>NZ_JAUSQZ010000001.1:0-4800000 GCF_030811555.1 Kineosporia succinea | reverse complement strand
ATGCCCAGGCCCTGGTCCTCGATCTCGATCGCCAGGCCGCGCCCGACCAGGTTGCCCCGCACCTCCACCCGGGACATCGGGGGCGAGAAAGACGTCGCGTTGTCGACGATCTCGGCCAGCAGGTGCACCACGTCGGCGACGGCCGCACCGGTGATCGACAGCCGCGGCAGCTCGGTCACCGCGACCCGGGCGTAGTCCTGGGCCTCGCTGATCGCGCCCCGCACGACCTGGCTGAGCGGAACCGCGTTGCGCCACTGCCGGCCGGGCTGGCCGTCGCCCATGATGACCAGGTTCTCGGCGTTGCGGCGGGCGCGCGTGGAGAGGTGGTCGAGCTCGAAGAGGAGCTTCAGCTGCTCCGGATCCTCCTGGTAGCGCTCGGCCTGCTCCAGCACCGAGAGCTGCTGGTGCACGATGACCTGGCTGCGGCGGGCAATGTTGAGGAAGACCAGGCGCAGACCGGCGCGGGTCTCGGCCTCCTGCACCGCCGCCGAGACGGCCACGCTCTGCGCGTACTCGAACGCCTCGGCCACTTCGCCGATCTCGTCGTTGCCGAAATCGAGCCGGGCGAGTTCGTCGTCGGTGTCGACCTTCTCGCCCTCGCGCAACCGCTCGATCATGTGCGGCAACCGCACCTGGGCCAGGTCGAGCGTGGTCAGGCGCAGCTTGCGCAGACGCGAGACGAGCCGGTTGGACTCACGGGTGGTCAGCAGCAGCACCGCGATCGCGAGGAGGAGCAGCAGGACACCGCCGACGACGGCCTCGGTGATGCGCTCACTCGCGATGCCGCGGGCCAGCGAACCACCGTGGAAGACCTGGTCGAGACCGATGGCGGCGAAGGCGGCGTAGATCTGGTCGGCGTTCTCGCCCCAGGTCGTGCGGTCGATCGTCAGCTCGGCCTGAACACCGGGACCGGCCGCGATCACGGCCTGCTCGATCTGCTGCTGCTGTCTCCAGGCCGGTGTCCCGGTGAGAGCCGTGTAGGCATCGCCGGCCGCCGGGGCCAGGTACGGGGCCATCTCGGCGAGGTTCTCGCGGTAGCGCCCGATCGCCCGCAGGAAGGCCTGGTACTGCCCGTCGGTCAGGCCGGGCTTCGAGAAGGCCGCGTAGGCCAGGGCGTTGGCCTCGGCCAGGGAGTTGGACTCCTCCCAGAACGTGTCGGTCAGGCCGGCCGCGACCGCGGACTCACCGTCCGGTCCGGCGCCGGCGAGCTGATTGACGGCGCGGCCGATGGAGCGGATGACGCTGCCGTAATAGGCGGTGGATTCCTCGAGGGAGATCGAGCCGTTGTCGACGTCCTCCCGGATACCGGGAAGCTTTCCGAGAACGGTCTGCAGTTCGGCCGCCATTCGCCGGTAATCGGCAGTGGTGCTGTCCGGGTCGATCCGGCTCGTGATCGCCTGGAATCCGATCAGGGCGGCATCGGTGCGGTCGCGCTGTTCGGCGAGCGCGGATTCGGACGCCTGACCGGAATTCACCAGCTCGGCGGCGCTGAGGCGCATCTCGGTCTGAACGGCCGGGAGGAACGGCTCGGCTTCTTCGGGGGCGTAGAAGATGTCGGCGACGCTCTTCACCCGGAGGCTGTCGACGACGAGGATTCCGGCGACGATTCCGCCGATGAGCAGGAGCACCAGACTGGGCCCCCAGGCGACGACGAGAATTCGCGTGCGCAGTGACCGCTGCCGTCGCCCGCCCTGCTGACTTTCCGTCACCGCGGCCACGCCCCGGCTGAACCAACGCTTCAAAGGCCGCTCTCCTCAAGGTTTCCCGATTGCCTGCCTTCAGACGGCGAGAACCATGACATCCGCCATTTGCGAGGGTCAAGGGAGGGAAAGAGGAAAGTTCAGATCAAAAGAGAGAATCAAACGGACACTCCGCCACGAAAGGCAAACCTTGAGACTTCGATCGAGCCGCGAAATGGGGTGACTACGCTATGCATACCGTTAAACGGGTGAATTGGGCGTGATCGTCGTTTCGTGGCTTAGATGGTGGATCCCCGGGCGCTCGTCACCCTCGAACCGCCGCATGCCGACTGGACATTCGTCCAATAGTGGCCAGTTCTGTTTCTCCGCAATGCTTTTCGAGTTACGCGACACACGTCGGAAACGATGGCGACGGTTGGGACCTCTGAGCAGGCCGATGATCACTGCGGGTGAGATCTCAGGCCGTACGTCGCGATCCGCAGGAGAGGGCCGAGATGGGCGGCGGGACCACGACGAGGCAGGGCTTCGAGCCGGGTCCCGGGGCCGAGGGACAGGGCTCCCAGCCGGGCGGCGAGCGCTTCCCGGTCGTCGGGGCGGCCGTCGGCGACCGCGCGGGCGACGTGGACGGCGGCGAGCTGGTGCCCGTCGAGAGCGCTGTGCCCCAGACCGGCGATCGGCACCAGCACGGTGTGCGGGGCCAGGGCCACGATGCGGTCGGCGATCGGACGGGGTGTGCGCAGGTCCCGCTCGCCGCTGATCACGACCAGAGGCTTGGCGAACTGCTCGAGGTGCCTGCGCAGGTCGACGGGTTCCCCGGCGAATCGGGGCCTGTTGTCGGCGGTCCCGGCCTGGTGCAGTTGCGGGTCGAGCGGTCCGCCGTCGGGCGGGATCCCGAACCCGAGAGTGCCGAAGGCGATGCCCGCGACCAGATCGGGCTCCATCACGTGGGGCGTACCCGGACCGTCGAGACGGCCGGTGCGGGCGATCAGGTGCCGGAGCAGCCGGGCTCTTCCGGAGTCGCCGGCCAGCAGCCGCCGCAGGGTGTCCGGCCCGGCGAACTCGTACACGACCTCCGCCACGCGGCTCAGCTCGGCCATCGCCAGGCGTTGCGCCGCCCGCCGCACGACCGGGGCCGGGGACGGCACCTCGTCGCGCCCCACCTCGTCCCGTTCCACCTCGTCCCGCCCCGGGCTCTCCCGGTGGAGCCGATCGTCGGTGAGCCCGGTGGGGTCCTCGTCCCAGAGCCGGCGGCGACGGTGGGCGCGGACGTCGGCGAGGTCGTCCTCCACCGAGAGCAGGGGCGAGTCGAGGACGAGGGCGGCGACCCGGCCGGGGTGGCGGGCGGCGAAGACCTGGGCGAGGTAGCTGCCGTAGGAGCTTCCGTAGACGACGGCATCGGGGACACCGGCGGCGTCGAGCACGGCGGCCAGGTCGTCGGCGGCAGCTGTCACGGTGACGGCCGACAGGGGAAGGTCGTGGCCGTTCGCATCGCGGCGGGACAGGCCGATTCCCCGGTGCTCGACCATGATCACGTCGAGGCCGAGGCGGGTCGCCGCGCGGCGCAGGCCCCGGTAGGGAATCACCGAGGCCAGCCCCGGGCCACCGGGGATGAAGAGGACGGGTGTCCGGCCCCGGGGACCGGTGCGCACCGCGGTGAGGGAGAACGTCAGGCGGGACTCGCGGCCCGGATCCGCAGGACGCCGGCTCGCCGGGCCTCCGTCCGCGGGGGCGGGGGTGCCGGCGGCGGGGTTCGCGGGATCCGGGTGGACCGGGCGGGTCACCACCAGCGCGTCCCGCCCCGCCACCCGGCGCGCGAGTGCGCCCAGCACCCGCCGCGCGAGAGCCACCCGGGCCGGGTCGTGCACGGTCACGCGGGAGGTTCGGCGTCCGCCTTCGCGGCTCCGACCAGCACCTTCGACGAAGGCTTCGGGATGCCGGACGGGATCTTGTGCAGGTGCGGCACCATGCCCCGGAATCCGCCGGAGACCAGCACGGCCACGTCGAGCATCACGACCGGCAGGGCCGGGCCGCCGAACGAGGCGACGTAGCGCGTCTCCCATTCCGGTCCGAAGCGCTCCTTGAACTGGCGCAGGCCCTGGAAGTTGTAGAAGTGCTCGCCGTGCGTCCACAGCAGGTGGCCCGCCCGTTCCCAGAAGGTGCCGTCGGTGCGCATCCCGGACAGGGGCGCCATGCCGATGTTGAACGTGTCGTAGCCCTCGGCCTGCGCCCACAGCATGGACTCGACGAACAGGTGGGTCATCACCGTGCGGGGCGCCTCGAGCCGGCGCCGCATCAGGTCGACCTTCACCTCGTGCCGCGCCCCGCTGGCCCAGAGGGAGGCGAAGGCGACCACGTCGTCCTCGATTCTGGCCACCGCGACCGGGAACCGGGAGACGTACTCCTCGTCGAATGCTCCCAGCGAGAAGGACTTCTCGCGCGTGTTGTGCTTGGCCAGCCACTGGTCGGAGACCTCGCGCAGCTGCGGCAGCACGGCGCGCAGGGCCTCGCCCTCGAGGATCTCGATGCTGACGCCGGCCTTGGTGCTCGCGCGGCACTCGCTGCGCAGCTTCGAGCGTTTCGAGCCGGTCATGGTGAAATCGGCCAGGGGGATCATGGCTTCCTCGCCGAGCTTGTTCAGCAGCAGCCCGTGCGAGCGGTACAGGTCGGCGAGATCGTCACGCACGCAGTAGAACACGGGACGTCCCGCGCGACTGTTGACCAGGTCCAGGAAGCGCCAGATCAGGTCGTCGAACTCGGACTCCTCACCCACCGGGTCGCCCATCACGACCCAGCTGCGGCCCTCGACGCGGAACATCAGCAGGGCGTTCCCCTTCTCGGAGAACAGGATCCGCTTGTCACCGGTCCAGATCAGGCAGGCGTTGCCGTGACTGGAGTGCGCCATCACCGGAACGGCCCGGATCAGGTCCTCCTCGGACGCGGTCAGGGGCCCGGCGCTGGGCCGCTGCAGGCGGATGCCGACGACGATGAGCGCGATCACGGCCCCGGCCAGTACCAGCCGGGTGAAGGAGGAGCCCTCGCCGGTCACGGTGGCCGGCACCGTGCGGTCGCCGAGCCGGTCGGCGAGAGAGGCGTTGTGCCACCAGACCAGCGCGGTCGCGATGCCGGTGACGGCCAGGGGCCAGGCCCAGCCACGGGGGTCGGTCAGCAGCGACGTGGTGCGACGGAACACCCGGCGGGCCAGCACGAGCAGCACCGTCAGCACGACGGCGGCCACGGCGAGCAGGGTTCGGTGGGTCGCGGCGAACACCAGCAGGGCGATGATCGTCAGTCCCCACGCCCCCTGCAGACGCCGGTGCAGACCCCGGGCCAGCACCAGCACACCGACACCGCCCAGGCTGGTGACGAACGCGCTCAGCGGGCTGGACGAGGCACCCGGCACCTGGCCGGTGATGATCATCAGGGCGCCGAGAACGACCAGCAGCAGAGCCATGACGGACGGGGTGAGGATGTCGGCGACGCGCACCAGGGTGTTCGTGCGGTCGGGATCGCGGCGGGCCTCGAGCACGGCCAGCACCACGGCGGCCAGGCCGAGCGGCAGCAGGTAGTAGATCAGGCGGTAGGCCACGAGCGCGGTGACGAGGCCGGTCGAGGGGGTGCTGTCGGCCAGCGCGAGCACCAGCACGGCCTCGACCACGCCCAGGCCACCGGGCACGTTGCTGAGCAGGCCGAGGGTGGTGGCCAGGACGAAGAGCACCGCGAACGGCACGAACCCCAGGCCGTGCCCGTCGGGCAGCAGCACGTAGAGCACCGCGGCCATGGTCAGCCACTCGACCACCGACACAACCAGCTGGGTGAGCGCCATCGTGCGGGTGGGACGGTCGACACGCCAGCTGCGGACGGTGACGGGTTCCTTGCCGCGTCCGCACCAGGCCAGGTACGCAAGCACCCCGACGGCCAGCACCCCGGCCAGCAGCTGCGCGACCGGGCGCCCGAACGGCAGCCAGTCCAGCACCAGTGGTGGGGCCCAGCCCAGTCCCACCGCCATGAGCACGGAACTGCCCAGGCTGAGCGTGATCAGGTTGAAGGCCGCGACCCGGGTGATGGCGAAGGCCGGCAGTCCCCAGGCCGAGTACAACCGTGCCCGCAGCGCCGCGCCCACGATGGCCGACGCGCCCAGGGTGTTGCCGAAGGCGGTGGCCACGAACGAGGCGGCGGCGTAGCGTCGCGGGGGCATGGCGTGCTCGACGTAGCTCAGGGCCATCGCGTCGTAGACGACCATGATCGAGTACGACGCGGCCGTGGCCAGCACGGCGAGCAGCACCGGACCGGCCCCGATCGCGGCGAGGTCGTCGTTCAGGCTGTGCCAGGGATAGCCCGACAGGCGCTGCTGCAGCACCACGACGGCGGCCACGGCCGCGCCGAGCACGGCCAACTGGGCGATCCACCGGCCACGGACGCCCGTGCGGCGTTCGACGTGGTCGGTTGTCTCCTGTTCACCCTGGACTGTCATCGCTCGGTGTCATCGTCGGTGGGCGACGACACCTTGAGAGTGAATCACGTTGCGCCAGAGCGGAAGTACGCTGCGGCAACCATCCCCTTCGCCTGGTGCGGGAGCACAGGGGTACTCGCTATACCGGTCGGGTATAGGGGGTGTTGCTGTGCCGGCGGCGAGGGATTCGGAGCGGGTGCCCCGGGGCAGACAGGCAGGGCGGGCAGGGCGGGCAGGCGGGCGAGGCAGGTGGGCGAGCAGGCGCGTGGGCAGACGGGCAGACAGGCAGGCGAGGCAGACAGGCAAGCGAGGCAGGCAGGCGAGGCAGGCGAGGCAGGCGAGGCAGGCAGGCGCGTGGGCAGGCGAGGCAGGCAGGCGGGCAGGCACGTGGGCAGGCGAGGCGGGCGGGCCAGGCAGGCGGTGCAGGCAGGCAGGCGGGCGGTGCAGGCAGGCGGGCGGGCGGTACAGGCAGACGAGGTGGGTGCCTCAGCGCGACAGCAGTGACGAGACCTGTGGCGAGTACGCGGCGTAGAGCACCAGGGCGGCACCGCCGACGGCGGCGGCGTCGCGGGCCAGCGGTGAGAGGGTCACCTGAGCGGTGTGCAGGTCGCGGGCCAACGGACGCGTCCGCACCGCCCGCTCGACGGTTCGGCTCACGCGCTCCTCGACATGGCGCAGACCCCGCCCGCCCAGGATCACCAGGTCGACGTCGACCACGTTCAGCACGTTGACCACGACCGTGGCCAGGTATCCGGCAGCCGCGTCGACGATCTGGCCGGCGAAGGCGTCTCCCGCCGCCGCGGCCCGGTTCACCGCGTCGAGACCCGGCGCCCCCCGCAGCACCGATCCGGCCCCCTCCCCCGCCGCGAGCCGGCGCCGCACCTCGGCCTCGATCGCCCCCGGGCTGATCAGCATCTCCAGGCAGCCCACGTTGCCGCAGTAGCACCGCCCACCGGCCGGCTCGACCGTGGTGTGCCCGAACTCGGCGGCGTTCATCGAACTGCCGCGGTGCACCTGGTGCCCGAGCACCAGCCCGCCCCCGACCCCGGTGCCCAGGAAGAAGTAGGCGAAGTTCGCGACGCCCCGCCCGGCACCGGCCCAGCGCTCGCCCACCGCGGCCGCCGTCGCGTCGTTGTCCAGCGTGACCGGAAGGCCGGTGGCCTCCGCGACCAGCCTCTTCAGCGGGACCCGCGACCAGGAGGCCAGCTGGGGCGGGGTCATCACCAGCCCACGACCGTGATCGATCGGGCCGGGAGTGACGAGACCCAGGCCGACCACCTCCTCCCTGGGCACCGCGGCCCGTTCCAGCACCGTGCCGACCAGGTCGGCCACCGCCGCCGCGAGCTGCGGCCCGTCGGCGTGCGGCGGAGGCGGACGACGCAGCGTGGCCAGCGGACGGCCCAGCAGATCGACCACCACCGCGGACAGTTCGGCCGGGTCGAAGTGCACCCCCACCGCCCGGCCGGAAGAAGCGTTGACGCGCAACCGCATTCGGGGCTTGCCGCCCCGGGAGGTGCCCGCACCGTCTTCCAGCACCAGCCCCTCGGCGATGAGCCGGCGCACGATGCCGGACACGCTCTGCGGGGTCAGCCCGGTCAGCCCGGCCAGCTCGACCCGGCTGATGCCGTCGGCCAGCCGGATCTGGTCGAGCACGAGCGCCCGGTTGTACTGACCGACCCGGGGAAGGTTGGAGCCTGTCTGACGCACGGGATCAAGTCCTCCTGCTACCACTCGTCGCCAATTGACGGTTTGGTACCGAAAGGTCGTTGACTTAGTAAATCAATTGAATTTAGCGTTCCGCGAGTGGTCGGGGACGACCTGACCTCTGTTCGCGCTGAACGGTCGCCCTGGCCCGAAAGTGCTCACGCATCCACGGGCCACGACGAAACGACTTTTCCGATGCATGGTTTGGAGGAGAGATGGCTGCTCCGCCGCTTCTCGAGATGCGCTCGATCACCAAGGAGTTCCCGGGCGTCAAGGCCCTGGCCGACGTGAACCTGGTGGTGCGCGCCGGTGAGATCCACGCGATCTGCGGGGAGAACGGCGCCGGCAAGTCGACCCTGATGAAGGTGCTCAGCGGGGTGTACCCGCACGGCTCCTACTCCGGTTCCATCGTCTATCGCGGCTCGGAGAGCCGGTTCCCGGACATCCGGGCCAGTGAACGCGCGGGCATCGTGATCATCCACCAGGAGCTCGCGCTGGTGCCGGGCATGTCGATCACCGAGAACATCTTCCTCGGCAACGAACCCCGGCGCCTCGGTCGCATCGACTGGAAGACCGCCAACCACGAGGCCTTACGGCTGATGCGGATGGTCGGCCTCAACGACGACCCGGACACCCTGGTCAAGGACATCGGCGTGGGCAAGCAGCAGCTCGTGGAGATCGCCAAGGCTTTCGCCAAGGACGTGAAACTGCTGATCCTCGACGAGCCGACCGCCGCGCTGAACGAGACCGACTCCCGCCATCTGCTCGACCTGCTGCGGGGTTTCCGCGAGCAGGGCATCACCTCGATCATGATCTCGCACAAGCTGAACGAGATCGAGGCGATCGCCGACTCGATCACGATCCTGCGCGACGGCCGCACCATCGAGACCATCGACGTGCGGCGGGACGGCGCGAACGAGGACCGGATCGTGCGCGGCATGGTCGGACGCGAGCTGAACAGCCGTTTTCCCGACCACACCCCCCGGATCGGCGACGTGTTCTTCGAGGTCCGCGACTGGACCGTGCGCCATCCCATCTCCGCCGAGCGCCTCGTCTGCAAGGGCTCGAACTTCACCGTGCGCCGCGGTGAGATCGTGGGTTTCGCCGGGCTGATGGGCGCCGGGCGCACCGAGCTGGCGATGAGCCTCTTCGGCCGCTCGTACGGCATCTACCTGGGCGGCGAGATCGTGAAGGACGGCCGCGTCGTCGAGCTGCGGACGGTCGCCGACGCGATCGCCCACGGCCTGGCCTACGTCAGCGAGGACCGCAAGGCGATCGGGCTGAACCTGCTCGACGACGTGAAGACCTCGGTGGTGTCGGCGAAACTGAGCAAGATCACCCGGCGGGGCGTGCTCGACGCGGCCGTTCAGTACCACGAGGCCGAGAACTACCGGAAGACGTTGCGGATCAAGACACCCAACGTTGACGAGGGCGTCACCAAGCTCTCCGGCGGCAACCAGCAGAAGGTGGTGCTGGCCAAGTGGATGTTCACCGATCCCGACCTGCTGATCCTCGACGAGCCCACCCGCGGCATCGACGTCGGCGCCAAGTACGAGATCTACGGGATCATCAACTCCCTCGCCGAGGCGGGCAAGGGCGTCATCGTGATCTCGTCGGAACTGCCCGAGCTGATCGGCCTGTGCGACCGCATCTACACCGTGTCCGAGGGCACGGTCACCGGCGAGCTCGCCCGCGCCGACGCCGATCCCGAGATCCTCATGAAGAGGATGACCTCAGTGAAGGGGATGGCATGAGCTACCTGAAAGACCTGCAGCACAACCTCTTCGGCGGGGGCACGTCGAACGCCCGGCAGTTCGGGATGATCTTCACGCTGGTGGCGATCATCCTGTTCTTCCAGATCCGCACCGACGGGCTCACCCTGACCTCGGGCAACCTGATGGCGCTCACCCAGCAGTACGCGTACATCTCGATCCTGTCCATCGGCATGCTCATGGTCATCGTGGCCGGGCACATCGACCTGTCGGTCGGATCGGTGGCCGCGTTCACCGGCATCGTGGTGGCCAAGGCGATCACCGAGCACGACGTGCCCTGGCCGCTCGGCATCCTGCTCGGCCTGGCCGTGGGCGCCCTGATCGGCGCCTGGCAGGGCTTTTTCGTGGCCTACATCGGGGTGCCCGCGTTCATCGTGACACTGGCCGGCATGCTGCTGTTCCGCGGCGGCAACCAGCTCATCGGCAACGCCGCCACCGTGCCGGTGCCCGACGGGTTCCGTGACATCGGCGCCGGGTACCTGCCCGAGTTCGGGCCCGACACCGGTTACAACAACGCCACTCTCATCCTCGGCCTGCTGATCTGCGTGGCCGTGATCGTGCGGGAGCTGCGGGCCCGGCAGGTGCGACGCGAGATGGAGGGCGCCGAGCCGGCCCCGCTGTGGATCGCCGGAGTGCGCGTCGCCGTCATGCTGACGCTGATCGTCTTCGTGACCCTGCGATTCGCGGGTGGACGCGTCGGCACCAGTTTCCCGATCTCCGGCATCATCCTGATGGTGCTGGCCGTGGTGTATTCGTTCTACACACGGAACACGGCCGGCGGCCGCTACATCTACGCGGTCGGCGGCAACGCCCGGGCCGCGGAACTGTCGGGCGTGAAGCTCCGGCGCGTCAACTTCTTCGTCATGATGAACATGTCGGTGCTCGCGGCCCTGGCCGGCATGATCTTCGTGGCCCGCTCGGCCGCCTCCGGCCCGCAAGACGGCCTGAGCTGGGAGCTCGACGCCATCGCCGCCGTGTTCATCGGTGGCGCCGCGGTTTCCGGCGGTCTGGGCACGATCAGCGGCTCGATCGTCGGTGGTCTGGTGATGGCCGTGCTCAGCAACGGCCTGCAGCTGATCGGCACCGGCACCGACATGACCCAGATCATCAAGGGCCTGTTCCTCCTGGCCGCCGTCTCCCTCGACGTCTACAACAAGAACCAGGGCCGGTTCTCGGTCATCGGGTCACTCTCCAGACCGTTCCGGTCCGCACCCACCGAAGCCCCCAGGGAAAAAGTCACCACAGCAAGCTGATCCACGACCCAACGAAGGGTGGTCCCGCAGCATGCGCACTTTCATCACCAAGACCGTCGTCATCTCAGCTGCCGCTCTCCTGGCGCTCACCGCGTGCGGCTCCGAGCGCGACGGCGACACCGGCGACTCCGCCGCCCCGGAGAAGGGGTTCGCGAAGGACGCGCTGATCGGCGTGGCCCTGCCCGCGAAGACCTCGGAGAACTGGGTACTGGCCGGCGGCCTGTTCGAGTCCGGCCTGAAGGAGGCCGGTTTCCAGGGCGACGTGCAGTACGCCGGCGCCTCGACCACGGTGGCCGACCAGCAGTCGCAGATCGCCGCGATGGTGACCAAGGGCGCCAAGGTCATCGTGATCGGCGCGACCGACGCGGCCCAGCTGTCCACCCAGGTCACCCAGGCCAAGCAGTCGGGCGCCACGGTGATCGCCTACGACCGGCTCATCACCAACACCCCCGACCTCGACTACTACGTCGCCTTCGACAACTTCAAGGTCGGCGAACTGCAGGGCCAGGCGCTGCTCGACGGCATGAAGGCCAAGAAGCCGAACGGCCCGTACACGGTCGAGCTGTTCTCCGGGTCGCCCGACGACAACAACTCGAAGGTGTTCTTCGACGGTGCGATGAGCGTGCTGCAGCCGGCGATCGACAGCGGTGACGTGGTGGTCGGGTCGAAGCAGACCGACATCAAGCAGACGGCCACCCAGGGCTGGAAGGCCGAGAACGCCCAGTCCCGCATGGACTCCCTGCTCACCTCGGCCTACAGCGGCGACAAGGCGCCCGACGGCGTGCTCTCGCCCAACGACTCACTGGCCCGGGCGATCATCACCTCGGTCAAGGGCGCGGGCAAGCCGGTGCCGGTGGTCACCGGCCAGGACTCCGAGGTGGAGTCGGTGAAGTCGATCATGAACGGCGAGCAGTACTCCACCATCAACAAGGACACCCGCAAGCTGGTGGCCCAGACCATCACCATGGTGAAGTCGCTGCAGGCGGGTGACACCCCGGAGATCAACGACGACAAGTCCTACGACAACGGCGAGAAGGTCGTGCCGGCCTACCTGCTGCCGCCGGTGATCGTGACCAAGGAGAACGCGGTGGAGGCGTACGCCGACGACCCGAAGCTGGGGCCGCTGACGAAGTAGCACGTCGGGGCGGGGTCCTCCCGGCCGAGAGGTCCCCGCCCCGAGATTCATTCGCACAACGCGTGATTCACCAGCTCGTCGGCCAGCCTCTGCTGCCGCAGCGGGGAGTCCGCGGATCCTCCGAGCGCCGTGTTCATCGTGATGACGACGCTGCGCCTGCCCGACGCGGTGACGCCGGTGACCGTGATGAACCCGGCGTCACCCCCGTCGTGCCCCCAGTACCGGCCGCCGCACGGCAGCGGCCGGCTGATCAGTCCCAGCCCGTATTCCGCGCCGGGATAGAAGGTCTCGACCTCCGGTCCGACCCGTACGGTCCGCTGCATCTCGGCCAGCTGTGCCGGAGCCAGCAGCCGCCCGCCGAGCAGTGCCCGGAAGAACACGTTCAGGTCACGGGTGGACGCGATGATCGCGTCGGGGTCACCCGGCACCTGTTCGGTCACATCGGTCAGGGTCCCACCCGGAAACTGCTGGTAGGCCCGGGAATGCGGATCCGGCAGGGCCGGGGAGGTCCCCGGCCAGCCCAGCGACCGCAGCCCGAGGGGCCGGGCGATCCGGTCCTCGACGAGCCGCCGCGAAGGGGCGCCGCCCACCCGCTCGACCACCACGTCCATAAGCAGGAAACCGGTGTTGGAGTAGCCCCAGCCGCTGCCGGGCGCGAAGTCGAGCGGATGCCGCAGCGAGCGGGCGATGAGCTCGGCGCGGGTGTGCACGTCGTAGCGCTGCTGCGAATACTCCTCGGGCGTGGTGTATCCGGGCTGGTCGTCGTGCAGACCCGAGGTGTTCTGGAGCAGGTGCCGCACGGTGATGCGCTCGTCGGCCCCGGGCCACCAGAGCGCCACCGGATCGTCGAGCCGCAGCCTCTTCTCCTCCACCAGCTGCAGGGCCACCACCGCGACCATCGCCTTGCGGGTGCTGGCGATCCGGAACCGCCCCTGTCGCGGCATCGGCCTTCTCGTCAGCCGGTCGGACACTCCGGCGGTCACGAGCCTCGTGCCGCCCCCGTCCATGATCTGCGCCTGCACGCCGACGACCCCCAGGGAGACCAGCGCGTCGGCGTCGCGCTGCAGGTGATCCGGGGCGCCCCCGCACAGAAGAGATGCCAGGACGAACGCTGTCAGTGATTTCATGTCCCCGACGCTAGGTTTCGGCCCGGCCGGCGCGCAGTACCCCTGTCTGCCCCCACCCGGTTACAGCTGGCTGTAGTGCCCCGTCCGCGTCGTTTCAGGCAGACTGGCGGGATGGGGGACGCGACGCGGGGCGGCCGGTATCTGCTCGCCGGCCTGATCGAGGGTCCGGTGGCGGTGCTGCTGCTGCCGCTGGCCGGGCAGCGGAAGACGGCCCGGCACTGGGCCGTACGACACCAGCGCCGCGCCCTGCGGATGCTGCGGCGCGCCGACGAGGCCCGGCCGCCCGCGCGCTCACGGGTCCTGGCCTGGATGCCGGCCCAGGCACTGGTCGGCACCGCCCTGGGGGTCGCGACCCTGCTGGTCGCCGGCAACGCGCTGGTCGCCGTGCTCGCGACCGGGTTCTGGTGGGCCTTCTCCCCCGCCGATCCGCCTCGCCTGTTCGTCGAGGTCCCGGTGCGGACCTGGTCGGACGCCCTCCTGCTCGGCCCACTGCAGTTCGGCCTGCTCACCGCCGTGGCCGCGCTGACCTTCGGCCCGGTCGCCCGGCTCTGGGCCCGTGCCTGCCTCGTGGTGCTGGCCCCTTCCCCCACCGACGAGCTGATCGACCGGGTGAACGTGCTCACCCGTACCCGCGCCGACGTGCTCGACGCCCACGCCTCAGAGCTGCGCCGCATCGAGCGCGACCTGCACGACGGCACCCAGGCCCACCTGGTGGCCATCGCGGTGCGGCTCGGTGTCGCCGAGAAGGCCCACGCCCGGGGTGATCACGAAAAGGTGGGGATGCTGGTGGGTCAGGCCCACTCGGAGATCAGGAACGCGATGGAGTCGCTGCGGGCGGTCCTGCGCAGCGTGTACCCGCCGATCCTGTCCGACCGGGGTCTGCCCGGCGCCCTGGCCGCGCTCACCGCGACGAGCGCCGTGCCGGCCCGGCTCGAGCTGGGAGACGTCGGGCGGCTACCGGCCGCGGTGGAGTCGGTCGTGTACTTCGTGGTCGCGGAGGCCCTGACGAACGTGGCCCGGCACAGCGGCGCCACGGCCGCCGAGGTGTCGGTGGGGCTCACGGACCGGTTGTTCGTGTGTGTCACGGACGACGGCACCGGGGCCGCCGATCCGTCGGGAGGCAGCGGGCTGCAGGGCATCCGGGAACGGGCCCGGGCCCTGGACGGCACCCTGCGCATCGACAGTCCGGCCGGTGGCCCGACCCGGATCCGGGTGGAGCTGCCGTGCGCGTGGTGATCGCCGAAGACAATGTGCTGCTCGCCGGCGGCCTCGAACTCCTGCTCGGCGAGGCCGGTTTCGAGGTGGCCGAGCTGACCGGTGACGCTCCCGCCTTCCTGGCGGCGGTGCGGGAGCACAGCCCGGACGTGGCGATCGTGGACGTGCGGCTGCCGCCGGGTTTCCGGGATGAGGGGGTCCGGGCGGCGCTGGAGGCCCGGCGCCGTCACCCGGATCTGCCCGTTCTGGTGCTGTCGCAGTACGTCGAGCAGCAGTACGCGGCCGAACTGCTGAGCGCGGGCGGCGGTCTGGGCTACCTGCTGAAGGATCGCATCAGCCAGGTCGGGGAGTTCACCGATGCCCTGACCCGGGTGGCGGAGGGCGGCACCGTGATGGACCCGGAGGTGGTGTCGCAACTGCTGGCCCGCCGCCGTCCGGACCCGATCGCCGCCCTCTCGCCCCGCGAGCGCGAGGTCATCGCCCTGATGGCGCGGGGCCGGGACAACCAGGCCATCGCCTCGGAGTTGTTCATCACCGACAACGCCGTGCACAAGCACATCGGGAGCATCTTCACCAAGCTGGGGCTGGTGGCCTCGGAGAGCGGGCACCGGAGGGTGCTGGCGGTGCTGATGTATCTGAGCGGACGGCCGGGGTGACAGCTCTTCAGGCGTTCAGCAGCGAGTCGATCGCCCCGGCCGGGCCGCTGCGGGTGAACCACTCGACCCCGTAGGCCGAGTGCAGGTCTTCCTGCTGCAGGTGGGCGGCGTCGATCTGGCTCGAGTGCGCCCGCATCGCGGTGACCTTGGCCGCGAAGTCGCCGGGCCGGGCCCGGTAACGGGCTCCGATGCGGGAGGTCGGCAGGCCCACCGGCACACTGGCCGCCCCGGCCCGGCGCACGGCGTCGTTGGCACCGAGCACCAGGTGCCGCACCTCCTGCCGGGCGAGGGTCTCGGCGTCGACGGTGGCCTCGTAGTAGCTGAGGTCTTTCTGCTTGCGGGCGACCGCGGCGACGATGCGGTGCACGGCGACGTGATCGGGGTGCGGGTAGATGCCTCCCTCGTCGTAGCCCACGAGGGTGTCGGCGCCGACCCGTTCGACGATCTCGCCGACCTGCTCGGCCACCGTCGTGATGGGCTGACGGGCCAGGGCGACGGTGGACGTCTCGGTGCCGATGCCGGAATCGCCCCATCCCAGCGTGACGAGTTCGTGGACGCCGAGAACGGCTGCGGCCCGTCGCAGTTCGCGGGCCCGGACCCGGCCGACGTGGCGGCCCTCACCGGTCAGGTCCTGACCGGCGTGGCCGTCGGTGGCCACGACCAGCGTGACGCGGGCACCGCCGCGGGCCAGGGCGTGCATGACGGCGCCGGTGAAGATGGCCTCGTCGTCGGGGTGGGCGTGCACGAACACGACCGAGTGGCCGGTGAGCTGACGGGTGGGCGTGACAGGGGCCAGAACTGCGGACACGGGCAGGACTCCGGTGGTGAGAAGGGTTGACGAGGGCGGGAGGTCAGCCCTGACAACACCGCACCGGGCGGCTCGTCATGATGATGGCGCTGTGCAGCATGTGAGCCTCCGTCCGGTTCTGTTCGTACCTGTCGGCCGCGTCGGGCCGGATCTTAATGTGGACGAGAGTAGTGGACTTGACGCGCCGGGGCGAGCCCGCCGACGGACGGCTCCCCCGGACCGGGAGAGACCGTCCGTCGCGTCGGCATCAGTTCGTGGTCACTGCGTCCAGGGCCGGGTAGTCGGTGTACCCGTGCTCGTCACCGCCGTAGAACGTGGCCGGGTCCGGGTCGTTGAGCGCGGCGCCGGCCCGCAGGCGGGCGGGCAGGTCGGGGTTGGCCAGGGCCATCGCGCCGACCGTGATGACATCGGCCAGACCGGCGTCGAGGTCGGCGATGCGGGCCTCGAGGGGCGCGCCACCCCGGTTGAGCAGCACCGCGGTCGGCCACCCGCGGCGCAGGGTCCCGAGCAGTTCGTCGTCACCCCAGTGGATCAGGTGCAGGTACGCGAGGTTCAGCGGGGCCAGGGCCGCGACCAGCGCCGGGTAGACCTCGTGGGTGTCGGGCTCGCTGATGTCGTTGTACGGGTTGCCCGGCGACAGGCGGATGCCGGTGCGCCCGGCCCCGATCTCCGCGGCGACGGCGGTGGCCACCTCGACGGCGAAGCGGATGCGGTTGGCGACGCTGCCGCCGTAGCCGTCGGTGCGCCGGTTGGCGTTCCCGGCCAGGAACTGGTGGATCAGATAGCCGTTGGCACCGTGGATCTCGACACCGTCGAAGCCCGCCTCGATCGCGGCTGCGGCCGCCCGGCGGAACTCCTCGACCACGCCGGGGATCTCGTTGAGCTCCAGCGCGCGGGGTTCGGGCAGCGGCTGCGGGCCGGACGCGGTGAACATCATGCCCTGCGGCTGCACGGCCGACGGGGCGACCGGGCGGCGGCCGTGCGGGGTGTTGTCCGGGTGGGCCACGCGGCCGGTGTGCATGAGCTGGACGACGATGCGGCCGCCCTCGGCGTGCACCGCGTCGGTGATCTTCTTCCAGCCGTCGATGTGCTCCCGGGTGTAGATGCCGGGGGTCAGCAGGTAGCCCTGGCCGTCGTCCGAGGGTTGCGTGCCCTCGGTGATGATGAGGGCCATCGAGGCGCGCTGACGGTAGTACTCGAGGTTCAGGTCGGTGGGGACGCCGTCGGCCCGGGAACGGTCGCGGGTCATGGGGGCCATGGCGAGACGGTGCGGCAGCGTCATGGTGCCGACGGTGGTGGAGGTCCAGAGAGTCATTGTCACAGTCCTTTTCGGGTCGGGGTTCAGATCGTCACGACGGTCTTGCCGGCGATCGCGCCGGTGGCCGCGCGGGCGTGCAGGGCGGGGAGCCCGGCCAGTGGGATGCGTTCGGCGACATCGACGCGCAGGGTGCCCGCGTCGACCCGCTCGACCAGCCCGGCCAGCTCCGCGGCGTCACTGCGCACGAAGAGGTTGATGCCGCGCACGCCACGGCTCTCGTCGGAGGGGGCCGGCATCCAGACCGTGGTGTTGACCAGCACGCCACCGTCGCGGACGAGCGTGACCAGGGCGGCCAGCCGGGCGGGTTCGATCGGGGCGAGATTGACGACGACGTGGACGGGTTCACTGACCGCGGCCACGACGTCGGTGGTGGTGTGATCGACGACCTCGTCGGCGTCCGTCACCGTGCTCCCCGGCCCGGCCACGGCGATCACGTGGGCACCGGCGGCCTTGGCCAGCTGCACGGCGTACCCACCGACCGCGCCACCGGCGCCGTTGATCAGGATGCGCTGCCCGGCAGTCAGTTCCGCGTGCTCGAACAGGGCCTGCCAGGCGGTGAGACCCACGGTCGGCAGGGCCGCGGCGTCCGTCAGCGGGATCGACGTCGGCGCCGGGGCGAGGATCCCGGCCGGGGCCAGCACGTACTCGGCGGAGGCCCCGTCCTCGGTCATCGGCAGGAACCCGACGACCGGCTGACCGACCTCGAGGCCGGTCACCCCGTCACCCAGCGCGTCGACGGTGCCGGCCACGTCGAGGCCCGGGGTGTGCGGCAGCGCGACCGGGATGGGTCCCTGCATGAACCCGGCCCGGATGTTGCCGTCGACCCCGTTGAACGAGGTCGCAGCCACCCGGACCCGGACCTGCCCGGCGGCCGGGACCGGCTGCGGCGCGTCTTCGAGACGCAGCACGGTCGGCTCGCCGTACTCGTGGAATCGCACTGTCCTCATCGTGGAGCTCCTTCTGGTCCGACCGCTTCGAATTCGAAGCATGAGAGGATCATATGCTGCTTCGAATTCGAAGCAAGGCGGAATCGGTGTGACCTGGGTCACGCCGGGTGACCGGCTCGACGACCCGCCGGCGACGATCCGCCGACGACGATCCACGGGCGCGGGCCTAGCGCCCCCAGAGCTCCGGGCGGTGGGCACCGACGATCGCCGCGATCCGGTCGAGGACCTCGGCGGCCGGCATCGGATCGAGCCGCCGCCCGTCCCGCAGGCGCAGCGCGACCTGATCGGCCGACGCCTCCCGCGCACCGATCACCGCCTGGTACGGCACCTTTCGGTTCTCCCGCACCCGGGCGCCCAGCGAGCCACGGTCCGGACCGGCGATGTCGACACGCAGGTTCTCGCAGCGCCGGGCCAGGGCCTGCGCGGCCGGGCGCTCGGCCTCGGTGATCGGCAGGATCACCAGCTGGGTGGGGGCCAGCCAGGCCGGGAACGCGCCGTCGTGCTGCTCGATCAGGTGGGCCACGGCCCGTTCGACGCTGCCGATGATGCTGCGGTGCACCATGACCGGGCGGTGCCTCGCCCCGTCGGCCCCGATGTAGTGCAGGTCGAACTGCTCCGGCTGGTGGAAGTCGACCTGGACGGTGGACAGGGTCGACTCCCGCCCCGCGCTGTCGACGACCTGGACGTCGATCTTCGGCCCGTAGAACGCCGCCTCACCCCCGGCCGGCTCGTGGTCCAGACCCGAGCGTTCCAGGACGTCCCGGAGAAGGTCGGTCGCGCGTCCCCAGTTCTCCTGCTCACCCACGTATTTGCCGCCGGCGCCGGGAAGCGAGAGCCGGTAGCGGCTGGGGGTGATGCCGAGCGCCGCGTAGGCCCGGCGGATCATGGCGAGCGCGGCCTGCGCCTCGTCGGCGACCTGGTCGAGGGTGCAGAAGATGTGCGCGTCGTTGAGCTGGATGGCCCGCACCCGGCTCAGACCGCCCAGCACCCCGGACAGCTCCGAGCGGTACATGCCGCCCAGCTCGGCCATCCGCACCGGCAGGTCGCGGTAACTGTGCAGGCGGGAACGGTAGATCAGCGCGTGGTGCGGGCACAGGCTCGGGCGCAGCACGACCTGCTCGCCACCGAGGTCCATCGGCGGGAACATGTCGTCGCGGTAGTGGGCCCAGTGCCCGGAGAGCTCGTACAGCTCCCGCTTACCCAGCACCGGTGAATACACGTGCTGGTAGCCGGCGCGGCGCTCGGCGGAACGGATGTACTCCTCCAGCGCGTGACGCACGCTCGCGCCGTCGGGCAGCCAGTAGGGCAGCCCGGATCCCATCAGTGGATCGGTGTCGAACAGCTCCAGCTCCCGGCCGAGCCGGCGGTGGTCGCTCATGGTGGTCTCCTCGAGGGACGAGGGACGGATGACCACATGACGAAGCCCGGGGCACCCGCCCCGGGCTTCGCACTACGACAGCAGTCAGCGCGCCGGGACCATGTCCGGCGTCGTCGTCTCCGCAGCGCGCTTCACGTCCACGACGCTAGCAGGCCCTCACCGCGTCCTCACGCGCTTTTCCCGGACGGGCGCAGCTTCGCCGCCTCGGCCGCGAGCGCCGTGATCCGCTGCCAGTCGCCGTTCTTCACGGCCTCGCGGGGAGTGAGCCAGGTTCCGCCCACACACCCGACGTTGGGCAGGGCCAGGAAGTCGGGGGCCGTCGCCGCGGTGATCCCGCCGGTCGGGCAGAACCGCAGCTGGGGCAGCGGGCTGGAGATCGCCGTCAGCAGCGAGGTACCGCCGACCACGGTGGCCGGGAAGAGCTTGGCCTCGGTGACGCCACGCTCGATCAGGCGCATCATGTCCGACGGCGTGGCGCAGCCGGCCAGGAAGGGCAGGCCGACCCGGTCGAGGCCGTCGAGAAGGCGGTCGGTGCTGCCCGGGCTGACCAGGAACTTCGCCCCGGCCGCGGCCGAGTCGAGGGCCTGCTGCTCGGAGCAGACGGTGCCGGCGCCGATGAACATCTCGGGAACCTCGTCGGCGATCACCGCGATCGCGCCGAGCGCGGCCGGCGAGCGCAGCGTCACCTCGATGACGCCGATGCCGCCGGCCAGGAGGGCCCGGGCCAGGGGGACGGCGGAGTCGACGTCGTCCACGACGACGACCGGGACGACCGGGGAGATGTCGAGCAGGGAGTTGTTCATGCGTGGAGTCTCTCGTCGGTCGAGGTGAGGTCGAGGCCCGGGCTGCTGGTGGTCGCCCCGGCGTTGAGACCCAGGGTGTCGGTGAACACGCTGGCCCCCAGGTCGGCCGGGCCGACGGTGGCGCGGAAGGCCGCGAACAGTTCGCGGCCGGCCCCGAAGGCGGGCGCGGCGGTGCGGGTCACGGCCGGCCGGGCGGCGAGCACGGCCGGGTCGACGTCGACCGTCAGCGTGCTGGACAGGCAGTCGAGGGTGATCAGGTCGCCGTCCTGGACGCGCGAGATCGGGCCGCCGAAGGCCGCTTCCGGGGTGACGTGGATGGCGGCCGGGATCGCGCCCGAGGCACCGGACATGCGTCCGTCGGTCACCAGGGCCACGCGCTGACCGCGGTCCTGCATGACACCGAGGGCCGAGGTCAGGCCGTGCAGTTCGGGCATGCCGTTGGCGGCCGGGCCCTGCTGGCGGATGACCACGACGACGTCGCCGGTCAGCTCGCCCGAGCGGAACGCGGTGAGGAAGCCGGCGTCGGTCTCGAACACCCGGGCCGGGGCGCTGACGAGGAGGTGCTCGGGGGCCACGGCGGACACCTTGACCACGGCCTGGCCGAGATTGCCGTGCACGATGCGGATTCC
Source organism: Kineosporia succinea (assembly GCF_030811555.1). Lineage (NCBI taxonomy): Bacteria > Bacillati > Actinomycetota > Actinomycetes > Kineosporiales > Kineosporiaceae > Kineosporia > Kineosporia succinea. The sequence goes on along the minus strand of NZ_JAUSQZ010000001.1, from coordinate 4,779,105 downwards.
GCCCTCCGGGGAGAACGGGTCGCTCACCGGGCGCAGCACGTCGGCGTCGAGCGTCCGCGTGGCACCGGGACGCCACTGCAGGGTGCCGTCGGCGACGATCGGCTCCTCGGTGTAGCGGCGCAGGCCGGGGCCCGCGACGGTCTGGACGTCGTCGTGCAGCAGCCCGGCGTCGAGCAGTTCCCGCACCAGCAGGCCGATCCCGCCCGCGGCGTGGAAGTGGTTCACGTCCGCCGAGCCGTTGGGGTAGATGCGGGACAACAGGGGAACGACGCGTCCCAAATCGCTGATGTCATCCCAGGTCAGCGCGATGCCGGCGGCGCGCGCGATCGCGACCAGGTGAATGGTGTGGTTGGTGGAACCGCCGGTGGCCAGGAGGCCGACAACGCCGTTGACGACGGCCTTCTCGTCGATGACGTGCCCGATCGGGGTGTACTCGTGGCCCTGCGCGGTGATCCTCGCGATGCGCTGGGCGGCCGCGTCGGTCAGAGCGTCGCGCAGCTCGGTGCCCGGGTTGGGCAGGCTGGCACCCGGCAGGTGCAGGCCCATCAGTTCCATCAGCAGCTGGTTCGAGTTCGCGGTGCCGTAGAACGTGCAGGTGCCCGGACCGTGGTACGAGGCCGCCTCGGTGTCGAGCAGCGTCTGCCGGTCGACCAGCCCCTGCTCGAACTGCTTACGGATGCGGGCCTTCTCACCGTTGGGAATGCCGCTGGTCATCGGGCCGGCGGGGATCAGCACGGTGGGCAGGTGACCGAAGGCCAGGGCGCCGATCAGCAGGCCGGGCACGATCTTGTCGCAGACGCCGAGCATGACGGCGCCGTCGAACATCTCGTGCGAGAGGGCCACGGCGGCGCTCATCGCGATCACGTCGCGGCTGAAGAGCGACAGCTGCATGCCGGCGCGGCCCTGGGTGATGCCGTCGCACATGGCGGGCACTCCCCCGGCGAACTGCGCGATGCCGCCGGCCCGGATGACGGACTTCTTGATCCGCGCCGGGTAGTCCTCGAACGGCTTGTGGGCCGAGAGCAGGTCGTTGTACGCGGAGACGATCGCGATGTTGGGCTTGGTGACGCCCCGCAGCACGGTCTTCTCCTGCGGGTCCATCGCGGCGAACCCGTGGGCCAGGTTGGCGCAGCCGAGGCGCCCCCGGGCCGCACCGGTGTCGATGGCCTCGGATACGCGCTCGAGGTAGGCGGTGCGCGTGGTGACCGAGCGCGCGACGATGCGGTCGGTGATCTCCTGGATGGCCGTGATGGGCCCACTGGGTCCGGTCATGGCTGGGAGCGTAGCTAGTTTTTTCTTCGAAAGACATAACTACGTGGTTCTAAAATCTAAATTAGAGTGAACGGGTGGAGACGGCCCTGACGCTTGGTTTGCCCGGTTTTCCGGTGGGTTCGCGCCCGCGTCGGTCCGGTTCGGGGACGCGCGTACGTTCTGGGGCCCTCGCGTGAGGAGTACCGCACCGACGGTCACCGCAGGCACCATCCTGCAGCTGATCCGCGACGGGGAGGCCGGCTCCCGGGCCGACGTCGCCCGGCTCACCGGGCTCTCGCGCACCGCGGTCGCCGCCCGCGTCGACCCGCTGGTGGAGGCCGGGCTGGTCGCGGAGGCCGACGCCCCCGGCATCGGGGTCGGCCGTCCGCCCAAGCGCCTGACGTTCGAGGCCGGTTCCGGGCTGGTGCTGGCCGCCGCCATCGGGCGCAGCCGCGCGCAGTTCACGGTGTGCGACCTGTCCGGCCGGGTGCTCGGGGCCGACGAGATCGACCAGGAGGTCGGGCAGGGGCCGGACGATGTCCTGCCCCGGGCGGTGGACCGTCTGCAGACCCTGATGGCCGGGCTTCAGCTCGACCCCGCCGACGTCCTGGGTATCGGCGTCAGCATCCCGGGGATCGTCGACCCGGTCGCCGGGACGAGCCTGAACTCCGCGATCATGCGGGGCTGGGACGGGGTTCCCATCGCCCCCTACTTCGCGAGCCTCTCCGCGTCCCCCGTCGTGATCGAGAACGACACCAACGCCATCACTCTCGCGGAACTCGACGCCCACCTCACCCGCTACCGCGACGCCCTGATCGTCAAGGCGTCCACCGGCCTGGGGGCGGGCATCGTCGCCGGGGGCGTTCTGCAGCACGGCGCCCGCGGCGCCGCGGGTGACATCGGTCACGTGAAATACCGCGGCGCCCAGGGTATTCCGTGCCGATGCGGTGAAACCGGCTGCCTGGAGGCCGTGGCCGGGGGCTGGGCCCTGGTCCGTGACCTCACGGCTCAGGGACGCGCGGTCGCGCACGTCCGGGACGTGGTCACCCTGGCGCTCGAAGGGGACGTCGTGGCCCGGCGGGCCATCCGCGGCAGCGGGCAGGCGCTGGGTGAGGTGCTCGCCTCGGCCGTCACACTGCTCGACCCGGCGGTCATCGTGGTCGGCGGGGACATGGCCCCGGCCTACGACCTGCTCGTGGCCGGGCTGCGGGAAACCCTCTACCGCGACGCGACCACCGTGGCCGCGCGTGATCTCGACGTCGTGGCGGCCAGTCACGGGGCCGAATCGGGGACGCGGGGAACGGCGATCCTCGCACTGCGGCGGGTTCTGAGCCCACGGGCCATCGACAGCCGGCTCGAGCGGGAGGTCGCGCTGCTGCGCGCCGCACACTGATTCCCGGCACCCCTCGGGCCCTCGCGGGCGGGACCGCCCGGCAGGCTGGCGCGGTGAACGGTCTCGCTGCTCCCGACCTGATGCACGACGCCCGGCCGGGGACGTCGCCGCGGCCGGCCTGCTGCTGGAACGGCACCGGCCGGCGATGCTCGTAGTCGCCCTGGCCCAGGCCCAGGACCTGATCTTCGAGCTGCCGGCCCCGCAGCCGGGTGCGTATTTCACCGATGCCCTGATGGTGGACGACGTGAGCACTCCCGGCGTGAAGTCGGCTTACGTGCTGAGCGAGAACGACCGCGCGCCGGCCCGGCCGGGGGCGGAGTCCGCCGCCCGGATCGGCCTGACGCCGGTGCTGGTGCCGGGTGGGCACCAGGCCGTGCTGACCCGGCCGGACGAGGTGACGCGGGCGCTGCTCGGGGTCTGAGCCCGACGCGACTCCGCCCGTCGGCGAGAACCCCGGGAAGGGCTGCCGCAGTGCAACTCTGGATCGTCCGGGCGGGGCCTCCAGACGTTGCGCGCGCTCCGCGGTCTTGTTATAAAAATAGCGCCGCCCACGGGCAGGGCCCCGTGGAGCGGACCGGGAAACCGTGCAGACATTGACTGGATTTCTGTAGACGGAGGTGGCTCGCCATGTTTGTCCGCACCGATCCTTTCCGCGATCTGGATCGCCTCACCCAGCAGGTCTTCGGGACGACAGCCCGTCCGGCCGTCATGCCGATGGACGCCTGGCGCGAGGGGGACAACTTCTACCTGGAGTTCGACCTGCCGGGGATCAACCCCGAATCGATCGACCTCGACCTGGAACGCAACGCCCTCACGGTGAGGGCCGAGCGTCCGGCGGTCGAGATCCAGGGCCAGTACCTGGCTTCCGAGCGTTCACGAGGTGTGTTCAGTCGCCAGGTGATCCTGGGCGACAGTCTCGACACCGACCGGATGACAGCGCATTACGAGGCCGGCGTGCTGCGGTTGCAGGTCCCGATCGCCGAGCGGGCCAAGCCCCGCAAGATCGACGTCACCACGTCGTCGGACCGTCAGGCGATCAACGCCTGAGCCGGCCCATGGCCACCGGTACCGAGGGCCTGGTGACGGGAACCCCGGCACGAGCCGCACCCGTCGATGACGCATTCGCCGAGCTGGTCTACGCGGACCACGATCTGCTGTGCGCCGAGTTCGACGAGATCGTGGAGACCCTGTCCGGGCGTCCGCCCTCATCCGCCTCTCATCGGCGCGCGTCGGCCGGGACCACCGAACGGGAGTCCGCCGACATCGTGCATACCAGGTGCAACTGCGCCGCAGCCTTTTTCGGGATCACGATTCCGGAAAGCGCACCGGCTCAGGAACGTTCGCCACCGCTCGGCTCCTCTCCTTCCTCTCCTCACGAAAGGCGGTGATGTGCTCCTTTGCTCATGACCTCGGCAATCTACGGCCCGGGGCCGGATGACTGACTCTCCTGCGGCGGGTGCGGCACGAGCCGCACCCGCCGCTTCCGGATTCCTCCCTCACGATGCTTGAAGCGTCACCAGGTTGGCGGGTATTCAGGGCGATCAACCACACCCCACGATGTTTCATGTCTGGACACCGCAAACCCGGCGCGAGCCGGGGACGCAAAGTCAGGGACCTCCCGGGAGAGCAGCGGGAGGTAGCCCGATTACCGAAGGACTGATGCATGAAACGCCGCTACGTCGCGCTCGCCCTCACCGCCGCCCTCGTCGTTCCGGGTGCCGCCGTGACCGCAGCATCGGCCTCGGCCCGGTCCGGGACTTCCGCCGTGCAGTCGGATCGCAGTGACGCCCCGGGGCAGAACCGGGGCACGAAGAACGACAGCAAGCCCGGGAAACCCGCCAAGAAGGGCAAGACGGTCGTCTACGACGGGACGATCAGCGCGGTCGACGCTGAGGCGAAGACGTTCACCGTCAAGGTGCGCGGCGGACGGGACAAGAAGCTGCGCACCACCGGTCTCACGCTGGCCTTTCCCGACGGCGTCAGAGTCATCCGCAACGGCAGGAGTGCGGAGCCGGCCGATCTGCAGGTCGGTGACCGGGTGAACGTCCAGACCAGGCAGACGGCCAAGGTCGTCACCGTCGTCCGGGTGACGGCCAAGGGCAAGAAGGTCGCCCCCACGCCGAGCCCCAGTGAGACAGTCGCCCCGGAACCGAGCGCGACCACCACCCCTGAGCCGGGTGACGACGCCGATGACGACTCGGCCGACCCGGACCACGACTCGATTCCGGCGCCTTCCCCCACGGCCTGATCACGAGCGCCTACCACCCCGTCCAGGGTCACCGATGCCGTAGAGGACTGTGCCCGGGATGGCAGCACTCACCGGGCATCCCGTTGTCACGAGGTAGGGGGCCGCACTGCCCCCCGACCCACGGCGTGTGAGCGCGGAACCAAAACAAGGAAGGATCGTGACCGTGGTCACGATCCTTCCTGGAGTGGTGTTTCCTGCCCTGGTTCGGCGAGGTCTGCTGCCACAGAGGCACTTCAATCCCTGGATCAGAAGCTCTTTCGAGTCTCTGACCAGGTGAAACATGGTCGGGCTGACAGGATTTGAACCTGCGACCCCCTGACCCCCAGCCATAGGCCAGCAGTCGATGAGCGACTCTGGCGTCGCCGCAAGGCCGGTTTCGGCCGCTTCATAACGAGGACGGCCGGGGTGGTTGCTGTACTCCACTGCTGTGCCCCGTCACTTGTAACGGCGGTCCCTCGCTTCATCGCAGGGTGGTTCCTCCGTGGCTACCCGCGCCGGGCAGCGCCTATAACGGGCAGGATCAGGCGGAGAGTCGTGGGCACCCCGCAGCCCCACGCAAGACAGAATTCCATTCTTTGGCCGAACCAGTCCCAGCCAAAGACGAGTTACACCAGTCGTTGCACGTCGCAGAACCACCGCCCCATGGCCCCTACTCCCAGTTCCTTTGAAGCGCCCTCCATTTTGCCATCGCACTGATACTCACCGCGGTACGCTTCTCTTCAAAACCTGTCAGCGGGGAGCAGAATGATCGCGCGGAAAAAGTTGCACGTCTCAGTCGAGCTCCCTCACCGCACACATAGCGCGGAGACCCCCAATGAATAGTGAAACCATTGGATGGATTCTCCATGTCAGCACCGCAGTCATTTTCATTTCCCTAACCTGGTCCACTCCAGGTAAAGAAACATCCGTTGGCGAACGCCTCATATTCCGGCGCGTTTCGGAGAAACAGGAAAAGAGGGCTGCGGAAATCTTGAAGGAGTGCGATCGACGCGGCATAACCTGGCCGAAGAATGCATCACTTGCATTTCAGAAGCAGTTGCCCTGGAGTCACACCTTCTCTCGTTATGATGTCTTTGTATTCATACTAGTAATGGGCGCGATCCTTGCTCTTTACTTCGCCATGCAACTCATGGGGGAAATGAAAGCCGAACGCGAACAGGACCAATGGATCGTGGACCTTGTGGGCGTCTTCTTTGCGCTCTTTCTAGTTACCAGCCTAAGGAACGCAAGCAGTCTGGTCAGGGGGCGCAAGCGAACCCCAGGCGCCACCGTTGATGCTATTGCAAGTGTCCTTGAAGAGGGGCTGCGGGACCGAGCCTACGAATTCCACTCGGAACCTTGGAGCATGGCGGCCCGACTGCGCTACCTGAGCCGCACCCAACAGCGGCAGCGATACCTACCGCGCTTACGGCCCATGGCTCCGACCATTCGGGCATGGAAAACTCTTTTGGAATCCGGCGAACAGTCAGGGAAGCAGCAGATTGTCCGGAATACTATTCGCTTCTACGAGCACTATATCGATGGAGACGCAGACTCAATCATAAAGGAGTTCGGTGTCACCGAAAAAGTGCACAGTCGGGCTTGGCGCAAAATTCAATATCCTATTGAGTTCTGCATCTTTATAGTTGTCATCGGCGGAGTTGTAGTCATGCTACACAGGCAAGGCATATCCGACCTAATTGTTCTAGTACTAATCGTCGTACTCACCTGGACCTGGGGACGTCGTTTAGGTATACCTATTGCCGAAATTATTTCCAAGCTTCGCTCCTAAGTGAGGGAGTTGCTAGTATGACTTTTCTTGCCTCGTTACTGCCGGGCGTCAGAGAACTGAGAACGCCATTGACCTGCGGCTATATTCTATTATGCTCTGCGTGGGTAACTACCACTTTCGGACCGCTGAGTCTTAACTTTAGTAAACTCCGAATTTTTGCCGAGCATCTGCATGCTTCATGGCCCGCGCCCATCATTCTGGGTGCTGCGTCGCTATCCGCATATCTTCTTGGCGTCATCTTTACGAACATCTGCGATAGCGTTTCGCGCCTTGTCCTCTCAACTGCTCGCGCCTACATGCGGCCTCTTAGATTCTTGTTTCTCAAGTTCACAACCGATCAAGCCTTAGAGACTGATGATCTGGACACTAAGGATTACAGGATCGCCTTGTACGACGAGTTGATTCGCGAATCATTCTCTGGCGACTCCTTCCTAACACGCAAGCGCGCACGCATTGACTTTATCCATGAGTTTGTGACCGAGGTAAGGTTTGGTCACAGCTCTGACAAGTCGCGAGCCGATCAGGGCCAAGATTTCTCAAAACCTGAGCGAAAGGCTTTTTACTCTTGGCTGCTAGAGATGGATCGGATCCTTGCTTCGGAACTGAAGGCGCTGCCTGCCAAATTAGCTATCGAAGCCACCCCTGCCTACGAACGGTGGGACCGCCTACAAGCGGAGTCAGATTTTCGCCGATATTGCGGTTTTGCCATCGCAGTGCTCTGGGCGAGTCTCACTGCGGCCCAAGTGCTGCCGTCTGCAACCCTTCTGATTGCTCTAATCGTCACCGTAATAATGGTCGTAGATTCTGTACGCAAGATTGACGCGGCAGAGATGCAACTCCTTCAAGTTATCGCTTCCGGAAAAGTCACGAGCCATCGCCTAGAACACATGCGCAGTCTGGCTAGCGCTCGCCCGACCACACAGATCAGAGAGGATGAAGAGAGCATCAGCACTACAAGACTGAATGGGCACGCCTGAATAGAGAATTTCAATTCCGAAGGAGAGTAACTTTCATTGCCCGCAGGGAAGTTTATCAAGAGCTACGTTCTTTTACGAACAATGACACGCACTAGAATCGCGGAATATTTGATCCATCAGGAAGAATTGTGATTTGACTGCCTTCATACGCGTTCCAATTACGATGACCAAGCCTGTGTTCATACTCCAGTCGGCCGACAAGTTTTTTCGATTTCGCAGCAATGACGATCGCTATCACTGGCGAGATTGCGAGCAAACCGAGGATGAAGCACAATATTGTGACGAAGCCCGGCACTAGCGTTCCGGGAAGTGACGCGACTGCAAGGGACTGAGACGCGCGGGAGCCGGAATTATGCTTAGCTAGTCGCCCTGCTTGTTCCTGTGACGGCGCCTGCGCTGCGGCTGCAATCTCGCTGGTCAAGGCAAGGTCCATCAGTAGTTTCCAGCGAGCATGAACATGCTGCAAGAATCCTCATCCCGCTAAGTCTCCGCCCGTTACGGTTTCGAGCACGTTATCCGACTACCGTCAAGTAGTCTCGTAAATGGTCCTTATGTCACCAACGATGCGAGCGAGAAAACGAAGAACCTATGTCCGAATCGTAAGGACAAGACGTCCCGGTCCCGGTCAGCAGCTTTGCCCCTCTGCACGCACGATCTAAATACGTCTACGGGCCCCGCGCGACGCAACGATTCATTGCAGGTGTATCGCGGTCATCCCCAGCATCTAACAGTTGCGATGTTCACATAGCCGCACTGGCCGAAAGTAGGTGCACAGTCTCCGGTTGTGCCCCTAGAAGGACACAACCGGAGCTCTGCCGCGACGGTCCAGCGGAGGGATACAGACGCGTCACGTTGGTGGCCCCCACGGTCCGAGGTTCCCCGTCACTCGGACGGTGGGGGCGGTTTACGGGCGGGAAGTCGGCCTGGTCCCCGTCGTGCCGACTCCCCGCCTGTCCCCTGGCGCTGCCTGCCCGTGACAGCGCCTCCCCTGTCTCCCGCAGGGCAGCCGGCATCCCGTGCCGGGGGCGGGCGGGGTGCGCCTTGCTGACGTGAGGCGCGGGGCTTGGTGAATCCGTTCCCGGCCGGCGGCTACCTGGTAGATCACTTCTGGATCACCTGGGCCCTTCATCGGTCGGTTGGTGTTGTCAGCAACCTTCGTCCTGGCGTGTCCCGGGTGTCACGGTCCCGCTGAGGCACCCTCGAATCGGGACGTTTCTACCGGGACGTTCCCGTTTGGGAAAACCCGCGCGGATATTAGACTTTAGGGATGACCGAATCGGGGATCGGGGCGGTACGGCGTTCGCTGGCGCGGCAACTGCGGGAAGCTCGTCTGAAGTCGGGGGTGACGTACCAGCACATGAAAGACGCTCGCCTTGCCGCCAAATCGTCCTGGGCCCGGTACGAGAACGGGCAGGTTCGCCCAAGCGTCGCCACGGTTCGGTATGCGTGCGAGGTGTTCAAGGTGCCGCCGGAGAAGCGGGATCTACTTGTGTCGCTGGCGGAGCAGGCAGACGAGCCGACATGGTGGGAGCAGAAGGGGCGAGGACTGCCGACGACCCCGGGATTCGTCATGTACCTGGAGATGGAATCCTTCGCGTCCCAGATCCAGGTCTTCTCCCCGTTGGCGGTGCCGGGCCTGATCCAGTCCCCTGGCTACCAGCACGAGCAGTTCGCCGTGACTCCTGGCCTGACGACCTCTACTGCGGCCCGGTTGGCAGAGGTACGCACGACGCGTCAGACCGAGACCATCGGCCGGGCCCGGCTGTCGTTCATCATCGGGGAAGAAGTGCTGTCGCGTCAGGTCGGGGGCACCGACGGGATGCGGGAACAGGTCGAGTTCATGCGCGCCCTGGCCGAGCGGGACGACGTGGAGATTCGGGTGCTGCCCTTCACCTCTGGCGCGCATCCAGGCGGGCGGGGTGAGTTCAATCTGCTCACGTTCCCGGACGGCTCTGACGAGCCGCCGCTCGTCTACGTTGAGGGGTACCTCTCGGGTCAGTACAGCTCTGACCCGGAGGTAGTCGCGGACCTAGCTGACAGGTTCGCGGTGCTCCACGGCAGTGCAGTCCCCATGAAGGAGTTCCTGACATGAGCGATACGCCCTGGATCAAGGCGCAAGCCAGCACCGACACCGGTAGCTGCGTAGAGATGCGTCAGCACAACGGGCAGATCGAAGTACGCGACACCAAGGCCCACGGCACCGGCCCGACCCTGACGTTCACCAAGGCTGAGTTCTCGGCCTGGCTGGACGGAGCCACGAAGGGCGAGTTCAACCACCTGGCCGACTGAGGCCGGCCGATCCTCACCAGGCAGAACGAACCGGCCCCGGCTCAAGGTAGGAGCCGGGGCCGGTTCTCCGCGCAAGTGGCAACCGTACGCCCGATCAGTGCCGCAGGACGTCCGTGGCTTCCTGCGGCGTTAGATCCCAGTTGTTGTGGGTCTCGCTCCACTGGTCCAGGACATCGGCCAGGGCCGCAACGGACGCGCCCGGATATCCCGCCGCATCGAGCTCTGAGGCCGCGACCGTGAGATCAGGCGACCAGCGCCAGGCAATCGCCGCCATCTCGGCCACGTAGTCCGGTTCGCTGAGGTAGCTACCGCTGCGCTGCTGCGCCAGGGCGAGCAGTTCGTCTCTGACGCCCTGAGTTTGGTCACAGCCGTTCGGTTTCTCTCGACGCACCTCGCTGACCTGCAGCGAGGTCGAGCGATGTGGCCAATCCCAGGCACTAAGTAACTGCCCAATGCGGCCTCAGGCGGCATCCGTTTTGGCAATCGTTCTCAAGTCTGCTTGAAGTCCATTGTTTTGCAACAGCTTTCGATCCATCGCAAGTGGGTCAGAAGTACAAGTGACGTCCATGATGCTCGGCCGCGTCGTGGCCAGCCGGCCAGGCAAGCGGTCGGCGCGGCGTGAGTACCGGCGTGAACGTCCAGGTCCTGGCCGATCCTGCGGGTCGGCTGATCTGGGCCTCACCGGCCCTGCCCGGAGCCCGGCTCGACGCCGGCGCGGCCGCCGAGCCCGGCATCGGGAAAGCCCTGGGCGCTGCGGGCGTGACCGCGTTCGCCGACAGCGCATATCACGGAGCCGGGCCAACGATCCGTGCACCTCACCGCAGACTTCGACGAGATCCGAACACTCACCTGTTCACCCGCCGAGAGCTCTCAGCAGGTCAAAGAGCTGCCAACCAGGCACATTCAGCAGTACGAGCGCCCGGTGAACGGGCCAACGCCCAGCTCAAGACCTGGCGCGTCCTGCGCAAGATCCGCTCCAGCCCCTCAGCCGCGAGCATCCTGGTGAACGCCGTTCAAACCATGATCCTCAACTCATGAGAGGTTGACAAAGGCTCAGTCAAGCTCAGTCGACAGTGAACTAGACGACATACTGACCCACACGATTCGGACATAGAGTGCTTTTGGCACTGCGAGAAGTCAAAGTCCGTCCGCAAGCGAAACGAGCTGCCGTGCGCCTTAAATCAAGACATCAAATGACAGTCGGCCTATTCGTCGCCCTCTTGGCAATAATGCTTGGCGGTATTGGTGGCGCCCAGGCTGATGTCATAGCTCCGGTCGGCGGAGGAAACCTCGGCTCTCTGGACCTGGTGAAGCCGAATGAAGGTATGGCGTCGGATGAAGTGGATACATCCCCCAAGATGTGCACCCAGATTTCAGAAGGGGCGAACGTAGAGTCCGACGAGCCCACGACGGCTTGCATGGCGATGGCGCCGCTGGAAAATGAATCCGGAATCCAAGCGCGGGCCATGGCTGATGACGACGAAGTCGTGGGTTCCTGTTCGCTGGTTCCCGGCTCATGGACCTATCAGCGGATGAGCTATTGTCTCGGTGGATCGCAGATCACTTATACTGAATACAATCGAAACAATCCCAGTCAAATTCTCGGTTCGGCCATCCTCGAGGTTTCGAGCAGTGGCACTCTCTCGTCCCGAAGTGGTCGCTGGGAGGAGGTAGTGACGGTCAAACTGGCGAGCGTCAAGGACCAGGTGACGAGCTTGGCAGTGGCGTTCAAGGCGTCATGCAGTACCGGATGTACCGCTGCCACCCCCAATCCCTGGGCCGGCTCGCGACTCTTGTCCGTTGGGCAGTCTGTCTCCGGATCGGTGTTCTTCGAAGATACTCCTGCCTCTGGCGGAATCAGCACTGTGACAACGAGTTATGTCGCGACCGTGACCCAGCCTGGTACCACCCCACTGAACCCGGATGTCTCGTGGACAAACCCCCGAGATATTCGCTGTGACACAACCTTTGCGAAAAATACGAGCACTGGTTGCGCCATTCCTTCGGTACGGGCCAGCCTGAAGCTCTCCTTGGCCAAGTACGGTGCCGCCGCGGCTCTCTACGGATTCGCCCAACAGCAGTTCACCCAACACTGGGGCGCGACCGACAGTCCTCTGATGCGGGAAGCGAATGAGGCAGTCCATAAGCAGCATCGGAATGACACATGCGAAGGTGGGGCTTCGCGGCCCTTCACATACTTGCTGGCCAATGTCCCCGACGATTCTTGCGACGAGTATCCTTTCGCGGCCACTCATGAAGGCGGTTCCAACGGCGGACTGTGCGCAGACATCGTTCCACTGCTCCAAAATGGCACCTGGCGGTTCTACCAGGACCCTAATGCGCCTGCTGTCACTTTCAACGAACCATGCGTTCGCGGCCACGTCCCCGAAACGTTGAACGAGGCGGCCGGTGGCGCCCTCGGAAACAACTCGCTGAATCAGCGCGTTCTTGACCTCGAGAAGTTCACCGTCGCGATCGTTGCCTGAAGTCGGTTCGACGTTCGGGGCGCGACTCGTTATCATTCGAGGCGCGCCCCTCAACTTGTCATGGAGGAAGAGTGAATGAAACAGGAACCCATCCGTGGAGTTGGGCACTGGGCGGTCGCTACCCAGGATTTTCCCTGACTTTCACTCACGGAATTTCCGTGGCCGATCTTCTTGCTCGTTACTCAATTGATCCCGAATCCGTCCAGGAACTCGACTTCTCTCGCGCCCAAACCCTATTGCATCCGGGTCCGGAAGAGGCGATCCTTCGGGTCGGTGAATTGCAGGGCTGGGCTTTCGGGTTTGAGAACCTTGGTTTCGAGGGTTCGGCACCGTCCCGGCTGCATGCCTTGTCACGGGACACAGAAACTCTGCTGTTGGTCAAGGGGCACTCTGCTCCCGACAAATTTGCTCACTGGGTGAACTCGGAGCCGAGGGAAATTTTTTCGCCCGGTAACGAATACACTCTCAGAGCGGTTGACTCGCATCCGTTCTGGGATGCGACGGAGGCTCTTGGTCTGGCCGTGCCTCCGGTCGAGGGCCTCTTGGCTGCGATGCAGGTAGTGGGTGAACACGTCGGCTTTGCTCTGAGCGAGGAGACAGAGCGCGGAAACCTGCTTTCAGGGCTCCTGGCTCAAGCTCTTCCGCCTCTCCCCTCACCGGTGCCCCAACCGCCACGGGTTCATCCGCAGCCCCAAGCGCGCGGGCTTGGGCCACATCTAGGTGACTTGCGGCAGCCCTAGATCGGCCCCGGAACCAGGACGCCCCATTGGCAGGGCGCCCTACTCGTTATTCGCGTAGCGATCCCAGAAAAATGCCGGTCGGAACTAAGACGATCAGCAACTGATAGTAGCCATTACCTCGCTGACGTTGCTCGGAGGCGATCTTCGTGGCCGTGAAGTCTACGGTTGCGAGCAGTATCTTCTTCGCCTCACTGTCGTCCTCCACTTTCGTCACCAGCTCGGCGTCCGCCGCAAGATCCTCACGCAGCCTATCCAGACCTAAGTTTGGTCACAGCCGTTCGGTTTCTCTCGACGCACCTCGCTGACCTGCAGCGAGGTCGAGCGATGTGGCCAATCCCAGGCACTAAGTAACTGCCCAATGCGGCCTCAGGCGGCATCCGTTTTGGCAATCGTTCTCAAGTCTGCTTGAAGTCCATTGTTTTGCAACAGCTTTCGATCCATCGCAAGTGGGTCAGAAGTACAAGTGACGTCCATGATGCTCGGCCGCGTCGTGGCCAGCCGGCCAGGCAAGCGGTCGGCGCGGCGTGAGCACGGACCGACCTGTGCTTTTGCCCGGTTTCCGGTCCTCCGCCAGCTCTGGATCTCAGGCACTAAGCGAATGACCGAACTCAGGACTGAGGCCGGCCGATCCCCACCAGGCAGAACGAACCGGCCCCGGCTCAAGGTAGGAGCCGGGGCCGGTTCTCTGCGCAGGTGGCAACCGTACGCCCGATCAGTGGCGCAGAACGTCCGTGGCTGCCTGAGGCGTCAGGTCCCAGTTATTGCGGGTCTCGCTCCACTGATCCAGCACATCGGCCAGGGCCGCAACGGACGCGCCCGGATATCCCGCCGCGTCGAGCTCTGAGGCCGCGACCGTGAGGTCCGGCGACCAGCGCCAGGCAATCGCCGCCATCTCGGCCACGTAGTCAGGTTCGCTGAGGTAGCTACCGCTGCGCTGCTGCGCCAGGGCAAGCAGTTCGTCTCTGACACCGTGCTCGTCGCCCAGGGCGTGCGCCAGAACGGTGAGGACGCGGGCGCCCTTCTGGTAGATCGAGTAAGCCGATTTGAGGGCTGAGGCCTTACCCAGCTCAGTTCCCAGGGCCTTCACGATGACGTCGGTTCCCTCGAAGAGCGCCGCGACGGTCGCCGTTGCCTCGCTCGGGCCGGAGACGTACAGCGCGGGCTTCTTCCCGGTGCCGGGGACGGATCCGATGATCGCGCCGTCGACCACGGTGGCGCCGGGCAGCGTCTTCACGATGCCGTCGAGTTGCTGGCTCGTGACCGGGTTCGCCTCGACATACACGCGTCCGTTCACGTCGTACCGACCCACGTCGTCCGCGACCGCTTCGGCGAACATCGGCGGGCAGATGCTCAGGATGACGTTCGAGCGCTCGACCAGGCCCCGCACGTCCGCAACCGCGGTGAGGCCGGCCGCCGAAGCACGCGCCACGGTCGCTTCACTGCGGCCAGCCGAACACCAGAGCACGTCTTCGGAGTTGGTCCGGGCCTGAGCTGCGATCCCTGCGCCCATCCGGCCGGGGTGAAGAACGCCAACGGTCAGCGCTTCTGAGGACGTCACAAAGCCTCCTGCGTAACGGTTTCGAGCTATACCTAGGCCGATGCCTTGAGCACCCTGTCTACCAGTGCTGCCACCCACGGCCTGAAGTTCTGGACGCACGCCGCGCGCCTGGTGATCCGGGCCCCTGAGAAGCGGTGCGGCAAGTCCCGGCTCCTGGACATCATCGAAGCCCTGTGCTGGAACGCCCTCATTACCGTGAACGCCTCCCCGGCAGCGGTTTACCGCAGCATTGGCAGCGACGACCCGCCGACGCTCCTGATCGACGAGGCCGACACGATCTTCGGTCCGGCCGCCGCCGGAGCGAACGAAGACCTGCGAGGGCTGCTGAACGCCGGGCACCAGCGCAACCGGCCCACGATCCGTTACGACGCGTCCAAGAACAAGGTCGAGAAGATCCAGACGTTCACGATGGCCGCCATCGCCGGAATCGGTGCCATGCCCGACACGATCGAGGACCGGGCCGCGGTGATCCTGATGCGCCGACGCGGCCCTGGCGAGTCGGTCGCCCCCTACCGGGAGCGTCGCGACGGCCCGGCCCTGCGAAAGCTGGCCAACCAGCTCAACAAGTGGATCCGCTCTCACCCCGAGCTACAGCACTCCGAGCCCACCATGCCGGTCGAGGACCGTGCCGCCGACACCTGGGAATCCCTGGTGGCCATCGCCGACCTGGCCGGAGGTGAGTGGCCTGCCCGGGCTCGCGCCGCCTGTCTGGCGCTGACGGCCGAGCGGGAAGCGAACGCGGATGTGCCGCTACAGGTTCGGCTCCTGGCCGACATCCGCACCGCGTTCGAGGGTGACGACGCGCTGCCCACGGCAACGCTCCTGGCCCGCCTCAACCTCGACGAAGAAGCACCCTGGATCGACTACGGACCCCGGGGCGAGAGCCTGACCGCGACCCAGCTGGCGAAACTGCTTCGCGAGTACGGCATCCGGGTCCGCAACTTCCGCTTCGCCAACGGCAACCAGGCCAAAGGCTACGGCCGAAGCATGTTCGCCGACGCGTGGGCCCGCTACTGCCCCGAGACGCCGGCCGACGCTGAACCGGAGGTCGAGGCACAGGGCCCGCTCTGGGAGCCGTCCCCGCCGTCCCAACCGTCCCCGCCCTGGTCGGAACGTCCCCGACCGCTGCCTGAGCCGTCCCAACTGCCGTCCCACGACACCCCGGGAGCCGTCCCGACGCCGATCCGAGGCGTCGAGCTGGGACGGCTGAGCGCCACACGTGGGACGGCTCCTGGGACGGTAAACGCTGAGTCGGTCACGCCCTTGACCAGCGACGGGACGGCCGGGACGGCTGGGACGGCATCTCAGGACACGCACCCGGCCGTCTGCATCCGCTGCCGCGAACCCATGACCTATGACGACGGCACCCACACCCACCCCGCCTGCGCCTGAAACCTCACAGACGAGGAGAACACCCCGCATGAAGGCACAGCACGCCGTCATCGCCCCAAAGTGGCACACCGTGGCCGAAGTCGCCGCAATGCTCGGCTACGGCCTGACCAAAACCAAAATGCTCGTCATCACCGGCGAAATGCGATCGCTGAAAGACGGCCGGTCCCGCCGGATCCTCCCCGAGTGGGTAGACGAGTACATTGCCCGCCGCGTCGATGAAATGGAGCGTGCCGCGTGACCAGGTCCCGAGCGAACGGTGAGGGCTCGATCTTCCCCTACCGAAACGGATACGGCGCTTACGTCTGGATCACGACGCCTTCCGGGAAGCGCCAGCGCAAGTACGTCTACGGCAAGACGCGTGAGATCGTGCACGACAAGTGGATCAAATTGATGGGCGAAGCCAGCAAGGGTTCCGTCGCCCCGAAGGTTCCTAAGCTCGGCGATTACCTCAACACGTGGCTTACCGAGGTAATTGCCCCCGGGGCCGCGCCAGCAACATACGCGATCTACGAATCGCACACGCGCCTGCACATCATCCCGCACCTGGGAGAGAAGCGACTGGACAAGCTCGGTGTCCGTGACGTGCAGATCTGGATCAACAATCTCCGAAAGACCTGCCTTTGCTGCGCCAACGAGCGTGACGCAAAGCGTCCTATCCCCCGCTGCTGCGCGGCCGGTAAGTGCTGCAATGACTTCCTTTCCGATCGCAGCGTCGGGGTGTCCGTGCCGTTCTCCGGTCGGCCCTCTCGCAAGCCATGCGCGAGGAACTGCTGAGCCGCAACGTGGCCATGTCAGTTACGGTCCCTACTCGCCGCAAGAGGAAGCGGAGTTCCTGGACAAGCGACGAGGCGCGCACGTTCCTCGAAAGCGCCCGAAGCGCCCAGGACCCGATGTATGCCGTCTACGTGCTGATCCTCACGATCGGTCTCAGGAAAGGTGAGGTCCTGGGATTGCTCTGGAATGACGTTGATCTTTCCGGCGAAACATTGGCCGTCAATCATCAACTGCAGCGCGTCCACGGAAAGCTGTACCACCGCGCGACTAAGACCGAGGAATCTGAGGATTCGCTACCGCTGGTCTCTCTTGGGACCGCCGCCCTTCGCTGGCAGTACGCTGCCCAGGAACGGGCCAAGAGAGCCGCTGGCGAAGCCTGGCAACCCGGGAGCTGGGTGTTCACGACTCGGTACGGCACTCCGATCGAGCCTCGAAACTTCAGTCGCTATTTTGAGGCCCGCTGCGAGGCGGCCGGCGTCCCCCGTATCACTGTGCACGATGCCCGCCGTACGTGCGCAACACTACTTGTTGACCTAGATGTGCACCCGCGAGTCATTATGAGGATTCTACGGCACACCCAAATTTCCATGACGATGGATATCTACGCGCAAGCATCGTCCAAAGCGACCAGGGAAGCACTGCGACAACTTGGCAATGAGCTAGACCCCCCAGAGGCCCAGTTGCCTGGCGACGGACTTGAAGGACATCACTGATGATCAAATCCCACTGAATCTAATCACGTAAAAGAAGTCGAGGCCAGCGCCCCAATGAAGCAGAGCTCCGGCGTTCAGGAAACGCCGGAGCTCTGCTGACGCCTACTCTCCCGGTCGAATCCGATCTTGCATGAGGCGATCAAGCACCTGCGAAGGCAAACAACCGTTGTCCACAAGCGTGGTCTGGACATGTTGACGAATTACGTTCAACGTTCGAGAGATCGATGCGGCGGCCAGGAGATCATTCCACACGGCTGCTGTGTCTCCAGCTATCTGCCGAACAACTTCGGTAGAAGCAAGGTAGACGCTTGCGTTGGCAACAGGAGCATGTTCAGGATCCACGGTGAGTCGATCTGAAATCAAAATTGTTGGACTTCCCGCAGGGGCATGATCAACACCAAGATCTGACGCCAACTGATCCATTTGAGTGTTTGCTTGGCGAATATCCTTTAGCGGCAGAAGTCCATCCGAGTGCTCCTCGGATTTTGCCTCAATCGCCAGCCACATCGCCATATCCCAGCGCCAAGCTGAATCGCAACGACCTTGACCAGCCGGTTTGTTTGCTGCCGCTCCTAGATACTTGCCCAGGAGTGTCAAAGCCATTTCATAGGGCCCTGAATCGTCTTGATCCAAGTTGATCTTCATTTGCTCCAGATCGGCCCTTATCCGGTCCGCCCTCAGTTGCCCCGTGAGCACTGCGACAATATTGTTAACTGCGATACTGTCAGATTCCAAAATCGACATCTCGTCAGCGCCTGGAAAATCTGCCATTTCCCTGAGCCATGTGCTTCGATTCGACGCCGCTTGGGCGTCACGTACAAGTTGCCTCGCTCGGGCCCTATGTGCCTCGCCTTGGGCGCCCAGGTGAAGCCAAACACCTGCGATATACAGCAGTAAGCCTCGGTACTCTCGCGTTGCGGAGCCCCCAGCGCCAACAGCACGAGCAGCCCTTTCCAGTTCTTGGCTGGCGGCGAGCCAATCGCTATCGTGAGCGAGTTCCCAAGCCGCGACCTCGATCTTTGCCGACTCGCCAAGGGCTATAGCACCAGGTTCATCTACCTTTTTGGCATCCTCGCGAAACTCTACTACGTGGGGCTCGCCACCCTCACGCCAAGCAAGCCCATGATCGAGGAAAACTCGAACATTATCGAGAATGTCGGAAGCAACCTGGCTTTTGCTATTCTGCCAGCCAAAATCAACTTCCGCCTGAAGCTCGGGCTCAAGCGCCTTCCTGTTTTCAGTTCGTGAAAAGTACCGCGTTATATCTGATCCCAGCACGACTACCACAGCGTAGTCATTCGGCCCCCTGGTGCATCGACCAGCGCCCTGAATTATCCTAGTCCGGAGGCGCTCAGCGAGAGCAGCACTCGACTGCGCGCGCTCACTCAAGAATTTCTCTTGTAAGGTCCCTGCATCCGGTTTTCCCACTAGCACGACAACCCGGCATGAATCTCCAGGCAGGTCCATTCCGTCATAGCGATTGGCCAAGCCTAGAATCCCAGTGGGCGACTTCTTGAATTCTGCAAGTCCATTTTCTAGCACGCTTTTTCCAAGCACCGGAACATCTTCGCTTGCAAGGGTACGGGAGATTTGCTCAGTACTCTCCGAAGAAGATTGACTGAGAACCAGAGCCTTGTTCGTGACCCCTACGATTTCCTTGGTTAAGGCTACGGCATCACCATCGGCAGCAAGATCCGGGAAAACAAATAGACGCCGTCCTGAGCGTGGAGGCGTTTTGGATGGCAAAGGCATTCTCACGATTTCAGATCGACCAAACGCGCGCTCAAGTTCTCCCCCCGCGCCTAACGTGGCTGAGAGGTAGACTCGCTGCGTCGCACTAGCAAAAACAGTATTTGCAAACGTCGGGGGAATCATGGGTCGAATTTGTATTCCCCCGTATGATAGATAAACCGCGCATGCAGCCAACCCTGTTCGAATCATAGCCAGCTGAAACTTGAATGGCTCAGCAAGTCGCGCCAGCGCAGCATCTAGATTGCTCAGCGCTTCTGGGTTAACAGCGGGAAGAATCATGCGCACCTGATGATGCGCCCCTGGATCGGGTAGACCTTGGAAACGCTGTATTTGCAGGCCCGACAAGAAGGGGCGTAGAGATTCAAGTATAGCTAGGTAGGCCTCTTCGGATTCATATCGGCGAATATTGACACCGTATTGCTCTCCCACAAATTGCTCACCGGCGTGCGCATCGTCAAGAACGATGAGGTGAGGTTGCGGCAATTTCGGGCTACTGTTGAATATGGAACTATAGTTCGTAATTCCGATTGCTTCACCGCTATCGACATTGCTCTGGTGAGTTGTGTCCCAGTTGTGATGGCTTCCGATGAGCAGATGCGCTGAAATTCCCTCCGCTTCTGCCGTAAACGCGACCTGGCGGGCAAGTTGTTTAGTCGGAGTCGCATAAAGTACTGGCCCCTTAGCCTGGCGCCGGACCCATTCAGCGATTAAGAGGCCGGGGAGTGTTTTTCCGGTGCCAGTCGGGAGCTCGAGCGCAAGATCAGATATGCCCTCATGCTCCTTGGCGTAAGCTCGCAGCACATCTCCTTGATGGATCCACAAGGAGCTGACAGCGTCGCTCGTCCGAGGTAAGGCCCCACGCGAGTACAGCTCTTCAGGCGTCTCAAATTGCTGTTGGGCCTTCTTGGGCTTGCCTACGAATGCCACGAAACAGTCCCCTCTGTCGCGATCGTCACCCGACAGCACCACGACGGGCGTAAGACCTCATTGGCAGTAGTCGCCGCAATCTTAGGTGGCCTGCTGCTGTTCCGCTCCAACCTCGCCTCCACGTGCCACAGAGCGGCTCATGCAGGCAAGAGCTAGGCCTCCGTCAAGGTGGGCGCGAGCAACCGTTGCTGTACTAGGTTGCTGTACTTCCGAGATTGGAACGCTCAGCCCGGGCGAAGCGCCAGAAACAAATAATGGCTCTGACCAGCATTTCTGCTGGTCAGAGCCATTATTCGCGGCGAACCGCGTCTGTCGGGCTGACAGGATTTGAACCTGCGACCCCCTGACCCCCAGTCAGGTGCGCTACCAAGCTGCGCTACAGCCCGCCCTCAGTTCCGGTTTCCCGCCCTGAGTGCTCCGCTAGCTTAGCGCACTCCGGACGGTGCTCCGCGCACCGTCCGGAGTGCCCCACGGCTCAGCGGGCGAGTGCGATGTTCACCAGCTTCGGCGCCCGCACGATCACCTTCGCGATCGTCGCGTCACCCAGCGCCTTGCGCACCACGTCCGACTCCAGGCTCAGGGCCTTCAGGTCGTCTTCGGTGATCCCGGCCGGCACCTGCAGACGGGCCTTCACCTTGCCGTTGATCTGCACCACGCAGGTGACCTCGTCGTCGACGGTCAGCGCCTTGTCGACCACCGGCCACGACGTGGTGGCGACGGAGGGCTCGTGGCCCAGCTTCACCCAGGCGTCGTCAGCGGTGAACGGGGCGAAGCAGGACAGCACCACGACGAGACTCTCCACGCCCTCACGCACGGCCGGGTCGTCCGCACCGGGCCCCTTGTCGATCGCCTGCTGCAGCAGCGTCGTCAGCTCCATCAGCCGCGCGATGACGACGTTCTGGCGCACGTCTTCCATCTTCTGCGTGATCTCGTCGAGCAGCCGGTGCACACCGCGCCGCACCGCGACATCCCCCGAAGCCACATCAGCGCCCAGGGTCGAGACAGGCACCGCCGAAGCCAGGCGTCGCACCCGGTTCAGCCACTTCACCGCACCGGCCGGCGAGACCGTGGCCCAGTCGATGTCGTCTTCCGGCGGGCCGGCGAAGATCATCGTGACGCGCACCGCGTCCGGACCGTACTGAGCGATCTGTTCCTGGAGGTTGACGATGTTGCCCAGGCTCTTGCTCATCGCCTTGCCCTCCATGATCACCTGACCCTGGTTGGTCAGGCGCCGGAAGGGCTCCACGAAGTGCAGCAGACCTGCGTCGTGCAGGGCCTTGGTCATGAAGCGCGCGTACAGCAGGTGCAGGTTCGCGTGCTCCTTGCCGCCGATGTAGTGATCGACCGGCAGCCAGCGCTTGACGCCCTCGGGGTCGAACGGCCCCTCGGCGTAGTCCGGGTTCGGGAAACGCAGGTAGTACCACGACGAGTCGACGAACGTGTCCATCGTGTCGGTGTCCCGCCGGGCCGGCTTGCCGCACTGCGGGCAGTCGACCTTGAGCCACTCGGTGGCCGTGCCCAGCGGCGACTGGTTCGCGTCGGGCTTCAGCGAGAAACCGCTCTCCGGCAGCTTCACCGGCAGCTGGTCGACGGGCACGCCGACCTCGCCGCAGTCGTCACAGTGGATGATCGGGATCGGCGTGCCCCAGAACCGCTGCCGCGACAGCAGCCAGTCGCGCAGGCGGTAGGTGATCGCGCCCTCGCCCAGGCCCTCTTTCTCCAGGTGCGCGATGATCGCGGGCAGGGCCTCCGCCGACGGCAGACCGTCAAAAGCACCGGAACCGACCATGGTTCCGCGAGCGGCCGTGGCCACGCCCGTAACCGCAGGGTCTTCCTCACCGGTCTCGACGACCTTGCGAACCGGAAGCCCCATCGCCTTCGCGAAGTCGAGGTCACGCTGGTCGTGCGCCGGAACGGCCATCAGCGCGCCGGTGCCGTAGTCGGCCAGCACGTAGTCGGACGCGTAGACCGGAATCTGCTCGCCGTTGACCGGGTTGACCGCGTACGAGCCGAGGAACACACCGGTCTTGGCGCGGTCGGAGGCCATCCGCTCGACCTCGGACGTGCCGCCCAGCGCGGCGATGTACGTCTCGAGCGCCTCGCGGTGCTCGTCGGTCACCAGCTCGCGGGCCAGCGGCGCGTCGGCCGCGACCACGAAGAACGTGGCGCCGTAGAGGGTGTCGGGACGCGTGGTGAACACGCGGACCGGCTCGTCACGACCCACGATGGTGAAGTCGACGTGCGCACCGGACGAGCGGCCGATCCAGTTGCGCTGCATGGCCAGGATGTCTTCGGGCCAGGTGCCCTTGAGCTGGTCCATGTCGTCGAGCAGACGCTGCGCGTAGTCGGTGATGCGGAAGAACCACTGCGTCAGGTTGCGGCGCTCGACCAGGGTGCCGCACCGCTCGCACGCCCCCTGGACGACCTGCTCGTTCGCCAGCACGGTGTGGTCTTTCGGGCACCAGTTGACCGGCGAGGCCTTGCGGTAGGCCAGGCCCTGGTCGAACAGCTTCAAGAAGATCCACTGGTTCCAGCGGTAGTACTCGGGGTCGCTGGTGTGCAGCCGCGTGCGCCAGTCGAACGAGACACCCAGACGCTTGAACGACGCTGCCTGCACGGCGATGTTGTCGTAGGTCCAGGTGCGCGGGTGCAGGTCACGCTTGATCGCGGCGTTCTCGGCGGGCAGGCCGAAGGAGTCCCAGCCGATCGGGTTCAGCGTGTTCAGGCCCCGCAGCCGGTCGAACCGGGCGATGACGTCGCTGATGGAGTACACCTCGGCGTGACCCATGTGCAGGTCGCCGGAGGGGTACGGGTACATGCTGACGATGTACGAGCGCTGGTCGCGACCCTCAAGAGCCTCTTCGTGGCCGGGCTCGGGCGCCGTGAGGCCGTGGGCCTCGAACGTGCGCTTCTCGTCCCACACCTTGACCCACTGGTCCAGGTCGATCTCGTCGACGGAGTCCCGCCGCTCCTCATGCTCGTTCATATCGCCCAACATCTGCATGGTTCCGGGAGGTTGACCTCACAACTCTAGTGGACTAGGCGTCCGCACCCGACCTCCCCGGGTTCTCCCAGACAGCCGGGACGTGAGGAACAGGGATTCCACAGCCGACGCATAGATCAGCTTGCTTGGCTCGTGTCACTCCAGAAACCAGCACACACCACCAGGAGCCCCACCGTGAGCCCCGACCTTCCCGACCCGATCACCGACAACGCCGCCTACGTGCGGGCCGTGCACGACAAGGGCCTGAGCTTCGACCTGAAGACGATGTCCCGGCGCCGGATGCTGGGCGGCCTCGGCGCGCTGTTCGTGCTCAGCGCCTGCAGCAGTACCTCCTCCGAGGCGACCACCACCGAAGCAGGCACCGGCATCGCCGAGATCGACTCCGAGACCAACGGCCCCTACCCGGCCGACGGCACCAACGGCGTCGACGTGCGCACCGAGTCCGGCATCGTGCGCAAGGACATCACCTCGTCGTTCGGCGACTCGACCACGACGGCGGAGGGCATTCCGCTGACGTTCGAGATCACCGTCACCGACCTGACCGGCGCCGCCGTCTCCGGGGCCGCGGTCTACGCGTGGCACTGTGACCGCGACGGCAACTACTCCCTCTACTCCGAGGGCATCACGAACGAGAACTACCTGCGCGGCATCCAGGAGACCGACGCGAACGGCACGGTCTCGTTCGAGAGCATCTACCCCGCCTGCTACACCGGTCGCTGGCCGCACATCCACTTCGAGGTCTACAAGTCCGTCGCCGACGCGACCAGCGGCGAGGGCACCATCATCAAGACCTCGCAGATGGCCCTGCCCGAGGACACCAACAACGCCGTCTACGCCACCGACGGCTACAGCAAGAGCGTCAGCAACCAGGCGCAGGTCACGCTGGCCACCGACAACGTCTTCAGTGACGACGAGGACGGCAACGAGAACGCGACGGTGACCGGGAGCGTCGACAAGGGGTACGTGGCCACGCTGACCGCCGCGATCGATCCCGTCAGCGAGGAGAGCGCGGCCGCCGCACCCGGTGGGGGTGGCGGCGAGGGCGGCACTCCCCCGAGCGGCGCCCCCGGTCAGGGCGGCACCCCGCCGAGCGGTGGCACTCCCCCGAGTGGTGCCCCGCAGCCGATGGCCACGAGCAGTTGAACCAGAACCAGCAATGGTGGACGCGCCGGGAGACTCGCGTCTCCCGGCGCGTCCACCATTGGCGATCGGCTTTTACTTCTTCTTCGAACGCTTCTCGCGCGGACGCACGGACACCTCGATCGGCGTGCCCTCGAACCCGAACGACTCACGCAGCCGCCGCTCGATGAACCGGCGGTAGCCGGCCTCGAAGAACCCGCTCGTGAACAGCACGAACCGCGGCGGACGGGTGGACACCTGCGAGCCGTACAGGATGCGCGGCTGCTTGCCACCGCGCAGCGGGTGCGGGTGCGACTGCATGATCTCGGCCAGCAGCTGGTTCAGCTTGCCGGTCGGGACCCGCGTGTCCCAGGACTCCAGCGCCTTGTCGAGCGCCGGGGTCAGCCGGTTCGTGTGCCACGCGGTCGACGCCGAGATGTTGATGCGCGGGGCCCACTGGATCTGCACGAGGTCGGTCTCGAACTCCCGCTCGAGGAACTTGCGCCGCTCCTCGTCCATCAGGTCCCACTTGTTGTAGGCGACCACCATGGCCCGGCCCGAGTCGACCACCATCGAGATGATGCGCTGGTCCTGCTCGGACAGCGGCTCGCTGGAGTCGAGCAGGATGACCGCGACCTCGGCCTTCTCGAGCGCGGCGTGCGTGCGCAGCGACGCGTAGAAGTCAGCACCGCGGGTCAGGTGCACGCGACGACGGATACCCGCGGTGTCGACGAAACGCCACTGCCGGCCGTTGATGTCGATGATCTCGTCGACCGGGTCGCGGGTGGTACCGGCGACCGAGTCGACGACCACGCGGTCTTCCCCGGCGAGCGCGTTGAGCAGGCTGGACTTGCCCACGTTCGGGCGGCCCAGCAGCGCGACGCGGCGCAGCCCGCCGACCGACTCCGGGCCGACCGCGCTGACCTCGGGCAGGGCCGCGAGCACGGCGTCGAGAAGGTCACCGCTGCCTCGGCCGTGCAGTGCGGAGACCGGGTACGGCTGGCCCAGGCCGAGCGACCACAGGGACGCGGCCTCGAGCTCGCCGCGGGTGTCGTCGACCTTGTTGGCGGCCAGGATCACCGGCTTCTTGGTCTTGCGCAGCAGGCGGACGACGGCCTCGTCGGTCGCCGTGGCGCCGACCTGGCCGTCGACGACGAAGAGCACGGCGTCGGCCAGCTCGATCGCCATCTCGGCCTGCTCGGCGACGCGCGCCGCGAGGCCCTTGGCGTCGTGCTCCCAGCCACCGGTGTCGACGACGACGAAACGCCGCCCGGCCCACTCGGTCTCGTAGCGCACGCGGTCACGGGTGACGCCGGGGACGTCTTCGACGACCGCCTCACGACGGCCGAGCACCCGGTTGACGAGCGTGGACTTGCCGACGTTGGGACGCCCGACGATGGCGAGAACCGGCAGCGCGCCGCCGTTCTCGTCACCCTCGAGCTCGTTGCCCTCGGCGTCGAGCAGCCGCAGGTCGGACTCGGACAGGTCGTACTCGGACAGCCCCGCACGCAGCGCGTGGTCGAGGCCGGGGGTCTCAGGTTCTTCGGCTCCGTAACCGGACGCCACATCGTGGACGACGGTCTCGTCGGAGGGTTCTTGCGGGGACATCAGGAAACGGCACCAGCCCTGGCGTGTTCGTCGAGGTCGGTGACCGAACCGGTGACGATGCGGTTGATGGCGGCCAGCACGGCATCGACGGTCTGCTCGAAGTCGAGCGCCGAGGAGTCCAGGTGCAGCACGCCGTCCGCGGCGACCTCGAAGTTGGAAACGGTGGAGTCGTCGGAGTCGCGACGCACGATCTGGTCGCGCGTGGCCTCGACGGAAGCGGCGTCGGCGTTGCCGTGCAGCTCCTTGGAGCGGCGGGCCAGACGTGCTTCCTCGCTCGCGGTGAGCAGGATGCGCACGTCGGCGTCGGGAGCGACGACGGTGGTGATGTCACGGCCCTCGGCCACACAGCCCTGGTGAACGCCGTCCCGCCCGGCGGCGATCAGCTCACGCTGACGCTTGAGCAGTTCGGCGCGCACGTCGAGATTGGTGGCGACCTTGGAGACGACCGTGGAGATACGGGTCTCGCGGATCGCCTCGTTGACGTCGTGACCGGCCACCCAGACTCCGGGAGCAGACGGGTCGGTGGCCATGGTCAGGTCGAGGTT
Organism: Kineosporia succinea; assembly: GCF_030811555.1. Taxonomy (NCBI): domain Bacteria; kingdom Bacillati; phylum Actinomycetota; class Actinomycetes; order Kineosporiales; family Kineosporiaceae; genus Kineosporia; species Kineosporia succinea. The sequence continues at coordinate 4,752,558 of NZ_JAUSQZ010000001.1, read as the reverse complement.
GCGCACGTGCTCGGCGACCTTGACGGCGTCTTCCAGATCGACACCGCTCTCGATCACCGACCAGGTGGCGGCGCGGTACATCGCGCCGGTGTCCAGGTACTCCAGCCCGAGCCGGCGGGCGACCTCCTTGGAGACGCTCGACTTGCCCGACCCGGAGGGGCCGTCGACGGCAATCACCAGGGGACGCGCTTCGGTGAGGACAGACTGCGCGGACACGGTGATACCTCCGGGAGATCGGCTGGACTGGCGGCACGTGAGGCCTTCGTGGCCTCCACGGTCAACGCCGCACAGGGTCGTGACCTTCCTAGGCTAGTCGAGTCGCGCACCACATACCGCATCGCGGCGGACGGCCACCCGTCGGAGGGATACCCCTCACGACCTCCGTGATCGGGCGCGCACCACCGGCGGCCGAGGCGTGACGGTGCGTGGCCAGGGTGTGGAGGGGGTCTGGTTCTCACGATCCCCGGACGATCGGCGAGGACCTGACGCGGCGCCCGCCTGGTTCTCCGGGCGAACGGCCGGCACTACGCGGCGACGTGCCAGCCGCGATCGGTCAGGGCCTTCTCCAGGGCGTCGCGCACGGCCGGCAGCACCGACACGTGCCCCAGACCCACACGGGCGCCCGGGATGTGCTCGAGGCTGAACTCCTCGACGTTGATGCCGGCCTCGCCGATGTCCTCGAACAGCCGCGCCAGCTGACCCGTGCTGTCCGGCAGCAGCGCCGTGACCAGGGCGTACCGGGTCTGCGGGTCGCCGTGCTTGCCGGGGATGCGCTCGCGGCCCTCGCGGCCCTGGTGGATCACCCGGGCCACGGCGGCCCGGGCCCCCACCGCCCCGCTGTCGTTCAGCGCGTCGAGGGCCTCGATCATGCCGTCCAGGTCGGTGCGCAGGTCTTTCAGCACCCCGGCCACCCGCGGCGCGTTCGCCGACAGGATCTGCGCCCACAGCATCGGGTCGCTGTCGGCGATGCGGGTCACGTCGCGCAGCCCCTGACCGGCCAGACCGACAGCCGGGTCACCCGCCTTGACCAGGCGCGACGCGACCAGGCTGGCCGCGATCTGGGGCACGTGCGAGACCAGGGCCACCGCGTCGTCGTGCTCGGAGGCGGGCATGAACACCGGCGTCGAGCCCAGCGCGATCGCCAGCATCCGCACGGCCTCGGTGCGCTCGCGGGCCTGGCCGGGCGACGACGGGCACACCACCCAGGGCCGGCCGACGAACAGGTCACCCCGCCCGGCGGTCGGACCGGAGCGCTCCCGGCCGGACATCGGGTGCCCGCCCACGTAGCGATCGATCCCGTCGGCCCCGGCCAGCGCGTGCGCGATACCGCCCTTGACGCTGGCCACGTCGGTGACCGTGGCCCGGGGGTGCGCCGCCAGTTCGGCGCGCACCACCCCGGCCGTGACGTCCGGCGGGGCACCGACGACGACGAGGTCGACGGGCACGTCACCCGGGTCGATCTCGCCGGCGCCGACGTCGCGGGCCAGGGCCAGCGCGGTGGGCGAGGGGTCGTGCAGGAGCACCCGCACGCCCAGGCCACGCAGGCCCAGGCCGATGCTCGCGCCGAGCAGGCCGGTTCCGACGATGCGGACGGTGCCGAGGGTCTGCGCGGCCGCGGGATCGACGCTCATCGGATCAGTCTCCCGGAAGGACCCCGGGAATGGGAGGGACACCGACCCGCAGCTTGTCGGTACCCCTCAGGTACCGGTTCTGGATCTCGTCGCGCGCGAGGTCGGTCTCGATGTGCGCGACCAGGCGCACCAGCATGGGCATCGCGCCCTCCACGTGCATCTCCTGCACGCAGATCAGCGCCGGCTCGTTCAGCCCCAGCTGACGCGCGGCCAGGGCCGGCGCCACGGACGCGACGTCCTGCGTGGCGGTGAAGAAGATGCTGATGATGGAGTCCTGGTCGAGCTTGTTGGCCTCCATCACCTCGGACACGAGCTCACGGGTGCGCTCGAGCACGTGCTCACGCTCGTCGACATCCACCTGGGTCGCCCCCCGGACAGCCCGGACAACCACTGTTACCTCCTAGAGATCTACCGCGTCGAAAACAGTTGCGCCCGGGACGATCTCATAAACCGGCAGCCTCGAACAGCTTGCTGAGCTCTTCTCCGTGGATCGCACGGGTTCGTCCCGAGCGCAGGCCGCCCATCTGGACCGGCCCGATCTGGGTCCGGCAGAGCTGGAGAACCGGGTAACCCACCTCCGCCAGCATCCGGCGGACGATGTGGTTGCGCCCCTCGTGCAGGGTGATCTCGAGCAGCGCCTTTCCGGGCCGGGAGTCGACCATCCGGAAGGAGTCGACCTTGACCGGGCCGTCTTCCAGTTCGATCCCGGACCGAAGCTTCTTGCCGATGTCCTTGCTCACCGGCCCGGCCACCTCGGCCAGGTACGTCTTCGGCACCTCGTGGCTCGGGTGCGTCAGGCGGTGGGTGAGGTCACCGTCGTTGGTGAGGATCAGCAGACCCTCGGTGGCCGTGTCCAGACGGCCGACGTGGAACAGCCGCTCCTCCAGGGCGTTCGGCCGCTGCGACAGGATGTCACCGATGCAGGGCCGGCCCTCCGGGTCGGACATCGTGGTCACGACGCCCGGCGGCTTGTTCAACGCCAGGTAGATCAGCGACTGGTCGAGCTGGATGCGCACGCCGTCGACGAAGACCACGGACTTCTTCGGGTCGATGCGCACACCGAGCTCACGCACGGTGGCGCCGTCGACCTGCACGCGGCCGGCCTCGATCAGGTCCTCACAGGCGCGGCGCGACGCGACGCCGGCCTGGGCCAGCACCTTCTGCAGCCGCACGCCGTCGGGGTCGTGCACGTCGACCTGCGGTTCCTGCAGCGCACGCTGCAGCGGCCGGGAACCGGCCGGGGCCCCGGTGCGGTCGCGGCCACCGCGTGCGGTGGTGCGGGCGCCGGGGACCTTGGGGGTCTGACCGCGGTGAGCGGTCTTGCGGGGCTTGGGGGGAGTCATGAAACACCTGCCGGGAAGTCGTCGAGGGCATCGATCTCGGGCAGGAACGGCGCCAGGGAAGGCAGCTCGTCCAGCGAGGTCAGGCCCAGTTTGTGCAAGAAGGTCTGGGTGGTGACGTACAGAGTGGCGCCGGTCTCGGGATCGTTACCGGCGTCTTCGACGAGCCCGCGGGTGACCAGGGTGCGCATCACCGCGTCGACGTTGACCCCCCGGACGGCGGACACCCGCGCACGGCTCACCGGCTGGCGGTAGGCCACGATCGCGAGGGTCTCCAGGGCCGCCTGGCTGAGTTTCGAGGTCTGCCCGTCGAGGACGAAGCGCTCCAGCACCGGCGAGAATTCCGCGCGGCTGTAGATGCGCCAGCCACCGGCCACGCGGCGCAGCTCGAACCCGCGGTCATCGTTGTCGTACTCGGCCACGAGCCCGGCCAGCAGTTCGGTCACGCGATCGACGGTGATGTCGAGCGCCGCGGCCAGCTGCACCTCTTCGACCGGGGTGTCGACCACCATGAGCACGGCCTCGAGAGCCGCGCGGGGGCCACCGGGCAGGTCGTCGAGATCGGGCAGCTCGCTGACCTCGCCGCTCTTACGCTCGCCCTTGCTCGCGACGGGGACCGCCGGGCCGGCACCGTCACCGGTGCTCTCCCCGGGCTGTTCCTCGTCACTCACCGGTCCATCATGCCCTGTCGTGCTGCATCCGCCGAACCAGCGATCATGACGACAGCGCGCGCAGGTCCTCCTCGGTCACGAATCCGGAGGGGTCCGCCTCCGCCTCGGTCACCACCTCGACGCCCTCGAACTCGTCGACGTCGATCTCCCCGATCTCGGCCCCGGTCCAGCGCACGGTCAGCTCCCCCAGCGGCGACACCTGGTCGAACGCCACGGCCGCCTCGCGGAAGAGCTCCAGCAGGGCCAGGAACCGGGCGATCACCACCAGCTTGCCGTCGGCGTCGCTGACCAGGGAGCGGAAGCTCGCCGTCTGCACCTGCCGCAGCCGGCCCACGATGAGGGCCGCCTGCTCGCGGACGCTGACGGCGGGGTTGTGCAGGTGGTCGAGCCGGACCTTGGGCGGCTCCTTCGGGGTCAGCGCCTTGGCCGCGATCTCGGCGAACTGCAGCGGGGTCAGGCCCAGCACGAGTTCGGGCAGGACCCTGGTGAGGTGTTCCTCGATCGCCACGTCGCGCGGCGCCCGGCGGGTCTCGGTCTCGATGTGCTGGGCCAGGGTCGAGGCCACGTCCTTGAACGCGCGGTACTGCAGCAGCCGGGCGAACAGCAGGTCACGGGCCTCGAGCAGGGCCAGGTCCTCGTCGTCCTCGACCTCGGCGGCGGGCAGCAGACGCGCGGCCTTCAGGTCGAGCAGCGTGGCGGCTACCAGCAGGAACTCACTCACCTCGCCGAGGTCCCACTCCGAGCCCATGGCCTTCACGTAGGCCAGGAAGTCGTCGGTGACCTGCGAGATCGCGATCTCGGTGACGTCCAGCTTGTGCTTGGAGATCAGCCCGAGCAGCAGGTCGAAGGGTCCGTCGAAGTTGTCGAGGTGCACCTCGAAGCCGCTGCTGCGGCCGGGCAGCACGCCGCCGGGCGTCTCCAGGCTCTCCGCAGGGCCTTCAGTGCTTTCAGGGCTTGAGGACGTGCCGGTCGGCTCGACCGGTCGGGTCGCCTCGGTCTCCCCGGACGTCAGCGGCACCGACGGGGCGACGTCGTCCTCCCTTGACTGTCTGTTCAGTTCAGGCTGCGTCGCCACGGGCGATCAGTTCACGGGCCAGGAGGCGGTAGGCGTAGGCACCCGCGTGCGACGAGGCGTAGGTGGTGATCGGCTCGGCGGCGACCGAGGCGTCGGGGAACTTCACGGTGCGGCCGATGACGGTGTGGAACACCCGGTCGCCGAACGCCTCGACCACGCGCGAGACGACCTCCCGGCTGTGCAGGGTGCGGGGGTCGTACATGGTGGCCAGGATGCCGTCGACCTCGAGGCCGGGGTTCAGCCGGTCTTTCACCTTCTCGATCGTCTCGACCAGCAGCGCCACACCGCGCAGGGCGAAGAACTCGCACTCCAGCGGGATCACGACGCCGTGCGAGGCGGTGAGGGCGTTGATCGTGAGCAGACCCAGCGAGGGCTGGCAGTCGATGAGCACCACGTCGTAGTCGTCGAGCACCGGACGCAGGGCGCGGCTCAGCACGGTCTCCCGGGCCACCTCGCTGACCAGCTGCACCTCGGCCGCCGACAGGTCGATGTTGGCCGGCAGCAGGTCGAGGTCCTCGATCTCGGTCGGCCGGATGACCTCACGCACGTCGGTCGAGCGGTCCATCAGGACGTTGTAGATCGTCTTGTCGAGCTCGTGCGGGTTGATGCCCAGTCCCACCGACAGGGCACCCTGCGGATCGAAGTCCACGAGGAGCACGCGACGGCCGTACTCGGCGAGCGCGGCCCCGAGGTTGATCGTCGACGTGGTCTTGCCGACGCCGCCCTTCTGGTTGCACATCGCGATGATGCGCGCGGGGCCGTGGGCGGTGAGCGGATCCGGATTCGGGAACGACGGCATCGGGCGACCGGTGGGGCCGTCGCCGCCGGAACTCACCAGCAGCAGGCCGTCGCCGCCTCCCCGCTCGACGGCTATGTTCGACATAGCCGCAGCGGTCGTGTTGTTCGTCACGTCGTCTCCTCGGTTGCGCTAGTCGACGGTGGGCCGACATCGGGACATGACACCGGGCAGATCGTCGATGTCCATCCTCGCGCGTTGCCGGACTAGACCTCGCGAGGCTAGTCGGCGCGTCGTCTGGTACTCAAGCCGAGTTCCGCGCTATGTGCGCTGGTTAGGCCCTGAGTGCTCGGGGGTGCGCGGCTACATATACCTCACGCAGCGTGTCTGCAGTAACACGGGTGTAGAGCTGAGTGGTGGTGACGGAGGCGTGTCCGAGCAACTCCTGCACCACGCGGACGTCGGCGCCACCCTCGAGCAGGTGGGTGGCGAACGAGTGCCGAAGTGTGTGCGGAGACACCTTTCCGGAGAGCTCGGCGCGGTCGGCGGCACCGGCCAGAACGGCCCAGGCGCTCTGGCGGGACAGGGGTCCGCCGCGGGCGTTGAGGAAGATCGCCGGAGAGCCCTTGCCCCGTTGGGCCAACTCCGGACGGCCGCGCACCAGGTAGGCCTCGACCGCCGCGACGGCGTAGCTGCCGATGGGCACGATGCGTTCCTTGTCGCCCTTGCCGCGCAGCCGCACCAGACCTGACCGCAGGTCGAGATCGTCGATGGCGCAGCCCACCGCCTCGCTGATGCGGGCGCCGCACCCGTACAGCAGTTCCAGGAGTGCCCGATCGCGCAGCCCGGTGGCCGTCTCGGGCGGACCGGCCGCGGCCAGCACCCGCTCCACCGCGTCGAGGCTGATCGCCTTGGGCAGGCGCTTGGGCGGTGACGGAGGCTGCACCTGCCCCGCCGGGTCGGTAGTGGTGCGCCCTTCCAGCAGCAGGAACCGGTGGAACCCCCGCACCGCCACCACCGTGCGCGCGGCCGAACTCGCGCTCAGGGCGGCCGAGCCGTCTTCGCCGGTGCGGATCGCGGCCAGGAAATTCGTGACGTCCCGCTCGGACACCCGGGCCGGATCGTCGAGCCGGTGCGACAGCAGGAAGTCCACGTAGCGCCGCAGGTCACGGCGGTAGGCCCCGAGGGTGTTGGCGGCCAGACCCCGCTCGACGGCCAGATGGTCGAGATACCCGACCAACGCGGTCTCGACCGGCGTCACCTCACCCCGCGGGGCCCCGACCGCTACCCCGCGTGTCACCTCAACCGACACGAATCTCACCCCGCGGGACGACACCCTGCACGGCCCCGCTCGACCCGGTCCCGCCCTGCGCGACCCCGCCCTGCGCGACCCCGCTCGCCCCGGCCCGGTCCTGCACGACCCCGTCCTGCCCGGCCCCGCTCGACCCGGCCCGGTCCTGCACGACCCCGTCCTGCCCGGCCCTGCTCGCCCCGGCCCGGTCCTGCGCGACCCGGTCCTGCGCGACCCGGTCCTGCCCAGCCCCGTCCTGCACGACCCCGTCCTGCACGACCCCGCTCGCCCCGGCCCCGCTCGACCCGGCCCCGCTCGACCCCGCCCCGCTCGACCCCGCCCCGTCCGGCCAACCTCCACCCGGCAGAGCTACGCCCTGGTTCTGGGCAGACGGCCGCGCCTGGGGGGCGGACGTCTCGGACGGATTCAGGCCAGCACCTCGGCGAGGGCGACGAACGGCATGTCGTGCGCCTGCGCGACCGGGGCGTTGACCACGGCGCCGTCGAAGGTGTTCAGGCCCAGCGCGAGCGCCGGGTCGGCCCGCAGAGCGTCGCGCCAGTCACGGCCCGCCAGCTCGACGACGTACGGCAGCGTGACGTTGGTGAGCGCGTAGGTGCTGGTGTGCGGCACGGCGCCGGGCATGTTGGCCACGCAGTAGAAGACCGAGTCGTGCACCCGGTAGGTCGGGTCGTCGTGCGTGGTGGGACGGGAGTCTTCGAAGCAGCCCCCCTGATCGATCGAGATGTCGACCAGCACGCTGCCCGGACGCATACCTGCCACCTGCTCGTTGCTGATCAGCTTGGGCGCCTTGGCCCCGGCCACCAGCACCGCGCCGACCACCAGGTCGGCATCACGGATCGCGGTCTCGACCTCGAGCGAGTTCGAGGCGATGGTCTGCAGGTGGCCCTGGTAGATCCGGTCCATCTGGCGCAGCTTCTCGATGTCGCGGTCGAGCACCAGCACCTCGGCCTGCATGCCCAGCGCGATCGCGGCGGCGTTGGCCCCCGCCACACCGGCACCGAGGATGACGACCTTGGCCGCGTACACCCCGGAGACCCCGCCCAGCAGGATTCCCCGGCCGCCCTCGGCCCGCATCAGCGTGTGGGCACCGACCTGCGGGGCCAGCCGCCCGGCGACCTCGCTCATCGGGGCCAGCAGGGGCAGCGCCCGGTTCGGCAGCTGCACGGTCTCGTACGCGATGGCCGTGACCTGGCGTTTCAGGAGTTCTTCGGTGAGCCGGCGGTCGGCGGCCAGGTGCAGGTACGTGAACAGCACCTGCCCCGGGCGCATGCGCCCGTACTCCGCCTCGATCGGCTCCTTCACCTTGAGCACCAGATCGGCCGCCGCCCAGACCTCGTCGGCGGTGGGCAGGATGGCTGCCCCGGCCGCGACGTAGTCGGCGTCGGAGATCGACGACCCGGCTCCCGCCGACGTCTCGATCAGGACCTCGTGCCCGGCCCGGACCAGCTCGTGCACCCCGGGAGGGGTGATCGCGACCCGGTACTCGTGGTTCTTGATCTCGCGCGGTACCCCGACCCTCACTCGATCAGCCGCCTCTCGTCAGCCCGACCCGGTTGGTGATCGACTTCGAGGCCCACTCTAGGACGGACCTCCGACAGTCACCGCGTGACGCGACAGTGAAAGCGCCCGGTAAGCGCTCTGGAGCGGAAACTGTCGGCGGTGTGTGATTCGATCATTGCCATGAGTGCACGGTTCGTCCCGTATGCGGCCACCCCCGGCCGCGCCGTCGTGCAGGTGCTCGCCGACCTGAGCGTGGTGCTGTGGGCGGTGGCCTGGTACTACGTCGGCAAGGCCGTGCACACGGCGATCTCCGCGATCGCCGATGTGGGCGCCGACGTCGAGAGCGGCGCCAACGGCATCTCCAGCAACCTGAGCGGAGCCGGCAAGAGCGCCGGTGACATCCCCCTGGCCGGAGACGCCCTGGCCAAGCCCCTGAACGCGGCGGCCGGGGCCGCCGGCGACATCGCGAGCGCCGGCCACGGCCTCGACGAGAAGGCCACGTTCCTGGCGATCCTCCTGGCCCTCGCCGTGGCGATCCCCCCGGTGCTGGCCATCGTGGTCCCCTGGATCCTGCTGCGCCTGCGGTTCGCCCGCCGCGCCGGCGCCACCGCCGAACTGGCCCGCACCGACGGGGGCGCCGACCTCCTGGCCCTGCGCGCCCTCGCGAACCGCCCCATGCCCAAGCTCCTGAAGATCGCCGACGACCCGCTCGAAGGCTGGCGCACCGGCGATCCCGAGGTGGTGGCCCGCCTGGCCCAGCTGGAACTGCGCTCCGCCGGCCTGAAGTAGCCCCACTCGCCGGGTCTCACGCACACCAGACCCTTCGGGACACACCGTGCCGTGAGCCGGGTAGGCCCCCGCGAATGCGGAGTGCCACCAGGTGCCGGGTGCCACCAGGTGCCGGGTGCCACCAGGTGCATCCAGGTGCCGCCGGGCGCTGCTGGGCGCTGCCGGGCGCTGCCAACTACCACCGGGTGTCGCCGGGTGCCACCAGCTGCGCGGTCACCAGGGCACAGGTCACGCCAGGTGCTCGAGCTCTTACGAAGGACGCGGGTCCATCCGAGGCCGTCTCGCAATCCGACTCCAGCGCGCCATCGACCAAGACCGCACTTCTGGGGTGGAGAGCGCGAGTGTGCTGCTTTCGACTATCGATAATCGAAAGCAGCAGGATCTTCCGCGCGGGGTGAAGAGTCGCGGATGGGCACGCCTGATCGGATGAGGCTCGGCCTCATTCGCCTGGCATCTGTCGGCGGCGGCCCAGCAGAGGTTGACGATCAGCACTGCCCGGCGACAACCCAGCAGAAGATTGGCGGCCCAGCACCTCCAGGGCGATAACCCAGCAGAAGGTTGACAGCCCAGCACCTCCAGGGCGACACCCCAGCAGAAGGTTGACAGCCCAGCACCTCCAGGGCGACACCCCAGCAGAAGATTGGCAGCCCAGCACCGGTCGACGGTCGCCCGCCACACGTCGGCGCCGTCCAGCGGATACCGGGGCAGGCCGCGGCCCTGGGAGAAGACTGCGGCCTGGAGCAGGGCACGATCTTGAGAGAGGCAGGCCTTCAGCCGAGGCGGGGTGAGGTCTGGGGCAGGGCGAGGCTCAGGGCGCTGCAGTTCGGAGTTGGCGCCGGTGTGGGACGCGGATGGGCCCCCGGGGCCCGGCGGCTCCGAATCGGCGCCGGCGCGGAACGCGGACGCGACCCCGGCGCGCTGCGGCTCCGAATCGGCGCCGGCGTGGAACGCGGACGCGACCCCGGCGCGCTGCGGCTCGGAGCAGGCGCCCGCGTCGAACGCAGACGCGACCTCCGGGCCCTGCGGCTCCGGATCGGCGCCGGTGTGGGACGCGGATGCGACCTCGGGGCGCTGCGGCTCGGAACTGGCGCCGGGGCGAGGGTGGCTCTGGGTGCCGCGGGCTGGGGCGGTCGTCAGTCGTCGTGGGTGTGCGGCACCGGGCGGCGGGTGCGGCCGGAGCCTTCGGTGCCCTGTACCCGTCCGACGATGGCCTGGGCCACCTGGTCGGGGTTGGTCTCGGGGAGCCAGTGTCCGGCGTCCAGCTCCACGAAACGGTAGTCGTTGCGGTAGTTCGCGTCGATGTGCTGGGCCGAGGCCTCGGCGGCGGCGCGGCCGAGGAACGGGTCCTGGGCGCCCCAGACATAGGTGACGGGGAGCTTCGCGACCCCGGCCGGGGTCCCACCCGAGTACGGGATACCGCGGTACCAGTTCAGGGCGCCGGTGGCGGCGTTCGGCTGGCGCAGACGCCGGGCGTCGCGCCGGGCCAGGGGCTCGGGCAGGCCCGAGCGCATCAGCTCCTGCTGGAAACGGTCACTGCGCAGCAGCGCCTCCGGGCCGTACGGAATCTGGAAAGCGCCCATGTACCAGGACTTCAGGGCCTGCGAGCTGGACGTCCAGGCCTTCGACATCGCGGCCGGGTGCGGCGTCGAGAGCACCGTGACCGAACGGAACCTGTCCGCGTGCCGACCGGCCAGCGACCACGCCAGTGCCCCGCCCCAGTCGTGCCCGACCAGGTGCGCCGTGCGGTGGCCGACGGACTCCAGGAGGGCGACCACGTCGTCCATCAATTCGGCCGTGGCATACCGCTTGCGCTGCAGCGGACGCGCGCCGGGCGAATAGCCGCGCTGGTCGGGCGCAATCGTGCGGATGCCGTGGGAGTGCAGCAGCGGTTCCACCTTCGCCCAGCAGGTGGAGGTCTGCGGGAAACCGTGCAGCAGGATGACGGGAATGCCGTTGTCCGGTCCGCTGTCCCGTACGTCGAAGCTCAGACCTGTCCGCGTGTATCGCCGCATGCACCCAACGTAGGGCCCTGCGCCGAACGAGGCGCGCCGGCGACCACCCCCGAAACGGCGAAGACCACCCGTCGGCACCAATGCGGTGCCGACGGGTGGTCACCCACAGCCAGGATCAGCCGGACGTCAGTGCCGGTAGTGCCGGTGCGCCGGCCAGGGAGCGTCCGCGGGCCGCAGCGTCTTCCAGCCCGCGTCCCGCGCGGCCACCGCGGCCAGGATCCCGATCACGGCCCCCGGGTTGTGGATCTTCCCGGCCAGCACCGCGTCGCGGGCCTCGTCCAGCGGGACCCAGCGGGTGGGCATGTTCAGCTCTTCCTCACCCCGCTGGTACCTCTCGGCCTCGGGCACCTCGGAGATCCCTCGCGCCAGGTAGCAGCGCAGCGCCTCGTTGCTGCCCCCGGGCGAGTTGAACCACTCGGCCAGCAGCGACCACTCCGAGGCCCGAAGGTCGGCCTCTTCCAGCAACTCCCGCTTCGCCGCCTCGACCGGGTTCTCCCCCGGCACGTCGAGCAACCCCGCGGGCAGCTCCCACAGCTCCATGCCGACGGGGTGCCGGTACTGCCGGATCATCAGCACCCGGTCGGACTCGTCGAGCGCCAGCACCGTCACGGCTCCCGGGTGGTCCATCAGTTCCCGGGTGACCTGGCCGCCCTCACCGAGGTCGACCTTGTCACGCACGATGTTCCAGATGTACCCCTCGTGCACCACATCGTGTGCGAGCACCGGCCGCTCGGCGACGAAGTCCTCCAGCCCGTCGGACGTCACGCCGTCACCGGGGCCGCGTCGTCCGAAACCACGTGCGGCGGCTCGACGTCCACCAGCTTCTCGCCCCGCTGCCGGTCCACGGCGGCGGCGATCAGACCGGCGAACAGCGGGTGCGCCTTGTCCGGGCGGCTCTTGAACTCCGGGTGCGCCTGGGTGCCCACGTAGTACGGGTGCACCTCGCGCGGCAGCTCCACGAACTCGACCAGCGACCGGTCGGGAGACATCCCCGAGAACGAGATCCCCGCGTCCTCAAGCTGCTTGAGGTAGTTGTTGTTGACCTCGTAACGGTGACGGTGCCGCTCGGAGACCTTCGCGCTGCCGTAGACGTCACGCACGATGCTGCCCTCGGCCAGCACCGCCGGGTACGCCCCCAGGCGCATCGTGCCGCCCATGTCGCCCTCGCCCGAGACGATGTCCTTCTGCTCGTCCATCGTCGCGATGACCGGGAACCCGGTCTCCGGCTCGAACTCGGTCGAGCTCGCGCCCGGCAGGCCGGCCACGTTGCGGGCGTACTCGATCACCATGCACTGCAGGCCGAGACACAGCCCCAGCGTGGGGATCTGGTTCTCCCGTGCGAACCGGAGAGCACCGAGCTTGCCCTCGATCCCCCGCACCCCGAAACCACCCGGCACGCAGATCGCGTCGACCCCGCGCAGCGCCTTCGCGGCACCCTTCGGCGTCTCGCAGGAGTCGGAGGCGACCCAGCGGATCTTGACCTTGGCGTCCTGGTCGAAACCACCGGCGCGCAGCGCCTCGGTCACCGACAGGTAGGCGTCGGGCAGGTCGATGTACTTGCCGACCAGCGCGAGCTCGATCTCGTGCCGCGGCTGGTGCACCCGGCGCAGCAGCTCGTTCCAGTCGTCCCACTCCACGTCCCGGAACGACAGCCCCAGACGACGCACGACGAACGCGTCGAGGCCCTCCGAGTGCAGCACCTTCGGGATGTCGTAGATCGACGGCGCGTCGGCGCAGTTGATCACGGCCTCCTGGTCGACATCGCAGGTGAGGGCGAGCTTGCGCTTCATGTCCTCGGGGATGTCGCGGTCGGAGCGGCAGATCAGCGCGTCGGGCTGGATGCCGATGTTGCGCAGCGCCGCCACCGAGTGCTGGGTCGGCTTCGTCTTCAGCTCGCCGCTGGGCGCCAGGTACGGCACCAGCGAGACGTGGATGAACAGCACGTTCTCGCGGCCGACGTCACGGCGCACCTGACGGGCCGCCTCGAGGAACGGCAGCGACTCGATGTCGCCGACCGTGCCACCGATCTCGGTGATGATCACGTCGGCCACGTCGGCCTGCGCCCGCATCCGGGCCTTGATCTCGTCGGTGATGTGCGGGATGACCTGCACGGTGTCACCGAGGTACTCGCCGCGGCGCTCCTTGGCGATCACCGCCGAGTAGACCTGGCCGGTGGTGACGTTGGCCGACTGGTTGAAGTTCACGTCGAGGAACCGCTCGTAATGACCGATGTCCAGGTCGGTCTCGGCCCCGTCGTCGGTCACGAAGACTTCACCGTGCTGGAACGGGTTCATCGTGCCGGGGTCGACGTTCAGGTACGGGTCGAGCTTCTGCATCGCGACGCGAAGTCCACGGGCCCGGAGAAGGTGGCCCAGGCTGGACGCCGACAGCCCCTTACCGAGAGAAGAGGCGACGCCACCCGTGACGAAGATCTGCTTGGTGTTTTCTGGTATCCGCTGGGCCACGGGCTCTCAAGCTATCAGTGTCTGGAGGGCCCCGTGGCCCCACCCGCCCGGTTCGCCGGGAAGCACCCGAATATCAGTACGGGATTTACGTCACTAGGGTGCCGAGATCAACCGCCGGTAGCGCTCCGACCAACCCTGGGTGACCTCGTCCTCGCCGGGCAGCGACGTGATCCGGCCTCGGGCCCTCTCGACCAGATCGGCCGCCCGCGCGGGGTCTTTCAGCAGTCTCACCACCCCGGCCGCCAACGCCGCCGCGTCTCCCGCCTCGACCAGCTCCCCCGCGTCCGCCAGCAGGTCCGGCACTCCACCGACCCCGGTGGCCACCACCGGTACCCCCGCCGCCATCGCCTCCTGCACCGCCAGGGGACGCGCCTCCCAGTCGCTGGACAGCGCGAACACGTCCGCCCGGGCCAGCAGCGCCGGCACGTCCTCCCGGCGCCCCAGGAAGGTCACCGGCGCGTTCATCCGGTTGCGTCGCCGCTCCAGCTCCTCGAGCAGTTCCGGGTCACCGTCACCGGCCACCACCCAGCGCACCCCGAGCACCTCGGCGGCGACCAGCGCCGCCGCGTCCACCAGCACGTCCAGGCGCTTCTGGGGCGCGATCCGCGACACGGTGAGCACCAGGGGCCCGCGGCGCGGCTCCAGCAGGGCGTCGAGCTCGATGGTGGACGCGTCGGTGGGCTCCGGGGGAACCGTCGCCTCCGCCGACACGATGGTCAGGACCGGGTTCTTCGCCCCCAGTTCGCGGGCCCGCGCCACCAGGTCCGACGACGCCCCCGTGACCAGATCGGCCCGCCGCGCCTGGGCCAGCTCGGCCAGCGCCTGCGCCTGCCGCCTGGCCCCTCCCCCGAGCACCGCGTTGTGCCAGGTCACGACCACCGGCGGCGCACCGTCGCGCAGCGTGGCCGCAGCCAGCACCGTCAGCAGCCCGGCCTGGTGACCGTGCGCGTGCACCACCGAGGCCCCCTTGACCAGCGACCGCAGGGTGCGCAGCGCCGGCTTCAGGTTGTGCCGCCCGGTCGGCCAGGCCGGCACCACCTCGAGAGTCGTGCCCGCCGCCGGCAGCCGGGTCGCCGTGACCGGGCTCGTGAACACCGTCACGTCCCAACCCAGCCCGGCCAGGCCGGACGCCAGCCCGGCGACGTGCCCCGCGACCCCACCGGTGGCGGGGCCGGCGACGAGCAGAACACGATCAGCACTCACGGCTTGTTCCTCCTGATGATCCGTCCGGCCAGCATGCCCAGATTCTTGCGGTCCAGCACCGCGAGCAGCACCCCGAACACACCGGCCGAGACCACCGCCGCGAGCACCCCGGCCGGCAACGCCCGGCCCACCGACGCGGAATGCCCGTCCAGCAGCACGAATCCGGCTTCCCGCCCGGCCACCGCCGCGACCACCGCCGACGCCCCCGCCAGCAGCACCAGCCGTGCCAGCCCCCGCGTCGAGGCCGGACCGGCCACCCGCCGCAGCGCCAGCACCAGCAGCACCCCGGCCACCGTCATGCCCGCCGTGTTGCCCCAGGCCAGCCCGGTCACCACCGACGTCGTCAGCGCGCCGATCACCGACCCGGCGATCACCACGAGCCAGCCCAGCGACGTCGCCACCGCCGCCGCCCGGCCCCGCTCACGCGCGTACAGGGCCCGGCCGATGTGCGCGATCAACGCGAAACCGGTCAGGCCCCAGGCCATCACGAACAGGGCCGAGCCCATCGAGGCGAGCGCGTCACTGCCGCCGGAGGCGTCGATGGCCCCGAAGAACTCCCCCACCGCGACCGAGGTCCCGCCCAGCACCGCGGTGCCGAACAGCGAGACCAGCACCACCAGGCGGGTACTGCTCGCGGCGGTCGCGGCGAACCCCTCGTCGTCGCCCGTGCTCGCCTTCTCCGCCAGCCGCGGGAACGCGCTGGTCGCCAGCGGTACCGCGAGCACCGCGTACGGCAGCACGTAGACGGCCTGCGCGTACTGGTAGACGTTGATGGTGCCGTCGCCCTCGGGACCCAGGTGGTTGGCCAGCAGCAGCACCACGACCAGCGAGGCCTGCTGCGCCAGCAACGCCGAGATCCCGGCGGCGGCCAGTCCCAGGCCGCGCCGGGCGACGCCCGGCGGGAAACTCAGTGTCGGCCGGATGCGAATACCCGTGCGGTAGGCCGGGATCAGCAGCGGCAGTGTCATCACGGCCACTCCCGCCGTCGTGCCCCAGGCCAGCCACGCCTCCGCCGCACCGGGCAGGTTCTGCGGGGTGGGGTCACCCGTCACCAGCGCCCCGAACACCAGGTAGGCACCGATCACCACGACGCTCGAGAACAACGGCGCCGCGGCCGGCCAGAAGAACCGGCGCTGTGCGGTGAGCACCCCCGTCAGCACCACACCGATGCCGTACAGGGCCACCTGCGGCGCGAACACGGCCACCATCCGGGCCACGAGTTCCCGCTGCCCGGGCGTCCCCTCCTCGACCAGCACCTTCGACAGCGGCCCGGCCAGCAACGCCAGCACCACCGACATCGGCACCAGCACCACCAGCACCCAGCCGATCAGCGCCGAGACGATCCGGTTCAGATCCGCCCGGTCGTGGCGGGCCAGCGGCCCGGCCAGCAACGGCACCACGGCACCGGCCAGCGCCCCACCGGCCACCACCTCGTACAGCACGTTGGGCAGCAGGTTCGCCGTCGAGTAGGCCGCACCGACCGCGTTGCTGCCGACGCCGCCCGAGAACGCCAGCCAGCGGCCGAACCCGATCACCCGGGCCACGACCGTGACCACGGCGATCAGGGCGGCCGAGGCGAGCAGCCCTCGCTGAACCGCCGGCATGGAGGACGACGCGGTCGGCTCCTGCGGCGGCCCACCGGCCGTCGGGGTCGTCACTGGCTCCACTGTCATCCCGTCCGCCGGGAAACCGGCTGTGCTGTGCCGCCTTACGGCACGGCCCCTACTGGGCGGCGGGACGCCGGCCCAGCTGGTCCAGCTCCCGCAGCACCGGTGTGCGCGCGATCACCTTGGTGAAGCTGACCTTCTCGCTGGCCAGCGTCAGCCCGCCGACCACGGCCAGCACCACGAGCTGCCCCTTCCGGTCCAGCCCGCTGATCGCCGCCGTGCCCAGCAGGGCCCCGGCCGCGTTCGCGCCGGTGTCACCCAGCATCGCCTTCTCGGCCAGGTCGATCGGCAGCAGCCCGGCGCCCGCACCACAGACCACGGCCACCAGGCGTCCACCCGCACCGTCCGAGGCCACCGCGGCCGGCGCGAACAGCAGCGCCACCTTGATCGCCCGGCCCGGCCGCAGGTCGAACAGGTTGAGCAGGTTGGCCGAACCGGCCACCACCGCCCCCTGCACCGCGGTGTCCAGCACCCTCCCGGCGAACCCGGACGACGACCGCGAGGGCACCAGCAGCGCCGCCACCAGCCCGGTCGCCCCGATGCCGAGCACCTTCAGCCCGCCGGTGGTCACGTGCCCGGCGGCCAGCTCGCCCAGGTGCCCGCGCAGCCCCTTGCTCTTGCCGGTCTCGCGCAGGTCGTCGATCGCCCCGAAGACGCCACCGCCCACCGTCGCGACCACGGCCGCCGTCTTGACCCGCGCCGGGATCCCGGGGGTCAGAGCCGTCGCGAGCGCCGCCCCGGCGGTGAAGGCCGGGCCCTCGAGCAAGGTCAGCGTCTCGCCGCGGTGATTGACCCGCTCCCACAGCCTGCGGCCGCCGGGCGGGTTCTTCTGCAGCAGGTCCCAGGCCACCCGGGCCGCGACGGCCCCGGCGCCCGCGATCAGCAGCCGCCGGATCACTTGGCGCTCTTCTTGGGTGTCGGGGTGACGGCGGGCTCCGACGTCCGCGCCGCGATCGGCGGCAGGATGCCGTCCACCCCCTCACCGAAACCGTACGAGCCGGAACCTCCGGCCAGCTGTTCCTCCAGGGCGAGCACGGCGGAGACCACTCCCATCGCGGTAGTGCCGGTGTCCACGGTGGACACGTCCGCGTCCACCGTCTCGTCGTCACGGATCGAGGTCAGCACACCGCCACTGGTCGCGGCCGAGGCCGGGCCCGTCGCCACCGCGCCGCCACCGGTCGCGTCGAGCCGCGCCGCCAGCGACACGTAGGCCGAGGCGCCCTCCTGCGTCACCGACGCCGTGGCCGAGGCCTTGCTGATCGCCTCGAGGTTGGCCGGCACCAGCATCAGCGCGCCCGTGGCCAGACCGTTCACACTGCCGTCGACCTCGATCAGCCCGGCGTCCGTCAGCCCGCTCAGCGCGGTCGCCGCGGCGGCCGTGTCCCCCGCGACCGCGTCCCCGGCGGCCGTGACCACCGACGTCGCCAGGACCTGGGCCAAGCGCTCACCGCTCGTGCCGTCGGCCGGCACGTAGCCACTCGGCAGCTTGCCGGTCAGGCTCGCCAGCGTGCTGACCCGGTCGGCCTCCTTCTCGGTGGACGACCACTCCTCACCCACGTTGATGCGGCCGGTGACGCTGCCGCCCGCGGTGCCCACCGCGTCCGCCAGCTGGTTCACCGTGTCGTCCTCGACGCCGGGCAGCGTGACGACCACGACGGTGCGACCGGTCAGCGCCCCGGACACCAGTGCGGACGTGGTGGCCTGGGTGAACTCGTCGCGGTGGGTGACCGCGCTGTTCGCGGTGGCCAGCTGCTCGCGCAGGTCGTCGCGGTCCGAGCGCAGCGCGTTGACCTGCTCGGTCAGCGTCGAGCCGATCGAGTCCTGCAGCGGGCCGGCGCCCAGCACGATGCCGACCGCCAGGGCCAGGAACACCGAGATGAGCGAGACGAGGTGGTACCGAAAATCGATCATCAGCTGAGGAATCCCCGCCAGTTCTGCGTCAGTGCCTCGGGGGCCGGGTCGGTGAACCATCCCCGCACCCAGGAGGTGAGGTCGTCCCAGCGGGCCCCGATCAGCGAGTAGAAGGTCTGCCCGCCCTCGGTGGAGGCGAGCGCGACGCCGAGCGCGACCAGCCCGGCGACGGCCAGCACGGCCAGCTGCCAGTTGCTGATGCGCTGGCGGTAGAGCCGGGACACGCCCTTGGCGTCGACGAGCTTGCTGCCCACCCGCAGCCGGGTGAGGAACGTGCTGGCCATGCCGGCGCGGCCCTTGTCGAGGAACTCGACCAGCGTGACGTGGGTGCCGACGGCGACGATCAGCGAAGCGCCCTTGTCGTCGGCCAGCAGCATCGCCACGTCTTCGCTGGTGCCGGTGGCCGGGAACACCACCGGGTCGACGCCGAGCTCACGCACCCGTGCCAGACCGGGCGCGTTGCCGTCGCGGTAGGCGTGCACCACGATCTCCGCGCCGCAGGTCAGTGCCCGGTCGGAGACCGAGTCCATGTCCCCGACGATCATGTCGGGGTTGTAGCCGGCCTCGAGGATCGCGTCGGCCCCGCCGTCGACACCGACCAGGATCGGCCGGTACTCGCGGATGTACGGGCGCAGCGTGGCCAGGTCTTCCTTGTAGTGGTAACCACGCACCACGATCAGCACCTGACGGCTCTCGAACGAGAGCTTCACGTCGGGCACGCCGACGCCGTCGAGAAGGAGGTCGCGCTCCTTCTTCAGGTACTCCATGGTGTTCGACGCGAACGCCTCGAGCTGCTCGTTCAGCCCGGCCCGGGCCTCGTCCATCGCCGCCGACACGGTGGCCGCGTCCTGCTTGATACCGCGGGCCACGACCGCGTCACCGGCCCAGATCTCGTTGCCGTCGATCCGGATCGGTGTGCCCTCGGCCAGGTTGGTCATGACCGCCTCGCCCACCCCGTCGATCAGGGGGACGCCCGCGGCCAGCAGGATCTGCGGCCCCAGGTTGGGGTAACGGCCCGAGATGCTGGCCGCCGCGTTCACCACCGCGGCCGGTTTCGCGGCCACCAGCGCGTCGGCGGCCACCCGGTCGATGTCGGTGTGGTTGATGACCGCGACGTCACCGGGCTTCAGCCGTTTGGTGAGGTCTTTCGTGCGCCGGTCGACCTTGGCCACGCCGTGCACGCCCGGGCCCTGGGAGGGCTCAGGACGGCGGCCACGGGTCAGGGACGGCAACTTCACATCTGCGATCGTGCCATGTCCGGCGAAGTGCTTTGGCCGGGGACGGTTCCGGATGACAACGATTCGGTGCCGATCCCCCGTAACCGAACGTGATTCATCAAAGCTGGATCACCCGGCTGCAGCAGGCGAAACCCTCAGACCAGCTGCCGATCGGCCTCGGCCATCTCCAGCAGCTCCTCGGCGTGGGCCTGGGCGGACCCGCTGTCTTCGAGACCACCGAGCATGCGAGCAAGCTCACGCACCCGCCCCTCGGTGTCGAGGGTGTGCACGCCACTGCTGGTGACCTCGCCGTTGCGGGCCTTGCGCACCAGCAGGTGCTGGTCGGCGAAGGCCGCGACCTGCGGGAGGTGGGTCACCACGAGGACCTGACTGTTGCGCGCCAGCCGGGCCAGACGCCGCCCGATGCCGAGCGCGGCCTTGCCGCCGACGCCGGAGTCGACCTCGTCGAACACGAACGTGGGCACCGGGTCGACCGCACCGAGCACGACCTCGAGGCCGAGCATCACGCGCGAGAGCTCACCACCCGAGGCGCCCTTGCCCAATGGACGCGGCGAGGCGCCCGGGTGCGGTGCCAGGAGCATCTCGATCTCGTCGGCACCGTCCGGGCCGAAGGCCACCGGCCCCGCCTGGTCGGTGAGGTCGATCGTGCCCTCGTCGCTGATGACCAGACCGTCGGCGTCGGGCTTGTAATTCACCTCGACGAACAGCTTGGCGCCGGCCATCGACAGTTCCTGCAGCTCGGCCGTCACCGCCTTGCCCAGCTTGGCCGCGGCCGTGCGCCGCGCCCTGGTCAGCGCGGCCGCCTGCCCGGCCAGGGCCTGCCGGAGGTCTTCGAGCTCGGCGGCGAGCGACTCCACGGACTCGGAGTCGCTGTCCAGCTCGAGCAGCCGTACCGACGCCTCCTGCGCCCAGGCCAGGGTCGCGTCCACGTCCTCGCCGTAACCGCGCACCAGGTGGCTGAGCGTGGCCCGGCGGTCTTCGACCGCGGCCAGACGCACCGGGTCGGCCTCCACCCCGGCCGCGTACGACGCGCACTCGGTGGAGAGGTCGTCGACCAGGTAACCGATCTCGGCCGCGCGCCGGGCCAGGTCGCCCAGCGCCGGGTCGTGCGCGGCACCGCCCTCGAGCGCGCGGCGCACCTGGTTCATCAGCAACGCGACGGCGTAACCGCTGCCCTCGGAGTCGGACAGCGCCTGGTTCGCCGTGGCCGCCGCCTGCTGCAGCCCCTCGGCGTGCGACAGGCGCTGCGACTCGGCCTTCAGCTCGTGATCCTCCCCGGCGACCGGCCCGACCTTCTCGATCTCGGCCAGACCGGTGCGCAGCCGCTCGGCCTCCGCGGCGCGCTCGGCGAACTGCTGGGTGATCTCGCGGTGCTTCTTCTCGGCGCGGCGCATCTGCGTGTACGTCTTGCGGTAGGCCGCGAGCGCCTTCGCCACCGGGCCGCCCGCGAACCGGTCGAGCGACTCACGCTGCTTCACGGTCGACTGCAGCCGGATCTGGTCGCTCTGGCCGTGCACCGCCACCAGGTCGCCGGCCATCTCGCCGAGCAGCCCGTTGGGCACGCCCCGCCCGCCGACGTGAGCCTTCGAGCGCCCCTCGGCCGAGACCGTGCGGGCGATGACCAGGGTGTCGCCGTCGTCCAGCTCCGCCCCCGCCTCCACCGCACGGGTCACCGCGGGATTCTTCGGGTCGAGGGTCAGACGCCCCTCGACCAGAGCGCTCTGATAGCCCTCACGCACGGAGCCGGCATCGGCCCGCCCGCCCATGAGCAGGCCCAGTCCGGTGACGACCATGGTCTTACCGGCGCCGGTCTCACCGGTGACGACGGTGAGGCCGGGTCCGAATTCCAGCACCGCGTCGTCGATCACACCGAGACCGCGCAGGTGCATCTCCTGAAGCACGTCGACGACTCTAGGGCAGGTTTTGCGTCGTCGGCGATGCCGACGGCCCGGATCCGTCCGGGTTCTTCCCGGATCCGCCGTTCGAAACGGTGTTCGAAGGACATTCCGGACTCTCGGTTCTGCCCTCGGACGAACCGACCCGCGAATCCCACCCGTCGGATCCACGCAGACGCCCGCGCCACCCGTGCACCGGCAACCCGAACTTGGCCACGAGCCGGTCGGTGAACGGCGGACGCGCCAGCCGGGCCAGCCGCACCGGCACGGCCGAACGCCGCACCTCGACCCGGGCCCCCGGCGGCAGGTCCATGCTGCGACGCCCGTCGCACCAGAGCATCGCCCGCCCCGGGGTGTCCTGCACCAGCTCCACGGCCGGCACCGAGGTCGGCGCCACCACCATCGGGCGCGAGAACAGCGCGTGCGCACTCAGCGGCGTCAGCAGCAGAGCCTCGACCTCCGGCCAGACGATCGGCCCGCCCGCCGAGAACGAGTACGCCGTCGAGCCGGTCGGCGTGGCCATCACGACCCCGTCGCAGCCGAACTCGGTGACCGGCCGGCCGTCGACCTCGATCACGACCTCGATCATGCGCTCGCGGTCGGCCTTCTCGACCGACGCCTCGTTCAGCGCCCAGGTCTCCATCAGCCGCTCGCCGTCGAGGTGCACGGAGACGTCGAGCGTCATCCGTTCCTCGACCTCGTAGTCGCGCGCCGCGATGCGCTGCACGGTGTACGCCAGGTCGTCACGCTCGGACTCGGCCAGGAACCCGACGTGCCCCAGGTTCACCCCGAGCAGCGGCGCCACGTGCCCGCGCACCAGCTCGGCGCTGCGCAGGATCGTGCCGTCGCCGCCCAGCACGATGACCAGCTCGACCGCGTCGAGCGGGTCTTCGTCACCGGCCCAGTGCAGCAGTTTCATGGTGCTGTCGGTGAGGCCCTCGGCGTCGCCGGGCATCACGATGGGCTTGATGCCGGCGTCGACGAGCAGACTCACGAGCTCTTCGGCCGCCAGAACGGCGCTTTCACGGCCCGTGTGGGCCAGGACGAGCACCCGGCGGTCGGGTGTGCTCATGAAGCTCCCTCGATCGGTGCTGGATTCGGTGCTGTTCGCTGGGCTGTTGGCTGGGCTGTTCGCGGGGCTGTTCTCGTGACGGCGCGGCTGCCTGTCCGCCTGGTCTCCTGCCCGGCTCTTCCCGGGCGGTTCCGGATCGCGGGGTTCAGGCCGGCCCCTCGCTGATCGCGCGTTCCAGGGCGGCCGGCTCCAGCGGCGGCGCCCCGGCGGTCATCCAGAGGAAGTATTCGACGTTTCCGCTCGGACCGGGTAGCGGACTCGCCACCACACCCCGGACGCCCCGCCCCAGTTCGAGCGCCGCGTCGGCCACCATCTGCACGGCGTCGGCCCGGATCGCCGCTTCCCGCACCACCCCACCGGACCCCAGCCGATCGCGCCCGACCTCGAACTGCGGCTTCACCATGAGCAGCAGATCGGCGTCGTCGGCCGCGCACGTCACCAGGGCAGGCAGCACGAGCCGCAGCGAGATGAACGACAGGTCGCCCACCACCAGCGACGGCGCGGGCGCCACCTGCTCGGGCCGCAGTTCGCGGATGTTCGTACGGTCGAGCACGGTCACCCGCGGATCCTGCTGCAGCGCCCACACCAGCTGCCCGTAGCCGACGTCGACCGCCACCACCTGCTCGGCACCGCGGCGCAGCAGCACGTCGGTGAAACCGCCGGTGCTCGCGCCCGCGTCGAGGCAGCGACGACCGGTCACGTCGATCTCGGTGAAGTGGTCGAGTGCCCCGGCGAGCTTGTGCCCGCCCCGGCTGGCGTAGCCCGGATCGGACTCGTCCTGCTTCACCACGATCCCGACCGCGGGATCGATCTGCGTGGCCGGTTTCAGGGCGATCGTGCCCTGCACCGTCACCCGCCCGTCGTGCACGAGGGCGGCCGCGGCCTCCCGGGAGCGGGCGAGTTTGCGGCGCACGAGCTCCGCGTCGAGCCTTCGTAGCTTGGCCATCTAGCTTTCAACGTCCGCGAGTCGGTCCTGCAGGGTCTGGTGGGCGGATTCGTAGGCCTGGAGCTGGAGCTCGAGGTCGCCGCCGAAGCTGTCGGACACCAGTTCCATCGCCTCGTCGACCAGCCGGTCGCCGGTCACGGGTGGTTTCGGGGCCGGGACGGTGGACGGCGTCGCACTGCCGGCCCGCTCCGGCGCCCCGGGGGTTTCGGTCAGATCCACGGACGGCGCGTCGCTCACGCCCTGCGCCCACTCCGATGCGGGTTCGGCTTCGGTCACGTCGACGGACGGTGTGGTCACCTCGTGCGGGACCGGCTCGGCGAGCAGGCCGTCGGCTTCCGGTTCGGGCGTCGAGGGCTCCCCCACCGCTTCGAGGCCAGGGTCCGGATCGGCTGAGGACTGCCACTCGCCGCCACGGCCTGTTATCGCATTGCCGGAGGCGACGAGTATCGCGTGGTCGGAGGCGACGGGTATCGCATGGTCGGAGGTGACGGGTTCGGGCGACCCATCGGGCTCGTGGCGCTCCCCGCCCTCCCCGCCCTCCACGTTCGGCTCATCTTCGCCCTCGGGTGGGGCGCTTTCCGCCTCCAGCGCCTCTTCGGCGGCGGAACGGGCCAACCACTCCTGGGCCGTCATGAAGCCGGGCGCGTCGTCGTCAGCGTCGTCGGGGTCGTCAGCGTCGTCGGGGTCGTCAGCGTCGTCAGGGTCGTCAGGGTCGGCTTCGTCCACCGGGTCAGCGGGGTCGTCGTCGATGGCGTCCACATCCTCGGCGGCGAGCGGCTCATCGGGCAGCGACCACGGCTGCGGCGGACGGATGGACAGCGGCGTGGCCCCGAACGTCCCGGGCAGGCCGGGGCGGACGGGCGGGTACTCGCTCGTCACCGGGCGACCTCCGGGAAGTTCTGGCTGAACGGGAACGACAACATGCTGACCGTCACGCTACCTGCCCCACGGACCCTCGCTCTCCATCGCGTACAGCGCCTTGAGCAGGGCCTCGTGATCGGCCACCGACCCGGTGGCGTCACGGTGCGCCCAGGCCGCGACCACTCCGGCACGGGCCAGGTCGAGCGCGTCGTCTCCGTTCTCGAGCACGGTGACCGCACCGTTCTCGACGCGGGCCCTCGAGGTACCGACCGTCACCGAGCCGTTCTCGCCGGACGTCGGACCGGCGTGGGCCTCCATCAGACCTCCGAGGTCACGCGCGATCAGGTGCGGACGGACGTGCGGCTCAGCCGCCACCAGGTCAGCGATGCGGTGCACCCCGGTGAGCACGATCATCCCGACCATCTCGGCGCTGCGCGCACCCTCGAGATCGGTGTCGAGACGGTCACCGACCACGATCGTGCGCTGGCTGCCGTAGCGGGCAGCGGCCTCGAGGAACAGCGTGGGCTGGGGCTTTCCGGCCACCTCGGGCTGCACCTGGGTGGCGGTGACGACGGCCTCGACCATCGTGCCGTTGCCGGGGGCCGGGCCGTAGGGAGTGGGAACCGTCGCGTCCATGTTGGTGGCGATCCAGGGCAGCCCGGCGCGCACCGCGCGGGTGCCCTCGACCAGCAGCTTCCAGTTCACGTCGGGGGTGAAGCCCTGCACGACGGCGACGGGCTCCTCCTCCATCGAGCCGACCGGTTTCAGGCCGGCCTCCTCGAGCGCCTCGTAGAGCCCCTGCCCACCCACGACCAGGATCTTCGAGCCCGCCGGCAGCCGCTTCGCGAAGAGCGCGGACGCCGCCTGGGCGGAGTTGACCACGTCGTCGTCCTCCGCGTGCACGCCCAGCTCACGCAGATGCTCGGCGACCACCCGCGGCGGACGGGACGCGTTGTTCGTGACGAACGCCGTGCGGGTGCCCTCGGCGCGCACCCGCTCGAGCGCCTCGGGCGCCCCGGGAACGGCCTTCGGCCCGATGTACACGACCCCGTCGAGGTCGAGCAGCACGGTGTCGAACTCGGCGGACGGCGCACGGTCCAGCTGGATCAGCGTGGCCTGCGGGGAGGAAGCACTCACAGGACGTCACCGTAGTCGTCCACCGCCATCAGGGTGTCCTCGACCTCGACCCCTGTGGACAAGTCGCCGTTCGTACCGGCATCTGTCGGTGACTCACCGGGAACCAGCGCCATCGACTCGTCATCAATGTCGATCAGGGCGGGCCGGTACTCGGGCTCGGGGTCGACGCCGTCGAGCAGATCGACGCCGGTGCCCAGGTCCTCACCGCCGGGCGGTTGCGCGGGCTCCGGATCCCCCGGCCTGAGGACGCCCCGGTCACCGGACCCGTGATCCGTCACCTCGGTCACGGGGCCGGGTGACGTCTGCGGGACCGGCTGCCGGTCGCGCTCGTCGGTCACCTCGCGGTCGAGGTCGCCCTCCAGCTCACCGGGTTCGGAACTGAGGACGAGCTCCAGCCCGTCGGGTACGTCGGCACCGCTCGCGTCCATGGAGGTGACCATCGGTTTCTCCGTCCGTGGAGAAGGCGCCGGCAACCGCTGCGGCCGGGTGACGTGATGTCACCCGGCCCCGGTCAGTTCTGCGCGACCACGTCCGACCTACGGACGTGGTGCACTACTCCCGGTCGGCGCCCTTGTCGGCATCCTCGCGCGCGCCGTCGTAGAACCGCATCTCGAGAGGCGAGGACTTGGCGCCGCCGGCCTTCGCGCCGGTGTCGTCGCCGTCCTTGGCCTCGGCCTTCGCGGCGACGGCCTCGTCCTGGGATCCGGCGACCGCCTGGTCGTCGTCCAGGTCGTCCTCGTCGTCGTCCAGGTCCTCGTCGTCGTCCTCGTCCAGGTCCTCGTCGTCCGCGTCGTCATCCGCGTCGGCGTGGTCCCGGACGTCGTCGTCGAGGTCGTCCTCGTCCTCGTCGTCCAGGTCGTCCAGGTCGTCGTCCGCGTCGTCCACATCGGAGTCACGCGGGGCGTTGTCCTGGTCGTCCTGGCCCTCGGAGGTGTCGGAGTCCTCGTCGTCGTACTCCTCGAGGTCGATCACCTCGAGGTCGTCGTCGAGCTCGTTGACGCCGGCCGTGCCGTCCGGGTCCTCGGAGATGGCCCGGCTGCGCCAGGTGTCCGCCTCCTGGTGACGCTTGGCCGCCTTCAGCGCCTCCGCATAGGCGAAGCGCAGACGGGCCAGGGTCGGCGAACGGCGGCTGCTGTCCAGCTCGGGGACCTGCAGCACCACGACCGCGGCCTCGAACTCGCCCATGTCGGCCCGGGCCCCGGACTCGACGATCTTCAGCTCGATACGGCCGTCGGCGTCGAGGGTCTTGGCCTCCGGACCGCGGGCCAGCTCGATCGCGCGCTCGGGACGCCCCAGGCCCCGCTCGGCGTCGGCCATCACCGGGAGGTGCTCGTTCGTGCCGGTGATCCGTCGGTGCGTGCGCAGTTCGGCGAGGGCGTCGGCGTAGCGACCCGTGCGGTAGGCGGCCAGACCGGCCGTCTCCCGAACGACACCGAGACGCGAGCCCAGCTTGCGAGCGGCCACGGCGTGCTCCCAGGCGCGCTCCGGGTCGGACTCGATGAAGTAGTTCGCCGCGGCCAGGTGGCCGCCGGTGCGCACCGCGACCTCACGGCTCAGGCCGGAGAGCTCGTTCCGCACGTCCTTCTCGAGCATCGTGACGCTGATGCCCTCGGGGACCTCCGGGTCACGGCCGGCCGACTTGCGCACCGGCATCGGGCGCAGGGCGCGGCCGTCGTCGGCCCGCTGCGAACGCGTCGGCGCCGCCGGACGACGCTCGGAACGCTCACGCGCGTCCCGTCCGCCCCAGCTGCGGCCGGCACCCCGGTCGCCACCGCTGCGGCGCTGACCGGGGAAACCGCTCTCGCTGCCCCCCGGCTCGCTACCGCCCCGCGCCTCGGTCGAACCGGGCGCCGACGAGGCACCGTCGCTGGAGTCGTTGCCGCCCCAGCCCCGACGCTGCCCGCTGAAGCCCGCACTGTCGCCGCCCCGGCCGGTCGGACGGTCACCGCGGTCGTTGCGGAAGCCACCCCGGTCACCGGACGGACGGTCGCCACTGGACGGACGGCTGTCCCGGTCACCCCGGAAACCACCACGATCGCCACCGGGACCACCGGAACGGAAGCCACCACGGTCGCCGGAGCCACCGGAACGTCCACGGTCGCTGCTGAAGCCACCCTCGCGTCCACCCGGACGGAACCCGCCCCGGTCACCCGAGCCACGGTTGTCACGGTCGCCACCGGAACGGAAGCCGCCGCGGTCGCCACCCTGGCCACCCGACCGGAAGCCCCCGCGGTCACCACGGTCACCCCGGTCGTTGCCGAAGGTACGGTCGCCACCACGGTTGTCGCGGAAACCGCCGCGGTCACCACGATCGCTGTTGAAGCCACCCTCGCGGCCGGACGGACGGGCGCCACCCGGACCACCGGAGCGGAAGCCACCACGGTCGCCACCGGGACCGCCGGAGCGGAAGCCGCCCTGACCGCCACGGTTCTCACGGTCGCCGCCACCGCGGTTGTCACGGTCGCCGAAGCCACCGGAACGCCCGCGGTCACCGCCGGGACCACCCGAGCGGAAACCGCCCCGGTCGCCGCCCCGGTCCTTGCTGAAGTCACGGTCGCCACCGCGGTTGTCGCGGAAACCGCCACGGTCACCACGATCGCTGTTGAAACCGCCGGACGGCCGCCCGCCGCGGTCGCCACCCGGGCCGCCGGAACGGAACCCGCCCCGATCGCCACCGGGACCCGAGCGGAAGCCGGACCGGTCACCACTCTGGTTGCCCCGGAAACCGCCGCGGTCACCGCCCGGACCGCCGGAGCGGAAGCCGCCCTGGCCGCCACGGTTGTCACGGTCGCCGCCACCGCGGTTGTCACGGTCGCCGAAGCCACCGGAACGTCCGCGGTCACCGCCGGGACCACCGGAACGGAAGCCGCCCCGGTCGCCGCCCGACGCGCCACGATCGGCGAAGCCGCGCTTGTCACGGTCGAAACCGCCACCGGAGCCGCCACGATCGCCACCCGGACCACCGGAACGGAACCCACCACGATCGCCACCGGGACCGCCCGAACGGAAACCGCCCTGGCCACCACGGTCGCCAACGGAACGGAAACCGCCACGGTCGCCGCCCGACGCGCCACGATCGGCAGAGCCACGCTTGTCACGGTCGAAACCGCCACCGGAGCCGCCACGATCGCCGCCGGGACCACCGGAACGGAAGCCGCCCGAGCCACCACGGTCACCACCGGAGCGGAAACCACCCCGGTCACCACCCGGACCACCGGAACGGAACCCACCCCGGTCGCCACCGGGACCGCCGGAGCGGAAGCCGCCCTGGCCGCCACGGTTGTCACGGTCGCCGCCACCCCGGTTGTCACGGTCGCCGAAGCCACCGGAACGCCCACGATCGCCACCAGGTCCACCGGAACGGAAGCCACCACGGTCTCCGCCGGGACCACCGGACCGGAACCCACCACGGTCACCACCGGGACCGCCGGAACGGAACCCACCACGGTCACCACCAGGACCGCCGGAACGGAAGCCGCCCTGGCCGCCACGGTTGTCACGGTCGCCGCCACCCCGGTTGTCACGGTCGCCGAAGCCACCGGAACGCCCACGATCGCCACCGGGACCACCGGAACGGAAGCCACCGGAGCGGGAGTCACCGTCACGCGAGGAGCCGCCCTCGCTGGAGGAACGGGACGTGCGCATACCGGCCACGCGGCCGCCGGGGCCACCGGAACGGAAATTGCCACGTGACGGGGCACGGCCACGGTCGCCGGCGTGCGACTGCCCGTCCCGACCGCCACGGCCTCCGGCGGCGCCTCTGCCGGCTCCGCCGTTACCGGACTCGTTCGATCGCGGACGCTGCCTGTCGGGCTCCCCGGCCATGACTTCCTATCCTTTGACTGCTCGATGATGCTCGTTCGTGGTGCTCGCGCAGTGCACGGCACGTCGTCTCGTCGCAGGCGGAAGCTGCTGGGCCCTGGGCGGGCGCGCCGACATCGGGGGCGCCCAGCTCCGCCGAGTACCGGCGGCCACCACTGTTCAGAAGACGTACCAGTACATCACGAGCCTGGCACTGCTCTTGCCGTTCGCATCCGTAAGGACCCGAACAGCGGCATGAAACAGTGGTGGCGGCCTGCTCCTTGTCCGTGTCCGTTACCCCGGAATTCTCGTTGCCCCGCGACGAACGCGGGTGAGAATTCGACGGGTGAACACGGCCATGAACTGGAGCGGCCGCCACCACTATCTATGAAGTTGTCCGGCGATGTCCTACTCTCCCACACCGTAACCAGTGCAGTACCATCGGCGCAGGCAGGCTTAGCTTCCGGGTTCGGAATGAGACCGGGCGTTTCCCTGCCGCTATGATCGCCGTAACTCTACCGGCACAACCAGCCACCCTCAGGGGTGGGCGTGGTCGTTTCCCGTGAACCGCATAGTGGACGTGAACAATCTTTACGCGCTCAACTCAACGAGTGAGTGAGTAAGTCATCGGCATATTAGTACCGGTCAGCTTCACAAGTCTTCAGTCCTTGCTTCCACATCCGGCCTATCAACCCAGTAGTCTAGCTGGGAGCCTCTCACACCTCGAGGGTGCATGGAAACCTCATCTTGAAGCGAGCTTCCCGCTTAGATGCCTTCAGCGGTTATCCCTTCCGAACGTAGCTAACCAGCGGTGCCCTTGGCAGGACAACTGGCACACCAGAGGTTCGTCCGTCCCGGTCCTCTCGTACTAGGGACAGCCCTTCTCAAGTTTCCAACGCGCGCAGCGGATAGGGACCGAACTGTCTCACGACGTTCTAAACCCAGCTCGCGTACCGCTTTAATGGGCGAACAGCCCAACCCTTGGGACCTACTCCAGCCCCAGGATGCGACGAGCCGACATCGAGGTGCCAAACCATGCCGTCGATATGGACTCTTGGGCAAGATCAGCCTGTTATCCCCGGGGTACCTTTTATCCGTTGAGCGACAGCGCTTCCACAAGCCACTGCCGGATCACTAGTCCCGACTTTCGTCCCTGCTCGACCTGTCGGTCTCACAGTCAAGCTCCCTTGTGCACTTACACTCGACACCTGATTGCCAACCAGGCTGAGGGAACCTTTGGGCGCCTCCGTTACTCTTTAGGAGGCAACCGCCCCAGTTAAACTACCCACCAGGCACTGTCCCTGATCCGGATCACGGACCAAAGTTAGACATCCAGAACGACCAGAGTGGTATTTCAACGTCGACTCCACCAACACTAGCGTGCCGGCTTCACAGTCTCCCACCTATCCTACACAAGCCGTACCGAACACCAATACCAAGCTATAGTAAAGGTCCCGGGGTCTTTCCGTCCTGCTGCGCGTAACGAGCATCTTTACTCGTAGTGCAATTTCGCCGAGTTCGCGGTTGAGACAGCGGAGAAGTCGTTACGCCATTCGTGCAGGTCGGAACTTACCCGACAAGGAATTTCGCTACCTTAGGATGGTTATAGTTACCACCGCCGTTTACTGGCGCTTAAGTTCTCAGCTTCGCCCTTACGAGCTAACCGGTCCCCTTAACGTTCCAGCACCGGGCAGGCGTCAGTCCGTATACATCGTCTTGCGACTTCGCACGGACCTGTGTTTTTAGTAAACAGTCGCTTCTCCCTGGTCTCTGCGGCCCTCAAACGCTCACCGGAGCAAGTCCAGGTCACGCCTCAGGCCCCCCTTCTCCCGAAGTTACGGGGGCATTTTGCCGAGTTCCTTAACCACGATTCACTCGATCGCCTTAGTATTCTCTACCTGACCACCTGAGTCGGTTTAGGGTACGGGCGGCTCGAACCTCGCTAGATGCTTTTCTCGACAGCATAGGATCACCCACTTCCCGCCAATGCGGTCATCATCACATCTCAGGCTCATCATCAAAGAAAGAACTGCGGATTTGCCTACAGCTCGCCCTACATGCTTAAACGTGGACAACCATCGCCACGCGGAGGCTACCTTCCTGTGTCACACCATCGCTTAACTACTACCAGTCCAGGTCACAGGCTCAACTCCTTCGGCCCGAAAGCCGGCAGAGCATCACGAGTTTAGTATCGCTGGGTTCGCTATGGGCGGTTCTACGCCGGTACGGGAATATCAACCCGTTGTCCATCGACTACGCCTGTCGGCCTCGCCTTAGGTCCCGACTTACCCAGGGCGGATTAGCCTGGCCCTGGAACCCTTGGTCATTCGGCGGACGGGTTTCTCACCCGTCTTTCGCTACTCATGCCTGCATTCTCACTCGTGTGGCGTCCACGCCTGGGTCACCCCGACGCTTCACTCGCCACACGACGCTCCCCTACCCATCTGTTCCCCTGAAAGCCGGATCAAGCCGGTCTAGGGTCATGAACAAATGCCACAGCTTCGGCGGTGTACTTGAGCCCCGCTACATTGTCGGCGCGGAATCACTTGACCAGTGAGCTATTACGCACTCTTTAAAGGGTGGCTGCTTCTAAGCCAACCTCCTGGTTGTCACAGCAACTCCACATCCTTTCCCACTTAGCACACGCTTAGGGGCCTTAGCTGGTGATCTGGGCTGTTTCCCTCTCGACTACGAAGCTTATCCCCCGCAGTCTCACTGCCACGCTCTCACTTACCGGCATTCGGAGTTTGGCTGACGTCAGTAACCTTGTAGGGCCCATTAGCCATCCAGTAGCTCTACCTCCGGCAAGAAACACGCAACGCTGCACCTAAATGCATTTCGGGGAGAACCAGCTATCACGGAGTTTGATTGGCCTTTCACCCCTACCCACAGCTCATCCCCCAGGTTTTCAACCCTGGTGGGTTCGGTCCTCCACGCGGTCTTACCCGCGCTTCAACCTGGCCATGGGTAGATCACTCCGCTTCGGGTCTAGAGCATGCGACTAAAGATCGCCCTATTCGGACTCGCTTTCGCTACGGCTACCCCACACGGGTTAACCTCGCCACACACCACTAACTCGCAGGCTCATTCTTCAAAAGGCACGCCGTCACCCCGCAAGGCTCCGACGGATTGTAGGCACACGGTTTCAGGTACTATTTCACTCCCCTCCCGGGGTACTTTTCATCTTTCCCTCACGGTACTAGTCCGCTATCGGTCACCAGGGAGTATTTAGGCTTAGCAGGTGGTCCTGCCAGATTCACACGAGATTCCACGAGCCCCGTGCTACTTGGGAAACCATTAAGTGAGACCATGACATTTCGTCTACGGGACTAACACCCTCTACGGTCGCCCATTCAATGACGTTCGACTATGACATGATTTTCTGACTCACCCGACACTCGACAGCGCGCCGAAAACAGCTCCCACAACCCCGGACATGCAACGCCTGTCAGCTATCACACACGCCCGGTTTGGCCTCATCCGCTTTCGCTCGCCACTACTCACGGAATCACTGTTGTTTTCTCTTCCTGACGGTACTGAGATGTTTCACTTCCCGTCGTGCCCTCCCAACACCCTATATATTCAGGTGCAGGTGACTGGACTTGCCTCCAGCCGGGTTACCCCATTCGGAAATCCTCGAATCACAGCTCGGTTGCCAGCTCCTCGAGGCTTATCGCAGGCTCCTACGTCCTTCATCGGCTCCTGGTGCCAAGACATCCACCGTGTGCCCTTAAAAACTTACCAACACACCCCGAATCAAATCAGGATGCACTCGGAAAAATTAAGCACAGAATTAAAGATGCTCACGTCCACTATGCAGTTCACAAGCAACGAACACACACAACCCTCAAGCTCACCAATTACCCCACCGCCGGCACGAGACCCGCTGCGAGGCACTGTGATGAAGGACTGTCATGCCTTCGGAAAGAAGCTCTTCCAAGCCTCAGACCCAAGTTCACGGCCCACCAGACTGTTTCCAGCCTCGTGGTCCGCTCCCTCAGGACCCAACAGTGCATCCCCATCTCCGCCCCGGAGATGAGAGCCAACCGATGTTCCACCCTTGAGCGGCCACCCCAGAACCAGGCCGACCATGATTGGCCGGCTCATCGTCTGGGCAGTGACACAGCCTCTGAACCATCAACCAGCCTGAGCCGGTGAGGTTTTCGAGTGCTCCTTAGAAAGGAGGTGATCCAGCCGCACCTTCCGGTACGGCTACCTTGTTACGACTTCGTCCTAATCGCCAGTCCCACCTTCGACGACTCCCTCCCTTACGGGTTAGGCCATCGGCTTCGGGTGTTACCGACTTTCATGACGTGACGGGCGGTGTGTACAAGGCCCGGGAACGTATTCACCGCAGCGTTGCTGATCTGCGATTACTAGCGACTCCGACTTCACGGGGTCGAGTTGCAGACCCCGATCCGAACTGAGACCAGCTTTTTGGGATTCGCTCCACCTCACGGTCTCGCAGCCCTTTGTACTGGCCATTGTAGCATGCGTGAAGCCCAAGACATAAGGGGCATGATGATTTGACGTCATCCCCACCTTCCTCCGAGTTGACCCCGGCAGTCTCCCATGAGTCCCCACCATAACGTGCTGGCAACATGGAACGAGGGTTGCGCTCGTTGCGGGACTTAACCCAACATCTCACGACACGAGCTGACGACAACCATGCACCACCTGTGAGGCGCCCTTGCGGACCCCGTATCTCTACGAGTTTTCACCCCATGTCAAGCCTTGGTAAGGTTCTTCGCGTTGCATCGAATTAATCCGCATGCTCCGCCGCTTGTGCGGGCCCCCGTCAATTCCTTTGAGTTTTAGCCTTGCGGCCGTACTCCCCAGGCGGGGCGCTTAATGCGTTAGCTGCGGCGCAGAACACGTGGAATGTGCCCCACACCTAGCGCCCAACGTTTACGGCATGGACTACCAGGGTATCTAATCCTGTTCGCTCCCCATGCTTTCGCTCCTCAGCGTCAGTAGTGGCCCAGAGACCCGCCTTCGCCACCGGTGTTCCTCCTGATATCTGCGCATTTCACCGCTACACCAGGAATTCCAGTCTCCCCTACCACACTCTAGCCTGCCCGTACCCACTGCACGCCCAGAGTTAAGCCCTAGGTTTTCACAGCAGACGCGACAGACCGCCTACGAGCTCTTTACGCCCAATAATTCCGGACAACGCTTGCACCCTACGTATTACCGCGGCTGCTGGCACGTAGTTAGCCGGTGCTTCTTCTGCAGGTACCGTCACTTGCGCTTCTTCCCTGCTGAAAGAGGTTTACGACCCGAAGGCCTTCATCCCTCACGCGGCGTCGCTGCGTCAGGCTTTCGCCCATTGCGCAATATTCCCCACTGCTGCCTCCCGTAGGAGTCTGGGCCGTGTCTCAGTCCCAGTGTGGCCGGTCGCCCTCTCAGGCCGGCTACCCGTCGTCGCCTTGGTAGGCCATTACCCCACCAACAAGCTGATAGGCCGCGAGCTCATCCCTGACCGAAAAACTTTCCACACACAGACCATGCAGCCATGTGTCATATCCGGTATTAGCCACCGTTTCCCGTGGTTATCCCAGAGTCAGAGGCAGATTACTCACGTGTTACTCACCCGTTCGCCACTGATCCCCTCCGAAGAGGTTCACCGTTCGACTTGCATGTGTTAAGCACGCCGCCAGCGTTCGTCCTGAGCCAGGATCAAACTCTCCGTAAATAATCTTCTAGGAAGACTTTTAGCGAAGTGTTGCAAGAATCCTGACCAACAACTCCGATCCCGTTACCCAGACCACCGACGGGGGTCGATGACCTGCAGAACCGAAGACCATTAGCCAGAGACCATCCCAATCGGGACAATCATTTGGCATCGGTTGTTCAGATGCACTGTTGAGTTCTCAAGGAGCGGACGCTCACCATCAGACCCTCTTCCGAAGGCCCTTCGGGGCAACCTCTCTAACTTACCCGGCTGACCGAGCGATGTAAACCTTACCAGAAGGTTTTCATCATCCGGACCACCCGGTTCCAGGCGGAGCTCAGCGACCCGAACCCGCGAGGGTCAGAGTTGCGACTCGTTCTGGGGAGCTGGCCCCGGGACCGGCCACTCTCGTGTCCGTGCCTCCCGCGCTGCCAACACGTAGAACTTTACGGACGGCTGACCAGCAGGTCAAATCGCGATGTCAAGCGCCACCCGAGCAGCTCAGATAACTCTCCGATATAGATCCGTAACGGACGGTCAGGGAAGGCCGGTCCGGGCCAGCGCGTCCACGACGAAGTCCGCGTGGTGCGCCGTTCCGACGGCGATCCAGTCCTTGGCCGCGCCCGGCCCGAACGACCGGGCGTCCGCGATCCGTCCGTCCGCCGGTCCCAGGCCGGCGCCGCAGAAGCGGTCGTCCGCGCTGATCTCCTGGCAGATGTCGTAGAACTGCGCGTTCCTGCGGGGATGGTCACGCCTCCCCCGCAGCACCAGCCACCTCGCCGCCACCGTGTACCGCAGGTGGGGAGAAGGCCGCCGGATCTCTCCGGACGAGGGCGGATGGAAGCCGGGATGCGTGATCGCATAGTCGCCGTACACCGGAAGACGTTCCGGATCGCGCGCTTTCAGATACTCCCAGAGCGCCGCGTCGTGCCGGGCCACCTCGGTCAGCCGCTGCGGGCGCACCGTGCCCGAATCCGGAGGGAAGGCCCCGGCCGTCAGCACCACGGTGCGGTACCGGGCCAGGCCGGACGTCTCGCTCAGCACCCGGTCCACCAGCCGGCTCCCGTGCACGGCGGCAGCATCGTCGGCGACGTACCCCAGGTCGAGCAGCAGATCGGTCTGCTCCGGCTGCACCCCGACGTCGTGCAGCAACTCGCTGAGCTGCCGGGCCACCAGAGCCGGGGCCACGAACAGATCGTCACGCCGCACCTGCACCGCCACCCCGTTGCCGTCCTGCCGCACCGCGTCGGCCGCGTCGAACCGCACGGCCGCGTCGTCCTTCAGGCGCACCACCGGAACGGCCTGCGTGAACGGGCCCCGCGCGGCGTCCATGACGGTGCGCAGACCGGTGTCGCCCCGGGTCTCCCGGTCGGTGAGGCGGGACCCGTCCACCATGATCCGGCCCTCCCACTTCTGGGACAGCGTCGCGAATCGCTCCGCCAGACGCCACGGCTCGTGCGGCTTCGTCTCCACGTCGGGAACGATCACGATCAGCGGGTAGCTCCGGGACCGGGTGGCCGGCGCCATCATCTCCAGCGCGTCGAACTCCCCCAGGTGCCCCCGCAGCACCGGCACGTAGAGCGGAGGTTCCGTTGCCGCCAGCATCACTGTGCGCCTCCTGGGATCGGGCCTCCTCCCAGTAGCAAGCACGGCCCCGCCGGCGAAACCCCCCGCAGCACGACGAGGGCCCACCCACCGGATCGGTGAGCGGGCCCTCGGAGCGACGAGGAGGAAGCGGGGAGAGCGAGACCTACTCCCCCGCGAGCTCCACCGCGGCCAGCGAGCGCCGGCCCTTGCGCAGCAGGATCCAGCGGTCGTGCACCAGGTCGGCGGTGCTGACCGTGGCGGCGTCCCCGTCCGTCACCTTCACGTTGTTCACCGAGGCGCCGCCGTCGTTCAGCGTGCGCCGGGCGTCGGACTTGCTCTTCGCCAGCCCCGTGGCCACCAGGAGGTCGGCGACCAGGTGCTCGCCGCGTGCCAGGGTCACCTTCGGCAGTTCACCCAACGCGTCGGAGAGGGTGCGCGGGTCGAGACCCGCCACGTCTCCCCCGCCGAACAACGCCTTGCTCGCGTCTTCCACCCGGGTGGCCGCGAGGTCGCCGTGCACCAGGGCCGTCATGTCGTGGGCCAGGGCGCGCTGGGCGGAGCGGGTGTGGGCCGGGGCCGCGGCCAGCTCGTCGATCTCGGCGGCGCTCCGGAAGGTGAACACGCGCAGATAGTCGGCGATCTTCGCGTCCTCGGCGTTGAGCCAGAACTGGAAGAACGCGTAGGGCGAGGTCATCTCGGGGTCGAGCCACACCGCACCGCCCTCGCTCTTGCCGAACTTGGACCCGTCGGCCTTGGTGATGAGCGGCGTGGCCAGGCAGTGCACGTTCTGCTCGGGCCGCACCCGGTGGATCAGGTCGAGACCGGCGGTGAGGTTGCCCCACTGGTCGGACCCGCCGAGCTGCAGCGTGCACCCGTGGCGCTTGTTGAGCTCGAGGAAGTCCATGGACTGCAGGATCTGGTAGCTGAACTCGGTGTAGCTGATGCCGGCCTCGGAGTTCAGGCGGGCACTCACCGCGTCCTTGGCGAGCATCTTGCCGACCCGGAAGTGCTTGCCCACGTCGCGCAGGAACTCGATGGCGCCCAGGCCGGAGGTCCAGTCCAGGTTGTTGACCATGGTCGCGGCGTTGGGACCGGTGAAGTCGAGGAACGGCTCGATCTGGCCGCGGAGGCGCTCGACCCAGTTGGCCACGGTCTCGGGTGAGTTCAGCACGCGCTCGGAGCTGGGCCGCGGGTCGCCGATCAGGCCGGTCGCGCCGCCGACGAGGGCGAGCGGACGGTGCCCGGCCTCCTGCAGCCGCCGCATGGTGAGCACCTGCACCAGGTGGCCGATGTGCAGGCTCGGGCCCGTCGGGTCGAAGCCGATGTAATAGGTGACCGGCCCGGCGCCGAAGGCCTTCCTCAGCTCCGCCTCGTCGGTGGAGTTGGCGAGGAGGTTGCGCCACTTCAGCTCGTCAAGAACGTTGGCCGCCGTCGCGGAGGTCACGGTTTCGTCGGTACTCACGGTCACGCGTCAAACCATAGGGCCGCAGGCGGCACCGATGAGAACCGGATTGAGGACGACGTGGTCGCCGGTGCGGGCAGCGTTGACTCGGGGGGACACACGAGGGAGAGAGTCAGGTCCGGCGGGTGCGCGGCTTGCCCGGGCGGTAGGCCGAGACCGTGGGATCGCCCTCGATCCAGTAGCGCCACGGTGAGTCCGCCCCCAGCGTCACCCCGACCCGGGGACCGCTCAGCACCGCTCCCGGAGCAGTGCCCGGAAGCACCGTCACGGAACCGTTCGCGCAGACGTCGCGCCCGTCGTCCTCCCGCCCGAGACCCAATGCGCTGGCGAGCCGCGCCGGCCCGCGGGCCAGATCGACGTCGCGTCGACTGGCCGGGCGCCGCGAGCGCGCCTCGTCGAGCCCGGCGACCACCTCGCCCGCCCGCAGCAGTACCCCGCCGGAGACGCCTTCGGGGCGGCAGACCAGGTTGGCGCAGTAGTGCATGCCGTAGGTGAAGTACACGTACAGGTGGCCGGGCGGCCCCCACATCACCGCGTTCCGCGGGGTCTTGCCGCGGTGCGTGTGCGACGCCGGGTCTTCTCCCTGGCCGAGGTAGGCCTCGACCTCGGTGAGGCGGACGTCGACCGGCCCGTTGCGCAGGATCGCGCCGAGCAGGGCGGGCGCCACCACGAGCGGGTCCCGGTCGAAGAACGAGCGCGGCAGGGGTGCGGGTTCGGACACGCTGCGATCGTAGGACGGGGTTGCGGCCGCGCATGCAGAACGACAGGTGTCGGGCTGATGTAAAACCGTTCAGTGATCGGCCGATGGGGCCGTAACTCACTGCCAGCGGCGGAACTTCGAGACGTTTGATGCGTGGACCGCGCCATTGCGACCCACGCACGGCCCAGTCTTACCCCTCGCCCCGTCGACGTAAAGACACCAATTTTCACGCAGCAAGCAAAAGCGTTGCGGCACATGGATTTTACTATTTCAAATATGTTTCGCGCAGGGTTCGCGACGGTCGCATTGCGTTACGGGCGGCACTGCCCGTCACCTGCGAACGTCGCGAACCGGACGTTTTACCGCTCAACTCCCAGCCCCTGAGGGGTCAGCCGAATCCCCCGTCAGGCAACGGCTTTGATCACGGTTGGATCTCAGTTGGCGGCCCAGGCCCGCAGATCGGCGATCCCTGCGGCAAGCTCCTCCATCTGCTCCCGCACCCGGCGCGGGGAGGTGCCACCGCGTCCGTCGCGCGAACGCAGCGCGCCCTCGACGTTGAGCACCTCGCGCACGGCCGGCGTCAGGTGCGGTGAGACGGCGGCCAGGTCGTCGTCGGTCAGGTCCCACAGCTCCACCGGCACGCCCTCGGCGGCGGCGCGCTGCTCGCAGCGCTGCACGCAGGCCCCGGCGATCTCGTGCGCGTCGCGGAACGGTACCCGCTGCCGCACCAGCCACTCGGCGATGTCGGTGGCGAGCGCGAAGCCCTGCGGCGCCAGCTCGGCCATCCGCTCGGTGTGGAAGACCAGGGTGGAGACCAGGCCGGAGAGGGCGGGCAGCACGAGGAGCAGGGTGTCGGCCGCGTCGAAGACCGGCTCCTTGTCTTCCTGCAGGTCGCGGTTGTAGGCCAGGGGCAGCGCCTTGAGCGTGCCCAGCAGCCCGGCCAGGTCGCCGATGAGGCGCCCGGCCTTGCCCCGGGTCAGCTCGGCCACGTCCGGGTTCTTCTTCTGCGGCATGATGCTCGACCCGGTGCTCCAGGCGTCGTCGAGCGTGACGAACGAGAACTCCTTCGTCGCCCAGATGATGACGTCCTCGGACAGGCCGGAGATGTCGACGCCGATCATCGCGGCCACGAAGGCGAATTCGGCGCCCAGGTCGCGAGAGGCGGTGCCGTCGATCGAGTTCGGCACCGAGGAGCCGAAACCCAGGTCGGCGGCGACGGCTTCGGGGTCGAGGCCGAGCGTGGACCCGGCGAGCGCACCGGAACCGTAGGGCGAGACCGCGGCGCGGCGGTCGAAGTCGCGCAGCCGGTCGGCGTCGCGCAGCAGCGGCCAGGCGCGGGCCAGGAGGTGGTGGGCGAGCAGCACCGGCTGGGCGTGCTGCATGTGCGTGCGCCCGGGCATCGGCGCGGTCGGGTGCGCGGCCGCCTGCCCGGCCAGGGCCTCGGCGAGGTCGAGCACCTGGTTCGCGACGACCTTGGAGATGTCGCGCAGGTACATGCGCAGCAGGGTGGCGATCTGGTCGTTGCGCGAGCGGCCGGCGCGCAGGCGCCCGCCGAGCTCGGGGCCGAGGCGCTCGATCAGGATCCGCTCGAGGGCCGAGTGCACGTCCTCGTCGGTGGGGGCGGGCGTCACCGCACCGGAGGCCACGTCGGCGTCCAGCTT
Source organism: Kineosporia succinea (assembly GCF_030811555.1). Lineage (NCBI taxonomy): Bacteria > Bacillati > Actinomycetota > Actinomycetes > Kineosporiales > Kineosporiaceae > Kineosporia > Kineosporia succinea. The sequence goes on along the minus strand of NZ_JAUSQZ010000001.1, from coordinate 4,712,212 downwards.
CTCGATCCCGGCGAGCAGGCCGGACAGGTCGTCGTCGGTGAGCAGCCCGGCGCGGTTCAGGGCGCGGGCGTGCGCGCGGGAACCGGCCAGGTCGTAACGGGCCAGGCGCCAGTCGAAGTGGGTCGACACCGACAGCGCGAACATCGCGTCGGCCGGGCCGGCGCTGAAACGTGAACCCCACAGGACCTTGGGCTCGGCGGTCACGGGTGTCTCCTTGTGGCAGTTGATCAACAAAGACGATGGGGGACGCGTCGGGCTCCCGGTCTTCCGGCCACCTCGGGAGGTGGCCGGGGAGACCGGGACGACCGGCGCGTCCACAAGCAGGTGTTTACTCGGAACTACCGGCGGCCAGCGACAGGAACCGGTTGGCGACCGTATCGCCGCCCAGCGGATCGCGGGTGACCACGAGCACCGTGTCGTCACCGGCGATGGTGCCGAGCACGTCGGGCAGCACCGAGTGGTCGATCGCCGAGGCGAGGAACTGGGCGGCCCCCGGCGGGGTGTGCAGCACCACCAGGTTGGCCGACGCCTCGGCCGTGACCAGCAGTTCCTCACACAGCCGGGCCAGCCGCGAGACCAGCATCTCCTGCTCGACACCGGCCTGGGGCGTACGGTCACCGCCCTCCCCCGGCACCGCGTAGACCAGGCCGCCGTCGGGATGACGCACCTTCACGGCGCTCAGCTCGACCAGGTCGCGCGAGAGCGTGGCCTGGGTGACGGCCTGTCCCTCGGCGGTGAGCATCTGGGCCAGCTCGACCTGGGAGCGCACCTGGTTGTGGCGCAGCAGCTCGACGATGCGGCGGTGCCGGGCGACCTTGGTGTGTGCCCGCCCCGCCGACTGGCTGGGGAAACTCATCCCGATCGCTCCAGCAGCCACACCAGCAGCGCCTTCTGGGCGTGCAGCCGGTTCTCGGCCTCGTCCCAGACCACCGACTGCGGGCCGTCGAGCACCGACGCGGAGATCTCCTTGCCCCGGTAGGCGGGCAGGCAGTGCAGCACGATCGCGTCGGACGCGGCCTTGCCCAGCAGTGCGTCGTCGACGCAGTAGGGCGTGAAGACGCCGGCCCGGTCGCTCTTCTCGCCCTCCTGGCCCATGCTCACCCAGGTGTCGGTGGTGATCACGTCGACGCCGGCGACGGCCTCGGCCGGGTCGGTGGTGACCGTGACCGAACCGCCGGTGTCGGACGCCAGCGCCCAGGCCTGCTCGAGGATCGCCGGGTCGGGCTGGAAGGCCTCGGGCGCCGCGACCCGCACGTGCATCCCCGCGTTCGCACCGGCCAGCAGGTACGAGTGCGACATGTTGTTCGCGCCGTCGCCCAGGTAGGCCAGCGTCAGCCCGGCCAGACGGCCCTTGTGCTCGCGGATCGTCTGCAGGTCGGCCAGCAGCTGGCAGGGGTGGTACTGGTCGGTGAGCGCGTTCACCACGGGAACCGTTGCGGCGGAGGCCATCGCCTCGATGCGGCTCTGGTTACCGGTGCGCCAGACGATGGCCGCGACCTGCCGGGAGAAGACGCGTGCGGTGTCTTCGATCGGCTCGCCGCGGCCCAGCTGGCTGCTGCCCGACTCGATGACCAGGGGGTAGCCGCCGAGGTCGGCGATGCCGACGCTGAACGAGACCCGGGTGCGGGTGGACGACTTGTCGAACAGCACGGCCACGGTCTGCGGGCCCTCGAGCGGCTTGCGGGCGAACCGGTCGGCCTTGAGCCGGTCGGCCAGGTCGAGGACCTCGATCAGCTCGTCGGGCGAGAGGTCGTCGTCTTTGAGGAAGTGCCGGACGGTCACGGGTTCTCCTGCGGAACTGAGTCGAGGGCGGCGGGCAGGGCCGCGATGAACGAGTCCGCCTGGGCGGCGGTGAGAATCAGGGGCGGGGCCAGCCGGATCGCGTCGGGGGCGACGGCGTTGACGATGAAACCGGCGTCGAGGAGGTTGCTCGCCGCCGCGGCCGCCACGGGCTCACGCAGCTGGATCGCGATCAGCAGCCCGTGGCCCCGGACCCCGTCGACCAGCGGGTGGGCCTGCACGCCTTCCTGGATGCGCCGGCCGACCGCCACCACGTTGGCCAGCAGCCCGTCGCGCTCGATCACGTGCAGCGTGGCCAGACCGGCGGCCGCCGCCACCGGGTTGCCGCCGAAGGTGGTGCCGTGCTGGCCGGGCTGGAGCAGTTCGGTGACCTTCGGGCCGAAAGTCACCAGCGCCCCCACCGGGATGCCGCCGCCCAGGCCCTTGGCCAGGGTCATCACGTCGGGCGTGATGTCGTCGCCGCCGTTGAGCTCGGCCAGCTGATGCGCGAACCAGGCTCCGGTGCGGCCGATTCCGGTCTGCACCTCGTCGAAGATCAGCAGGGCGTCGTGGGCCCGGGTGACCCGGCGGGCCGCCGCCAGGTAGCCGGCGGGTGCGGGACGCACACCGGCCTCGCCCTGGATCGGCTCGAGGATGACCGCGGCGGTGTCGTTGTCGACGGCCTCGGCCAGCGCCTCGGCGTCGCCCCAGGGCACGTGCACGACGTCACCGGGCAGCGGTGCGAACGGCTCGCGGTAGGCCTGCTTGTAGGTCATCGCGAGCGCGCCCATGCTGCGCCCGTGGAACGCGCCGGTGGCCGCCACGACCTTGGTGCGGCCGGTGCGACGGGTCAGCTTGAACGCGGCCTCGTTGGCCTCGGTGCCGGAGTTGCAGAAGAACGCCGCCGAGCCCTCGGGGGCCTGGGCGAGCTCGAGAAGCCGCTCGGCGAGAGCGATCTGGAGCGGGTTGGCGAAGAAGTTGGAGACGTGGCCGAGCGTGGCCAGCTGCGCGGTGACGGCGGAGACCAGGAACGGGTGGGCGTGACCGAGCGCGTTCACGGCGATGCCGCCGAGCAGGTCGAGGTAGCGCTGACCGTCGGCGTCCCAGACGTGAGCGCCCTCGCCGCGCACCAGAACGCGCTGCGGGGTGCCGAAGACGCCCAGCACTGAGCGCTGGTAACGCTCCATCCACTGCGCCGAACCCTGGCCGGCGTCGACGAGCTGCTGGTTCGCGGCGGTGAGGTCGGTGGTCACTGCTGGTCCTCGTTCTCGGTTGATTTCTCGGGGACGACCATGGTTCCCACGCCGTCGGTGGTGAACACCTCGAGCAGCAGGCTGTGCGGCACCCGCCCGTCGATGACGGTGGCGGTGGGCACTCCCCCGCGAACGGCCCGCAGACAGGCCTCCATCTTCGGCACCATGCCCGATTCCAGCGACGGCAGCATGGTCTCGAGCTGGCTGTCGGTGATCTCGGTGAGCAGGCTGGACCGGTCGGGCCAGTCCGCGTACAGACCCTCGACGTCGGTCAGCACCACGAACTTGCGGGCCTGCAACGCGATCGCGAGCGCGGCCGCGGCGGTGTCGGCGTTGACGTTGAGCACCTGGCCGTCGTCGTCGGGCGCCACCGTGGAGACGACCGGGATACGCCCGGCGTCGATCAGGTCGAGCACGGCGGCCGGGTCGACCTCCACCACGTCACCGACGAGGCCGATGTCGACCTGCGAGCCGTCGATCAGCGCACCGCGCTTCGCGGCGAGGAACAGCCCGCCGTCCTCACCGGACAGGCCGACGGCGAGCGGGCCGTGCTGGTTGATGAGGCCGACCAGCTCACGGCTGACCTGACCGGTGAGCACCATCCGGACCACGTCCATGGTCTCGGGGGTGGTCACGCGCAGGCCGCCGCGGAACTCGCTGGTGATGCCCAGACGCTTGAGCATGGCCGAGATCTGCGGCCCGCCACCGTGCACGACAACGGGTTTCAGGCCGGCCGCGCGCAGGAACACGACGTCCTCGGCGAACGCGCGCTTCAGCTCGTCGTCGATCATGGCGTTGCCGCCGTACTTGATCACGGCGATCGCGCCCTGGAACCGGCGCAGCCAGGGCAGGGCCTCGACGAGGACGGCGGCCTTCTCGGCCGGGGTGTCGATCATGACGAGTACGCGCTGTTCTCGTGCACGTACGCGTGGGTGAGGTCGTTCGTCCACACCGTCGCCGTGGCCGGACCCGACTTCAGGTCGATGGTGACACTCACCTGGCGGTCGGTCAGGTCGATGCCCTCGGCGGACTCGGCCGGGGTGCTCTTGCGGCACACCCAGGTGCCGTTGAGGGCGACGTCGAGGTCGGCCGGGTCGAACTGGGCCCGGGTGGTGCCGACCGAGGCCAGGATGCGGCCCCAGTTCGGGTCCTTGCCGAAGATGGCGGCCTTGAACAGGTTGCTGCGGGCGACGGACCGGCCGACCTCCACAGCCTCCTCCTCGGAGACGGCGCCGAGCACCTCGATCGCGATGTCGTGGTCGGCGCCCTCGGCGTCACCCAGCAGCTGCAGCGCCAGGCTCTTGCAGACCTCGGTGACGGCGGCGGTGAACTCGGCCTCGTCGGGCTCCACACCGCAGGCGCCCGACGACATCAGCACCACGGTGTCGTTGGTGGACTGGCACCCGTCGGAGTCGAGGCGGTCGAAGGTGACCCGGGTGGCCTTTCGCAACGCCCGGTCGAGGCCTTCCGGCGACACCTCGGCGTCGGTCGTGACGACCACCAGCATGGTCGCCAGTGCCGGCGCGAGCATGCCCGCGCCCTTGGCCATCCCGCCCACGGTCCAGCCGGCCGGGGAGGTGACGGCGGCTTCCTTGGAGACCGTGTCGGTGGTCATGATCGCGGTCGCGGCCTCGGTGCCACCGTCGGCGCGCAGCTGCGCGGTGGCGTCGGCGACACCTTTCAGCATGCGGTCTTTCGGCAGGTTCAGCCCGATCAGGCCGGTGGAGCAGACCAGCACGTCGAAAGGCGAGAGGCTGCTCAGGCGGGCCACCTCCTCGGCCGTGGCGTGCGTGACCTGGAAGCCCTCGCTGCCGGTGTAGCAGTTGGCGCCACCGGAGTTCAGCACCACGGCCCGCAGGCGGCCGTCGGCGATGGCCCGTTCGCTCCACAACACCGGGTTCGCCTTGCAGCGGTTGCTGGTGAAGACGGCCGCGGCCGCGTCGTTCGGCCCGTCGTTCACGACCAGCGCGACGTCGGGGGCCCCGGTGCTCTTCAGCCCGGCCGCGACCCCGGCGGCCCGGAAGCCCTTCGCCGTGGTGACGCTCATGTCTTTCCTTCCAGAGATGGTTATTCGGCGTCTTCGGTCACGGTGTAACCGGCGTGACGCCAGACCGAGGCAGCGATACCGGACTGCGCGGCCGGCACGAGCACCCAGTCGGTGTCGAAGGTGGACACGTTCAGCACCGGGATACCCGCGTCCGCCAGTGGTTTCAGCAGACGCAGGAGCACGCCGATCTGGCTGAACTCGAGGGCTCCGGCGGCCCGGGTGACGGTGAACGGGCCCTCGACCGGCCCCGGAACCGGCTCGGGCAGGCTGGTGGTCGGGCAGACCACGCTGATCTCGTCGGTGGTGCGCGAGATGCTCACCAGCGGGACCCCGTAGGCCCAGCTCGGGTCGGGACTGTCGGGGGCGAGCCGCACGAGAGCCATGGCCTGGCGGTACTGGATCAGATGCACGATGCCTCCAGGCTCCCGGCGTTGCGCGGCGTCTCGACGAGGTTCACGGCGCCACCCCGACCAGGGGGAGCCCCAGGGTCTCGGGCAGATCCAGCGCCAGGTTGGCCGACTGGATCGCTCCGCCGGCCGTGCCCTTGGTCAGGTTGTCGATGGCGCTCACGGCCACCACCCGGCCCACCCGCGCATCGACGGCCACCTGGATCAGCGCCGTGTTCGCGCCCAGCGTGTCGGCCGTGCGGGGCCAGCGCCCCGGGGGCAGAACGTGCACGAAAGCCTCGTCGCGGTACGTGTTCTCCCAGGCCTCACGAATCTGCTCCGGCGTCACCCCCGGCCTGATCCTCGCCGTGGCCGTCGCCAGGATGCCCCGCGACATCGGCGCCAGGGTCGGGGTGAACGAGGCCGTCACCTTCAGGCCCCCCGCCAGCTCGAGGTTCTGCTCGATCTCCGGGGTGTGACGGTGAACGCCACCCACGCCGTACGGGCTCATCGAGCCCATCACCTCGCTGCCGACCAGGTTCGGCTTGGCCGCCTTGCCCGCACCGGACGTGCCACTGGCCGCGACCACCACCACGTCGTCACCCTCGAGCAGACCGGCCGCGAAACCGGGGGCCAGAGCCAGGCTCGAGGCGGTCGGGTAACAGCCGGGAACCGCGATACGCCGCGCGCCGCGCAGGTTCTCCCGCTGCCGCTCGCCGCCCGCACGGGGCAGCTCGGGCAGACCGTACGCCCAGGTGCCCGCGTGCTCACCGCCGTAGAACTCCTCCCACGCGGCCGCGCTCGAGAGCCGGTGATCCGCGCCGCAGTCGATGACGACCGTGTCGACCGGGAGCTCGGCGGCGATCTTCGCACTGGCGCCGTGCGGCAGGGCCAGGAACACCAGGTCGTGACCCTTGAGCTCGTCGGCCGTGGTCGGCGCGAGCACCCGGTCGGCCAGCGGGAGCAGGTGCGGCTGGTGATCGGCGAGCTTCGAACCCGCGTTACCGCCCGCGGTGAGCGTGCCGATCTCGATCTGGGGATGCGACAACAGGAGTCTCAGCAGCTCGCCGCCGGCGTACCCACTTGCCCCTGCCACTGCTGCCGTGATGCCCATGACGCATGACTATACGTCAGAGCGAAAACTTATGCATAGTGCATTGCGTTACATCACGAATGCTGACGGGCACGGCTCGCAAAATCAATGGTGGACGCGCCGGTCACCTTCGTCATGAAGGTGACCGACGCGTCCACCATCGGTGAACTAACCCCGCTGAACCGCACCCGTGCGCTCGCCCGCCGCGGCGACGGCGGCGTCCCGCGCGGCTGCGGTCTCCTCGGCGGTCAGCGTGCGGTCGGGGGCCCGGAAGCGCAGCGCGAACGCCAGCGACTTGTGCCCGGGCTCGATCGGCGCCTGGGCGTACAGGTCGAACAGGCGCACCGATTCGAGCAGTTCGCCCGCCCCGGCGACCAGCGCGGCCTCCACGTCGGAGCTGGCGACCTCGTCCTTGACCACCAGGGCCACGTCTTCCTTGGCCAGCGGGAAGGTCGAGATCGGCAGCGCCGTCACCGAGGCGCGGGCGGAGGCCTCGATCAGCACCTCGAGGTCGACCTCGGCCGCCACCGTGCGCGGGGGCAGGCCCAGCGCCGCGACGACCTTCGGGTGCAGCTCACCGGCGTGACCGAAGAGCTTGCCGTCGATCTCCAGGCGCGCGCAGCGGCCCGGGTGCCAGGGGGCGTGGTTCTCGTCCTTCGTCACCGTCGTGCTGACGTTGACCGTGCCGGCCACCAGGACCGCGGCCTCGACGGCGTCCGACCAGTCCGCGGCCCGGCCCGGCGCGTTCCAGCCCGGCAGGTCACGCTGACCGGTGAACACGATCGCGGCCCGCAGCGGCTGGTCCGGGATCGCCGCCTTCAGCTGGGCGAGCTCCTCGTCGGACGGACGCCCCGCGACACTCGGGTGCCCGGCCTTCGGCTCGTCGCCGGTGGGCAGGGTGACCGAGCCGATCTCGAACAGCGCGAGGTCGGTGAAACCGCGGCTGACGTTGCGCTTCACCGCGTCGACGAGCGTGGCCAGCAGCGACGTGCGCAGGAACGGCTGCTCGTCGGAGAGCGGGTTGGCCAGCTTCAGCGCGGTGCGGCGCGGGTCTCTGCGGTCGAGGCCGAACGCGTCGTGCACGGCCGCGCCCATGAACGGGTAGGTCAGCACCTCGACCGCGCCGTGCTCGGCCAGCGCCCGCGCCACCGAACGGCGCAGCCGCTGGCTGTGCGTCAGGCCACGGCCGGGAGGCGCGACCGGCAGCTGTGACGGGATGTGCTCGTAACCCCGCAGCCGGGCGACCTCTTCGACCAGGTCGACCGCGACCTTCAGGTCGGAACGCCAGCTCGGCGCCTTGACCGTGAGCAGGTCGTCACCGGAGACCTCGCAGCCGATCTGGGTGAGGTTCTCCACCACCTCATCACGCGTGTAGTCGAGGCCCACGATGCGGCTGGGGAAGTCGGCGGCCATCTCGATGGTCGCGCTCTCGGCCGGGGTGCCGACGTCGGTGACCGGGCCGACCTCGACCGCCTCACCGCCGTACTCGACCAGCAGGCGAACCGCCAGCTCGGCCGCGACGTCGGCGAGCTGGGTGTCGACGCCGCGCTCGTACCGCTTGCCGGCCTCGGTGCTGAGCTTGTGCCGGCGCATCGTGCGGGCGACCGTGATCGGGTCCCAGTGCGCGGCCTCGACCAGCACGTTCGTGGTGGTGGCGGAGACCTCGCTGCTGGCGCCGCCCATCACGCCGGCCAGGCTGAGAACCCTGGAGGCGCGGCCTTGGGGTGAGTCGGTGACCAGGAGGTCTTCGGGGTGCAGCGTGCGCTCGACGTCGTCGAGGGTGGTGAGCTTCTCCCCCTCGGCCGCCCGGCGCACCACGATCGGCTCGGCCAGCTGGTCGAGGTCGAAGGCGTGCAGCGGGTGCCCGACGGCCAGCATCACGTAGTTCGTGACGTCGACCGCAAGCGAGATGGGGCGCATCCCGGCCTGTTCCAGCCGGCGCTGCATCCAGCGCGGGCTGGAGGCCGTGGCGTCGACGTTCTTGACCACGCGGGCCACGAAGCGGTCGCCGCCCAGGACACCGTTGACGGGGGCCTGGTCGTCGAGCTCGACCTTGAAGCCTGTGTCCGTGGCCTTCGGCACCTCGATGGCCGCCGGGTCTTTGAAGACCGCCCCGGTGGAGTGCGAGTACTCCCGCGCGACACCGCGCACGCTGAAGCAGTAACCGCGGTCGGGCGTGACGTTGACCTCGACGGTCTCCTCGTCGAGCCCGAGCAGCTTGATCGCGTCGTCACCGGGCTTGACGTCGTCGAAACCCAGCTCGGTGAGCCGGATGATGCCGTTGTGGTCGTCGCCCAGGCCGAGTTCGAGCGCGCTGCAGATCATGCCGTCGGACGTGTGCCCGTACGTCTTACGCGCGGCGATCGTGAAACCACCGGGCAGCACGGCGCCGGGCAGACAGACGACGACCAGGTCGTCCTTGAGGAAGTTACCCGCGCCGCAGACGATCCCGCGCGGCTCCGCCTCACCGACGTCGATCGAGCACCAGCGGATCGTCTTGCCGTTCTTCTGCGGCTCGGGCGTGAAGTCCAGCACCCGGCCGACCACCAGGGGGCCGGTGACGTCGCCGCCGTGCACCCCTTCTTCTTCCAGGCCGACCTTGACCAGGTCGGCGGCCACCTCGAGAGCCGTTGTGCCCTGCGGCAGTTCGACGTACTCGGCCAGCCACGTCAGTGGGGCGCGCATCAGGCCTCCATTCCGTAGTGCAGGCTGAACCGCACGTCGCCCTCGATCATGTCGCGCATGTCTTCCACCCCGTTGCGGAACATCAGCGCCCGCTCGATACCGGCGCCGAAGGCGAACCCGGTGTAGACGTCCGGGTCGATCCCGGCCGCGCGCAGCACGTTCGGGTTGACCATTCCGCAGCCCAGCCACTCGATCCAGCCGGTGCCACCGCAGGTGCGGCAGTCGTCGCTCTTGCCGTCACACACGAAGCAGCGCAGGTCGAGCTCGGCACTCGGCTCGGTGAACGGGAAGAACGCCGGGCGCAGCCGGGTGGTGACCTCACGGCCGATCAGGGTGCTGGCGAAGTGCTGCAGCGTGCCCTTGAGATGAGCCATGGTCAGGCCCTTGTCGACGGCCAGGCCCTCGATCTGGCTGAAGACCGGGGTGTGCGTGGCGTCGAGCTCGTCGGTGCGGAACACCCGGCCGGGCACCACCACGTAGATGGGGGGCTCGCGGTCGAGCATGGTGCGCGCCTGCACCGGCGAGGTGTGGGTGCGCAGCACCAGACCCGCGTCGACCGGGTCGGCGAAGAACGTGTCCTGCATCTGGCGGGCCGGGTGGTCGGGACCGAAGTTCAGGGCGTCGAAGTTGAACCAGTCGGCCTCGACCTCCGGACCCTCGGCAACCTCCCAGCCCATCGCCACGAAGATGTCGGCCATGCGCTCCGAGACGGTCGAGAGCGGGTGACGGGCCCCGGCCGGGCGGTGCTCGGCGGGCAGGGTGACGTCGACCGACTCCTCGACCAGCACCCGCGCGTCGCGCTCGGCCTCCAGCTCGGCCTGACGGCCGGCCAGCGCCTTGTTCACCTGGCCACGTGCCTTGCCGACGCGCTTGCCGGCCTCGGCCTTCGCGGCCGGCGGCAGCGCGCCGATCTCGCGGTTGGCCAGGGCCAGGGGGCTGCGGTCGCCGGCGTGGTCGAGCCGCGCCTGCTTCAGGGCCTCGAGGCTGTCCGCCGCGGCGAAGGCAGCCAGTGCCTGCGCGACGTATCCGGCCAGGGTGTCCTCGGAGAGCACCGCGACCTCCACCGGGTCGTAGTCCTTGGTACTCACAATGCGATCCTCACGTGCTTCATCGTCTCAGACGGCGGCCAGTGAATTTCTCGCCTGGCCGTAGGGCAGGAGTGAGTGACGGCGGAACCCGGCCTTCGCGTTCTAGGCGGGGTCCGCCTCGGTAAATCGGCGCGGTTCGGCACTGGTCTCGGCCCGGTGTTCGGCCCGGTGTTCGGCCCGGTGTTCGGCCCGGTGTTCGGCCCGGTGTTCGGCCCGGTGTTCGGCCCGGCGTTCGGCTCGGTGCTGGGCGCGGGCCGTGGCGTAGAGACAGACGGTGGCCGCCGTGCCCAGGTTCAGGCTCTCGGCGCGGCCGTGCACGGGCACCCGCACCACGGCGTCGGCCAGGTCGCGGTCGGCCTGCGGGAGGCCCCAGGCCTCGTTGCCGAACACCCAGGCCACGGGGCTCTCGAGGTGAGGGGAGCCGATGACGGACGACGCGGTCACCCCGGTGGCCCCGGTCGTCCCGGTCACCTCGGTCGCCTCGGTCGCCTCGGTCGCCTCGGTAGCCCCGGTCGCCTCGGTCGCCCCGGTCGCGCGGTCCTCGGCGTCGTCGGCCAGGTCGTCCAGGTCGTGGTCGCCCGCCCCGTCGGCCGCGAGCACCTGCAGCCCGGCGTCTTTCAGGGCCTTCACGGCCTCGTCGAGCGGGACGCCGACGACCACCGGCAGGTGGAACAGGCTGCCGGCGGTGGAGCGCACACACTTGGGGTTGTGCACGTCGACGCTGGAGTCGGTGAGCACCACGGCATCGGCCCCGGCGGCGTCGGCGGCCCGGATCACGGTGCCGGCGTTGCCCGGATCGCGGACCTGACTGAGAACGGCCACCAGCCGGGGCTTCTCAGCGAGCACGGCGGCGAGCGGAACGGTGATCAGGTCGCACACCGCGAGCAGGCCCTGCGGGGTGGTGGTGCCGGCGCCGGCCAGCATGGCGGCCAGCACCTCGTCGGTGACCAGTCGCGGCCACACACCGGAATCGGCGGCGGCGTCGAGGATCTCGGGATGGCGGTCGGCAGCGTCGGGAGTGGCGTACAGCTCTCTCAACGCACCCGGCGCCTCAGGTGCCGATGCGCTCCCGGGCGACCGGTGCGTGCGCGATCGGGCCCTGGCAGCGTGCTCGGCGACCGCCTCACGCACCGCCTGCGGGCCCTCGGCCAGGAACCGGCCCGCTCGCTGACGCGCGGAACGCCCGGACAGCCGGGCCACCGCCTTCACCCGGTCGGACCGGGGGTTGGACAGCAGCTCGGGTGCCGGGCGTTCCGTCGTCATGTTCGTGTCGCTCTTTCACGAGCCCTGCACGGGCGCGCGAAGTCGGCCTCAGGCCGCGGTGGTGCCCGCGGTCGCCGGGAGGGCGTCCTTGGCCAGCTTGACGAGCGCGGCGAACGCGGCCTCGTCGTTCACGGCCAGCTCGGCCAGCATGCGACGGTCGACCTCGATCTCAGCGGCCTTGAGGCCCTGGATGAAGCGGTTGTACGTCATGCCGTTCAGGCGGGCAGCAGCGTTGATGCGCTGGATCCACAGCTTGCGGAAGTCACCCTTGCGCGCACGACGGTCGCGGTACGCGTAGACGAGCGAGTGGGTGACCTGCTCCTTGGCCTTGCGGTAGAGGCGCGAGCGCTGGCCACGGTAACCGCTGGCGCGCTCCAGAACCTCGCGACGCTTCTTCTGGGCGTTGACTGCCCTCTTCACGCGTGCCACGTGAGTACTCCTTGTTTCTGATCACCGGCCGGAACCGGTGACGGGGGTCTGTGAAGGGGGAAAATCAGCGGCCGAGCAGGCGCTTGGCGGCGCGCAGGTTGCCGTCGGCAACGGGCTCGTCGGACGCCAGGCGGCGGGTGCGGCTGGAGGGCTTGCCCTCGAACAGGTGGCGGCGGTTGGCCTGCTCGCGCATGAGCTTGCCGCTACCGGTCACCTTGAACCGCTTCTTCGCACCGCTGTGCGTCTTGTTCTTCGGCACGTCTGTGTCTCCTCATCGATCCGCCGGCGGAAGTTCCGCCGGCGGAAGGTGGATCGGGACCGGGCGGAGCGCACACTTTCGTGAATCCGCCCGGTCACCTGCTGTCTGGCTCAGCCTCCGCCGGTCAGGCGTCGGCTGCTGTCTCCTGTTCGGAGGAAGCCGGCTTGGGGGCTTCCTCCGGTGACTTCGCGTCTGCCGCGGCCGCCGGAGCGGGGCGCGGGGCAGGACCCGGAGTCGGCCGCGGGCCGGGGCCCGGGGTGGGACGCGGGCCGGGGCCCGGGGTCGGACGAGGGCCACCGGCCGCGAACGGACGCGGCCCGGGGGTGGGACGCGCGCCCGGAGCGGGAGCCGGACGAGCACCGGCGGCCGGCGCCGAGGCGCCTGCTCCCGGGGCGACCGCCGGACGCGGGGCCGAGGCGGGACGACCGGCCGGGGCACCGGGACCGGCAGCCGCCGGACGCGGGGCACCGGTCGGCGCGGGACGGTCGGTGCGGGGGCCACCGGGACGGTCGCCGCTGTAGGGCGGACGCGAACCGGCCGGACGGTCACCACGGGGGCCACCGGGACGGTCGCCGTAGGGCGGACGCGAGCCACCCGGGCGGTCACCACGGGGGCCACCGGGACGGTCACCACGATCGCCGCGGTCACCGAAACGGTCACCGGACGGGCGGGACGACGAACTCGAGTACGCGGGGGCGCCGGCCGGAGCGGCGGCAGCCGGGGGCAGCGGCGCGCGCTTGATGAAGATCGGCTCGTCGTCGCTCTCGGCGTCGCTGTCGGCGGTGATCGCCTCGGCGGCGGCGGCAGCGGCGGCCGCGGTCTTCTCGGCGGCGGCAGCAGCCTCTTCGCGGCGCTTCTCCTGCCGCGCGGCCCGCTCCTCGGCGAGCTGGTCCTTCTGCTCGGCCTTGGCCTCGGTCTTCTTCTTGTGCGGGCCGATCACCATGACCATGTTGCGGCCGTCCTGCTTGGGGTTGCTCTCGATGTAGCCGTCCTCGGCGACATCTCCAGCCATCCGCTGCAGCAGGCGGTAGCCCATCTCCGGGCGCGACTGCTCGCGACCACGGAACATGATCATGACCTTGACCTTGTCACCGGCCTCGAGGAACCGGACCACGTGACCCTTCTTGGTCTCGTAGTCGTGCGGGTCGATCTTCAGGCGGAGCCTGATTTCCTTGAGGACCGTGTGGGCCTGGTTCTTGCGGGCCTCGCGATCCTTGATCGCGGACTCGTACTTGAACTTGCCGAAGTCCATGAGCTTGCAGACCGGCGGCCGCGCCTGCGGGGCGACTTCGACGAGGTCGAGGTCGGCCTCCTGGGCGAGACGCAACGCGTCTTCTACCCGGACGATGCCGACCTGCTCCCCGTTGGGGCCGACCAGCCGCACCTCTGGGACGCGGATACGGTCGTTAATCCGGGGCTCGCTGATGTGTGACTCCTTCGTACGGTCTCGGAGACCGCCGGCAAACAGGAGAAGGCTCCCGAATGCAGGCGCTCGGGAGCCTCAATAACGGTCACTCGGCGAGTGAATATTCCACCCGCCGTGCAGCCTCACCTGGTTAGGGCGAGGGGCTCCTCCTGGTCGGGAGGAGCGGACCGGGACCCGCTGCCATGGCTGGCGACGGGTGGGAGAGACTCCACTTGGCGCACCGGATCATGTTCTTGCCCTCACCTTGCGGCTCAGTCGAGGACATGACTCGGTCGGTCAGCTGCCAGGATAACAGCACTCGGACGGTGGTCGCGACCGAGGCGCTGGTCAGGCCTGTTCGGGCCCGATCGCGAACAGACCGGGCGCACGAACAGACCGGGCGCACGAACAGGCCTAGACCGAGCGCACCGCCAGCCGCACCGACTCGGTGCGCTCGGTCACCACCTGATCGGTGAGCAGCAGCTCGCCGATCCGGCCGGTGGTGGCGCGCAGCTGCTCCCGGTCGAGGCCCGGAGGCAGGCCGAGCACGACCACCAGACCGGCCTCACCGTCGGGCTCGCAACGGTGCGCCCTCACCTCGGGCACGGCCCGCACCAGGGCGGCGATGCCGGCCAGCAGCTCCGGGTCCTGCGCGGGCGGCAGCCAGTCGCGGCCCTGCGCCACCGCCCAGACCGCCGGGCGGGGCAGCTCGACCGCGGCGCCGGCCGGGTCGATGACGATGCGCGGGCACTCCTCCACCACTGCGGCCTGCGCGGCGCGGGCGGCCTCGACCGGCACCGGCCGGGCCCGCGGGTTCCAGGTCTGCAGCGCCTCGACGCTGGTGAAGACCGGCAGGACGCGCGCCTCGTCGTCGCCCACCAGGGTCACCAGGGCCATGTCGGCGCTCTTGTCCCCCTGCGAGGCGACCAGGTCGGCACCGTCGTCGCCGAGCACCGCGACGATCGGGACCATCGCGCGGGTCGGGGCCCAGGCCCGGGTGATCGCCACCAGGTCGCCCGTGGCCAGCGCGGCGATCAGCGCCGGGTCGGCGCTGCCGTCGTCACCCGGGAAGGGCTGCGCGGTGAGGGTGCGGCCGGCCCACGGGGTGCCGGCCGAGTCGGTCAGGTTGTCGTCGTTGGTGCCGTGCGCCATGTTCGACCATCTCCGATCGGCGTCGTCAGCCGGCCACGCGAAGCGCCTGCTCGAGCGTGAAAGCGCCGCTGTAGAGCGCCTTCCCGACGATGGCCCCCTCCACCCCGACCTTGGTCAGGGCCCGCAGGGCGGCGATGTCGTCGAGGGTCGAGATGCCGCCGGAGGCCACGACCGGCTTGCTGGTGCGGCTGCACATCTCGGCCAGGAGGTCGAGGTTCGGCCCCTGGAGGGTGCCGTCCTTGGTGACGTCGGTGACCACGTAGCGGGCGCAGCCGTCGTCGTCGAGGCGGGTCAGGGTCTCCCACAGGTCGCCGCCCTTGCTGGTCCAGCCACGCCCGGCCAGCTCGGTGCCGCGCACGTCGAGGCCGACGGCGATGCGGTCGCCGAACTCGGCGATGGCCTTGCGGGTCCAGTCCGGGTTCTCGATGGCGGCCGTGCCCAGGTTCACCCGCGCGCAACCGGTGTCCATGGCGGCCCGCAGACTCGCGTCGTCGCGGATGCCGCCGGACATCTCGACCTTCACCCCGAGCCCGCTGAGCTCGGTGACGACCCGGGTGATCAGCTCCCGGTTGCTCCCCCGGCCGAACGCGGCGTCGAGGTCGACCAGGTGCAGCCACTCCGCGCCCGCCCGCTGCCAGTTGAGGGCGGCCTCGAGTGGGTCGCCGTAACCGGTCTCGCTGCCGGCCTCGCCCTGGGTGAGGCGCACGGCCTGGCCGTCGACCACGTCGACGGCGGGCAGGAGCTCGAGCTTGCCGGGCGGGGTCGGGTCGAGGTCAGACATGAGGGAACCTTCCGGGTGGTCGGCCGGGGCAGCCGGCCGGTTGAAGTCGGCGTCCACGCTATCGCGGCCCGAACGCGGTGGTGCACGGCCTCGGACCGGCGGTCCGGCGAGCGCGGTCGAGGGAGGATGACGTGGTCACCTCGACGCCGGCCCGGCCACCGGTCCGGTGACCCGGGAGTCCGGGCGACCGCGTCGTCCGCCGTTGAACGCCTGCCGCAACGGCTCTCAGACCGTGGCCAGCCAGTTGCGCAGCAGCTGGATGCCCGCGTCACCGGACTTCTCCGGGTGGAACTGCGTGGCCGTGAGCGGGCCGTTCTCGACGGCGGCGACGAACCGGCCGCCGTGCTCGGACCAGGTGACCAGCGGCGGCTTGAGCACCGCCAGCGGGTCGCCGGGCGAGGGGAGCTCCCACTTCTGCACGGCGTAGGAGTGCACGAAGTAGAAGCGCTCGTGCTCGATGCCGGCGAAGAGCCGGGTGTCGTCGGGGGTCTCGACGGTGTTCCAGCCCATGTGCGGCACCACCGAGGACGGCAGCAGCTCGACCGTGCCGGGCCACTCCCCCAGGCCCTCGACGTCGTCGCGCCCGAACTCGGAGGACTTCTCGAACAGCACCTGCAGACCCACGCAGATCCCCAGCACCGGACGGCCACCGGCCAGGCGACGGCCGATCAGCCGGTGCCCCCCGACCGCGCGCAACTGCTCGGCGACCGATGCGAAGGCACCCACGCCGGGCACCACGAGCCCCTCCGCGTCCAGCGCGCGATGGAAGTCGGCGGTCAGCTCCACCTCGGCACCGGCGCGCTCCAGCGCGCGGACGGCGGAGCGGACGTTGCCGGAGCCGTAGTCCAGCACCACGACCTGGGGTGAAGTCATGACGGCAAGTCTAGGGCCGGGCCGCGTTCATGCTGCGGCCCGGCCCTGAATCCGGCGCTGGATACCGAAGCTCAGCCCTTGCGGCCCGACTTCACCGCGCGGCGGTACTCCTTGTTCAGGTTCGCGATGCTGACGAACGGGATCTCCTTGGGGCACGACACCGTGCACATACCGGTGTTGGTGCAGCCACCGAAGCCCTCCGCGTCCATCTGCTCGACCATGTTCAGCACCCGCGACTCGCGCTCCGGCTGGCCCTGGGGCAGCAGGTTGAGGTGCGTGACCTTGGCCGAGACGAACAGCGAGGCCGAGCCGTTGGGGCAGGCCGCCACGCAGGCGCCGCAGCCGATGCAGGTCGCGTTGGCGAACGCCTCGTCGGCGTCGGGCTTGGGGATGCGGGTGCTGTTGCCCTCGGGCGCGGAACCGGTGGGGGCGGTGATGTAGCCACCCGCGCCGATGATCCGGTCGAACGCGCTGCGGTTGACCACCAGGTCTTTGATGACCGGGAAGGGCGCCGCGCGCCACGGCTCGATGATGATCTCCTCGCCGTCCGAGAAGGCACGCATGTGCAGCTGGCAGGCGGTGGTCTGCTCGGGACCGTGCGCCTCACCGTTGATCACGACGCCGCAGCTGCCGCAGATGCCCTCCCGGCAGTCGTGGTCGAACGCCACCGGGTCCTCACCGTCGAGAATCAGCTTCTCGTTGAGGGTGTCGAGCATCTCCAGGAACGACATGTCGGGCGAGACGCCGTCGATGTCGTAGGACACCATCGCGCCGGCGTCGGCGGCGTTCTTCTGCCGCCAGATCTTCAGCTTGAGCTTCATCAGGTTTCCTTACCGATCAGATCAGGCGTAGCTGCGCTGGGCCGGGTGGACGTAGTCGAAGATCAGTTCTTCCTGGTGCAGCACCGGGTCTCCGCCCGTGGTGCCGAACCGGCCCTGACCGCCGTACTCCCAGGCGGCGACGAACGAGAACTTGTCGTCCTGCCGGGCGGCCTCACCGTCGGGCGTCTGGCTCTCCTCGCGGAAGTGGCCGCCGCACGACTCCTCCCGCATCAGCGCGTCGATGCACATGAGCTCGCCGAGCTCGATGAAATCGGCGACCCGGTTGGCCTTCTCGAGCGACTGGTTGAGCTCGGCCCCGGTGCCGGGCACCTTGACCCGCTTCCAGAACTCGTCGCGCAGGTGGCGGATCTCGCTGATCGCCTTGCGCAGCCCGGCGTCGTTGCGGGCCATGCCGCAGTAGTCCCACATGATCTGGCCGAGCTCCTTGTGGAAGGAGTCGACCGTGCGGTCGCCGTTGATCGAGAGCAGCTTCTCGATGCGCTCCTTCACCAGCGTCTCGACCTCGACCACGTCGGGGGCGTCGGTGGGGACGGCGGCGAACTTGTTGCTGGCGATGTAGTGGTTCACCGTGTTCGGCAGGATGAAGTAGCCGTCCGACAGGCCCTGCATCAGCGCCGAGGCGCCGAGGCGGTTGGCGCCGTGGTCGGAGAAGTTGGCCTCACCGGCGGCGAACAGGCCCGGGATGGTGGTCTGCAGGTCGTAGTCCACCCACAGCCCGCCCATGGTGTAGTGCACGGCCGGGTAGATGCGCATCGGCTGCTTGTACGGGTTCTCCGCGGTGATGCGGGCGTACATGTCGAAGAGGTTGCCGTACTTCTCGCGCACGGTGTCCTCGCCCATCCGCGCGATCGCGTCGGCGAAGTCGAGATACACACCCTGACCACCCGGGCCGACACCGCGGCCCTCGTCGCAGACGTTCTTGGCGGCGCGGGAGGCGATGTCCCGCGGCACCAGGTTGCCGAACGCCGGGTAGATGCGCTCGAGGTAGTAGTCGCGCTCGTCCTCGGGGATCTGCTCCGGCGGGCGGTTGTCGCCCATCTGCTTGGGCACCCAGATCCGGCCGTCGTTGCGCAGCGACTCGCTCATCAGGGTGAGCTTGGACTGGTGGTCGCCCGAGCGCGGGATGCAGGTCGGGTGGATCTGCGTGTAGCAGGGGTTGCCGAAGTAGGCGCCGCGGCGGTGAGCCCGCCAGATCGCGCTGGTGTTCGAGCCCTTCGCGTTCGTGGACAGGAAGAAGACGTTGCCGTAGCCGCCGGTCGCCAGGACGACCGCGTCACCCAGGTGCGTGGACAGCTCACCGGTGACCAGGTTGCGGGCCACGATGCCGCGGGCCCGGCCGTCGACGATGATCAGGTCGAGCATCTCGTGGCGGGCGTGCATCTCCACGTTGCCGGCGTCGATCTGCTTGCTCAGAGCCTGATAGGCGCCGATGAGCAGCTGCTGCCCCGTCTGGCCGCGGGCGTAGAAGGTGCGCTGCACCTGCACACCGCCGAACGAGCGGGTGTCGAGCAGGCCGGAGTACTCGCGGGCGAAGGGCACACCCTGCGCGACGCACTGGTCGATGATCTTCACGCTGTTCTCGGCGAGGCGGTGGATGTTCGACTCCCGGCCCCGGAAGTCGCCGCCCTTCACCGTGTCGTAGAACAGGCGGTAGACCGAGTCACCGTCGTTGCGGTAGTTCTTCGCGGCGTTGATGCCACCCTGCGCGGCGATCGAGTGCGCGCGGCGGGGCGAGTCCTGGAAGCAGAACTGCACGACGTGGTAGCCCTGCTCGGCCAGCGAGGCGCCGGCGGCGCCCCCGGCCAGGCCGGTGCCGACCACGATGACCTTGTGCTTGCGGCGGTTGGCCGGGTTCACCAGCTTGGCGGCGAACTTGCGGCGCTCCCAGCGGGTCTCGATGTCCCCGTCCGGGGCGGCCGGGTCGGTGAGACCGGTGCCGACGCTGTAGAACTCGCCCTCACCGACGAACTTTGTGGAGTCGGACATCTCAATCCACCAACCCGAAGACGACGCTGTAAGGAATCAGGAGGAAGCCGAACGCGATGACGAGCGCGAAGGCGACCGCGAAAGTGCGGAAGGCGGCCGTGGTCGCGCGGTTCCAGCCCAGGGTGTTGGCCGCGCTCCAGAGGCCGTGCCAGATGTGCATGCACAGCGCGACCATGGCCAGCGTGTAGAACACGACGTTCCACCACTGGTCGAACCCGGCGGTGATCCGCTCGTAGGGCTCGTTGGTCGCGGCCGGGTTCACCGTGCCGGTGGTCATGTCGAGGATGTGCCAGATGATGAAGAGCAGCAGCGTGACGCCGCCCCAGCGCATCGTCGAGGTGGCGTAACCACCCTTGCGCCTGGCCACGTACTTGACCGGCCGGGCCTTCACGTCGTGGCGCGACAGCGTGATCGCGGCCCAGATGTGCAGGACCAGGGCGACCAGCAGCACGACGCGCATGATCCACAGGAACCACATGTGGTGGAGCGCCGGCTCACCGATCGTGCGCAGCCAGTGCGCGTACTCGTTGAACTCGGTCTCCCCGAAGAAGATCTTCAGGTTGCCGATCATGTGCACGACGACGAACCCGAGCATGATCAGGCCGGTGACGGCCATGATCATCTTCCGCCCGATGGTCGAGCGGTGCAGGGTGCCGAATCCCGTCACTCGCGGGTTCTTGCTGAGCGTCTCTACCACGAGTGGCAAGGTAGGCCCTAGAGGCTGATTAGGTCCAAGAGATGATGCGTTGGTTGTCGATAGCCCAGGACTATCAACCTGGTTACCCTGTGCTGGTGCAACTACAGCAGCTCGTGTATTTCCTCACGGTCGCGGAAACCAAGCACTTCACCCGGGCGGCGCAGCTGCTGGAGATCGCCCAGCCCTCGCTCTCGCAACAGATCCGGGCGTTGGAAGCATCACTCGGGGCCGAGCTCTTCGACCGGGTGCGCGGCAACATCACGCTCACCCCGGCCGGCGAGGCGCTGCTGCCGATCGCCCAGCGGATCACCGCCGACGTGGATTCCGCGCGCCAGGAGGTACGGGAGCTGGTCGAGCTGCGCAGCGGGCGGGTGCGGCTGGGGGCGACGCCGAGCCTGCTGACCGGTCTGGTGCCGGAGGTGGCGCGGCGCTACCGCCGTCGGTACCCCGCGATCCGGCTGGTGCTGCAGGAGAGCGGATCGCGTGACCTGGTGGCCAAGACCGCCTCGGGCCTGATCGACCTCGCGCTGCTCGTGCTCCCCCTGCACGCCGACGACCCGGCGCTGGAGACCGTTCCTCTCCTGCGCGAGGACCTGGTCGTGGTGTCGTCCACGCGCGACCCCGCCCCCACCGACGGCCGGCCGATCGCGATCGCGCAGCTGCGGGGGCGTCCGCTGGTGATGTTCCGCAAGGGCTACGAGCTGCGGGACGTGACCGTGGGGGCCTGTCGCCGGGCCGGTTTCGCGCCGACGCTGGCGGTCGAGGGCGGCGAGATGGACGCAGTGCTCAGCATGGTCGAGGCCGGGTTGGGACTGGCGGTGGTGCCGAGCACGGTGGTGGCCGGGAAGTCGGTCACGCACCGGGTCACGCCGATCGCGGCTCCGGGGCTCTCGCGCACGATCGGTCTCGCGCACCGGCGGGGCGCACAGCCGTCGCGCGCGGCGCAGGAGCTGCGCGCCGAGCTGCTCGGTTACCTGGGCACGGCCTCGGTCGACGGCACGCTGCCGCAGGGCACCGAGTTGATCGCCCCTTCCTGACCACCAGACACCCATGGGGGACGCGTCGGCCTCCTGGTGCCGACGCGTCCCCCATGGGTCTGGCTGGCTTCTGGGGTCTAGAGCGCACCCTTGGTGCTCGGGATGCCGGTGACCCGGGGATCGGGCTCGACCGCGACGCGGAGCGCGCGGGCGACGGCCTTGAACTGCGCCTCGACGATGTGGTGCGGGTCGCGACCACCGAGGACCCGCACGTGCAGGCCGATCGAGGCGTGGTGCGCGAGCGTCTCGAGCACGTGGCGGGTGAGCGAGCCGAGGTAACGGTCGCCGATCTGCACGTACTGCTGGCCCTCGGGCTCACCGGTGTGCACGCAGTACGGACGGCCCGACACGTCGACCACGGCCTGCGCGAGCGCCTCGTCGAGCGGGACCAGCGCGTCACCGAAGCGGCGGATGCCGGCCTTGTCGCCCAGGGCGATCTTCAGCGCGTCGCCGATCGCGATCGCCGTGTCCTCCACCGTGTGGTGGGCGTCGATGTGCAGGTCGCCCTTGGTGTTCACGGTCAGGTCGATGAGCGAGTGCTTGGACAGGGCGTTCAGCATGTGGTCGTAGAAACCGACCCCGGTGCTGATGTCGGCCTTGCCGGTGCCGTCCAGGTCCAACTCGACGACGACGCTGGACTCACTGGTCGTCCGCTCGATCCGGGCGGTGCGGGACATGCGTGGGTCTCCTTGTTTCGTCAGGGGTCCTGCTCAGACAGCCACGGGCGCGTCGAGCAGCGAGTCGGCCAGGGCGTCGAGGAACTTCGTGTTCTCGGCCGGGGTGCCCGCGGTGACCCGGAGGAATCCGGCCAGTCCGACGTCCCGGATCAGCACCCCGCGCGAGAGCAGCGAGCGCCACACCGCCTTCTCGTCGTCGAAACCGCCGATCAGCACGAAGTTCGCGTCGCTCGGGGCGGGCTTGAGACCGAGCTCGGTGACCGAGGCCACGATGCGGTCGCGTTCGGACTTGATCGTCTCGACGGTGTCGAGGAGCACGTCGGAGTGCCAGAGCGCGGCCTGGGCGGCGGCCTGGGTGAGCGAGCTCAGGTGGTAGGGCAGGCGCACCAGGCGGATCGCGTCGGTGACCGCGGGGTGGGCGGCCATGTACCCGAGACGCACTCCGGCGAGCGCGAAGGCCTTGCTCATGGTGCGGCTGACGATGAGACGCTCGCGGCCGGGCAACAGGCTCAGGGCGCTGGGCGTGCCGGAGCGGGCGAACTCGTGGTACGCCTCGTCGACGATGAGGATGCCGTCGGTGGCGGCGTAGGCGGCCTCGACCAGGGCGAGGTCGAGCGCGGTGCCGGTCGGGTTGTTGGGCGAGCACAGGAACGTGACGTGCGGCCGGTGCACCCGGATCTGCTCGACGGTCTCGTCGATGTGCAGGTCGAACTGGTGGGGGTCGTCGGCCGCCTGGCCGTCGAGGCCGCGCCGGCCGTCGACCCAGGTGGCGCCGGTGCCGGTGCTGATGATCGGGTGCATCGAGTAGCTCGGGGTGAAGCCGAGCACCGTGCGGCCCGCGCCCGCGAACGCCTGGAGCAGCTGCTGGAGCACCTCGTTGGAGCCGTTCGCGGCCCACACCTGCTCGGCCTCGAGGTCGTGACCGAGGTAGTTGGCCAGATCCTCGCGCAGGCCGGTGAACTCGCGGTCGGGGTACCGGTTCAGATGGCGGGCCTGCTGGCGCACCGCATCGAGGATGGCCTGGACCACCTCGCCCGGGACGTCGTGACTGTTC
Source organism: Kineosporia succinea (assembly GCF_030811555.1). NCBI lineage: Bacteria > Bacillati > Actinomycetota > Actinomycetes > Kineosporiales > Kineosporiaceae > Kineosporia > Kineosporia succinea. The sequence continues at coordinate 4,689,426 of NZ_JAUSQZ010000001.1, read as the reverse complement.
TCGTTGGTGTTCAGCCGCACCGGGACCTCGAGCTGCGGCGCACCGTAGGGGGTGCGTCCGCGCAGGTCGTCACGCAGGGGCAGACGGGCGAGAACCTCGGCCCTGGACTCTTCGCTCACGGAGGGGAGTCTAACGACGACGGATGACACCGACGCGTGTCGGCTTCGTGTCGCGCTCGTCTCGGCCCGTTTGTGCCTGATGTTCCCTAGAGTGGCCTGGTCGCGCGGGGTGTCAGGTTTGGAGCAAGGTGAACGAGGGCAGGATCGCGGTTCTCGCCGCCGGGTGGGCCTTCCGGCGTCCCCAGCTGGCGGCCCGCTTCCAGCGGCTGACCGGTGGCGACCGCTCCGAGGCCTACCTGACGTCGCGGGTGCTCACCCTGCCGGAGGCCTCCGAGCTGGTCGAACTGGGCTGGACGCCCGCCGACCTGCACCGGCTGGTGCGGTACGAGCGTCCGCGCTGGCTGGTGCCCGATCCGGTCGCCGTCACCCGCGACAACCCCGATCCGGACGCCCCGGAACGCAGCTGGTACCCCTACGACGATCGGCCCGATCTCCCCCGCCGCCGCGACCTGGCCTTCGAGCACGTGGTGACGTGGGCCCGGCTGCGCCCCTCGGACCAGGCCTGGCTGGCCGGCATCACCTCGATCGAGGTGCGGTGGCTGGGGATGCCGCACGTGATGGAGACCGTCGAGCCCTACCTCACGTCGCCGCTGGACATCGACGCGGGAACGGTGCTGCTGCAGGGACGGCGTTACGTGCCCTACTCCCTGTTCGAGGCGGCGGTGACGGCGCGCGGTGGGCTCGACGGGCTGCGCGACGAGTGGATCGGCGAGGTGCTGAGCGGGCACTGGATCCACGAGGTGCCGGAATGGGAGACGGTGGGCTGGATCTCGCACCCGGCCCAGGCCCCGCTGCTGTTCTCCCCCGCGTCCGGGGGGCGTGACCCCTCGGAACGCTGGGCCCGCTGGCACCCGGTCGCCTCCCGGGCCGGCGCCGACGGCATCCACCCGGCCGACTGGTGGGCCGCCGGCTTCAGCGTCGAGGAGGCGTTGCGGGCGTTCGAGCGGGGACGCGTGCCCGAACGGTCACGCCTGGCGGCGATGGCCGTCGTGCGGGGCACGGCGCCGAGGGACTGAGACGCGGGCGACGGGTGCGCGTGCGGGGTCCGGGACCGGGCCTAGAGGCCGAGCGTCGTGACGCTGTAGTCCCAGAGCCGTTCGGCGGCCTGCGGATCCAGGGCGTGGGCCGAGACCCCGTGCCGGGCGCCGATCCGGCCGAGCGGAGCCTCGGCGCAGTCGTCGAAGTACGTCCCGGTGACGCCGGCGACGAGCGGTGAAGCGGCCAGCAGCACCGAGGTGGCGGCGCCCTCCTCGACGCTCTTCCAGCGCAGTTCCTCACCACCGGCCGCCGCCGCGGTGCGCAGGGCCTCCAGTTCCTCGTCGCTCACGTGGCGCTGCAGGTTGGTGCGGATGCCGCCCGGGTTCAGGGCGTTCACGGTGATCCCGTCGGCCGCCCAGCGCTTCGCGCCCTCCACGGCGAAGAGCACGTTGGCGGTCTTCGACTGGCCGTAGGCCGTCCACGGTTCGTAGGCACGGCGCTCGAAGTGGATGTCGTCGAAGTCGATGCCCGCCCGGTGGTGCGCGCTGCTGCTGACCGCGACGACGCGGGCCCCGTGCGCCGCGGCGAGGGCGTCGTGCAGCCGGACCGCGAGCGCGAAGTGGCCGAAATGGTTGGTGGCGAACTGCGATTCCCAGCCCTCGGCGGTGCGGGACAGGGGGCTGGCCATCACCCCGGCGTTGTTGACGAGGATGTGCAGCGGGCCCTGCCACCTCTCGGCCAAGGCCCGCACCGAGGCCTGGTCGGACAGGTCGAGGTGCTCGACAGCGGACCCCGGGATCGTGGCCGCGGTGCGCTCCCCCGCCTCGAGGTCGCGCACGGCGATGGTCACCTGGGCTCCGGCCCCCGCGAGGGCGCGGGCGGTCTCGACCCCGATACCGCTGGCGGCGCCGGTGACGATCGCGCGCTTCCCGGTGAGATCGGTTCCGGCGACGACCTGCGCGGCCGTGGAGTATTCGTCGAACGGGGTGGTGATGGGCATGTCGGTCGTTCCTTCCCGGCGTACGATTTTCTGGAGGAGCCTCCGGTTCTGAAGCTATGCGGAGGCACCTCCGTTTGCAAGCGGACGGGGGTGGCGGGCATTCCCGGGTGGTGAGGAACAATGAACCGTCATGAACCACGTGACGCAGGAGGAGGTGCCCGTATGACGGCACCGAACGACCGGCCCCTGCGCGCGGACGCCCGCCGCAACCGCGAGCGATTGCTGGTCTCGGCAGTGAAGGCGTTCAGCCGCGACGGCACCGAGGCCTCGCTCGAGGGCATCGCGAAAGACGCGGGCGTCGGGATCGGCACGCTGTACCGGCACTTCCCCACCCGCGACGAGCTGGTCGAGGCCGCCTACCGCAACGAGCTGGCCAAGCTCTGTGACTCCGCCGATGACCTGCTGCGGGCCGGGCCCACCGACGAGGCGCTGCGGCGCTGGATGGACCGCTTCGTCGACTACATGACCACCAAGCGCGAGATGGCCGACGCCCTGCACGCCGTCATCGCCTCGGGGCGCAATCCCTACGCGATGAGCCGCGACCGGCTGACGGCCGCGGTGAAGCTCCTGCTCGACGCCGGGGTCGAGGCGGGCACGCTGCGCGAGGGCGTGGATCCGCTCGACGTGCTCACGGCCGTCAGCGGGGTGGCCATGGCGACCGGGCAGCACGACCAGCGCGAACAGGCCGGGCGCATTCTCGATCTGCTGATCGGCGGGCTCAGGCGGTGAGAGCCGCCAGCTTCTTCACGGTGTTCCAGTTCCGCGTGGTCGCCGGCACCCCCTTGATCCTGCCGACGGCGATCGAGAGCCGGCTGTCCGCGAAACCGTTCGGCAGCCGCAGGAAGAGCTCGGTGCCGTGGGCGACGCACTCGTCCGGTGCGAAGGCGGCCGGATCGAGCTTCGCCAGCTGATCGGCCCCCAGCGGCGAGCGGAGGAAGACCACCGCGTGACGGGAGCCGTCCGCGTCCGCCGTCGGGAACGGGTTCGCCGCCACGACCGCCGCCAGCTCGGCCCCCGTGCGGGCCATGACCTCGGTGGTGAGCCCCGCGTCCTTCATCAACCGGGTCTCGAGCTCCTGCGCGACCTCGGCGGGCGGGCGCGACGTGGTCACGACCGCCTGCCCGCTCGCCATCAGGGTTTTCACGTCGGCGTGGCCGAGCCGCGTGAGCAGGTCACGCAGCTCGGCCATCGGCAGCTTGCGGGCGCCGCCGAGATTGACACCCCGCAGCAGGAGCGCGAGCTTGCTCATCGGACCGTCACTCGAACCGGGCCGTGACGGCCTCACCGTGCGCCGGGAGGTCTTCCGCGTTGGCCAGCGCGACCACGTGACCGGCGACCCCCTCGAGCGCGGCCCGGTCGTACGTCACCACGTGGATGCCCCTGAGGAACGACTGCACGCTGAGACCGCTGGAGAAGCAGGCACATCCACCGGTCGGCAGCACGTGGTTGGAGCCCGCGCAGTAGTCGCCCAGACTCACGGGCGAGTACGGGCCGACGAAGATCGCGCCCGCGTTCCGCACCCGGGAGGCGACCTCCGGTGCGTTCCTGGTCTGGATCTCCAGGTGCTCCGCCGCGTAGGCGTCGACGACCGCGAGACCCGCGTCCACGTCGTCCACCAGCACGATCGCCGACTGCGGACCGGACAGCGACGTGGTGACCCGCTCGGTGTGCCGGGTCGCCGCGACCCGGGCCGCGACCCGGACCTCGACCGCCGCCGCCAGCTCCTCGGAGTCGGTGACCAGCACCGCCGCCGCCAGCGGGTCGTGCTCGGCCTGGCTGATCAGGTCGCTCGCCACGTGATCGGCGTCGGCCGAGTCGTCGGCCAGCACCGCGATCTCGGTCGGGCCCGCCTCCGCGTCGATGCCGATGACCCCGCGCAGCAGACGCTTCGCCGCCGTCACCCAGATGTTGCCCGGGCCGGTGACCAGGTCGACCGGCTCGCAGATCCATGTGTTGTCAGCGTCTTTGGCGCCGTACGCGAACATGGCCACCGCCTGGGCGCCACCGATCGCGTACACCTCGTCGACCCCGAGCAGGGCGCAGGCGGCGAGGATCGCCGGGTGCGGCAGACCCTCGAAACCGGCCGGGTTGTCTTTCTGCGCCGGGCTGGTGACGGCGATGCCGCGCACACCCGCCTCCTGCGCCGGAACGACATTCATCACCACGCTGCTCGGGTAGACCGCGCGGCCACCCGGCACGTACAGGCCCACCCGGTCGACGGGGACCCAGCGCTCGGTGACCGTTCCGCCGGCCACGACCTGCGTGGTCGTGTCGGACCGGCGCTGCTCGGTGTGCACCAGGCGGGCGCGGCGGATGCTCTCCTCGAGCCCCGCGCGCACGGCCGGGTCGAGGGTGTCGAGCGCCTTCTGCAGCGCCGCGGCCGGGACCCGGACGGAATCCAGCGTCACGCCGTCGAACTTCTCGGTGAACTCGACCAGGGCCGGCACTCCCTCGGTGCGCACGCGCTCGCAGATCGGGCGCACGGTGTCGAGAGCATGCTCGACGTCGAGGTCGGCGCGGGGAACCACGGCGCGCAGATCACGGGACGTCAGGTGCTGGCCACGCAGGTCAAGTCGGCGGATCACGGCGGTGATTCTATGTCGCGATGCCGACAGTCTGTTCGTCCTGGCGCGGGAGGGGACGCAGAGCCTGCAAGTTTGACTAGTTTGGTCCCGTGGCGACCCGGCTTCCGCTCTTTCCGCTCAGCACCGTCCTGGTGCCGGGTCTCGTGCTGCCGCTGCACATCTTCGAGCAGCGCTACCGGATCCTGGTGCAGGCCCTGATGGATCTGCCCGAGGGCGCCCCCCGGCACTTCGGGGTGATCGCGACCCGGCCCGGCGGTGACCCGGAGACCCTCGACGGTCTCTACGGGGTCGGGTGCACCGCCCAGATCCGCGAGGTGACGCCCTACGACGACGGCCGTTTCGACCTGGTCACCGTCGGGAACCTGCGGTTCCGGCTGGAGGGTCTCGACGAGGAGGCGGGGGCGCCGTACCACACGGGTCTCGTCGACCTCCTCGAGGAAGACGACGGCCCCGGCGACCTGGACGCGGTGGCCGAGCTGGTCGGGCTGCGCTTCGCGGCCTACCGCGACCGGCTGCGGGTGGAGCAGTCCGGGGTGCCGACCGATCCGCGGGTGCTGTCGTACCTGGTCGCGGCGGCCGCGGTGCTCGAGCTGCCCGAACGGCAGAGCCTGCTCGAGGCACCGAGCACGCACGAGCGGCTCACCGCCGAACTGGCCCTGCTGAAGCGGGAGATCGGCCTGCTCGACGCGTTCAACTCGCTGCCCGCGGTGGAGCTGACGAAGGAACCGTTCACTCCCAACTAGGACCTGTCTCGGCAAGACCCCGGGGCCGCGGCCCCGGCGCTGCGCCCCGCGTCTATGCTCCGCGTCGTGGCGAAGAAGAAGGACGCGACGGCCGGCACCCCCGCGACCACGCTGCTCACCCGCGAGCGCGTGACGTTCACCGTGCACACCTACGAGGCCGAGGACCGCAGCCGGGCGTCCTCGTCCTCCGACCGGGTCGCCTTCGGCACCGAGGCCGCCTCCGCGCTGGGGGTGGACGAGGCGCGCGTCTTCAAGACGCTGGTCGCCGAGGTCGACGGGTCGATGTGGGTGGCGGTCGTGCCGGTCGGGGGTCTGCTCGACCTGAAGGCACTGGCCGCCGCCGCGGGTGGCAAGAAGGCGGTGATGGCCGATCCGGCCGCCGCCGAGCGCAGCAGCGGTTACGTGGTGGGCGGGATCAGCCCGCTCGGTCAGCGTAGGGCCCTGCCGACCGTGGTCGACGCCTCGGCGCTCGAGCACGCGACGGTGTATGTCAGTGGTGGGCGGCGCGGCCTCGACCTGGAGCTGGCCCCCGCCGACCTGGTGCGGCTCACACGAGCGCGGACCGCACCGATCGGGCGGGGTCCGGAGTAGTTCCCCGATCGTGACGGCCAGGTCGTCGATGTCCTCGAGGTGCCGCCCGCCCGCGGGTCAGTGACGGGCGGGGGCTTCCAGACGGCGGCTCGTCCACGGCAGGATCGCGCCGACCATGATCACGACCGCCGTGGTGGCGGGCCACACGAACGCCGAGCCGATCGCCCGCAGTGCCGGCGTGCCCACCTGGTTGCCGAGGCCCCAGGAGACGGCCGCGCCGATGGTCGAGGTGATCAGCACGACCAGCACCCGCCGCACCGGGGTGGCCCCCGGCCGCAGCAGGGTGAGGCCACCGACGGCCAGGCCGGTCAGCAGCCCCAGCCCGGCGAGGGTGCCGTCGACCGCGGCCGCGACCTCCTGCTCGTCGCCGAAGCCCTCGGTGACCGGGATGAGCAGGCGCCACGCGACGGCCATCACGACCCCCAGCATCAGCGGCCCGACCAGGGCAGCGGTCTCTCCCGCCAGGAGCTTCTTCGGGCGGGGACGCCGGCCTTCGGACGGCTCCGGCTGCCACGGCTGCCCGGAACGTTCGTCAATCATGCTCATCGTGACTCAAATCTAGGGCCCCGGCCTGTGGGCCGACGACTTTTGCCGACGACCCACGGACTGGAGGAGATCAGGCGGAGGCCAGGCAGCTCGGGCCGAGCAGCGCCTTGAGGTCACCGAACAGGGCCGGTGACGGAGTGACCCGCAGCCGGTCGTCGAGACGCATCGTGGTCTGGCGCCCCGGCTGCACCAGGCGCAGGTGCACCTCGCTCGAACCCGGGTGGTTGACCAGCACGTCTTTCAGCTTGCCGACCGTGGGAGGGGTGCAGCGGCTGACCGGCATCGACAGCACGACCGGGCCGTTGCTGCTGACCGTCAGGTCGGGGATGGTGAGTTCCTGCGCGTAGATCGTGGGCACGTCGTCACGCCGGTTCACCCGCCCCTTCACCACGACCACCAGGTCTTCGGCGAGCACGTGCAGCACCGTCTGGTAGGTCTGCGGGAAGAACAGCACCTCGATGGCACCACCCAGGTCTTCGACCGTCGCGATGGCCCACGGGTTGCCGTTCTTGGTGAGCTTGCGCTGCAGCGAGCTGATCATGCCCGCGATCACCACGGTGGCGCCGTCGGGACGGCCGTCGTCACCGGTGAGCTGCGAGACGGTGCAGTCGGAGGACTTGGCCAGGATGTGCTCGACGCCGAACAGCGGATGGTCGGAGACGTACAGCCCGAGCATCTCCCGCTCCGAGGCGAGCAGCACCGACTTCTCCCACTCGCCCTCGGGCACCGGCGGCACCATCGAGAGCTGGGGGGCGTCTTCGTCGTCCATGCCCATCAGCGCGCCGAACAGTGAGTCCTGCCCGTTGGCCTCCTGGCGCTTGTCGGACACCACGGCCTCGACCGCCTGCTCGTGCACCGCGACCAGGCCCTTGCGGGTGTGGCCCAGGGTGTCGAAAGCGCCGCCCTTGATCAGTGACTCGATGGTGCGCTTGTTGCAGACCACCAGCGGCACCTTGCGCAGGAAGTCCTCGAACGAGGTGAAGCGGCCCTTCTCCTCACGCGCGGCCACGATCGCCTCGACCACGTTCGCGCCGACGTTGCGGATGGCGGTGAGGCCGAACCGGATGTCGACGTCGACGGCGGTGAAGTTGGCGCTGGACTCGTTCACGTCGGGCGGCAGCACCTTGATGCCCAGGTGCCGGCACTCGTTCAGGTACAGCGCCGACTTGTCTTTGTCGTCGCGGACGCTGGTGAGCACGGCGGCCATGTACTCGGGCTGGTAGTTCGCCTTGAGGTACGCGGTCCAGTAGCTGACGACGCCGTACGCCGCCGAGTGCGCCTTGTTGAAGGCGTAGTCGGAGAACGGGACCAGGACGTCCCACAGGGTCTTGATCGCCTCGGGGCTGAACCCGTTGTCGAGCATGCCCTGCTCGAAGCCGACGTACTCGGCGTCGAGCACCTCGCGCTTCTTCTTACCCATGGCTCGCCGCAGCAGGTCGGCCTTGCCGAGCGAGTAGCCGCCCAGCTGCTGGGCGATGGCCATGACCTGCTCCTGGTACACGATCAGGCCGTAGGTGGTGCCGAGGATGGGTTCGAGGGCCTCGGCCAGCGAGTCGTGCGGGTAGCTGATCTCCTGCTGCTTGTTCTTGCGCAGCGCGTAGTTGGTGTGCGAGTTGGCGCCCATCGGGCCCGGGCGGTAGAGCGCGCCCACGGCCGAGATGTCCTCGAAGTTGTCGGGGCGCATGAGGCGCAGCAGCGAGCGCATCGGCCCGCCGTCGAACTGGAACACGCCCAGCGTGTCACCGCGCTGCAGCAGCTCGTAGGTCTTCGGGTCGGTGAGCTCCAGCGACTCCAGCTCCACCGGCTCCTTGCCGTTGAGCACGATGTTCTGGAGCGCGTCGTCGAGAATCGTCAGGTTGCGCAGACCCAGGAAGTCCATCTTGACCAGACCCAGGTTCTCGCAGGTCGGGTAGTCGAACTGGGTGATGATCGCGCCGTCCTGCTCGCGGCGCATGATCGGCACGTGGTCGATCAGCGGCTCGCTGGACATGATGACGCCGGCCGCGTGCACACCCCACTGACGCTTCAGCCCCTCCAGGCCCCGGGCCGTCTCCACGACCTTGGACACGTCGGCGTCGGTCGCGTGGAGCTGCCGGAACTCCTCGGCCTCCTTGTAGCGCGGGTGCTTGGGGTCGAAGATCCCGTAGAGCGGGATGTCCTTGCCCATCACGGCCGGGGGCATCGCCTTGGTCATGCGCTCGCCCAGCGAGAACGGGTAACCCAGCACCCGGCCGGCGTCTTTCAGGGCCTGCTTGGCCTTGATCGTGCCGTAGGTGACGATCTGGGCCACGCGGTCTTCGCCGTACTTGTCGGTGACGTAGCGGATCACCTCACCGCGCCGGCGCTCGTCGAAGTCGACGTCGAAGTCGGGCATCGACATACGCTCGGGGTTGAGGAACCGCTCGAAGATCAGGCCGTGCTGCAGCGGGTCGAGGTCGGTGATCTTCATGGCGTAGGCGGCCATCGAGCCGGCACCCGAACCACGGCCCGGGCCCACCCGGATGCCGTTGTTCTTGGACCAGTTGATGAAGTCGGCCACCACGAGGAAGTACCCGGCGTAGCCCTTGCTGGTGACGACCTCGCACTCGTAGTTGGCCTGCTTCTGCACGTCGTCGGGGATGCCCTTGGGGTAGCGGTGCATCAGGCCCGTCTGGACCTCCTTGATGAACCACGACTGCTCGTCCTCACCCTCGGGCACCGGGTAGCGCGGCATCAGCGAGCCGACCGACTCGGTGAACGAGATCTCGCAGCGCTCGGCGATCTCGAGGGTGTTGTCGCACGCCTCGGGCAGTTCGCGCCACAGGTCACGCATCTCGGCCGGGGACTTGAGGTAGAACTCGTCGGCGTCGAACTTGAACCGCTTGGGGTCGGCCAGCGTGGAGCCCGACTGCACGCACAGCAGCACCGAGTGGGCCTTCGCGTCTTCGGGTTTGGTGTAGTGCAGGTCGTTGGTGGCGACCAGCGGGAGCTTCAGCTCGCGGGCCAGCTTCACCAGGTCCTGCTGGATGCGGCGCTCGATGCCGAGCCCGTGGTCCATGATCTCGCAGTAGAAGTTGCCCGCGCCGAACAGGTCGCGGTACTCGGCGGCGACCTCCACGGCCTCCTTGTACTGCCCCAGCCGCAGCCGGGTCTGCACCGCGCCGGAGGGGCAGCCGGTGGTCGCGATCAGGCCCTCGTGGTACTTCTCGAGGATCTCGCGGTCCATCCGGGGCTTGTAGAACATGCCCTCCATGGACGCCAGCGAGGCGAGCCGGAACAGGTTGTGCATGCCGGTGTTGTTCTCGGACCACAGCGTCATGTGGGTGTAGGCGCCCGTACCCGAGACGTCGTCACCACCGCCGTCGCCCCAGCGCACGCGGGTGCGGTCGGAACGGTGGGTGCCCGGGGTCACGTAGGCCTCGACCCCGACGATCGGCTTCACGCCGTGCTTCTTGGCCTTCTTCCAGAACTCGTACGCACCGAAGACGAACCCGTGGTCGGTGGTGGCGACCGCGGGCATGCCCATGCGGGCGGCCTCGGAGAAGAGGTCGTCGATCTTCGCCGCACCGTCGAGCATCGAGTACTCGGTGTGGTTGTGCAGATGCACGAACGAGTCGGACGGGCCGGGCACGGACGCCTCCAAGCGGTCAGCGACATGCCTTGGATCACGGGCACGCCGGCAGGTCGGGGACCAGGACGGGCACCAGCACAGCGACCGGGGGAAGAGGCACCGGCGGCCCGGCGCGGGCCGGGGAGCCGATGAGGTCTGGTGCGGGTGGATCGCCAGCCAGTCTAGGTCCCGCCACCGACAGAATCAGCGAGGCCCCGAGGCTGCCCGGTCGGCCCGGCGTGTCACCCGGGCCTCCCCCCAACAGCCGAGAGCCAAAGGCGACAATGGTGGACGACGTGCGCACGTCGTCCACCATCGTCGCCCTGGGATCGTGGTCAGCTCGCGTCGCTCAGGCGCTCCAGGGCGACGGCCAGATCGTCGGGGTACTCGCTGGAGAACTCCACCCACTCCCCCGTGCCCGGGTGGTCGAAGCCCAGCCGCACGGCGTGCAGCCACTGCCGGCTCAGCCCCAGCCGGGCCGAGAGCGTGGGGTCGGAGCCGTACATCGGGTCGCCCACGCAGGGATGGCGCAGCGTGGAGAAGTGCACGCGGATCTGGTGCGTGCGCCCGGTCTCCAGATGCACCTCCACCAGCGAGGCCGCGCGGAACGCCTCGAGCGTCTCGTAGTGGGTGACGCTGTCCTTGCCGCCGGAGATCACCGCGAACTTGTACTCGTGCGAGGGGTGCCGGCCGATCGGCGCGTCGATCGTGCCGCGCAGCGGATCGGGATGGCCCTGCACGATCGCGTGGTAGGTCTTCTCCACCGTGCGCTCACGGAAGGCCTGCTTCAGCATCGAGTACGCGTACTCGCTCTTGGCCACGACCATCAGGCCACTGGTGCCCGCGTCGAGCCGGTGCACGACACCCTGACGCTCGGCCGAACCGGACGTCGCGATCGAGTAGCCCGCGGCCGCCAGCCCCTGAGTCACCGTCAGGCCCGCCCACCCCGGACTCGGATGCGCCGCGACCCCGGCCGGCTTGTCGATGACGACCAGGGAGTCGTCGTCGTGAACGATGCGCAGGCCCGGCACCGGCTCCGGCGGCGGCAGCTCGGCGGGCTCGGCCCCCGGCATCGTGATCTCCAGCCAGGCACCCGCCCGCAGACGCTCGGACTTGCCCGCGGGCGAGCCGTCGAGCAGCACGGCCCCGTCGGTGGCGAGATCGGCGACGGTGCTGCGGGACAGGCCGAACAGCCGCGACAGGCCGGCGTCGAGCCGTTCGCCCGCCAGACCGTCGGGCACCGGCATCGAACGCACCTCAGGCATCGGGCTTCTTGTCCTCGGGGTCGTTCGTGCCGTCGTTCTTGTCGTTCTTGCCGTCGCTGACCTTCTGGCCGTCGGTGCCGATGCCCATCACGGACAGGACCGCGATCAGCACCGCCGCGCAGGTGATCGAGCAGTCGGCCAGGTTGAAGATCGGCCAGTTCGGCAGCTCGAGGAAGTCGACGACGTGCCCGCGGAACACCCCCGGCGAGCGGAACACCCGGTCGGTCAGGTTGCCCACCGCGCCGCCCAGCAGCAGGCCGAGCGCGACCGCCCAGCCCCAGTGCCCCAGCGTGCGCGAGATCCGGATGATGAAGACCGCCACCGCGATCGCGACCACCGAGAAGATCCAGGTGGCCCCGGTCGCCATCGAGAACGCGGCCCCGGGGTTGCGGATCAGGTAGAAGCCGAACAGGTCGCCGACCACGTCGACCCGGCCGCGGCCGGTGAGCTCTTCCACCGCCAGGTACTTGGTCAGCTGGTCCAGCCCGAGCACGACCAGGGCGATCAGCGGGACGGCGGCGGCGTAGGCGCGGCGGCGGGTCGGGGCCACGGAAGGCACCGGCCCGGCCGGATCGACCGCTTCGGCGGGATCCGGCGTGGTGGTGGGCGGGGTCGGCTCAGTCATCGTGCTCATAGGGTGCCATGCCCACACCCGCGGTCGGCACCGGTGCTCCCGGCGCGGGGCACCCCACCGGATTCACCGCCGTTCCTGCCTCTGCTTGCACGCCACGCAGGAGGCCGCCCGCGGGAACGCCTCCAGCCGCGGCAGCGCGATCGGCTGCCCGCACCCCTCACAGACCCCGTAGGTGCCCGCGTCGATCCGGTCGATCGCCTCACGCGTGGCCCGCACCGCCTCGTTCACCCGTTCCAGCAGCGCCTGCTCGTGCTCACGCCCGAAGGTCTTGCCGCTGGAGTCGGCCGGGTCGTCGCCCGAGCCGGTCTGGCTGTCGCGGATCACCTCTTCCAGCCCGGCCAGCACCACGGCCTGCTCGGCCTGCAGGGTGCTCAGCTCGGCGACGAGCTCCTGGCGGATCCCCTCGAACTCACTGACGGTCTTGCGCTGCGCCCGTGGCACGTCGGCAACCTCCAGTCGGCTCCGGCTCGATCACGATGCCCGCCCGGTTGCTCGTGTGCCCGTGCACACGACCGAACGGGACGCCCGAGCCACGGCGCGAGCAAACGCGAGCGGCGCCGGGCATGCGTGTGACAACGCATGAACCGGCACCGCTCGCGGGTGGCACGCTTCCCCGTCACCAGGACGGGGGCGCGCCGGATGCGGCTCTGGCGGATTCAGACAAGTCTGAACCCGCCGGGCCGTACTGGCTAGCCGTGTATCAGCTCTGTCCGCCGAAGGGGTACTGCGCCGGAGCGTCGGCACCCGCGTCGGAGTAGCCACCACGGGTCGGGAGCGGTGCGCCGTAGGGCGCGGCACCCACACCGGCGGGCTGGGACTGAGGCTGCTGCGGCCCACGGGTGGGCACGACGGCGGCCTTCGACTCCAGCTCGCGGAGCTGACCCTCGAGGTAGGACTTGAGCCGGCTGCGGTATTCGCGCTCGAAGGCCCGCAGCTCGTCGATCTTGCGCTCGAGCAGCGAACGCTCCTGCTCCAGCGAACCGAGGGTCTGGCGCTGCTTCTCCTCGGCCTCACGGATCAGGCGGTTGGAGTGCTCGCGGGCCTCGCCGACGATGCGGTCACGGGTCTGCTCACCGTTGCGCACGTACTCGTCGTGCAGCTTCTGGGCCAGAGCCAGCATGCCGGCGGCGGCCTCGGGGCCCTGGCCCTGGGTCTCCATCACGGCGGGCACCCGGACCGGCTCCGGCGCGACCGCGGCCACGGGCTGCGGCGCCGGCTGCGGAATCGGCATCGGGGCGGGAGCGGGCTCCGGGGCGGACTCGCGGGCCACATTGGCGCGAGACAGCTCTCCGACGCGGCGCTCGCAGGAGCTCAGCTTGCCGCGGAGCTCCTCGTTCTCCTCACCGAGTCGACGGAGCTCGTTGACGACCTCGTCCAGGAAGTCGTCGACCTCGTCCTGGTCGTAGCCTTCGCGGAACTTGGTCGCCTGGAAGCGCTTATTAACAACGTCTTCGGGCGTCAACGCCATCTGGTCACCTCGCGTTGGTCACTCAATCGGAAGTGCGGAGCCGCTGCTACGCCACCGTACCGGAAGCTGACGCTACACAAGGGCAGCGCAGAAGGCCACTTCCGGAGCAACGGACGGTCATGTGTCACGCACACTCTGTCACCTTAAGTTGCTACGTACGCCTCTTGAGACTACGGCCGCAGCACCGACATCAGGATGCTCACTATGAGGAACAACACGATGAAGGCCAGGTCGAGCTGAATCGCCCCGATGCGCAGCGGCGGCAGGAGCCGGCGCAGGGCCTTCAGAGGCGGATCGGTGCCGGAGTAGATGCCCTCCGCGATCACCAGCACCGCACCCCGGGGGCGCCAGTCGCGGGCGAACACCTGGATCCAGTCGATCACCAGCCGGCCGATCAGGATGATGAAGAACAGGAAGACGACGTAATAGAGCAGGTACCTGATCACGTCCACGACGGTTGCGACTCCGCTTGCACTCAGATTCGGACCGGGAGGCCTGCGGACCTGCCGGATGTACTGCCGGAGGGGTCAAGCCTGCCCGAGGGGGACGGGCTGCGTCGAACGATGTTCACCGTAGCGAACCGGACATGGCCAAGCGGCGCCCGAATCGCCTAGGATCACTCTGGTTTCCCACGGGACCGGCCGAACCGGCCGGATCCTCGGGACGTCAGTCGTCCTTCGCATCAGCCGGTACAACGTGCCGGCCCGCCGTCCGGTGCCCACCCTCGCCCGTCCGGCGGCATCCGGCTCACCGGCCGGCTCGAACTGCCCTTCCGGGCAGCGCTCAGCGCTGCACCGGCGCACAGTGCTGCCCGGGGTCCGGGAGCAGACATGCGAAAGTCATCCGCCCGCACGAGGTGCGACGGGAGTGCAGATCAGCCCGCGAGGCGCGGTGCGCGCCCCGCGAGCCTCAGGACTGGTTGAAGAAGGCCGCGCGCTCGGGCGCCCGGGTCTTCTCCGGGGTCGCCACCTCGACGTTGGCCGGCGAGAGCAGGAAGACCTTGCCCGTCACCTTCTCGATCGACCCGTGCAGACCGAAGACCAGACCGGCGGAGAAGTCGACGAGACGCTTGGCGTCGGCGTCGTCCATGTCCGTCAGGTTCATGATCACCGGCGTACCCGAGCGGAAGCTCTCGCCGATGGTCTTGGCCTCGTTGTAGGTCCGGGGATGGATCGTCGTGATCCGGTGGATCTCGGCCGACGGGTGGGCGACCACCCGGGCCATCTGACCCGAACCCTGCGCGCGCCCGATCGCGGTGACCGGCGCCCGGCGGGGCTCTTCTCGTTCTTCTTCGTCATCCACGACCGGATCGAAGTCCTCGTCCTCGTACTCGTCGTACGCCGAGTAGCGGTCGTCGTCCTCGGCAAGGCCCAGGTACACCATGGTCTTGCGCAGTGCGCCGCTCATCGAAACCTCCGCATGTTCGCTCACCCTGCGACGAAGCTACCTGAGCGGCGGCCTCTGACCGAGGACCGCGCTGCCGACACGCAGGTGAGTCGCTCCGTGACGCAGCGCTTGCACAAAATCGCTGGTCATGCCACCCGAGATGCCGGTTGCCTCCGGATGTTGCTGGATTAGATGCGCGGAGGCACCCAAAAGATCGGAAAAGGCGCGATTTGGGTCCCACGTCACAGGCGGGACGGCCATCAGGCCCGCCAGCTGCAGGGACTCCGCCGAGGCAATCGCGTCGGCCAGCGCCGGGATGTCCTTGACGGGCGCTCCCCCGCGTGTCGGATCACCGTCCAGGCTGATCTGGAGGAAGCAGCGCAGCGTGCGCCCGGCCTCGGTGGCGCCCCGCGACAGGCCGGGAACGAGACTCGCCCGGTCGAGAGAGTGCACGGTGTGCGCGTACCGGGCCACGGCCCGGGCCTTGTTGCTCTGCAACCGGCCGATGAAGTGCCAGGTCAGATCCAGGTCGGAAGACTCCTCGACCTTGGCCGAGGCCTCCTGGTCGCGGCTCTCGCCGACGTCCCGGACGCCGAGCCCGGCCAGTGCCCGGATGTCACTGGCCGGGTAGGTCTTGGTGACGACGACGAGCGTGACCTCGGCCGGGTCGCGCCCGGCGTCCTCGCACGTCGTCGTCACCTGGGACCGGACCTTCTCCAGTCCGGTGGCCAGTTCCTGCTGCCGTTCCACCACGCCTCCTTGCCCGTAAGGGAGAGGGACGCTACTTGAGGAAGTCGGGGACGTCGAGGTCGTCGTCGTCCAGAACGATCGGACGCGGGGTGCGCGGACGCGGGTCCGTCACCTCGATGACCCGTGGCGGGGTCGGCGTCGGGTCCTTCGGGGCCTCGTACTGCGTGGCCTGCTCACCGGTCGGAGCCTCGGGCTCCGGCTCCGGCGGGTTCAGCGGCGTCGGCTGGGCGTAGCCGTGGTTGCCCGACGGGGCGTAACCGTTGCTGGTCAGCGGGCTGCCGGAGTGCGCGGGCACGGCCTGCTGCTGCGGCACCGGCGGGAGCTGACCGGTCGGGTGCTGACCGTGCAGACCCGGCTGCTGCTGGTACTGGCTCTGCGCGTACTGGTTCTGCGCCGGGGTGGGCAGCGTCGTCGGCGGCTGGGAGTGCGCGGGCCGCTGCGGTGGTTGCTGCGGCTGCTGGGCCTGGCCGGACGACGGTAACTGCTGCCGCCCGCTCACCTGGCCGAGCGCGTTCTCGTCGCGACGCTTCACCGGGGTGCCGCCGTCGAAACCGGCCGCGATCACGGTGACCCGCACCTCGTCGCCGAGGGCGTCGTCGATGACCGCACCGAAGATGATGTTGGCCTCCGGGTGGGCGGCCTCCTGCACCAGCCGGGCGGCCTCGTTGATCTCGAAGAGGCCCAGGTCGGAACCACCCTGGATGGAGAGCAGCACGCCGTGCGCGCCGTCCACGCTGGCCTCGAGCAGGGGCGAGGAGATCGCGGTCTCGGCGGCCTGGATCGCGCGGTCCTCGCCGCGGGCCGACCCGATCCCCATGAGCGCGCTGCCCGCCCCCTGCATCACGGACTTCACGTCCGCGAAGTCGAGGTTGATCAGGCCCGGGGTGGTGATCAGGTCGGTGATGCCCTGCACACCGGAGAGCAGGACCTGGTCGGCCGACCGGAAGGCGTCGAGCACGCTGACGTGGCGATCGCTGATCGACAGCAGCCGGTCGTTCGGGATGGTGATGAGGGTGTCGACCTCCTCGCGGAGGGAGGTGATGCCCGAGTCGGCCTGGGTGGAACGGCGCCGGCCCTCGAAGGTGAAGGGGCGCGTCACCACACCGATGGTCAGGGCACCGAGCGAACGGGCGATCCGGGCGACCACGGGCGCGCCACCGGTACCGGTGCCACCACCCTCGCCGGCGGTCACGAAGACCATGTCGGCGCCCTTGATCACTTCTTCGATCTCTTCGGCGTGGTCCTCGGCGGCCTTGCGGCCGACCTCGGGATCGGCGCCGGCGCCCAGGCCGCGCGTGAGCTCACGGCCGACGTCAAGCTTGACGTCGGCGTCGCTCATCAGCAGCGCCTGTGCATCCGTGTTGATCGCGATGAACTCGACGCCCTTGAGTCCCACCTCGATCATCCGGTTGACTGCGTTGACGCCGCCGCCACCGATACCTACAACCTTGATGACCGCGAGGTAGTTCTGCGGAGCTGCCACGTCGGGATGCCTCTCGCTCGCCGGATCCTTAGACCCTAACCCTCAACTGGAGGGTTATAGTTATGTCAGCCTGTACTGATAAGCGAACGTAGGTGCCCACCCGGGGCCTTTCAACGACCTCGCCGGTGTGTCGCCCGGGTGAGTAAGACCATGAGCGCCGAACGCGCCGGTCACCCACCGTCCGCCGACCGCTACGAGGCGGTGCTCGGCATCTCCGGAGCGCGCACGTCGTAGGTCTTCGCCTTCTGCTTCAGCAGCGCCGTGAGCACGCGAGCCTTCGTCCCGTTCTGCTCCGCGTCCCCCCAGCGCACCGTCACCGTGCGGTTCTTCGCGCCCTCGACCGGGGCCGACAGCTTCAGCCAGATCCCGTCCGGGGAGTCGGTGCCGATCGAGCGCAGCCGGTCCGCCAGGTCGTCGGGCAGGTCGTTGAGCACCGCGAGCGTCCCGCGCAGGTTGGCGACGCTCTGCTTCTCCCCCAGCGCCACCTCGATCCGGGGCAGGTCGCCGGGCAGCTCGGACACCGGCCGGGTCTCCACGACCACGCCCTCGTCGTCGACCAGCTGCATCATCTGCACGGTCTTCTTGGGCTTCTTGCCGTCGGTGGTGTTGGCCGCGACCTTCTCGGACGGCAGAGCCGCCACCGGCTTCCGCTCGGTGACCACGACGCGGATCGTGCCGGGCCAGACCCGGCTCACCGACACGTTCTTCACCAGCCGCAGCTTCTCCAGCCGGGCGCTCACGTCGGAGGTGCGGGCCAGCAGCATCGCGTGCCCGATCTCGGTGTCGGTGTAACCGCGCACCTGGGACTCGCTGATCCGGTCGAGCCCGCTGACCGTGACCCGCTCGACCTTCGCCCACGGCGACAGCAACGCGAGCCAGCCCACCCCCGCGAGCACCACCACGACCAGCGAGGTGGTCAGGGTGCGTCGGCGACGGCGGGCGCGCACCTTCGCGGCGAACCGCTGCGCCGACGTCTGCGAGACCACGGGACGCGTGGGCGGCGGGAGCAGTCCGGCGGAACGGCTGGCGGTGACCGGCCGGCGCACACCGGGCCGGCCGGTCGCGGGCTTGCGGGCGGCCGGCTTCTTCGCGGCCGGCTGCTTCTTCGCGGCCGGGGGCTTCCTCGCCGCGGGCTGCTTCTTCGCCGGCTGCTGGCGCGCCGGTGGTTTCGGCGGCTGGGCGGCCGGTTTCGGGGGCTTACGGGCAGAGGACGACTTGCCCGAGGACGCGGGTGGGCTCGGTTTGCGACGGGGGGACGACCCCCGGCCGGCCGGTCCCCGGGCAGGGCGGCGCCCCGGCCCGCTCGAGGAGGAGGACGGCGTCATGCCGGCTGCTGCTCGCCGTCGCCGGCGGAACGGATGGCCTCGAGAATGGCCGGGCCCAGGGCGGTCACGTCGCCGGCGCCGAGGGTGAGCACCAGGTCGCCCTTCTGCGCCCGCCGCACCACCTCGTCCACCGCGGCCGTGGCGGTCGGCCGGTAGGCGACCTGCTCCTCGGGCAGCCGCACCGCCTTCGTCACGAGCTCCCCGGTGACACCGGGTTCCGGGTCCTCCCGGGCGGCGTACACGTCGAGCACCACCACCTCGTCGGCCAGCGACAGGGCGGCGCCGAAGTCCTCGGCGAAGATCCGGGTGCGGCTGAACAGGTGCGGCTGGAACACGGCCAGCACCCGGCCCTGCCCCACCACGGCCCGCGCGGCCTTGAGCACCGCGCGCACCTCGGTCGGGTGGTGCGCGTAGTCGTCGACCACCCGCACCCCTCCCTCGGTGCCCTTGTCCTCGAAGCGGCGGCGGGTGCCGCCGAAGCTGCGCACCGCCGTCAGCGCGGGTGCCCCGGAGACCCCGAAGTGCCGGGCGACGCACCAGGCGGCCACCGCGTTCAGCGCGTTGTGCACCCCGGGCACGCGCAGCGTCACGGGGCCGATGCGGGTGCCGTCGGGGCGTGCCTCGATCGCGAAACGCACGCCGTCGGGCGTGTCCTCGACGTCGACCAGGCGCACGTCGTTGTCGGCGTCCAGACCGTAGTGACAGACCCGCACCGCGTGCGAGGCCAGCGCCTCGGAGACACCGGCGAGCACACGCCGCACGCCCGGGTCGTCACCGCAGACCACGACCATGCCACCGGGCACGACCCGCTGGGCGAACTCGGCGAACGCCGCCTCGACCGCCTCCTGGCTGCCGTAGTGGTCGAGGTGGTCGGGCTCCACGTTGGTGATGACCGCGACCTCGGGCTTGTACAGCAGGAACGAGCCGTCGGACTCGTCGGCCTCGGCCACGAAGATGTCGCCGGCGCCGTCGTGCGCGCCCTGCCCGCCCTCGGTCAGCTCGCCGCCGATCGCGAACGACGGGTCGAGCCCGCACTCGCGCAGCAGCACGGTGGTCATGCCGGTGGTGGTGGTCTTGCCGTGGGTGCCGGCGATCGCGACCGGGCGGCGGCCGGTCATCAGCGCGGCCAGCGCCTGGGAGCGGTGCAGCACCTTCAGGCCGCGGTCGCGGGCCTCGACCAGCTCGGGGTTGTCGGGGCGCACCGCCGACGAGATGACCACGGTGGAACCGGCGGGCACCTGGTCGGCCCGGTGCCCGATGAACACGGCGGCACCGCCCGCTCGGAGCGCGGCCAGCACCGGGCTGTCGCGGTTGTCGCTGCCGGACACCACGACACCGCGGGCGAGCAGCAGCCGGGCGATGCCCGACATGCCCGCGCCGCCGATACCGATCAGGTGCGCGGCCAGGATCGGCTCGTCGACCATCGGGGCCCCGGCCGCGTCCGTCACCGCGGCCTCACCGCTGAGGCGACCGCCCACCCGGGCGCCCGCCGTGGTGGGCACGCTCGGGGTCGGGTCCGCCTTGCCCGGAACCTCAGGTGTCCTGCTCATCGCCGTCCTCCCCTGGAAGCCGCGACCTCGACCATCGAGGCGAGCCGCTCGTCGGCGTCGCGGATCCCGAACCGGGCCGCCGCGTCCCCCATCGCGCTCAGGCGACCGGAGTCGCTCAGCAGCGGCAGGAGGGTGGTGCGCACCCAGTCGGGGGTGCACGCCTCGTTGTCGATGAGCAGGCCGCCACCGGCCCGCACCACCGGTTCGGCGTTGAGCCGCTGCTCGCCGTTGCCGATCGGCAGCGGCACGTAGGCGGCGGGCAGGCCGAGCGCCGTGACCTCGCTGACGTTGCCCGCACCGGAGCGGCAGACCACGACGTCGGCGGCGGCGTAGGCCAGGTCCATCCGGTCGAGGTACGGGGCGACGACGTAGCCGGGCGGCTGCTCGCCGGCGAACGGCACCTGCTTGTCGCGGCCCGAGGTGTGCAGCACCTGGATGCCGGCGTCGGTCAGCAGCTGGGCGCTGGCGCCGAACGTGTCGTTCAGCTGCTGCGCGCCCAGCGAACCACCGGTGACGAAGAGCGTGGTCTGGTTCGGCTTCAGACCCAGCGCCACGCGCGCGGTCTCGCGCTGCGCCGAGCGGTCGAGACCGGTGATCTGGGTGCGCAGCGGCAGGCCCATGACCTGGCCCCCGCGCAGCGGCGTGCCCGGGAAGGTCACGCCGACGTAGGGGGTGAAGCGGGCGCCGAGCTTGTTGGCCAGGCCCGGGCGGGCGTTGGCCTCGTGCACCACGAACGGCACCTTCTTGAGGTACGCCGCGATGTACGCCGGTGAGGACACGTACCCGCCGAAACCGACCAGCACGTCCGCGTCCTCGAGAGCGGCGGCGGCACTGTCGACGGCCGCCTTGAGCCGAGCGGGCAGCCGCAGCGCCTCGGCCGAGGGCTTGCGCGGCATCGGCACCCGGGGCATGACCTCGAGGTGGTAGCCGGCCGCCGGGACCAGCCGGGCCTCCAGGCCCTCGGCGGTGCCCAGCGCGGTGATGCGGGTGTCCGGGTCGCGACGGCGCAGGCAGTCGGCCAGGGCGAGCAGGGGGGCGATGTGACCGGTGGTACCGCCACCGGCCAGGACGACGGAGAGGCTCATCGGTTACGGGCCTCCCCACGCACCGGGAGAACGGCCAGCGAACGCTGCACCAGCCCGGCCCGGGCGGCCAGCGCCTCGGCCGCACCGCTCTCGCGCCGGGCGAACCCGAGCACCATGCCGAGGGCCGCGAGCATCGTGATGAGCGCCGTGCCGCCGCTGGAGACCAGCGGCAGCGGCATCCCGACGATCGGCAGCAGGCCGACGACCCCACCGATGTTGATGACGGAGTGGGTGACCACCCAGATCAGAACTCCCGAAGTAGCGATCTTGACGAACAGGTCGTCGGTGCGCAGCACGATCCGGGCCAGGCCGAGACACAGGGTCATCAGCAGGCCGATCACGAGCAGCGTCCCGACCAGGCCGAGCTCCTCGCCGACGATGGCGAAGATGAAGTCGTTGTGGGCCTCCGGCAGCAGGCCCCACTTCTCGCGGCTGGCGCCGAGGCCCACGCCCCACCAGCCGCCGGAAGCCATCGCCCACTGGCCGTGCACACTCTGGAAGCACGAGTCGAGCACGTTCGGGTTGCTCGCCGAGCAGCCCTCCAGCCAGGTGCCGATGCGGGCGCGCCGGTTCTCGGTGCTGGCCATCACCACGATGCCGAGCAGCAGCCCGACCGAGGCGAAGGCGAAGATGCGCATCGGGGCGCCCGCGACGAAGAGCAGGCCGGCCATGATCGCCATGACGACCATCGCGGTGCCCAGGTCTTTTCCGCCCAGGATCAGCATGAGCAGCACCCCGGCGCCCGGCACCAGCGGGATCAGGGCGTGCAGCGGCTGGTCCATCAGCGGCCGCTTCCGCACGAGAACCGTGGCACCCCAGACGATCAGCGCGAACTTGCCGACCTCGGCGGGCTGCAGGGTGAAGCCGGCGATCATGATCCAGCCGCGGTTGCCGTTGGTGCCGATACCGATGCCCGGCACGAACGTGAGCATCTGCAGCAGGAATGACGCGAGCAGCAGCGGCCAGCCCAGCACCTGCCACATCCGCACCGGCACCCGCATCGCCACGAACATCGCGGGCACACCGATCGCGGCGAACATGGCCTGCCGCCAGAACTCGGTGAACGGCGAGCTGCCCGAGGCGATCGACTCGACGCTGGAGCTGGACAGCACCATGACCAGGCCGATGCAGGTCAGCGCCACGGTGGCGCCGAACACCAGGTAGTACGAGGTGAGCGGGGAGTTCAGCCGGGCCGTGACGCGGTGCAGCGACCGGGGGCCGACACCCTCGAAGGGCGGGTCGGCGACCGTCACGCGGGCACGTCTTTCAGCGCCAGTGCGAAGGCCTGCCCACGGGCCGAGAAGGGTTCTCCCGCGGCCGCTCCGAACACCGGGGAGAACAGCACGGTGTCGCCCGGGCGGGCCAGACCGGCGGCCAGCGCCACGGCGGAAGCCAGAACGGTCTCGGTCATCGGCTCAGTCTCGGGGACGACGGCATCGAGGACCGGGACATCCGGGGCGTGTCGGCCCAGGGCCTCCCGCAGCGCGGGCGTGCCGTCGCCGGGCAGCAGCACCACGCCGCGCAGACGCCCGGCGTACTTCTCCACCACGGCGTCCAGGTCGGACGGCGCGGTGCCGTAGCCACCCGCGATCCAGACCGGCGTCTCGAAACTGGACAGCCCGGCCGCCGCCGCGAACGCGTCGGTCGCCGCCGAGTCGTCCACCCATTCCACCCCGGCCCGCTTCTCGAGCAGGTTCAGCCGGTGCGGGAGCGGGTAGTAGTGGCGCAGGCCGTCCCGCACCGCGGTCACCGCGACGCCGTAGGCGCGGGCCAGGGAGGCCGCGGCCAGCGCGTTGGTGACGTTGTGGGCGGCCAGCACCCCGGCCCCGGCCGTGCGGACGTCTTCGATCGTGCCCAGCTCGGCCGCCGAGGTGCTGCGCTGCGGCACGAACGCCCGGTCGCAGAGCACGTCTTCGACCAGGCCGAGCATGCTCACCGCGGGCACTCCCCCGGTGAAACCGATGGCCCGGGCGCCCTCGACCACGTCGGCCTCGCGCACCAGCGCCTCGGTGCCCTCGTCGGCCACGTTGTAGACGCAGGCGACCTGGGTGTTCTGGTAGACCCGGCCGCGGTCGGCCGCGCTGTCGTCGGCCGGGCCCACGTTCAGGCAGACCGAGGCCAGCGGTGACAGGCTCGAGCTCCAGCGCAGCTGGAACGCCGACAGCTGCACGGCGAGCACGTCGTACGGCTCCGGGTGCAGTACGGATTCCAGGAGTGAGGTACCGGCCTGCCCGGTGCAGGTGGCCCGCCGGCCGTCGGCGCTCAGCACGGTGGCGAGCATCGAGGCGGTGGTGGCCTTGCCGCGGGTGCCGGTGACGGTCAGCCAGGGGGCCGGGTTCTTCGCCGGGCGCAGGCGCCAGGCCAGCTCGGCCTCGGCCCAGACCGGAATGCCCGCGGCCAGGGCCTGCACGAGCACCGGCTCGTCGTCGGACCAGCCGGGCGACAGGACCAGCAGCTCGGCCGGCTCCCCGTTCACCTCGGGCAGGGCGCTCACGTGCTCGGGGCCCAGGCGGATGTCGGCGCCCAGGGTGTCGAGCACGATGCCGCGCTCCCGCTTGGAACCGGTGCCGTCGGCGTCCACCACGACCACCTGCGCGCCCCGCTCGAGCAACGCGTCCGCGCAGGCGAAACCCGAGATGCCGATGCCGGCGACGACGACCCGCAGGCCGTTCCACTCGTTGTCCAGAGGGTTGCTCATATGCCGACCACCCACTCCGCGTAGAAGACACCCAGGCCGAGGGCCACGAAGAGACCGGCGATGATCCAGAACCGGATGACGATCGTGACCTCACCCCAGCCCATCAGCTCGAAGTGATGTTGCAACGGGGCCATCCGGAACACCCGTTTACCGGTGAGCTTGAACGAGCCGACCTGGATGATGACCGACAGCGTGATCATGATGAACAGGCCGGCCAGCGGGACGAGCAGCAGCTCGGTGCGGGTGGTGACGGCGAGGCCGGCCAGGCCACCGCCGAGCGCCAGCGAACCGGTGTCACCCATGAAGATCTTGGCGGGCGAGGCGTTCCACCACAGGAAGCCGAAGCACGCGCCCATCACGCAGGCCGCGACCACCGCGAGGTCACGCGGGTCGCGCACCTCGTAGCACTGCGGGCCGGCGCCGGAGGCCAGCTGGCACGACTGGTTGGACTGCCAGATGCCGATCATCACGTAACCGCCGAACACCATCACGCTCGCGCCGGTGGCCAGGCCGTCGAGCCCGTCGGTGAGGTTCACGCCGTTGCTGGCGCCCGCGATGATGATGTACGTCCAGATCACGTAAAGGATCAGGCCGATGATCGGCCCGGCGAAGGCCAGGTCGACCGCGGTGTCGCGGATGAACGAGATGGCCGTGGTGCCGGGGGTGCGGAACCCGCTGTCCGGGAACTGCAGGGTCAGCACCGCGAACGAGATCGAGACGAACGACTGGCCGGCCAGCTTGCCGCCGGCGGTCAGGCCCAGACTGCGCTGGCGGCTGATCTTGATGAAGTCGTCGAGGAACCCGACCAGGCCCAGACCGGCGATCAGGTAGAGCACCAGGACGCCGGACATCGTCGGGCCGTCGAGCGTGACCGCGTGCGCCACCGTGTAACCGATCAGGGTGGACGCGATGATCACCGCGCCGCCCATGGTCGGGGTGCCGCGCTTGACGTGGTGCGAGGTGGGGCCGTCGTCCCGGACGAACTGGCCGTAGCGGCGCTTGACCAGGAACCGGATGAACCACGGGGTTCCGAACAGTGCGCAGATCAGCGACACGGCCGCGGCGATCAGGACCGTTCTCACGACGCTGCCTCGGTCTCTCTCGTCAGGTGGGGTTCGGGAAGTGCGGGGGCCGGCGTTCGGCCGGGGGAAGCAGAAGGGGTGCCGGACATCAGACGGAAGGTCTCCTGTACGTACCGTTGACGGGGCCCGTAGCGCTCACGCCGCCGCTCACCGTATCGACCCCGGGACGGCTGCGGGTCACCGGTTCCGCCCCTGAGCCACCGGGACCGCGGCCGGGCCGCCGGCCGGGCCTTCGGTGCGGTTGAGCACGCCGGCCAGCACCTCGCGGTCGTCGAAGGGGTGCTTGACCCCCTCGATCTCCTGACCCCGTTCGTGGCCCTTGCCCGCGACCAGCACGATCCCCGTCGCCCCGGCCCGGGCGACGGCGGTCTCGATGGCCGCACGGCGGTCGGCGACCTCGATCACCTCACCGGCACCGCCCCTCACCGATCGTGCCCCTTCGAGCACCGAGGCGCGGATGTCGGCGGGTGACTCGGAGCGTGGGTTGTCGTCGGTGACGACGACGACGTCGGCGTGGCGCGCGGCCTCGGCCCCCATCTTGGGGCGCTTGGCGCGGTCGCGGTCGCCACCGGCGCCCAGCACCACCACCAGAGGCCCGCCGGAGGCGCCGAGCGAGGGCCTCAGGGCGCGCAACGCGGTGGCCACGGCGTCGGGGGTGTGTGCGTAGTCGACGACGGCCAGGGGCTGCCCCGGGCCGCGCCGGGCGATGAGCTCCATGCGACCCGGCACGGCGGGCGCCGAGGCCAGCCAGCGCGCGGCGTCGGCCGGCTCGGTACCCGCGGCGACCAGCATGAGCAGCGCCAGAACGGTGTTCGCGACGTTGAAGTCGGCGGGCAGGGGGCAGCGGGCGTCGAGCCGGACGCCCGTGGGCCCGGTGAGGACGAAGTCGATGCCGCCGTCGTGAGGACGCGCATCGGACACCGACCAGTCGGCCTCGCCCCCGGGCGCCGTGGTGAAGGTCACCACCGGGACCGAGGCCTCGGCGGCCAGACGGCGGCCCCACTCGTCGTCCACGCAGATCACGGCCTGCTTCGAGCGGGCCGGTGTGAACAGCTCGGCCTTGGCCGCGAAGTAGTGCTCCATGGTCGGGTGGAAGTCGAGGTGGTCCTGGCTGAGGTTGGTGAACCCGGCCACGTCGAAGCGGATGCCGTCGACCCGGCCGAGGGTGATGGCGTGGCTGGAGACCTCCATCGAGCAGACCTCGACACCCCGCGCCACCATCGTGGCCATCAGCGCGGCCAGGTCGGGGGCCTCCGGGGTGGTGCGCACGCTGTCGACCTGCTCGTCGAGGATCCGCGTCATCACCGTGCCGATCAGGCCGCACGGCCGCCCGGCCGAGCGCAGCGCGCCGTCGAGCAGGAACGTCGTGGTGGTCTTGCCGTTGGTGCCGGTGACCCCGAACGTCAGCATCTTCTCGGCGGGGCGGCCGAACACCCAGGCGGCCAGGTCGCCGAGCACCTCACGCGGGTTCGGCACGATCACCAGGGGTAACGCGCCGTCGGCGGCGAGCGCCGCCCCCTCGGGGTCGGTCAGCACCGCGGCGGCGCCCAGCCCGGCGGCACCGGCGGCGAATCTCGCGCCGTGGGTGCGTGCTCCGGGCAGTGCCGCGTACAGATCGCCGGGCCGTACGGCCCGGGAGTCGAGGCAGACACCAGTGATCACGACATCACTCGCGGTGTCCGGCACGGTGGTGCCGAGAAGGCTCGCGACATCAGCGAGAGAACGGGCGGGCGCGGGTTCGCGCGACGGGGCCGGCACGGTCGTGAATCTATCCGAGTTTGAAGGCCACTCAGGACCACTCGAGGGCGACGTCGGGCTTCTTCGTCCCCGTCGGCTCGATCCCGAGGGAGGTCAGGCCGTAGGACATGATCTGCTGGAAGACCGGCCCGGCGACGGTGCCGCCGTAGTGCGCCTTCTTCGGCTGCTGCACGAACACGGCCACCACCAGTTCGGGGTCGTCGGCGGGGGCCATCCCCACGAAACTGGCCGTGTACCCGCTGTAACAGCCGCACTCGTCGTCGTAGGCCTGTGCGGTTCCGGTCTTGCCCGCGATCCGGTAGCCGGGGATCTTCAGGTTCGAGGCGGTGCCCCCCTCGCCGACCACGCTCTCCATCATGAGCCGGACCTGCCGGGCCGTACGGGCACTGACGACGCGCGTCTTCTTGCCCTCGGGCTCCGGCTCGAGCTTGCCGTCGGCGCCGGTGACGGCCTTCACCAGCTTGGGCTGCACGCGCACCCCGTCGTTGGCGATGGTCGCGAACACGTCGGCCGACTGCAGCGCGGTGACCGACAGTCCCTGCCCGAACATGACGTTGAGCCGGGTGCGCCCGTCCCACTCGTCGGGGGTGCCGAGGATGCCGGCCGACTCGGCCAGCCCGACGCCGGTCTTGCTGCCCAGGCCGAACTTGGTCAGGTAGTCGTACATGGTCTGCGACGACATCTTCTCGCCGACCTTGACCGTGCCGATGTTCGAGGACTTGGCGAGAACCCCGGCGAACGTGAGCTTCTCGGTGCCGTGCGCCTCGGAGTCGCGGATCACCCCGGCGGCACCGCGGTCGAGCAGACCGGGCACGGTGATCCTGCTGGAGGGCTTCACCACGCCCTCCTCGATCGCAGCCGCGGCGGTGATCACCTTGCTGGTCGAGCCGGGCTCGAAAACCTGCGTCAGGGCCCGGTTCCCGAGGTTGTCGGGATCGGCCTTGTTCGGTGTGTTGGCGTTGTAGGTGGGCGCCTCGGCCAGGGCCAGGATCTCGCCCTTCTTGTTCATCGCCACCAGGGTCGCCGACGCGGCGTCGAACTCCTTGACCGTGGCGGCCAGTGCGTCCTGGGCCTTCCACTGCAGGTCCCGGTCGATGGTGAGCTGGACGTCCTTGCCGTCGACCGGGTCGGTCTGGGTGGTCAGGCCGGTGGCGATCTGCTGGCCGCCGCTGCCGCGCTCGTAGGTGACGGTGCCGTCGGTGCCGCTGAGCAGCGAGTCCTGGGACTTCTCGATGCCGGCCGCGGCGCCCTCGGTGTTCATGTAGCCGAGCACGTTCGCGGCGACGGTGCCGGCCGGGTAGTTGCGCCGGCTGGCCTGCTCGCTGAAGATGCCGGGGATCTTGAGGGCCGAGACGTCACGCCAGACGGTGGGTTCCACGTCCTTCGTGACGTAGTTGAAGCGCTTGTTGCCGGCCAGGCGCTGGGCCACGTCCTTCACCGGCAGGTCGAGCACGTCGGCCAGGGCCCGCGACGCGCCGATCACACCCTTCTCGTCCTCCGGGACCTTGGCCTTCGCCTGGTACTCGGGCACCAGGGTCTGGTCGACCGTGATGTTGCGGCGTTCCATGGTGGTGGCGAGCACGCTGCCGTTGGTGTCGACGATGTCACCGCGGTGGGCGGGCAGCGACCGGGTGGTGGAGCGGTTCTGGAGGGCCTCGGCCGAGAGCTCGTCGGCGTCGAAAGCCTGCAGCTGCACGAGTCTTCCGGCGAACACCACGAAGACCAGCACCACGGCCGCGGCCACCCAGCGCAGGCGGGTGTCGGGCTCACCGGCGCGGGGCGGGCCGAGCAGAGGACGCCGCGGGCCACCGGGACCACCCGGTCCGCGACCACCCGGGCGGCGTCGCGCCTGGGTGCGCGCGGTGCGCACCGCCGGGCCGAGGGCCGAGCGGGTCAGGGTGCGGGCGGCCTTGCGGACCGGCTTGCGGGGCGCGGGTTTACGGCTGACCGGTTTACGGCCGACCGGCTTGCGGGCAGCAGGGTTGCGGGGCGCGAGCTGACGGGCCTTGGCGGACGCGCCGGTCCGGGTCGGGTTGCCGGGCACCGGTTTTCCGGCGCCCCGGCGGGGAGCCGGCTTGCGGGCCGGTTCCCCCGTGCGGGCCGCCCCGGTCCTGCGGGCCGGTTCCGTCTTGCGGGCCGGTTCCGTCTTGCGGGCCGGTTCCGTCTTGCGCGCCGGTTCCGTCTTGCGCGCCGGTTCCGTCTTGCGCGCCGGTTCCGTCTTGCGCGCCGCCGGCTGACGGGCGGGCTGCTGACGACCCGGTTGCTGACGGCCCGGCTGCGGGCGTCCCGACGGCTGACGTCCCGGCTGCTGGCGGGCCTGGGCTGCATCCCCACGCATGGCGTTCCTGGCACTTCCCGACACGGTTCCGGACGTGCCGGACGCACCGGGCACGGACTTCCTGACTGGTTTCGGCTCCGAGCCGGTGGTGGGGCGCCGCGGGTACCCGGCCCCCGACCGGGCGGCGGCGCCACCACCACGCGAGCTCATCGCGACGAGTCGACCTTCGTCGCAGGCTTCTTCGAGGTCTCCTCGGGCGCCGGGGCGTCGGCCGCCTCCGGCTCGCCCTTCACCGTGCCGTCCTCGGGATCGATGAAGGCCGGGTTCTTGGCCGGGACCATCCCCAGCTTCTTCGCCTTCGCGGCGAGCCGCCCGGGCGCCCCCTCGGCCTCGACCTGCTCACTGAGAGCCTGCCGCTGCTCGGCGAGTTCACGCTGCTGGGTCTGCAGGTCGCTGAGTTCGTAGGCACCCTTGCCGATGCTGATGTTGAGCAGGAGCAGGGCCAGGAGACCGGCGCCGAGCAGGGCGACGCACAGCACCGCCAGGCCGGTCTTGGACCGCCGGGGCGCGGGCACGACCCGCAGACGCGGACGGGCGGCACGGAGCGGCGGCCGGGCGGGTTGCCGGAGGTTCGGCCGGGCGTTCGGGCCGGACGGAACCGATTCCGGTGCAACCCTTGCGGTCGCGGTGCTCGTGCTCATGCCGCATCCCCTCCTCGTGCCCGGCGGTCGCCGGCGCGCCGCCTCGTGGTGGTACCCCCGTGGGCTTCCCGGATCCGTTCGGCCGCGCGCAGTTTCGCCGAGGCGGCGCGCGGGTTCTGCTCCATCTCCGACTCCGGGGGTAACTCGGCCCCGCGGGTCAGCAGACGCATACGGGGCGAGTGACCCTCCAGCTCGACCGGCAGGCCGGGCGGCGTGGTGCTGCGCACCTGGTCGGCGAAGACCCGCTTCACGATCCGGTCCTCCAGCGACTGGAAGGTGAGCACGGCGATGCGCCCGCCGACGGCGAGCGCGTCCACCGCCGCGGGCACGGCCCGCTGCAGCACCTCGAGCTCGGCGTTGACCTCGATGCGCAGCGCCTGGAAGGTGCGCTTGGCCGGGTTGCCACCGGTGCGGCGGGTGGCGGCCGGGACGTTGTCCCGCACCAGGTCGACCAGCCGGGCGCTGGTGGTGAACGGGGTCACCTCCCGTTCCCGCACGATGGCCGAGACAATCTTCTTGGCGAAGCGCTCCTCGCCGTAGTCGCGCAGGATCCGGACCAGGTCGCCGGCGCTGTAGGTGTTGAGGATCTCGGACGCGGGTGTGCCGGTCGTCTGGTCCATGCGCATGTCGAGCGGTGCGTCGACGGAGTAGGCGAAGCCCCGCTCCACCTCGTCGAGCTGCAGGGAGGAGACGCCGAGGTCCATCATCACGCCGTCGGCCCGGTGCAGGCCGAGCTCGTCGAGGACCTCGGGGATCTCGTCGTAGACGGCGTGCACGAGGCGCACCCGGTCGCCGAAACCGGCCAGCCGGCGGCCGGCCAGCTCCAGGGCCTGCGGGTCGCGGTCGATGCCGACCAGGGTGGCCTGCGGACAGGCGGTGAGCAGGGCCTCGCTGTGACCGCCCATCCCGAGCGTGGCGTCGACCACGACCGATCCGGGCTTGTCGAGAGCGGGGGCCAGGAGCTCGACGCACCGGTCGCGCATGACGGTGATGTGGCGTTCGTGGGCCTCGGCGGTGTCGGCCGGGCGGGCCTGACGGCTGTCAGGGCTGGTCATCGCGACCTCCCCTCGGGGGTGCGGCGCGGCCGGGGGGCGACCGGCGCGCGGGTGGACTTCTGGGCAGGGAAGCCACTGGGGCTTGCTGTTCTCACTGGACGGGTTCTCGCTGACCGCATTCCGTGACGGACTCGGTGATCCGGCTCCCCGGAGGCCGACGACCGGCCCGCCCGAGGAACCCCGGGCGCGGACACGGCCGTCCGACGTCCGCCGATCAGGTCTCCATCCGCTCCGACCGAACTGCGGCCTGACACCGGGGAAGGTGTGTCAGGACGCCTCGGGCGGCTGGAGACCTCATCGTCGGCGAATCGGATCGGCCGTGAGGTTGGCACCGGGATGCTCGGGATCTGGGTTCGTCGTCCGTTCTCGGGTCTACCCGGCCGGGGCCGGTGCAGGGTCGGATGCCGGGCGGACCTGCGTCCGCCGGTGCGGCGTGGGTTCGGCGAGTCGTCGGGACAGTGGGGCGTGCGGAGAGCCGGCTGGGGAAGCGGCCGGACGGTCGGTCGTCGTGGTGCTCCTGCGGGGTGGTGGCGTCTGCATCAGAACAGCCCGGGGACAACTTCCTCGGCCTGCTCGGCGAACGCCTGTTCCTGCTCCTGCAAGTACGACTCCCACGCCGCCAGGTCCCAGATCTCGATCCGCTGACCGGCGCCGATGACGGCACAGTCGCGGTTCAGACCGGCATAGGTGCGCAACAGGGCCGGGATGGTGACCCGCCCCTGTTTGTCGACCGCCTCGTCGGACGCCCCGGAGAGGAACACCCGAAGGTAGTCGCGCGCCTGCTTGCTGGTGACCGGCGCCTGACGCAACTGTTCGGAGATGCGGGAGAACTCGTCGACCGGGAACACGTAGAGACACCGCTCCTGACCCCTGGTCACGATCACCCCCTCCTCCAGTTGCTCGCGGAACTTGGCCGGAAGGATCAGCCGGCCCTTGTCGTCGAGACGAGGTGTGTGGGTACCGAGGAACATCGCCGGTCCCCTCCCCTCGCCCCTCCCTATTCAGAACAGCTGGAGCGTGAGGCGTCATCCGTGAAACTCCTCTCCGCTCCAGTGGCCTCCACATTACTCCACTTCCCCCCACACGCAATGGCGGAACGGCGGATTCCACAACCGTGACTTGCACGAACGCGCAGGTCAGGAGGTCGCAGTGGGCGGTGGTGACACTTTGCGTCCGGGTGTCGTCCACAGGCTTGACAGCGTTGCCCGTTTGGGCTTTTGCCCCCTTCGGGGAGCGTTGGGGGCGCTTCGGGGAGCGTCCGGGGAGCAAAGTGGAGGACGCGGGGAGCCCGGGACGCCCCCGGGTGGGGGAAGGTGGGGGCATCCGGTGGAGAGGTGTGGGGGCGATCACGCTGGGACGCGGGTCACATCACCGAAAGTGGCCACCCGTACGTCCTCAATCGGCTCTTAACCGACCATTGCCCCGCTGGGCCGGAAGAGTGGGTCGGAGTGGGGCGCCGCCGGCTGCTTCCGGCCGTCCTGCGGGGCGCTGCATGATGCTTCAGCGTTTGAGAGACTGATCGGCACCAAGCACTGCACTCATCAACGCACGACTTCTGCCGGGACACCCGGACGACAGGCACCCCCGGGCCGAGAAGGTCCGGAGGCACGGAGGCTGCACACGTGACGACCATGGCCGGCCCGCGCGAGCTCGAGTACCTAGCGGGCGTGACCGGAGCTATCAAGTCAGCGATCGAGTCGGTCATCGAGGGCAAGCCCGAGGTGGTCGACCTCGCGGTGACGGTGCTGCTGGCCGAGGGGCACCTCCTGGTGGAGGACGTCCCCGGCGTCGGCAAGACCATGCTGGCCAAGGCGATGGGCCGCGCTGTCGACTGCACGGTGCGCCGCATCCAGTTCACCCCCGACCTGCTGCCCAGCGACGTCACCGGCGTCAGCATCTACCGGCAGGAACGGCACGAGTTCGAGTTCAAGCCGGGTGCGATCTTCGCGAACATCGTGGTCGGCGACGAGATCAACCGGGCCAGCCCGAAGACCCAGTCCGCCCTCCTCGAGTGCATGGAGGAGCACCAGGTCACCGTCGACGGCGTGACCCACCGGCTGGAGTCCCCGTTCATCGTGGTCGCCACGCAGAACCCGGTGGAGATGGAGGGGACCTTCCCGCTCCCCGAGGCGCAGCGCGACCGGTTCATGGCCCGGGTGTCGATGGGCTACCCGTCGGCCAACGCCGAGCTCGACATGCTCGGGCACCACGGTGAGCACGACCCGCTCGCCGGTCTGCGCCCGGCCTGCGACGCCAACACCGTGCGCTCCCTGATCGCCGTGGCCCGCGCGGTGTACGCGGCCGACGGCATCAAGGAGTACGTGGTCAACCTGGTGCGGGCCACCCGCTCCACCCCGGAGCTGCGCCTGGGCGCCTCCCCGCGCTCGGCCCTGCACCTGCTGCGGGCCTCCAAGGCCCGGGCCGCGATCAGTGGCCGCGGCCACGTCATCCCCGACGACGTGCAGGCACTCGCCCCGCTGGTGCTGGCGCACCGGCTGATGCCGAGCGCCGAGGCCCAGCTGGCCCGCCGCTCCCCCGCCGACGTGCTGACCTCGATCCTCGGCCAGGTGCCGGTGCCCGCCCCGCGGGTCGCGACCTCGAGCAACGGGTCCTGGCCGGCGTGACCTCCGCGCTCTCCCGGGCCCGCGCGGCGCTGTCCGGCCTCACCACCCGGGGGCGCTCCTTCCTCTCGGCGGGGGTCGCGTCCGGCATCTGCGCGGTCGTGCTCGGCCGGCAGGACCTCCTGCGCATCGCCGTGCTGCTGCTCGTACTGCCCCTCGCCTGCGTCTACATGCTGACCCGGGCGCACTACCGGATCGGGCTGACCCGCACCACGACCCCACCGCGGGTCTCGGTCGGCAGCCCGATGCGGGTGCGCCTGGAACTGCAGAACCTGGCCTCGCTGCGCACCCGGGTGCTGCTGGCCGAGGACCGGGTGCCGCCCGCGCTCGGCGCGCCGCCCCGGTTCGTGCTCGACCGGATGCCCGGCGGCCAGCGCGCCGCCGTCACCTACTCCCTCACCGCGTCCATGCGGGGCAAGTACCCGATCGGGCCGCTGCGGCTGCGCGTCACCGACCCGTTCGGGATGTGCGAGCTGACCCGCTCGTTCACCGGCAACGACCACGTGGTCGTGGTACCCCGGCTGCACCCGCTGGTTCCCCTGACCGCGGGCGGCACCTGGGGCGGGTCGGGCGACTCGCTGGCCCGCGCGGCGGCTGTCAGCGGTGAGGACGACGTGGCCACCCGGGAGTACCGGGAGGGCGACGACCTGCGCCGGGTGCACTGGGCCTCCACCGCCAAGCGCGGCGAGCTGATGGTGCGACGCGAGGAACAGCCCCGCCAGATGCGCGCCACGGTGCTGCTCGACACCCGGGCCCGCGCCCACCGCGGCGAGGGGCCCTCGTCCTCGTTCGAGTGGGCGGTCAGCGCCGCCGCCTCGATCGCCGTGCACTTCGCCGAGGAGAAGCACGGCATCCGGCTGGTCATGGACGGCTCCCCCGCCGTCTGGTCGAACCCGCACTCCGGCGAGGCCTCGGGCGAACTGCTCGAGCGGCTCGCGGTGGTGCAGACCGGCGACGACGACGTGCTCGACGAGGCGATCGGCGTGCTGCACCGGGCCGGCGCGGGCGGTCTGGTGATCGCGGTGCTGGGTGACATCGACGAGTCCACGGCGCTGCGGCTCGGGGAACTCGGGCTGGCCGGGCGCGCCGGGATCGCGGTGCTGCTGGACACGCCGGAGTGGTCACCGAACGCGGCGCGCGGCTCCGTCGCCGGCCGGCAGCGGCTGGTCGCGCTGATGCGCGAGGGCGGTTGGGCCGTGGTCGAGGCGGGCCCGCGGCAGACGATCAGCGATGTCTGGAGCGGTGCGGCCGGGCCGGCGCTCGACGGTGGAGCCCAGGTGGTGCCGCCGGCCACAGCTTCGGCGTCTACTAATGGTCACAACGGTTCTCCGGACGGCTTCGGGCGGTTTGCTTCATGACCAACGGCTCCGACGAGCGGATGGCGGTGACGGCGGCGGTGGCCGCGCTGGTCGCCGCCCTCACCCTCGCCCCCCTGATCAAGGGCACGACCTGGCTGTTCGCCGCGGCCATCATGGTGCTGACCGTGATGGTGACCGGCATCGTCGCGCGTCAGCTGGCCCGGGGCTGGTGGCCGGCCGTGATCGGCCTGCAGGCCGTGATGCTGTTCCTGGCGATCGTGGTGCTGTTCGCCCGCGGTGAGATCGCCGACCCGCCCGGTGCGGTGCGTCTGCTGGCCGACCTGGTGCAGGCCGGGCTGCAGACCACCCAGAGCCAGTCGCCGCCGGTCGACGCCGACCGCGGCATCGTGCTGCTGGCCGCCGGCGGCACCGGGATCGTGGCGCTGGCCGTCGACATCCTGGCCACCTCGTTCCGTCAGCCCGCGCTGGCCGGGCTGCCCCTGCTGGCGATGTACTGCGTGCCCGCCGCCCTGCTCGACGACGGATTGCCCTGGTACCTGTTCTTCGCCGCGGCGGCCTCCTTCCTGCTGCTGCTGTCGGCCGACGCGGGCGACCGGGTGCGGGCCTGGGGCCGGGTGCTGGCCTCGGCCGGGCAGCGCGACGCCCGGCCGGCGGGTGACACCGGCCTGGCCCGGGGCGGGCGCCGGGTGGCGCTGGCCGCGGTCGCGGTGGCCGTGGCCGTGCCGGCCGTGGTGCCGGGCCTCGACAACCAGCTGCTGGGCGGCTCGGGCGACGGGGACGGCGGCAACGGCGGGACCGTGATCACCCGGATCAACCCGATCCTCGACATGCGCCGCGACCTGAACGACCCGGTCGACACCGAGCTGCTGGCCTACACCACCACGGTCTCCGACCCGGAACCGCTGCGGATCGTCACCGACGACGAGTACGACGGCAAGACCTGGAAGCCGAGCGGCAAGAAGATCCCGCGCTCCAACAACATCAGCGAGGGCATGCCGCAGGCGCCCGGCCTGACCTCGGCCGTGCAGACCAGCGACGAGTCCAGCAGCATCGAGATCTACCGGCTGCGCGAGACCTACCTGCCGCTGCCCTATCCCGCCCGCTCGGTCACCGGGCTCGACGGCGAGTGGCTCTACGACCCCGAGACCCTGAACGTCATCGGCAACAAGGTCGACACCACGCAGGTTCAGTACACGGTCGACTTCCTCAACGTCACGCCGACCGCCGACCAGCTGGCCGGGGCCACCACGCCGCCCGACGACATCGTCGAGAAGTACACGCAGCTGCCCGACGACATGCCCGCAGTGATCGAGGAGACCGCCCGCCGCGAGGCCGGCAACGGCAACAACTACGAGAAGGCCGTGCGGCTGCAGGAGTTCTTCCGCACCGGCGGCGGGTTCGTCTACAACACGCAGGCCCCCGAGTCCGAGGGGGGCGACGGCAGTGCCCAGGCCATCGTCGACTTCCTCCGGCAGAAGGAGGGGTACTGCGTGCACTACGCCTCCACCATGGCCGTGATGGCGCGTCAGCTCGGCATCCCGGCCCGGGTCGCCGTCGGCTTCCTGCCCGGCACCCTGCAGGCCGAGAACACGCGCATCATCTCCTCGCGCGACGCCCACGCCTGGCCCGAGCTGTACTTCAACAACGTCGGCTGGGTGCGTTTCGAGCCGACCCCGCGCAGCGGCCAGGCGGCGCCGGACTGGACGCTCCCGGACACCGGCAACGACAGCAGCAGCCCCGACGACGAGACCAGCACCACCACCGCCCCCGACACCAGCGAGGACGGCGCCAGCAGTACCGCCGAGGCGGAGGCCACGCAGGAGCAGGAGCAGGCGGCGGGCGCACAGTCGTCCGGCGGTCTGTCGGTGCCGTGGCAGCCGGTGCTCGTGCTCCTGGTCGTCCTGCTCGGCCTGGCCCTGCCGCGCCTGGCCGCCGGGATCGCCGCCCGGCACCGCTGGCGGCAGGCCACCACTCCTCCCGGGCTGGCGGCCGCCGCCTGGGACGACCTGCGGCTCGGGCTGAGCGACCTGGGGGTGCGCTGGGCGGCGTCCTGGACCCCGCGAGCAGTACGGCAGCGCCTGAACGACGACTACGAGCTCACCCCCGAGCAGGCGGAGGCGCTCGACCGGCTGGTCGAGGAACTGGAAGACGCCTTCTACGCGCCGCCCACGACCGAACCGGGCCGGGGTGCCGCCGAACGCCGCCAGGACGTGGCGCTGGTCGTGGGGGCAGTGGCGGTGCAGAAGTCGAGTCGCACCCGCTGGCAGGCGAAGCTGTGGCCGGCGTCGGGCATCACGGCCCTCACCGGGCTGGGCGCCTGGATCACGTCCCGGGTCCGGCGGAGAGGGGCCGAGGGCGACGACGTCCCGGACACCGCGGCGACCCCCGGTGACGAGCCGGGGCCTGCCGACCGTTCCGGTCGGTCTGGTCAATCCGGTCGGCCTGGTCAATCCGGTCGGCCTGGTCGGCGGGACAAGGCCGGTAGCGGCCGGAGCTGATTCCCACGTACGCACGAGAAGGGCTCCCCGGTTTCCCGGGGAGCCCTTCTCGTGGTGTGTGGACGACTGAGGAGGTTCTGGATTGCTCTGGTTCGCAGGTTGCCCGGGGTTTCCGGATCGGGGCACGTGTGTGAGGTGACCGACCCGCGATCGGTGCGCACGTCGT
Source organism: Kineosporia succinea (assembly GCF_030811555.1). NCBI lineage: Bacteria > Bacillati > Actinomycetota > Actinomycetes > Kineosporiales > Kineosporiaceae > Kineosporia > Kineosporia succinea. The sequence continues at coordinate 4,652,153 of NZ_JAUSQZ010000001.1, read as the reverse complement.
CTGCAAGCAGGGGTGATCGTGCCCGGACCACCCCGGTGACAGGGCGGGCCGGGCACCGGAGCTCACCGAGCAGCAAACAGCACTAGGCGGCGCCGCACTCGTGCGGTACCGCCTACATGAACCCTGCATTGAGCTTGTCGGCCCCTGCGACCGAGCCAGGTCGAGGGGCCCTTTGCTATCAAGCATCTTTCATGCCGTGCTGCGGATCTGATCAGCGTTCGTCGCGACGCCGATCCCAGCGCTGCTCCATGCGTTGCATGAAACTGCCCTTGTTGCGGTTGCGCTTCGCGGGGGGACGGACGGTTCCGGCCGCATTGACAACGCCTACTGGCCCTCTGCGCTTACTGGAGACGGCATACGCCGTGCCACCCAGCATGCAGACGAAGCCGAGCACCCCGACCGGGATGTTGTTGTTGGCCACGCCAAAGACGAGCACTACGAGCCCGAGCACGATACCCGTGCCCCCAATAGCAAGCCGCCGGCCGGCCCCTGGCCGTCGGTTGGCGCCACGCATTGCCGAGGCGAACTTCGGATCCTCGGCATAGAGCGCGCGCTCCATCTGCTCAAGCAGACGCTGCTCGTTATCGGAGAGCGGCACTTCGACCTCCTGACGGTCACACCGGTCGTTCCACATGCGTTCCGGCGATGGTCACAGAATAGGTCGCGCACGCCTACCGCGAAAGCCGATCGGCTGTGCCACCCGGATGGTCTCCCCATTCTCGGCCATACGGCTGTGGGGCTTGATACCGGAGGGGGTGACGGCCGTCGCCGGAACGGGGGGCATGGCGCTGCTGGGCAGTGTCTCCTGTCATGGCGGGTTGTGCCACCAGACTGGCGGGCCGGACGGCCCCCGCGCCGAACCGGGCACTGGCCCGGTCGACCGCCCTCTCGGCCTCCCGCCAGCCCACCGGACGCTCGTCGAGGCTGAGCTGGTGATGCCCCTCGGAGGCCTCGGCGAGCCCTTCCAAACGCACTCCGACCAGGCGTAATCGAGCACGGTCAAGACCCAGGCGGGCATAGAGGGCGAGCGCCGTGGAATGGATCACGCGTGCCACGTCGGTGTGCTCGGGCAGCGTGCGGGAGCGGGTGATCGTGGTGAAGTCGGCGAATCTGATCTTGATCACCACGGTGCGGCCGACGGCTCCCGAGGCCCGGGCCCGGGCCGCCACCCGCTCGCTGAGCCTTAGCAGCTCGCGGGATATCACGTCGGGATCGTCGATGTCTGTGCGGAAAGTCTCTTCGTTGCCGATGCTCTTCTCGACCTGCTGAGGCACCACCGGGCGCGGGTCCCGGCCCCAGGACAGGTCGTGCAGCTGCCGGCCGACCGCATCGCCGAGCGCCCGGCGGAGGGTCAGAGCCGGGGTGTGGGCGATGTCGGCGACCGTCACCAGCCCCAGGCGCCTCAGGGCCTCTTCCGTCTTCTCCCCCACGCCCCACAGGGCCCCGGCGGGCAGTCCGTGCAGAAAGGTGACCGTCTCGTCGCGCGGCACCACCAGCACGCCGTCGGGTTTGGCCTGGCCGGAGGCGAGCTTGGCGACGAACTTGGTGGACGCGATCCCGACCGAGCAGGTGATGCGCTGCTCGTCGGCGATCCGGTCGCGGATCAGGGCGGCGATGCGGCTCGGCGAGCCCATGCGCCGGATCGCCCCGGACACGTCGATGAAGGCCTCGTCCAGGCTCAGCGGCTCGACCAGCCGCGTCACCGACCGGAAGACCTCCATCACACCGCGCGAGACGTCGGCGTAGCGGTCGTGGTCGGGTTCGATCACGACCGCCTCGGGGCACACCCGGCGGGCGCGGCTCATCGGCATGGCGGCGTGGACCCCTCTTCTTCTGGCCTCGTAGGTCGCCGAGAGCACCACGGAGCGGCCTCCCCCGCCCACGATCACCGGGAGTCCGCGCAGGTCAGGGCGGTCGATGAGTTCGACGGAGGCGTAGAAGGCGTCCATGTCGGCGTGCAGGACCAGGCAGCCGGTGTCGTTGGCGGACAGTCCGGCCCCGGCCCGCCGGTAGCTGCGGCGGCTCATCGGCCGGAGCTTCCGGGGCTGGAGTGCCAGAGTTTGCGCGGGGGTTCCCGGCGGCGCCGGACCTCGTCCTCTCCGGCCGGATCCTGGGTCCGGGGGCCTCGGGAATCTGGTTGCTGATCTTGCGCCGAGCGGTTCTGCAACCGGCGTTCTTCGTCGCGGCGGCGCCGTTCGTCGCGACGGGCCTCCTGAGCGGCGGCCTGCATGCGGCGGGTCTCGCGGGTGTCGCCGCCCGGGGGTTTGAGGTCGGCGTAGGGCGACTGGCGGAAACCGCTGGGGTGAACGAGTACGCGGCGGGTCGCCGGTGGTTGATCGACGGTGGACGGGGTGGTGGCGGGGCGGGACTGGATCGGGCGGGACTGGTCCGGCCGGGGCTGGTCCGGGAGGGACTGGTTCGGCCAGGACTGATTCGGCCGGGGCTGGTCCGGGCGGGACTGGTCCGGCCGGGACTGATTCGGGCGGGACTGGTCCGGGCGGGACTGATCCGGCCAGGGCTGGTCCGGGAGGGACTGGTTCGGCCGGAGCTGATTCGGGTCGGGTGGACGGGTGGCCGGGATCGGGAGACCGGAACCGTCGTGGTCGCCGGCGGGCAGGCCGGTGGGTGTCTCCCAGTCGGTGGGACCGGCGCCGGGCAGGGCGCCGTCGTCGCGGCTGATGCCGAGGACACGGCCGGGGGTCGCCTCTCCCACGTCGGCCGGGACCAGCCCGGCGTGGAAGGTGGTGGCGGGCAGATCGGCTGTGCGGTTCGTGGACGCGGTGCGACGGGTGGGTGTCGTGCGGTCAGGGCCGGCCGGTTCGTCGTCGTGCAGGATCTCCAGCACTCCCTCCAGGCCGGACTCCACCCAGGCCTCCCAGAGCACCGGGAGTTCCCAGGCGCCGGTGGCGCGCAGCGAGACCCCGCGGTGCCCGGTCTTGCGGAGCACCCCGCGCACCACCAGGAGCCAGGAGTGGAAGACCGTGCTCGCGTACGGGCCCTGGACGTCTTCGAAGAAGGTCGCGTCCACCGGGCCGGTCGAGTCGTCGAGGGTGAGGAAGACGACGCGGCGGCCGGTGCGGATCGGCGGGGTCTGGGTGGCCACCTTCACGCCGGCGACGAGGATCTCCGCGCGGCTGCGCCGGCCCCGGACGTCACGTGCCCGGGTGACCGCGAGCGCCTGCAGCATCGGCTCGTAGAACTCGAGCACGTGACGGCTGGCGTCCAGACCGAGCACCTCGAGCTCGGCGCGGGTGCGCTCGGCGCTGGTCATCTCGGGCAGGCCACTGGGGACGATGCGGTCGGGGGCGTCACCGAGGTCGAGGGCGAGCTGGACGGAGTGGTCTTCCGCCGCGACCACGGGGGCGGCCGACCGGGACTGGAGGCCTGCGGCGCGCCGGACCCCGCTGCTGTCCTTGCCCCCGGACTCGTCGAACCGTTCCGGGGGTGGCGGGTTCCTGTCTTTCTTCCTGCGGGCCCGGCCACTCTCCAGCGAGCGGCTCCAGCGTTCCAGGTCGGCGAGCTGGAGCAGGAGGTCGCGCCGGGTGGTGCTACCTCGGGACGGCACCGGCAGCGCATCGGTGAGGCCGTAGAGGGAGTCGAAAGCACCGGTGATGATGAGTCTTTCGACAATCGGACGGGACACGTGCGCGCGGTGCCAGAAGTCGGCCAGGGACTGGTAGGGACGGTTGGCCACGATCCGTTGCACCTCGGCCTCGCTGATGCCCTTGACCTCGGCGAGGGACAGGCGGATTCCGTAGGGGCTGCCGTCGGGCAGAACCAGGTCGGTCTTGGACGGCGACGGGGCGGGTGGGTGCTCGACCGGTACTGGTTCGGGGGCCGGCGCTTGGGGGGTGGGCGGTTCGGGGGCGGACGGCTCGGGGGCGGGTGTCTTTCGGGGCACCGGCTGGAGGGCAACGGGGATGAGGGACGTCGTGGTCCCGGTGTCGTCGAGCGGTCCGGTCTGCCCGAACGACTCGGGGAACGGAAGGGGAGGTGCCGGCAACATGGCCGGGTTCAGCCGATCGGCGAAGAGGTGGGGCAGGGTGATACGCAGGCTGCCCGGGAAACTGAGCGAACCGGCGGGAGTTCCTCCTTGACGGCCGGGGCGGGCGAGGGATCCCACGGAGCCCGCGACGGCAGCCGGATCGGGGACCGGCATGACGTCCGGACGGTGGCCGAACACGACTCGCGATTCGGTCTCCGTCCCGGCGCGGAGTGCGAGGACCCCGGACGTACCGACCTCGGCAGCGTCTGGCTCGAACACCGGCACGAGATGCGCCGATGCCGCTGTCACCGGTGTCGGCTCCACCGGGCTCGGTGACTGCGCCCGACTCAGACCAGCTTTCGCCGGCACGACCTCTTCGGGCTGTGCACTCGCCCCGGCGACCCACTCGTCCGGTACGGTCCAGCCGCCCGGAACCGTCCATTCCCCTTCCTCTTCGGCACCCTTCGCGGCTCCCGGCCCCGACGACTCTCCCGGCCGCCCTTCGTCCCCGTACCCCTCGTCCTCCTTGCCGCCGCGTTCCTCGTCGCCGTGTCCCTCGTCCTCCTTGCCGCCGCGTTCCTCGTCGCCGTGTCCCTCGTCCTCACGCTCGCCCTGCTCCTCCTCCCCCGTCACCTCGGCCTCGAGGCGTTCCACCCGGTATTTCCCGTCGGAGTGGTTCACGTCGAGCGGGAGAACCGCGATGCCGAAATTGCGTGCGTCGTCGAGGATCAGGCGCTTGGGGTACATGCCCGGGTCGTGAGTGAGCACGCCGGCCAGGAACGCCGCCGGGTGATGCGCCTTCAGCCAGGCCGACTGGTAGGTGGGCAGGGCGAAGGCCGCGGCGTGGGCCTTGCAGAACCCGAACGAGGCGAAAGCCTTGAGCACGGCCCAGATCCGGTTGACGTCGGCGTCGTCGAACACCCGCTCGCCGGCGTCGTTGCGGGGACGCGCGGCGTGACTGCGGAACCAGTTCTCGTTCTTCTCCTGCATCGCGGGGACGCCCATGGCACGCCGGAACTCGTCGGCGTCTTCCAGCGTGCAGCCGGTGACGATGCTGACGATCTTCAGCACCTGCTCGTGGAAGACGACCACACCGCAGGTGTCTTCGAGCACCTCGCGGAGAGCGGCGTGCAGGTACTCGGGCTCGACCCAGTGCTGCCGGGCCCGCAGGAAGGGGGTGACCATGTCGGACTTCACCGGGCCGGGGCGGAACAGGGAGATGTCGATGATCAGGTCGTGGAAGGTCTCGGGAGCGAACTTGCCCACGAGCTCGCGCTGGCCGGGTGACTCGATCTGGAAGCAGCCCAGCGTGCGGGTGCTCTGGATCAGCGAGAACGTGGCCGGGTCGTCGTGGGGTACGGCGTCGAGGTCGATCAGGCCGTGCTGGTCGATGTAGTCGGCGACTTCCTCGTGGTTCCCGGCGGTGACGGCCCCGGGCCCGTCCACCCGGGCGATCTCCTGCACCGCGTACGACATCGCCGACTGCATGCGGATGCCCAGGACGTCGAGCTTGAGCAGGCCGATCACCTCGACGTCCTCCTTGTCGAACTGACTCATCGGGAAGCCCATCCAGCTGGCCTCGACCGGCGTGCGGTCGAGCAGGCCGCTGTCGGAGATGAGCACGCCGCAGGGGTGCAGCGCGATGTGCCGGGGCAACCCGTCGAGCCGCTCGACCAGGTCGAACAGCAGGCCCAGGCGCGGACTCCCGAGGCCGGAGGCCCTCAGCTCGGGCAGTTCGGCGATGGCCGAGCGCACGTCGCGTGCCCGGATGTGCGGGAACGACTTGGCGATCGTGTCCACCTCGCCGGGCGGCAGGCCGAGCGCGGCGCCGACGTCACGGATGGCGTGGCGGGCGCGGTAGGTGTCCATCATCGAGACGCAGCTGACCCGGTCTCCACCGAAGACGTCGAGCAGCTTCTCGTAGACGTCGGTGCGCCGGTCGGACTCGACGTCCAGGTCGACGTCGGGCAGCTGGGCCCGGTGCCGGGTGGCGAACCGTTCCATCAGCAGGTCGTGCCGCAGCGGGTCGACCCCGGAGACGCCGAGCAGGTGGTTGATCAGGCTGCCCGCCCCCGAGCCCCGGGCCGCCACCCGCACCCCCATGTCGCGGATCAGGTCGCAGACCTTGGCGATGGTGAGGAAGTAGGTCGGGATGGTCAGGTGGGTGACGAGTTCCAGCTCTTCCCTGAGCCGCTGGTGGATCCGGGCCAGTTCGCGCCGGCTCGCCCGGGGGTAGACGGTGTGGATCCGGTCGAGGCAGCGCTGCCTCAGCTCGGTGTTCGCGTCTCTTCCGGCCAGGCCCAGCACCTCGTCTTCGGGCAGGTGCGCCTCGCGGAGACCCAGCTCGTCACGCGGGTCTCGCATCAGGCACCGTGACGCCAGCGACGCGGTCAGGCTCAGCATCTGGCCGGCGAGCCCGAGATCTCCTGCGGCCTCGGCGATCTCGTGGGCCCGGCGGGTCATCTCGGCGTCACCGACGAGGTACCCCTCGCTGGTGGTGCGGTCGAGGTGGCGGGAGTCGATGGCCACCAGCCGACGCGCGGCGTCGAGCACGTCGACCGTGATCGCGCCGTCGCGGGTGGCGTGCCGCACGGCGTTGGTGAGCACGGCCGGCACCCCGGCCTGCCGGGCCAGGTTCAGCATCCGGGCGGCGTGCCCGAGACTGGCCGTGACCCCCTGCGGGCCGCGGTGGTGCACGATCTCGACCGCCAGGCAGGCCGGCGGCACGAGAGACCGCCAGTGCTCGAGCACGGCCAGGGCGAGGTCGGCCCGGCCTGCGAGCACGGCCCGCCCGTACTCGGAGTCCGGACCGAGCAGGACCGTGAGCGCGGGCACGCCGTCGATCTGGGCGTGACCGGTGACGAGTTCGGTGGTGCTGATCGGCTGTCCCCGTTCACCTCTCAGGTGGGTGGCCGTGACCAGCCGGCACAGACGACCCCAGCCCTGGCCCTTCCGGAGCCCGGTGCCCGCACCGGAAGCGAGCGCCAGCACGGTGACCCGGGGAAGACGAGGGTCCACGCTGGCGCCGCCCCGCACCGGAACCCGGCGCGCGGATTCCGGCACATCCCGGTGGCCCGGCCCACCTCGGCCGAGCACCTCGGCCCAGGCCGGGGACGTCCCCCCGACGGCCCGGACCGACGACGCCCCTCCGGCGAACCGGGCCGACGACGCCTCACCGGTGAGCCTGGTCGACGACGCCTCACCGGCGAACCGGGCCGACAATCCCTCACCGGCGAACCGGGCCGACAATCCCTCACCGGTGGACCGGGTAGGGGCGGCCGCCCCCACCCGGCGCCGCCGGCCGCCCGGAAAGAGCGGTTCCACGGCCAGATTCACCCCGAGGGCCGGAGTGATCCCGGCTCGCTCACAGGCGTCGATGAACTTGATCGCCCCGTAGAGGCCGTCGCGGTCGGTCAGGGCGAGAGAGGTCAGGCCCTCGCCGACAGCCTGCTCGACCAGCTGGTAGGGGTTCGAGGCGCCGTACCGGAGGGAATACCCGGAGGCGACGCGCAGGTGGGTGAAGGAGGACGGGGTGTGGGATTGCGGCATCTCGTGGTCATTCACAGCTCGGCAGGGTCAGCGGGAGCACCTGCTGGTAGGGCAGGCCGAGCGTGGACTCGACCAGATGGTGGAAGGCCTCGGCGTCGCGAAGCAGATCGTCGGCCTCCCGGGCGCTGACGACACCGGTGCGACCGGCGTCGATCGCGGCCCGGCGAGAGGCGGTGGAGGCGAAGTAGGAGCACCACTCGCCCAGTTCGGGAGCGACCCGGGGCAGGACCTCCCAGACACTGCGCGGCCCACCGCGACGGCCCGGCCGGCTGCGGACGGCGAGCACTGCCGCCGCCGCCCGCAGCGCCGCCAGGTGCGCGGTGACGTACCGCTCGGACGCGGTACGCGAGGCACAGGCCTGCGACAGACCGGAACGGGAACGGTCGAGCAGCATCCGGGCCGCGGTCGAGACGGGCGGCCGGGCCAGAGTGGTCGCCGACATGTCGGGCTCCTCGTGGTCAAGGCGTTCAGGGCGTTCGGACGGACGATCGGGAGCGGCTCCGGGAGATGACGGGCGAAGTCGCGACAGGGAAGCGCGTGGGGAAGGTTCGGGGTCGCCCGCAGCCGGTGCGGCACCGAGGTCGGGGTCGCTGTCCGCGAGCGTGGAATTCTCCGGCTCGGAACCGCTTCCGGAGGTGGTCATGCAGATCGGGCGGGGATCCGCGGGGCGTTCAGTCGGCGACCTGGAGCAGACGCCAGGAATCGCTAGCCGGACCGGAGGAACGGTCGGCGGACGGCGTGCGCGAGAGGTCGTACACCCCGTTGCCGAAGGCCCGGCCGGTGCTGGCCTCCACGCGCCAGACCTCGCACTCCGAGGTTTCGTAGCCCCGTGCCCCGGTTTCCGACCGGGTGACGGCGGGCTCCTGACAGGTGACCGACGCCGACGCGCCGCCCCGCCGCGTCCCCTCGTCTCCGAGACGGTGACGGGACCGCCGGGGCAGCGCCCCCGGCTCGTTTTCCCGCTGCTGTTCCCGCTGTTCGGGGTTCTGCGGGTGTTCCCGATGATCCAGCCGCTCCACGGGCTCCCGGCGTTTGCGGCCGCCCGGGTGCTCACGGGTCTGCCCGGGGACACGGCCGGGCACTCCGCCGGGCAGTTCGCCGGAGGATCCGGTTTCCTGCCCGGACCAGACCGCGAAGGAGGGACCCTCGGGCGCCGGGGGGCGCTCGGACGGCCAGTCCTCACCGTGCAGGGCCCGCGCGGCGGCCGTGGACCACCAGTCGCGCCGCTCGTGCCAGTGCCCGAGAACCTCTCGCACCACGTAGAGACGACCGCGCCAGAGGAAGGCCATCGGCGCGTCTCCCGTTTCCTGGACGACTCGGACATCGACCAATTCGCTCACCCGTCGAGCCATTTCGCTCTGCACCTACGCTTCCCGCTACCGCTGCCGACTGGAATCCGACGTGCCGACTCAAACCTGACGATGATCTGGCGGGCCCCGCGAGAGGATCACGCGGCACGACCAGGCCCGGGGGAAGACGGGCGTTCACCGGCCCGCGGTTTCCCCCTCCACGGGCCGGTGACGTGACACCGGGACGGTCGGCGACGAGACGGGGTCGAGTTCGCCTCGTCACCGACCTACTCACCAGAGGCAGCCGGCGCGCTGTGATCTCTGGGAGCCCGTTCGAACACATGTTCGAACGGTTCGAATGTACACCGGTCTCCCGGGAGTCCGTCAACCGCAGATGCGCCATCAATCCAATGACGCGGCGTAACCTGCACATAAACCCAGCGTGACCAGCACGGACAGCACGAAGCTCCGCGCGCCGGAGTCGGCGAAGGGCGAAAACCTAGGCCTGGAGCCAGCCCTCGGGAGCGGCGGAGGGATCCGGCAGGCCGGCGACCGCTCGTTCCAGACGCGCCTGCCACCAGGCGCGCCGGGCCGGATCGGTCATCTCCAGGGCCGCGAGCGCGGCCTCGTCCGGGGCCGGTGCGGCGTCCGGCACCCGGACCACCCCGCCGACCGGGCGCAGGGACTCCGAGGGGACCACCACGTCCTTCGTGAACAGCGACACCGTGCCCAGACCGCAGGCGAACGGGAGCTCGGGGAGAGCGGCCGCCAGGGCCACCTGGGCGGCCAGCCCGACGCTCGTCTCCAGGGCCGAGGAGACCACGCAGGGCAGTCCGGTGGACTCGGCGACCTCGAGCGCGCGACGTACTCCCCCGAGCGGCGTGCACTTGATCACGGCGACGTCGGCGGCCTCCCCCAGCGGTACCCGGGTGGGATCGGCGGCCTGCCGGATCGACTCGTCGGCGGCGATCCGCACGTCCACCCGCCGGCGCACCCGGGCGAGCTCCTCGACGGTGCGGCAGGGCTGCTCGGCGTACTCCAGCTCCCCCGCCACCCGGATCAGCTCGCGCAGGGCGTGGACGGCCTGGTCGACGTCCCAGCGCATGTTCGCGTCCACCCGGACGGCCCCCTGCGGGCCGAGCGCCGAGCGCACCGCCTCGACGCGGGCCAGATCCTCGGCGAGCGAGTCCGGATGGTCGGCGACCTTGACCTTCGCGGTGGAGCAGCCGGAGGCGACGACCAGTTCGGCGGCCCGCTCGGGGGTGACGGCGGGAACGATGCAGTTCACCGGGACACTCCGGCGCAACGGGCGGGGCCAGCCGGCGGTGCAGGCCTCGACCGCCGTGGCCAGCCAGCGGGAGGCGATCGCGTCGTCGTACTCGGGGAACGGGCAGAACTCGCCCCAGCCGGCCGGGCCGGACAGCAGGACGCCCTCGCGCTCGGTGATCCCGCGGAACCGGTCGGTCATCCTGATCGAGTAGGGCACCACCCGCACGTCCGTCTGAGCGCTCACCTGCGCAGATTACGCCCGTGCCAAGACTGTCGGTGGCCCCGCGTAGGGTTGCGGGACGTTGGTGGAGGGCTCCGGACAGACAGGTGGTGAGACGGTCATGGCCTACGTGGTGCTCACGGTCTGGGGCGTGACGCTCGCCCGTGTCCCGTCCGCACTGCTCCGGATGGGCACCGAGCGGATCCCGTTGCGGTCCGTTCCCGGGCTGCGGTTCGCCAAGCTGCTCGGCACCGGCGACGGGCGCACCTTCACCCTGCGCGACGCCGATCCCCGGCACTGGGGGTTGCTCACGGTCTGGGAAAGCGCCGAGCGGGCCGAGGCGTTCGGCCACAGCGGCACGCACCGGCGCTGGAACGACATCGCCTCCGAACGGCTCGAGATCACGATGAGCCCGCTGTCCAGCCGGGGCCGGTGGGCCCGCACCGAACCTTTCGGCTCACCTTCTCCCCGCAAGATGGCGGACGACGCCCAGGTCGCCTCGATCACGCGGGCACGCCTGCGGCCCAGCCGGGCGATGTCGTTCTGGCGCGCGGTGCCGCCGGTCTCGGCCGAGTTGTCCACGGTCTCCGGGCTGCGCCTGGCGCTCGGCATCGGCGAGGCGCCCATCGGCCTGCAGGGCACGTTCTCGTTGTGGGAGTCGTCGTCCGCGCTGAAGGAATTCGCCTACCGCCGGGCCGGGCACGTCGACGTGGTGCGCCGTACCGAGCCCGAGCGCTGGTACACGGAAGAGCTTTTCGCCCGGTTCGAGGTGCACTCGGTCCGCGGCACCCTGGGCTCCTTCCGGCCGGGTCCGGTGCCGGGCGCACCGGCCCCCTCGGCAGACCCTGATCTGAGATCCAGCGGACGGCAGGAGAAGTGAGCATGCAGCCGACGGCACCGGGCGTTCGTGAGCCGGACCCCACCGCCCTTCCCGACGAACCGGCGGAGCGCGTGCGCCGCGGGCTCGTGGTCGGTCTCATCATCGCCGGCGTGCTCACCCAGATCAGCTATCCGCTGCTGTCCGGCGCTCCCCTGCGGGCGGTCACGGTGATCAGCGTGCTGCTGCTGACCTCGGCCGGGTTGCTGCACGCGGCGCTGCGCTGGAGCGCGGGGCACGCCGCGCTGCTGCTGGCTGTCGCGGGTGGCATCGGGCTGGCCGCCGAGGCGGTCGGCGTGGCCACCGGATACCCCTTCGGCGACTACCTCTACACCGGCAGGCTGGGGCTCCAGGTCGTGAGTGTGCCGGTGCTGGTGCCGATCGCCTGGACGATGATCGCCTACCCGGCCCTGCTGCTCGGGCGCCGCCTCGCGGCCCGGCCCGACGGGAGCACGAGCCGGGCGCGCACCGTCCTGCTCGGCGGTTTCACCCTCGCGGCCTGGGACCTCTACCTCGACCCGCAGATGATCGCGCAGGACGCCTGGCGTTTCGCCGACCCGCACCCGGCCCTGCCCGGGGTGCCGGGCATCCCGCTGACGAACTACGCGGGTTGGCTGCTGGTGGCGCTGGTCATCGTCGCCGCGCTCGATCTCGCCCTGCCCGCCCGGCCGCGGCACCGCCCGGCCTGGGAATGGCCGGCCGCGTCCGTGCTGGCCTGGACCTGGCTGGGCTCGGCGGTGGCCAACCTGTTCTTCTTCGGCCGGCCCTGGGTGGCGCTCTACGGCGGGCTGGTGATGGGCCTGACCGTGCTGCCCTACCTGAGGCGTCTGGTCTCGGAGGCCAGAGCAGAGGCCAGAGCGGTGAGACCGGCCCGGGCGGCGGAAGCCCGAACCGGGGCAGAACACGGCACGACGGCACGGAACGGGGACGAGCAGTGACGGAACAGGGTGCGGCCCGGGGAGTCTGGCGCGGGCTGGTTCGAGCGGGAAGCCTGGCCGCGATCGGCCTGACGGTGCACACGGCGCTGAACCTGAAGGCGCTGCGGCAGCCGCAGAGCGACCCCGCGGAGGTCGGCGAGCGGGTCACCGTGGTGCTGCCGGTGCGCAACGAGGCCTCGCGGGTGGCGCCCTGCCTGGCGTCGCTGCTCGACCAGATCCGGGTGCCGCACCTGGAGGTCCTGGTGGTCGACGACGGCTCCACCGACGGCACGGCCGACGTGGTGCGGGCCACCGCGGCGGGTGATCCCCGGGTGCGGGTGATCACCGCGAGCGAACCGCCCGAGGGCTGGCTGGGCAAGCCGAACGCCTGCCACGCGGGCGCCCGGGTGGCCACGGGTTCGGTGCTGGTCTTCGTCGACGCCGACGTGCGCTTCGCCCCGCACGCCCTGGCCGCCGCCGTGAACCTGCTCAGAACGTCCGGACTGCACCTGGTCTCGCCCTACCCGCGGCAGCTGACCGACACCCCGGCCGAGCGGCTCGTGCAGCCGCTGCTGCAGTGGTCGTGGCTCACCACCCTGCCGCTGGGGCAGGCCGAGCGCTCGCCGCGGGCCAGTCTGTCCGCGGCCAACGGCCAGTTCCTGGTGGTCGATACCGAGACCTACCGCACCAGTGGAGGTCACGCGGCCCCCACGGTGCGCGGGGCCGTGCTCGACGACATCGCCCTGCTGCGCTCGGTGAAGGCGGCCGGAGGCCGGGGCGGAGTCGTCGACGGCACCCACCTCGCGGTCTGCCGGATGTACGGCGACTGGCCGGAACTGCGCGACGGGTACACCAAGTCGCTCTGGTCGGCGTTCGGCAGCCCGGTCGGGGCGGGCGCCGTCGTGACCGGCCTCGGCGTCGTCTACCTGGTGCCGGCCGTCGCGGCGCTGGGTGGTTCCGTGACCGGCCTGTCCGGATACCTGGCCGGTGTGGTCGGCCGCTACCTGGTGGCCGAGCAGACCGACGGGCGCTCGCTGCCCGACGCCTTCGCTCATCCCGCGTCGATCGCGGTGTTCGGCTGGCTGACCGCTCGTTCGGTGAAGGCGAACCTGCGGGGCGAGCTCTCCTGGAAGGGGCGGGCGCTCCCCGCCCGCGGCGCCCTCCCCGCCCGCGGCGCCTTCCCGGCCCCGCCTGACAGCGCCCTCCCGGCCCCGCCCGGCACGGCCTGGGGCGAGCGCCCGGCCTCCCGAGAGGACCGCTGACCGTGGCCCGGGTGGTCGTTGTCGGGGCCGGTCTCGGTGGCCTGTCCACCGCCGCGCGCCTCGGTGCGCTCGGGCACCAGGTCACCGTGCTCGAGCAGGCCGGCCAGATCGGCGGCAAGCTCGGGCTGCTGCGGCGTGACGGTTTCGGTTTCGACACCGGGCCCAGCCTTCTCACGCTGCCGGCGGTCTACCGCGACCTGTTCCTCAAGACCGGCGAACCGCTCGAAGACGTGCTCAGCCTGGAGCCCGTCGATCCGGCCTGCCACTACCGGTTCCCGAGCGGTCTCGAGCTCGACGTGCCCGGCGGGCCGGGCCATGTCAGCCGGGCCTGGGCCGACGCTCTGGGCCCGAAGGCCGGTGACGACTGGACGGCCTTCCACCGGCGGGCGGCCCAGATCTGGGACCTGACCCGCGACCCGTTCCTGGAGTCCCCTCTCGACGGTGCCCGCACGCTGCTGGGGCTGGCCCGCAATCCGGCCGACATCCGCACCGTCGCGCCGTGGCTCAGTCTGCGCGGACTCGGCCGAAAGTACCTGCAGGCCCCCGAGCAGCGGATGTTCCTCGACCGCTACGCCACCTACACCGGCTCCGACCCGCGCCGGGCCCCGGCCGCGCTCGCCACGGTGCCGTTCGTGGAGCATGCCTTCGGTTCGTGGTACATCCCCGGCGGTCTGTGGAAGCTCGGCGCGGCCGTCGCCGACCGGGCGGTGTCGCACGGGGTGAAGATCCGGACGTCGGCGTCCGTCGAGCAGGTGCTGGCCGGCTCGTCCCGGGTCGAGGGTGTGCGTCTGGAGGGTGGCGAGACGGTTCCGGCGGACGTGGTGGTCTCGGGCGTCGAGGCGGCTCACCTCTACCGCGACCTGATGCCCGGTCCGGAGGGCGATGCCGGGCGGCGGGCCCTGCGCCGGGCCACGCCCTCGCTCTCGGGATTCGTGATGCTGCTCGCCCTGCGTGGCCGTACACCCGGTCTACGGCACCACACCGTGCTGTTCCCCGACGACTACGACGCCGAGTTCGACCATGTGTTCGGCACCGGCCGGCAGGCCGGAAAGGCTTCGCCGGTGCCCGATCCCACGATCTACATCAGCGCGCCCGACGACCCGGAGCTGCGTCCCGACGACGACCACGAGGCCTGGTTCGTGCTCGTCAACGCACCCCGTCACGATCCGGGCGCCGGGATGGACTGGGACGCGCCGGGTCTCGCCAGCTCCTACGCGGAGAAGATCCTCGCGGTCATGGCGGCGCGAGGCCTGGACGTACGTGACCGGTTGCTCTGGAACGAGATCCGCACCCCGGCCGACCTGGAACGCGGCACCCGCTCGACCGGCGGCTCGATCTACGGTTCGAGCAGCAACGGCGCGCGCTCGGCGTTCTTGCGCCCGGCCAACCGCGGTCCGGTGCCCGGGCTGTTCCTGGTGGGCGGGTCGTCCCACCCGGGCGGGGGGCTTCCGCTGGTGGGTCTGTCAGCCGCGATCGTGGCCGACCTCGTCGGCCGAGCCTGAGAGCCGCCCGGCGAGCGACGAGCGGCGACCACAGACCAGTGACCGACGACCGACGACCGGCGACCGGCGACCGCAGACCAGTGACCGACGAGAGCAGACCGGCAACAGCAGACCCAAGATCTGCGACCGGCGCGAGCTGATGACACCTCCCGAGGCAAGAGGCCGGTGAGCTCGAGGCAAGAGACCGGTGACTTCAAGGCAGGAGACCGGCGAGGTCGTGCGGGCCGGTATCTCGGGAAAGCAACCACACGCTCGAGGCCCGCGGGCTGGCGACGCCGATGCTTTCCGGCAGACCGCCTCAGCGCCCCAGGAGGCGCATGACGTCGTCCGGCACGGTGGCCGCGTTGATCGCGTCGATCACCACGACCTCGTCGCCCCCGGAACGAGCCAGCTCCCCCGCGAGCTCGGGCAAGCCGGGCTGATCCCCGAAGCGCCCCCGGAGAAGAGCCACCGCGAACCGGGCGAACTCCTCGGCATGCCCCTCGGCATGCCCTTCAGCATGCCCTTCAGCCCGACCTCGACGGCGCCCCCGCTCGAGCAGCTCCCGCCCGAAATCGACCTCGCTGTAGAAATCCGCAACATCGTCAAGCGTCATGTTCCGCTCCTTCCGGATCCGTTCGATCATAGGGCGATCCAGGGTGATGACGGCCAGGGTCAGGGCAGCCTCGGCCAATCGGGCACGCCGTTGCTCGGGTTGCCGGTCGATGAGGTCGAGCGTCGCGACCAGCCGGGCTCCCCGGTCTTCCTGGCTCCCCCTCGTCAGCACCGCCATCGGTGCCAGGTCGGGGCTGGCCAGCAGCACCGCCGGGTCTTCGTCCCGCAGATAGATCGTGCGCAGCCCCTGCCGGAACCCGTTGTGCACGTCATCGGCCGACCGCACCTCCCCCTCACCCAGGACGATCGCCACCTGGGTGAGCCGCGCACCGGGATGCCGGCGCATGATCTGGTAACGGTAACCCAGCATCCGGACCGCCAGATCAGGCGACGGTGAGCGCATGTACTCGACGTGCAGCATGCGTTCCGCGCCGACCCGCACGAGCAGGTCGGCGGTGAGAGTCTCGGCCGGGAACGAGGCCGGAAGCACCTCGGCGCCGTCTTCGACCGGCACCCCGATCCAGTCGCAGAATCCCTTGATCCCCGGCTCGGCCAGCGCGCGCATCACCCGGTCGTAGATCGGCCCCGGACGTCGTGTCATGTGACGACATTGCCCACCGCACACCGTCGCTCACGATCTCCGAGCCACCGTTGTGGACAACGTCCCCGTCGTATCCGCCTGTGGACACCACACTGAGCACACCACGCTGACGAGAGCTACACCGCCGAACGCCTCACGACCACCAACAACTGCACCAGCCCCACGAAACCCGCCACGGTGAGCGCGATCCCACCCGCCGTCGCCCATCCCGATCCGGGATGGACGCCCACCGCCACCAAGAACATCGCCACCACCAGCACCCGCGTCGGCCGCTCGGACACGGTCACCACCCCGATCGCCGTCGTCCCCCGCCGCCGCATCCACGAACGGGCCGACTCGTGCACCAGCGCCAGCGCCACCCCCGCCAGGCACCACACCCAGAACCCGCCGGCCAGCCCCAGGCTGGCACCGAAGGCGATCTCGCTCAGCCGGTCACAGACATGGTCGAGCCGCCCACCCAACCGCGAGACTCGTTGCCCGAGAACGGCAACGGCGCCGTCCAGTCCGTCGAGCAACGCCGACAACCCCACCAGCGCGGCGGCGAGCAACGGCCAGCGCCCACCGGCACCGGCCGGCCACAGCGCCGCGAGCGCGACCACCAGCCCGAGCACCGTGATCGCGTTCGGCGGAACCCGCAGCCGCACCAGGGGTCCGGCCAGCCGGTACACGAAACGCAACCACAGTCCCACGATTCCCGTGGGAGCGGCTTCGCCGTGCAGCGCCGACCAGTCGGCGAACCGGTCAGCCATCACCCCACCCACCAGATCGCCCGGCCCGGAACCGCCCGCGGCCCGGCGGCCGCGAGAGCCGGCCAACCCGACCCCCGCGCAGTCCGCGGAGAACACGCCCGACGACCACGACGTCCTCAAGCAAGAGATCAGACCCGCGAAGCCAGCCCCAGCGCCTCGGCCACCTCGAGCGTCGCCGTGGACCGGTTCATCGTGATGAAGTGCAGCCCCGGCGCACCCCCGTCGAGCAGCTCCCGCGAGAGCTCGGTCGCGATCTCCACCCCCACCTGCCGCACCGCCGCCGGCTCGCCGGCCACCGCGTGCAGCCGCGACACCACCGATGCGGGCAGCGCGACCCCGGTCAGTTCCGCGATCCGCTCCACCTGACGCACGTTGGTCACGGGCATGACCCCCGGAATGATCGGGATCGTGCAGCCCAGGGCGGCGGCCCGGTCGACCAGGTCGAAGTACGCGGCCGGGGTGAAGAACATCTGCGTGATCGCGAACTGCGCCCCCGCCTCGGCCTTCATGGCCAGCACCCGCGCGTCGGCGTCGAGATCGGCGCTGGCCGGGTGCACGTCCGGGAACGCGGCCACCCCGACACTGAAGTTGCCCAGCTCACGCACCAGCGAGACGAGTTCGACGGCGTACCGCGGCCCGCCCGGGTGCTGCACCCACTCGGCCCGCGGACCGCCCTGCGGGTCGCCCCGCACGACGAGCACGTTCTTCACCCCGGCGGCGGCGTAGTCGGCCACCACCCCGCGCAGCTCCGCGAGACTGGCCCCGACGCAGGTCAGGTGAGCCATCGGCGTGAGCGTCGTGTCCTGCGCGATGCGCTGGGTGACGCGGGTGGTGCGGTCACGGCTCGTGCCGCCCGCCCCGTAGGTGACCGACACGAACGTGGGGTTCAGCGGCTCGAGCCGACGGATCGACTGCCACAGCGTCGCCTCCGCCTCGTCGGTCTTCGGCGGGAAGAACTCGAACGAGAGCGAGGGGCGCTTCGCCGCGATGAGTTCGCTGAGCTGCTCGTGCAGTGCGGGTCGGTCCTGAGCCATACCCCTGAGCTTACGGTTCGGGGGCACCGCCCGGCCCGTGTGTGAGCGGTCACGAAGGACGACGTGGTCACGATCCGGCAAGCGCCCGGTCACGCAGGGGTGAAGAAACGCCCCAAACGCCCCGAACGCACAGGACGCCGGGCCCTACCGGCGCGCACGCCCCGGCCGGACCTGAGAAGGTGGGCTCCCGGTCCCTCGCGTCCCCCGCCGCCAGGGCTCACAGAAAGAGGTCCCGCCAGCATGACGTCGCTCGCCTCCCCGACCGGCAGCCACCCCCTGAAGGCGGAGGATCTGCGCGAGCGGGTGGACGCGGCCCTGCGGGACTTCCTCGGGCGCCGGTCCCTGGAGCTGGCCGAGGTCGCTCCCGAATGCACCCAGATCACCGACACCGTCTCGGTCATGACGAGCAGCGGCAAGCGCCTGCGGCCGGCGTTCCTCTACTGGGGCTGGCGCGGCGCGGGCGGCGCCAACACCGACGCCGCGGTGAACGCGGCCGCGGCACTGGAGCTGTTCCAGGCGGCGGCCCTGATCCACGACGACCTGATCGATGCCTCCGACCTGCGCCGCGGGAAGCCCGCCGTGCACAAGCAGTTCGAGGCCCTGCACACCGGCAGCGGCTGGAACGGCGCCCCGGCGCCGTTCGGCCTGGCCGGCGCCGTGCTGGCCGGCGACCTGTGCCTGGTCTGGACCGAGGAGCTGTTCTCGTCCAGCGGGCTGAGCGACGCCGAACTGCGCCGGGCCCGCCCGGTCTTCGACGCCATGCGCACCGAACTGCTGGGCGGCCAGTACCTGGACGTGCTCAGCCAGGTGCTCCCCGAGAAAGACCCGGTGAGCATGGTGGAGCGCGCGCTGCGGGTGATCCGGTTCAAGAGCGCGAAGTACTCGGTGGAGCACCCGCTGCTGATCGGGGCGAGCGCCGCCGGCGCCGACGACAAGCTGCTGGCCGTGTACTCCGAGTTCGGCCTGTCGCTGGGCGAGGCCTTCCAGCTGCGTGACGACGTGCTCGGCGTGTTCGGCGACCCGGCCACGACCGGTAAACCGGCGGGCGACGACCTGCGCGAGGGCAAACGCACCGTGCTGATCGGCCGCACCCTGCAGAACAGCACCCCGGCCCAGGCCGAGACCGTGCACCGTCTGCTCGGCGACCCGGCCCTCGGCGCCGACGGGGTGGCGACGCTGCGCCAGATCATCGTGGAGACCGGTGCCGACCGGCAGATCGAGCAGATGATCACCGAGGCCACCGAACGCGCCGAGTCCGCGCTCGCGGGCGCCGATCTCGCCGACGGTCCCACCCGCGAGGTTCTCCAGGGCCTCGTGGTCGCCGCCACCGTCCGGGCGCAGTGATCATGCCGACCAAGAACACCCTGGCCGCCCGGCTCGCCCCGGCCACCCTGCGCAAGGGCCCGCGCACCGTCACCGGCAAGAGCGACACCGTCGTCATCGTCGGCGCCGGCCTGGCCGGGCTGTCCGCCGCGATGCGCCTGGCCCGCACCGGCCGCCGGGTCATCGTGCTCGAGCGTGACCTGGTGCCGGGCGGCCGCGCCGCGGTGCGCACGATCAGCGCCCCGAACGGCAACGGTGAGTACCGGTTCGACCCGGGCCCGACCGTGCTGACGATGCCCGACCTGATCGCCGACTGCTTCGACGCGCTCGGCGAGGACATGAACGACTGGCTGAACCTGAAGCCGGTGGAACCGCTCTACCACACCACCTTCGCCGACGGCTCGAGCATCGACGTGCACTCCGACGTGAACCGGATGGCCGACGAGATCGAGACCAAGATCGGGGCGGAGGAGGCCGCGGGCTTCCACCGCTACGTGAAGTTCGTGTCCCGGCTGTACAAGTACGAGATGCGGGACTTCATCGACCGCAACATCGACTCCCCGCTCGACCTGCTCACCGCGAACCTGGCCAAGCTGGTCGCGATCGGCGGGTTCCGGCGGATGGCGCCGAAGGTCGGCCAGTTCCTGAAAGACGAGCGCACGCAGCGCATCTACTCGTTCCAGGCGCTGTACGCGGGCCTGTCCCCCTACGACGCGATGGCCCTGTACGCGGTGATCGCCTACATGGACTCGGTCGCCGGGGTGTACTTCCCGGCCGGGGGCATGGCGGCGGTGCCGACGGCGATGGCCGCCGCCGCGAAGAAGCACGGGGTGGAGTTCCGCTACGGCACCGAGGTCACCTCGGTCGAGCACTCGGGCGGGCGGGCCACCGCGGTCGTCACGGCCGACGGCGAGCGCGTTCCCGCCGACGTCGTGGTGCTGAACCCCGACCTGCCCGTCGCCTACCGGGACCTGCTGGGCAAGACCCCGTTCCGGGTGAAGCGCCTGACCTACTCGCCGTCCTGCTACCTGATGCTGGCGGGCACCCGGCAGAACTGGCCGGGCGCGTCCCACCACAACATCCACTTCGGCGGGTCCTGGAAGAACACGTTCCAGGAGCTGACCTCGGGCCGTCTGATGAGTGAGCCGTCGTTCCTGGTGACGAACCCGACGGCGTCCGACGCCCGGCTCGCGCCGGCGAACCGCGACATCTTCTACGTGCTGTTCCCGACGCCGAACCTCGACTCGCCGCTCGACTGGAAGCGCATCAAGCCGGTCTACCGCGAGCACGTGCTGTCGCAGCTGGACTCGCACGGCTACCCGGGTTTCGGCGACTCGATCGAGGTGGAAGACGTGACCACCCCGCTGGAGTGGGCGGAGCGCGGCATGGAGCGGGGAGCCCCGTTCGCGGCGGCGCACTCGTTCTTCCAGACCGGCCCGTTCCGTCCCGGCAACCTGTGGGGCGAGAACGTGGTGTTCACCGGGTCGGGCACGCAGCCGGGCGTCGGGGTGCCGATGGTGCTGGTGTCGGGGCGGCTGGCGGCCGAGCGGATCACCGGGCCGGATCCGGTGTACGCGTCCCGCGCCTGGCGGTAAGGGCTTTCGGGTCACCGCCCGCGGACGTGGCGGTCACCGCCCGGCTCACCGGCTCACGGTTTCCGGGGCCGGGGGACGCGGTGGTCGCCGCACGCTCGCGGGCGTGCGGTTCGCGCGGTCACGGCCTCCCGGGCGTGCGGACGTGGTGGTCGCCCGGGTGCGGACGCTCCGGCACGTGGTCCTCACCTCGCTCCCGGTAGTCTCTCGCCGTGCCCCTCACTTCTGCGGGAGGACAGCGATGAGCTTCCTCGACAGGCTCGACAAGCTCGGGCCGCGTGCCCTCGACAAGATCGACAAGCTCGCCCCGGGCGCGCTCGACCGGGTCGGCAGCACGGTCGTGAGACTCACGCCCAAGGCCCTCGCCGAGGCGCGGCTGGAGGTGCACGCCAAGCGCCGCGAGGAGGAGCTGGCCGTGGCGCAGGCGGCCCGGGCCGAGGCCGACCGCAAGGTCCGGCAGGCCGAGGTCGCGGCCACGGTCAACCAGCCGTTCCTGGCGGCGGTGCGCACCTGGACCGACCCGGAGACGCTCCTGCAGCAGCCCGTCGCGGTGCGCCAGGCCCTGACCGCGGCCGGCAACGCCGCGCAGCCCCTGCTGCGGGGTTCCGGCGCGGCCGCGATCACCAGCGGTGAGAGCACATGGGTGGAGGCCGCCCCGGCCCTGCTCGAGCACCTGCTGAAGGCGGCCGAGGCGGCCAAGGCCCGCAACCCGCGGCTGGCCCTCGACATCACCGAGGTGCTGCTGGCGGCCAAGCCGGCCTCGCGCGCCTCGTGGCGGCAGCGGGCGCTGGCCGCCGAGATCGCGGGCGACCTGCCCACCGCCGTGCACGCGCACCAGGCCTACCTGAACCTCACCCAGGGCGACCGCCTCGGCGTGATGGAACTGGTGAAAGAGCTGCAGGAGCGCGACGACCGGCGGGTGCGGTTCCTGTCGGCGCTCGACGTGGTGCTGCGGGCGGTGTCGCTGCCCGGCCCGGTGCGCGCGACGGCCGAGCAGGTGCGCGAGGCGCTGCACGGCCCGACGCCCCGCAAGGAGCTCGACAAGGCGGTGACCGGCCTGATGCGTGAGGTGGCCGCGCTGCCGGTGTCCGACCTGGCCCACCCGGCCACGCAAGACGTGCTGCACCACGCCGGCCGCTGGCACCGTCAGTCCCGGCTGTCCCCGGCACCGCTACCCGAGGACCTGGCGCACGACCTGACCGTGCTGCGCACCTACGAGCTGCGCCGGCGTCTGGCCGGCAGCCGGGTGTGCCTGGTCAGCGACGACCCGCAGCGCCTGAAGGGCTCCGGCCGGGGCGAGCAGGTCGACGGTTACGACGTGGTGGTGCGCTTCGGCCCGACCCGCAACAGCCCGGCCGACGGCGGTTCCCGCACCGACCTGCAGGTGATCCGGCACGACGCCAAGCTGGGCTGGAACACCGAGGCCGGGCTCCGCCTGGTGCTGGCCGAGCGCCCGGAGGACTGGGTCACGGCGATGCGCTCGCACCTGGTGCCGGGCCGTCAGCACGCGATCGCCGAGAAGGCCCTGCGCCAGCCGCTGCGCAACCCGGTGAAGGACGAGACCCCGGGCCCGGTCTCCGACGCCTACCAGCTGATCCGGCTGCTCGACCTGCTCGCGGTCTGCGAGAGCGTCGACCTGATCGGGTTCACCCCCGCGACCGACTTCGGCCCGGCCGAGCAGGCCTGGCTCACGCCGCGCCTGGAGCGGCTCGACGACCACGTGATCGGAGTGCGATGACCACCCCTTCCGGCCCTTCCGGCGAGGTCGGCGAGATCGACGACGACGAGGTCTCGGTGGACGCCGAGTTCGACGCCGGAACGGCCTTCGACGCCGAGTTCGACGTCCCGCTCGACGGTGAGCCCGAGCCCGGCAGCCCCCTGGCCGCCACCACCACCGTCACCACCACGATCACCCGCACGGACCCGGCGCCGGCGACCACCCGCGTCCCCACCTGGCGGGCCGGGATCGCCGAGCTGCGCAAGGCCGGGCACTTCGAGGAGGCCGCCCGGCGGGTCCGCGAGGAGCTGCCCCCGAAACCGGCGGCGGCCGACCGGCTGGAGGCGGGCGTGAGCCTGGCCGCGGTCTCCGACTACGACGCCGCGAACGCCCAGCTGCTGCTGGCGAGCCTCGACGAGCGGCAGGCCCCGGCCGCCCTGGCGAAGCTGTCCGAGGTGGCCTGGGTGCGGCACGACCACACCCGTGGCCGCGAGTACGCGCTCGAGGGCCTGCAGCTCGAGCCCGGGTTCCGGGGCTGCCGGATCCAGCTGCGCCGCAACGAGAAGGCCGAGGCGGCGGCGAACTCGCTGGGTGACACCAGCGGCATGGTGGCGCACGCCGCGTTCCACGCCGACCCGCACGGCAACGCCGGCGACCTGGCGCTGGTCGACTCGGTGCGTCGTGGTTTCGACCTGGAGTACGCGCCGCGGGCGGGCCGGGGGCTGAAGTCGCCGACCACGCACCCGCGCTGGTGGGACGTGCACGTCCACCAGCTGTTCGACGAGAAGCGACTGGCCCAGGTCAACGCCGGCGACGGCCTGGTGCTCGGCGGCGGCGGGCTGTTCCTGCCCGACACCGCGCCGAACGGCAACTCCGGCTGGCAGTGGAATGTCACCGACGAGATGCTGCGCCGGATCAAGGTGCCGCTGGTGGTCTGGGGCGTCGGCTACAACACGTTCGAGGGCCAGGAGTTCGACGGCAGCCGGTTCGGCCGCTCGCTGCGCACCCTGGTCGAGCGGGCCGGTTTCGTCGGGCTGCGCAACTCCGGCTCGGTCGAGAAGGTGCGCTCGCTGCTGCCTTCCGAGCTCGCCGACAAGATCCGCTGGCAGCCCTGCCCGACCACGGTGATCTCGAAGCTCGGCGGCCCGGCCTGGGAACAGGCCCCCGACGGCGACGGCTCGGGTGGCCCGGTGCTGCTCAACTGCGCCTACGACCGCTCGGCCCGGCGCTTCGGCGACGGCTACGGCCAGTTCCTGGCGAGCCTGCGCGACTGGATCCTGGCCACCCGCGAGCGGGCCGAGGTGCGGTACGCGGCGCACTGCGTCGACGACGAGATCTTCGTCAACGACCTGCGGCGCGAGCACGGCCTGACGCTGCCGGTGATCCCGATGTACGACATGACTGTGCCCGAGATCCACACCACCTACCGCCGGGCCGCCCTGGTCGTGGGCATGCGCGGGCACGCCGGCATGGTCCCGTTCGGCTGCGGCACCCCGATCGTCAGCCTGGTCTCGCACCCGAAGCTGGCCTTCTTCCTGGCCGACATCGGCCGTGAGGAGTGGGGCATCTCGGTGCACGAGCCCGACCTCGGGCCGCGCCTGCGGGAGCTCACCGGCCGGCTGCTCGACGAGCGCGCGAGCGTGGTCGAGGACATCGAGCGGCTGCAGCAGCGGCTGTTCGACGTGACGCTCGAGAATCTGGGCACGCTGCCGGAGCCGTTGCGCGTCGTGCCACGTGGCTGAGCCGGGTGCCGGACGTTAGTCTCCGCAAGTGACAGCAGTGACGACGGGGGTGCTTCACGTGAGGCGTTCGGACAAGATCAGGAGACGGCATGCCGCGGGTGAGTGACAAGGCCCTGGACGCGGCGCGGATCGGCGATCTCAAGCTCCGCGCCGCCTACGAGCACTGCCGGCGGGTCAACGCCGAGCACGGCAAGACGTACTACCTGGCGTCGATGCTGCTGCCGCCCGAGAAGCGGCCCTACGTCTGGGCGCAGTACGCCTTCGCCCGGTCCGCCGACGAGTTCGTGGACTCGCTGATCGCTCCCGACCCGGCCGCCCTGCAGACCTGGGGCGAGGAGTTCATGGCGGCGCTGGCCGGCGAGGGCCCGGTGCCGGGCGACCCGGCCGCCGTGGCGATGCTGCACACCACGCGGCGCTGGCAGATCCCGCGCGTGCACATCGAGGCGTTCCTGGAGTCCATGCAGATGGACGCCACGATCACCGGCTACCAGACGTACGCCGACCTGGAGCAGTACATGTACGGGTCGGCGGCGGTGATCGGCCTGCAGATGCTGCCGATCCTCGAGCCGCAGACGCCGGAGGCCACGGCCCGGGCCCGGGCGCTGGGCGAGGCCTTCCAGATGTCGAACTTCATCCGCGACGTGGGCGAGGACCTGCAGCGCGGCCGCGTCTACCTGCCGCAGGAAGACCTCGACAGCTTCGGCGTGACCCGCGAGTCGCTGCAGGCCGGCGTGGTCACCCCGATGATCCGCGAGCTGCTGAAGTTCGAGATCGAGCGCACCCGGCGGCTGTACGCGTTCGCCGAGCCGGGCATCGGGATGCTGCACCCGACCTCGCAGGACTGCATGCGCGTGGCGTTCACGCTCTACGGCGAGATCCTCGACGCGGTCGAGAAGATCGACTACCAGGTGCTGACCCGGCGCGCGTCGGTGTCACTGCCGCGCCGGCTGGCGGTGGCCCTCCCGGCCGCCCGCCGGGCCGCCCGGGCCCGCAAGGCCCACCGGCCGGTGGTGCTGCCGACCACCGCGAGCGCCCCCGAGGAAGACCCCGAGCGGGCCTCGCAGCCCTCCTCGTGACGTTGGTGGTTCCGCCCCCGGGCCGGGGGCGGAACCACCGGGTGACTCAGAAGCCGAGAGCCTGCGCCCGGCGGCGCACCTCGGTCTTGCCGATGCCCGAGCGCAGGGCGTCGACCGGGGCGCCCGGGTAGTCGTCGTCGGTGAACAGCCAGCGCAGCGCCTCCTCGTCGGAGTAGCCGCTGTCGGCCAGGACGACCAGGGTGCCCTGCAGGTCGGGCAGCGGTGCACCGTCCTTGAGCAGTTCGGCGGGCACGCTCATGATCTTGCGGTCGGTGCGGCGCAGGCCCAGGAGCACGCGCTCCTGCAGCATGCGGCGGACCTTGCCGACGTCGGTCCCGATCTGCTCGGCGACGTCGGGCAGGTTCAGCCAGACCCGCTCACCGTCGGGGCCGAAGTCGAGCACGTCTCTGTTTTCGTGGGGTGTGTCTGACACGCGACTTAGCGTGCCACGTCCGGTGGCCGGATCCGGCCACACTCGGCACGAGACATGCCCATGTCACCGGTCGTCGCCATTCACCTACTCTCTGTTGCACAATGACCCCGGAGTGACCGTACGCACCGAAGGACCGCCGACCAGGAAGAGAGGACGTCAGGACCGTGACCGACCCGACCGCAGCTCTTCTCGGGGTTCCCGGCAGCCCCCGCCGGCGCCCGGGCAGCGGCCCGAAACCCCTGTCGGACAGCGGGATGCCGCTGCTCGTCGTGCACCACGAGCCTCCCCACGTGCTGGCGCGGCCCCCGGCCCGCCCGCGTCGCCGCCGTCCCGGGCCCGGGGTGCAGCTGCTGCTGCGCCGCACCCGCCTGAGCGCCCTGCTCGGCCTCACCCACGACGAGAACCCGCCGCCCGAGCAGCCACCACCGCTGGTCCTGCTCGGCCGCCCCGGCACCACCCCCGACGCGATCCCGCACCTGACCACCGCGTCCACCGCCCCGAACCCCAGCCCGGCCGCCCTGCGCACCGCCGGGCTGCGTGTGCTCCTCGAGGCCCTGGTGAGCGCCGACCCGGACGAGACCGGCCTGGCCCGGCGCCGGGCCCTGGCCGCCGGGCAGCCTCCCGCCGACACCTCGGGCTCCCCCACCCTGGCCTACCGGGTCAAGGCCGGCGACGACCTGGAGACCGTGGCCCGCACGGCCGGCTGTGCGCCCGCCGCGGTGCTGGCCGCCAACCACATGCGCCCGGGCGCGGCCCTGAAGACGGGCCAGCTGATCCGGCTGCCCGCCCTCGCCACGTCCTCGGCCGACCCGGCGCGCAAGCCACCGGTGGCCGACACCACCCGGGCCCTGGCCGCGCGGCGCCGTCGCACCCGGCGCGGAGAGGTCATCCCGGCGGGTGATCTGCCTCACCGTTCCTACCCGCCCGCGGTGACGAAGGCGGCCGAGACCAACCGCGAGGCGCTCAAGCACGCGGACGTGCCCGACCGGCCCACCGCGCGGGGGATCGTGCGGGCCACGGCTGTGCACTTCGGCGTGGACCCGGCCCTGGCCCTCGCCGTGGCCTCGATGGAGTCGGGCTTCGACCAGCGTCTGGTCTCCCCCGCCAATGCCATCGGGGTCATGCAGCTACTGCCCTCGGCCGGCGCCTGGGCCGGTGAGCTGCTCGGACGCCCTCTCGACCTGCTCGACACCAAGGACAACATCACGGCCGGCACCGTGCTGCTGCTGGCCCTCGGCCGCCACGCCGACGAGCAGACCGCACTGGCCGGTTACTACCAGGGCCTGGCCTCGGTGCGTCGCCACGGCACTTTTCCCGACACCCGGCGCTACGTGGCCACCGTGCGTACGCTCAAGCTGCGGTTTCGCTGATCGGGCGCCTGAAAACTGTGCCTGGAGATAACAATGGGGCTGCGGGGACAGCCGGTATGTGGCGGAAGCCTTCCCGGTCGGCCTTAGACTGCCCGATGTGGACATGACACTCCAGGATCCACTGGTCGGCCGGCTGGTCGACGGGCGGTACCTGGTCCGGTCCCGGATCGCGCGCGGCGGTATGGCAACGGTCTACCTCGCGGTTGACCGGCGGCTGGACCGGGAGGTCGCCCTCAAGGTCATGCACGAGAACCTGGCCGACGATCCCGAGTTCGTCTCCCGGTTCGTGCGTGAGGCACGCTCTGCCGCCAGGCTGTCGCACCCGAACGTGGTCGGCGTCTTCGACCAGGGCACCGACGAGACCTCCGGCGTGCTCTATCTCGCGATGGAGTACCTGCCCGGGCGCACCCTGCGCGACGTGCTGTCGCAGCGCGGCGCGCTCACGCCCCGCGAGAGCATCTCGGTGCTCGAGCCGGTGCTGGCCGCGCTCGGCGCCGCCCACCGGGCCGGCATCGTGCACCGCGACGTGAAGCCCGAGAACGTCATCCTCACCGACGACGGCCGGATCAAGGTCGCCGACTTCGGCCTCGCCGCCGCGGTCACCGCGCCGATCGCCACCGCCGCCACCGACGAGCTGCTCGGCACCGTGGCCTACCTGGCGCCCGAGCTGGTCGCGCACGGTCACGCCGACGCCCGGGCCGACGTGTACGCCGCCGGCATCATCCTGTTCGAGCTGCTCACCGGCCGTCAGCCGTTCACCGGCGACGACCCGCTCCAGGTGGCCTACCGCCACGTGTACGAGCGGGTGCCCACCCCCACGCAGATCGCGCCGAACCTCACCGACGCGTTCGATCACCTGGTGCTGCGCCTCACCGACACCAATCCCGACGCCCGCCCGGCCACCGCCGACGCGGCGCTCGCCGAGGTGCGGGCGGCCCGGGCCTCGGTTCCCGCCGACCTGCTCGACGAGCGTGCGGCCGACGCCGACGAGCTGCGCGGCGGCCCGGGCGACTACGACGACGCCACCGTGGAGTTCGGCGCCGCGGCCCCCGCCGCCTACGCCGAGACCGCGGTCTACTCGCGCTCCGACCACCTGGCGCCCGGTTCGGCCGGGCCCACCCGCATCGTCTCCCCGGTCCCCGGTCTGAGTGTGCGTCCGGGGGCCGACGACCAGGTCACCGCGCTCTACCAGCCGGTGCCGGGCGCGGCCCCGGCTCCGGCCCAGGGCCCGCAACCCACCCGCGCGCTCTCCCGTCGGCAGGAACGCGGCATGGCGGTCCGCGACGCGATGGTTCCCCGGCTGCGGGTGAACGACGACGACGAGGCCCCGCCCGGATTCCTCGGCAACCGCCGCCGCACCGCACTCACCGCCGTCCTCGGCGTCGTGCTCGTGCTGGCCGTCGTGTTCACCGGCGTCTGGTGGTTCACCGGCGGCCCGGGCTCGTTCGTGCGGGTCCCCGCGGTCACCGGCATGCGCGAGTCCGACGCCCAGCGGGTGCTCGTGCTGCAGGGCCTGACCCCCGACATCGACGAGCAGTTCAGCTCCGAGGTCGACGCCGGCACGGTGATCTCCTCCAGCCCGGCCGGCGGGGGTGACGTGAAGAAGAACGGCACCGTCACGATCGTCGTCAGCAAGGGCCGCGAGCTGGTGGCCGTGCCCGACGTGAAGGGCAAGACCCTGGCCGACGCCACCGGTGAGCTGGAGGGCGCCGGGCTGAAGGTCGGCGACACCAGCGAGCAGTACAACGCCAAGGTCGACGAGGGCAAGGTCATCTCGAGCGCGCCCAAGGCCGGCAACAAGGTCGCCCCCGGCCGTGAGGTCAAGCTCGTCGTCAGCAAGGGCGTCGAGCCGGTCCAGCTCGACAACGTGGTGGGCCAGAACAAGGACGCGGCGAAGCAGCTCCTCGAGAGCAAGGGCCTGGTCGTCGAGATCCAGGAGGTCGACCCCTGGGACGGCGCTCCCGGCACCGGCACCGTGTTCGAGCAGTCCCCCGCCGCCCAGGGCCAGACCGTGGGCAAGGGCAGCACCGTGGTCCTGAAGGCGGTCAAGCAGCCCGCCCAGGTCGAGGTGCCGAACGTGACCGGGCAGGACATCAACCAGGCCCGGGCCACGCTCGAGGGGCTCGGCTTCTCGGTCAAGCACGAGGGCTGGGGCTTCGGCAACCAGGTACGCGAGCAGAGCATCACCGGCCCGGCCGACGCCGGCTCGGAGATCGTGCTCAAGACCTGGTGACCTTTCCGGCCACCCGCTGACGTGGTACCTGACGTGACGAACGACGTGACGCTCCGCGCGGTGGGCCAGGAGGACATCCCCCTCCTGGCCCGCTGGCGCAACGACCCGGACCACGAGACCGCCTTCGGCGACTTCCTGCCGATGGCCCGCCGCCAGCACCAGTACCACGAGCGGTTCGCCGTCAACGGCATGATCAGCGAGGACGAGGGGCTGCTGATCATCTGCCGGGCCGGCGAGCCGGTGGGCACGGTCAGCTGGCACCCCGTGCACTACGGGCCCAACCGGGGCAGCCAGTCGCTGAACCTCGGTATCGCGATCGCGCCGTCGGCCCGGGGCCAGGGCGTCGGCACCGCCGCACAGCGTCTGGCCTACGAGTGGCTGTTCCGCTACACGACCGTGAACCGGATCGAGGCCAGCACCGACGTGGAGAACCTCGCCGAGCAGAAGGCGCTCGGGAAGGCCGGTTTCACCCGCGAGGGAGTGCTGCGCGGAGCGCAGTTCCGACTGGGCACCTGGCACGACATGGTGCAGTACAGCCGGCTCCGCCACGACAGCTGACATGGAGGACGCCGGTGGGCACCGGCGTCCTCCATCCGGCTTTGCGGGTGGTCAGGCGGTCAGGGCCTGCTTCGCGATCGCGGGCAGCACCTCGGCGGCCCGCCCCGCGGCCGCCTCGTCGATGTCGAGGTGCGTCACCAGACGCACCACCCGGGAGCCGACGGCCCCGACCCGGATGTTCTCCTCCGCGCAGCCGGCGATGAACGCCTGCGCCGCGGTGGACGAGGGCCACTCCGAGGCCACGATGTTGGTGCGCACCAGCTCCGGCTCGACGATCGTCTCGTCGACCCCGGCCAGCGCCTCGGCGATCGACCGGGCGCGGGCGTGGTCGTCGGCGAGCCGGGTGACGTGGTGCTTCAGCGCGTAGCGCCCGGCCGCGGCCAGCAGACCGACCTGCCGCATACCGCCGCCCATGCGCTTGCGCCAGATCCGCGCCTGCTCGATGCGCTCGGCGCTGCCGACCAGCACCGAACCGACCGGCGCGCCCAGGCCCTTGGACAGGCAGAGCGACACCGTGTCGGCGAACGAGCCGTACTCGGTCAGCGGCACCCCGGACGCCACGTGCGCGTTCCAGAGCCGGGCCCCGTCGAGGTGCACGCTCAGGCCCAGGGCGTCGGCCCCGGCCCGCAGACGGCGCAGCTCGGACGGCGACTGCACGGTGCCGCCCCCGAAGTTGTGCGTGTCCTCGACCGCGATGGCGGCCGTGGACACGAAGTAGGGCCCGGCGTCGGGCACGGCCATGCGCAGCGCCTCGTCGGCATCGAGCAGACCCCGCGACGACTGCCAGGTGCGGGTCGTGACCTGGCCGAACACGGCGTGCGCGCCGAGCTCGGCGCGCACGATGTGGGCCAGCGAGTCACAGAGGATCTCCTGGCCGGGGGCCACCAGCGAGCGCACCCCCAGCACGTTGGACATCGAGCCGGTGGGGCAGAACAGCCCGGCCTCGTGACCGAGCAGCTGCGCCACCTCGGCCTCGAGGGCGTTGACCTCCGGGTCCTCCCCGTAGACGTCGTCGCCCACCACGGCCTCGGCGATGGCCTGGCGCATGCCGGCGGTGGGCCTGGTCAGCGTGTCGCTGCGCAGGTCCACGACGGGCGCCGGGGTCGGGCTCATCAGCGGCCCGTCAGCATCTCGGCGACCAGGAACGCCATCTCCAGCGACTGCTGGTGGTTCAGGCGCGGGTCGCAGAGCGTCTCGTAGCGGGTGGCGAGGTCGGCGTCGTCGATGTGCTCGGCGCCGCCCATGCACTCGGTGACGTCGTCGCCCGTGAGCTCGACGTGCAGACCACCGGGCACGGTGCCGACGGCGTTGTGCACCTCGAAGAAGCCGCGCACCTCGTCCATCACGTCGTCGAAGCGGCGGGTCTTGAAGCCGGACGCCGACTCGAAGGTGTTGCCGTGCATCGGGTCGCAGATCCAGAGGGCGGGCAGACCCTCCTTCTTCGTGGTCTCGGCCAGCGCCGGCAGGTTGCCCCGGATCTTGCCCGCGCCCATCCGGCTCACCAGCGTCAGACGACCCGGCTCGCGCTCGGGGTCGAGCTTGTCGACGAGCTTCATCAGGTCGTCGGGGGTGGTGGTCGGGCCGATCTTGACGCCGATCGGGTTGCGCACCCGCGACATCAGGTCGACGTGGGCACCGTCGAGCTGACGGGTGCGCTCGCCGATCCAGACGAAGTGCGCGGACACGTTGTAGGGCGTGCCGGTGCGCGAGTCGATGCGGGTGAGGGCGCGCTCGTAGTCGAGCAGCAGACCCTCGTGGCTGGACCAGAAGTCGACGGTGCGCAGCGCGTCGGTGTCGCCGCCGGCCGCGATCATGAACTTCATCGCGCGGTCGATGTCACGCGCCATCGCCTCGTAGCGGGCGTTGGCCGGGCTGCTGACGAAGCCCCGGTTCCACTCGTGCACCTGGCGCAGGTCGGCGAAGCCGCCCTTGGTGAAGGCACGGATCAGGTTCAGGGTGGAACTGGACGTGTGGTACGCCTTCAGCAGCCGCTTCGGGTCGGGCGTGCGCGAGGCCTCCTCGAACGGGAAGCCGTTGATCGCGTCGCCACGGTAGGCGGGGAGCGTGACGCCCTGACGCGTCTCCTGCGTGCTGCTGCGCGGCTTGGAGTACTGCCCGGCCATCCGGCCCAGCTTGATCACCGGCATGCTCGCGCCGTAGGTCAGGACGACGGCCATCTGCAGCATCGTCTTGATCTTGTTGCGGATGCGGTCGGCCGTGGCCTCGGCGAAGGTCTCGGCGCAGTCACCGCCCTGGAGCAGAAACGCCTCGCCCCGCGCCGCGGCGGCCAGCTGCCCGCGCAGCAGGTCGCACTCCCCCGCGAACACCAGCGGCGGCACCGAGGCGAGCTCGGCGGCCACGGCCTCGAGCTCGGCGCGGTCAGGCCACTCGGGCTGCTGCGCGGCGGGAAGGTCACGCCAGACGTCGAGACCGGCCTCGAGAGCCGCGGCCGCCGTGTCCGGAGTGCTCGTCGGGTAGAGGTCGGCACTGGTGATGGGATGCAGTGGGGCGCTCACGGGCACAAGAGTACGGGGGCGGCGCAAGCCCTTTCGGTGGTTGCCGGATTTCGTACGGACGCGGGTCGGGGCCGCAGGATTTGCGGCCGGGACGAACGAAGGGCGGACCAGCACGGTCACCGGCGGTCGTTCGCCGGGGCCGGGCCGATCCGCCCTTCGCTCCGCGTCGTGGCGCTCAGGCCGCGTTGCCGTCCTTCTCCGCCTCGTTCTGGTCCTTGGCGTCGTCCGGAACGGCCTTGTCCTTGGGGGCGGCCTTGTCCTTCGGGGCGGCCTTGTCCTTCGCCCTGTCCTTCGGGGACGCCTTGTCCGGGGCCTTGTCGGCGCCCTTCTCCGCAGCCTTCTCGGCGTGACCGCCCGGGGTCACGGCCAGCTCCGCGTGACCGGAGGGCAGTCCGGTGTCGGCCCCGCTGCGCTTCGCCGCCGCCAGCCGCTCTTTCATGGTGGCGGCGTAGATGTCCACGTACTCCTGGTCGGACAGCACCATCAGCTGGTACATGATCTCGTCGGTCACCGAGCGCAGCACGAACCGGTCGGTGGCCATGCCCTCGTACCGGGAGAAGTCCAGGGGCTCACCGATCACCACGCCGACCTCGCCCTTGGGCAGCAGTCGCGGGATCAGCTTGCCGGGGGGCTGCACCTCGAACGTCTTGATCATCGCCACCGGGATCACCGGGATGCCCGACTCCAGCGCCATCCGGGCCACACCGGTGCGGCCGCGGTAGAGCCGGCCGTCGGGCGAGCGGGTGCCCTCCGGGTAGATCCCCAGCAGCTCGCCCTTGCTCAGCACCTTCATGCCCGTGCCCAGCGCCGCCTCGGACGCCCGGCCGCCGGACCGCTCGATCGGGATCTGCCCCACGCCCCGGAAGAACGCCGCTGTGAGACGGCCCTTGATGCCGCGGCCGTTGAAGTACTCGGCCTTCGCCAGGAAGGTGATCTTGCGGTTCACGTGCAGGGGCAGGAAGAAATGGTCCGAGAACGACAGGTGATTGGAGGCCAGGATGACCGGCCCCTTCTTCGGGATGTTCTCGAGACCCTTGACCCACGGCTTGTACAACGTTCGGATCAGAGGTCCGAGAAGAACGCGCCGCAGCAGCCAGTAGAGCATCGCCACCTCCTTTGACCGCGTGCCAGCGCGCGTGTGCGCACCGGGCCACCACGACCCGGTCGGCCGGGGACGCCTCGCCCGGCCGACGCACACTATCCATTGTCGCGCCCCCGACCGCCAAGATGCCCGATCGTCAAGTCCGGTTCGCCGGGTTCCTGTCAGCCTGTCGGCAGACGAGCCGCACTTGACGTGAACGGTCACAACCCACTCGTGTTCGCCCGGTGTTCGCGGATCGCGCAAGCCACTCGATAAGTCTCCGCGTCCGTGTCACGATGGCGATCTGGCCGTCGACCGACGAGGGAGCCGCCGTGACCGTGCGTCGTCCGGGCGAGCCGTCGGCCCTGCCCACCTACTCTCCCACCTGCGCTGATGTCCCCAGAGGGCAGTCTTGGCGGTCCTTTTCGCGGTGGGGAAGGCTACGGGGAATGCCCCGTGCGGCCCTCCGGTTGGCGACAGAGCGGCCAGGACCCCGGCCCGGAGGCGGGTACGGCCGAACGCGACCGGCGGGGCCGTGGGAGCAGTCGATCAGGCCCGGCGGCAGCGCCGGGCGAGGAGTCCCGGGCCGGTTCCGGGGGTGGACGGAGTGATTCTCATCAACCCGCTGGCGCACGACCCGCGATCCGACCCGGCGGCGCTCGAGGCGCAGTCCGCCGCGGCGCCGCTGACGCGAACCAGCCCGGCGGCCCGTCCGACGCGGACCGATCCGACCGCCCGGCTGACACACACCAGACCCATCACGTGGCTGACGCACTCCGGCGCGTCCGTGAGGACGCGGGTCGGCCCGTCCGTGAGGACGCCGGTCGGTACGTCCGTGAGGACGCCGGTCGGTACGTCCGTGAGGACGCCGGTCGGTACGTCCGTGAGGACGCCGGTGAGTCCGTTTCTGACGACGCGGGTGAGCCCGTCCACGAACTGTTTCCGCTCCACCTCGGCGGCGCACGTTCCTGATCGTCGGGCGGCGATCGGGACGCGCCTGGTCGCGGCCGCCCGGGGCCACCGGCCCGACCAGGCAGGACCCGCCCGGGTGAGCCCTTCGCGCGCACGCGGGCCGATCCTGCGGGACAGTGGTGCCGTGGCGACGCAGAGCACGGCCAGTGCGAACCTGACGGAGGACGCCCGATGAGCACCGCCGGCGACCCGTCCGACCGCGACACCGAGTCCGGCACCCTGCCCAGCGCAGCGCCCGGCACCGAGTCCTCCGAGCCGGCCGCGGCATCCGGACCGGGGCGGACCCCGGCCCCGGCCGAGCGCGAGGGCAAGACCGACACTCCGGCCGACCTCGACGACCAGGCCGCCCGCCAGAGCCCGGCCGAGCGCAAGCCCCAGCCCGACCACGCGAACCCGGCCGACCTCAAGGGTCAGACCGAGCGGCAGGGCCAGACCGAACGCCAGGGCCCGCCTGAGCAAGCCCCCAAGACCGGCCGCACGAACGCCGCCGACCCCGAGGACCAGTCCTCCCGCCCGGGCCAGACCGAGCAGGCCGGGCCCGCCACCACCGGCGCCCCGGTCCCCGTCACGCCCGCGGCACCGATCCCCTCCGCTCCCCCGGTGGCGGCCGGGCCCCCCGCCGAGGGCGCCCCGAATCTCGACGTCGACGCCCGCTTCGCCGAGATCATCGCCGGCTGGGGCGACGAACCCCCCACGGCCTGGCCCACCCCCGAAGAGGCCGAGAAGACCCGCCGGCACTACGAGGACGAGAACCCCGACGCCGTTCCGAACCGCGCCCGCGGCTCGGAGTGGGGTGGTGAGTGGGGCTTCCCCGACGACCCCACCGCGTCCACCGGCGATACCGACCAGCGGGCCGAGCCGGACCGCCGCAACCACCCCGAGCCGGGCCCCCTCGACGAGTACGACCCTGACGACCTGCCCGACGAGCTCCGCACCACCAGCACCGGCCCGCGCGACTACTCCCCCGTGGCCGAGCCGGAGCACCGCTTCGAGCCGCCCGAGCCGCCGCCCCTGCCCCGGGGTGACCTGCTGGGCC
Source organism: Kineosporia succinea (assembly GCF_030811555.1). NCBI lineage: Bacteria > Bacillati > Actinomycetota > Actinomycetes > Kineosporiales > Kineosporiaceae > Kineosporia > Kineosporia succinea. Next base: position 4,616,656 of record NZ_JAUSQZ010000001.1, on the reverse strand, counting down.
GGCTGGCCTGGGCCGCGGTCATCGGCGGCCCGCTGTTCCTGCTGATCTCGGTCGTCGCCTGGCGCACCGCGCCTCAGCTCTACGTGACCGTCGCCCTGGCCTGCTTCGCCGGTGGTTTCGTCACGCTGGTCGCCCGCATGCCCAAGCACCGCGACGACGAGGACGACGACGGAGCCGTGGTCTAGGCCCGGTCCCGGCCGCCGGTCACCGCGCGCCGGACCGGTCGGAGGGCTTCTCGGGAGACAGGACCCGGAGCTCGGCGACCACCGGCCGGTGGTCGCTGGCCAGCTTCACGTCGGCCTCGTCGGGTGTCCAGGTGCCGTACTCCAGCACCTCTACGCCCCGCCCGGTGAGGATCGCGTCGATGCGGTGCCGTGGCCCGTCCGCCGGATAGGTCGCCGGGGCGCCCGGCGCCGGGTCCGCGACCAGCGGCTCCAGTGCCTGCCAGCACGGCCCGCCGGGTCCCTCGTTCAGGTCGGCGGCCAGCACCGCGGGCAGGCCGAAGTCGCCCAGCTGCCGGGCCAGCGTGCGCACGTGCTGCAGCCGCTGCCCCTGGTCGGTCGGCAGGTGCGCCGAGGCGACGCGCAGTGCCGGGCCCCCGCTCAGCGGCTGCACGGTGGCCAGCACCACCCCGCGCCGGTTGTCGCGCCAGTGGCCGAGCGGGAACGTGAAGGTCGCGACGTCACGGGTGCGCACCCGGCCGGACGTGAACACCGCGTTGCTGCCCGCGGTGCGGCCCCCGGCCAGGTGGTGCAGCCCGCAGGCCCGGGCCAGCCGGGCGAACTGCCCGTGCGAACCGGGCACGCGCGGCCCCTCCTGCACACACAGCACGTCGGGCGCCGCGGCCCGCACCACCCGGTGCACGGCCAGCGGATCACCCTGCAGGTGCCGGATGTTCCAGCTCATCACCCTGATCCGCGGACCCGGTTCCACCGGTGCTCACTCCCCCGTCAGCAACGACGCCTCACGCCGGGCCAGGTCGGCGGCCCCGACCAGCCCGGCCTCCGGCCCCAGGGCCGCCTTCACGATCGACGCGAACGGCCGGAACCCCCGCCCGGTCAGCGTCCGCCGGAACGACTCACGCGCCGGGGCCAGCAGCAGGTCGCCCGCGTCGGACACGCCCCCGCCGATCACGAACAGGCCCGGGTCGAGCGCGGCGGCCAGGTTGGCCAGGCCGATCCCGAGCCAGTGCCCGACCTCGTGGAACAGCTCGACCGCGGCCGGGTCGCCGTCCATCGCGGCCTCGGTGATGAGCGGCCCGACCAGCGCCGCGTGGTCACCCTTCACCCGCTGCACGAGCGGCACGGTGACCGGTGACCCGGCCGCGGCCATCTCGCGGGCCTCGCGGCCGAGCACGTTGCCCGAGGCGTACTGCTCGAGGCAGCCCCGGTTGCCGCACTCGCAGCGGCGTCCGTCGGGCACGACCACCATGTGCCCGAACTCGCCGGCCATGCCGTAGCGACCGCGCTGGATCACCCCGTCGAAGACCATGCCGCCACCGATACCGGTGCCGAGCGTGACCATGACCAGCCGCGACTCGGCCCGGCCGGCGCCGAAACGCCACTCCGCCCAGGCCGCCGCGTTGGCGTCGTTCTCCACGATCACCGGCAGCCCGACGGCCGAGGCGACGCCGTCGCGCAGCGGCTCGTCGCGCCAGGACAGGTGCGGTGCGAAGAGCACCCGGGCCCGGTCGGCGTCGACGAAGCCGGCGGCCCCGATCCCGACACCGAGGATCTCCCGGCCCTGGCGCAGTTCCTCGACCACGTCGGCGATGGTCGCCTCGACCACCCGGGCCGAGGCGGTGCGCGCCGGGGTGGCCCGCCGAGCCCGCGCGATCACCGCGCCGCTGGGGTCCACCACCCCGGCCGCGACCTTGGTGCCACCGATGTCGACACCGATCGCCAGCCCTTGCGAGACCGTGCTCATCGGGTGCGGGCCAGGTCGGCCGCACCGATGATGCCCGCGTCGTTGCCCATCTGGGCCGGGCGGATCTGCAGGTGCGGGCGGTTGGCGCCGCCGGACAGGTGCAGGGCGTAGGCCTTGCGGGCGGGCCCGAGCAGCAGGTCGCCGACCTCGGCCACGCCCCCGCCGATCACCACGACCGCGGGGTCGAGCACGTTGGCCAGCGCCGCGATGCCTTCGCCGAGCCAGCGCCCGAGCTCGCTGAACAGCCCGATCGCGGCCGGGTCGCCGGACAGCGCGACCTCGGTGATCATGCTGCCGACCAAGCCGTCGATCTTGCCGCCGGCCGCCTCGATCAGCGGCGCCGCGGCCTTCGGGTCGCGGATCGCCAGCTCGAACGCCGAGCGGGCGAGCGCCCGGCCGGAGGCGTACTGCTCCCAGCAGCCGGCCTGGCCGCAGCCGCAGGCCCGGCCGTTGGGCACGACCCGCATGTGGCCGATCTCGGCCGCGATGCCGTAGGCGCCGCGCAGCAGCCGGCCGTCGAGCACGATGCCGCCGCCCACGCCGGTGCCGACGGTGACCGTCGCGACGTCGGTCGAGCCCTGCCCGGCGCCGAAGCGGTACTCGGCCCAGGCCGCCGCGTTCGCGTCGTTCTCCACGATCACCGGCAGGCCCACGCGCTTGCCCACGATGTCGCCCAGCGGGTGCTCCCGCCAGGCGATGTTCGGCGCGAAGCGCACGGTGCTGCGGTGCTCGCTGACAAACCCGGCCGCGGCCACCCCGACCGCGGCGACCTGACGGCCCGCCTCGGTCTGCTTGAGCTTCTCCACGGCCTCGGCGATGCCGGAGTCGATCTCGTCGACGCTCTGAGGGGTCGGCACCCGTAGGCGCTCGAGAATCCGTCCGTCGGCGTCCACGACACCGGCGGCGATCTTCGTTCCGCCGACGTCCACCCCGATCGTCAGTTCCACTTCTCGAACCCCTGTCGTGCTCGGGTTCCGGACTCTCTCCGGAACGGTCTGTGCGTGGGACGCCCTCCGGCGGAGGCCGAAAGCCGGCGTTCAGTCGGAGACGTCGATCCGAACCGTAGTGGGCGGCGCCGGACGGCGGGTGGGCGCGGTCCCCCGATCACCCCGAACGGGCTCCTGGGGGGCATTCTCGCGCAGCGTCCGGGCCAGGTCGGCGGCCACCCCGGAGACCCGGTCGAGCAGGTCGGGCCCGTGGTCGCGCAGTGCCCCCACGCCCAGGCAGACCAGGCAGTCGTCGTCGGTGGCGAGCGCGTCCTGCAGCGAGGTCAGGGCACGGCCCCACTCCGGCGGCAGCGCGCCCGGTTCGAGGTGTCGGTGGCTCACGGCACCAGCCTCACACCCACCGGGCCGGGAACTGCGCCGGATCGGGAACGAAACGCACGGCCAGGGTTCCGTCACGCAGACTCGCGCCGGTCACCTCGCACCGGCGCAGGGCGGCGGGCAGATGAAGGACGCGTCGGTAGCCGGCCGCGGTGATCACCAGGTCGTCCCCACGGCGCCCCAGGTCGAGGTCGTCGCGCCGGGCCAGGGGCAGCGCCAGGTGCAGCGTGAAACCGGTACCGGTGCGCTCGATCCGCCCGTCCGGATCGACCTGACCCTCCGGAGCCGGCAGACCCTCCGGAGCCGACAGCCCGTCCGGCACCTCGAGGGCGGCCAGCGCCCGCACCCCGGCCGGTTCCCCGGGCGCGTACTCCACCCGCTGCACCGGAACCCCGAACGCGGAGGTCTCCTCCAGCAGCTCCTGCTGCCGATCCCGCCGGCTCTCCGGCCAGCCACCCCGGTCTCCCGGCACCCCGGGCGGGAAGACCTTGTTGGCGACCACCGCGTCCACCGTCAGGCCGGAGAGAACCAGAGCCGTGAACAGACGCCGGGAGTGCGCGAGCACCGTCGCCTCGGGCGTGAGCACGAGCCGCACCCGGGCGCCGGACAACATCGAGCGCACCGAGGCCAGCTCCCGGGCGAGGCCGTCGACGGCCGTCACCAGCGGGTCTCCGGTCATGCCGCGCGCGGTGAGCCGGTCGATGCGCCGCTCCATCGGCAGCAGGCGCAGCAGCAGACGCTCCAGCTGCGCGGGCACGGCGAACACCTCGAACGCCGCCGGGCAGTCGAGCACCACCAGGTCCCAGGGCCCGTCATGCACCTGCTCGCGCACGGCGACCAGGGTGAGCAGCGCGTCCAGCCCGGGCAGGTCGGCGAGGTCCTCGGCGCCGACCGGGTCCAGGCCGAGGTCGTCGAGTGCGGCGGGCAGCATCGTCCGCACCGGGTCCCACACCCGCGCGGCGACCTGCCGCGGGTCGATCCGCTGCGCGAACAGCCCGGCCGCCACCTCGGCCGGCTCGGCGCCGACCGACGTGGCGAGCACGTCTGCGAGCGAGGACCCGACCGACAGCAGAAGGGTTTTCAGTCCCTGACCGGCCGCCCGGGCCGCGGTCGCGGCGGCCGTCGTGGTCGTGCCCACCCCACCCTTGCCGGTGAACACCACGAGGCGCACGGGCGGCATCGGCTCAGGACTCCACGCGCTTCTTGAGCTCTTTGAGGGCCGTGTCGATGATCGTCTTCTCGGCCTTGCGACGCAGCATGCCGAGCATGGGCATCCGCAGGTCGATGGCCAGGCAGTAGGTGACCCTGGTGCCCGAGCCGCTGGGGGCCAGCCGGTAGCTGCCGTCCATCGCCTTCATCACGCCGGACTGGTCGAGCCTCCAGGTCAGCTCGCCGGTGCCGTCGGCCCCGGTGGCCCAGGAGTAGTCGAGCGAGTAGGTGTCGCGGACCGCCCCGGCGTCGAGCGTGAACCGCACCTTGGCGGCCCGGCCGTCGGGCAGGCGGTCCAGCACCTCGACCTCCTTCACGGCGCCGGTCCACTCGGGATAGCGCTCGAAGTCGGCGATGACCCCGAGGACGTTCCCGGGATCGGAGTCGATGACGACGCTCGACTCGGTCTGGTCGGCCATGCGGGCCTCTCTCTGGTGCGGCGGGGTTCCGAACGTTACCGGTACCTCCCATGCGTACCGCCACGCACGGTCGTCCCGCGACCGCAGTCGTCGCTCCGGCCGTGGGAGCAGCCGTGGGAGCAACCGTCAGACCAGCATGCCGAGCACGGTCAGTCCCGCCATCAGCAGCGCGAGCAGCAGCAGCCCCCCACCGAACGCCACCGCGTAACGGCCGCCCGGCAGCTGGGCCAGGGCCAGGTGCGCCTTCACCACCGCGAGCGCCGACGGGCTCCGGGCCTCGTCGGCCGCCAGCCCGGCGACCAGCTCGCTCGCCTGCCGTTCCTCGGCGCGCGCGGCACCGGCGGCCTCGGCCGGATCCCGGGGCTCGAGCACGTGGCGCCCCTTGCGCCGGCGTTCGGGGCGGGTGTCCGGGTTCTCGACGGTGGACGTGGTGGCCGGGGCGGGCGAACGGGTCGCCTCCGTGGCCGGGGTGGTTCCGACCGCGGGGTCGGTGCCCGCGGCGTCCACCGTCGGCTCGTCCCGGGGACCCGGCACCAACGGCGCAGGAGCAGCGACCGGGGCGGCGACCGGGGCGGCGACCGGGGCGGCGACCGGGGCGGCGACCGGGGCGGCGACCGGGGCGGCGACCGGGGCGGCGACCGGGGTCAGGCACAGCGAACACCAGTCGACGCCCTTCGCGATCCGGGCGCCGCACTCGCGGCACCGCTGGGCAGCACCGGTCGTCTGCGGTGGGGGCGGGAAGGCGGAGCCGGTCACGGCGACTTCCTCGGCCGAACCGGGCTCGGCCTTGAGCCGGTCGGGTGAGCCCGTGAGCAGATCGTTGCCGGATTCGCGGCCGGATCCGGGAACTCGAGTCGCGAAGTCCGGGCCTTCCGTCGCATTTGCCGCGCCCAGGGCGGAGAAGTCCCATACGACGCTCGGTTTTGCCCACCCGGACCAATAGGCTCATCGGTGTGCGCGAGATCATCGTCCCCCGGTCGTTCCACCTCGACGACGAGGAGAACCTGTGCGACATCGTCGTGGGCAACGCCGAGAAGCGTCCGACCCACGTCGCGTTCCGCCGGCAGGTAGCGGGCTCCTGGCAGGAGGTGACCTCCGCCGAGTTCCTCGGTGAGGTGGTGGCCGCCGCCAAGGGCCTCGTCGCCCTCGGGGTCCAGGCGGGTGATCGCGTGGCCCTGATGGCCCGCACCCGCTACGAATGGACCCTCCTCGACGCGGCCGTCTGGTTCACCGGCGCGATCAGCGTGCCGGTCTACGAGACGTCCTCACCCGAGCAGGTGCGCTGGATCCTGTCCGACTCCGGTGCGGTCGCGGTCGTGGTGGAGACCTCGGCGCACCGCGAGATCGTCGGGCAGCTGCGTTCCGACCTGCCGGCACTGCGCGAGGTGCTGACGATCGACGACGGCGCGGTGACCACCCTGGCCGAGCTCGGCGCGGAGATCCACGACGACGTCATCCACGAGCGGCGCCACGTGGCGAAGGCCGACTCGGTGCTGACGCTGATCTACACCTCGGGCACCACCGGCCGGCCGAAGGGCTGCGAGCTCACCCACCGCAACTTCGTCGCCGGGGCCCGCTCGGCCCTCGAGGCGTTCGGCGACCTGGTCGACCACCGCGCGCGCACCCTGCTGTTCCTGCCGCTGGCGCACGTCTTCGCGCGCTACATCCAGGGCCTGTGCATCGTCACCGGCGCCACCATGGGCCACACCCCGACCACCACCAACCTGCTCGCCGACCTCGACGGGTTCAAGCCGACCTTCCTGCTGGCCGTGCCCCGGGTCTTCGAGAAGATCTACAACGGCGCCGAGGCCAAGGCGACGGGCTCGGGGCGGGGCAAGATCTTCGGCCGGGCCACGCAGGTCGCGATCCGCTACAGCCAGGCGCTCGACGAGCAGGGCCCGGGCACCGCCCTGAAGCTGCAGCACGCGGTGTTCGACCGGCTGGTCTACGCCAAGCTGCGCCTGGCCACCGGCGGCATGCTGCGTGCGTCGGTCTCCGGCGGCGCTCCGCTGGGCCGCGACCTGGGCCACTTCTTCCGTGGCGCGGGCCTGCCGGTGATCGAGGGCTGGGGCCTGACCGAGACCACCGCGCCGGTCTGCTGCAACACCCCGGCCGGCAACCGCATCGGCACCGTGGGGCGTCCGCTGCCGGGCATGGGCGTGCGCATCAGTGACGACGGCGAGATCGAGGCCTACGGCGTCGGCGTGCTGCGCGGCTACCTGAACAACCCGCAGGCCACCGCCGACGCGGTGCACGACGGCTGGTTCGCCACCGGCGACCTGGGCTCGCTCGACGCCGACGGCTACCTCTCGATCACCGGCCGCAAGAAGGAGATGATCGTCACCGCCAACGGCAAGAACGTCATCCCCACGGTGCTCGAGGACTCGATGCGCTCGAACCCGCTGATCTCGCAGTGCATCGTGGTCGGCGACCAGAAGCCGTTCGTGGCCGCCCTGATCACGCTCGACGCCGAGATGCTGCCGACCTGGCTGAAGAACCGCGGCAAGCCCGAGGCCGACGTGGCCACCGCGGCGAGCGACCCCGACGTGCTGGCCGAGCTGCAGAGCGCCGTGGACAAGGCCAACACCCTGGTGAGCCGGCCCGAGTCGGTGCGCAAGTTCCGGGTGCTGAGTGTCGACTTCACCGAGCAGAGCGGGCATCTGACGCCCAAGCAGAGCCTCAAGCGCTCGGTGATCCACAAGGACTTCGCCGTCGAGCTCGACCAGCTGTACTCGTAGTGCCCTCGACGCCGTGGGGGAAATCCCCCACGGCGTCTGTGAAATCGGGCCGCAGTCCGCCACAAAGGCGACAGATTCCTCCCCGATCCCGGCAGTCCTGCCCGGACTGCTCCCCACATGGTGCAGACTGTCCGACACCGGAGGACTGCACCGAGTGAGCACGGGTGAGGAGGTACGGCCATGCGCCTGGCCCGACCCCCGAAGGCCGAGCGAGGCGCCGTCGCCGTCGAGTTCGCGCTCGTGCTGCCGCTTCTCATGCTCTTCCTGTTCGGCGTCATCCAGTACGGCTACGGCCTCTTCCAGCTGCAGTCGTTCAGCGCGGCCCTGAACGAGGCCAGCCGCCGCGCGTCCACCGGCGTCGCCGACTGCCCGGGTTTCGAGGGCCTGGTGCAGCAGACGGTCAGCGCCAACGGCCTGAGCCCCGACGACGTGGCCGGCGCCCGGCTGGAGTGGCTCACCCAGAACAACTCGGTCACCACCGTTCCCGAGCGGGTGCTCGGCCAGGTGCGGATCACGGCCACCTACAAGCCCTTCGACATCGGCATCCCGCTGATCCCGTTCCCCGACACCATCACCCGCAGCTCCACCAGCACCGTCCAGAGCGTGCTCAACGCCGACCTGGCGAGCTGCGGCGGCTGACGTGAGGGCCGTTCGTGACGACGCCGGAGTGATCGCGATCGTGGTCACGCTGGCCATCTCCACCTTCCTGCTCGGCGTCGCGGCGCTCGCCGTCGACCTGGGCCAGGCCTACCTGAGGCAGAACGACCTGCAGTCGCTCGCCGATCGGCTGGCCCTGGCCGGTGCCCGGGGGCTGCCGGTGATCACCGAGCCCGAGGGGGCACTCGACCAGGTCACCACCACGCTCACGAGCATCTGCGCGAGCGGTGAGGAGAGCGGCGAGGTCTGCTCCGTCACCGCAGACCAGTGGACCGACGGCGACGAGTCCAACGGCGAGATCACCTTCTTCGCCGACTCCGACCGCGACGGGCAGGTCTCCCCCTCCGACGCGGTGAGCGACCTGAGCACCGCGAGCCAGGCCCTGCGGGTGCTGCTGCCGCCCGCCACCGTGCAGTTCGGGCTGGCCGGGGCCCTGGGATTCGGCTCGGCCAGCATCCAGCGCGCGGCCTCGGCCCGCATCGGCACCCCGCTCGGTTCCGGCTTGCTGCCGTTCGCGCTGACCAGCACGAACCAGGGCACGTTCTGCGTCACCGACAGCCCGACCAGCAGCCCGTCCAGCAGCCCGTCCAGCAGCCCGACCAGCACGCCAACAGGCACCCCGGGCAGCTACGGCACCACCACGTCCCCCGTTCGCCTGGTGCTGAACAGCGGCTTCGCCGACGGCGTTCCGGTCACCGGCGCCGACGCCTCGCTCAGCCTCACCTCGTCACGCTGGGGTTCGTTGCGCGATGTCACTTTTCACCAGCGGACGAGCGGTAGCGAGAGCGCGCCGGTCACCTCCCGCACGGGCTGGCGCACGTACCGGGTGACGGTCCCGGCCGGCTCCCCCGGCACCACCGTGGAGATCTGGGCGACGGGCCGCCAGGGCCGTTCCCCGTCCACCGCTTTCACCACCACCCCGATCACCCTCACCTACGCGGGCACCGCGGCCACCCCCGGCGCCGGCGCCTGCACCGACCCCCTGCTCACGGTGCCGTCGGGCGCCTCCCTGGAAGAGACCCTGCGCACCGGGGCCACCCTCGCGACCGACTGCGCCACCGCATCCGCCATCTGCCTGACCGGGAACCTGACTGCCGCGAGCGGACTTTCGCAGGCCCTGACCTCGGGCCTGCTGACCGGTGACGGCAACCGCCCGGGCCGCCTGATCGGCGACACCGGCAACGGCACCTACACGGTGGGCTCCTACGACGGCATCGACGCAACCGACCTGTTCGGCAGCCCGCACCTGACCGACGAGCGGTACTCGGGCGGCCAGTCGCTGAAGGCCGCCCTGAGCTCGGGACGCGCCGCGACCCCGGCCGAGCGCGGCTGGATCACCGCGGCAGCCGTGCGCAGTCACCGGCTGGCGGTGGTCCCGGTCGTCGACCCCACCGAAACCCCGGCCATCGTCACCTCTTTCCGTTATGTCTGGATCGGTACGGATTCGGCGGATCGCGGACTGCTCTGGGAGTCAGGCACTCTCACGGGCTTCGAGGGTTACGTGATCGACCCGGGCTACCTCCCCGCGACCGTGTCCGGTTCGGGCACGGTCGGTCCCTACCTTGGGTCCGCTATGCCCAAAGAAGCTCTGCTAACACCTGATCTGGGCGGTAGCGCGGGGTGATCGTTCACACACGAAAGCCCCCCGGACCGCCACTGTCCGGACTCGGGATGCGACAGAATGCAATCCGGGCGCCTCACGGCGACCGCACGACACGAGCATGAGGGGACGGGCCGGACGGGCATGGGACGACGCACGCTGCTCCTGATCACGTCCGTCCTGCTGGCCGCGGTGGGCACCGCGATGGTCGCGCTGTACGTGCGCACCGCCGACGACCGCGCGGCCGGCGGCGAGACCACGGCGCTGTACGTCGTGGCCCGGCAGGACATCTCGGCGAACGCCACCCTCACCGCCGCCGACCTGACCGTGCGCGAGATGCGCGTGAGCGACCAGCTGACCAGCAACACCACCGACCTCGACGCGGCGGTCGGCCGGGTGGCCACCGCGGCGATCCGGTCGGGGGCGACCATCGACACCCGCGACCTGCGCGAGCCGGGAGCCCTGGCCGAGGGCGCGATCCGGCGCGACGAGCTCGGCATCGACGTGCAGCTGCAAGACCCCAACCGCGCGGTCAGCCTGCTCGGCGTCGGGTCGACGGTGCGCATCTTCCACCTCGACGAGAACGGTGACGCCCAGGTGCTGGTGCAGAGGGCGCGCGTGATCTCGATCGGCGGCTCGCTCGACGACTCGGCGGCGGCCGGGCCGGACGGCACGAACAGCGTCGGGGCGACCACGGTTCCGCAGGCGGTGGTGGGCCTGTCGGTGAGCGAGTCGATCGCGAAGACCATCGCCGGGGCCACCCTCAAGCAGGAACCCCTCTACTTCACCGTGATCCCGAGCTCCGGGGACGGCTCCTGATGCGGGGCACCGCGGTCGTGTTCGACCCGCACCCCCCGGCCGGCGCCGCCCTGGCGGCCGAGACCGGCGGCCGGGGGCCGGTGTTCAGCGACGTCGTCGACCTGCGCGACCACGTCGGCGTGATGTCCGACGACGACACCCTGGTGCTCGGGCCGCACGTCAGCGACGACGAGGCGTTCGACGTCGCCCAGTTCACCCGGGCGCAGCGGCCGGGCGTCGAGGTGATCCTGGTGCGCCGCGAGATCACCACCGGGCTGCTGCAGGAGGCCCTGCGGGCACGGATGTCGGCGGTGGTCGACTACCGCGACACCGTGCAGCTGCGCAGCGAGGTGCGGCGCAGCCTGAACCGTTCGCCCGAGACCGGGCCGGGCGAGAAGCCGGGACCGCGCCGGGGCCGGGTCCTCACCGTGTTCTCGGCCAAGGGCGGCAGCGGGAAGACCATGCTGGCGGTCAATCTCGCCGCCACGCTGGCCGACCGCGGGCACCGCCAGGTCTGCATCGTCGACCTGGACCTGGCCTTCGGCGACGTGGCGATCGCGATGCAGCTGTTCCCGGCCCACACCATCGCCGACGCGGTGCCGCTGGGCGGCGAGATCGACTCCTCGGCGGTGGCGGCCATGCTCACCCAGCACTCCGCCGGGCTCAGCGCGATCGTCGCCCCGACCGAGCCGAGCACCGCGGAATCCATTCACCCGAAGCTCATCTCGCACCTGCTCGACGTGCTGCGCGACGAGTTCGACTACGTGGTGGTCGACACCCCGCCCGCCTTCGACGACCAGGTGCTGGCCGCGCTCGACGTGTCCGACCTGATCACCCTCATCGTCACACCCGACGTGCCGGCGCTGAAGACGCTCAAGATCACCGTGGAGACGCTGATCGAGCTGGGCTACCCCCGCGACCGGCTGCGGCTGGTGCTGAACCGGTCCGACTCCCGGGTGGGCATCAGTCACGCCGAGGTGGAGAAGACGGCCGTGATGCCGCTGGCCGGGCAGATCCCGAGCTCGCGCGACGTGCCCTCGTCGGTGAACCGGGGTGTGCCGATCGTGCAGGACGACCCCCGGCACCCGGTCAGCCTGGCGATCGAGCAGTTCGCGCAGGACGAGGTGATCGGCGTGGGCGACGGCACCCCGCGCCGGAGGCCGAGGAAGCGAAGGTTCCTGCGATGAGCCCGGTGACACGCACGCGCCCGGTGACAGCGCCGCACCCGGCCGCTGAGGGGTTCCGGCGATGAGCCTGGCCGACCGCCTGGCCCAGGCCCGGCTGGAGCGCACCGAGACCACCCGGCACCCGGCCCGGCCGGAGAGCACCCGGGTCAGGCCCGACGACCCGTTCGCCCCGCTGCGCCGCACCGTGCACCAGCGGCTGCTGGAGAGCCTGGGCCCGAAGCTCTACGACTCGCAGCTCAGCCAGTCCGAGCTGGAGCAGCGCGTGCGCGCCAGCCTGGCCGAGGCGCTGCAGGCCGACCAGATCCCGCTGACCGTGACCGACCGGGCCCGCATCGCGCAGGAGATCGCCGACGACATCCTGGGCTACGGCCCGCTCGAGCCGTACCTGCGCGACCCGGAGATCACCGAGATCATGGTGAACGGGCCCGACCAGATCTACGTCGAGAGGCGGGGCCAGATCTTCCCGGTGGACGGCCGTTTCGCCGACGAGGCGCACCTGCGGCGCACCATCGACAAGATCGTCGGGCGGGTCGGGCGCCGCGTCGACGAGGCCAGCCCGATGGTGGACGCGCGGTTGCCGGACGGCTCGCGCGTCAACGCGATCATCCCGCCGCTGGCGGTGGACGGGTCGCTGCTCACCATCCGCAAGTTCTCCACCGACCCGTTCGAGGTGGACGACCTGATCCAGCTCGGCACGATGTCCCGGGCGGTCGCCGAGGTGCTCGCCGCGTGTGTCCGGGGGCGGCTGAACATCCTGGTCAGCGGCGGCACCGGGGCCGGCAAGACCACCACCCTGAACGTGCTGTCGGGCTTCATCCCGGAGACCGAGCGGGTCGTCACCATCGAGGACGCGGCGGAGCTGCAGCTGCGTCAGCAGCACGTGCTGCGCCTGGAGTCGCGCCCGCCGAACATCGAGGGCAAGGGCGAGATCTCGATCCGCCAGCTGGTGCGCAACGCGCTGCGGATGCGGCCCGACCGGATCATCGTCGGCGAGATCCGCGACGCCGCCGCGCTCGACATGCTGCAGGCGATGAACGTGGGCCACGACGGCTCGATCTGCACCGTGCACGCGAACTCCCCGCGGGACGTGCTCTCCCGGGTGGAGACGATGGTGCTGATGGCCGGTATGGACCTGCCGGTGAAGGCGATCCGCGAACAGGTCTCCAGTGCCCTCGACCTGATCATCCAGCAGGCCCGCTTCCCCGACGGCACGCGCCGCGTCACCGCGGTGACCGAGGTGGTGGGTATGGAGAGCGACGTGATCACGATGCAGGACATCTTCCGCTTCGACTACTCCGGGGCCGGTGACGCCGTGGTCGGCGAGCTGCGCTGGACCGGGATCCGCCCGGTCTTCCTCGACAAGCTGACCCGCTCCGGCGTGCACGTGGACATGCGCGCGTTCGGCACCTACCAGCGCTCCGTGAGGTGAGGGGATGCTCCTCACCGGCCTGTTCCTCCTGTTCGCGGCCCTGGCCGTCCTGATCTTCGTCGCCACCGGCGCCCTCACCGGCGCCGGCCGCCCGGAGTCACCCGTGCTGCGCCGCATCGCGGTGTACTCGGTGACCTCCCGCCGCCCCGAGCCGCTCTCGGTCACCGAGGACACCGCGTCCGCACTCGGCGACGGCCCGCTGACCCGCTCGGCGGTCGGGCTGATGCACCGGGTGGCCCGCAGCGGGCGCCTCGACCGGGCGCTCGACGGCCGGCTGGAGTCGGCCGGGCTGCCGCTGCGCACCGCCGAGTGGATGCTGCTGCACGTCACCGCCACCGTCGGCACCGCGCTGCTGTTCGCCGTGGTCTCCCGGGGCCGCCCGGCCGCCGCCGTGCTCGGCCTGCTGCTCGGGCTGGCCGTGCCGTGGGGCGTGCTGATGGCGGCCCAGGCCCGGCGCGAGGCGAAGTTCCTGGCCCAGCTGCCCGACACGCTGCAGCTGCTGGCCGGGAGCCTGGCCGTGGGCTACTCGCTGCCGCAGGCGATGGAGTCGGTGGTGCGCGAGTCGCACGCCCCGATCCGCGGCGAGTTCAACCGGGCGCTGGTCGAGACCCGGCTCGGCATGCAGGCCGAGGACGCGCTCGACGGGATCGCGGCCCGCACCGGCAGCCGCGACTTCTCCTGGGTGGTGATGTCGATCCGGATCCAGCGTGAGGTCGGCGGCAACCTGGCCGAGCTGCTCACCTCGGTGGCCGGCACCCTGCGCGAGCGGGAGCGGCTGCGCCGTCAGGTCTCGGCGCTCGCCGCGGAGGGCAAACTCTCGGGCATCATCCTGGCCGCGCTGCCGGTGGTGTTCGCGCTGTACCTGATGCTGGCCCGCCCCGAGTACATCGACCCGCTCTTCAGCACGCCGCTCGGCCTGGGCCTGCTCGGCCTCGGCGCGGTCCTGCTGGCCGTGGGCGGGTTCTGGATGTCCAAGGTGATCCGGGTGGACGTCTGATGCTGCTGGCGATCGGGCTCGTCGTGCTGTTCGCGGGGCTGGCCGGGGCGTTCGCCGCCCTGCTGCTGGCCGACCGGCAGCGCCGTGACGCCGGCGCCCGGCAGGCCCTGCTGGAGAACTTCCGGGCCACCCCGGCCCCGATGCGCCAGACCGAACTCGAGGTGCCGTTCGCCGAACGGGTGATCGCGCCCCTCACGCGGCACTTCGCGGTCGCCGGGCGCCGTCTCACCACCGACGGGCGCATCGAGCGCATCCGCACCCGTCTGGACCTGGCCGGTAACCCTCCGCGCTGGGACGTCGACCGGGTGCTCGGCCTGAAGGCCCTCGGGCTGGTGACGGGGGCGTTACTCGGGCTGGCCCTTCCTCCCCTGTTCGGAGCAGGGGCCCGTGGGACGCTGCTCACATTCAGCGGACTCTCAGCCCTCGGGTGGTTCGGTCCCTCCCTGTGGATCTACCAGGTCGGTTACGACCGCACCGAGCTGGTGCGGCGAGAACTGCCCGACGCGATCGACCTGCTCACCATCTCCGTGGAGGCCGGCCTGGCCTTCGACGCCGCGCTCGCCCAGGTGGCCCGGAGCAGTGACGGGCCGCTCGCCAAGGAGCTGTTCCGCGTGCTCCAGGAGATGCAACTGGGCACCGGCCGGCTCGACGCGCTGAGGGCCCTGGCCGATCGCACGGATGTGGAGGAGTTGCGGATCTTCGTGGCAGCTATGGTTCAAGCCGATACGTTTGGAATCCCCATCGCCAACGTGCTGCGCGTGCAGTCGAAGGAGATGCGGGTCAAGAGAAGCCAGCGGGCAGAGGAGAAGGCTCAGCAAGTGCCGGTCAAGATTCTCTTCCCACTGATTTTCTGCATCCTGCCGGCCTTGTTTATCGTGGTCATGGGTCCGGCCGGGATCAAGATCTTCGAACAGTTCCGAGGTGTGTGAGGGCGGATGGCGCGGCTGCTGATCATCTCGCGTTCCCTCGCGCTCGGAATGCGGCTCTCCGATCTCCATGAGTTCGACGAGCGCTCCGCCGACGAGCTGGAGCAGCACCTTCCCGAGGTCGAGGGTTTCGACGTGCTGGTGCTGGACGTGGGCGATCCCGTGCTCGCGGTCAACACCGTCAACTCCCTGCGTGAAGACGAGCAGGCCATCCCCGTCATGCTGATCTCCGGCTACCAGCCGGAGTGGGAGCAGGTCGAGGCCCAGCAGGTCGAGGGCGTCCACGTGGTGCCGCTGCCGATCACCCGGCAGGCGCTGCACCGCGGTGTGGCCGTGCTGCTCGACGAGGATCCCGACGACGTCACGGTCGATCCGACCGGTGCGATGCCGGTGGTCGCGGCGCAGAGGGCGATGGCGGACGCGTCGGTCACCGGCGCGGGTACGTCCGGCAGGCCCGGGGCCGGGAAGCCAGGTGCGGACTCCGCCCCGAACGCCGGGATCCCGCAGGGCGGGAAGACCCGGCCCGAGAGCGCCCGGGGTGGAGCGGCCCCGGGCGAAAAGGCCCAGGGTCCGGCCGACGTCGCGGCGGCCAAGGCCGTGCAGAAGGCGGCCCAGGCGGCCCGCCCGGGGCAGGCTGCGGTCAAACCCGGTCAGGCCCCGGCCACATCGGGCCCGGCTCCCACCCGCCCGGCCACCGGCGCGGCCAAAACGGCGTCGTCCCCGGACGGTTCGGCGAATCCGTCGTCCGCGGGGGCGAAAACGGCACAGCCCGGGGCGAAGACGGCTCAGCCGTCCCCGGCCGGTTCCGGCACCGCGAAACCGTCCGCCCCCTCGGCTCCGGCGGCCCAGACCGCCCAGGCGCCCCAGCCGGGCCAGCCGGCAAGGCCGGGGCAGCCGAACGCGGCCGGCCGGCCGAACCCCCAGGGCCAGACCAACGCCCAGGGCCAGACCAACGCTCAGAGCCAGACCAACGCTCAGAGCCAGACCGGCGCCCAGGGCCAGGTGGCCAAGCCGAACGCCCCCGGTCCGTCCGCCAAACCGGGCCGGCCCGACCGACCCGGCCCGACGACCGGGCCGGCGGCGGCACCCCACGCGACCAACGCGTCCTCAAGCCCGCGCCCGAACCCCGCGAACCCGCAGCCGGGCGCCGACGCCCAGACCCCCACGGCCCGCCCGCCGGCCACCGGCCCGCTCTCCCCGAGCACCGGCCGCCTCGGCCAGCAGATCGCCGCCCGCCGTGCCGAACTGGCGCAGCAACAGCAGGGTCAGCCGGGCCCGGTCGGCCAGACCGGTCCGGAAGGCACCGCCGGCAGCCTCCCGCAGCACGACCGCAACCGGCGACTGGGCCCCACGCCCCCGCCGACCGGCGCCATCGAGGTCACCCCCTCGCAGGTCGCCGGGTTGTCGTACTCCACCCCGGTGGCCCGTCCGTTCTCCGAGCCGCCGACCCGGCAGCCGCAGATGGGCCCGTCCACGCAGGGTCTGCGGATGAGCCGCTGGCGTCAGCCCCCGCCGCCCGAGACCGGCAGCATCCCGCTCGACAGCAGCAACATCGCGGCCAACCGGCGCATGCAGCGACTGGGCGACCGCCCGCGCAAGCTGCAGCGTCGCTCGCGCCTGCCCGACAGCCAGCCGCGCACCCCCGGCCGGGGTCTGGTCACCGACCCGCTCGGCCCGCGCACCGATCCCTACGGTTTCCCGGTCAGCGCCCTCGAGCGCCGGCTCGACGCCGAGGCCGCCTCGCTGGTCGCCGGCCGCGACGACGACACCCCGCTGCGCACCGGCGAGATGATCCGGCTGCTGGCCGAGCGCGCCGGTGAGCTCTACGGCGTCAGCGACACCTCTCAGGTGCTGGCCGACGACATGGTCGAGAGGGCCTCCGCCGACGCGGCCGCCGTGCTCGTACCCGACGGCGAGATCTGGCGGGTCAGTGGCGGAGTCGGGCTGCGTCCACCGGAACGCCGCCTGGAGCTCAACGATTCGCACTGGCTGGTCACCGAGATCGGCTCGGCGGGCCGGGCCGTGCTGATCGACGACACCGACATCGTGCGCCAGCAGCTGGCCGGTGCCCCGCTCGCGGCCTGGCGGCACTGGCTCGCCGTGCCGGTGCCCGACGTGCGCGTCATCGTGGTGCTGGCCCGGGGCGACGAGGGTGAGCCGTTCACCAACCGCGACCTGTCGGCCGTGTACCCGCCCGTACGGGAATCGGCCGTCCTGCTCGCCCAGGCGATCGAGACCCGGCGTCTGGCGCGTGCTCTCGCGCCGCTACGAGAACCCGAGCCCGGGCCCGACCGCTGATGCGCTGAGTGACCTCCCCGAAGGGGCCGACCGTTGTCCGGTCGGCCCCTTCGCCGTCTTCACCCTCGATTCCCCTACTCGCCGGTCACCTTCTCGGCGGCCGGGGTCTCCCCCGTCCGAGACCTTGAGCCCTCGGTTCGGTGGATCCGCGCGCCCCTGAACGACACTCGTCGAGCGAGAACAAATCCACCGTCAGTACACCTATCCCGGCAGATCGGTTCGTGACATTCCCTAAACCTTGGGGGATCTAACGGTCGTATTGGACGATCCCAAGCCACGAGTATCCCTCGTGTGGCAGATTGTCACCGTGGCCGTGCTGGAACTGAGAGTGAAGAGCATCTTCCTGCCTCTCGTGATCCGTGCCGGAATCATCTTGATCTTCGCGAGCACCGCAGTCGCGCTCGGGATCGTGGCGGATGGTTCCCGCGGGGAAGGGCAGGGCGTGTCGCCCCGCGAGGCGGTGATCCCGGCCCTGATGCTGTTCTGCGTGGCGGCCCTGGCTTCACTGCCGTTGCCCCGGGCGGTGCCCCCGATCATCCCCGCGCTCGCCGAGACCCTCTCGGCGTCGGTGATCATCGGCGGCATGGGCACCAGCGGGCTGCTCTTCCTGCCCTACCTGACGATCCCGCTCTTCATCGCCGGGTTGTCCACCGGCCTGGTCGCCGGCCTCGCCGCCGCCGCGACCGCCACGGTCGCCTTCGGCGGCACGATCATCACCTCGAACGAGAACCGCATCGACGAGCTGAACCGCAACAACGCGCTGCTCGCCTGGGTCTTCATCCTGGTCGCGGTGCCCGCGGTGGGCGCCTGGATCCGCCGCCTGCGCTCCGACGTGGCCCCCGACAGCGAGCCCGCCTACGCCGACGCGCACCGGCTGCTGTCCGAACTGCACGTCGTGGCGCGGCAACTCAGCCTCGGGCTCGACCCCCGCACGCTGGCCACGGCCCTGGCCGAGGACATCAGCGCGGTCGTCCCGCAGGCCGACGCGGTGGTGCTGGTGCGCTCCACCGGCGGCCGGTTCGTCTCGCTGTCCGGGCACGAGCCGCCGGAGGCCGCCGAGCTGACCATCGAAGACGCCTGGGTCAGCGCCCAGCCGGTCAAGCGCGAGGCCTCGGGCCGCTCCTTCGCCGCGATCCCGGTGCTGATGGGCGAGCGGGTGGTGGCGCTGGTGCTGGTCATCACCGCCACCGGGCTCGACGCGGCGTCGCTGCGCAGCTGCCGCACCGTGATCGAGCAGTCCGGTCCGCGGCTGGCTTCGGCCATGCTCTTCGACGACGTGCGCCGCCTGGCCACCACCGACGAGCGCATGCGCCTGGCCCGCGAGATCCACGACGGCATCGCTCAGGACCTGGCGTCGGTCGGCTACGCGCTCGACGACATCCGGCAGAACTCCGACCCGACCGTGGCGAAGCAGGTGATGACCGTGCGCGAGCAGCTCCAGGCGATGGTGGCCGACCTGCGCATGAGCATCTTCGACCTGCGCCACGGCGTGAACGACACGGTCGGCCTGGGCGCCGCACTGAGCGAGCACGCCCAGCGCATCGCCGCCCAGTCCGACCTGGCGATCCATCTGTCCATGGACGAGTCGCCGAAGCGGCTCCCGATCACCGTGGAGGTGGAGCTCCTGCGAATCGTTCAGGAGGCGATCACCAACGTCCGGCGGCACGCGCAGGCCACGAACCTCTGGCTCACCGTGACCGTCGAGCCGCCCCGGGCCCACATCACCGTCATCGACGACGGCCGGGGCCTGAAACCGGGCCGGGCCGACAGTTTCGGCATCCAGGGGATGCGCGAACGGGCCCGCCGGATCGGCGCCAACCTGCACGTCGGCCCGGGCCCCGAAGGGGGCACGCTGGTCGAGGTCGGCCTCGGCACCGAGACCGCGGCGTTCGAGCCGCGGCACCTGGCCCGTCCGGCGGTGACGCGTGTCGCGCTCACCGACCCGCACGGCATCCCGACCATCAGTCCCGTCAGTCCTCATCCACACAACACAAGAAGGTCCCGGACGGCCTCACACGTCCGGGCCGACCAGGAGGTGACTAATTGACCAGCGCAACGGCGAACCTCCGGGTGGTGCTCGTCGACGACCATCAGCTGATCCGGGAGGGTCTGCGCAGGGCCTTCGACCGGGCGGGTGACATCGAGGTCGTCGGCGAGGCGGCCTCGGTCGCGGACGCGCTCAACGCCCTGGAGCGGCTCCGGCCGGATGTCCTCGTGACCGACGTGCGTCTTCCGGACGGCGACGGGATCACGCTGACGACCCAGGTCCGGGCGAACAACCCGGCGATGGGCATCGTGGTCCTCACCATGTATGCCGGTGACGAGCAGGTTTTCGCCGCCCTGGACGCCGGGGCCTCGGGCTTCGTCGGCAAGGACGCCCCGGCCGAGGAGGTCGTCGCGGCCGCCCGGCACGCCGCGGCCAACCCGCGGGCCTTCACCGCGCGCGACCTGGCCGGTGCCATGCAGCGCCGGATGAGTGCCCCGGCCGGCCCGAAACTGTCTCCGCGGGAACGGGAAGTGCTCGACCTGCTGGTCGACGGCCTGGCCATCGCGCAGATCGCCCGGCGGCTCTACATCAGCGAGTCGACGGCCAAGACGCACGTGGCCAACATCTACGAGAAGCTGGGTGCGGGTAACCGCGCACAGGCCGTCATGGCGGCCGTCCGGCTCGGTCTCGTGGACGACGCGAAGCGACGCTGATCACTCCAGTCCCCTTCGGTTCCACCAGTTTTCGTCACACCAGCCCCAGTTCTCGCCCGTTCGGACGAGAACTGGGGCTCTCTCTTCTCATGATCCCTTTCGCACCTTGAGTACACACCGCGACCCAACTGGCACGCTGGGCAGGTCTTCGGAGGGATTGACCCACCGAGCACCCCTCAGAGCACCCAGGAAGGGATCCGCATGCTCACCCACCTCCGCACGGTGATGTCCGACACGAAAGACCGCGGCGCGTCTGCCGTCGAGTACGGCCTGATGGTCGCCGCCATCGCCGCGGTGATCGTCGCCGTGGTCTTCGGTCTCGGCACCATTGTCCAGCGGACGTTCAGGGACACCTGCACCTCCTTCGCCGCCGGCGTCACCGAAGCGGGCACCAGCAGCGACTGCGGTACGGAGACGGGCACCGGCACGGGGACCGGCACCCAGAACTAGACCTGCACCACGACCGGCCCGGTCGTGCGGGGAGAGGGCCGGTCACCAGGAAACCCGGAAGCCACGAAGGCTTCCGGGTTTCCCGCGTTTCTGCCGGTCTTCCGGCAGTACCGACCGGCGTTCGGACGAGGTTCCCGAGGGGCTCCGGTGAATTCCGAAAGAGGCCGAATCAGGCGGCTGTTAAGCCCTGATCAAGGCTCTCCCACTACTGATCGGGTGTTCAGCCGATCATTCCCGAGATGACCGAAAGTCACACTCGCCGTGTGTCAGTGTGTAGGCAGTGACGGGGGGCAACACCCGGCACGGTCCGCAGCCGCGCCGGAACCAGAGGAGGAACGCATGATTTCCCGGATCCGCGGGGTCTCGCGCCGGGCCGGCGACGCAGGCGCCTCCGCCGTCGAGTACGCGCTGATGGTCGCCGCCATCGCCGCGGTGATCGTCGCCGTGGTCTTCGGTTTCGGCAACCTGATCAGCAACACCTTCCAGGGCACCTCGAACTGCATCGAGAACCGGCAGACGATGCCGAACTGTGACCCCAGCGAGGCCACCACCCCGTAAAGCGCCTCCCCGCAGGCTGTCCCGCCGACGATCCGGTCACCCCAGGCTCCCCGAACCAGTTTCGGACCGGTGACCGGATCCTTCGCGTACGGGGGCCGACACACCCTCCCCCTAAGCTGGACGGCATGGTTCCAGCCGATCCCCCCGCCCGCGATTCCCTGCTCCGCAGCTCCCCGCTCAGCACCGTGGTCGCGCTTCTGCTGCTGACCGTCGGAACGGCGGTGGCTACGCACAGTGTTGTTCGCTACCGGGTGTGGATCATCGTCATCTACACCGTTCTCTGTGCCCTCCTCGCCGCCTGGGCCGTCTCCGGCAGCCGGCGCCGTGCCTCGGCTCCCGCGGCCCGGGCCCGGCCCGGCTCCCCGGTCGTGTGGATCGGCGGGGCTCTCTCCACCACCCTCGTCCTGATCGCCGTGGTGCACCTGACCATGCGGCCGTGGACCTACGTGACGTCCGACCAGGGCTGGCTGGTGCGGGCGCTCTACGCGGCGGCGGCCCTGGTGCTGGCGGCCGGGATCGCCGTCTCCACCGCGCAGCGCAAGGTGCTGGCCGCCCACGTCGCGCTCGGCGTCACGGCGGTGCTCTACGTCGTGGCCGGGGCCCTGCTCATCCACTGGGACCCCTCCCCCAAGATCGACGTCTGGGTCACGCTGCAGCAGGCGGCCGACGGTCTGCTCGAGGGCAAGAACATGTACTCGCAGCAGTGGAGCGACTCCCCCGGCGTGCAGGACGCGTTCACCTACCTCCCCTTCACCGGACTGCTCCTGGCCCCCGGGCGCTGGCTCGCCGGTGACGTGCGCTGGGCCCTGCTCGTCGTCACCCTGCTCGGCGCGCTCGCGGTGATGCGGCTGGGCCGCTCCGGCGCCTCCACGCAGCCGGGCCGCATGAGTGTGCGCAACCTGGTCGGTCCCGGCGCCGCCGGTCTGCTGCTGGTCCTGCCCGGCACCGCCACCCAGGTCGAGCAGGCCTGGACCGAACCGCTGCTGATGGCCTGCCTGGCCGGCTGGGCGCTCGCGGTGCGCCGCCGCCGGATGGTGCTGGCGATGATCTGCCTGGCGCTGGGTCTGGCCAGCAAGCAGCACCTCGCCGTGCTGCTGCCGGTGCTCGCGGTCTGGCCGGTGTTCGGCTGGCGCCGCGCGGTCGGCACGGCCGGTCTGGCCGGGGTGTTCATGCTGCCCTGGTTCATCGCCTCACCGGCCGACATGATCCACGACACGGTGACGATGCTGATCAACTTCCAGCCGCTGGTGTTCGCCAACACCTGGTTCATCGCCGCGATCAACGAGCTCGACTGGACGCCGCCGTTCTACCTGACCGGCGCCGTGGTGCTGATCGCCCTGGGCACCGCCGTCGTGCGGGTGCACCGGCAGCAGCCCGACCTGGCCAACGTGCTGCGCTGGGCCGCGGTGGTGCTGTTCGCCGCGAACCTGGTGAACAAGCAGGCCTTCTACAACCAGTACTGGCTGGTGGCCGCACTCGTCATCATCTCGTTCGCGGCGGCGCGTTACCCCGCCCCCGACGGTGAGACGACCGACGAGTCGGAGACGCCGGCGGTCACTCCCGCGGAGACCGGCCCGGGTTCCGCGGAGACCGGCCCGGGGTCCGCGGAGACCGGCCCGGGGTCCGCGGAGACCGGCCCGGGTTCGTCGGAGACCGCTAGGGCCTGAGCCACTTCTGGAGCTTCACGGCCAGGTCGTCCCAGCGCCATTTCTCCAGCACCCACTCGCGGCCTCGCTGCCCGAGCTTCGCGGCCAGTTCCCGGTCGAGCAGGAGCTCGGAGCAGCGGTCGGCCACCGCCTGCACGTCGGTACCGCTCACCACGTAACCGTTCTCGCCCTCGATCACGGCGTCCGGAGCCCCGCCGGAGTCGCCCGCCACCACCGGCAGCCCGGTCGCGGCGGCCTCGAGGTAACAGATGCCCAGGCCCTCGAGGTCGAACCCGCCCATCCGGGTACGGGCGGGCATGCAGAACACGTCGCCGGCCGCGTAGTACTCGGGAAGCCGCTCGCCGGGCACCTTCCCGGTGACGAACACGTGCTCGCCGAGCCGGGCCTTCTGCACCCGGCGCTCCACCTCGGAGCGGTAGGGCCCGTCGCCGACCAGCAGCAGCGCCGCGCCGGGCACCCGTTCGCGGATCCGCGGCAGCGCCTCGACCAGCACGTCCTGCCCCTTGCGGGCGACCATGCGGGACACACAGACCACCACCGGCCGGTCGCCCAGCCCGAGTTCCGCGCGCACCGTCGAGCCGTCGACGCCCGGGTGGAACGTGACCTCGTCGACGCCTGGCGTCAGTTGCACGAACCGGGTGAGCGCGGACCGGTCGAGCGACGGCTCGATGCGCTTGCGGGTGTAGTCGCCGAGATAGGTCAGGACGTCGACGTGCCGCCCGATGCGCCGCATCAGGCCGCGGGTGCCGGGGACGACCGCCCACCACACCTCGTGCCCGTGCGTCGTGGCGACCAGCCGCTCGATGCCGGCCGCGCGCAGTTTCGGTGCCATCAGCCCGAGCGGGGCCGCCGCGCCGAACCAGACCCGGTCGCAGCCCTCGGCCCTCGCGATCTCGATGGAGCGCCGGGTGATGGCGGGGGTGGGCAGCATGATCGGCGAGGGGTCGCGCACCACCGGGAAGTCGAGCTGGGCGTCGAACTCCCGGTCGCCCTTCTGCCGCTTGGTGTGCACCACGACCTGCCCGGGTGGGAAGCGCTTGGTCATGGCCAGCACGAACGACTCGATTCCCCCCGCGCGGGGCGGGAAGTCGTTGGTGATGACGAGCGTACGTCCGCTCACGGTTCGATCCTGCGCACGACCCAACTCTGCCACCCGAGGCCGCGATTCCCGCAAACCATCCCGGCGACGTCGGCCTGTTATCGCTTGAGCTCGGTGATCCGGGCCCGCCACGCCTTCACGAAGGCCGCCACGTCCGCGAACTCGGCCTCCCCCAGCGCCTCGTCTGTCCCGTCGTGAGCGGCCGTCCGGTACAGCGTCCGTAGTTCTGCGACCCCACCCGAGCGTTCGGCGAGCAGCGTGACCGCGGCCCAGGAGCGTCCGTAGGCGACGGACGCGCCCGCGCCCGCGGCGTCGAAGTCCGGCTTCCGCGGAAGCCGCGTGGGCAACGGGGCCGCGAGCGCGTCACCGGCGATGTCGTGCGCGGACAGCCCGGTGTCGCGGTAGGCGACGTAGTCGGCGTACCCCTCCTCGAGCCAGAAGGGCGCGTCCGAGTCGCCGGTGGCACGGGTGGCGACGTGCACCAGCTCGTGGGTGAGGACGACCTCGCGGCCCAGGTCGCTGAGGCCGTCGAACGCGGGGCCGTTGATGTAGACGGCATCGGCCGGGGCGTCGTCGGCGCCGACGGTGACGGCGGCCGTGTCGGCGAGGCCCGCGGTGCTGTCGCGGTCGAGAAGGGTCGCCAGTTCGTCGGTGTCACCCGCGACCACCAGGTGGGTGGGGGTGCTGCCCCAATTCCCCCAGGCGTCGTCGACGGTGCCGGCGGCCCTCACGCAGAGCCGGGCCAGCTGCTCGACCAGGGTTCGCGTGCTGGGTGGCCCGGTCACGCGGCATCGGGTCGAGGTGGCGGTCACCTCGGTGGCGATGGTGGACGTGGTGGTCGTCGCCGGGGTCGTCGCCCCTGGGCGCGGGGTGGGTCGGTCGGGGTCGGCCCGCCCCAGCGTGATCACCGCGACGGCGAGGGCGAGGGCGACGACAGCGGCGGCGATGATCCCGGAACGCCGCATCGGGCCAGGTTACCGAGCCGCTGACCGCTCGGGATTCGCGCTGGGCAGATGCGCTTGCCCACCGCCACGGCCCGGCCGCATCCTCGACGGCATGAGAGTCGCGGTCCTGGCGGACATCCACGGCAACCTGCCGGCGCTCGAAGCCGTGCTGGCCGACACCGAACGCGAGGGCGTCGACGCCTATGTGCTCAACGGCGACATCGCACTGGGCCCGATGCCCGGCCCGACCCTCGACCGGCTGGAGCAACTCGGCGACCGGGCGGTCTGGGTGCACGGCAACTGCGAGCGCGAGATGCTCGCCGCGCGGGCCGGTTCCGATGCTCCCGGCTCGATGCCCGACGAGGTCTGGGCCACGGCCGTGTACGCGGGCCGGGCGCTGACCGATCGGCAGCGGGAGCTCGTCAGCGACCTGCCGTTGTCGGTGAGCCTGGAGGTCGACGGGCTCGGGCCGGTGCGGTTCTGCCACGCCACCACCCGCGACGACACCGAGATCGTGCTGGTCGACTCGCCCGTCGAAGACTTCACCCGGGGGTTCGCGAACTGCGACGAGCCCACGGTCGTGCTCGGCCACACCCACATGCCGTTCGACCGACTGGCCGACCGGCGCCGGTTCGTGAATCCGGGCAGCGTCGGCATGCCGTATGCCGGTGTCCCGGGCGCCTATTGGGCACTACTGGGACCCGGGGTGCAGTTGCGGCGCAGTGACTACGACCTGGCCGCCGCGGCCGGGCTGTTCACCACCGAGGCGGCGGGCTATCCCGGTCTCGCGGAGTTCGTCGCCGAGAACCTGCTGGCCGTTCCGTCGGACGCCGAGGCGCTGGCGGTGATGCGGAAAATGGCCGACGCCCAAGCAGAACGGCCCTGACCTCTCGCGAGGTCAGGGCCGTTTGCGGGTGAAGCGGCTTGCGGGTGGAACGGCTTGCGGGTGGAACGGTCGGTCAGCCGAGGCGGGCCGCGGCGACCGGGGTGGTCCAGAGGCTGGCCACCTTGACGACGTCACCGGTGCGCGGGGCGTGCACCATCATGTTGTTGCCCAGGTAGATACCCACGTGGTTGATCGGCGAACCGAAGAACACCAGGTCGCCGGCCATCAGGTTGGCGTTGCTGACCGAGGTGCCGTAACCGGCCTGCATGCGGGAGCTGTGCGGCAGCGAGACACCGGCCGACGCGTAGGCCTTCATGGTGAGGCCGGAGCAGTCGTACGAGCTCGGGCCGGCCGCGGCCCAGACGTAGGGCAGACCGCGCTGGTTGCAGGCGAACGAGATGGCCTGCTTGGCCGCCGCGGACGGGGCCGCCGCCATGCCGCTGGCGCAGTCACCGCCGCCGCCACCGGAGCCGACCGGCACGGAGCCGCCGCTCGGGTCGGCCTCGGCCTCGGCGCGCTCACTGGCC
Source organism: Kineosporia succinea (assembly GCF_030811555.1). NCBI lineage: Bacteria > Bacillati > Actinomycetota > Actinomycetes > Kineosporiales > Kineosporiaceae > Kineosporia > Kineosporia succinea. The sequence goes on along the minus strand of NZ_JAUSQZ010000001.1, from coordinate 4,590,316 downwards.
TGGAGCGTGCTCAGCTCGGCCTCGGCCGCGGCGAGCTTCTTGTCCGCCGTCTCCTGGGCCTTCTTCATCTTGACGTTGGACGCCTTGATGACCTGGATCTGCTTCTCCATGGACTTCTGCGTGTCCACGAGAGCCTGCTGGGCGTCGGCCAGGTCGTTCAGGGCGCCGCTCTGGCGGGCGGAGAGCGTGGGAAGGTAACCCGCCTTGGCGAGCGCCGCCTCGGGGTCGTCGGAGAGCAGCACGCTCAGCGTGGACAGCTCACCCTTCTTGTAGCTCTCGGCCGCGAGCAGGCCGACCTGCTTCTTGAGGACCTTGACGCGGTCTTCCTGCTTGCCGACGTTCTTCTTCGCGGCCTTCAGTTTGACCTGCGTCGACTTCAGCTTCTCGCGGGTCTCGACGTAGTCCTCGGCGGCCGTGTCGGCCTCCGACTTCAGCTTCTGGACCTTCTTCTTGACGTCGGCGACGCTCGGGTTCGGCACCGCCGAGGCCGTCGGCGACGTGAAGAGTGCCGTACCGGCCAGGGCCAGGGGCACCAGCACGCCGGCGAAGCGACGCCAGCCGGTCAGGCGCAGCAGGTTGACCGGGTTGCGGCGGCGGAAGAACGAACTGCCCCGCGGGGCAGTGGTTCTGTTCTCGACGCGAGTGCTCGTCGTGGTGCCGGACCCGGAGTCGCGCACATCCTCGCGCGCCTCGAAGTTCTGGGCCGCCGCACGCGTTTCCGCGGGCTGGCCGGTGGTCGGACCGTCCGATCGCAAGGCGCGAGCTCTCCGTTCTGGTGCCCGCGCGACGGGAGAATCGTCGCGGCGGAGACTGAGCCGAGTTGCGCGCCCGCGGCATCCTGCCCTCGGGGTCGCAACAACGGTCTGTGAACGGAGGAAACATAGCGGGCTCGGACACCCCTACCAAAGCCAGCACATTGCCGCCCCAGGTGCGCGGAGCGTTATCTCCGCTGGTAGATCCCGCCTCAGCGACACCTCCCTTAACATCACACAGGAAATCTTAACCTTCAGTAAATCTACCCTTAGATGGTTTCATCCCTTTTGCGCCTGGTGACGGCCGGTATTACTCACCCCGCCGCACGGTGATCGGCGCGCAACCCAGAGTGATCACCGTGGCGACCGGTGCGACCTGAATCACGTGGCTCGTGGTCCCAGTTCAGGACGCCGGCCTCGTCGGGATCGACCGGCCGCACCACCAGACGCAGCGACGGCACCAGCCCGGCGCCGGCCAGAACCGCGATGGCCGCCTGCTCCTGGGCGTCGAGATCGATGGTGGCGTGGCCGGCCTCGATGTCCTGGACCACCCTGTGTTGCACCGTCTCTCCCGCGCGCTCTCCCACGCGCGCCGCCACCGGGGCCACGCCACTCTCCGGCTCGTGCCCCAGGCGGTGACCGAGTTCCGCCTCGTGGCCCAGGTGGTGACCGGTTTCCGGCTCGTGCCCCGGGCGGTGAGCGGTTTCCGTCTCGTGCCCCAGGCGGTGAGCAGTTTCCGTCTCGTGGCTCAGGTGGTGACCGGTTTCTGCCTCGTGCCCCCGGCGGTGACCGTCCCGGTGCTCTCCCACAGCCCGACCCGGCGGGGACACCGGACCGGAATGGCGCGTGCGGCCGGGGTTCCGGACCGCCGGCGCCCCCAGCAGCACCGAGACGACGCAGTCACGGCAGGCCGGGCCGCGCACAGCACAGGAGTCGCAGTCGATCAGCATGGTGCCCCTCCGAAGGTGCTCGCGGGCCCTGACGGATCTTTCGTGGATCCCTGTGGATCCGGATGGTTCGCGTGGCCCGACCGGCTCTCTGCCGATGACACAGACGCTAAGGGCGACCACCGACAGTCTTGATTTCGCGGCCTCGGACCTCCCCCGGAGGCTCCCGCGTCCAAGACTGTCGGTGGCCGGGCATACCGTCCTCGTATGAGCTCGACACCACCCGTGCCCACTCAGGAGGCGCTCTGGCCCGAAGAACTCGTGGTGTCCGGCGCCAGCGGGGTCGACGCCCAGGCCCTGGCCGACGTCACCTTCGTGGTGTTCGACCTGGAGACCACGGGCGGCGCCCCGGCCGACGGCGGCATCACCGAGATCGGTGCGGTCAAGGTGCGCGGCGGTGAGGTCCTCGGCGAGTTCCAGACCCTGGTCCGGCCCGAGAGCTCGATCCCGGCCTTCATCTCGCTGCTGACGGGCATCACCGACTCGATGGTCGCGGGCTCCCCGACGGTGGCCGCGGTGCTGCCGTCGTTCCTCGAGTTCTGCGCGGGCAGTGTGCTGGTGGCCCACAACGCGCCCTACGACGTGGGTTTCCTGAAGGCCGCGTGCGAGCGGTTCGGCCACCCCTGGCCCGCCCCCACCGTGATCGACACGGTGAAGCTGGCGCGGCACATCGTCAGTCGCGACGAGGCGCCCAACCGCAAACTGCACACCCTGGCCGCGCTCTTCGGCTCCCCGATCGAGCCCGACCACCGCGCTCTGCACGACGCCCGGGCCACCGTGCACGTGCTGCACGCCCTGCTCGGCCGCGTCGGCACGCTCGGCGTCGCCACCCTCGGCGACCTGCGGGGCTATTCGGCCAAGGTGCCCGAGAGCACCCGCCGCAAGCGCCATCTCGCCGACGGGCTGCCCACCGGTCCGGGCGTCTACCTGTTCCGCGACGAGAAAGACCGGGTGCTCTACGTCGGCACCTCGGTGAACATCCGCACCCGGGTGCGCAACTACTTCACCGCGGCCGAGCAGCGCAGCCGCATGCGCGAGATGGTGAAGCGGGCCGCCCGGGTCACCCCGGTCCCCTGCGCCACCGTGCTCGAGGCCCGGGTGCGCGAGGTGCGGCTGATCGCCGAGCACGCCCCGCCCTACAACCGCCGGTCCAAGGCCCCCGAGCGCAAGCCCTGGGTGAAGCTCACCAGCGAGGCCTGGCCGCGTCTGTCGGTGGTGCGCGAGGTGCAGGCAGACGGCGCCACCTACACCGGTCCGTTCGCCTCGCGCGAGCAGGCCGAGCTCGCCGTGGCGGCGCTGCACGAGGCCTACGACCTGCGCCGCTGCACCCCGAAACTGCCCCGCCGGCCGTCGAAGAAGGCCTCCGCGTGCATCCTCGCCGAGATCGGGCGCTGCGGTGCGCCGTGCATCGGCGGCATCGACATCCCCAGCTACTCGGCCATCGTCGAGCAGGTGCGGGGGGCCATGCTGAGCGAGGCCGACGAGGTGGTCGAGGCATCGCTGCGCCGGGCCACGTCGCTGTCCGAGCTGGAGCGCTACGAAGAGGCCGCCGAACACCGCGACCGGCTGATGTCCTACCTGAGGGGCACGGCCCGGGCCCAGCGGATGGCCCCGATCGCGGCCGTCCCGCACCTGATCGGCGCGCGGCGTCAGGAGCACGGCGGCTGGGAGTTCGCCCTGGTTCGTCACGGCCGCCTGGCCGGCACCACCGTCTCCCCCGCCGGGGCCGACCCGATGCCCTACGTCGACGCGCTCAGTCTCACCGGCGAGGTGGTCACACCCCGCGAAGTGCCTTATCCCAGCGCCCATCCCGAAGAGACCGAGATCGTGCTGAACTGGCTCGAGCAGCCCGGCACCCGCCTCGTCGAGATCGAGGGCACCTGGGCCTGGCCGGTGCGCGGCGCGGCCCAGGCCCGGCACCGGCTGCCCAAGGAGATCGACATCCGCGACTCCCGGGCGCTCCTCGAAAAAGCCTCGGGCGCAGCCACACCCGGTGCCCCACGCCATGAGCCGGCGATCACCCCGAGCCGCGGCCGCTGAGGCCAGGGGCAGCCCGCGGGTCGGCTCGGGTCGGCTCGGCACGGCTCGGCACGGTCGGCACGGCACGGTCGGCACGGCACGGTCGGCACGGTCGGCACGGTCGGCACGGTCGGCACGGTCGGCACGGTCGGCACGGTCGGCACGGTCGGCACGGTCGGCACGGTCGGCACGGTCGGCACGGTCGGCACGGTCGGCACGGTCGGCACGGTCGGCACGGTCGGCACGGTCGGCACGGTCGGCACGGTCGGCACGGTCGGCACGGTCGGCACGGAAGACGGTGCCGGAGGCCCACCCGGAAGAGAACACCACGGGGCAGCCACGCATGAGCCGGCCGACATCACGAACCCAGCCGGCCACCGGCCGATCAGCCACAGCTCAAGCAGCCACAGCTCAAGCGGCCACAGCTCAAGCGGCCACCGGCGACATCCGGAACGAGGGCCATCGCGACAGGCACGGCATCTGCGTCTTCGGAACCGGGAACCGGGAACCAGGAACCGGCGAGGGATCGCGCACCCACGCCACCTGGACACCCCCGGGAGGGGCACCGGGAAGGGAGCGGTGCTCACCGCGTCCGTCATTGAGGAGCCGCCAAAAACCCGAGGGCCGGCACCCATCCCGATCGGATGGATGCCGGCCCTCGAAGGCTCAGCCGGAACGGCTCAGGTGATCAGTGCCCCGCACCCACGGCGTGGCTGTCGTCGCCACCACCGCTGGCCGAGATCTCTTCGTGGTGCCCGTGGTGGTGGGCCTCGGCCAGCTCGGCCGGGGTCACCGGGGCCACCCGGTCCTCGAAGTAGAACTTGCTGATCTTCTGACGCACCTTCTCCAGACGACCGCCCGGGCGCCGGACACCGGAGGAGTCCGTGGCCGAGAGGGCCTGGGCGGGCTCCGGCGACTCGAAGCCGACGAGCAGCCAGCGGTCCGTGGCCGAGAGCGGGGCGTGGAGCTCGAAGACCTCGCCCTCCTCGGTCCGGAACACCCGGCCGGTCTCCCGGCCGTGCAGGACCTTCTCGCGGTCCTTGCGCTGCAGACCCAGGCAGATCCGCTTGGTGATCACGTAGGCCAGCGCCGGCACGATGAACACGGCACCACGCAGGAAGTACGTGATGTCGTTGATCGACAGGTGCAGGTGCGTCGCGATGACGTCGTTACCACCACTGATCCACAGCAGGGTGTACGTCGTGATCGCCATGACACCGAGCGCGGTACGGGTCGGGGCGTTGCGCGGGCGGTCGAGCAGGTGGTGCTCGCGCTTGTCACCGGTGACCCACGCCTCGATCCACGGGTAGAGCAGCGCGGGCGTCACGAGCAGACCCGGCAGCACCAGCGTGGGCAGGAAGATGTTCGGCGAGACCGTATGGCCCCATATCTCGAACTCCACGAACCCGGGCATGATCCGGACGGCGCCGTCGAGGAAGCCCATGTAGAAGTCGGGCTGGGCGCCGGCACCGATCGGTGACGGGTCGTAGGGCCCGTAGACCCAGATCGCGTTGATGGTGAACAGCGCGCCCATCAGGGCGGTGACACCGAACACGATGAAGAAGAAGCCACCGGCCTTGGCCGTGTAGATCGGGAACAGCGGGAAGCCGACCACGTTGCTGTTCGTCCGGCCCGGGCCGGGGTACTGCGTGTGCTTGTGCACGACCACCAGGATCAGGTGGACCGTGATCAGCGCCAGCATGATCGCCGGGATGAGCAGCACATGCAGCACGTAGAAGCGCGGGATGAACGCCTCGCCCGGGAAGCCCCCGGCGAACAGGAAGTAGCTGATGTACGAGCCGACCACCGGGATACCGAGGACGATGCCCTGGGCGATGCGCAGACCGTTGCCGGAGAGCAGGTCGTCGGGCATCGAGTAGCCCAGGAAGCCCTCGACCACGGCGAGGATCGCCAGGATCATGCCGATGACCCAGTTCATCTCACGGGGCTTGCGGAACGCGCCCGTGAAGAAGATCCGGAACATGTGCACGATCATCGAGACGACGAAGATCAGCGCCGCCCAGTGGTGGATCTGCCGCATCAGCAGACCGCCACGGACCTCGAACGAGATATGCATCGTCGAGTCGAACGCCTCGGACACGTGCTGGCCCGCGAGCGTGGTGTACGGGCCGTCGTAGACGACCTCGGCCGCGCTGGGAACGAAGAAGAACGTCAGGAACGTTCCACTCAGCAGAAGGATCACGAAGCTGTAGAGCGCGATCTCACCGAGCATGAACGACCAGTGGTCGGGGAAGATCTTGCGCGAGAAGCCGTTGACGATCTTCGACGCGCCGAGACGCTCGTCGAGCCAGTTGCCGGTGGTCGCACCGGCCTTGTTGAGTGCGCCCTCGCTCATGACGACCGCTCCCAGTAACTCGGTCCGGTGGGCTCGGAGAACGGAGCCTTGGCCACCAAATATCCCTCGTCATCGACCGTGATCGCCAGCTGAGGCAGGGCGCGCTTGGCCGGGCCGAAGATGACCTTGCAGTTCTGCGTGAGGTCGAAGGTCGACTGGTGGCACGGGCAGAGCAGGTGGTGCGTGCGCTGCTCGTACAGAGCCACCGGGCAGCCCATGTGGGTGCAGATCTTCGAGTAGGCGACGATGCCGGCGTAGGAGCCCGGGATCGACTCCGGCGCCAGCAGGTCTTCCTCGAGACGGATCAGCAGGACCGCGGCCTTGGCCTTCTCGTTGAGCGGGTGCTCGGACTCCTCGATGCCCTCGGGGAGGATGTGCGCGACGGCGCCCAGGACCATGTCGGAGGCCTTGATCGGGCCACCCTCCGGGTCGAGCATGAGCCGGTCGCCGGCCTTCCAGAACGTCTCGGCCAGGTCGCGGCCGGGCAGCGGCCCGGTGTCGCGGAAGAGCAGCACACCCGGCAGCGGGAACAGCGCCATGGCGCCGAGCAGCGTGTTGCGGATGAGGGGACGCCGGGCGAAGCCGGACTCCTCCACACCCGTGGCCAGCTTCTCGACGGCCTCGGTGCGCTCCTCGTCGGAACCGCGCTGCAGGTGCCGGTAGTCGATCTTCTCCTCGTCCGGCATGAGCGTCTTGGCCCAGTGCACGGCGCCGACGCCGATGCCGAGCAGCGAGATCGCCATGCCGATGCCGAGGACCTTGTTCGACAGCTCGAGCCGCTCGAGGTACGCGACGAAGCCGAGGTCGTGGTCCATCTTGACCACGAAGTACCCGACGATCATCACGAGCGTGCCGACCATCGACAGCAGGAACAGGAACGCCACTTGGCGCTCCGCCCGGCGGGCCGTCTTCGGGTCCACGTCGGTCAGCCGGTGCGGGTGCGCCGGCAGGCCGGGGTTCTCGAACTTGGAGGGGAGGTCGCCCTCGTGTCGGGCGACCTCCTTGCCCTCGTCGTCCGGGTCGTTCGTACTCATCGTCCCACCCGTTTCGTTGCTCACGAGGACTTGGCCCCCAGCCACACGGCGAAGCCGAGCAGCACCGTCAGGCCGACGATCCAGGCGACGAGACCCTCGGAGACCGGTCCGAGCCGGCCGAGGGAGAGACCACCCGGGTTCGGGGTCTCCCGGATCGTCGCGAGGTAGGCGATGACGTCCTGCTTCTCCTCCGGGGAGATGGTGGTGTCCGGGAAGACCGGCATCGACTGCGGGCCACTGACCATGGCCTCGTAAATGTGCTTGTAACTGACGTCGTCGAGACTCGGGGCGAACTTGCCCTTCGTCAGCGCACCGCCGGCGCCGGCCGAGTTGTGGCACATGGCGCAGTTGGTGCGGAAGATCATGGCGCCCTTGGACGCGTCGCCCTCGGCGGGGTCGATCATGTCGTCGGTCGGGATGGACGGGCCGGCGCCCAGGCTCGCCACGTAGGCGGACAGCTGGGCGGTCTGCTCGTCGTTCAGGCGCACCGGGGCCTCGGGGGCCTGCGGGCCCGAGGCGGCCAGCGGCATCCGGCCGGTGCCGACCTGGAAGTCGACGGCGGCCGCGCCGACACCGATCAGCGAGGGAGCCTCGTTACGGCCCTCGGCGTCGATGCCGTGACAGGTGGAGCAGTTGGCCAGGAACAGCTTCTTGCCCTGCTCCAGGTCGTCGGCCGAGGCCGAGCTGGTCGACGCATCCGCCGTGCTGGGCATGACGGCGGCATAGGCCACGCCCGTCACGAGCAGGCCGAGCAGCACGATGAGTGCCGTGGCCAACGGGTGCCGCCGCCGGGCAGCGAGTGCGCTCACGATGTGAAACTCCTACGTTCCGGGGTGCGTACGGGCGGGACGCCCAGCGATTTCTCAGTCACCGGTGGCTCACTTGATGACGTAGATGACGAAGAAGAGACCGATCCAGACCACGTCGACGAAGTGCCAGTAGTACGACGTGACGATCGCGCTGGTGGCCTCGGCGTGCCCGAACCGCTTGGCCGCGAAACTGCGGCCGATGATCAGCAGGAAGGCGATGAGCCCGCCCGTGACGTGAAGGCCGTGGAAGCCGGTGGTCAGGTAGAACACCGATCCGTACCCCGAGCTGCTGAGGGTCAGGCCCTCGCCGATCAGGTGGGTGTACTCGTACACCTGGCCACAGATGAAGATCGCGCCCGCGACGTACGTCAGCAGGTACCACTCGCGCATGCCCCAGTTGCGGAAGCCGTGCTCCCGCGTCCAGGGCGCCCACCAGGTGCCGAGGGCACCGGGCTGGAAGCGCTCGGCGGCGAACACGCCCATCTGGCACCACACGGAGCTCAGCACCAGGTTGATCGTGTTGACCGTGGAGAAGGGGATGTCGAGCTTGAGCGGCTCCACCGCCCACAGGTCGGGCTGCACGGCACGGATCGTGAAGTACATCGCGAAGAGACCCGCGAAGAACATCAGCTCACTGCTGAGCCAAACGATCGTGCCGACCTGAACCATGTTGGGTCGGTTGAGAGTCGCATGAACGTTCGGCCCAGCCGGGCCGTCTACTGCCGCTACGGATGCCACGGGCGTCATTATGGCCTCACGTCGATCCGGATGAAGGGCGGGGGGCACTTGTGTGGTCCGCGCCGTGTCCTAACCGTGTCCTGAGCGAGCTTCCCGCAGGTGGAACGGGGTTTCGCAAGCTCTACGTTCCCTAATTCGCGGGCTTCGTGGAATTGAGCCGCAGCCATCGCACGGAGCTGCTCGTCTGGGGACGTCACGTCAGGGTTCTTCGGCGCCCTTGACGCCTTCCTGTTGCCCCCACCCCACGTTCGGAGGGCAATTTCCGCCGACACGCCGAGACATTCGGCACCTCTGTACGTGAAATTTCCCTCGCCCGGCGTGTCGGGCCCGCCGGGCGCTTCGGGACCCGGGACAAGGGACCCGGGACAAGGGACCCGGGACAAGGGACCCGGGACAAGGGACCCGGGACCAGGGCCCCGGGTCACGGGACCCAGGTCACGGGACCTCGACGGCCGGTGACGCGTGGATCCTCCGCTTCGGTACGATCACGAGCGACACGCAGGCACTCGCCAAGGGTCAGATCGTGTGCCACTCCTCCCCCGACCCCGGGTGTGGACGGGCCAGGCGAACCTCCCGCTGCCGACGATGCGGACGATCCAGGAGACGATCGATGACGACGACCTCGACCCGGCCCGGAGCCGTTGCCCAGGCCCAGCACCAGTCCGACGGGCCGCTGGGCCACACCACGACCCCGAAGGCCCCCGACCACGAGGACGCCCGGCTCTCCGGCGACGCCCCCGTCGCCGGCCCCCGGCCCATCTCGCTGCTGGTCTACAGCCACGACGCCCAGACCCGGGGCAAGGTGCGCACGGCGATCGGCAAGCGCCTGGCCTCCGACCTCCCGCCGGTGCAGTGGCAGGAGTGCGCCACGCCGGCGGCCGTGATCTCGGCCGTCGACTCCGGTGCGTTCGACGTGCTGGTCCTCGACGGTGAGGCGGCCCCGGCCGGCGGCATGGGGATGTGCCGTCAGCTCAAGGACGAGATCTTCGAGTGCCCGCCGGTGCTCGTGCTCACCGGCCGCCCGCAGGACGCCTGGCTGGCGACCTGGTCGCGGGCCGACGCCGCGGTGCCGCATCCCCTTGACCCCCGTGCCCTGGCCGAGGCGATCACCGTCCTCGCCCGTCGACGTAGAGGCTGACCGACGCATGCCCACCATCAGCTGGCCGTACCTGATCACCACGCTCGTCAACGGGCAGGACCTCTCCCGCGACGAGGCCGAGTGGGCGATGGAACAGGTCATGACCGACCGCTCGAACCCGGTACAGCTGGCCGCCTTCCTGGTCGCCCTGCGGGCCAAGGGTGAGACGGTTCAGGAGCTGGGTGGGCTGGTCGAGGTGATGCTGCGCCACGCGGTGCCGATCGAGATCGCCGGCCCCGCCGTCGACATCGTCGGCACCGGTGGCGACATGCACAAGACGGTCAACATCTCGACCATGTCGTCACTGGTGGCGGCCGGGACGGGCGTGCGGGTGATCAAGCACGGCAACCGGGCCGCGTCCTCGTCTTCCGGGGCCGCCGACGTGCTGGAGGCCCTGGGCCTGCGGCTCGACCTGCCGCCCGAGCGGGTGCCGGCGGTGGCCGACGAGGTGGGCATCACCTTCCTGTTCGCGATGAAGTTCCACCCGGCGCTGCGGTTCGCCGGCCCGACCCGGGCCGAGCTCAAGGTGCCGACGGCGTTCAACTTCCTCGGCCCGCTCACCAACCCGGCGCGTCCGGCCGCCTCGGCGATCGGCTGCGCGAACCTGCGGATGGCCCCGATCATGGCCGGCGTCCTGGCCGACCGGGGCGACGAGGCGCTCGTCTTCCGTGGGGAGGACGGCCTCGACGAGCTGTCCACCACCGGCCCCTCGCGGATCTGGCAGGTCAGCGGCGGCACGGTCACCGAGTCGCTGTTCGACCCGGCCGACCTCGGTCTGCCGCGCGCCACGCTCGACGACCTGCGCGGCGGCGACGCCCGGCACAACGCCCAGGTGGTGCGTGACCTGCTGGCCGGGAAGACCGGGCCGGTGCGCGACGCCGTGCTGCTGAACGCGGGGGCCGCTCTGGCGGCCTCCAGCGCCTCCGAAGGGGATCTGGTCAAGCAGATCAGCGAGGGTGTGCAGAAGGCCGCCGAATCGATCGACAGCGGCGCCGCAGCGGGTGTTCTCGAGCGCTGGGTCGCCGCTACCAACGCCTGAACCACCAAAAATGAGGGACGCCCCGGTCACCTGACCGGGGCGTCCCTCATGGTGCGGCTGGAGACTCAGGCGTCGAACTTCTGCCACCCCGACCACGACGTGTTCCACATCGAGTAGCCGTTGATCTTCTCCATCTCGCGCGTGCTGTTCTTGTAGACCACCACGTCACCCACCTTGGACCGGTCGAACAGCCACTTGGCGTTCGCGTCGCTCATACCGGTGCAGCCGTGGCTGACGTTGGCCCGGCCCTGCGACCCCGTCGACCAGTCCGCGGCGTGGATGAACTCACCGCTGTTGGTCAGGCGCATCGCGAACTTGGCGTCGATGTTGTAGCCGTCTTCGCTGTCCTCGGGGATGCCGACCGTGGAGGAGCGCATGGTGTGCACGGTCTCGCGGCTCATGATCACCTTGATGCCGTTGCGCGTGGCCATCGACGCCTTGCCGGTGGTGACCGGGATGGTCTTGATGACCTTGCCGTCCTTGCGCACGGTCATGGTGTGCTTGGCGACGTCGACGGTGCTGATCATCTCGGAGCCGATGCTGAACTTCGACTGGGTCTTCTGCTTCTTGCCCCAGACGCCGTTCTGCACCTCGACGCCGGTCAGGTCGGCCGTGACCTTCACCTTGGTGCCGGTGGGCCAGTAGTCCTTCGGGCGGTACCAGACCTGCTGCGAGTCGATCCAGGCCCAGGCGCCCTCGATCTTGTCGTCACCGGTGTCGACCTTCAGCGCGTCGACCACGGCGTCGCGCTTGCTCTCGCTGACCGCCTTCGACAGGTGCACCACGATCGGCATGCCGACGCCCACGGTCCAGCCGTTGCCCGGCACCGTGTATGCGGTGACCTGGCCGTCGGGGACGATCGTGGAGAACGACGCGGACTTCTCGGCGGCGACCCCGTCGGTGTTGGCGGCGGTGACGGCGACCGTGTAGCCGGTGGCGGCCTTCAGCTTGGTCTTGCTGGTCCACTCGGTCTTGTCAGCGTTAAGGCTGCCCTTGATCTTGGAACCGGTGGCCGAGGCCACCCGCACGTCCGAGATGGTGCCCTCGGCCACCGCGACCTTGACCTTCTTCGCGGTCTTGACCTTCTTCGTGCCGTCGTCGGGCGTGATCGTGATCTCGGCGGGCGCGGCCGCGACCTGCGTCTCCTGCGACCCGGAGCCGCCCGACCCGGCCGTGCCGGAGTCGTCGGAATTGCATCCGGCCAGGGCGATCACGGCCGCGAGGGCAGCGGCGAACGCTCCCACCCTGCGGGACCGGCCCCGGACGACGGCACGACTGCTCACTTCGCTACCCACCTGACTGAAGAGGTTCCGACTGCGTTCCAACAGTTCTAAGACGCGTCCATCGGTGCTTCGGTTGCAATGTTGCGCTAAAGGAAGTCTATCGGTACCTCATGAGACTCACCCGAATCATTAGGGATTCGTCAAGCATTCTCAGGAATTGTCCCCCGGGCCGACCAGTGCAGGGGCAAACGCACGCGGCGCCCACGCCCTCCCGAACGGGAGGAGGTGGGCGCCGCAGGCGAGGTGGCAGCTCAGTGAGCGTGCTCACCCCGGTAGAACTCGTAGACCCAGCCGACCAGGCCGATGCACAGCAGGACCGCTCCGATGGCGACCAGCCAGAAGCCGATCGCCATGCCCGCGAACACGATCGCGGCGCTGGCCGCGGCGGCCAGCGGCCACCACGAGTGCGGAGCGAACTCGCCGAGCTCACCGGCCCCCTCGGCGATCTCGCCGTAGGGGTTGTCCTCGGGACGGGCGTCGATGTGCTTGGCCGTGTAGGCCAGGTAGCCACCGATCATGATCGACAGGCCGGCCGTGAGGAACAGGCAGGCGATGCCGACCGGCTCGTCCCAGCCGGTCACCAGGCCGTAGGCGATGGCGAAGGCCAGGAAGAACGGCGTGCCGCCGATGAAAATCCACTTCTCGATCTTCACTTCTGCACCCCCTGGTTGCCGGCGTTGTTGCCCGGCTCGTCGTCGCCGTTCAGGCCCGGACCCCGCTCGTGCACGTCACCCTCGCCGTAGATCTGCGTGAGCAGGCCCTTGTTCGGCGTGGGGTGGTCGGCAGCCGCGATCTCGGGGTGGTGCAGGTCGAACGCGGGGCGCTCGGACCGGATACGCGGCAGCGAGTTGAAGTTGTGCCGCGGCGGCGGGCAGGACGTGGCCCACTCCAGCGTGCCGGCGTAACCCCAGGGGTCGTCGACCGTGATGTCGGGGGCGTGCTTGGCCGTCTTGTAGATGTTCCACGCGAACGGGACCACCGACAGGGCCAGGATGACCGAACCGACCGTGGAGATCTGGTTGTACAGCTGGAAGCCGTCTTCCGGGAGGTAGTCGGCGTACCGGCGGGGCATGCCCTCGACACCCAGCCAGTGCTGGATGAGGAAGGTGCTGTGGAAGCCGATGAACGTCATCCAGAAGTGCACCTGGCCGAGACGGTCGTCGAGCATCTTGCCGGTGAGCTTGGGCCACCAGTAGTAGAAGCCCGCGTACATCGCGAACACCACGGTGCCGAACACCACGTAGTGGAAGTGCGCCACCACGAAGTAGGAGTCGGACAGCTGGAAGTCCAGCGGCGGGGAGCTCAGGATGACGCCGGTGAGGCCACCGAAGAGGAAGGTCACCAGGAAGCCGATGGAGAAGACCATCGGCGTCTCGAAGGTGATCGACCCGCCCCAGAGGGTGCCGACCCAGTTGAAGAACTTCACGCCGGTCGGGACCGCGATCAGCATCGTCATGAAGGCGAAGAACGGCAGCGCGACCTGACCCGTGACGTACATGTGGTGGGCCCACACCGACACCGACAGCGCGGCGATGGTGATGGTCGCGAAGACCAGCGTCTTGTAACCGAAGATCGGCTTGCGGCTGAAGACCGGCAGGACCTCGCTCACGATGCCGAAGAACGGCAGCGCGATGATGTAGACCTCGGGGTGGCCGAAGAACCAGAACAGGTGCTGCCAGAGGATGGCGCCACCGTTCTCGGGCTCGAACACCTGCGCCCCGAAGCGCCGGTCGGCACCCAGCGCCAGCAGCGCGGCGGCCAGCGGCGGGAAGGCCATGATCACCAGGATCGAGGTGATCAGGATGTTCCAGGTGAACAGGCCCATCCGGAACATCGTCATGCCGGGTGCGCGCATGCAGATGATCGTGGTGATGAAGTTGACCGCACCGAGGATGGTGCCCAGACCGCTCATCGCCAGGCCGAAGACCCAGAGGTCACCGCCCAGACCGGGCGAGTAGACCGCGTTCGACAGCGGCGCGTAGGCGAACCAGCCGAACGAGGCCGCACCCTGCGGGGTGAGGAAGCCGGCCACCGCGATCAGGCTGCCGAACAGGTACAGCCAGTACGACAGCATGTTCAGCCGCGGGAACGCCACGTCGGGCGCGCCGATCTGCAGCGGCATGATCGCGTTGGCGAAACCGGCGAACAGCGGCGTCGCGAACATCAGCAGCATCACCGTGCCGTGCATGGTGAACAGCTGGTTGTACTGCTCCTTGCTGCTGGCGATCTGCATCCCGGGCTCCCAGAGCTCGAGGCGGATCAGCACGGCCATCAGGCCGCCCAGCAGGAAGAAGATGAACGAGGTGACGAGGTAGAGGTTGCCGATCACCTTGTGGTCGGTGCTCGTCAGCCACTTGACGGCGTTGAGCCCCTTTTTCAGCGGCACCGGACGGGCGATGTAGCCCGCGTCCGACGCCTCGAAGGCTGCTGTCATTACTTCACCCCTGCGGTCGTCTTCGAAGCGCCCTGCGCGTTGCTGTTGCCGGCTTCTTCGGCGTTCGAGTCCGAGGGCGCCATCTCGCTGCGGTTCAGGTCTTCACCGAGCTGGCCGGTGTTGCCCTTCGCCTCGAGGTCGGCCATGTGCTGGTCGTACTCGGCCTGGCTCACGACCTTGACGTTGAACAGCATCTCGGAGTGGTACTCACCGCACAGCTCGGCGCACTTGCCCTTGAACGTGCCCTCGCGCTGCGGCCGCACCTGGAAGTTGTTCTCGATGCCGGGCACCGTGTCCATCTTCATGAGGAACGCGGGCACCCAGAACGAGTGGATGACGTCACGAGCGGTCAGATCGAACTGGACCAGCTTGTTGACGGGCAGGTACAGCGTCGGAAGCTCGGCCTCCGCGCCCTCCTGGCCGTCGAGCTGACCCATGACGCCGGTCTCGTAGACGTCGGAGTCCTTGTAGTTGAAGTCCCACGACCACTGCTTGCCGACGACGCCGATGGTGACGTCGGGCTTGGTCTTGGTGGACAGCAGCTCGGACTGGATGTTGGCCGTGTGCCCGAAGAGGACGGCCACCATCATCACGGGGACGACGGTGTACATCACCTCGAGCGGCAGGTGGTAGCGGATCTGGGCCGGAAAACCGGTCTCGCCCTTACGGCGCCGGTAGACGATCATGCACCAGATCGTCAGACCCCAGACGATGACACCCACGATCAGGGCGGCGATCCAGGACCCGACCCACAGGTCCATGATCTTGCCGGTCTGATTCGTCGTGTCCTTCGTGCTGGGCATCCAGCCACGCTGCACCTGGTCGGTGCAGCCGGACAAAGTCAGTAGGGCAGTGCCGGCCAAACCCACGGCAACTGCACGGGCGCGCCGACGCGCCAACCCCTCGTGCGAACGCAACGGCGGCCTTCCCACGGTCTCGTCCCGGTGCGGGGTCACAGCCTCCACACCGAGTGCTTTTACTGAATGTTTCATGCTCCCGATTTCTCGTTCGTGAGCAGGGTAGCGGGTGCCTGTGACGGCACCTGCGATGGGTCCGGCTTGGTTATCGGCGTGGCGCACCAGAGACGAGAGACACTGCCGGGATGACTTCCGGCCCACCTGCGGGACCCGATGGGGCACCCGCACATCCTCACCCGTCCGGAGCAGGGACGCATCGTGCGTACCTGGACGCCTCGTCGGTGGCCCCCGTTCACCCGTCGGGGCTGCAGGCCTGGCGGGCGGCCGTGGACGAGGGCTGGGCCGACCCCCGCCGCCTGCACCGGGAGGGGCGCGCCGCACGGCTGCTGCTCGAGGGGGCCCGGGAGTCGATCGCCGCCGACCTGGGCGCCCGCACCGAGGAGATCGTCTTCACCGGCTCCCACACCGAGGCCGTGCACGCGGCGGTGCTGGGCACGTTGCGGGCCCGCCGGCGGGTGGGGACGCGGGTGGTCGCCTCGGCCGTGGAGCACTCGTCCGTGCTGCACGCCGCCCGGTTCGGGGGTGATCCATTTCTCATCGAAGTCTCGGAGGCCGGGCGTGTCGACCAGGAGGCGTTCGCGGATGCGGTGGGCACCGAGGGCGTCGCCCTCGCCTGCCTGCAGAGCGCCAACGGTGAGGTGGGCACGCTCCAGCCGGTGACCGGGGTCTCGGAGGCGACCCGCGCGTCGTCCGTGCCACTCCTCGTCGACGCGGCCGCGAGCGCCGGGCACGCTCCGGTGCCGGCGGGCTGGGACCTGCTGACGGCCGACCCCCGGGCGTGGGGTGCCCCGGCCGGGCTGGGTGTGCTGGGGATCCGGGCGAACACCCGCTGGGTGTCCCCCTCCCCCGCCGACGACGGAACCGAGAAGGTGCCGGGCACGGTGTCGGTGCCCTCGGCGCTCGCGGCGGCGGTGGTGCTGCGCTCGCTGTCGGCCGCTCGCGCGGAGACGGACTCGTGGCGACGGGAGCTGACGGGGCGGATCCGGGCGGTGGCCGCCACGATTCCCGACACCCAGGTGGTGGGCGATCCCGACGGGAGGCTGCCGCACCTGGTCACCTTCTCCTGCCTGTACGTGGACGGGGAGGCGATCGTCGACGACCTGGACCGGCACGGGTACGCGGTCGGGTCGGGATCGGCCTGCACCGCCTCGACGCTGGAGCCCAGTCACGTGCTGGCGGCGATGGGGGTGCTGACGCACGGGAACGTCCGGGTCGGGCTGCCGGTGGACGTGACCCGCCAGGCCGTGGAAGGGTTCTGCGCCGTTCTCCCCGGCGCGGTCGCGCGCGTGCGGGCGATGCTCGGCGCCGACGGCCTGTGAGGGGTTTCGCGATGGTGGACGTGGTGGTGGACGCACGCGGTCTGCGGTGCCCTCTGCCGGTGATCCGGCTGGCCGGGGCCGCTCGGGTCGCGGCCCCGGGCACGGTGGTCGTGGTGCTGAGCACCGACGCGGCGGCCGAGCCGGACATCGCCGCCTGGTGCCGGATGCGGTCGGCGGAGCTGGTGGACCAGGAGTGGACGGCGGACGAGACCGGCGCGTTCCTGAGGAGCTCGGTGCGGGTCTGAGATCCTGCTCAGGGCAGGGTGTCGAACACGGCGGGTCGCGGCAGGAGGAGCGCCTGTTCCAGCCGGGCGCGGTAGTCCTCGCGCGGGATCTCGACCACGCCCAGACTGCCGAGGTGGTCGGTGCGCCACTGCACGTCGAGCAGCCGCCGGTCGGCGTCGTCCCCGCCGTCCTGGGTGAGCAGGCGCACCAGGCCGACCAGGGCGACCTTCGAGGCGTCGGTCTCGCGGTGGAACATCGACTCCCCCGCGAAGAGCCCGCCGATCGCCACGCCGTACAGGCCTCCCGCGAGCCGGCCGTCGCGCCAGCACTCCACCGAGTGGGCCCAGCCCAGGTCGTGCAGACGGCGGTAGGCCTCGGCGATGCGCGGCGTGATCCAGCGGCCGGGCCGGCGCACGTCGGCGCAGCCGGCCACGACCTCCTCGAACGCCGAGTCCACCCGGATCTCGAAGGTGTTCACGGCCTTGCGCAGCGAGCGGCTGACCTTGAGCCCGGACAGCGGCAGCACGCCCCGCGGGTCGGGCGACCACCAGCCGATCGGCCCGCGGCCGTGCCGGCCCAGGCCCATCGGGAACACCGCCGACCGGTAGCCGGACAGCAGCGTGCCCGGCTCCAGGTCGGCACCGACCCCGATCAGGTCCTCCCCGGGCACGGCCACCGACAGGTCGAAGGCGTACCGGCTGGCCACCGGTTCGACGGGTTCCACGGGCTGGGCGCTCATCGGGCTACGGCCGGAACGTGACCAGGTGCGGTTCGATCTCGGCCGCCGCGCTCGCACCGTAGACGCCGGTGAAACGCTCGAGGAAGGCGGCGCGGGACAGGTTGTACTCCTGCGGGCCGACGGTCTCGAGCACCAGGGTGGCGAGGGTGGCCCCGACCTGGGCGCTGCGCTCGGGGGTCAGGCCCCAGGCGATGCCGGCCAGGAAACCGGAACGGAACGCGTCGCCGATGCCGGTCGGGTCGGCGAGCTTGGTCGCCGGGACGATCGGCACGTGCACCGTCTCGGCGCCCTCGACCTCGATGAAGACGCCCTTCTCACCGTGGGTCGTGACGCGCATGCCGACCTTGGCGAGGATCTCGGCCGCGCTCCACCCGGTCTTGGACTCGATCAGGCCGGCCTCGTAGTCGTTGCTGAAGAGGTAGGTGGCCCCGTCGACGTACTGGCGGATGAGCGGGCCGTCGGCCCAGGCCAGCTGCTGCGAGGGGTCGGCCGCGAACGGGATGCCCCGGCTGCGGCACTCCTCGGTGTGGCGCAGCATCGCCTCCGGGTCGTTCGGGCTGATCACGACCAGGTCGATGGGGCTCTGCGCGCCCAGCGGGGCGAGCTCGATCTGGTTGGCCTCGGACATCGCCCCCGGGTAGAACGAGGCGATCTGGGCCTGCTCGGCGTCGGTGGTGCAGACGAACCGGGCGGTGTGCTGGGTCTGCGAGATCCGCACCCCCGAGCAGTCGACGTGGTGACGCTCGAGCCACGAGCGGTAGTCGGCGAAGTCCTCACCGGCGGACCCGACCAGCAGCGGGCGCAGGCCGAGATTGCCGAGCCCGAAGGCGATGTTGCAGCCGACGCCTCCGCGCCGGATCTGCAGGTCGCCCACGAGGAACGACAGGGACACCTTCTCCAGCTGCTCCTTCAGGAGGCTGTCGGCGAACCGGCCGTCGAAGGTCATCAGGTGGTCGGTCGCAATGGACCCGGTAACCGCGATACGCACGACCAGTCACCCTACCCGGGTGGATGCGGTCAAAACACGGGACCGGCCGCCCGCAGTGCGGACGACCGGTCTCGTGGGGGATCAGGTGCGGATCAGCTGAAGCTGTCACCGCAGGCGCAGCTGCTGCCGGCGTTCGGGTTGTCGATGGTGAAACCCTGCTTCTCGATCGTGTCGGCGAAGTCGATGCTCGCGCCCTCGAGGTACGGGGAGCTCATGCGGTCGACGACGACCTGCACGCCGTCGAAGTCGCGCACCAGGTCACCGTCGAGCGAACGCTCGTCGAAGTAGAGCTGGTAGACCAGACCGGAGCAGCCGCCGGGCTGGACGGCGATGCGCAGGCGCAGGTCGTCGCGGCCCTCCTGCTCCAGCAGGCTCTTCACCTTGCCGGCGGCAACGTCGGTGAGCAGCACACCGTGGGTCTTGGTGTCGGTGCTCTGCTCGGTCTCGTTGACGGTCATGGGTAGTTCTCCTGCTCGTTGAACGGTCAGGTCGGCCGGTTCATCCGGATGCGCCCATGCCGTTGTCGGCGTGAGCGCCACGTCTGCAGATGCGTTCAGCGACGACACCGCCCCGGTAATTCCCGATCTCCCGAGAATACGTCACCTCCGGGGCGACCAGGTGCGGGCCACCCGCTCCGCGCGGTCGGCCAGGCGCCCGGCCGGGTCGGCCAGCGAGGCCTGCACCTCCTGCGGCGTGCGGGCGACCGGGTAGGCCGACTCGACGCCGACCGACAGCAGCTCGCGACGTCCCACCTGCACCTGCCCGGCCACGGCGACCGTGGGCACGGCCAGGTTCTGGGCGACGTGGGCCACGGCCGTGATGACCGTGCCCCGTAGCGAGTCCCAGTCCAGGTTGCCCTCGCCGGTGACCACCACGTCCGCCGCCCTGAGCCGCTCGGGCAGCCGGACCACGTCGGTGACCAGCGACGCACCGATCTCCCGGGTCGCACCGAGCAGCAGCAGGCCGAACCCGATGCCCCCGCCGGCGCCGGAACCGGCCAGGGCGACCAGCTTCTGCGGCTGGCCGGTGGCGTCGACGGCGGCCCGGGCGAAGTCGGCCATGGCCAGGTCGAGGTCCTGCGCCTGCTGCGGGGTCGCCCCCTTCGCGGCCGCGTGCAGGGCGCTGACGCCCTTGAAACCGAGCAGCACCACGTCGGAGTCGGTGGCGGCCACCAGCTCCACGTCCTTCAGGCGTTCGCGCAGGTCGTTGTACTGGGGGACGTCGGCGGCGGCGATGCCCCGCATCTCACCGGGGTGGCGGGGCAGCTTCCCGGGGATGTCCAGCGCGGCGGCCAGACCGGCGAGCATCCCGGCGCCGCCGTCGTTGGTGCCCACTCCCCCGACGCCGACCACGATCCTCGTCGCACCGGTCTCGAGCGCGGCGGCGATCAGTTCACCCAGACCGGTACTCGTGGCCGTGGTCGGATCCTGCCCCGGCTGCGGTGCGCAGGCCTGGGCCGACTCCAGATATGCGGTGAGTTGTCCGCCTTCACCTTCTGTGACGAAAAGCACGGCGAGCAGCGGGGAACCGTACGGACCGGTCACCTCGACCGGCACCAGGCGTCCGTCGTTGGCCGCGGAAATCGCGTCGACGAAGCCCTGCCCGCCGTCGGAGAGTGGACAAAGGTCCAGGTCATCGGCGGGTGCATGGCGTTGCCAGCCCGCCGCGAGAGCCTGCGCGGCCGCGGGGGCCGTGAGGGTGCCGGAGAAGCTGTCCGGGGCGATGACCACACGCACGCGAAAATCATGTCATGGGATGATGTTCGAATGACTACGAGGACCGATGGACCGGTCGACTCGCTCGCACCGGCGTCACTCCCTCTGGGCGCCCCCTCGTTCGCCGAACCGGCCTCCACCCCCGCCGCGCTGCTCCTCCTCGGTCGTGCACAGGACCTGGGCAGCGAGCGCGGTGTCGAGTGCCCCGGCGACCTGCCCTCCCCGTCCGACCCGGACCTGGTGGCCCGTGCGCACGCGGCCCGGCAGGCGCTCGGCAGCAACGCCTTCGTGCTCGGGCACCACTACCAGCGCGACGAGGTGATCGACTTCGCCGACGTCATGGGCGACTCGTTCAAGCTCGCGCGCGACGCGGCGAACCGGCCGGACGCCGAGTACATCGTGTTCTGCGGCGTGCACTTCATGGCCGAGAGCGCGGACATCCTCACCGCCTCGCACCAGCAGGTCGTGCTCCCCGACCTGGCCGCGGGCTGCTCGATGGCCGACATGGCCGCGATCGCGCAGGTCGAGGAGTGCTGGGACACGCTGGTCGAGGCCGGCGTGGCCGAGGACGTCATCCCGGTCACGTACATGAACTCCTCCGCCGCGATCAAGGCGTTCACCGGCCGTCACGGCGGCACGGTCTGCACCTCCTCGAACGCGCGGGTGGCGCTGACCTGGGCCTTCGGTCGCCGCCCGGAGGGCCGCGGCAAGATCCTGTTCCTGCCCGACCAGCACCTGGGCCGCAACACCGCGGTCTCGCAGATGGGCTTCTCGCTCGACGACTGCGTGGTCTACGACCCGCACAAGCCGATGGGAGGGCTGACGGTCCAGCAGCTGAAGGACGCGCGGATGATCCTCTGGCGCGGGCACTGCTCGGTGCACGGCCGGTTCTCCGCCGACAACGTGACGTCGGTGCGCGAGCGCGTACCCGGTGTGCAGGTTCTCGTGCACCCGGAGTGCAAGCACGAGGTGGTGTCGCAGGCCGACCAGGTCGGCTCGACCGAGCACATCATCCGCACCATCGAGGCGGCCCCGGCCGGCAGCTCGTGGGCGATCGGCACCGAGCTCAACCTGGTGCGGCGCCTGGCCCGCACCCACCCCGAGCTCAACATCACCTACCTCGACCGCACGGTCTGCTTCTGCTCGACGATGAACCGCATCGACCTGCCGCACCTGGTCTGGACGCTGGAGTCGCTGGCGGCCGGGCGGTCCGTCAACCGCATCGTCGTCGACCCCGAGGTGGCGCACTGGGCGCGGGTCGGGCTCGACCAGATGCTGGCCCTGCCCGGGATCTGAACGGGATTCGAACGGATCTGAACGGAGAGGGGGCCGGATCGCTTGTCGCGACCCGGCCCCCTCGTTCGTGCCACCGACCGTGATCGGTGAGTTCACGCGTCCTTACTTGTCGCGGTTCTGCTCGGCCAGCGCCGCCAGCAGCAGCGCCTCGGCCAGGCAGGCCTTCTCGAACTCGGCCAGGTGCAGCGACTCGTTGGCACCGTGAGCGCGTGAGTCGGGGTCTTCGACGCCGGTGATCAGCACGCTGGCGTTCGGGTAGGTCTGCTTGAGATCGGCGACGAACGGGATCGACCCGCCGATGCCGATGGCCACCGACGGCGTGCCCCAGGACTTCTCCAGCGCCCAGCGGGCGGCGTCGTAGACCGGGCCCTCGACGTCGGCCCGGAACGACTGCCCCTTCTCCCCCTCGGTCACCTCGACCTGCGCACCGAACGGCGCGTTCTTGAGGGCGTGCTCGCGGATCGCGTCGAGCGCCGCGGTCGGGTCCTGCCCGGGTGCGATACGCACCGAGAACTTCACCCGGACCTCGGGGATCAGCGTGTTCGACGACTGCGCCACCGCGGGCGCGTCGATGCCGATGACGCTCATCGCCGGACGGGTCCAGATCCGCGAGTTGATCGTGCCGCCGCCGATCAGCTCCACGCCGTCCAGAACCCCGGCGTCCGAACGGAAATCGGCTTCGGGGTAGTCGGCCGCGTCGCTCTCGCTCGCCGTCAGGCCCTCGACGGCCACCGCGCCGTCGGCGGTCCAGAACGAGTCGAGCAGGCGGATCGTGGCCAGCATGGCGTCGGGCGCCGCACCGCCGAAGACCCCCGAGTGCACGGCGTGCTTCAGGGTCCGCACGGTGATCGTGCCGTCGACGAGGCCCCGCAGCGTCGTGGTCAGGCCGGGCGTGCCGACCTTCGGGTTCAGCGAGTCCGCCACCACGATCACGTCGGCGGCCAGGCGCTCGCGGTAGGTCTCGAGGAACGCGGTGAAGGTCGGCGAGCCGATCTCCTCCTCGCCCTCGATGAAGAGCACGACGCCGACGCCCAGCTCGTCACCGAGCAGACGCAGCGCGGCGACGTGGGCCATGATCCCGGCCTTGTCGTCGGCGGCACCTCGGGCGTAGAGCCGGCCGTCACGTTCGGTGGGCTCGAACGCGGATGTCTCCCAGGCGTCTTCGGCCCCCGGGGGCTGCACGTCGTGGTGGGCGTAGAGCATGACGGTCGGGGCACCGGCGGGCCCGGGACGGCGGCCGACCACGGCCGGACGGCCGCCCTCGACCCGCAGGATCTCGACGTCGTCGATGCCTGCGTCACGCAGCAGCTGCTCGACCGTGCTCGCGCTGGTCTCCAGCGTGGACTGGTCGAACGCGTCGGCGGAGACGCTCGGGATCCGGACGAGCCGTTCCAGGTCGGCCCGGACAGCGGGCATCAGTGCGGCGAGACGGGTACGGAGGGATTCGACATCGGGGGAAAACGGCTCGTGGCTCATCCCCCGAAACTATCCAGCAGCGACGGTGTGGCGCGATACACCGTCGCTGCGCCGTGCTGCGGCTCACTCCCGATCGGGCGTGAACCCCTGAAATGCTTTCGCCCCGGCCTCAGGTGGCGACCGTGACGACCCCGTTGTCACTGCCCGCCGGACGCCCGGCGGACCCGGATCAGCCTGGCTGCTCGGCCAGGTCCCGCTCACGGTGCCCGGACGGCTCGCAGAGCCGGTCGAGCATGCCCACGACGTCTTCGGTGAAGGCCGCCGCAGCGAGCGAGTCGGGCTGGTTGGTGACCTCCCGGGCCCCGGCCGCGATGACCGAGCCGATGACGAGCAGGTGGGCCTGGTTGAACGGTCGGCCGTCGGACGACCTCAGGCTGGCCCCGCTGCGCTGTGCCCAGCCGGTGAAGCCGGCCCGCAGCACCTCGTCGAACCCGGGCGGGCCGTCGCCGGTGAGGAACAACCGGGCGAGATCCCGCTCGGCCCAGGCTCCCTGGAGGAACGCCCGGGAACCGGCGGCCATGAGGCGTACCGGATCCCACTCGCCCTCGGCCATGGCCTCGCGCACCGCGCCGTCGGCACGGGCGTCCTGCCTGGTCTGGAAACCGTCGTAGAGCGCGGTGTACAGATCGGCCTTACCACCGAAGTGGTGGTACATGCTGCCCACGCTGGACCCGGCCCGCGACACCACCTCGGCAACGCTCGCGTCGCTGTAACCCACGTCGGCGAAAACCTGCCGAGCCGCGTGGAGCAGCGCAGAGCGGGTGTCCTGGGCACGCCGCTGGATGACCGGCATCTCGACCCCCCAATGCTGTTGTTGCTCGAATACGGACAGTGCGCGACACCGTGTATTCCAACGAGCCGGATCACCGAATGGTTCGGGCCCGGGAGCTGTCCCATCGATCACGTTCGAGACGTGCTTCCCCGTTGTGCAACGCCGTGTCACGCGTGACTCGTGTACTTCCGCGGTGACCCGGCCCGGTGACGACGCGGTCCCTCCACGCGCCGTTCCGTTGCCACCCCGTGCGTATGTCCCCGCGGACGGTCATCCTGCACCATCGCTGCCGACCCGCCCGGCGGGCTGCGGAAGCACGATGACCGCAGGACAACGCTCCCACGTCCGGGGTGCCCTTGTCCGCTTCTTCGCACAGCCGGTTCCCGTCCGATTCCGCTCCGTTGCCGTTTCGGGCCGCCCGGAGACACCTTCGCGCCCCTTCGGGGAGGGTCCGGGCGGGTTCGTGACCTGCGGACGGGCACAGCAGGGGTCCGGGCCGGTTACTCTGATGCCGTGTTCGGACGTGACAAGGCCGCATCGACCGCCGCTCCCCAGGAGCCCCAGGCCGATCAGGCCGTCAAGGTGGGGGGCAAGGGACGCCCCACGCCCACCCGCCGGGAGTCGGAGGCGCGGAACAAGCGCCCGCTGATCGGTGCGCCGCCCGCTCCCAAGGGCGCCACCAAGGAAGAGCGCAAGGCCGCCAAGGAGGCCCGCCGCGCCGCCGCCCGCGAGGAGCGCGTCAAGGCGCGCGAGGGCATGAACCGTGGCGACGAGCGCTTCCTGCCGGCCCGCGACAAGGGCCCGGCCCGGCGTTACGTCCGCGACTACATCGACGCGCGGCGCAACATCGGCGAGTACTTCCTGCCGGTCGCGCTGATCTCACTGGTGATGGGCATGGTCAACGTGCCCGCGCTGCGTCTGGTCTCGCTGGTCGTGCTCTACGGCTTCGTGCTGGTCGTGGCCGTCGACTCGTACCTGCTGCGCAAGCGCATCCAGAAGAAGGTCGACGCCAAGTTCGAGGGCCGCAGCGGTTCCGGCGCGGCCGGGGCAGGCACCTACGGCATGATGCGGGCGCTGCAGTTCCGCCGGGGCCGGATGCCGCGCCCGCTGGTGAACCGGGGCGAGTTCCCCTCCTGACGCGAGTTTGTCGGGGGTGCCCAATAAGCTCCCCGGCATGGAGTATCGGTACCTCGGCCGCAGCGGCCTGAAAATCAGTGAGCTGACCTACGGCAACTGGATCACCCACGGCTCCCAGGTGGAGAACGACGTGGCCACCCAGTGCGTGCGGGCGGCCCTCGACGTCGGCATCACCTCGTTCGACACCGCCGACACCTACGCGAACACCGCGGCCGAGGTCGTGCTGGGCGAGGCGCTGGCGTCCGAGCGCCGCGAGAGCCTGGAGATCTTCACCAAGGTCTACTGGGCCACCGGCCCGAAGGGCGCGAACGACGCCGGGCTGTCGCGCAAGCACATCATGGAGTCGATCAACGGCTCGCTGCGGCGCCTGAAGACCGACTACGTCGACCTCTACCAGGCGCACCGCTTCGACGCCGAGACCCCGCTCGAAGAGACCATGCTCGCGTTCGCCGACGTGGTGCGTTCGGGCAAGGCGCTGTACATCGGCGTGAGCGAGTGGACGGCCGACCAGATCCGGGCCGGCCGGGTGCTCGCCGACGACCTGGGCATCCACCTGATCTCGAACCAGCCCGAGTACTCGATGCTCTGGCGGGTCATCGAGGGAGAGGTCGTGCCCACCAGCCGCGACCTGGGCGTGAGCCAGATCGTGTTCTCCCCGCTGGCGCAGGGCATCCTCACCGGCAAGTACCGGCCCGGTCAGGCCCCGCCCGCCGGCTCCCGCGCCACCGACACCAACGGCGGCGCCGACTTCATCTCCCGCTGGATGAAAGACGAGGTGCTGGAACGGGTGCAGGGCCTGGCGCCGCTCGCGGCCGAGGCCGGGCTGACGCAGGCGCAGCTGGGTGTGGCGTGGGTGCTGCAGAACCCGAACGTGGCCGCGGCCATCATCGGCGCCTCGCGGCCCGAGCAGGTCAAGGAGAACGTCGCCGCGGTCGGGGTGAAGCTCGAGCCGGAGCTGCTGGCCCGCATCGACGAGGTGCTCGGCGACGCCGTGAACCGTGACGTCACGTGGACCAGCCGGCGGGCGCCGAAGGGCCGTCCGCCGGTGCAGCCGCGCGTCTGACGAACCGGGCCCC
Source organism: Kineosporia succinea (assembly GCF_030811555.1). Classification (NCBI taxonomy): domain Bacteria; kingdom Bacillati; phylum Actinomycetota; class Actinomycetes; order Kineosporiales; family Kineosporiaceae; genus Kineosporia; species Kineosporia succinea. Next base: position 4,564,047 of record NZ_JAUSQZ010000001.1, on the reverse strand, counting down.
GGAATCGGGTTCAGGCCCGGTCCGGCCCCGGTTCAGGCCCGGTCCGGCCCCGGTTCAGGCCAGGGGGCGCAGGCTCATCGGGCCGTAGACCTTGTCGCCGGCGTTGAACAGGCTCACCTGTTCCACCCCGGCGGCGAGGAGGTCGTGCCAGCTCTCCCCGACCCAGCTCTCGGCGTCGGCCTGATTGGGAAATCCGGTGCGTGGGAGCTCGGAACCGGTCATGGCCGAGCCGTCCGCTGCCTCGTACTGCCAGGTCCAGGAATTCACGTCCCTACGGTACGTGAATCCGTCCGCCCGGCCAGCAGAATCCGTGGTCCGTTCTGTCCCGGCTCGCGGCTCGTCCCGTTGAACCCGTTCCGACGATGAAGAGGCGATCATGCGGCTGACGCTCAGCGCCACCGGTCCGGCCGAGGGGTTCCCGGTGGCGGGGTGCCCGTGCGCCGTGTGCTCACGGGCGCGGCGGCACGGGATACGGGTCGGGCCGGCGCGGCTCGAGTCGTCGGGTGGCTGGGCGGTGATGGTGGACGCGTCGGTCGCGTCGGCCGCGAGCGCTGGGTCGGCCGCGAGCGCTGGGTCGGCCGCGAGCGCTGGGTCGGCCGCGAGTGCCCGGTCGGCCGCGAGTGCCCGGTCGGCCGCGAGTGCCCGGTCGGCCGCGAGTGCCCGGTCGGCCGCGAGTGCCCGGTCGGCCGCGAGTGCCCGGTCGGCCGCGAGTGCCCGGTCGGCCGCGAGTGCCGGGTCCGGCGCGCTCCGCGACTCGGGCGCACCCCAGGAGTCCGGCGCGGCCCACGAGTCCGACGTGGCTCGTAAGTCCGGTGCGGCCCACGAGTCCGGTTCGGCCCACGAGTCCGGTGCGGCCGTGGGGCCGAGCGCTGCCGACGGCGTCGGAGATGCCGGTGCCGACGACCCGGTCGCTGGCGCACTCAGCGCCGCTGACGACGGAGGCCAGGCGGAGCCGGTTCCGGACGGTGTGGAGCGCCGGATCGGTGAGACGCGCTTCCGGTCACTCGGTGGTGGGGTCCTGCTGATCGAGGCCGCGGGTTCTTCCGGGAACGGGGTTCTCTGGGCGCCCCAGGCCGGTGACCTCGACGACCGCATCCTCGATGCCCTCGACACCGCTCGATCCGGGAACCCCCTGCACACCGTGATTCTCGGGCCCTCGAACGCCACGCCACCCGACGCCGGTGAGATGCCCTCGGTCGCCTGTGCCCGGTCACTCGCCCGGCTCCGCGCACGGCGGCTGGTGGGTGAGCACACTCGTGCTCTGCTCGTCGGGCTCGGCCACCGGGAGACGCATCCGGCCCGGCTCGAGGCCTGCCTCCCGGTCTGGGGGGCTGAGCTGGCGCGGGCCGGAACGGTTCTCGGCGAGTTGTCGCCAGGACCGGAGCCGTCACCCGGGCTGGAGCCGTCACCCGGGCTGGAGCCGTCACCAGGACCGGGGCCGTCACCGGCGCCGCGCGTCGGGCGGGTGCTGGTGCTGGGTGGGTCCGGGTCGGGGAAGTCGGCGTTCGCCGAGCAGATGCTGTCCGCCGCGCCCGAGGTGGTCTACCTGGCCACCGGCCCGAAACCGGTCGCGGACGACGAGGAGTCCGGCGCGGACGAGCCCGGTCCCACCGAGCATCCCGAGGACGACGAGTGGGCCGCGCGGGTGCTCAAGCACCAGCAGCGGCGTCCCGACTGGTGGGGCACGCTGGAGACGATCGACGTCACGCAACCACTGGCGTCCGACGGCCGGGCGATCCTCCTCGACTCGGTCGGCACCTGGCTCAGCGGTGTGCTCGACCGCTGCGGCGCCTGGGACGACCGGCCCGGTTGGAAAGACGCCCTCGACGCCGAGATCGGCGCCCTCCTGTCCGCCTGGCGCGAGCGCCGGGCGCCGCTGGTGGCGGTGTCCGACGAGGTGGGATGGTCGATCGTGCCGTCGACCGAGTCCGGGCGGTTGTTCCGCGACCAGCTGGGCCGTCTCAACGCCCGGCTCGCCGACGCCAGCGAGGAGGTGCACGTGATCGTCGCCGGCCGTCTCCTGCGCACGGACGCCTGATCCGGTCCGGCCATGGGTCCGTCAACCGGTCCGGCCAAGGACCCGGCAACCGGTCCGGCCAAGGACCCGGCAACCGGTCCGGCCAAGGACCCGGCAACCGGTCCGGCCATGGGTCCGGCCATGGGTCCGGCCATGGGTCCGTCAACGGCTCGGCACATGCTGCCGCGAGGCGTCCGCATCCGGCCGGCGAGGGTTCCACCGGACCGCTCACCGCCCCTTCTCGTGACCACTCCGGTGACCGGAGAGGCAGATCGCGTGGCCCCGTGCGGCGTTGTGCCCGGGCGGCCGTCATGATGGGCGCCGTGCAGGAGGAACAACTCGGCCGGATCGCGGCCCTCGTCACCACGCCGGACGGATCCTCGGGCGGCATGCGTGCCCGGCCCCGTGGAGGTGTACCGACCCCCGGCGGCGACCGGCTCGACGAGCTGGCCCGGTGGTGGGCCGGGCTGTCCACCGACGGCGGGGCCCGGCAGCTGCCGCAGCGCGTCGAGCACTTCTGGCTCCCGCACGCCGGGGTCGCCGGGCCGGTGCGCTCGCAGGTGGTGCTGCACCGCTTCACCGCCCCGCGCGGTGAAGCGGCCGACGCCCTCGACTGGGGCGTGGCCACCGCCGACGACGCGGTCGACGACGGCACCGACCTGATCCTGCTCAGCATCCCGGTCACCGACGACGACGTGGCCTGGCAGGTCGCGGCGGCGCAGGTGCTCGGGCTGGACGCCGTCGAGGCGATGGGCTGGCCCACGCCCGGTGTCAGCGACCGCGCCTGGATCGAGCGGGTCGCCCGCATCCGCGACGGCCTGAAGGTGGTGCGCGGCAACCGGAAAGACCCCTACCGCCTGCTGCACCTCCTCGACCACCGCGAACTGCTGGCCGGCACCGGTCTGCTGCTGCAGGCCGCGGCGCGGCGTACGCCGACGATCATCGACGGTCCGGTCGCCACCACCTGCGCCCTGCTCGCCGCCCGCCTGGCCCCGGCCTCGCGCAGCTGGTGGCTCGCCGCCGACTCTGGCCGGGCCGCGATCACCCGCCGCATGCTCGAGGAACTGCGCCTGACCGCCGTCACCGACCTGGGCCTCGACGACGGCGACGGCACCGGCGCCCGCTTCACCCTGCAACTGCTCGAGACCGCCATTCTTCGCGCCGACGAGCGCGGCGACGCCGAGGACACCCCGGAACCGACCGCCGCCGAGATCGACGAGCCCGGGGCCGAGACCCACGACGGCGTTTCCGACCAGCCCCACGGCGAGCCCGGCAACCAGACCCACGACCAGACCCACGACCAGGCCCACGACACGGCCCACGACACGGACCCCGCGCAGGCCCAGTCCTCCGACGACGCGACGCCCGGAGCCGACGACCGACCGCACGGCCTCACCGAGCCCCGCTGATGCCCGACCCGACGCCCGACCCGACAGACAACGGGACGCCACCCCCGTCGTCCACCATCGACGCCCTGAGACTGGCGTTCGGCACCCTGACCGCCTTCCCGGTGCCCGCGCCCACCACCGTGGCACCCCCGGTGCCCGGCCGGGCCATGGCGCTCGCGCCGCTGGCCGGGATCGTGCCCGGCCTGGCCGGGTGGGTGATCGCGTTCGCCGCGATCCGGCTGGGCGTCACCTCGCTCGTGGTCTCGGTGCTCGTGGTGGCGGTGTTCGCGCTGGGCACCCGGGCCCTGCACCTCGACGGGCTGGCCGACACCGCCGACGGATTCACCGCCAGCTACGACCGGGCCAAGGCACTGGACGTCATGCGTCGCGGCGACAGCGGGCCGGCCGGCGTGGTGATGGTCGTCATCGTGCTGATGCTGCAGGTCACGGCCCTGAATCAGGTGCTCGTGACGGCCCGGCTGGACACCGAGGACGGCTGGCTCGGCGACCTGGCCGCCGCCTTCGTGGTGGTCACGGTGACGGTGACGGCCCGGATCGCGATCCCGGTGATCTGCCGCTCGGGCGTGCGCCCGGCCCGGCCCGAAGGACTCGGCGCGCTCGTCGCCGGATCGGTCGCGACGCCGCTGCTGGTCTCGTCGGTGGTGGCGGCCGCCCTGTTCACCGCGGTCGCCGGACGCGCCGCCGGACTGGCCTGGTACGCCGGGCCGGTCGCGGTCGCCGCCACCGTCGTCGCCACCGAGGTCCTCGTGCAGCGGGCGACCCGTCGGCTGGGCGGGATCACCGGCGACATCATCGGGGCGGGCGTCGAGATCGGCGCGGCCGTGACCCTGCTCGCCCTGATCGCCGCGTCCTGAGACGCACCTCGGCCCGGGGCGTCCTCAAGCGGGTGAGACACCCACGAAAGGTGGCCTGACCACCCGGCAGGGCAACGCGCGTCCCCGAACGGACACGGAAACCTCGGCGCCCTCCTCGACCGACGGGTCGAGCAACCCCAGCGCGACGCCCTGTTTGAGGGTCGGCGAGAAGGTGCCGGACGTCGTCCGCCCGATCACCGTGCCGGAGGCGTCGAGCACGTCCATGCCGGCGCGGGGCACTCCGCGACCGAGCGCCACCAGCCCCTGAGCCCGCACGCGCGGACCGGCGGCCTTCTCGGCGAGCAGCACCTCGCGTCCCCAGAAGGCCGGCTTCCTCCACCCGACCGCCCAGCCCACCCGCGCCTGCACCGGCGTGATCTCCGGCGTCAGCTCGTGACCGTGCAGCGCGTAACCCATCTCGGTGCGCAACGTGTCACGGGCGCCCAGACCGCAGGGCAGACCGTCCCACTCGGCGGCGGCCTCGATCAGCCGGTCCCAGAGCGCGGGCGTGACCTCCCAGGCGGGCAGCAGCTCGTAGCCCCGCTCACCGGTGTACCCGGTGCGGCAGACGATGAGCGGCAGCCCCTGCCAGATCACGTCGACGAAGCTCATGTACTCGTGACCGGCGGGAAGACCCAGGGCGGCGAGGGTCTCGTCGGCCTTCGGGCCCTGCACCGCGATCACGCCGTAGCCGTCGTGCCGGTCACTGACGTCCAGACCTTCAGGCGCCTCGGCCGCCAGACGGGACGCCACCTCGGCGCAATTGGCCGCGTTCGGTACCAGCAGCACGTCGTCGTCGGAGCGCACGTAGGCGATGAGATCGTCGACCACGCCACCGGTTTCCGGGTCACAGCACAGCGTGTACTGCGCCTGACCGGGCCCGATGCGGTGCAGGTCGTTCGTGAGACGGTCGTTGACGAAGGCGAGCGCTCCGGCCCCCCGGATCTCGATCTTGCCCAGGTGGCTCACGTCGAACACGCCGACCCGCTCGCGCACGGCCTCGTGCTCCCTCAGCACGCCGCTGTCGGCGTACTCGATGGGCATCTCCCAGCCGCCGAAGTCGGCCAGTTTCGCGCCCAGGGCGCCGTGCCGGTCGTGCAGCGGGGTGCGACGCAGGGCCGTCCCCTCCCCCGTCGAAGCCTCGGCCATGCGGCACACCGTACTCCGCAGGCCTAGGATCACGTCGTCAGCTCGTTAGACGTCGAAGGATTTCCCTTGCCCACGCTCAGTGTCACTGCCAAGGACGCGATCACCCAGTCCGCCGATGCCCTGGTCATCGGCGTCGGTACCAAGAACTCCGGCGCCGTGCTCGCCGGTGCGCAGGCGTTTCCCGCGCCGGTGCGCACGGCCCTGAACCAGGCGGTGAAGGCGGTCGGCGCGACCGGTGCCAAGGAGACGCTGAACCGCATCCCCGCGGTCGCCGGGGTGTCCGCCAAGTCGGTGGTTCTCGTCGGGCTCGGTGCCCTGGACGAGATCGACCACGAGGTGCTGCGCCGCGCGGCCGGTGCCGCCACCCGTCAGCTGGCCGGTCTGGCCAAGGTCGTGTTCGGCCTGCCCGCCGCCGACGGTGAGGCCGTCACCGCGATCGCCGAGGGCGCACTGTTCGGCGCGTACACCTACAACCGGTACCGCAGCAACGGTCAGGGCAAGACGCCCGTCGGCACGATCGTGGTCTCGGCCGACGCCGCCGCGAACTCGGCCGCCCGTGCGGGGATCCGCCGGGCCAAGGTGCTCGCCGACGCCGTGCACGGCACCCGCGACCTGATCAACGCCGCCCCGGTCGACCTGTTCCCGGCCCAGTTCGCCGACGACGCCCAGCGCGTGGTCGCGAACCTGCCCGTCACGGTCACCGTGCTCGACGAGAAGAAGCTGCTCAAGGGCGGTTACGGCGGTCTGATCGCCGTCGGTCAGGGCTCCTCCCGCCCGCCCCGCCTGGTCAAGCTGGAGTACAAGCCGGCCGGGGCGAAGTCCCACGTCGCGCTCGTCGGCAAGGGCATCACGTTCGACTCGGGAGGCATCTCGATCAAGCCCGCCGCGAGCATGGACGACATGAAGAGCGACATGTCCGGTGCCGCCGCGGTGCTGCACACGGTCGCCGCCGTCGCCGAGCTCGGGCTGCCCGTGCACGTCACCGGCTGGCTGGCGCTGGCCGAGAACATGCCGTCGGGCACGGCGCAGCGCCCGTCCGACGTGATCACGATCCGCGGTGGCCGCACGGTCGAGGTGCTCAATACCGACGCCGAGGGCCGTCTCGTGCTGGCCGACGCGATCGTCGCCGCCGGGGAGACGAAGCCCGACGTCATCGTCGACATCGCCACGCTGACCGGCGCGCAGCTGGTGGCCCTGGGCTCGCGCACCTCGGCGATCATGTCGAACGACGACGACCTGCGGAACCTCGTGCACCAGGTGTCGGGCGAGGCCGGTGAGGCGTTCTGGCCGATGCCGCTGCCGCAGGAACTGCGCTCGAGCATGGACTCCCGGGTCGCCGACATCGCGAACATCGGTGAGCGGATGGGCGGCATGCTGGTCGCCGGCCTGTTCCTCAAGGAATTCGTGCCCACGAAGGACGACGTGCAGACCCCGTGGGCGCACCTCGACATCGCGGGCCCCTCGTACAACACGGGTTCCGCCTACGGCTACACGCCGGCCGGGGGCACCGGGCACGGTGTGCGCACGATGCTGTCGCTCGTCGAGTCGCTGGCGGTCGAGCCGCTGCGCTGACCCGTCTCACGTGCGCAGGGCCCGGCCGCTCGGGCCGGGCCCTGTGTGCGTCTCACGGGCTTCCTGCTGGTGGACGCGTCGGCGCGCCTACTGCGGCCAGGGCGGCAGTTCGGTGTCTTCGACCGGCTGCGGCAGACCGCGCTTGGCGCGCTCGTTCCAGTCCCGCATGCGCTGCGGATACCCCACCTGCTGAATGTCGTAGACCGGGATCATCAGGCGCTCCGAGAGCTCCCGCAGGACGACCGGGTTGAGCACCCGGCGTCGGGTCCACTCTCCCGACGACGCGATCAGCAGCACCGTGGGCGGGTTCATCGTGGTGGCGGGCTCGACGAACGCCTCCACCCCCCGCCGTGTGCGGATGAAGTCCTCCAGGTGCTCCCGCACCCGGTTCACCTCGGCGCGCTGCTCGGCGCGGCCCTCCGTCGGGGCGGCCTTACGTCGCGAAAACCAGCCCATGCGCCACCTCCCTCACCGGGGCAGAGTTTCTCACGCAACTCCTCACCTTTTCTCCCACCCACAACGACGTGCCCCGCGAGCGCGTTCCCCGGTGCCCGCCAGCGTCGGAGGTGACCGGTGCGCACCGGTGCGCAGGGCGTCCGTACGCTCTGTTTGTGTCGCACGACTCATTGACGTGACGAATGACGCGGCCCGGGCACGCCGGATCCGACGTGACCACCCATGCCGGTGATGACAGGATGGCCGAAGGCTCACCGGCAACCAGGGCGCCGGTGGCGTTGATACGCGAGGGAGCACCCAGGTGTCCGATTCCGGCCCCGGTCAGATCCACGACGTCGTGATCCTCGGAGGCGGCAGCGGCGGGTACGCCGCGGCACTGCGTGCCTCCCAGCTGGGTCTGAGCGTGGTCCTGATCGAGCGCGACAAGGTGGGCGGTACCTGCCTGCACCGCGGCTGCATCCCGACCAAGGCTCTCCTGCACGCGGCAGAGGTCGCCGACTCGGCCCGCGAGAGCGAGAAGTTCGGGGTGAAGGCCACCTTCGAGGCGATCGACATGCCCGGGGTGAACAAGTACAAGGACGGCGTGATCGGCCGCCTGTACAAGGGACTGCAGGGTCTGGTCTCCGCGGCCAAGGTGACGTACGTGGAGGGCGAGGGCAAGCTCGTCGCCCCTGACACGGTCGAGGTCGCGGGCACCCGCTACCAGGGCCGCAACGTGGTGCTGGCGACCGGTTCGTACTCGCGCTCGCTGCCCGGTCTCGAGATCGGCGGCCGCATCGTGGCCAGCGAGCAGGCGCTGACGCTCGACTTCGTGCCGAAGAGCGTGGTCGTGCTCGGTGGTGGCGTGATCGGGGTCGAGTTCGCCAGCGTGTGGCGGTCGTTCGGCGCCGACGTGACGATCGTGGAGGCCCTGCCGCGGCTCGTCCCGGTGGAGGACCCGGCGGCGTCGAAGGCCCTCGAGCGCGCGTTCCGCAAGCGTGGCATAGCGTTCAAGACCGGGGTCCGGTTCGCGAAGGCCGAGCAGGACGACGAAGGGGTGACCGTCTCGCTGGAGTCGGGCGAGACCCTGCGCGCCGATCTGCTGCTGGTCGCGGTCGGGCGCGGCCCGAACGCGGACGGCTTCGGCTACCAGGAGGCGGGGGTGACGATGGAGCGCGGTTTCGTGCCCACCGACGACCGCCTGCGCACCAACGTCCCCGGCATCTTCGCGGTCGGCGACATCGTGCCCGGCCTGCAGCTCGCGCACCGCGGGTTCGCGCAGGGCATCTTCGTGGCCGAGGAGATCGCCGGCCTCGCGCCGGTGCCGCTGGTCGAGTCGGGCATCCCCCGCATCACCTACTCCGACCCGGAGGTGGCCTCGGTCGGCCTGACCGAGGCGCAGGCCCGCGAGAAGCACGGCGACGAGAACGTGCAGACCTACGAGTACAACCTCGCGGGCAACGGCAAGAGCCAGATCCTGGCGACGGCCGGGTTCGTGAAGCTGGTTCGCCAGAAGGACGGGCCGGTGCTGGGTGTACACATGGTCGGCGCGCGCATCGGCGAACTCATCGGGGAGAGCCAGCTGATCGTCAACTGGGAGGCTTTCCCGGAGGAGGTCGCCCAGCTGGTGCACGCGCACCCGACGCAGAACGAGGCACTGGGAGAGGCGCACCTGGCGCTCGCCGGCAAGCCCCTGCACGCCCACGGATAGTTCAGTTATCGGAAGTACCCGCTCTCCAGCACGTCGGAGCGGTTGACCACGACACTGCCACGGCGCCCCGGCGTCGACGAACCACGAATGGAGAGCGGAGAACAGATGTCGGACTCCGTGCAGATGCCCGCACTGGGTGAAAGCGTCACCGAAGGCACCGTGACCCGGTGGCTCAAGCAGGTCGGTGAGCGGGTCGAGGTCGACGAGCCGCTGCTGGAGGTCTCGACCGACAAGGTCGACACCGAGATCCCGTCGCCGTTCGCGGGCGTGATCGAGCAGATCCTGGTCTCCGAGGACGAGACCGTCGAGATCGGCGCGCAGCTCGCCGTCATCGGCGACGGGTCGGGTGCCGGTTCCGCCGGCGACTCGGCTCCGGCTCAGGAGGCCCCGGCCGCGGCCACCCCCGACCCGGAGCCCGCGCCGGAGCCGGCGGCACCCGCCGCTCCGCAGGCCCCGGCGGCTGATTCCGGCGACTCCGGGAGCTCGGGGGGCTCGGGGGCTGACGGCACGACCGTCTCCATGCCCGCCCTGGGTGAGAGCGTCACCGAGGGCACCGTGACTCGCTGGCTCAAGCAGGTCGGCGAGTCGGTCGAGGTCGACGAGCCGCTGCTGGAGGTCTCGACCGACAAGGTCGACACCGAGATCCCGTCGCCGGTCTCCGGCACGGTGCAGAAGATCCTGGTCAACGAAGACGAGACGGTCGAGGTCGGCGCCGCGCTGGCGATCGTCGGGTCGGGGGCGGCGGCTCCGGCCGCTGAGCCCGAGGCCCCGGCCGCCGCTCCGGCTCCGTCCGCCCCGGCTCCCGCGCCGGCCCCGGCTGCTGCTCCGGCTCCGGCTGCCGCCCCGGCTCCCGCTCCGGCCCCGGCTCCCGCTCCCGCGGCTGCCCCGGCTCCCGCGGCTGCTCCGGCCCCGGCCGCCTCGAACGGTGGGTCCTCGCAGCAGGACGGTCCGGGCTACGTCACCCCGCTGGTGCGCCGCATGGCCGCCGAGCAGGGTGTGGACCTGTCGGCCGTCACCGGTACCGGTGTCGGTGGCCGGATCCGCAAGCAGGACGTCGTCGACGCCGCGAAGGCGAAGCAGGAGTCGGCTCCGGCCGCCGCTGCTCCCGCCGCCGCCGCGCTCCGGCTGCGAAGGCCGCCGCCCCGGCGAAGCCCGTGGCGGTCTCCGAGCTGCGGGGCACGACCGAGAAGATGTCGCGGCTGCGCAAGGTGCTCGCCAAGCGCATGGTCGAGTCGCTGCAGACGTCGGCGCAGCTCACCTCGGTGGTCGAGGTCGACGTCACCCGTATCGCCCGGCTGCGTGACCGGGCCAAGGGCGCGTTCCAGGCGCGGGAGGGCGTGAAGCTCTCGTTCATGCCGTTCTTCGCCCTGGCCGCGGTCGAGGCGCTGAAGCAGCACCCGAAGCTGAACGCCAGCATCGACGGCGAGAACGTGGTCTACCACGGCCAGGAGAACCTGGCGATCGCCGTGGACGCCGAGCGCGGCCTGACCGCTCCGGTCATCCCGAACGCCGGTGACCTCAACATCGCCGGGCTGGCCCGCAAGATCGTCGAGGTCGCCGAGCGCACCCGCACGAACAAGCTCAGCCCGGACGACCTGTCCGGCGGCACGTTCACGCTGACCAACACCGGCAGCCGGGGCGCCCTGTTCGACACCCCGATCCTGTTCCCGCCGCAGACCGGCATCCTCGGCACCGGTGTCGTGGTGAAGCGCCCGGTCGTGGTGAAGGACGACGACGGCGTGGAGAGCATCGGAATCCGCTCGATCGTCTACCTGGCGCTGTCGTACGACCACCGCCTCGTCGACGGGGCGGACGCCGCACGGTTCCTGGGCACCGTCAAGGCGCGCCTCGAGGAAGGCGCGTTCGAGGGCGACCTGGGCCTGTAGTCCCGCTCTTTCGGTTGGTCCCGCTCTTTCGATCGGCCGGTCGCCGTCCTTCTCGGACGGTGGCCGGCCGATCGGCCTTTGCTGCCGGCAGGACCCTTTCCTCTGGACGCCTTCCGTCGGGCCGCCTTCCCGGGGCGCCTTCCGCCGGGCCGCCTTCCCGGTTTGCCTTCCTCGGGTTGCCATCCCCCGGGCCACCTTCCTGGTCGCCTTCCCCCGGGCCGCCTTCCGGATTGCCTTCCCCCGGGGCCGCCTTCCCCCGGGGCCGCCTTCCCGGGCCGCCTTCCCGGGCCGCCTTCCCCGGGCCGCCTTCCCCGGGCCGCCTTCCCCGGGTTGCCTTCCCCCCGGTCGCCTCCCCCCGGTCACCTCCCCCGGTCACCTCCCCCGGTCACCTCCCCCGGTCACCTCCCCCGGTCACCTCCCCCGGTCACCTTCCCCCGGGCCGCCTTCCCCTGGTCGCCTTCCCCGGGCGCCACACGGCTCAGTCGCCCCTTCGTCGCCCGGCTCGCCCCGCCCATTCCCGCGGCTGCTCTCCCGCCACGCCCCTCGGTCTGCGGCTGCCGATCACAGCTTCGGCGCGCATGATCAGCAAGAACACGGCAGGCTGGGCCTTCACGGACGTCGCGGCCCACCGCCCTCGCCGGGCCGGTTCCTCGTCGTCCGTGACCCGGCGTGACGCTTGCCGGCCCTGCCCGGCGACCGGTACCTGCTGCACCCAGAACTGCTGCACCCAGAACTGCCGGGCCCGCCCCGGAGAACGGAGATGACACGGTCATGAAGGTCGCGGTGACCGGTTCACACGGTCTGATCGGCACGGCCCTGGTCGAGCGGTTGACGGCGCGGGGTGACGAGGTGATCCGGCTGGTGCGCAGTGCGCCCTCCGGTCCGGGAGAGGTGCGCTGGGACCCTGCGGGTGGCAGCGTCGACCTGGATGGGCTCGAGGGTGTGGACGGGGTGGTGCACCTGGCTGGGGCCGGGGTGGGCGACCGTCGCTGGACCGCCGCCTACAAGCGCGAGATCCGTGACTCGCGGGCGCTCGGCACGCGCACGCTGGTGCGGGCCCTGACCTCGCTGGAGGCCGGGCCCCGGGTGCTCGTCAGTGGGTCGGCCATCGGTTACTACGGGGACCGGGGCGAGGAGGTACTCACCGAGACGTCCGCGCCGGGCCAGGGTTTTCTGACCGGTGTCGTCGAGGTCTGGGAGGCCGAGGCCGTGCCCGCCGCCGACGCCGGAATCCGGGTCGTGCACCCGCGCTTCGGGCTGATCATGGCGCCGAACGGGGGTGCGTTCAAGCAGCTCCTGCTCCTCGCGCGACTGGGTCTGGCCGGGCCGATGGGCAACGGGCGCCAGTGGTGGAGCTGGATCACGCTCCACGACACCCTCAACGCCCTGGAACTCATGCTCGACGGCCCGGCCGACGGTGATGGCGCCCCTCTGAGCGGCCCCGTGAACATGGTCGGCCCCGAGCCGGCCCGCAACGCCGATGTGATGAAGGCCGTCGCCTCGGCCCTGCACCGCCCCGCGCTCGTCCCCGCTCCGGCCTTCGCGCTGAAGGCGGTGCTCGGTGAGTTCGCGGCCGAGGTGCTTGGTAGCCAGCGGGTGGTTCCGGACCGGTTGCGCGACGCCGGATTCCAGTGGGAGCACGACACCCTGGACAAGGCCGCCGCCTGGATGACCCAGCGTCCGGGCGCCTGAGGACCGCGCCCGGGCCTCGGCGAGCGATTCACTCCGGGTAGCGCACCGCCTCGCGCTACCCGGACCGGACCGCCGCGGGCGTGCCACCTCATGCTTCACCCCCGCTCCCTCCTCCCTCGCCGTGCCGCCTGCCGAGTCGCTGGTCGGGAGGGGCTCCATGCTGCGACCCGCCCCCACGTCGAGCCACGTTTCCTTTGCGCTCCGCGACCGTTCGGCGCTGCGTCGCCCGTCGCGGCACCGTCGTTCTTGCACGCCATGTCCAGCTCCCCGTTCACCTCGACGTCCATCTCCGCGCGCCTCCGGCCATCCCGGACGGCGCCCACCTTCAGCTCTGGCCGTTCTCACTTCTCTTCGGCTGCCTGCACATCACGCACCCGCCACCGCCCGGATCCCTCCCCCGCGTTCCCGAGCGCACGAAGGGTGAACACCATCGGCGCCGGGCCACTCGCAGGGACGTCTTCTGCGGTGGCCCCGTCGTTGCGTACCTGCTGGTGCCCGGACGTGCTCACCTCCGCCCTGACCACGGCGGTCCGCCCCCGGATCCGCACCACCTCGACCCGGCCGATGCGGTATCTGACCTTCTCGAGCCGATACCCGTTGGCTTTCAGACGTTTCAGCAGCGCCTCGTCAGAGCGGTGCGCCGGCGAGCCCGCCTCGTCGGCCCGGGACAGGTCCCCCTCGGACACCCTGGCGAACGCCTGCGACCGGACCTGACCGATCCGCTCCAGTGCCTCGGTGAGCTCGGGGCCGAGTGCTTCGGCCGGGCCGAACGGCTCCTGCCCCTTCTCGGCCACCGCGTCGGTGACCGGCGTGACCGGCGTGACCGATGCGTCCTTACGCATGTCGCCGACCGTTGCGGACACGTCGGTCGCGCTCCGCAACAACCGCCACCCGAAGCCAGCAGTCAGGGCGCCGACCATACCCACGGCCAGCAGCAACATGACCAGACGCGACACCGGAACCGTGCGACGCGTCGGCTCCCTCACGGGTGCAGGATGTTTCGGCGATTCCGCGACGGCCCGCGGCGCGACCCTCCGGGTGGTCAGCATCTGCATCGGCGGTTCGGTCGGAACGCGGGCCAGTCGGATCGGTGCCGGGTGCGCCGCCTGCCAGGCCAGGTCGGCGAACTCGGCCAGGCCGGGTCGCTGACCGGGATCGGGCGACAGACACGTCGCCAGAACCTCGCGCAGCGCGCGGTCTTGCGCCGGATAGGCCGGCCCCAGCGACACGTCGCCTTCTACAGCCGGCACCACCGCATGTTCCGCCTCGTTCTCACCCCTCATTCCCGACGGAGCACGACCCGTGAGCGCGAACCAGCTCGAAGCCGCGAGCGCCCGCACATCCGCGGCCTGCCGCATCGCCGCCGACACCGGGCCAACACTTTCGAGCACCAGCGGATCGGCGAAACCCGGCGTGTTCCAGATGTCTTCGTTGCGATCTCCGAACATCTGGGCCACACCGAGATCACCCAGGCGCGGGCAGCCGTCGGCTCCGAACAGGATGTTGCCCGGCGACACGTCTCCGTGGACCAGACCGCTCTGGTGCAGGTGCTCGAGGGCGGCCACGATCGGGACGATCACCGTGACCACCTCGCCGGGCGGCAGGGTTCCACGGGCGGCGACCAATGCGGCGAGGCTGCCCCCGGCGGCAAGGTCGAGCACGAGAGCCACCTTGTCGTCCGGAAGATCCACCACACGGCGCATTCTCACGATGTGCGGATGCTCGATACGGCTGAGCAGGGCGATTTCGTGTTCCAGTCCGTCGGGGCCCTCGAACGGCGTGGACCGCCGCCCGATCTTCAGCGCCACCTCCTCACCGGTGATCAGGTCTTCTGCCTGCCACACCTCACCGTGGGCACCCCGACCCAGCAACGTGTGCGGACGGAACCCGGGCACGTCGGGAGGGGCGGAAGGCTCGGGAGGCTTGCCCGGCTCGGCGGAGGTCTGCGAGAACGGCGGAAGGTCCATGCCCACACTGTGCCTCGAAGTCCCGACCGCCCGTTTTGGTTATCCACAGGCCTCCGGGTTGTCCACAGGTTCACGGCGTCGGCGTTGCCGGGTCGCTCGGACCTGAGATGCTCTGTAGCGGAAACGCACCGCAGATCCGAGCCACCGGAGGCCGACGTGACCGAGCAGAGCCCACCGCAGCCCGTTCCCGAGCACGATCTGCCCGCGGCGGCCGACGTGGTCGTGGTGGGCGCCGGTCTCGCGGGTCTGGCCTGTGCGCGCCAGCTTTCGCGGCGGGGCATCGACGTGGTGGTGCTGGAGGCGTCCGACGGGCCGGGCGGCCGGGTGCGGAGTGACGTGGTGGGCGGCTTCATCTGCGACCGCGGCTTCCAGCTGCTGAACCCGGCCTACCCCGAGGTGCGGCGGGTGCTCGACGTCGCCGCCCTGCGGTTGCAGCCGTTCCCCGCGGCGGTGGTCGTGGCCGGGGCTCAGGGCCGTCAGGTGCTGGCCGATCCGCGCCGCTCTCCCGGGCTGCTGCCGCTCACCGCGGTCGGCCTGCTGCGCGAGCGCGGCGGAACCTGGCGCGAGCAGGCCGCTTTCGCCCGCTGGGCGCTCGAGGCCGCGCGCGCCGATCCACGAAAGCTGTTGTCCGAGCCGGATCTCCCCTGGGTCGAGGCCCTCAGCCGGCGTGGTGTCTCCGGAGCGCTGCGGCGCCGGGTGCTCGAGCCGTTCCTGGCCGGGGTCGTCGGTGAGGACGACGGGGTCACCTCACACCAGTTCGTGCAGCTTCTCGTGCGGTCGTTCGTGCGGGGCACCCCGTCGGTGCCCTGGCGCGGCATGAGGGCCGTCCCCGAGCAGCTGGCCGCCCAGGTGCCCGGCATCCACCACGGGGTGCGGGTCGAGTCGGCCGGGCCCGGGCTGGTGCGGTCGTCGGCCGGAGACATCCAGGCCCGGGCGGTGGTGGTGGCAACAGATCCGCGCAGCGCCAGTGCCCTGCTCGACCTGCCACCCGTGGTGTCGCGGGGTCTCACCACCTACTGGCACGTGGCCCCGGAGCCGCCCACCCGCTCGGGAGCCTTGCACGTCGACGGCGACCGCCGCGGCCCGGTGGTGAACACCGTCGTGATCAGCAACCGGGCGCGCAGCTACAGCCCCGACGAGCGGGCCCTGATCGCGACCACCGTGCTCGGAGGCAATCCCGACCTCACCACCGAGCGCGCCGTGACGACCCAGCTCGCACAGATCTACGGGCAGCCCACGCACTGGTGGGAGCTCATCCGGCGCGACGCCATCCCCGAGGCTCTCACCGCCATGCCGGTGCCCCTGCAGGTGCGCCAGCCCGTCGCCCTCGGCGAGGGCATGTTCGTGGCGGGCGACCACCGGGACACGGCGTCGATCCAGGGCGCCCTGGTGTCCGGGCGCCGCACCGCCGACGCCGTCCTGGCCGAGCTGGGGCTGCCGGCGGTGCCGCGGGAACCGATCAAGGCGGGATGAGGGCAGTGACGCGGGAGGAGGTGAGGGCAGTGCCGAGGCCTTACTCGACCACCATGCGCCGCACCAGACCGTCACGGAAGAAGTACCGGTGCCGGGTCTCACGCCGCTGCACCAGCACGCCGCCGCTCAGGTCGCGCACCTCGTGCTCGACCACGGCCACGAGGTCGTCCTCACCCCGGCCGGGTTCGAAGTCGGTGGGCACGGCCTGCGGGTCCGACACGGCGAACTGCCCGCGCCAGTACTCGCGGATCTCGTTCTTACTGCGCAGCACGTCCTGGTTGGGCACGTCCGGCCACTCCACGTCGTCCGTCATCATCGACAGCAAGCCCTCGACGTCCCGCCCGTTGAAGCAGCGGTACGCGTCGATGAGCAGCGCCTTGCGAGCGTCCATGACGTCAAGCCTAGTGATCATTCCGGGCTGCTCGTGCCCGTGCTCACAGCAGCCCCGGCCGTCACCGGTGACGGTCGGGCGTAGGCTCGAAGACATGGGTTCGCTGCGGATCGAGCATCTGGGTTTCGGCGCCGACGCCGTCGAGTACACGGCTGGCTGGGAACGTCAGCGTGAGGTCCACGCCGAGGTCACGGCGGGCGCCCCCGACACGGTGCTGCTGCTCGAGCACCAGGCCGTCTACACGGCGGGCAAGCGCACCGAACCCCAGGAGCGGCCCGTCGACGGAACTCCCGTCATCGACGTGGACCGCGGCGGCAAGATCACCTGGCACGGCCCGGGGCAGCTGGTCGGCTACCCGATCGTGCTGCTGGCCAAGCCGGTCGACGTCGTGGCCTACGTGCGCCGTCTGGAACAGCTGATCATCGATGTGATCGCGGAACTCGGTGTCGAGGGCGGGCGGGTGGACGGACGCAGCGGCGTCTGGGTGCCCGCCGGCAACGGCCGCCCCGAGCGCAAGCTGGCAGCCATCGGTATCCGGGTCTCGCGCGGCGTCACCATGCACGGCTTCTCCCTGACCTGCGACTCAGACCTGGGCGCCTTCGGCCGGATCATCCCGTGCGGCATCGCCGACGCGGGCGTCACCTCGCTCAGTGCCGAACTCGGCCGCGACGTCAGCGTGCATGAGGTGCTTCCGCTGATCGAGGCGGCCCTGCCGACCCACGACCTGCCGGGGCACCACCACAAACGGGTGCCGAAGAACCGTCCGGCGGCGACTGCTCCGCAGGCCGATGAACTGCCGAGAACCGGCCCCCGGAAGACCGAGACGATCAGCGGTGCCATCAACGATCTGGCTCAGGAGCTCAGCGGCACCCGCTGAGCTCACCCGTGGCCGGTGCCGCAGGGGCGCCGGCACAGCGGACGATCAGACGAGGGAGCCATGAGGCCCGCAGACCCGGGACATGGGTCGGCCGAGTAGGGGTGTCCAGACACTGAGGGGCCCGGCCAGAACAACCGGCAGCCCGGCAGCCCGGCAGCCCCGCCAGCCCCGCAGCCCCGCAGCCCCGCAGCCCCGCAGCCCCGCAGCCCCGCAGCCGAAAAATACTGCCGGACAACGAAAAAACGGGGCCTGGCGCCTGATCGATGCTACCCCGGCGCGACATGACTGGACACGGAGGGTGGTTCGGCCGGCGCCTCTGACGAAGAAGCTCATGCGGCAGCGCGGTCCCCGGCACTCCACTCCACGCCAGTCCACGCCGGGCTTCGACTCCGGCTTGCTCCATGGCCGCGAATCCTCAGCTGCGAATCCATAGCCGTAAACCCGCAGCTGCACTCCTATCGATTATCGAGCGCATCGGTTTCGTCGCCGCCCCTCACCCTCCGGACCGGTGACTCCTGGCTCCAGCCCCACGCCCGCCGCAAACGCCTCGCACGCCCGCTATCATCGGCACATGGCGATACCAACCGGGCTCACCAATGCCGACACTGCGAAACCGACAGGCAGCGCAGAGTCACCTGAGGGCAATGAAGACGTCACCGCGGCGGCGTATCTCTTCCGCACCCTCGGCGACCCCACCCGGTTGCTGATCCTGCGTCACCTGGCCCGCGGCGAGCACCGCGTCGTCGACCTGATGAGTCACCTGGGGCTGGCTCAGTCCACGGTGTCCGGGCACCTGGCCTGCCTGCGCGACTGCGGGCTGGTGCGGTCGCGGGCCCAGGGGCGGGCCTCGCTGTACTCCCTCGCCCGGCCCGAGCTGCTCGACCTGTTCCACGCCACCGAGTCGTTCCTCGAGGCCACCGGCGAGCGGGTCGTGCTGCACCACACCGTCACGCTCGACCACGAGCACCGGGCCCACGGGCACGACGACGAGGTCCCGGTCCCGAACGGGCCTGCCCGGAGCGCGGGCCGCGACGTGGACGTCCGTCACCCAGAACCGCACCATGCACCCCACCCCGGCCTCGAACTGGGCCACGAAGCCGCGGAGCACCCGGCATGACGAGCACGACGCCCCCCGAGCCCGACCACGGGCCCGACCACGCGCCCGGCACCGAGCCCGGCACCGAGCCTCGTCATGAACACAGCCATGCGCACGAGCAGAGCCACACCGACGAACACGCCTCCGCGTCAGCCGGTGAGACCGCCCGGACCGGGCTTCTCCAACAGAGCTGTGCCCCCGCGTCCGAGAGCCTGAAGGCCCCCTGCGCCCCCCGCGTCCTCAAGCAGCCCGAACCCGCAGCGCGGACCGGGACCCGGGCCACACCGCCGCCCGAGCCGAAACCCGAACCCGGTGGACACGGCCACGGTCATGGGCACGACCTGCCCAAGGGCCCCGGCGCCCAGCGCCGCCTGGCGATCGTGCTGGGCATCACCGTCTCGGTCCTGGTGCTCGAGGCCGTCGGCGCCGCCCTCACCGGCAGTCTCGCCCTGCTCGCCGACGCCGGCCACATGCTCACCGACGCCGCCGGCCTGACCCTGTCGCTGGTCGTCGCGATCCTGGCCAACCGTCCCCCCACGGTCCGCCTGACCTGGGGCTGGAAGCGCGCCGAGATCCTGTCCGCGGCGATCCAGGCCACCGCCCTGCTGGCGATCGGGATCTACATCCTGGTCGAGGGCGTCCAGCGGCTCATCGACCCGCCCGAGGTCGCGAGCACCGGCATGCTCGTCTTCGGCGCCATCGGCCTCCTCGCCAACGCCGTCTCGATCCTCATCCTCCTGAAGGGCGCGGGCGAGAACATGAACACCCGCGCCGCCTTCCTCGAGGTCGTCAACGACGCCCTCGGCTCGGTGGCCGTGCTGGTCGCCGCCGCCGCGATCTGGCTCACCGGCTGGACCCGCGCCGACGCCGTGGCCTCCATCCTCATCGGCACCCTGATCCTCCCCCGCTGCTGGATGCTCCTCCGCCAGGCCCTGACCGTGCTCCTCGAGGCCACCCCGACCAGCGTCGACCTGGGCGAGGTGCGCAGCCACATCCAGGCCGTCCCCCACGTCGTGGCCGTCCACGACCTGCACGCCTCGACCGTCGCGACCGGCCTGCCGATCCTCTCCGCCCACGTGGTCGTCGAAGACGGCTGCTTCCACGACGGCCACCTCACCGTGATGCTCGACGAGCTGCAGAGCTGCCTGGCCGGGCACTTCGACGTCGAGCACTCCACCTTCCAGTTCGAGGCCCAGGCCCACTCCGACCACGAGCACCCCACGCACGCCTGACGAGCAGAACCACGTGATCACGCCCACGTCCGGCCCCTCCGGAATGAGTCACCCCTCCGGCGGCGCTTAGAGTTGACGAGGCGACGGCGGCCGGACCGCTGTCCACCAGACCGGCGGCAACGCAACAGCCGGCGAGTGCCGTCCCGGGAGACCCCCGGGACAGCGTGCGGATAGGGAGCACAGGTGACGATCGCACCCGAGGGCAGGCGGCTTCTGAGGGTCGAGGCCCGCAACGCCGAGACCCCGATCGAGCGGAAGCCGTCATGGATCCGCACCACCGCCAAGATGGGCCCGGAGTACACCGCGCTGACCGGCCTGGTGAAGAAGGAGGGCCTGCACACGGTCTGCCAGGAGGCTGGCTGCCCCAACATCTTCGAGTGCTGGGAAGACCGCGAGGCCACCTTCCTGATCGGCGGCGACCAGTGCAGCCGCCGTTGCGACTTCTGCCAGATCCACAGCGGCAAGCCGCAGGCCCTCGACCGCGACGAACCGCGCCGCGTCGGCGAGAGCGTCGCCACGATGGGCCTGCGCTACGCCACGGTCACCGGCGTCGCCCGTGACGACCTGGAGGACGAGGGCGCCTGGCTGTACGCGGAGACGATCCGCGAGATCCACCGGCAGTCCCCCGGCACCGGCGTCGAGATCCTGGTGCCCGACTTCTCCGGCAACCCCGAGCTGCTGCAGCTGGTCTTCGACGCGCAGCCGCAGGTCTTCGCCCACAACGTCGAGACCGTTCCGCGCATCTTCAAGCGCATCCGCCCGGCCTTCCGCTACGAGCGCTCGCTCGAGGTGCTGAGTCTGGCCCGCTCGAAGGGGCAGGTCACCAAGTCCAACCTGATCCTGGGCATGGGTGAGACGCCCGAGGAGATCCGGCAGGCGCTGACCGACCTGCACGACGCCGGTTGCGACCTGATCACGATCACGCAGTACCTGCGTCCCTCGCCGCTGCACCACCCGGTCGACCGCTGGGTGAAGCCCGAGGAGTTCGTCGAGCACAAGGACTTCGCCGACGAGCTGGGCTTCGCCGGTGTGATGGCCGGTCCGCTGGTGCGCTCGTCGTACCGGGCCGGGCGTCTGTGGGCCCAGGCCATGACCCGCCGGGGCGAGCAGATCCCCGAAGACCTCGCTCACCTGGCCGTCGAGACGACCGCGCGGCAGGAGGCCTCGAGCCTTCTGCTGCGAGGCTCGTCACGCTGACCCTCACAGCAGAAGTATTCTTCGCTCATGGCTCGCAACACACCCTCACAGCCCGTCAACCCGGAAGAGATGGGCCGCTTCGCCCAGTTCCGCGCGGTGTTCACGATGCTGCGCAAGGCCGACCCGATGGCGGTCGTCTGGATGCTGGTCGCGCTGGTCGGTCTCACGGCCGGCGGCGTGCTCATCGGCCTGGCCGTCGGGCATCCCATCTACGTGGGCATTCTCGGCTTCATGGTCGGGCTCCTGGTCGCGATCATCATCATGGGGCGGCGCGCCGAGCGGGCCGCGTACAGCCAGATCGGTGATCGCAAGGGCGTCGTCGGCTACGCGCTGAAGGGCCTGCGGCGCGGCTGGAACGTCGAGGAGCAGCCGGTCGCCGTCGACCCGCGCACCCAGGACCTGCTGTTCCGAGCCGTGGGCCGTCCGGGTGTGGTTCTGGTCACCGAGGGCCCGATGCCGCGCGTGGCCCGGCTCGCCGAGACCGAGCGCAAGCGCACCGCCCGGCTGATGCCCGAGGTGCCGGTGCTCGTGGTGCACGCCGGTGAGGGTGACGACCAGGTTCCGGTGCAGAAGCTGGTGCGCCACCTGATGCGCAAGAAGCCGGTGATCACCAAGCAGGAGGTCTCCGAGGTCAGCAAGCGTCTGCGCGCCCTCGGCGCCGCCCGCCTGCCGATCCCCAAGGGTGTCGACCCGACGCGTATGCGTCCCGATCGCCGCGCCACCAAGGGCCGCTGATCCCGAGCCAGCAACCGCATGAGGGACGCCGTCGAGACCTGGTCTCGACGGCGTCCCTCATTTTCGGGACCGCTGGGCGCAAAATCAGTTCCGCGCCACCACTGAACTGGTCAGTAGGTCGTGCATGCCCCGGCGGTCGACGTCCCAGCCCATCGTGAGCGGCGGCACCACCAGCGACAGCAGAACGGCGCGCAGCGCACTGCGCCACAGCCCGATCGGGCCTCCCCCGACGACACGTTCCACGTGCACGCCCATGACGCGCTGGCCGATCGTGAAGCCGGTGGTGCTGATCAGCAGCAGGTTCTCCACCGCCAGGATCGCCACCGGAATCAGGGTTCCCACGCCGGAGGCCACGGTCTCGGTACCGAAGAAGCCCCGCGCGATGACCAGGCACAGCACCCAGTCGATGAGCACACTGGCGAACCGCCGGCCCGGCCGGGCGAGCGAACCGGGGCCGGTCTCGGGCCGGTCGAGCCGCTCCCCCGGATAACCGGAGACGCCCGTCACCGCCTCCGGACCCTGGATCCACGAACCGATGTCCCGCCTGTCAACTGCCACAGGACGAGCTTAGGCGGACCGCGGGCCCCGTCCCCCGGTGACCCACTCGGCTCCCGCCACCGACCCGCCCGGGCACCACCGCGTCCACCGTCAAACGCGCTTACCAGAGCCCCGGCACCCAAGTAAAAGTGAGAAATACACCATCGGCCTTTGAATGTTTCCGGCATGTCACACAGCTATTTCCTGGCGATGTCTAAAGGGCCGACCCGCTGTGCCGGAGACCCGGAGTCATCCATTTCGTTCGATTGAACGACGTGAGAAGAACGTGCGTCGACCGGTGACCGCCCGGTTGCCCGTGGGCTGTAAGGTCTGCCCCACGGACCCCACGATCAGCGTCGATCGCAGGTGGCGGCACTTCCAGACCGCTCCGCCCGGGCACTCGCGACGGAGCAGGGCATCGACCGGAGCAGCCTGGAACCGCCACGTGCTCGACACGATGGGGTACTGCCTAAATCACCGGTAATTGTCTGGAACACTCGCTCCCGGACCTAAACCGGCGGTATAAGGCGTCAGTACCACTGACGGTTCCCACCCCGTAGACCGCGACCGATCCCCGACCGTGGAGGTTGGATTGTTCAGCAACGCCGAAGAGGTGACCAAGTACATCGCGGAGAACGACGTCAAGTTCGTTGACGTCCGGTTCTGCGACCTGCCGGGTGTGATGCAGCACTTCAACGTGCCCGCGTCCACCGTGGGAGAGGACTTCTTCACCGACGGTCAGATGTTCGACGGCTCCTCGATCCGGGGCTTCCAGGCGATCAACGAGTCCGACATGAAGCTCATCCCGGACCTGCACACCGCCTACATCGACCCGTTCCGTGTCGAGAAGACGCTCAACATCAACATGAGCATCGTCGACCCGTACACGAACGAGCCGTACAGCCGTGACCCGCGCCAGGTCGCGGCCAAGGCCGAGGCGTACCTGAAGTCCACGGGGATCGCCGACACCGCGTTCTTCGCCCCCGAGGCCGAGTTCTACATCTTCGACGACGTGCGCTTTGAGACGAAGCAGAACAAGTCGTTCTACGAGATCGACTCGATCGAGGCCGCCTGGAACACCTCCCGCAAGGAAGACGGCGGGAACCTGGGCCACAAGACCCCGTACAAGGGTGGGTACTTCCCGGTCCCGCCGGTCGACCACTACGCCGACCTGCGTGACCAGATGGTGCTCGCGCTCGACGAGCTGGGCCTCGAGGTCGAGCGGAGCCACCACGAGGTGGGCACCGCCGGTCAGGCCGAGATCAACTACCGCTTCGACAGCCTGGCCAAGTCCGCGGACAAGGTCATGCTGTTCAAGTACGTGATCAAGAGCGTCGCGCACGCCGCGGGCAAGACGGTCACGTTCATGCCGAAGCCGATCTTCCAGGACAACGGCTCGGGCATGCACTGCCACCAGTCGCTGTGGAAGGACGGCTCGCCGCTCTTCTACGACGAGAGCGGTTACGGCGGCCTGTCGGACATCGCCCGCTGGTACATCGGTGGCCTCCTGCACCACGCCCCGTCACTGCTGGCGTTCACCAACCCGACGGTGAACTCGTACCACCGCCTGGTGCCGGGCTACGAGGCGCCGGTCAACCTGGTCTACTCGGCCCGTAACCGCAGCGCCTGCGTGCGTATCCCGGTCACCGGTTCGAACCCGAAGGCCAAGCGCATCGAGTTCCGCGTGCCCGACCCGTCGAGCAACCCGTACCTGGCGTTCGCGGCGATGCTGATGGCCGGCATCGACGGCATCAAGAACCGCATCGAGCCGCCGGCCCCGGTCGACAAGGACCTCTACGAGCTTCCGCCGGAGGAGCACGCGGGCATCGCCCAGGTGCCGGCGTCGCTCAGCGAGGCCCTCGACAACCTCGAGAAGGACCACGCCTACCTCGTCGAGGGCGGCGTCTTCACCGAGGACCTGATCGAGACCTGGATCCAGTTCAAGCGCGAGTCCGAGATCGACCCGATCCGTCTGCGCCCGCACCCGCACGAGTTCGAGCTGTACTACGACGTGTGATCCACACTTCGTGAACGTCGGCGGGCCCCTTTTCCGGGGTCCGCCTTCGTTTTGGCGCCGATCGCCCCAAGGGCCTCCCGCTCCAGGGGCTACGTGCGTGAAGGCCTGCCTGTTTGAGGACGACGCGGTCGCCGGACGCGTCCGGCTCACCTCACGAGGCGGCCGGGACGTAGACGTACTCCTCCAGCTCGGGCGCCGGCCCGTCGGCCGGGAGGGACGACAGGCCGTACCAGGCGATCAGTGACGCCTTGGCCTCCCGGTCGACCTCGTGCTCGACGCGCTGCGCCCCGGCCGGCGCCGGCACCGGGACGCCCGACCGGGCCACGTACGGCTGGTCGGCGTACCAGCCCACTTTCCGGCTGCGCGACAACGCTTTTCCGAGCTCGTGGGTGAGCATGTGGTCGACGTGCCCGCCCAGCCCGAACGGCGCCAGGATCAGGTCGGCCGGGGTGGTCGCCAGCAGCACCCGCCGTTCCAGCTGCTCCAGGAGCGGCCGGTCGTGCGGTGAGATCCGGCCCCGCGACGCGTGCAGCCGGAAAGTCGGGTAGACGCAGTCCAGTTCGGGCAGCAGCGCCCCGGCCAGACGCGGTGCCCGGGACACCCGGCGGCGGTACAGCGCGTCCGGCAGGCCGAAGTGCACCCCGGTCACGCCGATCGAGCGCAGCGCCGCCAGGTCCCGCGCCCGGCGCCGGTGGTAGAGCTCCGGCGCACGCCGCGCGTTGGCCCGGCGCAGCTCGGCGCGCGCCGCCCGCGAGGCCCGGTCGGGGTGGCAGGCCGTGAACAGCGACATCACGGTGACCGGCAGCCGGGACGAGATCCGGGCCAGCAGCGAGCCGCACGACAGCGCCGCGTCGTCCGGGTGCGGGGACAGCACCACGACGCAGTCGTGATCCCGCAGGGCGTCGTCGAGTCCGGGCACGGCGGCTTCCTCCCCTACGTCAGGACCCCATTCACCGGGACGCGACCGCCGGAGGCAAGACCGGGTGCGGTGCGCGGCGCCGGAAGGTCGTGCGGAGATCTACGGGGCATCGGTGGGTGAACCGGTGCGCCGGAGAGGCCCCCGGCCACCGCTCCCCCGGTCCGCAGACAACCCCAGGACCGGGCGTGACCTGGCGCTATATGCCCGACAAGGTTCCCGTGGGACCTTTACCCCGACATTCGGTGATGATCGTTACCACCGACCGGAGTACCCGTCGCCCCGGGCAACCTTCCACACTCACAGAGTGACCGCGTTTGCCACCCCTGACCCGACCTGGACGGCGATCGTCAACGCCCTGGACGAGGATCCCTCGGACGCCATCTGGGCGTTCAAACTCACCATCCAGTGCCGCAACCACCTGCGGCACGCCCTGCGCCAGGTCGGCAACGACCTGGTGCCGCTGACCGACCCCGCGGACTGGTCGAAGGACCCGGCACGAAAGCCCCCGCCGCGCACCGACAACCCGGGCCGGGTGCGGCGCACGGCCAAGGACATCACCGGCGGCCCGGACGGCGCGAAGGGCTTCTACGAACGCTGGCACGTGCTGCTCGGGGTGCTCATCGGGCACGAGTACGAGGCCGCCGGCAAGCAGGTGCCCGGCTGGACCACGAAACTGCGCATGGACAAGGAGTGGGTGCTGTCGACGCCGCTGATGACCGACACCCAGGTGCGCACCAGCACCCCGGAATGGCTGTCACAGCGCGGTCTCTACATCAGCCCCCGCGAACTGGCCGATTTCTGAGGGTATCTCGACCCCCAGTGCGGGTCGTCCGGGGCCACCCCGGACGACCCTCCCGGGTTACCGGTCAGCTGCAGCACCAGGTCACGGGCGAGCGTGTCGAGCACCCAGAGCAGCTCGTGCCGCACCAGCACCGGCACCGGCCAGACCCCGGCCCCGTGCACCGCGCCGAGGATCGCCCCGGTCATCGCGCCCACGCCCTGCGGGGCGCGGGCGGTGGCGGCGAAACGCAGTGCGGCACCGGCGTCAGCGTGGCCCGCGAAGCTCGCGGCCGTGTACACGCCCCCCATCAGCACGGCCGGGGCGCTCGCACTCGGGGCCAGGCTGAGCAGCACGTCCCGCTGGCCCGGCCGGGTGCCCGCGGCCCACAACGCCGTGCGCAGCCCGGCCGCCACCTCCTCGTCCAGCCCGGGCAGCGCGTTGGCCACCAGGGCGGGCAGGTCGTTCTCGCCCGGGCCGGCCGCCAGGAACCGGTTGAGCAGCCGCACTCCGGCCGCGGCGGTCGACCAGGCCCGCGGATGGCCGTGGGTGAGGGCCGCGCACTCGGACGCCATCCGCACGTCCGACCAGTGGGCCTGGCCGGACAGGGCGGCGAAGGGCAGGCCCCGAACCAGCGAGTGCCAGCCCAGGCTGCCCGAGACCGGCGCCTCGCGGGTGCCCGGGCGCCCGCCCTGCGTCGCGTTCACGGTGGCCGGGGCCTCGCCGCGGTGCTCGTACAGCTGCGGCACCTGCATCAGCCAGCCGTCGGGCGGCACGTCGGCGTGCAGCACCCCCTGCAGCAGAGCCCAGCGGCCGTAGGCGTCCCAGAGCTCCGAGGGCGGGTGGCAGGCTCCCTCGTGCAGTGAGCGCAGCACCGCCCGGATGGTGCCCTCGACCGTGAAAGCGGCCAGCTGGGTGGCGGTTCCGGACTTCAGCGGGGCATGGTCGGGCTGGTCGAAGGCCAGGCTCTCACCGAGGGCGAGCCCCAGCAGACTGCCGCGGACTCGGCTCTCCCAGACCAGGGGATGGGGCTGCAGGGCGTCGCTCACGCGCCGATTGTCCGGGATCAGGGGTTATTGCATCCAGTCGACGACCTCGTCCATCAGACCGGGATGACTTTCCTCGACCCGGCGCACGTAGTCGGCCAGGTGCTCGCTCATGAGCTGCCCGGCGTCGTCGGCGCGGCCGTCGCGCACCGCGTCGGCGATCTGCAGGTGGGTGCGCAGGACGGCGGCCCGGTCTTCTCCGGGCACGACCAGCTCGCGCACCCGGGTCTGGAACACGTCTTTCAGCGACAGGACCAGCAGACCGATCACACCGTTGCCGGCCGTCTCCACCAGCAGGGCGTGGAAATCGGCCGTGGCGCGCCGGTACTCGGACTCCGCCTCCGGGTCGGCGGCGGTCGCGGCGACGCCGAGCCGGGCCGCCTCCTCGCTGGTGCGGCGCTGCGCGGCCAGCCGGGCGGTGACCGGCTCGAGAATCAGCCGGGCCTCGAGGAGTTCGCGCACGGTGAGACCGCGGGCATGCAGGAACAGCGTGGCGGTGCGGGCGAAGTCGTGGCTGGAGAAGTCCCGCACGACCGGCCCTCCGCCCGGGCCGGGCCGGATCGCGATCAGCCCATTCACCTCGAGGATGCGCAGGGCCTCGCGCAGGGTGCTGCGGCCGACCCGGTACTCGGCCATCATCTGGGCCTCGGGCGGCAGGCGGGTGCCGGCGGTCAGGCCGTCGCGGGTGATCCGGCTGAGGATCTCGCGCGCCACGGCGTCGCCGATCTTGCCCCCGCGGCCGACCCTTCCGACCGAGCTGGTTCTTCCGGCGTCCCCCACATCGGACATACCGGGCATCGTAGGGGAATTTGCCCTGTGTTTCTCAGGATACGAGCACTCTGATTGAAGATTTGACCGAACCGGCGGCCGGGACGAGGGTCCTCTCAGTCCGCACGACCGCCCCGCAGTCCACCAGGAAGGATGCTGACCGCTTGGCCGCGTAGCGTCGTCGTCATGAGCACCCGCATCAGCATCCGCCGTCTGGGCCGGGCCACGCTCGCCCGGCAGCATCTGCTGGAGCGGGTGCGCATGGGCGCGCTCGAGATGGTCGAGCACCTGGTCGGCCTGCAGTCGCAGGAGCCGTTGAGTGCCTACGGCGGCTTGTGGACGCGTCTGCACGGTTTCGAGGCGGCCGAACTGGCCGATCTGCTCGAGAACCGCCGGGTGGTGCGAATTCTGGCCATGCGCGGCACGATTCACCTGTTCAGCGCCCGGGACTGCCTGGGCCTGCGCCCGGTGATGCAGCCGGTACTCGACCGGGTCTACACGGCCGCCCGGATCCGGGCGGTGATCGGGGATCCGGCCGAGCTGGAACGCCGGGCGCGGGAGCTGCCGGCGGCGGGCCCGATGCTGCCGATGGAGCTGAACCGGGCTCTGGCGCCACACTGTCCGGACGCCACGCTCGACGATCTGGCTGGCCGTGGGTGGTCGGTTGCCGCTGGTGCAGGTGCCGCCGCGCGGGGTGTGGGGGCGCGGCGGGCGCACGACCTACGCGCGGAGATCCACCGGGCAGGGGCGTTCGTCACCGGCGGCGACGTGTTGGCCGAGTACCGGAAAGTATCTACCTGAGTAGCACTTGCGGTGCATGTGGACCAGGCGCATCATCGCGGCATGGCCACCATCACGCTGACGTTCGACCCGGACAACCCGGCCGACGTGGAGAAGGCCCGCCTCCTGCTCGACCGGCTGGCCCCCGTGGCCCCGGCGCCCGATCCGGATGCCGTGCGGCAGAAGGTGATCGCGCTGCTGCGCGGCTACGGCGAGAAGCGCACGGCCTACATCCGGCACGTGGCCCAGGCATCCCCCGACGCCGCCGAGTACGACGACCTGGTGGCGATCATCGGCTCGGCCAAGGCGGTCGGGGGCACCCACTCGGCGATCGAGCGCGCGTGGCGGGCGAAGAACATGCCGGGGCCGTTCATCGCGACGGACGACCTGGGCGGGGCCCACATGGATCCCGGCCTCGCCGACATCGTGCTGGCGGTGCTGCACGACGTGATCGACGAGCCGGATCCGTTGCGGGCGGCGACGTACTGAGCTTCCGGGCTCCAGGTCGTCAGCAGGCTCGAGGCCGTCCCGCCGGCGAACGCGGGCCTGTGCACAGCCGCAACCACACCCCCGTGGGAGGGGCGGGACCGAGGTCACCGGAACGTCCATGATCGAGTGCCCCGAACGCAACGGGCCCGCGGCCGGTGACCGACCGCGGACCCCTGGTGACGGTGGGACTACTCGCCCGCGAGCGCCGCACAGCAGGTGGTGATGAGCATGCGCGAGACCACGTAGGGGTCGACGTTGGCGTTGGGGCGCCGGTCTTCGATCCAGCCCTTCTTCGCCTTCTCGACCGCCCACGGGATGCGGATCGACGCGGAGCGGTCGGACGCGCCCCAGCTGAACGTCTTGTAGCTGGCCGTCTCGTGGGCACCGGTCAGGCGCTCCTCGATGCCCTGGCCGTAGGCGGCGACGTGCTCGTCGGCCTTCTTGCCGAGGGCCTCGCACGCGGTGACGATCGCGTCGTAGCTCTCCATGGTGGCCGCGGTGGAGAAGTTGGTGTGCGCGCCGGCACCGTTCCAGTCACCCTTCACCGGCTTGGCGTCGAACGACACGTCGACGCCGAAGTCCTCGGCGATGCGCAGGAGCAGCCAGCGGGCCACCCAGATGTGGTCACCGATGAGAGGCGCCGGCAGCACGCCGATCTGGAACTCCCACTGGCCCATCATGACCTCGGCGTTCGTGCCCTCGATGGCCAGACCGGCCTTCAGGCACGCCTCGGTGTGCTTCTCGACGATCTCGCGGCCGGGCATCCGGTCGCCACCCACACCGCAGTAGTACGGGCCCTGCGGCGCCGGGAAGCCGACGGCGGGCCAGCCCAGCGGGCGGCCGTCGGCGAAGAACGTGTACTCCTGCTCGATGCCGAAGTTCGGGCTCTGGTCGGCGTACTTCTCGGCCGCCGCGACGCAGGCGGCGCGGGTGTTGGTGGCGTGCGGCGTGAAGTCGGTGAGCTCGACCTCGCAGAGCACCAGCACGTCGCCCTCGCCGCGCAGCGGGTCGGGGCAGGTGAACACGGGACGCAGCACGCAGTCGGAGTTCTCACCGGGCGCCTGGTTGGTGCTGGAGCCGTCGAAGCCCCAGATCTCCGGCTCCTGGCCGTCGGCCACGATGCGGGTCTTGCTGCGCATCAGCGGGGTCGGCTCGGTGCCGTCGATCCAGATGTATTCGGCGCGGTAGGGCATGTCTCGGGCTCCTCGTGCTCTCCTGAGCCCCACCCCCGCATCGTCTGCGGGAGTGGGGCTTTCCTGAGAACGAGCCTCGCCCGGCGATGCTGCCGGACGATTGCCGCGAGGTGAAGAACTGGTTTCCCCGGTTTCGGGGATATTTCTCAGCTCTTCGTGCTGATGCCCTCGAAGGCCTGGTTCTGGCCCTTCTTCTCCGCGGGCGGGGCGTCGCCGTCCTCGTTGCCCGTCAGCTCCGGGCGCTCGGGCAGGAAACGGCCGAAGACCTTCTCCAGCCCGACGGCGAAGAGCTCGGCCCGGCTGACCGCCAGCGGCCCGAGGATGGCCAGGATCAGCACGTACCCGGCGACGAACGCGCTGATCCGCGGGTCCAGCCCGGCGACCGCCGCCATCGAGGCCAGGATCAGTGCGAACTCGCCGCGGGCGAGCACCGTGAGCGACACGAAACTGGCCTTCTCCGGCCCGAATCCGTAGATCCGCGAGGAGAGCGTGCCGGCCGTCAGGTTGCCCACGACGGTGACGAGCACCGCCAGGGTGATGGGCAGCCACACACTCATCACGTCACCCGGGTCGATGGTGAGACCGAAGGTGAAGAAGAAGAGCGCGGCGAACGCGTCGCGCAGCGGGTGCACCAGTTTCTGGATGCGCACCCCGGCCTTTCCGGAGCCCAGGATGAGGCCGATCATGAAGGCGCCGATCGCGTCGGACACGCCGAGCTTCTCGGCGACCCCGGCGCTCAGCACGGCGAGGCCGACGAACGTGACGATGAGCAGCTCGTCGTCACGGGTCTCGACCAGACGCCCGACCAGCCCGGCGCCCCAGCGGGCGATCGCCGTGAGCACCACCAGGAACCCGAAGGCGATGCCGAACTTCTGCGCGGCCTCGGCGAATCCGCTCGCGTCGCTCAGAACCGGCTGCAGCAGCGCCAGGTACAGCGCCAGGAAGACGTCTTCGACCACGATGATGCCGAGGATCAGCTTGCTCTCCGGACGGCCCAGCCGCCCGGTCTCGACGAGCACCTTGGTGACGATCGCCGAGCTGGAGATGCCGATCACGCCGGCCAGGACGAACGCCTCGCGGCTGCCCCAGCCCAGCAGGAAGCCGAACCCGAGCCCCAGGCCGACGTTGATGAACAGGTACAGCCCGCCGGCGGCCAGGAGCTTTCGGCCACCGCCGATCAGGTCGTCGAGGTGGAACTCCAGGCCCAGGTAGAACAGCAGCAGGATCAGGCCCAGCGAGCTGAGCAGGGCGAACTCGGTCGGGTCCTCGACCAGGGCGAGGCCGGGGGTGTTCGGGCCGAGCAGCAGCCCGGCGAGCATGAACAGCGGGATGGTGGGCAGGCCGACACGTCGGCCCAGGCGGGCGGCCAGCCCGGCGGCGAGGAAGGCGCCGCCGAGGGCCATCAGGGTCTCGGCAAGATGCATGTGCGGGTCCTCAGTCTCGGCCCGTGGAGATGTGGGCGTAGGGGTCGACGGACGCGTGCGTCACCGGTCGGGGCCCCTTCTGCGGAGTGTCGTCGTCGGGCGCCGCGGGCCGGTCGGGCCAGAACCGTTCCAGCACGATCGCCAGCGGCGAGGCGGTGAAGACGCTCGAGAGCGTCGCGATCACCAGGCCGATGAGCAGGGCGAGCGCGAAGTCGGTGAGCGAGTCGCCACCCAGCAGGGTCAGCGCCGCCAGGATGAAGATGGACCCGAGACCGGTGTTGATGGTCCGCGGAACCGTCTGCAGGATGGCGCTGTTCATGACCTTGGCGAAGTTCTCGCGCGGCCGGGCCCGGCGCATCTCGCGCACCCGGTCGAAGACGACGACGGTGTCGTTGACGCTCAGGCCGACGACGGTCAGCGCCGCGGCCAGGAACACGCCGTCGATCGGCTTGCCCAGCCAGGCGAAGATTCCGACCACCGCCAGCACGTCGTGAAACATGGTGAGGGCGGCGGATATTCCGAAGGTCCAGCGGAACCGGACTGCCAGGTAGAGCATCTGGGCCAGGATCGCCGCGCCGAGCGCGAGAATGGCCTTGGTGCGCAGCTCGTCGCCGAGGCTCGGGCCGATCAGCTCGTCGGTCTCCTTGCTGACGTCACCCCCGACCCGCTCGAGGGCCTGCTCGATCTCGAGCGCCTCCTCGTTGGTCAGCTCCTCGGTGCGCACGCTGATGGTCTCGGCCGCACCCCCGGTCGGGGACGAGGTCTGCACCACCGCCCGCGGGAAACCGGCCCCGCTGACCGCTTCTCGCGCCTGGTCGGCCGTGACCGCCTGGCTGGTGCTGAACGTGAGCAGCCGGCCGCCGGTGAACTCCACGCCGAGGTTGAGGCCACGCACCAGGATGCCGGTGACCGAGAGCACCACGATGGCGCACGAGATGGCCATCCACAGGCCGCCGCGGCGCATCAGGTCGGGGCCGCTGGTCTCCAGCCAGCGGCGCAGCCGGCCGTTGCCGGCCAGGCCGCTGATGCCCGGGCGCTTGCGCAGCAGGGTGCGGCGCACCGCCCACTCGGTGAGCACCCGGGCCACGATCAGGGCCGAGACCATCGAGGCGATCACACCGATCGACAGCGTGACCCCGAAGCCCCGGACCGGGCCGGTGGCCAGGAAGAAGAGCAGGGCCGCGGCCAGCAGGGTGGTGACGTTGGTATCGATGATCGCGGTCCAGGCCTTGTCGAAGCCCGTCTTCAGGGCCCCCGGCAGCGCGCCCCGGCCCTGCCGTTTCTCCTTCGGGACGGCCCCGAACTCTTCACGGGCCCGCTCGAACACCAGCACGTTGGCGTCGATGGCCATACCGATGGCGAGCACGAAACCGGCCAGGCCGGGCAGGGTCAGGGTGGCGCCGAGGAACACCAGGAACGCGTACGAGATCAGCGCGTAGCAGGCCAGGGCCAGCGTCGCGAGGAACCCGACGACGCGGTAGACGAGCGTGATGAAGAGACCGGTGAGGATCAGGCCGATGACGGCGGCCTTGATCGAGGCGTCGATGGCGTCGGCGCCGAGCGTCGGGCCGACCGTGCGCTGCTCGATGACCTCGACCGGGATCGGCAGGGCGCCGCCCTTGATCAGCACGGCCAGGTCTTGCGCCTGCTCGGCGCTGAACTGGCCGGTGATCTCGGTGCTGTTGCCGGTCATCCCGACGTCGCAGGTGATCGACGGGTCGACCTGGGGCGAGGAGATGACCTCGTCGTCGAGCACGATCGCGATGCGCCGCTGCGGGTCGCCGGGCAGCGCGCAGGCGGCGTCGGCGGTGAGCTGGCGCCAGGCGTCGCCGCCGGCGGCCTTGAAGTCGATCGTGACGAACCAGCCGCCGCCACGGGTCGGGTCGGTGACCCCGGCGGCGTCGCCGACGCCCTCACCCGTCATCACCGACGGGCCGACGACCAGCGGCTGGCCGTCTTCGTCGACGAGGCGCTGCTGCCCCTCCTCGAGCTTCTCCTGCGTGGCCTCCTCACCCTCGGCCTCTTCGCCCTCGGCCGCGACCGGCGCCGGGTCGGTGGAGACCACCGGATGGAAGGTCAGCTGGGCGGTGCGGCCCACGACCTCGGCGGCCTCGCGCGGGTCTTGCACGCCGGGCAGCTCGATGATGATGCGGTTCTCGCCCGAGCGGGTCACCGTCGGGTCGGTGACGCCGAGGGCGTCGATGCGGTTGCGCAGGACGCTGAGCGCGCGGTCGGTGGCCTCGGCATTGACCTGGACCGTGTCGGTGCTCTTGCCCTCGAGGACGATCTGGGTGCCGCCGCGCAGATCGAGCCCCAGGCGTGGGGACATCGTCAGCGCGACGAAGAGTGAGGTGGCGACAACGGCGATCGCGACGATCGCCCGCACCACGGGGACAGCTCGCATGGCTCCTCCGGGTATGGGGTCTGGCACCCCTGCCCGTCGAAGTCAGCAGGGGTGTATCAGGTGTGGAACCCGGAGCTCGGTGGTGCACGGCCGCGGTGCGAGACGCTGACCGTGGTCGCGATGACCTGGGCGGACGCGTCGACCGGGAGATCGATCAGATCGGTCGGGAGGTACCAGGCACGGCCGTCGAGAGCGGCCGGCACGTCGGGCGAACCGCCCGGGAAGTGGATCTCGGCACCCTGGCCGGCGGCGGTCGCCGTCACCCGGCGATCGGGGGTCTGCACGGCCACCCGGTGCGAGACGGGGGACGCGGTGGAGACCGGGTGGTTGCGCGCGGAGGCCCGGGCGCTCTCGGGCCCGCGGGCGTCACGCTCGGCCGTGGCCGTTGCGGAACGGTGCTGCCCGGCCGTGTGTTTCGAGACGATGGTGGCGACGCTCAGCAGCGTCAGGACGATCGCGACAAACGTGATCAGCGCAGCGGTGACCCCTTGCGGGCGCAGGCTGATACGAGGCGTCATCACGGCCAGTCTACCGGTGAGCACCACCGCACCGGGTGGGCCACCTTCGTGACGCTGAGAACTTCCTGTGGCTCTTTCTCGTCCCATACCCGGTAAACGGTGACCGGACCACGAATGTGAGGTCGTGCGTCCTCAGACTTCCCAGCCGTAGAACAACCGCTCGACCACCGTGCGCGCCCGCCGGGTGATGCGCTGGTAGTCCTCGTCGAGCGTCCCCGCCGAGGCGGGCGGGTAACCCATGATCCGGGCGACGCCGTCGAGCGAGGTGTGGTTGGTGGGCGGGACGTCGGAGGCGTTGCCCTTCCACAGCATGATCGCGTTGCGGAACCGGGCGGCCAGACGCCAGGCCTCGGCCAGCACCTCCCCGTCCCCCTCGGGAACCAGACCGGCACGGACCGCGGCGTCCAGCGCGTCCATCGTTCCCGTGACCCGGAGCCCCTCGACCTCGTGGGCGTGCTGGAGCTGGAAGAGCTGGACGGTCCATTCGACGTCGGCGAGCGCACCCCGGCCGAGCTTGAGGTGCCGGTTGGGATCCGCGCCGCGGGGCAGCCGCTCGGACTCGACACGGGCCTTGATCCGGCGGATCTCCTTGAGCTCGGCCCCGGTCAGTCCGCCGGAACGCCAGCGCAGCGGATCGATCAGCTCGACGAACCGCTCCCCCAGCCCGGTGTCGCCGGCGATCGGCCGGGCCCGGGTGAGGGCCTGGGCCTCCCAGGGCGCCGACCAGCGGGCGTAGTAGTCGCGGTAGGACGCGAGAGAACGGACGAGGGGCCCGTTGCGGCCCTCGGGACGCAGGTTGGCGTCGACCGCCAGAGCCGGTTCCGGCCCGGTGGCCGAGAGCAGGCGGCGCAGCTCGGAACACAGGTCGGTGGCCGCGGCCTGGGCCTCGTGCGGCTCGACGCCGGGCAGTGGGTCGGCGACGAACATGACGTCGGCGTCGCTGGAGTAGCTGATCTCGCGCCCGCCGAGACGGCCCATCGCGATCACGGCCATGCGCACCGGCAGGTCGCCCCGTTTGGCCCGCACCGCGTCGGCGGCCGCGACCAGGGCCCCGTCGAGCGCCGCGACCGCGCAGTCGCTGAGCGCGTGACCGACGGCGTC
Organism: Kineosporia succinea; assembly: GCF_030811555.1. Taxonomy (NCBI): domain Bacteria; kingdom Bacillati; phylum Actinomycetota; class Actinomycetes; order Kineosporiales; family Kineosporiaceae; genus Kineosporia; species Kineosporia succinea. The sequence goes on along the minus strand of NZ_JAUSQZ010000001.1, from coordinate 4,528,380 downwards.
GACGGCATTGATCCCGACCACGTCGGCGACGCCGGTGCGGATGATCTCGCGGCGCCGCACGGCCCGGGCCGCCATCGCCGCGGCCATCGGGTCGCCCTCGTGCCGGGCCGCTCCCCGCCGCACCGAGCCGATCATCGCCGACAGCGGCTGGGGCTGCAGCACCTCGTCGGTCTCCAGCAAGGCGACGGCCTCGGGACTGCGCTGCAGCAGGTCGGCGACGAGCTGGCTGGACGAGAGCACGTGGGCCAGGCGCTCGGCGGCGGCACCGGAGTCGCGCAGCATCTTCAGGTACCAGTGGGTGGATCCGAGAGAGTCGGACAGCCGCCGGAAGTCGAGCAGCCCGGCGTCCGGATCGGCGCCGTCGGCGAACCAGCCGAGCATGACCGGCAGGAGCTGCCGCTGGATCGCGGCCCGCCGGGAGACGCCGGTGGTGAGGGCGCTGATGTGACGCAGGGCCCCGGCCGGGTCGCGGTAGCCGAGGGCCGACAGACGCACCCGCGCGGCCTCCGGGGTGAGCCGGGCCTCGTCGCTGGTGAGCTCGGCCGCGGCAGCGAGAAGCGGCCGGTAGAAGAGCTTCTCGTGCAGGCGGCGGACCTCGCGGGCCTGCTTGCGCCAGAGGGCGGTGAGCTGGTCGGCGGGATCGGCGCGAAAGCCGAACTCGCGGCCCAGCCTTCTGAGGTCCTTGGGGTCGGACGGCACCACGTGGGTGCGCTGCAGCCGGAACAGCTGGATGCGGTGCTCCAGGGCGCGCAGCATGCGGTAGGCGCGGTCGAGCTCGGCGGCGTCGGCGCGGCCGACGTAGCCGAAGGTGCTCAGGGCCTCCAGGCCGAGGAGGGTGTTCGGGGTGCGCAGCCGGGCGTCGATGCGACCGTGCACGAGTTGCAGCAGCTGCACGGAGAACTCGACGTCACGCAGGCCACCGGCGCCGAGTTTCAGCTCCCGGTCGGCGTCCGGGCCCTTGAGCTGCTGCTCCACGCGGCGGCGCATGGCCTGCACGTCGGCCACGAAGTTCTCACGCTCGGCGGCCTGCCAGACCATCGGCTCGATGCCGGCCAGGTAGCGGGCGCCGAGGTCGGCGTCGCCGGCGACCAGGCGGGCCTTGAGCAGGGCCTGGAACTCCCAGGTCTGGGCCCAGCGCTCGTAGTACGCGACGTGACTGGCGAGGGTACGCACCAGCGGACCCTGCCGGCCCTCCGGACGCAGGTTCGGGTCGACCGGCCAGAGGGTGCCCTCCGGCGTGGCTTTCGAGCAGACCAGCCCGAGAGTGCTGGCCAGCTTGGTGCCTTCGCCGATCGTCTTGCTGTCGTCGGCTCCCTCGGGGGTGTCGACGACGTAGATGACGTCGACGTCGCTGACGTAGTTGAGTTCCCGGCCGCCGCACTTGCCCATGCCGATCACGGCCATGGTGCAGTTCGCGCCGTGGTTGGGCAGGGTGCCGCGGGCGACCGCGAGCGCGGCCTCGAGGGCCGCGGAGGCCAGGTCGGCGAGGATCGCGCCGACGGTGGGGACGATGCCGAGGGGGTTGTCGGCGGCCAGGTCGCGGGCGGCCAGGCCGAGCAGACGACGGCGGTAGGCGACACGCAGGGCGTCGGTGCCCTCGTCCTGGGTGCGGGTGCTGACCGGTTGCGGGGCGGCCGGGTCGGCCCCCACGGCGCGCAGCAGCTCGGCCCGGAGGGTCTCGGCGGTGAACGACGAGAACGGCGCGGGGGGAACGCCCTCGAGGAACTCGCGGGCGTGGCCGTGGTGGTCGACGGTGTGGTCGTGCGGGTGGTGGGTCACCGGCAGGGGGGCATCGTCGCCGCCCAGCTCGCCGTCGATGACCGGCCACTGCCAGGGATGGCGGACGAGGTGGTCACCCAGGGCGCCCGACCCACCGAGCACGGCGAACAGGCGGTGGGCGGTGAGGTCGTCGCGGTGCAGCGCCCGGGAGAGCTGGGCCACCGGCCCCCCGCCGGCGGCCAGGCGCTGCAGCACCTCGGCGGTGAGCCCGCCCAGGCCGGCGGGCACCTTGTCGCTGTCGGCCAGGGACTCGACCATCCGGCCGAGGGCGGTCAGGGCCAGGTCCGGGTCGGGGCAGTCGGCCAGGGCGGTGAGCAGTTTCTCGGCCGGCGGGGGCAGTTCACCGGTCAGGCCACCGGGGAGGCCGGACGGTTCGGCCTCGAGCAGCTCGATCATCGCCGGCCGGGCGAAGACCCTCTCGGCCGCGGCCGGGTCGGCGAACCCGAACCGGGCCAGCCGGGCCGCGAAACTTGCCTGACGCGCAGTCGTCACCTGACCAACCGTAATGGTGACGCCACGGTGCCGGGGAGGGCCTGGGGGCACACGACGGAAATCACCCGGTTTCGGGGTGGACCTCACGTTTGGGGGGCGGTGGGCGTTTACCTGGTGACGGAGGGGGTGGGGCGGTGTTTCCAGGACTGCGGCCGGTTCTGCGGCTTGTTCTGCTACTGGTTCGGCAATTGCTGCACGAAGGCGGCCGCGTGGGCCCGGGCCAGGCGCTGCTGGGCCGGCTCGGCCGCCCGCACGGGCCCGAGCACGGCGTCCGGGTCGCTCACCCGGCCCTTGGCCACCCCCCGGGCGACCCAGGCGGCGAAACCGTCGGCGGTGACCTCGGGGTGGTACTGCACGCCCCAGGCCGCCTCCCCCACCCGGAAACCCTGGTGTGGATAGATGTTTCCGGTCACCAGCAGCTCGGCGCCGGGCGGCAGGGTGAGCACGGCGTCACCGTGCGACTGCCGCACGGTCCAGCGGGTGGTCCCGAGGTCGGCGGCGACGGCGCCGAAGAACGGGTCGGTCCCCGGCCGCGCCGTGACCTCGGTCAGGCCGACCTCGGGGCCGCGCGGGCCGCGGCCGACCTCGCCGCCGGTGGCCAGGGCCAGGAGCTGGGCGCCCAGGCAGATGCCCAGGGTCGGCACCCGGCCGGTCACCGCGCGGGCCAGGAGGTCACGCACGGCGGGCAGCCAGGGCGCGACCTCGTCGTCCCAGGCGGCCATCTCACCGCCGAGCACCACCAGGCCCGCATGGTCGTCGAGCGTGTCGGGCAGTGGGTCGCCCAGATACGGGCGCACCACCGTCACCGCGGGCAGGTCCTGCCCGAACAGTGCGGCCGGGCAGCCCTTCTCGTGCTCGACGACCAGCACGGGCCGTGGCGTCGTCATCTACAGCAGGGGCAGGTAGCGCCGGAGCTCGAAGGGCGTGACCTGGCTGCGGTAGTCGGCCCACTCCTGGCGCTTGTTGCGCAGGAAGAAGTCGAACACGCCCTCGCCCAGGGTCTCCGCGACGAGCTCGGAGTCCTCCATGATCGAGATCGCGGCGTCGAGGTTCTCCGGCAGCCGGGTGATGCCCATGGCACGGCGCTCGGCGTCGGTGAGCGACCAGACGTTGTCGTCGGCCCCCTCGGGCAGCTCCAGCCCCTGCTCGATGCCCTTCATGCCGGCGTTGAGCATGAGCGCGAAGGCCAGGTAGGGGTTGCAGGCGCTGTCCAGGCCGCGGTACTCGACGCGGGTGCTCTGGCCCTTGCCCGGCTTGTACATCGGCACCCGGATCAGGGCCGAGCGGTTGTTGTGGCCCCAGCAGACGTAGGCCGGGGCCTCGGCGCCGCCCCAGATCCGCTTGTACGAATTCACCCACTGGTTGGTGACCGCGGTGATCTCGGCGGCGTGCTTGAGCAGGCCGGCGATGAACTGCCGGGCGATCTTGCTGAGCTGGTACTCGCCACCCGCCTCGTGGAAGGCGTTCTGGTCGCCCTCGAACAGCGAGAAGTGCGTGTGCATGCCCGAGCCCGGATGGTCGTTCAGGGGCTTGGGCATGAACGTGGCGTAGAGGTCCTGCTCGAGCGCGACCTCCTTGATCACGCTGCGGAAGGTCATGATGTTGTCGGCCATGGTGAGCGCGTCGGCGTAGCGCAGGTCGATCTCGTTCTGCCCCGGGCCGGCCTCGTGGTGGCTGAACTCGACCGAGATGCCCATCGATTCCAGCGTCCCGATCGCGGCCCGGCGGAAGTCGTGGGTCGTGCCGCGCGGCACGTGGTCGAAGTACCCGGCCTGGTCGACGGGCACGGGCTCCGTACCGTCGGCGGTCGGGCCCTTGAACAGGTAGAACTCGATCTCGGGGTGGGTGTAGAAGCTCAGCCCGTGGTCGGCTGCCTTGTTCAGGGCGCGCTTGAGCACGTTGCGCGGGTCGACCAGCGCGGGCTCGCCGCCCGGGGTGAACACGTCGCAGAACATGCGCGCGGTGCCCTGCGACTCGCCGCGCCAGGGCAGCACCTGGAACGTCGAGGGGTCGGGCTTGGCGATCATGTCGGCCTCGTGCACGCGGGCGAGGCCCTCGATCGCCGAGCCGTCGAACCCGATGCCCTCGGCGAACGCGCCCTCCAGCTCGGCCGGGGCGATCGACACGCTCTTCAGCGAGCCCAGGATGTCGGTGAACCAGAGCCGGATGAACCGGATGTCCCGCTCCTCGATCGAGCGGAGGATGAACTCCTGCTGCCTGTCCATGCCGGTCCCTTCCTCATGTCCGTAGTGATGTCCGTGTCGACGCCCGGTGGTGAAACCCGGGCCGCGCCGGGGCGGCGCCGGGGGTGGTGCCGGACGGGCCTCACGCGACACTGCCGAGCCTGCCAGATCCGGGCACCATCAGAGCACCCGTGGTACCGCTCAGTTGCTCCCAGACACCCTACGGTGGCGCAACTAACACATCGGCACGTGCCCGGAGCGGGTGAACCGTGGTGGCGGGGCGTGCTGACCAGGCCGCTCGGGCCTCGTGGCCACGCTCGTAACCAGGCCTTGCGGCCACGCCTCGTAGCCGGGCTTCCTGGTCGAGCCTCCTGGCCGGGCTTCCTGGCCGGGCTTCCTGGCCGGGCTTCCTGGCCGGGCTTCCTGGCCGGGCTTCCTGGCCGGGCCTCCTGGCCGGGCCTCCTGGCCGGGCCTCCTGGCCGGGCCTCCTGGCCAGGTCGAGCCACCACACCGGGCCCGGTCCGGGTTCGCCGCGCCGCGCACCGCCGGGGCCGGCACTGCCCTCGGCATCTGACCTCGCCGCACTCCCCTCGCCGGGCGACAGGTCTGACGGTGTGACTGCCCGCACGTGCGCGTCCATGGCACGGTGCCGCCGCGGGAGGAGGATGGAAGACGCCTCCCGCCCGATCGGTGGGAGCGGCACCAGACCGGGACCGGTCTGGGCGACGGGTCCGTGAGGAGGACGGCTGATGAACCAGCACGCACAGGGGACGGACCAGGACCAGACGGCCGAGGAGGTCGCGCCGTACGGCGGCGGCCGCCCGGCGGTGAACGACGCGGACGGCTTCGGTGGCTCGGGCAGCTCCGGTGGCTCCGGCAGCTCGGAAGCGGGTGAACCGGAGGCGGGTGAACCGGGCACCGGCGGGACGGGAGCGAGCGGTCCACGGGTGGACGGCTCCGGCGCGGGTGGCCCGGGTGCAGGCGACCGGCGGGTGGGCAGCTCCGGTGCGGGTGACCCGGGTGCGGGTGACCCGGGTGTGAGCGGCTCGAGCGTGGGCGGCTCGACCGGCACCCGCCTGAAGAAGATCCGCATCCCCCACCTGCAGCAGATGAAGGAGCGCGGCGAGCGCTGGGCGATGCTGACGGCGTACGACCAGCTGTCGGCATCGGTGTTCGACGCGGCGGGCATCCCGGTGCTGCTGGTCGGCGACTCGGCGGCGAACAACGTCTACGGTCACGCCACCACGCTGCCGGTCACGCTCGACGAGCTGATCCCACTGGTGCGGGCCGTGGCCAACGCCTCGCCGCACGCGCTGGTGGTGGCCGACCTGCCGTTCGGCAGCTACCAGGGCTCACCGCAGCAGGCGTTCGGGAGCGCGGTCCGGCTGATGAAAGAGGGCCTGGCGCACGCCGTGAAGCTGGAGGGCGGTCGCACGATGGCCCCGACCGTGAAACTGCTCACCGAGGCCGGGATCCCGGTCATGGCGCACATCGGCTTCACCCCTCAGAGCGAGCACACACTGGGCGGATACCGGGTGCAGGGGCGCGGGGAGTCCGCCGAGTCGCTGGTCACCGACGCGCTGGCCCTGCAGGAGGCCGGTGCCTTCTCCCTGGTCATGGAGATGGTGCCCGCGCCGGCCGCGGCCGCGGTGACGAAGGCGCTCGACATTCCCACCGTCGGCATCGGCGCCGGGGCGGACTGCGACGCGCAGGTCCTCGTCTGGACCGACATGGCCGGCTTCACCGACGGCCGCACCCCGCGGTTCGTGAAGAAGTACGCCGACCTGCGCGGCATCCTCACGCAGGCCGCGCAGGAGTACGCGCGCGACGTGCGTCACGGCACCTTCCCCGCGCCGGAGCACTCGTTCGAGGAGTGAGGTCAGGAGCGACTTCAGGAGCGACTCAGACATGACCGCGGGTTGACCGGGCCCGGGTGAGCCCGGCCGGCCCGCGATCGCGTCAGCCGCTCGACGACCACTCGACGACATCTGCCGCGCGAAGGCAGTAGCCGCCCGAAGGCAGTAGCCGCCCGACAACGCCGGTCCCCGACCGCGCCACTCCTCGACAGACGTCAACCCTCGAAGGGGCGTCAGCCCCAAGAAGCGTCAGCCCCGAGAGGCGTCAGCCCTTCGAGAGGCGTCAGTCCTTGTCGTCCCAGCGACGGTCTTCCTCGTCCCACGCCTCGGTCTTCGACCGTGCCGTGTCCAGGGCCTGCTGAGCGGCCTCACGGGTGGGGTAAGGACCCAGCACGTCCTTGCCCTGGCCCTTGCGGTCGCCCGCCTCGACCTGGTTCGTCGACAGGTTGAACCAGTACTGCTCGGCTCCATCGCTCATGATCATCACGATAACCGGAGCACTCTCTGCACGCCCCCGGAGAGGACAGGACGACCACAGAAGAGAACCCTTCGGTAGGGATCAAGGCGTCCTGAGTGATCACCGATGTTGCCTGCATCACCCACCGTTCTCACGGACGAGACCGGCTGTGACTCTGATGCCCGGGGGCATTCCATGATCGACATGCGCATCGGCGGGACTTCCCTGCCTTCCACCCGTATCGCCGTGACCGCCGCGGACGCCGACGGCAACCCGGCCGGCTCGCAGGGCGGCGCCTGGTCGTTCGACACCGACCCGTCCAACCAGAACCCGCGGTCCGCCAAGTCTTTCAGCTGGGTCGCCGACGGTTCACCGGAGGCCCGCGCGCTCAACGGCGACGTCTACCTGACGGCGATGTTCGAGCAGTACGTGAACTACCGCGGCCCCAAGCGCGGCACCGTGGACAACCCGCTGGCACCCAGCACGGTGCGCACGGTCGCGATGAACCCGGCGGAGGGCCGGATCTTCGACGTCCGCGTCTGATTCCGGCACCGCCGGGTGAACGGCCGGGAAAGGCTCGCGGTCATAGACTGACGCCTCATGAGTACCTCGCCCCTGGGAACGCTGGTGCCGGGCACCGTCAGCCCACGCCGCGCCGTGCCCGCGAGCATCCCGCGGCCGGAGTACGTCGACCGGCCCGCACCCGCCCGGTACACCGGCAGCGAGATCAAGGACGCCGCCACGATCGAGCTGATGCGTGAGGCCGGCCGGATCGCCGGCGCCGCGCTCGCCGAGGTCGGCAAGAACGTCGAGCCGGGCGTCACCACCGACGAGCTCGACCGGATCGGCCACGAGTTCCTGCTCGACCACCACGTCTACCCGTCCACGCTGGGCTACAAGGGCTTTCCGAAGTCCCTGTGCACCAGCCTGAACGAGGTCGTCTGCCACGGCATCCCCGACTCCACGGTGGTCCGCGACGGCGACATCATCAACATCGACATCACCGGCTACCTGACCCGCGACGGGCTCGGCGTGCACGGTGACTGCGACGCGACGTTCCTCGCCGGTGACGTCGACGAGGAGTCCCGCCTCCTGGTGGAACGCACCCACGAGGCGATGATGCGGGGCATCAGGGCCGTCAGGCCAGGGCGGCAGATCAATGTCATCGGGCGTGTGATCGAGGCCTACGCCAAGCGTTTCGGCTACGGCGTGGTGCGCGACTTCACCGGTCACGGCATCGGCACGGGCTTCCACACCGGCCTGGTGGTGCCGCACTTCGACGCCGCCCCCGACCACGCCACGGTGATCGAGCCCGGCATGACCTTCACCATCGAGCCCATGCTCACCCTCGGCACGCACGAGTGGGAGATGTGGGCCGACGGCTGGACGGTCGTGACCAAGGACCGCCGCCGCACCGCCCAGTTCGAGCACACGCTGCTGGTGACCGAGACCGGCGCCGAGATCCTCACCCTCCCCTGACCTCCCCCCGAAGAACCCGCAAAGGACCACGATGAGCAGCGACGCAACCCCCGTCCCGAACGCCACCGGATTCGGCATCGACATCGGCGGTTCCGGCATCAAGGGCGCTCCCGTCGACCTGTCCGCCGGCCGTTTCGCCGCCGACCGCCTGCGCATCCCCACGCCGTCCCCCTCGACCCCGGGTGCGGTGGCGGACGTGGTGGCCGAGATCGTGGCGAGCTTCGGGGACGCGTCGGGCACCGGCCCGATCGGTGTCACCTTCCCGGCGGTGATCCAGCACGGGGTCGCACGCACCGCGGCGAACGTGGACAAGACCTGGATCGACACCGACGTGGACACGCTGTTCACCGCCCGCCTGGGCCGCAGCGTGCACGTGGTGAACGACGCGGACGCGGCCGGCGTGGCCGAGGCGCGGTTCGGGGCGGCGAAGGACGCGCGGGGCACGGTGATCGTGGTGACGCTGGGCACCGGAATCGGCTCGGCGGTGCTGCTCGACGGCAAACTGGTACCGAACACCGAGCTCGGGCACCTGGAGATCGACGGTCACGACGCCGAGCACCGGGCCGCCGACAGCGCCCGCGAGCGCGACGACCTGTCCTGGGAGAAGTGGGCCCACCGCCTGCAGACCTATTTCCGCACGGTGGAGAACCTGTTCTGGCCCGACCTGTTCGTGGTCGGTGGCGGGGTCAGCAAGAAGAGCGAGAAGTACCTGCCGCTGCTCGACATCCGCACGCCGATCGTGCCCGCTCAGCTGCTGAACGACGCCGGCATCATCGGGGCCGCGGTGCTGGCCACCGAGACGCCCGACCTGACGCCCCCGCCCGCCGTCTGAGGTTCGGTTCGGGCCTGCGGACCGGTGCGTCCGCGGGCCCGGCTCAGATCATGGAGGACGACGTGGTTCAGTCGAGCGGCTCGGCCAGGCTGGCGCTGGTCTCGGCGACCATGCGGAAGTAGTCCATCGCGCCCTCCTCGCCCATGTGCTTGCTGGCGATCGTGGCCGACAGCGAGGCGAGCGCGGTGACGAACGACAACTGGGCCGTGCCCTCGAGCTCGCGCAGGATGAACGTCATGGCCTCGTGGTCGCCCAGCATCTGGAAGCGGATGAAGGCGGCGGCACGCTGGTTGGCGAGGGCGGCGGCGCGTTGCTCAGCGGAAAACACGAGAACCCTTCTGGTCGACACCCCCGTGTCACCCCGTGCGACCAGTATGGGCATCCGGTGCCGAAAGAGCTCACCGGTGGTGAGCCCACCACTCGCCAGGGCGAACCGGCTCGATCACCCTGGGTGAGGGTGGCGGACGAGCTGGACTGTAAGCCGGATTTTGTGCCAGGCCGGGCGAACCCGGCGCTGCGGCGACCATCCATCTCGGGGTGACGTTGCCGTCACCCTCGTGCGGCCTACCCGGATGCTCGGGCGAGCAGCCCTCGAACGCATCCTGTCTGACCTTGCTCCGGGTGGGGTTTACCTAGCCGCTCCGGTCACCCGGAGCGCTGGTGGTCTCTTACACCACCGTTTCACCCTTACCGGCCTGCTCTTTCGAGCCGCCGGCGGTCTGTTCTCTGTGGCACTGTCCCGCGGGTCACCCCGGGTGGGCGTTACCCACCACCCTGCCCTGTGGAGTCCGGACTTTCCTCGGCGGACGGCGAACCGCCCGACGCGGTCGCCCGTCCAGCTCGTCCGCCGCAGTCATCCTAGGGCCTCCCGCCGTTCACCCGCCGACAGGGCCTCACGACAGCCTCGCAACGGCCTCGCAACGGCACCGCGATCGGCACCGGGCCACCCCTCACCGGCGCTTCACCCGCGCCGCACCCGGGCCTCGTTCATCTTCGCGTCCGCCCCTCGTCATCGCGTTCCCGCGTGCCATTTGAAGCAAAAACACCTCATCTCTACCTTTGCCTTCTCGTCGCTCAGCGCACACATTCGTTCACCCGCCGCTTAACAGCTCTCGGCAAGATTCGTCTGATTGGGGCGATACGCGGCCCCTCGGAAGGCCGCGCACACGCCCCTCCCTGACAGCCCTACGGAGGTGCGCAGACGATGACTGCTTCGGACGAGGCGGCGAGCGGCAAGGGCAAGTGGGGCACACGCACACGCGTCGGCATCGCTCTCGGGCTCGCGGGCCTGATCGGCGTTCCGACCTGGCTGGTGACCGGCGCCCAGGCCAGCACACCGGCAAGCGCCAGCACGCCGGCAGGCATCAGCACACCGGCAGGCACCAGCGCACCCAGCGAGGCAACCACCACCGCGAAGGTGACCGGTGCGGCCGGGACGACCACGACGTCCACCATCGAGACCGCGGCAGCGAACGCCGCGAAGAAGACCGTGACCGCCCAGCTGCTGGCGTTCAACGACTTCCACGGCCACATGACCAGCGACGGCCTGTCGATCAGCGCGAAGACGGCCACCTCGAAGGGCTCCGGCCACGTCACCGCCGGCGGCGCCGCCTGGCTCGCGCAGAAGATCAGGCAGGCCGAGAAGGAGAACAAGAACTCGCTCGTGCTCTCGGTCGGCGACCAGATCGGCGGCAGCCCGCTGATCTCGGGCTACTTCCACGACGAGGGCACGATCGAGGCGCTCAACGCGTTCGTCGACGTCGCCGTGGTGGGCAACCACGAGTTCGACGAGGGCACCGACGAACTGCGACGCATCGTGAACGGCGGCTGCCACCCCACCGACGGGTGCTCCCCCGCGTCCCCCCGTTTCCAGGGCGCCTCGTTCGACATGCTCGCGGCCAATGTAATCGACCGGAAGAGCGGTACGTCGATGCTGCCGGGTTACGTGATCAAGAACGTGGGCGGCGCGAAGATCGGCATCATCGGCACGGTCACGCCCGACACCGTCGACCTGGTCGACCTGGCCGGCATCAAGGACGTGACGTTCGTCGACGAGGCGCCGGTGATCAAGAAGCTCGCCCAGCAGCTGCGTTCACAGGGGGTGGACGCGGTGGTCGCCATGACCCACTCCGGCGCCGACCCGACGCCGCGCAGCCCGATCAACAGCTGCCGCGACCTGGCCGGACCGGCGAAGGACCTGACCAGGAAGATCGCGGGCTCGGTGGACCTGGTGCTCAGCGCCCACACCCACCAGGCCTACATCTGCAAGATCAACGGCACGATGCTGACGAGCGCGGCCTCCTACGGACGGTTGCTGACCAAGATCAAGATCACCATGAACACGTCCACGCACGAGGTCACCTCGGTGAGCGCGGGCAACGTGATCGTCAACCACCGGGGCACCAGCGACAAGACCGTGCGCACGGTGGTGAACCGCTACAAGAAGGTCACCGACAAGGTCGCGAACAAGAAGGTCACGACGCTCAAGGTGAAGCTGGGCCGCATGCTCACCCGCAACGGTGAGTCGTACCTGGGCCGGGTCATCGCCGACGCGCAACTGGCCGCCACGAAGCCGAAGTCGAGGGGCGGCGCCCAGATCGCGATCATCAACCGCGGTCTGGCCCGGATGAACCTGGAGAAGGGCACGGTCACCTACGGCGACGTGTACGACGCCCAGCCCTTCGGGTTCAAGCTGGTCACGATGACGATGACCGGCCGCCAGATCGACGACATGCTGGAGAGCACGTTCTGCCAGGAGGCCGCGGTAGACAACGACGACCGCATGCCCATCGAGGTGAGCAGGGGCTTCTCCTACAGCTTCGACATGGACAAGAAGTGCGGTCACAAGATCCGGATCCGCGACATGCGACTGAACGGCAAGCGGGTGTACGCCGCGCACCAGTACCGGGTCACGACCATCGACTTCTTCTCCAACGGCGGTAGCAGCCTGAAGGGGTTCAAGGACGGCACCCAGAAGGTCACCGGGGTGCTCGAGCGTGACGCCCTGGCGCAGTACCTGAAGAAGCACCCGAAGCTGGGGCTGCCGCACGGCACCCGGATCAGGTCGCTGTAGGGATTTCCGGGGCGGCAGCACGCGTACACTCCCGGAGTGCTCGTGCTGCTGCCCCCGTCAGAGTCCAAGGCCGCCCCGGCGAAGCGGGGCAACCCGGTCGCGGTGGAGCAGCTGTCGTTCCCGGTGCTCACCGATCTGCGCAAGCAGGTACTGGAGGCGCTGATCGAGACCAGCGCCCGGCCCGACGCGCTCGAACTGCTCGGCGTGGGCGCCTCTCTCGGCGACGAGGTGGCCCGCAATCTCACGCTGCACTCCGCGCCGGCCCGACCCGCGCACGAGATCTACACCGGGGTGCTCTACGACGCGCTGAGCTGGGCGACGCTGTCCGCGGAGGCCCGGCGGCGCGGCGGCAGGCGCGTGCTGATCATTTCCGCGTTGTGGGGTGCGCTGCGTCCGGGCGACAAGGTTCCCCCTTACCGGCTGTCGATGGGGGGCGAGCTCCCGTCGCTGGGTCCGCTGGCGAAGCACTGGCGTTCCGAGCTGCCGGGTGTTCTGGCCGAGGCCGCCGGGAAGCGCGGGATGATCGTGGACTGCCGGTCCGGTCCCTACGCGGCGGCCGCGCCCGTCGCCTCGCTCCCCACCGATCGCACGGTTGCCGTACGGGTGCTGCGCGAGACCGCCGGAAAGCGTTCGGTGGTGAGCCATCTCGCCAAGCACACGCGGGGCGAGGTGACGCGGTTCCTGCTGGAGCAGGACGCCGATCCGCGCACTCCCGCCGAGCTGCGTGACCTCGTGGGTGAGCGCTGGCCGGCCGAACTGTCGGCGGAGCGCACGGGCTGGATGATCGACGTGATCCTGCACTGAGTTCGCCGAGGAGGGGTTTTGACGCCCGAAGAGTTCCGTACCGCCGGTCATCAGCTCGTCGACTGGATCGCCGACTACCGCACCGGCATTCCCGACCGTCCGGTGCAGGCGCAGGTGAAGCCGAGCGAGGTCGCCGACGCGTTACCCGCACAGCCACCCTCGAAGCCGGAGGATCTCGACGCGGTGCTGCGCGACCTCGACGAGATCATCGTGCCCGGGCTGATGCAGGTGCAGCACCCGCGGCACACCGGATGGTTCCCCTCGAACGCCTCTCTCGCATCCGTTCTCGGTGACATCGCGTCGTCGGGCATCGGGGCGCTGGGCATCTCCTGGCAGTCGGCGCCGGCGCTGACCGAGCTCGAGGAGGTGGTCTGCGACTGGATGCGGCAGCTGACCGGCCTGTCCGAGGGCTGGAAGGGCGTCATCCAGGACACCGCGTCGACCGGTTGCCTGGTCGCGCTGCTCGCGGCCCGCGAACGGGCTGCCGGTTACGTGAGTGAACGCGGTGGCCTGCAGTCGCTGGAGGCGCCGCTGACCGTGTACGCGTCCGAGCACGCGCACTCGGCGATCCCGAAAGCGGCGCTGCTGGCCGGTTTCGGGCGCGACAACATCCGCTCGATCGGCACGTCGCCGACCACGTTCGCCCTGGATCCGGCGCTTCTGCGGTCGGCGATCGAGCAGGACGTCGATGAGGGACGCGTGCCCGCGGCGATCGTGGTCAGCATCGGCACCACGGCGACCACCGCCGTGGACCCCCTCGCCGAGATCCTGGAAATCGCCGCCGCGTACGGGATCTGGGTCCACGTCGACGCCGCGATGGCCGGATCCGCCCTGTTGCTGCCCGAATACCGTTGGCTGGTCGAGGGAATCGAGGGCTTCACCACGCCGGACGGTGTGGTCGTGCCGCCCGCCGACTCGCTGGGCTGGAACCCGCACAAGTGGATGGGCACGATCCTCGACACCTCACTGCTCTACGTGCGCGAGCCGGAGCGGCTGATCCGGGTGATGTCGACGAACCCGAGTTTTCTGCGCAACGCCGTCCCCGGTGAGCGCGTGGCCACGGAGTACCGCGACTGGGGCATCCCGCTGGGCCGTCGTTTCCGCGCGCTGAAGCTCTGGTTCCACCTGCGGCTCGACGGGGTCACCGCGATCCAGGACCGCCTGCGCCGCGACCTGACCAACGCCCGGCGCCTGGCGGCGCTGGTCGAGGCCGAGCCGGGCTGGTCGCTCGTGGCCCCGGTGACGCTGCAGACGGTGTGCCTGCGGCACGACCCCGGGTCTGCGGGGTCGGCGGAGCTCTCCGGCGAGCTTCTGGACGCGCACACGCTGGCCTGGGCGGACGCGCTGAACCGGAGCGGGGTCGGGACGGTCACCCCGGCCGTGGTCGGCGGGCGCTGGATGGTGCGGGTGTCGATCGGGGTCGAGACCACGGAATGGCCTGATGTGGAAGCGGTCTGGAACGCCGCGAAGGAGCTGGCGGCCGAGACCGCCTGATCGAACGGGCGGCCTTTGGCCCGTGGCCGCCGACTCGTGTGCCCGTGGCCGCCGACTCCGGCGCCCGAGGCTGCCGACTCGTGCGCCCGAGGCCGCAGACTCTGGCCCGAGGCCGCCGGGCGGCCGGCTCCGGATTGCCCACCGGAGCCGGGCCGCTCGCGCGATCGGTCAGCCGAGGGCGCCGTCGAGGTCCTCGAGCAGGTCGTCGAGGTCTTCGAGACCGACGGAGATGCGGACCGTGCCGTCGGTGATGCCGGCCGCCGCGCGGGCCTCGGTGGTGAGGCGGCGGTGCGTGGTGGTGGCCGGGTGGGTGACCATGGACTTGGCGTCACCCAGGTTGTTCGAGATGTCGACGATCTTGAGCTTGTCGAGGAAGCTGAACGCGGCGTCCTTACGGCCCTCGCCGGAGCCGAGCTCGAACGTGACCACCGTGCCGCCCGCGCTCATCTGGCGCTTGGCCAGCTCGTACTGCGGGTGGCTGGGGAGGTGCGGGTACTTCACCTGACCGACCCGGGAGTCGCCCTCGAGGAACTCGGCGATGCGCAGCGCCGAGGCGCTCTGGTGATCGACCCGCAGGCGCAGGGTCTCGAGGCCCTTGAGCAGCACCCAGGCGTTGAACGGGCTCAGCGAGGGGCCCGTGTGGCGCATCAGGTTCTGCACCTTCTCGTTGACGAACTCCTCCGGCCCGAGGATCGCCCCGCCGAGCACCCGGCCCTGCCCGTCGATGTGTTTGGTGGCCGAGTAGACCACGATGTCGGCGCCCAGCTCGAGCGGCTTCTGCAGCAGCGGGGTGGCGAACACGTTGTCGACCACGACCTGGGCCCCGGCCGCGTGCGCCATCTCGCTGACGGCCGCGATGTCGACGAGCTCCTGCGCCGGGTTGGACGGCGACTCGAAGAACACCGCGGTGGTGGGCTTGCTCAGCGCCTCTTCCCACTGCTTGAGGTCGGGTCCGTCGACGAAGACCGTCTCCACGCCCCAGCGCGGCAGAATCTCGTCGAGAATCACGAAGCACGAGCCGAACAGCGCCTTCGTGGCCACCACCCGGTCGCCCGCGGCCAGCAGCGCCGCGAGCGCGTTGAACACCGCGGACATGCCGGTGGCCGTGGCGAACGCCGCCGGCGCCCCCTCGATCAGCCGCAGCCGCTCCTCGAACATCGCCACCGTGGGGTTGCCGTAGCGCGAGTAGACGAAGTGGTCGAGCTCGCCCTTGAACGCCGACTCGGCCTCGCCCGCCGACTCGTAGGTGTAGCCCTGGGTGAGGAACAGCGCCTCGGACATCTCCGCGAAGTTCGACCGCATCGTGCCGCCGCGCACGCTGAGCGTGGAGGGGCGGCGGGTGTCGGGGGTGCCGGCGCTGTCGTTGGTCATGTGCTCGTCTCTCGCAGTGGTGGACGGGGTGGAGCCTCGCGTCGTCGGGGCGGCTCAGGTCGGTGGGAAGGGCGGACCGGGTGGTCGGGGCTGGGTGGTCAGGTGGTCAGGTGCTGGGTGGCCGGGAGGCCAGGTGCTGGGTGGCCGGGGGCTGGGGGCCCGGTAGCTGGGTGGCCGGGTGGCTAGGTGGCTGGGGCGGACCGTTGCCGGGCGACTCAGACGGGCGAGGCGTAGCCCGGGTCAGTAGCGCGGACCGGGTCAGTCACGCGGCTAGGGCCCGGACCGGCCAGAACCACGCAACCCGGCCAGAACCACGGGGCCCGGCCAGAACCACGCGGCCCGGTCAGCCCTGTTTCCAGGGCAGCCCGCGCACCTTCCAGCCAGCGGTGTGGCCGCGGTGGTTCTGGGCGTCGGGCGGGCCCTCGAAGCCCTCCAGGATGTTGTAGGCCTCGGTGTAACCGGCGGCCGTGGCGGCCTCGGCCGCCGCCACCGAGCGCACACCGGAGCGGCACAGGAACAGCACCGGGGCGGCCTTGTCGGCGGCCACCGCACCCACCTGATCGAGGAAGCCGCTGTTGCGCGCGCCCTCGGGGAAGGTCGTCCACTCGACGAGCGCGACGTCCTTCGCGAGGGCGGTCAGGTCGGGCACCCCGACGTACGACCACTCGGCGCGGGTGCGCACGTCGACCAGCACGGCGGCCGGGTTGGACCGGACCAGCTCGAAGGCCTGGTCGGGGGAAAGATCTCCGGCGTACGCCATGGGTCATGCCTCCACGATGGTCGGGGTGGCGGCGCCGGGCAGCACCACCGCCTGGCCCGCGATCACCCGCGTGCCGTCGAAGGTGAGCGTGGGCGGACCGTGCAGCACGTAGCCCTCGGCCAGGGCGGCGCTGACACGCTCGCAGAACGACGTGTCGTCGGGACCGGTCAGCAGCCGGTAACGGAGTCGCTCGTTCTCTGCCACGGATCAGTTCTACCCCAGCGCACCGACAGTCTTAAGAGCAGGACCCATTCGTATGCGTGATCAGGGAGTTGACCCCTACCACCTCGACGCCGCCGTCGGCCCAGAACCGCAGGGTCGTCACGCTCGCCGGGTCGATCCGCAGACGCCAGAACGCCGCCGGCCCGGCCTCGAGGGCGCTCGCGACCACGGCGCGGATCGGGCCGGTGTGCGTGACCACCGCGACCACGCGCCCGGGGTGACTCGAGCGCAGGAGGTGCACCGCCGCGTCCGTACGCCCGGAGAGATCGTGGACCGACTCGCCCCCGGGAGGCCGCGCCGCCGGGGACTCGCGCCAGGCCGTGTACTCCGCCGGCCAGCGGGCCGCGATCTCGCGGTAGGACAGGCCGTTCCACTCCCCCAGGCGCAGCTCCGACCACTCCGGCGCGACGACCGGTTCCGGACCGAGAGCCCGCGCCGTCTGCACGCACCGGGTCATCGGGGAGGTGAGCAGCACGTCGGCGTCGAGCCGTAGCGCCTGGGCCTGGAGAAGACCGGCGGGGCTCAGCGGCGGGCCGGGGTCGTCGCCCCCGGCGGGCACGACGCCGGTCGACGCCGTGCTCGCGTGCCGCACCAGGTGCAGCGTGAGGGGCTCCCCCAGATCGGGACCGCTCAGAGCCCGGAGTCCGCCGTGCGCACCAGGATCCGGCCGCACTCCTCGCAGCGCACGACCGCGTTCTCGGCGGCGGCGCGGATGCGGGCCAGGTCGTTCGGCGGGAGCGTCATGCGGCAGCCCTCGCACCGGCGCTGGTAGAGCTTGGCCGCCCCGACGCCGTGGCTGCTCTCGCGGATGCGCTCGTACAGCGCGAGCAGCTCCTTCGGGATGCCACCGGCGGCCGTCTCCCGCTCGCGTGCCTCGGCGACGGCCTCCTCGTCGAGCACCGCCACCTGCTTGTCGCGCGCGGCCCCGGCCTCGGCGATCTCGGCCAGCACCTCGTCGCGCTTGGCGGTGGCACCCCGGACGGCCGCCTCGGCGGTCTCCTGGCGCTCCATCACCTCGAGCTCGGCGTCTTCGAGCACGCTCTGCCGGGCCGCGAGGCTCTCCAGCTCGTGCTGGATCGCCTGCAGGTCTTTCGCGCTGCCCTGACCGGCGTCGAGCCGGGCCTGGTTGCGCTCGGCGCGCTGACGCACCTGCGCCACGTCGCCCTCGGCCTTGGTGAGCTCACGCTGCGCGTCGGTGGCCACGGTGCGGGCCTTGACCAGCACGTCGTCGACCTCGGCGAGCTTCTTCTCGAGCTCGGCGATCTTCGCGAGCTCGGGCAGCGTGCCCTTCTTGTGCGCGATCTGGGTGAGGCGGATGTCGTGCCCCTGCACGTCCAGCAGCCGCCACTGGTCCTGAGCCGCCGCGGTCACCACAGAATTAGCCTCCCAGCTGAGAAAAGATGCACCCAGCCTAGTGCCCCTAGCGGACCATTCCGCCCGGGCTGGGGACACGGAAGACCCAGGGGTCGGTGGAGCGGGTGGAGACCAGGACCTCGACCGGCTGCCCGGCGTCGGCCAGCGCCCCCTCGAGACGGTTGGAAACACCCGCCAGCCAGGGCCATTCGCTGGCCCAGTGGGCCACGTCGACGAGGTAGGGCGGGCCGTCGCCGGCCGCGTCGCGGGCCTCGGACGCCGGATGGTGACGCAGGTCGGCGGTGACGTACACATCCGCGTCGGCGGCGCGCACCGCGTCGAACAGCGAATCGCCGGCTCCGCCGCAGACCGCCACCCGGGACACCTCGGCCGTCGGGTCGCCCGCCACCCGCACGCCCTGCGAGGTGCTGGGCAGGGCCTCGGCCACCAGCATCGCGAACTCGCGCAGGCTGGTGGGCTGCTCGAGGGTGCCGACCCGGCCGATGCCGCGCGGGCCCGACCAGCCGGCCAGCTCGTACAGGTCGACCGCGGGCTCTTCGTAGGGGTGCGCGGTGCGCAGCGCGGCCAGGGCCTCCGCCCGGCGGCGGCGCGGCAGCACCATCTCGACACGACGCTCCGGCACCGACTCCCGCTCGCCCGGCGTACCGACCGTGGGGGTGGACGCCGCGCCGGGCACGAAGGTGCCGGTGCCCACCGCGGTCCAGGCGCACCGGGCGTACTCACCGATCTCACCCGCACCGGCCGCGGCCAGGGCGTCGAGCACCTTGTCGACGTCGGCCTCGGGCACGAACGTGACGAGCTTGTCGACCGGGTCGGCGGGGTCGGCCGACAGCGGCACCAGGTCGGTGAGACCGAGGACGCGGGCCAGGGCGTCGGAGACCCCCGGCGCCGCCGCGTCGGCGTTGGTGTGCGCGGTGTAGAGCGCGCAGCCACCCCGGATCAGCTGGTGGATGGTGCGGCCCTTGGGCGTGGTGACCGGCACGCCGTGGACGCCGCGCAGCAGCAGCGGATGGTGGGTGATGAGCAGGTCGGCGCGCCAGGCGAGTGCCTCTTCGATGACCGCCGGGGCCGGGTCGATCGCGAGCAGGATCCGGCGCACCTGGGCGCCCGGGTCACCGCAGACGAGGCCGACGGCGTCCCAGTCGCGCGCCCAGCTCGGGTCGTACATCCGCTCCATGACGGCGATGACGTCCGCGAGGGAAGGAGAAACGGCTTCGGTGGTCACGCTCAGACTCTATCGGGCACAGCGCGTTCATGTGTCATGACTTGGCGTGGTCTTCGACAAGCGTCCAAAGACACTACTCAGCAGTTGAAACGGACACCGGTGGACCGTCACGGCCCACCGGTGTCCGTACCAAGCGTCAGAACTCGGTCTGCCCCAGACGCAGCCCGTCGACGAACGAGGCCGTCGTCGAGGTCATGGTCTCCAGCTCCAGCACGACCACGCGATTGCGGCCGGCCTTCGTCACCGGGCCGGGCACGTACAGGGTCTGCGTGGGGCCCTTGCGCCAGTAGCGACCGAGGTTGAAACCGTTGACCCAGACCAGGCCCTTGCCCCAGGCCGAGGTGTCGAGGAACAGGTCGGCGGCCTCGGAGAGCTCGAACTCACCCGTCAGCACCAGCGGCCCGTTGTCCACCGGGTGCCCCGCGAGGTCGAGCGAGGGCAGCAGGTCGACGTCGAGCGCCGTGGCCGTCCAGCCGGTGAGCTCCTCACCACCGAGCCGGATCCCGCCGATCAGGCCCTTCGCCTCGCCGAGCCGCTCGCCGTAGTTCACCCGGCCCTGGTCCTCGACCAGGATCGTCAGGGTCGCACCGGCCCGGGGCAGACGGATCGAGCGCTCGTGGGCGTCCCGCGCCAGGACCCCGACCGGGTCCCCGTCGACGAAGACCCAGGCCCGGTCGCGGACCTCCTCGCCGACGACCAGCACGCCCGGTCCCCGGCCCTCGAGAGAGGTCTCGTAGAGCACGAAACCGGTGTCCTGGCCGAGCTCCTCGAAGGTCGCGGCGTGCTCGGCCGCCCGCGGGCCGCCGAGTTCGCCGGCCAGGCCGAGCAGCCCGGCCCTCTCCTGCAGCGCCACCTCGAAGGCCGGCGCGGCCTCGGCCTCGGCCGGCACCTCGTCCGGCACCTTCGCGTACTTGGCGATGGTCGCCCGGAACGCGTGGTACTTCGCCGTCGGGTTGCCGGCCTCGTCGAGCGGGGCGTCGTAGTCGTACGACGTCGCCAGCGGCACGTAGGCGCCCTTGTCGTTGGCGCCGTTGGTCATGCCGAAGTTGGTGCCGCCGTGGAACATGTAGAAGTTCACCGAGCCGCCGACGCTGAGGATCTCGTCGAGCGCGGTGTCGGAGTCCTGCACGGTGGTGGTGTGGTGGTGGAAGCCCCAGCTGTCGAACCAGCCGTCCCAGAACTCCATGCACATCAGCGGACCGGTGGGCTGGAACTCCCGCAGGGTCTTGAAGCGCTCGGTGCTGCGCGACCCGAACGAGCCGGTCATGTGCAACCCGTCGAGCCGCCCGTCTTCCAGCATCTGCGGCTGCGGCTGGTCGATCGTGGTCAGCGGCACCGTGATCCCGGCCTCGCGGGTGACGCGCACCAGCTCGGCCAGGTACTCCTTGTCGGAACCGTAGGCTCCGTACTCGTTCTCGATCTGCACCAGGAACACCGGACCGCCCCGGTCGATCTGGAGCGGGGCCACGATCCGGTAGACCGCCTCGAGGTACTCGGTGACGGCCTCGACGTACTGCGGCTCCCAGCGGCGCAGGCCGATGCCCGGGATGCGCAGCAGCCACGGCGGCAGGCCGCCGTTGCTCCACTCGGCGCAGATGTACGGCCCCGGGCGCACGATCGCGTGCATGCCCTCGGCCGCCACCAGCCGCAGGAAGCGGGCCAGGTCGAGACCGCCGCCGGTGAGGAACTCACCGCGCGAGGGCGAGTGCGCGTTCCACGGCACGTAGGTCTCGATCGTGTTCAGACCCATCAGCCGGGCCTTGTGGATGCGGTCGGCCCAGTGGTCGGGATGCACCCGGAAGTAGTGCAGCGCACCGGAGATGATCTGGTAGGGCTCGCCGTCGAGGAGGAAGTCCTTCTCGCCGATGGTCAGTTCAGCCACGGGGGTTCTCTTTCACAGGAGCAGCAGCCGGGCGCAGGGTGAGCACCGACCAGGAGATGGGGGGAAGGGAGAGGGACACCTGGGTGACGTCACCCGCGGACTCGACCACGACGTCCTCCAGCACCACCGGGGCGACCGGCTGGGACGCCTGGGTGTTGGTGGTGAAACGGTCACCGCCCTCGGGCACGGTGAGAACCTGCGCGTCCTCGAGAACCAGCCCGGCCGTGGACAGTTCGGTGCCCAGCGCGACCACGTCGGTCGTGGAGCGGTTGACCACGAACAGCGAGACGGAACCGTCGTCCGCGACCGTGCTCACCGCGTCCACCATCGGCACCTCACCGTACTTCGCCGTGGGCAGCACGGGGCCGGAGAGATCGAGCGGCACCACCCGCCCCCGTGCCCGCGCGGAGGTCAGGGCGAACGGGAAGAACGTGGTCTGCTTCCAGGCCGCGCCCTCGGGCTCGCAGCGGATCGGGGCGATCACGTTGACCAGCTGGGCCAGGTTGGCCATCGAGACCCGGTCGCTGTGCCGCAGCAGCGAGATCAGCAGCGAGCCGACCACGACCGCGTCGGTGACGTTGTACTCGTCCTCGATCAGCCGCGGGGCCACCGGCCAGTCGCCGGAGAGCACGGCGTCCTTGTGGTTCTCGTTCCAGTCGCGCTGGTACCAGACGTTCCACTCGTCGACGCTGATGCCGATGGTCCGGTCCAGACCGAGCTCGGCGATCACCTCGTCGACGATGCCCGCGACGGTGTCGAGGTAGCGGTCGAGCCCGGCGCCGGAGGCCAGGAAGCTCGCGACGTCGCCGTCGCTCTCCTCGTAGTAGGCGTGCACGGAGATGTGGTCGACCAGCTCCGCGGTGTGCCGCAGAACGGTGCGCTCCCACTCCCCGAACGTCGGCATCTCCATGTTCGAGCTGCCGGCCACGACCAGCTCGACCCGGTGGTCGAGAAAGCGCATGTAGCGGGCGGTCTCGGCGGCCAGGCGGCCGTACTCGTCGGCGGTCTTGTGGCCGATCTGCCAGGGGCCGTCCATCTCGTTGCCCAGGCACCAGAGGGTGATGCCGAAGGGCTCCGGGGAGCCGTTCCGGGCCCGCAGAGAGCTGAGGGCGGTGCCGGACGGGTGGTTCGAGTACTCCAGCAGGTCGCCGGCCTCGAGAACGCCCCGGGTACCGAGGTTCACGGCCTGCATCACCTCGACGCCGGCCGAGGAGGCCCAGCCCGCGAACTCGTGCAGCCCGACCTGGTTGGTCTCGGTGCTGTGCCAGGCGCCGTCCAGACGCACGGGCCGCTCCGCACGGGGGCCCACACCGTCCTCCCAGCGGTAGCCCGACACGAAATTGCCACCGGGGTAACGCACCACCGTGACGCCGAGCTCGCGGACGAGGGCGAGAACGTCCTCGCGGAAGCCGTCGGCGTTCGCGCTGGGGTGCTCCGGTTCGTAGATGCCCTGGTAGACGCAACGGCCCATGTGCTCGACGAAACCGCCGAACAGCCGCGGCGGAACGTCCGCCACCGTCTCACCGAGATGGACCCGCAGGCCGACCGGGATCATCGATGTGCCTTTCTGAAGAACCTGTTCCGGACAAAGAACAGGCCGGGACCTGGTGCATCCCGGCCTGTTCTCTGTGTGGAGCTACTACTTGACCGTGAAGCCCTGCTGCTTGGCGTAGGTGTCGATCGCGGTCTTCCAGGCAGCGAGACCGGCGTTCAGGTCGCTGTGGTTGGTGTACGACGTCTTGCCCGCCGTGTCACCGAAGATCGTGTTCGCGTACGCCTGGATCGGCAGGTAGGACCAGTTCGGGGCGACCTGGGTGGACGCCTCGGCGAGGACCTTGTTGATCTGCTGGCCACCGAAGTACTCGGACTTCGCGTCGGTGAACTCCGGGTCGCTGAGCTCCGCGGTGGTCGACGGGAAGCCGCCGCTCTCCAGGAAGATCTTGATGCTGGCCGGGTCGTTGTTCAGCCAGCGCAGGAACGCGGTGGCCAGGGCCGGGTTCTTGCTCTGCTTGAGCACGGCCTGCGAGGAGCCACCGCTCTCGGCGGTCACCGGGGTGCCGTCGTAGGTGGGGATCGGGGCGACCCGCCAGTCGCCGGACGCACCGGCGGCGTTGGCCTCCATGTTGCCGGGCATCCAGGCACCCGTGATCAGGGTGGCGAGGCTGCCGTCGGTCATGGCGCGGAACCACTCGTCGGTCCAGCCCTTGGCGTCCGAGAGCAGGTTCTCGGTGTGGAGCTGGTTCCACATCGCCGTGTACTTCTTGGAGCCCTCGTCCTCGAAGTTCACGTTGATCGTGTTGCCGTCGACGTTGAACGGGTGGCCGCCGGCCTGCCAGATCATGCTGGCGGTCTGGCCACCGTCACCGTTGTCCGAGGTGATGTACCACTTGTCGTTGTAGTCGTGGATCTTCTTGGCCGCGTCGATGTACTCGTCCCAGGTGGTGGGGACCTTGGTGACGCCGGCCGCGTCGAACGACTTCTTGTTGTAGAACATCGCCATCGGGCCCGAGTCCTGCGGCAGGCCGTAGATCTTGCCGTCGAACGCCACCGAGCCCCAGGTGGAGGCCGAGTAGTCGCTCTTCAGGTCGCCCAGACCGTAGACGTTCAGGTCGAGCAGCGAGTCGGACAGCGCGTACTGCGGGATCGCGTAGTACTCGACCTGGGCCACGTCGGGGGCGCCGGAACCGGCGTTGATGGCGTTGGTCATCTTGGTGTACTGGTCGGTGTTCGTACCGGCGTTGACCAGCTTGACCTTGACGTTCGGGTACGCCTTCTGGAAGGCCTCGACCTGCGCCTCGGCGGAGGGGGTCCAGGACCAGTAGGTGATCTCGCCACCCTTCTCCAGCGCGGCGTCGAGGTCGGCCTGCGACCCGGCGACGGTCTCGCCGTCACCACCGGAGCTGGAGCCACCGCCGCAGGCGGCGAGCGCGCCGAGCGCCAGGGCGGCACCGGCGGCGACCACCGTGCGGCGCGTCAGGGTGTTGCGGAACGTACGGGACATCGGGGGTTGTTCCCTTCACTTCGCTGTGCTTCGGGAGCCCCGGTGTGAGGGATACACCGGGGTGGACATGGGGGTGTTGCGAGGAGGTGTTTCGACGGAACCGACTACGCCTTGACACTTCCGGCGGACAGGCCGGACTGCCACTGACGCTGCAGGAACAGGAACGCCACGACGATCGGCACGATCGACAGCAGTGAACCGGTGAGGACCAGGTTGAAGATCGGCTGCGAGCCGGCCCCCTGGGCCTGCGCGTTCCACTGGTTCAGACCGACAGTCAACGGGTACCAATTCGGGTCGCTCAGCATGATCAGTGGCAGGAAGTAGTTGTTCCAGGTCGCCACAGTAGTGAACAGGAGCACCGTCACGATGCCCGGGGCCAGAAGTCGTATCGAAATCGTGAAGAAGGTCCGGAGCTCACCGGCGCCGTCGACCCGGGCCGCCTCGAGGATCTCGGTCGGGATCGCCTGGACCGCGAAGACCCACATCAGGTAGAGGCCGAACGGGCTGATCAGCGACGGGATGATGACGGCCCACGGGGTGTTCGTGAGTTCCATCTTGCTGAACATGAGGAACGTCGGGACGGCCAGGGCGGTTCCCGGCACGGCCACGGCTCCCAGGACGACGGCGAAAACCGCGCCCCGGCCCGGGAACTTGAACTTGGCCAGACCGTAACCGGCCAGCGTCGCCAGCAGGGTCGCACCGCCGGCCCCGATCACCACGTAGATCAGCGTGTTGCCGACCCAGCGGATGAAGATGCCGTCCTTGTAGGTCAGCGTGTCGCCGATGTTGGTGAACAGCGCGAAGGTGTCGGCGAACCACAGGCCGAACGAGTCGAACAGCTCGCCCTGGGTCTTCGAGGCGTTGATGACCAGCCAGACCAGCGGCAGCACGGTGTAGAGCATGAACGCGACCATGAGAACCGTGAGCGCGATGGACTTCTGGGTGCCAGGACGGCCCTGGTCCTTCTGGGTGCGGGCCCGCCGCACGGACTTACGGCTCGGGGAGAGCGTGGGGGTACTCATCTCAGCGCTCCTCGTTCCGGGATCCGCGCAGCTGCACGACGTAGGCGATGACGGCGGTGACGACACCCATCACGATGGCCACGGTGGCAGCGTAGTTCTGCTGCTGACCGCTGAAAGCCAGAGTGTAGGCGTACATGTTCGGGGTGTAGTCGGTGGTGATGACGTTCGGGAGCAGCGGCCGCAGGATGTTCGGCTCGTTGAAGAGCTGGAAGCTGCCGATGATCGAGAAGATCGTGGCGATCACCATGGAGCCGCGCAGGGCCGGCCACTTGATCGCCCGGATGATCCAGAACTGGCCCGCGCCGTCGAGTTCCGCCGCCTCGTAGAGCTCGGTGGGGATCGTCTTCAGCGTGGTGTAGAAGATCAGCATGTTGTAACCCACGAACGACCAGGTCACGATGTTACCGATCGAAACCAGCGTCCAGTTACCGGCGAACGGGTTGAGACCGGTGCCGAGCGCCTCGTTCAGCTGGCCGACCAGACCGAACTGGTCGCCGTACATGAAGCCCCACATCAGCACGGCCACGACGGCCGGCACCGCGTAGGGCAGGAACAGCACGATGCGGAAGAGGTTCGCACCGTAGAGCCGGGCGCTGTCGATCGCCATCGCCGCGGCCAGGGCCAGACCGAGCATGATGGGGACCTGCACCACGAGGAAGAGCAGAACCCGCAGCAGGGCGTGCCAGAAGGCCGCGTCCTGGAAGAGCTGGGTGTAGTTGTCCAGACCGACGAAGCTGTTGCCGCCGATCAGCTGGTTCCGGTAGGTGCTCAGGTAGATCGCGTAGACCAAGGGCGCGATGAACACCAGGGCGAAGACGGCCATGAAGGGGCCGACGAAAATCCAGCCGCGCCAGTCCTTCCGCGTCTTGCGCCGAACCGGCTGCCGCGAGGGCGGGACCGTGCGAGCGGTCGCCGACGCCATCGTCATCTCTTTACCTCTCTGGAAAGAACACCAAGATGTTTACGTCAACATTTTGGTCTTCGGAAGCTAGCATGTTTACGTGAACATGACCACGGGCCCTCGACGGTGAATCCGCCCGATCACACGGTGCAGTCAGACGAAAGCCTCATCGTGGAACCAAAAGTGCGCAGACGCGGCCCTTCCATGGCGGACGTCGCCCGGGAGGCCGGGGTCTCCGGCCAGACGGTGTCACGCGTCGCCAACGGGCGCTCAAATGTGGACGAGAGCACCCGTAATCGGGTACAAGCGGCGATGCGCAAGGTCGGTTACCGTCCGAACAACGCCGCGCGGGCCCTGCGGCTGGGGCGATTCGGGAACATCGGCGTGATTATGTTCACGCTGTCGTCGTTCGGCAACATGCGCACCCTCGACTCGATCGCGATGGCGGCGTCCGACCACAACTACTCGCTGACCCTCATCCCGGTGCGTCGTCCCTCGCAGACCGACGTGACGCAGGCCTTCGCGCGGCTGCACCGGCAGGCCGTGGACGGGGTGATCATCGTCATCGAGACTGCCCTGATCGACACCAACGAGGTGCACTGGCCCGCCGGTCTCCCGGTGGTGGTCATCGACGCCGGGGCCGATCTGCCGCACCCGATCGTCGACACCGACCAGGCCGAGGGCGCGCGTCTGGCCACCGAGCACCTGCTGAGCCTCGGGCACCGCACGGTCTGGCACGTCTCCGGCCCGCCGAACTCCTACTCGGCCACGCGCCGCCACCAGTCCTGGTGCGACACGCTGCTGCGGCACGGGCGCGAGGTGCCGCCGGCGGTGCGGGGCGACTGGACCTCCGACTCCGGCTACCGGGCGGGCCTGACGCTGGCCCAGAAGCCCGGCGTGACAGCCGTGTTCACGGCGAACGACCAGATGGCGCTGGGCGTGCTGCGCGGGCTGCACGAGCGGGGACGCCTCGTGCCCGGCGAGATCAGTGTGGTCGGCTTCGACGACATGGCCGAGTCCAAGGACTTCTGGCCGCCCCTGACCACGGTGCGGCAGAACTTCGAGGGGGTGGGCCGGCGCAGCGTGGAGATGCTGATCCACGGCATCCGGAGCGGCACCAGCTCGCCCGCGAACGTGCTGGTGCCGACCCATCTGGTGCTGCGGGAGAGCACCGCTCCCCCGGCGGAGGGTTAGTCGTCGTCCTTGCGCGACCCGGCCATGTCCAGGGCCAGCACGGCGGCGAGGATCAGCAGGTGGTCCTCGCCGTCACCGATGCGCACCGCGTAGGTGTCCCGGATCTTGAACCAGCGCTTGGACACGTTGGCCACCTCGCGACCGCCCCGCTCGACCGAGTACTCGTGGTCGAACAGGTCGCCCTTCATGGTGAGGTCGTCGGGCCCGGGCACGTCGATGGTGAACCGGTCGCCGAACGGGGTGAAGAACTTCTTCTTCACCTCGGCCGCCTTCTGGTCGCCCACCGTGATCGTATAGGTCTCGCGCAACGAGATCAGCTGCCGGTGCACGGAGGCCACTTCCCTGCCCTCCGGGTCTTCCAGCACCAGGCGCCCACGCAGGCTGAGCACCTTGCCGTCGACGTGCAGCACCAGCCGGCCGTCCTCGTCGGTGATGTCGAAGTCGTCACCGATGTCGAAGAAGCGTTCCTTGATCAGGTACATGAAGCCATTCTCGGGGACCACCCGATCGGCGCAAGGTCACGCCCGCGAGCGCAACCACTCGACCAGGGCCGCCGATCCCGGCCTCGGCCGGGAGATCAGCCACCCCTGCAGCACGTCGCAGCCCATGGCGGTGAGCTGCCGCGCCTGCTCGGCGGTCTCCACCCCTTCGGCGCAGACCCGCATGCCCAGCGAGTGGGCCGTCTCCACCACGAGTTTCGTGAGCACGTGGTCGGTGGACGAGTCGGTCACCCGGTCGATGAACGACTTGTCGATCTTCACCACGTCGGCCGGCAGGTCGCGCAGCATCGTCAGGGACGAGTAGCCGGTGCCGAAGTCGTCGAGGGCGATGGTGACACCCAGGCCCCGGATCTCGCGCAGCAGCTGGGCGGTGACCTCCAGGTCGCCGATCACCGCGGTCTCGGTGATCTCCAGGCACAGCGACTGCGGGGGCAGGCCGGAGTCGGTGAGGGCCTCGAGCACCTCGCGGAAGAAGCTGGGCTGCTCGATCTGCACGGGCGAGATGTTCACGGTGACCTTGAGCCGCCGCAGTGAACCGTCCGGGTGGCGCACCGGCGGCCAGGTCGCGGCCTCGAAACAGGCCGTGCGCAGCACCCAGCGGCCCAGGTCGATGATCAGGCCGGTCTCCTCGGCCACGGTGATGAAGTCGACCGGGGAGACCGGGCCGAGTTCCTCGTCGTTCCAGCGGGCCAGGGCCTCGGCGCCGAGGATGCGGTTGCTCGCGACGCCGGCCAGCGGCTGGTAGGCCAGGCTGAGCGCGCCCGAGCCGATCGACGAGCGCAGCCGCCGTTCCATGTGGTGCCGGGCCCGCAGTTCCTCGAGCCGGCCGGGGGCCGCCACCAGCTGCGGGTCGAAGTAGGTGACCCGCCCGCGTCCGTGCGCCTTGGCCTGGAACATCGCCAGGTCGGCCTGGGAGACCAGGTCGTCGAGGCGAACCCCGGGGCCGCCCAGCGGCATTGAGTCCAGCCCGGCCACGCCGACGCTGGCGCCGATCGACACCGAGGTCGGGACCGGGGTGTGCTCGCCGCCGTGGTCGACCAGCACGCCGAAGGGCAGCGAGGCCTCGTGCACGATCCGCTCGGCCACCGCCCGCGACGCCCCGGCGGTGAGCGTGCCCCTCAGGATCAGCGCGAACTCGTCGCCACCGAGACGCACCACGCGGTCGCCGGAGCGGGCGATCCGCCGCAGCCGGTCGGCGAACTCACGCAGCACCTGGTCACCGACGGCGTGACCGAGGCCGTCGTTGATGTCCTTGAACCGGTCGAGGTCGACGTACAGCACGGTGACCTCGGACTCCTGCTCGTCCGGCCGTGCGACCCACTCCATCAGCGACGCCCGGTTGGGCAGGCCGGTCAGCGGGTCGTGCCGGGCCTGGTGGGCGTAGTCGCGCGAGAGCGCGCGGAACAGGGTGGTGACGCCGACCGTCATGACCTCGCCGTCGGGCATCAGCACACCGACGTTCGAGATCAGCGTCTGGTCGGTCTCCTCGCTGACCACTCCCGCGGCCTCGGCGATCCCGGTGTGCGCGGGAACCACGAGATGCGGGACGCCGCTGAGCCTTCCGAGGGTCAGGCGGCTGTGCACGGCGCGCCCGAACCCGAGCTTGCCGGTGATCCAGCGCTCGAACCACGACCGGTCGAGCACCACCGGGCCGCTGCGCATCCGCACCACCACACAGGGGGCCTGCGGGTTGCGGCGGAACCAGTCGTCGAGTTCGGTGACGCGCATCGAGGCCGGCATGCTCACGGCGGGCTCGGCGATGTCTCCCAAGGACACCGTCTGGGTGAGTACCGGAGTGGTCATCTCGGTTACCGCGGCCCCAGGGCTTCGGGCAGCACGGCGGTGGGCAGCCACTCGGTGAACGCTTCGGACCCGGAGAGCGGCTTGGAGATCAGCCAGCCCTGCAGGGTGTCGCACCCCATGTCGGCCAGGCGCTCGGCCTGCTCGTTGGTCTCCACCCCTTCGGCGCACACGCTCATGCCCAGCGAGTGGGCGGTCTCGATGACCAGGCGGGCGAGCACGCTGTCGGTGGAGGCCTCCACGGCGATCTTGTCGATGAACGACTTGTCGATCTTGACCACGTCGGCGGGCAGGTCGCGCAGCATCGTCAGGGACGAGTAGCCGGTGCCGAAGTCGTCGAGGGCCACGGTGACCCCGAGATCGCGTACCTCCTGCAGGTTCTTGGCGGTGGCGTGCATGTCACCGATCACCGCGGTCTCGGTGATCTCCAGGCACAGCGTGCGCGGCAGCAGGCCGGAGTCGACCAGGGCGTCGGCGACGTCCCGCACGAACGAGGGCTGCGACAGCTGCACGGCCGACACGTTCACGGTGACCTTCATGCGCCGCCGGATGCCGTCGACCGACTCGAACATCGGCCAGGTCGCGGCCTCCCGGCAGGCGGTGTTGAGCGCCCACCGGCCCAGGTCGATGATCAGCCCGGTCTCCTCGGCGAGCTTGATGAACTCGGTCGGGGCCACCGGCCCGAGCTCGTCGTCGGCCCAGCGGGCCAGCGCCTCGGCGCCGACGATGCGGTTGCTCGCCACCTCGGCCAGCGGCTGGTAGTGCAGGCGCAGGTCACCGTTGGCGATGGCCAGACGCAGGCGCCGCTCCATGTGGTGCCGGGCGCGCAGCTCGGCCTGCGAGCCGCGGGTGGCCAGCACCTCGGCGTCGAAGTGGGTGACCTTTCCCCGGCCGTGGGCCTTGGACTGGAACATCGCCAGGTCGGCCTGGGACACCAGGTCCTCGAGGCTGACCCCGGACATCACCGAGTCGGCCCCGGCCACGCCGACACTGGCGCCGATGCTGGCGACGGCCTCGACCTGCTGGCCGTCACCGTGGTCGACCGTGACGCTGAACGGCATCGAGGCCTCGTGCACGATGCGCTCGGCGACGCCGCGCGACTCCTCGGACGTCAGCACCCCGGCCAGCACCATGGCGAACTCGTCGCCACCCAGCCGGGCGACGCGGTCGTCCGGGCGGGCGATGTTCTGGAGCCGTTCGGCGAAAAGCCTCAGGACCTGGTCGCCGACGGCGTGACCGAGGCTGTCGTTGACGTCCTTGAACCGGTCGAGGTCGATGTAGAGCACGGTCAGGTCGCCGGACTGCGCGTCGTGGCCGCGCATCCACTCCATCAGCGAGGCCCGGTTGGGCAGCCCGGTGAGGACGTCGTGGCGGGCCTGGTAGGCGTAGCTGTACGAGAGCGCGCGGAACAGGGTGGTCACCGAGACCGTCATCAGCGTGCCGTCGGGGGCGATCACGCCGACCGTGCTGACCGACGCCTCCTCGCCCGGCGCCTCGTCGGTGACCACGGCCGCGGCCGCGTCGATGGTGGTGTCGGCGGGCAGGAAGATGCTGGTCACGTCGTCGAGGTCGGCCAGGGTCATGCGCTTGTAGACCGAGCGCCCGTAGCCGAGGGCACTCGCCACCCAGCGGTCGAACCAGGCGCGGTCGACCACGATCGGGCCGGTGAGCAGCGGCACGACGATCGTGGTCGCGCGGGGGTTGCCCTTGAACCAGTCGTCGAGCTCGGAGACCCGCATCTCGGGCGACATGGTCACGGCGGGAACGGCGATGTCGGCCAGGATGGCTTTCGCCCACCCGGACAGGGGTTCCGGCTTGGACGCCTGCTGGTCGGGCAGCCGGTGCCGCCCTCTCCGAGGTCGGCCGGTCGCCTGGGCCCACGGCATGGCTGGCGCCACCGCCACGTCGTCTTCCCCTTCCGGACACGGTACAAGTGCTTGTCTTCCCGTCGTCCGATCACCCAGCGGCGATGATCCGCCGACAGGGTGACGCCCGACCGTGTGACGGTAACGGTCCGGAGGGGGTTCTGTGCATCGTCCATCACCCAACTGAGGTGGAAACCACCAGCGCAAAACCCGTCAATGCGGGTGCTTTCCGGTTTGCCGGCCGCGAATCCGGTTTCCCTTCGGTGAGCGGCCGGCACTTGACCTCTGAGCCCGGTGAGGTCTACAACACCGCGATCCGGACCGGAGTGCGCAGTTCCCGATCATGGCCGACCACCCGGCGCGGTCCGGTCAGGCGAACCGGGCCGTGGTGCGGCAGGTCGCGCGACGACGTGCCCACGGCCACCTCGATCTCGCCCGGTTCCACCACCCGCCGCAGGTCACGGTCGACCAGGGCGGTGCGGTCCGCGTGCACCCGGAACACCACCTCGGCCGACTCCCCCGCCTCCAGCCGCACCCGGGCGAACCCGGCCAGCCAGCGCACCGGCCGCACGACCGAGGCCACCGGGTCGCTCAGGTAGAGCTGCACGACCTCGCTCCCGGGGACCTCGTGCGGATTGCGGACGACGCACCTCACCTCGATCTCGCCCGCGGTGTCCACCTCTTCCCGGTCGATCGAGAACTCGCCCAGTTCGAGGGGGTGGTACGAGAGCCCGTGGCCGAAGGGGAACAGCGGCGTGGTGTCGACGCTGCTGATAGTGCTGGGCTCGCCGAGCGGGGGCTGCAGGTAGGTGAAGGGCTGGCCGCCCGGGCGGCGCGGGATCTGCACCGGCAGCCGGCCTCCCGGATCGATGCGCCCGGACAGCACCCCGGCCAGCGCGGCGCCTCCCTCGGCACCGGGCATGAACGCCTGCACCAGCCCGGCGGTGCGGGACGCCAGGTCGCCGAGCGCGTACGGCCGGCCCGACACCACGACCACGACCACCGGCGTGCCGGTGTCGAGCAGACGCGTCACCAGTTCTTCCTGCCGCCCCGGGAGGCGCAGGTCGTCGACGTCGCAGCCCTCGCCGGACGTCCCACCACCGAACATCCCCGCCCGGTCGCCCACGAAGGCGACGACCAGGTCGGCCCCCGCCGCGGCGGTGACGGCCGCCGGAATGCCGCTCGGGTCGTCGCCCATCACGTCGCAGCCGACCTCGAAAGAGAGCTCGGTGCCGGGGAACTCGGCCCGCAGCGCGTCGAGCGCGGTGGGGATCGGGATGCCCAGGCCCCCGGCGTGCTCGGGAAACTTGGGCAGCACGTGGTTGGGGAAGGCGTAGCAGCCCATGAAGGTGCGGGCGTCGTCGGCACAGGGGCCGACCACGAGCATGCGCGAGGGGGGCTCGCCGATCGGCAGGGCGGTGCCCGGGTCGAGAAGAATGATGGACGCGTCGGCCAGCCGGCGGGCGATGTCGCGGTTCACGGGTGCGTCGAGGGACTCGGGCGGGTCCACCGCGGGCTTGCGATCGGCGTCGAGCAGGCCGAGCTCGGCCTTCTGCGTGAGCACCCGGGTGACGGCCCGGTCGAGCAGGGCCTCCTCGACCCGGCCCGCACGCACCAGGTCGGGCAGGTGCGCGAAGCAGAGGGTGTCGGGCAGCTCCACGTCGGTGCCCGCACGCAGGGTGGCCTCGGCGGCCCCGGCGTGGTCGGGAACCACCTTGTGCATCAGCGCGAGGAACGGCGTGGCCCAGTAGTCCGAGACCACCGTACCGGTGAAACCCCACTGCTCACGCAGGATCTCGGTGAGCAGCCAGTCGTCGACGCCGGCCGGCACCGAGTCGACGTCGTTGTAGGAGTGCATCACCGAACGGGCACCGGCGGCGACGGCGGCCTCGAACGGCGGCAGCACCACGTCGAGCAGTTCCCGCCGGCCGGCCGAGACCGGCCCGTGGTTGCGCCCGGCCCGCGAGGCCGCGTACCCGGCGAAATGCTTGAGGGTGGCCACGATCCCGGCTCCCTCGAGCCCGCGCACGTAGGCACTGCCGAGCTCGGCGACCAGGTACGGGTCTTCCCCGAGCGTCTCCTCGACGCGCCCCCAGCGGTAGTCGCGCACCACGTCCATCAGTGGTGAAAGCCCCTGGTGCACACCCAGACCCGCGAGATCGTGACCGATGGCCGCGGCCATCTCCCCGACCAGGTCCGGGTCGAAACTCGCCGCCCAGGCGATCGCGGCCGGGTAAACCGTTGCCCCGTAAGCAGTCACACCGGTCAGGCACTCTTCGTGGGCGATCGCCGGGATGCCGAACCGCGAGCCCGCGACGACCACCTCCTGCTGTCGGGCCAGCTCGGCCGCACCCTGTGCCGGGCTCACCGGGGCACTGCCGTAGACCCGCGTCAGGTGCCCGAGGCCGTGCCGGGCGGCCTGCTCCAGCGCAACGGCGGTGGAGGCGGCGAAGGCCTGCTCCATCGGCGCGCTGTCGGGGCCGAACTCGCGGGGCGTGTTGCCCAGCCAGCGGCTGCCGAGCTGGGCCGCCTTCTCCTCGACGGTCATCCGGGCCAGCAGGTCACGCACCCGGATCGCGATCGGGACCGCCCTGTCGCGCCAGGCTTCGGTTGTATCCACCACTCACTCCTTCGTGAGGTGCTTCGAAAAGTTTTCGGTGACCGACGACTTCAGCCCTGATCAAAACCGAGCGCTGACAGGCGTTTTTCCGTTCGTCGACGGTTTCACTGTCCCTCCTGCGCGGATCCCTTTCAAGGGTTGACATCCCCCGGCGGCGAAACTAGCTTTCGAGAACTTCCGACATTTCCGGCGAGAATTCGAGGGGTGAATTCACGCCGACCCTGAACCTGATCGTGAATCTGAACCAGCGCACCGGGGCGCTGCTCGGTCCCGGCGCGACTTCTCTCGAGAGCCGCGGACCGCCCGCGGCCGGTACCCGATGGAGATCACCGTGGATCCCATGAAGACGTCCCGACGCAATTTCCTGACCTTCGCGCTCGGCGTCCCGATCGCCGGCGCCACTCTCGCGGCCTGCGGAAGTTCCGGTCCCGGCACCGAGAACGGCGGCGGCGGAAAGGGTTCGGGCGGCACCTACTGGTACCTGTCCGTCGACCCGAACGAAACCATCCGCAGGAACTCGCTCGACCGGTTCAACAAGGCCAAGCCGGACGAGGCGATCAAGGGCAACGCGTTCCAGAACGACGCCTACAAGGAGAAGATCCGGGTCGCGATCGGGGCCGGCAACGCCCCCACGGTGATCTGGGGATGGGGCGGCGGCGGCCTGGCCAGCTGGGTCGAGGCCGGGGCGGTCGAGGACCTGACGTCGTGGTTCGACGAGAACCCGGACCAGAAGGAGCGGCGGTTCGCCTCCGCCCTGGCACCCGCCATGGTCGACGGAAAGTTCTACGCGGTGCCGGCCGAGTCGGTCACCCCGATCGTGTTGTTCTGGAACAAGAAGGTTTTCGCCGACGCCGGGCTGCAGCCACCCACCTCCTGGGAGGACATGCTGGCCCTGGTGCCGCAGTTCGTGGACAAGGACATCACCCCGTTCGCCCTGGCCGGTCAGTCGCGCTGGACCAACATGATGTGGCTGGAGTTCCTCTTCGACCGGATCGGCGGGCCCGAGGTCTTCCAGGCCATCTTCGAGAAGAAGCCGGACGCCTGGTCGGACCCGGCCGCGATCAAGGCCATGACCGAACTGCAGAAGCTGGTCAAGGCGGGGGGTTTCGGCAAGGGCTTCGCCTCGATCACCGCCGACACCAACGCCGACCAGGCTCTGCTCACCTCCGGCCGGGCGGCCATGATGCTGCACGGCGCCTGGACCTACGGGTCGATGAAGGAGGAGGGTGGCGACTTCGTCAAGAACGGCGACCTCGGCTACATGAACTTCCCGCCGGTCGCCGGTGGCACCGGCGACCCGAGCAACACGTACGGCAACCCGGGCCAGTACTACTCGCTCTCGTCCAAGGCCACCGACGAGCAGAAGAAGGCCGCCAAGGACTTCTTCAGCACCCAGGTGCTCTCCGACGCCGAGCAGAGCGACTGGGTGAACATGGCCGGTCAGGTGCCGATCGTGGTCGGGGTGGACGCCAAGTTCAAGGGCCTGGAGGACGAGGCCTGGCTGCAGTTCGTCTACGACACCGCCAGCAAGGCCAAGGTCTTCTCGCAGTCGTGGGACCAGGCCCTCGGCCCGGTCGCGGCCGAGCCGATGCTCGCCAACATCGCCAAGCTGTTCGGACTCGCCATCACGCCCGAGCAGTTCGCCCAGAGCATGAACAAAGAACTCGCCAAGTGACCGTCCCCGTCGCTCTTCCGCCCGATCAGGCAGCTCCTGCCCGGACCGCGTCGCACGCGGTCCGGCAGGGCTCCATCGCCTGGATGGCGTTGCCGGCCCTGCTGATGTTCGTGGCGTTCGCCGTGGTCCCCCTGGTCGGGGTACTGGCCCTCAGCTTCACCTCGTGGGACGGCCTGGGTGCCATCCGTCCCAGCGGCCTCGACAGCTGGCAGGAGGTGCTGAAAGACCCGAACCTGCCGCACTCGCTGTGGGTGACGTTCGAGATCATGGCGTTGTCGTGGGCCTTCCAGACGCCGATCAGCCTGCTCATCGGGGTGTTCCTGGCCTCCCGCGAGCGGTACCGGGGCTTCCTGGCCGTCATCTACTTCATCCCGCTGCTGCTCAGCCAGGCCGCCATCGCGCTCACCTTCAAGGCGCTGCTCGACCCCAACTTCGGGCTGGGCCCCGGCCTGGACATCGACTGGCTGGTGCAGGACTGGCTGGGCAACCGCACGCTGGCGCTCTGCACGGTCGTGTTCGTGGTGTCGTGGCAGTTCATCCCGTTCCACTCGCTGATCTACCAGGGGGCGGTGCGGCAGATCCCGGTCTCGCTCTACGAGGCCGCGCAGCTCGACGGCGCGGGCCGGCTGCGGCAGTTCTGGAACATCACCCTGCCGCAGCTGAAGAACACCATCATCACGTCGTCCACGCTGATGGTCGTCGGGTCGCTGACCTTCTTCGACCTGATCTGGGTGCTGACCGCCGGCGGCCCCGCCGACGCCACGCGAGCCCTGGCCCTGGACATGTACATCCGCGGTTTCCGGGCCAGTTCGATGGGCCCGGCGAGCGCGATCGCGGTCATCCTGGTCGTGACCGGCCTGCTGCTGGCGATGCTGCTGCGGCGGCTCGGCGGCGGCCGCGAGACCACCAGCCAGCTCGAGGGGATGTGATCACCGGTGACCACCACCCTGTCCGGTGAGCGGACCGCCCGGACGACCACCACGTCCTCCGGCACCGCCCGAAAACTGTTGCGCTGGAACTGGCTCGGTGGGCTCGCGGGCTGGTTCTGGCTGCTGGTGGTGATCATCCCGATCTACTGGATCGCGCTGACCAGCATCAAGACCCGGGCCAACTACTACACCACCAACCCGCTCCTGCCCCCCGGTGAGATCTCCCTCGAGAACTACCGTTTCGTGCTGGACTCGGGGTTCACGCGGTACTTCACCAACACCGTGATCGTGACGCTGGGCGCGGTGGTGCCGGCGGTGATCATCTCGTTCATGGCCGCGTTCGCGATCGTGCGGGCCGGTGACGGGCGCTTCCTGCGCGGCGTGAACACGCTGTTCCTGGCCGGGCTGGCGATCCCGCTGCAGGCGGTGATCATCCCGGTCTACCTGATCATCATCAAGCTGCAGCTGTACGACACCCTGCTGGCGATCATCCTGCCCTCGATCGCCTTCGCCATCCCGCTGACCGTGCTGATCCTGGTCAACTTCATCCGCGACGTGCCCAAGGAGCTGTTCGAGTCGATGCGGCTCGACGGCGCCAGCGAATGGAGAACGGCCTGGTCACTGGCCTTTCCGCTGACCCGGCCGGCGCTGGTGACGGTGGGCATCTACAACGCGCTGACGATCTGGAACGGGTTCCTGCTGCCGCTGGTGCTCACGACGGAGCCGACCATGCGCACGCTGCCCCTGGCCCTCTGGTCGTTCCAGGGCCAGTACGGCGTCAACGTGCCGGCCGTGGCGGCGGCGGTCGTCCTGACCACCCTGCCCATCCTCGCGCTGTACGCGATCGGGCGCCGTCAGCTGCTGAGCGGACTCACGGCCGGGTTCGGGCGCTGAGCCCCGTGGACAGCTCGACTAACGGCGTGAAGCCGGGGCGGGCGACCCTGGCCACCATCGCGGAGGCGGCCGGCGTCTCGATCGCCACCGTCTCGAAGGTGGTCAACGGGCGCCAGGACGTCTCCCCCGGCACCCGGGCGATGGTCGAGGACCTGCTCCGGCAGCACTACTACACCGGGCGCGGCGGCAGCCGGCAGCCCTGCGTGGAAGTGGTGTTCGCCGGGCCGCTGGCGGCCTACAGCAACGAGGTGATGGAAGGAGTGCTGCAGGCCGCCGCCGAACCGGGCGTGGCGATCATGCTGAGCAAGGGCCGGATCGGCTCGACGCCCACCGCCTGGGCGCTGGGCGTGGCCAAGGCCGGGCGCAGCGCGGTGATCAGCGTGAGCAACGAGATGGCGGAGGAAGACGCGACCGCCCTGGCCCGCGCCGGGGTGCCGCTCGTGGTCATCGACCCGCTGACCCCGGCCGGGGCCGACGTGATCAGCGTCGGCTCGACGAACTACTTCGGCGGCATCAGCGCGGCCGAGCACCTGCTCTCGCTCGGCCACACCCGCCTGGCCTACCTCGGCGGCGGTGCCGACGCGGGCTGCAACCAGGCGCGGTGGCAGGGTTTTCGCAGCACGCTGGAGGCGGCCGGGCACCCGGTCACGCCGGATCGGGTGCGGCACGGCACCTTCCGCTACGCGTGGGGGGTGGCCGGTGGTGAGCAGCTGCTGGCGCTGGAGAGCCCACCCACCGCGGTGTTCGCCGGCAGCGACGAGATCGCCCTCGGGCTGATCGAGGCCTGCCGGCGGCGCGGGGTGCGGGTGCCGGAAGACCTCAGCGTGGTCGGGTTCGACGACACCCAGCTGGCCGAGATCTGCTCACCGCCGCTGACCGTGGTGCGGCAGCCGCTGCGCGAGATGGGGAGCGTGGCCCTGCGCACGGCGCTGCGGCTGGCGGCCGGGGCGGCGGTGGACTCGCACCACGTGGAGCTGGCGACGAGCCTGGTGGTGCGGGCGTCGTCGGCGCCACCGTCCTCCTCGGCGCGGGTGCCGTAGCCCCCGCCGCAGTGGACCGCGAGCCCCACCTGCCGGTAACCCGTGAATGGCTGCACCCCCACTGCAACCCGGCCTGCGGATGGGTGTCACGGTCCGGATCTGTACCGGAACGTGACGTAATCTCCCCCGGGTGAGGACGATCCGTCTGAAAGTGACACTCCGCGACGTCGAACCACGGGTGCTGCGCGTGCTCGACGTACCCGCCGACTCCACGCTGGGTGAGCTCCACGAGCTGTTGCAGATCGCCTTCGGCTGGCTCGATCGGCAGTCGTACCAGCTGGTCTCGGGGCTGGCCGCGTTCCTCGGCGAGCCCGGCGCCCCGCCCGTGGGCACGCTCGCGGGTGACCTCGGGTCCACCTTCCTCTACCGTTACCACCCGGAGCACGGCTGGGAGCACGACGCGGTGGTGCTCGGCGCGGGCGGCGACGAGGCGGCCTGCGTCTACGGCGAGGGGACATGCCCGCCGGAGGGCAGCGGCGGGCCGCGGCGCTGGGCCGGGTTCGCGGTCCCCGGGCTCGAGGGCGAGTTCCGGCCCGCCCTCACCGACGCCCGCGTGCGGCAGATGGCCGGCGCGGTGCCCGAGTCGGTCGCACTGCTGCTGCGGCTCGTCGGCGACGGGGTGGAAGTGCGCGAGGGCGGAGGGTTCCCGGCCGAGGTGACGGCGGCGGTGCACCGGCGCCGGCCGCGCTGGCCGGCGACCGCCGAGCCGGAGACCGACCGGCCCGGCCTGCCCCCGCTGCTGGCTCTGCACGGCGTGCTGCGCAGCACCGGGATCCTGGTGCAACGGCAGGGCCGTCTGCGCCCGGCGGCCCAGGCCGGCGACGAGCGGTTCGTGGTGCGGCGCCTGCGTTCCTGGTTCGCCCCGGGCGCTTTCGGGGCGGTGGTGGCCGCGACCGCGGTCGGGCACCTGGCCGCGCGCGGGGCCCGCAGCGAGGCCGAGCTGGTGCACGCGGTGCTGGCCACGATGAGCCCCGGCGACACCACCGGCGAACACGACGTGCGCACGGCCCTGCACCATCTGCGGCCCGCGCTGACCGGGCTCGATCTGGCCGAGTGCACCCGTTCCGGCTGGCTTCCCGGCCCCTCGGCCCGGTCGCTGCTGCCGCGGGCCACGGCGCTGTTCGTGCGGGAGGTGGGCCCGGCCGGTCTCGAACCGACGACACCCGCGGTGTAAACGCGGTGCTCTACCAACTGAGCTACAGGCCCCAGGACCGGCGCCGCGAAGACGCCGGTCACGACAATTGTTACAGAGCGGCGATGGCCTCGCGGTAGCCGGCCAGCGACCGGGCCTCGCCCATGCCGTTGACGATGCTCCAGCGCAGCACGCCGTCCCTGTCGATCAGGAAGGTACCGCGAACGGAGCTGCCCGTGCTCTCGTTGAACACGCCGTAGGCCTTGGCCACCTCACCGTGCGGCCAGAAGTCCGACAGCAGCGGGAACGGGTACTTCTCGGCCTCGGCCCAGGTGCGCAGGGCGTACATCGGGTCGCAGGAGATCGCGAGCACCTGCACCGAGCCCTCGTCGAAGGCGGCCAGGTTGTCGCGGATCTCGCACAGCTCACCGGTGCAGATGCCGGAGAACGCGAACGGGTAGAAGACGAGCGCCACGTTCTTCTCGCCGCGCAGGTCGGAGAGCCGGACCACCTCGCCGTGCTCACTCTTCAGCGCGAAGTCCGGAGCGGCCCCACCGATCTCGAGTGCCATGCCTGATCCTCCCAGCGACGACCGACCTGCGGGACAGCCGGGGAAACCGTGACTGTCCCGCGCGCCAGGATCTTCCTGGCACGCGGGACACAGTCTGTCAGGTCCTCCCGGGCCCCGCGCCAGCCTTCGGCCCGAGGTCAGGTCAGCGGCGCCCGGCCTTCGGGGTGGCCAGACGCGTCCCGGTCCAGTCCTGGCACACGCTGATCGTGCTGGTGGCGTGCAGGCCAGCGGTCGGGGCGGCCTCCTCGATCTCACTGTGCTCGACGTGGCCGTCTCGGCCCGCCTTCGGCGTCAGCAGCCAGATCACCCCGCCCTCGGCGAGGTTCGTCAGTCCGTCCACCAGCGAGTCGACGAGGTCTCCGTCCTCGTCGCGCCACCAGTAGACAACTGCGTCGACGACATCCTGGGAGTCTTCGTCGGCCAGTTCGTTGCCCGTCAGCGTCTCGATTGCGAGTCGCAGATCGTCGTCCGTGTCGTCGTCGTACCCGAATTCCTGTACGAACTGACCGGGCTTCAGTCCTAGCCGGCCGGCCATGGACTGCTCAGCCGCGGGCTCCGCGGTCGCGCCCACCTCACTGACCTCCTCCGCTGCCAACGCTTTCCCACGTGGCGGCACCGGCGGCCCGTGAGGGCCGCTCCTTCTCCGGGCGAGTCGTCTGACCCGCCCGCTTCACTGCATGGTCCTGGTGTCGAGGTTCCTTCACCCGTTCCTTCACCCGATGACGATGCAACCGTTCACCAGGTGCGTTCAGGCTAGTGGACTCCATAGGCGGAGTGCCGCGCAACCGCCCCGCCACCTCGCGCATCGTGTTTTTGCCTGCGCCGGTGAAGTTGCGGTACTCGGTCGGCCGAAAGGACGATCCGAACCCGGCACCGGGTTCCCAAGAGCATCGGGCACGAAGGCCCCTCGCGCACGCCGATTTCGGAATTCGCCCCGGACCGGGAGGGGACCGCCGACGCGTCCACCGTCGGCGACCACCACCGCACACCACTGTGAGAAAAATCGGGCCACCCCGCGACACACCGGGGAAACCGGGGCGACACGCCGGTGTCACCGAGCCGAAAACGTGATCAAGCGCGTCCCCCCGCTCACCCGCACCGGTACCGAAGGGGCACACTGGACCTCGAGGGCACGGGATCCGCAGCACAGCCGCAGCGTGACGAACGGCGGGGTACCTGTGAAGTCCCGCCCGCCGTCAGCCAAGATAGAGACGATCCCGGTCGCGATCCGCCCGGGTTCGGCGTGGTGACAACCCGTTGTCCTAAATCCAGGAGGACCGTCGTGGTCGGACGAGAATCATCAGGCCCGATTCTCAACGGGCTGCCGAGCCGGCTGCCCGACATCGATCCTGAGGAGACCGCCGAATGGCTCGCGTCGCTCGACGCCGCCATCGACGGTCAGGGCCGCCAGCGTGCCCGTTACCTGATGCAGTCGCTGCTCCAGCGCGCCCGCGAGCGCGGTGTCGGTGTGCCGAGCCTCACGGCGACCGACTACGTCAACACCATCCCGCCGGAGGCCGAGCCCTGGTTCCCGGGTGACGAGGAGGCGGAGCGCACCGCGCGCGCCTGGATGCGCTGGAACGCCGCGGTCATGGTTCACCGCGCCCAGCGTCCCGACATCGGCGTGGGTGGCCACATCTCCTCGTACGCGTCCTCGGCGACGCTCTACGAAGTGGGCTTCAACCACTTCTTCCGGGGCAAGGACCACCCGGGCGGCGGCGACTCGGTCTTCTTCCAGGGGCACGCCTCCCCCGGTGTCTACGCGCGCGCCTTCCTCGAGGGCCGGCTCTCCGCCGACCAGCTCGACGGGTTCCGCCAGGAGAAGTCGCACCCGGCCGGCGGCCTGTCGTCGTACCCGCACCCGCGGCTGATGCCCGACTTCTGGGAGTTCCCGACCGTCTCGATGGGCCTGGGCCCGATGAACGCGGTCTACCAGGCGTCGTTCAACAAGTACCTGCACAACCGGGGCATCAAGGACACGTCGCAGCAGCACGTCTGGGCGTTCCTCGGCGACGGTGAGATGGACGAGCCCGAGAGCCGCGGCTTCCTGCAGGTCGCCGCCCAGGAGGAGCTCGACAACCTGACCTTCGTGGTGAACTGCAACCTGCAGCGCCTCGACGGCCCGGTGCGCGGCAACGGCAAGATCATCCAGGAGCTCGAGGCGCAGTTCCGCGGCGCCGGCTGGAACGTCATCAAGGTCGTCTGGGGTCGCGAGTGGGACCCGCTGCTGGCCGCCGACCGCGACCACGCGCTGGTCAACCTGATGAACGTCACGCCCGACGGTGACTACCAGACCTTCCGGGCCGAGGACGGGGCGTTCATCCGCGAGCACTTCTTCGGGCGCGACGCGCGCACGGCGAAGCTGGTCGAGAAGATGTCCGACGACGACATCTGGTGGAAGCTCAAGCGCGGCGGCCACGACTACCGCAAGGTCTACGCGGCCTACCGGGCGTCGATGGAGCACAACGGCCAGCCCACCGTGATCCTCGCCAAGACCATCAAGGGTTACGGCCTGGGTACGCACTTCGCGGGCCGCAACGCCACGCACCAGATGAAGAAGCTCACGCTCGACGACCTGAAGCTCTTCCGCGACGGGCTGCGCATCCCGTTCACCGACGCGCAGCTCGAGGCGGACAAGTACCTGCCGCCGTACTACCACCCGGGCGAGAACGACGAGATCATCCGGTACATCAAGGACCGGCGCTCGAAGCTGGGCGGGGCGGTGCCGGCCCGCCGCCACACCGCGGGCACGCTGAAGCTGCCCGACGACAAGGCCTACGCGGGTGCCAACAAGGGCTCGGGCAAGCAGCAGGTCGCCACCACCATGGCGTTCGTGCGGATCCTGCGGGACCTGATGCGCGACAAGGACTTCGGTCAGCGCGTGGTGCCGATCATCCCGGACGAGGCGCGCACGTTCGGCATGGACTCGTTCTTCCCGACGGCGAAGATCTACAACCCGCACGGCCAGCAGTACCTGTCGGTCGACCGCGAGCTCATGCTGGCCTACACCGAGTCGGTCAAGGGCCAGATCCTGCACGTCGGCATCAACGAGGCCGGTTCGGTCGCGGCGTTCCAGGCGGCCGGTACCTCGTACGCCACGCACGGCGAGCCGATGGTGCCGATCTACGTCTTCTACTCGATGTTCGGGTTCCAGCGCACGGGCGACAGCCTGTGGGCGGCGGCCGACCAGATGACGCGGGGCTTCCTGATCGGCGCCACGGCCGGTCGCACCACGCTGACCGGTGAGGGTCTGCAGCACGCCGACGGGCACTCGCCGCTGCTGGCGTCGACCAACCCGGCGGCCGTGATCTACGACCCGGCCTACGCGTACGAGATCGGGCACATCATGCGCGACGGTCTGCGC
Source organism: Kineosporia succinea (assembly GCF_030811555.1). Classification (NCBI taxonomy): domain Bacteria; kingdom Bacillati; phylum Actinomycetota; class Actinomycetes; order Kineosporiales; family Kineosporiaceae; genus Kineosporia; species Kineosporia succinea. The sequence goes on along the minus strand of NZ_JAUSQZ010000001.1, from coordinate 4,484,589 downwards.
CGGATGTACGGGGAGACGCCGGAAGACGTCTTCTACTACCTCACGGTCTACAACGAGCCGATCGTGCAGCCCCCGGCCCCGGCCGAGGTGGACGTCGAGGGGATCCTCAAGGGCATCTACCAGCTGTCTCAGCCGGTTCGGGCCGACGGGCCCCAGGCCCAGATCCTGGCGTCGGGTGTCTCGGTGCCGTGGGCGCTCGAGGCGCAGGAGCTGCTGGCGAACGACTGGGGCGTCGCCGCCTCGGTCTGGAGTGTGACCAGCTGGAGTGAGCTGCGGCGCGACGCGCTGGACGCGGAGAACCACGCGTTCCTGCACCCGTCGGAGCCCGCGCGCACGCCGTACGTCACGCAGAAGCTCGCGGACGCGGCCGGTCCGGTCGTGGCGGTCACCGACTACATGCGGGCCGTTCCCGACCAGATCCGGCAGTGGGTGCCGCAGGAGTTCGTCTCGCTGGGCGCCGACGGCTTCGGTCTGTCCGACACCCGGGCGGCGGCCCGCCGGTACTTCGGTATCGACAGCCCGTCGGTGGTGGTGCGGGTGCTCGAGATGCTGGCCGCACGTGGTGAGGTCGACGCCGCGCTGCCGCAGCAGGCGATCGACAAGTACGACCTGCTGAACGTCCGGGCCGGCACGACCGGTCAGGCGGGCGGCGACTCCTAGGAGTCCGGTTCGCGAGGGGCCGTCGGGTTGTCTCCCGGCGGCCCTTCGGCCTGGGGGGCTCTCCATGGTGGACGCGGCGGTCACGTCCGGCGCATCCGTCACCTCCCCCGGGGCTCAGGCTGGTCGTCCCCGCCACAGCGAGAAGGGCACCGGCGTGATCGCCGGTGCCCTTCGTCCGTCGCTGGTGCTGTTGCCTCTAGAAGATCGTCGAGATGTCGCCCGCGCCGCCCACCGCGATGGAGCCGGTGGGAGGGGTGGAACCCGGGCCGACCTTGCTGCCCAGCTCGTCGCGCAGGGCCTGCACGGCGGCCTGGTCGGGATGCTCGCCCAGGGCGGCCAGGTGCCGCCGGGCCTCACCGGTGCGCTCGGTCTCGATCGCGGCCAGGATGAGCTCCCGGGCCGCGGAGATGACGTGCTCGCGAGGGCGCCAGTGACCGACCCCGAGGTTCAGGGCGTCGGTGGCGTGGCCGGCCTCGCGCAGCATGGCGAGGCCCTGGGCCAGCGCCTCACCCTCGGAGTCCCGGTCGGCGGCGGTGGACAGGCGGCGCAGGGCCGTCTCCCGGTCGTCGTCGATGGAGAGCCGGGCCAGCTGGATCAGCGGGTACCAGGCCCGGTTGTTCTGGGCGACCTCCTCGGCCAGGGCCCAGACAGAGTCTTCCGCGGCGCGCTGCGGGTCGCCGCCCTCGTGGTTCTCCGCGGCCATCGCCTCGACGATCCCGGCCAGGCGGTCGAACGCGGCGACATCGTTGGGGTCTTCGCCCAGCCGCGCGCGCAGCGACTCTTCCTCGCTGCGGTCTTCGTCGGTGGCGTGCAGGTCGCCACCACCGAGCTCGACCGGGGTCTCGACGGAGTGAGCGGCGGCGAGTTCGGCCCGGTCTCCGCCGCCCGCGGCGAAGTCGTCCGCCGAGCGCTGCTTCAGCCGATCCAGCGCTGACATATCGCCCCTTTCGGCAAGTTGCGGTGCAGTCCTGGTGCTGTGTGTGCTGGCTGTGTTCGTGCCGTTCGTTGTGCAGAATCGAGTCCTGCCGCCCCACCGGGGATACAGCGCGTTCGCGTGACCGTTCGGTGACGCCGATGCTGCCTCTGAGTGCCTCCTGTGTGACGTAGGACCGTCTCGACCCTAACGCGTAGGGCCCACCGGGGGCGACCGGTGCTGCCCGGGCCGTGCCCGTTCCCGCAGCGTACGCCGCTGCCACCGGAGCACTACCGGGCCCGCAGCACCTTGACGGAGGGCACGCCGCGGCAGGCCAGGGGCACGGGGTGCCCTAATGTCGACGGTGTGGTGACCGCGGACGAGGCGACCGTCGCGAATCTGAGAGCGGCGCGGGGCGTCCTCGCCGGCGAGGCCGTGCGGCGGATGGAAGACGCGCTGCCCTGGTACCGGGCGATGAGCGCGCAGGACCGTTCCTGGCTGGGGCTGATCGCGCAGGCCGCGATCTCGGCCTTCATCGCCTGGTACGCCGACCGGCCGACGTCCGGCACGCGGCGGGTCGAGATCACCGCCGACGTGTTCGGCACCGCCCCGCGCGAGCTGACCCGGTCGGTGTCGCTGCAGCACGCCCTGGACATGGTGCGCACGGTGGTGGACGCGGTGGAGGAGCAGGTGCCCTCGATCGCCGCCCCCGGCGCCGAGCCCCACCTGCGCGAGGCGGTGCTGCGGTACTCCCGCGACGTCGCCTTCGCCGCCGCCGAGATCTACGCCCGGGCGGCCGAGTCACGCGGGTCGTGGGACGCGCGGCTCGAGGCCCTGGTGGTGGACGCGGTGCTGCGCGGCGCCGAGAGCGAGGACCTGCGCTCCCGGGCGGCCGCGCTGAACTGGGGCGCGGCCACCAAGGTGGTCGTGGTGGCCGGGGCCGCGCCGCCCGAGCCGGTTGAGGAGAACCTGGAGGCCCTGCGCCGCAGCACCCGCAACGCCGGGGCCGACCTACTGGTCGGCATCCACGGCGAGCGGCTGGTCGCGATCCTCGGCCACGGTGAGGACCCGGCCGCGCTGGTGCCCGACCTGGCCCCCTACTTCGGCCCGGGCCCGCTGGTGATCGGACCGGCGATGAACGGGCTGATGGCGGCGGCGGGCTCGGCCCGGGCCGCGATCTCCGGGCTGTCGGCGGCGCGGGCCTGGCCCGGGGCGCCGCGGCCGGTGCAGAGCGACGACCTGCTGCCCGAACGGCTCCTGACCGGTGACGAGGAGGCCCGGCGCACCCTGATCGAGCAGGCCTACCGGCCGCTGACCGAGGGCGCGGCCCATCTGCTGGAGACCGTCTGGACCTACGTGGAGCTGGGCGGATCGCTCGAGGGGGCGGCCCGGGCCCTGTTCGTGCACCCGAACACGGTGCGGTACCGACTGCGCCGCGTGAGTGACATCACTAGGTGGGACCCTACGGACGCTCGGGGGGCCTTCGTTCTACGCATTGCCATCATCGCAGGTCGCGTGGGCGATGCTCCGGCCTGACCGGATTTCGGCCAGCACACCTTTGTAGGAACCCTCCAAGGCGTTGCCCGAACCTTCGTACGTCCCACGCCCTCCGCCGACGAGGCATCCAGCGCATGGTTAAGCACGTGCTCGTCATCGTCGCGCCCGGACAGGGCTCACAGACCCCCGGCTTCCTGAGCCCCTGGCTCGAGGAGCCGGGCGCCGCCGACCGCCTCGGCTGGCTGTCGGCCGTCGCGGACATCGACCTGGTCGCGCACGGCACCACCTCCGACGCCGACACCATCCAGGACACCGCCGTCGCGCAGCCGCTGCTCGTGGCCGCCGGGCTCCTGGCGCTGCCGCTGCTCGGTCCGCACGGCGCCGGCGCGTTCTCCGGCCACTCCGTCGGTGAGATCACCGCGGCCGCCGCCACCGGGGTGATCACCGACGAGCAGGCGATGGTGCTGGTGCGCGAGCGCGGCCGGGCCATGGCCCGGGCGGCCGCCGCCGTCCCCACCGGGATGAGCGCGCTGCTGGGCGGCGACCCCGACGAGGTGCTCCGGGTACTGGAGAAGTTCGACCTCACCCCGGCCAACATGAACATGACCGGCCAGGTGGTCGCGGCCGGCACGCTGGAGAACCTGGAGCGGCTGAAGGACGAGCCGCCGGCCAAGGCCCGGGTGCGTCCCCTCAAGGTCGCCGGGGCCTTCCACACCCACTTCATGTCCCCCGCGGTCGAGGTGCTCGAGGGCTACGCCCGCGCGGTCAGCACCCACGACCCGTCCACCCGCCTGGTCTCCAACGCCGACGGCGCCGTCGTCGGCGAGGGCACCGAGGTGCTCGGCCGGATCGTGCGGCAGATCAGCCGCCCGGTGCGCTGGGACCGGTGCCAGGAGACGTTCCGCGAGCTGGGCGTCACCGCCCTGCTGGAGCTGCCGTCGGCCGGTACCCTCACCGGCATCGCCAAGCGGGCCCTGCCCGGCGTCGAGCTGGTGTCGCTGAAGACCCCGGCCGACCTGCCCGCGGCCCGCGAGCTGATCGAGAAGCACGCCGAGCCGGGCCAGGAAGTGACGGCATGAGCCAGATCGGCAGCAGGCGCGGAGCCGAGTACGCGCGCATCCTCTCCACCGGGGCCTACCGTCCCGAGCGCATCGTCACCAACGACGAGATCTGCGAGGTGCTCGACTCCTCGGACCAGTGGATCCGGGAGCGCACCGGCATCGTCACCCGGCGCTTCGCGGCGCCCGGCGAGACCGTGGCCGACATGGGCGCCCACGCCGGGACCCAGGCGATCGAGCGGGCCGGGCTCACCCCGTCCGACATCGACGCCGTGATCATGGCGACCAGCACCCACATGGTCTCGATGCCCTCGGCCGCCGCCCTCGCCGCCGCGATCATGGGCTGCGGCCGGGCCACCTCGTTCGACCTGACCACCGCCTGCGCCGGGTTCACCCACGGCGTCTCGGTGGCGAACGACATGGTCCGCGGCGGCTCGGCCCGGCACGTGCTGGTCATCGGCAGCGACCGGATGACCGACGTGGTCGACCCCGCCGATCGCGGCAGCGCGATGATCTTCGGCGACGGCGCCGGCGCCGTGGTGATCGGCCCGAGCGACGTCCCCGGCATCGGCCCCACGGTCTGGGGCTCGGACGCCGACCAGTCCGCGGCGCTGGTGCAGACCCGCTCCTGGACCGAGTACCGCGACGAGGACGACGCCGCCTGGCCGGTGCTGTCCATGATGGGGCCCAAGATCTTCCGCTGGGCGGTCTGGGAGATGGCCCCGGTCGCGCGCAGGGCGCTGGAGGCGGCCGAGGTCGACGTGGCCGACCTGGCCGCGTTCGTGCCGCACCAGGCCAACATCCGGATCATCGACCAGATGGCCAAGCAGCTCAAGGTCCCCGACCACGTGGTGGTCGCCCGCGACGTGGTCGACTCCGGCAACACCACCGCCGGCTCGATCCCGCTGGCCCTCGACCGGCTGATCACCGAGGGTCAGGTAACCTCCGGGGGCCTCGCCCTTCTGATCGGCTTCGGCGCCGGGCTGAGCTACTCCGCCCAGGTCGTCGAGCTGCCCTGAAGCTCTCGTCCCGCACCTGCGGAGCGAGTACTTACCCGGGGGACGACCGAGTCGTCCCTCATCTGAGCACCACCCCGACGAAAATAGGAGAAGAACCATGGCGCACACCCAGGACGAGATCCTCGCCGGACTCGCCGAGCTCGTCGCTGAGGAGACCGGCATCCCGGCCGGCGACGTGCAGCTGGACAAGTCCTTCACCGACGACCTCGACATCGACTCGCTGTCGATGATGACGATCGTCGTGAACGCGCAGGACAAGTTCGACGTGGAGATCCCGGACGAGGCCGTGGGCGGCCTGAAGACCGTCAAGGACGCTGTCGACTACATCAGCAACGCCGAGTCGGCCAAGGCCTGACCTACATGACAGGCTCAGACGACAGGCAGATCGCCGTCACCGGGATGGGTGCCACCACCCCCCTCGGCGGCGATGTGAAGACCACCTGGGAAGCAGCGCTCGCGGGCACCTCCGGCGTCCGTCCGCTGCAGGCGGACTGGCTCGAGCGGTACCCCACGCTGCCGGTCGAGTTCGCCTGCCGCCTGGCCGAACCGGTCACGGAGAAGCTCAAGGTCCCGGAGATCAAGCGGCTCGACCCGAGCGGTCAGTACGCGCTGATCTCCGCCCGGGAGGCGTGGGCCCACGCCGGCGCCCCCGAGGTCGAGCCGGAACGCCTCGCCGTGTGCATGGCATCCGGTATCGGCGGGCTGTACACGACGCTCCAGACCTACGACACCCTCAACGAGAAGGGCGCCCGGCGCGTCCTGCCGATGAGCGTGCCGATGCTGATGCCGAACGGCCCCGCGGCCGCGGTCGGCCTGGAGCTCGGGGCCCGGGCCGGGGTGCACTCCCCGGTCTCGGCCTGCGCCTCCGGCTCCGAGGCCATCGCCCAGGGCGTGGACCTGATCCGCCGCGGCCTGGCCGACGTGGTGCTGGCCGGCGGTACCGAGGGCTGCATCCACCCGGTGACCATCGCGGCCTTCGGGGCGATGCAGGCGCTCTCGAAGCGCAACGACGAGCCGGAGCGGGCCTCGCGCCCCTACGACGTCGACCGCAACGGCTTCGTCATGGGTGAGGGGTCCGGCGCGATCGTGCTGGAGTCCCTGGCCCACGCCAAGGCCCGCGGCGCCACGATCCACGCGATCCTCTCGGGCGTCGGCGTCACCTCCGACGGGTACCACATCTCCGCTCCCGAGCCCGAGGGCAAGGGCGCGGCCCGGGCCATCCGGGCGGCGCTGGCCGACGCCGATCTGGCACCGGCCGACGTCATCCACCTCAACGCGCACGCCACCTCGACCCCGGTCGGTGACGTCGCGGAGGCCCAGGCGATCCGCCTGGCGCTGGGTGAGGCGACGGACGACGTGGCGATCTCCGCGACCAAGTCGATGACCGGGCACCTGCTCGGCGCGGCGGGCGCGCTGGAGGCGATCTTCACGGTGCTGGCCGTGCGGGACGGCATCGCCCCGCCGACCATCAACCTGGACAACCAGGACCCGAAGATCACGCTGGACGTGGTGGGCAAGGAGCCGCGCAAGCTCACCGGCACCGACCGGGTGGCCGTGAACAACGCGTTCGGCTTCGGCGGTCACAACGTGGCGCTGGCCTTCCGCAACGCGGACTGAACGCGGACCGAGAGACACGACGAAGGGCCGCTCCCCCCGGGTGGGGAGCGGCCCTTCGTGCGTCTGCTCCGAGCGGGTCAGCCGACCCGGTGCAGCCAGCGCACCGGGGCGCCGTCGCCGGCGTAGCGGAACGGCTCGAGTTCGTCGTCCCAGGCCCGGCCCAGGGCCAGGTCGAGCTCTCGCTGCATCAGGAGAGGGTCGGCATGACCGATCTCCATCGCGGCCCGGATGCGGTCTTCGGGCACCATCACATTGCCGTGCACGTCGGTCACGGCATGGAAGATCCCCAGCTCGGGGGTATGGCTCCAGCGGCCACCGTCGACCCCCGCACTGGCCTCCTCGGTCACCTCGAACCGAAGATGAGCCCATCCGCGCAGCGCTGACGTCAGCCTCGCACCCATACCCTGCGGTGCCTGCCAGGACAGCTCTGTCCGGTACAACCCTGGCGCCGCCGGCTGCTCGATCCAGTCCAGCGACAAACGCAGCCCTAGTACGCCGCCCGCTGCCCATTCCACATGTGGGCACAACGCGCTCGGCGCGGAATGCACAAACAGCACGCCTCGCGTGATGGCACCCGACATCTGGCCCTCCTCGACCCGGTTTGAGGTTCGTCTTCCCCAACGACCTCAGCTCGGAGTCAGAGCCACAGGCACCCTGTCCACACGGACGCGTGTCGCGGATCATTGTGCCCGAGTCGGTCCTTCGCCGCCAGGGTCGGCCCCCTCCACCGATCAGGCGAGATCGGCGGAGACCATCAGGGGATGAGCGCCATCCGTGGCTCGGCCGCGGAGGGCGCAACTCGGCGCACGGCACGCAGCCACCTCTGACGTCCGGACGCCCCGAGCACGTAGGGTCGGTCTGCTCGCAGAGTCACACGGACAACAGGAGGCCGGACGAGTATGTCGCAGCAGGTACGTGGAGTGGTGTCCCTGGCGAAGGGCGCGCCGGTGTCGGTCGAGACGATCGTCGTGCCGGACCCAGGACCCGGTGAAGCCGTGGTGAAGATCCAGGCCTGCGGTGTGTGCCACACCGACCTGCACTATCGCGAGGGTGGCATCAACGACGACTTCCCCTTCCTCCTCGGTCACGAGGCCGCGGGTGTGGTGGAGACCGTGGGTGAGGGTGTGACCGACGTCGCCCCCGGTGACTTCGTGATCCTCAACTGGCGAGCCGTCTGCGGGTCCTGCCGGGCCTGCCTGCGCGGCCGCCCGCAGTACTGCTTCAACACCCACAACGCCTCGCAGCCGATGACGCTGGAGGACGGCACGAAGCTCTCCCCCGCGCTGGGCATCGGGGCGTTCGTGGAGAAGACCCTGGTGCACGCCGGACAGTGCACGAAGGTGAACCCGGCCGTGCGCCCGGCCGTCGCCGGGCTGCTCGGCTGCGGTGTGATGGCCGGTCTGGGCGCGTCGCTGAACACCGGCAACGTGGGCCGGGACGACTCGGTCGCGGTGATCGGCTGCGGTGGCGTGGGCAACGCCGCCATCGCCGGCGCCCGGCTGGCCGGGGCCCGCACGATCATCGCCGTCGACGTGGACGACAAGAAGCTGGAGTGGGCCAAGGAGTTCGGGGCCACCCACACGGTGAACTCGCGGGCCGGTGACCCGGTCGAGGCGATCCAGGCCCTCACCGGAGGTTTCGGTGCCGACCTGGTCGTCGACGCGGTCGGCCGCCCGGAGACCTGGAAGACCGCGTTCTACGCGCGCGACCTGGCCGGCACGGTCGTCCTGGTCGGCGTCCCCGACCCGAGCATGCAGCTCGAGGTGCCGCTGATCGACGTCTTCGGCCGCGGCGGCTCGCTGAAGTCGTCCTGGTACGGCGACTGCCTGCCCAGCCGGGACTTCCCCACGATGGTCGACCTGCACCTGCAGGGCCGGCTGCCGCTGGAGAAGTTCGTCACCGAGACGATCGCGCTGGACGACGTCGAGGAGTCCTTCGCCCGGATGAAGACCGGCGAGGTGCTGCGCTCGGTGGTCGTGCTGTGAGCGGGACCCTGCGGATCGAGAAGGTCGTCACCAGTGGCGTCTTCTCGCTCGACGGCCAGGACTTCGACGTCGACAACAACGTCTGGCTGATCGGTGACGACGACGAGGTGCTGGTCGTCGACGCCTCGCACCAGGCGCAGCCGATCATCGACGCGATCGGCTCGCGGTCGCTGCTCGGTGTGGTGTGCACGCACGGGCACAACGACCACATCAACGCCGCCCTCGCGGTGGCCTCGGGGGCGCCGGTTCACCTGCACCCGGACGACCGGATGCTGTGGGACGTGGTCAATCCCGGCCATGACCCGCTGCCGCTGGCCGACGGGCAGACGCTCACCGTGGCCGGGGCCGAGGTCCAGGTGCTGCACACGCCGGGCCACTCCCCCGGCGCGGTCTGCCTGTACGTGCCGTCGCTGAACCAGCTGGTCAGCGGCGACACCCTGTTCTGCGGCGGGCCCGGCGCGACCGGCCGCTCGTTCAGCAGTTTCCCGGTCATCCTCGACTCGATCCGCACCCGGCTGCTGACGCTGCCCGCGGAGACCGAGGTGCTCACCGGCCACGGCGACTCCACGTCGATCGGGGCCGAGGGCAAGGACTACGACGACTGGGTCACGCGGGGGCACTGATCACATTCCCGACCTGTCCGGCTCCTCCGACGGGGGAGCCGGATAGCCTCGGGGGGTGGCGAATGAACCGCTCTGGGGGACGCCGGATCCCGCACCCGACCGGTGGGGCACCCCGAACCAGCAGACCGGGCACCAGCAAGACGTGCCGACCTGGGGAAGCCCCGCCGACGAGGCGCACACCCCGCGCCTGATCACGGGCCCGACCCCGCCGCCCGACGACGGCCGGCTCACCGGCACCCTGCTCGCGGCGCTGCAGACGCACCACGAGCTCGAGATCGTCGAGAGCCGCGACATTCTCGGCGAGGGCGGCTACACGATGACCGCGCCCGACGGCACCCGGATCGCCACCCTGGCCCGGCGCACCACCGGCGCCAACCTGGTCTTCGGCGAGATGTCCACGAGCCGCTACCTGATCCACGACGGCGCCGGCGCCCTGGTGTCGGAGATGGTGCGGGCCGGGTCGTTCAGCGGCACCGGCGACTCCGAGCTCTTCGACCGGCAGGGCCGGCCTCTGGGGGCGATCGCCCGGGAGAACGCCTATTTCGGCGCGCCCCGGCTGCGCCTGGCCGGGATCGACGGCCAGCACCTGCGGATGGCCGGCGGCAGCTGGAACGACAGCAACCGCTACCAGGTGGTGGACGGCGCCGACGAGAACCTCCTGGTCGCCACCGTGCACCGGCGCAACAACGGGATGTTCAGCAGCACCCAGAAGTTCTGGATCGCCTTCGCCGCCACCACCGTGCCGCCGCTCGACCGGTTCCTGACCATGGTCGCCACCGTCTGCATGGACGAGATCCGGGACAAGAACAGCTAGGCCTCTACCACCAGGCGAGCGCGGTCTGGGTGCCCGGGGCCACCTCGGTGAAACCGCCGTCGTGCACGGCCACCCGGGCCCGGGCCACGCACTGCGCCCACTCCCCCTCCGACGGCGTGACCACCCGCGCCGCCCAGCCGGACTTCTCCCAGAGGGCGCGCTCGTCGTCGGTCATCTCCCACAGCGCCAGCTGCGCCGCGTGACCGCTCTGCGCCGCCGACTTGCCCGTGGTCATCGGGGTCAGCGGGGTGAGCGCGATCGTGACGCCACCCTCGACCGGCCCGGACGGCTCACCGCGCTCGGGCATGTCAGTGCCACCCACCTGCATCTTGGCCAGCTCCGGCGGCACCTGGTCGATCGGGCCGGGCACGAACGCGCGCACCTGGGCCCCACCCCGCGCGACCTCCACCCCGTCGAGCTCCTGGGCCTGGGTGAACCGGACGCCCCGCCCCCGGCGCACCACCTTGCGGATCGGCCCGGTCTCCCAGCGGTGCACCAGCTCGTACCACTCGCCGCCGGGGGCGCTGCGCGGGTCGGTCAGCAGGGTGACCACCGCGCTCGCCGCCGCCTCGCAGACCGCGAGATGCGTGGGCCGGGCGGCGCGTTCGTCGCGCAGCGCCAGCTGCATCGCCCAGGGCTGCATCGAGGCGAAGGGGTCGGGGGACGCGTCGGGCCCGGTGAGCTCGACCGGCTTGGAGGACGCGTCGGGCCCGGTCGGCGCGTCGGGCCCGTCGGGTGCGAGCGGCTCGGTGGACGGGGCGGGCTCGGTGGACGGGGCGGGTCCGTCGGGTGCGAGCGGCTCGGTGGACGCGCCGGGCTCGGTGGACGGGGCGGGTCCGGCGGACGCGGTGGGATCGTTCGGCACCCGGGCAGTATCGCGGATCCGGTATCGCGGATCCGCGGCGACAGCGACGGCGTCAGCGGCGGCGACAGCGGCGGGCCCCTCCCCCGTTCCCCTCCCCGAGCGGGACCGGACCCGGACGCCGGAGCCGACCGGCGCGTCCCCACTTGTGGACGGTGAGCCCTACCAGCGACGTTTCGACTGCCCCGAGATGGTGTGCGGCGGCAGCGCGGTGTCGTCGGCGAGATCGGGCAGGTCGATCTCGCGGGTGACGTCGGTCGCGGCGACCCAGTCGGTGCGCAGCCCCTCGCCGATCGCCGGCTCCCAGCTGATCTCCACCGCGTCACGCGTCCAGGCCGTGGCGGTGGCGGGCACGGTGCGGTTGATGCCGTGGTGCCAGCGGATGACGGCCACCACGGGCAGCCCCTCGCCCTTCTCGAGGCGATGGACGGCGCCGTGCGGAGTGGCACGGCGAATGCGAGGCACGCTGGGCATGACTCTCTCCAGTTTCAGCAGAACAAACCCGACAATTCGAACCTCGACCCGAACTCAACCGTAGCGTTTGTCGAACACATGTTCGAGTGCAGTAAGCGTGCCGGTTAGGCATTCACCCGAACGGGCGAGCGTGACGCAAAGTCACCCAACGGCCTCACAGCAGACGCTTAGCCAGGATCCAAGAACGCCCCAGCGGCGGCCGACATCGTTGCCGTCATGACCGCGATCGAGACGACGGCAGGCCCTGGCGAGGTCACCCGACCGAACCCGGCCGGCCGGCCCTACAGCAATCAGCCCGTGCCCGTGCCCGCCCTGGACGTCGTCGTCCCGGTCTACAACGAGGAGGCGGGCCTCGAGCCGTGCATCGAGCGGCTGCACGCCTACCTCAGCGCCCACTTCCCCTACCGCTTCCGCATCACCGTCGCCGACAACGCGAGCGTCGACTCCACCTTCGACATCGCGACGCAGCTGGCGGCCCGCTACCGCGAGGTGGAGGCCGTGCACCTGGAGCAGAAGGGCCGCGGCCGGGCGCTGCGGGCCGTCTGGAGCGCCTCCGACGCCACCGTGCTGGCCTACATGGACGTCGACCTCTCCACCGACCTCACCGCCCTCCTCCCCCTCGTCGCCCCGCTGCTGTCGGGGCACTCCGAGCTGGCCATCGGCTCCCGGCTGGCCCGCGGCTCGCGGGTGGTGCGCGGGGCCAAGCGCGAGGTGATCTCGCGCTGCTACAACCTGATCCTGCGCGGCACCCTGGCCGCCGGGTTCACCGACGCCCAGTGCGGTTTCAAGGCGATCCGGGGCGACGTGGCCAAGCGCCTGCTGCCCCTGGTCGAGGACACCGGCTGGTTCTTCGACACCGAGCTGCTGGTGCTCGCCGAGCGCAGCGGCCTGCGCATCCACGAGGTGCCGGTGGACTGGGTGGACGACCCGGACAGCCGCGTCGACATCGTCGCCACCGCCACCGCCGATCTCAAGGGTGTGGCCCGCGTGGCCAGGGCTCTGACCTCGGGCGAGCTGCCGCTGGCCGACATCCGGGCCGAGCTGCGCCCCGCCCGCACCGGCGAGACCGGCCGGGCGCTCGACCCCGACGGGGTGCCGCCGGGCCTGACCGGGCAGCTCATCCGCTTCGCCACCGTCGGGCTGGTCAGCACCCTGGCCTACGTGGTGCTCTACGCCCTGCTGCGCGACGGGATCGGCGCCCAGGCGGCCAATCTCGTGGCCCTGCTGGTCACCACGGTCGGCAACACCGCGGCCAACCGCAGCCTGACGTTCGGCGTGCACGGCCCGCACCGCTGGTGGCGTCACCAGTTCCAGGGCCTGGCCGTGTTCGCGCTCACCCTGCTGCTGACCAGCGGGGCGCTGGCGCTCATGGGGTCTGCCGGCTCGGTGCACCACGTCGTCGAGGTCGTCGTGCTGGTGCTGGCCAGTCTGCTCGCCACCGCACTGCGTTTCACCCTGCTGCGGACCTGGGTCTTCCGGGCCCACCGCTGAGTGCTCGCCCCTCACCCGCAGTCATGTTTTTGGCACTTGTCCCACCCGTCCGGATACGGTGCTTCTCTCTGATCGTTTGAGTAAGGAGACCGGCCGGGTGGGCACGCGGGATCTCGAGCAGGCACGCATCCTGGAAGAACGCTTCGCCGAGCAGGCCGACAGCGGCGCGGCCGGCGAAGCGCTGACCGCCATCGACGAGGCGATCGCCATCCGTCGCGACGACGGCAGTGACGACGCCGAGGCGCTGAACGCGCTGGCGAACGCCCTCTACAGCCGCAGCCTGGTGCTCGCGGCGACCGGACAGGCCGACGAGGCGCTGGTGGCCATCACCGAGGCCACCGGCATCTGGCGGCAGGTGGCCGAGAAGGACGCGGCGCTGGGCATGCCGAACCTGGCACTGGCGCTGACGGCGATGTCCGACCAGCAGGCCGCCGCCGGTGACGACGCGGCCGCGCTGGCGGCCGTCGACGAGGCGGTGAAGATCTACACGCTCCTGCAGGACGTGGTTCCCGAGGTGGCCATGCTGCCGACCGCGAGCGCGCTGGGCGGGCTGGCCACGATCCGGTTCCGGATGGGCGACGAGGCCGGGGCGCTGGAGGCGATGACCGAGGCCGTCACCACGGTGCGCCAGCTCGCGGCGAACGATCCGGAGCCGCACCGCGACCCGCTCGCCGTGGCGCTCAACAACCTGGCCACACTGCAGGTGCGGTCCGGTGAGATCGCTTCTGCGGTGGTCACTCTCGAGGAGGTGGCCTCGATCGTCAGCACGCTGGCCGACGGGGACGCCGAGACCTATCGCCCGGTGCTCGAGACCGTGCTGACCAACCTGGAGCAGGCCCGGGCGCACGCCTCGACGGTGGTCGCTTCCTAGGAGTTCCCGGGGGCCGGGGACTTTCGCCGGCTCCCGGCCGTCCGGGCCGATCCCGACCCGTTCCGGGCCGGGAGCTCTCGCGGGCTCCCGGCCTGCGCGCGGGTCACCGCCGGGGCGCGTTCTCGCCCAGGTAGTCGGCCAGTTCGGGCAGCGAGACCAGCCCGTCGCCGTCGGCGTCGATGACCGTCACCGCGTGCTGGGCCATCTCGTCGCTGACCTCGCTGCCCAGGGCGGTCATCAGGTTCTTCAGCTCGACGGCCGTGATCAGCCCGTCACCGTCGGCGTCGATCAGATCGAAAGTGGCCTTGTAGTCGACGTTCTCAGTCATACCGTATCCGTCCGTGGGTGGGCCGGTATCTGCCGGTTCGCGGTGACCGTACCGTGACCTTGATCAGTGCGCCAGAGCGGTCACACCGGCCCGAGCAGGAACGACAGCGTGACCGCACCGTTGACCTGGACCGGCTCGGTGTTGCTGAGGTCGATCTCGGGGCGGGGTTCGGCACCGCCCCCGGCCCGGCCGCGCGCCATGAGCCCGGACCGGGCCGCGTAGACCCCGCCGGTGCCCGGGTCGCTGACGGTGAGCACCTGCACCACCCGCAGGCCGAGCGCAGCCGCGTAGTCGTCGGCGACCTCCCGGGCGTCGGCGATCGCGTCGACCCGGGCCCGGCGCCGCAGCTCGCGCAGGTTGCTGACCTGCCACTGCAGGTGGTTGATCTCGAGGTGCTCGCCGTCGAGCACGCTCTCGACGAGTTTCGGCAGCACGGTGAGGTCTTCGACCCGGGCCGCCAGATCGCTCCAGACCTGGTGCCGGGTGCGCCGTTCCTTGCCGCCCTCCCACGACGTCACCGAGCCCACCGTGTAGGTGACGCCGAGCTCGTCGAGCAGCGCGCGGGCGCCGGCCAGGGTGGTGGCGAACGTGTCGGTCGCGGCCCTCGCCGACGACTCGGCGGCGCGCACCCGCAGCGACAGGCGCACCCGGTCGGGGGCGGCCTCCACGGTCGCGTTGCCGGAGACGGTCGCGACGATGTCGCGGGGCTCACGGGCAGTGCCTGAGGACGTGCTGGTCGGGTCGGTCACGGAGCCTCCCGGTCTCGTGATGGCGGCCACCGGACCAGGTCGGCCACGGCGCCCTCGGGTTTCGTGTTCTCAGCGACCGGTCGGGCCCCGGCCGTTCGCGGACCTGCCCGGTCTCCTGTTCGCGGCCACCGGCCCGGCCGTTCGCGGACCAGCCCGGTCTCGTGTTCACGGCCACCGGCCCGGCCGTTCGCGGACCTGCCCGGTCTCCTGTTCACGCCCACCGGCCCGGCCGTTCGCGGACCAGCCCGGTCTCCTGTTCACGCCCACCGGCCCGGCCGTTCGCGGACCAGCCCGGTCTCCTGTTCACGCCCACCGGCCCGGCCGTTCGCGGACCAGCGCCCCGCCCCGGATCGCGGCGGGCTGCCCAGGCTCTGTCCCAGGCCGGGTCCCAGGCTCTTCCCGGAGCCATGCCCCGGGCCGGGTCCCACGCTCTGCCCCAGGCCGGGTCCCAGACTCTGCCCCAGGCCGGGTTCCCAGGCTCTGCCCCAGGCCGGGCCCCAGGCCGGCTCCCGGGCCGGCACCTAGGCCGGGTCGGCCGCGATCTGCTGCTGCAGCTTGTCGAGCTTCTCGCCGTAGATGCGCCGGATGCCACCGGGCGCGAAAGTGCGCTCGAAGAAGCCCTTCACACCGCCGGCGCCCTGCCAGGTGACCTGCACGGTGACCCGGCTGCCCCCGGGGGCGGCCGCGACGTCCCACAGCACCCGCAGCGTGGACTTCGTGTCGGACTCCAGCAGCTGCTGACCGGCCGGGGGCTCGGTGACGACGGCCTCGACGTGGCGCGTGCGCTTCTTGGTGGCGTGCAGGTCGTAGGTGATGTGCGTGCCCTCGCCGGTGCCGCCGGCGGTGACCTGGTAGCCGGTGAACTGCTCCGGGAGCACCTTCGGCCGCATGATCGTGTAGTCGGCCAGCGCGTCGAAGGTGGCGTCGGGCGGAGCCACGAAGGTGCGCTCCAGAACGACCGAGATCTCGCTCACGTGTGGGGGTCCCATCTCTGCACTGCATCGCCGCCCGATCTGGGCTGCTCGCAACTGTATGGGCTACCTACGACAACTTCAGCCCGACACCCGGTACTGCGCCGGGCTCACGCCCCGCACCCGCTTGAACGCGGCGCTCAGGGCGAACGGGGTGCTGTAGCCCACCTGCCGGGCCACCGCGGCGAGCGTCAGGTCGGGCGAGCGCAGCAGGTCGGCGGCCAGGGTCAGGCGCCAGTTGGTCAGGAAGGTCATCGGCGGCTCCCCCACCAGCTCGCGGAAGCGCCGGGCGAGACCGGCCCGGGACACCCCGACCTCGGCCGCGAGCAGGTCGATCGTCCAGGGGCGGGTCACGTCGTCGTGCAGCAGCCGCAGCGCCGGGCCGACCACCGGGTCGCCGTGCGCCGCGTACCAGCCCGGGGCGGCCCCGTCGGGACGCGCGAACCAGGCCCGCAGCACGCTGATCAGCGTGAGGTCGAGCAGCCGGTCGAGCATGACGCTCTGGCCCGGCTCGTCTTTCACGACCTCTTCCGCCAGCAGGGCCGGCAGCGGGCTGCGCCATTCCCGCGCGGACAGCACCACCAGTTCCGGCAGGGCGTCGAGCAGCCGCCGGCTGGTCTCGCCCGGCAGCTGGTAGGTGCCGGTGACGAGCACGGTCTCGCCGTTCTCGTCGTTGCCCCAGCTGCGGGCGCCCGGCCCGGTCAGCCCCGTCAGCACGACCGGTTGCCCGTCGGGCGTGACGCAGACCTGGCCGGGCCGGATCGTGATCTGCGGCGGCGTGGACGGGTCGTCGGCCACCGTGTACGGCCGCGGCCCCCGGAACAGCGCCACGTCGCCGGCGCCCAGACGCCGCGCCCCTCCCTCGGCCGGCAGCACACAGGCCGTGCCGGCGACCACCGCGCACAGGGTCAGCGGAGCCTCGTCGGCGATGCGCATCGACCACGGCGGGGTCAGGGACGACCGCAGCAGGAACGCCTCCCGGGCCCGCGGGCCGTCGAGCAGGGCCGCCATGCCGTCCATGATCCCCAGGGTAGGCCTTGGACGGACGCGTATGCGGTTGCGCGGTCCGGCCATGGGAAACCGCGCGGCCCGGTGGCTGAATCGAGGACATGGACTCTCGCCTCACCGAAACGCTCACCGAAACGCTCACCGTCGTCACCGCCCTGGGCTGCGGCCTGGTCGCGGGGGTCTTCTTCGCCTTCTCGGGGTTCGTCCTGGCCGGGCTGGACCGGCTGCCCGGCGAGCAGGCGGGCGCGGCCATGCAGCAGATCAACGTGACCGCCGTGCGGGCTCCGCTGATGGTGGCGCTGTTCGGGACCGCGCTCGGGGCCGTACTGGTCGCGGCCCTCGCCGTCCACCGCTGGACACCGACGGCGTCCCCCTGGCTGCTGGCCGGGGCCCTGCTCTACCTGATCGGCGCGGTGGGGGTGACGATCGCCGGCAACGTGCCCCTGAACGACGCCCTGGCCGCGGGCACCCGCACCTGGGAGCAGTACCGGGGCCCCTGGACACTGGCCAACCAGGTGCGCACCCTGACCTCACTGGCCGCCGCGGGCTGCCTGACCGTCGCTCTCAGGGCCGGTTGAGAGGCCGGCCGAGCATCGTCTCCGCGTTCTCGAGCGTCCACAGCAGGAGCGGGCGCAGCAGCGTGACCAGCTCGGCCCCGAGCGGGGTGAGGCTGTACTCGACGTGCGGCGGGATCACCGGCAGGGCCTCGCGCACCACCAGACCGTCGGCCTCGAACGTCTTCAGGGTCTGCGCCAGCATCTTCTCGCTGATGCCCTCGACCGCCCGGCGCAGCTCACCCCAGCGCAGGGTGCGCCGCTCGAGCGCCACGAGCACCAGCACGCCCCACTTGCTGGTGACGTGGTCGAGCACCACGCGGCTCGGGCAGTTGGCCGGGAAGGTCCCGCCCGGAAAAATCTCGTCCAGAGCCATACCGACACTCATCGGCGCGCCACCTCCATGCTTTCCAGCGGGTCAGTACCTTACCTGGAAGTGGGTACTTCCGATCGGGAAGCCTGCAGGCAGGATGCTCATTGACCAGCAGGAAACCTGTAACCGCCGCGAGAGGAACCACCATCATGACCATCGTCGTCACCGCCGCCACCGGGCACCTCGGCCGCCTCGCGCTCGCCGAGCTCCTGCGTAAGGGCGTTCCGGCGAACGAGATCGTGGCCGGCGGCCGCAGCCTCGAGAAGCTGCAGGAGTTCGCCGACTCCGGCGTGCGTGTCCAGGTCGTCGACTACGACAGGCCCGAGACGCTGAAGGCCGCGTTCGAGGGTGCCGACCGGGTGCTGTTCATCTCCGGTGGCGAGGTCGGCCGCCGGATCCCGCAGCACAAGAACGTGATCGACGCCGCGAAGGCCGCGAACGTGGAGCTGATCGCCTACACCGGCTTCGCGAACATCGACCGCACCACCGCGAAGCTGGCCTCCGAGCACCTCGCCACCGAGGCCGCCCTGAAGGCGTCCGGCCTGCCGGTGGTGCTGCTGCGCCACGGCTGGTACCTGGAGAACTACACCGAGCAGATCCCGGGCTACCTGGAGCGCGGCGCGGTCGCCGGAGCCGCCGGCAGCGGCCGGATCAGCGCCGCCACCCGGGCCGACTTCGCCGCCGCCGACGTCGAGGCGCTGCTCAGCTCCAAGGGCGGCGAGGTCTTCGAGATGGGCGGCGACGAGTCGTTCACGCTGAGTGAGCTGGCCGCCGAGGTGAGCAGCCAGACCGGCAAGGAGGTCTCGTACCTGGACCTGCCCACCGACGACTTCCGCGCCGCTCTGGAGAGCGCCGGCCTGCCCGCGCCGTTCGCCGACGTCCTGGCCGACTGCGACCGCGCGATCCGTGACGGCGAGTTCGTCGTCGACACCGGCGACCTGTCACGTCTGCTCAACCGCCCGACCACGTCGCTGGCCGAGGCGATCAAGGCCGCACTCTGACCTGAAGATCGTCACGGGTGCGCCCTCTTCACGCCCGGCGCACCCGTGACGAACGCGTTCAGGGACGAATCAGGCCTTGACGCCGGTTTATAAAGACGCTTCACTAAAAAAATGCCAGCCACCCCGGGCCGCGCGCTCCGGCCGACCACCAAGGTCATGCCCGGTCAGGCGCGGGTCTACAACCGGTCCCTGGTGCTGCAGTCGCTCTACCGCGACGGCGCCCAGAGCCGGGCCGACCTGGCGCGCGTCACCTCGCTGACCCCCGTCACCATCGGTGCCCTGGTCAGTGAGCTGATCACCGAGGGCCTGGCGGTCGAGCTCGGCACCCGCTCCGGCGCCCGGGTCGGAAAACCGGCCACGCTCGTCGGTTTCGAGCCGTCGGCCGCCCACATCGTGAGCCTCGACCTGTCCCGCGACGTCGAGTTCCGCGGCGCCGTACTGGATCTCGCCGGCACCGTGCTGACCACCGCCACGATCCCCCGCGAGGGCCGCACCGGTCAGGCCGCCGCCCAGCTCGTCGTCGACCTGGCCACCGAACTGACCGCCGGGGCCGAGCGCCCGGTGCTGGGGATCGGCGTCGGCAGTCCCGGCGTGGTCGACCCCGAGGGCACCGTGCTCAGCGCGCCCAACCTGGGCTGGTCGGGCATGCCGCTGGCCCGGGTGCTGCACGAGGCGCTGGGCCGGCCCGTGCACGTGGTCAACGACGCGAACGCCGCCGCCCTGGCCGAGCACGGTTTCGGGGGCGCCGAGGACACCGGCGTGCTCGTGCTCACCGTCGGCATGGGCGTCGGCGCGGGCATCCTGCTCGACGGCGCCCTGGTGCGCGGCGACCGGTTCGCCGCCGGTGAGATCGGGCACCTGATCGTCGAGGAACCCGGGCTTCCCTGCGCCTGCGGGCGTTCCGGCTGCCTCGAGCGCCTCCTCGCCGTGCCCCAGCTACGCGCCCGGCTGGCCGAGCTCGACACCGCACAGCAGCAGGAGGTGCTGGCGAAAGCCGGTACCAGCCTGGGCATCGCACTCGCTCCCGTGATCAGCACGCTCGACCTCGGCGAGGTCGTGCTCACCGGCCCGCCCGACCTGCTCGGCGGGGCTCTCCTCGAGGCGGCCACCACGGCGATCCGGCGGCGTGTGCTGCCGGTCGTCGGGCAGGCCCTCGTGATCCGCCTGTCCACCCTCCACGAGAACAGCATCCTGCTCGGGGCCTCCGTGCTCGTGCTCTCCGGCGAGCTCGGCGTCTCCTAGAAAGAACCAACCAGGTCCCACAGCACCATCCAGCGGAACGGCGCAGTGCCGTCCCGTCGATCCCGCGCATCTCTCTACAGCTCCAATGGAGGAACTCGTGAAGATCCGTGCACTGGCCGCGGTGGGCGTCGCCACCGCTCTCGTCCTGTCGGCCTGCGGTGGTGGCAGCGACAGTGACGACACCGCAGGCGGTTCCGGCGAGGCCGGGACCGGCACGATCCGGCTCTGGCTGAACGGTGAGGACACCCCGCAGGAGCTCGTCGACTACGCCAAGGCCGAGTTCGAGAAGCAGAACCCGGGATCGAAGCTGGAGTTCGAGCGGCAGCAGTGGACCGGCATCGTGGAGAAGCTGACCACCTCGCTGTCGAGCAACGGCAGCCCGGACGTGGTGGAGCTCGGCAACACCCAGGCGCAGGCCTTCGAGGCGGCCGGCGCCCTGCTCGACATCACCGACAAGAAGGCCGACCTGGGCGGCGACGACCTGGTGCAGAGCCTGGTCGAGAGCGGCAGCTACGACGGCAAGTTCTACGGGGTGCCCTACTACGGCGGCGCCCGCATCGTGGTCTACCGCAAGGACTTCTTCAAGGACTCCGGCATCGAGATCCCCAAGAGCACGCAGGCTTTCGTGGACGCCGGGATCAAGCTGAAGCAGGACAACGCCAAGACCAAGGACTTCTCCGGCATCTACTACCCGGGCAAGTACTGGTACGCGGCCCTGCCCTTCATCTGGGACAACGGCGGTGACATCGCGGCCAAGGAGGGTGACGCCTGGGTCGGCAAGCTCTCCAGCCCGGGGTCGATCGCGGGTCTGACCACCGTGAAGACCATCATGGACTCCGCCAGCGCCGCCCCCAAGGACGCCGACGAGTCGAAGGACTACCTGGACTTCTGCAAGGGCAAGATCGGCATGCTGATGGGCCCGGGCTGGAAGGTCGGCCAGATCATCAACGAGGACGACGGCTGCCCCAAGCTGGAGAAGGACATCGGCGCGTTCGCCCTGCCGGGCCAGGCCGAGGGCACCCTCGCCCCGTCGTTCCTGGGCGGCTCGAACCTGGCGATCTCGGCCAAGTCCGAGCACCCGGAGCTGGCCTACAGCCTGCTGAAGATCATGGCCGGCGACGGTTACCAGACCAAGCTGGCCGACCTGGGCCTGCTTCCGGTGAAGAAGACGCTGCTGGACCAGGTCGGCGGCAGCGAGGCCGCGACCGCGCAGGCCGAGGCCGCCGCCAACAGCCGGTTCACGCCGGCCAGCGAGAACTGGGCCGGGGTCGAGGCCGGGTCGGTGCTGCCCGACCTGCTGGTGGCCATCGCCCAGGGCAAGGACGTCGCCACCGAGGCCAAGACCGCTGACGAGGCGATCGCGACGGCCCTGAACCAGTGAGCACTCTCCCCCCGCTGAGCCCGGCACAGGCAACCCCTGTGCCGGGCCCCAGGAAGCGACGCAACAGCCTCCTCCCCTACGGCCTCCTGCTCCCGGCCACCCTCGTACTGGCCCTGGTGCTGGGCTACCCGTTCGCCCGCCTGATCCTGCTCTCCCTGCAGAAGTTCGGCCTCAAGCAGCAGTTCGGCGCCCCACCGGACTTCGTCGGCCTGGACAACTACACGAAAATCCTGACCGACGACCAGTTCTGGCTGGTGCTCTACCGCACCGTCGGGTTCTGCGCCGCCGCCGTGGTTCTCACGATGGTGCTCGGCATGCTGGTGGCCCTGCTGATCCGCCGGGTCGGCCGGGCGATGCGCCTGGCCCTGATCGTCTCGCTGCTGCTGGCCTGGGCGATGCCGCCGCTGTCGGCCACCGTGGTCTGGCAGTGGCTGTTCGACACCCGCTACGGCCTGGTGAACTGGCTGCTGACCCAGCTCGGCGGCGACTTCCACGGCCACTCCTGGCTCACCGACCCGCTCTCGTTCTTCGGTGTCGCGCTGATCATCGTGGTCTGGATGGGCGTGCCGTTCGTGGCCTTCACCCTCTACGCCGGCCTGACCCAGGTGCCCGGCGAGGTGGTCGAGGCCGCGCAGATCGACGGGGCGAGCGCCTGGCAGCGGTTCCGCCACGTCCTGGTGCCGTTCCTGCGTCCGGTGATCCTGATCCTCACCGCCCTGTCGGTGCTCTGGGACTTCCGGGTGTTCACGCAGTTCTACGTGCTGCAGAAGGCGGGCGGCATCTCCCGCGACACCAACGTGCTCGGGGTGTACGCGTACCGGGTCGCGTTCGGGGAGAACAAGTTCGACCTGGGTGCGGCCGTCGCGGCGGTGATGGTGCTCATCACCCTGATCTTCACCGTCTTCTACCTGCGCCAGATCACCCGTCAGGAGGAGCTGTGAGCACGACCAGCCCCACCCGCCCCCGCACCGCACCGACGCGTCCAAAAGCACTGAAGCGTTCACCGTCACGTAAGCGCAAAGGTGACTGGGCCGCCAACGCCGCCGCCCTCGTCGTCGTCCTGATCATGCTCTTCCCCGTCTACTGGATGATCAACACCTCGTTCCAGCGCGGCGTCGACATCCAGAGCGACACCCCGAACTTCCTGCCCTGGCACGCGACGCTGAACAACTACCGCAAGGCGTTCGAGCAGGGTGAGTTCACCGCCGCGCTGCGCAACAGCCTCACCGTCACGCTGATCACCGTGGCCGCGGCCCTGCTGCTGGCCCTGCTGGCGGCGGTGGCCCTGACCCGGTTCCGGTTCCGCGGGCGGATCGGCTTCATCGTCACCGTGCTGATCGTGCAGATGGTGCCGGCCGAGGCGATGGTGATCTCACTGTTCAAGGTGCTCGACGGCTGGCAGCTGGTGAACACCGTGATCGGCCTGGCCCTGGTCTACCTGGTGTTCGTGCTGCCGTTCACGATCTGGACGCTGCGCGGGTTCGTGGCCGGGGTGCCGGTGGAGCTCGAGGAGGCCGCCATGGTCGACGGCTGCAGCCGCTTCCAGGCCTTTCGCCGCATCACGTTCCCGCTGATGGCGCCGGGTCTGGTGGCCACCGGCACGTTCGCGTTCATCCAGGCCTGGAACGAGTTCACGTTCGCGCTGGTGCTGATGAACAAGCCGGAGAACCAGACGCTGCCGGTCTGGCTGCAGACGTTCAACGAGGGCGCGAAGGGCACGGACTGGGGCGGCGTGATGGCCGGTTCGACGCTGATGGCGATACCCGTCATCGTGTTCTTCATGCTGGTGCAGAGCCGGATGACCGAGGGACTCGTGGCAGGAGCCGTAAAAGGATGAGTGACGTTCGCCGCCAGGCACACCGGGTTCTGATGCCGTCGTTCCACGGCACCGGGTTACCCGACTGGATGCGTGACCGCCTGCGGGAGGGGGTCGGGTCGGTCTGCCTGTTCGGCACGAACCTGACCGGTGACGACTCACAGGCCCGGGCGCTGGTGGCGGACATCCGGGCCGGCTCGCCCGAGGGCGTCCTGGTGACGCTCGACGAGGAGGGCGGCGACGTCACCCGGCTGGACGCGCGGCGGGGTGGGAGTACGGCGGGGCACGCGGTGCTGGGCGCGGTGGACGACGTCTCGCTGACGAGAGCGGTGGCGCTCTCGATCGGAAACCGGCTGCGGGACATCGGGATCGACCTCGATCTGGGCCCTGTGGCCGACGTGAACTGCGAGCCCGACAACCCGGTGATCGGGGTGCGCAGCTTCGGCGCCTCCCCCGAACTGGTCGCCCGGCACGTGGTGGCGTTCGACGAGGGACTGCACGCGGCCGGAGTCGCGGCCTGCGTCAAGCACTTTCCCGGTCACGGGGCCACGGTCACCGACTCGCACCTGGCGCTGCCACGGCTCGACATCCCCCTGTCGACCGCGCGGGAGCGGGAGCTGGTGCCGTTCGTGGCGGCCGTGCGCGCGGGGGTGCCCGCGGTGATGACGTCGCACGTGGTGCTGGCGGCGCTGGACGCCGACAACCCGGCCACGACCAGCCCTTCGGTGCTCGGCCTGTTGCGCCGGGAGCTGGGTTTCGAGGGGGTGATCGTGACCGACGCGCTGGACATGGCCGGGGTCGCGGGGCCTTACGGGGGTTCCGGGCGGGCCGCGGTGGCGGCGCTCGCGGCCGGGGCCGATCTGCTGTGCGTGGGTCCCGAGCGGGCGCCCGGTGAGATGGAGCCGGTGCTGGCCTGGATGGTGGACGACGTGGTCGCCGCCGTTTCCGACGGTCGCCTCCCGGCCGGGCGGCTCGCGGACGCGGCCGCCCGGGTCGACGCCCTGGTCGACGCGGTGCGGTCGGGGTCGTTGCCGATGACGGTCCCCCCGGCGTCGGTGCCCTCCAGCGCGGAGGTCCCCTCCGGGTACCCGCACCTGGAGGCGGCCCGGCGGGCGGTCACCGTGCGCGGTCCCCTGGCTCCGGACGGCCCGAAAGACGCTCTCGTTCTTGAGTTTCACGTCACTCCGGGGATCGCCGCGGGTGAGGTACCGTGGACACTGCCGCTCGGTCTCCTGGACGGGGCGGGCAAACGTTCTCTCTCCCCCACCGACGAGCTCGACGCCGCGCTGGCCGAGGTGGGAGAGCGGCCCCTCGTCGCTCTGGTGCGCGATGCGCACCGGCACACCTGGGTGGCCGACCGGCTCGACCGGATCGCCCGGGTGCGCCCGGACCTGATCACGATCGAGACCGGCTGGCCGGTGGCCGACGGTGAGGGCTCCCCCACCGCACTGCCCGGGGCGACGACGATATGGACCTACGGAGGATCGTCGGTGAGTCTGCGCGCAGCCGCGGAAGTTCTGGCCGGAGCAGTGGTTCCGGGGCGCACGGTGGTTCCGGGGCAGCCGGTGGCGCCGGGGCCGCGGTCGGTCGCCGGGCCCGGTGGCAGCTCGGGTGACGGCTCGGGTGACGGCTCGGTTCCCGGGAGCGCCCGGTGACCGCTCTGCTGGCCGGGCTCGACATCGGGGGCTCGAAGGTGCTGGCCGTCGCGGTCGACGTCTCGGCGCCCGGCGGGCGCGCCCGGGTGGTCGAATCGGTGCGGCTCAGCACCGGTCTCGGCCCGGAGGGCGTGGTCGACACGGCGGTGCGGGCGCTGCGGGCCCTGGCCGGGAGACTGGCGGAGAAGGCGACCCGGAGCAACGGGCACAGCGGGATACCGGCCGACGGCCACCTCGCCGAGACACCCCCGGCCAACGGCGTCCCGGCCACCCAGTCCCTGGTCAACGGCGTCCCGGCCACCCAGTCCCTGGTTGACGGCACGCCGGTCGACGAGTCTGTGGCCGGCTCTGCGGTCACGGGTCCGCAGGCCTGGCCCGCCGACTGGTTCAGCGGGGTCGGCATCGGCATCCCCGGCCTGGTCGACGCCGAGCGGGGCCGCATCACCCACGCCGTGAACCTGGGCGTCGGCACCGGTGGCCTCGACCTGGCCGACCGGCTCGGGGCCCGGCTCGACCTGCCCGTGGTGGTCGAGAACGACGTGAACGCGGCCGCTCTCGGCGCCGCGGAGCACCTGCGGCTCGGCCACGTCGACATGGCCTACCTCAGCATCGGCACCGGCATCGCGGCGGGCATCGTGCTCGACGGCGAGCTGCGCCGCGGGCCGCACGGGGCGGCCGGCGAGATCGGGCACGTACCGCTCGACCCGTCCGGTC
The DNA here is from genome assembly GCF_030811555.1 of Kineosporia succinea. Taxonomy (NCBI): domain Bacteria; kingdom Bacillati; phylum Actinomycetota; class Actinomycetes; order Kineosporiales; family Kineosporiaceae; genus Kineosporia; species Kineosporia succinea. The sequence goes on along the minus strand of NZ_JAUSQZ010000001.1, from coordinate 4,458,913 downwards.
CGTTGTGCGGGTGCGGTCAGCACGGCTGCCTGGAGTCCATGGCCTCGGGCAGCGCCATCGCCTCCCGCTGGACGTCCCGCCCGGGCAGCGAACTTCCGGCCGGGCAAGACCTTTTCGCGGCCGCGGCCGCCGGCGACCCGGCCGCGCAGAGCCTGCGCGACGAGGTGGCCGACTACCTGGCCGCCGGCACCCGCATGCTCGCGCTCACGGTCGACGTCGACCTGGTCGTGCTCGGCGGCGGTGTGGCCGAGGTCGGCGAACCGCTGCGGCAGGCCGTGGCCGGGGCGCTCGACCGGCAGGCCGCCGGGTCCGAGTTCCTGCGCGGGCTGGCGTTGTCGTCCCGCCTGTCGGTGGTGCCGGGCGAGGAGCCGGTGGCCGCGATCGGCGCGGCGCTGCTGGCCCGGGCGCCGGTGCGCACCGAAACCGCTCTGACCGCCTGAACCCCCTGCACCAGACCCGCGCCGGACTCGCACCAGAACAGGAACCCCGATGGAGATCATCGTCCTGCCCACCGCCACCGACACCGCCGTGGTGGCCGCCGACATCATCGAGCAGCTCGTCATCACCCGGCCCGCCCCGGTGCTGGGCCTGGCCACCGGCTCCACGCCCGGCCCGCTCTACGAAGAGCTGACCCGCCGGCACAAGGGCGGCCTGAGTTTCGCGCACGTGCGGGCGTTCATGCTCGACGAGTACGTGGGCCTGCCCGCCGGGCATCCCGAGCGTTACGCCGAGGTGATCCGGCGCGAGGTCACCGAACCGCTCGACATCCCGCTCGAGGCGGTGCAGGGGCCCGACGGCTCGGCCGCCGACCTGCCGGCCGAGTGCGAGCGCTACGAGCAGGCCATCACCGACGCCGGTGGCATCGACGTGCAGATCGCGGGCATCGGCTCGAACGGGCACATCGCGTTCAACGAGCCGGGCTCGGCCCTGACCTCGCTGACCCGCCCGAAAACCCTGAACGCCCGCACCCGTCACGACAACGCGCGCTTCTTCGCCTCGCTCGACGAGGTGCCGAAACACGTTCTCACGCAGGGCCTCGGCACCATCGGCCGGTCGCGTCACCTGCTGATGCTGGCCAGCGGCGAGGGCAAGGCCGACGCGGTGGCGGCGGCGGTCGAGGGGCCGCTGGCGGCGGTCTGCCCGGCATCGATCGTGCAGACGCACCGGCACGCCACGGTGCTGCTCGACGAGGCCGCCGCCTCGAAACTCGCTCTGCGCGAGTACTACGCCGACGTGTGGGCGAACCGGCCCGACTGGCAGCCCCTGTGAGGTGAGCCGCCGGACGCGTTTCTCATCCCCGACCGGCAGATCCGCGAGGTGGGGCGAGAGAATCGCCGCACCGCGCGTCCCCCGTTTCAGCCCTTGAGAAGCCCTGTGGGTGGCTGCGGGGAGGCCTGGGCGAAGTCGTCGGTGACCGGCTGCGCGCCGGCCACGAAGTTCTCCAGGTCAGTGCCCGCGAGCACGCGGGCGGCGAACACGTCGGAAGCGGTGCGCCGGGCCAGGATCCGCAGCGGCAGCGGAGCGTTACCGGCGACCAGCACCAGGTTGCCGAAACGGCGTCCCCGCAGCACCGGTGGCTGCGCGATCACCGCGGTCCCGGTGAAAACCGTCTGGGCGGTGGCCACCTGGGCCCGGGCGAAGTGCAGCCCCGGACCGTCGGCCAGGTTCGCCGCGTAGATCCCGCCCGGCCGCAGCACCCGGGCGGCCTGCTCGGCGAACTCGGCCGAGGTGAGGTGGGCGGGGATCCGGGCGCCGCTGAACACGTCCACGATCATCAGGTCGACGCTGGCGTCGGTGAGGCCGGTGAGCACCTCACGGGCGTCACCGGCCCGCACCCGCACGTTCGAGTTCTTCGGCAGCGGCAGGTGCTCGCGCACGAACTCGATCAGGGGCTCGTCGATCTCGACCACGCGCTGCCGCGAGCCGGGCCGGGTGTGCGCGATGTAGCGCGGCAGGGTCCACGCTCCCCCGCCCAGGTGCAGCACGTTCAGCGGCTGCCCGGGCTCGTCCGCGGCGTCGATGAGGAAGCCCAGCCAGCGCATGTACTCGAAGTCGAGGCGGGTCGGGTCGGCCAGGTCGACGTGTGACTGGGCCGTGCCCTCGACCAGCAGGGTGAACGAGTCGGGACGCTCGGGATCGGGCACGATCTCGGCCGTTCCCTGGGCGACCTGGACACGGGCGTGCGCGTCGAGCCGCCGCACCGGATTTCTGGATGCCACCCGTCGATGATGCCCCAGTGACCGGGGCGGGCACGACTTCAGATATGACATGGAGACATGAGCGACACCGGAACCGCCCTGCACTGCGCCAACACCCGAGCCCGCTGGACCGCCCTGGACCTGCCCGCCGGCGACCTGCCGAACGACGACGCGGTGTTCTCCCGGGTGACCAGCAGCGGCGGCGAGATCAACGTGTCCGAGCCGGTGACGGCCGGGCGGATCGAGGAACTGCTGGACGTGCCCGTGGTGGGGGCACGCAACGCGGTGTGGGACCCGTACGGGGTGGGCGGGGTGCGGGTGCCCGACGGGGTGCGGGTGGTGCCGTTGCCGGTGATGGTGCGGCCGCCCGGTCCACTGCCTTTGACGGGGGACGTGGTGGTCACCGCGGTGGGGACGCAGGCTGAGCTGGATCTCGCGGAAGAGGTGATCGTGAACGGCTTCCCGCGTCCGGAACTGCAGCCGTGGACGCCGGGCTGTCTCCTTCCCGCCCACACGCTGCACCGGCCCGGATGGCGCACCTGGCTGGCCCGGCGCGACGGGGTGCCCGGGGCGGCCGGGGTGAGCTTCGACGACGGGGCGTCGGTGGGCGCGTACTGGCTGGCGAGCCTGCCGGCGATGCGTGCGGGTGGCCTGGCCTCGGCCGTGATGACGGCGCTGGTCAACGCCCGTCCCGGGCTGCCCTCGGTGCTGGTGGCGACGCCGGCCGGTCAGGCCCTGTACGAACGGCTCGGGTACCGGACGGTGTCGTCGGGTTGCTGGTACATGCGGGGACGGTGAACTGCGGCCGATCCGGCGTCGCATCGGGCATGATGGCTGACCGTGGTGACGAGAAGTGCGGCGATGCTGGTCTACCGGTTCGACCCGAACGGCGATCTCGAGGTGCTGATCGCCCACATGGGCGGGCCCCTGTGGGCGCACAAGGAGGATCACGCCTGGTCGATCCCCAAGGGCCTGTTCGAGCCCGGTGAAGACGCGCTGACCGCGGCCCGCCGGGAGTTCCACGAGGAAATGGGCTCGCCCGCGCCGCAGGGCCCGTACCTGGAACTGGGTGACACGAAAACCTCGAGCGGCAAGGTGATCACGACGTTCGCGGTGCACGGCGACCACGACGTCAGCACGTTCTCGAGCAACCTGTTCGACATGGAGTGGCCGCGCGGCTCGGGGCAGATCCAGCAGTTCCCGGAGATGGACCGGGCCGGCTGGTTCGACCTCGAGACCGCGGCGACCAAGCTGGTCAAGAGCCAGGGCGCGATCCTGGCGGCGCTGACCGAGGAGCTGCGGCGTCAGGTCGCTCCCTAGAACTGCGCCCTTCCCCGCAGGTGGCGGGGCCGGTCGTCCGGGTCGTAGATCGTCCGGTAGATCGGCTCCGCCCACAGCCGGGTGAGGCGACCGACCGGTTCGGGAGTGTGCACCCGGGCGTGGCCGGGTGGCCGCGGACCGCTGCCGTCCCAGCTGTCCAGATCTTTCGCCCGACGTGCCCACAGATCGAAGGCGCGCACCGGGTCGAGAAGCTCCGCGTCGTCCTCGGTCGTGCCCAGGTGTTCGGCCCACAGACGCAACCGCAGGTCGCGGGCCAGCCGCCGGGCTCCGGAGCCGTCCCCGGAGAGGTCGCGCGGCTCGCGCTCGTCGCGCTCCGGATCGATCACGGCGCAGGTGAGCTCACTGTCGTTGGTCCACGAGCGGCGGTTGAAGTTGTCGGAGCCGCAGGTGGTCCAGACGTCGTCGACCACGCAGACCTTGGCGTGCACGTAGATCGGAACGCCCTCGCGGTTCTCCAGGTCGTACACCGCGAAGCGTTCCGGCGCGGCCTCTTTCAGCACCCGGACGGCCTCGATCTGCCCCAGGCGGTTCGAGGCCGTGTTCTGGTCGGGGTAGCGCGGCACCACGACGATCACCCGCAGTTCCGGCGACCGGCGCAGTGCGTCGGCGATCCCCTCGGCCACCACGCGCGACCAGAGGTACTGGTCTTCCACGTAGATCAGGCTCCGGGCCCGCCGGAACGCCTTCTCGTAGGCCCGGGCCACGCTGCGCTCCCCGTTCTCGGCGAACGGGTAGCGCGGGCGTTTGGCCCCGTAGGTGCGAAGGATCTGCACCGCGTGACGGCCCGAGGCCTGCGGGTCGGGAAACGACTCGGGCAGCTTCTTCGGGTGACGCGGCATCCGGGCCCGGCGCTGCACGAGCATCCGGTAGGGCGTGCGGCGGTCCAGGGCCGTCGGGTCGTCCCAGCGTTCGATGAAGGTGCGCAGCAGGTCGCCCACCACCGGACCGCGCAGTTCCAGCGCCGCGTCGTGCCAGGGGGCGCGGCCCTGATACCGCTCGTCCATCGGGGCCTGCTGGGGGTCGCCCCGGTGCTCGGCGTCGTCGCGGCGCGAGTAGCACAGGTCGATACCGCCGACGAAGGCCACGTCGCGGTCGGGCCGGCCCTGATGCCGGATCACGAAGAGCTTCTGGTGGTGCGCCCCGAACCGGCGCACCCGCTGGTCGAGCAGGACCTCGCCGCCCGCCTCGTTGATCTCCGTGCCCAGCCGCTGGTTCTCCTGGGCGCTGAAGCGCAGGCCGTCGGAGTGCGAGCGCCACAGCAGCCCGCGCACGTCCACGCCGTCGCGGGCCAGGCCGGTCAGGACCTCACCGATCGTCGGGCCGTCGTCGAGGAGCTTCTCGTCCCGGTCGCCGCGCCAGTCGGTGAAGTAGAGGCGGTCGCCCGGCCCGAGCGCGCACAGCTCCTCGTGGAGGCGCCGGAAGTAGGTGGCACCGTGGACCAGCGGACGCACCTGGTTGCCCGCGACCCAGCCACGGCCGTCGTCGTGGGGCACCCGGTCGATGTCGGTGGACGGGTTGCCACGCTCCTGCGGGGTCAGGAACCAGCTGCGGGTGGCCGGGTCTTCGGTCTCGTCCACCCCGGGCACGTCGAGATCGGGCGCGGGGTCGATGTCGGGGGCGCTCTCGCCCTCCTCGTCGACGTTCGGCAGCCCGTCGAGATCTTCGTTCGTTGCCATTTCGAACGAGCCTAGGTCGAACCGCCGGGGGCGGCCAGTCTTGATCGGGGCCGGATCGGGAACGGGCCGGATCAGGGCCGGATCAGGCCGGGCCGGGAGTCGGGCCGGGAGTCGGGCCGGATCAGGGCCGGGCCGGGGTCGGGTCGGATCCGGATCGGGTCGAATCAGGCGAGTCCGGCGGCGATCGCCCGGCGAACGGCGTCGGCCCGGTCGGAAATTCTCGCCTTGGCGAACAGGTTGTTGATGTGCGTCTTCACCGTTGCCTCACTGACGAAGAGTCTCTCGGCGATTCCGCGGTTCGAGAGGCCCTGGCCGATGAGGGCGAACACCTCGCGTTCGCGCGGGGTGAGGTCGGCTTCGACGATCTGCTGGGCCTGCTGCGCGTTCGGGGTCTGCTGGGTTTCCGGGGCTTCCTGGGCTTTTCGGGTCTGCTGGCGGACGCTGGCCAGCAGTCGGTCCTGAACGGTCCGGTCGAGCACGGACTGGCCCGCGGCGGCCGCGCGGATCGCTCGGGTGATGTCCTGCCGGCCCGCGTTCTTGGTCAGGTACCCCCGGGCTCCGGCCGACAGCGCCGCCAGGATCGACTCGTCGTCGGCGAACGTCGTCAGCACGACCACGGCGACGTCCGGATGCTCGTCGCTCAGGCGGCGTGTGGCCTCGATGCCGTCGGTCCCGGGCATGCGCAGGTCCATGAGCACGACGTCGACCGTCTGCTCGCGGGCCACCGTCAGCACCTCGGCCCCGTCGGAAACCGCTGCCACCACGTCGATGTCGTCGGCCAGGTCGAGCACGGCGGCCAGCGGCTCGCGCACCGCCGCCTGGTCGTCGGCAACGACCACGCGGATGGGGCTCATGAGGCCACCCCCGTCGCCGGCCGGGGCCGGGCGTCCAGCCGACGGCTCACGCCGGTTTCGTGGCTCACGTCGGTTCTGTGGCTCACGCCGGTTCTGTGGCTCACGTCGGCTCTGTGGCTCACGTCGGTTCTGTGGCTCACGCCGGTTCTGTGGCTCACGTCGGCTCTGTGGCTCACGTCGGTCACACCCGTCCTGCTGCTCATGCCGGCACCTCCGCCTCGACCCGCCAGCCACCCGCGTCCGGTCCCTCGGTGACCGGCCCGGCCGTGATCGTCCCCCGCAGCAGGGCCACCCGTTCCCGCATCCCGACGAGCCCCATCCCGCTGCCCGTGCCGTTCGTGACGGCGCGGGTCGCCGGGGCGTTGGTGACCCGCAGCCGCACGTGCTGCGGCCGGTGGTCGAGTTCGACGTGCACGGGCCCTCCCGGGGCGTGACGGGCGGCGTTGGTCAGGGACTCCTGGGCGATCCGGAGCAGGTTCTGCACGACCGCCGCGGGCACCTCGCGGGCCTCGCCGGTGATCGTGAGGACGTCGTGGTGGCCGGAGGAGTCGAGCATGGCGGTGAGGGTGTCGGTGAGGGGCAGAACGTCCTCGCGCAGCGCGTGAACCGTCCACTGCGCTTGCTGCAAGCTGTCTTTCACCAGGCTGTGGGCCTTGGCGTTGGCCGCGCGCACCCGTTCCAGGTCGCCGGTCTCGAGCAGGGCGTCGGCCAGTTCCAGCTGCATGTTCACCCCGGCGAGCGAGTGGGCGAGCACGTCGTGCACGTCCCGGGCGATGCGGGCGCGTTCGGCCAGGAGCGCGGAACGGGCCTCGGCCTGCGCGGCCCGCTCGGCCGAGCGGGCCGCTTCGAGGGTGGAGATCACGGCCTGGCGCTGTGAGCGGTTGACCATGCCGATCAGCACCGGCAGGCCGGTGGTGAGGCCGACGATCCAGGGGGTGGTGCGGTGGTCGCCGGGCCCGAACCCGGTGACGAGCACGAGAACGCTGAGGGTGCTGATCAGGGCGGCGATCGTGGCGGCCGGGCGGGTTCTCAGGCGCAGCCCCGCGTGACCGGCCAGGAAGAAGGCGAACAGGTAGGCGGTGCCCTCCTCGGCGGAGGCGATCAGGGCGGCCGAGGCGAGGGCCGCGACCGTCAGCCAGACGGTCGCGACGCGGTCGGGCAGGAACCGGGCGGGCAGGTGGCGGGCCAGCAGGAGCAGGCAGTTCAGCGGGAGCAGGAGCGCGGTGGCCAGGGCCCAGCCGGAGGTCCCGAGCGGGCGGACCGTGACCAGGGCACTGGCGCAGACCGCGAGGGTGGCCGCCCACTGCAGGTTCGCGTTCGCCTGCCAGGGGGACGGTGCCGGTGTGCTCGCGTTCTCGAGTCGTGGCACCGGCACGCCCAGACCATAACCCACGGCTCAGAGCGCCGGTTCGAGCACCCGCTGCGGCTGCGCGGACCGCACCAGCTGCGCCCGCACCGCGATCGTGGCCAGCCGGGTGACCACCTCGGTCAGCGCCATCAGCACGAACGCCGCCACCCAGGCCTGGTCGCTGGTGATGGTGTGCTCGATGCTGAAGCGGGTGATGGTGTCCGCGCCGCCGTGCTCGCTCCACAGCTGGAATCCCATACGGGCACCCATACCCAGCACCCACAGCACCGCGGCGACCGCTCCGGCCTTGATCAGGACGTGCTCGCCGACCCGGCGCACCCGGGTGTAGATGCCGCCGGCGATGCCGAGCGCGGCGCCGATCGAGACCAGCACCGCGACGAGCACCAGGTCGTTGCCCTCGGTCGGGACCGCGGTCAGGTACTGGTGGGCGAAGAAGCTGACGATGCCCAGCGGGAGCAGGAAGGAGACCAGGTCGAGCCGGCTCTCGCGCAGCTGCCGGAAGACGATGAGGAGGAGGGCGATGTCGGTGATCCACTCGGTCGTTGTCATGCCTCAATGCTGCTGTTCCGCCCGTTCCGGCACCTGCACCCAGGGGTGGAGATCAGGGTGGAGACGACCGAGGGCCCGGCTCCACCCTGCGGCGGAACCGGGCCCTCGAACAGAACAGCGGGATCAGACCGCTTCGGCCTCTTTCAGCGTGACCTCGACCTTGGCGTCGGCCTCGTCGACCGCCACCGTGACCAGCTCGGCCACCACACCGGCGGACTTCAGGTCGCCGATCACGGCCTGCACGGCCGTGATCCGCGCCGTGGTGTCGGAGACGACGACCTTCTCCACCTCGGAACGCACCGACTTCTTGGCGTCGGACTTGGCCTTGCGGATCTGCCGGAGCACGTCGGCCGCGACCACCAGCACCGAGGCGTCGGCGGAGGTCGGCTCGTCGGAACCCTTCAGCAGGTCACGCACCTCGACCGGCGTCGGCCACGACGAACGGTGCACCGAGCCGGTGGTGAAACCGGGCAGCGGCTGGCCGTTCTCGGTGCGGGCCAGGGCCCACGCCTCCTCGGTGACGTACGGCAGGAACGGGGCCAGCAGACGCAGCACCGTGGAAACCGCCGTGCGCAGCGTGGTCTGGGCCGAGACCGCACCCTCACCCTCGCCGTAGGCCCGGTCTTTGACCAGCTCGAGGTAGTCGTCGCAGAACTGCCAGAAGAACTCTTCGGTCAGCTTCAGCGCCCGCGAGTAGTCGTAGGCCTCGAACGCCTTCGTGGCCTCTTCGACCAGCGCGACGAGCTGCGTGAGCAGAGCCTCGTCGACCGGCTCGACGATGGCGCCCTCGGCCGCGCCGCCCTCGGAACCGAAGCCCAGCGCGAACTTCGAGGCGTTGATGACCTTCAGCGCCAGGCGCCGGCCGATCTTCATCTGGCCCGGGTCGAACGCCGTGTCGACCCCCAGGCGGGCCGAAGCCGACCAGTACCGCACCGCGTCGGCCCCGTGTGCCTCGAGCAGGTCGGTGGGGACCACCACGTTGCCCTTGGACTTGGACATCTTCTTGCGGTCGGGGTCGAGGATCCACCCGGACAGGTTGGTGTGGCTCCACGGCAGCGAACCGTGCTCGTAGTGGCTGCGGACCACGGTCGAGAACAGCCAGGTGCGGATGATGTCGTGGCCCTGCGGGCGCAGGTCCATCGGGAAGGTGCGGGCGTGCAGGTCTTCGTCTTCCGTCCACCCGGTGGCGATCTGCGGGGTCAGCGACGACGTGGCCCAGGTGTCCATGACGTCGGGGTCGCCGGTGAAACCGCCCGGCTGGTCGCGCTGCTCGGCCGTGTAACCGGTCGGGACGTGCGACGCCGGGTCGATCGGCAGCTGGTCGGCGGACGGGACGATCGGCTTCTCGTACTGCGGCTCACCGTCGGCGTCGAGCGGGTACCACAGCGGGATCGGCACCCCGAAGAAGCGCTGCCGAGAGACCAGCCAGTCGCCGTTGAGGCCCTCGACCCAGTTCTCGTAGCGGTGCCGCATGTGCTCCGGCGTCCAGTCGAGCGCCTTGCCGCGCTCGAGGAGGTCGGCCCGGATCTGCTCCGACCGGCCACCGTTGCGGATGTACCACTGACGGCTGGTGACGATCTCGAGCGGGCGGTCGCCCTTCTCGAAGAACTTGACCGGGTGCGTGATCGGCCGGGGGTCGGCGAGCAGATCGCCCGCCTCGCGGAGCATCTCGACCGTGGACTGCTGCGCCCCGAAGATCGACTTGCCGGCGATCTGCGCGAACGCCTCCTGCCCGGCCCCGGTGGACAGCCAGCCCGGCGTCTCCGAGGTGACCCGGCCCGTCTTCGTGATGATCGGACGGGTCGGCAGCTCTAGCTCCCGCCACCAGATCACGTCGGTCAGGTCGCCGAAGGTGCAGATCATCGCGATGCCCGTGCCCTTGTCGGGCTGGGCCAGGCGGTGCGCGACGATCGGGACCTCGACCCCGAAGACCGGCGTGGTGACCGTGGTGCCGAACAACGGCTGGAAACGCTCGTCGTCGGGGTGCGCCACCAGGGCGACGCAGGCGGCGAGCAGCTCGGGGCGGGTCGTGGAGATGGTGACGTACTCACCGTCGGCCCGCTGGAACCGCAGGTCGTGATAGGCGCCCGGACGCTCGCGGTCTTCCAGCTCGGCCTGCGCCACCGCGGTCTGGAACGTGGTGTCCCACAGGCTCGGCGCCTCGGACGAGTAGGCCTCGCCGCGCTCGAAGTTGCGCAGGAACGCGCGCTGGCTGACCCGCTGCGAGCGCTGCGAGACCGTGGAGTAGGTCAGCGACCAGTCGACCGAGAGGCCGAGCGTGCGCCAGAGCTGCTCGAAGACCTTCTCGTCGGTGGCGGTGAGCTGCTCGCAGAGCTCGACGAAGTTGCGGCGGCTGACGGCGACGAAGTCCTGCCGCTTGCTCGGGACCTTCGCGGGCGGGGTGAAGCTCTCCTCGTAGGGCACCGAGGGGTCGCACCGGACGCCGTAGAAGTTCTCGACCCGGCGCTCGGTGGGCAGGCCGTTGTCGTCCCACCCCATCGGGTAGAAGACCTCGCGGCCGCACATGCGCTGGTAGCGGGCGATGGTGTCGGTCTGGGTGTAGCTGAAGACGTGACCGACGTGGAGGGAGCCCGATACAGTCGGCGGAGGCGTGTCGATGGAGTAGATCTCGGAGCGCTCACGCGTACGGTCGAACCGGTACGTGCCTTCGCGCTCCCAGGTCTCGCCCCACTTGGCTTCGAGACCGTCGACGGCAGATTTCGGGCTTCCCATGCCTTCGACTCTATCGGCTCCGGGCCAGTGAGTTTTCCGCCTGTGGACAACCCCCGGCTCGTGTGAGTCAGGCACACTGGGGCGATGACGGACGAGCGCCCGGTCGTCACCGACTTGACCGATGTGTACAGGTCACTGGCCGCGCTGGTCGGGGGTCTCACCGAGGACGACGGCTGGCGCCCCACCGCACTGCCCGGCTGGAGCGTGCGCGACCTGCTCGTGCACCTGCTCGGCGACGCCCAGCGCGCCCTGGTCGCCTTCGGCACCCCGGCGCCCGGCCCGGCCGACCGCGACGCGGTGACCTACTGGGCCGGCTTCGCGCCGTCGGCTCCGGACCCGGCCCGCCGCAACCGCCAGATCCGGGTGATCCGCTCACTGGCGGTGGCCCACCCCTGGGAAGCCCTCACCGAGACGTTCGCCGAGACCACCGCGTCCGTCATCGTCCTCGCGAACCGCGGCGACCCGGCCGGGCTGCTCGGCACCCAGGGCCACACCCTGACCACCGACGACCTGATCTCCACGCTGGTCGTCGAGGCCGCCGTGCATCACCTCGACCTGCTCACCGGCCTGGACCGGCCGGGCCCGCCCGCCGGCGCCCTGCGCGTCGTGCGCGAGACGCTCGACGGGCTGCTCGGCCGCCCCCAGCCGCTCGGCTGGGACGACACCACCTATGCCCTGACCGGCACCGGCCGCCGCCCCCTGACCGACGAGGAGACCCGTCGGCTGGGCGACGACGCGAGCCGGTTCCCGCTCTTCGCGTAAGACCGTGCACGACCCGCCGGCCCCAGGTCGTCGGCGGCTCACACCTCTTCGTGCACCAGCAGTTCCTCGTCGGCCGCCAGCACGGCCAGCGCCAGCGTGCGGTACCCGACCTGCTCGAACAGCACGGTGATCCGGTCGTTCTCGTCACGCATCACCACGCCCGGCCCCCACTCGCGGTGACGCACCCGGTCGTTCGTGTCGAAGCGCGGGGCCCCGGCCACCACCGGCTCGTCGTCGTCATCGTCGGCCAGGCCCGAGCGGCAGTTGTCGCACGCGTCGCAGCCCCCCTCGGGGTTCTCGAACTCCTCGCCGAAGTAGCCGAGCAGGAACTCGCGGCGGCAGCCGGTGGTCTCGGCGTAGCCCCGCATCATCTCGACGCGGGAGCGGTCCATCCGGGTGTGCTCGGCGTCGACCTCGGCGGCCGCCACCACGGCGGCCGCGGCCGGGACCGCCACGTCGGTGTAGGCCAGCTGCGAGTCCTCGCCCACCTTCAGCGCACCGGCCTGCTCGAGCAGGTTCACCGCGTTGGTCAGCTTGGTGGAGGACAGGTCGAGCTCCTCCTTCAGCTGCGACACCCCCACCGAGCCGTCGGCGCGGGTGTGGGTCAGCACCGAGTCCGCCACCTGGGTCAGCGTGTCCTCGTCGGGCCCGCCGGAGGCGAAGAAGTTGCGCAGCGAGAGGTCTTCGGGGCGGTAGTACAGGCAGATCGTGGCGGGGGCGCCGTCGCGACCGGCCCGGCCGATCTCCTGGTAGTACGAGTCGATCGAGTCGGTCACGTCGGCGTGCACCACGAAGCGCACGTCGGGCTTGTTGATGCCCATGCCGAACGCGGAGGTGGCCACGACCACCTCGAGGTCACCGTCGAGGAACGCCTGGTGCACCTCCTCGCGCTCGGCCGCCTTCATACCCGCGTGGTAGGCCTGCGCCGTGCGCCCGGCCTGGCGCAGCTGCTCGGCGTACTCCTCGGTGGAGCGGCGGGTCGCGGTGTAGACCAGCCCGCTGCCCTCGAGCGAGGCCACCCGCTCGACGACCGCCTTCTCCTTGTGCCGGGCCTCGACGAAGCGCCGCACCTCGAGACTCAGGTTGGGCCGGTCGAAACCGGTGACGATGCGCACCGGGTCGTTCATGCGCAGCCGCTCGACGATCTCGGCCCGCACCGGCGGGGCGGCCGTCGCCGTCAGCGCCACCACGCGCGGGCGCCCGAGCGCCTCGACCACGTCACCGATGCGCAGGTAGTGCGGCCGGAAGTCGTGACCCCAGGCCGACACGCAGTGCGCCTCGTCGACCGCGAGCAGCGACACCTTCAGCTCGGCGAGCTTCTCCAGCACCGCGGCGTTGGCCAGCTGCTCGGGAGCGAGGAAGACGAACTCGGCGTCACCGGCCGTGAGCGTCTCCCAGGCCTCGTCGGTGCGGCCCCGGCTCTGCGCCGAGTTCACGGCCACACCGCCCAGGCCCGCCTCCTCACCGTGCCGGGCGAGGCCGGCCAGCTGATCTCGCTGCAGCGCGATGAGCGGCGACACCACCACGGTGGGGCCGTCGAGCATCAGCCCGGCGAGCTGGTAGACGGCCGACTTGCCGGCGCCGGTGGGCATCACGACCAGCACGTCGCGACCCTTCACCAGGGCCTTCACGGCCTCGGCCTGACCGGGGCGCAGACGCTGGAGTCCGAGCCGGGTCTTGGCCAGCTTGCGGATCTGGAATCCGAGGGGAGCCAACTTCACACGCCCATCCTGGTGGAAAGCGGGCAGGAGAGCACACTCGGCGCACTCCCCCACCCACCGTCATGTAGTCGTCACGTCACTGCGGGGCAGCGGGCGCTGCGGGTCCCTGGTCCAGAAACCCCGCGCGCGGTCCACCTTCCCCTCCGATCCGCCGGGCAGCACGTCGAAACCGGCCGCGCGCGGGCCCATCCTCCGGTCACCGACGACGGACGCCTGGACTCCCGGATGCGTCCCGGCCGCCGGCCGGTGACCTCCCGGGTCAGGACGGGACGACCCGGGAGGTCATGTACGGCGCGACGGCGGGCGGTTAGCGTCGGGACATGACGACGACGTCGCTCAGTCCGACGGCCCGGGACGCCGGGGGCATGATCCGCTGGTGGCGCGAACGGCGGCACCTGACCCAGCTGGAGCTGTCCGGTCTCAGCGAGGTGTCCACCCGGCACCTGAGTTACGTGGAGAACGGCCGCTCCCGGCCGTCGAGCACGCTGATCCTGCACCTGTGCGAGCACCTGAACGTGCCGCTGCGGCGCCGCAACGACATCCTGCTGGCCGCCGGGTTCGCCCCGGCCTACGCCGAGCACCGCCTGAGCGACCCGCCGCTGGCCGCGGTGAGCGCCGCCGTCGACGCGATTCTGGCCGCGCACGAACCGCTTCCGGCGATCGCGGTGAACCGGCACTGGGAGATGATCGCGGCCACCCCGGCCGTCGACGAGCTCACCCGCGGCTGCGCCCCGGCCCTGCTCGAACCGCCGGTGAACGTGCTGCGGCTCAGTCTGCACCCGGACGGCATGGCCCCCTCGATCGCGAATCTCGGCCAGTGGCGCGGACATCTGCTGCACCGGCTGGAGGGTCAGCTGACCGCGAGCGGCGACCCGGTGCTGGCCGCACTGCTCGACGAGCTGCGGGAGTACCCCGGTGGTGACGCCACCGCGTCCACCGACGTGCTCGTCCCTCTGCGCTACCGCCTGGGCGACACCGAACTGTCGCTGCTCAGCACCACCACCGTGTTCGGCACCCCGGCCGAGATCACGGTGTCGGAGCTGGCGATCGAGGCGTTCTACCCGGCGGACGCGGCGACCGCGCGCGCCCTGGGCGTGAACGCGTCACATCTGGCCTGAGATCTTGAAAGTGCGGGACGCGGCGACCAGGATGAAACCGTGCCGAACCCGTCGTACGGAACCCCGGAACCATCGAAACCCCCCGGGCCGGGCGGCATTCAGGACGAACGCACGGCACCGTCCTGGGGAACCCCGGGTGACGCACCGGCGAACCTGCCCGCCTACGGCACCCCACGCGTCCCTCAGCCCTCACCCCAGCCACCGATCAGACGTCCGCGCCCGAAGTTCACCCTGGGCGAGGACAACGAGAACTGGCAGGTGCCGCTGTCCATCGGACTCGGCGTCTTCGTGGTGGCCCTGATCGGCCTGGGGATCCAGCAGGCCGTGCGCGACCCGGGGCGGGACAACCCCGTCTGCCGGATGCTGCCCTCCGGCGACCTGAACCACGTACTCGACGGCGACGTCGACCACCGCGACGACGGGATCGACGACGACAGCTGCGCCTGGACGGTCGGCGACACCGTCGTCTCGCTGTCGTCGGGATCGCTCCGCAGCCCGAGCGGCGACCGGCCGGCCCCGCCGGTGGAGTACGAGAAGGAGCGGATCGAGGCCGGTGCGGCCGAATCCGTGTACGGGCTGGGCGAGTTCGCCTCCTGGACGCCTGTGCGGAACTCGCTGTACTGGTACACCGAAGACCGTACCTACCACCTCGTTCTCGACGGTGACGGGGCGTCGCTCGAGAGCGCCACCGCCCTGGCCGAGCGGATCCTGGCCACCACGGACGAGGCCCTAGGTAGGCAGTAGCCCCGGGTGGTAGGCCTGGATCCGGCCCTTGCCGTGGGCCTTCGCCGCGTACATGGCGACGTCGGCGTGCACCAGCAGGTCGTCGATCCCGACCCGGGGCGAGGCCATCGCCACCCCGATGCTCGCGCCCACGCTCAGCCCGCTGGCCACCTCCAGCACCGAGACCCCCACCACGATCCGCTCGGCGACCTGCTCGGCGACCTGCTGAGAGGTGTTGTGCAGCAGAATCGCGAACTCGTCACCGCCGAGCCGGGCCACCACGTCCAGGTCGGCCCGGGTCACACTGCGCAGCAACCGGGCCACCTGGTGCAGCAGCTCGTCGCCGGCCTGGTGCCCGAGAGTGTCGTTGACCTCCTTGAAGTCGTCGAGGTCGATGAACAGCACGGCCAGCGGACGCTCGTCGCGAGTACTGGTCAGGTGGGCCACGGCCTCGGTGAAGCCCTGCCGGTTGGCCAGGCCGGTGAGCCCGTCGGTGAGGGCCTGGACGCTGAGCTGGCTGTGCACGCGGCTGTTCTGGAAGGCGAGCGCGGCCTGGTTGCAGACGCTGCGCACCGCCGACAGCAGGTCGGAATCCAGCCGGTGCGGGTGGCCGATCAGGACGTAGGCCGGGCTGCCGTACCCCGGGAACGACAGCAGGTCCCAGACGCAGACCCGGCCGGCCGCCGCGTCCAGCGCCCGGCTCGCCACCTCGTCCTCGCGCACGATCGAGGCGTCCAGCCGTTCCGGAAGGGCGGGGAAGGAGCCCGCCGACCGGTCGACCACCAGCTCACCATCGAGGAGGTCGACCTTGAGCACCCTCAGTTCCGGTGCGGTGCCGACGATCCCGCTCAGGGCGTCCCAGGTGATCTGCCGGATGGCGACCGGATCGGTGAGGCCCAGCAACTGCGTCCCCTTCTCCGAGATCATCCGCTCCCGCCAGGCGGCCGCGTCGCGGGCCGCGCTCTCCTGGCCGGCCCGGAAGCCGGCCAGACCGCTGGCGACGTAACCGGTCATCCCGCCGAGCAGGAAGGCCCAGGCGTGCGGGTCGTCGGGCTGGCCCAGGTAGTGCGCGGCCGGGAGTTCCATCACCAGCGAGATCTCGAACAGCAGGACGCGCCAGACCACCCGGGGGCCGGAGTCGTAGAGGGCGCGGAACCAGATCATCGGGAAGACGAAACCGAAGGCGACCGCGGGCTCGTCCAGGCAGGCCATCACCCCGGTCAGGGCGGCGGCCTCGGCCACGTCGTTGAGCACCGTCACCCGGGAGAGCCGGTAGCTGAGCGTCCAGGAGACGAACAGCACCGTCAGGGCCGCGAGCAGGAGGCCCCGGTCGTCGCCGGAGGCCGCCAGCATGTGCGGCGTGGTGAAGGCGGTCGAGGCCAGGGTGAGCAGGCCGAACATCCAGCGCGAACGCGCCCGGGTGCTGTCGGACCGCCCGGTCCACGAAGCACCGTCCCCCAGACGCGTCCCCAATACTCCCCCAGCCCCTGTTCGTGGGTCCCCGCCGGGTTGTCGGCGAACGGGCGGACCGGCTTGAGCAGTGAGGCGATCTCGAGCCAGGACACGGACTCCAGCAGTCACGCGACGGAAGGGCTGAGACGTCCCTGAGAACGGGAACTCCCCTCGGACGGATCCCGAACGTAGCCTGTCCCCATGTTCCCGACCGTCTCCCGTGCCCGCCTGGCCTCATCACCCGGTCTCACCCGCCGGGCCGGTCTCGGCGCCCTGGTGACCGTCGCCCTGGCGGCCTGTTCCCGCGGCTCGCGCCCGTCGTCCTCCAGCACGCCCACCCCGACCGTCACCGACGGGCCGGGCTACACCCGTCACGCCGATCTCGCCTACGCCGACCCGGTCGGACGGGCGCACCTGCTCGACCTCTACGTGCCGTCGGGCGAAGGCCCTTTCCCGGTGGTCATTTTCCAGGCCGGGTCGGCGTTCGGCAGCGACGACACCAAGAACCTCACCACCGAGCTGAGCGGGGCGACCACCGCCGAGGGCCTGGCCGGGGCCTGGGCGCCGCACGGTTATGCGGTGGTCGGGGTGAACGTACGCAGCAGCAGCCAGGCGGTCTTCCCGGCCCAGGTGCACGACATCAAGGCCGCGATCCGTTTCCTGCGGGCCCAGGCGGGTGAATACGGTCTGGACACCGGGCGTTTCGCCACGATGGGCACGAGCAGCGGGGGCTGGGGAGCGGTGATGGCCGGGGTCACGGCCGGGAACACCGACCTGGAGGGCGATCTCGGCAATCCGGAGGTCTCGAGCGCGGTGCAGGCGGTGGTCGACCTGTTCGGCCCCACCGACTTCCTGCAGATGGACGCGCACCGCATCCCCGGTGGCCAGAAGCACGATCCGGCCTCGTCGCCGGAGTCGAAGCTGATGGGTTTCGCGATCCGGTCCGACCCCGAGGCCACCGGTCGCGCGAACCCGGCCGCCTACGTCACCGCGCAGGCGCCGCCGATCTGGATCGCGCACGGCACGAAAGACCCTCTGGTGCCTCACCATCAGTCACAGATCCTGTTCGCGGCCTACACCGACGCCAAGGCACGCGCCACCTTCACCCTGGTGCACGAGGCCCAGCACACGGACGCGTATCTCGGCTCCCCGGGCGACCTCTCGGTCACGGTGCACACGAGCGCCGACGGATCGGTGACCCGTTCCGACCGCCCGGCCCCGTCGTTCGACGTGATCCGCGCGTTCCTGGACGAGGCCCTGGGCCGGTGACCCTGCGATCCGCGTGAGGAGCTAGTCCCGCCAGAGCGTCCACTGCGGCGGGCCCGAACGCACGGCCAGATCACCCGTCACCTCGAAGCCGTGGCGGCGGTAGAACGACAGGTTGCGCTCGTTCGACGACTCCAGGTAGACCGGCAGGCCTCCCCAGCGGGCGAAGGCCTCGGCCATCAGGGCCGTTCCGTGCCCCTGCCCGCGGGCCCGGTCGCTGGTGCCGATCATCTCCAGGTACCAGTGGCCGGGCGGTAGTTGCTCGTGGGCCCGCTCGACCTCGCCGAGCCGTCCCAGCAGCCGGGGCAGGCGCAGACCGGCACCGCGCACCATGTGCGGGGCCGACCGCAGCACCGCCGGCAGAGGCAGCTTCCACTCCCCCGGCGCCGACCAGACGGCCACGGCCTGCCGGTCGAGGGTCGTGGTCACGTTCCCCCGGGGAATGCTGTGCTCGAGCAGCGCTCCGAACACCCGGCGGAGCCGGGTGTGGCGCCGGCGCTCGGGGATCATCCAGGTCCACAGGGGGTCGTCCGCGAAGGCGTCCGCGAGTGCCGAGGACAGGGCGGGCAGGTCGGCGGCGACGGCCGTTCGCACATCCATCGGCCCATTGTCACCATTCAGGGCAAACAGCGGACGACGCGGCACCTCGGACATCCCCCGGCGTGACGAACGAGCACGGCCTCCGGACTTGCCTTTGCCGACCGGGAGCACGGACGATGCAGACCGGGTTCAACGGGGGCAACCGGTGGAAAGGCGACGACGGCGATCATGGCGACGACCAGCGGGCGGAACCGCACCCGGGGCAGCGCGCCACGTCCGGCCGGCCGCCCCGAGGACTCCCGCGGCAGCTGGGGCGGGATGCTCTCGGCGCTGCTGGTGGCCGGGCTGATCTTCGCGGCGGCGATCATGCTGCACTACGGCGAGCTACCCTCGTTCCTGGCACCGGCCACGAAACTGGGCGCGGAGGAGACGATCGAGGGTGAGCTGCGCAACGGGCCGGCGGCGCAGAAGGTGACGCTCGTGGCCTCGGTGCCGGCCGCGCCCCGGGTGACCACCCCGAAGGAGCCGGCCGACGGGTCGCAACGCCTGGTCACGATCTCGGTGGCGGTGCGCAACGAGTCGGGCCTGCCGGTGCCGGTGGAGGGCGCGGGGCAGTCGCTGCGCACCGACATGGCGCACTCGTACGCAAGCACGACCGAAGACGTCGCGACCGTGGCAGCGGGTCAGTCGAAGACCGTCAAGCTGCGCTTTCTGGTGCCGCGCGCCGAGGACCCGGCCACCCTCACGCTGAAAGTGGCCGGGGAACAACGCCGGTTCGACGTCTCCTAAGCCACCCCGAGGGCCTGGAGCAGGGGCCGCATCTGCTCGGAGTCGAAGCGGCCGGTCAGCCGCACCACCTTCTCGTCGCGCACGAGCAGGGTGTCGGTGCCGTCGACCGCGACCGGGGTGCCGTCGGGCAGCGTGCCGGTGAACCGCAGGGCGATCGTGATCTCGTCACCGTCGGCGGTGATCTGCCGGGTCTCGGCGTAGTCGGGCATCAGTTTCACGAAGAGCTCGGCCCGCTGGGCCAGGACCTGCAGCAGGGTCGCCGACGGGTACACCCCGTCGTTCGGGTCGGGCGGCTCGTGCAGCACCTCGATCTCCTCGGCCACGACGCGGGCCAGCGCCTCACGCAGGGCCGTCGTACCGGTTTCGGATGCCTGAACCAGCTCACTCAGGACCGAGCTCATCGTCGTCCCCCAGAACCCCTCGAAAAGGTGCGGGTAACCAGCCTTCCCGACCGGCGCGTCCGAAATCAAGCACCCGCCGTCGGCCCTGAGCAGACAGCCCGGGCGGACGGCGGGGGCCCGATCTCGGTCAGGTGTCTCAGGAGACGACCGGCCACTCCGAGGAATCCCAGCTCAGGCGGTTGATGCCGAGCTTGGCGGTGCCGTTGTCGGCGCCGTCGTAGTAGTGGTAGACGAGCACGTCACCGTCGCCGTCCTGGATCAGCGACTGCCCGCCCGGACCGACGATCGTGCCGTGCGTGCCCAGGATCTGGGTGCCGCCGCCGTCGGTGAGGAGCTTGCCGGGCCGGTCCTTGTACGGGCCGGTGATGGTTTTCGAGCGGCCCACCGTGATCTTGTAGGTGCTGCTCGTGCCCTTGCAGCAGGCGTCCCACGAGGTGAAGAGGTAGTAATAGCCGGCGTGGTAGATGATCGCCGGGCCCTCGAGCGCGGTGTTGCCGGGACGTGCGGCCAGGCTGTGCACCGTGGAGCTGCTCGAGATGCGCTTACCGGTCGAGGGATTGAGCTCGATCATCTTGATGCCGGTCCAGAACGAGCCGAGCGAGAGCCACCACTTGCCACTGCGGTCGACGACCAGGTTGGGGTCGATGGCGTTGTGGTCGTCGCTGGTCGTGGTGGGAGTAGACCTTGCCCTGGTTGGTCCAGCTGCCGGGCTTGCCGGTGGTGCTGGTGGCCAGGAAGATCGCCGACTTGTTCTTACCGAACGACGAGGCCGCGTAGTACAGGTAGAACGTGCCGTTGCGGTACGACAGGTCGGGCGCCCAGAGGTTGCCGTTCGACGTGCCGGTGTACTCGTCCGTCCAGGTGGCGCTGCCGTTGGGGAACGCCAGGCCGGTGTAGGTCCACCTGGTGCGGTCGGTGGACGTGCGCAGGGCGAGACCGGGCGCGGTCGCGGCCAGCAGGTACGTGCCGTCCGGGCCCTTGACCATCGACGGGTCGTGCACGGCGGTGTTGCCGGACACCACGCCCGGGCCCGGGTACTCCGCGGCGCCGGCCGGGCGCAGGTGCAGCGCGGTGGGCACGACGGCGGCCGTGACCAGGGCCGCGGCCAGCAGCCCGGTCAGACGCCACCGGCGCTTTCCCGGCCGGAGTGAGAAGACGCTGGACATAGCACCTTTCCTGGTTCGTCAGGGGATCACGTTCTGGTCTCCAGGTCGGGTGGGGAGCGGCGCGGGTTGCCCCGGCGGGGATCAAATCCGGGTCAAGGCTGATCTCACGGGGGTGGTGGCACGGCGGGCTCCGACTTCTTGCGCACCTCGTCGACGGCGGACGCGGTGGTCGCGGTCTCGGGCTCACTGACGGTGCGCGTGTAGCGGGCGATCTCTTCCGGCGAGCGGCCGGGGGCGGAGAACACCAACGTCCGGCCCACCACCTGCAGCCGGGTCGACGACTCCATCACGTCGACGTGCGGCACGTTGGCACACCCGATCTCGGTGGACGCGCCGGACGTCATCTCGAAGGTCCCGTCGGCCTCGAGGTGATAGGTGCCGCGCTGCTCGTTGCACCCGTCGCCGGCCTGCCACTCCTCGTCCCCGAAGGTCAGATAGGCCTTGTCGTAGGTGGCTTTTCCGAACGCCGAGACGGTCCACCCGGTGATCCGCGACGGGTACCAGGTGCCCCGCACGCTCTCCCTCACGTCCGCACCCGGGGTGACCGGGTCGTCCCCACACCCGGCGAGCGCCAGCACGACGCACGCTCCCAGCCAGATCATTCGCTTCATGGGGATCCTCCAAAACCCGGCACCTCCCCTTGGACGTCCCAGGGGAGGTGCGGGTTCCGGCGGTGCCTGCCGGGTGCTGGTCGGATGTCTGTCGGGTGGCTGATCGGGTGGCTGATCGGGTGGCTGATCGGGTGGCTGGTCGGGTCGTTATCGGGTCAGGAGGGACGTGGTGCGCCCGTTCGTGGAGATGGCGGTGACGGTGCGGCCGGCCAGTTCGGATCCGGTCGGGACCGCGACCGGGGTGGCGGAGCCGGCGGCCGTGCCGTTGCCCAGGTTGCCGTAGGTGTTGGTCGTGCCCCAGCAGGCCACGGTGCCGTCGGTGGCGAGTGCGCAGCCGGTGGCCGAGTACGGGCTGCTGGCAACGTATCCGGTGGTGACCTGGGTGATGACCTTGCCCTTCAGCGCGCCGGTGGCGTCGACGGCCACGGGGAAGGCGCTGTTGCCGGTCGAGGCGGTGCCCAGCGGGCCGTAGCCGTTGTAGCCCCAGCAGTAGGCCGCGCCGTCGGCGACCGCGCAGGAGGAGTAGCTGCGTGAGTCGATGCCGGTCACCGTGCGGCCCTTGAGCACGCCGGTCGTGTTCACCGCGACCGGTACCGAGCTGGTGTCGGTGCTGAAGTTGCCCAGGCCGCCGTAGGCGTTGTAGCCCCAGCAGTAGGCCGCGCCGCTCGCGATCACGCAGTTGTGCAGGTAGCCGGTGCTGAGGTCGGTGACGGTCTTGTCCTTCAGCACGCCGGTGGTGGTGACGGCGACGGGCAGCGTGCTGAGCGTCGTGGAGCCGTTGCCGAGCTGGCCCCACTTGTTGTCGCCCCAGCAGTAGACCTTGCCCTCGGCGAGGGCGCAGGTGTGGCCGAGCTGGGTGCTGACGCTGCTGACGGTCTTGCCGTCGAGGAGGCCCGCGACGCGCACCGGGGTGGTGCTGGCGGTGGTGGTGCCGTTGCCCAGCTGGCCGGTGCTGTTGGCGCCCCAGCAGTACGCGCTGCCGTCGGCGACCGCACAGGTCTGACGCACGCCGGCCGAGACGTCGGTGACGGTCTTGCCGGTCAGGAGGCCGCCGACCGCGGTGGGCGACAGGGCGGAGGCGGTGCTGCCGTTGCCGAGCTGCCCGTCCGGGTTCGTGCCCCAGCAGTAGGCCGTGCCCTCGGAGACGGCGCAGGTGGCGTACTCGCCGACGGACAGGTCGCTGATGGTGCGCGGGGCCAGCGGGTTGTCCTTCTCGAGCATGCCGGTCAGGCCGGGGTGGGCGACGGTGTCGGTGGCTCCGGTGAGCAGCTGGCCACTGCCGTTCCAGCCGGCCGAGACCAGCGACCTGGACGTGGCGGGCACGGCCGGTTCGGCCGGTTCCGGGGTGGGGACCACGGTGGGCTTCGGGAGAACCGAGGCCACCAGCGAGCTGACGCCGGTGCCGGCGGCGGTGATCGCGGCCACGCTGACCTGGTAGGCGGTGCCGTTGGTGAGGCCCCCGACGGTGGCCTGGGTGTCGGCCACGCGCTGCACGATCTCCTGGCCGGAGGCGGTGACATAGGTGAGGAGGTACCCGGTGACGGGTGCCCCGCCGGTCTGGGCGGGGGCGTTCCAGTGGGCGGTGAACTCACCGTCGCCACCGTCGACCGCGAGGTCGTCGGGGGCCTGGGCGACGGTGAGCGGGGTGGCGGTCACCGGGTCGGTGGCGGCACCGGTGCCGGCCGCGGTGACCGCGGCCACCCGCACCCGGTAAGGCTTTCCGTTGGTGAGGCCGGTCACCGTGGTGTCGGTGCCTTCGAGCTTGCGGACGACGTCAGCACCGGTTTCCGGGGTGGCGGTGACCACGTACCCGTCCACCGGGGCACCACCGGTCTGGCGGGGAGCCTTCCAGCTCGCGGTGAAGCTGCCGTCGCCCGGGTCGACCGAGACACCGGACGGGGCCGACGCCAGCGTGAGCGGCGTGGCCGTCAGCGTCTTCGAGGCCGGGCCGGTGCCGGCCGAACTGGTGGCCGACACCGTGACGGAGTAGCTGGTGCCGTTCACCAGACCGGTCAGGGAGTTGCGGGTGCCGGTGACCGTCTTGCTGCGGGCCGACTGCCCGGATGCCGCGTAGGTCAGCGTGTAGCTCGTGACGGCCTTCTTAGACGACGGAACATCCCACGTCAGATCCAGTTTCGCGTCTCCCGCGACCGCGTCCACCCCGGTCACCTGGGCCGGGAGCTTCGCCGCCTGGGCGGCTGCGGCCTGCGCGGCGGCCTGTTCGGCGGCGCGCTGGGCGGCAGCCTCGGCCGCCTGCTTGATCGCCTCGAAGAGGTCGGACAGGAAGCCGCTGCTCTTGTAGGTACTGCTCGTACTGGCCGCCTTCTGCGTGGTCTTCGTGACGAAAGCCACTGGTACCGCGACATCCTGGCCCGGATCGGCGGTTGCGTCCGCCGACAGCGCCACGGTCGGCGCTCCGGACGCGGGCCCGGTGGCCCCGGTCGAGAAAGAGTTCGTGCTTGCCGCGAACGCGGTGACGGCGACCGCCGTTACCGCTGCCGAGGCCACTGATCGGCGTAGACGCATGAAAGTGGGCTCCTGACAAGGTGATGCGCCCCGGAACGCTCCGGGATGAGGGAGTTACTTGAGAGTACACAGAGCATCACCCTCTGTGATGAGACCGGGTGGGTGATCGTTCGGCTTGACCTTTCCGGCTAATCGCATTAGCTTTTAGCTAACAGCATTAGCCAGTTCGGACACGGAGGTCACCATGACGCAGTTCCTCGAGGTAGACGGCGGCACCCTCGCCTACGACGTGCACGGCCAGGGCCCGCTCGTGGTGCTCGCCCACGGCATGGGCAACAGCCGCCAGGCCTACCGATTCATGGTTCCCGAGCTGGTCGCCGCCGGTTACCAGGTCGCGAACCTCGACCTGCGGGGCTGCGGTGAGTCCAGCGTCGACTGGCCGTCGTGGTCGCGCACCGACATCGCCGGCGACATCCTCGCCCTGGTCCGGCACCTCGGTGGGCCGGCGGTGCTGGTCGGCCACTCGATCGCCGGCGGGGCCGTCACGATCGCCGCCGCGCAGGCTCCCGAGCTGGTGACGGCCGTGGTCGAGCTGGCGCCGTTCACCCGCGCGCAGGTGTTCAAGGTGTCCGACCTGAAGGTCTCGCGGGTGCGGCGCGGTATGACCCGCCTGATCGGCATGGCCCTCCTGGGCAGCACCACACAGTGGAAGAAGTACCTGGAGGTCGCGAATCCCGGTGTCCGACCGGCCGACTGGGACAGTCACCTGGCCGAGATCGAGGCCTCGCTGCGCGAGCCGGGCCGGATGAAGGCCCTGCAGAAGATGGGGCAGACCACTCCCGCCGACGCGGGGGCCCAGCTCGGCAACGTCCGCTGCCCGGTGCTCGTGATCATGGGCACCGACGACCCGGACTGGGGTTCCCCGCAGGCCGAGGGTGAGGCCGTGGTGGCCGCGCTGCCCGAGGGACTGGGCCGGCTTGAGATGATTCCCGGGGCGGGCCACTACCTGCACACCCAGTACCCGTCGCAGGTGGTCTCCCTGATGCAGTCGTTCCTGGAGGAAGCGCGTGCCTAGGGCCGGACTCGACCCCACGGCAGTGGTCGCGGCCGCTGCCGCCCTGGCCGACGAGATCGGCTTCGCCAACCTCACCATGGGCCTGGTCGCCGAGCGCGTCGGCGTCCGGACCCCCTCGCTCTACAAGCACATCGCCGGCCAGGACGACCTGAACCGGCGCATCGCGATCCTGGCCGCGACCGAGTCGGCCGACGTCGTGGGCCAGGCGGTGCAGGGTGTGGCCGGCCGGGACGCCCTGTTCGCCGCCGCACGGGCGTTCCGCGAGTACGTGGTGACGCACCCCGGCCGGTACGCGGCCACCGTGGGGGTGGAGAACGACGGCGCCGACAGCCCTCTGACCCAGGCCGCCAACCGGTTGCTGGCTCCGCTGCGGGCGGTGGTGCGGGCCTACGACATCGACGAGGAACAGGAGGTGCACGCCCTGCGCACGCTGCGCAGCCTGCTGCACGGGTATGCCACGCTCGAGGCCGGACGCGGGTTCCAGTGGGCCACGGACGTCAACGAAAGCTTCGACTGGGCCATCGATCTCATGGACCGTGGCCTGCGCGGCATGGCTCGCACCTGACGCTGCTTCCGGCCGCTGTTTTCCAGCCGCCGTTCTCCGGCCACCGTCTTTCCGGCCGCCGTCTTTCCAACCGCCGTTTTCCGGCTGCCGTTCCCCGGCCACCGTTCCCCGGCCACCGTTCCCCGGCCACCGTTCCCCGGCCACCGTTCCCCGGCCACCGTCTTTCCATCCGCCGGCTCTTTAGCCGGATCCCCGGGATCTCCGGAGGCAGGGGTTCTTGTTTCTGAATCGGTCGGACGATGCATAAAGTCCAGGCGGCCAAACCTTACGATTCGTCTGACCGCACCAGACAAGCCCTTCCCCCGCCAACTGCGCACCCCGATCCGGCCGACAGCTCCCTTGCACCAACAGCACTCAGCTGACGACGATGAGACATGCCACCCCGTGAGCTCATCACGACCCTGCACCACTGGGAAGGCGCCGGCGGCACCTGGCAGGTGGTCGGGCGCACGGCGCAGTCCGTCACCGTCGCCCTGTGCCGCTGCGACGGCGGCGAGGAGGTCGAGCGCGTCACGTCTCATGACGCGCTCGACATGGCCACCCTCGCCGGACGCAACGGCAGCTCGGACGACGTCTAGCCAGCGACCAGCCCCACCTCCAGCCCCACGTCCAGCCAGCGGTCAGCCCCACCTCCAGCCAGCGGTCAGCGCCGCCGGGCCACCGTCAGGGCGACCAGGTACTGCCCACCACCGGAGTCGCTGGAAGCCGTCACCGGCAGGTCGGGCGCCAGGCGGGAGAAGCGGTCTTCGAGCCACTTCGCCGCGGCCTCCGCATCGCCGCGGTCGGGGCAGCGCGCCACGATTTCCCGCCCACCCTTACGGAACAGCCGCTCCGCCACCGTCAGCAGCGGCGCCGGCTCGATGACCATCAGGTCGTCCGGCCACGCGATGACCGGCGTCACTGCACCCTTCTTGGTGTTGCACGCCCGGTGGGCCAGACGCTCGGCACCGGCGAAGTCACGGCCCACTTTCGCGCGGGGCTTGGCCGTGCGGGCGTCGACGCTGGGACCGCGGTCGTCGTTCACCGAGGCGTTCGGATCCACCGGCTCGTCGCACACCCAGCAGCGCCAGCCGTCCTGGTCACCGACGTCATCGAGTTGACTCATGGATGTCACCGTAACGGGCCTTCAGCTCCGCCGGGGTGTAGCGCGTGGCCTTCCGGTGCCACTCGAGAATGCCCGACATCCAGTTCTTGAGGTAATCCGCATGCCGCCTCAGGGCGTCTCCCGCCGCGTCCGCAAGCTGTAGCTCTTCGATCAACGCGGGCAGATCGTGGTCGGCGATGAGCGTGAACTGCTTCATCCGGGCCGTCATCAGGTCGTTCACCAGACGCACCGCCTCGAACCGATCGGTGCCCAGGAACTGCTCCAGCACGAAGACCAGGTTGTGCACCTCGCCCTCGACCTCGATCTCCTTCTGGTACGAGAACACGTCGTTCAGGAAGCAGGCGTAATCCTGTGCGGCCGTGTCCAGTTCGCGCAGCACCCGATGGTCGAACAGCTCCGGCGGCACCACCTCGGCGTGACTGAACCGGGACAGCGCGATCGTGAGGTCGGAACCGAACGTGCGACGCCGCATCTCGACGTAGTCGATCGGATCGGGTACCCGCTGCTGCACCTGATTGGCCAGCTCCCAGATCCAGCTGCCCGTCATCGAGCGGATCGCCCGGCGCAACCCGGCCCGCGCCGTCATCGGCATCGGCCCCGCCGTGCGGGCCCACAGATCGGCCAGCCCCCGCTCGAGAGGATCGAGGGGTTCGGGGGTGTCGGTGCCGTCGAGCGGCATGAAGAGTCCCAGACGAATGTGGGACGCCTTGGCACCAGCGAGATTGTTGGTCACACCGAAGGCGACGGGAAAGTAGTCGTCTCCGTACGTGCCCCAGGACAGCCAGTCGGACGTCAGGTCGAGCTGCTCGGCCGAGGCATCGGGATGGATCATCGCCGCGCAGTAGGCCAGGTCCATGCCCACGAACCGGCCCGGCTGCCAGACCCCGCCGGGCCCGAACATCCCCATCCGTTCGGACCATTCGAGGTTGTGCCGCCGCGCACCCTCGAGATGGCCGCTCACACGCACCGGATAGGGCATGTGGAAGTCGGGCAACGGGAGCGGCCCCACCGGCGCGAACCGCATGTGCAGGAACTGACGGGCCCGCACCGGGGTGCCCGTACGACCCAGCAGCGCCGCCGATGCCCCCCACCCCGTCGGACCGGTCGGCAGCGACCAGGCCGCCGTCTGCGCACCCGCGTTCATGTAACGACTGGAACGGGCGTGCCATTCATGGCCGCCCGCCTGCCAGTCCTGCAGACCTCGCACGTAGGACGAGACCGCGAACACCTCGTCGGGCAGCGCCGCGTTCTCGGCCAGCAGCGCGGGCACCTCGGTCAGCGCGGTGTTCTCGAACTGCTGAAGCCGGGAGGTGAGCAGATCGTTGGTGAGCTCCGCCGACCGCTGCGTGGCACATCCCAGGAACCGCTCGAAAACCAATACGGCATTGGAGTTCTCCCCCTCCTCCTCGACCTCACGCTGGTAGGAGAACAGGTCGTTGCGCAGGTGCACGGCGTCGGAGAAGGTGTCGCCGAGCACTCGCAGCGCCCGCCGCCCCGCCAGCCGGGGCGGCAGCTCTGCGTTCACCACCTCGATCAGGTTGGCCGACCACGGCGCACCCCCCACCCGGCGGCGCATCTGGATGTACTCGATCGGGTTGGCCACCCGCCCGGCGTCGATGTTCTGCAGCTCCCACATCGACTCGACCAGCAGGTTGTGAGTGCTGGTGATGAACCGGCGCCGCCAGGCCGGCGACATCGACGGCGTGGTGCGTGCCCACAGGTCGGCCAGCCCTGCCTCGGCCGGATTCTCCGGCTCCGCATCGGGCCCCCCTTCGGCCGGCATGAACCGTTCGAGCCGGTCGAGGTAGACCCGGGCGCCCTTGAGATCCCGCGAATACTTGAAGATTTCGAGGAAGTGGTCGTCGAAGAAGAAGACCCACACGTACCACTCGGTGATCAGATCGAGCATCGGCGCATCGCAGTCGGGATGGGTGTAGCCGCACATCAGCGCGTAGTCCATGCGGGCCAGCGCCTCGTCGTCCCAGACCCCGGCGTCGAGCATGCCCATGCGCCGGGCCCAGGTGGTGCTGTGGGCTCGGGCGTGCTCCACGTTGGGATTGAGGCGCGCGGGATGGGGCAGGTAGAAGTCCGGAAGAACGAACGCCTGGGCGGACTGGACCGACACCGGATACCCCCTGGAATCAGGAACTCTCACCGTGGCCGAGCACGACCACCGGGTACGACCGACGCAACGTTGTCGTCACGAGCAGTAGTGATTAGACCCGCTCCGGACCGGAACTGTCCAGTCCGATACGTAACCCGCCAGTTCGATCGTATGAGTCAAAATCCCAGCGGGAACACCGGTTTCATTTCACCTGGCGGATCACCCCGACACACCGCATCCGGGTTGCCGAACGGTCCGGATTCGTTGTTACATGTTCCAGGTCGGCACACAGCGTGACGCCATCCGGCGGCATCCACATCGCTGCGCCCGCCCGTCTCCCGGCGCCATGTTCCCCACGACCGTCCCGAGGTAGGAGAACCATGACTGTCAGCCAGCCGCTCGAGCCGGACACCACGTCCTTCATCGACCCGCGCACCAGTCTCGACGTCGCCGCGGCCCGAAACCTGGCCACCACCACCAAGTCCGCGCCCCAGATGCAGTCGATCACTTCACGCTGGCTCCTGCGGGTGCTGCCCTGGATCCAGGCCGACGGCGGGGTGTTCCGGGTGAACCGGCGCGCCTCGTACGCCCTCGGTGACGGGCGGGTCCAGTTCATCAGCGAGGGGGCCCAGGTCCGGGTGATCCCCCAGGAACTCACGGAGCTGCCGCTGCTGCGCGGGTTCGACGACGAGCCGGCCCTCACCGCTCTCGCCTCCCGGTTCGAGCAGCGCGAATACGCGCCCGGCGAGATCCTCTTCGCCGCCGGTGCCCCCGCCGACACCGTGGGTCTCATCGCCCACGGCAAGGTGCAGCGCGTGGGCGACGGGGTCTACGGTGACGAGACCGACCACGGAATCATCGCCGACGGCGACCATTTCGGCGGGCACGTACTCGCCGACTCCACCCAGACCTGGGAATACACCTTGCGGGCGCTCACGGCGGTCACCGTGCTGCTGCTGAGGCGCCAGTCGTTCGACGAGCTGAACGGTGAGGCCGGCGGCCTGCGGGCGCACATTCAGCGCCGCACCCTCGAGGCGTCGCGGCCGCAGAACGAGCACGGCGAGGCCTCGATCGACCTGACCTCCGGCCAGCACGGCGAATACCAGCTGCCCCAGACCTTCGTCGACTACGAACTGGCGCCCCGCGAATACGAACTCAGCGTCGCCCAGACCGTTCTGCGGGTGCACAGCCGCGTGGCCGACCTCTACAACAAGCCGATGAACCAGACGGAAGAGCAGCTGCGCCTCACCGTCGAGGGGCTGCGCGAGCGGCAGGAGCACGAGCTCGTCAACAACCGCAGCTTCGGCCTGCTGCACAACGCCGACCTGTCGTTCCGCCTCCAGGCCCGGCAGGGCCCGCCCACCCCCGACGACTTCGACGAGCTGCTCAGCCTGGTCTGGAAGGAGCCGTCCTGCTTCCTGGCCCACCCCCGCACGATCGCCGCGTTCGGCCGCGAGTGCACCCGCCGCGGCGTGTACCCACAGCTCAGCGAGTTCTTCGGGCATCAGGTGCCGTCGTGGCGAGGGGTTCCGGTGCTGCCCTGCAACAAGATTCCGATGAGCTCGTCGCGCACCAGCTCGGTGTTGCTGCTGCGCACCGGCATGGAGAACCAGGGCGTGGTCGGGCTGCACCAGACCGGTCTTCCCGACGAGCTGCAGCCCGGACTCAACGTGCGGTTCATGGGCATCGACGAGAAGGCGGTGATCTCGTACCTGGTCAGCGCCTACTACTCGGCCGCCGTGCTGGTGCCCGACGCCCTCGCCGTGCTGGAGAACGTCGAGGTCGGACGGGAGAGCTGAGGTGAGCCTCGCCCCACCGGAAGCGGGAGGCCCCACCAGCCTGGGTCCTCCCGCGGCCCGGAACCTGGCCACCACCACCAAGACGCGGCCGCACACCACGGCGACGACCCCGCGGTGGCTGCTGTCCGAGCTGCCGTGGAAACCGCTGGAGGCCGGCACGTACCGGGTCAACCAGCGGCGCCGTCGGCCCGTGCGCGACCGCCTGGTGGCCTTCGACCGGTCCGGTTCCCAGCTCCGGGTGCTCTCCCACAGCCTGACCGGGCTCCTGCCGCTCACCGGGTTCACCGATGATCTGGGTTCCCTGGCTGCTCTTTTCGAGCCGGTCGAGGTCAGTGCAGGCACGCTCCTGGCCGAGATCGGCACGCCGGTCGACTCCCTGGTCCTGATCGCCCACGGCACGGTGAGCCGCAGTGTGCCGGGTGAGTTCGGTGATCCGTCCGTCATCGCGATCCTCGGTGCCGGTGAGCAGTTCGGGGCCGAACTGCTCACACAGGGAGACCCGCGGTGGGCCTTCTCGGCCCGGGCCGAGACCAGTTGCCAACTGCTGACGGTGTCCGCACCGCGGCTGCGCGCGTTTCTGGACGCCGAGACCGGGTTGCGTGAGCATCTGTCCCGGCCGGATTCCGGCGGTCCGGTGAACAAGCACGGCGAGGCCGAGATCCGCCTGGCCTCCGGCCATACCGGCGAGCCGGTGCTCCCGGCCGGATACGTCGACTACGACCCGGTGCCCCGCGAATACGACCTGGTGCTCGCGCAGACCCGGCTACGGGTGCACTCCCGGGTGGCTGACCTGTTCAACCAGCCGATGAACCAGACGCACGAGCAGGTGCGGCTGGTGGTGCAGGCCCTGAAGGAGCAGCAGGAGCAAGACCTGCTGACGCATCCCGACGTCGGCCTGCTCGCACATGTGGATGCCAGCCAGCGGGTTCCGTCGCGAGGCGGCCCACCCACGCCGGCCGACCTCGACGAACTGCTCAGCCGGCGCCGCAGCACCGCTTTCTTCCTGGCCCACCCCCGGGCGATCGCGGCCTTCCGCCGCCGGTGCACGGCCGCGGGCATCTATCCGGGCCAGGTACGAGGGCACACCGCCTGGCGGGGCGTGCCCATCCTGCCGAGCGACAAGATCCCGATCGGTCCCGGCGGCTCGACGTCGATCCTGGCCCTGCGCACGGGTGAAGACAGCAGCGGCGTGGTCGGGCTGCGCCCGGCGCAGCTGCCGGAAGAACTGGAACCGGGCCTGAGCCTGCGCCTCGAGGGCGTCGACCAGGCCGCCGTGATCAGCTACCAGGTCAGTTCGTACGCCGGGGTGGCTGTGCTGGTGCCGGACGCACTCGGCGTCCTGGACTTCGTGGAGGTCGGACGATGACTGCAGAGACCCGCACGCCCGTCACATCAGTCACGGCCTCCGAGCTTCTGGAGTCGGCCCGTCGCAAGGTCGAACCCGCGCTGCGGCAAGCCCTGGAGCGCCTGCCCGAGGCCGTCCGTCCGGTGGCCCTCTACCACTACGGCTGGATGGACGCCCAGGGTCGGTTCTGTGACGAGGGCCGCGGCAAGGCGTTGCGGCCCGCCCTGACCCTGCTGGCGGCGCAGGCCGTGGGGCCGGTGGCCGGCCCGTACAAGGAGCAGGTGCTGGCGGCGGCCGTGGCCGTCGACCTGGTGCACAACTTCTCCCTGCTCCACGACGACGTGATGGACGGCGACGTCACCCGCCGCCACCGCGCGACCGCCTGGAGCGTGTTCGGCGTGGGTCCGGCGGTGCTGGCCGGCGACGCCCTGCTGACCCTGGCCCTGCAGACGCTGGCAGAGGTGCCTCAGGCGGCGGCGTCCGTCGCCGACACGGTGCAGGAGCTGATCCTGGGGCAGATCCAAGACCTGGCGCTGGAGCGCAAGGAGGCAGTGACGCTTCCGGAGTGCCTGGCCATGGCCGGGGCCAAGACCGGCGCCCTGATCGGAACCAGTTGCGGCCTGGGCGCTCTCGCCGCGGGGGCAACCGCCGAGCAGGTGCGCCGGCTCACCGCGGCCGGGCGTGACCTGGGGCTGGCCTTCCAGCTCACCGACGATGTGCTCGGCATCTGGGGCGACCCCGCGGTCACGGGCAAGCCGGCCGGCGCCGATCTACGGGCCCGCAAGAAGTCCCTGCCGGTGGTCAAGGCCCTCACGTCCGACACTCCGGCCGGGCACGAGCTGGTCCGCATCTACGGCTCCGCCGACGACCTCGGCCCGGCCGACACCTCACGGGCAGCTGTGCTCGTGGCCGAGGCCGGTGGCCGCGACTGGGCCCTGAGCCGGGCCGAGGAGCTGCTGAATAATGTGGAGACCCTCCTGACCGAGGGCAATTTCGATGCCGCCGGGGTGCAAGGACTGCGCTCTCTGGCCCACCGGTGTGTGTACCGGCAGTCTTGAGATCAGCCGAGGTAGGGCTGTGGTTCGTCGGCCAGCCAGCGTCCGAGGCGGAACCGCATCGACCGGTCCATGGTGAGTGAGGCCAAGCCGTCCCGACCCACCCAGAGCACCTCGCGGGACTCGGAGCTCGGCGTCGGTTCCCCACCGACGGCCCGGGCGGTAAAGAGCACAGAGAACTCTTGCCGCACTTCCCCGTCGCTCGTGTACTCGATCAGATGCTTCGGGTCAGTGAAGATGCCGACGAGACCGGTGATCTCACAGTGAACACCGGTCTCCTCGAACGTCTCCCGCACCGCGCACTCGACCAGCGACTCCCCCAGGTCCATGGCCCCACCGGGCACGGCCCAGTTGTCATTGTCGGTGCGATGGATGACCAGCACCCGCCCCCGGTCGTCAACAACAATGACGTTCGCCGAGGGCACGAGACTGTTGGCCGGCGGCGCGGTCGGGTCGTCGTAGTGATCGATGCGTGAGCTCACACCTCAGGGTCCCATCGAGCCGCAGTCCCGTTCCTCACCCACACGACCTCCCCCACGCAACCTCCCCCACGCAACCTCCCCCACACGTCCTATGGCGCCATCAAACCAACTCCTGCTAAAGGCTTTCCCGCACGCGTCACTGCTGATATCAGTTCGGTCGCGTTCGCCAGACCTCACCCCAAAACCACTCACACTCCGCGAGTCACGGCGTTAGCTTCCGGTCCTCAAACCCTCACGGAGAGTAGGAACCATGAGCAGTAATCAGGGCCGGCCACAGGGACCGCAGGACGGCTCATCGCAGGGGCCCCAGCACTACTACCCCCAACCGCCGCAGAAGAAGAAGTCCTGGCCGCGCCGCCACCCGATTCTGCTCACTTTCCTGGTTCTTTGCGTTCTCGGCCTCGGTAGCTGCACGGCCCTTGTCGCCGTCGTCGCCTCAGACCCTCAGGTCCAGAACGCTATTGAAGAGGTTCAGGCCAGCGCCGAGGCGCAGGCCGAGGACAACACCAACGACAACGCCAAGGAGACCGAGGCCGAGGAAGTTGAGGACGAAGGCCCCAAGCTGACGCTCGCCGAGGAGAACGCGGTCGGCAAGGCGCAGAGCTATCTCGACTCCGGAATGGGCTTCTCGAAGAAGGGTCTCGTTGAGCAGCTGAAGTACGAGGGATTCGACGCCGCCGACGCGAAGACCGCCGTCGACACCCTGGGCAGCGCCCGCCTCTGGAACGAACAGGCCGCCGCGAAGGCACAGAGCTACATGGACAGTCAGTCGTTCTCCGCCAGCGGACTCGCTGAGCAACTCAAGTACGAGGGCTTCACCGCCAAGCAGGTGGCCTACGGCGTCAAGTCAGTGGGCTACTGACCCTTGTCAGCAGCGGCTACGAGGCGATCCCTCGGGCCGCTGCCACCGACACGACGAAGCGAAAGGACCCCGTTGCTGCACCGGTTGCTGCACGGGGCCCTTCCCGACGATCTTCGAACGCCGGTTACCGCAGGTCAGACCAGGTGGGACAGGCGGGGTTCGAACCCGCGACCTACGGATTATGAGTCCGCTGCTCTAACCTATTGAGCTACTGTCCCCGTTCCGCGCCACGGCACTGTGAGCGGCCAACACCAGCGGTGTCGAAGAGCAAGGCTACCGGCAGCACGAGTGCGGCGGGCACGGGTCCCGCAGATCCGGAACCTCCATCCGTTCCAGTGACTGACACCACAACGTGCAACGTTCGCCCCGGCACCTATCGTCTTGAGCACCGAAACCAGCTCATGACAGATGGGAACGATCGGTACGGGTGAACCCTCGACGGCGCAGCACGATGGTGGTGGCCACCGGCACGGCCCTGTTCGCGACCGCGGCCCTGGCGGCCTGTGGCGGCAGCGAGCCGGAGAAAGACCACCAGGGCGTGTGCGTGGACCAGACCACGCAAAAACGGGTCGACGACGACAAGTGTGACGACGAGGGGGGCAGCAGCTATCACGGCGGGGGTTTCTACGCCTGGCGGCTCTTCCCCCGCGGTTCGGCCTTTCCCGCCATCGGCAAGAGCGTGACCGGCGGCATCAGCTCCATCCCCAGCGGCCACGGCGCGGTCTACGGCGGCGGCGACGCGGCCGGCGGCACGGTGACGAAGCAGAGCACCACCACCGCGATGGAACGGGGCGGCTTCGGCAAGACCAGCCGCGGCAGCAGCGGGAGCGTGGGCGGATGATCCGCCTTCCGCAGACCCCCCGCCCCGACGCCTACCGTCTCGTCGAGGAAGAGGGCCTGGCCTACGCCCGCGACCGCAACGACGGCGGCGACGACCTGCCGTACTGGTTCGAGGGCGCGGCCTACCGGTTCACCGAGCCGCAGATGGACGAGCTCGAACGGGTGACGAACGAGCTGCACCAGATGGCCATGCACGCCACCCGGGTCATGTGTCACGACCACGAAACCCTGCGAAGGCTCGGCATTCCCGAGTACGCCTGGCCGCACCTGCGCAAGTCCGTCGAGAACGACTGGACGCTCTACGGCCGCTTCGACCTGCTCTGGGACGGCACCGGCGACCCGAAGATGCTGGAGTACAACGCGGACACCCCGGCAGCGCTGGTGGAGACCGCGGTGAGCCAGTGGAGCTGGCTGGAGTCCGTGCACCCCGACCGTGACCAGTGGAACATGCTGCACGAGCGACTGGTGCACACCTGGCGCAAGCGGCTGCGCGACAACGAGTTCGTGCATCTGGTGGCCGGGGTTTCGGAGCCACTGGAAGACTGGAACACGATCGCCTACGTGGCCGACACCGTGCGCGAGGCGGGCGGCCGGGCGGTCACGCTGCCCATCGACCAGCTCGGTGTCCGCAAGGGCGACAAGGGCTTCTACGGTCTCGAGAACGACCCGGTCGGAACATGCTTCGCGATGTACCCGTGGGAGTGGATGCTGGCCGAGGACTTCGGCCGCCGCGCCCTCGAGAGTGACGTCACCTGGCTGGAACCCGTCTACAAGGTGCTCACCGGCTCCAAGGCCGTGCTCGCCACCCTGTGGCAGCTCTACGAGGGCCACCCGAACCTGCTGCCGGCCTTCTGGTCGCCGGACGACCGGCTCGGCCGCGAGTACGTGGTCAAGCCGGTGCACGGCTGGGAGGGCGCGGGCGTCAAGGTGGTGCGCGACGGACGCGTGGTGGCGGGCGTCCCGGAGAAGCACACCGCCGGCCAGACCGCGATCTACCAGCGCTATCAGGAGGTTCCGCGGATCGGCGACAACCTGCCGGTGCTGGGGACGTGGGTGATCGGTGGCCACGCGGCCGGGCTGGGCATCCGGGAGACGGACGCGGGGCACCTGATCACGGACACCCAGGCCCGTTTCGTGCCCCACTTCATCGATGCCCCCCGCTCGGCCCAGGCGCAGGTGGACGCCTGGGTCAGCGAAAGCTGAACCGGGAAGCGCCGGGTGACCGCCGCGTCCTCGATCACCGGCGAGGGGAACCGCCGACGATCAGGCGACCCGAGCGTCCCCGATCACCGGCGCACCGGACCGACAGCACTCAGGCGACCGCGACGTCCGAAGCCACCAACGGCACCACCGACTGAGCCGCCGCGCGCGCCGCGTCGACCGGGTGCCGCGCGTCCAGCTCGTCGGACAGCACCTCCACGGCGAGCGGCACGTCCACCCCGGCCTGGGCCAGCGCCCCGAGGAACCCGCTCAGGTCGACGACCCCGGCGCCGGGCAGCAGACGGCCGTGACGGCCCTCGCGGCGCAGGTCGGTGTCGGGCACCTCGGCGGCGTCGCACAGCTGCACGGCGAACACCTCGGAGGCGCTGAGGTCGCGCAGCTCGTCGGTCGTGCCGCCCGAGCGGTGCCAGTGCCAGGCGTCGAGCATCAGGCCAGCGTTACCCGTCTCCACCCAGGAGACCAGCTCACGCGCCTCCTGCAGGGTGCGCAGACTGCTGTAGGGCATGAACTCGAGGGCAATCCGGACGTTGTGGTCGGCGGCCCGGCTGCAGAGCCGCCGGAACTGCTGGCGCTGCACGTCGATCGGCACGTCGGCGAACAGGCCGACATTGATCTGCGGCACGGCCAGCAGGTCGGCCAGGTAGAAGAGCAGGTCCTCCTCCAGCCGCACCCCCCGCACGTCGGCCTCACGCCACCAGTCGGTGAGGAACTCCAGCTCGACCACGCGCAGCCCGTGCCGGGCCACGTAGTCGGCGAGCTGCTCCTCGGAGAACTCCGAGCGCCGGGCGTCGAGGTAGTCGACCGCGCCGAGCCCGATGCCGCTGAACCCGGCGGCGGCCGCCGCGAGCACCCGGTCGGAGAAGGAGCAATAGCGCAGGGTCATGGCCGACAGGTGCAGGTCTTGCGGTGTCGGCCGCATCGGGGCACTACGGAGAGTTGTCCACGGGCCCGGAGTCTGGATCATGCGCTTACCCTACGAAACCATCTTCGAGAAATGTGGTCCTTCTCCGATTTCTTTCAGCAAGTACCCGGTAGGGTGCCCGGCCAATCCGCACGTTACTAACACCAATCGCCGCAATACAACTCTGTGACTACTCGATGGTTTGACTTGCCCTTACGCACGATCCCCGCTCTTCTTGGCATATTGGATGCCGTCGGTCGGGAAGTCTCTCGCCGCGTCAGCTTTGAGGGAATTGACGTTGCGTCAGACCTAGGGAGGGTCAGGAAATGAGCGCGCAGACCGTGCTGACGGAGCGCCGGGTCGATCCGTTGACCTCGACGGATATCGAGACGGGCAGCGTCGCTCGGCTACGCCACGTGATCACCACCCAGCCCGGGGCCCTCGCTGTTCACGACGCCGAGCTCCGCCTCACCTACGGCGACCTGGGCCTTCGGCTGGCCGCCGTGCGCCGCCAGGTGCGGGCCGCCGCGGCCGGTTCACCGTCCGACCGGCCGATCGCGCTGCTGTACTCGCACGGCGCCGCCGCTGTCGCCGCCCTCTGGGGCGTCATCACCTCCGGGCACCCGGTGCTGGTGCTCGACCCGCGCACCCCCGCGGCCCGGCTGCGGGCGTTCGCCGAACGCGTCGATGTGCACCTGTGCCTCACCGATCAGGCCAACGCGGCCACCGCGGCCGAGCTGGTCGAGCAGGTCGTCGTCGATGCCTCGGCCGAGATCTGCGGAACTGAGGCCGATCTCGAAGATCTCTGGGCGACCGCCCCGGCCCCGACCGACGCGGCGGCCTACGCCTTCACGTCCGGTTCCACCGGGCGTCCCAAGGTCGTCGTCAACGATCACCGCATGCTGGTGCGCGATGCCTGGGCCAACGCCCGCGCCACCGACTGTTACGGCGCCGACGACGTGGTCGGCCACACCCTGCCGATGGCCTTCCACGCCGGCCTGATGGCCACCTGCGCGGGTGTGCTGGTCGGCACCACGATGGCGATGTACGACATCCGCACCCTCGGCATCGACGGCCTGCCCGCCTGGATCGATGCCAACCAGGTCACGATCGTGCAGGCCAGCCCGGCCATCCTGCGCAACTTCGTGGGCATCGCCCCCGCCCCGGAGCAGCTGCGGCGCCTCACCAGCGTCACCATCGCCGGCGAGGCCGCCTACGGCCCGGACATCGAGGCCGCCCGGGCCCTGCTGCCCCCCGGCTGCGTGATCCGCAACCGTTACGGCTCGTCCGAGACCAGCCTGCTCACCGAGTACCAGGTCGACGACGCACACCCCCCGCTCGACGGGCTGCTGCCGGTCGGCCGGCCCATCCCCGATGTCGAGCTCACCCTGGTCGACGAGGCCGGGATCCCGGTTCCCGCAGGCGGTTCCGGCACGGTGACGCTGACCGGCCGCAACTTCGCGATCGGCTACCTGGGCGACGCGGCGGCCACCGACGCGGTGTTCACGCCGGCGGGTGACGGGCTGCGCACCTACCGCTCCAGCGACGTCGGCACCCTCGGCACCGACGGCGCCCTGCGTCTGCTCGGCCGTCGTGACCACAGCGTGAAGATCCGCGGCTACCTGGTCGAGCCCGGCGAGGTCGACGCGGCCCTGTCGGCGCTCGACGACGTGCGCGAGTCGCTCACGATCGGCGCCGAGAAGTCCGGGGACAGCGGCGGCAAGCGCCTGGTCTCGTACATCGTCTCCACCGCCGAACGGCCCGCCGCGGCCCCGGTGCGGCAGCAGCTCGCCGAGGTGCTGCCCTCGTACATGGTGCCCGAGAGCATCGTCTTCCTGGAGGCCCTGCCCCGCACCGACCGGGGCAAGCTCGACCGGGCCGGGCTGCCGCAGCCGCCCACGGTCACCGCCGGGGCCACCAAGGAAGAGCTGACCGAGTGGCAGAGCGTCGTGCACGCGCTCTGGTGCAGCGTGCTCGCCCTGCCCGAGATCAGCCTGGCCGACGACTTCTTCGAGCTCGGCGGCGACTCGCTGGCGGCCGAGAGCCTGATGACGCGGATGCAGACCGATCTGGGCGTGGCGGCGGCCGAGGCACAGACCACGGTGCTGGTGCAGGCGCCCACGCTGGGCGAGTTCGCCGAGCGCGTCACCCGCAAGGTCGACGCGGCCAACCAGACGCTGATCCCGTTGCGTCCCACCGGTTCCCGTCCCCCGCTGTTCCTGATGACGGGTGGCGGCGGCCTCGGTGTGACGCTGGTGCCGCTGATGCGCCGGTTGCCCGACGATCAGCCGGTGTTCGCGCTGCAGGCCTTCGGCCTGGAGGCTCGCGGCATCCCGGACTGGAGCGTCGAGGCCTCGGCGCGGCGTCACATCAAGGCACTGCGCCAGATTCAGCCCTACGGGCCGTATTTCATCGGCGGCCATTCGTTCGGCGGGGTCGTGGCGGTGGAGGTCGCGCACCAGCTGCGCGACGCCGGGCACGAGGTGGGCCTGCTGGTGGTGCTCGACTCGTTCCCGCCCGACCGCAAATCCCATGCGGGATCGGAGGGTTCGCTGGTGCAGCGGCTGAAGACCGCCGCCGGCGTGGCCACCACCGGCCTGCGCGGCACGCCCGGCGACGACCAGTACTGGCGCTTCTGGCGGCAGAGCAACTACCTGCACCGGCTCTACAAGGGCAAGCCCTACGACGGCGAGACCCTGGTGATCGTGGCGGCCGACAGCGACGAGAAGGAGGAGCGCCGCGCCTGGGCCCCCTTCCTGACCGGCACCTGGCGACTCACCCACGTGCCCGGCGACCACCTGTCGATCCTGCGTGACCCCTACGCCGGCCGCACCGCCGAGCTCATCCGGGAGGCACTGGAACCGGCGCAGGAGAAGCAGTACGACACCACCCGCCGCCCCAAGGACGAGACCCGGCCGCGTCTGTTCCGGCGCGGCAAGGCCTGGCCCGACCAGTACTGACAGGCGTCAGGAAGCCGCCCGGGGCGAGAGACCCGTCAGCAGCTCGTTGTACGAGTCCCGCAACGTGTTCGGCATGCGCCAGCCCCACACCCCGTAGGGGCGCCAGATCGCCTCGACCAGCACGATCTGCCCGTCCACGGGAATGAACGTGGCCCGCACCCGGGCTCCCGCGGTGATCTGGGTGCACTCCCCCGCCGTCATGCTGCGGCTGGCCCGGTAGAGACCGCCCTCGGTGACACCGCTGCCGCGCCAGCCGCAGAACAGGGGCAGGCGCGCGTAGCGGCTCTGCGGCTGGGCCATGCTCGAGCGGCGGTAGTCGAGCTGGGTGGCCGTGCGCCCGTCGACCTGCACCTGGCGCACGCCGCTGACGTACACGTCCGGATGCCGCTGCAGCCAGGCGGCCGGATCGGCGGGCAGCGGGGCGCGGGTGCCGTCGGGCTGCACGACCTGCTCGGGCACGGTGACGAGAACCCATCCCCCGTCGTCGAACTGGACCCCGATGTAGCTGTCGTCGGCGGTCGCGACCGCCCCCTCGGGCAGGTTGAGCGCCACCGGGGCGGTCAGGTGCTGACCGAGCACGACGGTCTGCCCGGTCGGTTCGGGGTCCTCGTCGTCGCGGAAGAACGAGGGCACCGACAGCCCACCGACGATGAGCACGAGCACGGCCGCGGCGGCGACGAAGAGCCGTCGACGGCGGCGCAGCGCGTCCGGGGAGACCGGCGCGGCCCGACCGCCCTCGTCCACCCACCCGTCCGGTGCGTCGAGATCGACGGCCCAGTCCGACGCGTCTTCAATCGTGTTGTTGCTCGTGCCGCTCTCGACCTGGGTGGCCGACCGGTCGCCGAGGTC
Source organism: Kineosporia succinea (assembly GCF_030811555.1). NCBI lineage: Bacteria > Bacillati > Actinomycetota > Actinomycetes > Kineosporiales > Kineosporiaceae > Kineosporia > Kineosporia succinea. The sequence continues at coordinate 4,418,015 of NZ_JAUSQZ010000001.1, read as the reverse complement.
GAACTCCATCACCTGCCCCTGGCCGTCGAGGCTCTCGATCGCGGGGGCCGGCTGGGTGGCCGGGCGGGTCAGGCCGATGGTGGACGTGGTGGCCGGCGGCGGCAGGGGCGGTCGCCCGAGCGGGGTGGCGGGGTTCGTGCCGGCCGGGGGCAGGCCCTGGTGAGAGGCCGGGCCTCCGGCGGTCACGCGTGAGGACGCGTCGGCACCGGGCGGCCCCCAGAGGGCCGCCGAGTCGTCGGGTTCGGTCGTGTGAGGACCAGGACCCGACGACTCACCGTTTCCCGACGTCAGTGACTCCGAACCCGCCATTGCCGACTCCTCGTTCAACCCGCACCCGCCGAAGCATTGTCACATCCCGATAACGATTAGGCTCGTCGGGTGCAACGGTGCGTGTGTCGCCGAGGTTCCGGCCCACCGGATCAGGCGTCCTCCGAACGGGTGTGCCGGGCCACGTTGCTCACGTCCTCGTCACCGAAGCCGGCCGCGATGAGCTTCTCCTCGATCGTCGCGACCAGCTGCGCGACCTCCAGCGGAAGATCGAGGACGGCGGCCTCGCGCAGGGCGATGCGCACGTCCTTGAGGTGCAGCGACGTGCGGAAACCGAGGGGGTAGGAGCCCTTGACCATGTTGCCCGCCCGCTGGCGCAGCACCCACGAGTCGGCCGAGCCCGCACTCAGCGCCGGCAGCAGCTGCTCGAACGGCAGGCCGAACCTCTCGGCCAGTACCACGCCCTCGGCCACCCCGGCGTAGGTACCCGCGAGCACCACCTGGTTCACGGCCTTGGCCGCCTGTCCGGCGCCGGCCTCGCCGAGGTGCGTGATGCGCGCCCCGAACGTCTGCACCACGGGCATCGCCCGGGCCACGGCGTCCGCCGATCCCCCGAGGAAGACCGTCAGCGTGCCCTTCTCGGCGCCCTCGGACCCCCCGGAGACCGGGGCGTCCACGAACATCCGGCCGCTCTCGGCGAGGTCCCAGGCCAGCTCGCGGGCCAGCGACGGGGACGCCGTGGAGCAGTCGACCAGCACCGCGCCGGACGGCAGCATCTGTGCGACGCCGTTCTCGCCCAGCACCACCGCGCGCAGGTCGGGGTCGTCGGAGACACAGGTGAGCACCGCGTCCGCCCCCTCCGCGGCCGCCGCCGGCGAGTCGGCCCGACGGGCACCGAGGGCCGCGAGCGGTTCCTCCTTGGACCGGGTGCGGTTCCACACCGTCACCTCGTGCCCCGCAGCGATCAGGTGCCGGGCCATCGGCGCCCCCATCGTCCCGAGCCCGACGACCCCGACCCTGAGCGCAGTACGTTCCGTCATGTCGGTAAGCCTATGCGCAGGGCCGTTCTTCGATCACGGACGCGATCAGGCCGCACCCAGGTAGCCGGTGCCGGCGTTGCCGCTGCGCTCGTCACCGCTCGGCTCGCCGGACTGCCCCGGGCCTCCCCGGTGCTGGAACCGTGGACCACCCTCGGGCGGCTTCGGCAGCGCGTTCTCGACCGCCGAGGTGATGCGCTCCCTCAGCTTCGCCTCGAGGTCGTCGGCCCGGTCCTGCTCGAGGCGGCCGTCCTTCACCGCCTGGTCGATCTTCGCGGTGGCCGCCGTGACCAGGGCGTCGACCACGTCGTCCACACTCTTGCCCTTCTCCTGGGCGAGCTCCTTGATCGACTTCCCGTCGGCGAGCGCGCTCTCCACCTCGTCGCGGTCGACGCCGAGGACCTTGGCGACCTCGTCGAGAGCCACGCCGAACGGGCCGGCGATGCGCAGGTCGAGGTGCGGACCGGCCTTCTCGGCGAGCTTCTCGGCCACCTTGTCGGCCTGGTCCTGGGTGATGGTGCCGTCGGTGACCAGGTCTTTCAGGGCGTCCTGGATGCGGTCCTCCCCCTTGGCGGAAGAACCGGGCGGCGTGGGTGAGGCACTGGCCGCAGGTGGGTCGGTGGGGGTGTCGTCGGCGAAGGCCGGGTAGGCGGCGAAGCCCGCGATCCCCAGCACGACCGCCCCCGCGGCCACGCCCATCAGTGGTGTGCGCATGTCTCGTTCCCCTCGGGTCGGGGCGGCTCCCCGGTCGAGCTCCCTGGATCCCTGCCCCAGGAGCGGGCGCTGCCCTCGTACCGAAGCTCGACCTGTCGCCTGGGGTGCGGCTCGGGGGCACCTGGCAGTTCGCTGTGAAGCTGTGAGGAGGCTGTGGGCAAGCTGTGACCAGAGATGTGTCGGCGACCTCACGGCACGCCGGTGGGGCATGGTCACGAGCACCCGCTGAACCCTGGTAAAGTTTTCCACGCCGAAGGGAACTCCGGCGAGCACGATCCCCCCTAGCTCAATTGGCAGAGCATGCGACTGTTAATCGCAGGGTTGCTGGTTCAAGTCCAGCGGGGGGAGCATCTGCCCGGTCGGGTCCGCATCAGCGGCCCGCACCGGGCTGTTCTGCATCCGGGCCCCGTTGGGCATCGGCATCGGCGGCAGCAGCTCGGCCGGCGACACCATGAAGACCTCGGCGAGCGAGTAGATCTCGACGAGCGTGAAAGGCGTCTTCCCCCGAAGACGCATGCTGATCTGACCCTGGGTCAGCCCGAGGGCTGAAGCAAGATCGACCTGTCGCAGCCCCCGCTTTGCAGCGTGGCCGCGCACCTCGGCAGCGACCCGCTCGACTGGCGAGTCGCTCCCGTAGAGCTCCGTGATAGCGGTCATGCCAATCAGAGTACGGCTCAGCCAATACTGACTCAAGGTCAGCAGATACGAGTGCACCAAGAGGTACATCAACTCGTTACCCAACCGAGATAAGGCGCCCTGACCAGGGCGCCTTTCGTTTAGCCACCTGTAATCAGGAAAATCGCAGCGATATCACTTGACCTGATATCCACTCGACCCGTAGAACATCATCCATGCAGATATCGCAGACCACCGCGAACATCCGGGCGGAGATGAGCCGGGCAGGACGCCGGCAGATCGACATCGCCGAACACCTCGGCATGAGCCAGGGCCAGATCAGCACCCGGCTGAACGACCAGACCGCGTGGCGCGTCCACGAGGTGCAGAGCATCGCCGCGTACCTGGGGATCTCCGTCAAGACCCTGATCAACGACGACGGCCCCGCAACCGTCACCACCGAGGCGGTCGCGGCGGTGACGCCGTGAGCGCCGTGATCCGCGCGCTGCGGAGCTACCGGCGGCTGCGCAAGCTGCACGGCGCTACCACCACCGATGCGGTCGAGATCGTCACCACCGTGCTCGCCGAGGACCGGTGGAGCACCGACGCCGAGGTCGGCGCCGCGGTCCGAGCGCTCATCGCCGAGAAGCGCGTGGACGACGCGACCGCCGACGCCCGTTGGCGCTTCCACATGATCAAGTTCGCCGAGGAGCAGACCGAGCTGCGTCGGCGGTTCGCGGCATGACCGGCGCCGTCGAGACCATCGTGAAAAGGGCTGTCTCGCAATGGCGTCAGCTGCTGGGCGAGCGCACCGAGCACGACCTCGCCACCGTCGCCGTGCTGCAGACCGCCCTCGACGACCACGATCTCACCGACCAGGCCCTCGGCCGGCTGACCCGCGCGGTGCTGGCTGAGCGCGAGGCCACCCTCGTCGCGCGCCACCGCGCGCTGACCGAGGCGAGCGCGCGGTGAGGCACCGCGGTGCTGGGCGCCACTGCCGGCCCCGGCCGCTGCTGCGCACCGAGGTGGTCTGGCAGACGATGCCCGGCGGCTGGTCGCGCCCCATCGTCTTCCGCCCGCGCATCCGGCTCCGCGACGTCACCAAGTTCGCCGGGGCCGTGGCGCTGCTGCTCCCCCTCCACGCGGTCGCTGCCGCCCTGACCGTCGGCGCGCTGCTGCTGGCCCTCGACCGGGTCGCCACCTAGACCGGCGGCCGCTCCGGCGTGACCCGAGCCGCCGGACGGCCGCCCTCCAACCACCGCATGAGGGCGGGCCGGGGCAACCCCAAGCTGCCCCGGCCCGCACCGAGATCCAACCCCCGAGAGGACTCACCGTGCAAACGATCCTGGCGCCTGTCAGCCCCCTTCCCGAACTCCCCCGCGTCGTCGCACGCACCACGACCGCGGTCGACGAGCTGCTCGCCGACAGCAGCGTGCCGTTCGACGACCGGATGACGCTGGCCCTGGCCCGAGTGGCCGTCATGTACGCCGACCTGCAGCGGCTCGCAGCGGCCGCGGTCCCGGCCACCACCCGGACGGTCGTCATCGACCTGGGCGCCCGGGCGGTGTCGGCATGAGCGGCCCCGCGTGGCAGCACGACGGCGCGTGCATCGACGAGGATCCCGAGCTGTTCTTCCCGATCGGCAGCACCGGACCCGCCATTCAGCAGATTGAGGAGGCCAAGGCGGTCTGTCACCTCCGCTGCCCGGTGCGCCTCACCTGCCTCAACTGGGCCCTCGAGACCCGACAGGAACACGGCGTCTGGGGCGGCCTGTCCGAGGACGAGCGACGATCCCTCAAGCGCCGCGAGACCCGGGCCGGGCGTAAGCCGAAGGTCAAGGCAACGCCGACGGCGCCGCCGCGCACCAGTGTGTCGGCCGACGCCGCCCGCGACGCCCTGGTCGCCGCGCGGAGCACCGGTCTCACCTGGCCGCAGATCGGGGGCCGGGCGGGCATGGACACCAGCGCGGTGCGCCTGATCGCGATCGGCGGCCGGCCGACGATCCTGGCCGAGACCGAGCGCCGGATCCTGTCGGTCTGGGCGCCCAAGGCGGGCCGGTGACCGAGACGCTCGAGCCCGGCCTCCACGACATCCCCGAGGCCGAGTACCACGCCGACCCTGTGCCCGGCGGCAGCGCCTCGAGCAGCACGCTGCGAAAGATGCTGGCGCCCTCTGCGCCCGCGGTCGTGCAGTGGGAACGCGAAAACGACACGTGGAAGCCGCAATACGACTTCGGGAGCGTCGCACACAAGCTGCTGCTCGGCCGTGGCGCCGAGGTGCACATCGTCAACCGCGAGGTGTGGAACACCAACGAGGTCAAGGCCGAGGTCAAGGCGGCCCGAGAGGCCGGCCTGATCCCGATCAAGGCGTCCGACTACCGCCGCGCGCAGGAAGTCGAGAAGGCCGTACGCAGACACCCGATCGCGCACGCTCTGCTCGAGCCCGGAAGCGGGATGCCTGAGCGCACGATCATCTGGCGCGACGCTGAGACCGGGCAGTGGTGCCGGGCCATGCTCGACTGGCTGTCCCTGCTGCCCGGTCAGCAGCCCGTGATCGTCGACGTGAAGACGACCGGGTCGGGTATCGACCGGCGCTCGATCACGAACACGATCGCGAAGTTCGGCTACCACCAGCAGGACGCGTTTTACCGGACGGCCGTCGAGTCACTCGGCTACGACCGCCCCTGGTTCTTCTTCGTGTTCATCACCTCGACCCCACCTCACCAGGTGGCCGTGGTCAGCCTCGACGACATCTCCGTCGTGGCCGGCCACGAGAAGAACCGGACCGCTCTTGCCCTCTGGGCTGAGTGCCGCCGCACCGGCGAATGGCCCGGTGTGTCAACGGATCTGGAAACCATCACCCTGCCCAACTGGGCTATCACGGAGGCATACGCGTGACCATCGAAACCCTGGCCAGCGCCCCGACCAGCGACCTGGCCGTGCCGACCCCGATCGGCGGGCACATCGCCGTCGCCGACGTCACCGCCTGGGTCGAGCGGGCTGAACTCTACGGCCAGCTGGCCCGGCGCCTGGTCCGTTCCCACTTCATCCCGCAGGCCTACAAGATCAACGTCCCCCCGCGCGCCGGGCAGGCCGAGATCGACGAGGCCTACGCCGTGGCCGAGGCCAACGCCACCGGCGCCATGATGCTCGGCGGCAGCCTCGGCCTCGACCCGCTCACGAGCCTGCAGCAGATCTACATCGTGCACGGCCGTCCTGGCATGTACGCCAAGATCAAGGTCGCCCTCGCGCAGGCTGCTGGTCACGAGGTCTGGGACGAGACCTACTCCGCCGAGCGGGTTGTCGTGTGCGGGCGCCGCAAGGGCTGGGCCGACGACCGCCTCGTCCGGATCGAGCTCACGATCGCGGACGCCGAGCGGGCCGAATGGGCGAAGTCGAACCCGAACTACCGCAAGACCCCGGCCGACATGCTCTGGTCGCGCGCCGCCTCCCGGGTCGTCGACCGCATCGCGTCCGACGTCCTGCACGGCATTCAGTCCGTCGAGGACATCGACGCTGACGAGACGACAGTCGAGGCCCGGCCCGCAGCCACCTCGGTCACGAGCGCCGCGATCCTGGCCCGAGCGGCGGCCGTGAAGGCCGCTGCTGACGACGCCAGCCCGCAGACTGTGCCGACCGCCGAGGCGGCCAGCGAGCCCGCCCCGACAAAGGCCGCGCCGCCGAAGATCCGGCAGGGGCAGCGCGACCGCCTCGCCGCAGCGTTCGACGGGCTCAAGGTCACCGAGTCCGGCGAACGGACCGCGATCCTGGCTGCGGTGGCCGACCGCGTGATCCGGTCGTCCGCCGACCTCACCGCGGCCGAGGCCGACACGGCCGTCGACCAGCTCGAGCGAGTCGCCAAGAAGCCCACCGCCGACGCCGACGCCTGGGTCGACCAGCAGCTCGAGCACGCGGCCGCGCTCGACCAGGTGCTCAGGACGGTGCGCCGTGGCGACTGACACCAAGCACCACCACGACACCGCGCACCCGGGCGCGGACCTCCGCAAGACCATCGAGCAGCTGCAGGGCTCCGGGCAGAGGAGGCCCTGCCAGCTGGCCGTCATGATCATCGTGCGCAGGTGGGCCCGCAAGGTGGCGGTCCCCGCCCCGTGCCCCGACGTCGCTGCGTACGAGATGCACGTGCGCTGCGGGATCGGCGACGAGGCACGCGAGGGCGCGGTCCTGATCTGCGCCGAGCACGAGCGCATGCTGCGTGAGCGCCCCGAACTCGCGCAGTGCCCGGCCGGCCACCCCACCACCATCCTCGCGGTGCTGCCCCTCGGCGGTGGCGCGTGACCGGCGTTCTGGCCGTGCTGCGGCACGTGCGGTTCTCCGACGGCACCCGCCTGCCGGCCGACCCGCCCCGAGACACCCGCGACCCGCGCGCGATCGCTTGCAGGGACCACCGCACCGGGTGCGATTGTCGCGAGGCGGATCTCTGCGAGGCGATCACCGAGGCTCGGTCCGAGGCACACCACGCGTTCCGAGCCGAGACGCACCTGCGGGCCGTCCTCCGGCTGCACGCGCCCCGCCTGCGCCGGTGGGTGACCGGGACCGGCTGCAGCACCTGCCTCGACCCGTGGCCCTGCCCGACGTGGTCACTCGCAAGCTCCGGCTTGCCCGAGCGGGAACGCGAGCAGCAGCTGCGCGAAGCCGAGAGCAGGATCTGATGCGCGAATGGCGAATCGACCTGCCGTTCACCAAGCCGGTCACCCTGAACGACCGAATGATCTGGCAGGTCAAGCACACCCACCGAAAGAGGTGGCGCGCCGCCGCGAAAACCGGTGCCAGGCAAGCCGGTATCCCGGAGCTCGCCAAGTTCACGGTGGTGTTCCACTACCGCCCGATCGACAACCGACGCCGCGACACCGACAACCTGGTGCAGTCCCTCAAGTGGATGGTCGACGGCCTGGTCGACGCCGGCGTCTGCATCGACGACGACCCCACGCACTACCGACTCACCGAGCCGGTGATTCACGGGGCGACCCGACCCCGTCAGCCCGGGCAGCTCTGGCTCGTCGTCCGCGATCTCGGCGACGAGCCGGGAACACAGACGCTGCTGCCCCTCGAAAGGACAGACGCATGACCGTCACCACCAAAGCCACCGTGCGCGTCAGCACCGCAGACCTGCGCGACGCCCTGAACGCCGTCATCCCGCTGGCGAAGAAGACCAGCACCGGCGACGACGAGATCGAGCACCGCGTGCGCCTGATCTTCGCCGCGAGCTGGCTGTTGATCTGCGCCACCAACGGGCAGGCCACCGGACTCGCGAAAGTGTCGATCGTCGAGGACTCCCGCGGTGTCCTGGGCGTCCTCGAGCCGGACGACGGCCCGATGATCGTCGACCTCCGGCCGCGCCGCGTGAAACTGATCCTGCAGCAGTTCAAGCCCCGCGCGACCGACCCCACCGTCGACCAGGCCATCCAGTTCAGCATCGACACCACCGCAAAGACGCTGCAGGCCACCGATGTTGGCGGATTCTGGTCGGACGGCGAATCCGTGGTGTTCCCCATCGAGGAGGCGGTCGACGCGTTCCCCGACATCGTTTCGCTGACCGGCCGGGCCCTGAACGGGATCGGCACCAGCCAGGTCGGCAAACCGCTCGTCACCGACTCGACGCTGCTCTCGCTGTTCCGGCCGGCGGGCAAGGCGTACGGGCACCCGCTGCAGGTCGAGTCCACCGGCAACGCCGACTCGCGCGGGTTCGTTGTCAGCTGCGGCGCGCGCTTCCTCGGAACCGTGGAATCCCGTCATCAGGACGACGATTCGCTCAAGTCCCGTGACAAGTGGCGCAACAGCTGGCGCGACCTGCTGCCCGCTCGTCTGGCGGCAGTCTGATGCCCGGCCTGCAGGTCGACCCGCAGATCACCGACGGGGCGTGGACCGGGCAGCTCCACAACCTGGCCAAGTTCCGCGTCGGCACCCTCACCCACGTCGGCATCCTCCCCCACGGAACACCCGACGGGGATGACGCATTCGCCGTAATGGGCCACACCAGCGACGGAACCCACGTAGTGCTCGAGGTCAGCTGGGACACGATGCGTGACGCCCTCGCCGAGATCGTCGCGGCCCGCCCACAGGAACCGACCCAGTGACCGGCGTGACCGTGACGGCCGCCGCCGTACAGGCAGCCCGACACCACGCTAAGGGCCGCGCGTTCGTCGAGCCGGGTGCCGACGCCGCCTGGCGCGGCGCTCTCGAGGCGGCCCTGCCTCACCTGATCTTCACCCCCGACGCAGGAAGCGAGGTCACCATGACCACCCCGACCGACCTGCCCCACCCGTCCACCATGGCGCTCGAAGAGCCCGAGTTCGACGAGCTGGCCACGGCCAAGACGCAGCGGTACCTGCGCGAGGAGCTGCAGGTCGAGGCCTCGGCGCTCGAGGTGACGACCCTGCTCGAGCTGCTGCGACCGCACATCGTGCAGTCGCTGACCGCGTCCCTCGAGGTCGTCGACCCGACCCCGTACGAGGTGCGCCGGGACGCCCTCGCCCTGGCCGTTCAGCGCTCGGCCGTGCGGTGCCCGTGCACGCATCAGCCCGAGGACGACATCTCGCTCGAGCTCGCGCCGATCTACGAGGACCTGCTGCGCGAGAAACTCCCCAGCGGCACCCAGATTGAGCTCGTCGACGACGTCGACCAGGCGCACGCACAGCCCTGATGAACGCCGAGCAGGTATGCGCGTGCGGGGCCGGCCTCCGAGTGGTGATCACCCTCGGCGGCCGGCGCCGCGAGCTCGAGGTCGACCCGCACCCCGACGGCACCCACGTCCTGACCGAGGTGCCTGCCATCGGCGGCGGCATGGCCGTGCGCGCACGCGTCCTCAGCGGCGTCGACCTGCCCGCTCAGGAGCCCGCGTACCGCTCGCACACCTGCCCCGCTCCCCCACCCCCGAAGGCGCCCCGGTGCGGCATCTGCCAGGGCCCCATGCCCATCGACGTCGCCACCTTGGAGGGCTGGACGATGCACCCGTGCTGCGACCCCGCGTACCAGCGCGAGGCCGCCCGCCAGCGCACCACCCCGCGGGCCCGGAGGTCCGCAGCATGAGCGACGTCATCACCGACCAGATCCGTGCCGGAGTGCTTGGCGCCATCGGCCGAGGCATGAGCAAGAGCTACGCCGCCCGCGCGGACGGCATCAGCGTGGCCGACGTCGAGGTGCTCATCGCCGAGGCTGGCGGTCTCGACGCGGTGCTCGCCCGCTACGCGCCGCACCGTGTGGTCGAGGGTCCACGCCCATGCCGTGTCTGCGGCGTGCCCGTCACCGCGGAGTACATCACCCGCACCGGGAACGACTGGCACGGCCACCACCCCGCCCCCCGCCCCCGGATCGAGCTGTGAACGGCGACCAGGTGCTCATCGACGCTCCTGCAGAGCGCCCGTGCACGCACCAACGCGTGCACCATCATCACGGCACCCTCGGCCGGTACGTGAGCGACCGGTGCCGCTGCAGGCCCTGCCGTGACGCGCACACCGCCTACCACCGCGACCGCACCACCCAGCTCGCGCACGGATCCTGGCAGAAGTACGCCGACGCAGAGCCTGTCCGTCAGCACCTGCGACAGCTGATGAGCGCGGGGCTCTGGCAGACAACCATCGCCGCACGCTCCGGTGTCGGCCTGGCAACCATCGCCCGTCTTCTGCGCACCAAGGGGCCACCCGTCCGAGTCCGCACCAGCACGGCGGCAGCTCTGCTCGCAATCACAGCGGGCCCCACAACCACCCGGACAGCCAGCGCGCTGTTCACCCTGAAAGAGGACGTCTGACAAATGGTTTGGTTCATGATCGATGACGCCTTCTCCGAGCACCCGAAGGTGCTCAGCATCCCGCGCACCTCGCGGCTGCAGGTCGTCGGTCTCTGGACGCTGATGGGCAACTGGTCGGCGCGGCAGATGACCGACGGCGCGATCTCGCGCGACCTGGTCGTCGAAAAGGGAGGAAGACCAGCGCAGATCAAGGCTCTGATCGATTCCGGCCTGTGGCACGGCCCCGACTCGCAGTGTGACCACCCAGACGACTCGTGCCCGGGGATCCCGGGCAAGGGCGAGCTGATCTTCCACGACTGGTTCGACTATCAGAAGTCCAAGCAGGAAATCCTCGACCGGCGAGCGAAGCGCGAGGCGTCGGGCCGGGCCGGCGGCAGGGCGTCAGGCACGACCCGACGCGGAAAGTCGGCAAGCAAACCCGAAGCAAGTGCTTCGCCCAAAACGAAGCAAGTGCTTCGCGAATCGTTCGTCGTTGCTTCGACCACGGGCGAACCCCCTTTCCCTCACCCTCACCCTCACCCAAACCCCTCTATGGCCGAGCTGGTCTGTCGTCGTCTGTTTGGTGACGCCCGCGACGCGAAGACGACGGCGCAAGAGCTGATTCCGATGTGGCAGGCAGCCGCCGGCGACGCAGACCTCGACGCCGAGCTGCGGAACTGGTTCATCCGCAACGCAGACACCGACCTGCGCAGCCCCTCGGCCGCCCTGCTCGGCTGGCTGGCCAAGGCAGCTGAACGAGCCGCCCGCCCCGGACCCAAGCCGGTACTCGGCTGCAGCGGCTGCGACCGCGGCTGGCTGCCTGACCACCCCGAGACCGGCATTCCCCGCCCCTGCCCGACCTGCAAGCCCCACACCCGCCGCATGGAGGCAGTCTGATGTCCGAACGCCACGAACAGCCCGCAGCCCTCATGCTGACACTCTGGCGCCGCTGCGCGGCCGTCGCCCTCGAGGCCGCCCGCGTCGGCGACCACGACGGCGCCGCCGGGTCGCTGCGCATGATCCGAGGCCTCGGCCACCGCGCTGAGCAGGTCTCGCTGCTCGTGTGGGTCGACGCCGTGCTCGAGGCCAACGGGCTCGCCGGCCACACCGGCCCCGCGTGCTTCCGGCTCTACGAGATCGACGGCCGCGGCGCCTCACAGCACCCCGCAATCGACTGGCTCGGCCGGCTCGCCACCGCCCGCGCCGAAGGCGACCACGACCGGATGAGCCGGGTCATGCGCGAGGCCGAGGTCGACCAGATGCGCTGGCGCGAGTACCTCGACCAGGCCCTACACGTCGCCGCGCACACCATCCAGCTCGAGCCTCAGCGCCGCGCTGTCGTCGCGCTGAACTGACCTACGCCACAACCGCAACCACGGAGGAGAATCAACGATGAGCCGCCTGCAGTGGCACGAGCTTCGCGCCGAAAACGACCGTCTGCGAACCGAAAACGAGCGCCTCAAGGCCGGCGCAGATGAGACCGCGCTCGTCGAGGGCGCCACCCCGACGCCTGGGCAGTGGATCGCGGCATACCTGGCCGCGAGCGCGCAGGGCCGCCGGGACATCGCCTCGGCGGTTCTCGAGCAGAGCGCGCTCACCCGCCGATGCTTCGAGATGGACCACGAGAACGAGTTGACCCGGCTCAAGACCGAGGCGCAGCGCCTTCGCGAGATCAGCGCGTCCGTGACGGCCCTTCCCGACGGGCAGCTCCACGTCGAGTGGCACGGGCCCGATCGCGACCCCTGGGACTGGACACTCATCCGGCCTCACCTGCTCGACGGTTTCATCGAGAAGCACAACGCGCTGGTGCGCGAGCTCGCCGAGATCGCAGCCGAGCGCACCGCGGCCTGGCAGGCCTACGCCGAGACCACCGGCGACCACTCGGCCGCCGAGGCACTCTGCGAGGGCTGCAGCGGCACCGGCGAGCACAAACGCTGGTGCCCGCGCGCAGTCGGCAAGGTCGCCGCGGTCCTCGGCGCGCTGGCCGACACCACCCGCGACGTGGCCGCCATGATCGCCCGCGAGGATCCCGACACCGCCCTCGACGCCGCCAGCATCGCCAACCGCCTCGAGGCAACCGCCGCCCTGGCCACCCGCACCCCGACCGGAGCCTCTGCGTGACCTTGCACTGCGTCGTCGAGACGTGGCACCCGCTCAAGGGCGAACACGTGCTCGGCTGCGAGGACGAGCGGTGCCGGGGCTGCGCGCCCCGGCCCGCCGAGCCCCCGCTACTGGTCTGCACCCCCTGCCGACTGCGGACCGAGGACCACCTGACCGAGCTACCCGCGCTACGGGTAGATCTGCTCACCCCGACCCGGCCCCGGGCCGGCGGCGGCCCGTCCCTCGAGGACGCCGTGCGAGACCGGACACCGACCACGCTGGCCGAGGTCCGGTCCCCCGCCTCGGACGCCGCTCTGTCCGAGCGGCACGACCTGCGAGATCTGGTGCTCAAGTGGGTGCGCTACCTGATCGACCACCACGGCACCCCTGCCTGGGACGTGCGCACGGGCGCGTACCGGTACATCCTCGAGCACTACCGGCTGCTGCTGGCCGACGTCGACCAGGCCGCCACGTTCGTCGAGCAGCTCGACGACGCCCTGCGCCGGGCCAGACGCCGGGCCTACCCGTCGGGCCCGCCCGGGCAAGCATTGGGCGAGTGCCCGACCTGCGGCGTGATGGTGCGCGCCGAAGGCCTCGGCCCGGCCACCTGCAGGGGGTGCGGCGCCACCCGCAGCATCGACGAGTGGCAGCAGGTGCTCGCGGGCGACCTGTCCGGCGAGGTGGCCGCGATCGGGCCCGATATCGCGGCCTGGCTCTCCGCCCGGCATGCCCGCGAGGTCACCCCGTCCACAGTGCGGCAATGGGCCAGCCGCGGCGCCCTGGTCGACCGCCGGCCGCCCTTACTCGGCCGCGAGCGCGTCACCGTGCGGCGCCTGGGCACCGACGACTACGCGCGGGCCCTGTATAGCGTCGCGGACGCCCGCAGGATCGGCCTCGGCCTGTACGGAGCTCCCAAAGCCAGCCTCGGCGTCTGACCTGCTCTCACCAACAAGGAGATCCCCCAAATGCCTCTGTCCATCACCGAACGCCGCACCACATGTGCCACCGCCCCCGTCCAAATCGAGGGCACCCTCTCCAACGGCCAGTTCTTCTACTTTCGGGCCCGGCACACCGGCATATCCCTCGGCATCGGAGCGACACCCGATGAGGCGGTCGAGAACACCGTCATTGCAGTGGGTCTCGCTCAGCAAGGGGCTATACCTGTTGGCCCGCACGAATGGTCGCACCTCGCACAACCCGACCTGGTGCTCGAGGCCCTGCTGAGCCTGCTGCCGTGACCCTGATCTTCCTTTACCTCTGCTGGTGCGCCCTGGCTGCCTGGGGCCCCTGGTCACCCGGCCGATACCGGTTCCCGGCCAACGTCGGTGCCTGGATCCTCTGTCTGTGGGCGGCCGTCATCCTGCAGCCGGTACCCTGACCGCGGGTCGAGTCCACCGCCCCGGCGTCTGGCGCCGCCGGGGCACCCTCGAAAGGACTCCTCATGCCCGCATTCCCACGCATCCGCCGGGCCACCCCCGGCGAGACCGTAAACGTCTACGACCCACCGCTGCCCGTGCTCGCCGGCATACGGTTCCCCGACATCACGCAGACCGGCAAGGGCAAGCAATGGACCGAACCGCGCGAGTACGGCTGCATCGCAATTGCCTGGACCAACAACCCCGACGCCGTACAGATCCGGTGGCAGATGGAACCCAACGACCCGCTCTTCGAGGACTGGATCGACGCTGGTGACGTTCGCTACCTCGAAACGTAGCCAACGTCACCCAACGACATTCGACGATCCGAATTGACGTCAAACGCCGCCTTGACCGATCATCTGTCACAACAGAGCGGCGCGGCTGCATCCCCCCGTCGGCCCGCCGTACGGCGCTCAGCTTCCCCCGTGGCTGAGCGCCGTCTCTGCGTCCGGGGACAAGCGAGGTGAAATCCCTTGCCCACCAAGCGGACCCGCACGACAGGCGACCCCGCCCTCAAGACGTACGCACGCAAGCAGCTCCGCGCCGCCATCCTGATCGAGGTCAAGGCCGGCCGCGGATGCGAGAAACCACGCTGCCTCATGCGCACCCGAGCGATCGCCTGGTGGCTCCCCCGCACCTCGCCCTGGTCCTACGACCTCGACGAGATCCTGACCCGCGACCAGGGCGGCAGCCCCACCGACCCGCACAACGTGCGGCCCGCCCACGCAAGATGCAACCGGTCAGCCGGTGCCGGCCTCACCAACAGCAAGCGACGTGCTCGAGCTGCAGCTGCTCGCGGCCCGCTCGACGTCCACCTCGACGATTGGTGAGGAGATCAGGGATGACCGGGCACGAACTCGCCAAGCTGTTGCTCTCACTGCCCGATCTCGAGGTGCAGCAAGGTGAATGGGACATCGCGGGCGCCTACCACCTGCAGTTCACGCACATCCCGGACGTGATCGAGCTCGAGGCGCGCTGACCCGGGGGCACCCCGAAAGTTCAGGGCCCCCGGCCGGGACCCCGAACACCGTCGACATTTTTTTCTACTGAACGGGGGCCGGCGTGGCGGTGCGATCGGTTGGCGGGACGGGCGGGGCCCGGAAGCCCCGGGCGAAGGCGCCCGGGCCGGTGCTGAAAGCCGCGCGCGCGTCGCTCGAGACGCTGGACTCGCGACACCCGATGGCGCAGCTGCTCGGCGCGGCCGTTGAGCGCCTCGCCCGCGACGTCGACGAGGCCGAAGAGGTCCGAGACCGGGTCGCCGCGGTGAAGGCGCTCATGGACGTGACCGGCCGCCTCGGCGAGGTGCCGACCACGCTGCCACCGGGCTCGCCGCCCCTCGATGGCACGGACGACGCCGAGGGCGGTGCGGCCCATGGTGACGACCCGTTCGACATTGGCGATCTGCCCCCCGGCGTGGGGAACTCGCAGGCGTCCTGAGCGGGCGACGTGGGGCCCGACCGTGGCCCGGGTGTCGGCCCGGATGGGCAAACGGCAGATGCCGTGGCAGCGGCACGTGCTCGACGTCGCGCTCGAGATCGACCCGGACACCGGCGAGCTCGCCTACCGCGACGTCGTGGTCACCGTGCCGCGTCAGTCCGGCAAGACCACCGTCACGCTCCCCCGCGTGGTGTGGCGGGCCGAGGCTGCTCACCTGCTCGGCGGCCGGCAGACAATGCTGTACGCCGCGCAGACCGGCATCGCGGCCCGCTCGAAGTGGGAAGAGGACTTCTGCGAGGACCTCGCGGCGGTCCCGATCATGCAGGGCCGCTGGCGGAAGATCGGGACCACCGGCCGCGAGAGGATTCGTTTCAAGTCCGGCTCGACGTTCGGGCCGATTGCCACCAAAGCCGAGTCCGGTCACGGGAAGACGCTCGACGACGGCACCCTCGACGAAGCTTTCGCTCAGGTCGACGCCAGGGTCGAGGAGGCCTGGCGGCCCGCGATGATCACGCGGCGCAACGCGCAGTTCTGGGCGGTCAGCACCGCTGGCACCGCGAAGTCGCTCTACCTGAAGGGCAAGGTGGCCCGGGGCCGTGCGATCACCGAGCTGGGGCGCTCGTCGCGTACGGCCTACTTCGAGTGGTCGGCGCCGAAAGACGCTGATCCGGAGGACCCCGCTACCTGGTGGGCGTGCATGCCCGCGCTGGGCCACACGATCCGGATCGAGGACATCCGGCACGAGTTCGAGACGATCGAGGGCGGGTTGCCGGCGTTCCGCAGGGCGTACCTGAACCAGTGGAGCGATGAATTCGACGACGCTGACTGGTGCATCCCCAAGCTGTCCTGGTTCGCCTGCGAAGACGAGACCTCGACCCGGATCGGGCCGCCGGCCCTGGCGCTCGACGCCGCCCCGGACCGCTCCCGGGCGTCGGTCGCCTACGCCGGCGCGCGCGCTGACGGGCTGCCGATGACGCAGCTGATCCGTGCTGGCGAGGGCACCGAATGGGCCGTCGACGAAGCCGCGAAGATCGCCCGCGAGAAGGGCGCGACTTGCGTGGTTCTCGACGGCGGTGGCCCGCTGGCGAACAAGCTCGAGCGGCTGCAGACCGCGCTCGGCGGGGTGTGCCCGGTCGAGGTGCTCGACCAGGGCGACGTGGCCAACGCGGTCGGGTCGATGCACGACGCGATCGTCACCGAGCAGCTGCGCCACACCGGACAGGCCGAGCTGACCGGCGCCCTGGCGGCCGCGGTGCTGATCCCGTCCGGCGACGGCCGCTCACGGTTCGGCCGGCGCAAGTCCGGCGGCGACATCAGCCCGCTGTACGCCAGCACGCTCGCCCTTGAGGGACTGCGCCGATACCCGGACACCGGCTCGATTCTCTACTGACGGAAGGCGGTTTCACCGTGGAGTTCTCGACCCCGCTGCAGGTGCTCGGCCTAGCGCTGCTGGTCATGTTCGCCGCGACGTTCGGCGCCCGCTGGGCGCTGCTGGCTGGGGCCTGCGTCGCTCTGTTCCTGTCGCTCGCGCTCTCGGGGGTCCGGCTGCAGCTGCGTCTTCGGGTTCCGGAGCGTGAGGCCTCGGCCGCCGACGAGAGCAAGGGCTGATCATGGATCTCATCAGCCGCGCCGCGGCGACCCTGCGCGGGCCCCGGGCCAGCCTGCAGAACCCGGCCGTGCCGATCAGTTCCGACGCCATCGTGACGATGATCGGCGGAGCCCCGGGCACGTTCACAGGCCGCCCGGTGACCGAGAAGAGCGCGCTCGGACAGTCAGCGGTCTGGCAGGCCGTGAATCTGATCTCGGGCACGTGCGCGGGTCTGCCGCTGCACGCGTACAGCAAGAAGGGCAGCAGCCGGCAGCCGCTGAGCTCAGGCCGGGCCGCTGCGCTGCTCGATAACCCGCACCCGGACCTGACCCCGTACGAGCTGTGGGAGCTGGTCTACGGGTCACTGTGCCTGCACGGCAACGCGTACCTGATGAAGCTGCACAACCAGGCCGGGGCGCTGGCCGAGCTGTGGTGGATCAACCCGAACCGGGTGAAGGCCGGCCGGGCCGACGACGGCACGAAAATGTACGTCCTCGACGGGAACACCGACCCGCGGGCGATCCGCTCCGACAAGACGATCCTGCACATCCCCGGTTTCGGGTATGACGGCACGGTCGGCTGCTCGCCGATCCGGATGGCGCGACAGGCGATCGCGTTGGGCATGGCCGCCGAAGAGTTCGGCGGCACGTTCTTCGGAAACGGCAGCCTCGCGACCGGCATGCTGCAGACCGAGCAGCGCCTCGACCAGGCCGAGGCCACCCGGCTCAAGGCGTTGTGGAAGATGGGCGCCCACGAAGGCCTCGACGGCGCGCACGACATCCGAGTCGTCGGGTCGGGAGCGACCTACACGCAGCTGACGATCGCGCCTGCCGACGCACAGTTCCTCGAGACCCGCGAATTCCAGATCACCGATATCGCCCGGTGGTACGGGATCCCACCGCACATGCTGATGCAGACCGAGAAGAGCACCAGCTGGGGCACCGGGATCGAAACGCAGAACCGCGGGTTCATCACCTACACGCTCGATCGGTACCTGGTGCGAGTCGAGCAGCGGATGACGAAAACCATCCGCCCGGAACCGGTCTACGCGAAGTACACCCGGGCCGGACTGCTCCGCGGTGATACCGCCGCGCGAGGCGCCTTCTACCGCGAGCTGTTCCACCTCGGCTCCATCTCCCCCAACGAGATCCGTGCGCTCGAGGACTGGGACCCGATCGAGGGCGGCGACGCCTACTACGTCCCGCTGAACCTCGGCCCGCTCGGCGCCGAGCCCGCGCCGGATCCGGAGCCCGAACCACCCGCGCCCGACCCGGCTGCGGACCCTGATGACGAAGAAACGGTGCCCGCATGATCGTCGCAACGAACCTGCCCGTCCGCTGCCTGAACAGTTCGTGCCCGGCCCCGGCCGACACCAGCGTGCCGATCGCCGAGGCAGCCCCCGGCGTCCTCGCGCTGCCGCGGCTGCTGTGCGCCGGATGCCGTCACGAGGTCCACAACGTCACCGAGGAAGGGGCGCCCGATGCGTGACACCCTCTACCGATTCCACGGCCGCGCGAACCCGGTCAACCGCCAGCGCACCCCGATCCGCGCCGAGCTCATGGTCGAGGACGGCGAGGCAGCAGGATCGGCAAAGCTGTTCCTGTACGACCCGATTGACAGCTGGGGCGGGATCTGGGGCGTCAGCGCGAAGGAGTTCCTGACCGCGCTGGGCGAGCTGCCCGAGGGGACCGAAGAGATCCGGCTGCACATCAACTCCCCCGGCGGCGAGGTCTACGAGGGCATCGCGATCCTGAACGCGCTCCGAGCTCACCCGGCCCGGGTCGTGGCCGTGGTCGACGGCCTGGCCGCCAGCGCCGCCAGTTTCATCGCGACCGGCGCCGACGAGGTCGTGATGAGCGAGAACACCGAGCTCATGATCCACGACGCCTGGGGCATCGTGATGGGCCCGGCCGCCGACATGCGGTTCATGGCCGACCGGCTCGACGCCCTGTCCAACAACATCGCGAGCGTCTACCAGCGCAAGGCCGGCGGCACCGTCGAGGACTGGCGCGCCGTCATGGTCGAGGAGAAGTGGTATTCCGCGGCCGAAGCCGTCGAGGCCGGCCTCGCCGACCGCGTCGACGACGGCACCGACCCGGCGGCCGCCGAGACCGCGAAGGCCAGCTACGACCTCGCCGGCATGTTCAAGGCCCGGGGGAAGAAGGCGCCGACCGCACCGGCGCCGGACTACACGCCACCGCCGCTGCCCGCGAACACCCCGCGGGCACCCGAACCCACCGCTCCCGCGCGCACCGAGAGCGATCCCGATCTGCTGGCACGGTTCCGGGCCCGCGAGGCCCGACAGCTCGCCAGCGCCTAACCCCCTGAGCAACCGGGCCCACGAGGGGCGCCGGTGCGATCCCTGACCGATGAGAGGAAACAACCGTGGCACCTGACCTTCAGGACCGCATCGACGCCCGTGCACGCGCGTGGGAGACGATGAAGGAGATCATGCAGCGGACGGGCAACGACCCGTCCGGCGAGGACAAGGCCACCTACGTGAAGGCCGAGATCGCCTACGACCAGGCGGACGAGGTCATCGCGACGGCCGAGAAGTTCCTCAAGATCGCAGCCGCGCAGAACGCCGGTTCGGTGGTCAACCGCGCCGGGGTCGTGGCCAGCACGGGCGACATCACCTCCGAGGAAGACGCCGCTTACGAGCGGGCTTTCAACCGCTACGTCCACGGTGGTCTGGCCGAGCTCGAGGCGGACGACAAGAAGCTGATGCGCGCTCGGTTCGAGCAGCCGAAGAACGCGGCCGGCACCACCCCCGCCGCCGGTGGGTACACCATCCCCCCGGCGTTCCGTGACCAGATCATCCAGCAGATGCGGTTCTTCGGACCGATGCTGCAGGAGGCCGAGGTTCTGGAGACGACCACGGGCGCGAACATCCCGTGGCCGACCAACGACGACACCGGCAACGTCGGTGCGATCCTCGCGGAGAACAGCCAGATCACCGAGCAGGACGTCACTCTCGGCACCAACTCGCTGGACGCGTACATGTACACGTCGAAGCTGGTGCGCGTCAGCTACCAGCTGATGCAGGACAACCCGCGGTTCGAGGCCTGGCTCGCCAAGCGCCTCGGCGAGCGGCTCGGCCGGATCCTGAACGCGCACTACACCGTCGGCACCGGAACCGCTCAGCCCGACGGCATCGTCACGAACGCCACCGTGGGCGCCACCACCAGCGGCACGTTCGCCGCGACCGGCGGCGTCAACTACGCCGCGCTGGTCGACCTGGTCGAGTCGCTCGACCCGGCCTACGGCGGCCTGTCCGACCTGAAGTTCATGGGTCACCAGAGCGCCCGGAAGGCGGCCCGGAAGATGCTCGACGGGCAGAACCGGCCCCTGTGGGAGCCCTCTCTGCAGGCCGGTGTCCCGTCGAACCTGATGGGTTACCCGTTCATCCTGAACAACGACATGGCCACCGAGGCGATCGCCTCGAAGTCGCTGGGGTTCGGCTCGATCCGCGAGGCGTACGTGGCGCGGGTCGTGCAGGACCAGAAGCTCATCCGTCTCGACGAGCGCTACGCCGACTACCTGCAGGTCGGCTTCTTCGCCTTCACCCGCGCGGACGGCACGCTGCAGAACGCGTCCGCTTTCAAGGTTCTGCAGGGCCCGGCGAGCTGACCCGGCCCCTGACGTAGCGACCAGGAAGGACCCACCACCATGGCTGACGCCAAGGCGAACACGGCCGTGCCGACTCCCGCGCACGGCGACCACGACCGGGTGCAGATGCTCTCTCTGCGCGCGGACGGAACCCCCGACCAGACCGCGGGATTCGAGATCATCGGTGACCGCGAGGTTGCCCTCGAGCAGGCCCGCGAGCAGTTCGCGCAACAGGCCGTCTCGGCGGTTGACCAGGCCGAGCGAACCGCGGCGGCGACCGACGAGATCGAGGACCTCGGTCAGGATCCCGTGATCGAGGAACGGCTGCGCAAGCACGAGGCGGCGGCGAAGGCCGCCGAAGCGGCTGCGGCGCGGGTCATCGACGAGAAGTTCACGGACGACCCGGCCGACACCGCGCAGTCGTCGACGTCGGCCAAGTCCGGCAGCACCTCGAGCAAGTAGCGCACCCGGCCGGTCGGCCCGGCATCACCACCCCGGGCCGACCGGCCCGCACGCACCGAAAGGACCACCCCGTGCGACATGACGCGCACCGACTCGGCGAGGGCGCCACGCTCGCCGCCGATACACACCGACACGACGCTGTCAGATGGCACTGCCACGCGCGCCTTTCGCGCCTGACCGTGCCACATGCCACAAGCCACAAAGTCCGCGACGAGATCCGGTCGCTCGAGGTGGCCGGCCGCCACGGGCTGCAGGGCTGGGGCGAGGCGCAGCACCGGCTGCTGACCGACCTCGGTGTCGAGCCGGACGTCACCGAGGTCGACGGCAATTTGCTGATGTACGGCGGCGCGTCCGTTCAGTGGCAGACGCTCATCGGAAATGGCAGTGCCACAGCCGATCAGGCGCTGACGTACTACTCCAACGCCCGGGCCGCGGTCGGTGTCGGTGACTCGACGACGGCGGCCGCTGCCACCCAGACCGACCTGCAGGCGGCCACGAACAAGACGCGTGTCGCGATGGATGCCACGTATCCGCAGCACACCGACGGCACCGTGCTGGCCTCGGCCTCGATTGCCTTCCGGGCCACCTTCGGTACTGCGGCCGCGAACTGGGCCTGGCAGGAGTGGGGCATCTTCAACTCGGCAACGGCTGCCACGGGCCGGATGCTCAACCGCAAGGTCGAATCGCTCGGCACCAAGACCAGCGCCTCGAGCTGGCAGCTGACGCTCACCCTGACGCTGGCCTGACACACCCCGGACCGGGTGTCGGTGGGGAGCGGGTAACCCCACCGACACCCCCGGCCCAACGAATCGCGCAGGGGGTGCTGTGGCCAAGCTCGACACCCTGGTCGACACTTTCGACACCGCCGACGGAACGAAGTGGGCCGGCATCGCCGGCACCAACCCGCTCGTCACCGGCGGGCAAGTCCAGATCACTCCGACCGGCGCGTTCCCGGGGTTCACCTCGCAGGTGACGTGGGACCTGACGAGCAGCTCGTTCACCATCCAGCTGGTCTCGGTGCCCGCCATCGGCACCCCGTCCGCCGGCGTCTTCGTGGCCCTCAACGTCGACGAGACCAACCACGTCCGATGGAACTGGGACAACACCGGGAACGTCTTCGCCGTCAGGGAAACCGCAGGCGTCGACAGCCTCATCGGCACCGGCGGCGTGCCGTACGTGGCCGGCATGTGGGTCCGGTTCCGCGAGGCCGCTGGTGTCATCAGCTGGGACTACAGCAACGACGGCATCTCGTGGACCAACAAGGGCTCGTGGGCCGCCACCGGCGTCTGGTCGGCGGTCAAACCCGTCATCTACGCGGGCTACTGGAACGCGGCTGACCCGGCTCCCGGCCCGGCCGCGTTCGACAACGTCAACAACCCGCCCGTGCCCACCACCAAGGCCGCGGGCGACACCACCACGCTGACCGACGCCGCGCAGCTGCAGCGCGCCAGCGCGGTGACCGACACGAGCACACTGGCCGACAGCGTCACCGGGCTGCAAAGCACGACCGGCAGCACCGACACCGCCGGTGTGGCCGAGTCGGTCACGCTGGTGGCGGCACTGGCGCGCACGGACACAGCCACCCTCACTGAGGCCGCGGCACTGACCGTGGTCGTGGCAGCGTCGGACACAGCCGCGCAGACCGAGGGCCCGCCGGAACTCGCTCTGGCGGTCACAGACACAGCCACGCTGACCGAGACGGCGGCCGCGGCCGCCACACTCACCGCGGCCGACGACGCAGCCCTGACAGAAGGCGCGACGCTCAACGCGGGCAGCAGCCCGGCGGCCGCCGACGGCGCGGCGCTCGGTGAGGCAGCGGCAGTGGCCGCCACGGTGGCCGGCGCCGACCTGGCGGCGCTCACCGAGGCGGCGCAGCTGCTGGTGCTGCTCGACCGGGCCGACTCTCTGGCCCTGGCCGAGGGCACCACGTCGGGCAGTGTGGCAGCGGCCGCCACCGACACCTGGTCGCTGACCGAGACTGCCAGCCTCGGCGCTGACGGCATGGTCGCGGCCGGCGACGCGGCCGCCCTGGCGGAGGCCTCGGCGCTGGCCGCCGTGCTGGCGGCCGCCGACGCTCTCACCGTCACGGACGTGGCCGAGCTCGGCGCCTATCTGGCGGTCACAGACGTTGTCGCGCTGGCCGAGTCTGCCGCTGTGGCAGCCGCTGTGGCGGCCGCCGACGTGCTGGGTCTGGCCGAGCAGCCGGCGGCGCTGGCGGCACTGATCGCGCGGTCGGACGCGGCGGTGCTGGCCGAGGCCTCGCTCTTGACGATCGCGACCAGCCTGATCGGCGCTGACTCGAGCCTGCTGCTCGAGAGCGCGGCGCTGCTGATCGTCGATGGCGAGCTCCACACCCGCGGCGTGCTGACCACCGGGCAGGGCGCCGGCACCGGGATGCAGATCGGGATGGGCCCGAGCACCACCATGAGCGGAGGACGGACATGATCGAGGTCGGCGACCTGGTGCCCCTCACGTGCAAGGTCACCCGGCCCGATACCGGCGCGCTCAGCGACCCGGGCGACATGCGGCTCGTCGTCACGCTGCCGGACGGGCTGACGACGCTCTCGTCCCCGGCTGACCTGACCGTGGAGCATCCGAGCATCGGGCTGTACACGTGCGACGTGCCGACCACGGTGGCCGGTCTGCACTCTTATCGGTGGATCGCCACCGGCGTGAACAGCGGCGTGCAGGCGGACGTCTACAACGTCGAGGCGGACGGCCCGCGCCTGGTTTCGCTCGTCGAGGCGCAGGAGGCGCTGCGCGGCCTGCGCCCGTGCACCAGCGCGGCCGACCTCGAGCGGCTGCGCTGGTACGTCCTGGTGGCCTCCCGCGCGGTCGAGCTCGACCTCAACCGGGTACTGACCCCGCGGACCATCACCGAGGTGCACCAGACCGGCGGCTCGGTGATCCTGCGCCAGGGCCCGGCGCAGCAGATCCTCTCGGTCGACGTCGACGGGATCGTCGCCGATCCCGGCACCTACCGGATGCGGACCGACGGCATCGTCGAGACCCGCTACGGGTGGACGACCTCGCAGGCCTGGGGCGCCGGCCGGACCACGATCACCTACCGCGCCGGCGACATGGTGCTCGACCCGGTCGTGCGCAAGATGTGCCTGTCCGGGATCAAGCGGATGTGGCTGCAGGCGCAGCAGACCCCGTCCCTGCCGCCGGAAGACATCGGCGCAGAGGACCTTTCCGCGATCGTGCAGAGCCTGACCCCGCTCGAACTCGACGCGTACTTCAAGCTGCGGCGCCTCGCGATCGCCTGACGAGAGGGGAGAGATCATGCCCGACCAGATCCGCACCGGTCAGGTCATCGATGCACTGCTCGCGCGGTGCCGTGCGCTGCCCGGTTTCGCCGACCCGGGCACGTGCGAAGAGAGCGACGACGTTCTCGTGTGGGACGGCCCGGAGTGGCTGCCCCTGGAGAGCAACACCCGCGGCCGACACCTGATCATCGGGTGGTCCGGCGACCGAGGCAGCCCCTCGCCTGCAGCCGATACCGACTGGGTCGCGGGCTCCATCGCCCGAGACGTGCGTCCCCGAGACGAAACGACCCGGCTCGTGTGCCTGGGCACGGCGCAATGGGCTGACTCCCCCAAGGCGGCCCGAGACCAGGCGCTGCAGCTCGTCTCTGCCGTCGCAGGGATCTGCAGGACGGATCCGAGCCTCGGGATCGACACGTCCGCGACCGTCGGCGGGCACCGAACCCTCACCTACGTGACCGGCGGGTCACTGACGCAAAGCGCTGTGCAAGAGGGCTTTACCGCCTCACAGCTGTTCACCATCACGTACAAGACAAGGGTGTGATCCGGTGCGAACCGTAAGACTGATCGACCCGGCGCTGCAGCCGGGAGAGTGCCGCATCGTCCCGGTGCTGGCCGACTACGGGCTCGACACCCGGGTCGAGGTCGGCCGGGACGTCGAGCTCCCGGACGAGGTGGCCGGCGAGCCACCGACCTGGGAACCGCGGACCACGCACATGACCGACCCCGGCCGAGGCCTGCTGGCTCAGCACGACGTGTGGATCGACCCCGAGCTCGGCCCCGCCGATCTCTCTGCACCGCGAACGGAGGCCTGACGCATGGCCAACAGGATGGAACACCAGGTCGGCATCAAGGCCGAAAGTTCTTACAACACGCCGGTTACCGTTGATCGGTTCGTGCCGTACCTCGACGGCACCGAGGGCAACTGGGACACCCGGCAGCGCCAGGGCCAGGGCGTCATGGTCAGCACCCGCCGTGGGTTCCGCGGCGATCGGCGCGTGCTGCCCATCGGTCAGGGCGAAGTCGTCATCAAGGCCGAGGCCGGGAGCCGGCAGTTCGGTCTGCTGCTCGAGGCCGCCGCAGGAGCGGGCACGGTCACCGCGATCACCGGCGGCAGCCTGCAGCTTTTCACGCCGAGCATCCCCGGCACCGTGATGCCCAAGTCGTACACGATCCAATTGGCCAAGGTGCGCAACGACGGCACGGTCGACACCGAAACCTTCGGCGGCTGCACTGCGGTTTCGGCGGAGATCGAGTGCCCCGAGGACGACATCCTCACGGTGCAGGTGACTTTCGACGCGCGCTCGTATCAGACCGGAGTGCCGCTGGCAGTGGCGTCGTACACCGCTGCGTCGTACCTCTTCGACCACTCCCAGGGCGCTGCGGGGGTCGGCGGCACCCTGGTCGCGCCGACCACCACCACGCTGGCCAGCGGCCTGACTCCGTTCGGTGCGATCCGCTCGTGGAAGCTCGAGTGGGAGCAGAACGCGGACATCGAACGGTGGGTGCTGGGCGGTCGCAACCAGCCGACTGTGGGCATCCTCGAGCCCGAGTTCACAGCCGACGTCGAGTACAACGACACGACCCTGCGCACGGCATATCTGGCCGGCACCGGCCTGCCGGTCACCGTCACGCACACCACTACCGAGGTCGTGGGATCCGGCAACAGCCAGCTGCAAGTGGCGATCCCGCAGCTGTTCCTCGAGAGCCCGGTCACGCCAGGGATGGCGGACGAGACGGCAGTCGTCGGCATCACCGGCAAGGTGACCTACAACAACACCCACGATCTGTTCTACATCGGCTACCGGACCGCGGACACGGCACTCTGATGGACGTCGAGCTCACCCCCTCGAAAGAGTTCGAGCGGGTCATCGCTCGAATGAAAGGCGCACCACCGCAGATCAAGCGCACGCTGTCCAAGGAGATCAAGGACGCGACAGCCCCGATCGAGCGGGCCGCGAAGGCGAACATCAAGGGCACACAGGTGCGAGGGGTCCGCGGCGGTGGCGCTGCTCAGCGCGGTGCCGCCAACGCCGCCCGATCCAAGCGGGGCGCGACCGGGAAAACCGGCCTACGAGAGTCAATCGCCAAGGGCGTCACCCGCAAGATCACCTACTCGGGATTCCGGACCGGGGTCCGCGTACGGGTCGACGGGAAGTACCTGCCCGAGTCTCAGCGGGCCCTGATCAGGGCGACGAACAAGGGACAGTGGCGCCACCCGGTATTCGGCAACACCTCCGCCTGGGTCACTCAAAAGATAACCCCGGCAGGGTGGTTCGACCGGGCAGTCAGCGAACATGGCCCGGCCGCCATCAAGAGGATTCGAGAAGCGGCGCGAAAAGCGCTGCAGGAACTGGAGAAATAGCGTGGTCGCGATTCACTTCACGTATAAGCCCGACGGCAAAGAGTACGTGATGATCGAAAGGCCGACCGTGGGCGAGGTGCTCTGGGCGCAGCGGCACCTCGACCTCGACTTCGCCGAGGTCGGGAACGGAACCCGTGCTCTGATGTCCTGCTTCTTCGCGGTCCGCCGGCAGAACAAGACCCTGACCGCCAAGGCGTTCGAGCGGCTTGCCATCGACGATTTCGACATTCACGTGCCCGACGACCTCGCCGAAGACGACGAGACCGAAGACCAGGGCGAGGGCGAGCCGGACCCTACGGCCGGGTCGGCGCCGGCCGACCCCGCGGGAACTCCCGCCAGTACGAGTTCCGAGCAGCCGACGAGTACGCCCGCCTGAGGGCGGAGTTCCTCGTCGACCTGGCGTACCACTTCCACCTGATCCCCCGCGAAGTCGACGAGCTGCTCGTCGACGAGTTCGACGCGTTCGTCAGCACGGCGAAAGAACTGAGGAAGGCTGACAAATGAGCGAGAGCCTATCCTTCGACCTCATCGTTCGGGACCACTCCGACCGCGGCCTCAACAAGTTCGCCGACAACCTCGACCGGGCCGGCCGCAAGGCGAAGAAGGCCGGCGCCGACTCGAGCGAGGGCCTCGACAAGGCCGGGGACAGCGCTGAGAAGGCCGCGTTCGAGTTTAAGGCGCTGGCCGTGGCTGGCGCCCTGATCGGCCCCGCGATCGTGCCGGGCGTGGCCGCGGCCGTGCCGCTGGTCGTCGGGCTGACGGGGGCGCTGGCCGGGGCCGGCGCGGCCGGGAAGCTCTTCGGTGCCGTCTTCACCTCGACCCTCGAAGAGGTGAAGGAGTCAGCAGACGATCTGGATTCGCTGCAGGAGAAGATCGACGCTGCGAACCAGGCTGCGGCATCTGCTACGCAGCGAGGCGACGGCGAGGCCCGGACGGCCGCACTCAAGGCTCAGACGAAGGCGCAGCAGGAATATGCCGACGCCCTGGCGCTGATGCCGCCGAAGCAGCGTCAGGCGGTGCAGGAGTACCGATCGATGGCTGCCGCGTGGCAGGGGTTCGTCGACAAGAACAAGCCGGCCACGTACGGGATCCTGAGCCAGGGGTATGGGCTGATCAAGGCTGGGCTCGCCGAGGCTCAGCCGCTTTTCGACGTTGCTGCCCGATCGGCCGGCGGATTCCTGGACAGGCTGAAGGAGTGGGCCGACTCGGGCGGCCTGAGGGATCTGGTGCTTTTCCTGTCGGCGCAGGCCACCGGAGCGTTCGCGAGCTTCGAGGTAATTCTGCGGAATCTGGCCCGCGGCTTCGGCCCTCTGTTCAAGCTCTCTGCGGGGCAGGGACAGGGCTTTCTGATCTGGCTGACCCAGATGTCCGGGAAGCTCGCCGCGTTCGGTCAGGGTGGCGGTTGGACCACGTTCGTCAGCTACACCAGCTCCCAGGGCCCTGCCCTCATGTCGCTGCTGACGTCGATCGGGACGTCGCTGGTGACTCTGGTTCAGGCGGTCACGCCGCTGGCCCCTGTGTCCCTCGCGATCGCGGGGGCCCTGGCTCAGCTCATCGCTGCGGT
This sequence comes from Kineosporia succinea, assembly GCF_030811555.1. Taxonomy (NCBI): domain Bacteria; kingdom Bacillati; phylum Actinomycetota; class Actinomycetes; order Kineosporiales; family Kineosporiaceae; genus Kineosporia; species Kineosporia succinea. The sequence continues at coordinate 4,389,830 of NZ_JAUSQZ010000001.1, read as the reverse complement.
GCCGCCGCCGGTGCTGACCGCGATCGTCGCGGGATTCGTGGCGTACCAGGTGGCGATGGCCGCCTACAACGGCTACGCGACCCTCGCCGCTGTGGCCACCAAGGTCTGGACGGCGGGACAGTGGCTCCTGAACGCTGCGATGAGCGCGAACCCCATCGGTCTGGTGGTGATCGCGATCGCGGCGCTCGTGGCGATCGTCGTGGTGATCGCTAAGCGCACCACGTGGTTTCAGCAGCTGTGGGCGAAAGCGTGGCCCGCGATCCAGCGGGTCGGAGAGGTCGTCTGGAAAGCCGTTCAGGTCGCGGCTCAGCTCGCGTTCAAGCTCATTGCAGGCTACGTGCGCTTCTACATCGGTACGGTGCGCGCGATCCTCTCGGGTCTGCGAAGCTTCGCCGTAGGCGCCTGGCGGGCGATCTCGACTGCCGCGCAGCGGGTTTGGTCGGCAGTTACCGGATTCGTGCGGACTGCGGTGCAGCGGCATCGGGAGCTGCTGCAGACGATCGTCACGAAGGCCCGCGACATCCTGGGCAAGATCCGCTCAATCTTCAGCCCTAGCGCGCTTTACAACGCTGGCGCGCAGCTGATCAAGGGGCTCACCCGAGGCATCACGAACGCGATGGGCGGTGCCGTCGACGCCGTGAAGTCCGGGCTCGGCCGGATCAAGGGCATGCTCCCCGGATCCCCGATCCGCACCGGCCCTCTGAAGAACTGGAACAACGGCGGCGCCGGCAAGAGGTTGATGGATCTGGTGGCTTCCGGCATCCGGAAGGGCGCCCCGGGAGTCAGCAAGGAGATGAGCGCCGCGCTGACGGTCGCCCGGAAGGGGTCGTCTGTCCTGGCCACGGTGAGCAGGGCAGGTGCTCTCGGAAGGACGAGCGCGACCAAGGAGAGCATCGCCAACCGGCTCGCCGGAGCCCGCGGCGAGATCGCTGACATCACCAGCAGGCACGCACCGAAGAAGACCCGTTCGAGCGTAGGCGGCAGCTCGGGCGGTGGCGGCGGGCTGACGATCAACATCAACGCCCCGTTCGGGACGCCGGAGCAGATCGCGAAGGCGCTCATCAAGGCGATGTCCGAGTACAAGTCGAACGGCGGGTCGATCCCGGTGGGGACTTTCCAAGGTGGGTCGATCTAGTGCCGGGCGTCCTGGAAATTGAGTTCACGAGCGGAGTCTGGACCGATGTCACGGCCTGGACTCAGCCCGGGGTCGAAGTTGAGTTCGGGTCGAGCAACTGGGGCGACGACGGCGGCCCTGGCAGCATCCGGGCCAGCCTCGAGAACTACGATGGCAGGTTCACGCCGGACAACCCGCTGTCCCCGTACTGGGACCGCATTCAGGAGGGCATCCGCTGCCGGTGGTCGATCGTGCACAACGCGACGACCTACCGGCGCGGCGTGTTCCGGATCAAGACATGGGTCGTGAACACCGATACTGATCAACGTCTTTCGACCGTGACCATTACCGCGCTGGACCGGACCGGCGGCCTAGCTCGGCGTGCCATGGACTCGGACACGATCGAGCGGTTCCGGTCAAGCGCGCCCGGCTGGTTCGACGCCTGGCCGTTCATCACGAACGGCCGGCCGCGGCGCCCGCACAACGTCGGCAAGCCGGTCGACGGGCGGAGCTCGGCCACGATGGTCGACCCAAAGGACGGCCGCGGCGCCTGCAGCTACATCGAGCCGGCCGGGCTGGCCGTCGAGGGCGCAGTCGACTTCAGGCCGAACAAGGCTCGCGGGCCCGTGCTGGTCTGCCAGTCGCAGGCCACCAGCGTGAGCCCACTGTTTTCGCTGGGCTTCTGGTTTCGGCTCCCTCTCGGTACGGCCCCTCCCTTGGACGACGTGGGCGTGATCGCGGCCGGTTTCGACGCGAGCTACAACCTGCTGTGGCGGGTCACCCTCGCTAACGCCAACCCGCAGCTGCGTTTCGAGTACGCGTTCACCCCGGCCGGGGTCGCTACCTCCTTCTACGTGATGGACACCGGCCCGGTGGACGGTGCCTGGCACTCCTTCTACCTGTCGGCAAACCCGGGCGACACAACGAATCCCGGCTATCTGGCCTACGACAGCTTCACAGGCGGTTCGTTCGGCGGCCTGGTCCCGGTCGACACGGCGGCCTGCAGCTACATCGTGTTCGCCGGCGACATGAAGCCCAACTTCGCGACCAAGGCCAACGGGGCCGCGGTGGGGAACATCAAGGCGCGCAGCGTCCCGATGTCGGTGGCCTGCGTGATCATGTCGACGGGGGCGGGCAGCGGTTTCGAAAGGTACAGCCAGAACAACAACATCAGCACGGCCACCGACAGGTGGTTGGGCGATTACGCTGTCTGGGGCGGGTTCTCGGCGGCGTACACCGGCGACGGGACCCTCCGGAACGTCGCGCAGGGCTCGAGCATCGGCCAGTCGGTCACGGACGTCGCTCAGGTCCTCGCTCGCACGGTCTCAGGCATGCTGTGGACCCGGTACGCGGACGACGTGGTCGAGCTGATCGACGGCACGCAGATGCGGCCGACCACGGTCAGCCTGACGCTCACGGTCGGCCCGGACGACGACGTCGATGCCGGGCAGGTGTGGCGGCGGGGCGCGCAGGAAAATCCGACCCGACAGACCGTCCAATCACCGCTCGGTGACGGGACTTTCGTGGATTCCGTCATGGAGACAAGGGAGCGCCGCGACGGATCCAGCGTCGATGCCTTCACCGTCTCTCCGGCTGACTCCCGGTCGTTGGCTGCCTGGTACGTGCGCCGGGGCCGTCGGCTCCGGATCTCGCAGTTCGGTGTCGACGTCGGATCGGCGGTGCAGGATCTGTGGTCCTGGGTGCTGACGCAGCTGCGCCCGGGCGTGCGGGTGCGCCTGCAGGGGCTCGAGGCAAGCCAGTTCGGGTACGCCTACAGGGACGTGCACATCATCGGATGGAAGGAAGAGTGGGGCGAGCTCGAGACCGGCACCGGCGGCCTGCAGCAGTCCTGCCGGATCGTCTTCAACACGGTGCCGGCCGACACCCCGGCCGAGCTCGTCTACGACGACGCGGTCTACGGCCGGTACGACTTCGACGGTGTGCAGGCGACCATCGGCGCGATCAGCGCCACCGCGACGGCCCTGACGATCACCACCGCGTCCGGGCCGGTGCTGACGGCCGCAGCCGGTCAGTACCCGCTCTGGCTGCACGTCAACGGCGAGTACATGCAGGTGCCGAGTGCGCCAGCGTCCGCGACCAGCCCGCAGACCGTGACGGTCGTGCGCGGCGTCCTGGGCTCCGTGGCCCGGGCGCACGCGGCCGGCACCGCCGTGCAGTTGTACCCCCAAGCCGGATACGGAGCCTGAGATGCCCATCCCCACACTGCCTTATGTGACTGCGGGCCAGCGGGCCACCGCGTCCGACCGGAACGCAGTGAAGGACTACCTCGATTACCTGCTGAACCCGCCGGCGGTGTCCGCGTACAGGTCGGCCGCGACCGCCACCATTTCCACCGCGTCCTGGTCGAACGCGATCGGCATGGAGACGGAGGACTTTGACCGAGACGGGATGCACGACAACGCCACGTCGAACAGCCGGATCGTTTTTCAGACCGCGGGTCGATATCAGGTCACCGCGCGAATGACGTTCGAGCCGAATGCAACTGGCTTCCGTGCGTGCGAGACGCGCCTCAATGCGAACGGTCTTTACACCGGCGGGTCCCTGATGTCGGAAGCCACTGCGGCAGCTGCCACCGCAGGGAAAAACACTGTTCTAGAGCAGAACTGGTCGCGCGTCTTCAGCGCGGGTGACTACATCGAGATGTTCGCCTATCAGAACAGCGGCGGAAACCTGGGCCTGATCCTGGGCATTCGTCGCACCGGTATTCAGGCCATCCTCATCGGCACAAGCTAAGGAGAGCAGTGCTCGCGAAAATCATTCACGACAGCGGCGAGACGTACCTCGAGCTGTCCGGGGCCAGCGGCGGCAGCGTCGACCCGATCCCGATGACCGCACCGCAGCCCGCCGCGCTGGCGCACCTGCTGACCTGGCTGCTCGGTAACGACTGGGGGTTCCCGGCCGGCGTCGACGGCTGGAACGGCACCGATCCCCTGCGGATCCGCCGTGAGGACGGCGTGCTCACCGAGGGCACGGTCACCGCGCAGGTCGAGGACGGCGTGCTCATGACGCGCATGCACCTCCGCCGGCTGATCCGGATCTCGGGCCCGGACTACGTGGCCGCGGCGAAGGCCTCGATCGATGAGCTCGACCTGTCGCCCGCATACCCCTGGGGCGACTGGGACGGCACCGAGGCCCGTGAGATCGACCGATTCGAGTAGGGAGAGCGATCATGGCTTGGAGAATGGCGAAGAGCCTGGACAAGCTGCTGGCCGAGATCAACGGTCGATCCCCGCAGCGGTCGAAGGACAGCGACGGCGGCATCGGCGACGCCGCGCACGCCAGCCGGGAAAGCGACCACAACCCGTGGGTGCAGGACGCCGGCATCGGCGTGGTGACCGCCCGGGACTTCACAGACGATCCGGGCGCCGGGTTCGACGCCTCGAGCTTCGCGGCCTGGCTGCGCGCGCGCTGCAAGGCCGGCACCGAGACCCGCGTGAAGTACATCATCAGCGACCGGCGCATCTGCTCTGGTACCCGCGAAAACTGGTCGTGGAGGCCGTACTCCGGCCCGAACAGCCACACGAAGCACGTGCACGTCTCGGTGCTGGCATCGAAGGGCCGCTACGACGACGGGCGCAGCTGGGGATGGCAGAGCGCCACCCCGGGGAAGGAGACGATCGACATGGCCGACACGAAGATCGACGGCAAGCAGCTGTTCACCGAGGGCATGCTCGCGCAGACGAAGCTGACCCCGGCCGACGCTGCCGAGATGACCATGCCCGACATCCCGCGCAAGGCGGACGCCGAGGTCTCGCTGCTCTACATCCTGAAGTGGGGCGGCCCCGGGCTCTTCCGGCTCTACAAGCTGCTGCGTGAGGTGCGCACCCTGGTCGCCTCGACCAACGCGCAGCAGGCCGAGATCCTCAAGATCCTGCGGGCCCGCGAGTGACCTTCCCGTCGCCCCCGTTCCCGCCCTGGGCGACGGCGGCCGCCCGCGGCTCCGAGGTCGCCTGCGACGGCCTGCTGATCGTGGCGGCCGTCATGGCCAGCCGGGGCGCGCCGGCCTCGCTCGCGCTGGCCCTGGGAACGCTCGAGTGGCTCTGGCCCGCACTGATCGGCCTAGGCGGCGTGAGCTCGGCGATCGGCACGCTGTCGGGCTGGCTACGGCTCAAGCTCGCGGGCTGCAGCCTCTCGGCCGGCGGATTCATCTCCTGGGCGTGCGCACTGCTGCTGGGCCACTCCACTTCTGGCCAATACGCCCTCGCAGCCGCGCTCATCGCCGCGACCGGGCTGCTTGTCTACCGGGTCGTTGTGACCCTCGCGATGATCCACCTGCAGGCCCGAGGCGGTGCGAGTGTCTCCTGAGCTCGTCGTCCCCCTCGCCGCCGGGGCCGCCTCGGTCCTGGTCGCGGCGATCACCTTCATCTTCGGGCCGACGATCAAGGTGTGGATCGAGCGGCGCGCCGAGCGGGAGAGCCGCGGCGAGGAAGGATGGACCGAGGCCGTCGACGCCCTGAAGGCACAGGTGTCCGGTCTGCGGACCGAGGTCGACGGACTTCGTACCGAGGTGGACGGCCTACGGCGGCAGGTCAGCGAGCGTGACCAGCGCATCGCCGATCTCGAGTCCACACTCTCTGACCAATCACGTTCTCTTGCACGGGCAAACAGCCGGGTGACGCAGCTCGAGCTGTCCTGGCCCCCCGGATTCACGATGCCTGCCCCCGACCCGCACCACCTGTAGGAGGCCTCACCATGTCCAGATCCATCACCGATCGCATCGCGCGCCTGCCGCTGCCCGTCCGGCACGCCGCCCTGGTGCTCGCCGCTGGCGGCCTGTCCTGGGCCGGCACCGAGCTCGTGCCGTGGCTCGAGGGGCAGGCCGAGCTCGGCGCCGTCCTGGCCCTGGCCCTCACCGGCGCACTGGCCGCCGTGACCCCGCTGGTGCAGGGCTACGGCCTCGGGAACCGGCAGACCGACCTGCCGCTGCCCGAGACCGACGGGCCGCTGACTATCAGGCTGACGGCACCGCTGGACACCCCTGACGAGCTGAGCAAGCGCATCACCGCGGCGATGCGCGAGTACCGCGAGAGAGGCGGAAGGCTGTGACACCTCGGGAGTTCACCGACGAGCAGCTCGAGCAGCTGCAGGACACGTTGGCGGCCGCGGCCGCCGGGTGGGCGGCCGGTCTGCAGCCGGCCGACCCGGAGCCCGAAGCGCCGGCCGTGGGCACGATCAAGCCGCGGGTCACGCAGACCACCGAGCAGGGCGTCGCGCTGGCCTGGGAGCCGGTGCCCGGGGCCACGTCCTACGTGCTGGTCCGGGACGGCGTCGACCGGGACGGGCACGGAATCTGGCGAGAGACCCTGACGGCACCGGCGACCGCGCACACCTTCCTCAAGCTCAAGGCCGAGACCCGCTACACGTTCGGCGTTGACGCGATCGGCGCGGACGGGGCCGATCTGGCCCTGGGCGAGATCTCGGTGACGACGTTGCCGGAACCCAAGCCGGTCGATCCGCCGGCCCCGGGCACCCCGGGAAAGCTCGCCCCGGTCGGTCGATCCAAGACCGGCACCAACGTGATCGTGTTCGGGCCGCAGACCCTGACCGAGCTGACCGCGTGGGAACGGAAGTACGGGGTGCAGGTCGACGGGCTGCTCACCTACGCGTGGCGCGAGACCGAGGAACGGTTCCTCAACGAGCAGTTCTGGCGGCAGGCCGGCGAGATCGCGGCGACCGGACGCGTGGTCGTGATCAGCCTGCCGTGGGCGCCGGAATCCGAGGGCTCCGGGATGAACGCGAAGGCCGCGAAGGGCGGCTACGTCGCGCTGCACCGCAAGATCGCGGCGCTCATCCTGAAGTACGGACTCAACCGCGAGAACGTCGTGCTGCGGCTGTGCTGGGAGTACAACGGCGTCTGGTACGCGTGGTCGACCACGAACGGGGGAGCCGCGCTGTTCAAGGCCGCGTGGCTCGTCACGGTGACCACCTTCCGGGCCGCCGGGATCACCAAGCCACTGTGGGCGCAGACAGCGAACAAGGGCCCGCAGACAGCGAACCGGGTCACCGGGGCCGACGTGTTCGTGCCCGGGGCCACGAACATCGTGGGCCTGGATCACTACAACTTCTGGCCGCCGCAGAACGACGACGCGGGTTGGGCGGCCGCGGTTGCTCAGGTGCCGGGGCTGACGTCGCAGCGGGCTCTGGCCTCGGTGATGGGCGCGCAATGGTCGGTGGACGAGACCGGCCCGGCGAACCCAGCGTCGAAGGACTACGGCGGCGACGGCGCAGGGTTCGCCCGCCGGATGGTCGACTACATCCGGAAGAACAAGGGCGCCGGCCTCGCCTACTTCACGATCTACGATCACGAGGGCGCACCGAAGGAGCTCAACCACACGATCGACGCCAACCCGAACTGGCGGTCCGAGGTTCTCGGGGCCCTCAAGTCCGGCTGGTAACTTTCTCTTTCGCAACGAACGACGCCCCGGCCCGCACAATGCGGGCCGGGGCGTTTCGTCGTTTGCCGGTCAGACGTGCGCCGGTTCCGCCGCGCGGTGGCGAGCCCACGCGTCGGCGGCCGCCGCCAGCTCCCGCAGGTGCACGGCCGGTGTCTGGGCGTTGGTCGCGGCGATCCGGTCGGCGGTCCCTCGAGCGAACAGGGTCACTGTGGTCGGGGTGGCGTCGGCCCACGCCGGGACCTGGGCGGCCCACGCCTCGGCCTGCGCCGGTGTGTGCCCGGCTCGAATGAGCCGCACGATCATGAGCGCCGTGTCGATCCAGGCAGCGCCGCGCACCGGCGTGCACCAGTCGACCACCGCGATCCGCCCGTGGGCGTCGTCGACGAGGAAGTTCTTCGGGGTGACGTCCGAGTGCACCAGCACGTCGCCGGCAAGCAGCTCAGGGCTGATGCGGCCGCCCCACCGTTCACCGGCGGTCAGGATCTTGACCGGCGGGCCCGGGGCTGGCGTAGTGGACATCGCTGTCAGGGTGGCCGTGAGCAGGGGCAGGTCGGCCGAGTCCGGTGCGATGTCGACGTGGCGGCCGGGCGCGCGGTCGAATCCAGTCACGAGCCAGCCGCTGGCGGCTACCTGCCAGCGCAGACGCGGGGCGAGATCGCGCGGCACGTGCGGGTTCAGCACGGCCTCGCGGCGATGCATCCACGCCTGCGGGTTGTCGATCGCGGTCCCCTTGCAGAAGACCGAGCCCGTACGCGTGTGCAAGATCGCGACGAGGTCAGAGGACGACCCGGCAGCCACATGCGTCACCTCTCGCAGATCGCCGACGTGTTGCTCGATGGCGGATCGAACGTCGGCCGGAAGCTGGTGCCACTGCGTGCGCATCTCGTCCCCCTGGGTGGTGCTGCGGCGTACGGCGAGACTATGCCGTACGCCGCAGCACGGTGGTTACGGCTTGGGACTGTCGGTGCACCCCTGGTGACACTGCGAGCACGACCCGGTGCCGCTGCCGTCGCCGCCGGAGTCGCAGGCCGCCTCGCCACGCCACAGGGGCATGTCGATCGAGTACCCGGCCTGCCGGATGGCGGTGATGGAGTCGGACAGGCGCGGTGCTTCCGCCGGCCGGGGCTCGCCGCTCGGCAGATCATCCGGGATCGGCAGAGTCTCCGTGTCGACCGGCAGGTCGTCGGGCACATGGTGGATGAACCGGCCCGCGACCTGATCGCAGAAGGCCTGATACTCCCTGGTGTACAGGATGAACGTGTGCCAGCCGATGTCGACGAGGTCGCTCGGCCCGATTGCCCGGTCGGTGACGGCGCAGGTCCCGAGGAATCCGAGGGCCTGGTCCATGATGCGCTCGGGCATGCCTTCGGCGAGCTCGGGGTGCTCGGCCCGGATGCGGGCGGTGAGCCTCTCGAAGAGCTGATCCGAGATCAGTGTCCGGCCGACCCGCGAAGCGGGGGCGTCAATGATGGTCATCTGTCTTCCCTTCGGCGTGGATTTGCTTGTGTGGCCACACGTAAGAGATTGGATCAACGTAACTTGTTTCACAACAGCCATTTTTTATGAGTGCAGTGCGAAACCAGTGTCGTTTCAGATGGTTTCAGAGCGCACAGCGAGGGGACGGGCCGCTCAAGTGCGGTCCATCCCCTCGCTGTGACGCTGATGCCCCGTCAGCGTCCCGTGCTCCCGCTGGGCGTCCGGCATCATCCGTGTGCCGGGGGCGGGCGGGCTCAATTCGCAGGGACGGGCCCGAGACTCCCGCTGGGGCCCGTCCCTGCCGGCGTCGGTCGCCCGGATCGCGACGCCCTTCACAGCCCCGCAGGCAGCCCCCGTCGGCCTGCAGGTGGTGGGTCCTCCCGCGGGGGGCGCCGAACGTCAGGCGCGCCGTCGCGGGAGGTCTGACCGCTGCCCCGACATCTGGGCGGGAGGGACGTGCCGGGGCAGCGGGGTCTAGTAGCGCAGCTCGACGCTCATGATCGAGGGCGCCTGCGTGTCTCGACGGAACTCAGCTTCACGCACGCCCTCGACCTGGCGGACCACCTCGAGCGCGCGCTCCTGGTCGCCGCGCGTGCTTTGCAGGATTACCTCGAGGGAGGAGCTGCCGATCCCGGCGGGCGCCACGAGCAGCGGCCGCACGCCGGCCGCACGCAGGTGCGCCTCGACGTCGTCGCGGAGCTGCTGGATGCGCAGCTGGTCTACACGCCGCCTCGGTGCCGCAGTCACGACAGGCGCCGGGTGGACACTGCGGCGGGGTCGCCCTCGCGACGATCAGCCAGACCACCGGTGACCATCCAGCCGAGGACGTACTGACGCACGAGCTCGCCGGCGGGGCAGATCGCTCGGCGTCGGCAGCGCTTGCAGCGTCCCATGTCGTCGGCCGGATGCTGCTCGAGGACCTCGACCACGGCGGTGAGCGCATGCCGAGCTCGACGCCGGCCGACGGCGGGGTCGACGTCATCCGGCAGATCGACCGGGGACGGTTTCGTCTCGTCACGCAGCCGTGCAACGACGTTGCTGATTTCCTCGATCATCGACAGCCGCAGGGCGAGTGCACCAGCGGCGGGCGGCGGTCTGGTGTCGATTCCAGTTCTAGCGCCAGCCCTTTCGGGCGGCATTGCACTTGCACTTCCCCGTGTAAGCATCCCCGCTACTCCCCTACGTCCAGTAAGTTCGTGCCTACAAACGGTTGCGCTTGGGGCAACAGAAAAACAACCCAACAAAATGTTGGGTAATCACGGCACACTGAAAGCCACGGATGGGACCAAGGGGGCACCGGTGAAGGCCACAACCAAGCACGTCTCACTCGCTCAGCGCCAACTCGCGAAGCTACTGAAGGAGGCACGTGAGCACGCCGAGCTGACACAAGAAGATGTCGCCGGCCTAATCGGCATGCACGAAATGACGATCTCACGCATCGAGAACGCCCACACCTCCGTGAAAACTGGCCAAGTCCTCGAGATGGCAAGGATTTACAAGCTGAGCGACTCCGAAGCAGACGACCTGCTCGCACTGGCGCGGGGTGCTAAGGATCCCGGCTGGGCAGATCGGTACCGCGACGCCATCCCGTCCCCTGTGTCGATGCTGGCCGATCTCGAGGCTGCGACGACCGGGCTGCTCGACTACGCCCCGGAGATCCTGCCCGCCCTGCTGATGACACCGGCCTACGCCGAGCACCTGATCAACCTGGACTCGCGTGCAAGCGCTGAGACACGCCGTCAGAGGCTGTCTTTCCGCCTCGAGCGACAGCAACGCATTTTCGCCCGCCAGGACCGCCCGACGTTGCGGTTCGTGCTCCACGAGGCCGTGCTGCGGGCCCGATTGAGCTCTCCGCAGGTGATGTCCGAGCAGCTTGCCCACCTGTCGCGCCTCTCCCGACAGAAGGGCATCGAAATCCGCGTGTGGGCCTACTCATGCGGCCTGCACCCGTGGATGACAGGTGCATTCACGGTGCTGCAGTCCGACGGCAGATACCCGCATGTGGTCTACACAGAGTCGGCGCTCGAAGGGAGGTACTGGGACATCCCGAGTCAGGTCGAGGAGTACGCCCGCCTTTTCGGCGTGATTCGCCGAAAAGCAATCCCGCTCAAGGAGATTCAGGAATGACGGCAGACGCCCCCGATCCCTCTACGTGGATCAAGGCTCAGAAGAGCGCTCAAGCGAACAGCTGTGTCGAGATGAGGCGGACCGCCAACGTCGAGGTGCGAGACACCAAGCAGCACGGGCACGGCCCGACGCTGCACCTCAACGGCACCGCATTCGCAGCTTGGGTGGCCGGCGCGAAGGCCGGCGAGCTCGACCACCTCGCCTGAGGCTGAGGCTGAGCGAGTAGCACGACGCACATAGAAGGGCCCCGACCGCATCCCGCTCGGTCGGGGCCCTTCCTGGTGCAGTGTCGCTACATCAGCAGCGGACTGCCGTCATGTGGACGTCTTAACGCGCTTCTAGGGGTGGCGTAGTGGCGCTTCACAGGCGCAGAGTGCATTCTCATTGCGGCTCGTACCCTCCTTGGGGGTCTCGGTGCCAGCGGGTCGCCGGGGGTCCAGCCTGGCGGCCCGCGCTATTCGCAATTGTCGTAGAGATCTTGAGTCAGGCCGGAATTGAGCGCAGGACCGGCCGCCGCACGAATCTGGTCGCTGCGCCCTCGAGCGCCTGGTCGGCCCGGGCGGTGTTCGCCCGCACGTACCGCTGCGTGGTGCTGATGCTCGCGTGCCCGAGCACGATCCGCAGCTCCTCCATCGACAGTCCGCACGTGTTGTGCAGGTAGCTGGCGGCCGCATGCCGCAGCTGGTGCGTCGTGACCCCTTTCGGCAGTGCGCCGCCGACCAGGTGGCCGATGCGGTCGGGGCTGAGGTGCCGGCCGTGGAACTGCGGGTGCATCGGTGAGCAGTTCGGGAAGGCCCACCCGAACTGCGGGTGGGCCTGTGACCGGATGCGGTCGCCGATCACGCGCGGCACCTGCACCTCCCGCTCCTTGCCCCCCTTGCCCTTGATCCACAGCTTGCCGGCGCGCAGGTGGTCGACGTGCACCCCGGCGATCTCAGCACGACGCAGGCCCGGCACCGCGCCGAGCATGATCGCGAGCCAGATGCGCTCGTCAGCCCGGTCGAGGGCCCACTCGATCTGCTCGTCCGAGGCCGGCCGCGGCACGCCCATCGGCACCCGGACACGAGGCAAGCGGTCGGCCGGGTTGACCGGGATGGCCCGCATGTCGTCGGCGGCCGCCAGGGCGTACACACCGACCACCGTGGAGCGGATCGAGCGCCGGTACTCCGGCGACCACCGGGAGTTGGCCATGAAGCTCAGCAGGTCCTGCCGGGTGGCGTTCAGGGGGCTGCTGTACCCCGCGGCCTCGAGCTCGCGCTCGAGTTTGCGCAGATGGACGCTTCTGACCCGGACAGAGCCGGGAGATCCCCCGGCGGCGAGAAGTTCCTCACGGTAGGCGTCAGTGACACGAATCCATGTCGATTTCGTCATGCCCCTGACTCTCACTCAGACCGCCCTCGCCTGTATAGAGATCATCGAAATTTTTCGTACACCTGTTCGAATGCTCACCCGTTTGGTGACTTCGACCTCATCCGTTCGGAGGGGTATGACCGGGGCAATCGGGCGATCTACTGGACCATCGGCGCCCGAATACGTTGGAATCGAGCGGGATTCAGATATCTTCACTACCTGCAAGGATGAGTAACCGCAGGGTTACTGGTTCAAGTCCAGTGGGGGGAGCCAGCGAAGGGACCCGACAGGGTCCCTTTCGTCGTTGTGGGGCCCGGCTGACCTCACGCGTCACCGCGCGTTCAGCTGCACCCGCCCCTTCCCCGCCCGCTTGGCCGCGTACATCGCCTGATCGGCCGCGTGCAGCAGGTCGGGACCGGTGTCCCCCTCGATCGCCACGGCCACCCCGATGCTCGCGCCCACCCGGGCCCGGGTCTCGCTCAGGTCGAACTCCCGCGACAGCGCCGCCAGCACGCTCCAGCCGATCCGCATCGCGGTGCCGACGTCGGGCACTCCCGGGCACAGCACCGCGAACTCGTCCCCACCGAGCCGGGCCACCACGTCGGACGAACGCACCGACGCCGCGATCCGGTCGGCCACCTGCACCAGCAGCTCGTCCCCGGCGCCGTGCCCCTGCAGGTCGTTCACCGCCTTGAACCCGTCCAGGTCCAGGTACAGCACCGCGACGTGCCCCGAATGCCGTTCCCGCAGCTCGCGTTCCAGCTGGCGGTGCAGGTGCAGGCGGTTGGGCAGGCCGGTCAGCGAGTCGTGCGCGGCCTCGTGCTGCAGCCGCTCGGTGAGTTCCTTGCGGGCCGTGATGTCCTCGACCAGCATGATCAGGTAGGGCTCCCGGTCCCCGTCGGGCCGCACCGCCGAGGCCGAGATCCGGCCCCAGCGCTGCCCTCCGTCCGGGCGCACCAGGTGGCGTTCCGAGGTGAACGACTCCCTCTGCCCGGCGACCATCTCGGCGATGTTGGCCATCGCCTCGTGCAGTTGCCCGCCGTCACGCAGGAAGTCACCCACCGGCGCCCCGACCATGCGTTCCTCACTGATCCCGGCGAACTCGCTCAGGGCCCCGTTGACGCGCAGCAGCCGGCCCGCGCTCTCCGGCTCCAGCGACACGATCGCCATCCCCATCGGCGAGGTGTCGAACGCCAGCCGGAACCGTTTCTCGCTCTCCGCCAGCTCTTCCTGGGTCGTCAGCACCCGGCTGAGGTCAGTGATCACACCGATGAAGCCGAGAGGGCGCCCGTCGGGCCCCTGCTGGGCGGTCACCGTCAGCTGCCCGGGGAACATCGAGCCGTCCTTGCGCAGGAAGGTGCGCTGCTCGGAGTAGGCGCCCTGCTCGTCGAGGGCGGTGGTGATCGTGGCGAACGGGTGCTCCCCGCCGGCCGGCTGGTGCTCGTCGGGTGCGTGCATCTGCAGCGCCGTGAGCTTCCCGATCACCTCGTCGGCGCGGTAGCCGAACAGGTTCTCGGCCCCGATGTTGAAGAACGTGACCAGGCCGTCGGGTCCGCCCACGCCGAGGATCGCGGTGCCGGTCACGGCGTCCAGCACCGCGGCCAGCTCGTCGTGCGCGCGGCGCACCTCGGCGGCCGCGGCGCGGGCCTGGGTGACGTCCTGCACCACCGTGAAGACGGAGTGAAGACGGGGGCGGCGCTCGGTCGCGGTGCGCAGCACCACGTCCCGGGTCTCGCCGTCGTCCCGCACGATCCGGTACTCCAGCGTGTACGCCCTCCCCTCCCGCGCCAGCCGTCCGACGTCCTCACTGACCCGTTCCAGGTCGTCCGGGTGGATCCGGGTGAGGTACTCCTCCGGGCTCGGGCGCACGTGTCCCGGGTCGGTGCCGAGCAGCAGGTGCAGCCCTTCGCTCCAGATCGTGCGCCCGGTCGCGGGATCCCACCGCGCCGAGCCCATCCCGGCCACCCGCTCGGCCATGTTCAGGTCACCGGTGCGCTCCTCGACCAGCGCCATCGCCCGCTCCCGCAGCCGCCCGACCACCGACGTCACCATCGTGGTCAGGGCCAGCACGCCCAGTGCCACCTGCAGCGTCAGCACCTCCTCGGCGCCGCTCCCCCGGGCCGCGATCGAGCCCAGACCGTGATTGGTGCCGAGCGTGCTCAGGGTCGCGATCACCAGCAGCGTGATCATCGTGCGCAGCGGCCCGAGTCGCAGGGCACCCCAGATCAGCGGCAGTACCAGGATCGACGACCCCACCACGCCCTGGTAGGTGAGGAAGACCAGGGCGGTGATCCCGGCCGAGATTCCCAGCTGGGCCAGCCATTCCAGGTTCCGGCGGTGCTCGCGCAGCTCGAGGAGGAGTTCGTCGCGGTCGATGCTCACGGCCAGGCACGGCGAGACCAGCATCAGGGCCAGCAGGTGGTTACGGGTGAACTCCGACCACAGGCTGAGGAGCGTGCGGTCGCTCGAGGCCCCGACGACGGCGAACGCCACCGATGCCACGGCGCTCCCGGCCAGCACGCTGACCAGTACCCGCACGGTGTCGAGCAGCGACTCGTCGAGCGCGCTGCGCGGCCGCAGCCGGCGCAGCAGCAGGGCGATCAGCACGTTCTCGACCAGACCGGCCACCAGACCGCCGAGATTCACCAGGTCCGGCTCGAGGAAGAGCACGATCGTCGACGACCCGAGCGCCAGACCGGCCACGATCCAGGGCCAGAACCGCCGGGACGCGAACACCAGAAGCACGGCCCCGAACCCGGACAGCGGCCACCAGACCGGCTCCCAGGCCGACGCGTCCTCCAGCGGCCCGAGCCCGGCCCAGCCCAGCAGCGAGGCCACCGCCGCGGTGAGAACGACCACGAGGGCACGAGCAGCCAGCGTCGGCACCACGTCTCCTCGCCCCGGATCCCCCATCCAGCGTCCGGTTCTGGATCGGGGGCACGCCCGGCGGGCCTGAGCCCGAGGGGCCCGGCCACCCGATCGGGCCAGCCGCTCGGCACACAGAGTCAGTGCTCGATGCCGCCCGATGATGGACGTGGTGGTCACCCCTCGCGGAACCCTCACCGGTCGTTCGGGGGACACGAAGACCATCGATGTCATAGCCTTTGCCCGACTTGTCCATCGGGTGAGGGGGAACGATGCCGACGGTGATCACGGTGGTCCTGACCGACGCGGGCTCGTCGCCCGAGGCCTTCGAACTCTCCGTGATCGCGCTGCGCGAAGACCTGCACGCGCTGGATCTCGATGCGCTGGAGCCGATTCCGGGCGAGGCTCCCGACCGCACCCGGGCCGTCGACCCGGTCACCGTGGGCGGGCTGATCCTCACCCTGCAGAACTCGGTCCCGCTGTTCGAGCTGGTGCTCGGCGCGGTGCGCGGCTGGCTCGGGGCGCGCGAGGCCGCACGCACCGCGGAACTGTCCATCGGTGACCGCCGCATCGTGCTGACCGGCATCGACCGCCAGCAGCAGGACCGGCTGATCGACGAGTTCGTCCGGTCGGGAGACCAGGCCGGGCCCGCGACCGGGCCCCAAGCTCAGGCCGGGCCCCAAGCTCAGGCCGGGCCCCCGGCCGGCACCGCCCCCGGTGGCCAGGCCCCGCCCGACCGCACCCCGTGACCGGGCGGCGTCTGGCGCTGCTCATCGCCACCGACCAGCACGACCACCCGGGCCTTCGCGCCCTCGAGAGCCCGGCCGTCGACATCGCCGCGCTCGACGAGGTGCTCGGCGATCCCGAGCTCGGCGACTTCGAGACCGACCTGCTGCACAACGAGCCCGCCGACCGGGTGCAGCGCCGCGTGCAGGAGGTGCTGCACGACCGCTCGCCCGACGACCTCGTGCTCATCCACTTCTCCGGCCACGGGCTGAAAGACACCGCCGGCCGCCTCTTCCTGGCCACCCGCGACACCCGGGCCGACTTCCTGGAGACCACCGCGGTCGACACCGCGCTGATCAACCGCCTGATCCGCCGCAGCCGGGCCCGGCGCGTCGTGCTCCTGCTCGACTGCTGCTACGGCGGGGCCTTCGAGCGCGGGGTCACCGCCCGCACCCCCGGCGACGTCGACCTGCGCGAACACCTGGCCGAGGAGCTGCCCGAGGCCGCGACGGCGGGAGTGGGCCAGGGGCACGGCTACGTCGTGATCACGGCGTCCACCGCGATGGAGTACGCCCTCGAGGGCGAGTCGCTGCGGGACTCCTCCGGCCCTGGTCCCTCGCTGTTCACCGACTCCCTGGTGCGGGGCATCCGCACCGGTGAGGCGGACGCCGACGACGACGGGTTCGTCTCCCTCCCCGAGCTCTACGACTACGTGCACGAGGAGGTACGGCGGCGTACCCCGAACCAGACGCCGAGCAAGTGGGAGTTCGACGTCCGGGGCACGATCTCGATCGCCCGGAACCCGAACCGGGTCGTGCGCCCCGGGCCGCTGCCCGAACGGCTCCCGGAGCTCGCGCGCGACGCCTACACCGCGGTGCGTGAGGCCGCCGTGACCGAACTGGGCCGCCTGGCCAGGGGTTCCGAGTTGTCGGCGGCCGAGAGCGCCCGGCGGCTCCTGGGCGAACTCACCACCGACGACAGCCGCGCCGTCAGCGACGCCGCCCGGCGGGCCCTGGACACGCTCGAGGTCGTCCTGGCGCCCGACCACGTCGATTTCGGCACTGTGCCCTCCACGTTCGACGCCCCGGTACGGCGCCTGGTCGCCATCAGTGGCCCGCCCCTGGCCCTGGCCACCCTGTCCCTCGCCCCCGACGAGCACGTCCGGGTGGTGCGCCGCGACGAGCAGCTCACCCTGGAATGGGCTCCCGAGCCCGGGCAGGAGCTGGGCACCAGCATCGAGGTGATCGGCCCGGCCGGCTCGAAACCGCTGCCGGTGCGAGGAACCCGTGAGAGTCTCGACCCACCCGAGCCGGCACCCGACACCCCGTCCCGACCGACGCGTCCCCCGTCGGCCACCCCGAAACCCGCCACCCCGAAACCCGCCACCCCGAAACCCGCCACCCCGAAACCAGGCACCCCGAAACCCGCCACCCCGAAACCAGGTGCCCCGAGAAGCGCCCGCAACCGCAGGGGCTGGATCCTGATCGTCGCCGGCGCCGTCGCCCTGATCTCGGTGATCGCGGTGATCTTCTGGCCCCAGGACCCCGGTGGATCTCCCTCGGCCGGGGGCGACCCGGACGCCGGCATCACCCTCTACCTCGACGAGCCGCGAAACCCGCTGACCCCGGCCCACACCCAGGAACCCGGCGGCCTGCAGATCGTCGGCAGCGTGTTCCGGGGCCTGGTGCGCGCCGATCCGGGCTCCGCCGAGCCGCGGATGGCGATGGCCGAGTCCGTCACCTCCGACGACAGCCGGATCTGGCACGTGCGGCTGAAGCCGGACCAGCTCTTCCACGACCGTTCGCTCGTGGACGCCGACAGCTTCGTCGACGCCTGGAACTGGGCCGCCTACGGGCCGAACGCGGCTCTGAACAACTACTACTTCGCCTCGATCGTGGGTTACGCCGCCCTGAACCCGCCCGACCCCGACGGAGGCGGGCCGCAGGAGGCGCCGGAACCGTCCGCCCGCACCCTGTCCGGGCTGAAAAAGGTGAACAGCCAGGAGTTCACGATCGAACTCGAGAACCCGCAGTCATACTTCCCGTCGGTGCTCGGTTCCACGGCGTTCTCCCCCCTGCCGCCGGTGTTCTTCGAGGACCCGGAGGCGTTCGGCGAACACCCCGTCGGCAACGGCCCGTTCGTGTTCACCCCCGCCCCGGACTCCGGAACCTCGGCGACGCTGACCCGCTGGCCCCGCTACGGAGGCGACGACCAGGCCCGGGTCGCCGAGGTGAGGCTGCGCACCTACCCCTCCGACGACGCCGCCTACGACGAGACCCTCAGCGGCGACCTGGACTTCATGGCTCAGGTACCGGCCGACGACCGGGCCGGCAACCGCTACCGCACCGACCACCCGGGGCACTTCGCCGACAAGGCGCTCGGTACGGTCGAATTCGTGATGGTGCCGCAGTACGACCCCGCCTACCGTGACGACCCGGACCTGAGCAAGGCGTTCTCGACGGCGATCGACCGCGACACCATCGCCGCCGGCGTTCTCTCCGGCAGCCGGATTCCCGCGACCGGGTGGGTGTCACCGGTCGCGTACGGCTACCGGCCGGGCGCCTGCGGCGAACTGTGCACCTACGACCCGGACGCCGCCCGGAAGTACCTGGCCGCCACGGATTTCGACGGCCCGGTCTCGTTCAGCTACGACGCCACCCGGCCGGACGCCGCCCGCACGGCCGGCGCGATCTGCCGCGACATCACCGAGACCCTGGGCCTGGCCTGCGAGAAGAAGGCCTACCCGACCAACGCCGAGTACATGGACGCCCAGGGCGACGCCGCGATCAGCGGGCTCTTCCACGGCTCCTGGGGCATGGACCACCCGCACATCCAGAACTTCGTCGAGGCGCCCTACGTCACCAGCTCCAGCTCGAACCGTACGCGGTGGTCGAGCCGGGAGTTCGACCGGCTCATCACCCGCGCCGACGAGCAGGACCCGCACGACGCCCTGGAGACCTACCGGCAGGCCGAGGCGCTGCTCGCGGAGCCGATGCCCGTGATCCCGCTCTGGTACGACGCCCAGCAGTCGGTGTGGTCGGACCGGCTCGGCAACGTGCGGATCGGGCCGGACGGGACGCTCGACCTGGCGTCCGTCGAGGCCGACGGCTGATGCCGGGCCACTGCTCTTCCGCCCGGCGATTTCGTACCATGACACATGGCCACCCCGTCCTCACGCTCGCCGCGTCCCGTTCCTCCTGCTCAGGCCGATGTGGTCGTGATCGGCGGCGGGGTGATGGGCCTGAGCACGGCCTACCACCTCGCGGCGGCCGGGGTGGAGAACGTGGTGGTGCTGGAGAGCGGGCAGCTCGGCAGCGGTTCCACCGGCAAGGCGGCGGGCGGGGTACGGGCGCTGTTCTCCGACGCCGTGAACATCCAGCTCGGTCAGCGGGGTCTGGAGACGCTGCGGCGCTTCCGGCAGGACTTCGGCCAGGAGATCGACCTCGAGCGCAGCGGCTACCTCTTCCTGCTCGACGACGACACCGACGTGGAGGCGTTCTCGGCGGGCGTGGACCTGCAGAACGCCCTGGGGGTGGCCAGCCGGATGATCGACGTCGCCGAGGCACAGCGTCTTTCGCCGCTGATCAGCACCGAAGGCCTCACGGGGGCGCTGTTCTCACCGGACGACGGGCACTGCACGCCGGAGTCGGTGGTGGCCGGATACGCCGGGGCGGCGCGGAAACTCGGTGTCACGATCATGACCGGCACGCCCGCGACCGGGATGTTCGTGGAGGACGGCGAGATCCAGGCGGTGCTCAGCCCGGCCGGGCGCATCCGCACCGGCGCCGTGATCTGCACGGCCGGGGCGTGGTCGGGCCGCATCGGCGACTGGGCCGGCGTCGACCTGCCGGTGCGTCCGCTGCGCCGCCAGATCGCCGTCAGCACCGCGATTCCCGACCTGCCGCCCGACCTGCCGTTCACCATCGACTTCGGCACCTCGTTCTACTTCCACCGCGAGGGCGGGGGCCTGCTCCTGGGTGGCGCCGAGAAGCACGACACCTGGGGCTTCGACCAGAGATCGACCCCGGACTGGCTCGACGACCTGGCCTCGGCCATGTCCCGCCGGGTGCCGTCGCTGGGCTCGGTCGGCATCCGCCGGGGCTGGGCCGGGCTCTACGAGATGACGCCCGACCACAACGCGCTGATCGGCGAGGCTCCCGGCGTCTCACGTTTCCTCTACTGCACCGGTTTCTCCGGGCACGGCTTCCTGATGGGCCCGGCCGCCGGTGAGGTCATGCGTGACCTCTACCTGGGTCAGGCCCCGGTGATCGACGTGAGTGGCCTGTCCGCCGAGCGTTTCGCGAACCAACAGCTCCGTCCGGAGCACAACGTGATCTGAGTTGGGAGCCCGATGACGACCAGCAGCATCCCCGGATCCGAGACCCTCACCCGGCGTGCCCGCACGGCCGCCGAGGCCTGCGGCGTCGAGACCACCCTGATGGCGGGCGATCATCCCGTCCACTCCCCCGTCAACGGGCTGCCGATCGGGGGCGTCACCTTCTCGTCGGGCCCGATGGTGGACGACTCGGTCGCCCGGGCGCGCACGGCTTTCGTCGCGTGGCGGCGGGTTCCGGCCCCGGCCCGGGGTGCCGTGATCAAGCGGTTCGGGCAGTTGCTGACCGAGCACCAGGCCGACCTGGGCACGCTCGTGAGCCTGGAGGCGGGCAAGATAACCTCCGAGGCCCTCGGCGAGGTGCAGGAGATGATCGACGTCTGCGACTTCGCGGTCGGTCTCTCGCGGCAGCTGTACGGCCGCACGATGGTGTCCGAGCGGCCGGGGCACCGGCTGATGGAGACCTGGCACCCGCTCGGCGTGGTCGGGGTCATCAGCGCGTTCAACTTCCCGGTGGCGGTCTGGTCGTGGAACACCGCCGTCGCGCTGGTCTGCGGCGACCCGGTGATCTGGAAACCGTCGGAGAAGACACCGTTCACCGCACTCGCGGCGCACGCGCTGCTGCGGCGCGCGCTGCGGGAGGGCGGCCATCCCGACGACGTGTCCCAGGTGGTGCTGGGCGACGGTCCGGTCGGCGAGCAGCTGGCCGCGCACCCGGGCGTCGACCTGGTCAGCGCCACCGGCTCGACCCGGATGGGCCGGTCGGTGGGGCCGGTCGTGGCCCAGCGGTTCGGCCGCAGCCTGCTGGAACTCGGCGGCAACAACGCCGCGGTGGTCACACCGTCGGCCGACCTCGACCTGACCGTACGCGGAATCGTCTTCTCGGCCGCGGGAACCGCCGGTCAGCGCTGCACCACGATGCGCCGGGTCATCGCCCACCGCAGCGTCGTCGACGAGCTGACGAAGCGGCTGGTGGACGTCTACGAACGGCTCCCCCTCGGCGACCCGACCGCGGAGGGGACACTCGTCGGGCCGCTGCTCGACGCGTCCTCGAGCTCGGCCCTCGACCGCGCCCTTCGGGAGGCCGAGCACCAGGGCGGGACCCTGGTGGCCGGCGGCGGGCGCGAGCTCGAGAACGAGGCGCCGGACGCGTACTACCGGCGGCCGGCCCTGGTGCGGATGCCCGGGCAGACGCCGATCGTGCACGCCGAGACCTTCGCACCCCTGCTCTACGTGATCCCCTACGACGACTTCACCGAGGCCATCGCCCTGAACAACGCCGTTCCGCAGGGACTCTCGTCATCGGTGTTCACCCGCGACCAGGCCGAGGCGGAACTGTTCACCTCGGCCGAGGGCTCGGACTGCGGCATCGTCAACGTGAACATCGGCACGTCGGGCGCGGAGATCGGCGGGGCGTTCGGCGGTGAGAAGGAGACCGGCGGCGGGCGCGAGTCGGGCTCGGACGCCTGGCGGGCCTACATGCGCCGGGCCACGAACACGGTGAACTACAGCGGTGAGCTTCCGCTCGCACAGGGCGTGAACTTCGACGTGTGACATCCACTCACGCTCTGCAACGGCGATGCTCCGGCCAGTCATTCGCAGGAGAATCACACACCACAACGGGGGCATGTCCCTAGAATCCGTCCCGATGTCCTTACCATCCGTGCCCCCCGAAACCCCCGCCGCCGAACGCAGCGGCGTGGCGCAGAGGCTGCTCGAACAGCCGCTGCGCACCTTCGGCGTGGGCGCGACCGCCGTGATCCTGGGCGTGACCGCGGCCTTCGGTGGTCTGGAAGAGGCCGAGGGCAGTGGCGAATCGACGCCGGTGAAGGTCGGCACGACCATGCGGGCCGACCCGTTCGAGATCACGATCAAGCGTCTGGTGTGGGCGGACGAGCTCCCGGGCGTCTACACCGTGGAGAATGGGAGTCGCTGGCTGGCGATCGTCGCGGACGTCAAGAACACCAGCGACGAAACCCTTGAGCCCTTCTACGCCCGGGAGGCCGTCACCGTGAACGGCGTCGACGGTCTCGTCAGCGAGCCCGAGCTGGACACCAGCACGCTGGCCGACGACGACCGCACCGACCGGCACCGGGCCGACCAGTTGCTGCACTACGCCGACAGCGGTGACCTGAACCCGCTGCAGCCCGGAATATCCTATGAGGCCGCGTTCCTGTACGAACAGCGCGGCACGACCGAGGCCCCCGACCAGGTCACGGTCCAGCTCGTCGGACACACCCTCCGAGACGACACGTTCCAGGGCACCGAGAGCTGGTTCGACGCGGCCGTCGTGGCCGAGTCGACCCTCCCGGTCCGGAGCAGCGCGGCCTCCTCGGGCGACGATCCGGCGGCCCCGACCGAACCGACGACAGATGCAGAGACAGAAACCTTGACCAACGCGGGGACGGACACCACGAACACGGCGACCCGGCTGATCGCCGCCTCCGCACCGGAGGTGACCGCTTGAGCAGCCAGAACGACTGGTCCCGGCCGGCCCTGGCGGTGACCGGGCCGAACGACGACCCGACCGCCACGGCCACGCCCAAGGAGGGCGACGCCGACCTGCAGCCGGTGTACCGCGACGTGACCGGGCGGCCGATCCCGCTCGCGAACGGGTGGGAGCGGCCGGACGGCGAGCGCCCGCGCGAGAACGCGCACCAGCAGTGGGCCGGTGCGGCGGCGGCGTTCAGCAACGACTCGGGCCCGGACTCCGGAGGACTGTTCGCGGCGGACTCGCGGCAGTCCGGCACGAAGTACGAGCCGCCGGTGTCGTACCCGGCCACGGCCGGGGGCAGCGCGTTCTTCAGCGGTGCGCGGCAGGCGGCGAGTGAGCAGCAGGCGGCGCGTTGGGACGCGCGGGGTCCGGTGGGCGAGCCGGGTGGACCTGGCGTCGTGCCGGGTCGACCTGGTGCTGCGCCGGGTGGACCTGGGGCGTCGGGGCAGCCTTCGGGACCGGTGGGCCGGTCTTCGGGGCCTGCGAGTCATCCTTCCGGGCCGCTGGGCCAGTCCTCCGGGCCCGTGAGTCAGTCTTCGGGGCCCGTCGGCCAGGGCGGGCCGGTGGCGCGGGACTCCGGGCCGCACTCCGGGCCGACCCGTCGTCCGGGGCAGGCGGCACCGTGGGACTCAG
The DNA here is from genome assembly GCF_030811555.1 of Kineosporia succinea. NCBI lineage: Bacteria > Bacillati > Actinomycetota > Actinomycetes > Kineosporiales > Kineosporiaceae > Kineosporia > Kineosporia succinea. Next base: position 4,366,296 of record NZ_JAUSQZ010000001.1, on the reverse strand, counting down.
CTGTCCAGCCCGGTTCCGGGGCGCAGCCGGGTTCGGCTGTCGCGCCGGGTTCCGCCGGGCCGGAGGGGGGTCCGGGGTGGCAGCAGTCCGGTCCTCAGGGGCAGCAGGCGGGGCAGGCTCCGTGGCAGTCCGGGGCCGGCGAGCAGGTCGGCGGAAATGCCTGGCCGCAGCCGGGATCCGCGACGCGTCCGGATCCGTCCGAGGCTCCCTGGCCGGGGCCGGCATCCGGGCAGGGTGCGGGGCAGTTGGGTTCCTGGCCGCCGCCCGAGCAGAACGACGGTGGCCGGCAGGACTCCGGGGCGCAGACTCCGCAGCCGGGTGCCCAGAACTGGCAGGACTCGGGTGCACAGGCTCAGTCCGGCACGGCTAGCTGGCAGGACTCCGGCGCCCAGCCCCGGTCCGAAACGCCCAGCTGGCAGGACTCCGGTGACCAGAACTGGCAGGACTCCGGCGCCCAGGCTCAGCAGCCGGGTGCCCAGACCTGGCAGGACCCGGTCGCTCAGAACTGGCAGGACCCGGTCGCTCAGGACTGGCGGGAGCCGAACCAGGGCGAGTACCGGACAGGTGACTACGGCGACTACCAGCAGCCCCCGAGCGGCCGCATCGAGTACGCCACCCCCTACCAGGACCCGGAGTACCCGCAGACCGCACCGGCCGGCTTCCAGCAGGTCGAATGGTCGTCGTTCGAGGACTACCAGACGGGCTCGCAGCCGCCGGTGTCCGACTGGGACGAGGCCCCGGACGCCGGCGACCAGGGCCCTGAGGGGGCTCCGGGCTGGCAGCAGGTCCAGCCCGCCCAGCAGCTCGGCGGCTACGCCGGGTCAGGTGAGCAGCCGCGTCAGCCGGGGGGTTTCGGGCAGCAGAACCGCTCGGTGCGTCCGTGGGACGACGACTGGCAGCAGGAACAGGACGACCCCCAGCAGCCGGGTCAGCCCGGCCCGCCGGACCGAGCCGGCCAGGCCGGTCAGGCCGGTCAGGCCGGTCAGGCCGGTCAGGCCCGTCACCCCGGCCGGTCCGGAGCGGTCGTGCCGCCCGAGCTGGCCGGCTCGGTCAGCCGCGACCTGGGAGGGCGCGAGCCCACCCCGCGCGAGCCCCAGAGCCGCGATGCCAAGGACTGGGACGAGCGCTACTGGGACGAGGGCGGCCCCCGGCTGCTCGGCGGACCGGAACCGGTCTACGGCGCCGCCAACCCTCGCCGCGACCCGAACTGGCACGGCGGCCCCCGTCATCCGCGGGAGACGCCGGGCCAGAAGAAGGTGACCGCCGGGCGCGTGATCGTGGTCGTGGTGCTGCTGATCGCGGCGCTGGCGGTGGGCCGGTTCGTCACCCAGTTCGGCAAGGACGACCCGGACTTCATCCCGCTGTTCAAGCAGCAGGGGTCGGTGGGCAAGCCGGTCGAGCTGCGCTACGCCGAGGTGACGGCGACGTCGGTGTCCGGTTCCTCGTGCCTGACGGCGGGTTACGACCGGTTCAGCTTCCGCTCGCCCGGTGTGTTCGTCACCGTGCCGGTGAAGATCGTGGCCCGGGGCGAGACCGCCACCCTGCAGTACGCGGCGATCGAAGACCGTCAGGGACGCCTGTTCCGGCCGACCACCAACGGCCGGGGTTCGTGGGAACCGGGCATCGCCCAGGTCGGTATCGCCCGCTACGCCACCGTGGCGGTCGAGATGCCGGCCGACGCGGTGCCCGGTGCCCGGCTGCGCATCGCTCTGAACAGCACCTACCTCGACCAGGACGACATGACCGACATCGATCTCGGCGTCACCGCCGAGGAGGTGCGGTCGTGGAGCGGCAACGACCGGTCGGTCGTGGTGGGCGACAGCTCCGACCTGGCCCCGGGTGTGCAGGACGCGGCCACGACGGCCGCGTCGGCGAGCGCCTGCGAGGGCCCGGTCACCTCGTCGTGAGCCGGGATCGTGACGGGATCGTGAGACGGGCTCGTGCGTGAGGCTCGTGCGTGAGGCTCGTGCGCCGAGATCGTGCGCCCGGAGATCGTGCGCACGGCGTGAAGCAGGCGGCCATCAGACGGGGACGGTGAGCGGGTCGTGAGCAGGTCGATCCGCCACCTCGACCGTGAGCTGGGCTGGCTCACCCGCAACCGCTGGGGTCTCGGGGTGCTGCCGATCGCGCTGCTGTGCGCGCTGGCGGCCAGCTCGGACCGGGTGAAGACGTACTGGTGGGACTCCGAGCTGCACGAGGCCCGGCCGGCCGCGCAGGGTGAGTGGTTCGCCTACTCGCAGCCCTACGAGCTGACCGACGGCGAGCACACGATGTCGCTGAAAGCCCGCCTGGACGCGGTGGAACCGCTGTCCGCGGCGGAGGCCACCGGCTCGATGGACTACCAGCTGCCCGACGGCGCGGTCGCGGTGCGGGTGACGCTGTCGGTGCGGGCCGACCCGGCCACGTCTCTCACCGGCTGCTCGATGGCCCTGCGCGACGACGCGGGCAACCGCTACAGCTACGTGGCGACCCTGGCCGCCGGCGGCCAGCCGACGTCGCCCTGCGTCCCCGCCGACTCCCCCGGGCCCGTCGTCCTGATGAAGGAACTCCGCATGCCCGCGGCGGACGAGCAGCCGCGGCCGGCCTCGTACACGGTCACGCCGGTCTGGGTGGTTCCCGCGAGCGCGAAGCTCACCGAGGTCGACCTGTGGTGGGAGATGCCGGAGTACATCGCCTTCAGGACGGCGAACTGACCGGCTCCTGAGCCGCAGGGTCCACGGGAACGGTGTGCGACAGCACCCGCTCGATCGCCGCGGCCAGCAGGCACATCGTGACGCTGAGGCCGATCGCCCGGGTCACGATGTCGATGTGCGGCGCGAACCCCAGCCAGACGGTGGCCGGTCGCGGGCCGAGCAGCAGGCGGGCCAGTTCGCGCAGGCCGTCCTCGAGCCGCTGCGAGGCCAGGAAGGCCAGGCCGAACACGATCATCGGGCCGAGCCCGGCCACCGCGAGCTGACGCAGCCCGCCGAACAGGCCGGTGAACCGCTCGGCCACCTCCCCCAGCATCTCGGTGCCCGCACGCCGCACCGGGCCCGGAACGACGCGCAGGATGCGGGGTTCCGGCGGGTTCGGCGGCGGAACCAGCTGGTGCCCGTAGACCACCGCACCGACCGTGAGCCAGGCGACGGGCACCACGACCAGGGAGTCGACGCTGGAGATCAGGTCCAGGGTCCAGGCACCGGCCGCGTCGACGGCCCCGGCGACCGGGCCGAGCTGCCGCAGCATCGCCTCCCAGCCGCCGACGAACATCTCCACCCCGCGCCGGCTCTCGGCCCAGGCCCAGGCCGCGTCCTGGTAGCTGGTCAGCCGCACGGTGACCGCGACCAGCCAGAGCGCCTCCACGTAGGCCCCGACGAAGGCCAGGCCCACCCACCGCCGCCGGCCCTCGAGCTTGGCCAGGACGAACCGGAGCACGATCGCCCCGGCCACGACCCCGATCTCGACCCACGGGCCGCCGATCTCGAAGCGGTCGAGGTTGTTGCTGACCCCGGCGAGCCCGGAGAAGTAGTCGTTCTGCGCGAACTCCTCACCGAGCAGCGCGTTGAGGTAGCGGTCGGTGTCCTCCTCGAGGAACCCGTAGGCCGCGTACACCGCCAGGAACGGCACGAGCACGCTGGCCAGCACGTCGAGGAGACGGCGCTCACGGTGCCGCACCGGGTCGAGGGGCGCGACCACCGCGGCCGCGTCGCTGATGGCGGGCAGCGACCGGCGCAGCGTGTAGAGCATGAGCACGATGCCGGTCACGGTCGCGAGCGGGGCCAGCACCAGGGTGAAGATGCCCGCGGTGTTGTTCAAATCGCTGATCCGGACCGAGGCCCAGAGCGCGCCGTTGCGGGCGGCCAGGGCGAACAGCGCGATGGACAGCAGCACCGGCCAGTGCCGCAGCCAGAGCCGGCATCCCGACCCCACCACGACGAACGCCCCACTCACCGCTTTCAGCACAGCCAGACCTTAGGAGACGTAACGCCTCTCGTGTTCCGGCTTGGGTCGATCAGATGAAATCGACGACGCATCGTTACGGGAGTTCACGCGCCCGCGACAGCAGGGCCTCCCGCTCGGAGACGTTGCCGGTCATCGCGGCCGCCCGCTCGAACTCGGCCCGGGCCTCGTCGATGCGGCCGAGCCGGGCCAGCAGGTCGGCGCGCACCCCGGGCAGCAGGGGGTACGTGCGCAGGGCGGGTTCACCGGCCAGGGCGTCGGCGGCGTCCAGCCCGGCCTGCGGGCCCAGGGCCCGGCCGAGCGCGACGGCCCGGTTCAGCGCGACCACCGGCGTCGGCAGTGCCCCGAGCAGGACCTGGTAGAGCGCGGCGATCCGCATCCAGTCGGTGTCGTCGGGGGTGCGGGCCCTGGCGTGCTCGGCCGCGATCGCGGCCTGCAGCGTGTACGGCCCGAAGGTGCCGCCCAGCCCCTGGGCCTTCTCGAGTCCGGCCAGCCCTCGCCGGATCAGCCACTGGTCCCACCGCGCGCGGTTCTGGCGGTCGAGCGGAACCGGTGCCGAGTCGTCCCCCGTTCTGGCCCGTAAGCGAGAGGCCTGCAGCTCGAGAAGGGCGAGCAGACCGTGCACCTCGGGTTCGGCGGGCATCAGGGCGGCGAGGGTGCGCCCCAGGTGCAGGGCGTCGTGGCAGAGGGCGGGACGCAGCAGGTCGTCGCCGGAACTGGCCGAGTAGCCCTCGTTGAAGATCAGGTAGACGACCTCGAGCACCGACGCCAGGCGGGCCGGCCGCTCGTCGCCAGCGGGCACCTCGAACGGCACCTTCTTCTCGGCCAGGGTGCGCTTGGCCCGGGTGATGCGTTGCGCCACGGTGGCTTCCGGCACCAGGTAGGCACGGGCGATCTCGGCGGTGGTGAGACCACCGAGCAGACGCAACGCCAGTGCCACCCGGTTCTGGGGGGCCAGCACCGGGTGGCAGGTGACGAAGACCAGCCGCAGCACGTCGTCCTCGATGGTGTCGATCTCGGGAACGACGTCGGAAGGCAGCCGGTGGCCGAGCTCGACCAGGTTCTCGGCCAGCCGCGCCTCACGTCGGATCCGGTCGATCGCCCGGTTGCGCGCCGTCGTCATCAGCCAGGCCGCCGGGTTGTCGGGCGTGCCCTTCACCGGCCACTGCTCGAGCGCGGTGACCAGCGCGTCCTGGGCGATCTCCTCGGCCACGCCGACGTCGCGCACCATCCGGGCGACGGAGGCGACGATCCGCGTGGCCTCGACCCGGAAGACGCCTTCGATCAGGGCGTGCGGGGACGGCATCCCCGCAGTGAATCACTCCGGGGCGAAAGCCGCACCGAAGTCCTCCGGCCCCATCACCCGGCGGATCTCGGACGAGCCCTCCCAGCCCGGCCAGAAGTCCACGTGCACCTGAAGGAACCGCCGCGTCCACTCGACGGCCTCCTCCTGGCTGCGCAGCTCGTACATGGCGTAGCTGACGATGGTCTCCTTGGCCTCGGTGAACGGGCCGTCGGTGACACTGATCTTCCCGTCCTCCAGCGACACCCGGGTACCGGCGGCCGAGGGGGTGAGCCCAGCGGTGTCGAGCAGCACACCGGCCTTCGTCGCCTCCTCCCCGAGCTTCGCGATCTCGGCGAACAGCTCCGGCGGAGGGGTGCCGCCCAGCTGGTTCTCGGCGGCCTTGAGCAGGATCAGGTAGCGCACGGGAATGCCCTTTCGTCGAGTGGGCCGGGACCTCGATGGCCAGCCTCACTCAACCCGACGATCGGCACCCGGCGTTCTCGACACCGTCCGCGAGAAACTTTCAGGAGAAGCGCGGTGGGGGCACCTCGTCGCCCACCTGCGCCCGCACCAGCTGGGCCAGACGCGAGCGCAGCTCGCTCATGCCCTCGGCGCCGACCTTCTCGACCAGACGGGTCTCGAGCCGGGCCTGCACGTAGCCCGCCGCCCGCAGGTGCTGCTGGGCCTTGTCGGTGAGCACGTAGAGCACGCGCCGCCCGCCCGAGGGGTGCGGGGCCTGACGCAGATGACCGCGCTTCTCCAGGTCGCGGATGAGCTGCACGGTCTCTTTCTGGCTGATCCCGAGCACCTCGGCGAGCTCCCCGCTGGTGTGCCCGCCCTCGTGCAGCGTGTGCAGGATCGTGTCGTGCACCGGGCGCAGGCCGTCGTAGCCCGCCGTGTGCATCTCGGCGCCCGAGGAGGCCAGGATCGCCTGGTAGGCGGCCCCGAGCAGGAACGTCAGCTCGCGGTCGGCCAGCGGGTCGTGCGGATGCTCGACGGTGGCCGGCTCCTCGACGGTGAGCGATTCCTCGGCGGAGGCGTCCGGCGACGGGGCGGGCCGCCGCCGGCTCTCGAAGTTCCAGTTGTGGGCCAGCGGCGCGCCGTACTCCGGGTCGTAGCTCTCCGGGCCGCCGTAGCCGTTGTCCATGAGGAGGGTGTTGCCTTTCGATCGTCTGGCTCAGAGGGCCGGGGGTGCACCGGCGTTCAGTTCCCGCTCACCGGCGTCGGCCCAGAGGTCGGCGAGCGCCGCCTCGATCACGGCCCGCACCCGCGGATCTTCGGCCTTCACGCCCGGCGGCAGGATCGACTGGGCGATCAGCTGCCCGTCCGGGTCTCGGCGCAGGGCCACCCGGGCCGGTTTGCCGCGCGGCATGGGCACACTCGCGCTCAGCACCACCGACGACTGCACGCGCTCACGCACCACCTCGGGCAGCCGGCCCACATCGTCCTGGATCTCCAGCGGGGTGGTCTTGCGGGTGTCGACCCACCAGATCACCAGCATGCGCGAGTTCTGCTCCCAGACGGCCTGATCCACCGCGTCCCAGCTGCGCACCATCCGCTCGCCGCGCGGGGTGACGATGCGCAGGTCCCGGGTGGTGGCCGCGGCCGCTCCCCCGCCGACCAGGATCGACCAGGCCAGCAGACGCGGCGTGCCCGGCTCGTCGAGGCCGAGGGACTCGGACATGCCCTCGGGCATGACGGCCTTCCGGGGCAGACGGGGAATCAGTTTCATCAGGTCACACCGTGCTTCCGCTCGGAGAGAGCACGTTTGGCGATCTCGAGCTCCATGACCCGCATCCCGACGTCCTCACCGCGCTGCCAGGCCGCCTTGAGCGACGAGATCTCGCGCGCCAGCTGGGCTTCGGCGATGTGCAGGATCATGCCCGCGGCGTAGCGGGCGAGCGCCACCTCGTCTTCGAGCGTGGGCAGCGGCGCCACCACCAGCTCGGTGATCATCGGGACGACCGGGTCGGGGGCGAAGTCCTGCACCAGGGCCACCCAGGCCGCCTCGGTCAGGCCGACCGCGACCGCGATCCCGCCCGCGCCCCGGATCGCCTCGTGAATCGCCCGGTAGAGCGGGGTCTGGAAGGTGTCGGCGGGCAGCGCGTCGGTCTCGGCCGACGGCACCAGGCGCGGCACCTGCAGCATGCACTCCAGCGCCTGCCGCTCGATCGCCGCGTTCTTGTCGCGGGGGTCGGGGCGCGACAATGTGGGACGCGGTGGACGACGGGGCGTTTCGGGCACCTGTGTGGGTGACGTGGTGGTGCCGGGTGTCACCGGCCCGCCGTGGTTCTCGTACGCGTCGTACGGCGGCTCGTCTTCGGGCGGGGGCATGTCCTCGGGCGGCGGCTCGTCCCACGAGTTGCCGCCGCTGAAGTTCTGGCCCCCGTTGAAGTTCTGGCCGCCGTTGACGTTCTGGCCGCCGCTGAAACCGGTCTTGCCCTCGCCGTTGTTCCAGCGCTGACGGTCCCGCTCACCCCAGTTGCCGCCGCCCTTACCGCCCTTGCCGTCCTTGCCCTTCCAGCCCTTCTTCGGCTCGGGCGGCAGGATGTAGGTGCCGTCGGGCATCTGCCACGACCCGTCGGGCTGCTGAATTCCCCCGGCCGGCCCCTCGTTCCGCCGGTTGTTCCACTGCCGGCCACCCCCGGAGGCCTTGTTGCCCCCGGACTGCTCGGCGCGTCCACCGTTGCCACCGCCGACAGCCCCTGCCCGCTGGGCCCGCGCGACCGACTGACGCACCAGCTCCTCGTCCATGCCGAGCATGCCCGCGAGCTTGACCGCGTAGCCCAGGCGGATCACCTCGTCGCGGATGTTCGCGACGACGGGCGCGGCCAGCCGCAGCGCCCGGGCACCCCCCTCGACCGTGCTGAGGTCGACCCCGTTGATGATCGACTCGATCTTGAACTCGAACATCGGGCGACGGCCCGCGATCAGCTCGCGCACCGCCTCGTTGCCGTGCCGGAGCCGCAGGTCACAGGGGTCCATGCCGCTGGGGGCGATCGAGACGTAGGTCTGTGAGACGAACTTCTGGTCGTCTTCGAAGGCCTTGAGCGCCGCGTTCTGCCCGGCCTTGTCACCGTCGAACGTGAAGATGACCCGGCCGTCGGAGTTGCGCTCGTCGCCGATCAGGCGCCGCACGATGCGGATGTGGTCGGCGGCGAAGGCGGTGCCGCAGGTGGCGACCGCGGTGGTCTCGCCGGCCAGGTGGCACGACATCACGTCGGTGTAGCCCTCGACCACGACCACCTGGTGGTTCTTGGCGATCTCCCGCTTGGCCAGGTCGACGCCGTAGAGCACGTGCGACTTCTTGTAGAGGCTCGTCTCGGGGGTGTTGAGGTACTTGGCCTCGATCGTGTCGTCGTCGAACAGCCGCCGCGCGCCGAAGCCGAGCGTGCCGCCCGTGACGTCGCGGATCGGCCAGATCAGCCGGCCGCGGAAGCGGTCGTAGAGCCCACGCCGCCCCTGCCCGGAGATGCCCGCCGAGACCAGTTCGTCGCCGGTGAACCCGCGCCCGGTCAGGTGCCGGGTGAGCACCTCACCCCCGCGCGGCGCGAACCCGACCCCGAAGTGCGCGGCCGCGGCCTGGTCGAAGCCGCGGTCGACCAGGAACTGCCGGCCGATCGAGGCCTCGGGCGAGGTGCCCAGCTGCTCGATGTAGAACTGCTCGGCCATCCGGTTGGCCTCGAGCAGCCGCCGGCGCTGGTTGACGCCCGCCTGGTCGGGACGCTTGCCCTCGTTGCCCGACTCGTCTTCGTACCGCAGCTGCAGGCCGATGCGCTGGGCCAGCCGCTCGACCGCCTCGGCGAACGACAGGTGGTCGATCTCCATCACGAAGGAGATGACGTCGCCGCCCTTCTGGCAGCCGAAGCAGTGGTAGAAACCCACGGTCGGCCGCACGTTGAAGGACGGCGTCTTCTCGTCGTGGAACGGGCACAGCCCCTTCAGCGCGCCGATGCCGGCGGTGCGGAGCGTGACGTACTCGCCGACGACCTCGTCGATGCGGGACCGCTCGCGAACTGCTTCTACGTCTTCGCGGCGGATCCTCACCCGGTGATTCTAGTTCTTCACGAACCGGGCGAGGACACCGGAGCCGAGGTGGTCTGCCAGTTGATCTTGAACTCCTCGATCTGGTCGCTCGCGAAGCTCACGGCCAGGCGCATCAGGATGAACGCGACCAGGGCGAGCGTGACCAGCACCATCATGACGGCGAAGTAGATGGCCAGGGTGATCTTGGCCATCGTGCCCCAGGTGATGCTGCGGGCGGGCATGATCTGCGAGCGGATGACGGTCTGCGAACCGGTCTCCGGGCCCGGCGCCGCAGTGATCGGCTGGCTCCCGGTTCTCAGCCTCTCCCGGTCGCGGGGGCTCTCCAGCCCCCGGCGGGGACTGTCGTAGCTGGTGCGGTTCTGGAAGAAGTCGGTGCCGCCAGTGCTCACGCCTCGCCTGCCTGTCCACGTTCGGTCGGTGACCGAAGAGTGTCAGGCGTTCATGCCCGGAAATGCTTCGTGCAGCACAAAAGCACGTCAAATCGCTCTCAGTTGGGAAGGAGCTCGTGGTGCCAGGCCACGGCCCGGGCGTCGGTGAGGCTCGCGACCTGGTCGATCACGGCCCGCAGCCGGCCCGCGTCGTCGGCGGCCTCGTTCCAGGCCAGGGCGAACGGCAGGTCGAGCACCTTCGGAGCCCGGTCTTCGAGCACCTGGGTGAGCTCCATCAGCAGTTCTCGCTGCCGGGTGTAGAGCGGCTGACGGTCTTCGACGGTCATCACGTAGACCACGGCCAGCCCCTTGAGCACCGCGATCTCGATCTCGGTCTCCTTCGGCACCACCAGATCGGCGTAGTAGCGGGTGAGCGGCCCGTCGCCCGAGACCTCCCGGGTGGCCTCTTCCACCGAGCGCACGAAACGGCCGATGAGCTGCGACGTCATGTTCTTCAGGGCGGCCAGCGAGGCGTAGTCGCCCTCGAAGCCGGTGACCCACGCGGGCAGCCGGCGCAGCCGGTTCAGGCCCTCGAGCAGGTCGCTCTCCGGCACGTGCGGCAGGTACCAGGCCCGCACCTGTTCCACCACGCGGGCGGCCTCGTCGTCGTCGGTGAGCAGGCGCGGGTCCAGACGCAGCGAGACCACCGCGTCTTCCACGTCGTGCACGCTGTAGGCCACGTCGTCGGCCAGGTCCATCACCTGGGCCTCGATGCAGCGGTGCCGGTCGGGAGCGCCGGTGCGCAGCCAGCCGAACACCTCGAGGTCGTCGTCGTAGACGCCGAACTTGCGCGAGCCCTCCTGCGGCGATTCCCCGCTGCGCCACGGGTATTTCGCCACGGCGTCGAGGGACGCACGGGTCAGGTTGAGCCCGTGCGGACGTCGCGGACCCATCACCTTGGGCTCGAGACGCGTGAGCACCCGCAGCGTCTGCGCGTTGCCCTCGAAACCACCCACGCCCGAACAGATCTCGTCGAGAGCAGTCTCACCGTTGTGACCGAACGGCGGGTGCCCGAGGTCGTGCGCCAGGCAGGCCGTGTCGACGACGTCCGGATCACAGCCCAGGGCCGAGGCCAGCTCTCGCCCGACCTGCGCCACCTCGAGGCTGTGGGTCAGGCGGTTGCGCACGAACTCGTCCGAGTGCGGGCCCACCACCTGGGTCTTGGCGCTCAGCCGGCGCAGCGCCGACGAGTGCACCACCCGGGCACGGTCGCGCGAGAACTCGCCCCGGCGCGGATCTTTGGGCGGCTCCGGGTACCAGCGCTGCTGATCCTCGAAGGCATAACCCACCTCGGGCCCGTGGTAGAACCGGCTCACTGCTTCCTCCTCGTCCCGCGGGCCCGTGCTCTCTGTCGGCACCTGCGGGCTGTTGCTGGAGCCTGTCACCCTCCGGAAACGGACAGTTCCGCCTCACGCAGCACGCGGGTGAATTCCGCGTCGATCTCGCGGCTGTCGAGCCAGCCGGCCGGCAGCGACACCTGACGCGGCGACCCCGCCCGGCCGCGCGGCCCCTCGGCGCCCTCGCCCGGGTAGGGCTGGCTGCCGTCGAGCTGGCCGGCGAGCTCGTCGAACTCGGCCAGCGAACTGATCATGGCCAGGCCGGTGCGGATCTCCTTGCCCACCACGTAACCCTTGAAGTACCAGGCGATGTGCTTGCGGAAGTCGCGGCAGGCCCGGTTCTCGGCATTGCTCTCGGCGTCGTGACCGGTTTTCTTGTAGGGCTTCTCGTAACCGTCGTAGTGCTCGGTGAGCAGCTGGATGTGGCGGCGCATGGTGTCGAGCACGTAGCCCAGACCCGGCTCCAGACGCTCGGAGCGGCCGTTCATGGCGGCGGCCAGGTCGGCGAACAGCCACGGCCGGCCCAGGCACCCGCGACCCACGACCACCCCGTCGGCACCGGTCTCGGCCATCATGCGCACCGCGTCGTCGGCCGACCAGATGTCGCCGTTACCGAGCACCGGGATGCTGGTGACGGCCTGCTTGAGCTTCGCGATCGCCGACCAGTCGGCCTGGCCGGAGTAGTACTCGGCGGCCGTGCGGCCGTGCAGCGCGACCGTGGCGACGCCCTCGTCCTCGGCGATGCGCCCGGCGTCGAGGTACGACAGGTGGTCGGCGTCGATGCCCTTGCGCATCTTCACCGTGACCGGCACCCCGTGCGGCGTGGCCGCCTTCACCGCGGCCGAGACGATGGCCCGGAACAGGTCGGCCTTCCAGGGCAGGGCCGCTCCCCCGCCCTTGCGGGTGACCTTCTGCACCGGGCAGCCGAAGTTGAGGTCGATGTGGTCGGCGCGGTTCTCGTCGAGCAGCATCTTCACGCAGGCCCCGACCGTCACCGGGTCGACGCCGTAGAGCTGCACGCTGCGCGGGTTCTCGTCGGGATCGTGCTGGATCAGGCGCATCGACTCGTCGTTGCGCTCGATCAGGGCCCGTGACGTGACCATCTCGCTGACGAACAGCCCCTCGCCGCCCTCGGCCGCCATCTGCTCACGGCACAGCCGCCGGAACGCCGTGTTGGTGATGCCCGCCATCGGGGCGAGTACGACGGGGGTGGCGACGCGGTGGGGGCCGACCTGCAGAGCTGTCACGTGTCCCATTGTCTCCCACGTTCCGGCCACGGCCCGACCAGCTCCCCTTGCGGGCTGCGCCGGCTGTTGGAGGCTGGGGGCATCGAGTCCCCTCCGGGAGGTCTGAAATGCCCGAGTACCAGCGCACCCTCACGATCGAAGCCAGCCCGGACGACCTGTTCGACTACCTGTCCCGGGTGGAGAACCTGCCCACCTACTTCTCCGGCCTGACCAGTGCCCACTCCGCCACCGGCGACGAGGTGCACGTGACCGCCGAGGTGCCGGCCGAGGCCACGCAATCGGGACATCCGGAGAAGGTCGAGTCGAACGCCTCGTTCGCGGTGGACGCGGACAACCGGTCCATCTCGTGGGGCACGCCCGCCCTGAACGACCATGACTACGGCGGATCGTTGCAGGTCACGGCCTCGGGGCCGGGCGCTCAGCTGGCCGTCACCCTGCACACCGAGCACGACGACCCGGACACGATCAACGCCGGGCTGGACGAGACGCTGCGCAACATCGACCGGCTGGTCACGCAGCGGCCCGACCTGCAGTAGTCACGCCACCGTCACGCCACGTAGCTCAGCAGATCGCTCAGCTGCGGCAGCACCCGGTGCGGCCCGCTCGGATGCGGGTCGGCCGCGTGCAGGCCGTAGGGGTCGTGCAGCAGGGGCGTGAGCCCGGCCGCGGTGGCCGAGCGGACGTCGTAGAACACGGTGTCGCCCACGTAGGCGATGCGTGAGGACGCGTCGAGCCCCAGGGCGTCGAGAGCGTGCCGGAAGATCGCGGGGTCGGGTTTGCGGACACCGACCACGTGCGAGTCGACCACGCAGACCACCCGGGCGGTGCCCGGGGTGTCGACACCGCAGATGCCGAGCCGGGCCAGGTCGCCCTCGACCTGCCCCTCGGCGTTGGAGACGATGCCGATCGGCACGTTGCGCTCTTCGAGAGCGAGCAGGGTGCGGGCGGCCTCGGGCATCGGGTGCTGCCACCGCGTGTTGCCGAAGCCCTCGACGAAGCTCTCGATGCGCTTGTCGGTGGTGGCCACCCCGGCGGCCCGCAGGAAGGCGCTCGCGTAGGCCCGCCAGTCGGACTCCTCCCCCTCCTCGCGGGCCAGGTCCATGGCGTGGGCGCCGGCGAAGTGGGCCCGGCGCAGGGTCTCGGGATCGGTCGAGCCGCCGAACGGGGCCACCAGCGGACCCGTCATCCCCGGATCGGGCAGGAGCAGCACGCCGCCGGCGTCGAACAGGATCGCGTCGAACTCCGTCATGATCCAATTCTTCCCCCTCGACGTCGTTCCGCGCAGCAGGTCGCCCTGGCCGGATGCGGCGGGTCGGCGGGTCGGCGGGTCGGCGGGTCGGCGGGTCAGCGCAGCAGCCATCCGTTCTCCTCGGCGACCCGGACCGCCTCGGCGCGGGTGCGGGCGCCGGTCTTGCCGATCGCCGACGACAGGTGGTTGCGCACCGTGCCCGCGCTCAGGTGCAGCTTGCCGGCCAGGTCGGCGACCGTGCCGCCGTCGCGCGCGGCCTCCAGCACCTCGGTCTCGCGGCTGGTCAGCGGACTGGCCCCGGCCGTCAGCGACTCCGCCGCCAGCGCCGGATCGACCACCCGCAGTCCCTGGTGCACCCGCCGCACGGCATCGGCGAGCTGGCGGGCCGGTGTGTCTTTCACGACGAACCCGCTCGCCCCCGCCTCCATCGCCCGCCGCAGGTACCCCGGCCGCCCGAACGTGGTGACGATCAGCACCCGGCACCCCGGCACGGCCGCCCGCAGCTCCCGGGTGGCGGCGATGCCGTCCTGCCCGGGCATCTCCACGTCGACCAGCGCCACCTGTGCCCCGCTGCCCAGCGCCGCGGCCACCACCTCGTCGCCCCGGCCCACCTCGGCCACGACCTCGAGATCGGGCTCCAGCCCGAGCAACGCGGCCAGCGCCCCGCGCACCATCGCCTGGTCGTCGGCCAGCAGCAGCCGGATGCGCCCCGCCTCAGGATCGTTCACGAGCTCCCGTTCACTCATCCGCTCTCGTTCAGGCCGACTCCCTCGGCCAGCCCCGGCCTCTCGCCCAGCCCCGGCCTCTGGTCCAGTCACGGCCTCTCGCCCAGCCCCGGGTTCTCGCCCGGGCACCGGTTCTCGTCCGGTGCGGGCCTCTCGTGCGGTCACCACCCCACCCGCAACCGAAACCCGCGCCCCGCGTCCCCGTGCCCCACCGACACCCCCGCGCCGACCGCCTCAGCACGCTCCCGCAGACCTCGCAGGCCCTGACCACCCGCCGGAACGGAGTGAGAAGCACTGGTGCTCGCCTCGTGCTCGAGCTCAGCGGATCCCCCGCCCGACCCCGAAACCCCCACCCCGTCGTCCACAATCTCCACGCAGTTCCGGCTCAGCACCACCCGGCAGCGCTCGGCCCCGGAGTGCCGCACCACGTTCGTCACGCCCTCCCGCACCGCCCACCCGAACAGCTCCCGGCGTTCACCCGGCACCTCGTCGACGGCACTGGGCAGCTCGGCCACGATGCCCGCCGCGTCGAGCGCCGTGCGCGCCGACACCAGCTCCGTGGCCAGCGTGACCTCCCGGTACCCGGCCACCGCCGCCCGCACGTCGGCCAGCGCGTCGCGGGCCAGCCGCTCCACCTCGGCGATCTCCTGCTCGGCCCGCTCCGGCGCCAGCGGCACCAGACGCCCGGCCAGCTCGGACTTCATCGTGATCACGGTCAGCGTGTGCCCGAGCAGATCGTGCAGGTCACGGGCGAACCGGTCGCGCTCACGGGACACCGCCAGCCGCGCGATCTCCTGCTGCGCCTGGGCCAGCTCGACGTTGCGCGCGATCATCTGCGAGATCCCCCAGACCGCCACCGACGCCAGCACCAGGGCGATGGCGAGGCCGTTCTGCTCCTCCCAGCCCGGCACCGTGCGCGCGGTGATCTCCACCGCCGCGATCAGCGCGACCACCGTGCCCAGCGCCACCTCCGCACGCAGCAGCATGATCGCCATCACCGCGTCGTAGACCAGCAGCGCCAGCCCGGTCTGCCCGACCAGCAGCGTCACGGCCAGCGTGAGCGCCAGCGCGCCCACCACCACCGAGCCCCGCACCACCGGCCCGACGTCGCGGGCCCGCCACTGTGAGACCCGGGCGATGCTGAATCCGTAGCCGTAGAGGAGGCAGAACCCCACCAGCAGAACGAGCGAGACCACCCGCCGGGCAACCGGATCCAGATGGATGGCCACGGTGAAGGTGTCGTGCAGGTAGAACAGCCAGACCAGGGTGAGCAGCCACCGGGCCGAGAACGAGAGGGGCCCGATACGCACCACCCGGCGCGAACCCATGTCCACACTCATACCGAACCCCCTCCCTCAATCCGACAACCAGAACCGTACAAGCCCCCACCGACAAGCATCAGACCCGCTTCGTGTCCCGACGGAACAGCACCGCCGTCCCCGCCACGAAAACCGCCGTCCAGAGCAGAAGATCCGCCACGTGCGCAACGGTCAGCCCGGAGTCGGTGATCGGGCTGCGGGCCACCAGCCCCACCGCGTAGGTCGGCATCCACGGCGCGATGTCCTGCAGGGCCTGCGGCATCTGGTCGAGAGGCTGGAAGAGCCCTCCGAAGAAGCTCATCAGCGCCAGCACCGGCCCCATGAACTGCATCGCGTTCTCGGCCGGGATCAGATAGCCGATGAACAGCCCGAACGCCGCGAACACGAGCGAGCAGAACCAGCTCAGCACGGCCACCGAGATCCACTCCCCCGCACTCAGCTGCGCCCCCATCGAGGCCCCCACCCCGAGCACGATGAGGATCGGCACCACCCCGAGAATCAGTGCGGCACCGACCTTCGTGAGCACGTAACCGGTGGGCCGCAACGAGGTCAGGCGCAGCTGACGGGTCCAGCCCTGCGACCGTTCCACCGAGACCTGAGCTCCGATCGAGGTGGTCGCGATCATGGCGCCGTAGACCGCCATGCTCACCATCACGTAGGCGAACGCGGCCGGTTCGCTGTCCTTGTACCCGTGCCCGAAGAGCAGGAAGAACACCGGCGGCATGATCAGCAGGAAGATCATCGTGCGCCGGTTGCGCAGTGCCCGGCGCAGTTCCAGCACCAGGTAGGTGGGGCTGAAGGTGACCGGCCCCCGCACAGCAGTGACAGACATCGTGAAAACCCCTCAGGAAGTGGTGAGTGCGATGAAGGCGTCCTCGAGATTGCGTGAGGTGACCTCGAAGTCGTGCGCGTCGGTGCGAGTGACCAGGTACCGCAGCACCGCGTCCGAGTCGTTGCACCGCAGCGTGACCGAATCGCCCTGCTGCTGAACCGAGGTGACGCCGGGCAGTGCGGCCAGGGCCACCTGGTCGGCCCCCGGCAGCACGGCCCGCACCTGCCGTCCCGAGGCCATGCCCCGAATCTGCGACGCGGTACCGTCGGCCACCACCGCACCCTTGCGGATCATCACGATCCGGTCGGCGTACGCATCGGCCTCGTCCAGGTAGTGCGTGGCGAACAGGATCGTGCGGCCGGCCGCGGCGTCCTGCCGGATCGCACCCCAGAAGGCGCGCCGGGCCTCGACATCCATGCCGGTCGTCGGCTCGTCGAGCACCAGCAGGTCCGGCTCCGGCAGCAGCGCCAGCGCGAACCGCAGACGCTGCTGCTCCCCTCCCGAGCACTTCCCCACCCGGCGCCCGGCGATCTCCTCGATCCCGGCCCGCTCCAGCACTTCCCGCACCGGCCTGGCCTCCCGGTACAGCGACGCGTTCAGCTGCACGGTCTCCCGCACGGTCAGGTCTTTCAGCAGCCCCCCGGTCTGCATGACGGCCGCGATCCGGCCCTGGGCCACGGCTTCCGCCGGGTCCAGCCCGAACACCTTCACCGAGCCACCGTCCGGACGGCTGAGCCCGAGCAGCATGTCGATCGTCGACGTCTTGCCGGCCCCGTTCGGCCCGAGGAACGCGACCACCTCACCCGCCCCGATGCGCAGGTCGAGGCCGTTCACGGCCGTCACCGTCCCGAAGGTCTTGGTGAGACCCTCGAGCACGATGGCGGACGGTGTGGTCGGGTCGGTCGCGAAACCGACGACCGCGGAACCGGAGTTCGCTGGTGTGTCCATGTCTCAAGGCTGGCCTCCGGCCGCGGGCCGGGAGGATGGCGCCCGTCATGATCCGCGCATGACAAGTGTCATGGGCGGTACGCGTTCACCCGTTCAGCACAGCCCTCAACTGCCGGGTGAGCAGCACGTCCCATTCGAGGCCGTCCGAGTGACTGGGCAGGCGTTCGTCACCGTTCAGGAACACGTCCAGCCCCTGAGCCACCGGTTCCCGGAGAGAGGGATGCCGAGCCAGCACCCGCGTGAGTACGTCGGCCACCACCGGGGTCACCGCCGCGCTCTCGTGTTGCACCACCGCACGGGCCTCGACCCGCAGCACCCGCTCGACCGTCTCCTGCCCACTCAGCTCACCGAGGTCGAAGAGGTGCCCGGCGGCCACCGCCGACGCCACCGGGTCCAGGCCGCTCCAGGTCTCGCGGCCGTTCTCCGCGATGTCCCGCAGCAGGTCGAGCCAGTCGCCGCGCAGAGCGGGTTCGGCCTCCACGACCCGGGCGGCGGTCCGTGCTCCGGCCGCCATCGGCTCACCGGCCGTGTCTACGATCGCCCGCACGGTGGGCCAGGTTTCGGGGGCCCTCCCGATTTCGATCATGAGGGACGCGCCGGTCAGCTGCCGGTGTCGTCCCGGGAACGAGGTGGCCGCCTCGCCCGCGAGCAGTTCCGCGCAGGCCGACTCCAGAGCAGGTGACGGGTACGCCGACCAGATCCGCAGCAGGTCCCGGTCACCGAGGGCGTCCCGGCCCAGGGCCCAGACCTGCGAGAACACCGAAGCCCGCACCGGCCGGTCGAGCAGCGCCTGCACGGTGAGGAGCCAGGCCCCGCCGGGGTGATCGAGAAACGGGTGCGCGGCCAGCGTCACCTGGGCGGCCGGGCTGAACGTCTGCGGGTCGGCGACCGCCTGTGCCCCCAATGTACGCAGCACCGCGGCCTTTACATCGAGGTCGTCAACGCGCAGCGCTCCCACCAGCACATCGACCGCCGCGGTCGACGGCGGCAGCAGCCCGAGCAGTTCGGCCCAGGTGCCGGCCGCCGAGGGATCGGCCGCGAGGGCCGACCGGGCCACCTCGATCAGGTCGTCCTGCGCCCACGCCACCTCCCGGCGGCGGGCGGGCCAGCCGGCCAGCAAACTCGGGTAGGTCCTGCTGATTCCCGGCCCCTCGGCCACCGTCACCCGCTCGCCCACCGCCACGACCGACCGGGCGGGCTCGGCCCAGCGCACGTCGTGCAGCAGGAAGAGCGCGCCCGAGATCGTCGTCCGCAGGGTGACGTCGTTCTCGGCCAGGGGCAGCAGACGCGCACACCCGTCGGCCAGGGCCGGGGCCTTCTGCCCGGCCTCGGCCTGCACCCGGATCACGGCGTTCACCACCCGCTGAGCGGTGGCGGCGTCGCGCGGTTCGGCCAGCAGCTCGACCAGTGCGTCCAGAGCGGCCGGGGTGGCGGCCCGGGACTGTTCCGCGATCAGGGCCCAGGCCTCGGCCCGGTCACCCGCTTCGACCTGCGACCGAAGTCGGTGCAGCAACGGGACGACTCGGGCCCCGGCCTCGGCCGTGAGCACGGACAGCGAGTCGACGTGGACATTGGGGTAGGCGGGCGACTGCTCGGGCCACAGCCGTACGAGAAGGTCCAGCCCGGAGGGCAGTTCGACACCCAACGCGAGCGCCGACCAAACCGCCGCGAAGACCGCGTCGTCCTGCCCCGCGTCCACCATGGACTGAAGTTCGACCCCCGTCAGGAGACCGTGCCGGGCCAGTGGTTCCATCAGCCGCACGCGCGGATACGCCTCGGTCTCGGCCGTGAACCGTTCGCGCAGAACCGCACTCAGCTCCGGAGCCGGTTCCCAGTAGCAGGCGTTGTCGTAGATCTGCGCCCGGATCTCCGCATCACCGTCGTGGGCCAGCGGCAGCAGGGCCCGCATGACGTCGTCCGCCCCGGCCCGGGTGTCCTGGTCGAAGCGCTCCATGTCGGTGCCCTCGGGCAGGTACATCGGATTGCGCCCGGAACCGGCCTGAATCGCGGCGCAGTACGCCTCCAGCAACTGCAACGCACCCGTGCGCCCGGGAGCGGTCTCGTCGAGCCCGATCTCGACCAGGAACGGCAGCGCCGCCACGGTCGCCGGGTACACGCTGCCCTGATGCAGGATGGAGCCGTGCAGTTCACCGCACGCCTCTTCCCAGTCCTCGTCGCGCAGCGCCCGAATCAGGTCCGGAACATCGCCCGCGCCACCGTAGGCGTGCGAAA
The DNA here is from genome assembly GCF_030811555.1 of Kineosporia succinea. Classification (NCBI taxonomy): domain Bacteria; kingdom Bacillati; phylum Actinomycetota; class Actinomycetes; order Kineosporiales; family Kineosporiaceae; genus Kineosporia; species Kineosporia succinea. The sequence goes on along the minus strand of NZ_JAUSQZ010000001.1, from coordinate 4,346,708 downwards.
GGGTGTCCCAGTCGAGGTTCTCGCTCATGGCCTGACTTCTCCCACCACATCGTCTTCGAGTGTGCTCACCAGACACAGGTCCAGCCCGATGTCTTCCCGGGTCGGTAAGAACCGTTTGTCCGACCGCGGAACGGGTTCGAGCGCCTGCCGGGCCCGTGCACGCAGGCCCTGGTCCTGGGCGAGCGCCCGCTTCAGCACCGGGGCCGCGGCCGGAATCACGGCGGCTGTGCCCGGGTCGGTCACCGCGGGCAGGAGCCGGTCGGCGACCTCCTCCGGCTCGATCTCGCCCAGGTCGAGCAGCGCCCCACCGTCAAGGGCCAGGCGCACCGCCGGATCGGGGTCATCGGCCAGCGGCAACAGAGTCTGCGCCACTTCAGCCAGTCCTTCCCGCGCCACGTGGCCGGAGCACCGCAGCAGACTCAGCGCCTCGGAGCGCCCTTGCGCCCGGCGGTCCAGAGCCACGTCGGCCAGGAGCGGGAGGGCCGCGACGGTGGCCGAGTACACGCTGCCCTGGTGCAGGATCGACATGTCGAGCCGGAAGCCCGCGACCTCCCGGTCCTCGCCACGCAGTTCTTCGATCAGGTCGGGGATCTCCTCGGCGCTCCCGTACGCGTGGGTGAGCGTCGAGGAGTCGGGTTTCACACCAAGGCCTTTTCGAGCGTGAGGACGAGTCGGGCATCGGCTTCCGGCGCGCCCGCGGAGGGAATGCGGTGGTCACCTTTCAGGAGCGGGGCCAGGTGCGTCGCCGCCCGTTCCCGCAGGTCGGGGCGGTCGACGACGGCCCGGTGCAGTACCCGGGCCATGGACTCGACCACCGCGGCGGTGCCGGGCGTCCCGATCTGCAGGGACAGCGCCTGCTCCACCGCCTCGTCGGGGGTCAGGGCGCCCAGGGCCGCCAGGTGGTCGAGGGCCAGGGCCCGGGCGGCCTGGTCACGTCCGGCCCACGACTCGCGGCCGTTCGTGGCGATGTCTCGCAGAAGGTCGAGCCATTCGGGGAGCCGGGCGGGCCTTTTCGCCACGACACGATGGCCCAGGGGCAGCGTGGTCTCCAGCGGAGGGCCCGCGGCGTCGGCCTGGGCCAGCAGCGCCGGCCAGACCAGATCCTCGTGCTCTTCGAGAGGCTGGGCCATCAGTACCTCGACCGCCGCCAGCTGCACCGCCCGGCCCGGGTACGAGCGCCGCACCTTCTCGGCGGTCAGACCCCGGCACACCCGGATCAGGGCCGGTGACGGGAAGGCCGACCACACCGCCAGCAGCTTCTCGGCCGCGAAACCAGCCGCGCCCAGACGCCAGGCCGGCTCGAAACCGTCCGGGTCGCGGGTAATCGCGGCGCGGGCTGCCAGCAACCAGGCCTCGTCCTCATTGCGCTGCACACTCTGAGCGGCCAACGCTTCGATCGCCCGGGCCCGCAGGTCGTCGTCGAAGGCCTCGGGGTGCCGCGCGGCCAGACCGGCGAGCACCTCGGCGCCCGGGCGGGGGTCGGCCCCCAGCACCGCGATCAGCTGGTGCACCACCGCACGCGAGGGCGGCAGCTGGGCCAGCACCGGCACCCACTGCCCGGCCCGGGCCGGCCAGGCGGCGGTGGCGCGGGCGATCAGGTCGAGCAGCCCGGCCTCGGCCCAGGCCACCGAACGCATCGTCCGGAAACCGGTCAGCGCCGCGGGCAGGGCCAGCTGCGTGTCGCCGACGTTCACGCCGGGCAGCTCCGCGGCCTCGGTGAGGTTGGCGCCGCCCCGGGCCCAGCGCTCGTCCCGGGCCCCGAAAAGCATCACCATGCGGGCCGCCTCGAGTTCCGGGCCGCCCTCGGCGTCGAGCGCGGCCACCACGTCACAGACCTCGGCCGTGCGCTCGGGCGATCCCGGCAGCACGTATCCGAGCGCCGCCACCACGGCCGCCAGCTCTTCGGTTTCGCGCCCTGCCCCCGCGAGACCCTCCACGACGGCCAGCAATCCGTCCACCGCCGAACGCCCCGCCGGCCGCGACAGGTCCGCGACCTGGCACCAGCAGTACGCGAGATCCTCGGCCGTGAGCCCGGAATCGTCCACCGAGGCCAACCGCAGCAGCACCGGCACCGCCCGCGCCCCCGCCGCCTGCACCATCAGCTCCAGCGAACCGGCCGGATCGGACGTCGGGTACTCCTGCGCGTGCACCGGCCAGAGCCGGGCCAGCTCCTCGAGCGCCCCGGGCAGGTCGAGCCCCAGCGCCACGGCCGACCAGACCGCGGCGAACCGCACGTCGTCGTCGGTCAGAGCGTCCAGGGCCTCCCCGGTGAGCAGGCCGTGCCGGGCCAGCGGTTCCATCAGCGCCACCCGCGCGGCCGAATCCGTCTCCACGGCAAGCCGTTCCCGCAGCGCCGCGGCCACCGCGTCGGTGTCGCGAACAACCGTCCAGTGAGCCGAACACTCATAGACGGCCATCCTGACCTCCGGGTCGAGATCGGCCGTCAGCGGCAGCAGGTCGAGTGCCACGCGTTCCAGCGTGTCGAGGGCGGCCGTCAGCAGATCGTGCTCCGGCCCGAGCCCGAGCACGGCCTCCCCGTAGACACTCAGCAGCTGCAGCGCCCCGAGTCGCCCCGGCGCCTCCTTCTCCTGGGCCACCGCGGCCAGCGACGGCATCGCCGCCACCGTCGCCGGGTAGATCCCGCCCTGATGCAGGATCGAGCCGTACAGCGCCTCGACCGCGTCCGGCCAGTCCCGACCCCACAACTGCCCGATGAGCTCCGGGGTGTCCGTCGCCGGACCGTAGGCGTGGGTAAGAGACGGCCAGTCGACCGGGTCCGCGCTCGGGATCATGGGCCGAACAGTAGCGAACCGTCCCTAAGCGCTCAGCGTGTCTCTCAAGGTGCCCACCAGCCGACTGTCGGCCGCAATGTCGTCGGGTACCAACGTCCTCTGGTCGGAACCCACCAACCCCTCCAGCTCCCACCCGACCGCCGACCGCAGGTCGGGCCGTTCGGCCACCGCATCGCGGATCACCCGGGCCGCGGCCGGCACCACCTCCAGGGCACGACGTGTGCCCGCCGCCGCCCGCACCGCCTGAACGGCCAGGTCGAGCGCGTGTTCGGGCGGTACGTCACCGAGTACCTGCAGGGCCTCGACCGCCACCGGCTGCCCGTCCACGGCCAGGTCCCGAAGGCACGTCAGCCAAGCCTCGCGAAGCTCCGGACGGGCCACCACGAGCCGGTTGCCGAGTGCCACCGCGGCACCGAGCGCGGGCCCGGCCACGTCGAGCAGCCCGAGCAGCGCCGACCAGGCCTGATCCAGCTCCGCCGAGGGCGCGGAACCGTCCCGCCCGAAAAGGATCTCCAGCGCCGCCACCTGCACGGCGCGACTGCGGTACACGCCCCAGTTGCTCCGCGTGACCAGCTCCAGACACACCGCGTCGAGCTCCGGGGAGGGCGCGTGAGAGGCCCAGATCCGCAGCAGCTCGTCCTCCCCCGGCCCGGACTCACTCATGCGCCAGGCCCGGCCGAACCCGCCCTGGTCCCCCGCCCCGAGCAGGGCCTGGGTGACGAGCAGCCAGGCCCCGGCGTCCCCGCCCGGCACCGGAAGATCTCGCACCGCAGCGTAACTGGCCGCATCGAACACGTCGGGCTGCAGCGCGGCGGCGTGGGCCAGCAGCCGCATGGCCTGCTTCGACGGCACCCCGACGGGACCGACCGAGCCGAGCAGCACGTCCACCGTCGCGGACGACGGCGGCAGCGGGGTGAGCAGACCGGTCCAGGTGTCGACGGTGTCGGGCCAGGCCGCGATCGCGGTGCGCGCCAGGTCGGCGAGACCGGGCTCGGGCCAGCCGAAAGAGGCCAGCGCGGTGGCGAAGTCGACCGAGTTGCCGCCGATGCTGAGATAGGGCGGGGAGGACGCGGCGGTGGCGTCGCGGGCGGCGGCCAGCCAGCGCGGGTCACGAACGGCGAAGAGCGCGACCGCGAGCGCCGCCTGGTCCTCCGGGGAGCCGGGGTCGAGGCGGGCCAGCGCGTCACCGGCGCCCGGGTAGGGCAGCAGCGGGATCAGGGCCCCGAGATAGTCCTCGAGATCGTGACTTTCGACCCTTGACGCCAGCGACACCAGGGCGGCCGCGGCCACCTCGCCGGCCGCGCGGGAGATCAGCGCGAGATCGTGCCAGGCCCAGGCCAGTTCGCCGACGGCGACCCGGTCGAGCGCGCCGAGCACCGGAACGGCCCGGGCCCCGGCCGCCCGCACGAGGCGCCCCAGCGGGTCGTGGTCCTCCGAATACGCTTGTTCCGGCCACAGTCTCACCAGGTGCTCGACCGCACCGGGCAGGTCGCGGCCCGACACCACGGCCGACCAGGCGACGGCGAACACCACGTCGTCCTGGCCGCTGCCGAGCAGGGCCTCCAGGTCGCCGGGCGTCAGCGCGCCGAGCCGGCCCAGCGACTCGGCCAGCGCCACCAGGGCCTGTGAATCGTCTTCCGCGGCAAGCCTTCCGCGCAGGGTCGCGACCGGGTCCGGCCAGGTGACGGCGGCCCGGTAGAGCGCGGCGCGGACCTCCGGATCGGCGTCGCCGGCCAGCGGCAGGGCGGCCCGGGCCGACTCCCCCAGCCCCGCGAAAGCTTCGGCCAGCAGGAATTCCGGGCCCACACCGTCCATCAGCGACCGGCCGTAGACGCCGAGCAGCTGCAGGGCACCGACCCGGCCACCGGCCTGCGGGTCGAGCGCGACCTCGACCAGGAACGGCAGCGCCACCACGGTCGCCGGGAACAGCTCGTCGCCGGGCACGAGCAGCGAGGCGAGGTCGTCGGCGGCCGGCTGCCAGTCGTCGTCCGCCAGCTGCCCGATCAGCCCGGGAACGTCGTCCGCCTCGCCGTAGGCATGGGTCAGCGAAGACCAGTCGACGGCGTCCAGCGGATTGAGCACGGGCGAAATGTACCCGAACGGAACGTCACTCCTGATCGCGAGTTGGCATCAAAACCCTTACCGGCAGCCACTTTCTGTGACCGGACCGAGACCGTGAGAGATACCCCGCTGGTCAGGCCCACGAGAAAGGCCCCCGCCGGGAGGCGGGGGCCTTTCCGGAGGAGACCTAGGCGCCGATCAAACGGGTCGCCAGCCACTGCGTGACCCCGGCCAGGGGCACGCGCTCCTGGTCCATCGTGTCGCGTGAGCGGATGGTGACCGCGTCGTCTTCCAGCGTCTCGAAGTCGACGGTGATGCAGTACGGCGTGCCGATCTCGTCCTGACGGCGGTAGCGACGGCCGATGGCCTGCGCGTCGTCGAAGTCCACGTTCCAGTTGCGGCGCAGCTCGGCCGCCAGGTCGCGGGCCTTCGGCGACAGGTCGGCGTTGCGCGACAGCGGGAGCACCGCGGCCTTGACCGGGGCCAGACGGTGGTCGAGCTTGAGCACCGTGCGCTTGTCGACGCCGCCCTTGGTGTTGGGCGCCTCGTCTTCGGTGTACGACTCGACCAGGAACGCCATCAGCGACCGGGTGAGACCGGCGGCCGGCTCGATCACGTAGGGCAGGTAGCGCGTGTTGCTCGCCTGGTCGAAGAAGCTCAGATCGGAGCCCGACTTCTCGCTGTGCGTGCGCAGGTCGTAGTCGGTGCGGTTGGCGATGCCCTCGAGCTCGCCCCACTCCGAGCCGGTGAAACCGAAGCGGTACTCGATGTCGACCGTGCGCTTGGAGTAGTGGGAGAGCTTCTCCTTGGCGTGCTCGTACAGGCGCAGGTTGTCGGCGCTGATGCCGAGATCCGTGTACCAGGCCATCCGGCGGTCGATCCAGTACTGGTGCCACTCTTCGTCCGTGCCCGGCTCGACGAAGAACTCCATCTCCATCTGCTCGAACTCACGGGTGCGGAAGATGAAGTTGCCCGGCGTGATCTCGTTGCGGAACGACTTGCCGATCTGGCCGATGCCGAACGGCGGCTTGCGGCGGGCGGCCTGGTAGACGTTCTTGAAGTTCACGAAGATGCCCTGCGCCGTCTCGGGACGCAGGTAGGCCATGCCGGACTCGTCTTCGACGACACCGAGGTAGGTCTTCATCAGGCCGGAGAACTGCTTGGGCTCGGTCCAGGCGCCCCGGGTGCCGCAGTTCGAGCAGGCGATCTCGGCGATCGAGGTGGCCGGGCGGCCCTTCTTCTCCTCGAACTCCTCGAGGAGGTGGTCTTCCCGGTAGCGGCGGTGGCACGACTGGCACTCGACCAGCGGATCGGTGAACACGTCGACGTGACCCGACGCCTCCCAGACCGCGCGCGGGAGAACCACGGACGAGTCCAGGCCGACGATGTCGTCGCGGCTCGTGACCATGTAGCGCCACCACTGGCGCTTGATGTTCTCCTTCAGCTCGACACCGAGCGGGCCGTAGTCCCACGCAGAGCGGGTACCGCCGTAGATCTCGCCGCTGGGGAAGACGAACCCCCGGCGCTTGCTGAGACTGACGACGGCTTCGAGGCGGGATTCCTGCTTGGCGGCCACGGAACGGCTCACTCCATCCGGCTGGGTGTCGGTGGACGACTCTTGAAAACTGACGCGTCGTAGCGTACGCGCGTTCTCAGGGTGCTCCTGACCTAGTCGACGATCAAGTCACTTTCGTGGTCCTCGACGCCCCCGGCTCCCCAGGTGACGAGATCCTCGAACGCGGTCGGCTCGTCGATGCAGCGGTACATGAGCGGCACGGCGCGCACCTTCACCTCCGGGTGCGAGAGGGCCCGGCGGTAGGCACCCACGGTCTCCCAGCGGGTGGAGAGCACCCACAGGTCGCTCTCGTCGATCGAGCGGCTCACCCGGGCGTCGAGGCAGCCCGGGCGCTCGGTGAGCGCGACCAGCGCCTCTCGCGCGAGGGCGCGGAACTCGTCCCACTCGTGGGTGGGGACGCGGTACCGGGTGACGACGAACACCCCACCAACGTTACTGCTGCGCCCAGCGCGAACCGGACTCCCCTGAGGGTGCCCTAACATGACAAGCTTCGGCCTATGAGCACCAACCGGCGAGAGACCAAGCAGCGGGTGGCCGTCTCCACGGCGCTCGACCAGGTGACGGAGTTCGTCAGCGCACAGCAGCTGCACACCATCCTGCGCGACACCGGCGACGGGGTGGGCCTGGCCACGGTCTACCGCACCCTGCAGCAGCTCGCCGAGGACGGCGAGGTCGACGTGCTGAAGACCGCCGAGAACGAGGCCGTCTACCGTCGCTGCAGCCGGGGTCACCACCACCACCTGCTCTGCCGTCTGTGCCGGCGCACGGTCGAGGTGGAGGCTCCCTCGATCGAGAAGTGGGCGCAGAAGGTGGCCGCCGCCAACGGGTTCGCCGACGTCGACCACGTCGTGGAGATCACCGGCATCTGCGCCGAGTGCCAGGCTCGGCTCGCCGTCTAGAGCACACAAAATGGTGGACGCGCCTGCCCGGGTCGGGCAGGCGCGTCCACCGTTCGCTGCTGGTGGGGTCAGCGGGATTCGCGGAACTCCACGTGCTGCCGGACCACCGGGTCGAACTTGCGCAGCACCAGCCGGTCGGGGCTGTTGCGGCGGTTCTTGCGGGTGACGTAGGTGTACCCGGTGCCCGCCGTCGAACGCATCTTCACGATCGGTCGCAGTTCGGTGCGGCTCGCCATCTCGATCACTCCTTCACGCGCCCGGCCGGTCCGGGTTGCATGGAGGTTAACCTGAGAACGGTTCTCACTATTCCGTGGGCTTGTCCACGGCTCCGCCGTAACGGCGGTCACGCCTGGCGTAGATCTCGACGGCCTCCCAGAGGGTGCGCCGGTCGACGTCCGGCCACAGCACATCCATGAACACCAGCTCGGCGTAGGCGCTCTGCCAGAGCATGAAGTTCGACGTGCGCTGCTCACCCGACGAGCGCAGGAACATGTCGACGTCGGGCAGGTCGGGCTCGTCCAGGTACTTCTGCACCGTGCGCTCGTCGATGCGGTCGGGGTCGATCTTGCCCTGGGCCACGAGCTGCGCGATCGCGCGCGTGGCGTCGGCGATCTCGGCCCGGCCGCCGTAGTTCACGCACATCGTCAGGGTGATCGTGTCGTTGCCGCGGGTGAGCTCCTCGGCGATCTCGAGCTCCTTGATCACGCTGGCCCACAGCTTCGGGCGGCGTCCCGCCCACCGCACCCGCACACCCCACTCGTGCATCTGGTCGCGCCGGCGCCGGATCACGTCCCGGTTGAAGCCCATCAGCCAGCGCACCTCCTCCGGCGAGCGCTTCCAGTTCTCGGTGGAGAAGGCGTAGGCGGAGATGTGCTTGACGCCGATCTCGATGCCGCCGGCCACCACGTCGAGCAGCGAGGCCTCGCCCATCTTGTGGCCCTCGGTGCGGCTCAGGCCACGGTCGTTGGCCCAGCGGCCGTTGCCGTCCATGACCACGGCGACGTGACCCGGCACCAGCTCCTGGGGAATCGCGGGCGGCTTCGCCCCGGAGGGGTGCGGCGGCGGCGCGACCGGCGGGGCGGTGCGGACGGGCAGCGACTGGCGACGGCGGAGCGCCAAGGCAGGACCTCTTCACGAGCGGTGTCGGCGGGCGGCCAGAATCGTACTCCCCCCAACCGTTTTGCCGTGATCGTGCTCAGAACGGCGGGTTCGGCGTCTGCGTGGTCTCCGGTGGCGCCACCGCGGCCTGGGCCCGCTCGATCCGGGCCACGTCGATCGTCGGCAGCATCGGCCCGGTCGGCACCTCGATCGAGGGCCGGTCGCCCTCACGCTCCACCCAGCGCAGCGAGCGCACCCTCCGCTCCACGTGCCACTGCAGGTAGGCCGCCACCAGCCCACTGGCCTCACGACGGCGGCGGGCCTCCGTGGCGTCCGCGAACGGCCAGTCACCCGTGAGCAGAGCGCTCAGCAGCTGCAGGGTCTCCGGGTGCGGCGCGGCCGAACCCGGCGGACGGCACGACGGGCACACCGAGCCCCCCATGCCCAGCGCGAAGGCGCGGTGCGGGCCGGTCTGGCCGCACCGCGCGCAGTCGGTGAAACTCGGCGCCCAGCCCGCGACCGACAGCGACCGGATGAGGTACGCGTCGAGCACCAGGCCGGGCTCGTGCAGGTCCTGCGACAGGGTGCGCAGACCGCCCGCCAGCAGCAGGAACTGCTGCAGCGCGGGCTCCCGCTCGGTCTCGGTGAGCCGCTCGGCCGTCTCCAGCATCGCGGTCGCCGCGGTGTAGCGGGCGTAGTCGGCGGCGATGGTCAGGCCGTAGGCGCCGATCGTCTCGACCTGGTTGACCGTGTCGAGCGAGCGGCCCTCGTGCAGCTGCACGTCGATGAGCATGAACGGCTCGAGGCGGGCGCCGAACCGCGACATGGTCTTGCGCACGCCCTTGGCCACGGCCCGCACCCGCCCGTGCTCCCGGGTGAGGAGCGTGACGATGCGATCGGCCTCGCCCAGTTTCTGGGCCCGCAGGACGATCGCATCGTCACGATAGGTGCGCGCCATCAAGGACGTGTTTCATCAGTCGCTGCCGTGGCGAGGAGGTGCCCGGGGCGTCGGCTGGGCGTGGCTGGTGGGGCCCCTCGTAGCGGTGTTCTACGTGGGGCCACGCCGGACGCGTCCGGACGGCGTCCCGCAATAGGCATGGACTGATGAACCACGGCCTAACGCCCGACGGAGCGGTTCACCGCGGACAGCACGGCCTTCATCGAGGCCCGCACGATGTTCTCGTCGATGCCGACGCCCCACAGCACGTCGTCGCCGACCTGGCACTCGACGTAGGCCGCGGCCTTCGCGTCGCCCCCGGCGCTCATCGCGTGCTCGCTGTAGTCGAGCACCCGGACCGAGATGCCGTGACCGGCCAGCGCGTCACCGAACGCCGCGATCGGGCCGTTGCCGTGCCCCTGCAGCGTGAACGGCGCACCGTCGTCGACCAGTTCGACCTTCAGGTGGTCGGCGCCGTCTTCACCGCTGGTGTGCTGCATGCCCTTCAGCGTGAACCGGCCCCACTGCTTCGTGGGCGTGGGCAGGTACTCGTCGGAGAAGATCGTGAACAGCTGCGCCGGGGTGACCTCGCCGCCCTCGTCGTCGGTGTGCTTCTGCACCACCTGGCTGAACTCGATCTGCAGCCGGCGCGGCATGTCCAGCTGGTACTCGTTCTTCATCAGGTAGGCGACGCCGCCCTTGCCCGACTGGCTGTTGACGCGCACCACGGCCTCGTACGAGCGGCCCACGTCGTGCGGGTCGATCGGCAGGTACGGGACCTCCCACAGGATGTCTTCCACGGTCTTGCCCTGTGATGCGGCCGAGGCGGCCAGCGCCTCCATGCCCTTCTTGATCGCGTCCTGGTGGGAGCCGGAGAACGCGGTGTAGACCAGGTCGCCGCCGTAGGGGTGGCGCTCGGCCACCTTCAGCTGGTTGCAGTGCTCGACCGTGCGCCGGATCTCGTCGATGTCGGAGAAGTCGATCTGCGGGTCGATGCCCTGGCCGAACAGGTTCATGCCCAGCGTGACCAGGCAGACGTTGCCGGTGCGCTCGCCGTTGCCGAACAGGCAGCCCTCGATGCGGTCGGCGCCGGCCTGGTAGCCCAGCTCGGCGGCGGCCACCGCGGTACCGCGGTCGTTGTGGGGGTGCAGCGACAGGATGACGTTCTCGCGGAACGCCAGGTTGCGGTTCATCCACTCGATCGAGTCGGCGTACACGTTGGGCGTGGCCATCTCGACGGTCGCGGGCAGGTTGATGATGACCTTGCGCTCGGGCGTGGGCTCGAACACGGCCAGCACCTCGTTGCAGATGCGCTTCGCGAACTCCAGCTCGGTGCCGGTGTACGACTCGGGCGAGTACTCGAAGTACACGTCGGTGCCGACCATCGCGTCGCCCAGCTTCTTGCACAGCCGGGCGCCGTTCAGGGCGATGTCGACGATGCCGTCCTCGTCGGTGTTGAACACGACCTTGCGCTGCAGCGTGGACGTGGAGTTGTAGAGGTGCACGATCGCCTGCTTCGCGCCCACGATCGACTCGAAGGTGCGCTCGATCAGGGCGTCGCGAGCCTGCGTCAGCACCTGGATCGTGACGTCGTCGGGGATGTGCCCGCCCTCGATCAGCTCCCGCACGAAGTCGAAGTCGGTCTGGCTGGCCGCCGGGAAACCGACCTCGATCTCCTTGTAGCCCATCCGGACCAGCAGCTCGAACATCCGCATCTTGCGCTCGGAGTTCATCGGATCGATCAGAGCCTGGTTGCCGTCACGCAGGTCCACGGCGCACCAGCGGGGCGCGACCTCGATGCGCCGGTCCGGCCAGGTGCGGTTCTCCACGTTCACCGAGATCAGCTCGTTGAACGGGACGTACTTGTGAACCGGCATGCCGGAAGGCTTCTGGGTGTTCTTCATGGCTTCGTGCCTCTTCTTGGTCTGGTTCTGCTTCGCGTTCAAGGACGGTCGGCCGGCATGCAGAAGAACCACCGCGACGAGAGGACCGGCCTAGCAGGTCCCGCCGCGGCGACCAAGGAGAAGAAGCTCCGAACGCACGGTCGTCAGACTACATCCCCATCGCGGGGTCGCTCCAATCGGCCACCCTTCGACCGTGGCGCCGTTCGTGTTCACCTCAGCGCCTTCTCAGCACCACCTCCACACCATGCTCGGGTGGAGGGTTACTGGTTCTACAGCGCGTTGTTCTTTCTCGGTGACTTCGGGTCCCAGCTGGTGCTGGACCTGGTCGTGGCCGGGATCGCGCTGGTGTGCGCGTTTCTCGTGCGGCGGCGGCAGGCCTGGTTCGGGCTGACGCCGTGGGCCGTGTGCCTGACCGTCGGCTCGCTGGCCGTGATCGCGATCAGCACGCTCAGCCCCCGCACCGGCGACATCACCCCCGGCCGTCTGCAGCTGGAGCCCCTGGCCACCCTGCGGGTGTATCGGTACCACCCGGCCGACCTGCTCATGTTCGTGGGCGGCAACGTGCTGATGTTCGTGCCCCTGGGCCTGTTCCTGTACCTGGCGGTGCGGCGCTCGGTGCTGCTGTGCGCCGTCGCCACCACGCTGGTCTCGGTCGGCGTGGAGGTGCTGCAGCTGGGGATCTGGACCCGTTCCACCGACATCGACGACGTCATCACGAACGGGTTCGGCGGGTTGCTCGGGGTGCTGCTGGGCGCGGTCCTCGTGCGTTTCGGCACGAGGGACGCGTCGGGGCACCCCGAGCGGTCCGGTCACCCGAGGCTCAGGCCTGCGGATGCCGTGCGTCGTAGTTCCTGAACCGCGGTTGCAGGATCCCCAGCAGCACCACCAGCACGATGCAGGTGAGACCACCGGCGATCGCGGCGATGCTCTCGTCGGTGAGGTCGGCGGCCGAGCCGACCACCAGGTCGCCCAGGCGCGGGCCGCCCGCGACCACCACGATGAAGACGCCCTGGAGGCGTCCGCGCATGTGGTCGGGAGTGGCCGTCTGCAGGATCGTGCTGCGGAAGACCGCGCTGACCGAGTCGGCCATGCCCGAGAAGACGAGCATCACGAAGGCGGGCCACAGAAGCCAGTGCGCCGACGCGTCCTCACTCGTGCGACCCGCGAGCCCGACCACCACACCGAACAACACGATGCTCGCGCCCCAGGCCGTGATCGCGGTGAGCACCGCGAGGCCCTGACGCCGCACCCGGCTGACGGGCCCGGAGAACACCCCGGCCAGCAACGCGCCGACGGCGATGCCGGCGCCGAGAATGCCCGCCGTGGTGGCCCCGCCGCCGATCACCACGGCCCCCAGCGCCGGGAACAGCACCCGGGGCATCGCGAAGATCATCGCGATCAGGTCGACGATGAACGTCATGCGCACGTTCGGCCGGGTGCGCAGGTAGTTCAGGCCCTCCAGCACCGAGGCCAGCCCGGAGCGCCGGATCTCTCCCAGCGGCGGCATCGCCGGCAGCGCGACCAGGGTGGTCAGCGCGATGCCGAGCAGCAGCACCTCGGTGAGGTAGGTGCCGCCGAAACCGAACCAGGCCACCCAGAACCCGGCCAGCAGCGGGCCCATCGTCATGCCGACGCTGCCCGCGAGACCGGACAGGGCGTTCGCGGCCGGCAGCATCTCCGGAGGCAGCAACCGCGGCAGGATCGCCATCCGGGCCGGTGAGTTCACCGCGAAGAAGCCACTCTGCACGGCGACGAGAACGTACATCAGCCAGACGTTCTCCAGGCCGGCCAGGGCCTGCGCGGTGAAGGCGACGGCGATCCCGAACAGGCCGCCGGAACTGGTGATGATGACGCGACGCCGGTCGAACCGGTCGACGAGCGCGCCGCCGTACAGGCCGAACACGATCAGCGGGCCGAGGGAGAACAGGCCGACCAGCCCCACGCTGAACGTGGAGCCGGTCAGGTCGTAGACCTGCAGCCCCACGGCGACCGTGGTGAGCTGGGAGCCGATCGAGCTGAGCAGGGTGCCCAGCCACATCCGGCGGTAGGGCCGGCTCAGGCGCAGAGGGGTGATGTCGGCCAGGAGGCCGAGGCCCCGGGGACGTGCGGGCGGTGCTTGTGTCACTCAGAAACCCAGTCGTTGCATCTGTTTCGGATCGCGCTGCCAGTCCTTGGCCACCTTGACCCGGATGTCCAGATGGATCCGGGTGCCCAGCAGGGCCTCGATCTCCTTGCGGGCGTTGGTACCGACCTCGCGCAGGCGGCTGCCTCCCTTGCCGATGACGATCGCCTTCTGGCTGTCGCGCTCCACGTACAGCAGTACGAAGACATCGAGCAGCTGGCTGTTCTCGGGCCGGCCCTCGCGCTCGCTCACCTCGTCGACGACGACGGCGAGAGAGTGCGGCAGCTCGTCGCGCACCCCCTCGAGGGCGGCCTCGCGCACCAGCTCGGCGATCATCACGTTCTCGGGCTCGTCGGTGAGCTCGTCGTCAGGGTACATCCGCGGGCCCTCGGGCAGGTGCCCCATCAGCACGTCGACCAGCGCCTCGACCTGGAAGCCGTCGACGGCGGAGACCGGGATGATGTCGGCCGACTCCATCAGCTCCTGCACCTCGAGCAGGTGCTCGGCCAGACGCTCGGGCCTGACCTTGTCGGCCTTGGTCACGATCGCCACGATCGGCGTGCGCCGCAGCTCTTTCAGCTCGGCGGCGATGAACTTGTCACCCGGGCCGATCTTCTCGTCGGCGGGCAGGCAGAAACCGACCACCTCGACCTCGAGCAGGGTCTCGCGCACCAGGTTGTTGAGGCGCTCGCCGAGCAGCGTGCGCGGCTTGTGCAGACCCGGGGTGTCGACCAGCACGAGCTGGGCGTCGGGCCGGTGCACGATGCCGCGGATGGTGTGCCGGGTGGTCTGCGGACGGCTCGACGTGATCGCGATCTTCTCGCCGACCAGGGCGTTCGTCAGGGTGGACTTGCCGGCGTTGGGCCGCCCGACGAGGCAGGCGAAACCGGAACGATGCGTGGTGGTCACTGTTCTCCGATGGGTGCGGCCAGGGCTCGGGCCCCGGCCTTGGTGAGGTGGTCGGCGACCAGTGCGGCGCTGGCTTCGCTGAGGTTCTCCCGGACGATCACGGGAGCCTCCTCGACCAGTTGCTTGGCGGCCATCAGGCCGAGACCGGTGGTGCGGCGGATCTCGCGGATCACCAGGATCGGGCTGGGGCCGGCGACCTGGAGCACGACGCGGTGGTCGCCGGGCTCGGTGAACCGCGCGGCGGCGGTGACCGGGGCGGCCGGATCGACCGGGCGGAAGACCCGGTAGATGCGGTAACCCGACGACAGGGCCGGGAGCAGGAGCAGCAGCCACCAGCCGCCCTGGGTCGCCCAGAGCAGGAAGACGAGGATGAGCAGGACGTTGACGGCGACGATCAGGCCCTTGGCCCGGTTACTCAAGCCGGTGCTCACCGGACGTCACTTCCTTCTGCCGCGGACTGGGCCCCGGCGTGCTCGTAGTCGTGCTGGTCGGGCGACTCGTCGCGGCTGACCAGCACGGTGGCCAGGCTGTGGCGCCGGCCCTCGAAGGTGTCGGCGGTGAGCAGCAGCCCCTGCACCGACGTGGTGGAGCCGGCGATCGGCACCCGGCCCAGGCCCTTGGACAGCAGACCGCCGACGGTGTCGACCTCTTCGTCTTCTATCTCGGTGCCGAACAGGTCTCCGAGCTCGTCGAGGTGCATGCGGGCGCTGACCCGGCGGCGGCCGTCGGGCAGGCTCTCCACCTGGGCCTCGGCCTGGTCGTACTCGTCGGCGATCTCGCCGACGATCTCCTCCAGGATGTCTTCGATGGTGACCAGGCCGGCGGTGCCGCCGTACTCGTCGACCACGATCGCGGCGTGCCCGGCGTGCTGCATCTCGCGCAGCAGGGCGTCGGCCGGTTTGCTGTCGGGCACGAACACCGGCCTGCGCATGACCGATTCGACCCGCTGGACCAGACCGGCGCCGGGCTGCTCGTGCATGCGCCGCGCCACGTCTTTCAGGTAGAGGATGCCGACCGGGTCGTCGAGGCCGCCCCCGACCACCGGCACCCGGGAGAAACCCGAGCGCAGGAAGAGGGACATCGCGTCGTGGAGGTTGGCGTCGTGATCGACGCTCACCACGTCGGTGCGCGGCACCATCACCTCACGGGTCAGGGTGTCGCCGAGGTCGATGACCGAGTGGATCATCTTCTGCTCGCCCAGCTCGATCAGCTGGCTCTCCTGGGCGATGTCGACGAACTGCCGCAGCTCGGCCTCGGAGGCGAACGGGCCGTCGCGCAGGCCGCTCCCGGGGGTGACCGCGTTGCCGATCAGCACCAGCAGGCGGGTGAGCGGGGCCAGCACCGTGGTCAGCGCCAGCAGCGGGCCGGCCGCGACCAGCGCCACGTCGTCGGCGTACTGCCGGCCCAGGGTGCGCGGGCCGACGCCGACCATGACGAACGACGCCGCGGCCATGATCAGGCCGGCCACCAGGCCGGAGGTCCAGTGCAGGCCGATCGTGCGCACGGTGGCGAAGGTCACGGCGACGACCGCCCCGACCTCGGCGCTGACCCGGACCAGGGTGGCGACGCTCAGCACCGGCGCGGGCTCGTCGGCCACCCGCACCACGGCCGCGGCGCCGCGGCGCCCCTGGTGGTTCAGGTCGGCGGCGTGCGAGCGGCCGATGCGCGACAGCGCCGACTCCGACGCCGCGGCGAGGCCGGCGACGACGGTGAGGACGAGCGCCAGGACGATCAGGCCGGCCATCGGTTACCTCAGACCTTGCCCCGGGTGGAGAGGAACGTCAGCAGCAGCTTGCGCTGCAGGCCGAACATCTCCTTCTCCTCCTCGGGCTCGGCGTGGTCGTAGCCGAGCAGGTGCAGGATGCCGTGGGTGGTGAGGAGCAGCAGCTCCTCCTCGAACGAGTGCCCGGCGGCCCGCGCCTGCTTCTGCGCGACCTGCGGGCACAGCACGATGTCGCCCAGCAGGCCGGGCTCCGGGTCCTCGTCGTCCTTGCCCGGGCGCAGCTCGTCCATCGGGAAGGACAGCACGTCGGTCGGGCCCGGCTCGTCCATCCACTGGATGTGCAGCTGCTCCATCGAGGCTTCGTCGACCATGACGATCGACAGCTCGGCCTGCTCGTGCACGCGCATGGCACTGATCACGCTGCGCGCCAGAGCCGCGACCTCCGCCTCGTCGACGGAGACGCCGCTCTCGTTGTTGACCTCGATGCTCACCCGGTCATTCTCGCGCATGCCCGGGCGTGGTCCGGACCCAGCTCACCGGCCCGTGCGGTGGCTGCGCCGTTCCACTCGGTTCTGCGGGGCCATCCGGTCCTGCGGCTGACGGGCCGGCGGCCGGTTCGCCGCCTGCTCGATCTGCTGCTCGGTGTCCCACCGGCCGTAGGCCTCGACGATCTCCCCGACCAGCCGGTGCCGCACCACGTCGGTGCTGGTGAGCCGGGCGAAGTGGATGTCGTCGACGCCGTCGAGGATGTCCTGCACGACCTTCAGGCCCGACTGTGTGCCGCCCGGCAGGTCCACCTGGGTGACGTCGCCCGTGACCACGATCTTCGACTGGAAGCCGAGCCGGGTCAGGAACATCTTCATCTGCTCGGGCGAGGTGTTCTGCGCCTCGTCGAGCACGATGAACGCGTCGTTCAGCGTGCGGCCGCGCATGTAGGCCAGCGGCGCGACCTCGATCGTGCCCGCCGCCATCAACCGCGGGATCAGGTCGGGGTCGAGCATGTCGTGCAGCGCGTCGTACAGCGGGCGCAGGTACGGGTCGATCTTCTCGGTCAGCGTGCCGGGCAGGAAGCCCAGGCGCTCGCCGGCCTCGACCGCGGGCCGGGTCAGGATGATCCGGTTGACCTGCTTGGCCTGCAACGCCTGCACGGCCTTGGCCATCGCCAGGTAGGTCTTGCCGGTACCGGCCGGGCCGATGCCGAAGACCACGGTGTGCTCGTCGATGGCGTCGACGTAGCGCTTCTGGTTCAGCGTCTTGGGCCGGATCGTGCGGCCCCGGTTGCTGAGGATGTTGAGGGTGAGCACGTCGGCCGGACGCTCGGCGGTCTGCTGGCGCAGCATCCCGATCGACCGGTCGACCGCGTCGGGGGTGAGGACCTGTCCGCCCGCCACCACCGCGAGGAGCTCGTCGATCAGGCGCTCGACGAGGGCGACCTCACCGAACGGGCCGGTGACGGTGATCTCGTTGCCCCGCACGTGGACGTCGGCCCGGCTGAAGGCGCGCTCGACGGCGCGCAGAACCTCGTCCCGGGCTCCCAGCAGGGCCACCATGTTGACCTCCGCCGGCACGACGATCCGGTGCACGGCCTCCGCGCCGTTCCGCGGGGCGTTCTTCGGTTCCGTCATGAGCTGGCGTTGCGCCCGCCTCTCCGGGTTCGGCGTGCTGCCTCTGAGCCGGGCAGCCCTTACGCCAACGATCGTAGCCGCCGACACCATTCCGCGGCTCCCCCATTTCCGGGTATCTACCCGGGAATGCCGATCTTCGACCCGGCCAGCACGTGGGCATGCACGTGGAAGACGCTCTGCCCGGCCTCGGCCCCGGTGTTGAACATCAGCCGGAACTGGCCGTTCGCCTCAGCCTTGGCCAGTTCCCCGGCCACCGTGACGACCTCGGCCAGCAACGGCTCGTCCTTGGCCACCAGCTGCACCACGTCGGTGTGATGGTCGACCGGCACCACCAGGATGTGCACGGACGCCACCGGGTTGATGTCCCGGAAGGCGACCACCCGGTCGCCCCGATACACCATGTCCGACGGGATGTCTCCGGCGATGATCTTGCAGAACAGGCAGTCCGGGTCAGCGCTCACCCGTCTCACGCTATCGCTTCCGCGCCCCCGGGGGCCGGCTCAGGCCCAGCGTCCCGATGCCGCGGCCAGGATGCCCAGGGCCAGGGGGCCGGCCGACGACGTCCGCAGCACCTCGGGTCCGAGCCGCACCGGCAGAGCACCAGCCGCGGTCAGGGTGGCCAGCTCGGACTCGCCGATGCCGCCCTCCGGCCCGACGACCAGCAGCACCTCACCGGCGGCGGGCAGGTCCAGCCCGACCAGCGGACGTCCGGCGTCTTCGTGCAGCACCAGCGCCAGGTCGGCGCCGGCCAGGCGAGACGCCAGCGCCGCCGTCGAACGCAGCGGCTCCACGACCGGAACCCGCGGCCGGCGCGACTGTTTCGCAGCCTCGCGGGCGATCGTGGCCCAGCGCCGGGAGTTCTTCTCGACCTTCGGCCCCTCCCAGCGGGACACGCTGCGCGCGGCCTGCCAGGGCAGCACCAGGTCGACGCCGGCCTCGGTCGCCGTCTCCAGCGCCATCTCGTCCCGCCCGCCCTTGGCCAGCGCCTGCACCAGGCCGAACCGCAGCACCGGCTCGGGCGTCAGCTCGAGCTCGTCGACGAGCAGGTCGAGGTGGGCCTTGCCCGCGGCCGTGACCGTGCAGCGCGCCACCAGGCCCGAACCGTCGGCGAGCTCGATCTCCTCGCCGGCCCGGATGCGCCGGACCCCGGCGGCGTGCCGTCCCTCGTCCCCGTCCAGGACGAGGGTGGTGGACGGCGCGGCGCCGGTCAGGGCTCCGGGCTCGGTGAAGAACCGGGGCAACGTCATGATGCAGAACTACCCGACGGACACCGGAAGGCAAGGACCGACGCGTCCGCAAGCACTGAACTCAACGCCCCGCGAACCGGTCGCGCAGCTTCGAGAACACGCTGGTGTGAACCGGCGTCATACGACCGGCGGGCCGGTCCTCGCCGCGGAGCTTGGCGAACGCGCGCAGCAGCTCTTCCTGCTCCTCGTCGAGCTTGGTGGGCGTGATCACGGCCAGGTGCACCACCAGGTCGCCCCGGCCACCGCCCCGCAGATGGGTGATGCCGAGCCCGCGCATCGTGGTGGCCTCACCGGACTGCGAGCCCGAACGCACCTCGAAGTTCTCCACCCCGTCGAGCGTCTCCAGCTCGATCGTGGTGCCGAGGGCCGCGGCCGTCATCGGTACCTCGACAGTGCAGTGGATGTCGTCGGCGCGGCGTGTGAACACCGCGTGCTGACGCTCGACGATCTCGACGTAGAGGTCACCCGCGGGGCCACCGCCCGGGCCGATCTCGGCCTGGCCGGAGAGCTGGATGCGGGTGCCGGTCTCGACACCGGCGGGCACCTTGATGGTGAGGCTGCGACGCGAGCGCACCCGGCCCTCGCCCGAGCACTCCAGGCACGGGCTGGGGATCACGGTGCCGAAGCCCTGGCAGTTCACGCAGGCCTGGGTGGTCATGACCTGGCCGAGGAACGACCGGGCCACCCGCTGGGTCTGGCCGCGGCCCTTGCAGACGTCGCAGATCTCGGGCTGGGTGCCGGGCTGGCAGCAGCTGCCGCTGCAGACCGGGCAGACCACGGCGGTGTCGAGCTGCAGCTCGCGCTGACCGCCGAACGCCGCCTCGGCGAGGTCGATCTCGATCCGGATCAGGGCGTCCTGACCGCGGCGCTGACGGGGCACCGGGCCCCGTGCGCCCCCGGCGGCGCCGCCACCGAAGAAGGTCTCGAAGATGTCGGTGAAGCCGAACCCGGCCCCGAAACCGCCGTTGCCGTTGGGGTCACCCCCGGTGTCGTAGGCCTGACGCTTCTCCGTGCTGGAGAGAACCTCGTAGGCGCGGCCGACCTCCTTGAAACGCTCGGCCGCCTCCTCACTGGGGTTGACGTCCGGGTGCAGCTGACGTGCCAGCTTCCGGTACGCCTTCTTGATCTCCTCGGGGCTGGCCGTCCGGGAAACCCCGAGCACCTCGTAGTAATCGCTCACGGCGGTTGTGTTCTCTCCAGATCGGTGCAGTGAAAGAGTGCAAGGCGGTGCGGAATGCTACGGGACCCCCGGGTCTCAGGGCTCCGGGCCCCTGGCGATGCTCACGATGCCAGGATCCGGGACACGTACCGGGCGACGGCGCGTACGGCGGCCATCGTGTTCGGGTAGTCCATGCGGGTCGGGCCGAGAACGCCCAGGCGGGCGACGACCTCTCCCTGCGAGGCGTAACCGCTCGAGACGACCGATGCTTCCTGCAGGCCGATGTGAGCGGTCTCGCGGCCGATCAGCACGCCCACTCCCCCGGCGCCGTCGGCCATCTCGGTGAGCAGTTTGAGCAGCACCACGTGCTCCTCGATGGCCTCCAGCACCGGGCCGATGTTCTGCACGAAGTCCGGCCCGGAACGAGCCAGGTTGGCCGTGCCGGCCAGCACGATGCGTTCTTCGCGCTCGATGTTGAGCGAGTCCTCGAGGGCGTCGAGCACCGACCGCACCAGCGCGCGGTCGTTGTGGTCGAACTGCTCGGGCAGGCCGGCCACCAGGGCACTCACGTCGGTGAGCCGGCGCCCGGCGACGGCCTGGTTGAGCCGCCCCCGCAGCCCGGCCAACGTGTCCTCGGCGAACTCGGCCGTCATCGGCACGATGCGCTGCTCGACCCGGCCGGTGTTGGTGATGAGGATGACCAGCAGCCGCGTGGTGTCGAGCGCGACCAGCTCGACGTGCCGCACGGTGGAACGACTCAGCGACGGGTACTGCACCACCGCGACCTGACGGGTCAGCTGGGCGAGCAGGCGCACCGTGCGGTTGACCACGTCGTCCAGATCGACGGCACCGTCGAGCAGCGTCTGGATGGCCCGCTTCTCGGCCGTGGACAGCGGTTTCACACCGCTCAGCCGGTCGACGAACATGCGGTAGCCCTTGTCGGTGGGCACCCGGCCGGCGCTGGTGTGGGGCTGCGCGATGTAGCCCTCGTCTTCCAGGGCGGCCATGTCGTTGCGGATGGTGGCCGGGGAGACACCGAGTGAGTGCCGCTCGACCAGCGCTCTCGACCCGACCGGCTCCCGTGTCTCGACGTAGTCCTCGACAATGGCGCGCAGCACGGCGAGCTTGCGTTCCTCGCTCATGCCACCCACCTTTCTCCAACTCAGTCGCTGACCGTGACGGCCGGTGCGGAAACCCTGGCACTCACGCTGCCGGAGTGCCAGTTTACGTCCCCGGAGCGACCCGCGTGTGTCCCCGGCGGGTCGGCTAGGTCTCCTGGCGCCCCCTGGTTACCGTCCCGCCATGGTTCCCAGTCTGCCCAGGATGCCCGGTTCCGCGCGCGGCCCACAGGCCACAGGTGCACGAACAGGTGCATCAAAGGAGGGACGCGTGGGTGACCGGTACGCGGGGGACGTCCTGGCGAACGCCCGGGTCAAGCCGAAACTACGGGAAGAACCGGCCGTGGCCGGCCTGGTGGTCGAGGACGTGGAGACCGGCTGGGTCGGGGCCGTGGTGCGCACCGAGAAGAGCGGCGGAATGCACGTCGTGGTGCTCGAGGACCGTCGCGGTCGCACCCGGTCGTTCCCGCTCGGCCCGGGATTCTGGGTCGACGGGGTTCCCGTGGCGCTGGTCCCGCCGTCGGCCGCGGTTTCGAAGCCACCATCAGGGACGCTTCGGTCGGCTTCCGGGTCGGTGGCGGTTCGCGACCACCGGGCCCGGGTGGCCCGTGCCTCGCGCATCCTGGTCGAGGGCAAGCACGACGCCGAGCTGGTGGAGAAGATCTGGGGCCACGACCTGCGGGTCGAGGGGGTCGTGGTGGTGCCGCTGCACGGCGTCGACGACCTGGCGGACGCGGTCGCGGACTTCGGGCCCGGTCCGGGGCGGCGGCTCGGGATCCTGGTCGACCACCTGGTGGCGGGCAGCAAGGAGTGGCACGAGGCGGCCGCCGCGGCGAAGGTCTCCGGGGCCCGGGAGCACGTGCTGGTCGTGGGGCATCCGTACGTGGACGTCTGGCAGGCCGTGCGGCCGCGGGTGATCGGGGTGGACGCCTGGCCGGTGGTCCCGCGCGGTCTGCCGTGGAAGGAGGGGGTGCTGAAGGCGCTGGGCTGGCCCTACGCCGAACAGGCGGACGTGGCCGAGGGCTGGCAGCGCATCCTGGCCTCCGTGAACAGCTACGCCGACCTGGAACCGGCCCTGCTGGGGCGGGTCGAGGAACTCATCGACTTCGTCACCGGTGACGGCGAGGATCGCTGAGTGCTGCTCGCACGTTCTACGGTGTGAGCAGGAAAGGGGCATGCCATGAGCCAGCCACCGCACGACCGGCATGACCAGGGAGACCGGGACGAGGAGTCCCGGGACGCGTCTGCCCACGACGAGCACGGGCCGTCGGGCGCACCCGCCGAGGCGACCCAGTACTCGCCGATCATCCCCGGTCAGCCCCTCGACACCGGCCCCCAGCCCCAGGGACAGCCCGCCCAGTTCAGCGGCCTCAACCTCGGCGTCCAGGGGCCGGCATCGCAGTCGGCGCCGGATCCTCAAGCAGCGCAGCGCCAATCAGCACCGCAGCGATCAGCACCGCAGCAACCAGCGCCCGGGCAATCACCGACGGGCCGGCGCCAGGAGGGCGACGTGAGTCAGGGCCAGACCGGTCAGCACGAGACCGGGCCGGATCACCCCGCCGAGGGCCAGAACGCCTCCGCGTCGACGAACGGCCCGTCATGGCGTCAGGGCCAGACCTACAGCCCGGCCACCCCCGGCCAGCCGGGCACACCCACGGAAGCCGGGCAGACTCCTGGCACCGCGACGGGGCATCCGTACCCGTCCAGCGACCAGCCCGGCCAGGGCCCCAGCCAGTACGGCCAGCCCTCGTACGACGCGGGACAGTACGGCCAGCCCCCTTACCCCGCGCCTGGTTACGGCCAGCCCTCGTACGGCCAGCCCTCGCACGGCCAGCCCTCGTACGGCCCCGGCCAGAACGCTCCACAGAACTGGGCCCCTCGGCCGGGCAACGTCCCCAATCCGCCGTACGGCAACCAGTCCCCCGTCCAGCCGAACCACCCCGGAGCGCCCGCACCGTACGGCCAGCACCCCCAGCCGGGCCAGTACGGCCAGCCGAGCCAGTACGGCCGGCCCCCGACCGAGGCGGGCCAGTTCCCGACCGAGGGGGGCCAGTTCCCGACCGAGGCGGGCCAGTTCCCGACCGAGGCGGGCCAGTTCCCGACCGAGGCGGGCCAGTTCCCGAACCAGTCCGGGCCGTACTCGCCCCCGTCCGGCCAGTTCCCCGCCCCGTCCGGCCAGTTCCCCACCCAGCCGGGCCAGTTCCCCACCCAGCCCGGCCAGTTCCCCACCCCGTCCGGCCAGTTCCCCACCCAGCCCGGGCAATATCCCGCCCAGCCCGGGCAGTATCCCCAGCCGGGGCAGCAGCCGACCACGTCCGGTCAGTTCCCCAGCCACTCGGGGCAGTACGGCCAGCAGCCGGGACAGTTCCCGAACCAACCCGGCCAGCCGTCAGCCCAGACCGGTCAGTTCCCCGGCCAGGCAGGTCCCCACAACCAGCCGGGGCACTACGGCCAGTCAGATCAGTACGGCCAGCCCAGTTCACACAACGCGCCTGGTTCGTACGGCCCGCCCGGTTCTCACGGCCCGCCCGGTTCTCACGGCCAACCCGGCTCCCACGACCAGCCCGGTTCTCACGACCAGACCAGTTCTTACGGCGCACCCGGTTCCCAAGGCCAGCCCGGCTCCTACGGCGCACCCGGTTCCCATGGCCAGCCTGGTTCCTACGGCGCACCCGGTCCCCAAGGCCAGCCCGGTTCCTACGGCGCACCCGGTTCGTATGGTCCGCCCGGTTCCTACGGCCAGCCGGGACGGCCCGGCCCGCACGGCTATTCGAACAACCCCACCCAGCCCGGCCATCCCGGCGGACCCCTCAGTCAGGTCGAGGCCAATCGCTGGGCCACCGCCGCCCACGCCGGCGCGGTCTTCATGTTCGCCCCGATCGTGCCGCTGATCATCTCCGGCCTGATCTACCTGCTCTACAAGGACCGCAGCCGCTACATCCGCGAACAGGCTTTGGAAGCCATCAACTTCCAGCTCTGTGCCCTCGGCGCATTCGTGGTCGCGACCGTGCTCAGCTGGGTGTTCCTGCCCAACGGCATCGTCGCGCTGGTCTGGCTCCTGGCGGCGGTCTTCGGGCTCATCGGCGCGGCCTCCGCGTACCGCGGCGATCCGTTCCGCTACCCCTTGTCCCACCGGTTCCTGAAGTAGGGCGAAAATGGTGGACGACGTGGAGCTCCGCGTCGTCCATCATTTCGACGCACCTACGGGAGAAGGGCCCTGACCACGGCATCGGCCAGCAGACGCCCCCGGCGGGTGAGCACGACCGTGCCCTGACCGGCCGGTTCGGGCTGCACCAGCCCCTCTTCGAGCACCCCGGCCAGCAGCACCGACGGATCACCGTGCAGACCGGCATCTTTCAGCGGGAGCCCTTCGCGCAGACGTGAGCGCAGCAGCACTTCCTCGAGCTGACGGGCCTCGGGGTCGAGTACCTCGCGACCCTGCGCCGGGCTCTCCCCCGCGTCGATCCGCGCCGCATAACTGCTGGGGTGACGCACGTTCCACCACCGCACCCCACCGACGTGGGAGTGGGCGCCCGGACCGACGCCCCACCAGTCGTCCCCACGCCAGTAGGCCAGGTTGTGCTGACAGGCGTCCTGCGGGGTGCGCGCCCAGTTGCTCACCTCGTACCAGGTCAGCCCGGCGGCGGAGATGAGATCGTCGGCCAGCTCGTACTTGTCGGCCTCGTCGTCGTCATCGGGCGCCTTGACCTCACCGCGCCGCACCCGGGCCGCAAGCTTCGTGCCGTCTTCGACCACCAGCGCGTAGGCCGACAGATGATCGGGCTCGCAGGCCAGCGCGGCCTCCAGGCTGGCCCGCCAGTCGTCGAGCGATTCGCCGGGCGTGCCGTAGATCAGGTCGAGACTCACCGACAGGCCCACGTCGCGAGCCCACTTCACCACGTCCGGAACCCGTTTCGGGTCGTGCGTGCGGTCGAGCACGGCCAGCACGTGCCGCACCTGCGACTGCATACCGAACGAGACCCGGGTCACGCCGCCCGAGGCCAGCGCCGCGAGCGACTCCGGCGTCACCGAGTCGGGGTTCGCCTCGACCGTGACCTCGGCGCCGTCGACCAGGCCGAAGTTGTCGCGCACCCCGGCGACCAGCAACGCGAGGTCACCGGCCGGCAGCAGCGTGGGCGTGCCACCACCGACGAACACCGTGGACACCGGCCGCGCGGCCACACCCGCCCGCTCGAGCACGGACGACGCGAAAGACAGCTCCCGCACGGCCGTTCCGGCGTACGCCGCCTGACTCGCGCCCCCGCCCAGCTCTTTCGCCGTGTACGTGTTGAAATCGCAGTACCCGCAGCGCACCGCACAGAACGGAACGTGCAGATACACACCGAACGCCCGCTCCGCCGAACCGATCGCGGCGGACGCCGGGAGAGAACCGTCGAGCGGCGCGGGTTCGCCGTCGGGAGGGGGACCAGCCATGATGAATCAGCCTCGTCTGACGGCTTTTTCGGCCACGTGACGGATGTCCGGGTCGAGTTCGAGACCGAGCGCCGTGAAGGCGTCGATCAGCTGACGCATGTCCACCGGATCGGGACCGCGCAGGAAGTGCCCGACCGTGATGCCGTGCCCCGGGCGGAACACCACGCGGACCTCGTCACCGGCCGAGACCGGGCCTGTCTGGAGCACTCTCATGTACGCACCGGGCCGGTTGACCTGGGTGTACCGGCGCACCCAACCCTTCTCCCGCATCCGCTCGGCGAACGTGCGGCAGGGTGTACGCGGCATCGTGACCTCGAGAAGCACCTCGGGCCCGATCGCCCAGCGCTCGCCGATCTCCGCGCCGGTGACGTCGATGCCGGCCGTGCGCAGGTTCTCGCCGAACAACCCGGGCTCGATCTCCCGCTCGAGCTCGGCCGCCCACCAGGCCGCGTCCTCGTCGGCGTACGCGTACACCGCTTTGCCGCGTCCACCATGGTGTTTGCGGTCGATCTGGTCGTCCCCGGCCAGACCCAGCGGACCGATCTCCACCGGGCCGGGCACGGGACGTTTGTCGATAGCGGTCTTGTGCGCCACGACGCCCCAAGGCGCGGGCAGCAACCCGTGCACGACGGAGACCGAGCTGATCCGCCCGGTCTCCGCGACGTCCACCATGTCATGCACCCTGGAAGTCGAACCCTTACTTCTTGCGCTCGCCCGTGGGCGCGTCGCTGGAGAGCGCCGCGATGAAGGCCTCCTGGGGCACCTCGACCCGGCCGACCATCTTCATGCGCTTCTTGCCTTCCTTCTGCCGTTCGAGCAGCTTGCGCTTACGGCTGATGTCACCGCCGTAGCACTTGGCGAGAACGTCTTTCCGGATGGCACTGATGTTCTCGCGGGCGATGATGCGAGCGCCGATGGCCGCCTGGATCGGGACCTCGAACTGCTGACGCGGGATCAGCTTGCGCAGCTTGCCCGTCATCATCACGCCGTAGGAGTAGGCCTTGTCGGCGTGGACGATGGTGCTGAACGCGTCGACCGGCTCGCCCTGCAGCAGGATGTCGACCTTGACCAGGTTGGCCACCTGGTCGCCGTCGGGGTCGTAGTCGAGCGACGCGTAACCGCGGGTGCGGGACTTCAGCTGGTCGAAGAAGTCGAACACGATCTCGGCCAGCGGCAGCGTGTACCGCATCTCGACGCGGTCTTCGGAGAGGTAGTCCATGCCCCGCAGCGATCCGCGCCGTTCCTGGCACAGCTCCATGATCGCGCCGATGAACTCGGCGGGCGCCAGCATGGTCGCCTTGACGATGGGCTCGCGGACCTCGTTGATCTTGCCGCCCGGGAACTCGGACGGGTTGGTCACCGTGATCTGCGTGTTGTCGTCCATCGTGACCTCGTAGACCACGTTCGGCGCGGTCGAGATGAGGTCGAGGTTGAACTCGCGCTCGAGGCGCTCGCGCACGATCTCGAGGTGCAGCAGGCCGAGGAAGCCGCAGCGGAATCCGAAGCCCAGGGCCACGGACGACTCCGGCTCGTAGACCAGCGCGGCGTCGCTCAGCTTGAGCTTGTCGAGGGCCTCACGCAGGGGGCCGTAGTCGGAGCCGTCGATCGGGTAGAGGCCGGAGAAGACCATCGGCAGCGGCTCGCGGTAACCCTCGAGCGCCTCGGTGGCCGGCTTGGCGTAGTTGGTGACAGTGTCGCCGACCTTGGACTGGCGAACATCCTTCACACCGGTGATCAGGTAGCCCACCTCGCCCACGCCGAGGCCCTTGGTCGGCACCGGCTCGGGTGAGCTGACGCCGATCTCGAGGAGCTCGTGCTGGGTCTTGGTGGACATCAGGGTGATGCGCTCACGCGGGTGCAGCATGCCGTCGATGACCCGGACGTAGGTGACGACGCCGCGGTAGGTGTCGTACACCGAGTCGAAGATCATCGCGCGGGCCGGCGCGTTCGGGTCGCCGACCGGGGCCGGGACCTGCTTCACGATCTGGGCCAGCAACGCGTCGACGCCCATGCCGGTCTTGCCGGAGACCTTGAGGCAGTCCTCGGGCTCGCAGCCGATCAGCTTCGCCAGTTCCTCGGCGTACTTCTCGGGCTGCGCGGCGGGCAGGTCGATCTTGTTCAGCACCGGGATGATCGTGAGCTCGTTCTCCATGGCCAGGTACAGGTTGGCCAGGGTCTGGGCCTCGATGCCCTGAGCGGCGTCGACGAGGAGCACGGCGCCTTCGCAGGCGGCCAGGGACCGGGAGACCTCGTAGGTGAAGTCGACGTGGCCCGGGGTGTCGATCATGTTCAGGGCGTAGGTGACGCCCTCTTCCTCCCAGGGCATCCGCACCGCCTGGGACTTGATCGTGATGCCGCGCTCACGCTCGATGTCCATGCGGTCGAGGTACTGGGCGCGCATCTGCCGCTGATCGACGACACCGGTCAGCTGCAGCATCCGGTCGGCCAGCGTCGACTTACCGTGGTCGATGTGGGCGATGATGCTGAAGTTCCGGATCAGTTCCGGAGCGGTGGCGGACGGCTCGGGCGCCGTGTGGGCCATCGGAGACACTGCTGCGCTACCTCGATCGTCTGGCTCGTCGGACTGCTCGGACTCTCCATCGTCCCATGTCCTTCGTCCTTTCCTCGCATCGTCCCCCGTTCGCCCTCCGGTTCCCCGCCAGTTCCCCGCCGGTTCTCGGCTGGTTCTCGGCTGGTCGGGCTGAGCTTCGGACGCTGGTAACCTAGGAGGTCTGTGCGTGAGCGCCTCAGGTGCCCTAGCACTGCCGGTGTGCCTACAGACCGCTGACCAGACTTAGACGATCCGAGAGAAGAAGATCCACGTGGCTAACATCAAGTCCCAGATCAAGCGCAACCTCACCAACGAGAAGCGCCGTCTGCGCAACAAGGCCGTGAACAGCCAGCTGCGCACGGTCGTCCGCAAGACTCGTGAGGCTGTCACCGCCGGTGACGTCGCCGCTGCGACCGCCGCCCTGGCCACTGCTTCGAAGCAGCTGGACAAGGCCGCCAGCAAGGGCGTCATCCACAAGAACCAGGCTGCCAACCGCAAGTCGGCCCTGGCCCAGGCCGTGGCCAAGCTGAGCGCCTGATCTTCGCCTAACGCGATCCGGCACTTCCCTTCGTGGGGGTGCCGGATTTCGTTGTTTGGCGCGGCTTTCACCCATGATGGACGCGTCGACGCACCACCCTCCCCAGCCCACCTTCTCCGGTGGGCCTTCTCGTTCTCCGGTGGGCCTTGTCATGCTCCGGCGGGCCTTGTCACGCTCCGGCGGGCCTTGTCATGCTCCGGCGGGCCCTCTGGTGACCTACCGACGGCTCTGGGCCACCGTCAGCACGAGGCGCTCGACGGCGTAGACCGGATCCCGGCCGCCACCCTTCACCGCGGCGTCGGCCTCGGCGAGGGCCATGACCGCGCGGGCCAGTCCGTCTTCGTTCCAGCCGTTGAGTTCGCGGCGGGCGCGGTCGATCTGCCAGGGCGCCATACCCAGTGACTTGGCCATGGAGGCCGACGCGCCCCGCCCGGCCGCCGAGACCTTGGCCAGGGCACGGACTTTCATCGCGACGGCGGCGACCAGCGGGACCGGGTCCGCCCCCGTGGCCAGCGCGTGACGCAGCAGCACCAGAGCCTCTTCGGCGTGGCCGGCGACCGCGGCGTCCGCGACCTTGAAGCCGGTGACCTCGACCCGGCCGCCGAAGTAGCGCTCGACCGAGTCGACGTCGATGCGGGCGGCCTCGTCGTCGTTCATCAGCTGGGAGCAGGCGGCGGCCAGCTCGCGCAGATCGTTGCCGACGGCGTCGACCAGGGCCCGGACCGCGGCCGGGGTGATGCGCCGGTCGCCGCGACGGAACTCGTTGGTCGCGAACTCGACCTTCTCGTCGTCGCGGGTGATCGGCTGGCACGACACCTCGGGCGCGTTGGTCGCGCGGGCCGCCTCCAGCAACGGACGAGCCCTCACCACCCCCGAGTGCCGGATGATCACGCAGGCTTCCAGCGAGGGGTCTTTCAGGTAGGTCGTGACGTCGGTGACGAGTGCCTCGTTGGCCTGCTCGACGTTCTCCAGCACGACCACCTTGCCCCCGCCGAAGAGCGACGGGCTGGTGGCCACGGACAGCTTGCCGGACAGGTACCCCGCCGCCTCCATCCGCTCGACCTCGGTCTCCGGATCGGCGGCGCGGGCGGCAGCCAGCACATTGGCGACCGCGCGGTCGGCCAGCACCCCTTCGGCCCCGACCACCAGCAGGATCGGTGCCGGCTTCACCTCGTCGGGCGTGACGATCGGGTTCTTCGCCTTGGACGCCGACTTTCCCGCCGCCGCCTTCGTGCCGCCCCGTGCTCGCGAACCCGCTCCTGCTCCAGCCACGCCAACACCTTATGGCCTCGCCCGGCCGGGTCCGGGGCGGTTCGTGACCCAGGGCGGGTCCGCTCGGGCAGTGCCGTCGATTCACTTCGACGTCACCACCCTCAGGTCGCGCGGACCGCCGACCACGGCGATCTGCCCCTGTGTGTCGGTGCGGAAGGCCCGGGCCCCGACCCGCTGCAGCATCGAGAGTGCCGCCGGGGCGGGATGCCCGTAGTCGTTGTCCGCCCCGACGCCGATCAGGGCCACCCGTGGATGCAGGAAGCGGTACAGCCGCTCCTCCTGCTTCGCCGATCCGTGGTGCGAGAGAACGACCACGTCGACGTCCTGGGACGACACCGCACTGGCCGGATCTGCTGTGCTCGTCGTTTCCGTGGTCAGTGTTCGGAGCAGCGCCCGCTGTGCGTCCGGCTCCACGTCGCCCAGGGCTGCGACCCGCACACCTCTCACCTCGGCCAGCATCACCACGCTGACGTTGTTGATCTCCTCCCCCTCAGGATCACGGCCCGCCGCCAGCCCGGCCCGCACCGCGGACGCCGACGGCGGAACCAGTCGCCACCGCACCTGCCAGTCGCCCGTTCCCGCGGTGCCGCTGATGCCGCCGGTGACCGGGAGTGTGCGAGAACCGGGCGCCAGGGCCGCCACCTCCCGGGCCTGCGTGCCGGGCAGCGCGACCGGGCTCACGTAGACCGGTGGGGCGCCGCGCCCGTCGAGGGCCCCGGCGAGTCCATCGGCGTGATCGGCGTGAAAGTGGGTGACGAGCACCAGATCCAGATGGTGGACGCCCGCCCGCCTCAGGCAGCGGTCGGCCAGTTGCGGGTCGGGGCCCGCGTCGACGAGGACCGCCCGGTCGGGGCCGCTTCGGATGGCGGTCGCGGACCCCTGGCCCACCTCGCACTGGACCACGAGCCAGTCCGAGGGCGGCCCCCCGCCCGGCAGGACCGGCACCCAGCGCGGCAGCACCAGGCAGGCCCCGACCAGCACGGGTGTGGCCAGGGCCGTGCGCCAGGCACCCCGCACGAGCAACCCCGCGCAGACCAGGCTCAGGGCGGCGAACAGCGCGGACCCGGCCGGACCGTCCGGCCAGGGCAGTGCCCCGGCCGGCACGTCGGCCGCCCGGTGCGCGACGATCGCGATCCACTGGGTGGCCAGACCACCGGCCCAGGCCACCAGCGTGGCGCCGTCGGGCCAGACCAGCGAGAGCGCGGCCGCCACGACCCCCGCGATCGTGGCCGGGGCGACCGCGGCGTCGGCCAGCAGGTTCGCCGGGATCGACACCAGGCTCACCACCGGATCCAGCAGGATCGTCACCGGCGCCGTGACCACCAGCGCGGCCACCGGTACCGCGAGCGCCAGCACCGGCCCCTGCGGCCAGCGCCGCAGGCGGTACAGCCAGATCGGTACCAGGAGCAGGAGCCCGGCCGTGGCCAGCACCGACAGCGCGAACCCGAAACTCCGGGCCAGCCAGGGATCCACGCCGAGCAGGATCACCACCGTCGCCGCCAGCACCGGCGCTCCGGCCGACCGCCGGGCCACCAGAACCCCGGACACGGCCAGAACACCCATCACCGACGCCCGCAGCACGCTCGGCTCCGGCCGGGCCAGCACCACGAAACCCGCTATGACGAGGACGGTTCCGGCCGCCTGCGTTCTTCGGCCGCCCCGCAGCGCCCCGATCACGACGAACGTCACCGCCGCCAGGATCGCCACGTTGCTGCCCGAGACCGCGGTCAGATGGGTGAGACCACCGGCCTGCAGGTCGGCCGCGAGGTCTGGATCGAGGTTCGACGTGTCACCCACCACGAGCGCGGGGAGCAGACCCCGGGCGTCGGAGGGCAGACCGGCGCACGCCTCGCGCAGCCCTTCACGCAGGTGCTCCGCGAACCGCCAGGGCCAGGTGCCGGGATGGGTGATCTCCGGACCCGAGCGCACGAACGCCACCGCGACCTCCGGCTTGCCCGGGTCGGTGGGCTTCAGCTTCGCCGGCGCCCGGACCCGTTGCCCCGCAACCAGATCCCCCCACGTCCCGCTGCCGAACACCACGAGCTGGGCCGAACTGCGCAGAGTTCGCCGGGCCCCGCTTGCCTTCCCGCCGACCTCGATCCGGCTCAGCTTCAGCCGCACCAGAACGAGGGGCTCGCCGCCGAACGAGGTCGCGGTGAGCTTCTTCGGGTCGCCGGAGACCCGCCCCTCGAAGGTGACCGTGCTCTGCCGGGCCGCGGCCGCGGTCAGTGGATCTTGCTGACGGTGCATCATGCGGACGCCGGTGATCGCGGTGACCGGCGCGGTCAACGCGAGGGCGAGCAACAGGCCCGCGCCCCAGGTGACGGGGGTCGTGCGGGCGCGGTAGCGCCCGGGAGAGCGTCGGCGGCCCGGGCGGGACTCTCGCCGTCTCCGGGCGGAGGTCAGCGCCACCCGGCGCCCCCGGCGGCGCCCGGCGCGCAGATCGGTGGTCGCCACCGCCCTCGCCGCCAGACGGTCGAGATCGGCCCACAACGCCCCGGGGCGTCGCGGGAGCCGGTCGTCGAGACCCGGAGAAGGAAGAGGGTGAGGACGCCGTTCTCCGGGCACCCGGCCCCGCCGGGAACGGGAGAGGCGGCTGCCGGGAAGCGCGCGATCGGCGGGTCCTCTCCGCCGCGTCTGCTGCCGGAGGTGTGCGAGCGCGAGCAGAAGCGCCAGAAGCAGCAGGATGCTGAGCAATCCGCCCAGCGTCAGCACCACTTCGGCCGGCAGCACCAGGGCGCCCCAGGTCAGGAGCCAGGCTGCGGCCGCGCCGGGGAGCAGGCGCAGATCGGGTCGGGGACGCGACGCCGGACGCTGCGGACGGGCCGGGCGACGGGTCTCACCGGGAGCGGTGCGACGGGCTCCACCCCGGGAGAACCAGGTGCGCGCGGCCTCGTTCAGCGCCGCCCGGCGGGTCACCGGGGCCTCCGCACGGTCGTCGGCCCGACCGTCACCGCGGACACGGCCGGCGCGGCCAGCAGAGTCAGCACGGTCAACCGGGCCGGCGCAGCCCACCGGGCCGGCGCAGCCCGTCGGGTCAGGTCGCGGCGCATGTCAGACCCGGACCATCGGGCGCAGCTTCTCCATGGTGGCGTCGCCGATGCCGGAGACCTCGTTCAGATCGTCGACGGTGGTGAAACGACCGTTGGCCTGGCGCCAATCGAGGATGCGCCCGGCCAGCACCGGCCCGACGCCGGGGAGCGCGTCGAGTTCGCCGACCGTGGCCGTGTTCAGGTCGATCGGCGCTCCCGCACCGGCAGGACCACCGGTGCCACCGCTGCCGGCCGCTCCGCCGGGCCCGGCACCGGCCCCGGGCCCGGCACCGGCAGCGGTGGCTTCGTCGGGGAGCTTCTGACCGGGCTTGGGCACCAGGATCCGTTCACCGTCGACCACTTTGCGGGCCAGGTTGAGACGGCCCAGGTCGGCCCGGCCACCCGCTCCCCCGGCCGCCTCGATCGCGTCCTGCACCCGCGCGTCCGTACCCAGCGACACCACACCGGGCTTCTTGACCTGGCCGACCACGTGCACCCGCACCGACCCCACCGTGCCCACCACGGCAGGTGACGGGGACAGGTCGGGGTGAGCCGCCGCGTCCGTCATCGGCGCGACCGAGACGGAGACCGACGGAGCCGGAGGAACCGACTCACCGACCTCGGCCGACCTGTTGCGCAGCAACAGGAAACCGGCGCCGACCGCGATCACGAAGGCGAGCAGTGCCGCGGCCAGCGCGGCCCGGACCGGCACCTCCCAGCGGGCACCGCCAGGCACCCGGGAACGCACCAGCCCCTCCCTCAGATCACGCAGGGCCTGCTCGTCGTCGGCAGCACTGTGCGAGCCGGAGCGCCAGTCGGACGGCCAGGCGCCGTGCCCCTCGAAATCGTCCGGCCCGTACCCGCCGGACTCCGGGGAATCCTCGAGAAGCCGCCTCGGCCGCGGAGGTTCGTCGGATCGCATGAACCGAACCTAGGCGTCCACCATCCCCCACCCCGGCCCGCACCGGCCTCTGTGGAAAACCCCGGCTTCCTACCGGCCTGTGGAAAGCAGAAAACCGTCAGGCACCCGCCGGACGGGACACGACCACCCCGACCGCGCCCGGCCCCACGTGCGCACCGATGACCGGACCGACTTCGGTGACCGGCACGTCCCCCATCGCCGGGAGTTGTTCGCGCAACCGGTCGGCGAGCTCCTGTGCCCGCTCCGGGGCGGAGAGATGGTGCACGGCAATGCTCGTGCCCCGCCCGTCGTGCTCCCCCGGCCCGGCCGGGCTCACCTCGGCGATCGACAGCTCGAGGAGACGCGTGAGGGCCCGCTGGGTGGTGCGGACGCGCTCGAGTGGCTCCAGGCGCCCGTCGGCGAGAGCGAGGACGGGCTTGATGGTCAGCGCCGAACCCAGCAGGGCGGTCGCCGCACCGATCCGGCCTCCACGACGCAGGAACTCGAGAGTGTCGAGGTAGATGTAGATCGAGGTGTTGAGCGACCGGTGGGCGGCCGCCCGGGCGGCCTCGGCGGGACCGGCGCCCGCGGCGAGCGCGCCCACCGCGGCCTGGACTCCGAAGCCGAGGCCCATGCCGAGCGAACGGGAGTCGACGACCTCGACGGTGAAACCGTCGGCCGCCACCTCGGAGGCGGCGAGGCGGGCGGCGGCGACGGTGCCGGAGATGTCACCGGACAGGTGTACCGAGACCACGGCGGAGAAACCGCGCGCCCGTAGACGACGGTAGGTGTCGACGAAGACCTGGGGCGACGGCCGGGAGGTGGTGACCGGCCGGTCGGCCCGCAACGCCGACACCACGTCGTGGGCGTCGAAGGTGATCTCGGTGCCCGACCCGATGTCCTCGGGACGGGAGACCCCGTTCACGACGACCTGCAGGGGAACCACCGTGACGCCCAGCTCCGCGGCCAGCGCGGCCGGCAGGTAGGCGGTGGAATCGGTGACGACGGCGACAGGACCGGCCATGAACGCCGAATCTAGCGCGGATACGGCGCCGTCGGGGCGCCGCCGGGCTCAGGCCCGTGGATCACGCCTCGGAATCGGGCTTGCCCGCGGTCTCACGGACGTCGGGCGAGGAGATGTTGGCCAGCTCCTCGTCCTCCTCCTTCATCCGTGCGGCGGCCCGGCGCTTCAGCGAGCGGCGCAGGGAGAGGTCCTGGATGGCGCGTTCGAGCAGGCCCTCGAGGTCGTCGGCGTCCCACGGGACGAGGGTCGCGATGCCGGCACTGACCCGGCCCTGCCAGACCTCACGCGGCAGCTTGACCTTCTCGGCCAGGTAGGAACGGATTCGGCGTTCCATCTCCAGCGGGGAGGTGCCGGTGCCCGGGCCGATCATGACGAACTCGTCGCCGGCCCAGCGGGCGACCACGTCGGTGGCCCGGGTGGCGTTGAGCAGGCCCTGGGCCACGGCCTTGAGCACCTCGTCGCCGTCCTTGATGCCGTGCTGCTCGTTGATGCCGCGCAGGGTGTCGACGTCGACGACCAGGGCGTGCACGGCGTGGCCCTGGCGTCGGGCCAGGTCGATCATCGGGCGGGCGACGAGCTCGAGGCCCTTGCGGTTGGCGACGCCGGTCAGCGGGTCCTTGACGGACTGCTCCATGACCTGGCGGTGGGCGTCGACCAGGGCCATCGCCGCACTGGTGCGGGCTCGGCGGACAGCCATCGCGAGGCCGGCGGCGGCCCCGATCATCAGCAGCATGTTGACCCAGCGGGCGGCCTCGTCGGTGGTGAAGCCGCCCCGGGCGACCGCGGTGACGACACAGCCGACCCAGAGGGCACCGCACGAGGCCAGCACGGCCCAGAACCAGTTGCGGGCGCTGACCACGCAGGCGGCGGCCGCGGCGAGGATCAGCTCGGCGGCCGGCCAGTACTGGTCGATCAGGCCGGCGCGGGCGCAGGCGGCGGTGGCGGCGAGGATGGGGACGATGGCCGCAGCGGTCTCGCGGCGCCAACCCGGCAGTCGCCGGGTGGACGCCAGGAACGCGATCAGCACGAAGACGGCGGCGCACGCGCCGTCGACGGCGATCAGAGCCCCGCGGTAATCGACATCCATGAACAGGCCGAGCACGGCACTGACGGCGTGGATGGCGGCGAAGCCGAGACACAGACGCGGCAGCCCGAGGCTGGTCGCGTCACCGGCTCTGGGGGCGAGGGAGGCAGGACTCACGAGGAATCTGATCGGCCGGATGACGCGTGTGCTTGAGCGCGCCTGTGGGTGTGGGGGTTTGTCCACAGGTGGGGAGTGGAATTCAAAACTGTCGGAGGGTCGTGGGAGGGTCGGTGGTGTGACGATGACAGCTGCGGCGAGCCGTAACCAAGAGGTCCGCGACCGCGCGGAGGAGTCGCTGCGCGCGCTGGTCGGGCGGCCGGAGGCCCGGCTGCACGACGATCAGTGGGCGGCGATCGAGGCGCTGGTGGTCGATCACCGGCGGGCCCTGGTGGTGCAGCGCACCGGCTGGGGTAAGTCGGCGGTGTACTTCGTGGCCACCGCCCTGCTGCGGGCGGCCGGGGTCGGCCCCACGATCATCATCTCGCCGCTGCTGGCGCTGATGCGCAACCAGATCGCGGCGGC
The DNA here is from genome assembly GCF_030811555.1 of Kineosporia succinea. Taxonomy (NCBI): domain Bacteria; kingdom Bacillati; phylum Actinomycetota; class Actinomycetes; order Kineosporiales; family Kineosporiaceae; genus Kineosporia; species Kineosporia succinea. Next base: position 4,310,180 of record NZ_JAUSQZ010000001.1, on the reverse strand, counting down.
CGAGCGGGCGGGCATCCGCGCTGTCACGGTCAACTCGTCGAACCTCGACGAGTGGGCCGAGGTCTACCGCGCGATCGACGCCGGTGAGGTTGACGTGCTGCTCGTGTCACCGGAGCGGCTGAACAACCCCGACTTCCGCGAGCGGGCGCTCCCCCAGCTGACGGGTGCCACCGGCCTGGTCGTGATCGACGAGGCGCACTGTGTCTCCGACTGGGGGCACGACTTCCGGCCCGACTACCGGCGTATCCGCACGCTGCTGGCCGAGTTGCCGGCCGGGGTGCCGGTGCTGGCCACCACGGCCACGGCCAACGAACGGGTGACGGCCGACGTCGCCGAGCAGTTGTCGGTCACCGGCACGTCGACGCTTGACGATGTGCTGGTTCTGCGGGGCACGCTCGACCGGGACTCGCTGCACCTCGGGGTGGTCGAACTACCCTCTCCCGCACAGCGTCTGGCCTGGCTCGCCGAGAACCTCAAGACCCTTCCCGGCTCAGGCATCATCTACTGCCTCACGGTCGCGGCGACCGAGCAGGTCTCGGAGCACCTGCGGGCGGCCGGTTACGAGGTGGCGGCCTACTCCGGGCAGACCGAGGAGACCCAGCGCCGCACCGCTGAGGCCGATCTGCTGGGCAACCGGGTCAAGGCGCTGGTCGCGACCTCGGCGCTGGGCATGGGTTTCGACAAGCCTGACCTGGGGTTCGTGATCCACCTCGGGGCGCCGCCCTCGCCGATCGCCTATTACCAGCAGGTGGGCCGTGCGGGGCGTGGGCTCTCGCAGGCGACGGTGGTGCTGCTGCCGGGCCGCGAAGATCGTGAGGTCTGGAACTACTTCGCGGGTCTCGCTTTTCCTGCCGAGCACCAGGTGCGGGCCACGCTCGATGCGCTGGCCGGGCGCGACGGGCCGATGTCGACGATGCTGCTGGAGACCCAGGTCGACCTGAGCCGCTCCCGGCTGGACATGATGCTGAAGGTGCTCGACGTCGACGGTGCGGTGCAGCGGGTGCGTGGTGGCTGGCTCAGCACCGGTCAGCCGTGGCAGTACGACGAGGAGCGGTACGAGCGGGTGCGGGCCACCCGACGGGCCGAAGAGCAGTCGATGCTCGATTACGTCAACACGTCCGGGTGCCGGATGCAGTTCTTGCGGCGCACTTTGGACGACGCGGTCGCCGAGGCCTGCGGGCGCTGCGACCGCTGTGGTGGGGTCCAGTTCGAACTGACGGTGGACGGGTCCGACGTCGAGACCGCCGGAGAGGTGCTGAACCGGCCAGGTGTGGCGGTCGACGCGCGGCGGCAGTGGCCGAACGGCATGGCCGAGCTCGGCGTGCCGTTGAAGGGCCGCATCGCGCCGGGCGAGCAGGCCGAGACCGGGCGCGCGATCGCAGGAGTCACCGATCTCGGCTGGGGTGCGCAACTGCGGGCGCTCTTCAACCCCGAGACGCCTGACGGCGAGGTGCCAGTGCCGCTGCGACACGCCATCGTCGCGGTGATCGATGCCTGGGAACTGCCCGAGCGGCCCGACTGCATCGTGGTGATCGAGTCGGTCTCCCGGCCGCAGCTGGTCCGGCACCTCGCCGAGGGCCTGTCCAAGTACCTGCGCCTGCCCATCACGGCCCGGCTGGTGCCAGACCCCGCGTCCACCCCGGGAGAGGGCGCCGCGAACTCGGCACACCGGGTCAAGGCCGTGGCCAACCGCTATCAGCTGACTCCGAGCGAACCCGAGCCCACCGAGACCGGCCCCGGGTCGGCAGGCGGCGTCGAAGGACGGTCAGTCCTCCTCATCGACGACCGCACCATCACCGGCTGGACGCTCACGGTCGCCGCCCGGCAGCTGCGTCAGGCGGGAGCCACGGCGGTCCGTCCGCTGGTCCTGGCCGCCGGCTAAGACATCCGGGGCAGGTATGGGCCCAGTCCCCGCCCATACCTGCCCGCCCCGGCCTGCTCTGACCTGCCCGCCCCGCCACCCCCGGCCCGCTCTGACCCCGCCCGCCTAGGCCGCCACGGCTCGCTCCGACGCGGCGGCCCCGGCCTGCTCTGACCTGCTCTGACCTGCTCTGACCTGCTCTGACCTGCTCTGACCTGCTCTGACCTGGCCAGCCCGGCCCGCTCTGACCCGGCCCGCTCTGACCCGGCCCGCTCTGACCCGGCCGCTCTGACCCGCCCGCCCCGGCCGACCCGGCTCGCTCCGACCCGGCCCGCTCTGACCCTGCTCCGACCCGCTCGAGCTGGCCGCCCTGCCCGGAGCTGGCCGCCCTGCCCGGAGCTGGCCGCCCTGCCCGGAGCTGGTCGCCTTGCCTGGAGCCGGCCGCCCGGGACTCAGCAGCGACCTTCCCGATTCATGGGCAGCCAGGCAAACCCTTCCGGCATTGTGCGAGCGCTACCGGAGAGCCCTCTCCCCACACCGCTGCCGTGCTTTTGGGGCGGCGGTGCGGGAGGCAAGATGGTGGTGCTTTCGATTATCGATAATCGAAAGCACCACCATCCGAGTCCAGCGCCCATACCCAGTCGACAGCAGGCCGCACTTCCACTACCACTCACGAAGGCAGCATGTGGGCGGATCACTTGCCCTAACGGGCACATGCGACGAGCGGCTCGGCGGGCAAAAAGACTCGGCCCCCACCGCGTCCAACCAGGACAGACGCGTGGAGGGATACGCGCCAGTGGGGGCCGAGCCGTTCAAGGGGACTCGTCATCGAGATCGGCGACGGCGAATCGAAAGTCGGGGAACAGCGAGTCCGGAAACAGAGCCATACCGCGGCCAGCCGGCAAGTCGGTCTGTAAGACAGGCAGTAGGTCAGTCCGCAAGACAGGCGGTAGTAGGTCAGCCAGTAGGTCAGCCGCTTGAGGCAGCCACTTCAGTCAGCCAGCGCGCGAGGCCGGAAGCCGACCCCACCAGCCGGGCCATCAGTAGCCAAAGCCCCTGTCTCTCAGGAGATACAGCAGAACCTCAGATCGCGAACAGCCGACGGCCGGCAAGGTCACGTCGGCGGCGAACGGTCAGGGCGCGATCGCCGAACGAAGAAGGCGACCACTCCAGAAGCGGCCGAGTCAGAAGCGACGGGGCCAGTAACGGCCGGGCCAGAAACAGCGGGGCCAGAAGCGACGGGGCCAGGCCAGGAGCAGGTCATACGAGCAGCACGACCTGGCGCCGCGAGTCGTCGGTCAGCCGATAGCAGGCACTGCCCACGGTCAGGACCAGCGCCTCCAGCCGGGTGGCCCACACGACGTTGCCCACCTTCATCGGGCCGGCGGCGGCGTTCGAGAGCCAATCGGCGAAGATCCGCCGCGGCATCACGGCGACCTCCACCAATTCGTGCCGGACATGCACACTTTCGCGCCGGACCTCGACCTCGGCGGGTGGCGCGGGCCAGCCTCGACCGTTCACCAGGTCGATGCGGAAACGGCCCACCCATTCCCCGGCACCGTCCGACGCAGACCCGAGAATTCTCGGGATCAACGTCGAGACAACCGAATTGGCGCCGGAAACGGTGACACCGTTGACACCTCGACGGGTTACGGAGGCACGCGCCGCCTGAAGCGGAAGATCACGAACAGCGCTCGTTTCACCACCGGGATCACGGAGCAGCCGTTCACGCCCCACGACAATCCCAGCCTTCACATCAGGAACAGATCCCCCTGAATTCTCCACCACCGCGCCTCTCTCGCAGTTGGAGCTCGCAGCACGAGCGAAGATCAATCAACCCCGCACTTCTCGAGATGACGGCATCTAACTCCTTCCCCGGCGAATTGACAACTATCAGAAGCGGTTTGCTGAAAAACTGTCGGCAAATCACTGCAACCTAATCAGACTCGCTGGTAGATGGTGTTCAATTGCCTGACAAGATGAATCAGATGGAAAGGTCAAGCACCATGGCTGAACCTGCCGGGGCCATCGGAATCGCCTTGCTACGCCGCCACATCGGCCGCCAGTTCGAACGGTTGCGCGTACAGGCCGGGCTCACCCAGGACCAGGCCGCGGAACGGGTCGAGCTGAGCAAGTCCACTCTCATCCGCATGGAGAACGGCACCGACGGCGTGAAGTTCCGCGACGTCCAGGTGCGCCACATGCTGGAGCAGTACCGGGCCACCGACACCGACCGCGAGGTGCTCATGGCCCTCACCGCGGAGACGCGCCTCGGACCTCGCAAGTCCTGGTGGCACGACTACACCGAGACGTCACTGCCTCCGTGGTTCGCGATGTACGTCTCGCTCGAAGACTCCGCCGCCGTCATCCAGTACTACGAGCAGGAGCTGGTTCCCGGCCTGCTGCAGACCAAATCGTACGCGGAGCGGGTCATGCAGGTCCCTCCGGGCTTCGTCGCCGCCGACGAGGCCGCCCGCCGCGTTCAGGCCCGGCTCGAACGCCAGTCCCTGCTCACCCGCCCCATGGCTCCCCGTCTCGAGGTCGCCATGGGCGAGGCCGTGCTGCACCGCCTGCTCGGCATGGGCCGCGCCATCGCGGAGGAACAGCTCCAGCACCTGCTCGACGTGACCCAGCGCCTCAACGTCGAACTAAGCATCGTTCCCTGGGCGGCGGGAATGCACGGAGGCGTCGCGAGCGGCGCATTCATTCTGCTGCATTTCCCCCGCGACCCGATCACCGACGAACCGCTGGAACCACCAATGGCGTACTCTGACTTGCTGACTGGCGCCATGTATCTGACCAAACCCGCCGAGGTAGACAGTTACCGACTGGTCTGGTCGGACGTCCAGAAGAATTGCCTGGACCCGGACGCGAGTCGTCTGCTGATCATCACCTTCCTGGAAGGACTGCATAGTGACGGAGAACCTCACTCCCGAATGGTTCAAGAGCAGCCGCAGCGGTAATGGCAACGCGTGCGTCGAGGTAGCCACGAACCTGCTGCCAAGCACGGGGAACGTTCTCTTGCGTGACAGCAAGAACCCAGATGTCACACCGTTCACCTTCACTCGCGCAGAGTGGGAGGCGTTCGTCGGTGGCGCCAGGGACGGCGAGTTCGACATCTAGAGCAGCTCTTCAGACAGCGGAGAGTGAGCGGTGAAACCGGGGGCCGGTGAATGCACCGGAAAGTTCACCGGCCCCCGGCCCAGCCGGTTAAAGCGGCAAATATTCAAGCCTCAAGAAACAACGCACGAAAGCAGCCGCAATAACGATCGGCGCCGGTCAGCGAGCGGTTTCGACCTCGGCCCGAGCCTGTTTACGCACGTCACCCGACAACCGGTCGAGATAGACCTTGCCGATCAGATGGTCGGTCTCGTGCTGCAGGCAGCGCGCGACCTCACCCTCACCGGTGATCTCGATCTCCGCGCCGGTCTCGTCCTGCCCCACCACCGTGGCCCGCACCGCACGTGACGTGGGGTACTGGTGCCCGGACACCGACAGGCACCCCTCGGGCCCCGTCTCCCGTTCCTCGGACACGAAGGTCAGCCGGGGATTGGCCACGACCGCCACGACCCCCTCGCAGTCCATGACGAACAGCGAGTGACTCAGCCCGATCTGGTTCGCCGCCAGCCCGACCCCCTGGGCCTCGTACATGCTCGCGAACATCAGATCGACCGTCTCGGCCAGCGCCGCGTCGAACACTCTGACCGGGTCGGCCTTGGTGCGCAGCACCGGGTCACCGAGCTGACGGATCGAGGCCGGCCGTTTCGTCGTCTTCCGCTTCGCCACCCACCCAATCTAGATCACGATCGCTTGCTCAGTGCCTCCGCCCTGTGCGCCGCCCGGGCCCCGCTCTTCTCGCTCTCGACGATGAACATGGGCTCGTCCTCGTCGGCCGTGAACTTCTGCTTCGCGAGCTGGAAGTCCTTGGTGCGCACCTCCACCACCGTGCCGTGCGTCGGTCCCTGGGGCGTCTTCCAGGTGACCTTGTCCCCCACCGTGATCTGCGACATCGCACCAGGCTCGGACCCCGGCGAAACACCTGCCAGTCGAGGTTGCTCCTTCGTCCGGTGCAGCAACCAGTCCCGATCGGTACGGATCAACGCGTACCGCACCACCCCGACCCGGCCGTGCAGTGTGAACACGAATCGCTTCTCGTTGCGGTCGTTCTCCTCCCACCATCCGATGTCGGCGATGAACTTGTTCTCGTCCGTGTAGGTGAGATGGTCGAGCCCGTGATCGGGCACGGCCACCGCCAGGCGGTTGCGCCCGGGCGAGTCGGGCAGTCCTCTCGGCACCGCCCACGAGCGCAGCACGCCGTCCTGCTCGAGCCTCAGGTCGAAGTGGGGCCGGGGGACGCGGTGGTCATGGAGCACGAAGGCCGGCCGGTGAGATTCCACGGCTCATTTTGGGACGACGAACACCCCGGCGGCATCATGGCCCTGTGCCAGAAGTCGAGATCAGTGACGAGTACATCCCCCTCGGTTCCTTCCTCAAGCTCGCCGGGGCCATCGACACCGGTGGTGACGCCAAGCTCATGATCGCCTCCGGCGACGTGGACGTGAACGGCGAGCCGGAGACCCGCCGGGGCCGCAAGCTCCGCCCGGGTGACGTCGTCACCACCGCCAGCGGCAGCTGGACCGTGACCCAGGCCTGAGAGCTCAAGCCCCCGCCCCGCCGGGCCGATGGTCGCTCGACGGGGAGGGGGCATCCGGCGTGAGCGTCGACACTGACACCAGCGACACCGACCGACACACGAAACTCAGCCGGACGGACACGTCCCCCACCGCGTCCCCCATTCGCGTCACCATCACCTTCGTCTTCACCATCGCCCTGGTCCTGGCCGAGTTCGGTCTCCTGGTGGGCGTGTACACGCGGGACGAACCGGTGCAGCGCCAGCAGTTGCTCCAGGCCCGGCTCGAGCAGCAGGTCATCGACAACGGCCAGATCCCGGACATCACCCGCGAACTCGACGCTCTCGAGAGGGCGGGCGTCCCCCGCGAAGACCTCGAAGGCGTCCGTCAGGCCGGCCAGAACACCCTCGCCTCCCAGGTCCACGCCCTCGGCGTCACCCTCGCCGACCGCCAGCGCTCCCTCGACCGCCAGGCGAAACTGATCTACGCGTCCCTGCTGGTCATCGTCTCGATCGGCTGGTTCGCCTGGTTCCGCCGTCTGGTCCAGCGTCACCGCACCCTGCAGCAGGCCGTCACCGAGCAGGAAGCCGTGACCGCCAGCGAACAGCGTCTTCTCGCCCTGGTGCAGAACGGCACCGACGTCGTCACCGTCTTCGACCTCGACACCCGCACCAGCTTCGTCAGCCCCTCGGCCCGCACCGTTCTCGGCATCCCCGCCGACGACCTGCTCGGCACCCGCCTCGCCACCCTGCTCCAGCCCGAGGACGTCAACCGCCTCGTGCACCTCCTGGCCACCCTCAAGGCCGGTGAGGACGCCGCGGTCAAGTTCTGGATGCGCCACGCCGACGGACGCCTGCTCGTGGTCGAGGGGATGCTCGCGAACCTGCTGCACGAGGAGGTCGTGGGCGGATTCGTGCTGACCTTCCGCGACGTCACCGAACGCCACGCCCTCGAGGAACGCCTCACCCACCAGGCCTTTCACGACTCCCTCACCGGCCTCGCCAACCGCCAGCTCTTCGCCGACCGCCTCTCCCACGCCCTGGTGCGCCGGGCGGGAGCCACGCGTCCCCTCGTCGTCATGTTCATCGACCTCGACGACTTCAAGAACATCAACGACCGTCTCGGCCACGGCATGGGCGACCAGGTGCTGGAAGTCGTGGGCCGGCGCATCCGCCGTCACACCCGTCCCGGCGACACCGCAGCCCGCCTCGGCGGCGACGAGTTCGCCATCCTGCTCGAATCCGCCGGCCTGGCTGAGGCCGAGACCCTGGCCAACCAGCTCGTCGACGTGATCGCCGAGCCGGTCGTCATCGACGGCACCCGCATGCCGGTCACCGCCAGTGTCGGCCTGGCCGAGGCCGTCCCCGGTGAGATCAGCAGCGAGGAGGCCCTGCGCAACGCCGACGTGGCGATGTACTCGGCCAAGGACCGCGGCAAGTCGACGGTCGCGGCCTACGACTCCCGCCTGCACGCCGAGGCCCTCGACCGCCTGGAACTGCGCGCCGATCTGCAGCGCGCCATCTTCAGCAACGAACTGCTCCTGCACTACCAGCCGACCGTGGAGCTGGAGACCGGCAAGATCGTCGGCTTCGAGGCCCTGGTGCGCTGGCAGCACCCGGTGCGAGGCCTGCTCTCCCCCGCCGCCTTCGTGCCGATGGCCGAGGAGACCGGCCTGGTGGTGCAGCTCAACACCTGGGTGCTCTTCGAGGCCACCCGCTTCGCCGTGGTGCTGCAGAACGACTGGCGCCGCCCCACCATGGCCGTCAACATCTCGGCCCAGCAGCTGGTGCGGCCCGACTTCGTCGAGCAGGTCAACCGGGCGCTCGCCGAGTCCGGCCTGCCCGCCGACCGCCTCACCCTGGAGATCACCGAGAGCGTGGTGCTGCAGGATCTTGAGGACGTCATCCCGCGGCTCGCGCAGTTGCGCTCACGAGGGGTTCGGGTCGCCATCGACGACTTCGGCACCGGGTACAGCTCCCTGGCCTATCTGACCGAGCTGCCCATCGACGTGCTCAAGGTGGACAAGTCGTTCATCGACCGGGTCGCCTCCGACGCCCAGGGCGCCAGCGTGACCGAGGCGATCATCGCGATGAGCCACACGATGAACCTCTCCACCGTGGCCGAGGGGGTGGAGGTGGCCGAGCAGGCGGCCTGGCTGCGACAGGTGCGCTGCCCGATCGGCCAGGGCTACTACTGGTCACGCCCGGTGGACGAGGCCGGCGTGCACGAGCTCCTCTCCCGCCCGACGAACGAGCTGGGCGGCTCCGCCGACCTCGTCAGTTACCGCACGGTGGCGCCGTTCTGAGGGACTGTCCTGTGGTTGAGGTCCGACCTGCGGAGGTGCCAGGACTGCGGCTGGGGCGTCTGGAACACAGAGACACCCCCTATACCCGATCGGTATAGGGGGTGTCTCTGTCGTCGAGCGCACACCGGGTGGCCCGGGTGTCCCTCGTCAGGCAATGATCCGCAGGGAAGCCCTCAGTACTTCTCGACCTGCGGGAACGGCACGGTGAGCAGCTGGCGCCGCACCTGCACGTGGTAGCGCGTGCGGCCGATCTTGACCACCTTGCCCACGCTGTCGGCGTACTTGCCCGGGCAGATCAGCCGCACCCGGGTGCCGATCGGGAAGAGTGCGGCATCGCGGCCGGTGACCGGCGGCTCGGGCAGCGCACCCCGCGCCGCGACCGCCGGGGCGGCCCGCCGGTGCACCCGCTGCAGCACCCAGCGCCGCTCGGCCACGTAGCTCGGGTGCATCGGCACGACCTCGCCGTGACGCGTCCACTCCAGCAGCGTGGCCGGGTCGAACGACCGCGAGCACTCACCGCACGACTGCACCCGGATCGGCTGCCGGTGCCGCGTGATCGAGTGCCCGCTCGGGCAGGTGCCCTTCCACGGCCCGGGCGGGCGCGGCGCGTCTTGCGGCAGGCACCGGGTGCCCGAGCAGCCGATGGCCCGGGCCTGGGCCTGCCAGACCTCGTCGTGCCCGTGCGCCGGGCCGACCAGCGCGTGTGCGATCTCGTGCAGCACCGTCTCGGTCACCTCGGCCCGGGTGTGCAGCTGGATCAGCACCCGGCTGAGGCCGATCTCCCGGGGTACCGCCCGGCAGATGCCGGCCCGTGTCTTGGCGTTGTCGAACACGAGACGCCAGTCGGACAGCCCGTAGCGCCTCATGAGCCCGACAGCGAGCGCTCGCGCCTGGATGAGCTCCACCCTTGCCGCTCCCTCACCAAACGATCCGTAGGTGAGGATGAGAGTAGGCGCCCCCACCGACAACTTGGCACCACGGCACCGTATCTGCGGAAAAGTTCTTCCAGCGGCGAACATCACTGTCCGCTAGCACTTTTCAACGGGAGGCGACAGGCGCACAATGCGCTGCGAAGAGACTGCCGAGAGCTACGGGAGGGCTACTTGGAGGCCTTCGCCAGCCGGATCGCCGACTTGACCTGTTTGCGGTACTCCGCACGGCCCCGGGGGTTGAGGCTGAGCGCTCCGGCGTGCGCCGGATCGGTGTCGTTGAAGTACGCCTCGTAGGCCATGTTGCCGCGCTTCGACCGGAAGAACGAGAACATCTTCGCCATGTAGTTGGCATTGTCACCCCCGCCGTTGCCCTTCCAGGCATAGCCCGGGTAGAGCCCCCACTCGGGAACGCTGAGCCGCTTGCCCTTGCGCTTGGCGAACGCGGCCCAGTAGTTCAGCCCCTGGTTGCCGTTGAGCTGCTTCTCCCAGGCGGCCTTGGTCTTGACGGCGGGATACCCGTCGTAGCTGTCGACCCCGACGTAGTCCACGTACTTCTTGCCGGGCCAGGCCTTGGTCGCGTCACTGAGCGCGTCGCCGATGCCGCGGTTGACGGTCCAGTCCCAGCGCAGCCGCGGGGCCTTGCTCTCGGCCGCGTTGAAGATCCGGCGCCAGCACTTGACGAAGGTGTTCGGGTTGTACGCCGCCCACTCCACCCAGGTGCCGTTGAACTCCCAGGCCAGGCGCACGACGGTGCGGTCGGACATCCCCGCCTTGACGGCGTTGGCGCCGAACTCCTTCCAGTACTTGTCGTACTTGCCGTTGGCGCAGGCGGCCAGGGTGTTGCCCTGGTTCTCCGGGAACGGCGCGCTGCTGATGACCAGCGTCTGCGGCGCGTCTTTCCACTGGTGCCAGAGCCAGGCCGGGTTCTTGATGTCGTTCCAGGTCACGCGGCCCGAATAGGTCACCGCGACGTCGGACTTGGCCCCGCGCTGGGTGCCGAAGTCGACCTGGGCCGAGGGCACGAAGCTGGGCATGAACGAGCCACTGGCCCAGGGCATGCCGGACTGCTTCGACGAGATCCTGGGAGTCACCGCCGTGGCGGGCGCGGCGCCGGTCAGGGTGGTGACGGCCAGGACCGCGGCCACGCCGAGGCTGATGGACGAGACGACTCCGAACGAGAGCCAGCGTCTGTTTTTCACGACATCCTCGGGGGCACGAAGATCAGGAAGGGTTACCAGACGTGACGGTAGCACTCCACTCCGTAACCACAGAGGCTCCCGAGACCTCCGCGCGAAAAGACGTCTGATGAGACGTGCGAACCCTGCCCGAAGACCCGACTCAAGTACTCCTACGCCAGATCTCGGAGTCGTCCGGCCGTCATCACCACGACCGCGTCCGACCACGCCAGCGGCGCCGGACCAGCCGGCGCCCCGGTGCTGAGCACCTTCTCCGGAATCGCTCCGTAACCGGTGCGGTGGTCACGCAGCCAGTCCATCCACCCCCGCGCCGTCCCCTTCTCCCCCACCGACGCCGCGGTCAGCGCGAACAGCGAGGTCTGCGGGCTCCAGCTGATGCCGTCGTCGCGCCAGCCCACGCCCGGCGCCAGACCGCCCGCGGCCCGGCGCATCCCACGCGCCGCCCGGTGCCAGGCCCGCAGCACCGACGGTGCCGCCCGGTCGGTGAAGGGGGGCAGCAGGAAGGCGACGGACGCGTCCGGCACGTCACCACCCAGCTCGCGCGGATACCCGTGCACGCCGAACTCCGCGGTGATGCTCTCCTGCAGCTTGCGGGCCCGGCCCTCGGCCGAGCGGGACGTCGTGCGCTCGCCGAGCATCCCCTGCAGCCGTGCCGCCGAGCGCAGCCCCAGCGCGATCGGCGCGGCCGTGCCCAGACTCAGCCGGTACATCGGCACCTCCCAGTAGTCCTGGGAGGCGGGCGGCAGGGCGTCGGCGGTGTCGGTCAGGCGCAGGGCGGCATCGGTGGACGCGTCGATCATCGGTTCCAGCGTGGCCAGCACCTCGGCCGCCTCGGCCGTGGGCAGCGAGTCCACGAGCCGGAGGGTCGCCCACAGAACCCAGCCCACCCCGTCCGTCTGCTTGCCCCGGGCGTCCGGAACCCCGTCCTCCTCCGGCCGGTAGCGCGCCTCGAAAACCCCGTCGGAGGGCTGTTGTCGCTGCAGGAACTGCAGCACCCGCCGGGCGTCGTCCGGATGCCCGGACTCCACCAGCGCGACCGCCACGAACGCGGCGTCCCGGGGCCAGACGTACCGCCAGGCGGCCGGCCAGGCCGCCAGCGAGGCGCCGTTCGCGTAGAGCAGTGTGTGCATGTCGAGCAGCGCGGTCTCGACCATCTCCGCGTACGGCCCGTCCTCGCCGCCCGGGATCGTGCCCGCCTCGATCCACTGACGCTGGGCGCGAGCCTGCTCGGTCACCGACCGTGTGCTCTCCGGGGTGACCGTGGTGCGGGTCAGTGCGGCAGCCGAATCCGGTGTCAGCACCCGGGTTCCCGGGAAGAACTCCACCACCGAGGGGTCGGTGTCCGGCCCGATCGCGATCCGTGCACCATCCGGCCCGATCGCCACCACCGCGGTCATCAGCGGCACGGTCGCGTTCTCGAAGCGCTCGCGGTGCTGGCTGATGCGCGTCACCAGCCCCGTGATCAGCAGCAGCACGCCCACGATCGCCAGGGCCCGCAGAACCCGTTTGACGGTGGACGTTCCGGTTGACCGGGCGGGCACCTCGCCGGCCTGGGTGGAGACGTGCGTCGAGGGGGCGACGTCGAGCATCAGCCCTGTCGCCAGTCGTCCGACGTCAGGTGCGACCCGCCCTGCGGCCCCATCTGCAGCATGCCGCCGTCCACCGCGTAGGAGGCCCCGGTGACGTAGCCGGCCGCCGGGGAGGCCAGGAAGGCGATGACCGCGGCCACCTCCCGCGGATCACCGGGCCGGCCCAGCGGGATACCGGGCCGGTGCAGACCGTGCGGGTCCACGCCCTCCATCTTGTTCATCGCGGTCGCGATCTCGCCCGGGGCGACGCTGTTCACGGTGATGCCGTGCGACGCCAGCTCGAGCGCCGCGGTCTTCACCAGCGCGCCCAGCCCGGCCTTGGCCGCGTCGTAGGCCGACGCCCCGACCCGCGGCTGGTGCTCGTGCACGCTCGTCACCGCGACGATGCGGCCCCCGGCGCCGGCCGCGACCACGAGCCGCGCCGCGGCCTGCACGCAGGCGAACGCCCCGTCCAGGTCGACGGCCACGATCCGCCGCCACTCGCCCAGGCCCATCTCGAGAAACGGTGTGGCCTGGCCGGTCCCGGCGTTGTTGACGAAGACGTGCAGCCCGCCGAGCTCGGCGGCCAGCTCCTCGACCACCGCGGCGCAGGTCTCCGGAGCCCCGGTGTCGAGCCGGGCCACGGCCACCCGGCGGCCGAGCGCGGTGATGTCATCGGCGGTGCGGCGAGCGGCGGCCTCGTCGTCGAACCAGGTGATACCCACGTCGAGCCCGGCCTCGGCCAGGGTCAGCGCGGTGGCCCGGCCGATCCCCGACTGGGCCCCGGTGACGACGGCGGTGACCGGCTGGAACGGCATGGCGGGACCTCCACATTCCACGTGCGGCTGAGGGAACGGACCGGGCGTGATCACGAACAGCAAACCACCCTGCCGTGATCATGCCCGATCCGCCCCCTCGCACGAGGACCCGCTCAGATCGTCAGGAGCGGGTCTCCCGCACCCGGTCCTTCGCCTGCACGCCCTGCTCCTTCACGTCCTGCCCGGCCTCGACGGCCTCCTCCTTCACCGTCCGGGTGGCATCGAGGGCGGTCGACCTCACCGTCTCGGCCGCCTCCTGCGCGTCGCCCTGCAGGTGCTCGCCGATCTCCCTGGCGACCTCGGTGGCCGGGGCGGTCAGGGTGGACGCGTTCTCCTTCAGCGCCACCGCGGCCCGCTCCTCCGGGCGGGTGGCCGGCAGCAGTGACCCGAGCAGCCAGCCCGCGCCGAACGCGATCAGCCCGGCGGCCAGCGGGCTCCCCTCGGTGCGTGCCCTGACCGCCCCGGGAGCCGCGGCCACGGCCTGCTGCGACGACGAGGCCGCCGACGCCACGGCCTGCTGCGACGCCGAAGCCGCCTCGCCCACGGCCGATCTCGCGTCGCCGAGGGTGGAGGACGTGCCCTGCCCGGCGCTCGTGGCGGTACCCATGACCTTCTCCTTCGCGGTGCCTGCGGTTCCCATCACCCGGTCGCGGACGCTCCCGGCCCGGTCCTTCGCCCGGTCCACCTGGCGCCGGGCGACGTTCCCGGGCCGGACCGTCTCGGCCAGCGTGTTCACGTCGGTGCTCAGTTCCTGGCGGGTGTTCTCGATCTCCGCCCGGATCTCCTCCGGCGTCCGCGCCGGTGTGACACCACTCGTCGGCTGGCTCATCGGATGCTCCCCTCGTTGCCCTTCACGGCGTCCGGGATGTGTTTCACGCTCTCGGTCGTGCGCGGCAGGCCCGGCGCCGCCCTCACCTGGTTACGGCCGAGAACGCCCAGCCCGGCGGCGATCACGGCCAGCACGACCGCCACCACCAGACCGGACCAGCCGCGGCCGATCTCGTTGCCCAGCCCCCACCAGACGGCGATGAGCCCGAAGACGACCGCGAGATGGCCGACGACCCCGGCGGCGCCGAGCATCCCGGCCCCCCTGCCGGACTGCCTGGCCGACTGGCGCAGTTCGGCCTTGGCCAGCTCGACCTCCTGCCGCATCAGCGTGGAGAGGTCGCGAGTGACGTCACCGAGGAGCTCACCGACGGACGGCGACTCCCCCGAGGGGGTCGGTTGCGGTACCGGCGCGCCCGACGGGGTGGTCACAGTCCCTGCCTCCGGTCGGCCGGGAACCCGCTGCCGGGAACGGTTTCCTCGTAGCGCGGGATCTCGTCCTCGTCCTCGTACCGCTCGTAGGTGGGGTAGGTGACGGGCTCGGCCGGCACCGCCGGGACCGGCTGGGCGTAACCGCCCACCGGGGTGCCCGAGCTGCCCGCCACCGGTGCAGCGGCAGTTCCCGCAACCACCGGCGACCCGGCGCCCGAGTCGCTGCCGGAGTCGCTGCCGGAGGAGTCGTTGCGGGCCTCGCTGATCGCGCCCCGGGTGAGCCGGCCCACCACCAGGCCGGCCCCGGCGGCGATGGCCAGGAAGGTGCCCGGGCGGCGCCGCGCGAAGTCCTTGACCTCCTGTGCGACCGCGCCGGGATCGCGCTGCTCGAGCCATCCGGCCACGTCCTGGGCCCGTCCCGAGGCCTCGCGCACCAGGTCGGTGGCGATGCCGGACTCGGAGCGGTCGGCCATCGACCCCAGCTGGGTGCTCAGCGAGCGGACACTCCCGGCCAGGCGCTGCTGCTGCGAGGACGCTTGCGTGCCCAGCTCCTGGCGGGTCTGCGTGTAGAAGTTCCTCGCCTGGTCAGCGGCCTCCGAGGCGACCCCGGCAGCCTGTTCACCGGCCACTCCGGCCACGCGCCGGCCCGCGTCGGCGGCACCGTGCCCGACCCCGGCGGCCTGTTCCCTGGCCGCCTCCGTGGTGGTCGTGGAGGTGGAGTTCGAGGTGGAAGCGTTCGTGGCGTGCGTCGGCACACCGAATTCGTCGGCCATACAAGCCTCGCAAGGAATGTGATGCGCGATAAGCCGAGCGGCTGTCTGCACTCGCGCCGAGCCTTGCACCCGACAGGGATCATGCAACCGGACAAATTCCCCCCGCCGCACCGGATCAGCCGGGCGACGAGCCGGTGGATCAGCTGCCGAGCGTCCCCGCCAGCCGGTCGTGGAACGCCTCGCTGTTCGGGTTCATCCCCACGATCGTGACCTCCTTGCCGCGCCCGGCGTACTTGGTCTGGATCGCGTCCATCGCCGCGACCGACGACGCGTCCCAGATGTGCGCCGTGGACAGGTCGACCACGACCCGCTCCGGGTCGTTCGCGTAGTCGAACTGGTGCACGATGTCGTTGCTGGAGGCGAAGAACAGCTGCCCGTGCACCTGGTAGGTCTTCACCGACCCGTCCGGGCTCGTCTGCGACGTGACCGACACCAGGTGGGCCACCCGGCGCGCGAAGAGCACCATGGCGGCGACGACCCCGATGATCACGCCGTAGGCCAGGTTGTTCGTGGCCACCGTGACGGCCACGGTCACGACCATCACCGCGGTCTCGCTGCGCGGCATCCGCCTCAGGGTGGCCGGCCGCACACTGTGCCAGTCGAAGGTGGTGGCCGCGACCACGACCATCACCGCGACGAGTGCCACCATCGGCATCCGCGACACCACCGGCCCGAGCACGAGAACCAGCACGAGCAGCCAGAAACCGGCCAGGAAGGTGCTGAGCCGGTGCCGCCCGCCGCTCTTCACGTTGATCATGGTCTGGCCGATCATCGCGCAGCCGCCCATGCCGCCGAAGAACCCGGCCGCCAGGTTGGCCACGCCGAGACCCCACGACTCCCGGGTCTTGTCCGAGCCGGTGTCGGTGATGTCGTCGACCAGCTTGGCCGTCAGCAGCGTCTCGAGCAGACCGACCAGGGCCAGGCCGAGCGCGTAGGGCAGGATCGTGGTCAGGGTGTCGAGCGTCCACGGCACGTCGGGCAGACCGGGCAGCGGCAGGCCGTCGGGCAGGGCCCCCTCGTCCCCCACGGTCGGCACCTTCAGGCTGAAGCCGATGCCCAGCGCCGTCACCACGACGATCGAGATCAGCTGCGCCGGAACGGCGGTGAAGACCCGCGGCACGAACACGATGATCACGATCGAGAGCACCAGCAGCGGGTAGACCAGGAACGGCACGTCGACGAGATGCCGCAGTTGGGCGCTGAAGATCAGGATCGCGAGCGCGTTGACGAAGCCGATCATCACGCTGCGCGGGATGAACCGCATCAGCTTGGCCACCCCGAGCACCGCCAGCACGAACTGGATCGCGCCGCCCAGCAGCACGGCCGCGATGACGTACTGCAGCCCGTGCTCCTTCGACAGCGGCGCGATCACCAGCGCCACCGACCCGGCCGCGGCCGTCACCATGCCCGGGCGACCGCCGGTGAAGGCGATGACGACGGCCATGACGAACGACGTGAACAGCCCGACGCGCGGGTCGAGCCCGGCCACGATCGAGAACGAGATCACCTCGGGGATCAGCGCGAGCGCGGTGACCAGGCCGGCGAGGATCTCGATGCGCAGCACCGTCCACGAGCGCAGCCACTCGGGACGGCGAGGTCGTCCCGCCCCCGAACCGGTGGCCGACGGATCGGCGAGAACGGCGCTCATGGCCCTACCTTTCAGCGAAGTCCGCAGAACTCTAACGTCGCGGAAGTGTTGTCCGAACCAAATTCTAGAGCTCGGGCCCGGTGGCCTGAGTCACACGCGCCGGAGGAGGATTCCCCAGAGCGTGACGGCGCCCACCGCGTGCGCCACGACCAGCCCCACCGCCGCACCGCTCACCCCGCCGAGGTCAGCCCCGATCATGCCGAGCGCGAGCAGCAGAACGGCCCGCACCAGCGACGCGCGGCGCACCCGGTCACCTCGCCCCTGCGCCCGCAACGCAAGGGCCGGGCCGACAGCCAGACCCACCAGCACCACGCCGATCACGGCCGGCTCGAGCACCGTGCTGGCCCCCTCCCAGCTCTCGCCAGTGAGATGGAACCCGAGCCGGTCGGGCAGTGCCACCAGAGCCAGCCCCCACAGTGCGGTGACGGTGGCCAGCAGCAGCCCGGTGACCACGGCGGGACGCACCAGAGGACGTCCTTGTTCCGCCCGCCGGGCGAAGGGCTCGCGCAGCAACGCCACAGTGCCGCTGATCACGAGGTAGGCCGGCACCAGGAACATCTGCGCGGCCCAGAGCGCACCGATGGCCGAGATCCCCACCACCGCGCCGATCAGGCAGTAGGCGAGGTAGAGCGAGCCGAGGCCGAGCAGGTACTCCACGCTCAGGCGCACCGTGAGGTGACGGTTCAGGGCGAACCACACCGGGACCTGGCGCAGCGACGGGGTGAGCCGGGCCAGCGCGCAGCCGAGGGCGGCGGTGAGCAGGGCGGCCGTTCCCCAGCCGGCTGTGACCCCGACCGTCGAGTGCTGCCCGGAGCGGATGATCAGCGCGACCACGGTCAGCTGCACCGCGGACCCGGTCAGCGCGAGCACCAGGGCGGGCGCCGCGCGCCCGGCCGCGATGAAGACGAAGCGGAAGCAGTCCTGCACGAGCAGACCGGGCAGGGCCAGGCCGACGGCGAACACCGCCATCCGCGTCTGATGACCGGGCAGCACGGCCGACATCAGGCAGCACAGCGCCCCCGAGGCCAGACCCAGCGCCACGGCGGCGCCGGTCGCGTCCCGGGCGGCCTGACGCCGCACCCGCGGCATGACGTCACCGAACTGGATCAGATAGACGTCACTGACCAGGGCCCGGGTGATGCCGAGAGCGAACCCGGCCACCAGCAGCACCAGACCGAGCACCCCGAAGACGTGGGCCTCCACCGTGCGGGCCACCGCGAACGACAGCCCGGCCACGGTGAGGCTGGACAGCACCTGGTCGGCCACGCGCCATCCGGGCCGCGGACGCGCGAGGGTGACCACCCCGTCCCCGAGGACCTGCGTCAACCGTCACCCCCACCGCCGCCCGAACCCTTACGCGGCGAGAGATTAGACGGTCAGCGCTGAGAACGCGCCGACATCACGCGAATCCGGTTCCGGCAATCCGCCGGAAGGGTCACACCCGCTCGGAGGACTGACGCGCCCTGGGGTCGGTGCCGTGCCGCGACGGAGTGCGGCGGTACTGCACGATGCGGCGCCCGATGCCGAAGGCCAGCAGCCCGAGGACGGCGGCGTAGAGGATGTAGTCGAGCCAGCCCGCGTAGGCCTCGACCTTCTCGTACTGCGTGCCGAGGGCCATGCCGGCACCGATCAGGATCGCGTTCCAGATACCGGTGCCCAGCAGCGTCCACCCGGTGAACTTCCACAGCGACATGCCGGCGGCACCCGCCGGCAGCGAGATCAGGCTGCGCACCCCGGGCACGAACCGGCCGGTGAAGACGGCCACCGAGTCGTACTTGTTGAACCACTCGGCCGAGGCGTACACGTCACCCGGGTCGACCAGCGGGATCCTGGCCGCGAGCCGGGCCGCACGCTCCAGGCCGATCTTCGCGCCGAGCCAGTAGAGCACCAGCGAGCCGAGCACCGACCCGGCCGTGGCGAGTGTGAAGACGGCCACCAGGTTCAGCCCGCCGACCTGCACCTGGTAACCGGCCAGC
This sequence comes from Kineosporia succinea, assembly GCF_030811555.1. Classification (NCBI taxonomy): domain Bacteria; kingdom Bacillati; phylum Actinomycetota; class Actinomycetes; order Kineosporiales; family Kineosporiaceae; genus Kineosporia; species Kineosporia succinea. The sequence goes on along the minus strand of NZ_JAUSQZ010000001.1, from coordinate 4,291,215 downwards.
GGCAGCACGATCTCGCTGGGGATCGGCGGGAACACCACCTCGAGGAAGCTGAGCGCGCCGACTCCGATCGCCCCCAGCTCGGCGGTCATGTCCAGCACCCAGCCGGTCAGACCCCCCATCTCCGAGGTGTGGGCCTCGGCCTCGGAGGAGTCGCGGCTGGACGCCAGAAGCGCCGGCGGCAGGGCTGTCGTCGGTGTCAGAGCGAGGGCAGTCACACCTTCTCGACGGCGCCGGGCGGCCGGAGAGTTCCCGATCCGTGGATTTCGTTACCGGGGTCACCCCGACGGGCCTCAGAAGGTGACAGGAGTGATCAGGCGTTCACGAGTCGTCGTTGTTCCACTCCAGCTCGCCCTGCACCACATTGATCGTCGGGTGCAGGCCGATGGCCCGGGCGACCGCCTTCGACGCCTTGTGCCGCGGGTGGATGTGAGCCGTGAACCGCTGCACCCCATTGCCCATCAGCCAGATCACCATCTCCCCGGCCGCCTCCCGGGCGAACCCGTGCCCCTGCGCCTCGAACGCCAGCACCCAGGCCAGGTCACCCTGCATCGCCCCGCCCCGGCCGCGCGTCACGGTGGCCTGCACCGTGCCCACGACCCGGCCCGTGCGGTGCCGGATCATCCAGTTCAGCCAGCCCTGCGAGCCGTCCGGCGAGTGCCCCTCGGCCTGCCGGCGGAACTGCGCGCGCAGCTCGTCGAGCGACGCCGGCGCTCCCCCGGTGAAGGCGTGGATGCGCTCGTCGCTCAGCCACGGGTACGCCTCCTCGGCGTGATCCACCCGCACCGGCTCCAGATCCAGGCGCGGCGACTTGAGAAACGTCGCGACCGGCCACGTGACCTGCATCCCCATGTACGCCTCCCCCAGACGTCGAACCTCTGCACCACTGTGCCCGAGGTCGCCCCCGGCCGCAGCGCACGTCACCGGTGCGGCCGAACGGCACACGGATCGCCCTCATCGGTCTCCGGCGCCGGTGAACCGTGTGCCGCGAGCTCGAGGGCTGGATCGGGCGGGCCCGCCGGGCCGGGCTCGACGACGAGGACATCGAGGCCCTGTTCCAGGCCGGTTCCACTCCTCCGCGCAGGAGGGCGTCGTGTGAACGCGCTTCCTTCGCCCGGCCTGCCCGATGCCCGGGTGGTGACGAACCGCGCGACGAGGGGCGGTCGCCGTCGAGGCCTGCTTCGACAGGGTGGCCTCCACCGGTCACCACCCGCTCATCCGCTGTCACCCCGGCAGTCGGTTCTGGACGCTGCCGTGGCGCGAGACCGGCCTCGCCATCTGGAGGATCAGGCAGGACCCTCTAGGGTTCGGGCATGGCAGAAGGATTCTGGGCAACCGTGGCACGCGTGCTCGGTCTGGGGCAGAAGCCTCGGGCCGGGCAGACGCGGACGCCGGAGAAGATCAAGACCCGTACGCGGAACCCGGGCACGGCCCGGCCCGGCCGTGGGCCGAGCGCTCCCAGGCCGGCCGCCCCCAAGCCGGCCGCCCCGAAACCCGCGCCCCCGCAGCCGCGTCCGTCCGCGCGTCCTCAAACCACCGCGGCCGGGCGTGCTTACGCGGGCGACTTCACCGGCCGCGCGAAACTGGCCTACGCCCCGAAGGACGACGGTGAGCCCGACCCCGGTGAAGTGGTCTGGGCCTGGGTGCCGTTCGAGGAAGACCACTCGCAGGGCAAGGACCGCCCGGTGCTGGTGATCGCCCGCCACGGCGGCCAACTGCTCGGCCTCATGCTGACCAGCAAGGACCACGACCGTGACGCGGCGGCCGAAGCCCGTCACGGCCGGATCTGGATGGACGTCGGGACCGGGGCCTGGGACCGCCAGAACCGGCCCAGCGAGGTGCGTCTCGACCGGGTGCTGCAGCTCGACCCGACCGCGGTGCGTCGCGAGGGCGCGGCGCTCGGCAAACCGCTGTACGACGAGATCGCCGCCGCTGTGCGCAAGGTCAAGGCCTGGTGATCACGGTCGGGTAGGCACGACCTTCCAGGCCAGCACCCCGGCCAGCACCAGCAGCACGGCCGCGATCCACGAGGTGGCCTGCATCGCCTCGGCGAACGCGTGCCGCGCCGCCACGAGCACCTCACCGTCTCCCACCACGGCACTGGCCCGGGCCAGGGAATCCGTGACCGCCTGCGCGGCGGCGTCCGGAAGCCCGGCCAGGCTGGGGAGATGGTTGCGGTACATCACGCCCTGCAGGCTGCCGAGCACGGCGATCCCCACGGCAACGCCCAGCTCGTAGGACATCTCGGAGATCGCCGAGGCCGATCCGGCCCGCTCGTGCGGCACCGAGCTGAGCACCGCGTCGGTGGCGGCGGCGAACACGATGCCCACTCCCAGGCCGATGATCACCAGGCCGAATGCCAGACCGGTGTATCCCTCGGCAGTCTCGAAGATCGCCAGCACGCCGAACCCGACCGCCGTGACCAGCAGCGAGATCCCGAGCGTGCGCCCCACCCCGAGCCGTGAGATCAGCGGCACGGCGAGCACGGCCACCACGATCGAGGCCACCGTCATCGGCATCTCGCGCAGACCGGCCTGGAACGGCGAGTACCCGTGCACCAGCTGCAGGTACTGCGAGAAGAAGTACAGCAGACCGCTGAAGGCGAAGATCGCGATGAACGAGGCCAGCACGGTTCCCGCGAAAGCCGGTCGCCTGAACAGGGTCACGTCGACCAGCGGATCCTTCAGCCGGCGCTGACGCTGCACGAAGATCACGCCGAGAGCCGCTCCGGCCAGGGCCGAACCGAGCCCGAACCCGTCGAGCCCCTCGTGCGCGGTGTGTTTCACGGCCCAGACCAGCGGCACGATCGAGATCACCGACAGCACGGCGCTGAGCAGGTCGAACCGCCCGGGCCGCGGGTTCTTCGACTCGGGCACGAGCCACCACACCGTGAGCACCATCAGGGCCATGATCGGCAGATTGACGACGAACACCGAACCCCACCAGAAGTGCTCCAGCAGAAGACCTCCCACCAGGGGGCCGAGCGCGGCGCCGCCGGCACCACCGGTCGACCAGATCGCCACCGCACGGGTGCGCTGACGGGCGTCCGGAAAGAGGTTGCGCACGATCGACAGCGTCGAGGGCATCAGCGTCGCGCCGGCGACACCGAGCAGGGCACGGGCCGCGATCAGCCAGCCGGCTCCCGGCGCGAAGGCCGCCACCAGCGAGGCCAGCCCGAACGCGGTGCCGCCGATGAGCAGCAGACGCCGCCGCCCGATGCGGTCGGCCAGCGTGCCCATGCTGATCAGCAGACCGGCCAGCGCGAACGAGTAGATGTCGCCGATCCACAGCACCTGCGTGGCGGACGCGTCGAGATCGGCGGTGAGCGAGGGCACGGCGAGCGCGAGCACGGTGCCGTCGACCGCGAGCAGTGTGACGGCGAGCGTGAGGGGCACGAGGGCCGCCCATTCGCGGGCCCCGGCGAGCCTGACCGGCCCCGGCGGCATGACGGTAGTACTCATACTCTCAAGCTACAGACCATATGGTCGGCTAAGCAATCCAATTGGTCGGCTATTAGGCTGTGGGGGTCGTCACGGGTTTCATGGGCGGCCAATGGTGGACGACGCGGTCGCCCCGAGCGGGTCCGTCCGGCTGGCCGGCGGGTCGGCATCTACGAGGAGGTCAGGTTGGCGGAACGCGAGCGCGATCCGGCGAGGACGCGACGCACGGTGCTGGACGCCGCGGCCCGGCTGGTGGCGTCGAAGGGGGCCGGGGTCAGCATCGACGCGATCGCGCGCGAGGCCGGGGTGTCGAAAGGCGGTGTGCTGCATCACTTCCAGTCCCGTGACGGGCTCATCCTGGCGGTGGCCGAGGACCTGCTCGAGCAGTTCCACCAGGCGGTGCAGGCGGCGGTCGAGCCCACCGACCGGGCCGAGGGACGGCTGCTGCGCGGCTACGTGCGGGCGTCGTTCAACGAGGTCTTCGAGGAGGCGTCCCCCGCCGAGCAGGTGGCCCTGGTGGCCGCCGTGGTGAAGGTGCCGGGCGTGGCCGAGGTCATGCGCAAGGACAAGACCCGCTGGCAGGCCTATTTCGCCGACGACGGCCTCGACCCACAGCGAGTGACCCTCATCCTGCGGGCCACTGACGGCGCCGCCATCGCCGGGCTCTACGAGGGCGGCCACACCCACACCGAACTCGCCCAGACCCGAGACCTGCTGCTGGCCCTCACCCGCGAGACCGGCCCGATGCACTGACCCCGCGACCCGCCACCCGCCACTCGCGACCGGCCACCCGCGACCGGCGACCCGCACCGCACCGCACCGCACCGCACCGCACCGCACCGCACCGCACCGCACACGATCCGGCCCCCACACGACCCCGCACCACACGACCCCGCACCACACGACCCCGCACCACACGACCCCGCACCACACGACCCCGCACCACACGACCCCGCACCCCACGACCCGGCGCCCCACACGATCACCTTGCACGACCCGAACCGCGCACGACCCGGCGCCCCTAGCCCTCCCACCACGGCACGCCCCACCACCGCACGCCCCACCACCGCACGGCCCACCACCGCACGGCCCACCACAGCACGGCCCACCACAGCACGGCCCACCACGGCACGGCCCACCACGGCACGGCCCACCACGGCACGGCCCACCACGGCACGGCCCACCACGGCACGGCCCACCACGGCGAGACGTCGCTGCTTTCGATTATCGATAATCGAAAGCAGCGACGTCCGCCGTCCCGAGCACATGCGCTCAAACCGAGTGCTGAGCGGCCGGGAGCATCCTCCGGGACCACCCCCTGGGCCGCTGCCCGGAACCACCCCCTCAGCCAGCCTCTCAGCCGCCCCCTCAACTGCCCCCTGAACCGTCCCCTGAACCGCCCGCCGAGCCATCCTCTGAACCGCCCCTTAGCTGCCCGGAACTGCCCTCGACCCCTCCCTGAGCCGCCGCCCGGAACCCGCCCCTGAGTCGCCGCCCGGGCCCGCCCCTCAGAAGTACAGTGAACGCCGTGATCTCCCGCGACGATGTCCTCACCGCCGGCACCCGCATCGCCCGCCACGTGCGCCGCACCCCGCTACTGCAGGCTGACGGGCTCTGGTTCAAGTGCGAGTTCCTGCAGAGGACCGGCGTTTTCAAGGCCCGGGGCGCGTTCAACCGGCAGCTCGCGGCACGCGAGCGGGGCGAGCTCGACGCCGGGGCGGGCGTGGTCACGGCGTCGGGCGGCAACGCCGGGCTGGCCCACGCCCACGCGGCCTCGGTGCTGGGGGTGCGGGCCACGGTGTTCGTGCCGCAGACCGCTCCCGCGGTGAAGGTGGCGCGACTGCGGGCCTACGGGGCCGAGGTGGTGCAGGTGGGCTCCGAGTACGCCGAGGCCTACGCGGCCGCGATCGAGCACGTGGCCGACACCGGCGCCCTGTTCTGCCACGCCTACGACCAGCCGGAGATCGCCGCCGGGGCAGGCACGGTCGCGGAGGAGATCCTCGACGACGCCGAGGTCGACACCCTCGTGGTCGCGGTCGGCGGCGGCGGGCTGTTCGCCGGGATCGCCGCATCCGCACAGGGCCGGGCCCGGGTGGTTGCGGTCGAGCCGGAGAACTGCCCCACCCTGCGGTCCGCACTGGACCACGGCGGGCCGGCCGACATCTCGGTGTCCGGCGTCGCCGCCGACTCGCTCGGCGCCCGCCGCATCGGCGACATCGGCTGGGACCTGGCCCGGCGCACGGAGCCGACCTCGGTGCTGGTCACCGACGAGGCGATCGTCGAGGCGCGCACCAAATTGTGGGCGGACTACCGCATTCCGGCCGAGCACGGCGCGGCGGCGGCGTACGCGGCCCTCACCTCCGGGGCCTACGTGCCGGCCGAGGGTGAGCGCGTCGCGGTGATCATCTGCGGCGCCAACACCGACGCCTCCACACTGGGCTGACTCAAGACCTGGCCCGCAGGCGTAAGACCACGGGCTGATCCGCGATCGCCCCACAGGCTGACGACACCCGGCTCGATCCGTCCGATCATGGTGAAATGAACCTGATCGAGAGCGCTTTGGCAGCCTGCGCGGTGCTCTGCCTGCTGGCCGCCCTGGCGCCCACCCCGGTGCGCGGGCGCGCCACGGTGACCACCACGTCCCTCTTTCTGGTCGTGGGCGCAGCGATCCTGGCGCAGCAGGGGCTGCGCTGGCAGCTCGTCGGGGTGCTGGTGGCCGGGCTGTCCGGCGCGGCTCTGGCGGGGTTCCGGGTGCGCACCGCCCGGCCCCGCAGCCGTCCCGGCGGCGTGGTCTTCGGGGCCGCGCTCACCCTGGCGTTCGTCAGCCTGCTCACCGGCGCCGCCGCGATCTGGGGATTCCGCCCGCTCGACCTGCCCGATCCGGGTGGCGACCACCCCGTCGGCACCCGAACCGCCTACTGGACAGACGCGTCCCGTGGTGAACCCGCCACCACCGACCCGCTCGACCACCGGCTCGTGGTCGCGCAGATCTGGTACCCCACCGACAGCCGCGGTGCGCCCGCGCCCTACCTCGGCCCACACCCGCAGACCACCCAGAAGGGGCTGGCCAACCTGCTCGGGGTGCCCGCCTTCCTGCTCGGCGAGGCGGCGAGGGGCCACGGCCACTCCACCCAGAACGCCGCCCTCACCACCGGCGGGGGCAAGCTCCCGATCGTGCTCTTCTCCCCCGGGCTGATCGGTGTGCGCTTCCAGAACACCGCCTGGGCCGAATATCTCGCGGCCCGCGGGTATCTGGTGGTGGCGCTCGATCATCCCTACGACTCGGCGGTCACGGTCGACGAGCAGGGGCGTCCACTGTGGTCGAAGGTCGGCGGCACGGGCAGCGACTCGTCCGACAACCGGGAGGCCGACCGTCTCACCGCGGTACGGGCCGACGACCTGAGTTTCGCCCTGACCCAGATCGAGGCGTCCCCGGAGTTCGGGAGCCGGATCGACACCGGCCGGGTGGCCGTCGCCGGGCACTCGGCCGGTGGTGCGGCCGCCCTGCTGGCCGCCGGCCGAGACGACCGGTTCCGGGCGGCCATCGACATCGACGGCAAGCCGCGCGACGGCGCCCGCCCCGATCAGCCGGTGCTCGCGCTGGTGGCCGGCGACGGCACGGGCAACGAGGACAACGACACCCGGTACGCGGCGGCGCTCGACTCCGCGCTGGCCGGGAACCCGAACAGCCGGCAGGTCACCGTGGCCGACACCAAGCACCTGAGTCTCACCGACGCCCCGTTCCTGCTGCCCCGCGTGCCGGTGCTGTTCGGGTCGGCGTCCCGCGAGAAGGCCTACGCCGCCGTCACCGGCGCGACGCAGGCCTTCCTGCTGGCCACCTTCAGGAACGAACCGGCTGATCTGACGAGCTACGGGACGGTGAAGAGCTCCTGACCCGCTGACGCACCACCGATCCGGAGGGGGTCTGCCGATGCGAACGCGACCACCGCGTCACCCATTCGGCGTTCTTGAAGCCCATCATCGGCTTCTCGACCAGGTTCCAGGAGAGCGCGGCCACGCCCGCCGCCAGAGCGACCGTGAGCAGGATGAAGGGCACGTGCGTGTACTGCGCCACGCCGAACCCGACCAGCAGCTGGGCGATCGGCCAGTGCCACACGTACATGCCGTACGACAGGTCCCACCGCGGTTCCCACGCCGGCAGCCGCACCACCGCGTAGAGCACCAGGTAGGCGAATGCCGGAGCCCCGGCGACGTGCCAGTTGTCGAGCAGGAAGAGACTGGCGACCACCACGGCGAGGCTGCCGAGGGCCAGGTACTTGCTGATCGGGATGCCGTCGGCGAACAGCCGGCCGGCCGCACCGAGCAGGAACACCAGGGCGAAACGCAGCATGTACGAAGAGCCCAGCGGATTGATGCCGGCCTCGGTCGCGACCGTGAGCCACCAGAGTGCGGCGATCAGGGCGAGAACCGTCCAGGGCCGACGACGCAGCACCCCGACGACCCCGAGCGCCGCCACCATCAGGTAGCAGAGGGCCTCGTAGAACAGCGTCCACAGCGACCCGTTGATCACCTCGGGATTGCCGCCCGCACCGGGCAGCCCCTGAATGCCGAACTGGCGCATCAGCAGGGCCGCATTGTTGATCAAGTAGCCGAACGACGAGTCGGTACCACTGAACACCGATGTCGCACTGCGCCCGGCCAGCACCGCCATCAGCGGGGCCACCACGAACGCGCCGGCCACCATCACCGTCCAGAACCCCGGCAGGATCCGCAACGCCCGGTGCCACAGGTAGCGCGGCAGCGAGTCGAGGCGCAGAAGGCTTCGGGTGACGAGGAATCCGCTGATCACGAAGAACGCGTCGACGAACAGCGAGCCGAGATCGGTGTGCCGGACGCCGGGCTGGTGCCCGAAGCCGAGAAACATGGAGTGCACCACGGCGACACCGGTCGCCAGGCCGAGCCGGATCAGGTTGAGGGAGTTGCGGCGGGGGTCGAACTCCGTAGCCAGGGTGGCTGTGCTGGTCACTGCCGTTTTTCGGCGCGCGAGGGTGATCAAGGGGTCCTCGTTCCGTCGTCTTCTGGAGGGGTCAGATCGACTTGGCGAGCGGGTCTGTGGTCACGGTCTGATCGGACTCCCGAACTCTAACCTCACGTAAGGGGAGAGGTAGCTGAGAGGCACCGCCAGTTCTCAGATTGCCTTCCTGCGGAGTAACCCCTTCTCTCGCGCAGTAATGACTTTCGAAAACCCTCGATCGGTTTACGGGGATAACGACCGGCCAGCCGTGACACAGAGCAACGTCAGGAGGGGCGCAAAATGAAGGACGCGGGTGGTCCCGTCACCGGGACCACCCGCGCCTCGTGCGTTGTGGACGCTTTCGCGCCTACACCGTCAGCCCGCTCGGCGCCGGGTCGAGGCCCGCCAGCTGCCGGGCCTCGGCGAGGATCGAGCGCACATGCTCGCGGCGCCCCTCGGTGACCGGGGTCATCGGCTCACTCAGCGCATCGCTGGTGATGACGCCCTGCTCGACCAGCGCCGACTTCAGCGCGCCGATCGCCGTGCTGTTGGGACCCCGCTCGACCTCGGTGGGCACGTAGATCTGCACCAGGATGTTGAGCACCCGCAGAATGCCGGACAGTTCGGCCCGCCGGCCCCCGGCGTGGGCGGCCATCGCCGCGACGAAGTGGTCGGCCGCGACGTTCGACAGACCCGTGACCGCACCGTTCGCCCCGATGTCGAGAGCACAGTCGAGCAGCGTGTCGGAGCCGGTGAAGATGAGTTTCTTGTCCACGTTCGGCACGTCGACGGTGACGCGGCGCAGGTTGGTCAGGTCGAGCGAACTGTCTTTGATGCCGACGATCAGGTCTTCGGCCATCAGCTCGATCATGTTGTGGGCCGTGAGGGCGTAACCGGTGTTGCTGGGCATGTTGTAGGCGAGAACCGGCACCGGAGAATGCTTTGCGACCAGCTCGAAGTGCCGCAGGATCTCCGGCTCACTGACGTTGGCGTAGAACGGCCCGGTGACGACGATGCCGTCGACCCGGTCGGACACCAGGCGGTCGATCCCCTCGAGCACGCGCGGAGTGGTGGGCTCCACGATGCCGACCAGGAGCGGCTCGTCGTTCTTCTCGGCGGCCAGGGTCTCGACGACCGTGGCCGACTCGCCCGGGGTGAGGTAGTGGCCCTCACCCATCGTGCCGAGCGCGAAGATGCCGCTCACTCCCTGTTTCAGCAGGTGGGTGCGCAGGTTTCGAAGCGAGTCGAGGTCAAGACGCCGATCGGGCGTCAGGGGTGTGCAGATCGGCGGGATGACCCCACCGATCGCACCGAAGAGGGCCGATGTGTCGCTACTGTCCGCCACCATGATCGTCGAATCCGATCTTCTGTTGTCGCGTGTGCATTTGTCCGAGGGCGCAAGGCATCTCAGAAGCGCCCTCGCTGTACTGATCGCGCACCAAGGACGTCTTGCTTCAATGCATCGGCACGCGGGCGTGGAAAGCCCAGAACATCGACAGTGATTTCACGCCACAGCAATACGTGACGCCGGGCCCCCGACGTGAGCGGCGGCCGGGCCTGGCGGATCTCGCCCGGCCTAGCAAAACTTTCCGTTCACGTCGCGCCATGTTAACCCGTTCGGCGGCCCCGCGACGACACAATCCGGCATCTACGCCCGATCATGCTGCCCTGCTGCCACTTTCGGAATACTCAACTCCGCGTTTCCGGTCTCGCGGGGAAGCGCCGGGGTGATCACGGCCGCGAGCGCGGCGAAGGCGATCATCCACCAGAACGCCTGCCGGTAGGCCGAGACCGGTTCAGCCCCCGAAGACATCACACTCTGCAACACCACACCGGCGACCGCGGTGCCGAGTACCCCGCCGACCTACTGGGCCGAGCGGGTGATCATCGCGGAGCGGGCGACGGCCCGTCCGCGCAGCCCGGGGTACGCCACCGACATCACCGGGACCAGCACCGCCCCGGCCCCAGACCCCGCAGCAGGAGCACGATTTCCAGCCACATCCGGGACGTCCCGGCATCCGCGAGGGCGGAGGGAACCGTGGTGACGGCGATCGGCGCGAGGCCCACCCGCGCCACGACCCGCGGACCGGCCGTGTCCCGCAGCCGCCCGGCCCCCGGCCTGCTCAGCGACGATCCCACCCCCTGCGGAACCAGCAGCAGGACGGTGTCGAGCACCCTCCCGCCGCGCCGGTTCCGCCCCTGGAGAGGGAGCAGGAGCCTGGCCCCGCAGATACAGAACCCGGTCAGGAACAGCAGAATTGAGGACGACGCCACGCCCCTTCCGCCCGGCAGGCGCACGTCGATCAGCGCGTTCGGCACGCGCACCGCCCGCACGGTGAACGAGACAGGCCCCGATCGACAGGACGAGCCCTGATCGACAGGTTGACGAGGAACAGCCGGCGCCGTTCGCCCCGGCCGAGGATCAACCCACCGAGCACCGGCACCTCCGGCCGGACCGACAGCACCTGGCGGATCTCACCGCGCGCGACATGGCGGCAGCACGGTGGCCCGAGACGAGGCGCGGACCGTCCCACATGTCCCGTCACATGTCCCGTCACGCGCCCCGCCACACACCCCACCACACGCCCCACCACACGCCCCACCACACGCCCCACCACACGTCCCACCACACGTCCCGCACGTCCCGCTACACGCCCCTGAACTCGTCTTGAACCGGACAGTAAGCTGAGCGCAACCGTGATCAGGCGGCCAAAGTCGACCGCAAGGGAAGCCATCGATGGCCCTCGTCGCCGGCGTGGACTCGTCCACCCAGTCCTGCAAGATCGTGATCCGAGACGCCGACACCGGGGAGCTCGTGCGCTCCGGCCGGGCGAAGCATCCGGACGGCACCGAGGTTCACCCCGACCGCTGGTGGGAGGCACTGCAGAGCGCGGCGGACGACGCCGGTGGCCTGCACGACGTCGCCGCCCTCTCGGTGGGCGGGCAGCAGCACGGCATGATCGCCCTCGACGAGAACGGCGAGGTGGTGCGCGACGCCCTGCTGTGGAACGACACCCGTTCCGCCGGCGCCGCGACCGATCTGATCGCCGAGCTCGACGAGCAGCAGTGGGCCGACGCGATCGGCTCGGTCCCGGTCGCCAGCCTCACCGTGAGCAAGCTGCGCTGGCTGCGCGACGCCGAGCCGGAGAACGCGAAGCGCACGCACGCGGTGGCCCTCCCCCACGACTGGCTGACCTGGAAGCTGGCCGGGGGCGGCTGGGAGAACCTGGTCACCGACCGCTCGGACGCGTCCGGCACCGGTTACTGGTCACCGGCGCAGGAGGCCTACCGGGAGGACCTGCTCGAGCGGGCGCTCGGCCGCGGTGCCGTGCTGCCGCGGGTGCTCGGACCGGCGGAACGGGCAGGAACGGGCACGGCCGGGTTGTTCGCGGGCAACGCCCCGGCTCTCGGCCCGGGGGCGGGCGACAACGCGGCCGCCGCTCTTGCCCTGGCGCTCCAGCCGGGTGACGTGGCGGTGTCGATCGGCACGTCCGGCGTGGTCTCGGCGATCGCCGGGGAACCCACCGCCGACGGCTCCGGCCTGGTCACCGGCTTCGCCGACGCGACCGGCCGCTACCTGCCCCTGGCCTGCACCCTCAACGCCGCGCGGGTGCTCGACTGGGCGGCGAACCTGCTCGGCGTCGACCACCAGGGCCTGGCCGACCTCGCCCTGCAGGCCCCCTTGGGCGCCGAAGGCCTGGTGCTGGTGCCCTATTTCGAGGGCGAGCGCACGCCCAACCGTCCGCGGGCCACGGCCTCGCTGCACGGGATGCGCCTGTCGAACACCACTCCGGCGCACATCGCCCGGGCCGCGGTCGAGGCGCTGCTGTGCTCGCTGGCCGACGGCATCGACGCGGTGCGGGCGGCGGGAGTGCCGGTGTCCCGGGCGTTCCTGATCGGCGGGGCGGCCCAGTCGCAGGCCGTGCAGCAGCTGGCGCCCGGCATCCTCGGGCTCGACGTGCTGGTGCCGACGCCGGGTGAGTACGTGGCCGACGGGGCGGCGCGGCAGGCGGCCTGGGTGCTGTCGGGTTCGGCCGAGCAGCCGAACTGGTCGGCCTCGGGCGAGCCGACGGTGCTGAGCGCGAAGGAGCTCACCCCGCAGGTGCGCGAGCAGTACGCCGCGGTGCGGGACCTCACCGCCTGAGCGGGGAGCGCAGAGGTACCCGCCATACCGAATCGGTATAGCGGGTACCTCTGCTCCCGGGCTCGATGTGGGACGCGTGGGGCCCCGGAGCGCCCACCTCTCGTGGGCGCCCGGGAACTCAGGCGCTCTTGTTCAGGATCGTCAGGAACTCCCGCGCCCCGACCTCGTGGATCAGCGCCAGCTGGGCCGTGTAGACCTCGGCGAAGCGCGGGTCGTCGGCCAGGTCACCGAACCAGCGGGTGGAGCGGGCCAGGGCCAGCGGGTCGTCCGTCTGGCGGGACGCCCGGGAGAGCACCTCGTCCTTCTCCACGTCGACCACGGTGATCGGCGCCCCCTGCTCGTCGACCGCCTCGGCGTAGCGCGCCCAGGTCACCGCGATCGCGATCGCCCGGGTGCTGACCAGCCCGGCCGCCAGGTTGTGACGGATCACCGGCACCACGAACTTCGGGATGCGGTCGGACCCGTACGAGCCCAGCCGGGCCAGCGTGTCCCGCACCTGGGGGTTGGCGAACCGCTCGATCAGGGTGTCGCAGTACTCGTCCACGTCGATGCCCTCGACCGGCGCCAGCGTCAGCCGGGCCTCGTGGTTCCAGTAGTCGCGCAGGAACTGCACGAACAGCGGGTCGGCGGCCGTCTCGTGGGCGTACGTGTACCCGACCAGGTGCCCGGCGTAGGCGATGGCCTGGTGCCCGGCGTTGAGCAGGCGCAGCTTCATCAGCTCGTAGGGCTCTACGTCGTCGACCAGCTGCACGCCGACGTCCTCGAAGGGCGGGCGCCCTGAGCCGAACGAGTCCTGCAGCACCCACTGCGTGAAGGGTTCACAGGCGACCGGCCAGGCGTCGTCGATGCCGAACGAGGCCACCGCCTCCAGCACGTCCGGCGTGGTGACGGGCGTGATCCGGTCGACCATGGCGTTCGGGAACGGCACCTCGTGGCGGATGTGCTCGGCCAGCGCCGGCGAGACCAGCCCCGCGAACGAGGCGATCGCCGAGCGCGCCACCTCGCCGTTGCTCTGGATGTTGTCGCACGACATCACCGTGAACGGGGCGATGCCGCGTTCCTGCCGCAGCCGCAGGGCCTCCGCGACGTAGCCGTACATCGTCACCGGCGGCTTCCCGGACGCGAACCCGGCCACCTCGTCCACGATCACCGGGTTGCTCACGTCGAACTCACCGGTGGTGTTGTCGATGTTGTAGCCCCCCTCGGTCACCGTCAGCGACACGATGCGGGTGGTGGGCGCGGTGAGCACGTCGAGCACCCGCTGCGGGTCGTCGGGGGCGTAGGCGTAGCCCACGATCGAGCCGATCACCCGGGCGTCGAGGTTGCCGTGCCCGTCCTTGACCAGCAGCGTGTAGAGGTGGTCCTGCTTCGCCAGGGCCTCACCCATGGCCCGGTCGGAGGGCATCACCCCCACCCCGAACACACCCCAGTCGAGCGCCTTGCCCTCGTTCATCAGGGTGTCGAGGTACATCGCCTGGTGCGCGCGGTGGAACCCCCGACACCGAAATGCACGATGCCCACGGAGACTTGGGATCGATCGTACCCCGGCCGCGCCACCCGCGCGTCGAGGTCGGGCAGCGTCTTGGCAGTCAGCGGCGTTGCTTTCACCCCAGAAACGATAGGACGCCCCGGGGCACCGATCACAGGTCCCCGGGCGAAGCGGTCACACAGGAGGCGCAAACGGTCAGACAGTCCCCGTTCCCCCGTAACCCTCCCGGACCAGCGGACTCGTCGGTACTGTGTCGAACGGGTGTCGGCAGTTGGTGAGTGAGAGGCTTCAGGCGGATGACGGTGGATCGGTCGGTGTTCCAGGCGCTGGAAACCGCGGCGGCGAACATGGCACCCACCGATCCCACGGGGGTTCCGCTCCGCGTGCACCTGGCCGGGCTGTACCTGTCCGCCGGCGACGCCGCCCTCGCGCTGCAGCACGCCACCGCCGCCCTCGCGGCCTCCCCGCACGACACCACGGCCCTGTCCGTGGCGGCCGCCTCCGCCTCCGCGGCGGGCAACGAGCAGCTGGCCGAGGGCTACCGGGCCGTGCACGCGGCGCTCCTCAGCGGCGGGACGGCCCCGGCCGAGGCCAAGACGCCCGGCAGCCCCGAACCGGCGGCCCCGGCGCCCACGGCGTCCCCGGCACCCGCACCGGTCCTCGACCCGGTCGTCCCACCCGCCGGCTGGGACTCCAGCGACCCCAACCTGGTCACGCTGGCCGACGTCGCCGGCATGACCGACGTCAAGCAGCGCCTGCACCGCTCCCTGCTCGGGCCGATGCAGAACCCGCAGCTGCGTGAGGCGTTCGGCAAGCAGCTGCGCGGCGGCCTGATGCTCTGGGGCCCGCCCGGCACCGGCAAGACCTTCATCGCGCGCGCCCTGTCCGGTGAGCTCGGCGCCAAGTTCTTCTCCGCCACCCCGGCCGACATCTACGGCAGCTACTTCGGCCAGAGCGAGCAGAACATCGCCCGCCTGTTCATCGAGGCCCGCCAGGAGACCCCCGGCGTGGTGTTCCTCGACGAGCTCGACGCCATCGGCGGCCGCCGTTCACGCCGCAACACCGACCAGGCCCGCGCCGTGGTCAACCAGCTGCTGGTCGAGCTCGACGGCATGGAGAGCAACGACGGCGTCTACGTTCTCGCCGCCACCAACGCGCCCTGGGACGTCGACGAGGCCCTGCGCCGCCCGGGCCGCTTCGACCGCACCGTGCTGGTGCTGCCGCCCGACGCCCCGGCCCGCGAAGCCCTGCTGCGCCTGCAGTTCGAGGGCCGCCCGATCGCTCCCGACGTCGATCAGGCAGCCGTGGACTCCCTGGTCCGCGGCACCGAGATGTTCTCCGGCGCCGACCTGGTGCGCCTGGTCGAGGCCGCCACCGAGCGCGCCCTCGAGCGGTCGATGCAGGTCGGCCTGGTCAGCCCGGTCACCGACGCCGACCTGCGGGCCGCGCTGCGCGACACCCCGCCCAGCACCCGCGCCTGGCTGTCCACGGCCGCCACCTACCTGGCGCACGCCGGCGCCGGTGAGGACTTCGACGAGCTGCGCGGCTACCTGCGCACCCACAAGATCGGCTGACGTGACCGCCCCCAGCCCCGTCTGGGCGATGAACTCCTGGTGCGACGGCACCTACCTCGGCACCTACCTGATCTCCACCACCTCCGGCTGGGAACGCTGGTACGACGCCCAGGGCGCGGTCGACGTGAACCGCATCGCCCTCGCCCTCGACGCCGCCCCCGAGGCACTGCACCGTCTGAGCGACATTCCCCAGCACCTGCGCGGCCTCTCGCTGGCCGGACTGCCCGCCACCGACGACGACGTGCGCTTCATCGCCCGCCGCTGCCGCGAGCTGCGCTGGCTCGACCTGCGCGGCACCCTGGTCACCGCCGAGGGCCTGGCCGCGGTGGCGAAGATCCGCAGCCTGCGGCACATCGGCGTCGATCCGCAGCTGCTGCTCTCTCGCAACCCCAACCAGCGGCCGCAGCTCGTCGCCGGGTCGCAGGCCCTGGTCCCGGTCGCGACCGGCCTGCCCGAGCTCGACCTCACCGCCCTGCACGAGACCGTGCGCAAGGCCGTGAAGGAACACCCGGACACCACCGCCTCCGGCCCGGACGAGGCCGTCGCCCGGGCCCGTGTCCTGCTCGACGCCGACCAGGCCGGCGCCGGGCTGGCGTGCGTGGCGCCGTTTCTCGCGAGCGGCGAACCGGCCGTGCTGATCGTGGCCGCCCGCTGCCTGCTCAAGCAGAACCTCCCGCTGCAGGCCCTGGCCGCGCTCGCCCCCGGCCCGCCCACCGGCGCCGTTCTCGCCTGGCGCGCGGTCGTTCTCACCACCATCCACCCGCCCGAAGCGGCGCGGGTGGCGAAGTCGGCGCTGCGTGAGACGTTCGAGAACCAGGTCGCCGAATGGGCTCTCGTCACCTCGTACCTGAACCGCGGTCAGCTGCCCCTGGCCCAGGAGGCGCTGGACCTGCTGCGCTCGCGCACCTACGACGAGATCGACGAGGCCAAGCTCTCGGCCCGGCTCGCCCGCGCCCGCAAGCAGTACCAGGAGGAGGCCGCCGCCTGGCAGCGCCTGCTCGCCGTGGTGCCCGACGACGCCGACGCCCTGGCCGGTCTGGCCCGCGCGCAGCGCTCGGCCCGCCCCTGGTCGTTCGGCTGGATGCGCACCCTGAACCGCGCCGCCCTGGCCGACATCGGCAAGTACGGCCGCCCGATGATGGGAACCCTTCGCGGGCACCGGCTCTCGATCTCGTTCGTGCTGACCGTGCTGTCCTGGCCGGTGTTCGTGATCGCGTTCGCCACCGGCGGGGTGTTCGAGCGGCACGTGTGGGGCGCCTCGATCGCTTTCGCCCTGCTGGTGGGCAATCTCGTCACCTGGGCCATCTGGTTCCGCACGCCCCGCGACGTGCGCCGGGTGATCCGCAACTCCGACCGGCTGACCCGCGACCGGCACGGGCCGAGCCGGCGCTGGCTCCTGGGCTGCGTCGTGGTGGGCGCCGCGGCCCTGTTCCTGATCCCGGCCAACAACCCACCCGAACGCTACGAACGGGTTCCCGAGCCCGGCTTCACCTTCAGCCCACCGACCGTGCCGACCCTGAATCCCGACGTCTTCAAGAGTTTTCAGGACGACCTGGACAGCATGGACGATCTGCTCGAGCAGCTCGACCTACCCACCGAAACGCCCTAGCACCTCGTCCACGTCCTGGTCGGTCAGCGGGGTGAAGTCCTCGTACCACTCCCCCACCGACCCGAACTCGTCCGGCTCGTGCACGTAAACCATCGCGTCCGCGTCCCCCGTCAGTGCCGCGTGAGCCCGCCGCGAACACACCGGCGCGGCCATCACCAGGTACGACGGCTCATGGTCGTGCAGCCGGCGCAGCGCCGCCCGGGCCGTGATCCCGGTGGCGAGGCCGTCGTCCACCACCACCACGACGCGTCCCCGCGCGTCCGGCGCCGGCCGCCCCCGCCGGAACCGCCGGATCCTCTCCCGCTCGAGCTCGACCGCGTCGCTCAGGTCGTGTTCGCTCAGGTCGTGTTCGCTCAGCCCGAGCGCGCGGAGTTCGGCCCCGTCGAACACCGGCGGCCCGTCGTCGGCGACCGCTCCGATGCCGTGACCCGGGCGCCCCGGAGCCGTGATCCGGCGAGCCACCACCAGGTCGAGGTCGGCGTCGAGCGCGGCCGCCACGTGCGTGGCCACCGGCACCCCACCGTGCGGAAGAGCCAGCACGAGAGGGCGCTTTGCGGACAGATGCGGCGACCGGGCGTGCGGGTCGTGGCCGTCGGAGGACTCGCCGGGAGCGTCGGGCACCAGGAACCCGAGCCGGTTCACCAGGTGCTCGCCCAGCTGGTAGCCCCCGTGGTCGCGGTCGCGGAACACGAGGTGTTCGGTGATCACGTCAACAGCCTGGCACTGCCGGGACTCCGGCACATCCACCCGTCAGGCGACTTGTGCCCCGCGGGTGAACGACGAGACTGGAAGCCATGTCCCTGACCGAGAAGGAACTGGACGAGGTCGTCGACGAGCTGCGCACCGACTTTCCCGGGGTCGACCGGGACGTCCTCGACCACAACGTGCACGCCGCCGCCTCGCGGTCCCCCCACGACACCAAGAACCAGATCGAGCAGGCGGTGCGCATGCGTCTGCATCTACGCCATCAGGGTGACCACTGACACCGGCATGATGGCGGTATGACGATCACCTGGCGCCGCGTCCGTCCGGATGATTTCCCGCTGATCCGCGGGTGGCTCACCGAGCCCCAGGTGCGCCGCTGGTGGAACCACGAGACCACTCCGGAGGCCGTGGAACGTGACTTCGGGGCCTCCGCCCGCGATGAGGAACCGAACCAGGACTGGCTGGCCCTGCTCGACGGTACGCCCTTCGGGCTGGTGCAGCGCTCGGTCTTCGACGACTACCCGGAGTACCGCGACCCGCTCTCGCTGATCGTCGAGGTGCCGCCCGGGGCCATGAGTCTCGACTACTTCGTGGCCGATCCGGGCCAGCGCGGGCAGGGCCTGGGAGCGCGGATGATCGTGTCGATGCTGGAGAAGACCTGGGCCGAGCACCCGCTCGCACCGTGCGTGATCGTTCCGGTGGCCGCGGGCAACCGGCGTTCGTGGCGGGCGCTCGAGAAGGCGGGCCTGCGTCGCGTCGCGGAGGGCGACCTGGAGCCCGACAACCCGATCGACCCACCGTTGCACGTCGTCTACCGGATCGACCGCGGAGAAACGGACGCGTGACCGGACGACGGGTCCGGGTTCCCGCCGCTTCCGTGCCCGGTTTCGACGGCGAGGGCTAGACCTCAGCCACCACCGCGTCGAACGCCGCGACCGCCGCCCCCCGGGCGCCGGCCATGTCCAGGTCGGGCACCAGCTCGAACGAGGCCACGGCCTTCTGCTCCACCCGCAGGTCGGTGTACTCCCGCACCTGGTTGAGGAACCACTGCCGGAACGACGGCGCGGCCTCGACCACTCCCCCGCCGATGAAGTACACGTCCGGGTCGGTGAAGTTCGCGGCGATCGTGAAGAGCTTGCCGACGGCCCGCGCCTGCTGCCCGAAAACGGCCAGGGCCAGCGGGTCTTCCTTCTCGCCGTAGCCCCGCAGCAGCTTGGCCGCGCGCTCGATCGGCTCGTCGTTCAGCGGGTGCTCGGGGAAGCGGGTGAGCCAGAACGGCAGCAGGTTCTTCTTGATCCCGGTCAGCGACGCGAAACTCTCCACGTCCCCCTCGAAACCGCAGTTGCAGCGCGGCACCGGCTGGCCGTCCTCGAGGATGTCCTGCACCGGGATCTGCACGTGCCCGAGTTCACCGGCCATCCCGGCGGCGCCCTTCACCACGCGCCCGTCGTCGACGACCCCGCCGCCGAAGCCGGTGCCGACGATGCCGGCCACCGACGATCGGCGCATCGCCTCGTCCGGGCCGAAGTGCCGGTGGTGGGCGTAGAGCGCCGCGGCGTTGGCGTCGTTGTTGTAGACGACCGGCAGGCCCAGACGCCGCTCCAGCGCGGCCCGGATGTCGAACCCGTGCCAGCTCACGGCCGAGAAGTTGGTCGAGCCCTTGCTCGAGATCACGCCCTCCGCGGTGGCCGGGCCGGGCGTGTCCAGCCCGACCGCCCGCACCAGCGTGAGCGGCGTGTTGGTGATGCGAATGATGTTCTCGAACGAGTCGGCCAGGGCCTCGACGGCCAGCTCGGGCCCGTCGAGCACCCGGCTCGGTATCTCGACCAGCTGGTCGACCAGGAACGACCCGGTCGCGTCCAGCACGGTCGCGTTGTCGGTCGTGCCCCCGTTGTCGAGCCCGACGACGACCCACGAGGCCGGTGTGCGAATGCCCTCCGTCTGCGTCACGAACCCGAGCCTAGGGGGCCACGCGCTTGTGAACAGGGGCTTTCGCCTCGGGCGTGTTGCCGACCTTCATCCCCCGGAACGACGACCGGGACGACGGCACCGGCACCCCCGACGACACTGCGATGATCTCCGCCGCGATCGCCACCGCGGTCTCCTCGGGCGTGCGGTCACCCAGGTCCAGGCCGATCGGCGAGCTCAGCCGTTCCAGCTCTCTCTCGCCCACCCCGGCCTCACGCAGACGACGCAACCGGTCGTCGTGCGTGCGCCGGCTGCCCATCGCCCCCACGTAGGCGGCCCGCGTGCGCAGGGCCCGCTGCAGCACCGGGACGTCGAACTTGGGGTCGTGGGTGAGCACGCAGATCACCGTGCGCTCGTCGACGGTGGTTTCGTCGAGGTACTGGTGCGGCCACTTCACCACCAGGTCGTCGGCGTCCGGAAAACGCTTGCGGGTGGCGAAGGTCGCGCGGGCGTCGCAGACCGTGACGTGGTAGCCGAGGAACTTGCCGATGCGGGCCACGGCGGCGGCGAAGTCGATGGCGCCGAAGACCAGCATGCGCGGCGGCGGGGCGAACGACTGCACGAAAACCATGACGTCGTCGAGGCGTTGCTCGCCGTCGGCGCCCAGATGCACCACGCCGGTGGCGCCGTGGGCCAGCATGCCCCGCGCGCGCTGGGCGACGGCGACATCGAGCCCCTCGGAGCCCAGCGACCCCTGCACCTCGGATCCGCGCACCGTCAGACACCCCGACGCCCCGCTGAGACCCCAGGCCACCGCGACCGGCCGCCCCTGGGCAACGTCTTCGCAGACCTCCGAAGAATAGGCCGAAAACCCCGGCTGCACGAAGATCTCGACGATGCCGCCACAGGTCAGCCCGATCGAGAAGGCGTCGTCGTCCGACACCCCGTAGGTCTGCAGCACCGGCTCACCGGTGGCCAGCGACTGTGTGGCCAGCTCGAAGACCGCGCCCTCGACACAACCGCCGGAGACGCTGCCGAGCACCTCGCCGTTCTCGGCGACGGCCATGGTCGCCCCGGGGCGGCGCGGCGCCGATCGCCAGGTGCGCACGACGGTGGCCGTCGCGTACCTCGTTCCGGCGGCCTGCCAGGCGGCGAGACCCTCAACGATGTCGCGCACGCGCGCCTCCTCGAAAACCCAAGCAGCATGCGCAGTGCCGCAGAACCCTGTCAAGCTTAACCATTTGCTTAATCCGTCGTTGACAGCTCCGCAACCCGGGGCGATCAATGGGGACATGCAGGTACCCGGTCAGTTCGAGTACGAGCGCGCCACCAGCGTCGAGCATGCCATCGGGCTGCTCGACCGGCTCGGCGACACGGCCCGCCTGGTCGCCGGCGGGCACAGCCTGCTGCCGATGATGAAGCTGCGCCTGGCCAACTTCGACTACCTCATCGACATCAACGACCTGCACGCCGAGCTGGGCCACATCACCGTCGAGCCCGGCCGGATCCGGATCGGCGCGATGACCCGGCACCGCGAGCTGCTCGAATCTCCCGACCTGAGGCAGCATTTCCCGATCTTCGCGGACGCCGAGCGGGTCATCGCCGATCCGGTGGTGCGCAACCGCGGCACCCTCGGCGGCTCGCTCTGCCAGGCCGACCCGTCCGAAGACCTGTCCGCCGTCTGCACCACGCTGGGTGCGAGCTGCGTGATCCGGGGCCTCGACGGCGAGCGGGTCGTGCCGATGGAGGACTTCCACCGCGGTCCGTACGAGACCGCCGTCGGCGACGCGGAAATGCTCACCGAGGTTCACTTTCCGCTGCGTCCGGGCGGTTCGAGCGCCTACGAGAAGGTCGAGCGGCGGGCGGGCGACTGGGCGGTGGTGTCGGCGGGTGCCGCCGTCTGGCTGCAGAACGGGGTGATGACGGACGCGCGGGTCGGGCTGGCCGCGGTCGGTCCCGACACGGCCGGGTTGCCGGAGATCTCGCAGGCCCTGCGCGGCCGGGAACCGTCGGAAGCCCTGTACGAGGAAGCCGGTGACATCGCCGCCCGCAGCTGCGACCCGGCCACCGACACCCGCGGATCCGCCGACTACAAGCGTCATCTGGCGAAGGAACTCACCCGGCGCACACTGCGAAAGGCCGTGCGGAGACTCGAGGGGCGCGCATGAAGGTCACGATGACCGTCAACGGCGAAGAGGTCACCGCCGAGATCGAGGGCCGGCTGCTGCTCGTGCACTTCCTGCGCGACCAGCTGGGCCTGACCGGCACGCACTGGGGCTGCGACACCAGCAACTGCGGCACCTGCGTGGTCTGGCTCGACCGCGAGCCGGTGAAGTCGTGCACCGTGCTCGCCGCCATGGCCGGCGGGCACGACGTGCGCACGGTCGAGGGGCTGGAGCAGGGCGGTGAGCTCGACCCGGTGCAGAAGGGTTTCATCGCCTGCCACGGTCTGCAGTGCGGCTTCTGCACGCCGGGCATGATGATGACGGCCCGGGCGCTGCTCGACAAGAACCCGGATCCCTCGGAAGGTGAGATCCGCGAGGCCATCTCGGGTCAGATCTGCCGGTGCACGGGCTACGCCACCATCGTGCGCTCGATCCGGTGGGCGGCTTCGGCATCATGACCACACTTCAGCGGGAGGACAACGACCAGCACCCGGTCGGCCACGGCCGCATGCTCCGCAAGGAAGACCCCCGGTTCGTGCGGGGCCGCGGCCGTTACTGCGACGACGTGCAGCTGCCGGGCATGCTGCACCTGGCCATCCTGCGCTCACCGGTCGCCCACGCCCGCATCGTCAGCATCGACACCAGCGCCGCCGAGGCCCTCCCCCGGGTGAAGGCCGTGATCACCGGTGAGGGCCTGGCCGCCCAGGGCCTGGCCTGGATGCCGACGCTGTCCAACGACGTGCAGGCCGTGCTGGCCACCGACAAGGTGCGCTTCCAGGGCCAGGAGGTGGCGTTCGTGGTGGCGGAAGACCGCTACGCCGCCCGCGACGCACTCGAGCTCATCGACGTCGAGTACGACCTGCTCGAACCGGTCGTCGACGCCCGCACCGCCCTGGCGCCCGACGCCCCGGTCATCCGCACCGACCTCGAGGGCAAGACCGACAACCACTGCTTCGACTGGGAGACGGGCGACGAGGAAGCGACCGCCGAGGTCTTCGAGCGGGCGGACGTGGTGGTCACCGAGGACATCGTCTACCCCCGCGTGCATCCGGCCCCGATGGAGACGTGCGGGGCGGTCGCCGACTACGACCGCGTCGACGGCAAGCTCACGCTCTGGTCGACCACTCAGGCCCCGCACGCCCACCGCACGCTCTACGCCCTGGTGGCCGGTCTGCCCGAGCACAAGATCCGGGTCATCTCCCCCGACATCGGCGGCGGCTTCGGCAACAAGGTCCCCATCTACCCGGGATACGTGTGCGCCATCGTGGCCTCGATCGTCACCGGCAAGCCGGTGAAGTGGATGGAAGACCGCTCGGAGAACCTGATCAGCACCGGATTCGCCCGCGACTACATCATGCGCGGCGAGATCGCGGCGACCCGCGAGGGCAAGATCCTGGCGATCCGCACCCACGTGCTGGCCGACCACGGTGCCTTCAACGGCACGGCCGCCCCGGTGAAGTACCCGGCCGGCTTCTTCGGTGTCTTCACCGGCAGCTACGACCTGGAGGCGGCCTACTGCTCGATGACGGCCGTCTACACCAACAAGGCGCCCGGCGGGGTGGCCTACGCCTGCTCGTTCCGGATCACCGAGGCGGTGTACCTCGTCGAGCGCATCGTCGACTGCCTGGCCCACGACCTGGACATGGACCCGGTCGAACTGCGCCTGAAGAACCTGCTGAAGCCCGAGCAGTTCCCCTACACCACCAGGACCGGATGGGTCTACGACTCGGGCAACTACGAGCCCACCCTGCGAGAAGCACTGCGCATCGCGGACTATCAAGCTCTCCGGGAGGAGCAGGCTCGAAAGCGCGAACGCGGCGAGCTGATGGGCATCGGCGTCTGCTTCTTCACCGAGGCCGTCGGCGCCGGTCCCCGCAAGGACATGGACATCCTCGGCCTGGGCATGGCCGACGGCTGTGAGCTGCGGGTGCACCCGACCGGCAAGGCCGTGGTGCGTCTGTCGGTGCAGAGCCAGGGACAGGGCCACGAGACCACGTTCGCGCAGATCGTGGCCGAGGAGATCGGCATCCCGCCGGCCGACATCGACGTGGTGCACGGCGACACCGACAACACCCCCTTCGGGCTCGGCACCTACGGCAGCCGGTCCACCCCGGTCTCGGGCGCCGCCGCCGCGCTGGTCGCCCGCAAGGTGCGCGACAAGGCCCGGATCATCGCCTCCGGCATGCTCGAGGTGTCGGTGGCCGACCTGGACTGGGTGAAGGGCTCGTTCCAGGTCAAGGGTGATCCCGGCAAGGCGGTGACCATCCAGGACATCGCCCTGCGGGCCCACGGCGCCGGTGATCTGCCCGACGGCATCGAGGGCGGGCTCGAGGCCCAGATCTGCTACAACCCGTCCAACCTCACGTATCCGCACGGCGCCTACATCTGCGTGGTCGACATCGATCCCGGCACGGCGGCGGTGAAGGTGCGCCGGTTCGTCGCGGTCGACGACTGCGGCACCCGCATCAACCCGATGATCATCGAGGGGCAGGTGCACGGCGGGCTCACCGACGGCGTGGGCATGGCCCTGATGGAGATGATCTCCTTCGACGAGGACGGCAACTGCCTGGGCGGCTCCCTGATGGACTACCTGATCCCGACCGCCCTCGAGGTGCCGGACTGGGAGACGGGTTTCACCGTCACGCCGTCGCCGCACCACCCGATCGGGGCGAAGGGCGTGGGCGAGTCGGCGACCGTGGGGTCACCCCCGGCGATCGTGAACGCGGTGGTGGACGCGCTGAAACCGTTCGGGGTGCGGCACGCCGACATGCCGCTCACCCCGTCGCGGGTCTGGGAGACCATGCGCGGCAACCACACTCCGCCGGTGTAGGGCATGTCGATCCAGGAGCGGGCCCGCGACCTCACGAACAGCCGCACGCCGTTCGTCGAGGCCACCGTGGTGCGGGCGCAGGTGCCGTCGTCGGCCCGGGCGGGCGATCAGGCGGTGGTGCTGACGGACGGGACGATCGAGGGTTTCGTGGGCGGTCAGTGCGCCGAGAGCTCCGTGCGCACAGCCGCTCTCGGCACGCTGGAGAACGGCGAGACTCTGCTGCTGCGGGTGCTGCCCGAGGACCTGAGCTTTCCCGAGACCCCCGGCGCCGAGGTCGTGGTGAATCCGTGCCTGTCCGGCGGGGCTCTGGAGATCTTTCTGCGGCCGGTGCTCCCGCCGCCGCTCGTGCGGGTGGTCGGCGACACCCCGGTGGCCGACCACCTGGTGCGGATCGGCGAGATCCTGGGGTACACCATGGTCCGGACCTCGACCTCGACCTTGACCTCGGACACGCCGGACGCGGTCATCATCGCCAGCCACGGTCACGACGAGGAAGAGCAGATCCGTCGAGCAACGGACGCGTCGGTCGCCTACGTGGCCCTGGTCGCCAGCCGTCGGCGCGGGTCGGCGGTGCTGGACGGGCTCGGCCTGACCGACGAGGAACGCGAGCGGGTGAGCACCCCGGCCGGCCTGGACATCGGCGCCCGCACCCCCGGCGAGATCGCGCTGTCGATCCTGGCCGAGGCGATCCCCCGGCTGCGCTCCGGCCGTAAGGCCTCGAACCCCAGCACCGCTCTCGACCCGGTCTGCGGCATGACCGTCACCATCACCCCGGAAACCCTTCACCTGGGCGATGTCTGGTTCTGCGGGGAGCACTGCCGCGCCACCTACGCCAAGGCCTCCGCGCGGTGAGTCCTCTCACCCCCGAGGAGATCCGGGCCCTGCTCGACGAGGTGGACCTGCTCGTCGACGAGGGGCTCTCGACGGCGATCTTCCTGACCCTCACCCTCGGGCAGCCCCTCCTGCTCGAGGGTGAGCCCGGCGTGGGCAAGACCGCCACCGCCAAGGCCCTGGCCCGGGCGCTCGGCACCCCGCTGATCCGGCTGCAGTGCTACGAGGGCCTGACCGTGAACGAGGCCCTGTACGAGTGGAACTTCCAGCGGCAGCTGCTGGCGATCCGCCTGGCCTCCGGGTCCGCGGTGACGGAGGCCGACCTGTTCACCGAGGAGTACCTGCTGGAGCGCCCCATCCTGCGGGCCGTGCGGCATCCGGGCCCGACCGCGCCGGTGCTGCTGATCGACGAGATCGACCGCGCCGACGACGAGTTCGAGGCCATGCTGTTCGAGTTCCTCGGCGAGGGCTCGGTCACCGTTCCCGAACTGGGCACGTTCACCGCCGCCCGCCGTCCGCTCGTCGTGCTCACGTCCAACCGCAGCCGCGAACTGCACGACGCCCTGCGCCGGCGCTGCCTGTACCACTGGATCGCGTTCCCGGACCCGCCGCGAGCGGTCGAGATCCTGCGCCGGAAGGTCCCCTCCGCCGCCTACCCCCTGATCTCCTCGACCACGCGGTTCATCACGCAGGCCCGGGGGCTCGACCTGGACAAGGCACCCGGCATGGCCGAGGCGATCGACTGGGTGAGCGCGCTGAGTGCGCTCGGCGCCGCGGATCTCGGGCGTGACGACGCTGTGCGCACTCTGGGCTGCATCGCCAAGACCCCCGACGACCAGGCCGCGATGCTCGACGCACTGGAGAGGACGCCATGAGGATCGACCACGAGTTCACGGTCAGCACCGGGGTCGACGAGGCCTGGCGGGTGCTCACCGATCTGGAGGGCATCGCCCCCTGCATGCCCGGGGCACGGCTCACCGGCGTCGACGGAGATGTCTACTCGGGCACGGTGAAGGTCAAGGTCGGGCCGGTGGTGAGCGAGTACGCCGGAACGGCCCGCTTCGTCGAGAAGGACGACGCGGCACACCGGGCGGTGATCGACGCCAAGGGCAAGGACTCGCGCGGCACCGGCACTGCGGCCGCCACCGTCCGCGCCGGTCTGCGCCCCGACGCCGAGCCCGGGCGCACGGTCGTGACCGTCAGCACCGACCTGAACATCAGCGGCAAGATCGCGCAGTTCGGCAGCGGCATGATCAAGGACGTCTCGACGAAGCTGCTCAACCAGTTCGTCGAGAACCTGGAGGCGAAGATCCGCACCCCCTCTCCCTCTCCGGAACCGGCGCCCGAGGTGACGCCCGAACCCGGGGCGCCGTCGCGTCCGTCATCATCGCGGCCCGACGACGACACCGCACCGCTCGACGTGCTCTCGCTCGCCGGGGACTCGCTCTACAAGCGGGCCGTGCCCGCGGCGGTGGCGGTCGCCGCGGCAGCCGTGATCATCTACGTCGTCTTCCGCTGAGACACCGGTGCAACCCGTCCCGCTGCGTGGCATCGACACGGCCGCGTTCGTGGTTTCGCTGGCCGACCGTCTGCGGACGCGCGGGGTGCGGGTCGGTCTCTCGGCGATGGAAGACGTTTCGGTCGCCCTGGGGGCCGAACCGATCCGCACGCGGTCGCAGCTCTACTGGACGACCCGGATCACGCTGGTACGGCGCTACGAGGACCTGGCCGTGTTCGACCAGGTCTTCGAGGCCGTGTTCGACGCGGTGATGCCCCTGGATCCGGTGGCCCGCCGCAACGCCCGCCGTGGTGATCGCGGCCGGAACGCGGCCGTGCCGGGCGATTCTCACGGGGAGGAAGCCGGGTCCGGACTGCCCTGGCTCACTCTGCCACCCGCCGTCGGTGGGGCGAGCGACGCCGGTGAGCAGCGCGTGCCTCGCCGGAACCCGAGTGCCCTCGACGAACGGGCCGGACTGCCGTTCGAGAGACTCAGCGACGACGACCTGCGTGAGCTCGGCGACCGACTGGAGGAAGCCGCGCTCAGTCTGCCGCGGCGCCGCTCCCGCCGGCTGCGGGTGAGTTCGACCGGCGGCCGGATCCAGCTGCGCGACACCATGACACGGGCACGCCGCACCGGATGGGATCCGGTCGAGCTGGTGCGCGCGACCCCCCGGCCGAAACCCCGGCGCGTGCTGATGATCTGCGACGTGAGCCAGTCGATGCAGGCTCCCTCGGTCGCCTTCCTGCACCTCATGCGAGCGCTGGTCCTCCGCTGCGACGCCGAGGGATTCGCTTTCGCCACCTCACTGACCCGGCTCACGCACAGACTCGCCCACCGTTCCGCCCCGGAGGCCTTCGACCGCGCGAGCGCGGCCGTGACCGACCGCTTCGGTGGCACCCGGATCGCCGCGAATCTGCAGTCACTCATGGCTTCTCATCACGGAGGCCTGCTGCGGGGAGCGGTGGTGATCATCGCGAGCGACGGCTGGGACAGCGAGCCGCCCGAGAGGATGACCGCCGCGATGGCGAGGTTGAAGCGGCGTGCTCACCGCGTCCTCTGGCTGAATCCCCGTTCTGGAGCACCGGGTTACGAGCCGAAGGTGGCGACGATGGCGGCGGCCCTGCCGTTCTGCGACGCGATGCTGCCGGCCGACTCCTTCCGCTCGCTGGAGAACGTGTTTCGTGAGCTCAGTTCCAGAGGGTCACATGGATCGACGGCCGGAACCGCCCGGCGGTGACACCCGCGCCACGCAGCATCGCCTGGGTGGCGCGTGGGGTGGCGACGAAGCGGGTGAACTCGGCGGCCTCGGGTGCACAGCCGGTGCCGGTGAGCGACATGACGCCCCAGGTGCCGATGGCGGGCTGGGTGAGGCGCACCAGGTCCTGACGCGAGATCTCCTGCCGCACCGCGAAAGCCAGGGCGAGCGTGAGTCCCTTGCCCCGCTTCACCTCCTCGACGGCGGCGACGTGACTCTGGAAGATCTGCTGGCGTTCCTCGGGGATCTGCAGGCGCTGCAGGATGTCCGGCACCAGACCGATGCGGCCGATGGCGGAGGGGCCGAGCAGCCAGGTCTGATCGCGCAGCCGGCCCGGGCTCGGCGTGACCTGGCTGAGCGGGTGCTGCGGGCCGGCGACCAGCACGACCTGGAAGTTGAGGAACGGCTGGTAGCTGACGGAGCCGTCGAGGTCGGGCGGGCGCGGGCCGATCGCGACGTCGACGGATCGGGTCAGCAGGATCTCGCTGAACTCGCGAGGGCTGTGCACGCCGAGCTCGACGTCGAGATCACGGGCGCGGCCGGCGAAGAGCTCGAGCAGGCCGGGGGCGCAGTGCTCGGCGAACAGGCTGGAGGCGGCCACCCGCAGGAAGCGACGCCCACTGCCGGCCCGGCTGACCTCGAGCACCGTGCGGTCTTGCAGTCCCAGCAGTTCGGCGGAGCGGCTGGCCAGGCGCAGGCCGCCGGGCGTGAAGGCGAGACCGGAGGCGGTGGGCGCGAACAGCCTGTCGCCCAGCTCCTTTCGCAGCTGACCGACGTGCGCCGACACCGCGGCCTCAGTCACGCCGAGGTCGGCGGCGGCCTTGCGGACCGACCCCAGGCGCACGATCGCCGTGAATGCGCGCAGTTGTGCAGGTGTCACGGTCGACTCCCCACGTCCGCCGAGAGACAGGGGTCAAGATATCCCGAACCGGACGGCCGGGGTTCTGCCGGCTGTCAGCGGATGCGGATCCTTGGGGCCAGATGCGCGGCTTCTGCGCACCAGCAGCCGCACGGGAGACGCGACTGCGGTCGGCGTTCCGTTCGGCTATTGGTCGTCCCCGTCGCCCAGCATCTCGCGCAGACCCGGGTTGCCGGGGTCGGTGCTGCTCAGCGCGGCCGGGTTGTAGGGCAGCCAGCCCGCCTCGGTGATCCGGTCGGCCGCGTCCTGTGCGAACCGGTGGATGGCCATGCGCAGGATCGAGTCGTTCCAGGTCTGGCGGGACACCACGAGCAGACCGTGGGCCGGGGCGTAGAAGGCCATGCCCTCGGGCATGAAGGCGTGGCCGGTGATGCGGGCCCGGCCC
The DNA here is from genome assembly GCF_030811555.1 of Kineosporia succinea. Classification (NCBI taxonomy): domain Bacteria; kingdom Bacillati; phylum Actinomycetota; class Actinomycetes; order Kineosporiales; family Kineosporiaceae; genus Kineosporia; species Kineosporia succinea. Next base: position 4,261,488 of record NZ_JAUSQZ010000001.1, on the reverse strand, counting down.
AGGCCGGAGACCGGCAGGAACACCTGGAAGTCACGATCTGCCTCGACGGCCTCCAGCGCGGCCGCGGTGGCGGCCGGAAGGTCCTTCAGGTTCAGGTGGATCGTCGCCCGGGCCAGCGCCTCCTCGACGAGCTGGGCATTCTCGGAACTACCCGCTCGGGGGCGCATCTCAGCCATGCCGACCACCGTAGGCAGCCCTCGGCGTGACTCCGGCCCAGGTCAGCGGCTTTTCACCCGGTCACCGCACCGAGCCGTACCGGTCCGGGCCAGGGCGGCGACGCTGAGTGAGGCTCCGGTCACAGCCTTCCTGGCCTAGTCTGAGCTCTTCGGAAAGACGGAGAGGACCACGTTGAAGCTCGGTGAACATCTAAAAGGTCTCTCGCGTCAACCTCACTCGATGGCCAAGCCGGCCCTGGTGGTGCAGGGCGGCGGCATGCGCGGTGTCTATTCGATCGGTGCGCTGGCGGAGCTGGAGAGCGAAGGACTCCGAGATGCCTTCTCGGTGGTCGTGGGCAGCAGTGCGGGCGCCATCAACGGCGCGTATTTCCTTGCGGGGCAGGCCAATGTCGGCGAGCGCATCTACGTCGACGACCTGAGTCACAAGGCGTTCATCAACCCGGCGCGGCTGTGGAAGGTCGTGGATGTCGACTACCTCATCGACGAGGTGGTCAAGGAGCACTACCCGCTCGACGTCGTCGCGCTGAAGTCGGCCCCGGCCGAGCTGCTCACCGTGCTCACCGATGCCGAGACCGGTGAGGCGTTCGTGGTGTCGAACCGCGAGGCCGACGACCTGCACGAGGTGCTGCGCGCCACGGCCGCCCTGCCCGCGCTCTACAACAAACGCATCCCACTGGGCGGGCGGCGGTACATCGACGGCGGCATCGTGGCGCCGGTGCCGGTCGACCAGGCGCTGGAGGCCGGCGCCACGCAGGCGCTGGTGGTGATGACCCGGTCGTTCACCTTCCTGCAAGACGATCTCGGGGCCGCGATGAAGTGGCTCGGCCGGCGTCTGGCCCGGGGCCAGGCCGACTTCGTCAAGGAGAACATCAGCCGGCCCAGCCCTCACTACGCCGCACTGCTGCAGCGTCTGGCGGCCGAGCACACCGTCACGCCCCGCGTCACCTGGACCGTCGCACCGTCGGAGATCCGGGCCGACCGCACCGGCATCGACGCCTCGGTGCTGGCCGCGACGGCTCGGCTCGGGCGCTCGGACATGCGGGCGATGCTCGACCAGGAGTTCACGCCCGGGCAGTGATCCCGTCGAGGGCGGCGATCCCTTCCACCTCACGGATCTCGGCGAGGGTGCGGATCCGGTGCACCAGCTCGGCCGGATCGTGCTCGGTGGAGAAGAGCTCGTCCACGCCCCGCAGTCCCGCGACGTCGAGCAATCGCTTCTCGTTGGTCACCCAGATACCCCGCGACGCCGCCACGGCGTGGGCGTACTGGGTGACCGCGAGAGAGATCAGCCCCAGGGCCTGCGCGGTGCGAGTGCTGTTCTTCTCGGCGTACCCCAGCGTCAGCCGCGCCCTGCCCGACCACACGCTCACGGCGGCCTCGCGCAGCCGGGGCGGATAGGCGTCGACCCGGGGCAGACCGCCGCGCAGCGTGCGGTTGCTCGCGAGCTCGGCCACGACGAGGTAGGTCGGGATGCCGGCCAGGTGGAACATCAGCGGCTCGATGTCGAACTTTCCCTGCCCGGCCCGTCGCACCTCGGACTCGACCACGTCGAGGTCGCGGTAGTGCACGTCGACCGGCTCCCCGGCGACGCGCCACCAGCACCCGCCGTTGAACACCCCGCCGCCCCAGCCGCCCACCTCGGAGACCTGCCCCTCGTGCCCGAGGGACCGTAACGTCCGCACGTCCAGGCTCTTTCGGTAGTAGATCCCGAGATCCCAGTCGCTGTCGGGACGCGCCGTGCCCTGCGCCCGGGAGCCCCCGAGCGTGACGGCCTCGACGTCGGGCAGGGCGGCGAGCTGATCGGCGAGGGCCTCGAGGAAGTCCATGCCGCCACCCTGCCCCGTGACCACCGCTCCGGCATCCGATTAAAGCGTCACCGGAAGATCGCCACGACTGCCTCCACCGTGACGCCGGCCGAGACCACGGCCAGAAGCAACAGAGCCCGGAACCACCAGATACGACTGCGCCGGGCGGCGAACCATTCGCTCAGGCCGTCAGTACTGAACCGGAAGGGAATGCGAACCGGCTTGGGCTTGTCGTGGGCGGGCTGCATTCCTCGCTTCTTCTCGATCCGCAGCAGATCTTCGGAATCCGAGATCTGGCTCTTCGAATGCTTGGCCATGAGCTGGGCGCTGATCACGGCGATGACGAAACTCAGGGCCGCCGCCAGTGCCCGCATCCAGGAAGCGCTCTGCCCCAGGGCGATGGTGAGCAGGAAGGCCATGGCGGTCATGGCCAGAACCGGCGTCTGCCACATCAATTCGTTGTGAGAGATGTACCGGTCGCTGATCGACTGGTAGGTGAGGACCTCGTCGTGCCATCCCGACGTCGTCACCTCCGGCCGCCGGATCATCAGAAGGCTTCCCGGCCAGAAATCGTCGTCATCGGGAAGCGCGTCGACGGGGAACCACTGAAAGTTCAGGGCCTCGGATCCTTGGGCCCGCGGCGCCGATCCCGACGGGAAGAGGGCGAGGTAGCAGACCGCGACGGCATGCTTGCGCGGGTCCACCCCCATACCGGCGCGGGGCGAGGGGAAGTACTGATTGACGAAGTAGGGCTCCGTCTCCACCACCACGCCACCGATGTCCCGCAACGAGTCCTCGAGATGCCGTCGACCGGCCTCCTGCAAAGACTCGTCGTAGCCCACCCGGCCACCGAGGTGACACCACCGTCTCCCCATCGGCGAATCACGCTCGATGAGACCGACGTGCGAGACCCGCCCGGTGTCGTCCCGCTGTACCGGCAGCAGGTCGACACAGGCGATCGGCAGGTTCATGCTCGCCCACGCCCAGTCCTCGGCGGGCAGGTGGAGCTTCGCCTAGTTCTGTCCGGCAAACGGCCATTTGCCGGAAACCCCCCGATCAGACGTGGATCAGCACCTCACCGTGCAGGATGCTGATCCAGCCGTCCGGGGCGGCGACCCACTCGCGCCAGCCGGCCGCGATCTCGGTGATGTCGTCGGGTGTGGCCAGCCCACTGCCCAGCACCTGCTCGGTGATCGCCGAGTTCGCGATCCGGTCGGCCCACATGCCGCCCCAGCCCTCCCGGGCCTCGGGATCGGCGTGGCACCAGGTGGACGACGAGGCGGTCACCTTCGCGGCCCCGGCCTCGCGCGCCCAGGCGAGCAGACGGCGTCCCGCATCGGGTTCCCCCTGGTTGGCGCGGGCGGCGGCCCGGTAGACGTCCAGCCACCGGTCGAGCGCGGGAATCTGCGGGTACCAGACGAATCCGCTGTAGTCGGCGTCGCGCACCGCGACCACGCCGCCCGGACGGCAGACCCGGATCATCTCGCGCAGCGCCCGCACCGGATCGGCGACGTGCTGCAGCACCTGATGGGCGTGCACGATGTCGAAAGAGTCGTCGGCGAAATGGAGTTCGTGCACGTCGGCGACCACGAAGCTCACGTTGCCTTCCTGCACCCCGGCCCGGGTCACCTCCAGCGCCGCGTCCGACACCTCGACGGCGGTGAGCCTCGCCGGTGCGACCCGGCGGGCGAGGTCGGCGGTGATGGTGCCGGGACCACTGCCGATGTCGAGCAGTTCGGCACCCGGACGCAGGTGCGGCATCAGGTAGGCGGCCGAGTTCCGCACGGTGCGCGTGCGGTGCGAACGCAGCACGCTCTCGGCGTGGCCGTGGGTGTACTTGGCACTACTCATGTGCGGCAGGTTAACCCGCTCTTCTCATCATTCGAGAGAGCCGTCTTTCATAGTGAGACTGGACAGCCGTGAGGATCGGGCGTTCCGCGACCGGCGTCGTGACCATGTCGCGGTCACCGGAGGGCACAGCGCGCTGCGGTCCGGATGGGGGGAACGCCGCCGGCACTCCCTGCGCGGTCAGAGAGCACAAGCGTCTTCAGCCAACCTTCAGAGGATGCTGACACGCTATGGGTCATGGCTCAGGGTGCTCGCGTAACTACCTGGCGTCAGGGATTTATCGGGTCGATAGGGTGACCTCCGGGGGTCCGCGGAGAACGCGGACCGGGTGATGTGCGTGGGGTGGGCTGTGACGACGTCGTACGTGAAGATCGAACTGCCGGTGCTGGAGTCCACGGCCTCGCGGCTGGGCCAGGTCGCCGGTGACCTGACCAATTCCCGGTCGCTGGCCGATCAGGACGCGCGGGTGCTGGGTGAGGGTTCGCTGGCCTCGGCGCTCGGTGAGTTCTCGGACAACTGGCACCGGCGCCGCGAGAACCTGATCACGGGGGTGCAGGGGGCGCAGAAGTTCGTCTCCGACGCGGTCACCGCCTATCGCGAGCTCGACCGGCAGCTCACCGAGGCCGTCACGATCAACGACGGGCAGGGCGCGAAATGAGCCGCCCCACCGACTGGATGCCGTTGCGCGACACCGACCCGGTTCCCGGCGATCAGGTCCAGATCCAGGCGATGGCCAAGCGGTACCGCGACTTCGCGGCCGAGCTCGAGGCCCAGGCCGCGTCCCTGAACCGGCTGGCCAACGCCGAGGGGTGGGACGCGATCGGCGGCCGGGCGTTCGCGTCCACCGCCACCGACGTCGCCGGGCAGCTGAGCAAGGCCAAGGGCCGCTACCAGGCGGTCGGCGACGCGATCAGCACCTACGCCACCGCGCTGGCCCAGGCCCAGCAGGAGGCCGACGACGCCGCGCGTGAGGCCAAGCAGGCCGAGGCCGAGGTCAAGGCCAAGCAGGCTGCCGGAGACGCCACGAACGCCCTGGACGACCCGATGGCCCAGGCGCTCAACGGGCCCACCCGGCGCCTGCGCGCGGCGATGGACCGCCGCGACTCCGCCGACCGGCAGGCCGCCGCCCAGGTGCGCGACGCGATCGACAGTGACGGCCTGAAAGACAACTGGTGGGACCGGGTCAAGGACTGGACCTCCAAGAACTGGAACTCGTTCATCGACTGGGTGCACAAGCACGCCGGCACGATCAACGGCATCGCCGACTGGATGGGCAAGATCTCCTCGGCCCTGGCCGTGATCGGCACCGTGCTCTCGTTCATCCCGGTCGTGAATGCCATCGCCCCGGCCTTTTTCGCGGTCGCCGCCGGGTTGACCGTGATCAGCCTGGTCTGCCACATCCTGACGGCCCTGTCGGGTGACGGGTCCCTGGTCTCGATCGGGCTCGACGTGCTGGGCCTGGTGACGTTCGGCTGGGGCAAGGCCGCCACCGCGGGTGCGAAGACGGCTCAGGCCGGGCTGAAGGCCGCCGCGAAGACCGGTTTCGTGCGGCAGGCCAAGGGAGCGGCAACGAAGAAGGCGGCGGCGAAGATCTCCGAGAACGCCCGCAAGGCCGTGGTCAACGGGGGCGTGCGCCGGGCCAGGGCGGAGGCCGGCAAACTCATCGACGAGGCGCTCTCGAAGCCCGCGTCCTCGTTCATCGCCAACACGAACAAGTGGCTCGTGCCCCGGCAGGCCAAGGTCGACAAACTGGTGAACTCCCGCATCGGCAAGTTCCTGCAGATGGACTCGGACGTGGTCTACACCACCGCACAGCACAAGGCCATCGAGGCGCTGGCCCCGAAGTACAACGGGGTCAAGAACGCCATGGCCGAGGTGCAGAAGAAGGTGGGGCAGGCCGACCTGGCCAACGCGATCGGCATCGCCGGCGACATCGCCGACAAGTCCAAAGCCGCGTCCCTGCTCGACAAATACACCACGTTCGGACGGTACGCGAACAAGTGACGACATCGACGACAGGCTGGTCCCTTCTCCTCCCCGAGACCTGGCACCGGGTCCGGCTCGACGAGAACCGCCGTCAGCAGGTGACTTCCGTGGTGGGCAAGGCGTTCGCCACGGTCTCCCGTGACGAGTCCGCCTCCGCGCGGCGTTCTCTCGAGAACGACCTGGCCGGCCTGGTCGACCGGGCCCACGACGGCGGTGGGCGTGAGTTCTACCTGCTGATGGACGTTCTGCGCGGCATTCCTCTCGCGGCCACTCTGGTGGTCACGGTGGTTCCGGAACCGGTACCGGCCGACGTGGCGCCCGAGATCCTGGCGCGGGTGCTGGCGAACGACCCGAACAGCGAGCCCGCGGTGCTCGAGGTCGCCGGTGAGAATGTGCCCGCGGTGAGGCGTTCCGAGGCCAAGATCATGCGCGAGGAGATTCCCGGGCTCGGGCCGGCCCGGCTGACCTTCACCGGTCTGGACGTCTTCGTGCCCTTCCCCGACCGGTCGCAGATCCTTCTGCTGACCTTCCGCACCCCGATGGAACCGATCGCCGCCTCGATGATGGTGCTCTTCGAGGCGGTCGCCGGATCCCTGCGCTGGCGAGAGGCCTGACATGACGAGCGTTCTGGTGGATCTCGCGGACATCTGGGTGATGGCCGACCTGGAGGCCGATCCGCACGAGTGGGCCCGGGCGGCGGTGAGTTCGGCCGACGTCCCCGAAGAGCGGGCGGCGCTCCTGGCGAACGTCCTGGTGCCGGCCCTGGAGTCGGCGCGCCGCGAGGAGGTGCCGCCGGTGATGGTGCTGTTCCTCATGCCCCGTCCGGGCGATCCGGCGATCTGCAGCGTGAGTGTCCGGGCCGAGGGGCTGGCCGACGAGGTGACGCTCGAGGACCTGGTCGAGGAGTTCCGGCTTCCCGAGGAGATGCTCGAGCTGCCGGCGCAGGAGGAGTCGATCGAGACCGAGGCCGGCCCGGCGACGCACCTCGTGCAGCGCTACCGCTCCCCGGTGAACCCGGAGTACGAGGTGGTGCAGGAGCACGAGGTCTTCGTCTGGCGGGTCAGTGATCCGGGCGGTGACCTGGGCGTCTACCTGTCCACGAGCCACGTCGACCTGGTCGAGGCGGGGTACTGGCGGCCGGTGCTCGTGGAGCTGGCGAAGAGCCTGGAACTGGCGGCGGACGAGACCTGAGGCGAAGCTGGGGGCGTGCGTCCCCCCGCCTACGTCTCCTCGGTCGCGGCCCCGGTGCTGCTCATCGGCGGCTGGCTGCTGGCCGAGTCCCGTCAGCCGCCCGGTTTCGATCCGATGGTGGACGCGATCAGCGACCTGGCTGCCATCGGTGCCACGGATCGTGTGGTCATGACGGTTGCGCTGATCGGGGTCGGCGTGGCTCATCTGGTCACCGCGTTCTGCCTGACGGAGGCCGCCCGGCCCGGCCGGTTGCTGCTGGCGGCCGGTGGGGTGGCGACCGTGCTCGTGGCGGCGTTCCCCCTGCCCGGCGGTGGGGGCAGCTCGGCGGCGCACACTCTCTGTGCCACGGCCGCTTTCGTGGCGCTGGCGGTGTGGCCGCTGGTGGCGAACGGACGTTCGGGAGACCGGGTGCTGAATCCACCGGTCTCGCTGGTGGCGGGGTCGGTTCTGCTCGTCCTGGTCGGCGTCTTCGGTTTCACCCTGTATGTCACCGGACCTCTGGGACTGACGGAGCGGGTGGCGGCAGGAGCGCAGGCGTTGTGGCCGTTGGCGGTAGTGCTGGGCTTACGCCGGCGCCCCGCAGCAAGACCGGTGTCGTGAGCAGGATCAGCAGGCCCAGCACCGCCGAGGCCGTTCCGGGGCTGCTCAGGTCGGCGAGGGGGCCGGCCACCAGCGGGCCCAGGCCCTGGCCGGTCATCAGCCCGACGCCCAGCAGGCCGAATCCCAGGGCCTGACGTCCGGGCGGCAGAGCGTTGCGGAACGCCGCCTGCCCGCCCGTCTCGAAGGCCAGCCCGACCCCGGCCAGAGCCATCAGCACGGCCGCCACAGGCGCCGAGGGGGTGAGGGCCAGCGGCAGGAGGGATACGCCGAGCAGGGCCAGCAGCACGGGTACGAGCCGTTCGCGGGTGGCGGGCCGGCACAGCCTTCCCACCACGGTCGTCCCGACCAGAGCACCCAACGGGGTGGCGCCCATCAGCACGGCGGTGGCCGCCCCACCCGCCTGCGTCTGCCCGGCGTAGGACACGGCCAGCGATTCGACGCCCGCCAGCAGCGCGAACGGCGTCCACCACAGCAGCAACAGCGGCCGAACCAGGCTGTGACCGAACAGGTCCCGGTATCCACGCAGGGTCTCGCCGGGCGTCCACGGGCTCCGGGAGCCGGGGGCCGGAACCGACGGCAGGCCCAGCCAGCTGATCAGCAGCGCCACACCGTGCATGGCCGCGGCCAGCACCAGCACCGCACCGGCGCCCAGGGCCTGGAGCACCAGACCACCCACCGCGAGTCCCGCCAGCTGCGCCAGCATCGAGGTCATGGTGAACAGCGACCGGCCCAGCACGTAGCGGTCGCCCTCGAGAAGGCGCAGCAGCAGACCGGACTGGGCGGCCGAGACCAGCGGGTGCAGCAGGGCTCCCAGGGCCACCACCGCGATTCCGGCCGGCACCGACGAGCTCGACGCCAGAACCGCCAGCAGCAGCCCGAGCCCGAGACGCACCAGGCTCCCGACGGCGATCAGAGGTCGGGCCGGCCACCGGTCGGCCAGCGAGGGCAGCAGCAGACCGCCCACGACGCCGGGCAGGAAGCCCGCCGCGAAGGCCGCCGATGACCAGGTCGAGGAACCGGTCGTCTCGAAGACCACGACCGAGAAGGCGAGGATCTGCAGCGAAATGCCCAGCACGGTCAGGGTGGTGGTGGTGAACAGGGCGGCGAAGCCCGGGGTGGTGAAGACTTCACGGTAGGTCGTTCGGGCAACGGTCGAGGTGCTCATGGCGCCAACCTGGCAGCGTCGTCAGGACGGAGCTACTGTTTCGCCGGTGGCCGAAACCTCGTTATGGATCATGGCCGGGGCCGAGGACATCGTGTCGTCCCGGTTCGCGGTCTCCCCCAGCGACGAGACCGTCCATCTGATAGCCCAGCTCGCTCACCGGCGTTCGACCGCGTCGCCGCTGCTGGGCCGGTTCACGCACCGCTGGGGCACCATCCGCGACGACCCGGGCGTGCGGGCTCTGGCCGCCCTCCAGCGTGAGCGCGAGGGCGTCGACTTCACCACTCCCCCGCCCGCCGGGATGGGTCAGAGCATTCAGGACGACGTGGCGGCGATGCGGGCCAGTTCCCTTGCGGACGCCCGACGCGAGATCGCGTACATGATCGCCGGCGCTCCGGTGGCCGAGGAGGTGGCGACGGTTCTGCACGCCCCCGATGTCCTGAACCGGCTGGCCGACGCGATCGAGCTGGCCTGGGACGTGTTGCTGCGCCCGGACTGGCCGCGGGTGCTGGCGGTGCTGCAGCGCGACGTCCAGCATCGGGCCGGGCGCCTGGTGGCTCACGGCTGGAGCGCCGGCCTGGAAGACCTGCATCCCAAGCTCAGCTGGGAGGAGGGCCGGATCCGGGTGCGGGACCGGGGACCGCAGACGGTCGACCTGGCCGGGCGAGGGCTGCTTTTCGTCCCCTCGGTCTTCCTGGCCCAGGGACTGGCGATGAGCCTGGACGGACCGCACCGCCCCTGGATCCGCTATCCCTCCCGTGGAACGGCCACGCTGGCCGAGACCGTTTCGGCCCCAGCGACTTTGGCCCCGCTGATCGGGGCCGCCCGGGCCCGGCTCCTGGAGAGCCTGGCCGACCCCGGATCCACCACCCAGCTGGCCGGCGTCCTCAATTCGTCGCTGGGAGCCGTCGGGGACCACCTGAAAGTGCTTCTGGACGCGGGTCTGGTGACCCGTGAGCGGGTCGGCCGCTCAGTCCTTTACCGCCGTACCGAACTGGGTGACGAGCTGATCGGAGGGCGACGGCTCAGCTGAGACGCCGTTCCGGATGCTCGAGCCAACCGACGACTTGAGATGCCCCAGCGCCAGAGTGCGATGCTTTCGATGATCGATAGCCCGGAACAAGATCCGCGCAACCGGGGCACCGCCACTCGCCGCCTCATCCGGGCTATTTCTCTAGCAGCATGCAGGCGCCGTAGAGCATGACGATGGTATTCACCTTACTGCCCACCTCCACACTGGCTCCATCATCATCAAGGATGGCCAGCGAGACGTTCCCCGGCTCGTCAACCAACGAGTTGACCGTGGTAAAGCCGTATTGCGCGGCGACATCGACGATCTTGGGCTTGGCCCGGGCCCAGTCTTCCTGCCCAATGCCGCCCTTCGCGGAACCGCCCTGGAAAGTCGCCGAGTCGGCCTCGATGCCGGCCGCCGGATCCCCGCAGTAGCTTCTGCCACCGGCCTTGACCTCGGCGACCCACTCAAGATCCGGGACCTCCTCCTCCAGGATCCCCCGGATCTCGCCGAGCAGGGCCAGATACGTCCGGGCACCTTCGTCGAACGAGGGACGCGCCCGGAGCACGGCCTCACTGTTGTCATCCTCTGCGCCCAAGATGTTCGCACCTCCACATGCTGCTACGCATAAAGCGACGACAGCGACCGACATCAGAGCCCCGGCACGCCGGAACCAGCGGCCCGATAGCCTATTTTGATACGCCATGAAAACTGACTCTCGTAACTAGAAGCCTCGCAGCACTTCACCAAGAGGTGGCCCGCTCCAGCCGGTGATCAGCGCATTTGGTTCACCGATCACAAGATTGGCCAGGTTGTACTGGTTGGTCGAACCGTCTTTGAGATACGAGGTATGACCACTGATGCCCGAAAGCCCCTCGCCGTTGGCGAGCTTCGCTGCGTCTGTGTTGATGTGGGTCATTCCATCGATCTTGGTCGGATCCTTTCCGAAGGTCGCGAAATCTCCGACCGCGTCGCCGTCCGCTTCTGCATAGAAGGAACTGTGCGAAGGGACATCCAGCTTGCCCAGGTCGTCCACACTGATTCCCGGGGATCCGAAGAAACCGACCCGGTCCACCCCGGTGTCGTTCTGCTGCAGCGCATATCCGGTGGTGGTCGATCCGTAGGAATGCCCCAGTGCGGTGAGATTCACGTCGTCATCGCGCGACGCCGTGATACCGGAGTAGAACTCCGCGAGGTTCTTTCCGCCATCACTGGCGCTCTTGGCCGAAGCGACCGAGTCACCCGTGAGGTTGAACAGACTGTCCGGCGTCGTCTGCGGTGACTGATACCCGAGCCAGACCACCGTCGCCACGTTGTCCAGGGCCGCCTCCTGGGTAAGGGCGTCTCCGTTTTTGACGAGCAGCGCGGCTGAACGCTCCCTGAGATTCTTCATGTCGGTGTCGTACCCGTCGATCGTCTTCGCGTTGGACGACAGACCTGGGGTGAAGACCGCAACGTTCTCCGCGACGTCGACATCACCGGTGGCGATGGCCACCTGGGCGCGCTCCTGACTGAGATCCAGGGCGAGAAGCTGTTTGTCGTCCTTCTCGACAGCCTTGCCGTCCATCGAAACTCCGTCCCGGTCTATCAGCTTCTCAGCCATCTTCAGCGAATCGACCTTGTCGCGAGCTTCCTGGTACCGCGAGTAGGCGTCACTCAGTTCCTGGGACGGATAACCCGACAGCCCCGCGTCCGCATGCTCTGTGACGATGCGGAGCTGTTCAGCTTCGGCGTCTCTGAGCTTGCGCTCCCACTCGGCCAGGTAGCGAGGCAGCAGAACGCGATTGGCCGCATCGCGGGCGTCGGCCGCGATGCCATCTCGATTGTTGATCCATTCCGGGTGCCCCAGAATGACTTTCAGCTTCTCCGACGGGCTGAGACTGTTCCAGTAGGCGCTGTTCAGATCGGGCGTTCCCTTACCCTCCGGAGGAGGGTAGACATCCGGCTTGCGCCAGTTGTCGCCGTCTTGGGCGGCCGTCTCCAGATCGGGCGCATCCATCCTCGCCAGCTCACCGGACAGGACCCCATTGTTGAGCACATGGGTCAGTTCTTGATCCAGGTAACCGGCGCGACGCAGGACCGCCTCGATCATGGTGACGCACTTGTCCACCAGCCGCTGACGTTCTTCGGCCGCCAGCTCGAGGTTATGGGGATCACGCTCGGGCGGGATGTACGTCTTGTCGACGACGATCCCTGCCCCACCCTCCGGTTCCTTCACATCGGTGACTGTGCCCTCAGCGTCGATACTGAGCTCGTTGGAGGCGGCGAAGTCGATGATGTCCGCCACCAGGCTCTGGATGCCGGTCACCGCATCGTGAGCGGTGAGCAGTCCTCGCCGCACTGCGGCGACCTCGGTCATCCGGTCTTCGAGAACCTCACCGATGGCGGTGAGCTCCTTCTTCGCACCGTCGGCCGCGGTACCGGTCCAGTGGGTGGGCTCGACCTTCACCAGGTCGTCGCCGAGATCGATGAGCTTGTCCTCGATCGAGCGCAGCTCCTCGGCTGCGTCGTGCAGGGCCTCGGGGGCCCACTTCTTGATCTGCGACCACGTCGCCGTCACCGCGAAGCCTCGGGGACCAGGTCGTTGAAGCTCTTGGCCCCGGCGTTGTCGCCCCGCTCGTAGCCTGCAGCAGCGGTACCCAACGTGTCACCGTACGAGGACACGCGTTCACGCAACTGCTTGAACTGGGCATTCCACAGGGAGCCGACGTTCTTCATCAGAGTGACGCTGGACGCCCCCCGGGATCGACCCCGTCGCCTTGCTCAGCTCGCCACCCGGATCGAGTGCCCCAACCCCCGAGGCGACACTCGCTGCCTTCTCCTTGCTGCTCAGCAACTCTGACGCAAGAACTTTGAAGTGCCCGCTCACGTACTTCCCCTCCCTGGCTGGAGGAGAAGGTATCAAACACATAAATGTCACTCTTCGTGGATGTTTCGCTACCGCGGACGGTGCCGGGGTGGCCTGCCTCCAGCTCTCACCCGCCCGCGCCCACGTCGTTGTTCGGCGCGTTGTCCCCCGAGATGTCACCGCGCTCAACGATTTCGGAATCCGGCGGGAGCACGTCGTCCAGCTCCTTCGAGGTGGCGGGCCGGGCCTCGAGCGCAGCTTCACGCATCAGATTGGCCCCGGCCCTGGTACCGCTGACCCGCACCAGGAGATCGTCGCGGAGAACCGCGTACTCCTCCCGATCGCCAGCGACTCGGCGCCAGCCGTCGTCGTCACGGGTGCATTCCACCGTGATGTCCACCCCCTCGGCCCCGGGAACCGGCAGCGCCGGACAGGTGATGTCGTCGAGCGTGGCCCGCTCGACGGTGAGGCGCAGGTCGTCACCACTCTCGGACACGTAGATGGTCTGGTAGCCGTCAGCGCCGTAGACCCCGCTGCCGCCGGCTGCGGCGTTGTATCCGTCCACCTCGAGCACGTAAACCAGATCGGCGTCGAAACCGGCGGCCAGAGCGCGTTGTCGCTGTTCCTCCGTCGCGGCGGCGGCTGACTCACCGCATCCGACGAGCGCCAGGAGAAGGGCACCCGCTATCAGGGCCGAGATCCCTTTTATCATGACTCACAAGCTACGAGCGCGGCACTGGGCGCAGCATCCATCGAAAGCATGATCGGAGCCCAGGCGAGCGGTGTCCGCTTCCTAGCACTCCCGCCGAGCCCATGCACCCTCCCCTGAAGTGCAATCCGACCGGCACTCCTGAGGGCATCTCGCTACAGACCTCCCGACTAGGCCCAGCGACTCCCTCCACCAGAGTTCGACGCCGCTACTTGGCGAACAACACTCGTATCATAAGTCACAGTTCTCTAATATCGACACATGAGCGAGCCAAGCATCTTTGGTCACATTGCCGGGCATCCCACAGGGTCCGTCTTCGCGAAGCGCGAGGATGTTCGCCAGGCCCGACTCCACCGACACGGGAGGCGTGGAATCAGCGGAAACTACGAGGAAGGAGCGGACGCCATCTGCCTTTCCGGAGGCTACAAGGACGACCGCGACGAAGGCGATTGGATTCTCTACACCGGCGAAGGTGGCCAAGACGAGAAGAAGGTTCAGGTAGAGGATCAGAAGGATACACAGGGAAACTCGGCATTGAAGCTGTCTGAGACCATGAGTCTTCCCATCAGAGTCATCCGAGGCGCGAACGCGAAGGGCACACACTCGCCCAAGTCCGGGTTTCGCTATGACGGTCTTTACATCGTGGCCCGCCATTCCTACCGCGCCTCATCAGACGGTCCAATGATTTTCCAATTCGAACTGGAACGCGTACCCGAAGCTGACGGCGAATCCTGGAAAGAAACTTCTGCTCGCAGTTTCGCACTCACCCCTCCCATCGGAAACACCAAACCCGTTCGTACTGCTGGTGTCATACAGCGTGTCGTGCGCAACACCGAAGTATCTCAATGGGTTAAGCAGGCATACGACTCAACCTGCCAAATTTGCGGGGTACGCCTGGAGATTGACGGCAAGGGTTACGCCGAAGGGGCCCACATCCGGGCTCTCGGCAAGCCACACAACGGTCCGGATATTCCAGCCAACATTCTCTGCCTTTGCGCCAACGATCACGTACTTTTCGACCGAGGGGCTCTGTACATTCGCGAAGGATGGGTCTTTTTGACGGCGAACCGGACGAAGCTTCAGAAGTTGCGAACGTTGAAAGGCCACGACATTAAGGAAGCTTTCACGCGCTACCATCGAGAAAATTTTGCACAGGTTAGGGACTAGCAATTCCCGAGATGCTGGCGATTGTCTGACTGTCGCTCGCGCATGCGCCGCGGCTCAAATCGCCGAGATGGCCCCCCGCACGTCCTAGGATGACGAGGTTGGTCTCACGAGTGCGCGAGGAGCACACCTCTTGGACACCGGGCTCTACGAATCTCTGATCACGACTGAGCTACAGAATCGGCTGACGCTCCTTCAGGGTCTCGCCAGTGAAACAGCCGCAGTAGACCCTGCCGAGCAGCCCATAGTGTTGACGCGGTACCTCAGTCGAGTCATTCAAGACACGCTCACTGCTGCAAGATCAGCCGATCGCCCCTCGATTGTCGAGGGCATCCTGGAGCAGCTACGCTCCTACGGCGCCGCCGCTGAGACACCTGCCTTGGACGAAAAGCTCAACCATCAGCAGTTGCACCAAATCTATCGGCGTGACTTCATAGCCACGGGTGGTGCGGTGCTACTTCGCCCGGCCACGCCTCTTTCCGAGGCTTCTTTACTGACAAACGCCCGCGGTGAGCCAACCCTGGCTGCCGAGCTACGCGCCGAACTGGCCAGCGCCGACCGAGTGGATCTGCTCTGTGCCTTCGTGAAGTGGTACGGCCTGCGGCTGCTCGAAGACCAGCTTCGCGAACTCAAGAACCGCGGCGTCCCGATCCGCGTCCTCACCACGACCTACATGGGTGCCACAGACGCCAAGGCTCTCGATGCCCTGGTCAACGAGTTCGGGGCGGAGGTCAAGGTCAACTACGAGACCAACCGCACCCGACTGCACGCCAAAGCCTGGATGTTCGAGCGCAGAAGCGGTTTTCACACGGCCTACGTGGGATCCAGCAACCTGTCGCGTGCAGCGCTCGTTGATGGCCTCGAGTGGAACGTTCGACTGTCGGCGATTGACACACCTGACCTCATGGAGAAGTTCGAGGCCACCTTCGAGTCATATTGGCAGGACAAGGAATTCGTCACCTATGACCCCCGGGAGCATGGACCGCTGCTCCGCCGAGAGCTCGACCGGGCCGCCGGTAAGAACGCGGGCGGAACGCAGAGCGCTCTCCTTTTGTCCGGCCTTGAGGTCCGGCCGCTGCCACATCAGCAGGAGATGCTCGAGCAGCTCGATGCCGAGCGCAAGCTCCACGATCGCCACCGCAACCTCGTAGTCGCGGCGACAGGTACCGGTAAGACGGTCATCGCTGCGCTGGACTACAAGCGGCTTGTTCAAGATCAAGGAGACCTGTCGCTCCTCTTCGTTGCCCACCGGATCGAGATCCTCCAACAAGCGCAACGCACCTACCAAGAAGTGCTAGCCAACGCGTCTTTTGGAGAGCTTCTTGCAGACGGTAAGACTCCGAGCCGAGGCCGGCACGTATTCGCGAGCGTTATGTCGCTCCATGCTGACAACCTGGCGCTGATCCAGCCGGAGGCTTTTGACGTCGTCGTCATCGACGAGTTCCATCATGCTGCAGCGGCGTCGTACCGACGCATCATGGACCAGTTGCAGCCGAAGGAGCTGCTCGGTCTGACAGCAACTCCCGAGCGCGCAGACGGGGTCAACGTCAGGGACTTCTTCGGCGGGCGGGTGGCAGCAGAGCTCCGCCTTTGGGACGCGCTTGATCAGAACCTTCTCGCCCCGTTCCACTACTTCGGAATCCACGATGGAACCGACCTCGAGAAGATCACCTGGAACCGGCAGCGCCGTTCGTACGACACCGAGGCGCTCACCGAGCTCTACACCGCCGACGCGGCTCGACTGAACATCATCTTGCGAGAGGTGGGCGAAAAGGTTCTCGACCCTGGGCAGATGAAGTGCCTGGGCTTCTGCGTCAGCGTCAAGCACGCCGAGTACATGGCCGAGCGGTTCTCCGAGGCCGGCATCCCCTCCATCGCGCTCTCCGCGAATACGCCAGCCGCCGAGCGACAGCATGCTCGCGGTGCTTTGCGGAGTGGCCAGGTCAACGCCATCTTCACCGTGGATCTCTTCAACGAGGGTGTCGACATCCCCGAGGTCGACACGGTGCTCTTCCTCCGGCCGACTGAGAGCGCCACGGTCTTCCTTCAGCAGCTGGGGCGAGGCTTGCGCATGAGTGAAGGCAAGGCGGTGCTCACGGCGCTCGACTTCGTGGGCCATCAGCGAGCAGAGTTCCGATTTGACCAGCGTTTCCGTGCTCTCACCGGCCACCTCGGCAAGACCTTGGAGCAGCAGGTCGCCAAGGACTTTCCGCTGCTACCGCCTGGGTCACAGATCGTTCTGGATCCGGTGGCCAAGGAAGCCCTGCTCGCTTCCTTGAAGCAGCAGATCTCTCCACGCTGGGCGACCATGATTTCGGAAGTCCGCGAACTGCAACCTTCTTCACTCAAGGACTACTTGGAGTTGGGACAACGCGAACTCGCTGACGTCCTCAAGAAGGGAACCAAGGACCGATCCTGGGCAGCTCTCGAGCGGGCTGCCGATCCGGATCTTCCACCGCTGAGCACGATCGAGTCAGCGCTCCTTCGGCGCATCCGGGCTTTCGCCCACGTAGACGACCGGGAACGAGCTGAGCACTACACCCGCATGCTCTCGACCTCAGACACCGGAGACAGCCTCCGACAGCGGCGCCTCGCAGACATGCTGTTCTTCTCCTTCTACCCGACTGGCGATACGTTCACCAGCGCTGATCAGGGCTTGACGAGTATCCGCACCCAGCCCACGGTTCGCCGCGACTTTCAAGAGGTGGTCGAGCTCAGCTTCGATAGGGCTCGGCGCATGACGGAAGACCTCACTCCCTACGGGCAGGAATTTGCGGATGTCCCCCTCAGCATCCATGCCAGCTATCAGCGTGAAGAGATCCTTGCCGCGGTTGGCCACGCATCGCTGAAGAAGCCCCCGAGCAACTTCCGCGAGGGCGTCGCCTGGTGCGAAGCCATCAACTCCGACATCCTCTTCGTCACCTGCAAGAAGGCTGAGAAGGACTTCTCGCCCTCCACGATGTACAAGGACTTCGCCCTCACCCCTGAGCTCTTCCACTGGGAGAGTCAGTCGACGACGTCGGACGCTTCACCGACCGGTCAGCGGTATATCCATCACGCAGAGCGCGGTTCGCACGTTCTTCTTTTCGTACGAGCCATGCAGGATGGTGAAATGGGCACGTCGCCTTACGTTTTCATGGGACCACTGGAGTATGTCTCCCATCAACACAGCCGCCCTATGGCCGTTACCTGGCGATTGAAAACCCCCATGCCGACCGACATGTTCATGGCCACTCGAATGGTCAGTGTGTAGCCAGTTCGAGGGGGCAGACCGGTGCCTGCCCCCTCGAACCACCCGCTTAGATTTCCGGACGGTCGAACTCTGCGTTGCGAACCCCTGCCAAGAAGGCGTCCCACTTGACCGCAGACGTGATGACGACCGAACCAGGCTCGTCGCTCTCCCGCAGAGCAATATCTCCATCTTCCAGGAAGGCAACTTCGACGCAGGCACCGGTGCCGTTGCTGCGACTACTCTTTCGCCAGACGGCATCCTTCAAACGATCATTCATTTTCTGAACTCCCTCGCGACGTGTCTCATCAGTTCAGCAGAGGCAGCCTGGTCGAGCGATGAAGACCAGATGCTCGTCCAGGCCGTGTCATAGTGCTGCACCTCGGCCGGCCTGTCGAGGTACAGCGCACCCGTCAACGACTCGATGTAGACCGTCGGCGGTTCACTTTCCCGCCCGTCAGCCGTCACGGGAAAGCGCAGGGTGATAAAGGGACCCGAGTGAATCCCGTCGTGATACCCGGCGGCGAAAGGCAGGACCCTGATGGCAACATGATCCAACTGGCTGAGCTTCGCGAGGTGCTCTACCTGGTCAGCCATGACCTCGGCTCCGCCGACGGGACGCCGTAGAACCGACTCACCGATGACGGCCTGAAATCTGGGCGGCGCGGTCACCCTGGTCAGTAGCGTCCCTCGCCCTATGCGCACACGCACACGGTGGTCGATCTCTTCAGGTGACTCCCCGAGATGCGCATTCTCGATCAGCGTCCGCGCGTAAGGCTCGGTCTGCAAGAGTCCTGGGATTAGATCCGACTCGTACCAGCAGAATTCAGAGGCAGCCTCCTCCAAGCCTATGTAGACGTCGAAGTACTCAGGGATCACATCTCCATAACTGTGCCACCATCCACGCGCCCGCGTCTCTCGCGCCAGCGCCGTGAGAACCCCCGTCATCTCAGTGCTTGCACCGAAAACCCGGCACATCGCCTCTGCGTCATGGATGCGAATCGACGTCTGCCCCGTCTCGATGCGCCAGATCTTGCCTTCCGACCATCCCAACTCTTTAGCCGAGGTCCGAACAGTCATGCGTGCTTGGCCTCGCAACTCACGCACGCATCTGCCGAACTGGCGACGTGGAACGGTCGACCCCGTGACTTCTGCTTGCACCTCATCCCCCTAGGTACGCAGTAGATCGTACATCCACAATAGAAGACTTCAGTCGGCACCACTAAATGGCCTGTCACCCCGCAACTTCCACACTGTGAGTGCCGTAATTAGAATCTTGCACAACGATCGGGAAATTGCCAATCTAGATCCCGACAGGCAACAATCCAGCAGCACAAGGACTTGGAACCAGGTGTTGGGACGGGGGTTTCAAGCCAGCACCCGTCGGGCACCCGCGCCCACAACACAGGCCGGCGGCCCCTCCCAAGAACGCCGGGCTCCTCGCCGAGCCTCCCTCCGCTCCGGCGGGGAGTCCGGCCCATGAACCGGGGAAAGAAGACACGTACAAATGTCATTGGAGACGATGTGGACCGGCTGGCTGTCCATAGAACTACGTAACGGCCCGGCCGTCACGAACGTGGACGTCAACGTCCGCTACGAGCTCGTGCTCTTCTACCTCGGTGACCGCAACATCGCCGTCATCGACCGGGAGCGGTTCCGGGGCTGGCTGGTGCACCCGCACCACGAACTGCGGCACGACGACATCGTCCTGCTGCAACTACTCGGCGAGGCCTGCATCAGCATCGACGCCTCGACCCCCTACGTCCTGCCGAAAGACGCTGTGCAGGAACTCGTCCGACTCGTCTAGGAGACCCTTTCATGCGCGAAGTGCAGCACGACGAGATGCATCTCTGGGAGAAGACCTCCGTGGTCGATCACGAGGCCATCGATCACGAGCGTCAAATAGGGGACGTGGTGCTCGCCTCCGGCGACACGGTGCGCGTACGGGTCGCGCAACGCATCGACTTCGATCTCTTCGCCGACCCGGTGGCCAGTGACGTGAGCCCTCCCCGCATCACTCTGGGCGAGACGTTCGAGCTCACCGCGGTCGAGGCGGTGGCCCTGGCCAACCACCTCTACGAGTCCGCCGACTTCGTCGACCGGATCGTGGCCGAGACCCACCGCCCGAGCCTGGTGACCGAGATCCGCAACCGCCGCGTTCTCTAGAGAACCGGCCAGGTGGAGGGGGTGCCGCGAGAAGCCGCGACTCTGCGGGGAGTCCCGTGGTCGTCCTCGCCGACTCCCCGCACGGACCTCGACCTACTCACGGGCGACGCCATTGACGTCACCCAGAGCTGCTGCCCGAGAACCACTTCCCCGCTCAGGACAGCATCTCTGCCCGGGAGTGCACCGGCCTCCACCCCGTGATCAGCCGGAACGAAAGCTCAGCGAGCCTCGCAGGCCACGCCGTCCTTGTCGCGGTCGAGCTTGGTGTTGACCTTGTACAGCGCGGTGCGGATGGGAATGAGGCTCGAGGGCACCGGCTTGCTCTTGCCCTTCACCACGTCCTTGCCACCCTTCTTGCGGATGCCGTGCTGGTAGTCCTTGTGCAGCGCCGTGCAGTTCTTGTACACCTTCGGCTTCTTCGCGGCAGCCGCCTCGTACGACTGCGCGGCCACGAGCTGGGCCGGCGCGGACGAGGCCGCCGTGGCACTCGGCACTCCGGCCAGCCCCGCCACGGCCAGCCCCAACGTCATGACACCGATTGTTGCAATGCGTCTCATGTCGGTGACGATAAGGGAACCTGCGGTGCCCTGTGGGACAAATGGGAAAGCTCGGGACCTCAGTTGCCGAAGTACAACTCGTTCAGGCTTCCGAGCCCGCTGGCCTTCAGCACGTCCGCCCGCACGTCGGGGCAGGCGGCCGAGGTCTTCTCGTCCAGCTTCACCGCCGCGAACGACGTGTACGCCCCCGAGTCCACTGCCTTCACCGCCGACGTCCAGTAGGCCCCGAGCGTCATGGCGATCAGCTCGGCGTAGTCCTTCTCGCCGTAGGTCAGGAGCTGCACCGGCATCACCGAGCACGCGACCTGCCCGATGCCGTCCGCGCCGGCGTCCGTGGCCATCGACGTCAGCAGCTTCTCCAGGGCGATCATCTGCTCGGTGCGCGACTCGGCGGCCTTCGCCGTCGTCGAGTTCTTCAGGCCCACCAGCTCGAGCTTGATCTTGCCGAGTTCGGCCGCCTGGGCCGCACCGGGGCTCCAGGTGGTCTGCGGGGTCTTTTCAATGGTGGACGCGTCGGCACCACCACCCGACGAGCTCCCGCCGCCACATCCGGTCACCGCAAGACCGACTGCGGCCACCGCCACCACGAACCGCTTCATCGACTCATCCCTCCGGACCAGGGCATCCGTTCCCCGGGCCGCAGCAGCATGGCAGGTGAGCCGGGTGCCGATCCAACCGGTGAACCGGGCCTGCGCACCCGGAGGAGACGGCACGCTCTGCCAGCCTCGGGACAGCGTCGAATCGTCGCTCCCGGGACATCGGCGCCAGATCCTCCCGAGATCCGGTCTCGCTTCCCGAGATTTTTTCGGTCGGCGACACCGTCACACCCGCGATCACCGAGAGCCAAGGGGTTCATCGCCGAAGCACCGCTCCCCGCACGATCGGGCCGGTCATCTCGACAACGTCGGCGCGCATCCACTACGCAGCGCGACTCCGAGCACTATCGCAGGGCCCTGACCAGGGACGTTGTATCTATGCCGGGGCAAATCACATCGCCTATACCTGTCCACATCCGGGCAGAAGTCAGTTACCGTCGATGCCTCACCTGTCACAGAGAGCCGGTTTCGTCACTGGCTCCCCCACTTGGCGGGCACGCGCCACGCACCAACAGGAGGACCGAACCGATGCTCACCACCGAAACGCCGTCCCTGAGTCCCTGGGGCAGCATCCGCTCGTTCGAACCGGTGGGCGACGACGGCATCCTGCGCGTGCACACCGACTCGAGCACCGGCTACTTCGTGCCGCGGCAGCTCAACGCCCGCGTCCACGGCGCCTGGCAGGTGCGCACCGGCTGGTACCGGGACAGTGAGACCGATCCGCACTGGGCCATCGTCGCCATCACCTTCCCCACCCTCTTCCCCGAGGACACGGTGACCCGCGCCCACGAACTTCAGCAGCAGGCCCATCCCGCCTGCTACACCACCGTTCTCGCCGACGAGCTGGCCGCCGTCACGTCCCCCTCCGGTATCGCCCTCCCCGCGGCGACCACTCCCCCGGCGACCACTCACAAGGCGACCACCTTCAAGGCGATCGAACCCCGCGTGACCCAGCCCGACGCGTCCTCCGTCCACCCCCAGCTGACCGCCCTGATGACCGCCACGAACAACAGCGAAAACCCGCTCCCCGCCCGCACTCCGCGCACCCCCGAAGCCCCGGACGGGCCCCAGACCCCGGACGCTCCCGAGGCTCTGGCCCCCGAGCCGGAGCCGATGAGCGGCAAGCCCCCGACGCGCCGCCCGGCCTGGGTGCGCAAGGCCGGCCCCATCGCCCGCCAGGCCTGGGCCGACTGGCACGAGACGGTTCCCACCGGCTTCGTCGGCGTCGTCGCCTCTCCCGACGCCGACCCGTCCGACGAGTCCTGGCACCTGGTGCCGGTGAAGGAGTACGAGGAGCGCGGCACCTTCCGCTTCGTCGTCGACCCCGAGCGTCACGAGACCTGGCCCGGTCACCCCTGATTCACGATCGGCCGACCCGCACGACCTAGACCGGCAGCTCACGCACCCAGACGACCACGTCGTGCTCAGGCCCGGGCGCCGATCCTCGACGCCCCCATCCGAGCGATGCGATCCCGGCCGCCACGGGCGATTTCGTGGTCGCCCGCTGCTCACGCCGGTGCGACAGCAGCGCCCGCGCCAGCTCGTCCCCCAGTTCCGCGGGAGAACCCGGCACCAGGCACAGGTCGAGCACGGCGAACGTGCGCATGCCGTCCTCCCAACTGAAATCCGCGCCCTGGTGCGGTTCCAGACCGTGCCACCACCGCGTCCCCAGTTGAAGCGGGCCACCGTAGACGCACCCGACGAGGTGCTCGCCCTCGAAAGCCGCGACCGTCATGAACCCCGGCGCGGCCGCCTGACGCGTGAGCAGGTCGCGGTGGTCTGCCAGCGAGTGTCTCGGGTGGGCGAGGTGGTACACACCGCGCACGTCGGCGAAGTGCTCCATCGTGGCCGGCCCGTCCCACACCCTCAGTTCGGCAGCACTCATCCACCTATTCAACGCCTGTCGCCCCGCAACGAACCAGAGGGGTAACGGAAGGAAAACAGAACGGTCACAGTGAGCATTCGACGTGAACCGGGCGTGGGCGAAGTAAGGTTAGGCTAGCCAATGCTTGCGATCTCCTATGGATCCACGGCGAAACGTCGTCCCCAACAGCACGCGCCCTCCTTCCCGACCGGGAGGTCCGCGCGAAAGGAAACACCGTGTTCTCACGTCGTCGCCTGATGACGGGTGCGGTCACCGCCGCAGCCGCCCTCGTCCTGGCCGCCTGTGGAGGCGGCTCGGACTCCGAGGCCGGCAGCTCCACCTCCGAGACCTCCAGCGCGTCCGGGGCGTCGTTCCCCATCACGGTCAAGCACGCGCTGGGCGAGACCGTCGTCGAGAAGAAGCCTGAGCGCGTCGCCACCGTTCAGTGGGCCAACCACGAGGTGCCGCTGGCCCTGGGCGTCGTCCCGGTCGGCCTGGCCAAGGCCAACTTCGGTGACGCGGACGGCGACGGCTACCTGCCCTGGGTCAAGGACAAGCTGACCGAGCTGAAGAGCGACACCACGCCGGTGCTGTTCGACGAGACCGACGGCATCGACTTCGAGGCCGTGGCCGACACCCAGCCCGACCTGATCCTGGCCACCTATTCGGGCATGACGGCCGAGGACTATAAGACCCTCTCCGAGATCGCCCCGACCGTCGCCTACCCGAACGGTCCGTGGGAGACCAGCTGGCGCGACATGATCAAGCTGAGCAGCCAGGCCATGGGCCAGGCCACCCAGGGCGACGAGCTCATCGCGAGCATCGAGTCCCAGATGAAGGACGCGGCGGCCAAGTACCCGCAGATCGCCGGCAAGAAGACGATGTTCCTCACCCACGTCGACACCGCCGACCTGAGCAAGGTCAGCTTCTACACCGACAAGGACACCCGCGCGCAGTTCTTCACCGACCTGGGCATGGGCACGCCGGGCAGCATCGCCGACGCCTCCGCCCAGACCGATGAGTTCTCGCAGGAGGTCAGCGCCGAGACCGTCGACACCTTCGACGACGTCGAGATCATCGTGACCTACGGCGACGACAAGCTGCTCAAGCAGCTGAAGGACGACCCGATCCTGTCGAAGATGCCCGCGGTCGCGAGCGGCGCCATCGTGGCCCTCGACGGCACCAGCGAGGTCGGCACGGCCGCCAACCCGACGCCGCTCGCCATCAGCTACGTGCTCGACGACTACGTCAAGATGCTCGCCGACGCGGCCGACAAGGTCGACGCCGCTCAGTGAGCACGACTGAATCCGTGACACCCTCGGGCGCCGCCGTCGTGCGGCGCCCGAGGCGTGTGCGCGTGCTGTGGTTCTTCGTCTGCCTGGCCCTGCTGGCCGTGCTGATGGTGGCGTCTATCGCCATCGGCACGCGTTTCGTCGCGGTGGGCACGATGTGGGACGCGTTGAACGGCGCCGACGACACCCTCGACGAGGCGGTGATCAGGGTCAGGATCCCGCGCACCGTGCTGGCCGTGCTCGCCGGTGCCTCACTGGCCGTGTCCGGCACCGTTTTCCAGGGGGTGACCCGCAACCCGCTGGCCGATCCCGGCATCCTCGGCATCAACATGGGCGCCTCGCTCGCCGTGGTCGTGGGCCTGGCCTGGTTCGGGCTCAGCAACCCGAACAGCTACATCTGGGTGGCCATCGCCGGGGCCGGGCTGGCAGCCGTGTTCGTCTACGCGGTCGGTTCTCTGGGACGTGGTGGTCCGACACCGCTGAAACTCGCGTTGGCGGGGGCGGCCACGTCGGCGGCACTCGTCTCGTTCGTCACCGCCGTGATCCTGCCCCGGGGTGACATCTCCGAGAACGTGCAGTCGTGGCAGATCGGCGGCGTGGGCGGAGCCACGTTCGAGCGGATCGGGCAGGTCGTGCCGTTCCTGGCCGTCGGCCTGGTGATCTGCCTGCTGTCGGCGCGCAGCCTGAACTCGCTGGCCCTGGGCGACGACGTGGCGGCCGGTCTCGGTGAACGCGTCGCGCCGGCCCGAGGTCTGGCGTCGCTGGGCGCGGTCATGCTCTGTGGGGCGGCCACCGCGATCTGCGGGCCGATCGGCTTCGTCGGCCTCGTCGTCCCTCATCTGTGCCGCCTGCTCGTCGGGCCCGACCACCGCTGGCTGCTGCCCTTCACCGCGCTGACCGGCGCCAGCCTGCTGCTGGCGGCCGACGTGATCGGCCGGATCGTGGCCCGCCCGGCCGAGATCGAGGTCGGCATCGTCACCGCACTGGTGGGGGCACCGTTCTTCATCTACATCGTCCGCCGCCAGAAGGTGCGCGCCCTGTGACTGATCTTCGTACTGCCTCTACCGCAACGGTTTCTGCTGTCACCCAGGGGCGGCGGCGTCGTCAGCGCCGTCTGTTCGCCGTGGTCGCGGTTCTCTCGGTCCTGATCGTGGTCATGGCCGCGATCTCGCTGATGGTGGGCCGCACGTTCTACCCGGCCTCCGACGTTCTTCGCGTCATCGTCGGTCAGGAGGTCCAGGGCGCGACCTTCACCGTCGGGCGCCTGCGCCTGCCCCGCACCTGTCTCGCCGTGCTGGCGGGCGCCTCGTTCGGTCTGGGCGGCGTCACCTTTCAGACCATGCTGCGCAATCCCCTGGCCAGCCCGGACATCATCGGGATCAGCACCGGGGCGAGCGCGGCCGCGGCCGTCGCGATCATCACGCTGGGCCTTTCCGGTTCCGCGGTGTCCGTCTTCGCGATCACGGCCGGGCTCGGCGTGGCCCTGTGCGTGTACCTGCTGGCCTACAAGGACGGCGTGAGCGGTATCCGGCTGATCCTCATCGGCATCGGGATCGCGGCGATGATGAACTCGATCATCTCGTACGTGCTCTCGACGGCCGGGCAGTGGGACCTGCAGGAAGCACTGCGCTGGCTCACCGGCAGCCTGAACGGGGTGCGCTGGGAAGAGGTGGTGACGGTGCTGGTCACGATGGTCGTGCTGGTGCCGCTGCTTCTCCTTGGTTCCCGCGACCTTTCGATGCTTCAGCTGGGTGACGACACCGCGTCGGCCCTGGGCGTCCGTGTCGACCGCACCCGCCTGCTCGTGGTGGTGTGCGCGGTCGGCCTGATCGCCTTCGCCACCTCGGCCACCGGCCCGATCGCGTTCCTGGCGTTCCTGGCCGGCCCGATCGCCGCCCGCCTGGTCGGCCCGGGGCACTCGTTGCTGCTGCCCTCGGCCCTGGTCGGGGCGCTGCTGGTGCTCGTGGCCGACTTCGCGGGGCAGTACGCGCTGGGCACCCGCTTCCCGGTCGGCGTCGTCACCGGCGTGCTGGGCGCGCCCTACCTGATCTATCTCATCATCCGCTCGAACCGGGCCTCAGGAGCACTGTGACCGCCGAACACCAGCTCAGTGCCGAGAATCTCAGCCTGGGTTACAAGGACCGCACGGTCATCGAGGGCCTGGAACTGGCCGTGGCGCCGGGAAAGGTCACGGCGATCGTCGGGGCCAACGCGTGCGGCAAGTCCACCCTGCTGCGGTCGATGTCACGGCTGCTCCCGCCCCGCGCCGGGCAGGTGCTGCTCGACGGCAAGGAGGTGCACAAGCTCCCCGCGAAGGAACTGGCCCGCACCCTCGGTCTGCTTCCCCAGTCACCCATCGCGCCCGAGGGCATCACGGTCTCCGATCTGGTCGGACGCGGCCGGCACCCGCACCAGGGGGTGTTCTCACGCTGGTCCGCGGCCGACGACCTGGCCGTGGCCGCCGCACTCGAGGCCACCCACACCGTGGAGCTGGCCGACCGAGCGGTGGACGAGCTCTCCGGCGGTCAGCGGCAGCGGGTGTGGATCGCGATGGCCCTCGCCCAGGAGACCGATCTGCTGCTGCTCGACGAGCCCACGACCTTCCTCGACGTGCAGCACCAGGTCGAGGTGCTGGACCTGCTCACCGACCTGAACCGCTCGCGCGGCACGACGGTGGTGATGGTGCTGCACGACCTGAACCTGGCCGCGCGGTACGCCGACCACCTGGTGGCCCTCGCCGCCGGAAAGGTGCACGCAGCCGGTCTTCCCGCCGAGGTGCTGACCGAGGACACCGTGCGGGCGGTGTTCGGGCTCGACTCGAAGGTCATCATCGACCCGACGTCGGGCGGGCCCCTGATGCTGCCGATGGGGCGGCACCACATGGTGGACGCTTCGGTCGGTCTCCCCCCGCCAGAAAAGGCGTGACTTCCGGCGAGCACGTCGGGGCCTGCGTGGATACCGTGCCCATGGTGCTCACGTGATCTTGGCCGGTCCCTGACTCTGCCCGGAGGATGCTCATGACCACGCTCTCCCGTCTGGTGATCGCACGACGCTGGTGGGTGGTGGGGCTGTGGGTCGCGCTCACGGCCTTCGGCGCCTTCGCCGCGCCGAAGGCCACCGAGCGTCTGACCTTCGACTTCGGGCTTCCGGGGCAGCCCGCCTACGAGACCAACGTCGACATTCTCGAGGCGTTCGGGTCGGGCGGGAACGGGGCGCCGGTGCTGCTCGTGGTCGGCGACGGCACCCGCGAGCTCCCGGATCAGACCGCCGGGGCGGTCGCCGAGACCGTGGCCCGGGCGGCCCCGAAGGCGCGCATCGCCACCTGGGCCGACGACCCCGACCTGCTCTTCGCCGACGGGAAGACCGGCGTCGTGCTCGTGTACCCGGTTCCCGTCGCCTCCGACCAGCCCTACGCCCCCGCGTTGTCCGCCCTTCGGCCCGCCGCCGAGCAGCTGACCGCCGAGCTCGGCACCCCCGTCGTGGTCACCGGGCGCGACGCCCTGAACTTCGAGGAGGACGACACCAGCGGCAGCGCGCTGGCCGAGACGCTGGCCGGCGGCATCGGGGCCGCGGTCGTGCTCACCCTGGTGTTCGGGTCGTTCCTGGCGCTGATGCCCCTCGTCGTCGCGGCCGCGTCCATCCTCACCACGTTCGCCATCCTCTGGGGACTGACCGGGCTCACCGACGTCTCGTTCGTCGTCCAGTACCTGCTGGCTCTCATCGGCCTCGGCGTCGCGATCGACTACGCCCTGCTGCTCGTGACGCGCTGGCGCGAGGAGACCGGCAACGGCGCGAGCCCGGAAGAGGCTGTGCGTTCGGCGATGTCGACCGCCGGCCGTTCCGTGCTGTTCTCCGGCATCACCGTCGCCGTCAGCCTGGCCGCGCTGATCGCGGTGCCGGTTCCGTTCATCCGCAGCGTCGGGTACACCGGCCTGCTCATCCCGATCCTCAGCGTCGCCGCGTCGCTCACCCTGCTGCCGGCCCTGCTTCTGATCCTGGGGCAGCGACTTTCGTGGCCGCACCGGCGCACCACCGATCCGGAGAGCAGACTCTGGCGCGGCGTGGGACGTTTCGTGGTGCGGTACCGCTGGATCTCCGCCGTCGTCGCCGCCGTGGCCCTGATCGTGCTGGCTCTGCCCAGTTTCGGGCTGCGTCTGGGC
The DNA here is from genome assembly GCF_030811555.1 of Kineosporia succinea. Taxonomy (NCBI): domain Bacteria; kingdom Bacillati; phylum Actinomycetota; class Actinomycetes; order Kineosporiales; family Kineosporiaceae; genus Kineosporia; species Kineosporia succinea. The sequence continues at coordinate 4,233,123 of NZ_JAUSQZ010000001.1, read as the reverse complement.
CAGGCCACCAACGACTCGATCGCGGCCGGGTCGGGTGCGCCCGCCGCCGCGATCCGGGTGCTCGCCGGTGACGGCCCGGGGGCGGGACTCTCGGCACCGGTCGAGATCCTCACCGACTCCCCCGAAAGCCTGCTTCCGAGACTGCGGATGATGGACGGCGTGGGCGGCGTCGCCTCTCCCGGTCAGTGGCGCTCGGCGAACGGTGAGTACGTGGTGGACGTCTGGACGCAGGACGACGCCAACTCCCGTTCCGGGGCTGCGGTCGCCGCTGAGATCCGGGACGTGGCCGAGGGCCTGGGCGCCCGGGTGGGCGGGATACCGGCGCAGGACGAGGACTTCATCTCGTCGGTCTACGGCAGCGCCGGATGGATCCTGGTGGCGATCGTCGTGGTCACCTTCGTGTTGCTCGCCGCCGCCCTGCGCTCGATCGTGCTGCCCGCGAAGGCCCTGCTGCTGAACGTGATCTCACTGGGCGCGGCGTTCGGGGTCACGGTCTGGATCTGGCAGGGCGGGCACGGCACCGAGCTGCTCTTCGACCGTCAGCCGTCCGGCGCGGTCACGGTCTGGATCCCGATCGCCATCTTCGCCTTCCTCTTCGGCCTCTCGATGGACTACGAGGTCTTCCTGCTCTCGCGCATCAAGGAGGAGCACGACGCCGGCCACAGCACCGACGAGGCCACCGTGCACGGCGTCGCCCGCACCGGCCGCCTCGTCACCAGCGCGGCGCTGATCCTGTTCCTGGCCTTCGTCTCGCTCAGCCAGATCCCCACCGCCGACGTGAAGATCCTGGCCACCGGCCTGGCGCTGGGCATCATCATCGACGCGACCGTGGTGCGGGGCGTCCTGGCCCCGGCCCTGGTCGCGGCGCTGGGACCGGCGAACTGGTGGTGGCCGTTCCGCCACCGGAAGGTGACCTCAGACGACTGAGGTGACCGGCGCGTCCGCCGTCGACGCTCTCAGAGCACCAGCCATCGGCGCCCGTCGAGCAGTTCGCGGGCGGCGTCGAGATGACCGGCGTGGCAGGCCGTCTCCGTGATCACGTGCAGCAGCGTCTGGCCGAGGTCGCGGTGTCCCGTCGGGAAGTAGGGGGGCCACCAGACCGGGGGCCGATCGAGCGCAGTGGCCTCGATGATGCGGTCGGCCTCGGCGATGCTGGTGCGGTAGTAGCCGATGATGCGCGCGGAGTCACCCAGCTCCTGGTTCCAGCCGTCGGTCTCCTGGGCCTCGACCCGCCCGGCCACCACGCCCTGGAACCAGAACCGTTCCACGTCGTGCGTCAGGTGACTGACCAGCGCCAGGCAGTTCCAGCCGGACGGAAGCACCGGTCTGAGCAGGGCTTCGTCGGGCAGGCCCTCGAGAATGCCCAGCACGTGCTCACGCTGACCGCGCAGGGAATCGACCAGGAGGTCCTTCATGACGGCCACCCTACGTTCGCGATTGTCCGCTTCGCGGGGCTTCCGCGCGGTGGGTCGTGACCGATCTTGTCGGTGGTCTTCCCTAGTCTCTTTTCGAAGGTTCAGTGACGGACGGATCGAGAAGGTGGACGAGTGAGCGACGCGGTCGGGCTGGTGGTCGGCACGGAAGACTCCACGCCCCTGAAATTCCATGTCGCGGTCGCGCCCGACGCCTACCTCCAGCTCGACGACGTGGTGGTCACCCGGCGCACGATCCCGGGGGTCGGGCCGGTGATGACGTCGGGCATCGTCACCGAGGTGCGCTCGCGGCACGAGGGCGCCAGCTTCGGGTCCGACGTGTTCCTGATCGCCGACGGCGTGCTGCCGGCCCAGGTGCAGGAGATCGCCGAGATCACCACCACGCGGGTCGACCCCGAGGTCTACGTGCCGCCGCGCCCGGGGGCCACCGCCCAGCGGGCCCAGGGAGAAGAACGCGCACGGGCGCTGTACTTCGACCAGATGGAGAAGAAGGTTCCGGTCGGGCTGGGGCGGGACGGGGCGCCGGTCTACCTGAACCTCGAGTTCCTCAACGGGGTGCGGGGCGCGCACGTCTCGATCAGCGGCATCTCCGGTGTCGCCACCAAGACCAGCTTCGCGCTCTGGCTGCTGCACTCCATCTTCCGCTCCGGTGTGCTCGGGGGCGGTGGGCGCAACTCGAAGGCGCTGGTGTTCAGCGTCAAGGGCGAAGATCTGCTGTTCCTCGACAAGACCAACCTGCGCCTCGACGACAAGCTGCGCGAAGACTACGCGATGCTCGATCTGCCGGCGGCGGCGTTCGAGTCGGTCGGGTTCTACTCCCCGCCGACGCCGCAGGACCCGACGGGCCGACCCCACGTGACCGGGCGCACCAGCGGGGTTTCCGCCTTCTGGTGGACGCTCTGGGAGTTCTGCAACGGCGGCCTGCTGCCCTACGTCTTCGCCGACGTCGAAGACGAGCGCAACCAGTACACGATGGTCGTGCACAACGTGGCGTCGAAGCTGAAGTACGAGGCCGCCGAGGCCGGGGTCGACGGCGCGGTGACCCTGGAGGGGCGCACGATCCGCACCTACGAAGACCTGGTCGACTTCGTGGTCGAACAGCTGAGCGACGACTCCACCCGTGGCGCCTGGGCCGGGCCGGCGATCGGGCAGGGCACGGCCAACGCGTTCATCCGGCGGCTGATCTCGTCGGTGCGGCCGCTGCGCGAGCTGATCCGGGGCGACCTGGCCAAGAGCGACACCCGCCGGGTCTCCACCGAGAACGCCCAGATCACCGTGGTCGACCTGCACAACCTGCAAGAGCGAGGCCAGCGGTTCGTGGTCGGCGTGGTGCTGGCGGCCGAGACCGCGCGCAAAGAGGCGGCGGGCACGGGCAGCCTGCTCTTCACCATGATCGACGAGCTGAACAAGTACGCCCCCCGCGAGGGCAACAGCCCGATCAAAGACACGCTGCTCGACATCGCCGAGCGCGGGCGCTCTCTCGGCATCATCCTGATCGGCGCGCAGCAGACCGCGAGCGAGGTGGAGCGGCGCATCATCAGCAACAGCAGCATCAAGGTGGTGGGGCGGCTCGACCCGGCCGAGGCAGGGCGCCCCGAATACGGTTTCCTGCCGCCGTCGCAGCGGCAGCGGGCCACGCTGGCCAAGCCCGGCACCATGTTCGTCACGCAGCCCGAGATCCCGGTGCCGCTCGCGGTGGAGTTCCCGTTCCCGGCCTGGGCCACGCGGTTGTCGGAAGTGATTCCGGGTGACCTTTCCGCACCCGACCCCGCGGTGGCGTCCGGGCGGGGCCTGGCCTCGATCAAGACGACCACCGCCGACGTGTTCAGCAAGCTGCCGCCGGTGTTCGCCGACGACGAGCCGGATTTCTAGGGGTTGCGGTGAAGTTTCTGCACACGTCCGACTGGCACGTCGGCAAGCAGCTCAAGGGGCAGGACCGGCTCGACGAGCAACGCGCCGTGCTGCGCGAGATCGTCTCGGTGGCCGGTTCTCACGAGGTCGACGCGGTGCTGATCTCGGGCGACCTGTACGAGAACGCGGTGCCCGGCGCGGGGGCTCAGCAGCTGGTGGTGCGCACGCTGATGCAGCTGCGCGACCTGGGGTGCGAGGTCATCGCGCTGGCCGGGAACCACGACCACCCGGGCAGTTTCGACGCCTACCGGCCGCTGATGGGCCGGGCCGGCATCACGCTGCTGGGCAACCCGCGGCGGCCCGAGTCCGGCGGCGTGGTGCGGTTCAAGGCCCGCTCCGACGGGCACGAGACCGCGGTGGCGCTGCTGCCGTTCCTGTCGCAGCGGTACGCCGTGCGGGCGGCGAACCTGATGGCACAGACGCCCGCCGAGAACGTGGGCGCCTACGACCAGCTGGTGCGGCAGGTGCTCGGCAGTCTGTGCGGTGAATTTCACGACGACACGGTCAATCTCGCGATGGCGCACCTCACCGTCACCGGCGGATCGTTCGGCGGGGGTGAGCGGCAGGCCCAGTCGATCTTCGAGTACTCGGTGCCCGCCAGCATCTTCCCGGCCGAGTGCAGTTACGCGGCCCTGGGTCACCTGCACCGGCGCCAGACCCTGCCCGCGGCGTGCCCGGTGGTCTACAGCGGGGCGCCGATCGCGGTCGACTTCGGTGAGCAGGACAACCCGTCGGTGGTCTGCGTGGTCGAGGCCACGGCGTCCACCCCGGCCAAGGTGCTCGACGTGCCGATCGCCTCGGCGCGCAAGCTGCGCACGGTGCACGGCACGCTGGGTGAGCTGGAGGCCGCGGCGCCCGGGTACGGCGACGACTACCTACGTGTGTGGGTGCGGGAGCCGGCCCGGGCCGGGCTGCGCGAGGCGGTGAGCGACATCCTGCCGTTCGCGCTCGAGGTGCGCATCGATCCCGAGTTCAGCGGATCGGCCGAACGTTCGGCGCAGCATCGCGACCGCACCACGGGCAGTCCGCAGGAGCTGTTCGAGCGCTACCTGGAGTCCACGGGCGTGAAAGACGACGCGGTGTCGAAGTTGTTCGCCCGGCTGAGCGGTGAAGTGGAGGAGCACCCGTCATGAGGCCGGTCCTGCTGGAGATGGAGGGCTTCGCCTCGTTCCGGGAGCGGGCCCTGGTCGACTTCGAAGACGCCGACTACTTCGCGATCGTCGGGCCGACGGGTGCGGGCAAGTCGACCATCGTCGACGCGTTGACGTTCGCGTTGTTCGGTTCGGCGCCCCGGTGGGGGCGCAAGAACGCGGTGAGCATGGCGCTGTCGCCGCACGGCAACCGCGCCGTGGTGCGGCTGGTGTTCGAGCTGGCCGGGCAGCGCTACGTGGTGGCGCGCGAGGTGCGCCGCACCGGGCAGTCGACCACGGCCAAGAACCAGCGGCTCGAGCGCCTGCCCTCGGTGACGAGCCGGGGCGAGCCCGACGAGATCACCGAGTCGCTGGCCGCCGACAGCAAGGTCACCGAGGCCGTCGAGAAGCTGCTGGGGCTCACGTTCGAGCAGTTCCGGCAGTGTGTGGTGCTGCCGCAGAACGCCTTCGCCGAGTTCCTGCACTCCACACCGAAAGACCGGCAGGAGATCCTGCTGCGCCTGATCGGCGCCGAGCACTACGAGGTGGTGCGGGGCGAGGCGAACCAGCGGGCCCAGGCCGCCCGCGACCGGGTGGAGCACCTCGACCGCACGCTCGCCGACCTGGGGGACGCGACCCCCGAGGCCGAGGCCGCGGCCGCGGCGCGAGAGCAGACGCTGGCCGGGCTGGTGACCCGGGTGCGGGCGGCGCTGCCCGGGCTCGCCGCCGCACAGGAGGCCCTGGCCGGCGCGCAGGCGGTCGAGCAGCGGCTCGGGGCCGAGCGGGACCGGCTGACCGCGATCGTCGTGCCGGCCGGGGTGTCGGAGATCGACCGGGCGGTGTCGGAGGCATCGTCGGCCGCGTCCGCCGCCGCGTCGGGTGAGTCGGCCGCCGAGACCGCCGACACCGCCGCCCGTGAGCAGCTTTCGGCCGCACCGGCCCGGGGCCCGCTCGAGCAGACCGTCAAGAACCACACCGAGCTGGCCCGTCTCACCGCCGAGCGGCCCGGGCTGGTCTCGAGCGAGTCCTCGGCCCGCGCCGCCCACGAGGCCGCCGGGCACCAGGTCACGCAGGCCGAGCTGCGGTTCACACAGGCGCAGGTGGCGGCCGAGCGCGCGGGGCGGGAGGCCGACGAGGCCACGCGCCGGGTGGCCGAGCTGGAGGGGCAGCACCGGGCCCTCGGCGCGCCCGCGCTGCCGGCCGGGCTGGACGAGCTCGACCGCGACCTCGGCGCCGCCCGCGCCGCTCGCGACGCCGCACTCGCGGTGCTGGCCGAGGCCGAGAAGGCCGACGAGGCGGCTGCTTCCGCGCTCGAGGCCGGTCCGCCCCGCGGTCCGCTCGAACGGGCCCGGGCGACGCTCGAGGATCTCGAGGTTCTCGCCGGCCAGCTGGCCGGGTTGCCGGAGCGGGCCGAGTCGGCGCGTTCCGAGACCCGGGCGGCCACGGCCGCCGTCGAGGACTGCGAGGCGGCGCTGCGCGAGGCCCAGGCCCGGCGGGAAGAGGCCCGGGTGCAGCACGCGGCCTCGGCGCTGCGCCGGCATCTGGTGGCCGGCGAACCCTGCCCGGTCTGCGTGCAGCCGGTGGCGACGCTGCCGGAGCCCGGTCCCGACCAGGCGCTGCCCGGGACCGGCGAGGCCGAACGGGCCCTGGAATCGGCGCGGGCCCGGCTCAACCAGGTCGCCCGGCAGGAGAGTTCGGCCCAGGCCCAGCTGGAGGCCGCCGAGCGGCGCCGCGAGGAACTGCGCACCAACGTGCCGCGGGCCTGTCCCGACCTGGCCACGGCCGAGCGGCTGCTGACCGAGCTCGGCGCCCTCGAGACCCGCCGCCGGGAGGCCGGGCTGGCGATGCGTCAGGCCCGGGCCGCCGCCGAGGCCGCACGCCGCACCGCCGACGACCTGGTGGCGTCCGAGACCCGGATCCGCAGCGCGCTCGGGCAGGCCCGGGATCCGCTGGTGGTGCTGGGGGCGCCCCCGATCGAAGACCTCTCGCTGGCCGAGGCCTGGCACCGGCTGATCGGCTGGGCGTCCGAGCAGGCCGGTTCGGTCGGCGCCGAGCTGGCGCAGGCCCGCGAGGTCCTGGCCCGGGTCACGGCGGCCCGGCAGGCGGCCGGGGCCGAGCTGGCCACGGCCGGGAAGGAACTGCGTCAGGCGCGGGCGGTGCAGGCCGAGGCCCTCTCCGCGGCCGAGCGCGTGCGCGAGCGGGTGGCGCAGGCGATCGAGCACGAGGCGGGCCTGAAGGCCGCACTGGCCGGCGCTCTTTCACTCGACGTCGCGACCGCGCAGATCCGGCAGATCGACGGGTTCGAGGCCGCGGTGCGGGCCGCCGACGAGTCGCTGCGGGTGGCCCGGCAGTCCCGTGAGCGGGCGCAGCAGAAGCTGCACGAGCTCGACGGGCAGCTCGCCGCCGGCTGGGCCGGGCTGCGCCGCACCCGCGACGAGGTGGTGCCGCTGGGAGCGCCCGAGCTCACCTCCGACGGGCTGCTGCAGGCGTGGAACGGCCTGGTCGCGTGGAGTTCCGGGGCGGCGGCCGAGCGGGCCGAGCAGCTCGGGACGGCCCGCGCGAGCACCCGGACACTCCGTGACGAGGCGGGGGCGAAGGCCACGGAGCTGGCCGGGGTGCTGCAGCAGCACGAGATCCCACTCCCCGCCGAGGATCTGGCCACCACGGCCCTCGCCGCCGCCACCGGTGCGCACGCTCAGGCGCGGGCCGCGCGGGAACGCGTCCAGGAGCGCCGGGCCCAGGCCGCCGGGGTGCTCGAGGAGCGGGCCGCCGAAGAGGGGCACGCCCACGTCGCGAAGATGCTCGGTGACCTGCTGCGGGCCGACAAGTTCCCGCGCTGGCTGGCCACGGCGGCGCTCGAGAGCCTGGTGCTCGAGGCGTCCGACACGCTGCTGCGCCTGTCGAACGGCCAGTTCGACCTGAGTCACGACGACAAGGGCGACCTGGTGGTGGTCGACCACACCGACGCCGACGCGCGGCGCTCGGTGAAGACGCTGTCGGGCGGTGAGACCTTCCAGGCCAGCCTGGCGATGGCCCTCGCGTTGTCGTCGCAGATGTCGCAGCTGTCGAGCGCGGGCGGGGCGCGGCTCGACTCCATCTTCCTGGACGAGGGTTTCGGCACCCTCGACCCGGACACGCTGGAGACGGTGGCGGGCACGCTCGAGAACCTGGCCCGGGGTGAACGCATGGTGGGTGTGATCACGCACGTGCCGGCGCTGGCCGACCGGGTGCCGGTGCGGTTCAACGTCCGGCGGGACGCCCAGACATCGAGAGTGGAGAGGCAGAACCTGTGACGATCGCGGCCGTGCCGATGACCTATTCGGTCGAGGCGTGGGACCCCAGCTACGGCACCACCTTCGCGACCGAGGAAGACGACGGGCTGGCCGGCTCGAAGGCCGAGCTCGAGGTGGACATCGAGGTGCCCGCGGCGCGGTGGCGGCAGATCGCACCGCGTCCCGGGCAGGCGCATCCGCCCACGGTGCTGTTCGTCGACGGGGTGCGGCGGGTGGACGCGCGGATCTGGATCCGGGAGCCGGCCGACGTCAACGCTCTCGACGACGGGGCCGCTCTGGGCCTGTGCGCCTCGTACGCGTCCGGGGTGACGATGTGCCGTCACACCCCCGCCGGCAACACGGCCCGGGTGGTGAGCAGCGAGATCCGGCGAGGGCTGTTCACCACGGCGGTCTCGGCGGCGAGCATCCCGGCGCCGGGTGGTGACTACCGGGCCCACGTCACCGACGCCGACCCGTCGAAGCCTCTGCCGCAGTTGCTCTCGACCGAGCTGCAGGTGCGTCTGGCCGAGCTGGAGGTGGCGACGGCCGTGGCCGCCCGCGAGCAGCTCGAGCCCGCGCACCGTGACGACGACCTGCTGGTGATCGACGGCCCGTTGCGGGGTCGGCAGCATCTCCCCCGAGCGCTCGGGTACATCAAGACCCACCACAGCCGGTATCTGGAGCCCGAGCAGAACCAGCTCGTCAGCCGACTCGAACCAGGTCATCGCACACCGGTTTTCCGGATGGGCACGAACTGGAAACGCTTCTCCTGGTATCTGCGCCTGCCGTATCGCGAGGGGGCGCCGTGGGCGGGCATCGTGCGGGTGGAGTGTGCGGCCGACCTGGCGGCGGCCGATGCGGTGGAGCTGGCCTATCTGAGTCAGGCGGTGCTCGTGCGCTATGCGAGCAGCGAGATCAAGGATCCGCGGGCACCCCAGAACCTCTACCCCATCGCCGGTCTCGAGAAGGAGTTGCGGCGGAGGCTCGGGAATCCGCAGATCCTGCACCGGTCACTGCGCACGAGGCGCTCCGGGTGACCAGAGGCTCGCGGTGAAAGTCACCGCCCGGCAGCTGAACCGGGCCACCCTCGAGCGTCAGATGCTGCTGCGGCGTGTCTACCGCGAGGTGCCCGACGCCGTGCACGAGCTGTGCGCGCTCCAGGTCCAGGAGCCGGCGTCACCGTACATCGCACTCTGGAACCGGATCTCGGGGTTCGACCCGGCCGATCTCGATCGGGCGTTCACCGACCGCAGCGTCGTGAAGGCGACGCTGATGCGGATGACGCTCCACGGCGTCCACCATCAGGACTACCCGCACTTCTACGCCGCGATGCATCGCCGCATCCGCTCGGGCCGGGTCGGCGACGACCGCTTCACCGTGAGTGGGCTGACCGGCGAGGAGGCAGACGCCCTGATCCCGGTGCTGCGCAGGTACGCGGCCCAGCACATCCGCACCGGCACCGAGATGGACGAGCACCTCGCGCAGCATCTCGGCCGACCCCACCCGGGCCTGTGGTGGGCGCTGAAAACCTACGCCCCGCTGCATCACGCCCCCACACGTGGGCCGTGGGCGTTCCGGGGGCGATCCTCGTTCCGGGCCGCCGACCGGGCCTGGGAGAAGGTGAAACCGGATCACGCCCAGCGCCATCTGGCCACGCGGTACCTCGAGGCCTTCGGCCCGGCCACGGTGAGAGACTTCGCCCAGTTCAGCCTCCTGGCGATGTCCTCGGCCCGCGCCGCGATCGAGTCGGCGGCGACCCGGCGTCTGGAGGGACCCGAGGGACGCGACCTGTACGACGTCCTCACCAAGACCGTGCCGGACGGCGATACCCCGGCCCCCGCACGACTACTCGGGATGTGGGACAGCACGCTGCTCGCCTACAGCGAGCGCGATCGCATCATCCCGCCGGAGTACCGACCCGTCGTCATCCGGCGCAACGGCAACGTGCTGCCCACGATCCTCGTGGACGGGTATGTCGCCGGGGTGTGGCGCATGCTCGACGGCAACGTGGAGGTGTCGGCGTTCACGGCGCTGCCGAAGCGCCTGGGAAGAGCTGGCGGTGGAGGCGGAGGCGCTGAGAACGTTCGTGGCCGAGAGGGATCCGTCGTTGTACAGCGCCTATCACCACTGGTGGGCGAAGGGCCTGGAGGCGAAGGAGGTCAGGTCGCTTCGGTGAGCACCGGGAACACGGGCGGCTCGGCGGCCAGCTGCCGGGTGACCGACCCGAAGAGCTCGCGGATGTAGGCCTCGGGCGGGTTGTCCTGCACGTCGAAGGTGAGCTCGCCGATGTACTCCAGCAGGGAGGTGGTGAGCCGGGCGGTCATCACGCAGAACACGTCGTGCGGGGGGCGGCCGAGACGGTCGGCGATGGCCTCTTCGAGCAGCTTGCGCTCGTTCATGAACTCTTCGAGCAGGCGCATGCGGGGGGCCGGGTTGTCGTTGACGACTTTCTGGATCTGCCGGATCTGCTGCTGGTCACCGCGCGGCACCAGGAACAGCTCGATCATGACGTGCCCGAGCGCGATGTCGAGCGGCTCGTCGGCCGGACGCGACTTCAGCCCCTCGGCCAGCTTCCCGCGGAACGCCAGCGGATCGATGATCAGCAGGTCTTTCGTGGGGAAGTACCGGTAGAGGGTGGAGGTGCCGATGCCGGCGGCCTCGGCGATGTGCTCCATCTTCGTGGCGTCGTAACCGCGCTCCAGGAACAGGTTCAGCGCGGTGTCGATGATCAGCTCGCGCGTGCGTGCAGCATTGCGCTCCCTCAGCCCCATGACTCCCAGAATAACAGTGCGAGTCATCTTGGTAGTCACTTCCACTTAGGGATACTGTGCCGACAGGGCAGTCACTGCTGACTTCATGTGCCCTGCAATCCTGCTGAGAGGTTCCGCCGCTATGGCTTGGCATCTGTTCCGGTTGGGCAGGTGGTCGTTCGTCCACCGCCGGATCGTCGTGAGCGTGTGGCTCGCCCTGCTCGTTCTCGTGGGGGCGGGCGCGCTCACCCTCTCGGGCAAGACGAACGACAACTTCACACTGCCCGGCCTGGAGTCGACCGACGCGTTCAGCCTGATCGAGGAGCGCAGCCCGTCGGCCTCCCCCGACGGCGCGACGGCGAACATCGTGTTCCAGGCCCCGGAAGGCCAGACCCTGGCGAAGGACACGGTCGACGCGGCTCTGGCCAAGGTCAAGACGGACGACGTGGCCTCGATCGCCGACCCGTTCACCGCGGGCACGATCTCGCAGGCGGGCGACGTCGGTTATGCGACCGTCAGTTACAAGGTCACGTCGGCCGATCTGAGCGAGGCCGACAAGGACGCGCTGCACGCCGTGAAGACGGCTGCGCAGGAGGCCGGGCTGACCGCGGCCATCGGTGGTGACGCGCTGCAGGAGACGCCGGCCGCGGGTTCCGCCGAGGTCGTCGGCATCGTCGTGGCCATGGTGGTGCTGCTGATCACCCTGGGCTCGCTCGTGGCCGCCGGGATGCCGCTGATCACCGCGGTCATCGGCGTCGGCATCGGGTACGCGGGCATCACCGCGCTGACCGGTTTCGTCGAGCTGAGTTCGGTGACCCCGGCGCTGGGCTCGATGCTCGGCCTGGCGGTCGGTATCGACTACGCGCTCTTCATCATGTCGCGTTACCAGCACGAGGTGCGCACCGGCCGCTCGCTGGCCGAGGCCGCCGGGGTCGCCGTCGGAACGGCCGGTTCCGCGGTCATCTTCGCCGGCCTGACCGTCATCATCGCGCTGGTCGGGCTGAGCATCACCGGCATCACCTTCCTGATCCAGATGGGTGTCGCGGCGGGTGTGATGGTCGCGATCGCCGTGCTCATCGCGCTCACCCTGCTGCCCGCATTCCTCGGGTTCGCCGGCGACAAGGTGATCAAGAAGAGCCGTCTGGGCCTGAAGCAGCGCGACCCGGAAGACGATTCGACGCGCACGAACGGCCGCCGCTGGGTCGAGGCCGTCAGCCGGTACAAGTACCCGGCGCTGGTGCTGGGCATCGTGGTCGCGGCGGTCATCTCGATCCCGGTGACCAAGATGGAGCTGGCGATCCCCGACAACGCGACCGCCGCCGCCGGCAGCGACAGCCGGGTCTCCTACGACCTGATCGCCGAGAACTTCGGCGCCGGGGCGAACGGGCCTCTGGTCGTGGTGGTCGACACGCTGGGGGCGACCGACAAGGCCGCCGCCGTGGCCGCGGTTCAGACCAGGCTGGCCACGATCAAGGACGACGTGGTCGCCCTGGTCCCGCCGGTCACCAGTGACTCCGAAGAGGCTCAGGCGGCGTTCCAGCAGCAGCTGGAGGCGGTGAACCTGGCCAACTTCACGATCATTCCGGCCAGCGGGCCCTCGGACGTCGCGACCAAGGACCTGGTGGAGAGCATTCGCGCGGCGGTGGCCGACCTGCCCGCCGAGACCGGCGCCAAGGCCATGGTCACCGGCCAGACCGCCGTGGGTGTGGACATCTCGCAGAAGCTGATGGACGTCTTCCCGCTCTACCTGGTCGTGGTGGTGGGCCTGGCGTTCATCCTGCTGGTGCTCGTGTTCCGCTCGATCCTGGTGCCGCTCAAGGCCGCACTCGGCTTCCTGCTCTCGGTGGGCGTGGCGCTGGGCTCGACCGTCGCGGTGTTCCAGTGGGGCTGGCTGATCGACCTGGTCGGGCTGGACGTCACCACGCCGGTGCTGTTCATCCTGCCGCTGCTGCTCACCGGCGTGCTGTTCGGCCTGGCCATGGACTACGAGGTCTTCCTGGTCACCCGCATGCGCGAGGCGTACGTGCACGGCACCGAGGCACGGCAGGCCGTGATCGACGGGTTCGCGCACAGCGCCCGGGTCGTCACCGCGGCCGGGATCATCATGTTCGGGGTGTTCGCGGGCTTCGCCCTGGGCCACGACGTGATGATCAAGACCATCGGTTTCGCGCTCGCCGTGGGCGTTCTCGCCGACGCGTTCCTGGTGCGCATGCTGATCGTGCCGGCCGTGATGGCGATCGTGGGTCAGCGGATCTGGTGGCTGCCGGCGTGGCTCGACCGGGCGCTGCCGAACCTGGACATCGAGGGTGAGGCGCTGAACGAGAAGCTCGGGCCGCCCAGCTCGCAGGAGTCGGTGCCCGCCTGACAGCAGTTGAGAAGCGCGTGCCTCACGCGCTTCTCAACTCGCCGGGCTCAACTCGCCGGGCTCAACCCGCCGGGCTCAGCTGACCGGGATGGCCGCCACCATCAGGGCCCCGCCGTTGGCCAGCGTCGAGAACATGACATCACCGCCGAGCGCCCGCACCTGGTCGATCATCCCGGGCAGCTCGGCGCCCAGGCGCAGCTGGGCCGGACGCACCGAGCCGTCCTGCACCTCGATGATCAGCACGCCGTTCGCCTCGTGGCCCCGGATGTCGAGACCGCCACCGCCCGGGTGATCCCCCGCCACCGCCAGCACCGAGCAGATCAGGCTGTAGGCGGTCTCCTCGGCGGCCTCGGGAAAACGGCCGGGCGGCAGGCTCACGTCGACCGGCACCGGCTGGCGCTGCACCACCGCCTCGACCGCCGCGTGCAGGCCGGCCTGGCTCAGCACCGCCGGGTGGATGCCGCGGGCGAGGGTGCGCAGCTCGTCGAGAACCTGCGAGATCTCCTTGCTGATGCCCTTGAGCTTCTGGCGCGAGGTGTCGGGCAGTTCCTGCGAGTCGGACGCCGCCAGGAACAGTTTCAGCGCCAGCAGCCGCTGCTGCGCACCGTCGTGCAGGTTGCGCTCGAGGCGGCGCCGCTCGGCCGCGCCGGCCTTGACCGCCTGCATCCGGATCGTGCGCACCTGCCCCAGCCGGGCCAGCACAGCGGCCTGGAGCTGGGCGTTCTCGAGGGCGAGCCCGCCCGCGGCGACCGCGTTGGCCACCACCCCGGAGTGCCTGCGCAGGGCCGGGTCGGTGTCGATCACCGCCAGCGGGGCCCCCGTCGCCGACGCGACCGGGAGCACCAGGCGTCCCTCATGTTCGTTCTCCTCGGTGGGCGCGCCGTTCGTGTCGACGTACGCGTTGAGCTCGGGCGCCCAGTACCGCACCCGCAGGGTGTCGTCGAGCAGGGCGGACCGCAACGCGGTCTGCACCGCCTCGGGCGTGGGGTGCCGCTGCACCTGCCGCACCAGCGCGAGCACCGCCTGGTCGGCCAGGCGACGCCGCACCACACTGGCCAGGAAGGCCAGCGGCACCAGCGCGAACAGGGCAGCCTGCAGGGCGAACAGCGCGTCTCTCCAGACCCCGTGCACGCCGATCAGCTGAGCCACCGGCACCGTGACCGCGGCCAGGGTGGTGGCGGGCGCGGCGATCGCCATCGGCGCGAGCAGGGCCCGGTCGAGACCCCACATGCGGCGGATGCGGTTCATCCACAGCAGCGTGAAAAGTCCGGCCAGCACCAGCTGCCCGGCACTCGCGACCTGGATGACGGCGCGGTTCAGCTCCCGGTCGGCGTACACCGTGACCCACCAGGTGGACGGGTCGTAGTCCTTCCACTCCGGGAGCATCGTGAGGTCCTGCGCCACGATGCCGCCGACCAGCACGATCGCGAGCGCCGCCACGAAGACGCGGTCGGCACGGCTCATCAGCGTGGGCTCGGGATAACGGAACATGGCCCACACCGCGAGCGACAGTGCCACGTAGCTGGACACGCCGGACACGAGCGGCATCGGGCCGAACGCCCATTCCTCGCTCCAGCCCAGCGACCACAGCAGGGCCGCGGCGACCAGCAGGCCGGCGGTGGCGCGGTGGCCGGGTTCTTCCCAGAGGATGACGCCGGCGCCGGTGAGCAGGGCGCCGAACAGCAGGCTGCCGGCGGCCACCCCCGGATACTCACCCCAGAGCGGGCCCATGACGAGGGCACCGAGGGCTGAGAGCGCAACGGTGACAGCAAGGGTTCGTGACCACTGCCGGCTGCGTGACGGCGGCACGGACGGGAAGGGCGAGGTCACGACCAACGACGTCGAGCTCACCGGCCTCAGCCTGATCGCCGGGCCGAATCAGGACAAGAGGGAAAGCTCCCGTCTGTGCTTGTCCAAAGGTCACCTCACCCGGTCAGCCGTTCGCCGGGCGTTCGTCGGGCGTTCGTGGGCGTTGGTCAGCGGCGGGCGCCGACCCGGTCGCCGCGCTGGGTGCGGGAGCTCGCGAGCAGGGTGAACCGGCGGCGGAACCGGCTGCCGAAGCCGAAAGTGGCCGCCGCGGGATCGAACTCGGGACGCGGTTCGGGCAGGGTGGTGAGGTCGAGCACCTCGGCGGTCTCCGTCGCGGGTTCAGTCGGCTTCTGGGCCGAACGGGGGACGTTCGGGCCGACGACGCCTTCTTCGTGCACCGAAGGTTTCACTGTCGCCACCGTGGCGCTGACCGCGAGCGCCGCCGTGGTGACGAGCTGGCGCACCGGCTGGCGCAGGGGCAGACCGTCGAGCGTGGCCGCGTCGACCCAGCGGGGTGTGTAGCGGTTGTTGCGGTTGGCGTGCTTGGTCTCCGGGCCGGACATGGTCAGCTTCGCCTCGTCGGGCACGACCGCGAGGAAGTAGGCCTGGCCCTCGTGGTCGGGCAGACGGCCGGCCAGGGTGACGCGCAGGCCCAGCTCTTCCTCGACCTCGCGGACGGCGGCCTCCTCGGGCGACTCCCCCGGCTCCAGGCGGCCTCCGGGCACGCTGAGGAACCGGTGCCCGCGCACGTACCGCTCGATCATCGCCACGCGACCGCTGGGAGCGAGCGTCACCACACGGGCCCGGCGAATCTTCATCGGTCGTTCTTTCCGTTTCGTCCGCGCCAGGCCAGCCACCCGGCCATCGTGCCCCGACCTCGCGCACCCGGCCAACCTGAAACACCCAAATCACATCCGACCCACGACCTGCCGCCGGGGCCGTTGTGGCGTAGCGTGCCCACCGCGACACGAAGTGTGACGACGACCACCTGGAGGCCAGCCATGGTTCCGCACCCCCGCCGCACCCACCTGACCGGCGCCGCGTCCGTGCTCGCCCTGGCCCTCGTGCCCCTGTTCGGCCTGTCCGCCCAGGCGGCGAGCGACCCGGCCACCGCGAGCGTGAACCCCGGCGGCTGGAAGCTGACCTACAAGGCCGCGAAGGGTCAGATCAACAAGGTCACGGCGTCGGTGGCCTGGAACGAGCCGCGCACGAAACTGGTCTACCTGATCGACGACTCGGTCGACGTGCGGATCGGCGCGGGCTGCTCGTACCCCATCGCCGACGACCGCACCAGCATCCGCTGCGAGCTCGCGCCGATGGACAGCCAGGACCCCTACGCCAGCATGGCCATGAACCTGCGCGACCAGAACGACTCGGTCGAGTTCCACAACAACACCACGCAGGTCTACTACTTCAACGAGTTCTGGCTCGGCGACGGCAAGGACACCTTCGACAGCAGCCACGCCGCCACGGCCGACGGCACCTTCGTCTGGGGCCAGAACGGCGACGACACGATCAGCACCGGCTCGGTCTCCACGGTCTCGGGCGGCAACGGCCGGGACGCGATCACCACCAGCGGCAACTACAGCGACGTGGACGGTGGTCAGGGCGACGACACGATCCTGGCCGGCCTGGGCCAGCAGTACCTGCGCGGTGGGGGCGGCAGCGACGTGATCCGCGGGGGCGGCGGCAAGGACACGCTGTACGGCGGGCCGGGCGACGACAAGCTCTACGGCGAGGGCGGCGCCGACACCCTGTACGGCAACAGCGGCGACGACCTGCTCTCGGGCGGGGCGGGCGCCGACACCCTCAAGGGCGGGCCGGGGAAGAACACACTCAAGCCCTAGCCGAAACAACCGACGCGGAGCAAGTTTTAACGCATCCTGATGCTTGCCCGGCGCGGCTCGTACTCGTCCGCCCAACGCCTCACCTGAGGGATCTTCACAGCGGGCACGCAGAGGGGCACCTCGCCGACGCACTGCAGCCGCCTGGTCCGACAGGTGTAGATATGCCAGATTTAGCCCGAGGCCCCAGGCGTGCTTAAACCGGTCTCCGGCAGCCTGGCGGCATGCGAAACTCCTCCAAAACCCGAGGCGGACGCCGGGTCTCGCGGCGCATCTGGGCCGTGAGCCTCGGCGCCGTCCTGATCGCCGTCGCGGGCACCACCGTGGCCGTGCAGTCGGCCTCGGCGCGCGGGCGGCACCATCCGCGCCCCACCGCCCATCACGGGCAGCCCCGTCCCGGCACGCCCGCCCCGACCACCACGACGCCCGGCACCACCACCGAGCCGACCGCGTCCGCCGAGCCCAGCGCGTCCGCCGACCCGACGGGCACCACCGACCCGGGCGGGACGACCAGCCCGGTCGCCACCACGTCCGCCCCTTCCACCGCACCGGCCGGCGACACCTGCGCCCGCAAGGGCTCGGCCGCGGCTGAGGTGAAGATCACCGACGTCAAGCTGCCGGTGAACGTGAAGGGCTACGGCCAGGAGAGCGACACCGAGGTGCTGCCGATGGCGATCGCCTCGTCGCCCGGCGGGACGTCGTGGCTGGCCTGGGTCGGCACCGACGAGAAGGTGCACCTCGGGCAGCTCGACTGCGACGACGAGCTGGTCGGCACGCCCGTCACCTACGACGGTTTCGACCTGCAGGACGTGCAGGCCGACAGCAAGGGCGGCGTCCTGCTGATCACCCGCAAGGGTGACTGCGGCACCGGTCCGCTGTGCGGCGGCGAGTCCAGCCCGTGCAACACCATGCACATGATCCGCTTCGACACGAGCGGCGCCCAGGTCTGGGACCAGCAGGTCACCAACCTCACCGACAGCCGCCAGGGCTACAGCGACGGCGCCCGCTTCGTCTGGTGGTACCAGCACCACGGCCGGCTGGCCTACGACGGCGAGAACTACGCGGCCTACTTCGGGGTGGCCATCACCGTGAAGAACGGCAGCTGCGTCGACATCCACGAGGGCGACCGCATGCAGGTCGTCAACGCCACCACCGGCAAACCGGTGGCAGGCAAGGGTTTCGAGGTGGGCTGCAGCCACGCCTGGACGTCCCGGATCGCGTACGACCCCACGAAGAAGGACTTCGTGACGACCTGCGCCACCGACAACAGCTGCCGCATCGCCCAGCCCGATCCGTATCGCACGGTGGCCGCGAGCACCTGCGACGGCACGCTGTTCAACGGAGACCTGGTGCTGTCGAAAGACTCCGGCTACTGGAACGCGTGGAGCCAGGGCGGCACCGCCAGGCTCGCGCACTTCACCACCGGGGCCGCCGACAAGACGGTGACTCCCGGGGCGTCGACGCAGCATCCGCACCTGGTGCCCTACGGCGCCGACCGCATGCTCCTGACCTGGGGTTCGGGAAGCAGCACGCAGGCGAAGGTTCTCGACCGCTCGACCGGCGCCACCGTCGGCGCAGCCCTCACGATCGACGTGAAAGACCACAACTACACGGCCTACAAGGACTACGCCGACGGCAGTGTGGCCTACCCGGCCGAGGGCAGCACGAACGGCTCGATCAAGGTCGCCCGGGTCATGCCGCTGAGCTGATCCGACGCGCCCTGCGGAGGAGGCCCGGTGGCCGTCGCCGACTCCGGCGACTGCCGGGCCACCCGGCTCAGGGGAAAGCCCCTGCTCCATCAGGGTGATTGCCGGTGCGAATTCCTGTGTTGATCATGTGATTTGATGCGGTCCGCCTTTTCCCGGCCCTACGTTGTGCCGTCCCACTCACCGGTCAGCAGAACCGGCAGGCCAGGAAGGCTGAGATGAACCCGCGGTACGAGCAGACGCAGCGCCCGGTCGATCCGCTCGGCTACCCGGACATCGACGGCGGCGCGATCGCCCGGCTCCACCGGGTCGTCACCGCTCAGCCCGACGCCGTGGCCGTTCGCGACGACTCGACGAGCGTCACCTACCGCGAGTTCGCC
The DNA here is from genome assembly GCF_030811555.1 of Kineosporia succinea. Lineage (NCBI taxonomy): Bacteria > Bacillati > Actinomycetota > Actinomycetes > Kineosporiales > Kineosporiaceae > Kineosporia > Kineosporia succinea. The sequence continues at coordinate 4,214,523 of NZ_JAUSQZ010000001.1, read as the reverse complement.
CTCCACACCGCCGCGGTTCGCCGGGAGGTAGTCGACGCTGAGGGCACCTCCCCAGCCCGAGGGGTCAGGGAGACCACCCCGGCCCCGCCCGAAAGAGCTGTGGCCCTGCTGTATTCGCACGACGTGAGCGCGGTCTCGGCACTGTGGGGCGTCATCGCGTCCGGCCGGCCGGTGCTCGTGCTCGACCCTCGCACGCCCGTGGCCCGCCTGCGCTCGTTCGTGGAACGCGTCGACGTGAAGGTCTGCGTGACCGACCAGGCCAACGCCCAGACCGCCGCCGAGCTGGTCGACGACGTGATCGTGTCGAGCCCGGACGGCACCAGCACCGCCACTGACGCTGACCTGGCGGAGCTCTGGTCCCAGGCGCCCGAGCCGACCACGACGGCCGTGTACGCCTTCACCTCCGGTTCCACCGGGCGTCCCAAAGTCGTTGTCCACGACCACCGCATGCTGGTGCGCGAGGCCTGGGCCATCGCGATGGCGACCGACACCTACGGCGCCGACGACGTGGTCGCCCACAGCCTCCCGATGGCCTTCTACGCCGGGCTGATGGCCGCCTGCGCGGGCCCGCTGATCGGCGCCACCACCGCGATGTACGACATCCGGGCCCGGGGCCTGGCCGAACTGCCCGCCTGGATCGAGCGCAACGGCGCCACGATCCTGCAGGTCAGCCCGGCCATCCTGCGCAACCTGACGGGCAGCTCCCCGGATCCGCAGCGGCTGCGCACGATCCGCTCGGTGACGTTCGCGGGCGAGGCGACCTACGGGCCCGACCTCGAGGCCGCCCGCGCGCTCTTCCCCGAGACCTGCGTCTTCCGCAACAAGTACGGCTCGTCCGAGACCGGATACTGCACCGAGTACCGGGTGGACCCCACCCATCCCCCGGTCGACGGCGTCCTCCCCTCCGGCGCCCCGATGCCCGACGTCCGCCTCGGTCTGGTCAACGACGACGGTTCCCCGGTCAGCGGCACGGGCACCGTCACCCTGACCGGCCCGCACTTCGCGCTGAGGTACCTGGGCGACCCCGCCGCCACCGACAAGGCCTTCAGCGGAACCGGAATCGACCGCACCTACCGGAGCAACGACGTCGGCACGATCGACGAACACGGCGTGCTGCGTCTGCTCGGCCGCCGCGACCACAGCGTCAAGATCCGCGGCTACCTGGTCGAGCCCGGTGAGGTCGACGCGGCCCTGTCCTCCCTGGACGACCTGCGCGAGTCGATCACGGTCGGCGCCGAACGCGGCAACGGGGCCACCGGGAAACGCCTGGTCTCGTACATCGTCTCCAGCTCCGACCGGCCCAGTGCCACCGTGGTGCGCCAGCACCTGGCCACGCTGCTGCCCTCGTGGATGGTGCCCGAGACGGTGGTCTTCCTGGAGGCACTGCCGCGCACCGACCGCGGCAAGCTCGACCGCGCCGCGCTGCCGGAACCGCCCGTGGTGAAGGCCGGGCAGGGCTCCGAGAACCTGAGCGAGTGGGAGGAGGTCGTGCGGGCACTGTGGTGCAGCGTGCTGGCCCTGCCCGAGATCGGGCTCGACGACGACTTCTTCGAGCTCGGCGGCGACTCACTGGCCGCCGAGAGCCTGATGACGCGAATGGCCGCCGAGCTGGGGGTGCCCTCCAACGAGGCGCAGACCACGGTGCTCGTGCAGGCGCCCACGCTCAAGGAGTTCGCCGAGCGGGTCACCCGCAAGATCGACGCGGCCGGTCAGACCCTGATCCCGCTGCGCGCCGGGGGCAGCCGCCCGCCACTCTTCATCTTCACCGGCGGGGGCGGTCTCGGCGTCACGATGGTGCCACTGACGCGTCATCTACCCTCCGACCAGCCGGTTTTCGCACTGCAGGCACACGGCCTGGAGGCCCGCGGCGTGCCCGACTGGAGCGTCGAGGCCTCGGCCCGCCGTCACATCCGCACGCTGCGCTCGATCCAGCCGGCCGGTCCGTACTTCATCGCCGGGCACTCGTTCGGCGGCGTGCTCTCGCTGGAGGTGGCCCACCAACTGCGCGAGGCCGGGCAGGAGGTGGCGCTGCTGATCGTGCTCGACTCATTCCCGCCCGACGGCAAATCGCACGTGCCCCTGGAGGGTTCGACCGTGCAGAAGTTCCGCGCGGTGCTCGGCGTGGCCACCACCGGTCTGCGCGGCACGCCGGGCGACGACCAGTACTGGCGGTTCTGGCGGCAGAGCAATTTCCTGCACATGCGTTACCGCGCAAAGGCTTACGACGGCGAGACGCTGGTGATCGTGGCGGCCGACAGCGACGAGAAGGCCGTACGCCGTTCGTGGGCGCCGTATCTGACCGGAACCTGGCGCCTGACGCACGTGCCCGGCGACCACATGTCGATCCTGCGCGACCCGTACGCGGTGCGTACGTCCGCGGTGATCCGGGAGCAGCTCGAGTCGGCCCAGCGGAAGACGCGTGGTGCCCCGGCGAGGGCGCGCGAGCACACCCGCCGGCCGCGTCTGTTGCGTACGGGTAAGGCCTGGCCCGACCAGTATTGACAGACCTGGTTGATATGCTCGCTTCAGGTCGATCATCGGGGGCTGTGTGAGCACGGCGGGAACACTCCAGACGTCGGCGCGGCAGAGAATGCTCCGCAGCAGCTCGACGCGTCACCTCGCGGTCGGCACCTATCTCGACGCCGACTTCCGCGACGCCGTGCTCGACGAGGTGCTGGCCCGGCGGGACCGGGCCGTGGCCCCCACCTTCACCACCGACGCCGTTCCCGTGGTGCGGCACGCCCTCAACGCCCGGCGTCACCAGCTCGCCCGCGACGCGGCGCTCACCGGCATCCTCCTGCTGTTCCTGGTGGTCGAGGGCCGCACCGTGCTGGGGGTGCTCGCGCTCACCGGGGCGGTGATGCTGGGCTGGCGCGCACTGAAGGCGATGCTGCGGCTGAAGGCCTTCGCGGCGCTCGCGCTGGTGGTGCCGGCCGTGCTGCTCGTCCTGATCGCGGCCCTGCTGTTCGAGTCGAACTCCGGCTGGTACTCCTCGATCAACGGCTCCACCGGCTACGAAGCCCCGGTCTCCCTCACCGGCGCCCTCGGCCGGGTGCTGGGTGTGCTCGCCGTCCTGCTGGGCGCCGCCTGGACCGCCGTGGTGGTGGAGCGCCTGGTCAACCGGCAGACGATCCTCGACCACCTCACGGCCCCGGTCTTCGATCCCGACGACAGCCCGGCCGAGCCGCGCAGGCACAGCGCCCGCATCGCCTACGTGGCACAGGCGCAGACGGGCAACGTCACCTACTACGCCGCGGAGCACCCGTTCGTCGGGAGCGGCACCGTCGTGAACAGCTGGACGGGCAGTGTCCCCCTGGTCCTGGCCGGGCCGGGTGGCCTCCCCCTCACCACCGAGGCGCTACGAGATGCCCTGTCCCTCGCGGTGTCCCAGCTGAGCGGGGCCGACGCGCAACTGGGCGACGCCGAGGAGGTGTCGGTGCAGGAGCGGATCCTGGCCCCCAGCACCCTGGCGCTCGTCGACCCGTCGACCGGCCTGCTGCGGCACCGCCTGTCCCCCGAGGAGATGGACGACGTCGCCACCGGCGCGAACCGCTACCTCGCCGTGCGCTCGACCGCGGGCGAGACCGAGATCTGGGTGTTCGTGCGCTGCGAGGTTCAGGGCCGGTCCCTGCACCTCGAACTGTTCAGCAGCAGCATTGCGCCGGTGCGGGCGGCCTATCGCGAGCCTGAGCTCGGCCGGGGCCCCGGCGTGGTGCTCCGCACGGCGCTGGGTGCGCTCCCCGACCTGCCCGACCTCCTGCTGCGAGCGCCGCTCCGCCTGCTGCTCACGGCGGCCGGGCCCGGGTCCGGCGGGCTGCGTCAGCAGCTGCGGCAGCTGGGCACCACGTCGTCCGCCGGCCGGGGGGCGCGGGCCTCGGTGCGCGAGCTGGGGGCCGAAGACGCCTCCGGAGACTTCCTGGCCGGTCTGGCCGTCGAGCGGCACGCCCGCAGGATCGAGCAACAGGTGCTGGAGACCGTCGCCACCACGCTCGAGCAGTCCGGCTACGACACCGAGGAACTCCGCCACCGCACGCAGGTCGTCCTCGACGGGCCGACCCGGTGAACTGCACCCGGTGCGGCGCGGCCTACCTGCAGGCCGATCCCGAATGCCCGCGCTGCGGTCTCGCGCTGCGGCTCTCCGGGGCAACAACTGCCGGCCCGGTGCCGGCTGCCCCTCCCGGCGCGTACCGCACGTCCGAGCGGCCTCTCGTCGTGCGGGGGGCCGGCCTGGTGGCCGTGCTGCTGTCGGCGTTCCTGGTGCTGCAGTTCGTCACCCGCGACTCCGAGGTCTCCTCGAGCTGGAAGCCCCAGCTGCCCGCCGATCTGGCCTCGCCGAGCACCGCTCCCCGGCCGACCGGGGTGAACCTGGCCACCGGGGCCGTCGTCACCGCCGAGGAGACCGACACGCCCCAGGAAGACGGCGCGGGTGACCTCATCACCTACGACGCGAGCAACATGGTCGACGGTGACCTCACCACGGCCTGGCGGGTGGCCACGTTCTACAACGGGCGCGCCATCACGATCGACTTGAAGAACCGTTCGCAGATCACGCAGGTCGGGCTCACGAACGGCTACACCAAGGTGGACGGGACCAACGGCAACGACGCGTACGAGATGGGCCGCAAGATCCTCCAGGTGACCTGGATGTTCGACGACGGCACGAGCGTGCGGCAGAAACTCGCCGACGACGTCCGCACCATCCAGTACCAGGCGATCGAGCCGGTGCAGGCTCAGCGCGTGACGCTGCGCATCGACTCGACCAGCACCCCGGGTCACGCCCTCAGCGACTACACCGCCATCACCGAGCTCTTCGTGGGCTCGTAAGCACGCGCGCGCATTTTCGAGCAAAACCCGACATTCTGCGCCAATGCGTCCTACCGTGAGAGTGTCCCGGACGGGTAAGGGTCCGGCGATCACCTAAATACGTTGCTGGCCAATGGCTTACCCGCCACGACGGGTTCTGGCCGCGCGTATCCCGCGCTCCATGTCAGGACCACTTAGAGGGGGATCCCCGATGATCAGACGCACCGTCACAGCTGGGCTGGCCACTGCCGCCCTGGCCGCAACCTCACTCCTGCTCGCCGGTCCGGCGCACGCCGCCGGCACGGCCGAGTGCAGCATCACCGACATCCTGCCGCAGCGCGCCGTCATCGGGATCGAGGGCGAGCGCGTGCAGTTCGGGGTCCGTACGACCTGCGACGACCAGGACATCAAGTTCTCCGTGCGCGGCCAGCTCATCGGTACCAGCGCCCACTCGTTCCGGTTCGCGGCGTGCAACTACGCGATGGTGCAGGGGCCGACGAATTTCGACTGCACACACGGCGGTTCGGGAGTCATCAACCCCAACGGCGGCACGTACTACGGCTACGACTTCATTCCCGGCAACGATCTCGCCGGGCCCAACCTGATCTCGGCCAGCGCCTTCGTCGACGCCAACCACAACGACAAGGACGACGACGACACCCACCTCGACGGCCTGTCCGAAACCATCACCCTGCTGCGCAAGACGCAGTTCGGGTCGACGTTCAACGCCTCCCCCGAGCCCGTCCGCAAGGGCAAGCGGCTCAAGGTGTCGGCCACGTTGTCCACCGCCGACTGGAACGACGGCACCTGGGGCACGGTGGACGCGCGGGTGAAGGTTCAGTTCAGGGCGTCCGGTCAGAAGACCTTCCGCACGGTGAAGACCGTCACGGCCACGGCCGGGCAGCTGCGCACCCAGGTGACGGCCACCCGCTCGGGGTACTGGAGGGCGTACTACCCCGGCAGCGACACCATCGCGGCCTCGTACTCGGGCAGCGACTTCGTGAAGGTGCGCTGAGCCGGGAGCTCTCACGCCGTTTCAGGGCCGTTCCAGCGGTCCCGTCCACAGTGAGCGGGAACTCGGACACCCTCGAACTCTGGATGGGAAAGGGATTCTCCATGAAGATCCGCTCCGTCGTGGCGCCCCTGCTGGTCGTGGGGACGGCCATCGCACTGTCCCTGGGCACGGTCTCGCCGGCGTCGGCCGCGCCGACCCGGGTGACCGGCGCCGCGCAGACCCAGGCCACCGTGATCGTGCCGGACGAGGTCGGCAAGAACGTCGGCATCGCGATCGACGACCTGCTGGCCGCCGGCTTCCGGCTCGGTTTCAAGGAGTACAAGGACAACAACTGTTCCTACGACAGGTGGCAGGTGATCCGGCAGAGCCCGGCGGCCGGTTCCTCCGTGCCCGAGGGCTCGGTGGTGACCCTCACCTTCGCCGTGTGGCCGGCGGCACCGGCGCAGTGCCCGTGACCCGCCGGGGCTGATTGCGCGGATGCCAACGAAAGAACGCCCAGGCCTGTCGGCCTGGGCGTTCTGATGTGGTCCTGATGGGACGTTGTTCGAACTTTTGTGCCCTGGTCAGAGCGCCTTCCCCCGCGCGCCTCACCGTCTGAGAGTGACGACAGTGCCCCCCTGTCACCGCCCAAACGGCCTCGACCGCTCAGGCGTCTCACCGACGATCAGATCCGGACGCTCGCGAACCGCTATCGCCAAGGTGCAACGATTAACGAGTTGGCCTGGAAATTCGGCATTCACCGACGAACCGTTTCCGCGCATCTCCATCGCAGCGGAACAATGATGCGCCGCCTGGGCTTGGACAACACCGCCGCGACGGAGGCAGCGCGCCGGTACGAGGGCGGCTGGTCGCTGACCCGCATCGGCAATCGACTCGGCGTCGCCCCAAGACCGTCTGGTCGAACCTCAGGAACCTGGGTGTGCGGATGCGCGACAGCCACGGCCGAGACCGATGATCGCTCCACCCCTGTCCCCCGTTCATGGCTCAATCGATCCACGCACGGGAGCGGTCCTGCCAGTGCTGGGCGACACCTTCGCTCAGGATCGGTGGTACGAAACGTGGTCGACGATCACGAAGAACTTCTCCGGCAGGATTCAAGCGCCTGACACCTTTGGTCGGATCTGCTGCGCCAGGCTCGATCAGGTTGCCGATCAATCGCCTTGAGGTGGCGCCACTATCCGGTATCGGCTGTCACGGTGGCCTTGGCTACCGATCAGGGCGACGGAGCCCGCCTCCCGCATGAGTTGGAGCGCGTACTGAACCTGCCTGGCGGTCAACCCAGTGGCTTCGCTGATTTCGACAGCCGTCATATCGCCGGTGTTCAGGTGCCGCTGGATGAGGTCCCAGTTCTTTCGTCGGGCGTTGGGCGATGTTTTATCGGCTGGCGAGTTCCCAGGCTGCGGTGCGGATTGCGAAGTGATCCGCGCTGTCGGAATGAGCGCTTCGCCGGTCAGGTGAGCTGCGATTCGGTACACACGTCCGCCACGTTCACCATCAGCCGTAGCGACGCCTGCCTCGACGAGCCCGGCGAGTTCGGTCCGGGCTTCGCGCGAGTCCATCGGAAAAGTTTCCCGGAAGCTCTGATTGGTCCAGGTCTGCCCGCGCCGCATCGCTACCAGGGCATGTCTCTGACGATCCCCGAGCGTCGCCGCAGCCGGAAGCCCGGCCAGCCAGTCCAAGTCCTCGCGAGCCAGCAGCGCGTGATTGGGAACCGCGACGGTGAAGCTGATTCCCTGGTCGTGGAACCGAGGCGGGACCATGCCGGCGTCCCGAAGGCTGGACAGGACGGCTGGGATGCCCGAGGCGAGCGCCTCTACGACGCGGTTGCCCTCCTGACTGCGCACGTTCTGGCAGATTCTGAGGAGCTGACCGTTGCGAGCCGAGGTGACACCGGTCTTACCGAGCCGGTCAACGGTAATCCCCCACAGGCCACCGGGGTTCGAAAGGACCAGCTGCCGTTCATCCAGCCGCAGCGTGATGGCCTGGGTGAGGGCGTAGGGGCCGAGATCACGGTGGATCAAGGCGTTGGACAGCAGCTCGCGGACAGCTTCAACCGGGAATTCGGGCTCGTCGCGTCCTTGGCCGTCAATACCGAAACGAACTCTGGTGCGGGTGTTGCGCTGGACCCAACGCAGGGCCTCGTCGAGCATGAGTGGCAGCGGCCCGTCGAAGCGGCGCACGTCGGCGGCCCGGGTGCCCGGTGGGTCACCCGCCCGCGGAGCTACGGAGGCTTGAATCACGGCGTTGGGGACGTACTGCTGCGGGTAAGTGCCCAACGCGATCAGACCGGCAAGGCTGGGTGAGCGATCCGAGCCGGTGGTGACGCCCGTGCGGTACAGGACCTCGTCGTCCGGCATTGCGGCCAGCGCGGTGGACGAGGCACGGCAAGAGGCCAGATACGCCGCCAGCAGATCCGGATGCAGGTCGTTCCTGGTCGCGCCAGGGACGACCTGCTGATCGAACATCGGAGTACTGCGATTGGCGATAAAAGTCTGCTCCTCGACCTGGGACAGCTCGTAGTCGCCATCGTAAGAACGCAGGTAGGCCTTGCCGGAGGAGGTGACCCGGCAGGGCTTTCCGTGGGAGGGCTGCTCATGGATTTTCGCTACCAGGACGGCGGCACCCTCGAACTCCAGGTCCCAGGCCTCGAAGGTGGCCGGCGGGTCCAGGGCCTGGCGGGTCTTCGTCGCCAGCGTGGCCTTGCAGGCGACGACGTCATACACACCCACTGCGGCGAAGCCGTCCCGCTCGTCCAACCCAAAAACGATCACTCCCCCACCAGGCGTGTTCGCGAAGGCAGACACCGTGGGCAGCACGCTGTCCGGAAACCCTCCGGCTGCCCGCTTGACCTCGATCTCAGGAGTATCACTGCCTTCCTGCCGCAGATCGACGATCAACGCAGCCAGCTCATCCGGGGTCACCACTCAAATATACAAAGGTTTTGTAGAAGTGGCCGACCTTTGTAGAACTGACTTCACACGTCTTGCCGAACGTCCAGGATGCCCGATTTCGGTAGAGGCAGGCGCAGCCCAGGACGCCGGGCCTACAGCACCGGCCCGTGTCGGCCCGCTCTTGTCGCTCCCAGGACATCGAGGGCCCTACGCATGGGACCAAGGACACCGAGCGCCCGCGTGAGCTCGATGAGCTCGCTGCGGTCAGCATCGCGCCGGACGAAATAGCGGCGCGTGGGACCCAAAGCGAGTGGTCCTCCACCGGCGAACGCCGCCAACAGGGCGCCGACGTCCTCACCACTCAACTGGACCTGCTCGAGCGCCCCGACGAGCTCTACCGACGGCTCCCCGGCAGCGGTAAGCGCCAGCTCAACCAGGCCATCTTCGAACAGCTGCTCGTCGACCTCGACCCGGACGATCCCGACGTCACCATCGCCGGACAGAACTACACAGAACCAGTCCACGACCTCATGACCGCCGCCCACCCCGAGCAAGCCAACAAGTCCCCCAAACGAGACAGAGGGACCGTCATCGACGGTCCCTCTGCTGCCTTCTCCGCTGGTCGCATGGAGCACGACACATGTTCGAATAATGCTCCTCTGGTGGAGCTGAGGGGATTCGAACCCCTGACCCCCTCCATGCCATGGAGGTGCGCTACCAGCTGCGCTACAGCCCCGCCCCTGATTCGGAACCCGCCGAGGCGGTTTCCCTGCTCAGGAAGCTCCATGAGCATATCCCACTTCCGGGACTGCTCATGACCACCCCTTGAGCAGGGGCCACCTCACGTCACTTCGCGTAGGTCTCGAACTCGGTGATCTTCGTCGTCCCCGTCGCCGAGACGATCTGGAAGGTCAGCTTCTTGGTCGAGATCGGCGTGAAGGTCTTGGTGCCGGAGTTGGTGCCGGTCGAGACCGTCTTGCCGTTGGTCTCGTCGATCAGCTTCCAGGAGGTGACCTTGCTGCCCGAGGCCTCCTTGATCACGATCGAGCCGACCGTCTTGGCGCTCGTCCACTTAACCGAGATGTCGCCGGTGTTGCCGCTCGGCTGCCAGTACGTGCTGGTGTTGCCGTCGATGACATTGCCGAAGCTGGAGCCCGAGGCCTTGCTGCTGCCGTCGGCGCCCGCGCCGAGCGAGAGGTTGGTGCCGCCCGAGGCCGGCGGGGTGGTCGAGGTCACCGGCGGGGTGGTCGAGGTCACCGGCGGGGTGGTGGTGCTGACCGGCGGCGTCGTGGTGCCCGGCGCGCTGGTGGTGGTCGGCACGTTGGTCGGGGTGCAGGTGCCGTCCGAGACCTTCAGGCCGGTGCCGGCACCGGCGGTGGCCTTGACCACGGCGGGCACGCAGGACGCGGCGTCGAGGGTCGCCGAGTAGGGCACGGTGACGGTGCCGGTGGACGCCATGCTCGCCCCGGCCGGGAAGTTCTCCGAGTCGGCAGCGGTCCAGCTCACGTTGTCGAGCACGTTGCCCGAGGTCTGCCAGGTGCCCTTCAGGCTCGTGTAGAACGTGCCCAGCACGTCCTTCGAGTCCTTGAAGTAGTTGTTCTGCACCAGGGCCTTACCGCCGTTGCGGGGGTTGATCCCGGACTTGTTCAGCTTCTCGTAGTAGTTGTTGTAGATGTGCGCGGTGGCCGCGCGCAGCAGCGGCGCCCGCGAGTCGATGTTCTGGTAGTAGTTGTGGTGGTAGGTCACCGGGCCGTTGGCCGAGTCGGTGTCGCTGGAACCCACCAGGCCGCCACGGCCCGAGTTCTTCAGGATGCTGTACGACAGCGTCACGTACTTCGAGCCCGACTTCATGTCGAAAAGCCCGTCGTAGCCCTCGTCCTCACCGCCGGAGGCCTCGAGGGTCAGGTGGTCGGCCCAGACGTTGGAGACGTCGGTCTCCAGACCCACCGCGTCACCGCCGTTCGAGGTCGGCGAGCCGGACTTCTTCACGTTCTTCACGTGCAGGTTCTGCAGGATGACGTTCTTGGAATTGCGCACGTGGATACCGATCTGGTCGAACACGGCGGTGCTGCCGACGCCGACCAGGGTGACGTTGCTGATGTCCTTCAGCTCGATGACGCCGGCCGCGGTGTTGCAGCTGCCCGACACCTTGGCCGTGTTGCCGACCGTGATCGTGCCCGAGACCTGGATGATGATCGGCGTGCTGTTGCTCGCCCGACCGCACAGCGCCTCGTGAATCTGCGTGCCCGTGGTCGCTTTCACGGTGGTACCGCCCGCGCCACCGGTGGTGCCGCCGTTCTGGGCCGCGAAGCCGTTCGCACCACTGGGTTCGGCCGCCGTGGCACCCTGCAGGTTCACCACCGCGACGGTCGCCGCCGCCGCGACCGCGAGCGTCGCCGCACCACCGACACCCAGTACGCGCTTGCGCTGCTTCATCGTTGTCGTCCAACCCTTCATCGGCGTCCCGGGGCCCGCGGGTGCGGGCTGGTTTCGCCGGTTCAGACGGACCGCCGGGCGCGAAAGTTGCCCGAGTGGGTCAGATTTCCGAAAAAGAGTTGCGCGAGGACGAAGGGCGGAGATGAGTTGTTGCGCGCACCTTTTGCTTGAGTAAAGCGAGAGTCAACATGAGCATGATCCCATCGATGGATCGTCGATCGGAGGCAACGGAATGCTCAACCGATTCAGATCGCTCTCGCTCGTCGCGGCCAGTGCCCTGGCGCTGACCGGGCTCGGCATCGGCACGGCGGGCTCGGCCCAGGCCGTGACGTGGGACTGCGGGACGGAGGTACACGCCACGTGGGGCGGTGGCCAGCTGTGCGTCAGCACGGCCGGCGAGCAGTGGAAGGTGCGCACCCGCGACGAGTCGACCGACGGATACTGCGTGCACGCGAAGTACTACTCGGAAGACCATGGCTCGTACCAGACGATCGCCAACACGACGGAGTGCGACGGGGTCTGGAAGACCCGGGTCATCGGGAACACCCTCCCCTGGCGAGACGGGGTCCGTCTCTACCGGGGCGACGGACGGTACCTGACGCTTCCGCGGTAGGTGCGCCGCCGCGTCCACCCTTGGGCGAGCCCCGCCCCCAGGCGGCCCGAGCCTGTCGTCAGCCCGCCTGAGCGAGTGCGGTGCGCAGAATCTCCCCGCGGCGAAGACCTCGGCCGGCCTCAGGGCGGTACGCGGCCTGGACAAACCGCAGAGGGCCCGGTCGCTATGACCGGGCCCTCTGCGTCGGTGGAGCTGAGGGGATTCGAACCCCTGACCCCCTCCATGCCATGGAGGTGCGCTACCAGCTGCGCTACAGCCCCTTACCGTTCACCGCGCCGAGAAGGTTTCCCCTCCCGTTCGGTGCTGTGAAACTTTATCGCAAGACAGGGGTGCAACTACAAATCGAGGCCCCCGAGCGCGTCCTCGAGCGTGATCACCGCATCAGCCGTGACCGGCCCGGACGGCCTCGACGTCGCCACACCCTCCGCCATCAGGGCCGTGAGAACGCCCGTGGCGTAGGACTGTCCGGTGCCCGAGGCGCTCAGCCGCTGCCGGGTGCGGCGGTTCACCGCGATCACGTGCCAGTCGCTCGAGCCGAGGTGCGGCGAGCGCGCGATCACTCCACGCAACCAGGGCATATGGGCCACCAGACCGAGGGACGTGGTGGCCAGGCCCGAACTCAGGGTCAGGTAGGTGCGCACCTGGATCCGCCGGGGCCCGCCGACCAGGAGATGGTCGGGGAAGTCGGCCCGCAGGTAGCGGCGACCTCCCTCCCGCAGGCCGGACGTGAGGTTGCGCACCTGGCCACCCTCAGCCGGGTGGTACAGGTCGACGCCGATCAGGACCGGCCCGCCGGTGGCCCGGAGCTCGTCCAGGTAGGCGGCCGTCGCCGGGATCTCCACGAGCGGCACCGACCCGACGGCCGACCCGGGACGGGCGTCCTCGATCCCCGACGCGTTGACCACCACGTCCACCATTGCTGGCCTGGGAGAGCCTCGAGATGGATCAGGCGGTGGCGCTCAAGCGCTGCCGGCCGATCTGCGAGGGGCAGGTGTGAGCACTGACCGAGAAGCTTCAGGAGACGTTGTAGCGGCTCAGCCGCCAGCCCCGCTCGGTGTTCTGCAGCTCGGCCCAGTGCGCGTTGCGCAGGCCCTCGAGCGCGTTCCAGGGCCAGTCGGGCGTGCCGAGCAACGAGAAGATCGCCCCGCGCAGTGCACCGCCGTGCGAGACGCAGACCAGGGTGCCGTGGTCCATCGCCTTCTCGGCCTCGAGAATCGCGGCGGCGCACCGGTCGGCGGCCTCGGAACGCTTCTCGCCGGTGGTGCCGATGCGCACGTCGCGGCCCATCCGCCAGGACTCGAAGTCCTCGGGCCAGGCCATGATGATCTCGTCGCGGGTGCGGCCCTCCCACTCACCGGCCGAGATCTCCCGCAGACGCGGGTCGAGCTCGATCTCCACGTGCAGCTTGGTGGCCAGGGCGCGCGCGGTCTGGGCGGCGCGGGAGAGGTCGGACGAGACGATGCGCACCTCGGTGCCGACCAGCTGGTCGTACAGCGCCTCGGCGGTGCGCTGGGCCTGGCCCAGGCCGACGTCGTCGAGCGGCACGTCGGTCTGGCCCTGGAAGCGGGCGGTGGCGTTCCAGGTGGTGCGGCCGTGGCGAACCAGGATGACCCGGTTGGCCGTCACGCCTCGTCCTGGGCGCTCGTGTCCTCGGTGATGCCCCAGCGCTCGGTCAGCGAGGTCTTGGCGTCGGCGTTGATCTCCTCGGGCAGCTCGATGACCGGGCAGTCCTTCCAGAGACGCTCGAGCGAGTAGAACTCGCGCTCCTCCACGTGCTGCACGTGCACCACGATGTCGCCGAAGTCGAGCAGGACCCAGCGGCCCTCCTGCTGGCCCTCACGGCGGATCGGCTTGGCGCCCGCCTTGAGCAGCTCCTCCTCCACGCCGTCGACGACCGACTTCACCTGGCGCTCGTTGTTCGCCGAGGCCACCAGGAAGGTGTCGGTGATCACCAGGTGATCACTGACGTCGATGGCGACGATGTCGGTGGCGAGCTTTTCCGACGCCGCACGGGCGGCGCGGGTCGCGAGGTCGATGGCACGGTCTGACGCGGTCACGTGCCCAACCTTCTCACGATTGCGGCAGACCGGGATTCACGCGCGGTAGAGACGGTGCTTGTTGATGTACTGCACGACGCCGTCGGGCACCAGGTACCAGACCGGCTCACCGTCGGCGACGCGGTCGCGGCAGTCGGTGGACGAGATGGCCAGGGCGGGCACCTCGAGCAGGCTGATGCGGTCGGCCGGCAGCCCGGAGGAGTCCAGCCGGTGGCCGGGCCGGGTGACGCCGATGAAGTACGCCAGCCGGAACAGTTCGTCCGGGTTCTTCCAGCCCAGGATGGCCGTGAGGGCGTCGGCGCCGGTGATGAAGTACAGGTCGGCGTCGGGGTGTTCCACCGCGAGATCGCGCAGGGTGTCGGTGGTGTACGTCGGCCCGCCACGGTCGATGTCGACGCGGCTCACCGTGAAGCCCGGGTTCGAGGCGGTCGCGATGACCGTCATCAGGTAGCGGTGCTCCGCCGGGCTGACCCGGCGGTCGTCCACCTTCTGCCAGGGCTCGCCGGTGGGCACGAAGACCACCTCGTCCAGCCCGAAGCGGCTGCCCACCTCCGACGCCGCCACCAGGTGACCGTGGTGGATCGGGTCGAAGGTGCCACCCATCACGCCGATGCGCCGCCGCCCGGCGGCGGCGCTGGGTTCACCCATGTCGTCAGTGGTTGTGCGAGACGTTCCGGAACGCGTACGTCAGCAGGAACAGCGCGAAGAAGAGAACGCCCGCGATGACCGGGTAGACCCAGTTGTCCAGCGGCAGCTCGTGGTGTTCCTCGGCGGCCTCGGTCGCGGCCGCGACCAGCGCGGTGGGGACGAACATCGTCATGACCTCTCATCGAACGGGGTGCCGGGGTGATCGTCCCGGGCAGGCTCCGAGTGTGCCATGCCGGGGCGCGACGGGCGCGGACACCCCACGGGCCCGGGGAAACGCGTCACCGTCCCGGGCCACTAGGCTGGAGGGGATGAATCCCCCAGCCGTGCCGCCGCACCTGAGTGTGGTCGTGCCGATGTTCGACGAGGAAGCCGTCATCGGCCTCTTCGTCGAGCGCCTGCGGCCCGTGCTCGACGACCTCGGCGAGACCTACGAGGTGCTCGTCGTCGACGACGGCAGCCGCGACACCACCCCCGCCCTGCTCGAGAAGTCCCGGCGCGACTGGGAGCAGCTGCGGATCGTGCGGCTGCGTGCCAACGCCGGTCACCAGGCCGCTCTCTCGGCCGGGCTGATGCGGGCCCGCGGCCAGTGGGTCGCCACGATCGACGCCGACCTGCAGGACCCGCCCGAGACCATCGCCGCCATGCTGGCCGCCGCCCAGGAGCGCAGCGCCGACGTGGTCTACGGGGTGCGCAACGACCGCACCACCGACTCGATGTTCAAGCGGCACACGGCCAACGTCTACTACCGGCTGATCCGGCGCCTGGTCGGGCACCACGTGCCCGCCGACGCCGGCGACTTCCGGCTGATGTCCCGCGCCACGGTCGACGCGGTGAACCGGCTGCCCGCCCAGAACCGGGTGCTGCGCCTGGTCATCCCGGCCCTCGGCTTCCCCAGCACCCAGGTGGAGTACCGGCGGGAGGAACGCGCCGCCGGCACCACCAAGTACCCGCTGGCCCGGATGATCCGGCTGTCGGTCGACAGCCTCACCGGTTTCTCGATCGCCCCGCTGCGCCTGGCCACCTGGTTCGGGCTGGGTGGCGCCGCGGTCACGGCTCTGCTGTTCGCCGTGGCGTTCGGGGCCTTCGTCACCGATCACACGCTTCCCGGCTGGACGTCCACGTTCCTGGTGGTCGCCGGGGTCGGCGCCGTGCAGCTGCTGTGCCTGGGAATCATGGGCGAGTACGTCGGGCGCCTCTACACCCAGTTGCAGGGGCGCCCGACCTACCACGTCGCCTACGACTCCTCCGAAGACGTGCTCCAGGGGTAGAGCACCCCCAGCCGCTCACGGTCGTCGGGCTGGAGCTCCCGCAGCACGTAGTGACTGCTGATCGCCGGGTACATCACCGACCCGGCGACCGTGCCGTGCGTGAGCCCGAGCAGGTGCCCGAACTCGTGCAGGGCCACGGTCTCGACGTCGAACGCGCCACGGATCGCGCCGTCGCACCAGATGTGCTCGGAGTCGTCGAAATGCAGCGGCTTGGGCCGGTCCGGGGTGATGCTCCAGCACTGACCGGGAAAGTCGGCGTGGGCCAGGACCTTTCCGACCATGCTGTGATCGGGGTCGTCGGCGGGCCGCCACTCGACGAGAACGTCCGCGTCGGCGGCGTTCTCGACCCGTTTCACCACCAGCGGCACCACCGCGGCCCAGGTCGCGACGGCCCGTTCCACCGCGTCGAACGCTTCCTCGTAGTCGTGACACGGCGTGCCGAACGCGTACCTCAGCTCCCCCGACCCCCACGGACAGGAGACCTTGAGCGCCAGGCCGTCCGACGCGTCCACCATTCCGCATCGATCGAAATCAACCGCCGACCGGGTGTTCTCGTCGAGCAGACCGGTGACCGGGAGGTTGAGCCGGCCCTGGAACCGGGCCAGGGCCAGCGCGGTGGAGTCGTCGGTGCGCTCACGGCCCGGGCTCAGGTACCCGAACCGCTCGAGGTAGCGCAGGACCTCCGAATCCTCGGTCATGATCAGCTGAACAGACCGGCGAGGAAGCTGATCGCGTCGGAAACCGCCCCGCCCGCGGTCTGGATCGCCTCGGCCACCGCCACGATCACCTCGACCACGGTCTGGACACTGTCGATCGAGTCCACCGAGCCCTCGGCCTGAGCGGCCCGCGCGGCCAGGGACGCCCGCACCAGGTCGTAGACGGACGGACCGGGACGGCCCTCGTCGAACGGGATCTCCGGCAGGTCGGTGAATCCGCCGCCCCCGGTGATCAGCTCCCACAGCGCCTCGGCCTGACGCTGGCTGAGCAGGCCCGAGCCGATCAGGAACGCGAGCAGCTCCCGGGCGACATCGGTGTCCGCCGTGAGCTCGCTGAGGTTGGACTTCGAGGCGTTCAGGCCACCGGCCCGGGCGATCTCGGTGTGCAGCTCGTAGACCTTGGCGGCACCGGCGAACCTGGACGGGGCAGACGTATCGATGGTGGTCATTGAAGTCTCCATCTCTCGGCGGCCACCCTCCTGGCGGCCGGTGACGTCGACGCTACGAAGGCCCGGGCACGGGTTGACGGAACCTGACGAAGACTGACGGATCGGGACTGCCATGGGTGTGCTGACCAGGCCGGAACTGCCTCCGGGAGACCTGCGCACGTTGTCCGAGGCCCTGCACGAGGCACACCACCGGGCCGGCCGCCCCAGCCTGCGCGACCTGGCCCGGGAGGTGGGGTGCAGCCGGACAACGGTGTCGGCGGTGTTCTCCGAACCCCGGCCGCCGCGGTGGGGGCTGCTCGAGCTGGTGGTCGAGGCGCTCGGGGCGGATCCGGCGCGGTTCCACGCGCTCTGGCTGAGGGCGACGGGCGGGATGGCGGACGCGGTGGAACGGCCTCCGGTTCCTACCGCCCTCCTGCGCCAGACCCCCTCGGCCGTCAACGGATTCACCGGTCGTGACACCCTGGTCGGCGCCCTGGACCAGCTGCTCGAACCCGGGCCGCCGGCCGCCGTACCGATCGGCGTGCTCACCGGAACCGCCGGTGTGGGCAAGACCGCACTGGCCCGGCAGTGGGCCCACCGCCGGGCCGAGTGGTATCCGGACGGCACGCTCTACGTCGACCTGCACGGCTACCACCCGGGCCCGGCGGTGACGGCGCACGACGTGCTGGGCGAGTTCATCCGTGCCCTCTCCCCCGGAAAAGCCGCCGTCCCCGAGGGGTCTCGGGAGCGCGCGGGGCTGTACCGCTCGCTGCTGGCGGGGCGGCGGATCCTGGTCATGCTCGACAACGCCCGCACCGCGGCCCAGGTCGAGGATCTCCTGCCCGGCAGTGCCGGGTGCGCGGCGGTGGTCACCAGCCGCGACAGCCTCGGCGAGCTCGTGGTGCACTACGGGGCCGTGCGTCTCGAGGTTGATCTGATGAAGGACGCCGAGGCGCACGACCTGCTCTCGTCTCTCGTCGGCGAGCGGGTCACCTCCGAGCCCGGGCCGGTCGCCGAGCTGATCGGCACCTGCGCCCGGCTGCCCCTCGCCCTGCGGATCGCGGGCGAGCTCATCGATTCCCGCCCGGGCGAGTCGATCGCCGAGATGGCCGACGAACTGCGGGGTCTCGACCTGCTCGACGGCGTGCGGGCGGTGTTCTCCTGGTCGTACGAGCACCTCGAGGAGCTGCCCGCCCAGCTGTTCCGGCGCCTGGCGCTGCATCCCGGGTCCCGGTTCCAGCTCGCCGGGTGCGCCGCCCTGCTCGGGGTCGACCTGCGCACGGCCCGCACCGCCACGGACACCCTGACCCGCGTCCACCTGCTGGAACGCCTGCCCGGCAACCGGTTCCGCATGCACGACCTGCTGCGTTTGTACTCCACGGAGTTCGGCGAGACCTCCCCCGAGGCGTCGCGACGCCTGTTCGACGTCTGCTGCCGCGACGCCCGGGCCGCCGCCACCTACTCCTCGGCCGCCGCCGACCCGAAGAACCGCGGCCAGCAATGGCTCTCCGACGAACGCGCCACCCTGCTGGCCGTGGCCGGGGTCTCCGGGCGACACGCCGTGGAGCTCTCCGGGATCCTGGCCGCGTTTCTCGACGCCGGCGGCCACTACGACGACGCCGAGACCCTGCACGGCCTGGCCCTGCGGGCGGCGACGGACGCGGGTGAGCGCGCGGGCGCCCTCGACCGCCTCGGTCTCGTGCACCGGCGGCGCGGCCGGTTCGACCCCGCGCTGGCCGAGCACAGCGAGGCCGCAGTCCTTTTCCAGGAGTGCGGCGACCGGGCGGGCCTGGCCTCGGCCCGGCAGAACATCGGCATCATCCACTGGCGCTGCGGCCGCTACCCGCAGGCCCTCGACGCCCTGGAGCCGGCCCTGGAACTGCATCGGCAGGCCGGCAACCGCAGCGGCGAGGGAGCCACCCTGTTCAACCTCGGCATCGTGCACCGCCGGCTGGGCGACTACCCGCGCGCCGCAGCGTGTCACGAGCAGGCCGTGGCGTTGCTGGAGGAGATCGGCGACCGGCCCGGGCTCGGCAAGGCGCTGAACAACCTGGCCGCGCTGCTGCTCTACCGGGGCGAGCCGGAACCGGCCCAGACCGCGCTGCTCCGGGGCCTGGAGATTCAGCGTCACCTCGGCGACCGGGCCGGGGAGAACGCCGTGCTGTCCAACCTCGGGCTGGCGCAGGAACAGCTCGGACGGCTCGACGAGGCCGAGGAGTCGTTCCGGCTCGCGCTGCGCATCGCCGACGAGATCGCCTACCCGGTGGGCCGGATCGACGCCCTGCGCGGGCTGGGAGTGACGGCGGCGCGGCGTCTTTCGTTCGGGCGGGCGGCGGAGCTGCTGCGCGAGGCCGTCGACCTGGCCGGGCAACTGGGCGAGGGCGGTTCGCGGATCGGCGCGACCCGCGAACTCGGTGAGGTGCTGCTGGCCGCGGAGGCATCGGCGAAGCGCACCTCAGGCGCTTCGGCCGGGCCGGATTCGAGGGCTTCGGCCGGGCCGAGGCGGCTGGTGTCAGGCGCTTCGGCGCCGGACGCCTTCCCGGAGGCTGCGGCCGTGCTGGCCGAAGCGCTCCGGGCGGCGGTGCTCGCGGGCGACCGCTACGAGGAGGCCATGACCCGGGTGGCCCTGGGCGATCCCCTCGGCGCGGAACTGCTCGCGGAGCTGGGCCTTACGCCGGGCGCTTCGCCCGCACCAGCAGCGTGACGCCGGGCAGCTGCTTGACCGGCAGATAGCGCTCGAGGGTGATCACGGCCCGCAGCGCGTTGTTCAGGATCGCCGGCGGGTTGTCGAGGTCGCTGCCGGTGCTGCTGCGGCGCCGCAGGCTCACCAGCGGACGCATCAGCACGTTCCAGCTCGTCATCGGCTCGAGCTCGAAACCCGCACCCAGCAACAGATCCGTGAGCGTCGGCCGGGTGTAGCGACGAACATGGCCCACCGCGTCGTCGTGCGCCGACCACAGCTTCGGGTCGCACGGCACCGCCACCAGGAAATGACCGCCCGGCTTCAGCGCGTCGAAGACCCCGGCCGCGGCGGCCTTGTCGTCGTCGAGGTGCTCGAGCACGTCGAACGCCACCACCAGGTCGAGCGAACCGGTGCCCAGCGGCAGGGCCGTCGCGTCGCCGCGCAGCACCGGAATCCCGCGCGCGGCACACACTTCCGCACCGGTCGGGCCGTACTCCAGGGCGGCGGCCTGCCACCCCAGCGACTGCAGCACACGGGTGTTACCGCCACCCGCCGCGCCTACGTCCAGCGCCCGGCCGGGCACCAGGTCGGCGACGGCCTTGGCGAGCAGGTGCCTGCGCTCGCGGTACCACCAGTGCCGATCCTCGAGCTCGGTGAGCTTGCGGACCTCGGTCGCCTCCATGCGATCTCTACTCCTCTAGGAACGTGTCTGGCCGTTGCCGGTGACGATCCACTTGGTGGACGTCAGCTCGGCGAGACCCATCGGGCCGCGGGCATGGAGCTTCTGGGTGGAGATGCCGACCTCGGCCCCGAGACCGAACTCGGCGCCGTCGGTGAAGGCGGTGGACGCGTTCACGGCCACCACGGCCGAGTCGACCTCGGCGGTGAAACGGTTCGCGGCGCGCAGGTCACTCGTGAGGATGGCCTCGGTGTGACCGCTGGAGTAGGTGCGGATGTGCGCGATCGCCTCGTCGAGACTGCCCACCACGCCGACCGTGATCTCGGCGGCCAGGTACTCGCTGTACCAGTCGTCTTCGGTGGCAGGTTCGGCCGCGACCCCGAGCTTCGCGGCCTCGGCCAGGGCGGTGGGGTCGGCGTGGATCCGGACCTTCTCGGCGGCCAGGGCCTCGAGGGCGACGGGCAGGAACGAGCTGTCGCGGTGCACCAGCAGCGTCTCGGCCGCGTTGCACACGCTGGTGCGCCGCAGCTTGGCGTTGAGCAGCACCTCGAGCGCCATCTGCGGATCGGCGGACGCGTCGACGTAGACGTGACAGTTGCCGGTGCCGGTCTCGATCACCGGCACGGTGGAGTTCTCGACGACGGTCTTGATCAGCCCGGCGCCACCGCGCGGCACCAGCAGGTCGACCAGGCCGCGGGCGCGCATCAGGTGCTGCACACCCTCACGGCCCCAGGGGTCGATGGTGGCCACGGCGTCGGCCGGGAGCCCAGCACTCTCGAGGGCCTCGCGGATCAGGGTGACGAGCACGGTGTTGGTGCTCTCGGCCGCCGAACCGCCGCGCAGCACGGCCGCGTTGCCGCTCTTGAGAGCCAGGCTCGCGGCGTCGATCGTGACGTTCGGGCGGGCCTCGTAGACCATGCCGATGACGCCCATCGGCACCCGCACCTGCCGCAGCTGCAGGCCGTTGGGCAGCGTGGAACCGCGCACCACCTCACCGACCGGGTCGGGCAGGCGCACGATGTCGCGCACGGCCTGCGCGATGGATGCGATGCGAGGGCCGTCGAGCCGCAACCGGTCGGCCAGGTTCGGGGCCAGGCCGGTGCGCTCGCCGCGCTCGAGGTCTTCGGTGTTCGCGGCGACGATGCGGTCGGTGCTCGCGACCAGGGCGTCGGCCAGGGCGCTCAGCGCGCGGTCTTTCTGATCGCGCGGCGCGGTGGCCAGGGCGCGAGCGGCCTGCTTGGCGCGGCCCGCGACCTCGCGGACGGCCTCCCGCACCGGGTCGCTGCCCGCTTCGGCAGCTCCGGTCTCCGGCTCGATTGTCGTGCTCACCAGGCCACTCTAATGGGCTTCACACAGGAGCCCGTACGCCTCGGCGGCCGGCCGGGGGTTTTTGAGGGCTCAGGGACGCGTCGGTCGGCCACCGGTGATCCGGCCCGCCCGCGGTGGTTCAGTCGTCGAACGGGACGATCTCGCCGAGTGCGAAGACCCGGGGCTGATCGTCTTGGTGCCACTGCTGCTGGGCGGTGGCCAGGTCGACGACCTCCAGGCCGCTCACCCGCCAGCCCGGCAGCTCGGCGAAGACCTCGTCGTTGCCCCAGAGGCTCAGCGCCTGGGTGGTGGCCTCGGCCGCGTCGCCGCACTCGTCCCAGTAACGGACCTGGGCGCGGTTGCGGTCGAAGCGGATGCTGACCACGAAGGCCCGCTCGACGCTCAGCCGCTCCAGAGCGTCACGCACCACATCTTGCGCCAGGGCCCCGCCACCGATCGAGACCGTGACGAACCACAGGTCGCGGCCCTCGGCGGCGCCGAGGTCGCGGGCGATGTAGGGCTGCTGCTCGAGGGCGGCCCGCCGCACACACGACGTGGACGGGACGTCGTGACGTGATCCGATTGACACCCCTCTAGTTGAGCAGATGCTGACGCC
The DNA here is from genome assembly GCF_030811555.1 of Kineosporia succinea. NCBI lineage: Bacteria > Bacillati > Actinomycetota > Actinomycetes > Kineosporiales > Kineosporiaceae > Kineosporia > Kineosporia succinea. Next base: position 4,192,362 of record NZ_JAUSQZ010000001.1, on the reverse strand, counting down.
AACGTCTCGGGAATCGGCCATGAACCGCTGAATTCGTAGGATCAGCACAACCACGCAGGGTGAATGCGTGGTGTGTGCGAAACGGCGCGGGGCGGGTGTTCTGCCCGGGATTGGTCCTGGGCGAGGGGTCTCAGCGGCGGCCGAGCAGCACGATGTCGTCGCGGTGCACGATCTCCCGGGCGTAGTCGGGGCCCATCTCGGCGGCCAGCTCACGGGTCGAGCGGCCGAGCAGCGGTGGTAGCTCACCGGAGTCGAAGTTGACCAGCCCCCGGGCCACGGCCGTGCCCGCCGGGTTGACCAGGTCGACCGCGTCACCGGCGGTGAACCGGCCGTCGACCCTGACCACCCCGGCCGGCAGCAGCGACATCCGGCGCTGCACCACGGCGGCGACGGCCCCCTCGTCGAGCACCAGCCGGCCCATCGGCTCGGCCGCGTGCCGCAGCCACAGCAGGCGGCTGGCGGTGCGCCCGCCCCGGGCCTCGAACCAGGTGCCGACGTCCTTACCGGCGAGCGCGTCGCCCGCGTTGGCGGCGGAGGTGAGCAGCGTCGGGATGCCGGCGACGGTGGCGATGCGGGCGGCGTCGACCTTCGTCACCATGCCGCCGGTGCCGACGTTGCTGCCGACCGAGCCGATCTCCACGCCCTCCAGGTCGGCGGGCCCGGCGACGTTCTCGATGCGGCGGGCGCCGGGCCGGCTGGGCGGGCCGTCGTAGAGCGCGTCGACGTCGGAGAGCAGCACCAGGGCGTCGGCGCGGACCAGGTGGGCGACGAGGGCCGCGAGACGGTCGTTGTCACCGAACCGGATCTCGGCGGTGGCCACGGTGTCGTTCTCGTTGACGACCGGCACCACGCCGAGGCCGAGCAGGCGACTCAGGGTGCGGCGGGCGTTCGCGTAGTGGGTGCGGCGCACCACGTCTTCCGCGGTGAGCAGCACCTGGCCCACGGTGAGGGCGCGGCGGGCGAAGGCGGCCGTGTAGTGCGCCATGAGCAGGCCCTGGCCCACGCTGGCGGCGGCCTGCTGGGTGGCCAGGTCCTTCGGGCGCTTCGGCAGGGTGAGCGGGGCCAGGCCGGCGGCGATGGCGCCGGAGGAGACCAGCACGATCTCCTGCCCGGCCAGCCGGTGCTCGGCCAGCACGGCGACGAGCCGCTCGATCGGCCCGGCGTCGATACCGCCGTCGACCGAGGTCAGCGACGACGAGCCGACCTTGACCACGATCCGCCGGGCCACGGCGACGCCCTGCCGCCCGGGGTCGGGGCTGTTTCCAGAACCTGTTGTCACGACCGTCAGTCCTACAACCTCGAGCTGAGACCCTGCACGTGCTTATCCGGACCCGGCCACGTCGGCCGGGGGACGTCGTGCGTCCCCCGGACCGACGCGTCTTCAGTTCTGGCTGTGCTCGTCGTCCTCGGCGGGATCGACCCAGTGCCCCGCGCGCCGCTCCGCGGCGAGCTCGTCCCGCGCGTCCTGCTTGGCCGTGCGCTGTGCCTCGTACTGCTCGCGCTTGGCCTCGCGGCTGAGGCGGGTGCTCTCGTCGAGCCGGATGTCGGTACCGCGCGGGGACGCGGCCGACGCGGCGGCGATGAGAGTCGGCTCCCAGTCGAAGATCACACCGTCGTCGCCACCGATGACCACCGTGGCGCCGGCGACGGCACCGGCCTTGGCCAGCGCGTCTTCCACCCCGAGACGGGCGAGCCGGTCGGCCAGGTAACCCACCGCCTCGTCGTTCGCGAAGTCGGTCTGGCGCACCCAGCGCTCCGGCTTGGAGCCCCGCACCCGGTAGAACGGGCCGTCGGCGCTGTTCTCGCGGCGCACGTCGAACGCGTCTTTCTCGGCGAGCGGCGTGGGCCGGATCACCACGCGCGGCGCCTCGGCCGGGCCGGCCGCCTCGCGTGCCCTGGCCACCAGGTCACCCATGGCGAAGGTGAGCTGGCGCAGCCCCTCGTGGGCGATGGCCGAGACGATGAAGACCTTCAGCCCGCGGGCCTCCAGGTCGGGCTTGACCATCTCGGCCAGCTCGCGGGCCTCGGGCACGTCGACCTTGTTGAGCACCACCAGACGGGGGCGCTCCTTGAGCGGCTTGGTGCCGGGCTCGACCGGGTAGGCGTCGAGTTCGGCCTCGATCGCGTCGAGGTCGCTGAGCGGGTCACGGCCGGGCTCGAGCGTGGCGCAGTCGAGCACCTGCACCAGGGCGGCGCAGCGCTCGACGTGGCGCAGGAACTCCAGGCCGAGGCCCTTGCCCTCGCTGGCCCCGGGGATGAGGCCGGGCACGTCGGCGACGGTGTAGCGCACGTCACCGGCCTCGACCACGCCCAGGTTCGGCACCAGGGTGGTGAACGGGTAGTCGGCGATCTTCGGCTTGGCCGCGGACACCGCCGCGATCAGGCTGGACTTGCCGGCGCTGGGGAAACCGATCAGGCCGATGTCGGCGACGGTCTTCAGCTCGAGCGTGACGTCGCCGCCGTCGCCCGGCTCACCGAGCAGCGCGAAACCGGGGGCCTTGCGGCGGGCCGAGGCCAGCGACGCGTTGCCGAGTCCGCCCCGGCCGCCCTCGGCGATGACGAAGCTGGCGCCGTTGCCGACCAGGTCGGCGATCAGGTTGCCGTCGGCGTCCTTGACCATCGTGCCGTCGGGCACGCTCAGGATCATGTCTTCACCGTTGGCGCCGTTGCGGTGGTCGCCCTCACCGGGCTGGCCGTTGGTCGCCTTGCGGTGCGGCGACCGGTGGAACTCCAGCAACGTGGTGGTCTGCGGATCGACGACGAGCGTGACGTCACCGCCCCGCCCCCCGTTGCCCCCGTCGGGCCCACCCAGGGGCTTGAACTTCTCGCGGCGCACGGATGCGCACCCGTGCCCGCCGTTGCCCGCCGCTACGTGCAGCGTGACCCTGTCGACGAAGGTCACCATGACGGCCTCTGCTCTCTTCGGTGGTACCCCGCCCGTAGAAATGGATCAGTTCGTGGGTACCAGCGCGAACTGACTAGCCGCTGCGGAGCCGAAGCGAGATGACGAGTACGGGGACGCCCTCGGCCCTGTTGCGTGCTTCTGATCGGTGCAACGTTGTCGGACTACCCACCGGTCGGGTGGGTTCGGTGCATGTCCCGGACCACCGCGTTTTCTGGAAACACGGCGAAGGGCGAGCCGGTCACCCGGCCCGCCCTTCGGGAAAAAGCTGTGTCGGAACCTTACTCGGCGCCGACGATGCTCACGATGCGACGGCCACGACGCTGGCCGAACTCCACCGCACCCGGCGTGAGGGCGAACAGCGTGTCGTCCTTGCCGCGGCCGACGTTCTCGCCCGGGTGGAAGTGCGTGCCCCGCTGGCGGACGATGATCTCGCCGGCGCTGACCTGCTGGCCCCCGAAGCGCTTGACCCCGAGACGCTGGGCGTTCGAGTCGCGGCCGTTACGGGAGGAGCTTGCGCCCTTCTTGTGTGCCATGTCTGTCTGCCTGCCTTCTGCTCAGCCGATGACTACTTGGAGATGCCGGTGATCTTGATCTTCGTCAGCGGCTGACGGTGACCCTGGCGCTTCTTGTAACCGGTCTTGTTCTTGTACTTCTGGATGATGATCTTCGGGCCCTTGGCGGACTCGACGATCTCAGCAGCGACGGTGACCTTGGCCAGGGCGTCGGCAGCGCTGGTGACGTCGGCGCCGTCGACCAGCAGCAGCGGGACGAGCTTCACCGCGTCGCCGGGCGCACCCTCGACCTTGTCAACAGTGAGGACGTCGCCAATGGCAACCTTCTCCTGGCGGCCACCAGCGCGAACGATCGCGTACACGTGAAATCACTCTCCGGTCGGTTCAACGGGGGTGCGGTTCTAATCCCCGACACCCCGGAAGGGTGAGGGCTCAACGCAGGCATATCGATGCCACGCGGCGCACCGCAGTAAAGATTACGGATAGCGAGGCTCAGGAGCAAACCGGCCCCCGACGGCCGAGCATCCGCAGGTCTTCTCAGGTCATCCTCGCACAGAGCCGATCAGGAGAGCCGGGAGGCGTGCGCCTCGCCAGGACGGACCTGTGGACGGGATGAGACGACGGGGGAACTCCACCGGGCACCGGGGCCGTCGGCCGGCCCGGGGGCACCGGTGGCGGAGCCGGGCCGGCCGATGGGCCGCCGCCGGGCGCGGGCTGCTGCGTGCCACCGGGGCCTGGAGCGTGCCCGACGCCACCCGTGCCGGGATCGGCATGCTGCTCGCCTCGGCCGTGCTGCTGACCGTCGACGGGCTCTCCACCACCTACACCGGCGCCGCCCTGGCCTTCAACGTCGGGCTCACCGTGCTGCTGCTCGGGTTCGCGCTGCTGCTGGCCCGCCACGGCCCGCGGCTGCCCCCGCCGAGCTTCCTGGCCATCCCGCTGGCGTCCTCGCTGATGCTCACCGGGATGAGCTTCGCCAAGGGCCAGGGCGACACCGCCGCCCTCCTCGCGTCCACCCTGCCGATCCTCTACGGCGCCGCGATCCTGCGCCCGCTGGGCAGCTACACCCTTCTCGCCTACAACGTGGCCAGCGACGCCGCCCTCACGTTCGGCCTGCTGCCCCCGCGCGAGGCGTTCCGGTCGATGGCCTACCTGCTCGTGGTGGTGGGGGCCAGCAGCATCCTGATCACCCGCGGCACCACGTCCACCCGCGAGCTCACCGCCCTGCTGCGCGAACAGGCCGGTGTGGACACGCTCACCGGTCTCGTCACCCGGCGGGTGCTCGACGAGACCGCCCACGGCGCCCTGACCGCCGGGCAGCACACCGTGGGCACGGCACTGATGCTCATCGACGTCGACAAGTTCAAGACCATCAACGACACGCTCGGCCACCCGGTCGGCGACCTGGCGCTGAAACACCTCGCCGCGGTGCTGGCGGCCAACACCCGCCCGGACTGCGTGATCGGCCGGCTCGGCGGTGACGAGCTGGCCGTGCTCCTGCCCGGGTGCGAGTACGACGTGGCCATCCGCCGGGCCGAGCAGCTCGTCGAGGCGGTCCGCGGCTCCCCGCTGGAACTGCCCGGGGGCGGCGAGCTGCCGCTGAGCGTCAGCATCGGCGTGGCCCACGCGCCCACCGACGGCGCCGACCTGCCCGGGCTCTACGAGGCCGCGGACGGGGCGCTCTACGAGGCGAAGCGGGGCGGACGGGGCCGGTCCGCGCACGCGAAGGGGGTTGGATGATCAAGACATTGGGCGCATGGGGCGTTCCTCGTGCTGCCGCCGGCCCGCTCGATCATGCTCCGGGGTGAGCCGGGATCGGGCTGAGGCGGTGAGACTCCGGCACGGGCCCGGCACGCGTGACCAAGTCGGCGCACGTGACTCGCGCGAAACCAGCAGTACAGGTGTCGGACAACGCTTAGGGTGACGACGTGGCCACGACCGACAGCTGGATCGACGAGAACATCCCTGGTCAGGACGGCCGGGTCGTGGTGGTGACCGGTGGGAACAGCGGCATCGGGGCGGTCACGGCAGGAGCCCTGGCGGCCCGCGGGGCCCGGGTGGTGCTGGCCTGCCGCGACGTGTCCAGGGGCGAGGCGGCCGCCGCCGGGATGACCGGTGACGTGCGCGTGCTGCCTCTCGACCTGGCCGATCTGGCGTCGGTGCGGGCCTTTCCGGAGCGGCTCGGGGAGCCGGTGCACGTCCTGCTCAACAACGCCGGCGTCATGGCCGTGCCGCACAGCACCACGAGAGACGGTTTCGAGCTGCACCTGGGCACGAACTTCCTGGGGCCGTTCGCTCTCACCGGGTTGCTGCTGCCACAGATCACCGAGCGGGTGGTGACGCTCTCCAGCGTGGTGCACCGGCGCGGCCGGATCGACCTCGACGACCTCAACTGGGAGCATCGCCGTTACGCCCGCTGGGGTGCCTACGCCCAGTCGAAGCTGGCCGACCTGATGTTCGCCCGGGAGCTGCAGCGCCGCCTGGCCGCCGCGGGTTCGCCGGTGCTGTCGGTCGCCGCCCACCCGGGCATCGCGAAGACCGAGCTGACCTCGCACACCGGGTCACTGGTGCAGGGAGCGGTGCTGTCGCTGAGCTCGCGCATGGCCGGGCACTCCGCCGAGATGGGCGCCCTGCCCCTGCTTTACGCGGCGGCGAGCCCGGACGCCTCCCCCGGTGGCTACTACGGTCCGACCGGTCCGGGCGAGGTGCGGGGCTACCCGGGCCTGGCCGCGTCGAGCACGGCCGCGCAGGACAAGAAGGTCGCGGCGGCCCTGTGGGCGCGGGCCCAGGAGCTCACCGGCGTGGCGTATCCCTCAAAGCGTTAGGCCGATGGTGGACGAGGTGCCCGGGATCAGCCGCACCGGCACCTCCCAGCGGCGCCGGTGAAGATGGCACACCGCACCCGGCCCCTGCTTGATGTCGCACGACGCCGCCCTCGCCTCGACGAGGAGCCGGCCGTTGACGCGTCCACCGGAAAGCTCGGCGTCGAAGACGATCTCGCGAGTCAGCCCCGCACCGCTCACCGACTCCACGAGGGCCGGCGGATGAGCCGACACGCTCAGCCAGGTCTGATCCCCCTCGCGCAGATCCACCTCCTCGCCGGGCGGCGGGACGAAGGACACGCTGATCGTGACCTTTGACGGGTCGACATCCCGCACTGCGATCAGAGTGGTCTCGGGGCGGTGTTTCTCGTCGGGCAGCTCGAGGTGGTGCACCACGTGCCGCCCGGCATCGGCGACCCAGACCTGATGGTGGACGACCGACACGGCGGACGGCTCCCCGAGGCCGGTTCGCAGGGTGGTCACCTGGTCGGTGTGCGGATCGTAGCGCCGTACCGATCCGTTGAAAGTGTCCGCGATCAGCACGGTTCCGTCGGGGAGAGCCTGCACGCCGAGCGGGTGCTGCAGGCGGGCGTCCCAGCCCGTGCCGTCGTGCGGGCCGAACTCGAAGAGCCCCTGCCCGATCACCGTCGACACCGCCAGAGTGCCGTCGTCGGCCCGGTACACCAGGCGCAGGGCCGACGACTCGGCGTCCACGACCCACAGCCCCCTGTCCCCCACCGACAGGCCGGAAGGCTGCGCGAACCAGGCATTCCCGGCCGGACCGTCGACGAGGCCCTCCTTGGCCGTGCCCGCGAAGACCCGCGGCACCGGGTCGGCCGGATCCACGGCCCAGAGCTGGTGCCGGCCGGCCACCGCCACCACGATCCGCCCGTCGAACCAGGCGACGTCCCCCGGGGTCGAAAAGCCCTGCGCGACCGTCGTGACGGTGAGGTCCGACAGGCGCAGACCCCGGATCGCATCATTACCGCTGTCGGCCACCACCACGTCGTACCCGACCCGCCCGGCCACGTCGGGCGGGAGCAGGGCCGCACCGAGCGGGTCGGCGAAACGGGCCGTGACCGCGGGGCCGTCCTCGAATCCCCGCACACCCGAACCGATCTGCGCCTGGCCGAGCAGCAGCCGCTGGTGCCCGGTGTCCGAGATCAGCGCCCGGCCGTCGGGCAGGGCGAGAAGCCCGCCCGGGAACCGAAGCCCCTCGGGCACGTCGGGGACAGCACCCACCGGGGCGACCGGGTCGTCCTCAATCCCCGGCCCGGCCGGCCCGGCCACCCCGATCAGCCCGGCCAGCTCCGCGACGTGCCCCTCCCCCGAGACCTGGGCCACCACGTACCCCGCCTGATCGATGAGAACCAGCGTGGGCCAGGCGTTCACGGCGTACGCGTCCCAGGTGTGCAGGTCGGCGTCGTCGAGCACCGGATGCCGCACCCGGTAGCGCTCGACCGCGTGGGCGACCGCCGAACGCGTCGCCTCGTAGGGGAACTTGGGGGAATGCACCCCGATGACGGTCACCCGGTCCTCGAGGGGACGCAGCTCCTCGAGCACGTGCACGCAGTTGACGCAGGCGCCGGTCCAGAAGTCGAGCACGACCCAGCGGCCCCGGAGGTCGTCCAGGGTCAGCGGGGCGGAGTTCAGCCAGCCCCGACCACGCAGACGGGGCGCCCGGATCTTCACCGGACGCCCCGCCTGTGTGCTCAAATGCTCAGTGCTGATGGTTGTTACGGCCCTTACGGCCGCCACCGCCGCCGCCGTTGCCGTTCTCCTGCTGCTTCTTCTCGACCGGCTCGTCGTGCATGATCAGCCCTCGCCCGCCGCAGTGCTCACAGGTCTCGCTGAACACCTCGAGCAGGCCCTGCCCGACGCGCTTACGGGTCATCTGCACCAGGCCGAGCGAGGTGACCTCGGCGACCTGGTGACGCGTGCGGTCGCGGCCCAGGCACTCGAGCAGCCGACGCAGCACCAGGTCACGGTTGCTCTCGAGCACCATGTCGATGAAGTCGACCACGATGATGCCGCCGATGTCGCGCAGCCGGAGCTGGTGCACGACCTCCTCGGCCGCCTCGAGGTTGTTCTTCGTGACGGTCTCTTCGAGGTTGCCGCCCGCACCGGTGAACTTGCCGGTGTTGACGTCGATCACCGTCATCGCCTCGGTGCGGTCGATGACCAGCGAACCGCCCGAGGGCAGCCAGACCTTGCGATCGAGCCCCTTGGCCAGCTGCTCGTCGATGCGGTACTTGGCGAAGACGTCCTTCTCGCCGTCCCAGTGCTGCAGACGCTCGACCAGGTCGGGGGCGACGTGCTGGATGTACCCGTGCAGGGTCTCCCAGGCCTCGTCACCGGAGATGATCAGCTTGCTGAAGTCCTCGTTGAAGACGTCACGCACGACCTTGATCGCCAGGTCCGGCTCGCCGTAGAGCATGGCCGGGGCGTTCGCGGACGACACCTTCGCGTGGATGTCCTCCCACTGCGCCTGCAGGCGCTGCACGTCGCGCTCGAGCTCCTCGTCGCTCGCGCCCTCCGCCGCGGTGCGCACGATCACGCCCGCGTTGTCGGGCACGACCTCGCGCAGGATCTTCTTCAGGCGGGTGCGCTCGGTGTCGGGCAGCTTGCGGCTGATGCCGGTCATCGAGCCGTCGGGCACGTACACCAGGTAGCGGCCGGGCATCGAGATCTGGCTGGTCAGGCGGGCGCCCTTGTGACCGATCGGGTCTTTGGTGACCTGCACGAGCACCGAGTCGCCGGCGTGCAGCGCGTGCTCGATGCGACGCGGCTGGCCGTCCATGCCCGCGGCGTCCCAGTTGACCTCACCGGCGTAGAGCACGGCGTTGCGGCCCTTGCCGATGTCGACGAACGCGGCCTCCATGCTCGGGAGCACGTTCTGCACCCGGCCCAGGTACACGTTGCCGACCGTGGAGGTCTGCGTCTTGCGGGCCACGTAGTGCTCGACCAGCACGCCGTCTTCGAGCACACCGATCTGGGTGCGGCCGTCGCGCTCGCGCACCACCATCGTGCGCTCGACGCTCTCCCGGCGGGCCAGGAACTCGGCCTCGGTCAGGATCGTGCGGCGGCGACCGGCCTCGCGACCCTCGCGGCGACGCTGCTTCTTGGCCTCGAGACGGGTGGAACCGCGCACCGACGTGACGTCGTCGCTGCTGGTGCCGCCGCTGCTGCGGCGGCTCTCACGGCTCTCGCGCACCTTGGTGACGACAGTGGTGCCACCGTCGTCGACGGTCACCTCACCGTCGGTGCCGCCCGAACCACGGCGGCGACGACGACGGCGACGACGGCTGCCCGTCGACTCACCGGCCTCCTCGCCACCGTCGGACTCGTCGTCGGACTCCTCCGGCTCCTCAGCCTCGTCCGCGACCTCGGGAGCGGCGGCCTGCTCACCGGCATCGGCCGTGGTCTCGGCGGGCTCGGCCGCGTCACCCCGGCTGCGGCCCCGGCGGCCACGGCCACCCCGGCGGCGACGGCGACGCGGGGTGACGGCCTCTTCCTGCTCGTCACCCTCCTCACCGTCTTCGTTGTCGTCGTCGGCCTCGTCCGCCTCTTCGGCTTCCTCGGTGCCGTCGAGCTCGTCGAGCTCCTCGTCGGTGAGGTCAGCGGCGGACGAGGTCGCGTCGTCGTTCTCGGCGGCGTCCGCGGCCGGGCCCTCGAGCAGGCCGGTGGCCTCCTCGGCGGCGTCCTGCGCGGAGAGGATCTCGTCGGCTTCCTCGTCCTTGGTGAGCTCGACCGGCTTCGGCGGGCCGGCCGGGCGGGAGGCGGCCCGGCGGCTGCGGCGGGCAGCCGGCTCGGGGGCCTGGAAGATCGGCATGATGCCGGCGGGGCGGGTGGGGGCCACCTGCTCGTCGGCCTGGTCGGCCTCGGTGGCCTGGTTGGCGCGGGCTTCTTCCTCGGCGGCGGCGTCGGCGGCCCGCTCGGCGGCCGAGCGCACGCGGGTGCGCGGGCGGCTGCGGGCAGCGGTGGTCTCGCCGGTCTCGGGCTGCGCGGAGAAGGGCTGGGTCACGGGCGACGCGGCGGGCGCCGGCTCGTCCGCGGTGGTGGCCGGGTCGGTCGCGGTGCCGGCGGACGTGGTGGTCACGTCGGGCGCGGTGGTGCCCGTCGCGCTCGCGTCGGGGGTGCTTGCGGACGTGTCGGGGCGGGTGGCGCCGTTCGCGCGGGTGCTGCCCTGGGCGGCGGTGGCGCGACGGCTGCCCCGGCCGGCGCGGGCCGGGGGCTGCTCGGTGTCCAGCGGCTCGGTGCTCAGCGGCTCGGTGTCCAGCGACTCGGTGCCCGCCGGGGCGATGCCCGTCTCGTCGGTCTCACCCTGCGGGCCGGCCTCGGACGCCTCGAGCGGTTCGGCGGCGCGGGTCGCCGGGGCGCTCGCCTTGCGGGAGCTGCGGCGGCGGGTCGTCTTCTTGGCCGGGGCGACGGGCTCGGCGAACAGGGCGTCCGCGGTGTCGTCGGCCTGGTCGGCGTTCTGGTCGGCGCTCGTCCCGGCAGCGGCCGGGGCGGCCGGCTCGACCTCGGTGCCGGACACGGCCGCGATCACCGCGGCGGTCTCGGCGTCGGCCGGGGACGCGTTCTCCTCGGTCGCGGCCACGCGCTTGGCGGCGGTGCGCTTGCGCGGCGCACGGACCCGCTTGACCGGGGCCGCCGTCCCGGATGTGGCGTCGGCCTCGCTGTCGGTGTCGGTCGCGGCCTCGTCGGAGGCCACGGCCTTCTTGGCGGTGCGGGTGCGGGTGGCACGGCGCCGCGTGGTGGGCGCCGGGGCCTCCGGATCGGGCACCGGGGCGTCGGCCGACGCGGTGCCCGGGCTGCTCTGCGCGGCGTCGGGCACGGCGACGGGCTCGTCGGAGGCCACGGTGACCGGCGCCGTCCGGTTCTCGGCGGCGCGGTTCGGCTCCTCGGCGGCGCTGTTCGGCTGCGGGGCCGCGCTGTTCGGCACGGCCTCGGTGCTCGTCTCCGACCGGGCGGCGGCGCTCAGGTCGCCGACCGGCGTGGTGGTCGCACCCGGATCGGGCGTCGGACCCGAGGACGGCTGGTCGCCGGCCCCCGCTGCGGTGTCCGGAACGACGTGACGCGGACCGGACGAGGCCGGACTCTCGACCGCCTCACCGCCGCGTCCTGCGTCATCCGTCGCCGCAGGTGTTTCTTCGTTGCTCGCCACGGGCGTTCTCCCGTCACCCCGGGCGCCGACCACACCGCGTCGGCGCCGCTCGAGGTACTCGTGTAGGTCGCCGCGCCAACCGGTCGCGGCGGAAGTCAAGGCCTTACGCCGTTCCGGTGCGCGCCGAGCCGGTCAGGGCGGGGGCGAGGCACTGTCAGGCGCCGGCGGCGTCCCGGTCGGGGACCAGTGGGTCGGTCACCGATCCGTCGTCCGCGTCGAGCAGCCCCTGCGCCAGGCGCGTCACTCGGGGTGGTGACGGAGGCGCGAAGTCGGCTACCGCGCGGAAGGCGGAAAGGACGTCGTCGGGTCGCACAGCCGGTGTGTTGTGCCGCACGACCAAGCTCAGTATCGCACAACCGTTACCGGGTCTTGATGTGACACTAGGCTCCACTTCGATCCGGAGGACCGCTTCCCGGGCGTCGAACGTCCTCAGCCCGTTCTTGGTCATCCGCTGCACCTCGACCCGCTCGGCCGTGAGGAAGCGCTCCACCACGTCGCGCACGCGCACGTCGTTCGCCTCAGCGGCCTCGTCGCCGGGCGTGTCGGCGAAGAGCTCGATCTGCCAGACCGAGGCCTGCAGACGGTCGGCCAGCTGCCCCGGAGCGGTCACCTCGACCACGTCGAGAATGTCCAGCCCGTCGGGCAGAGCGGAGTCGAGCGAGGCCCGCAGCTCGTCCGGGTCGACCCGGGCCGCGAGCGCGATCTCGATGTACTCGGCCTCACTGGCGGTGCCGGTGGGGGCGGCGTTGGCGTAGGAGATGCGCGGGTGCGGGTGGAAGCCGGCCGAGTAGGCCATCGGGATCGCGGCCCGGCGCACCGCCCGCTCCAGCGCCCGCTGGAAGTCGCGGTGGCTCGAGAACCGCAGGCGGCCCCGCTTGGCGTACCGGAGGCGGAGCTTCTGCACGACGGGGGGCGGCGGCGGGCCCTCGGGCTGACGTGCCATCAGGACACCGGCCCGGCGATCGGGGTGTGCGTGTGGGTGTGCGTCTGGATGCCCACGTTGATCTGGCCCTGCGAGGGCACGACCGCGAGCGGGAGCAGCGAGCGCCCGGTCGGGCCGATCTGGATCTCGGTGTTCATCTGCGGGCAGACGCCGCAGTCGAAGCAGGGGGTCCAGCGGCAGTCCTCGACCTCGTCCTCGTCGAGGGCGTCCTGCCAGTCCTCCCAGAGCCAGTCCTTGTCGAGGCCGGAGTCGAGGTGGTCCCAGGGCAGGACCTCGTTACGGCCGCGCTCGCGGGTGGTGTACCAGGCGACGTCGACCTCGGACCCGGCCAGGGCCTTCTCGGCCGAGGCCATCCAGCGGTCGTAGGAGAAGTGCTCGCTCCAGCCGTCGAAGCGGCCGCCGTCTTCCCAGACGGCCTTGATCACGCGGCCGACGCGGCGGTCGCCGCGCGAGAGCAGGCCCTCGACCTGGCCGGGCTTGCCGTCGTGGTAGCGGAAGCCGATGGCGCGGCCGTAGCGCTTGTCCGAGCGGATCGCCTCGCGCAGCTTGGCCAGCCGGGCGTCGATGACGTCGGGTTCGGTCTGGCCGACCCACTGGAACGGCGTGTGCGGCTTGGGCACGAAGCCGCCGATGCTGACGGTGCAGCGGATGTCTTTCGTGCCGGAGACCTCGCGGCCGGTCTGGATGACCCGCTTGGCCAGCTCGGCGATCTGCAGGACGTCTTCGTCGGTCTCGGTGGGGAGGCCGCACATGAAGTACAGCTTCACCTGACGCCAGCCGGCGCCGTAGGCCGCGGCCACGGTGCGCACCAGGTCGTCTTCGGTGACCATCTTGTTGATGACCTTGCGGATGCGCTCGCTGCCGCCCTCGGGGGCGAAGGTCAGGCCGGAACGCCGCCCGTTGCGGGAGAGTTCCTGGGCCAGGTCGATGTTGAACGCGTCGACCCGGGTGCTGGGCAGCGAGAGACCGGTGTTGGTGCCGTCGTAGCGGTCGGCGAGCTGCTTGGTGACGTCGGCGATCTCGGAGTGGTCGGCCGAGGAGAGGCTCAGCAGGCCCACCTCCTCGAAACCGGTGGCCTTGAGACCCGCGTCCACCATGGCGCCGATGCCCTCGATGGAGCGCTCGCGCACCGGGCGGGTGATCATGCCGGCCTGGCAGAAACGGCAGCCCCGGGTGCAGCCGCGGAAGATCTCCACGCTCATCCGCTCGTGCACGCTCTCGGCCACCGGGACCAGCGGCTTCTTCGGGTAGGGCCACTCGTCGAGGTCCATGACGGTGTGCTTGCTGACCCGGTAGGGCACGCCGGCCCGGTTCGGCAGGACCCGCTGGATGGTGCCGTCGGCGGAGTACGTGACGTCGTACAGCGACGGCACGTAGACACCCCCGGTGCCGGAGAGACGGAAGAGGAGCTCTTCGCGCCCGCCCGGGCTGCCCTCCTCCTTCCACTCGCGGATCACGTCGGTGATGATGCCCACGGCCTGCTCGCCGTCGCCGAGCACGGCGGCGTCGATGAAGTCGGCGATCGGCTCGGGGTTGAAGGCCGCGTGGCCGCCGGCGAGCACGATCGGGTGGTCGACGGTGCGCTCGGAGGCCTCGAGCGGGATGCCCGCCAGGTCGAGCGCGGTGAGCATGTTCGTGTAGCCCAGCTCGGTCGAGAACGACAGGCCGAGCACGTCGAACGCGCCCACCGGGCGGTGGGCGTCGACGGTGAACTGAGGGACGCCGTGCTCACGCATCAGCTTCTCGAGGTCGGGCCACACCGCGTAGGTGCGCTCCGCAAGGGCGTCGGGCCGCTCGTTCAGGACTTCGTAGAGGATCATGGTGCCCTGGTTGGGCAGACCGACCTCGTACGCGTCCGGGTACATGAGGGCCCAGCGAACCGTCTGCGGCCCGGCGACGTCCCACTCCTTGATCGTGGAGTTCAGCTCGCCGCCGACGTACTGAATCGGCTTGGAGACGAAGGGCAGCAGGGACTCAAGCCTGTCGAAGACCGAGTCCACCGCGCTGGTGTCCGTACGCATCGCGCCAGTTTAAGCGGGACCAACGACCCTGGACGACGTGACCGTCCGTCCGGCCCCTCCGTCAGGCCCTCACCACCGTCACGGGTGACGTCTCCGGGGCCGACTCCGGGGCTGGTTCCGGGGCCGACTCCGGGACTGGTTCGGGGGCCGACTCCGGGGCTGGTTCCGGGGCTGGCTTCTGGGCTGGCTTCTGGGCTCTCTGCACGGCCTCGAGCAGGCGACGGGCCTGCACCACGCTCTTGCCCGATCCCTTGCGCCCCGCGAACGCGGCCAGACCGACGATCGGCGTGCCGTCGGAGAACCGGGCAGCCAGGTTCGTGGCCAGCATCAGCAGGTCGGGCAGTCCGGTCGGTCTACCGTCCAGCACGTAGGGCAGCATCGCCACGATCACGTCCCAGACGTCGGCCTCCGCCCCGGCCCGCGCGGCGTCGGCCAGGGAGGGATAGACCCGGCGGCCGAGGAACGGGGTCTCCCAACGCGGCTCCCCGATCTGCTCGCCGTCGGCGATCAGCGCGCCCAGGTGATCGCCCAGGAGGCGCCCGTCGAGTTCACCGGCGGCCGACAGGTACAACAGGGCGTCGATGCCGGCGGCCCGCACCCCCGCCTCGGTCGACTCCAGGTAGTAGGCGATCAGGAGGCTGGTCGCGGGCCCGGAACGCTCGCCGGCCGAGCCTGCCATCGCCTGCGTCACCCGCCGGCTCAACGACCCCAGACGCACCGACCGCACGGAGCTCAGGGCCCAGGCCGCGATCACCTCGCGATGATCGGGGAACAGGTCGAGCGGCGGTGCCACCCAGTCGTCCTTGGTGTGGGGCGGGCGGGAGTGGTCGAGCCCGAAGAGGGTGCGGTGCAGACCCGACACCGGCGACGCGGGCGGCTGCAGCTCGACCCGGCGCAGCCCGCCGGGCCGAGCCTCGTGCGCCCGGTAGGACCCCGGGGCCGGTGGCTGCGATCCGGTCGTCACCGCGGCCGCCGGGGCCGCCAGCCCGCCCGCCTCGACCACCCCCGCGAAACGCCGGCCCGCCGCGGACCTCAGGTCTTTCGCCCCGGTGAGCAGTTCGGCGTCGGCCGGGATCCGGGCCGGCAGCCGCAGGAGGGCCTGCTCGAAGTCGAGTGGCCAGGGTTCCCAGCCCTCGGCCTCGGCCCGGCGCAGGCGGCTCAGCAGCGCACCCGGGTCGATCACCCCGCTCATCCGGGTGGGCAGGGCCATGAGCAGACGCGGTGTGTTCTCGCGACCGGCGGCCAGGCCGCTCACCACCTCGGCCATCCGCAGCACCCTCACCATGTGCGGGTACTGCGCCCAGCACTGCAGGAACTCCGTCGGCTCACCCCGCAGCAGGGCATCGATCTCGGGACGCACGACGGACTCCCGATTCCCCATCTGCATCGGCTGGAAGGGCCACTGCCGATGGATCATGTAACGGGTCTGGCAGAACGCCCACTGCGGCATCCACGAGCCCGGGTTCGGCACGTTCACCCCGTGCCCGGGATCGACCGCGGCCAGCTCGGTGAGTCCCGCCAGCGCCTGCTCCAGACCGACCCAGCCCGTGGCCGCGGTCTTCTCGTCGAAGAGCTGCTGGAGACCGGCCCGGTCGGTGATCGGGTCGGGCCAGGGTTCGTCGGTGCGGGAGAAGGGCACCGCCCGGTCCGGAGCGTCTTCAGGCGGGGAGACCGCGGTGGACGGGGAGACCGCGGTGGACGGGGAGTCGTCAGCCGCGGCGATCGTCGGGTCGCCCGCCGCCCCGGGCACTTTCGCCCGGGCGGCGCGGGCCAGGTCGGCCGGTAGTTCGCCGAGGTGCTCCCCCAGAACCGTGAGCGCCTCGGGGGGCAGCTTCGTGACCCGCGACAGCACGATCGACAAGGCCCGGTCGGCGGTGGCGAAGTCCTCGGCACCGAAACAGCCCGCCAGAACGGTCACCAGCGCGACCGCAGCGTCCGGCCGGGGCGCGGCTCCCCGCAGGGCCCGGTCGAGCACCGTGAACATGCCCTTGACCACGACCTTCTCGGGCCGTTCGAGCACCGCCGGAGCCACGTCGCAGAGGAGCTCCACGTCGAGGCGGCCCGCGTCGGCCAGTTCTCGCAGACTCCGGAGCGCGGCCCCGGCGACCGGCGACGGCGCCACCGCGGCCAGGTCGCCGTACTCGGCCGCTCTCGGCCCGACCTCGTCGGGCGTGGGCGCGAGCAGGTCGTGCAACCGGGTGAAGAAGCGCAGTGCGGAGGGACGGTCGGGCTGCCGCAGACGCCCCAGACAGCCGTCGATGAGCTCGGCGCGGTCGAGACGCCCGGCATCGGCCAGGGCCACCAGCGCCTGCGCGGCGGGCATCCCGGGCCCGCCCCCACCGAGAGGAGTCCCCACCCCGTTGAGCTCGAACAGCCGGGGCAGCAGAACCGCGAGGAAGGGACCGTGCAGGAACCGCTGGCCGATGATGGTGACCTTCTCGGGCTCGGGCCGGTCCCACCAGCCGCCGGGCGCCTCGGGCACCGACAGCCACGAGACCCAGCCGTTCACGAACCGGTCGTGCTCGGGAACCGGGGCCCCGGTGACAGCGATCAGTTCGGCGACGGGGAGCCAGTCTTCGTCGAGACGACCGGAGCGGGGCAGCCGGTCGGACATGCGCACGGCCAGGTCTCCCAGCCAGGCGACCCCGAGTTTTCCGGCCACCGCGGCCATCCGGTCGACGGGGAGGAATTCCCAGTCGGCCCGCAGAGCGGCCCGGCCGAGCAGCGCGTCGGCGGCGGCCGCCGAGGGCATCAGCCCGACCGCCGCCACCGCGACGGCGGGCAGCTCGGCCCGGTGCGCCTCCCAGCTGGGACCGTTGGCGTTCGAACGGGCCCACCGCGTGAGCTCTTTCGCCAGTTCCGGCCGGTCGACGGCGGCCACCCCGACGACGAACTGTTCCGTCGCGTCGACCTGCTTGGCCTCGAGGTGGCCGCACAGGGTCGTCGTGAGGGTCTGGATGTGGTTGCTCATCGAGCCGTTCCCGTCGTTCGGTCGATCAGGGTGTCGAAGTCGCGGACCGGTGTGCTGGCCGGGCGCGCCCGCACCGACGAGGCCACGGCCCCCGGCACGTCGGCCTCGAGCCGCCCGGTCGGGGCGAGCGCCTTCAGATGCCCCAGCGCGAACGACGCCGTGCCGTAGGCCGCGGTGGCGGCCAGATTCGCGTATCCGGCCGTGTGAGGCGCCACTTCGGCCGGTGACGGCTCGAGCAGGTCGTGGAGCCGGCAGAAGAAGTGCGACGTGGCGTCGGAGCCCGGCTGGGCCAGGCGGGCGACGCAGGCGTCGAGCAGCTCACCGCGGCCGAGAAGGCCCGTCAGGGAGACGAGGGCGGGTGCCAGCTCCTGGTGCTCCAGCCGCGACAGGAGCTCAGGAGCGGCGACCGCGAACATCCGGGGCACCAGATCGGGCAGGAAACCGTCTCGCCGCAGGCGGATTTCCAGATCGGACTCGGCCACCCACTGCATCCAGCCCGCCACGAACCGGGCCATCTCGCGCTCGCGGCGACCGGTCAGGCACTCGTGCAGCTCGGCCGGGATCACGGCTGCGCGGCCTTGCGCTGCTCGATCGCCGCCCGCAGCCGCCGCGCCTGCTGCACCGCCTTGCCCGAACCGGGGCGGTCGGCGACCGCGTCGAGCCCGGGGACCGGGCCGCCGTCGGAGAACCGCCCGGCCAGATCCGCGGCCAGGGCCAGCAGATCGGGCAGGCCCGCCGGACGACCGTCGAGCACGTAGGGCAGCATCGCGACCAGCACCGGCCAGATCTCCCGGGCCGCACCGGCTCTCGCCGCCTCGGCCAGCTCCGGGTAGACCCGGCTGCCGACGACCGGACCGTCGGCGATCAGCGCACCGAGCTGCTCGCCCAGCACCGCGCCGTCGAGTTGCCCGGCCGCGACCAGGCCGAGTACCGCGTCGACCCCGGCCGCACGACCCGCGGCACTGTCGGAGCCCAGGTGGTAGGCGATCAGGAGGGAGGTGGCCGCGCCCGCCGGTTCGTCGAGATCCGGCCCCGCGGGCAGCAGGTCGATCGCCCGGCCCTCGCGCACCGCCTCGATGTCGGTGAGAGCCCAGGCCGAGATGACCTCGCGGTGGTCGGGAAAGACGTCGGCCGGCGGCGGCGCCCCCACCCAGCTACGGGTGAACGGCGGCTGGTTGTGCTCGATCCGGAAGAGCGCCCGGTGCAGGCCGGACCGCAGCTCGCCCGAGGGTTCGATGTCGACCACGCGCACTCCCCCGGGCCGGCCCTCGGCCGCGCGGTAGCTGCCCTCGCGAGCGCGCACACCGCCCCCCACCCGCTGCTCCGGGGCGGGCAGCGGCCCGGCCTCCAGCCAGGCCGCGAACCGTAGGCCGGCGGGAGACGTCAGGCCCGATGCGGCTTTCCGGACCTCGCCGTCGACGTGCCGGGGCAATCGCAGCAGCGCCTGCTCCAGGTCGAGCGGCCACGGCTGCCACCCGTCGGCCTCGGCCCGACGCAACCGCTGCAGCAGCACCTCGGCGGACAGCCGGCCCGACCGGTCGGTGGGCGTGGCCAGCAGGAGCTCCGGTGCGGGCCCGTCATGGTCGGGCAGCTGACCGGCCAGGCCCAGGCCGGCCTCGGCCATGCGCAGCAGCACCACCCGGTGCGGGTAGTCGGACCACGTCTGCAGGTGCGGGAGCATCTCCCCGCGCAGCAGCGCATCTCGGTTCGCCACGAATCTCTCGACGCGGTGAACCTGCTCGGACAGCGTCAGCATCAGCGGGTCGTACGGCCACGAGGCCTTGCGGAGGAACTCCGCCTGGCCGACGTTCCAGTCGGCGGCCCAGTAGCCTGCCCGGCCCCAGAACCCGTGCACCCCGTTCGCCAGTGACCAGAGCACTCGCTGCAGTTCACGCACCTCGTCGGGATACCGCGCGCCGAGCCGGACCACCGCCTCCATGATGTGCTCCCGGGCCACCCACCCGGACAGCTCCAGCTGCCCCTCCAGAGCGGCCTTCAACCCGGCCAGATCGGCGATCGGCTCCGGCCAGGGCTCGAACTCGGCCACCGGCAGCGTCAGCTCCGGAGTCTCTGCGGGAGACTCCGGAGCTCCGGCCGGGACCAGCCCGGCGGCCCGGGCCTTCTCGCGCAGGTCGGGCGGCAGCAGTGCGGCCTGCTCGGAGACGACGCCGAGCTCGGCCGCGTCGAGCCGCTTCAGCCGCCGTAGCACCACCCCGAGCGCCTTCTCGGCCACGTCGTAGACCGGCGACCCGAACGTCGCCGCCAGCACGGCCGTGATGTCGCCCGCCCGCTGCGGGCTCTCACTCACCGCCCGGTCGAGCAGCGTGATCATCGCTCGCACCGTGCCCTTCTCGGACCGCTCGAGCACCGTGGGCGCCACTCCCAGCAGCACGTCGGTGTCGAGCAGCCCGGCGTCGAGCAGCGTGCGCAGGTGCCGCAGCGCGAACGCGGCGATCGGCGACGGGGCCGCCGCGGCCAGGTCGGCGTAGTCGTAGGCCCGCTCGGCCAGCTCCTTCTCGGTGGGCCGCAACAGGTCGTGGAGCTGGGTGAAGAACCGCAGCGCCCCCGGGCGGTCGGGCTGCGCCAGCCGCATCAGGCACCCGTCGAGCAGTTCGCCCCGCTCGAGGCGATCGGCCCCGGCCAGCGCCACCAGCGATGCCGCCACCTCGGCCTCGGGCTGGGCGAGAAGCAGCCCGGTGCCGTTGATCTCGAACACCCGCGGCAGCAGCACGGGCAGGAACGGCCCCTCGAGCAGGCGCCCGCACATCGTGGTGACGCGCTCCGGCACCGCCTCGGGCCAGACCCGCCCCCAGGTCGGCCGGCGCAGCCACGCGGCCCAGCCGTTGACGAACGTGTCGTGCTCGGGCACCGGCGCCCCGGTGACCACGATCAGTTCGGCGACGCCCGGCCAGCCGGTCTCGTCCGGGTCGCGCGGCAGCTTCAGCGCCAGCCGTGAGGCCAGGTCGGGCAGCCAGTCGACACCGCGGGCGGCGGCGACGGCGGCCATCCGGTGGGCGGGCAGGAAGTCCCAGTGCATCTTCAGGGAGGCCCGGCCCAGCAGCGTGGCCGCAGCCGACGACGACGGCAGCAGAGCCACCGCCGCCACGGCCACCGAGGGCAGCGCCGAACGCCTCGGGTCTTCGGTCCACCGGGGCTCGCCCATCTCCGAACGCACCCAGGCCCCGAGCAGTTTGGCCAGCGCCGGGCGCTCGGCCTCGGGCACCGCGACGACGAACGCCTCGGTCTCGTCGGGCCGGAACCGGTTCAGGTGCTCACGCAGCACGTTCCAGTCGGCGCTCATGCCGTGACCTCCGGCACCGAGACCTCGGCCACCGGGATCTGCGGCGCGGATCCCGGTGGCGCCGGGACCAGCGAAGCGGCCAGCACGTGGGCGCACGGCCCCCGGTCACCAGCGTGCTCCTGGAACCAGGTGCAGGTGCAGACCGACGCGGACCCCACGGTGCGCACCAGATGCGTGCGCCCTTCGGAGCCCACGACCTCGGTGCCCGCGGCGGTCACCCGGACCATCCCGTCGGCCAGCAGTTTGCGGGCCCTCCGCAGCCGTGGGTTGAGCTGCTCGACGCCGGGCCCCTGCGGCAGCGAGCGGTGGAAGTAGGCGGCCTCGGCCACGTCGTAGCCCACCCGCCCGGCCGTGGCCAGCACGGTGAGCGCCGCGCGCACCCGCTCGGCCGGAAGCCCGGTGGAGGCGGCGAGATCGGCCACGTCGATCGCCGTGTCCCAGGCCAGCAGCGTGCTCACCAGGTCGGAGTCGGCCTCGGCCTGCGCTCCGGCCAGGTGCACCAGCCCGGCGCCCTCACCCGCGAAACCCCGGGTGGCCTGGGGCGAGAGGGTGAGGGTGAGCCGCATCCCGGGCCCCGACAGCTCCCAGCTGCCGGTGGCCTGCGACTGCCCGGAGCCGGGTGCCGCCCCGTACAGCCGAAGGGTTTTCGCGTGCCGCAGGAACGGCGTGAGCAGCTGCAGCCGGTGCGCCCCGCCCAGCCCGACCGCCCCCGCGACCGGGCGGGCCGTGAGCCGCAGCCCGCGCCCGGCCGGCACCACCCACAGCGTGTCGCGCGTGGCGCCGTGCGGCAGCCGGGCCAGGAACGCCGAGGCGGAGGCCCGGTCGACCTCGGCCCGCACGTCGAAACCCGAGCTGATCACCTGGGTCTCGGTGAAACCGCGCAACCAGGAGCCGGGCAGCGGCACCTTGCGCTCGACCACCCGCTCGGTGCCGGTGGTGACCGTGACGTCGTCCGGCCCGACGTCGAGATGCAGCCGCCCGTCACGCACCCGGGTCAGGGCCTTGCGCAGCGGCGCGTTGATGTCGATGTTGGTGGTGCCGTGCCGCAGGAACCCGTCACCGTCGAGCGCCTCGGGCAGCAGGTCGAGCCGCACGTGCACGCCGGTGCAGCCGGAGAACGCCTCGAACCGCAGCTTGTTCTCCTCGGCGGTGACCACCGGATCGAGCAGCATGCGCATCGGTGCGCGCCGGAAGTCGGCCGCCGCCACCGCCGAGACGACCAGCAGCCCGGCCGCGGCCGCCCCCGGAGCGGCCACGTCTCCGCTGAAGAACCGGGGATTCGCCGCCGGGCCGCCACTGGTCTGCAACCGCAGCCCGGAGGAACCGGTGAGCTCGGAAGGAGCCCGGTAGGAGTAGGTCGCCAATGCCTGCACGATTCAGATCACGTCCCCGATAAACCCGCGAAAGACCAACACGGCGAAGCTAACAGCGACCACCGACAATCTTGGCAAACCGCCCTAGACCAGCACCGACAGCAATCTCCGGGCCTGCGTGAGCACCCGTCCCGCCCCCGGCCGGGCGGCGAACTCGGCGAGCCCGGGAACCGGCGTCCCGTCCCCGAACCGCCCCGCCAGATCCGTCGCCACCGCCAGCAGGTCGGGCAGCCCGGCCGGTTTCCCGTCGAGCACGTAGGGCAGCACCGCGGCGATCAGCGGCCAGACGGCCTCCCCCGGCGCGACCTGGGCCAGCGTGATCAGCTGCGGGAACACCGTGCGGCCGGAACGCGCCCCGTCGGCGACGAGAGCACCGATCTGGTCGCCCATCTCGGCCCCGCGCAGGACCCCCGCCGCCGCCAGGGTGACGGTGAGGTCCAGGGCCTCCAGCTGGCTCTCGCCCGGTTCGGCCGCCAGCAGAGGCGCCAGGATCAGGGACGTCGCCGGCCCCAGGGCCGGCCCGAACCGGGCCACCAGGTCCAGGTTCCGCCGGATCGCCCCCCGGTCGGAGAGCGCGTGGACCGCGATCACCTCCGGATGCTCGGGGAAGGCCTCCGTGAACACGTGCCCGAAACCGGGCCGCCACCGCCCCTCCCGGTCGAAGAGCACCTGGGCCAGGGATCCCGGTGGGCAGGACGCCCGGACCGCCACCCCGCGCCGCCCGCTGAGTCGCCCCGGCACCCCGTAGGTCCCGGGAACCGGCTCCCCGTAGCCGATCACGGTCATCACCGTCTCCCGGGGAGACGTCAGCCACTGTGACACCCGGAGCCCGGCCGGCGAGGTCAGGGCGGCGGCCCGCGTGACCAGGGCGGGGTCGACCTCCCGGGGCAGCCGCAGCAGCGCCTGCTCCAGGTCGAGCGGCAGCGGCTGTGCGCCCCGGGCCTCCAGGGCGTCCAGCCGGTCGAGCAGCACGTCGGCCCGCACCCGCCCGGACACGTCGGTGGGCGTGGACAGCAGCTGGTGCGGCCCGATCTCGCTCAGCCCGATCTCGGCCATCCGCAGCAGGGGCACGAACCCCAGGGCATCGGTCAGCCGACCGGCCAGCAGATCGGCTCGCGTCGACTCCAGCCGTGCCCGGGCGTCCTGGCCGACGAAGCCCAGCAGGAGCGGGTTGTCGGGCCAGCCGTTGTCCCACAGGAACGAGTACGGCTTGGTGTCCCACGGGGGCACCCAGCCCCCCGGAGTGCGCGGGTCGCCGGTCCACTGGGTCGCCAGCACCGCGCGCACCGCGTCCGGGTCGAGGGCGGCCACCGCGGCCATCACCCGTTCCCGGGCGATCCAGTCCACCGGCGGTGCGGACGCCCCGGTCGCCTCCGGGGTACCGAAACCGGGCAGCGTTCCGGCCGCCAGTTCCGCGGCCAGCTCGGCGGCCGACCCCAGGGCCTCGGGCCAGGGCTCGTCGACCGGTACCGCGAAACCCGTTGCCCCCGACGCAGAGGCCTCCGGGACCGCGAAACCTGTCACCCCTGACGCAGAGGCCTCCGGTACCGCGAAACCTGTCACCCCCGACACAGAGACCTCCGGTTCCACGAAACCCTTGGTCCCCGAGGCGGAGGCGCCCGAAGAAGAAGGATCTGGAGAGACCCCCAGTCGGGCCCGGAGGTCGCCCGGCAGAGCCTGCGCCGCGGAGACCACCAGGGCCACCGAGGACGCCGGCGCCCCGCCCAGCCGGGCCCGCACCAGCTCCACGACCTTCTCCTGCACGTCCGGCACCGGTGACCGGAAACCGGCCACCAGGGCCTCGAGCAGCTCCGGATCAGAACCCGGCTCGCGGTCCGGCAGCGCCGCGACCAGTTTCACCGCCGCCCGCGCGACCGCCTTCTCCGACCGCTCCAGCAGCACCGGCGCCACCTCGAGCACCACCTTCGGCTCCAGCCGGCCCGCCTCGTGCAGGGTGCGCAGGTGACGCAGCGCGAACCCCGCGACCGGGGAGGGCGCGCCCGCGGCCAGATCCGCGTAGGCCAGGGCGTGCGGTTCCGTCTCCTCGGCCGTGGGCCGCAGTTCGTCGTGCAGCTCGCAGAAGAACCTCAGCGACGCCGGCCGGTCCGGCTGCCGCAGCCGTACCAGGCACCCGTCGATCAGATCGGCGCGGTCCAGCGGCAGCGTGGCCAGGCTCCGCGCGATCAGTGCCCGGGGTGCGCCGAGGGTGGTCCCGACCCGGTTCACCTCGAAGATCCGGGGAAGCAGCACCGGCAGGAACGGTCCGTCGGTCAGCCGGGCGGCCATCAGGGCCACCCGCTCGGCGTCGTCCTCGGGCCATCCGAACACCGTCGAGGGCTCCCGCACCCAGCGGGCCCAGCCGGTCACGAACTCGTCGGTGCCGGGCACCGCGGCCCCTGATCGCACGATCAGGTCGGCGACCGGCCGCCAGCTGAGGTCCTCCGGGTTGCGCGGCAGACGCGCGGCGAGCCGAAGGGCGAGATCGTCGAGCTTAAGGACGCCGTGGGCACCGGCGGCGCGGACCATCCGGTCCACGGGGAGCCGGCTCCAGCGCTCGCGCAGAGCCGCCCGGTTCAGGATCGTGGCCGCCGCCGCGGCCGAGGGGGCCAGGACGACCGTGGCGACGGCGACGCCGGGCAGCGGCTCGGTCCAGGCCGAGGCGGAGGAGTCCCAGGACGCCTCCGCCTCCTGGGACCGGGCGAAGGTCTTCAGCTCCTCGAACCGCTCCCGGCGCTCGCCGTCGCCGACCCCGGCCAGGAACCGCTCCAGCGGATCGAGGTCACCGGCGAGCAGGAGCTCTCGAAGGTTCATGCCCACCGACACGCGGCCGGTGGGCACGAGGGTTCACTTCGGAACGCGCTCAGGACGAGCGCGGAACTGGCTCAGAGCGCGGGGAACCAGAGGCCGATCTCGCGCTCCGCCGACTCCGGGGAGTCCGAGCCGTGCACCACGTTCTGCTGCACCTTGGTGCCCCAGTCGCGGGCCAGGTCGCCGCGGATCGAGCCGGGCGCGGCCTTGATCGGGTCGGTCGCACCGGCCAGCGAGCGGAAGGCGGC
The DNA here is from genome assembly GCF_030811555.1 of Kineosporia succinea. Lineage (NCBI taxonomy): Bacteria > Bacillati > Actinomycetota > Actinomycetes > Kineosporiales > Kineosporiaceae > Kineosporia > Kineosporia succinea. The sequence goes on along the minus strand of NZ_JAUSQZ010000001.1, from coordinate 4,167,291 downwards.
GATGACCTGCTCCCCCTCGGCGACGGCGGCGACCACCGGGCCGGACATCATGAACTCGACCAGGCTGCCGTAGAACGGCTTGCCCACGTGCTCCTCGTAGTGCTTCTCGAGCAGCTCCGCCGTGGGCACCAACTGCTGCAGGGCGACGATGTCGTAGCCCTTCGCCTCGATGCGGCGCAGGACCTCACCGATCTGGCGGTGGCGCACGCCGTCCGGCTTCACAAGAACGAGCGTCCGCTCGGTGGCCATGGGTGTCCCTCTCAGTGATGTGTACATCAGGCGGAAGAGAGCCTACTGAACACGGATCAGTGTCCGGTGCGCCGGATGTACGAACATCACCCTGAAGGCCTCAAGACATTGCTGACACCAAACGATGGAATCATCCTGTGACGCGTCCGTCGCACAGAGTGAAGAACGATGGAGGATCGATGGACCGGCCCCCGCTGACCACCGTGCTGACGTCGGTGCTGTCCGCCGCCGTCGAGAACACGAACCGCCCCGCCCTGCTCGGCCTGCTGCGCCGGCAGCCCGCTCCGGAGCAGGACGCGCCGGTCCCCGTCGTCCCGATGCCCAGGTCGATCCCGGCGCCCCGCCGCTCGATCGACCCCCGGGTGCAGCAGGAAGACCCCACCGCCCCGGAACTGGACCCGACCCCGGCGGCCTGACCGCCGCGTCCTCAAGCACCGAAGAGCACGAGAAGCGGCGAGGAGCACGAGAAGCGGCGAGGAGCACTCAGGCCTTACGGACAGCCGCCGCGATCTCGGCGTTGCCCGAGACCAGCTCGAGCACCTTGCGCGCGGTCGCGGGAGCGTCGAGCAGGGCCACGATCGTGGCCGCGACGTCGGCGCGCGGAACCGAACCGCGCGGAACGCTCGGTGCCAGCCGGACCTGCCCGGTGCCCGGGCCGTCGATGAGCGCGCCCGGACGCAGGACGGTCCAGCCGAGATCCCGCGAGCGCAGGTCGTCTTCCGCCGCGAGCTTGGCCTGCAGGTAGGCGTAGAACACGTCGTCGACCCCGTCGGGCCGCGCCCCACCGGCCACCGAGTCGGCGCCGAGGCTCGAAACCTGCACGAACCGAGGCACTCCGGCCTTCTCGGCCGCCTCCGCCAGCAGCACCGCCGAGCCCCGGTCGACCGAGTCCTTGCGCGGCACACCGCTGCCCGGACCGGCCCCGGCCGCGAACACCGTGGCGTCGGCGCCCGAGAGCAGCCGCGCGACCGCCTCGACGTCCGCCTGCTCCAGGTCGAGCACGGCGGGAGTGACCCCCACCGCGCGCAGGTCGTCGGCCTGGTCGGGGTTCCGGATGATGCCGACCACGTCGTCCCCGCGGTCGTGGAGCATCCGGCCCAGGATCAGAGCGATCTTTCCGTGCCCTCCGGCGATGACGATGCGCATGATCGAGACGCTAACCCAGGTTCCGTGGCCTGTCCCGGGCTGGGAGGTGATGAATCTCCGGGCGGATGCGGCCCGTCGGCGGGCGGCCCACTGCTACAGGGATCCCGCGGGCCGTTCCACCTCGGACGACGCCGCTCGCTCGGCCATCTCCCGCTCGATGCGCGAACCGATCACGAGTGACGCGATCCACAGGGCGCCGAACAGCACGCCCACGAAGATCATCGCGGGCACCCAGAAGGCGATCGCGAAGAGCGACAGCTGCAGCACCGAGCCGAACACGTAACCCGCACGGCCCCGCAGCATCCCGGCGGCCAGGAAGCAGACCACGGCCAGGCTCCAGGTGATGCCCAGGGCCTGCCCGGTGGACAGTGACGAGAGCTGCATGGCCACCAGGCCGGCGAAGAACAGCACCAGCGCCTCGCTGATGAGGGTGGTCGCGGCCATCATCCGCATCGGGTTACGCACCCACCCAGTGTGTCAAAGAGCTAGCGGCTCGAGAACGCGGCGTCGAAGGCCGCCGCCGGCGGGTCGAACAGCTGCGACCGCACGAACTCCAGCGCCTGCGGGGCGCCGACCAGCCGGTCCATCCCCGCGTCCTCCCACTCCACCGAGATCGGCCCGTCGTAACCGATCGCGTTGAGCATGCGGAAGCACGCCTCCCACGGCACGTCGCCGTGACCGGTGGAGACGAAGTCCCACCCGCGCCGCGGGTCGGCCCAGGCCAGGTGCGAGCCGAGCCGGCCGTTGCGCCCGTTGCCGACCTGGCGCTTCGCGTCCTTGCAGTCCACGTGGTAGATCCGGTCCCTGAAGTCCCAGAGGAAACCGACCGGGTCGAGGTCCTGCCAGACGAAGTGGCTCGGGTCCCAGTTCAGGCCGAACGCCTCACGGTGCCCGATCGCCTCCAGCGCGCGCTGCGCCGTCCAGTAGTCGTAGGCGATCTCGGACGGGTGCACCTCGTGGGCGAAACGCACCCCTTCGGCGTCGAACACGTCGAGGATCGGGTTCCACCGGTCCGCGAAGTCCTGGTACCCGTCGTCCACCAGCGCCTGCGAGACCGGCGGGAACATCGCCACGTACTTCCAGATGGCCGACCCGGTGAAACCGACCACCGTGTTCACCCCGAGCCGGGCGGCGGCCCGGGCGGTGTACTCGATCTCGCGAGCCGCACGGGTCCGCACCCCTTCGGGGGAACCGTCACCCCACACCCGGTCGCCGAGGATGTCGCGGTGCCGGGTGTCGATCGGGTCGTCACACACCGCCTGGCCGGTGAGGTGGTTCGAGATCGCCCAGACCTTCAGGCCGTGCTTGTCCAGCACATCGACACGCCCGCGCAGATAGGCGTCGTCCTCCGCCGCCCGCACCACGTCGAGATGATCTCCCCAGCAGGCGATCTCGAGGCCGTCGTAACCCCACCCGGAGGCCAGCCGGCAGACCTCCTCGAACGGCAGATCGGCCCACTGACCGGTGAAAAGAGTGATCGGTCGCGCCATCTCGTCTCCCACGAACGAGTCGCCCGGGCCTTCACCACGAAGGCCCGGGCGACAGCCGGAACTACTTCTTCTGCACCTGCTTGATCAGATCGGCCGTGTCCCGCCTCAGCACCTTGCGGGCGTCCGCGTCCGGCACCGTGAGCCTGGTCAGCGACGCGTCGAGCACCCTCAGCGCCGTCACCGCCTTCACGGTCTTCTTCGCCACCGCCAGCTGACGGGCGGCCTCGAGCTCGGACTGCAGCAGCACGGCCCCGCCCCTGGTCACCTTCTTGTCCTTGGCGTACTGCGTGATCAGGGCCTTCACGTCGGCGAACGAGGTCACCACGGTGAACTCGACGCTCTTCGTGGTGGTCTGACCGGCCTTGTCCGTCGCCGTGACCGTCAGCGTGTGCTTGCCGAGGTCCAGCGTCGAAAGGGCGATCTTGGCACCCGACATGATCTCCTTGCCGTCGAGCGTGCCCTTCACGCTCTCGATCCCGCTGTCGTCGGTCGCCTCCCAGCCCAGGGTCACGGTTTTCGAGTCACCGACGGACGCGCCGGCCTCCACACCGGTCACGGTCACCTCGGGCGGGGTGGAGTCCACCGGGCCCTCCTCGGTGGAGAAGGTCAGCTGGTCCAGCACCACGCCCCCCGAGGAGGTGACGTAGAGCTTGCCGGTGCCCGACGGTTTCGCGGACCCCAGACCGACGGCCTTCTCGGCGATGCCCTCACTGTTCACCCTCAGCGTGGCGAACGGGGTGGCGTCCGGCGTGCCCCAGCGGAACGCGAGCGTGCCGGATCCGGACGAGGCGACGACGACCGAGTTCACCGTGCCCAGGTTGACCGGGTCCCAGCCCAGGTGGTCGCCCTCGTCGAACGACGTCACCTTGCGCAGGCCACCGGCCGCGGCGTCGTCGACGATCTCGACGCCCTGCTGCTCGTCGGCCCACTCCGCCTGCTGCACACGGGGGTTGAGGATCATCGAGACCTCACCGGTGGCGGCCGGCACCCCGTTCGCACCGGCGTCGGTGTAACGGATCACCACCACCCCGAAGATGTTCTCGGTGACCCCGTGCTCCTGGGCGTCGGCCGGCGTCGGGATGGTGAACGAGCAGCCCGTGCCCTGGCTCAGCGGGTGCGCGTGCCGGTCGTGCCCCAGCCCGAAGGTCCAGGCGACCCGCGAGCACACCGTCGCCGCCCCGTCCTCCGGATCGTCGGTGGTGACCGTGAACGGAACGCCCTCGCCCCAGGTGAAGAACGCGCCGTTCGACGGGGTGGTCACCGTGACCGTCGGCGCCACGTTGCCGACGCTGATGGCCGTGGAGGTCAGGCCGTACTTGCCCTCCGGGTCGGTGACCCGCAGCCGCGGCGTGTACTTCCCGAGTTCGGTATAGGTGTGGGACGCGGTGACGCCGGTCGCGTCGAACGTCCCGTCGGCGTCGAAGTCCCATTCATAGGTGAGGTCCTCGCCCTCCGGGTCGACCGACCCGGCGCCGGAGAACTCGACCGTCAGCGGAGCCGAGCTGCTGCTGGCCGGATCGGCGTCGATGTGAGCCTGCGGGGACTTGTTGCCCGGCGCCCAGTCGATCCGGTACAGCCCGGCGTCCGGGTTCTGCCGGAAGAAGCCGTCACCGTAGTCGAGCACGTAGAGCGCCCCGTCCGGCCCGAACTCGATGTCGATCGGGCTGTCGGTGATCGGCTGCCCGTTCGTGGTGAGGTCGGCGTTCGGCAGGAACTGCTCGATCTTCGAGACCGGGCCGGCCGGCCAGTCGACCGTGAACGCCGCCAGGTAGTCCTGGGAGAACTCGGCGAAGAACGCCTTGCTGTCCCAGTACTCGGGGAACTTGGTGGTGGAGTCGTTGTCGGCGTCGTAGTGGTAGACCGGGCCACCCATCGGGCCCTGGCCGCCCTGCGCGTCGAAGTCGGTCAGCTCCGGCCACGGCTGGTCGTCCGCGTCGTCCCCGTAGTAGAGGTCGGCGGGCGTCGCCGGCGGCAGCGTGGCCAGACCGGTGTTCCAGCGCGAGTTGTTCGCAGCCCCGGCCCCGCAGTCGAAGAACGCACCGGCAGTGGCGGTCTCGTAGTTCCACTCGTTGTAGTTGAAGTTGTTCCCGGTGCAGTACGGCCAGCCCGAGTTCTCCGGCTCGTCGATGCTCACCGTGTTCCACTCGACGTAGCCCATCGGGCCGCGCTGGGCGTTCGCGACACCGGCGTCCGGTCCGTAGTCACCCCACGAGACGCTGTTGGTCTCCGCGTCCACGTCGATACGGAACGGGTTGCGCACCCCCTGCACGAAGATCTCCGGGCGGGTCTTCTCGGTACCCTCCGGGTACAGGTTGCCGTCCGGGATCGTGTACGAGCCGTCGGCCGCGACCGTGATGCGCAGGATCTTGCCGCGCAGGTCGTTGGTGTTGCCCGCACCCCGCCGCGAGTCGAAACCCGGGTTGTAGCCCGCGCGGTCGTTGTTCGGGGCGAAGCCGTCGGCGCCCGGCGTGCCCGCCGGGGTGTTGTCGCCGGTGGCCAGGTAGAGGTTGCCGTCACCGTCGAAGTCGACGTCACCGGCCACGTGGCAGCACTGGCCGCGCTGTTGCTCCACCTTGATGATGACCTGCTCGGTGGCCAGGTCGATCTTTCCCGAGGCCGAGGAGAACTTCACCCGGGAGAGCTGGTTGTAGCCCTTCCACTGGTTCCAGTACGACTCGTCCGCGCCTGCCGGGAGGGTGTTCGGCGCGCTGCCGGTCGGGGTGGTCGTGGGGTAGGGCGCCGTCATGGTCTTCGGCGCGTAGTAGAAGTAGACCCAGCCGTTCTCCGCGAAGTCCGGGTCGAGGGTGACCGTCTGCAGGCCGTCCTCGGAGTTGTTGTAGACGTCGAACTTGCCGGCCTGCGTGGTGACGCCGGTGGCCGGGTCGGTCAGCCGTACCACGCCGTCGCGCGCGGTGTGCAGCACCCGGCTGTCGGGCAGCACGGCCAGGTCGATCGGCTCACCGGTGTCCTTGGTGAGCGTGATCTTCTCGTAGTTGGCCCAGTTCAGCGGGTCTTCGTCACCCTCGTGGCCCGGGTGCGCACTCGCCGCCGGCGGCACGAAGAGCAGTGCCCCGAACGCCAGCAGTACCGCCAGGAAGAGCTTCAGCGCGCCCTTCACAGCGACGCCAGGTGCTGCAGGCCCAGCCGGGCGTGCTGCAGCGACTGGGCCGGCGCGGCGGTGCCACCGGGGGCCGTGTCCTGCTCGACCATCGGGTTACGGGTGTCGGTGCGCCCCACCCGGTCGAAGAACCTCTCGTAGTCGATCTTGCCGGTGCCGAACGGCACGATGTCGTAGCCGTTGGCCACGTCCAGGTCGGGCTCACCGTCCTTGGCGTGGAAGAGCGGGAACCGGGCGTTGGCGCTGAGCACCGTGGCGGCCGGGTCGAAGACGTCCGTGCGGGTCGAGCCGTCCGGCGCGGTGTACTCCTTGAACTTGTACTGGGCCACGTGCGCCCAGAACACGTCCATCTCCAGGTGCACGTACTTCGGGTCGGTGACCTTGAGGAAGTACTCCAGCCGCCGGATACCGCTGCTGCGTGTGGGGTTTCCCGACGCGTCCTTCGGCCCGCTGTCGAGCAGGAAGCTGTAGGCCACGTCGTGGTTGTGCGTGTAGAGCTTCAGCCCGGCCCGCGCCGCGATCCTGCCGAGCCCGTTCCACTTCTCCGCCGCGACGTCCCAGTCGGCCTTGAAGGCGCTGTTGGTCGGGTCGGACCCGGTGCCGACGTGCTGCGCCCCGAGGATGTTGGCGATCTCCAGGTGCAGCTTGAACTTCTCCTCGTCGGCGGGCGTCAGCGGCCAGGCGGGGATGAAGCCGTGGTTGCCCTGGGCCCGCAGACCGTTGTCGTCGAGCCACTTCCGCAGCTGCTTCGCCCCGGCGACCGATTCCAGCGAGGCCCCGCCCGGCGCGTTCGCGTGCTGGGTGTAGCCGGCGAACTCGACCTGCTTGTAGCCGATCTTCGCCAGCGCCTCGAACACCTCCTTGAACCCGGACGGGCCGTTGAAGGCGTTCGGATCGCGGGAGACGGCGTCACGCACCGTGTAGAGGATGATGCCGCGCTTGCCCTTGGGGATCTTGCGGCCCGGTCGATGGATGGTGGCCTCCGCGGTGGCGGCGGGTACGGTCACGGCGGCGGCCACCGCGGCCACCCCCGTGCTCGCGGCGAAAAGCTGACGACGGTTCAGCCGCAGGGCTCTGGCCAGGGCTGATGCCTCGTTCTGCGATGGTGCGTCGAACATGCTGTTCTCCTAGACTGGAGCGGTCAGGGGTCTTCGGGGGCAATGCGGTGGTGCTGCGCTCCTTTCCTGGCGCGGGTTCCCGCCGGTGTTCACAGCACCGGCGGGAACTCAGGCGGCGTTCTGCGTCACCGCCGGCAGGGGCTGCCAGTGCGAGCCGCCGGCGGCGGAGTCCACCACCGCGGCGAGCACCTGCTGCACCTGCAGGCCGTCCTCGAACGACGGCGACGGTTCGTTCCCGGTGCCGAGATCGGCCAGCAGATCGGCGATCTCGTGGGTGAAGGAGTGCTCATAGCCGAGCAGGTGCCCGGCCGGCCACCACGCCTTCAGATAGGGATGCTCGGGCTCGGTGACCAGGATCCGGGTGAAGCCGCCGGTCCGGCTGCTCGAGGTGGCGTCGAACAGGTGCAGCTCGTTCATCGACTCGAAGTCGAAGGCCAGGCTGCCGAGGCTGCCGTTGACCTCGATCCGGATGGCGTTCTTGCGCCCGCCGGCGAAGCGCGTCGCCTCGAACGAACCCAGGGCCCCGTTACCGAAACGGCCGATGAAAAGTGCGGCGTCGTCCACGGTTACTGCACCCTTCTCGGATGCGGACTGGTGCAGCGGACGTTCCTTGACGAACGTCTCCGTCAGACCGGTCACCCCGGCCAGCCGGTCGCCCACGATGAACTGCGTGGCGTCGACGATGTGGGCACCGATGTCCCCCAGGGCCCCGCTGCCCGCCCGCTCGGCCTGCAGGCGCCAGACCAGCGGGAACTGCGGGTCGATGATCCAGTCCTGCAGGTACTGGGCCCGCACGTGCCGGATCTCCCCCAGCCGGCCCTCGGCCACCAGCCTGCGCGCCAGCGCGATCGCGGGCACCCGGCGGTAGTTGAAGCCGACCATCGAGTGCACCCCGTGCTGCCGGGCCCGGCGGGCGGCCGCGACCATCAGCTCGGCCTCGGCCACGGTGTTCGACAGCGGCTTCTCGCAGAGCACGTGCTTGCCCGCGGCCAGGGCGGCGATCGCGATCTCGGCGTGTGTGTCGCCGGGTGAGCAGATGTCGACGATCTGGATGTCGTCGCGCTCGATCAGCGCCCGCCAGTCCGTCTCCACGCTCTGCCAGCCGAGTTTCGCCGCCGCCCGCTCGGTGGCGGCCTGGTCGCGCCCGCAGATCGCGGTCATCTCGGCCCGCAGGGGAAGGTCGAAGAAGTGGTTGACCGAGCGCCAGGCCTGGGAGTGGGCCGCTCCCATGAAGGCGTAGCCGATCATGCCCACACCGATCGGGTTCGGGGCCCCCATCAGGACTCGAATCCGAGAGACAGGTACTCGTCCACGTTCTCCTTGGTGATCGTCTCGCTGGTCAGCGTGATCGACGCCGGCACACCGAGTTCCACCAGGTCGCTCATGCCCTTCTTCTGCCCGACCAGGCGAGCCAGCTTCACCGCCGACGCGGCCATGCTCGGCGGGTAGGTCACGGTCGCCTTCATCACGCCGCTGTCGGCCTTGATCAGGTCCATCATGTTCTTCGAGCCGGCCCCGCCGACCATGATGAACTCGTCGCGCCCGGCCTGCTCGATCGCCGCGAGCACGCCCAGCCCCTGGTCGTCGTCGTGGTTCCAGAGCCCGTCGAGCTTCGGCGCGGCCTGCAGCAGGTTGCTCGTGACCTGCTGGCCCGACTCCACCGTGAACTGGGCGCTGACCTTGTTCGACACCTTGAAACCGGCTGTCGCCAGGGCCTCTTCGAAACCCTTGCTGCGGTCCTGGGTGAGCGGGAGGTCGGCGATGCCCTGCACCTCGGCGATCACCGGGTCCTTCACCCCCTTGGCGGTGAGCTGCTGGGCCAGGTAGTACCCGGCGGCGGCGCCCATTCCGTAGTTGTCGCCGCCGATCCAGGTGCGGGCGCCGCGGGGCGAGGAGAACACCCGGTCGAGGTTGATGACCTGGATCCCGGCCTCCATCGCCTTGATCCCGACCTCGGTCAGCGCGTTGCCGTCGAACGGCAGGATCACCAGCACGTTGACCTTGCGGCTGATCAGCGTCTCCACCTGGGAGATCTGCTGGTTCACGTCGTTGCTGCCCTCGACCGCCTGGAAGTCGACGTCCGGGTACTTCTTCGCCTCCTCCTCGGCCTTGGTGGTGATGGCGCCGATCCAGCCGTGGTCGGCGGCGGGGGCGCTGAACCCGATCACCACCTCCTGCCCGGCCGCGTCGTTGCCGCCGCTGCTGACCGCCTGGGTGCTGGCGACCGGCGCCGCGTCGGGCTCGTTGCTGGTGCAGGCGGCGAGCAGGGCCCCGGCGCCGAGCAGACCGGTTCCGGCGAAGAGCCGTCTGCGGTCGAGCGTCAACTTGTCCATGGTGGCGAACCTCCGTGTGTCGAAGTGAGGACGACGCCGGGAGCCGGCTCGTCGTCGAACCCTTGGGTGGTGGTCAGCTGCGGTTCGCGCGCCGCTGCAGAAGCACCGCGGCCACGATGATCAGGCCCTTGGCGATGTTCTGGGTCTCGGTGGCCAGGTTGTTCAGGATGAAGATGTTCGTGATCACGGTGAAGACCAGCACACCGAGGATCGAGCCGACGATCGTGCCGCGGCCTCCACTCAGCAGGGTGCCGCCGATGATGATGGCGGCGATCGCGTCCAGTTCGTAGAGGTTTCCGTGGGTGCTGGAACCGGTGGTGGTGCGGGCCAGCAGCATGATCGCCGCGATGCCGCAGCAGCTTCCGGAGAGCACGTAGAGCAGTGCGGTGTTCAGCCGGACGTCGATGCCCGCCAGCCGCGCGGCCTCCTCGTTGCCCCCGATCGCGAACACCCGCCGGCCGAACGTGGTGCGGTTCAGCAGCACCCAGCCGGCGATCGCGACCACCGCGAGAATGATGACGAGCAGCGGGATCCCGAGGACGTCGCTCTTGGCCAGATCCTTGATCGGCTGCTCGGTGACCAGCTGGGTGCGGTTGTCGGCGATGCGCGCCGCCAGGCCCCGGGCCGTCACCATCATGGCCAGGGTCACGATGAACGGCACCAGCTTGCCGTACGCGATGAGCAACCCGTTGATCAGCCCGGCCCCGGCCCCGACGAGCAGGGCGCAGAGAGCCATCATCCACGGGCCGTACGACTGGGTGGCCAGGGTGGTCGCCCAGACCGAGGCCAGCGCCACGATCGCGCCCACCGAGAGGTCGATGCCGCCGCCGATGATGACGAAGGTGGCACCCACGATCACCACGCCGATCACCGACGAGCTGACCAGGATGTTCTCGAGATTGTCGCCCGTCAGGAAGTTCTCGCTGGTGGCCGCCCCGATCACGACGAGGACGGCCAGCACCGCGACCAGACCGAGATTGCGGATCTCGGTGCCGCGCATCCGGGCCAGTACCCCCGGCCGGTTTCCCGGAGCCACCGGAGGGGCGGTGGACTGTTCCACGCTCATCTCACGATTCCTTCCATCACCAGGTCGAGCACGCGGTGCTCGTCGAGTTCCTCGGCCGGGGCGGTGTGCACGACCTTCCCCTCCCGCATGACCAGCACCCGGTCGGCCAGGCCGAGCACCTCGGGTACCTCGCTGGAGACGAGCAGCACACCCATCCCCTGACTCGCGAGACGCCGCACCACGGCGTAGATCTCGGACCGGGCACCGACGTCCACCCCCCGCGTGGGCTCGTCGAGCAGCAGCAGCCGGGTGTCGCCGAGCAGCCAGCGGGCCAGCACCACCTTCTGCTGGTTGCCGCCCGAGAGCGTGCGGACGGGCCGGGCCACGTCGTCGGGGCGCACCTCCAGCTCACGGGTGGCCTGCTGCGCGGTGACGCGTTCACGGCGCCGGTCGAGCCAGCCGGGAACGGTTTTCGTCATCCGGGGCAGCGAGGCCAGGCTCACGTTGCGCGCGATCGGCTCACCGAGCAGCAGGGCCTGGCTCTTGCGTTCCTCCGGGGCGAGGCCCATACCGGCCCTCACCGCCGCCCGCACCGAGCTGGCCCGGAGCTCACGGCCGCCCATGGTGACCGATCCCCCGGTGCGGCGCCGCGCCCCGTAGATCGTCTCGAGCACCTCCGAGCGGCCGGCCCCGACCAACCCGGCGATCCCGACGATCTCACCGGGCGCCACGCTGAGCGAGACGTCGTCGAAAACACCCTTGAGCGACAGGTTCCGGACCTCGAGCAGCGAGGAGCCCCCGGCCGGCGCCCCGGAGCGCGGCGGGAACAGGTACTCCACCCGCCGCCCGGTCATCGACGAGACCAGCTGCTGCGTGGGTGTACTCGCGGCGGGCAGACCACTGGCGACGGTACGGCCGTCCTTCAGAACGGTCACCACGTCGCCGATCTGCCGGATCTCGTCGAGGCGGTGCGAGATGTAGACCACCGCGACTCCTTCGGCGACCAGGTCGTGGATCACCCGGAACAGGTTCTCGACCTCGTCGTGGGCCAGCACCGCCGACGGCTCGTCCATCACGATCAGCCGGGCGTCGCGGGCCAGCGCCCGGGCCAGGCTGACGATCTGCTGCTGCGCCGCGGAGAGCCGCCCCACCTCGCGGCTCACCGGAATCTCCGGGTGGCCGAGCTTTTTCAGCACCTCCCGGGCGGCGAGTCCCTGGGCCGAGCGGTGCACGAAGCCGGCCGAGGCCTTCTCGTGCCCGAGGTAGAGGTTGTCGGCCACCGAGAGACCGGGCACCAGGTCGAGTTCCTGGTAGATGGTCGCGATGCCGCGCTGGATCGCCGCCGACGGAGACGGGAAGGTGACCTCCTCGCCCCGCCAGGAGATGCGTCCCTCATCGGGCCGGTGGGCGCCGGCGAGCACCCGGATCAGGGTCGACTTGCCGGCTCCGTTCTGCCCCAGCAGACAGTGCACCTGACCCGCGGAGACGTCGAGATCGACGCCGTCCAGGGCCCGGACGCCGGGGAACTGCTTGACGATGCCGCGCATGCGCAGCAGGACGTCGTCGTCCACGGTGGCCTCCTCGTCGAGGTCGCGCAGGGAACGTACGGGTGATTCAGTTGGTTGCGAAAACCGAGTCGGAGATGAGCCTTCCGGCCCCCACGACACCCGCGGTGCCGCCGAGCTCGGACAGGACGATCGGGAGGTTGCCGGTGGCGAGCGGGAGCGAGCGGCGGTAGACGACGCTGCGGATCTCGGCCAGCAGCGGGTGACCGAGACCGGCCACGCCGCCCCCGATCACCACCAGGCCGGGGTTGAAGAAGCTGACGAGCGAGGCGAGCACCTTGCCGATGCGGTTGCCGCCGTCGCGAATGAGAGCCAGGCTGAACGGGTCTCCGGCCGCGGCGGCATCGCCCACGTCCCTGGCCGAGGGGTGCGGAAGCCGTTCGGCCAGCCACGCCGACCGGCCGCTGCGGGCGGCCGCCTCGGCGTCGCGGGCGAGGGCCGCGCCGCCGAAAGCCGCTTCGAGACAACCGGTGTTGCCGCAGGCACAGACCGGTCCGTGACCGTCGACCTGGATGTGCCCGATGTCGCCGGCCGAACCGTTCACGCCGCGGTAGATCTCCCCACCGACCACGATGCCGCAGCCGATGCCCGTGCCGATCTTGACGAAGAGCAGATCACGCACGCTGCGGGCGGTCCCGGAGTGGAGTTCGCCGAGGGCCATCACGTTCACGTCGTTGTCGACCATGACCGGGGCCCCGAGCGCAGCGCCGAGGGTGTCCCGGATCGGGAAGCGGCTCCAGCCGGGCATGATCGGCGGTGCGACCAGTGCCCCTTCGGCCTGGCTGACCGGACCGGGCACACCGACGCCGACCCCGGTGACGGGCGCGCCCTCTTCGGCCAGACCGGCCCGCACCTTGGCCACCAGATCGATGACCTGCTCCAGCACCGAGGCCGGCCCGCGGCGCACGTCGGTCTCGGCGCGGTCCTGCCCGAGCAGGTTCAGTTCGCCGTCGAGCACCGCGACATCGATCGACGTGGCGCCGATGTCGATGCCCACGAACCGCAGGCGGCGCGACAGGGCGACCATCTGCGAGCGCCGGCCACCGCGGGAGGCCGCGAGACCCACCACGTCGACCAGGCCGAGGTCGGCGAGGCGCTCGACCTCGATCGCGACCTTGGACTTGGACAACTCCACCGCGTCACCGAGCTCGGCCCGCGACTGCTGGCCGCTGTCGCGCAGGAGACGGAGAAGCCTTGCCTGGTGCCGGTTCTCCGGGCGGGTGCCGACGCGTGCCACGATGCCGACCTCCCGTCCGTGTCCGGCCGCTACCCCTGTGTAGCGCCTGTGAGGGACAGTAATGCGACTTTGTCCAGTTTGGGAAGAACTTCGGCCACAAAAAGCGGAAAGTCCGCCGAGCGGTCGGCGGACAACGTTTGCGGGCGGGCCGGATCACGGCCGGGGAAAGCCCCGGCCGTGATCACTTCTCACTTCAGGCGGAAGAGCCTTCGCACATCGGCGGCCATGGTGACCGAACCGGTCGCCAGCACCCCGCCGCCGATCATCCCGCCGATCTCGGACTGGCCCATGGCGTAGTCGAGGGCGTCGTCGAGGCGCTCGAAGGTGGTGACCCGGTCGTCGCCGAACACGTCCTCGGCGATCTCGGCCAGGTCGTCGGGCGCCATCGCGCGCGGCGAGGAGGTGCGGGTGACGACGACCTCGTGCAGCACCGGCTCGAGCGCGCCGAGGATGCCCTCCGCGTCCTTGTCTTCCAGCACGGCCACGACCCCGATGAGCCGGGTGAAGCCGAAGGCCTCCTCCAGGCTGTCGGCGAGAACCTGGGCACCGGACGGATTGTGCGCGGCGTCGACCAGCACGGTCGGGCTGCGGCGCACCACCTCGAGACGGCCGGGCGAGTCGACGTCGGCGAACGCGGCCCGCACCACGTCGATGTCGAGACCCGTTCCCTCGCCGGAGTTGTCGGTGGCCGCCCAGTCGCGGCCGTCGGAGAGCAGGAACGCCTCGACGGCGGCGAGCGCGGCCGCGGCGTTCTGGGCCTGGTGGGCGCCGTGCAGCGGGATGAAGATGTCCGGGTAGACCGCGGCGGCCCCCTGGAGGGTGAGCAGCTGACCGCCGAGGGCGACCTCGCGGGTGCTGACGCCGAACTGGTAACTCTCGCGGAAGACGGTGGCCCCGACCTCGGCCGCGCGGGACAGCAGCACCTCGGCCGCGTCGTCGTGCTGTTCCGAGATCACCGCGATCGCACCGGGTTTGATGATGCCGGCCTTCTCGGTGGCGATCGTGGCGACGTCGTGCCCGAGGAAGCGCTCGTGGTCGATGCCGACCGGCGTGACCACGGCGACGCGCGCGTCGATGATGTTCGTCGCGTCCCACGAGCCGCCCAGGCCGACCTCGACCGCGGCCACGTCGACCGGGGTGTCGGCGAACGCGGCGTAGGCCAGGGCGACGAGCACCTCGAAGTAGGTCAGGCGGGGGTTACCGGCCTCGGCGTTGCGGGCGTCGACCAGTTCCAGGTAGGGCGTGATCTCTTCGTAGGCCTCGATGAAGCGCAGCTCGTCGATGCTCTCGCCGTCGATCGCGATGCGCTCACGCACGTCGCGCAGGTGCGGGCTGACGAACCGCCCGGTGCGCAGGCCGTGCTCACGCAGCAGCCGCTCGATCATGCGGGTGGTGGAGCTCTTGCCGTTCGTGCCGGTGACGTGCACCGACTCGAAGGACCGCTGCGGGTCGCCGAGCAGCTGGGCGACGGCCGCGATGCGGTCGAGGCTGGGCACCAGGTCGTGTTCGGGGGCCCGGCCCAGGATCTCCCGGTACACCTCGGCCGCACGCTGCGAGAGCGCCTGCGCGATCTCGGCCTCCTTGGCGTCGTGCTGCGGTCCCCGGCCCGCGATCCGGGCCATCAGCGGTTCACCTTGACGAAGTGCATGCGCAGAGCCTATATCGCGGCGGGACGGCCACCGTTCAAGGACTTACTCCCCCACATTCGGGGTAAACCTCGCGCCGGTCCTGCGGCTGTGGTCAGCATGAGCACCTCACGAGGGGAAGGACCGACCGGATGCCCGCGCCGCCCGACGCCGAGCGAGACGAGGAGCGCCTGCCGATCCCAGCCCGGCCGGCGGTCGACTTCGAGGACTTCTACCGCCGCGAGTTCTCCCGCATGGTGACGCTGGCGGTCGCGGTCTCGGGGAGCCGGCTGGCCGCCGAGGACATCGCCCAGGACGCGTTGCTGCAGGCCCGGCTGAACTGGGACACGGTCGGGCGCTACGAGAAGCCGGGAGCCTGGCTGCGCCGGGTGACGATCCGGACGGCCTCGAGACGGTTGCGCCGGGCGCGGGTCGAGGCGGCGGCACTGCTGCGGCTGGGCAGCACCCCGCCGCCGCTTCCGCCGGGTCCGGACGAGGTGGAGACGGTGCTGGCGGCGATCCGGCAGCTGCCGAAGCAGCAGCGGGCGGTGATCGTGCTGGTCTACCTCGAAGACCGCTCGGTGCGGGAGGTCGCGGAGATCCTCGACATCGCCGAGGGAACCGCGAAGGCCCATCTGCACAAGGCCCGGGCCCGGCTGGCCCAGCTCCTGGGAGAGGAGGGCCGGCGATGAGTGCTCTCGACGACCGGCTGAGGGACGCGTTGCACGACCTGGATGCCCGGGTCGCCTCGGCGACGGGCCGGGTCCCGCAGGCCCCACCGCCGCGAGCGCGACGGGTACGCGTACTGGTGCCGGTGCTCGCCGCCGTCGCGGTGCTGGCCGTGCTTCTCGGCTCGGTGGTGATCGGCCGCCCGCACGACCGCAGTGCCCCGGCCAACCCGCGTCCCACCACGTCGGCGGGTGACCTCGACGGCCTGGTCAACATCGACCAGGAGAGCGGGGCCCCCAGCCAGAGCCCGGCCGACGCCACCCGGGACGGGGTCTTCCCCGCGGTCGCGGCGCTGCCTCTGGTCAACCGGCTGGCCACGATCCAGGGGATGGGGGCGATCGTGACCGACGAGGGGGTCTGGGTGATGACGCGGCCGTCGCTGGGCAGCATCTGGGGCAGCGACGGCTGCGTGGAGCGCACCGACGCCACCCCGAGGTACCCGCTGTGCAGGTCGCTGGTCTACAAGGAACTGCTGCTGCTCTCGAAAGGCCCCGCCGAGCAGCACATCCTGCGCGCCTACCCACTGCTCAACGCCGAGGACTGGTTCGCGGTCACCGACCAGGCCGTCTACTGCGGGCACGACAGCAACCGCTCGCACTACGACTCGACCGTGTGCCGGGTCGACCGGCTCACGCTCGAGCTCGAGGGGTTGTGGCTGGCCTGCGGCCCGGGTGACGCCTGCCCGGAGAGCGGCACCAGCCCGCAGATGAGCCGGCGTCCCGGCACCTGGAAGTACGGGCCCTTCGTGGACGGGGCGGCCGGCATCGAGCTGACCGCCCAGGGTGGCGTGAACCTGGTGGACCGGTACGGGCGTCTGACCGCCGAGCTCGGCACCCACCCGTTCTCGGCCCGGGAGCGGCTGGGGAGCTAGACCACCGCGTTCAGCACGGCGTCCCAGGTCAGTTCGGAGGCGACCGAGCCGAGCGCGGTCAGGGTGCCCGGGAGGGGAGGCACCCCGCCGGTGGTGACGGCGAAGAGGACGTCGCCGTCACCACCGGTGTTGAACGGCTGGATCCCCCGGTTCATCGAGCCGTGCACCTGGCGGGCGAACTGGTTCAGCTCCCGGTCGTCGAGGTCCACGTCGGTCACCACGCAGGTGATCGTGGTGTTGGCGGTGACTCCCCGCGGCTGAGGACCGGAAACCCCGCGAGCCAGCTGCGCGGCGTACCCCGCCGCCGGATGAGACCGCTCGCCCGTGTCCGGGTCGAGGTTGCCGCGCACCACCCGCCCGGAGCGGTCGACGACCACCCCGACCGCGTTCACCACCGTGACCACCAGAACCGACGCGTCCCCCGTCTGACCGAAAGCCACCCCCTGACCCGCGAACTCGGCGCGAGCGAGATCGAGTTTGCCCACCGACGTGGAGATCCCGGCCCCGACCCGCCCGAACGCGGCCCGCCCCTCGACCGCGTTCCGGAGAGCGGCCCGCCCCAGCTCGGCATCCGGGTGGACCGCGTTGTCGCGCGGCCCGAAATCGTAGACCACCGCGCTGGACACGACCGGCAGCCGATCGAACCCGACGTCATACCCTCCCCGCCGCAGCATCTCGTCGATCACCCCGGTGCCCGCGGCCAGGCCGAAGGTGGAGCCCCCGGTGAGGCAGACGGCGTGGTTCCAGGGGAATCCGCCGCTCATCCCGACCGCCCCGCCCCGCTGGTCGACGGCCGTGCGGCACAACCGCGGGAACTCGATCACCGTGCAGCCGGTGGGACCGGCCGGGTACTCGGCCGTGCCGATGCGCACGCCCGGGAAGTCGTACTCCAGCAGACCCACGGAGCCGAGGCCGACGCCGGGCGAATCCAGGCGCAGATCCGGCGAATTGCCCACCGGGCGACCGGGAACCAGTGGTGCGGGACGGGCACTGTGCGTCATGAGATCTCCCCGTAGGATCGAGTGGTGACCGACAGACCGACCCTGCTCGACGTCGCGCGCCGGGCCGGCGTGGGCAAGTCGACGGTCTCCAGCGCGTTCACCGGTTCCGGGCGGATCTCCCCGGCCACCCGTGACCTCGTGCTGGCGGCCGCCACCGAGCTGGGTTACGTGCCCAACCGCGCCGCCCGCCGTCTGCGCGGCGGGTCCACCGGCACCGTCGGCCTGTACCTGCCGCAGACGCCGACGCGGTCGGAGTACTACATGAAGTTCGTCTTCGGGGCCCTGGAAGAGGCGTCGAAGCTGGATCTCGACGTCACCGTGCTCACTCCGCACCGCGCCGCCCTGCCCCCGGCCGACGGGGTGATCCTCGCCGACCCGATGATCGGTGACGCCTTCGCCGACCGCCTGCTCTCGTCGTCGCTGCCCGTCGTGACCTGCGAGCGTGTGCTCTCCGGACCGCCGGCCGACGGCACCGTGTGGTCCGACCACGGCGCCGGGGCCACCGCCCTGCTCGACCACCTCCGCGAAAGAGGCTCCCGGCAGCCCGGTCTCGTCCTTCCCGGCGACGACGGCGACTGGACCCGTCAGTGGCGTGAGGCCTGGACCGCCTGGTGCGAGGAGGCCGGGGTGGCGTCGCTCATCGAGACCACCGACTGGATACCGACGAACGCCCAGGTGACCGACGCGTCCTCAAGCCTTCTCAAGCACGTGGACGCACTGGTCTGCGCCCCGGTGGAGACGGCGAACATGGCCCTGCCCGCCGTTCGCGCCACCGGCAAGAACGTGCTGCTCGCCTGCGGCACCGACTCGACCTCGGCCCAGCTGGGCCAGATCACCGCGCTCGACACCACTCCCCACCAGGCCGGGCTTCACTGCGCCCGTCTCCTCCACACGATCATCGCCGGTGGAGAATCGGTGTCGGAGCAGCTCCCCGTCCGCCTCGTGCACCGCCGGTCGACCTAGAGCCCGGCCTTCTCGTACTCCTCGTCGAGGATCTCGGAGGCCTCGGCGTTGCTGAGCCCCTTCTCGATCGCCTCGAAGTAGACCTGCACGAGCTGGTCGCCGCCCACCTTCTCGAAGGTCTCGTTCCAGTGCTCGGCGTCGGCCCGCCAGTAACCCACGCTCTGCACGTGGGTCAGCGGCCAGTTGTGCTCCTTGCGCATGAGCTTGCGCACGGCCCGCGACTGCGCGGCCTCTCCCGAGTACCAGACGTAACCCGTTCCCAGCTCGGCCAGTTCGGGCAGCTTGGCCGCGATCAGGTCGACCAGCGCGCCGGGGGCGACGCCGTTTCCGGTACCGATGCTCGCGTCGACGCTGCGGGCGTTGCACCGGGTCGCGGGCAGGGCCGCCAGGTCGTCGGCGTCCACGGTCTCGACCAGCGCGTACACTGCCGGGCCGTCCACCGCGCACTCCTCGATGATCCGGGCCAGGGCCGGCAGACCGGTCAGGTCGGCCGCCGCCAGAACCCATTTCGCGTCGGCCGGAGGCTCGTACCAGCAGCGCGGACGGGTGATGAGAATGACGTCGCCGATGGACGCGTGCAGGGCCCACTCCCCCGCGACCCCACCCGGGTGAACCACGAAATCAACTGTCATCCGGCCGTTCTCGAACGAGCGCACCGTGTAGTTGCGTCCGGGCGGAGCCGTCGAGGGGTCGTGGTGCCCCCACACGCCGTCCTTGAGCGTGGTCGGCGCGGGCCGGTCCTCACCCGGCTTCGGGAACCACAGCACCACCGCCTCGTCGGCCACCTCCAGCGGCCGGTACTGCGGCATCTCCTCACCGCCGAGCACGATGCGCACCAGATGCGGGCTCAGTCGGGCGGTTTCGACGACCTCGGCGTAGAGGGCCCCGGAGGTGGCGTAGGTCATGGTTGTTCAGCTCCCAGCTCGGGCAGGGTGGACGGATCGCCGTCGAGGGCGAGCACGATCTGGGGCACGAGCTCGTCGAGCACGAGCCCCAGACTGAGAACGGACGAGAACTGCAGCGCGCCGTTCCAGAGTTCGGATCCCAGGAACAACTCCCGGCGTTCCTTGCGGACGTCGAGACGGCTGTAGAGGTCGTTCTCCAGCAGGGCGACGGGCCCGGGATCGGTGGCCGCCTCCGACCAGAAGGCCACGTCGACGTCGAGCAGGTCGAGGCGTTCCTTGCTGATCACGTAGTAGGTGTCGGCGTTGTCGGTGAGCTTCGTGACCTCGTCGCTCATGGTGAGCCCCAGGTCGAGGAGCACCTGGGAGCTGGTCACCGTGGGGCTGTAGAGGTAGATCGAGCCGTCGACGCTGGAGGCGTTGACCGTGGTGGCGCCCTTGAACTCGGGGTGGTCCGTGGCCGTCTGCCGGATCCGCCGCTCGAGGTCGTCGACGAGCGCCTGCGCGGGCTGACCGGCCACCTTTCCGGCGGCCAGCGTCATCTGCTGCCAGGTCACGTCGTAGTCGCCGGGCCCACCGGGCTGGGCGAGCACCGGGGCGATCTTGACCAGCAGGTCGTAGACGTCCTGGGTGAGGCCGGCCGAGAGGCCCACGATCAGGTCGGGCCGCAGCGCGGCGATCTGCTCGTAGTCGAGCTCGGCCCGCGGCAGCACCTCCGGCTTCGCGCCCTTGAGGTACTCGGTGGCCCAGGGCCAGACCGCGTTCGGCTTCTCCCCGAACCACTCCCGCACCGCGACCGGCACGAGACCGACGGCCAGGAACGCGTCCGCCTCCTTGAAGCCGACGATCACCACGCGCTCGGGCTTCTTCTCGATCGTCAGGTCACCGAAGGCGTGGGCGATGGTGACGGGGAAGTCTCCGGCGCCCGCGGAGCTCTGGGCCGCCGGGACGACGTCACTGTCGTCGGTTCCGCAGGCGGCCAGGAGCAGCCCGACCCCGGCGCCCAGCAACAGGTGGCGGCGAGAGGGCAGGACAGAACCGATGGGGGACGCGTCGGGCTGGCTCATGGGTACTCCGGGCAGGTCTGGGCACGCCATCCGTGGATGACTTAGGCGAGCCTAACCTTAGGGGAACCTGCTGGAACGTTCCAGCACCAGTTCTGCATCTGTTGTCCTTCGCACACGACAGTGCCCCCGGTCATTCGACCGGGGGCACTGTGCTCGGTGACTAGGAGGTGACCTTCACGGTCAGGGACGTGCCCTTCTCCTTCGTGACCTCGATCTTCACGCCCGCCTTGGCGACCTTCACGCCGTGGTCGGGAACGACCGCGTCGTAGAAGCTCTTGGTGTCGTCGAAGACCGGGGTGCCCTTCAGGCCCTTGATCGGGCTCTTCTTACCGTCGACGTGCAGGGTGAGACTGTCGGCCTTCTTCAGCCCGAACGGTGCGTCGTACAGCTGCACCCGGGTGCGCCAGGGCTGGCCGTCGACCCGGTACAGCGGGGCCGGGTGCGCGTCGACCGTCAGGTTGCGGCCCTCGCCGGGGTGCACGCTGACGTTGTTGTCGACGAACGACGTGTCCCAGTAGGTGACGAGCAGCCCCTCCTGGTACGGGAAGTGCTCGGCGAAGTCGGGTTTCGTGCTGACCCAGCCGATGTTGTACGGGCCCGTCTCCAGGTACTTGTCGAAACTGACGTACGACCGGTGCGCCGCGATGTAGTAGTGGTCGAACTCGGCCGTGTCGGTGCCCGTCGTACGCCGGAAACCCACTGCGGTCCAGGCGCTGTCGGCCGTCTCGGCCCCGTCGGCGAAGACCCCCTCGACCGCGATGTCGTCGAGGTAGATGCCCGCCGGGCGGGCGGTGTCGGCGCCGGCCGCGGCCGGGTCGGTGGAGTAGCGGAACCGCAGGCTCACGGTCTTGCCGGCGTAGGCCGACAGGTCGAACGTGGCCGGCTTCCAGCCCGCACTGTCACCGTCGATGCCGTTGCCCTCGGCGGCCGTGGTGATCGAGCCCGGGATGGCCGTGAAGCCGCTCCCGTCGTCCACCTCCACGTAGGCGTAGTCGCAGGCGTCCGGGCCGCAGTCCTCGATGTTCCAGCTGGCCTGGAAGGTCAGCTGCGGAGAACCGGTGGGCACGGCGACCGAGCGGGTCAGCGTGTTGTTGAGATCGTTGCCGCTGTCGCTGTACCACTCGTACTCACCGCTCGCGGGCTGCTCCAGTTGCGTCGTCACCTGCTTCTTCGGCAGCACGACGACGGTGGCCTGGGGCTTCTTGGTGTTGTACTCCTCCGGCCCGAGCTCGATCGTGCGGGTTTTCTTCTTCTTGCCGGAGGTCGCCGTGACGCCCTCGTAGTCCAGCCAGCCCAGCTGCAGCTTCTCCCAGGCGCCGAGGTCGCCGGGACGCGTGCCGAGCGCCTCGCCCTTGGCACTGAGCCGGCTCTGGGCCATCAGCGACCACCACTCGACCGGGCTGGTGCCGCCGTTGGCGATGTCGTAGTCGTCGGGCAGGCCCAGGTCGTGGCCGTACTCGTGGGCGAAGACGCTCAGACCGCCGTTCTCGGGCTGCGTGGTGTAGTCGCCGACCCACAGGCCGGTGGTGCCGATCTGGGTGCCGCCGAGCTTGTTGCCCGCCGGGCCGGTCTGCCCCGCGTTGCCCGAGGCGACGTACCAGCGGTGGCTCCAGATCGCGTCCTCACCCTGCTGCGGGTCACCGTCGGCCTGGTCGCCGCCGGCGTGCACGATCTGGAAGTGGTCGATGTAGCCGTCCGGCTCGTTGAAGTCGCCGTCGTTGTCGTAGTCGTAGCGGTCCCACTGGTCGAACTCGGCCACCGCGGCCTTGATCTGGGCGTCGCTCTGGCCGGCGGCCTTCTGCCCGGCCACCCACACCTGCAGCGCGTCGGTGATCATCTGCCAGGTGTTGCTGCAGATGTCGGCCGCGCACGGGTAGCCGTTCGAGCGGCCGTAGCGGGCCTCGTTGTAGGGCAGCTTCACCCAGTCGGTGACCTTGCCCTCGACGCTGTAACGCCCCGAGCTCTGCGTCTCGTAGTACGTCTTCAGCGACTCGCCCTTGCCGAAATACAGGTCCTCGTAGTGCTTCTTGTTGTAGTCGGCCTGCCAGACGGTGGTGTTGTCGTCGGCACCCGGCTTGGGGATCTTGTTGTGCTGGGGCCCTTCGAAGGTCGACGGGCCCACGGTGTCCGGATCGGTGTCCTGGTCGGGGTAGCTCGGGTGCCGCTGGTCGCCGAACTCGGCCAGCACCACGAAGATCCGGTCGGTCTGCTCCCGCGCGAGCTCGACGTACCGGTCGTCCTTCGACCCCTTCTTGCCCGTGAGCTTCACGACCCGGCTACCGTTCTTGGTGGTCACGGTCGCGTCACCGTTGAGCACCTGCGAGACGGCCTCCTCGCGCAGGGCCCGGGCCTTGTCCTGCTGCGGGCTGGACAGGTCGTCCGAACCCGACGCCCCCTGCTCCGTGATCCCGATCGGGGACTGCGCGAGCGGAGTTGCTGCCGATGCTGTGCCGGGGAGCGCCAGTGCGGCTCCCGCGGCGACGGAGAGGGTCGCCAGACCCACCAGGACTTTTCGCACACAGACCTCCCAGTCCGTGGCCACCCGGTACAGGTTGCCGGGTGACTCAGGGAGAAACCTAGGCGAATTCTGTGCTCGATTTAAGGTCCTTGGCCGGATTTGTGGTTTTTCCGACGACGAAGGGCCCGGCACCACGTGGTGCCGGGCCCTCGAAGCCGCTGCTGCCGATGGTCAGGGAGTGGTGACCCGGATCGTCATCGCGGTCTTCTTCCGCTTCTCCACCGTGATCTTCACACCCGTCGCGGGCAGCTTCACCCCGTGGTCGAGCTGCACCGGGTCGAAGTAGTTCTGGGTGTCGTCGAAGACCGGGTTGGCCGGGAGCTTCGGGATCCGGCTGCGCTCACCCTCGATGTGCAGGGCGAAACTGTCGGTCTTGTCCAGGCCGAACGGCGCGTCGTAGAGCTGGACCCGGGCCCGGAAAGGCTTGCTGTCACTGCGGAACAGCGGGGCCGGGTGGGCGTCCACGATCAGGTTGCGGCCCTGCCCGGGATGCTGACTGACGTTGTTGTCGGTCTGCGAGGTGTCCCAGTAGGAGACGAGAAGGCCTTCCTGGTAGGGGAAGTGCTCGACGTGGTCGGGCCGGGTGGAGGCCCAGCCGAAGTTGTACGGGCCCGTCTTCAGGTACTGGTCGTAGCTCACGTACGAGCGGTGGCCGGCGATGTAGAAGTGCGGGAAGCTCGCCGTCTCGGTGCCCGTGGTGCGCCGGAAACCGGCTGCGCTCCAGCCGTTCGCGGCGCTCTCGGCGCCGTCCTCGAACGATCCCGCGATCGCGATGTCGTCGAGGAACAGACCGGCCGGGGCCGCGGGGTCCTGTCCCTCCACGGCCGGGTCGGTGGTGTACCGGAACCGCAGGCTCACGGTCTTCCCCGCGTAGGCCGACAGGTCGAACGAGGCCGGCGTCCAGTCGCCCACGCCGTCGATCGCGTTGTTCTCGGCCGCGTTCGTGATCGAGCCGGCGATCGGGGTGAAGCCGTTGCCGTCGTCCACCTCGACGAAGGCGTAGTCACAGGGGTCCGCACCGCAGTCCTCGATGTTCCAGGCGGCCTGGAACGTGAGCTTCGGCTGACCGGCCGGCACCGCCACCCCGGAGCGCGTCAGCGTGCGGGTGACCGAGTTCGCCGTGCCGCTCCACCACTCGTACGAACCGGTTCTCGGCTTCGGGAGCTGGGTCACGACGGTCTTGAGCGGGAGCCCGACCACCACGGCCTGGGCCCGTTCGGTGTTGTACTCCTGCGGCCCGAGCTCGACGACCCGGTCGCGACGGCCGTAGGTCACCTCCTCGTAGTCCAGCCAGCCCAGCATCAGCTTCTGCCAGGCGCCGAGGTCACCGGCGCGCACGCCGATCGGCTCACCCTCACCGCTGAGACGGCTCTGCGCCATCAGCGACCACCACTCCACCGGGCTGCCCCCGCCGTTCGAGACGTCGTAGTCGTCCGGCAGGCCCAGGTCATGACCGTACTCGTGGGCGAACACGTCCATGCCGCCGTTCTCGGGCTGCATCGTGTAGTCACCCACCCACAGGCCGGTCGTGCCGATCTGCGTTCCGCCGAGCCGGTTCCCGTCCGGCCCGGTGAGCCCCAGCGCGTCCGGGTCGACGAACGAACGGTGGCTCCAGATCGCGTCCTCCCCCTGCTGCGGGTCGCCGTCGGCCTGATCACCGCCGGCGTGGACGATCTGGAAGTGGTCGATGTAGCCGTCCGGCTCGTTGAAGTCGCCGTCACCGTCGAAGTCGTAGCGGTCCCACTGGTCGAACTCGGCCACGTCGGCCTTGATCTGGGCGTCGGTGCGGCCCGCGGCCTTCTGCTGAGCGACCCACGCGGTCACCGCGTCGGACAGCAGGCGGTAGACGTTGCCACAGTTGTTGCTCGGGCACGGGTAACCGTTCGAGCGACCGTAACGAGCCTCGTTGTAGGGCACCTTCACCCAGTCGGTGACCTTGCCCTCGACGCTGTAACGCCCCGAGCTCTGCGCCTCGTAGTAGGAGCGCAGCGACTCGCCGTCACCGAAATACAGGTCCTCGTAGTGCTTCTTGTCGTAGTCGGGCTGCCAGACGGTGCTGTTGTCGTCGGCCGCCGGCTTCGGGATCCGGTTGTGCAGCGGCCCCGAGAACGTGGTCGGCCCGGGAATGGACGGGTTGGTGTCCCGGTCGGGGTAGCTCGGGTGCCGCTGGTCGCCGAACTCGGCCAGCACCACGAAGATCCGGTCGGTGACCTGGCGGCCGAGCTCGACGTACTGGCCGTCGTCGGCCTGCCTGCGCACCCCGGCCGCCGCCGGGGCCGCGTCGAGCCGGACCACCTGACTGCCGTTGCGGTTCTCCACCTCGGCGTCGCCGGTGAGCACCTCGGTGACGGCCCTCTCACGCAGGGCGCGGGCCTTCTCCTGCAGCGGGCCGATCAGGTCGTCGGGCGAGGTCCCGTCGGCGGCGAGACTCACCTGCTCGGACGTCCCCGGCGGAACGGTCTGGGGCTGGGCCGTGGCCGCCCCGGGCAGCGCCATCACGGCGCCGCCGGTGATCGAGAGGGTCGCGAGACCCAACAACAGTTTTCGCATGTGCTCCGTATCCCCCGTGCGCACCTCGTCCCCCATTCTTGTGAGGGTCACGGGGATCATCCCGGCTCCCGACCGGTAACTGGACGCCGGGGCCGAGAATCGCGCGAACGCCTGATGCCCGGAGCCACTGCCGTGGCCCCGGGCATCAGCGAGATCAGCTGGATCAGCTAGTGACCCGGATCGTCATCGAGTCCTTCTTCTGCTTCGTCACCTCGATCCGCACCCCGGCGTCACGCACCTTGACACCGTGGTCGAGCTGCACGGGGTCGAACCAGTTCTGCGTGTCGTCGAAGACCGGGTTGCCCGGCAGCTTCTTGACCTTCGTCTTCACCTTGTCGTAGTGCAGCGTGATGCTGTCGGTCTTCTCCAGGCCGAACGGCGCGTCGTAGATCTGGATCCGGGTGCGGAAGGGCACGCCGTCGCTGCGGTACAGCGTCTGCGGATGCGCGTCGACGTAGAGGTTGCGGCCCTCCCCCGGGTGCACACTGACGTTGTTGTCCGACTGGGAGGTGTCCCAGTACGAGATCAGCAGGCCCTCCTGGTAGGGATAGTGCTCGACCCAGTCCGGGTTCGTGGCGAGCTTGCTGAAGTTGTACGGGCCCGTCTTCAGGTACGTGTCGAAGCTCGTGTACGAGCGGTGGCCGGCGATGTAGTAGTTGTCGTACTCCGTGGTCACCGTGCCCGTGGTGCGGGTGAATCCCGCTGCGGTCCAGGCACTGTCGAGCGTCTCCGCACCGTCCGTGAACACCCCGTCGACGGTGATGTCGTCGAGGAAGAGACCCGCCGGGGCCGAGGGGTCCTGCCCCTCCACGGCCGGGTCGGTGGCGTAACGGAAGCGCAGGTCCACCGTGGTGCCGGCGTAGGCCGAGAGGTCGAAGACCGCCGGCTGCCAGCCGTCGCTCACCCCGTCGATGGCGTTGCCCTCGGACGCCGTGGTGATCGAGCCGGGGACGGCCTGGAAACCACTGCCGTCGTCCACCTCCACGTAGGCGTAGTCGCAGGCGTCCGGGCCGCAGTCCTCGATGTTCCAGCTCGCCTGGAAACTGAGCTGCGGGGCACCCGCCGGCAGGGCGACCGACCGGGCGAGCATGAAGTCCCGCCCGTTGCCGGTGCCGCTCCACCACTCGTAGTCGCCGGAGGCCGGCGGCACGAGCTCGTCGGTGACCTTCTTCTTCGGCAGCACCACGACCGCGGCCTGCGGCTTGCTGGTGTTGAACTCCTCCGGGCCGAGGTCGATCGTGGTGTCCTCGTCGGTGCCCGCCACCACGGTCTCGTAGTCGAGCCAGCCGAGCTGGAGCTTCTGCCAGGCCCCGATGTCGCCGGGCCGGGTGCCCAGGGCCTCGCCCTCGGCGCTCAGCCGGCTCTGGCCCATGAGCGACCAGTGCTCCACGGCGTTGCCCACGCCACCGGCGATGTCGTAGTCGTCGGGCAGGCCCAGGTCGTGGCCGTACTCGTGGGCGAACACGCTCAGGCCACCGTTCTCGGGCTGCATCGTGTAGTCACCCACCCACAGGCCGGTCGCACCGACCTGGGTGCCGCCGAGCTTGTTGCCCGCCGGGCCGGTGCTGCCCGCCTGGCCGGAGTTCACGTACGAGCGGTGGCTCCAGATCGCGTCCTCGCCCTGGTGCGGGTCGCCGTCCGCCTCGTCCCCACCGGCGTGCACGATCTGGAAGTGGTCGATGTAGCCGTCCGGCTCGTTGAAGTCGCCGTCACCGTCGAAGTCGTAGCGGTCCCACTGGTCGAACGCCTTGAGGTCGGCCGTGATCTGGGCCTCGGTGCGGCCCGCGGCCTTCTGCTGCGTGACCCACGCGGTCAGGGCGTCCGAGATCAGCACACCGCTGTTGCTGCACACGTTGCCGCTGCACGGGTAGCCGCCCGACCGACCGTAGCGGGCCTCGTTGTAGGGCACCTTCACCCAGTCGGTGACGGCGCCGTCGACGCTGTAGCGGCCCGAGCTCTGCGTCTCGTAATACGTCTTGAGCGACTCCCCGTCCCCGAAATACAGGTCCTCGTAGTGCTCCCGGTCGTAGTCGGCCTGCCAGATCGTGGAGTTGTCGGTCTTGGCCGGCTCCGGGATGGCGTTGTGCAGCGGGCCGTCGAACACCGTGGGCCCCGGTGTGGCCGGGTTCGTGTCCTGGTCGGGATAGCTGGGGTGCCGCTGGTCGCCGAACTCGGCCAGCACCACGAAGATCCGGTCGGTGCGCTCACGGGAGAGCTCGACGTACCGGTCGTCGGTCGTGCCCTGGAGCTTCACCACCTGACTGCCGTTGCGGCTGAGCACCTTCGCGTCGCCGTTGAGGACGTCGGTGAGGGCCTCCTGACGCAGGGCGCGGGCCTTCTCCTCCATCGGGCTGAGCAGTTCGTCGGTTCCCTGCACGGGCGCCTCGGCCGCCGCCTGGACGTTCGACACCGCCGAGGCGTTCATCGGCAGCATCAGGCCGGCCCCGGCTGTCAGCGACAGCGTGGCCAGGCCCAGTAGAGCTTTTCGCACTCGAACCTCCGGTTGGGAGTCTCGCCGCGCGGTCCTTCGCACGGGATTGACAGGAAACCTAAAGGTCTTCGCGAACCGGACAATCAGCGCGCTTGTTACTTATCTGTTTCCCCGGTCGCATACCGCGAGAAACCGCAGGTCGCAAGACTCCGGGAGAGATTGTTCATATCTGGTTATTGCGGGCAACCTTTCGGGCTCGGGCTTTTGGACGCACGGGGCACCGGCGGCGGTTCGGTCACCGGTGGCGGTCTGAGGCGGCTTGGGCAGTGAGCCGGCCTGGGGATTCGGCCTGGGGATTCGGCCTGGGCAGTCGGCCTGGGCAGTCGGCCTGGGCTGTCTGCCTCGGCTGTCGGCCTGGGCGGTGGGGTGGCCTGGGCAGTGGGGTGGCCTGGGCAGTGGGGTGGCCTGGGCAGTGGGGTGGCCTCGCGCCGGGCGCGCAACGCAAGAGGCGGCCGGCCCCTTTCGGGGGCCGACCGCCTCTGATTGCTGTCGCTCGTGCCGATCAGGCCGACTTGTCGCGCCGCTCCCGCGGTTTGCGCACCGGCGCCTCACGCGGCACCAGCGTCGGGTTGACGTTCTCCAGCACGACCTCGCGGGTGACCACGCAGCGGGCCACGTCGTCACGGCTGGGCACGTCGAACATCACCGGGAGGAGAACCTCCTCGACGATGGCCCGCAGGCCTCGCGCACCCGTACCGCGCAGGATCGCCTGGTCGGCGATCGCGTCGAGCGCGTCGTCGCTGAACTCCAGCTCCACACCGTCGATCTCGAACATGCGCTGGTACTGCTTGACCAGAGCGTTCTTCGGCCGGGTGAGGATGCGCACGAGCGCCTCCCGGTCGAGGTTCGAGACCGTGGTGATGACCGGCAGACGGCCGATGAACTCGGGGATGAGCCCGAACTTCAGCAGGTCTTCCGGCATCACGTCGGCGTACGAGTCGTTGTTCGCCTTCGCCTCGTGCAGGGGGGCGCCGAACCCGATGCCCCGCTTGCCGACGCGGGACTGGATGATCTGGTCCAGCCCGGCGAACGCGCCACCCACGATGAAGAGCACGTTGGTGGTGTCGATCTGGATGAACTCCTGGTGCGGGTGCTTGCGCCCGCCCTGCGGCGGCACCGAGGCCGTCGTCCCTTCCAGGATCTTCAGCAGCGCCTGCTGAACACCCTCGCCGGAGACGTCCCGCGTGATCGACGGGTTCTCCGACTTACGGGCGATCTTGTCGACCTCGTCGATGTAGATGATCCCGGTCTCGGCCTTCTTGACGTCGTAGTCAGCCGCCTGAATCAGCTTCAGGAGGATGTTCTCGACGTCCTCACCGACGTAACCGGCCTCGGTGAGGGCGGTCGCGTCGGCGATGGCGAACGGCACGTTGAGCATCTTGGCGAGGGTCTGTGCCAGATACGTCTTGCCGCAGCCGGTCGGCCCGATCAGGAGGATGTTCGACTTGGCGATCTCCACCGGCTCGTCACCGCGCCGGCCGGGCTCGCCCGCCTGGATCCGCTTGTAGTGGTTGTACACAGCGACAGCGAGGCTCTTCTTCGCCGGCGTCTGACCGACCACGTACTGCTCGAGGAAGTCGAAGATCTCCTTCGGCTTCGGGAGCTCGACCAGGCCGAGTTCACTGGCCTCGGCCAGCTCCTCTTCGATGATCTCATTGCACAGGTCGATGCACTCGTCGCAGATGTAGACGCCGGGCCCGGCGATGAGCTTCTTGACCTGCTTCTGACTCTTTCCACAGAAAGAGCACTTCAGCAGGTCGCCACCGTCTCCGATGCGTGCCACGCGCAGTCCTTCCTCCGGGGGGCTTGCTGGCGGTCGCCCGTCGGCATCCGACCGGCCCCAGCACCATTCAACGCCACTGGGACGCCGCTGTCAGCGGCACCCCTCTTCAATCGGCGTGTCAGGCGCCGGACGGGGTGGAGACCTGGGCGCCCTTGCGGCTACCCAGAACCTGGTCGATAAGGCCATATTCCAGGGCCTGCTGAGCGGTCAGGATCTTGTCACGCTCGATGTCGGTCTGCACCTGGTCCGACGTCTTGTTGGAGTGCAGCGCGATGGTGTCTTCCAGCCAGGTGCGCATACGCAGCACCTCGTTCGCCTGGATCTCGATGTCCGACGCCTGGCCGTAGTCGCCACCGGACATGGCTGGCTGGTGGATCAGCACGCGGGCGTTGGGCAGCGCCAGGCGCTTGCCCTTGGTGCCGGCCGCGAGGAGCACGGCGGCGGCCGAGGCGGCCTGGCCCAGGCAGACGGTCTGGATGTCCGGCTTCACGTACTGCATGGTGTCGTAGATCGCCGTGAGAGCGGTGAACGACCCACCGGGGCTGTTGATGTAGAGCGTGATGTCCCGGTCGGGGTCCTGGCTCTCCAGCACGATCAGCTGAGCCATGACGTCGTCGGCGGACGCGTCGTCGACCTGCACACCGAGGAAGATGATGCGGTCCTCGAACAGCTTCGTGTACGGGTCCATCCGCTTGAAGCCGTAGGCCGTGCGCTCCTCGAAGTTCGGGAGCACGTAGCGGCTGCTCGGCGCGGCGACCTGCGGGGAGGCGCTGCGACCGGAACCCGGCAGGTGCAGGCCTGCGTGGTGGTCGGGGTAGCTCATCGGGTCACTCCTGATGCTTGCTGAGGCCTGTGGGATCGATGTCGGACGGGGCGGTTCGGCGTGCCTGAGCGGGGCTCAGACGCCGGTGCCGCCGCCACCGCTGACGTCACGCGCGGAACGGACCACGTGGTCGACGATGCCGTACTCCAGGGCCTCCTGCGCGGTGAACCAGCGGTCGCGGTCGGAGTCCTTGGTGATGGTCTCGACCGTCTGCCCGGTCTGCGCGGCGATCAGCTCGGCCATCTGCTTCTTGATGTGAAGGATCTGCTCGGCCTGGATCTTGATGTCCGTCGCCGAACCGCCGATGCCGCCCAGCGGCTGGTGCATCATCACGCGGGCGTGGGGGGTGGCGGAACGCTTGCCCTTGGCGCCGGCGGTCAGCAGGAACTGCCCCATCGAGGCGGCCAGGCCCATCGCGATGGTGGCCACGTCGCAGGAGACGTACTGCATCGTGTCGTAGATCGCCATGCCGGCGGTCACCGAGCCACCGGGCGAGTTGATGTAGAGGTAAATGTCCTTGTTCGGGTCTTCCGCGGCGAGCAGCAGCATCTGCGCGCAGATCGCGTTCGCGTTCTCGTCGCGCACCTCGGAACCGAGGAAGATGATCCGGTCTTTCAGGAGACGGTTGTAGACGTGGTCGTCATAACCCATGCCGGGTGACGCCGAGCGGGCCACCGGCTGGTCGAACGAATTCGTCGCCGGGGCGCTCCCCGGAACGATCAAGTGGCTCACGATGTCGCTCCCCAAAACCTTGGCACCAATCCCCGGCGTACCGGGGAGTCCGGGTGACCACCCGGTGCATTGACCCTAACGCGACCAGCTCCCGGTGATCCTCCCCTACCGACCGTTGTTCGCTGTCGGCGCATCGGACTCACGGTGCATCAGCCATATGGCCTCTGACCAGGCGACACGCGGGAACGGGGCGCGGTGGCTCGTCGCCACACGTGCCCAATCGGCAGGATCCGCACCGTCTTTCACTTCTCGTCCAGGATTTATTGCCCGGGGACGACGTGGTAGCCGTACGCGGAAAGCAGAACCGGCACCCCGGCCGGCTCGGGAGCCGTGGGGTGCCGGTTGCGTGCTCGGCTTACGTCAGAGGGACGGCAGCGCGGCCGGGTCGTCCTTCTTGGCGCCCTCTTCGACCGCTTCGGTCTCCTCGGGAGCCTCCTCGGCGGCCTCTTCCTCGGTGGCCGGGAAGAGAGCGGTGAGGTCGATGTCGTTACCCGACTCGTCCTTCACCGAAGCGCGCTCGAGCACCTGGGCGAGGGCCTTGCGGCGGCCGACCTCGGCCACCATCGACGGCACCTGACCGGCCTGGTCGACGGCCTTGATGAACTCGTTCGGGTCCATCCGGTACTGCTGGGCGGAGGCGAGCAGGTACTCGATCAGCTCTTGCTGACCGACCTGGACCTCTTCCTTCTCGGCGATCGCGTCGAGCAGGAGCTGGGCCTTGAACGCCTTGCGGGCCTCGACCTCGACCTCTTCGCCGTGCGGGTCGTCCTCCGCCTTGTTCTCCTGCTCGAGGTGCTGCTTGACCTCGGCCTTGATGATGCCGTCGGGCACGGGGATCTCGACGCCGTCGAGCAGCTTCTCGAGGAGGCGCTCGCGGGCCTGGATGCCCTGCTGGTACTTCGCCTCCTGCTCGGCCTGCTCGGAGAGGCTGGCGCGCAGCTCCTCGAGCGTGTCGAACTCGGACGCCATCTGGGCGAACTCGTCGTCGGCCTCGGGCAGCTCGCGCTCCTTCACCGACTGCACGGTGACGGTGACGTGGGCTTCCTCACCGGCGCGGTCGCCACCGGCCAGCGGCGAGTCGAACGTGGTGGTCTCGCCGGCCGAGAGGCCCGGGAGCACCTCGTCCATGCCCTGGAGCATCTCGCCCGAGCCGACCCGGTAGGAGACGCCCTTGACCGAGTCGATCTCGTCGCCGTCGATCGAGGCGGTGATGTCGATGCTGAGGAAGTCGCCGTCGGCGGCCGGGCGCTCGACGGTGACGAGGGAGCCAAAGCGCTCGCGCAGCGTCTGGAGGCGCTCGTCGACCTGCTCGTCGCCGACCTTCACGTCGTCCACGACGACCTCGACCGCGTCGAGGGCGGGAAGCTCGAACTCGGGACGCACGTCGACCTCGGCGGTGAACGCCAGGTCACCGCCGGTGGCCGGGTCGGGCACGGACGTGACGTCGACCTCGGGCTGGCCGAGCGGGCGGATCTCGGTCTCCTCGACGGCCTGCGAGTAGAAACCGGGAAGCGCGTTGTTCACGGCCTCCTCGATCACGACGCCCCGGCCGAACCGCTGGTCGATGATGCGCGGCGGCACCTTGCCCTTGCGGAAACCGGGGACCGTGACCTGCGTCGCGATGTTCTTGTACGCGGCGTCCATGCTCGGCTTGAGTTCGTCGAAGGGCACCTCGACGGTCAGCTTGACCCGGGTGGGGTTGAGGGTCTCGACGGCGCTCTTCACGAGGGGACTTCTCCTGGCCTTTGGACAACTGAGGACGATGTGGCCAGCTGTCGGTCCCGGCAGCCGGTGCGCGATCGCGCGCCTGGGAGCAGGACAGGCATCATGGCCTTCGGCACATCCTAGCCGCGCTACGAAGGCGCGCAGGACATGCCCGACCCACCCTAGCCACTATTCGTGACCGAGAGCTCGCTCAAGCCCGTGACCAGGCCAGATGTTCGGCGCATCACTGCGCTCGTCGGGGTACCCGGATTCGAACCGGGGGCCTTCCGCTCCCAAAGCGGACGCGCTACCAAGCTGCGCCACACCCCGCCGACACCCATGGAGGCCGTGCTCGTGGTCCGACCGACCGGGTGACAGGCAGTAGGCTACGACACGTTGGCGGAACCGTTCGCCCGGTTTCCGGATTTCCGGGTATCGTGCAGACTGCTCCACCGCGCGGGTGTAGCTCAATGGTAGAGCCCCAGCCTTCCAAGCTGGTCATGCCGGTTCGATCCCGGTCACCCGCTCCGCTGCGAAGGGCCAGGTCAGAGGCGGGCAGCCTCCGATCCTGGCCCTTCGTCACGAGGCTGACATCGCCTGCCGTGCCAGACGGGCCGTTCACGGGCCACCATCTGATCCACTCTCGCTGATCAGGTCATGGTGCTCGAAGTCGTCGGCCTCCACGCGGGCGACACTGTCGAGCAGGCGACGGGCATTAGCCGGCGAACGCAGCAGGTAGCGCGTTTCCGCCAGGGAGCGCCAGAGATGTTCCGGCGTCGAGAAAGCCGCCCCCGGCTTTGGACGCGATCTCCTCGTCATCGTTGACCTTTCGATGAGCGGAACGGATGTTTGCGCACCTCACTTGCCGGCATGGCCTTGGCAACCTCCAAGTCGCACCACAGCGCGCTACCGCTCAGAGTGGGTGGAGAGCTCGTGAGTTGAATAGGACCTGTCCCGGCACCTTCACGCCCTTGCTCTCTCCGGGTACGTATCGATAGTCATGGACGGTGACGAACCGGACACAGGAGATCGAGCGATCCCTGTCCGCGCTCGCCACCGCACTGCATCAGCACCACGAGCAGACCACCGGCGCGAGCACCGCGGTGGAGGAACGGGCGCTGAGCTGCTGGGAGCACGGCTGGGACTCCGTGGCCCAGGGATACGAGGCCGCCTCGGAATACCTGGGTGAGGTCGCCGGAGAACTGGCCGAAGTGTCTGACCGAACCGATCGCTGTTTGAGCGTCCTCCAGCAACTGCACGGCGAGCACGGTCTGACGGGGGTCGCCGACCAACTGTCGGCGGCAACGTCTGAGATCGACATCGGCCTGGACCGGGTGCTGGCTCAACTCGCCGAAACCCATTCCGTCCTCGCCGCGACCGGCGAGGAGTACTTCGCTGAATTCCTTCACCGCCTGATCGAGACGATCCAGGGGTCGGCCGAGGCACTCACGACGCTCCAGAACGACATCGCCGATGAACTGGCATCCTCCGCCGCGGGCAGAACAACCGGAGGCAAACCGGAAAGCGAACCGTCTGGCACTCTGGCCGCGATCCGGACACGCATCACAGAGCTAAGCCGCCAAGGCCATTCCCCGCAACGCCACGGCACCCAGGTCACTGACCGGCAACTCACCGACCGGGCTCTCTGGGGCATCGACCCGATGACCGGAACCACCACCGACGGCGTCCACGGCGGCACTCATCAGTACAGCCGTAACGCCACCAAGTTCACGAGCGACGAAGCACTGATCCGGGCCGACCAGCACATCCGCTCGACGAGCGAGTACTCGGCCAAGGAAAGAGAGTGCCAGACCACAGGACGCCGCACATTCGTGGTCCGGGCCCCGTTGAAGGATGTCTTCGGCCCGGACTACCTCAACCAGGTGAAGGGGATCCGGCGCACCGGATCTCAACGAAGGCCGACAGGCGACCCACCAGGCAGCACTCCCCCAGAGCAGTCGGACCTTCATGACGGATTCGTCCACGCCGTCTTCCGCAGGACCAGCGACGGCGAATACCATCTCACCACTATGTATCCGGACCCCAAGGAATGAACGTGACCACAGACCCCGACATCAAAACCTTTCTGGATTTCTCCGCAGGTGCCATGAACATTAACGGACTCATCCGAAACTGGGAAAACGAGTTCGTCGAAGAGATGGAGAATCTGAAGATCGAATCTCTGAGAACCAGCTTCCGCCAGGGTTTCGCCAAGAGCCTGAACGGCCAGATCACCCCGCTCGAGTACGAACGCGCAACCGGATGGGAGTTCGACACCCAGGAAGAACTGCACGATCACCTGAAAGCACTCTGGGCCAGATTCTACGGCGACGCCAATCCCGAGGACGGCCTCAAGTGAATGCCGATACCCGCAACGCCCGGGCACAGATGCCATACCGCACCGGGATTCAGGGAATGTCTCCCCGTCCTCGTCGACACCGACTGACTCGCAGCCCGACCGGCATCCCGACCGTTATGCAGGTTCGCGAGCGCTCTACCGAAACGCCCGGCCCGGCATCCCGACCGATCAGCGAGGTCCGTTGACCGCCCAGCTCCCCCCGAACGTCCGTACCGCCGTTCGCGTCCTGTGGGACTACCACGACCTTCACCACGTCCTGACCCCTACGGACCTCGGAATCGGTCTCGGCAGTCACGATCTCGGCGTGGCCACCTGCGCGGCACAGCTCTACCTGGGCGGCACCGTGCCGTTCATCGTCTTCACCGGTGCCAACGCCCCCACGACCATCGAGCGCTTCCCCCGTGGCGAGGCGGTGCACTACCGCGAGCACGCTCTCGGCCTCGGGGTGCCGGACGAGGTCGTCCTGGTCGAGTCCCGGGCCCGGAACACCGGCGAGAACATCACCTTTAGCCGGGATCTGCTGCGCGAGCGCGGAGTCGAGCCCCGTTCCGTCACTCTCGTCACGCGTCCCTACCAGCAGCGCCGCGCCTATGCCACGTGCCGCAAGCTGTGGCCCGAGGTCGGGACCGTGCAGTGCGCGTCCCTGCCCCTGGCGCTCGACGACTACGTCGCCCGTATCGGTGATGCCGACCGCGTGGTGAGCATGCTCGTGGGAGACACCCAGCGCATCGAGGTCTACGCCGACCGGGGTTTCGCCGTGGAGCAGCCCGTGCCCGACGAGGTGCGCGCCGCGTTCCACGAGCTCGTCGACGCCGGTTACACGTCCCGCCTGATCTGAGCGCCCACCCCGGACGAGGACAATTCCGGGTCCGGGCCACGTCACCGGCGCCCCTGCCAGAATGACGCCGTGATCACCGTCGCCACCCCCGCCGACCGCCCGGCCGTCGTCCGCATGCTCGTCGCGGCCTTCGTGACCGACCCGTTCCTGCGGCTCGCCTTTCCCGATGACGCCGAGTACCCCGCCGGGGCGGAGGCGTTCTTCGGGCACCTCTTCGACCAGCGCGTCGGGCACGGCACGGTCTGGATCGCGGACGGCGGCACCGCGGCCGCGCTCTGGGAGCCGCCGGGCATCACCTTGAAACCGGAACTGCGACTGGATGAACCGGCCCGTTCCCGGATGCGCGCCTATGACGACGCCGTGCACCACGCCCTGCCCGCCGAACCCTTCTTCTACCTGGGTGTTCTCGGCACCCATCCGGATCACCAGGGGCGCGGGCACGGGCGGGCCGTGATGGCCGCCGGACTGGAAGAGGCTGCCCGGCAGAATCTTCCGGCCTACCTGGAGACCACCAATCCGGGCAACGTCGCCCTGTACGAGCGGGCCGGCTGGAGGGTCACCGCCGAGCTCGACAGTCCTCTGCCCGTCTGGGTGATGAAGCAGTAGAACCTCAGTCGGGGTAGTACTTCCACTCTCGCTGGTCGTACATCCAGTAGTAGTGCGGCCGTCCGGGAACTCCCGTGGTGCGGAACGGCTTTCCGTGGTCGTCGATGCGCAGCGTGCCGTGCCGGCCGCCCGAGCTCCAGTCCAGCTCCAGGTACCAGCTCACGTCGTGCTTCTCGACCACCGCGGCGACCTGCAGCTGCACCGGGTCACTGCTGCTGGTCTTCAGCGGAAGTGTGTTACCGGCCGCGGATCTCGGCTTCGGCTGGGGCATGTCCAGGTTCACGTCGAAGATCGCCGTG
The DNA here is from genome assembly GCF_030811555.1 of Kineosporia succinea. Taxonomy (NCBI): domain Bacteria; kingdom Bacillati; phylum Actinomycetota; class Actinomycetes; order Kineosporiales; family Kineosporiaceae; genus Kineosporia; species Kineosporia succinea. Next base: position 4,130,168 of record NZ_JAUSQZ010000001.1, on the reverse strand, counting down.
TCCACCTTGCCCCCGCAGCCGTCGCCGAGCACGAACACGTTCCCGGCCGTCGGCGTCTCCTTCGACTCGACGGTGCGCACGTTCAGCGACTCCAGCACCACCGTGTCGTTGCCGGTGCCCTGAACCGTCACGGTCAGGTCGTGATGGTGGGTCACCACACCGTCGAGCGCACTCACCCAGGCCGAGGTGTCCGGCACGTCGACCGGCGGGGGCACCTGGTCGGCGGTGCTGTCGACCAGGATGTCGCGGGCACACAGGGTGAACGGGGTCACGAGCACGTCGAGCGGTGCCGGGGGGCCGACGGTGGACGGCGCGGTCACCGGCGTCGCCCCGTCACCTCCCGGGGTCCCCGAGGAGGAGCCGTTCACGACGTTCAGCACGCCCAGCGGCACGCCGACCGCGAGCGCCACCGCGCCCACGACAGCCAAAGCCCCGAAACGGCGGCGCCGGGCCGACGGCACGGGCGGCGAAGAGATGGTCTCGGTGGGGTGCGGCCCGGAGGCCGCGCCATCGGTCTGCATCGAATCCTCCGTGTCCACCCCCGATTCCGGGTGATGGTCGTCCCGGGAACCCGGGACCGGTGCGACCGACGCGACCGCGTCGTCCGCCCTGGACAGGCCGTCGTTCGCGAGGCCCGAGCGGGACTGGCCGTCGCTCGCGAGGCCCGAGGGTGATTGGCCGTCGTTCGCGAGGCCCGAGCGTGATTGGCCGTCGTTCGCGAGCCCGGCCGCCGGGACACCGGCACCCGCGTCGGGAACCGGTGCCGACGCGTCCTCGAGCTGATCGCCCGGCGCGGCCGAATCGTCGCGCCGGGCCCGCCGCTCGAGCGCGTCGGCCCAGCGACGGTTCAGCTCGGCCAGTTCGGTGGGACTCGCCTTGCACAGCCGGGCGAACCGCTCGACCGGCGCGAACTCCAGCGGCACCGTCTCGCCGTTGCAATAGCGGTGCAGGGTGGACGTGCTGGAGTGGAGCCGCCGGGCGAGGACGCCGTAGCTGAGGCCCGATCGTTCCTTCAGCGTCAGCAGCATCGCGGCCAGGCTGTCCTGGCCGGCCTGCTCGTCCATCGTGCGCTCCGGTCCGCTCGGCTCACCGGGACGGAAATCGCCCGGGAAGCCGCATCTTGCCCTAACCGCCGCGAGCGCCGCGAACCCCCGAAGTCACAGCCGTCTGCCGGGTGTGCGGTCGGTGTAGGTGACGGTCGGGTCGTACATCACGCGAGCGCGGTTCTTCTTGAGCAGCTCCTCACCGACGTGGTTGCCGGTGCGCCGGTCGATCACCCGCCGCCAGATCTCGTTGCTGCGCCACCAGACGCCGCGCAGCTGCTGGAACCGCTCCTGCCGGGCCTCGACGTGGTAGCTGTGCGCGGGCATCACGGCGGCCCGCAGTTCCCCCTCGAGATGGGTCTCCCCCACGCGGATCCGCAGTTGGTAGGGCACGTCGGTGTCGTTGCGCAGCTGCAGGTCGATGTAGTTGTAGAAGATGGACGTCCCGGTCCCCCAGGGGATCACGCGGCCGGAGTCGGGGAACGGGTCGAAGCTGTGCTCCGAGCGCTCGACGATCGTCAGTGGGCTGTGCAGGGCCATCCAGTGCAGCAGGTTCGCGGCCTGGCAGATGCCCCCGCCGATGTCGGGCCTCACCTCGCCGCCGGACAGGAACATCCCGACGACGTAGCCCTTCTTCGCGGTGGCCCGGCCGACCAGCCGGCAGAACGAGAACGTCTCGCCGGGTGCGATGACGACCCCGTCGAGCTGGCCGGCGGCGATGCGCAGGTTGATGACCTTGTTGCGCTGGAGCCACATGTCGGCGTCGCCGAGCTGCCTGAGCAACAGCGAGCGGTGACGCTTCACCAGCACGGGCAGCGGTTCGGTGCTGCGGGTACGGGTGAAGGTCGCACCACCGACGAGCCACTTCACCCGGCGGCGCATCCGGAAGTACGTGACCGCGAGGGGCAGGATCCAGGGCCAGCGCTCGCTGGGGCGGATCGGGGGCAGCCGGGTCTTGATGACGGACGCGTCGGTGGGCTCGGGCGCACCGGTGCCGGCGGGGAGATCGGCGGGGAGGGGAACGGCAGGCATCAGGCGGCCTTTCGCAGCGGGATCGGGGTGGCCCCAGCCTGCGGCCGGCCTTGTCCCGCCGTCCCCGGATCGGCCCGCCTGGGACGTTCCACCCCGTCCCACCTGCGACGACGCCGACCGGCCGGAACGTCAGCCGAAGGGCGGGCGCTGCAGTTGCACCTGGTGCTCGGTGTCCTGGAAGCCGAGGGCGCGGTACAGGCGGATCGCGTGGTACCCCGGGTCGGCCACGATGACCAGCTCGCGTACGTCCGGGCGGTGCAGGCCCCACTCGCCGAGCTGGTGCACCAGCGACGAGGCCAGGCCGCGCTGCCGGAACCCCGGGTGGGTCTCCACGTTCTGGTAGCGGGCAACCCCCTCGCCGTCGGTGTAGAGCCCGGCGCCGCAGCGCATCGTCCCCTCGACGAAGGCGCCGAACCAGACCCCGTGCCCGGCCTCGGCCAGCCGGCGGTGCTCGGCCACCTTGCGCCGCAGGTACCCCGCGTGGGCCGGGGTCACGCGGACCTCGTCGAGTGCCAGGCGCAGCTGCACCGCCTGCTCCCAGTCGGCGTCACCGAACAGCGGGCGGATCTCGGCGTCGGCCGCGGCCGGCGCCCGCAGCGCGGAGGCGGTGAGCACGGTGTCGACGAGAACGTCCAGGCCCAGGTCGATCGCGCCGTCGATGTCCCCGACCGTGCCGTCGGGACGGTCGAGACCGAGTGCGACGTGCGGCGCCTCGGGGAACTCACGGGCGAACTCCCGCACCCAGCCCGGCCACTCCCCCGGGCCGGGCCGTTCCCGCAGCAGCAGGAAGTTGCCCCACCAGTACGCCGGGTTCGACGGTGTGCGCACGACCAGGTGCGACCCGCGGTCGGAGACATCGGAGCCACCCAGCCCGCGCAGCATCAGATCGGTCCGGTACCCCAGCGACGCCACCCTCATGCCGTGCAGGGTAGTGATCGGCCACCGGACTCAGAACATCCCGAGGTACTCCCTCTGCTCCCAGTCCGAGACGTGCAGCAGGTAGCGCTCGAACTCGCGGCGCTTGATCGCGGCGTACCAGGCCACCGTGTCGGCCCCCAGCGCGTCGGCGAAGACCGGATCGTGTTCCAGCGCCTCGACCGCCTCGCCGAGCGAGCGCGGAAGTCGGGGCGCATCACTCTCGTAGGGGTTCGCGACCGGTTCCCGCAGCGCCAGGCCGCGCCGCATCCCGTCCAGGCCGCTGACCAGTTGCGAGGCGATGTAGAGGTACGGGTTCGCGGCCGGCTCACCGGTGCGGTTCTCCAGCCGGGTGCCCGCGCCGCCGATGACGGCCCGCACCATCGCCCCCTTGTTGTCCACGCCCCAGGCCACCCGGTCCGGCGCCAGCGAGTAGGGCTGATAACGCTTGTACCCGTTGACGGTCGGGGTGCTGAAGGCCGCCGCACCCCGGGCGTGCGTGAGCAGGCCCTCCAGGTAACCGCGGGCCACCGGGGAGAGGCCGTCCGGCGCCGCGAACACCGGCTGCCCCGATTCGGCCGAGGTGAGCGACTGGTGCAGATGCCAGCCGGTGGAAGCGCTCTCGGCACCCTGCGGCCTCGACATGAACGTGGCCTCGTAGCCCAGGCGCCGCGCGATCTGGCGCACGGCACTGCGGCACAGCACCACCGCGTCGGCCGTCTCCGCCGCGTCCGCGGCCTCCATCGTGATCTCCAGCTGGCTCGGCCCGAACTCCAGCTCGATCGACCGCAGCGGCAGGTCGAGCGCCGTCAGCCCCCGGTAGAGCGCCTGCACCAGGTCGTCGAAGGTGTCCAGGCCCTCTTCGTGCAGCAGCTGGGAACCGGGGGAGGTCGGTTCCATCCGGGGTCCGGCCCCGGGAACGCCCGCGACGGGACGGAAGACGTGGAACTCCAGCTCCGCCCCCACCGTCATCCGGTAGCCGGTGCGCTCCAGCTCCGACAGCTGGCGCCGCAGCAGGTCCCGGGTGCTGAACGCCACGTCCGACCCGTCGGGGAAACGCAGGTCGCAGAGGATCCACCCGGTGCGCGCGGCCCAGGGCAGCACCCGGAACGTGGTCGGGTCGGGCACCAGCACCACGTCACCCGCCCCGGAGAGCTGACGGACCCCGAGTCCGGCGTCAGGTGCGAAGACCGGGAACACGGACTTGCCGGACGTGTCCTTCAGCAGCAGCGAGCTGGGCGCGGTGAGACCCGAGCGCATGGCCGCGGCGACGGCGGAGCGGGCGATCGTCTTGCCGCGCAGCAGACCGTGCTGGTCGACGAACGCGAATCGAACCATCTCCAGGCCGATCTCGTCGATCACCCGGCGCATCTGGGCCGAGGCGGCGTACTGCGCCTCGCTCCGGAGCCCGAACTCGTCGACGAACCCCCCGCGGTCCTTGGCCAGCATCGGGCGGGCGCTGCGCCCCTCACCCGCCGCGGCCACGTCGCGCTCGTCGTGGTTGCGCCGGGCCGGCCCCGGGAAGGCGAGTGCAGACGCGTCGTCAGGCATCGGCGTTCTCCGGTGACCGGGAGGCCCACGGGGAAGCCTGCCGGCGCTCGGCATCCACGGAAACCCAGTGTTCCTGCCAGTTCTCGTTGGCCGCGGTGGTGTCGACCGCGAGCGGTCCGGTGCAGGCGGCGGCCTCCGTCTCGTCGAGCGGGTGCGCGGGCAGCCGCCCACCGGCGGCGAACGCGTCGATCGCCTTCAGCAGCAGCCGGCGGTTCGCGGTGACGGCCCGGTCGGAGACGCCGAGACGCTCGACGGTGCGGTCCTGGATCGGGCCCATGCTCTCCACCGCCCACTGGTCGTGGACGTTGATGTCCAGGCCCATGCCGGTGTAGGTGGTCGTTCTCTGCTCGACCGGATCGAAACCCCAGTCGTTGGAACGGTTTCGCAGCGGGCGGTAGTCGGGCAGGCTGACCTCGGCCAGGCGCTGCCGCAGAAGTGTCTCCTTGTCGGTCTTCTCGGCGTAGTCGTACCAGATCATGTACCAGTAGTGATGGTGGTCGTCGATCGGCACGTGCCACTGCGTGAACACCTTGGTCCTGCCGAACGGCACCACGAAGGCGTTGGGGAACAGCAGATTCGTGACCCGCACATGCTTGAGGGCCTCGGTCAGCTGCCGCACCGCGAACACCCGCAGGCCGTGGGCCGCGCTCTCCACCTCGATGTCGGGCCGGAAGTGGTCGCCGACCAGCTTGGACAGCTTCGTGCCGGTGCCCTCGACCTCCTCGCTGAACTGCTGGCCGTAGGTCTCGCGGGGGTCCTCGTCGATGAAGCGGTGCAGGAACGAGACGTGACTGGGATCGATGCCGCCCTCCACCCCCTGCAGCCAGTTGCACTCCCACAGGCCCTTGAACGCGAACGTGTACTCGTCGGGCGCGGCGAAGCAGTCGTAGTTCGGGAACGGCGGCGGATCACCGGCGCCCAGGTAGGCGAAGATGATGCCGTTCTTCTCCTGGCACGGGTAGCTCGAGACCCGGATCTTGTCGGCGAACCGGCTGTGCTCGGGCTCGGCGGGCTGGTCGACGCAACGACCGTCGGCGTTGAAGAGCCAGCCGTGGTAGAGGCAGCGCAGGCCACCGTCCTCCAGCCGGCCGTACGACAGGTCGACCCCGCGATGGGCGCAGTACCGGCTGATCAGACCCCAGGTGCGGTCGGGCTTACGGAAGAGCACCAGGTCTTCGCCGAACAGCCGCACCGCCTTGACCGGTTTCTCGTCGGACATCTCGGAGACCAGTGCCGCCGGCTGCCAGTAGGCCCGCATCAGCCCGCCCAGCGCGGTGCCCGGCCCGGTCCGGGTGAGCTTCTCGTTGTCCTCGCGCTTCAGCACCGACGACCTCCTCGACCAAAGCAGTGAATGGATCCCAACTTAACAGTCGTGGATCCCATTAGACAGACTTCCCACCCACACTTGTCGGACTTGGGTCCGATCCGTGGAGTTCTGCTAGCTTCGTCGAGTTGAGCTTTTCGCGAAGGGAACAACAGTGGACGCTGCATCGGGGCACGCCCTGGTGGACGACGTGGCAGCGCGCATCCGTGAGCGCATCATGTCGGGCGAGATCCCGATCGGCGCCCAGCTGCGGCAGGCCGAACTCGCCACCGACTTCGGGGTGAGCCGTACCCCGATCCGCGAGGCCCTGCGCCAGCTGCAGAGTGGCGGGCTGATCGAGGTGCTGCCCAATCGTGGCGCCGTGGTGCGGGTTCCGGCCCCCTGGGAGGTCCGCGAGGCCTACGAGGTGCGCGCCGAGCTCGAGGCATTGGCTGCCACCCGGGCGGTCGACCGGGTCACCGACGCCGAGCTCGACGAGCTGCGGCGCGCGAACCGGTCGATGTACGACCAGTCGTCGGCGGTGAGCCGCGGTGAGACCCCCGAGGCCACCGGCAAGCCCGCCAACGACGTCTTCCACACGCTGATCCTGACCATCTCGGCCAATGCCCGGCTGGGCCGCGCGGTCAACGACATCAACGAGACGTTCCCGCGCAACGTGTCGTCGGCCCTCATCGTCAACGACGCCCGGCAGCGCGAGGAGAACTTCCGCGAGCACGAGCGCATCGTGGCGGCGCTCGCGGCCGGTGACACCGAGGCGGCCGGCCGTGAGATGCGTGAGCACGTGCGCAAGGCCGGTGAGCACCTGGCGCACTGGTACGAGCGCCGGTCGAGCACGGTCTTCCGGGGGTAGATCCCCCAAGGCGACGATGAAGGACGCGTCGGTCGACGCGTCCTTCATTGTCGCCCTTGGTCTTTCAGTGACAGCACTCGTCGGCAGCGCCGTGGCTCATCGGCGCCGGCAGATCCAGCGACGGGTTGCGGTCGAAGAAGCCGTCCGGCTCCAGGCGCATGCCGAGGCGGTGCACCGGCATGATCGGCCACTCCTCCGGACGCGGCACGTGATGCACCCCGATCACCGGCCAGAGCACGAGTTCCGCACCGTCGAGCGACCGGTCGGCCTGCTGCCAGGCCTGGATGCCGTCGGCCCCCAGATCGGCCTGGTTCGGGTACTCCCCGGCGATGAACCGCTCGTTGCCGTCGAACACCGAGGCCCACAGGTGCTGCCCGACGAACGGCGCCTTGCGTTCCACCACGCTGCCCGGCTTTGCGAAGAGCCGTGCGGTGTTCTGGATCGACAGCCGGTACGCGGTCTTGTCGCCGTACCGGTTCACCGTGTCGTCGCTCTCGACCAGCCAGAACGTCGACGCGGCCGGATTGGCCCGGCGCGCAGCGGCTTTCTCGGTCAGCAGCGGGGTGCGTACCACCTTGCAGGCGTTGCCGTACGGGTTGAGCTCCTCGTCCTCCTCGACCTCGGAGTGCACCTCGTAGAGCCGGTTGACCGGGCCGTCGACGGCCATGTCCATGCGCATGCCGAAGTAGTGCTGGTGGTTCGGCGCCTGCACGTTGGGGCTGACGAGGCGCCCGTAGGCCGGCCGCGCGTCGTCGGCGATGCCCGAGACCGACATGACGCCGGTGAGCTTGATCTCCAGCTCGATCATGCCGTCCTGGTAGAACGACCAGTAGAAGCCGTAGTCGTAGTTGGCGACCGTGGCGAAGAACGAGACCACCAGACGCCGGGCGCGGCGCACGTCGGCCTCGCCGGTGCGGGTGTTCACGTGCTTCCAGAGGATCGAGTAGTCCTCCTCGTGCAGGCAGACCGCGTTCTTGATGGTGCGCGCGTCACCGTGGCCGTTCACCACCGCGGCGTCGAAGTAGCGGATCTCGCCCAGGCAGTCACAGCCCAGCTCGAGCGAGGCGGTGAGCGGTCCGGCGCCGTACTCGCCCCAGTCGAAGAAGTTCTTGCGGTAGGCCGTGGGGTCGGGGTCGAGGTAGGGCACGTACATCTCGTTCACCGCCGCGCGCTTCACGATCGACCGCCCGGCGTGGGTGATGTCGTGCAGCACCATGCCCTCGCGGTGCGTGAACCCGATGCGGAAGGCCCAGTCCTGCCAGGTGATCAGCTGCCCGTCGATGCCGAAACCGGGCCCCTCGGGCTGGATGATCTCGAGCGGGGACACCTCCCGGTCGGGACCCCAGCTGCCCGAACGGTAGTTGCCGTGCTCGGAGGCCATCGGCAGCACGCCGTGGTCTTCGATGGAGAGGACCTCGAGCGTCTCCAGGTCGATGATCGGCACCAGGCCGGCCACCGGACGGGCGTATCCGTTGTCGTCGGCGCTCTCGCGGTGCCACACCGTGCCCCACGAAAGCCGGCGGTCCTCGTAGCCCTCGGGCTCGAACCCGGTGATCGACTCGGGGTCGACCCAGACCAGCGACACGTCGGTGATCCCGCGCTTGGCCAGGGCGTCCTTCAGCCCCTGGTCCTCCCGGCAGGCCTGCGCCACGAGCCGGGCCTCCTCGCTGGAGACGCCGGGGCGCTTGGCGTCCACGTCCCGCCAGGTCGCCAGCGAGGCCTCGCGGTCGTCGCCGGCCGTCCAGGCCGCGACCTCCCACGCGGCGTGCGCGTCCGGGTTCATCACCACGGTGCGCACCGGGCGGCCCTGACCGGGGGCCAGGGCGCGGGCGAGGGCCTCGTCCACCGCGATACCCCAGAAGCGCGGCCGGTCACCGATGCGGGCGTCGGCCCGGACCAGGGCGATCACCCCGGCGATCTCGTCCTCGGTGAGCGGGTCGTTCCAGTGGCGCGTCACTGCGTACTCCTCACGTGATGGCGCTGTACGCCGACGAATTCCAGGTCTTCCCGCGGGTTCCCGAGCACCAGGTCGGCCACGGCCTCCCCCACGGCGGGACCGAACTTGAACCCGTGCCCGGAGCAGGCCGCGGCGACGGTGACGGCGGGCGACCAGGGCAGGGTGCCGATGACGAAACGTCTGTCGGCGGTCATGGTGTAGAGGCACGACGCGACCTCGGCCACCTCCGGCTCGATGCCCGGCACGTAGCTCGTCATCAGGGTGACCAGCTCGTCGATCTCGGCCGGCGTGGCCGGAGTCGCGGGTTCGTCCGGATCCCAGACCTTTCCGGCGTCGATTCCGGCCTTGAACCCGTTGCCGTCGGCGTCGGGAATGCCGAACACCAGGCCCTCCGGCCGGTCGACCGAGAAGCAGCCGAGCTGCGGCGGCTGCCCGGCGCTCTGCCCGGCGGCCAGGGTGACCGTGACGATGCGCCAGACCTCGAACAGGTGGGCCAGTTCGGGAACCAGTGTGCCGGACCAGGACCCGGCCGTGAGAACCAGCTTGCGGCAGCTGATCTCGCGACGGTCGGTGGTCACGACCACACCCTCCCCCTTCTGACGCCACGACAGCACGCTCTCGCCGAACGCGAGAACAGCGCCGTCGGCCACCGCACCTTCCTGAGCGCCCCTCAGCGCCGTCGAGGCCTCGAGCACTCCGGCGTCAGGATCGTGAACCCCCGCATACCCCTCCGGTGCGACGAATCCCGGCATGACCGCGGCCATCTCGGACCGGCCCTTCAGTACCGAGGTACCCGGCCCCTGCATACTCGACTCGCCCGCATAGGTGTAGAGACCTCCCGTGCGATGCAGGAGCGGGGTGCCGAAGGCCGCCTCCCAGCGGGCCCAGCCGGCGTAGGCCCTTTCCACGAGCGGGTTCCAGAGCTGGTTCGGGTAGGCCCGGCGGATCATCCGGGTGCGTCCGTGCGACGATCCCCGGCTGTGGCCCGGATCGAACCGTTCCAGCCCGAGCACCTCGACCCCGCGCCGGCTCAGCTCATGAACGGCGGCCGAGCCGTGAATCCCGAGCCCGACCACGACCACGTCGACGTCCGTCATGTCAGCCCCCCGTCGCGATCCGGGCGACCGCGTCCACCAGCGCAGCCATGTCGTCGTCATCGTTGTAGACGTGCACCGACGCCCGCACCACCGCGTCCACGCCCCGCGCGCCCAGGTCCCACTGCGCGTGCGAGGCCGGCACCGAGACCGTGCGCACGCCCAGCCGGCCGAGCTGCTCGTTCACCCGCAGCGGGGTGATGCCGTCGACGGTGAAGGTCACGATGGCGGACGGGGAGCACGGCGGATCCTGGACGGTCACCTTCGGTGTCTCCGCCAGACTTTCGCGCAGGGACGCGGCGCGGGCCACGAGATGCCGCTCGGTCTGCTCGGTTCCGAGGGACAGGGCCTCCTCGAGCGCCACCCCCAGCCCGACGCGTGCCCCGATCGACGCCTCCCAGGTCTCGAACCGGCGCGCCCCGGGCTTGAGTTCCCAGCTGGTGGACGCGGTCCAGACCGCCCCGCGCACGTCGGGTGCGGTCGGGGGGAGGTCGAGGCCGGCACTGACGTAGGCGAATCCGGTGCCGCGCGGGGCCCGGAGGAACTTGCGGCCGGTGGTGACGAGGACGTCGCACCCGATCTCGGTGACGTCGATGTGCACCTGGCCGACGGACTGCGTGGCGTCGAGCACGTAGCGGGCGCCGTGACGCCGGGCCAGGGCGCCGATCGCGGCGACCGGCTCGACCAGGCCGGACGAGGTGGGGATGTGCGCGACGCAGACCACGGCCGGGCCGCCGGAGGCGAGCTGCCCGTCGAGCGCGGTCAGGTCGATCGTGCCGTTCGGGTCGTTGGGCACGACCACCAGCTCGACGTCGTGCTCTCGGCCCAGGCTCATCAGGTGCAGCGCGTGGCTGACGTAGGTCGACCGGCTGACCAGCAGGCGACTCTTGTTCTCCCCGAGGCGGAGCGCGTCGACGATCGAGCGCAGGCCGGTGCTGGCACTGTCGAACAGCGCGATCTCCGGCGCCTGCGCCCCGATCAGCCGGGCCGCGTCGCCGTAGACCGCCTCGATCCGGTCGGCCACCTGGTGCGCGGCCTCGTACCCGCCGATCCGCTCCTCCAGCCGGAGGTGGTCGACCACGGCCTGCACCACCGAGGCGGTCGGCAGGGCCGAGCCCGCGGCATTGAAGTGATGCGTGACGGCCGCTCCCGGCGTGCGCGCCCGCTCGGCCGCCACGTCGATCGGGCCGCGCACCTGTAGCGAGCTCTCCACACCAACCGCCTCGTGATAGCAACGTCGATCCATCTGCATCCAATTCTATGCGAGATGGATCCAATTTGAACAGGTGGCTCTACAGCGCCACGACCACGGCCTTGCTCTCCGTGTAGCCGAGCAGCGCCTCATCACCCAGGTCACGGCCGATGCCGGAGTCCTTCACACCGCCGAAACCCAGGGCGGGGTCGAAGATGTTGTAGGTGTTGACCCAGATCGTGCCGGCGTCGATGCGCGCCGCGACCCGGTGAGCCCGGCGCAGGTCGTTGGTCCAGACCCCGCCCGCCAGGCCGTAACTGGAGTCGTTGGCGATCGCGATCGCCTCGTCCTCGTCGTCGAAACCGATCACGCCCACGACCGGGCCGAAGATCTCCTCGCGGGCGATCACCATGTCGTTGCGCACCCCGGTGAACAGCGTGGGCTCGACGTAATAGCCCGGGCCGGAGGGTGTCCCACCCCCGGCCACCAGCTCCGCCCCCTCGGCGACCCCCTGCTCGACGTAGCCGAGCACCTGCGCCCTCTGCTCCGCCGAGACCAACGGGCCGACCGAGACCCCGCCGCCCAGCCCGTCTCCCATCGGCACCTTCGCGACCGCCGCGGTGAGCCGCGCCGTCATCTCCGGAAGGATCGAGTTCTGCACCAGCAGGCGGCTTCCCGCCGTGCACATCTGGCCGGAGTGACCGAACGAGGCCCGCATGGCCATGGTGACGGCCGCATCCAGATCGGCGTCGGCGAACACGATGTTGGCGCTCTTGCCCCCGAGCTCGAGCGTGACCCGCTTGAACGTGGAGGCGGCGGAACGGCCCACCAGGCGCCCCACCTCGGTGCTGCCGGTGAACGAGACCTTCGACACGCCAGGATGTTCCACCAGTGCGGCACCCACCCGCCCGTCACCGGTGAGAACGCTGACCACACCGTCGGGCACCCCGGCCTCGCGCATGATCGCCGCCAGGCGGAGCATCGTGAGAGGCGTCTGCTCGGCCGGTTTCACCACGATCGGGCAGCCGGCCGCCAGGGCCGGAGCGATCTTGAAGGCCCCGGTCATGATCGGGAAGTTCCAGGGCAGGATCAGCGCGGCGACACCCACCGGGTTCAGCGTGGTGTAGACGTGGTGGCCGTCACCGATCGGCACGGTGGCCCCGGCCAGACGGGAGGGAGCGCCCGCGTAGTGCCGGAAAGTTCTTGCGGCGTTGGCGGTGTCGGCCCGCGAGCGCTCGATCGGCTTGCCGTTGTCGCGGGTCTCGAGGACGGCCAGATCTTCGAGCTCGGCCTCGATCAGGTCGGCGATCCGGTTGAGCACCCGGGCTCGTTCGAGCGGGTCGAGGCCGGTCCAGGTGCGGTCGGCCAGGGCCTGACGCCCGGCCCGCACGGCCTGATCGACGTCGGACGCGGTGGCCTGGGGCACCTGGGTGAGCACCTGCTCGGTGGCCGGGTCGACGACGTCGAAGAGCTCACGCCCGTCGGACACCCACTCCCCCGCCAGCAGGAACGGGCTCACGGCGGGCAGGGCGCCCAGACCGTCGCGCAGCGTCTCGGACACGTGATCTCCTCACGACTCGACTTCTCGGGATCCTAACAAATGAACATTGGATCCAACTAACGTCCGTGAGTATGCGGCTCCGCGTGCGTGTTCCTGAGACCGGAACCTCGTCGCGGTCAGTTCCCCGGGCGCTCAGGGCCGCCCGGCCGATCAGCTGTAGGTCACCTGGGTCAGATGCGGTTCGCCGTGGGCCAGTTCGCCGAGAAGGGCGAGGGGCGCCAGGGCGGACGCGTCGGCACACGTGATCGTCACGGTCCGGCTTCCGGAGGTGGTGGCGTAACGGTCGCCGATCCGGCCGAGGGTGTCGCTGAGCGCGGACTGCCCGGCCCGGATCGTGCTTTCGGCCGGGGCGTCGATCGTGGTCAGCAGCACGGTGCCCAGGGTGGGAGTGGCACTCCCGCCCGAGGTGCCGCTCTCGGTCAGGGCGTTGAGCAGGGACCGGGCGGCGCGGGCCTCGGTGGCGTAGACGCCGGCGAACGTGCGGTCGTGCTCGGTCACGCCGGTCACGTGCACGACGAGGTCGAGGCGGCCGCGGTCGGCGAGCACGGTCTTGACCAGGCGCACGGCCTCGGACTCGTCGGCGGTGTCGAGGCGGTGGTGCACGACGTCGGCGAGGTGGCCCTCGGCGGTGCGGGTCGTGGCGAGATCAGCCAGCAGCTGCCCGACCTGGCGGGAGGCCAGGGCCTCGCGCGCCTGGAGATCGACCGCTCCGGGCAGCAGTCCTCCGGACCGGGCCAGGGCGGCGTAGAGGTCGGCGAGGTCGCGGGCCGTCTCCGCGTCGCCCTCGTCCTCGCACGACACCGGGGCCGGGGCTTCGGCCGGGGGCTCAGGCGCGGTCGGGCCGGCCAGGTCGACACGGCATCCGGCGCGGGCCAGGTCGCGCACCAGATCGGCTGCGACGCCGTGGAACCCACCGGAGACGAGCACGACGCTGCCCGGCTCGAGACCGGCCTCCCGGATCAGCTCGGCCGCACTGCCGGGGTCACCGGTGATGGGCTGGGGCGTCATCTCGGCCCGGAACCAGCGTCCACCCCAGCGCGTGACCTCAGCCGCCCGATCCGCCGCCACCGACGTCCCTTCTCTCGAGGCAGGCACCCCACCCGCGGTGGGCACCACCCCTCGAGCGGGCGCCGCACCCGGCGCGGGCGGTGGGGTGTGGGGGTTCGGGAGGGCGGGGCGGAGGACTTCGGTGGCTACTTCGGGGAGCAGGGTGGGCTCGGGGGCCCGGTCGGTGATGTCGACCAGGCGGATCTGGGCGTGGGGGTGGCCGAGGCGGAGAGCTCGCAGGGTTCCGGCGAGGCCGTCGGACTCCGTCCCCCCGCCGGTCAGCGCCACGAGACGCCCCACCCCGGACTTCAGCGCCCACGTCAGGTGCGGGTGGACGTCGGGCAGGGCAGCACGCGGGGCCTCGGAAAGTGGGCCGGTGAGGAGGACGCCCGCGACGTCCACCACGGGGCTCGAAAGATCGTCGGCGACCCGCACCGCCGAACCGTGTGAGCGCAGGAGGGCGGCGAGTTCGTTCACCCTGGGGCCCCGGCCGACGAGCAACCAGGAGCCGGAGGAAGTGGCGTCAGCGGGCTCGAGCAGGCGCAGGGTGCGCACCCGGCGCACGGGCCGCTCGTCGGCCGCCTCGGGGTCGGGGGTGTCGTCGTTCAGGTAGGCGAGCATCACCTCGCGCTGCGTGGCCAGCATCTGCTCACTGACCCGCAGGTACTCAGCCATGAGCTCGTCGCGCACGGTCGAGGCGCTGGCGCGTGCGCGCGCGTCGCTCATCCACCCTCCCTACGGTGTGAAGGCGGGGCCCGCTGAACCGGACGTCCGTACGAGACGGTACCGGGTGATGGTTCACGGATCGCACCAAATGTCATGGACGACCCGCGCCGGGGCGATACGGATCACTCTCCGCGCCCGTCCGGCTGCGGCGTGAATGCGCTCAAAGGGCACGAGGACGCGTGGTGATCAGGAGGGCGCCGAACGTATCGTGAAGGGTGGCGATGCTGCCGCACCTCAACGACCACGACGTTTCAGGGTTGCCCGTGATCACCGAGCTGCTACGCGCTCTCTCCCCTTGGCGCCGGGCCGAGCCCCCGGCGTCCTCACCCGACCCGTTCGAGGCGCTGCGCCTGCAGATGCGCCTGGCCGTGCTGGCCGACGAGATGGCCCGGCTGCACCACGACGAGACGATCTTCGCCCGGGCGGCCCGGCTCGAGGCCCGCGCCGCGGCCTACGACGCTCTGCTCGGAAAGGCCTGCTGCCTGGCCGGCGTCGCCGAGCCGGCGCCGGAGTGCGCCCCGGTGGGACACGCCACTCCACCGCCGGTGCGGCTGGCCGGCCGCGACCTGCGCGCCCGGCGAGAGCTGCTTCTCGCCGAGCGCGGCTGGTCGTGGTGACGCGTGCCTACTGCTTGATCGTGTTCTTGCCGGTGCCGCCGAGCAGCGTGTCGGTGCCGGGACCGCCGGACAGCTTGTCGTTGCCGCTGTTGCCGTAGATCGTGTCGGCGCCGCTGTTGCCGTAGACGGTGTCGTTGCCCCGGCCGCCGTACAGGGTGTCGTTGCCCTTGCCGCCGTGGATCAGGTCGTCGCCGTCGTCGCCCCAGATGTCCTGGCGACCGTCACCGCCGTAGATCTTGTCGTTACCGGCGCCGCCGTGGACGCGGTTCCAGTCACCCGCGGTACGGATGACGTCGGCCCCCGCTCCCCCGTCGATCGAGGCCAGGTCACCGACCTGGTAGGCGGTGGTGATCGTGTCGTTGCCCGAGCCACCCCCGATCAGGTTCGGGTCGATCTTGCTGGTGGTGCTGGTGTACGTGTCGTGGCCCGCGCCGAGGTCGAACGCGTCGCTGTCGTAGCTGTCCTCGGTCTTGTTCACGAACTTCACCGTGTCGTTGCCGTCGCCCAGCCGGAAGGTGCCGACCCGGTCGGGGTCCTGCCCCGACTCGTAGACGAACGTGCAGACCAGCAGCGTCTTGTCGGAGCTGGTCGGGTAGGTGCAGCGGTCGTCGGACGAGGTGATCTCGACGCTGTCGTCGAGGCGGTAGGTGAACTCCGCCGATCCGAAGGGCGACTCGTCGTTCTCGACCGGCGCCTCGCTCTTGGTCACGGTCAGCCGGTTGGCCTGGCCCGCCGCCGCGGTGTAGGTGAGACCAGCACCGCTGACGGTGACCTGGGCCGGTCCCGTCGCCGCCTGGGCGGCGCCGCCGGTGAGCACCACCAGGGAACCACCCGCGGCCAGCAGGGTCGCCGTCACCGTGAGTCCGGCCGACGTGCGCCGGGTGTTACGCGTGTCCACGGAGAACCTCCGTCATCGAAAATCGTTCGGACACAGTGCACCATGCCAGAGATGCCCACGCCGCACCGGCAGAACCGGCCGGGACGGGCCTGAACTGCGTGAACGACCCGACCGGTTGCCCTTTCGCCCCGACCGGAGTGGGGAATCGGTGCCGGCGCCCGCCAAAGGCACCGACCCGTCCGTGCTTTGGATCAGTAACCCCAGCGCTCGACCATGGGACGCAGCTCGACCGGGACCTCGGAGATGTCGGGCAGCGGGCGGCCCTTCTGGATCGTGCCCGTCTTGATCTTCTCCTTCCAGTCGCCGATGCCCTTGACGAAGTCGCCGTGGTCCTTCTTGCCGTACTCGAGCATGCCCGGCTCCCACTCCAGGCCGAGGAACTCGCAGATCGCCTGGGTCTGCTTCTCCGGCTCGGCGGTCAGGTCCTCGTAACGCAGGGTCAGGCCGACCCGCTTGTTCCGGGCCTTCTCCAGGTACTCCATGTAGTTCAGCGTGTGCGTGATCGCGGTCGCCAGGGGACGCCGCTCCGGGTCGCCCTCGTGCCAGGACTGGGCGATCGACCAGGGATGACGGATCAGGTAGACGAACTTGGCCCGGGGCCAGGCGGTGGCCAGCCGGTCGGCGACGAACACGTTGCTCGGGGTCTTCTCGACCAGCACCGACTTGCCGCTCAGCGTGAGCTCGCGGTGCAGGAGACGGTCCCAGAGCAGGTGCTCGAGGTCGCGCTCGTTGATGTCGGCGTGCTCGAGGGCCTGCTGCACCGGCTCGGTGTAGGCGCTGACCTGGATGCGCCGGAAGTGCATCTCGTGCGGCGCGTGGATCTGGGAGTGACTGTTCAGCACCACCCGCAGCAAGGTGGAGCCGGACCTCACGGACGAGAGCACGAAGACGGGGCGCTGGAGGAGCCGGTCACGGGGATCGGACGGACGACGCACCGGGACCCGCTTGGCCTTCGGCTCCTCCACCACCGGTTCCGGCGGGGCGTCGGATTCGTCCTGAATCTTCACCACCCGAAACCCGAAACGTTGCTCGAGTTCGCGATTGACCGCTGCTACCACTTTGCGTCGCTGTGCCACGCGCAGAGAGGTTACGCAATTTCTCTGTGCGTTGTGCATGCGTGACCTGTGTAGACCCCGAGTTGGTACGAAATTCGAACATGACCTGAACGAATGTCGAGGTTCGTCGTCCGTTCGGTTGATAGAACTCGACTCGAATACCCGTTGGTTAAGTGCGGGTGAAGCGGACAGCACTGTTCGGGATTCACAGGCAACTGTGATGATGAGGAGGTGCCGGAACCCACAGAGCCCGAAGCCGCGGAGCACGTCGAGGTCATCGTCGTCGGCGCCGGGCTGTCGGGCATCGGCACGGCCTGCCACCTGCAGCGCTCCCTGCCTGATGTGTCCTACGTGATCCTTGAGTCACGTGATACCAGCGGGGGCACGTGGGACCTGTTCCGATACCCGGGACTGCGCTCCGACTCCGACATGTTCACCCTCGGATACTCGTTCAATCCCTGGAGGTCTCCCGTCGCCATCGCCGAGGGTGCGGCCATCCTGCGCTACGTGCGGGAAACCGCCGAGGCGTTCGGCGTCGATTCCCGGATCCGCTACCGACAACGCGTGGTTTCGGCTTCCTGGAGCCAGGAGAAGGCTCGCTGGACGGTGCGGATCGCGGCCGACGGGAAAGACCGCACGATGAGTTGCGACTTTCTCTATCTGAATACTGGGTATTACGACTACGCCGATCCCTATCGGCCGGAGTTCACACGTCAAAGCGAATTCACCGGCGAATTGATTCATCCGCAACTGTGGCCCAGAACCGCGAACTGGGACGATCAGGACGTCGTGGTGATCGGCAGCGGCGCGACCGCGGTCACCCTGGCCCCGGCACTCGCACCTCGCGCCCGCAGCGTGGTGATGCTCCAGCGCTCACCCGGCTACGTGATCTCGCTGCCCCGGCGTAACACCGTGGCGGAGCGCCTGTTCCGCTGGTTCCCGCCGGTGATCGCCTCCCGCCTGGAACGGGCCCGCAGCGCCGGCGTGGTCAGCCTGATGTGGCACGTCTCCCGCATCGCACCCCGCCGCACGGCCCGCTGGCTGGTCGGTCGGGTGCGCCACGCACTCCCGCACGGCTACCCGGTGCGTGAACACTTCACACCGTCGTACCGTCCCTGGGACCAGCGCCTGTGCGTCGCTCCCGACGGCGACCTGTTCACCGCCGTCGCGGCCGGTGACGTGGAGATGGTGACCGGGCGGATCGCGGCGCTGGGCGAGCGCTCGGTGGAGCTCGACGACGGGCGCTCGCTGCCGGCCGACCTGATCGTGCTGGCCACCGGGCTGCGGGTGAAGATGCTCGGCGGGATCGCGCTCGACCTCGACGGGGAGCCGGTCGTGCCCGCCGACACCGTGCTGCACAAGGGCACGATGCTGTCCGGGGTGCCGAACCTCGCGGTGTCCGTCGGCTACGCGAATGCGTCCTGGACGCTGAAGATCGAGCTGTCGGCCCGGCTGGTGGTGCGCACACTGCGGTACATGCGCTGGCACGGCTACCGCGTCGTGGTGGCCTCACCGCCGCCCACCCCGGGCCGGGTGCCGCTGATGTCGCTGATGTCGGGGTATCTGCGGCGGGCCGAGGGGCTGCCCACGCAGGGGCGGCACTGGCCGTGGCGCATGGTCTCGTCGTACTGGGTGGACGCGGCGCTGATGCGGGCCGGGCGCCTGCACGGCCGGGGGATTCACTACCTCCGCTGATCCGGGGGCCCTCAGGCCTGCCTCGTTCGGCTGAACCGAACCGGGACAGGACCGGCACCGCCACCCGGCCCGGTCAAGACCCTGCGGGCTCCCGCCGAGACAGAGCGGGTGAAGACGGGGGTCGAACACAACGGTTCCGGCGTTTCCCTGCTGGTCTGCGGGACCGGCGGGAAGACCTTCGCCGTGCCGCTCACGAGCGTGCGCGAGACCATGCGCCCGCTGCCCACCTCAGCGGTTCCCGGGATGCCGCCGTTCGTGCTCGGGGTGGCCCGGATCCGCGGATCGGCCGTGCCCGTGGTCGATTCCGGGATTCTCACCGGCGGGGCCGCGGTGGACGCGTCGCGCTGGATCACGCTGCACACCGACGACCACCGCGCGGTCGCCCTGGCGGTGCAGAGCATCGCCGGGATCCGCACCGTGGAGCGCGACGACCTGGAGGAGCTGCCGCCGCTGCTCGACGGTGACGCCCCCCAGCTGTTCTCGGCCCTGGTCTCGCGGGACGCCCAGCTGCTGCTGGCCCTGCAGGCCTCGCACCTGCTGCCCGACGGCGTCTGGGAGCGGCTGGCGGAGGTGACGTCATCCTGACCGACCACCGGGTGGGCCCCCGGCTACGGGCCGAGCAGATGGACCGGTTCGCCCACCTCGTGGAGCGCCGGCTCGGGCTGGTGTTCGAGGGCGGCGACCGGGAGCGGCTCAGTCACGCCCTGCTCCACCGCCTGCCCTCGCCGCAGCGCGTCACCGCGTACCTCGACGACCTCGAGGCCGGTTGCGAGGCCGGGGTTCCCACCGCCCTCGACGAGCTGGCCGCCCTGGCCTCCGACCTCACCGTGGGCGAGACCTACTTCCTGCGTCAGCCCGACCAGTTCCGGGTGCTGACCCACAGCGTCCTGCCCGACCGGATGTCCCGCCCCGACCGGCCCCTGCAGCCCACGACCGAGTCTCCGTACACGCGTCCGCTGGCCCCCCGTGTGCTCTCGGCCGGCTGCGCGAGTGGTGAGGAGGCCTACTCCCTGGCCATCGCCCTGGCCGAGGCCGGCTACCCCGACGCCCGCGTCACCGGGATCGACGTGAACCCGGCGGCCCTGGCCAAGGCCCGGGCCGGGCGGTACACCTCGTGGTCGATGCGGGCCGTGCCCCCACTGACCCAGCGCCACTGGTTCAGCACCTCCGACCAGCACTTCTCGGTGGTGCCGAAACTGCTGGCGGCCGTGGACTTCCGCGCCCGCAACCTGGCCGCGCCGGACCCGGCGTTCTGGCGGCCCACCTTCGACGTGATCTTCTGCCGCAACGTGCTGATGTACTTCTCCCCCACGATGATGGCGGACGTGGTGCACCGGCTCGCGTCGGCGCTGCTGCCCGGTGGCTACCTGTTCCTCGGGTCGGCCGAGACGCTGCGCGGGCTGTCCGAGGAGTTCGGGCTGCGGGAGACCGACGGCACGTTCTACTACCAGCTCGCCGACCCCGCCGCACCCGCCCCGGCCCCCACCCGGCCCCGGGTGCGGGCGCTGCCCCGGCCGCGCCCGGTGCCCGGGCCGGAAAGCCTGTCGGCCGCGGACTTCCAGCAGGTGCTCGACCTGATCCGGGCCGAGCGGTACGGCGCCGCGCTGGGCGCGATGGAGCGCATCCCGGTGCCGACCAGCCCGCCGCGCACCACCCGGGAGACCGAGGTGGTGCTGGTGCGGGCCGTTCTCCTGACCCAGTCCGGCGACCTGGCCGGGGCCGGACGCGACGCGCATCGCCTTCTCGGGCAGGGAGTCTCGGTCTCCGCCGACGCCCACGCCGTGCTCGCCACCGGCCGCGAGGCCGACTCCGACCCGCGCGGCGCCCTGCTGCACTGGCGGGCCGCGGCCGACGCCGACCCCCGGTTCGCGATCGCCCACCTGCAGCTCGGGCGGCTCAGCCGGGCCGGAGGCGACCCACGCGGCGCGGCGCGGGCCTACGACCGCGCCGCCGAGCTGCTGCCGCACGAGACCGAGCGCCGGGTGCTGCTTTTCGGTGGGGGCTTCGACCGGGGCGCACTGCTGTCGGTGTGCCGCACGATGTCCCGCGGCGGTGCCTCGTGAGCCCGCACCGCACCGGGCTCGCCGAACTGGCCGGGCGAGCCCCGGCGATGCGCGCCGAGTTCGACACCTCGTTCGCCGAGGTGCCGGCCGCGGTGGTGCTCGACCTCGAGGACGTGCTCGCGATCCGGCTCGGCGACGAGGAACGGCTGATCACGCTGGACGAGGTGGCCCGGGTGACGTCCCGGCCCGCGATCACCGCGCTGCCCACCTTCCACCCGGCGATGATCGGCGTGGTCAGCGACCGGGGCAGCCTGGCCGCCGTGTGGGACCTGGCCCTCCTGCTCGGCCTGCCCGCGCAGAGCCCGGACTGGCTGGTCGTGCCGTCGGCCGAACCCGGTCTGGCCATCACCTTCGAGCACTTCGCCGGCTTCCGCCGGGTGGAGAGCGCCCGGATCGGCGACGAGGAGCGGCTGCGGCTGGCCGACCTGGTCCGGCTCGTGCGGGACCGAGCCGGGGCCCAGAACGAGGGAGACCCCAGATGAAGGCAACCTGGACGTTCGGCCGGACCCTGGCGGCCGGCTTCGCGGCGGTGCTGCTGCTCAACGTGATCGGCGGCACCGTGGCGATCTTCGGGCTGAGCGAGGTGGTGCGGGCCAAGGACCGGGTGATCGAGGTCGACAGCGAACTCGAGCTGCTGGCCCAGCAACTGCTCACGGCGCGCGCCGAACGGGCCGCGGAGGTACGCGGTTACCTGCTGACCAGCGATCCGGAGTTCCGCGACGCGGCGCGCCGCGACGCCGACGAATTCGAGGCCGCCATCGAGAAGGCCGACGGCCTGGTGCACACCGAGCGGGGTCACGCGCTGGTCGACTCGATCCGGACGGCGGAGGTCAATTCCCGCAAGGCCCAGGACGAGCTGATCGCGCTGCGCACGACGCGCAGCACCCAGGAGGTCGCGGACGCGTTCGCCGGCGCCGGCACGACCCGGCAGACCCTGCAGCGGTCCCTGAACGAGTTCGCCGCCTACGAGCGGCAACTCAAGCAGGAGGGAATCGCCTCGGCCGACTCGGCGCAGCGCCGCGACATCATCACCATCGTCTCGGTGATCGCCGGGGCGGTGCTGGCGACCGCGCTGATCGGCTGGAACATCACGCGCCGTCTGCGGAACCGCATCGGCACCGCGGTGGGAGAGGTGCAGACCTCCTCGGCCGAGCTCCAGACCACCGCCAACCAGCAGGCCGTGGGCTCGATGGAACAGGCGACGGCGATGAGCGAGATCTCCACCACCGTCAACGAACTGCTCGCCACCTCGCGACAGATCACCGAGAGCGCGCAGCGGGTGGCGGACGTCGCCGAGCAGACCGCGTCGGCGGGCGGGACCGGGCGCACCCGGCTGGAGTCGGCGCAGCAGTCGATGGCCGAGATCCGTGAGCAGGTGCAGGCGATCGTCGGTCACACGATGGCGCTGGGCGAGAAGTCGCAGCAGATCGGGGCCGTGCTCGACATCGTCTCGGAACTGGCCGAGCAGACCAACATCCTGGCGATCAACTCGACGATCGAGGCGGCCGGGGCCGGGGAGAGCGGGCGGCGTTTCGGTGTGGTCGCCGACGAGATCCGCAAACTGGCCGACCGGGTGGCGGAGTCGACCAAGGAGATCCGCTCGCTCATCGACGTGGTGCGCGACTCGGTGCACACCACGATGATGGCCACCGAGATCGGCGCCAAGTCGGTGGACACCGGCACCGCCCAGTTCGAGGGCGTGGCCGCCCAGTTCGAGCAGATCGTCGACCTGGTGCAGACCACCACCGAGGCGGCCCGCGAGATCGAGCTGTCCACCAAGCAGCAGAGCACCGCCGTGGAGCAGGTGAACTTCGCGGTCTCGAACGTCACCCAGACCACCAAGGAGGCCGAGACCAGCTCCACCCAGACCCTGGCCACCGCCTCGCAGCTGGCCGAGCTCTCGGCCCGGCTGCGGCGGATCATCGAGCCGGTCCCGGGCATCCATCCGGTGACGGGCAGCCACCCGGCCACGGGCGGCCATCCGGTCGCGGCGGGCCGGTACTCCCCCGGTCGCGACGACGAGGAGGAGTCGACCGAGCCGTGAGCGATCTCTTCCAGTACTTCCGGATCGAGGCCCGGGAGCTCGTCGACGAGCTCTCGGTGGCCCTGTCCGGGCTGGCCCGGGGCGGTCCGGCGACCGAGCAGGCCGGTATCGCGCTACGGCACGCGCACACCCTCAAGGGGGCCGCGCGGGTGGTGGCGCGCACCGCGATGGCCGACCGGGTGCACGAGCTCGAGGAGATGCTCGGGCCCTTCCGCAGCTCGGCCGACCCGGTGCCGCCGGAGCTGCTCGAGCGCATGCAGACCCTGGTCGACGCCCTCAGCGACGAGCTCGAGACCGCTTCCGCCACCGGTGACTCAACGGTGGACGACGTGGTCGCCGGAGCGGGCCCGGCGGCTCCCGAACCGCTCGCCGAGGAGACGCCGGTCCCCCTGCCCCGCAGCAGCGGTGACGGCGGCGGCACAATCGGGATGTCCCGGTCCGAGGAACCGGTGACCCCGGCCAGCCCCGCGGCCACCGCCCGTGCGTCCCTCGCCGAGATCGACAGCCTGATCGACGGCGTCAGCCAGACCCGTACCCAGCTCGGGGCGGTGCGCGACGGCGCCCGCCGGGCCCGGCGGCTGCGGGCCACGGCCGAGGCCGAGGGCCGGTTCACCGAGGAGCAGAGCGACGAACTGCTGGCGCTGGCGCGGCGTCTGGAGACCGGCGCCGACCGGATCGAGCGGGAGCTGCGCGAGGTCTACACCACCGCCGAGCGGCTGCGCCTGATCCCGGTCGACACCATCGTGCCCGACCTGGAACGCGGGGTGCGGGACGTGACCGCGGCCCAGGGCAAACACGCCCGGCTCGAGGTGCGTGGCGCCGAGATCGCCCTGGACGCGACCGTTCTCGCCGGGGCCCAGACCGCCCTGCGCCAGATCGTGCGCAACGCGGTGGCCCACGGCGTGGAGATGCCGGAGCAGCGCCTGGCCGCGGGCAAGGAACGGGTCGGGCGGGTGCGGATCGAGGTCACGCACAGCGCGGCCGGGGTGCGCTTTCGCTGCGTCGACGACGGGAGCGGCATCGACCTGGCCGGGGTACGGCGGAAACTGGTGCAGACCGGGCGGATCCCGGCCGAGGACGTCAGCGACGCCGAGACCCTGCGGCTGCTGCTCGGCGGCGGCATCAGCACCGCGGCGACGGTCAGCGAGATCTCCGGGCACGGCATCGGGCTCGACGTGGTGCAGGACGTGGTGCGGCGTATCGGCGGGCGGATCGAGATCAGCACCACCCCGGGCCGGGGCACCACCATCGACCTGATCGCCCCCGCCTCGATGACCGCCCAGGAAGTGGTGCTGGTGCGGGCCGGCGGCAGCTCGGCCGGGAGCCTCGACGGCGGCGGGCGCACCACCGACGCCGGTTCCGTGGTGGCCCTTCCGCTGCGGGCCGTGCGCCGGGCCCGGCGGATCGCGACGGCCGACTTCCCGGGCCCGTCCGCGGTGCTGTACGACGGCCGCCGTATCCCCTACGCGCCGCTGCCCGACCTGCTCGGCCTGGCCGGCGGCGACCTCTCCCCGATCGACGACCAGAGCTCCCGGGACGCCCACGGCACCACGGTCCTCCTGCTCGACGGAACGAAAGGAACGGTGGCGGTGGGAGTCTCGCGACTCATCGGGACCGCCGACGTCGCCGTCCGGGCCCTGCCCGCCCTGGCGCCGGTGCCACCGCTGGTGGCCGGGCTCTGGATCGATCTCGACGGCTGTCCCCGGCCGGTGCTCGACCCGGCGCACCTCGCCGCCACCGTGACCACCGCGTCCACCGGAGGCCGGGAACCCCGGGCGACCACCACGTCCACCATCACCCGGCCCGGCACCGAAAGACCCGGCGGCCAGGGCGTCGCCGTGCTGATCGTGGACGACTCGCTGACCACCCGGATGGTGGAGCGCAGCATCCTGGAGAGCGCGGGATACCTGGTGGACGAGGCCGGTTCGGCCGAGGAAGGGCTCTCGATGGCCGCCCGGAAGCGGTACGCACTGGCGGTCGTCGACGTGGAGATGCCGGGCATGGACGGCTTCGGGTTCATCGAGCAGACCCGGACCCGGCCCGAACTACGGCACCTGCCCTGTGTTCTGCTCACCACCAAGGCCTCCCCGGAAGACCGGGAACGCGGCCGGGCGGCGGGCGCGCGCGGGCACATCGACAAGGGCGAGTTCCACCAGAGCACGCTGCTGGACACGGTGGCGGGCCTGATCGCGGAGGGGGCGCGGCCGTGACCCGGGACACCCGGATCCGGGTTCTCGTGGTCGAGGACTCGCGCACCGTGCGGGCGCGGATCGTCGCCGCCCTGCGCTCCGACCCGGCGCTCGAGGTGGTCGGCGAGGCCGGCGACGGGCAGGCCGCGATCGACGAGTGCACCCGGCTGCGGCCGGATGTCGTGACCATGGACATGATGCTGCCCGGCCTGTCCGGCCTGGCCGCGACCGAGCACCTGATGCAGCACTGCCCGACGCCGATCCTGGTGATCTCCAGCGCCGACAACCGGGCCGGGTTCATCGACACCATCGCCGCGCTCGACGCCGGGGCGGTGGACGTGCTCGACAAGCCGCTCGGCCGGGACACGGTGGGCGCCAACGAGAACTGGGACCGGGAGTTCCTGCGGACGGTGAAGCTGGTGTCGAAGATCCGGGTGATCCGGCGGGTCGGGCACCATCCGGCCGTACCGGTACCGCGCGCGCAACCGGCGCCGCGGGTGGACCCGGGCCACCCCTACTCGGTGGTGGCGATCGGCGCGTCCACCGGCGGGCCGACCGCGGTGGCGGCCCTTCTACGTTCTCTCCCGGTCACTTTCGTGCTCCCCATCCTGCTCGTGCTGCACGTGCACGAGTCGTTCGGCACCGCGTTCGCCAGCTGGCTGGCCGAGGTCACCGAACGGCGGGTACGCCTGGCCGTGAGCGGCGAACCACTCTCGCACGTCGCGCCGGGCGAGGTCGTGATGGCTCCGCCGGGCCGGCACCTGCGGGTGCTGGGCAGCACGCTGGTGCTCACCGACGAACCGGAAAGACATTCCTGCCGGCCCAGTGTCGACGTGCTGTTCGAGTCGCTGGCGGCCTCGCACGGCCCCCGGGTGGCGGCCGTGCTGCTCACCGGAATGGGCCGCGACGGGGCCCTCGGGCTGCTCGACATCGACCGGGGCGGTGGCCTGACCATTGCCCAGGACGAGGCCACCTCGGCGGTGTTCGGCATGCCGGGCGAGGCGGTGCGCCTGGGCGCCGCGCAGCACGTGCTCGGCATCGACGCGATCGGGCCGGCCCTGGGCCGGCTCACCGTCCCCTCCGACCTGGCCGCACGGGTGAGGCACCGATGACCACCGAACAGCTGGAGACCACCGGCACCGTTCTGATCCTGGACGACAGCCTGACGGTCCGCATGGACCTGAAACACGCCTTCGAGCGAGCCGGCTGGCGCACGGTTCCGTGCGCCACGGTGGCCGCGGCCTGGGAGCAGCTGGCCGAGCAGGAGGTGGACTGCGTGGTGCTCGACGTGGTGCTGCCCGACGGCGACGGGGTGGACGTGCTGCGCCAGCTGCGCACCGATCCCGTCACGGCGGCGCTGCCGGTGCTCATGCTCAGCGCCGAGGTGGAGGTCAAGGACCGGATCCGGGGCCTGCGCACCGGCGCCGACGAGTACCTCGGAAAGCCCTACGACTCCGGCTATCTGGTGGCCCGGGCGCAGGAGCTGTGCCGTCCCGCCACCCCGGAGGCCGCCGACCACGTGGTGCGGGTCCTGGTGATCGACGACGACCCGGAGGTGCAGGAGCGCTTCACGACGCTGCTGCAGCACAACGGGTACGAGGTGTTCCAGGCCGACTCCGGGCTGGCCGGGCTGCGGCACGCGGCGGTGCGGCGGCCCGACGCGGTGCTGGTCGACGCCCTGCTGCCGGACATCGACGGCGCCACCGTGATCCGCCGGATCCGGCTGGACTCGGCCCTGCGGGGCATCGCCTGCCTGCTGCTCGCGGCCTCCGACGACGCCGGGGCCGAGCTGACCGCGCTGGACGCCGGGGCGGACGCCTTCGTGCA
Source organism: Kineosporia succinea (assembly GCF_030811555.1). Lineage (NCBI taxonomy): Bacteria > Bacillati > Actinomycetota > Actinomycetes > Kineosporiales > Kineosporiaceae > Kineosporia > Kineosporia succinea. The sequence goes on along the minus strand of NZ_JAUSQZ010000001.1, from coordinate 4,103,488 downwards.
GGCCGGCACCGACTCCGGGGTGGTGGTGGCGAAACTGCAGGCGGCGCTGAGGCAGGCCACCGTGCCCGGCACCGGCGTGGACACGGCCAGCCTGCAGCGGCTCAAGAAGGTGGTGGCGATCGGGACCACCGTGATCGCCGCGGACCACCTGCGCGGTGAGGGTTTCGACGTGGTGCAGGCGAGCAGTGGGGAGGAGGCCCTGGAGCTGCTGGCCTTCCAGCGCTGCGACTGCATCCTGTTCTCCCCGGGAGCCGACGACGACTTCCTGGACGTGTGCCGCAAGATCAAGGCGGCGCCCGGGGTGCGGGACGTGCCCCTGATCGTGGTGGGTGACGACGAACGGCGCCAGAGCATGGTCGACGCGCTCGACGCGGGGGCCGACGACTACGTCGCCAGCACGGTCGACCCCCGGGTGCTGCTGGCCCGGATCCGGGCCCAGCTGCAGCGCAAGCAGGTCGCCGACGAGCACCGGCAGATCCGGGAGAGCCTGCTGCGCAAGGAGATCGAGGCGGCCCAGGCCCGGGCGGACGCCGAGATCGCGCTCACCAAGGCCGCGATGGTCGAGGAGCTGGAGCGCAAGAACCAGGAGCTGGAGGCGTTCAGCTACTCGGTCTCGCACGACCTGCGCTCACCGCTGCGGGCGATCGACGGGTTCACGGCCATGCTGCTCGAGGTGGTCGACGAGCACCTCGACGAGTCCGGCCGGCACTACGCCGACCGGATCCGGGCGTCGGTGAAGCGGATGAACGAGATGATCGACGACCTGATCGAGCTGTCCCGGGTGGGCCGCGCCGAGGTGACCCGGCGGCCGGTGGACGTGGGGGCCCTGGCCGGGGAGATCCTGGCCGATCTGGCGGTGGGGTCGCCGGGGCGGTCGGTGGAGGTGGTGGTGGCGGAGGGGCTGGACGCGTCGGCGGACGCCCGGCTACTGCGCAACGTGCTGGAGAACCTGCTCGGCAACGCCTGGAAGTTCAGCGGGGCCATGGACGACCCCCGGATCGAGGTGGGCCGGTCCGGCCCGGACGAGTTCTTCGTCCGGGACAACGGATCCGGCTTCGACATGGCCCAGGCGGGGCGCCTGTTCTCACCCTTCCAGCGGCTGCACAAGCAGAGCGAGTTCCCCGGCACGGGCATCGGCCTGGCCACCGTGCACCGCATCATCGAGCGGCACGGCGGCCGGATCTGGGCGGAGTCGGCGCCGGGCGAGGGCGCGACGTTCCGGTTCACGCTTCCCGGGTGACGACAGCGTCGACGTCTGGACCTGGGGTGCCCGCCGGGTCGCCGGCGCCGTGGCCGGGGCGTCCACCGCGGTGACCGGCACGCCGAGCAGGGCGGTGAGCCGGGACGCGAAATCGCCCAGCCCGGCCTCCGCCCCGCCGCCCGAGGTGCGTTCCCCGGGAGCCGTCACGATCATCACCGGCCGCCGGTGCAGGCCGGCCCGGAGCAGGTCGAGCGCCATCTGCTCGGCGGTGATCCGGCCCGCGGCCCCCCACGGCTCGCCGCACCAGCGGCGCACCCAGACCAGGGTCGGTCCCGGGGGCACGACCCGGGCCAGGGCCCGGCCGATGCCGTCGTCGTAGCGCAGGCCCACCACCGTGTCGTCCCGGCGCACCTCGACCGGGGCCCAGCGCCGGCCCGGGGCCCGGCCGGGGGCCCGCAGGCGGACCGGTTCCACGGCCTCGTCGGACAGCCAGGCCGGCTGACCGGGCGCGTTCAGGTTCGATCCCAGCCAGCCCGACGGGCGCGGGTAGCGCACCAGCATGGCCTCGGCCTCCGGAGGCAGGTCGACCCGCTCGATCCAGCCCTCGTCGCTCCAGCGGGTGTCGGTGACCGACGTGACCGCCGGGACCGCGCCCAGGGCGCGCAGCTGCTCGATCCGGGTCAGCACGGCGATCCAGGCCGCGCCCGGGTCGGGCAGCGAGGCGATCACCGGGGCGACCTCGCTCAGGTAGAGGTTGCCCCGGCGGTTCAGCAGATGGCGGGCGAGGGTGGAGACGACGTCCAGGAGCAGCTCGGCGGTCTCCTCCGGACCGAGCGGGCCGGCCTTCTCCTCCAGAGATCCCGGGGCCCAGCTGAGTTCGCTGTGGTAGTCGATGGCCGCGGGCACGAGCCGGACCATGGCGCGGCCGAGCGGCTTCACCCGGACCGCGGCCAGCACCCGGTGGTGGTTGCGGCCGGTGCGGTGCACCACCGAGTACCGCAGCAGCCCCTTGTCGGCGCGGGCGTAGCGCTCGGTCATGAAGTGGGTGTCGCCGAACAACTGGGGCTGGTCGAGCCGGTACTGCAGCCGGGAGATCTCACGCCACAGACGCATCGCGGGATGCCCGGCGGGCGCCACGATCACGTCGTTGCCCCCGCTGCCGAACTCCTCGATCACGATGACGCTGAAGGCCGGGGTCGAGGCCGCCACGTCGTCGAACATCGTCGGCAGGGCGTCTCCACCGACGAACCCGTTGTCGCCGTCCACGTAGGCGCCACCCAGCTGGGTGACGATCTCGACCCGCAGATGGTCACTGGCCGCCGCGTACGCGCGGGGCCGGCGCTTCGCCCGCTCCGCCGCCATCTGGGCCCACAGCACGGTGTCCGTCCCCGCGTGGAAGACCTCCTCGAAGTTCACCACCAGGACGCCGTTGTCACGGGCCCAGTCGAGCATCGAGCGGATCCCCCGGGCCCGCGGGCCCGGGTCGACGTCGCGCAGCGCCGCCAGCGCCTCCGGCCGGCTCACGTCGGTCCACAGCACGAAGGTGACACGCCCGGCGTACTCCCGGGCGGCGGAACCGTAGTTCGCACGGAACCCCCCGGACTCCGGGAGCGGGCCTCCCATCCAGATGCCGTGCACCAGGTGGGGCAGGACCACCTCGGCGTCCAGCCGGGGCGCCTTGCGACGCTGGCCCCAGGCCCGCGCCCGCTCGTCCTTGGCAGCGCGGCTGACCCGGCCCTCCTGCCCCTGCATCAGCCGGACGCCCAGGTCACCCGCGTCGGGGGCCGGGACGGCGTCCGGGCCGGCGAGGTCCAGCCAGCGCAGGAAGGTGTCCACCGCCTCGGGCGGCAGCTTGGACACGTCCACCGTCTGCCAGGCCGGACGCGCCGGGCGGACTCGGCGCCGGTACGGGTCCGGTCCCATCCGCCAGGCCAGCTCGGCCTCGAAACCCGCCGTGTAGAGGCGCTTGTCGGTGATGCGACGCAGCCAGGACACCGCGTCCCGGGTGCCCTCGGACATCGGTACGTCCTTGCCGGGCCGGAACGTCAGGAACGGCTCGGTGTCGAAGACCTGCGGTGCCTCGGTGCCCCGCAGACCGGACAGCAGCTCGGCGGCCCGCCGTCGGCGGCGCTCGCCGTCCTCGTCCTGCCGTGCCCGCAGCTGGGCCGCGGACGAGACCACCTGGGTCGGGTGTGGACGACCGGGCTCGTGGGCCACGACGACCGGACGGCCCAGCAACGCCGTCAGCCGGGCGGCGAACCACTCCCGGCCGTGCTCCGGTCCACCGGCCATCCGCAGCAGGATCGGCCCGGTCAGCGGGCCGACGCCGGACAGGACCGCCGCGACGTCCTCCGGGGTCACGAGCACCCGTCCCACGCAGGCTCTTCCGTCCCGCCCGGAGAGCTGGACCCCGGTGAATCCGTCGGGCAGCCACGCCGCCCGGGTGACGACGCTGGACGCGGCGGCGATCCGCGAGGTGGCGAGGTCACCCTCCGGCGGCGCGAGCACGAGCTTCATCGGCACGACCAGCTCGTCGAGGACCCAGGCGAGCTCTCGGGTCTGGCCCAGCTCCCGGGCGAACCCGTCACCGCGCCCCCGGGTGGGCACGAGCAGCCGCTCGGCGGCCGCGGGCAGTCCCACGTAGTCCGGGCGACCGTCGTCGGTCCAGCGGAACCGGGTCACCGAGGTGATCTGCGGGACGGCGTTGCGCTCGGCCAGCAGGGCGAGGAACCGCAGCAGCGCGAGCCAGGCGGCGTCCGGGTCGGGCATCGTCTCGATCACCGGGGCGACGGCGGTCAGGTGCAGGTCGCCGGGACGGCTGATCAGACGCCGGACCAGGGAGGCCACGACCTGGGCGAGGCGGCCCGAGAACGGCGCGATCGCCGCGGGCGGCAGGGGCCGTCCGGTGGGGGCGACGCGACGTCCGCCGCCGGAGTCGGTCCAGGTGCGGGCGCTCTGCTCGCGGATCGCCCCCATCACCCGGACCAGGCGCGGATCGCTGTGGGAGATGCCCAGAAGACGCATGACACTCGAGTGCACGAACCCGGCCCGCAGCGCCACGGTGTAGCGGTGCCAGTAGCGGTACGGCGCCGCCGCGGCCCGGCGCTGCACCAGGTCGGACCGGCCGAACAGGAACTCCTGGCTCACCGAGCAGGCGATCCGGTCCATCTCCCGCCACAGGACCAGGGCCGGGTGCCGGGCCGGGGCCACGATCACGTCACAGTTCACCCGCGCCGGCGGGGTCACGTGCGGGGTGAAGGCGTGCACCGACCGGGCGACGGCCGCGAACACGGCGGGCAGGTTCTGGGCCCCTTCCCGTTCGACCGGCTCGCGCTCGTCACCGGGGAACAGGAAGCGGTCGTCGCTGTCCACGTAGGCCCCGCCGAAGCGGTTCATGATCTCCAGCCGGAGCCGGTCGCTGGCCCCGGAGTAGCCGCGGGGCAGCAGCTTCACCATGTCGGCCACGTACTGCCACCACAGGTGCATGGGGGCGCCCGCGTGGAACACCTCGGTCACCGGGACCACCGAGATCCCTTGCGCACGAGCCCAGTTCAGCATGGAACGCACGACCGCGGCGCGTCCCTCCGGTCGTGGCTCGGCCATCGCCCGGGCCGCCTCGGACCGGGTCAGGTCGGTCCACACCACGAAGTGCACCTGCCCGTGGTAGTGCCGGGCCGCCGCGCCGAAATTGATCCGCAGCAGCCCGTTCTCGGGGGCCGGGCCACCGACCCAGATGCCGTGCACGACATGCGGAATCGCCGCGCGGGCGGGCAGCGGCGGCGCCCCCTCGACCCCCCAGTCCCGGCCCGGGCGGACCCGGCTGACCTTGTTGCGGGCCAGTCCCTCCGGCGCGAGCTCACCCGGGGCGGGTGCGACGAACTCACCGTCGAGGCGGGTCAGGCTCAGCCCGGCGAAGAACGAGGCGACCCGGTTGGCCGGGATCCGCAGGACGTCGACGCCCTCCAGGAAGGCCGGCTCCGGAGCCGGGCGGCGGAAGCCGAACAGGTCGGGCCCGAGGTGGGCCAGCATCCGGGCCTCGTGCGCCGGGTCACCGACCGGCTGCCGGAGCAGTTCCCCCAGCCAGGGCCGGATCCGGGCGCCACGGGGCCCCTCCAGGTCGGGGGCGACGGGACGCAACGCCGGGGACGGGACCCGCCCGACCCGTTGCCGCAGGGCCGAGCACAGCAGGGAGGCGGTCCGCTCGGACGCCGCCCCGGCCGCGCGGGCCCGCCCCGGCTCCGGGAGCACGGTCAGGGAATTCCCCGGGGCGCCGACCACCGACCGCACCAGGGCCGGGCCGGTGAGTTCGCCCAGCAGCCAGACCGGTTCACCGTCCGGGCCGGCGCCCGCGCCGATCCACGGCCAGGGGTGCGGGCCGCGGTACAGCAGCGCGGCCGCCGCCGCCGGCAGCCGGACCGGCGTGGGCACGCCGTCCTGACCGGCCCGGACGTCGGTCACGGACCGCACCTGCGGGATCCCGCGCGTCCCGGCCAGTTCGGTGACCAGGGTGAGAACGGCGACCCAGAGCTCGTCCCGGTCGGGCCGGGTGTCGACGAGCGGGGCGACGGCCGCCAGGTGAAGGTCTCCCTCGCGGGCGATCAGGCCCCGGACGAGTGACGTCACCAGGCGCCGGGCGACCTCCCCGGCACTCGTCCCGGGGCGTGCGGTCACCGGGGACGACGTGTCCGCCGGCTTCCGGCGCCGGGTCTCGTCGGGAGTGAGGCCGAAACGCTCCCGGAGCATGGTGAGCGCGGCCCGGGTCCGGGCCCGGTCCGGGCGGCGGCGCCAGGCCTCGGCGGGCGGCAGAACCGGGCCGAGCGTCGTCATCGTCTCCGCCCCGCCGAGCAGCTCCCGCTCCGGCCGGGCCGCGGTGACGCGCAGGAGCTCGCGCCATAGGTAGAGGGCCGGATGGTGGGCCGGGGCGACGATCACCTCGCCCTCCGGTCCGCGCACGCTGAAGTCGGTGGCTCCTGCGAGCGCACCGGGCTCATCGGGCTCACCGGGCACCTCGATCCCGGCGTCCACGTGGACACCGCCGAAGCGGATCAGGACCTCGAGCCGGACGTGCTGCGCGGCGAAGTCGAGCGCCTCGTCCCGGGCCGCGAGGTAGTGCTCGTGCAGGAGCATGGGCGCCCCGGCGTGGAACACCTCGTCGATGTTCACCAGCAGGGTGCCGGTCTCCGAGGCCCGGCGCAGCCAGGCCTCGACCTCGGCGTCCGGCCGGACGGTCTGTTCCCGGGTGACGTCGGTCCAGACGACGAGGGTCGCGGTGGTGCTCGCCGGCGGGGCGTCCTCCAGCGGGCCGGGGCCGCCCAGCCGGACCGAGTGCACGATGTCCGGGACCGCTTCGGCCACCGGGATCCTCAGCATCGCCGCGGAGTCGTCGCCGGGCATCGGGACCACCGGTCCCGGCTCCCGCAGCAGCTGTGCGGGGGTGAGGGAGTCGGCGTGCGGGGCCGGGGCGGTCAGGCTGAGCCGGCGGAGGAACGGCAGCACGGCGGCGGGGGCCAGCGCGGTCACGTCGACGCCGGTCAGGAAACCCGGGGCGGGGTGCGGCGCCCGGCCGCCGAAGAGGTCCGGGCCGAGGGCCGCCGCCAGCTCCGCCTCCCCGGCCTCGTCGTAGAGGCGCTCGTCGCCGGTCACGCGCAGCCAGCCGCGCAGGGCTCGCCCGGGGGCCGGACGCGGGGCGGGGGCGGTGTCCGCCCGCAGGTCCGCACGCAGGTCCCGGAGGAGGGGTGGCACGCGTTCCCCCAGGTCCGTGGCCGTCTCCCCGACGGCGGGCCGGCCCACCGAAGCAATCTCCTTCACAGCACCTAGCACGGTTCTCGCCACGGGAGCGTTCAACGGTGACCTTCCGTGACGACCGGGTCGGTCCCCCGTCTTCGCGGGAGACCCCTTCCCGGGTTAGGGTTTCGGGGTCTACCACCGGGGGGTCGTACAGGACGGAGCACGATTGCCTGGCCAGGCCCCGGGGTCCCCGACACCCCTGACTCCCGCCGCCGTGCCCGTGCTTCCGGCTCCTGAGGCGCTCGCCTCGGCCCGTTCCGCGTACGCCGCCCTGGCTCTCCTCGATCCCCGCACACCGGTACCGGCCGCGCGGCGCGCCCTGCTGCGCCGGCTGGCCGACGTCACCCACGCCGATCACGCGCAACTGTGGCGGGCCCGGACGGACGACCCGACGCGACTACGGGCGGTGATGTGCTGGCCGCCGGACGCCGTGCCCTCCCGGGAACAGGGAACGACCGAACTGCGCCGGTTCCCGCACGCCCTGCTGCACGGCCCGCAGGATCAGGTGCACACGGTGCTGACCCTGGCTCCCGGCCGCAGTTCCCGGCGCCGCCGGCGGGAGCTGGCCGACACCGCGAACTGCCTGATGGTCCTGCACCAGCGCGAGGACCTGCAGACCGAGCTACGGCGCCAGGTCGGGTACACCACCCAGCTGGCCGGTGAGGTCCTGGACTCGTCCCGGCGGCTGGCCGGGGTGCGAGAACTGGAACGCCGGCGGGTGGCGGCCGAGGTCGTCACCTTCAGCCGTGGGCGGCTGACCCCGCTGCAGACCGGGATCGACCGGCTGATGCGTGAACCGGACCTCGACGGCCGGCTGGGCGACCTGCGGACCCAGCTCGACCGGCTGCTCACCGACTTCCGTTCACTGGTGCGCGGTATCCACCCGCAGGTGCTCTACCGCCAGGGGCTGCGGGCGGCGCTGGCCGAGGTGGCGAGCGCCCATCCGGGCCGGGTGCGGATCACCGGTTCGGTACCGGCCCGGGTGGACCAGGAGGTCGCCGCCTCTCTCTACTACCTGAGCGCCGCGGCCCTGCACGCGCTCGGCGCGGGCGGGTCCGACCTGGAGATCGTGCTCGAGCACCGGCTCCTGGCCAGCCGCGCGGCCGGGCTCCAGGTCACCGTCCAGGCCCGCTGCGACCGCACCGAGGCCGCGGTCCGGGCCGAGCTGGCGGTGGACGCCGGCCGGCTGGGGACGCTCGGCGGCTGGGTCGGTGTGACCGGCGGGCCGGGCACCGTGCAGGTGGTGGCCTGGGTGCCCGACCGGCTCGAGCCGGTCTCCCGGGCCGCCCTGGTCGAGCCGGGCAACCTCTACGCCCGGGTGCGGGCGCAGGCGCTCTCGCTCGTGGCGCGGTACGCCGACGCGGCCGGCTCGGCGCGGGCCCGGCGCCTGCTCGGCCGGATGGACGAGCCCGTGCACGTGGCCGTGGTCGGGCTCGAGGAGGGCAGCCGCCGCACCGAGCGGATCACCGAGACCGTGCGCAACCGGCCGGATCTCGTGCTGGTGCCGGTGCTCCCCGACAGCCCGGCCACTCCCGCCGACGGCCTGCCGACGCTGCGTGGTGACCTGTCCATGGGCCTCATCGACACGGTGCCCGACGTGATCGTGCGGCCCTCCCCCGCCGCGCCCGAGGCGACCTTCGACGTGGAGCTGCCCGGCGCCGGTCTGCTGCGGGCCGGGGCCGACTGGCGCGACCTGTCCGAGGTGCTGACCACCGAGGTGGTGGCCCGGGCCGATCTGCTGCGGGCCCGCACCGCTCTGGGCACCCTGCTGCGCCTGGCGGTGGTGACCCCGCCACCGGCGCACCGGCTCGGCTCGATGGAGACCGACCTGGAGGAGCTCCGGCTCGGAGCGACCGAGCTGGTGGAGCTGGAGAGGACGGCAGCGCTCAGAAGGGGATGAACCCGAGCACCGTGGTGCCCGCCCCCGGCGCCGAGCGCACCTGCAGCCGGCCCCCGGCCGCCACCATGCGGCGCCGCATGTTCGCCATGCCGGACGACCCCTCGTGCAGGTGACGCGGGTCGGCGCCCGGCCCGGTGTCGGTCACCGAGAACGTGAGCCCGGCCGGGCTGTCCGACAGCCGCACGGTCACCTGGGCCTCGGGCGCGTGCTTGCGGGCGTTGTTCACCGCCTCCAGGCAGATGAAGTAGACGGCGAGCTCCACCAGCGCCTCGTACCGTCGTGCGGCGTCCCACTCCGACACGTCGAACCGCACCTGCGAGCCGGCGTCGCGGAACTCGGCCAGCAGCGCCGGCTGCACCCCGGCGTCCTGCAGCAGCGGGCTGCCGCCGGTGGCGGTGATGAACAGCGCGTTCTCGGCCCGGTCCAGGCCGTTGCGCAGGCGCAGCAGCTGTTTCCGCTGCCCCGGCACGTCGTCGTTGGCCGCGTGCAGCTCCAGCAGTCCCAGGGTCATCCCGAGGGCCACCAGGTGGTGCTGGGCGCCGTCGTGAAGGTCCCGCTCGATCTGACGGCGCTCGGCGTCACGCTCGCCGAAGGCCCGGCGCCGCACCGCCGCCACCCGTTCCGCATGCCCGCGCGCCGACTCCAGTGACCGGTCGATCTCGCTCTGCAGCTGAGCCCCCCGGAGCAACGGCCCGAGCAGCCCCGCCACCTCCGAGAGCAGTCGCCGACGGCGCCGCCCGAACGGGAGATAGCCCTGTTCGACCCCGATCTCGCCGACCTTCTCGCGGCCGGCCGTCAGCGCCGTCCAGCGCGGGCGGTGCGGTGACGGCTCGGCCGGCCAGGCGAACTCGCGGCCGTCGGAGAGCACGAGCCGGACCCGCGCGACGCCCAGCCCCGAGCGGATCTGGCGGCACAGCTGGGTCAGGTGCACGCCGCCGGGGCCCGGGCGGACCGCCGCGATCCCGGCCAGAAGCCCGTCCCTCCCGGTCGGGACGACGCTCATCCTTCCCGCCGGGCCCTCAGGTAGGTCAGCACGGCCAGAACCCGCCGGTGGTGGGACGTCGCGTCGGTGGGCAGGTTCAGCTTGGCGAAGATGGCGGCCACGTTCTTCTCCACGGCCTTCGGCGACAGGAACAGCTCCCGGGCGATGCCCGAGTTCGACCGGCCCTCGGCCATCAGCCGCAGCACCTCGGCCTCCCGCCCGGTCAGCGACCCCAGTTCGTCGGGCTGCCCGGCCGGGCTGCCGACCAGGTGCGCCGCCACCACCGGCTCGATCACGATCTCGCCGGCCGACACCCGGCGCACCGTGTCCCGCAGGGCGTCGGCGCTGGAGATGCGGTCTTTCAGGCGGTACCCGATGGCCTCGGTACCGATCTTCAGGATCTCCATCAGGTAGTGCGCCTCCGCGTAGTGCGAGAGCAGCAGCAGTCCTGTACGCGGGTGGAGGGCGCGCAGGCGGCGGGCCGTGGTCAGGCCCCCGTCGGGTTCCGGGGGCATCCGGATGTCGAGCACCGCGACGTCGACCGGGGTGCGCTCGATCAGGGCCGCCAGCTTGTCCCCGTCGTCCACCGCTCCGACCACGTGGTGCCCGGTGGCCTCGAGGAGCAGGACCAGGCCCTCCCGGAAGAGCGCGCCGTCCTCGGCCACCGCCACCCTCAGCGGGACGGGTGGCTCGGCGCTGGGGTCGGTCATGAGATCGCCATGGGTCTTGTGAATGAGCCTTCAGGTAGCCGCATCAGGTACAGCGGGGCAGATTACCTCGCTGGATTATCCTCAGCATCGAGCAAATATGCATTTCTCGAATCCGAGAGGAAACCGTTGAGCTACGGCCTGGGGATCGACGTCGGCACCGCGTTCACCGCCGCCGCCGTCAGCCGGGGTGGCCCGGTACGAACCTTACGGCTGGGCCGCCGCTCCCCCCTCATGCCCTCGGTGGTGCGGGCGCTCCCCGACGGCACGCTCGCGGCCGGAACCGGCGAGGGCGGGGCCGAGATCGCCGCGCACCTGTTCCGGCGTCGCCTGGGCGACTCCGCCCCGATGTCGGTCGGCGAGACCTCCAGCACCCCCGCGGAGCTGATGACCGCCCTGCTCACCGGCGTGCTCGAGCGGGTCAAGGCCCGGCTCGGCGGGCCTCCCGACCGGGTGGTGCTCACCTGTCCGGCCGGCTGGGGTCCCTACCGGCGTGAGCAGTTCGCGGAGGTCACCCGGCGGGCCGGGCTCAGCCGCGACCGGGTCACCCTGATCACCGACGCCGAGGCCGTGGTGGTGCACCACCACGGCGGCCGGCCGAGCGGTGGGCCCGCGCCGATCGCCGTGTACGACGCCGGGGGCAGCACGTTCGACGCCACGGTGATCCGGACCGTGCGGGTCGAGAACGCCGAGGCCGGCCCGATCGGCGTGCTCGGCGTGCCGGAGTCGCTGGAGTGGTTCGGCGGGGTCGACCTCGACGACGCGGTGATGACGCACCTGGACCGCGCCGCCGACGGTGCCGTCGGCCTTCTCGACCCGGCCCGGCCCGAGGACACGGCCGCGCTGCGCCGGCTGCGGGAGGCCTGCGTGCGGGCCAAGGAGTCGGTGTGGGAGGCCGGCTCGGTGGACATCGACGCCCCCGGCCTGGGCCGGTCGCGTCCGGTGACCCTCACCCGCGAGGCGCTGCAGGCCTGGCTCCGTCCTCCGCTCGAGGCCGGTCTGCCGGTGCTGCGGCGGGTCCTCGACTCGGTCGGGGTCCGGCCGGCCGACCTCGGTGAGGTGCTGCTGGTCGGCGGGACGGCCCGGATCCCCCTGGTGGCAACCATGCTGACCGAAGACCTGGGCCGCCCGGTGACGGTGCTCAGCGACCCCCAGCACCGCGCCGCGCTGGGCGCCGCGATGCTGGCGGGCCGGGCCCAGCGACCTGTGGGCCCAAGGGCCTAGGGTCTGCGGGTCCTGTGGGTCCCGTGGGCCCTGTGGGCTTTAGGGCTCCACCGGCCGGCCGGAATCCGGCGGCGAACTCTTCCCGTCCGTCCCCTGACGAGTGCTCGTCTGCGCAGTTCCCTCGGTGGCGGCCGGTGCTCCCGGGGTCTGCCCGGCCGGCAGCTGCCCGGTCGGAGCCTGCTGGGTCTGCCCGGCCGGGGCCTGCTGGGCCTGCCCGGCCGGCACCTGCTGGGTCTGCCCGGCCGACGCGGAACCCGCGGTGGCCTTCACCGGTTCCTGGTCGTAGAGGAACTCGCTGTCGGCCACGTTCCAGTGGGTGGCCAGGTACGAACCGGCCGGCGGCGCGGTGTTGAAGTAGTCGTCGCCGTTGCAGTCGATGACGTTGGCCGCGAGCCCGGCCTTCGACGCCCGGGCCGGCAGCTTGCAGACCTGCTTCAGGCCGCCCGCCGGAAGCCCCTCGTCGTCGTAGCAGAGCACGTCGTTCGCGTCCCAGCAGTGCCCCTTCTCGGAGGCGTGGGGCGCGCTCGGGTTCACCGCGCCCAGGGTGTGCAGGAGCTCGTGCAGAGTGGTCGACCAGCTCCAGCAGGAGGTGCCGATCATCGCGTAGTGCGGACCGTAGTTGTAGAGGTTGTACCAGTCGGGCAGATCGTTGCCGCCCGCCCCGAAACCGACGCCGCAGCCCGCCTGGTCGTACCAGACCACGTACTTGCGGTCGGCCCGGTCGTACCCCTGGGCCTTCAGCGCCGCGGTGATCGTGTCGGTGTCCTCCATCGACGTCTGCGGCACCACGACGTCCTCGACCACCTGCTGGCAGGTCATGGCGTCGCGGGCCCAGCGCACCTTGCGCCAGCCCCCGCCGTTGATCCGGGACGAGTAGACGAACGCCCGGTCGACCGTGTCCAGCCAGCTCCGGAACCGGCTCTCGTTGGCGGCGAACCGGTCGCTCTGGTCGTCACCCCGCACGTACAGCGCCAGTACCCGCTTGCCGGCCGTCGAATCGTCCGCGCACTGACCCACCGGTGCCGGCGACGTCGAGGTCACCGGGGTCGGCGAAGGGGGCGGAGCCGTCTCGGCGGCACTCGGAGAGGCCCCGGCCCGCGGCGCGAACGGGACCAGCGCCAGGCACAGCAGCAGCCCGACCACGGGGATCAGGGCCGGACCGCCGAGCCGGAGCAACCAGGTCTTCACGGTGCGATCAACGCCTTCCCAGCGCGGCCACGACGTCGGTCTGGGTCAGCAGCTGCATGTCCTGGACCGAGGGGTTCGGGATCGTGCGCAGCCGGCTCGCCTGCCGGGTGATCGCCTTGTCGAGCAGCTGACGGGCGTATCGGCCGTTGCCGAACGTGTCGCCGCGATCGACCGTGCCGAAGTGCGTCCGCAGCACCTGCAGGGTCTCCCCCGAGGCCTCGTACCCGCCCGAGCCGGCCAGGGCCTGGAAGATCGCGACCAGTTCGTCCGGGCTGTAGGAGGCGAAGTTGATCTGGTGGCTGAACCGCGACGCCAGACCGACGTTCGCGTCCAGGAACTGCTTCATGTCCCCGGTGTACCCGGCCACGATCACCACGATCTCGTCGCGGTGGTCCTCCATCAGCTTGACCAGCGTGTCGATCGCCTCGCGGCCGAAGTCGTTACCGGCCCCGGGCGGCGCGAGCGTGTACGCCTCGTCGATGAACATCACGCCGCCGCGGGCGCGGTTGAACACCTCGAGCGTCTTCTGCGCGGTGTGCCCCACGTACTGCCCGACCAGGTCGGCACGGGCCACCTCGACCATCTGACCGGTCGAGAGCACCCCCATCGCGTTCAGCAGCTGCGCGTAGAGCCGGGCCACGGTGGTCTTACCGGTACCGGGCGGGCCCGCGAAGACCAGGTGCCGGGACATCGACGGAGCCGGCAGCCCCGCCTCCACGCGGGCCTTGGCCGAGGCGATCAGGTCGACGACGTCGGCCACCTCACGCTTGACCTCCTGCAGGCCGATCATGCTCTCGAGCTTGTGCATGAGGCCGTCCACGATCGCCCCGGTGGCACTTCCGCCCGAGGTCGAGGTGTCGGCGGTGTCGGACAGGTCCTCGGGAAGCAGCCGGGCCAGCTCGATCTCGGCGACGTCGGGGGTGGCCGCCAGCCGGTAGGCCTGCCGGCCCAGCATCTCCTCGAACACCAGCCGGGCCGAACGCGCGTTACCGAACGTCTCGGTGCGGGGCATCTTGTCGAAGACGCGGCGCAGCGCCTGCTGCGTCTCGTACTCCAGCGCGTAGTGGTTCTTGCGGCACAGCCGCTCCACGATCGTCACCAGCTCGTCGCTGGAGTAGCTCTCGAACTCCACGGTCTTGGTAAAACGCGAGTCCAGGCCCGGGTTCTGGGCCATGAAGGCCCGCATGTTGGGCGCGTACCCGGCCACGATGACCACCAGCTCGTCGCGGTGGTCCTCCATCAGCTTGACCAGGGTGTCGATCGCCTCGCTGCCGAAGTCCTGGCTGCTGCCGTCGGGCGGGGCGAGAGTGTAGGCCTCGTCAATGAAAAGCACTCCCCCGAGCGCCTCCTCGACCTTCTTGGTGGTCTTCACCGCGGTGCCACCGATGTGCTCGGCCACCAGGTCGGCCCGCGCCACCTCGACCATCTGACCGGTCTTCAGCACGCCGAGCGCGTAGAGGATCTTTCCGTAAAGCCTGGCCACCGTGGTCTTACCGGTACCGGGAGGACCGGCGAAGACGAGGTGACGCGACATCGGCGGGGCCTGCAGCCCGGCCGAGGAACGCCGCTTGGCCACCTGGTGCAGGCCCACCAGGGTTCCCACCTCGCGCTTCACCGCGGCCAGGCCGACCATCGCGCTCAGCTCGGACAGCAGCACCTTGATCGGGTCGTCGTCCTTGGCCTCGTCGGCCTTCGGCTTCTCCGGCGCTGACCGGTCGTAGGCCTGCAGCGAGACCCGCTCACCACCGCCTTCCCCCGACGACGGACGTTCGGGTCGCTGGGGAGCGACCGGTCGCCTCGGTTCGGGGTCCCGGGAGGGGGACGGACGGACGCCGTTGTGACCGACGTCGAGATCCGACGTGTCCACGATGATGCCGGGGTTCGAGGTGACGAGCCCCTCGCCCTGGTTGCCGCGCAGCGTGCAGCCGCGCACCGCCACCGGGCGGTTGGTGCGGACGTCCACGCCGTCCCGGGCGTTCGAGATCACCTCGGTGCTCACCAGTGACCCCTGGCTGCCCTGCTCCCAGATCACGCCGGTGCCCTGGGAATCACGCACCCGGCAGCCGCTGAGTTCGGCGACCGCGCCGTCCCCCACCAGCACCCCGGTGCGCTCGGACGCGGACACGTCGGTCGAGCTCACGGTCGCCCGCGAGCCCGAGGCCAGGTCGAGGCCCGAACGGCTGGCCTTGACCTGCGAATTGCTCATGATCAGAACGGTTTCGCCGGCCAACCGGACACCGGCGCGGGTCGCCGCCTCGAGCGTCACGCCCTCGACGGTGACCAGGCCACCGGCGGCGTGCAGACCGTACTGGCCGCCGTTGACCTTCAGCCCGCGCAGCATCGGCCTCGCCGAGTTCTCGACCGAGATCCCGACCTCGTTCTCGGTCAGCACGGTGCCGTCGACGGTGGCGGACGACTCCCCGATGAGAAGCAGCCCGACGCCCTTCGACCCGGTCACCGACCCACCGGTGATCACCGGCGCGGCCTGCTCGATGACGGCCACCCCGGCCGCGCCCGACCCGGAGAACCCGCACCCCCGGAACGCTCCGGTCGCCGTGCCCGAGACGTGCAGCGAATGTCCCTGCGAGTCCTGCACCGTGCAGTCGGTGAGGTCCGGGGCGGCCGCGTCGCGCAGCACCACACCGTGCGCCGCGGACCCGACGAAAGTGCTCTCCTCGACGCGAGGCACGGCCTGCCCGCCGACGTAGAGGCCGACCTGCGCGTCCTGGACCGTGGTGCGCACCATCTCCAGGCGGGCGTCCTGCTGAACCACCACGCCGGCGCCCTCGACCCCGTTGATCACGCAGTCGCGCAGCACCGCCGCACTGGAGCCACCGGCCATCACGCCGCTGCCCTTGACCCGGCTGATCGTGCAGCTCTCGAAGACCGGAGCGCTCTCCCCGGCCAGGAGGAGCCCGCCGTTGCCGAGGTCCTCCAGCGTGACGCCCTTGAACTCGCCGCTGCCCTCCTCCACGACCACGCCCGAGCCGGCCGGATTGCGGATCGTGCCGCCCTGCATCCGGGCCCGGCCGCCCCGCACGTGCAGTGCGGCCACGCCCCGGGCCTCGATGACGCAGTCGACGAGGCGGACGTTGCCGCCGAGCACCTGCATCGTCGGAAGTTCCTGGTCACCGCCGCGGATCGTCAGCCCGTTCAGCTCGACCCGGCCGTGCGCCACCAGAACACCCTGTCCGGGCGGGATCTCGATGATCACCGTGCCCGGCCCCTCTTCCGCGACCACGGTCACGTCCTGCCGGAACGCGAGCTGCTCGCGGTAGGTCCCGGGCCGCACCGCGACCGTGGCCCCCCGTGAGGCCGAGGCCAGAGCCTGGCCGATACCGGTGACGCAGTCGGAGTCCGTAGCTGATACGGACAGCACCGCGACGGTCATGACCGTGCTCCTTCGGGTTGGGGGCTCAGCGCGTACAACGTTCCGTCGGAACGCATGCCGAGCGGATAGCGCCACTGCTCGGGAATCTTGTGCTGCATCTCGTTCTCGGGGGCCCGCTCGATCGACTCCCGCAGCCGCTCGGCGGCCCGGGCATCGGCGGACGAGTCCGGTCGGGGCCGCCCCTGGGCACCGGGCGGCAACTCCCGCAGGAGCACCCGCAGCCGGCCGCCGTCCTCCGGCTGCACCACGTCGAGCACCACGAACTGGGCTCCCGGGGCGAAGAGCACCCGGGCGGCGCCGTCGTCGGCCGGGCCGGTGACCCGGTCGGTACGACGAGCCGTGCTCGACCAGATCGCGTACTCCACGGTGCTCTCGGACTGCGTGACCGGGCTCAGCCGGGCCTCGGTGAAGGCGGGCTCGACCAGCCGCAGCCCGGAGCGGTACCGCTTCAGCTGACTGGTGTCGGGACTTCCGGCCCGGAACACCGGCCCCACCACCGCGGGCAGCCGGCTCAGGCCCGAACGGGCGCAGCGGGCCAGCAGAGCCGCGCCGGCCGGGTCGATCTCGGCGAAACCGCCGTCAGAATCGATCTTCTCACCGCGCAGCACGGCGTCGACCATGGTGCTCGCACCGGACAGGTGAGCCCGCACCGCGACCAGACCGACCATCAGGTCACCCCGGCCGGCCGCCGCCCGCAGTCCCGGCTGAAGCGCGAGCACGCCGGTGATCGCCCGGGCGTGAGCCTCGTAGCGCCAGCCCAGCAGCGAGCGGATCTGCTCACGGTCCTCGCGCGACGCATCCCCCGCAACCTCGGCCCAGCCGGCCCGCTCCCGCTCGTCCTCCTCGAAAAGGTCGGCGGACTGCGCGTTCTCCTGCGCCTCAGCCTGCTCGGCCGCCGCCTGGAGCTCAGGATCCGCCTTGATCTCGGCCTCGATCTCGGCGCGCGTCCGGGGCTCCGCCGGCTCCTCGACCGGGATCGCCCGGGCCTGCGCGACGGACGGGAATTCCAGCTGCACCAGAGCGGCCGCGACCTCCCCGATCGGGAGAACCGCCTCCGGCAGTGGCTTTCCGGCTCGTCGCGCGGAAGCGCCACCCCGGATCGGGGCCCGGGTGGCCCGGGTCGGCGTGGTCGCGCGGCGCGACGCCACCGCTCCGGTAGTGGGCGAAGTTCCGGCGGACGCGGTTTCCCCGGTGTCGCTCTCGGCCTCGGCATCCCCTTCAGCCTCGACCGTGCCCTCGAAAGCCTCGGTGCTGGCTGAGGTTTTGGTTTCCGCCTCGGTTTCGGCGCCGGTTTCGGTGCCGGTTTCGGTGCCGGTTTCGGTGCCGGTTTCGGTGCCGGTTTCGGTGCCGGTGGACGCGTCGGCCTGGCTGGAGTCCGCAACCCCCGGGTCCGCAACCCCCGGGTCCGTGACCTCGGAGTCCGGAGCCGCAGAATCCGGAGCCTCGGAGTTCGGAGCCTCGGAGTCCGCGTCGGCGGGCTTGTCGGTGCCCCCGAACTCAATGGCCCCGGCCGACGCCCCGGACACCGTGATCCCCGGGATCGCCAGGTCAGGAACCGATCCGCCCAGCAGTTCGGTGGTGCCGGAACGCGAAATCCCACGCGCCGGCACGTTCCCTTCGGCCTCGTCGCCGACCGTAGCGGCCACCGCGCCCAACTCGGCCGGCCCGGCCTCGCCAACCTGCCCGGCCTCGCCAACCCGCCCGGCCTCTTCGATCTGCGCGGCCGCCCCAGCCTGCCCGGCCTCGCCAACCTGCCCGGCCTCTTCGATCTGCCCGGCCTCTTCGATCTGCCCGGCCTCTTCGATCTGCGCGGCCACCCCAGCCTGCCCGGCCTCGCCAATCTGCCCGGCCTCTTCGATCTGCGCGGCCACCCCAGCCTGCCCAGCCTCGTGAACCTGCCCGGCCTCTTCGATCTGCGCGGCCCCAGCCTGCCCGGCCTCGCCAACCTGCCCCGTCTCGTCAACCCGCCCGGCCTCGTCAACCCGCCCGGCCTCGCCAGCATCACCCGCCGGCCCCGCCGCCTCGGTCGGCGCGGCGACCTCAGCCTGCGCGGCCACCTCAACGTCGCCCGCCCGGCTGGCTGCCTCGGTCTGCGCGGCCCTCTCGGTCTGCGCGGCCCCCTCCGTCTGCCCGGCCCCCTCGGTCTGCGCGGTCTGGTCGACCTGCGCGGTCTGGTCGACCTGGTCGACCGGTGAGGCGGATTCGTCCGGCGCCGCCGACTCGACCGAGGTGACCTGCTCAGCCTCGGGAACCGCTTCGTCCGACAGAGCCTGGTCTGCAGGATCGCCGTTCACCTCCGGCTCCGCCGATGCGGACGGACGACCTTCCTCGGCCTCCGCGGCCAGACCTACTTCTTCGGCCGCCGCCGGCTCCCCGCGGAGGCGCTCAGCTTCCTCGGTCAGCCGTACCTGCTCCGCCGCCGCAGCCTCGGACTCGCGTTCGGCCAGCTCGGCGAGGCGGGCTCGTTCGGACTCCGCCGCCAGACGCTCCGCCTCAGCCTCCTCAGCCAGACGCGCCCGCTCAGCCTCCTCAGCCAGACGCGCCCGCTCAGCCTCCTCAGCCAGACGCGCCCGCTCGACCTCCTCGGCCAGACGGGCTCGCTCGACCTCCTCGGCCAGACGGGCTCGCTCGACCTCCTCGGCCAGACGGGCTCGCTCGACCTCCTCGGCCAGACGCGCCTGCTCGACCTCCGCCGCCAGACGAGCCCGCTCAGCCAGACGGATCCACTCAGCTTCCTCAGCCAGGCGCGCCCGCTCGGCCTCGTCAGCCAGACGTGCCTTTTCCGCTTCCTCAACCAGACGAGCCCGCTCGGCTTCCTCAGCCAGACGCGCCTTTTCCGCTTCCTCAACCAGACGCGCCCGCTCGGCCTCATCAACCAGACGAGCCCGCTCAGCTTCCTCAGCCAGACGCGCCTGCTCAGCCTCTTCGACCAAACGCGCCCACTCGGCATCCTCAACCAGACGCGCCCGCTCGGCTTCCTGAGCCAGACGCGCCTTTTCAGCTTCCTCGACCAGACGTGCCCGCTCAGCCTCTTCAGCCAGACGGGCCCGCTCCGCTTCCTCAGCCAGACGGGCCTTTTCAGCCTCCTCAGCCTGACGCGTCTGCTCCGCCAAGCGGGCCTGCTCGGCCTCACGCCTGGCCAGTTCCAGCGCCCGCGCGGCCTCGGCCTCCGCCGCCATACGGGCTTGCTGGGCCTCGGAACGCCGAATCTGTTCCAGCCGGGCGGCCTCGGCCTGACGGGACTGCTTCACGGACTCCAGGGTCTCCGCGAGCACGGCCGGCGTGGAGGCCCCCGGGCCGGCGAAAAATTCTGTCCGCTGGTCGTCTTCAGGCTTCGGGGGCGTGCCTCCGATCAGGTCCTCGAACGAGTCCGAGGCACCGACCGCCATCCAGGCGGGAGCCGCACCCGGTGAGCCGACAGCGTGAGGCGGTGGGGCGTCCGTCATCGGAGGGGCCGGCACCGGACCGGTGACCCGGATCGGAGTCGTCGCCCCGGCGAGGCCGGGCCGCTCCGGCCCCGAGTGCGAGGGCACCCGCGGACGACGGGCGACGGGCAGCACCCGCCCGAGTTCGACCGGCCCGACCCCGCCGGGGGCCCGGGAGACGAAACCGGCCTGCGCCATCAGGATCCGGGGGCCGAGCAGGATCGGGCCCGGGCTGCCGATCACGACGACCTCGAGAGCCGAGGCCAGGCTGGACATCACCGAACCGAGCACGGCGGGAGCCACCTCCCCACCGGCGGCCAGCACCACCGGACGCCGGTCCCAGTCCGGGCTGCAGCGGATGGCCTGGGCCAGCATCCGGGGGGAGACCGGGCGTCCGTCGACGCGGAAACCGCTGCGCCCGAACGGGACATGGACGACGAAGTGGGAGTCCGGAGCGGCCGGGAGTTCCTCGACCGGAAGCGGCGGCGCCATGAAGAACCAGCCGGCCCGGGTCGCGAGCCCGGCGGCGAGAACCCGCTCGGTCGCGGCGTCGGACGGCATCGGCGGCGCCTCTTTCCGCCGCGCCGGGACGCGCCGGGAGGGGACCCCGCTCGGCGTGATCTGCCATCCTTCCGCGGACAGCCGCACCGAGGGCGTCCCGTCCGTCCCGAACCGGAGGTCACCGCTGCCCCGCAGCTGGGCCCAGCCGGGCCGGTTCAGCATCCAGGGCCGGGACCGGCGCCGCGATCGGCGCCCCGGTTCCCGGGAGGAGGGCATCAGGCGTTCACCTGCGGCACGGTCCAGACCGGCTCGTCGTCCTGGGGATGCTGCAGGAAGCTCAGCACCCGGTGCAGGGCGACGTCGGACACCTCGGGCCAGTCCGGGGAGGACCTCAGGTAGTCGAGCAGCTCGGCCTCGGGGGCGAGGCCGTAGCGCTCGAGGTAGTAGCCGATCGTGTCGGTCCAGACCCAGTTCCCGTCGGTGCGGAAGGTCAGGGGCACGATCTCCGGACGCTCGGGGTCGAGGATGTCGCTCATCGTGGCCGACGTGGTCATCACCGGCAGGCCGTTGCCGAGGTACTGCAGCAGCCGGGTGAGCTCGTCCAGGTCGTCGATCACCGGGTGGTCCTCGGCGAACATCGGGCCGTGCCGGGGGTCGACCCGGTCGAACACCCTCGCCATACGCACCGGCACGGCCGGCTCGTCGGACCACACCAGCGCCGCGTGGGCGCAGGCACTGCTCTGGTAGGCGGGCACCGGCGTCCCCGGACCGCACACCTCGACCTGGGGGTTCGTCTCACCGGCGCTGAACAGGGCGTGCTGCATCCGGCCGGTGATCGCGGCCAGGTCGTCGGCCGGGTGCGGGCCGGTCTGCACCACGAACACGCGGCGCGGCGCCGGCCAGGGGGATCCGTCGGCCGGGGTCCGCCAGGCCCGCCACACCGCGACCAGGCCGGACTCCTGCCCGGCGGCGAGACGGATGGCGTGGTCGGCGTCGTCGAGCAGCGGGCCGGAGTCGGCGGTGGTCAGGTCGATCGGGCCGGGATGGGCGGCGGGGTCGTCGAGGCGCGGGTCGGCCGGGCTGAAGACCCAGGGCACGGGCATGATCACCGAGTCGTCGATCCGCTCGAGGGAGTCCACGAGCTCGGTGTCCTCCCCCGCCCGCCGCAGCTCCTGCGCCATCATCGCGGCGTCCCGCGTGAGCACGGGCACGCGAGCGGTCGCGGCGGCGAAGCCGACGGCCTGCGCCACGTCGATCGTCGCGCCCTCGGACAGCCAGTCCCGGGCCTCACTGATCAGGTCGTCGGGCAGCGCCCCGGCCAGCCGGAGCAGCATCGTGTGCCACGCCTCGGGCCCGGGGTCGAACCCGATCGGCCGGGTCGAGTCCTCGTCGGTGCTGGAGTCGCCGAAGGAGGGCGGCCCCCATGCCGCCACGTCGGTCTCCTGCCGGGACATCTCCGACTCGGGCACTGCCACCTCCGGTCACACGCCTGTTCCGGCCCGCACCACGCGGACCGGCCCCTACCCCCTGCACGGACGGGCAGCGGGAAGGGTTCAAGCTGGATCCGGACGATTGTCAGCCGGCAGCCCGAGAGCCGGGCGAGGCCCGCGACCAGGCCGACCACGTGCCGGCCCGAACGCCGTCCAGGTGCCCTCGCGCGGGCCCTCAGCTGTCCAGACCCGGCCGCGGGGTGACCTCCGTGATCAGCCGGCCGTCGGCCGTGAACCTCACCGGGCCCGTCAACGGGGTGACCCTCGGGGCCAGACCGGGCCGGCCGACCGTGGGCGAACCCCATTCCTGAGGCCGCGGACCGCGACGGGTCGCTGGGGCCGCACTCAGGTCGGGGCCCGTCCCGTCGGCCCATCCGGCCGCCGGCGAGATGTGACCGACGGCCACGACTTCGGTGCGGGCGGCGATGCGTGGGGCCAGGGACCGCACGATCTTGGCGACCGTCGCCCGCTGCGCCGGGGTCAGGCCGAACACACCGGGCAGGAACAGCAGACGGGAGGACGCAGCGGCCGGGTGGCGTCGCACGTCGAAGCCCGGGTGCGGGTCACCCGGGAAGGTCACCAGCAGTCCGCCGGCGACCACCTGGACCTGGGCGTCGTCCACCCGGAACCGGCCCTCACCCTCAGACGTCACGTCCGGCCCGGTGAGAACGTCCAGCCCCGGGTTCGGCGCCGCCGGCTGCTCACCGTCCGGACGCGAGGCCACCGGCCCGGCCGCCGGGGACTCCCCCACCGCGGCATCCAGCCGAAGGACCTGGTCCTGCGCCCAGTCCCGCTGCCCGGCCAGGTGGTCGGCCTCGCGCTGCGCGGCCTGCCCCTGCGGACTGCCCGGGGTCGCCGCATCGGCCTCGGCCTGGGCCTCGCGGCGCAGCCCCTCGACGTGCCCGGCCCAGTCGTCGTAGGCGTCCCGCAGCTCACGCCGCATCTGATCGGGCCCACGCACCGGGGTCCGGCCGGCGGGCGACGCCGTCTCGCCGGACGTCTCGGCGCCCTCCGGGGTCGCGCCGTCACCGAACGACGGGGTGCCGAGGACCTCCGCCCGCTGCTGCGGATCCGGGTCGAATCCCTTCCACAGCGGCGGGTTACCGTCCGACGACGGCACCAGGGCACTCACCCTCCGCCCGGTCTGCCCGGCGATCTCGCGGGCCAGCACCTCGGCATCGGGCAGCGACTTCTGCTGCGTCACCTCGATTCCCGGCGAGCGCAGCACCAGGTTCCCGGTGTCGTCGACCACCAGGTTCCAGCGGTCCGACAGGCCGATCTCGGCACCGGCGCGCTCCGCCTCCGGCCCCGGCGGGCCGAGTGTGGGCGCGGTCTGCGGGGCCGCGGTGAGACGGTCGAGCCGCAGCAGCTGGTCACGGCGGAACGTTTGCTCCTCCTGGCGTTCGTCGAGCTGCCGGGTCGATCGGTCCCGCAGATGATCGGCCTGCGCACCGTCGATCCGGTCGGCCACGGCGTTGCGCACGGCGTTCGCGTCGCGCTGGATCGCCAGCCGCTGCGAGCTGTCCCGTTCCGCCCGCACCAGGGTCAGCTGGAGCTTCTCGGCCACCTGACCCGCGGCCCAGGCCGAGAGTTGCTCCCCCGGGGTCTTTCCGGACGGCGGGTCACCCAGCGCGGCCAGGGTCGCGGCCGCCTCGTCGACGCCTTCGACGGGCCGCAGCGACGAGAAGTCGGGCTGCAGAGCCTGGTTCAGCCAGGTCCGGGCCGCCCGGGGAGCCCCGTCGCCGTCCCGGACACTGATCGAGTCCCAGCGCTCGCCGGGCAGCGCGGTCAGCCGCTCGATCGTCTGCTCGCGGGTGCCGGCGTCGACCTCCCAGATGGTGGACGACGTGGGCACGCCGGTCTCTCCCGGAGCCTTCACGATCGGGTCACCCGAGGTGACGTCCTCGGAAACGTCGTCACCCGCGTCCGAAAGACTGCTCTCTGAAGCCCTTTCCGGAATCGTCGGCACACCGGCCGGCTGCGGGGTGCCCGAGGCGGTGAACGCCACGGTCGCGGCCGCGACCGGTTCGGCGTGACGCATCAGACCCTCCAGCGAGGCGAACGACGGCCCGGAGCCGGGTTCGAAGAGGTCACCACCCCGTGCGGGCGGACGGCTCGAGATCGCCTCCACCAGACCGTCCAGGGAGGCGAACGACGCCTCCGGGCGAGGCTCGAAGAGGTCACCGCCCCGTGCGGGCGGACGGTCCGAGATCAACTCCACGAGACCGTCGAGCGAAGCGGACGACGCCTCCGGACGGGGCTCGAGGACGTCTTCGGGAGTGACCACCGGGGCCGGAGCGTCCCAGTCCGTCACCGTGATCTCGGGGAGCGCCAGAGGACCGAACGCCCGTGTCTGCGCCTGGACCGCGTCGTCCTCCGGAACCGGCCGCAGGCCGCCGGACTCGGGACGCAACTGCAGCCCGGAGCGGGGTGCTCCGTCGAGACGCCCGAGAACGTCGTCGAGGGCCTCGGTCAGGGAACCGTGAGCCGTCCAGGTGCGATCGGCACCGGAAGGCACGATCTCCCAGGTGTTCCGGGCGTCGACGGCGCTGTGCAGCGGGGCGGTGGCGTTGACGGATGCCGGCCGGGCGACGGCGGCCT
Organism: Kineosporia succinea; assembly: GCF_030811555.1. NCBI lineage: Bacteria > Bacillati > Actinomycetota > Actinomycetes > Kineosporiales > Kineosporiaceae > Kineosporia > Kineosporia succinea. Next base: position 4,079,091 of record NZ_JAUSQZ010000001.1, on the reverse strand, counting down.
CGGTGGTGGGCACCCTCAGCGGGCCCGCGACCCCCACGACGACGGTGCCCTCCGGGAGCGCGGACGCGATCTCCTGAAGGGTGCGGGTGCCGGCCGGGAGCGAGTCCGAGACCAGGACCAGCACCCGGATCTTCTCGTCGTGCCGCACGATCGGGGCCAGGTAGTCGGCCGCGAAGGCGGCCGCCGTCACCGGGCGACCGTAGGCCGTCACCCCGAGCACGGGTGAGTCGGCCGTGGGCTCGGCGAAGTCCAGGTGGACGATCGAGGCGCGGGGCTCGTCGACCGTCGGGAACTCCTGCCGGGCGAGCAGTTCGGGCCCCGGCGTGTTCCGGGCACCGGGCAGGAACCAGCCGGAGGGAACCTTGACCGGCACCGGGGTACCGGTCCAGTCGCCCAGCCCGGCATCGTGCACGAGCCGTTGCGGAGACCACTGGGCCTCCACCAGGTTTCGCACCCGGAAGGTGATGGGCATCTCGGTGCCGCCGTAACCGATCTTGTCGCGCTCGTTGCGCGTACGCACCGTCACGGTGACCTCGGCGTCCAGGTAGACCGGCCCGTACCAGGTGGTGTCGAGCTCCCATGCCTCCCACTGGGTGGTGACGCGCTGGGAGGCCGAGAGCCCCATCTGGGACTTGCCCGAGTACATCGGCGCGGCGATCAGCGTGGCCGCGACCGGGTCGGCCGTGGCCTTGCCCCCGTTGCCCTCCACCGGGCGGGACCCGAACCGCAGCGGCATCAGCGTGTTCGGCCCGGCGCCGTGCGCGTCACCGGTCTGCATCGAGGCGTTTCCCGGAGCCGATCCGGCCGTCATGACGTCGGCCCGGCCGGCCACCTGCACCGCCGGGAAGTTCGTCGAGACCTTCGGGTCCACCAGGCGGAAACTGACCGACAGCGCGCCGGTCGTGTCGGTGAAGACGCTGCCGGTCGACCGCACGGGCACCCCCAGCCGGGCGGCGTCACCGCTCGCGCCGGTACCGGTCTGGATCAGATGGTTCTCCAGCACCGAGGGGTCGGTCAGGGCCCGCAGCTCGTCCTGGCCGATCTGCCCCCAGGCGGCCAGCAGCGCGGGCGAACCGGCGTGTTCCTCCAGCGCCCGGCTCCACGCGTCGTAGAGGTGCCGGACCTTGGCCGGGTCGAGCTGCAGCGTGATGTCCTTGCGCATCAGCTCGGCCCCGGTGAACGTCACCTCCGGCCGGCCCGAGGACGGGGCCCCGGGAGCGATCCGGCTGATGATCGGCTCACCGGTGGGCGCCGGCAACGGGCGCCGCAGGGCCGCGGTCGACGTGGCCGTCTGCACGCCGAGGGAGATGTCGCGGTTCGCGACGTTGGCCGTCGTACCCGTGGGACGGGACGCGGTGACCTGCTGGACGTGCCGGGACAAGGCCGTCGGCAGGCCCAGGCCGACCGTGTTCAGCAGCGGCGAGGGCCGCCACACACTGATCAGGGCGACCGAGACGCGGGCCTGGCCCACCTGCCCGGTGAGCGCGCCCTTCTCCTCGAAACCGTCGTAGCGGAACGAACTCGACGCGAACGAGCCGGCGTCGCTGCGGAACCGGCCCTGCAGCATCTCCGCGACGAACTGGCTCTGCGGCATGACCGGCGCCGCCACCCCGTTGACGATGCCGGTCGTGCCCACCGAGACGTTCAGCGCGGTGGAGCGCCCCCAGGCCGTTCCGGCCCGCCACTCGCCCCGGTTGTAGTACGACACGCTGCCTTCGGGCGCCTCGGTGGAGACCAGGCCCCGCCCGTCCGGGTCGATGTCGAGACGCAGCAGCAACTGCGTCACACGCTGGCCGAGGAACGTGCCGTCCACCCGCGTCAGCAGCAGACCGCCGGCTCGCATCCGGCCCTCCTGGCTGCCCAGGGCCTGCGGCGAGAGCATCGTGTCGAGACCACCCCGGACGGACGCCCCGGGCACCCCGAGCTGCCAGAGGGATCCCAGCGCTCCCGGGTCGTGCAGACGGAGCAGATCGGTGACGCCCTCCAGCACCGGGTTGTGGCGGCTCAGGGCCGGCGCGCCCGCCGCGGGCAGGAAGTGCTCCAGGCCCGAGATCAGCGGAAGCAAGGGATATTCCGCTACCGGCGTCGGGTCGGAATCGCTGAGCGGCGCGGTCGGGACGACTCGCTCGGCCTGGCCCGGTGCGTACCGGACCACGTCGGTGCCGGGCAGATCGGCCCGCACCACCCGGGGCTCGCCCTCCCGCAGGGCGGGCAGGTCCAGCTCGGCCGACTCCAGCTCGGCCAGGGTGTACGAGGTGCGCTCCGGGCGGAGGAACTGGATGCCGTCGGGCACGTCCACGTCGACCGCCACGGCCCGGAGGCCGAGGTGCTGGTCCACGCGCCGGCTCTCGGTGAGGTTCCGGCTCGAGACCGCGACGACACGCCAGCGCACCACGCCGGTCTGTCCCAGGTGGGGCAGCTTCGCGGTGATCTTGTGCCCCGGGGCGCGAGTGACCATCTGGGTCGAGCTGCGGGTGTCCGACACCGTGTAGCTCGGGCCGACCCGCACGTGCGCACCGCCGCCCTGGGCATTGCCGTACTCGTCCCGGCCCGGCGACTGGGTCGCGCCGAGCCGCGCGTTCGCCTCCACCCCGAAAGCGGCCACGGTGCTGGACGTCACGGTCGTCGCGGCGGAGTGCTCCGTCACCATGCTCGTGTCGAGCGTGATGCGGTCGCCCGTCGCCGACATCTGGTGCACCACCGGAACCAGGGCGAACTGGGCCTCCCGGTCTCCGAACGTCAGCTTCTGCGAGACCTTTCCGGCCTGGACGCCGGCGTCCCGGACGAACACGCCCCGTAGCTGGTCGCGGGTGACGGCCGAACCGGCCCACAACCCGGCCTGATCCCGGTCGATCCCCACGGCGACGAGCTGGTCGACCAGGGCGGCACGCACGGCCTGCACGCCGTCGACCCCGATGACCCGGTCGGAGGGGCGCACCTCGACCGTCCCGGGGGGATCGGTGTACGGCGAGAAGACCCAGCCGGTGTCGAACTGCCACCAGCGTCCCGGCTGACGAGTCGGGGTCTGGGTCTGCGTTCCCTCCCACCGGGTGAGCGCCTTGTCGACGTCGTCGAGACGCTCGACCGCCAGGGTGGGCACCCGCTCCAGCGCCGGGGTCGGCGCCGGGTCCGCCGACGGACCGTCCTCGAGGGTCGGGAGCAGCGGATCGGCCGTCGACGTGAGTGGTTCGGGCACCATCCAGCCGGCATCGGCCCGGAACTGCTCGCTGCCGGACGCCCTCAGGACCGGAGCCTGACGCCCCACCAGCCCGCGGGCCCCCTTCTCGATCGCGCGCACGATCTGCGCCGACACGTCGGGCGAGAGCACCCGGCTGACCGAGACGCTCAGCGTCACCTCGGCCGGGTAGCGGAAGACCCAGGCCGGGCCCGAGTACGAGAGCTGCTTGGACACGGCCCCGCCGTGCGGGACGTCGACGGTGTCGGTGTGCGTGCGGCTGGCCGAGGAGCCCGCCAGGAAACGCCCCTGGAGCGTGCGGTCGGTTCCCGGGACCGGCAGGGTGAACTGCCAGCGCGAGCCCACGGACACCCCGGTGCCGCTGCCGTCGGCCCCGCTGTGGGCGTGGTCGAACGACCCGCTCGGGTTCATCCCGACCGTGGCGTCCACCACCCGGAAGGAGTCTCCCGGCACCGGTTCCAGACGCCGCGCCGTCAGCTCGAAGGTGATGTGCTCGTGGTCGCCCGAGGCCAGCTCGCGTACGTAGGTCGCGCTGCGCCCACCGTCGGAGAAGATCGCCTCCTGCCCGTAGCGCACGTCCGGCTCGCTGAAGTGTGCCGTCAGGAACTCTTCCAGCAACAGGTCCTCGTCCCGGGTGCGCGGCGGCACGGCCACCCGGTCGGCCCCCGGGTCCCGGCGGGAGCGCTCGAGCAGCGCCAGACGATCGGTGAACCTCTTCACCAGGTTGTGGGTCCCGGTGATCCCGAGATTGCCCGCGAAGCCGGACGGGCCGGTCGGGCGGGCCAGGTTCAGCGGCGCGAACCGGTTTTCCGCTGTCTCGACCGTGGTTTCGGCCGGCGCTTCCGGCGCCGGCGCGTCGTCGGGCGTGAGTGTCGGCGCGTCGTCGGGCGTCGGTGCCGGCGCATCGTCGGACGTGAGCACCGGTGCGTCGTCCGGCGTGAGCGCCGGCTGGCCCGGCGTGACCGCGGTCCCGGTCACCGGCGGCGTCGGCGTCGGCGTCGGCGTCGGCGAGGTGGCCGCCTCGGCCAGGGCCTTCTCGAACAGCGGCACCATCTCCGTGGGCACGTAGACCGTGACGGACAGATCGGTGCGCAGATCCGCGACGGGAGCACCCGCGTCCGTCGTCTGCCCGGTGATCGCCTCGGCGCCCAGCGACAGACGCACCTGGAGCTGGAACGGCACACTGGAACCCGAGAAGCCCACCTTCTCCGACACTCCCAGCCCCTGGGAGCTCGTGAGCGTCACCCCTCGCGACGTGCTGACCGGGAACCCCACGGCCACCAGGGGAACCCAACTGCCCAGTGGCGCAAGGCTTCCCGTGACACCGGCGGAGAAGCCGAAGGTCCCGCTGTTGCCCTGCCCCCAGACCAGGCTGCCCGAGCCACTCTGGTCCAGGCGCACGGGCACCTCGACCGGCGGGCCCAGACGCCGCGCCGCCAGCACCTCGGCACCGAGACGGGGAGACAGCCGACGGCCCTTGGTCCAGGGCACCGCCGGCAGCGGCATGGACGTGCCGAGGATCCGGGGCAGTTCGTGCAGGACCGCGTTCTCGGCCAGGCGGTGCGACGCCACGGTCGACACGAGCGAGTCCGGACGCTCCGAGAGAGCCTCCCGCGCGGCGCGTTCCAGGTTTCCCAGACCACCGATCGGGCCGTAACCGGGAAGCACCCCGCCCAGGGCCGAGGTGAGCGGCGCGGCCTCGGAACCGGTCACCCAGGGGCCGGGATCCGGCTGGTAGGTGGCGATCTTCTCGGGGAACGAGACCCGCAGCGGGCGGGTGTCGGGGGTGTGCTGCACCGACTCGAACAGGACGGTGTCGCTGCCCTGCGCCCGCACCCGGGTGACCAGACGGGCGGCCAGATCGAAGTAGACCTGGGCCCCGGCCTGCACCGGCCCCCCGCCGGAACCGGAGTCCTGGCCCGCGCCGGCCGTGCGGGTGGAGGTCGACGAGGCACTGATACCACCGCTGACCATCACCGCCATGTTGCCCTGGCTGATGCTCGCCAGCACCGAGAAGTCGGCCGTACCGGTCTTGGTGAAGGTCTGGGCGATAGCGACCGAGCGCGACACCATGCCGTCCAGGGCACCGCTGAAGTTCTCCCCCGCGCGCGGCCGGGGCTGCTGGGACGGCGTCACCCGCTGGGCACCGTCGCGGTCGACGTCGCTGAGGCTCACCGTCATGGTGTGCCCGGCGGCGCTCACGTCGAGGCCGCCCTCCAGCATCATCCGGGCCGCGTCGGTGGCCCCCAGCTGGCCGATCCGGGAGGCCAGGTTCTGCTGCAGTTGCGCGAGCAGGGCCGGGGACGGGGACGTGGCGAACTGCGTGGCCAGGCCCGTGAAGGCCGGGTCGGTGAATCCGGTGCCGGCGAAGCTGTCGGCCCGGCCGAGAGGGCCGAACCCGAACTGCTCCCCCGTGACCAGGTTGACCCCGGTCACCGGAAAGGCGCCGGACCGCCCGAAACCGGCAGGCAGAACCGCCGGTTTCGCGGCCGCGTCCTGGATCGCCCCGTCGAGCCGCGCGGTCTCGACGAGCGCCGCCCGGCTGATCGCGGCGGACTCGCGCCCGGCCGCCAGCCGGGACAGGTCCCGGGCCATCGTGACCATGACCAGGGCGTCCGCCAGCTCGGGCACCAGACGCGCGCCGGCGTTGGCGACCAGCTGCCGCCAGTCCGGGTCGTCCCGGCCCGGGAGCATCGTCATCCCGAGCCCGGCCTCGACCTCGTCGCCGATCTCCCGCAGGGCCCGCTCGTGCCCCGGGTCGATCGTGGACTCCCCCAGCGCGCTCTCCAGCCGGCCGGCCACGAACGGCGCCCAGGCCAGGTGCCCGGCGAGATCGCTCAGTTCCGAGCGGGCCGCCGCGTCCAGGCCCGTCAGCACCTTGCTGTCGCCGCCGAGCTGGTCGACCGTCTCGGCGAACTCGTTCCGCCCCTGCGTCGTGAGCCGGTCGATCGCGGCGGCCAGGTCGCCGTCCGTCAACCGGGCGACACGGTCGAGCCCGGCCAGGTCGGCCAGGGCGTCGGTGTCACCCAGCAGCGCCCCCTCGAGCAGGTGACTCACCACCGGCGTGGCGAGCCGGAGCCGTTCGGCCGCCGTCGCCTCGACCCCGTCCGGGAACTGCCCGGAGATGCCGCGCAGGCTCTCGACCAGCGTGGTGTTCTGGCCCGGGGTCCGTGCGGCGGCCGACAGTTCGAGGGAGGGAACGGACGGGACGCGGCTCATGCCCTTGCCCCGTTCGGCGCTGCGGCTCCCCGGTCCACCACCCCGTCCGCCGCTCGCGCCGACGCCCTGCCCACCGGTGCGGCCACCGCTCGGGCCGCTGCCCGTGACCGTGGTCTGATCGCCGGACTGGGAGCCGCTCTGGTCACCGCCCTGGCTGCTGCCCTGGTGGCCGCCCAGCCCACCCGTGTGACCACCGCTGAAGCCACCGCTCGGGCCCCCGCCGGAGTCCCCGCTCGGCATGGAGGGGAAGAAGTCGGGGTTACCGCCCTCGCCCCGGAGCAGCAGCAGGCCCGCACCGCCCAGCGCTCCCCGGACCGCCTCCCGGACGTCCCGGAAGGTGTCCGACGTCAGGGTGTCCGGGCCTTCCCCGGCCGGGGCGTGGGCCAGCAGCATCGCGGCCACCACCGGAACCGCGTCCTGCTTCACCGCGTTCAGCGAACGATCGACCGGCAGCCCTCGCAGCACGTCCTCGGCCGCGGCCCGGAAGGGCCCGGCGAGCGAACCAGCCTCCCCCAGAGCATCTCTCGACTGCCGCGTGCGGTCTCTCCACCAGGAGTCGAACGGCGTGGTGCGGTCCCGCTGGAGCCGGGCCCCGGTGAAGCCCGTGAGCCCGGAGACCTTGAGCAGATCGGCCGACTCCCGGCCGAACCGGTCGGCCCGCAGATTCACGCCGGGCTCCGGCCCGACCGGGAGCGGGGTCGTGAGATCGTCCGGCCGCGGCGTGCCCTCCGCCGTGAACGAGACGCCCGGCGTGACGGCCGGGGCCGGGCGGGGCAGGACGGACCTCTCACCGGAACGGTCCGGGGTCGGCCAGTACGGGTCGAGACCGCTCCATCCCGGGCCGGGGTCGATGGTGCTCCAGCTGCCGGTGCGGTCGACCAGTGACCCGTCCGCCCCCTGGAACGTGACGTTACCCGGGGTTCCCGGGTGCCGATCGGCCGACAGCGGGGCCTGCATCGCCGCGGTGACGAGGGCCTGGGCGGAATGCTTCCAGGAGAAGCCCTTCAGAGCCTCCTGCAGGTCGGCCGCCTTCACCTCGCGATCCCGGATGTCGCGCGCGAGGTTCTCGATCGCGCCGACCCAGTCGCTCACCGCGTCGAGCGGGTTGGACGACGACTGCGCCACGCTGTCGGAGTGCCCGAGGAAGTTCAGGAAGTCCGCGGCACCGCTCTCACTGTTGACCAGCACCGGGATGCCCTCGCCCGCAGCCTCCGTCGCCACCAGGCCGAAACCCTCGTGCAGCGACGGCATGATGATCGCATCGGCGTCGGCGCGGTCCCGGACCAGGTCGAGCGGATCCTTGGTGAAGCCTCTCAGATCCAGTGCGTCACCGTAGATCTCGACAATGTGGTTCCAGCGCTGACGGAGACTCTCCTCCTTCTGGGCGTCCGTCGCGTCCGGCGGCAGCGGGTCGTCCCAGCTCGTGTTCACGTCGTCGCCGATCGAGGAACCGTCGTCGCTGAACGCCCGGCGTTCGGAATCGGCCGGCGACGCGGGCGTCTCCGACCGGGCCACTCCCGCCGGCCCGCCCCGCACGATGATCTTCACGTTGAGCTCGTCGGCGCCCTGGCTCAGGTCGACCGGCCGACCGTGCTTCAGGGACTCGCGGTGGGCGTCGACCGAAGCGTTGAGGTGCTGTGACCGGAGGGCCCAGATCGCCTTCAGCGCACCCTCGACACCCTTGATCGGGTCGGTCGCCCGCCCGGAGAGCAGGAGGGTGATCGGCTTCCCGGGATCCCGGGAGCCACCGCGAGCCTCGCCCGACACCGTCGCCCCGGGGATCAGAGCGTGCAGGGACTGACCGTGGACGTCGCGCTGAGCCAGCCGGTCGGCCTCGCGGGTGAGCAGTTCCCCGACACCGACGATCAGGTCGGACCGGGTCATCACGTCCTGGTCGATCGCGGCCTTCCGCGCACCCGACTGGTACGCCTTGGCCCACGGGGTGCCGGCGTCCGGGGCGGGCGGAACCACCTTCGCGTCCTCCGGATCCAGGTCCGGCTTCTTCACCACGTCGAGCCGGAGCGGGCTGGTGTGCAGGAAGTGCACCAGCTTCGCCTCCGGGAAGAAGTTCTGCCGGATCCGGTCCGCGGCCGGCCCCGAGAACCGGGAGTGGCCCAGGACCAGGTCGAACTTCCCGCCCAGCCCCTTCGGCAGCTCGTCGCCGTTCGCGATCGCCATCAGGCGGTCCCGGCCCTCGACGTTCCGTGCGGTCTGATCCGCGGTCGGGGGCACGTTCACGACGCTCACGTCGCCGTGCTTCGCGCTCACGTCGGCGGCGTCGTAGCCGTCGTGCCCGTCGACGGTCAGCAGCACCACGTCGTTGTCGCCGGCCAGGCCGTTGGTGAGCTCGAGGTTGAACACCGGGACGCCCCCGAGACCGTGACCGCTCTCGTCGATCACGACCAGGATGCGCGGACGGTCACCGGCCGTCGGCACGAGGTGCACGTGCTGCGGATCCGCGCCCGCCTCGTCGTCCCGGTCGTGACCGCCGCCGGAGTCGCCGTCCGGCTCGTTCCCCGCATCGGTGGTGCCGTCGCCCTGGTGCTGAGAAGGCCCGCCGAAGTCGGGATTACCACCCCGCAGGCCCGGCGGGTCGATCCCCAGACCACGGATGATCTCGCGGCCGGCGTCCTGAACCCGGCGGGCGGTGTCCGATCCCGGCGGATTGTCCAGCAAGAGCGCCGTCAGTACCGGAACCACGTCCTGGCGCACACGGTTCGGGGCCGTCGTCCGGAGACGACGCGCGATGTCCTCCGCATTCTGCCGGGCCGGACCCACCTCGGAATTCGGCCTGCCGTCGAGGAACTCACGCACCTGCCGCGACGTCCCGTGGAACCAGCGGTCGAAACTCTCGCCCCGATCCTCCTTGCTCATCGGGTCACGCCAGCTGTTCGCGTCCCCCAGACCCGCCCCCTCCAGAGCGTCGTCCAGCCCTTCGCGGAAATCGGTGACGTCGAAACCGGACTCGATCTGCACGCCTCGCGGCAGCGGCCAGTACGGATCCAGGCCGTTCCAGTCCGGGCCCGGGTCGGTCGAGCGCCAGTCCGCCGTCTGATCCACCAAGGACCCGTTACGCCCCTGGAACGTGATCAGACCCGTGGCCCCATCAGCTCGCTCCTGCCGCGACGGCGCCTGCGCCGCCGCGTCGATCATCGACTGCGCGGCATCCTTCCAGGAGAAATCCTTCAGAACCTCCTGCAGCTCCGCCGCCTTCTCGTTGCGCTCCCGGAGGTCGTGCGCCAGATCCTTGATCGCGGAGGTCCAGTCGTGCACGGCCTCGATCGGGTTCGACGACGAATCCGCCACACTGTCGTCGAAGCCGAGGAACCGCAGGAAGTCCCCGGCCCCGCTCTCCGCATTCACGAGAACGGGAATGCCCTCGCCGGCGCCCTCGGTCGCGACCAGCCCGAACCCCTCGTGCAGCGACGGCATGATGATCGCGTCGGCCTCGGCCCGGTCGTTCACCAGATCCTGCGGGTCCTTGGTGAAACCCCGCAGATCCAGCATGTCGCCGTACAACCGCACGATGTTGTTCCACCGCTGTCTGAGCGCGGCGTCCTTCTGCGCGTCCGTCGCGTCCGCGGGCAGTTCGTCGTTCCACCGCGTGTCCACCGGGCTACTGGGGACGCTGCTGTCGGAATCGCTGTCGGGCTCCGGGAACAGGAACGTGGTCCGGTCCACACCGGCCGGCCCACCCCGCACGATGATCTTCACATTGTGCTCGTCAGCGCCCCTCGAGAGGTCGCCACCGTCCTCGGCCGCGGCGTTCAGCTGCTGCTGACGCAGGTTCCAGACCGCCTTCAGCGCTCCCTCGACGCCCTTGATCGGGTCCGTCGCCCGCCCCGAAAGCAGGAGGGTGATGGGCTTTTCCGGATCCCTCGTGTGCGTACGCGGACCGCCGGCCACCGAACCCGGAATCAGCGCGTGCAGGGCCTGGCCGTTCTCGTCCCGCTTCGCCAGACGATCGGCCTCACGGGTCAGCAATTCACCGACACCCACGACCAGGTCGGACTTCACCATGACGCTCTGGTCGATGTCCGCCTTGCGCTTACCCGAGTTGTACGCCTTCGCCCACGGGGTCTTCGCGTCCGCCGGCGGGGGAACCACCGTGGCATCAGCCGGGTCCAGATCCGGCTTCTTCACCACGTCCAGCCGCAACGGGCTGGTGTGCAGGAAGTGCACGAGTTTCGCGTCGGGGTAGAAGTTCTCGCGAATGCGGCCGGCGGCCGGGCCCGAGAACCGGGAGTGGCCCAGCACCAGGTCGTACTTCTGTCCCAAGCCCTGGGGCGGGGCGTCCCCGTTCGCGATCGACATCAGGCGATCGCGGCCCTCGCCCGTGTCCCCCGGCTTCGGCGGGACGTTCACGACACTCACGCCGCCGTGCGCCGCGCTCACCCGGGCCGCGTCGTAGTCCCCGTGCGCGTCGACCGTCAGCAGGGTGACGTCGTTGTTCTGCGAAAGACCGTTCGTGAGCTCGAGATTGAACACCGGGACGCCACCCAGCCCGTGACCGGACTCGTCGATCACGACCAGGACCTTCGGACGGCCGTCATTCGACGGCGCAACGACATGGACGTGCTGCGGGTCCACACCCGCGTCATCGTCGCTGTCGCCATCGTCGTCCGACTCGTTCTCGGAATCCGCATCGCTGTCGTCGCTGTCGTCGCGGTGCTGAGAAGGACCACCGAAGTCCGGATTACCGCCCCGCACCCGGGTCGGATCGATTCCCAGACCGCGAATGATCTCCCCGGCCGCATCCCGGATCCCGGTCACCGTCTCCGGCGTCTGCGGGCTGTCCATCAGCATCGCCGTGATCACCGGGACCACGTCGTACTTCACCTTGTTCGGTGCCGTCGTGGGCAGGCGGCGGACGATGTCCTCCGCCTGCTGCCTCACCGGACCGACCTCGGGCGTGGGCCTGCCCGCCAGGTAATCCTTCGCCTGCTGCGACCGCCGGTCGAACCAGGAATCGAACGAGCCTCCCCGGTCGCCCTTCCCACCCCGGTCACGCTGCGTCGACGGATCGCCCAGACCCGAATCGCGCAGGGCGTCGTCCAGCCCGTCCCGAAGATCGGTGACATCGAACCCGGAAGTCTCCCCCGAGTCCTTCGGCCGCGGCCAGTACGGGTCCAGACCGTTCCAGTCCGGCCCTGGATCCGTCGACTGCCAGTCCGCCGTCTGATCGACCAGCGAACCGTTCCCGCCCTGGAAGGTGATCTGCCCCGTCGCCCCGTCGGCCCGCTCCTCGCGCGTGGGCGCCTGCATCGCGGCATCGACCAGAGAACGCGCGGAATCCCGCCAGGTGTAGTCCTTCAGGACCTCCTGCAGTTCCGCGGCCTTCTCGTTGCGCTCGTTGAGATCCCGCGCCAGGTCCTTGATCGCCTGGGTCCAGTCACCCACCGCCTCCACCGGATTCGACGACGAATCCGCCACGCTGTCGTCGTACCCCAGGAACCGCAGGAAGTCTCCCGCACCGCTCTCGGCATTGACGAGCACCGGAATACCCTCACCAGCGCCCTCGGTCGCCACGAGACCGAAGCCCTCGTGCAGCGAGGGCATGATGATGGCGTCGGCCTCGGCGCGGTCATTGACCAGGTCCTGCGGGTCCTTCGTGAAACCGCGCAGGTCGAGCATGTCGCCGTACAACCGCACGATGTTGTTCCACCGCTGCCTCAGCGCCGCTTCCTTCTGCGCATCCGTCGCATTCGCCGGCAGCTCGTCGTTCCACCGCGTGTCCACCGGACTGCTCGGCGCGCTGCTGTCGGAATCGCTGTCCGGCTCCGGGAACAGGAACGTGTTCCGGTCCACGCCCGCGGGCCCACCGCGCACGATGATCTTCACGTTGTGCTCGTCAGCGCCTCGCGACAGATCACCGCCATCTTCAGCCGCGGCGTTCAGCTGCTGCTGACGCAGGTTCCAGACCGCCTTCAGCGCACCTTCGACACCCTTGATCGGATCCGTCGCGCGTCCCGAAAGCAGCAGGGTGATGGGCTTCTCAGGAGCACGGACGTGCGTACGCGGACCACCGGCCACCGAACCCGGGATCAGAGCGTGCAGCGACTGGCCGTTCTCGTCCCGCTTCGCCAGACGATCGGCCTCACGCGTCAGCAGCTCACCGACACCCACCACGAGGTCGGACTTGACCATGACGCTCTGGTCGATGTCCGCCTTGCGACGACCCGAGTTGTACGCGTTGGCCCACGGGGTCTTGGAGTCGGCCGGGGGCGGGACCACGGTCGCGTCCGCCGGGTCCAGGTCCGGCTTCTTCACCACATCGAGCCGCAGCGGGCTCGTGTGCAGGAAGTGCACGAGTTTCGCGTCCGGATAGAAGTTCTCGCGAATGCGGTCGGCGGCCGGACCCGAGAAGCGCGAGTGGCCCAGCACCAGGTCGTAGGAGTCGCCCAGGCCCTTCGGCGGTGCTGCACCGTTCGCGATCGCCATCAGACGATCGCGCCCCTCACCCGTCTGTCCCGGCGACGGCGGAACATTCACCACACTGACGCCGCCGTGGTTGGCGCTCACCTGAGCGGCGTTGTAATCACCGTGCGCATCGACCGTCAGCAGCGTGACGTCATTGTCGGCCGCGAGGCCGTTCGTGAGCTCCAGGTTGAACACCGGAACCCCACCCAGCCCGTGACCACTCTCGTCGATGACGACCAGGATCTTCGGACGTCCGTCATTCACCGGAGGAACGATGTGCACGTGCTGCGGATCCACACCCGCGTCATCGTCACCGTCGTACCCGTCGTCCGACTCGTTCTCAGAATCGGCGTCGCTGTTGTCGTGCTGCGGATCCGCGAAGTTCGGATTACCGCCCAGGCCGGGTGTTTCCCGGATCCCCAGGCCACGGATGATCTCCCCGGCGGCGTCCCGGATCATCGCGGTCGTGTCCGCGTTCAGTGGATTGTCCATGAGCAAGGCCGTCATCACCGGGACGACGTCCTGCCGCACCCGGTTCGGCGATGTCGTCGGCAGGCGCCGGGCGACGTCCTCCGCCAGCTGCCGGGCCTCGTTGACGGCCGCTCGCGGCCTCTCGTCGAGGAATTCGCGGGCCTGCTGCGACGTCTCGTGGAACCAGCGGTCGAAGCTCCGGCCCTCGTCCTCCTTGCTCATGACGTCGCGCAGGGTCGACGGGTCCTCGAGGCCGGCCTGCGCCAGGGCGTCGTCCAGACCGTCCCGGAAGCCGGTGACGTCGAAGGGTGAGGTGATCTGGACGCCGCGGGGAAGCGGCCAGTACGGATCGAGCCCGTTCCAGTCCGGTCCGGGATCCGTTGACCGCCAGTCCGCGGTCTGATCGACCAGCGACCCCTTGCTGCCCTGGAACGTGATCCGGCCGCTCGTCCCGTCCGCCCGGTCCTGCGCCGACGGCGCCTTCTGGGCCGCATCCACCAGTGAACGCGCGGAGTCTCTCCAGGTGTAGTCCTTCAGGACCTCCTGCAGCTCCGCGGCCTTCTCGTTGCGGTCCTCGATGTCACGGGCCAGGTCCTTGATCGCATCGACCCAGTCACCCACCGCATCGACCGGATTCGACGACGAGTCGGCCACGCTGTCGTCGAAACCCAGGAACCGCAGGAAGTCCCCGGCGCCGCTCTCCGCGTTCACGAGCACCGGGATGCCCTCGCCCGCCCCCTCGGTCGCCACGAGACCGAAACCCTCGTGCAGCGACGGCATGATGATCGCGTCGGCCTCGGCCCGGTCGTTCACCAGATCCTGCGGGTCCTTCGTGAAACCGCGCAGATCGAGAGCATCTCCGTAGAGGCGCACGATGTTGTTCCACCGCGCCTGCAGAGCCGCCTTCTTCTGGGCGTCGGTCGCGTCGGACTGCGGAGGCACCCAGCTGGTGTCGACCTCCCCGTCGCTGTCGCTCTGGTAGGTGCCGTCGTCCAGGGCGTCACGGCTCACACCGTCGGGACCGCCCCGCACGATGATCTTGACGTTGAACTCGTCCGCGCCGTCGCGATGCTGTGACCGCAGGCTCCAGATCGCCTTCAGCGCGCCCTCGACACCCTTGATCGGGTCGGTGGCCCGGCCGGAGAGCAACAGGGTGATCGGCTTGTCCGGATTCCGGGTCCAGGCGCGCGGAGCCCCCGCCACCGATCCGGGGATCAGAGCGTGCAGCGACTGGCCGTTCTCCTCCCGCTTCGCCAGACGGTCGGCCTCACGCGTCAGCAGCTCACCGACCCCCACGACCAGGTCGGACTCCACCATCACACTCTGGTCGATGTCCGCCTTGCGCCGACCCGAGGTGTACGCCCTGCTCCAGGGCGTGTTCGCGTCCGCCGGCGGCGGGACCACCGTCGCGTCGTCGGGGTTCAGGTCCGGGTTCTTGACCACGTCCAGCCGCAGTGGGCTGGTGTGCAGGAAGTGCACGAGCTTGGCCTCGGGGAACCAGTTCTCCCGCATCCGCTGAGCCGCCGGCCCCGAGAACCGGGAGTGCCCCAGCACCATGTCGTACGTGCCCGTCAGACCGGCCGGGGGCTTGCCGTTCGCGACCGCCATCAGACGGTCCCGGCCCTCGCCGCCCTGACCCGGGTTCGGCGGGACGTTCACGACACTCACGTCACCGTGGTTGGCGCTCACCTGAGCGGCGTTGTAGTCACCGTGCGCGTCGACCGTCAGGAGGGTCACGTCGTTGTCGGCCGAGAGGCCGTTCGTGAGCTCCAGGTTGAAGACCGGTACGCCACCCAGCCCGTGACCGGACTCGTCGATCACGACCAGGATCTTCGGGCGTCCGTCATTCGACGGCGGAACGATGTGCACGTGCTGTGAATTCAGGCCCGCGTCGTCGTCGGCACCGTCGGGGTCTGCGTCCGACTCGTTCTCGGAATCCGCGTCACTGTCGTCGCGGTGCTGCGAAGGGCCGCCGAAGTCCGGGTTGCCACCCCGGCCGGGCGTTTCGCGGATCCCGAGTCCCCGGATCATCTCCACGGCCGCATCCCGTACGAGAGCGGTGTTGTCGGGGTTCTGGGGGTTGTCCAGCAGCAGAGCCGTCATCATCGGGACGACGACCTGATTCACGCGGTTCGGAGCCGTGGTCGGCAGGCGGCGCGCGATGTCCTCCGCCAGGGCCCGGGTCTGCCGGACGTCCTGCTCGGACTCGCGGTCGAGGTAGGTCTCGGCCCGCTCCAGCTGCTGCGCGAACCAGCGGTCGAAGCGGGCGCCCGCTTCGGTGCGGTCCCGGCGGTCGCGCAGGGTCGCGCGGTCGCTCATGCCGGCGTCGCGCAGGGCGCTGCCCAGATCGCCGCCGAAGGCCCGGATCCCGAAGTCGACGTTCTGCTGCGCCTCCTGCGGCAGCGGCCAGTACGGTTCGAGACCGTTCCACTCCGGGCCGGGGTCGACCGTCTCCCAGTCGTCACTCCGGTCGACGATCTCGCCGCCCCGCCCCTGCACGGTGACCTGGCCGCTCGCCCCGGCGGCCCGCTCCTGCGGCGAGGGAGCCTCGTTCGCCGCCTGCACCAGCGCCTGGGCGGCGTGGTCCCAGGAGAAGTCGCGCAGAACCTTCTGCAGCTTCTCGGCCTTGAACTCCCGGCGCTCGATGTCCTGGGCGAGCTTCTTGATCGCGTCGCCCCAGTCGCTCACCGCGTCGATCGGGTTGGACGACGACTGCGCCACGCTGTCGGAGTGCCCGAGGAAGTTCAGGAAGTCCGCGGCACCGCTCTCACTGTTGACCAGCACCGGAATACCCTCACCGGCGCCCTCGGTCGCGACCAGGCCGAAGCCCTCGTGCAGCGACGGCATGATGATCGCGTCCGCCTCGGCCCGGTCGTTCACCAGATCCTGCGGGTCCTTCGTGAACCCCCGCAGATCCAGCATGTCGCCGTACAACCGCACGATGTTGTTCCACCGCTGCCTGAGCGCGGCGTCCTTCTGCGCGTCCGTCGCGTTCGCCGGGAGCTCGTCGTTCCAGCGCGTGTCGACCGGACTGCTCGGCGCACTGCTGTCGGAATCGCTGTCCGGCTCCGGGAACAGGAACGTGGTCCGGTCCACGCCCGCGGGCCCACCGCGAACGATGATCTTCACGTTGTGCTCGGCCGCACCCCGCGACAGGTCACCGTCTCCCTCGGCCGCCGCGTTCAGCTGCTGCTGACGGAGGTTCCAGACCGCCTTCAGCGCCCCCTCGACCCCCTTGATCGGGTCCGTCGCCCGACCTGAGAGCAGCAGGGTGATGGGCTTCTCGGGATCACGGGTGCGCACGCGCGGAGCGCCCGACACGGCCCCCGGGATCAGGGCGTGCAGCGACTGGCCGTTCTGGGAACGGTTGGCCAGCCGGTCGGCCTCGCGGGTCAGCAGTTCGCCGACCCCCACGATCAGGTCGGACTTGACCATCACGCTCTGGTCGATGTCCGCCTTGCGACGACCCGAGTTGTACGCCTTGCTCCAGGGTGTCTCGGCGTCAGCAGGCGGTGGGACGACCTTCGCGTCCGCCGGGTCCAGGTCGGGCTTCTTCACCACATCGAGCCGCAACGGACTCGTGTGCAGGAAGTGCACCAGCTTGGCATCGGGGAAGAAGCTGTCCCGGATCCGGTCGGCGGCCGGCCCGGAGAACCGGGAATGCCCCAGCACCATGTCGAAGTCGTGGCCCAGCCCGTCGGGGAGACTGTCGGCGTTCGCGATCGCCATCAGCCGATCGCGCCCCTCCCCCTTCTGCCCCGGGGCCGGCGGCACGTTCACCACACTCACGTTGCCGTGCGCCGCGCTCACCCGGGCCGCGTCGTAGTCACCGTGGGCGTCGACCGTCAGCAGGGTGACGTCGTTCTCCTTGGCCAGCCCGTTGGTGAGCTCCAGGTTGAAGACCGGGACACCCCCCAGCCCGTGACCACTCTCGTCGATCACGACCAGGATCTTCGGGCGTCCGTCGTTCGACGGCGGAACGATGTGGACGTGCTGCGGATCCACGCCCGCATCATCGTCGTCGCTGTCGTGGTCGTCGGCCGACTCGTTCTCGGAGTCCGCGTCACTGTCGTCGAGGTGCTGCGAGGGACCGCCGAAGTCCGGGTTCCCGCCCAGTCCGGGCGTTGTGCGAATCCCCAGACCACGGATCATCTGCTCGGCCGCATCCCGCACCGAGACCGCGGTGTCGGGCGTCAGCGGCGTGTCCAGCAACACGGCCGTGAGCACCGGAACGACATCTTGCCGCACCCGGTTCGGCGCCGTTGTCGGCAGGTTTCGCGTCAGGCTCTCCGCGTTGGCCCTCGCCTCGTTGACCCGTCCCCGCGGCTTGTCGTCCAGGAACTCCCGGGCCTGATCCAGCTGGTTCGCGAACCACCGATCGAAGCTCCCGCCCCGATCCTGCTTGCTCATCGGGTCACGCAACACCGAGCGATCACCCAGGCCGGCGACGTCGAGCGCGTTGTCGAGGCCCTCGCGGAAGCCGGCGATGCCGAACTCCGACCCGATCTGAACACCGCGCGGCAACGGCCAGTACGGATCCAGACCGTTCCAGTCCGGACCCGGATCCGTCGACTTCCAGTCCGCCGTCTGATCGACCAGCGAACCATTGGCCCCCTGGAACGTGATCAGACCCTTCTCACCATCGGCACGATCCTCGGCCGACGGAGCATTCTGCGCCGCGTCCACCATCGAACGCGCGGCGTCCCGCCAGGAGAAGTCCCTCAGGACATCCTGCAGCTCTGCGGCCTTCTCGTTGCGCTCGTTGAGATCCCGCGCCAGGTCCTTGATCGCCTGGGTCCAGTCGCTCACCGCCTCGATCGGATTCGACGACGAATCAGCCACACTCTCGTCAAAGCCCAGGAACCGCAGGAAGTCTCCCGCACCGCTCTCGGCATTGACGAGCACCGGGATACCCTCACCAGCGCCCTCGGTCGCCACGAGACCGAAGCCCTCGTGCAGCGAGGGCATGATGATGGCGTCGGCCTCGGCGCGGTCATTGACCAGATCCTGCGGATCCTTCGTGAAACCGCGCAGGTCGAGCATGTCGCCGTACAGCCGAACAATGTTGTTCCAGCGCTGCCTGAGCGCGGCGTCCTTCTGCGCATCCGTCGCGTCCGCGGGCAGCTCGTCGTTCCACCGCGTGTCCACGGGACTGCTCGGCGCACTGCTGTCGGAATCACTGTCCGGCTCCGGGAACAAGAACGTGTTCCGGTCCACGCCCGCGGGCCCACCGCGCACGATGATCTTCACATTGTGCTCGCCGGCACCCCGGGAGAAGTCGCCGTCACCCGTCTCGGCCGCCGCGTTCAGTTGCTGCTGCCGGAGGTTCCAGACCGCCTTCAGCGCACCCTCGACACCCTTGATCGGATCCGTCGCCCGACCCGAAAGCAGCAGAGTGATGGGCTTTTCCGGATCACGCGTATGCGTACGCGGACCGCCGGCCACCGAACCCGGAATCAGCGCGTGCAGGGCCTGGCCGTTCTCGTCCCGCTTCGCCAGACGATCGGCCTCACGGGTCAGCAGCTCACCCACGCCGACCACGAGATCGGACTTCACCATCACGCTCTGATCGATGTCCGCCTTACGACGACCAGAGTTGTACGCCTTCGCCCACGGGGTCTTCGCGTCCGCCGGCGGGGGAACGACCGTCGCGTCCGCCCGATCCAGGTCCGGCTTCTTCACCACGTCCAGCCGCAGCGGGCTGGTGTGCAGGAAGTGCACGAGTTTCGCGTCCGGGTAGAAGTTCTCCCGGATCTTGTCCGCCGCCGGACCCGAGAACCGCGAGTGGCCCAGCACCAGGTCGTACTTCTGCCCCAAGCCCTGGGGCGGGGCGTCACCGTTCGCGATCGACATCAGGCGATCGCGGCCCTCGCCGGTGTCCCCCGGCTTCGGCGGGACGTTCACCACGCTGACGTCACCGTGGTTGGCGCTCACCTGAGCGGCGTTGTAATCACCGTGCGCATCGACCGTCAGCAGCGTGACGTCATTGTCGGACGCGAGGCCGTTCGTGAGCTCCAGGTTGAACACCGGAACCCCACCCAGCCCGTGACCCGACTCGTCGATCACGACCAGGATCTTCGGACGTCCATCATTCACCGGAGGAACGATGTGCACGTGCTGCGGATCCACACCCGCGTCATCGTCAGTGTCGTACCCGTTGTCCGACTCGTTCTCGGAATCCGCGTCACTGTCGCTGTCGTCGCGATGCTGGGACGGACCACCGAAGTCCGGGTTGCCGCCTCGCAGACCCGGCGGATCGATACCCAGACCCCGGATCATCTCCCGGCCCGCGTCCTGCACCTCGCGTGAGATGTCCGGGCCCTGCGGATTCTCGAGCAGCAGGGCGGTCATCACCGGAAGGATGTCTTGCTTCAACCGGTTCGGCGCCGTCGTCCGGAGACGACGCGCGATGTCCTCGGCGTTCTGCCACGCCGGGCCCTTCTCGGCAATCGGTTTGCCGTCGAGGAAATCCTTGGCCTGCTGCGACGTCTCGTGGAACCAGCCGTCGAAACTCTGCCCCTGGTCGTTCTTGTCCATCGGGTTACGCCAGCTGCCCGGGTCACCCAGGCCGGCGACGTCGAGCGCGTCGTCGAGGCCATCGCGGAAGCCGGCGATGCCGAACTCCGACCCGATCTGAACACCGCGCGGCAACGGCCAGTACGGATCCAGACCGTTCCAGTCCGGGCCGGGGTCGGTCGACTTCCAATCGGCCGTCTGATCGACCAGCGAACCATTGGCCCCCTGGAACGTGATCAGACCCTTCTCACCATCGGCGCGATCCTCGGCCGACGGAGCATTCTGCGCCGCGTCCACCATCGCCTCGGCGGCGTCCTTCCAGGAGAAGTCCTTCAAGACCTCCTGCAGGTCCGCGGCCTTCTCGTTGCGCTGCTCGATGTCACGGGCCAGGTCCTTGATCGCCTGGGTCCAGTCACCCACCGCCTCCACCGGATTCGACGACGAATCCGCCACGCTGTCGTCGTACCCCAGGAACCGCAGGAAGTCTCCCGCACCGCTCTCGGCATTGACGAGCACCGGAATACCCTCACCAGCGCCCTCGGTCGCCACGAGACCGAAGCCCTCGTGCAGCGAGGGCATGATGATGGCGTCGGCCTCGGCGCGGTCATTGACCAGGTCCTGCGGGTCCTTCGTGAAACCGCGCAGGTCGAGCATGTCGCCGTACAACCGCACGATGTTGTTCCAGCGCTGCCTCAGCGCCGCTTCCTTCTGCGCATCCGTGGCATTCGCCGGCAGCTCGTCGTTCCACCGTGTGTCCACGGGACTGCTCGGCGCACTGCTGTCGGAATCACTGTCCGGCTCCGGGAACAAGAACGTGTTCCGGTCCACACCGGCCGGACCACCGCGAACGATGATCTTCACATTGTGCTCGTCGGCGGCTCGCGACAGGTCACCGCCGCCGCTCTCGGCGGCTGAGTTCAGCTGCTGCTGACGGAGGTTCCAGACCGCCTTCAGAGCACCCTCGACGCCCTTGATCGGGTCCGTCGCCCGCCCTGACAGCAGCAGAGTGATCGGCTTTTCCGGGTCACGGGTATGACTGCGTGGGTCACCCGCCACCGAACCCGGAATCAGGGCGTGCAGGGCCTGGCCGTTCTCGTCCCGCTTCGCCAGACGATCGGCCTCACGCGTCAGCAGCTCGCCCACCCCGACGACGAGGTCCGCCTTGACCATCACGCTCTGGTCGATGTCCGCCTTACGACGACCCGAGTTGTACGCCTTCGCCCACGGCGTCTTCGCGTCGGCCGGAGGCGGAACCACGGTCGCGTCCGCCGGATCCAGATCCGGCCTCTTCACCACATCCAGCCGCAACGGGCTCGTATGCAGGAAGTGCACGAGTTTCGCGTCCGGATAAAAGTTCTCACGAATGCGGTCAGCGGCCGGACCCGAGAACCGGGAGTGGCCCAGCACCAGGTCGTACTTCTGCCCCAAGCCCTTGGGCGGGGCGTCCCCGTTCGCGATCGTCGTCAGCCGGTCGCGGCCCTCGACCCCATGGGCCACCTGCTCGGAGGTCGGCGGAACGTTCACCACGCTCACGCCACCATGCGCCGCACTCACATCGGCGGCGCGGTAGTCGCCATGGGCGTCGACCGTCAGCAACGTGACGTCGTTGTTCTCCGAAAGACCCCGCGTCAGCTCCAGGTTGAACACCGGAACCCCGCCCAGCCCGTGACCCGACTCGTCGATCACGACCAGGATCTTCGGACGTCCGTCATTGGCCGGCGGAACGATGCGAACGTGCTGCGGATCCAGACCCGCGTCATCGTCGCCGTCGTACCCGTCGTCCGACTCGTTCTCGGAATCGGCGTCGCTGTTGTCGTGCTGCGGATCCGCGAAGTTCGGATTACCGCCCCGCAGCCCCGGAGGATCGATCCCCAGACCGCGGATCATCTCCCGACCCGCGTCCTGAACCTGCGTCGTGGTGTCGGGCCCCGGCGGGTTGTTCAGCAACAGAGCCGTCAGGACCGGGACCACGTCTTGCTTCACCCGGTTCGGAGCCGTCGTCGGCAGGCGACGCGCGATGTCCTCCGCGTTCTGACGCGCCGGGCCCTTCTCGGCCACCGGCTTGCCGTCGAGGAATTCCTTGGCCTGCTGTGACGTCTCGTGGAACCACGTATCGAAGCTGTCACCCCGGTCGTCCTTGCTCAGGGGGTTGCGCCAGCTGTCCGGGTTCCCCAGACCGGCGCCCCTCAGAGCGTCGTCAAGACCGTCGCGGAAATGAGTGGCGCCGAAACTCGTATCGATCTGAACACCGCGCGGCAACGGCCAGTACGGATCCAGACCGTTCCAGTCCGGACCCGGATCCGTCGACTTCCAATCGGCCGTCTGATCGACCAGCGAACCATTGGCCCCCTGGAACGTGATCAGACCCTTCTCACCATCGGCACGATCCTCGGCCGACGGAGCATTCTGCGCCGCGTCCACCATCGAACGCGCGGCGTCCCGCCAGGAGAAGTCCTTCAAGACCTCCTGCAGGTCCGCGGCCTTCTCGTTGCGCTCGTTGAGATCCCGCGCCAGGTCCTTGATCGCCTGGGTCCAGTCGCTCACCGCCTCGATCGGATTCGACGACGAATCAGCCACACTCTCGTCAAAGCCCAGGAACCGCAGGAAGTCTCCCGCACCGCTCTCGGCATTGACGAGCACCGGAATACCCTCACCAGCACCTTCCGTCGCCACCAGGCCGAAGCCCTCGTGCAGCGACGGCATGATGATCGCGTCGGCCTCGGCGCGGTCATTCACCAGATCCTGGGGGTCCTTGGTGAAACCGCGCAGATCCAGCATGTCGCCGTACAGGCGCACGATGTTGTTCCACCGCTGCTGAAGAGCCGCTTCCTTCTGAGCGTCCGTCGCGTTGGCCGGAAGCTCGTCGTTCCAGCGGGTGTCCACCGGACTGGTCGGGGTGTTGCTGCCGTCGGAATCGCTGTCGGGCTCGGGGAACAGGAACGTGTTCCGGTCCACACCGGCCGGACCACCGCGCACGATGATCTTCACATTGTGCTCGTCGGCACCCCGCGACAGGTCACCGCCACCTTCGGCCGCGGCGTTCAACTGCTGCTGACGGAGGTTCCAGACCGCCTTCAGCGCACCCTCGACACCCTTGATCGGATCCGTCGCCCGCCCCGAAAGCAGAAGGGTGATGGGTTTTTCCGGGTCACGCGTGTGCGTGCGCGGATTGCCGGCCACGGACCCCGGAATGAGTGCGTGGAGTGCCTGGCCGTGCTGGTCGCGGTTGCTCAGGCGGTCGGCCTCCCGGGTCAGCAGCTCCCCCACACCGACGACGAGGTCGGACTTGATCATGACGCTCTGGTCGATATCAGCCTTACGACGTCCGGAGTTGTACGCGTTGGCCCACGGCGTTTTCGCGTCGGCGGGCGGGGGAACGACCGTCGCGTCCTCCGGATTGAGGTCCGGCCTCTTCACCACATCGAGCCGCAGCGGGCTCGTGTGCAGGAAGTGCACGAGTTTGGCGTCGGGGTAGAAGTTCTCGCGGATCTTGTCCGCTGCCGGCCCGGAGAAACGGGAGTGGCCCAGCACCATGTCGTACTGGTCGCCCAACCCCTTCGGCGGGGCATCCCCGTTCGCGATCGCCATCAGGCGGTCGCGACCCTCACCGGTCTGGCCCGGCGAGGGCGGGACGTTGACCACGCTCACGTCACCGTGCGTCGCACTGACCCGAGCGGCGTTGTAGTCACCGTGCGCATCGACCGTCAGCAGCGTGACGTCATTGTCGGCGGCGAGGCCGTTGGTGAGCTCCAGGTTGAACACCGGAACCCCACCCAGCCCGTGACCGGACTCGTCGATCACGACCAGGATCTTCGGGCGTCCATCATTGGCCGGAGGAACGATGTGAACGTGCTGCGGATCCACGTCCGCGCCATCGTGGTGGCCGTCGTCCGAATCGCTGTCGTCCGAATCGTTCTCGGAATCCGCATCGCTGTCGTCGTGCTGCTGAGCCGGATCCGCGAAGTTCGGGTTACCTCCCCGCAGACCGGGCGGATCGATCCCGAGCCCGCGGATCATCTCCCGGGCGGCGTCCTGCACTTCCCTCGTGGTGTCCGGTCCGGCCGGGTTGTCGAGCAGCATGGCCGTCATGACCGGAACGATGTCCTGCCGCACCCGGTTCGGAGCCGTCGTCGGCAGGCGACGCGCGATGTCCTCGGCGTTCTGCCGCGCCGGGCCGCTCTCCGCCCGTGGCTTGCTGTCGACGTAATTCTTGGCCTGCTGCGACGTCTCGTGGAACCAGCTGTCGAAGCTCTCTCCCCGGTCGTCCTTGCTCATCGGGTTGCGCCAGCTGCCCGGCTCTCCCAGGCCGGCACCGTCCAGGGCGTCGTCGAGACCGTCGCGGAGATCGGTGACGTCGAACGCGGAGTTCTCCCCCGAGTCCTTCGGCACCGGCCAGTACGGGTCGAGGCCGTTCCAGTTCGGCCCCGGGTCGGTCGACTGCCAGGTCGCGGTCTGGTCGACCAGCGAGCCGTTGCCGCCCTGGAACGTGATCTGGCCGGTCGCCCCGTCGGCGCGCTCCTGCCGGGTCGGGGCCTGCAGGGCGGCGTCGACCAGGGAACGGGCGGAGTCTCGCCAGGTGTAGTCCTTCAGGACCTCCTGGAGCTCGGCGGCCTTCTCGTCGCGCTGGTCGATGTCCTGCGCCAGCTTCTTGATCGCGTCGGTCCAGTCGCCGACGGCCTCGATCGGGTTGGACGAGGAGTCCGCGACGCTGTCGTCATAACCCAGGAACCGCAGGAAGTCCCCGGCCCCGCTCTCGCCGTTGACGAGCACCGGAATGCCCTCGCCCGCGCCCTCCGTCGCCACCAGGCCGAAACCCTCGTGCAGCGACGGCATGATGATCGCGTCCGCCTCCGCGCGGTCATTCACCAGATCCCGCGGATCCTTGGTGAAACCGCGCAGATCCAGCATGTCGCCGTACAGCCGCACGATGTTGTTCCACCGCTGCTGAAGCGCGGCCTCCTTCTGCGCATCCGTCGCGTTCGGAGGAAGCTCGTCGTTCCAGCGCGTATCCACCGGGCTGGTCAGGGTGTTGCTGCCGTCGGAGTCACTGTCGGGCTCGGGGAACAGGAACGTGGTGCGATCGACGCCGGGAGGACCACCCCGCACGATGATCTTCACATTGTGCGCAGCAGCTCCCCGCGAGAGGTCGCCACCGCCCTCGGCCGCGGAGTTGAGCTGCTGCTGGCGGAGGTTCCAGACCGCCTTCAGCGCACCCTCGACGCCCTTGATCGGGTCGGTCGCCCGCCCCGAAAGCAGCAGAGTCATGGGCTTTTCCGGATCACGCGTATGCGTGCGCGGACCACCCGCCACCGAACCCGGAATGAGCGCGTGCAGAGACTGGCCGTGCTGATCACGGTTGCTCAGGCGATCGGCTTCACGGGTCAGCAACTCGCCCACGCCGACCACGAGATCGGACTTCACCATCACGCTCTGATCGATGTCCGCCTTACGACGACCAGAGTTGTACGCATTGGCCCACGGCGTCTTCGCATCCGCCGGCGGCGGAACGACCGTCGCGTCCGCCGGATCCAGGTCCGGCTTCTTCACCACGTCCAGCCGCAGCGGGCTGGTGTGCAGGAAGTGCACGAGTTTCGCGTCCGGATAGAAGTTCTCGCGGATCTTGTCCGCCGCCGGACCCGAGAACCGCGAGTGGCCCAGCACCAGGTCGTACTTCTGTCCCAAGCCCTGGGGCGGGGCGTCACCGTTCGCGATCGACATCAGCCGGTCGCGACCCTCGCCGGTGTCCCCCGGCTTCGGCGGGACGTTCACCACACTGACGTCACCGTGGTTGGCGCTCACCTGAGCGGCGTTGTAATCACCGTGCGCATCGACCGTCAGCAGCGTGACGTCATTGTCGGACGCGAGGCCGTTCGTGAGCTCCAGGTTGAACACCGGAACCCCACCCAGCCCGTGACCCGACTCGTCGATCACGACCAGGATCTTCGGACGTCCATCATTCACCGGAGGAACGATGTGCACGTGCTGCGGATCCATGCCCGCGTCGCCGCTGTCACTGTCGCTGTCGTCGTCGGAGTCGCTGTCCGAGTCGTTCTCGGAGTCCGCGTCGTGATCCTGCGTCGGATCCGCGAAGTTCGGGTTGCCACCCCGCAGGCCGGGCGGGTCGATACCGAGACCACGGATGATCTCCCGGCCGGCGTCGTGCACCTCCCGGATCGTGTCCGGGGTGGGTGGGTTGTCCAGCAGCAGCGCGGTCAGCACGGGCACCACGTCCTGCCGCACCCGGTTCGGGGCCGTCGTCTGCAGGCGACGCGCGATGTCTTCGGCGTTCTGCCGCGCCGGGCCCACCTCGGCGCGTGGCTTGTCGTCCAGAAAATCGCGAGCCTGCTGCGATGTCTCGTGGAACCAGCTGTCGAAGCTGTCGCCCCGGTCGTCCTTGCTCATCGGGTTGCGCCAGCTGCCCGGCTCTCCCAGGCCGGCGCCGTCGAGGGCGTCGTCGAGACCGTCGCGGAAATCGGTGACGTCGAAACCCGAGTTCATCTGCACGCCGCGTGGGAGCGGCCAGTACGGGTCGAGACCGTTCCAGTCCGGGCCCGGGTCAGTAGATTTCCAGTCGGCGGTCTGGTCGACGAGCGAGCCGTTGCGGCCCTGGAACGTGATCAGGCCGCTGGTGCCGTCGGCCCGCTCCTGACGCGTTGGCGCGTTCTGCGCCGCGTCCACCATCGACTGCGCGGCGTCCTTCCAGGAGAAGTCCTTCAGGACCTGCTGAAGATCGACTGCCTTCTCGTTGCGCTGATCGAGGTCCTTCGCGAGATCCTTGATCGCCTCGGTCCAGTCGCTGACCGCCTCGATCGGGTTGGACGACGAATCCGTGACGCTGTCGTCGTACCCGAGGAACCGCAGGAAATCGCCCGCGCCGCTCTCGGCATTGACCAGGACCGGGATGCCCTCGCCGGCTCCCTCCGTGGCCACGAGGCCGAAACCCTCGTGCAGCGAGGGCATGATGATCGCGTCGGCCTCGGCCCGGTCATTGACCAGGTCCTGGGGGTCCTTGGTGAAACCGCGCAGATCCAGCATGTCACCGTACAACCGCACGATGTTGTTCCACCGCTGCTGAAGCGCGGCCTCCTTCTGCGCGTCCGTCGCGTTCGGAGGAAGCTCGTCGTTCCAACGGGTGTCGACCGGGCTCGTCGGGGTGTTGCTGCCGTCAGAATCGCTGTCGGGCTCGGGGAACAGGAACGTGTTCCGGTCCACGCCCGCCGGACCACCCCGCACGATGATCTTCACATTGTGCTCGCCGGCGCCCTGCGAGAGGTCGCCACCGCCCTCGGCCGCGGCGTTCAGCTGCTGCTGCCGCAGGTTCCAGACCGCCTTCAGCGCACCCTCGACGCCCTTGATCGGATCCGTCGCCCGACCCGAAAGCAGCAGAGTGATGGGCTTTTCCGGATCACGCGTATGCGTGCGCGGACCACCCGCGACCGAACCGGGAATCAGGGCGTGCAGAGCCTGACCGTGCTGATCGCGGTTGCTCAGGCGATCGGCCTCACGGGTGAGTAGCTCACCCACACCCACGACCAGGTCGGACTCGACCATCACGCTCTGGTCGATGTCCGCCTTACGACGACCAGAGTTGTACGCGTTCGCCCACGGGGTCTTGGCGTCGGCCGGAGGCGGGACCACGGTCGCGTCCGCCGGATCCAGGTCCGGCTTCTTCACCACGTCCAGCCGCAGCGGGCTCGTGTGCAGGAAGTGCACGAGTTTCGCGTCGGGGAACCAGTTCTCCCGCATCCGCTGTGCCGCCGGACCGGAGAACCGCGAGTGGCCCAGCACCATGTCGTACGTACCCGTCAGGCCGGCGGGGGGCTTGCCGTCGGCGATCGACATCAGCCGGTCGCGACCCTCGACCTTCTTGCTGACCTGGTCGGGCGTCGGCGGCACGTTCACCACGCTGACATCACCGTGGTTCGCGCTCACCTGCGCGGCGTTGTAGTCACCGTGCGCATCGACGGTCAGCAGGGTGACGTCGTTGTTCTCGGACAGGCCGTTGGTGAGTTCGAGGTTGAACACCGGGACACCGCCGAGACCGTGGCCGCTCTCGTCGATGACCACGAGGATCTTCGGGCGTCCATCATTCGCCGGGGGAACGATGTGGACGTGCTGCGGATCCACGCCCGCGTCATCGACACTGTCATGGTCGCTGTCGTCGTCACTGTCGTCGTCGGAGTCGCTGTCGTTCTCCGAGTCCGCGTCACCGTCGTCGGTGCGATCCTGAGAAGGACCAGCAAAGTCCGGATTACCGCCCCGCAGACCCGGCGGGTCGATCCCCAGACCCCGGACCATCTCCTGCGCCGCCGCATAGACGTCCCGCGAGGTGTCAGGCCCCGCAGGGTTGTCGAGCAACATGGCCGCCATCACCGGCACGATGTCCTGCCGCACCCGGAACGGAGCCGTCGTCGGCAGACGACGCGCCATGTCCCCGGCGTTCTGCTCGGCCGGCCCCCTCTCGGAGACCGGCTTGCTGTTGACGTAATCCTTCGCCTGCTGAGACGTCTCGTGGAACCAGCTGTCGAAGCTGTCACCCCGGTCGTCCTTGCCCATCGGGTTGCGCCAACTGCCCGGCTCTCCCAGGCCGGCGTCGTCCAGGGCGTCGTCGAGATCGTCCCGGAAACTGGTGACGTCGAAGTCCGACCCCATCTGCACGCCACGTGGGAGCGGCCAGTAGGGGTCGAGGCCGTTCCAGTCCGGCCCGGGATCCGTCGCCTGCCAGTCCGCGGTCTGGTCGACCAGAGACCCGTTGCGCCCCTGGAAGGTGATCTGACCGGTCTCGCCATCGGCCCGGTCCCGCGCGGACGGAGCGTTCTGCGCGGCGTCGATCATCGACCGGGCCGCATCCCGCCAGGAGAAGTCCTTCAGGACCTCCTGAAGATCCGCTGCCTTCTCGTTGCGCCGGTCGAGGTCCTTGGCCAGATCCTTGATCGCCTCGGTCCAGTCGCTGACCGCCTCGATCGGGTTGGACGACGAGTCGGTCACGCTGTCGTCGTACCCGAGGAACCGCAGGAAATCGCCCGCGCCGCTCTCGGCATTGACCAGGACCGGGATGCCCTCGCCGGCTCCCTCCGTGGCCACCAGGCCGAAACCCTCGTGCAGCGAGGGCATGATGATCGCGTCGGCCTCGGCCCGGTCATTGACCAGGTCCTGCGGATCCTTCGTGAAACCGCGCAGATCCAGCATGTCGCCGTACAACCGCACGATGTTGTTCCACCGCTGCTTGAGCGCGGCCTCCTTCTGCGCGTCCGTCGCGTTCGGAGGAAGCTCGTCGTTCCAGCGGGTGTCCACCGGACTGGTCGGGGTGTTGCTGCCGTCAGAGTCACTGTCGGGCTCGGGGAACAGGAACGTGTTCCGGTCCACGCCCGCCGGACCACCACGCACGATGATCTTCACATTGTGGTCACCGGCGCCCTGCGAAAGATCACCACCGCCCTCGGCCGCGGCGTTCAGCTGCTGCTGCCGCAGGTTCCAGACCGCCTTCAGGGCGCCCTCGACGCCCTTGATCGGGTCGGTCGCCCGACCCGAAAGCAGCAGAGTGATGGGCTTTTCCGGATCACGCGTGTGCGTGCGCGGACCACCCGCCACGGAACCGGGAATCAGGGCGTGCAGAGCCTGACCGTGCTGATCGCGGTTGCTCAGGCGATCGGCCTCACGGGTCAGCAACTCACCGACCCCCACGACCAGGTCGGACTTCACCATGACGCTCTGGTCGATGTCCGCCTTACGACGACCAGAGTTGTAGGCATTGGCCCACGGCGTCTTCGCGTCGGCCGGAGGCGGAACGACCGTCGCGTCCGCCGGATCCAGGTCCGGCTTCTTCACCACGTCCAGCCGCAGCGGGCTCGTGTGCAGGAAGTGCACGAGTTTCGCTTCCGGATAGAAGTTCTCGCGGATCTTGTCCGCCGCCGGCCCCGAGAACCGCGAATGCCCCAGCACGAAGTCGTACTTCCTGCCCAGCCCCTTGGGCGGGGCGTCACCGTTCGCGATCGACATCAGCCGATCGCGCCCCTCGCCCGTCTGCCCTGGCTTCGGCGGAACGTTCACCACGCTGACATCACCGTGATTGGCACTCACCTGCGCGGCGTTGTAATCACCGTGCGCGTCAACCGTCAGCAGTGTGACGTCATTGTCGGCCGACAGCCCGTTGGTGAGCTCCAGATTGAACACCGGAACCCCACCCAGCCCGTGACCGGACTCATCGATCACGACAAGGACCTTCGGGCGTCCATCATTGGCCGGAGGAACGATATGGACGTGCTGCGGATCCACGCCCGCGTCATCGACACTGTCGTCGTCGGAGTCGCTGTCGTTCTCCGAGTCCGCGTCACCGTCGTCGGTGCGATCCTGAGAAGGACCAGCGAAGTCCGGATTACCGCCCCGCAGACCAGGCGGGTCGATCCCCAGACCCCGGACGATCTCCTGCGCCGCCGCATAGACGTCACGCGAGGTATCGGGCCCCGCAGGGTTGTCGAGCAACATGGCCGCCATCACCGGCACGATGTCCTGCCGCACCCGGAACGGAGCCGTCGTCGGCAGACGACGCGCCATGTCCTCAGCGTTCTGCTCGGCCGGCCCCCTCTCGGAGATCGGCTTGCTGTTGACGTAATCCTTCGCCTGCTGAGACGTGTCGCGGAACCAGCTGTCGAAGCTGCCGCCCCGGTCGTCCTTGCTCTTCGGGTCGCGCCAGCTCCCCGGGTCGCTCAGACCCGCGTCGTCCAGAGCGTCGTCGAGGTCGTCGCGGAGATCGGTGACGTCGAACGCGGAACTGTCGGCCGAGTCCTTCGGCCGCGGCCAGTAGGGCTCGAGGCCGTTCCAGTCCGGCCCGGGATCCGTCGACTGCCAGTCCGCGGTCTGGTCGACCAGAGACCCGTTGCGGCCCTGGAACGTGATCTGACCGGTGGCCCCGTCGTTACGCTGCTGCTGGGTCGGCGCCTGCATCGCCGCGTCGACCATCGACTGCGCGGCGTCCTTCCAGGAGAAGTCCTTGAGGATCTCCTGCAGGTCGGCCGCCCGGTCGTTGCGCTGCTCGATGTCGCGGGCGAGGTCCTGGATCGCCTGGGTCCAGTCGCCCACGGCCTCGATCGGGTTCGACGACGAGTCGGTCACGCTGTCGTCGAAGCCGAGGAACCGCATGAAGTCCCCGGCCCCGCTCTCGCCGTTCACCAGGATCGGGATGCCCTCACCGGCGCCCTCGGTCGCGACGAGACCGAAACCTTCGTGCAGCGAGGGCATGATGATCGCGTCGGCCTCGGCCCGGTCGTTCACCAGGTCCTGTGGGTCCTTCGTGAACCCCCGCAGGTCCAGCATGTCGCCGTACAGGCGCACGATGTTGTTCCACCGCTGCTTGAGCGCGGCCTCCTTCTGCGCATCCGTCGCGTTCGGAGGAAGCTCGTCGTTCCAGCGGGTGTCCACCGGACTGGTCGGGGTGTTGCTGCCGTCAGAGTCACTGTCGGGCTCGGGGAACAGGAACGTGTTCCGGTCCACGCCCGCCGGACCACCACGCACGATGATCTTCACATTGTGGTCACCGGCGCCCTGCGAAAGATCACCACCGCCCTCGGCCGCGGAGTTGAGCTGCTGCTGCCGAAGGTTCCAGACCGCCTTCAGGGCGCCCTCGACACCCTTGATCGGGTCGGTCGCCCGACCGGAAAGCAGAAGGGTGATGGGCTTTTCAGGATCACGCGTGTGGGTACGCGGCCCCCCGGCGACCGAACCGGGAATCAGGTTGTGCAGCGACTGGCCGTGCTGATCGCGGTTGCTCAGGCGATCGGCTTCACGAGTCAGCAACTCGCCCACCCCGACGACGAGGTCGGACTTCACCATGACGCTCTGGTCGATGTCCGCCTTACGACGACCCGAGTTGTACGCATTGGCCCACGGCGTCTTCGCGTCGGCCGGAGGCGGGACCACGGTCGCGTCCGCCGGATCCAGGTCCGGCTTCTTCACCACATCGAGCCGCAGCGGGCTCGTGTGCAGGAAGTGCACGAGTTTCGCGTCCGGATAGAAGTTCTCGCGGATCTTGTCCGCCGCCGGCCCCGAGAACCGCGAATGCCCCAGCACCAGGTCGTACTTCTGCCCCAGGCCCTTGGGCGGGGCGTCACCGTTCGCGATCGACATCAGCCGATCGCGCCCCTCGCCCGTCTGCCCTGGCTTCGGCGGCACGTTCACCACGCTGACATCACCGTGGTTCGCGCTCACCTGCGCGGCGTTGTAGTCACCGTGCGCGTCAACCGTCAGGAGGGTGACGTCATTGTTCTCCGAAAGACCGTTGGTGAGCTCCAGATTGAATACCGGAACCCCACCCAACCCGTGACCACTCTCGTCGATGACGACCAGGATCTTGGGGCGTCCGTCATTGGCCGGAGGAACGATGTGGACGTGCTGCGGATCCACGCCCGCGTCATCGACGCTGTCGGAGTCGCTGTCGTCGTCGGAGTCGCTGTCGTTCTCCGAATCCGCGTCGCTGTCGTCGTCGCGGTGAGTGTTGGTGTCGGCGTCAGTACTGTGAGACGGCCCGGCGAAGTCCGGGTTGCCGCCCCGTAGCTTGGTCGGGTCGATCCCCAGCCCGCGGATCATCTCGTTCGCGGCGTCGCGGATGTCGGTGACCGTGTCGGGCGTCTGCGGACTGTCCAGCAGCATCGCCGTGATCACCGGGACCACGTCGTACTTCACCTTGTTGGGGGCGGTCGTGGGCAGACGACGGGCGATGTCCTCCGCCTGCTGACGTACCGGTCCGACCTCCGGCGTGGGTTTGCTCGCCAGGTAGTCCTTCGCCTGCTGCGACCGCTGGTCGAACCAGGTGTCGAACGAGTCGCCCCGGTCGTTCTTGCCGCCCCGGTCGCGCTGCGCCGACGGGTTGTCCAGACCCGAGTCGTGCAGAGCGTCGTCGAGGGAGTCCCGCAGGTCGGTGACGTCGAAACCCGAGTCGTTCTGAACACCGCGCGGGAGCGGCCAGTACGGGTCCAGACCGTTCCACTCCGGGCCCGGATCGGTCGATTTCCAGTCCGCGGTCTGGTCGACCAACGACCCGTTCGGGCCCTGGAACGTGATCTGGCCGGTGGCCCCGTCGTTACGCTGCTGCTGGGTCGGCGCCTGCATCGCCGCGTCGACCATCGACTGCGCCGAGTCCTTCCAGGAGAAGTCCTTCAGGACCTCCTGCAGTTCGGCCGCCTTGTCGTTGCGCTGGTCGATGTTCTTCGCCAGGTCCTTGATCGCCTCGACCCAGTCACCCACGGCCTCCACCGGGTTCGACGACGAGTCGGTCACGCTGTCGTCGTACCCGAGGAACCGCAGGAAATCGCCGGCGCCGCTCTCGGCGTTCACGAGCACCGGGATGCCCTCGCCCGCGCCCTCGGTCGCCACGAGACCGAAACCCTCGTGCAGCGACGGCATGATGATCGCGTCGGCCTCGGCCCGGTCGTTCACCAGGTCCTGGGGGTCCTTGGTGAAGCCGCGCAGATCCAGCATGTCGCCGTAGAGGCGCACGATGTTGTTCCACCGCTGCTGAAGGGCGGCCTCCTTCTGCGCGTCCGTCGCGTTCGGAGGAAGCTCGTTGTTCCAGCGGGTGTCCACCGGGCTGGTCGGGGTGTTGCTGCCGTCGGAGTCACTGTCGGGCTCGGGGAACAGGAACGTGGTGCGATCGACGCCGGGAGGA
Organism: Kineosporia succinea; assembly: GCF_030811555.1. Taxonomy (NCBI): domain Bacteria; kingdom Bacillati; phylum Actinomycetota; class Actinomycetes; order Kineosporiales; family Kineosporiaceae; genus Kineosporia; species Kineosporia succinea. The sequence goes on along the minus strand of NZ_JAUSQZ010000001.1, from coordinate 4,045,609 downwards.
CCACCCCGCACGATGATCTTCACGTTGTACTCGTCGGCGCCCTGGGTCAGGTCGACATCGTCGCCGTTGCGCAGCCCCTGGTCGTTCGCGTTCGCCGTGGCGTTCAGGTGCTGCTGCCGCAGGTTCCAGACGGCCTGCAGCGCCCCCTCGACACCCTTGATCGGGTCGGTCGCCCGCCCCGAGAGCAGCAGAGTGATGGGCTTTTCCGGATCACGCGTATGCGTGCGCGGACCACCCGCCACCGAACCCGGAATGAGCGCGTGCAGCGACTGGCCGTGCTGATCGCGGTTGCTCAGGCGATCGGCTTCACGGGTCAGCAACTCGCCCACACCGACCACGAGGTCGGACTTCACCATCACGCTCTGGTCGATGTCCGCCTTACGACGACCAGAGTTGTACGCATTGGCCCACGGCGTCTTCGCATCCGCCGGCGGCGGAACGACCGTCGCGTCCGCCGGATCCAGATCCGGCTTCTTCACCACATCCAGCCGCAGCGGACTCGTGTGCAGGAAATGCACGAGTTTCGCGTCCGGATAGAAGTTCTCCCGGATCTTGTCCGCCGCCGGCCCCGAGAACCGCGAATGCCCCAGCACCAGGTCGTACTTCTCCCCCAGGCCCTTGGGCGGGGCGTCACCGTTCGCGATCGACATCAGCCGATCGCGCCCCTCGCCGGTGTCCCCCGGCTTCGGCGGCACGTTCACCACACTGACATCACCGTGGTTGGCACTCACCTGAGCGGCGTTGTAATCACCATGCGCGTCGACGGTCAGCAGGGTGACGTCGTTGTTGCCCGAGAGGCCGTTGGTGAGTTCGAGGTTGAACACCGGGACGCCGCCGAGGCCGTGGCCGCTCTCGTCGATGACGACGAGGATCTTCGGGCGTCCGTCGTTGACCGGGGGGACGATGTGGACGTGCTGGGAGTTCAGGTCCGTGTCGTCGTGGGTGACGACGTCGTCTTCGTTGTCGCTGTCGTCTGCGTCGTTGTCGTTCTCGGAGTCCGCGTCGCTGTCGTCGGCGCGGTTCTGAGAAGGTCCACCGAAGTCCGGGTTTCCGCCCTTGAGCCCAGGCGGGTCGATGCCCAGCCCGTGGATCAGGTCGCCCGCGGCATCGCGGATCTGCTGAATGGTCTCCGGGGTCTGCGGAGTGTCCATGAGCAGGGACGTGATGATGGGGATGACGTCGTTGCGGACCTTGTTCGGTGAGGTCGTGGGCAGACGGCGGGCGATGTCCTCGGCCGTCTGCCGCACCGGGCCGACCTGGGCCGGGGGCTTGCCGGCCAGGTCGGTCCTGGCCTGCTGCGCCTGCTGGTTGAACCAGGTGTCGAAACCGGCCCCGCGGTCTTCCTTGCCGCCGGGGTCACGCAGGACCGAGGGGTTGTCCAGACCGGAGTCGCGCAGCGCGGAGTCGAGGTCGGAACGGAAGTCGTCGATGCGGGTGGGGCCGGGGTTGCCCGGGGTGGGGTCGGGCTGCAGCTGCTGCTGGTCGGTCTGGGTCTGGTTGTCGGTGCTCGAATCCGGTTGCGTCGCGGGCTGGTTGGCCGGCTGAGGGGTCGGCTGGTCGGAGACCGGGGACTCGGGTCCGGAATCTTGCTGGACCTCCGGGGCAGGCTGGGTCTGAACCTCGGGGGCAGGCTGGGTCTGGACCTGCGGGGTCGGCTCCGGCTGAACGCTTGCGTCCGGCTGGGGCTGGGTCTGCGGCGTCGGCTCCGGCTGGACATTGGCGTCCGGCTGGGGCTGAGTCTGCGGCGTCGGCTCCGGCTGGACGTCGGGGTCCGGCTGGGGCGTCACGCTGTCGACCGAGGGGTTCGGCACGACCGCCGGGATGTCGAGGCCCCGCAGATCGGGGTGCAGGGTCGGCACGACCGGGGGCACCCGGGTGACCGAGGGGTCGGGCGCGGGCGGCGCGATCGGCTGCACCTTCCCGGACGAGTCGACCACGATCATCTGCGCACCGGCCGGCGGCGTCGACGGCAGGTTGCCCCGCACCTGCACGGGCGTGGAAGTCGGCTGACCGGAAGGGTTCACGTCGGGCTGACGGAGATCGACGATCACCGTCTGGTCGCGCCAGTTGACCAGGGTCAGGTTCTGGGCGGGACCGTCGGGCGTCGGCACGTTCACGACCACCGTGGTGCCGTGGCCGCCGTCGCCAAGGGCCTTCAGGGCTCCGTCCCAGCTGTTGCCCACCGGGTTCCAGCCGGCCGGGTCGGGAGTCGGCGTGACCAGCGGCGTGGATGCGGGCGGGGGCGGAAGCGGAGTCGTCTGGCCCGGGTGCAGCAGGGTCTGCAGCTGCTGGCTGTCGACCATGTGACCGCCGAGAGGCAGGTTCTGGGCCGGGTTCTGGAGCACCTGCTGCTGGCGGTCGACGATGAACTGGTTGAGCTGCTGCTGCGCCGCACCCGGATCGGTGAGTGGCGAGGTGTTGAAAGAGGAGATGGGGTCCCGGTTCACCATCTGCTCGTACCAGGTGGTGTACTGCTTCAGCGCCTCGTTCTGACGGTCCTGCAGGTTCTTGATCTCGCCGGCGGACGCGTCGGGGTGCTGCGCGAGAACCGTGTTCGTCTCGTCGTGCAGTGAATCCCGCATCTGGTCGGGCGTGATGATGGGACCTGTCGTGTCGACCATCGGATCGGGCGTCGGCAACGGCAGCGGGCTGGGCGTGGGCGTCGGGGTGGGCAGGGCCCAGGAACCGCCGCCCGTGGCGTCGGGGGTCAACACCGGCGGCAGAACGGAGTTCTCGGTCACGGGGATCGGCCCGAGCAGGTCAGGCCCAGGAACGGTCGTGGTCCCCGAACCGTTCTGGCTCGAACCGTTCTGCCCGGAACCGTTCTGCCCGGAACCGTTCTGGCCCGAACCGTTCTGACTACCGGAGGCCGGGTTGACAGGGTTGTTCGACCCCGACCCGCTCGTCACGGGGCCGTTCTGCCCCGGAGTGTTCACGAAACTCGTCACGACCGGCGGATTTCCGCCGGTTCCGGTGGTCGACCCGCTGGTCGGTGCGGGCGAACCAGAATGGAGGACGTTGTTGTCACCGCTGCCGGTTGACACGACGGTGTTGTCGTCGCCTCCACGACCGGGCTGGCCGGACTGACCGCCGCCCGAGGTGTTTCCGGACTGCCCACCCGTAACCACCGGCTGGTTGGTCACATTGACATTGTTGTTCGAGGAACCCTGCCCGTTGACCACCGGCGGCACCGGGAGGTTGTTCCCACCCGACAACGAGCCGGTGTCCGGGTTGTAGCCCCCCTTGGTGTCTTTCGGGTCGGGCGAGGTGTTGCCGTCACCGTTGACCGTCGACGGAGAACCGTTCTTGTCACCACCGCCACCGAACAGGAAGCTCGGCTTGTTCAGACCGCCCGGCTTGTTGAGCAGCGCCAGGCTGGCCAGACCGGCGGCACCGGCCCCACCGGTCGCGGCCGTCTCGATCATCGCCGACATCGCGGCCGAGGCACTGACCGACCAGGTGCCGTTGAGGATGCCGTTGGCCATGAGTTCGGCCACGACCTCGGTGCCGATGCCCACCGGGAACTCGGTGACCAGGTCGGCGACGAACTCGTTCTTGCCCTTGTGGAGATCGATGTTCAGGTTCTTGAACACGTTCTTGACGCCGCCGCCCAGGAACTTCGCTCCCGGGAAGGCGGTGCCGAAGATGACGAGGGTGCTGATCACGGCGCCCAGCGCGGAGTCACTGAGCTTCTTGCCGTCGAGACCGCCGGGGCGGATGCCCATCGCGACCTGCTCGAGCTGGGCCAGGAGCCCGGTGCCGACCTCGTAGATGAAGCTCGAGGCGGTGATCTTCACGCCGACCGTGGTGGCCGCCCGCAGCACCGACTGCTTCGCGATCTCACGGGAGGTCACGATGCGGGCGATCGCGCCCGGCGGGTCGTAGAGCATCTCGACGTAGGCGATCGCCATCTGCACGGCCAGGAAGATGATCATCCAGCGCATCAGGCGCTTGAGATAGTCGACCTCCAGGGCCATCTCGTCGAGATAGCGCCCCGAACCCTCGAGCATGTCCGCCGTCGAGTACAGCAGTTTGGGCTCGGTCAGGGCGTACGGTGCCACCGAACCGTAGAAGGCGCCCTCGGTCTCACCTTTCAGGTTTCCCTGGACGTTGCGCAGCATCTTCTCGATCTGCGGCGCGTACTCCCGCAGCATGTTCGCGATGTTGCGCAGCTCGGCCGACCCCATACGCATCTTGGCGTCGTTGGCCGCCGGGTACTTCACCCCGGTGATGAACTCGAGGAGGAGCTTGGTGTCCGAGCTCGTGATGGCCACCAAGCCACCTCTTTCCGGTCGTGGTACTCAGAATGCTGACGCCCCGGGCCCTCCCCCGGGCACGAAAACGGCCGGTCGGATCACGGCGTCCGCGATCTGACCGGCCGGTCGATCAGTGCTTGCCGCCCGACGTGCCCGCACCCCAGTTACCCACGGTGGCCGCGTTCTCACCGGCGATGTCGCGCAGGGCGCCGGCGGTGGTGACCCCGTCGGTGAACTTCAGCAGGGTCTCGCCGAGGCCGCCGGTGGTGCTCTGGCTGATCTCGCCGACCATCTTCCAGGTCTTCTCGACACCCTGCGAGAGCTCGTCGTCGGCGTTGCCGTCGATGATCGAGCCGATCTGGTTGAACATCCGGTCCATCCGGTCGCGGATCACCCCGAGCCCGCTGACGGCCAGGTCCATCCCCTGGATGCCGGCCCCGAGGCTGTCGGGGTTGTGGCTGATCTCACCGCTCATGGGAGCTCCCTGCGTCTCGGAATGTCGTCGGGCGCCACGTTGGGCATGGACCGCCCGGCCGCGTCGAGCAGACTGTCCATCAGATCGTCCATCGTAGACGCCGGATTCATCAGGTCCAGGGGCAGCGCGGCATTCGGCGTGAGCTCGGCGATACTCGCCATGCCCGCCGCGATCGCCTGGGACCGGGCCTCTTCAATCGTCTCGACCAGCAGCTTTCCCAGTTCGGCGGGGGCCAGGGAACGGTAGGCGCTGGCTCGGAACGTGATGTCCTGCACCTCGCCCCGGCCACCCACCGTGACCGTGAACATCTTGTTCTTGGGCGTCGCCTTGTGCACGGCGGAGTTTCCGCGCATCCGGATGTCGTCGGCCAGCTGCCGCACCTGGTCGAGTTCGTCCTGCGCCCGCCGGAACTCGCCGAGCTCGTCCTCAGACTTCATCGTTACCTCCTCTTCCACCACTCATCGCTGGTCATCGGTCCGGGCCGACCGTCGCGCCCGGCCCGGGGTGTTCATGAAATCGGTGTCGGTCTCCGGGTTCTCCAGGTCCGGAACCTCCAGCGGCGCCTGCAGGTCGTTGTAGAAGCGACCGACCACGGCCGGGCCGACATCGGGATCGGAACCCCACACGTCGTCCACTCCCTGCATGTTGACGTTCCGGTTGCGCCCCTGGTCACGGCTTCGGGACGAGGCGGTGAACGACCCGGGCACGCCTCCCGCGCCGGGCATCATCGGCATCATGCCCGGTGCACCGGCGCCGCCGATAGAGCCGACAGCGGCACCCGCACTCGCTCCGGCCACCGACGACGGCACACTGAGCGTGCCGATGTTCTCCACACCCGCCAGTTTGCCACCCGGTTCGAATGCCTTGACCGAGAAACCGGTTCCGCTGCCCAGGTCGGTGGCCAGGGACTTCGAGATGTTGCCCAACGGAGCGTCACTGCCCGACGGCATACCGAAATCACCGCCGCCCTGGCCCACCCCGAGTCCGTCGAGGGCCGTGGGGAACTGACTGGAGGGCAGGTCGAGACCGAAACCACCCGAAGAGCTGCCCCCGGTTCGACCCTGAGCGACCGGGTCGTTACTCAGACCGAGCTCGGACAGCTGCCCCGGGCTCAGATCGACGTCGTCGAGAAGCCCCGCCCGCTGCAGGTCTTCCAGCTGACCGGGGGTCAGGTCACCGAGCGACTCCAGCGCGGAGCCGTCGCTCCCCAGGAGCCCGTCCTCCTGGAGCGTGCTGAGCTGCTCGGACGTGACCGGGACGTCGTCGAGCAGCCCGGCGTCCTGCAGGTCGCCGAGCTGACCGCCGGTGAGATCCCCCAGGTCCTGGGGGCCACTGAGCATGCGCAGGCTCGACCCGGAGTCCAGCGAGGACGAGGAGAACAGCATCGCCCCGTCGTCGTCGGAGCGGCCCGGCCCGGAGTCGGCTCCGACCCCGTCGAGCAGCCCGTCACCCTGCAGCTCCCGGAGCTGGTCGTCGCTCAGGTCGCCGAGCGTCGAGGCGTCTGGCGCGTCCAGCCCGGCCGAGGCCAGGGCGTCTCGCATGTCGTCGGTGAGCGGGATCCCGTCGAGACCACCGTCGTCGCGGCGCTGGATGAGCTGCGTCGCGGTCAGGCCGCCCAGTCCCGCCGGCCCCAGGATCCAGTTGTCGTCGTTGTTCTGCTCGCTGCTCACCACCAGGTCGTCGAGCAGTCCCTGCTCCTGGAGCTCGGTGAGCTGTTCCAGGGTGAGCTCGTCGAGAGTGACCGCCCCGTCGGCCGCCATCCCGGCGTCCCTCAGGACGTCCCGCATCTCGTCGGTGACGAGGAACTGCTCCAGCTGCCCCGAGGTCTTGACCCGCGACAGCTGGCCCTGGCTCATCGTGCCCAGCGACAGGCCCAGCCCGGCGGATCCGAAGCTCGAGCCGCCGAAGCCACCGTCGCCGCCGCCCGAGCCGACGAGCGTACCGGCGCCCATGACGAAACCCGGATTGAGCTGCCCCGCTCCGGCTCCGCCGGCCGCGCCGCCGTCGGCCCCGAAGCCACCGTCACCGAAACCGCCCGCACTGCCGGAACCGAACGCGTTCGGGTCGGTGCGGAAGGCCGAAGCGTCTCCCCCACCGCCGAACTCGCCGGCCCCGTTGACGACGTCCTGGGTACCGAACGTGTTCGCGTCGCCACCGCCGCCGAAGAAGCGGGTGTCCTGCCCCAGGCCGAGCCCGCCCGGGCCGTTGCCGGTCGGGGTGTCCGGCGGCAGGTTGGTGAACGTGTTGCCGACCTGGCTTCCGCCCGTGGCCGGATCGGGGTCACCGTTCTCGCCGTCCCCGAACTGGTTGTCACCACCCGCCCCCGGAGAGTTGGGATTGTTGTCGGCGTTCGGGGTGTTGTTCTGGGAGGTCTCGGTGCCGTCGCCGGGGATCGGGCGCCCCTCGAGAGCGGCCGTCGCCCGCTCGAACTCGGTCACCAGGCGGGTGGCGGCGGCCAGCGAGTCGGGGAAGAGCGACGACACCTCGGTGGCCCACTTGGCCCGGATCGCGGAGTCGAGCGCCGTCCAGCTGCCGGCCTGGAACACGTCGTACGGCCCGGCCGCCGCCCCCAGTTCCGGGATGGTCATGAGGATCGTGTGCGAGGCGACGGTCTTCTCCTCACCACCCCCGGCCCCCAGGACACCGTCGGACGTGACGTTGTGGTCGGCGTTCAGGTCCTGTCCGGCCAGGGCCGCCAGGGTCGACTCCAGACGGGCACTGTTGAGCAGCTTGATCACGAAGTTGATCGGGTTGAGCAGTGCCCCCTCGTAGCGGGCACCGAGATTGGCCAGCTCCCGCAGCACCTGCTCCTGGAAGTTGCGGGCCGCCTGATAGGCGCCGTCGAACGCCGAGTCCCAGGCCTGGGCCTTCTCCCGGGCGCCCTCGACCTTGCCCATCGCGGTGTGGATCCGCGACACGAAGGTCTCGCTGGCCGAGCCCCGGAACGACGTCGAGTCCTGGTCGAGATTGTCGAGCATGGACAGCATCTCGTCGAGCTTCTGGCCGTAGTACTCGGCCACCGCCGCATACCAGAGGCGGGTGCGGTGAAGACTGCTGGGGTCCAGCACCTTTCCGTCACCCATGTAGCCGGGCACGGCCTGGTAGAACTGCTGCCAGGCGTCCCGGGTCAGCACCAGGTTGCCCACGCCGGGCGTATTTGCGTCGTACGTGTTGATGTTCGGGCTGCCGGCCAGCTGGATCTCCACGTACTCGTTCTTCGTGGAGTCCAGCCGCCGCCAGAAGGTGAGCTTCCCGTCCGTCCGCTCGGCCGTCCAGCCCGCCGAGGGCTTGTCGCCCTGGGCCACCAGAACCAGCCAGGGTGGTGCCCCCGGCTTGCCCACCTCCCCCGGGGTCACCGCCGGATCGATCGATCCCACCCCGCCGGGCGCGCCCAGAGCGTGCATGAGCACGTTGAACACCACCTGTTCGATCGAGGTCCCCGGTTCGTACGGTGCCATCTCTCCTCATCGCTCCTGAAAAAGTTTGACGCCGGCCGGCTCAGGCCCGGCCGGGCCTGCGCTGGTGGTCGGGCTTCGGCGCCGGGCGCGGTGCGCTCGGGAAGCCCGGCATCATCGGCTCTTCCGTGACGTCGAAGTCGTCGTCGGCGTCGGAACGGCCGATCACTGCGGGGGCGGCGTCGAACGGATCCGTGCCCCAGACGTCTTCGTCCTCGGTGAGCCAGGTCTTGCGTTCCCGCTCCTTGCCCTGCGCGCCGCCACCAGGATTACCCATACCGGGCATCATCGGCATCATGCCCTGGCCACTGGTGCCGTTCAGCTTCGCCGCCGCGTCGGCCGCCTGGGCGTCCTCCATCGACGTGGTCAGGTTGCCGATGTTGCTGGCCCCGGCCAGCTCACCGTCCGGCTTGATGCCGCCCGTGGAAAGGCCGGTGTTGCCCGGCATGTTCGACGACATCGCCGCGGAGACGTTCTTCAGCGGGGTGCCGGTGTCGGCCCCGAGACCACCACTCGCGCCGCCGCCACCGACGTCCATCGTGTCGATCGCCGTCGGGAACGAGCTCAGCGGGGTGTCGGAGCCGAACGAGTCGGGGCTCAGCCCCGATCCGAGGCCCCCGCCCAGACCGTCGGTGCCCGGGTCGGAGGAGGACAGTCCCGAACCGAGACCCGCCCCCAGCCCCGAACCGAGCCCCGAACCGAGCCCCGCTCCCAGCCCGCCGGTGTCCGCGTCGAGACCGGAACCGCCGACCCCGAGCTCGGCCAGCTGGGTGGGGGTCAGGTCGACGTCGTCGAGCAGACCGGCCCGCTGCAGGTCCTGCAGCTGCGCGGTCGACAGGTCACCCAGCGAGTCGATGCCGGTGGTGTCGGACCCGAGCAGACCATCGGCCTGGAGCTCGGCGATCTGCTCGCCGGTGAGCGGGATGTCGTCGAGCAGTCCCGAGCTCTGCAGTTGCGAGAGCTGCCCACCGCTGAGATCGCCCAGGTCGGAGGGTGTCTCGGTGAGCGACGAGCCGAGGTCGAGGCCGTCGCCGGAGCTCAGCAGCCCGGAGTCCTGGAGGATCTGCTTGTCTTCGTCGGTCAGACCCAGGTCGTCGAGGAGCCCGTTGTCCTGCAGGGCGTCGAGCTGGTCGAGGCTCAGGTCGCCCAGCGTGCTCGCACCGTCGGCCGGCATCCCGGCCTCGGCCAGGGCGTCGATCATCGCGCCGGTGAGCGGCACGTCGTCGAGGGCCCCGGACTCCTGCAGCGCGTCGAGCTGGCTGGCGGAGAGGTCGCCCAGGTTCTCCGGGGTGAGCAGACCGGCCTTCGAGAGGATCTCCTGGTCGGCCGCGCTCAGGTCGATGTCGTCGAGCAGCCCGGCGTCGGACAGGGCGTCGAGCTGAGCGTCGCTGAGCTCACCGAGGTTCGTGGCGCCGCCGGCCGGAAGACCGGCCTCCTCCAGCGCGTCCCGCATCTCGTCGGTGATCGGCTGGTCGTCGAGCGCACCCGCGTCGCGCAGGGCAGCGAGCTGCTTGCGCCCGAGCTGGCCCAGGGAGGTGGGCGTTCCGGCCGCACCGCCCAGCCCCAGACCGTCGCCGATCCCTCCACCGATACCGCCGCCGATGTCCCCGCCGACACCGCCGCCGACACCCCCGCCGACACCGCCACCCACCTCGGCGTCGGGGATCCCGTTCCCGTCGGAGTCGAGCCCGCCGCCGAAGTTCGAGCCACCGGTGGCGCTCTCCTCGGAGTCCAGGATCCCGTTGTCGTTGAGGTCGAGTTCCGGCGCCAGCGAGGACATCCGGTTCAGACCCGTGAGGGTCTCGTCGTCCGGGCCGAGCCCACCCCCGCCGCCGCTCGAGAAGAACGGGCTGTCTGTCGTGTCGAGGTTCAGGTTGGGGCTGGAGTTGGGGTTTCCGAGGCCGTCGTCGAGGTTCAGGCCGCCGCCACCACCGCCACCGGTGAGGTCGGGCGTCGGGCCGAAGTTCAGGTTGGGGCCGTCACCCCAGTTGAACGACGGGATGTTGAGGTTGTTGTTACCGCCGCCCCCACCACCGCCGCCGCCGCCCAGGTCGAAGTTCGGCCAGTTGATGCCACCGGTGTTGAGACCACCGCTGTTGACGTCCGCGTTGTAGGGCGGCTTCGGGTTCTTCTTGACCTCCGGCACCTTCAGCTGCGGCACCGCGGCCTCGAAGGCCGTGTTCATGGCGGCGGCGGACGCGATCGTCTTGGGGAACGACGCGGCGAGCATCTCGGCCCACCGTTTGCGCAGGCCCTGGTCGATGACCTGCCAGCTCGCCTTGTTGAAGACGTCGTGCGGGCCGGGGTTCTCGATGCCGGGAATGGTGATCGAGATGGTGTACCAGTTCTTGACACTGTTGGTGATGAGGCCACCACCGTTGTCGCCGGTACCACCGTTGGTCGCGAGGTTGTCGCCGGAGTTCAGGTCGGTCAGCGAGGCGTTCGGATTGCTCGTCTGGGTGGACGTGTACCCGTTGGACTGCCGGCCGCCGTTCGCCTGCTGGTAGTTGCTCGTGACGGTGGCCCCGTTCAGGGCCTTGACCACGAAGTTGTGGGGGTTGAGCAGGGCGCTGCCCAGCGTCGGATGGCTCCAGACCTTCCGGAACTCCTCGTCCAGATCCTTGGCGAACTGGGCGGCCGCGTCCCCCGCGGCCCCGAAGGTCTTGGTGAAGCTGTCGCTGGCGGCCTTGGCCTCGGCCACCTTGACCTTGCCGATCTCGACGGACCGGACGTAGGCCTGGCTGGCCGACCCCTTGAAGGCACTGTCGTCCTTCTTGACGTCCTTGATCATGTTGTCCATGTCGGTCCAGCGATTGTGGTAGTACAGCCCCATCGCATCGAACGCGGCACGGGTGTTGAGGATCGAGGCCGGGTCGAGCACCGAACCCGACTGACTCCCCACCAGTTTGGGAACCTCCCGGGCGAAAGTCTGCCAGGCGTCCCGAATCTTGGGCAGGTCGCTGCCGCTGAAGCTGCCGGTGTCTTCCTTGCGGATCGTGGTGTTGTTGTCCGCCGTACCGGTGAGCTGGATCTCGATCCACTCGACGTGCGTACCCGGGTGCTTACGCCAGAACGTCAGCTTCCCGTCGCTGGTCCCCGGCTTCCAGCCTGCGGTCAGCTTGTCTTCCTTGTGGCTGACGTAGAGCCACTCCTTGGTGCCGGAGGCAATCGTGGCAGGCCTGAACTCGTCAGCCGGGTCCTTGTCGCCAGCCCCCACGCCGAGACCGAATCCCAGCACCCGGGCCACCACCATCTCAATGGTGACGCCAATGTCCATCCCTCTCACCACTCCTGATCTCTGGCTGACCGCCCGGCCGCACCGGCCCGGTGGCCGGTGCGGCCGGCACCGTCGTCACTGTCGTGACAGGTCAGGTGGTCTGACCGCCACTGGTCGTCGCCGGTCCGCTCGCAACTTCCTCGACGTAGTACCCGAACTCGTCCGCCGTGATGTTGTTCAGGTTCTGGATCTCTTCCTGGTTCTCCAGGAGGTCGTCCAGACCTTCGTAGAGGTTCTCCGACTGGATCTTGAACTGACCCATCCGGCCGGCGAAGTTCTCGCGCACCGCCTCGGCGGCGTTGTACAGGTTCGTACCGGGGGTGAACTTACCGCCACCGCTCGGCATCACGAGCTTCTGGCTCAGGTTGAACGTCTGACCCGTGGTCCAGCTGTGGTAGCCGAGCCGGGAGACCGCCTGGTCGTAGAAGTTCGCGAAGTCCGTCTTCCGGGCCTTCAGGTAGGCCTCGTTGATGACGATGGGCTCTGCCATGTCTTCTGCCTCCCTTCCCTTTTCAGGTGGCCGCCGGCGACCGGAGGACACCGGTCACCGACGTCCGCACGCTGACGTCTGGTCAGCCGCCGAAGCCGGCGGCGCCCTTCTTGTCGCCCATCAGGATCTCGTTGTGGATCGCGTCGAGCGCCTGAATACCCTTGCCCATCGCCATGTTCATGGCGGTCTGGCCCTGGTTCCACTCGTTCTGCGCCACCGCGTAGTTGGCGGGGGCCTCACCCTCGTTGGCGATCTTGAAGGCCTCGGCCGCGCGGGTGAGGTCGGCCAGCGAGCTCTCGAGCTTCTTGGTCAGCGCGATGAGGTCGGCGCCGGTGTCCAGACCACCCTGCGGGTTGTAGCTGTAACCGTTGGTCATCTCGTCTCCAGGGATTCTGTAGTTGCTTGTGCGGATCCGCGGAAGCGGATCAGACGCCCTGCGCCCAGCCGGAGCCGTAGCTCTGGTTGTTCGTCTCGGTCGTCGTGGTGACGACGCGGTACTGGCCCATCGACTCGTTGATCATGTTGAGGGCGTTCTGCACGCGGGTGAAGCCGGAACGCCACTCGCTCATGCTGTTCTGGTAACGCGTGGCCGCGTCACCGGAGTACGAGGACGCCAGCAGCGCCTGCGCCGAGTCGACGCCGCTCTGGATCGTCTTGCACTCGGCCTGCGCGGTGTCGAACGCCGCGAGCATGTTCTGGGTGGTGACCGGGTCGTATGTCCTCTGGCCGTTGGCACCAGTCGCCATGACGGTTTTCCTCTCCTGATGGGGTGTCGCGCACCGGCACACCGACTTTCGGCGTCACCGGCTCCTTCCCGCCAGGAACCTCCTGGCGGTGGTCTGAAAAGATGCCCGTCACCGCAGGCCCGCCGTGCTCAGCAGGGTTCCCGGGCGCAACAGGCCGATGAACGACCGGGGCACACCGACCGCCTGGGTCGCGTCGTACCCCAGCGCCTTGATCACGTCCTCGTCGGCCAGCGGGTACGCCGTGCCGGAGTCGTTGACCAGGAGGTACGAGGGGTTCGAGCCGTCCTCGGCGAGCGAGAGGCCGACCAGGCGGCCGGCTCCCGGCACGACCCGTACGGCCTGCGTGGGCTCGCTGACGTTCTCCTGCGTCGAGCCGTTGCCGACGTGCGCCCCGGCCGGCAGCGGGGCCCGGACCAGGTCGACCTGGTCGGTGCCGGCCGCGGACTGCTCGACGCACGGCGCGCTGCCGCTGGACTCGCGGTTCACCGCCGGCGGAACACTCGGCAGGCCACTGCTGTTCGCGGGCGACGTCTTCTGCGCCGCGGCCAGCCCGGCCGCGCTGATGGTGCGGGTCGGACGGCCCGAGTCGCCGCTGCCGAGCAGGTACTGGGTGCGGTTCAGCGCCGACAGGCCGTTGCGCTGCAGCACGTAGTAGGTGCTGTCGACGGTGGTCCCGGTGGCGAAGAAGTCACCGATCCGGGCCCGCTGACCGTCGATCTCGGGTCCGGGCCCGCCGGCGCCGGGCACCGGGGACGGCCCCAGTGTGGGACCGGCCGGGATCAGGTCGAGCCAGGCCGTGGGCACCCGCAGCGGGGTCACGTTGCCCCAGCCGAGTACGTCCGCCACCCAGGGCTCGCCCAGCGGCAGGGCCTGCCCCTGCCAGAGAAGGGTCGTACTGCGTCCCGGGGCGGTGACGAGCAGGCCCTCGTCGTCGGTGAAACGGTCGGTGGACGGCTCCGACCCGATGTCCGTGACCACCCCGACGGTGGGGGCCGTGGCGTAGTTCGCGCTCGGGGTGGTCGCGCAGACCCGCCAGATGCCGGTCGCGAGGCCGGTCGTGGTGGGCAGGCTGTCGGGCGCGCCCTGGATGCCGATCGGTTCCCCGCGCGGAACGTCCTGCAGGGTGCTGCTCTTCACCGACGCCGTGGTCACCGCCCCGCCGACCGCCAGACGCGCCGAGGCCAGGTTCTCCACCGGGCGCAGCAGACCGTCGATCATCAGGTAGCGGCTGCCGTCGGTCTTGTTGACGATCAGGGTGTTCGCCGCCTGCCAGGCGGTCGAGCCGCTGGACGAGAGCAGCGCGTACAACGCCACTCCCCCGCAGGCCAGCAGGCCGACCATGACACTGGCCGCGAAGCCGCGCAGGTCACGGCGGGTGGGGTTCTCCACGCTGTCCGGCTCGGCGCTCACCAGCGCGCCCGCCAGCCGCTGGGTCATGTACGACTGGGCCTCGACCTGGTCCCGGCGTGACTGCATGTCAGCCCACCATCGAACGGATCAGGGCGTAGTAGCCGAGGACGCCGATCGCCAGCGGTACCAGCGCCGCGAGCGCGAGCACGTGCAGGATGTCGCCGGCCCGGCCCCAGACCGGGGTGAGCCGGCGCAGCTGGAGCGTGTGGGCGAGGGTCGCCAGGGTGGCGGCGCCGGCGGCCAGGGCGGTGACGAGGAGCAGGCGGCCGAGGGTGTTCGCGTCGGCGGCGGCGCAGATCGCGATCGCGCCGATGCCGATCACCGAGGGGACGGCGAGGGCCAGGCGGTGCCAGGCGCTGGTCATGACGCGCAGGGCGAGCAGCGGCGGGATCGAGGCGACGGCGGCGGCGCACGGGCCGAGCCAGCCGGGTTCGGCGGCCAGGAGCACCAGGGCCACGGCCGACGGAAGGCCGATGCCGACGTAGAGGGCGGTCATCAGCTGGTCGGCGGTGGCGGCGCCGTCGACGACCTCGGCCCCGGGTTCGGGGTCGATGTCCTTCTGCAGGTCCTCGGGCACGACGGGGAGTTCCGGCAGACGCAGGCGGCAGAGCCGGAAGCCGAGGTTGGGCACGTAGGGCCGGACGGCCGCGGCGAGCAGCAGCCCGAGCGTGGCGATCTGGACGTACTTGAGGTTGGTCAGGAGGACGAGGACGCCGGTGACCAGGGTGAGAACGGTGGTCACCAGGAGGAGGGTGACCCAGGGGGTGATGCGGCGGGGGCGGATGATCAGGTTCGCGGCCATGCCGGTCACGACGAGCATGGTGGCGGCGACGAACATGGTGACGGCGGGCCCGGTCCGGTCGGCGAGCTCGAGGAAGCCGGACAGCCCGATCGCGCCGTCCACCCCGAAGAGCACGGCACCGCCGGCCAGGACGACGGCGACCGCGCGGTCCTTGACCCGGTGCTCGGCGACCCAGGCACCGCTGAGGAACGCGACGGCGGCGACGACTCCGAAGGCGGCGCGGGCGAGGGATCCGCCCTCGAACCAGAGGGTGGCGGCGCCGACGAGCATGGTCGCGACCGAGGTGACGAGGGCCGCGGTGCGGGTCCAGGCCGGTCGCCACAGCCCGGAGCGGGTGCTCAGGCCGGTGGCGATGCCGTCGATCAGGTCGTCGAAGTCGAGCGGCGGGATCTGTTCGGAGCGGGGGCGCAGGTGCAGGTGCTGGCCGTCGGCGAGGCCGAGTTCGTCAACGGTCTGGTCCTCGTCCAGGGGGGTCTCACCGAGGCGCTGCAGAACCCAGCCGCTGTGCTCGAGGCCACGGTCCGCGAGGTCCGGGCCGAGCGCGTGCAGCAGGGCGGGCAGCAGGTCCGCGAGCGGCACGTGGACGGGCACCGACAGATCGACCTGGCTGGTCGGTCCGGTGATGACGAGCCTGCAGAGCTCGCCGGTGCTGGTGTCGGGCATACCGGGTTGCACGTGGCGGACGTCCGGTCGGTTCACCGATCGGATCTCGATTCGGATGAATATCCGGTGAGCGCTCCGGCCACCTCATCCGTGTGAGTGGTGTGACGACCGTACCTTTCCGCCGGCCCGCACGCCGGAACGGACCGGAGATGCCGCACGGGGAGATCACTCTCCAGGAGCCGCCCGAACTGCCGGAGGTCAAGCCGGCGGGAATGCGCATGCTCATCACCGTGCTGCCGATGATGCTCATGACCGGCGGCATGCTGCTCATGTACACGAACCGTGGCAGTGGTGGCAGCTCCGGCGGTGGGGGCATGAGCTACCTGATGATGGGCATGATGGCCGCCGGCATGGTGGGCATGGCGGCCGGTCAGATGGTGACGGCCGGCGGTGACCGCAAGCACCAGGTCGGGGGCGACCGGCGCGACTATCTGCGGTACCTGTCCCAGACGCGTCGGCAGGTGCGCACCTTCGCGGAGAAGCAGCGCTCGGCGCTGGCCTGGCGGCATCCGGACCCGGAGTCGTTGTGGTCGATGGCGATGACGAGCAGGTTGTGGGAACGGCGGCCCGCACACCCGGATTTCGGTGAGTTGCGGGTCGGGTACGGTCCGCAGCGGCTGGCGGTGCGCATCACCCCGCTGCAGACCAAGCCGGTGGAGGACCTGGAGCCGATCGCGGCCAAGGCGCTGCGGCGGTTCATCAAGGCGTACACGATGATCCCGGACCAGCCGGTGGCCCTGTTCGTGCGGGGTTTCGCGCACATCCGGGTGGGCAGCGACGAGGGCACCAAGGAGGACGCCCGGCAGATGGTGCGGGCGCTCATCGCCCAGCTGGTCACGTTCCACGCCCCGGACGAGGTGCTGGTGGCGGTGTGCACGTCGAAGGACGCGGCGCCGGAGTGGACCTGGATGAAGTGGCTGCCGCACGCACAGCACGAGAGCGCGGTGGACGCGGCGGGCCCGGTGCGGTTGTTCGGGGAGTCGCTGGAGGACGTGGAACGTCTTCTGGGGCAGCCGTTCGGGGAGCGCGCGAAGTTCGAGTCGGGTGCGACTCCTTCGCGCGAGGAGCCTTTCGTCGTGGTGATCAACGACGGTGGACGCATTCCGCCCGGCGCGCGGTTCCTCGCCAGCGGTTACCGGAACGCGGTGATGATCGACCTGGACGGGCACGCCGAGGCGGCGGGCCGAGGGGTGCTCACGCTGGACGTCACGGCGACGAACGTGGACATGGTGAAGAAGGACCGGGTCGGCCGTGAGGTGCGGACCCGGCTGTGCTCGCCCGACGGCCTGTCGCTGAACCGGGCCCGGTCGCTGGCCAAACTGCTGGCGCCGCACTCGACCCGGAGCGGCGGCTCGGACCAGCAGGTGCAGGACGGTCTCACGGCGGACCTGGACCTGCCCCTGCTGCTCGGGATCGACGACCTCGAGAACTACGACCCGCGCCCGGCCTGGGCCTCGCGCAAGCCGAAGGACCGGCTGCGGGTCCCGATCGGCGTCGCCGCCGACGGTTCACCGATCGAGCTGGACATCAAGGAGTCCGCCGAGGACGGCATGGGCCCGCACGGCATGCTGATCGGCGCGACCGGCTCGGGCAAGAGCGAGCTGCTGCGCACCCTGGTGATGGGTCTGGCGGCGACGCACTCGTCGGAGACGCTGAACTTCGTGCTGGTCGACTTCAAGGGTGGTGCGACCTTCGCCGGCCTGGACGACCTTCCGCACGTGTCCGCGACCATCACCAACCTGGCCGACGAGGCCGCTCTGGTCGACCGGATGCACGACGCGCTGAGCGGTGAGCTGGTGCGGCGCCAGGAACTGCTGCGCGCGGCGGGCAACTACAGCTCGGTGCGCGACTACGAACGGGCCCGGGTGAAGGGCGCGGCGCTCGATCCGCTGCCCACCCTGTTCCTCGTCGTCGACGAGTTCAGCGAGCTGATCGCCACCCACGGCGACTTCATCGACCTGTTCGTGATGATCGGCCGGCTCGGCCGGTCGCTGGCGGTGCACCTCCTGCTCGCCTCGCAGCGTCTGGACGACGGCCGTATCCACCAGCTCGAGGGTCACCTCTCGTACCGGATCGGTCTGCGTACCTTCTCGGCCATGGAGTCGCGGGCCGTCATCGGTGTGCCGGACGCCTACGAGCTGCCGTCGGCGCCCGGTAACGGTTACCTGCGCTCCGACGTCGCCACCATCACCCGTTTCAAGGCCGCCTACGTGTCCGGCCCGCACCGGCTGCGGTCGAAGAAGATCCGCCAGGAGGTCATCGCCAGTCAGGTGCTCCCGTACGGGGTGAGCTACCTGCCGGTGGCGAAGCCGGTGGAGGCCGAGGAGGAGAAGCCGAAGTCGGAGGACGACGGCGAGGGCGTGGCCGCGCCGCTGCAGTCGTCGGTGATGTCGGTGCTGGCCTCACGCCTGTTCGAGCAGGGGCCCCCGGCGCACCAGGTGTGGCTGCCCCCGCTGGAGCAGCCGCCGACGCTGGACCAGGTGCTGCCGCCGCTGCTTCCCGACCCCGACCACGGCCTGCGCCCGGTCGAGAGCGATCCCTCGCAGCTGCTGCAGGTGCCGATCGGTCTCATCGACAAGCCGTTCGAGCAGATCCGCGACCTGCTGGTGGTGGACCTGGCCGGGGTCGGTGGCCACGCCGGTATCGCGGGTGGCCCGCAGAGCGGCAAGAGCACGCTGCTGCGCACGCTGATCACCGGTCTGGCTCTCACCCACTCGCCGCGCGAGGTGCAGTTCTACTGCCTCGACTTCGGCGGTGGCTCGCTGTCCGCGATCGGTGACCTCCCGCACGTGGGTGGGGTGACCGGGCGGCACGACCCGGACCGGATCAACCGCACGATCGCGGAGATCTCCACGCTGCTGACCGAACGTGAGCGCCAGTTCGCCGCGCTCGACGTGGCCGGGATGCCCGCCTACCGCGAACTGCTGGCCTCGGGCGCCGTCGAGGACCCCTTCGGCGACGTCTTCCTCGTCGTGGACGGCTGGTTCACGCTGCGCCAGGAGTTCGAGGCGGCCGAGGAGAAGGTGCGCGAGATCGCCGGGCGGGGCCTGAACTACGGCGTCCACATCCTGCTCACGGCCTCTCGCTGGTCGGAGATCCACCACACGATGCGCGACAAGATCGGCACCAAGCTGGAGCTGCGGCTGGGTGACGCGGTCGAGTCCGGCATCGACCTGCGGGCCGCGGCGCAGGTGCCGAAGCAGGCGGGACGCGGTCTGACGGACAGCAAGCTGCACTTCCTCGGCGCGCTGCCCCGGATCGACGGCCTGAGCACCGCCGCCGACCTGGTGCAGGGCACCCGTCACCTGGTCTCGTCAGTCGTGGACAGCTGGAGCGGGCCCACGGTGCGGCCGGTGCGGACGCTGCCGATGCAGCTTCCGGTCGAGGACCTGCCCGGGGTCGAGGGCGACATCCGGATCGCCCTGGGCCTGGACGAGACCCATCTCAAGCCGGTCTGGCACGACTTCCGCGCCCAGCCGCACCTGACCGTGCTCGGCGACACCGAGAGCGGGAAGACGAACCTGCTGCGCGTGGTGCTGAAGGGCATCCTCGAGCGGTACTCCCCGCAGGAGGCACGGATCATGGCGGTGGACTACCGCCGCGAGCTGTTCGACCTGATCCCCGAGGAGTACCGCCTGGGCTACTCGGTCTCGCTGGACACCACCAAACACACCGCGGCGGACGCTGTCTCGGGTCTGAAACCCCGGCTGCCCGGGCCGGACATCACCCCCGACCAGCTGCGCCGCCGCGACTGGTGGAAGGGCCCCCTGCTGTTCGTCCTGATCGACGACTACGACCTGATCGCGGGCATGGACAATCCGCTGAGCGAGTTCGTGCCGCTCCTGCCGCAGGCCGGTGACATCGGCCTGCACGTCGTGCTGACCCGCGCGGCGGCCGGCCTGATGCGGATGTCGATGGACCCGGTCCTGCGCCGGATGCAGGAGCTGAACACTCCCGACCTGGCGCTGTCGTGCCCGCCCAACGAGGGCCCGCTGCTGGGCAACGTGAAGGCCCGGCACCTGCCGCCCGGCCGGGCCCAGCTCCTCACCCGGCGTGGTGGCCGGCTGATCCAGACCGCGATGGCACCGGCCCTGGAGACCGCCGATATCTGATCGTGACGAAGAGGGCGGCCCCACAGACCTGTGCCGACCGGCGGCAGACCCTATGCAGCAATATGCGCCGATCTGTGACGGAGCCATAGTCAATAGGGTTTGCCCCCGTTCTTCCCGGGGGGCCGTCCCCCTGAGGGCGGGGGCACACCCTGTACCGAGCGTCACTCTGTTCTTGCCAGGCTCGGAACATGTCGCAGATCGCGGAACAGACCCGGCCCCTGTCGACCGTCCCCCGGGTCCGTCCCACCACTGACACCGTCGGCCGCAGCGAGCAGGAGAAGCGCTTCGTCGACCTCGTCCACACCCATCGCGCCGGCCTGCTGGCGTACACCAGCCGCCTCACCGGGGGTGACACCGGGCGCGCCGAGGACATCGTTCAGGAGACGTTCACCCGGGCCTGGCGACGCATCGATCTGCTCACCCCGCAGCACGGCTCGGTGGGCTCCTGGCTACGCCGCGTGGCCGCGAACGTCGCGATCGACCACCACCGCATGCGCCAGGCCCGCCCCAGCGAGGTGGAGCTGCAGCACCACGACGCCCCGATGCGGCAAGATGGGACAGACGGGACTGATCAGATCCTCGTCGGGATGGTGGTTCACGACATGCTCAGCTCAATCTGGCCGGAACACCGGGCAGTGCTCGAAGAGGTCTACCTGAAGGACCGCACCGCGGCCGAGGCCGCCGAAGTGCTCGGCATCCCGGTCGGTACGGTGAAGAGCCGCCTGTTCTACGCGTTGCGTACCCTGCGTGGCAACGCCCTGACGAACGGGCTACGGGCCGGCTGACATGAACGCCCAGCAGATCACGATCGCCGCCGCGGTGATCCTGATCCTCGTCGGACTCCTCCTCATCGGGCTCGGCACCCGCCCCACCAGCGCGGCCGTCCACGTCCCGGTGGAGGAGGCGGACCCGTCCGGGACCGGCACCGGTGAACTGCCCGAGGTCACCGCGATGGATGCCCTCGCCGACCCCGCCGACCCGCCGGAAGACGTCGAAGACCCCACTCCCCCGCTGGCCGTCGTCGAGACCCGGCCCTTCGTGCCGCTCGTGCGCCCCGGCCACGAGAGCACCCCGCCGGAGCGGCACCGCTGCCGCGACCAGGTCGGCCCCGGGCTGGACGCCGACCTGGCCGAGGTGGTCCGCCTGCTGGAGAGCAAGTCCCCCGAGCTGCGCGGCATGCTGCTCAACACGTCCTCGGCCGTCGTGGCCCAGGAGCTCGCGGTCCTGCGCGCCTACCTGCGTGGCGCCCTGACCGGGCTGGACACCCGGCTGCGCAACGGCCCCGCGCACGAGGGTGACCGCGACACCGTCGCCTGCCTGGTGGCCGGGCTGAACCGGCTGCCCGTGCACCACGGCGCCTGCTTCCACCGGGCCCCGCGCGGCGAGGTCCGGCTCAACACCTTCTTCCCCGGCAGCGTGCTCACCGAGCCGGCCTTCACCCGGGCCGACCGCAACGCCTTCCCGGCCAGCGGGGTCGACGCCGGTCCCCTGGTCAACTACGTGATCTGGTCGGAGACCGGGCGTCGCACACCGCTTCTCGTCGGGCACACCGACACCGTGATGTTCGACGTGACCACCCGCTTCCGGGTCCTCGCCATCGACCAGCAGCACGGGGACGCCACGGTGTACCTGTTCGAGGAGGCCGACCGGCCCTCCCCCCGGGCCCGCCGCGAGAACCAGGTTCTCGAGCACCTGCGCACCCGGGCCGCCGCGGCCGGGGTCGGCCCGATCGACGGCCCGGCCCCCTCACCGGTGTCCCATCCGGGCCTCGACGACTTCGGGCGTCCGTACGCCCTGCGCACCGATGCCGAGACCGAGTCCGTGCGCTGAAACCTGTGGCCGTCACCGGGCGCCAGCCGGTTCAGGCGCGGCGGGCCGAGTAGAACTGGAAGACGCTCCCCTCGCCCCCGCTCGCCGAACAGGTCTCCAGACTCAGCCCGGACGCGGCGATCTCGGCCCCGGTGACCAGGACCGGTGTGTGCCCGAACACCACCAGCACCCCACCGGGGGCCACCACCCGGCTCAGTCGCGCCAGGTGCCGACGGGCCTGCAGCGTCGTCACCACCTCGGCGTTGAGGAACCGGCAGAACACGAAATCGGCCGTTCCGTCGGCCAGTACGGGGAACGCCGCGTCCGCGTGATGCACCTCGTCGACCCGGGAGGCCGCGTGTCCGGCCATCTCCGCGGACAGGTCCTGCCCGATCGTGCGCGCCCCCGGCACGCCCCGCTTGACCGCCGCCAGGAAGTCACCGGTCGAGCAGGCCGGGTCGAACACCACCGGATCCGGCCGGGAACCGCCTGCCACCAGCCCGACCGAGACCTCCCGCAGCAGTTCCTCGCCCCGGGCCAGCGAGTCCGGTCGCCCGGCTGGCAGCGACCAGCCCTGCGGCGGCGAGAGCATCTCCCCCTCCGGGTAGACCTTGCTGAACGGGAACACGATCTCGGTACCCGGCCGGCGCGCGATCACGTCGATCACCCCACGCCGCTCCGCCTCGGTGAACGGGTGGAAGAACACGCTCACGGCCCGGGAGTCCGACCGGAACGTGTCGAGCACCCCCAGCACGTGGCCCGCCCGCACCCGCGAGCAGTACGGTTCCGCGATCAGCCCCTGCTGCCACAACGGCGACAGCAGCTTGCGGCCCACCACGACATCGCCGCCGACGCGGACCGTGAACAGGTTCTGCGGGAACCTGTCCAGGGGCTCGGTCCAGGCCCGGCGGCCGCGGTCCCGCACCACCGAGCCCCGGAACGCGCTCACCGGCCCGGCCGCGGGGATGTCGGCGGCAGCCAGCAGATCCTTCTCGACGGGTAGCCATTCGGCCTCGGCTGAGCTCACCGCTGCATTGTCCCGGATCACCGGAGGGGCCGGACCGCGGCCGTCACCCGGTACCGCCGCAACGGGTCGACCGGCCGGAGCGGGTCAGCTCTTGCTGAACGTCCAGACGTGGTCGTCGTTCGGCGAGCACGGGTACAGGGTCAGCACCTGGTCGATCTTGTCGTTGCCGCCCGCGTTCGAGATGTCGAGGCAGAGACCACTCTTCACGTTGATCAGGTAGAAACCGTTGCCCTGCTTCTGCTTCTTGAACATCTGGTTGTCCTGGTCACCGATGTTGCAGGCGCTCATCGTCAGCTGGGTGCCCGATCCCATGACCTCCCGGCCGGGGACGTCGAAGCACCACTTCGACTTGGCGTTGCGCAGCAGGAAGGTGCCGTTCGACTGCAGAACGGTCTCGTACTCCTGGTTGTCGGTCGTACCCGGGTAGCAGTAGTGCGAGACCGGCGTGGTGAGCTCGGCGACGCCCTCGGCGCCCGGCAGGTCGATGCAGCGGTTGTCGAGGACGAGACTCTTGATCGTCCCGACGTTGCGGACGACGGTGTCGGGCTTCTTCTCGACCGCCTCGGCCGCCGTGACCGCCTTGTCCTTCTCGGCCGTGCTCTGCTTCGCCACCTTGGCCGGCGCGGAAGACGGGGCCGGCTCGGCCTTCTCGGTGACGGTGCGGGTGCGCACCGGAACCGGGGCCTCGGCCTCCTGCGTCTGCGTCCTCTTCGGCCGCGGGGCCACGCTGGTCTGCACCGGCTCCGTGGTCGCCTCGGCGGTCACCGTCGGGTCGGTCACCGGTCCCAGTTCGGTGGCCGTGAGCGCCGTGTTCTGCTGCGGTGTCCCGTCGGAGCCCGCGACCATGCTCACGGTCGCCACCCCACCGAGGGCGATGCCACCGACCACGGCGATCACGCCCGTGATCACGGCGACGCCGTGCATCCCCTGGAGGGAGAGGGACCGGCCGAACCGGCTCCTGCCCGGGGAACGCCCCGGCTCCGGGGGCGGCACGGCCGAACTCCCGCCATCGGAATTCTGCTGTTCGCTGTTCACGGTTCTTCTCCCTGGAACGGCTGCAACGCCACGGCTGCGACCCTCCACCTTGGCAGCACCACACGGATGCTCCGGGCCAAGTGTTCACCCGACCACCGGCCGGGGATCAGATCTGCCCTTTCGTCATACCGAACGAGGTCCGGAAAGACATTGACCGACCCCTCGGCGCCGCACCCGATCCGTAGCACTCTCGTCCCGGTGACCTCTGGGCTGCCAGATTGATCAGATGAAGAGCATGCCGAACTTTCTCGACGACGTGGCGCCGCTCACCCCGCACCTCGTCGCCCTGCGTCGCCGTCTGCACACGGTGCCTGAGGTGGGCCTGCACCTGATGCGCACGCAGGCACTGGTTCTGGAGGCGCTGAACGGGCTCGACCTCTCCGTCTCCACCGGTCTGCGGCTGTCGTCGGTGGTCGCCGTGCTGCGGGGCGGGCGGCCCGGGCCGGTCGTGCTGCTGCGCGGGGACATGGACGCGCTGCCGATCACCGAGAGCACCGGCCTGGACTTCGCCTCCACCGACGGAGCCATGCACGCCTGCGGCCACGACCTGCACACCGCGGGCCTCCTCGGCGCGGTGCGCCTGCTGCACGAGCGCAGGGCCGACCTGCCGGGAACGGTCGTGTTCGCGTTCCAGCCCGGCGAGGAGGGTTTCCGGGGAGCGCCGCTCATGCTGCAGGAGGGGCTGCTGGACGAGGCGGGCGAACGTCCGGTGGCGGCCTACGCGATCCACGTCGACTGTGCGAGCCCGCGAGGGGTGTTCAGCACCCGCCCGGGCGCGATGATGGCCAGCTCGAACGGCATCACGCTCCGGGTGCGGGCGGCCGGAGGACACGCGGCCCTGCCGCACGGGGGCGTCGACCCGGTGCCGGTGGCGGCCGAGATCATCCTGGCCATCCAGACTTTCGTCACCCGCCGCATCCCGGTGGGTGATCCCGCCGTGATCTCGGCGACCCGGCTGGCCAGCAGCTCGTCGGCCCCGAACGTGATGCCCCACGAGGTACAGATCGATCTCGGCGTGCGGGCGCTCTCGGAGGAGACCCTCGAACTGGTGACGACCGAACTTCCCGCCCTGGTGACCGCGCTGGCCGCCGCGCACCGCTGCTCCGTCGAGGTGGGCGTCCGTCGTTCGTATCCGGTGACCCGCAACGACCCGGCCGAGACCACCCGGGTCGTGCGGTGGCTGGAGGAGCTGCACGGGAAGGAGCAGGTCAACCTGCTCGAGACCCCGGTGATGGCCTCGGAGGACTTCTCGTTCATGCTCGAGGAAGTCCCCGGAACCCTGGTGTTCCTGGGAGCTCAGGTCTCCCCCGACGCCGCTCCCCCGCTGCACTCACCCACCGCGGTCTTCGACGACTCGGTGCTGGGGATGCAGGCCGCGACCCTGGCCGAGCTGGCCTGGCGACGGCTCTCGGCCTGAACCCTCCGCCTGAACCGTCCGCCCGAACCGTCCGCCCGAACCGTCCGCCCGATCGGCCGGCCTGAACCTCAGGACGAGAACGTCCACACGTGGTCGTCGTCCGGCGAGCAGGTCAGCAGCCGCAACTGCTGGTCGGCCGCCAGGTTCCCGTCACCCTCGTCCGAGACGTCCAGACACAGGCCGCTCTTCACGTTCTTCAGGTAGAAACCGCCGCCCTGCTTCTGTTTCGTGAACATCTGGTTGTCGCCGTCACCGAGCAGGCAGGTGTGGGTGTTCACCACGATGCCCGACTCGGCCGCGCCGGAACCGTTCACGTCGAGACACCAGTGCGACTTCACGTTGCGGATTGCGAACGTGCCGTCGGGCTGCAGCAGGAGCTCGTACTCCTGGTTGTCGCCGCTGCCGTAGGTGCAGGTGTACTGGGTGACGAGCACGTTCTCGCCGGCCGCGCCGGTGCCCGGAAGATCCACGCACAGACCGGTCTTCAGATTCTTGATCAGGCCGGCCGCTCGGACGACCGGGCCCGGCGCCTTCCGCCTCGGACCGGCGCTGGCCGAGACCGCCGGCTTCCCGCCCTTGGGGGACGCGGTGACCCCGACCGTGCGGGTCACCGTCTTCGTGCGGACCGGGTCCTTCGTCTCCGTCGGCTTCACCGGTTCCGTCTCCCTCGCGGACTCCGGGCCCGCAGTGGCACCGGCCGTCGGGGGCGCCACCGTGGACTGGAGATCGGACGCGGCCAGCGACGCGTCCTGCGCACCACCCCCGCCGGGCCCTCCACCCACCGCGTCGATCGCGACCATCCCACCCAGCACCACACCGGCCACGACCGCCAGTGACCCCGAGATCACGGCGACACCGCGCAACCCCCGGGTGGGGACGCCGACCCCGGGGCGGCGGCCCGTCGCCGGGCCCTTCCCGGAGTCGAGGAAACCCCGTTCGCGCTCGGTGCGGTCCTCACCACTCACGGTCGCCCTCCCACGAAAACGGCTGCTCGGGAGGGTTCACCGTGACATCCGGCCCGCTCGCGAGCCCCATCGACCGGGCCCGGATACCCGATTTCACCCCGATACCTGCCCCCGGTTACCCCGGACGCCGCGCTCCCCCGATGCCGCGATCCGCCCGGCCCCGTCACCCAGCCACCCCCGTCGCCCAGCCAACCCCGTCGCCCAGCCAACCCGTCACCCAGCCAACCCGTCACCCGGCCGGCCCCGTGACGTGCACCGGGCCTAACTCACCACCGGGGTGTTCTTCCGGACCGCCCGCGCCACCGCCTGCACCTCGCGCAGCACCGCGGCCACCGCCGGAACCCGCGCCATGTCGGGCCACAGCAGCGCATAGGTACGCCGCAGGGGCCAGTCCCGCAGAGGGCGGTAGACCAGATCGGTGCGCGCGTGCGCGAGCAGACCGAGCTCGTTCATCAGTGAGATGCCCATGCCCGAGGCGACCAGAGCCTGCACGGTGAGCACGTCGTCCACCGTGGCCACGATCTTGGGACTGAAACCGGCGTTGGTGCAGGCGGCCAGGAACCGGTCGCGAAAACTCTCCATCACCCAGTCGCAGTCGGCCAGCTCGCTGAGGTCGATGCTCTTGCGGCGCGAGAGCGGATGCCCGGCCGGCATCACGACGCAGCGCCGGTCGGTGACGAGTTCCCGCCGCAGCATGGTGCTCTCACCCTCGGGCAGGTCTTCGTTGGCCCAGTTGCAGAGCAGGCCCAGGTCGACCTCACCGGCCCGGATCAGCCGCCGCGCCTCCACCGGTTCGGCCTGGGTCACGGTGATGCGGATGTTCGGGTTCGAGGTGCGCAGCCGGTCGATCACCGGAGGCAGCAACCGGATCAGGCCGCTCTGGAACGCCACCACCCGCACCAGCCCGCCGCCGCGCGCGACCGTGGAGGACATGTCCTGCTCGACGGCCCGCAGCACCGAGAACACGTTGTCGGCGTGCCCCAGCAGCACCTCTCCCAGCTCGGTGAGCTGCAGCCCGCGCCCGACCCGCACCACCACCGGGGCGCCCAGCGACTGCTGCAGCCGCCGCATCTGGTAACTCACCGCCGGTTGCGTGTAACCGAGAGCAGCTGCCGCCGCCGTGTACGAGCCCGTGCGAGCCACCTCAGCCAGCACCCGCAACTGCTGAACGTCCACCGGATCAGTATGTCCGCAGCATGTTTCGCCTGAGTGAGACCACCCATAAAGAGTTCTGATGGATCCGCGAAAAAACTCTCGTTGGACGGTAGAGATTGCCCGCCGGTTGAATGTCCGCATTGCCCGATCTTCTTGCGGAGGCCAGCCGTGTTCGTCAGAAAGAGCCCGCCGGACACCGTGATCCCGGCGACCGAGGGCGCGAACGCCGACTCCCTGATCCGGATTCGTGACCTGAACAAACACTTCGGCTCGTTCCAGTGCCTTTTCGACATCAATCTCGACGTCGCCCTGGGCGAGGTCGTGGTGGTGATCGGGCCGTCCGGCTCGGGCAAGTCCACGCTCTGCCGCTGCGTCAACCGGCTCGAGACGATCAGCTCCGGCGTGATCGAGGTGGCCGGGCGGCCGGTGCCGGCCGAGGGCAGGGAGCTCGCCCGGCTGCGGGCTCAGGCCGGCATGGTGTTCCAGTCGTTCAACCTGTTCTCGCACCTCACCGTGCTGCAGAACGTGGCCCTGGCTCCGGTCAAGGTACGCCGCCTCCCCAGGCCCCGGGCTCACGCCCTGGCCCGCGAGCTGCTCGAACGCGTGGGCATGGCCGACCAGGCCGACAAGCATCCGGGTCAGCTGTCCGGCGGGCAGCAGCAGCGGGTGGCCATCGCCCGGGCCCTGGCCATGGAGCCGAAGGTGCTGCTCTGCGACGAGCCCACCTCCGCGCTCGACCCGGAGATGATCCAGGAGGTGCTCGACGTGCTCACCGGCCTGGCCGCCGAGGGCATGACCATGCTCGTCGTGACCCACGAGATGGGCTTCGCCCGCCGGGCCGCCGACCGGGTGGTGTTCATGGACGGCGGGCGCATTCTCGACGTCGCCCCGCCGGAACAGTTCTTCACCGATCCCCGGAACGACCGCGCCGCCGACTTCCTTGCCAAAGTCCTCACCCACTAAGACCTATGGGAGAAATTCTGATGTCCAGCCTCGTCCGCACCACCGGCGCCGCCATTGCCGTCCTGGCCCTCGTCAGCGCCTGCTCCAGCGACCCCCAGGTCGCCGCCGTCCCCGGTCAGGCCCAGGCCACCTCCAAGGCCGACAGCTCCGCGATCGACGCCCTGATCAAGGCCCAGCAGCCCGCCGCCGACCTGCCCGCCGGGTCGACCGCGGCCAAGATCAAGGAGAAGGGTGAGCTCACCGTCGGCGGGGTGCAGACCTCGGCCCTGTTCTCGCTGCTCAACCCCACCACCGGCAAGGTCGAGGGTTTCGACGCGGCGATGTCGCAACTGCTGGCCGACTACATCGTCGGTGAGCCGAAGACCAAGCTGGTGAACGTGACCTCGCAGACCCGGGAGGCGCTGATCCAGAACGGTTCCGTGGACGTCGTGTTCGCCACCTACACCATCACCGACGAGCGCAAGGAGAAGGTCTCCTTCGCCGGGCCGTACTACCAGGACGGCATCGGCATCGAGGTGAAGAAGGGCACGACCGGCATCACCAAGCTGGAGGACCTGAACGGCCGGACGGTGGTGACGCAGTCGGCCTCGACCGCCCCGAACGCCATCACCAAGGCCGCCCCGGACGCCAAGATCCAGCTGTTCGAGACCAACACCGAGGCGCTGCAGGCACTTCGGCAGGGGCGCGCCGACGCCTACGTGATCGACCAGTCGATCCTGGCCGGCAACGCGGTCACCAACGACGACGTCGAGGTGATCGGCGAGAAGTTCAGTGAGGACCCCTACGGCATCGGCCTGGCCAAGGACGACGCCGACTTCCGGGCGTTCGTGAACGACTGGCTGCAGCAGAAGATCGACGACGGCACCTGGGCCAAGGTCTGGGAGGCCACCATCGGCACCGAGGTCCCGGGTGGCGCCCCGACCCCGCCCGCGATCGAGAAGTGAGATGGACGTCGTCACCGGCAATCTGGACGTCTTCGGATCCGGTCTGCTGGTCTCGCTGAAGATCAGCCTCTCCACGTTCGCGCTGGCGGGCCTGCTCGGCCTGGTGCTCACGGTCTGCCGGATCAGCCCGGTACTCCCCCTGCGCCTGGCCGCGACGGTCTACGTGGAGCTGGTCCGGAGCGTCCCCCTGCTCGTCCTGCTCACCCTGTTCGTCTTCGGCCTGCCGGAGATCGGCCTGATCTCCTCGCTGCTGTGGACGGCGGTGGCGGCGATGAGTCTCTACTGGGCAACATTTTTCAGCGAGACGCTGAGGTCGGGCATCCGGGCCGTCCCGAGGGGGCAGATCGAGGCGGCCCGGGCCCTCGGGTTCACGTTCGGCCAGGTGCTGCGGCTGGTGGTACTGCCGCAGGCCCTGCGCGGCATCGTGCAGCCGCTGGCCTCACTGCTGATCGCGGTGGTGCTGAACTCCTCGCTCGCCGCCGCGGTCGGGGTGACCGAGGAGCTCACCGGCCAGACCCAGCTGCTCGACCAGCGCTACGCCGAGCCACTGATCACGTTCGGCGCCGCCGCGGCCTGTTACGTGGCCCTGACCTTCGTCATCGGCCGGTCCGCCGGCTACCTCGACCGGAAACTGGCGGTGTCCCGATGAATACCGGCCTGTTGCAGAGGATCGGGGCGCAGGACGCCGCGCTCTTCGACGCCCCCGGCCCGCGCGGGCGACGCCGCATCCGCATCGCCACGGTGATCTCGCTGATCGTCCTGGCCGCCCTGATCGTCCTGGCGGTGCGGCAGTTCGCGGTCAACGGCCAGCTGCGATGGTCGAAATGGGAGCTGTTCACGCAGTGGCCGGTGATCCGGTACCTGCTCGACGCGCTCGGGGCCACCCTGCAGGTCACGCTGGTCAGCGGCGCGGTCGCGCTGCCGCTGGGCGCCCTGCTGGCCCTGGCCCGGCTGTCCCGCAGCCCACTCGTGCGCCTCCCGGCCGCCGTGTACGTGGAAGTGCTGCGGGCGATTCCGCTGCTGCTGCTCATCTATGCGTTCCTGCTCGGCCTGCCCGGCACCGGCCTGCGCATCCCGCTGTTCTGGCAGCTCATCCTCCCGATCGTGCTGACCAACGCGGCAGTGCTGGCCGAGATCTTCCGGGCGGCGGTGAAGGCCCTGCCGAAGGGCCAGACCGAGGCCGCCCACGCCCTCGGGCTGGGCTACTGGCCCACGGTGCGGCTCGTGGTGCTGCCGCAGGCGGTGCGCCTGTCCGCCCCCGCCCTGATCAGCCAGGTCATCCGGCTGCTCAAGGACAGCACCCTGGGTTACGTCGTGAGCTACCTCGAACTGCTCTACTCGGCGCGGGTTCTCGGCGAGTTCAACCACACGGTCATCCAGAGCTTCGTGGTGGTGGCGGGCGTGTTCGTGGTCGCCAACCTCACCCTGGCCGCGATCGCGGGGCACCTCGAGCGCCGCCTCGGCGGCGGCACACATCCCTGAAACCGGAAGGAACACCATCCATGTGCCGACTCATCGGCGCCGTCTCCCGGCACCGCGCCCCCGTGGCCGACCTGCTCGGCGACGACCTCGACCCGTTCATCCGGCTGGCCTGCGAGCACAAGGACGGCTGGGGGCTCGCTTTCAGGCAGGAGGACGGCACGATCGGCATCCTGCGCGGCATCGACCGGGCCGACGACAGCGACCGGCTCCAGCACGCCCTGAAGCATCAGCTCACCGACATGGCCGTCCTGCACATCCGGATGGCCAGCCCGAACCTGGCCGTCACGGTGAACAACACGCACCCGTTCGGCGACGCCCGCGCCGCCTTCGCCCACAACGGCGAGATCCGCCCCGTCGCCGCCCTCGAGAAGCTGATCGACCCCGACCTGCTGGCCACCGCCGCCGGCACGACCGACAGTGAGCGCTACTACCTGGCCGTGCGCGAGCGGATGAACCGGGGAGTCACGCCCGGTGACGCGATCACCCTTACGGCACAGGCGATCACGCAGAGCTCCGACCTGGTCGTGAGCCTGAACGCGATGATGCTCACCCCGACGGGTCTGTACGCGTACGCACAGCATGATCCACATTCAGAGGTGATCGGCCGTCGCGGCCCGGCCTATTTCGGCCTGAGTTACCGTCAGGAGGAAGACCTCGTCGTGGTCGCGTCGGAAGGCTGGCCACAGCCCGCCGGACGATGGGCAGCGCTGCCCGACGGGGAGGTCGCCGAATTTCCGGCACTTCACCCGTAAAGGCCAGTAATCCCTTTACCAGAATTCTCTTTCTGACGCAGGCTTAACATTCCATTCATGTCCTAACGCGCCAAAATCGCGGTATACATTGACACCGCCCACGGTTCAGCAGGGTTGCCACGACCTTCAGGTCGGCAAGAAATCCGGGCTGGGCAAGACAGGTGCACCAGACGAGAAACGCGTGGAAGCGACGGTTGAGACGATGAGCGTTGGCCCGCAGACCGCCCGTACGTGGCCCGGTTCCGGCCGCCCGGCCGTGGTGGCCGAACGGCAGCTGAGAAGGATCCGGATCGCGGTCGAGGCCGTCGACGTGTTCAGTCGCGCCGGGGTGGCGGGGCTGATCGGCCCGAGCCCCGACATCCAGCTCCTGCCCACTCCGCAGCTGCCCCAGGCCGACGTGGTGATCGTGGTCGCGCCCCGGCTGAGCGGCAAGGCGCTGCGCCGTCTGCGTGGCCTGCGCGAGGTCTGCAAGGCCCCGTTCGTGCTGATCCTCGACAACCTGGGTGACGGCGACTGGCTGGCAGCCGCCGAGGTCGGGGTCTCCGGGGCGATGTGGCGCGCCGACGTCACCCCCGACCAGTTCACCGATCTGATCCGCACGGTGATGAGCGGCGGCAGCTCGCTCCCGCCCGAGGTGCAGGGCCGACTGCTGAAAGACGTGGCCCACCTGCAGCAGACCGTGCTCGGCCCGCGTGGCCTCACCGCCTCCGGCCTGGAGACGCGCGAGGTCGACGTGCTGCGGCTGATCGCCGAGGGCCTGGACACCGCCGAGATCGCCGACCGGATGAAGTATTCCGAGCGCACGGTGAAGAACATCCTCTACGCGATGATGACGCGCCTGAACCTGCGTAACCGTTCGCACGCAGTCGCTTACGCCATGCGGTCGGGCATCATCTGAGTCAGTGCCGGTCCCTGGACCTTCGGCTCGGGGAGGTGCCCCCGGTGTCGGTCACCCGGGGTTCACCGGCTCAGCTCGAGTGGGCGGTCAGTTCGGACAGCTGGGCCGCGGGCCAGCCGTCGTTCGCGCTGAAGGTCAGCTTCAGATAACGCACCGGCGCCGGGGTGAACGAGACACCGGTGGCGTTACGGGCCGCGGAGTTCGCGTCGAAGACGTAGCCCCGGCCCGACCTCAGCCGCACCCACGACGAGCCGTCGCGACTGCCGCTGATCGAGATGGTCTGCGTGCGCCGGTTCCAGTCGGCCACCGGCGGCAGCGCCAGCTCCAGCCGGCCCACGACCCGGGCGCGGCCCAGGTCGACGGTGATGCTCTGCGGAAAGCCGGAAGCCGCTTCCCAGTAGGAGTTCACGTCACCGTCGGTGATGTGCGCGGCCGCGTAGTCCTGGGTGTGGCTGCTCTCGGACACCGCCTTCGACGCGGCCAGGTTCACCGACGGGTCGACGGCCGCGGGCGTGGTCGTCTTCTCGCTCTGCGTGGCCGGGGTGCTCCGATCGGCTGGACTCCCGGTCTTTTTCGAGGAGATCGGACCGGAAGGACGGGCGGTCGAGGCCGGTTCCCGAGCGGGCTCCGAAGTCGTCTTCCGGGCAGGCCCGTTCGTGGTCCGCCCGGTCGCCGACGGGCTGGGCGAGACCTCGGGCGGGTTCGAGGGCGGCACCGCCGCAACCGTCGGCCCGATCCCCGTCTCGTCGGAGAAGAGCGGGGTGGGGTCGTCGTGATCCGCCGGCGCCCGCACCAGGGCCACCCCGCCGAGGAGCACCCCCGACACCACCGCGACCGACCCGGCGATCACCGCCGCCCGGCGGTACTTCCGGGGAGCCGGCGCCGGATCGCTCTCGTTCACATCTGCTCCTGCGACGGATCGGGCCAGGGACAGCAGCTGGTCAGCGATGCCACCCGTATCGGTGAATACGTGCCGAAGCGGGACCTTACCGCTTCCCCGTCCGGCCGAGAACGGCTGCGCGGGAACCTGGCCCTGCCACCGTGGCTCGATGATGCGCCGATGACCCACGACCGGATCGAGGCCGCTCTCCTGCCGGTACTGGCTGCGCGAGCTCGGCCAGGACAGGCCTCAGGGCAGCAGGCCGCGCACATAGGCGGCCTGGCCCACGTGCTGCGCGTCGTCGTCGACGATACTGACCAGCCGCACGCCCAGGGTGACGGGCGGGTCCCAGGCGTCGTCCACCACCCGGTCGAGGTCGGCGTCGCTCAGTCCGGACAGGTACTCCAGGGTGCGGGCGTGCGCGGCGTCGTAGTAGTCGACCAGCAGCTGGGGGTCGTCGACGCGCACCCTGGCCACGTCGTCGGACGACATGCCGTAGCCGTGCTCGGTGATCTCGAACGGCAGCCCGAAACGTTCGTGCCACCCCTGTGACGCCCAGACCTCGTCGGTGCCCGCGACGTCCGCGATCTGCGCGTCCTGCACCCGGGCCAGGTGCCAGAGCAGCCAGGCGATCGAGTTGCCCGTTCCGTTCGGGCGGTGGGCCAGCTGGTCGGCGGTGAGCCCCTGGGCGACGGCGGCCACGTTCTCCTTGACCCGGTCGAGCGAGTCCTTCAGCAGCTCGGAAGTGTTCATGGGGTCGAATCTAGGACGCGCCGGGAACCGGGGCGACCCGGCCGATCACCCTTAAGTCGCATTCCGCGGATCATCCCCACGACGGCATCGGGGAGGAACGTCGCGACCGTAGGGTCGTACCCATGACGCAGCAGCCCTCGTGGACCCGGTTCTCGCTCCACCTCGTGGAGTTCGTGGTGCTCGCCGCCGCACTGGCGGCCCTGGAGTTCTGCCGGCGGGGTCCCCTCGACGGCCGGCCCTTCCTCTGGACCGGGCTGGCCCTCGTGGTCGTCGGAGTCGCTCTGCTCAGCGGGCTTTCGCACGCGGCGCTGGGGATGGCGAAGGCTCGTTCCGCCGACCCGGACACGTACGAGGACGTCAGCTGGTGAACAACGTGACCAGCAGGAACACGTTGAGCGACACCACGGCCCCGAGCACCACCCCGGCCACGGCCACCGTGACCGGGTGGTTGCGGGCGTCCCCCATCACCGCGCGCCGGCTGGTGAACCAGACCAGAGGGGCCAGGGCGAAAGGGATCCCGAACGAGAGGACGACCTGGCTGAGCACCAGGGCGGCCGTCGGGTCGACGCCGATCGCCAGCACGACCAGGGCGGGCAGCACCGAGACGCACCGCCGCACCCAGATCGAGACGCTGCGGTGCAGGAAGCCGGACATGATGGTCTGGCCCGAGTAGACCCCCACGCAGGTCGAGGCCAGGCTCGAGGCCAGCAGCGCCGAGGCGAACACCCAGCCGCTGAACGCCCCCGTCACCGCGGTGAATCCGGCGTGAGCCCCCTCGAGCGTGTCGGTCGGGGCGAGCACCGTGGCGGCCAGCATGATCGAGATGTTCACGGCGGCGGCCAGCAGCATCGCCCCGACGATCTCCCGCCGGGTGATCCGGATCAGCCGGGGCACGGCCCGCCCCGAGATCAGCGCCTCGCCCTTGGTCAGGTGCGAGTGCAGGTACACCACGTGGGGCATCACCGTGGCACCGACGATTCCGGCCGCCAGGTAGGCACTCTCGGTTCCCTCCAGTCGGGGCCGGAACCCCGCCGCCAGGTCGGCCCCGCCCAGGGGCGCGCGCAGCGCCTGGTAGGCGAACCCGGCTGCCACCACCGCGAAACAGACGTAGACCACGGGCCGGAAGGCGTCCCGGCCGCGCACGTGCAGCGTCAGGATCGCGAACGCGGCCACCACCATGATCGCGGCGCCGGGCAGCAGCGGCAGGCCGAACAGCAGGTTGAGCGCGATCGCCCCGCCGACCACCTCGGCCAGGTCGGTCATGATCACGACCAGCTCCGCCTGCAGCCACATCGCGATGCGGGCCGGGCGGGACAGGTGCTGCTTGCACTGCTCGGGCAGCGACTGCCCGGTGACCAGGCCGAGCTTGGCCGACAGGTACTGCACCAGCATGCCGACGGCGCTGGCCGCGACCACCACCCAGACCAGCAGCGTGCCGTACTGGGCGCCGGCCGAGACGTTCGTGGCGAAGTTGCCCGGGTCGATGTAGGCGACGGCGGCGACCAGGGCCGAGCCCAGCGTGGTGCCGACGGCGCGGCGGCCGGTGCCGGACTCGCGGACGCCCCCGGTGACCGGGGTCGTGAGTGTGGCGGTGGGTGGATTCATCGGGCTCCTCGTCGAACGGGCGGACCGGACAGCAGCCCGGTCCGCCCCGCGCCGCCTAAGGCCTAGTAGATGTTGGACGGGCGGACCATTCCCTCGGCCAGGTCACCGAAGCCGGGGGCGACGATCGCGCCCGGGTTGCCCAGCACCTCCTCCACGATCAGAGTCTCGGTGGTGAGGAGGAGCGCGGCGACGGACGCCGCGCTCTGCAGCGCCGAGCGGGTCACCTTCAGCGGATCGATGATCCCGAAATCGAACATGTCGCCGTATTCGCCGGTCAGGGCGTTGAACCCCTGACCGGTGGGACGGCCCGCAACTTCCCGCACCACCTGGTCACCGTCGTGCCCGGCGTTGATCACGATCCAGCGCAGCGGCTCTTCCAGAGCCCGGCGCACGATATCGCGGCCGACCGCCGCGTCACCCTCCAACACGAGCGAGTCGAGCGCCGGTTGTGCCTGCACCAGCGCCGTGCCGCCGCCGGCCACCACGCCCTCCTCGATCGCCGCCAGCGTGGCCTGCAGCGAGTCCTCGAGACGGTGCTGCTTCTCCTTCAGCTCGACGTCGGTCACCGCGCCCACGTTGATCACCGCGACCTGGCCGGAGAGCCGGGCCATGCGCATCCTCAGCGTGTCCTGGTCGTGCTCGTTCTCGGCCCGGGCCAGCTCCTTGCCGATCCGCTGCACCCGCAGCTGCACCTCGGCGGCGTCACCGTGACCACCGACGATCGTGGTGCCGGCCTCGGTCACCGTGATGCGCCGCGCCCGGCCCAGCTGCTCCAGCCGCACCGACGACAGGTCGACCCCCGACTCGGAGCTGACCACGCGCCCGCCGAGCACCACGGCCAGGTCTTCCAGCTCGGCCACCCGGCGGTGCCCGAAGCCGGGCGCCCGCACCGCGACCGAGTGGAAGGTGTCGTGCAGATGGTTGGTGATGAGCATCGACAGCGCCGGGCCGTCGACGTTCTCGGCCAGGACCGCCAGCGGCCGCCCGGTGCGCCGCACCTGCTCCAGCACCGGCATCAGGTTCTGCACCGAGTCGATCTTCTCGTTCGTCAGCAGCACGAACGCGTCGTCGAGCACGGCCTCCATCCGGTCCTTGTCGGTGACGAAGTAGGGCGAGATGTAGCCGTGGTCGAACTCCACGCCGTCGGTGTAGCTGACGCCCATGCCGAAGTGCGGCCACTCCTCCACCGTCACCACCCCGGTGTTGCCGACCTTCTCCATGGCCTGGGCGATGACCTCCCCGATCTCGGAGTCGTTGTTGGCCGACAGCATGGCCACGTGCTGCAGGTCGGAGCGCCCGCCCACCGGCACGCTGCGATCGGCCAGCACCTCGATCACCGTCGCCACCGCCCGCTCGATGCCGCGCTTCACCTGCATCGGGTTGGCGCCCGCGTCAACGGCTCTCAGCCCCTCGCGGACGAGGGCCTGGGCGAGCACGGTGGCGGTGGTGGTGCCGTCCCCGGCCACCCCGTTGGTCTTCATCGCGACTTCTTTGACGAGCTGCGCGCCCATGTTCGCGAACGGGTCACGCAGCTGGATCTCGCGGGCGATCGTCACCCCGTCGTTGGTGATCGTCGGGGCCCCGGTCATCTTCTCGATCACCGCGTTGCGGCCCTTCGGGCCCAGGGTGACCTTCACGGCGTCCGCCAGGGCGTTGACCCCGGCCTCCAGCAGGCTTCGTGCGTCCCGGTCGAAACGCAGGTCCTTGGCCATAAGGTCCTCCTTTACGGAATCAAGATCGCTCGGCCGCGCACGTTCCCGGCGTCGAGATCATCGAGGGCGGACTGAAATTCGGTCAGAGGATACGTAGCCGTGTGCAGCGTGACCCTGCCCCGCGCCGCCAGCACCATCAGCTCGACCAGGTCGCTGTACGAGCCGACCAGGTTGCCGATGAAGTTGATCTCGGTCGAGATGATGTCGATCGCCGGAACCGAAAGGGTTCCGCCGTAACCGATCACGTAGTAGTTGCCGGCCCGGCGCAGCATCGCCACCCCGTCCTCGAGAGCACCACCCTCGCCGACGAAGTCGATCACCGCCTCGGCCCCGTTGCCGTCGGTCAGGTCGAGCACCTGCCGCACGTGCGAACCGTCGGCGACGACCGTGTGCTCGGCGCCCAGCTCCGCGGCGAGCTTCAGGGCGTCGGCAGAACGGTCCACCACCACCAGGCGAGCTCCGGAGAGCGCGAGGAAGACCTGCACCCCGATGTGCCCGAGACCACCGGCCCCGATCACGACCGCGGTGTCGCCCGGCCTCAGCACCCGGGCCGCCTTGGCCACGGCGTGGTAGGCGGTGAGCCCGGCATCGGCCAGCGCGGCCACCGCCGAGGGCTGCAGCGCCGGGTCGAGCCGAACCACGGAACGGGCGTTGGTGAGCAGGTATTCGGCATACCCACCGTCGGTGTCGATGCCCGGGAACTTCGAGGCGACGCAGTGCACGTCGTCACCGTCGCGGCAGGCCCGGCACAGCCCGCAGGTGACGAGCGGATGCAGGATCACCGGGTCACCCACTGCCACGTTCGTGACGGCCGACCCGACCTCCGCCACCCAGCCCGCGTTCTCGTGCCCGATCGTGTAGGGCAACGCGACCTGAGACTTCTGCTCCCACTGCCCCTCGATGATGTGCAGGTCGGTGCGGCACACCCCGGCGCCGCCGACCTTCACGATCACGTCGAGGGGCGAGGACAGCACCGGATCCGGTACCTCGGTCAATGTCGGCTTCGTGTCGTACTTCCCCAGCTGAACGGCCTTCATGACGCCTTCCTCACCTCGATCCCACTGAACGTTCCCTCAATGTCCGCCGTGCCGTAGCGTGTTTCGAGCAGACCCCGGCAGAAGATCCCGTTGCCGTCGATGCTCACCCGCACGGTCCTGGCGTACCGCAGGCGCCTCGGCACGTCGTCGACCGGCGTGCCGTCGTCGTTCACGAGCAACGGCGCCTGCGGATCCGCCGTCAGGCCCAGGTCGGCCCGTCTCCGTAACAGGGACTCGGTGGCAGACCCGGAAGGCAGATCCGACAGGTGGGCCCGCGTGAGACCCTCGATCTCCCAGCCCTCTTCGAGCAGCGACCGGCACGAACGTTCCAGGCAGGCGGTGTGGGCCTTGCGCCGGAACGTGTTCCGCAGCTGCTCCAGCTCGCCCTCCGCCTGGCCGGGGAACGACCCGCTGAACCCCGCGTCCGCGGCCACTCCCCCGTTGATCTCCTCGGAGGCGAAGTGGTCGTCGAGCCGTACGGTCACGTGGTGGGTCCAGTCCAGAGAAGTGAGGACGTCGTGGGCGTCCGCCACCATCAGGTAGGCGAAGTTCGGGGCACAGAAGTAGGTGGGCAGCCGCAGCCGCACACGCACGTCCCCACCCGAGATCTCCACCTCGGTGACGAACTTCAGGTCGGTGATCGGCTCGTCCAGCTCCGGGTCACGCACAGCCCCCAGAGCCGACCAGACCTCGTCCCCGCGACTCACGCCGTCACCGGGTGCGTCTCGTCGACGGGCGCCGAGCCGATCGACTCCCCCGTGGTCGGCCCGGGCGTCGTGATCCGGGCCTCGGCCGGCACCTCGAAGCCGTACAGCCGCGCCGCGTTCAGCCCGAGGATCTTCTTCTTGACCTCGGTGGTGAGCACGCCGTACTCGCCCTGCATGTCCTCGGG
Organism: Kineosporia succinea; assembly: GCF_030811555.1. NCBI lineage: Bacteria > Bacillati > Actinomycetota > Actinomycetes > Kineosporiales > Kineosporiaceae > Kineosporia > Kineosporia succinea. Next base: position 4,006,597 of record NZ_JAUSQZ010000001.1, on the reverse strand, counting down.
GATCTGGAAGTCGACGAACATCTCGACCAGCCACTTCGGCTGCCAGATCGCGTAGTCGCTGGCGAAGGTGAGCCGGTTCCCGTCGAGCCAGTAGAGCAGTTCGCCGATGATCTGGGCGAAGTAGCGCGGCCGGCTGTAGATGAACGGCATGGCCACGGCCAGGCCGCCGTAGACGTTGGGCTCCTGGGTGGCGATCCAGCAGAAGTCCTCCAGCCGGGGCAGGCCCACGTGCTCGATGATGAAGTTCAGGTTCGGGAACGCGGTGGCCACCTCGTCGACGTCGGCCACGTCGAAGGCGTCCCGGTTGAGCGGGTAGATCGTCGGGCCCTTGTGCACGTGAATGTTCCTGATGCCCAGGGCTTCGCACTTCTCCAGGTACCGGTACGACCAGGGATCGGTGAGCTTCCAGCCCTTGGAGTCGCCCTTCCACTCGGCCGTGTAGAGCTTCACGCCCTTCAGGTTCCAGCGCTCGTGCAGGGCTTCCAGGGCGTCGAGGCCGGCCTCCCCGTCGCGCGGGTCCCAGGCGCCGTTGGTGATGAGCCTCGACGGGTGCTTCTCGGCCAGGGCACCGTTGCGCTCGGTGGTGTTGAAACCCTCGGTGTAGAAATCGGTCAGGTAGGTGGGCTGGAAGATGCCCTTGTCCACGTAACCGACGTCGAACAGGTCGTGCAGCAGGTCGTCCTCGGTGTACGACCCGAACTTCTCCAGGTCCCAGACCCACTCGGACGGGCTCAGGTTCTTCTGGTAGTCGTAGAAGCACCCGGTGAAACCCGCTCCGTAGCGGTTCTTCTGGTTCGACGCCCCACCGTTCCAGAAGTGGATGTGGCTGTCGACCACGTAGTACTTCTCACCGTCCTTCTCGTACACGTCACTCCACCACCTTGAGGTCGAAATCGATGTACTCGGCGGCGTCCTCGGGATTGGCGAAGAGCATCGTGCGGTCGTCGAAGTGCACCATGCGCCCGTAGTGGGTCGACATGATCTCCTCGAAGTCCGACTGGTCGAACTCGCTGCCCAGGGCCTGGCTGATCTCGTCGAAGTCGAAGGTCAGCAGCTTCTCGCCGTCGACGCGGATCATCGAGGGGTACTCGGCGATCTTCACGCCGTCCTTGGAACGCATCACCTCGGCCACCACGTAGCCGTTCTGGTTGTTCATCAGCGTCACCCCGCACTTGTTCGACGCGGTGGCGTTGGGCTCCCCGAAACTCATTCCGCCAGCTCCTTCGGCTCCTCGAGGCCCAGATCGGACAGCACCTCACGCAGGTCGTCCTTGGCCGCGGCCAAGGAGTCGGCGAAGGGCACCACCCGCTCGGCCGGGTGCGACCAGATCGGCTGCAGCTCGTGCGCCGCGTGCAGGCTGACCGGCAGCCACTCGCCCAGCCACTCCTGCAGTTGCGCCCGGTTGGCGGCCCCGTGCTCGGCGTCGCGCACCAGCAGGGTGAGAAGTGACCGCGTGTAGGCCAGGTCGCGGGCATAGTCGTTCTCGCCGGTGCCGACCAGCGAGGGCGTCACGTAGTCGCCGTTGCGGGCGCTGATCTGCATCACCAGGTGCGAGCGGAAGAGCCCGCCGACCAGCGTCTCGTAGACCACGTTGGTCGCGAACAGCGCCTGACCCCAGTCGCCGATCGCGGTGAGGCGCTCGGCGTTCTCGCGCACGCCCTGCCAGAGGGGGTCCTCGTGCCAGACCGAGCGGTGCACCGAGCCGTCGAAGCCGATGCCGGCCTCGCTCAGGTCGAGGTTGTACAGCGCCAGATCCTGGGCGAACCGCAGCTTGTGGGCGCTGTTCACGGCCATCGCGTTGTTGATCATGTTGGTCGGGGCCGAGCGCTGGCAGGCGACGAACACGTGCAGGCCGATGCCGTTCTCGGCGTGCATCCAGGCCCCGAGGTTGCGCTCGACGAAGTGCATCCAGCCCGGGCTCCAGCCCGCGTACGCCCCGGCCAGCTTGGCGTTGGCCAGGTTCTGCTGGATCTGCCGCACCACGTTGGCGTTGTTGCGGTAGATCGTCTGTTCCCACTCCTGGTTGGGGTCGCGGAACTGGTGCCAGTCGTTGGATTTCAGCGCGGTCCAGTCCTGCGGGTAGCCGCCCTCGCCGTCGGCGAAGCCGTAGATCCAGCCCTGGGTCAGGTAGCGGGCCGGGTCGGGCTGCACGTCGAACGTGACGTCCTCGTAGGTGGTGGCCCGCAGCTTGGCCGGCTCGAAGTAGTTGTACGAGCGGCTGGTCGAGCTGGGGAAGTCCAGGGCGCCGGCCTCGGCGTCGGTGAACTCGGGTTTCGGAAAGCTGCGCACGGCATCGTGATCCGGGCGCTTGACGGGTGTCGCCATGTCAGACCCTCAGCTTCCTTCAGGAGACGCTGGTCGTGAACTTGTCGAAGTGGATCCGGTCGGTGGGGACGTCCTTGCTCTCGAGCAGGGCGATCGTGGCGTCGACCATCGGCGGCGGGCCGCAGAGGTAGCAGTCGGCCTCGCTCAGATCGGGTTCGTTCCGGTCCACCACATCGGTGACGAGACCGAGATCCCCGGTGACCCCGAGCGTCCCCCAGGGGGCTTCGGTGACGTGGGAGAGCGCGGGGACGAAGCGGAAATCCCTGATCCGCTCGCCGAGAGCGAGGATCTCCGGCAGGTAGAACAGATCCTCGGGCGTGCGGGCGCCGTAGTAGAACACCACCGGACGCCGCGACCCGGTCTCGGCCAGCCGGCGCAGCAGCGAGAGGATCGGGGCCATGCCCGCTCCCCCGGCGATGCACACGACGCGACGCCCGTCGTCCTCCCCCGAGGCCCGCAGGGTGCACGAGCCGTAGGGGCCGGTGAGGGTCAGGGGGTCACCGGGTTTCAGCTCCGAGTCGAGCAGACCGGAGAAGTGCCCACCCGGATACTTCTTGATGATGAACTCGACCTCGGGAGAACCCGGGGTGGTCGCCATCGAGAACGAACGCCTGACATCGCTGCCGGGCCGGCGGATCTCGGCGTACTGCCCGGCGCGATGGGTGAACCGTCCTCCGGTCTGGAGTTTCAGCGAGACGATGTCGGACGTGAGCGCGGTGATCGAGGCGATGCGCGCCGATACCGTCTGGATCGGCACCGCGTTGCGCAGCTCCTCCTCGTCGTAGTTGATCAGCTCGACGGTGATGTCGCTGTTGGCGTGGGTCTTGCACAGCAGCACGTAGCCCTCGTCGCTCTCGTAGTCGGCGAGCGCGAACGTGGAGTAGCGGGCCATCTGCACGTCGCCGTCGATGAGGAACGACTTGCAGGCCGAGCACTGGCCCTCGCGGCAGCCGTGCATGAGGGCGATGCCCTGCCGGAACGCGGCGTCCAGCACGGTCTCGTCCTCGTCGACCTCCATCTCCAGGTCGACGGGCTCGAACTGCACGCGGTGCTTGTCACCCATGGGAGAGCTCCTGTCGCTCGACGAGGGGACCTCGGTGGCGGCCGAAGCTGGGGACCGCCGCCACCGAGGCCGTTCCTGGTGTCAGGCCGCCGGCCGTCCGGCCGGGCCACCCGCCCTGTAGGCGGCGACGGCCGCCTCGCGCTCGGCGTCCGTCATCTCGTTCAGCAGCACGTTCGGGCTGGAGAACGTGATGCCGCGGACGTCGTCGAGCGTCCACAGCTTCTTCGGGTCGTCGAGGTCCAGGTGCGGCTGCGGGATCAGGGTCCGGCCGTCGTCCCGCACGTAGCCGAGCGAGCTGATGACGTCGGCGAGATCCTGGTTGTGGTGCAGGGTCTCCCACTCGCGGTGACCGGTGAGGCGTCCCATGTTCGGGGTGGGGCGTCCCTCGTACTCCGGCCGGAAGGCCTTGATGTCGGTCCAGGCGCAGGTCTCGGAGCAGTAGGTGCGCCACTGCCCGTCGACCTTCTCGGTGACCATGTCGGGCCGGATGAGGCAGGGGACCATGCAGGTCCAGCAGCGGTGCGGGTACTGGTAGTCGACGTTCTCGAAGGCGATGGGCTTGTTGCGGCCGGGGTAGCGCAACCGGTTGTAGTTCTCCCACCAGACGCCGTACTTGTTGTACCAGCCGGGGTACTTCGACTCGAACCACTCGAAGTCCACGTCGGTCATCGGGTCGATACGCCAGTAGTTGACCGGCCAGCCGGTGGCGAAGAACTGGGCGACCTCGTGCACGTAGCCCTTGTTCCAGATCCGGTTCCAGGCCTCCTCCACCAGGTCGTGGGGGATCTTGAGGCCGTACTTCTCGAGCGGGATGAGGTAGCTGCGGTAGTAGTCGTCGTAGATCCAGCGCCGCCACATCTCGGCGTAGGAGTCGCGGTCGGGGCGCCGGTCCTTGGTGCCGTACTCGATGAAGGTGCCGATCGCGGCGTCCACCACGCAGTGGTTGTTCCACCAGGCGTAGCGCAGGTCGCGTTCGAGGAGCTGCCGGTTGCTCTCGTCGGCGAGGGCCATCAGCAGGATCGAGTAGCCGTTGCTGATGTGGCGGGACTCGTCGCTCTGCACCGAGTGGAACACGGTGGGCAGCAGGTAGTCGCCGTTGGCCGCGGCCTCCGACGGCATGGCCACGAACAGGGTGTTGGTGAAGGCGGTCTCGGCGACCACGGTGAGGTAGATGTTGGCCGCGGTGATCGCGTCACCGGTGATGAAGCCCTCGCCGAACTGCCGGCCGATGGTGCCCGCGTAGTTGTTCGCGAACGCCTTCTCGCTCATGTCGAACCCGGCCGGGTCGATGTAGTGGTTCATGTAGAGCCGCTTGAGGTTCATCTGGATCGTCGAGTGCCGGACCTCGTCGATCATCTGCACGGCCAGCCCGTTGTGGATCTCCGGGTTGGGCACGGCGTCGATGGCCATCGGCATGGCCCGGGCCGCGCTGATCTCGGGGAACGGGATGATCGACAGGAACAGTTTCTGCCACTCCATCCAGCGCTGCTGCACCTGCCGGAACATGTTGCCGCGGATCGCGCCGTCCATGGCGCCGAAGACGCGGTTGTCCTTCTCCTCCTCCATCGGGAAGTAGGAGCGCAGGATCTGCTTGAGAGGGTCCTTCTTCGGTGCCTTCTCGAAGGTGTAGTCGGTGCCGAAGCGGGTCGCCGGGGTGGCGAAGGTGGGTTCCCACGACAGCTCGGTGATCTTCTTGTGCGCCTTGCTGAGGCTCTGTCTGCTCACGGTGCCTCCCTCGGTCGGGGTGCGTCGGCTTCGATCACATCCGATCCCGGGGTCGGCGAGCGTCTCAATCTGAGACGCGGGTGCCCAGGGTCGGTGCAGCCACCCGTACAGATCGGCGGGGAGCGCCGCCGCTGCCCGTTCCCGGTGCACCGGACCTCATCGGCGCCGCGACGATCCCGGCGCTCGCCGTCCTGAAAAGGGTTGCTGCACCGCCTGACCTGAGTTCACCGCTACCCCGCACATGCCGGACGGGCCGGATCCCAGGTCGGGAACCTGTCCAGATCCCCGCTGCCGGGTTACTGTGCAGCGAGGACTCTCGCGGCACCAAGGACGGTGGCGAATGAGCGCGACACGCAATCCGGGGACGTGGCGCCGGGAGATCGCCGACGCCCGCGAGCGTTTCCTCACGCAGCAGGACATCTCACCTGACATCGTGCGTCAGCCGATTCTCGCCTCGTGGTCGCGCAGCCACCGCCGGGGTGTCGAGGCCGATCACATCGACCTGCCGTTCGTCGATGATCTGGACACCGACTCACCGCTCGTCACGGCGGCCGCGCCGATCCTGCGCGAGCTCGGTGCGCAGCTGCAGAGTGAACCGGTCAGCATCCTGCTCACCGACGCGCAGGGCGTGGTGCTCGACCGCGTCGACTCCGACCCGGCGATCGCCCGTTACCTCGATCGCGTCGACCTGGCGCCGGGTTTCAGCTACGCCGAGCGGTTCGTCGGCACGAACGGCATCGGCACCGCACTCGACGAGGGCCGGCCGACGCTGGTGCAGGGGCCCGAGCACTACGCCGAGAACCTGGAGCGCCTGGCCTGCGCCGGGGTCCCGATCAAGCACCCGGTGCGGGGCACGGTGCTGGGCGCGCTCGACCTGACCTCGTGGGCGGGTGAGTCCGCCGCGATGATGCAGGCGCTGGCCGGGGCGTGCGCCGAGCGGATCGAGCGGGGGCTGCTCAACACGGCCGGGCTGACCGAGCTGGCGCTGTTCCGGGAGTACCTGCGCACGTCGCAGCGCACGAACGGGGTGGTGCTGGCCGTCAACGGCGACGTGGTGATGATGAACGAGCGGGCCCGGCGCACCCTGAGCCCGGCCGACCAGCACTCGCTGATGGAGTGGGCGGCGGACGTGCGCGGCGAACCCGGGCCGGTCACGCTGATCTGTGACCTGCCCAGCGGCCTGGTCGCGCGGCTGGGGTACCGGCCCGTCGAAGGACGACGTGGTCAGCTGGGCGGTGTCGTCGAGGTGCGCTTCAGCCGGCAGCCGGTCGCGGCCCGGCCCCGGCGCGACGTGGCCGCACTGCCGGGGCTGGTGGGCGGCAGCGGGGTCTGGCAGCGGTGCGTCGCGGAGGTGGAGAACTGCTACCGGCAGCGCGAGTGGGTGGTGCTGTCGGGTGAGTCGGGCACCGGCAAACTGGCGCTGCTGCGGGCGGTGCGGGCCCGGCACGACCCGGCCGGTCACTTCCGGGTGATGAGCGGTGAGGAGAGCGCCGACCCCACGATGGTGGACGCGTGGCTCGACGCGGTCTCCGGCGAACTGTCAGGCGGTGGCGGGGTTCTCGTGATCCGGCACGCCGACCGGCTGTCTCCCGAGGCGCTGACCGGCCTGGGGTCGCTGCTGCAGGCGTCGACCGACTGCTGGGTGGCGCTGACCGTGACCGGTGCCGACGACCCGGGTGTGGCGACGCACCTGCTGCCGCACTTCCCGCACACCGTGACGGTGCCGTCGCTGCGTCACCACAGCGAGGACGTGCCCGAGCTGGTGACGAGCCTGATGGCCGGGCTGGCCCGGGGGCACCGGCTGCGGTTCGGGTTCGACGCGATGCAGCAGCTGATCCGCTCACCCTGGCCCGGCAACGTGACCCAGCTGCGGTCGGTGCTGATCGAGCTGCTGGCGGTGCGGCGGTCGGGCACCGTGCACGCGGGCGACCTGCCGGCCCAGGCCCGCTCGGCGATCCGGCGCCAGCTCAGCCCCATCGAGGCGCTCGAGCGGGACGCGATCGTGCGGAGCCTGACCACGCACGGCGGCAACAAGACCCGGGCCAGTGCCGAGCTGGGGATGTCCCGGGCCACGATCTACCGAAAGATCCGCGACTACGGGATCTCGGGGGTGTAGGTGGGGCGGGCCCTGTGCGGCCCACCCCACCCCGGCGTCAGCCGATGGCCGCTTCCAGGGCCGCACCGTAGGCGGCGTGGCCGGTCGCGTTCGGGTGGAACCACTCCGTCTGGTTCTGCACGTTGGTCCCGATGATCCACGGGTCGGCCGAGCAGGCGGCGTGCCCCACGAACTCGTCCCGCACGTCCACCAGCTTCACCCGCGAGGCCCGGGCCGCCCGGGCGACCGCGGCGTCCAGCGCGGTGATCTGGTCGGCGATCAGGCTCCGGCGGTAGCTGTTCGGGGTGATCGCCCCGCAGCTGCCGGTGCCCTGGTCGATGAGCTGCGGGTAGTTCAGCACGACCACCCGGGCGCGCGGGGCCAGCGTCTTGACCTCGGCGTACAGCTCCTCGAGGTCACCCTCCAGAACGTTGGTCGCGTAGTCGGCGCCGGCCGTCGTGGCCGCCGCGCAGTCGGCGTCCGTGCCGCCCAGGCAGGCCTGGAGCGAACGCGAGAAGCCGCTGTTGTCATTGCCGCCGATGGTCAGCGTCACCAGCTTCGTCTTCCGGCTGAGCGCGCTGAGCTGGTTCGCCCAGACGTCGTCGGTGTCGGCGCCGCTGCAGGTGACGTCGGTCAGCGTGAACCGCGGGTGCTCCGCCGCCCAGGTGTGGGCGTAGTTGAGCGGACTGCGCAGGCACGCGCCGGACTCCGCGTCGTACGGCGGAGCCCCGACCCCGGCCGCGTAGGAGTCGCCGAGCGCGACGTACTCCCCCCGGGCCCCGGCACTGGCCGGCCCCGCCTGCACCGTCACGAGTGTCGCGAGACCGAGCAGCGCGACCACCGCGGCGATCAGGATCGCCATGGCCTTCTTCATGTGTTGCCCCCCTTGTGGCTACTTGATGGCACTACATGGTGCACAGCAAGATTGCCGCCAGGAGGCGATTTGCAACATTTGACCCTAGAGACCCTTGAGACCCTTGGGCTCCTCTTCGGGCTCCTTCGTCTTCTTCACCCGGTCCTGCTCACCCCAGGCGAAGAGGGCCGCGCCGACAATCGGGACGAGGAGACTCACCCAGCCGGGCACGTGCGGGAGGTCGGGGAGGTCCGGCAGGTCGGGCAGGTCGGGCAGGTCGGGCAGGGGGATCTTGGGCAGATCGACGCTGGGCAGCGGCAGGTCGGGCACCGGGATCCCGGGCAGGCCGACCGAGAAGTGCCAGCCGATCAACGCGACCAGGGCGGTGAGCAGAACCGGCAGCAACACCCCCGCGGTCGCGATCGCCGTCTGGCCGGCGACGTAGAGAAACGGCCTGTCCCGCATGACCTCCTGGCGCGCGTGGGCCTGGCTGCCCACGGCCGGGAGCAGGTCACGGCCGCCCCGGCCGAGCACGGCGCGAACGTTGGCCGTGTCGTCACCCTCCGCCTGATGCAGTGAGACCCTCAGCGCCGAACCGCCGATCGGCATCAGCCGCAGGCTCATCGCACCGTTCTCGCCACCGTCCAGCATCGGAGTCGTGTCGACGGTGCGGCAGCGCGCCACCTCGACGCCGTCACAGGTCCAGCGGAGCCTGCGGATCAGGCGGCGCTGCGAGACCTCGACCGTGTGGGTGCGGCCGTCGGTGGTGGTGAGGTGCCAGCGTTCCGGGGTTTTCGCCATGTCCTGAACGCTATTCAGGTCAGGACGCGATGACGTCAGGCCGAAGTCGCACCGGTCTGTCATCCAAAGTGGCATCCGGAGCGGTGCGGATCAGGGCCGGGAGGCGGACGGCGGGAGCTCGTGAGGGGCCGGCTCGGGCTCGTCGGCCAGCGGGTCGACGCCCTCCTCGAACCGCACCAGCACCACCGCGGCCACCGCTGTGAGCAGGAACCCGGCCACGAACACGGCCCAGAACCCGTCGCGTACCTGGTCGCCGAGGAAGGCCACCCCGGCCACGGCCGGCGCGACGGTCTGGGTGCTGATCAGCGCGGTGGTGGCGGCGGTGACCGACCCCCGTTGCAGCGCCAGGGAGTAGAGGAAGAACGCGAGGACGCCCGCCAGCACCAGGGCGTAGGTGGACGCCGAGGTGACGAGGTCACCGAGCACGAAGTCGGGCAGCAACCGGGAGGCGACGGCGACCACCGCGTAGCCCATGCCACCGGCCAGGCCGAGCACCGCGGCGGCGAAGGTGCCCTCGAACCGGGTGGCCACGAACGCCACCACGACGATACCGACGAGCACGGCGAACAGCGTGCCGGTGAGCACGGGGGTGGCCCGCTCGGTGCCGGTGTCACCCGCCGCCGACGACAGCAGCACCAGACCCGCGACCACCGCGGCGATGGCGACCCACTCCAGGCGGCTCAACCGGTCGTGGAAGTAGCGCACCGCCAGCAGGGCCGTGACCACGAGGCTCATCGCGATGCCGGTCTGGGCCAGGAAGAGCGGAACCTGGCGCACCGAGATCAGGTGGAACACGTAGCCGAGCATCATCAGCACGATCGAGGCCAGCAGCATCGGGCGCCGCAGCAGCTCGACGAGCGTGCGCACGGTGAGGCCACCCTCCGGGATCTCCCGAGCGGCGGTCGCCTGGAGGATGGACGCCACGCCGTACATCACGGCGGCGACGAGAGCAGAGCCGAGTCCGAGCAGCACCCGACCATTGTCCCAGGCCGGCCTGGGAGAAGTCCGGGAGGCTGCTGTGCCCTGCGCACGCCCCTCCCCCGAACGGCCCGGAGCCCGGTCCGGTTCACTCCGGTTCTGTGGCCTGGATCATTGAACTGCCCTGTCATGAGCCACCTTTGAACCAGATCTGAGTTCCGGTTGACCATCCCGGCGGCACCGCCTCAGTAGCGTCGCGACGCGCAGGCCCCGGGCGCGGACACGCGCGGGGCCCGCCGTCCGACCGCCTCTGCCCCATTCGTCCCGGGAGTTTCCCTCGTGGCCACCACACGCCGCCGTACCGTCCTCGCCGCCGCCCTGGCCACCCCGTTCGCCGCCTTCGGCGCTCTCGGGGTGCAGAGAGTCGTCGCCGCGCCTGCCGCCACCGTCGCGAAGAGCGCCGCCGGTGACGTCGTCGGCAAGATCACCGTCGGCTACCAGGGTTGGTTCGCGGCCATCGGCGACCAGGCCCCCGTCAACTGCTGGTGGCACTGGAGCCCGGACGCGCAGAAGGCGCCCTCGGCGAGCAACAACGGCATCAAGGCCTGGCCCGAGACGGGCGAGTACGAGAACACCTACCGGACCGGCTTCGCCGCTCTCGGCAACGGGAAGCCAGCCGAGCTGTTCTCGTCGTACGACCAGCAGACCGTGGACGTGCACTTCGCCTGGATGCAGGAGAACGGCTGCGACACCGCGGCCCTGCAGCGCTTCGACCCGACCGGTGGCGAGGGCCCGACCCGCGACGGCATGACCGCCAAGGTGCGCACCGCGGCCGAGGCGACCGGCCGCAAGTTCTACGTCATGTACGACGTCACGGGCTGGAAGGAGATGGCGACCCAGCTGCCCGCCGACTGGACCGGCACGATGAAGGCCTACACGTCGTCCTCCGCGTACGCGACCCAGAACGGCAAGCCAGTGGTCTGCATCTGGGGTTTCGGGTTCAACGACGAGAATCACGCGTTCAGCGCCGCCGAGTGCCTGAAGGTGATCACCTGGCTACAGGATCAGGGCTGTTACGTGATCGGCGGCGTGCCCACCTACTGGCGCGAGGGCAAGAACGACTCCCGCGCCGGTTTCCTCGACGTCTACCACGCGTTCGACATGCTCTCGCCGTGGATGGTCGGGCGCATCGGTGACGCCGCCGGCTCGGACTGGTTCGCCGAGAAGGTGAACGCGCCCGACCAGGCCGACTGCGACGCCCACGGCATCGACTACCAGCCGTGCGTGCTGCCCGGTGATGTCAGCGAGCGTCAGCGCGCCCACGGCGACTTCATGTGGCGGCAGTTCTACAACCTGGTCGGGGTGGGGGCGGCAGGCCTCTACATCTCGATGTTCGACGAGTACAACGAGGGCAACCAGATCGCGAAGACCACCGAGTCGTCCGCGACCACCCCGCCCGGCTTCCTGGCGCTCGACGAAGACGGCACGGCCTGCTCGTCCGACTACTACCTGCGCCTGACCAACGACGGCGGGAGGATGCTGAAGGGCGAGATCGCGCTGACCGCGAAGCGTCCCACCTCACCGATGGTGGGCGCCGATCCGGAGGGTGGCGACGACGCGACGAGAAACGTCGGGCTGAAGGCGGCGGCGAACGGCAGGTTCGTGACCGCGTCGGCGTCAGGGCTGGTGGCCTCGGCCGCGGCGAAGGGCACGGCCGAGACGTTCGGCCTGATCGACCTGGGCGCGGGCAACGTGGCGCTGCGGTCGCGGGGCACGGGTGACTACGTCTGCGCGGAGGACGCGGGGGCCTCGGCCCTGACCGCCGACCGGGCCGCCGTCGGCGGGTGGGAGATCTTCGCCCTCGTCAAGAACGGTGACGGCACCGTGAGCCTGCGCAGCGGGGCGAACGGGAAGTACGTGTGCGCCGAGGACTCGGGGAATGCCGGGTTGGTCGCCAATCGCGACGCGATCGGGCCGTGGGAGTCGTTCACGCTGATCTGAGCCTCGCGGGTAGACCTGCTTCCCGCCTCGGCCGGGCGTGAACCGGACCGGCCGGGCCCCCGTGCACCCGGTCGTCAGCAACCGACCTCCACCAGGGAGAGACCTTGCTCAAGCACGCGATGCACCGCCGGATCACGGCCGGTCTGGCCGCCGTCGTCGCCACGGCCGGTCTGGCCACCGCGACGGCCACGTCCGCGTCGGCCTCGACGATCCCGAACGGCCAGATCCAGCTGTGTGCCCAGGGCAACTACCCGGCCTACATCCACATCCTGGACCGGCAGATCAACGACAGCGGAGCCAGCACCGGGGGTTTCGCCAGCACGATCGTCAACCCGGGCGACTGCTGGATCACGTCGTTCAACACGCACGGCGGTGCCAACCAGGTCGACGTCGTGGGCCTGCGCCCCGACGGCTCCGAGTTCTACATCGGCAGCCAGTGGTGGAACAGCGCGACCGGCCTGGGGCTGGGGGCCGAGGGCTCGCCGGAGAGCCCGTACATCTGGCAGTGGTGACCAGCTCGCGCGCATGAGAAACGCCCCCGGCCCTTGACGGGCCGGGGGCGTTTCTCGAGGTCAGGCCGGTCAGGCCTCGACGGGCTCCTTCGCCTTCGCCCGGTCGGCGAACTGCAGGTACACGCTGCTGCCGAAGTAGTAGGCGATGTAGAGGAGCGAACCCCAGATGATGATCTGGCTCGGGCTGCCCGCGTCTTTCTGCGACAGCAGCACCGCGTAGGCCACCAGCCAGGCCGCGGTGAGCGCCAGGTTGGTGCGGCGGAAGGCCCGGGTGCGTGACGGGTAGATGTACTTGATCGGCACGAACACCAGCGCCGAGCACACCGCCAGGATGATCGCGGTGGTGGCCGGGCTCAGGTCGGCCACGATCACGTAGAACGCGACCACGTTCCAGTAGCTGGGGAAGCCCAGGAAGAAGTGGTCGTCGGTCTTGGCGTCGACCCGGCAGAACTGGTAGCTCGAGGCCAGCAGCGGCGCGGCGGCGAGAGTGCCACCGAGCACGCCCTCGGGCAGGTAGCCGCACGTCCACAGCAGCACCACGGGCGCGAACACGTAGGTGATGTAGTCGACGATGTCGTCGAGGCGGGCGCCGTCGAACGACGGGATCGTCTCCTTCACCCGCAGGCGCCGGGCGAGCATGCCGTCGGTGCCGTCGATGACCAGAGCGGCCAGACTGATCCACAGGGCCCTGATCGCGTCACCGTCGAAGGCGGCGATCACCATGAGGAACGCGAGAACAGTGCCGCTCGCGGTGTAGAGATGAACGGCCATGCCGGCAAGTCGGAACCGAGTCGATGCTTCGAAAGGCTCGAATACGACGTCGTGAGTCGTCAGCGGAACCCCCGGGCAACAGGATCAAGGATGGTCGGACCTCTCGCCCGAACAGGCTCGAGCGGTGAAAGTCTCTCACAGTCCCAATGGGCTCAAGGCCCGTCTGCCGGTCGCCCAGTGGTCACATCCGCGTCACCCGTGGTCATCTTCCCAGTTCCCTGACGCATCGCCGGCTACATCCCGGGGAGTACACCGAGCGCGGTACGCGGCCTTTTGTTCTGCCCACGAGTGCCTTCCCGCGACGGACGCGGTGGACCGGGCCCGGGTCCGAGGCTCGAGCCATGAACATTTCCTTCGCGGGCCGCCTCGTCCGGCTCCTGCACCACGCTCCCCGCCGGTCGTTGCTGGCCGTGCTCCTGTTCGTCGCCCTGGCCGGGGTCGTCGGTGGCCCGGTGGCCGGGGCGATGCAGACCGAGGGCGGTTTCGCCCCGGGCGACGCCGAGTCGGTGCGGGCGGTCGAGCGGATCGAGGCGGCCACCGGCCGGGCGGCGTCGGCCGGGGTGCTGCTGATCGTCGAGCCCGCGGCCGTGGACCGGGCCGTCTCCACCCTGAGCGGGATCGGGGGCGTCACCGACGTCGCCGCCGCGGGCTCCGCGTCCGACGGCAGTTCCGTGCTGGTGACCGGGACGCTGCTGGCGAGCGCCTCCGAGGACGAGGTCGGCCACGACGTGTTCGAGGCCTTCGACGGCAACGACGCGGTGACCGCGGGTGGTTCGGCGGTGATGGGCCTGCAGCTCGGTGAGCAGACCGAGCAGGACCTGACCCGGGCCGAGCTGCTGGCCTTCCCGGCGCTGGTGCTGCTGTCGATCCTGATCTTCGGCGGGCGGGGTGCGGTGCTGCCGCTGGTCGTCGGGGTGACCACGGTGATGGGCACGTTCGCGGTGCTGACCGGTGTGAACCAGCTCTACGGACTGAGCATCTTCGCCCTCAACCTGGTGATCGGCCTGGGTCTCGGCCTGGCCGTCGACTACTCCCTCTTCCTGCTCAACCGGTATCGCGAGGAGCTCGCGGCCGGGGTCACGGGGGCGGACGCGGTGCTCACCACCCTGCGCACGGCGGGTCGCACGGTGGTCTACTCGGCTGCGACGGTGGCCGTCGCGCTGGCCACGCTCGCTGTGTTCCCGATGGGCTTCCTGCGGTCGATGGGCATCGCCGGGGCGGCGGTCGCGGTGGTCGCCGCGCTGGCCTCGCTCGTCGTCGCGCCGGTGTTCTTCGGGCTCTGGGGCGCGAAGCTCGCCCGCCGCACCAAGGACCGCTCGCGGGACGACGACCGCTGGTACCGCCTCTCGCACGCCGTGATGCGGCGGCCGGGCGTGATCGCCACCGCGACCGCCCTGGTGATGCTGGTGCTGGCCGCCCCCGCGCTGCGCGCCGACTGGACCCCGGTCGACGCCACGATCATCCCGAAGGACCTCAGCTCGCGCATCGTCGCCGACACCCTGACCGAGCGCTACTCCGGTGACAGCAGCACCCCGGTCACCGTCGCTCTGCGGGGCACGGACGTCACGTCCTTCGCGGACGCGGCGGCCTCGCTCCCCGGAGTCGCCGCACCGGCCGAGCCGGTCTCGCTGGGTGCGAACACCTGGCAGCTGGACCTCCTGGTGAAGGGGGACGCGGCCGGCGACGAGGCCCGCCGGGTGGTCGAGGAGGTCCGGGCGCTGGCCGCGGACCGGGGCGTGGACGCGCTCGTGGCCGGGCCGGCCGCCGAGTTCATCGACCAGCAGGACGCGATCGGCAGCACCCTGCCGCTGGCCGTGACCCTGCTCGTGGTGCTGACCATGCTGGTGCTCTGGCTGATGACCGGCTCGGTGGTGCTCCCGGTCAAGGCCGTGGTGATGAACGTGCTCACGGTCGGGGTCTCGCTCGGCGCGATCACCTTCGTCTACCAGGACGGCCGCCTGACCGGCCTGCTCGGCTACACACCCAACGGCGGGGTCGAGCCGACCAACTTCCTGGTCGCCGCGGCCATGGTCTTCGCCCTCTCCACCGACTACGGCGTCTTCCTGCTCGGCCGGATCAAGGAGGCGCGGGAGTCCGGTCTCGGCGAGCGCGAGGCGGTCGCGACCGGCCTGGGCCGCACCGGCAGCATCGTGACGGCCGCCGCGCTGCTGCTGGCCGTGGCCATCGGCGCCTTCAGCACCAGCGAGATCTCGTTCATGCAGCAGATCGGGATCGCCACGGCGGTCGGGGTGCTGGTGGACGCGTTCATCGTGCGGTCGCTGCTGGTGCCGACCCTGATGGCGATGATGGGTAAGTGGAACTGGTGGTCGCCGATGTGGCTGCGCCGGGTGCACGACCGGGTAGGCCTGTCCGAGGGCCGGCCGGAACTCGTCACCGCCTCCTGATCCGGCACCGTCCATCTGCCGAACCTCCCCGCCCGGCGGGGAGGTTCGGCCTGTTACGCGGCAACCGCGAAAGGGAGGGCCGATGGCTTCTAGGCTCGGTACCGTGCCCCGGCTTCACGCACCCCGTCCCGCCGACCTCGCGCTGACCGTTCTCTGCGTCGTCCTGATGCTCGTCGAGCTGCGTCTGCACCACCTGCCGCCGGCCGTGGGCTCCGTCTCGACCATCGTGCTCGCGGCGCTGCCGGTGCTCGTGCGCCGTCAGTTCCCGGTCGGGTCGCTGGTTCTCGCGTTCACGGCGCTGTTCGTGCTGGCCCAGGCCGACGCCGGCATCTACAACACGATCCCCGGCCCGGCCGTGCTCTGCGCCCACGAGGTCGCCAGCCACTACGGCCGCCGGGTCTCGCTGGCGGCCGGGGCCGTCTGCGCCGTTCTGACCATGGCGATCCTGCAGATCTACAGCCCGCACGCCGTGCTCAGCTGGGGCACCGCACAGAACATGGCCCTGGTGGTGCTGCCGCTGGCCCTCGGGGTGGCCGCTCACGACCGCCGCGCCTGGACCCAGGCCCTGCTGGACCGGGCGGCCACGGCCGAGCGCAACCAGGAGGAGACCGCCCGGCGCCGGGTCAGCGAGGAACGGCTGCGCATCGCCCGCGACGTGCACGACGCGGTCGCCCACGCCCTGGTCACCATCAACGTGCAGGCCGGGGTCGGTGCCTACCTGGTGAAGTCCGACCCGGACGAGGCGCACGTCGCGCTGCGCACCATCAAGCAGGTCAGCGGCGACGCCCTGACCGACCTGCGCTCCACGCTCGGGGTGCTGCGCGAGGCCACCGGCGCTCCCCCGCCCGGCATCGACGCGCTCGGCGAGCTGGCCGAGAGCATGCGCACCGCCGGCATCGACCTGACTCTCGACATCGACGACGTCGGGCCGCATCTGCCCACCTCCGTCGGCACCACGGCCTACCGCGTCGTGCAGGAGGCCCTGACCAACACGCTCCGGCACGCCGGGCCGACCTGCGCGCACATCACCGTCACCCGTGACCGCTCCGCCCTGACGCTGCGGATCAGCGACGACGGCGGCACCCCCACCGACCTGCTCAGCCGCAGCGGGTCGGGCAACGGCCTGCGCGGCATGCGGGAACGGGCCACCGCGCTGGGTGGCACCCTGGAGGCCGGGCCCCGCCCCACCGGCGGCTGGCTCGTGAAAGCCGTTCTCCCCCTCGAGAAAGAGGTCGACGCACCGTGATCAAGGTGCTCCTGGTCGACGACCAGCCCCTGCTGCGGGCCGGTTTCCGGGCCCTGATGAACGCCGTGCCCGACCTGGAGGTGGTCGGCGAGGCCGGCGACGGCGACACCGCGGTCACCCTGGCCGCCCAGACCCGGCCCGACGTCGTGCTGATGGACGTGCAGATGCCCCGCGCCGACGGGCTCGGCGCCACCGCGCGGATCACCGCGAGCCTGCCGGGCACCCGGGTGATCGTGCTGACGACGTTCGAGCTGGACGAGTACGTGTTCGGCGCGCTGAAGGCCGGGGCCTCGGGCTTCCTGCTCAAGGACATCGAGCCGGAGGCCCTGATCGACGCGGTGCGGCTGGTGCACGAAGGTCAGGCCCTGCTCGCGCCGCAGGTCACCGGGCGGCTGATCCAGGCCTACGTCACCACGCAGAGACCCACGCCGGCTCCCTCTTCTGCACCGCCGAGGAACGACCTCACCGGTCTCACCCACCGCGAGCGCGACATCCTCGGCCTGGTCGCCGCCGGCATGTCGAACAAGGAGATCGCCGAAGAACTGGTGCTCTCCCCGCTGACCGTGAAGACGCACGTGTCCCGGGTTCTCGGCAAGCTCGGCGCCCGCGACCGGGCCCAGCTGGTGGTCATCGCCTACGAGAACGACCTGGCCGGCGGCCCGAACCGGAGCTGAACCGGCACGGTTCGCTCACCTGATCGGGCTCCGGCGCGGGGCTACCGGCGCGGGGCTACCGGCGCGGGTCGATCACCGCGACCCCGCTCGGCGGGCGCTCGGCCATCGCGGCCAGAGCGGGCCCGGCCTCCTCCAGCGTGAGGTGGGTCGTGATCATCGACGCCGGGTCGAGCCGCCCGCCCGCCACCATCCCCAGCAGCGCGGGGTAGGCGTGCGCGGCCATCCCGTGCGAGCCGAGAACCTCGAGCTCCCGGCCGATCACGACGTGCATCGGCACGGCCGGCAGCCCCAGGACGGGAGGCAGGAGACCGACCTGCACGTGCCGTCCCCTCGGGCGCAGGCCCAGGATCGAGTTGACGCAGGTCTGGTGCGCGCCGAGTGCGTCCAGGGAGAGGTGCGCACCGCCGCCGGTGACCTCCACGACCGACGCGACCACCTCGTCCACCATTGAGCTGTTGATCGTGACCTCGGCCCCCAGACGCGCCGCGAGCGCGAGAGCCGCGTCGTTGACGTCGACGGCGACCACCCGGGCGCCGGAGGCCACGGCGATCGCGACGGCCGACAGACCCACGCCGCCGCACCCGTGCACAGCCACCCACTCGCCCGCACGCACCCGGCCCACCTGCGTCACCGCCCGGAACGAGGTGCCGAACCGGCAGCCGAGCACGGCCGCGACCTCCATCGGCACCGCGTCGGGCAGCGGCACCAGGTTCACCGCGGCCCGCTCGACCACCACCTGCTCGGCGTAGGAACCCCAGCGGGTGAAACCGGGCTGGCGCTGGTCGAGGCAGACCTGACCGTCGCCCTGACGGCAGGGTTCACAGACCCCGCAGGCGTACACGAACGGAGCCGTGACCCGCTGCCCGACCGCGAAACCGGTGACCCCGGAACCGATCGCGCGCACCCGCCCGGCGAACTCGTGCCCGGGCACGTGCGGGAGCCTCACGTCGTCGTCGTGCCCGGCCAGCGCGTGCCAGTCGGAGCGGCACAGACCGGTCGCCTCGACGGCCACCACCACACCGCCCGTCGGCGCCTCGGGCTCGGGGACCTCCCGCACCTCAGGGACGTCACCGAACGCCTCGAACACCACTGCGCGCATGCCAGGTACCTCCGTCACGGTTCAGGGGCACCAGCATGCCTGGTCAGGCACCGCCTCCCCGACACCGGCCGGGTGCGCGCCGGTTCAGCCGAGGAGCTTCTTGAAGAGACTTCCCGCCGAGGTGTGGGTCTCGAGCATGTGCGAGCCGCTGCTGCCCACGTTGACCTCGAAGTACGAGTGGTAGCCGACGTTGTTCGACGGGTCGTTGATGAAGTCGAACATCTGCTGGATGTAGTACTTGTTGTCGCCGCCACCGTGACCGTCGGGCCGCTCCCACAGGCCCCACTCGGGCAGCGTGAGCGGCTTGCCCTTGCTCCTGGCGAAGTCGGCCCAGAAGTTCAGGCCGAACGTGCCGTTCAGCGTGTTGTTCCAGGCGGTTTCGCGGCTGGACTGCTTGCAGGCCGCGTTGCAGCTCTTCGGGTAGGGGTACGAGCCCTCGACCCAGGAGATGTCGTAGGTGTCGATGCCGACGTAGTCGACGTACTGGTTGCCGGGGTAGTACTTGGTGGAGTCGTAGACCTCGCCACCGATGTTCGGGTTCCAGTCGAACTCGAGCTTCTCGGTGCCCGGCACCGAGCGCATCGCCTCGACGATGTGCCGCCAGTAGCCGATGAAGTTGGCCTTGGTGTCGGGGTGCCAGCGCGAGGCGCTGAGGTTGAACTCCCAGCCCAGCCGGATGATCGAGTCGCCCTGGTCGGCGTTCACCAGGTTCTGCGCGAGAGTCTTGAAGTACTGGTCGTACTCACCGGCGGCGCCGGCCGCCATGGTGGCCGAGTCGTCTTGGGTGGGCAGCATCGCGGTGGCGTAGACCATGCGGTAGCCCGAGCCCTTCCATGCCTCGAGCATGTAGGCCGGGTTGGCGATCTCGTCCCAGCTGGTGCGGCTGGAGAAGTCGGTGGCGTAGTCGACGTCGCGCCCCAGCCAGTCGCCGAACGCCTCGACCTCGCCGGGGTAGGTGCCCCGGAAGACCCCGAGCTTGACCGAGTCCGCCGCCCCGGCCACCGGTTTCGCGGTGGTCTTCTTCGGGGCCGGGGCCGCGGCGGCCCTGGTCTCGGACTTCTTGACCGTGGCCTTCCGGGTTTTCGTGGCCGTGGCCGTGGCTCTGGCCGAGGGGGCGAGCGTGGGGGTGGTCTCGCCCATCGCGAGCGAGGCGCTGGTGGACGCGGTGGCCGCCGTGAGCGCGGCCGTGCCGGTGGTGTCGGGCCCGGTGGGGATGCGGTCGATGGCGACGACGACACCGGCCAGCACGGCGAGCACGAGAGCGGCCCCGCTCACGACCGTGACCAGGGACGGCCTGCGGTCTTTGCGGGCGCGGCGGCCCTTCTCGGCCTCGCGACGGGCCCGGCGCGTGGCCGGGCGGCTCACGTTGCCCAGGGAGTGGGTGTGGGGCGCGCTGTCGATCGGCTCGCGGCGTTCGGAGGACTGAGGGCCGGAGGACCGGCTCTCAGTGGGCCGGGCGGTGGAGCGGGACGGCCTGCCGGTGCCGTGCGGGCGGGACGGGCCACCCACCGCCGACTCGCCGTGGTCTCGCCGGGGCGCTTCCTGAGCCTGCTGCGCGGCGCGCGCGTCACGGCGGCTGCGGGGCACGAACAGTTCTTCGTCAGGGGCCGGCGAGTACGGGTGCGGGGGACGTTCAGGCATCGACGAGCTCCGGCCTCCTGTCCGGACTCATCACCGAGAGGATCGGAAGAACCGATCGACGCAGCCGCCGGACCACGATTGGTCACGTACCGAAATCATAACGGCCCGAGACAGGCCGATCAGCCTGCTTGACGAAGATTTGACCATCGCTCCCAGTAACCACCCAGGGACGGTGCTGACATCCTGGTCAGCACCGTCCCTGAGGGTTAATTCCGGTTGAGGCAGTTGCGGCGGCCGCTCAGCCGACCTTCACCAGAGCCGTCGTGTAGCTCTTGGCCCCTGCCTTCACGGTGATGGTCTTCGGGGTCTGGCCCTTGGCCAGACCGGACGGCAGGCTGAGCCTGTACGCCAGGCCGTCCCAGGCCGGGGCGCTGAGACTGGCCTTCACCCCGTACTTCTCGACCTTGCCGTTCGCCCGGGTCACCGAGACCAGCGGCGTGCCCTTCTTGAGCAGCGTGACCGCCCGCAGTTCGGACTGCGTCGAGGTCACCATGGCCTTGGCGTAGGCGGCGCGGCTGTTCTTGTACTTGCCCTTCAGCCCGAGCACCACGCCGTAGATCGTGTAGGTCTTGCCGTTGACCTTGTCGGTGGCGGCGAACAGCAGGCAGGCCCCGGCCGGGGTGGTCGTGCCGGTCTTGATGCCGATCACGTTGTTCGAGCCCAGGAGCTTGTTGGTGTTCGACAGCGTGTTCAGCGGGATCTTGGCCGACTTCGTCTTCACGATCTCGCGGAACGCCACCTTGCCCATCGCCGCCGGGGCCAGGTCGAGCAGGTCCTCGGTGCTGCTGGCCGACTTGGTGCTCATGCCGGTCGGGTCCACGTAGGTGGTGTTGGTCATGCCCAGCGACCTGGCGTTCGCGTTCATCTTGCTCACGAACTTGCTCACCGAGCCGGAGTCCCAGCGGGCCAGGGTCTCGGCGAAGTTGGCGCCCGATGAGATCAGCAGGCCCTGCAGCAGCTGCCGCTGGGTCAGCCGGGTGCCCGCCTTGACCTTGAGCACGGTCGCGCCCTCGGACCGGAGCCGGTTGTACGAGGCCACGTCGGCCGAGGTCAGGGTGATGCTCGGGCCACTGGCCCCCGCGGCGAGCGGGTGGCTCTTCAAGATCGTGTACGCCGTCATCACTTTCGCGATGCTGGCCGTCGGGACCTTGGCGGTGGCGCTGTTCTTGCTGCCGACGGTGGCCAGACCGGCCACCTCGAGACGGGCCCGGCCGGCCGCCGGCCAGTCGACGTCGACCGCGCCGCCCGGCACCTTCTGGGTGGCACTCACCAGCAACTTGGCCTTGGTGGCCTTCGTGGCCTGGACGGCCACCGGCTGCGCCGAGGCGAGCGTCGGCGGCACCCCGACGGTCGTGACCACGAAGGCCGTGACCGCGATGGTGGCACCGGCCACGGAGCGCTTCTTGAAAGTGCTGCGACGGATGTTCACGAGGGAAGACTAGGGAATTACCTCGCACCCCGGCACCAAGACCTCCGAACTTCCCGATATCGGTGCCTTTCCTGCCTGATCGTGTAAAACCGGTGTCCGATCCGGTGAACGACCGACGGGCCGGATCCGTGGTTCCAGTTACCCGGACGCCCGAGGCGTCCGGCCCACCGACGTGACGACGAGAGGACCCGGGGTGCACGCGCGGGGTGACGCGACGACGGCGGTGGAGGCCTCGGCGGGCTGGGAGTCGACACCCCTGCAGGTGGTGATCCTCGCGCCCGACCATCTCGACGAGCTGGGCGTGATCGAGCTGTTCCGGCGGGGCGAGGAGTTCCGGCCGGTGCCCACGGCCCGCGCCCGCCACGCGAACCTGCTGGTCGCGGTCGCGGAATCCGCCTCCCCGGCGCTGTTCCGGCGGATCCGCGAACTGGACCTGCGCACCGGTGCGCCGGTGGTGCTGTTCCTCGATGCGGACGACGACGTGCGCCTGCCGGTCTGGCTGGAGGCCGGGCCGTGCACGGTGGTGCCCCGGCGCCGGCTCACCGCCGACCATTTCACCACCGTGCTGCGCTCGGCCGTGGGTGCCCACGGCCGCTCGCCGGGCCCGCACGAGTACCCGGACAGCTTCGACCAGCGCGAGGTCGCGGTGCTGGCGCTGGTGGCCCAGGGCTGCGAGAACGCCGAGATCGCCCGGCAGCTGAACTATTCCGAGCGCACGATCAAGTACGTGCTGGCCGGCCTGATGACGAAGCACGGTCTGCGCAACCGCGCCCACGCGGTGGCGGAGGCGATCCGGTCGGGCCTGATCTGAGCGCGTGCTCACCTCGCGGGCCGAAGCGCATTACGCTGGCCCCACGATGAAGGTGTTGTTCTCGGCGGCCCCGGCGACGGGCCGGTCCTGCGCGTTCCTCCCCCTGGCGCGGGCCTTCGCCGAGCGCGGGCACCAGGTGGCCGTGCTCTCCGCCGGGGTGCCGCACCCGGCGCTGCGGCAGGCTCTGGCACGGGTGCGTTGCACCTACCTGAACACCGATCCGTCCGGGCGCATGCGGGTGCCGGCGGCGAGCGAGGCCGCGGCCGTGCGGCTGGAGACCTGCGGCGAGCGCTCCCTGCACCTGGCCGGCGACTGGCGCCCCGACCTGGTGATCAACGAACCGTACGACTTCACCGGGGTTTTCGTGGCCCGCGCGCTGCGCCGCCCGCTGGCCACGGTGGCCAACGGCCCGGCCGCCCCGCCCGAGTACACCGACGCCCTCACCCGTGGTGTGGCCGGCTGGTTCGCCCGTCACCGCCTCGATCCCCCGGCCCTGGTGCCCGCCGGGCAGTGGCTGATCAACACCCGCCCCGAGGCCCTCGGGGCGTGGCCCGTGCCTCCCGGCGTCACCGCTCTGACCCTGCGCCCCACCGACGACGCCGCGACGGTCGTTCCCTCGTCCGGTCGGCGTCCTCGCGTTCTGGTGGCCCTGGGAGCGCACTTCGGCGACCGCAGCACCGTGCACCGGGTGCTCGGTGCCCTCACCTCCGGCCGTCACCCCGAGCTGCTGGTGCGCGAGCGCAGCCTGCCGCCGCACTCCCCGCTGGCGAACCGGGTGTCCCGGGCCGCGTTCCGGCCCTCGGCCGACCGGTTCCCGGGCACCGCGACCGCTCTCGTGCACGGCGGCAGCGAGACCGTGCTGAACCTGCTGGCGCAGGGCGTTCCGCTGGTCGTGCTGCCGCTCGGGCCGGGCCAGTTCGTGGAGGCGGTGCTGACCCAGCGGGCGGGCTGCGGCGTCGCGCTGCTGGTGCCGCCCGGCCGGCTGCGCGATCTCGCCCCCGGGCACCTGCGGTCGGTGATGGCCGAGGTCATGGGCAATCCCTGGTACCGCTCGAACGCCGAGAGGGTGGCCGCGGAGATCGCCGCGATGCCGACGGCGGCGCGGGTGGCCGACCAGCTGGCCACCGCGGTGCGCGGCGACCGGGTGCGCCCGACCCGATTGAGGCCGCCCGGCCCGGACCCGGGCCGGGCACCGCGCAAGGCACCCCCGACCGCCGAAACCCCGCACGCGATGACGGCTTCCTAGCCCACCGCCAGGCCGAGCGGTGCCCAGCTGACCGTGCCCGGCTGACCGTGCCTAGCTGACGGTCCAGATGTGGTCGTCGGTGGTCGAGCAGGTGAACAGGGTGAGCGCCTGGCCGGCGTGCTTGTTGCCGCCGTTGGTGTTCGAGACGTCCAGGCACAGGCCGCTCTTCACGTGCACGAGCCAGTATCCCTGGCCTTTCGGAACGGCGCTGAACATCTGGTTGTCGGAGTCGCCCGCCTGGCAGGGGCTCGCGAGCACGCCGGTGGCCAGGTCGACGGAGCCGGAGCCGGGCAGATCGAGGCAGTAGTTCGTCTTCAGGTTGCGGATCAGGTACTGGCCGAACTGCTCGACCATCTGGAAGTCCTGATTGTCTGCGGCCCCCGGGATGCAGTCGTACTGGCTGACCGCGTGGCCGGGCTCGGGCACGCCGGCGTCGGGCAGGTCGACGCAGAATCCGGTGCTCAGGTTGCGGATCACGCCCATCTCGGCGATCGGGGTGACGGCCTGCTGCACCTTCGGGTCGACCACCTGGTCGACCTGCTTGCCGGGCGTGTCCGCGTCGTCACCGGAAGTGCCCTGCCGGCCGGGCTTCTCGGTGGTCTTGCGGACCGCGGGAGAGGCCGAGGGACGAGGGGACGCCGCGTGGGTGCGGTTGGCGCGCTCGGTGTCGTCGATGTCGGTGACCTCGTCGCCCGGGCCGGGCGGCAGCGCGTCGAGCTGCTGGTCGTCGAGAACGGTCGCGCCGTCGCCGCGGTTCTCGTCGAAACGGGCCACCGAGTCGACGGCCATCGTGCCGCCGATCACCGCGCAGACCACGATGGTCACGAAGCCGACCACGGCCGCGGCGCCCTTGACGCCACGCGAGGACACCCCGAACGGCAGCCGCGAGGCCGAATCCGAGCCGGGGACGGCCGAATCGGCGTCACCGAGGTCGAGTTCACTCTCCGTGTGCTCGTCAGCACTCAGTTCGCGGGTTCCCACGGAACCACCTTTGCACTTCCGGGCGGGTTGGGGAAACGGCCAGGAGTCACGATCTGTGAATGGCTCCCGTTTCTCGGCAGCCGCGGGCAATCCCGGCGACAGACACTGCGGGTCTGGTCCCTCCGGCGAGCGCGGTAACCCCCACCGGAACCGCGATGCACCGCCAGAACCCGCAGGCCTGCCCGGTCTTCACGAGGGGCCGGTCTCAGCGCCCTCGCCGACGGCAAAACATACTGCACCCGCTCGTCCCGGCGAAGTTCGCCACATCCGCGCAGGCGCGCCCACCGGCGGGCCGCGACCACGTCGTCCATCATCGGCGGCCCGGAAACCCGCACCCCGGAACCGGACCCGACCGCCCTACCTGATCAGGCGCAGTGCCCCGATCATGTCGTTGTACCCGTCGGGCGTCATCGACATCGGCAACCGCACCACGCGCGGACGCAGGTGAGCCACCCGCGGGATCAGCTCGGCCTTCCAGAAGCTCATCGTGCCGGGCTGCACGGCCGTGAGATTGCCGCTCCACCAGGCGTCCAGCTCGACCAGCACACTGCCGTCACTCTGTACCCGGCCCTGTTCGGAGCGCACCGCGAGCCGGGGCCCGCCGAAGTTGACGTCGCGAAACAGCACGCAGAGCACTCCCCCGGAGGGCAGGCGCAGCGCCTCGTCGGCCTGCTGGTGGCGCTTCAGGCCGGACAGCATCGCGTCGATGTCGGGAGCCAGGTCGGGCACCTCCGGGGTGGCGAGGAACGGATCGGCCTCACCGACCTCGTACTCCTGCCCGGCGCGACGGCGGGCGGTGCGCCTCACCGAGGGGGGCGGTGGCGGTGCCGGTTGACTACGTCGCTCAAACTCCACGTTCGGCTCTCCCTGTCCCGCGCGGCGTGCTCCTTCTCGAGGGCACGGACCGCGGGGCGCCGGGGTTCACCGCACCCGGCCCGCCCTCGAGGTGGAGGTGTCTGCGCATAGGGACGAAACGCAACCCTAGGCAGGTCTTAACCTCCCGATCTCACTCGGCTTCCTAGTTTCGACGCGTCACGGAGCACTCAGCCGGCGCGCCGCACGCTGTGTGGTCGATCCGGCACCGGTCGCCAGGGGTGAGCCCGAGGCGGGGTGTTCCGCAGTGAGGAAGCATGAGCATCAAGCGAATGAACCGTCGTCGTATCGCGGTGGCCTCCGCGGCCGGACTCGTCGTCCTGCTCGGGGTCGGGTCGTTCTCGGTCGCCAGCGCCGCCAACCCGTGGAAGCGGGACCGGGGGCACTCCCGGCCCGGCCCCACCGCGACCACGTCCCCGACGGCCGGCGCCACCCCCGAGGACGACGAAGCCGCAGACGACGAGACCGCGACCTCCGCGCCGTCGGCGACCACCACGTCCGCCGGCGGTGACGTGACCCTGCCGCCGGCCGACGGGCAGTTCGACTACCAGATCGGCGGGGCCTACACCCCGGCGAGCTCGGTGAAGATCGTCGACCGCGACCGTGAGGCCGAGCCGGCCGCGGGCAAGTACAACGTCTGCTACGTCAACGCCTTCCAGACCCAGCCGGGCGAGGCGGACTTCTGGACCGGCAGCCACGACGACCTGCTGCTGAAGACGAAGAGCGGCGACTACGTGGAGGACTCGGAGTGGGGCGAGTTCCTGCTCGACACCTCCACCGCCGCCAAGCGCACGGCCCTGGCCTCGATCGTGGGTGGCTGGATCGACGGCTGCGCCACCGCCGGTTTCGACGCGATCGAGCCCGACAACCTGGACACCTACGATCGTTCGGGCAAGCTGCTCACCAAGGCGAACAACCTCGCCTTCGCGAAACTTCTGGCCGACCGGGCCCACTCGAAGGGCCTGGCGATCGCCCAGAAGAACACCTCCGAGATCACCGAGGCCGAGGCCACCACGGCCGGCTTCGACTTCGCGGTCGCCGAGGAGTGCCAGGTGTACAGCGAATGCGACTCCTACACCGACATCTACGACGACCTGGTCTACGAGGTCGAGTACACCGACAACGGAAAGTCCGCCTACACCAAGGCCTGTGCGGCTCAGGGCAAGGACATCTCGGTGATCCTGCGCGACCGTGACGTGGTTCCCTCGGGTGACAAGGCGTACCACTACGAGAACTGCTGACAGGCTTCGATTGATGGACGACGTGGTCACCCGCGTCGTCCATCATCGGGTTTCAGGGGTTTCAGGGGTTTTCAGAGCGGGAGACCCCGGCCCTCCACGACGCTCTTCATCACGAGCGTGGAATTGAGCCGCTGCACACCGGGAAGCGTGGCCAGCTCACCGTCGTACAGCTTCTGGTACGCGGTCAGGTCCTCGGCCACGACCCGCAGCAGATAGTCCGGGCTGCCGAACAGCCGCTGCGCCAGCAGCACGTTCGGGATCCCGGTGAGTGCCTCCTCCAGCGCCGCGACGGTCGCCGCGCTGGAGGAGGTCAGGGTCACGAAGACCAGCGCCTCGAACCCCAGACCGACACTGCCCGGCCGGATCTGCGCGCTGTAGCCGGTGATCACACCATCACGCTCCAGCGCCCGCAGCCGGCGGTGGCACGGCGACACGGTCAGGCCGACGCGATCGGCCAGTTCGGTGAGGGTCAGCCGGCCGTCAGCCTGGAGCTGCGCAAGAATCTCGCGGTCGAGGGCGTCCATCCCCCAATTCTTTCCCTTCCTGAAGCCCTGCGGTGCCAGATCCGGGCAGCACTTCCCGTGAGATTCGCCGTACTTTCTGTTGCATCACTGGAATGCTTCGAAAGAACGGCAGGAGTCATGACTTTCGGGATGGTTGCCGGGTTCTGGGTGGTTTCGTGCCTCCTGGTGCTGACCCCGGGCGCCGACTGGGCCTACGCCATCTCGGCCGGGCTGCGTCACCGCTCGGTGGTGCCCGCCGTCTCCGGGCTGCTGGCCGGTTACCTGATCATCACCGCGGTGGTGGCCGCGGGCGCCGCCGCGCTGATCACCAGCACACCGGGCGCCCTGACCATGCTCACGCTGGCGGGTGCGGCCTACCTCGGCTACCTGGGCGTGACGACGGTCCTGAACCCGCCGGTGCCGTCCGCCACCTCCGAGGTGTCCACCTCGTGGAGGGCACAGGTCTTCCGCGGCGCGGCCGTCAGCGGGTTCAATCCCAAGGCCCTGCTGCTGTTCCTGGCCCTGCTGCCGCAGTTCACCGATCCGGACGCGACCTGGCCCCTGACCGCGCAACTCGTGGCGCTGGGCGGTGTGCACATGCTGATGTGCGCGCTGGTCTACACCGGCGTCGGAGCCGGTTCGCGGGCCGTGCTGAAGACCCGGCCGACCGCGGCGAAACTGGTGTCCCGGGGATCCGGGATCGCCATGACCGCGATCGCGCTGGGCCTCCTCCTCGAACAGCTCAGCTGACCGGTACCAGTCCCCTGCGGGTGGCCCGGTCGACCGGCACGATCAGCGGAGTGCCGGTCTCCGGGTCGGGGATGACGCGGCACTTCAGGCCGAACGTCTCCTCGACCATCGCGGCGGTCACGATCTCCGACGGCGAGCCCTCGGCCACGATCCGGCCCTCGCGCATCGCGATCAGGTGGGTCGCGTAGCGGGTGGCCAGGTTGAGGTCGTGCAGCACCGCGACCATCGTGCGACCCTGCTCGTGCAGATCGGCGCAGAGGTCGAGAACCTCGACCTGGTGCGTGATGTCGAGGTAGGTGGTGGGCTCGTCGAGCAGCAGGATCGGCGTCTGCTGGGCCAGGGCCATGGCCAGCCAGACCCGCTGCCGCTGACCGCCCGAGAGCTCACCGACGTAGCGCTTCGACAGCTCGTGCACGTTGGTCTGTTCCATCGCCTCGACGACGATGGCCTCGTCCTCCTTCGACCACTGACGCAGCAGCGACTGGTGCGCGTAGCGGCCGCGGGCCACCAGGTCGCCGACCGTGATGCCGTTCGGCGCGATCGGCGTCTGCGGCAGCATGCCCAGCCGGTGTGCGACCTGCTTGCTGGAGTAGCTGCCGATCAGCTTGTCGTCGAGGTACACCTGCCCGGCCCGCGGCCCCAGCAACCGGGCGAGAGCCTTGAGTAGCGTCGACTTTCCGCAGGCGTTGGGCCCCACGATGACGGTGAACGACTCGTCGGGGATCGAGACCCCGAGGTCTTCCGCGACCACCCGCTGGTCGTAACTGAGGGTCAGGCCCTCGGCGCGCAGCCTGCTCATGAGATCAACGACCCTTCCGCCATTCGTGCACCAGCAACCAGCACAGATACGCCCCGCCGAGCAGCCCGGTGGCGATGCCGACCGGCACCGGGCCGGAGGGCAGCGCCCGTTGCGCCACCCAGTCGCTCGCCACCAGCAGCAGCGCCCCCATCGCGGCCGCCCCCGCGAGACCCGCTCCGGCACTGCGGGTCACGCGCAACGCCAGCTGCGGGGCGGCGAGCGCGACGAACGCGATCGGGCCGGCCGCCGCGGTGGCGACGCCGGCCAGGGCCACCGCGCAGACGAAGAGGATGCCCCGGGTGCGCTCGACCGGAACGCCCAGGGCGGTGGCCGTCTCGTCGCCCAGGGCCAGCATGTTCAGGTGCCGGCCCTGCCAGAACGCGATCGGCAGCACGATCAGCACGGTGAGCAGCAGCGGCCGGAGTTGTTCCCAGGAGCGGCCGTTCAGGGTTCCGATGAGCCAGACCTGGGCGCCCACGGCCTCGTCGAGGCGGGCCCGGGTGATGAGGAACGAGTTGAACGCGTCGAGCATCGCGCCGATACCGATGCCGACGAGGATCAGCCGGAAGCTCTGGCTGCCCTTGCGGTAGGCCAGCAGGTAGATGGCGACCGAGGTGACGACGCAGCCGATCAGGGCGCCGAGCGCGATCTGGTCGGTACTGCCGTGCATCACCAGGATCACGATGAGCGCGCCACTGGAGGCACCGATGGTCAGGCCGATGAAGTCCGGGCTGCCGAGCGGGTTGCGGGTCAGGTTCTGGAAGATCGAGCCGCTGACGCCGAGCGCGGCGCCGACGAACAGCGCGGTCAGGGTCCGGGGCAGCCGCAGGTCCATGATGATGAACTGCGCACCGGGGATCTGCTCGCCCAGCAGGGTGCGCACCACGTCGGGCAGGGGCACGTCGAAGTCGCCGCTGGCCAGGCTGTACAGCGAGATCGCCAGGGCCAGAACGAGAAGCACGACGACGGACGTGGCGGCCCGGACGTCGACGCGCGCCGAGAACGATCCGGTCGGGTTGCGGACGACCCGCCCGCTGAGCACGCGCCGGTCGCTCACCGCCCGCCGGTCGCCCGGCATCCGCTGGTCGCTCACCCGCTGATCGCTCACCCGCTGGTCGCGCATCCGCTGGTCGCTCACAGCTGGGCCAGCCGTCGGCGGCGGGCCAGGACGATGAACATCGGCGCCCCGAGGAACGCGGTGACGATGCCGACCTGCAGTTCCGAGGGAGCGGCGACGACCCGGCCGATGATGTCGGCGGTCAGCAGCAGCACCGGCGCGAGCACCATCGAGTAGATCAGGATCCAGCGCTGGTCGGGCCC
The DNA here is from genome assembly GCF_030811555.1 of Kineosporia succinea. Taxonomy (NCBI): domain Bacteria; kingdom Bacillati; phylum Actinomycetota; class Actinomycetes; order Kineosporiales; family Kineosporiaceae; genus Kineosporia; species Kineosporia succinea. The sequence goes on along the minus strand of NZ_JAUSQZ010000001.1, from coordinate 3,976,515 downwards.
GGTGAACATGCGGGTCACGTGGGGCACGGCCAGGCCGACGAAGTAGATCGGGCCGACCGCCGCGGTGGCGCCGCCGCACAGCAGGGTCACGGCGAGCATGCCGAGCAGCCGGGTGCGCATCACGTGTGCGCCGAGGGCGCGGCCGGTTTCCTCCCCCATGGCCAGGGCGTTGAGAGCCGGGCCGAGGGACAGTGCGAGCAGGATGCCGCCGAGGACGAACGGGGCGACCTTCCAGCCGGCCTCGGTGCTCACGTCGCCGAGGGAGCCGACCTCCCAGAACCGGAACTTGTTGAACACGTCGGGGCGCAGCACCAGGATCGCGTAGATGCCGCTGCCCATCACGGTGGTGATCGCGATGCCGGCCAGGATCTGCCGGTCGGGGGTGGCCGAGCGCCCGGTGTTGCCCAGCAGGAACACGATCACCGAGGTGAGGGCGGCGCCGAGGAAGGCGAACCAGACGTAGCCGCTGATCGTGGTGACGCCGAGGAACGCGATGGCCAGCACCACACCGGTGGACGCGCCCAGGTTCACGCCGAGCAGACCGGGCTCGGCCAGCGGGTTCAGGGTCAGCGCCTGCATCAGCGCACCCGAGAGTCCCAGTGCCGCACCGACCATCAGACCGACCAGGGTGCGCGGCAGGCGCAGGTCGTGGATGATCGCGGCGTTCGACGAGCCGTCATTGTGCCACCACAGCCGCCAGCTCTCGCCGAACGGGATGAACTTGGCACCGAACGCCAGGCTGGCCACGATCACCGCGGCCAGCAGCACCAGCGACACGATCAGGCCGACGACGCGCAGCGAGGTGCGGCCCCCGACGTCCCGGGACTCGACCGGGGCTTCCTCCGGCACGTCGACGGTCACCGCCATCGAATCCTCCTCCAGCACTCCGTCCGAGCCCGGGCACGCCGTGAGAAAGTCGGCAGGCAGCACTCGTCGAGGCACGCACTGTGCCCGGACCGTTAGGTTAGCCTTACTTCATATGAGCGTGTCCAGTGCCGTCCCTTCCGTGACTCCGCCGGTGACGAGGAAAGACGTTCTGCGCAGCACCCTCCTGAATCGCCGGGGCCTGGTCGCGGCGGGAACGGCCCTGCTGTGCACGCACCAGCTCTGCGAGGCGCTGGTACCGGTGGTCATCGGCCGGGTGGTGGACGAGGCGGTCGCCGGATCGCGGTCGGCGCAGGCCGGGCTGTCCGACCTGCTGCTGTGGATCGGCGTCCTCGCGGGGCTCTTCCTCACACTGTCGAACAGTTACCGGCACGGCGCCCGCAAGATCGAGGCCGCGGCCGAGTGGGGTGCCCACGACCTGCGGATGCGTCTCACCGAGCGGGTTCTCGACGCCCGCGGCGGGGCCGAGGAAGGCCGGCTGCCCGGGACGCTGGCCAGCATCGCGACCAGTGACGCGCAGCGGGTGGGCGCGGTCGTCACCGCCGCCGGGGCCGGGCTGGCGCAGATCGTGGCGATGGTCGTGGCCGCCGTCGCGCTGCTGGTGGTCAGCCTGCCGCTGGGCCTGCTGGTGCTGATCGGGGCGCCGCTCATGCTCTGGCTGACCCACGTGCTGGGCCGGCCGCTGGAGAGCCGCAGCGAGGCCGAGCAGGAGGAGGCCGCCGCCGCCTCCGGAGTGGCCGCCGACCTGGTCTCCGGGCTGCGGGTGCTCAAAGGCATCGGCGCCGAGCAGGTCGCGGTCGAGCGCTACCGCATCCCGAGCCAGCGGGCGCTGACCGCCACCGTGCGGGCGGCGCAGGCCCGGGGCGCCTACGAGGGCGCGATCCTGCTGATGACCGGCATCTTCCTGGCGCTGGTGGCCGCCGTCGGCGGAAAACTGGCGTTGGACGGCGACATCAGCATCGGCGACCTGACCGCGGCGATCGGCCTGGCGCAGTTCCTGCTCGGCCCGCTGCAGGTGTTCGCCTGGGTCGGTTCCGAGCTGGCGGCCGGGCGGGCCAGTGCCGGCCGGGTCGCCGAGGTGCTGTCCAGCCCGGAGTTGGTCGGGCCGGGCGAGATGGCCGGGGGTGGGCTGCGCCCGTCGGCACCGGTCGGGATCGCGCTCGATGACGTGGCTTCGGGATGCCTGCAGCAGGTCGACCTGCGGGTGGCGCCGGGTGAGGTGATCGGTGTGGTGGCCCGCGACCCGGCCGATGCGGTGGCCCTGCTGCGGCTGCTCGGGCGCGAGCTCGATCCGGACCGCGGGCAGGTGAAGCTGGAGGAGGTGCCGTTGTCGTCGCTGCATCCCGACCAGGTGCGGGCCCGGGTGCTCGTGGCCGCGCACGACGCCGGGCTGTTCGGCGGGCCGCTGCTGGAGAGCATCGAGAGTGATAGCGGCAGTGACGAACTCACCGAGCGGGTGCTCGCGGCCAGCGCGGCCGACGAGGTCATCGCGAGCCTGCCCGAGGGCCGGGCCACGGTGCTGACCGAGCGGGGCGGCAACCTCTCCGGCGGGCAGCGGCAGCGGGTGGCGCTGGCCCGGGCGCTGAACGTCGACGCGTCGGTGCTGGTGCTGCACGACCCGACGACGGCGGTGGACAGCGTCACCGAGGCGCGGATCGCGGCCGGGCTGCGGGCCGTGCGCGCGGGGCGCACCACGCTGCTGGTGACAACGAGCCCGGCGCTGCTGGCGGTGACGGACAGGGTGGTGCTGCTCGTGGAGGGACGGACCGTGGCCCAGGGACCGCACCCGGAGCTGGTGCGCGAGAACGAGACCTACCGATCGACGGTGCTGTCGTGACGGGCACCCTGCCGATCGCCACCGCGGCGCGCTGCCGCCAGATCGTCGGCAGCCTGGTCCGCCCGCACCGGGTGCCCGCGGTCACCGGTGTGGTGGTGCTGGTCGTGGCCACCGCGGTGGGCCTGCTGAGCTCGCCGCTGCTGGGCCGCATCGTCGACGTGGTGGCGCGGGGCGAGGGGGCCGGGTCGCTCGTCGGGCCGGCCGTCGGCATCGCGGTGGTGGCGCTGGTGCAGGGGCTGCTCACCCCGATCGGCATGTCCCAGCTGGCCACGGCGGGTGAGTCGGCGCTGGCCGAACTGCGCGAGCGGTTCGTGGAGAAGGCGCTGCACCTGCCGATCGCCGACCTGGAGCGGGCCGGGTCGGGCGACCTGACCTCACGGGTCACGAACGACGTGCAGCGCATCAGCGAGGGCGTGCGCGAGGCGGTCCCCGAGTTCGCCCGCTCCGCGCTGGCGATCGTGCTGACGCTGGGTGCCCTGGCGGTGCTCGACTACCGGTTCCTGCTGGTGGCGCTGCTCGCGGCGCCGATCCAGGTGCTGACCGTGCGCTGGTACCTGCGGCGGGCCGGGCGGGTCTACGCCGAGCAGCGGGTGGCGGCCGGGGAGCAGCAGCAGCAACTGCTGGAGACGATCGGCGGGGCCCGTACGGTGCGGGCGTTCCGGCTGACCGGACGCCAGGTGCCGCGGGTGGCGGCCGCCTCGTCGCGCACGGTCGACCGCACGCTCGACGGCATCGCCCTGCAGACCGGCTTCTTCGGGCGCCTGAACCTGGCCGAGTTCATCGGCCTGTCCGGCGTTCTCGTCGTCGGCTACCTGCTCGTGCGCGACGGTGCGGTGTCGATCGGCACCGCCTCGGCCGCCGCGTTCTACTTCCACGGCCTGTTCACGCCGATCAACACGGCGCTCTTCCTTCTCGACGAGGCGCAGTCGGCCGCGGCCAGCCTGGCCCGGCTGGTCGGGGTCGTCGACCTGCCCGACCGCACGGCCACCGGCGCCCCCGCGATCGAGGCGAGGGACGCGTCCGTCATCGTCGAGAAGGTGGGCCACGCCTACACCCCCGGGCACGACGTGCTCACCGGCGTGGACCTCGAGATCCCGGCCGGGCACCGGGTGGCCGTGGTCGGCGCGAGCGGCGCCGGAAAAACCACCCTGGTGAAGCTCATCGCGGGGTTCCACCCGCCCGCGACCGGCCGGATCCGCCTGGGGGCCAAGGACATCGACGAGCTGGGGCCGGACGGCACCCGCCGCACGGTCGCCCTGGTGACCCAGGAGGTGCACGTGTTCGCCGGCCCGCTGGCCGACGACCTGCGCCTGGCGCGACCCGACGCGTCGGCCGAAGAGCTCGAGAAGGCACTGGAACTCGTGCACGCACTCGAGTGGGTGCGACTGCTGCCGGACGGCCTGGACACGATCGTCGGCGACGGCGGGCACGACCTCACCGCAGCCCAGGCCCAGCAGCTCGCGCTGGCCCGGCTGGTGCTGGCCGACCCGCCGGTGGCGATCCTCGACGAGGCCACCGCCGAGGCCGGCAGCGCCGGTGCCCGGCTGCTGGAACGCTCTGCGCTGCAGGCCCTCACCGGGAGGACGTCGGTGGTGGTGGCGCACCGCCTGACCCAGGCCGCCAGTGCCGACCGGATCGTGGTGATGGAGGCCGGACAGGTGGCCGAGCAAGGCACGCACGCCGAACTACTGGCGCACGGCGGGCTTTACGCGGGACTGTGGAAGGCGTGGTCGAAAGACTTCTAGGGCAGCTCTTTTGCCCACAAACGCCCCCTTGTATCCGGAAATGCGGGGCCCGGCGATCCACGCCACGCTGTTGGTCGTCCGAACAGATCTCACCGGAAGGAACCGAAAAATGATCAAGCGAGCCGCCTTCGGCACTGCCACCGCTCTCGCCGCCGTCAGCGCCGTGGCCACGGCCGGTCCCGCCCTGGCGATCGACAGCCCGTCGTGCAGTGACTCGGGTGCGTCCGGCTACGTCCAGCTCATCAACGACCCCGAGGACGACGGCACTTTCGTGCCGCTCCAGTGCTTCGCCAACGCGGGCACCTGGAACGGCAGCGTCACCGGGGTCGAGGGCATCACCACCGGCGTCAACGCGGTGACGGTGACCTACGTGGACGGCAGCGGGGCCCACACGTCCGACTACTCGGCCGGCACGGACACCCAGCTGGGTCAGAGCGCGGTCGAGGTCACCTCGGTCACGATTCACTGATCCCGCCGACCGCCCCGCCCTTGACCCCACCGGGTCGAGGGCGGGCCGTGTTTTGGCCACATCCGGACCGTTGCCCACCCACCGCTTCAGGCGATGACCTCGATGTCCCCGTCCTCGACGTGGGCGGCTGCCCGCCGAGTGATGTCGCACTGCGGGCCATCCCGCAGCTCCGCGATCGCCCAAGGTCACGATTACCGCAGCTCGTTGAGACGGTGGGCCCCAGCTATTAGGGTAGGCAAACCTAAACATGGAGGTCCCGATGTCTCCCCGTACCGTGCGGGCCGGAATGTCCCGGCGTGCGTTCGGCGCCACGATCGCCACCGCCGGCCTGGCGTTCGTCGCCGCCTGCGGTGGTGGTTCCGACAGTTCGTCCGACAGCGCCGCCACCGGTGAGGCCGCGGCGGGTGACGCGTTCCCGGTGACGATCGACCACAAGTTCGGCTCGACCGAGATCACGGCCAAGCCGGCCAAGGTCGTCGTGGTGGGCCTGGTCGAGCAGGACGCCCTGCTCGCGCTCGGCACCGTCCCGATCGCCACCACCAAGTGGTTCGGCGAGAACGAGGGCGAGATCTGGCCCTGGGCCACGGACAAGCTCGGCGGCGCCACCGTGCCGACCGTGCTCGACAGCACCGACGGCATCCAGTTCGAGCAGATCGCCTCGCTGCAGCCCGACCTCATCATCGGCATGTACTCCAACGTGGCGCAGGAGGACTACGACAAGCTGTCGAAGATCGCTCCCACCCTGCCCGCCCCGAAGGACAGCAACGACTACGCGGTCGCCTGGGACGTCATCACCACCACCGTCGGCAAGGCGCTCGGGCAGTCCGAGGCCGCGCAGAAACTAGTCGACGACGTCAACGCGCAGTTCGAGGAGGCCAAGACGGCCAACCCCGGCTTCACGGGCAAGACCGGCCTGATGGCAACGCTTTACGAGGGCTACTACGTCTACGCGGCCGACGATCCGCGCGGGCAGTTCCTGCAGTCGCTCGGCTTCACCATGCCCGACGGCCTCGCCGACGTGGTGAAAGACCAGTTCGGCGCCAACGTCAGCAAGGAGCGGGTCGACCTGCTCGACGTCGACGCCCTGGTCTGGCTGGTGCCGAACGCGACGAAGGACAAGCCCGGCCTGGCCGCCGACAACCTCTACAACAAGCTCGACGTCTTCAAGAACGGCGGCGACGTCTACCTCAACGACGGCAGCGACGGTGAGGTCGTCTCCACGCTGGGCAGTGCCACCTCGTTCGTGACGGTGCTGAGCATCCCGTACCTGATCGAGAACCTGGTGCCGAAGATCGCCCAGGCCGCCGACGGCGACCCGGGCACCCCGGTCGCGGACGAGAGCGCCTAGGCGTCGACGAGTTTCGGCCCCGGGGTGGACTGCACTCCTCCCCGGGGCCGATCAGCGATCCCCGGTTCGATCCGAGGAACCGGGCGCGATCAACGAGCCGAGCGCACCGTCACCATCAGCGCCGCCGTCTTGTGCGGCAGTTCCAGCTCGGCCTGCCGGCGGAACCCGGCCGCCTCGAACATCCGCACCGCGGCCACGTTCCGGGCGTCCGGTTCGGCCACCACCAGCTCACAGGCCGGGTCGTCGGTGAAGAGCTGTGCCACCAGGGACTTCACCATCTCCCGCCCGAAACCCCGCCCGGTGTGCCGCTGATCACCGATGGCCAGGTGCAGCCCGAGGTCGTGGGGACCGGCCGGGTAGTAGCCCGAGATCAGGTCCCGGGCCGGGCGGTAGATCTCGAGGTAGGCGAAGGGCTCGCCGTCGCGCAGCACCAGCACCGGACGCGAGTAGGCCCCGGCGATCTGGGCGCGCAGGTACCCGTTCCAGCGGTCGGCCGGCCAGTCCTGCTGCCAGAACCGCTCCACGTGCGGCTGCGCCATCCAGTGCACCAGCCGCGCCTCGTCGGTGCTGCCGGGCCGCAGGAGCCGGGCCTGCCAGGGGAACGGGAGCGAGGGCACGGCCGGCGCGGAGGTCGCGAGGACGGCGGCGGGCAGGCCCTCGCGGATCTCCCGGGTCAGGACCGGCTCGGGCGACACCTCAGGCGTTGCCGTTCATGAACTCGACCAGGCTCTTCGGGCGCAGGTCGGTCCAGTTGGTCTCGATGTACTCCACGCAGGCGGGGCGGGACTCCGGCCCGAACACGGTGCGCCAGCCGGCCGGCACGTCGACGAAGTCGGGCCAGAGGCTGTGCTGGTTCTCGTCGTTCACCAGCACGAGATACACACCGTCGGGGTTCTCGAACGGATTGGTCATGACTGCTCCTTAGCTTGCTCGGTCAGGGCGTCCAGGGCCCGGAACCAGGTGTCGGCGAGGTCTTCCACCGCCGCCGCGCTGATCACACCCCGCGGATAGGCCCAGCTGACGGTGAGCTGCGGCCCGTGCGGGCGGTCTTCGGTCTGTGCGTTGACGATGAGCGCGTAGGTCTCGGGCATGTTCTCGTCGGCCCCGTTGTCGGCCGCCTCCACCTCGGGGGCGTACGACCAGTCGGTGGCCTCGGGGAAGTCGAGACGGCCCATGTAGTTGAACTCGATCTGCGGCTCGCCGTACCCGGCCAGCTCGTCGGCCGTGTCGGGGTTGAGGTGGCGCAGCAGGCCGTAGCCCATCCCGTTGTCGGGAAGGGCCGCCAGAGAATGCTTCACGTTCGCGACCGCCCGGGCCGCGTGCGCACCGCCGGCCAGCGCGTCGTCGAGGTCGATGTCGCCCGGGTCGAGCAGCACCGGGAAGACGTTGGTGAACCAGCCCACCGTGCGGGAGAGATCGACGCTGCGATCACCGGTGACCTGCTCCTCCCGTCCGTGCCCCTCGAGGGCGACCAGTACACCCGATCCGCGGGACCGGGCGGGGTCACGGGGGGACGTCGACGGGCCAGCACTCCCTTCGACACGGGCATTCCCCCCGTGACCCGGCCCGGCCCCGCGGTCGGCGTACCGCCGGCGCAGATCACCGACCGCGAGGGCCAGCGCTGTGAGCAGTACGTCGTTCACCGCCGCCCCGTAGGCTGCCGGGACGGTGGTGAGCAGCGGGGCGGTCTTCTCGGTGGGCAGTTCGCGGTTGACCTCCTGGATGGAGGCCGCGCGGTCGAGCGCCGGGTCGACGTCACGGTCGACCGGGAGCCTGCCTGCCCGGGTGAGAACATCACGCCATTGCGGCATTTCCGTTGCACGGGTGTGGGCCTGCCCCGCCAGGAGCGAGGCCCAGCGCCGGAAGGATGTTTCCTCCGGCGCGAGATCGATACTACCCGAGAGGGTTTGGGCGTACGCAATAGCCAGGTCGGGCAGAAGAATGCGCCATGAAACACCGTCGACCACGAGATGGTGGATCAGGAGCAGCAGACGCCCCGGCTCGCCCGGCCCACGGTCGAAGCGGGCCGCCCGCAGCATGACGCCCTCACGGGGCCGCAGCCCGGCCTGCTCCACCCGGGCCTGCCGGGCGACGGCCTCCCAGAGCTGCTCCGGGCCGAACCCGCGGGCCGGAACGGTGCGGACCAGCGGCGCCGGCCACTGCTCCGGCACCTCGAGCCCGTCGTCCGTCAACCGCGACCGGAGCATGCCGTGCGTGGCCACCACCGCGTTCAGCGCGGCCTGCAGACGCTCCGGGTCCACGTCGGCCGGGAGCTGGATCACCGCGGACTGGTTGAACCCGTCGATCGGGCCCTCGACCTGGGTGAGCCAGTGCATCACCGGGGTCAGGGGCATCACGCCGGACTGGTCGTCGGCCCGTGCCCCGGCCGGGTTCTCGGTCACCAGGCCGTCCAGCGCCGCCACCGTGCGGGCCGTGAACACGCTGCGCGGACTCACCCGCAGCCCGGCTCCCCGCAGGCGGCTGACCAGCTGCATGGCGACGATGCTGTCACCGCCGAGGGCGAAGAAGTCGTCGTCGATCCCGACGTCGGCCAGGCCGAGCACGGCGGCGAACACGTCGCACAGCACCTTCTGCCGGGCCGTCCCGGGAGCCCGTCCCCCGGCCCGCGCGGCCCGGTCGGGTTCGGGAAGCGCGGCCCGGTCGAGCTTTCCGTTGGCCAGTGTGGGGAACGTCTGGAGCACCACGAAGGCCGACGGAACCATGTGCTCGGGCAGGGATTCCGCGACCGAACGGCGTATATCGGCCGGTTCCGGGGTGAATCCGGCGGCCGGGACCAGGTAGGCGATCAGCTGGCGACGCCGGCCCAGGGCCACGACCGAGCGGGACACCGCGTCGAGACGGTCGAGCGCGGCCTCGATCTCGGCCAGCTCGACCCGGAAACCGCGCACCTTCACCTGGTCGTCGCCGCGACCGGCGAGCACGATCCGGCCCTGCTCCCAGTGCGCCAGGTCACCGGTGCGGTACATGCGCATCCCCGCGCTGAACGGGCTGGCCACGAAACGCTCGGCCGTCAGGGCGGACCGGTTCAGGTAGCCGCGGGCCAGACCCTCACCGGCGAGGTACAGCTCACCGGTCACGCCCGGGGGCACCGGGCGCAGCGCGCGGTCGAGAATGTACGCCCGGGTGCCGGTCACCGGGCCGCCCACGTGAGGACGCGTCGACGGGGTCAGTCTCGCGGTCAGGGCGTCGACGGTGGACTCGGTCGGGCCGTAGAGATTGAAGGCCCGCGTGGTGCCCAGCCCGGCCAGACGGTTCCAGAGCTCGGCCGGCACCGCCTCACCCCCGACGCCGATCACGGCGAGATCCCCGTCCCGCAGCCCGGAGTCGAGCAGCTGGCCCATGTGCGAGGGGGTGAGCTCGACGAAGTCGACGTCCCGGTCCCGCAGCAGCCCGATCAGGGCCTCCGGATCGCGGCGGGTCTCCTCGTCGACGATGTGCAGGGCGTGCCCGTCGAAGAGCCAGAGCTGGGGCTGCCAGCTCGCGTCGAACGAGAACGACCAGGCGTGGGCCACGTTCAGCCGGTCCCGGCCGCTGATCTCCTGGGCCGGGCGGTACAGCGTCTCGCGGTGGCTGCGGAACAGCGCGGCGATGCTCGCGTGGGTGACGACCACGCCCTTCGGCCGCCCGGTCGAGCCCGAGGTGTAGATGACGTAGGCCGGGCTCGCGGCCCGGACGGACGGCAGCGGCCCGGGCCGGGTCCGGGCCAGGGCCTCGATCGTCTCCGGGGCGTCGAGCGCGATCGTGGGCACCGAGGAGCCCACGTCGACCCCGAGACCCGAGACGAGAAGGTGCGGCCGCGCGTCCTCGAGCATGCCCGCGACGTGCGCCGGTGGGTAGGCCGTGTCGACGGGCAGGTACGCGGCCCCCGAACGCAGCACCGCCAGGATCGCGATCATCGTGGCGGCCGAGCGGGGCAGGGCGATCGCGACCAGCTGCTCGGGCCCCGCCCCGTGCCGGATCAGCAGCTGGGCCAGGCGGTTGGAGGCGTCGTCGAGCTCGCGGAAGGTCAGCGAGAGGTCCGGGCCGACGAGGGCGGTGGCCTCCGGATGCCGGGCCACGACGTCGGTGAAGAGCCCGGGCAGGGTGAGACGCGCCTGATCACGCTGCGGGTGCGGGTCACCCCAGCCCAGGATCTGCGCGCGCCGGGCCGCCGGCATGAGGTCGAGCGCCCCGACCGCGGTTCCGGGATCGGCCAGCAGTGCCCGGAACGCCGCGCGCATCATGTCCTGGATCTGCTCGACCTGCTCGGCCGTGAAGAGGTCGTCGCGGTACTCGGCGCCGAGCGTCAGCCGCTCCCCCGGGTCGACGACCCAGGCGAACGGGTAGTGCGTGGCGTCGCGGCCCCCGGCGTCCACCGCCTGCAGCGCATCGTCGGACGAGGCCTCACCGGGCGGGTAGTTCTCGAAGACCAGCAAGGTGTCGAACAGTTCGCCCAGTCCGGCGCGGCGCTGGATCCCGGCCAGCCCGGCGTACTGGTACGGCAGCAGCTCGACCTGCTCGGCCTGCAGCCGGCGGACGAAAGCGCCCAGCCCCTCGGCCGGATCGAGCTTCGCCCGCACCGGCAGGGTGTTGATGAACAGGCCGATCATGTCCTCGGCGCCGGCCACCTCGGGCGGACGGCCCGACACGGTCGCGCCGAACACCACGTCGTCCTGACCGGTCAGCCGGGCCAGCACCAGCGACCAGGCCGCCCGCACCAGTGTGTTCACGGTGACGCCCTCGGCCCGGCACCAGGCCGTCAGCCCGGCGGTGAGGTCGGCCGGGAGCTCCCGCACGAGGATCCGCGGGATCCGCGGCTCGCGCGTCGGGTCGGCCGCGGCGATGCGGGTCGGCTCGGCGAGGCCGTCCAGCGCCCGGTCCCAGGCCCGGTCGGCCGCGGCCGGATCCTGGGAACCCAGCCAGGACAGATAGGTCCGGTAGTCGTGGGACGCGGGCTCGCGGCCGCCGTAGAGGTCGGACAGCTCTCGCATCAGGGGCCCGCGCGACCAGCCGTCGAGCAGCAGGTGCTGGTGCGTGACGACCAGGCGGTGCCGGTCGGGCGCCAGACGCACCAGGGCGAAGCGGATCAGGGGCGCCGTGGACACGTCGAACCGGCGGGCCTCACGCTCCAGCACGGCGGCCCAGTTCCCCGTGGGCCCCAGATCGTCGAACGCCCAGGGCACCACGACCGGGCCGGCCACTACCCCGACGGCTCGGCCCGACTGCAGGAACCGGTACCCGGCGCGGAGATTGGCGTGCCGGTCGACGAGTGCCTGCGCAGCGCCGCGCAGGCGCGCCGCGTTTACCGACCCGAGCTCGAAGGTGAGCTGGACGGTGTAGACGTCCACCCCGTCCGCCATGTTCATCGACGCGTGGAAGAGCAGACCGGTCTGCAGCGGTGTGAGCGGCAGAACCTCGCGGTGACGGCCGATCTCGTCCTTCTCGTCGGGCGTGAGGGTGATCAGCTCGCGATCGACAGCCACGGATCGCCCCTCGGTGTGCGCCTTCTCGGCGAGGCGCGCCACCGTGCGCAGCTGGAAGACGTCCTTCGGGCTCAGCGTCAGACCCTCGCGCCGCAACAGGCTGACGAGCTGCATGGCCACGATGCTGTCGCCACCGAGGGTGAAGAAGTCGTCGTGCACCCCGACCCGCTCGATCCCGACGACCCGGGCGACCTTGGCCGCGATCAGGGTCTCGCGCTCGGTGCGGGGTTCGTCGTGACCGGCCTGCGCGGCGAAGTCGGGGGCGGGCAGGGCCTTCCGGTCGAGCTTGCCGTTCGGCGTGGTCGGGAGCTCGTCGAGCCGGACCACCGCCTGCGGCACCAGGTGCTCGGGCAGGTTCCGGCGCAGGTGCTCGAGGATCTCCGGCGCATCGCCACCCGTCACGTAGGCGACGAGCTGCACCCGGCCCGGCCGGTCCTCCCGCGCCAGCACCGCCGCGGCACCGACGGACTCGATCTGCGCGAGGGCGTGCTCGATCTCGCCCAGCTCGATCCGGAACCCGCGGATCTTGACCTGGTGGTCCGCGCGGCCCAGGAACTCCAGGGCCCCGTCGTCACGGCGGCGCGCCAGATCGCCCGTGCGGTAGAGCCTCCGGCCCGACGGACCGGCCACGAACCGCTCGGCCGTCAGCGCCGGGCGCCCGCGGTAGGCGTCGGCCAGCTGGACCCCGCCGAGGTAGAGCTCTCCCGTCACCCCCGGCGGCACGGGCTGCAGCGACGCGTCGAGCACGTGGGCGCCGGTGTTCCAGACCGGGCGGCCGATCGGGACGTTCGGTTCCCCGGAGGCGGGCCCGGCGGTGACATCGACCGCGGCCTCGGTGGGTCCGTAGAAGTTGAACAGGGGGACGCCGGTCGCCTCGCCGAATCGCCGGGCCAGGTCACCGGGCAGGGCCTCGCCACTGCTGATGACGCGGCGCAGGCTGGTCTGCCGGGAGGCCTCGGGCAGGAACGCCGCCAGCATCGACGGCACGAAATGGGCCGTGGTGACGCCCTCTTCGTCGATCAGCTGAGCCAGGTAGCGCGGGTCCTGGTGGCCGCCCGGTTTCGCCACCACCAGGGTGGCCCCGGTGATGAGCGGCCAGAAGAACTCCCAGACGCTGACGTCGAAGCCGAACGGGGTCTTCTGCAGCACCCGGTCGGTCGCGTCGAGCGGGTGCTCGGCCTGCATCCACAGCAGGCGGTTCACGATCGCGCGGTGCGAGACCAGCACGCCCTTGGGCTTGCCGGTGCTGCCCGAGGTGTAGATCAGGTACGCGGGCAGGGCGGGGTTCGGTGCCGGCCGGGGGTGGACGTCGTGGCCGGCCGCGGAGCCGTCGTCACGCACCGGGATTGCCCGGACCTCAGGGAGGTTCTGGATGATCCGGGACAACGGGGTGGGGGTGGCGACGACGACGGCCCGGGGCCTCGCGTCCTCCAGCAGCTCCTGGATGCGGACGGGCGGCTGGCCGAGGTCCAGCGGGAGGTAGGCGGCACCCGCCTTGTGGGTCGCCAGCAGGGCGACCACCAGCTCGGGTGAGCGTTCCAGGGCGACGGCCACCACGTCCCCCGCCGACACCCCACCGGCCACCAGACGGGCAGCCAGACGGGTCGCCCGGGCGTCGAGCTCGGCGTACGTCAGCCCCGCCCCCTCGAAACGCACGGCCACGGCCTCGGGGGTGCGGGCGGCCGTCTCGGCGAACCGGGCCGTCAGCGTGGTCTCCGGAATCTCGACCGAAGGCCCTTCGCCCGCGCTCAGGTACGACTCCACCGACTCCGGCGCGCTCGGGGTGAGCCGGCCGACCGGGGTCTCCGGCGCGTCCACCATCGTGGTGATCAGGCGCCCGAGGGCCGAGAGCAGCCAGTCCATCAGGGCCGGGCCGATCAGGTCGGTGCGGTACTCCGCGCCGATCGACAGGCCCGCTCCCCCGACGGCCGACCAGGTCAGCGGGTAGTGCGTGGCGTCGCGGCCCTCACGGACGCAGATGTCCAGCCCGTCGGCGGAACCCGGGTCGTCCGGGTAGTTCTCGAAGACCAGCAGCGAGTCGAACAGTTCACCGAGACCGGCCTCGCGCTGGATCGCGGGCAGGCCGAGGTACTGGTGCTCCATCAGCCCGGCCTGGTTCTCCTGCAACCGGTTCAGCACCTGCCGCGCCGGCTCGGCCGGGCTCCAGCGCACCCGCACCGGCACGGTCTGGATGAACAGGCCCACGGTGTCTTCGACGCCGGGCAGCTCCGGCGGGCGGCCCGCCACCGTGGCGCCGAACACCACGTCGTCGCGCCCGGTGAGACGGCCCAGCAGCAGACCCCACGCCGCCTGCACCACGGTGTTGGCCGTGACACCCAGCGTTTTCAGTGCCGGGAGGTCGAGATCCAGGCCGACCGAGGCGATCGGGCCGCGCGCGGGGAACCCGGCCGGCACCACCCGCGACGGTTCCTCCAGACCGGACAGCTCCGAACGCCAGGCCGCACGCGATGTTTCCGGGCTCTGCGCCGTCAGCCAGGCCAGGTAGTCGCGGTAGGCCGGAGGCGCGGGCACGGCGGAGGGGTCGTCGGCCCGGTACAGCGCCCGCAGGTCGGCGATGAGCGGGGAACGCGACCAGCCGTCCATCAGCAGGTGGTGATGTGTGAGAACGAGCAGCGGCCGGGGCATTCCGCTGACGAGCATCCAGCGGACCAGCGGCGGGCGGTCGAGGTCGAACGGACGCTCGCGCTCGGCGTCCAGACGGGCCCGCAGCGCGGCCGGACGGTCGGGCGCCGGCAGGGCACTGAGATCCAGCTCCAGCCATTCGGCGGTGACCTCGGGCGGGGGGACCACCGCGGCGGCCCGGCCCGAGCGCAGGTGCCGGAAACCCGCCCGCAGGTTGGAATGGCGCACCAGCAGGGCATCGACCGCGCGGTGCAGGCGGTCGACGTCGACACCGGAGAGCTCGAACGTGAACTGCACGGTGTAGACGTCGTCGCCGAGCCCGGCGTGGAAGACCATGCCCTCCTGCATCGGGGTGAGCGGCAGGACCTCGGCGGCGTCCGGGGCCTCGCCCGGTTCGAGCGCCACCAGCGCGGCCGCGGACGGCACCGAACCGTCGGCCGTGGGCACCACCGTGGCGACCGCGGCCAGCCCGGCCACCGTGCGGCGGGCGAACACCTGGCGCGGTGTGATGCGCAGCCCGGCCCGGCGCACCCGGCTGACGAGCTGCATGGCCACGATGCTGTCGCCGCCGAGGGTGAAGAAGTCGTCGTCGATGCTGAGCGTGGCCACCCCCAGCACCTCGGAAACGGCCTGGTGCAGCACCTCTTCGCGAGGGGTCCGCGGAGACCGGCCCCGGCTGCCGTCGAGCACGGGGGCGGGCAGGGCGTTCAGGTCGGTCTTGCCGTTGGCCGTCATCGGCAGCCGGTCGAGCACCACGATCGCCGTCGGCACCATGTGGTCGGGCAGCACCGCGGCGGCCCGGGCCCGCAGTTCCGGCGGCGTGGCGGAGCCGGCGACGTAGCCCACGAGAATCCGCTTGCCGGGCTGGTCCTCGCGCACCGTCACGACGGCGCGGTCCACCCCGGGGGAAGCCGCCAGCACGGCCTCGATCTCGCCCGGCTCGATACGGAACCCGCGGATCTTGATCTGGTCGTCGGCCCGGCCGAGGAACTGCAACTCCCCCTCCGGAGACCGCGAGACCAGGTCGCCGGTGCGGTACATGCGCCCGCCGGGCACGAACGGGTCGGCGACGAACCGCTCCGCGGTCAGCGCGGCGCGGCCCAGGTAGCCGCGGGCCAGACCGTCGCCGGCCAGGTAGAGCTCTCCCGGCACACCGTCGAGAACCGGGCGAAGGGACGCGTCGAGCAGGTGGGCGCGCACGTGCGGGTCGGGCACGCCGATCGGGACCGGGCCGCGGTGCTGGGGCGAGGTGCGGTGCAGCGTGGCGTTGGTGGTGGCCTCGGTGGGGCCGTAGCAGTTGAACATCGGGCGATCGGTGCCGAACCGGGCCACCAGGGCGGGCGGAACCACCTCGGTGCCGACGAGAGTGGTCATGCCCGGCGGGAGATCGACCTCGGCCGGCATCCCGGCCAGCAACGCCGGGGGCAGGGCCGCGATCGTGATGCCCTGCTGCACCAGGTATTCGACCAGGGCCGGACCCGCGACCCGGCGTTCGGCCGGGGTGACCACGAGGCGGCCACCGGTGAGCAGGCCCATGCAGAGCTCGAAGAACGTGACGTCGAAACTCGGCGAGGCGAACTGCAGCACCCGGCTGCCCGGGTCCAGCCCGAAGCGCAGCACGGCCGTGTCGAGCAGCTTGGCGGCGCCCTCGTGCGGCACCACCACGCCCTTCGGGCGGCCGGTGGATCCCGAGGTGTAGATCACGTAGGCGGCGTCGAGCGGGGTGAGATCCACCGGGGGACGCGTCGAGGGCCGTGTGGGGTCGTCCTCGGTTCCCAGGGTGGTTCCCCCGAAGGGCACACCGCTCCCGAGAAGGACCACGGGGCGGGCGTCGTCGAGCATGTACGCGACGCGGTCGGCCGGGTAGTCGAGGTCGATCGCCAGGTAGGCGGCCCCCGACTTGAGCACCGCGAGCAGGCTCACGACCAGCTCGATGCCGCGGGGCACGGCCACGGCGACGACCTGCCCGCGACCGGCCCCGGCGGCGATCAGCCGGTGGGCGAGCCGATTGGCGCGCGCGTCGAGCTCGGCGTAGGTCAGGGCCCGGCTCTCGAAGACCAGGGCGACGTCGTCGGCGTGCGCGGCCCGGGCCGCTTCGAAGAGCTGCGGGAAGGAGGCCGGTGCGGTG
Organism: Kineosporia succinea; assembly: GCF_030811555.1. NCBI lineage: Bacteria > Bacillati > Actinomycetota > Actinomycetes > Kineosporiales > Kineosporiaceae > Kineosporia > Kineosporia succinea. The sequence goes on along the minus strand of NZ_JAUSQZ010000001.1, from coordinate 3,959,977 downwards.
GGGCTCTCCACCGCCGGGACGCTCCGCTCACCAGGCAGCAGCACGTCGATCGTCGAGGCCGGACGGGCCGGGTCGGCGATCAGGGCGTTCAGCACCAGCAGCAACCGGTCGGCGATGGTCTGCGCCCGTGACGCCGTGAAAAGCTCTCCGTTGTAGCGCAGTTCGAGTGACAGTCGCTCCCCCGCGTCGGCGACCAGCACGAGGGGGTAGTGCGTCGCGTCCTCGGCGTCGGTGGCGACCAGGCGCAGGCCGGGAGCGGGCTCGTCCCAGCCGTTCTCGTCGAACGGGTAGTTCTCGAACACCACCAGCGTGTCGAAGAGCTCCCCCGCGCCGGCGGCCCGGCGGATCTGCGGCAGCGGCAGGTACTGGTGATCGATGAGCGACGCCTGCCGGTCCTGCAGACGGGTGAGCAGTGCGTCGACCGACTCACCCCGCCGCGGCGCGACCCGCACCGGCACGGTGTTGATGAACAGCCCGATCATCGCCTCGACACCCGGGACCTCGGCCGGGCGGCCGGACACCGTACTGCCGAACACCACGTCGTCCCGGCCGGTCAGGGCCCCGACGGTGAGCCCCCAGGCGGCCTGCACCACGGTATTGAGCGTGAGGCCCCGTGCGGTGGCGAAGCGGGCCAGGGCCTGCGCGTCGATGCTCCGCGCGGCGCTGCCCGGCAGCACCGGCACCCGCAGCGGGTCGGAGGGCGCGACCAGGGTCGGGCCGTCGAGCCCGGCCAGCGCGTCCTTCCAGGCCCCGGTCGCGGCCGCCGCGTCCCACTTCTGCAGCCAGGCCAGGTAGTCGCGGTAGGCCGGCGGCGCGGGCAGCGACCGCCCGGCGTAGAGCGCGAAGAACTCCTGCAGCAGCAACGGCGACGACCAGCCGTCGAGCAGCACGTGGTGGTGGGAAACCACGAGGCGCGTGGACCTCTCGCCCAGCCGCACCACCGTGAACCGGATCAGCGGCGGCCGGGCCAGGTCGAAGACCCGGTTCCGCTCGGCGTCGAGAATCTCCTCGGACCGGGCCCGGGCGTGCTGGTCGAACCTCAGGTCGACCTCCTGCCAGCCGATCTCGGTGCGCCCGGCGACGACCGCCACCGCGACCCCGGCCCTGGTGCGCCGGAAACCGGCCCGCAGGTTGGGATGCCGCTGCAGCACCGCCTCCGCGGCGGCGCGCGCGGCGACCGGGTCGAACGGGCCCTCCAGCTCGAGCGACGTGCACACCGTGTAGACGTCGCGCTCACCCAGCTGGGCGTGGAAGAGCATGCCCTCCTGCAGCGGGGAGAGCGGGAGGATGTCGGCGATCTTCTTCTCGGTCACTCGAATTCCGCCTCGAGCTCGTCGATGTCGTCCTGGGTGAGCTCCACCAGGTCGAGGTCGGACGGGGTGTGCCCGCCCGCGTCGGGTGCGGCCGCGTGCTGCTCGAGCCCGGCCAGGGCGTCGAACCAGGTGCGGGCCAGGGTTTTCACGGTCTCCTCGGGCAGCCGCCCGGCCGGCCACGACCAGGAGGCGTGCAGCCAGGGGCCGTCGGGACGGTCCTCGGTGGACACGTTGAGCTCCAGCGGGTACGCGACCGGCATGGCCTCGTCCGCGCCGCCGCCCCACTCCAGCACGGCCCAGTCGTCGTGCGCCTGCTCGGACAGGGACATCCGGCCCAGGTAGTTGAACCCGATGAACGGCCTGACCCCCGAGAGCAGGCCCCCGGTGGCCGGGTTCAGGTACCGCAGCAGCCCGAACCCGAGTCCGCCGTCCGGCACCGACCGCAGCTGTTCCTTGACGGCCTTCAGCACCTTGCCGGCGGCCGGTCCGCCCGCGAGCACGTCCCGCGTGTCCACCGGCCCCGGGTCGAGCGTCAGCGGGTACTCACTCGTGAACCAGCCCACCGTGCGGGAGAGATCGACGTCGTCACCGCGTCCGTGCCCCTCTACCCCGATCACGGCCGGCTCGTCCGGCAGCACGGCGCGCAGGGCCACGGTGAGCGCCGTGAGCAGCACGTCGTCCACCCCGGCGTGGAAGGCCGCGGGCACGGTGGTGAGCAGCGCCCGCGTGCGCCCGGGCGGCAGCTCGAGCGTGAGCTCCCGGACCTGACCTCTCCGGTCCGTCTCCGGACCGGGCGTGGCCGGCTGCTGCCAGAACGCCAGTTGCGCCAGCGTTTCCGGATGCTCGGCGCGCTCCGCGAGGCGGTGCGACCAGGTGCGGAACGACACCGGGACGGCGGGGAGCACCACCCCGTTCCAGGCGGCCCGGAGGTCGTCGAGCAGGATGCGCCAGGACACCCCGTCGATGACGAGATGGTGCGCCTTCAGGGTCAGACGGCGGCCGGCCCACGTGGCCACGACCATGACACCCGCGGCCGGGTCCAGGTCGCGCTCACCGAGCCGCGCCCGCACCGCGCCGGGTTCGGGCACGAGCAACCCGTCGTCGGTCAGCCGGGCCCGCAGCAGGTCGTGGCGGTCGAGCAGCGCCTGCAGCACCGCGGTGAGACGTTCCGCGGTCGCCTGCGCCGGGGTCACCACCGTCATCGACTGGTGGTACTGCCCGAACGGCCCTCCGCCCTCGATCAGGGCCCGCTGGATCGGGGTGAAGGGCACCAGGCCGCGCCCGGCGCTCTCCGGTTCCGGTTCGGCGGCCGTCGCGGTGACCGCCACCCGCGCGAGACCGGCGACGGTCTTGTGCCGGAACACGTCGCGCGGGGTGATGGTCAGCCCCGCCGCCCGGGCCCGGGACACCAGCTGGATCGAGACGATGCTGTCGCCGCCGAGGGTGAAGAAGTCGTCGTCCACCCCCACCCGGTCGAGGCCGAGCACGTCCGCGAACAGCGCCGCCAGGATCTCCTGGGTGCTGTCGGCCGGGGCGCGGTCGCCGACCAGGTCGTCCAGCACCGGCACGGGCAGGGCGGCCACGTCGAGCTTGCCGCTGACCGTGCGGGGCAGGGCGTCGAGCGTGGTGAAGACGGCGGGAACCATGTACGCGGGCAATGACCCGGCCAGCCGGTCACGCGGTGACGACGACGGGTCGCCCGCCAGGTAGGCGGCCAGGCGGCGCACCCCCGGCGCGTCCTCCCGCACCACCACCGCGGCCTCGGCCACCCCGGGCACGCTCAGCAGCGCGGCCTCGATCTCGCCGAGCTCGATCCGGAAACCGCGCAGCTTCACCTGGCCGTCGGTGCGCCCGGCGAACTCGAGCACCCCGTCCGGACTCCAGCGGGCGAGGTCACCGGTGCGGTACATGCGCGTCCCCGGCCGGAACGGGTCGGCCACGAAACTCGCGGCGGTGAGCCCGGGCCGGTTCAGGTACCCGTGGGCGAGCCCGGCCCCGGCCAGGTAGAGCTCCCCGGTCACCCCGGCCGGAACCGTCGTCAGAAACCCGTCCAGCACGTACGCCCGCACCCCCGCGACCCGGCGCGCGGAGCGTCCCCCATCGGGATCGCCCACCCAGGTGTACGCGTCGACGGAGGCCTCGGTCGGACCGTAGAGGTCGTGCACGGCCAGACCGGGAACCGCGCAGGCCCGCCGCCAGGTCTCGCCGTCGACGGCCTCGCCGCCGACCAGCAGCACCTTCAGCCCGGCCTCGAGCAGACCAGCACCGATCAGCTGACGCAGGTGAGTGGGAGTCATCTCGAGCACGTCGAGCCGCTCACGACGCACGGTCGCGACCACCTCGTCCGGATCGCGGTAGTCGTCGAGCACGTGCAGGGTGTGCCCGGCCAGCATCCACAGGAGCGGGTCGAGCGAGGCGTCGAACACGAACGAGGCCACGTGCCCGACCCGGTGGGGCTCCGGCGGGTCACCCATCAGCCGGGAGCGGTGCGAGCGGAACAGGTTCACCAGGCCGCGGTGCGGAACCACCACGCCCTTGGGCCTTCCCGTCGACCCGGAGGTGTAGATGACGTAGGCCGGCTGGTCTTCGTGCGGGCGGACGGTCAGCGGTTCCCCGAGCAGCGGTTCGTCCAGCCGCAGCGTCTCCACGCCGACCGGCCGGATCGGCCCGGTGGTCAGCAGGATTCGCGGGGCCGCGTCCCGCAGCACGAGATCGACGCGCTCGGGCGCCTGGTCGAGGTCGAGCGGCAGGTAGGCCGCCCCGGCCCGGAGCACGCCCAGCAGCGCGGGCACGATCAGGTCGCGGGGCAGGCCGAGCGCGACCACGTCACCGGGCCTCACCCCGCGGGCGGCGAGTCCTCCGGCGAGAGCGGCGGTCCAGCTGTCGAGCTGGGCGAAGGTCCAGGTGCGGCCGCCGGCCTCCAGCGCGGTGGCCCCCGGAGTGCGGGCGGCCTGGTCGGCGAACACGTCGACGACGGACGCGGGTCCGGACCCACCCGGGCCTGCGTCACCCCAGACGTGCAGCAGGGTCGCTGCCTCACCGGGCAGCAGCACGTCGAGGCGGCTCAGCCGGGTCGACGGTTCGCGGGCCACCTGGGCCAGCAGACCGAGCAGCCGCTCGACCAGCTGCCGGGCGCCGGCCCGGTCGTAGAGGTCGGTGCTGTACTCGAGAGCGATCCCGAGTCCGGAAGGCTTCTCGGAGACGTCGAACGACAGGTCGAACTTGGCACTGTCGGCCGGGATCTCCGCCTCGGAGACCGAGAGACCCTCCAGCGCGGGCATTTCGGAACCGGCCGCCAGGTACGAGACCATGACCTGGAACAGCGGGTGGCGACTCGGCGAGCGTTCCGGTCCCACCGCGTCCACCACCCGCTCGAACGGCACGTCCTGCCGGTCGAAGGCGGCCAGGTCGGCGTCGCGCACCCGGGCCAGCAACTCGGTGAAGGCCGGGTCGCCGGAGGTGTCGGTGCGCAGCACCAGGGTGTTGACGAAGAAGCCGACCAGGTCGGTGAGCGCGTCGTCGGTGCGCCCGGCGACCGGGGCGCCGAGCGGGAGGTCCGGCCCGGCGCCGAGCCGCGTGAGCAGCGAGGCGACCGCCGACTGCACCAGCATGAACATGCTCACGCCGTGCGACCGCGCGAGATCCCGCAGCCGGGCGGCGATCTCGTCGGGCACGGCCAGCTCGACCACTCCCCCGGACCCGGTGCGGGTCTGGGGGCGCGGCCGGGCGCCCGGCAGCGTCAGCTCGTCGGGGGCGCCGTCGAGGGCCTGCTTCCACCAGGCCAGCTGCTCGTCGGCCAGGTTCCGGGTCTCGTGGTCGAGGCCCAGCAGATCGCGCTGCCAGAGGGTGTAGTCGGCGTACTGCACGGGCAGGGGTGCGAAGTCGGGTTCGGCGCCCCGCAGCCGGGCCGCGTAGGCCGTGCCGAGGTCACGCACCAGCGGTTCCTGTGACCACTCGTCGGCCGCGACGTGGTGCACGAGGATCAGCAGGGTCCACTCGTGCGCGCCGCCCGAGACGTAGACGCGCACCGGCAGGTCGGCGTCGAGCCGGAACCCGTACCCGGCCTGGGCCAGGGCGTCGTCCACCACCGCGAACGGCACCCGCACGGCCTGCGGGTCGAGCACGAACTGGTACACCTCGTCGCCGCCCACCTCGTCGCCGCGGCCCGGGGTGAGGCGGGTGCGCAGGCTCTCGTGCCGCCGCACCAGGTCGGCGACGGCCTGGCGCAGGGCGTCGAGGTCGAGGTGACCGCGCAGACGCCAGGCGAAGGGCACGTCGTAGGTCGAGTTCGGGCCCTCGAACCGGTACTGGAACCACAGGCGTTGCTGGGCGGGCGAGAGCGGCGTCCGTGCCGGCCTTCTCGCCGGGACCAGGGCCGGCCGGACGGTGGCCCCGGAGGCGAACACCACGGGCGCCAGCTCCGCGACCGTGCGGTGCCGGAACACCTCGGGCACGCCGACCTGCAGGCCGAGCACCGCGCGGATCCGGTTGGCCAGGCGCATGACGAGCAGCGAGTGCCCGCCGAGGGTGAAGAAGTCGTCGTGCACGCCGACCCGCTCGACCTCGAGCACGTCGGCGAAGAGCCCGGCGAGCACTTCCTCCCGGGGGTTGCGGGGCGCCGCGGTGTGCTCGGTGACGTCGATCGCGGGCAGGGCGCGCTCGTCGAGCTTGCCGTTGACGGTGCGGGGCAGGGCGTCGAGGGTGACGAAGGCGGCGGGCACCATGTAGCCCGGGAGGACACCGCCGAGGTGGGCCTTCAGCGTGGCCGGGTCGATCGGGTCGACCGGGTCGCCCTGCGGCACCAGGTAGGCGGCCAGCGTGGGGCCGCGCAGCACCACGGCCGCCTGCGAGATCTCCGGCCGGGCGCGCAGCACGGTCTCGATCTCGCCGAGTTCGACCCGGTAGCCGCGGATCTTGACCTGGCCGTCGACGCGCCCGGCGAACTGCAGCACGCCGTCGGCGTCCCACCGGGCCCGGTCGCCGGTGCGGTACATCCGCTGCCCGGTCTGGAACGGGTCGGCCACGAACCGGCCCGCGGTGAGACCCGGCCGGTTCAGGTAGCCGTGGGCCAGACCGGCGCCGGCCACGTAGAGCTCACCGGTGACACCCGTCGGCACCGGGCGCAGGGCGGCGTCGAGCACGTAGGTGCGCACCCCGTCGAGCCGGTAGGCGGCCCGTCCGCCGGAGGTGTCGCCGTGCCAGCCGTACGCGTCCACCGAGGCCTCGGTCGGCCCGTACAGGTCGTGCACCACCAGCCCGGGCACCGCGCAGACGGTCTGCCAGACGGCCGGATCCACCGCCTCGCCGCCGACGAGCAGCACCGAGAGCCCGGCCTCGAGCAGGCCTGCCGGTATCAGCTCCCGGAGGTAGGTGGGGGTCACGTCGAGAACGTCGACGGACGCGTCGGTCAGGTGAGCGACGACGGCGGACGAGTCGCGGTACACGTCCTCGGGCACCACGTGCAGTTCGTGCCCGAAGAGCATCCAGAGCACGGGTTCCCAGGAGCCGTCGAAAACGAACGACGCCACGTGCGCCACCCGCCGGGGCCGCGTCGCGTCTCCCATGAGACGGGCCCGGTGCGAGGTGGCCAGGTTGACGAGACCCGCGTGCGGCACCACCACCCCCTTGGGACGGCCGGTGGAGCCCGAGGTGTGGATGACGTACGCGGGCATGTCCGGGACCAGGCGCCCGCCCCGGTCGGGATCGCTCAGCGGGGCGTCGCTCTCGTCGCCCTCGAGCAGCAGCGGCGAGTCGAGAGTCAGCGCGGGCCGGGCGTCGTCGAGCACGGCCTGCACCCGCTCGGGCGCCTGCCGGGTGTCCACGGGCAGGTACGCGGCACCGGTCTTGAGCACGGCCACGATCGCGGGCAGCATCCAGGCCCGGTCGAGGTTCAGCGCCACCAGCCGGCCGCGCAGCGGACCGGCCCAGAGCAGCACCCGGGCGGCGCGGTTGGTCCAGGCCTCCAGCTCGGCGAAGGTCCAGGAGCGCTCGGCGGTGACCAGGGCGGTCGCGTGCGGGGTGAGACGGGCCTGCCGCTCGACCAGGTCGACCACGGTCAGGCCCATGGTGTCGAGCGAGACCGGGCCGCCGGCGGCCCATTCGCCCGTCACCCGTTCGCGTTCGCCGGGCAGCAGGACGTCGTAGGTGCTCAGGTGGGCCTGCGGCTCGTCGGCGATCTGCTGCAGCAGGTGCACCAGCCGGGCACCGAACGAGGCGGCGGTCGCGGCGTCGAACAGGTCGGCGCTGTACTCGATCGAGCCGTCCAGACCGGAGCGGCCCCGGTCGGTGACGTCGAACGAGAGGTCGAACTTGGAGGTGGCCCAGTCGACGCGCACCGGCAGGCAGCTCAGGCCGGGCAGGTCCAGCGGTCGCTCACCGGCGGGCAGGTACACCACCATCACCTGGAACAGCGGGTGACGGCCCAGCGAGCGTTCCGGGTTCAGGACCTCGACGAGCCGGTCGAACGGCAGGTCCTGACGGTCGAACGCGGCCAGGTCGGCGTCCCGCACCCGGCCCAGCAGGTCGCCGAACGCCGGGTCGCCGGAGGTGTCGGTGCGCAGCACCAGCGTGTTGAGGAAGAACCCGACCAGGTCGTCGAGTGCCGCGTCGGTACGGCCCGCGATCGGTGATCCGAGCGGGATGTCATCACCGGCGCCGAGTTTCGACAGCAGCACGGCGACGGCCGACTGCAGCAGCATGAACATCGAGACGTCGTGCCGGGCGGCCACGGCCCGCAGACTCTCGGCCAGCGGAGCCTGGACCCGGAACGACTCGGTGCCGCCGGCGAAGCTGGCCCGCTCCGGGCGGCGGCGGTCGAACGGCAGGTTCAGCTCGCCGGGCAGCCCGTCCAGCCGGTCGCGCCACCACTGCTCCTGCTTCGTGGCCAGGCCGGTGGGAGCGCCCTCCGGGCCGAGCAGATCGCGCTGCCAGAGCGTGAAGTCGGCGTACTGCACCGGGAGCGGGGCGAACGCGGGCGCCTCGCCCAGCGAGCGGGCGGCGTAGGCGGTGGACAGGTCCTTCAGCAGCGGCCCGTCCGAGGCGTCGTCGGCCGCGATGTGGTGGGCCAGCAGGAGCAGCACGTGCTCGTCGGGGGCGACCCGGAAGAGCGTGGCCCGCAGCGGGATCTCCTCGTCCAGCCGGAAACCGTGACGGGACGCCTGGTTCAGCCGCTCGCCGAGCCTCGGGTGCCGGTCCGGGCCGGAGGCCTCGACCACCTCGAACGACGGCACCGCGTCCACCACCACCTGCTGCTCGTCGACGACGAGCGTGCGCAGGCTCTCGTGGCGCCGCACCAGGTCGCCGACGGCCGCCTCGAGCGCGGGCACGTCCAGGGCCCCGATCAGACGCCAGGTCATCGGGATGTTGTAGGTCGCCGACGGGCCCTCGAGCAGGTACTGGAACCAGAGGCGGCGCTGGGCGGACGAGAGCGGGACCCGCTCGGGCCGGGGCCGGTGCGCGCTCAGCCGGGGACGCTCGTCCGCCGGCTCCTCGGGCAGGCGCCGGGCGAGCTGCTCGACGGTGGGCGCGTCGAACACGTCGCGCACGCCGACCTTCAGGCCGAGGAGCCCGCGCAGCCGGCCGGCCAGGCGCATGACGAGCAGGGAGTGCCCGCCGAGCGCGAAGAAGTCGTCGTGGATGCCGACCTCGGGCAGGCCCAGCACCTCGGCGAACACCGCGGCCAGGGCGCTCTGGCGTTCGGTGCGGGGTTTCGCCGACGGACGGGGGTGGTCGCCGCCCGCGGGCAGGGCCTTCTCGTCGAGCTTGCCGTTCACGGTGCGCGGCAGCCGGTCGAGGACCACCACGGTGGACGGGATGAGCGGGCGTGGGAGCCGGCCGGTCAGGGCCGCGCGGATCTCGTCGGGGCGGGCCTGGCGATGGGTGGTCACGTAGGCCACGAGACCCCGCTCGCGCACGACGACCGCGGCCTGGGACACCATGCGCAGCTCGTGCAGCGCGGCCTCGATCTCACCGAGCTCGACCCGGATCCCGTTGACCTTGACCTGCCGGTCGCCGCGGCCGAGGATCTCGAGCACCCCGCCGGTGCCCCAGCGGGCCAGGTCGCCGGTGCGGTACATCCGCTCGCCCGCGTGCTCGCCGGTGGCGAACGGGTCGGCGACGAAACTGACGGCGGTGAGCCCGGCCCGGTTCAGGTAGCCGAGGGCGAGACCCGTGCCGGCGACGTAGAGTTCACCGGTCACCCCGGCCGGCACCGGACGCAGGGCGCCGTCGAGAACGTAGGTGCGCACCCCGTCCACCGTCTGCCGTGACCGCCCGCCCGACGCGTCCCCGGCCCAGCCGTACGCGTCCACCGTGGTCTCGGTAGGCCCGTAGAGATCGTGCACCCGCAGGCCCGGCTCGGCGCAGATCCGGCGCCACAGTTCGGGATCCACGGCCTCGCCGCCGACCGTGAGCATCTTCAGGCGGCACTCGAGCAGACCGGCGGGGATCAGCTCACCGAGGTAGGTGGGGGTGACGTCGAGCCCGTTGACGCCGTGCTGGTCGATGTAGGTGATGAGGGCTTCGGGGTCCTTGTAGACGCTCTCGCCGATCACGTGCAGCTGGTGCCCGGCGAGCATCCAGAGCACCAGGTCCCAGGACGCGTCGAAGCTGAACGACTGCACGTGGCCGAGCCGCAGACGTCCGGGGTGGTGCGACATCAGATGACGCCGGTGGCTGGCCAAGAGGTTGGCCAGCGCGCCGTGCGAGGTGATGACGCCCTTGGGCAGACCGGTGGAACCCGACGTGTAGATGACGTAGGCGGCCTGCTCGGGGGCGATCGGCGGGAGGGCGCAATCGGCTGCGAACCAGGCGTTCTCGAGCTGCTCGACGGAACGCAGGACGACACCCGGCGTCGCGTCCGAGAGGATCCCGTAGGTGCGGGCGGACGGGGCGGAAGGGTCGACCGGGAGCGCGGCGGCCCCGGTCTTCATCACCGCCAGGAGAGCCGGCAGGACCCAGGCACGGGGCAGGGACAGCGCGACGATCTGGCCGTCGAGGTCGTGGGTGGCGCGCAGGCCGGCGGCGACGCGGCTGCTCCACGTCTCGAGCTCGGCGTAGGTCCAGCGCTGCTGCTCGGTGACCAGGGCAATCGCGTCGGGGGTGCGGCGGGCCTGCTCGTGCAGGACGTCGAGCACCGAGGCGGGGACGTCGACGGGCGTGCCCTGGTGCGCGAAAGAGCCGAGCAGCTCGGCCCGCTCCCCCTCCAGGAGCAGGTCGAGCCGCCCGGCCGCGGAAATAGTACCGCGAGAAAGTTGCCGCAGTACACCGGCGAGCCGGGCCAGCACGGCCCGCGCCGTGTCGGCGTCGATCTGGTCGGGGGCGAATTCCAGCTCCAGGCGCAGGCGTTCGCCTGGACGAGTGGTCAGACTCAGCGGGTAGTGCGACGCGTCGTGGATCGCCACGCCCGCGATCTCCACATCGTCCACACAGCGGGGCAGCGTGTCGCCGAGCGGGTAGTTCTCGAAAACCGTGATCGTGTCGAACAGATCGCCCACCCCGGCGGCGCGCTGGATCGCGGCCAGGCCGAGGTGGTGGTGGTCGAGAACGGCGCTCTGCGAATCCTGCAGCCGGCGCAGCAGTTCGCCGGGGGTGGCGGCCGGGTCGATCCGCACCCGGACCGGCACGGTGTTGACGAAGAGCCCGACCATGGTGTGGACGCCGGGCAGCTCGGGCGGGCGGCCGGACACGGTGGCGCCGAACACCACGTCGTCCGAGCCGGTCAGCGCGGAGAGCACGAGTCCCCAGGCGCCCTGCACGGCGGTGTTCAGCGTGACCCGCTCGTCGCGGGCGAAGGCGGCCAGGCGGCGGGTGTCGTCCGGGGTGAGTTCCTCGACCAGGTACTGGGGCAACTGGGTGCCGGGCCGACGGTCCGGTGCCACACGCGTCCCCTGCTCGAGACCGCCCAGAACCTCGCGCCAGGCCGCGTGCGCGGCGTCGGTGTCGCGGCCGCGCAGCCAGTTCAGGTAGAGCCGGTGGTCGGGCGGCGCGGGCAGCGGGGCGCTCTGGGGGTCGGCGAGGGTGAGCAGCTCGTCGAGCAGTACCGGCATCGACCAGCCGTCGAGCAGCAGGTGGTGGTGGGTGAGCACGAGCCGGTGACGTTCGGGGCCGAGGCGGTAGAGGGTGACGCGCATCAGCGGGGCGGCGGCCGGGTCGAAGCCGCGCAGCCGGTCGGTCCGGGTCTGGGCGGCGAGTTCCTGCTCCAGCGTGCCCTCTCCGTGGCCCTGAGCGGTGAGGTGGCCGAGATCGATCTCCTGCCAGGGCATCGTCACGTCGGCGCCGACCAGGGCCACGCTCTCGCCGGTCTTGCGCTGGCGGAAGGCGACCCTCAGATTCGGGTGCCGGTCGAGGAGTTCCTGCGCGGCGGCGCGCCACCGGTCGCTGTCGATCGGCCCGTGCAGGTCGACGTGCAGCTGCCCGGTGTACACGTCGGGGACGTCGGTGTGCCCCCGGTTCTCGTGGACGTGGAACAGGATGCCTTCCTGCAGAGGTGTCAGCGGCAGGATGTCCTGGATCCGCGAGCTCACTGGTCCCACTCGCTCTCGAACTCGTCGATCTCGTCCTGGCTCAGTGTGGTCAGAGTCAGGTCGGACGGGGTGTGCCCGCCCGATTTCTCGCTCACCGTGTGGGCGACCAGGGCGGCGAGGGCCGCGAACCAGCCCCCGGCCAGGTCGCGCACGGCGTCTTCGTCGAACAGGGCCGACGGGTAGGCCCAGGTGACGCCGAGCTGCGGGCCCGCCGGGGTGTCCTGGGTGAAGGCGTTGACCTCGAGGGAGTACGGGGCCACCGGCATGCCGTCGTCGAAGCCACCTTTGAGGACGCCGTGGCCGGGTACGGCCCGCCAGTCACCGGTGCTCTCGCCGGTACCGAACCGGCCCAGGTAGTTGAAGCTGATCTGGGGCCGGGGGTGTTCCTGGAACTCCCGATTCAGGTAGTGCAGCACCCCGAAGCCGAGCCCGTGGTCGGGCAGGGCGCGCAGTTGTTCCTTGACGCGTTTGAGGGCGCGGCCGGCCGCGGGGCCACCGGCGAGGGCGTCGTCGAGGTCGATCGGGCCCGGGTCGAGACGCACCGGGAAGACGCTCGTGAACCAGCCGACGGTGCGCGACAGGTCGATGCCGGGGGCGAACTCCTCACGGCCGTGGCCCTCCAGCGCGATGAGGACGCCCGGGGTGGGACCGAACTCGTGACGCCGGCGCCAGTCGAGCCCGGCCAGGGCCAGGGCGGTGAGGAGCACGTCGTTGATCTCGGCGTGGAAGGCGGCCGGGACGGTGCTCAGGACCGGCCGGGTCAGCTCGGCGGGCAGGTTCAGGGTGAGACGCCGGACGGTGTCCAGATCGCCGATCGGGTCGAGCGCGCGGGGGGTGATCAGGCGGTCGCCGGGTTCGAGGATGCTGCGCCAGAGTGCTGTCTCGGTGCTGCGGTCGGACGCGTGCAGGATCTCGGACCAGCGGCGGAACGAGGTGCCGGCGGGCTCCAGCTCGGGGACGGGCCGGGCTTCCTGGGTGGGCCGGGCGGCTTGGTTGGGCCGGGCCTCTTGGGTGGGCGCCTCTTGGGTGGGCGCCTCCTGGGTGGGCGCCTCCTGGGTGGGCGCCTCCTGGGTGGGCGCCTCCTGGGTGGGCGCCTCCTGGGTGGGCGCCTCCTGGGTGGGCGCCGCGCCTCCTGGGTGGGCGCCTCCTGGGTGGGCGCCTCCTGGGTGGGCGCCTCCTGGGTGGGCGCCTCCTGGGTGGGCGCCTCCTGGGTGGGCCGGGTGGCTAGGGCGTCCGGGGCAGCTTGAGCGGGCCGAGCGGGTTGGGTGGGTCGGGCGGGTTGGGCCGTGGTGGCGGTCTGCGTCACGCAGGCGGCGTGGGCGGCGGCCAGGTCGGACTCGAGGATGCGCCAGGAGACACCGTCGATGACGGTGTGGTGGATGACGACGAGCAGCCGGCCCTCCACGGAACCCGCGCTGCCCCCGACCTCACTTCTGACCGGGGCGGCGTCGTCTTCCCGGGTGGGTGGGGTGTAGCCCGGGCGGTCTTCTCGGGGCTCTCCGGGCTCTCCGGGCTCTCCGGGCTCTCCGGGCTCTCCGGGCTCTCCGGGCTCTCCGGGCTCTCCGGGCTCTCCGGGCTCTCCGGGCTCTCCGGGCTCTCCGGGCTCTCCGGGGAACCAGACCAGCTGGGCCATCACGCCCTCGGCCGGGCGCAGTTCGTCCATCGCGCGCTCGGTCTCGGCGGTGACGGCCTCGTCGGTGAACGCCCGGCCGGTCGGCCGAACGGCCTGTCCCCGGGGCTCGGCCGGCACCCGCAGCAGGCCCTCGTCACGCCGCAGCTCGGCGTTGAGCACCGGGTGCTTGTGCACCACGGCGGCCCAGATCGTCTCCAGGACATCGAGCGTCAGACCGGCCGGGGTGCTGAACACCATCGACTGGCTGAACCGGTCGAACGGGGCCCCGGTCTGCGCCAGCCAGTGCAGGATCGGGGTGAAGCGCACGTCGCCGGAGGCCACGTCGGTGTCGTCGCGGGCCGCCGACGCCGAGACCGCCTCCCGGGCCAGCGCGGCCACGGTGCGGTGCTCGAACACCTGACGTGGGGTCAGCACCAGCCCGGCCTCCCGGGCCCGGATCACCACCTGGATCGAGACGATGCTGTCACCGCCGAGCGCGAAGAAGTCGTCGTCGGCGCCCACCGCGGGCAGGCCCAGCAGACCCGCGACGATGCCGCAGAGCAGCTCCTCGCGATCGGTGCGGGGCTTGCGGCCCGACGGGGCCACCGCGAACACCGGCTCGGGAAGCGCCGAGCGGTCGAGCTTTCCGCTGACCAGCACCGGGAGCTCGTCGAGCACCACGAAGGCCGACGGCACCATGTACTCCGGCAGCAGACCGGCGCAGTGCGTGCGCAGCGCCGCCACCACGGTGGAGTCGTCGGGCACGGGGACGTTGGCGAGGTCGCTCCTGAGGTCAGTCGTCGTACCGGCCGCCACCACGTGCACCACGTCGTCCGCGGCCATCTCCGGACGCACCAGGATCAGGTCGAACGCGGCCGGGTCGTCGCCCGACCAGACCGCCCGGGCCCGGTACCCGTTCTTCTCGGCCAGGCGCAGCAACTGCTCCGGGTCCGCCCCCTCCGGCACCGGCGGGCCCCCGAAGAAGCCGCGCTCGCGCGACCGGTCCGGCGTCAGGCGGGCGTTCGGGATCCCCGCGACCCGCACCGAGGCGGGAGCCGAGGCGAGCAACGACCCCAGCCCCGACGCGTCCTGGCCCCCGGGCCCCCAGGTGACCGACCGCCCGACCGCCACCGGCACACGCGCCGAGAGCACCACGTCGTAGCGGTAGCGGCTCAGCTCGTTGGCGTAATCGGCTCGCTTGAGCGAGATCTCGGCGCTCTCGAACAGCCGGCTGCCCGCCGCGTAGGCCTCGAACCAGCGGGGATCCAGCAGCAGTTCGTGCTCGGACGAGACCGCGTGCTCGACATCCGCCGCCGAGGAACCGATCCCGCTGCGCAACGTGCGCAGCAGCCGCAGGTTCCGCACGTCACCGATGAAGATCCGGCCGCCCGGCGCCAGCAGCCCGGCCGCCTGGTCGAGCACCGTGGCCAGGTAGTCCGGGCCCGGGAAGTACTGGGCCACGGAGTTGATCACGATCGTGTCGAAATGCCGTTCCGGCAGGCCGGTCACGTCGTCCGCGGGCTGAGCGGCCAGAAGCACCCGCCCGGCCAGGTCCGGACTCTGCCGCACCTTCTCCCACAGCCGGGCCACGGCCTCCTCGGAAAGATCCGTGCCCCAGTAGGTCTCGGCATCGGTTGCGAGCTTCCAGAGCAGGAGCCCACTACCGACCCCGATCTCGAGCACGCGACGGGGGGCCAGCGCCCGGATCGCCGCGACGGTCTCCGAGCGCCACGAGCGCATCTGCTCCAGCGGGATCGGCGTTCCGTCGTAGCTGGAGTTCCAGCCGGTGAAGTTCTCCTCGTGCGCCTCGCTCGCGCCGGCCGAGTAGAGCATCTCGTGCAGGTCTTTCCAGGTCTCGACGGTGGTCTCGGCATCGACCGCCGACGAGAGCGCGACGTAGCCCACCAGACGGCCCGAACGCACCGTGACGGCACTGTTGGCCACCCGCGGATGACGCCGCAGCACCGCCTCGATCTCACCCGGCTCGATCCGGTAGCCGCGCACCTTGACCTGGTCGTCGACGCGGCCCAGGAAGTCGAGGCGCCCGTCGTCGAGCTGCCGCACCAGGTCGCCGGTGCGGTACATCCGCTCCCCCGCACGGTGCGGGTCGGCCACGAAACGCTCGGCGGTGAGGGCGAACCGGCCCAGGTAGCCGCGGGCCAGACCGGGCCCGGACAGGTACAGCTCACCGGTGGACGCGGGTTTCAGCTTCTCGTCGAGCACGTGGACGTAGGTGCCCGGGTCGGCGATACCGATCGGAACCCGCTCACCGTCGAGGGTTTCCGGCGACGAGAGGCCGAGCGTCGAGTTGACCGTGGCCTCGGTCGGGCCGTAGGCGTTGAACATCGACCGCCCGGCGCCCCAGCGCCGCACCAGCTCGGGCGAGACCCGCTCGGTGCCGGCCAGCAGCGTCGCGGGCGGGAAGTGCGCGTCGGACGGCATCGCGGCCAGAAGTGCGGGCGGCAGGATCATGAAGGTGATCTCGTTGCGCAGCGCGTAGTCGGCCAGTTCCTTCACCGGGTAGCGCAACTCGCTCGGCACCACGACCAGGGTGCCGCCCGAGAGCAGCCCCAGGCAGAGGTCCCAGAAGGCCACGTCGAAGCTCGGCGAGGCGAAGTGCAGCACCCGGCTGTGCGGGCCGATGCCGAACCGCTCGACCTGCGTGGCCAGCAACTTGGAGACCCCGGCGTGCGAGAGCACCACACCCTTGGGCCTGCCGGTGGAACCGGAGGTGTAGATGACGTAGGCCGCGTGTCCCGCACTCAGGGCCGGGGTCTCGAAGTCCCCGGGGGCGAGGTCGTCCATCAGCACGACCGGCAGGTCGTGAGAAGGCAGCTGACCGGCCGACTCCCGCGTCGCCACCAGTGCGAGCGGAGACGCGTCCTGGAGCAGATACTGAATGCGCGCCGGAGGGTGATCGGTGTCGATCGGCAGGTACGCCGCCCCCGCGAGCAGCACCCCCACCTCGGCCACGATCATCTCCAGCGACCGCGGAACCGCCAGCCCGACCACGCTTTCCGGTCCGACACCGCGATCCCGGAGAGCCGCGGCCAGACCGCGGGCCCTCGCGTCCAGCTCGGCGTACGTCAGCGACGACTCCCCGTGCACCACCGCGGTCCGGCCCGGCGCACGACCGACCTGCT
Source organism: Kineosporia succinea (assembly GCF_030811555.1). Taxonomy (NCBI): domain Bacteria; kingdom Bacillati; phylum Actinomycetota; class Actinomycetes; order Kineosporiales; family Kineosporiaceae; genus Kineosporia; species Kineosporia succinea. Next base: position 3,943,386 of record NZ_JAUSQZ010000001.1, on the reverse strand, counting down.
CCGCGAAAACCTCTGGCCAGGTACGGCCCTCATGCGGGTTCACCACATCGGTTCCTAGGAGATGAGACGGCGCAGGGCGGCCGCGGGAGCCTTCGCCCCGCCGGCGGGTTGCACCGAGGGGGTCCCGGCGACCACGGAGGCGAGGATCTCCCCCGCCCGCACGGCGATCGTGGACAGCAGCGACGACGACAGACCGTGCGTATGCTCGGTGCCACCCTGCAGGTAGATACCGCAGCGGATGCCCGGCGTGGTCTCGACCCGGTAGTCGCGCTGCACCCTGAGCCGGCCCCCGGTGTCGGGCGGGCAGAACGCGGCCAGGTCACCGAGCAGCGGCAGCGGGTCGACCGGGTCGTAACCGGTCGCGAAAACAGCCAGATCGGCGTCGATGTCGACAGTGCGGTCGCCGGTCAGGGAACGCACCGTCACCGCCACGCTGCTGTCCTGCTCGCGCACCGCCTCGACCCGGGCCACGTTCATCATGGTCAGGCGTTCCCGGCCGACGACCTTCTCCTGGTACGTGCGGCGGTACAGCTCCTCGATCAGCTCGCCGTCCACCACCGAGTAGTTGGTGTTGGCGTGATAGCCCATGAGCAGCTTCTTGACGTGGACCGGGGCCTCGAAGAAGTCGTCCACCGCGTCCGGGTCGAAAATCCGGTTGGCGAAAGGACTGTCGTCGGCCGGGCTGTAGCCGTAGCGGGAGAACACCGAGACCACCTCGGCCTCGGGGAACCGCCCGTGCAGGAAGGCCGTGACCTCGGCCGCGCTCTGCCCGGCCCCGACCACCACGAAGCGCCGGGCGGCCTCGACGTCGATCTCCTCGACGCGGTGCAGCAGCTGCTGGTTGTGCCAGACGTGCTCGGAGCCCGAAATCCCCTCGGGGAAGCGCGGTTGCAGGCCGGTCGCGATGACGACGTTGCGCGCGCGATAGGTGACCTCACGGCCGGTGCCGTCGGCGTTCAGCTCACGGGCGGTGACGTCGAGGGCCACCACCTCGTCACCCTCCAGCACCGGCTCCAGCCGGGTCACCTCGTGCCCCCAGTCGACCAGGTCGGCGACCCGGGCGGAGGCCCACTCCAGGTAGGCGTGGAACTCCAGGCGCAGCGGGAAGAGGGTCTTGTGGTTGATGAAGTCGACCAGCCGGCCACACTCGTGCAGGTACGACAGGAAGCTGAAGCTGCTTGCCGGATTGCGCAGCGTGACCAGGTCTTTCAGGAACGAGACCTGCATCGTGGCATCGTCGAGGAGCATGCCCCGGTGCCATCCGAATGCCGGTTGACGCTCGAAGAAACGTACCGCCACGCGCTCGGTGTCGTTAGCCTGGTCGTTGTGTTCCACCGCCGCGATGGCCAGGGCAAGGTTCGAGGGTCCGAACCCGATGCCGATGAGGTCGTGGACCGGGTGGTCGTTCGTCCCCGTGGACGAGCTCATGAAATGTCCTCCGGGACACATCGTCGCAATCGCTGCATCGAGCATTTACTTAGGTGAGGCTACCCTAACGATTGCCGGGATGACATAGTCCAGGACGAAACAAAACCGCTTCACGGGAGGCCTTGTGCGCGTCGTCATGTTCGGCTATCAGACCTGGGGTCATCGCACGCTCCAGGCCCTGCTCGGCTCCGGTCACGAAGTGGTTCTGGTGGTCACCCACCCACGCAGCGAGCACGCGTACGAGAAGATCTGGGACGACAACGTGGCCGACCTGGCCGCCGAGCACGGCATCCCGGTGGTGATCCGGAACCGGCCCGACGAAGGACTTCTCGAGCAGTTGCGGGCCGTGGCGCCCGACCTCATCGTGGCCAACAACTGGCGCACGTACCTCCCCGAGGAGATCTGGTCGCTGCCGCCGCGGGGCACCCTCAACGTGCACGACTCGCTGCTGCCCACCTACGCCGGGTTCTCACCGCTCATCTGGGCCCTCATCAACGGTGAGCCCGAGGTCGGGGTCACGGCCCACCTGATGAACGAGACCCTCGACGCCGGGCCCGTCGTGGTGCAGAAGTCGGTCGCGGTCGGGCCCCGCGACACCACGACCGACCTGTTCCACGCCACGCTCGATCTGATCGAGCCGATCCTGCACGAGAGTCTCGAGGCGATCGCCGCCGGCCGCACCGACTTCACCCCGCAGGACCGGTCGCGGGCCAGCTTCTTCCACAAACGGTCCGACGAGGACAGCCGCATCGACTGGACCTGGTCGGCGGCCGAACTCGACCGGCTGGTGCGGGCTCTCAGCGACCCCTACCCCAGCGCGTACTGCTTCCACCGGGGGGCGCGGCTGCGGATCACCGGGGCGCGGGTGTCCACCGAGCGCTACGGCGGCACTCCCGGGCGGATCTTCTACCGGGAGGACGACGGGGTGGTCGTCGTGGCCGGCGCCTCCGCGCGCAGCGGTCGCGAGCACGGGCTGTGCATCACCCGGGTGCGCACCGAAGACGGCACCGACCACCTGGCGCCCGACTACTTCACGACGATGGGCGGTTACCTCACCTGAGACCGGCGCCCGAGCCCCGGCGCACGGCCCGAGCCCCTGCGCGCGCCCGCGCCCCGGTGCGCGCTCGCGCCTCAACGCACGCGAGGGCCGAAGGTCGCGTGGACGCCCGGCGAGAACAGGACGCTGTCAGGAGTTCTCGCGGCCAGGTCACCGAAACCGGCCGCGGCGAGGATCTGGTCGTCGAACGTCTCCAGCCGGGCCCTTCGCAGGGGCCAGGTCTCGTGCGCGTTCGGCCAGTAGTAGCTGCCCTGGTGCAGTCCCCAGCGGGCGGTCAGCCATTGCTCCAGCTCGCCGGTGCCGCCGACCGGCTCGCCCACGGTGACCTGGATGAGCGAGTGGGCGGGTCCGGTCACGCGGGGTGCCCTCGAGAGGCGCTTCGCGTACGGACGACGTGCGCACCGGTACGTCACCCGGTCACCTTCGCGCTCGTACCCCATCGACGACCAGATGTAGGGCAGCCCCGGGCCGAGACGCGCCACCAGCACCGGAACCAGACGGTCGGCGTCCAGGCTGACGAAGACGACCCCCCGGCGTCCCTTCTCGTCGACCGAGTACAGGCGCACGTTGGTCTCGCGGAAGGAGCCGAGGAAGGGCACTCCGGGTGACCCGAGGAGCCCGATGTCACGCATGAGGAAGGGCACCAGCCCGACGTAGGTCTTGCCGCCGAACGTGTCCGGCCGGGTGCCCGGCGGCAGGTAGGGCACGACCCGCTCCGGCTCGACCGCCCAGTGCAGGAAGGTCAGTTCGGCCCAGGTCTGGGTGAACACGGTGCGGCCGACCGGCCGGGGAGCCAGCGGGGTCACGGGTTCTGCGTCCATCCGGCGATGCTAGACGGCGAGGTCAGACGGCGATGGTTCCGGAGATCACGGTCACGGCCCGGCCACCGATCCAGTTGCGGTGCTGTTCGCCCAGCTGCACGCTGATGCGCCCGTCGCGCCCGCGGTGCCGCCCCTGAAAGGCGCGGTAGCCCGGGCCTTCCAGGGCCGCGTCCAGGCCGGTGAGCTGAAGGTGCGCGGCCACGCAGGCGTTGCCGCTGCCGCACACCGGGTCTTCGTCGATGCGCTCACCCTCGCGGAAGAACGAGCGCACGTGCACCTCGGAGTCGTGCAGCGCGTAGAGCGTGATGTCCGGTGTGACGGAGCTGATCCCGGCGAAGGCCGCGGGGTCGAGGCGCAGCGAGTCGAGCTCGTCGAGGCTCACCCGGGCGGTGAGCCAGCGCGGGCCGATCTCGATGACGGTGGGGGCCTCCGCCTTCACACCGCCCAGGGTCGCGGTGAGCAGATCGGTGGTCTCCCCCGGTTCCAGGGGCTCCACCGCGATGGGCGGCGGTGCGGCGAACGCGATCGCCCCGTCGTCCAGACGACGCAGTTCCACCAGGCCGGCGCCGCACTCCTGGGTCCACGACCCGCGCGAGGGGAGCCTCGACGCGTCCAGAAGCCCGGAAACCGTGCCGATCGTGGGGTGCCCCGCGAACGGGAGCTCGCGCCCGGGGGTGAAGATCCGGACCCGGTAGTCGGCCTCGGGGCGGGTCGGCGGGAGCACGAACGTGGTCTCGGACAGGTTGGTCCAGTTGGCCAGGCGCTGCATCTCGGCGTCGGTCAGGCCCTCGGCATCGAGCACCACGGCCACCGGATTGCCCCGGCCGGGCTGCGTGGTGAAGACGTCGACCTGAGCGAATGAGCGCATGGCGACACGGTGTCAGCGTCCGGGCCGGCCGGACACGGCCAATCGTCCGCCGGTGGACCGGTTGCCCCTACCGGCGTACGGGAACCCGGGGTTGTCCACAGGTGCGGTTGCTGTGGACAACGGCGGCCGGTGGGTGCGGGGGTGGGGCAGCCTGGTGTCCGGGCGATCGCGAGGGGGCATTCCGATGACGGACGACGTGCGCACCAGGGGTTTTCGGGTCGAGATGGTCACGGAGCCCGGCGGGCGGGTGCGCCGGGTACACACCGCTGGGCTGTGGTTCGCCGGGCTGCCGGAGCTCGTGGTCGATCCACCGCGGGCCTTGCGGTCGCTGGGCTTCTTCCTGGCCTGCGCCCTGGTCGCCCTGGGGCACGAGCTGCTCGAGGCCGAGCACCTCACGATCGAGCCCGTGCACGACCTCCTGAACGGTGAGCCGGTGCGGCTGTGGCTGGACCGGCCCGAGGCCCCCGACGACGATCTGGTGGCCCGGCTCGGCGGCGAGGTGGACACGGTGATCCGGGTCAGGTGCTCGCTGTGGGACTCCTAGGCCGCGCGGGGGTCGCGACGGGCACAGCTGGTATCGGAACGGACACGCACAGACTGGTATGTAACTCCCCTTCGTGGCATATTCGGGCCCTGGTCCACGATCATCCGGGGGTTCGTGAGGTGAGGTTCGCGGTCACGCTGCGAGACGGCCGGGCAGCCGGCACCCAGACCGAGGCGCTCCTTGACGCGCACCCCGACGCCGAACTCGCCCGGCTGCTGCCCCACCTGCTGCAGGCCCTCGACGACGACACCGATCCCGCACAGGCCTACCGGGTGCCGGTCTGGGTGGACGGGCACCGGGCCTCGGGCGAGGGCATCCCGGCCGACACGCTGCGCTCGGCCGGGATCCGGCCGGGCAGCATCATCGAGCTGCACGCGCACGAGGAGCAGCCCGTGCCGCAGCCGTCCGGGGTCGCCGAGGTGCGGGTGGTGAACGGGCCCGGGGCGGGCCGGGTGCACCGTCTCGGCCTGGGGCAGACCGTGATCGGGCACGAGGCACCGGGTCTCGACCTGCCCGACGAGGGGCTGCCCGCCGACGCCCTGACGCTGAGCGCCCGGCCGGGTGGCCTGGTCGACGTGATCCCGGGCCTGGCGGTCACTTTCGCGCTCGACGGCGAGGAGCAGACCGAGCGCCGGGCCTGGCCGAACGGCGCCTACCTGCGGGTGGCGGGCACGGTGCTGCAGCTGGCCGAGGTCAGCGAGCCCGACGCCGACGTCCAGCCGCTCGACGAGGCGCTCGGCACAGAGCTGTTCCGGCACAGCCGTTCGCCCAGACCACGCAGCGGGGCCCGGTTCGTGCTCCCGCCGCGTCCGCCCAACGCCCGCTCGATCCCGGGCCGCGAGCAGCGCCGTCTGCTCACCAAGTGGCTGCGCGACCGGGAGGCGGCGCGCGCCGAGATCCTGACCACGCTCGAGCGGGAGACCCAGGAGCGCCGCGAGGCCACACCCGACCCGGCGCAGACGCTGCTGGCGGCCGTCGGCCCCGGGCGCCGCCTGTGGGAGCGGCTCGCGCTCGACGACGACTGGCTCCAGCTGCGGCTGGGCCTGGCCGCGCAGCCGCCGCGCACGGTCATCGACGACCGCGACTCCGGCGCCCCGCTGCGGGTGGGCCGCACCCGCTGGCGCACCCAGCCCGCCGACTCCCTGCCCACGCTGCTGCACGACGTCCCGGTCACGCTGAACCTGCAGGCGGTCGGGGTGCTCGGGCTGGCCGGCAAGTCCTCGGTCACGCAGGCCACGGCCCGCTGGCTGGTGGCCCAGTGCGCCACCTTCCACGCCCCCCGCGAGCTGCGCATCACGGTGCTGACGGGGCACGACTACGCGGCCCGGCGGCGCTGGGAGTGGGTGTCCCGGCTGCCGCACGCCCGTCCCGACGAGGCGTCCGGGGTGTCGGTGCTGATCGGCAACGACCACGACTCGATCGAGCGGCGGCTGCTCGAGCTGGGCAGCCTGATCGACGAGCGGCTGCGCCAGGTGCGCCCGCCCGGCCAGCGGGTCACGGCGTCGCCCGAGGTGGTGGTGGTCTTCGACGGCATCCGCCGTCTGTCCGGCATTCCGGGGGTGCTGCCGCTGCTCGAAGAGGGGGCGAATGCGGGCATCCACGCGATCTGCCTGGAAGACGACGAGCAGGCCCTGCCCCGGGAGTGCCGGGCGGTGGTGACCGCCACGCCCGAGGGTGAGCTGGTCTTCCGCCGCTCCGACGCAGAGTCGGCCGAGCTGGCCGGCATCCGCCCCGACCTGGTGGAGGCGGCCTGGGCCGACCGCCTGTCGCGGTCGCTGGCCGCGGTGCGCATGGCCACGGCCCACCGCCACCCCGACGAGGCCCCGCCCGAAGACCCCCTGGCCTGGCCCATCGGCTGGGACGACGTCGGCTACCCGGCCCCGATCAGAACCTCCGGCCGCCCCTGACCGAACGAGCCCGCGGGGCGCCGTCAGCCCGCCGGTTTCCTCGCACCCTCCCGGGCACCGTGTCCGCGGCCATCGCCACAACCGGGCCGGAGCTCCGAGAACCCCGACCCGGCCGTGAGGTTCAGGGTTCGACGATGTTCTGCACCTCGGCCACCGGGATGTTCACCGTGACCGCGTTCGTCAGCCCGGCCAGCCCACCGGTCGTGCCGTCGGACCCCACCCAGGCCGCGGCCCACGCGGTGCTCGCCTCGACCGGGTAGCCACCGGGATATCCGGTCGAGGCCTTGGCGAACTCGACCGTGCAGGCACCGGCTTCGCTCATGCCCTGGGTGTAGGGCTTGATCGCGATCGCGGGCGCGCACTGCTTGCTGCCACCGGGCCAGCTGAGCCCCAGGCCACCCGTCGTCGCGGTGACCTCGGCCCAGACGTCGCCCCCGACCACCTCGGCGCGGATCGAGCGGGTCCCCGCCGTACCGCCGACCGAGTCCGGGTCGGTGACCCAGAAGAACGTGGGCAGCCCCACCAGCGTGGCGTCGTCAGTGTCGTGCACCCGTGGGTTGCGATCGATCTCGGGGTCCGGGATCTCCATGTTGTCGCGGGCGGCCTGCGCCAGCTCCTCCGGTGTCACCAGAGGAGCTGGAATGGCCTCGCCGGCGCCGAAGGCGCGATAGAGGAAGACCTCACCGGTGGTGCCGTCGCCCAGAATCGGGAAGTCGGCCCCACCGTCCCAGCCGCCCAGCCCGTAGTCGGGGTAGTCGGCCGGGTCCTTGCAGTACGCCTTGTACCAGGACACGTCCTGACCGGCCTCCTCCCGCTCCACCGCGGCGAGCCAGACGCTGCGGGGCCCGTACTGCCTGATCATGCCCGGCCCTTGAGCACCCCCGGTCACCTCGTCGTACCAGTCGAGCATGGCCTTGGCGTCGCTGTAGGGCCCGGCGGCCGGTTCCCACCAGCACACCGGGTGGAGATTGACCGCGATCGTGCTCCCGCCGCCGCCCCCAGGCGCTGCATTCCCACTGAATCGAACCTGCACCGACACCGAATAGCCGCCCGGCTCGGTGGTTCCCGGCCCCTGGTCGGCGTGAGCCCCCGTCACCGGGGCCAGGACGGCGAACGGCACGGCGGCCGCCGCCAGCGCGAGAGCGCCCAGGCGGGCTCTCACTTCTTCCACCCCTCACACGTCGGGGCTTCTTTCGTGGGCCAGCTGGTGACCTTCCAGACCCCTTGCGCCTTCTGCACTTTCATCCTGATCAGCATTCCTCCGGGAGGCGGCACGAGCACGTACCCGTTCTCGTCGAGCTCGGACGTGGCGTCGAAGTGGCAGCCGGTCACGGTGAGGGTGTCACCACTCCCCCGGACCGACGAGACGTTGACGACGAACCGGCCGACGGACCTGCGCCCGGCGGCCTGCTGACTGGCGGCGCGCTCCTGCGCGCTGGTGAGCGCCGGCCCGGAGGCGACGGCCGCGAGCGCGGCCTCGTCCACCGTCCAGGTGTTGGAGATCCGGACGCGCTGCTCCATGTACCCGACCACCGCGTCCACCGCGCTCTTGGCGTCGGCGGTGCCCGCGCGGACCTTTCCACGTTCCACCCAGGCGCCTTCTCCGCGGGCGTCGGCGGGTGAATAGGTGACATCGGTGGACGCTGGGGAGGCGGCCCGGGAAACAGTCGGTATCGATTCGGTCTCGGAGGGTGCGGGGGCGGACGTGGCACCGCCGGTTCCGGCTCCCGAGACGCTCGGTGCACTTGCCCCGGAGGCCTCGCCGGACTCGTATTCCGGCAGGTCATAGGGGTTGTCGGAGCCGCACCCGGCAAGGGTCGCCCCGGTCAGGGCGGCCACGATCGCGACCGCCGGAATCACGCCTGCTCGGCGCCTCATACCAGCTCCGGCTCCTTGTCCAGCCACCCGTAGGGCTGATTGACCACTTCACCCGAATCGGTACATCAAACGTTTCTCAACCATCACATCCTGATTAGTGCATAAGGTGCGTCAAGGTGGCATTATCGTCACCCTTCGTGGAGTGCCTAGATCACTGGTGTCACGGGTGATCGCTAGCTGCAGCAGGCCATGTCGACTCAGTAATCAGACCGCCAATCAGACCAGACTGGAAGATCAAGAACAAACCATCCCGAAGCAACCTCACGGCAGATGGTCCGAGGAGAGCTCTTGAGCACGCAGGAACGCACCGACGTCCGGTCCCGGGAGTCCGGCGTCCGGCCCGACACCTCGCGCGGGCGGACGGCCTCCGGCGCCTCCTCCACGCCCTCCGAGCGCCTTCCCCGTCCCCCGGGCACCCGGCGTCCCGGTCTGGCGGTTCTCGCGGTTCTGCTGATCGTGCTCGGGGCGGCGGTGGCCGGCCTGCTCGCGCTGCGGCTCGACGAGCGGCAGGACGTGCTGGTCGCCCGCGGCACCATCGTGGTCGGGCAGCAGATCACCGCCGAGGACCTGGCCGTGGCCAAGGTCGCCTCCGACGGCGTCACGGTGATCGGCGCCGACCAGGCCGACGCGGTGATCGGCCGGTTCGCGAGTGCCCTGATCCCGCCCGGCCGGCTGATCGACCCCGACATGCTCGGCGGCAGCAGCCTGCTGAGCTCTGACAAGGCCGCCGTCGGGGTGCCGCTGGGGACGGGCCGTTACCCGGCCAGCGGCCTCGAGACGGGTGACCTCGTCCAGGTGGTGCAGGCCCTCGAGGGCGAGGGCAAGGAGATTGCCGCGCGGGCCACCGTGAGCTCGGTGCGCACCCCCGAGGACGGCGTCTTCGCCTCCGGGGGCGGGCAGACCGTGGTGACCCTCATCGTCAGCCGTAACGAGGCCGTCAAGGTCGCCGCCGCGGCCGCCGCCGACCAGATCAGCCTCGTGCTCCTGGAACGCGGGGCCACCACGAAGGGCAACTGATGGCGCTCGTCGTCCTCGTCTCCGCCAAGGGCGCACCGGGCGTCACCACGCTCACCGTCGCTCTCGCCGCCCTGACCCCGGGCGCCGTGGCCGCCGACCTCGATCCGGACGGTGGTGACCTGGGGCTGCGCTACCGCCGCCCCGACGGAGCACCGCTCGACACCGATCTCGGGGTGCTCTCGCTGGCCAACGGCCTGCGTCGCGACCTCCCCGGGCCGCGGTGGCAGCCGCAGCCCGAACCGGCCCCGCGGGGTTCGGCCTCGGCCCGGCTCGAAGACCACCTCCAGGTCACCGGGGGCGGTCTCGACCTGCTGCTCGGCGTCACCGGCCCGGAGCAGGCCGCCGGGCTGGGTCCGCTGTGGAGTCCGCTGGCCCGGGCCCTGTCCGAGGCGGGCCGCACGGTCTACGCCGACTGCGGCCGGGTCGGCCCGGCCGCCCCCACCATGCCGGTGGTGCACCAGGCCGACGCCGTGATCGTCGTGGCCCGGCCGGAACTCGAGGAGCTGGCCCACCTGCGTGAGCGCCTGCGCTTCCTGAACACCTCGGTGCCCGGGCGTTTCGCCGGCCGCGCCCAGATCGGCGTGGTGCTGGTGGCTCCCGAGCGCGACCGGGCGGTGGCCGGCCGCACCGAGCAACTGCTGCACTCGTCCGGCGTCGGGGTGCCCGTGCTCGGCACGATGGCGCTCGACCAGCGGGGGGCCGAGGCGCTGCGGGGCATGAACCGCAGCCGCCTGAACCGCTCGACGCTGATCCGCTCGGTGCGCTCGCTGCTGCCGTCGGTGAGTCTGCTGGCAGGCACGATCCCGGAGCTGTCCCACCCCCAGGTCGTGGTGAACGCGGCCGCCGCGCGGGCCCAGGCCACGCCGCCGGCGCCGCCCCGGGCGCAGCCGTCCGCCCCCGAGGAGCCCGCACCCGTCCCGCCGGTCGCCGCGCCCGCTCCCGCCTGGCCCGAGCCGGCCCGCACGCCGCTGCGCCCGGTGCCCGCCGAGCCCCCGGCCCACCGTCCGTTCGACGCCGCCCCCGAGGAGCAGACCCTCCCGCTGCGCCGTCACAACTCGTTCTTCGGCGACGCGCTGCCGGTCGACGAGGATCCCTCTCTCCAGCACATCCAGGTCGCGCCCGGCGTTTTCACCACGTCGGCAGGTGCCGGGCCGCAGAACCAGCTTGAGGACGACGCGCGCACCGACGCCTCTCCCCTCACCTCCCGGCCCGTCCCGGGCGAGGTGCGCGGGTTCGCCGGCCTGACCACCCCGCCGGGCACCGCCCCGGATCCGCTCGACACCTCCGGCACCCGCCCGATCGACGAACTGCGTCACACCCGTTCCCGGCGAGCCGCTGCCGGCCGCGACCCGGGTCCGCTGCCGGCCTCTGAGCGCCGCCGCGCACGTCGTCACCGGCTGCCCACCGAGGACTCCGAGACCGGTTACGGCATGGGCAGTTCGGACAGCCAGAACGAGGGCAACCCGGCCGTCGGCAACTGGCTGCAGGACCGGCGTTCCGAGGCCCCCGACACCGTCGCCCCCGACAAGCAGGCCTGGAGCGCCCTGCGGGACTGGGCGACGCAGGACGACGACCGGCCCGCAGCCCGTTCCGGCGGCGCCCCCGGCGATCACCTGCGCGTCGTCGTCGACCCCAAAGACCCTCTCGGCCTGGGTGACACGGCCGCCCGCACCGCCCCGGAGACCACCACCCCTCCCGGGAACGCCCCCGGCCCTCTCGGGAACACCCCCGGCCTCGGCTACCCCCGCAGCGAAGCCCAGCCCGGCGAACCGGCCACGACCGGCCACCCGGGCCCCTTCGACACGCTGGAGCCATTGCCGAAGCGACGTCCGCAGGCCATCCCGGACCCGGAAGACCTGGCCGCCGTCGTGACGTCGACCGATCCACTCATCCCCGGCGACGCCGAGGGCACCCCGTCCAGTCCGGTGGCGGAGGAGACGGCAACCTCGGCCGACGCGCTCGGCAACCGCTGGTCGCCGGAGACGGAGACGGAGACCTCCACGAACCCGCCCCATGACCACGGATCGCCGGACGAGACGGCCCCGCCGGCCGACGAATCCTCGAGCACCGGCGTCCTTTCCCGACCGGACGAGCTCTCCCGGCCCAGCGCCCTTTCCCGGCCCGACGCCGCCTCCCGGTCCGACGTCCCCTCCCCGCCCTCCGGTGAAGACGCTTCCCCGGCCGGGGACCGCCGGCCGACCGGTGAGATCGTGCTGCCCGGCGACTCCCGGCCGCAGGACGAGCAGGCCGCGAAACCGCACGAGTCCCGCGGCTTCTCCGACCGCACCCGCCCTCCGGCCGAGCGGGCCGAGGGCACCGGCTGGATCGCTCCCGACATGCCTCCCGCCCGGATGTCGTCGCCGGTGAGGGTGCCGGTGGTGGGCCCGTCCACGGGTGCGATGCGGCACGTCGCACCGGCCGGCTCCCCCGGGAACCCACCACCGGAGCCGACCTGGGGCACTCCGGCCACCACCACGTCCGCCGGCGGCTCCGGCACTCCGCCCGAGCCGAACCGGGAGACGCACTCGACCACCGCGTCCGCCGACGACCCCACCAGGACGATCCACCCGACCCGCGAGAGCGACCCGGCCACCCCGACCACCACGTCCACCGGCACCCCCACCACTGAGAACCAGCCCGCCGAGACCCCGGCCCCCAAGCCCTTCTACGACCGCACCGCGATCCTGCGGGACATTCGCGACCGGGCCCGCCAGGGCGCCGACGGCACCGGGACCTGGGCCGGGCACAGTGGCAACACCGGGTCGCTGCGACAGGTCGGGAACCCCGGTCCGCGAACGGAACGCACCGGCCCCGGCGCGATCGTCCGGGCCCTGCGCGACCCCTACGAACCGGCCGACGCACCGCTGGAGTCACCGGCCGGCGAGAAGCCTTCCGCCGGAGCCCCGAACCCGTCAGACTCGCCGCAGGATCAGGGCGACGAACCGGCCGGGGGTCGCTGATGGCCATCGACCAGCGCGTCGTGCGCCGGCTGCGCGAGGAGGTCGCCGACCTCCTCGCCCAGCAGCGCCGCGAGGACGCCCTGACCGGCTCCGCCCCGATGAGCGCGGAGGACGAGCGTCAGTACGCCCGCGCCGTCATCGGCCGGGTGCTGGATCTGCACGCCCGGTCGGAACTCTCGCTGGGCCGCACCCCTCCCGACCCGGACGAGGAGGGTGAGCTCGCCGAGGGCATCCACGCGGCCCTCTTCGGAGTCGGCCGGCTGCAGCCACTTCTCGACGACCCGCTCGTCGAGAACATCGACATCAACGGCTACGACCAGGTTTTCGTCGGGTACGCGGACGGGCGCGAGCTCGCGATGCCGCCGGTGGCCGAGTCCGACGACGAGCTGATCGAGCTGGTGCAGCTGCTGGGCGCCTACTCGGGTCTGGCCAGCCGCTCGTTCGACGTCGCCAATCCGCAGCTCGACCTGCGGCTGCCCGACGGCTCGCGCCTGTCGGCGGTCATGGGGGTCACGCCGCGGCCGGCGCTGTCGATCCGGCGCTCACGGCTCAGCAAGGTCACGCTCGACGAGCTGGTGACCAACGGGTCGCTGACGCCGGAGCTCGCCTCGTTCCTCTCGGCGGCGGTCCGGGCCCGCAAGAACATCATGATCGCGGGGGCCACGAACGCCGGCAAGACCACCCTGCTGCGGGCCCTGGCCCACGAGATCCCGCCCACCGAGCGGCTGATCACGGTGGAGCGCTCGCTCGAGCTGGGGCTCGGCGAGTTCCCCGACCTGCACCCGAACGTGGTGCCGATGGAGGAGCGCCTGCCCAACTCCGAGGGGCAGGGCACGATCGGCATGGCCGACCTGGTGCGTCGCTCGCTGCGCATGAACCCGAGCCGGGTGATCGTCGGCGAGGTACTCGGCGACGAGATCGTCACGATGCTCAACGCGATGAGCCAGGGCAACGACGGCTCGCTCTCGACGATCCACGCGAACTCCGCGATCGAGGTGTTCAACCGGATCTGCACCTACGCCATCCAGTCCGCCGAGCGCCTGCCGACCGAGGCCACGATGATGCTCATCGCGGGCGCCATCGACTTCGTGGTGTTCGTGGAACGCCGCAACGACTACGCCGAGGGCGGTGCGCTGCGGCGCATCATCACCAGCGTGCGCGAGGTGAACGGTGTCGACGGACGCGTTCTCTCCAGTGAGGTCTTCCGGGCCGGGCCCGACGGCCGGGCCGCCCCGGCGGCTCCGATCGCCTGCATCGACGAGCTGATCCGGGCCGGTTACGACCCGGCGGTGGCCGCGGGGTGGCCGGCATGATCGCCGATCTGACGAGCGGGACGCAGTCGGTGATCCTGCTGGCCGGGGCCCTGGCCGGCGGTGGCATCGCGCTGCTGGTCGACTCGCTGGTGCGCCGCGACCGGCGCAGCGCCGGCACCGACTCGCGCTCGCTGTCCGGCCGGACGGTCAGGCGCCTGAGGGGTTTCGGCACGCGCCTGCCGATCGCCGTGCTCGTCGGCCTGTTCATCCTGACGGTCACGGCCTGGCCGGTGGCCGCGCTCGCGGCGGTCGCGATGATCCTGGCCTGGCCCGCGCTGATGGGCGGCGCCCGGGCCGAACGCCAGCAGGCCGAGCGGCTCGAGGCCCTGGCCCTGTGGACCGAGTCGCTGAGGGACACCATCGCCGGTGCGGTCGGCCTGGAGCAGGCTGTCATCGCCACCTCCCGCGCGGCCCCGGCCCCGATCGCCGAGGAGATCGTCACCCTGGCCGACCGGCTGCGGGTGCGGGTCCCGCTGCCGACGGCCCTGCACCGGCTGGCCGACGACCTCGACGACGCCAGCGCCGACCTGGTGGTGGCCGCGCTGCTGCTGAACGCCCGCCTGCGCGGCCCGGGTCTGCGCCAGGTGCTGACCAGCCTGGCCGACTCGGTGCGGGCCGAGGTGGAGATGCGCGGCCGGGTGACGGCCGGGCGGGCCGCGACCCGCCGCAGCGTGCAGATCGTGGTCGCGGTGACCCTGGTGTTCGTGCTCGGGCTGCGCACCTTCAACCCGGCCTACGTGGAGCCCTACCGCGATCCGGCCGGGCAGGCGGTGATGGCCATCGTGGTCGGCTTCTTCGCGGCCGGCTTCCTGTGGCTCAAGCAGCTCGCCACGTACGACCTCCCGGAGCGCTTCATGCACAGCTCGGGCTCGTCCGAGGAGGTGGCCCGGTGATCGCCGTCGTGCTCGCCGGGGCCGTCGCCGGGGCCGGGGTGCTCCTGCTCGTCGTCGCCTACGCCCGCCCGGCCATGCGCGGGTCGGGGGCCCCGGCCTCGCTGGCCGCGCTCGACGCCGAGCGGCAGAAGCTCTCGACCCGGAGCACCTCCCCGCCCGCGGCCGGCGACTCCCGCTGGTCCGGGAGCGTCGGCCGGTTCCTGCGCCGCCAGCTCGAGCTCAGCGGGATCCACCTGTCCGCGAACGTGCGCTCCGATCTGGCACTGATCGACCGGCCGATCGAGACCCACCTGGCGTACAGCCTTCTCGGCGCCGCGATCGGCGCCGTGACGCCGTTCCTGTTCGGTGGGGTCCTCCTCGGGCTGATCGACGGCCTGCCGGTGTCCACGCCGGTGTTCCTCGGTCTGGCCGGCCTGGTCGTCGGCGCCCTGGCGCCGACCCTGCAGGCGAGTCAGCGGGCCACCGTGCGGCGCCGCGACTTCCGGCACGTGGTGAGCTCGTTCCTCGACCTGGTCGCGCTCAATCTGGCCGGGGGCCGGGGTATTCCGGAGGCACTGAACTCGGCCGCCTCGGTCAGCGACGGCTGGGCGCTGGTGCGGCTGCGCGACACCCTGTCCATCGCCCGGCTGCAAGGCGTCACCCCGTGGTCGGCGCTGAGCCGGCTGGGCGAGGAGACCGGGGTGAACGAGCTCAGCGACCTGGGCGCGGCGCTGGAACTGGTCGCGGACGACGGGGCCAAGGTGCGCGAGTCCCTGGCCGCGCGGGCGGCGTCGATGCGGCGTCGAGAGATGGCCGACGTGGAGGGCCGGGCCCAGGCCCGCTCGCAGTCCATGCTCGTGGCCCAGCTGCTGCTGGCCGTGGGCTTCCTGATCTTCCTGATCTACCCGGCGATCGTCCGGGTCCTCTTCGAGACCTGACTGACGGAACAGCGATGAAGGAGACACCTGATGAACAGCGGACCGTTCCGCTTCCCCCCGGGAACCCTGATCGGCCACACCGAGATGGTGGTGCGCGGGCGCATCGACCGGGCGCGGGCCCGGGTGATCCAGGGCCCGGCCGATCTCGGCGCGTCGGTCGTGGAGTGGGTGATCATCTCGGCCGTGCTGGTGGCACTCGCGGCGGCCGTGGGCACCGCGCTCTACAACAAGATCATGGCCAAGGCGAACACGATCAACCTCGACACCCCGGTCGGCGGCGGCAACCCCTGATCCGGGCCCACGGGCGGCGTGACCGGGGGGCCAGCACGATCGAGCTGGCGCTCTACATGCCGCTCCTGCTGTTCGTCATCTTCGCCACCGTGCAGGCGGCGCTGCTGTTCCTGGGCAACCAGGCGGCGAACGCGGCGGCCCGCGAGGCGGCCCGGGTGGCCCGGACCAACGGCGGGGCGGTGGCCGCCGGGATGGCGGAGGCCCGCGGCCGGGCGTATGCGGCGCAGGTCGGGGCCGGGGTGATCGACGACGTGACGGTGCAGGTGTCCGCGGTCGGCAACGACGAGGTGCGTGCGGTGGTGACGGGTAAGGGGATCCAGGTCGTCCCGGGCATTCCGGGGGTCCGGATCCGCCAGGTGGTGCAGGGCCCGATCGAGGAGTTCAGGCCGGACCTATGACGACGCAGCGGATTTCCCGAGGACGACGAGCCCGAGAGCGGGGCTCGATGAGCGTGGAGGTCGTGATCGTCACGCCCCTGCTCGTGGCCTTCCTGCTGCTCGTGGTGGCGTTCGGGAGGTACGTGGCGGTGCGCGGTGAGGTGGAGGCGGCGAGCCGGGACGCGGTGCGCGCGGCTTCCCTGGAGCGCGACGCGGCGGCGGCCCAGGGGGCCGCGACGCGAACGGCGAACGCATCGCTGGGCGGCCGGTGGACCTGTTCGGCGGTGGGCCTCAAGGGCCAGTTCGTGGCCGGCGGGGTGATCGAGACGGAACTGAGCTGTCAGGTTCCGGTGAGTGACCTGGGGCTGCTCGGGCTCCCGGGGACGGTGACGGTGCGGGCCTCCAGTTCTTCCCCACTGGACGTCTACCGCCGCACCGGGAACGGAGGGGCACCATGAAGCACCGGAACTGCCGGCAGCATGACGACTCCGGCCAGGCAACGGTTTTCGTGGTGGCCTTCGCCGTGGTGCTGCTCGTGCTGGCCGGCCTGGTGGTGGACGGCGGCCTCGCGATCAACGCCCGGCAGCGGGTGACGGACGACGTGGAGCAGGCCGCGCGCGCCGGAGCCCGCGAGATCCAGGTGGACATCCTCCGGGCGAACGGGACGGTGCTCATCGATCCGGAGGCGGCCCGGACGGCGGCGGCGAAATTCCTCTCCACCCGCGACTACCCGGCGTCCGGCGTGAGCATCACGGCGGACACCCAGCACGTCGCGGTGCAGGCGACGATCGAGCAGAAGACCGCGCTGCTGTCACTGATCTACTTCAACAGTTTCACCGTGACCGCCGAGGGCCAGGCCCGGCCGGCGGTGGGCATCACCGGGGAGGGCTTGCCATGACGGCGCATTCAGCGAACGGCCCGGCGACGGGTGCCGGCCGGTTCCACCCGCAGGCGCCGGAGGCGCCTCGTCGTTCGAGGACCGGAGCGTTGCTCTCCGGCCTGGCGCTGCTCGCGCTGCTGGCCGGGGTCCCGGCCGGGTTGTACGTGCTCGCCGAACCGGTGCTGCGTGAGGAACGGCTGCGCGAGACCTTCACACTGACGGGCACTCTCGGCATGGACCAGGTGCTGGCCGTGCTGGTGGTCGTGGCCGCGCTGGCCTGGCTGCAGTTCGTGATCTGCGTGCTGGTCGAGCTGGGGGCCGCGATGCGCGGCGGGGTGCTGGCGGCGCCGGTGCCGTTGTCGGGGCCGAGTCAGCGTCTGGCCCGGTGGCTGGTCGGCTCGATGCTGCTGGTCGGTGTGATGGCCGGGCAGATGGGCGTGGCCCAGGCGTCGATCCGCCCCGACCAGGGGTCGGCGAAGGCCGGTTCGTCGGTCAGCGCGGCGGCGTCCTCGGACCCGGACACGCTCTACGTCTTCGACGCGAACACCACTCCGCCACAGGTGGAACCGGCCGTGTACGGCGGCGCCAACCGGCACCTCACGGCGACCCAGGCGGCGGCCGAGGCGGCGAACGCGCGGCGCACCCAGGCCCAGGCCGAGCGGGTGGCGAGCGGCCAGGCGAGCCGGGACGAGCTGGCTCTGGACGGGCACAAGGTCTACATCGTCGACAAGCCCACCGGGCGGCACCACGACACGCTCTGGGAGATCGCCGAGCGTCATCTCGGCGACGGGCGGCGCTACCACGAGATCTACCGGCTCAACGAGGGACGCATGCAGCCCGACGGCCGCACGCTGCACCTCGCGCGGCTGATCCAGCCGGGCTGGCGGCTCATCATGCCGGAGGACGCGGTGGGCGTCTCCCGGTGGGTGGCCGACCGGAGCGCCCCGGCGCCGGGCTCGGGGCAGAGCTCGAACCCGGGGCAGGGCAACGGGTCGGGTCAGGGCACGGGGCCGGGTTCCGGTCAGGGGTCGGGTTCGGGGGCCGATGAGGGACGCGGCGGTGAGGCCGGGTCGCAGACGCCGGGTTCGTCGGCGGGTTCGTCGGCGGGTTCGTCGGCGGGTCAGGAGAACTCGTCCGGGGGCGCGCAGACCGGGGGTGGTTCCGCACCGGGGAAGACCCCGGGGAACGCTTCGGGGAACGCGCCCAGGCCGAGCGCTGCCCAAAGTGCTTCTCCCAGCCCCACGTACAGCAGCGGGGCCCCGGTCCCGGGCGACTCGCGGTACGTCTC
This sequence comes from Kineosporia succinea, assembly GCF_030811555.1. NCBI lineage: Bacteria > Bacillati > Actinomycetota > Actinomycetes > Kineosporiales > Kineosporiaceae > Kineosporia > Kineosporia succinea. The sequence goes on along the minus strand of NZ_JAUSQZ010000001.1, from coordinate 3,924,947 downwards.
CAGCCAGCACCCCGAGGTCGTCGGGCAGGGCACGCGGGTACTGCCCAGCGATCCGACGCCACCGCGGGGCAGCACCGTCCCGGCTCGTCCGGGCGGCGACGGCGGGGTTCAGGCCCCCAGCGGTTCCCAGGGGCAGGCCTCGTCCGCCGCGGCGTCCCCGAGCACGGCGGCCCCGTCGAGCCAGGCGGCGTCCCCGAGCGCGGCGGCGTCGTCGAGCCCGACCGGATCCCCGCGGGCCGCGTCGCCCGAGGCGACCGCGACGGCCGGTGCCGGAGGGGCGTCCTCGAGCACGTCGTCCTCCAGCAGCTCAAAAGCCCCGGGTGCCAACGAGACCACCGCCCCTTCCCAGGCCGTTCCGCCCGCGCCCACGACGGCCAGTGGCGAGGGTGGCCGCACCGACGCGTCCCCCGGCCGGGGCACCGAGGTGGACTCGCGCGACAACCTGCCCGCCGAGCTGATCGGTGCGGGCCTGGTGGCGGCCGCCCTGCTCGGCACCCTGCTGCTGATCCGGCGCCGCCGGCGCGGCGGCCAGGACGACCCGGGCATCTTCGAGCGGGAGACCGAGGTCTGGCTGCGCACCGGGGCGGACGCCGACCGCGGCGCCCTGCTCGACCTGGCGCTGCGCTCGCTGCCGAAAGCCTGCCGGGAAGCCCGGCTTCCGCTCCCCCAGGCCTACGGCGCGGTGGTCGACGACGACGGTCTCGACCTGTTGCTGACCATGGCCCACCCGTCGGCGCCGCCGCCGTGGACCGGCCTCGACGACGGCCTGCGCTGGCGCCTGACCTACGCCGACGCCCAGCACCTGGTGGCCCACGGCGACAGCGCCTACCCGCTGTTGGCGTCGGTCGGGCGCGACCAGTCGGGCCGGGACGCGCTGATCAACCTGGGTGCCGCGGCCGGGCCGGTCGCGGTGGTCGGGAGTCCCGCGATGGCGGCCGCCGTGGTGCGGGCCCTGGCGCTGGGCCTGGCCGGCAACCCCTGGTCGCGAGGCATCGAGGTGCTCACGGCCGATCTGCCCCCGGCCCTGCCGGCCATCGCGGCGGGCCGGCTGCTGCCCGTCAACGGGGCGAAATCCCTGACCGAGCAACTGGAACAGGGCTCGACCCGGATGCCCCGCACCGGTCCGGTCCAGATCCTCACCGGTGGCCCGGCGCCCGGCAGCCGCCCGGAGCGCGTCGCGATCTTCGGGGCCCCGCTCAACGTGCAGACGGCCTCCCGGTTGCAGGCCGTGGTCAGCCGGGGCGCCGACCTGTCCGTGGTGGTGACCGGCGACCTGCCCGGGGCCCGCTGGCGGCTGCGGGTCGACGACGGCGGGGTGCTGACCTGCGACGAGCTCTCGCTGCAGGTCACCGCGAACCGGCTGGGCGACGGCAGCATCGAGCGGCTGCACTCGCTGTTCGTCTCGGCCGGCACCCCCGACCTGCCCACGGCCACCGGGCCGCAGGGCGAGCGGGTGGCCGACACCGACGGCGTGGTCGAGACCGACGACATCACCTGGGCGCAGTCCCCGGTGCGGGTCGCGATCCTCGGCGAGGTCGACGTGCAGGCCCCCGGCCAGATCGACCCGCACCGCCGGGTGGTGGCCGAGGAGATCCTGGCCTACCTGGCGTTGCACCCGGCCGGAACACACCCGACGGTGCTCGGCTCGGCGATCTGGCCGCGCGGCGTCACGTCCGACGTGCGTGACGACATGCTCGCCGAGGTGCAGGAGTGGCTCGGCGCGGGCCGGTTGCGCGAGGGCTCGGACGGACGGCTACGGCTGACGTCCGACGTGCCGTGCGACTGGGACGTGCTGCGCACCCTGATCACCCGGGCCGACCGCACCGGCGAGCGCACCCGCGAGCGCGATCTGCTCGTCCGGGCGCTGCATCTGGTGCGCGGGCCGCTGATCGGGGGCATCGCCCACGGCACCTACACCTGGCTGCCCCGCACCGGCGTGGAACGGCAGGCCGAGAACCTGATCTTCGACGCGGCGAGCCGGTTGTGCCGGATCGCCTCGGAGGACGGTGACCACCTGGCCGTGGCGGAGGCCGCGACGGCCGGGCTGCGGGCCGTGCCGCACGCGCAGCACCTGTGGCGGTACGTCATCCGGGCCGAGTACGCGCTGGGTGGCCCGGGCCGGCTGAACGACGTGGCCGATCACGTGCGGTACGTGCTGGCCTCGTCGGGTGTGGACGTGGAGCCGGAGACGGCGACGCTGATCGAGCACCTGACCGGCAGCGCCCAGACCCCGACCAGCACGTTCTGACGCTCACCCGGCCACGCACTCCGAGCCCCGGTCGCGAGACCGGGGCTCGGTGTGCGTCCGTCATCGAAACTCAGGACCAGCGGCCGTACTTCGCCGCCGTGGTGCTGGCCGGCACGAAGCCCGAGCACGACACCGCGCCGCTGAACTTCGGGGTGATGCGCTTGGTCAGCGCACCCTTGACCGGCTTGCTGCTGTCCTTGGTGTTGTTGATCAGCTTGGGGAACCCGGACAGCGCGGTGCTGACCACCTTGTTGCCCGAGCCGGTGACGTGGTTGCCGATGACGGCGGCGTTGTAGTTCTTCACGTACTGCGCGCCCTTGGGCGGGTTGATCAGCTGCTGGGCGATGAGGTTGTTGCGCACCTCGACCTTGCGGCTGGCGTACCCGATGATCACCCCGGCGGCGGAGCGGGTGATGGTGTTGCGGCGGATGGTGACGTTCGCGGCGCCGGTGGACGAGCTCGGCCCGGCCGCCTTGATCGCGGCGCCGTTCTCGGTGTTGAACATGACGTTCCGCTCGATCGTGCCCGGACCGGAGGTGTATCCCGGCATCAGGTAGATGTTGTGGAAGTTCATGAACGCGCCGCCGGAGGCGTTGTTGTCGTGGATGCAGTTGTCGGAGATCCGGTAGTTCTTCGGCACCCCGTTCTTCGACGACGAGCTGACCATCACGTTGGAGACGCCGACCGTGCCCCACACCTCGGAGTTCACGAACGACCAGCCGGTGCCGCCGTCGAACTTGACCAGGAACTCCTTGCGTCCGTCGGCCGGGTTACGGGTGACGTTGATGCCGCTGACGCGCCAGTAGTCCGCGTTCTCGAGCTGCAGCGTCCCCTTGATGACGACCCGCTCACCCGGCGCGTTCTGCATCTGGATCGGCGCATCGGCCGTTCCCGGCGACGCCCCGTAACCGGCTGCCCCGATGTAGGTCCCGCCCCGCACGATGATGGTGTCACCGGGCTGCGCCAGCTTGATCGCCTTGGTGATCGAGGCCAGCGGCTTGGTGGCCGCCGACATCCGGGTGACACCGTCACTGCCCTTGGGCGAGACGTAGATGACGCGGCCCGACTCCGACGCGGCCCTCACCGTGCTGCTCGACTGCACGGTGCCGCTCGCCTGCGTGTTTCCGCTCGCCTGCACAGTGCCGCTCGCCTGCACCGCGCGGCTGGCGGCCGGAGCCACGTCGGCGTGCGACGGCCCGGCCAGAACGGCGGCGGATGCTGCGGCGACGGTGATGCCGAGGGCTGCGATGCGATGGTTTCGTCGGGTCAGCACAAACGGTTTCTCGGGACCGGGTGCCCCCCGCTTGAGTGACACTCTGTGGTGTCGGACCCGATCGGAGCAAGATTTTGGACTCGACCCGGGCCTGACCTGCGGATCCCTTGATCAAGCTACTTGATCGTCTCCACCGTTCGGCCGCATCGATCGGCGAGCCCGGCGCCGCATGTCTCTCGGCCTGGTCCGGTGATCGGCCTGCCCCGGGAGGGTAGGGGGCTCCATCACCAGAACGGTCATACGATCGACAATGTCTGGGCCCCTTTTCTTTACGCGTCGTCCGGGCATTCGCCAAGAGACGTCCCCTGTTCTCCGGGAGGGTGCGCCGGATGGCTCGTCCGGAGGTGGTAGGACGGCTCGCGGTGTCACGCCCAGCCGCGTGACGAGACCGCCGGACAGAAGGAAGGAGCGGGCAGGCCGACAACCGCACCCGGCAGAAGGGGGGGCCGTCAGAACGGCGGCTGTTTGGCGGACGACGGGCGGCGGGCGCGCGAGCAGGCAGGCGCAAGCGGGCAGGCGTGCGAGCAGGCAGGCGCGAGCGGGCAGGCGTGCGAGCAGGCAGGCGCGAGCGGGCAGGCGTGCGAGCAGGCAGACGCGGGCGAGCAGACGCGGGCGAGCAGACGCGAGCCGGCAGACGAGCGGGGAGCTCGGTGGCTCAGGAGCGGCGGATGATGACCAGGGAGCGGTCGTCGCCTTCTTCGCTGCGGATGGCCTCGGCGATGCGGGCGGCAGCGGCCTCGACGCCGCGGGCGATGAGGGGGTCGGCGCGTCCGACGAGGCGGTCGATGCCGCGGCCGACGTCGAGGCGGCGGCTCTCGACCAGGCCGTCGGTGTAGAGCATGAGGGCGTCGCCGCGGTCGAGGCGACCGGCGATCGAGGGGTACGAGGCGTCGGCCAGAACGCCCAGGGCGGGGCCCTGTTCGGCGTCGAGCACGTCCCAGCGGCCGGATCCCGCGTGATAGTGCGCGACCGGCGGGTGCCCGGCGCCGGTGACGATGAACCCGCCGCCGGTCAGGTCGAGGCTGACGTGGACGGCTGTGGCGAAACCGCCGTCGGGACCGCCCAGCTGCACCACGTGATGGTTGGCGGCGGCCAGGAGGCCGGCCGAGGGAACGGCGTCGAGCAGGGCCCGCATCGCCCCGGCCAGGAGCATCGCCCGGGCGCCGGCCTGGTAGCCGTTGCCGGACACGTCGACCAGCACCACCTCCAGCGCATCCGGGCGGGGCTGCTGGGTGACGAGGAAGTCGCCGCTGAACGAGTCTCCGTGGGCCGGGCGCAGATCGGTGTCGAACCGCCAGCCCTCCGGCAGCCGGGGCCGGGCCGAGCGGATCAGCATCTCGTGGCGCAGGTCGATGAGCACGGCGTCGGCGGTGGACGCGTCCCGCAGGCCGGAGTCGAGGGCGTCGCGCTCGCGGCGCTGCAGCCAGCCCAGCAGCACGGCTCCGGCCAGGATGAGCACGACCGGCACCAGCGACCAGAACTGCTGCCCGGTGAGCACCAGCACGACCAGCACCACGACGCCGATCAGCGCGCCGTCACGCACCAGGTGACGGGGCCGCACCACGGCCGAACCGAGCACCAGGAAGAGGCCCACGCAGGCGGCGGGCAGGTAGTCGGGGGCGTGCTGCGCGACCAGGGCGAACCCGGTGGCGGCGACGACGTTCAGCCAGACCCGGCCCGGCCCCGGGCTGCTGCCCTGGTCGACCCAGCGGCGGGTGTCACCGGCCAGACGCCGGGCGGCCCGGCGGGCGGCGCGACGGACGGTGCGGCGTGCGGTGCGCCCGGCGAGACCACGCAGCGTGCGACGGACGGCCCGGCCCACGGCACTGCGGGCCACGAGCCCGAACGCCCGGCGAGCCGTGCGGAGCTTCGGGCCGAGCCAGAGCGTGAGGCGGGCCCGTATCCGGTGCGCGGCCCGGCCACCGGCCTCCCCGGTGAGCTTCTGCCAGATCCGGCGGACGACGAAACTGACCACGTCGCGCGGCCCTTCGACCGGCTCCGCGCTGGACGCCGCACCCCGGGCAGGCCGCGGCCGGGGCACACGCACCGTGTGCCCCGGCGCCTCGCGCCCAGGGGTACCCGGTTTCGGGGACCTGGGCTCGGGCAGCCGCGACGAGCCGTGGTTCAACGTGGCCATGCCCCGATCTTAGCCACACTGTAACTAAATAACCACGATGCGTAACCGTGGGGTGTCGGGGCCGGTTGGGGCTGGTTGGGCGGTTTTAAACGGCGGACGCCTTATTCGGGCAGAGCCGGCAGGTCGCCGGTGGTCTCGTACCCGGCGAGCTGCTCGATGCGGCGAATGTGCCGCGGGTTCTCGCTGAACGGCTCGGCCAGGAACGCCTCGACGAAGCTGGTGGCCTCGTCGACGGAGTGCATCCGGGCGCCGACCGCCATGACGTTGGCGTTGTTGTGCTGACGGCCGAGCTTCGCGGTCTCCAGGCTCCAGGCCAGGGCGGCCCGCACACCCTTCACCTTGTTCGCCGCGATCTGCTCACCGTTGCCGGAGCCGCCGATGACGACGCACAGGCTGCCCGGGTCGCCGGCCACCGCCTCGCCCGCCCGCAGGCAGAACGGCGGGTAATCGTCTTCCGGGTCGTACTGGTGCGGCCCGTGATCGACGATCTCGTGACCGGCCTCGGTGAGGTGCTTGGCCAGGTGCTGCTTCAGTTCCAGACCCGCGTGGTCTGATCCCAGGTGGACGCGCATGACGCACAGTCTGGCACTCCCGGCGCGAGCCGGGAGTGCCGCGTCCACCAAAGGATCTAGACGTCGAACTGCGGCGACTCGGTCCGCGTGCGCTTCAGCTCGAAGAAGTACGGGTTGGCGGCGACGAGGAGCGTGCCGTCCCAGAGCTTTCCGGCCTCCTCGCCGGTGGGCACCCGGGTGATGACCGGCCCGAAGAAGGCGCTGTCGTTGAACGCGACGACCGGCGTGCCGACGTCCTCACCGACCTTGCCGATGCCCTCGGCGTGGCTCGCGCGCAGCTGCGGGTCGTACTCGTCGGACTCGGCGTACTTGGCCAGCTCGGCCGGCAGCCCCACCTCGGCCAGAGCCTTGGCGATGACGACCGAGTAGTCCTTCTCCTTCTTGTAGTGGATCTCCGCGCCCATGGCGTCGTACAGGGCCTTCACGTACTGCTCGCCGTGCAGCTCGCGGGCGGCGATGACGACCCGGACCGGCCCCCACCCCTTGTCCATCAGGTCGCGGTACTCCTGCGGCAGGTCCCGGCCCTCGTTCAGCACGGACAGGCTCATCACGTGCCACTTCACGTCGACGGGGCGCACCTTCTCCACCTCGAGGATCCACCGGGAGGTGGCCCAGGCGAAGGGGCACAGCGGGTCGAACCAGAAATCGGCGGTGTCGCGCTCACTCATGGAAACGTGCCTCTCGGTCAAGGGGTGATCACTCCGGTAGTCGCAACGTAGCGCCCGGCCACTGTCATCCCGCACACCGGCCGGGCACCGACGCGTCCTTGATGAGAGGATCCGGGATTGAGCAATCCGCACCCTTGACGCCTCTCACCGGCCGGCCCGCGACACGCCCCGTCCACCCGCCGGTGAGGTGAAGGCGCCCCTTGAAGGAGGAACCCCGTGCCCGGTACGAACCTCACCCGCGACGAGGCGGCCGCCCGCGCCGCCGCGTTCACGGTGCAGTCGTATGACATCGACCTGGACCTCACGACGGGCCCTGACACCTTCCGCTCCGTCACCACGGTGAAGTTCACCGCCTCGAGCAGCGACCCGGGCCTGTTCATCGACCTGATCGCCCCGACCGTGCACGAGGTCGTGCTCAACGGCACGGCCCTCGACGTCTCCGAGGTCGTCAGCACCGCGCGCATCGCGCTGCCGGGCCTGGCCGACGGCGAGAACGAGCTACGCGTGGTCGCCGACGCCGCCTACATGCAGACCGGCGAGGGCCTGCACCGCTTCGTCGACCCGGTCGACGGCGAGACCTACCTCTACTCCCAGTTCGAGGTGGCCGACGCCCGGCGGGTGTTCGCCTGCTTCGACCAGCCCGACCTGAAGTCGGTCTACACCTGGACGGTCAAGGCCCCGAGCCACTGGCACGTGGTCACGGTCGCCTCCGAGGTCGAGCCCGAGCCGGCCGGCAACAGCACCTCGGTCTGGCGTTTCCGGCCCACCGAGCTGATGAGCCCCTACGTCACCGCGCTGGTCGCCGGTCCCTATCACCGGGTCACCGACGAGCTGACCGTGCGCGACGGCCGCACCATCCCCCTCGGTGTCTTCTGCCGCAAGTCGCTCGCCGAGCACCTCGACGCCGACAACGTCATCGCGATCACCAAGGCCGGTTTCACCTGGTTCGAGGAGACCTTCGACTGCGACTACCCGTTCCCCAAGTACGACCAGCTCTTCGTGCCGGAGTTCAACGCCGGTGCGATGGAGAACGCGGGCGCGGTCACCATCACCGAGGTCTACGTGTTCCGCTCGCGGGTGCCCAAGGCCCTGATCGAGCGCCGCGCCCTCACCATCCTGCACGAGCTCGCCCACATGTGGTTCGGCGACCTGGTCACCATGCGCTGGTGGGACGACCTGTGGCTGAACGAGTCGTTCGCCGAGTACGCGAGCACCCGCTGCCAGGCCGAGGCCACCGAGTGGGCCACCTCCTGGACCACTTTCAGCAGTGCCGAGAAGTCCTGGGCCTACCGTCAGGACCAGCTCAGCTCCACCCACCCGATCGTCGCCGACATGCGCGACCTCGAGGACGTGGAGGTCAACTTCGACGGGATCACCTACGCCAAGGGCGCTTCCGTGCTGAAGCAGCTGGTGTACTGGGTCGGCCAGGACGCCTTCGACGCCGGCCTGCGGCAGTACTTCAAGACCCACGCCTGGGGCAACACCACGCTGAAAGACCTTCTCGGGCACCTGGAGAAGACCAGCGGCCGTGACCTCGACAGCTGGAGCGCGGCCTGGCTGCAGACCGCCGGCGTCAACACCCTGCGCCCGGTGATCGAGACCGGCGAAGACCGGGTCATCACCCGGTTCGCCATCGCCCAGGAGGCTAGCGAGGAGTACCCGCACCTGCGTCCGCACCGGCTCGTGGTCGGCGGTTACGACGTGGTGGAGGGCAAGCTGCGCCGCACCACCCGGATCGAGCTCGACGTCACCGGCGCCCTCACCGAGGTGCCGCAGCTGACCGGAAGCGCGCGTCCCGACCTGATTCTCATCAACGACGAAGACCTCGCCTACACCAAGATCCGCCTCGACGCCGGGTCGCTCGACACCGCCATCGGTCACCTCGCGCACTTCGAGGACTCCCTGGCCCGCACCCTGATCTGGGGCGCCGCCTGGGACATGACCCGCGACGCGGAGCTGCCCGCCCGCAGCTTCGTCGACCTGGTGCTGTCGAACATCGCCTCCGTCGACGACCCGAGCGTGGCCCAGACCCTGCTGCGCCAGCTCTCCGCCACCCTGGATTCGTACGTGGCCCCCGAGTTCCGCGACGAGACCTCGGCCACCGCCGCCGACCGGCTCTTCGCGCTGCTGAAGACGGCCGAACCGGGCAGCGACACCCAGCTGCTGCTGGCCCGTTCGTTCGCCGCGCACGCGAGCACCCCGTCGCAGCTGGCCTCGATCGCCGACCTGCTCTCGGGCAAGCTCACGATCGAGGGCCTGGCCGTCGACACCGAGATGCGCTGGGGCCTGCTCACCTCCCTGGTGGCCGGGGGCACCGCCGGTGAGCACGAGATCGAGGCCGAGCTGACCCGTGACGACACCGCGACCGGCCGGGTCCACGCCGCCGCCGCGCGCGCCGCGACGCCGACCGCCGAGGCCAAGGCGGCCGCGTTCACGAGCGTGGTCGACGACGGCGACCTGCCGAACACCGTGCAACAGGCCGTGATCGGCGGTTTCAACCGGGTGCACGACCGGTCGCTGCTCGCGCCCTACACGCAGCCGTACTTCGCGGCGCTGACCAAGGTCTGGGCCGAGCGCACCAGCGAGATGGCCGGTCAGATCGCGACCGGGCTCTACCCGTCGTCGCAGCCGGTCGGCGAGGTGCTGGCGGCGACCGAGGAGTGGCTGTCCACGACCGAGGCCGAGCCGGCCCTGCGCCGCATGGTGATCGAGGGTCGCGACGCGGTCGCCCGTGCCGCCCGGGCGCAGGAGCGTGACCGCCAGGCCTGAAAAGCCGGTTGACCCGATGGGGGACGTTGTGCGCACCGGTGCGCACGACGTCCCCCATCGGCGTTCAGGACGGGGCGAAGAGCTCTCGGAACACCCGCCCCGAGTTCTTAAGGTCCCGCAGCCGATGATTGCCGTCGGGCTTCACGTCGTACTCGAAATATGCCTGGTAGGCAACGTTGTTCGCCGGGTCGGCGATGAACTCGTGCATCCGCTCGATGAAATACGGGTTGTCACCGCCGCCGTGCCCGTCCGGCCGCTCCCACAGCCCCCACTCCGGCAGCGACATCGGCTTCCCCTGCCGCGCCGCGAATCTCGACCAGAACCGCAGGCCGTAGCGCGAGTCGTAGGTGTCGTTCCAGGCCTTGGCCTGACGCTGACGCCGGCAGGTCGTGGAGCACGTGTCCGGGTAGGGGTAGGTGCCCTTGGCCCAGGAGATGTCGTACACGTCGACGCCGACGTAGTCGACGTAGTCGCGCCCGGGATAGAAGCGCGTCGAATCGTAGGTGTTACCACCGTTGTTCACGTTCCAGTCGAACGCCAGCCCTTCGGCCCCCGGCACCGCCCGCATCGTCGTGACGACCCGCCGCCAGTACGCGATGAAGTCGTCCGCCTCCCCCGGATGCCAGCGCCAGGAGCCCAGATTGAACTCCCAGCCCAGCCGCAGCACCGCGTCGCCCTGCCCGTAGGCCACCAGGTTCTGCGCGAGCGTGCGGTAGTACTCGTCGTAGTCACCCCGCGCCCCGGCGGCCAGGCTGACGTCGAGCGAGTCGTCCTCCGGCAGCATCGCCAGCCCGAACACGATCCGGTAGTCCTCGTCCTGCCAGGACTTCAGCTGATCGAACGGGTTCGCGATGTCGTTCCAGGTGCGCCGCAGCGAGAAGTCGACCACGTACTGCACGTCCCGCCCGGCCCAGTCGCCGAAATCCCGCACCCCGTCGGGGGACCAGCAGCAGAACACCCCGAACGCGGCCTCCTTGTCGGCGGCGTTGGGAGTTCTCGGGGTGATGGTGGACGTGGGGGTCGCCGCCGGCGCGGGCGCGTCACTTCCGCGGTGGATGAGCGCGTAGGTGAGCCCCACGGCCACCACGACCAGCAGGGCGGCGAGGATCTTGACCTTGGCGTTCAGGGAATCTCCGCGGGCGTGGTGTCGTCGATGCCGATGCCGAACTCGGCGGCCAGCAGCGGCGCCAGCTGACCGAGCTGCGCCGAGCTCACGGTGACGCCACGCAGCCGGTCCAGCCCGACGATCTTGTGCAGCTCGGCGCCGCGCAGGTCGACGTCTTTCAGTTCGGCCCGCTGCAGGTCGAGGATCTGCAGCGTGCTGCCGTGGAAGGCCAGGCTCTGGGCCGTGGCCTCGCCCAGGTCCAGCTCCTCGATCGAGCACCGGGTGAACGCCACGTCGCGCAGCGTGGCCCCCCGCAGGTTCAGGTAGGTGATCTTGCAGTCGACGAAATGAACGCTGCCCCAGTGGTTCTCGTACAGCTCGGCCGACCCGATGCGAGCCCCCTCGACCCGCACGTCCCGCCAGTCACCCCGCCCGCCCCGCACCGACGGGAACCGGGCCTGGGTGATCGAGCAGTCCCGCAGCCGCAGCGACCGCAGGTCGGCCTCGTCGGCGCCGACGTCGGTCAGCGTGCACTCCATCACCGAGGCGCCGTTCAGGTCGAGCTCGCCGAGATCCACCCCGGCGAAGGCCAGGCCGTCGAGCCGGGCCCCGCGCAGCAGCTCCGCCGGATCGCCGGGTTCCAGCCCGCCGAGCCGGATCTCGTCGATGCGCGGCGCCTGCGGGCCGCTCTTCTTCGCGCGTGGGGTCACTCCGGTTCCACCCAGTCGTTCGGGTGCAGCCGGGAGTCGACGATGCGCACCAGGCTGTTCACCCGGGCCGAGTCCATCAGGTCGTCGAGCAGGATCGGCTGGCCCACGCCGTCGGCGAGAGGCAGCCGCCAGTTGGGGTACTCGTCGTTGGTGCCGGGCTGGTTGATCGTGCGCCGGTCGCCCACCGCGTCGGCCAGCTGCACCCCGATCAGCTTGGCCGGGGTGAGAGCGAGGAACGCGTGCAGCGCCTCCACCTTCTCGCGCTCACCGGCCTCGGGTGCCAGCAGACCGAGGCGCACGAGCTGGTCGATCACGTCGCGCTGCTCGGCCGCGTCGACCGCGGCCTCCTCGTCGTAGGAACGGGTGAGAAGGCCCAGCCGGTCACGCAGCTCGATGTGCTCACCGGCGAGATAGCCCGCGGTGGGCGGCAGGTCGTGCGTGGTGACGGTGGCCAGGCACAGGTCGCGCCACTCCTGCGGCGCCAGCGGCTGCCCGTCACCCTCGTAGTCCCGCTCGAACCACAGGATCGACGTGCCCAGCACCCCGCGCTCCTTCAGGTACTCACGGGTGGACGGCTCGACGTTGCCGAGATCCTCGCCGATCACGAAACAGCCCGCCCGCTGCGCCTCCAGCGCCAGCAGGCCGATCATCGCCTCGTGGTCGTACTTCACGTAGGTGCCGTCGGCCGGTGAGTTCCCCTCGGGCACCCACCAGAACCGGAACAGCCCGAGGATGTGGTCGATCCGCAGGGCCCCGGCGTGACGCAGCAGGGTCCGCAGCATCGCCCGGTAGGGCTCGTAGCCCAGCTCGGCCAGCCGGTCGGGCCGCCACGGCGGCTGCGACCAGTCCTGGCCCTGCTGGTTGAACGCGTCGGGCGGGGCCCCCGCGGTGACGCCGATGGCCAGCACGTCGGCCAGGGCCCAGGCGTCGGCACCGTCGGGGTGCACCCCCACGGCCAGGTCGTGCACCACGCCGACCGACATCCCGGCGTCGTGCGCGACCGCGGCCACGTTGGCGAGCTGCTGGTCGAGACACCACTGCAGCCAGCGGAAGTACTCGACGCGGTCGGCCAGCTCCTCGCGGACCTGCGCCACCGCCTCGCCCCGGGGGTCACGGAAGTGCTCGGGCCACTTCGAGGTGGGCAGGCCGTACCGCTCGGCCAGCGCGCTCCAGGTGGCGAAGTCCTCCAGGCCCTGGCCCTCGCGCAGGCAGTAGGCCTCGAACTGGGCCTGCCGCTCGCGACTGCGCGGGTGCTCGAAAACGGTCTGCAGCGAGGCGGACTTGGCCGCCCAGACCGCGTCGCGGTCGAGCTCCTTGGGGTCGGTGTTGAGCGCCCGCATGGCCTCGGCCTGCCACTCGATGATCGCGCGCTCGGTGGACGCCAGGTAGGCGACCTCCGGAATGTCCTCGACCCGCAGGTAGACCGGGTTGAAGAAGCGGCGGGTGGTGGGCAGGTAGGGCGAAGGGGTCATCGGGGACACCGGCTCGGCCGCGTGCAGCGGGTTCACCAGCACGTAGTCGGCGCCACCGGCCCGAGCGCTCCAGCCGGTGAGCTCGGCCAGGTCACCCAGGTCGCCCAGGCCCCAGCTGCGCGACGAGCGCACCTGGTACAGCTGCGTCATGAAGCCCCAGGCGCGGCTCTCCGACACCGAGGGCGCCAGGTCGATGCGCCGGGGGGTGACCACGAACGGACGCGTGATCTCGCCCGACTGGTTCTCGCTGCCGGGGTGCCGGGCGGCCGGCTGGTAGCGGGCCCTGAGCTGGTGGTCGCCGACCGGGATGTCGCCCAGCACCATGTAGTTGACCCGGCGCACGGCCCGTCCACCGACGGTCGCCCGTCCCTCCTCCAGGCTCGGCTGGTCGCCGGCCAGGGGCAGTTTCAGGCTCGCGCCGCCCTCGGTCTCCAGGCGCACGTCGAGCCGGTGCAGCGGCATGTCGGCCTCGATGTGCACGCCGATCACCGCCGAGTCACCCTGGCGCACCACGGTGACGTCGGGCAGCAGCTTCTCCCAGGGCCGGCGGTTCAGCTCGGCGAGCGCGGCCCGCACGTGCACGCCGGTGCGCACCGGCATGTCCAGCGCCGCGAGCACACCGCACAGGGTGTGGGTGCTCACCGGGACGAGCTTGCCCTTCCAGTCCTTGAACTCGGTCGCCACGCCCAGCCCGGCGGCCAGCTCGACGAGTTCCTCGGGCGCGGGGGCGTCGAGGTCGAGGTTCCCGTCGGTCAACGGGGGACGCCGGATCTCACCGGGGGTGCCCGGGTCACCGTCGTGGTCGAGGGTGTCGTCGGGGCCGGGTTCGCCGGATCCGGGAAGGATCGGCGTCTTCCAGGTCTCGGACAGCGGGATCCCGGCCGGGGGCGTGGGCGCGCTGATGTCGTAGAACGAGCCCTCGTCGTCCGGGCCGACGTTCGCCTGGTGGCTCGTCCGGCCGGGCTCTCGGCTCTCCTGGCGGTCGGGTCGCTGCTCGGTCACCGTTGTGCTTCCGTCGGGTTCGGGATCAGGTCAGGTGTTCACTTCGTCGCTGATTGTCTCCGTCGAATCCTGCCAGAGTTATACCCGTTGTGACGCCCGGGCCACCCTTACGGCCAGGGACGACCTCCATGGAGCACTCCCCTGCGCGCCGGGACTGTCGGACCCCACCTTTACTGTGTGCTCATGAGCACCTCCCCCCGACGATCGGGCGTGTCCAAGCCCTCTGCCGATCGCCTCGACCTGGTCGAGGAGCTGCACGGCCAGGGCGTCGCCGACCCCTACCGCGGGCTGGAAGACGCCTCCGCCGAGCCCACCCGGGCCTGGTCACAGGCTCAGGACGAGCTGTTCGCGCAGGAGTCGGCGGGCTGGGCCGGGCGCGACCGGATGCGCGGCCGGCTGGGTGAGCTGATGGGCTCGGGCGCCACCGGGGTGCCGATCTGGCGTGGGGGGCGGGTGTTCTCGATGCGCCGTGAGCCGGGTCAGGAGCACAGCGTGCTCCACGTGCAGGACGCGCCCGACGCCGAGCGCCGCCCCCTGGTCGACCCGATCGCGATTGACTCCTCGGGCACCACCACGCTCGACGCCTGGCAGCCCGACCGCGAGGGCAAGCTGCTGGCCTACCAGCTCTCCGAGGGCGGCACCGAGGAGAGCGTGCTGCGCATCGTCGACGTGACCACCGGCGAGCTGGTCGACGGGCCGATCGACCGGGCGCGCTACTCCCCCGTGTCCTGGATCCCGGGCGGGCTGCCGGCCGCCTCCTCCGACGAGGGCCGGGTCCCCGCGTTCTTCTACGTGCGCCGCCTGCCCGCCGATCAGGTCCCCGCCGGTGAGGAGCAGTACCATCGGCGAATCTGGCTGCACCGCGTGGGTTCCGACCCGTCCACCGACGTGAAGGTGTTCGGCGACGGGCACGACCCGCGCACCTACTTCGGCGTGGGCCTGTCGCGCGACGGGCGCTGGCTGGTGGTCTCGGCCGCGATCGGCACGGCGCCCCGCAACGACGTCTGGATCGCCGACCTGAGTGCTCCCGGCGCGCACGAGGCCCCCGGGTTCACGCCGATCGCGACCGGTCTCGACGCCCAGTTCGGCGCGCACGTGGGGCGCGACGGGCGGCTCTACGTCTTCACCGACCTCGACGCCCCGCGCGGCCGGCTGGCGGTGACCGACCCGAGCACCCCCGGCCCCGAGCACTGGCGCGACCTGATCCCGCAGCACGACGAGGCGGTCCTGCAGGACTGGACGGTGCTCGACGGCGAGGCCCTGATCGACAGCCCGCTCCTGCTGGCGAAGTGGACGCGGCACGCGGTCTCCGAGATCAGCGTGCACGACCTGGATTCCGGCTCCCGCTACCCCGGGCCCTCGGGCTCGGTCGACCTGCCCGGCGTCGGCACCGTCGGGGGTCTGGTGGCGCGGCCCGAGGGCGGGCACGAGTGCTGGTTCACCTACACCGACCACGTCACCCCGCCGCACGTCTACCGGCTCGACGGGCAGACCGGCCGGGTCGAGCTGTACTCGAAGCCGCCGGGCACGGTCGAGGTCCCCGAGGTCGTCACCCGTCAGCTGGAGTACACCTCGGCGGACGGCACGATCGTGCGGATGTTCGTGACCTCCCGCGCCGATCTGCTCGACGCCGAGGGCGGGCCGCTCGAGCCGCGGCCCACGATCCTCTACGGCTACGGCGGTTTCGGCGTCCCGATGACGCCGGGCTACTCGTCCACCATCCTGGCCTGGGCCGAGGCCGGCGGCGTCTACGCGGTGGCGAACCTGCGCGGCGGCAGCGAGGAGGGCGAGGAGTGGCACCGGGCCGGCATGCTCGGCCACAAGCAGAACGTCTTCGACGACTTCCACGCCGCGGCCGAGCACCTGGTCGCCACCGGCTGGACCACCTCGTCGCAGCTGGCGATCAGCGGCGGCTCGAACGGCGGGCTGCTGGTCGGGGCCGCGCTCACCCAGCGGCCGGAGCTGTACCGGGCCGTGGTCTGCTCGGCGCCCCTGCTCGACATGATCCGCTACGAGAAGTTCGGCCTGGGCGCGACCTGGAACGTGGAGTACGGCTCGGCCGACGACCCCGAGCAGTTCGGCTGGCTGCTCGCGTACTCGCCGTATCACCGGGTCGAGGAGGGCGTCGAGTACCCGGCGACGCTGTTCACGGTGTTCGACGGCGACACCCGGGTCGATCCGCTGCACGCCCGCAAGCTGTGCGCGGCCCTGCAGCACGCCACCACGGGCGAGGAGTCCGAGCGACCGGTGCTGCTGCGGCGCGAGAAAGACGTGGGCCACGGTGCCCGCTCGCTGTCGCGCACGATCGCGTTGTCCACCGACACCATCACGTTCCTGGCCCACCAGACGGGCCTGAAGCTGTAGCGGCCACCCCGGTCGGGCACCCCCGCGAACTGTGGGGGTGCCGATGGGCCGTGTCGTGCGTCCGCACGTAGTTCGGCCCATCCAGCCGGTTCACCCGGGCCGGTTCGTCCACAAACCTCCACATCCGGGTTTCACCGTCGTCACCTGACGCCGATAGCCTCGGCCGAATGTTCGCCGCTCCACTCGTCGCCGCCCACATCAAGGTGAGTGCGCTGCTCGGCTCGTCGACCCCCGACCCGAGCGGCACCGGCACTCCATCTCCCACGGTCAGCCCGACCCCGGCCCCCAGCGCCACCTCGATCTCCGACGGCCTGGCCAACGTCATCGTCGACGCGCAGAAGAACGTCCAGAACCAGGTCTGCACCAAGGACGACTTCTCGATCTGCGGCCTCACCCTGCGGGTGACCGGCAGTCAGCGCACCGGCCAGTGGCTCGACTTCATCCTCGGCACCCCGCTGCGCGTCGCGTTCCTCATCTTCGTCGGCTGGCTCGTGCGCAAGATCGTGCACCGGCTGATCGGGAGACTCGCGCGCCGCATCGCCGACGGCACCACGGCCCCCGGCGGCGGCAGAACCGGTGAGTCCACCCAGGACGCCGACGCCACGCCCGCCCCGGTCACTCCCCCGATGGTCACGCGCCGCCGGGCCCGCTCGAAAACCCTGGCCCAGGTGCTGCGCAGCATCACCTCGGTGATCATCTTCATCGTCGTCGCCCTGATGGTGATGGACGAGATCGGCCTGCCGATCACCCCGCTGCTGGCCAGTTTCAGCGTCATCGGCGTGGCCCTCGGCCTGGGTGCGCAGAGCGTGGTGCGCGACGTGCTGGCCGGCATGTTCATGATCCTCGAAGACCAGTACGGCGTGGGCGACTCGGTCAACGTCGGCGAGGCCAGCGGTGTGGTCGAGGCGGTCGGGCTGCGGGTGACGCAGCTGCGCGACCTCAACGGCACGGTCTGGTACGTGCGCAACGGCGAGATCCTGTCGGTCGGCAACTCGTCGCAGGGCTGGTCGCGGGCCGTGGTCGACGTCAATGTCGGCTTCGAGGAAGACATCGAGCACGTCGAGGACATGCTCGAGGAGATCGGCCGCCGGGTGCACGCCGACCCCAAGTACACGGCCCTGATCATGGAAGACCCGGAGATCTGGGGGGTCGAGTCGGTGACCACCGACAGCGTCGTGGTGCGCATGGTGGTCAAGACGCTGCCCGACCAGTCGGCCCCGATCGCCCGTGAGATCCGGCGGCGCATCCGGCTGAACTTCCGCCGCGACGGCATCGTCATGCACTCCACCCCGCGCACGGTGATCGTGAACTCGGGCGAACCGACGCCGCCGATGAACCCGGCCTTCGGCTCCCCGGCCTCCCCGTCCTCCTCTGCCTCCCCGTCCTCCTCGGACACCGGTAGTCCCACCGCTGACTCCAGCTCCAAGCGTCACCCGGAGGAGAAGGAGCTGGGCCGCTAGGACGCGTCCGGTCACGGCCGGGGGCGGCGGCGCGTGCCGGGCCCGGCCACGACCCCGCATCACTCAGGGTCGGCGCCGGTGCCGGGCCACGACCCCGCATCACTCAGGGTCGGCGCCGGAACGGGCCCGGCCACCGCCTGGATCGCCAGGCCGTGGCCGGGCCCGTTCCGGGCTAGCCTGGCCGCATGACCTACGCGGAGCGGCCCGCCGCCCGCGACGGCGTCGTGCTCTGGCGCAGCGTGTCCGAGGCGGCGCAGCCGTCGCTGATCCTGCCCGACGGCTGCCTCGACCTGCTGTGGGACGGCTCGCGGCTGATCGTCGCCGGTCCCGACACGGTGGCGCGCACGCACGTTCCCGGCGCCCTGCCTGAAGACGCGCCGGTCGCGCCGAGCGCTCCTGTCCCCCTGGGTGCCACCCGGTTCACGGCCCTGCGGTTCGGCGCCGCCACCGGACCCGCCGCGCTGGGAGTGGCCGCGTCCGACGTCGTCGACCGGCTCGTCCCCCTGGAAGATCTGTGGGGCACCCGCCGCACCCGCGAGCTCGCCGAACGGGTGGCGGCCGCCGAGACACGCACCCGGGGCGGAGCCGCCCACGCGCTGGAGAGCTGGCTGCGCTCCGCGCCCGAACCGGCCGATCCGCTCGGGCGCCGGGTGTTCGGCATGGCCCGGGCCGGTGTGCCGGTCGCCGAGATGGCCGACCGGGCCGGCTTCAGCGCCCGGCAGCTGCAGCGCCGCAGCCAGGAGCTCTTCGGTTACGGCGCCGGTCATCTGCTGCGGGTGCTCCGGCTGCAGCGGGCTCTGGCCCGGGCGCGTGCCGGCGTTCCCCTGGCCCGGGCGGCCGCCGACGCGGGCTACTGCGACCAGGCCCACCTCTCCCGCGAGACGAAGTCCCTGACCGGCACCACTCCCCGCACCCTGCTCAGCTGACGCTCACCGCCGCACCACCGAGACCGCGGACACCCCCAGCAGCCCGTCGAGCGGAACCCGCGCCCGGCGCTGCCCCGGGTCGACGGTGTAGCCACTCTCGCGCAACTGCCTCAGCAGCATCGACGCCAGGGGCATCGCCAGATGCCGCCCCCAGCACCGTTCCTGCACATGGCCGAAGGGCAGGTAGCCGGGATGGGTGTCGGGGTCGAGCTCCTGCCAGCGGTCCGGGCGGAACCGCCCGGGCTCGTCCCACAGCGCCGGGTCACGCTGGCTGAGGAAGTTCAGGAAGAGCAGGTCGTCGCCGGGCCGGATCCGGGCGTCGAGCGCCGGGTACTCGGGCGAGGCCAGCCGCAGCAGGTTCCACGACGGGGGCAGCAGACGCAGGGTCTCGAGCAGGATGTGCTCGTCCGGGGTGTCGTCGTCGAAGGGGGCACCGAGCCACAGCGCGCTCGTGACCATGGTGGACACCAGCAGGGCCACCGGCACCGAGAGCCGGCGGTAGAGCACCATCGCGTGCCGGCGGTCGCGGTACCCGGACCGTCCCGTGGTCAGCGCGGCCAGGTGCGAGATCCCGCTCCGGGCCGGTCCTTGCGGCAGGGCGGCCACCCCGGCCGCGAACGACGTCCAGGTCACGTGGGGCAGCAGCTGCATGCCGCGGCCACTGAGCAGGCGCAGCCGGTAGGGATCCCGGCCGAGCACCAGGTCGCGCAGGTAGCGGTGCCCGGTGCGCGGCCACCGCCCGGTGAGGTCGGGAGCAGCCGACTGGGCGGAGGAGAGCGCCGCCCGCACGTCCTGTCCCAGTGCCCGCATCCCCGCCGCCGACTCCGGCTGGGTGACCGCGCGTCCGAAGATCGGCTTGAAGGTGGGACGTTCGGCCGGGCCCGCGGGCCGGCTGCGCATCAGCGTGTCGGTCATCGCCGGGCCGGCCACGCCGACGGTGTCCTTCTCGAGGCGGAACAGGTCCTGCCCCAGGTGGTCGTGGAGCAGCCCCTCCAGGCGCGGCGCCAGTACGGTGGCCCGATCAGCGGTCATCGGCAACCCCTTTCGGCGGCCGGCCCGGCGGGAGGTGACTGCCCGCCGGGCCGGTGACGCATCAGATCCAGCCGTACCAGGCCTTGCTCTTCAGACTGCGACGGTGAGCGATCTTCTTCTGGAGCGAGCGAATGATGGTCATGCGCGGCCGTCCCTTCTGATCAGCTGACAACGATCACCCAGTTGTACGCCCCATATGTCCGATTCAGTTACCCCAGGCAAGCATCCCGGGTTGCCTCAGATCCATTTCTTCCCCTGTGCGGCAAGCATTTTCAGCCGAACGAGTAGCTGCCCGATCGAGCAGCCGCGGCGGCACGTCCCCGCACGCCGCTCAGCCCAGCGGCGCGAAGAGGTCGACCTGGTTCCCGTCCGGGTCACGCACCACGGCGTACCGCTGCCCCCACACCGCGTCCCAGGGCGCCAGTTCGCCCTCGTACCCGGCCGCCACGACGGCCGCGTAGGCCTCGTCCACCTCTCCCGGGGACCCGGCGAGCAGCGCCACGGCCGACTGGCCGGCACCGGCCGGGGGCCGGGTCCACTCCGGGTGGAACGACCGGATGGTCTCCTCGGTGTCGAACGCGAGCTGGATCCCCCCGAGATCGGCCTGCACGTGGGGCTCGCCCCCGGCCACCGCCGGATCGGGCAGGTCCAGCCCGAGCAGGCGGTAGAAGGCCAGCGTGGCGGCCATGTCGGAGACGACGAATTCGATGACGGCGAGTCGGAGCTTCATGTCCGTCACGCTAGGACCCGCACCTCCCCCGGTCTTGGATCCTGCGGACAAGGGCCGAGCGCTCACCGCCCCAGCCGCCGGTACGCCCGCACCCCGTGCGCCGCGAACACGGCCACCAGCAGCACCTGGGTGACGATCGCGTGGGGCAGGGCGGCGGCGAAGGCCGGGCTGGCTTCGTTGATCGCCGGGCGATAGGTGAGACTGGGAAGCATGGCGGACGAGAAGACGACCCTGGGCGTGGTGCCGACCGGGGCCAGACCGGCCGCGGCGGCCGGTCAGGCCGACGGCGAGAAGATCACCTTCTACGAGGCGGTCGGCGGGCGGGAGACGTTCGCGAAGCTGGTGCACGTCTTCTATCAGGGCATCGCGGACGACGAGGTTCTGCGCCCGATGTACCCCGAAGAAGACCTGGGCCCGGCGCAGGAGCGTCTGCTGATGTTCCTCGAGCAGTACTGGGGCGGCCCCACCACCTACAGCCAGCAGCGCGGGCACCCGCGTCTGCGTATGCGTCACATGCCGTTCAAGGTCGACAGTGACGCCCGCGACCGCTGGCTCAAGCACATGCGGGCAGGCGTCGACAGCCTCGACCTGCATCCCGAGCTCGAGCGCATGCTCTGGGACTACCTGGAGCGCGCCGCCTTCAGCCTGCAGAACACACCCGGCTGAGACTCAGAACAGACTGGACCCCCGGGCCAGCACGTGCCCTCGGGCCGTGCTCAGCCGCCACCAGGGCCCGGCCGAGTGCAGGCTGGCCGAGTCGTCTTCGGTCTTCCCCAGGAACCCGAAGGCCTCGGCCGCGAACGCCGCCCCGGCGGGCACCCCGACCGAGGCGCCCGTCGACGCGTCTTCCAGCAACGTGCGTCCCCACACCAGCCCCCGCAACCGGGCCACCGCCGACGCCCCCGACCCGGCGGGCACCCCGGCCGCGACCTCGTCGATGCCGGCCCGCGCGGCCTGCCGCAGCAGGGCGAACGGCACCACTCCGTGCACGTCCCAGCCCGACCGCGGCGGTGCCACGCCCGCCCACGACGCGTTGGTCGCCGTGGTCGGCGGCACCGGCATCTCGATCGGCTTGCCCACACTGCGCGGGGTCGGGCGGCTGCCGGCCATCAGCCGGTCGATGCGCGCGAACCGGTCGGCCATCGAGGCCAGCGGCACCGTCGCGTCCACCTCGGCGGGCTCGGCCAGCGCCAGCACCCGCAGCGCGAGCACCGTCGGGCCGCCGGCCCCGTGCAGCGCGCAGGCGTACATCGCGAGCGTGGGCCCGTGACCGACCAGGCGGATCGCGCCGCCCTCGTCGATCTGCCGGGCCCGCCCGACGAACGTGCGCACATCGGTCAGCGAGCTGAGATCGGGCAGCAGGAGGTTCATTTCGGCGCCACCTTGTCGCGGCGACGGCGCCAGCGGATCGGCTCGTCCTGCCACTGCAGCAGGCGCTCGCGCAGCGGGCCCGCGAGCCGCTGCGGGCGTTCGCCCGCCAGGTCGAAGGCGAACAGGGTGGTCTCGGCGACGGCGTGCACCCCGTTCTCGCCCCGCACCTCGTAGCCCAGCTCGAAGTCGGCCGCCCCCACGCGCGTCACCCAGACGTCGACCGGAACCGGCTCCAGCCGGTAGTTCAGCGGGGCCACGTACTCGATCTCCTGCCGCGCCACCAGCAGGCCGACGCCCGCCGCCTTCTGCTCGAGCAGGTTCTCGCCGAGCAGCGCGACCCTCGCCTCCTCGAGCATGCGCACGGTCATGACGTTGTTGACGTGCCCGAAGGCGTCGACGTCACTCCATCGGAGCGGGATCAGCACGGTTTGGCGAGGCACCCGCCCATGGTCCCGTATCCGCGGCGGCCACCGGTGCAGGGGGCCGATGGTGGACGCGGCGGTCGCCCTGGGTGGCGTGGGTCACAGAAAGTCAGGGGTCAAGGGGCGAGCCGGGTGACCGATGCAATGACAGCACCCCGGACCGGGCGTCGGGAAGGAGGAGGGGCCTGGCCGGCGCCGGTCCGTGGGTGCGACTTGTCTTCGGGGGTCCTCGGGTCTCAGGTCTGGAACGAGGGGCGCAGCGAGACCACGAGACGCCCGACGGCATCTCCCGCCGCGAGCCGCGCGATGCCCTGCGCCGCCTGCTCGAACTGCAGCGTCTCGGCCAGCTGGGGCTTCAGCGCCCCGGCGTCCAGCAGGTTGGTCAGATCGGTGTGCGCCCGCTGCACCAGCTCGGGCTCCCGTTCCCGGTAGAGCGCCGAGTTCACGCCCAGCACGGTGAAGTTCGCGGCCCGCACCTGCTCCGGGGCGACCGGCACGGCCTGCTGCGACGCGAACCCGGCCACCACGATCCGGCCCTCGAACCCGACCAGCCGGCACGACAGCTCGAACATCGGCCCGCCCACCGGGTCGAACACGACCTGCGCGCCCTTGCCGCCGGTGAGCTCCCGCACGGCCGCCTCGATGTCGTGCTGCTGCCGGTGCAGCACCACGTTCGCGCCGAGAGCCCTCGCCACCTTGAACTTCTCGTCCGAACCGACGACCGCGACCACCTTGGCCCCGGCGGCCAGCGCCAGCTGCACCGCGGCGCTGCCCAGACCACCGGCGGCGCCGAACACGACCACCCACTCCCCCACCCGCACGGCGGCCCGGCGGTAGAGCCCGAGCCAGGCCGTCAGGTAGGCCAGGTGGAAGACCGCGGCGGGTTCGTCGTCGAGCGCGGTCGGGGCCGGGAACACGTCCTGCGCCCGGGCGATCGCGTAGGGGGCGAGGGCGCCGTGGGGCAACGTGGTCTGGCCGATCACGCGCTCGCCCAGCCGGTACTGCGAGACACCCGGCCCGACGCCCACGATCTCACCGCACAGCTCCAGGCCGGGGGTGAACGGCGGAGGCGGGGCGTGCACCGAAAGACCCTGCGCCAGAGCCACATCGGTGAGACCGAGCCCGGCCGCGGCGACCTGCACCAGCACCTGACCGGCGCCGGGCGAGGGCAACGGCACCGTCTCCGTGCGCAGCACCCGCAGTGGATCACCGGGGCCGGTGACCCGCCAGGCCCGCATCGTGCTGCCGGTGTCGAGTGTCCCCGAAACAGGGGCGGACGCCTCGGTGCTCACTCATACCTCCGGCAGACGGAATCAACCGGGACACACTGAACCGTCCCGTCACCCACCAGGTCAACTGAAGTCAACCGAAGGGAACGGTGGGACGCGTCGGACCTGACCGCGGGAGCCCGGAGGACCGGCCCGCCATCAGGCCCGCGCCCCTCAGCCGAAACCGCCGCGCAGCCCCACCCCGCCGTCGAGGGTCAGCGTCTGCCCGGTGATCCACGAGGCGTCGTCGCTGGCCAGGAACGCGACCGCGGCGGCCACGTCGTCCGGGTGCCCGAGCCGGCCGAGCGGATACCCCTCGGCGACCTCCTGCTCCCGCCCCTCGTAGAGCGCGGTGGCGAACCGGGTCTTCACCACGGCCGGGGCCACCGCGTTCACCCGGATACGCGGGGCCAGCTCGAGCGCGAGCTGCGCGGTCACGTGGATCAGCGCGGCCTTGCTGGCGCCGTACACCCCGATGCCCGGCGCCGGCCGCTGACCGGCGGTGGAGGCCACGTTCACGATCGCGGCCCCGTCCTGGTGGCCCAGGCCGAGCTTGCGCACCTCCTCGGTCCAGGAGAGCGCGGCGATCACGTTCACGTCGAACACCTTGGCCGCGGCCCCGGCGTCGGCCTCGCTCACCGGGCCGTACACCGGGTTGATGCCGGTGTTGTTGACCAGCACGTCGAGCCGGCCGAAGGCCTCCAGCGCGGTGCGCACCGCGTGCCCGCGGTGCTCGGCGTCGTCGGCCCGCCCGGCCACCCCGACAGCCGACGCGGCCCCGCCCAGCTGTGTCACCGCGTCCTCCAGCGGGCCGGGCTTCCTGGCCGTGACGCAGACCCTGGCCCCCTCGGCCACCAGCCGGTGGGCGATCGCCAGCCCGATGCCCCGGCTGGCCCCTGTCACCACGGCGACCCGGCCCTCGAACCGGCGGGCCGGTTCGGCCCGCACGACCTGGATCGCCGTCTCCTCGTCGAGACGCATGTGCCCTCCTCATCCACACCGGATGCGCCGTCGCACCCGGAACGGGGTTCCCGGACCACGCCTGCGGCGCCCGGGATGCACGAATCATCCGGAAGCCTGACACATGATCACGGTCACATCACCCGGCCGTTCGGCCTGGGAACAGCTTCTCCCCGACCTTGACTGAGCGCCCGTCCATGACATGCTCCCGCCATGGTGACCCGGTCGGCGGCGAGCTGGACGGACGAAGACGATCGCGACTCCCGTTCGGGTGACTCCTCGCGGCGTCTCATCGAGGCCGCGATCGAGGCGTTCGCCGAACGTGGCTACCACGCGACCACGACCCGCGACATCGCGACCCGGGTGGGGCTCAGCCCGGCGGCGCTCTACGTGCACTTCCCCTCCAAACAGGCGCTGCTGGCCGAGATCAGCGTGTTCGGGCACGAGGCCGCGCTCGAGCTGGTGACCGCCTCGGCCGCGCTCGAGGGCACCGCCCTGCAGCGGCTGCAGGCCGTCATCCGCGACTTCACCGCCTGGCACGCCGAACGGCACCGGGTCGCGCGGGTCGTGCACCACGAGATCGCCGCCCTGGCCGACGCCGACCGGCAGCACGTGCTCGACGTGCGCCGTCGCATCGAGGGAGTGGTGGAGGCCCAGCTCGGGGCCGGGAACGCGAGTGGTGAGATGGACGTGCCCGACCCCCGGGCGGTGGCGCGGGCCCTGCTCTCCCTGAGCGTCGACGTGGCCCGCTGGTACGACCCCCGGGGCAGCCGCACCGCCGCGGAGATCGGGGAACTGTACGCGGACCTGGCCACCCGCATGGTGTGTGCCCGGCCCGAAACGGCCTGACGGCCTGATTGCCTGACGGCCTGACACGGCTTACCGCCCGGAGGGCCTCATCGGCCCGAAGGGGCTTAGGAGAGAACGAGTGACGAGCAACGACCCGGCGCGCGACGCGCTGGCCGCGATCACGGGGGTGGACGCGGGGACGTCGGCGAACCCGTCGGTGACGGTCCCGATCGACGCGCTGGTGAGCATTCTGGATGTCGAGGAAGCCGGCGACGACCGCTTCCTGGGGCACAACTACCACGCACCGAACGGCCGGATCTTCGGCGGGCAGGTACTGGCCCAGGCGCTCGCCGCGGCCACCAAGACGGTCGGCGACGACCGTCCGCCGCATTCCTTCCACGGATACTTCCTGCGGCCGGGCGACCCGTCGGTGCCGATCGAGCTGGCCGTCGAGCGGCTGCGCGACGGGCGGTCGTTCAGCGCCCGCCGGGTGCAGGCCGTGCAGCACGGCAAGCCGATCCTGTCGATGATCGCGTCGTTCCAGATCCCCTCCGGGGGACTCGACCACCAGGCACCGATGCCCGAGGTCCCGCGTCCGCACGAGCTGCCCACCATCGCCGAGCGCCTGGCCGAGGCCGGTCACCGGCTGGAAGACCTGGGCCCGCTGCTGCGCTCGCAGCCGTTCGAGCTGCGGCACGTGCAGAACCCGCTGTTCCTCACGCCCGGCCCGGAGAAGATCGCCGAGCAGGCGGTCTGGATCCGCCCGACCTCCCCGCTGCCGGCCGGCGACCTGCTGCACGCGATCGTGCTGGCCTACGTCAGCGACTACACCGTGCTCGAGCCCACGCTTCGTGCGCACGGCCTGGCCTGGGCCACGCCCGGCATGAAGACGGCGAGCCTCGACCACGCGATGTGGTTCCACCGGCCGGTCTCGTTCGACGAGTGGCTGCTGTTCGTGGAGGAGAGCCCGTCCGCGTCCGGCGCCCGGGGTCTGGGCCTGGCCCGGATCTACGCGTCCGACGGCACGCTGCTCGCCACCGTGGGCCAGGAGGGCATGTTCCGCGTGCCGGAATGAGGCGCCGGTGTCGTCGCGGCGTACCGGCCCGCCGCGCCGGCCCGGACACCGGGGCGAACGCCCTAAACTCCTCCCAACTCGCCCAGTTCGAGCAGGGAGCCCCATGTCGCGCACCGAGGAAATCAGCTCAGACGTCAAGGCGGTGAGCGCGGCGGTGGCCGAGTCCGCCACCCACGGCGATGAGACCCTGGAATACACCCGCGACCAGATCGAGCTGGCCTACGAGCACGGCTGGGACGGGGTGGCCCAGTCGATCAGCATCGCCGGCGAGGCGCTGGAGAAGATCACCGGCGAGCTGTCCGGGCTGGACGACGCCTTCGAAGGGGCCGTCAGCACGCTCGACGAGATCAACGAGCAGATGAGCCGCAGCGAGGTGGCCTCACACCTCACGCTCAGCCTGACCGCGCTCGACGGCTCGCAAGACCGCCTGGAGAGCACGGTCAGCCTGGTCGACGAGGCGATGCAGGGCGCCCAGCAGGCCGAGCACGAGGCCCTCGCGCACCGGCTCCAGGCGCTGCGCGACGACATCGAGGGCCTCTTCGAGCGCCTGACCCAGGCCCGCGCCGACATCGAGGCCGAGCACGAGGAGGCCCAGCGGCTGGGCCAGCAGGAGGGCGAGGACTCCCAGCGCGGCGACTCGGGCCCCAGCGACGAGAAGGACCGCAGGCGCGACGACGACGAGGACCAGGCGAAAGAAGACTGACGCCGCTGGTGGCGGGAAGAATCTTCTTCCCCGGCGGACGCAGCTGGACGTGTGCTCCTGCGACGTGGGCGCCCGCACCGGCCTTCCCGACGCCGGGGAGGGTCTTCCACGGCCAGATCGACGATCTCGCAGCCCTCCTCACCACCGCCTGACTCCCCGGTCCCCGTTTTCTCCCTGCTCAGCCCGCTGTGCAACGCTGTGAGCGTGTCAGTGCCCTCCGACGTCCCCGCAGCGCAGCCCTCGTCCGGGCCGGACGTCCCGCTTGCCGGAACCGCACCGGAAGAACCGAGACGCCGCTGGGGAACGCTGATCGGGCGCATCGTCCTGGGGCTGGCCTCGCTCGTGGCCGTCTACGTGTTCCTGCAGCAGGTGCACCCGGCTGACCTCTGGGAACGTCTGCGCACCACCGACCCGGCCTGGCTGCTGCTCGCGGTGCTGGCGTCGGTACTGCCCGTGCTCGGCAGCGCCATCAGTTTCCTGGCCTTCGCCCCCGGGCGCGTCCCGCTGGGGCAGATCACGCTGGTCCAGCTCGCCACGTCGTTCGTGAACCTGATCACGCCCGCGAGCGCCGGCGGCCTCGCCCTGAACGTCCGCTACCTCAGTCGCCGCAACATTCCGCTGGCGGTCGCGGTCACCGTCGTGGGGCTGGTGCAGACCATGTCCGTCATGGTCACGGCCGTGCTCGTGGTGGTTCTGCTGGGTGCTTCGGGGCGGTCGTTCAGCGATGCCCCGCACATCCCCTGGGTCACGGTGCTGATCGCGGCCGCGATCGTGCTCGCCGCCGTGGTGCTGCTGCGGTTGTGGCCGTGGGGACGGCAGCTGGCCTGGCGGTACGTGGTCAAGCCGTTCCGCGACGCGGGTCCTCAGCTGCGCACCATCGTCACCGATCCCCGGCGGCTGGCCCTGGCGACGGCCGGGCACCTGACCGTGACCCTGGGCTTCGTCGGGGTGCTGGGGGCGGCGCTGGCGGCGTTCGGCGAGAGCAAGCCGCTGGTGCTGCTCGCGGTCGTGGTGATCGCCGGATCCGCTCTTGCGGGTGCAGCGCCGGTGCCGGGCGGGATCGGGGCGGCCGAGGCGGCCCTCACCGGCGGCCTGGTCGCCATCCAGGTCGACCCGACCGCCGCCCTTTCCGCCGCCGTCCTCTTCCGCGTCATCACGTTCTGGATCCGGGTGCCGATCGGCTGGCTGGCCCTGGTGGTTCTGCGTCGCCAAGGGGCTCTGTAACCAAAACCCCATGGGGGACGCGTCGGTCACCCGACGCGTCCCCCATGGGGTTTGGCTGTTGATCAGTCGCGCGTGAGCTTGCGGTGCGTGACCCGGTGCGGGCGCGCAGCGTCTTCGCCCAGACGCTCGATCTTGTTCTTCTCGTAGCTCTCGAAGTTGCCCTCGAACCAGTACCAGTTCGACGGGTCTTCCTCGGTGCCCTCGTAGGCCAGGATGTGCGTGGTCACCCGGTCGAGGAACCACCGGTCGTGGGAGATGACCACGGCGCAGCCCGGGAACTCCAGCAGGGCGTTCTCGAGCGAACCGAGGGTCTCGACGTCGAGGTCGTTGGTCGGCTCGTCGAGGAGCAGCAGGTTTCCGCCCTGCTTGAGCGTCAGCGCCAGGTTGAGGCGGTTGCGCTCACCGCCGGACAGCACGCCCGTGGCCTTCTGCTGGTCGGGGCCCTTGAAACCGAACGCGGCCACGTAGGCGCGCGAGGGCATCTCGACCTGGCCGACCTTGATGTAGTCGAGGCCGTCGGAGACCGTCTCCCACAGGCTCTTCTTCGGGTCGAGACCGCCGCGGTTCTGGTCGACGTACGAGGTGAGCACCGTGTCGCCGACGCGCACCACGCCCTCGGTCGGCTCCTCGAGCCCGACGATCGTCTTGAACAGGGTGGTCTTACCCACACCGTTCGGGCCGATGACGCCGACGATGCCGTTGCGCGGCAGCGTGAACGAGAGGTTCTTGATCAGGTCGCGCTCGCCGAAGCTCTTGCCGAGCTTCTGCGTCTCGATCACCAGCGAGCCCAGACGCGGGCCCGGCGGGATCTGGATCTCCTCGAAGTCGAGCTTGCGGGTGCGCTCGGCCTCGGCGGCCATCTCCTCGTAGCGGGCCAGACGGGCCTTGCTCTTGGTCTGGCGGCCCTTGGCGTTCTGGCGCACCCAGTCGAGCTCGTCGGACAGGCGCTTGGCCAGCTTGGCGTCTTTCTTGCCCTGGACGGCGAGACGCTGGGCCTTCTTCTCGAGGTAGGTCGAGTAGTTGCCCTCGTAGGGGTAGGCCCGGCCGCGGTCGAGCTCGAGGATCCACTCCGCGACGTTGTCGAGGAAGTACCGGTCGTGGGTGACGGCCAGGACGGCGCCCGGGTAGGAGGCCAGGAACTGCTCCAGCCACTGCACGCTCTCGGCGTCCAGGTGGTTGGTGGGCTCGTCGAGGAGCAGCAGGTCGGGCTTGGACAGGAGGAGCTTGCAGAGGGCGACGCGGCGGCGCTCACCACCGGAGAGCACCGTGACGTCGGCGTCCGGCGGCGGGCAGCGCAGTGCGTCCATCGCCTGCTCGAGCTGCGAGTCGAGGTCCCAGGCGTCGGCAGCGTCGAGCGCCTCCTGCAGTTCGCCCATCTCGGCCAGCAGCTTGTCGTAGTCGGCGTCGGGGCTCGCCATCTCTTCCGAGATCGCGTTGAAGCGGTCGAGCTTGCCCTTGATCTCGCCGACCCCCTCCTCGACGTTGCCGAGGACGGTCTTGCTCTCGTTGAGTTCGGGTTCCTGCATCAGGATGCCCACCGTGGCATCGGGATCCAGCCGGACGTCACCGTTCGACGGCTGGTCGATCCCGGCCATGATCTTGAGCACGCTCGACTTACCCGCGCCGTTCGGCCCGACCACGCCGATCTTGGCGCCGGGCAGGAACGACAGCGTCACATCGTCGAGGATGACTTTGTCGCCGTGCGCCTTACGCGCCTTACGCATGGTGTAGATGTACTCAGCCACGGTGCCAGGCTATCTCAGCGAAGGCCTTCCCCATTTCCGTGACAGCGGGTCCGGACGCGGTAACTGTGCAGGTCCGTACATGCCCTGTTGTCCCACAGGTGGCGATCATGTCCTAGAGTCCGGCGTCAAGGAGGACACTCAGGCATGTCAGCGCAGTTCGAACTCAGCTGGGTCTACGGGATCTCACCACTGGTGACTTTCCGGACGATGACCCGGCTCGAGCATCTCACCGAGAAGGCGAGGCAGCTCGGGTACGAGGACTTCCACGTCCTCGAACTCCGGGAACGGGCCGGCGTCTTCCGGCAGGTCGCCGAGCGTCAGGCGGCGGACATCATGCCCGCCCGCCGGTTCTTCGG
This sequence comes from Kineosporia succinea, assembly GCF_030811555.1. Classification (NCBI taxonomy): domain Bacteria; kingdom Bacillati; phylum Actinomycetota; class Actinomycetes; order Kineosporiales; family Kineosporiaceae; genus Kineosporia; species Kineosporia succinea. The sequence continues at coordinate 3,894,566 of NZ_JAUSQZ010000001.1, read as the reverse complement.
CGGCAAGTCCGTGATGACCGAGACCCAGTCGTGGCAGCAGTCCACCTGGAACGGCTCCCGCCAGGGCGAGTACCTGGTCGAGCTGGCCGCGGCACCGCAGGTGGAGATCGTGGGTCAGCTGGCTCTCGAGCCCGCCGGCACCGTGGGCACCCGCTTCACCATCGCCGTGCAGCTCGAGACGCACGGACGGTTCGGCCGCAAGGGCGGGCCCGAGGTCGCGGCGTCACTGAGCCAGCGGCTGGAGGAGGAGCACGCCTTCAGGCTGCAGTGGCTGGAGCGACAGGTCCCCTACGGTATGTAACGTTAAGGGGCGACCGGCGCAGAGCGCCCTTTTCGGGCCCACCGACCCAGGGCGCGACGGAAGCCGGGTGCCGCTCCCCCGGCGGCGCACCGGGGCCTGCCTCGGGATTCCTGCCTCGGGATTGAGGACGCGCCGGGCCGGCTCCCGCAGCATTCGGCATGCTGGACACGGGTGAGGTTGCGGTCCGGCTGCCACCGGGCAGGGTGGTCGTGTCGAGCCTGCCGGTGCAGGGCGGGCTGCTGCCGTCGGACGCGGCGGCGTGGATCCTGACCGACTGACGTCGGACGGAGATCCATCGGCCGAGCTTCGACCGAAAGGGGGACCACGATGACCGTTCCGGACGATGGGATGACCCTGCCCCCGGACGACACCACCCCACCCCGCCCCCAGGGCCAGGCCCGACCAGGCGGTTTCACGCTCCCGGGCGACGGCACGTTGCCGCCCGCCGAGCCGGACCCGCCGCTGGAGCCACCGCGCCCGGGGCCGGTGCCGGCACCCCCCGCTCCCACACCCCCGATCCCGGGGCCGGGAACGGATCCGGTGCCTCCCCCTCCGGGCAGGCCGGAACCCGCGTTCTGACCAGTTAGTGCCTCGCGGGAGCCCAACCGCGGCGTGGAAGTGCCGGTCGACCCGAGCGCCTGTGGCCGCCTGGCGAGCACCGCGATGCACGCAGCACAACGGAAGCACCCGCTCGACGTGAGAGCCCCTGGCGAGAAACCGCAGCCGCCAGGGGCTCTCACCCGTTCAGGCCGAGCCACGCCGCCGGCCCACTGAGCCGCCCCAATGACCCACGAGAACGGCTACCGAGCCACGTCGCCGGCCCACTGACCCACGAGAACGGCTACCGAGCCACGTCGCCGGCCCCCGAGCCAGTCACGCCCCACCGGGCCACATCGCCGGCCCGCCGAGCCACATCACTGCCCCCACCGAGCGGCGTCGCCACATCGCCGGCCCCGCTCAGCCACATCGCCGACCACACTGAGCCGCCCCACTGAGCCGCCCCACTGAGCCGCCCCACTGAGCCACGCCGCCAGCCTTCAACCTGGTCAGCCCCGGTCTTTCCTCCCCTTGCTGAGCACCCCCACATCGTTGGCATCCCAAGCTTTACGCCCAGAACGCCCCCCGAACACCTTGCTCTTGCACCGCCCCTGCCCATGCCACATCTCGCGCCGCCCCATTACGTGGCCTGCAGCAGTAGGCAACGAGTGACGATTCCTTCAGCGCGGGAAAGCGGGACATCGATACTTTCGATTATCGATAATCGAAAGCACAGGTTCTGGCCGCACCGAGCACGTGCGCCCGAACTCGGCGCCGAACGCCGACACAGCGGGAGGCAGGCGGCAGGCAAGCGCCGTATAGGCGGACGGCAGGCAGGCAGGCATGCGCTGGGCCAGGCGGGCGGGCGGCAAGCATGCGCTGGGCCAGGCCGGCGGGCAGGCGGCAGGCAAGCGCTGGGCCAGGCCGGCGGGCAGGCGGCAGGCAAGCGCTGGGCCAGGCCGGCGGGCAGGCGGCAGGCAAGCGCTGGGCCAGGCCGGCGGGCAGGCGGCAGGCAAGCGCCGGGTAGGCGGCCTACAGGCCAGGCGGCCAGGCGGCCAGGCGGCCAGGCGGCCAGGCGGCCAGGCGGCCAGGCGGGCAGGCGGCCAGGCGGCCAGGCGGGCAAGCGGGCAAGCGGGCAAGCGGGCAGACAGACGGGCGGCGGGCGAGCACCGGGGCAGGCGAGGGCAGGCGGCAGGCCAGGCGGACGGCAGGCAAGCGCCGGGCGATGGCGGGCGAGCGGCGAGCGGGGGCCGGGCGAGCGGCGAGCGGGGGGCGGGCGCGTTCTTTGGGACACGCAGCTTGTTATCGATGCCATCATTAACAGGCACGACATGGTTCAGAATGGCGCCCGGCACGCATCGCGTGGAGGGGAACGCAATCAGGGAGCGGCATGGGCGCGAAGCGAGGCAGGGCCGAGGGGGAGACTGCCGGGGTTGAGCAGCACGGACACGCGCAGACGGGGGTTCGGCGGTCCAAGGGTGCGCGGACGGAGATCGAGCGGGCCCGGATCGAGAAGGCCGGGGGTGAGCAGGCCCCGATCGAGAAGACCCAGGGCGAGCAGGCCCCGATCGAGAAGACCCGAGGCCAGCAGGCCCCGACCGAGAAGACCCGAGGCGAGCGGACCGGGGCCGGGCCGTCTGAGAACGGGCGGGCCGGGGTTGACGGAGCCCCGGTTGAACGAGCCTGGGTCGAACGAGCCCGGGGGCAGCGGGGTGGTTCCGTTCGTCAGCCGAGCATGACGGATGTGGCACGGGCCGCGGGGGTTTCGGCGCAGACGGTGTCGCGGGCGCTGCGGGACTCCCCCAACGTCAGTCCGGACACCAGGCGGCGTGTACTGACGGCCGTCGACGAGCTCGGCTACCGCCTCAACAATGCGGCGAAGGCGCTGAGTTCCGGGCGTAGTCACACGATCGGGCTGGTCCTGCTGCAGTCGGGAGGCTATTACTCGCGATCCGCCGTCACCGCCGGGGTCGAGGCCGCTGCCGGGAGAGCGGGTTACGCGGTCAGCATCGCGACCATCGCGGGGCTGGACACCGGGCAGCTCGAGCGGTCACTGACCAAGCTCGCCACTCAGAACGTCGACGGCATTGTCATTGCGGTGCCGCTGATCTCGGTCACCCAGAAGATCGAGGACATCACCCGGGACATCCCCACCGTCACCGTCGACGGTTCCCGCACCGAAGGCGCCCTGGTACTCGGCATCGACCAGCGCGAGGCCGGCCGGATCGCCACCCAGCACCTGCTCGACCTCGGCCACCGCCAGGTCTGGCACGTCGCCGGCCCGGACGAGTGGATCGAGGCCCGTCAGCGCCGCCAGGGCTGGCAGGAGTGCCTGGCCTCGGCCGGCATCGAGCCGCCACCGGTGCTCGAGGGCGACTGGTCACCCGGCTCGGGGCACCACCAGGGCTCCATCCTGGCCCTGATTCCCGAAGTCACAGCCGTGTTCGTGGCCAGCGACGAGATGGCGTTCGGCGTCGTCCGGGCCCTGCGCGAGAAGGGCCGCGACGTGCCCACCCAGGTCTCGATCGTCAGCGTCGACGACATCGCGCTGGCCGCCTACTGCTCGCCCCCGCTCACCACCGTGCGCCAGGACTTCTACGCCTCCGGCGCCGCCGCGGTGGACCTGCTGCTCTCCGCCCCCACCGATGCCGCTGCCGGCGCCTCCCACCAGCCCGCCCCCGCCGAACTCTCGGTGCGCGCCTCCACCGCCCCGCCCCCGTCCACCCGCACCGCCCGCACGACATAACCGAGCCGCCGACGCCCCCTCGAGCAATCCGGCAACGGCCGGGGCTCCCCCAACGATCCAGCCGCGCTCGGCGGTCCGGCCCCGCCGAACCCGGCCCCGCCGAACGATCCATCGCTCTGCGTCGCGCCCACGACCGGCGCCCGTCGCAACGTCCCGGCCTCATCGACCTGGACGCACACCGACCGCGCGGCTCCGAATCGGCCACCGGTGCGGGCCAGACCCTTGCGCCGCTCGTGTTATCGATGCCATGGTAACCACGTTCTCCAGCCCTCAGCTGTTCACCGGAGGTTCCGATGAACGTCCCCGCCCTGACCGCGGTCCGGCCGTCACCCCGGCAACTGGCCTGGCAGCAGCTCGAGTTCTACGGCTTCCTGCACTTCGGCATGAACACCATGACCGACCGCGAATGGGGCCTGGGCCACGAGGATCCCGCGTTGTTCGACCCCGCGGCCCTCGACGCCGACCAGTGGGTCCGCACCCTGAAAAGCGCTGGCCTGCGGGCCGTCATCCTCACCGCCAAACACCACGACGGCTTCTGCCTCTGGCCCAGCGCCGTCACCCGGCACTCCGTCGCCTCCTCCCCCTGGAAGAACGGGCAGGGGGACGTGGTGGCCGAGGTCGCGGCGGCCGCCGACCGGCACGGCCTGAAGTTCGGGATCTACCTGTCGCCGTGGGACCGCACCGAGGCCTCGTACGGGTCCGGCCGCGCCTACGACGACTTCTACGTCGCCCAGCTCACCGAGCTCCTGACCAGCTACGGCCCGGTGTTCTGCGTCTGGCTCGACGGCGCCAACGGCGAGGGTCCCAACGGCAAGGTCCAGACCTACGACTGGGAGCGGTATTACGCCACCGTGCGCCGTCTCCAGCCCAGCGCCGTGATCAGCGTGTGCGGTCCGGACGTGCGCTGGTGCGGCAACGAGGCCGGCGAGACGCGCACCGACGAGTGGAGCGTGGTGCCCCGGGCCCTGCAGGACGTGGAGCGCATCGCCGCGAAGTCGCAGCAGGTCGACGACGGCGAGTTCGCCCGCACCGTCCGCAGCGACGACGCCGACCTCGGCTCCCGCGAAGCCCTGCACGGCATCAGCGACCTCGTCTGGTACCCCTCCGAGGTCAACACCTCGATCCGGCCGGGCTGGTTCCACCACCCGTCCGAGAACGGCGAGGTGCGTTCCGTGGACGAGCTCTTCGACATCTACCGGCACTCGGTCGGCGGCAACGCGACCTTCCTGCTGAACGTTCCCCCCACCCGCGACGGCGTGATCCATCCGCAGGACGTGGCCACCCTCGAGGGGCTGGGCGCCCGCATCGCCGACTTCCGTTCTCGCACCCTCAAGGCCGACCTGCGTGAAGACGACGCACTGACGCTGCTTCTCGACTCACCTCACGCGGTGGAGGCCGTGGTGCTGGGCGAGGACATCGCCCAGGGCCAGCGCATCGAGCACGTTCTGCTCGAGGCCCGGCTCGACGACCGCTGGGAAACCCTGGCGGAGGCGAATACCGTCGGCTACCAGCGCATTCTGACGTTCCCCCCGGTCGTGACGACAGCCGTGAAGATCACCGTGACGCAGAGCCGGGCCACCCCCGTCATCACCCGGGCCGAGGTGATCGGCGCATGAAGCGCGCGCTCCTCACCCTCGGCGCCACCGCCGCCGTCGCCGCCCTCGTGACCACCGGCGTCCACCTCACCCAGAACCACGACCAGGTGGCCACCCTCGACGGCGAGACCATCACCCGCGACGAACTCGTCTTCCAGATGAACCGCCTCTCGCGCAGCGTCGACTGGGACGACAACCTGAACACCCTCAGCGAAAAGGCCTTCGACGACATCCGCCACGACCGGGCCGTTCTCACCCTGGCCCACGAACAGGGCCTCGTGACGTCAACCACCTTCGGCGACTTCATGCAGGAGGTCACGACGGAGAACCAGGCCCGCTCCGACGCCACCGAGCGCGGCGAGACGGTCTACGGCCTCACCGATTTCACCCCCGAAGAATACTATTCACACCGTCTCACCGATCTCACCACCCAGCTGCAGTCGAAACTCGGCCAGGAACCGGGCGATCCGCTCTGGGTGAGCGAGGCCGAGGTGAAACAGGCCTTCGAACAGGACAGGAACGACTGGGCCGCCAACGCCACCACCTACACCTACACCGAGCTGGTGACGGAACCGGACGCACCCCTTCCCGACACCGAGAAGCTCAGGCAGATCACCGAACCCGGCACCAGCGTCCGCCGGGCGACCTTCACCCGGAGCGGCAACAACGCCCACGACCAGGAACTCGCCTCGATCCTGAGCACCCTGGACATCGGCGAGATCTCGCAGCCCGTCGTCGGCACCACCCAGACCACCTATTACCAGCTCGAGAGCAAGACCGTGGATTCCGCCCAGGCCTACCAGACCTACGCGGCACGGATCCGGCAGTCGCTGGTCTCGGAGAAGCTCGACGATCTCCTGGAGCAGCGAGAGGGGGCCAGTGACCTCACCGTCGACCCCTCGGCGGTGAACGCCATCGACGCAGAGGATGTGCAGGGTTGAGAACTCGGATGTCAGGCTTCCTGCTCGTACCGCTACTCGCCACACTGCTGGCCGTTCCGCTGACACTGACGGCGACCACCGCGTCCGCAAGCTCTGAAACCACGAAACAAACCGACTGGAAAGGCAATTCGGCCAACCCCTACGGCGGCACCGACTACTACATCGACGCCACCGGTGGGCGCGACACCGCGAACGGCACCAGCACGCAGACCGCCTGGAAATCCCTGGCCAAGGCCAACGCCACCACCTTCGCCCCCGGCGACCGCATCCTGCTGAAGGCCGGCGAGCAGTGGGACGACGAGCAGCTCTGGCCGAAAGGCTCGGGCCGCGAGGGGAAACCGATCACGATCTCGGCCTACGGCCAGGCCCGGACCCGCCCCTACATCGCGACCAACGGCAACGTGCCCAGCCCGTTCCGGGCCGACGGCACCAAGAACCCCGAAACCGTGGGCCTGACCGGCGCCGTCGTGCTCCGCAACCAGCAGTACTGGGACATCAACCAGATCGAGCTGTCGAACGACGACGACTTCGCCACCGACATCACCACCGGCAGCTACGTGCGCGACGGCGTCATGGTCTCGATCAACGCCGACAAGATCGGCACAGACACGATCATGAACCATTTCCGCATCAACGACATCTACGTGCACGACACCGACGGCCCCAGCTCCTGGCAGAAGATCCACTACGGCGCCGTGAACTTCCAAGTCTTCGGAAGCAAGAACTACCAGGAGTACGGCACCGGCGGCTACTACTTCGACGACGTCCGCATCGAGAACAACACCTTCAAACACGTCGAGCTGCACGCCATCCAGTTCGCCTTCAACTGGTTCGGCGCCGACGGCACGGCCTCCGGCCAGTACGACGAGAGCGGCAAGTTCCACGAGGGCTGGGAACAGCTCTGGGTACGCACCCGCGACCTCTACAGCCGCAACGTCTACATCGGCCACAACTACGCCGAAAGCATCGGCCAGGGCGCGATCCAGCTGGCGAACACCAAGCAGATGCTGGTCGAGTACAACGAGGTGAACGGCTTCCTCGAACGCTACGACGCGGTCTCGTGCGGCCTGTACCTGTGGGCCGGCGCCGACTCGGTGATGCAGTACAACGAGGTCTACGGCGGCCCGGCCAACGAGTACGACGGCACCCCCTGGGATCTCGAGTACACGAACTTCAACGTCACCTACCAGTACAACTATTCGCACGACAACGCCGCGGGCTGGATGGCCTACATGGGCAACAGCTCGAACTCGGTGGCGCGGTACAACCTCAGCGTCAACGACAATGGCGTGCTGGTGAAGAACATGCTCTCGACCAACTACTCACCCACATACTTCGCCAACAACACGTTCGTCTACGACGGCGCCGCCATGGACTACGTGCACGACGAGACGTTCCTGTCACCGGTCTACTTCCTGAACAACATCTTCTACAACAGCTCGAAAACCGATACCACGCCCTGGTACCGGCGCACCGGTGCCCTGAGGCAGGCCGTGTTCTCCAACAACGACTACTACGAGGCCGGCGGCACGCACTCGGCGCAAGAACCCGCCGACCCCCGCGGCCTCCGCGAGGACCCGCAGTTCACGAAGGACCCGTCGACCTACACCCAGGCGACCGGAATCAAGGACACGGCCAAGCGTTTCGCTCTCAAGAGCACCTCCCCCCTGATCGACGCCGGTCGCTACAACGTGCATCTCGGAGCCGAAGACATCCTCGGCACCAAGCTGTACTACGGTGACGCCCCCGACATCGGTATCGCCGAGCGCAAGATCGGCGACCGGGTGAAGAACCCGGTCGACGACGACCCGGTCGAGGAGAACGGCTCGGCCCCGAACCTGGCGCTGGGCAAGCCGGTCACCGCGAGCTCGACGCATCCGGGCGCCGGCGGCACACTCGGCGCGGTGAACCTGACCGACGGCTCGTTCAGCACCCGCTGGGCCGCCGCCGACGACGCCACCTACCCGATCACCCTCGACGTCGACTTCGGCGCCGACACCACGTTCAGCCAGGTCGTGCTCGACGAGTACACCGACTCGGGCACGAACCCCCGGGTGCAGACCTTCGAGCTGCAGCGCTGGACCGGGTCGGCCTGGGTCACCTTCGCCGAGGGGTCCGAGGGCGTCGGCCACGACCTGGCGGTGTCGTTCGACCAGGTCACCACCCCGAAGCTGCGGGTGAGCCTGACCTCGAAGAAGGCGTCCGAGACCTACACCCCCACGCTGACCGAGATCACCGTGCACGCCTGATCCGTCCGGTGTGGGCCCGCCCAGCGGGCCCGCACCGGGCAGCACCAGCGAGGCGGGGGACGCGTCGGCACCGGGACGCACACACCTCACCACCCAGGGTGGCCGGGAGGATCGGGCCGGGCCGTGACGGGGAGGAGCTCAGAGTCACTCAACTAGGGTGTCGGCGTGCCCACCGTTCCACCGCCCGCCGACGCCGCCGATGTCACGCCGCGTGAGCGCCTCGTCGTGGCCGGGATCGGCGCCGACGGGTGGGCCGGTCTCACCACCGCCGCCCGCGCGGCCCTGACCGAGGCCGACGTGGTGTTCGGCGGCGACCGGCAGCTCGCCCTGCTGCCCGCCGAGGTCGCCGCGAACCGGGTGGCCTGGCCGACGCCCCTGGTGAGGGCCCTGGCGCTGCTGCTGGTGAAGACCCCCGGCGCCCGCAAGGTGGTGCTGGCCAGCGGGGATCCCACGTTCTTCGGCATCGCCACCACCATCGCCCGGGTCGCCCCCGGCTTCGACCTGGAGGTGCTGCCGCACCCCTCGAGCGTTTCCCTGGCCTGCGCCCGGATGGGCTGGGCGCAGCAGGACACCGACGTGATCAGCTTGGTCGGGCGTCCCGCCGCCACCCTGCAGCCCGGCATCTCCCCCGGCCGCCGCCTGCTCGTGCTGGTGCCCGGCGAGGACTCCCCCGCCCTGGTCGCCGGCCTGCTGCGTGACCGTGGGTTCGGGCCCAGCGAGCTCACCGCCCTGAGCAACCTGGGCGCCGCCGACGAGACCCGGGTCTGCGCGTCCGCCGACGAGTGGCCGGCCACCGGTTACCCGGCGCACGCCCCGGCCGGCCCGAAGACCCTGACCGTGCTGGCCGTGACGTGCCGCCCGGGGGCCCGACCGCAACGCCTCTCGCGCACCCCCGGCCTGCCCGACGACGCGTTCGAGAACGACGGCCAGCTCACCAAGCGTCACGTCCGGGCCGTCACGCTCTCGGCCCTGGCCCCCGAACCCGGCGAACTGCTGTGGGACGTCGGTGGTGGCGCCGGCAGCATCGGCATCGAGTGGCTGCGCACGCACCCCTCGTGCCGGGCGGTCAGCATCGAGCGCGACCAGCGGCGCAGCGACCGCATCACCCGCAACGCCGACCTGCTGGGCGTGCCCCAGCTGGAGGTGCGCACCGGTGAGGCGCCCGCCGCCCTGCACGGGCTGCCCACCCCCGACGCCGTTTTCGTCGGCGGTGGGCTGACCGCCCCCGGCCTGCTCGACCAGTGCTGGCAGGCCCTGGCCCCGGGCGGGCGGATGGTCGTGAACGTGACCACCCTGGAATCGGAAATGCTTCTGGCTGAGGCATATTCAATGTACGGCGGAACCCTGACGAAGATCGAGATCACCCGGGCCACCGCGATCGGGCGGTTCACCGGGTGGCGCCCCGCCATGCCGGTGACGCAGTGGGTCGCCTGGAAGGAACTGACGTGACCGTATATTTCATCGGTGCCGGCCCGGGAGCGGCCGACCTGCTGACGATCCGGGGGCTGCGCATCCTGCAGAAGGCCCCGGTCTGCCTGTACGCGGGCTCCCTGGTGCCGAAGGAACTGCTCGACGAGTGCTCGCTCGGCACCCGGCTGGTCGACACCGCCAACCTGGATCTCGAGCAGATCATGGCCGAGTTCAAGGCCGCCGACAACCGCGGCGTGGACGTGGCCCGGCTGCACTCCGGTGACCCGTCGGTGTTCAGCGCCGTCGCCGAGCAGATGCGCCGCCTCGACGACCTCCGCGTCCCCTACGAGATCGTGCCCGGCGTGCCCGCCTTCGCCGCCGCCGCGGCCGCTCTCAAGCGTGAGTTCACGGTGCCCGGCGTGGGCCAGACCGTGATCCTGACCCGCATCGCCCGCCAGGCCACCGCGATGCCCGAGGGCCAGGAGCTGGAGAAGCTGGCCGAGAGCCGCTCGACGCTGGTGCTGCACCTGGCCGTCCAGGAGATCGACGACGTGGTCGCGACGCTCGCGCCCTTCTACGGCGCCGACGGCCCGGTCGCGGTGGTGGCCAAGGCCAGCCGCGCCGACGAGCAGATCCTGCGGGGCACGCTGAGCACCATCGCCGGGCAGGTGCACGAGGCCGGGATCCGTCGCACCGCCGTCATTGTCGTGGGGCCGGTGCTCACGGCCCACGAATTCCCGGACAGCCACCTCTACTCCACCGAACGGAGCCGTCACTGATGCGGAAGGTCCTGCTGATCGGGGTCGGCGCGGGTGACCCGGACTACATCACCGTGCAGGCCGTCAAGGCGCTGAACACGGTGGACGTCTTCTTCCTCATCGACAAGGGCAGCGCCAAGGACGACCTGGTGCAGCTGCGCCGCGACGTCTGCGAGCAGCACATCGCCGGTCACGACTACCGTTTCGTGCAGGCCGACGACCCTGAACGCGACCGCACCGCCGAGGCCTACGATGACGCGGTGAAGGACTGGCACCACCGCCGGGCCGAGATCTTCGAGCGGATGATCGCCGACGAGCTCACCGACGACGGCGTGGGCGCGATCCTGGTGTGGGGCGACCCTTCGCTGTACGACGGCACGATCCGGATCGTCGAGGAGCTGCTCGAGCGCGGCAACGTGAAGTTCGACTACGAGGTCATTCCTGGTGTCAGCAGCCTGCATTCACTCACCGCGCGGCACCGGATCCCGCTGAACCGCATCGGCGAGCCCATCCACATCACGCCGGGCCGCCTTCTGGCCGGCGGAATGCCGCCCGGGCTGGACAATGTCGTGGTCATGCTCGACGGGGACTGCGCCTTCCGGCACGTGAAAGACCCGGATGTGGACATCTACTGGGGCGCATACCTGGGAACGAAAGACGAGATCCTGTTCAGCGGGCCGGTACTCGAGGTCGGGCCGGAGATCGAGAAGGCGCGGGCCGCCGCCCGCGAACGCAAGGGCTGGGTCATGGACACCTATCTCCTGCGCCGCCGCCTGAACTGATGGGCCGGGTCCTGATTCTCGGCGGCACCGGCGAGGGCCGCGAGCTCGCGGCGGCTCTCACGGCCTCCGGGGTCTCGGTGGTGTCGTCGCTGGCGGGGCGGGTCTCGTCACCGAGGCTGCCGCCGGGGGACGTGCGGGTCGGTGGGTTCGGCGGTGTCACCGGCCTGCGGGGTTTCCTGGTGGACGAGGGCATCTCGGCCGTGGTCGACGCGACCCACCCGTTCGCGGAGCGGATCACGGCCAACGCGGCCGAGGCCGCGGAAGGCGTCCCGCTGCTGATCCTGAGCCGCCCGGCCTGGGTCGCTCAGCCCGGCGATCGCTGGAACGGCGTCCCCACGCTCGAAGCCGCGGCCGACCGCGTCGCCGGCACCGACGCGTCCTCAAACATCATGCTGACCACCGGACGCCAGGAGACGGCACCGTTCGCCCCACTCCCCCAGCGGTTCTGGCTGCGCGCCGTCGAGACACCCGACGGACCGCTGCCGCGGCGCTGCGAGGTCATCCTCGACCGCGGTCCGTTCACCCTCGACGGCGAGCGAGAACTGCTCGCGGGCAAGGACATTCTCGTCACCAAGAACAGCGGCGGCCCGATGACCGCGGCCAAGCTGACCGCGGCGCGGGAACTCGGCCTCGAGGTGGTGATGGTCGAGCGCCCACCGCTGCCCGAAGGCGTACCGGTGGTGCACGACGTGCGCAGTGCCGTCGACTGGGCGCTGAATGCCCTCTAGGTTCGGCCGGTGAACCTGACGAAGATCAAGCGACCGGCCGGCACCTACCTCTTCGAGCTGGACCTCGAGCGCGAGGACGAGCACGGTTTCTGGGTCTCGGGCCGTCCCGGGCAGGCCTGCGTCTGGCCGGACGGGCACCGTGACCCCCTGCACCACCCGATGATCCTGCTCATCACTCCCGGCCGCCCTTGGGTGGGCTGGTGGCTACTCCGCGACGACGGGCGGCGGCTCTCCCTCGACATCTGCACGCCCCCGCAGCGCACGGCCGACGGCTGGTCGATCGTCGACCTGGAGCTCGACCCGCTTTGGACCGAGCGGGACGGCCAGGTGCAGATCGAGGACGAGGACGAGTACCGGAACGCCGTGCGCGAAGGCTGGATGACCTCGGCGGACGCCAATCTGGCGCGGGCCGCGGCCGACGAGGGCGCCACGATACTCCGGGTAGGCACCGAACCCTGGATCCAGGCCGGCTGGGACCTCCTGATCGAGCGTTTCCCCAGCTGAGACAGAGGTTTTCGAGAGAGTCGCCCCCGCCGGGACCAACCCTCCGACACCGGAACGTGACCAACGTCCCCTCTTTATTACAACTAAGTAACACCATGGGAGCGTTCCCATGCACCCCCTTGACGGCACCCCGGCCCACGGCGCACGTTTGGGAGCGCTCCCACATTGACGTGCACCTCGGGTCGAAGAGGCCCCGAAAGGAGAAATCCCATGAGCCCCTCCCTGCGTGGCGCCCGGCAGTTCGTCGCCGTGGCCGCAGTCGCCGGTCTCGCTCTGACGATGGCCGCCTGCGGATCGGACGAGGGTGATTCCGGCTCGGACGAGCAGATCACCCTGAAGGTCTCGACCTTCGGGACGTTCGGCTACGACGCCCTCTACAAGGAGTACGAGGCGTCGCACCCGAACGTCAAGATCGTCGAGTCCAACGAGGGCGACCTGGGCAAGTACACCAACGCCCTGACCCAGCGCATCGCCGCGGGCAGCGGCGCCGGTGACGTGGTCGCGATCGAGGAAGGCGCGATCATCCAGTTCCTGCAGGCCCCGGACAAGTTCGTGAACTTCCAGGACGAGGGCTTCAACGACATCAAGGACAACTGGCTGGAGTGGAAGAACGTCCAGGCCACCACGGCCGACGGGAAGGCCACGATCGGCCTGGGCACCGATGTCGGCGGTCTGGCGATGTGCTACCGCACCGACCTGTTCAAGGCGGCCGGCCTGCCGACCGACCGCGAAGAGGTCTCCAAGCTGTGGCCGACCTGGGACGACTACATCGCCACCGGCGAGAAGTTCCTGAAGGGCGCCAAGGGCGACACCAAGTTCGTGGACTCGGCCACGAACACCTACAACTCGATCCTCATGCAGTACGCCGGTGAGGCTCCGGGCTACACCTACTTCGACCAGAGCAACAACCTGACGTTCGACAGCAACCCGGCCGTCAAGAACGCCTGGGACACCACGAACAAGGTTCTCGCGGCCGGTCTCTCGGCCAACCTGAAGAGCTTCACCACCGAGTGGAACGCGGCCTTCAAGCAGGACAAGTTCGCCACCATCGCCTGCCCCGCCTGGATGACGGCCAACATCAAGGGCCAGGCCGGCGCCGACGGCGAGGGTAAGTGGGACATCGCCACGATCCCCGGGGGCAGCGGCAGCTGGGGTGGTTCGTTCCTGGCCGTCCCGACCCAGAGCAAGCACCAGGAGGCGGCCGTCGAGCTGGCCAAGTTCCTGAGCAGCCCCGAGGGCCAGATGTCGGCGTTCGACGAGGCGGGCAACCTGCCCTCGTCGCCGAAGAACTTCGAGAACCCGGCGCTGGCGGACTTCAAGAACGAGTACTTCAGTGACGCCCCGGTGGCCGAGATCTTCGTCGAGGGCGCCAAGAACCTGAAGCCGGTCTTCCTCGGCGCCAAGAACCAGGCCGTGCGCGACGCGATCGAGAACGACCTGCGCTCCGTGGAGCAGGGTCAGCGCAGCTCGGACGAGGGCTGGCAGCAGGCGATCAAGAGCGCCAAGGCCGCGGCGGGTGTCTGACACCACGATCCCGGTCACCCCGGCTCGGACGCGCTCCCCCTGGCGGAGCCGTCTGAGCCGGTGGGACCAGAAGGGGTCTCCCTACGCGTTCGTCTCGCCGTTCTTCATCCTCTTCGGCATCTTCGGGGCCTTCCCGCTGCTCTACACCTTCTGGGTGTCGCTGCACGCCTGGCCCCTGCTCGGGGAGCACAGCTTCACCGGCCTCGACAACTACCAGAAGTTGTTGCAGGACCCGCAGTTCTGGAACGCGGCCAAGAACACACTGGGCATCTTCGTGGTCAGCACCGTGCCGCAGTTCACGCTGGCGCTCTGGCTGGCCGTCACCCTGAACCGGAAGATCCGGGCCCGCACACTGTTCCGGATCGGCGTCATCATCCCCAACGTCACCTCGGTGGCGGCCGTCACCCTGATCTTCGGCATGATCTTCGCCAAGGGGTTCGGCCTGGTCAACTGGATGCTGGGCTGGGTCGGGGTGGCCGCGATCGACTGGACCGCCCACACCTGGTCGAGCTGGCTGGCCATCTCGTTCATGGTCGACTGGCGCTGGACCGGCTACAACGCCCTGATCTTCCTGGCCGCCATGCAGGCCATCCCGGGTGACCTGTACGAGGCCGCGGCCATCGACGGCGCGTCCCGCACCCGCCAGTTCTGGTCGGTCACGCTGCCGCTGCTGCGTCCGACCCTGATCTTCACCACGATCACCTCGATCATCGGTGGCGTGCAGCTGTTCACCGAACCGCTGCTCTTCGCCCCGGGCGCCGGCGCGATCCAGGGCGGCACCCTGCGGCAGTTCCAGACCCTGACCATGTACCTCATCGAAAACGGGTTCACCCGGTTCGAATTCGGGTACGCCGGGGCCGTCGCCGCGATGATCTTCCTGCTCGTGCTGATCATCTCGCTCATCAACATCTGGCTGGTCCGCCGGATCAGCGGTGCGGACTGAGGAGAGACATGACCACGATCATTGACGTGCCGGCCGAGACGGAAGCCCGCAAGCCGCTCCGCCGCAAGGTCGCCGAGAGCAACAACCAGCTGTTCCGGGCCAGCCCGCTGAACTACCTGGTGCTGGTGATCACGTTCTTCCTGTCGGTCTTCCCGCTGTACTGGATGCTGGTCATGGCGTCCCGTACCAACGACGAGATCGTCCAGACACCACCGGTTCTCACCCCCGGCGGCAACCTCGGTGAGCACATCACGTCGCTGTTCGACAATCCGGACGTGCTCTTCGCCAAGGCCCTGATCAACTCGTTCATCGTGGCCGGCACCATCACGGTCGGCGTCGTGATCTTCTCCGGCCTGGCCGGGTTCGCCTTCGCCAAGCTGCGGTTCCGCGGCAGCAACGTGCTGCTGGCCGCGGTGGTGCTGACGATGATGGTACCGGTGCAGCTGGGCACCGTGCCGCTCTACATGATGATGGACTGGTTCGGCATCCAGGGCACCCTGCCCACGGTCATCCTGCCCTACCTGGCCAGCGGTTTCGGCGTCTTCCTGATGCGGCAGTACGCGATCCAGGCCATCCCCGACGAGCTGATCGAGGCCGCCCGGGTGGACGGCGCCTCGACCATTCGCATCTTCTGGTCGGTCGTCCTGCCCGGTCTGCGGCCGGCCGCGGCTATCCTCGGCCTGTTCACCTTCATGACCTACTGGAACGACTTCCTCTGGCCCTACGTCGCCCTGAGCCCGGAGAACCCGACCGTGCAGGTCGCCCTCTCCCGGCTGAGCAGCGGCTACTACACCGACCAGTCCCTGGTCATGGCGGGCACCCTGATGGCCACGCTCCCGCTGCTCGTGGTGGTCGTGCTCTTCGGCCGCCAGCTGATCAGCGGCATCATGGATGGAGCAGTGAAATCATGAGTTTCGGCGACGACTTCGTCTTCGGCGGCGCGACCGCGGCCTACCAGATCGAGGGCGCGGCCACCCTCGGCGGCCGCGGGCCGTCGATCTGGGACACCTTCTCGCACACCGAGGGCCGGGTGGTGAACGGCGACACCGGTGACGTCGCGATCGACCACTACCACCGCTACAAGGACGACGTGGCGATCATGGCCTCGCTCGGCCTGGAGGCGTACCGGTTCTCGGTGTCGTGGCCGCGCATCCAGCCCGAGGGGCGGGGCCCGGCGCTCGAGGCCGGCCTGGACTTCTACTCCCGGCTGACCGACGAGCTGCTCGGCGCGGGCATCGACCCGTGGATCACGCTCTACCACTGGGACCTGCCGCAGGCCCTGCAGGACGCGGGCGGCTGGCCGAACCGGGACATCGCCTACCGTTTCGCGGAGTACTCGGCCCTGGTGCACGAGCACCTCGGCGACCGGGTGAAGCACTGGATCACGCTGAACGAGCCGTTCTGCTCCAGCCTGATCGGCTACGCCTCGGGCCGGCACGCCCCCGGCCTGCAAGACCCGTCGGCCGCGCTGTCCTCGGTGCACCACCTGCTGCTCGGGCACGGCCTGGCGGTCGACGCGCTGCGGGCGCAGAACGTGGCCCACGTCGGCATCACGCTCAACCTGTACGCGGTGGAGCCGGCCTCCGACGACGCCGTGGACACCGACGCCGCCCGTCGCGTGGACGGCTTCCACAACCGGCTGTTCCTCGACCCGGTGCTGAAAGGCCGCTACCCGCAGGACATCCTGCACGACACGGCCGAGTTCGGCGGGATGGGCGACGTCCGCGACGGCGACCTGGACATCATCAGCCGCCCGCTCGACCTGCTCGGCGTCAACTACTACACCCGCTACGTCATCACCGGCCGGGAGGACCACCCCGACCTGGTCGACAAGCGCACCGGTCAGCTCGACTCGCCCTACCCGGGTGCGGCACACGCCCGCGAGGTCCGGCACGGCATGCCGCTGACCGACCTGGGCTGGGAGATCGACCCGGACGGGCTGTACGACGTGCTCACCCGCCTGAAGCGGGAGTACCCCGCGGTGCCGATCGTGATCACGGAGAACGGGGCGGCGTTCGCCGACCCGCTGGGTGACGACGGTGTGGTGCACGACGCCGACCGCATCGACTACGTGCGGGGTCATCTGGCGGCCTGCGAGCGGGCGATCGCCGACGGGGTGCCGCTGCAGGGTTACTTCCTCTGGTCGATCTTCGACAACTACGAGTGGGCCGAGGGCTACGCCAAACGGTTCGGCGCCGTGCACGTCGACTACGAGACCCAGGTGCGCACGCCCAAGCACAGTGCCCTCTGGTACTCCGGCGTGATCCGGTCCCGTTCACTGGATGAGCAGTCATAATCGCCCGATGAGCAGGCGAAGCCCGAACCGGCCCCCGACGCTGGAAGAGGTGGCGGAGCGGGCCGGGGTCGGGCGGGGCACGGCGTCCCGGGTGATCAACGGCTCGGTGCAGGTGAGCGAGACCGCCCGGAACGCCGTGCTGCAGGCGGTGCAGGACCTGGGCTACGTGCCCAACCGCGCCGCCCGCTCCCTGGTCACGCAGCTCACCGACGTGGTGGCGCTGGTGGTCTCGGAGTCCGAGGACCGGCTGTTCGGGGAGCCGTTCTTCGCGCAGGTGGTGCGAGGGGTCACCAGCGCGATGGCCGACACTCCCCGGCAGCTCCTCCTCACCATGACGCACCGCGAGGCCGACCGCGGCCGGCTCAACGACTACCTGAGCCGGCAGCACGTCGACGGCGTGCTGCTGCTCTCGCTGCACGACGACGACCCGCTTCCCGCCCAGCTCACCGCCCGGGGAGTTCCGGCGGTGCTCGGCGGGCGGCCGCACTCCGAGGTCACGCTGCCCTTCGTCGACATGGACAACGAGGGCGGTGCGGCCCTCGCGATCGAGCACCTGATCGGCAGTGGCCGCCGCCGGATCGCCTCGATCACCGGCCCGCTGGACCAGAGTGCCGGCCGGCAGCGCATCGAGGGGTACGTGAAGGCCCTGGCCGCACACGGTCTCGAGCCCCTGGTCGAGGCCGGGGACTTCAGCGAGAACAGCGGACGCCGCGCGGCCCGCACGCTGCTCGCCCGGGATCCCGCCCTGGACGCCATCTTCTGCGCCTCCGATCAGATGGCGATCGGCGCCCTGGCCGAGTTGCTCCAGGCCGGGCGGCGGGTGCCGGACGACGTGGCGGTCGTCGGTTTCGACGACTCCCCGATCAGCCGGCACACCACCCCGAGTCTCACCACCGTCCACCAGCCGGTCGAGGACATGGGCGTGCAGATGGTGCAGACGCTGAGCCGTCTGATCGAGAACCCGGGCGAGCGGGCCGGTGACGTCGTGCTCCCGACCCATCTCGTCGTCCGTCAGTCGGCCTGAAGCTCCTCGAGCAGGGTCGGCCCGGTCGGCGCCCAGCCGGTCAGCTCCCGGGTGATCGCGCTCGAGGCCGGGACCTCGAGCACGAACAGCCCTCCGAGCCAGCCGAAGTGGCTCGACTCGCGGGACTCGACCGGCAGACCGGTCACCCGGCCGATCCCCTCGGCGATCTCCCGGCTCGTCACACCCTCCTCCTGGATGCCGTGCAGAACCGTGGCACCCGGCGTCTTCTCGACGGCCAGACGGTAGAGCACGGCGAGATCGGTGACGTGCACGGCGGGCCAGCGGCCGGAACCGTCACCCGGGTAGGCCGAAACCCCTTTCTCCCGGGCGATTCCGGTCAGCAGGGAGACGAACCCCAGGTTGGGACGCGCATGCACGACGGTCGCGGGGCGCACCGAGACGCCGCCGAGAGCGAGGGTCTTCGCCTCCACCAGGGCGCGGCCCTGCGGGTCGGCCGGCCGGAACTCCTCGGTGACGACGGCGCCCGGGGTCAGCATCGTGGTGCCGAAGGTGGTGACGAAGGGCTTGCCCGTCACCTCCGGGCCGAGCACCTCGAACACGGCGAGGTCCTTGACGGCGGCGGCCGGGAGGTCGGCCAGGTTGCTGTGGTCGAAGGCGGTGTGCACCACGCCGTCGGACTCGGCGGCGCCCCGGCGCAGGGTCTCCGGGTCGTCGATGGTGCCTCGGTAGACCTCGACGCCGGCGGCCTCGAGCTTGGCGGCCCCGTCGTCGGAACGGGTGAGGCCTACCACCTGGTGACCGTGGGACAGCAGTTCGCGGGCGACGTGCGAGCCGATGAAGCCGGTCGCCCCGGTGAGGAAGATGCGCATGCCTCGACCCTGCGCGCATCCGGGCGCCGCGTCCAAGGCCGGTTGTTCATCCGGTCATGCGTTTCGGGCATCACTCCTGGTGGTTAGGCTGGTGGCCATGACCGACCTGGACCTGAGACTGGTGCGGTACTTCGTCACCGTGGCCGAGCAGCAGCATTTCGGGCGGGCCGCCCAGCAGCTGCTGATCGGCCAGCCGTCGCTGAGCCGGCAGATCAGACGGCTTGAGGACGCGGTGGGCACCCGGCTGCTCGACCGCACCTCCCGGGGCACGCGGCTCACGCGGGCCGGCGAGGCGTTCCTGCCCCGGGCGAAGGCCCTGCAGCGCCTGGCCGACCAGGCGGTCGGCGAGTCGCGGGCGGCGGCCGACCCGAGCCGTCTGAACGCCGGCTACATCCCCGGCCTGGTGATCACCCCGGTGGTGGCCGAGATGCGCCGACGCTACCCCGACGCCGAGATCGAGGCGCGGCACGTGCAGTGGAACACCGGCCGGGACGCCCTGATCGAGGGGCTTGTCGACCTGGTGGTGGCGCGCCTGCCGTTCCGCACCGAAGGGCTGGACGTCACGGTTCTCTACGACGAGCCCCGGGCCGCGGTGATGCACCGCGGGCACCGCCTGGCCGGGCGGGAGTCGATCACCATGGCCGACATCGCCGACGAACCGGTGCCCCAGGTGCCGAACTGGGAGTTCAACGACTACTGGCGGATGCACCCGCGCCCCGACGGCCGCCCGGCCCCGGGCGGTCCGGTGATCACCAGCCTCGAGGACAAGTTCGAGCACGTGGCCGCCGGTGAGGCCATCGCGATCGTGCCCTGGGCCGTCCACTACGGCCGGCCCGACCTGGTCGGGGTGCCGATCTCGGACGCCGCGCCGGGGCACGTGGTGATGGCCACACGGGCCGGTGACCGGGGCCGCCTCGTGAGCGCCTTCCGTACCTGGGCCCAGAGGCTGCTGCCGGATCCTTCCGTCCCACCCCAGCGGGAACCGCGGTCGCAGCACATTCGTTGAGCCCCTCTTATTGCAAAGCATGCGCAATTGCGTGACGCTGAGCGCATGCATGCTCCCGACGGCTTCATCGACGCGCCGGTCTCGATCGCAGCCGGCGTCGTGGCGGCCGGCGGTATCGCCCTGTGCCTGCGCGGGGCCCGGCGTGAGCTCGACGACCGCACCGCACCGCTGGCCGGGCTGGTCGCGGTGTACGTGTTCGCCGTGCAGATGCTGAACTTCCCGGTGGCCGCGGGCACCAGCGGGCACCTGCTGGGCGGGGCGCTGGCGGCCGTGCTGGTCGGGCCCTGGACCGGGGCGTTGTGCGTGGCCGTCGTTCTTCTCGTGCAAGGGCTGCTCTTCGCGGACGGCGGGCTCACCGCGCTCGGGGTCAACATCACCGACATGTCCCTGGCCACGGTGCTGATCGGATTCCCGTTGGCCCTGCTGCTCTTCCGGGCCCGCGTCCCCCTGGCGCCGGCGGCGGGCATCGCGGCCGGGGTGTCCGTACCGGTGGCCTCGCTGGTGTTCGTCGGGTTCTACGCCCTCGGGGGCACGGCCGACGTCCCGCTCGGCACGGTGGCCGCGGCGATGCTCGGGGTGCACGTGCTGATCGGCATCGGCGAGGGGCTGATCACCGGGCTGACCGTGGCGGCGATCGCCTCGGCCCGGCCGGACCTGGTGTACCTCAATCGTTTCCGGCGCGAGCCGGTGTCCCCCGCGCCGATGGTCCAGGAGCTCTGAATGCGCACCCGCAACCTGCTCGTCGCCCTGCTCGCCATCAGCCTGCTCTTCGCCGGGGTGGTCAGCTACTATGCGAGCAGCTCCCCCGACGGCCTGGAGAAGGTCAGCGAAGACCACGGAATCGCCGGCCAGGCGAAGGATCACGACCTCGACGACTCTCCCCTGGCCGACTACGGCGTCAGCGGTGTCGACAATCCCCGCCTCTCCACCGGTCTGGCCGGGGTGGCCGGGGTCGGGGTGACGTTCCTGGCCGCGTCCGGCCTGGTTCTCCTGGTGCGCCGCCGGAAGGCGGGCAGGGAGACCGAGCCGACCGGAACGTCCACCGCCGAAACCCCATGAGCGCCGGTCATCACACCCTCTACCTCCCCGGAACCTCACCGCTGCACCGGCTTCCGGCCCAGGTGAAGCTCGTGGCGGCGGTGCTGACCGTGCTCGCCGTGGTGGCCGCGCCCCGCGACCGGTTCTGGGCCTTCGGGCTGTTCGCGGTCGTGCTCGTGGCGCTGGCCCTCGTGGCCCGGCTGCCGCTGACCGTGCTCGCCCGGCGGCTCCTGATCGAGGTACCGTTCATCGGTTTCGCCCTGTTGCTGCCGTTCGTCGCACGCGGTGAGCGCACGCACGTGCTCGGGCTGCCCGTCAGCGTCGAAGGGCTCTGGGGCGCCTGGGAGCTGCTGGCCACGGCGACGCTCGGCGTGGCCGTGTCGGTGCTGCTGGCGGCCACCACTCCCCTGCGCGAGGTCCTGACCGGCCTGGAGCAACTGCGCGTGCCGACGCTGATCGTGCAGATCATGAGCTTCATGATCCGCTACGCCGACCTGGTCGCCGACGAGCTGCGCCGGATGCGGATCGCCCGGGAGTCGCGGGGTTTCGAGGCCCGGCGGCTACGTCACTGGCCGGTGCTGGCGACGAGCGCGGGGGCGTTGTTCGTGCGCTGCTTCGAGCGCGGCGAGCGAGTGCACCTGGCCATGCTGTCGCGGGGCTACACCGGCCGGATCCCGGTTGCCGACGGCGGGGCGGCATCGTTCACGACCTGGGCCACGGGCCTCAGCCTGCCGCTGCTGTTCGCGGCCATCACCCTGACGGCGGTACTGACATGACGGTCACGATCACGGATCTGCGGTTCAGCTATCCGGACGGCCACCTGGCCCTGGACGGGGTGACGCTGTCGCTGGAAAAGGGCGAGCGGGTGGCCCTGCTCGGCCCGAACGGCGCGGGCAAGACCACCCTGGCGCTGCACCTGAACGGTATTCACACGGCCACCTCCGGCTCGGTCTCGGTGAGCGGAATGCCGGTGGCCAAGCGCGATCTGGCCGAGATCCGGCGCCGGGTCGGGATCGTCTTCCAGGACCCGGACGACCAGCTCTTCATGCCCACCGTGCGCGACGACGTGGCCTTCGGCCCGCGGAACCTCGGCCTGTCCCGCGACGAGGTCGCCGACCGGGTCGAAAAGGCCCTGGCCACGGTGCGACTGAGCGACGTCGCCGACCGCCCGCCGCACCACCTCTCGTTCGGCCAGCGCCGCCGCGCCGCGGTCGCGACCGTGCTGGCGATGGACCCGGACATCCTGGTGCTCGACGAGCCCTCGAGCAACCTCGACCCCGCCTCCCGCCGCGAGCTCGCCGAGGTGCTGCTCGACCTCGACGTGACGGTGCTGATGATCACCCACGACCTGCCCTACGCGCTGCAGCTGTGCCCGCGGTCGCTGATCCTGGCCGACGGCCGGATCCAGGCCGACGCCCCGACCGCCGAGATGCTGTCGGACGAGGCTCTGCTGGCGAAGTACCGCCTCGAACTGCCCTTCGGTTTCGCGGTGCCCCGCCCGGTTTGAGATCGTTCACCTCGCGTCCGATCAGGTCTTTCACCACCCTCCCGCTCGTCCCGCAGGGCCGTGCGTTCGATGACCGTCCTCGTCTGGAGACCCAGATGAGGAGAACCCATGAGCCTCCGGCGCCGGACCCGACTGGGAGCCCTGGCCGCTCTCGCGCTCACCACCCCCCCTGCTGGCCGGGGCCGGCGGGAAGACCGTCTGCTCCGGCCTCAGCGACTGCCGGATCGTCAAGCGGGCCGACGTGGACGGTGACGGCCGCAGGGACCAGGTCGGAGTTCGGCAGAGCGACGAGAAGTCCGTGCCGGTCAGGGTGCTGACCAAGAAGAAGCTCCTGGTCTCGAGTTCTTACGGGTTCTTCACCGGGATCACCCGCCAGACCAAGGACGGCAAGGTCCTGATGACCCTGCACGCCGGCCAGCGCATCTTCGAGGAAGAACACGGCTGGACCGTCACCCACACCCGCTACGTCTGGGACACGAAACGGTCTGGCTGGCGGCAGATCTCGACCCGGGACGTGCACATCACCTCCGAGCGCCGAGCCAACGAGCTCGTCGGCTGGCACGTCAAGGGCCTCCCGAACTTCTGACCCCTCGCCACCCGGGGCAGGAAGCTGGCGCCGGCCGGGGATCCGGAGGGATCAGCCGGCCGGGCAGAGCCAGCCGCCGACCCGCTCCTCGACCGGCACCGAACACTGGTCGGTGGATTGCTCCAGCTCGACGGCGCCGGTGCGGGCGCGGTGCGACGTCACCAGCATGGTCGACCCGACCACGATGGCGACCGCCGCGATCAGCGCGATCTTCACCCAGCGTCCTTCGGACACCATCAGAGCACCCACGACAAGTCCCTCCAACTCGACGTAAGAGGACACCCTACGCGCAGCTTCGGTTACCGAAGGAAAACACCAGGAAAATTAGGTGCTACCGGCGTCGAGGTCGTAGGCGGCCTGGAAGTTGACCAGGATCTCGGTGACGTCCTCCTCGGTCAGACCCCAGGCGCGGTTCTGCTCGACGACCTTGCGCATGGCGTCGGCCAGGGTGGGACCCCAGACGGTGGGCCGGCCGCTCGGCCCGCTCAGCAGACCTCCGCGCACCTGACCCTCCACGACGACCAGCGCGTTGAAGCCGCCGAGGGTGGCGGTCGTGTACTGGATCCGGCCGTCGACGTGCTCGAGCAGCGGGATCACCACGCACTGCCGGGCCATGCCGGTCTAGCCCCGCTCGGCGTCACAGGTCCGGCAGACGTCGCCGGAGCTCCAGTCGTACTGACGGCGGCAGCCGGGGCAGAAGACGCGGGCGTCCTCCTGGTCGCGGGCGGCCTGCCACCCGATCAGGATCTGCAGGACGTCGTCGCTGCTCAGGCCCCATTCGGCGTTCAGCGCGGCGGCCCGCTCCTGGGCGTCACCCAGACTCGGGCCCCAGATCTCATCGGTGCCGTCGACCACGAGACGCGAATACCGGACCTGTCCCTCGACGATGACCCTCGGGAAGAATCCCCCGTCCGTCGACGACGGCGTCATGATCATCCCGTTGGGACGCTCGATGACCGGGATGACGACGCACTGCCGTGCCCCCATCGTTGTCCTCACCCCTCCCGCAGCCTGCGCACTTTCCGGCAAGCGTCACCCGCGGGCGACCGGCCGGGCGACCGCCGATCGGGTGAATGGTGACGGGCCGTGCTCAAGTTCTTTCGGCGGGGGCCGATGGGGCGGGCTTGCGGACGCGGTGGTCACCGGCCGCCCTCGGCCTGCCTCAGGCGGGGGGTCAGGCGGGGGTCAGGCCCGGGGCCTCGAGCTGCTCGGGCGAGCGGGACGGCGCGGGCACCATGGCGGTCGGCGGGATCGCCGAACCGGTCAGCACCTCGATGACCGCGCGGGCCACGTAACCGTGCCCGATGTTCTTGATGCAGTGCGCGTCGTCGGCGACGCACGCGTCACCGCAGCCCTCGGCCGGGCGCACCGGGCCGACGACCTGAGAACCGGCCGACCACGGGCCGATCCGGTTCGGCGCGTCCGGGCTCACCGGATTGCCGTGAGCGGGCTGGCAAGTCAGGGCCACGCAGGCGGTGGCGACCGACGAGGCCAGGTGCATCGTGTCGCAGACGCCCCCGAGGTAGAGGTCGGCGGCGGCCAGCACGGCCAGCGTCGTGCGCAGCGGCGCCCGGCCGACGGCGCTGACCAGCGGCACCGTGGGGTTCAGGGCGCGCACGAAGTCCTCGGCCAGGGCGTCGTCACCGACGGCGCCGAGCAGCACCACCCGCACCGGAAGATGCCGGCGCACCTGGTTGATCGCCTGCGCGTAGGCGGGCCACACCCCCCGGGCACGTGGGCTGCTGAGCATCACCGCGACCAGCGGGCCGGTCGAGGCCGACAGCGGGGAGAGCAGGATCCGGGCCGCGTCCCGGTCGGAGGGGCTGATCAGCGCCAGGCCGGGAGCGTCGTAGGCGTCCGGGGTGATGGTCAGGCCCATCTCGGCGGCGATGCGCTCACCGTGCTGCACCACGTGGTGCAGCGGCTCCCCGGCGCAGACCAGGTCGGTGATGAGCTCGCGCTCCTGCTCGACCTCGGGGGCGCCGAGCGGGCCCAGCCGGTCGGCGGGGTCGAACGCCACCACGCGCACGGCGGCGGCACCGGCGATGTACCGGGCCCCGAAGTACTCCGCGTCACGACGCGGCAGCACGGCCAGGTCGAAGCGCCCGTGCACCGGGCGGGCGGTGCGAATCAGCTTGCGGGCGAACCGGAAACAGCGCGCCTGCCCGGCCAGCGAGTCGGTCCACGACTCGACGTCCCAGGTGACCACGTCGTCCACCAGTGACGCGCCCCGCAGCAACTCGCCCCACGGACCCCGGGTGACCAGCGTGACGCGGGCCTGCGGCCAGGCCGCGCGCATCGCCATCAGCAGCGGCAGCGTCATCATCAGGTCGCCGACCTCGTCGGTGCGGATCACCAGCACCGAACGCGGCGGCGCCCCGACCGCACCGGGCCTCAGCAGTTTCGGCGCCTCGAGCTCCTCGCCCTCACCGCGGGCCCACCGGGCCAGTGGCGAGTTACGGGGGTCGGCCGGTTCCACCACGGGCGAGAACCAGCCCGCCACCCGCCGGAACATCCCGGGCGAGAGCCGGGTCCGGGAACGACGCAGTGCCGGCCCGGGCGCGTCGTCCACCCGGACCGGCCACAGGGATTCGATCCCCCGCCGGAACTGCGCCTGACTCTCCACGGTCGACTCGTCGGCCGTCAGCAGCGTTCCCTGAACGGCCGACTCGCTCACAGTTGCGCGGGGAGCTTCGTGCGCAGGTCGATGGTGTTCATGTCGGCGTCCACCATCAGCCGGGCCAGCTCGGGCGTGAGCACCTTCGGCGTCCACCCCAGCACGTCCCGCGCCTTCGAGGCGTCACCGATCAGCGAGTCCACCTCGGTCGGGCGCAGGTAGCGCTCGTCGAACCGCACGTACTTCTCCCAGTCGAGATTCACGTGCTCGAACGAGAACTGCAGGAAGTCCCGCACCGTGTACGCCGTGCCGGTCGCCACCACGTAGTCGTCGGGCTGATCGGCCTGCAGCATCAGCCACATCGCCTCGACGTAGTCCTTGGCGTAACCCCAGTCCCGCACCGCGTCGAGGTTGCCCATGTAGAGGTAGTCCTGCTTGCCCGCGACGATGTTCGAGACCGCCATCGAGATCTTGCGGGTCACGAACGTCTCACCACGACGCGGGCTCTCGTGGTTGAACAGGATGCCGTTGGTCGCGAACATCCCGTAGGCCTCACGGTAGTTGCGCGTCATCCAGTACGCGTACACCTTCGCCGCACCGTAGGGACTGCGCGGCCAGAACGGCGTGCTCTCGTTCTGCGGCGGCGGCGTCGCACCGAACATCTCCGAGCTCGAGGCCTGGTAGTACCGGCACTCCAGCCCGATCATCCGGATCGCCTCGAGCAGACGCGTGGAGCCCACGCCCGTCGACAGACCGGTGAACTCCGGCTCGTCGAACGACACCCGCACGTGCGACTGCGCCGCCAGGTTGTACACCTCGGCCGGCTGCACCTTGTCCAGCAGCGTCACCAGACGCGAGCCGTCGGTCAGGTCGCCGTAGTGCAGGAAGAGCCGGGCCCGCGGATCGTGCGAGTCCACGTACAGGTGATCGATCCGGCCGGTGTTGAACTGCGAGGAACGACGCACGATGCCGTGCACCTCGTACCCCTTCTCCAGCAGCAGCTCAGCCAGGTACGAGCCGTCCTGCCCGGTGATCCCGGTGATGAGCGCCTTCTTCGGAGTCTCCAACGTGCCGCCCCCAGATCGTCGTGTGCGGTGCTGCCCCGCGAGACACCCCACCACCGGCGTCACTGCCGGCAGCGAATCGGACTCGCACAGTAGTCACTTCTGGCCGTACCGTAGCGTGACGGGACGATCACGGAGAGGAATTACCGTCGGGTTCTGCCAACCTCCGGCGTTTGCCCGATGCGCCATGGCGCCCCTTAGGACGACGCGCATCGGCAATGCACCGATAGTCACCGATCCGGCACTCAGAGCTTCGGTCCTGCAGTAGCGTTCGGCGTCATGACCACGATTCCGTCTTCCCCCTCCGCGGCGGACCTCTCGGTCGAGCGGTCGCCCTCCCCGGCCCGGCTCACCCCCGACCAGAGCGTGTACGTGGCCGGCCACCGCGGCCTGGCCGGTTCCGCCGTCTGGAGAGCGCTGGCCGGGCGGGGTTTCGACCATCTCGTCGGGGCCACCTCCTCGGAGGTCGACCTGCGTGACCGCGAGGCGACGATGGACTTCGTCTCGGCGAAACGTCCCGACGTGATGGTGGTCGCGGCGGCGCGGGTCGGCGGCATCCTGGCCAACGACACCTACCCGGCCGAGTTCCTCTCCGACAACCTGCGGATCCAGGTCAACCTGATGGACGCGGCCCGCGAGTTCGGGGTCTCCCGGCTGCTGTTCCTGGGTTCCTCGTGCATCTACCCGAAGTTCGCCGAGCAGCCGATCAAGGAGTCGTCGCTGCTCACCGGGGCCCTGGAGCCCACCAACGACGCGTACGCCATCGCCAAGATCGCCGGCATCATGCAGGTGCAGTCGATCCGCAAGCAGTACGGCCTGCCCTACATCAGCGCGATGCCGACCAACCTGTACGGCCCGGGCGACAACTTCGACGCCACCAACTCGCACGTGATGCCGGCCCTGATCCGCCGCTTCCACGAGGCGAAGCAGGCCGGGGTGGACGAGGTGACGATCTGGGGCTCGGGCACCCCCCGCCGCGAGTTCCTGCACGTCGACGACCTGGCCTCGGCGCTGGTCTTCCTGCTCGAGAACTACGACTCGCCGGAGACCATCAACGTCGGCACCGGTATCGACGTCACCATCCGCGAGCTGGCCGAGACCATCGCCGATGTCGTGGGCTGGTCAGGACGTCTGCGGTTCGACACCTCCAAGCCCGACGGCACGCCGCGCAAGCTGCTCGACGTCTCGCGTCTGCGGGGCATGGGCTGGGCACCGTCGGTGTCGCTGCGCGACGGGGTGGAGAGCACGTACCGCTGGTTCACCGGCAACCTGAACACCATCCGCGTCGAAGACGGTCTCGTCGGGCTGCCCACGCACTGAGCCCTACTGCGGGAATGGCCTTAACCAGTGGCTGCCGCACCGCCCGCCCTGTCAGGATCGGGACCCATGGAGACTTCGGCGCTACGGCGTCACCTGGATCTCGAGTACACCCGCCTGCGGGCGGTGCTTCCGGCGCACGACGACCTGACCTCGATCAGCGTTCCGTCGTGCCCCGGCTGGTCCCTCGCCGACCTGGTGCAGCACGTCGGCGAGGTCTACCTGCACAAGGTCGACTGCATCCGTCTCAACACCCGTCCGCTGCAGGAGCCCGACCTGTCCGGGCTCGACCCCGTTCAGGTTCTCGAACGCGGGTTCGCCCTGCTGGACGACTGCTTCGACAAGCACCCTCCGCACGACCCGGCCTGGACCTGGTTCCCGCCCGAGCAGAACGTGGCCTTCTGGATCCGGCGGATGGCTCACGAGACCGCCGTGCACCGTTTCGACGCTGAACTCGCGGTGCACACCCCGACCGAGATCGAGGCCGGGCTGGCCGAGGACGGCATCGACGAGGTGCTGACGGCCATGCTCGTCACGGACATCGAGCCGCACGAGTACACGGCGGGCCGCGCCCCGATCGAGGTGCGGGTGCCCGGCCGCTCGTGGTTCGTCAACTTCGAGCCCGAGTCGCTGCGGATCTCCACCGAGGGCCGGGCCGCCACCACGATCCACGGCCCGGCGTCCGACCTGGAGCTGTGGCTCTACAACCGCACGCGCGGCGAGAAGCTCAAGTTCACGGGCGATCTCATGGGTGTGGGGGTTCTCCGCGACCTGATGACCGAGGCAACCAAGTAGCGTTCGCCGGCCCGACGCGTCCCCCGTCCGGATCGGGCCCAGCCATTCGGCCAGACCAGCCCTGCCCCAGCAGTGTGCGGGCGGTCACAAATCGTGTGGGGACGCGTGGGGCGTCCGGTTCGTTTCCCCCAGAGGTGCGCACACGCGTCCACCATTGGGCACCGAGACGGAGGAACAGTGACGGGCGAGGGACTGCGCGAGCGCAAGCGAGCGGCTTCTCGCGCGCAGACTGTGCAAGCGGCGCTGCGGTTGTTCTCGGAGCACGGCTACGAGAGCGTGACGGTGGCCGACATCTGCGGGGCCGCCGAGATCGCCCCGCGCACGTTCTTCCGCTACTTCGCCACGAAAGAAGATCTGCTGGCCGAGCCCGCGCGGGCGATGGCCACCCGGATGCGCGAGATCTTCGCGGTCGCGCCGCTGGAGCTCGACGAGGCGTCGGTGTTCGCCCTCGCGCTGCGCGACCTGGCCGAGTACGTGCTCGAGCACCGGCCGGCCCTCGCCGCCTTCCACCACGCCGCCGCCCAGGCCGACCGGGTCAGCCCGCACCTGCGGCTTGCCGACCGTGAGCGTCAGCTGGCGTCCGACCTGGTCAACCGCGCGGTGCCGCCGGGTGGTCCGCTGCGCCCGGCCGACTGGCGCACCCGGCTGATGGTCGCGCAGGGTCTGGCCGGTTTCCGGGTCTGGATGCTCGACGTGCTCGACACCCAGACCCGCGTCGACGATCCCCTCGACCATCTGGGCGAAATCCTCAGCGCCTGACGCCGATCCGGCCGTTCCCGGTCGTTGTGCCCGTTACCCAGGGGTTTTCACAGGTCGCCCGGCTCAAGCAGAAGGACGGACGGCTCGATCCACAGCAGGTACGACTCCTCACCGTGGAGGTCGGATCAGCGTGTCGAAGGTATTGGTCGTCGAGGACGAGAAAGACATCCGCAGGTTGCTCGAGATCCGGCTGGCCCAGATGGGGCACACCGTGATCAGCGTGGCGTCGGCCGACGATGCCCAGGAGGCCGTGCGTCGGCACGGGGTGCCGGACGTGGTCGTGCTGGACATCGTGATGCGCGACGTCTCGGGCATCGAGCTGCTCCGGCGGTTCCGCGAGCAGCCCCGGTCGAAGGATCTGCCGGTCATCCTGCTCACTGCGCGGGACCTGCAGGAAGATCGCCGGGTGGCACGTGAGCTGCACGCCCACCTGATGCAGAAACCGATCGAGGTGGCCAGCCTGACCCGGATGATGAAACAGGTGCTGGCCTAGCTAGCCACCGGTCCCGACGTAGCCGCGGGTGCCGGTCCCGACGTGACCGCGGGTGCCGGTCCCGACGTAGCCGCGGGTCCCGCCTCTGCGAAAGGCGGGAACCCGCGGCCGGCCGGGAGGACGGGAACGACTCGGGACAGGTCCAGATGCGCCGGGTCGTTCCCGCGGATGCCGTCGCCCCGGGAGCCTTCGGGGTGACGGCAGGTCTGAGGAGGGACGCAGGTCCGAGAAGGGCTCGGGCCTGAGGGGTCAGGCCTGAGCAGGGGTCGGGCCTGATCAGGGGTCGGGCCTGATCAGGGGTCGGGCCCGAGCAGGGGTCGGGCCCGAGCAGGGGTCGGGCCTGAGCAGGGTCAGGCCGCGAGGGCCGCGTCGACCGCGCGGGTCAGGTCCGCCGCCACGATCGGCTTGAGCATGAACGCGGCGTTGAGGTCGGCCGCGACCTGCTCGTCGCCCAGCATCTGCCGGGCCGTCAGCATGATCGCCGGCATCGACACGCTGGTCGGAAGGCGGCGCAGGATCATCAGCAGATCCAGCCCGTCGATGCCTTCCATGACGATGTCGAGCACCGCCAGGTCGGGCACCCCGTGCAGCCCGATCAGGGCCAGTGCCTCGCCCGCGCAGGTCGCGCTGAGCACGTCGTGTCCCATGCGCTGGAGCCTCAGCTCCAGCAGCAGCCGGTTGTCCGGATCGTCCTCGACAACGAGCACCTTGGCCATCCCTGGCCCTCCGCTCTTCCGCCGTTCACCGCTCTCGCCGGCTGATTGCCGACAGTGAGTGCTATCGCCAGCGGACGCGCCCGGTTGAGTGAAACGACGTTCGGGACCACCGTTCGGAGCAACGCCGGGCGTGCCCTCCCCGGGGCCGCGTGCTACTGACGGCTGAGGATCTGCCCGGCGGCGTCCTGCAGGTCGGACGTCAGGGCCTCGGAGCCGATGCGGTTCAGGTGGTTGAAGTCCCAGTAGGCCAGCTTGCCGTCGACCAGGGGGCTGCACGTGCCGTCGGTGCAGAAGCGGTCCCAGGGGTCGTACACGCTGACTCCCGGCAGGCTGCTGACCACGTCGAACTCGGCCTGACGGGACTCGGCCTGGTAGTCGAGGATGGCCTGCTCGCTCTTGTCGCAGGCGAAGTTCAGGAAGCCCCCGCTGCACGCGGTCTGGCGGTTCATGTCCTGCGTGGCGTAGTTGGGCACGTCCATCACGTAGAGCACCGGGATGCCCGCGTCGGTCAGCTCGGTGATCGCGGGCTCGAGCTGCTGGGGCCAGGTGCCGTCGGTGTCGTTGCGGGGCAGCGCCCACTCGGCGATCACCACCAGCGAGGGCGGGTCGTCACCGCTGGTCGCCCGGTCGAGCAGGGTGGAAGCCAGCGGTCCGCAGTTCGAGACCTCGCGGCTGGCTCCCGCGTCACGCATGAACGGGCAGCTCGCGCCGGTCACGGCCATCGTGCTGTAGCCGAGCTGCTTGTCGGCCTCGATCAGGCCGGTGGACAGGGCCTCGGCGTGCGAGTCACCGGCCAGCATCACCCAGCCCTTGGCGTCGGGCACGGTGGTGGTGCACTTGGCCAGGTCGGACTCGTCGAAGGCACGGTTACGCACCAGGCAGCCGTTCTCGCGGCCGTAGGTCAGCTCACCGCGCTGCCCCGCGTAGGCCGCCGCGTTCGGGATCGCCCAGGGCCCGGCCACCTGCAGGGTCACGGCCGCGACGACGACCAGACCGGCCGCCACCGCCCCGCCGAGGTAGACCCGGGGCAGGCGCATCGTGCCGTGGCGCAGCGGCTGCTCCACGAACCGGTAGCTCAGCCAGGCCGGGAGCAGCGAGACCAGCGCCGCGGCCACCGGGGTCCAGGGTGAGGGCCACATTAGCGTCGCCATCACGATCAGCGGCCAGTGCCAGAGGTAGATGCTGTACGACAGATCACCCGTGACCACGAAGGCTCTCGACGAGAGCACCCGCTGAACCGGCCCGGTGCCCAGGGTTCCGGCGAGGATCAGCAGGGTGGTCGCCGCCACCGGCAGCAGCGCGGCGGTGCCGGGCCAGATGGTCTTGTCGGTCACGGTCAGATTGAGGACGACGAGGAGCGTCAGTCCCGCGACGCTCAGTACGGTGGGAATCCAGTGCGGGAGCGGCTTTTCGCGGCGGGCGCGGGACGCGACCCACAGCGCCAGCAGTGCGCCGGCGCCGAACTCCCAGGCCCGGGTCGGCGAGGAGTAGAACGCGACGTCGGCCGAGGGGTAGCTGTGCACCCGGAACAGGCCGTACGAGAACCACACCGACACCGCGAAACTCACCGCGGTGAGCAGCCCGAGCGCGATCGCCTGGGGCCGGACGCCGCGTCGGCCGAACACCCAGGTGGCCGCCAGCAGCAGCGGGAACACCAGGTAGAACTGCTCTTCCACGCTCAGCGACCAGACGTGCAGCAGCGGGTTCATCACCGCGCCGGCCGCGAAGTAGTCGCCGGAGGTGCTGAGGATGTCGAAGTTGCCGAACAGCAGCACCGCCGCCAGGGCCGTGCCTGCCGTGCTCGACTGCGCCCCGATCGGCGACTGCAGCAGGAACGAGAGCAACAGCACGACCAGCAGCATCACGACCATCGCGGGCAGCAGGCGGCGGATGCGGCGCGCGTAGAACGAGCCGAACGAGAAGGTGCCGGCCTCGCGCAGCCGCCCGATCTGGCCGGTGATGACGAATCCGGAGATCACGAAGAACACGTCGACCCCCGCGAAACCCGCTGGCAGAGGCAGGTTCGCGTGGTAGATCACGACGAGCACCACGGCGATCGCGCGCAGCCCCTGGATGTCCGCGCGCTTGCCGGGCGACCGCGCGGGCGCCCGGCCGGAGGTGGGGGCGTCGGCGTGGGTGGTCCACCCGGCAGTGCTCGTCATGATCCCTCATCGTGCCCAAAGACGCTGTGAGCCGCCTCCTGAGGCGCACCGCACTGCGCGTCACGTTGACCACACTCGGTGAGACTTGCCTGGTCAGGACCGGCGAAACCGTTGCGGCAGGCGGAATCCGGGCTTCCTTTCCAGCCGGTGAACTCTGCCCCGCAGGCCCTTGGGTTCCGAGGCCGGGTCGGATAAGCGCGCGGCTCAGCCCGGTTCGTGTCCGGTGACCACCGGCGTCGAGGGCAGGGACGCCCACTGCGAGTACGACCCGGGGTACAGCGCCACCCGATCCGGATCGATGCCGGCCACCGCCAGGGCCACCAGGTCGTGTGCGGCCGTGACCCCCGACCCGCAGTAGACGCCGACCTCGCGGTCACCGCCCACCCCCAGCCCGGCGAACCGCGCGGCGAGCGCCCGCGGGTCGGCGAAGCGCCCGTCCTCGGCCAGGTTGGCCACGGCCGGGGCGCTCACGGCGCCGGGGATGTGCCCCGGGCGCGGGTCGACCGAGGCCACCTCGCCGGTGTACCGCTGCGCCGGGCGCGCGTCGAGCAGCAGGCCACCGGCGCTCACGAAGCCCTCGACGTCGTCCACCCCGAGGGTCGGCACCTGCCCCTCGCCCAGCGTCACGTCGCCCTCGGCGGGCCGGGGCGCGTCACCGGTCTCCAGCGGCTGACCGGCCTCGGTCCAGGCCCGCAGCCCGCCGTCGAGCAGGCGCACCTCGCCGTCGAAACCGGCCCAGCGCAGCAGCCACCACAGCCGGGCGGCCGACAGCAGCCCGGCGTCGTCGTAGGCCACCACCGTGTCGCCGTCGTTCAGGCCCCAGCCGCGCGCGGCCCGGCGGAGGTCCCCGGCCCCGGGCAGTGGGTGCCGGCCCCCGGGTCCGGCGGGCGCGGCGAGTTCCTCGTCCAGGTCGACGTAGACGGCGCCCGGCAGGTGACCGGCCCGGAACTCGTCGGCGCCGGGCGGGCCGCCGAGCTTCCAGCGCACGTCGAGGATCCGCGGACCCTCGAGGGCGAGCAGGCCGTCAACGGTGATGAGGGGGTTGCTCATCGGTCCAACCTAGACCGGGCGGGCCGGGCCCGACCGCCCCTTCCGGTGTCGGGTCGCGTCCGGTGTCGGATCGCGTCCGCTGTTGGGTCGCGTCCGGTGTCAGGTCGAGCGGGTCAGGCGGGTTCCGGCACGACCTCGTCGTCCTTGCGCATCTCGTCGGCCAGCGGGCCGGGCAGACTCAGGTGGTAGCCCTGGCCGAACTCGACCTTCAGCCCGCGCAGCACGCTGAGCTCGGCGGCGGTCTCGATGCCCTCGGCGATCACGCTGCTGCCGATCTTCTGGGCGAAGGCCGCGAGCGCGCCGGCCAGGGCCCGCTTGGCCGGGTCGGTGTCGATGCCGCGCACCAGCGAGATGTCGAGCTTGATGAAGTCGGGGACCAGGGTGAGCACGTGCCGCATGCTGGCGAACCCGGCCCCGGCGTCGTCCACCGCGATCCGCATGCCGCGTTCGCGCCAGGGACGCAGGACGTCGTTGAGGGCGTCGTAGTCGTCGACGGCCTCGTGCTCGGTGACCTCGATGACGATGCTCTTCAGGGGCAGCTTGGTGACCAGGCGGCCGAAGGCGGGCGAGACCAGCGTGCGGGGCGAGACGTTGATGCCCAGAAAGCCGCGCAGGGCGGGCAGGATCGTGAGGGCGTTGCGCACGGCGGCGAGTTCCAGCTCGAGGCCGACGCCGGCCCGGGTGGCGGAGGTGAACCACTCGTCGGGGCGGCCGCTGCCGACGGGGAAGCGGCTGAGGGCCTCGACGCCGACCGTGTCCAGGCCCTCGAGCGCGTGCACGGCCTGGAACACCACGCCGGGCCCGCCGTTGGCCATCAGCCGGTCCATCCGGTCGAGCATCTTGTGCCGGTCGCGCTCGGTGCGGTCCTCCATGTCGACGAGGTCCATGACCACGTTGCCGATGGCGCGCAGCACGTCGGCGTCACGTTCGCGCAGGGCCTCGTCGGGGCCGGTCGACCAGGTGCAGAGCGTGCCGTAGAGGCGCCCGTCGCGGCGGTGCAGCGGAACGCCCACGTGCGAGCCGATGTTCAGGTCGCGGGTGACCGCCATGGCCCGGGCGAGCGGGTCCTTGGCGGTGTCGGGGATGACGACCTGCATGCGGCCGTCGGTGATGGCCTTGCAGTAGGTGTCGTCGACCGGCTGGAGCTGGCCGACCACGAGCGGCACCGCGACCGAGGCGATCAGGTTGCGCACGCGCTGCTGGCCGGTGGTGCCCTCGAACGTGCCGAGGAAGGCGACCTCCATGCCGAGCTGGTCCTTGGCCAGCTGGAGCAGGGCGTCGACGCTGGTCAGGCGGCGGCCGAGGACGGCCGCGACGGCGACGACGGCCTCCTGGCCCTCCTTCTCGATCTGCTCGCCGGGGTCGATGCTGTTGCTGCCGGCCAGGGCGGCGGCGGCCGCCTCGATCTCCTCGGCGGCCGTGATCTCCTCGGCGCTGCGCCGCCGGTCCTTGCGCCGCTCGGGGCCGGTGTACGGCTCCTTGTCCTTCTGGTCGGCGGGGGCCGGGCGTTCCTCGCCCTCCACCGGCACCGCGGTCTGGCGGGGGATGCGGCGGCCGGCCGCCTGGAGCTTGTCGGCGTACATCTCGACGTCGGCGGCGCGCCAGGCGGCGGGCAGGCCGGTGTTGCTGCGGCGCTGGCCGATGCCGAACGAGGCCGAGATACCGGCCGAGGTCAGCATCTTGCGCAGGTCGCCCATCACCGTGCCGGCCTCCTCGGCGGTGGTCTCGGGCATCAGCACGCCGAACTCGTCACCGCCGATCCGGGCGACGAAGTCGACGGAGCGCATCCGGCCGGAGAGCACGGCGGCGGTGGTGATGAGCAGGTCGTCGCCGCTGGTGTGGCCGGCGCCGGCGTTGACGCGGCGCAGGCCGTCGATGTCGAGCACGAGCACGGCGGCGGAGCTGGCGTAGCGGGCGGCCCGGGCGTCCTCGGCGCGCAGCGCGTCGTCCCAGGCGCGGCGGTTGGCGAGGCCGGTGAGGAGGTCGGTGAACTCGGCGTCGGGGTTCTGCTCGCGGCGGGACTCCTGCTGGGCGGAGAGCTCGTGGCGCAGCAGGGCGCCGAGAAGGGCCGCCTGGCGCCGGATCGCGGGCAGGTGGCGCTCCACGTCGGGCACCGGGGTGCTGTGTGCGCCCATCAGCGCGCCGAGCATCTTGCCGTCGGGCGAGCGCAGCGCGACCATCACGACCGCGCGCACCGTCGACAGCTGGGTGGAGGGGCTGCGGGCCAGCAGGAAGGAGTCGGAGCTGTCGGGAACCGCTTCCGGGCGCCCCCAGTCGACCACCTGGCAGCAGTACGAATCCGCCCAGGGCAGCGTCAATCCGTCATGCATGCCGAAAGTGTCGTCGTTCGTGAGCATCACGACGAGTTCGGCGTCGTCCCTGCGCAGAATTGCCCACGACTCCAGACCGATCCAGCTCCGCAGGTCCGAAAGTACGCCTCGGGCGGCGCTAACGAAGTCCACTCCGCCGTCGCGCCCCGGATCCACCACCTGAATTGCCCTTCGCTCACGTGCCCCGCCCACCACCGCTTTCCAGGCCTGCCGCTCGTGAGCGCACCTGGAACTGCCAGAGTGATCCATCGGCCGGAACCGGGGCGATCCTGAGTGATCCGGCGGTTCGACCCACCGAAGTTTCACCCCTGAGGGGCCGGTGACCACCTCGTCTTCCACCGGGTGTCAGCGTGATCTCGGCAACTTCTCCCGCCGCCCCGGCGCCGTCGTGGTGACGACGTTGGCCGCGATCACCATGACCACGCCGAGCCATTCCCGGGCGCTGAGCAGCTCGCCGAGCAGCACGATGCCCACCAGCGAGGCCAGTACCGGGTTGACGCTCATGAAAACCCCGAAGAACTGGGCCGGTACGCGCCGCAGCACCATCAGGTCGCAGGCGTAGGGCACCACCGACGAGCCGACGCCCGCGCCGATCGCGGCGAGAACCGCCGGGGCGGTGAACTTTCCGTTCAGGGCCAGCATGATCATCACCGGCAGGCAGAGCAGGGTGGCGATGGTGGACGCGGCGGCCGTCGCCTGGAGTCCGGGGAGACGGGCGCCCACCTCGGCGTTGAGCAGGATGTAGGCGGCCCAGCAGGCCGCGCCGAGCAGCCCGGCCGCGATGCCGAGCCAGTCGCTGCTCGGGCCGGGCGCCACCAGCACCACCACGCCCGCCCCGGCGAAGACGGCGCAGGCCGCGTCGAGCCGGGTGCGGGAACGGGCCAGCGCGACGCCGAGCGGCCCGAGGAACTCCAGGGTCACGGCCAGGCCCAGGCCGACCCGGTCGATCGCGGTGTAGAGGCCGAGGTTCATGAGCGAGAACACCAGGCCGAGCAGCAGCGTGGGCCACCACTGCCGCCAGGTGAAGCGGTGCATCGGCGGGCGGGCGACGGGCAGCAGCACGCAGGCGGCCACCAGCTGCCGCACCGCGACCACGCCGGGCGGGCCGATCGCGCTGAACGCGTGCGCGCCGACCGCCGCGCCGATCTGGGTGCTGGTGCCGCTGAAGAGCATGGTCGCGATCGACACCGGCTTGCCCCCGGTGCCGGTGAAGGCGGGGGCCGGCCGGCCCGGTGCGTCCACGGCCGTCGTCGTCATGGACCCAATGTGCGGCCCGGCCGGGTGGTCCGGGAAATGCACGGCCCCGGTCATTCATACGATGTGGTTATGAGTGTCGAGCTGCGTCATCTGCGGGCCCTGGTGGCCGTGGCCGACTGTGGCACGTTCACCGACGCGGCGATCGAGCTGGGCGTCTCGCAGGCCGCCGTGTCCCGGTCGGTCGCGGCGCTGGAGTCGTCGCTGGGCGTCACCCTGCTGCGCCGCACCACCCGCCAGGTCGACCCGTCCCCCGCCGGGGCCACCGTGATCGCCCGGGCCCGGCGGATCCTGGCCGAGGTCGAGGACCTGCGCCGGGCCGCCGACGAGACCCGCTCGGAACTGCGACTGGGCTACGCCTGGTCGGCGCTGGGCCGGCACACCACGGCGCTGCAGCGCACCTGGGCGCGGCGCCACCCGTCGACCCGGCTCCTGCTGATCCACTCCAACACCCCGAGCGCCGGGCTGGCCGAGGGGCTGGCGGACCTGGCCGTGGTGCGGCGGCCGCTCAACGACGCCCGGTTCAGCCTCGAGCCGGTCGCCACCGAGGCTCGCTACGTCGCCATGGCCGCGGACGACGCCTGGGCCCGCCGCCGGTCGGTGCGGCTCGGCGACTTCACCGGCCGCACCGTGCTGGTCGACGCCCGCACCGGCACCACCACGCCGCACCTGTGGCCGCAGGACGAGGGACCGGCCGAGTTCGTGGACTCGCACTCCATGGACACCTGGCTGAACGTCATCGCCGCCGGTGAGGCCGTCGGGATGACCGCCGAGGCGACCGTTCAGCAGTACCCGCGGCCGGGCATCGTCTACCGACCGGTGCGCGACGCCCCGCCACTGCCGGTGTGGCTGGCCTGGTGGAAAGGCGAGGCTCCCCCACTCACGCCGGCCCTGATCACCCTGATCCGCGAGCTGTACGAGGGACCGCGTCCATAGCCGGGAGAAGAGACACCCGCTATACCTTTCGGGTATAGCGGGTGTGTGTCCTCCCGCCGGCGTCGCGGCCCGAGCGACCTCACCAGCCCGGCCCGGCTCCGCCAG
Source organism: Kineosporia succinea (assembly GCF_030811555.1). Taxonomy (NCBI): domain Bacteria; kingdom Bacillati; phylum Actinomycetota; class Actinomycetes; order Kineosporiales; family Kineosporiaceae; genus Kineosporia; species Kineosporia succinea. The sequence continues at coordinate 3,855,663 of NZ_JAUSQZ010000001.1, read as the reverse complement.
CCCGACCAGCCCGACCAGCCCGACACGAGCGGCAGGGGTGGCAGGGGTGGCAGGGGTGGCACGAACGGCTCAGCTGCGACCGGGCTCAGGAAGCCGATGCCTCCGGGACCGCCGCCGGACCACTCACGGTGACCGGCACGTCCACCATCGGCCGCCTCGAGGACCACCACCGCGAGATCAGCCGCTGCCCCTCGATGACCGCGAGCATGATCGCCACGGCCACGATGCCGTCGAGCCACCAGTGGTTGGCGGTCGCGGCCACCACGAGCACGGTGAGCACCAGGTGCACCGGGCCGATCGCCCGCAACGGCCCGCGACCGAGCCGGGTGACGTACCAGCCCACGATCGCCGCCCAGGCCACGTGCACCGACGGCATGGCGGTGAGCTGCGAGGCCACGCCGGTCGCGTACTCGCCGTAGACCGACTGCCCGTAGAGCAGGGCGGTGTCGACGTAACCGGAGTTCGGCAGCAGCCGGGGCGGGGCCACCGGAATGCTCTGCACCAGAAGGCAGATCAGCGTGGTGCCGACCGTGGTGTTGCGCACCGCACGGAACGAGTCGCGGCGGCGCCACCACACCCAGACCAGGAACAGCGCCATGCCGTTGAGGTGCGCGTAGGCGTAGTAGGTGTTCATCGACCGCACCAGCCACTCGTGCGGCAGGACCAGGTGCTGCAGCTCGAGCTCGTCGGGCAGGTGCAGCCACCGCTGCACGTCCTGCACCCACAGGGCGTGCGAGTAAGCGCCTTCGACGTGGGTGCGCACGAACCGGCCGACGTACTGCCACAGCCCCAGCAGCGTCATCACCACCGCGAACTCACGGGCGAACGAGCGCAGCACCTCGGTCACCCGGTTGCGGTTGAACACCGTGAGCAGGCCCCAGGCCACGGCCAGGACGACGGCCGACACCGCGGAGAGCTGCCAGCTGGGGTGCAGATAGGTCATCGCTGCCCGCCTCGGGACCAGGGGTCTCGGGACCGGGAGCCTCGTGACCTCGAGCCTCGTGACATGCACGAAGACTACGACCCGGACCTCCCGGGTCTCGCTCCCGCCAATTCATCCCATGAATTGGCCTAGACTCGTGGCCTGTGACAACCACCGCCCCCGACCGAGCAGCCTCCTCACGTGCCCGAAGCGCCGCCCTGCCGCTGCTGCTCCTGTCCGGGCTGGTCCTCGTCTGGCTGGTGATGCGCGGGCCGATCATCGCGGTCGCCCCGACCATCGCCGACATCCAGAACTCCCTCGGCATCGACAGCGCCACCGCCGGCCTGCTCACCACGATCCCGGTGATCTGCTTCGGCCTCGCCACCCCGCTGGCCCTGATGGTGACCCGGCGCGCGGGTCTGAACAACGCCGTCCACGTGAGCCTGCTGTTCATCTTCGCCGGCGTGGTCGTGCGCTCGCTCGGCGGTCTGCCGGTGGTGCTGCTCGGCACGCTGATGCTGGGGTTCGGCATCACGATCGCGAACATCGTGGTGCCGGTGATCATCGGCCGCGACTTCCCCGGCCGCACCACGCAGGTCACCGGCTACTACACGGCGTCGATCAACGTCGGGGCCCTGGCCGCCACCACCTCGGGGGCGCCGCTCGCCGATTGGCTGGGCTGGCGTCCGGCCCTCGCGCTCTGGGCGGTGCTGGTGGTCGTGGCGGCGCTGGTGTGGCGGATGGCGACGCCGTACACGCAGCCCGAGGTGGCCTTGCCCGCTGCCGCCCGGGGCCCCTCGGTCTGGCGCCGCAAGCTCGTCATCGGCATGGTTCTCTGCTTCGCCGGCCAGTCGTTCAGCTACTACGGCGTGACCGCCTGGCTGCCCACCCTGCTGGCCGACGAGCGCGGTCTGACCGCCGCCCAGGCCGGCGGCAGCTCGGCGTTCTTCCAGGCCCTGGCCCTGGTCGCGGCGTTCGGCGTGCCGTTCCTGATCCACCACGGCATGCCCGCCCGCACCGCGCTGCTGCTGGTCTGCAGCTGCTGGATCAGCCTGCCGCTGGGCCTGGCGTTCGCCCCGTCGCTGTGGGTCCTGTGGTCGTGCCTCGGTGGTTTCGCCCAGGGCGGCGGCTTCACCGTGATCTTCAGCGTGGTGGTGTCCCGGGCCGCGAACCACGACGAGGCGAAGCGGATGTCGGCCGCGGTTCAGGGTGTCGGCTACATCCTGGGCGCCCTCGGGCCGATGATCGTCGGGGCGGTGCACTCGGCCACGGGAACCTGGAACGTGCCGATGCTCGTGATCGCGGGGATGATCGTGGTGATGGCCGTCGGGGGCTCGGTCGCCATCGGCAGGCCGGCCGGGGCGGTTCACGCCGCCGACCGGTAAGGGTGCAGGATGCTGGGGTCCTGACCGCACGACGCTCCACCTCACCACGTACGGCACGTCCTGTCCCGACAGCCCGTGCCACCGACCGGAGGGTCGATGAACCTCGAGAAAGTGATCTTCGGCTTTTTCGTCCTGCTCGCAGCCACGCTCAACTTCGGCTTCTTCATCGGCGACATCGGTTCCGCCGAGCAGCACAGCCAGTACGAGCTGTACGCGGCGGTGGTGGTCAGCCTGATCACCACGGTGCTCAAGTTCGGTGACCGCACCCAGATCGGCGCCGTGCACCTGGCCACCAGCCTGGTCGCCGACCTCCAGCTGATCGCCGCGACCATCGTCTGGGTCTACTCCGAGCACGTGTCCGCGTCCGGCCTCGACGAGCACGCCATGTCGAGCATCGTGTCGCTGTCCGGAGGAGCGCTGCTGGCCAACCTGGTCTCGGTCGTGCTGCTGGTGATCGAGACCGTGTCGTTCCACCGCCGCTGATGCATCCCCCCGAGAGACCCCGCTCCGACCAGGAGCGCTGGCACGACCGGCACCCGGGCCGCAGACACGGGGTGAGCCGCCCGGCCGAGCCCGCGCGCAAGGCCGGGCCGCCTCTCAAGCACGACCCCGCCACCACCAACGCGCTGATCACCGGCGAACACCGGTGGGCCGCGGTCTCCCGGTTCCGCCAGGCCGGCGACCTGCCCGGCCCGGACGGCGGGCCGCTCAGCTCCCGGGGCACCGACACCGGGTCGGCCCCGGTCTTCCTGCTCCTGCGCCGCATGCGCACCCCGCTGATCGTGCTGATCATCATCTTCACGATCACCACGCTCGGCCTGGCCGTGGCCCCCGGCGAGACCCCCGAGGGCGAGCCGCACCGGATCGGCCTGTTCAACGCCTTCTACGTGATGAGCTACACCGCCAGCACCATCGGCTTCGGCGAGATCCCGTTCCCGTTCACCACCGAACAGCGCATGTGGATGACGGCCAGCATCTACCTGACCGTGATCGGCTGGGCGTACGCGCTCGGTACGTTGCTCTCCCTGCTGCAGGACCGCGGTTTCCGCACCGCCCTGGACATGCGCCGCTTCACCCGCCGGGTCGAGCGCATGCGCGAGCCGTTCCTGCTCATCGCCGGTTACGGTCACACCGGTCAGCGCCTGGGCCGGGCCTGGGACCACCTGGGCCGCAACTTCGTGGCCGTCGACTCCGAGCCCACCAAGATCGAGTCACTCGACGTCGACCAGTACTTCGCCGACCCGCCGGGCCTGACCGCCGACGCCTCGAACCCGTTCAACCTCAAGCTCGCCGGGCTCAAGAACCCGCACTGCGAGGCCGTGCTCGCGCTCACCGACGACGACGACGTGAACCTGGCCATCACCATGACCGCGGCCCTGCTGCGGCCCGACCTGCCGGTGTTCGCGCGCACCATCTCGGCGCCGGTGCAGGACCGGATGCTGGCCTGGGGCACACCCACGGTCATCAACCCGTTCGACCGGTTCGGCGACCACCTGCGCATGGCCCTGCGCGCACCCGCATCGTTCCGGCTCTACTCCTGGCTCGAGGCCGGCCCCGGTTCCGAGCAGCCCCCGCCCAGCACTCCCCCGGCCGACGGGCTGTGGATCGTCTGCGGCTACGGCCGGTTCGGGCAGGAGATCGTGCGTGACCTGCTCGCCGAGGGCCTCGACGTCATCGTCATCGACCCGGACCCGCCCTCCGACGACTTCCTCGCCGCCGAGCTGGAGATCCCGATCGAGCAGCTGCCCCGGCTGATCCAGGGCGACGCGTCGGAACCCGAGGTGATGGACGAGGCCGACGTGCAGAGCGCCGTCGGCTTCGTGGCCGGCACCGACGACGACACCACCAACCTCTCGCTCATCGCCGCCGCCCGCCGCCGCAACCCCGACCTGTACGTGGCCGGCCGCCAGAACCTGCCCACCAACCAGTCGCTGTTCACCGCGATGCACCTGGACATGCTGCTGGTGCCGGCCGACATCGTGGCCCGCGAGGCCTACGCCCGGTTGTCCACCCCGCTGCTGTGGCGCTTCCTCGAGGAGATGCCCCAGCGCGGTGAGGACGAGGCGATCGACCTGATCCACCGGATCAAGGACCGCTGCGGCCAGTTCATGAAAGACGTCTGGAACGTCGAGCTCTCCGCCTGGGAGGCCCCCGCGCTCGCCGGTTACCTGGACCCCACCGCGGTTCCGCCCCGGCAGCGCCGGATCCGGCACGCCGGTCAGGTCGGGCGGGTGCCGCTGACGATCCACGACCTGTTCCGCGACCCGGACGACCGCGACGACCGTCTGCCCGTGGTGCCGCTGATGCTGCTGCGCGACGGTCAGGCCACGATCGCCCCGTCCGACGACACCGAACTGCACCTCGACGACGAGCTTCTCGTCGCCGGCACCCGCGTGGCCCAGCGCGAACTGCACACCACGCTGCTCAGCGAGGGCACGGCGCAGTACGTGATCACCGGCGCCCGCATGCCCGAGAGCTGGATCTGGCGCAACCTCGTGGGTCGCCGCCTGCCCTCCTAGAACATCAATGGCGGACGTGGTGGTGAGGTTCCGCCGGCCCGTCGGGGTAGGGCGGTGCTCCGGCCTGTGGACGCGGTGGCGGCACCGCCTGCCGGGGAGACAGACTCGGGCGGTGCTCCGGCCTGTGGACGCGGTGGCGGCACCGCCTGCCGGGAGACAGACTCGGGCGGTGCTCCGGGAGGGGGCGGAGCACCGCCCGAGGGCCTGTGCATTTCTGGCTCTACGCCAGCATAAGCACGTAAACGCCCACGAAGTGGCCTTCTTCAGGCAGAGGGCAGTTTCGAGATCTTCTCGATGACCGCGGTGGTCGAGATCGACGGGGTGCGGGGCAGGTAGACGACCTCGCAGTACTCCTTGATCCAGTCGAAGCGACCGGCCCAGTCGTCGCCCATGACCAGCACGTCGGCGCCGTACTGGCGCACGTAGTCGGCCTTGAGCTCGAGCGACTCCTCGATGAAGACCTCGTCGACGACCTCGAGCGCCTGGATCAGCGCGGTGCGCTCGGTCTCGCTGAAGATCGGGTTGCGGCCCTTCTTGCTCATGTTCAGTGCGTCCGACGACACCCCGACGACCAGCCGGTCGCCGTGCGCCTTCGCCCGCTCGAGGATGCGCAGGTGACCGATGTGCAGGACATCGAAGGTGCCGAAGGTGATCACTGTCGTCATTGAACCGGGCTCTCCATCAACGGGACTGCGGAAGCAACAGGCCGGTCAGACCTCGCCGCCCCCGTGCTGTCGACACGCTGTCGGCATGCTGTCGGCACGGTGAACTCGGTATGTCCGGTGAGCGAACTATTGTGCCTCACCGCTCGCACCGGACTCACCATCCGATGCCGATCCCGGACGATCCCGGCGCCGGAACACCCGGCTGGCGGCTCCGGCCAGGACCGCGAGACTGGGCACATGTCGAGAACCGTCCTGGTCACAGGCGCATCCGGATTCGTCGGGTCCCACCTGGCCGAACGTCTGGTGGGCGAAGGTCACACGGTCCGGGCGATGACCCGTCACCCGGAGACGTACGACGGCGCTGGTGAGGCCGTGTTCGGCGACGTCGACGACGCCGACAGCCTGGCCGTCGCGATGGAGGGCTGCGACGCCGCCTACTACCTGGTGCACTCGCTGGAGTCCGACGACTTCGAGCGCAAGGACGCCGACGCCGCCCTGAACTTCGGCGAGGCCGCGAAGCGGGCCGGGCTGGAGCGGATCATCTATCTGGGCGGTCTCGGCGTCGACGACGAGAACCTCTCGCCGCACCTGCGCTCACGCCGCCAGGTCGAGGAGCTGCTGCCCCTGGCCGGGGTGCCGGTCACGGTGCTGCGCGCGGCCGTGGTGGTCGGGCACGGCGGCATCAGCTGGGAGATCACCCGGCAGCTGGTCGACCACCTGCCGGCCATGGTCACCCCGCACTGGGTGAACACGAAGACGCAGCCCATCGCCCTGCCCGACGTGATCCGCTACCTGGCCGGCGTGCTGGAGCCGGAGGCCGCGCGGGGCCGGGTGTTCGAGATCGGCGGGCCCGAGGTGCTGCGCTACAAGGACATGCTGGGCCGGGCCGCGGCGATCATGCACAAACGGCTGCCCAACGTCACGGTCCCCCTGCTCACGCCGAGCCTGTCGTCGCACTGGCTGGCGCTGGTCACCGACGTCGACACGGCCACCGCCCGCAACCTGGTCGACTCGATGATCAACGAGGTGGTGGTGCGCGACCACTCGATCGAGGAGATCGTGCCCGGCCCGACGATCGGCTACGACGAGTCGGTGCGCCTGGCCCTGGCCGACCGGGCGAAGGCCGATCGGGAGAAAGCCGACCAGGAGAAGACCGACCGGGAGAAGGCCGAGGAGGCAGGTCGTTGAGCCACGGGCCCACCGAACCGCTGGACCACCCCACCCGATCCACCCTGGAGGCGCGCGCCAGCCGTCGACTGGAACACTTCGCCGCGTTCACCCTCCGCCGCACCGCCGCCGGACGCGTCCTCGAGACCTGGCTCCGCGCGTCCCTCATCGAACGGGTGCCGCGCGACCACAGCGAGCCGGACTCGCGGTTCCGCCGCCGGCGGATCATCACCGCCGTGACCCTGGTGACGGGTGCGGTGCTGCTCGGCGTCTCGCTCTCGATCGAGCCCGGCGACCCGGTCTTCTACCCGCTCACCCTGCTGGTCGCGGTGGTCTGGACGGTGGGCGGGCTGGCGTCGGGTCCCCTGCACCTGGGCTGGACCTCGTACCGGGGGGCCGTGCGGCGTCCTCTGCTCAACGGGGTCGCGCTGGGTCTGGCGGCCGGCGCGGTCTTCGTGGTGGGCGCACTGATCGTGCGCGAGATCCCGCCCCTGCGTGACTTCGTGACGCACGTCCTGGCCCACGAACGCGAGGGCTCGTTCGCCCTGATCGCCACCGTGACCCTGCTGAACGGGCTGGCCGAGGAGGTCTTCTTCCGCGGCGCCCTGTTCGCCGCGATCGGGCGACGGCACCCGGTGCTGATCTCGACCGTGGTCTACGCCCTGGCCACGATCGCCACCCGCAACCCGATGCTGGTGTTCGCGGCCTTCCTGCTCGGCGCCGTGCTCGGGCTGGAACGCCGGGCCAGCGGCGGGATCCTGGCCCCGATGGCCACCCACGTCACCTGGTCGGTGGTCATGCTGCTGGCGCTGCCCCCGCTCTTCGCCTGACCCTTCCCCGGTTCGACGGACCGGGCGGCATCTGATCCTTCCTGACCCTGCGTCACCAAGATCGTCCCAGTGGGCGGAAACTGCCCGCCCCGTCACCTGTCTGGCCTTCCCGCTCGTGGACCGCACCGGCACCTCGGTCATTCACTGCACAGTGTCGTGATTTTCGCGGACCAGGTTCGGAGGACATTCGGTGGAGCACTACGTGACCGGCACACTCGACGACGCCGACGGCGACCTGTGGGCGCTGTACGAGAACGCCTTCCAGGACCTGCGCAGTCAGGCCGTGCAGCGGCACCTGATGACGCAGGCGGAGTTCAAGGAGCTGTGCCTCGACCACCGCGTGGACAAGTACGTGGTGCGCGACGAGGAGAACGACCGGCTCGCGGCCCTGGCGACCCTGACCAACGACCTCGACGCGGTGCACCTGATCTCACCGGAGTACTTCGAGCGCAAGTGGCCGGAGCTCTACGCCGCGAAGCGCATCTGGTACGTGGGTTTCGTGGCCGTGGAGCCGGAGTACCAGGGCAGCGTGGCGATGAGCCGGCTGATCGAGCAGCTCTGCGAGGCCGTCAACGCCCACGACGGGGTGTTCGTGCTCGACATCTGCTCGCACCGCTCACGCCGTCTGCTGGCCGCGGGCATCGAGCGGATGGCGGCCCGGCACCTGCCCGGGCTGAAGCGGGCCCAGCTCGACGCCCAGGTCTACTGGGGCTACGAGTTCCCGGACACCGCAACCGCTTAGGCCTGGGACAGACTGTCCTTCGTCTGCGGCACCGGCGGTTTCCAGGTCGGGCTCTCCAGCAGGGTGCGCAGGTGCTTCTCGGCGAACTCGTCGTGCGGCACCGCCTTGCCCCACAGCCAGCCCTGACCGCGCGCCACGTCGAGCCCGATCAGGGCATCGCGCTGCTGCTCGGTCTCGACACCCTCGGCGATGACGCCCAGGTGCAGTGCCGTGGACATGGCGACGATGGCCCGCACGATCGCCTCGTCACCGGGATCGACACCGAGGCCGGTGACGAACGCCCGGTCCACCTTCACCGTGGTGACGGGGAACCGGCTGAGATAGCTCAGCGACGAGTAGCCGGTGCCGAAGTCGTCGACCGACAGGCCGATGCCCAGACCTCGCAGACTGCCGAGAACCTCGAGCACCTGCCGGTTGTCGCCGATCAGGATGGACTCGGTGATCTCCAGGCTGAGGCGGTCACCGCCCAGCCGGTACACCCGCAGTCCGTCGGCGATCTTGCGGCGCAGGCTGTGGTCGCGCAACTGCCGGGCCGAGGCGTTCACCGACATGTAGAAGGTCTCGGGCAGCAGGCCCTCGTCGCGCCAGAGGGCCATCTGCCGCAGCGACTCCTCGAGCACGAAGGTGCCGATCTGGTCGATCAGGCCGGTCTCCTCGGCGACCGGGATGAACTCGACCGGTGAGATCGGGCCGCGCACCGGGTGGGTCCAGCGCACCAGCGCCTCGGCGCCGACGGGGCGGCCGGTGCGGGTCTCGACGATCGGCTGGTACGAGACCCAGAGCTGACCGCGCTGCACGGCCTGGCGCAGGGCGAGCTCGATCTCGACCCGGTCGCGCACGCTCTGGCGCATGGCCGCGTCGAAAACCCGCACCCGGCCGCGGCCCTCCGCCTTGGCCCGGTTCACGGCCAGGTCGGCGTCGCGCAGCAGGGACTCGGCGCTGCGCTGGTCGGTCAGCGGGGCGATGCCGATCGAGGCGACCGCCACCAGCTCGATGCCGGGCAGCTCGACCGGCTGCGCCATCGCGGTCTGGATCTTCTCGGCGAGCGCGTCGGCGTGCACGGTCTGCCCGAAGGAGGCCACCACGAACTCGTCACCGGCGATGCGGGCGAGCATGGAGGTGCCCTCGGTCAGGTCGCGCAGCCGCTTCGACACCTCGACCAGCAGCAGGTCGCCGACCTCGTGCCCCCAGTGATCGTTGACCAGCTTGAAGCCGTCGAGGTCGAGGTAGAGCAGCCACACCCCCTCGGTGCGGCGGGAGGCCAGCATCTCCCCCACGTTCTGGGTGAGCGCGTCCCGGTTGGGCAGGCCGGTGAGGGGGTCGTGGGTGGCGCGGAAGACCAGGCCGCGCTGGATCTCGGCGTTGCTGCGCACGGCCGAGACCGCGCGGAACACCAGGGCAGCGATCAGGCCGCCGGTGGCCAGGGCGAGCGCGAGGTTGTCGTAGCTGCCGCCGTTGAGCACCAGCACGGCGACCACCGGGCTGGCGAGCGCGGGCAGGATCAGGCTGAGCCGGGCCATCGACCAGGCCTGCACCGGACGCGGCCGGATGGCACTCAGCTCGGCCATCGACGGGTGCAGGGCGCAGGCCGCGAGCATGGTGAAGCCGAGGAGGAACGGCAGGTCGAGCAGGGGTGAGCCGGTCAGGTGGCCGCGGGCGCCGATGATCGCGTAGCCGGTGTCACCGACGAACAGGCCGGCGATGGCCAGCACCAGGAAGCGGAAGCTGGCCAGGCCCGAGGCGGTGGAGAAGCCGAGATTCAGCACCAGCAGCAGGATCACGATGTCGAGCAGCGGGTACAGACCGGCCAGCACCGAGACCAGGTCGGGGCGGTTGCCGACCCGGGCGGCGGGCAGGGCGAGGAACTCGGTGGCGATCAGACCGGCGCCGAGCGCCACGATCACCCCGTCGACCACGGCGTGCCGCTGCACGCCGACGCGGCGGCGCAGCATGGTGATCAGGGCGAGGCTGGCCAGCAGATAGCCGGAGACCGCGAAGATGTCGGCGGCGAACTGGAGCACGCCGGTCTGCCCGACCGCCCAGGCGCGCACCGTCATGCCACCGCAGAAGCTGACGGTGGCCAGGATCAGCAGCACCCAGGGCAGCTTGTCGACCGGACGGTGCAGACGCAGACCGACGACCTGCGCGAGCACGGTGCCCACGCCGACGATCGCGCTGGCCGCGCTGTTCGAGGCGGGACTCAGGTTCATCGCGTAGACGATCGCGAGAACCACGCCGATCACGACGACGACGAAAGAGGCACGGCGGCCCACCAGCACCGGTGTCCTCCCAGAAGCGGTCAGTACTTGTTCTGGATCTTCGACGCGCTCCCTCCGGACCTGTAGCCCGCCCGGCCACCGGAATCTCTTCGGCGGTGACGGCATTGGCCCGTTAAGTGCCGGTACCGGGTTCTCGTGGCCAAGTAGTGCCGAGGTGTCGTGAACACATAACGCCATGAATGAAATACCCAGAGCTATAGTCGCCGCGTGTCGGAGTTCCACACCCCTTTCAGCGGCCCCGAGCCCTCCCCCCGCCGCCGCGGTCGGCGAGCGCTGCGGAATGCCGGTGAGCCGGCCGGATTCGAGGGGACTCATCCCGCCGGTGAGGAGCTCCCGTCCGACGCCGCGGCCGGCTGGCCGGCGGGCCCGGAATCAGCCGCGGCACCGTTCGGCGCGGGTTATGCGGGTTACGCGGATTCGTCTTCTGATCAGTTCTCCGGCGCTCCGGGGGGCGCCGAGGGCTCCGGGTTTGAGGGCTCCGGGTTTGAGGACGCGGGGTACGAGGCTGCGGGGTACGGGGCCACCGGGCATCCGGGTTTCGGGGCGGACGCCCGTGGGGCCGGGGGTTTCCCGGACGCGCGGTTCCCGGACGCACGGTTCCCGGACGCACGATTCGGGGACGCGCAGTTCGGGGACGCACAGTTCGGGGACGCACAGTTCGGGGACGCACAGTTCGGGGACGCACAGTTCGGGGACGCACGGTTCGCGGACGCTGGTCACCAGGGTTCGGGGTACGGCGACGACTTCGGGGATGCGGGTCTCGCGGGACGGAATGACGCGGATCCGTACGCGGTGCTCCGGAACGCCCACGGCCATCCTGGGTACAGCGATGGCGGGCACGACGGAGGACCGGACGGAGATCACGCGGCCCCGGGGTACGGAGACGACGGGTACCAGGACGAGGGCTACGACGGGTACACCGCACAACCGGTCTACGACGAACTCGAGGACGACGAGGACTACTACGCCGACCCGTCCGGCGACGCCCTGCCCGCCGACGCCCTGCCCGCCGACGAACGCGCCGCCTACCACGCCGACTTCCGTCGCACCCTGACCCGCGACCAGCACCTGGACGACGACTACACCGACTCCGCGAACTACCCCGGCCACCCCGAGTACACCGACCATCCCGGGTACACCGACGACCAGTACCCGGACACCAGGTACGCGGACCAGCCGTACACAGACCAGCCGTACTCCGACCAGCCGTTCGCGGACCAGCCGTTCGCGGACCAGCCGTTCGCGGACCAGCCGTACTCCGACCGACCTCGACCGCACACCCCCTCACCGCAGGCCGGCCGACGCAGCATCGCCCAGCAGACCTACGCGCAGCAGGGCATGAGCAGCGACGTCACGTCGTACCCGGCCGCGCGCGCGGCAGCCTCCGGCACCGACATCGGCAGCAGCACGGGCGACTACCTCGGCGACACCCCGGGCCACCCGGCCGGCGCCCCGGCGCCGGACGGCCTCGCCGCGTCCGCCGGCCGGAACGGTTCGGGGGCCTCGGGTTCCGGAGGGTCCGGCGACCCGGAGGCCGAGGAACTCGCCGCACAACTCCTGGCCGCCCTCAACGGCGGTGGTCGGGCCGGGATGCCCACGTCCACCGACGCGTCCACCCGCACCCGGGAGACGGCCGCCGGAAGCGTCGCGGACGCGTCCACCGGCCCGACCGACCGCACCGACCCCACTGACCGCGCCGACCGCGCCGACCGCGCCGACCGCGCCGACCGCGCCGACCGGGGTGAGCCGACCACCCAGCCCCGTCGCGCCCGCACCTGGACGCCCCCGGTCTGGACCCCGCCCCCGGCCGGACGCCAGACCTTCTCGGCGTCGCCGTCCGCGTTCACCGGGCCGATCCCGGCGCAGCGGCGACAGCAACGTCCGTCATCGGCGCCCCCCGCCCGACCGGCCACGCCCATCGTGCCGCCCCGCCGCGACCCGCAGCGTCGGCCCGCAGCCGCCGCGCGCGGATTCGTGCCGAGCCAGGACCGCATCGGCACCGCCCGCGAGGTGATGACCTATCTGGCGCGGCGTCCGTGGCTGCAGCTCGACGTCGTGGACATCATCCTGGGCACCCAGTTCGACCGCGACGACGTGGCCCACGCGCTGATCGTGCTGCAGCAGACCGGCCGGATCCGGAGCCACCTGCGCGGTGACCGGGTCTGCTACTCGTACGCGGTGACATGAGCGACGACCAGATGATCGGCCTGTACGTCGTGCTCGGTGCGACCGTCGTGGCCTTCGGGCTGTGTGCCTTCTGCCTGGGCCGGCTGCGGCGGGCGCAGGCGGCGGACGCCGTCGACCGCGCCATCCATCCCTACCGTCTGGCCGACCTCGATGCCGGGGCCACTCTCGCCGCCGGGCTGATCACCGAGCGCTTCGGGCGCCGGGGCCGTCGGGGGTACGCCGCCGCCGTGCTCGACCTGCTCGCCTGGATCGCCGCCGGGGCCGTGGCCACCAGCGCAGTGTTCTGGTGGCAGGACCTGGGAATCGACCGCTACGCGCCGGTGGGCTGGATGCCCTACGCCCCGGCGGCCGCCGTCGTCACCGGGTTCGCCCTGATGCTGGCCCAGCTCGTGCGCGCCCCCGAACGCCGGGCCCGCACGATGCTCGGACGCCTGGCCCGCGGGCTGCTGCCCCTGTCGTCGCGTGGATTCCTCGACCCGGACTGCGCCACCGAGTTCGACATCCTGGGCAAGGCGATCCTGGTGCGCTCGCGGGCCACCCAGCAGTCCGCGCGCGACCAGGTGGCCGAACTCGCCCACGCGCTGCTGCCGCAGATCCGGCAGATGGACGACGATCAACTGCGCCGGACCATCGGCAGCGCCGTCGCGTTCGTGCCCCGGCAGAGCGGCCAGGGCCTGGACACCGACCGGTTCGCCGAGCTGCTGGCCCTTTTCGACGCGCTGTTCGGCCGCCTGCGCGACGACACCGGGCACCAGGACATCTGGCGCATCGCGATCCTGCGTCAGCTCATCCGTTACACCGGGCCGAACGTACTGCCGGAGATCTTCGGCGACTTCCGGGTGCGGCCGGGCAGCGTGTCGGTGGAGGGGCTGAGCGTGTCGCGGGCGGCGGACGGATCGGTGCTGGACACCGCGTTCGGCCGGGGCGGCTCCGGTGCCTCCGGGACCGGCGGCCTCGGCCTGATCGTCGACCTGACGCAGGGCCAGCCCGAAAGAGCTTCCAACCCGGACGAATGGCCGAGCGGACGATAGGCGCACGAACGTCGGTGGGCGCGCGAACGGTGAGGCCGACGAGGGCCGGGAACCACGAGACGGTCAGGGTCGACGCGCGGTTCCCGGCCCTCGCCGGCGCTCGAACCTGCAGCGAAACCGGGCGGGACCAGCGGTTTTCCGAGGCTGCGGAAGTCACTGACCGACCGCTTACCAGCGGGCTCGCGACCATGTAATACCGCCGCACCGCGCCGGTCACTTCATGTGGAGACTTTATATATGCCGCCTGACAGGCTCTTAACACTCACCGGCCAGGCGGCCCGGAAACCAGCCCCGGATCAGACCTGCACGACCTTGCGTTGCTTCATCGCGGTGAGCGCGACCAGCCGCACCTCCATCAGCTGAGCCACGGTCGCGGCGAGGTCGACGAGCAGACTGATCTGCGTCGGGTCGAGCTGCGGCCGGCTCTTCTGGTCGATCACGTTGACGGTGCCGAGCGCGTGGCCCTCCACCTCGATCGGCGCCGCGGCGTAGAAGCGCAGCCCCAGGTCGCCGGTCACCAGCGGATGGTCGGCGGTGCGCGGGTCGTTCTCGGCGTCCTGCACCACGTAGGGCCCGTCGTGGTGCACGACCGACGCACACAGACCGGGCTCGGTGCCGACCTGCTTCACGCCGTCGAGCCCCTGGGTGGCAGCGAACCAGACCCGGTCTTCGTCGACGATGCTCACCGTGGCGATGGGGGTGCCGAAGATCTTGGCGGCCATCTGCGCGATGCGGTCGAACGAGCCGTCTTCCGGGGCACCGAGCTCGTCGGTGAACCGGTGCACCGCCTGGAGCCGTGCTTCGGCGTCGATCTTCGGTATGTCGGTGCTCATGGCGCTCTCCCCGAGTAGGCACGTGTCCGAATGCTGCTGCTCACCCCGTTACGCGGCGATCCTAGACCACCACGGGTGATCAGCAGGGTGCGGACAGTCAGTTCTCCTCGGGGTCGGGGCCTCTGGCCGCCCGGCCGCCGTCCACCGGCAGGACGGCCCCGGTCACGAACGACGACGCGTCGGACAGCAGGTAGGCCACGGCGTCGGCGACCTCCTCGGCCAGCCCGGCCCGGCCGAGAGGGTGCAGCTCGGCCATGACCTCCTCGGCCCCGGCCAGGAAACCCCGGTTGCGCTCGGTCTCGATCGAGCCCAGGGCCACCGCGTTGACCCGGATCCCGGCCGGGCCGTGGTCGACGGCCGCGGCCCGGGTCAGACCCTCGATCGCGGCCTTGGCCGTGGCGTAGGGCAGGGCCCCGCGCACCGGGCGCTGGGCCTGATGGCTGCTCACGTTGACGATCGAGCCCCCGCTGCCCGCGGCCAGGTAGTGCTTGACCGCCACCGCGCAGCCGGTGACCGCAGGAGCCAGGTTGCTGGTGATCAGGTCGAGAACGGTTGTCGCGTCGGCCGAGTCGAGCGACGCGTCGCGGAACAGCGCGGCGTTGTTGACCCAGCCGGTCAGCGGCGCCACCGCGGCGGCCATTTTCGCGGCCTGCTCGGCCACGTCCTCCAGCGAGGCGTCGCCCCGCACCGCCATCACCCGCTGCGCCGCCGGGTGCGTCGGCACCCAGGCCAGCGCCCGGGCGTCCAGCTCCACCGCCACCACCGCGTCGCCGTTCGCGAGCAGCCGCTCCACGATCGCCCGCCCGACCCCGCGTCCACCGCCCGTGACCACGAAACTCCGCATGGCGTCCAGTCTCGGACGGTCTGCGGCATTCCGGAAGGGAGCTCGGTCCGTGGCCCGGCCGGGCACGGCACCCCTAGGAGCCCCGGACGCCCGGGCGACCGACGCGTCCTCAATGCCCCGTCTAAATAGCCTTACCGGGGTTGAACAGCCCCAGCGGGTCGAGGGTCTGCTTCAGCGCCACCTGCATCGCCAGCACCGGCGGCGGCAGCTCGCGGTGCAGCCCCTCACGTTTCAGCAGGCCGATGCCGTGTTCACCGCTGACCGTGCCCCCGACCGCGATCGCCCGGGCCAGGATCTCCTCGAACGCCGCCTGCGCGGCCACCCGGGCGGCGTCGTCGTTCGGCGGGGTGAGGATGAGCGGGTGCAGGTTGCCGTCACCGGCGTGCGCGATGGTGGCGATGGAAACCCCGTGCCGCTCGGCGATCTCGACCACCGCCGCGAGCATGGCGGGAACCTGCGAGCGCGGCACGCAGACGTCTTCGGTGAGCACCGGGCTGAGCCGTTCCAGCGCCGGGTAGGCCAGGCGGCGGGCGGCGAAGAGGGCCTCGGCCTCCTGCTCGTCGGTGGAGACGGCGGCCCACAGGGCTCCGGCCCCCTCGAACGCCTCCGCGGTGGCGGTCGCCTCGGCCTGCCCGGACTCGCCGGGGGTGTCGATCTGGGCGAGCAGCAGGGCCTCGGCGTCGGCCTCGAGACCGAGGTGCTTCCAGTCCTCGACGGCCTGGAGGCAGGCGCGGTCGAGAAGCTCGAGGGCGGTGGGCAGGAGGCCATCTCTCGTGACGGCCGCGACCGCGTCACCGGCCTTGACCAGGCTCGGAAAGGCGCCGACGACGGTGCGTGGGGCCTCACGACGGGCGGGGCGCAGGCGCAGGGTGATCTCGGTGACGATGCCGAGGGTGCCTTCCGAACCGACGAAGAGCCCGGTCAGGTCGTAGCCGGCCACGCCCTTGGTGGTGCGGTGGCCGATGTGGGTGACGGTGCCGTACTCCCCCGCCGGACCGCCGACGACGACCTCGAGGCCGAGCACGTAGTCGCGGGTGACGCCGTACTTGAGGCAGCACAGGCCGCCCGCGTTGGTGCTGACGTTGCCGCCGATGGTCGACCAGGGCGCGCTGGCCGGGTCGGGCGGGTACCAGAGGCCGTGCCGGGCGACGGCGGCCTTGAGGTCGTCGTTCACCACCCCGGGCTGGACCACGCAGATCATGTTCTCGACGTCGATCTCGAGGATCTGGTTCATCGGCGACAGGTCGATCACCAGGCAGCCGTCGACCGCGTTGGCCCCGCCGGACAATCCGGTGCCGGCCCCGCGGGCGACGACGGGGATGCCGAGCTCGGCCGCAACCCGCACCGCGGCGCTGACCTCCTGGGTGGAGGTGGCGCGCAGGGCGGCCAGGGCCTTGCCCACCGGCGCCCATTCCGCGTCGTCGTGACTGATGCTCGCCAGCACGTCGGGGTCCACCACGAGTTTCGCGCCGGGGAGCGCCCTCTGGAGTGCGGTGAGCTGGTCGATGCTGATGGCTGCCTCCTGTGGTTCCTGGTTCGGGCGCCAGCATAGGTCGCGCTCTCAACCACATCGGGTGGGTGATGGCGGACGTGATGGTCGCGGTGCGCTGTCACGGCAGTGCTAGGAGTAATTCAGTGGGAATAAAGTGCCTTGCTTTTCCCGGGTCGATGACAGCCAATTCATCGCTGCTCGCCTAGAGTGGTCCGCATGGTGGGGCATTCAGAACGATTCGGCCCAGGAGTTCCGAAGGAACTGGACCGCTACCTCATCCCGAGCGAGCAGATCGTCTTCATGCTGCGCCGGCACTGGGTGGTGCTCGCCGAGCCGACGGCCACGGCCGTGTTCGGCCTTCTGATCCTGGCCTGGGTGAGCAACGCGGCCAGCGGGCTGTTCGTCCAGATCCTGACCGTGGTGTGGCTGCTGCTGCTCAGCCGGCTGATCCTCAAGGCCTGGGAGTGGTACGAGGAGCTGTTCCTGGCCACCGACCGCCGGCTCATGCTGGTGCACGGCATCATCACCCGGCAGGTCGACATCATGCCGATGTCCAAGGTCACCGACATGCGGTACGACCGCACCGTCACCGGCCAGATCCTCGGTTACGGCAAGTTCGTGATGGAGTCCGCCGGTCAGGACCAGGCGCTCAGCACCATCAACTACATTCCCGACTCCGATCTGCACTACCAGCAGATCTCGCAGATCATCTTCGCGCCGTCGGAGCGCAAGGTGACCACGAAGGCCACCGCGCCCGGGTCACGGGTGCCGATCACCGAGCCCGAGCAGGCCTGGTGGCGGCGTAAGGCCTGAGCTCTCTCGCCTGGCTTTCTCGCCTGGCTTTTCTGACGTGGCTTTCTCACGTGAGGACGCTGGTGGGCGTCCTCACGTGAGGGCTCTACTTGCGGTCGACGGACTTGAAGCCGCCCGGCAGCTTCTTGCGCATGTTGCCGCGGAACTCGTCGAGGAAGAGCTCGCGGATCGCGTCGCTGTCGAGCGCGCCCGAGACTCCCTGCAGCTTGCCCTGCGACAGGCGCGAGCAGACGGTGGTCCAGGCCTGGCCGACGGCCCAGGTGACGGCCGAGGCCACGGCCGCCGCGATGCCGCCGCCGATCAGCGTGCCCGCTCCCGGAACGGTCTTGATCAGGCCCGTCACCAGCGAGCGCCCGCCTGCGGTGGCCGCCGCCGTGGCGGCCAGGGCCCCCGCGGTGGAACGGTCGACGCCGACGTCGTAGATGTGCGAGATCGTCGCCATCATCGTCAGCTGGATCGGCACGAGCACCGCCGCGTCGGAGAACGGGATTGGCGTGGCCCCGGCCGCCGCGGCCGCACCGACCGCGGCCCGGATGGCCTTCTCGGCCGAGGCGCGCTTGCGGCTCAGGTCGATCTTCTGCGCAGCCACGAGCGCTTCCTGTACTCCCGCCGGGGCGACGAGAAACGTGGCATCCAGAAGCTCCTGAAGGCCGTGCGCCTCGAGCCCGGCGAAGTCGTCGGCCTTGGCGTTGGTGAGGAAGATCTGCCCGTTCACCGGCAGGTCGCGCTCGGCGATGGCGTCACGCAGGGCGATCGCGTCGGGGTGGTACTCCCCGTCGCGCATCGGCACCTGGGTGAGCACGATGAGCACCGGAAGCCCGAGCCGGTCGAGGCCGCGGATGAAGGCCTCCTCGGTGTCCTCGAAGCGCCGGTCGCCGGCCCGCACGCAGTACCAGGCCACGTGCACCTGGTCGGCCTGCGGCTGACGACGCATGTCCTTGATGTAGGTCTCGAGCTCGTCGAGGATCGTGGCGTCGTCGGTGCCGATCTCCAGGCCGCGGGTGTCGAGCACGCCGAAGTGCCCGTCGGCATGCAGGTAGAGATGACTGCCCTGGGTCACCGGCTGACCGATGCCCGTCTCCGCCACGTCCTCGCCGAAGATGGCGTTGACCAGCGTGCTCTTGCCCACGCCGGTCTTGCCGAAGATGGCCAGGTTGAACCGGCCGATCTCGCGGGCCTTGTCGTCGAAGGTCTCGCCGAACTGTTTGCTGAACCAGTCCCGGGGTGCGGGTGCCATGCCGTGATCCTCCCACCCGTGCCGCTTGCCGCCTTTTGACGGGCGCACACGTTCCAGACGCCTCAACCGGCCGTTACGTTCCGGGCCTGATGGGAGGCCGGTCCCCGGCGCGCGTCTCTTCCGCGACCCGGGGCCCGAATCACCGCTGGCTCAACGCCCGCCGCTGAGTCGAAGCCCGGTACGGGGCACGCCTGTTCACCGACCGGGCCGGGAGGGCAGGGGGTTTTGTTTCTGATTTGCCCGGTCGTCACATAAGGAAAGTGGACCTGAACCTTGTCGATCGTCCGGAAGTTTTGGCGACCGTATTCCCCACCCCATGTGAGCGGCAGCGGCAGCGGCCAGCCGGAGCGAGAATGCATCAACGACGTGGTTGCCGCAGCATTCGCCGCCACATCGCCACGGCCGCAGCCCGCCACGCCAGGCCGCCCGTCCGCCGTCAGCCCCACACGGCCGCACCCCGCCACGCCGGGCCGCCCTCATCCGCCGTCAGCCCCACACGGCTGCACCCCGCCACGCCGGGCCGCCTTCGTCCGCCGTCAGCCCCACACGGCCGTACGCGCCCCATGCAGCTGGCCGACGACCCCCAAACCCAGGACGTCCCTGGCCGCGATACGCGACCAGGGACGTCCGCCCGGACCACCACGCCTGAGGCGACCAGGTCCGTACCGTTCTGCGCTCTCTGGCTCTCCGGCCCTCTGGCTCTCCGGCCCTCTGGCTCTCTGGCTCTCCGGCTCTCCGGCCCTCAGGCCCTCAGGCCCTCCGGCCCTCAGGCCCTCCGGCCCTCAGGCCCTCTGCCCTCAGGCCCTCAGGCCCTCTGCCCTCAGGCCCTCAGGCCCTCAGGCGCTCAGGCGCTCAGGCGCTCAGGGCCTCAGGTGTCCCCGCCGGGCCACGGTGTCGTAGCCGAGAGCAACGGGGCCGCGGGCCGGCCACGGTGTCGCGACCAGGCAAGCGTGTCGCCGGAGCGCTTACCTCAGTGCATGATCACCGGCTCCGCGTCTGACGCCCCGGCGCCGGGCCCGGTCGTCGCCGTCACCTGCACGGTCTCGGTGCGCGAGCGGTAGAGCAGCGCCGCGAGCACCGCACCGGCCACGAAGAACCCGCCGACCCAGGCGTACGCCGTGCTGTAGCTCTGGATCTGGGCCTGGGCCAGCACCTCCTGGGTGGCCGGCTGGTGCGACGCCAGGTAGGAGGTGGCGGCCGACGCGGCCAGCGTGTTGATCAACGCCGTGCCCAGCGAACCGCCCACCTGCTGGCCGGTGTTCACCAGCGCCGAGGCCACACCGGCGAAGCGCGGGTCGACGTTGAGCGTGGCGGTCTGGATGGCCGCGGGCATCATCTGGCCGAAGCCCATGCCCATCAGCACCAGTGGGAACAGGATGCCCGGGAAGTAGGCACTGTTCAGGTCGAGCGCGGTGAGCCAGAACGCACCGACGGCGGCGAAGACCATGCCCGACGGCACCATGACGCGCGGGCCGAACCGCGGCAGCAGGAAGTTGCTCGAGATCTGCGCCGTGAACACCAGCGCCACGATCATCGGCAGGAACGACAGGCCCGTCTTGATCGGCGAGTACCCCAGCGTGATCTGCAGGTAGTAGGTGAGGAACAGGAAGATGCCGAACATGCCGATGCCGGCCAGCAGCACCGAGAGGTAGGAGGCGGAGCGGTTGCGGTCGAGCACGATCGACAGCGGCATCAGCGGGTGCTCGGCGCGGGTCTGCCACCACACGAACGCGGTGCCCAGCACGACCGAGCCGATCAGCATCCCGATGGTCAGGCCGTTGCCCCAGCCGTCGGTCTCGGCGTGCGAGAAGCCGTAGACCAGGCCGAAGAGCGCGGCGGAGACCAGCACGGTGCCGGGTACATCGAGCTTCGGGCGTGGGCCAGAGCGCTGCACGTGGGGCAGGAAGAAGAGCGCGCCGACCACCGCGATGACGGCGATGAAGCAGTTGACGTACAGATTCCAGCGCCAGTCGAGGTTCTCGGTGAGCACGCCGCCGAGGAGCAGGCCGATGGCGCCGCCCATACCGGCGATGGCACCGAAGATGCCGAAGGCCCGGCGCCGCTCGACCGGGTCGACGAAGGTGGTGGCCAGCACGGCCAGGGCGGTGGGCGCGAGCAGCGCCCCGAAGACACCCTGCAGCGCCCGCGCAGCGACCAGAAGACCGAACGACGGCGCGGCACCCCCCAGGGCCGAGGCCACGGCGAAGCCGATCAGCGCGGTGATGAAGGTGCGGCGGCGCCCGATCAGGTCGGACAGCCGGCCGCCGAGCAGCAGCAGGCTGCCGAAGGCGAGGGAGTAGGCGGTGACGATCCACTGACGGTCGCCGTCGGAGAACCCGAGGTCGGCCTGCGCGGAGGGCAGCGCGATGTTCACGACGGTCGTGTCCAGCACGACCATCAGCTGGGCCAGCGCGACTGTCGTCAGCGTCAGCCAGCGGGCTGAGGATGCCGTCGTCGAGGCGGCCGAAGTGGACTGGGACATAGCCGGAACCATATACGAGACTCAGCAGTTCCGAAACCATCGAGTTCCGGGAATCCGCCGTTCCGGTACGTGTGAGTTCCGCAACCTGGGCGTTCCGGAACACCGCGGGTACGATTTGGAACCGGGCGTCGTTGTCCTGAGCGGGGCGGCGACCGCCCGACCGACGACGAGACAGAGGTGCCACAGCCATGACCACCGAGACCGCGAAGACAGCCGAACCGGCGCGGCTCGGGCGCAAGCGAGACCACTCCCGCGACCCGGAGATTCTCGACGCCGCACTCGACGTGCTGGCCGAGGTGGGTTACGAGTCGATGACCGTCGACATGGTCGCCACCCGGGCCAAGGCCGGCAAGGCCACGCTCTACCGCCGCTGGTCGTCCAAGGCCGACCTGGTGGTCGACGCGATCGCCTGCCTGAAACGCCCGGTCACGCCCGACGGCGGCCCCTACGTGCCGCCCGACACCGGCACGCTGCGCGGCGACCTGGTGGCCATGGTCAAGCCCAAGGTGGTCAGCGACAGCAACCGCCACCTGAAGATCATGCTCGGCGTCACGTCGATGCTGTCCAGCGAGCCGCAGCTGCTCGAGACGCTCACCGAGATCATGATCAAGCCGCGCATCGAGTCGTACCGCGTAGTCATGCAGCGGGCGATCGACCGCTGCGAGGTGCGCCCCGACATCGACATCGAGCTGCTGTCGTCCCTCGGCCCGGCGATGGCGATGTACCGCTCGCTCTACGAGCGCCAGGCCCCCTCACGCGAGTCGATCATCAACCTCATCGACACGGTGATCCTGCCCGCCGTGGGGCTCTCAGCGCCGCCGCAGGGTGCGCACGAGTGAGCCCTCGATCTGCCGGGTGACGGCCTCGGCCTGGGCCTTGCCGGCGGTGCTGTTCTCGAACGGGCCGACGAACACCACGTACCAGCCCTTGTTCATCGGCTCGTAGAAGTCCGACCGCAGCACCCCGGCGTTGAACTTCGCCATGATCAGTTTCTGTGCCTCGGCCTGGGCCTGCGCCTGGGTCGGGCGGCTGGACACCTGCACCACCACGAACGGCGCGTCCATCGCCGGGCTGGGCGAGGCGGCCCAGTCGGTGCGCGGGTCACCCACCCCCACCGCGGCCATCGACGAGTGGGCGACCGAGGCCACCACGATCACGACCGTCGTGAGCACGACCGCGAGGATCGGCCAGAAGATGTCGATACCCGGGGTCTGCAACGACCAGCGCGACAGCAGACCGGTTTCCGGCTCCTCGGAGATCTCCTCCGGCGCGGGTTCCTCCGCCAGGTCGCTGCTCAGCTCGGTCACGATGCCCGCAGTCTAGGGGCAACACCGGCCATCAGCGCCGGATCTCGCCGGTTCACCGACCCATCACCCGCACAGGCCACACCTTTCACGGGCGGTCAGTATTCAGACCGGTGCCGTGAGCAGCTCTCGCTGATAGGTGCCCGCCGACAGCCAGGCCCGGGCCAGATCGCCCCCGCCGTCGCCGGTGAGCCGGCCGAACACGTCCCGCCCGGCCGGCTGGGCGGCGTCGAGCAGCCGCTCCAGCAGCACCGCCGCGGTGCCCAGCTGGTCACGGCGCAGCGCGGCCGCCTCGGTACGGACCTCCTGGGGCACCCCCGGCACCGACAGCGTGCGCCGGCCGCCCGAGACCACCCGTTCCAGCCGCCGCCGGTAGGCCAGGAGCGGATCGATCACATCACCGGCCGGCGGGAAGGGTGGCGGCGGCCCGGACGGACGCAGGAAACGCACCGACAGCCGGTCGAACCCGAGATCGGCGTGCCCGCCCATCGCCGCGGGAAGGCGCAGGTCACCACCACCGATCGCGAGCAGCTCGAGCGTGCCCGGCACCCCCAGGAAACGCGCGGCCCCGTTCTCGTCGGGCAGCGGACGGGCGATCGCCAGCACCCGCAGCCCGGGTTTCTCAGCCAGCAGACGCAGGTTGTCGCGATGAATCTGCCGATGGTCGCCCGGCGGCACCACCAGTCTCACGCCCTCCCCCTCGTCGTCGACGGCCAGCACCGCGTCGCGTTCGGCCCCGCACACGGTGAGCGTCAGCAGTTTCGGGTGGCGCCCCACCACATCGCGCTGAGGCCTGCCGAGCGGGCCGAAGCGGCTCAGGAGCTGCGGTTCCGTCCACCCCACACCGGCGGCACGCACCGCCTGCACCCCCTTACCCGCGCCCAGTCGCCCCTCCGGATTGGCCGTGGCCGCCGACATGATCATGCCCGCCCGGGCCAGGTCACGATGCGACAGACCGGTCTCCCCGACCGCCACCGGCCCTCCCGCCGACGACGGAACCCGTTCCGGACCACCGGGTTTGACATCCGACACCGACCACAACCGCCCCTCGGCGTCGGTCAGCCAGACCACCACCCCGGCGTAACCCGCCGCACTGATCACCGGTTCCAGACAGAGCCCCGCCAGCCGTAGCCCGCCGACGTCGCTGTAGACCGTGCGCGCCGTGCCCCTCCAGCGCGCCGGATCGCCCGTGCCGCTGACGATCGCGTGCGCCACCGACAGCACCTCCAGCACGTCGGACACCAGCGCCGGCAGCGAGAACGAGACGTCGTCACCTCGCGCCGCGCGCACGGCGGTCACCACCCGGGTGGTCGCGGCCGCGAGCCGGTGCAGTGCACGCAACCGGGCCTGGTGCACGCCCGCCAGCAGCTGCCCCTGCAAGGCCGCGCCCGCACCCGCCAGGCCGGCTTCGAGCAGCTGGCCCACGGCGTTCCAGATCATCCGGGCAGCCGCGCGTTCAGCGGGTTTCCAGGTCTCGGCCGTGCTTTCGACGGTGGACGCGGCGGCACCCGCCGCCTCCGTCTCGCCTTCGGGGGGTGTCGGCTCTGCGGACCCCGTGCGGGTCACCTCAGGTGACCCGGACTCCTCCGGGAGATCCTCCGGTTCGGTGACCGGCGCGTCCGCCATCGGCCCCTCGGCAACCGGCGCGACACTGAGAACCGCGGCGCGATGCAGACAGGCCGGTGCGAGAAGGCAGTCGCAGAGCACGTTCTCAGCCTGGAGCAGCACACCGGCGTCGGGCCGCAACGTCACCCGGGCGGCGCCGATGACCACCGTGCCGTCGGTGAACGTCCAGTCTGCGGCACCGGAAACCGCCGCGTCGAGCCGCTTCTGGAGCCGCGCGGGCAACGCCGCGATCGTCTCGGCGACCAGCCGGGGATCAGCCGGAGGAAGACTCATCGCACCTGCTCCCCCACCCAGCGCGCCAGCTCCAGCGGACTCAGCGCGGCGACCGGCATCCCGGCGCCGACCAGCTGCCCCGCCACGGACACGCTGTAGCGCGCGGCGCCGGACTCGTCGAGACCCGCGCACCCGAGAACGCGCACCCCCGCGTCCACCAGCATGCGCACCTGAGCCAGCAGCGGGCCGATCGAACCGCCCTCCTCGAAGTCGCTCACCACCACGACCATCGTGCGGCTCGGCACGGTGACCAGCTCGCGGGCCGCGGCCAGACCGGTCGCGATCGAGGTGCCCCCACCGACCGAGACCTCCAGCAGCAGCGACAGCGGATCGCTGACCACGCCGGTGAAATCGATGACCTCGGTGGAGAAGGCGAGCAGATGGGTGGTCAGCGCGGGCACGCCGGAGAGCACGGCCGCGGTGATGGCCGACCAGACCGTGGACGCCTCCATCGACCCGGACACGTCGACCAGCAGGATGATGCGCCAGTCGGTGGTGCGTTTGCTGCGGGTCTTGAACACGGGGTGCTCGGGGATGACGGTGGCGGTGCCGTCGGGGCGGTAGCGGGCGGTCTTGAGGTTGGCCCGGATGGTGCGGTGCAGGTCGATCGGGCCGCCCGCCCGGCGCGTCGGGCGGGACGAGGTCAGGCCGGTGAGCGCGGGGGTCAGCGTGCGCGAGAGTTCTTGCGTCAGATCGGAGACCACCTTGGCCACCAGCGGGCGCAACCGCGCCACCGTGCGCTCGGGCAGCGCGCCCGCCAGCGACAGCACACTGGTGAGCAGTTCCACCGACGGACGCGCGGACGCCGGGTCGATCGCGAGGGCGGCGTCGACACGCCCACCGGCGGCCGCCGCGGCCAGCACCTCCTCGCGAACGGTGGCGCCGAAGAGCTGGGTGAGGTCTTCGGACCACTCACGCACGCCCGGGTACCCCGGGCCGTCACCGGCACCACTGCCCTGCAAGTCGCTGCCTGCCCCCTCGCCCCGGCCCTGCCCGTAGAGCTCGTCGAGCGCCTGACCGTAACGCTTCGCCTGGCCCCGCAACTCACCCTTCTGCCCGAGCACGAGACGCCAGCGGTCGGCCGGGGCGAGCGCCACCGCCGAGGCCAGACCGCGTTCGCGCAGCGCCTCGAGGGCGTGCGCGTCGGCCTGCGCCCAGCGCCCGAGCAGCACCGGATCGGTGGTCATGACCAGGTCGAGCCGGTCGTCGAGCCGGGACTCCACCGCCGCCAGCAGACGGGCCCGCGCGGCCGGGGTGAGCACGTCGAAACCTCCCCGCACGGCGGGCAGCCGGCGCAGGAACAGGTCATCGGGCATCACCTCGAGCCGGGCCAGCAGCGGGTCGAGCACATCACCCCCGGCCTCCAGCAGCGGACCGGCCACGATCAGCAGACCGGAGAGCCGGGCCGTGAGCTCGAGCGGCGCGTCCAGGTCGAGCCAGGCCGCGGCCCGGTCGCCGAGGTCGGCGGCGTCGTCGAGCCCGAGCAGCACCCGCACCGCCGCCCCGGCGCCCCGCATCAGCGGACTGCCCTCGTGCGTCAGGCGTTTCAGCGCGGCGTCGAGCCGCAGGCCGGTGCCGAGCCGGTCGTGCCGCACCACCAGGGCCAGCAGCGCGCGGGCGTCGGCCGGGTCGGTGGAACCGGCCAGCCCGTCGACCTGCCGGATCGCGGCCGAGTGCACCTCGTCGATCACCAGGCCGAGATCGGGCAGCGGATGGCCCACCAGGCCGGGCACGGTGTCCTGCTCGAGGCGGCTCAGCAGGTCGAGGCCGATCAGCAGCTCGGGCAGCGTGGCGGTGGCGGGCAGCACCCGCACCGTGTCGTCGAGACGCTCGGCGGTCAGCCCGGGCAGGCCGCACTCGGCCGCGGACAGCAGCCCCTCGAGCACCTGGGACGCCGTGCTGCCGCCCTCGGCGCGTTCGCGCTCCCGCTGCCGGCGCAGGGTGCCGTCGGACGCCTGCTCGAGCGTCACGCCCAGCAGACCGGCGATCTCGGTGAGCGCGGCCGTGGACGGCGTCCACTCGGCGAGCCACAGCGTGGTGAGGGCGGCCGCCGCCCCCACGCCCTGCACCTCGCCGGGCAGCGCGAAGTAGATGCCGCAGGCCTGGGTGCGCTGCAGGGTGATCTCGCGGCGCCGGTCGAGCGGGCTGCGCAACGGGTCGAGCCGGAGCTCTTTCCGTTGCGGTGCCTCGGGATTCGGGAGCTTCAGTTCTTTCAGCAGGGCCTCGAGCGAAGGCCCCAGCCCGGACCGCGGAGTGCCCGGGGCCAGGCGACCGCGCCGCTCACCGACCAGCACCCGCTCCATCGCCCGGGCCACCACCCGGCCGCGCCCCAGCGTCTCGCCCTGGGTCAGGACCGTGCTCAGCGCCTCGACGATCTCGCTGCGCCCGGGCGCCGGGAGCCCGCGCAGCCGGGCCAGGTCCTCGGTCAGGCGCACCACCTCGCGGGCCTCCCCGGGCCCGGCCGGGTGCCCGCCCTCGCGGATCTGGGCGCAGACCTCCACGGCCACCCGTGACGCCGCCGCGGACACCTTCGCCGGATCTCCGCCCGCCCTCACCGTCTCGGCCTGCCAGCGGGGGTCGCGGATGCCCGCGGGGTAGCCGGAACGACTGTCCAGCAACGGGTCTGCGTACGGGATCAGGCTCGTGGTCACCTCGGCGACCGGACGCGGGGCCTCGAGTTCGGCGGTCTGGCTGGCCGGGTCGACGTTCTCGGCGCTCACGAGGGCGGGGGCGTGAAAGGCCCCGACCAGGAGGGCGACGCGGTGATCGGGGTGCCGCCGCCGGTGGTCGGCGACGACGGCCCGCATCTGGGCCTCGCGCCGCAGGTCGACGGAGGCCACACGACCGTCGACCGCCTCGTCGGCGCGCAGGGCCCAGCCGACGGCCAGGGCCGCGCGGCGAACCTGCTCGGGCGTGGCGCCGGGGGCCGGGGCCTCGACGACGCGGTCCCACAGGTCGTCGCCGTCGCGGCCGGTCTGGGAACGACGCAGGGCCTGGGCGAACGGCTCTCGCGCCCCGGAGCCGGTTTCCGAGTGGTCACCGGACGGCGCCTCGTGCACCGCGCTCTTCTTGCCGCGCCCCTTCGCCCGGCTACGCCCGCCCCAGCCCTCGTCACCCAGCGGCAGGTCGCACGCCACCACCGGCACCCCGCGCGCCACCGCCCACCGGATCGCCACCAGCTCGGGCGAGAAATCGGCGAACGGGTAGAACGGCAGCGGTTCTCCCGACCCGGCCAGCGCGACCGGGGCCATCGTGTCCGGGTGCCCCAGCCACGTCGTCCATCGTTCGAACTGGGGTGGCATCTCGATCAGCACCGACTGCGGCCGCAGTTCGTCGAGCAGCGCCGGGATCACCGCGGACAGCGCCGGCGAATGGTGCCGCACCCCGATGAGATACGGCTGTGCCGCCACCATTTCGCCGACCGCGGCCTGCGGGTCGGGCAGCTTCTTCCGGGCCGCCATCAGGAGGTCACGTCTCGAGCCGGTCGCGCAGTTCCCACACCTGACGCCAGAGGCGGCCACCGCGCTCGGCCCGGCGGCGCACCGCGCCGTCCCAGTAGCCCAGCAGCCGCGCGGCGTCGGCCGGGTCGTCTTTGCGCACCACGCCGAGCAGATGCCCGGGCAGCAGCGACAGCGGGTCCCGCCCGGTCGGGAAGTACGCCGAGGCCAGCCCCAGCGCCGCCGCCACCGAGACCGCCTCGGCCGTGCTCATCACCGTGGACGGGCGCTCCACCTCCCAGCCCTCGACGGTGCTGCCGTTGCGCAGGTCGCGGAAGGCCGTGACCAGTACCTCGAGCACCGAGTCGTCGACCGCGAAGGGTGCCTGCACCCGCTCGAGCACGGCCGTGGCCTGCCGCCGCACCAGGGCGGTCTCCAGCTCGATGTCGGCGATCGGGTGCACCTGCTCGAAGTTGAACCGCCGCTTCAGCGCGGCCGACATCTCCGAGACCCCGCGGTCACGCAGGTTCGCCGTCGCGATCAGGCAGAAGCCCGGCGCGGCGTGCACGGCCGAGTCGGCGCCCGGGAGCTCGGGCACCGCGATGCGACGGTCGGACAGGATGCTGACCAGCGAGTCCTGTACCTCGGGCAGGCAGCGCGTGACCTCTTCGACCCGGGCCACGGCCCCCGCCGACATGGCGGTCATCACCGGCGAGGGCACCAGCGCGGACCGGCTCGGCCCCTGTGCCAGCAGCGCCGCGTAGTTCCAGCCGTAGCGGAGCTGGTCTTCGGTGGTGCCGGCCGTGCCCTGCACGACCAGGCCGCTCGTGCCGCACACGGCGGCCGAGAGCAGCTCCGACAGCATCGATTTGGCGGTTCCGGGCTCACCGACCAGCAGCAGCCCGCGCTCACCGGCCAGGGTGACCACGCACCGTTCGACCAGGGCCCGCTCACCGACGAACTTCTCCGAGATCGTCATCCGCCGCGGCACGCCCTCGCGCTCACGGCCGGCGGGCAGCGACAGCGGCCGCTCACTACCGACCACGAACGTCACCACCGCCCGCGGTGTCAGATGCCAGCCGGGTGGGCGGGCGCCGTCGTCGAAGGCGGCGAGGAACTCCAGCTCGGCGGCGTAGCGATCTTCCGGCGGGTCGACCTGCCGAGAGCCCGGGGCCGGTGCCGATCCGTCCGGCCCCGAGCTGCCCGGCCCCGAGCTGCCCGGCCCCGAGTTGCCCGGCCCCGAGTTGCCCGGCCCCGAGTTGCCCGGCCCAGAGCTGCCCGGCCCGGCGGCCCCCGAACCCGAGGAGGGCCCCGAACCGCCCGGCGTCACCGTCGCGCTCACTGTCCTGCTCCCGTCACGCTCGTCAGTCTCCCCGACCCCACGGCCCTCATCGCGCCCGCCCCGCCGCGCGTCCGGTGCGCAGGGCCTCCAGGCGCGGCCCGTCGTCACCCTCGACCCGCTCCCAGGCCAGCCGGAAGAGCTCCCGCACCGACGTCACCGGCACCGCCAGGTCGAGCGGCGACGCCCCACCCGGTGACAGCCCGAGCAACGGCACCTTCCACGCCTCCAACGGCAGCCCCGGCGCCTTCACGTTGAGCCAGGCCGACGGCAGAAACACCGACCGCCCGGCCCGCGCCCGCCTGCCCTCGACCACCAGCCCGGCCTCGGTCAGGGCGGACGTGGCGGCCTTGAGCCGACGGGGCGTCCAGCCGTTCCAGAGCCGCACGTTCTTGTCGGTCGGATCGGGCAACGCCAGCAACTGCAGGTAGTAGCGGGCCGCCGCGGCGTCGAGCCCGGTGCGGGCGCTCACCCGCTCGACCAGATCGGGCACACTCACCGCCGGATCCTGCAGCCACCCCTCGGTCACCTCCGGCGCCCGCAGCTCGGCCACCAGCCGCGCCAGCGCCTCACCGCGGGCGACGAGCAACGGGTAGCTCCACTGGTCGGGCACGGCCTCGCCCAGGGCCAGCAGCGGTTGCCCGGCCCCGTCGAGAGCGGCCGGCCGCACGTACAGCTCGGACCTCCAGGGGCGGCTGACCAGATACCCCGCACCCCCCAGGTCCAGCAGCTCCTCGGGGGCGTTCGGCCCCTCCGGCGCGGGCGGCAGACCGTAGACCTGCCGCAATCCGTCGAGCGTGCGCCCCTCGGCCTGCCGGAAGAGCATCAGCAGACCGGGGTGGGCGAGCCGTTGGCGCAGGGCGTCGTAAACCTCGGGCAGCGTGCGCCGGAGCGGATCGTGCAGGGGCAGGTGGTAGGCCAGCCACAGCAACCCGATCACGGTGTCGGACAGGTGCCTCGGCAAGAATCCGGAATCGCCGTCGTAGGTGAGCCGCTTGTCTTCGAAACGCGCTGTCAGGTCGACGTTCAGCCATCCGGTCGCGGCGGGTGCGGCCATCGCCTGCAGCACGGCTGCCGCGTCCTGCGCCCCGGTGTACGCGCCCTTGCGGGAGGCGGCGAACGCGGCGACCAGCTCGTCGGCCACCGGCACCCGGCGCCCGAACAGTGCCACCCACTCCCGGGCCAGACGCTCGACATCGGGCCCCTTCTCCCAGAGGTCGGCGGGCTCGTCGGGCATGGCCGCGGACAGCAACCGCAGCCGGGCCCCGACGTCGAGCCGCCCGACCAGAGCGTCTCGAGCCGTCTTGGCCTCGGCCACCTTCAGGCCGAGCAGCTCGCGGACCTCCTTGGGCAGGAAGTTGTTCTCGTACGAGTCGATCTGCAGCAGACCGGCCAGCAACAGCGCCGCCTCGGCGCGGGTCAGGCCGGTGCGGTTCACCAGCTCGTCGACCGCCTCCGGCCGCCACGACGCCGGCCCGTGCTGCGCCAGCAGGTCGAGCAGCGCGAGGATCGCCTCCGGGCTGCCCCAGCTGCCACCCTCCCGTTCGAGGGAGATGCGGTAGCCGTCAACCGGGCCGAAATCACCGGGTTCGGTGACGTGTTCGAGGGCCGTGAGCACACCCCGGTAGGAACCGTCGTGGTACTCGGTGTCCCAGAAGAAGGCGAAAGCCTGACCACCCCGGGTGGGCAGCATCGTGCCGTGCTCGACCTCCTGGTCGCGGATCGCCTGGGGCGTGGACGATTTCACGGAGACCAGCTTGAGTCGGCGCCAGTGCCCGGCCGCCGGGATCAGCACCGGGTGCCGGGCCACCTCGGCCAGCAGCACCATCAGGGCCGACCGGACTTCGGGCGGGGTGGTCGCCAGGGACGCGCGCAGGGCCAGGGCGCCCAGCCCCCCGGTCACCGGGGTGGACCAGTCGACGGACGTGGTGGGCACGTCGGCCGACGACGGCTTCTTCGCGCCCAGGCCGAGTTTGGACAGCAGCCCCTTCTTCGGCGGGTTGCCGGTCAGCACCGCGACGACCCCGCGCAGGTTGGGCAGCGTCTCGTAACTGCTGCGGCTTCCCGAGTAGTGGCCGTAGTAGGTGGCCCTCTCGGTGAGCCCGGCCACCGCGCGGCCCAGATCCTGGTCGGAGGCCGTGGCCGGCACCGCGACACCTGCCCCCGCGGGAGGCTCCGCCTCCGGAAGCTCCTCGGCCTCCGGTGTGTTGACGATCTCGACCGGCCGCGTGCTCACCGGCTCGGGCAGCGACCGCACCCGTTCCGCCTGCGCGACCGCGACCTCCAGCACGCCCGCCACCCCGAGAACCAGCTTCTCGTGGGTGATCTGCGGCAGCACCTGCCGCACCGCCTTCTCGGCCCGGCCCCGCCGGGCGGCCTCGACCAGCGCGGCGGCCTGCTCACGGGTGATGCCCCGCAGCGCCGCCGACCCCTGCTCGTCACGCGCCCGCAGCGCGTGCCAGTAGACCACCGGCGGCACGAGTGGCGTGCCCTTGGCGTAGTCGCACGACCGGCCGGTGTGCACGTCGCTACCGCCCACCTCGCCGTCGGAGAACGTGACGGACGTGCCCCGGCCCGCGATCAGCAACGCCACCGCAGGACCCCCGCCGGGCATCCGGATCGGGCCGACGACCCCGGGCTGCCAGTGGATTCCGGACGACTTCATCAGCTCCGGCCTGAGCCGGGCCACGTCACCGGTGACCGAGACCGCTTCGCCCGACCCGTCGGCCGACCGCACCGAGCGCCAGCCCAGCAGCCCGCCGGCCGTGCCGAACGGCGTGCCCTCCAACCCGGGCGGCACCGGGGCCAGGGCACACCAGTCGTCGGCCGGCACCGACCCGTCGGCCTCCAGCCCGGCCTCGAAGAACGCCGGACGTGAGAGCCGCCCCGGATCGCCGGTGGCCGGGTCGAACTCGCGCCAGCCCCGGCCGTTGACCATCTCCCCGTCGAGACGCCACCAGCCCGAGCCGTCGCTCACCACGGCGTGGGCCTTGCCCACGGTGCGGTCGCCGGGCAGCAGCGGGCGCCCGCCGAAGGTGCGCCCGCCACCGGGCAGCGGCGCGGACGTGCCGAAGCGGCTGAAGTGGTGCTGCGGCATCGCCCCGGCGACCCGGAAGACCTCGTCGGCCCGGTCGTCCCAGTAGCCGTGCACCCCGCTCTCGCTGTCCCACAGCACCAGCAGCCGCCCGTCGACGAAGACCACCGAGCGCGAGTAGTAGCTCGGCACGTCTTTCGGGATACGGAACGTGTGACGCAGCAGGATCTCCCGTGGGCCCACCACCACGGCCATGAGCTTGTTGTGGAGCACGAGCGCGGGCCAGGAGTCGGCGACGGTGAACGGCTCTTCGGTGTAGCCGTTGGGATGTGGCTTGGGCACCGGGAACTCGGCCACCGCCTCTTCGAGCGCGGGCCAGCCGAACTCGTCGAACAGCCCGATCCGCAGCGTGCGGGCCAGTGCCCCGGCGACGTCGGCGCCGCTCAGCCGGGGATACGCGTCGGGCCGCACCCCGAGCACCTCGCCGTGGGCCACCAGCCGCAGCCGGTCGAGCGTGTCGGTCAGCGCCGGCAGCGCCCCACCGGTCACGGCCGTGGCCGTCTCGTCGAGCCAGTCGCCGAGAGCCTCGCGGGGGCCCCGGGTCTCGTAGAACGGACGCAGGTCGTCGAGCGGTTTGCGGCCCGCCGCATCGGGCCGGAACCCGTAGCGGTCGCGCATGGCCTCGTCGATGCCCAGCCGCATCGGCTCCCGCGCCCAGTCGGTTGCCGCCAGGCTCACCAGGTCACGACGACCCGGTGACTGGTCTTCGCGCCAGCGCTTGAGGCCGAACTTGGCCACCGGGCGCCCTTCGGGCAACTGCACGCGCAGGCCGTGGGCGAGCACCAGGTCGAGCAGGTCGAGGTCGACGCCCTTGTCGAGCAGCCGCAACGGCACGTTCTCGGCCTGCAGCCGGGGCACCATCGCCTGGGCCAGGGAGAGCAGCCGCGGCGAGCGCCGGGTGGTGCGCCAGCCCCGGGCCCGCCAGAGCACGGCCCGGGCGAGCCAGCCGGCCGAGCCGTCTTCGGGCCGGGCCGCTTCGGGCACCCCGTCGAGCTCGGTGAGCCCGGCCAGCGAACCGGTGTCGTGCAGCAGGGTGAACCAGAAGTCTTCGGTGCCGGTCTGGTCGCCCTGGGGGAAGAGGGAGAGCAGACTTCGGCGCACCGCCGGCTCTTTCGCCGACAGGCGCTGCAGCGCGGCGGCGTAGGACTTCCAGAACGGCAGCGGGGCGTGCGGCAGCGCGGGTGAGTCGAGCAGCTCGCGGACGACCTTCTCCTCCTCGGCGGCCTGCCCCAGCTCGGCCGCCTTGACCAGGCGGCGCAGGTCGTCGGCCATGCCGGCGTAGGGCGGCAGGCCACCGGCGACGCGCTCGGCGCAGACCTGCCGGAACAGCTCGTAGGCGGCGACCGGATCGGTGCGCTGCGCCAGGTCTTTCGCGTACTGGGTGAGTGACTTGCCGCTCAGGGCGCCGTTGAACGCGAACTCCAGGAAGACGTCGCGCTGCCGGGCCTCGTCGATCGGCAGGGCGTGCACCCGCTCGGCCTCGCGGGCCTTGCCGAACATCGTGGCCGCGCTCTGTTTGTTGTCGACCGCCAGGAACGCGCGGCCGGCCTGCTCGTAGAACGTGGGCAGGAAGTGCGGCACCGAGGCACCGAGCCGGGCGGCCAGCTCGTCGAAGCCGTCTTTCGCGGCGCCCGGGCGGCCCTTGGCCTGCCGGGCCAGCCGCTCGAGGTCTTTCACCAGCGCCAGCGCGTGGTGACCGTTGGCCGGGTCGTTGACCAGGGCCCAGGCCGGGAAGCCGAGGGCCTGACGCCGGCCCGTGCCGACCGCGACCGGGGGCCGGGCGGGCTCGAACCCGAGGAACTCGACGGCGAGATCCTCGGCACCGCCCAGGGTCTCGGGCACCAGCCGGACCACCGCCCGATCGCCCAGGGCCGGATGCCGGTAGGCCCGGGCCGTCATCGTGTCGGTGCCGTCGAGCGACGACTCCGGGGCCGGGCCGGCCACCACCGCGCCGGCTTCGATCAGCTTCTCCCGCGTCTGCCTGCTCATGCCGCCTCGTCTTCGGTGGTGCGGCCCGCGAAGATGCGGGCCGCCATGCGAGCGCCCTCGGACCAGGCCACCGGCCCGACCTCGGTGAGCGGGACCGGGCGCGACGCCTCGTCGACCCAGCCGAGCTCACCGGTCCAGGCCGGGCCCTCGGGGGCGTCGGACCCGAGCCAGTAACGGGCGTCGAGCGGGCGCCCGCCCTCCCAGACGCGCAGCGAGGCGTAGCCACCGCGCACCGCGTATCCCAGTGAGTTGGCCCGGCCGGTGAGGAACCTCAGCTCGCCGAACGCGCCGCCGGAGAAGTCGCTCAGCGAGGTGTCACGCGGGCGCAGGCCGGACGGGCGCGGCGTGATCTCGCGGAACAGCTGCGAGACGGTCTGCTCGACACCCAGGTCGGTGACGAACTCGCGCAGCTCGTCGAGGTCGGCCAGCAGCACCGGGTGCGGGATCTCCACCTCGGGGGCGGGCACGAACACCGTGTCACCCTCGAGAGTGACCAGCCCGATGCCCTTCTCGGCGTCGACCGCGCGCAGCAGGCCGAGCTCACCGCCCGCCGACGACCGCACCACGAGGTCGCGCAGGGCCCGCTGCCAGGACTCGTCGGGCCAGACCTCGGTGAGCAGGCCGAGCGGCACCGGCAGCGAACGGACCATCCAGGTCTCGACCTGGGCGAGGCAACTGGCCTCGTGCCGGGTGAGCCATTCGGCGACCTGGCGCAGCTGCACCACCACCGGGTCGTCTTTCAGTGACGCGGGAACGCTCTTCAGCAGGCGGCCCGAGCTGTTGCGGCACCGCAGAACGCCCTCGTCCAGAGCGACTTCGTGCCCACTCGCGGTCTTCGTCCAACTCACGTCGCGGACGCTACCAACGCCCACCGACAATCTTGAGAGCCAGACCGGTGAAACCCGGGCGAACCCACCCCCCGTGGGTGGGCTCGCCCGGTCGGGAACGAGTCAGACCGAGACCTGACCGTAGGTACTCCACCGCGCCGACGCGTCTCCTCGACGGAGGCTGTCGACCCGGAAGCGCCACTGCGGCCGCAACCCCGGATTGGCCGCCAGCACCGGCAGCACGCTGGTGACCAGCTGCAGCTCACGCAGCCGGCGCAGCACCGGGAACCCGGGCCAGTTCTGCACGTCGTGCCCGTAGGCGAGGACGAACCGGGAGGCCGGGTCGCCGCCGTAGTCGAAGCGCAGGGCCCCGACCGCGATCGGCGTCAGGTCCCACTCGCGCGGCCCCCAGCAGGTGGAGTCGAAATCGCACAGCACCGGCCCGTTCTCGCCCACGATGACGTTGCCGAGGAACGAGTCGCCGTGGATCAGGCCGGGCGGCAGCAGCGGCTCCAGCTCCTTGAGCGCCGCGAGCTGCTCGGCCACCGCGTCGGTCTCGGCCTGCAGGAAGGCCAGGTCTTCGAGGGCCAGCGGCCCGGCCGAGGCGATGCGCCGGCGGATCCCGGCGACCGGTTCCCAGCGCACCAGGGAGGCCGCGGGCGAGGGTGACTGCACCGGGATGGGCCCGGTGTTCTGCCCGGGCACCGAGGGACGCCGGCGGCTGCGACCGCGACGGGCCGGCACCACCGGGGCGGCCGGGGTCGCGAGGGGCACCGCGTGCACCGCCTTCAGCAGCACCGCGAGGTCGGCGGGCTCGGCGTCGCGCACCGGGCGGACGTCGTGCCAGAGCGTGACCTCGTGCCCGCGGACCATCATCGGCTGGTCGTCGGGCTGGGCCAGGCGCACGGCGGGCACCCCGTGCCGCTCGAGCAGCCGGGCGACGTGCACCACCCGCCGGGCCCGCTCGCCCACGGCCGCGGACCCGGCGATCCGGATCACCACGCCGGCCCGGGGCAGGCGCAGCACCGCGTTGTTGGTGAACTTGAGAACGGTGTGGTCGCGGGGGTCGAGGCCCAGAATCCGGCAGGCAGCATTCACCGTGGTGGTGATCTCTGCCGGATCCAGTGCGGGACGGTCGAGCCCGGGACTGGTCTCGGCCGGGTTCACGAGACGAGAACCTGCTCGATCCGCCGCCCCAGGTCGCGCACGGCGTCGCCCGCGGGACCGCGGTCGGCGAGGCCGAGCGACAGGTCGCGCAGCGGGGCCAGCCGGTCGGTGACCCGGCGCGAACGCAGCCGGTGCGCCTGCCCCAGGGCGAGCTCCCCGAACTCCAGGGCGGCCTGGCTGTCGTGCGTGAGCAGGCAGGCCGTGGCCAGTGCGCCCTGCTCGAAGGCGAGGCTGCGGGCCATCACGTCGGTGCGCTCGGCCACGCTGCGCTCGAGCGCCAGCCGCGCGGGCCCGGCGTGGGCCTCGTTGGTGCGGGCCATCGCCAGCTTGGTCATGCCGTCGAGCGCCATCACGTCGAGCTCCGCGAAGAACTGCACCCAGGGCTCGCTGTCGGTGTCCTCCGCCCGGGAGAACTCGTCGGAGGCCCGGTTCAGGTGGATGATGGCCTGGGCCTCGTCTCCCATCTCGGCGTAGGTCCAGGCGATGTTGGCGCAGAGCATGGCCACGGTGCGGCGGGAGCCGGAGTCCTGCGCGGCGAGCTGGCCCAGCTGGAAGAAGCGCAGGGCCTCGCTCACCCGCTTGCGGTGCAGGTAGACCCGCCCGGCGCGGTAGAGCACGTTGGCCGTGAGCGAGGGCAGGCCGGCCTGCCGGGCGAAGTCGAGCGCGAGGGCCAGGTGCCGCCCGGCCACGGTGTAGAGACCGACGTCGAATGCCGTCCACCCGGCCAGGTTGTGCACGTCGGCGGCCGCGATCCACAGGCGGGTCTGGGTGGCCGGCCGGGACGGCAGCTCGCACAGCTTGTCGACCCAGCGGGCGTGCGCCGACACCGCGTCGCGACAGGCTCCGCCCCCGAACCGGTAGTCGAGGTGACGCAGTTGCGCCGTGACCGCCTCAGCCTGTTCCACGTCCTCGGGCCCGACCTGGCCGGGCAGCGGGGTGGCGGCGGCCGGCACCGACGCCCACTCCGGCGACAGCTCACCGGCCGTGCCGACCGTGACCTCGGCGGCGTAGGCCAGGAGGGCGTGGCCCCGCGCGTCGTCTTCATGGTCGGTGCGGGTCTGGGCCGGCACCAGGTTGGCGTCGAGCCAGGTCGCCGTGTCAGTGTCGTAGGCCAGCCCGAGGTATCCGCGCGGGACGCCGAAGCCGTCGGCGACCCGGCAGAGCACCTCGTAGGCCATCACCCGGCGACCCCGCAGCACCTCGTACACCTCGGACGACGACATCCCGGTGAGGGCCGCGATGGTTCGCTGAGAAGTACCGTGCTTCTGGAGCAGCCGGAAGACCGTGCCCAGATCGCGGGCCGCGAGAGCGCGGCGCATGTCCAGGCGCTCCCAGACCTCGTCGGCGGGCAGTGGACTTCGTGGTTCCACGTTCATCGCTCGACTCCTGTTTCCCCGTTTTCCCCGTCTTGACCGACGGTAGGGGATCCGTCACGGAATGGCTAACAACTCCGCCCAGAATGCAGCCAAGCCGACTAGCCCGACTAGGCACCCGACGGGTACATCCCGTTTGTCCTGTATGGGCAGCCTGTTCCGGTTGCCTTGCCACGCCGCCTAGCCGGACGAGTCACCCGCGACCGGCGCCACCGGCCAGCCGAGCCGCTCCCCCCGGCGGCTGTACCCGGAACGGCGTCAGGAGCAATGCTCTTGGAACAGCGCCGGGGCGGGTGACAGTCACCCGCCGACACCCTCCACCCGTCCCGGCGCCGGCTCGTCCTCCCGGTCCTCACCTCCCCAGCCAGGGGGTCGGCCCGGAGGGCCACAGCCGTGAGTACCGCCACTCAGGCGATATTCAGGAATGCCGCATTGCCATTCATCAGTGCAATCGGACGCGGGAATCTGCCTGCCGGTGCGTTCCGGCCGCAGGTTCGACACCGCACCGATACCGCGACGGGGGAATCAGCCGGTGACTTTCAGGCATCTCCCCGGAACGCTGTGTCGAATTCTCATACCCCCGGGCCAATCCCGGGACATCCGTTCGGGCGAATCGTCCACGGGCCGTAACGGGAGACGGCCTTACACCGATAGCGCCCAAGTGGCACTTCGACAGGAGTGACGAGAGCAGTGCACAGCACCACCGGTATACAGGTCATGGAGGTTCGGTCATGAGCGAGGTCAGCAGGAGCATGAGCACCATCGGGGGTGTCTCGACCAGCTACAGCCCGATCCGTGAGAGCGCGGTGACGATCAATCTCGAGGCCTGGACGGGCCGGCTCAGCTTCGACGCCAAGAACGGGCGCGGCTGGCGCGTGGGCACCGTGGTCGTCGACGTCGCCCTGTCCGAGATGACGATCACCTACGGCACCCGCAAGCGCGCGGTCATCGACCGCGGCGACTTCCGCGACTGGCTGCTGCGCCCGGGCACCCCTCTGCCCGTGGACGACGTGGTCTGGCAGAGCGAGGCCGACGGGATCTACATCGTCATCGGGGGTCTCACCTACGCGGTGCCCGACTTCGTCGTGCAGCGGCTCGACAACGTCATCTAGCTCGTCCCGGATGGCCCTCGCCCCGGCCGGGCCGGGGGCCATCTGGACGGGCCGGATCGCCCCACCGGCGTCAGGATGCATCGCGTGGGAGTGCTGAGCGATCCGACCGTTGCCGCCCTCCCGGACCCGGTTGCCTCGAGCCTTCTCTCGCGGTCCGGCTCCGGGAACCGAAGCCTGCTGCCCGGCGCCGTCCCGGCGCCCGTCGACCGTTCCGCCCCGGACGCCGCCGACCGGGTGGCCGAGGTCGTCCGCGACCTGACCACCACCCTGGCCGGCTCGCCGATCACCACCGGCCCGCTGCTGCCGTTGTGGCAGACGCTGGCCGCCCTGGGCCACGCCGACCTGGCCGTGGCCCGGCTGGCCGAGGGCCACATCGACGCTCTGCGCATCCTGCACGAGGCCGACCGCACCCCGGTGCCCGGTGCGGTCTACGGCGTCTGGGCGTCCGCCTCGGGCGGCACCGGCCTGACCGCCCGCCGCGACGGTGAGGGCTGGGTCGTCGAGGGCACGATGCGGTTCTGCTCCGGCGCCTGGTTCCTCGACCGCGCGCTCACCGTGATCTCCACCGACCAGGGCAAGATCATGGTGGACGTTCCGGTGCAGACGTCCGCTCTGGTCCGCCAGGACGGCACCTGGCCGTCACTGGGGATGGACGCCAGTCGCAGTGTCGACATCCAGGTGCACGACCTGCGCGTGAGCGAGGCCGACGCCGTCGGCGGCCCCGGTTTCTACCTCGAGCGGCCAGGTTTCGCGATCGGTGGGGTCGGCGTCGCCGCGGTGTGGCTGGGAGGCGCTCACGGCGTCCTGCGTTCCCTGCTCGACACCGTCCGGCCCGAACGGGCCTCCCCGCACCAGCTCGCCCACCTCGGTGCGATGTCGGTCGCGATCACGGCGGCCGACGCTCTCCTGACCGAGATTGCCCGCCAGGAGCGGGAAATCGACCTGGCCGGGATGACCGCGGCCCGCAGCGCCGTCGAACTGGCCGTGCTCGAGGTGCTCACCCGGGCGCCCCGGGTGAGCGGGCCGAACGGGCTCTGCCGTGACGGTGGATTCGCCCACCGGCTGGCCGATCTCGAGGTCTACGCGCGCCAGCACCACGGCGAGGCCGACTACGAGCAGGTCGGCGCGCACCTGCTCGGCACCGGCACGCTGCTGGGAAGGACGTTCCGGTGACCGATCAGCTGCCCGCCCCGGTCGAGGTCACCGCCCCGGGGCTGCCTCCCGGTCTGTGGCGCCCCAAACTCGAGGCCGCCCCGTCACCCCGCCTGCTGCCGGTCGTGGCCGGGCAGCCGGTGACCATGATCGCCCCGCACCCCGACGACGAGTCGCTGGGTGCGGGTGGCCTGCTGCACCGCCTCAGCGCCGCGGGCTGCTCGCTCACCGTCGCGATCGTGACCGACGGCGCCGCCGGCTACCCCTCGGCCAACCCGGCCCAGCGCCAGGAGCTCGTGCGCACCCGGCGCCGCGAGACCTGGGCCGCGATCCGCGAACTCGGCCGCCACGGCGCCCAGCCGGTGTTTCTCGACATCCCCGACGGCGAGGCCACCGAGCACGAGCAGGAGATCACGCAGCGCCTGGCCGACCTGCTGCCCGACGGCGGGCTGGTGCTCGCCCCCTGGCCCGACGACCCGCACCCCGACCACCAGGCGGTGGGCCGCGCCGCCCGGATCGCCGCGGCCCGGGCCGGTCTCGAGCTGTGGCAGTACCCGATCTGGATGCGCCACTCGATGCGCCCCGACGACGCCCGCGTCGACGACAGCACGCTCAGCGTGGTCTGCCTGTCCACCGCCGAGCGCCAGGCCAAGCGCCGCGCGATCCAGGCGCACGTCAGCCAGATCCGTTCCCCCTTCACCGGTTACGGCCCGGTGCTGCCCGACCACGTGCTCGAGCTGTTCGCCGACGGCCTGGAACCGTTCTTCATCCCGAGGAATCCGCAACTTCCGTGAGAGAAACCGATTTCGAGCAGCGCTACCGGGACGACATCGATCCCTGGGGATACCGCGATTCCTGGTACGAGCAGCGCAAGTACCGGATCACCCTGGCCTGCCTCCCCCGCGAGCGCTACCGCCTGGCCTGGGAACCTGCCTGTTCCATCGGCGTCCTCAGCCGGATGCTGGCCACCCGGGCCGATCAGGTGCACGCCTCCGACCTCAGCCCCACCGCGGTCGCCGGGGCCCGCTCGGGCGACGTCCCCGAGAACGTGGCCTGGAGCGTCCACCAACTGCCCGCGCAACCGGACCTGCCCGGCTCTCCCGACCTCGTCGTCCTCTCCGAGATCCTCTACTACCTCGACGATTCCGACCGCGAGAACACCCTGCGGCTGGCCTGGGACATGCTGGAGCCGGGGGGCGACCTGATCGTCGTGCACTGGCGTTCCTCGTCGCACGACACCCACCTCAGCGGCGACGACACCCACGTCCAGCTCCGGGCCCGGCCGGGATGGCGTCACCTGATCACCCACCACGACGAGGAATTCGTGCTCGACGTGTTCAGGAAGCCATGACCCCGGAGGCCTTCGCGGTCGTCGTCCCGGCCCAGGACGAGGCCGAACTGGTCGGCGACTGCCTCGACTCCGTCGTCACCGCGGTTCGCGGAGCGGGCGTTCCGGTGGCCGTCGTCCTGGTCGCCCACCGTTGTTCCGACGACACCGAAGCGGTTGCCCGGCGGCAGTTGTCACGTCTGTCCGGTCGTTCCGAGGGCCGGGTGCTGAGGCTCGGGCACGGCACCGTCGCCACCGCCCGGTCGGCCGGCAACATGGCCGCGCTGCACCTGCTCGCCGCCTACGGCGTGCCGTTCGACCGCACCTGGCTGCTGTCGACCGACGCCGACAGCCGGGTGCCCGCCGACTGGCTGCGGCAGTACGGCCGGTGGGCCGCCACCGGGGCGCACGCGGTGGCCGGGCACGTGCGGGTCTCGGGCTGGGAGGACGGCGAGAGCGCGGTGTCCCGCACTGCCCGGGAGGCCTACAACCACCTGCTGCGCACCACCGGCCCGCACGTCTACGCGGCCAACCTGGGAGTGCGGGCGGACGCGTACCTGGAGGCGGGCGGCTGGCCCGACCAGGTGCCGGGCGAGGAGCACGCGCTGCTCGCGGCCCTGCGGGAACGGGGACGGCACAGCGTCTCCGCCCCGGAGATCGTGGTCGGCACCAGTGGCCGGCAGGCCGCCCGGGCCGCCGGTGGCCTGGGTGAACTCCTGGGGCGGCTGGCATCGGCCCAGTCCACCCCGGCCGGCACTTTCGCCCGGGCCGTCCCCCGTCAGGCACTACGCTCGCAGCCATGAGGTCTTCGGGATTCCTGATCGGCCTGCTGGTGCTGTCGATCGCCGGGTGCACCTCATCGTCCGGCGCTCAGCACGGCAGCATCCCGAGCCCGGTGGCCACCCCCGAGTCCTGCCCCGACGGCACCGAGCTGGCCGAGACCATGAGCGACCCGCGGGTGCGGTCGATCGAGGTGCGCACCGACTGCTCCGGCGTCTCGATCAGCACCGCTTTGTCCGGCGACCAGGCCGACCTGGCCCTGCTGGTCTGCGACTCCGCCACCGGCCTGGCCTACGCGCACCGCAGCATCGAGCAGGTCACCGTGAACGACGAAGACGGTGAACGACTGGTGCGCGGCACGCGCGGCCAGGCCTGCATGAAGCTCTGAAACCCGAAAACCTAGGCGGGCCGCGCCACCAGCCGCAGGTCCGGCCCGGAGCGGGCCACGTCGAGCAGCTCCAGCCGCAGGATGTCGGCCATGGTGCCGATCCCGGCGTCGAGAAGCCCGCTCTTGCCCGAGCCGAGCAGCGCCGGGGCCACGTAGTTGATCACCCGGTCGACCAGCCGGGCCGCGATGAACGACCCGGCCAGCGTGGGCCCGCCCTCGAGGAACACGCCGCGAATACCCCGCGCGTACAGGGCCTCCAGCAGCGCCGGCACCGAGAGTCCCGGCGCTGCACGCGGAATCCGCACCACCTCGGCCCCCGCCAGATGGTCGGCCCGGGCGTCCGGCGCCACCGCCACGATGGTCGGCGCCGAGTCGTCGAGAACCCTGGCCCCGAAAGGAGTCCGGGCATTGGTGTCGACCACGACCCGGTACGGCTGCCCCTTCGCCACCACGGCCGACAGGTCGAGCCGGGGATCGTCGTTGCCCCGCACGGCCAGGTTCGGGTCGTCGGCCCGCTGGGTGCCCGAGCCGACCACCGTCGCGTCACAGCCGGCCCGCAGCAGGTGCACCTCGGCCCGGCTGGCCGCACCGGTGATCCACTGACTGGTGCCGTCGGCCGCGGCGATGCGGCCGTCGAGCGTGGCGGCGAACTTGTACACCACGAACGGACGGCCCCGGGCGTTCACCGCCGCCCACTCACTGCGGCCGACCAGGTCGTCCAGGGACATCAGCTCCCCACCTGCACGGCCCCCACGAGCGACTCACCGAACTCGATCACCCGGCGGTCGGCGATGTCCTGGTCGGCGGCCACGTCGGTCATCGCCTGCAGCTCGTCGAGCGTGCGCCGCGACCCGGTGTCCACCGCGATCTCCAGCGCCTGGTTGCCCGCGTCCACCGCCTCGTCGATACGGCGCAGCATGGCCAGCGCCTTGGACTTGCGGGCCATGTGCAGGCCTCGCTCGCGCCGGTACTCCTGCGGCCACTCGGTGAGCGCGCGGTCGTAGGAGTCCACCGCCTCCTGCGCCTGGCCCAGCGTGATCAGCACGTTCGCGCGCTGCGCGGCCACGTAGTCGGCGGTGCACCACTCGGCCAGCGACCAGGGGTCGCCGGGCTCGGGGCCCGGGTCGTCCTGCACCAGCTCGAGCGCGTCGTCCATCGCCTTGAGAGCTCCCGTGGAGTCGCCCTCGATCGCCAGCCCGGCCGCCCGCTGCTGGGCCGCCGCGGCCCGGATGCGGGGAACCGAACCGGCCTTCCGCTCCGCCGCCTCACCCAGCCCGACGGCCAGCGACGACTCCTGCGAGGCGGCCGCCTGCTGGGCGCGGCGCATCAGCGTGTAGGCCGCCAGGTCGGTGTTCTCACTGGCCTGGGCCCACTCCACCGAGCGCCCCGTCCACACCGCGCTGCGGGCCGACTGACCGGCGTCCTCGAACAGCCATCCCTGGAACTCGGCGTAGAGGGTGGCCAGGTCGAACACGCGGTGCCTGAGGTCCCCCCGTGCGGAACCCAGCATGTCCTGCACGTTCGACACCTGTTCCCCCACCGTCGCGATCAGACGGCCCGGGCCCAGCATGGAGTCGGAACGGACCAGTGAGGCCCGCAGCGTGGTGAGCTCGTCGATGATCTGCGCGCTGACCGGCAGGGAGGGCCGCACCGCACCGCGGCGACCCTCGGCCGGCGGCAGCGGGTCGAACTCGGCCGGTTCCCCGGTGCCCAGGAAGGCCTGGAACCGGTGCACCGACTCGCGGCTGGCCCGGCTCAGCGCCGTGTCGAGTGCCGCCTGCATCTCCGGCAGCGGCTCGATGTCGGCACCCCGGG
The DNA here is from genome assembly GCF_030811555.1 of Kineosporia succinea. Lineage (NCBI taxonomy): Bacteria > Bacillati > Actinomycetota > Actinomycetes > Kineosporiales > Kineosporiaceae > Kineosporia > Kineosporia succinea. The sequence continues at coordinate 3,811,232 of NZ_JAUSQZ010000001.1, read as the reverse complement.
CCTCCCAGTTGCTCACCGTCCGCACGGCGACGCCGAGGTGATCGGCGAAACCGATCACCGTCATCCTCAGCGCCCGGCGCAGTGCCCGGGTCTCCCGTCCTGTCCAGCGCTCGACCGCGATCATGCGACCACCCACCCTTTCCCGCTCGGAACGCCATCGACCTTGTGAGCCTGGAGCGGTCCCCGAAATCCCGAATCAGGTTAAGTCGGGTTTGACGGTTTCCCCAGAGGCATTGCATTGCCGTTGCCATATCCGTCACGACTCGTGACTGACGGCTACCGAGAGGGACGTTTGAGGGCACCGATGACGACCGGTCACGAGCCGCTGTGCTTTGGATCACCCCAGGTCAAACGCTTGACACTCATCTCCGGGGCCAGGTGTCAAGAAGCCGTCGGGATCGCTGCAAGTCCTGTCAAGAAACTGTCAACGCACCTGCCCTTCCTCTTCGTGCTGAGATGTGCTGGTGCAGGCTCGAACCGGGTCTGCCGATCCGCGACCCAGCCGTCCCGGCGGTGACGGTCCCGACCTGAGGCGACCGGCACGTCCACCATTGGCAGGTGCACCACCGGAGGCCAGCTCGGGACGGGTGCGCTCGGGATCGAAGTGACAGTGGACGAGGGATGACAGTGGCCGGTCAGCTGCGGGTGCACCTGGGGGCGGCTCCTGGTGTGGGTAAGACGTACAAGATGCTCGAGGAGGGCCACCGGCGCCGGGAGCGGGGTACGGACGTGGTGGTCGGGTACGTCGAGACTCATGGCCGGGAGCAGACCGAGGCGATGGTCGCCGGTCTGGAGGTGCTTCCGCGGCGGACGGTCTCGTACCGGGGTGCGACGTTCACCGAGATGGATGTGGGGGCGGTGCTGCAGCGGGGGGCGGAGGTGGTGCTGGTCGATGAGCTGGCGCACACGAATGTGCCGGGCTCGCGCAACGCCAAGCGCTGGCAGGACATCGAAGAGCTGCTGGATGCCGGGATGACGGTGCTGACGACGGTGAATGTGCAGCATCTGGAGTCGATCAACGATGTGGTGCGGCAGATCACCGGGGTGCCGCAGCGTGAGACGGTGCCGGACGAGGTGGTGCGCCGGGCCGAGGCGATCGAGTTGGTGGACATGGCGCCGGAGGCGATCCGGCGGCGGATGGCGCACGGCAACATCTACCGGCCGGAGAAGATCGACGCGGCGCTGGGGAATTATTTCCGGGTGGGGAACCTGACGGCGCTGCGGGAGCTGGCGTTGTTGTGGCTGGCCGACAAGGTCGACGACGAGTTGTCCAGTTATCGTGCCGCGCAGGGGATCTCGGAGACCTGGGAGGCGCGGGAGCGGGTCGTGGTGGCGCTGACGGGTGGGCCGGAGGGGGAGACGCTGATCCGGCGGGCGGCCCGGCTGGCCAGCCGCTCTCGGGGGGCTGATCTGCTGGCGGTGCACGTGGCCCGCAATGACGGGCTGAGCAGCAGTGGGGGTTCGCACGCGCATCTGGTGGCGCAGCGCACGCTCGTCGAAGACCTCGGCGGCACCTACCACCAGGTGGTCGGCAACGACGTGCCGAAGGCCCTGCTCGACTTCGCCCGGGGCGTCAACGCCACCGAGCTGGTGCTGGGAGTGTCGCGGCGCAGCCGGTTCTCGGCCCTGCTGTCGCCCGGGGTGGGCACCACCACCGCGAACGGTTCCGGCCCCATCGACGTGCACCTGGTCACCCACGGGGAGGTGGCCCGGGGGCGCGCGACGGCGAAGGGTGAGAACGCGCTGAGCCGCGACCGCCGGCTCGCCGGCCTGTTCGTCGCGACCGTCGGGACGGCCGCGCTGACCGCGCTGCTGATCCGGTTGCGCGACCGCGTCTCGCTGGACAGCGACGTCCTGCTCTACCTGGCCGCGGTGGTGATCGTGGCCCTGGTCGGAGGGCTGTGGCCGGCCCTGGTCGCCGTGGTCCTGGGAACGTTCCTGCTCAACTTCTTCTTCGCCCCGCCGCTGCACGGGGTGACCATCGCCTCCGGCGAGAACGTGCTCGCGCTGGTGGTCTTCCTGGTGGTCGCGATGGCGGTGAGCGCGACGGTCGACCGGGCCGCACGGCGCACCCGGGAGGCGGCGGCCGCGCGGGCCGAGGCCGAGACGCTGTCCACGCTGGCCGGGAGCGTGCTGCGAGGTGCCGAGCCGCTGCCCGCGCTGCTCACCCAGCTGCGCGAGACCTTCCAGTTCGGCGGCGCCACGCTGCTGCAGCTCCGGCCGGACGCGGCGCCCAGCCCCGACCGTCAGCACGATCCGGACGCCTGGCGGGTGGTGGCGTCGGTGGGCCGGCCGCTGGGCGCTCCCGGCGAGGGGGACGCCGAGGTCCGGGTCGGCGAGGAGGTGTCGCTGGTGCTGTGCGGGCACCCGCTGGCGGCCGAGGACCGGCGCGTGGTACAGGCTTTCGCCCACCAGGCGGTGGTCGCGATGCGGCAGCAGCAGCTCAGTGAGGAGGCTGCCGCGGCCGGCCCGCTGGCCGAGGTGGACCGCATGCGCACGGCCCTGCTGTCGGCGGTCAGTCACGATCTGAGGACGCCTCTCGCGTCGGCGAAGGCGGCGGTCGGGGGCCTGCGCGCCCCGGGCGTGACCTTCAGCGCCGGTGACCGGGAGGAGCTGCTGGCCAGCGTCGAGGAGTCGCTCGACCGGCTCACCCGGCTGGTCGACAACCTGCTCGACATGAGCCGGCTGCAGGCCGGGGCGCTGGGCGTGCACCCGCAGCCGACGAGCATCGCCGAGACCGTGTCGATGGCGCTCGACGAGCTCGGGCCCGACGGCCGGGACGTCGAGGTACACCTCCCGGAGGAGTTCCTGGAGGTGACCGGGGACCCGGTGCTGATCGAGCGGGTGCTCGTGAACCTGCTGCGCAACGCGGTGCGGCACAGCCCGCCCGGCAGTCCCCCGATGATCGTGGTCGGCGCGCACGCCGGTGAGGTCGAGACCCGGGTGATCGACCGCGGGCCGGGCATTCCCGCGCAGATGTGGGACGACGTCTTCCTCCCCTTCCAGCGGCTCGGCGACCGGGACAACGGCACCGGCGTCGGGCTCGGCCTGGCCCTGTCCCGTGGCCTGGCCGAGGCGATGGGTGGGAGCCTGACCCCCGACACCACTCCCGGCGGAGGCCTGACCATGATCTTGACCCTCGTGCAGGTGCCGTCATGACCCGGATCCTGGTGGTGGACGACGAGCCCCAGATGATCCGGGTGCTGCGGATCAACCTGCTGGCCCGGCAGTACGAGGTGGTCACGGCCGGCACCGGGCAGGGTGCGCTGGACTCCGCCCGCGAGGACCGGCCCGACATCGTGGTGCTCGACCTGGGCCTGCCCGACCTGGACGGCGTGGAGGTGATCCGGCGGCTGCGGTCGTGGACGCGGGTGCCGGTGATCGTGCTGTCCGGCCGGGCCGACAGCCACGACAAGGTGCACGCGCTCGACGCGGGGGCCGACGACTACGTGACCAAGCCGTTCAGCGTGGACGAGCTGCTGGCCCGGATCCGGGTGGTGACGCGGCGGCAGGGCGACGCCGGGGACGCGCCGGGCGAGGTGCGGATCGGCGACCACACGGTCGATCTGGCGACGCACACGATCGAGCCGGAGGACGTGCATCTGACCCGCACCGAGTGGCAGCTGCTGGCGGCGGTGGTGACCGAACCGGGCAAGCTGCTGAGCCAGCGGTACCTGCTGGAGAAGGTCTGGGGGCCGACCTACCGGGCCGAGACGCAGAACGTGCGGCAATACATGGCGCAGCTGCGGCGCAAGCTGGAGAAGGACCCGACCCGGCCGGTGCACCTGCTGACCGAGCCGGGGATGGGATACCGGTTCCAGCCCTGAGACCATCACCGGTCCCAGGAAGTTAGGTGCCACTTACCATCGGGCGTTCAGACGATCTGGCTAGAGTGCGGCAATGGGCGGCAACGGTAACCAGCAGGACGACAGAACCGGGTACGACGTCGTCGTGGTCGGGGCCGGCCCGGCCGGCAGCAGTGCCGCGGCCGCGGCGGCCCGGATGGGTGCCCGCACCCTGATCGTCGACCGGGCCTCGTTCCCCCGGTACAAGACCTGCGGCGGCGGCCTGATCGGCGTCAGCCTGGCCGAGCTCGAGGGCCTCGACCTGCCGCGAGTACCGGTACGGCAGGAGATCGCCCGGGCCTCGTTCACCGCCCTCGGCCAGCGCCCGGCGAACCGCAGTTCGCGCCGCCGCCTGCTGAGCCTGGTCGACCGCAGCGAGTTCGACGCCGCCCTGCTCGACCACGCCGCCTCCCTGGGGGCACAGGTGCGCTCGGGCGTCACCGTGACCGCCGTGACCCAGGACGTCGACGGCGCCCTGCTCTCCACCTCGGTCGGGCCGATCCGCGCCCGCTACGTGGTCGGCGCCGACGGCAGCGCCAGCCGCATCGCCCGGCACGTGGGCGTCACGCTCGGGCAGGTCGACCTCGGCCTGGAGTACGAGCTGCGGGCCACCGAGCAGCACCGGCGCACCTGGGCCGGGCGCATCCACATGGACTGGGGCCCGATCCCCGGCTCCTACGGCTGGGTGTTCCCGAAGGGCGACACGATCACCGTCGGGGTCATCGCCCGGCGCGGCACCTCCGACGAAGCCCGTTCGTACCTCCGGAATTTCACCGAGCAGCAGGGTCTGGCCGACGCCGAGGTGCTGCACGAGTCCGGCCACCTGACCCGCTGCCGCACCACCGACTCCCCGCTCGGGCAGGGCCCGGTACTGGTCGCCGGCGACGCCGCCGGACTACTGGAACCCTGGACCCGCGAGGGCATCTCGTTCGCCCTGCGCTCCGGGAGGATCGCCGGCGAGTGCGCCGGAAAGGCCGCCGGCCCGACCGGGATGCCGCCCAGCACGGGCGATTTCAGCCGCCTGGTGCGCGATTACACGATGCGCGTCAACCAGGAGCTGGAACCGGAGATGGAGGCGGGCCGGGTGTTTCTGCAGGCTTTCGAGCGACACCCGTCGGTCATGCACGCCCTGCTGACCCGTACCCCGCTGGGATGGCGCGAGTTCCAGCGCCTCACCCGCGGCCAGACCAACGTGGCCCGGGTGCTGCGTTACGCCCCGGCCCGGTGGCTGCTGCGCGGCCTGAGCGGAATGCCGGTGACCCGCCCGGCCTGACCGAACCGCCCCGGCCTCACCGAACCGCCCCGGCCTCACCGAACCGCCCCGGCCTCACCCAACCACCCCGCCCGGCAGAACCGGGCGGCCGGACCGCACGACCCGGACCGCACGACCCGGCCCGCTCACTGCCCCGGCCGGCCGGACTGCGGTTCCCCACCGCCACGAGCGGACAGCCCGACTGTCCCCTTCGTGTACCTGTCAACGATGTCTCGTAACGCATTGCCACTGGCAGTATCTCCGCGTCGGCAGGCCACCCCCGACTCTGCCCCGTCTACCGGCGGGGCCGCAGTGACGGACAGCTTCGAGCCCCACCGCGGCCCCGCCCTCCAGCTGCCCCTGCGTAGCCGCGACACGCCTGGCCACACAATGCCTTGGCAGACTACCGATGGGGAACCCGGTAGGAAGTTCCTTGGACGGGCGGTCAGAGAAGACCCGGGAGACCGGGCGGTCTCGCGAAAAGGGGCGATTTCGGACTTACCCTTTTGTACAGGGTTGCATATTGTGATGACAGCAGCGTGCGCACGCTGACACAGCGCGGGGCATGGCTGCGACTGGACCTTTGATGGGAGGCCAGCCATGCCACAGCCGTTGCGCGATCTCGACCCCGACGCCTCCAGGCTCGCCCGATTCGGCGCCCGCCTGCGCACCTACCGCACCCAGGCCGGTATGGCCCAGTCCCAGCTGGGCCGCGCCGTGCACGTCAGCGGCACGCTCATCGCCAAGATGGAGCGTGCCGAACGCCGTCCCCAGCCCGACGTCGCCCGGCGCCTCGACGACGTCCTGGGGGCCGAGGGCGAGCTGGTGCGCCTGGCCACCGCCGCGCTCGAGTTCGACCTGGCCGAGCGCCGTCTCGAGTCCCGGCCCCGGCGGCTGGACTCCGGGCTCGGCCTGGTCACCGCCGACGGGCCGGGCATCAGCGCGCTGCACCGGCTCGCCGACCTGTACGACCTGCCCGACGACGGGCCGGTCCGCAGCCTCGTCGAACTGCGTTCCGCCACCAGCGTTCTCGTCGACGAGCGGCTCAACTCGGAGTACCGGCAGCTGCTCACCACGCTGCCCGACCTGATCCCCGAGCTGACCCGCGCCCTGATCGAGCGCAGCACCGAGACCGAGCAGCAGGAGCTGGCCCGGATGCTGGTGCAGGCCTGGCGGGCGGCCGACGCGGTCGCGGCCAAGCTCGGTCTGCACGACCTGTCCGGCCGGCTGATCCACATCATGGGCTGGGCCGCGCAGCAGACCGGCGACCCGTACAGCGTGGCCGCCACCTCGTACGTGCGGGCCGAGTCGTTCTTCCTGGGCCGCGAGCCGCGGGCCGGGCGGATCATGCTCGAGCGCGCCGCCGAGGCGGTGCGGGCGCGCGAGCCCGGCGGGCCGCCGGAGATGCTCGCGCAGTACGGCTCACTGCACATGCGGGCCGCCATCGCCGCCGCCCGGGCCGGGCTGCCGGAGAAGGCCTGGGACCACCTCGACGAGGCCAAGACCACCGCCGCCCAGGTCACCGAGGGCATCTGGGCCGGCACCGCGTTCGGCCCGGAGTCGGTGCGCATCCACGAGGTGTCCACCGCCGTCGAGCTGAACGCGCCCCAGGTCGCGCTCGACACGGCCCGCGGCTGGGCCCCTCCGCCCACCCTGCCGGCCGAGCGCCGCTCGCACTTCTACGTCGACCTGGCCCGCGCCCAGTTCGCGATCGGGCAGCACGACGACGTTCTGGAGACGCTCCGCTCGGCCCAGCGGATCGCCCCCCAGAACGTGCGCGTGGATCCCGACGTGCACAGCACCCTCACCGCCCTGGCCGGCACCAGCTCGGTGCGGGCCGCGGCGGTGGAGGGCTTCACCCGTGAGGTACTGGCTCCGGCCCGGCCGGTTCCCGCGGTCCGAGCAGGGCGGGCAGTTCCCGCAGGGAGCCCACCACCCAGTCCGCCGTCCGCTTGACCTCCTCGTCGTCCGCCCAGAGGTGACCCCAGGGCCCACGCCGCACCAGGGCGGCGTGGAAGCCCTGGGCCACGGCGGGAACCACGTCGAAGTCCCGGTGGTCGCCGACGTAGAGAATCTCGTCGCGCTCCCCCGGCGCCCACCCGGCGAGCCAGTCGAAGTACGCCCTCGACGGCTTGATCAGGCCGATGTCACCTGACACGGCCACCGCGTCCACCGGCAGGTCGAGCTCGCGCAGCAGCTCCCCCGCCCGCCCGGACTGATTGCCCGAGACGCCCACCCAGTACCCGGCCTCGCGCAGTGAGTGCAGCGCCGGGCGCACGTCCGGGTAGAGGTCGGTCTCGGCGATGCACTCACCCACCCCGGCCTCCTCGCGCAGCTGACGTTCCCGCGGGATGTCGAATCCCGGCCGGAAGTACTGGAACGTCTCACCGTTGTCGCGTCCGGCCGTCACCACGGCCCCCATCACGGCGGAGAAGGTGTGCCGGGGCACACCGATCCAGTCCGCCCACCGGCCCCACTCCGAGGTGTCGTCCAGGAGTGTCTCGCCAACGTCGAACACGACCGAACGGATCATCCTGCTCGTGCCTCCCTGCTGAAAAGTGAGTCTGCTGATTCTTCGGTCAACAGATGAGACAGCATCACCCACCGCCAAAGGGGCAATGGGGACATTCGCACTGTCCTCATCGAACGGATGACTCCCCACCTCCGCCGTACGACCCTGGTGGTGTGGCCGAGCAAACGGGGGTCGGCCACCTAGATCGGCGGGGCCAGCGGTTGGGGACCATCACCCATCGCTGGTCTCGCCCTCCCAGGGGTCTCTCGCGCCGGGGCCCCTGGCTCCTGCCTTTTGCGGGCTGCTCGTCTTGAGGGGGCTGATCACGAGCATGAACGAACCTCGCGCGGACGGCGGGGCCGAGATGGAGATGCGGGCCGAGCTGCTGAGCCGCGAGCTGCGCAGCCGGGGCCTGGCCCTGCTGGACATCAGCGAAGACGTCATCGAACCCGACGTTCTGGTGGTCTACCTGCACGCGCACGCGGGTCAGTGGCAAGACGGCACGGCCAGCCGGATGATCCGGGCGCTGCCCGACATCGTCTCGGTGACGCCGAGCGAGCAGTCGCCGGCGATCCTGCGGGTGCGGGTGTCGCCGCACCGCCGCTCGCGGGGCGGTCTGCACCGGTCCGACCGGTGGGTCGACTGGGTCGATCACGGCCACCCCCAGCGCAAGGGCCGGCGCCGTCACTGAGACCGGCGGCACGGCAGCGGTTCGCGGACCCCCCGGTCACCCCGGAACGTCTTTCGCCCCGGCCACCTTCATCGTGCCTCGAGTGGCCCCCGGCGCAACAGCCGGAACCGGATCCGGGCGCCGCATCCGGGCCAGCAGGACGGCCGAGAGCACGAAGAACCCGCTCATCAGACCAGCCATCGGCAGCAGGGTGTCGTAGCCGATCACCCCGGTCAGCGGCGTCACCGCGGCGCCCGCGAAGAACGCCAGGCCACCGGCGAGCGCGGCCGCGGTGCCGCGTGAGCGGTCACCCGCCTGCTGGGCCAGGGCGGTCGCGGCCGGGATGGTCAGGCCCATGCCGGCGACCAGCACCGTGAGGAGCACCCAGACCAGGGGCAGGGGCGGCGGGCCCGGCGTGAGTCGTTCGGCCACCGCACAGCCCAGCAGCCCGAGCGCGGCCGCGGTCGAGGCGCTCATGCCGGTCAGCCGCAGCGCGGCCGGTCCGACCCGCGCCACCAGGAACCGGAAAGCGGTACTGGCACAGGCCATCGCGGCGGCGTTCACGGCGAACACCAGGGCGTAGGTGCTCTCCGAGATCCCGTAGACCTCCTGCAGCACGAACGACGAGCCGCCGATGTAGGTGAAGAACCCGGCGACGACCACGCACTGCAGCAGCACGTGCTGCATGAAGTTCCGGTCGCGTCCGAGGTCGAGCATCCGGGCCCCGTTCGCCCGCAGGCCCCCGCCGCGCCGCTGCTCCGGCGGCAGCGTCTCGGGCAGCCCGGTCAGCGTGGCGAGCACCATCAGCACCCCGAAGGCGGTGAGCACGCCGAAGAGGGTGCGCCAGTCGCCCACCGCCAGCACGGCGCCGCCCGCGGCCGGGGCGAGCACCGGGCCGAGGAAGGTGATGGACGCGAGCGTGCCGTAGCGCTGGGCGGCCTCGGCGGGCGGGTAGGCGTCGCCGACCACGGCCCGGCCCACCGCGATGCCCGCCCCCGCCGCGAGGCCCTGCAGCAACCGCATCGCGACCAGCACGGGCCCGGTCGGTGCGAGGGCACAGAGCAGCGAGGCCAGCGTGAACACCGCCGCCCCGCCGAGCAGCAGACGCCGGCGGCCCAGGCCGTCACTGACGGGGCCGAAGGCGATCTGCCCGGCCGCGATGCCGACGATGAAGGCCGTCAGGGTGAGCTGGGCCGTGGCGGCCGAGGTGCGCAGCGACTCCTGGAGGGCCGGGAGCGCGGCGACGTAGGAGTCGGTGGCGATCGGACCGACCCCGGTGACGATCACGAGAGCGGCGGTGGACGGGGTGGCGGCGCGAAAGATCCGGCTGACGGGTGGCACTCGGCGAACCTAACCGATGGGCCGGGAGGGCACGATGCATCAGGGGTTCACCGGTGGAACATCGCTGTCCGCCGCGACCCCGGCCGATTCTGGTGACATGGCACATTCCCTCGCCGTCGGCCTGTTCCGGGTGCGTCCCGGCGCGACCGAGGCGCACCGGCGGCGGGCCCGCATCGAGATCGCCCTGTGTGCCGGGTCCGAGGGCTACGCCCTGCTCGACACCTTCGACCTCGACGACACGCTGCGCGCCGAGTCCGAGACGCTCGAGGTGGTGCGGGCCCTGGGCGAGAAGCACCGGCTGCACGCGCTGATCGTGGCCGGCCCCCTCGAGCGCGCCGGTATCGACGAACTGGCCGACGACCTCCGGCTGATCACCGTGCGGGTACCGGCCACCCGCCTGTGAGCTGAGCCGGCCCCGGGCCGTACTCCAGGTCACTTCCCGGCCACGAATCCGCAACTACGGTCACTCGGCGAGCTCCTGGTCCGTACCTGCGGTTATGCTCGCGGATGTGACCAGGTTCCGTATCCGGCAGGCCGCACAGCTCCTCGGCGTCAGCGACGACACCATCCGCCGCTGGGCCGACTCCGGCCGCCTGCCCACCACCACCGACGAGGCCGGGCGCCGCGCCGTGGAGGGTGCCGACCTGGCCCGGTTCGCCGAGCAACTCGCCTCCGAGAGCCCCGCCCCCGACCAGGACGGGCTGGGCCTCTCCTCGGCCCGCAACCGCTTCACCGGCCTCGTCACCCGCGTGGTGCGGGACACCGTGATGGCCCAGGTCGAGATCCAGGCCGGGCCCTTCCGGGTGGTTTCGCTGATGAGCCGCGAGGCCGCCGACGAACTGGGCCTGGAACCGGGCGCTCTCGCCGTCGCCTCGATCAAGTCCACGAACGTCGTGGTCGAGGTCCCCGATCCTTCCTGATCCGAAAACCCTTGAGGAGTACACGGTGCGTAGAGTCATGTCCGGAGCGGTGGCCGTGCTGGCCGTCGCGAGTCTTGCCGCCTGCGGCAGTTCCTCCGACGGCGAGACCAGTGCCGCCCCGGGCCTGAGCGGTGAGATCACGGTGTTCGCCGCCGCCTCGCTGACCGAGTCGTTCACCGCCCTGGGCCAGGCCTTCGAGTCCGAGAACCCGGGCACCAAGGTCACGTTCAGCTTCGGCCCGAGCTCCGGCCTGGCCGAGCAGATCGACTCCGGCGCCCCGGCCGACGTGTTCGCCTCGGCCGCCACCAAGAACATGGACCAGGTCGTCGAGGCCGGGAACGCCTCCGACCCGGTCACGTTCGCGAACAACACGATGGAGATCGCGGTCCCGGCCGACAACCCGGCGAAGGTCGACTCCCTCGACGACCTGGCGAACAAGGACGTGAAGGTCGTGCTCTGCGCCGAGGAGGTGCCCTGCGGCGTCAGCGCCCGCAAGGTGTTCGAGAACGCCGGCCTCAGTGTGACCCCGGTCAGCAACGAGGAAGACGTGAAGTCGACCCTCTCGAAGATCACGCTCGGCGAGGCGGATGCCGGCCTGGTCTACGTGACCGACGTCAAGGCCGCCGGCGACGACGTGGTCGGCGTGGAGATCCCGGCCGAGGACAACGCCAGCACCGCCTACCCGATCGCCACCCTCAAGGACACCGAGAACGCGGCACTGGCCAAGGCTTTCGTCGACTACGTGCTGTCCGACCAGGGTTCGGCCGAGCTCGGGACGGCCGGATTCAGCAAGCCCTGATGAGAGCGCGGGACCGCGATCCGCAGCCGGGCAGCCGTACTCCCTGGCCGATGCTGCTGCCCGCGCTGATCGCGGTGCTGTTCCTCCTGCTCCCCCTGGCCGGACTGCTGCTGCGGGCTCCCTGGGCCGATCTGCCGCAGTTGCTGTCCGAACCGGAAGTGCTTCAGGCGCTCCGGCTCTCACTGTTCGCGGCGACCGCGGCCACCGGCCTGTCGCTGGTGCTGGGCGTGCCGCTGGCCTTCGTGCTGGCCCGCAGCCGGCGGCCCGGCATCAGCGTGCTGCGGGCCCTGGTCACGCTGCCGCTGGTGCTGCCGCCGGTGGTCGGCGGTGTCGCCCTGCTGCTGGCCCTGGGCCGCCGCGGCATCGTCGGGCAGCACCTCGAGGCCTGGTTCGGCTACACCCTGCCGTTCACCACCACGGCCGTCGTCATCGCCGAGACCTTCGTGGCCATGCCATTTCTCGTGGTCGCGGTGGAGGGCGCGCTGCGCACCGCCGACCGCGGGCTGGAAGAGGCCGCGGCCACGCTCGGCTCGAAACCGTTCGCCACCTTCCGCCGGGTCACGCTGCCGCTGATCGCGCCCAGCCTGATCGCGGGCAGCGTGCTCACCTGGGCCCGGGCCCTGGGCGAGTTCGGCGCCACGATCACCTTCGCCGGAAACTTCCCGGGCACCACCCAGACCATGCCGCTGAAGGTCTACCTGCTGATCCAGAACGACCCGGACGCGGGCATCGCCCTGAGCCTGGTGATGCTGCTCGTCTCGGTGGCCGCGCTGGCCCTGCTGCGCAACCGCTGGATCAACGGAGGCGCCCTGTGAGCGCGAGGGCGACCACCACGGGGGGCACCACCGGTGAACTGAACGCCGACGTGGTGGTGGGCCGGGGCACCTTCGAGCTGCGCGCCCGGCTGCGTGTGGGGCCGGGTGAGGTGCTGGCCGTGATCGGGCCCAACGGCGCCGGGAAGACCACCCTGCTCCGGTCTCTCGCCGGGCTGCTGGCCCTGCGCGAGGGGCACATCGAGGTCGGCGGAACTCGCTGGGACGACCCGGCCGCAGGCCTTTTCGTGCCCACCACCGACCGGCGGGTGGGCCTGGTGTTCCAGGACTACCGGCTGTTCCCGCACCTGTCCGTGCTCGACAACGTGGCCTTCGCGGCCCGTTCCCGGGGTGCCCGCCGCACCGTGGCGCGGGCCGCGGCCGCCGAGGTGCTCGCGGTGGTGGGACTTCAGGCCCTGGCCTCCCGGAGGCCCTCGCAGCTGTCCGGCGGGCAGGCCCAGCGGGTAGCCCTGGCCCGGGCGCTGGCCTCCGGGCCGGCCATGATGCTGCTCGACGAGCCGCTGGCCGCCCTCGACGCCCGCACCCGGCTGGAGATCCGTGCCGAGCTGCGGCGCCGGCTGGCCGAGTTCGCCGGCCCGAGCATCGTGGTCACCCACGATCCGCTCGAGGCGCTGGTGCTGGCCGACCGCATCCTGGTGCTCGAGGACGGGCGCATCGCCCAGACCGGCACCCCCTCCGAGGTGGCCCGGCGGCCGGTGACCGAGTACGTGGCCCGGCTGATGGGCCTCAACCTCTACAGCGGGCGGCTGATCGCCCCGGCTCAGGGCCGGATCGCGCTGGACGGGGGTGGAGAGCTGTTCGCATCCCCCACCGACCTGCCGGTGGACGCGCGGGTGCTGGCGGTGCTGGCGCCCACCTCGATCTCGCTGCACCTGGGAGAGCTGCCGGCCGGATCGCCGCGCAACGTCTGGAGCGGCACCGTGAGCGGCGTGGAACTGCTGACCGACCGGGTGCGGGTGGCAGTGAGCGGGGCGCCGGACGCCCTCGTCGACGTCACCGCGGCGGCCGTGGCGGAGCTGCGCCTGTCGCCCGGGCAGCCGGTGCGGTTGTCGGCCAAGGCGACCGAAGTGACGGCGTACCCGGCTCCCTGAGCCGCGCCCTCGCGTCCGCCGTCGGCGACCAGATCCGATCCGGACCCGGTTCCCGGCAGGATCTGCCTGGGTCAACTGCGGACATGACCGGACGCATCCGGCCCGTCACGGACGACGCCCGCCACAGAAACGGGCCGGGTTACCGTCTTTGACTGACTGGTCAGTAGAGTCCGAGACCCCGCCCACCTGCCGATTGGGCGAATGGGCCGTCAGCGTCGAACATGGTGGACGCCGGTCGGTATTTGAACGTCGTACGGACCCCGGCCGGGGACGAGACCTGATGGGCGGGATGAGGGGCGGGATGCAGGAGGGACCGGACGACCATCATGCTCACGGTGAGCCGCCGGACGACCGTCCTCTGCCACCCGGCCAGACCGGGCGCGTGGACCGTCCCGTGCGCCACTACGGCCCCGTGCCCCGGGTCCGTGACCGCGAGACCTGGTCGATGAGTTTCGGCGGGGCGACGAAGAGCGACGAGAGCTTCGTGGTCACGCTGGGCGAGCTGGAGCAGCTGCCGAAGGCGGCACTCACGGCCGACATGCACTGCGCGGGCAAGTTCACCACCCTCGACAACCTGTGGGAGGGCGTCTTCGCCCGTGACGTGGTGGAGGCCTACCCGCCGCTGCCCGGCATCAGCGACGTGATCGTCTACGGGCAGTACGGCTACAGCGCGAACGTGCGGGTGGACGACCTGCTCGCCGACAACGCGATCCTCGCCTTCCGGCAGGACGGCGAGGACCTGACGCCCGAGCACGGTTACCCCGTACGGCTGATCATTCCGCACCTGTACTCGTGGAAGGGGCCCAAGTGGTTCCGGGGCTGGGAGTACCTGCTCCAGCCCCGCCGGGGCTTCTGGGAGGAACGGGGCTACCACCTGCGGGGACAGGTGTGGGCCGAGGAACGGTGGTCGTACCAGGAGACGCATCCGGGCCGGCTGCCGTCGCAGTCGCCGGGTACGGACGGGCCTTCCGGGCAGGGCATCGAGGGCTGAGGTCTCCTTCGGGAGACTTCGGGGCTACCAGGGCTTCGAAGTTCCGCAGGCCTTCGAGGTCCTCGGGGCTTCGAGGTCCTCGAGGCTTCAGGGGCTTCAGGGGCTTCGAGACTTCAGGACGAGGAGACGGAGACGGTGCGGGTCTCCTGGTAGACCTCGCGGGGTCCCCGGCGCCGCCACACCGCCTGCCCGATCAGCCACAGCAGCACCGAGATCGAGACCACGACCGGCACCAGCAGGTCGGCCTCGGTGAGCCCGTGCTCTCGGGAGAACTCGTACAGGATCACGCCCTCACGAACATGACTCACCTGCAGCCACACGTAACTGGTGACGGCGAGCGCGAGCACGGCGACCAGTGTGTGACTCCAGCGCCGCACCAGGGCCAGGGCGACGCCCGAGGCGATCAGGGCGACGCACGACCAGCGCATGGCCGGCTCCTGGCTCAGCACGGTCATCGCGTGGCTGAGCTTGTCGTGCAGCTCGGCGGGGTTACGCGGCACCACGCCGAGCACCCGGCTCGCGATCAGGTGTAGCTCCACGATCTGCCTCCGCTGCGGACGATTGCCTGCGGTGTCGGTGCGGATCGGCGGTGACCCTGAGTGCCTGTCTTGTCATCATCGGTGAGGAACCCGGGGTCGCGCCAGATGACCGCCGGGGAAAGCACCGGGGACCAGAAGGTGATCGGCGGTCCGGGACGGTCGCTGTAGGGGCCGTCCCCCGCCTGGATCAGAATCCGAATCCGTCGTCGAAGCCGCCGAATCCACCCGGTCCGCCACCGGGACCACCCTGCCCACCTCCGAAGAAGTCGCCGCCGTCGTGCGGGCCGTGGTGCCCGCCCGGTCCGCCGACTCCGCCGAAGCTGCCGAAGCCGCCGAGCCCTCCGTGGCCGTGGTTGCCGAAGAGGGCGTCCAGCACCAGCATCGAGCCGATACCGGCGGCCCCGGCGACCATGGCCGTCTTCCACCAGGGCTTGCTGTACCAGCCGGCCGGGACGTTGCGGCCCTGCACCTGCCCGCCCGGGTAGTAGTACGGCGTGGAGTCGCCGGGCCGGTTCGAGGCGACGTACTCCTCGTTGTCCACGGTGACCCGCCGCGTGCCCTCGACGGTGGTGACGGCGCTCTCCTGCGGCACCTGGGGGCCCGGGTCGAGGCCGAGGGCGGTTCGGGCCGAGCGGAGGTAGTGCAGGCCCTCGATCGCGGTGCGCCCGGCCAGCTGGACCTGCTTGGCCGAGACCGCCTCGGCCAGCTGACGGCGGGCGGACGCGTGCCGTTCGGCGGCCTCGGACACCGACTGCCGGGCCGCGACATCGGACCCGTCGGCGTTCAGGCCCTCGAGCGCGGTGACGCCGCCGCCGAGACGGTCGACCCAGTGCGAGGCCTCGGCGCGGGCGTCGGCGAGGTCGGGACCGGCGGCCTGGCCGTAACTGGGCTGCCCGTAGCTTGCCTGCCCGTAGCTGGACCGCCCGTCGGCCGGGCCCGGGACGTACGTGGAATCCCGCGTGTAGGTAGGGCTCTGGCCGTACGTGGGGGCCTGGCCGTACGTGGGGCTCTGGCCGTACGTGGGGCTCTGGCCGTAGCCGGGCGGGGTGCCGTAGACCGGGCGGTGATCGACCGGGTGGGACTGGACCGGGACCGGTGCCCGGCGACTGGTGAACCAGCCCACCGCACCGGCGATGAGCAACGCGGTGAAGATGAACATCAGCATGCTTGATGTTCGCCCGGGCAACTTCGGGGATGCCCCGAGCCGCCTGGGAGACGGCTGGGAGGTCGGGAGCCAGCCACGAGCGCAACCCGATGGTGGACGCGTCGGTGCACCGACGCGTCCACCATTCGGCTCTGCGCGTTTCAGGTTCTGTGCGGTTCAGGCTCTGCGCGTTTCAGGTTCTGTGCGCCGAGGTTCTCGTCCGGAGGGGACCCGGCCGGCGCGTGGCCGGGTCCCGAACCGGAGCCGTGTTCAGTTGTGGATCGGCGGATCAGCGCGCTCAGCCGGCCAGGTAGTGCTCCACCCGGGCCGCCAGTTCTTCCGACCCGGCGACCCGCACCGGCTTGCTGGCCGTCATCACCCGGATGCGACGGGCGATGGCGCGGGTGCGGGCCGAGCGCACGCCCGACATCGCGTCGAGCGCCTGCGACCAGGTGGTGACCGCCCGGTCGTGATGCCCCAGCCGGGCCTGCACGTCGCCCAGGTCGCCCAGGGTGATGGCGTGCGCCCGCGGGAACTTCGAGCGCGGCCGGATCTGCACCGAGCGCTCGAAGGCCTCGAGCGCACCGCGCAGGTCTCCGAAGTCACGCAGCACACACCCGGACTGGTGAGCCAGCGAGGCCTCACTCACGAAGAACACCCGGTCGGGCTCGGAGCCGGACAGCCCGGCCGCGGCGAGTTCCGCCTCGGCCTGCTTCACCGCCACCGTGGCCGCCTGCCGGTCGCCCGCCATCGCGAGAGCCCGGGCCTGGCCCAGAGACAGCAGCGCCCGCTCACGGGGCACCGCCCGCCGGTAGCGGTCGCCGCTGACCGACGCGGCGGCCAGGTCGAGCGCCCGCTCCGGCTGACCGAGGTCGAGCACCTGCCGGGACATCGCCCTCAGGGCGAACCCGGCGAGTGGATCGTCACCGGCCTCGGTGGCCAGCTTGACCGCGATCGCATAGGCCCACTGGGCGGTCTGGTGCTCCGCGTCGTCGTACGACATCCAGCCCACCAGAGCGGCCAGCTCCCCGGCCGCGGCGAACATCTGCCGCCGGACCGAGTCGTCGGTGAACCGCCCATGCAGGAACGCCGACACGTCGGAGGTGAGGTACTGCAGCACCGCGGTGCGGGCATGACCACCACCCCGGCGCTGGTCGACGCGACTGAAGAAGGAGACGGTCTCGTGCACCGCCTCGACATCGCTGCGCCCGACCGCCAGCAGACCTCCCGGCGGTTCGGACAGACCCTGGCCCCGGTGCTCCTGCCAGCTCGCCCCCCAGCCCTCGGGCGGGGAACAGGCGAACGACGGCGCGACCGTGGGCGCACCGCCCTCCGGCACGGAGTCGGACGCCCGCAGCTGGACCAGAGGGTCGGTCAGCCAGTCGTGCGTCACCGGGGCGATACCCGGAACACCCGTCACGCCGGAACCCGGTGTGCCGGGACCCGGCACCGGAGCCACCGGTGACAGGTCGCCGGGAGCACCCGGACGACGGCGCGCCGGCCGGAGCCGGCCGGGCATGTTCGTGCGGTCGCGCACCGAGGTCCGGGCGATGCCCACACCCCGGCCTGCGGTGTCGGCCAGGTTCTGGCCGACCCGGGTGGCCCGGACCGAACGCCCGGGACCCGCCGACCTCGCCACCGGGGACACCGGAGCCACCGGTGCCGGTGAGGAGGGCGACTTCTCCGCAGTGCTGCGCCGCCGGCCCGCGGCGGCTCGCGCCGCCGTGCCGGCCTGGATCAGCAGCCGGAACCGCTCGGCACTGGCCCGGTCGGCCCGGGCCAGGGCGGTGTCCAGCACCGCCTGCAGCTCTGGCATCGGTTCGATGTCAGCGCCGCGTGCCTCCCACTTGCTCACCGTGCGGGTGCCGACACCGAGATATTCGGCGAATCCCACCACGGTCATTCTCAGAGCCCGACGCAAAGCCCACGCCTCGTGCCCTGTCCAGCGTTCCACCGTCATCACGATGACCCCCGTCAATCGCGCAAATATGGTCCGCCGACACCTACTGCGCTTGCAGCAATTGTCAGCATAGGCACGAATTCACCGCTTTCTCCACAAGCTGACGTGTTGAGTTTCGTGGTGCATCAGCAGTGCAGTGCCCATGCGCACCTCCACGCACACCCGCCGCACACTTGCACTGCAGCGTGCAATTCGAGGGCAATATCCATGCGCACTTTTCCGAGACAATTCCGCCGCCATCGCTTGCACGGGCAGAACCGGACCGGAAGCGGTCAGCATTCCATACTCCGGGTATTCCGATGACCGAAATACCTATGCGGCCATGGCCCGAACGGATTGTCACAACGCCGGTCAGCGCCTTTGTGCGTCGATAGCATGAAGGCCGTTCAGCGCCGGCCTTCAGCCCTGGACAGATGTCCGGACACTGCCCTTGGGGGGTCCCGCGTGACCATCGTTCAGTACCTGCACGTGCTGCGACGGCAGTGGCTGGTCGTCCTGCTGCTCGCCGCTCTCGGCCTGGGCGCGGCCTGGGCCTACACGAGCCGCCAGGTACGCACCTACTCGGCCACCACGCAGATGTTCGTCGGCATCACCGGCGACGGGCAGGACAGCGTGTCCCAGATGAGCCAGGGCAGCACCTTCGTCCAGCAGCGCATCAAGTCGTACGCCGACGTGGTCACCAGCCCCAAGGTGCTCGAAGAGGTCCGCTCGACCTACGGCGTGCCGGTCTCGGCGAGCCAGATCAGCGTCACCGCGCCGACCGACACGGTGCTGCTCGAGATCACCGTGACCGACACCGTGCCCGACCGCGCCAAGGTCATCGCCGACGGCATCGCCGCCCGCTTCCCCAACTACGTGGCCATGCTGGAACGCCTTCCCGGGCAGTCCGGTTCGCCGGTGCGCCTGTCCGTCGTCGAAGACGCCCAGGTGCCCACCTCACCGGTCTCCCCGCGGGTGCCGCTGAACCTGGCGCTCGGCCTGCTCGTCGGGCTCGGCCTGGGCATCGGCGCGGCCGTGCTGCGTGACGCCCTGAACACCTCGGTGAGCGGCGTCTCGGACATCGAGAAGCTCACCGGCGCGGTGCCTCTCGGCGTGGTGCCGTTCGATGCCGGCACCAGCCGCCAGCCCCTGGTCGACGCGGACGAGCAGGGGGCCCGGGCCGAGGCGTTCCGTACGCTGCGCACCAACCTGCAGTTCGCCGACGTCGACTCCCCGCCCCGCGTCATCGTGGTCACCTCACCGCTGCCGAACGAGGGAAAGAGCACCTCCGCCTGCAATCTCGCGCTCACCCTGGCCCTCGGCGGAGCCCGGGTGGTGCTGGTGGACGGCGACCTGCGCAAGCCCAGCGTGGGCCAGTACCTGGGCATCAGCAGCGGGGCCGGCCTGACCACGGTGCTCGCCGGGCGTCACGACCTGCGCGACGTGGTCACGGTCTACGGCCGCGACACCCTGGCCGTGCTGCCCTCCGGCCCCACTCCCCCGAACCCCTCGGAACTGCTGGGTTCTCAGCAGATGGCCGACCTGCTGGCCACCCTGGCCGACCACTACGACGTGGTCGTGGTCGACGCGCCGCCCCTGCTGCCGGTCACCGACGCGGCGGTGCTCGCGGCCGCCGCCGACGGCGCGGTGCTGGTGCTGCGGCACGGCAAGACCCGCAAGGAAGACGCCAACCGGGCGCTGCAGGCCCTCGACGCGGTGAACGCGAAACTGCTGGGCTCGGTGCTGAACTTCGCCCCCCAGCGCAAGCGGCGCGGCGGCTATGACGGGTACGGCTACGGATACGGGTACGGCGAGACCACGACCACCAAGGCCTCGGCCCCGGCCGTGCGTCCCTCCAGCGTGACCCTGCCCGCCCCGGAAAACTCCCCGGCCTCCACGGCCTGAGCCGCCGCCTGCCAGCCGCCACCACCTGCCAGCCGCCCGGGCGAAAACGGGCTCGGCGCCGCGACGCGTACCACTCCCTCGGGGATGCACGTCGCGTGCCATCTCCCGACCTCGCCCGGGGCTACCGGCTTGAATCACCCTGAAGGCATGGCAGGCCTGGCGATCGACCTGCGCGACGCCGGCGGCGGCGCGGTCACGCTCGAGCTGCGCATCTTCCGGGCGTACGTCGAGTGCTGGATCGACGACGTCTGCTATGCCGTGTTCGACCGCGACGCCCTGCGCCGCTGGCTGGCCCGTCCCACCTCGGTCCTGGACTACGACGGGGTGACCTGGCTGCGTACCTACCGCGGGGCCGTGGCGGTCACGGTCGACGGGGTGGTGCCCCGCTGGCCGCTCGCCGACCACGTGCTCGAGGGGCTGCGGTCACGGATCTGAGGAACGGACGCGCCGGACGCAGAAGTGGCACGGCCCGGGGAACGGGCCGTGCCACTTCTGAACACGAAGACCTACTTGACGCCGTTCACCTTCAGGTCGGAGATCTCGACGATGTAGGTGCCGTCGCCCTTCGGAGCCATGTTCGTGACCCAGATCATCCAGTACTGGTGCACGCCCCCCTGCGAGGCGTCGAGCGACACCTTGCCGGAGACCTCCTTCTGCTTCACCACGCTGGTGTAGGCGGTGAGGTCGGAGTTGGACAGCGTGTCGGCCGACCGCAGCCCGGCCACGGTGGCGCCGTTGACGGTGAAGTCGACCGAGGAGACCTGCTTGGCCGCACCCAGGTCGAGCACCAGGCCGACGCCCTCTTTCAGGCCGCCGATGTTGGGCTTGGTGTACCAGCTCGACTTGTAGACACCGCCAGCCTCGTCGATGCCGCCCTGGCCGTCGGGAGCGAACGACGAGGCGGTGAAGTCGAGACTCACCGCCTTGACCGGCGCCGCACCGCTCGAGGCCGAGGGGGCGGACGAGGTGGTGGGGCCCGCGTTGGCCGCGGCGTCGTCGGCGTTGTCGCGGTTGCTGAAGATGACTCCGGCGATGATCGCGCCGATCACCACCACGACCCCGGCGAACATGGCCAGGCGGGAACCGCCCGAGGGCTGCCGCGGCGGGCGCATGGCCGGCATCTGCGGCTGCGGCGGAGCGGTGGGCACGCCCACCGACCCCATCGCGTTGAGCGGCATCGAGCCCGTGGGCGCGGCCTGCTGATAGCCCAGCGGCTGCTGGTAGGTCTGCTGCTGGTACCCCGGGGGCGCGTACCCCTGCGGCGCGTAGCCCTGGGGATAGCCCGGCTGCGGGTAGCCCTGCGGGTAGCCCGGCTGCGGGTAACCCTGCTGGGGATAGCCCTGGTGGTTGTAGCCGATCGGCATCGAGCCGGTGCCCGGCGCCGTCGGCATCGAACCGGTGGGCGGCTGGGTGGGCTGCGAACCCGTGCCCGGCCCGACCAACGGGATGCCGGCGGTGTGGGCGCCGTGCTTGCGGCCCTTGCGCTTGCGGCCGGCCCGCGGACCGGCCTGCTGGCGCGCGGCGGCCGCGGCAGCCGCGGCCGGATCGGTGGGCTGGTGGCCGGGCTGCGGAACCGAACCGCTGGGCGGGGCCTGCATCTGCTGCTGGGCCGCGCTCATCATCGACGGCGGCAGCGGCGGGGCCATCACGATCGCGCGGGTCATCGCTTCGGCGGCCCGGCGCCGGGCGACCATCTCGCGCGGCACGAAGCCACCGGTCTCGGGAGAGCGGCGTGCGCGCGGGTCACCCCGGTCGGGGTCCGGACCGGGGGCGCCGAAGGCCGCGCGGGCCGGTTCGGGCTGCACCGTGTAGGGCTCGGTCGAGGGCCCCAGCTCGGGCTCGGAACCCGTGGGCAACGAGCCGGACGCCGGGGACGCCGATGAGACGGACGGCACATTGAGAGGCGCGCCGGTCGCCGCCAGCGCCGCCCCGACCGAGGCGGCCGACATCGACAGACCGCCGCTGTCGGGACCGCCGCCGGTCACCGCGGGCAGGTTCGAGGTGGAGAACAACTCCTCCCTGGACCCGCCGGAGTCCGGGGCGAGCGATCCCGCGCCTGCCTCCGCCATCTGCATCGCCTCGGAGGTCTCGTCTCCGCCGATCAGTCGCACTGGCCCAGAACCACCCGATGAGCTGGAAGAAGACGTGTCAGTAGAAAGATCGGCCACCGAGGTGGCCGTGAGGCTGCCGAGATCCTGTGCAGTCTCGGCCGATGCCGAGGCGTACTCAAGTGTCCCGGTCGGCGACTCCGCCGCGTTCACACCCTCGATGAGCTGGTTGCCCGATTCCTGCGACAGGCGCGCCGGGTCCGACAAGGCAACGCTCCTTCCCTCTACCGGGTACTACGGTACGCGACAGCAGCGATCCACCTGAACCGGATCGCCCCGAACGCGTGGCTTTTGTCCGATCAATTCATTACGGCCCGCGAGTCGTCACCCGGCGAACCCGGAGTCTGACGCACGAGACCCCTGTGCCGGTTGCGTCGCCAGTGACTTAGTTTTCCAGTCCCCCGTCGCGGGGACGAGCCGACGCGGACCACCCTTCTCCGCGGCCAGGCTATGCCCGGCCGGGATCCGGGTCGCGTCAGAGCCCGATCATGCCCGATCCGCCCCCTTCACGGCATCCCGCCAGGAGGGGGAGGGTTACCGCCCCGGGCCGGGGCCACCGACGGGACCACAAAAGAGTGAGGACGCCGGCGGTCAGGGCTCACCGGCGTCCTCACGTATGCCCCCTTCTCGAGAGCCTCAGCGCATCAGTAGATGCTCACCCCGTAGGCGCTGAGGGCCTCCGGAACCGGCTGGAAGTACGTGATCCCGCCGGAGGTGCAGTTACCGCTGCCGCCCGAGGTCAGCCCGTAGGCCACGGTGCCCGAGTAGAGCGAGCCACCGCTGTCGCCACCCTCGGCGCAGACCGTGGTGCGGATGGCCTGCGAGACCGACGTGCCGTCGCTGTAGTTGACGGTGGTGTTGAGCCCGGTCACCCGGCCGCTGTGCACGCCGGTGGTGCTACCGCTGCGGTAGACGGTCTGGCCGACCGTCGGCGTGCCCGCGCTGGAGATCTCCTGCGAGCCGTTGTAGGTGTAGACCGTTCCCGGGTGGGCGGTCGTCGAGCTGCTGTACCGCACCAGGGCGTAGTCGTTGCCCGGGAACGAGTAGCTCACCGTCGGCCCGAGCACCGTGGTCTGCGCGGAGTTCGAGTACCAGGTGCTCGCCACCTCACCACAGTGCCCGGCGGTCAGGAAGTAGTAGGTCGAGCCGCTCACCACGTTGAAGCCCAGTGAACAGCGGTACCCACCGCCGTAGATGGCCTGGCCACCCGCGATCTTCTTGGTGAAGGTGCCGGAGACCTGCTCCAGCGTGGCCTTCGAGCCCAGGTCCGCCACCGCGGCCTTCACCTTGGCCAGTTTCGCCCCGGTCACCGTGCTGTCCACCGTGACCAGCACCTTGTTCGTCGCCGGGTCGATGCCGTACGACGTGCCCGGCAGCTTGACCGACTCGTCGAGCGTGGCCACCGCCGAGGTCAGCTGCGCCGTCGAGTTCTTCACCACGGTCGCGGTGGCCCCGGCCGCCTCGGCCTTCTTCAGCGCGGCCTTCGTGGTCACCGAGGCCTTGAGGGTCGAGCCCTCGTAGTAGACGCCCGCACTCTCCTTCCCGAGCGTCTTGACCAGGGCGTCGGCCGCCTGGTCCTGCTTCACGGACTCCTTCTGCGCGGCCGACACGGCCACCAGTTCATCAGTGGGGACGTTGCCGATGCCGATCGAGGCACCCGCGGACGTTGCGGGTGCGGCGAGCGCAATGGCGACGAGACTGGAAGTGGCCAGGCCAACAAGCAGACGGCGTGGTTTCACGGTGGATCCTCTCGGGAGACGTGAATGTCAGGGAACACGTCCGGATTGCCCGGAAGAGCCCTTATGTTCCGATTTGTCCGCCAAGATCACAAGACCCAGATGCCCCAAAGTAACCCACCAGTCACAAAGCGCAGAGATTTTGCGCGCCGAGTGGTCCCGATCACGCCCCGGCAACACGCTGGACCTGCGCGCGGGTCGCGTTCGGCGACGACTAACGTGTATGGACATGCCTGGTCATTACGACGTCATCGTTCTGGGAGCCGGCCCCGGCGGCTATGTCGCCGCCATCCGTGCGGCACAACTCGGCAAGCGGGTGGCCATCGTCGAGAGCAAGTACTGGGGCGGCGTCTGCCTCAACGTGGGGTGCATCCCCTCGAAGGCGCTGCTCCGCAACGCCGATCTGGCGCACACCGTGCAGCACGAGGCCAAGACCTTCGGCATCCAGATCGACGGTTCGGTGACCTTCGACTTCAAGGCCGCGTTCCAGCGCAGCCGCTCGGTGGCCGACGGCCGCGTCAAGGGCGTTCACTTCCTGATGAAGAAGAACGGCATCGACGAGCTGAACGGCTGGGGCTCGTTCGTCGACGCCCACACCCTCACGGTCAAGCTCAACGACGGTGGCGAGGACACGGTCACCTTCGACAACGCCATCATCGCCGCGGGTGCCACCACCCGCCTGCTCCCCGGCACGACCCTGTCCGAGCGGGTCGTGACCTACGAAGAGCAGATCATGACGTCCGAGCTGCCGAAGAGCATCATCATCGCGGGCGCCGGTGCCATCGGCATCGAGTTCGCCTACGTGCTCAGCAACTACGGCGTCGACGTCACGATCGTCGAGTTCCTCGACCGCATCCTCCCCCTCGAGGACGCGGACGTCTCCGCCGAGCTCACCAAGCGGTACAAGAAGGCCGGGATCAAGATCCTCACCGGCACCCGCGTGGACTCGATCGAAGACGGCTCCGGCCCGGTCCGCGTCACCGTCACCAAAGACGGCACGCAGCAGGTGCTCGAGACCGACAAGGTCATGCAGGCCATCGGTTTCGTCGCCCGCACCAAGGGTTACGGCCTGGAGAACACCGGGGTCGCCCTCACCGAGCGCGGTGCCATCGAGGTCGACGACCACCTGCGCACCAACGTCCCGGGCATCTACGCCATCGGTGACGTGACCTCGAAGCTGATGCTCGCCCACGTCGCCGAGTCGCAGGGCATCATCGCGGCCGAGACCATCGCCGGCGCCGAGACCATGACGCTCGACTACGCGATGATCCCGCGCGCCACGTTCTGCAACCCGCAGGTCGCCAGCTTCGGCTACACCGAGGCCCAGGCCCGCGAAAAGGGTTACGACGTCAAGGTGTCCAAGTTCCCGTTCACGGCCAACGGCAAGGCCCACGGCCTGGCCGAGCCGGTCGGCTTCGTGAAGCTGATCGCCGACGCCAAGTACGGCGAGCTCATCGGCGGCCACCTGATCGGCCCCGAGGTCACCGAGCTGCTGCCCGAGCTGACCCTGGCCCAGCAGTGGGACCTCACGGTGCACGAGATCTCCCGCAACGTGCACGCCCACCCGACGCTGAGCGAGGCCGTGAAGGAAGCGGTGCACGGCCTGGCCGGGCACATGATCAACTTCTGATCTCTCGCGCACCGAGGCGGCCGGGTCCCGAAAGGGTCTCGGCCGCTGGTCTTTCACCGTCCGGTGGGCAAAACAACAACGGCGACACGTCTTCGTGTCGCCGCATTATCAGGGGCGCTGCGTCATCGGCGCGCCGCCAAGGGGTTGTGTTACAGGTGCACGGCCCGGGCCGCGGCCTGCTGGTTGAGAACCGTCTCCAGCTCGGCGATCTCGGCCTCGGTGTGCCGGCTCAGGATCGCG
This sequence comes from Kineosporia succinea, assembly GCF_030811555.1. Taxonomy (NCBI): domain Bacteria; kingdom Bacillati; phylum Actinomycetota; class Actinomycetes; order Kineosporiales; family Kineosporiaceae; genus Kineosporia; species Kineosporia succinea. Next base: position 3,785,737 of record NZ_JAUSQZ010000001.1, on the reverse strand, counting down.
TCGAGCTCCTGGCGCTCGGCCGGGGTGCTGTAGCTGGCGAGCTCCTCGGCCAGCCGGCGCGAGCGCTGCCGCACGATACGTCGCTCATTGAGGTGATTGCGCAGATTCGTGATCACGGTTGCCTTTCGGTCGGTTCCACCGCGAGTGACGCGGGGCGGCGGTCGCGCCGCCACCTCCATTAACGGTCACTTCGACGATAGTGTTACCCCTTCCGGGATGTGACCTCCCCCTCACCCTGTGTTGTCCGGACAGCTGGACACGTCAAATGACGGACGCGGCGGCACCTTTCGTTTTTTACTCGCCTCCGGAGCAAAAACAGGGGGCGAGGACCGGCCCGTCCTCGCCCCTCTGCACCCGGTTCAGCCCGCTACAGCCGCACGCCAGTTCCGGATCTGCCCGCGCAACCAGAGCGCGCTGTCCTTGAGCGTGCGCTCCTGCGTCGTGTAGTCGACGCGCACGATGCCGAAGCGCTTGTCATAGCCGTACGACCACTCGAAGTTGTCGAGCAGCGACCAGACGAAGTAGCCCCGCACGTCCGCCCCCTGCGCCACCGCCTCGGCCACCGCGCTGATGTGCGACTGCAGGTAGGCCGTGCGCTCCGGGTCGGGCACCGAGCCGTCGTCGGCCACCACGTCCGGGAAGGCCGCGCCGTTCTCGGTGATGAAGAGCGGCGTGCCCGGATAGTCCTTCGCCAGGCGCACGAGCAGCTCGGTGAAGCACTCCGGCACGATCTCCCAGCCCATCGCGGTGACCGGGCGGCCACGGCCGACGTCCCGGGCCACCAGGGCGCCGTCGGAGTCCACGGCAGAGCCGTCCTCGCCGAGATGACTGATCAGCCAGCCGGTGTAGTAGTTGACACCGAGCACGTCGATCGGCGTGCTGATCACCTCGAGGTCGCCGTCCTCGACCGGCAGCACGGCGTGGCGCAGGGCCAGGTCGTCGACGACGTCCGTGGGGTAGGTGCCCTTCAGCAGCGGGTCGAGGTAGAGCCGCGAGTTCAGGCCGTCGGCCCGGCGGGCGGCGTCCCGGTCCTGAGGGGTGTCGGTGGCCGGGTGCGCGGTGCCCAGGTTGAGCGTGATGCCGAAGCGGGTCTCCGCCTCGATGCCGGCCGCGGCCTCCCGCAGGCGCTGCGTGGCCAGGCCGTGGCCGAGCAGCAGGTGGTGCACGGCCCGGATGCCCGCCGGGAAGTTCTCGTACCCGGGGGCCTGCCGGCCGTAGGCGTAGCCCAGCATCGCCGAGCACCAGGGCTCGTTCAGCGTGGTCCAGTTGCGCACCCGGTCGCCCAGCTCGTCGAACATCAGCGCCGCGTAGTCCGCGAACCGGTGGGCCGTGTCCCGCTCCGGCCAGCCCCCCGCGTCCTCCAGCTCCTGGGGCAGGTCCCAGTGGTACAGCGTGACCCACGGGTCGATGCCCGAGGTGAGCAGCTCGTCCACCAGCCTGCTGTAGAAGTCGACACCCTTGCGGTTCAGCGCCCCGCTCCCGCCGGGCTGCACCCGCGACCAGGAGATCGAGAAGCGGTAGGTGTCCACCCCCAGGTCGCGGATCAGCGCCACGTCCTGCGGCATCCGGTGATAGTGGTCGCAGGCCACGTCCCCGTTGTCGTCACCGTCCACCCGGCCGGGGGTGTGGGAGTAGGTGTCCCAGATCGAGGGCGTGCGCCCGTCCTCGGCTGCCGCCCCCTCGATCTGGTAGGCCGCCGTGGCGACGCCCCAGCGGAATCCGGCGGGCAGATTCAGGGCGATCGGGGCGGCGGGGACGGGCTGGGCCGGCGTGGTCAAGGGGGCGTCCATGTCTCTCCATCGGGTCGAGGACTCGTGCCGAGCTCGCACCCCGGCACCGGGGCGCCGAGGTACGTGCTCAGCATGCAAGCTCACCCCGCGCGACGGAACCACTTCCCCGGTCACCCTGCCCTCGCGGACGTCCACCATTGTTCTGCTGAACCGCACACGCACCGTGCGCGGGAATGCACACGAACGGATCACGGACCCTCTACATTGCGTGACCCAATACCGAACGAAATGCTGTCCGGACAGATAGTCAGCTATTCAGCACGGGCACACCCGCATCCGGCACGAATGGAGAAGAAAAGTTTTCGACAAAGAAAGCTGTCCGGACACATATGTGTCCGGACAGCTTTTCTTGAAATGAACGACGCGACCGGCCGGAACCGGTCAGGACACCTGCCCCGGCGCCTGCGCGGGCGGCGCGAGCACCGTGCCCGACGCCGCGCAGACCTGCGAGAGCGTACGCAGGAACTGTGGGTGCAGACGCGCGGCATGATCCATGCTCAGCTTGAGATCGGCTGTCGCCCGGGCATTCTCAGGATCTACGACGAGGCGGTCGATGGCCACCTTGGCCCAGCCGTCAAGCTTCGCGAGGTGCTGGAAAGCGGCCACGAGTTCACGGGCGGCCGGCTCCTCGACCACGGCAGCGTCACCGGAGTTCGCTGCGAGCTGCATGACGGTGAAACGGCGCAGTGCCTCGTCCACCAGGTGTTTCGGGTCCATCGCGGGTTGACCCCCATCTCCTTCTCCAACGGCACGGTCGGGCCGAGAGCACGGATGGCAAATCATCAGTCACCGCGTATCTCCATTGACCGCACGGCCAACAGTACGCCCGGCGAATGAGTTCTGCTGGACGTGTGCCTGTGAAAGCGCGGATGTTGCCCAGAAGTGATAAATCGCAATCATGCGGATCACGGACACGGCGGACATGTGGTGGAAAACAGCGGTGATGTACTGCCTCGACGTCGAGACATTTCTGGACTGGAACGACGACGGCACCGGTGACCTGGCCGGTCTGGCGCAGCGCATCGACTACCTGGCCGAGCTGGGCGTGACCTGCCTGTGGCTGATGCCCTTCTACCCCACCCCGGATCGCGACGACGGCTACGACATCACCGACTTCTACGGCGTCGATCCCCGGCTGGGCACGCACGGCGACCTGGTCGAGGCGATCCGGACGGCGCACGACCGCGGGATCCGGGTGATCGTCGACCTGGTCGTCAACCACACCTCCGACCAGCACCCCTGGTTCGTCGCGGCCCGGGAGAGCAAGGACTCGCCCTACCGGGACTGGTACGTGTGGGTCGACGAGCCGCCGGCCGGAAAGCAGCCCGAGCCGGTGTTCCCCGACCAGGAGACCTCGGTCTGGACCCTCGACGAGAAGACTGGGCAGTACTACCTGCACCACTTCTACAGGCACCAGCCCGACCTCAACGTCACCAATCCGGCGGTGCGGGACGAGATCGCGCGCATCGTGGGGTTCTGGCTGGCCCTCGGGGTGAGCGGGTTCCGGGTCGACGCGGTGCCGTTCTTCATCGACCCGCTCGGCGAGTCACCCGGCGCCCTGCCCGATCCGCACGAGGTGGTGCGGCACCTTCGGGCGTTCCTGAACCGGCGCTCCGGTGACGCGATCCTGCTCGGCGAGGTGAACGTGCCGTTCGAGCAGCAGCTGGAGTTCTTCGGCGGCGCCGAGGGCGGCGAGCTCACGCTGCAGTTCGACTTCATCACCATGCAGAACCTCTACCTGGCGCTGGCCCGGCAGGACGCGGCGCCGCTGGCCAAGGCCCTGACCGACCGGCCGCCCCTGCCCGACGGCTGCCAGTGGGGCACGTTCGTGCGCAACCACGACGAGCTGACGCTCGACAAGCTGAGCGAGGACGAGCGGCAGGAGGTGTTCGACGCGTTCGGCCCGGAGGAACGCATGCAGGTGTTCGGCCGCGGGCTGATCCGGCGGCTGCCCCCGATGCTCGACGGCGACGCCGATCGCCTCCGGATGGTCTACAGCCTGCTCTTCACGCTGCCGGGCACGCCGGTGCTGTTCTACGGCGAGGAGATCGGCATGGGCGAGAACCTGGACGCCGGTGACCGCAGTGCGGTGCGCACCCAGATGCAGTGGACGGCCTCGGGCGGCTTCTCACGCAAGGACGACGGGTGCGCGGCTCCGGTGGTCACCGGCCGGTTCGGTCCGGAGGCCGTGAACGTGGAGGACCAGCGCTCCGACCCGGACTCGCTGCTGAACTTCGTGCGGCTGCTGATCTCGCGCTACCGCAGCAGCCCGGAGCTGGGCTGGGGCGAGCTGGAGATCCTCGAACAGCCTCACCCGCAGGTGTTCGCGCACAAGGTGACCTGGGAGGACACGGCGCTCATCGGCGTCCACAACCTGGGCCCCGAACCGGTGAGCGTGCCGCTGGAACTCGACCACCCCGTGATCGATCTGCTGGGCAACGGCACCGGGCCGGTCGCGACCCCGGTCGAGCTGGGGCGCTACGGCTACCGCTGGCTGCGGCTGGACTCACCGTCCAGCCGCCGCCTGCGGTAGGCCTCAGCCCTCTTCGTCGGCGGTGCGGTTGAAGTCGCCCTTCACCGCACGCCACTCCTCGTCGTTGGCGCCGACCCGCCAATAACCGGAGACCGACATCTGCGTGTTCTTCACGCCGCGCTCGCGCTTGAGGAACCGGCGCAGGTCACGGACGGCCGCGGCCTCACCGTGCACGAAGGCGTGCACGGTCCCCTCGGGGAACTCGAGGGCGGTGACCGCCTCGATCAGCACGGTGCCGGGAGCCCGGCCGGCGTCGGTGTCGAGCAGCCAGCGGATCTCGACACCGGCCGGGGCGGTGAGCTCGAACTGCGAGGTGGCGTCGTGGATCTCGATCAGCGCGATGCCCTTCGCCTCGGCGGGCAGCACCTCGAGGGCGGCCGCGACCGCCGGGAGCGCGCTCTCGTCGGCGACGAACAGGTGCCAGTCGGCGGACGGGTCGGGACGGTAACCGCCGCCCGGGCCGGCCACCCAGATCTGGTCGCCGGGCTTCGCGTCACGCGCCCAGGGACCGGCCAGGCCCTCGTCGCCGTGCACCACGAAGTCGACGGTGAGCTCGTGGGACTCGGCGTCCCAGGCGCGCACCGTGTACGTGCGGTTCTGCGGCCACTGTTCGGGCGCCATCTGGTTGCGGATGGCGCGCATGTCGAGCGGCTGCGGGTACTCCACCCCCGGACGCGGGTAGATCAGTTTGACGTAGGCGTCGGTGGAGTCGTTCATCTCGAACTTCGCCAGGTCGTCGCCGGTGAAGACGACGCGGACCATGGTCGGGCTGAGCTGCTCGGTGCGGGCCACCGTGGCGGCCAGGGACGCACCGCCGCGGCCCTCACCACGGCCACCGACCCGGTTGCGAACGCCGTCGGCCACGCGGGAAGCCATGGACATGGGGGTACCACCTTCCAAAGTGAGGTATGCCTAACCTACTCGCGAAGGCTGTGCGCGTCAGTTCGCCGAACGCCAGCGGGCGCGGTCGTCGTCGCCCTTCACGCTGCAGGTCAGGGTGTCACCGTCGGAGTCCTCGGCCTTCGCGCCCTCGTCCGAGCAGAAGGCACCGGGGGTCTCGACGTCTCCCCCATTGTCGCTCCCCGCGTCGCCACTGCTGCTGTCGGCCCCCGCACTGCTCTCGGCGTCCTTGGCGGTCGGCACCTTCTGGTCGGGGCAACCCTCGAGCACTCCACTCATGGCCGACTTCTCACCCTTGGTGACCCAGTTGCCGTACTTCGCCTTGACCGCGATCTGCCGGGCCACGTAGTCGCAGCGGAACGCCTTGTTCGGCGGCAGCCAGGTGGCGGCGTCGCCCGCACCCTTCGAGGAGTTGCTCGAGCCGTCGGCCGCCATCAGGTTCAGCGGGTCGTTGGCCAGCTCGGTGCGCTTCTCCTCGGTCCACTGCGAGGCGCCCGTGACCCAGGCGTTCTGCAGCGCGACCAGGTGGTCGATCTGCACCAGCGAGGCCTTCTCCTTGGTGAACTTGATGGTCTCGCCGGTGTACCGGTCCTCCAGGGTGCCGCTGACGACCACGCACTCCTTGGTGCCGTCGCGGAACTTCTCGCCGGTCAGGTCGCGCTTGAGGATGTCGTTGCGGGTGTCGCAGCCGTTGTGGTCGACGTCCTTCCAGGCCGTGCCGAACTGGTCGCGGTCGTACCCGGTGTTCGCGGAGCGGCCCTTCACCGAGAGGGTGTCGAGGACCTTGGTGGCGGACTGGCCGCTGTAGGCCTTGGCCTTCGAGTCGGAGCCGGAGACGGTGGACCCGCCGACGTCGTTGGTGACCTCGCACCCGGCGAGGCCGAGGGAGAGGGTCAGGGCAAGGAGGGCTGAGCCGGCACGACCAAGATTCACCTCAGCACCGTATCCCCGACCCGTTTGCCCCACTCGCCTCTATCCGGCCCGGATCGTGCATCACTCTCGTAACGCTCGAGCCCTCCGGGAACGTCGATCTGCCCAGGGGCCGGTTCTGCCACACAATGAGGATCAACGAGGGAAGGGGCACGAGATGGGTGACAACACCGCTCTGTGGGTCGTCGGGGGGTTCGTCGCGGCCCTGGTGCTGATCGCGCTCGGGCTGCTGGTCGCAGGCCTCTGGGTGATCTACAAGTACCGGCTGCCGTTGCGCGGGATCGCGGCGATGGCGACGTCGTTCGTCTACCTGATCAGCCCGGTCGACGTGGCGCCGGAGGCGGTGCTCGGGCCACTGGGGCTGCTGGACGACGCGGGCGTCCTCACGATCGTCGGCTTCTACGTCTACCACCTGATCAAGGCCCGGCGACTGAACATGCCGATGGGCAAGGCGGCGGGCATCGCGTTCCGCGATACCGCCCGCAGCATGCCCCCACGCAAGCGCTAAACCCGGGCCAACTGCCCGCACACTGCACCGAAATCGCTCCTGACCAGGCGGAACGTGAGCAACCACCAGCGATCCGGCCAACCGGCGGACGCGTCGTGATCGAACGAGTACGCTCTGTGGTCATGGAGGAGCTGATCCTGACCGGGTTCGTCGCCCTGCTCGCTGCCGGTCACCTTGCCGCCGGGCGGCTGAGCCGGGCCGCCCGCCGCCGCCGTGACGCCCGAGCGCTCCGCAGCCACGTCCTGCGTGAGATCGAGGCCGGCCGCCGCTCCCGTGACGACGAGGTCGTCACCAACGTGCTCAGCTGGTGCGACGAAGTGGCCCAGACCGGGCGCGACCTCCCGCTGACCGTTCAGTAGGTCTGCATCCGGCTGTGCACGGGCCCGGTGAACTGATTGACTGCTCCCGACTCACGTGACCCAGCGCAATCGTTCAACCTCATTCTGTAGCCAGATGTGGGTACGGTAAGCGCTCCGGCCGGTGGAGGAGTGCAATGACAAGGCGGCACATTCGGTGACACTGACCCAGTACCTGCGAGTGCTCCGGCAGCATTGGCTGATCGTCCTGCTCCTCGCCCTGCTCGGCGTCGCCGCGGCTGCCGCCTACACCAGCAGGCAGACGCCGATCTATCAGGCCGACACCCAGGTGTTCGTCTCGGCGCGCAGCCCCAGCAGCGGTGACTCGCTCTCCGCCCTGTCCGAGGGCAGCACCTTCAGCCAGCAGCGGGTGAAGTCGTACGCCACCATGGCGACCAGCAGCAAGGTCACCGGGCCGATCGTGACCAGGCTGCGGCTGCCCTACAGCGCGGGCGAACTGGCCGGCAAGATCGACGCCGCCCCCCAGCTCGACACCGTGCTGATCGACATCAAGGTGTCCGACCCCGATCCGAAGCTCGCGCAGACGATCGCGGCCCAGGTCACCGACCAGCTGCAGGCCGTCGTCACCGATCTGGAGAAGCCCGCCGACGGCGAGGCGACGGTCAAGCTCACCGTCACCCGGCCGCCGGTCGAGCCCACCGCGCCGGTGTCGCCGCGGGTGCCGCTGAACCTCGCGCTCGGTCTGCTGCTCGGCCTCGGCCTGGGGGTCGGCGCGGCGGTGCTGCGCGACCAGCTCAACACCACGCTGCGCGGCGCGGCCGACCTGGAGCAGCTCACCGGCTCGGTGCCGCTGGGGGTGGTGCCGTTCGACGCGTCCGCCCCGAAGCAGCCCCTGGTCACGGCCGACGCGTTCGGCGGGCGGGCCGAGGCGTTCCGCACGCTGCGCACCAACCTGCAGTTCGCCGACGTCGACAACCCGCCGCGGGTCATCGCCGTCACCTCGGCCCTGCCCGACGAGGGCAAGACCACCACGGCCTGCAACATCGCGCTGATCCTGGCGCAGAGCGGGGCCCGGGTGGTGCTCGTCGAGGGCGACCTGCGCAAGCCCGCGGTGAGCAGGTATCTGGGCATCAGCAACGGGGCCGGGCTCACCAACGTGCTCGCCGGTCAGCACGACCTGCGCGACGTGGTGGTCGGTTACGAGCGCGACCTGCTGGCCGTGCTGCCCTCCGGCCCCACTCCCCCGAACCCGTCCGAGCTGCTCGGCTCGCAGCAGATGCGTCACCTGCTCGACACCCTGGCCGAGCACTACGACGTGGTCATCATCGACGCACCGCCCCTGCTCCCCGTCACCGACGCCGCGCTGATCGCGACCGCGGCCGACGGCGCGATCCTGGTGGTGCGGCACGGGCGCAGCCGGCGCGAGGAGGCCGAGCGGGCGCTGAAGTCGCTGGAGGCCGTGAGCGCCAAGATGCTCGGCACGGTGCTGAACTTCGCGCCACGCAAGAAGGGCGCCGGTGGGTACGACGGTTACGGGTACGGCTACGGTCAGCCGCCGGCCGCGGAGACGACCACGAGCCTCCTCGACCACTCCGAGCCCTCGGCCGTTCCCGAGCAGGAGAACCGGCGCGGGCGGCGGGGTCGCAAGAAGGCCTCCCTCCCGCCGGAAACGGTTGCGGCCCGCTCGGCTTCGGAGCCGCTCGACCTGAGCCGGGCCGAGGCCGCGGATCAGGTCCGGGAGACCTGGCGCGGCGACGGGCCGAACGGATCCGGGGGGTCCGGCCCGAACGGGACGGGTGGGGCGGGTTCCGGTTTCGGTGACCTGGTCTCGGGGCGGCCGGGGTCCGGCGCTCCGGTCACCGGGGCGCTGCCTCAATTGAAGACGCCTCCCAGCACGCCTCCCACGGGCCCCTCCCCCTCGGTCGGTGGTTCACCGGCGGGCAACGGCCCGTCCCGGCGCAGTGGTTCGGCTCACGCGACGGACGTGGCTCCCGGCGGTCCGTCGATGTCCTCCCCGGGCGGCGGGGTGCCCCCCGTGGCGGGTCCGGTGGGTGGCTACGACCACCACGACGACTGGGTGGCCGCCGACATGGGCTGGGCGCCGAGCCCGTCCGACGGCTGGGCCCCGATCGCCGGTTCGACCGGTCCGCGACGGCCGGAAGCCCCGGGCACGGGCGGTATCTCGGTGTTCGGCGGGCTCTCGTCGACGGGTCCGGTGCCGATCGTCACCGCCCCGGCGACCGACGGGCTCGCGGTGATCTCCCACGTCGACGGCGTCGAGGTGTCACGCACCGTGCACGACGTGCCGGGAGCCACCACCGAGGGCCTGCGGGTCGACCGGCTCGAGGTTGTCGAGCAGCCCGGCGAGGTACCGAAAGAACTTCGCCTGCAGGGACTTCCGCACGACCAGCGCACGCGGGAGCCCGCTCCCCGGGCCGTTCGCTGGTCGTCGCCGGACACCGCCCCCTCGGGCCTGCCGCTGGGCGCCCCGACGGCCGGTACTCCCCTCAGCGGTATCCCGGCGCAGGCCACGTCCCGGCAGCGGCGGACGGTGGACCTCCGCCGGAGCGAGCCGCCGGTGGCGGGCAGTTCGGCCCCGGCCGAGCCGCGCCCGGCCGAGCAGAGGTGGACCGAGGCGCATCGGGCCGAGTCGGATCGGGCCGAGCGGGGCCAGGGCGAACCGTTCCCGGCCGAGGCGCGTCCGGCCGAACGAGACTGGGCCGAGGCGCGACCGGCCGAACCGAACCGGTCCGGGTCGGGCTGGTCGGAGCGGCGCCAGGCCGAGCAGCGCTGGGCCGAACACCGCCGGGCGGAGAACCTTCTCGCCGAACAGCAGCAGCCGGAGAACCCTTCGGCGGAGATCTGGTCGGCCGAGGCCTGGGAGTCGGCCACGCCGGTCCGAGAGACGGCGACGCGGGAATCTGCCGTACCGGTCCGGGAGACGGCGACGCAGGAATCCGCCGCGCCGGTCCGGGATACCGCGATGCGGGAATCCGCCGCGCCGACGCGGGAATCCGTGGGGCAGGCTCGCGGGTCCGCGCCGACGGGCCGGGAGTCCTCGGTTCCCGCTCAGGAAGCCGCAGAGCCGGTCCGGGGAGCGACGCCGACCCGGGTGACACCGGGAATGCCCTCTCCCGCCGTCGATCCCTGGGCTCCACCCGCGGAGAGCGGCACAGAGGTCGGCGCCGAGGTCGACGCAGGGGTTGACGCAGGGGTTGGGCTTCGCCGGTCCGGCGACGGCCCCGGTGAGCCGGAACCCGTCGTACGCCTCCCCCGGTCCAAGGCTCCGTGGCGTCAGGCGGCGTGGTTCGACAACCATTCCGGCGAGCGGCCTTCCGACGGCGCCCGTTCCCGTGCCGAGACCTACGGCGCAGCTCCTCACGGCGCAGCTCCCCATGGCGCAGCCCGTCAGGGCGACACCCGGTCCGGCGCGAACCCGTACGGCGCCGCCTCCTCCGAGGCGAACCCGGCCGGCCCCGATCCGGCAGGCCCCGATCCGGCAGGCGCGAACCACCCGCCCGACGCGGCCCCGTACGGCACGGCGGGCCACTCCGCCCCGGAGGCGGACGAGGCCGATGCAGGTACCTGGTTCCGCAACACCCCCGAGGCCGGTTCCGCGGGCGACGAGTACGGCTACCTGCACGCCGGCGGCTATGTGCAGGACAGCCAGGACGACGCGTCCACCGACGGCCAGAACCCTTCACCGGAGGCCGAATTCGCCGAGATCCCCCCGCTCACGGTGGATCTCTCGGCGCCCGACCTCGACCTGCTGGAAGACGAGCGCGAGCTGCTCATCCCCCCGCAGGCGGTGATGCCGCACGTGCCCACGGGCGTCCCCCGGCACCACCGGTCGAGGCGATCGCTGTAGGCGGGTAGCTCGGACCTCCGGCCGGCGAACTGAACGAAGAATCGCGGTGTGGCACTCGGTGCCGCGCCGCGATTTTTCATGTCCCCCGAAACCGCCGCACCGCGTTGATCCTCTGAGGAAGTGCTGAGAAGCGTTGCGTGACAATCCTGAAACGCCCTTCCCCGGCAGGTTTGCCACCCCTAGGATGACTCGTCATAGGCGGAGCTTTACGTTCTGGCTGTATCCGGCTCGTCGACGAGCGCGCTGGTTCACGGCCGGGCGCGGGGTGACCGTACAAGGTGACCGAACTCTCGGGAGGAGCGTCGTGAACGCCGTATTCGGAGCCCTGCTGACGATCGGTTCCTCCGGTCTGTACGCCGAGATCCTTCTCCGGGGCGACTACCCCATGCTCTGGCTGCCCACCCTGCTGCTGGCCGCGGGCCTGGCCCTGCTGCTGCGCAACCGCCGCGACGACGAGTTCGACCGGGCCACCCTGGAGAGCTGCGTGACCTGCAACGGCGCCGGCACCGTCTACACCGACGAGTGGAACGACTGGCGCCGCTCCGGCCCGATCACCGCCATCCGCGAGCTGTGCCCGACCTGTGAGGGCACGACCTGAACACCTGATCACCGAACCTGCGAGGAGCCCGGCCCGAGGCCGGGCTCTTCCCCGTTTGCCGAGGAGTTCTGAGCGGTCGGCCAAAGCGCTGGGCGGGGCCGCCGGCCGAGACGCTCGCCGGGAAAGGCCGAAAACCCGGAGGAGACCAAGGCACACCGTGCCACCCGGGGCGACCACCGCGTCCACCATCACCGTGACCCGCGCGAACGTCACCCTGACCCTGCGCGACCGCCCCGGCCCGCACCGACGTGATCCAGGCAACTGGCACCCGGTGCCGGAACTGATTCAGCGAGCAGCCCGCTGACGCAGCCGAGCCCGGTCGCGGCGCAGCACCGGCCCCCGGAAGAGCAGGGGCGCGCACAGGTCGTCGACGGCCGCCTGCAACCGCGCGAACACCTGCGGATGACGCCCTCCGCGATGCGGGTCGGGCAGTTCGTCGTCGTCCTCGTCGTCGCGCCGGGGCGCCGCGCCCCGGTTCGCGTCGAGCTCCTCGACCATCCACAGCAAGCGGTCGGCCAGGTCCGCGTTCTTCGGCGGGGCGTGACCCGAGGCCGCCAGCCAGGCCGCCGTGCGACCCGCGTGCAGCAGGGTGAAGGTGCGCACCTGGGCGGAGGGCCGCATCTCGATGACCCGGCCCCTTTGTGCCTGTGTCGCAGTGAGAATCACGGTGGACGCACGGATGTCGTCGACGTCGAGGGGCCGGGAGTCGTGGCCGACGTCGACCCCGGAGTGCCCCCGCACCCACTCCGCCGAGTAGTCGCAGATACCCGCCCCGGCGACCGCCCGCGTGCCCCGGCTGAAGAAGTCGACGTCGGGCCCCAGCCGCCCGGCCAGCAGACGTTCGGCGCCGGGCGATCGACAGATGTTGGCGGTACACACCAGCAACACCCGCGGGCCCATGGATCCCACCTTTCCCACCGCTGCGCCGTGGCTTCCGGCCGAATCGTTACCTGGCCATCGCATCTGGCCCTGACCACGGCATTGAGGCGCAGGGTGAGCAAGAGATTACTCCAAGTAGGGTAATCGCGGGTCGAGATCCACCTCCCGGCGCCGGAGCGGTGTCGCCGCACCATGCTCACCCGTCCGATGCATGCCAGACTTCCCGACATGGCACAGTCTCCGACTTCGCAGAGCCCCCTCGAAGCGAGCACCGCCGCGCTTTCCAGCAGCGACATCGTCGTGACGTCAACGGTGAAACCCGTCGACTCCGACGTGCTCGCGAAGGTCGCGGCCGGCGCCTACTACAACCCGCACTCGGTGCTGGGCGCGCATCCGTACCTGGGCCGCGTCACGGTCCGTACGCTGCGCCCGCTGGCCACCGAGGTCGCGGTGGTGACGGAAGACGGTGAACGGCATCCGCTCACGCACGAGCAGGACGGCATCTGGGTCGCCGTGCTGGATCGCGCGACGGTCGGCGACTACCGCATCGCCGTGCACTACGAGGGCACCGGCGAGCAGGTTCTCGACGACCCCTACCGCTTCCTGCCCAGCCTGGGCGAGATCGACCTGCACCTGATCGCCGAGGGCCGGCACGAGGAGCTGTGGCGTGCGCTCGGCGCCCACCCCCGCCGCTTCCCCGGGCTGATCGGCGACGTCGAGGGCACGTCGTTCGCGGTCTGGGCGCCGAACGCCCAGGCGGTTCGGGTGGTCTCGGACGCCAACAGCTGGGACGGGCGCACCCACGCCATGCGCAGCCTCGGGGGCTCCGGCATCTGGGAACTGTTCGTGCCGGGCATCGGCGCGGGCACCCGGTACAAGTACGAGATCCTGGCCAAGGACGGGCACTGGCGGCAGAAGGCCGACCCGATGGCCTTCGCCACCGAGATCCCGCCGCAGACCGCGTCCGTCATCACCGAGTCCTCCTACGAGTGGAACGACGGCGCCTGGCTGGCCGAGCGCGACGGGTTCCAGGCCCTGACCCGCCCGATGAGCATCTACGAGGTGCACCTCGGCTCCTGGCGCCAGGGTCTGAGCTACCTCGAGATGGCCGACCAGCTCGTCGGTTACGTGAAGGACCTGGGCTTCACCCACGTCGAGTTCCTGCCGGTGGCCGAGCACCCGTTCGGCGGCTCCTGGGGCTACCAGGTCACCGGGTACTACGCGCCGACCTCACGCTTCGGCAGCCCGGACGAGTTCCGGCACCTGGTGGACAAGCTCCACGAGGCCGGCATCGGCGTGATCATGGACTGGGTGCCCGCGCACTTCCCCAAGGACGAGTTCGCGCTGGCCCGCTTCGACGGCGAGCCGCTGTACGAGCACGGCGACCCGCACCGCGGCGAGCACCCCGAGTGGGGCACGCTGATCTTCGACTTCGGCCGCACCGAGGTGCGCAACTTCCTGGTCGCGAACGCGCTCTACTGGCTCGAGGAGTTCCACGTCGACGGCCTGCGGGTCGACGCCGTGGCCTCGATGCTCTACCTCGACTACTCGCGCGAGTCCGGGGAGTGGACGCCGAACAAGTACGGCGGCCGCGAGAACCTGGAGGCCGTGGCCTTCCTGCAGGAGGTCAACGCCACCGCCTACAAGCGTCACCCCGGCGTGATGATGATCGCCGAGGAGAGCACCGCCTGGCCGGGCGTCACTCGTCCCACGCACCTGGGCGGCCTCGGCTTCGGCCACAAGTGGAACATGGGCTGGATGCACGACTCCCTGGGCTACGTGTCCAAGGACCCGGTGTACCGCCAGTACCACCACCACCAGATGACGTTCTCGCTGATGTACGCGTACAGCGAGCACTTCGTGCTGCCGATCAGCCACGACGAGGTCGTGCACGGCAAGGGCTCGCTGCTGGGCAAGATGCCGGGCGACCGCTGGCAGCAGCTCGCCAACGTGCGTGCCTACCTCGCCTTCATGTGGTCGCACCCGGGCAAGCAGCTGCTGTTCATGGGCCAGGAACTGGGCATGGACCGCGAGTGGTCGGAGGAGCGCAGCCTCGACTGGTGGCTGGAGGACACCCCCTGGCACGCCGGTCTGCAGCAGCTGGTGCGTGACCTGAACCGGATCTACACCGACCGGCCCGAGCTCTGGGAGGCCGACAGCGACCCGTCCGGGTTCCAGTGGGTCGACGCGAACGACAGCCAGCAGAACACCTTCTCGTTCATCCGCCGCGACGCCTCGGGCAACCCGCTGGTGGCCGTGGTCAACTTCTCCACCGAGCCGCACGAGGGCTACCACCTCGGTGTGCCGAACGAGGGCCGCTGGCTGGAGCTGCTCAACACCGATGCCGAGGGCTACGGCGGTTCCGGTGTGGGCAACCTGGGCGCCGTCGAGGCGGTGCCGGTGCCGTGGCACGGGCAGCCGTCGTCGGTCACGCTGCGGGTGCCGCCCCTGGGCATGGTGTGGCTGGTGCCGGAGTCGACCCCGGAGGCCGGATGGGCCCCGAGTGGCCCGGCGCACGAGGTGCACCACGAGTCCGGCCCGGGTTTCCAGCCGGTGGATTCGGCGGAGGGCTGAACGTCTGATCCTGTCCTGATCGAGGGGTAGCTGGTTAACTCGGGCCATGAGGTCCGGTATCGACATCGAGCAGCTCAGCCCCTCGATCAGGCCGCAGGACGACCTGTTCCGGCACGTGAACGGGACCTGGCTGGACACAGCCGAGATCCCGCCCGACAAGTCGGTGTACGGCACCTTCCACCGGCTGCGCGACGAGGCCGAGGCCCAGTTACGGGTCCTCGTGGAAGAAGCCGCGAAGTCGTCCGGTGAGGCAGCGCCGGGCAGTGAGGCGCAGAAGGTCGGAGACCTCTACGCCAGCTTCCTCGACGAGGAGCGCATCGAGGCCCTCGGCATCGCCCCGATCGCCACCGACCTGGCCCTGGTCGAAGAGGTCACCGACCTGGCCGGGCTGATCCAGGCGTTCGGCGTGCTGGAGCGCTCCGGCAGCGGCAGCCCCTTCGGCTACTTCGTCAACAACGACGCGATGGCCTCCGACCGCTACGTCATGTACCTGACGCAGGGCGGGCTCAGCCTGCCCGACGAGTCGTACTACCGCGACGAGAAGTTCGCCGAGGTCCGCGCCGAGTTCCTCGGGCACGTCGAGCGGATGTTCGTGAAGGCCGGCGTCACCGACGAGGCCGGCGCGAAAGACGCGGCGCAGCGCATCCTGGCGCTGGAGTCGAAGCTGGCGCAGTCCCACTGGGACCGGGTGACCAACCGCGACGCCACCAAGACGTACAACAAGAAGAACCGGGCCGAGCTCGAGGAGCTGATCCCGGCGTTCGACTGGACCGCCTGGATCGACGCGCTCAAGGTGCCGCAGAGCGCGTTCGGTGAGGTCGTCGTCCGTCAGCCCTCGTTCTTCACCGCCCTCGGTGAGGCGCTCACGCAGCAGCCGCTGGCCGACTGGAAGACCTGGCTCACCTGGCGCACGCTGCACGGCTCGGCCACGCTGCTGAACGCCGAGCTGGTCGAGGAGAACTTCTCCTTCTACGGCAAGACCCTGACCGGTGCCACGCAGCTGCGCGAGCGCTGGAAGCGCGGCGTCTCGATGGTCGAGTCGGCGCTCGGCGAGGCCGTGGGCAAGCTCTACGTGGAGGAGCACTTCTCCCCCGCCGCCAAGGCCCGCATGGTCGAGCTGGTGGCCAACCTGGTCGAGGCCTACCGGCAGAGCATCACCACGCTCGACTGGATGAGCGAGGACACCCGGCTCCGCGCCCTGGAGAAGCTCGGCTCGTTCACCCCGAAGATCGGCTACCCCGACACCTGGCGCGACTACTCCTCGCTGGAGATCGTGGCGGGCGACCTGGTGGGCAACGTCCGCCGTGCCGGTGACTACGAGATCGCCCGGGAGATCGACAAACTCGGCAAGCCGGTCGACCGCGACGAGTGGTTCATGACCCCTCAGACGGTCAACGCGTACTACAACCCGCTGATGAACGAGATCGTCTTCCCGGCCGCGATCCTGCAGCCGCCGTTCTTCGACGCGGAGGCCGACGACGCCGTCAACTACGGCGCGATCGGCGCGGTCATCGGGCACGAGATCGGCCACGGTTTCGACGACCAGGGCTCGAAGTACGACGGTTCGGGCAACCTGAACGACTGGTGGACCGACGCCGACCGCACCGAGTTCGAGAAGCGCACCAAGGCCCTGATCGAGCAGTACGACGCCCTCGAGCCCCGGCAGACTCCCGGGCACCACGTGAACGGCGCGCTCACGGTCGGCGAGAACATCGGTGACCTGGGCGGTCTTTCGATCGCCTACACGGCCTACCGGATCGCGCTCGAGGGGTCCGAGCCGCCGGAGCTCGACGGTCTCACCGGCTGGCAGCGCTTCTTCATCTCGTGGGCGCAGGGCTGGCGGGGCAAGGGCCGCGACACCGAGGTGATCCGCCGCCTCGCGCTCGACCCGCACTCCCCCGAGGAGTTCCGCTGCAACGCGGTGGTCTCGAACATCGACGAGTTCCACGCGGCGTTCGGGGTGAAGGAGGGCGACGGGCTCTGGCTCGCCGAGGACAAGCGCGTGCGCATCTGGTGATCTCGTGACACGAAAGGGGCCCTGGTCGTCGTTGACCAGGGCCCCTTTCGCATTCGCGGGCTAGCGTCCTAGCTGCCGCGGGATCCACGAGCGACGCTGCGCGCGGCGAGAGGGGTGGTTGGCGCCCGGGTCGAGTTGCACCTCGCCACCGGCGAGTTCGCCCGCCTCGGCGCTCGCCTCCGGCGTCGGGGCCTCTTCGACGGGGGACGTGGTGGTCGCGGGCGTCTCGAACCGCACCGGCTCGGTGGCCGGGAACTCCACGGCCGGGTACGACTCGGCCGCGGGGAACTGCTCGAGGGGTGGGTACTGCTCCACCGGCGGGGCGAACTCGGCCGCGGGACGCGGGGTCTCGGGCTGGTAGTGCTGCTCGAGGTGGTAGGGGGCCTGGGTCTCGTAGGGCTCGTACGGCTCCGCGGAGCGCGGCGGCCGGCCGTACTCGGGCGCGTAGTAGTAGGGCCCACTGGCCAGCATGCTGAGCGCCTCCATCTCGGCGTCCAGGCGCTGCTCGAAGCCCGAGTTCACGCCGACCACGGCGGACAGCAGCGGCATGGGCAGGCCGATCTCCTCGGCGAACCCGAGGAAGCCCTGGGTGTCACCGGGCAGCTGAGCGCCGCCGTAGGGCGCGCCACCCCAGATGCCGTACTCCGGGTTGAGCGAGCCCTCGACCGAGGTGGCCACCGTGCTCGCGACGTCGTCGGGGTCGAGGCCGAGCCGGTCACAGACCCGCCAGATCTCGTTCCAGAAGCTGATCTTCGTGGCGTTGAACAGGCTGTGCGCGCACTTGATCATCTCCGCCTCGGCCGGGTCGTCGAGCAACCGCAGCTGCCCGCCCGGGGACATGAGGGGCGAGAGCAGGTCGCGAACGTTGGCGTTGACCCGCTCGTTCTCGGCGCCGATCACGGTCAGCTGCGGGCGCACGGTCTCCATCGCGTGGCGGCCGGAACGCGAGGCGCCGCTGCGGGTGTCGAAGTGCGGGCTGGCGACGATGTGGAACCCGGTGCCGTCACGGCGGCCGGAGTGCAGCTCGACCAGCGGGCGCACCAGGTCGCGGGTGGTGCCGGGCGGCACGGTCGAGCGCACGATCACGGTGTGCACGGCGTCGGCGTGGGCCAGGGCGCGGCCCACCGCCTCGGAGCCGGCCGCCACGTCGGCCAGGTGGTGCCGGCCGGCGACGATCCGGGTGGGGGTGCAGATGAAGACGAAAGACTCCGGCTCACCGGCCAGGTCGAGATCGCGGCGGGCGTCGAGGCCCTCGTTCACCAGCACCGCGACGCGACGCGGGTCGATGTCCACGAAGGTCACCCGATGCCCGGCATGCCCCAGCGCCCGGCCGGTGGCAGCGCCCACCGATCCGGACCCCACGATGAAGACGCGCGACATGGTTCCCCTCCAGGCCGGGCCACGAAGACCCGCGAGCAAGACAACGATAACGACTGACAGTTATCGGCCGTTGACAAGGAGTCACGGCATGACGTCATCTAACCCCGCCGCACAGCTCCCGGTCAGGCGCCCAGGCCCGACATGAGTCAGAATCCGGCAAACGGAGGGGCGCTCGGTAGCCCGCTCGCTAGACACTCCCCGGTGTCAGCCTGATCTTTTGCCCCGGACGGCGAAAGGCGTCGGCACCCACCCGGGTGCCGACGCCGTCCGTCATTGGTCCTTCTTGAGAGCCGCCGCGAGCGCTCAGATCCGAGAACGCCTCAGAAGAGCGCGTTGGCCAGCGCGATCCGTGCCTTCGGAACCCGCGGGTCTTCCTTACCGACCACGTCGAAGAGCTCGACCAGGTGCGAACGCACCTTGTCGCGGTCCTCGCCGCTGGTGACCCGCACCGTGTCGATCAGCCGCGCGAACGCGTCTTCGATGTGCCCACCCAGCACGTCCAGGTCGGCCACCACGATCTGCGCGTCGGCGTCGGCCGGGTTCTGGGCCGCCGTCTGCCGGGCCTGGTTCGGGTCGACGCCGTTGGTGCGCTTCATCAGCTGCACCTGGGCCAGGCCGACCTTGGCCAGGTCGTCGGCCGGGCTCTCGCGCAGTGCCTGCTCGTACGCGGTGATCGCCGCGTCCAGGTCGTCCCGCTCGATCGCGTCGTACGCCTCCTGGTGCAGCGGAGGCAACGGCTCCTCCTCCGGCTCGGCGTCGTCGTCGGCCTCACCGGCCGGCTCGGCCGCGAGCACACCGGTGACACCGTTCGCCTCGGCCACGCGCAGGAGCTCGTCCAACACCGCGCGCACCTGGGCGTCCGGTTGGGCGCCCTGGAACAGCGGGATCGGCTGGCCCTTGACCACCGCGAAGACGCTCGGGATCGACTGCACCTGGAAAGCCTGCGCCAGCTGCGGATTCGCGTCCACGTCGACCTTGGCCAGCAGAATCCGGCCGTTCAGCTCGGCGGCCAGCGACTCCAGCAGCGGTGACAGCTGCTTGCAGGGCCCGCACCACTCGGCCCAGAAGTCCAGCACCACCGGAACGGTCTGGGACTGCTGGATGACCTCGGTCGCGAACGACGCGTCGGTCGTGTCGATGACGAAGGCGCCCGGCGTTCCCGCCGGACCACCAGTGGCGCTCTTCGCACCCGTGGGAGCGGCCGGCCGCGCGGCCAGTCCTCCCAGATCCACCGCACCGCGCAGGTTGAGCGAGGGCCTACCTGCTCGCATCCCCGGCTGGTTCGTCATCGAGGGTTCCCTTCTCCTTGCCCCGATATGTACGTCACTACTTCACCACGGCCTCGACGTCACCCTTGTCGGCGGCGACGACCCGGATTCGTTCCTTCGAATCCGTGGCCGGGACGTGCAGCACCACGACCTCCACCGCGGTGCGGGTGAAGGACTTGCTGAAGCTCAGTTCGTCCTTGCTGCCGGCGAGCGCGGCCAGGTCGGCGTCCTTGACCCTGACCTTGCCCGAGCCGGACTTCACCTTCACCGTGTAGGTCTGGCGGAGCTGGCCCACGACCAGGGCCCCGCCGTCGTCCGTGCGCAGGGCCAGGGGGGCCTCGTCGACGGCGACGTGCTTGCTCGACACCGTCGCCACCTCCTTCAGGCCCTCCTCGTCGGCCGCCAGACGCTGCAGCAGCTGATCGCTGTACTCGCTGCGGCGGAAGTTGGCGGCGCCCTTCCCCTTGCCCTTGCCGTTGAGGTAACCCGCGAAGCCCTCGATCGCTTCCGCCGGGCTCAGGAGCAGCCCCTCGGCGTCGGCGGCGAGCACCGAGGCGTCGGTCGTGGCCTGCGGCAGGCTCGCGCCCGGCAGCATCATCGTCTCGGCCCAGAGCCCGTAGGGGGCGCGGGCCTCGTCGGACCGCAGCACGCGCACCAGGTAGGTGGACGAGTTCTGGCTCTGCCCCACCGCCAGGAAGAACCGGGGCCACGCGGTGGTGCGCGGAACCACCAGGGCCTGGCGGGTGAACGCGGCCGGCTCGGCGACCTTCTTCTTGCGCCGGGCCGCGATCTTCGCCTCGGCCAGCCGGATCTGCAGGTACGGGCCGGTCAGCCGGGCGTCGGCGGTCTCGGTGGTGTCCTTGGAGCTGACGCCGTCGGACACGGCCGCGTCGACCGCGTCGAGGATCGAGCGGGCCTGGCCGGACTCCACGACCGGGTAGGCCCGGGTGTCGGCGCGGGGGGCCGTGATCGTCACCTCGCCCTGGCCGCAGCTCGCCACCACGAGGGGGGTGAGCAGCAGGCCGAGGGCGGTTCTGCGGCGGATCATGCCTTGCTCTCCTCACGGGCCCGGGCACGCAGCATCATCGAGGCGATGACGCCCGCCACCAGCAGCACGATGCCGACGGCGATCCAGGCCGGGGCGGGGTTCGAGGTCGGGGCGCCCGACCAGGTCAGCGTCACGTCCTGCGGGGCCGGCTGGGAGCCGTCGGTCGCGATCACCAGGCGCCACTGCCCGGAGGCCGGGTCGGTCCAGGTGAGGTCGGCCGAGCCCTGACCGAGCGAGCTGACCGCCCAGACGTCGACGCCCGCCGGGTCCGGGGCCTCCGCGGTGTCGCTGCCCACGCGCCGGGTGACCAGCGTGGACTCGTCGTGGTCGATGCCGGTGATGCGGTCGTTGGCGGCGTCGGCGAGGTACGCGTCGACGTCCGCGGCCCGGCCCACGCCGACGAACACCGGAGCGCTGCCCGAGCCCGAGGCCTTCACCTCGAGCCGGGTGCCCTCCAGCGCGAGGGCGCCGACCTCGGTGGTCACGAACTTGTCCGAGTGCGCGCCGAGTGTGGCGGTGACAGTGCTGGAGGGAGCCCAGACCGTGGCCTTGAGGCCGCCCACGGCGAGCACGACCAGGCCGGCCACCGCCAGCAGGGCCGCGAGCGAGCGCAGCACGATGCCGCCGAGGCGCTTCTGCTTCGTGGGGCCGATGGTGGACGCGTCGGTCGCCTCCCCCACCCGCCTCCCCTCGGTCTCGGGCCGGGTCTGCGGCGCTTGTTGCCGTGGCTGCTGCGCTTGCTGTTGCGGCTGTGTGCGGGCCGGGGTGGACGTGATCGAGCCGGTGGGCATGCTGATGGCCCCGGTCTCGTAGAGCTTGCGCTCGCGGCGGGACGTGAACTGCCCGGTCGGCAGCTGCCCGGTCGGCAACTGCCCCGTGGGCTGCTGTCCGGTGGGCGGCTGTCCCGTCGGCGGCTGTCCCGTCGGCGGCTGTCCCGTCGGCGGCTGTCCCGTCGGCGGCTGTCCGGTGGGCCGAACCAGCTCGCCGGTGGACGGGTGGAGTGTCGGCTCGAGCGCTGTGCCGGTGCTCTCAAGGGTCGGGATCTCCGGCCGCTGGCCTGCGGGTGAGGCGGTCTGCGGGTACCGGTCAGCAGAAGTGCCCGTCTCGGGGAGACCGGGGCGGGCGGTAGATCGGAAAGCCCCACTCCCCGGACGCGGCCCCGCGGCAACCTCGCCGGAACGCGCTGTCTCCCCGGATCCCGCCGCCTCACCGGAGCGCGTGGTGCCGCTCTCGGGCGCGGTGTCGGCCCGCGGCGCAGACTCGGCCCGAGACGCAGACTCGGCCCGAGACGCAGACTCGGCCCGCGGCGCGGTGTCTCGGGAGCGGGCGGCGTCCGTGTCCGGAAGAGCGATGGACCCAGGCGTCGGCAGGACAGTGGGCTTCGGGGCCGTGCCGGGCGAACTCTGCTGGTTCTGGCTGCCGACGACCGACGAGTCGCTGGGAGCGGTGCGCGCGTCTTCCGGGGGGAGGCTCGCGCCCTGGCCCGACTTCGCCGCGTCGGTGTCAGGCAGCGCGATGGACCCGGAACCCTGCCCGCCGTGACGCTGGTTCAGCGACATACGCCAGATGGCGCCGGTGGTGGGGCCGAGGGCTCGGGGGATTCCGGGCAGCGGCGGGCGGTCGGTGGTCGTGCCGGTGCCGTCCTGCGGACCGGTGCCCGAATCGCCGGTGACCGCGTCGTCTTCCGCAGCGGGGCGGGCGGCGACGTTCTGCTGCGTGCTTTCGGGCGCCGGGGCTTCGTCACCGGAGTCGGCGCCGGGCCGGCGCACGATCGAGAGGTCGGCGCCCTCGTGAGCGGTCTCGGTGATGCCGCCGCGGCCGGACCGGGGCAGGCCGGAAGGATTGGTGTGGCTGTCTGACATGCGCGCTCCGGGTCAGTCGGTCGCCACCGGCGGGTCGCCGGCGGCCGGGCCGTCCTGGCCGTGAGAGGTGTCGTGAGACTTCAGGGCCGCCTCGAGCCGCTCGACCTTGGCGGTCATCTCGCCGCTGTACCCAGACCGGATGTCGGCCTTGAGCACCAGGGAGACGCGATTGCCGTGCTTACCCACGGCCTCGCAGGCGCGCTTGATCACGTCCATGCACTCGTCCCACTCACCCTCGATGGTGGTGAACATGGAGTCGGTGCGATTGGGCAGGCCGGAGGCACGGACGATGGCGACCGCGTCTGCCACCGCCTCGGAGACCGACTCACCACTGCCGTTGGGGGCAACCGAGAACGCGAACAACACGCTGTCCACCCTAGCCGCAGTTGCCCGGAAAAGATTTCACATCCATAACAACTGCATCGTGAGCTGCGGTGATGCCAGACATAACCCCGAGGCCAGACCCCTCCCACCCGGGAAGACGGACCGGTCGGCGCCAAATGTGAGGTCCGTACCCCGAGGGTGCTGTGAGGGTGCAGTCCGCGGTGGACGGCGGGCGCTCGCAACCGTCGACGAGGCACGGGAAGCACCTGCGCCGACAGAGCGAGGAGGCGGCGAGCAGGACGAATTGCGGACGCCGTTCACGATCGGCAGGATCCTGCGCTGCGTCCCGGGGCGGGCTCACACCGGACGAGGGAGAAGGCAGGAGACTGTCCACAGACTGTGAGGGGCAGGCATCACCATGGCACTTCGCTTCAACCCCGCTCCCGGCTGGCCCACGCCTCCCGAGGGTTTCGACCCTCCGCCGGACTGGATCCCCGATCCCGGCTGGCCCGCGGCCCCTGAGGGCTGGACCTTCTGGGTGGACGACGAGGCCGACGCGGCCCCAGCTGCCCCCGTCATCTACTGGAGCAACGACGCACCCCCGATCGCGCCGGAGAACCCCGGGCCCTCGTCCCCGTCCGCCGAGGCCTCCCGGCCGGCGGGTCAGGTGTTCTGGAGCCAGCCGGCACCCGCTCCTCCCAGCGACATCAACGGCACGCCACCGAGCAGCAGCACGGCCGACCGGCGTCAGGCGCCCAGCCCCACCGGCCCCCTTCGCCGCTCGCAGGCCATCGCCCTCGCCGGCACCCTCGCCGTCATGCTGGGTTCCGTCGTTCCCTTCGCCGATTACGACACCGTCTTCCTCTACGGCCTCGATCTCGAGATGCGGGTCACTCCCCTGGCCACGCCGTCGGCCCTGGCCGTCTCCTTCGTCTACGGGCTGGCCCTGACCGCCCTGGTCGTCGCCTCCCGCCGCGCGCACCTGCGCAGTCCCGCCTGCATCGGCCTGCTCGTCACCGCTCTGCTCGGCTTCGGCGGCTACCTCCTCTACACCATGATCGGCCTGACCAGCGGCTACGAACCAGGCGGTCTCTACGGCACCCAGATCGTGCACTGGTCACCCGGCCCGGGCGTCGCCCTGTGCATCCTCGGCACGGCCGTCGCCGCGTTCCAGTCCGTCATCATTCTGCGCGAGCCGTCGTAACACCAGGTCCGCCACCTCGTAAGGGTTTTCGCTCCCTCGAGGCAGGTCCCGAAGCCCTGCACGCACCCTCGCCAGCACCAGCGCCGACACCTCCGCCGCGAACCGCACGCGGCGCCGGGCCTCCAGCTCACCCGACCCGCGCAACCAGGTGAGATGAGCTTCGGCCGCGACCACCACGTCTTCAATACCCTGCCCCCGACGGGCGACCAGCTCGAGAACCGGCGGCTTCCAGGCCTTCGAAGACTGACCGAGCACCGCCCGCAGCTCCCGCGCCGTGGCCGACGCACCCGGGCGATCGGCCTTGTTCACCACGAAGACGTCACCCACCTCGAGGATCCCGGCCTTGGCGGCCTGCACCCCGTCACCCGCGCCGGGCGCCAGCAGCACCACCGTCGTGTCTGCCAGGGATGCCACCTCGACCTCGCTCTGCCCCACCCCGACGGTCTCGATCAGCACCACGTCGAACCCGGCCGCGTCCAGCACCCGCACCGCCTGCGGCGTCACCACCGAAAGACCGCCCAGATGACCTCGGTTCGCCATCGACCGGATGAACACCCCCGGATCGGTGGCGTGCTCGAGCATCCGCACGCGATCGCCGAGCAGCGCACCGCCCGAGAACGGCGACGACGGGTCGACCGCCAGCACCCCGACCCGTCGCCCCTGCTTCCGGTACCAGCTCACCAGTGCGGACGTGGTGGTCGACTTCCCCACTCCGGGCGGCCCGGTCAGCCCGATCACCACCGCCCGTGCCTCGACAGCCGCCAGCGACTCCATGAGGGAGGGCAGGAGCGGGCTTTCGTGCTCGATCAGCGAGAGCAGCCGCGCCACCGCCCTCGGCTCGCGGCGGCGGGCACCGGCGATCAGCTGCGCGACCCGCCCCCTCGAAAAGGCGGGCGCGCCAACGCGATCGCCCGTCACCGCGTCCTCAAGCACCGCAAGAACTCAAGCACCGTCAGAACTCAATCACCGTCAGAACTCAGGCACCGCAAGAACTCAAGCAGGCACATGCAGGATCAGCGCATCCCCCTGCCCGCCACCCCCGCAGAGCGCCGCCGCACCGATTCCGCCACCGCGCCGCCGCAGTTCGTGAGCCAGGTGCAGCACCAGCCGCGCCCCCGACATCCCGATCGGGTGCCCGGTCGCGATCGCCCCACCGTTCACGTTCACCTTCGCCGGGTCGATGCCCAGCTCTCGCGTGGAGGCCAGGCCGACCGCCGCGAACGCCTCGTTGATCTCGACCAGGTCGAGGTCGCCGACCGTCAGGCCCGCACGCCGCAGCGCCGCCTTGATCGCGTTGGCCGGCTGCGACTGCAACGTCGAGTCGGGCCCGGCCACCTGCCCGTGCGCCCCGATCTCCGCGATCCAGGAGAGCCCCAGCTCGAGCGCCTTCGAACGCGACATCACCACCACCGCCGCCGCCCCGTCCGAGATCGGGGAGGCCGAACCGGCCGTGATCGTGCCGTCCTTGCGGAACGCCGGGCGCAGCCGCGAGAGCACCTCGACCGTCGTGTCGCCCCGCACCCCCTCGTCCGCGGCGAACGACAGCGGCTCGCCCTTTCGCTGCGGAATCGACACCGGCACGATCTCGTCGTCGAACAGGCCGTTCTTCTGCGCCGCGGCCGCCTTCTGGTGCGAGGCCGCCGCGAACGCGTCCTGCTCGGCCCGGCTGAACGAACGATCGTCCACGTTGGCGGCCTCGGTCAGCGCGCCCATGGCCTGATCGGTCCAGGAGTCGTGCAGCCCGTCGAGGTCCAGGTGGTCTTTCAGCGACACGTCGCCGTACTTGAAACCACCCCGGCTGCCCGGCAGCAGGTGCGGGGCCTGGGTCATCGACTCCATGCCCCCGGCCACGACGATGTCGAACTCACCCGCGCGGATCAGCGCCGAGGCGGTCGCGATCGCGTTGAGGCCGGACAGGCAGATCTTGTTGATCGTGATCGCGGGCACGCTCAGCGGAATCCCCGCCCGGGCCGCCGCGATCCGGGCCGGCCCCTGACCGACCCCGGCCTGCAGCACCTCGCCCATGATCACGTACTCGACCAGCGACGGGTCCACGCGGGCCTTCTCGAGCGCGCCCCTGATCGCGACGGCCCCCAGCTCGGGGGCCGAGAACCCCTTCAGCGAGCCGAGCAACCGGCCCACCGGCGTACGGGCCCCGGCGACGATGACGGTGGTCTGATCGGTCACGGCTTCCTCGCAGTTCGACAGAAGTTCGACAGCAGTACGGCAGAGGGCACGAAGTCTCGTCTCCAACGTAACAACGCCCCCGGGGCTCCGCCGGGTGTCAGGGGCCACATCTTCCGATGGCCGCGCCCGGCGGAATCTGCTGTACTCGCGGGCACTCGAGAGAACCTCAAAGACGTCCGCAACTGCACTCACGCTGCACCCGAACACCGGAGACCACGCTGCCCGAGGGCCACACGATCCACCGGCTCGCCAAGAACCTGGACGAGCTCTTCACCGGCACCGTCGTACGCGCCAGCGCGGTGCAGGACAAGTTCGCCGCCGGGGTCGCCCAGCTCGACGGCGCCACGGTCACCGGCACCGACGCCTGGGGCAAGCACCTGTTCGTGCACGCCTCCCCGGCCGGCGGCCGTCCTCCGCTCTGGCTCCACGTGCACCTAGGCCTCTACGGCAAGTTCCTGCACGGCAAGGGTTCCCCGGCCGCTCCCTGGGGGCAGCTGCGGCTGCGTCTCGAGAGCGAGCGCGGGTGGGCCGACCTGCGAGGGGCAACGGCCAGCGAGCTTCTGGACGCGTCGGAACGTCAGCGCGTCATCGACCGGCTGGGTGCCGATCCCCTGCGCAAGAACGCGGACGGCGACGAGCCGTTCGAGCGGATCAGCCGGTCGAGGACGGCGATCGGGGCGCTGCTGATGGACCAGAAGGTCATCGCCGGGATCGGCAACGTGTACCGGGCCGAGATCCTGTTCCGGCACGGCATCGATCCGCACCGTCCGGGCCGGGGCGTGACCTCCGACGAGTGGAGCCTGCTCTGGGCCGACCTGCAGGTTCTCATGCGGGCCGGGGTACGCAGCGGCAAGATCGTCACCACCCGGCCGGACGACCGGCCCCGCGGCCGGCGCACGGCCGCGACCGTGCGCCGCGAGGACTCGCACTACGTCTACCGGCGCGCGGGTGAGGCCTGCCGGCGGTGCGGCACGCCGGTGGCGACCGAGGCGATGGTGGCGCGCAATCTCTACTGGTGCCCGAAGGATCAGGCGTACTAAGGGGTTTCGGCCGTATGGTCGTCGGCATGAATGATCTCTTCACCACCATCGACCACGTCGGCGTCGCCGTGCCCGATCTGGACGCCGCCATCGCCTACTACCGCGACGTGCTGGGCATGAGCCTGGCCCACCGCGAGGTCAACGAGGAGCAGGGGGTGGAGGAGGCGATGATGGCGGTCGGTGATTCCGGCTCTCACGTGCAGCTTCTCGCCCCGCTGAACGAGAGCTCGACGATCGCGAAGTTCCTCGACCGCTCCGGCCCGGGCCTGCAGCAGATCGCCTACCGGGTCGAGGACATCGATGCCGTCTGCGCCACCCTGCGTGAGCGCGGCGCCCGTCTGCTCTACGACTCACCCCGGCGCGGCACCGCGGGCAGCCGGGTCAACTTCATCCATCCCCGGAGCGCCGGTGGCGTACTCGTGGAACTGGTGGAACCCGCTCCCCGGTGAGGTGCGTCACCGCACGCCCCCTACTGCCGGGCCGGCCGGCTGCCTAACGTCATAAGTGTCGGCTCCACAGCCACTTTCGATCGGCGCCCCATCCTCTCGCGCCGGCTCTCATGACGTTCATCGGTTTCACGCCGGAGGCAGCCGTGCAGAAGATTCTCGACGCCATTTTGTCCCAGCAGGCCACCCGCGACGACTACCTCGCACTGGAGGTCCCGGAGTCGTACCTCGGGGTGACGGTGCGTGCCGACGAGGTGGGCCTGTTCGAGGGCCTGCCCACGAAGGACAAGGACCCGCGCCGCTCGCTGCACCTCGACGAGGTGCCGGTGCCGGAGCTCGGCCCGGGCGAGGCGCTGGTCGCGGTGATGGCGAGCGCCGTCAACTACAACACGGTCTGGACGTCGATCTTCGAGCCGGTGCCGACGTTCACGTTCCTGAAGAAGTACGGCCGTACCGGACCGCTCGGCGCACGGCACGACCTGCCGTACCACGTGGTGGGTTCCGATCTGGCCGGGGTGGTGCTGCGTACCGGGGCCGGGGTGCAGGCCTGGGGGCCGGGTGACGAGGTGGTCGCGCACTGCCTGTCGGTCGAGTTGGAGGCACCGCAGGGGCACGACGACACGATGCTCGACCCTCAACAGCGTATTTGGGGCTTCGAGACGAACTTCGGCGGCCTGGCGCAGCTCGCCCTGGTGAAGACGAACCAGCTGATGCCCAAGCCGGCGCACCTCACCTGGGAGGAGGCCGCCTGTCCCGGGCTGGTGAACTCGACCGCCTACCGACAACTCGTCTCCCGCAACGGGGCCGCGATGCGGCTCGGCGACACCGTTCTCATCTGGGGTGCGTCGGGCGGCCTGGGCTCCTACGCCACCCAGTTCGCGCTGGCCTCGGGGGCCACGCCGATCTGCGTCGTGTCGTCGCCGGCCAAGGCCGAGCTGTGCCACCGGATGGGCGCCGAGCTGGTCATCGACCGGGTCGCCGAGGGGTTCCGGTTCTGGAGTGACGAGCGCACCCAGGACCAGCGGGAGTGGCGGCGCCTCGGCTCCCGCATCCGTGAGCTGACCGGTGGGCGGGACGTGGACATCGTGTTCGAGCACCCAGGCCGCGAGACGTTCGGGGCCAGTGTCTACGCAGCGAAAAAAGGGGGAACGGTGGTCACGTGTGCATCAACATCTGGTTACATGCACGAATATGACAATCGCTATCTGTGGATGAACCTGAAACGCATCGTAGGATCGCACTTCGCGAACTACGCCGAGGCGTGGGCTGCGAACGACCTCGTGTCGCGCGGGCTCATCCATCCGACGCTGTCTCGTACTTATCCGCTCGACCAGGCTGGACAAGCTGCATTTGACGTTCACGGCAACCGTCATCAAGGCAAGGTGGGAGTACTCTGCCTCGCACCGGGTGAAGGTCTCGGCGTGCGCGATGAAGCCCAGCGCGAGCGGCATCATCAAGCAATCACCAGGTTCAGGAACGTCTAGGCCCGGGCGGCGGGCCGTCAGGGAGGACTGAGTAGTGGCCGGCGAACAGAGCCCCCATGGATTCCAGATCGTCATGCGTGGTTTCGATCGCGCCCAGGTGGAGGAAAGAATTGCCTCCCTGGAGTCCTCCCTGCGAGACGCCAGAGGTCGCGTCGAGGAACTCGACACCCGCGCCCTGAAACTTTCCGGCGAGGTGGCGGAGGCCCACCGGCAGCTGCGCGAGGTTGAGCGCCCCTCGTACAGCGGCCTGGGCTCCCGCATCGAGCAGTTGCTGCGCCTGGCCGAGGAGCAGGCCAGCGACGTGATCGCGGCCGCCACCAAGGAGGCCGAGGAGGCAGTCGCCCAGGCCCGGGTGGAGGCGGCGCAGCACCGCGCCGCCGCGCAGAACGAGGCGGCCGAGGCCACGGCCCTGGCCCAGCGCGAGACCGCCGAGCTCCGCAACACCGCGAACGCCGAGGCCGAGGACATCGTCGGCACGGCGACCCGCAAGGCCGAGGAGATGCTGGCCGTCGCCGAGCGCGAGGCCTCCAAGCTGAAATCGGTCACCGAGCACGAGACCTCGGAGAAGCGCAGCACGGTCGACCGTGAGCTGGCGCGCCTGCGGGCCACCGCCGAGCGCGAGGTCACCGAGCTCCGGGCGGCCACCAAGCGGGAGACCGACGAGGCCCGGGGTGCGGCCAAGCGTGACGCCGAGGAGATGCGTTCCACGGCCAAGCGCGAGTCCGAGGAGATGCGCTCGTCCGCGGCCGCGGCCCTCGAAGAGGCCCGGGCCCGCGCCGAGCAGATGAGCACCGACCTCGAGGTCAAGCTCGCCGCCCGTCGCGAGGAGGCCGAGCGTCTCGACGCCGAGCGTCACGAGCAGGCCGTGGGGCAGGCCACCCAGCTGGTGGCCGAGGCCGAGCAGCGCGCCAACGCCGCCGAGAGCCGCGCCGGAAAGGCCGTCAACCAGGCCGAGGCCGTGCGCCGCGACGCCGACGAGCACGCCAAGACGCTCGTGGGCAACGCCCGCCGCAACGCCGACCAGGTCATGGCCGAGGCCCGGGCGCACGCCGACAAGGTGCTGTCCGAGGCCAAGGGCGAGGCCGACCGCAACCGCCGCGCCGCACAGCGTCAGGTGGACGAGCTGATCCGTCAGCGCGACAGCATCACCGGTCACCTCGACCAGCTGCGCGCCCTGCTCGGTGGCGGGATGCCGATGAACGCGGGTTCGCTCGACAAGGTCGCGCAGGCCGCGTCGCACAACCCGCAGGACGAGCCCCAGGGTGAGGCCGGGCAGGACGGCGAGCAGCGCACGATCGTGCTGCCCGACGCCGCGCCGGCCGGGTCCAAGCGCTAGACCGGATCCAAGCGCTAGACCGGGTCTAAGCACCAGGACGGATCCAAGCGCCAGGACGGGTCTGGAGATTCACCTCACCGCAACGCCGTCCGGTATCTCACCGGGCGGCGTTGCTGTGTATGGGGCCAGAATGCGATCTTGCACGGAAGCGATCTTCGACCCTGAAACGGAGCCCCCGCGGTGTCGCAGCAGTCGGACCCCGACCACCAGTCCGCCCTGGGCGCGGAACCCCCCACCGCCGAGCCCGGGCGGGTGAAGGAGTCGACTCCCGAGCACCCGGCGGGTGAACCCGAGGAATCGACCCTGCCGACGCCGCCGCCGCTGGGCGAGCCGGTGAAGGGCGACCCCAAGTTCGGCCGCCCCGGCCCGCCGATCAACACCAACAACCCGTTCTACTTCGGCTTCATCGCCACCATCGGCGCGCTGCTGGCGTTCCAGCTGATGAAGATCGTGGCCGACCTGTCGCAGACCATCACGCTGGTCGTCATCGCCGCGTTCCTGGCCGTCGGCCTCGACCCGGTGGTGCGCTACCTGCAGCGCCAGGGCCTGCGGCGCGGCGCCTCGGTGGCCATCGTGTTCGTCGTGGTGATCGGCATTTTCGGCGGCTTCGCGGCCATCATCATCCCGGACATGGTCGACCAGGCCACCGAGCTGGTGAACTCGGCGCCCGACCAGATCGACAACCTGACGAAGACGCCCTGGATCAACGACCTGAACGCGCAGTACGGCGTGATCGACAACCTCAGCAAGCAGATCCGCGACCGGGCCAGCAACGGCGAGACCGTGATGCAGGTGTTCGGCGGGGTGCTCGGCGCCGGCAAGGCGGTGCTGTCCGGCCTGGCCAGCACCTTCACCGTGCTGATCCTGACCCTGTACTTCCTGGCCTCGCTGAACAACATCGCCGAGGCCGGTTACCGCCTCGTGCCGCGCAGCCGCCGCACCCGGGTGCGGGCGCTGGGCGACGAGATCATCAAGCGCATCGGTGGTTACGTGGCCGGGCAGGTCGCCGTCGCCACGATCAACG
Organism: Kineosporia succinea; assembly: GCF_030811555.1. Taxonomy (NCBI): domain Bacteria; kingdom Bacillati; phylum Actinomycetota; class Actinomycetes; order Kineosporiales; family Kineosporiaceae; genus Kineosporia; species Kineosporia succinea. The sequence continues at coordinate 3,754,220 of NZ_JAUSQZ010000001.1, read as the reverse complement.
GCGTCTGCAGCTTCGTGATGATGACGATCCTCGGCATCCCCTACGCCGCCGTGCTGGCCTTCGTGGTCGGCGTGCTCGGGCTGATCCCGCTCGTCGGTGCCACCATCGGCGCGGTGCTCGTGGTGCTGGTCGGGCTGTTCCAGTCGGTGCAGATCGCGGTCGTCGCGGCCATCTACTACGTGATCTACCAGCAGGTCGAGAACTACCTCATCGCCCCGCGCATCATGTCCCGCACGGTGGCCGTGCCCGGGGCGGTGGCGCTGATCGCGGCCTTCGGCGGCGGTGCGCTGCTCGGTGTGCTGGGCGCGCTCATCGCCATCCCGATCGCCGCCGCCATCCTCCTGATCATCCAGGAGGTCCTCATCCCCCGTCAGGAGCGCGCGTGACCCGCGTACTGCACATCGCCCTGAGCACCGACTGGGCGGCCGCCGTGTCGTCGGGGTCGTACGAGATCTCCACGCGGGGACTCACGCTGGCCGAGCAGGGGTTCATCCACTGCTCGGCGGCCGGCCAGGTCGAGGGCGTCCATGCCGGGTTCTACGCCGACCTGGAGCCGTCGCAGCTGGTGCTGCTGGTGGTCGACGCCGAGCGGTGCCCGTCGCCCCTGCGGTGGGACGAGGTGCCCGGCTCCGAGCGTCCTTTCCCGCATTTCTACGGGCCCATAACGGTGGACGCGGTGGTCGCGGCGATCCCGTTCGTCACCGCTGCGGTGCCCGGGTTCGACGGCTACGACGTCACGCCCTGAGGGCTCAGGCCGGGACCGACGTCATCATGTCGCGCATCTTGGCCAGGCCGCGGTGGGCATTGCTGCGCACCGTCACCTCACTGCACTTGAGCAGCACCGCGATCTCGCTGTCGGGCAGGCCCTCGTAGTGCCGCAGCACCAGCACCGCGCGCTGCTTGGCCGGCAGGCGGCGCAGCATGGCGATCAGCTGGTCGCGCTCGGCGCGGTTCTCCGAGCCGTCGCCCGAGGGCATGTCGAGCACCAGCACCGAGTCGGTCACCCGCTCGCGGCGGGCGGCCCGGCGGAACCACGACGTGCAGGCGTTCACGACCATCCGGCGCACGTAGGCGTCGACGTCGTGGGCCGCGCTCACCCGGGCCCACTGCAGCAGGGCACGGCCCAGCACGTCCTGCACCACGTCTTCGGCCAGGTACGGGTCGCGCAGCAGACCGCGCGCCAGCCGCACCAGAGCCGGGCCGCGACTGGCCACGAACTCCTCGAACACCAGCGGGCCCGGTACGTCCCGGCCGATCACCTGGTCGGAGACAGACCGGTGCGCATCGTCTGCCGACGCGTCGGCAGGCTGCCGCACCACCACGTTCCCCTCACAGATCTCGCCCGGTCTTGCCAGTTCACCGACAGTCTCGTGTCGCGCCCCCGTGAACGGCTCGCAGTGCCGTATCCGCGCAATCGGGCGCCAGCCTAACCGCAGCTTGCGACTGGCTGTGCATCGAGCTAGCCGTACGTACGGAATCCGCGCCCAGATTTACGCCCCAGATAACCCGCTGTGACGAGGTGCTGCAACATCGGTGACGGGGCGAAGCCTGGTTCACGGAACTCCAGATAGAGAACCTTCTCGATGGCCAGTGATACATCCAGGCCCACCACGTCCAGAAGCTCGAACGGGCCCATCGGATATCCGCAGCCCAGCCGCATGGCCCGGTCGATGTCACCCGCATCGGCATAGTGGGCGGAGAGCATCTTGACGGCATTGTTGAGATACGGGAACAGCAGGGCGTTGACGATGAACCCGGCCCGGTCGCTACAGGTAACAGGATGCTTACGAATTCGGCGGCACAGTTTCAGAGCGGTCAGAGTCACACGCTGCGAGGTCGAAACCGTGCTGACCACCTCGACGAGTTTCATCGCCGGGGCCGGGTTGAAGAAATGAATGCCGACCACGTCCTGTGGCCGCCTCGTCACGGCCGCGCATTCGATGACCCCGAGTGAGGACGTGGTGGTCGCCAGCACGGCCCCCTCCCGGCAGATCCGGTCGAGTTCGCGGAACAGGGCCTGCTTGACGCCGAGATCCTCGACGACGGCCTCGATCACCAGGTCGACGTCGCGCAGGTCGTCCAGCGCGGTCGTGCCCCGCACCCGGGCCAGGGCCTCGTCGCGCTGTTCCGGCGTCAGCCGTCCCTTGGCCACCGACCGCTCCAGGTTGCGTCTCAGCCGGGCCCGCACCGCCTCCACCTTCTCCATGCCGCGCCCGGCGAACAGCACGTCCAGGCCCCCGACCGCGAGCACCTCCACGATCCCGGTCGCCATCGTCCCCGTGCCGACCACGCCGACCCGGCGGACGTCCGCCCCCTCCTCACCCCCGGAGGTGACCTCGGGCGCCGACGGGACCGACGCGTCCACCATCACCGAAGACCCGGGCGCCGCATAGGTGTAGAAGCCCCGCCCACTCTTGCGCCCGGTGCGCCCCGCACTGACCATCTGCCGGATCAGCGGCGCCGGCGCGTGCAGACGGTCGAGCGTGCGCCGGTGCAGCGAGTCGAGGATCTCGTAGGCGGTGTCCAGCCCGATCAGGTCCATCAGGGCGAGCGGGCCCATCGGCAACCCGCACCCCAGGCGCATGGCCGCGTCGATGTCCTCGCGAGCCGCGTACCTCGCCTCGAACATCGTCACCGCGTGGTTGAGATAGCCGAACAGCAGCGCGTTCGCGATGAACCCGGCCTGGTCGCCGACCACCACCGGCTCCTTGCCGAGCGCCCGCACCAGGGCCGCCGCGTCGTCCACCACGTCCTCGTCGCTCACCACCGTGCGCACCACCTCGACGAGCCCCTGCACCGGCGCCGGGTTGAAGAAGTGCAGACCCACCACCCGGCGCGGATTGCCTGTGGCGACAGCGATCTCGGTGACCGGAAGGCTGGAGGTGTTGGTGGCCAGCACCGTGTCCGGCCGCACCACCGCATCGGCCTGCGCGAGCACCCGCTGCTTCAGCGCGAGCGTCTCCGGCACCGCCTCGATCACCAGATCGGCGTCGGCCAGGTGCACCACGTCGGTCGCGAGACGGATGCGGCGCAACAGCGCCGTGCGGTCGTCGGCGGTCAGCTTGCCCCGCTCCACCGCCCGGTGCGTCGACGCTTCCAGGCGCCCGCGCGCCCGGTCCACCGCCGCGTCATCCATCTCCACCCCGACCACGTCGTGACCGTGACGGGCGAGGACCTCCGCGATGCCCGCCCCCATGGTGCCCAGCCCGATCACCCCGACGGTCTGTATCTGCCGCGCCATCGTCAGCCTCCTTCAGCTACCCGGTCTCCCATGGTCGTCCGGAGCGAAAGGTCTTGACGGGACCGGATTTGTCGTGCACGCCACCTTCGGAAGGGGGTCTTGACGAACCTGTCGCCGTATCCTTCGCCACCTTCCGGCAGAAAATTCTTCACTATCCATTCAAACCGGACGGAAGAACCGATATAAGTCATCCGGTATGCGCACTGAAGTTCCACCGCGAAGCTCCGCGACGAAGGGACAGATTCGATGCGACAACTCGGCGTCTGCATGGTGACAGCGTTGACCGCCGTCACCGGCGCCCTGCTCGTGGCCACCACCCCGGCCTCGGCAGCACCCGTCACCACGGCCGCGAGCACCACCGCGACCGAGTACATCGTTCTGCAGGACGCGAATTCAGGCTCCCTGGCGGCGAAGGCGGCCGTCGAGAGGGCCGGCGGCACCGTGGTCGCAGACAATTCCGCACTCGGCTACGTGGTGGCCCGCAGCAGCCGGGCCGACTTCGGGGCGAAGGTCAACGCCGACTCGACCGTTCTCGGGGCGGCGGCCAACGAGATCATCGGCCGCGCACCGGAACTCAAGCAGGCCGACCAGTTCCAGATCGAGCAGCTGCGGGCCGACGCCCCGAAGACCTCGGGCCGGGGCGCGCACCACGGATCGGGCGCGGGCAGTGAGCCGTTCGCCGATCTGCAGTGGGACATGAAGCAGATCGACGCCACGGCCAAGGGCTCGTACGCCAAGCAGAGCGGCGACAAGAAGACGCTGGTCGGCGTGATCGACACCGGTGTCGACGGGTCGCACCCGGACATCGCGCCGAACTTCAGCAAGAAGCTCTCGCGCAACTTCGTCACCGACATCCCGGCGATCGACGGCGAGTGCGAGGTCGCGAGCTGCAAGGACCCGGCCGATGTCGACGACGGCGGGCACGGCACCCACGTGGCCAGCACCATCGCCTCGCCGGTGAACGGCATCGGCATCGCCGGCGTGGCGCCCGACGTGACGCTGGTGAACATCCGGGCGGGCCAGGACTCGGGCTACTTCTTCCTGCAGGCCACACTCGACGCCCTGACCTACGCCGGCGACATCGGCGTGGACGTGGTGAACATGAGCTACTACGTCGACCCGTGGCTGTTCAACTGCACGAACAACCCGGCCGACTCCGCCGAGGAACAGCGTCAGCAGCAGGTCACCCGCACCGCGGTGCAGCGGGCCCTGAACTACGCCCGGAACAAGGGCGTTCTGCCGGTCTCGGCCGAGGGCAACGAGGCGACCGACCTGAACAACCCCACCACCGACACGGTTTCGCCCAACTACCCGGAAGGTGCCGCGAAGACCCGCACGATCGACAACTCGTGCATCAACGTGCCGGCCGAGAGCAAGGGCGTGCTGACGGTCAGCTCGACCGGGCCGAGCAAGCGCAAGGCCTACTACTCGAACTACGGCACGCAGGAGACCGACGTCGCCGCCCCGGGTGGTGACACCTACGACACCGCCGACGGCACCCGGAACATCGCCAACGCGGTGCTCGGGGCCTACCCGAAGCACCTGGCGATCGAGAACGGTGACATCGACGAGAACGGTGAGCCGACCAACACCGCCGTGCTGAAGTCCTGCAAGGGCTCGGTCTGCGGCTACTACCAGTACCTGCAGGGCACCTCGATGGCCTCGCCGCACGCCGCGGGTGTGGCCGCCCTGGTGGTCAGCGAGTACGGCAAGAAGGACAAGAGCGGGCTGGGTCTCGACCCGGACAAGACCGAGGCCAAGGTGCTGAAGTCGGCCACCGAGACGGCCTGCCCGAACCCGCGCACGTTCCACTACCACCGGATCCTGACGACCGGTGCGGTCGTGGACTCGTACGCCACGTGTGAGGGCCCGAAGTCGGACAACGGCTTCTACGGTCACGGCATCGTCAACGCGAAGGCGGCGGTGACGGGCAAGCTGTAGTCCCGTAACGGACGCAGGCGGCGGGCTCCCCTCCGGAGCCCGCCGCCCGCGCCGTGTTTCGGGTGCTTTCCCGACTCAGACAGACCAGGACCGCTCCCCCGCTACGGCCATCACCACCTGAGGCCTCGCCCGGGTCGGCCTCGAGGCCGCCGGTCGGCTCGTTCACCATGTCGGAGCCGGGACCGGCCGGCTGAGACGTGTTCCGTCACGGTGCTTTCGGAGATCGTCGCGGTCATTGCCCGTCGCCCGAAGTCGAGGCCGGGCCGGTCAGGGTGACATCCGGGCTCGGGGTGACATCCGGGCTCGGGGTGGCGGCCGGGCCGGACGTCGCGCCCGGGCTGGAGGTAGCGCCCGGGCTGGAGGTCACGGCGGGACCGGGGGTCTCACCACCGGCCGCCTGCTTCACCGGGTACTGCATCCGGTCCGGGGCCTGGGCGTCGCGCACCTCGGTCGTGCTGTCGCCACCGTCGAAGCCGTAGCGGGTGACGCTCTCCCGCAGCGGGTAGACGTTGTAGCGCTCCGAGCCGTCATCACGGGTGGCCGGCGCGCTCTCGACCTCGGCGTACCCACCGTCGTAGTCGTCCTCGCTCCAGACCTTCTCGGCCGGGACGAGCACCTGCCCCTGGTCGTCGAAGAGCTGCACGTCGGTCAGCGGGTTGCCGTCGGCGTCGTACGGGAAGATGTTGCGCACCAGGTGCCCGTTGTTCACGACTCCCTCGGTGCTCGACTGGTCGACGTAGGTGACATCGGCGTACTGCGTGGAGTTCACCGGCATCAGGCCCACCTGCGTGCCACTGAGTGCTCCGCAGAAGGCGAGGAACAGCATGAGCCCGCCGAGCCCGTTCGCACCGACGACCGCGTAGCCCTGGTAGCGACCGCGCGAGCGCCAGTCGTGGCGCCCCGCCTCGATACTCAGCACGACCAGCAGCACGAGCAGGAACCACTGCCCGAACGACTGCGGAACCCACTGCGCCGGGCCGGATCCGAGCTGGACCAGCAGCTGGTAGAGCACGTAGGCCCGGAACGCCCACCACAGCGGACGGCAGGTGACGCCGAACGCGCGCACCTCCGGACTCCACGGCTGCTCGTCGAACCAGGCCAGCGCCGGCGACACGTAACGGTCCACCTGGCCCCGCATTTTGGCGGTGAGCGAGGCCCGGCGCCGTTGCGAGGGCCGGGGCGGAAGACCGGCGGCCGCACGCAGTTCGTCGGCGTACGCGGCGGGCGGGCCGAACAGCTCCTCGGGCGTCTGGTCACCGGCGGCGAGCGCGTCGGCCAGGTCGGCCTCGAGTCCCCCGGTCAGCTCGTCGATCTCGTCGGGGCCGAGATCCCTCAGCTCCGTGCGTACCGCGGCCAGGTATCCGGCCGCCCCCGGGGCCTGCGTCGTCATGCTCATCGCGTTCCCTCCGAGCCGGTCATGGTCCTGACGAGCGTCACCGTGCTGTCTTTGCTGTTCGTGTCCGGCTCGGCCAGCAGGGCCGTCATGGTGTCGGCGAAGCCGGCCCAGGTCTGCCGCTGGGCGTCGAGCTCGTCCCGGCCCATCGGGGTGATGCCGTAGTACTTGCGGTGCGGCCCCTCGTCGGAGGGCACCACGTACGAGGTGAGCGAGCCCCCGGCGTACAGACGCCGCAACGTGCCGTAGACCGACGCGTCACCGACGTCTTCCAAGCCGGCCGCCCGCAGGCGCCGCACCACGTCGTAGCCGTACCCGTCTTCCTGTGCCACCACCGCGAGCACCGCGACGTCGAGCACGCCCTTCAGCAACTGCGTCGTGTCCATCCCTCTCCCCTGTCGTCCCCTGACCGATCCACTGCCGCGTGACAGAAGGTACCGCGCATTGCGCAGTAGCGTCCATGACGCGCCAGTGGCGTGTCTCGTGGTCCGGCGAACAGGGGACGACGTGGTCGCCACGGGCGGCCCCGTCGCGGCCCGGATCAGCTCTCTCCCGACTCCGCCGACCGAGGGTGGGCGGAGGCTCGGCCGCACCGCGCGTCGCTCAGCCACCAGTTCGTGATCAGGCAAAACGTCACCCGCCGAGCGGGGCGGCACCGCACCGGGTGGCCCACCTGACCGCGAGCACCCTCGGTTCGGGCTAGGCTCGTCAACCGTGCGTCTGGTTATCGCTCGTTGTTCCGTTGACTACGCCGGGCGTCTGACCGCCCACCTGCCGCTGGCCAACCGCCTGCTCATGGTCAAGGCAGACGGCAGTGTGCTGGTGCATTCCGACGGTGGCTCGTACAAGCCGCTGAACTGGATGAGCCCGCCGGCCAAGCTGACCGTCGGCAAGCCCGACGAGACCGCGGCCGAGGCCGGGGTGATCGAGGTCTGGACGGTGCAGAGCGCCAAGACCGACGACCGGCTGATCGTGAACATCCACGAGGTGATGCAAGACGCCACCCACGAGCTGGGCGTCGACCCGGGTCTGCAGAAAGACGGCGTCGAGGCGCACCTGCAGAAGCTGCTGGCCGAGCAGGTGAACCGGCTCGGCGACGGCTGGCAGCTGGTGAGGCGCGAGTACATGACCGCCATCGGCCCGGTCGACCTGCTGGTCAAGGACGCCGACGGCGGCTCGGTGGCGGTCGAGATCAAGCGACGCGGCGAGATCGACGGCGTCGAGCAGCTCACCCGCTACCTGGAACTGATGAACCGCGACCCGCTGCTGTCTCCCGTCGCCGGCATCTACGCCGCGCAGGAGATCAAGCCGCAGGCACGCGTGCTGGCCGAGGACCGCGGCATCCGCTGCGTGATCCTGGACTACGACGAGATGCGGGGCCTGGACGACGTGGAGCACCGTCTCTTCTGATGCTGTACGAACTCGTTTTCAAGCACCTCCTGGTGCGGGTGCCGGCCGAGACCGCGCACCACGGAGCCTTCGCGGCGATCCGCCTGATCGAGAAGATCCCGGTGCTGCGGGCCCAGCTGGCGCGCCTGCTGGCCCCGAGCGACCCGGTGCTGCGCACCCGCGCCCTGGGCCTCGACCTGCCCGGCCCGCTCGGGCTGGCCGCGGGCTTCGACAAGGACGCCCTGGCCCCGGACACCCTGGCCGCCATCGGTTTCGGGTACGTCGAGATCGGCACCGTGACCGGCCGCCCACAGCCCGGCAACCCCAAGCCCCGGCTGTTCCGGCTGCCCGCCGACCAGGCGCTGGTGAACCGGATGGGCTTCAACAACCACGGTTCCACCGCGGCCTCGATCCGGCTGAGGGCCCGCACCGGCTCGGCCGTGGTCGGGTCGAACATCGGCAAGACCAAGCTGGTCGGCCCGGCCGACGCGATCGAGGACTACGTCGCGAGCGCGGCCCGGCTCGGCCCGGTCTCCGACTACCTCGTGGTGAACGTCAGCTCGCCGAATACCCCCGGACTGCGTGATCTGCAGGCGGTGTCGTCGCTGCGCCCCTTGCTGAGCGCGGTTCGCCGCACTCTTGATGCATCCGGCCCGACCGGACGCGGGAGCGGCACCCGGCGGGTGCCGCTGCTGGTGAAGATCGCGCCCGACCTGTCGGACGAGGACGTGGACGCCGTGGCCGACCTGGCCGTGGAGCTGGGCCTCGACGGGATCATCGCGACCAACACCACGATCGCCCGCACCGGCCTGAAGACGCCGGTGAGCGAGGTCTCGGCGATCGGCGCGGGTGGCCTGTCGGGAGCGCCGGTGGCGGCCCGTTCGCTGGAGGTGCTGCGGCGCCTGCGAGCCCGGGTCGGCGACGAGATGGTGCTGATCGCGGCCGGCGGGATCATGGACGGCGACGACGCCTACGAGCGGATCCGGGCCGGGGCCACGCTCGTTCAGGCCTACACCGGGTTCATCTACGGCGGCCTGTTCTGGCCCCGCAAGGTGCAGCGGCGCATCGCGGAACGGCTCCGGGCCGACGGCTTCACGTCGGTGCACCAGGCGGTCGGCCGCGGCGCGGAATGAGTCGGAGGACACCCTCAACCCTGAACCGGGGGTGTGAACAGACCCGAATGGTGGACGTCGGGTAGCACGTTGACACGATGTCACGGCACCATCGCTCATATGGCTGCACGGATCACCGTCATCGGCGCGGGTGTCATCGGGTTGTCTTGTGCGGTGCGGCTGGCCGAGGCCGGGCACGCGGTGGACGTCATGGCGCGGGAAATGCCCCTAGAGACCACCTCGGCGGTGGCCGGCGGGCTCTGGATGCCCTTCCTGGCCGAGCCGGTGGAGCAGGTGCGGCGCTGGTCTCACGCGACCCACGCGGCGTTCACCGAGCTGGCCGAGGACAACGATGCCCGCCGCACCGGTGTGGTGCCGCGGCCGGGCTACCTGGTCGGCCTGCGGGAACGCCCCACCTTCGCGGACGGCCTGGACGGCGTCGCCGTGACCCCCGTGAGCCACCCGCACCCCGACCACCGCAGCGGCTGGCACCTGACCGTGCCGGTCGTCGACATGACCGTGTATCTGCCCTATCTCGTGCGCCGGCTGGAGGCCGCGGGCGGCACCCTGACCCGCCTGCCGCTGGCCGCGCTGCCGACCCGGGGCGTGGTGGTCAACTGCACCGGCCTGGCCAGCCGGGCCCTGGCCGCCGACCCGGCGGTGCACCCGGTGCGCGGGCAGGTGCTGCGGATGTCGAACCCGGGCATCACCGAGTGGTGGGCCGACGAGTCGGACCCCGAGGTGCTCACCTACGTGCTGCCGCAGACCCGGCAGGTCGTGGTGGGGGGCACCGCGCAGGTGAACGACTTCGACACCACCCCCGACGAGAACGTCGCAGCCCAGATCCTGGAGCGGGCGAAGCGTCTGGTGCCCGGGCTGGCCCGGGCCACCGTGCTCTCGCACAGGGTGGGACTGCGGCCCGCGCGCCCCTCGGTGCGGCTCGAGACCGTGCCCGGCCCGGACGGCACCACGGTGCACTGCTACGGGCACGGCGGCAGCGGGGTCACGCTCTCGTGGGGATGTGCGGACGACGTGCTCGCCGAGGTCTCCCGCCTCACCTGACGCGGAACGGCCGCACATCGGCGGAACCGCTACCAGGAGTGAGCGGAACCGCACGCAAGCGCGGAATCCGATGATCGTCAGCAGCATCCCGCAAATTATTTTTGCCACGTCCCTCACCCCCGAGAACCCGGGAAATCCCCGCGTTCATGAAGACCCCTTAAGACTCCCGAAGGTTCCGCTGAACCTTGGAGTCGTCTGTTGAGCGTCTCTTGACGCTCGTTTCACCCACCCCCGGATCCGGCTCTCACCAGCACGTTTCGCGCCCTCACCCGACTACACGCGCGAACCCTCCGAATGGTTGCCCGCCCCCTCGGAAAACTTGTAAGTTCCCTGCGACTTCACCGGATGCCTCGCCTCGGGGGCGTGGTCGCAGGAGGAATGCACGGATGGCAGACGGATTTCCGCCGCCCCGGAAGAGTTCCGGCCCCTCACCGGAGGCCACCACCGGCACCCGGCGCAGCCGGCGGGAGAACCGCCCGATCGCCACCGGCCTGTCCCGCCGCAGCCTGGTCGTCAGCGGCGCGTCCGCCGTCGCGGCCGCCGGGGGCACCGGATACCTGTTGCTGCGCGGGGGAAGCGCCGAGGTCGGCGCCGCGACCCTGACCACCCAGAAGGCCGCCGAAAGCGGGACCGCCGCCTCCGCGGGGGCGGCGGCCACCACGTCCTCGAGCGGTGCCGCGACCACCACCGGCGCGAGCCCCGCAGCCCGGGCGACCACCGCGGGAGCCGGCACCACCACCGCTGCCGCGAAGAAGATCAAGGTCGACCCGGACCTGCTGATCGGCCGCGCCACCTACGGCCGCACCGCCGCCAGCGACCGGTCGATCGACCGCCTGGGAGCCTCGGCGTGGCTCGAACGCCAGCTGCGGCCGGCCAGGATCAAGGATCCGAAGGGCCTGGCGGTCGACGCGCAGTTCCCGGACATGAAGTGGAGCATCGCCCAGACCCGCGCGAACCTGAAGGTCGGCGCCTGGGACGTCATGCAGGACACCTGCGCGAATCACCTGGGCCGGGCGCTGTTCTCGAGCCGTGAGCTGTACGAGGTGATGGTCGACTTCTGGTCGAACCACCTGAACATCGCCTGCCCGGGCGGTGACGTCTGGGACACCCGGCACCGCTACCAGCGCGACGTGATCCGCAAGCACGCGATGACCTCGTTCGAGAACCTGCTGCTGGCCAGCGCTTTCCACCCGTCGATGCTGGTGTTCCTGAACGGCGCGCAGTCCACCGGGCAGGCCCCGAACGAGAACTACGCCCGCGAGGTGCTCGAGCTGCACACGGTCGGCGTGAACGGCGGCTACACCGAGAAGGACATCCAGCGCTCGGCCCTGCTGCTCACCGGCTGGACGTTCGACGAGGGCAGGCGGGCGTACGACAAGAGCCGTCACTACACCGGCCGGATCAAGGCTTTCGGCTTCGCCAACGCCAACAGCGACGCCTCCAAGGGCCCCGCCGTTCAGCAGAAGTACCTGAAATACCTGGCGAACCACCCGAAGACGGCCCGCAACATCGCCACCAAGCTGGCCCGGCACTTCGTCTCCGACACCCCGCCCGCGTCGCTGGTGACGAAGCTGGCCAGGGTCTACACCCGCAACGACACCGCGATCGTGCCGGTGCTGCGGGCCCTGTTCACCTCGCCGGAGTTCGCGGCCTCGAGCGGCGACAAGATCCGCCGGCCGATGGAGCAGGTCGTGGCCAGCGCCCGGGTGCTCGGGGTCAGGAACGGTTCCAGCGCCAAGGCTCTCATGGACATGTACTACATCGTGAAGGACGCCGGTCACGGCCCGCTGGGCTGGACGATGCCGAACGGCTACGCCGACACGGCCGATTCGTGGCAGTCCCCCGCCGGTGCGCTGCAGGTGTTCAACTCGACCACCGCGATGGTGCACGGCTGGTGGCCGAGCAAGATGGTGCTGCCCGGGCCCGAGAAACTCCTCAGCACCAAACCCACCACCCGGGCCGGGGTCATCACCGCCGTCGGCAAGAAGGTCTTCGGCCGCACCCCGGGCCGGCGCGAGCGCTCGGCCGCCAATCAGCTGCTGGCGGGCACGAAACTGCCCACCTCGTTCACGACCGGTTCCTGGGAGCAGCACGAGACGATCGCGCTGACCACCACCCTCTTCCTCGCCGCCCCGGCCCACCTCTCCGTCTAGATCGGCCATCCTCATGACCTCCATGACCGCAGACGACATGTGCGGCTGTCCCGAGAACCGCGGGGTCTCCCGGCGCACCCTGTTCCGGATGGCCGCCGTCGGTGGCCTGACCACGGCCACCACTCTGTCCGGGGCCACGCTGGCCTTCGGCGCCCCGGCCGGCACCGGCACGCTCGTGGTGCTCTCGCTGCGCGGCGGTTTCGACGGGCTGTCGGCCGTGATCCCGCTCGGCGACGCCGGTTACGCCAAGGCCCGGCCGAACATCCAGGTCACGGCGTCGCAGGCGCACAAGGTCGACTCGATGTTCGGGCTGCACCCGGCCATGGAGCCGGTGTTCAAGCTGTTCGAGAACGGCACCATGTCGGCGGTGCACGCGGTCGGGCAGGCCGACCCCACGCGGTCGCACTTCGAGGCGATGGAGGAGATGGAGCGGGCCGCCCCCGACTCCAACCTGCGCACCGGCTGGATCGACCGCACCCTCGGAAGCATCGGCGATCCGGGTGGTTTCGCGGGTACCCAGGTCGGGTCCGGCTCGATGCCCGACTCGATGATCGGGCCGAACGCGAAGTTCGCGATGAACTCGATCGCCGGGGTGAAGCTCTCGGTCGGTGAGGACCTGGTGCCCCTGGCGCGCTGGCGCTCGGCGATGAAGACCCTGCACACCGGGGCCTCTCCCGACCTGAAGGCCCCGCTGACCAACGCGCTGGGCGCGGTCGGCAAGATGGCGCCGCTGGCCAAGGCCGAGGCGAAGGCGGCCAAGGACGTCGGCTACCCGGACACCGCGCTGGGCAACGCTCTTCACGACGTGGCCCGGCTGATCAAGGCCGACCTCGGGCTGCGGGTCGCCACCGTCGACTACGGCAACTGGGACATGCACGTGAACCTGGGCCGGGCCGATGCGGGCTGGATGTTCAACCAGCTCAAGGAGATGAGCCAGGCCCTGGCCGCGTTCGCCGCCGAGCTGGGCACCGACGGGCTGGCCCGCACGAACCTGATCACGCTCAGCGAGTTCGGCCGCCGGCTCGAGGAGAACGGCTCGGGCGGGCTCGACCACGGGCACGGCAACGTGGTGCTGGCACTGGGCGGCGGGCTGAAGAAGGGCATCCACGGACGCTGGCCGGGCCTGGGTGCGTCGGCTCTCGTCGACGGTGACCTGGCCGGCACGACCGACTACCGGTCGATCGTGTCCGAGGTGCTGAAAAAGCGTGTCGGCGTGGACTCCACGACCGACATCTTCCCGGGTTACAAGGCCAGGGCGGTTGGCCTGGTCTCGTAGCCACGGGTCGGGGAGAGGACGGTGCCGGGCTGTGAGGGGCTCGGCACCGTCCTCATTTCGCGCACGGAAGCCGCTCGCGCGTGGCACCGGTCACGTCGGCGGGCCTGCTGCGTCATCGACGCGCTGATTACCGTCGATGAGATGAGCGAACGCGACCGGCCGTGGGTGATGCGGACCTACGCGGGGCACTCCAGCCCGGCGGAGTCCAACGCGCTGTACCGGCGCAACCTGGAGAAGGGCCAGACCGGGCTGTCGGTGGCGTTCGACCTGCCGACCCAGACCGGCTACGACTCCGACCACGAGCTGGCCCGCGGGGAGGTCGGAAAGGTCGGGGTGCCGATCCAGCATCTCGGGGACCTGGCGGCGCTCTTCGACGGGATCCCGCTGGACCGGATGAACACCTCGATGACCATCAACGCCCCGGCCCTGTGGATGCTCGCGCTCTACCAGGAGGTGGCGCTGGCCCAGAACCCCGACGCCCTGGCCTCTTTGAGCGGAACCACGCAGAACGACATCGTCAAGGAGTACCTCAGCCGGGGCACCTACATCTTCCCGCCCGGGCCGAGCCTGCGGCTGACCACCGACACGATCGCCTACACGGTCTCGGCGATGCCGCGCTGGAACCCGGTCAACATCTGCAGTTATCACCTGCAGGAGGCCGGGGCCACGCCGGTGCAGGAGGTGGCGTTCGCGCTGAGCACGGCGATCGCGGTGCTCGACGCGGTGCGTGACAGCGGCCAGGTGGCTCCGGAGCGGTTCGGTGACGTGGTGCAGCGCATCTCGTTCTTCGTCAACGCGGGTGTGCGTTTCGTCGAGGAGATGTGCAAGATGCGGGCTTTCGTGGAGCTGTGGGATTCCCTCACCCTCGAGCGCTACGGGATCGAGGACGCGCGTCAGCGGCGTTTTCGTTACGGCGTACAGGTCAATTCGCTCGGGCTGACCGAGGCCCAGCCCGAGAACAACGTGCAGCGAATCGTTCTCGAGATGCTGGCGGTCACCCTGTCGAAGAACGCGCGGGCCCGGGCGGTGCAGTTGCCGGCCTGGAACGAGGCGCTCGGCCTGCCCCGGCCGTGGGACCAGCAGTGGTCGCTGCGGTTGCAGCAGGTACTGGCCTACGAGTCCGACCTCCTCGAGTACGACGACCTTTTCGAGGGCTCGCCGGTGATCGCGGCCAAGGTCTCCTCGCTGGCCGAGGGGGCGCGGGCGGAGATGGCCCGGGTCGAGGAGATGGGCGGCGTGATCGCGGCGGTCGAGTCCGGCTACCTGAAGTCGGCCCTGGTCTCGTCGCACGCGGGGCGGCGGGCCCGCGTCGAATCGGGTGAGGACGTGGTGGTCGGGGTCAACCGGTTCACGTCCACCGAGCCGAATCCGCTCACCACCGATCTGGGCGCGGCCGTGCAGACGGTGGATCCTTCCGTTGCGTCGCGGGCGGTTTCGGCGGTCCAGGCCTGGCGGGACTGCCGGGACGCGTCGGCGGTGGCGTCGGCCCTGGAGCGCCTGAAGACGGATGCGGCCGGCCCCACGAACCTGATGGAGGCCAGTCGGGAGTGCGCCCGGGCGGGGGTCACCACCGGCGAGTGGGCGGCGGCCCTGCGCTCGGTCTTCGGTGAATACCGGGCTCCGACGGGTGTCTCGGCGGCCGTCGCACCTCCGGGCGCCTCCCTGAGCTCGGTCCGCGAGCGCGTGCGGCGCACCGGCGACGAGATCGGCGCCCACCTGCGCCTGCTCATCGGCAAGCCCGGGCTGGACGGGCACTCGAACGGCGCCGAGCAGGTGGCGGTGCGGGCGCGCGACGCCGGGTTCGAGGTGGTCTACCAGGGCATCCGCCTGACCCCGGCCCAGATCGTGGCCGCGGCGGTGGCCGAGGACGTGCACGCGGTGGGTCTCTCGGTGCTGTCCGGGTCTCACCTGGAGGTGGTGCCGGCGGTGGTGCGCGGCCTGCGGGAGGCCGGGATGCACGACGTGCCGGTGGTGGTGGGTGGCATCATCCCGCCCGGCGATGCCCGGAAGCTGCTCGCGGAGGGCGTTTCCGCGGTCTTCACCCCCAAGGACATCGACCTGACGGACATGATGGACCACATCGTCACGCTGATCCGGACGGCCCAGGGCGTCCGTTAGCCCCGTTCACCGCCCGGCACCCACAGCACGTCCCCGCCCGCGTCCACGTTCGCCACGCGGCACAGGATGAAGAGCAGGTCGCTCAGCCGGTTCAGGTACTTCGCGGTCAGCGGGTTCACACCGCCCTCCGCCGACGAGCCGTGTTCCTCCAGCGCCGCCCACACCGACCGCTCCGCCCGCCGCGTCACCGTGCGCGCCACGTGCAGGTACGCCGAGGCCGGGGAACCGCCGGGCAGGATGAACGAGCGCAGCGCGGGCAGGTTCTCGTTCCACTCGTCGCAGGCCGCCTCGAGCCGGTCGACGTAGTCCGCGGTGACCCGCAACGGCTCGTGCTTCGGCGCGACCGCCAGCGGGACGCACAGGTCGGAGCCCACGTCGAACAGGTCGTTCTGCACCCTCCGGAGCAGTGTCACCAGCTCGGGGGACGGCGAGCCGACCGCCAGCACCACGCCCAGCGCGCTGTTCGCCTCGTCGCAGTCCGCGTACGCGATCAGCCGGGGGTCGTTCTTCGAGGTGCGGCTGAAGTCGCCCAGCGCGGTCGTGCCGTCGTCGCCGGTCCGGGTGTAGATCCGGGTCAGGTTCACCATCGGGCCAGACTACGAGGAGATACCTGCTGTAACGCTTGCCGCACGCACGGCGATAGCCGAGTGGCGCGTACGGGCGACGCTCCGGCGGTGAGTCATGCCCGGATGTGAGTCGTCGGCCAGGAATCGGCAATACGATGCGCCTCGTGGAGGCTTTCCGGATCGTGGGTGGTGCGCCGCTGAAGGGCGGCGTGCGGGTGGCAGGCGCGAAGAACAGCGTGCTCAAGCTGATGTCGGCCGCGTTGCTGACCGAGGGCACGACGACCTTGTCGGACGTGCCCGACATTCTCGACGTCCGGATCATGGTCAAGCTGCTGACCCGGCTGGGCTGCGGGGTGGACTACGTCGACGGCAGCGGCATGCTCTCGATCACCACCCCCGCGACGCCGGGGCACAAGGCCGACTACGACCTGGTGCGGGCCATGCGGGCGTCGATCAGCGTGCTCGGCCCGCTGCTGGCGCGGTGCGGGGCGGCCCAGGTGGCGCTGCCCGGCGGTGACGCGATCGGTTCGCGGGGCCTGGACATGCACGTCTCCGGCCTGGAGACGCTCGGTGCCCGGATCGAGGTGGAGCACGGCTTCCTGGTGGCGCACGCCCCGTCGGGCCTGCGCGGCGCCGAGATCCGGCTCGACTTCCCGAGCGTCGGCGCGACCGAGAACCTGCTGATGGCCGCCGTGCTCGCCGACGGCCGCACGGTGCTCGACAACGTGGCCCGCGAGCCCGAGGTCGTCGACCTGTGCCGGATGCTGCGCCGGATGGGCGCGAAGATCGACGGGGTGGCCAGTTCCACTCTCGAGATCATCGGCACCGAGAGCCTCAACCCGGTCGAGCACCGCGTCGTGCCCGACCGCATCGTGGCCGGCACCTGGGCGTTCGCCGCCGCGATCACCGGTGGCGACGTGATCGTGCACAACGGCGAGCCCGGTCACCTCGAGCTGGTCATCGACAAGCTGGTGGACGCGGGGGCCGAGGTGATCACGCTGGCCGACGGTTTCCGGGTGAAGGGGCCCGAGCGCCCGAAGGCGGTGGACGTCGCCACCCTGCCGTACCCGGGTTTCCCCACCGACCTGCAGCCGTTCATGGTCACCCTGTGTGCCGTCTCCGACGGCGCCGCGATGATCACCGAGAACCTGTTCGAGGCCCGTTTCCGGTTCGTGCAGGAGATCGCCCGGCTGGGCGCCCACGTGCGCATGGACGGTCACCACGCCTTCGTGCGGGGTGTGCCGCGGCTGTCCGGCGCCCCGGTCGAGGCCAGTGACATCCGGGCCGGCGCCGCGCTGGTGCTGGCCGGGCTGGTCGCCGACGGCGAGACGATCGTCTACGAGGCCGGGCACGTCGACCGGGGGTACGACCGGTTCGACCACGCCCTGCGCACCCTCGGGGCGGACGTGCGCCGGTTCGAGGTCTCCGAGAGCGGCGCCGCGGCCGGTTAGGGCCCGGGCCGGCCCCGGGCCCGTCTCAGCGCAGGACGTCGGGCGGGGGCGGCGGCGCGGCCAGGATCGTGCGGGCGATCTTCTCGTCCTTCTCGAAAACCATGACCCGGGGCCCGTCCGTGGTCTGCACGAGCTTGGCGCGCACCTGGCCGGCCTCGAGCTGAAGGCGCTGCTGCTCGCCCTCGATCATCGTCGCCGGGGAGGCCACGGGCACGAAGAGCCCGTACTCGTTCTCACCGCCGGTGCGGGGCCGCCGGGCGACGACCGACTTGCCCGAGCTGAACGTCCAGCGCAGGAACATCACCATCACGCCGAAGCCGAGCAGCACGATCAGGATCGACAGCAGGTAGGAAGTGCCGTCCCCGTACAACATGTGACCAGTGTCCCCGCCCCACGCCGGAACTTTCCAGTGGGCGGTGCGGTTGCGCGGGAAACGGCCCATGGTAGAAGCCGCGGCGGGTCGGTACTGGGCGTGTCCCGGATTCCGTGACACAGTTGTTCAACGCTGCGTGACGAACGCGTCGGGTGGGTGGTCGGTGTACGACCGCCCCGGCGCATCCGGGTCGAGCCGGCGGGGCAACTCTTGGGGGGAACGATGACGGGATCACCCGATCCGCGCACGCCGGCGACACCGGCTGCCCCGGCGACCACCGCGTCCACCATCTCCACCGCGAGACTGGACATCGACGTGGTGAGGCCCGGGGCCCTGCTGCGCCTGAACGGCCGCCTCGACGCGCGTTCCGCCCCCACCACTCGCACCACGCTGCACGACGCGGTCGACACCGGCGACGGTGAGCTCGTGATCGAGATGAACCGGGCCGAGATCTGGGACGGCACCGGCCTGGGCGTCATCGTCGGCACCGGCCGCCGCGCCCGGCAGGCCGGCCGGCAACTCGTGCTCACCGGGGTGCAGGCCCGTGAGCTGCGGCTCCTGCGCGTCGCCCGGGTCACCTGGACGTCGTCGGTGCGGCCCGCCGCGATGGTCTGCTGAGGCCCGGCCGACGTCGGTACCACTCAGGACGGCGCTTTCACCATCTCGTGACATGATCTGCCGGTGCCCCTGGCGATCGAACTCGTCATCATCCTGGCGATCGCCGCCGCAACCGCTGGCCTCGCCAACCGGTTCGCGCTGAGCGCCCCCCTTCTCCTGACCGCCTTCGGGCTCGTGCTCTCGTTCGTGCCCGGTATGCCCACGCTGCCGCTCGAACCCGACGTCGTGCTCGAGGGTCTGCTGCCACCCCTGCTCTACGCCACCGCCGTCCGCACCCCGTGGGTCGACCTGCGCCGCAACAAGCGCTCGATCGGCCTGCTCTCGGTCGGGCTGGTCCTCGTCACCGCGTTCGCCGTCGCGATCGTCGTGCAGATGGTGCTGCCCGAGGTGCCGTTCGCGATCGCCCTGGCCCTGGGCGCGGTGGTGGCCCCGCCGGACGCGGTGGCCGCCAGCGCCGTGGCTCGCCGGGTGTCGATGCCGCGGCGGGTGGTCACCCTGCTCGAGGGCGAGAGCCTGCTCAACGACGCGACCGCCCTGGTCACGCTGCGCACGGCGATCGCCGCGATCTCCGGCTCGGTGGGCGTGCTCTCGACCGGCGCCGACTTCGTCTGGGCGGTCGCCGGGGGTGTGCTGACCGGCTGGCTGCTGGCCCAGCTGGTCACGTTCGCGCGGCACAAGGTCGAGGACCCGGTACTGGACACCAGCATCTCGCTGCTCGTCCCGTTCATCGCCTATCTGGCGGCCGAGGAGATCCACGGCTCCGGCGTGATCGCGGTGGTGGTGGCCGGGCTGATGCTCGGCCACCGCTCGATCGACAGCCAGTCGGCGATGTCCCGGGTGACCGAGCGGGTGATCTGGCGCACCGTGCAGTTCCTGCTCGAGAGCGCGGTCTTCCTGCTCATCGGCCTGCAGCTGCAGGACCTGGTCAGCGACGCGATCGAGGACGAGTCGACCCCGAACCTCGACGTGCTGCTGCTCAGCGGCGCGGTGCTGCTGACGGTCATCGTGGTGCGCGGGCTCTGGGTCTTCCCGTCGGCCTACCTGCCCCGTCTGCTGGTGCCCGCGATCCGGCGGCACGAACCCCGTCAGCCCGCGGCCGGGGTGGCGCTGGTCGGCTGGGCCGGCATGCGCGGTGTGGTCACGCTGGCCGCCGCGCTCACCATCCCCGAGGACGTCCCCGGCCGTCCCGCCCTGGTCGTCGCGGCGTTCTCCGTGGTCGCCGGGACCCTGCTGATCCAGGGCACCACGCTGCCCTGGCTGGTGCGGCGGCTGCGGGTGGTCGGCCCGGACCCGGCCCAGGACGCGTTGCAGGAAGCCCTGCTCCAGCAGCAGGCGGCGCAGGCCGGGCTCGACCGGCTGGGCTCGGCGAAGCGGGAGAACGACGCGGCCGACGTGGTGGCGACCCTGGAGTCGTGGGGCGAGCGCGTGGCCAACGCGGCCTGGGAACGGCTGGGCTCCACCGACGCCCAGCGCGAGACCCCGGCCTCGACCTTCCACCGGCTGCGGGTCGAGATGCTCGAGGCCGAGCGCGAGATCGTCGCCACCGTGCGCAGCGACGGCTCGGTGCCGCACGACCTGGTCGAGCGGGTGCTGGAACGCATCGACCAGGAGGAGGCCATGCTCGACGGCTTCTCCACCGGCTCCGGCCCGTCCGCCGCCGAGCGCTCGTCCAACCTGACCACGCCCCGCCCGGGTGCCTGCGAGCACCTGCAGGACCGCCCCCTCACCCGTGCCCCCGCGTCCCGCCCCGACGCCTGCCCGGAGTGCCTGAAGCTGGGTGAGCACAGCTGGGTGCACCTGCGGATGTGCCTCGACTGCGGCCACGTGGGCTGCTGCGACTCCTCGCCGAACCGGCACGCCGACGCGCACTGGCGCGAGAGCGGGCACCCGGTGATGCGCAGCATCGAGCTGGGCGAGTCGTGGCGCTGGTGTTTCGAGGACGCCGAACTGGGCTGACGATCCCCCGGCCAAACCTTGTCAATTAGCCCAAACTCCTTCAAAAGAGCCGTAGGTGAATCACATTCGGCCGTAGGACATGATGAGTCGCACCACCGGCACCGGGCCGGCACGAGCCTGGGAAGGGTGCGGATGAAGCGGGTCTGGGTGCGCGACGAGCTGCGCCGGCTGATCGACACCAGTCCCCCGGGCGCCCTCATCCCGTCCGAACGCGAGCTCAGCGACCAGCTCGGGGTCTCCCGCCCCACCCTGCGCGCGGCCATCGAAGACCTGGCGGGCGCCGGGCTGCTGGTGCGTCACCAGGGCCGGGGAACGTTCACCCGGGTGCGGCCCACCTCGTCGCGGGTGCCGGACCCCGGCTGGCCGAGCCGGGTCGAGGAGTTCCGCGTCGAGGCGGCCGGCGCGAGACTCGGCGCCCGGCTGGAGATCTCCCCCGCGACACCGGCCCTCACCGTGCGCCGGGTCCGGATCAGCGACGACCACCCGATCGCCATCGAGCGGATCAGCCTGCCCGCCGCCCTGGTACCGGGTCTCGAGCCGGCCGTCTTCGAGACCGGGCCGTTCCACGAGGTGCTGCGCGAGCGGTACGACGTCAGCGTCACCACGGCGGTGCAGACCACCGAGGCCACGGTCACCGACGACGGCGAGTCCGGGCTGCTGGCGGTGCCGGTGCACGCGCCCGCGCTGCTCATCGAGCGGACCTCGAAGGACGCCGGTGGGCGGGTGGTCGAGTACACCCGGTCGATCTACCGCGGTGACCGGTACCGGGTCACGGCGCAGCTCACGTTTCCCTGATGACACGCCGGCCCGGCGTCCGGGGAGCCGGGCCGGCCGTCGATCAGTCGTGCAGCGCCGGCACCCACCGCGGCCGGGTGTGCGCCCGCTCCCCCAGCAGAGCCAGCACCGCCGGGAGCAGCACACCCCGCACCACCGTGGCGTCGATGAGCACCGCCGTCGCCAGGCCCACGCCGAGCTGCTTCATCTCCAGCACCGACATGGTCGCGAAGATGGCGAACACCGCCACCATCACCGCCGCCGCGCTGGTCACGGTTCCGGCACTGCGGGCCACGCCGAGCCGCACCGCGTCGCGCGGTGACGAACCGGCCCGCCACGCCTCCCGCACCCGGGAGACGACGAACACGTGGTAGTCCATCGACAGACCGAAGAGGATCACGAACATCAGCAACGGCAGCCAGGACGCGATCGAGCCGATCGAGGTGAAGTCGAGAAGGTCCTCGGCCCAGGTGTTCTGGAAGATCGACGTCATCACCCCGTAGCCCGCGCCGACCGAGAGCAGGTTGAGCAGCACGGTGGCCAGGGCCAGCCAGACCGAGCCGAACGACAGCACCATCACCACGAAGGTCAGCACCAGCACGAACCCGACCACCGGCAGCAGGCGCGAATCCATCCAGGCCGACAGTTCCGTGCCCTCGGCCACGCCGCCCAGATGCACCTCGGCGTCCGGCAGGGAACGCGACACCGCGGGAACCAGGGTTTCGCGCACCTTCTCGACCACGTCACCGGCCCGCTCGTCCGAACTGTCGTACGGAATCGGCAGATCCAGCACCGAGACCCGGCCGTCCAGCGACGTCCGCACCGAGGGCTCTCCCGACATCACGACACCGGTGCCCGCGGCCAGCGGCCAGGCCCGTTCCAGAGCGGAGGCAGCATCCCCCGAGACCACCAGCTGAATCGTCGAACCCTCCTGCGGGAAGGCCTGGATCATCGTCGTCGTGGCCTTCACCGAGGGCAGGTCCTGCGGCAGCGACTCCACCCCGGGCAGCGAGGTGCGCATGTTCGCCGCCGGCACCGCGAGTGCCACCAGCAGCCCGGTGGCGGCGAGCGTCCAGATCAGCGGACGCCGTGAGACCGCACCGGCGAGCCGCCCCCAGGGCCCGTCGACCGGGGCCTCGCGGCCGACCCGGCGCCCGATGAACGGCAGCCGCAGCCAGGTGATCCGGTCACCGAGCACCGACAGGATCGCGGGAAGCACGGTGGCGGAGGCGATCACGGCGATCAGCACGACGATCATGGCGCCGATCGCGAGCGAGGTGTAGAGGCCCCCGGCGACCAGCATGCCGGCCATCGAGACCACCACGGTGACGCCGGAGATGATCACGGCCCGGCCCGCCGTCATCCCCACCACCCGGATCGTCTCGCGCACCTCGAGACCGTGGGCCCGTTCCTGCCGCGAGCGCCGGATCACGAAGAGCGCGTAGTCCACGCCGACCGCGAGACCGATGAGCAGCACCAGGCTCTGGGTGTTCTGGTCGACCTCGTACCAGCGCGAGATGAACGCCGTGACCCCGAGCGCGGTGACGACGGCGCCGATGCCCAGCAGCACCGGCACGAAGGCCGCGACCACGGACCCGAAGGCGACCAGCAGGATCGCGAGAGTGACCGGCAGGCTGAAGAGTTCGGCCCGCTGGAAGTCGCGCTCGATCTGCTCGCCGACCCCCGCGTTCAGCGAGCCCTCACCGGTCTGGCCGATCTCGAGGTCCGGGTGCCCGGCCGCGAGGGTGCCCGTGACGGTCAGCATCCGCTCGGCGGTCGCCTCGACCGCGTCGTCGTCATCGTTGGCCGCGGTCAGCTCGACCGGGACGAGCATCGTGCGCCGGTCTTCCGAGACGATCGGCTCCCCCACGGAACCGACCCCCTCGACCGGGCCGAACGCGTCCACCATCTGCTGCCCGACCGTGCCGATCCGCGCCTCGCTCAGCGTTCCCCTCCGCGCGCTGACCACGAGGTGCTCGACCGGACGGTCACCGAAGTCGGCTCCTTGCAACAGTTCCGATGCCTTGCGGGAGTCGCCGACGAGCTGCTCGGCCCCACTGGCGGTGTGCAGCCCGCCCCCGAGCAGCACCACCCCCGTGGCCATCACGATCAGCGCGGCGAGCAGGGTGCTCCAGCGGTGGTGGGCGCACCAGGAGGCCAGGCCGCGAGGTCGCGGTGGCGGTGGGCCGGCAGGGGCCGCACGACGTTCCGAGTCGGTCGTTGTGGTCATGGTGGTCAAGCTTGGGGACGCGCGGCACCATGATCACTGGTGCGTCCCCCTCAAGTGGGGGTGGGGTTAACCCCACCCCTTCCCGGGTGGCTCCGGGATGCTGTCCGGGCCCGGCCGAGCCCTACCGTTGCAGGGTGACCGAGACCCCGCGGCGGAGGACGCCGTTCCTGACCGGAGCGCAGACCATGGACGGCCTGCGCACGGGACTGCCGCACGGCTGGCCGGAGACGGCATTCGTGCTGTGGCTGCGCGGTTTTCCCGCCGTCGCCCACCTCTCGCTGAACCTGGTCCTGACGGTCCCCTACCTGCTGCTGGCCGCCTTCATGCTGGTCGCGGTGGTCCTGGTCCCGATCTTCGGGATGGGCATCCCGATCGTGTGGGCGCTGCTGCTGGCCGCGATGTTCTGCGCACGGCTCGACCTGCTGCGGCTGGAGGGCATGACCGGGATCCCCCTGCCGTGGATGGGATCGGCTCCCGAGGCGCGCGAACGCGGCTGGCTGCGGCGGCACCTGCTGGGCGGCCGGCAGTGGCGGTCGCTGGCCTGGGTCGCGTGGCAGTCGGTGTGGGGGCTGATCAGCAGCTGTCTCGTGCTGGCCTTCGCCTCGGTCACGCTCGGCCTGGTCGCCGCGCCGCTCTACGTGTGGGCCCTGCCGTCGCACGAGATGTACTGGCCCTGGGGCGGAACCACCTCCGGGCCGTGGTGGCTGCTGCTGGTCTTCGTCGTCGGGGTCGTCGGCATGGTGGTCACGCCCCTGATGGCCACCGGGCTGATCGCCCTCGACGTGCTGATGGCGAAACTGCTGCTCACCCGCTCGTCGAACGCGGAGAAGGTGAAGACGCTGAACCGCCGGGTGGAGACGCTGACGGCCACCCGCGCGGCCGCCGTCGACTCGGTCGAGGCCGAGCGGCAGCGCATCGAGCGCGACCTGCACGACGGCCCGCAGCAGCGCCTGGTCGCGATCGCGATGGACCTGGGCCTGGCCCGCGAGAAGATGTCCCGGGACCCGGAGGGAGCACGCGACCTGATGAACAAGGCGCACTCCGCGGCGAAGGAGGCCGTGGTCGAGATGCGCCAGGTGGCACGGGGAATCCACCCGCCGATCCTGACCGACCGGGGTCTCGACGCCGCGCTGTCGGCCCTCGCCGCCAGCAGCCCCGTGCCGGTGAGCGTGCAGACCGACCTGCCCACGCGTCCCTCGCCCACCGTCGAGGCCATCGCCTACTTCTGTGTCAGCGAGGGCCTGACCAACGTGGCCAAGCACGCCCACGCCTCCCGCGCCCGGGTGCTGGTCAGCGGCGTCGGCGAGTGGCTGCGGATCGAGATTGAGGACGACGGGGTCGGCGGGGCGCAACCCGGCGGTTCCGATCCGGACGGCAGAGCGGTCGGGGGCACCGGTCTTCGCGGTCTGGCCGACCGGGTCGCCGCGATCGACGGGGCCGTCCACCTCTCCTCCCCCGCCGGCGGGCCCACCGTGCTCACCATCCACCTTCCGCTCAACCCCTCCGGGAGCCCCCAGTGACCGCCGCCGTCCGTGTCGTCCTCGCCGAGGACTCGGTCCTGCTCCGCGAAGGCCTGCTGCGCCTGCTCGCCGAGACCGGGTTCGAGGTGGCCGAGGCCTGCCCCGACGCCGAGAGCTTTCTCCGGGCGGTCGAGGCGCACCGGCCCGACCTGGTCATCGTCGACGTGCGGATGCCCCCGACCTTCACCGACGAGGGGGTGCGCGCGGCGCTGGTCGTGCGCCACCAGTACCCGCAGATCGCCGTGGTGGTGCTCAGCCAGTACGTCGAGGAGAACTACGCCACCGAGCTTTTCGCCGCCCGCTCCCACGGCATCGGCTACCTGCTGAAAGACCGGGTGGCCGACGTCGGTGACTTCGCCGAGTCGCTGCGCCGGGTCACCGACGGCGGCACCGCGCTCGACCCCGAGGTGGTGGCCCAGCTGTTCTCCCGGGCCACCCGGAAAGACCCGCTCAGCCGGCTCACCCCGCGCGAGCGGGAGGTGCTCGGCCTGATGGCCGAGGGGCGCTCCAACACCGCCATCGCCGCGCAGCTGGTGATCGGCGAGGGAGCCGTGGAGAAACACGTCTCCAGCATCTTCGGAAAGCTCGACCTCCCCCCGGACGCGCAGGACCACCGCAGGGTCCTCGCCGTCCTCCGCTGGCTCGGCCAGGAGGGCTGATCCCATGTCGACGACGACCACCCACGAACCCGGCGGCCCCACCACCACGCCACCCCGGCGTCCCAGCCCGTTGCTCGGCCCGGTGCGCATCGCCGGCGTCGTGCTCGGCCTCGGGGTG
This sequence comes from Kineosporia succinea, assembly GCF_030811555.1. NCBI lineage: Bacteria > Bacillati > Actinomycetota > Actinomycetes > Kineosporiales > Kineosporiaceae > Kineosporia > Kineosporia succinea. The sequence goes on along the minus strand of NZ_JAUSQZ010000001.1, from coordinate 3,728,270 downwards.
CTCGGACTCGGCGTGATGACGGTCGTGACCCAGTTCGCGACCCGCGTGCACGAGGAGACGTTCACCGTCTCCGACCCGGTCACGACCCTCTCGGTCGATGTCGGCTCCGGTGACGTGCGGGTGCGCGCCGTGGCCGAGGGCACTCCGGTGCGGGTCGAGGTCAAGGCCCGGTCGGCGATCCGCGACGCGGTCTGGAACCACACGGTCGACGACGGCAGGCTCGCCGTGACCGCCGACTGCCGGGGCGGCTGGCCGATCGACAGCTGCTCGGTCAGCCTGACGATCACCGTGCCCGAGAACGTCCCCGTGGACCTGCACACCGGCTCCGGCGACCAGGAGGTGCGCGGCCTGACCGCGGACGTGAAGGCCCGGGCCGGGTCCGGCGACATCGATCTCACCGGGCTGACGGGCGACATCCTGGCCACCAGCGGCAGTGGCGACGTTCGCGCGTCCTCGATGCGGTCGGTGGTCAACGAGATGCGCACCGGTTCGGGCGACGTGAGAGCCGACTTCATCGGTGACGCCGTGCGCCTCGTGACCCGCACCGGCAGCGGTGACGTACGTGTCGGCTTCTCCACCGCGCCCACCTCGGTGAGCGCGAAGACCGGGGCGGGCAACGTGCAGCTGACCGTGCCGAACGACGGCACCCGCTACGACGTGAGCGGCACGACCGGCAGTGGCGACCGTCGCATCGACGTTCCCACCGTGGGCGCGAAGGGCTCCGGCAACCCGATCGAGGCCGACACCGGATCGGGTGACGTGGTCGTCTCATATCGCTGAGCGGTCCCTCGCCTGCGCTTTTCCGCCCGGGTCGCGGATCCGCCGAATGCTTGAGGGTGAAACCACCGTGATCGCCGGAAGAAATGGGGCGGAACGGGTTTCAACACTCGTGGGCTGGGTATCACTAAGAGCGAGGCAAGGGCGACGCCTTCGAAGCCGCGACGGCGAAGCCCGCACCTCGAGCCAGACGCACAGAGCGGCCGGCCGCCGCGAGGGAACACCTGGGTCCCCGTCCGGGTGAGGCGGCTGTTCGATTCCTGCGCGTCAGAACAGATGGTGGCCGGGCCGTCCACGCCGGATCAGGTGGGTCACGTGCGTGGGCGGCCAGGCTCGCAGGCTTGGCCGAAACACGTCAGGCCTTGCTGAAACAAGAAGGCCGCGCAACCCGAAGGGGCTGCACGGCTGAAGCGAGCTCTTCGGCTCGAAAAGGCTTACGACGAGGGCGAAGCACGAACAGTCGGTGTGAAGATCAGGCGCTGAACGGCTGCATGCCGGGAGGCGTCGCTTCCAGCCAGGTGGCGAATCCGATGTAGTCCGACCTTGTCATGGCCATCTCGAGAATCTCGTCGCCATAACTGCATCGCACGATCACCGCGCCCGGCAGGATCGAGTGGATCTCCTGCTCGCTCGGCTGAATCCATTCCAGGAGCAGCATCTGGGAGCGAACGAAGACCTGGCTGGGTCGCGGGCTCAGAGTGAAGATCCGAAACCATTCGAGCCGGTCTTCGCTGTACCGCGCGACGCCCAGGATCCAGGCGCTCGCGCGGCGGGGGTGCTCGCGTTTCAGCGAGCAGTCGAACGTGGCGCCGTTACGGGCCAGCAGGTAACGGCGCAGGATGAACAGTGCCAGGACCAGGCCGAAGAGGACGAGGAGCCCGCCGAGGATCTCGAGCGGAGCTACCAGTTCACCCAACTCCGGCCGGGCCCGGACTCAGGCCGAGCCGACGAGGGCCGCGGTGTCGGCCACCACGGTCACCCGGTCGTGGTCGATGGAGAGGAACCCACCGTCCTCGACCTGAGCCTCGACCGTGGAACCGTCTTCGCCGCGGATCGTGATCTTGCCCGGGGCGAGCAGTGCGAGCGTCGGCTCGTGCCCACTGAGCACACCGATCTCACCCTCGATCGTCCTGGCGATCACCATGCGGGCAGTGCCCGTCCAGACCTTCGCCTCGGCACTCACCAGTTCTACCTGGAGCGACATGCCGGTTCCTCCGTGTTCTCGATCTCGTCACCGATGGGACGCGGCCGACGAGTTGTCGACACAGTATCGGCTCGCGGGGAGCCGTGGTGCGGGGACCGGTCGGTGAAGACCGGCCCCCGGCAGTACGCGGAGGATCAGGCGCCGGTCTTCTTCTGGATCTCGGCCCACTTGCGCTCGACGTCGTCGAGGCCACCGCACATGAAGAACGCCTGCTCGGCGACGTGGTCGAACTCGCCGTCGCAGATCCGGGTGAAGGCGTCGACCGTCTCGTCGATCGGGACCGTCGAACCCTCGATGCCGGTGAACTGCTTGGCCACGTAGGTGTTCTGCGACAGGAACCGCTGGATCCGGCGGGCCCGGTTCACGACGATCTTGTCTTCTTCGGACAGCTCGTCGATACCCAGGATCGCGATGATGTCCTGCAGCTCCTTGTTGCGCTGGAGGATCTGCTTGACGCGCACCGCGGTGTTGTAGTGGGCCTCACCGATGTACCGCGGGTCGAGGATGCGCGACGTCGAGGTCAGCGGGTCCACGGCGGGGTAGATACCCATCGACGCGATCTCGCGGGAGAGCTCGGTGGTCGCGTCCAGGTGCGCGAACGTGGTGGCCGGGGCCGGGTCGGTGTAGTCGTCGGCCGGCACGTAGATCGCCTGCATCGAGGTGATCGAGTGACCACGCGTCGAGGTGATGCGCTCCTGGAGGAGGCCCATCTCGTCGGCCAGGTTCGGCTGGTAACCCACGGCGGACGGCATACGGCCGAGCAGCGTGGAGACCTCGGAACCGGCCTGCGTGAACCGGAAGATGTTGTCGATGAAGAGCAGCACGTCCTGGCTCTGCACGTCGCGGAAGTACTCCGCCATCGTGAGGGCCGAGAGGGCCACGCGAAGACGCGTGCCCGGCGGCTCGTCCATCTGACCGAAGACGAGCGCGGTGTTCGGGAGAACGCCCGCCTCTTCCATCTCGACGATGAGGTCGTTGCCCTCACGGGTGCGCTCGCCGACACCGGCGAACACGGAGACACCACCGTGGTCGCGGGCGACCCGGGCGATCATCTCCTGGATCAGCACGGTCTTGCCGACACCGGCACCACCGAACAGGCCGATCTTTCCACCCTGCACGTACGGGGTGAGCAGGTCGATGACCTTGATGCCGGTCTGGAACATCTCGGTCTTGGACTCGAGCTGGTCGAAGGCCGGGGCCTTGCGGTGGATCGGCCAGCGCTCGGTGACCTCAAACGTCTCGCCCTCGGCGAGGTTGAGCACGTCGCCGATCGCGTTGAACACGCGACCCTTGGTGACGTCACCGACCGGGACGCTGATCGGGTTGCCGCTGTCGGAGACCGACATGCCACGGACCAGGCCGTCGGTCGGCTTCAGCGCGATGGCGCGGACCAGGTTGTCGCCGATGAACTGGGCGACCTCCAGCCAGAGCCGGATGTCCTCCCCGTTCAGCGTGTAGTCGATGTACAGAGCGTTGTACATGCCGGGCAGCTGGCCCTGCGGGAACTCGATGTCGACGACGGGGCCGATGACCCGGGCCACCCGGCCGACGCCGGCCTGGCCGCTGGTCGCACCCGTTTCGGTGACGGTGGCGGTCATTTCGCTCTTCTCTCTGTCATGTCTCGTGGCTCGGGCTCGGGGATCAGCAGCTGGGTCAGCCGGCAAGTGCGTCGGCGCCGCCGACGATCTCGCTGATCTCCTGGGTGATCTCGGCCTGGCGCGCCTGGTTGGCCAGTCGCGTGTAGGTCCGGATCAGTTCCTTGGCGTTGTCCGAGGCGGACTTCATCGCACGCTGACGGGAGGCCAGCTCGGAGGCCGACGCCTGCAGCAGTGCGTTGTAGATCCGGCTGTTCACGTACTTCGGCAGCAGCGCGTCGAGCACCTCCGCCGGGTTCGGCTCGAACGCGTAGAGCGGCAGCAGCTCGTCGGGGGCCGGGGGCTCGGTGCCCTCGACGACCTCGAGCGGCAGCAGCCGGACGATCTCCGGCTGCTGCGTCACCATGCTGACGAACCGGGTGTAGACGATGTGGATCTCGTCGACCCCGCCGTCCTCGTAGTCCGCGAGGAACGCCTCGACCAGCGTGTCGCCGATCGTGCGGGCGTCCTCGTACTTCGGGGAGTCCGAGAAACCGGTCCACTCCGCGGCGATGTCGCGCTTGCGGAAGCGGAGGAAGCCGACGCCCTTACGTCCGGTGACGTAGGTGGCGACCTGCTTGCCCTCCCCCTCCAGCCGCTCGCGAAGCTGCTCGCTCGCCTTCAGCGCGTTCGAGGAGTAGGCCCCCGCCATGCCGCGGTCGGCCGTGACGACCAGAACCGCTGCCCGGCGGACGCTTTCCTTCTCCGTCGTGAGGATGTGATCCACGTCGGAGTAGGTCGCGACCGCCGAGACCGCCCGGCTGATGGCGCGGGCGTACGGCGTCGACGAAGCCACGGCCTGCCGCGCCTTGGAGATCCGCGACGAGGCGATGAGTTCCATCGCCCGGAAGATCTTCTCCAGGGACGCGGTAGACCGGATGCGGGCCCGGTAGACCCTCTGCTGGCCTGCCATATCGCTTAGCTCTCCTTAGATCCGCGCCGCTGCGTCAGCGCTGCTGCCGGACGATCTGCTCCTGCGAGATGTCCTCGGCGTCAGTCGCCTCGTACTCCTCGGAGCCCGCCACGATGCCCTCGTCGGAGCCGGCCTGGAAGAACTGCTTGAAGGACTCGACCTCCTTCTCCAGGCTGGCGTTCGTGTCGTCGTTGAACTGCAGCGTCTCGCCGATCGTGGTGAGCACGTCGGTGTTCCGGCGCAGGTGGTCGATGAACTCCTGCTCGAAGCGGCGCACGTCGCCGACCTCGACCGAGTCGAGGGCACCGGTGGTGCCGAGCCAGATCGAGACGACCTGCTCCTCGGTCGCGTAGGGCGAGTACTGCGGCTGCTTGAACAGCTCCATCAGACGCTGACCACGGGCCAGCTGCTGCTTGGAGGCGGCGTCCAGGTCGGAGGCGAAGAGCGCGAAGGCCTCGAGGGCGCGGTACTGCGCCAGCTCGACCTTCAGCGAACCCGTGACCTTCTTCATCGCCTTCGTCATGGCGGAGCCACCGACGCGGGAGACGGAGATACCGACGTCGACGGCCGGACGCTGGTTGGCGTTGAACAGGTCCGACTGCAGGAACAGCTGGCCGTCGGTGATCGAGATGACGTTGGTCGGGATGTAGGCCGACACGTCGTTGGCCTTCGTCTCGACGATCGGCAGACCGGTCATCGAGCCGTGGCCCAGCTCGTCGGACAGCTTCGCGCAACGCTCCAGCAGGCGGGAGTGCAGGTAGAAGACGTCACCCGGGTAGGCCTCGCGGCCCGGCGGGCGGCGCAGCAGCAGCGACACGGCGCGGTAGGCCTCGGCCTGCTTGCTCAGGTCGTCGAAGACGATGAGCACGTGCTTGCCGGCGTACATCCAGTGCTGGCCGATGGCCGAACCGGTGTAGGGCGCGAGGTACTTGAAGCCGGCCGGGTCGGACGCCGGGGCGGCGACGATGGTCGTGTACTCCAGCGCGCCGGCCTCTTCGAGCGAGCCGCGGATCGACGCGATGGTCGAACCCTTCTGGCCGATCGCGACGTAGATGCAGCGAACCTGCTTGTCCGGGTCGCCGGACTCCCAGTTGCGCTTCTGATTGATGATCGTGTCGATCGCGATCGTGGTCTTGCCGGTCTTGCGGTCGCCGATGATCAGCTGGCGCTGGCCGCGGCCGATCGGGGTCAGCGAGTCGATCGCCTTGATCCCGGTCTGCATCGGCTCGTGCACCGACTTGCGCTGCATGACGCCCGGAGCCTGGAGCTCCAGGGCGCGGCGGCTCTCGGCCACGATCTCGCCGAGACCGTCGATCGGCGCACCCAGCGGGTCCACCACGCGGCCGAGGAAGGCGTCACCGACGGGCACGGAGAGCACCTCGCCGGTCCGCTTGACTTCCTGGCCCTCTTCGAGGCCACTGAACTCACCGAGAACGACGACGCCGATCTCGTTGACGTCCAGGTTCTGCGCGAGGCCGAGCGTGCCGTCCTCGAACTTCAGCAGCTCGTTGGCCATCACGCTGGGCAGGCCCTCGACCCGGGCGATGCCGTCGGCCGCCTCGGAGATGATGCCTACTTCTTCCCGCGTGGCCGTGCTCGGGTCGTAAGACTGCACGAAGGCGTCCAGCGCGTCCCGGATCTCGTCCGGACGGATCGTCAGCTCCGCCATCTGGATCCCCTGCTCTCTCGTCGTTGTCCGGCGTGAGCCGGGCCGTGGGTCGTCATCCTTGTTGCTTACTTGCTTAATTCTTCTTGGCGTCCATCATCGCGCGCCGCGGCGGCCGCACCGTCCGGAGGAGGCGCGGCCGGCCGCGGTCAGCCTGCGATGGTGCGCTTCGCCGTGTTCAGCCGGCTCAGGACCGTGCTGTCGATCAGCTCGCCGGCCACGATGATCCGCAGCCCGCCGAGCACCTCGGGGTCGATGTCCACGTTGAGGCGGATGTCGCGACCGTAGAGCCGGCTCAGCGTGGTGCCGAGCCGGGACCGCTGCCCCTCGGTGAGCGGTGAGGCAGCCACGATCTCGGCCACCAGCTGGCGGCGTCGGGCGGCGGCGGCCTCGAGGAACTTCTCCAGGACCTGCTCGACGCGGCGTCCCCGGGGGGCAGTCGCGGCCTGCGAGGCCAGGCTCAGCGTCTCGGGCGCCACCTTGCCGGAGAGCAGGGTGGCGACCAGCTGGCGCTTGCGCTCCACGCCCGGGGTACGGACGGCGAACGCGTCGCGCAGCGTCACGTCACCGGCCACCGTGCGGCTGAAGCGGAAGAGCTCGTCCTCCACCCGGTCGAGACGCCCGGCCTTCTCGGCCCCGGAGAGCTCGGCGGAGACCGCCAGACCCTCCAGTGCCTCGGTGAGGTCCGAGGAGTCCGACCACTGCGCCCGGACCAGTCCGGAGACCAGGTCCAGCGCCGAGGCGGAGACCTTGCCCTCGAGCAGCCGCGCCACCAGGGCGGCGCGGGTCTCGGCGGGCCGGGACGACTCGGTCAGGGCCCGGCGCAGGGCGGCGTTGGAGGCCACCAGGTTCGTGACCCCGAACAGGTCCTGCGCCAGCCGGGCCGCGTCGGTGCCGGCGGAGCTCACGAGCAGCTCCAGCCGGTCCTGACCGGCGGCGAGCGCCACCCGGCTCGGGCCTTGCATCCGCACCTGCGCCGCCATCAGGAGACCCGGCCCGTGCTGGGCGCGGCGTCGGCCGCTTCCAGCTCGTCGAGGAAGCGGTCGATGACGCGGGACTGACGGGCGGAGTCCTGGAGGGACTCGCCGACGATCCGGGACGCCAGGTCGGTCGCCAGGGCGCCGACGTCCGACCGCAGCTGCACGACCGCCTGCTGCCGCTCGGCAGCAACCTGCTGCTGGGCGGACGAGACGATCCGGGCCGCTTCGGCCTGGGCCTGCTCGCGCAGTTCCGCGACGATCTCGGCGCCCTGGGCGCGAGCCTCCTCGCGGATCCGGCCGGCCTCGGCGCGAGCCTCGGCCAGCTGGGCCTGGTACTCGTCCAGGGCGGCAGCGGCCTCGGCCTGAGCCTTGGCCGCCTTCTCGATCCCGCCCTCGATCTCGGCGGTGCGCTCGGCGTAGACCGCCTCGAGACGCGGAACCACGTACTTCTTCATCACCCAGAGGACGATGAGGAAGAAGACAAGACTGACGACAACTTCCGACGGGTGCGGAACCAGCGGCAGCTTGGTACCCCAACCGGTCGCCTGGTCGTGCGTCTCGGTCTCAGCAGCAATGAGAACAAGCGAATTCATGGTCACCCTCCTTCCCGGTCAGACCTGAGTAAGGGGGTGGATCACTTGAAGAGGAACGCGAAGACCAGACCCAGGATGGCGAGCGCCTCGGTGAGGGCGAAGCCGGTGAAGGCGATGGTCTGGAGGACGCTGCGCGACTCCGGCTGGCGAGCCACACCGTTGATGTACGCGGCGAAGATCAGGCCGATACCGATACCCGGGCCGATCGCGGCGATGCCGTAGCCGAGGAATGCGATGTTGCCTTCGACCATTGCAGTTTCCTGCCTTTCGGGGTTGTGCCTGAGGGAGGCTCAGGCAGTTGTCAGTGCGCGTCGACGACGGGCACCGGCGGAAGATCAGTGCTCGTCGGCGACGGCACCGGCGATGTAAACGCAGGTCAGGAGCACGAAGACGTACGCCTGGAGGAACTGGACGACAACCTCGAAGGCGTACATGACGAGGGTGAAGGCGTAGGCCAGGGCGCCGGCGGCGGGCAGGAAGCCGGAACCGTGGAAGAGGAGGTACTCGCCGCCGAAGGTGAAGATCAGCAGCATGAAGTGACCGGCGAACATGTTGCCGAAGAGTCGCAGCGCGAGCGTCAGCGGCCGGGTGATCACGTAGGTCATGAACTCGAGGAGCCACATGAACGGCACGATCCAGGCCGGAAGGCCGCTCGGCACGAAGCTCTTCAGCCAGCCGACGACACCCATCTTCTTGATCCACACACCGTGGTAGGTGACGTAGACGACGGCCGTCAGCACGATCGCGTAACCGATACGGCTGAAGGTCGGGAAGGTGATGAGCGGGAAGACACCCAGCAGGTTGTTCACCAGGACCACGGTGAACAGCGCGAAGAGCAGCGGCAGGAACGGCTTGAACTTCTCCGCGCCGATGATGTCGCGGGCCAGGCCGTTGCGCACCATCCCGTAGGTGCCCTCGACGAGGAACTGCGCCTTGCCCGGCACCACCCTGAGGTTCGACGTGATGCGCAGCAGCACGACCGAGATCATCACGGCGACAACGGCGAAGACCACCATCGAGCGGGTGAGGGCAAAGGCGCCGTCCCCGATCAGCGGCTGCCAGAACTCGTAGGTGCCTGGAGCCTCGTAGGTCTCGCCGCCGCCTGCGGCCAGTTGAATCACGGTCGCTCCTCCAAGACTCAGTGCTTCGTTGCGGGGTGCAGCCAACTGGCTCACGCGGAGGGCGCTGGCGGCAGGGTCACAGTCAGGGGTGGTACTCGTTGTGGAACAAGTTCAGGGGGAGGACGGGCTCGGGCGTTACAGCTCGTAGCCGGCGAGGCCCTCGATCGGGCACACCGCAGTTATGGCGGGTGCCCTCAGCAGGGTCGACTCGTCATCCATCTGGCTTGACACTATCAGTCATGTAGGGCGGTTCTGTCGGCACCCCCCTACAAGGGTCGCTTGACCCTCTGGTGGGGGTAATCCGGCACACACCCGATCGGGTTAATCGCTTGTGCGTTTCTCGTCGTACAGCGGCTCGCGAAGCTTGAGCGCTCCGCGCATAAGACCTCCGGCCCAGCCCAGCGTTCCGGCCAGCAGACCGAAGGCGACACCCGGGCCGCTCACCCAGGCCACATCGTCCAGAGCCAGGTAAATGCCCCACATCAGGCCGATGACCAGGCCATATGTAGTCAGCGCGAAGAACGTGCCCAGGGTCGGGTCGGTCATCCGGATCTGGAAGTGCAGCATCGACGTGAGCGTCAGGGCCACCAGGGCGAGCCCCAGACCGAGCAGGGCCGAAAGCCCTTGGTCACGGCCGACCACGAAGGCGACACCAGAGGTCAGACCCCCCAGCACAAGGGAGGGAAGAAGTGCTGCAAGCCACAGGGCGGTGACCGGCTCGGCCTGCCGGGCGACCTTCTTGTCGCCGGGGCGCAGGTCGGACATGTTCACGATCCGTTCATTCCGGAGTTCACGCCGGCCCCGCTACGGTGCGTGCCTCGCTCGTCGGGGGCCTGGTCCTGGCCCTCATCCTGGCCATTCTCTGTTGAACGAACTTGGCGTGCGCTTGGTTTCGTGATTCCGGCCGGAGATGTACTGAGATCCGGATCGGCCGCGGCGCGGGGCAGCGACGGGTCGGCCGGGATCACCACGGTGGCGCTGCGGGGACCGGCACCGGGCACGGCACTGGCCGCCATCTGCCCCCAGTTCCTGCGCCCGACGGTCAGGATCAGGGCCAGCAGCACGGCCGCTCCCCCGATCAGGATCGCCCGGCGGGGTGAGACGAAGGCGAACAGGATGACGCCGAAACCGACCGTGGCCGTCCAGAAGTAGAGGATCAGGACAGCCCCGGCGTGGCTGTGGCCCAGGCTCAGCATGCGGTGGTGCAGGTGCAGCTTGTCGGGCTGCCAGGGCATCTTGCCGGCCCGGGTGCGGCGCAGGATGGCCAGCGTCAGGTCGAGGATCGGCAGGGCGAGCACGGCCAGCGGCAGCACCAGCGGCATGAACGCGGGCAGGATGCCGATCTCGGCCAGGGTCGAGGGCTCGACCGTGCCGGTGATCGCGACCGTGGACGTGGCCATCAGCAGCCCGAGCAGCATGGAACCGCTGTCGCCCATGAAGATCCGGGCCGGGTTGAAGTTGTGCGGCAGGAACCCGACGCAGGCGCCGACCAGGGCCGCCGTGAGCACCGAGGCCAGCGACGCGTAGTCGTTGGGCGAGGAGTCCCGGGCCAGCAGGTAGGAGTAGACGAAGAAGGCGGCCCCCGCGATCGCCGTCATCCCGGCGGCCAGGCCGTCGAGCCCGTCCACGAAGTTCACCGCGTTGATCGTCACCAGGATCGCGACCACGGTGACCGCGATCAGCAGCATCCGGGACGGGATGAAGGTGCCGAAGATCGGCAGGAACAGCAGCTGGATGCCCTGCCAGGCCATGATCCCGGCGGCGAGCATCTGCCCGGCCGCCTTGGTGAGGGCGTCCAGCTCCCAGAGGTCGTCGAAGACCCCGAGCAGACAGACCGCACCGGCCGACAGCAGCACCACGTAGGCGGTGCGGCCGGTGAACACCCCTTCGAAGAACGGCACCCGGGACGCGGTCAGCATGGCGATCGCGATGCCCGCGTAGATGGCCGCGCCACCCAGCCGCGGGATCGGCACCGTGTGCACGTCTCGCTCACGCAGAGCGGTGACGGCCCCGATCCGCCGGGCGATCCGCCGCACCGCCGGGGTGGTCAGGTAGGTGACCGTCGCGGCGATGAGGAAGACGAAGAGGTAACCCCTCACCCGGCGCTCTCCGATGCTTCCGACGCGCCCGGCACAGCCCGCTGCTCGCCGGGTTCCCGACCGGGTTCCTCGCCGAGGCCGAGCAGGGAGGGCACCACCGAGCGCAGGTCTTCGAGCGTGACCGCCCCCTGGCGCACCACCCGCGGCGGGGTGGAGGTGCAGTCGACGATGGTGGAGGCGACGCCCAGCTCGGCGTCGCCGCCGTCGAGGTAGACGGCCACCGAGTCACCGAGCATCTCCTGCGCCTGCGCACAGGTCAGCGCCGCGGCGTGCCCGGTGAGATTGGCGCTGGAGACGGCCATCGGCCCGGTGCGCTCGAGCAGCTCCAGCGCCACCGGGTGCAGCGGCATCCGCAGCGCCACGGTGCCGTTGGTCTCGCCGAGGTCCCAGCGCAGGGTGGGCTGGGCCCGGGTGATGATCGTCAGCGCACCGGGCCAGAACGCCTCGGCCAGCGCGCGGATGTCGGGGGTGATGCCCGCCGCGATGCCGTCGAGGGTGCGCACGTGCGGCACCAGCACGGGCGGGGGCATGGCGCGGCCCCGGCCCTTGGCGGCGAGCAGCGCGGACACCGCCTCCGCATCGAAGGCGTCGCAGCCGATTCCGTAGACGGTGTCGGTCGGCAGAACGACGAGATCACCTTCGGCCACCACGTCGGCGGCCTTGGTGATGCCGCGCGAACGCTGGACCTCCTGGGCGCAGTCGAAACGCACACTCACACCCCGAGTGTGGCACTACCCGGGCCCGGACCGTGCATTCCGGGTGGCCTTCCCGACGCCGGGCAGGTGTATCGAACCCGGTTCGGCACGCTCCGCACGCACGCGCTCGCGCTATGACACGCCCGTGCTTGGCGTCCAGTGCACCCCCGGCGGTTCGCGTGCTCAGCGTGATTGGTTAACTACCTCACGTTGATCCGATTTGTGACCCATGCGTTACTTGATGCGCGGCGAGGGGGAAATCGAAAAGCCGCCTCGGGTGTGCTTTTCGGTCCACACCGCACACGGGGAGCACCGCCGGCGGGGGACGCCGGTGAGGGCTCCGAAGGCATCTCACATCCCTGGAGAGACGCATGAAGAAGATCATCGCCGCTGTCGCCCTGGCCGCCTCGGCCGTGCTCGTCGCCCCGGTCTCGGCGCACGCCGCCGAGGTCCGGCCCGCGGCCATGAAGAAGCACACCTGGAAGAGCCAGGGCCTGTCGGGCGTCCAGGCCAGCGGCAAGTGGTGGGTCGCCGGCGGCAAGCTCCACGTCAGCGGGACGCTCTACGACACCAAGGCCGACAAGCACCAGGCCCAGCTGCGGATCCGCTTCTCGGACAAGGCCGCGGCCAAGGTCGTGAAGGCGACCGGGGGCAAGGGCTCCCACACGGATTTCAGCTTCACCTCGGGGTCCAAGGCCCACGCCGACGTGCGGGAGATCCTGAAGAACAACCTCTCGTACCGCGAGAGCAAGTGGTACAAGATCCGCTGAGATCCGGCTGTGCCCCGGCTCCGGCCGGGGCACAGCGCTGCTCAGCCCGCGCGCCGCGCCACCAGGGCCCGGTCCCGCCCGGCCAGGTCGCGGTGCGTGCCCACGTCCACCCAGTCCGGCGCGGTGGCCAGCAGACGGCCACCCTCACCCTGCACGTCGGCGTGCTCCATCACCAGCAGCCCACCCGGCTTGAGCAGCCGGGCCGCGGTCGCGACCACGCCCCGCGGGATCGCCAGACCGTCGTCCCCTCCCCCGTACAACGCCAGCACTGGGTCGTGGTCACGCACCTCGGGCTCGGTCGGCTCGGCGTCCGGCGGGATGTAGGGCGGGTTGGCGACCACCACGTCCACCATCCCCACCAGGTCGGCGAGCAGGTGCTCGTCGGCGCGCACCGCGTCACCGGGCCGCAGGTCCACCCGGGAGCCCAGCGCCTCGACATTGCGCCGGGCCCACTCCACCGCCGGCGGATCGAGCTCGACCGCCACCACGCGAGCCTCGGGCACCTCGTCGGCCACCGCCAGGGCGATGGCGCCCGACCCGGTGCACAGGTCGACCACCAACGGCTGCGAAAGCCGTGCGGCCTCCTCGACGGCCAGCCCCGCCACCCACTCCGTCTCGACCCGGGGCACGAAGACGCCCGGCCCGACCAGGATCTCGAGCCGCCGGAACCCGGTGCGCCCGGTCAGGTGCTGCAACGGAACCCGTTCCGCGCGGCGCTCGAGAAGGGTTGCCACCCGGGAGGTCTCGTCGTCGGTAAGGCGGTAGCCGAGGATCACCCGGCGGGACAGCTCACGCCGCTCGACCCCGAGCACGTGCGCCAGCAGGATGTTCGCGTCGGCCGAGGGCGAGGGCACCCCGGCATCGGCGAGGATCCGGACCGCCCCGGCCATCACGTCTTTCAGCTCGGGCACGATCAGCGCACCGACTGCAGCGCGGCGAGCTGGGCACTCTCGTCGGCGTCCAGGCAGGACTGGATCACCGGGCCGAGGTCGCCGTCGAGCACCTGATCGAGGTTGTAGGCCTTGAAACCGGTGCGGTGGTCGGCGATCCGGTTCTCCGGGAAGTTGTAGGTGCGGATCCGCTCGGAGCGGTCGACGGTGCGCACCTGCGAGCGCCGGGCCTGCGAGGCCTCGGCGGCGGCGGCCTCGACCTGGATCGCGTGCAGCCGGGCGCGCAGGATGCGCAGGGCCGATTCCTTGTTCTGCAGCTGCGACTTCTCGTTCTGGCAGGACGCGACCACGCCGGTGGGCACATGGGTGATGCGCACGGCCGAGTCGGTGGTGTTGACGCTCTGGCCACCGGGACCGGACGAGCGGTAGACGTCGATGCGCAGGTCGTTCGGGTCGATCTCGATCTCGACGGCCTCGTCGGGCTCGGGGAGCGCCAGCACGCCGGCGGCCGAGGTGTGGATGCGCCCCTGCGACTCGGTCACGGGCACGCGCTGCACGCGGTGAACCCCGCCCTCGTACTTGAGTTTCGCGAACACGCCCTCGCCCGGGCCCGGGTTGCCCCGGTACTTCACGGCGACCGAGATGTCCTTGTAGCCACCGAGATCGCTCTCGGTGGAGTCGATGACCTCGGTGCGCCAGCCGTTGCGCTCGGCGTAGCGCAGGTACATGCGCAGCAGGTCGCCGGCGAACAGGGCCGACTCCTCGCCGCCCTCACCGGCCTTGATCTCCAGGATCACGTCGCGCGCGTCGTCCGGGTCGCGCGGGATCAGCAGACGGTGCAGCTTCTCCCGGGCCTCGGTCAGCGCGGCCTCGAGTGCGGGCAGCTCCTCGGCGAAGGACGAGTCCTCGGCGGCCAGCTCGCGGGCGGCCTCCAGGTCGTCGAGCGCGGCGCGCCATTCCTCGTGACCGGCGTGCACGGCGCCCAGCTCGGCGTAGCGGCGGCCGAGTTTGCGGGCCAGACCCGCGTCGGCGTGGATCGAGGGGTCGGCGAGCTGCCGTTCCAGCTCCTCGTACTCGCCGAGCAGCGGCTCGACGGCGGCCTGCGCGGACTCGTCGGGGGTGAGCTGGGTCATCGTCGCCTTCTTCTGGAGTTCAAAACCCGATGGGGGACGCCCCGGGGCACCGGGGCGGATGAGGCAGGTCGGTCTCGCGAGGGTTCACGACCAGACGGTGACCGTCGCCCGTCCGGCGGCCGACGCGTCCACCCTTGATGCCTGATGCCCTGCCGACAAACGACGACACCGGCCGCCGCCCTCGGTGAGGGCCACGACCGGCGTCGGGGTTGCTACTTGCTTTCGGTCTTCTTGCCGTAGCGGGCCTGGAAGCGCGCCACCCGGCCACCGGTGTCCAGGATGCGCTGCTTGCCCGTGTAGAACGGGTGGCAGGCGGAGCACGTCTCGGTGGAGATGGCGCCGCTCGTGGCGGTGCTGCGGGTCTCGAAAGTCTCGCCGCAGGCGCACTTGACCGTGGTGGTCACGTACTGCGGGTGAATGCCGGCCTTCATGATTCTCCTCAGTTGTCGCGCCGGGTCGTGCGGCACGGGTGCACCGCTCGTGAACCGGAGCTTGAGTCAGTCTGCCAGATCGGCGGACGCGAGCCATAACCACGTTCGCCCCGGGGGCATTCCCCGGGGCGAACGGGTGAGGCAACTATTCGCCGCTGGGCGAGGTCTTCTGCACCTGCATGAGGAACTCCGCGTTGCTGGAGCTCTTCTTGGTGCGGTCGAGCAGGAGCTCGATGGCCTGCTGGGGCTCGAGAGCACCGAGCACGCGGCGCAACCGGTAGATCACACCGAGCTCGTCCTTGCCCATCAGGATCTCTTCACGACGCGTGCTGGAGGCGTTGACGTCGACCGCCGGGAAGATCCGCTTGTCGGCCAGCTGGCGCGACAGCTTCACCTCCATGTTGCCGGTGCCCTTGAACTCCTCGAAGATCACTTCGTCCATCTTTGAGCCGGTCTCGACCAGCGCGGTGGCGAGGATCGTGAGCGAGCCACCGTGCTCGATGTTGCGCGCCGCGCCGAAGAACCGCTTCGGCGGGTAGAGCGCGCTGGAGTCGACACCACCGGAGAGGATGCGCCCGCTGGCCGGTGCGGCCAGGTTGTAGGCGCGGCCCAGACGGGTGATCGAGTCGAGCAGCACGACCACGTCGTGCCCCAGCTCGACCAAACGCTTGGCGCGCTCGATCGACAGCTCGGCGACGGCCGTGTGGTCGTCGGCCGGACGGTCGAAGGTGGAGGCGATGACCTCACCCTTGACCGTGCGCTGCATGTCGGTGACCTCTTCGGGCCGCTCGTCGACCAGCACGACCATGAGGTGGCACTCGGGGTTGTTGCGGGTGATCGCGTTGGCGATCGCCTGCAGCACCAGGGTCTTTCCGGCCTTCGGCGGGGAGACGATCAGGCCGCGCTGGCCCTTACCGATCGGCGCCACCAGGTCGATGATGCGGGTGGAGATGATGTTCGACTCGGTCTCCAGCCGCAGGCGCTCCTGCGGGTAGAGCGGCGTGAGCTTGCCGAACTCCGGCCGGTTGCGCGCCTCTTCGGGGGCGCTGCCGTTGACGGTGTCGAGACGCACCAGCGCGTTGAACTTCTGGCGCTGGTTGGCCTGCTCACCCTCGCGCGGCTGACGCACGGCGCCGGTGACGGCGTCGCCCTTGCGCAGACCGTACTTCTTGACCTGGCCGAGCGAGACGTAGACGTCGTTCGGGCCGGGCAGGTAGCCGGAGGTGCGCAGGAACGCGTACGAGTCGAGCACGTCGAGGATGCCGGCCACCGGGACGACCACGTCGTCTTCGTTGACCTCGACCTCGTCGATGCCACCGGGCTCGCCCTCGCGACCCCGACCGCGCTTGCGGTCACGGAAGCGACGGCCCCGGCGACGGCCCCGGCCGTCGAGGTCGTCATCGTCGTCGTCGGCGGGCGGGTTGTTCACCGGGGCGGCGGCGTTGCGACGCTGGGAGTTGTTGCGGCCCTGACTGTCCCGCTGACCGTCACGCTCGGGACGGCTGCCCTCGCGCTCGGTGCGGCCCCCTTCGGCCCGGCCCCCCTCGGCCCGGTTGTCCGAACGGGTTTCGGAACGCTCGGCGCGGTTGCTGTTGCGGCCACGACCCCGGGTGGGGCGCTCTGCCGCCGGCTCGGCGTCGGCGGCCACCGGCTCGGCGGGCACCTCGACCGGGGCCGGCTCGGCCTCGACCGGGGCGGCGACCGCGGCGGCGGCCCGGCCACGGCGGCCGGTGGTTCCGTTCTTGCCGGCCGGGGCCTCGATCAGCGCTTCCTGCGCGGGCGCGGCGGCCTCGGTCTCCTCGGCCGCGGCGACGCTGCGGGCGGAGGTACGACGCGTGCGGGCCGGGGCGCCGGCGGGAGCGGACGCCGCGCGACGGGAGCGGGTGGCGGCCGGGGCCGCCACGGCGCCGGAGCCCTGATGGCTGCGGATCGCCTCGAGCAGCTCCGCCTTACGCATCCGGGCCGTGCCGTTGATGCCCAGTTGCGAGGCCACCGCCTGGAGCTGCGGCAGGCGGAGCGTGGAGAGGTCGACGGCGGCCGACATCTCGGTGGTATCTGTCACGAAAGGTCTTCCCCCTCCTCGGCCGCGACTTGAGTCACGACCAGCGGGTGTTACACCCGGAGAGTCCGGGTGGTGGTACGCCGCGACGACCACGGACGACCACGCAGGAGCGCGGAAACCTGGAATGAGCGGCGGAGTACAGCACGTGTGCCTGACGGAACGGCATCCATCGGCTGCACACGTACTGTAACACCGGTGCGGCCTAGAACGAAGAACTCGAATCAGGCCAAGCAACCGATCTCACGCCGGAGCGATGTTCGATCGGTCACTCACCGGCCCGCACATCATTGCACCGGAGCTTCCCGCTGCATACTCGGACGGCTCATTCACCTTCTGTAGCCAGAAGCGAGCCCACCGTGTCGATTCCCGGGGTCATGACCGTCCAGCGGTTCGCGGCGGTGCCGGCCAGAGCGGCGTTCACCGCGTCGATCGCCCCGGTGCGCGAACCGAGCACGAGCACGGTCGGCCCGGCCCCCGAGACCACCGCGGCCGCGCCCAACTCCCGCACCCGGCGCACCAGCTCGGCGGTGTCCGGCATCGCGGGCGCCCGCTGGGCCTGGTGCAGGCGGTCTTCCGTGGCCTCGAGCAGCAGGTCGGGGCGGCGGGTGAGGGCGTGCACCAGGAGTGCGGCACGCCCGGCGTTGAACGAGGCGTCCGGGTGGGGCACCAGCGCCGGCAGCATGGCCCGCGCCGTGCTGGTGGACAGTTCGCCGGACGGCACGCAGACCACCGCGCCGAGGTCGGACCGCACGTCGACCCGCTCCGCGCGCGGCACCCCGGCCGCCGTCAGCCAGGAGATCGTGCAGCCGCCCAGAAGCGTTGCGGCAGCGTTGTCGGGGTGCCCCTCGAGCGAGGTGGCGAGCGCCAGCACGGTGGGGTCGTCGAGCGCCTCCGGCTCGGCCAGCACGCCGCGCGCGGCGATCAGGCCGGCCACCACCGCGGCCGAGGACGAGCCCAGGCCGCGGCCGTGCGGGATCGAGTTGGCGCAGTGCAGGCGGATACCCGGCTGCGCCACCCCGACGTGGTCGAACCCGGCGCGGATCGCGCGGACGACCAGGTGGTCCTCGGTGAGCGGGACCCCGCCGGCCCCCTGCCCCTCGACCGTGACCTCGAGCCCGGACGGCGCCAGGCCGAGGGACACCACGTCGTGGACGTCGAGCGCCAGGCCCAGGCTGTCGAAGCCCGGGCCCAGGTTGGCGCTGGTGGCGGGCACCCGCACGGTGGCGCGGCGTGTCGTCACCAGCCCCACGGCGGCGGTCACGGACATCAGGCCAGACCGATCGCGTTCGCGATGCTGACCGTGTCGACCTGGATGCGGGTCGGCTGCACGTCGCCGCCGTCGGCGGTCTTCAGCGCCCACTGCGGGTCTTTCAGCCCGTGGCCGGTGACCGTGCAGACCACGCGCTGGCCCGGCTCGAGCTCACCGGCGGCGTGGGTCTGGAGCAGGCCGGCGACCGACGCGGCCGAACCGGGCTCCACGAAGACGCCCTCCTTCGAGGAGAGCCAGCGGTGTGCGGCGAGGATGGCCGGGTCGTCGACGGCGTCGATGCGCCCGCCCGAGGAGTCGCGGGCCTCGATCGCCTGCTGCCAGGAGGCCGGGTTGCCGATGCGGATCGCGGTGGCGACCGTCTCGGGGTGGTCGACCGGGTGGCCGAGCACGATCGGCGCGGCGCCGGCGGCCTGGAAGCCCCACATCTTCGGGGTTTTCGACGCCTTGGCCGGCAGGCGGCCGTCGGTCGCGTACTCCTGATAGCCGCGCCAGTACGCGGTGATGTTGCCCGCGTTGCCGACCGGCAGGCAGTGGATGTCGGGCGCGTCGCCGAGCACGTCGACGATCTCGAACGCGGCCGTCTTCTGGCCCTCGATGCGGGCCGGGTTGACCGAGTTCACCAGCTCGACCGGGTAGGCGTCGGCGAGCTTGCGGGCCACCGTGAGGCAGTCGTCGAAGTTGCCGTCGACCTGCAGCAGCTGCGCGCCGTGGGCGATCGCCTGGGCCAGCTTGCCCATCGCGATCTTGCCGTCCGGAACCAGCACCGCACAGGTCATCCCGGCGGCCGTGGCGTAGGCCGCCGCGCTCGCCGAGGTGTTGCCGGTGGAGGCGCAGATGACGACCTTGGCGCCGCTCGCGGCGGCGGCCGTCATCGCGGCCGTCATCCCGCGGTCCTTGAACGAGCCGGTCGGGTTGACGCCCTCGCACTTCAGCCAGACCTCGCAGCCGGTGTGCTCGGAGAGCTTGTGCGCCCGCACCAGCGGTGTGCCGCCCTCGCCCAGCGTCACCGCCGGGGCGTCACCCAGAATCGGGAGCCGGTCCCGGTACTCGTCGACGACTCCGCGCCACAGATGTGCCATCAGTCCTCACCCTCGACCCGCATGACGCCCACGACGGCCGTCACGCTCTCCAGCCCGGCCAGCGCCGAGACGGTTGCTTCCAGTGCCGCGTCGGTCGCGGAGTGGGTGACCACCACCAGCGACGCGCGGTCGTCGTCCGTGGCGTCGGGAGCCGCCGCCGGGGACTGCTGCTGCCGCACCGTCTCGATCGAGACGCCGTGCTCGGCAATGACTTTGGCGACCGTGGCGAGAACGCCGGGACGGTCGGCCACCTCGAGGCTGATGTGGTAGCGGGTGACCACCTCGCCCATCGGCCGCAGGGGCAGCTGCGCGTAGGTCGACTCCCCCGGGCCCCGGCTGCCGCCGACCCGGTTGCGGGCGGCCGAGACCAGGTCTCCCAGAACGGCGCTCGCGGTGGGCAGGCCCCCGGCGCCCTGGCCGTAGAACATCAGCTCCCCCGCGGCCTCGGCCTCGACGAAGACGGCGTTGAACGCCCCCCGCACGTTGGCCAGCGGGTGCGCGACCGGGACCATCGCCGGGTGCACGCGCACCGAGACGCCCTCGGAACCGTCGGCGGCCACCGTGCGCTCGCAGATCGCGAGCAGCTTGACCACGGCGCCGATCGCCTTGGCCGAGGCCACGTCGCCGGCCGTCACCGTGGTGATGCCCTCGCGGTGCACGTCGTCGGCGTGCACCCGGGTGTGGAACGCCAGCGAGGCCAGGATCGCGGCCTTGGCGGCGGCGTCGAAGCCCTCGACGTCAGCGGTCGGGTCGGCCTCGGCGTAACCCAGCTCCTGGGCCTGCGACACCGCCTCGGCGAGGTCGAGGCCGGCCGTGTCCATCTTGTCGAGCACGAAGTTCGTGGTGCCGTTGACGATGCCCAGCACGCGGCGCACCCGGTCACCGGCCAGCGACTCGCGGATCGGGCGCAGCAGCGGGATCGCCCCGGCCACCGCGGCCTCGTAGTAGAGCTCGACGCCACCCCGGTCGGCGGCTTCGTAGAGCTCCGGGCCGTGCTCGGCCAGCAGCGCCTTGTTGCCCGTGACCACCGAGGCACCGGCGGCCAGCGCGTCCAGGATGAGCGTGCGCGCGGGCTCGATCCCGCCGATCAGCTCGACCACCAGATCGGCCCGCTTGACCAGCTCGGACGCGTCGGTCGTGAGCAGCGCCGGGTCGATGCCCGGGCCCCGGTCGACGTCCAGACGCCGCACGGCGATCCCGACCAGCTCCAGGGGCGCGCCGACCCGCTGGGCCAGCTCCTGCGCATGCGTCGTCAGGAGGCGGGCCACCTGTGTTCCCACCGACCCGCTACCCAGCAGCGCAACCTTCAGCGGCTCCACCGTGACTCCCTGACTCGTGTGATTTGTCTCGACATGTGAGAATGACGGGCCACCATGTGGCCTGAGAACCTGCTGAGTTCACCCGGCCGAGCGCCGTCCTGGCAAGTATCTTGGCAGGTCTGACCGAGGAGGACCGTGCGGGTACTGATCGTCGACGACGAGCGTCCACTGGCTGAGACGATCCGTCGGGGGCTCACCGACGAGGGTTTCGTCGTCGAGATGGCCCACAACGGCCAGGACGCCCTCTGGGCCGCCACCGAAAAGCGTTTCGACGCCATCGTTCTGGACATCATGCTGCCGCGGGGCAACGGGTATCAGGTGCTCACCGAGCTGCGCCGGCGGGAGATCTGGACGCCGGTGCTGATGCTCACCGCAAAGGATGGCGATTACGACCAGACCGACGCATTCGACCTGGGCGCCGACGACTACCTCACAAAACCTTTCAGTTTCATCGTGCTGGTGGCGCGGCTGCGGGCCCTGATCCGCCGCGGCGCCCCGGAGCGCCCCGTGGTGCTGGCCTGCGGCGATCTCACCCTCGACCCGGTGCGGCGTCGCGTCGAGCGGGCCGGCCAGGAGATCAGCCTGACCCCACGCGAGTACGGCCTGCTCGAGTTCCTCATGCGGCACAAGGGTGACGTCGTGACGAAGAGCGAGATCCTGGAGGGCGTCTGGGACCCGGCCTTCGACGGTGACCCGAACGTGGTCGAGGTCTACGTGCGCTACCTGCGCCGCAAGATCGACGCCCCGTTCGACCGCAAGGCCATCGAGACCGTGCGCGGCATGGGCTACCGGCTCTCGACGACGGGCGGCTAGGGCGCCTCGATCGGCTGGACCGGGATCTCCCCGGTGTCGCCGGGCAGCGGCCCCAGCTCGATCGTGATCGGCAGCTGCACCTGGAAACGTGCGCCCCCGTAGGGCGAAGCGCCCAGCGCCACCTCCCCGCCGTGCCCGCGCACCACCTCCCGCACGATCGGCAGCCCCAGGCCCGCACCCCCGCTGGCCCGGTCGCGGCTCTCGTCCAGCCGCACGAAACGCTCGAAGACCCGGTCGCGGTCGTTCGGGGCGATACCCGGCCCGTCGTCGTCCACCATCACCAGGGCCGTCGAACCGGACACCGCCATCGACAGCGCGACCGTGCCCTGCGCGTAGCGGGCGGCGTTGTCGACGAGGTTCCGCAGCACCTGGCCGAGCTTGTACGGGTCGCCCAGGATGCGCACCGGCACCACCGACAGCGGCACGTCCAGCGACGACGACGTGCGCAGCCGCCGGGCCTCCTCCATCACCAGGTCGTCGAGGTCCACCTCGACCGACACGATCTTCAGGCCCTGGTCGTCGGCGCGGGCGAGCAGCAGCAGGTTCTGCACCAGCACGCCCATCCGCTCGGTCTCGGTGCGCAGCACGGGACGCAGCTCGGCCCAGGCCCGGCCGGTGACGTCGGAGTCGACCACGTCGAGCGTGGCCGAGAGCGTGGCCAGCGGGCTGCGCAGCTCGTGGCTGGCGTCCGAGACGAACTGGCGCTGGGCCTGCTGGGCCGTCTGCAACCGGTCGAGCATCTCGTTCATGGTGACCGCGAGCGCCGCCACCTCGTCGCGGGTCGGCGGGATCGGCACCCGTTCGGCCAGTTCGCGCTCGTCGATGGCGGCGACCCGGGAGCGGATCTGCTCGACCGGGCGCAGGGCGCGGCCCATCATCACCCAGACCAGCCCGCCCAGCCCCGCCAGGAGCAGCGGGAACGAGACCCCGAGCACCCCGAGCATCTTCATCACGGTGTCACGCTGGCCGGACAGGAACGTGGCCACGATGATCGTGTCGGTCTCGCCGTTGTACTCGATGCCCCGGGTGACCACGAGGAACGGCCGGTTGGTGTCGAGAATCTTGAGCGGCCCGGCCTCTTCGCGCACGGTCTCGCCGTCGGCCGGGCGGATGCCGGTGATCGGGCCCTGCCGGGTGTCGTAGGTCGAGCTGGAGACCACCGCGTCGCCCTTGAGCACCTGCACCCACTGGCCGTCGCGCTGGCTCTGCCGCTTCTTCAGGTAGTCGTCGAGCTCGCCCTCGCCGAGCAGCTCGAGCTGCCCCGCGACCTCGTTGACGCGCACGTCGGCGGCCCGGTTGAGGCCCCCGATCAGGCTGCGCTGCAGCACGTAGAAGATCAGGCCGCCGGCCAGGGTCAGCGCGAGCGCCAGCACCACGACCGCCGACACCGTGGACCGGGCCCGCACGGACGGCAGCAGCCGGTGCGGGGCCGCGGCGGCGTCGAACCGCCAGCCGTGCTCGGAACTCATACCCGCATTCTCACAGGTACCGGCTGTGACCAGCTTGAGAGCAACCCTCTGCTGGTGGACGTGGTGGTCGCCGGGGCACGGGGAAGTCCCGGTGGGTCGCGGCCGGCCGATCGGTGAACTCTCGCCCGCCGTACCTGACGCATCGGGCGCCCGACCCGGAACACGATCCCGGTGACCCGAGCGCCCGAGCCGACCGGAGCGTCCTCAAGCCCCTCGAAGCGCTCCCAGAATCTGCTCGGCCGCCGCCCCCGGCGTGAGCTCACCGGACAGCACCCGCGCCTCGAGCGACGGCGTGACCGCCCGCACGGCCGGCGACTCGCGCAGTTCGTCGAGCAGCGTGTCGCGCACCATCGCCCAGGTCCACCCGATCAGCTGCCGCCGCCGCCGGTCCACCAGGTCGGACGCCGAACGGTGCCGCACCACCTGGGCCCACACCTCGTCCAGCCCGGAACCCTCCAGGGCCGAGCAGGTCAGCACCGGCACGTCGTCGGCGGAGCCCAGCAGCCGCAGCGCACCGCCGAGTTCCCGCGCCGTCCGCCAGGCCTCGGCCGCGTGCGAGCCGTCGGCCTTGTTCACCGCGATCACGTCGGCGAGCTCGAGCACGCCCTTCTTGATGCCCTGCAGCTGATCTCCCGCGCGGGCCAGCGTGAGCAGCAGGAAGGTGTCCACCATGTCGGCCACGGCGACCTCGGACTGCCCCACCCCCACGGTCTCCACGATCACTACGTCGTACCCCGCGGCCTCCAGCACCACCATGGCCTCACGGGTCGCGCGGGCCACGCCGCCCAGCGTCCCCGCACTCGGTGACGGCCGCACGAACGCCTTCGGGTCGGCGGCCAGACGCGTCATCCGGGTCTTGTCGCCGAGGATGCTGCCGCCCGTGCGCGACGACGACGGGTCGACCGCCAGCACCGCCACCGCGTGCCCCTCGTCGATCAGCCGCCCGCCGAGCGCGTCGATGAACGTGGACTTGCCCGCCCCCGGCACCCCGCTGATGCCCACCCGCGTGGTCAGGGGCAGCCCCGAGGAGCCGGAGGCCAGGTCGGCCAGCAGCGACTGGGCCGCCCGGCGGTGGTCGGGGCGGCTCGACTCGACCAGGGTGATGGCCCGGGCGATCCAGGCCCTCTCCCCCGCGCGGATCCGCCCGGCCGCCTCCCCCAGGTCGAACGGTGGCTTCATCCGAGCTCGAAGGCCACCTGGTCGGGGAAGCACCACAGCCAGTCCTCACCGGGCTCGGCGGACTGCACGATCGGGTGCTCGGTCGCGTGGAAGTGCGCCGTGGCGTGCTTGGACGGCGAGGAGTCGCAACAGCCCATGTGCCCGCACTCGCGGCACAGGCGCAGGTGCACCCAGGTACCACCGGTCTTGAGGCAGTCCTCGCAGCCCTCCGCGCTGGGGGTCACGTCGTGGATCGTGTCGAGATGGGTACAGACGTCAGCCATGTCGGTCAGCCTAAGCTCCGGAGCAGCTCGAGGGCAGCGTCGGCGATCACCGTTCCCGGGCCGAAGATCGCGCTGGCCCCGGCTGCCCTCAGCGCGTCGTGGTCGCCGGGCGGGATCACCCCGCCGCAGACGATGAGGATGTCGTCGCGCCCGTGCTCACTCAGTTCCTGCCGGAGCGCCGGCACCAGCGTCAGGTGCCCCGCCGCCAGCGACGACACCCCCACGATGTGCACGTCGGCCTCGATCGCCTGCCGCGCCACTTCTTCCGGCGTCTGGAACAGCGGGCCCACGTCGACGTCGAAGCCCAGGTCGGCGAACGCCGAGGCGATCACCTTCTGACCCCGGTCGTGGCCGTCCTGACCCATTTTCGCCACCAGGATGCGTGGGCGGCGGCCCTCGGCCAGCTCGAAGGCCGCCGTCGCCTCACGCACGGCCTCGATGTTTCCGGCGCCCCGACTCGATCTGGCCGCTTCGTCGCGGTACACCCCCGAGATCGTACGGATCTGGCCGGTGTGCCGCCCGTAGACCTTCTCCAGCGCGTCGGAGATCTCGCCGACGGTGGCCTTCGCCCGGGCCGCCCTCACGGCCAGATCGAGAAGGTTTCCGCGGGACGCGTCGGCGGCGCCCTTCGTGAGCGCCTCCAGGGCCGCGGTGGTCGCCGCGGGATCGCGTTCTTCCCGCAGCCGGCGCAGCTTCTCGATCTGTTCCGCCCGCACCTGCGCGTTGTCGACCCGGAGCACCTCGACGGGCTCGTCAGCGGCCGGGCGGAAGGTGTTGACCCCGATCACCGGCTGCCGTCCGGAGTCGATGCGCGCCTGGGTGCGGGCGGCAGCCTCTTCGATGCGCAGCTTGGGGATGCCCTCGTCGATGGCCCGGGCCATGCCCCCGGCCTTCTCGACCTCCTCGATGTGCGCCCACGCCCTGCGGGCCAGGTCGTAGGTCAGGCGCTCGACGTAGGCACTGCCGCCCCAGGGGTCCGCCACCCGCGTGGTGCCCGACTCCTGCTGCAGCACCAGCTGGGTGTTGCGGGCGATGCGGGCCGAGAAGTCGGTGGGCAGGGCCAGGGCCTCGTCGAGCGCGTTCGTGTGCAGCGACTGGGTGTGCCCCTGGGTCGCGGCCATCGCCTCGACGCAGGTACGGATCACGTTGTTGTACACGTCCTGGGCCGTCAGCGACCAGCCGCTGGTCTGCGAATGGGTGCGCAGGCTCAGGCTCTTGGGGTTCTTCGCACCGGACTCGCGCACCAGCCGGGCCCACAGCAGGCGGGCGGCCCGTAACTTGGCGACCTCCATGAAGAAGTTCATGCCGATGGCCCAGAAGAATGACAGGCGGGGCGCGAACGCGTCGATGTCCAGCCCGGCCGCCGTGCCCGCCCGCAGGTACTCCACCCCGTCGGCCAGCGTGTAGGCCAGCTCCAGGTCGGCCGTGGCCCCGGCCTCCTGGATGTGGTAGCCGGAGATCGAGATCGAGTTGAACCGGGGCATGTTCGCCGAGGTGTAGCTGAAGATGTCGCTGATGATCCGCATCGAGGGGGCCGGTGGGTAGATGTAGGTGTTGCGCACCATGAACTCTTTGAGGATGTCGTTCTGGATGGTGCCCGACAGCTGCTCCGGCCTCACCCCCTGCTCCTGCGCCGCCACCACGTAGAGCGCCAGCACCGGCAGCACGGCGCCGTTCATCGTCATCGACACCGACATCTTGTCCAGCGGGATGCCGTCGAACAGCTGGCGCATGTCGAGGATCGAGTCGATCGCCACACCGGCCATGCCGACATCGCCCGGCACGCGCGGGTTGTCGGAGTCGTAGCCGCGGTGGGTGGGCAGGTCGAAGGCGACGCTCAGGCCCTTCTGCCCGGCCGCGAGGTTGCGCCGGTAGAAGGCGTTCGACGCGGCGGCGGTGGAGAAGCCCGCGTACTGCCGGATCGTCCAGGGCTGGGTCACGTACATCGCCGGGTAGGGGCCGCGCAGGTACGGGGCGATGCCCGGGTAGGTGTTCAGGAAGTCGATGCCCCGCAGATCCCCTGCGGTGTAGAGGTTCTTGACGCCGATGCCCTCGGGCGTCAGCCAGGGATCCCCCTCGCCCCCCGGCTCGACCGGCGCCCGCGGCACCCCGAGCGGAACGTTGCTGAAGTCCGGTACGCCCATCACACGACCCCGATCCGTCGGTGCAGATCCCGCAGCACGGCGAGCGCGTCCACCCCGGTGAACACGTAACCGTCGACCCCCGCGTAGTCCCCCGGCCGCCCGGCGAGCAGGACGTGCCGGGCCCCGGCCTCTTTCAGCTCCCTGGCCACGGCCTCGGCCTGCTCGGCGTAGACCTTGTCGCTGGAGGCCAGGCAGGCGACGGTGGCGCCGCTGTCCTCGAAGCTCACCCCGTCGGCGGCCGAGGGAGTGGCGAGCCCTCCGGCCTGGAAGAGGCCGGCGGCGAACGAGGCCCGGGCGGTGTGCACCGCGACCGGGCCGATCGTGGCCAGGAACACCCGCGGCCGCTCCGGGCAGGCGTCGGCGGCGTCACGCAGGGCCTCGTACTCCTCCGCGTAGCGATGCACCGGCAGAGCCCCCTCGGCTCGTGGCGGCCGCTCGGGCCAGGGCTCCCGCACCACGGAAATCTCGTCCAGGAGCGGGAACTCGCTCACGCCGGTGAGCGGGTCGTGACGCGTGGCCAGGTTCCGGGCCCGCTGCTGCCACACCTCGTCGATCTCGGCGGCGAACCGCCCGCTCTCCAGCGTCGCGAGCATGCCCCCCTGCCCCTCGATCGCGGTGAACTGGTCCCAGGCCGCGTTCGCCAGATCGTCGGTGAGCCGCTCGACGTACCAGGAGCCACCGGCCGGATCGGTGACCCGGGCGAGGTGGGACTCCATGACCAGCAGCGACGAGGTGTTGCGGGCGATGCGGCGGGAGAACGCGTCGGGCCGCCCGATCGCGGCGTCGAAGGGCTGCACGGTGATGCTGTCGGCGCCGCCCGCCCCGGCGCCGAACACGGCCAGGGTGGTGCGCAGCAGGTTCACCCAGGGATCGCGGCGGGTCATCATGGCCGAGGAGGTCACGACGTGCTGCCGCTGCCCGCCCTCGGCGCCGGAGACCCCGCAGACCTCGGCCACCCGGGCCCAGAGTCGCCGGGCGGCGCGGAGTTTGGCGATGACGAGGAACTGGTCGGCGTTCGCGGCGTAGCGGAATTCCAGCTGGCCGAACGCCGCGCCGATGTCCAGCCCGGCATCGGTCAGTGCCCGCAGGTAGGCCAGGCCGGTCGCGATCGAGGCCCCGAGCTCCTGGGCGTCGCTGCCACCGGCGTCGTGGTATCCGGTGGCGTCGACGGTGACGGCGCGCAACGGTGAGCGCCGGGCGAGCCGCCCCAGGACGCCCAGATCGGCCGGTGCACCGAGTCGCGCCCTCAGCCCGATCGGGTCGGCCCCGAGGTTCCCCCGCGCATCCGGCGCGTCACCCAGGACGGTGAGCAGCTCGTCGGCCAGGGCCTCGGTGTGCCGTCCGGCGTCGAGCGCCACCGGCGCCACGTCGAACAGCACCCCGTCGAGCACCCGGGCCAGGCTGCCCGGCGCCGGGTCGCTCAGCCAGAGCGAGGTGACGCCGTTCTCCAGGTCGGCCATCACGGCTTCGTGGGTGACCGCGGGATCGGGATGGTGGGGGTGCTGCTGGCGCACGTCCCAGCCCGACGGGGTGCGGCGCGACGTGCCCCGCACGAACGGTGAGACACCCGGGATGCCGACCGACGCGTCCGTCGTCGCATCGTCGGCGGTGTAGAGCGGACGAACGGTGATGCCGTCGTAGGTGGTGCTGCTGAGCAGTTCCAGTGCCCGCGCGGGATCGTCGTCAGGATCCAGGCGCCGGGCCTTGACCAGTGCGGATGCCACGAGTTGCGGCCATTGACCCGCCACCGCCGGCTCGAACAGGGCGGCGAGCGCGAGGTCGTCCGGCGGCTGCGGCATGCCTTCAGCTTAGGAAGCGGGTGACCCCGGGCACACCCGTATCACCGGAGAAAGGTCACGTCATTTCTTGTTGCCGTTCGACGTACGTGGGGGTGCGGGCGTGCTGCGAGCCAGCACGTTGCGCGGGGTGAGGGCCGTGGCCAGCACCTCGCCGACCCCCAGGGCCGCGGCCACCCGGAGCACGTGTTCGAGGGGTGCCCCACGACCGGCCTCGAGGCGCGTGATGGTGGCGACGCCGACGCCGGAACGCTGCGAGAGCTCCTCGACCGTGAGCCGCCGGATGCGCCGCCAGGTAGCCAGGTCGGTGCCCAGCCTGCGCATCGCCCGGGGCACCCCGGCGGGTGGTCGGCTCATCGGATCAGTATCGGGGCAAATGGTGGACGCGTCGGTCAACGATGCATGGCGAGGTGCGGTTGGTTGCCTGGTCACCCTCGGCGACCTGGTCGTTCTGGCGACCTGACCGCCCCGGGGGCCGGCGCGTCCCTCATTTGCCTCGGTCCGCGTCTACGGCTTCAGGCGTAGGAGAACGACAACGAGACCGGGACAGGGCCGCCGAGCGCCAGGTAGGCCAGCGGGAACGCGGCCATCGTGAGACCCCAGGTGACCATTTCCTCGGTGGGGCCGCCGGTATCGAGTTTGAAGCCTATGCGTTTGCGGTTGCCGGCCAGGGTGGCGAGCGCGAACGGGATTCCGCCCCAGAAGAAGTCGACGAAGAGGTGCGACCCCCAGGCCGCGGCGGCGGCCAGCACGAACCAGTCGAGATCGTCACCCGCGACCATGGTGAGCAGGAACAGCACACCGGCGACCAACTCCGGCATGTGGGTGGGACCGCGGTGACCGCCGGGGATGATCTTCGCCATCACCCCGCCCTGGTCGGCGTCGGGAGACCAGTCGTCGGCACACATGCTCGAGGCCACGATGGCGCCGGCCAGCACGTGCTGCCAGCTCATCATGAGCGTCTCGCCGTTGTCGTAGAAGCGGTCGAAGGTGCAGTAGCCAAGCCAGGTTGCCTGGGCGGCGGCTTGGTGGCCGAGCCTGTTCATGTGGTGCGGGATCTCCGTTCCTGGCGATCCCCGCCGAGAGCCGGGCGAGGACCGCCAGTGCACCATATGAGCCATTTACGACTCCGGGCGAAACACCGGTGGCCCGGGCGACGCTCGTCACACCACGGAGCGCTCGGAACGAAGATCACCGGGTGACATCCGTGCGCCGTGTCCGCACGGACGTCACCCGGTGGGAGTCGTCAGCCGACGTCGAGAGCCAGCAGATCCTCTTCGGTCTCGCGGCGCACGATGACCCGGGCCACGCCGTCGCGCACAGCCACCACCGGCGGACGCGGCACGTGGTTGTACTGGCTCGCCATGCTGCGGCAGTACGCACCGGTGCCGGGGACCGCGAGCAGGTCGCCCGGGGCCAGGTCACCCGGCAGGAACTCGTCGCGCACCACGATGTCGCCGCTCTCGCAGTGCTTTCCGACCACCCGGCAGAGCGCGGCCGGGGCGTCGGACGCCCGGGAGGCCAGGGTGCACGAGTAGTCGGCGTCGTAGAGGGCGGTGCGGATGTTGTCGCTCATGCCGCCGTCGACCGAGACGTAGCGGCGCACGCCTCCGTGGTCGATGGTGACGTCCTTGAGCGTGCCGACCCGGTAGAGCGTGAACGTGCTCGGGCCGGCGATGGCCCGGCCGGGCTCGATCGAGACCCGCGGCACCGCGATGCCCAGGCCCCGGCACTCGCGCACGACGAGCTCGGCGAGCTGGTCGGCCAGGGTCTTCGGCTCGAGCGGGTCGTGCTGGCTGGTGTACGCGATGCCGAAGCCACCGCCCAGGTCGATCTCGGGCAGCACCACGCCGTGGTCTTTCTCGACGCTGGCGTGCAGGCCGAGCAGGCGGCGCGCGGCCACCTCGAAACCCTGGGTGTCGAAGATCTGCGAGCCGATGTGGCTGTGCAGGCCCAGCAGCCGCAGCGACGGGTTGGCCAGGACCTTCGCGATCGCCTGGGCCGCGACGCCTCCGGCCAGGGAGAGACCGAACTTCTGGTCTTCGTGGGCGGTGGAGACGTATTCGTGGGTGTGCGCCTCGACGCCGACCGTGACCCGGATGAACACCGGCTGCACCACGCCGTGACGGGTGGCCGCCTCGGCGACGCGGTCGATCTCGATCAGCGAGTCGAGCACGATGCGCCCGACACCGGCCTCGACCGCGCGGTCGATCTCGCTCTCCAGCTTGTTGTTGCCGTGCAGGGCGATGTTCTTCGGCTCGACGCCCGCACGCAGCGCCACCGCCAGCTCACCACCGGAGCAGGTGTCGAGCATCAGGCCGTCTTCGGCGATCCAGCGGGCGACCGCCGTGCAGAGGAAGGCCTTGCCGGCGTAGTACACGTCGGCGCCGCCCACCTCGGCGAAGGCCGAGGCGAACGCGTCCTTGAAGGCCACGGCCCGGGCCCGGAAGTCGGCCTCGTCGAGAATGTAGGCCGGGGTGCCGAACTCGGCGGCCAGCGCGGCCACCGAGACACCCCCGATCTGCAGCGAGCCGTCGTCGTGCGACCGGTGCACGGTCTGCGACCACAGCCCCGGCAGCAGGTCGTTGATGTTGTCCGGCGGTCGCAGCCACGACGGAACCGTCGCCACGCCACCGTATCCCGGGCTGTGGAGCTCGCCCGCCTCGTGCGCACCCATGATGTTTCCGCTCTTTCTCACGCTGGGGAGGTCACATTCGCTCGGGCGCGCTCACGCCCAGCAGGGTCAGGCCGTTGGCCAGCACCACGCGGCTGGCCTCGGCCAGCCAGAGCCGGGTGCGGTGCACGTCTTCGATCGGGTCTTCTCCCCGCGGCGTGACCCGGCAGCTGTCGTACCACTTGTGGAACGCCCCGGCCACGACCTCGAGATGCCGCGCCACCCGGTGCGGTTCACGCAGCTCGGCGGCCTGGGCCACCACGGCC
The DNA here is from genome assembly GCF_030811555.1 of Kineosporia succinea. Classification (NCBI taxonomy): domain Bacteria; kingdom Bacillati; phylum Actinomycetota; class Actinomycetes; order Kineosporiales; family Kineosporiaceae; genus Kineosporia; species Kineosporia succinea. The sequence continues at coordinate 3,697,030 of NZ_JAUSQZ010000001.1, read as the reverse complement.
GGGAACTGTGCCAGCACGGCGATCAGGTCGTTCTCGGTGGCGTGGTCGAGCAGACCCGGCTCGAACACCGAACGGTCGACACCGTGTTCACGGGCCTGGTTGGCCAGCGAGCAGAGCCGGGCGTGGGCGTACTGCACGTAGAAGACCGGGTTGTCGTTCGTCTTCTTCTGCAGCACCTCACCGTCGAGCGTGAGCGGCGAGTCGGCGGGGTAGCGGGCCAGGCTGTAGCGCACGGCGTCGGCCCCGAGCCAGTCGACCAGGTCTTTCAGCTCGATGATGTTGCCGGCCCGCTTGCTCAGCCGGGCGCCGCCCACGCTGACGAGCTGGCCGATCAGCACCTCGAGCGAGGTGTCCGGATCGTCACCCGCGCAGGCCGCGATCGCCTTGAGCCGCTGCACGTAGCCGTGGTGGTCGGCGCCGAGCATGTAGATCTTCTTCGGGAAACCCCGGTCGCGCACCGACAGCCAGTACGCGGCGTCGGCGGCGAAGTAGGTCTTCTCGCCGTCGGCCTTGACCAGCACCCGGTCTTTGTCGTCGCCGAAGTCGGTCGTGCGCAGCCAGATCGCGCCGTCGCGGTCGTCGACGTGGCCCTGCTCGCGCAGCCGCTCCACCGCGGCGTCGACCGCACCGGCGTCGTGCAGGGTGCGCTCGGAGAACCAGACGTCGAACTCGACCCCGAAATCGCTCAGGGTCTGCCGGTTCTCGGCCAGCTGGATGGCGTAGCCGACCTCACGGGCCACGACCAGGGCCTCGTCGAGCGGCAGGTCGTCGATGTCGGGACGCTGCTCGCGCACCTTCGCGGCCAGCTCGGCCACGTACTCGCCGTGGTAGCCGCCCTCGGGGATCTCGGTGCCCTTGAGCCGGGCCAGGATCGAGCCGCCGAAGCGGTCCATCTGGGCGCCGGCGTCGTTGATGTAGTACTCGCGGGTGACCTGGGCGCCACTGGCCGTGAGCACGCGGGCCAGGGCATCGCCCAGCGCGGCCCAGCGGGTGTGGCCGATGTGCAGCGGGCCGGTCGGGTTGGCGGAGACGAACTCGAGGTTGAGCACGGTGCCGGTGAGCTGCTGGTTCTCACCGTAGGCGGAACCCGCGTCGACGATCGTGCGCACCAGCTCGGCCGCCGAGGCCGTGTCGAGCACGATGTTGAGGAAGCCCGGGCCGGCGATGTCGGCGCTCTTGACCCCGGGAAGCTCGACCAGACGGGCCGCCAGCAGCTCCGCGACCGCGCGCGGCGGCTTGCCCGCCGGCTTCGCGAGCTGCAGGGCGATGTTGGTGGACCAGTCTCCGTGGTCGCGCTGCTTCGGTCGCTCCACCCGGATCTCGGCGGGGACGCTGACGGTCAGGTCACCGGCGGCGACGGCGGCCTCCAGGCTCGCCCGGATCGCGGAGGAGAGTTCGTCGGGAGTCACACGGGCAAGGGTATCCGCTGGTGGAGGTGGAGCTCGCAGGCATTAACCGAGGAGCGCCACCTCGCCCGGTGATTCCTCCAGCCGCATGATCCGGGCCCGGCCGTCGGCGAACACGGCCACGGTCCCGTCGGGCAGACCGGCCAGGTCGTCCGGGGTCAGTTCGCCGGTCAGCCGGGTGGCGCAGAGGTGGGACGCGTCGGCCGGGTCGAGCCGTCCGGTCACCAGAAGACCTCCCAGACGAAAAGCGGTCAGCACCTCCGGCCCGACACCGGGCGTCAGCACCGCGTCGCAGCGCCAGCCCTCCTGCGACTCCTCCTCGTAGGGCGTCTGCGCGTCGTCGTCGGCCGAGTGCAGCACGAACAGGGGCTCGGCGCCCGACCCGCCCATGAAGAACGGGGCCTCGGCCGGCAGCACGGTGGTGCCGGTCCCGGTGCGGGCGAGCCGGACGGCGAAGTCGTCCCAGGCCAGGGGGACGTCGGCGAGGACGACCGGGCGGGCTCCGGCCGCCGCGGCCCGCAGCAGCATCAGCCGGCCGAGCCGGTGGGTCCCGATCACGACCAGGCGAGTCGGCGACGGGCGGAACAGCGCGGCGCGCACCGGGATGCCGTCGACGCCCCGGCCGATCTGGACGCCGGTGGAGGCGATCCGGCCGGAGAGGGCGCCGAGTGCGGACGGCCCCGCTTCGTGCCAGTCCACCCGCAGGCGATGGATGCGGGAGCCCGGGCCCCCGCGCCGCCGGGCGTCGTTCGAGCGGCTCCGGGCCTGTGCCTCGTCGGCGGCCTCGTCGGCGGCCGGGGGCAGGTCGGGCACGGTCGTGGGCGCTCCCCGGCGCCCGGCCGCGATCAGCTGCTCCGCGACCGCCCGGCTGACCCGCTGGGCCGAGGCCCGGCTCTCCTCATCGGTCGCGCCGCGGGCCACCACCGTAGGCTCGGCGGCCCGCCCGGTGACCTCGACCTCGGTCCCGGCCGGGCGGGGCCGGCGCAGCGCGCGACCGTCGCCCTCCGCGCCGCTCATCGGGCGCCCGCCCCGTCGACGGCGCCGATCACGTCGAGCAGGTCCTGCTCGGTGAGGGTGCGCAGGTCGTCGAGCGTGGGACGCCCGGAGATCCGGCGCAGGCGCTGGGCCTGGGCCTTGCGCATGCCCTCGAAGAGTTTTCGGGCCTCCCGGGCATTGCCGAAGTTCGGGTCGTGGGACAGCCGGGCGAAGTAGCGGTGCAGCAACGGCAGGGTGCCGGGGGCGAGCAGGTAGTCGCCGCCGACGGCGATCCGGTCCATGATCATCAGGAGGTCGTCGGGGGCGTAGTTCGTGAACTCCACCGCCTTCGAGAACCGCGACGCCAGACCCGGGTTGGCATCGAGGAAGTCGGACATCTCCCGGGTGTAACCGGCCACGATCACGGCGATCTCGTGGCGGTGGTCTTCCATCAGCTTGACCAGGGTGTCGATCGACTCCTGGCCGAAGTCGTTGCTGCCGGCCGACCGGGACAGGGTGTACGCCTCGTCGATGAAGAGCACGCCACCCATCGCCGCGTCGACCACCGAGGCGGTCTTCTCGGCGGTGTGCCCCAGGTACTGACCCACCAGGTCACGGCGGCTGACCTCGCGGAAACCGCCACTGGGCAGCACCTTCAGGGCGCCGAGCCCGCCGGGTTGCCGGAGCCGGCGGGGGTGCTGGTGACGGGGGTCGGACGGCCGGCGATCGGGGTGCCGGCCATGACGCCGGTGCCGGTTCCCGTTCCGGTGCCGTTGCTCGAGCCGTTGCCGGTTGACGCTCCGGTCCCGTTGCCGGTCCCCGTCCCACCTCCCGTCGGTGCCCCGTTCCCGGTGCCGGTAGGACTCCCCGAGGAGCCAGTGGAACTGCCGGTGCCCCCGGTCCCGTCGCTGCCCGACGGATCGTTCGTCGGCGTATCCGTACCGTCACCGGTCGACGAGCGCGGCCGCTTGGCGGGAGTGGACCTCGGATTTCCGTAATCACCGGTCGAACGCCGGGTTCCGGTACCGGTGTTGTTGCCGTCGCCCCCGCCGTTGCTGCGATTCGACCCGCCACCGTTGCCACTGCCACGAGATCCATCGCTGGACGAACGATTGTTCGACGAACCAGACGACGCCCCGGGCGCATCCTTGGCGGTCACCGGCCCCTGGTACTTGCTGCCCTCACGCATGGAACTGCCGTTGGAGATGTAAGCCGCGGCGAGAGTGGTCATCACGGCCGCCATCTGAGGCTGGTAGCGCGCGGCGACTTCTTCCAGTTTCGAGTCCAGGTCACTCTGCCGTGACTCGGCAGCATCCCCGGTCCGGGTCAGAGGGGCATCTCCTTCAAGAGATGTCCGCGCGAACTCGGCAACCGCGGCCTGGTAATCCACCTTGTAGTTGGCATAGATGGTCTTGACCTGCCGCTTCGCCTCAATCACGTTCTCAGCCATGGCTTCCAGCGCCGTCTGATTCGTTCTGGCATGAGACAGCCACTCATCCACCGACCAGGCACCCGCCCCGACATGCGTGAAGAAGTTCGCCGCCGCATCGGTTACCGACGGGTCCCATCCATCTTGCATGGCGCTACCGGCGTCTTGCAGGCCGGACCCAATGCCCTCAAGTATGGAGACGACTCGCCCCCAGGTCGCCGCCGCGGCAGTCAGCGGAGCTGAATCCTGCTGCTCGGAGACGTTGTACATATGAAAGATGTTCGTGGAAGACCAATCAGAGCGCATGCCGTCCAGTTCGGCCTGGGACGTCTCACCGCTGTAGAACTGACCGCGCGCGTCACCACTCGAAGCCGGCTGCCGAAAGCCCCAGAATTCCCCTTGCCCAGGCATTCGCCCTCTACCTCACCCGGGTTGGCTCGTCGCACCACGAGCGCAGTCGGTCGACATCGACGTTGTCAGGAATCTTCACTGGTCCGCATCTCCGAAGGCCAGACAGGCCGACTCAAGAACGGCCGCCAGTCCGACACCGAATCCAAGTCGTCCACCGTGAGTGACTGAATCTCACCGAGTGAGGAAAGATCCGCAGCCCCATTGTCTTCCGTCACAAAGATCTTCCGAAAGTCCGTAGGCGCCCGTGAAGTCGCGAGCAGATAGGCCCTCTTACCCTGCCAATCCGTGAACGGAAGCATCACGAAGTAGGTAATGCCGTCCAGCTCCTCGTCCGTGAACCACTTCATCCGCTTGGTGAAGACACTCGACTTCGTGACCGGGGCATACTTCACCGGCCCCTGAATGTGGTAGGCCTCGATTTCGAAGGCAATGGTCGCAAGCACATCACCGGGCGCATTCCGGATCGCCTCGCTGGCCCCGGCCAGAACCTGATCCGCGGAATCACTCGTGCGAGCGAAGACGCTCACGGTCGGCGACGCAGCCTCCCCGGGCGAGGAAGCCGATGGAGTCCCCGTCGGCACGGCTGCCCCCGTCGGCAGTGACGACGAGACGATCGGATTGCTGGCGTCGCCCCCGGACGTGCCGCCGCACGCCGAAAGCGCCAGCGCCATCAGGGCGCTCGCGCACACCGCCCTCTTGGACGCTCGTTTCCTCACTGTCCCCACACTTTCGCGTTCCGGCATCGTGTCGACCTGCCCCTGAATGCCTAACTCAACCGCCCTGACCCGCCACATCCGGAGGCGTCACCTGCATACGGGCATTGTTGATCGCCTCTTTACGGGCCAGCACCTCCTCGGGGCTGTTGCCCGGTGGGACGTACTCGTTCTTCTGCGTGGAACCGAACGCCTCATCCACCGGCGAGTCCGGAACGGTCTCCGCGTCACCCGACTGACGACGCTGAGCCTCGGCGTTGCGCTCGTCGCTCGCGGCGTAATTCGCCGCGCAGTAACGGGCTCCGCTGCCCAGACTCTCCAGGCCGGCGATCGTGTCCGTCAGCATCGACCCCGCCGAGTACGCCAGGCGGCTGTGATACAGCGCGAAAGCCTTGGCCTCGTAGAACGCGTCACCCGCGGCGTACATCTCTCCCGTGCGCGCGAGCAGATCCTGAGAATGCTTGTCCGCGTTGCTGCTGTGGCCGGATGCCAGTCCGTCCACCGACGTGGCGAACGTGCCCAGCGAGGCCAGATCGACCTCAACCCTTTCACCCATGGTCATTCCCTCCTTGGAAATACGAACGTCGTGCATTGGTGAGCCGTAGCCGCACTCCGTCCATCAGTGACGAGCAGCCGGCAATGCAGGCGCCTCACCACGCCTGCCCTCACATCGCCCCCTTCAACGTTACCGAAATCGACTGTGGCTTCCGATAGGTGCTTCATCACTCCGCTCGCCGGAGCACCCGCACGCCGGTCCCTCTCACGGTTGACGAAACCACCTGTCCGACCTCGTCACTCCGGGGGCGGGAGCCAGGCCAGTTGCACCAGCTCCGTTCCTCTTTCGCGGGAAACCAGCCAGCCCCGGCCGGGTGGCTGGGCGGGAGGCCGGACATTGCCGAGCAGGGCGCCCTCGTCACGCTGGCCGTTCAAGATCACGCCGGCTGAGCCGATCTCGCGCATGGCCGTCGTCACCGATTCGTACATCGCCCGGCCCGTGCCACCAGCTGCGGTTGCGCAGTTCGTCGGCTGTGAGTTCGGGGCCGGGCAGACGGCCCCGCAGCACCTGGGCGATCTCGGCGAGGATCTCCTCACTGCGCTGGGCCCCGGTGCCGTAGCCGATCCGGTGGCTGTCGGGGATCGCGCCCCGCCGGCTGCGGCGATGCCAACCACACCGTACGAGGTCAGTGATCAGCCGAATGACGGGTCAATAACGTTCCGGCGGCGAAGAACACCTCTTCCGAGCCGGGCCTTCACCGTGAGTCCTCAGTCGTGACAGCGAGATCCGGCCAACTGCACCCGTACGGCAGCGGCGATGTGACAGGGCGTGTCGGAGGCGCCCGAATCGGTTATCACCCCGCTCCCGAAACGACCCTCGGGCAACGATTTCCGGTTCGGCGACCACCGACGAAACCCCACTCGGCCGCGCCGGTGAGTCCGCGCGTCCACCAGCGCCCGCGTTTTCGATCAAAGAGCCCTGATGGTTGACGACATGGTCACCGGAGTCGTTGAGTCAACCAGTCACCCGACCGGTCACCAAACGGGCCGTGAACGTGGCAGGCTGGCCACAGTGGCAGCCGTCACGTCAAGAACCAGAAGCAAGATCCCGGCCTGCCCGGCGGCCGACCGCGGTCGGTGCCCGCCGGATCAGCGCAGCGCGACGACAGCTCTATCCGTTTTATCGGCGATTGGTAGGATGACGCGATGTCAGCCCCCGTGAGTGAGGCTCCCAGCTCGCTGCGTTCGACCCGGCGCTCTGGCCTGATCGACCAGGTCATCGAGCAGCTCCGCACGCAGATCACGTCGGGTTCCTGGGCCGTGGGCGAGCGCATCCCCACCGAGACCGAGCTGTCCCAGCTCACCGCCACGAGCCGCAACACGGTGCGCGAGGCCGTGCAGTCGCTGGTGCACGCCGGCCTGCTCGAGCGCCGTCAGGGCTCGGGCACCTACGTCCTGGCGGCCAGCGAGCTGGCCGGGGCCGTGAGCCGCCGGGTCGCGGGCGCCCAGCGCCGCGACGTGCTCGAGGTCCGCCGCACGCTCGAGGTCGGAGCGGCCCGTCTGGCCGCCTGCCGCCGCACCCCGGCCGACATCGCCGTGCTGCGCGAGCTCCTGGCCGGCCGCCAAAGTGCGCGCCTGCTGGGTGACGTCGACGAACTGGTGGCCCGCGACGTGCGCCTGCACCGCGCCATCGTGCAGGCGTCGCACAACCCGGTGCTGATCGACCTCTACGAGAACCTGCTCGGCGCCCTGCAGGAGAACGTCCGCTTCAACGTCGCCGTGATCGCCCCGGGCGACGACGACCACCACGACCTGGTGGAGGCGATCATCGCGGGCGACGCCGAGGCCGCGGCCGGCGAGACCACGACCTTCCTCGACGCGCTGATCGCGGGCAGCGACAAGGAAGACGTCCTGGTCGACCTGGACCTCGAAGTGAGCCTCGGCGACTGACCCGGGTCGGACGCGCGGGGCGAGGGCAACGCATTGGCGGTCGGGGCCGCCGGACTGCTAGTCTCGGGAACACCCGAGCCCCCGTAGCTCAGGGGATAGAGCGTCGCCCTCCGGAGGCGAAAGCGCAGGTTCGAATCCTGCCGGGGGCACCACCGCAGGACCAGCCAAAACAAGCCGCTGACCAGGCAGTATCCCGGTCAGCGGCTTCTGTTTTGAGTCCGGCCGTGTCCGGCCCTCAACGGCTCCTAACTAGCGTTCACGGGGAATGCGCGGGGAAGTCTGCGGGGAATACGCGGGGAAGTTTTTGGCCGGCCGGGTGCCCCTGGCGGCCGGCCCCAGCCCTAGCGCCGACTCCATCCGCCGCTGCATCTCCCCGGCTCCCCCGTCGAGACACTTCGCGTAGATCTTCAGCAGCACCTCCACCGAGTGGCCGGCCCACTCCGCGACCTGGGTCGGCGGCACCCCACCGTTGAGCCACGTGGACACCGCCGCGTGCCGCAGGTCGTACGGCACCGCCGCCAGCGGCGAGGCGGCCACCTCGGCCGTGAACGCGTCCTTCCGTGCCCAGCTCCACACCCGGTGCACGGTGCCCACCGGAAGCTCGTCCCGGTTGCGCTCACCCCAGAAGATCCGACCACCGGACTTCGGGCGGTAGAGCGCCAGGTGCTCGTTCAGCAGCAGCGTCAGCGGAGGCGAGATCGGGATGGTGCGCGTCTCGCCTCGGTCGCGCTGCTTGAGCTGTCGCCGATCGCGGTTCTCACCGGTGTTCGTCCACTCCTTGCCCGCGTAGGGCTCTGCGGACTCGATCGTCATCGAACCCCAGCCCTCCGCAGGTAGGACCAGGTTGGATCGTCGTAACGCCACGGCCTCTTCGGGACGCAGAGCCGCGTAGTACAGGCACCCGTAGAAGGCGACCATGTGCCGGCCCCAGCGACCTTGACGACGCACGCTGTCCAGCAGCGTCGCGGCCTGCCTCGGGTTGGCCACCCGCCGGCGGTCGACCGATCCGGACGACTTGGGCGCCGTCCACTTGAGCTTCGGTATCGGGTTGCTGGTGAGCAACTTTCGCTCCACCGCGTACTCAAGGGAGGTTCCGAAGATCTTCCGCCGGCGCGTCAGAACGCTACTGGCCATCGGTTCCCCGTCGAGCTTGAGCGTGAGCCCGTTCAGCACGGCCCGCAGCGTCTCCGGGGCCGACAGGGCCGCCACCGGTCGGCTGTTGCGCTTCACCCACGCCAGGGCAGCTTTCTGTTCTTCAGGCATCTTCGGGTCGGCCCGCTTGACGGTGTTGAAACCCCACACCCGCAGCACCGTACGGATCAGCTTCGGGTCGGGCGCCTCGGTCTTCAGCATCAGCATGGTCACCGCGGTCATGGCCTCGGCGTGCGTGCGGCGGGTGGTGGCCGCGACGTGCGGCCACTTCAGATCAACGAACTTGCACGCGTGGTCGTACCACTTCTCATCAACGCTCACCCGATCCATCGACAGCGGCCGGCCGGTGAGGACGTTGAACGCCTCCCCCTTGCGTGTGGCCGAGGTCAGCCCGGACCGGAAGCTCTCGGCCAGGGCCGAGGTCCGGAACGGCTCTCGCCATTCCTGGCCGGCCACCTTCCACCGCACCGTGTAGCTGGTGAGCCGCTTTCCCCGGTACACCTCGGTCTTCCAGATCTTCACATCGTAGGTGGTTTCCATCAGGCGGCCTCTTCCAGCGATTCGAGCCATTCAGCGAAATCAACCTTGCGGATGCGCAATTCACCGTTCGGGAGCTTGATACAGCGAGGGCCGCGACGCTTCGCGCGCCATTCGTAGAAGGTCGAGCGTCCGATACCCAGCTCTTGGCAGAGCTCGAACACGGTGAGGGTGGGTCGTCCTGCCACGGGTGGCTCCTTTGATCACCGATGCGGGATGGTGCCGTGCCAGACGGGGACAGTTCCGAGGGGGTGTCCCCGCTTTCAAGGACGTTCGTGCTGGTCAGAGCGATTCAGGGACACCGGGGACAGGAGGGACACCCCTGGTCGGGGTGTCCCCGTCGATGCCCGGGAAGGGGGCCGATCCCGGCATGGGAGCGGTGTACTTGCCTCCGGTGGCCGGCCAGATCTGGCCGGCGTCGCTCATGCGCTGCATGGTCTTCTTCACCGTCTCGACCTTGGCCCCGGTGATGTCGGCGACTGCCGTGGGACCGAGCGGTTTCGCGCTCTCCCGCAAGGTTTTCAGGATGGATGCGCGGGTGTCGCCGAGGCTGACTTCATCGGCCGGCCGGTCGTTCTTCAGCCAATGCCCGGTGTTCTGATCGTGCGTGAGGGCGATCTCGGCCTCTTCGACGTCTCGGCCGGTGATCGAGAGTGTTCCGTCAGCCTGCCCTCGGGGACGCTTGAGGATCAGGGTTGCGTCGGCGGCGCCGGCAATGCCGTTGGTGCCGCTGACTTCTTGGAGGAAGTCATCACTTCCGGCCTTGCGGACGTGGTGGATCAGCACGATCGCGATGCCGTAGTGATCGGCGATCTTCTTGATCCGTCCCACCGCCGCGTAGTCAGCGTCGTAAGCCGACAGGGACGGTGAGGCCGGGCCTCGGACCTTGGCGAACACGTCGATACCGATCATCCGGGCGTCGGGGTGCTGGTCGAGCCATTCAGCGATCGCGACGTCTCCGCCGGCGGGCATGGTCGGCCACTCGGTCGCCAGGTGCAGACCGGGTGGGGCCGGCCGATCGCCGAGCAGTTGGCCCATGCGGGACTTCAGTCGGCGCGGGGTGTCTTCCAGAGCCAGATAGAGCACCGGGCCCTGACGAACCGGGATCGAGCCCAGCGCCTTTCCGCCCGAGGCCACCGCGAGGCACGTCGACAGCAGCAGCCAGGACTTCGCCACCTTGGGCGGGCCGGCCAGCAGGGACACGCCCTCACAGATCAGCCCGGGAACGGCCCACTTCGGGGGCGGGAACTCGGTATCCATCACCTCGTCAGCCGTCCACAGCCGAGGCCGGAACACGCTCGGACTGTTGGGGCTCACGGCTTGCAGACGCCGGCCGCTCTGCGGAGGCTGGCCCTGGTCGTCCGGCACCGGACCGTTGGCGTTCATGCGGCAACTCCGGTGCTCGAGAGTGTGCGGGGACGACGGGCGCCGGCCCGAAGCCCTGAGGCGATCGTGCGGGTGGCCTCGGCCTCCGGTTGCCCGATCGCCAGCGCGGCCGGCAACAGAACGGCCGCTACGGTCTCGGCCGTCAGCGCGCCACCTGCTACGAGTTGCCCCAACTGCACCGCCGCCAGGTACAGGGCCCGGTTGTGCTGGCCCTCCCCTGAGGTCCGAACGGCCTCCACCGCGCCGTTCAGGGCCGCGTCGAGGTAAGCGCTGGCCCGGTCGGTGCCGCTGCGCCGAAGGCGGATCGGTGCGGGAGCGAGGATCGGCCTCGGCGTCAGGGCATCGGCCAGCCATTGCGGCAGAGGCAGCACCGGCGCCTCTTCGGCCAGGTACTCGCGGCCGGCAACGATCGTGGGCGGGGCGACGACGTAGCCGCCGTGGGCGCGGGTGTCGATCAGCCACCCGAGGTGGCCGGCCGTGCACCTGAGCTCCGCCTCGGGTGGGGAGGTGAAGTACAGGTGCAGGCCGCCGGAGCCTGTACGCACGGTGTGGGTGTGCCAGGGGCAGGGCTGGCCGGCGCGCTGGCACAGCAACGCGAACACGTCGGCGCCGTCGCTGACCCCCGGTTCGTTCCACTCGGCCGGCGGCCGGCCCTCCTTGGGCTGATCCAGGTCGATGACGACCAAGCCCGAGGGGCCGGTGGCGATCCCGATCCCGTACGGGGCCCGGGTCCAGGCCGCGGTGATCCGGGCCGGGTCCGTGGTGGCGCGTTCCTCCCACGGCACGTGCCGACCCGCGCGCCGGCACCTCGGGTCGCGGCCGTTGCATTGAGCCTCGGCGTGGTCGGGGAATGCCGGCCGCTTGTCGTTCGGTCGCAGGGGAAAGACGTGCCAACCTCGGGCGGCGTAGGTTAGGGCCGCAGCGACCAGGACGTCACGCTGCCCCCGACGACCCGCCAGGGTGCGCCCCGTGTCTCGGCCGGTACGGTCCGAATCATGAGCAACAACCGATCCGACGGACGTCTGAGCCCCCGATGGTGGTGGTTCCTGCTGGCCAGCGTGGTTCTGGCTGAGGTCGGGGTTGCCCTCGTCGCTCTGGACAACTTCCTCAGCGGTGACACCCAAGGCGGAAGTCTGCGCGTGGTGGTCGTGATTGTCTTGGGCGCGGTGTTCCTGTCCGTGCTGCGCCGGACCAAGCCCGGTGACTCGTGAGGTGTTCACGCTGACTCCTGTTGCGGTGAAAGCTGATGGGGACGCGGGTTGTTGGGTTGGGTCACCACCGGCGGCGTCGGCGCGGTGTGAGGGGACGCGGGTCGCCGGGGATGTTGGACCACCGGTTGCTCGGGTCGGTGTTCAGGTGCTCGAGCACCTTTCGTCCCGGGCGCACGGCGCGGCCTGTGCCGGCGCATTTGGTGCACTGACGGAACCCGCCGCCGGTGAGGCGGTTGTGCCGCACGCCGCGGCCTGCGCAGCGTTTGCAGGGCCGGAACGGGAAGATCATCACGACGAGCGCGTACAACAGTGCGTAACCGATAGCGGCGAGGATGAGGAACGCGGTAACGGTGCTCACGACAGCCTCCGACCCCCACGGATGGGGTTGGTTTCGGGTTTTGGGCGTGGTTAGCCGCACCGGTGGCGAGTTAGGTTTCTAACCCGCCACCCGTGAGCGGCGAAGGTGGGGTTGAGCTGCGAAGAGTTCGGAGTTAACTCGGTTAGATCGAGCCTGGTCAGCGGCCGAGCCAGCTGTTTCAGCCGGTGTTACGGCACTGGTGCGGGCCTAACTGGCCAGCAGGGCCGGCCCGTCGCCGTCGTCCTCGTCCGGGGCGGTTTCGGGATCGGGGCGGCGGTCCAGGGCGTCACGGACGGTGGCCGGGTCGAGGGGGTAGCGGTTGCCGGTCGAGGGGACCTTGATCCCGTGATCGGTGGCCAGGATCGCCCGCAGGTCCTTGCCGGTCAGGTCCCGGTAGGCACGCCACGCGGGGAACGCCCGAGCCAGCAGCGCCGGCACATCAGCCACCCGCACCGGGTCGGCGCCGAGCACCTGGTCCAGGTCGGCCAGCAGATCCCGCGTGGCCGGCCGATTCTCGACTGTTCGGGTGCGGCCGGTGCCGGGAACGGGCCGGCCTCGGTCGGCGATGAGCTTGAGGGAGCGGGTGATGATCGGGGTGATCTGGTCGTTAGCCTTGTCGATCTCGATGAAGTACACCTGAACGATCTCGGAGCGCTGACCCGAGAATCCCTTGACCACAGCGGTTCCCCGGTCCGTGCCCGGGATCAGCTCGGTCGCCCGGTGCCCGCCCCGGTAGGCGCCCTGGCCGAGGAGTGCGTCATTGGCCACGTGGTCGCCGACGGCGAAAGCGATCCCGTTGGAACAGTTCCGGGTCACGTCACGGGGAATCGAGTCCTTCGTCGGTGCCTGGGTCGAGACGAACAGGTGAATGCCCCGCTTGCGGCCGAGACGAACGATGTCGATCGCGAGCTTCTGCGCCTCCTTGCCGAGCTCCGGGTGCTGGAAGAGCACGTGCGCCTCTTCCAGCAGGCACAGCAGCGGATGCAGCCCGACATCCTTGCTGGCCAGCTCCCGCGTGACGGCCGGGATCTGGTACTTGATCAGCAGCTCGCCACGCGACTGAACCTCGGCGTGAAGGTCCCGCAGGTCCTGAACGATCTCCTCTAGCCGTTCATCCTCGGCGCCCATCACGTACCGGGAACACCTCGGCGCGAACGCCTCGAAGTCGAAGTTCGCATCCGGCACCCAGATCCGAAGCTCCGCCGTGATGTCCAGGGCAGCGCCGGCGAACGCCACCCGGGCCGAGGTCGACTTCCCCTGACCGGGCATCCCTCCCCCGATCGTGTTGCGTTCCATCACCGGCATCACTACCGGAATGCCTCGCAGGGTCTTGCCGAACGGGACGCCCTTGAACACGTCGCACTTGCCCTCGGCCAGCAGCGGGTACTCCCCCGCGCCCTCAGCCAGTGCGCCTTTGTCAGCCACCCACAGATCGAGGATGCCGGCCTCGCTGCCGGTGGTCGGCCACACCTCCTTGGCCTGCCGGTAGAGCCCGCCGGCCAACGGAGCCCGGCGCGTGGCGATCTGCTCCGCGGTGACGCCGGCGGGCAGTCGCACCACGGCGTGCGTGCCGCGACCGTCGCGCCGGGCGGGAGTGATGAACTGCAAGGGAGCGACTTTCAGCGCGTCCTTGATCTGCGGGATCCGCAGGGCCAGGAGCGCCTGAGCGATCGTGTGCTCATCGATCGCGACGTCCAGGTCCGCCTCAGACGCGGTGGCCAGCCACGACGGCAGCGGAGCCCGCCGGCGTCCCTCATTCCACAACGCGACCAGCAGCACCCACGGCGCCGCCATGACCACCGGCGTCCACGCCACCGTGACCGCAACGGCCACGAAGTTCACCAGCGCCAGGAACCCGTTCACGGGGCCCAGCAACATCCCGACATCCTTACGGGCACACGCCAGCAGCACACCGAGACCGAGAAGGAAGAAGAACAGCGCGAACGTCCCCACGACCAAGCCCTTGGCCAGCACGAACGGTGCGGCGATCCAGTCCATCGTTCGCCGGTGGCGGGCGTTGCGGAACGCCTCGGCCCGCGTCTCCCACTCCGACAGCAACTCAGCATTGCCCGCCATCTCGGCCTGCCGCATCATTCGCTGATGACGAGACGTCGTGCCCGCCTCCCACAACCGCCGAGTGACGCTGAGAGCGCCACCGGGGATGTAGAGGGCATGACGCGCAACCAGTTTCGACGCAGCAACGCTGCGATCACTCGTGATGACCGTCCGGACCACCTTGATCCCGGACACAGCACCGGACGCTGCCACCTCACGGACCGGGGACAACACCACGCCTTCCAGGACCTCCCCGCCGGTCGCAGCAGTGGAGCCGACGGCACTCGAATTGTCCGGGTGCATGTCCGCCTCGGTGTCCGGGTTGTTGTCCGGTTCCGTCGTCAGCCGGCGCACCAAAGCCATTGCGGGCAAGGTGGGGTCAGGGGTGCCGTAGGCCGGTCCCGCAACCCGACCGGGGTCCCGGGCGGGATCGTTCGCTTCACCAGTGGTGTCCATCGTGCATCCCCTTCCGTGGGCAGTGGTCAGGCCGCGAGATCCGGCGTCTGGTCCGCCTCGACCGGCGCGATTGCGGTCGGGGCGATTGCGGTCGGGGCGTTGAGGTGCCGTCGCACCGTCCGGTCGGTGACGCCGGCCTTGGCCGCGATCTTCTCGACCGTCCAGTCCGGGTGCTTCGCCCGCAGGTCCCGGATCTTGGTGCCGGCATCGACGCGCCGAGGCTTCCGGGTGCTCGCACCGGGGCGTCCCTCAGTACGGGCTTCGGGGACGGGCAGGTTCCACTCCGGGTGACGAGCGTTCATCACGTTCACGAGATCGATCAGCCGGGACAGCGAATCCTCTTCACGGGAAAGCTCCCCCACCGCGACAGCGGCGTCGTCAGTCTCCGGTTCCTCACCATGTCCGGGCTCAGCCAGCACATCGGCCGTCTCCGCCGCGGTCTCTGCGATCGGGTCCGGGTGACGCTCTCGCACCGCGTTCGCGATCACCGAACGCTCGGTCCATGCCTCGGCGGCATCCAGCGCCGGGACGTCCTCGGCCTGGTGCTCGTTCACGAGGTGGTACAGCGCCGCGCCCATCCCCAGCACAGCAACCGGCAGACACGCGACCACCGCCGTGATCTGCCACGGAGCCGACACCATGCCCGCCGCAGACATCAGGTGATAGGCCACCTGGCCGGCCGCACCGAGGGCCAGCGATCCCAGCGCCGAGGCGCGAGCGAACCGCGTCGCCCGGGTCGAGGTGCCGCCGGCCAGCCACACGTTCAGCGCGTAAGCGGCGTAGGTCTCGACACCGACCGGCAGCGTGATCGCCGTATCGATCGTGAGGGCGTCCCAGATCCCGGGCAGCGGCTGCACTTCACCGAAGCCGGTCAGTCGGCCCAGCTCCACCCAGCCCGACCAGATCGCCACGAACGCCGGCAGAGCCAGCAACAGCACGGGCCACGCGCGGCGTCGCCCCTCAACCACCGGCGCGATCCGCCCGTCATTGGTTGGCGCCATCTCATTGCTGTCCAGCGTCATTATTTGGTCTCCCGCTCCGTGGTGATCCCGGTCAGATGCGAAGTCACTCGGCGCATCTCGTTCAGCCGGGCCGTCAGCACCTGTACTTGCTCGATCGCCTCGACGGCCGTCGTCCTCAGCACCGCCAACTCGCCGGCCACATCGGCGCTCTCGTCGTGCCCCACCGCCCCGGCCTGCGCCGCCCGAGCCAGCCACCCGTACCCCTGCCGGATTGCTTGCTCCGAGCCGGCAACCATCGCGGTCAGATTGGCGATCACGGCATCCACATCGGCCGGCCATACGTACCCGCCGGCCGTTCGCAGCGTCGCGTGATTGAGCGACCGCACCGCCTCGGCCGCTTCGTCGGCGTACTGGTCGGGCGTCTTGTTCATCCCCGTGTTCATGCCGCCTCCCGGAATCGCTCGTCGTCGAAGCCAGCCATGCGAGCCACCGCCTCACCAGCGATCTGTTCGGCCGGCATCAGCACGCCCGCCCGGTGTCCTTGGCCAGCAGCAACCCGTCAGACCGGCCGCTGTCGATCCCGTACTGAAGCCGCTCGTTCAGGCACCGGACCTCAACCACCCGCGACGCTGGCGGCTTGCTGTCCCAGTGACCGCTCACCAGCAGCGCCCCGAGTGTGATCGCCGGTGCGCAGCAGAGCGTCGCCAGGTAGCCAAGCAACGCCCGACGCAGGGCCAGTGAGGCGTGCCGCGGCGCTGAACTGCGGATATGCGCGGTGATCGCGCTCACGCCGCAGCCCCGCCAAGTGGTCCACCGCTGAACCAGTCGGCGTCGGTCGCGACCAGGCGGCGTGCCATCTCAGTTGCGCCAGTCAGAGCCTGGTCCAGCCGCCGACGCCCCAGCTCGGATGCCACTTCATCACCCGTGATCGCCAATGCGATCTCGGCATCCACCACCGCCAACTCGGCCAAGATCAACGGCCATTCGGCCTCGATCTCACGCAGCTCGCGTCGACTCGGCCCGTTCAGTGCCCGCCAGGAATGCATTGGGTTCCCCTTCCGTTGCCTAACTGGCTTAAGCCAGTAACTGGCTTGAGCCAGTTATAGACGTCCAGGCGGGGGAGAGTCAACAAGTGGCTTGAGCCAGATCGCCTAGACTCCTGATCACAGGACCGAACGGAGAGCCCAGCCCATGACCACGCAGCGCGAGTTGCCCCCGAGTCGCCGCATCGCCGAGACGCTGCGCCGGGCAATCGCGGACGGCACCTACCAGGAGGGAGACAAGCTCCCCTCGGAACGGGTGCTGGCCTCGACCTATGGCGCAGCGCGCAACACCGCCCGTGAGGCGGTGAACATCCTCGCCACCGAGGGTTTGGTGGACGTCCGACACGGATCGGGCGCCTACGTTCGCAAGCAAGTTCGGATGATTCGCCTTGGCGCAGAGCGGTACTCAGAGCGAACGCGCCGCGAGACCGGCCTGTCGCCGTTCCGAGCCGAAGCACTCAAGCAAGACAAGACCGTGCGGGTCGACGTGCCCGACATCAGCCGCGTGGTCCCGCCGGCCGTCGTCGCCGAACGCCTCGCGGTTGATCCGGAGTCGAAATCCGTTGTCCAGCGCGTCAATCATTACTACGCCGACGAGGTTCCGGTGCAGATCGGGATCACGTACATTCCGTGGGAGATCGCCGAGGGGTCAGTGCTTGCCACCCACGCCAAGACCGGCACCGGAAGCATCTACGCCCGGTTCGCCGAACTCGGCCACAAGATCACCAACGTCCGTGAAGAGATCTCCGCACGGATGCCCCGCCCCGATGAGGCCGCGATCCTGCGCACTCCCCCGGGCGTCCCTGTCCTCGATGTCGTGCACACCGGCATCGATCAGGACGGAAAGCCTTTCGAGGTAACCAACTTCATCATGCGTTCCGACTTGACCGGGCTCGATTACTCGATGGCTGTAGAGGACTGATGGCAGACACCACCACATCCCGAATCCGCCCCCGCACCGCCGACGACCTTCCCGGCCTCGGCGACCTCCTGGTCCGCGTGCACGAGCTGGACGGCTACCCCGTCGAGGGCGTGGCCGACCCAATTGCGTGGCTCACGTCGGACAACGAGTTGGCCGCACTCACCGCTGAGAAGGACGGCCAGGTCGTCGGGCACGTCATGCTCAGCTACCCGACCGAGGGCGACGCGGCTGCGACCGAGTGGGCACGCCGCGAGGATCAGCCGCTGGACGCGATCGCCGTTCTCGGTCGGCTCTTCATCGCTCCCGAAGCACGCGGGGAAGCCCTCGGCGCACGGCTGACTGACTCAGCCACCGAGATCGCCCGCCGACTCGGCCGGCGCGCGGTGCTGGACGTGATGGCGAAGGATAAGGCCGCGATCCGCACCTACGAAAAGCTCGGATGGGAGCGCATCGCCGAGGTAGAGCACACCTTCGGCGACGGCCAGAGCGTGCCGGCCTATGCCTATGTCTCCCCCTTGGAGTAACCCACAGACTCCCCTGTTCGCCGGCCTCTGACGGGGAAGGGCCGGCGAGGCGCGCGGGGGAAACGTCGCCGTCCGGGGCCTGCGCGAATCAGGCTCCGGACGGCGACCAGCAAGCAGGGCAGCCCGTACCGGCTCGCAACCAACCGGACTGCCCGACCAACCGCCCCCACCGTGCCGGTGAACACGGGGTCCTGGCACCGTGGGGGCAACCATCGTGGCGCGCTGACACTCCCTCCGTCGAGTCGCGTCACGGCAACAGGCTCCGGCCGCGTCCCCACGCTGTTGGCTTACCAGCGCCGGACGCGGCCGGAGTCGTATGGCGACTCGCTGATAGTTTTCACTCCTGACTCAGCCTTGCTTATCGCCTTCCCTGTGCGGCAGGCCCCGCCAAGTAATACCGAATCGTTTTAGGGGACGCCGAAACCGTGGTTTCTTAATTTTCTTGAACGCAAATCTGAAAAGTGATCCGAGAAATCCCATCAGAAGCACCGCCAATAGCGTCTGATAAACGCGTAGTGCAAGCGCGTGGGCATCTCCCTCGTAACCGCCCAGAATGTTTATACCGGATCTCGGCAGAGAGACTAGAAGAGCGATGGATTGATCGATCGGAGGAAGCGCAAAGAATACGGCAGCAACAGATCCTAGCCCGGTAAGGATGGTGTCGCGCCGAACGTTTCTCAATGCCCTACGTGCCTCAATCAAAGAGCTCAATGACGAGATCCGATCTAGCACATGCTGATATGAACGGTCCAGATCTTGCGAGTCCGACAAGTATTTAACCATGTCGCTTGCCGACCCAAATCCGATTTCCGAACTCCTAAATTCATGCAGCCCAAGAGCAATGCGCAACTGCGCTTGATTCAAAGACCGAACATTCAAGTTCGCATCGAAGAATCTTTTCAATTGCTCTAGCTGGGAGAACCGGAGCAGGAAACTGTCGATAACGGCAAGAGTCCACAAGTCTTCGGATACTTCCCGACCATGGTCGATCCAATTCCAGTGCAAGCGAAGCATGTTTCCCGGGTTAAGGTATACCGAATCGCTTTCCGTTAAAGACCAATCCTTAGCGAGGAGGTTGGCGACGGTACCCGAAGTGGCATTACCGTACCGCTCAAAACGACCGACCAAGCCCGCCAATTCTGCCTTGTGTCGCGAAAGCCACCGCTTCCTATTCGCACAGCAACCAAGTGCATCAACGCACAGCGAGTGATAGCACATAAAATAACCTGGTGAAGACGGCGACCGCAACGAGTGCCGTATAGCGTACGCGTAGAAGTTAAAAATATCTTCAACGGTAAGCCCCCCTTCAATAGCCAGAGACTTCCAGGTAGTTCCTCTCGTCGTCTCTGGGAGCCACGTTCCCGGAACATCTTCAGCCGTGCGTTTGAAAGGGCGCGAACTAAATTCGAGAACTTCCCTACTGAGGATTGCTGTTTTAAACCGCATCCTTGCGCCATTATTGACTTCGAACATCTCTGAGGTATTCAGACTTGCAGGCATCGGTATTGCGACCGTAAGTAGAGCAACCCCCGATCGATGAATTAACAACGTCATGAGGCTTTCACCTTCAAAAGACTGATTGCCATCATTCAAGCCGGCGAGGGGTAGGGAAAAATCAAACTGTCGCAAGGTCAAGCGCACAAAAGGTGTCGAATCCAGATACGCAGGTGAATAGAAGCTGCGATCCCGATCCGCCATAGTACGAAGGGTCTCCTGCATCGAGTCCATCGAGCTGTCAATCATGTCGATGACCTCACCCATGGATTCGCTGATGGATTTCTCCTCCACCGCCTGCGATTCCGTTTCGTCTCTGCGCCGGAACGCGCTGAAAGAAACCTTGCCGAGAATCCTCAGCGCAAAGAGAGGATTCTTGAGAGACCAACTTGCCAAAGCCGTGAGGCTTCCGCTCCTCGCTGCCTCAGATAGTCTCGCGAGCGAACGGGCTTGCCTTCTTGCATCTTGTACATTTGCAAAGAAGTCGGCTACGCGAACTTCATCCGTAGCAGGAGCTATAGCTGTCTCGGCTAGACCGCTCTGCAATAGGGCTTTGGCAATGGAATCTACATCAACGCCATCAGAGTTCAAGGTAAAGGAATAGGTGAAGTAGGTAACTGCACTGCTATACACGGCTTCATGCCGCTTTTGCAGCCCTAGAATGGCCTGCATCATCCTGGCTATCCTTCCATGTTCCGATAGTAGTTGCGCGCGCCTTCCAAAGCTCGGAACATACGCCCTATTTAGAGACACTCGACATACAGGAGACGCTTGCGTCTGAGACAGTCATATCATTTCGGTTAACGAGGGATCCGAACTTTCAAAACTTTTGAGCGTCATTTTGCGTAAGGCCTCACCCTGCTGAGAGTCCCAATCTCCTCCAGCAGAGGAGACGTCCCAGTCGTATGGAACTTGCGGTAGCTCTCGCTGCAACTCGCTCACGATTCCACGAAGACCGTCGACTATGATGTTAACCCCCGAGTGATACCGCCGTAGAGACCCCTCGTCGGGTTGAGTATCAGCTCGAATGTTCTCTAAATCATTTCTGACATCCGCAGCGGACTTTGCAACCTGGTCGACACGAATATCTATCAAATCTGCTGGCATATGGCGACCTAGTGACCGAGAGAGATGCTTCAAGCTGTTCGGCGTTTGGAGATAGCACAAAGGGTTCCATCTGGCCATTAGCAGCCTCGAATCCGAATCTTCAATGATTTGCAATACAAGGCTCACCTGTGCCCAGTCGCTGGCTAGCATCTCCAAAGCTTCGTGCCACGAGGCAGGCCTCCCCGTCGTCGTCTCTGCCATGACATGCTTACGAAGGGGCAAACTCCCGTCTGGGACGATAGTACGAAGAGATGCCATCGCTTCTAGCAAATTCAACCGCAGAAGAAAAATCAAATTTAAAATATAACGATCGACCGCCCGAACCAGTTCTTCATCGTCTCGCCTTAGACGCCAATTTCTCACGAAAATGTTGGTCACCAGGAGACCTGGACCGAGGACTATAAGGCTGGCCAGAACGTTGACACTCGCGTCATAGCCGCGGAAGTCGGCGCCATCGATGTACCAAGCCAGCCAGGCGGATAAACCACTGACTAGCAACGCTAAGGCCACTAATTCACGGGGGAGAGCGTCCCCTGCCCGCTCACTCAAAAACCGAGAGATAATCATTTTGGCAGCAGAAGATACTTGAAAAAGCATTCTCCGCGCTTGAACGTAAAGACTCTTCATTAAAGGCTCACATTAGGCTGTACGTCACATTTACGATCTGTGCCTGTTCGCATTCCCAATGGCCACCTCACATCGTTGTTATGATTCGCGCAGTATATTCACACGCTACCGACCGGGGGAGGTTTTGCCGCAAGTTGGGTGTTAGCGCAATACGGTTGCTGCCTTCGAAGCGCCAGTGAGTTCTCCGGTAGCAGCAGGGCATAGCTTGGCTCAGCGACCAGTCGGCCATGGTTTAGCGAGCCCTTCGGCCTCTCTGAAAACACCGAGGCGGGGCATCAGGTCAGGGAAACACGACCTCATCCATCGACGCCGACCCGCACATTGTCTGTCAGAGACTGACCGCCCTATGAACTCCTACGGGCCGAGACGAAAGGGGGCCGACACACGAGGTCACTACGTTTGCCCAGTGGGGACAGTCGTAGCTGAGTGTCCCCACTGTCCCCACTGTCCCCGAATCGCTCTGACCAGCGCGAATGCAAGGGATCAGGGGACACCCCTCTAGCTTGGGTGTCCCCTGATATTCAGTGGGAGGGATCAGGCGGAGTGATCCGAGCAACCATCGCTGTCAGGGTTTCGACCTGAACGACCAGGCCCCCAACCGCCTGAGCGATCCCTTCGATGGCGCGCCCGTGAGCGGCCTGGATCTGCCCTTGCTCCAGCTGCGTCTCCCGCAACGCGTTCAGCGTCCCTACGTGAGCCCGCAGCGCCCCACGGAACTCGCTCACGTCCCGGTCGGCCATGCTCGCGACCGTACGCGTCACTGCGGCTTCCTCACGCAGGCGCGACAGCTCGGTCTCGACCTCGGACACTCGGCCCCGCAGCTCGTCCAGTTCGCTCACGGGACCAAGTTTCCCACGCAGGCCCGCCGGCCGTCAGCCCGTCGCGGACGCCTGTGGATAAACCGGCTGAAACAGTCGGGGCCAGTGTTCCAGCCGTCCCCACGGGGAATGCGCGTGGAAGTTGGCGATCCTCCCCCAACTCAACCAGCATCACCGCAGGCCAGGGGCATACAGGGCCTTACGGTCACCTTGCCCTCCGGAGGCGAAAGCGCAGGTTCGAATCCTGCCGGGGGCACTTCCTTCAGAAGTGCACGAATGGCCCGCTGACCAGGCAAAACCTGGACCGCGGGCCATTGTCGTGTATCCGGCCCTCAACGACGTCCAGCTGGCGTTCACGGGGAAGTTCTGACCGGCCGAGCGACCTGGGGCCACGACCCACCCAAGGTCAGCTTCGCCGCCCGCCCTCGGCTTCAAACACATCGATCTTCTGCCCGGCCCGCGCGCCAACAGTGCCTTCGACGTCAACACCGTCCGCACGGCCCAGCAGAGACCACCTCGGCCTGGCCCCCGAAACCCGCCACCCGGCTCGGTTTCGCCCTCATGATCCTTCAGACCATGACCTCACGAGCCCTCCGCCCGCCCCAACGACAGACTGATTCGCGACCACGAGCAGGACATGCCCGCCACCGGGGCCGGCGATCCCGGGACTGATGCGCGCTTCGTCGGCCATCAGCTTGTTAGGGTAACCTAACTCGAACGGGAATCCGGGCATCACCGGCGAGGAGCAGAGGCCACATGCACGTCCAGGGCTCCTCCCACGGCGCACGCCTCCCCGACGATCGCTACCTCTTCTACGTGCGACACGAGGGCCGGCAAAACCCCGGCACCGTCGCGGTCTTCGAGTCCGGCCTGGGCGGCACCCGCAGCTACTGGGCCGCCACCCAGCAACTCCTGGCGGGCGAACTCACCACCGTCGCCTACGACCGCGCCGGCCTGGGCCGCAGCTCCCCCACTCAGCACTACTCGCTCCCGCATCGCGCCGCCGATCTCACCGCCCTCCTCGACCACGTGCTGCGTCCGGGCCAGAAGGCGATCCTCGTCGGGCACAGCTGGGGCGGCCCGATCATCCGCGTCGCCGCGGCCGCGCGGCCCGCACGCATCGCCGGCCTGATCCTGGTCGACCCCACCGACGAGGCCTGCGACCTCTACTTCAGCAAGGCCGCCCGGCGCCTCGAACGGCTCGGCCTGCTGCTCAGCGTGCCGATGGCGATCACCGGCCTGAACCGTCTCGGCGCCCGGACGTTCCTCAGCCGGTTCCCCGACGAGGCCGCCGCGGACATGCGCGCCGAGGCCTTCACGGTCGCCGCCGCCCGCGCCTACCGAGGTGAGCTGCGCACCCTGAGCCGCGACCTCGCGTCCCTCAAGCAGACCCGGCCAGACCCCGAAGGCTTCGTCACCACCATCATCTCCGCCGCCCAGCCCTCACCCGGCATCAACGAGAGCCGAGTCGCCGCGCTGCAGGCCGCCCACCGGGTCCGCGCCGAGGCGACCGGCGCGCGACATGTGCTCGCCCACCGGTCGGGCCACCTCGTCCCTCTGCTCGAACCTCAGGTCATCGTCGACGAGATCCGGCGCACGGCCGAAACCCAGCCGACTCACGGCACTTTCTGAAAGGACCAGAGTCCCGGGCCGGCCGCCCGCAAGTGCGCAGTTGTCATCGAACGCCTGACCAGAACACCGGATGTCCGGACACGAAAATCCCCGGAAACCGCTGTTTCACGAGGGCAGACCCGCACAGGACCCTCGGCGCCGGAGATGAGGACCGTCGGAGACCCGCAGCCGGACGTAAGTCCTGTTGGCACCACCGTGAAGTCACGGGAGGATCGAACCGGATCAAACGATTCGAGAGGAGCGGTCCAGGCGATGACCGAAGCCATGACCGACACAAGGCTCACGAACGAGAACCCCCTCACTCCCGAGGAACTCGCGGGCCTCGACGCCTACTGGCGCGCGGCGAACTACTTGTCCGTCGGCCAGATCTACCTGCTCGACAATCCCTTGCTGCACGAGCCTCTGGTGGCCGGGCACATCAAGCCACGACTGCTGGGCCACTGGGGCACCACGCCGGGCCTGAACCTGATCTACGCGCACATGAACCGGCTCATCAAGCAGCGCGATCTCAACGCCATCTACATCACCGGCCCCGGTCACGGCGGTCCCGGCCTGGTGGCGAACGCGTACCTCGAGGGCACCTACAGCGAGGTCTACTCGCACATCACGCCCGACGAGACCGGTCTGCGTAAGCTGTTCCGCCAGTTCAGCTTCCCCGGCGGAGTCCCGAGCCACGTGGCTCCCGAGACGCCCGGTTCGATCCACGAGGGCGGCGAGCTCGGCTACGCCCTGGTGCACGGCTACGGCGCGATCTTCGACAACCCCGACCTGATCGCCCTCACGGTGGTCGGCGACGGTGAGGCCGAGACCGGCCCGCTGGCGGCGAGCTGGCACTCCAACAAGTTCGTCGACCCACGGCGTGACGGTGCGGTGCTGCCCGTGCTGCACCTGAACGGCTACAAGATCGCCAACCCCACGCTGCTGGCCCGCATCCCCGAGAAGCAGCTGGTCGCGCTGATGGAGGGCTACGGCCACAAGCCGTACCTGGTCACCGGCGACGACCCGGAGCAGGTGCACCAGGCCTTCGCCGCCGCGCTGGAGTCGGCACTCGACGACATCGAGACCATCCAGAGGCAGGCCCGCACCGGGAACCCGCAGAGCGAACCGGCCTGGCCGATGATCGTCCTGCGCACCCCCAAGGGCTGGACCGGGCCGAAAACGGTTGACGGCCATCAGGTCGAGGGCTCGTGGCGTTCGCACCAGGTGCCGCTGTCGGGCACCCGCAACGACGATGCCCACCGCGCCCAGCTCGAGGAGTGGCTGCGCAGCTACCGCCCGGAGGAGCTGTTCGCCCCCGACGGTTCCCTCAAGCCCGAGCTCGCCGCCCTGGCCCCCGAGGGCGACCGGCGTATGAGCGCCAACCCGCACACCAACGGTGGCCTTCTCACCAAGGCCCTGCGGCTGCCCGACTTCCGCGACTACGCCGTCGACGTGAAGGAACCGGGGGTCACCTCCAGCGAGGCCACCCGCCAGATGGGCATCTGGCTGCGCGACGTGATGCAGGCGAACCCGACCAACTTCCGGCTGATGGGCCCGGACGAGGTCGCCTCCAACCGGCTCTCCCCGGTCTTCGAGATCACCGACCGGGCCTGGGACACCGGCACCGTGGAGGGTGACGACCACCTCGCCCCGAGCGGCCAGGTGATGGAGGTCCTGTCCGAGCACCTCTGCCAGGGCTGGCTCGAGGGCTACAACCTGACCGGCCGGCACGGCCTGTTCACCTGCTACGAAGCCTTCATCCACATCATCGACGCGATGTTCAACCAGCACGCGAAGTGGCTGAAGACGACGTCGGAGATTCCCTGGCGCCGGCCCATCCCGTCGCTGAACTACCTGCTGACGAGCCACGTGTGGCGTCAGGACCACAACGGGTTCTCGCACCAGGACCCGGGTTTCATCGACCACGTGGTGAACAAGAAGGCCGAGGTCGTCCGGGTCTACCTGCCGCCGGACGCGAACACCCTGCTGTCGGTCACCGACCACGCGCTGCGCAGCACCAACTACGTGAACGTCATCGTCGCGGGCAAGCAGCCGGCCCTGAACTACCTGACGATGGACGAGGCGATCGCGCACTGCACCCGGGGCCTGGGCATCTGGCCGTGGGCGTCGAACTGCGACGGCGAGCCGGACGTGGTGCTGGCCTGCGCCGGTGACATCCCGACCCTGGAGACGCTGGCCGCGGTCGACCTGCTGCGCCAGCACCTGCCGGAGCTGAAGGTCCGCGTGATCAACGTGGTCGACCTGATGCGCCTGCAGTCCGAGTCCGAGCACCCGCACGGGCTTTCCGACAGCGAGTTCGACGCGCTGTTCACCGCCGACAAGCCGGTCGTGTTCGCCTACCACGGCTACCCGACCCTCATCCACCGCCTCACCTACCGGCGGCGCAACCACAGCAACATCCACGTCCGCGGGTACAAGGAGGAGGGCACCACCACGACACCGTTCGACATGGTGATGCTCAACGACCTCGACCGCTACCGGCTGGCCATGGACGTCATCGACCGGGTGCCCTCTCTCGGCAGCAGCAAGGCCGTGCTGAGGCAGAAGCTCGACGACGCCCGGATCACGGCCCGCGCGTACACGCGGGAACACGGCGAGGACGCCCCCGAGATCGCCAACTGGTCCTGGCCCTACAGTGACACCGACGCAAGCGGTAGCAGCGAGCAGGAGTAATAACGATGCACGTACTGGTGGTCAACGCGGGCTCGTCGAGCCTCAAGGTGCGGCTTCTCGGCGACGCCGACGAGGTCATCGGCACCGTCGACCTACCGGCGGACACCTCGGGATTCGACATCGCCGAGCTGTCGCGGGCCCTCAAGGAATGGCCGGCGCCCCAGGCCGTTGGCCACCGGTTCGTGCACGGCGGAACGCTGTTCAGCGGGCCCGCCCTGATCGACGACGGGGTGATGGAGCAACTGCGCACCCTCACCCCGCTCGCTCCTCTGCACCAGCCGAAGTCGCTCGCGGGTCTCGAGGCGGTGCGTCAGCTGCTGCCCGACGTGCCGCACGTGGCCAGCTTCGACACGGCCTTCCACAGCACCCTCGACGCCGGGGCGTACACCTACGCGATCCCGGTCGAGTGGCGGGAGAAGTACAGCATCCGCCGCTACGGGTTCCACGGCCTCTCGCACGCCTACGCCTCGGCCCGGGCCGCCGCCCTGGCCGGTCGCCCGGTGTCCGAGATGCGCACGATCGTCTGCCACCTGGGCGCCGGGGCCTCGCTCTGCGCGGTCCGGCACGGCGAGAGTGCCGACACCACGATGGGTTTCACGCCGCTCGAGGGTCTGGTCATGGCCACCCGCTCGGGCACGGTCGACCCGAACATCGTGCTCTGGCTGCAGCAGCAGGCGGGTCTGTCGGCCGAGGATGTCGCCCAGGGCCTGGAGCGTGAGGGCGGCCTGACCGCCCTGGCCGGCAGCAATGACATGCGTGACGTCGAGGCCGGGTACGAGAAGGGCGAAGAGCGTGCCGTTCTCGCGCTCGACACCTACGTGCACCGGCTGATCAGCAGCATCGGCTCGATGATCGCGTCGGCCGGTGGCATCGACGCCCTGGTCTTCACCGGTGGGGTCGGCGAGCACTCGGCACTCATCCGCGGCAAGGTGGCCACCGCCTTCGGCTGGGCCGGTGTGCTCGTCGACGGCGCACTCAACCACCAGGCCCACAGCGACCTGGAAATCAGCGCCGAGAAGGCGCCGGTGCGCACCTTCGTGGTGACGGCCCGCGAAGACCTGCAGATCTCCGGAGAGGTCCGCGGCCTGCTGGCCTGAGCCCCCTCGTGATCATGCGGAACCTCCGCCGGGAGGTTTCGCATGATCACGTTCTGTTTGTGCACCCAATTCTCTTCAGTCACAGGAGTTAGGGCGTGTCGCACTCTCGATGGTCACGCAGCGTCGAGAGAATGGGGCCTCCTGATTGCTGGGAGTAGTTGAAGAGCCTGAGGGGGCCACCGCCGTGATCGACGTGGACGTGCTGTCGACCGCGGCAGACCTGCAGGAGTTCGACGCCGCGACGCTGGCCGCCTACTGCCACACCGACGAGTCCCGCGTGATGGTCGTGCTCGACCAGCACGGCGACCTCTTCGCGAAGCGCAACCCTCGTCACCAGGCCGCTCCCAGTTCACCGCGTTACCGCGTGCTTCATCCCGACGCTCTGGCCCGCCGGATCTCCTCGTTCGCCAGCGCCTCCGCCTTCGCCCCCTCGCCCTGGTTCGGTGGCCCCTCGGCTCCCCTCCCGCACGGGGTCACCTCCCCCATGGCGGACGCGCCGGTCACCGGCCCCTCCGGGCCCACCTTCCACACGGCGAACCTTCAGCCGGACCTCCCTCCCGCGTCGTCCGGTTTCTCCAGGGACGACTACTTCACGGCCCCGTCCTTCCCCGACCCGACGCTCGACGACGTGCCCTTCGCCGGCCGGCCCTCCGCCGGTCAGCCCCCGGCGGTGGCCGATCTGCGCGACCACCCGGCTCCCCCGCGCGCCACCGACTCCCGTGACGTGCCCCCCTGGAACCCGCCGACGGTGGACACCCACACCACCGACCTCCGCGGCTTCGACACCCCACCCACGAGTTCCGGCAACGGCCCCACGGTGCGTCCGTGGACCCCGGCCACCGCCGACCTGCGCGACCTCGACGCCCGTGGCCACGAACTCCACCGCGCCGCCTCGTCGCCGAACACCCACGACGCGTCCGCCGCGGCCGCTGACCTCCGCGCCCCCGACCCCCAGGGTCTTGCCCCGGGTACGTATACGACGAGCGCGCGCGACGTCCGGCCCCAGAACCGGGCGAGCGCTGCGGATCCACGCGGGTCGGCCGAGGACGCCCCCCGTTCTCACGCCCCGCAGGGGCGAGGGGGGCCGGGAGGTGACCGCGACGTCCGCCGTTCGGCCGCGACCACCGACGCGCCGCGGGACGCCGACGCCAGCCGCACCCGCCCCCGGCCACCGCGCCCGACGCCCCGGCCGCGCCGCCCCGAGCGCGGCGACCAGACCGCATCCCGTTTCGCCGCAGGCGGTTTCACCAGTGGCGGGTACACCAGCGGGGGCTACACGACGTCCGGTGCGAGCACCCCGCGCACCGTCCTGGGCGGAAACTCCCCGGCCGGAAACACCGCGCCCACCAGCGTGTCCCCGCGCGCACCCCACCAGCCGCGCAATCCCACCGCGCGCAACCAGACTCCTCGTGACCAGGCCGCCCGCAACGCCGGTCCCCGCAACCCTGCCCCCTGGAACCGGCCCGCGCCCCACCTGGAACAGCACCCGCCCCGCGACGACAGGGGCGCCACACACCCCTTCCCGGCCGCCCCGAACCCGGCCCGCCCGGACGCCGCGCATTCAGACATCGCACGACCGGACACCGCGCGACCACGACCGCCCCACGCAACCCGGCCACCGCGTCCTGCGGCATCCCCCGAGACGCAACCGGCGCGTCCGCCGTCGCCGGCCCCGCGCAGCCCGAGACAACCGCCGCGCGCGCCGCTCCCGCAACTGGGCGCCCCCAGCGTCCGCAGCAGCAACAGCCTCGGCGGCAGTCCGGGCAACAACTCGGGCAGCAACGTGGGCGACGAGACCCCCGACCGGCTCGAGGTCATCCACACCCGGGCCCCCGAACCACCCACCGATCCCCGCATCACCAACGCCGAGAACAGCCTGCTCGCCTGTGCCCGGGAGACCGATCCGGAGGCGCGGCACGCCCTGGCGTCGGCCGCGATGGGCGCCCTCAGTGAGTGCGTGCCCAATCTGCCGCGGGACGGGGCCCTGCACACCGCGGAACTTCCGCCCCGTCTGAGATTCGCTCTCACTCTGGCGACACTCACATTGATCGAGAGCACCGGGCAGCCCATCGCCCGGAAACTCCTGATCTCCGCCTACGACGACGCGGCGGCCGTGGCACAGGAGTTTCTCCCGGCCCGGCAGTCCGACCTGATAGCCCGTTTCCGGGCCCTGGCCTCGGGCCGTTCGGCGGATTATCCGACCGCCTGAACGGAACCGAAACTCACCTGACATCGTTATACCTGGTGATACTCGCGAGTCATTTCCCGCCTCCCGACGGCAAGTTCTCGCAACCCGCCTGACCAGGCATTCTGATATCTGGAAGAGTGTCCGGCAGAAGGAATCCGCGAGGACGGACCCGCTATTATCGGCCACCTCGCGCACCTGACGACGAGAAGGATGCGACTGCTGTGGCGACAGGAAAGATACTGCGGTTCGACGAAATTCGTGGATACGGCTTCATTGCCCCGGACGCCGGTGGTGAAGACGTCTTTCTTCACGCGAACGCACTGCTTGCAGAAAAGCATCAGTACCACCCGGGAGTTCCGGTGGAGTTCGACGTGATCGAGGGCGAGCGCGGCCTCAAGGCCACGGCCGTGAGGGTGATCAAGGGCCGTCCGGTGGTACCGCCGGTGAGCACCGCGCCCGCGAAACCGGCCGGTCCCGTGCCCTCGCCGGCCGTGCAGGCCCCCTCCACCCACGGGCCCACCGCGCAGCCGCATCCCACGCCGAGCCCGGCCGCCCAGCCGCACACCAGCGTGGCCAACGGCTCCGTGGCCACAGCCGCCCCGCCGGTGCCCACACCCGCCTCGGTGCCCTCTCCGGCCACCCTGGCCGCCGCGTCCCAAGGAGCGGCCGTGCCCACCCCGGGCTCCGCCACGATCGCTCCGCAGCGCACGGCGGCGAGCGCCGCTCCGGTGGCCAACGGGGCCGTCCGGCCGGCCGCCCGCGAGGTACTCACGGCCGACACGCTGAACGCCGAACTGGCCGAGGTGTGCCTGGAATCGGTGCCGAGCATGACCGGCGAGCAGATCACCCAGCTGCGCCGCGCGGTGGTCACGCTGGCCCGGCGGCACGGCTGGGTGGAGTAGCCCTACTTGAGCTGCCTGAGCCGTAGCTTCTCGCCCAGGATGGGCCCGAGGAACTTCGCGTAGACCTGTGTCACGTGGCTGTCGTCCTGGTACACGAGCATGTTGCCGACCACCGTCGGGCAGCCCTTCGGGGCGCAGAACCACGGCATCGGGTCCACCACGGTGCCACCGATGTCCTCGATCATCTCCTCGATCAGCTTGCGCCGGTCGGGGGCCGTGGTGGCCTGGCGCTCGCTGGCGGCGCAGTCGGAGATCTCGGTGGGCTTGGTCGACAGGCACTCCGGCACGTTCACCTTGGGCCAGGCGCTGTCCTCGAGGTAGACGACCTGGGCGCCGGTGGCCTGCATGGCCTCGGCGTTGCGGCGCCAGCCCTCCACCCAGCGGTCGTCCTGCGAGCCCTCACCGTTCAGGGCCTCGCCGCCGTCCGCGTTCGCCGACATCACCACCACGGCGGGCTTCATCGCCTGCACCCGCTTGAGGATGTCGCGGCGCCACTGGATGCACTCGGTGTAGTCGCGCTTGGTCAGCTCCAGGTAGATCCGCACGTCGGCGGCGGTGCAGGCGCTCTTGGTGAAGCTGGCGAAGCGCCACTTCTTCTGCTTGGCGACCTGGTTGAGCGCGGGCCACCACTGGGCCGCGTGCGAGTCCCCGAACAGCACCACGGTGCGCTTGCCCCGGGGATCGCCGAAGTTCTCGCAGCTCTTCGGCACGTCCTTGATCTCGAGCTCCTGGTGGCAGCCGTCGTAGTAGACCGGCGGCAGGTCCCGGGCCGCACCCTTGAGGCTCGGCGTCAGGTTCTTCGGCAGGTCGTCGACCTTCAGCGACGCGCTGAGCTTCTGCTCGAGCTGCTTCTCGCGGGCGCTGGTGCTGCCGGTCAGCTCGACCCGCCCGGCGTTCACCGTGCCCTCCGGGGTGCGGTCGGGCAGCACCGGCACCAGCAGGGACACCACCGCGGCCACCACCATGAGTCCCAGCCCGGTGAGCGCGTTCACGCCCCACCCGGGACGCTCGCGGCCGAGCTCGTGCAGGGGGCGCTCGACCATCGCGTAGCTGATCACGGCCATCAGGTAGGCGCAGCCGGCGGCGGCCAGTTTCTTGCCGGTGCCGAAGTCCTCGTCCAGCGCGTAGGGGGCGATGAGCAGCACCGGCCAGTGCCAGAGGTACCAGGAGTACGAGCGGGCGCCGATCGCGCGCATCACGCCGTGGCTGAGCAGGCGCCCGCTGACGGCCCGGCCCGCGGCGATCACCAGGAACGCGCCGAGCACCGGCAGACCCGCGTGGTACCCCGGGAACGGGGTGCGGTCGTCGAAGTTCATCGCGGCGACGACGATCAGGCCGAGGCCGATCAGCCGTACCAGCGAGGCCAGGGCGTCGGGCAGCCGCGGCGTGTAGGGCAGGGCGAGCGCCAGCAGGGCTCCCGCGCCGAGTTCCCAGGCCCGGGTCGGGGCCCCGAAGTAGGCCCAGTTCGCGAGCTCGTCGGTGGACAGCACCGACCAGGCGAACGACCCGGCGGTGACCAGCGCGATCACCGCGACGAAGGCGGCCCGGCGCTTCAGCAGCACCGCGGTGAGCACCAGCAGCAGCGGGATCACCAGGTAGAACTGTTCCTCCACGCCGAGCGACCAGAAGTGCTGCAGCGGTGAGGGCAGGTCCCCCTCGCCGCGGTACTCGGTGCCGGTCGCGGCGAGCCGGTAGTTCAGCACGTAGCCGGTCGCGGCCAGCCCGTCGGTGGCGATGTCCTTCAGCCGGACCGAGGGCAGCCACCACCAGGCGGCCAGCAAGGTGGCGACGATCGTCAGCGTGGCCGCGGGCAGCAGCCGCATGCCGCGGCGGGCGTAGAACCGGCCGATGTGCAGCCGTCCCGTCGTCTCCACCTCGCGGGCCAGGTGCCCGGTGATGAGGAAGCCGGAGATGACGAAGAAGACGTCCACGCCCACGTAACCGCCGCTGAACGCGCTGACGCCGCAGTGGTAGAGCACCACCAGGATGATCGCGACCGCACGCAGACCCTCGATGTCCGGCCGGAACTCCGGTTTCGCGGGGTGGGGTTGCGGGTCGATCTTCTCGGGTGAGAGCGTGGTTCCGAGAACAGTCGATGCGTGAGGCACCCACCGGTTATCGACAGACCTGCCCCCGGCCTGAGCCTCAGCCGAGGGTGGTTCTCTGATCCGTCCGGGTGATCCGGGTCCTCAACTGTTCAAGTTAGGGAGCCACGGCCAGAGTGCGTTTGCTGACCTCGATGTGGGCCCGCTGCACCGCCAGCGTGCGGGAACCCTCGGCCCGGTCGACGCCGACCCGGGCCGCGAACGACGCGCTGTGCTCGACGATCCGGCCGCTGAACGTGACCGAGTCACCGGCCCGTACCCGGTAGGGCGACTCCGGCGGCGGGCCGACGAGCTGCACCCAGAGACGCTCGCCCGGGCTGCCGATCCAGAACCCCTCGTCGGCGTCCACCGACAGCACCGGCACGGCCTGGGCCGTGACCTCGTCCCCCTCGTAGGCCGACAGCACCATGGTGTCGCCGGACACCGGGAGCAGCTGGGCCCGGCCGGCGAACAGCGTGCCCTCGCCCTGCCGCGGGAAGCGGGCCGGGAGTTCCCGGTCGTCGTCCGACCCGTCCGACCCGTCCGGCCCCTCGGCCGTGCCGGCGTAGGGAATCCCGGGGTTGGTCGTCTCGCTCTCGACCGACCCCGTGATGTCGCCGGCCCCGCCGAATCCGCGCGCGGCGAGGAGCAGAACGGCCGCACCGCCGAACAGGATGATGAACAGCCAGCCCCGACTGATGGAGTTCACATCGGCATCGAATCATGTCGGGAGGTCGGGTGCACAGACGACGTGCACCGGCAGTCCCCGGCGTTCTGCGACCAGGCCTCACTCCGGCTGCCTGTCCGATCGATTTCCCCTCGTCCCCCGGCGCATCGTCTTTTCTGTTTCGGCGGCTCAGTACTCTGCTCGCTACCGCTGGCCGGCGCCTGTACTCGCTACCGCTAGCCGGTGCCCGTGGCCGTTACCTCTAGCCGGTGCCTGTACCCGGTACCGCTGGCCAGCGCCCGCAACCGCTGCCTCTAGCCAATGCTCGTAACCACTACCTCTAGCCGGCGCCCGCAACCGCTACCTCTAGCCAGCGCCCGCGATCGCTACCTCTGGCCAGCGCCCCGCAACCGCTACCTCTGGCCGGCGCCCGCAACCGTTGCCTCTAGCCAGTGCCCGTAACCGCTACCTCTGGCCGACGCCCCGTAACCGCTACCACTGGCCGGAGCACGTGCTCGCTACCACTGGCCGGGCCGGATCACGGAAGCCCGTGCTTTCGATTATCGATAATCGAAAGCACCACACTTTCCTTTCCGGCCATCTATCTGCGGAACCGTCCCCCGCCGACGGGCGCGAACGCCCGATCTGGGGAAGACTGGAACGGGTTCGGGGTGGAACTGCTGACGGTCCGTGGTCGTTGGGGGCATGACGGCCGCCGGGGGTCGCCGGTTCGGCGGCAGACCGACCGGGCACGACGAAAAGCGCTGTTCCCAGCGGGAACCCGACGGTTTCCGCGTCCTGGACCGTTCGGAGGCTGCGGGTATGACGACGATGGCGATGTCTGGACCACCTGTTCTCACCCGCGCCCGTTCCCTGGTCGAGCCGGCGCTGCGCCACACCGTGCGGCAGCTCGACCCGGTCAACCGGTCCATCGCCGAATACCACCTGGGCTGGACCGAGTCGGACGGCACGCCCCGAGAGAGTTCCGGGGGCAAGGCGGTTCGCCCGGCCCTGGCGCTGCTGGCGGCCGAGGCCTGCGGGGCGCCCGCCGAGCAGGCGGTGCCGGCCGGGGTCGCGGTCGAGCTGGTGCACAACTTCTCGCTCATCCACGACGACGTGATGGACGGCGACACCGAACGCCGCCATCGGCCCACGGTGTGGGCGGTGTGGGGCGTGCCGTCAGCGATCCTGACCGGAGACGCCCTGCTCAACCTCGCGCAGGATCAGCTGGCGTTGCACCCGCAGGCCGTGCGCGCGCTCGGGTCCGCGGTGCGTGAGCTGGTGCGGGGGCAGACCGAAGACCTCGCCTTCGAGCGGCGCTCGTGGGTCGAGCTCGACGAGTGCAAGGCGATGGCCGCCGGCAAGACCGGTGCGCTCCTGGCGGCAAGTGGGCGCCTGGGGGCACTTCTGGCGGGTGGTTCGGTGCCGATGGTCGACGCGCTGGGCACCTACGGCGCGCACGTCGGCATGGCTTTCCAATGGGTGGACGACGTGCTCGGCATCTGGGGCGACCCGGCGGTCACAGGCAAACCGGTGCTGTCCGACCTGCGGGCCCGCAAGAAATCCCTGCCCGTCACCTCGGTGCTGAGCGGTGGTGGAGCCGCGGCGCAGGAGGTCGGCCGCTGGCTCGCCGGTGACGACCCGGAGCCCGACCTGCTGCGCATCGCCGGCATCCTCGAAGACGCCGGTGCCCGCGACCGGGCGCTGGCCGAGGCCGCGCACGAGGTCGACCTGGCCAACCGGGCGCTCGAGGGCCACGACCTGTCGGTGACCGCTCTCGACGAGCTGGCGGAACTCACGCGATTCCTGACCCATCGGGAAGCCTGAACATCACATCTGGGTGAAACCACCCACAGGCCCCGAACAGGTCCTCTACGTTGGCGAGCGTGTTCACGTCCCGCCGATCCGCCGCCACCTCACTGACCGTGCTCACCGCCGTCGTCCTGATCACCGGCTGCCGTCCGGCTCCGGCCGAAGACGGCACTGCGCCGAAGATTTCCGGGTCGTCCGTTCCCGGCTCCGACGTGACCATGGCGCCGATCGTGACCGCGCCGCCCCGCGCGTCCACCATCGTTGGCCCCTGAGCTCTTTGGCCTGCTCTCGGACGAAACCGCTTCGGCCGGAGCCCGGTACAGCCTGATCGGCAGATACTGCCCCTCGGGAGTGGCCCAGTCGGCGACGTCCGTGCCGGTCAGCCGCCAGCCCAGGCGCTCGTAGAGGGCGGGCGCGGGGCCGCCGTCGTCCACCACGTCGAGCACCAGGTGCTCGCCTCGATCACGAGCCCAGCGCACGGCCTCTCCGAGCAGGCGTTCGCCCAGGCCCAGGCCGCGTCCACGGGCGGCGGGGGTGGTGAAGAGGCGGGAGACGCTGGTGTCGTGCGCGCCCTTCACCACACAGAGGTGCCCGAGAATGGTGGACGTGGCGGTCACGTCGGTCTCGACCGCCACCCACGCGGCGGTCGTCCCGGGCGGGTCGAGCCAGGCCGCGGGATCGTCCGGCCAGATCATCGGGTACCGGTCCTGTTCGTGTACCCCTCTCAGCGCCCCGGCCACGAACGGCAGGTCGGCGGGGGTGCGGGGGCGTACGGTGACGGGTTCGCGCATGCGGCTTCCTCGGTGCGGATTCGGGGTCGGAAAAATTGTCGGGGTGGGACCTCACATCCGGGGAGTGGGGGGCGTTTACCCATTGTGAAGCGAGAACCTTTCGAGCGTGTGGTCGAGCGCCACGGTCCCACCGTTCTGCGGGTGTGCCGTGCGGTCGTCGGCCCGGTCGCCGCCGACGATGCCTGGTCAGAAACGTTCCTGGCGGCAATGCGGGCCTATCCGGCCCTCGCGCCCGACAGTGATGTCGAGGCCTGGCTGGTCACCATCGCCCACCGCAAGGCGATCGACCAGATCCGGCTCATGTCCCGCAATCCCACGCCGGTGCCCGAGCTGCCCGACGGCAGCGACCCTCCCGACGGCGCTCCCGATCGAGACGACGTCGAGCTCGGGCACACCATCGCGCACGGGCACGCGGCCGGGTTCAGCGGCGCCGACGAGGTCGGGCTGGGGCCGAACGCCGATCACATGCTCGACCCGTGGCCGGCGGTGCTGGCCCTGCCGTTGCGGCAGCGTCAGGCGGTGGCCTACCACCACGTGGCCGGGCTGCCTTACACCGAGGTCGCCGCGATCCTCGGCTGCTCGGTGGTGGCGGCCCGGCGCGCGGCGTCCGACGGCATCACCACTCTGCGCCGCATCTTCCAGCCGATCCCCACCCAGGAGCTGTCGTGAGCGCGATCCCCGCCCAGAAACCCTGGAACCCCAGCATCCTCAATCTTTTTCCCGACCTCGCCGAGCTCTCGGCCCAGGAGGAGGCAGCCGCCATGGCCCCCGACACCGACGACCAGTTCCCCGGCCAGCAGGCCGAGCTGAGCGCCGTCGAGCAGGCGCTGATCGAGCTGCTCGACGGCGACGGCACCGACCACCACACCGGGCTGCGGGCACGACTGGCCCGCGAGGCCGGTGAGAGCGGCCTGCTCGACGTCGCCTACCGCACCATCGACACCCGGTTGGGGCCGCTGCTGCTGGCGGCCACGTCGCTGGGGCTGGTCCGGGTGGCGTTCGCGGTCGAGGGGCACGAAGAGGTGCTCACCGATCTGGCCGCCCGCATCAGCCCGCGCCTGATGCACGCCCCGGCCCGGCTCGACGGAGCCGCCCAGCAGATCGACGAGTACCTGCACGGCGACCGTCAGCGGTTCGACCTCGGGCTCGACTTCCGGCTGGCCAGCGGCGCTTTCCGACACAATGTGCTGGCCCACCTGCAGACCATCGCCTACGGCAGCACGGCCAGCTACGCCGCCGTGGCGCTGGCGGCGGGCAGCCCGAAGGCGGTGCGGGCGGTCGGCACGGCCTGCGCCCGCAACCCGCTGCCGGTGGTGGTGCCGTGTCATCGGGTCGTCCGCAGCGACGGTTCGTCCGGGCAGTACGTCGGTGGTCCCACGGCGAAGCAGACCCTGCTCCGCCTGGAGTCCTCCGGCGTGGCGGCCCAGGCAACGTCGACCTAGGGTCGGTGCATGGTGACGGATGCTGCCTTCAGAGATCGTCAGCGCGCCAGAATCATCGTCGTCGGGGCGGGCTTCGCGGGGTTCGAGGCCGCCCGAGGTCTGAGTCGCACCGCCGGTGACGCTGCCGAGATCGTGCTGATCAACCCGACCAACTACTTCCTCTACCTGCCGCTGCTGCCCGACGTGGCGGCCGGCACGCTCGATCCTCGCCGCATCGCCGTGTCGCTGGCCCAGACGCTGCCGAAGGTGAGGCTGGTGCTCGGCTCGGTCGAGGGCATCGACCTGCCGGGCCGGGCCGTGACCTATCTCGACGCCGAGGGCAACAGCGGCACCCTGGGCTACGACCGGCTGGTGCTGGCGGCAGGCAGTGTGAACAAGCTGCTGCCAGTCCCCGGAATCGACGAGTTCGCCCACGGTTTCCGGGGTATCCCCGAGGCGGTGTACCTGCGAGACCACATCACGTGCCAGGTGGCACTGGCCGACACCACCGACGACCAGGCCGAGCGCGATCAGCGCTGCACCTTTGTGGTGGTCGGGGCCGGATACACGGGCACCGAGGTGGCGGCCCAGGGTCCCCTCATCACCGATGCCCTGCTGAGGCACCGGCCGAGGCTGGCCGGGCAGAAGGCGCGGTGGCTGCTGCTCGACACGGCCAAGAGGGTACTTCCCACTCTGGATGAACGTCTTTCGCGCTCCTCCGACCGGGTGCTGCGGCGACGAGGGGTTGAGGTGATGATGGGCGTCTCGGTGAAAGAGGCCACGCGCGAGGGCGTTCTGCTCACCGACGGCGAGTTCGTGCGAACCCGCAGCCTGATCTGGTGCGTGGGTGTGCACCCCGACCCTCTGGTGTCCGGCCTCGATCTGCCGTTGCAGCAGGGCCGTCTGGTGGTCGACGAGTTCCTCGGCGTGCCAGACCATCCCGAGCTCTTCGCCTGCGGTGACATAGCGGCCGTGCCCGACCTCACCCGCCCGGGCGAGGTCACCGCGATGACTGCCCAGCACGCCACCCGGCAGGGCAAGCGGGCGGCCGCGAATGTCGCGGCGTCGTTCGGGGTCGGCGAGCGCCGGGCGTACAAGCATCACGACCTGGGCTTCGTCGTAGATCTGGGCGGGGCACAGGCGGCGGCAAACCCGTTGCGGGTGCCGCTGTCCGGGCTGCCGGCCAAGGCCGTGACCCGCGGCTACCACCTGCTCGCGATGCCGGGCAACCGGGTGCGCACGGCCGCCGACTGGGCCCTGAACACGGTGCTGCCCCGGGAGTCGGCCGAGCTGGACCTGGTCCGAGGCGCCGCGGTCCCCCTCGATTCCCCCGCCCCCGAACTCCCCCACCGCTGAACGCTGTCGACGCGGCTGTCTGATCCCACCGAACGGCCGTCTACGGGCGCGAGACTGCCACACGCCGCCGGTCGTCGCTCGGCCGCGCGACGACCGGCCAGGCCGCGCGGCCGCCCGCTGGGCTGCGCCTCGGCCGCGGTGACGGCCGGCGGAGGACAGACGGCGCGCGCCCAGAGGCCCACAGCGAGACCGGCGCCCGCCTCGCATGGCCAGGCCCAACGCAGAGCGGGCCACTTCTCCTCAGCCGGGAGGCCGCGCAGCTGAGGCGCGCCGCGCAGCTGAGGCGCGCCGCGCAGCTGAGGCGCGCCGCGCAGCTGGGCACCGCGCAGCTGGGCACCGCGCAGCTGGGCACCGCGCAGCTGGGCACCGCGCAGCTGGGCACCGCGCAGCTGGGCACCGCGCAGCTGGGCACCGCGCAGCGAGGCACCCAGTAGTTGGCGCGCGCCACAGCGGGCCGCCCAGTAGTTGTAGTTGGGGCGACGCGCAGCGGGAGCGACGCGCAGCGGGAGCGGCCACACCAAGGGGCCCGGCGTGTAGCTATCGGCACCCACCACACGTAGTCGCGCGGCCGTGCGGCGCCGGGTAGCCCGCTACCGGGTGCCCCGGGCGCAGGTCAGTACCGTCAGTCCCGTGGATTCCGTGAACAGCCCGGTCGACGGCACGCGCATCGTCTACCGCACCTTCCCCTGCGTCTCGGGCGACGAGGGAGCGCCCACCGTGCTGATGTCCCACGGCACAGCGCTCTCGCAGGCGATCTGGCGCGGCTTCGGATACGTGCGCGCGCTCACGACGACACATCGGGTGATCACCGTCGACCTCCGTGGCCACGGGCGCAGCGACGGCCCTCACCACGAAACCGCCTACGGCATGGACGCATTCGTCGCCGACATCATCGCCGTCCTCGACGAGGTGATCGGGAGCACGGCCACCACCGGCCGAGCCCCCGGCGACAACCGCATCTCGGGGCCCGGCCAGGCCCCGAACGCCGGCCCCACCGCGAGCGCCCAGCCCATCGCCGGCCCCGGGGCAGAGGGCCCTGCCACCGTCGACTACGTCGGGTACTCGCTCGGCGGGCGCATCGGTTTCTCCCTGGCCGCGACCCACCCGGAACGCCTGAATCGGTTCGTCTCCATCGCTGGGGCGCCAGGCACGGACAAGGGGGCGTTCGACCGCGTCTTCTTCCCCGGCTGCATCACCGCCCTGAGAGAAGGAGGCATGGACGGCTTCCTCACCGGCTGGCAACACCACACCGGCACCCAGCTCGACGCCGCCACCCGCCACGCCTTCGCCGCCAACGACGCCCAGGCCCTGGCCGCCTACATGTCTCGCTCCGAAGACGACCCGGGTGTGGACGACGACACCCTCGAACGCTTCACCGTGCCCACCCAGATGATCGTCGGCGCACTCGACCGGGAACGGGTCAGCGCTGCTCAGCACGTGCGGGAAGTCCTGCCCTCGGCCCAGCTCCTCGTGGTGGACGGCGCCACCCACGGATCGATCCTTCGCGAACCGGCAACCCTCCAGGCCGTCACCGCGTTCCTCGCTCCCGCCTGACCAAGCAGCCCGGTCAACCGCGTCAGGCCATCCCGCCCGGACCGACAGAGCAGGACTGGCAGAGCAGGACTGGCAGGCCAGGACTGGCAGGCCAGGACCACCGAGCCGCCCCCCGGGCAGAACCGGACAACCGATTCACGGTCACGAACCCCCCACAAGACCGCGAACCGCTTCAGATCATCCTGCCCGAATCGCTTCAGCCCTCGCCCGAAGCGGCTTGTGAAGCGTTGCACGAGCGCGACACGCCGCTGAATCGCTTCGCCGCGAAGCGCTTCGTGCACCGATTCGCGCGAAGCGATGCACCCGCATCACCCCCGTGAACAACCTTGTCCACTCGGTGAACAACCCCTGTCCGGTCCTGGTCACTTCCTGATCGTTTCTGACATAAGAGCAGGTCAGAGGCATGAACAGGCCGCCGCCAGACTCCTCCGAACAACCTCGGGCACCCACCCCTGCCACGAATCGGGCCATCCCGCATCCCTGAACCTTGAAGTACTCGTGAACAAGTTTCGGAGCGAAGGGCTTGAACAATGGCTGACTCGGTTAGTAAGGTTCTAAGCACCCGATCAGCCGAGGGGCTGGTCAACGCAACACCGCGGAGGATCCCATGGCCGAGCTTTCCCGACTCCCCGTTCCCGTCGCCGACGTCTGGGAGTGGCAGTACCAGGGTTCATGCCGCGAGGCCGACCCCCAGCTCTTCTTCCACCCCGAGGGCGAGCGCGGTCCGGCCCGGCACAAGCGAGACGCCGCAGCGGTTGCCGTGTGCGCCGGCTGCCCGGTGATGCAGCAGTGCCGTGAGCACGGCCTGTCGGTCCGCGAGCCGTACGGCGTGTGGGGCGGCCTCACCGAGGAAGACCGCGAGGCCATTTACGTGGCCGAGCGCAAGGAGCGTCGCGAGGCTCGCAAGGCCACGCAGCTCCGCGAAGCCAGCTGACCTTCAGCTCGCTCAGATCCTCCGCAACGCAAGGCATTACGGCAACACCAGCACCACGCGAACCAGAGCACTACCAGCGCCGGTACGTGACAGCCGAGTCGAGCCTCTAGTTACAGGGCCGCACCAGGGTCGCGTGAACGGACACCGCACCACCTGAAAAATTGCATCATCACCGAGGCCGGCGTCCTGAAGGCGGCGTAGGCCACGGCAAGAAACCAGTGGGAACTCGATGAGGGCCGATCAGCCCGAACCGAAGTCCCCCGCAACGGGAGCCGAGCACGGAAGTCCGTGCGGCGCACGGGAGTCGTGCGGCCCCGAGAACTAACAAGAATACGCAGGACGAGCCTCCCGGACCGGCGCTCAGCCGTCGGCTCCGGTAGACCATCAGCAGGCAACGAGGGTGAGCCCGCCCCTGAAGCGGGACCCTCCCCTCGAGACAAGCCCCTGACGAGACTCCAGAGAGCACCCTGCCAAGAGCCCGAGCCAACGGGCCCACAAAAATTCAAGAGCTACCCGCGGTCGTGATTCGGCCGCCCCGGGGACGGTCATCCGCAGCGAATCGGCAGCCCGCACCGTGGCACTCTCCGCACGGTACGGGAGGAGAACTGCCGGGACGCGCGAGTCGGGCCGCCGCCGGAGTCGCCGAAACACGGCCGCGGGTTCACCACCCAGGACGACCAGGAAAAGCGAAAAATCCAGAGCGACGAGCTCACTCGCCGGCGGTGTACTCCCAGTGCCACGGCTCGTACTGACCGTTGCCGGGCTTGGCCCACTCCGGGTTCTCCCAGCCGTAGTCCGACGCGTTGTCGACCAGCCACTGGAACCGCGAACCGCTACCGGTCTCGACACCGTCGCACAGGTCGACCGCCAGACCCCAGCCGTGCTCGCTGGTGCCGGGCACTGCAGCCAGCGTGGGCTTGCGCGCCCGCACCGAGTACTGCGCGCTGAGCGAGCGGTACGAGTCGGTCATGCAGATGTCGTCGCCGAACGTCTGCTTGTAGGCGATGTTCAGCTTCGCGAGGGCGACGGCCGCGTCGGCACGCAGGCGGTGACCGGAGTCCCACAGCGTGCAGAGCGAGCTGTCGGGGATCTGGCCGTTGGCCGCGCCGGTGACCGCCACACCGCTGCAACCCGGGAGCACCGAGCGCTCACCGGACCGCGAGGCGCGGTCGACGACGATCGTCTTGGGAGCAGCGAGCAGATCCGGCGTGGAGCTCTCGACGGTCTCGGTGGTGACGACCTTGAGGGTCTTCACCCCGATGCCGGCGGCGTCGGCCGCAGCCGGGAAGTTCACCGCGCTGACGCTGGCGACCGTGCTGCTGATCTGGTTGACCTTCGCCTGGGGCATCGGGTCGGCCATCGCGCCGCTGATCGGGGCGGCGATGGTGGCGATGCCCAGGGCGCCGGCGATACCGACCTGGGGGGCACTCAGCGATGAGCCGGGCCTGCGGATGGGACGACGGGCAGAGCTGGAACCTGAGCGACGCTGCGTTCCGCCGGACCGGTTGCTCCGGTTCGGGCGGGGTCGCAGCTGCGGGGCAGCTGTGTCGGCGCGATGCGACGGCACCGGTGATCCTCCTGGAGGGCTGAAGGGAGGTGGAGGGGGTTCCTACCTACCGCACTCTGGGTGATGAGTCACGGAACTATAAAGGCCCCGGGGTGGGGTAAATCAAGTCGAGACGCGCTGCGGGACCTAACCCGTTCGGACGACGTCCAATATCCCGCACTTGGCGCATGAGTTCCTCAACCCAGTGTTATTACTTCCGTGACACCGAGCACGGATCCAACACGGGTCATGACACTCCGTTAAAACCTTGAGGTGACACAGAACTCAGTGGCACGTATCGCTGGCATTTGCAGTCAGGGCCTCGAGTGAGGCTACTGAAACCTGCAGGGTGGGGCGGCGCCCACTCTGACATCGCTCTGTGCAATCAGAGCGTTACTTCTGGCAAAGGTGAAGAGGCTCACGCCCCTGAACAACCTGAACAAGGGAGTGAGCCTCGCAGAAGCGGTCGTGAAGCGATCAGGCTCGCGCGGGAGCCCTCCGAGTGGCGTCCCGGACCTCGCCGACCAGCTCCTCCAGAACGTCTTCCAGGAAGAGCACACCGAGCGTGCGGCCGTCGTGGTCGACGACCCGGGCCAGGTGGCTGCCGGCTCGCTGCATCGTCGCCAGGGCCTCCTCCACCTCGTCCTGCGTGCTGACCGACACCAGCGACCGCACCCGCTTCTCCGGGATCGGCTGGGCGTGGCGCTCGTCGTCGGCGTAGAGCAGGTCTTTCAGGTGCAGGTACCCGAGCACCTCGATCTCCGGCGCGCCGGACGACCGCACCACCGGGAAGCGGCTGAACCCGGTGCGGGTCACCAGCCGTTCCACCTCGGCCGGG
Organism: Kineosporia succinea; assembly: GCF_030811555.1. Lineage (NCBI taxonomy): Bacteria > Bacillati > Actinomycetota > Actinomycetes > Kineosporiales > Kineosporiaceae > Kineosporia > Kineosporia succinea. Next base: position 3,653,504 of record NZ_JAUSQZ010000001.1, on the reverse strand, counting down.
GTGCTCCCGGCCGGCACCGTGACCAGCCGGCCCACCGGGATCATCAGGTCGCCGGCACTGAGCTCGCTGAACTCCAGCGCACCGGTGAGCAGCCCGTGGTCGTCGAGCAGGCCCTCGCGGGTCGACTCGGAGACGATCGAGGCCACCTCGTCGGCGGTGAAGGTGGAGGCGACCTCGTCCTTCGGCTCGACCCGGAGAAGCCGCACGGCGTGGTTGGCGAACCAGTTGAGCAGCCGGATCACCGGGGACGTGGCCCGGGCGACCGCCATCAGCGGGGGCGCCAGGAGCAGCACGGCCCGGTCGGGGCCGGCCAGCGCCAGGTTCTTCGGCACCATCTCGCCCAGCACCACGTGCAGGTAACTGACGACCGCCAGGGCGATCGCGAAGGCCAGCGGGTGGATGAGGCCCTCGGGCAGGTGGGCCGCCTCGGCCGGCGCCTCGATCAGGTGGGCGATCGCCGGCTCGGCCACCAGCCCCAGGCCCAGCGAGGCGATCGTGATGCCGAGCTGGCAGCAGGCCAGCATCAGCGAGACCTGTTCCATGGCGCGCATGGCGGTCTTGGCGGCCCGGCTGCCGGCGTCGGCCAGCGGCTCGATCTGCGAGCGCCGGGCCGAGATCACCGCGAACTCGGCCCCGACGAAGAACGAGTTGAGCGCCAGCAGGAGAAGCGCGACGAGAAGACTGGTCACGACTGCCCCCGGGCCCCGGAGATCGAGAACACCGGGTCGGGCCCGGCCTCGGTGATGTCCTTGATGGTGCGTACCTCGGTTCCACGGACCGGCGTGGCGCCCTCGAGCACCAGACGCACCCGGTCGACGCGACGTCCGTCCATTCGTTCCACCCGCACCCGGGCCCCCTCGAGGACCACCTCGTCACCGACGGCCGGGATCCGCCCGAGCCCGGCCATCACGAATCCGCCGAGCGTCTCGTAGGCGTGCCCGTCGGGCACGTCGACGCCGGTGCGCTCGCGCACCTCGTCGGGCCGCATCAGCCCCGGCACCAGCCAGGCCCCGTCACGGCGGCGCACGATGCCCGGACGACTGCGGTCGTGCTCGTCGGACACGTCGCCGACCAGCTCCTCGACCACGTCCTCCAGGGTGACGACACCCGCGGTGCCGCCGTACTCGTCCACCACCACGGCCAGCTGCAGGCCCAGGGCCCGCAGCTCGACCAGCAGCGGGTCGAGCCGCATGGTCTCCGGCACCCGCAGGGCCTCGGACATGATCGCCGCGACCGGCACCTCGTCCCGGCGCTCCATCGGTACGGCCACCGCACTCTTCAGGTGCACCACGCCGACGACGTCGTCGAGATCGCCCTCGACGACCGGGAAACGGGAGTGACCGGTGCGCCGGGCCAGCGTGATGACCGCGGAGGCGGTGTCGTCGCGCTGCAGCACGAGCATGCGCACGCGGGGCGTCATCACGTCGGCCGCGGAGCGACCGGCGAAGCCCAGCGAGCGGGTCAGCAGGGTGGCCGTCTGCTGGTCGAGCGTGCCGGCCGCGGCCGAGTGCCGCACCAGCGCCGCCAGTTCCTCCGGCGAACGGCCCGCGGACAGCTCTTCCTGTGGCTCCACCCCGACCGCGCGCAGCAGCCGGTTGGCCGAGCCGTTGAGCACGGTGATCAGGGGCTTCATCACGGTGGAGAAGGCCCGCTGGGGGCCGGCGACCACCCGCGCGGTGGGCAGCGGCACCGAGATGGCCAGGTTCTTGGGGATCAGCTCGCCGACCACCATCGAGAACCCGGTGGCCACGATCAGCGCGACCGCCACGCTCACGGAGCCGACGGCCGCGCCGGTCAGGCCGACCGCCTCCGCCGGGCCCTCGAGCAGCGACGCCAGCGACGGGCGCACCAGGTAGCCGACCACCAGCGTGGTGATCGTGATGCCGACCTGTGCCCCGGAGAGCTGTGTCGAGAGGGTACGGATGGCCGCGAGGACTCCGGGGGCGCGCTTGTCACCGGATTCGATCGCCCGCTCGACGGTGGACCGGTCGAGCGCGACGAGAGAGAACTCGGCCGCGACGAAGATCGCCGTTCCCAGCGTGAGGAGCACGCCGAGGCCGAGGAGTATCCATTCGGTCATGAGACGGGCCCACCGGGGCCGGTCGCGAGAACCGAGGCAGATCCGGCCGGGGACTGCGCCGGGAGCGGACCGTTACGGGCGGACCCGGAGGACGGCCGGCCGGAGCCAGGGGTGGATGCCGCGCGACGCGCGCGCGGCCGGGACTGGGGTAAGCCGGCCTGAGGCCGGCACCTTCGTGAAGGCATGGTCGAACCATCTTACGGCAGGTCAGGTGCGGCAGGTGGCGCAGACCACCCCCTGGCGACGGCGAGTGGAAGTGCTAATACCTCGCGGCCCCACTCGATCGGGTTAGGGTTGACGTACCCTTCAGCCCCGCACTGAAAGAAGGCGATTCTCGCCGTGTCCTCCGAGCCTGTGGTGACCGAGTTCGGACCGAACGAGTGGCTGGTCGACGAGCTTTACCAGCAGTACCTGGCAGACAAGTCCTCCGTGGATCCCGCCTGGTGGGAATTCTTCGCGGACTACCAGCCGTCCGAGACCCCGCACCTGCGGACCAGCTCGCGGCCGTCTGACGAGTCGCACTCCGATCCCTCGGACACCATCCCCGCGGCCGGCGCGAACGGGTCGGCCGACGGCCGTCCGGTCGCGACCTCCGCGCTGCAGCCACCGAAGCCTGCAGCCCAGCCCGCCGACCCGAAGCCGGCCTCGCCGGCCGTGGGCAGCGCGGGTCCGGGCCAGGCCGCGCCGGCGCAGCAACCCGCCTCCGTGGCCAAGTCCCCCACCAAGGAGCCCGCCAAGCCGGCCACGCTCCCGGCCGCCCGCACCCCTCGCGAACCGGCCAGCACCTCACCGGCCCCCGCGAGCCAGGACGCGCCCCAGGTCACCCGGCTGAAGGGCCCCGCCGCCCGGGTCGTGACCAACATGGAGGCCAGCCTGGAGGTGCCCACCGCCACCAGCGTGCGGGCCGTCCCGGCGAAGCTCCTCATCGACAACCGCATCGTCATCAACAACCACCTGGCCCGCTCGCGCGGCGGCAAGGTGTCGTTCACCCACCTGATCGGCTTCGCGCTGGTCGAGGCGCTCGAACTGATGCCGTCGATGAACGCCTCCTACACCGAGGAGGAGGGCAAGCCGGCCATCGTGCAGCCGGCGCACATCAACCTGGGCATCGCGATCGACATGCCCAAGCCCGACGGCAGCCGTCAGCTGCTGGTGCCGAACATCCGGCACTGCGACGGCATGGACTTCGCCGAGTTCTGGGCCGCCTACGAGGACGTCGTGCGCCGCGCGCGCGGCGGCAAGCTCGGGGCCGACGACTTCGCGGGCACCACGCTGAGCCTGACCAACCCCGGCACCATCGGCACCGTGCACTCCGTGCCGCGGCTGATGAAGGGGCAGGGCACCATCATCGGCGTCGGGGCGATGGACTACCCGGCCGAGTACCAGGGCGCCTCGGAAGAGACCATCGCCCGGCTCGCGGTCAGCAAGATGATGACGCTGACGTCGACCTACGACCACCGCATCATCCAGGGCGCCGGGTCCGGCGAGTTCCTGCGCATCGTGCACAGCAAGCTGCTCGGCGAAGACGGCTTCTACGACCGTATTTTCCGGTCGCTGCGCCTGCCCTACGAGCCGGTGCGCTGGGTGCGGGACATCTCGGTCTCGCACGACGACGACATCAACAAGACCGCCCGCGTGCAGGAGCTCATCCACTCCTACCGCGTGCGTGGTCACCTGATGGCCGACACCGACCCGCTGGAGTACAAGCAGCGCCGTCACCCCGACCTCGACATCACCACGCACGGCCTCACCCTGTGGGACCTCGAACGTGAGGTGCCGACCGGCGGTTTCGGCGGCAAGCCGATGGCCAAGCTGCGCCACATCCTCGGCGTGCTGCGCGACACCTACTGCCGCACGGTCGGTATCGAGTACATGCACATCCAGGACCCGGAGCAGCGGCGCTGGCTGCAGGCCCGGCTGGAGCGGCCGTACGCCAAGCCCGGTCGCGAGGAGCAGCTGCGCATCCTGGGCCGCCTCAACGCGGCCGAGGCGTTCGAGACCTTCCTGCAGACGAAGTTCGTCGGCCAGAAGCGGTTCAGCCTCGAGGGTGGCGAGTCGGTCATCGCCCTGCTCGACGAGCTGCTCACCTTCTCCGCGCGGGCCCAGCTCGACGAGGTCTGCATCGGCATGCCGCACCGCGGCCGGCTGAACGTGCTGGCCAACATCGCGGGCAAGAGCTACGGCCAGATCTTCCGTGAGTTCGAGGGCCAGCAGGACCCACGCAGTGTGCAGGGTTCCGGCGACGTGAAGTACCACCTCGGCACCGAGGGCACCTACACGGCCGACACCGGCGAGAAGACGAAGGTCTACCTCGCCGCGAACCCCTCCCACCTGGAGGCGGTCAACCCGGTGCTGGAGGGTGTGGCCCGGGCCAAGCAGGACCGGCTCAACCGGCAGGGCGAGATCTTCTCGGTGCTGCCGGTGCTGCTGCACGGCGACGCGGCCTTCGCCGGCCAGGGCGTGGTCACCGAGACGCTGAACCTGTCGCAGCTGCGGGGCTACCGCACCGGCGGCACGGTGCACGTGGTCATCAACAACCAGGTCGGCTTCACCACCGCCCCGTCGTCGTCGCGTTCGTCGGTCTACTGCACCGACGCCGCCCGCATGATCCAGGCGCCGATCTTCCACGTGAACGGTGACGACCCGGAGGCCTGCGTCCGGGTGGCGCAGCTGGCCTTCGAGTTCCGGATGGCGTTCGACAAGGACGTCGTCATCGACATGGTCTGCTACCGCCGCCGCGGCCACAACGAGGGCGACGACCCCTCGATGACCCAGCCGCTGATGTACAACCTGATCGAGGCCAAGCGGAGTGTGCGCAAGCTCTACACCGAGGGCCTGATCGGGCGCGGCGACATCACCGTCGAAGAGGCCGAGCAGGCGCTGCGCGACTACCAGCAGCAGCTGGAGCGCGTCTTCGCCGAGACCCGCGACACGGTGAACCACCCGCCCACGGTGAACCGCGACGTCACGGCCGGCCTCGACCTGCCCCAGGCGCAGCAGCTCGACAACGCCGCCACCAACGGCCACGCGAGCGCGGTGCCGGCCGAGGTGCTCAAGCGCATCGGTGACGCGTACGTCTCACCGCCGCAGGGCTTCTCGGTGCACCCGAAGCTGCAGACACTCCTCGAGCGCCGCGCGGCGATGGCGTCCGAGGGCGGCGTCGACTGGGCGTTCGGCGAGATGCTGGCACTCGGCTCGATCCTGATGGACGGCACGAACGTGCGGTTCACCGGTCAGGACACCCGGCGCGGCACGTTCACCCAGCGGCACGCCGTGCTGACCGACAAGATCACGGCCGAGGAGTGGACCCCGCTGCTCAACCTGAGCAGCGACCAGGGCAAGTTCTGGATCTACGACTCGCTGCTGTCCGAGTTCGCGGCGATGGGCTTCGAGTACGGCTACTCGGTCGAGCGGCCCGACGCCCTGGTGCTCTGGGAGGCGCAGTTCGGTGACTTCGCCAACGGCGCCCAGACCATCGTCGACGAGTTCATCTCCTCGTCCGAGCAGAAGTGGGGCCAGCGGTCGTCGGTGACGCTGCTGCTCCCCCACGGCTACGAGGGTCAGGGGCCCGACCACTCCAGTGCCCGCATCGAGCGCTACCTGCAGCTGTGCGCCGAGAACAACATGTTCGTCGCCCAGCCGTCGACCCCGGCGAGCTACTTCCACCTGCTGCGCCGCCAGGCCTACGCCAAGCCGCGCAAGCCGCTGGTGGTGTTCACGCCGAAGTCGATGCTCCGGCTGAAGGCCGCGGTGTCGCCGATCGAGGAGTTCACCAGCGGTGAGTTCCGCCCGGTGATCCCCGACACCACCAAGCTCGGCCAGGTCGACCGGGTGCTGCTGTGCAGCGGGAAGATCTACCACGACCTGGTGGCGGAGCGCACCAAGCGCGGCGACACCAACACGGCGATCGTGCGGATGGAGCAGCTCTACCCGCTCGACGCCGAGGGCGTGCGCGCGGCGATCGACCCGTACCGCGACGCCCAGCTGGTGTGGGTGCAGGACGAGCCGGCCAACCAGGGTCCCTGGCCGCACATCGCCCTGAGCCTCCCGCAGGACCTGGGTGGGCGTCCGTTGCTGCGCATCTCCCGTCCGGCTGCGGCCTCCCCGGCCACCGGCTCGGCGAAGAAGCACCAGGCGGAGCAGGCGGCCCTGATCGCGCAGGCGTTCAACCGCTGACAGCACGAGAACGGCCCCTCGACCCCGAGCCCGGGGTTGAGGGGCCGTTCTCGTGTCACCACCGTTTCCATGACATCGCAGTGCCCAACCGCCCCACCTACGAGATCTTGCGGATGAAGTCGGACAGAATACGACCCATGTACTTCACCGACCGAGGGATCGAGGAGCTCGAGCAACGCCGGGGCGACGAAGAGGTGACGTTCGCCTGGCTGGCGGAGCAGCTCAGGCATTTCGTCGATCTGAACCCGGATTTCGAGACCCCGGTCGAACGCCTCGCGACCTGGCTGGCCCGGCTCGACGACGATGACGACGAGGTCCAGTGAGCCGGTTACGGCACAGCTCCGGGGCCCCCGCGGGGGTTCCGGAGGTCCGGATCTGCGTGGTCGGTGACGCGCTGGTCTCCGGGGTCGGCGACCCCAAGGCCCTGGGCTGGGTGGGGCGGGTCGCGGCCCGCACCCCGCAGGACGAGATGTCGCTGTCCGTCTACACTCTCGGCGTCCCGGGCGAGAACACCGCCGACCTGGGCGCCCGCTGGTGGCAGGAGACCGCACGCCGGTTCGGTGACCACCAGGGGGAACACCGCGTCGTCATCGGGCTGGGCCGGGCGGATGTGGAGGCCGGGCTGAGCATCCCGCGCTCGCGGCTGAACCTGGCCAACATGCTCGACGACGCGCACGCCCGCCGGCTGCCCGCCTTCGTGGTCGGGCCGCCGCCCTCGGCCGACAACGAGCTGAACTCCCGGATCGAGGAGCTGTCGGCCACTTTCAGCGACGTCTGCCGTCGCCGGGGCGTTTCCTACGTCGACTGCTTCGACCCGCTGTACGCGCACGAGGACTGGCTGACCGACCTGGCCGCGGGCGACGGTGAGCATCCCCGTCAGGCCGGTTACGGCCTGATCGCCTGGCTGGTTCTGCACAACGGCTGGTACGAGTGGCTCAACGTGCAGCGGCCCTAGAACACCGAGAACGGGGGACGCGTCGGTCGCCTCGAGTACGTGAGGTCACCGACGCGTCCCTCATTTTCAAGAACTGAAGACGACCTTGCCCACCACGTCTCCCCCGAGCAGCTTCTCGAACCCCTCCCGGGCACGCTCGAGGGGCAGCACCGTGTCGATCTTCGGGCGCACCCCGCTGCTGCGCAGGAACTGCGCCAGCCGGCCGAGCTCCTCGCGGGTGCCCATGGTCGAGCCCAGCACCCGTAGCTGCAGGAAGAAGATGCGGTTGAGCTCGGCGTTCTTCGGCGCCGCGCCACTGGTGGCCCCGCAGATCACGATCGCCCCACCGGGTTTCAGTGACTTGACCGAGTGACTCCAGGTGGCCGCGCCCACAGTCTCCATCACCGCGTCCACCCGCTCCGGAAGCCGGGCCCCGCTCTCGAAGGCCTGGTCGGCCCCCAGCTCGACCGCTCGCGAGCGCTTGGCCTCGTCGCGGCTCGTGACCCACACCCGCACCCCGGCGGCCCGGCCCAGGGCGATCAGCGCGGTGGCGACGCCACCGCCCGCGCCCTGCACCAGGATCGTCTGGCCGGGCACCACCTGCCCCTGCGTGAACAGCATGCGATAGGCGGTGAGCCAGGCCGTGGGCAGGCAGGCGGCCTCCTCCCAGCTCAGCCCGGCGGGCTTGGGCACCAGGTTGCCCTTCGGCACGACCACCTCGTCGGCCAGCGTGCCCTGGTGCACCTCGGAGAGCAGACTGCGGCGCGGGTCGAGGGTCTCGTCGCCGCGCCATCCCGGTGAACTGATCACCGAGTGCACGATGACCTCGTTGCCCTCGTCGTCGAGCCCGGCGCCGTCACACCCCAGGATCATCGGCAGGCGCTCGTCCGGAAGACCGACGCCGCGAAGGCTCCACAGGTCGTGATGGTTCAGGCTCGCCGCCTTCAGCCGCACCCGCGCCCAGCCCTGGGGAACCTCGGGGGCGGGACGCTCCCCCACCTCCAGGGCCTGGAGGGGGTTGTCGGCATCGGTGCGCGTGACGAAGGCAGCCAGCATGCGAACGACGCTAGTGCGACCCGTTCGCCCCCGCCCGTGAGGATCCTGTGACCACGCTCACACCCGAGACGTGGGCGCCACGCAGATCGATCGAGCCGGTGCCCAGGGGGTCGCGCGGGTCGATGTTGAGGTCGGCGTCGGGATCCCGCAGGTGGGCGAACGAGTCGTCGCGCACGTCGATGACCTCGTGCACCTCGTGCAGGTCGGGCGGCAGCGCCTCGTCGTAGATCTCGCCCTCGACGGCCTCGGACTCGGCCTTGTTCAGCAGGTCGTCGCGGTTGTTCATGGCGGCCTCGACCGCGGCCGACAGCGAGCCGGCCGAGGCGTCGGCGACCAGCAGCTGGCTCAGCACATCGCGGATCTGGGCCAGCCGGCTGACGGCCTCGCCGTGGGTGCCGGTGAGCGCGTCGAGACGCTGGGCGGCCAGCCCGTTCACGGCGCCGGAGCGGCGCTGCGCGTCGTCGATCAGGTGCTCCGCGTGCCGCACCGAGTCGAGCCGGAGCTGGTCGGCCTCGGTCCGCGCCGAGGTGATGGTGATCTCGGCCTCGGCGCGCGCCCGGTTCAGCTCGTGCTCGGCGGTCTGCCGGGCGTCGGCCAGCTCGCGGCTCGCCGTGTCGCGGGCGATGTTCAGCTCCTGCACGGCGGTGCCGCGGGCCTGCTCCACCTCGCGTTCGGCCTCGGCGCGGGCCTGGGTGACGATGCGCTCGGCCTCGGCCTGGGTGTCCTGCCGGAGCCGGATGATCTCGTCACTTGCCCGCGACCGCTCCTGCTCGGCCTCTTCGTTGGCCAGCCGCAGGATCTGGGCCATCCGGTCGCTGAGCTCGGCGTGCACCGGCTGCGGCTTGGGGACGCTGTTGAGTTCCTCGACCTGGGCCCGGAGCCTCTCGGCCTCGGCGACCGCGGCCTCCGCCCCCGCGCGGGCCCGCTGGCCGTCGGCGCGCGCGACCGCGAGCTGACGCTCGAGCGTGGTGAGCAACTCGTGCGTGCGGGCCATGTACTCCATGACCTGCTGGCGGTTGAACCCCCGCACAGCAGTGTCGAAGGAGTCTTCCCGAGGTGCTCCGGATACGACCGGTCGATTCTCGTCCATGAGCCTTCGCAGGGTGTGAGCCGACGTGTGATGCGAACTCTTCCTCGCCCGGGCAACCTTATGCAACCGCTTGCCCCGCAATTGCCGCTCAAGCCCGACTTGAACCCACCCGGGCAACCCCCTCGTCACGCGCTGTGCGCGCCACGGCCTCGGCCACCGCACCCGCGACCCGCTCGTCGAACACGCTCGGCACCACCTCGGTGGCGGTCGGCTCGTCGACGCAGCCGGCGATGGCGGCCGCGGCGGCGAGCTTCATGCCCTCGGTGATCGCCGTGGCCCGCACGTCGAGGGCGCCGCGGAAGATGCCCGGGAAGGCGAGGACGTTGTTGATCTGGTTGGGGAAGTCGCTGCGCCCCGTGCCGACCACGGCCGCGTACCGGTGGGCCAGGTCGGGATGCACCTCGGGGGTGGGGTTGGCCAGGGCGAAGACGATCGCGCCGGGTGCCATCGAGGCCACCACGGCCTCCGGCACCTGCCCGCCGCTGACCCCGATGTAGACGTCCGCACCGGCCATCGCCACCTCGAGGCCCCCGGCCAGGCGGCGCGGGTTGGTGCGCGCGGCCAGTTCTTCCTTGTAGCCCGGCTGCCGCTCACGGCCGGGCACCAGGACACCGCGGCTGTCGCAGACCACGACGTCTTCGACGCCCGCCCCCTGCAGGATGGCGGCGATGGCCACTCCGGCGGCGCCCGCACCGGCCACGACGGTTTTCAGGTCCGCGAGCGCACGGCCGGTGACGCGAGCCGCGTTGGTGAGCGCGGCGAGCACCACCACCGCGGTGCCGTGCTGGTCGTCGTGGAACACCGGCAGGTCGAGCCGCTCCCGCAGACGGCGCTCGATCTCGAAGCAGCGCGGCGCCGAGATGTCTTCCAGGTTGATGCCGCCGAAGGTGGGCGCAAGCCGCGCCACGGTGTCGACGATCTCGTCCGGGTCGGTGGTGTCGAGGCAGATCGGCACCGCGTTCACGCCGCCGAAGTGCTTGAACAGCATGGCTTTGCCCTCCATCACCGGCATCGCACCGCCCGGGCCGATGTCGCCCAGGCCGAGCACGGCAGTGCCGTCGGAGACCACGGCCACGGTGTTGCCCCGCCCGGTGTAGACGTCGAGCAGCTCGGGCCGCTCGGCGATCGCCAGGCACACCTCGGCCACCCCGGGCGTGTAGGCCAGCGACAGCTCCGCCCGTGAGCTCAGCGGGGTGCGCAGGGTGGTCTCGATCTTGCCGCCCTCGTGCAGGGCGAACACCGGGGTGGTGAGGTCGACGGTGGTCCCCCGAGCCCTCCGGGCCGGGGAGGTGCCCTCAGTGGTGGTCACCACCCCGACTTCGCTCACCAGGGTGGGGACGGCTTCGGGCGTGGTTGCTTCGGTGGTCACGCGATACCTCCGGACGGGCCGCGACGGGCCGGGCGGGAACGACGAGAACACCGCCGAGGTAGGGCGATGGGAGTGGGAGCGCTGTGGGCTGTGGTGACGGCCGGCACGACTGAACGGGGGGTGACCCGTGGCCGCCATAGTGCCACACCTGTCCGGACAGGCAAGGGTGATTTTGGCGTGCCCGTGCGAGACCATCAGGTATGAGTTCGTCTCGGGCGTTCCGGCCACTGCTGCCGATCGGTCAGGTGATCGTGCGCGGGCGGTCGATGGAACCCACCCTGCGCGACGGCGACCGCATTCTGGTGCACTGGGGCGGACGGGCCGAGGCCGGGCGGGTGGCGGTGGTCCGGCTACCGGGCGACCGGCCGCTGTCGGTGAAAAGGCTGACGTTCCGCGACCCGGGCGGATGGTGGGTCGAACGGGACAACCCGGCCGAGGGCGTCGACTCGTGGCTGGTGGGCGCCGTGCCCGAGGCGGACGTGCTGGCCATGGCCCTGTTCCGGATCTGGCCCGACCCGGGCCGGATCACCCACCCGCGACGCGCACAGTGAGATCACGCGGAGTAGGTTACGAGTCCTCAGCCTCTAGCCTCGCGAACAGGAGTACCCATGCGGTTCCTCAACGCCTTCACCGCGGTCGAGGTCAGCGCTCACTGCGACCTTCCGTGCGGCGTCTACGACCCGGCCCAGGCCAAGATCGAGGCCCAGTCGGTCAAGGCCTGCATCGAGAAGTACAACGCCTCCGACGACGCCGTGTTCAAGGACCGTGCGATCTCGATCAAGGAGGAGCGCAGCGACCTGGTGAAGCACCACCTCTGGGTGCTGTGGACCGATTACTTCAAGCCCCCTCACTTCGAGAAGTACCCGCAGCTGCACGTCCTCTTCAACGAGGCCACGAAGCTCGCGGGGGCCGGCGGCACGAAGGGCAGCACCGACGTGGCCGTGGCCGACCAGCTGCTGGCCAAGATCGAGGAGATCAGCACGATCTTCTGGGAGACCAAGGCCGCGGCCTGACCCACCCCTCACGAACAGCGCCCGGTTCGACCGTTTCGGTCGGCCGGGCGCTGTCGTCTGCCTGAACGGGACATGAACGCTGGGCACAGTGACCCACGCCACAGCGTTTCTGAGTCGCGCTTCGAATGTAACAACTTGATAATGGACCAATCGGGCGTTGCGAGGGCAGTCTCAACGCCCCAGCTCCCTGGTCACGACGACGAGACCGGGTGAGCCCGTAGGAGGTGGAGGGCGGAACGGGACCCCGCCGTCCACCTCCTACGGACCCCTCAAACCGCTTGAGCCGCACCGGCAAGCGTTGCCGCGGACGCCGTCCCCACTTCCGGGATCAGGCCACCAGCCCGAGCCGGCGCAGCTCGACCGTGAGGTCGTGCGGGTTGCTGGCCACGGCCATCCCGTCGTGCAGGCTCACCACGCCGTCGCGGATCAGCTCCACCAGGTGCATGTCGAACGACTGCATCCCGTAGAAGCCACCCTCCTTGATCAGGTCGGTGATGGTGCTGGTCTTGTCCGGGTCGGAGATCGCGTCGGCGATCCGCCCGGTGTTCACGCAGACCTCCATCGCCAGGGCCCGGCCGGAGCCGTCGGCGCGCGGCACCAGACGCTGGCAGATGATGCCCTTCAGCGCGCCCGCGAGCGACAGACGCACCTGCTTCTGCTCGTGCGGCGGGAAGAAGTCGATGATGCGGGTGATGGTCTCCTTGGCGTCCTGCGTGTGCAGCGTGGACATCACGAAGTGACCGGTCTCGGCCGCGGACAGCGCCGAGTGCACCGTCTCCTGGTCGCGCATCTCACCGATGAGGATGACGTCGGGGTCCTGGCGCATCGCCGCCCGGAGGGCCACCGCGAAGTTCTGGGTGTCGACGCGCACCTCACGCTGGTTGACCATCGCCAGCTTGTCCTCGTGGAGGATCTCGATCGGGTCCTCCACGGTGACCAGGTGCACCTCCCGCTCGGAGTTGATCTTGTCGACCATGCCGGCGAGCGTGGTGGTCTTGCCCGAGCCGGTCGGTCCGGTGACGAGCACCAGGCCGCGCGGCTCGAGGGCCAGGCGGCCGATCACGTCGGGTACACCGAGCTTCTCGAGCGGGATCGCCCCCACGTTGACCCGGCGGAACACCAGCCCGGCCGAGCCCCGCTGACGGAACGCGTTGACCCGGTACCGGCCCACCCCGCTGATCGAGTAGGCGAAGTCGGCCTCGTTGGTGCGCTCGAACTCGGCCCGCAGGTCGTCGCGCAGCACCTCCGCGACCATGGCCTCGGTGTCGGCCGGGGTCAGATTGGGCACGTCGAGACGGCGCAGCTTGCCGTCGATGCGGATGCGCGGCGGGGATCCGACCTTGCAGTGCAGGTCAGAGCCGAAAAGCTCACTCAGCGCCCGGAGGAAGGGCACGACGGACACGGGGGGACGGCTCACGTGCGGAGAATCGGCCGCCGTGAGCAAATCTTGAGAAAACCGGTCGCCCGAGCTGGTCGCGAGCCCTTCGTCCGGAGCATCGGCCCGGACGTGAAAAGATGACGGGTAGTCGAGTGAAGGAGAATGCCATGAGCAAGCGCGGTCGCAAGCGCCGCTCGCGCAAGGGCAGCGCGGCCAACCACGGTCGCCGTCCCAACGCCTGAGCCTGAGCGCCAGAAGCAGCAAGAGGCGTTGCCCCACCGGGGCAACGCCTCTTGTCGTGTCAGGGCCGGTTCAGCCGTTGAGCTCGATCCGGGCCTCGGTGATCTTGATCATGATGCGGTCGCGCAGGTCGGCCGGGGCCGTCTCCTGGCAACAGCGGCGCACCAGGGCCTTGAGCGCGACGTCGAGGTCGTACTGCTGCAGGCAGGGTGAGCACTCCTCGAGATGCACCCGGATCTGGGCGATCTCGGCCTCACCCATCTCGCCGTCCAGGTACTCGTAGACCTGGTCGAGCACCTTGGAACAGTCCGGCTCGTTGCAGGCACTCATGCGGCACCATCCTGGGATCGCGCGGCGACGATGCCACGCTCGGCAGCGTATTCCTCGAGCAGGTCGCGGAGCTGGCGCCGGCCGCGGTGCAGCCGGGACATCACGGTGCCGATCGGGGTGCCCATGATCTCGGCGATCTCCCGGTAGGCGAAACCCTCGACGTCGGCGAGGTAGACCGCGATGCGGAACTCCTCGGGGATGCGCTGCAGCGCCTCCTTGACGTCGGAGTCGGGCAGCCGGTCGAGAGCCTCGGCCTCGGCGGAACGCAGACCGGCGGAGGTGTGAGACTCCGCCCGGGCGATCTGCCAGTCCTCGATCTCGTCGGTCTGGGCCTGCTGGGGTTCGCGCTGCTTCTTGCGGTACGTGTTGATGTACGCATTGGTCAGGATCCGGTACAGCCAGGCCTTGAGGTTCGTGCCGGGCTGGTACTGGTGGAAGGACGCGAACGCCTTCGTGAAGGTCTCCTGGACGAGGTCCTCGGCATCCGCCGGGTTGCGCGTCATCCGGAGGGCCGCCGAGTACAGCTGGTCCAGGTACTGCAGGGCATCCCGTTCGAAGCGGGCAGACCGCTCCTCGGGGTTCTCAGTCGCCGGTGCGCGACCCGCTTGGGCATCCATCACCGACGAGCCTAGCTGCACCGGAGCGGCTTTTCCCGCCCAGGTTCTCCCGGTGGACTGACCGGACGACCGTTCTGCCCCCGTGGGCCGTTCCTCCACCGTCGTCACGAGTAGCAACGGCACACTCCTCACTCTTCGCGGACACCCCGACGAGCCACCGTTTCGGGAGGTCATGGGGGGATTGACGTAGCGGTCACGGACGGTCACACGTCACCCGTTCGGGCGTGCCCGACACTCCCGGGCCCGGGGGCCGGTGACCGCTTGCGCAGTCATCACAACGCACGATGCGGGGAGGTCATTCCAGCCCGTTCAGACGTGCTTCGCCCATCCGGGGAGCCGGGCCGCCACGGCCTCCGCGACCGGGGCGTACTTCTTCAGAGAGTGATCACCCTCGACCCCCACCACCTCGACGCCGGGCAGGCCGAGCGCCTCGATGTCGGGGCCGGAGCCGAACGGGTCCTTCGCCCCCTGCACCACGAGCACCCCGATCCCGGCCTCCGCGGGCAGGGCGATCTCATCGGCCCGGGATTTCTCCGGACGGCCCGGCGGATGGAGCGGGAAGGCCAGGCAGCACACGGCGGTGGCGCCGAGCTCGGCCGCGGTACGGCACGCCACCCGCGCCCCCGCACTGCGCCCGCCCAGCACCAGCGGCACCGGGCGGCGCCTGAAGTCCGGCCTCCGGTTCAGCGCGGCGAGCACCGCCCGCCAGCCGATGTCGAGCTTGGGCGGGGCCGCGGCCACCTTCTTGCCGGCGACCCGCCAGGGCTGCTCGACCAGCACGGCCAGCCAGCCCGCGGCCACGGCGGCCTTCCGCACGGCCACCAGGTCGGCCGCCCCGATACCCCCGCCGGCGCCGTGCCCGAGCACGATCCGGCCGACCGGGGCCTGGGCCGGTTTCCACAGATGAGCCCGGGCCGGGCCGAGTTCGGTCTCGATCCCGACCACCTCCGAAGGTGCGCCGGGATCGTCGGTGCTCACGTCGTCCACCATGAAAGCCCCTGCTCAGAAGAGAGGATCGGCGACCGGGCCACCCAGCAGCTCACCGGTGGCCGGGTCGACCACGCCGATCAGACTGTCGGCGGGCGCCGGCTCGAGCAGCTCCGGGCCGTCGTTGCGCACCGAGTTCACCCGGCTGGTGACCGGCAGGGCGTCGAACCGCCCTCCGGGCAGGTCGAGGGTCAGCGCACGGACGCTCGGCGCGTCTTTGACGGCCGGGTCCAGCCAGTCGGCCCAGCGGTCTTTCGGGAGGACCAGCGGCATGCGGTCGTGGATGGTGTCGAGCCCGGGTTCGGCGGCCGTGGTGATGATCGAGAAGGTGACCAGCCAGGCCTGCGGGTCGTCGGCGTGCAGCTCGGCGTCGCGCCAGAACTCGTAGACCCCGCCGAAGGCCAGAGGCTCACCGTCGGCGAGGTTCATGAAGAACGGCTGCTTGCGGGGCTTGCCCTTCGCGTCCTTCTCGGTCGGGCTGACCTGCCACTCGTACCAGCCGTCGGCCGGCACCAGGCAGCGGCGCGAGAGGGCGGCCCGCTTGAACGCGGACTTCTCCAGGAAGGTCTCGACCCGGGCGTTGATCATACGGGCGCCGCCGGAGGCGTCCTTGCTCCAGCTCGGCACCAGACCCCAGCGCAGTTCACGCAGCTGCCGCACCGGGCGGGCACCGTCGTCGTCCGCGACGATCTGCTCCGGACGGCCGTCGCCGAGGGCGGCGGTGACCAGGTCGTCGACGGACCGGGCGTCGTCGTCCTCGTCGTCCGCCGGGTTCTCGGACATCGGGACCTGCTCGTCGGGGTCGCGGTGCGGCACCGCCATCCGCTCGATCACGACGGGCACGGTGTCGGTGGGGGCGACGTTGTACTTGGCCTGGGTCCGGGTGCCGTCGAGGTGGTCCTCCTCGACCTCGAACTCGACGACGAGTTCCTCGTGACCCCGGCTGGATGCGTAGCGTCCGCACATGTGGATCACAGTAGGTGTGATCTGTTCGATCTGCTGAACGGCCTGTGAGACGGTGCTGATTTAGGCGCTTTTCCGGCCTGTCCGTTCGCGTCGGCCCTCATTGAGGAGTAGCAAAGAACCATGACCCTCGTACGCCGTGTCGCCCGTCCCCTTCTCGCCGCCCCTCTGATCCAGTCCGGGGTCGAGGCGGCACGTCACCCCGGTGCCCACGCCGAGGCCGCCCGCCCGGTGCTGAAGCAGGTGTCGGGGCCGCTGCGCCTCCCGAACGACCCGGTGATGGTGGTGCGCTCCGCCGGCGCCGTGACGGCTGTGGCGGGTTCGCTGCTGGCCGCCGGCCGGCTGCCCCGCCTGTCCGCGCTGGCGATCGTGGTCACCGCCCCCGTGGTGCAGCCGGTCGAGCCGTTCTGGAAGGAGAAGGACCCGGCGCTGCGCCGCGAGAAGCAGGCCACCTTCGTGAAGACGCTGGGGCTGATCGGCGGCGCGCTGCTGGCCACGGTCGACACCGAGGGCAAGCCGAGCGTGGCCTACCGCGGTCGTAAGGCCCGCAAGGCGGCGGGGCTGGCGGTGCGCGAGGTCCGCGCCGACGCGCACGACACCGTCGCCGAGGTGAAGGTCAGCGGCCGCAAGGCCACCAAGAAGGCGCGCAAGCAGGCGCAGGAGTTCGCCCGTGAGGCCGAGAAGGCGGCGCGGCAGGCCGCGAAGGAAGCCGGCCGGACCAGCCGCCGGGCCCGCAAGAAGGCCGAGAAGATCGCGGCCAAGCAGTCGGCGAAGGCCCATCGGGCCGCGCAGAAGGCCGGGCACGCCCTGCCGATCTGAGGCCGCCCGGAACCGGCCGCTCCCGCGCGGTCACCGCGCGGGAGAAACGGGGCTGCCCCTCGCGTGTCCCGCCAGATACGCTCGTCGCCGGTAAGCCGTTTCGGCGGCAGTGGGCGACGACGGAAGTAGCGCGATTCAGGCGATGAGTACCCCGGTGAGCGACGAGGCAGCACCCTGGCCGGCCCCGACGGTGGAGGGCCCGGTCTCCGCGACGGTGTCCCTGCCCGGTTCCAAGTCCCTCACCAACCGGTATCTGGTGCTGGCCTCGCTCGCCGACGAGCCGTCCCGCCTGCGGGCACCGCTGCGCTCGCGTGACACCCTGCTGATGGCCTCGGCGATCGGCAGCCTCGGCACCGGGCTGGAAGACGCGGTCGCCACCGGCGCGTTCGGCGCCGACTGGCTGATCACCCCGGGCGAGCTGCGCGGTCCGGCCTCGATCGACGTCGGCCTGGCCGGCACCGTGATGCGCTTCGTGCCGCCGGTCGCCGCGCTGGCGAACGGCGACATCTTCTTCGACGGCGACCCGCACGCCCGGGTGCGCCCGATGGGCCCGATCATCGAGGCCCTGCGCGGTCTGGGCGTCGCCGTCGACGACGGGGGCGACGGCCGTCTGCCGTTCACGGTCCGGGGCACCGGCTCGGTGCGCGGTGGCACGCTCGAGATCGACGCGTCCGCCTCCTCGCAGTTCGTCTCGGCCCTGCTGCTGGCGGGCGCCCGGTTCGAGGAGGGCCTGACGCTGCGCCACGTGGGCGGCCGGGTGCCGAGCGAGCCGCACGTCACGATGACCGTCGAGGCCCTGCGCGACGTCGGCGTGGTCGTCGACGACTCCGAGCCCGACGTGTGGCGGGTCGAACCCGGCCGGGTCGGCGGGCTCGACGTGATGGTCGAGCCCGACCTGTCCAACGCCGCGCCGTTCCTGGCCGCGGCCCTGGTCGCCGGTGGGTCGGTGACCGTGCCGGGCTGGCCGCAGTACACCACCCAGGCGGGCGACCACCTGCGTGACCTGTTCGACGAGATGGGCGCCGACGTCTCCCTCGACCGCGACGGCCTGACCGTGAGCGGCACCGGCGAGATCTACGGCCTGGACGCCGACCTCAGTGCCGCCGGTGAGCTCACCCCGACCGTCGCGGCGATTGCCGCGCTCGCCGAAACCCCTTCGCACCTGCGGGGAATCGCGCACCTGCGGGGTCACGAGACCGACCGGCTCAAGGCGCTGGCGACCGAGCTGAACCGGCTCGGCGGCAACGTCACCGAGACCGACGACGGCCTGATCATCAAGCCGGCGAAACTGCGCGGCGGGGTGTTCCGGAGCTACGCCGACCACCGCATGGCCACGGCGGGCGCCGTGATCGGCCTGAAGGTGCCGGGCGTGGGCGTGGAGAACATCGGCACCACCGCCAAGACCCTTCCGGAGTTCACCCAGTTGTGGGAACGGATGCTGACGGGATCGGACGGCACCTCGCAGCGGTGAGTCCCCGGCGAAGAGGGCAGGACGAGGAGTCGCAGATCCGGTTCCGGCCCAACCCCAAGGGCTCACGGCCGCGGACGAAGGAACGGCCCGTGCACGCGGACGCGGTGACGGCTCAGGTCGTCACCGTCGACCGCGGCCGGTTCGGCTGTCTGCTGGGCGGTTTCGAGGCGACCGGTGACGACCTGGTGGTCACCGCGATGAAGGCGCGCGAGCTGGGCCGTACCGCCGTGGTGGTGGGCGACCGGGTCGGGCTGGTCGGCGACGTCTCCGGTGCCCCCGGCTCGCTGTCGCGGATCGTGAAGGTCGAGCCGCGCAGCTCACTGCTGCGGCGCAGTGCCGACGACACCGACGTGGTCGAGCGGGTGATCGTGGCGAACGCCGACCAGCTGGCCATCGTCACCGCGCTGGCCGATCCGGTGCCGCGCCCGCGCATGGTCGACCGCTGCCTGGTCGCCGCCTACGACGCGGGGCTCGACCCGCTGCTGGTGCTGACCAAGGCCGACCTGGCCGACCCGGCGGAGTTCACGGCGCAGTACGCGGCGCTCGAGGTGCCCTGGCTGGTGTCGCGACGCTCGTCCCCCGAGGCCTTCGAGGGGCTCGAGGAGATCCGGGAGAAGCTGGCCGGGCGGGTCACGGTGCTGGTGGGGCACTCCGGCGTGGGCAAGTCGACGCTGGTGAACGCCCTGACCGGGGCCGAGCGGGCGACCGGGCGGGTCAACGACGTGACCGGCCGGGGCCGCCACACCTCCACCTCGGCGATCGCACTGCGCCTGCCCGGCGGCGGCTGGGTCGTGGACACGCCCGGGGTGCGGTCGTTCGGCCTGGGCCACGTCGATCCCGACCGGCTGGTGCACGCCTTCCCCGAGCTCGAGGCCGGCACCGACGAGTGCCCGCGGGGATGCACGCACGACGAGCCGGAGTGCGGTCTGGACGCGTGGGTGGCGGACGGGCACGCGGGGACGTCGGGGGCGGCCCGGCTGGAGTCGTTCCGGCGGTTGCTGCGGGCGAAGGCCGGGCAGCCGGACCACTGAGGGTGAGCTGACCGGCCGGCCTCGGACGGCTACTGGTTCGTCGAGGCGATCGTGTCCTTCCAGACCGCCTCGGCGCCGCTGTCCCCCACCCGGTAGGTCCAGGCGACGGCCGCGACCCCGACCGCCAGGGTCAGCACCAGCGAGGTGGCGAGCTTCGGCGCCGAGGTGGACGGCGCGTCGGAGCGGGTGCGCAGCAGGAGCCAGGCGATGAGCGACACCACGAACTGCGCGATCGCGAAGTAGATGAGAAGTGACGCGATGTCGCCGTGATCCTTGGCCACCGGCTCGAAATCCGGATTGCTGAGACGGGCCTGGAGTTTCTCACCCGACTCCATGGCGGCGTAGGTGGCCGCGGCGGCGAGCAGGTTTCCCAGCACCGCCCAGGGAAGTTCGCGCCGCCAGCGGGGACGGGCGACGAAGGCCACCGTGACCACCGACATCAGCGGCAGCAGCACGACGACGGCGTGGACGACGAGCGCGTGGACCGGCATACCGTTGAAGAGATCGAACATGAGATAAAGCTTAAACCCTCAAACAATTCTCTGCGATCACTCAAGAACTGCCCAATGGTCTTAGTACCCACAGGAATTCCTCAGTAAATCCATAGATGAATTCCCATCAACCCCCTCCACCCCGGCGTGACCTGGGCGTGACCGAAGCGCTGTACCGTCCAGCTGTGGGCTACGAAGACGATCTCCGCCTTGCACACGTGCTCGCGGACCAGGTGGACTCGGTGACGTACGCCCGTTTCCTGGCGGCGGACCTCCAGGTCGAGACCAAACCCGACCTGACCCCGGTGAGCGACGCCGACCGGGCGGCCGAGGAACTGATCCGGGGCCAGCTCAAGCGCACCCGGCCCCGCGACTCGGTGCTGGGCGAGGAGTTCGGTGTCACCGGGCACGGCAGCCGTCAGTGGATCATCGACCCGATCGACGGCACCAAGAACTTCGTGCGCGGGGTGCCGGTCTGGGCCACCCTGATCGCGCTGGTCGACAACGGCAACCCGGTGGTCGGGCTGGTCTCGGCCCCCGCGCTGCAGCGCCGCTGGTGGGCGAGCCGGGGCACCGGCGCCTGGACCGGGCGGAGCCTGACCAAGGCCCGGCGCATCCAGGTCTCGGGCGTCGCCCGGCTCGAAGACGCCTCGCTCAGCTACGCCTCGCTCGGCGGCTGGGACGAGCGCGGCCTGGGCGAGAACTTCCGCGAGCTGATGAGCACCGTGTGGCGCACCCGGGCCTACGGCGACTTCTGGTCGTACATGCTGCTCGCCGAGGGTGCCGTCGACCTGGCCTGCGAACCCGAGCTGGCGTTGTACGACATGGCCGCGCTGGTTCCGATCGTGGTCGAGGCCGGCGGCACGTTCACCTCGCTCGAGGGCAAGGACGGCCCGTTCGGCGGCAACGCCGTGGCCACCAACGGCCTTCTCCACGCCGACACCCTCGAGCTGCTGAACAAAGACTGAAGCCGGGGCGCGAGAAGCGTCGCGTAGAGGTCGAACCAGCCGTACCCGCCCGCCGCGCCGGAGGGCGGGTTGCCCTGGCTGATCACGCCCAGCACCGGGTCGTAGGGCGCCCACGACCAGGTGTGCAGCGCGGTGCCGAGCAGCTCCAGGTAGGTCACCACCACGAACGCGCCCACGTAGAGCAGCCGGGCCCGGCCCCAGATCATGAACCCGAGCAGGCACAGGAACCAGAACGCGCCGAGCACGTCGGGCCGCTCGGCGAGGAACAGGCCGTGCAGCGCCCAGGCCCCGCCGGCCACCACCGTGCCCACCGACCAGAGGCGAGCGTGCCGCCGGACCAGGCCGGAACGTCCCAGGGCCAGGGCCGCCAGATACACCAGGCCGTGCCCCGGCGGAACGAACATCGGCACCGTGCCGATGCGGTAGGTGTAGGCCTCGAGCAGCGGCGAGAACGTGTACTCGACGATCGACGCGAACAGCACCACCAGCATCGTCTGCCAGCGCACCAGCACGCTCTCGCGCCGCAGGAGGTGGGCGAGCATCGCCCAGGTGGCGATCCCGAGCACCAGCTGACGGGCCAGCTCGTGACCACCCACCCAGGCCACCGGCGCCGCGTCCACCAGCAGGAACATCCCGATCCAGAGGGCCACGACGGCGACGAGCACCAGTTCGGGATCGACGCGGCGACGGATCAGCAGGAGCATGCCTCCAGATAAGCAGACGCACCCGCGGCGCATCGCGCGCGGTTGCCGGCCCGAACGGTGCGAAAGTGGCCGGATGAGGCCCTCTTCCCTCACGGGGCCGGGAGGCGTGACATGCACGTCAGCATCCTGTGGTGGGCCGGCACTCTCGGCCTGATCGCTCTTCTCCTGACGGTGGACCTGATCCTCAGCGGGCACAGTCACCGGCAGACGGCGCGCAGCAGCGCCCGCTGGGTGGCTTTCTACGTGGTGGCGGCCCTGCTCTTCGCGGTGGCGGTCGGGGCCGGGTTCGGGTCCGGGCCGGCCGGGCAGTTCCTGGCCGGCTGGCTCACCGAGTACAGCCTCAGCATCGACAACCTGTTCGTGTTCCTCGTGCTGATGAACCGTTTCGGCGTCCCGCAGCAGCTGCAGCTGCGGGTGCTGACCTTCGGCGTGGTCATCGCCCTGGTGCTGCGCGGCGTCCTGATCGCGGTCGGCGCGGTGGCGATCGCCCGCTTCTCCTGGGTCTTCTACCTGTTCGGCGCGCTGCTCATCCACACCGCCTGGACGATGATCCGGCCCTCGCCCGCGCCGGCGGAGGACGACGAGGAGGTGCCCGCCACCGCGAGCGCCCTGAGCCGGCTGATCCCGAGCACCCGGGTCTGGCACGGAACCCGCCTGTTCGTGCGCGAGAACGGTCACCGGCGGGCCACTCCCCTGCTGCTGACGATGCTGACGATCGGCGTCACCGACGTGCTGTTCGCCCTCGACTCGATCCCGGCGATCTTCGGGCTCACCACCGAGGCGTTCCTGGTGGTCAGTGCCAACGCGTTCGCGCTGATCGGGCTGCGCCAGCTGTTCTTCGTGGTGCGGGGCCTGCTCGACCGGCTGGAGCACCTGAACAAGGGGCTCTCGCTGGTGCTGGCCTTCATCGGGGTGAAGCTGATTCTCGAGGCGATGCACGAGACCGGGTTCGGCTGGGCCCCGGAGATCCCGACCTGGGTGAGCCTGGCCGTGGTGGTGGGGCTGATCGGGGGAACGGCGGCGGTGAGCCTGGTGCTGGAACGGCGCCGTGCCCGCACCCACGGTCACGACGGCGAGCGGGAACCCGCTGACGTGCACTAGGTCCTGGCGACACCCGGCACAATGGGCGGGTGCGCATCTCCGCGAAGACCGACTACGCAGTCCGGGCGGCCCTCGAGCTCGCCGCCGCCCCGGAGGGCGCGTGGATCAAGACCGAGACGGTGGCCGAACGGCAGAGCATCCCGCTGCCCTTCCTGCTGAACATCCTGGCCGAGCTGCGCACGGCCGGTCTGGTGCAGAGCCGTCGTGGGGCCGAGGGCGGCTACCGGCTGGCCCAGCCCGCCGCGGAGATCAAGATCGCCGACGTGATCCGGGTGATCGACGGGCCGCTGGCCAACATCGCCGGGGAGCGCCCGGAGGACGTGGCCTACTCGGGAGCGGCCGTGGCGCTGCGAGATGTCTGGGTGGCACTGCGTGCCAAGATGCGCGTCGTGCTCGAGACGGCGACGCTCGCCGACGTCAGCAACGGCACGCTGCCCGAGGTGGTCAGCTCGCTGCTCACCGACGACGACGTGTGGCGTGCGCGTATCTAGCTGCTCAGCGAGCGGGAGATCCGCGCGACCACGTCGTCGAGCGGCTGGCCGGCGCGGAACACCGCCACCACCACGTCGTCGTTCGGGCCCTTCACCGGCGGAGCGACGGGTGAGGTGACGGGCGGGGTGCCGGGCACCGTGGGGGCGGCGCCGAACGTCTGCATCACCCACCCGGACGCCGTGTCGAGATCTCCGATCGGGTCGTAACCGCCTCCGGCGCGCAGCCATTCGCGCAGCACGGCATTGTGCGCGGCGACCACCGCGGCCGCCACGACATCGGCGCGCAGCACGGCCTGGGCCTCGGGCAGCGTTCCCGCCAGCCGCCCGCGCACGTAGCGGCTGAAGGTGCGCTCGTAGCGCTGCACGCTGGCCAGCTCGCGGTCGCGCAGGGCCGGCACGCTGCGCGAGAGCCGGTAGCGCTGCACCGAGACCTTCGGGTCGTCGAGGTAGCTCAGCAGCACGAGTTTCACCGCGCCGCAGATGGCCTCGATCGGGTCGAGGGCGGTCTGGGCGATGAGGTGCTGGTTCACCATGGCGAGCAGGGAGTCGTGATCGGGGAAGATCACGTCGTCCTTGGAACGGAAGTAGCGGAAGAACGTGCGCCGGGCGATGCCCGCTCTCTCGGCGATCGCGTCGACCGTGGTGCCGTCGTAGCCCCGGGCCTCGAACAATTCGAAAGCCGCGGCTGCGATACGCCGCCCGGTGTCGGGGTGGCTTCCCGGGGCGGACTGCTCTCCGGGGACGAGCGGGACCCGTGACATGCCCGTGACCATACCCGGCGAAGCGGGGCAGGCGGCTGTCCGGGCAGTGGGACGGCTCACGCCGCAGCCCCTGTCGCCCCCGCGACCCGACCACAGAACCAAGGCGGCTTGAGGACGTTCGGGCACCGGAACGTCCTCAAGCCGCCTTGGTTCTCGCGAAAGTCAGGCGGTGCGCCGCAGCGCGGGGTCGAGCCGGCGGCGGGACGCCTCCGGCAGGGAGGCCTCGACGCAGGCCGGGCAGGCCTCGTGCGGGGCGGCCGAGAACGGGCGGTCCCAGAAGACGGTCCAGCCGGACGTCCACTCGCCGCACAGGGTCTTGCGTGAACCGGCCTGCCAGGCGTGCTGAGCGCCGTAGGGGACCCAGGCGAAGGGAGGTTTCCCGGATGACGACCGCACTTTGTGCGTCGCCGTGACGTAGAGCTGCGCCTCGGCATGCTTCGCGCCGCCGAGGGTGGGGGTCAAGGTGCTGGTCATGGCCCGACTCCTCTCGTCCTGGGTGCCCCAATGCACTCAGTGCCATCATTAAGGCACTCGATGCAGGGAAGATGCAAGAGCCCCACGCCGACCTGATCGTCCTGCCTCGGAGCTGTCGCCGAACGGCCCGGGCCAAAGGTCCCGACCTCAAGGACGCGGGCCGCAGTTCTTCAAGATCTGGCCGTCCCTGGCGACAACCTCCCTAGCAACGAGGCGATCAACTCAAGCATCGGGGGAACTGCCATGAGTCTGTTGATGACGCGAGCCAGGAAGGCGCCGCAACAGGCGTCGCTCCTCACCGCCCTGCAGGACCAGACCCACCCGCTGCGCGCCGCACTCGACAGCGTGCACGTGAACTGCTTCATCGCCGACATGAACCTGACCCTGGTCTGGGCCAACCGGCTGGCCTTCGCGACGCTCGGCGAGCTCGCCCCGAAGATCCACGCCTCGTTCGGGGTGAGCCTGCACGACCTGATGGGCGGCTCGATCCACCGGTTCCACAAGGACCCCTCGCGAATCGAGCGCATCCTGGCTGAACCGGGTGCTCTGCCCCGGGTCGCGGTCTTCTCCTTCGGCGGGGTCACCCTGCGCACGATGATCAACGCCATCACGGACACCGACGGTCAACGCCTCGGCTACATCGTGGCCTGGGACAACGTGACCGATCGCAACGCGCGGGCGAACGCCACCTTCGCCGCGAACGAGGAGGTGACGTCGCGACTCGACCATGTCTCACGCACGCTGGCCGAGACCGCGGGTGACACCTCGCAGCAGGCGACCAACGCGGCCGGCGCCACCGAACAGATGAACGCGGCCGTCCGCGAGATCGCCCGGGCCTCCTCGGAGGCGACCCAGCAGGTGCAGCGAACCGTGGACGCCACCGCACAGAACCTGCAGCAGCTGCGCGAGCTGCAGAGCATGAGCAACGAGATCGGCGGGATCCTGCGCATCATCGAGGCGGTGGCCGGGCAGACCAAGATGCTGGCCCTGAACGCCACGATCGAGGCGGCCCGGGCCGGCGAGGCGGGCAAGGGCTTCGCGGTCGTGGCCGACGAGGTGAAGCAGCTGGCCGAGACCACCACGGCGAGCATCAGCGACATCGAGAACAAGATCAAGGACATCCAGACGGCCGCGGACGGCAGTGCCGAGGCCACGGCCGGAATCGACGGGCTGGTCGACCGGATCCGCGAGTCCCAGGAGACGATCGCCGCCGCCATCGAGGAGCAGTCCGCCACCACCGAGAGTATCGCTCAGACCATCTCGGTCATCGCCGAGCGTGCCCGGCACACCTCCAGTCAGGCGATGGAGGTCCAGCAGGCTGTCACTTCGGTTCAGGAACAGGCTCAGGTGCTCCGAGACATCATCGACAACTCCTGATCTCGATAATCGGCTCCGACCCACGCCGAAATTGCGTGGGCCGGAGCCGCCCCGATTGACAGACTGGCTCTCGTGTTCCTGACGATCACCTCGACCAGCGAGCGGACCGAGGCTCCGGCCACCGACCTGGGCTACCTGCTGCACAAGCATCCCGACCGGGCGCAGAAGTTCGGGCTGCCCGTCGGCACGGCGCACGTGTTCTACCCGCGCGCCGACGCGACCACCTGCACGGCTGCCCTGTTGCTGGAGGTCGACCCGATCGCGCTGGTGCGGGGCCGTGGCTCCCGGCCGGCCGAGGGTTTCTCGCTGGCGCAGTACGTGAACGACCGGCCCTACGCCGCCTCGTCGATGCTCGCCGTGGCGCTGGGCAAGGTGTTCAAGACGGCGATCAGTGGTCGCTGCGACGTGCGGCCCGACCTGCCCGGGGCGCCGCTCGACCTGTCGCTGCACGTACCGGCACTGCCCTGCCGGGGTGGCACCGACGTGGCGCGCCGACTCTTCGAGCCCCTGGGCTGGTCGGTCTCGGTGACGCCGGTGCCGCTGGACCCGGAGTTCGGCTGGGGCGACTCGCCCTACGTCGACCTGCGTCTGAGTGGCCGCAAGCTGGTGTCCGACGCACTGAGTCAGCTCTACGTGATGCTGCCCGTGCTCGACGACGCCAAGCACTACTGGGTCACCGCCGACGAGGTCGACAAACTGGTGCGGGCCGGGGAGGGCTGGCTCACCGAGCACCCCGAGCGCGCGCTGATCACCGAGCGGTACCTGCGTCACCAGCGGCGCCTGGTCGACGACGCGTCCGAGCGGTTCGCCGGTCTCGAGGACGAGGTGTCGCCCGATCTGGTGGCCGAGGAGAACGAGCTTGAGGACGCGTCGGTCGGGTCGGTCTCTCCCGACGGGTCCGTGGTCGCGCCGGTTCTCGCGGGGCCGGAGGCTCCGCTGTGGGTGCAGCGGGTGAACGCCCTGGTCGAGTCGCTCGAGGCGGCGGGTGCGCAGAGCGTGGCCGACCTCGGCTGCGGGGAGGGCAAGCTGCTCCGGGCGCTGCTCGAGAACCCGCGCTATCAGAGACTTCTGGGCGTGGACGTGTCGCACCGGGCGCTGCAGACCGCGGTGCGCCGGTTGCGGCTGGAACAGCAGTCCGACCGGGTGCGTGAGCGCATCACGCTGCGGCAGTCGTCGCTGGTCTACGCCGACGCCTCGCTGAGCGGTTACGACGCGGCGGTGCTGTCCGAGGTGATCGAGCACGTCGACCCCTCGCGGCTGCCGGTGCTGGCGGCGAACGTCTTCGGCACCGCACGGCCGGGGGTGGTGCTGGTGACCACGCCGAACGTGGAGCACAACGCGCACTTCGGGTTGGAGCACGGCGAGACCCGGCACACCGACCACCGTTTCGAGTGGGACCGGGAGCAGTTCCAGGCCTGGGCCGCCGATGTGGCGGTGCGCTACGGGTACTCCGTGCGGTTCAAGGGCGTCGGCACCGAGCATCCGGAGGCCGGCCCCCCGACGCAACTGGCCGTCTTCACCCTGGAGGTGTCCCGATGAGCGAGCACCAGCTGACCGTTCCCGCCACCTGCCTGGTGGTGCTCGTGGGCGTCTCCGGATCGGGCAAGTCCACCTTCGCGCGGGCCAAGTTCGGCCCCTACGAGGTGATCTCGAGCGACTTCTGCCGAGGCCTGGTCTCGAACGACGAGAACTCGCAGGACGCCACGGCCGCCGCGTTCGACGTGCTGAACTACATCGTGGGCAAGCGCCTGGAGGCCGGGCTGCTCACCGTGGTGGACGCCACCAACGTGCAGAAGGACGCGCGGGCGAGCCTGCTGCGGGTGGCCCGCGACCACGACGTGCTCCCCGTGGCGATCGTGCTGGACACGCCGAAAGAGGTGTGTCTCGAGCGCAACGCGTCCCGCACCGACCGGGACTTCGGGGCGCGGGTGATCCACCGGCAGTCCGAGTCGCTGCACCGTTCGCTGAGGGGCCTCAAGCGTGAGGGCTTCCGCCGGGTGCACGTGCTCGACTCGCCGGAGAAGGCGGCCGAGGCCGTGATCGTGCGCGAGCCGCTTCTGAACGACCTGCGCGCGCGCACCGGCCCGTTCGACGTGATCGGCGACGTGCACGGCTGCCGTGCCGAGCTCGAGACCTTGCTCGGCAAGCTGGGTTACGGCCTGATCCTCGACCCGGCGGGCAACCCGGTCGACGCGGTGCCGCCGGCCGGGCGCACGGCCGTGTTCGTGGGTGACCTGGTCGACCGGGGCCCCGACTCCCCCGGTGTGTTGCGCCTGGTGATGGGCATGATCGACTCCGGCCACGCGCTGTGCGTCAGCGGCAACCACGAGCACAAGCTGGTGCGGGCCCTGGCCGGGCGCGACGTGAAGCTCACGCACGGGCTGGAGCGCACGATGGCCCAGCTGGCGTCGGAGACGCCGGAGTTCCGCACCACCGTGGCCGCGTTCTGCGAGGGCCTGATCTCGCACTACGTGCTCGACGGCGGCAACCTGGTCGTGGCCCACGCCGGGCTGAAAGAGGCCTACCACGGCCGGGCCTCGGGACGGGTGCGGAGTTTCGCGCTGTACGGCGACACCACCGGCGAGACCGACAGCTACGGCCTGCCGGTGCGCTACCAGTGGGCCAAGGACTACCGGGGCCGCGCGACGGTGCTCTACGGGCACACGCCGACCGTGACCACCGAGTGGATCAACAACACCCTCTGCCTCGACACCGGCGCGGTGTTCGGCGGGAGCCTGACGGCACTGCGGTACCCGGAGCGTGAGATCGTCAGCGTGCCGGCCGAGCAGGTCTGGTACGAGCCGGCCAAGCCGTTCGTGCCGTCCGACCCGGCGAAGGAACCCGAGACCGCGCGCGAGCCGGATGTTCTCACGCTCGCCGACGTCTCGGGCAAGCGCTCGGTGCAGACCCGTCACCACGGCCGGGTCACGGTCTCGGCCGAGAACGCGGCCGGGGCCCTCGAGGTGATGAGCCGCTGGGCCGTCGACCCGCGGTGGCTGCTGTACCTGCCGCCCACGATGGCCCCGACACCCACCAGCACCCGGCCCGGGCTGCTGGAGCACCCGGCCGAGGCGTTCGCCGCGTACGCGAAAGACGGCGTGCCCGAGGTGATCTGCGAAGAGAAGCACATGGGCTCGCGGGCCGTCGTGCTGGTCTGCCGCGACGCGTCGGTGGCCGGTTCGCGCTTCGGGTTCCCCGACGGGCAGACGGGAATCGTGCACACCCGCACCGGCCGTCCCTTCTTCTCGTCGGTCAGCGACTCGGAAGCCCTTCTCGACCGGGTGCGTTCGGCCCTGGAGAGCACCGGCATCTGGAACGAGCTCGACACCGGCTGGGTGCTGCTCGACGCCGAGATCCTGCCCTGGTCGCTGAAGGCCGACGCCCTGATCCGGGAGCAGTACGCGGCGGTGGGAGCAGCCTCCCGCGCAGCCCTGCCGCCGGCCGTCGAGGCCCTGAACGCCGCCGCGCAGCGGGTGCCGGCCCTGCTCGAGCTGCGCAACCGCACCTGGGCCCGGCGCGACGCCGCGGATGCGTTCGGGCAGGCCTACCGCCGTTACGTCTGGCCCTCCGAAGGACTGGACGGCGTGCGGGTGGCTCCCTTCCAGCTGCTCGCGGCCGAGGGCACGACCTTCCACGACCGTGACCACCACTGGCACCTGGCCCTGGCCGACCGCCTGGTGGAGGCCGACCCGCTGTTCCTCACCACCCGCCGGATGGTGCTCGACCCGGCCGCGGCCGGCGCCGTCGACCTGGCGGTGACCTGGTGGGAGGAGCTCGTCGGGGAGGGGGGCGAGGGCATGGTGGTGAAGCCCCTGGCCAACCTGACCCGTACCAAGCGAGGCCTGGTGCAGCCCGGCCTGAAGGTGCGTGGCCCCGAGTACCTGCGCATCATCTACGGCCCGGACTACCTGCTCGAGGAGAACCTGGCCCGGCTGAAGTCCCGTGCGGTGGGCCGTAAACGGGCTGCCGCCCTGAGGGAGTACGCGCTGGGTCTGGAGGGCCTGGAGCGGGTGGCCGCCGGCGAGCCCCTCTGGCGGGTGCACGAGGCCGTGTTCTCGGTGCTGGCGCTGGAGTCGGAGCCGATCGACCCGAGACTGTGAGCGGACCCGGCTGATTCCGGGCGCTCGGTTCGGGATCTCTGGTTCCGGGCTCCTGGTTCCGGGCTCCTGCTTCCGGCGCCCCGGGTTCCGGCTCCTGGTCTTGGTCTTGGTCTTGGTCCCGAGAGGGTGAGGGTCTTTGCTATCAAGACCGCCGTACGATCCGTAAGGTCCTGAGCCTGAGAGCCTTACGGATCGTACGAGCAATTTGAGAATGAAAACCCGCACCCTGGAGCCTCGTGGCCCATGGGGCGCTTGGGGTATTGGAGACTTGGGCTCCCGGGCCTTGCCGAGCACTGACGGCTCGGGCCCCGGAGATCGGCATGCGCCCCGGGCACCCAGCTACTCACGTACTCGGACTCCGGGCCCAGCCACCCGCCTACCCGCATCCCGAGTGCCCGGCCACCCGCATCCCGAGCACCCAGCCACCCGCATCCCGAGCACCCGCGTCCCCGCGCACCCAGCCACCCGCGTCCCCGAGCGCCCAGCCACCCGCGTCCCCGCGCCCCGGGCACCCAGCCACCCGCGTCCCCGCGCCCCGGGCACCCAGCCACCCGCGTCCCCGCGCCCCGGGCACCCAGCCACCCGCGCCCCGGGTGCCCAGACTCCGAGGCACTCCACCGCCTCGGAGTTACGCCATACCGGTCGGGGCCAGCGGCGCGAGCGGCAGGCTGGCGCTGGCGTTGCGGGCCTCGGCCGCGGCCTTCGACGTCGCGTCGGCCTCGTGGCTGTAGTAGATCGACATCGGCGAGACCCAGGCGTCCGTGGCCCCGGCCGCGATCACGGCGGGCAGGGCGTAGGGCACGGAGCCCCTCGGCAACGTGACGGTGGCGGTGAATCCCTGCCCGGCAACGGCTTCGGACGCCGAGACCACTCTGGCGTCGGGTCCGAGGATCGTCTCCAGGGGCAGGGGCTTCTCGGCCACCACGCGCAGCTCGACCACGTCGTTGGCACGCAGGGCACCGCGAATCAGGTGCGAGAGGGCGTCGAGCTTGGAGCGCTTCCACTCGTCGTCACGGTAGATGCGGCGGCTGACGAAGAACTGGTTGGTCGAGCTGAAGACCTCGGCCACCTCACGAAGGTGGTTGGCGCGCAGCGAGTTACCAGTCTCGACGCCCTCGATGATGGCGTCGGCGAAGTACTCCGCCTTGGCCTCGGTGGCACCCCACGAGAACTCGACGTGCGCATCCACACCCTGCCGGGCCAGCCACATCCGCGAGATGCGGGTGAGCTCGGTGGAGATGACGAACGGGTCGCCGGCCAGACGCCGGCGGTCACACTCGGCGCGCAGGTCTTCGACGGTCTTGATCGGCGAGGCGGCCGGCACCGCGAGCACCCAGCGGATCGGGCGCGAGGTCTGCCGGGAGAACGGCAGTTCGGCCTTCACCGCGATGTCCTGCAGCACGTCCTGCTCGACGATCCAGTCCCGGCCGGACAGCCCGGCGTCGAGCCGACCCGACTTCACGTAGATCGGGATCTCCTGCGGCTTGAGCAGCACCGGCACGATCTCCGGGTCGTTCGAGCTCAGCCACAGGGTGCGCGAGCCACCGGTGAACTGCAGGCCGACCCGCTCGAAGATGCCCAGCGTGCTCTGCTGCAGGCTGCCCTTCGGGATGCCCAGCGTGATCTGCTTGCGGCTCATCGGTTCTCCTCCGAAACGGTGCCCAGGATCTCCCGCACGGTGGCGAGCAGCTCGGCCCGGGGGACGGTCATCTGCCCGGCCGCCTTGGCCGCGCGGTACTCGCTGTTGTCGGCGATCGCGGCCCGCGACTCGGCGCCGGCGATCAGGTTCTTGACGGTCACCGTGCCGTCTTTCACCTCGTTGCCACCGATCATCACGGCGGCCTTGAAGCCCTGGTTGTTGGCGTAGGCCAGCTGCTTGCCGACCTTGCCCACCGACTCACCGACGTACAGCTCGGTGGCCACGCCGGCCTCCCGCAGCAGCGCCGACACCCGGGTCGCCTCGACCGGATCGACCTTGGGCATGACCAGCACCACCACGTCGGCCGTGGTCTTCGCCGTGCTGTAGGCGATGCCCAGGTTCGCCAGGCCGGTGACCAGCCGGTCGATGCCGATCGAGACACCGACGGCGGCGACCGGGTCGTCGCTGAAGCGGCTGACCAGACCGTCGTAACGGCCGCCGCCCCCGATCGAGCCGACCCCGGCCCCGACCAGCGTGGCCTCGTAGACCGTGCCGGTGTAGTAGGCCAGCCCCCGGGCCAGGCTCGGGTCGAGCTTGACCCCGGCCTCGCTGACCCCGAGCGCCTTGAGGTGGCCGAGGAACTCGCGGACCTCGGCGACGGCGGCCTGGGCCTGCTCGTCGTCGGGCAGCAGGGCGGCCAGCCGGTCGAGGGTCTCGGTGCGCGTGGCGCCCTGCACCCCGACGAACGCCAGCAGCCGGTCGATCAGGTCCTCGGCCAGCCCGACGCCGCGGATGCGGTCGCCGGAGACGTCGAAGCGGCCCTCCCCCAGCTCGGCGCGCAGCGCCTCGGGGGTGATCTTGTCGGCCTTGTCGAGCACCCGCAGCACGTGCCGGGCGACCTCGAACTCGCCGATGCCGACTCCGGCCAGGAAGGCGTCCACCAGCTTGCGGTTGTTCACCCGGACGACGTAACCGTCTCCGCGACCCAGGTCGAGCGCGTCGAACGCCGAGGTGAGCAGGGCCACGATCTCGGCGTCGGCGGCCACCGTGGAGCTGCCCGCGATGTCGGCGTCGAACTGGGTGAACTGGCGGAACCGGCCCTGCTCGGGCTGCGGGTCGTCGGCACGGAAGACCGGGCCGCAGTGATAGCGCCGGAAGGGGAGCTTGATCTGCTGCGGGGCGTACTGCGCGATGATCCGCGCGAACGGCACGGTGAGATCGAAGCGCATCCCGACCTCGACCGGGCCGGCCTCTTCTTCGCCCTCTGCCGCAACCGGTTTGACGTTCTCGCGGACGATGAAGATCTGCTTGTCGGCCTCCTCGCCACCGCTGCCGAGCAGCGTGGGCAGGGACTCCAGAACGGGGGTGTCGAGCGGGACGAACCCGAAGCTCTCGTAGACCTTGGTGATGCGGGCCACGACTTCGTTGCGGAGGAGCATCTCCTCGGGCAGCAGGTCGCGGAATCCACGCAGGTTCTGCGGGCGAACCAGGCCGGTCATGTGCTGGTCTTCTTCCTCGTGCGCTGGGGAGGACGCCCGGCGCGCAAGGAGATCGCAAAGCGATCTACTTGTACCGGGAGGGGGTATCGAACCCCCGCCTCCTGATCCACAATCAGGTGCTCTACCACTGAGCTATCCCGGCTCGCCAGATACATTAGCAGAGCTTGAGCCGGGGTCATAAACGGGAACCCGTAGGCGCTTTCGCGGGCCACCGCGACAGGCCTACAGAGCCAGGTCGGCGCTCGGGTCGACCTTCTGGGCGTCCGCGAACGCCAGCTGGTCGTAGAGGGCGCCGGGCTGCCGGTAGTAGCGCGCCCATTCCTTGTCACCGTAGGAGAAGTGCCACCACTCGCCGTCGAAGGGCGCGAAGTCGGCCGCCATCATCGCCCGGCGCAGCAGCTGTCGGGACTCCCAGGCCTCCCGGGACACGAAGGGCGAGAAGGTGAAGGAGTCGCGGTTGGCCTCCATCACCGGAGTGCCCATGTCCACCGGCTGCTCGTCGCGCAGCAGCGTCACGGCCACCGCCCCACCCGTCGGGTAACCCGCCACCGACGGCACGGCGACGTTGCGGTGAGCCGCCTCGACCAGCTCGTCGCCCGCCGGATACTGCGCGCGCAGAGCGTCTTTCGCCTCCTCGAAGAGGCGCGTCTGCACCTCCAGCGCCCGGAAGCCGTAGACCACCTGCAGCGTGAGCGAACGGTCGAGCGCCTTGAGGGCCTGCCCGGCGCGGTAGAGCATGTCGACCACCGGACGGCGCACGTAGACGACTCCGCCCGTGAGCTCGCTCATCTCGGGGTCGAGGTGCTCGACCCGCAGCACGCCCTGTTGCGGAACCGGTTCGAAGAGAACGACTTCGTCCACCTCGATCACCGGAACGTCGGCGTAGTCGGCGTACTTCAGCATCTTCTCTTCGAGGAGCTGGTAAACGTCTTCCCGGGTACCCACGAGAGAACCTTTCGAAAGGGCTTCTGCGATCGGACGATGGCCGGATCCGTTGCCCCGCGGGCACTTTGCCGGCAGGGGCGATAACGGAACGGCGACCCGGCCCAGGTCGGTGCCGGGCGGGTCAGGGGGAGCCGATCGGTGCGGAGCTCACCCGTTCAGGTCTGTGAGGACCTGGATTCAGCGGGAGCCAGCACCCACCGGCGGCATATGGACGCCGTGACGGGCATGACCATGATGCGCATGAACCAGGTGGGTGGGCACGGCGACGGCAGCCGACACGACGGTCAGCGCGCTAGCCGAGAAGATGCCCATGATGGGCGGCAAGTTAGCAAGGTGGGCGGGGCGGTTGCAAATGGGGGACGCGCCGGTCGCCTCCGGTCGGGGACCTCCCCGAGGCGAGGTGGTCGCCTCAGGCGACCGACGCGTCCCCCGTTGGACGGTTGCCCCTAACGCCCCAGCTCGGCCTGCACCAGCGGCGCGACCTGCGTGCCCAGCAGCTCGATGGAGCGCAGCACCTGCTCGTGCGGCAGCGTGCCCACGCTGATGTGCAGCATGAAGCGGTCGAGACCGAGCTGACGGTGCACGTCGACGATCTTCTCGGCCACCTGTTCGGGCGAGCCGAGCACCAGCGAGCCGCCCCGGCCGTGCAGGTTGTTGAACTGGTTGCGGGTCATGGCACCCCAGCCCCGCTCACGGCCGAGAACGGTCATGGCCTGGGCGTACGAGGGGTAGTACTCCTCCACGGCCTGCTCGGCCGTCGGCGCGACGTACCCGTGCAGGTGAGCGGCGAGCGGGACCTCGGCCGGCTCGTGGCCCGACTCCTTCAGCGCGTGCCGGTAGAGCTTCGCCAGCGGCTGGAACTGCGCGGGCTGACCACCGATGATCGCGAGCGCGACCGGCAGCCCGTCCTGTGCCGCGCGCACGATCGACTGCGGGGTGCCGCCGACGGCGATCCAGACCGGCAGAGGACGTTCCGGGCGCGGGAACACGCCCTGCTCGTGCAGCGCCGGGCGGAACCGGCCCTGCCAGGTGACCTTCTCCTCACGGGTGAGCTCGAGGAGCAGGTCGAGCTTCTCGGCGAAGAGGTCGTCGTAGTCCTCGAGGTCGTAGCCGAACAGCGGGAACGACTCGATGAACGAGCCGCGACCGGCCATCAGCTCGGCGCGGCCCTGCGAGAGGAGGTCGAGGGTGGTGAACTCCTGCCACACCCGCACCGGGTCGGCGCTGCTCAGAACCGTGACGGCGCTGGTCAGGCGGATCTTTTGGGTGCGGCCGGCCGCGGCGGCGAGGACGATCGCGGGGGCGCTGGCGGCGAAGTCGGCGCGGTGGTGCTCGCCGATGCCGTAGACGTCGAGGCCGACCTGCTCGGCGAGCTCGATCTCCTCGAGCACCTGGCGCAGCCGGACGCCGTGCGGGGTCGGCACACCGTTCACCGGGTAGCTGTCCGCGAAGGTGGTGACGCCGAGTTCCATCTGTGAATTCCTCGCCTGATTGAAAGCGCAACTTTGCTTGGCCCCGAGGGTACCGGGGTCGTGCTCAGGGACGCCTGGTTTGGGTGAGGCTCGCCTGCTCAGGGACGAGAGGGGCAAGTTTGTCGGTGGCTACCAATAGTCTCTGACGTGTGATCGAACGATGAGCAAAGCAGACGCCCTGAGGGCCATGCGCGAGGCCCGGTTCGCGAGGTACGAGGCGCAGAAGAAGGCCGAGGCGAAGGCTTCCAAGGCGCCGGCGCGGCCGGCGGCGGCGAAGTCGGCTGCCGGTGCGGCGGTCGAGGCCGGGGCTGATGCGGCTGGGGCCGGGGTGGCTGAGGCTGGGGTGGCCAAGCCGGCCAAGAAGGCGGCGGCGAAGAAGGCGGCCGGGCGAGGTCGGGGCAAGAAGGCTGCGGAGGCGGTTGCGGCCGAGGCCCCGGTCACCGAGGTTGCCGACGCCGGGGCTGCCGGGGTTGCCGGCGCCGGAGCTGGTGGGGTTGCCGGCGCCGGAGCTGCCGGGGCGGCCGAGGTCGCTGGAGGTTCGGCGGCCGACGCTGGTGCGCCCGCTGCTGCCTCTTCCGACTCTTCCGACGGGCCTGCGGATGTCGCGGTGTCCACCCCGGCGGTCGGGGGCTCCGCGAATGAGGGCTCCGCGAATGGGGCCTCCGAGGTCGAGGGCTCCGCGGTCGAGGGCTCGGCGGTCGAAGAGGCCGTTGTGGTCGAGAAGGCCGAGAACGCCGAGACCACCGGAAAGGCCGGGGCCGCTGAGTCTGTCGCCGCGGCTGGCCCAGAAGAGCCGAAGGTCGCCGAGGTGGTCCAGCTGCGTCCGGTGGTCACCGAGGCCGAGGCTGTCGACGACACCGAGGAAGACCCCGCGGAAGAGGCGTGCGGTCACCGCAGCATGAACGGGCGCATCTGCACCCGGCCGAAGGGGCATCCCCAGAAGAGCCACCGCTACAACTGAGCAGAACGGCAGACGCGGCCCGAGGAGTGACTCGAGAACCGCATCCGCCGTCCGGCGGTCGAGGGTGAGAGTGCCCGGGTGATGCACCCGGGCCGCCACTCGTCAGGTCACTGGTTGCTCGCGGCCTTCGCGGAGAGCGGGGCGGCGATGTCCTCGAGGTTGCGGTTCTCGGCGTCCACCCCGATGAACCACTCCAGCACCCCGGCCGCGAACATCAGCCCGGCGCCCAGGTAGTAGCCGCCGGCCACGGCCCCGAAGCGCTCGGTCTCGACGAGCTTGCCGAACAGCAGCGGCCCGATGATGCCGCCCAGCCCGGTGCCCACCGCGTAGAAGAACGCGATGGCCATGGCCCGGGTCTCCATCGGGAAGATCTCGCTCACCGTCAGGTAGGCCGCACTCGCCCCGGCCGAGGCGAAGAAGAACACCACGCTCCAGGCGATGGTCAGCGTGGTCGCGCCGAACACCTCGTTCTGGAACAGCACACCGGTCAACACCAGGAAGAACGAGCTCAGCACGTAGCTCAGGGTGATCATGACCCGGCGGCCGACGGTGTCGAACAGCGGGCCGAGCAGGATCGGGCCGAGGAAGTTCCCCAGCGCCAGCGGGATGATGTAGAGCCCCGCCGTGCCCGAGCCGATGTCGAAGAACGTGGTCAGCACCAGGCCCTGGGTGAAGAACACGGCGTTGTAGAGAAACGCCTGGCCGACGAAAAGGCCCAGCCCGAGCGCGGATCGCTGCGGGTAGTCCCGGAGCATCGTGCGGATGATCTCGAAAACCCGGACCGGGCCGCGCTCGTGGATGTCGATCGCGCGGGAGTCGGGCACCGGCTCCAGGTGAAGCTTGTCCTGGTGCTCGACGATGTGCTCGATCTCGCCGACGACCTTCTCAGCTTCCTCGTGCTCGCCGTGAATCGTCATCCAGCGCGGGCTCTCGGGCACGTTCCGCCGCACCAGAAGGATCACCAGGCCGAGCACCGCACCGAGACCGAACGCCAGCCGCCAGCCCACGTCGGCCGGGAAGATGTCGGTGTCGAGCAGCACCAGGGTGAGCGCCGCGCCGACGGCCGCACCCAGCCAGTACGAGCCGTTGACCATCAGGTCGATCCGGCCGCGCAGCCGGGCGGGCATCAGCTCGTCGATCGCCGAGTTGATGGCCGCGTACTCACCGCCGATACCCGCACCGGTGAAGAACCGGCAGGCGAAGAAGAACCAGACGTTCATCGAGAACGCGGTGAGCACCGTGGCCACCAGGTACAGGCCGAGGGTGACCATGAACAGCTTTCGCCGTCCGTACTTCTCGGTGAGCTGCCCGAAGAACAGCGCCCCCAGGCAGGCACCGGCCACGTAGATCGCGGCGGCCTGGCCGATCTGCCCGGCGCTGAGCTCGAGCCCGCTGCCGGCCTCGGTCAGCCGGTCGCCGAGCGCACCGACGATGGTGACCTCGAGGCCGTCGAGGATCCAGACCGTGCCCAGGCCGATGAGGACGGTGATGTGCCAGCTCGACCAGGGCAACCGGTCGAGGCGGGCGGGAAGATTACTGCGCAGGACACGTCCGTTCCCCTGCTCGTGCGGCGTCGTCGTCACGAGATGACCTTGAACCCGCCCGAGACGGTTCGCACGTCGAACCGATCGGCGGGCGCGCCCAAAGTTCCCGGGCGTTGATCACATGCCCACAGCGCGTCCGCCGCCCTACGCTGGCCGTATGCAGAGCAGTCTGTTCCACGAGTCGAATCTCGAGATCAACGGTCAGAACCGGTTCGCGCTCCAGAACTCGCAGATGCTGCGGGTCGCGCTCGGGCCTGACGTGCTCTCGGCCAAGGGGGCGATGGTCGCCTACCAGGGCCAGATCACCTTCAACCACGAGGGCTCCGGCAGCGTCGGCAAGTTCCTCAAGAAGGTCCTCACCAACGAAGACCTCCCGCTCATGCGCGTCAGCGGCCAGGGCGAGGTGTTCTTCGCCAACGAGGCCGGGTACATCCACCTGGTCGAGCTCACCGGTGACGCCCTCAGCGTCAACGGCCAGAACCTGATCGCCTTCGACGCGGCCCTGGAGTGGGACATCAAGCGCGTGCAGGGCGCGGGCATGATGGCCGGGGGCCTGTTCAACACCGTCATCTCCGGGCAGGGCACGGCCGCGATCGTCTCGGTCGGCCAGCCGGTGGTGCTCGACTGCTCGCAGCAGCCCACCTTCGTCGACGTTCAGGCCGCGGTCGCCTGGTCGGCGAACCTGGTGCCGAACATCGTCTCCAGCATGAACATGCGCTCGATGCTGCGCGGCGGCACCGGCGAGGCGTTCCAGTACGCCTTCCACGGGCCGGGTTTCGTGATCGTGCAGCCGAGCGAGTGGAGCGCCGCGGCGCAGCAGGCCCAGTCCGCCGGGGGCGGGGGCGGCGGTCTCGGGGGCCTGTTCAGCTGACCGATGAGGGACGCGTCGGGGCACCTTCTCCGGAGAAGGTGGCCCCGACCGCTCATCCCTCGGCCGAAAGGCGCTCCGTCAGCCACTTCCGCAGCTCCTCCAGCACCGGCACCGAGATGCCGTGCCCACCCGGGGCCCGCAGCGCCCGGACCACCGCCCCCGAGCCGTCCGTCAGGTACGACCAGGTGCGGTCGAGCAACTCACGCGGGATCACCGCGTCCTCCAGGCCCTGCCCGACGAAAACCGGCAGTCCGGCGAGATGATCGGCCTCGACCGGCACGCCCGCGTCGAAGGGCAGCGTGCCGTAGAGGATCGCCGCACCGGCGAAACGCCCCGGCCGGTCGAGGATCAGGCCACCGGCGAAGGCCGCGCCCCCGGAGAACCCGACCAGGAACACCGGCCGCTCCCCCGCGTACGCCTCGAGCCAGGTCGTGAACCAGTCCATGGTCTCCCGCAGCGACTCCGGGCGCGGACGGCCGATGCCCCGGTTCGCGAACCAGGCGAAGCCCCCGCCCTCGGCGATCGGCGCCCGCACCGCCACGTACTCCGCACCCTGCGGCAGATGCCCGGCGAGTCCGATGATGTCGGCCTCGTTCGAGCCGCGCCCGTGCAGCAGCACCACCAGCGGACCGGCCTGCGGCGTCCCCTCGGC
Organism: Kineosporia succinea; assembly: GCF_030811555.1. Taxonomy (NCBI): domain Bacteria; kingdom Bacillati; phylum Actinomycetota; class Actinomycetes; order Kineosporiales; family Kineosporiaceae; genus Kineosporia; species Kineosporia succinea. The sequence continues at coordinate 3,613,900 of NZ_JAUSQZ010000001.1, read as the reverse complement.
CCGGACGACGACGGGTTCCGGGAAAGCTGAGTTGTTGAACATTCAAATATGATACTCCGGCGCAGGGACAGCAGAACGCGCATCCGGAATCCGCCCACAACACCCGCTCAGGCGAATACGCCGTACGGGTGAACGGGCCTCAGACCATGACCCCATGCCCTCGGCGGCCGCTCCTGGGACATTCTCAATCTTCCGGACGCGCCGGAGCCGAGGGGGCAGAGCATGAGCACCGCACGACCCGCCGACGACCACCTCCCGCGCCTGCGGGTCCGGGCCGTCACCCGCACCGATCCCGGCGGCCTGAGCCTGTTCTTCCACCGCGTCCAGGTGACCTGGGACCTCTCGGTGCTCGGCAGCGCCCGCACCGAGAACCGGAGCCTGCACCAGCTGTCCGACGCCCGGCCGCCCCGCATCTGGCGCCTGTCGATGGCGTCCCCGCTGGACATCGTCATCGGCCCGCACGGTGGTGAGGCCGGGGCCACGCTGCTGACCCTGTCGTGGTTCCGCTACCTGGTGACCCGGCCCGAGCAGGCCCGGCGGGTGCTGCAGCACTTCCGCGACCACGGCGTCCCGGCCAAGACTCACCCGGAGCACGCCGAGAACACCGGCCCCGCAAAGAAACTCGTGCTCACCCGGACCGAACAGCAGCTGCTGCAGGACGTCGACGTGCGGGCCTTCGACGACCAGCTCGCCCAGGTCACGTTCACCAGCGCCGACAGCACCCGCTGGCCCCTGCCCGACGGCGAGCCCTGGCTCGACCACCTGGAACGCGGCGGCACGGTGGCGGACGCCGGGGTGGCCCCACCCGGGCTCGACGCCTTCCTGTCCGATCCGCCGCCCCACCCGCCGCTCGACGAGAATCGCTTCTGAAGAGCTACTCCCGTACCACCCGGCGCGGTCTTCCCGATCGTGCGGGATCTTTCCGGAACAGCGACTCCTGGGTCAGGCCGGCCACCAGCCGCCCGTCGCGCGCGAAGATCCGGCCGGAGTACATGCCCCGGCCCGCGGCGATCGACTGGCCGGTGAGATCCATGAGCACCCAGTCGTTCAGGTCGACGGGCCGGTGGAACCAGACGGCGTGGTCGAGGCTCGTGAGCAGGGTGTCCGGACCGGGCGCCGTGAGAGTGGAGAGTCCGGTGAGGATGTCGGACAGGTAGGTGAGCACGCAGGCGTGCAGGTGCGGTTCGTCGTGCGGGAGGAGCAACTGGGGACGGGCCCACACCCGCGACGGCCGCGCGTCCTCGAGCCGCCCCGCCCCCGCGACCGGAGGCTCCCACCAGGGCTCGCGACTGACCTGGCTGGTGGCCTCGAAGAAGTCCACGCCGATCGTGCCCGACCGCAGCCGCGGCGTGTCCGGACCGGGCAGCGGCTCGGCGGGCATGGCCCCGGCCTGCAGATCGGGGCCGTCCTCGGGAACGTGAAAGGAGGCCGCCAGGTTGAAGATGACCTTCCCACCCTGCCGCGCGACCACGCGCCGGGCCGAGTAGGAGCGACCGTCACGGTCGCGGTGCACCTCGAACACCACGGGACGCTCCGGGTCACCGGGGCGCAGGAAGTAGCCGTGCATCGAGTGCACCACCCGGTCCGGCTCGACCGTGTGCCCGGCGGCCCGCAGGGTCTGGGCCGCCACCTGCCCTCCGAACAGCCCGAACGGGTCGGGGTTCAGCGTGCTCGTGCGGTAGAGATCGGTGTCGATCTCCTCGAGGGTGAGCAGATCGAGCAGCGACGGACCCGGGCTGCTCTCGGCGACGCCGGTGATGACGACCTCCTGACGACGAAAAACGGCGTAGGTTGCCCCGGCATGGAGCCCCCGAAGATCACTTCGCCCCGGCCGCTCGTGATCGGCCGGATCGCCGATCATCTCACCGTCCAGCGACCCGGTCACCCGTTACGGGTCGGCATCGACGGAATCACCGCATCCGGCAAGACCACGTTCGCGGCCGAGCTGGTGCGGGCCGTGCGAGATCGGGGCCGGCCCGTCGTCGAGGTCTCGTTCGACGACTACCACCATCCCCGCGAGCGCCGGCACCGTCAGGGCCGGGAGTCGGCCGACGGCTACTACGAAGACGCGTACGACACCGAGGCGGTTCGGCGGGAGGTGCTCGACCGGCTGGTGACGGAAGGGGTCTACCGGCCGCGGCTGCGTGACCTCGCGACCGACCGGCCGGTGCCCGAGGAGCTCGTGAGGGTGGCGCCTCAGACCGTGGTGATCGCGGCGGGGAGCTTTCTGCAGCGGCCGGAGCTGGCCTCCGGGTGGGATGTGATCGTCTATCTGGATGCGTCTTTCGAGGCCGCCCGGGCGCGCGGAGTGGCCCGTGACACCGAGCTGCTCGGCGGGCCGGAGCGGGCCGCACGGCTGTTCGACGAGCGCTACCACGCGGCCTGCCGCCGGTACCTGGCCGAGGTGGACCCGCGGGCCCACGCCGACGTGGTGGTGGGTCACGACGATCCGACGCATCCCCGCCTGCTGCGAATCGCTGATACGCCCTTTGAGTAGCAGCGCTTGCACATACTGATTACCGGCGATACGGTCATGCCGTAGCAATGAATCGTCGGTCATTGGAGGAGCCATGAGCCAGCAGCGGGTAGCAGTCGTCACCGGGGCCTCCCGGGGCATCGGCCGGCAGATCGCCCTCACCCTCGCGTCGCGGGGTTCGGCCGTGGTGGTCGGTTACGCGGGGCGTGAGGACGCGGCGGCCCAGGTCGTGCGCGAGGTCACCGAGGCGGGTGGCCGGGCGGTGGCGGTGCAGGCCGACATCGCCGACGAGAAGGCGGTCGCGGCGCTGTTCGACGCCGCGGAGGCCGAGTTCGGCGGGGTGGACGTGGTGGTGAACTCGGCCGGGCGGATGGTGCTGGGCCCGATCGCCGAGTTCGACCTCGACGACCTGGACTCCATGCACCGCACCAACATTCGCGGCACGTTCGTGGTGCTGCGCGAGGCCGTGCGCCGGGTGCGTGACGGCGGGGCGGTGGTCACGCTGTCGACGTCGATCCTCGGGCTGCAGTTCCCGGCCTACGCGGCCTACGCGGCGAGCAAGGGCGCGGTCGAGGCGATGACCCTGATCGCGGCCCGCGAGGTGCGGGGCCGGGACATCACCGTGAACACCGTGGCGCCCGGCCCGACCGCGACCGAGCTCTTCCTCGAGGGCAAGGACGAGGCGACCGTCGAGCGCCTGGCCAAGACCCCGCCCCTGGAGCGCCTGGGCACGCCGCAGGACATCGCCGGGGCCGTGGCGTTCCTGGCCGGTCCGGACGGGCGCTGGGTCAACGGTCAGGTGCTGCGGGTCAACGGCGGGATCGTGTGAACTCGGCCAGCCGGGAAAGGCCCTCCCGCAGCTCGGTGACCGACGCCGCGTACGACAGACGCACGTAGCGCTCGGCCCCGATCCGGCCGAAATCCCTTCCGGGGGTGAGGGCCACGTGCTTCTCGGCCAGCACCTGCTCACAGAACTCCCAGGCGCTCAGGCCGGTGCCACTCACGTCGAAGTACACGTAGAACGCGCCGTCGGGCGGCACCGGCACGGGCAGCCCGGCGGCCTCCAGCCCGTCCAGCACCACCGCACGGCGCCGCTCGAACTCCTGCCGCCGGCTCTCGGCCACCTCCAGCGACGCGGGCGTGAAGCACTCCAGGGCGGCGTACTGGGCCGGGGTCGACGGGCAGATGTAGTAGTTCTGGGCCAGCCGCTCCATCACCGGCACGAACTCCTCCGGCACCACGCACCAGCCCAGCCGCCAGCCGGTCATGCCGAAGAACTTCGAGAAGCTGTTGACCACGAACGCGTCCGGGTCGATCGACAGCACGCTCGCCGGGGCCCGGCCGGCCGCGTCGCGGGGGCCGAGGTTCAGGTAGATCTCGTCGACGATGCGCCAGGCGTCACGGGCGGCGGCGAACTCGCAGATGGCCTTCAGCTCGCCGGCCTCGACCGAGGTGCCGGTCGGGTTGGAGGGCGTGGCGATCATGATGCCGCGGGTGCCCTCGGACCAGTTCGTCTCCACGGCGGCCCGGTCGAGCTGGAACCGCGTGCCGGCCGTCGTGGGCACGAGAACCACGTCGGCGCCGAAGCTCTCGGCGAACTGACGGTTGCACGGGTACGAGGGATCGCTGATCAGCACCCGGTCGCCCGCGTCGACCAGCGCCGCGCTCAGCAGCAACAGCGCGGCCGAGGCCCCGGCCGTCACCACGATGCGCCGCGGGTCCACCTCGACGTCGTGCTCCTGGCGGTAGAAACCGGCGATCGCCTCACGCAGTTCGAGCAGGCCGGTGGCCCCGGTGTAGGGCAGCGGACGACCGTCGGCCACCTTGCCCAGCGCGGCCAGCACCGCCGGCGGCGCCCCGAAGTCCGGCTCCCCGAGGTTCAGCTTGACCACGTGATGCCCCCGCGCCTCGAGCTCCGCGGCCTGCTTGCCGAACTCCATGGCGTAGAAGGGCTGAACGGCCTGTGCGCGCTGGGATGGTCTCACCGCCTCAGGATAGAGATCTAGGCTGGCCCGGGCCGGAGATCGTCAATGAGGGAGGCCCGGATGCCCGGGACGCTGCTGAGTCTGAAAGACCTGGAAGTCGGGTACGGGCTGCCGGTCTGCCCACCGATCACGCTGGACCTGGCGCCGGGTGACGTGGTGGCCGTCGTCGGGTCGAACGGCTCGGGCAAGTCCACGCTGCTGCGCACGGTGGTCGGGCTGCTGCAGCCGCTGGGCGGGCGGATGGAGATGCTCGGCGCCGACCTGGACGAGCGCAGCCGGGCCTTCCGCGAGGCGGTGGCCTCCGAGCTCGGCGACGAGGCGTTCTTCCCCAGCCTGACCGTGCGCGAGCACCTGCTGCTCACCTGCTACGGCCACGGCGTCGACGACCCCGACGGTGTGACCGACTACCAGCTCGACGTTTTCGGGCTCACCGAGCGGTCCGACGCCCTGCCCGGCGCGCTCAGCTCGGGTCAGCGCCGGCGTCTGCTGCTGGCGGCCACCTTCGCCCGGCCGCGCTCGCTGATGATCCTCGACGAGCCCGAGCAGCGTCTCGACGCCGCGATCCGCGACGACCTGGCGGGCTGGCTGGTGGAGGAACGCTCCGAGGGCGGCGGTGTGCTGATGGCCACGCACGACCCCCAGCTCGTCACCACGGCGGCCACGCAGGTGGTGGTCATCTCCGACACCGAGGTGCGCGTGGTCGAGCCGGAGCGTGGCGCCGAGATCATCCGGCACGAGCTGTGAGCCCAGCCCTGCCCTCGGGCCGCGAGGTGCGGCGCGCGACCCGGGACGCCAGCAACTTCCGGTCCGGGGCCGGAGTCACCGATCTGCTCGGCGACATCTACGTCGGGCTGTTCGCCGTCGTGATGGCGTCCACCCTGATCTTCTCGCTGACCTCCCGCCTCGCGCCCGACGAGGGGCCGTTGCGCCAGAGTGCGCACGGTGGGCCGGGACTGGACGTCGGCTGGATCGCGGTGCTGCCCGCGATCGCCGCCGTCGCCGCCTTCGTCGGCCTGGTCACCCGGCTCGGGCCGCTGTCGCTGTCGGGCGCCGAGAGCGTCTGGTGGCTGGCACTGCCCGTCGACCGGCGCTCGCTGCTGGGCCCCTCGGCCTACCGGTGGCCCGCGATCGGGCTGGTGGTGGGGGCGGTCTGCGGTGCCGCGATCGGCTTCGCGATGCCGGCCGGAGCGGTCACGACGATCGGCACCGCAGCCCTTTTCGCGGCACTCACGGTGACGCTCGTGATCACGGCCGGATTGCTGCAGAGCCGGCCGGGGGCGCACCGGGCCCTGCGGATCGGGGCCGACTCGGTGGCCGCGGCGGTCCCCCTGGTGGGCATCACCCTGGCCGTGCTGCGCACCGCACCGCCGACCCCGAACCGGCTCAGCATCCCGGTCGCGGTGCTGCTCGCCATCGCCGCGGTGGTGCTCGCCCGTCGTTGGGACCGTCGCCTGGACCAGGTGCGCGGTGTGAGCCTGCGGCACAGCGGTGCGGTGACCGACGAGGCCCTGTTCGCGGTGCTCTCGCTCGACACCCGCGCGCTCGGGCGGGCTCTCGCGGTTCGCACCGAACCACCCCGGCGAGCCCGTTCGTCCTCCCTGACCTGGCTCCGACGCGTCCCCGAGCCCGTGCGGCCGGCCGCCGCCCTGGCGACCACCGACGCCCTGCTGTTCGCCCGCACCCCGCGGCAGATCGCCCAGGTGCTGGTGGCGCTGGGACTGCCCGTGCTCGGCCTGCTGGTGCCCGACCCGGGGCCGGCCAGCACGATCGTCCTGCTGCTGCTCGGGGCCTACGTGGCCTCGCTGGCCACGGCCGAGGGACCGCGCCGGGCGCAGATGAACCCCGCTCTCGACGCCGCGCTGCCGATCGGGCAGCGCTGGGTGCGGCTCACCCGGATGGTGCTGCCGATCGTGGTGATGGAGTTCTGGTTCCTCGCCGTGACCGCGCTGCTGGGCTGGCGTTTCGGGGATCCGGGCTGGTGGCTGCTGCTCGGGGCGCTGACCGCGCCGGCCTGGGCCGCGGCGGCCGTGCGCGGTGCCTACCGGCCGGAGCCGACGTTCGGTGGGCCGCTGGTGGCCTCGCCGATGGGGGCGCTGCCACCGGGGCTGGCGTCGTCGGCGATGAAGGGGCCCGACCTGGCGGTCATCGGTAGCGTGTCGATCGTGGTGGCGCTGATCCTGGGGGCCACGCATCCGCTCCTGGTCGGGTTGCAGGTGGTACTCAGCCTGATCGCCGTGCTCGTCGCTCTGTACCAGCCCGCCCCGAAGGAGTCCGTGTGAGCAACATCCTCCCTCCCCGCGCCGAGCTGCAGGACGCCTGGGCGGCCCTGCTCGACGCCCTCGCCCGCAACGGTTACGCGGTGGACGAACTGGTGCGGCCGGGCGCGCCGGTCACCGAGATCGAGGCGGCCGAGGCCTTGGTCGGACGGGCTCTGCCGGCCGATCTGGCCGGGCTGCACCAGCTCGCCGACGGCCAGGCCGACTGGTACGACCTGACCCACGGCGCGCACGCGGAAACCGTTCGTGAGCGGGGGCGCTGGGTGTGTGCGCTGTTCGGTGACGGGTGGAGCTTCGACCCGGTGGCCAAGGTCGCCGACGGGTGGACGGGGTGGAAAGAGGTGCGCGACGGCTACACCGCCGCGGAACTCGCCGAGAACTTCGACCGTGCGGTCGAGGTTCGGGAGTCCGACCCGGTGAAGGGCCTCTACACCTCGCCCGACTGGATCGGTTTCGCCACCGACGGCGGGGGCAACCAGCTCGCCGTCGATCTCGTGCCGGAACCGGGCGGAGTCGCAGGTCAGGTGATCGTGATCGGGTCGGACGAAGACCTGCGGCGGGTGGTGGCGCCGGGGATCGTCGAGTTGCTGCGGTTGTGCGTGGAGCGGCTGGACGCGTCGCACCCGGCGGCGTCGATGACCGACGGGGTGCGGCTGTACGACCTGGGTGCCTGAGGACGCGCCGGGCTGGTTTCGGTTCTCTAGTTGAGAATGGTTTTCATTCGGCTTACAGTTCTGAGGCATGAGCAGGCGACGAAAGCCTCGACGGCCCGGCGATCATCTGACCACCGGGCCGCTACCGCACCGGGAGCACCTGAGGGGTGACGAGGACCCCAGCGAAGATGCCCGCACGTACGGCGGTGACGTCGCCGGCCCGGTGATCGCGGCCTGCACCGGCGAGCGGTGTGCGGCCCTGTGCCGTCTGAACGGCGGCGAGCCCCTCAGCCCGGCACTGCGCGAGGCCACGCGACGTACGACCGGCGCGATCCTCATCTCCACCGGCTGTCTCGGCCGTTGCGAGCTCGGGGCGGTGGTGCTGGTGGCGTGGCGGTTCCGCTCCCCCGCGCCGATCGCCCTGGCCGGGATGCACGATCCGGCCCGCCTCGAGGCCCTGACCGAGTGGCTTCCCGGACACGGACCGCGCCGGGCCCTGTTCGAGCGGCGCCTGCCCGCCGGCGCCCTGGCCGACGCGGCCGCGGAAGCAGCTCAGCCGCAACTGCTTCCGCCCCTGCCCTGAGGGCCCTCCTCTACTCCCAGACGGCCGTGGCCGCCGACCAGAACGCCTGCATCACCGGGTTGGGCACGGGTGAGGTCATCGCGCGCTGGGTGAGCAGGATCCCGGCGCCGCGCCGCGCCGGGTCGCAGGCCCAGGCCGTGCCGAGCCCTCCGCTCCAGCCGTACGAGCCCACGGACTCGCCGTCACCCGCGACCGTGCGCACCGCCATCCCGAATCCCCAGCCGTGGGTGTCGAAGAAGCCGGGAACCCAGAAGGTACGAGCCTTCTGGGCCGGGGTGAGCTGGTCGCGGGTCATCTCGGCGAACAGCTCCCCGGACAGCAGCCGCCTCCCCTCGAACACCCCTCCACCGAGCATGAGACGACTGAAGGCCAGGCAGTCGTCGAGCGTGGAGACCAGCCCGCCCGCCCCGGACTCGAACGGCGGCGGCGCCGTGAACTGACCCCCCCGGGCCAGGTCGAACACCTGCCAGGTCTCGTCGAAGGTGTAACTGACGGCCAGCCGGTCGACGGACTCGGGCGGCACCCAGAAACCGGTGTCGCGCATACCGATCGGCTCGAACAGGTACGCGCGCATCACCTCCCCGAGCGACGCCCCCGCCGCCCGGGACACCAGCACGCCCAGCACGTCACTGGCCGTGTTGTACATCCACTCCGCGCCGGGCTGGTGCAGCAGGGGCAAGGTGCCGAGCCGGGCCAGGAACTCGTCGGCCGGAACGGTCTTCGCCGGCCGCGGCGGGCCCGGCGCCCCGATCGCCGCCTCGATCTCGGCCTGCACCGGATACTGCCCCGGGGCCGCCATCACCACTCCGAGCCCGGCCGTGAAGGCCAGCAGATCGCGCACGGTGACGGCTCTTTCGGCCGCGACGGTGTCACCCACCGGGCCGTCGAGCCGCCGCAGCACCCGAGGCCGCGCCAGCTCGGGCAGCAGACGGCCGACCGGTTCGTCGAGCCCGAAGACCCCGGCGTCGACCAGCCGCAACGCCACGAGGGCCAGCATCGGCTTGGTCATGGAGGCGATGCGGAAGATCGTGTCGCGCCGCATCACCTCCTCGCCCTCTCGGCCGAGATGCCCCGCGCAGAAGACGTCTACCTCGTCGCCACGCACCACCCCCGCCACCAGCCCGGGCGTCTCACCCGCAGCGACCTGCGCGGCCATGTCTGCATGCAGCTTCTCGACGACCCCGGAAGACATCGGCACGATCATTCACCTCTCGGCCCGGCGACAGCGTTCACCCCCTAGGTGTTGCAGCTCATGACGTTGGTGACGCCGGCTCGTAGCCGCGCGGCTGGGGGCTGGTTCCCGGCAGCGGTGTGGTCTCGATGGTAGTTGTAGTGGGTGATCCAGGTCGCGATGGCTTGTGCGCGTTGGGTTTCTGAGGTCCAGACCCGGGCGTAGAGGAGTTCTTCGGCGAGGATCCGCTGGTAGCGCTCGACCTTGCCGTTGTGCTGCGGGGTGAATGGGCGGGTGCGCTGGTGAACGCTCACGCCCAGGTTGCTCAGGGCGCGTAGGAACGCTGCGGATCGGTAGGCCGATCCGTTGTCGGTGACGACCCGGGTGATCCGTTTGATGCCGTGGGCTGCGAAGTAGGCGCGGGCTCGGGTCATGAAAGCAATCGCGGTGACGGCTTTCTCGTCGGGCAGGTGCTCGGTGTAGGCCAGCCGGGAGAACCCGTCCACGGCCGAGTGCAGGAACACGTAGCCGGTCCTGACCGCGGCGTTGGCGGACTTGGCGTGTGTGCGTGCGGCGGCCCGGCGGTTGGCGCGGTGCTGGGCCGAGGTCCGGCCGTGAACGCGCCAGCCACCACCGTCGGGGATGCGGCCGACCTTCTTCACATCGACGTGGATCATGTGGCCTGGATAGCGCGCGATGATCTTCTGCGCGGGCTTGCGGTTGGAGGAGCCAGTCGGGTCGAGGTCACGACGGCGGCTGATGCCCAGACGGGCCAGCCACCGCCCGACCGTGCTCACGCTGATCGCCACGCCCTGGCCGTTCAGCTCCGCGGCGATCGTTCGGGCCGACCACTTTTTCTCCCGCCGGAGCTCCTCGATCTGCTCGACGACCTGCGGCGATGTCCTAGCTGGAGAGGCTTTCGGAGCGCTCGAGGCGTCCTGTAACCCGGCCTCCCCGAGCTGCCGGTAACGGCTCACCCACTTCGAGAGGCATTGCCGGCTAATGCCAGCCTCGGCGGCGACGTGGGCGATAGGGCGGTGCAGGCAGCGTTCGATCAGACGCAGGCGTCCGGCCGGGGTCAGCGGGGCATTACGGTGGTGCACGGCGGGTCTCCTGGGCTTGCAGCGGACGTGTCTTGTGGTGATTCACATCCTCTGCCAGGAGACCCGTTCCCCGTTCCCCGTTCAGCGGCCTACGGCCCTGCCGTCACTAACCTCATGCACCACAACACCTAGGACGCACCCACCGTCCCGAACTCATCGCGGCCCTCGGGTCAGGCCGACCGAGGCCGGCTCTCTTTCCAGGCCAGGAACCGCGCGATCACCGCCCGGTACCCACCCCCGAACGCGAACTCGTCGAGCAACCGCGCCGCCGCGTCACCCCGCACCACATCGGCCGCCGGTATCCAGGCCGAGTACAACCGCACCCCACGCCGCGCCGCCCATGTGATGAGCACCGACTCACCCGCCCAGGCCTGCACCGCCGCCGGCACCACAGCCAGCACCTCTTCGTCGTCACCCCGCAGCAGGGCCAGCACCGGAACCGCCTCCGGCGGCGCGTGCACCCGGCCGGAGGAACCGCTCGGACGACTCTGACGAACAGCTCGGGACTGCAACGGCTCCATAGCACCACCCCCGCGTCGCGCGCGCCGGACACGCCGATTCTATCGAACATTTGTTCGAACAACCAGAGAGGCGATGGCGTTCGGTTGTCAGCCGGGGCAAGGCCAGACACCGCCGCGCCCGGCGGGGTGTCGGCAGGAGCTACCAGGCGACGCTGAAGTACTGCGTCTCGGTGTACTCCTCGAGGCCCACCCGGGCTCCTTCGCGGCCGATACCGCTCTGCTTGACGCCGCCGAACGGCGCCGACGGGTCGGAGACCAGGCCGCGGTTCACACCGATCATGCCGGCCTCGACGCGCTCGGCCAGTTTCAGGCCGGCTCCCAGGTCGCCGGCGAAAAGATAGGCGGCGAGGCCGTACTCGGTGGAGTTCACCTGGTCGAGCATGTCCTCGGTGTCGGTCCAGGTGACGATCGGCGCGACCGGGGCGAACGATTCCTCGCGCACCACCTCCGACTCCGAGGTGACGCCGGTCAGCACGATCGGGGTGAAGAAGTGGCCGGGCGCGGTGGCCGGCTGCGACTGGAAGGCGATGCGGGCGCCGGTCACCAGGGCACCTTCCACGACACGCTGCACATTCGCCAGGGCCTTGGCCGAGATGAGGGGACCGATGTCCGAACCCTCCGACGCCGGGCCGACCTTCAGGGCCTCGACCCGGGCGCCCAGCTTGGCGGTGAACTCCGCGGCGACGTCGGCGTGCACGTAGAACCGGTTCGCGGCGGTGCAGGCCTGGCCGCCGTTGCGGAACTTGGCGATCATCGCGCCGTCCACCGCCGCGTCCACGTCCGCATCGGCCGTGACGATGAAGGGCGCGTTGCCGCCGAGCTCCATCGACGTGTTCATGACCCGGTTCGCGGCCTGGCGCAGCAGCTGGCGCCCGACGTCGGTGGAGCCGGTGAACGAGATCTTGCGGACGCGGGGGTCGTCGGTCCAGGCGGCCACGATGGCGGGCGCGTCCTCACCCGGCACCACGTTCACCACGCCGTCGGGCACCCCGGCCTCGGCCATCAGCCGGGCCACGGCCAGAGCGGTCAGCGGGGTCTCGGCCGCCGGCTTGAGGACGACGGTGCAGCCCGCCGCCAGAGCGGGGGCGATCTTTCGGGTCGCCATGGCGGCCGGGAAGTTCCAGGGAGTGACCAGGGCCGCGACGCCGACCGGGTGGTGGGTCACGATCGTGCGCGTGCCCCCGGCCGGCGACGAGCCGAAGTCACCGTGCGGACGCACGGCCTCCTCGGCGAACCACCGGAAGAACTCGGCCGCGTAGACCACCTCGCCCCGCGCGTCCGTCAGTGACTTGCCGTTCTCCAGCGCGATCAGCTGGGCGAGTTCCTCGGCATCGCGCAGCATCAGCTCACGCGTCTTCATCAGCAGGTCGGCCCGGGCCCGCGGCGCGGTGGCGGCCCAGCCCCGGAACGCCGCGTGGGCCGCGTCGACGGCGGCGATCGCGTCGTCCACCCCCGCGTCGGAGACCTGCGCGACCACCTCGAGGGTGGCCGGGTTCACCACGTCGAAGAGCCCCCGGCTACCCGCCTGCCACCGGCCGCCGATGAGAACGCTCTCCTCGTAACCCATGTCAGTTCTCCTTCAGGGCGGCGGCGATAATGTCCAGGCCTTCGGACAGCAGCTCGTCCGAGATGCTCAGCGGCGGCAGGAAACGGATGACGTTGCCCCAGGTTCCGCAGGTCAGCGTGATCACACCGCGGCTGTGGGCATACCCCGCAACGGCTTTGGCCAGCGCGGCGTCGGGCTCGCCGGTGGCCGGGTCCACGAACTCGGCCGCCAGCATGGCGCCACGGCCGCGGATGTCGCCGATGCGCGCGTCGTCCAGTGCGCGGAGCCAGCCCAGCACCAGGGTCTCGATCTCGCGGGCACGCTCGAGAAGCCCGTCCTCCTCGATGGTCTCGATCACGGCCAGGGCCGCGGCGCAGGCGAGCGGGTTACCCCCGTAGGTGCCGCCGAGACCGCCGGTGTGCACCGCGTCCATGATCTCCGCGCGACCGGTGACCGCCGCGAGCGGAAGCCCACCCGCGATGCCCTTCGCCGACACGACCAGGTCGGGCACGACGTCCTCGTGCTCGACCGCGAACATGGTTCCGGTGCGCCCGAAACCGGACTGCACCTCGTCCGCCACGAAGACCACACCGTTCTTGGAGCACCAGTCGGCCAGAGCGGCCAGGAAACCGGGCGCGGGCACGATGAAACCGCCCTCACCCTGGATCGGCTCGATCACCAGCGCGGCGAGATTGCCCGCCCCGACCTGGGTCTCGATCTGCGAGACGGCCCGCGCCGCCGCCGCCGCACCCGAGAGCCCGTCCCGCGAGGGATACGACATCGGCGCCCGGTAGACCTCGCCCGCGAACGGCCCGAACCCGTGCTTGTACGGCGCGACCTTGGCGGTCATCGCCATCGTCAGGTTCGTGCGGCCGTGGTAGGCGTGATCGAAGACCACCACCGCGTCCTTGCCGGTGTACGAGCGCGCGATCTTGACCGCGTTCTCCACCGCCTCGGACCCGGAGTTGAAGAGTGCGGAACGCTTTTCGAAGTCGCCGGGGGTCAGCCGGGCCAGCGCCTCGGCGACCGCCACGTACGACTCGTACGGCGTGATCATGAAGCAGGTGTGCGTGAACTCGGCGACCTGCGCCCGCACCGCCTCGACCACCCGCGGCGCACTGCTGCCGACCGTGGTGACGGCGATGCCCGATCCGAGGTCGATGAACCGGTTGCCGTCGACGTCCTCGACGATGCCACCGGCCGCGCGGGCAGCGAACACCGGCATGGTCGTGCCGACGCCGGGACTGACGAAGGCCTGCTTGCGCCGCATCAGGGCGGCCGACTTCGGGCCGGGCAGCTCGGTGGCCAGGTGGCGGGTCTGTTCGAGGGACATGCGAGCAGCGTGCGGCCTGACGTTCATGTTGTCCAAGACCTGTTCAGCACTATCTTCATGTCCCGTGAGCATGAACCTGAGGTTGCTGCGGTACTTCACCGAGACGGTCGACGCGGGCTCGGCCACGAAGGCCGCCACGCAGCTCCACGTCACCCAGCCCGTGCTCTCCCGGCAGCTGCGCCAGCTGGAGCAGGACCTCGGCCTGGCCCTGTTCGAGCGTCAGGGCCACCGGCTGCGGCTGACCCAGGCCGGTGAACAGTTCCTCCCCCTCGCCCGCAACCTGCTGCGCCAGGCCGACGAGGTGCGCCGGGCCGCCTCGTCCATCGCCTCCGGGCACCTCGACCAGTTGCACCTCGCCGTACCCACCACCACGCTGAACGACGTGCTCGCGCCGTTCCTGGCCACTCTGCATCCACACGACCCGGTGCCGATCGTGCGGCAGCTCGACCCGCGCGGTGCCGACGCCGCCCTGCACTCGGGCGCCGATCTCGCCATCGTGCCGCGTCCTCCCGCACGTCACCTGGCCTCCCGCCCCCTGGCCGTGCTCCCGATCTGGGCCCAGGTCCGCCCTGACGATCAAAGGGCACCAGGGGGGACGATCGGGCTGGCGGATCTGGTCGAGCGGCCTCTGTTGCTGCTCACCGAGGACTTCCGGCCCCGGCAGCTGCTCGACGAGGCCGTGCACGCGGCCGGACTCAGCTACCGGGAGACGATCGACTGCACGAACGCCCGGGTGGCCCAGGCCCTCGCCGCAGCCGGCCGAGGTGTGGCCGTGGTGTCCGACGACCCGCGCTTCGATCTCGTCCCCCTGGCGCTTCCCGGCCTGCGCCTGCACCTCTACGCCGCCTGGGACCCCCGTCACCACGCCGCCACCACCCTGGCGGAGCTGGCCGACCGGCTCGCGGGCTTCTGCGTGGAGCGGTACGGCCCCGGCGTGATCCCGCAGCCTACGGAAACCGTGGTGACCACGACGTCCGCCCATTGATTTCGTCGCCGTTAACCGCACTTGACGCGGAATCAGGCGTCATCGACACTCAACGCGACGATATACGCACTCCAAGGAGATCTCATGCCCACAACTGACGTCGTGGTCGTAGGAGCCGGCGTCACCGGCCTCACCGCGGCCACCCGCCTTCGCCGGGCCGGCCAGAACGTGGTGGTGCTGGAGGCCCGCGACCGCATCGGCGGGCGGCTGTGGACCGACGAGGTCGACGGCGTGCGCCTCGAACTCGGTGGGCAGTGGGTCTCCCCCGACCAGACCGCCCTGCTCGAGACCCTCGACGAACTCGGCCTGGAAACCTTCGCCCGCTACCGCGAGGGCGAGAGCGTCTACGTGGGCCGCGACGGCGTGCGCCGCACCTTCGCCGGCGCGAGCTTCCCGGTCTCCGCGCACACCGAGTCCGAGGTCGACCGGCTGACCGGGATTCTCGACAAGCTGACCGCCCAGATGGACCCCCTGCACCCGTGGGACATGCCGGGCGCCGCCGAGCTCGACCGGATCTCGTTCTCGAGCTGGCTCGAGCAGCAGAGCGACGACCCCGAGGCCCGCGACAACATCGCCCTCTACATCGGCCCGGCCATGCTGACCAAGCCGGCGCACTCGTTCTCGGCCCTGTCCGCGGTTCTGATGGCCGCCAGCGCAGGCAGTTTCACCCACCTGGTCGACGCCGACTTCATCCTCGACCGCCGGGTCAAGGGCGGCCTGCAGCAGGTCCCGCTGCGCCTGGCCGAGGAGCTGGGCGACGCGGTAATCACCGGAACCCCGGTGACGTCGATCGAGTACACCACCGAAGGCGTTCTGGTGAACGGCACCTGGCAGGCCCGGCGGGTCATCGTCGCCGTACCGCCCACCCTGGTCTCGCGGATCCAGTTCACGCCCAACCTGCCGCCGGTGCACATGCAGGCCCGCCAGCACACCTCGTTCGGCATCGTGATCAAACTGCACATCACGTACCCGACGCCGTTCTGGCGTGAAGACGGTCTTTCCGGAACCGCTTTCAGCCCGTATCAAGTGGTTCACGAGGCCTACGACAACACCAACCACGACGACACCCGGGGCACACTCGTCGGTTTCGCCTCGGACGAGAACGCCGACGCCCTTCTCGCCCTGTCGCCGGACGAGCGAAAGGCCCGCGTCCTGGACGTTCTCGCCACCTACTACGGCGAGAAGGCTCTGCACCCGTCGGCCTACTACGAGAGCCGCTGGATGGCCGAGGAGTGGACCGCGGGCGCCTACGCCGTCAGCTTCGACATCGGCGGCCTGACCCGTTACGGCGCCACCCTGCGTCAGCCGGTGGGACCGATCTCGTTCGGCACCTCGGACGTGGCCGGCCTCGGCTTCCAGCACGTCGACGGCGCGATCCGGATCGGCCGGATGCTCGCAGAGGCGCTGCTGTAGCCCGCTCCCACAGCGGAAAACGTCACCGAGGCCCGGGTTCTTCACGAACCCGGGCCTCTTCGTGTGTCCGGCGCATGACGAACACCCCCGGTGATCATGCCATTTCGCTCCTTTGGGGACGAAGTGGTCACCCCGGTGCGTCGCGAGCGTGATCGGGGCCTCATCCGCCAGGCTGTCCCCCGAATCCAGCGAGGCCCGTTTCCGCAGGTCACACGCGAAAACAGGCTGACGTGACGAGACCGCACTGCGAAACGCATCAATGAGAAACGCTTCTACGACGCGTTCCGACGTCCTGGTCCATGTCGCGACGGCCGGCATTCACGCACGATTAGGCATCTCGTAACGCCGGAGCCACACGGGAAGGACGGATCCACCGATGAGCATGGCTACCGCATCCACGCCGGCAACTGCCCCGGCATCAGCGCCCGGTGCAGTCGCCGGGAAGGGACCCAGGTCCCGGGAGAGCCTGTTCGGCTATCTCCTGCTGCTGCCCGCCGTCGCCGTGATCGTGCTGCTGGTGATCGTGCCCGTGGCCCTGATCGCCCGGGAGAGCTTCGCCCTGAGCGACCCGCTGCTCGGTGGCAACGTCGGCGGCTTCACCTGGGACAACTACACCAAGCTGCTCGACCCGGTCTACGCCAAGACGATGACCTACAGCCTGGCGATGGCCGCCCTGAACGCGGTGGTCTGCCTGGTCGTCGGCTACGCGGTCGCGTTCTACATCGCCACCCGGCCCGCCTCGCGCCAGCCGGTCCTGCTCATGCTGGTGATCATCCCGTTCCTCACCGACTTCCTGGTGCGCACCTTCGCCTGGATCACCCTGCTGGGACGCGGCGGCCCCTACGTGAAGATCGCGAATCTCCTCGGTATCGACGCCTCTTCGCTGGTGCCGTCGCAGTTCGCGGTGATCATGTCGCTGCTGTACGCGTTCCTGCCGGTGGCGGTGTTCCCGATCTACGCCTCGATGCGGGCCATCGACCCGTCGCTGCGCGAGGCCGCCGCCGACCTCGGGGCCGGCTGGTGGCAGACCCACCGCCGCGTCTACATCCCGCTCTCGGCCAGCGGTATCGGCTCGTCGGTGATGCTGACGTTCGTGCCCACGCTCGGCGTGTTCGTGATCCCGGTGCTGCTGGGCGGCGGAAAAGACCCGCTGGTGGGCAATCTCATCGTCACGCTGTTCACCGAGTTCCGCAACGAGCCGCTCGGCGCCGCGATGTCGATGGTGGTGCTCGTGCTGATGCTGCTCTCGGTCGCGGTGGTGGCCGGAGCGCTCCGCCTGCTCACGAACCGGAAGGCCGCCTGATGGACACCGCGATGGACCGCGTGGTCAGCTGGTTCGCCCGGCTGGTCTTCGTCTTCCTCTACATCCCGATCGTGGCGCTGGTCGTCTACAGCTTCAACGCCTCCGAGGTCAGCTACCGCTTCACCGGCCTCACCACTCACTGGTACGGCGAGTTGTTCCACGACGAGCGGCTTCTCGAGACCCTGCGCACCAGTGCCGTGGTCGGGCTGCTGGCCGGCCTGGCCGCCACCGCGATCGGCTTCCTCACCTCGTTCGCCCTGGTGCGGTTCCGGGTCAAGGGCCGCGCGTTCTTCCTGGGCGCCATCCTGATCCCGCTGATCGTGCCCGAGATCGTGCTCGGTGTCTCCCTTCTCAGCGTCTTCAGCAGTGCCGGCATCCCCAACGGCCTGCTCACCCTCGTGCTCGGGCACATCGTCATCACCCTGCCCCTGGCCACCCTGGTGCAGATGGGTGCGATGGCCGCGCTCGACCCGAGTCTGTCCGAGGCCGCGACCGACCTCGGCGCCACCGGCTGGATCACCTTCCGCCGGGTGCTCTTCCCGCTGCTGCGACCCAGCGTGCTGGCCGCGTTCCTGCTCAGCTTCACCACCTCGTTCTCGAACATCGTGATCTCGACGTTCACCTCCGGCGTCGGCACCACCACGCTCCCCCTGCGGATCTACTCCACCCTCAAGACCGGCCTCACCCCGGAGATGAATGCTCTCGGCACGCTTCTCGTGCTGTTCACCCTCCTGGTGATCCTCGTGGTCGGGGTCCAGCAGATGCGCCGGATCCTGGCCAGCACCAACTAGCTCCCGCCGTACCTCACTGCCCTGAGCGAAAGGTCCCCCTCTCATGAAGACCAAGGCATTCCTCACCACCGGCGTCGCCGTCACCTCCGTGCTCGCCCTCGCCGCCTGCGGTGGCGGCAGCTCGTCGGGCTCGGTGGCCGCGAGCGACTCCAACCCCGACGAGCTGGCCATCTACGCCTGGGCCGGTGAGATCCCGGACTCGGTGATCGACGGGTTCGAGAAGGAGACCGGGATCAAGGTCACCGTCGACACCTTCGACAGCAACGAGACGATGATCTCCAAGCTGGCGGCGGGCAACTCGGGCTACGACGTGGTCGAGCCCAGCCAGTACGCGGTGCAGCTGATGGTGCAGCGCAACCTGCTCGAGAAGATCGACAAGACCAAGCTCGAGGGCTTCGACAACCTGGCCACCAAGTTCCAGAACCCGAGCTTCGACCCGGACAACCAGTACAGCCTGCCCTGGGCCTGGGGCACCACCGGCATCCTCTACAACGAGGACTGCACCGGCGCCGAGGTGACCGGCTGGAAGGACCTGTGGGACAGCAAGTACAAGGGCAAGATGTACATGCTCGACAACATGCTGTCGGCGTACATCGCGGGCCTGCAGGTGCAGGGTCTGTCGGCGACCACCACGTCGCAGGCCGACATCGAGAAGGCCACCGACAAGATGCTCGAGCAGAAGCCCCTGCTCGCCGGTTACAACAGCGACAACTACGCCGACCTGGTGGGTTCCGGTGACGCCTGCATCGCCGAGGCCTACAGCGGCACCACCGCCGCGAAGGCCGTCGAGGCCAACGACAAGGTGCACTACATCATCCCGGAGGAGGGCGGCACCCTCTGGACCGACTCCTTCTCGATCGCGGCCGGCACCGACAACGCCTCCGGCGCCTACAAGTGGCTGAACTACACGCTGCGCCCCGAGGTCGCCGCCCTGGTCACCGACGACGCGTCGCTCGCCAGCACCAACCAGGCCGCCATGGCCAAGGTGAAAGACCAGTCACTGGTGGAGAACCCGGCCGTGTACGCGCCCGAGGAAGATCTCGCCAAGTCCGAGTTCATCGTCGACCCGGGTGAGGCCCTGCAGTACTTCCAGGACGGCTGGACCCGCGTCACCGCGTCCTGAAACACCTCTCACGACGGGAAGAGCAAACGATGACCCAGACGCCTGCAGTCCGGCTCCGCGGGATCACCAAGTCCTTCGGCAGCAACCTGGTGGTCGAGCCCCTCGACCTGGAGATCGGCCGTAACGAGTTCTTCAGCATCCTCGGCCCCTCCGGCTGCGGCAAGACCACGCTGATGCGGATGATCACCGGATTCGAGACCCCGAGCGGGGGTTCGGTGGAGCTGGACGGCAAGACCGTCGACCGGGTGCCCACCCGACTGCGGGATCTGAACATGCTCTTCCAGAGTTACGCGCTCTTCCCGCACCTGTCCGTGTACGAGAACGTCGCCTTCGAGCTCCGGGTGCGCAAGACCGGAAAGGCGGAACTCGACCGGCGGGTGCGGGAGGCGCTGGCCCTGGTGCGGCTGGAGGACTTCGCCGGGCGCAAGCCCACGGAGCTCTCCGGCGGCCAGCGGCAGCGGGTGGCCCTGGCTCGCGCCGTGGTCGGCCGGCCCGCCGTGGTGCTGCTCGACGAGCCCCTCGGCGCTCTCGACCAGAAGCTGCGCAAGGAGATGCAGTTCGAGCTCAAGCGCCTCCAGCGGGAGGTGGGCATCACGTTCATCTACGTGACCCACGACCAGGAGGAGGCGCTGACCATGAGCGACCGGATCGCGGTGATGAGCAAGGGCCGCGTGCTGCAGGTCGCCTCCCCCACCGAGATCTACGACGCGCCCAACTCCCGTTTCGTGGCCGGTTTCATCGGCAGCTGCAACCTGATCGAGGCCGTCGTCTCCACCGAGAACGGTGGACGCGTGGTCACGGTGCCCGGGTTGGGTCCCGTCCCGGCCCGGCCGGCCGACGAGGTGACGACCGGCTCCCCCGTGGTCGTCGCGGTGCGCCCGGAGCGGATGTCGCTGTCCGACCGGCCCTCCGAGGGGGCCTTCGCCGGCTCGGTCGCCGAACGCGTCTTCCTCGGCGACGAATGGACCTATCACGTCCGGGTCGGCGCCGGAACCGAGCTCACCGTCAGGGTTCCCAGCGGCACGATGTCCGCCGCCCTGGCCACGGTGCCCGACGGCGGCCAGGTCTGGGTCAGCTGGCCCGCCGACGCCGGCCGGGTCCTGCCCGCCGACGACACCACTCCCTCCCTGATCGGATCCCCGGCATGAGCAACCCCTCCCTTTCCGCAGCCGTCCTGCAGATGTCCGTCACCACCGAGGGGGCCGTCAACCGGGCGGTGATCACATCGCTGGTCGAGCAGGCGGCCGCGGCCGGGGCCCGGCTCGCGGTGCTGCCGGAGGAGGCGATGCTCGCCGCCGGCCTGATCACCGACGAACCGGTGGCCGACGTGGTGGCCCGGGAGTGGCCGCTGTTCGTCACCCTGCTGTCCGACCTGGCGATCCGGCACGACATCTGGCTCATCGCGGGCGGCTACGAGCCCTCCGGCCAGGACCGTCCCTACAACACGCTGGCCGTGCTGAACCCGCGCGGCGAGGTGGTGACGACCTACCGCAAGGTGCACCTGTACGACGCGTTCAGCTACCAGGAGTCGAAGTACGTGGTGCCCGGCCCCGACCTGCCGCCCGTGGTGATGGTCGAGGGTGTCGCGATCGGCCTGATCAACTGTTACGACATCCGTTTCCCGGAGCTGGCGCGCGACCTGGTCGACCGCGGGGCCGACGTGCTCAGCGTGTCGGCGGCCTGGGTCTCGGGCCCGGCCAAGGAAGACCACTGGACCACCCTGGTGCGCGCCCGGGCGATCGAGAACACCTGCTGGGTACTGGCTTCCGGCACCAGCTCACCGGACTGCATCGGTAACAGCCTGGCCGTGGACCCGCTCGGCGTGGTGCGGGCCGGGCTCGGGCCGGTGAAGACCGGGATCGGGCTGGTGCGGATCTCGCTCGACCGCACCGCGGAGGTGCGCGAGGCCCTGCCCGCCCTGGCCAACCGCCGCCTCGCGGTGCGGGTCGAGATCCCGGCCTGACGAACGTCCCCCATCTGCGAAGGAAAGCACCGCATGACTCTCACCATCGGCACCCCACCGCCGCCCCTCGCGTCCTCACTCGTGCAGAAGCTGGAGCGGGTCTCGTTCCCGACCATCGGGCACTACCTGGAGCAGGGCTTCGTGGAGCCCGCGATCCAGCGCCAGTGCGGCACGAAAAAGGTCGTCGGGCGGGCGATCACGGTGCGCCTGACGGCCCAGGACTCGACCGTTCTGCACCATGCGGCGGGTTACTGCGAGCCGGGCGACGTGTTCGTGATCGACATGGGCGGCGACACCCGGCACGCCCCGGTCGGTGAGGTGCTGGGTGAGATCCTGCACGCCCGAGGTGCTTCCGGCGTGATCATCGACGGCGTGATGACCGACATCGACGAGGTCGAGCCGCTCGGGCTCCCGGTGTACTCGCGCGGCCGCAGTGTTCTCACCACCAAGCTGCTGCACCTCGACGCCGGCGGTCTGCACGTGCCGGTCAGCATCGGCGGCGTGACGGTCAACCCCGGTGACGTGGTGCTGGGCGACCGCAACGGCGTCTTCATCGCCGCCCCGGCCGTTCTCGAGGGCATCGTCGACACCGCGCTGGCCGATGACGCCGAGGAGCCCGAGCTCGTGCAGCAGGTCCGGGACGGCGCCCGGCTGGGTGACCTGACCGGCGCCACCGCCGCGATCAACCAGATTCTGGAGGCCCGTCGATGAGTGTTCTGATCAAGGCCGCGATCAACGGCGGCCGTTCGTACGCCGAGAACCCCTCGGTGCCGATCACCCCGTCGGAGATCGCCAAGGCCGCGTTCGAGGCGGTTCGGGCGGGAGCCGACGTGGTGCACGCGCACGCCCGGACGGCCGACGGCGGGCAGACCATCCGTCCGGACGACATCGCGGCCATGGTGCGCGCGGTGAAGGCGGTGGACCCGACGATCGTGCTGGGGACCACGACCGGCCTGTGGACGTGCTCCGGCCATGCCGAGCGCATGCGCCTGCTGGACGGGTGGCACGCCGACGCCCGGCCCGACTTCGCCAGTGTGGCCTTCTGCGAGGAGGGGGCGGCCGAGGCGGCCGAACTGGTGCTGGCCAAGGGCATGGTGCTGGAGTCGGCGGTGTGGGACTACGGCGACGTGCCGGCCCTGCTCGCCTCGCCCACCCTGCACCAGAACGTCCGCATCCTGATCGAGCCCGAGGTCGAGGACGTGGACAAGGCGGTGCGGATGGCCCGCGAGATCGCCGCCCAGGTGCGGGAGGCGGGCGTCACCGCCCCGATCCTCTACCACGGCTACGAGGTCACGGCCTGGCCTCTGGTGCGGGCCGCGTTCGAGGACGGCTGCGAGACCCGGGTGGGTTACGAGGACATGCTGCGGCTCGAGGACGGCACCCCGGCACCCGACAACACCTCGATGGTGGAACTGGCCCGTTCCATCGAGAAAAGCATGGCCTGACAGGATGTGACGCATGGCGGTCGACGAGATCGACCGGCGCCTGGTCGAACTGCTCGGCGAGGACGGCCGGCGCACCTTCACCGAGATGGCCTCGGTGATCGGGGTGTCCGAGGCGACGGTGCGCGCCCGGGTGCAGCGGCTCACCGCCGACGGCACCCTGCGCATCGTCGCCCTCTGCAACCCGCTCACCCTGGGCCACCAGTCGGTGCGACTCCATCTCACCGTGCGCGGGCTCACCCCGCGCGCGGTGGCCCGCAGCCTGCTCGGGCTGCCCTCGATCGGCCACGTGGAGCTGATCGCGGGCTCGCACGACATCTACATCGAGGGCACCGCCCGGGATCTCGGCCAGCTGGCCGACCTGCTCGACGAACTGCGCCGCACCCCCGGGGTGGCCACGATCGATCAGTACGTGCTCACCCGGCTCTACAAGGACTACTCCTGGTCGGGTCTGCGGAACCCGGCCGGGGACAAGTCGACGGGTTCGGGGCTGGCCCCCGAGCCACCGCCGGCGCGAGGAGGTACCCGGTGACGGCGTGGGCCCACCGGGTGGCCCCGCAGTAGGTGGTCGTTCGAGGGCCGGCCCCTTCAGGCACCTGAGGTCGGGTGGGGTCGGGTGGGGCGGCTGACGGGGTCGCGGAAACCGGCCCACAGGTAGGTGTCTTTCATGATCTCGAGCGTGGTGGCCGTCTCGATGGTCTCGATCCCGGGGACACGCCGGACCTTTTCGGACAGGAACGCCGAAAGTTCCTGATGGCTCTCGAAACGCACGTCGACGATCAGGTCGAAGCTCCCGATGCACGAGCCCACGTACTTCACCTCGGGCATCTCCGAGAGGGCGGTCGCCACGCTGGCGAGCGTGGCGCCCCGCACCCGGATCGACAGGTGTGCCTCGAGATAGCCCATCTTGGGCGCATTGGGCATGCCGACCACCTGCACGATGCCGAGACTCAGCAGGCGCTTGTAGCGGGTGCGCACGCTGCCCTCGGAAAGCCCGACGTAGCGCCCGATCTCACCGAACGAACGGCGGCCGTCGATGCGCAGCTGATCGATGATCTTGCGGTCGATCACGTCGACGGCCTCGATGTCCATGACGGTGATGCTACGACGCGATCCCGAGAAGCCGCTCGAGGAGCCAGGGACCGACCGGGTCGTCGATGCCGGTGACGACGTCGAGCGCCGGGTGCTCCTCGCTCGGCTCCACCGCGGCCGTGCGACCGCGGGTGGCGCCGGTGCCGGTGTCGACGGCGATGCCGGTCGAACGCACGGTGGAGGCGGTGACGTCACCCGCCGCCAGCATCGTGGCCATCGGGTCGTGCAGCGCCGAGACCCGGTTGCCGTAGCGCTTCTCGTGGAAACCCAGGTAGCAGTCGAGCATCCCGGCCAGCGACCGGTGGAAGGTGGTTCCCCGCGCGGCGAGGGCGTCCTGGGCGGTGACGTCGAGGACGTGCGTCATGGTGACGTCGAGCGGCACCAGGGTGAGCGGCCAGCCGGCGGTCAGCGCGATGTGCGCGGCCTCGGCGTCGTTGCCGATGTTGGCCTCGGCGTGCGGGGTGATGTTGCCGGGACACCAGACCGCGCCACCCATGACGGTGACGTGCCCGACCAGCTGAGGCAGCTCCGGCTCGAGTTCGAGCGCCAGCGCCAGGTTGGTGAGCGGGCCGACGGCCACCAGGTGCAGGGTGCCCTGGTGCGCGCGGGCCGAGCGAACGATGTGCTCCGCACCGGAGAACGACTCCGGGCCCCGGGCCGCGGCGGGCAGGTCGACGTCGCCGATGCCGTTGCGGCCGTGCACCTCGGGCGCCCCACCGGCGTAGGTCCCGGCCAGCGGGTCGTGGGCGCCGACGGACACCGGGACGTCGCCGCGGCCCCCCAGGGCCAGCAGGTCGAGCGTGTTGCGGGCGGCCCGGGCGGCGTCGATGTTGCCGCTGACCGTGCTGATGCCGACCAGGTCGAGGCTCGGGTTCGAGATCAGGTGACCGAGCGCCAGGGAGTCGTCGATCCCGGTGTCGCAGTCGAAGTGGATCGGCAGGCTGGACACAGGTGACTCCCCGAGGATCTGGTGAAACGAACGGCCGGTCACCCTATCCCAGCCGGATCGGCGTGGTCCGGATCCCGCCAGTCATCGACCGGTTTCCGCAACCACCCATCGCTTCGGGGCGAGCGGCCGATCTTGGGACAAACCAATGAAGGCCTGGCCGCTGATTTCTCAGGGGCCAGGCCTCAATCTTGGTAGCGGGGACAGGATTTGAACCTGCGACCTCTGGGTTATGAGCCCAGCGAGCTACCGAACTGCTCCACCCCGCGTCGTTGGTTCAACTGTAGGCCAGTCGCCCCCGAAAGGCGAATCGGTACGGCGGATCCACTGGACGCCGCCCGGCCCCGGGCGGGGAACCGGGCAGGGAACCGGGCGGGGAACCGGGCAGGGAACCGGGCGGGGAACCGGGCGCAAAACGCAGCATTCCGGCTCTCGAGGAGAGCCGGAATGCTGGCACATGTAGCGGGGACAGGATTTGAACCTGCGACCTCTGGGTTATGAGCCCAGCGAGCTACCGAGCTGCTCCACCCCGCGTCGGTAGCCCAACCATATGCCACGGCATCGGCAGAACACCAATCGAGGAGCGGAACTCACCCGGCGGCCCCTCGGATCAGGCGGCGCTGCAGGTCAGCGTCGGCGTGGCCGTGGCCCCGTCGACCTGCATGCCGAACTGCGTGGTGCCGTTCGCGTTCACCGAGCCGTTGTAGCCCAGGCTGGTCGCGGCCACCTTCGTGCCGGTCTGGACGGAGCTGGCGTTCCAGCTCGAGGTGACCTTCTGGCCGGCCGGCCAGGTCCAGTCGACCTTCCAGTTCTTCGTGGCGCTGCCGCCGGTGTTCTTCACCGTGACCTCACCGATGAAGCCGGAGCCCCACGACTGCGAGACCCGGTACGTCGCGGTGCACTTGGCCGTGCCGGTCCCCGTACCCGTACTCGGTTCGGTCGTGGTGGGAACCGCCGTCGTGGGGGCGGCCGTCGGCGTCACCGGCGCGAGGGTGGGCGCCGCGCTCGTCTCGACCGGGGTGGAACCGGAACCACCCTCGGTCACCGCGAAACCGGAGATTCCGAGGCCCTTTCCACCGCTCCACGGCTCGAACCCGGCCTGGATGCTGGTGAGGTACCAGGAATCCTTGGCGTAGCCGCGCTGCACGGCGTCGTCGTAGAAGTCCGTCACCTTGAAGTCGACCGACGCGGCGGCCGAGGTGCGCACGTACGAGATGACGTTCCAGCCGCTGTTGCCGTACCAGACGTCCCAGGTGCCGCCGGCGGTGGTGACCGTGCCGACCTTGGAACCGACCGGCGAGGCGCCGCCGTTGTGGTTGGCCCAGACCATCAGCTCGGCGCCGGTGTTCTGACCGTCCTTGCGCGCGGTCGGGTCGAACCAGATGTCGTACGAGGCGTTCCAGACGCCACCGGACACGTACTTCAGCGACGACTTCGAGCCCAGCCCGTCGAACGCGGTGGTGTCGGCCCGGATCGGCTCGAAGCCGTTGGTGCAGTTGTTGTAGTGGCAGCCCCACACCAGCGACGGGTAGGCGGTCGGGGCGCCACCGGAGTTGACGCCGTCCTGCTGGGTGATGGTGAACCCGTCGTCGGTGACGTCGATGCACTGCCTGGCGCTGGTGCCCCAGACGTTGTTCTGCACGATGTATTCGCCACCCTGGACCTTGGTGGACGCGTACTGGTCGCAGAGCGTGGTGTTGACGGCCGAGGCGGGGGCGGACAGGGCGATGCCACCCCCGACGACGGCCGCCACCAGGGCACTGGCGGCAAGTGCGATGCGAGCCTTCATGAAGACGGTTTCTCTTTCCGGTGTCAGGGCACGCGGCGTCGAAAGCCACGATCGGACGGTTACGCCTGTCCAGTTGCCGCTCCGTGGCCAGAAGTTGCCCGCGGGATTGGATTTAGGGTCGATTTAGCGAACTGGCTTGGTGGACGCGGGTTTCCGCGTTGTTCCTGCGGCCATCGGGGTGCGTGAGGACGTGGTGGTGACCTGAGCGAGAAAGGTGCAGATCAGGCGTCCGGTTCGGGTTTGCGATAGACCAGCATCTCCACGACGGATACGGAGATCAGCACGTGAACGAGTCGGTCCTCGACGACCCGGTGGGCGAGTCCCTGCGCGGGGCGCACTCCCACCTCGCACGGCGTCACGGCACGGCCCTGCGCTACCCCGACGACGTCTCGACCTTCGTGGCGGTTCCGGTGAACCCGCGCCCGCAGGACTGGGACGACCTGGCCGGACTGCTCGGCGGCGGCGGTTTCGCCGACCTCTTCAGCGCGGAGGCCACTCCCCCGGACGGCTGGCCGCCGGAGTTCGACCTCGACGGCTTCCAGATGATCGGCACCGCCGCCCACTACGCCACGTACCCCGACGTGCTCACCCTGGGCCCGGCCGACGTTCCGGACATGCTCGCCCTGGTCGAGCAGAACCAGCCCGGGCCGTTCTGGGCGCGCACCATCGCGATGGGGACCTACGTCGGCATCCGCGACACCGAGGGGCGGCTGGTCGCGATGGCGGGCGAGCGCCTGCACCCGCCGGGCTGGATCGAGATCAGCGCGGTGTGCACGGCCCCCGAGGCACGGGGGAAGGGCTGTGCGACCCGGCTCGTCAGCGAGACCGCCGCCCGCATCGTGAGCCGGGGCGAGCGTCCGCTGATCCACGTCGCCGCCGCCAACCGCACCGCGCAGGCGATCTACTCGAAACTCGGGTTCGAGACCCGCCGCGAGGTGACGTTCCGCGGGTTCAAGGTGCCCACGGACTGAGTGCGGCCTGCTCGTGAGTTTCAGTTAGGCTGATACCCATGAGCCTGCGTCACTATCTGCGCCGCCCGCCGACCGTGACCGCGGCCGAGGCCATCCGCCTCGTCGCCGAGGAGAACGCGCTCGTGGTCGACGTGCGCCGCGACTTCGAGTGGCGTCGGGTGCACATCCCCGGTGCGGTGCACATGCCGCTCGAGCAGTTGCCCACCCGCTGCCTCGAGCTGCCCGAGGACCGGCTGCTCATCGCGTTCTGCACCGGTGGCCTGCGCTCGGCCGGGGCCGCGAACCTGCTCATGGAGAACGGCTTCGAAGCCGTGAACATGAGCCGGGGGCTGATCGACTGGCGCTCGGCCGGCGGGCCACTGAGCAACTGACCCCTGGACGGGTGGTGAGACCGCGCGTCCGCCATCAGGTTTGGCGTCAAACGACGAAATCCCCCACCAATGGTGAGGGATTTCGTATCGCGGCGATCCGCTTTTTGTAGCGGGGACAGGATTTGAACCTGCGACCTCTGGGTTATGAGCCCAGCGAGCTACCGAGCTGCTCCACCCCGCGGCGATGGCTCAACTGTATGCCGTCCTTGGCCCGGACGGCAAATCGTCATCGCCGCGAGGTGGCGCGGTCACTCTCCTGACGTGTTGCTGGGTGAGGCTGCCGGGCTCGGCGACGCCGCCGGGCTGGCGGACGGGCTGGCGGACGGGCTGGCCGACGGGGTCGCACCGGCGGCGGTCTGGGCCGCCTCCAGAGCGGCCTCGGCCGCGGTCGCCCGCTGGATGGCCTCCTCGAGGTCCTTCTGCGCCTCGCCGTACGCCGTCCAGTCGTTGTTCTGCTGGGCCGTGCGGCCGGCCGTGAACGCCTTCTGCAGGTCGTCCAGGGCGTTCTGCAGACGCTGCTGGGCCGTGGTCACCCCGGAGTCACCCGAGTCACCCCCGGTGCCGCTGTCGCCGTCACCGTCGCCGCTGTCGTCGCCGGTGCTGGCCTCACCGAAGATCTGGTCGAGCGCACCGTCCAGGTCGTCGGCGAAACCGATCTTGTCGCCGAACGAGACCAGCACCTTCTGCAGCAGCGGATACGACGTGCTGCCGCTGCCCCGCACATAGACCGGCTGCACGTAGAGCAGGCCGTTGGCCAGCGGCAGGGTGAGCAGGTTGCCTCGCTGCACCGAACTGTCGTTACCGCGTTGCAGCTGGTTGAGCAGGTACGAGACGTCCGGATCGGAGTTGAACGAGTTCTGCACCTGGCCGGGACCGGAGATCACCGTGTCCTTGGGCAGCTGCAGCAGTCTCATCTGGCCGTAGTCGTCGCGCGGCTTGCCCTTCTCCTTGCCCGCGTCGGCGTCCACCGCCAGGAAGCCGGTGAGCACGCTGCGGCTGCGGCCGGCCGGGATGAAGGTGGACGTCAGCGAGAAGTTCGTGGTGTCCGTGCCCGGCATCTGCAGGGTCAGGTAGTAGGGCGGCTGCAGGGCGTTCGCCTGGGTCTTGGTCGGGTCGTCGGGAACCGTCCAGAAGTCCTGCTGCGAGTAGAACGCGTTCGCGTCGGTCACGTGGTACTGCTGCAGCAGCTCACGCTGGACCTTGAACAGGTCTTCGGGGTAGCGCAGGTGCGACATCAGGTCGGCGCTGATGCTGCTCATCGGCTCGACCGTGTTCGGGAAGACCTTCGTCCAGGCCTTCAGGATCGGGTCGTCGTTGTCCCAGGTGTAGAGCTTCACCGAGCCGTCGTAGGCGTCGACCGTGGCCTTCACCGAGTTCCGGATGTAGTTGACCCGGGTGTTGTCGAGGGCCGCGACGGCCGTGGTGGTCGCCGTGATCGAGTCGGACGTCGCGTCTTCGAGGGTCTGGGTGCGCGAGTACGGGTACTGCGAGGTGGTGGTGTAGGCGTCGATGATCCAGGTGATCCGGCCGTCGACCACCGCCGGGTACGGGTCGCCGTCGAGCGTGAGGAACGGCGCGACCTTCTCGACCCGCTCGCGCGGGGTGCGGTCGTAGAGGATCTGGGACTCGGAGTTGACCTGCTTGGAGAGCAGGATGTTCTGGTCCTGGAACTTGATCGAGTAGAGCAGCTGGCGCAGCGTCGAGCCGACCTTGACGCCGCCCTCACCGGTGTAGGTGTAGTTCTGCTGGCCGCTCGCCGCCGTGTCGTCGGGGATGTCCAGCTCCTGCGGCGCGGCCCCCTCGGGAGCGCCCACGATCGAGTAGTTGGGCGAGTTCTCACCGAAGTAGATGCGCGGCTCGTACTCACCCAGCTTGCCGGTGGTCGGGATGCTCGACTCCAGGAACACCGGGCGGCCGTCGGCGGTGCGCTCGTTGCCGTAGGCCGCGACCATGCCGTAGCCGTGGGTGTAGACGATGTGGTCGTTGACCCAGTTGCGCTGCGCCTCGGGCGCGGCGTCGATGTTCAGCTCACGGGTGGCGACCACGGCGTCGCGGGTCTCGCCGTCGATCTCGTACTTGTCGACGTCGAGGGTGTCCGCGAACGAGTAGTACTGCTTGATCTGCTGCAGCTGCGAGAACGTGGGGCCGACCAGCGACGGGTCTTGCAGGCGGATGCCCGGGATGCTCGCCGCGCTCTTGCGCAGGTCGGCCTCGTCGGCCTCGGACTGCGCGTCGTAGGTCTCGGTCTTGATGTTGTCGAGACCGTAGGCGGCGCGCGTGGCCTTGATGTTCTTGTCGATGTAGGCCCGCTCGAGCTCCTGGGCGCTCGGCTGCACCTGGAAGCGCTGCACGGCGGCCGGGTAGATGCCGCCGATGACGATCGCGGAGACCACCAGCAGGGCGGTGCCGTAGAGCGGGATCAGGCGCCAGCGCTCGACGAACGCGGCCACGATGAACAGCAGCGCGATGATCACGGCGATACCGGCCAGCACGCCGCGCGAGGTCAGGCCCGCGTTCGCGTCGGTGTAGGTGAGACCGGTGATGAGCCGCGAGTCCTTGACCGAGAGCGCGTAACGACCCAGCCAGTAGTCGAGACCGCGCAGCACCAGGAACGAGCCGGCCAGCACGAAGAGGTGGATGCGGGCGGCCGAGGTGAGGCGCTGCCCGCCGCCCTGCACCCGCAGACCGCCGTAGAGATAGTGCGTCACGAGTGCGGCGATCGCCGACAGGAACACCGCCGCGGTCAGGAAGCTGACCAGGAACTGCAGCCAGGGCAGCGTGAACACGAAGAACCCGATGTCCAGGTTGAACTGCGGGTCCTTCTCTCCGAACGGGGTGCGGTGCAGCCACAGCTGCACGGTCTGCCACTGCTGGCTGGCCGCCGACCCGGCGAACAGGCCGAGCACCACCGGCACGGCGACACCGACCAGGCGGCGCAGCGGTTCGATGCTCTCGCGGTAGCGGTCG
This sequence comes from Kineosporia succinea, assembly GCF_030811555.1. Lineage (NCBI taxonomy): Bacteria > Bacillati > Actinomycetota > Actinomycetes > Kineosporiales > Kineosporiaceae > Kineosporia > Kineosporia succinea. Next base: position 3,583,097 of record NZ_JAUSQZ010000001.1, on the reverse strand, counting down.
AGACCGACCTGCTCGGTGGACACCGGCGCGTAGATCGGCCGGCTGCGGTAGCCGACGATCAGCGAGACCGCCACCACCGCGCCCATCAGCAGGGCACCGAGCAGGAACAGGATGATCTTGGTGACCAGTTCGGTGCGGTAGACCTGCGTGAAGCCGACCGACTGGTACCAGAGAACCTCCGTCCACATCTGCGATGCGATCAGCCCCAGCACGATGAGCACCCCGAGGGTGATCAGCGTTGGTGCCAGGGCTCCGCGCCGGCGCTTGTTCAGGACCGGCCGTGGGCCTCGGGGGTCGCGCTCGTACGTCACGCATGGAGAACTTACCCACGATCGCCCTGGTTCCCTACCCGACGTAGCTGATCCTGTGCTGTGAATAGCCTCGGTGGGGCGATTGATCACTTCGGTGGGAGACTTCGGGCCGTGACTGATGAACTCCTCGAACCCCGCTCACTGTCCGTCCGCCGTGTGATCGTGGAGCTCGAGCGGCACGTGGCGACGGCCGGCTGGGACGCCCCGGTGCGGGTGTTCGCCCTGGTCAAGACCGCGGGGGCGCTGGAGCGCGACCCCTCGCTGGCGAACCGCCTGCCGACCGAGGTGATCACCGCGGCCCAGGAGGACCCCGACCACCTGACCGCTGTCGAGCAGGAGGGCCTGCCCCAGGCGTCCACTCTCGAAGAACTTCTGCACCAGATCGCCTGGCCGGAATCGGTGGACGGTTCCGCCGTGGTGGTGGAGCGCACCGTGCTGCCGCCCGAGGTGGAGAACCAGATCCCCGACGACGCCGAGATCGCGGCCGCCTGGATCGACAGCCACCCCGACCGGCGGGACGTGCGCATCGGGGCCGCGGTGCTGCGCACGGGTGAGTACTGCTGCGCCGTGCGGGCCCGCGACCACGACTCCGAGGACAGCGTGGCGGTCGGGCCCGACCTCGCCCCCGGACTGGTCGAGGCGGTGGGCGCGACCCTGGAGTGACCCGCCGGAGGTGAGCCCCGGCGCGTCCACCCCCAGGTTTCCCGTTCTGCCCCGCGGCTCACCGGCCTACTGCGGGGCAGACCTCAGGACGTGCAGGCGGGGAGCCCGGCCGTGTCGCCGGAGGCGATCTTCTCGACGTCGGTGCGGGCCTGGTCGAGGGTGCCGACCCTGACCACCTGCAGCCCGTCGGGCACGTGCCCGACGACCTCGTTGCAGTTGTCGGCCGGGGCCAGGAAGTAGTCGGCCCCGGCGTTGCGGGCCCCCACCAGCTTCTGCCGGATGCCACCGATCGGGCCGACCGTGCCGTCGGCGTCGATCGTGCCGGTGCCGGCGATGTCCTTGCCGCCGGTCAGGTCGCCCTCGGTGAGCGTGTCGATGATGCCGAGCGCGAACATCATCCCGGCGCTGGGGCCGCCGATGTCCTCGATCTGGATCTTCACGTCGAACGGGAAGTTGAAGTCCGGCGTGATGTAGATGCCCAGCACCGTGTCGCCGTCCTCCGCCTGGGTGGTCTGCGTGGTCACGGTCCGCGTCCGGCCGTCGCGCCGGATCCGGACCTGCACGTCGTCACCGGCCCTCGTCTTCGCCAGCGTGGTGCGCAGCTCGGCCAGGTCGCCCACCTCGGAACCGCCGACGCCCAGGATCACGTCGTCTTCCTTCAGCACCTTCGAGGCCGGCGACGAGGGGTCGGAGCCGGCCACGGTCAGCGTGGTGGGCACATCGATGTCGAGCGTGGACAGGGCCGCGGCAGTGGCGTTCTCCTGCGACGAGGTCATCTCGGCGGCGTTCTCGGCGTCCGACTGCTCCTGGGTCTCCCCCGGCGTGAACACCGATTCCTCGGGCAGGACCGCGCTGCTGCCGCGCACCCAGGCCGCGAACACCTGGGCCAGCGAGACGCTGCGGTCGGGGCCACCGATCACCGAGACCGTGGTCAGGTCGAGCGTGCCCGAGGTCTTGTAGGTCTGGTGGCCGGAGATCGAGATCAGCGGCTTGCCGTCGACCTCGCCCAGGGTGTTCAGCACCGGGCCCGGGCTGAGGATCGCGTACTTCACCGGCAGCAGCACGACCACCGCCGAGAGGATCACCGCGAACAGGCAGGCGACGAGCATGACCGCGGTGCGCGGGTCGATCAGGCCCGAGCGCCGGTCCGGCCGGTCTGGTTCGCGGAACGGGGTCTGGTCCTGGTCGGTCACGGGTCCAGAGTAGAGCGGCGGCGTTTGGACTGACGCGACCTGGCCTGCCGCACGATCGCCGCGGTGCCCAGCAACGCCACGGCCGCACCGGCGGCCCCCAGCGCGGCGTCGCGGCCACCCACCCGGCGACCGCTCGGGGCGGCCCGCCGGCGGCGCTGGTCGTCGAGCAGGCCCTGGAGACAGGACTCGTTGTCGTGCAACGGTTCCCAGCCCGCCTCGGTCAGTCTCCGCGAGCCGATGACCCAGGGGTGGACGACGTAGGCGAGTTCGCTCGCCGGGGTGTTCAGGGCACCCACCCGGTGCAGGCGCTCGGCGGTGCTGAACGCCAGTCCCGCGGGCACCTCCAGACGCCGCATGCCGCTGATCGTCTCGACCTGTGATTCGTCCATGGATCCGGCCGCGCCGACGGTGAGCGGGCCGTCGATCTCCCGGGTCAGCACGGTCCAGATCGCCCCGGCCAGGTCGTCGACGTGGCAGAACTGCCACTGGGTGCCGGTGCCGCGCAGCACCAGCAGACGCGGCGCCTCGAAGTGCCGGGTGACCGCGGTGTCGACGCCCGGGCCGACCAGCGCGGCGGGACGCAGCAGGGTGAACGCCAGGCCCGGGTGCACCCGGGGGATGCGCTCGAGCACCCGCTCGACCTCGAGCAGGTCGCCGACCTGGCCCTCGTCGGAGTCGGCCCGGCAGTCGGCGTCGTCGGGCAGCGGCACCGGGTTGTCGGGGCGGGCGCCGAGCACCATGGCGCTGGTGACGGCGACGAACCGGCGCGCGCCCACGGCGGCCGCGGCCATGCTCACGGCCTGGGCGGCGCGGACCGCGCGCAGCCGGCGGTCGGACGGGCTGCCGGTGCCGGTCGCCTCGGCCAGGTCGTCGGCGGTGGCCAGGTGGATCACGACGTCGGCCTGGTCGAGGGCGGTGACCACGTCGGGCGAGGAGATGTCGGCGGCACGCCACTCGACGCCGGTGTCGGTGCCGGGGACGATGCCGAGATCGGGGACGCTGTCGGTGCGGGCCGGTCTGGGTTCCCGTTTGGTCAGGCCGGAGGGGAGGTACGAGCGGCGGCGGGGTTTCTCCTCGGTGCTCTCCGCCGGTTTCTCGCCGGGTGCGGTGGGGAGCACGGCCAAGTCCGCACCTGTGACGACGGTGGTCTCGGGTGCGGTGTCCCCGGGTTCTTTCGGATCAGCCTTCGGGCCGGGCTCGGGATCGAGCTTCGGGTCAGGCTGGGGGTCGGGTTTCGGGTCGGGCTTGGGGTCGGGCTTGGGGTCGGGCTTGGTGGGGACGGGCATCACCAGGCGCTCGATGCGCTCGGCCGAGTCGATCGCGATCACCCGGGTCGGGGCGGGTCCTTTTCCGGCGGTGGCGGTTTCACTCATCCGGCTCAGCAGCGAGCGCACCAGCGCCCGTCCGGCGGGACCGGCGGCGCCGGTGACGGCGATCACTCCTGGCCCCTGCTGACCACCGGTTCCGAGCAGGAATCGAGGGCGGCGTGTCGGGGTCACGGGGGAATCCCATCATCACGAGGCGATTCCCGGCACCCCGGGGCAGCGTGGGCCACAGCGGGCGTGCCCTTTCAGGCAGTACGGACGGGGCCGGGTTTGGGTCCGGGCTTTTCGCCGTGGGCTGATCCGGGCTCGATCGGGGTGGTCCCGTCGTTGGACCGGGCAACTGATTTCGCCGCACCGCGAACGACCCGGCAGGATCGACAGTGGAGCGACACATCCGGGTGACAGTGTGGTCGGCTGGGTCGGTGTGGCGGTTCGGTGCGACCCTGGAGTCCGGAGCGCGAGCGTCCGGACTCCGGTTGGCGGCTCGACCGGTTCGACGGTTCGGCTCACGAACGGCCCATACGCACAGCAGCACGCACGGCGGCACGCCGGTCGACGGCGAGGGAGACGCAGAACATGAGCGAGGGAAACCGGGACGGCCGGGACGCTGAGTCCGACGGCCCCCGCGACGACGAGAACCAGACTCCCGACACGCCTGCGGAGGGCCCCCGCGGGGGCACCGGCCCGCGCATCGGCTTCGGCTCCGACCTGCCCACCGGCGGGGCGGGCTCGGCCCCCAAGAAAGACGAGTCCCCCGAAGACCCGCTGGCCGGGCTGTTCTCCGCCTTCACCGGCGGCGGTGCCGGGGGCCAGCTGCCGCCCGACCTGCTCGGCAGCCTCCCCCCGGGCATGCTCAACATCCCCGGGATGCCGCAGGACCCGGCGGCGCTGCAGGCCATGCTCAGCCAGGTGCAGCAGCTCATGACCACCGGGGGTGACGGCCCGGTGAACTGGGAGCTCGCCACCAACGTGGCCCGTCAGGCCGCGGCCGAGGGTGGCGACCCGAGCGTGGGAGAGGCCCAGCAGCGCAAGGTCGCCGAGGCCCTGCGCACCGCCGACCTCTGGCTCGACCGGGTCTGCGACCTGCCCGCGGCGACCGCCCGCACCGAGGCCTGGAGCCGCGCCGAGTGGATCGAGAACACCCTCGGCGTCTGGAAGGTCGTGGTCGAGCCGGTCGCCGACAGCGTGGGTGACGCGATGGCCAAGGCCCTCGCCGAGCAGGCTCCCGAGGAGATGCGCGGTCTGCTCGGCAACGCCCTGCCGATGATGCGCAAGATGGGTGGCACGTTCTTCGGCGCGCAGCTCGGCCAGGCCCTGGGGGCCCTGTCGCGTGAGGTGATCGGCGGCGGTGACGTCGGTCTGCCGCTCCTGCCGGCCGGCAAGGTGGCGATGATCCCGGCCAACCTCTCCGCCTTCGGCGAGGGGCTGGGGCTGGAGGAAGACGAGGTCCGTCTCTACCTGGCGCTGCGTGAGGCCGCCTACGCCCGGCTCGTCGCCGACGTGCCGTGGCTGCGGGCGCACCTGCTGTCGCTGGTCGAGGAGTACGCGCGGGGCATCGTCATCGACACCGAGCGCATCGAGTCGGCGATCCGCGAGATCGACCCGTCCGACCCGGAGGCCATGCAGGCCGCATTGTCGTCCGACATCTTCGAGCCCGAGCGCACCCCGGCTCAGCAGGCCGCGCTCGACCGGCTCGAGATGGCGCTCGCCCTGGTCGAGGGCTGGGTCGACACCGTGGTCGACGAGGCCGCACGGCACTCGCTGCCGCACGCCTCGGCGCTGCAGGAGACCATCCGCCGGCGCCGTGCCGCGGGTGGCCCGGCCGAGCACACGTTCGCCTCGCTCGTCGGTCTCGAGCTGCGGCCCCGCCGTCTGCGGGAGGCCGCCGCGGTGTGGTCGGCACTCACCTCGGCCCGCGGCGCCGCCGGGCGGGACGCGCTCTGGCAGCACCCCGACATCGCGCCCGGGGAGGCCGCTTTCGCCGATCCGATGGGCTTCGCCCAGGTGGAGAAGGCGGGCGACGACATGGACGCCGAGCTGGCCAAACTGCTCGACGGCGGCCTGGGCGACGCACCCTCCGAAGACGGCTCGTCCGAGGAGAAGAAGAAGGACGACGACGACCAGTGACGAGCGGTTCTGCCCTTCTCGACGACGTCGGCGTCGCCCTGCGCGACGCCGAGCCGGCCGGCCCGGCCGAGCGGTTCGAGCAGACGGCCTGGCTGGCGCTGCTCGCGAGCACGGGTGAGGGCCTGCTGCGCCGTGAGCAGGCCCCGGCCCACCTGACCGCCTCGGCGGCGGTGCTCAGTCCCGACGGTTCGCAGACCTGCCTGGTCTTCCACCACAAGATGCAGCTGTGGGTGCAGCCGGGCGGGCACTTCGACGCCGGTGACACCTCGGGCGCCCAGGCCGCGGCCCGCGAGGTCGTGGAGGAGACGGGGTTGTCCGGGCGGGTGCTGGGGGCGCCGGTGCTGTTGTCCCGGCACCCCGCACCCTGCGCGCCCGGGATCGTCGACTACCACCTCGACCTGCAGTACCTGATGATCACGGACGTCGTGGACCCCACTCCCAGCGACGAGTCACCTCAGGTGCGGTGGTGGCCGGTGGGTGAGCTGCCGGGTGACCTCGCGTCGGGGGTGCCGGAGCTGGTGCGGCGCGCGGGCCAGGTGCTGAAGGCCCAGCGCTAGGAGGTCGCGGGACGCCGGCGGTTGCGACCTCGGCGTCTCGTCGGCCTTGGGTGGCCACGGGTTCAGGTGGGGCCGCCGGTTCAGGTGGGAGCGACCTCGGATGGCCGCGGGTTCGGGTGGCCGCCGGTTCAGGGTGGCCGCCGGTTCAGGGTGGCCGCCGGTTCGGGTGCCTGACTTCGGACGCCTGACTTCAGGTGGTCGCGGCCAGGCTGCGTCCGGAGCCTTCGCCCGGTGCCTCGTCCGGATCGGTCGGGGTGCCGGCCTCGCCGTGCTCCTCCTCGGTGTCCCCGTGCTCGGCACGGTCGGCCGGGGTCTCTCCGTCGGGGACCGAACCCGGCGGGTCGTCGTCCACCGGCAGGTCGCGGGCCGCCGAGAATCCCTCGAGAAAACCCCGGGCGCGCTCGGTGCGCGGGTAGGTGTCGAGCAGCGACCAGAAGTCCGGCCCGTGGCCGGGCTGGATCAGGTGGGCCAGCTCGTGCAGCAGTACGTAGTCGAGCACCCAGGCGGGCATGCCCAGCAGCCGGGTGCTCAGCCGGATCGAGCGGTCGGCCGGGGTGCACGACCCCCAGCGGGTGTTCTGGTTCTGCACCCAGGTCACGCTCGCGGGAGTGGCCAGACCCCGCAGGTGCCGCTCGTTCAGCGTCTGGGCGCGCGTGAGCAGTTCCTCGTCACCGGGCCGACGCCGACGCTCCTGGGCGGAGAGCCGGTCGAGCATGCGCTGCACCCACTCCTGCTCCTGGCTGCGGGTGAAACGCGCCGGGATCAGCACCACGGTGCGGCCGGCCTCGCGGTACGCCGTCACCGTGCTCCGGCGCCGTCCGCTCCGACGTACCTCGACCCGCGGATCGTCCGCCGGTTCCGGCGTGCTATTGGCCACCTCCGCACCGTACCCGCCGAATGCCCTGAGAATCAGTGATCAAACGCGGTGTGATCGCAGAACCGCAACTAGCTTGCGCGTCGACGAACGGTCATCCAGGCGCTGATCTCGGGACAAAAGGGAATCATCCACAGCCTCACCCGCGATCTCCACAGGTTTCTCCACAGGTCGGTGCACCGTGGGGACAGATCCGATTCAGTTCAGGGGTGCACCCCCGATTGACGGCACGCCCGACCTCTCATAGCGTGATCCATAAGGGCTCCGGGTAACGATCTTCGCGCGCTGGGGAAGGCGCACGGTGATCGACCCGGGGCCCCTTTTCATGTGGCGGTTCTAACTCCGAGTACCCGGACAGGCCGTTACAAAACCGACATCTTGCCAGGCTCAGGCCCCCTCCCGGCGCGCCGATTAGCCTTCTAAGCAGGCACAACCCATGTGCTGAGCTAATGTGACCTTCCGACCGGGCCGGGGAGTCGCTGCGGAAGGCGTCACGCCCAGTCAGGGCACCGCCTCGTTACGAGCGGTCGATGCGTCCAGACCAACTCACAACCCGTAACAGGAGCGAACATGTCGGACACCTACAGCGGCGAGTTCTACTGCGTGAAGTGCAAGGAGAAGCGCCAGGCCGAGGGCAAGGTCGTGGAGACCAACGGCCGGCGCATGGCGAAGGGCGTCTGCCCGGTGTGCGGGACGAACCTGAACCGCATCCTCGGCAAGGCCTGACCAGCACCTTCGGGCAGTCGGGGCGCTCTTGCGAGCAGACCTCGACGATCGGGCCAGCCGGCGGCGACCGCCGCCAGCAGGCCCAGGGTGCAGCGGTGGCGGACGCCAGGACACGGTGACGAGTCCTGGCCGCCACCCCCATCCGTCCACAGTTATCCACAGTTCCGGACCTCCCTGTGGACGGTCCCCCGCACGATCCCGATCTCCCTGGCACGCTTTCAGCGGGCCGAAGGGGGAATTCGTGCGTATACGTCTCAAGCCGGGGCTCCGGCGAGCCTGGCGGGATCCCGCCACGCTGCAGCTGGGGCTCTCCCGGCGCCGCGGAACCGTGATCACCGGGCTCACTCCGCAGGACCGGCCTCTGGTCGAGGCCCTGCGACACGGCATCGACAGCATCGGCACCCCCGAACGCCTCGGCCCACCGGCTTCCGGCCGGACCGGCCGTCCGGCGCTCGGTCACAACGACGGAGCGGCTCCCCCGGCCCGTGACTCCGCCCTGCTCCGGCTTCTCGACGAGGCCGGAGTGCTGGCCCCGACCGGTTTCCCACCTCCGGGCCGCCCCGGTCAGGCGACCGCCCGTCTGTCCCCCGACGCGTCCGTCTGGTCGGTGGTGCATCCCGGGTGCGGTGACGGCTGGCCGCTGCTCGCCGTCCGGGCTCGGTGCCTGGTCGTGGTGCGCGGCGCCGGCCGCATCGGCACCTCCCTCGCCGCGACGCTCGCCGCCGCCGGTGTCGGCACCGTGCTGGTGCAGGACGCCGGGCGCGTCGGGCCCGAAGACCTGGCCCCGGCGGGCGCCGGGCTGCCCGACCTCGGCCGCCCGCGGCAGGCCGTCGGTCAGGACGTGGTGCGGCGCTCCGGCGGTCATCCCGCCCCGCGTCCCCCCGGGCGCGGGCCCGATCTGGTCGTGCTCGTCGAGCACGGCGCGGCCGACGCGGCCCGGGCCGACCCGCTGATGAGCACCGACGTGCCGCACCTGGCCGTGGTGGTGGGTGAAGACGGCGTGGTCGTCGGCCCCCTGGTGCGCCCGGGTTCGTCCCCCTGCCTGCGCTGCCTCGACCTGCACCGCCGCGACCGTGACCCGGCCTGGCCCGGCGTGCTGAGCCAGGTGCTCCAGCAGGTGCGCGACCACGGCCCGATGCCCGAGGAGAGCGCGGTCGCCGGGCTCACCGCCGGGCTGGCCACGCTGCAGGTGCTCGCCCATCTCGACGGCCACGGCGTGCCCGCCGCCGTGGGTGCCACGCTCGAGGTGGAGCTGCCCGACGGGCTGATCGCCCGGCGTCCCTGGCCCGTGCACCCGGCCTGCGGATGCCCCGGGCCACGCGGAACATCCCGGGTCGCAGGGCACTAGTGGGACAGTCGGGCAGGCGTTCAGCGGTGTGAGAAGGGAGAATGTGACGGTGACAGATCTGCCGCGTCGCGCGGTCACCCGGACGGCGAAGCTGGCGTCCCTGCCCCTGACCGTTGCCGGGCGCACCGCCCTGGGCGTCGGCAAGCGTCTCGGCGGCAAGCCGGCCGAGCTGGTCGCGGCCGAGATGCAGGCCCGCACGGCCGAGCAGCTCTTCCGCGTGCTGGGAGAGCTCAAGGGCGGGGCGATGAAGTTCGGCCAGGCCCTGAGCGTCTTCGAGGCCGCGCTGCCCGAGGAGGTGGCCGCTCCCTACCGCGCCACCCTGACCAAGCTGCAGGACTCCGCTCCCCCGCTGCCCGCGGCCACCGTGCACAAGGTGCTGGCCGAACAGCTCGGCCCGCGCTGGCGCACCAGCAAGTTCAAGAGCTTCGACGACCAGCCCGCCGCCGCGGCGAGCATCGGCCAGGTGCACAAGGCGGTCTGGCGCGACGGCCGGCCCTGCGCGGTGAAGATCCAGTACCCGGGCGCCGGCGCGGCCCTGATCTCCGACCTCAACCAGGTGACCCGGGTGGGCCGGGTCGCCGCCGGGTGGATCCCCGGGCTGGACGTCAAACCCATCCTCGACGAGCTCAAGGCCCGCATGGTCGAGGAGCTCGACTACTCGCTCGAGGCCAAGACCCAGGCGCGCTTCGCCAAGGCGTTCCGCGGCGACCCGGTGTTCGCGATCCCGGAGGTGCTGGCCAGCAGCGAGCACGTCATCGTCAGCGAGTGGCTCGAAGGTGTGCCGCTGTCGAAGCTCATCGCCTCCGGCACCCGCGAAGAACGCGACCTCGGCGCCCGGCGCTACATGGAGTTCCTGCTGGCGGGCCCGGCCCGTGCCGGTCTGCTGCACGCCGACCCGCACCCGGGCAACTACCGGCTGCTCGACGACGGCCGCTTCGGCGTGCTCGACTTCGGCGCGGTCAAACGCCTGCCCCAGGGCATGCCCCCGGAGATGGGGCACCTGCTCACGCTGGCCCTCGCGGGTGAGGCGGACGCGGTGGTCGACGGTCTGCGCGAGCTCGGCTTCATCAAGTCGAGCATCACGATCGACGGCGAGGCCCTGCTCACCTACCTGGCCCCGTTCATCGAGCCGATCCGTCACCCCAGCTGGCGCTTCGAGCGCTCGTGGATGCGCTCGCTCTTCACCTACGTCAACGACGTGCGGCGGCCCGACTGGACGATGGGCCTCAAACTCAACCTGCCGCCCGAGTACCTCCTGATCCACCGGGTCTGGCTGGGTGGCATCGCGGTGCTGTGCCAGATCGACGGTGACGTGCCCGTGCCCGAGGTGCTGCAGGAGTGGCTGCCCGGGTTCGACGTCGGTGCCTACGAGCTCGAGCCCGACGACGTGGCTCCCTGACCCACCACCAGGCCGGGCCCCGCCCGACCTCCGGACCCCCCACCCCCGGCGAACGGCCGGATTCCGTTCCTCATTACGGCGTACGGGTGCGCACGGGCACTGCAGTGATGAGCACCACATCGCCACCTCGCAACCGGCCGTCGTGGGCCTGCGTCGAACCACCGCTCCTATCGGGTCCGGACGCGCCCGGCACCCGGCGCGAACGCGCAGCCCGACGGGTCGGTTGACCCTGTGTGAGCCGTCCGGAAGGCTCGACCGGCACGCCGCGCGGGCGCGCCGACAGCAACCACACAGCCTGCGACCAGCACCGGAGGTCCCCGGGCAGGGATCACACAGGGTTGCCGCCCGAAAAGTCGCGAACGCGTCCGGGCATTCATCGGGCATCCGGAGAATGAGACGCAAATCCCGGATCCCGAGATGAATTGGCTGCCCGAGCACAGCCCCGCGATACATCCAGATGTCGTGCAGATATCGGCCGGAACGGTGAACCGTCATCCGCGCGTTACTCGAAATGCGTACCCTGAAGCCCATGAATGGCTCACTGCGTTCAGAGTCCCGCGTCGCCGAACCCCACCCAGCCGGACTGGCTGCGATTCCCTCGCAGGCCGGCGCCCACACCCACTGCCGGTCCTGCCTCGCACCGGCCCCACAAGATCTCTACCGGGTCGTCGGGGCCTGGTCGGTGATCAACGGAGTCGCCCTCTGGGACTGCGAAAACTGCGCCCGGGAGCGAATTCTCGAGATCGAAGCCGGCCAGGACGTGCGCGGCGTAGGGCACTGACCGGCCCTACCCCTCACCGATAGGCCACATGCACCCCCGCACCGTCGGGTCAGGCAGGCCGCTCCCGCACCGATGACGGGACCGGCGACCGCACGGTCCGCAGCCATCCGGCCGCGGACCTGCTAATCCCTACCTGTCGGCCGGAGAATGCATCCGATGATTGATTGCTCCAGTACATTTTCTGATCACCCGCACGCTATTCACCAGTGATTACCCGGTTGAACAGCGCCGCGCATTCATTGAACGCCGGGCTCAGTCCACGTCGAGGTAGACGAAGCCGGGTCCCTCGTCGCGGTAGGTGACGCCCAGTCGCCCACAGGCATCGGCCAGGGTCTCGCTCCACGATCCGGTGACCGCCTCGTCCGTGCGCTCGAAGCCGTGGTCGGCCGTGAGCAGGAACGTGACCTGGTCGCGCACCCCCAGGGTGTCGAGGTGGGCGAGGAACACGCCCAGACGCCGGTCGGCGTCGCGAAGGCTGTCCCGGGCGATCTTCGAACGCGGGCCCCCCGCGTGGTGCCCGGCATCGGTGACGACCGTCGACCACCAGGTGAGGTCGGGGGCCGAGTCGGCTGACGCCCAGGCCTGCCGCATCTGGTCGAGGCCGGAGTCGTCGACCTGCGTGGCCCAGCCGAAGTAACGGTCGGACAGGTGGGCCGGCTCGCCGAGGTAGGGGCTGTCCGCGGCCGACGGCAGGTAGTCGGTGATCGCGACCCGGCCCGCCCCGGATCCGGAACCCGCGCCGGCCACATCCCCCGAAGCAGACGCCGTCCCAGCCTCCGGGCCCGACGCCAGGTCCGGCCCCGCACCACTCAGCGCCCGGACCAGCTGCATCGTCGAGACCGTCGCTCCTCGGTCCACCGCCTCGTTCACGCACAGACTGCGCGACGACGGCCGGGCCTGGGCCAGACGCTCGAACACCGTCATCACCCCGGGTCGCAGCCACTCCGCACTGCGGTGCCAGGTGCTCTCGTCGTTCGCGTTGATCCGCTCGCGCCGGGCCCGGTCGTAGAAGACGTTGCCCAGAATCCCGTGACGTCCCGGCCCCACCCCGGTCAGCGCGGTGGTGTGGTTGCACAAGGTGACGCTGGGAAACTCGGCCACCGCTCCCCCGGTCAGGGCCGTGCCGTCGGCCAGGAGCGAGGCGACGGCCGGCAGCTCACCCGCCGCCGCCAGGGCGAGAAGGTCGGAGCAGTGGGCTCCGTCCCAGAGCAGGCCGATCACGAACCGGTGAGGGGCGTCGTCCACCATGTCGGTTCTCGCCACCCCCTCGACACCCGACGCCGCCCCCTCGCCCCCTGGCGCAACCACCTCGAACCCTGGCGCAACCACCTCGGTCCTCGGCCCCACCCCCTCGACACCCGACGTCGCCACCGAAACCCCGGCCGACGCGTCCTCAAGCGGTGGCACCCCAACCACCGAAACCCCCGCGAGGTGCAACAGAGTCGGCGCCACGTCGATCAGCCGCGCATACCCCTCGACCGCACCCCGCGCCGGAACCCCGGCCCCGGACAGCAGGAACGGCGCCCGCGACTGGATCACGTCGAGCGAGCCGTGTTCCCCGACGTGCCCGCCCTCGTTCCCGAAGAAGTGTGAGGGGGTGTGCATGACAACGAGATCCGGGCTGCGATCGGCGTCGGCGAAGAACGACAGCAGCCGCCGGGCCGGTTCCGGGTACGAGTTACCGGCATTGGACGGTGACGGGTCGGCCTGCTCGAGCGGATAGGGCAGGAACGCGAGCGGATCGGTGACGCCCACCGGATCCACACCTTCGAGCACCTCGTGCCGTTCGCCCGGATGCAGCCGGACCACTCCCCGGGATCCGTGCACGACGACCGTGCCGTCGTCGGGGTACGCGACCAGGTCGACGATGTCTTCGAGCCGGACCAGCTCCCGGGCGACGAGAGCACGAGCATCTGTCATAGACGGGAGAGTAGGCGCAGGACAAAGCGAAACGGGGCTGACCACCCCCTCCGATGGTCAGCCCCGTTCCGACAGCAAGACGTCAGTCAGAGTTGTGACGTTGCGTCCCAGATACGTTTCCGGACAGAAATTCTCAGCGACGGACGGCGGCCACCGCCGTCACCTTCGTCCACAGTGCCCGCTTCGTGCGGCGGCGGGCACGCAGCACAACGGCGGCGTAGCGCTCGTCGGCAGCGACGCGACGCGCCTCGGCGTGTTCTAGTTTGATCAGCTCGTAGTTGTACAGGCTGGCGTGCATGGCAGTTCCCCCTAGGAACGAAACTCATTACGTCATTGCAGGTTTCGCGAGCCAGGACGCCGGCCGGAGGGCCGGGTGGCCGCCGTTGTCAGGCGGCCACCACGACCTTCCGCGGCCGGCCCCGGGGCCGCTTGCGCGGGACGACCACGCCGGCGACGAAGAGCTCGCCACCCCAGACACCCCACGGCTCGTGCCGCTCCAGGGCGCCGGCAAGGCATTCGGCCCGCACCGGGCAGTCGTTGCACAGAGCCTTCGCGTGCTCCACATCCGTCGGAGACTCTGCGAACCAGAGCTCCGCGTCGAACACCCGGCATGGCATCTCGGTGGTGACCTGGTCGATCTCTTCCACCAAGGCGTCGAGCAAGGCGGTGAGCTGCACGGGTTTCATCCCCCTCGGGTTGTTCCCCCGGCGCCGGCCGGGAGCTGTTTCATCTTTCGAATTGGGAACAGGAGCTGACTGTCTTCTCATCGGTGAACCGGAAAACCCTTGTCAGACAACGAAAAAGCCGCGGACCCCCGAGGGGGTCCGCGGCTTCAAGCGAGGCCGGAAGAGGCGTTTGCCTATCCGGAGCCATCGCTGGCCTGAGACCCGTAACGGGGCTTGGAGAAATCGGAGATCGGGCGCACGGCGGACGGCTGACCCGTCAGGCCAGCCCCGGCGGCGGCAAAGCCACTACCGCCCCAGAAGGAATCCTGGTTCGGCGAGATGACCTGCAAGCGCACTTCACCCGTCAGAACGAGTTCGGTGGCACCGAGGCAATACCCGCGCGCGCTCAGAGCGGCGAAGCCCGAGGAGATCGGGGTGGCCGCGCTACGCATGCTGATCGTTTGCGTGTTCACGTGTCGCCACCTCCTGCTCTCTACTCGGGCGGGCCTTCTTCAGGCCTGCCGCAGCGCGATTGTCGTCACTTCAGGACAACGAGATCGAGAGTAGACGCCTCTGTGCCGCAGGGACAACGTATTTAACGGCGAATACTGCGTGGCACCCACCCGAACGGGCTAGTAATCCAGGTGTTCTCGTTGCGGCACAGCGTCTTTGGAATTTCCAAAAAAGTTTTGGGGGTGCCGGTTCAGGACCTGTTCACGGCAATCAGGATCAGGAAGAGCACGGGCAACGCGCCGAAGCACAGCAGCAGTCCCAGACGGGTGGGCACCGGCGACGCGGCGACCTCCGGGTCCCGTGACCGGTTGCCCAGTTTCAGCGCGACCGACGCCACCACGAACCCGATGAGCGGCACCACCACGCCGTAACGGATGAAGTCGGGGTTGTTGCCGGTCGTGGCGAAACCGATGAACTGCACCAGCATGATGACCAGGGCCGTCACCCCGAACACCACGAACCCACGGGTGCCCCCACCCAGACCGGGCAGCAGGTTGGGCCGGATCGCCCGGTTGTGCGCGGCCGCGCCCTCGACCTCGGCGGCGTCGAGCAGCTGGGCCACCCGGGCCAGGTCGGTCTGTGGCTCCACCGGCCCCTCCGGCACCGGCCCGGGCCCGACCGGCGGGCGCAGTTTCGCCTTCGAGGCGAACGCGGTCATGTGGTAGCGCTGGTTCTCGAGCCGGGCCAGGAGTTCGTCGGCGTGCTCGGACATCTCGGCCACGCCCTCGCGGATCCCGGCCGTGCGCGCGTTCTCCTCGGCCCGCACCGCATCCAGCCGCCGGGCGTACTCCGCGTACTCGGCCCAGCCCTCGGCAGTCGACGGCATCAGGCGAACTCCTCGCTGTAGCGCCCCGGAGAGACGAACGGGACGATCAGTTCCTCGCGGTCCTCGTGCCGGTCGATCAGCAGTGCCCGGTTGTGCCGCGGCTGCCAGTGCAGGTTCGCCCGGCCGATCAGCGAGCCGACCTCGTTGCCCTTCACGTTGAGCGCGACCACGCCGGCCACGTCGTCCTTGCCGCCGAGACCGAGGTCATCGACCAGACGCCGCACACCCCGCCACCAGCCGAAGAAGTGCACCCCCGCCGCCGGGCCCTCACGCAGCAGCTTGCGGAAGTCGTCGATGCCGGCCCGGCCGCGTTCCTTCTGCTTGAGGGTGGAGGTGGCCGCGTCGGCGCCGTAGACGAAGACATAGGTGGGGTTCATCAGCTTGGGCGGCTCGTCGACCAGACGCCGCAGCAGCTGGGGATAGTCGGGCAGCCGCAGCATCCCGGCCTGGTGCCCGCCCCGCAGCAGCCGGCTCTCGAGCTGGTCCACCTCTTCGTCGACGGCCCCGACCAGGCTCACCAGGTGGAAGGTGGCCTCACCGGGAGCGTGCTGCCCGGCCAGGCTGATCGCGGCCGAGGCCAGCACGTCGGCGCCGACCGGTGAGGTGCCGAGCACCGCCAGGTGACGACCGGGCGAGGAGTCGAGCGGGAACGCGGCCGAGGACAGGCCCACATCGACCTGGCGCCCGACCAGCGCCACCTTGCGGCGGCGGCCGACGACGCGGCGGGACGGCGGGGGCGCCTCGTCGACGGAGTACTCGGCGTACCCGATGAACACCGCGGGCGGCGGAGAGCCGGGCATCCGCATCTCCCACATCCGGTGGCGCAGCGAGTGCAGGCTGGGCGCGTCGGCGTCGGGAAACCGGGCTCGGCGGTTGGCGCTGGCCACACCGGCCGCGTCGTTGAGCACGATCTGGCCGACCGGCAGAGCGGCCGCCGCGTCGTTCATGGTGTCGAGGATGCCGCCGCCCCCGGACAGCGCGACCCGCATGCCGAACTGCCCGAAGACCGACTTGCCCTTGGTGAAGAGCGACTCGATGCCGGCGATCGACTGGCTGGCCATGATCAGGTGCACGCCGTACGACCGGCCCTTGCGGGCGATCTCCTCGAGCAGGGCCACCGAACGCTTGGCGGTGTCGTCGGTGCCCTTGAGCAGCACGTGGAACTCGTCGATCACGGTCAGGACGCGGGGCAGCGCGACGTCGGGGCGGGAGGTGCGCAACTGGGCCAGGTTGGTGACGCCGGCCTTCTTCATCGCGGCGGCCCGGCGGCTCATCTCGCGCACCAGCTCGGTGAGCACGGCCAGGCCGTACTCCCGGTCGGACTCGACGCCGACGGTGCGGGCGTGCGGCACCCAGGTCGGGTCGATCTCGGTCGGGATGAACTCCGAGAACGACACGCCCTCCTTGAAATCCAGCAGGTAGAGCGCGAGTTCGTCGGGTGAGTAGCGGGCAGCCAGGCCGTAGAGAATGTCGAGCAGGAAGACCGTCTTGCCCGAGCCGGTGCGCCCGGCGACCAGCCAGTGCGGCGTCTGGTCGTCGAGCGAGACCAGGGCGTCGCCCCGGCCGACCCGCCCGATCAGGGTGGTCAGGCCGTCGACCGACGACTGCGTCCAGAGCTTCTCGGGCACCAGGTCGTCGAACACCAGCTTGCCGTCGGACTCGGCCTTGGCGGCGACCCGGCGGCACAGCTCGTCGATCAGCCCGGGCGGCGGCGCCGGGTCGAGCGAGACGGCGGCGTTGAGCGCACGGCCCTCGCCCCCGAAGCTCTCCAGCGGCGGGTCGCCCACCCGGAAGTGCCCGCGGGAGGACGGGTCGCTGGTCACCAGGGTGGTGCGCTCGAGCGGCGGGGCCTGGTCCCACGACGACCGGGACCGGCTCCCCCAGCCGGCCAGCAGCAGGTGCACCCGCGCGGCCGGGCCGGCGTGGGCCAGGGCCGCGAGCCGGGCGAGGTCGCCCCGGCCGCAGTTCGGCGGCAGCGCCGCGGTGACCAGCACCAGCACGTCGGGCGACGGGTTCAGCCCGGCCTGCACCTGCTTGACCTGCTCCTCGGCCTCGGTGAGCAGCTCGCGGAACTCCTCCAGCCCACTCACCGGCTCGTTCATCACCCCGGCCGGGACCAGGGCGTGGAACGGGGCCAGCGGGGCGCCGAGGGCACCGCCGTCGACGGCGAGGAGACGCAGCTGACCGGCCGGGAAAGAGGCCACCAGCCGGGTGATCACGCTGCGCAGGAGCCCGGCCACGGCCGGGTCGCGGGCGTCGGTGTCGAGCGCGATGTGGCCGACGCCGGTGAACGGCACCACCACCGGGAAGCCGACGCCGGGCAGGGGCTGTGCGTCGCCGATCCGGATCATCGCCGGATCACCGGCCCGGGCCGTGTGCTCGAGGGGAAAGCGCTGCTCGCCGATGACCGGCCAGGGTGCGCCCAGCCACTGCGGGGCCGCGGCCGCCGCCGCACGTTCCAGCCGCGCCGCCAGGGCGGTCTGCTGCTGAGCCGACTCGGCGCTGTGCGTCGAGTCGGCCTCGAGCCGGTCGAGCCGCTCCCGCACCGCGTCGAGCAGCCCCTGGGCCTCGAGGTGCGTCTTCACGGCGCGTTCGAACAGCGTCTTCGCGCTGATCACCGAGGGATCCTCCGAAACCTGGCCATACCGAGCTCATGGGTCACGAACCACGATAGGCCGTAAACACCCCCTAGGGGGTTTCCCAGGACTTCCCGGCCAGCACCGCGAACACGTCGTCGCCCCATCGCTGCAGCTTGGAGGCCCCGACCCCGGGCAGCGAGGAGAGCTCACCGGGATCGCGCGGTTTCGCCTCGGCGATCGCCATCAGCGTGGCGTCGGTGAAGATCACGAAGGCCGGCAGGCGGCAGGCCTCGGCCGCGGCGGTGCGCCAGTCGCGCAGCCGCTGCAGCGTCTCCTCGTCGTAGCCGGCCGGGCAGACCGAGCAGCGGCCCACCTTGCGCTCGACCGCGGTGGTGAGGGCGCGCTCGCAGATCTTGCACAGGGCGGGTGGACGTTTCGGTACCGGACGCGCCTCGCGCACCTTGGGTGCACGGGGGCTTCCGGAGGACGTCGGGGTTCCCTCGCCCGTCAGCAGCCCGTCGAGGAACCGGGACGGGTTGCGGCTCGCGCGGCCGCCCGGGTTGCGCGAGCGCGACCAGGACAGGTGCAGGAACTCCCGGGCCCGGGTGATGCCGACGTAGAAGAGCCGGCGTTCCTCCTCGACCGCGTCCCAGTTCTCGGCGAACGAGATCGGCATCAGGCCCTCGGACAGGCCGATCAGGAACACCGCGTCCCACTCCAGGCCCTTGGCCGCGTGGAGCGAGGCCAGCGTGACGCCCTCGACGGCCGGGGCGTGCTGGGCCGAGGAGCGCTCGTCGAGCTCGGCGACCAGGTCGGACAGGGTGGCCTCGGGGCGGTTGGCGGCCAGGTCGTCGGCCAGCGCGGCGAGCGCCTGCAGCGACTCCCAGCGTTCGCGCACCCCACCGGCCTGGACCCCGGTCGGGGCCACGGGCGTCCATCCGCAGTGGGACAGCACGTCGCGGGTGGCCTCGCTCAGGGTGCCGCCGTCGACGCCGCCGCGGGCGGAACCGCGGATCAGCATGACCGCCTCGCGCACCTCCTTGCGCTGCCAGAACCGCTCGCCGCCGCGCAGCACGTAGGGCAGGCCGGCGTCGGCCAGTGCCTGCTCCATCTGCTCGGACTGCGAGTTGGTGCGGAAGAGCACGGCGATCTCGCGGGCCCGGGTGCCGTCGTCGAGCAGTCCGGAGACCTGCTTGGCCACGGCGGCGGCCTCGGCCGCGTCGTCGTCGTGCACGGTGAGCCGGGGGGCCGGGCCGGACTCGCGCTGCGAGCGCAGGTCGAGCGGGGCCGGGCCGGAGGTCTTGACCCGGCGGGCCAGGAGGCGGTTGGCGAGCGAGACGATCTGCGGGGTGGAGCGGTAGTCACGCACGAGCCGGACGACGGTGGCGTCGGGGTAGGTGTGCGGGAAGGTCATCAGGTGCTCGGGCGAGGCGCCGGTGAAGGAGTAGATGGTCTGGCTCGGGTCGCCGACCACGCAGATCTCCTTGCGGGTGCCCAGCCACTGGCTGAGCAGGCGCTGCTGCAGGGCGGAGACGTCCTGGTACTCGTCGACGACGAAGTGCCGGTACTGGCCGCGCACCTCCTCGGCCACCTTGGGGTGAGCCTCGATGATCCCGGCCATGAGGAGCAGGACGTCCTCGAAATCGATCTGGCCGCGGTCGGTCTTGGTCTCCTCGTAGACCTGGATCAGGCGGGAGACGGTCTCGACCGGGAAGCCGCCGGGCTCGCCGCGGCCGGCGGCGCGGGCGGCGGTGACGTAGCTCTCGGGGGTGAGCAGCGAGACCTTCGACCACTCGATCTCGGCGGCCAGGTCGCGCACGGCGGTGCGGTCGACGGTGATGCGCAGGCGGGCCGCGGCGTCGGCGACCATGCGGGCCTTGTGCTCGAGCAGCTCGGGCGGCCGGCCGCCGATGACGCGGGGGAAGAAGTAGCCGAGCTGGCGCAGGGCGGCGGCGTGGAAGGTGCGGGCCTGGACCCCGCCGACGCCGAGCTCGCGCAGCCGGGTGCGCATCTCACCGGCGGCGCGGGCGGTGAACGTGACCGCGAGAACCTGCTGGGGCTTGTAGACACCGGAGTGCACGCCGTAGGCGATGCGGTGGGTGATGGCGCGGGTCTTGCCGGTGCCGGCGCCGGCCAGGACGCAGACCGGGCCGCGCACGGCCAGGGCCACCTCGCGCTGCTCGGGGTCCAGCCCTTCGAGCATGCCGTCGGCACCGTGGGCTGGGGAGGTCATCAGGGGATTCTCTCAGCCCCGGGGAGCGGCCGGGAACGCGGCTGGGAACACGGTCGGGAACACAGCCCCGGGCCACGCTGTTGAACGCTCGACGAGTTAGGTCCGACCCGAGGAAGGCATGTCGATGGACGCCCCGGCTCCCGGCACGATCACGATGTTCAGCACCACCTGGTGCGGCTACTGCCAGCGGCTCAAGAGCCAGCTGAAGCGTGAAGGCATCGAGTACACCGAGGTGAACATCGAGGAGGTGCCCGACGCGGCCGACTACGTGATGTCGGTGAACGGTGGCAACCAGACGGTTCCGACGGTGGTCTTCCCCGACGGTTCCGCGGCGACCAACCCGTCGCTCGCCGAGGTGAAGTCCCGCCTCGTGCCGACCGCCTGACCGTCCTGACGCTTCAGGAACTGGCCGACCGGATCGCCCGGCTGCTCGTCGAGCGGCTGGGCGATTCCGGTGTGGACGAGCGTCCCCGGCTCCGGCTCGCGGTCGACGGGCCGGTGCAGGCCGACACCGCCCGGCTGGCGGACGTGGTGGCCGGCTCGCTGAGCGACCTCGCCGTGCCGGTCGCGCGGGTCAGTACCCGCGACTTCCTGCGCGGGCGCTCGGTGCGGCTGGAGTACGGACACGACGACCCGGACTCGGTCTACGACCTGTACTACGACTTCCCGGCGCTGCGGCGGGAGGTGCTCGACGCGCTGGCACCCGACGGGCGCCACACCTGGCTGCCGCGCCTGCGCGACCCGGAGACCGACCGCTCGGTGCGGGTCTCCCCGGAACCGGCGCCACCGGGCACGGTCGCGGTCGTCGACGGGCGTTTCCTGGCCCGTGACGACGTGCGCGACGGCTTCGACCTGATCGTGCACCTCGACGTCTCCGAGGGGGCGTTGGGACGCCGGTTGCCCGCCGACGAGGCGAAACGCACCTCGGGTGCGTGGGCGCGGTACCTGACCGAGGACGCGCCGGCCGAGTACGCCGATCTGGTGGTGCGTTTCGACCACCCCGACCGACCCGCGCTCAAGCCGGGCTGACGCGCCGGGGGCGACCGGCGCGTCCGCCATACTGCTCTTCGGGTTCGCCCTACCAGGCCGACGGATCGTCGGGAATCGGCGCACCGAACCAGTCTTCGATGAGACGGCGGGCGATCGAGACCGCGGGCGGCAGCACCACGCGGCCGGCCTTGATGTCGGCCTGCAGCTCCTCGCGACTCCACCAGCGGGCCTCGGCGAGCTCCAGCTCGTCCACCCGGATCCGGCTCGACAGCGCCTCGCCGCGGAACCCGAGCATGAGGGACGAGGGGAACGGCCAGGGCTGACTGCCCCGGTAGGCGACGTCCCCGACGAGGACGCCGGACTCCTCGGCGACCTCCCGGCGCACCGCGTCTTCCAGCGACTCGCCCGGCTCGACGAAGCCCGCGAGCGTGGAGTAGCGGTTCTCCGGCCAGGTGGCCCCGCGCCCCAGCAGCACCCGGTCGTCGGGACCGACGACGGTCATGATGACGGCGGGGTCGGTGCGCGGGTAGTGCTCTCGTCTGCAGTTCGGGCACAGGCGCACCCAGCCGCCCTGCACCACCTCGGTGCCCGTGCCGCAGTTGGCACAGTGGGTGTGGAAGGTGTGCCAGGCGATCAGTGCGACGGCCGTGGTGAAGATGCCCGCGCCGCTGTCGTCGAGCAGCGCGCCGGTGTCGCGCAGCGTCGCCCAGCTCGCCCCCTCGGGCAGCGGCGGGCGCTCGGTGACACTCAGCGCGAGGTAGCCGCGGCCCTGCTCGTCCTCCCCCAGGAAGAACTGATGCTCACCGGTTTTCACCCCGGCGAGCTCCTCGACCGACCACAGGTGCACCGTCGGTGCAGTGGTCACCGCGGTCTCGCCCTCGTGGAACAACGCGACCCGGGCGGTGGGGTCGGCGAGGAGGGTCGCGATCAGCCGGGGATCGGACCGCCGGTGGGCCGCCCGGTCGAGCGTGGACCGGGACAGGGCGAGACGCTCCAGGTGCATAGCCGCACCCTAATCCGGTTCTGCGGTTACGGTGGATCGGTGCCCTCCCGATCTGCCCTGGCCCTGGCCGCGATGGCCTCCGCCGCCATCAGCGGCCTGGAGCCGATGCGCACCCAGACGCTCGACGCGACGGCCGACGACGTCGACACCGCCCTGATCGAAGACAACCTGAGCCGGCACTGGGTGGTGCGCGCCCCGCGTAACGACGTGGCCGGTATGCGACTCGACGCCGAGTCCCAGCTCGTGGCCCAGCTGCGCTCGTGGCTGCCGTTCGGCATGCCCGAGGCCGAAGGGGTCGCCCCGCTGCGCAACGGCGGGCGCGCGATCGTGCACCGGCAGCTGCCCGGGCGGCCCGTCCGCCCGCTCGAGCTGCTGCACCGGCCGGCGCTCGCGGCGTCCTACGGCGAGGCCATCGCGGCGATCCACGACCTGCCCCCGCGGCTGGTGGAAGAGGCCGGGCTGCCGGTGTACACGGCCGAGGAGTACCGGTTCCGGCGGCTGGCCGAGCTCGACCGGGTGGCGGCGACCGGGCTCACCCCGGTGCGGCTGCTGACCCGCTGGGAGCACGCGGTCGAAGAGGTCGGGGCGTGGCGCTTCATCCCCTGCGTGGTGCACGGCGACCTGGCCGGCGACAACGTGCTGGCCGACGGCGAGAAGGTGACCGGGGTGATGGAGTGGTCGGAGACCCGGGTCGCCGATCCCGCCGACGACCTGGCCTGGGTCTCGATCGGCGCGACCGAGCCGGCGATGCGCCCGGTGCTCGAGGCCTACACGGCGGCGCGGTCCGAGCCGGTCGACGTCGACCTGGCCCGCCGGGCGCGGCTGTCCGGCGAGTTCGCGATCGCCCGGTGGCTGCTGCACGGCGTGCACACCGACGACGCGGCGATCGTGGACGACGCCGTGCAGATGCTCGCCGACCTGGAGGCAGGGGTCGGTGACCAGCCCTGGTGAGGTTCTGCGGGTCGCATCGCTGAACGTGTTCTCGGGGCGCACCGCCTCCGGCACCTTCGCTTCTTCCTCGTCCCTGTCGTCCGCGGCGGCGGCGCTCGACGTGGATGTGCTCGGGTGCCAGGAGGTGGATCGGGGGCAGCCGCGTTCTTCCGGGGTGGACCAGACCGCTCTGCTGGCGGCCGGGCTCGGGGCTTCGTGGTCCCGCTTCGAACCCACGGTGTCGGGGACGCCCGGGGAGACGTGGGTGCCCTTCCCGGCTTCGGGTGCCGACGGGCCGGCGTACGGGATCTGCCTGGTCTCCCGGGTTCCCGTGGTTTCGTGGCACACGCTGCGGCTGGACCCCTCGCCCGGCCGCTTCCCGATGCCCGTGCCCGGGCGGCCGCCGCGGATGATCTGGCTGAAGGACGAGCCCCGGGTGGCGCTCGCGGCGGTCCTGGCCACCGGGGTCACGGTGGTGTGCACCCACCTGTCGTTCGTGCCGGGTGTGAATCTGCGCCAGCTGCGCCGGATCCGGACCTGGCTGTCGTCCCTGGAGGTGCCCCGGCCGGTGGTGGTGCTGGGCGACCTGAACCTCCCCGCGCTGCCGGTGCGCCGGGCGACCGGCTGGACCCCACTGGTGAGCACGCCGACCTTCCCGGGCTGGCGGCCGGGGGTGCAGCTCGACCACGTGCTCGGGGTGGGGCTGGCGCCGGGCACGAGCGCCCGGGGCGAGGGAGTCGCAGACCTGCCGGTGGGCGATCACCGTGCCGTTCGGGTAGTTCTCGACCTGCCGGGCCGGTGATTTCCGGCATTTGCCCACAGCGGCCGTGGTCCTGACAGCCGCCGTTCAGACCCGGTGGGTAGGGTTGCCGATATGACATGGCTTGTGACCGGCGGCGCCGGCTACATCGGTGCACACATCGCTCGCTGCCTCAAGGAGTCGGGCCGGTCGGTTGCCGTCCTGGACGACCTCTCGACCGGCGTGCGGAATTTCGTCGATCCGGGCACGCGCTTCCACGAGGGTTCCATCCTCGACGCCGACGTGCTCAGGACCGCTCTGACCGAGACGGACGGCACGCCCATCACGGGCGTGATCCACTGCGCGGGCTTCAAGTACGCGGGCGAGTCGGTGAAGCGGCCGCTGCACACGTACACGCAGAACGTGCAGGGCACCCAGCACCTGCTCGAGGTGATGGCCGAGGCCGGGGTGAAGAACATCGTGTTCTCCTCCAGCGCGGGCGTCTACGGCACCCCGGACACCGAACTGGTCACCGAGACCACCGCCACGACACCCGAATCACCGTACGGTGAGAGCAAACTCATCGGCGAGTGGCTGCTGCGCAACGTCGGCCGGGTCTCCGACCTGACCCACACATCGCTGCGGTACTTCAACGTGGTCGGCTCCGGCCACCCCGACATCTACGACGTCAGCCCCCACAACCTGTTCCCGGTGGTGCTGAAAACCCTCACCGAGGGCGGAATCCCGCAGGTCCGTGGCACCGACTACGCCACCCCCGACGGTTCCTGCGTGCGCGACTACGTGCACGTGCAGGACATCGCGCTGGCCCACGTCGCGGCCGCCGCCCGGATGGAGGCCGGGCAGTCCATCGAGCGGGTCTACAACCTGGGCAGCGGCAGCGGCGCCTCGGTTCTCGAGATCATGACCGCGGTCGCCAAGGTCACCGGAATCGCCTTCGAGCCGCGGGTTGTCGACCGGCGCCCGGGCGACCCGGCGCGGATCGTGGCCGACGGTCAGCTGGCCCGGCGTGACCTGGAGTGGGACACCCGGCACACGCTCGAGGACATGGTCGCCTCGGCGTGGTCGGCGTGGCAGGCCGCGTCCTCGACCCGCTAGGTCGTCACCGGAACCCGGGGTGCAGCCCTGCACCCCGGGTTCCGTTGCGTAGCGGGGATTTCACACACCGTCGGCTTATCGCTCGATGCGGCATTTTGTCGGTGTCTCAGGGCAGACTGGGGGCATGCAGACCGGTCCGCCCCAGGCACACCGCAACGATCCCGGTGTGATGCAGCGATTGCTCACCACGCCCGCGCGCTGGGCGGTGGTCGGGCTGTCCGACAACCGCGCGCGGCCCGCGTACGGCGTCGCGCGCTACGTGCAGAACCTCGGCATGCGCATCGTTCCGGTGCACCCCAAGGCCGACACCGTGCACGGCGCCCGGGGCTACGCCTCGCTGGCCGAGGCCGTGGCCGCCGAGGGCCCGGTCGAGGTGGTCGACTGCTTCGTGCGCAGTGAGCTGGTGGGCGAGGTCGTCGACGAGGCGATCGCGGTCGGTGCGAAGGCCGTCTGGCTGCAGCTGGGCGTGGTCGACGAGGCCGCGGCGGCCCGGGCGGCCGCGGCGGGGCTGGCGGTCGTGATGGACACCTGTCCGGCGATCGAGGCACCGAGGCTGGGAGTGGCATGAGCGACGACAAGTACTGGTCACCCGACGAGGCGGCCGGCCGGCCGAAGCGGCGATCGGGCGGGCCGGGCGGTGGGCCGGGCCGTGGTCAGGGGCAGGGTCGCGGTCAGGGGCAGGGCCGTGGTCAGGGCGGCGGTCAAGGGCGTGGTCAGGGCCGTGACGCCTACGGTCCGGACGACGAGGTCGGCGACGTCTACCAGCAGCACGGTGGTGCCGATCCGAGCGCGCAGTACGGGCAGTACGTCGACGAGCACGACTCCTACGGGCGCGGTGGTTCCGGCCGCGACGACCAGTACGGGGCCTACGGCGCCGGTGACCGCGGGCCGTCCGGCCGGGGTCCCGCGGGGCAGGGTCCGGGCGGCCGGGGTCCGGGTGGGCGCGGGCCAAGTGGGCGCGGGCCGGGCGGTCCGGGCGGGCGTCCCTCGGCGGTGGGCACCGGCCGGCGGCTGCCGCGGCCGGGTGCCAAGCTCGTCGTGCTGGTCCTGGTCGGTCTGCTGATCGCCTACCCGATCATCCTCGGCTTCACCGCCTGGACGAGCCTCAACCGGGTCGACGCGGTGGGCCCGGCGCACGAGGGCTCGGAGCTCGAAGACACCCCCGGCCGCACCTACCTGGTGGTCGGCAGCGATGCCCGTGACGACCTGAGCGACGAGGAGAAGAAAGACCTCGGCACCGGCTCGGTCGCCGGTCAGCGCACCGACACGATCATGCTGCTGCACGTTCCCGGCGGTGACGGTCCCACGGTGCTGATCAGTGTGCCGCGTGACTCGTACGTGCCGATCCCGGGCCACGGCAGCAACAAGATCAACGCCGCGTACGCGTTCGGCGGCGCCACGCTGCTGATCCAGACCCTCGAGAACGTCGGCGGCGTGAAGATCGACGACTACGTCGAGACCGGCCTGGGCGGCTTCGCCAACATCGTCAATGCGATCGGCGGGGTCGAGCTGTGCCCCAAGCGCAACATGAAAGACAGCAAGGCCCACATCAACCTCAAAAAGGGCTGCCAGGACATGGACGGCAAGACCGCCCTCGGCTATGCCCGCGCCCGTTACAGCGACCCCAAGGGTGACCTGGGCCGGGTGGAGCGCCAGCGCGAGACCCTCGCCGCCATCGCCAAGAAGACCCTGTCCCCCGGCACGCTGATCCAGCCCTGGCGCTCGATCCCCGCGGCCAAGGCCGGCGGCGGGGCGCTCACGGTCGACGAGTCCACCGGCCCGATCGCGCTGACCAAGTTCGTGCTGGCGATGCGCGCGGTCTCGGGCAGCGAGGGCATCTCGATGACCGTGCCGATCGGCAACACCGACTACCGGGTCAACGGCATGTCGGCGGTGAAGTGGGACACCGAGAAGGCCCTGCAGATGTTCGACGCACTGAAGAAGGACAACACGGCGGCCCTGCAGAGCCTGGCCGACGAGCAGAAAGACAAGTGACGTGACCGGTCTGGGTTCCTCGGACCCAGACCGGTGACCGAGAGCCGCGGTCAGGTGACCGGGGAGCCCGCGGACAGGTGACCGAGAACCGCGGACAGGTGACCGAGACCCCACGGTCGGCGGATGTCCTGGCGGGCGGTCCGCCGGTGAACGCGAAAGAGGCCCGGGCGGTGAATTTCACCGCCCGGGCCTCTTTCACGTTCTGGGGTCCTGAACACCTGCGGCCGGACGAGCGGTCCAAGCCCAGCAGTCACGGACGATCCGTAACGTGCACCGGGCCAGAGCTGATGACTCGTCCGTCTCACTCGAGGACGAGACACGACGCTGCATGTGCCGACGGCGACAGTGCCCAGCCGCCGAGGCCCCGAAGACCTCCGAAGACCCCCGGAAGACGTCCGAGGACCTACGAAGACCTCCGAGGACCAACTCAGCGGGCGGTGAAACCCGTCGAGGGGCGGGTCGTCGGCGCCGGCTCGACCGTGCCGGTGTTCGCGCGGGCGCGGAGCTTCTCGCCCTTGGCGTGCGCGGCGTCGCGCAGGGAGGCCGAGAAGTCGACCAGCGCCGTGCGCAGGCCGGCCGCGAACTCGTCCGAGCCCGCCGCCAGGATGCGCACCGCGAGCAGTCCGGCGTTGCGGGCCCCGGCGATCGAGACCGTCGCGACCGGGATCCCGGCCGGCATCTGCACGATGGACATCAGCGAGTCCATGCCATCGAGGTACTTCAGCGGGACGGGGACCCCGACGACCGGGAGCGGGGTCACGCTCGCCAGCATGCCGGGCAGGTGGGCCGCACCACCGGCACCGGCGATGATCACCCGCAGCCCACGCTCGTGCGCCGACGAGCCGTAGCTGATCATCTCCTGCGGCATCCGGTGGGCCGAGACCACGTCGGCCTCGTAGGGCACGCCGAACTCCTCGAGGGCGAGGGCGGCGGCCTCCATCGTCGGCCAGTCCGAGTCGGAGCCCATCACGAGGCCGACCAGCGGCTGAACGGTCATGTCGAAATCCTCGATCACTCGTCGATGTCGCCGCGGATGAACGCCGCCGCGTGGCGGGCGCGTTCCAGGCAGTCGTCCAGGTCGTCGCCGCAGACGGTGACGTGCCCGACCTTGCGGCCCGGGCGCACGTCCTTGGCGTACATGTGCACCTTCACACCCGGGTCGCGGGCCATGACGTGCAGGTAGCTGCGGTAGAGGTTCTCGTACTCGCCGCCGAGTACGTTGACCATCACGGTCCACGGCGAGCGCGCCCGCACGTCACCCAGCGGGAGGTCGAGCACCGCCCGCAGATGCTGCTCGAACTGGCTGGTGACGGCCCCGTCGATGGTCCAGTGCCCGCTGTTGTGCGGACGCATGGCCAGCTCGTTGACCAGGATCCGGCCGTCGGCGGTCTCGAACATCTCGACCGCCAGCACTCCGACCACGCCCAGCTCACCCGCCACCCGAAGGCCCACCGACGTCGCCAGCGCCGCCTGGTCGGCCGAGAGGCCCGGCGCCGGGGCGATGACCTCGTGGCAGATGCCGTCTTTCTGGGTGCTCTCCACGACCGGCCAGGCGGCGGCCTGACCGGAGGGGCTGCGGGCGATCAGGGCCGCGAGCTCTCGGGTGAAGGCGACCTTCTCCTCGGCCAACAGCCCGTCCGGCCCGGCTTTCTCCAGCCACTCACGCGCCGTCAAGGCCTTGGAGCCCGACAGCTCGTCGATCAGCAGCACACCCTTGCCGTCGTAGCCCCCACGCGGCGTCTTCAGTACCAGCCCACCCGGAAGCGAGCCGGCGAAGGCAGAGAGCTCGTCGTACGTGCGCACCTGCGCCCAGCGCGGACAGGGCAGACCGAGCTCGGTGAGCTTGGCCCGCATGGCCAGCTTGTCCTGCGCGAAGCCGAGCGCGGCCGGGCCGGGACGCACCGGCACGCCGTCGGCGACGAGCTTCTCCAGGATCGGGCCGGGCACGTGCTCGTGCTCGAACGTGATCACGTCGACCCCGGCCGCGAACTCGCTCACGGTGGCCAGGTCGCGGTGGTCGCCCACGGGGGCCTCGTGGATCGCGAGCGCCGCGCTGCCGGTCTCGGCCTCGGCGAGCACCCGCAGGCGCACGCCCATCTCGATCGCCGGCGGCTGCATCATCCGGGCCAGCTGGCCGCCGCCGATCACGCCGACGGTGGGAAAACCGCCAGGAATCGGGTCGGCCGCGGTGAGCGGGGTGAGACGGACCGTGCCGAACGGGCCGGCGGCACCGTTCTCGTCCGGGGTGCTGGTTTCAGTACGGGGTGTGGAGGCCACGGCGGTCAGAGTAACGATGCAGCGGTCGTTCGTGTGCTTCGGCCTCCTCGGCTTCGCGATCAGGGGGTTGACATGGCACTGTTTGGGAAATGGCTGCCGATTCACTTGTGTCCCGACTGACCAAGTCGGTCGACCACCTGTACCGCGAGGTGGTGAAGTTCGGTGCCGTCGGCGGTATCGCGTTCGTGGTCGACACCGGTGTCTTCAACCTGCTGCTGCACAGCTCGGCCAGTGAGGCCCTGGGCCTGGCGCACAAGCCGCTGACCGCCAAGACCATCTCGGTGCTGGTCGCCACGATCGTCGCCTGGCTGGGCAACCGGTACTGGACCTTCCGCCACCGCCGGCGTGCCTCCCGGCGCCGCGAGTTCGTGCTCTTCCTGGTGATGAACGGGGCGGGTCTGGCGATCGCGCTGGCCTGCCTGGGCTTCTCCCGCTACATCCTGGGCCTCGAGTCGCCGCTGGCCGACAACATCTCCGGCAACGTGATCGGCCTGGTCCTGGGCACGCTGTTCCGGTTCTGGGCCTACCGCACGTTCGTCTTCACCGACGACCACGTGCACACCCCCGAAGACCCGACACCTCCGGGCACGCCCGAGGCGATCGCCGAGGACCTGGCCGAGGAGCACGCCCGGGAACGGCACCCCGAGCAGGTCGATCTGGCCGCCCGCCGGGAGCACCCGACCCCGAGGTAGGTGCCGGCCGACGAGGGACGCGCGGACGGGCGATTCCCGAACGGTCGCCCTGGGTTTCGGGTCGGTTCTGACCCCAACACCCTGCGCACCCAGAGTGCACCCGATGCCCGAGGTGCCCACAAGCCGCCGTGGTCAGCAGCCGACCACACCGGGACGGACCTTTCCAGCGGGTGGTGACCACCCGCGTCCGTTTCGGGATCAGTCGACCGTGATCAGTTCGTCGCTGATCCCCATCGGCGCCACCAGCAACGGCTGAACCTGCCCGAACCCGCGCACCAGCCGCGGACGCTGGGCGACCAGCTCGATGCCCGGATGATCTTCCAGAGCCTTGGCGGTGCCCGGATCGGTGACGACCGTTCCGGGTTCCGCAAGTGACGTGAGACGGCTCGCGAGGTTCACGGTGGTGCCGTAGACGTCGCCCAGACTGCGCAGCACCGGGCCGTGCACCATGCCGACCCGGACGTCGGGCACCACGTCGTCGTCGGCCATCCGCGCCGAGATCGACAGCGCGATCAGAGCGCCGGTGCGCGCCTCCGGTGCGATGAACAGGACCTCGTCGCCCACCGTCTTGATCACGCGTCCACCGCCCGCGGTGACCACGTCGGACGCGAGCCCCTCGAAGCGCTGGACGAGACGGGAGAGTTCACGGCGCGGGAGGCGACGCGAGAGACGCGTGTACGAGACGAGGTCCGCGAAACACACCGTCACGGCGTCCGCGGGCCGGCCCGACGAGGCGTCGAAACGCCCGATCGCGGCCACCAGCGAACGCCGGAACGAGTAGAGCAGCAGTTCTTCGAGTTCGGGGGTGAGCTGCTCGATCAGCTTCACCGGGTCTTCCGGGACACCGCTGGGACTGCGTTCGGCGAGGAACTCGAGCATCGCCTCGATCTGCCAGGCGACCAGACGATCGGTGGTCTGGCCCAGGGCGCGGGCGCAGGCGATCGCGGTCTCCTCGTCGATCAGGTCGTGCCGCACCAGCCCCACGAACCGCTCGAGGGCCTGACGGTCGGTGTCGTTGAACGCCACCTCCTCGTCGTCGACCCCGGGAAAACCCAGTGCCCGCCACAGCTTGCGCGCCGACAGCAACGAGACGCCGACGCGCTTGGCCACCTCTCGTCTGCGCAGCGTCCAGGGGCCGCCCAGCAGTTCCGAGGTGAACTTGTCCCGATAGGTCATTTAGTGGCGTCCATGGTCTTCCGGTGTGTCGGCCGTGGCCGGGCCGCGGTACTCGTCGCCGAAGGCCTCGTCGAGGTCGCGGGCGATCGAGTCGTCGAGGGGGCGCCCGTCGTAACCGCGTGCGTCGTCGGCGAGTTCGTGCAGCGTGCGCTGCACCAGCTCGACCTTCGGGATGTCGGTGAGGATCAGCTGACCGGACTCGCTGGCGGTCTCGACCATGAGACTGCCGCAGCCGAACATCCGGTCGATCAGCCCGTGCTCGAACGAGACGTCGTTGAGCCGGGTCAGGGGCATGTCGTGACCGGAGCGGTTGAGCACACCACGACGCAGGATCAGCCGCTTGGTGGTGATCACGTAGATCTCGTTCCACCACACCATGAACGGCCAGAACACCCATTTGAGGGCGATGAGCAGGCCCACGCCAGCGGCGATGATCGTGACGATCGGCTGCCCCAGCAGGAACGTCGCGCCGATCAGGGCGAGCAGGAGGATGAACAGCAGGATCGGCCAGGCCATGACCTTGATGTGGCGGCGGAGCACGAGAACGAGCTGTTCGTCCTCGGCCAGCAGACGCGTCGGGAAACCCATGCCCAGATCATGCCGTTTCCGGGTTGCGGATGTGCACCACGTCTGCTGCTGAGAGAGGTGAACAGGCACCGTCCGGTGTCAGAAGCAGGAGACGGCCGTGGTCGTCCACCCCGTCGGCCGTGCCGGTGCGGCTGACGCCCCCGGGCAGCTCGGCGCGAACGTCACGACCGATGGTGGAGCAGCGTTCACGGTAGGTGGCAGCCGTTCCGGCGGGGCCGTTCTCCTCGAACTCCTCCAGACGCCGGGCCAGTGCCCTGAGCACCGCGCGCAACACGGTGTCGCGGTCGGTGGTGGCCGAACCTTCGAGAACGAGGGACGTCGCGGTCGGCACGGGGAGCTCTTCCCGCGTTTGGGTCACGTTGAGTCCGATCCCGATGACGACCGCATCGCCGGTCGCTTCGGCGAGGATGCCCGCGACCTTGAGGTGGTCGCCCGCGTAGCCGTTCTTCCGGGCTTTCGGCGTCGCGGGCAGGAGGACGTCGTTGGGCCACTTGAGCGTGGCGGGGAGGCCGCAGACGCGGATCAGGGCGTCGGTGACGACGACACCGGTGAGGAGGCTGAGCCAGCCCCAGTGGTCCTTGGAGACCTGGGGGCGGACCAGCACGGAAACGGCCAGGCCGCTGCGAGGAGGGCTCACCCACTCGCGGCCCAGCCGGCCCCGGCCCGCGCTCTGGCTGTCGGCGACCAGGACGGCTCCGTGCGGCTCTCCCTGCCGGGCCCGTTCGAGCAGGTCGGCATTGGTGGATCCGGTCTGCGCGACGACGTCGAGCGTGCGCCAGTGCTTCTCGGGCCCGGTGAGCGCGGCCCGGAGCGTGGACTGCCGCAGGGGCGGCCGGTCGAGGTCGGCCCACGGGGTGCCCTGCGCTAAATCCTCACCTGGCTGCATGCCCGCCAGGATAGGCCGGGTGTGATCTGCGTCCCGATCCGGGCCGGGGTGGTGGTCGGGGGTGACGGCTAGAGTCGGTCTCCTCTCAGTCGGCGAGGAGTGAGTGATGGCAGACGCGGTTCCTGAACCTGTTGGGCCTGATGTTCACACCACGGCCGGCAAGCTGGCCGACTTCCACCGCCGGGTCGACGAGGCGGTGCACGCCGGGTCGGCGCGGGCCGTGGAGAAGCAGCACGCGAAGGGCAAGCAGACCGCACGCGAGCGACTTCTCGCTCTGCTCGACGAAGGCTCGTTCGTGGAGCTCGACGAGCTGGCCCGGCACCGGTCCACGGCGTTCGGGGTCGAGCGCAACCGGCCCTACGGCGACGGGGTGATCACCGGCCACGGCACGATCGACGGCCGCCAGGTCTGCGTGTTCAGCCAGGACGTAACGGTTTTCGGCGGTTCGCTGGGTGAGGTCTACGGCGAGAAGATCGTCAAGGTGCAGCAGATGGCCGTGCGCACCGGCGTGCCGCTGATCGGCATCAACGAGGGCGGGGGCGCGCGCATCCAGGAGGGTGTGGTGTCGCTCGGGCTCTACGGCGAGATCTTCGCGAACCACGTGCGCGCGTCCGGCGTGATCCCGCAGATCTCGCTGATCATGGGGGCGGCCGCGGGCGGTCACGTGTACGGGCCGGCGCTCACCGACTTCGTGGTCATGGTCGACCAGACGTCGCACATGTTCATCACCGGGCCCGACGTGATCCGCACGGTCACGGGTGAAGAAGTCACGTTCGAGGAGCTCGGCGGGGCACGCACCCACAACACGCTCTCGGGCAACGCGCACTACCTGGGCACCGACGAGCCCGACGCCCTGGAGTACGTGCGGGCGCTGGTGTCGTACCTGCCCGACAACAACCTGTCCGACCCTCCCGTGCTCGGTTCCGCCCAGGACTCGTTCGAGGTCGACGACGAGCTGGACGCGTTCGTCCCGGACTCGCCGAACCAGCCCTACGACATGCACACGGTGATCACGCACCTGCTCGACGACGGCGAGTTCCTCGAGGTGCACGCCCTGTTCGCGCCGAACATCGTGGTCGGGTTCGGCCGGGTCGAGGGCGCTCCGGTCGGCGTGGTGGCGAACCAGCCGATGCAGTTCGCGGGCTGCCTCGACATCAACGCCTCGGAGAAGGCCGCCCGCTTCGTGCGCACCTGCGACGCGTTCAACATCCCCGTGCTCACGCTGGTCGACGTGCCCGGCTTCCTGCCCGGCACCGACCAGGAGTGGAACGGCATCATCCGGCGCGGGGCCAAGCTGATCTACGCCTACGCCGAGGCCACGGTGCCGCTGGTCACGGTGATCACGCGCAAGGCCTACGGCGGGGCGTACGACGTGATGGGCTCCAAGCACCTGGGCGCCGACATCAACCTGGCCTGGCCCACGGCGCAGATCGCGGTGATGGGGGCACAGGGAGCGGTGAACATCCTGTACCGCAACGAGATCAAGCGGGTGATGAGCGAGGGCGGTGACGTCGAGGAGGCCCGGCAGTCGTTCGTCACCGACTACGAGGACACGCTGGCCAACCCCTACGTCGCGGCCGAGCGAGGGTACGTCGACGCGGTGATCCAGCCCGGGCGCACACGGGAACACGTCGTGCGCTCATTGCGGGCACTGCGCACCAAACGAGAGCCGACGCTGCCCAAGAAGCACGGTAATATCCCGTTGTGACGGGGGTTTTCGATGGCTGAGCGGGGCGACGTGACCGGGACGAGCGACGTGACGGCGCCGGTTCTGCGGCTCGTGCGGGGTGACGCGACGGCAGAAGAGGTCGCGGCTCTGGTGGCCGCACTCGGGGCGGTGCGGGACGCCGGGGTGGCTTCGGCGGGTGACGCTGCGGGGGCTCCTGCTCTCACGGCTCACGGGCGGACGCCCCGGTCGGGTTGGCGCGATCGTTCGGCCCTGGTGCGCCGGCCCTTGTCACCCGGGCCGGGTGCCTGGCGGGCCTCCGGGTTCGCCCGGTAGTCGGCGCCACTCGCCCGTTTCACCCGCCCCGGTCGTGGTGAACCTTTCCGGTGCGACCTCACCTCCACAGGCGCCTCCTCGCCGGGCCGAGCGCGCCGGGTGGGGTGGGGGCCGGGGGCACCTGCTTCACTTGTCCGCCGTGAGCACTCATATCCCCCTGACCCTCGCCTCTGCCTCCCCCGCCCGGCTGGCCACGCTGCGGGCGGCCGGGATCGAGCCGTCGGTGCGGGTGTCGACGGTCGACGAGCCGGCGGTGCTCGAGCGCACCGGGGTCACCGATCCGGAAGACGTCTCGCTGCTGCTGGCCCGGGCCAAGGCCGAAGACGTGGCCGCCGCCCAGCAGCGGGAGTGGTACGACTCCGACGAGGACGACGACAGCGTCCCCGCCCCCAGCCTGGTGCTCGGCTGCGACTCGGTTCTCGACCTGGACGGGGTCGCCCTGGGCAAGCCGGCCGACGCGGCGGACGCGACGCGGCGCTGGAAGGAGATGCGCGGTCGCAGCGGCAAGCTGTGCACCGGGCACTG
This sequence comes from Kineosporia succinea, assembly GCF_030811555.1. Lineage (NCBI taxonomy): Bacteria > Bacillati > Actinomycetota > Actinomycetes > Kineosporiales > Kineosporiaceae > Kineosporia > Kineosporia succinea. The sequence continues at coordinate 3,548,138 of NZ_JAUSQZ010000001.1, read as the reverse complement.
GCTCGTCGACCTGCGCGACGAGGACGAGGGCGGCACCGGTGGAACGCTGGGCGCGGTCTCGGTGACCACCGTGCACTTCGCCAAGCTCACCGACGCCGAGATCGAGGCCTACGTGGCCACCGGCGAACCGCTCGCGGTGGCGGGGGCCTTCACGGTGGACGGAATCGGCGGCGCGTTCGTCAGCGGCATCGAGGGCGACTACCACGGTGTGGTCGGGGTGTCGCTGCCGCTGCTGCGCGACCTGACGAAGGAACTGGGCGTGTCCTGGCCGTCGCTCTGGACGCCTCGCTCCTGACCCGCACCCACGAGCCACGCTGAGATCACTCAGCGTGGCTAATATTCGCATGTGACACCGCTTGATGGCATCCGACCGTTTCGGTTGCCGGTGTCGTCCACAGGGCCAACACTGGTGGCATGGGCGTGTCCAGGCAGAGCGACAGGCGTGCCGTCGTCGCGCCCGCCCGTCGCGACCAGCCCCATTCTGACGCCGAAACTGCTGGTCGCGACGCAGTTATCGACATCGTGGCGATGATCCCGACCGCACCGGAGCGACTGGGTGCGCAGAGCGCGACCAAGCCGCCGAACCTGCCCGCCACGCCCGGCCCACCGCGAAAGCCGGCTGACACCGATGTCACTGAGCGCGACGATGTGCCCGATGGGGAGACATTTCTGGCCGGTCCGGTGACGAACGCGACCAGCACCGACCTTCCTCAGCCGGTGCGCCGTGCCCCCTCCGCAGCCCCCCGCCCCACGGCCGGGCCGTCCGAGCCCCCGGCCGCGACGTCCCGTCCCTGGGGCCTGCTCATCTCGCTCGCCCAGGTCGCCGTGATCATCGCGGTGATCGCCGGGGTCATGCCCCTCACCCCGCCCGACGCCCGCACCTCGCTGGCTGTCGCGGGTCCGTTCGTGCTGCTCTGCACCGCCCTGTCCCTGCTGCGCAGCGCCCGCGGCGAAGTGGTCTCGCCGATCGTGTCCCAGGCCTGGTGGGTGCTCGGCGCCGCCTACGCCGCGATGGCGGTGGCCGTGGCCTGGTGGGCCTCGACCGGCACCGAGCACCCGGGCCCGGTCCTGGCCGCCGTCACGCTCGGCCGCATCGGGCAGGTGACGGGCGTGCTCATGCTGCTGCGCGCCCGCTCACCACGCTGGGCCAGCGGCGACGGTCTCGACGCCGTCGTGGTCGTCGCCGGCGCCACCGCGTTCGGCGTGGTCGCGCTCGAGCTGGTGCTGACCTACCGCACCGGCGACGCACTGGGCGGCAGCGTGTTCTCCTGGCTGCCGCTGCTCGTCGACGTGGTGATCTTCGTGCTCGCGGTCACGACGATGGCCGCGACGAGCCGTCCCCTGCGCTCGCAGCTGCACTGGCTGGCGGTGGGCCTGATCGCCGTCACGGTCGCCGACCTGCTGAGCTTCCGGGTGAGCGGCGGCCCGGCGCTGGTCACGGCCCTCACCCCGCACTCGTCGGCGCCGGTCGGGGCCGGGCTGCTGGCCCTGCTCGGGCACGCCACCGTGGGCTGGGGCGCCGCCGCCGGGCCGGGCGGGGCCCGCTCGACCCGGGTGGTCCGCGTCTGCCACCTGGCCCGGCTGCTGCCCGGCCCCCGGGGTGACGGCCCGGCCATGCTCGTCGTGACCGGCTGCGCCGTGCTCGTGGCGGTGTCGCTGGTGGTGCCCGGAGCCCCGCGGATCGGGGCCGGGATCGCCCTGGTCTGCCTGGTGGCGGCCGTCTTCCGCACCCGCGAGGTGCTGCGGGCCGACCGGGCGCAGGGCCTGGCCACCGGAAGCTGGCACACCGACGCACTGACCGGTCTGGCCGACCGCCGGGCCCTCGCCGAGGCGCTGGCCGGCCCGATCACCGGCGGCACGGCGCCCGGCCGGGCGGGCACCGGGCTGCTGCTCGTCGACCTGGACAACTTCAAGGACGTCAACGAGGCCCTCGGGCACCAGACCGGCGACCGCCTGCTCACCGCCGTCGGCGCCCGGCTGCGCGGCACACTGCGGCCCGGGCAGATGCTCGCCCGGCTGGGCAGCGACGAGTTCGCCGTGCTGCTGCCGGGCGCCGGGCCGCACGAGGCCCAGCTGATCGCGACCCGGCTGCAGGAGGCGCTGCTGCGGCCCTTCGACGTCGGCGGGTCACGGCTGCACGTGGCGGCCAGCATCGGGATCGCGAGCACGGCCGGCCCGGGCGCCGCGGTCGGCACCGACGCCCAGGCCGATCTGCTGCGCCGCGCCGACGTGGCCCTGCACCAGGCCCAGCGCACCCGCACCGGGCAGGCCCTCTACGACCCGGCCGGCGACGACGGCAGCGAGCGCCTGCGCCGCACCGGCGAGCTGCGTCAGGCCCTGGCCCGCGGCGACATCGAGGTGCACGTCCAGCCCCAGGTCGATCTGCGCACCGGCCGGATCATCGGCGCCGAGGCCCTGGCCCGCTGGCGTCACCCGCACGACGGGGTGCTGCTGCCCGCCGCCTTCCTGCCGCTGGCCGAGCACACCGGTCTGGCCAAGCCGATGACCGCCCTGGTGCTCGAGCGGGCGCTCGCGGCCTGCGCGTCGTGGTGGCGCGAGGGCTACCGGATCCCGGTGAGCGTGAACCTGAGCCCCGACGACCTGCGGGACGAGGAGCTGCCCGGCCGGGTCTGGGCGGCGCTGCACCGGCAGTCGCTGCCGGCCGAGGCGCTACGGGTGGAGATCACCGAGCAGTCGCTGATGACCGATCCGGAAACCGCGTCCGAGCTGCTGCGGCGCTGGCGGGCGGACGGGCTCTCGGTGTCGATCGACGACTTCGGCACCGGGTACTCGTCGCTGTCGTACCTGCGGCAGCTGGAGGTCGACGAGGTGAAGATCGACCAGGCCTTCGTGGCGGACATGGCCCGGAAGAACACCGTGACGATCGTGTCGCACACCATCCGGATGGCCCACGATCTGAAGGCCCGGGTGGTGGCCGAGGGCATCGAAGACGTCTCGACCGCCCGGCAGCTCGCCGAGCTCGGCTGCGACTTCGGTCAGGGCCTGCTCTACGGGGGTGCGATGCCGGCGCCGGAGTTCCTCGTCCGGTTACGCGCAGTACCCGCACTGTCGGCGGAGCACCCGCGGCTTCCATGATCCCCAGGGGCGTGGGATAAGTTGGTTCGCCATGGACGGCCGCTCCTCAGATCGCGGGTCAAGCCGCGGGCAGGACAGCGGCAACGCCCCCCATCCCCCCAAGACGCGTCGCGAGTTGCGTGCGGAGCGTGAAGCCGCCGAACGCGCCCTCACCGGCGAGCAGCCGCAGCATCCGCAGGGCTCACCCGGCACCGGTGAACACCCTCAGTACTCGTCGCACACCGGCCCCCAGCCCCACTACGGCACCGGCGAGCAGCCGGTCCGCCCGGCCACCGGGCCGCAGCCGACCCATCACACCGGTCCCCAGCCACACCGCACCGGCCCCCAGCCGACCGGCCGGCAGCAAGGCGGCCAACCGGGCGACCAGCAGAGCAACCGGCCCGGCAACTGGTTCGACCAGCCCGGCAGCGTCGGCCGCCGCCGAGGGCGTCCCAACGTGTCCGACCGGCTGGGCAACAACCCCGCGGGCCGCGGAACCCCGTCCGCCCCGGGTTCTCCCACCGGTCCCGGCGACCCGGGCACCCCCGTGACCCCGAACTCCCCCGGCCACCGCCCGCCTGGCGCCGTCGGCACCGGGGCCCCGGACCGTCCCAAGGCACCGGCCCCCTGGGACGACCCCGAACCGGACGGCAACGCCGGCCGCCGCCCCGAGCGGGGCCCGCTGGAAGAACGCTTCCCGGCCCGCCCCACCGGCAGCCTGCCCGTGGACCGAACCGACCGGAACGACCGAACCGACCGGAACGACCGCGCAGACCGGAACGACCGCGCAGACCGCACCGCCCGGGCCACCCCGGAACGGGATGCCGAGGCACTGCTCGGTGCCCCGGGGCGTCCCTCATCGGCCGGGCCCCCCACGAGATCGGCCGCCGCACCCGCGTCAGGACGCGCCCCCCGCTTCCCCGCCGACGAGCTCGACGACGAGCACGAGGACGACCACGACGAACCCGACCGCCCCACCAATCCCCGTCGGCGCCGCCACGTCGGCCTCTGGCTGACCGCGATCGCCCTGCTCCTGGGGCTGTGGACCGCCACGATGTTCGTCGACTCGGCCTCCCCGTTCGTCACCGTGCCCGCCGGCCTGGTGCCCCTCGTCACCATCTGCGCCCTGCCGGTGATCGCGATCGGCGTGGGCGGCAAGCACTTCGTCTCCACCGGGATCGCGGCCGTCGCCGCCCTGCTGCCCTGGGCGATGGTGGCGGGCTACGCCTCGTCGCGTGACGTCCCCGCCGGGACCACGGCCACCGTGCGCGTCATGACCGTCGACGGTGCCCACGGGCAGGCCGACGCGGAGGACGTGGTGGCAGCGGTCAACTCGTACGCCGCCGACGTGGTGGTCGTCACCGGCCTGAGCACGGCCCTGGCGCACGACCTGAGCACGGCCGGTCTGGGCCGGGTCGCACCCCCGCTGTGGGCAGACGTCACCGGCAGCCAGACCGACGGGGTCGGGGTGTGGAGCCGCCTGCAGATCACCGACCTGAAGGCGGTCGACGGCTTCGCCAAGCCCGCCGTGAGCGGTGTGCTGGAGGTGAAGGACGCGAAGGTCGGCCTGACCGTCGCCCAGATGGCCGGGGGTGCGCTGCTGCCCGGCCGGGACTGGCGCTCGGACCTGACCAAGCTCTCGCAGCAGAAGGTGGAGGGCGCCGAGACCGGGTCGTTCCTGGTCGGCAACCTCAACCTGTCGCCGTGGCAGCCGGCCTACCGGATGTTCGAGAAGGCGGGCTGGGAAGACGCCGCGGACGTGGCGGGCAAGGGGCTGCGCCCGACCTGGCCGTCGTGGTCGCCGCTGCCGGTCACCCCGGCCGACCATCTGCTGGTGGACACCAGGATCGGTGTGAGCGCGGCCGCGACGGTGAACATCGGGGGCAGCTCGCACCGGGCGCTCGTAGCGTCCCTGGAGATACCGGCCGGCTGAGCCCGGGAGGCGCCGACGGGCTGGATCAGCCCGCCGGCCGTCGTTCCGGGGAGGTCAGTTGCGACCGGCTTCCTTCAGCTGGGCCTCGTACTGGGTGCGCACCTCGTCCATGTCGAGCGCGCGGACCTGCTCGAGGATGTTGGTGAGCGCCGCCTCCGGCAGGGCGCCGGGCTGGCCGAACACCGGGATGCCGTCGCGGTAGACCACCAGCGTCGGGATCGAGGTCACGCCGTACTGCGCGGCGAGTTCCTGCTGGTCCTCGGTGTCGACCTTGGCGAACGTGGCGTCGCCGTTGCTGTCCGAGGCCTTCTCGAAGATCGGGCCGAACTGCCGGCACGGCCCGCACCAGGAGGCCCAGAAGTCGATCAGGACGATCCCGTCCTTGACCGTCTCGTCGTGGTTCTGCTGGGTCATCGTCAAAGTAGCCACGCCTGGTCAACCGACGTGGCCTCCGCACGATTCCCTCTGGCCCCCGACGGTGGACGAGCGGTAGACCTGACGTGTCGGGCGCCACACTCTGCCGTCCCCGGCGGGCAGGACGCGGGGATACTGTCCCCGACGAGGAGAGGAGCGAGATGACGACGCCGTCTTCGATGCCCGGCCCCGGCCGGACCATCAGCAAGGTCCTCATCGCCAATCGGGGCGAGATCGCCGTGCGGATCGCCCGGGCCTGCCGGGACGCCGGCATCGCCTCGGTGGCGGTCTACGCCGCCCCCGATCGCGACGCGGTGCACGTCACCGTGGCCGACGAGGCGTACTCCCTGGAGGGCACCACCGCCGCCGAGTCGTACCTGGTGGTCGACAAGCTGCTCGACGTCGCCGCCCGCAGCGGTGCCGACGCGGTGCACCCGGGCTACGGCTTCCTGGCCGAGAACGCCGACTTCGCCACCGCCGTGCTGGCCGCCGGGCTGACCTGGATCGGTCCCCCGCCCTCGGCGATCGACGCCCTCGGCGACAAGGTCAAGGCCCGGCACATCGCCCAGCGGGCGGGTGCCCCCCTGGTGCCCGGCACGTCCGAACCGGTCCAGGGTGCGGACGAGGTGGTCGCCTTCGCGCGCGAGCACGGGCTCCCGGTGGCGATCAAGGCCGCCTTCGGCGGAGGTGGTCGCGGCCTGAAGGTCGCCCGCACGCTGGAGGAGATCCCCGAGCTCTTCGAGTCGGCCACCCGCGAGGCCGTGGCCGCCTTCGGCCGCGGCGAGTGCTTCGTCGAACGTTTCCTCGATCACCCCCGGCACGTCGAGACCCAGTGCCTGGCCGACTCCTTCGGTCACGTCGTGGTCGTCTCCACCCGGGACTGCTCGCTGCAGCGGCGCAACCAGAAGCTGGTCGAGGAGGCGCCCGCCCCGTTCCTGACGCCGGAGCAGAACGCCGAGCTGTACCGCGCGTCCAAGGCCATCCTGTCCGAGGCCGGTTACGTCGGCGCGGGCACCTGCGAGTTCCTGGTCGGGCCGGACGGCACCATCTCGTTCCTCGAGGTGAACACCCGCCTGCAGGTGGAACATCCGGTGTCCGAAGAGGTCACGGGCCTCGACCTGGTGCGTGAGCAGCTGCGCGTCGCCGCCGGCGAGCCCCTGGGGTACGACGACCCGCCGGTGCGGGGGCACTCGATCGAGTTCCGCATCAACGGTGAGGACGCGGGGCGCGGGTTCCTGCCCCAACCCGGCACGGTCACGGCGTTCGTGGCCCCGTCCGGCCCGGGCGTGCGCCTGGACTCCGGCGTGGTGGCGGGCTCGGTGATCGGCGGCGGCTTCGACTCGATGCTGGCCAAGCTGATCGTCACCGGCGCCACGCGGCAGCAGGCCCTGGAGCGCTCACGCCGGGCGCTGGCCGAGTTCGTCGTCGAGGGGCTGCCCACGGTGCTGCCCTTCCACCGCGCCGTGGTGGCCGACAGCGCTTTCACGTCAGAGCCTTTCAGCGTGCACACCCGCTGGATCGAGACCGGGTTCGACAACACGATCGCGCCCTGGACCGGTTCATCAGCCTCGCCGGACGACGAGACGCCCCGCGAGCGCATCGTGGTCGAGGTGGGCGGCAAGCGCCTCGAGGTCGTGCTGCCGGCCGGCCTGGGCTCAGCGTCGGGTACGGCGCCGAAAAAGGCTCCGCGCCGGGCGAAGACGCGCACGGCCACCGCCGTCAGCGGCGACGCCCTGACCTCGCCGATGCAGGGCACGATCGTCAAGGTCGCGGTGGCCGACGGCGCCCGGGTCGAGGCCGGTGACCTGGTGGTGGTGCTCGAGGCGATGAAGATGGAGCAGCCCCTCACCGCACACAAGGCCGGCACGGTGACGGCCCTGGCCGCCGAGATCGGGCAGACAGTGACGTCGGGAGCGCTGATCTGCGAGCTGAAAGACTGAGACCGCCGGTCAGCCGGCGATTTCGACCCGGCGAAAGTTCGCGAGCCGGTTTCGGACACTGCGCCGAGCCCGGCCGGCCGGATCACCCGACGTGCAGCTGCCGCGCCGCCTCGGCCACCGACCCGGAGATCGACGGGTAGACCGTGAACACCGCGGCGACCTCGTCGACCGTGAGCCGGGCCGAGACCGCCAGCGTGATCGGGTGGATCAGCTCGGACGCGCGCGGCGCGACCACCGTGCCGCCCAGCACCCGGCCCGACGGCGAGGCGAACAGCTTCACGAAACCGTCGTGGATGCCCTGCATCTTGGCCCGCGGGTTGGTGGCCAGCGGCAGCTTCACCGAGACCGCCTCCAGGCCCTCGTCGACCTGGGTCTGGGTGACGCCGACGGTCGCGATCTCGGGTGAGGTGAACACGTTCGAGGAGACCAGGCGCAGTTCCAGGGGCGAGACCGCGTCGCCGAGCGCGTGCCACATCGCCTTGCGCCCCTGCATGGCGGCGACCGAGGCGAGCGGGAAGACACCGGTGCAGTCGCCGGCCGCGTAGACCCCGCGCGCGGTGGTGCGGGAGACCCGGTCGACCTCGATGTGCCCCGAGGCGCTCACCGAGATCCCGGCCTCCTCCAGCCCCAGACCCGCGGTGCTGGGAACCGCGCCGACCGCCATCAGGCAGTGGGAACCCTCGACGGTACGGCCGTCGGACAGCGTGACCACGACCCCCGCGTCCGTACGCTTGACGCTCTGCGCGCGCGAACGCGACAGCACCTCCATGCCACCGCGCCGGAAGACGTGCTCGAGCACCTCGGCGGCGTCGGCGTCTTCTCCCGGCAGCACCCGGTCGCGGCTGGACACGAGCGCGACCTGCGCCCCGAGCGCGTGGTAGGCACTGGCGAACTCGGCGCCGGTGACGCCGGAACCGACCACGATCAGCTTCTCGGGCAGGTCTTCGAGGTCGTACAGCTGGGTCCAGTTGAGCACGCGCTCGCCGTCGGGACGGGCGTCGGGCAGCTCACGGGGGCTGGCCCCGGTGGAGACGAGCAACGTGTCGGCCTCGATCACGCTGTCGCCCACACGCACCCGGGCCGGGCCCTCGAGCACGCCCCGGCCCTGCACGATGCGCACCCCCTCGGCCTCGAGGCGGCGCTGGATGTCGCGGGACTGCGCGACGGCCAGCCCCTTGACCCGGCGGTTGACCGCGCCCAGGTCGGCCCGCACCCGGCCCAGACCGCGGATGCCGAGCTGACGGGCACCCCCGACCGTGGACAGCACCTCGGCCGTGGCGATGAGCGTCTTGCTGGGCACGACGTCGGTGAGGACGGCGGCGCCGCCCAGGCCGTTCTCGTCGACGACGGTGACGTCGGCGCCGAGCTGGGCCGCGACCAGCGCGGCCTCGTAGCCGCCGGGCCCGCCGCCGACGATGACAATCCTGGTCTTAGCGCTCACGGTGCTCATTGTCCCGCACTCCCGTCCAGGCAGCGCGATGGCACGAAGAAGTCACCCGGCGCGCACACCGGGCGTTTGCACGAGGGGAGCCGGGAATCCCTAATCTGTCCCCCATGGATCTCTACGCCGCCTACGGCGCGAACCTCGACCCCGAGCGGATGGCGCTGCGGGCGCCGCACTCGCCGTTGCGCGGGTTCGGCTGGGTCACCGGCTGGCGGCTCACCTTCGCGCAGGTGCCGAACGCGGTCGACGGCGCCCTGGCGACCCTGGTGGAAGACCCCACGGCCCAGGTCTACGTGAGCGTCTACGACGTGACGCCGGGCGACGAGCAGGCCCTGGACGAGTGGGAGGGCCTCGCCACCGGCCAGTCCCGCAAGATCCACGTGCGCGTGCAGACCCTCGACGGTGACGTGGTGGCGTGGGTGCACGTGCTCGACGCCTACGAGGGTGGCCTTCCCGCCGCGCACTACCTGGGCATGCTCGCCAACGCCGCCGAGGCGGGCGGAGCACCCAGCGACTACCTCCATGAGCTGCGCTCCCGGCCCTGCGAGTCGAGCGACACCCCTGAGCACCTCCCCCCGAACGAGCGGTGAATCACATGTCAGACCTGACCCCCAAGGAACTCGCGACGCAGGCCGCCCAGCGGCTCGCCGAGCTCACCGGCATCGAGAAGCACGACGTGGCCCTGACTCTGGGCTCGGGCTGGGCTCCTGCCGCTGACCTGCTGGGTGAGACCGTCGCCGAGATCCCGGCCACCGAGGTGCCCGGCTTCTCGCTGTCCGGGGTGCCCGGTCACGTGGGTCAGCTGCGGTCGGTGCGCATCGAGGGCACCGACAAGCACGCCCTGGTCCTGGGCAGCCGCACGCACTACTACGAGGGCAAGGGCGTGCGCGCCGTGGCCCACGGGGTGCGCACCGCGGCCGCCGCCGGCTGCTCGACGATCGTGCTGACCAACGGCTGCGGTGGGCTCAACCCGGACTGGAAGCCCGGCACCCCGGTGCTGATCAGCGACCACCTGAACCTGACCGGCGCGACACCGCTCGAGGGCGCGACCTTCGTCGACCTCACCGACCTGTACTCGAAGCGGCTGCGCGCGATCTGCCGGGAGGTTCAGCCCGACCTGCCCGAGGGTGTGTACGCGCAGTTCCACGGCCCGCAGTACGAGACCCCGGCCGAGGTGCGCATGGCCGGGCGGCTCGGCGCCGACCTGGTCGGCATGTCCACGGCGCTCGAGGCGATCGCCGCCCGCGAGGCCGGGCTCGAGATCCTCGGCATCTCGCTGGTGACGAACCTGGCCGCGGGCATCAGCGAGACGCCGCTGAGCCACGAGGAGGTGCTCGCCGAGGGCAAGGCCGCGGCGCAGCGCGTCGGGGCGATGCTGGCGCAGGTCGTGCGCAAGCTCTGACGTCCCGGGTCGGCCTCGCGCTCCTGGTGGGCGCGGGGCCGGTTTCGGCTTGAGGACGTTGTGGTCGCCCGGGTCCTCGAACGCACGTCCGCGGGGGTACGGGGCAGAAAGATCAGCCGTTCCGGTCACAACAACCGTCCGGTACGCATCCACCGGATGGCGACCGGGTAAGTTTCCGGTGTGGACGAAACCGAGCTCGCCGGTCTGGTCGACCGAGCGACCCATTGGCGGGACGCGGACCCCGATCCCCGTACCCGGCGCGAGGTGGACCGGCTGATCGAGCTGGTGACCTCCGGCGACTCCATCGTCGACGAGGTTGCGCGCGACGATCTCGCCCAGCGCTTCTCCGGCTCCCTCCAGTTCGGCACCGCGGGACTGCGCGGCGCCCTGGGCGCGGGGCCGAACCGGATGAACCGGGCTGTCGTCATCCGCGCCGCCGCCGGCATCGCCGGCCATCTGCACGCCGCGATCGGGGCCGACGGGGCCGCACCACCCCGGGTGGTGGTCGGTTACGACGCGCGGCACGACTCCGACGTGTTCGCCCGCGACACCTGCGCGGTGCTCACGGCCGCCGGGTGCGTGGCCCAACTGCTGCCCGCCCCGCTGCCGACACCGGTGCTGGCCTTCGCCCTGCGCCGATTCGACGCGGACGCCGGGATCATGGTCACCGCGAGCCACAACCCGCCGCAGGACAACGGTTACAAGGTCTACCTCGGCGGCCGGGCCGACTCCTCCCCCGGCAGCGGCGCGCAGATCGTCCCCCCGATGGACGACCACATCGCCCACCAGATCGCCGCCGCCCCGCCGGCCATCGACGTCCCGATGGCCACCGACGGCTGGGAGCACATCGGCCCCGAGATCGTCGACGAGTACCTGGCCTCGCTCGTGCGGGTGGTCACCCCGGGTGCGGCCCGCGACATCGACATCGTGCTGACGCCGATGCACGGCGTCGGCGGCGGGACCGCGGTGAAGGCCTTCGCGGCCGCCGGTTTTCCCGCGCCGCACCTGGTGCGGGAGCAGGCCGAGCCCGACCCCGACTTTCCCACCGTCAGCTTCCCCAACCCGGAGGAGCCCGGCGCGCTCGACCTGGCGCTGGCCGCGGCCCGCAAGCGCGGGGCCGACCTGGTCATCGCCAACGACCCGGACGCCGACCGGTGCGCGGTGGCCGTGCCCGGCGCCTCGGGATGGCAGATGCTGCGGGGCGACGAGGTGGGGGCGCTGCTCGGCGAGTACCTGCTCTCCCGTTCCTCCGGAGACGCGAAAACCGTGGCCTGCTCGATCGTCTCGTCCCAGCTGCTGGCCCGGGTGGCGGCGGCGCACGGGGCCCGGCACGTCGAGACCCTCACCGGTTTCAAGTGGCTGGCCCGGGTGCCCGAGCTGACCTACGCCTACGAGGAGGCCCTCGGCTACTGCGTGGCCCCGGGCTCGGTGCGCGACAAGGACGGCATCAGCGCCGCCCTGCTCGTGGCCGAGTACGCCGCCGAGCTGAAGGCCCAGGGCCGCACCCTGCTCGACGCGCTCGACGACCTGGCCCGGCGGCACGGACTGCACGCCACCGACCAGTTCTCGGTGCGGGTCGACGACCTGAGCCAGATCTCGGACATGCTCGACCGCATCTCGCAGCACCCGCCGGTGACCATCGCGGGCAGTGCGCTGAAGTCGGCCGAGGACCTCTCCGAGGGGGTCGACGGCCTGCCCGGCACGCCCGGCCTGCGCTATCGCACCACCGACGGCGACCGGGTGATCATCCGCCCGAGCGGCACCGAGCCGAAGCTGAAATGCTATCTGGAAGTGGTGGTCCCGGCCGATCAGGGCAGTGTGGACGCGGCCCGGCAGGTGGCCGCGGAGCGGCTGGCCCGGATCACGGCCGACATCTCGCAGGCGCTGGGGATCTAGCACCCGCCGTCCCACCTCGTCTAGGGACGGCGGAAACCCGCATCACGGAACGAATACTGGGTGACACCCGGCTGCTCCCCCTCACGGGGCGAGCGGTCGGTGCGCATCAGCTGCGTGGGCTCGCTCGGCGCGATCTGCGCGGCGGCGGCCGCCAGGTCGATCGTCGGGCCGAAACCGGCCTTGTCGGCGACACTCTCGACGTAGGGGTCGTCGGGCGCGATCGACCGGGCGCGATCGATCAGGGCCTCGGCCTCGGCCGGGCGCAGCTGCAGCAGACGGATGCTCGCCAGTGAGGCCAGCGCCCGCACCGCCTCGGGGAACCGGGTGAGGTACTCCTCGAGGTCGCCCTCGGCCGCGCTCGGGTCGTCGAGGGTCAGGTTGACCTCGGCCCGCAGATAGCCGATGTGGTCGGCCTCGGAGTCGATCTCGACCCGGCGCAGCGCGGTGTCCAGCCCGGTCTGGTCGTGACCGGTGCCGGCCTGGCTGAGCGCCACGGCCAGGTCACGCACGATCGTCTGGTCTTCCGGGTGCACCTGCATGGCCCGGCGCAGCAGCGGCACGGCCAGGTCGTAGCGCTCCCGCAGGTGCAGCAGACGGCCGAAACGGGCCGGGGCGCCGTCGATGTCGGGGTAGTGCTCGATGAACTGCAGCGCGCTCTCGACGGCCTGGTCGGTGTTGTCGGCGTCGAGGTCGATGATGATGAGGGCCTCGACGGCGAGGTCGTCGTCGGGGTGCATCTCCAGGTAGGTGGCCAGGTCGAGCCGGGCGTCCTCGGGGTCGCCGAGCACCTGCTGGCACTTGCCGCGGACGTACCACATGCGGTTGTCGGCGGGGTTGAGCTCGAGCGAGCGGGTGGCGTGCGGCAGGGCCTCGGACTCACGGTCGAGCATCCACAGCGCGCGGGCCAGACGGCCGTGCTGCGCACCGTCTTCCGGGTCGGCGGCGAGCGCCTGACGCAGGTAGGGCACACACTCGTCGTAGCGGTGCCGGGTGAACAGCCACTGCCCCATCAGCCCGGCGATCCCGGCCCGCTCCTGCGCGGGCATGGTGACGGCGGCCAGGCTGCAGTCGCGCCAGGCCTGGTCGAAGGCCTCGTCGTCGTGCTCCTTGAGCAGCAGCAGGATGTGCGCGCGCTGCAGCAGGGCCTGCGGGTGGGCCATCACCGCGGCCGCGTCGGGCTTGGGACCGAGTGTCTCGTCGAGCAGCTCGAGTGCCTCGGCCAGCGCCTCACGGCTGCCGGTGCCGTGGTGCACCCGGTAGATCGCGTCGGCCAGCTGCACCCCGGTGTCACCGCGGGGCGCGCCCAGGGCCCGGGCCTTGCGCAGCAGCTCGGCGCCACGCGCGTAACGGCCCTCGGACAGCACCTGCTCGATCTCGTGCTCGAGCCGGCGCAGCTCGCGCATCGACTCCAGGTTGGTGCGGCCGCTCAGGTAGTCGGGGCTGAGAGTGTGCACGTTGGTGGCCACGGCCTGCTTGAACCGGGGCCAGGAGAACAGCTCCACGCCCTCCGGACCGGGCTCGAGCACCTGCGGGGTCAGCACCAGCGAGGGCGGCACCTCTCCCTTGGCCTCGCGCACGCCCTGGCCCTCGACCACCCCGATGCGGGTGCGGCCGGTCTCCAGCACGGGAGCCTTGAGCCCGCCGCCGACCAGCATCGGAAAGGCCTCGGAGACGAGCAGCTTGGCCCTGACGTCACCGTCGAGCCGGGCACCGCCGGAGGGACCGGCCCCCGCGAACACCTCGCTGACCCGCAGCTCGCCGTGCACCACCAGCTCGAGGCCGCTGATCGCGACGTTGCGGGCCTTCAGGTCGCCCAGGACGTAGAGGCTCATGCCGCTGTTCGACCGGGGGTGCTGCACGGCCTGGTGCACCAGCAGGTTGCCCGCGATGATCAGGCCGTGCACGTCCGGCTCGGGGCGCGTGAAGGCGGCCGAGACCGCCTCGGCCCCGGCGTGCGGGTCGAGGTCGAGCTCGTCCATCTCGACGTCGCCGACCAGGAGCAGCAGCGACAGCGCCGGGTTGGAGGCCAGCAGCCGGGCCATCATGGTCCGGCGCAGGTCGTAGCGGCCCACCGCGTCCGCGGCGAGGACGCGCCGGGATCCCGGGAAGCGGGCCGGCCGGTACGCCACCGCTCAGTCCTCCTGCCTGCTCAGGCTGCTCAGCCTGCGCCCAGCCGGGCGTACCCGGGTTTCACGACGTCGTCGATCAGCGCGAGCCTCTCGTCGAACGGGATAAATGCACTCTTGAGAGCATTTATGGTGACCCATCGTAGGTCTTCCAGGGTCCATCCCGCCTGCTCGACGAGCAGCGACATCTCGCGCGTCATCGTGGTGCCGGACATCAGCCGGTTGTCGGTGTTCAGGGTGACCCGGAACCGCAGGTCTTTCAGCAGGCCGATCGGGTGCTCGGCGATGCTCGAGGCGGCACCGGTCTGCACGTTGCTGGTCGGGCAGAGCTCGAGCGGGATGCGCTTATCGCGCACCCAGCCGGCGGTGCGGCCGAGCTTGGCGGCCGGGCGGCCGTAGGAGTCGACGCCACCGACGACCTCGATGTCGTCCATGATGCGCACGCCGTGACCGAGCCGGTCGGCACCGCAGACCTGCACGGCCTCCCAGATGCTGGGCAGGCCGAAGGCCTCACCGGCGTGGATGGTCACGTGCATGTTGGCTTCGTGCAGGTAGTCGAAGGCGTCGAGGTGACGCGAGGGCGGGAACCCGGCCTCGGCCCCGGCGATGTCGAAACCGACCACGCCGTTCTCGCGGTGCCGTTCGGCCAGTTCGGCGATCTCGCGGCTGCGGGCGGCGTGGCGCATCGCGGTGACCAGCTGACCGGTGCGGATCGGCGTCCCTGCGGACGCCGCCTCCTTCTCCCCCTCGGCCAGGCCCTCGCCGACCGCGGTGACCACCTCGTCGAGGGTCAGGCCGCCCTCGAGGTGCTGCTCGGGGGCGTAACGGATCTCGGCGTAGACCACGCCGTCGGCGGCCAGGTCGAGAGCGGCCTCGCGGGCCACGCGCACCAGGTCGTCACGCCGCTGCATCACCGCGACGGTGTGCACGAACGTCTCGAGGTAGCGCTCCAGGGACCCCGAGTCGGCGCTGCGGCGGAACCATTCACGCAGCTCGGCCTCGTCGGTCGCGGGCAGCTCGTGGCCGATCTCGGCCGCGATCGCGATGATCGTCCCCGGTCTGAGGCCGCCGTCCAAATGATCGTGCAGCAGGACCTTCGGAGCCCGGGCAATGGTGTCGGCATCTGGACGGGTCACGGGCGGGAGCTTACTGCCCGGCACCCGTCGGGCGGACGTTCGTCAGCCAGTTGCCGCTGGATCGTAATTGCCCATTCGGCTCACGAGCCCTCCGGCTCTTTCGGCCGGTCTCCGTCCCACCGCTTGGGGTCGGCGTACCAGTCGCGGTCGGCGATGCCCTCGGTGTCGCTTCTCGAGACGGAAGGACGCGCCCGCTTGGGTTCGCCGGGCATCTTCGGGTAGTCGGGCGGGAACGGCAGCTCCCCCAGCCCGTTGTCGAGGTCTTTCTGCCAGAGCGCGAGCGCCGGGGCGATGTCACCGGCATCGCCGTGCATGGACTCCCAGGGGTCGCCGCGGTCGGCCAGGAGCTGCGGAACCGTGCGCACGGTCAGGGTTCTCGGGTCGATGCTTCCCAGCTCGTCCCAGGTCAGCGGGGTGGAGACGGGGGCGTGCGGCAGAGGACGCGGGCTGTAGGCGCCGGCCATGGTGCGGTCGCGGGTGCACTGGTTGAAATCGACGAAGACCCGTTCGCCCCGCTCCTCCTTCCACCAGTCCATCGTCACCAGATCCGGGTCGCGACGCTGCAGTTCACGCCCGATGCCGATGGCCGCGTGACGCACGTCGAGGAACTCGTGGTCGGGCCGGATCGGGACGAACACGTGGACGCCCCGGTTGCCCGAGCTCTTCGCGTAGCCGGTGAGGCCCAGCTCGGCCAGCAGGTCGTTCAGCTGCCGGGCCGCCGTCACCGCGTCCTGGTAGTCGCGGCCGGGCTGCGGGTCGAGGTCGAGGCGCAGTTCATCGGGGTTGTCGGGGTTCTCGCTGCGCACCGGCCAGGGGTGGAAGGTCAGCGTGTTCATCTGCACGGCCCAGACCGCGGTGGCGATCTCGTCGACCACGAGCTGCGGGTGACTGCGCCCGCTGGGGTAGGTGACCGTGACCGAGCGGGCGTAGGCGGGCACGCCGCGGGGCGGGTTCTTGGAGTAGAACCGTTCGCCGCCCAGGCCTTCCGGGAACCGCTCGAGCGAGACCGGGCGGTCGCCCAGGGCCCGCACCAGCGCCGGGCCCACCGCGACGACGTACTCGGCCAGGTCTTTCTTGGTCAGCCCCTCGTCCGGGTAGAGCACCCGCTCCGGACTGGACAGGCGCACCGACCGGGTGCCCTCCGGCCCCTCGACCTCGATCTGCACCGCCGCGCTCTTGCCGGCCATCGCGCCCTCTCCTCGTCCTCGACAACTCACCAGGGTCGCCGGGGCGACCACCGCGTCCCCCATGGCCCGAAACCCGCGCCGCCACTCAAGACCGCCGCCCCGCCCGGAACTAATCGCCCACGATCTTCGGCGCCTTCGAACCCACCGGCGACAGCACGTCCTCCAGCCGGAAGTTCACCGGCCGCTCCAGCTGGTCGTAGCCACAGCTGGCCGGCTCCCGGTCGGGACGCCAGCGCCGGAACTGGGCCGTGTGCCGGAAGCGGTCGCCCTCCATCTGGTCGTAGGCCACCTCCACCACCAGCGAGGGCCGCAACGGCACGAACGACAGGTCTTTCGTGGCGTTCCAGCGCGACACGTTGCCGGGCATCCGCTGGTGCTCGTGCGCCTGGGCCTCGGCCCACTGGCCCCACGGATGCTCGCCCAGCTCCTCGACGGCCATCCGGTAGGGCTCCAGCTCCTCCACCAGCTCGGCCCGCCGGACCATCGGGAACGACGCCGCGACGCCCACGTGCTGCAGCGACCCGTCCTCGCGGTGGAGCCCGAGCAGCAGCGAGCCCACGATCGGCCCGCTCTTGTGCCAGCGGAACCCGGCCACCACGCAGTCGGCCGTGCGGGCGTGCTTCACCTTGAACATCGTTCGCTTGTCGGGCAGGTACGGGCCGTCCAGCGGTTTGGCGACCACCCCGTCCAGCCCGGCGCCCTCGAACATGCCGAACCACTCCCGGCCGGTCTCCAGGTCGGTCGTGGCCGGGGTGCAGTACACCGGGGCCTTCGCGGCCGAGAGGGCCTGCACCAGCCGCGCCCGGCGTTCCGAGAACGGTTGCTCCATGAGGTTCTCGTCACCCAGCGCAAGCAGGTCGAAGGCGATGAACGAGGCCGGGGTCTGCTCGGCCAGCAGCTTGATCCGGCTGGCGGCGGGATGGATGCGCTGCTGCAGCACCTCGAACTGCAGACGGTCACCGACGATGGTGACGATCTCGCCGTCCACCACGCAGCGTTCCGGCAGGTTCTGCCGCAGCGCCTCGACGAGCTCCGGGAAATATCGCGTCATCGGCTTCTCGTTGCGGCTGCCGAGCTCGATCTCGTCGCCGTCCTTGAAGACGATCGTGCGAAATCCGTCCCACTTCGGCTCGACGTGACCGACGTCGGGAATCTCCGGCACCGACTTCGCCAGCATCGGTTTGACCGGCGGCATCACGGGCAGATCCATGCCGCCCATCGTGTCACCGACAGCCCGCGACGACAGGAAAGACAGGCAATGTCACCGCACGCGCGGCCGATCGCGTCTGCGATCGGGCGCCCGCTGTGGTCTGCTTGGGCGCATGTCCGATCCGCAGATCGCGCGGCCGCGAGACGTCGGCCTCCCCGAACCCGTACTGGCTTGTCTCTTCGACCTGGACGGCGTCATCACCGACACCGCGTCGGTGCATGCCTCCGCCTGGAAGGAGATGTTCGACTCCTACCTCCAGGAGCGGGCCGAACGCCTCGGTGAGGAGTTCGTGCCCTTCGGCATCGCCACCGACTACGTGAAGTACGTCGACGGCAAGCGCCGGCAGGACGGCACGCGCAGCTTCCTGGCCTCCCGCAACATCACGCTGCCCGAGGGCGAGTCCGACGACTCGCCCGAGACCGAGTCGATCAACGGGCTCGGCACCCGCAAGAACAACCTGGTCCACGCCAAGATCGCCTCCGAGGGCGTCACCGTCTACGAGGGTTCCGTGCGCTACCTGGAGGCCGCGCAGGCCGCCGGGCTGCGCATCGCCGTGGTCTCCAGTTCCGCCAACACCGCCGAGATCCTCAAGGTGACCGGCCTGGAGAAGTTCGTCGAGGCCCGGGTCGACGCGCAGCACGCGATCGCCAACGGCCTGCACGGCAAGCCCTCCCCCGAGACCTTCGTCGAGGGCGCCCGTCTGCTGGGCGTCGAGACCCGTCAGGCCGTTGTCTTCGAAGACGCCATCGCCGGTGTCGAGGCGGGTCGCGACGGTGACTTCGGCCTCGTCGTCGGGGTCGACCGGGTCGGCCACGCAGCGGCGTTGTCCCAGCATGGTGCTGATGTGGTGGTTACCGATCTCGCTCAGCTGATAGATAACGCCGCATGAATCGCCGAGCCGCCTTCACCGTCGAACCCTGGTGCATCCGGGAGACCGAGCTCCATCTGGACGACCTGGGATCCACCGAGTCCGTCTTCGCCCTCTCGAACGGGCACATCGGCATCCGCGGCAACCTGGACGAGGGGGAACCGCACGGCCTGCCGGGCACCTACCTGAACTCGGTCTACGAAAGAAGGCCGCTGCCGCACGCCGAGGCCGGTTACGGCTACCCGGAGTCCGGTCAGACGGTCATCAACGTGACCAACGGCAAGCTGATCCGGCTCCTCGTCGACGACGAGCCGTTCGACCTGCGCTACGGCCACCTCGACAAGCACGAGCGGGTGCTCGACATGCGCGCGGGCACCCTGACCCGCGAGGTCGAGTGGCGTTCGCCGGCCGACCAGGCGGTGAAGGTCACGAGCACCCGGCTGGTCTCGTTCACCCACCGCTCGGTGATGGCCATCGCCTACGAGGTCGAGCCGCTGCACGAGACCGCCCGCGTGGTGCTGCAGTCCGAGCTGGTGGCGAACGAGCAGATGCCCGAGAGCGGTTCGGTCGACCCGCGGGTGGCCGCAGCCATGCACAATCCGCTCCAGGCGCTCGAGCACGACTGCAACGGCAACCGCATCACGCTGGTGCACGAGACCCGGCACAGCGGCCGCCGGGTGGCCGCCGCGGCCGAGCACGTCATCGAGGTGCCCGAGGGCGTCAAGGTGTCCACCAACTGGGGCGTGCGCCCCGACTGGGGCCGCCTCACCGTCACCGCCACCCTCAAGCCGGGCCAGAAGCTGCGGCTGATCAAGTTCGTCAGCTACGGCTGGAGCTCGCAGCGTTCGCTCCCGGCCCTGCGTGACCAGGTGGCGGCCGGCCTGACCGGGGCCATCCACACCGGCTGGGACGACCTGCGGGCCGAGCAGCGGCAGTACCTGGACGAGTTCTGGGCGCGCGCCGACGTCGAGGTCGACGGTGACGAAGAGCTGCAGCAGGCCGTGCGTTTCGCGTTGTTCCACATCATCCAGGCGGGTGCCCGGGCGGAGCAGCGGCCGGTCTCGGCGAAGGGCCTGACCGGCCCGGGCTACGACGGCCACTGCTTCTGGGACACCGAGACCTTCGTGCTGCCGGTGCTCATCCACACCGCCCCGCGCGCGGCGGCCGACGCCCTGCGCTGGCGGCACAGCACCCTGCAGAAGGCGAAAGACCGCGCGGCCACGCTCGGCCTGAAGGGTGCCTCGTTCCCGTGGCGCACGATCAACGGTGACGAGTGCTCCGGCTACTGGCCGGCCGGCACGGCGGCGTTCCACATCAACGCCGACATCGCCGACGCCGTGATCCGCTACCACGGGGCCACGGAAGACGACGAGTTCGACCGGGAGATCGGCCTGCCCCTGCTGGTCGAGACCGCCCGGCTGTGGCAGTCGTTCGGCCAGTTCGACCGCGACGGCTGGTTCCGCATCGACGGGGTCACCGGGCCGGACGAGTACAGCGCGATCACCGACAACAACGTCTACACCAACCTCATGGCCCAGCGGAACCTCCGGGCCGCCGCCACCGCCGCCTCGAGCTACACCGAAGAGGCTGCGGCACTTGAGGTCACGGCGGAGGAGATCAGCATCTGGCGGCAGTGTGCCGACGCGATGTTCATCCCCTTCAACGAGGCGCTGGGCGTGCACGAGCAGGCCGAGAACTTCACCAAGCACGCGGTGATGGACTTCGAGTCGCTCACCGAGGAGGACTACCCCCTCCTGCTGACCATGCCGTACGTGCAGCTGTACCGGAAGCAGGTCGTCAAGCAGGCCGACCTGGTGCTGGCCATGCAGCTGCGCGGCGACGCCTTCACCCCGGAGCAGAAGGCGGCGAACTTCGCCTACTACGAGAAGCTCACGGTGCGGGACTCGTCGCTGTCGGCCTGCACGCAGTCGGTGATGGCGGCCGAGGTCGGGCACCTCGGCCTGGCGTACGACTACACCATCGAGAACGCCCTCACCGACCTGCACGACCTGCACAGCAACACGACGAACGGGCTGCACATCGCCGCACTGGCGGGCACCTGGATGTCACTGGTCGCCGGGTTCGGCGGAATGCGCGACACGTCGGGCACTCTCGCCTTCGCGCCGCGTCTGCCCGACGGGCTCGACCGGCTCGCCTTCACGATCACCCACAAGGGCCTGCGCCTGCGGGTGGAGACGGACGGCAAGCAGGCGACCTATCTGCTCACCGACCACGAGCGCAACCCGGAGGACGAGATGGACATCCTCCACCACGGCGACCTGGTCACGCTCAAGCTGGGCGATCCGGTCACCCTGGCGGTGCCGCCCAGCCCGACCCGCCCGAAGCCGTCCCAGCCGTTCGGCCGGGAGCCGATGCAGCGCGGGTAGTTTCCGGCGATCAATGTGGGACGCTCACCAGCCCTCTTCAGGGCTGGTGAGCGTCCCACATTTGGTTGGCTTCTCAGGCTTCTCAGGCCGTGATGCGATCGATGATCAGCGGACGAGGCTCCGGCCGGCTGCCCACGGGGGCGATCACGTAACCACCCTCGAGCGCCTCGACCGCCTGCTCGAACCGCTCGGGAGTGTCGGTGTGCAGCGTGAAAAGCGGTTGCCCGGCGCTGACTTCGGCACCCGGCTTGGCGTGCATCTCGACACCGGCCCCGGCCTGCACCGGGTCTTCCTTGCGCGAGCGACCGGCCCCCAGACGCCAGGCGCTCACCCCCACCGCCATCGCGTCGAGGCTCACCAGCACCCCGTCGGCGGGCGCGAGCACCTGGTGCGTGTGCTGCGCGACCGGCAGCGGGGCATCCGGGTCACCGCCCTGCGCGGCGATCATCTTCTTCCACGAGTCCATCGCCCGGCCGTCCTTCAGGGCGGCCTCGGGATCGGCGGAAATACCTGCGGTCTCGAGCATCTCGCGAGCCAGGGCGATCGTCAGCTCGACCACGTCGGGGGGTCCGCCGCCGGCCAGCACCTCCAGCGACTCGCGGACCTCGAGCGCGTTGCCGGCGGTCAGCCCGAGGGGCGTGGACATGTCGGTCAGCAGCGCCACGGTGTTCACCCCGGCGTCCGTACCGAGCCGCACCATGGTCTGCGCCAGAACCCGGGCCTGCTCCTCGCTCTTCATGAACGCGCCCGAGCCGACCTTCACGTCGAGCACCAGCGCCCCGGTGCCCTCGGCGATCTTCTTGCTCATGATCGACGACGCGATCAGCGGCACCGCCTCGACCGTGCCGGTGACGTCGCGCAGGGCGTACATCTTGCGGTCGGCCGGGGCCAGGCCCTCACCGGCGGCGCAGATGACGCCGCCGACGTCCTCGAGCTGGCGGGCCATCTCGGCGTTGCTGAGCCGCGCGCGCCAGCCGGGGATCGACTCCAGCTTGTCGAGCGTGCCCCCGGTGTGGCCGAGACCGCGGCCGGACAGCTGGGGCACGGCCGCCCCGAGCGCGGCGACCAGCGGGGTCAGGGGCAGGGTGATCTTGTCGCCCACGCCGCCGGTGGAGTGCTTGTCGGTGGTCGGGCGGGACAGGCCGCCGAAGTCCAGGCGCTCGCCGGACGCGATCATCGCGGCGGTCCAGCGAGAGATCTCCTCCGGCTGCATGCCGTTGAGCAGGATGGCCATGAGCAGCGCGGACATCTGCTCGTCGGCCACGACGCCGCGGGTGTACGCGTCGACCACCCAGTCGATCTGCGCGTCACTCAGGCGGTTGCGGTCTCGCTTGGCCGCGATGACGTCGACGGCGGCGAAGGGTTCGGTCATGTCGCGAGGTTAACGAAGGGACGCGTGGGGTGGCGGTGGGAGGGCCGCTCACTTCTTCTGCCGGGCGCGTACGGACCTGTGCCCGGCGCCCTGTGCCCTGCGCCCTGCGCCCGGCGCCCTGTGCCCTGCGCCCTGTGCCCTGCGCCCGGCGCCCGGCGCCCTGCGCCCGGCGCCCTGCGCCCGGCGCCCGGCGCCCGGCGCCCGGCCAGAGCCCACCCACCCGGGGCACGCGCCACGCCCGCCCATGGTTGTCACGGGTGCAGGGCGGGAGCCGGCAGAACCCCAGATGCCCGGCCGCCAAAACACCGGAGCCGCTCCGGATGTCCCCGGAGCGGCTCCCGATCTTCCGCACACGTGTGCGATCAGGTGTGCGATCAGGTGTGCGTCGGCCCCGTCGCCCGCGACAGGTCGGCCGGCCCGAAGGCGTCGGGCAGCACCTGGGTCATCGGGACGATGCCGTGGCTGGTCTCGACCAGCAGCTCGGGCCCACCGAATTCGTACAGCAGCTGACGACAGCGCCCGCACGGCATCAGGTTCTCACCGTCCGGCCCGACGCAGGTGAAGGCGATCAGGCGCCCTCCCCCGGTCGCGTTCAGCGACGAGACCAGCCCGCACTCGGCGCACAGACCCACGCCGTACGAGGCGTTCTCGACGTTGCAGCCGGTCACGATGCGGCCGTCGTCGACCAGGGCCGCCGCGCCCACCGGGAAGCCGGAGTAGGGCGCGTAGGCCTTCTGCATGATGAACCGCGCCTGCGAGCGCAGCGCCACCCAGTCGATCTGGTGCGGGTCGGCATCGCCCGCGACCCGGCCCGGGTACAGGTCCGGGTCGGCCTCGGCGGCCGCCCGCTGACCGGCGGCCCCCTCCTCGCCGGTGCCCACGTCGTCCCTCATCGTCATTTGCCCTCCGGCCGGTAGACCAGCCCGTCGGCCTTGGGCATCCGCAGATGCTGGGCGGCCAGGGCCAGGACGAGCAGCGTGGTCACGTACGGGGTCATCGTGGTGATCGGGCCGGGCAGCTCGTCGGTGGCGAGGTACCAGACCAGCGACAGCACGGCGAACACCAGCCCGACGCCGGCGGTGACCCAGCGGCGGCGGTAGAGGTTGAGCGCGGTGACGACGAGCAGCAGCGCGAAGACCACCAGCAGCAGCGCGTGCACGGCGGTGGCGTTGCGCAGCTGCATGGCGTCGGTGTAGCCGAACAGGCCCGCACCCGCGACCAGGCCACCCGGACGCCAGTTACCGAAGATCATCGCGGCGAGACCGATGTACCCACGGCCACCGGTCTGGCCCTCGCGGTACAGGCTCGAGGCCACGATCGCCAGGAACGCACCGGCCAGGCCGGCGAGCCCACCGGAGACGACGACGGCCACGTACTTGTAGAGCCGCACCTTCACGCCGAGCGACTCGGCGGCGTGCGGGTCTTCTCCGACCGAGCGCAGGCGCAGGCCGAAAGGGGTCTGCCAGAGGATCACGTAGGTGGCGATCACCAGCAGGATCGAGATGATCGTCAGGATCGAGACGTTGGTGAGCAGGCCGCGCAGGATCCCGGCGAGGTCGGAGAGCAGGAACCAGTGGTGGCTCTCGAGCGGCTCCAGCACCGACGTGAGCCCGGGCACCGACGGCTTGGGCAGACCGGAGATCTGCGGCGACTGGGTCTCGCCGCCACCGGGGGTGTCGGCGAGGAGCTCGCCGGCCAGGTACTGGGTGGCGCCGAGGCCGAGGATGTTGATCGCGACACCGGACACCACGTGGTCGACGCCGAACGTGACGGTGGCGACGGCGTGCACCAGGCCACCGATGGCGCCGAAGGCCACGGCCATCAGCACACCGGCCCAGGGGCCGTGCTGCCAGCCGATCCAGCCGGCGCCGAACGTACCGAGGATCATCATGCCCTCGAGGCCGATGTTGACCACGCCCGCGCGCTCCGACCACAGACCGCCCAGACCGGCCAGGCCGATCGGCACGGCCAGCATCAGCGCGGCGCTGACGGTGCCGTTGGAGGTCAGGTCGGTGGCTCCGGTGATCACCCGGATCAGGCTGAGCACCACCAGGCCGACGACGACGTAGAGGGTGATGCGGACGGGCCTGCTGAGGCCCGCCTTGGCCTCCGGGGCGGTGGTCTCTTCCAGCGTGGCGGTCATGCCTGCGCTCCCTGCGGCTCGTTCTCCGGGCGGGCCTCGCTGAGCCGGCGGCCGACCTCACGCTGCTGCGCCACGAGGCGGTAGCGGCGCACCAGCTCGTAGGCGATGACGACGGACAGCACGATCACTCCCTGCGTGATCATGACGATCTCCTTGGGCACACCCTCGAGGTCGAGGATCTGCGAGGAGTTGTCGAGGAAGCCCCACAGCAGCGAGCCGATCGCCACGCCGAGCGCGGTGTTGCGGCCGAGCAGGGCGATCGCGATGCCGGTGAAGCCCAGGCCGGTCGGGAAGTCCAGCGAGTAGGTGTAACTGGAGCCGAGCAGCTGCGGCATGCCGACCAGGCCGGCGATACCGCCCGAGATCGCCATGCTGATCAGCACCATGCGCTTGACGTTGACGCCGCTGGCGACCGCGGCCTCCTCGTTGCGGCCGGTGGCGCGCAGGTCGAAACCGAAGCGGCTGCGCTCGATCACGAACCAGTAGAGGAAACCGACGATCGCGGCCAGCACGATCAGGCCGTAGATCTTCAGCTGCGAGTCCGGCACCAGCGGCAGGCCGCCGACCCGGCCGCTGGGCGCGATCTCCTTGGTGCCGATGTTGTTCGAGCCCTCGGCCTGCACCGCCAGCTTGTCGGTGGTGAGCAGGTAGGCGATCAGCGCGGTGGTGATCGAGTTCAGCATGATCGTGGAGATCACCTCGCTGATCCCGCGGTAGACCTTGAGCAGACCGGCGACGGCGGCCCAGAGCCCGCCGACCAGCATGGCCACGACCAGGATCAGGCCGACGTGCAGCACGGCGGGCAGCTCGACCGCCCCGCCGACCGCGGCCGCGAGCAGCGCCGCGAGCCGGTACTGGCCGTCGACGCCGATGTTGAACAGGTTCATCCGGAACCCGAACGAGACCGCGAGCGCCGCGAAGTAGTAGGTCACGGCCGAGTTGATGATCAGCGCGGTGGTGCGCGGCTCCTGCGCGTACTCGATCATCTTCTGGAACGTGCTGAACGGGTCGTTGCCCGAGATGCTCAGCACGACTGAGGTGATGATCAGCGACAGCACGATCGCCAGCAGCGGGGCGGCCAGTGACAGGCCGACGCGGCGCACGGTGTCCATGTTCAGCTTCATGCTGCCTCACCGGCCCCGGTCATCGCGGAGCCGAGTTGCTCGGGGGTGACGGTCGACGGGTCGACCTGGGCGACCAGCTCGCCGCGCAGGATCACGGTCAGGCTGTCGGAGAGACCGATCAGCTCGTCCATGTCGGCGCTGATCAGCAGCACGGCCAGGCCCTCGGCGCGGGCGGTGCGCAGCAGGTCCCAGATGGCCGACTG
Source organism: Kineosporia succinea (assembly GCF_030811555.1). Classification (NCBI taxonomy): domain Bacteria; kingdom Bacillati; phylum Actinomycetota; class Actinomycetes; order Kineosporiales; family Kineosporiaceae; genus Kineosporia; species Kineosporia succinea. Next base: position 3,522,278 of record NZ_JAUSQZ010000001.1, on the reverse strand, counting down.
GGCGCCGACGTCGACGCCCCGGGTGGGGTGCGCGGCGATCAGCAGCTTGGGCTCGCCGCTCATCTCGCGGCCGACGATCAGCTTCTGCTGGTTGCCGCCGGACAGGGCGGAGGCGGCGACGTCGATGGACGGGGTGCGCACGTCGTACTCGCGCACGATCCGCTCGGTGTCGGCGCGGGCCCCGGCCCGGTCGATCAGCGGGCCCTTGACGTTCGGGCGGCGGGTCTGGTGCCCGAGGACGCGGTTCTCCCAGAGCGGGGCCTCGAGGATCAGGCCGTGCCGGTGCCGGTCCTCCGGGATGTACCCGAGTCCGGCCTCGCGGCGGCGCTTCGTGGTCCAGGCGGTGATGTCGTCGCCGACGAGCTTGATCGTGCCGTTCTCGACGGTGCGCATGCCCATGATCGACTCGACCAGCTCGGCCTGCCCGTTGCCCTCGACCCCGGCCAGGCCCAGCACCTCACCGGCGTGGATGGTCAGGGTGATGTCGCGCAGCAGGTGCCGGCCGTCTTCGACCAGGTTGACGCCGGACAGTTCCAGCACCGGCCGGTCGGTGACCGTGGAGTCGCTGGTCTGCGGCGAGGGGAGCTCGCTGCCGACCATCAACTCGGCGAGCTGGCGGGAGCTGACCGTCTTGGGGTCGGCGGTGGCGACGGTGGTACCGCGGCGCATGACGGTGATGTCGTCGGCGACGGTGCGGACCTCGTCGAGCTTGTGCGAGATGAAGATGATCGACAGGCCCTGGGCCTTCAGCACGCCCAGGGCGTCGAAGAGGGCGTCGACCTCCTGCGGCACCAGCACGGCGGTGGGCTCGTCGAGCACCAGGATGCGCGCGCCGCGGTAGAGGACCTTGATGATCTCGACCCGCTGCCGGTCGCCCACACCGAGGCGCTCGACCAGCGCGTCGGGGTCGACCTCGAGGCCGTACTGCTTGCCGATCTCGCGGATCTTCGTGCGGGCCGAGGCGCGGTTCAGGCCGAAGCCGCCCCAGCGCTTGGGCTCGGCGCCGAGCACGACGTTCTCGAGAACGGTCAGGTTGTCGGCGAGCATGAAGTGCTGGTGCACCATGCCCACGCCGCGGGCGATCGCGTCGGAGGGGCTGTGCAGCACGACCGTCTCGCCGTTCAGCGTGATCGTGCCCTCGTCCGGCTTGTGCATGCCGTAGAGGGTCTTCATCAGCGTGGACTTGCCGGCGCCGTTCTCCCCGACCACGGCGTGCACCGTGCCGGGCCGGACCCGCAGGTTCACGTCATGGTTGGCGACTACGCCAGGGAACCGTTTGGTGATGCCTGAGAGCTCGACCGCGGGGACCACGCCACCCGCGCTCGGCCCGCCGGCCACCGCGTCTTCCGACTCGGGCATCAACGGGACACCTTTCCCACTGCTGGACTTCCGTTTCCGGAGGGGACAACCGGACCGCCGTCCCACCCGGAGACTTCCAGGTGGGACGGCGGCCAGGGTAGTGCTCAGATCTGCGGATCTGCGATCACGGGGTGGCGGAGACCTTGATCTCGCCGTCGATGATCTGCTTCTTCAGCTCGTCGGCCTTCGCCTCGTACGGCTCGACGGCCGAGTTCGAGGTGGAGTAGCCGACACCCTCGTCGGAGAGGTCGAACTCCTGGACGCCGGTGAGGACCTTGCCGTCCACGGCCGACTTCACGAAGTCGTAGACCGAGGTGTCGACGCGCTTGAGCATCGAGGTCAGGATGATGTCCTTCACCGACGCGTCGGCGGTCAGGTACTGGTCGGAGTCGACACCGATCGCCCAGTGGTCGGCGCCGGCGGCCTTGATCGCCTTGAACACGCCGGAGCCGGAACCGCCCGCAGCCGCGTAGATCACGTCGGCGTCGGCGTCGATCATGCCCTGCGCGGTGGTCTCGGCCTTGTCCGGGGCACCGAAGCCGCTGAAGTCCGGCGGCTGGCTCAGGTACTTGACCTGGACCTTGATGTCCTTGTTGACGGCCTTGGCGCCCTGGGTGAAGCCGGCCTCGAACTTCTGCAGCAGCGGGGTGTTCACGCCACCCACGTAGCCGACGTTGCCGGTCTTGGAGGCCTCGGCGGCGATGGCGCCGACCAGGTACGAGCCCTGCTCCTCGGCGAAGACCAGCGAGGTGACGTTGGCCGTCTTCTCGAGGGTCGAGTCGTCGATGATGGCGAACTGGGTGTCCGCGAACTCCGGGGCCACCTTGCCGAGGGCCGTCGCGTAGGCGTAGCCGACCGCGATGACCGGGTTGTAGCCGCCCTGGGCGAGCAGCCGCAGCCGCTCCTCACGCTGGGCGTCGGTCTCGCCGTTGCTGGCCTCGAGCTCCTTGGTCTCGAACCCGAACTCGGTCTTGGCCTTGTCCAGGCCGGCTGCGGCGGAGTCGTTGAAGGACTGGTCGCCGCGGCCACCGACGTCGTAGGCCAGGCCCACCTTGATGTCGGACGTGGCGGAGCCGGTGCTGTCACCGCTCGAGCCCTCGGAGCTTCCGCCGCCACAGGCAGCGAGGGCGAAGGTCGCAGCAGCAGCGACCGTCACCATCTTGGTCACCCGGCGCACAGGTGCCTCCTCTTGAGTTACAGCTTCGGTCGAACCGGGGGTATCCGGGACATGACTCCCAGGACAACTTCCCCGGTCCCGGCCCTGTCCGGGCCGGTATCAGGGGCGACCTTAGCTCCAAAAAACGCGGCGATCAGACCGAGCACCGTTCGGTGGCCGAACCGTGACCCTGGAAATCTGTTCGTCATTCGCCCCACCGGCCGAAGAACCGGTCGTCACGACCGGCATAACGGCTCACACCCGGTCAAAGGAGCCTCAACCAGGACGTCACGCACCGTGCCCGATCAGACCGAGTACAGATCGCGCAGCGCCGTGGAGGCCAGGAAGGTCGCGGCGATCGAGACCGCCCGCTCGTCAACGTCGAAGTCGGGCCGGTGCAGGTCGTAGGTCGGCCCGCCGGGCGTGCGGGTGCCGAGCCGGACCATCGCCCCCGGAACCTTCTCGAGGATCCAGGCGAAGTCCTCACCACCGAGACTCTGCGGCGTGAGTTGCAGCGCCCCGTCACCGAACTCGGCCTTGATCGCGGCCTCGGCCACCGCCACGGCGGCCGCGTCGTTGACGGTGGGCGGCACCCCGCGCTGGTAGTTGACCTCGGCTCGCACCCCGTAGGGCTGCACGACGGAGTGGATGGTCTCGGTGATGACCGAGCCCGCGACCGCCCACACCGCGCTGTCGAGGCAGCGGAACGTGCCGGCCACCTCACCCGCGCTCGGGATCGCGTTCATCGCGACCCCGGCGTTGATGCGGCCCCAGACCATCGACGCCCCGGCGCGCGGGTCGAGCCGGCGCGAGAGCGCCCCCGGCACGGCGGTGACCACCTCGGCCAGGGCGAAGATCACGTCTTCGGTGAGGTGCGGACGCGAGGTGTGCCCACCGTGCCCGGTGAGCGTGACGCTCACGTGGTCGGCCGCGGCGGTGATCGGCCCGACGCGGGAACCGATCTGGCCCACGTCGGTGTGCGGGTCGCAGTGCAGGCCGTAGGCACGGTCGACCCCGTCGAGCAGGCCCTCGCCGAGCACCTTCAGCGCGCCGCCGGGCATCTTCTCCTCGGCCGGCTGGAAGATCACCCGCACCCGGCCCGGCAGAGGACTGCGCTCGTGCCGGTCGGCCAGCGCCAGCGCGGCGCCGAGCAGACCGGTGGTGTGCACGTCGTGACCGCAGGCGTGCGCCGCGCCCTCGTGGGTGGATGCCCAGGGGCGGTCGCAGCTGTCGATCATCGGCAGCGCGTCGAGGTCGGCGCGCAGCGCGACCGTGCGCTGGCCGCCGCCGATGTCGCACCACAGGCCGGTGCCGTTGGAGAGCCGGTGCGGCTCGAGCCCGGCCTTGGCCAGCCGGTCGAACACCAGCCCGGTGGTGCGGAACTCCTGAAAACCGAGTTCCGGATGCGCGTGGATGTCGCGGCGCACGTCGATCAGCTCGTCGGCGTACACGGCTACCAGAGAAGCAACGTCGTTAATGTTCACGATCCCGCGAGCATAGACCCGGGCGGTGTGATTCCAGGCACCCGAACGGAGCACCGGCGGGTATTTAACAAGCCGTTCTCAAGAGAGCGCTGCACAGCGTCAGTCCCGGCCCGAAAGCCATGGCCACCAGCGGTTCCCCCGCCCTCGGGACACGCCCCCGGCGAATCGACTCCAGCACCATCAGCACCGTGGGTGAGGAGCAGTTCCCGTACGTGTCGAGAATTTCCCGGGACTCCGCGACCTGATCGGGACGCAAATGCAACCGCTCCTCCACCACGTCCACGATGCGCCGCCCGCCCGGGTGCACCGCCCAGCCGGCCACCTCGTCCATCCCGTAGCCGAACTTCGTGACCAGCCCGCCGATCGCGTCCCCCACCTGCCCGGCGAGCACGTCGGGCACCTTGGGCGACAGGCCCATCCGGAAGCCGTGGGCGGTGACGTCCCAGGTCATGAGCTCCTCGGTGCCGGGGATCGTGACCGCGGTGGTGTGCAGCAGCTCCAGGCCGGACGGCGCGTCCGGCTCGATCACCACGGCGGCCGCCGCGTCGGCGAACAGCGCGTGCGACACCACCGTCTGCAGATCGGAGGGGTCGTCGGAGTTCTGCAGGTGCAAGGACGGCAGCTCGACGCACAACAGCAGCGCCGGCTTCTCCTGCGCCCGCACGAAGTCGGCTGCGGCCTGAAGGCCGGGAATCGCCGCGTAGCAACCCATGTGGCCCACGATCAGGCGCCGCACGTCGGCCGCCATGCCGAGCTCGTCGGCGAGCATGATGTCCAGCCCGGGGGTGGCGTAGCCGGTGCACGAGACCACCACGAAGAGCCCGATGGCGGACGCGTCGATGCCCGCCTCCTCGAGGGCGCGGGTAGCCGCTTCGCGGCCCAGGGGGCGGGCCTCGGTGACGTACCGGCGCATCCGGTCGCCGGTGCTCCAGCCGCTGACGTCGACGAGGCGGGGGTCGACCGCGGCGTGCCGGGTGCTGATGCCGGCCCGCAGGAAGATCTGCCGGGCGACCCGGTCGCCGTTCAGCCGCGGGGCGAAGACCTGCTCCCAGATCTCCTCCTGGGCAATCGGTTCCGGCGCGGCCCGGCCCTGGCCGGTGATCACGGCGCGGGTCCCGGGGCGGATCCCGGGGCGGGTCACGAGGCGTCCTTGGTGGCGATGGCCTGGTAGACCCCGGCCACGGAGTTCACCGGCAGCATCGTCACGTCGTCGCGGCGCCGGGTCACCCAGGCCAGGTACTGCCCGACGGCCGGGCGCAGGCCGGTGGGCCGGTGCAGACGCACGCCGTGCTCGGCCAGCAGGGCGTGCAGCCGCTCCGGCGCGACCAGCAGCGCGGGGTCGTGCACACCCGGAGGTGGACCGCCCGGCACCCGTTCGGCCAGGTGCACCAGGAAGATCCGGCAGAACAGGGTGTCGTTGAGGGTGTCGACCACCAGCGTGCCGCCGGGCGCCAGCACCCGCGTGATCTCGGCGACCGCGGACGCCAGGTCGGGCAGGTGCTCGAGCACCTCACCGGCCACCACGCACTCGAACGAGGCGTCGGCGAACGGCAGCCGCACCGCGTCGGCCGCCACCGCGCGCACCCCGTGAGCCCGGGCCTGACGCAGGGCGGGCAGCGAGAGGTCCACGCCGGTGTGGGACCAGCCCGCCAGCCGCCCGGTGAGGTGGGGCTGCAGCAGCCCGGCCCCACAGGCCACGTCGAGCAGCGGCGACCCCGGCGCGGGCGGATCGGGGATCAGCCCGGCGCGCGCGCGGGCCAGCCAGTGCAGCGCCGCGAACCGGCCGTGCGGGGGCCACCACTCCTCGGTGAGGTCGTCGTACTGGGCCGGGTCGTTGCGGGGCCTGCGTGGGCGTGGCATGCGACTCCCCTGGAAGATCGGATCCTCCAGGGGATTACCTCATGCCCGGCAATTCACCGCAGGTCGTGACGGCCGAGCTGGGTCAGGGTCTCGACGACCTTCTTCACGTCCTGCGCCCACTCCCGGGTGGTCACGAGCACGGCCGAGGGGGTGTCGATGACCACCACGTCTTTCAGGCCGAGCACCGCCACGAGCCGCTCACCGGCCGGCACCGCGATGCCGGAGGAGTCGACGTCGAGCACCTGGGCGGCGTCGCCCACCACCTTGAGCGCGGCATCACCCGGCAGCAGCGCGGCCAGCGAGGCCCAGTCACCGATGTCGTCCCAGCCCAGCGCGGCGGGCACCACGGCGACCCGGCCGGCCTCGGCGGCGGGCTCGGCGATGGCGTAGTCGATCGCGACCTTCTCGAGCTGGGGCCAGAACTCGTCGATCACGGCCTCGCGCTCGTCGGTGTCCCAGGCCTTGGCGATGCGCATGACCCCCGCGTACAGCTCCGGCCGGTTGCGCTCGAGCTCGCCCAGCAGCACGTCGGCGCGGGCCACGAACATGCCCGCGTTCCAGCGGTAACCACCCTCGGCCAGGTAGCGCGTGGCGGTGTCGGCGTCGGGCTTCTCCACGAACCGCTCGACCCGGTACGCCGAGGGTGCGTCGCGCAGGCCGAGTGCCTCACCGACCCGGATGTACCCGAAGGCGGTGGACGCGTGGTCGGGCTCGATGCCCAGGGTCACGATCTCGCCGAGCCGGGCGGCGGACACCGCCTCGGCCACCGCCCTCTCGAAACCGGGGGCGTTACGGATCACGTGGTCGGCCGCGAACGACCCGATCACGGCCTCCGGGTCACGCTGCATGATCACGGCGGCCGCGAGGCAGATGGCGGCCGCGGAGTCGCGCGGGGTGGGCTCGGTGAGCAGGTTCGCCGCGACCAGGTCGGGCAGCTGCTCGGTGACGGCCTCGGCGTGCGCGGTACCGGTGACCACGGTGACCCCGCCCGGGCCGGCGAGCGGAACCAGCCGGTCCCAGGTCTGCTGCAGCAGCGTACGGCCCGACCCGGTGAGGTCGAGCAGGAACTTCGGCCGGGCCTGGCGGGACAGCGGCCATAGGCGGGTGCCGGCGCCCCCGGCGGGCACGATGGCCCAGAAGCCGGGCAGGGCGACGGAGGACTCAGGCGCGTGGTCGGTCACCTGCCCAACGGTAGAGGTCTGGGCAACCTCTCTGTGACCAACTCAGGGGAATCGTCACCGATGGGCCCGACTTCACCTACGAGCTGTCACCGATGACTGCAATGGGTGGTCCGCCCCTGGTCGGACCGGAAACACCTGGCCGGTAGCTGTTCACCTCGGTCACCATCGTCGCTTCCCTTTCGCTCACCCCACCGGCCGAAGCTTCACCCATGCAGCGAGAGTCTGTGGTGGGGGCCGGTAGCGAGCTGGCCCTCGTGCGTCAGGACCCGGCCGGGACCGTGTCCCCCATCCTCCCCGCGAGCGCCCCCCGATCGGGGAAGCTGCGGGTCGCCATCGTCGCCGAATCGTTCCTGCCCACCGGCAACGGCGTCACGAACAGCGTCTGCCGGGTGCTCGACCACCTGGCGAGTCAGGGCCACGAGGCCGTCGTCATCTGCCCCGGCCCGGCTCCCGCGAGCTTCGCCGGGTTCCCGGTGGTCGGTGTGCCCTCGTTCAGCTACCGGCAGTTCCCGGTCGGCATGCCCAGTTCCAAGGTGCTGCGCACGCTCTCGGGCTTCCGGCCGGACATCGTGCACCTCGCCTCCCCCTTCGTCCTGGGCGCCGTCGGTGTGACCGCGGCCGGGCAGCTCGGGGTGCCCACGGTGGCCGTGTTCCAGACCGACGTACCGGCCTTCGCGGCGCGGCACCACCTGGGCGTGCTGGCCAGCACCGCCTGGCGCTGGGTACGCCGCATCCACTCGCAGGCCGACCTCACGCTGGCGCCCTCGAGCGCGGCGATGCGGGAGCTGCGGGCGCACGCGGTGCCGCGCCTGGCCCTGTGGCAGCGCGGTGTGGACAGCGACCGGTTCCATCCCGACCGCCGCGCCACCCCGGCCGTGCGGGAGCTGACGGCGGAGCTGGCCCCGAACGGTGAGGTGCTCGTCGGCTACGTCGGCCGCCTCGCCACCGAGAAGCGGGTGCAGCGCCTGGCCGCGCTCGGGGGGCTGCCGAACGTGCGCCTGGTGATCGTCGGCGACGGCCCGCACCGCCGGACGCTCGAACGCACCCTGCGCAACGCCACCTTCCTGGGCTGGCGCGACGGCGACGACCTGGCCGACGCCTTCGCCGCCCTCGACCTGTTCGTGCACACCGGCACCTCCGAGACCTTCGGGCAGACCCTGCAGGAGGCCATGGCGAGCGGTGTGCCGGTGATCGCCCCGGCCGCCGGTGGCCCGCTCGACCTGGTCACCCCGGGCACGAACGGCCTGCTCTACGCCCCCGAGGACGACGACGACCTGCGCCGCTGCGTGCAGAGCCTGGCCGACGACCCGGAACAGCGCCGCTGGATGGGTGCCGCCGGTCGCGTCGGGGTGCAGCGCAACACCTGGGACCTGCTCGGTGAGGAACTCGTCGCGCACTACCGCGGCGTGCTCTCGACCCGCGCGGTCGTCGCTTCGTGACGGCGGGGCGGGCGGCCCTCGTCGTGCGTTCCTGACCGGACGTCCAGACCCGGAAGGTACGCTCGGAAGCACGATGTCCACTTCCCACCGCCCGCTCCGGCTCCCCGTCGTCGCCGTGCTCGCCACCGCTCTCACGTTGATCGCCGCTCCCGCGCAGGCCAAGGAGAAGAAAGACGACTTCGTCCTGCCGAAGGCGGTCTCCTGGGTCGGCGGCGAGAGCCTGATCAGCACCAAGACGCTCACCGACCTGCCGTCCGGGGTCGCCGCGCCGCCGAAGGTCAACGCCGCCTCGTGGCTGGTGGCCGACCTCGACAGCCGCGAGATCCTGGCCGCGAAGAACGTGCACGTGCCGCTGCGCCCGGCCTCCACGCTGAAGCTGTTCACCTCGCTGACCATCGCGCCGCAGCTCGACGCCGAGCAGGTCTACACCGGCACCCACTCCGACGAGGCGATCGACGGCACCCGCGTCGGCATCGTCGAGGGCTCGCGCTACACGGTCGACGACCTGCTGCACGGCCTGATCATGGCCAGTGGCAACGACACCGCGAACGCCCTCGGCAACCTGGCCGGCGGGCAGGCGAGCGCGGTCGCGCAGATGCAGCGCAAGGCCACCGAGCTCGGCGCGTTCGACACGGTCGTGCGCAACACCAGCGGGCTCGACGCCAAGGGCCAGGTGAGCAGCGCCTACGACCTGGCCCTGGTGGGTGCCTCGGCGCTGCAGGACGAGCAACTGGCCAAGATCATGGTCACCCAGTCGTACGCGTTCCCCAACAAGGGCACGTCACTCACCAAGCGCAAGCACTACCAGATCCAGAACCACAACCGCCTGCTCGGCTACATCCCGGGCATCATGGGCGTCAAGAACGGTTACACCAGCAAGGCTCTCGGCACGAACGTGTCGGCCGCCTCGTACCAGGGCCACCACTACATCGCGGTGGTCATGCGGGTGAAGGGCTCGATCTACACGCCCAGCGGCGACCTGCTGAAGTGGGCCTTCAAGAACGGCCAGAAGGCGAACGCGGTGGGGCACCTCGTCGAGCCGGGCGAGGTCACGGCGATGACCGGCCCGGACATCGCACCGGTGTCGGCGGCCGGTGAGCCGCCGGTCAGCACGTCGCCGAGCGCCACCGCGGGCCCGGTGACCGACGGGTCGGGCAGCTCCGCCCTGAACGCCGCCCTGCCCGCCACGCCCCTGAGCAGCACCACGCAAGACATGATCCGCTTCTGGCCGCTCGCCCTCACCGGCGTGCTGCTGCTGGGCGCCGCGCTGTTCGGCCTGCGCCCGGTGCTGGCGGCGAACCGGCGGGCCCGCAACCGTAAGGCCCGCGGGCAAGAGCGGTCCCGTCACCGCTACTGAGCCCACAACCACGATGGTGGACGTTGTGGCACCCGGGTGCCGCAACGTCCACCATCGTGGTCGGCCGGGTTTCAGTCGTCGTCGTGATCGCGCCGGAAGACGCTGCCGACCGACTTCGCCGCCCCCACCGCAGTGCGTGCGGCCAGGAAGCCGGCGGCCCCCAGCACCGCCCCCGCGGCGACCGAGACCCGGTCGGCCGCACGGGGACTGACCACCGGCGAGTACTGCGCGGGCGGCATCGGGGTGGCGGTGCGCACGCCCGCGGCGGCGGGGTTGGCGGACGCGGCGGGCCCGGTCACGGTGGCCGTCCCGGCTTTCTCGCGGGTCACGGTGAGTGTGGACGCGGGGGTGGCGGCGGTGTCGGCCAGGTGACCCCGGTCGACGGCCATCGTGGCGCCCCAGGCCGCGGCCAGCAGCGTGAGCCGGCAGACCAGGTTGAGCCAGACCAGCAGGATCAGCGCGATGCCGGCGGTGGCCAGGAACTTGTTGTTCGAGGCGCTGTTCAGCAGCACGCCGGACAGCAGCTTGAGCACGCCCAGGCCGATACCGCCGAACAGCGCGGCGTCCCACAGGTCGTGGTTGGGCAGCCGCACGCCGGACAGCAGCCGGAACAGCAGCATGAAGATCAGGGTGTCGACGCCGAGCACCAGCAGGGTGCCCGCGATGCCGAGGGCGATGCGGCCGAACGTGGAGCCCTCGTCGATGCCGATCCAGCCCAGCAGCACACCGGTGGAGGCGCTGACGAAGATGCCGGCGACGGCGGAGACCAGCATCATCAGGCCGAGGCTGACCAGCACGCCCAGGTCGCGGGCCTTGGTGGCGACGAAATTGCCCTCGAGGGTGAGCTGCCCGAACATCGCGCGCACACCCTCGCGCATCGCGTCGAGCCAGCCCAGGCCGGTGAACAGGAAGCCGACCAGACCCACGATGCCGGCGATCGTGAGCTCGCTGGAGCCGGTCAGGGTGTCGATCGAGACGATGCCGCCGGTGCGCCCGATCGGGCTGATCACGGTGGTGCCGACGCCGTCGTTGACCGCGTCGATCACCCGGCTCTGCATGTCTTCGTCGTCGCCGACGACCAGGCCGAACACGGTGAACCCGACGGCCAGGGCCGGGAAGATCGAGAAGAACGCCGCGTAGGCCATGCCCCCGGCCAGCACCCCACCGCGTGCCTTGCCGTAGCGCTGCCAGGCCCGCCACGGCACCGAGCGCTGGGCCCGAGCCAGCAGGCCGGCCGGTGTCTTCCCCGTTGTGGTCGTGTCGCTCACGCGCTCAGTGTCCAGCAAACCGGGCCCGGTGCGCGCGCCGGGGCCGAAACGGACCTCTAGCCCGGTTCCCCCTGAAGGCCGAACCGGCGGCGCAACTGCCACACCCCGTCTTTGCCGTGCTCGTAGAAGTTCAGCCCGGTGACGTCGAAACTCGACCGGTAGCCGGCCAGCTCGGCCTCGGCCCGGTCCATGGCGGCGTCGTCGAGGTGGTGGGCCACCGTGACGTGCGGGTGGTAGTCGAACTCGAGCGGGCGCTTCAGCGGGCCGGTGCGGATCAGGCGCTGCAGGTCGGCGCAGTGCTCGGCGCCGTCTTCGAGGGTCACGAAGACCACCGGCGAGATCGGCCGGAACGACCCGGTACCGGCCAGCGTCATCCGGAACGGAGGGGTGACCGACGTGACCGCGCGCAGATGGTCTTGAATCGCCCGGTCGTCGTCGGCCGGCACCTGGGTGGGCGGCAGCAGCGTGACGTGCGGCGGGATCTCCGCGGCCAGCGGGTCGCCGAAGTCGGCGCGGCACTGCCGCAGGAAATCGGCGTGCGGCTGCGGGATGTCGAGCACCACGCCGATCGTGACCACGTCTTCGGACAGCGGCCGGATGACCGCCATGCTCATGGTCGGCGGAGCGGCCCGGCGTTGCCTGCCACCGGCCGGCTCCGGGATCCCCGTCACCACCTCGTCACCACCTCACCACTGCTCCGTCACCGATTTGGTCACCGCGTTGGTCACCGCTCGGTCACCGCTTGGGAGGCAGGAACCCGACCCGGTCGTAGACCTCGGCGAGCACCCGTGCGGTCGTCTCCTGAGCCTTGGCGGCGCCGTCGGCGAGGATGTCGTCGAGCGTGTCCGGATCGGCGATCAGGGCGTTGGCCTTCTCGGCGATCGGACCGGCGAACTCCTCGTACGCGGCCGCGACCTCCTTCTTCAGGTCGCCGTAGCCCGCGCCCACGAACTTCGCCTCCAGCGCCTCGACCGGCTCGTGGCCCAGCACCGAGAGGATGGTGAGCAGGTTCGCGACACCGGGCTTGTTCTCCGGGTCGAAGACGATGTCGCGGCCGGTGTCGGTGACGGCCGAGCGGATCTTCTTGGCCGAGACCTTCGGGTCGTCGAGCAGCCACAGGCAGCCGGGACCGCCGATGCTGCCGCTCATCTTCTTCTCGGGGTGCTGCAGGTCGAGGATCTTGGCGGTGGCCTTGACGATGTGGGCCTCAGGCACCCGGAAGGTCTTGCCGAATCGCTTGTTGAAGCGCTGGGCCAGGTCGCGGGTGAGCTCGAGGTGCTGACGCTGGTCTTCGCCGACCGGCACCAGGGCGGGCCGGTAGAGCAGGATGTCGGCCGCCTGCAGGATCGGGTAGGTGAAGAGCCCGACGGTCGCGCCCTCGGTGCCCTCCTTGCTCGACTTGTCCTTGAACTGGGTCATCCGGCCGGCCTCGCCGAACCCGGTCAGGCACTCCAGCACCCAGGACAGGCGTGGGTGCTCCGGCACGTGGCTCTGCGCGAACAGCACGGACTTCGACGGGTCGATACCCGCGGCCAGGTACTGCGCGATGTAGCGGTGCGAGCGCGCGCGCAGGGCCTTCGGGTCGTGCCCCATCGTGATCGTGTGCAGGTCGGCGATGAAGAAGTAGGCGTCGAACTGCTCCTGCAGCTCGACCCAGTTGACCAGCGCGCCGATGTAGTTGCCCAGGTGCAGGGAGTCGGACGTCGGCTGCATGCCGGACAGCAGCCGGGGGCGCGCGGGACCAGGTTCAGGCATGGCCCTCATTCTGGCACCTTCTCCCGGGAGGCCGGTCGCGGGTGCGTCCCGCTGTCCATGGGCGCGCCCGGTCGCGTCCGTCCCCGGCACCCGGGGTCCCGCGCGAACTCTTCCCTCCCCGGTGCGCCGCTCCACGCGTCCCTCATCGGCGTTCGTGAAAGGGCACCTGGGGACGCGTGTCCTCACCGGGCGGGCGGGTCTCGGATCATCTACGGTCGTCGAGTCACATTCGGCGACTTCTGCACGAAGGACGAGGGGGCGGCATGCCGGTCGAACAGGGCGAGGTCCAGACGGTTCAGCTGCTCGACGGACCGGCCCTCGCGGTGGCCCGGATCGAGGCCCCGCTGCGTCCGTTCCTGCTGGTGCACGGTGAGTCGTCGGACTCCTCGGTGTGGGGGCAGGTGGCCGGGCGGCTGGTCGAGGCCGGGCACGAGATCGCCGCCGTCGACCTGCGCGGGCACGGCCGTTCCGAGTCCCCGGGCTCCGGCTACGACACCGACACCTGCGCCGACGACCTGTCCACCCTGCTCGACCAACTGGGCTACACGGGTTCCCGTACCCCGATCGTCGCCGGGCACGGCTGGGGCGCGAACGTGGCCCTGTCGCTGGCCGCCCGCCGCGACGGCATCACCGGGCTCTGCCTGATCGACGGCGGCTGGACCCGCCCGGCCTGGCGCTACCCCACGTTCGAGCGCTTCTGGACCAGCGCCCACCCGGACACCGAACTCGGCCTTCCGGGCCACGACCCGATCGTCGCCCGCCGCCGCTCGATCGCGCACTCGGTCTTCCTGGGCGAGCCCCGGGCCCTGTTCCCGTTGGTCGGCGTACCCACGGTGCTGTGCCCGGTGGTGCCGCCCGACGGCGTGGCCGACCCGGACGGCGGGGGCACCGCCACCCGCACCGGCATCGCCGAGGCGCTCGGCGGGCTGCCCCGGGCGCGGGTCAGCTGGTACTACGGCAAGGGCTCGCGCCTGCTCACCAGCGAGCCCGGGCGGATCGCCGACGACCTGCTGATGCTGGCGGCCGACTCCGAGCCGGCCGTACTGGGCTGACCGTCGCCCGCGACGTCACGTCTTCTCCGCCGCTCGGGCTCTGAGGCGCTGCTCCGGCCATCGTGAGCTACTCGCGTCTCGTGAACCACCCGCGCCCCTTGGACCCCACCGCGTCCCCTGAACCCACCGCGTCCCCTGACCCCACCGCGTCCCCTGAACCCACCACGTCCCCTGAACCCACCACGTCCCCTGAACCCACCACGTCCCCTGAACCCACCACGTCCCCTGAACCCACCACGTCCCCTGAACCCACCACGTCCCCTGAACCCACCACGTCCCCTGAACCCACCACGTCCCCTGAACCCACCGCGTCCCCTGAACCCACCGCGTCCCCTGAACCCACCGCGTCCGCGTCGGCCACTCGGGTCTTTGCGACCTGCTCGGATCCTCATGGGCTGGAGCACAACACACCCCCCTATACCCACGAGGTATAGCGGGTGTCCGGTGCTCGTGCCGATGAGCGCGAGGGGCCCGTCACCCCGCTCCGACCGCCCGGAAGCTCTCCGTGATCACCCCGTCGCAACCGGGTGACGTTCGCCGGGACCTGGGGCCAGTACACCTTTCTCGGCCGGAACCGGGCATGCGGGCAGGTAGGCTGCGCCTCATGACGGCCTGGACCGCTTCGGCTAACGAGCACACCCTCACCGCGGTTCCGGCGGTGACCGCGATGCGCAATGCGATCCGTGACTACGACTGGGGTTCCCCGTCGGCACTCGCGCTGCTGCAGAGCCGCACGCCCAGCGGTGGCCCGGAGGCCGAGCTGTGGATGGGCACCCACCCGTCCGCGCCCTCCGTGCTGGTCCTGCCCGACGGCCAGGAACTCTCGCTGCCCGAGGCGATCGAGCGCTTCGGCGAGCAGGTGCTCGGCCGCGAGGTGCTGGAGCGCTTCGGCGCCCGCCTGCCCTACCTGTTCAAGATCCTGGCCATCGCCCGGCCGCTGTCGGTGCAGGTGCACCCCACCTCCGAGCGCGCCCGGGCGAAGTACACGCCGGGTCCCGCGTCGCCCTACGTCGACCCGTTCCACAAGCCCGAGATGCTCTACGCGCTCGAGCCGATCGAGGCCCTCTTCGGTTTCCGCCCGCCGGCCCAGGTCGCGATGCTGCTCAGCCGGCTGCGCGCCCCGCGGCTCGAGCGCCTGATCGAGGTGCTGCAGGCCCCCGGTGGTGACGAGTCCCGGCTCCACGCCGGTCTGGAACTGCTGATCACCTGGCCGGTGGAGGACCGGGCCGCGCTCGTCGCCGAGATCGCCGCCGGCAGTAGCCGTCTGGCCGCCGAGGGCAGCCCCGACTACCCCGAGGTGTTCGGCTGGCTCGACCGCCTGATCGGCCTGCACCCGGCCGACCCGATGGTGCTCGCGCCGCTGCTGCTCGACCTGGTGCGCCTGGCCCCCGGTCAGACCGTGTTCGTCGCCGCCGGAGTGCCCCACGCGTACCTCAGCGGTCTCGGCGTGGAGATCATGGCCGGCTCCGACAACGTCCTGCGCTGCGGTCTGACCAGCAAGGAGATCAACGTCCCGGAGCTGCTCGACGTGATCGACAGCCGGCCGCTGGCCTCCGGAGACGCGAACCTCGGTCAGCTCAGCGACGAGCAGGTCGTCTGGCGTCCGCCGGTCACCGACTTCCAGCTCAGCCGCGTCACGGTCGCCGAGGGCGCGCCGGTGGTGGCCGACGCGAGCGTGAGCGGCCCGCAGATCGTGCTCGGCACCAAGGGCTCGGTCACGGTCACGTCCGACGGTGTCTCGGTCACCGTCGAGCCCGGGCAGTCGGCCTTCGTCACCGCGTCGGCCGGCCCCATCACGCTCACCGGCGAGGGAGAGGTGTTCCGGGCCGCTCCCGGCCTGGCGCACTGATGCTGTCACTGAGCTGGCGCGAGGTCCTCGTCCTGATCCTCGTGGTCGGGGTCCTCGCCTCCGTGACCTACCTGCGCGGAAGGTACGGCCGCAGGCGTTAGACGCTCTCCTCGAAGCTGAGCTGCATCGGCTCGCTGAACGCGCCGATCCGCACCGACACCGGGATCGAGGCCCGGTCGAGGTAGCGAACGCCGCTGCGCGCGCAGAACAGCACGCGCCACACGGGGGCCTCCTTGACCGATCCGGTGGCCGGGGGCTTGCCCACCTCGACGTGCTCGAGCAGCTCGAGGTGCCAGTTCACGTAGTAGCGCGAGCTCTCGCCCACGTAGACCGGGCTGGCCGAGCACCGGCAGCGCAGGTCCCGGTCGTTGCGGCGGCGGCGCCAGCTGTCCATCCGGCGGGTCCACGACTCGCCCAGCGACCGCTTCTGGAACCGCACCGTGTCGAGCTCGGCCACCGCGCCCTCGTGCCCGTGCCCCTTGAGCAGCTCGACCGCGCGCTGACGGGGGTCGTCGCCGACACCGCTCCAGGCCGCGGCCTCGAGCAGGGTGTGGGCGCCGTGCACGTCGCCGCCGGCCGCGCGGGCCGCGGCGATCACCGCCAGCACGGCGATGTCGGTGCGGTCGGACGCCTTCGAGGCCGCCTCGGCGGCGGCGTCCAGATCGTGCGGGGCCGAGGCCGCCGCGAACACGGCCCAGTCGTCCACGGCCGGTTCGCCGAGCTTCTCGAGCCCGAGGCGGGCCGTGCCCAGCCCCTCGGCGCGGCCGGAGACCATGGTCACGCAGCCGCGCATCAGCTCGATCTCGCCCGGGCGGGCCTTGGACGCCATCATCCGACGGCCGAGGAATTTCGCCCCCGCGCGCGGGTCACCCGCGAGCAGGGCGATACGCATGCCCAGCTCGGCGTCGTCCAGGTCGTCGGGGTTGAGCAGATTCTGGGCCTCGCGGTAGAGACCCAGGCCGACGAGGCGCGTGGCGGCCTCGTGGCGGGCCTGCTGGGGCAGGCTGGGTCTCGATCTCACGCCAGATTGATCGGTCGATGGCCGCGGCTCATGAGCGTCACGTGAGCGGAGTGACGCTATTCGCTCTTTCGGGTGACGCCCGTTGTGGTGGTCAGAACAACGTGCCCGGCTCCTGAGGCTCCTCCGGCCGGGGCAGCGGTTCCAGATCGGGGACGCGGGTGCGCACCTCGTCGTGGAAACGCCGGGCCAGCGCGGGGGCATCGACATTGTCGGGGGTGTGCAGGAAGAACGTCGGGGTCCGGCCCTCCCGCACCCACCCGGCCACCACGTCCACCCAGTGCTGCCAGCCCGCCTCGGTCTCGGCGTTCGAGTCACGCCCCAGGTACCGGACGACCGGCTGTTCGGTCAGAGCCCGATCCCGCCTGGGCAGACGCGGTTTACGCTCCCAGGCTTCCCGCTCCGCGTCACTGGTCGGCGGTTTCGCGAAGAACGCGGTGGTGTCGAAAGGCACCCACTCGGTTCCCGTTGCCCCACAGATCTTCTCGAGCTGCCGCGCCTCGGGACCGTCGGTGAAGAACAGGGGGTGCCGTACCTCCACGGCGTAGCGGTGCTCGTCGGGAAGCCTGGCCAGCACCCCCTCGAGCGCGGGCAGGTCGACGGGCGCGAACGACCCCGGCAGCTGGATCCAGAGCGCCCGCACCCGAGACCCGAGCGGCTCGATGACGTGCAGAAACTGACTCAGGTCGGCGTCGATGCCCTGGAAGCGTCGCTCGTGCGTGATCACCTTGGGCAACTTGACCACGAACCGGAAGTCCTCACCGGTCTGCCCGGCCCACGACTGCACGGTCTCGCGGGTGGGCGTGGCGTAGAACGTGGTGTTGCCCTCGACGGCGTTGCACCAGCCGGCATAGAAACGCAGCCGCTCGTGCGCGTTCTTCGGGGCCACCCGGCCGGTCCAGGCCTTGTGCGTCCACATCGCACATCCCACGTACAGACGCTTCGACATCGGCTCATTCTAGGCTCGCGCCCGCGAGCGCCGGACGTCGTCTCCGCGATCAGCCCAGGTCGAAGTCCACGACCACCGGCGAGTGGTCACTCCAGCGCTCGGCGTAGGTCGGTGCCAGATCGACCTCAGCCGTCGTGGCGAGCGCCGCCAGGCCCGGCGAGGCGATGGCGTAGTCGATGCGCCACCCGGCGCCGGTGTCCAAGAGCCGTCGTTAATCTACCCAATGTATTAAAATCAGACATTGGGGGTGGTCGTATGGCTCGCATACCGCGTAAGGCTCTGATCTACGTCCGGCAGTCGACGTACAAGGAAGAGTCGATCTCACCGGAAGTCCAGATCGAGCAGTGTCTTTCGCACTGTCGCCGCGAGGGGTACGAGGTCGTCGGCGAGCCGGTGATGGACCTCGACCTCTCCGGGCGGACGTTCACCAAGCGGAAGATCCAGCCTCTGATCGACCGGGTTCGCGACGGCGAGGCGAACACCGTTGTGGTTTGGCGCTGGTCGCGGTGGGGCCGCAACCTGGTCGAGTCGCTGCGGTGCATCGCCGAGCTGAAACAGGCCGGAGGACGGCTCGAATCATCCACTGAGCCCATCGACGCCAGCACTCCTGCCGGCCGCTTCAGCGTGACCCAGATGCTCGCTATCGCCGAGTTCCAGTCCGACCAGATTGGCGAATCCTGGCGCGACGCCCGACGGGCGATGATCGCCAAGGGACTGCCCCCGCACGGTGGCCCTCGATTGGGATACCTCTACGACAAGCCTGCCAAGCGCTACACGATCGATCCGGTCACCGGGCCGATCTTCCGTGAGTGCTACGAGATGTACCGCGACGGAAAGTCGATGCACGCGCTCGTCCTTCATCTGCGAGACCGAGATGTGCGGAGCCTGTTGGGCAACCCCATGTCCGAGAGCGCTCTACGGAACTATTTGAACAGCGGCTTTGCTGCCGGCCTGATCGTGTTGAACAAGCCGGAGAGCTTCTTCTCCGAGGAGCGGATGGACGAGCTCGGCATCACCACGGACGAGCGGCCCGCGTTCCTGCCAGGCAGTTGGGATCCGATCATCTCTGAGGACCTGTGGCTCTCCTACCGGGAGCGGCGCCGAGTCCAGGCGCTGAAGCCGAAGCGCTCACGGAATCCACGGCAGCATCTCAGTGGGCATCTGCGGTGCGCCGGGTGCGGGAAACGGATGATTTACCGGCTCGAGCGATCGAGGTGGGTCTGCTGCTCCCAACTCACGAAGGATGGTGCCTCGTGCCCGGTGCATGTCAGCGTGAGCAATAGCGAGGCCACCGAGTTCGTCAAGGAATGGTTGAGGTCCCTGGCTGGCGAATACGGCGAATCCTTCGATGCGCTTGTGTCCGAACGGATGAAGAGTCAGGACGCCAGCGCCAATCGCGATGTCGTCGAGGGTCAACTCCTGACCGAGGAGCGCCGTAGAGAGAACCTCGTTCGCGCTGTATCCACCGGCGCATTCGAGGCCGCTGACGTCTCTGACGAGATGCGGCTGATCAAAAGGGAAATGGAGCGCCTAAGGCTTGTTCTCGCGGACCTGAAGTGCCAAGACGACCAGGTCCAGGTTCCCACGGAGAGCTTCGAGCGCCTGCTACAGAGCTGGGACGAGACAGACCCCTCCACGATGAGCGTGCTACTGGAGCAAGTTCTGCAAGGCGTCTACGTCTACCCGTTCCGCAGCCACCCACGCATGATCGCTCGGTCCGTTTGGGAAGGCGAGCGAAGCGTCCCACGCGCCGAACCACCCGACCTGGACTTCAGCCAAGGCCGGACATGCATGAAGTGCCAGGAGTGGAAACCCCGCGATGCCTTCACGGTCTACGGTCCGCATCGGAAGATGAAGGCGCGATGCAAGGTCTGCACGGCCGCCTACCTCCGTGAGTGGCAGCAACAGAAACATGTGAACGTGGGATAGGACTTTCACCCGAGGCAAGATTCGGGAGGTCGGCCCTACTTGCTTTAATCCACATCCCCGGGCGGAGGCAGGTCGAGAGGATAGTTCTTCGACTCAAGGAGCCGTATTGACTCTCCGTTTCAACCCTCCACCGAATTGGCCACCGCCGCCGCCCGGATGGACGCCGCCCAGAGATTGGCTACCAGACCCGGCCTGGGGACCTGACCCATCGGGCTGGTCCTACTGGATCGATGACGATCTACCATCCGCGTCGCGTAGAGCCAGGCATACTCGCCCTGATCAGCAGGCAACCGCGGGCCCTGTCTATCCAGGAGCCGGAGCCGTTGAGCAAGAGCTGCCCGTTCCCGTGCAAGCAGCCCCCGTCTCGGGATTCCCCACGAGCGAACCACACCGAGTCAGACGTTCCGTGCCTCCGCAGCAGCCCATTCCGTTCCTTGGTGCCCGGCAACGTGCGCGCGAACTACAGACCGCGCTGGCCGACCTACAGGAACAGGACGCGCAGCTCCGTTCCCTGAATACCCAATTGCAGGATCGGGTTTCCGACCTTGAGGAGAATCTGGAGAACACACATCGTCAAGCCGAACTGCTCCGAGAGCATCTGATCCGTCTCGGAGCCATGGACATCATCGACCTGGAAGAGCGCCGCCGGACTCTGAGATCAGAGATTGCACAGCGTTTCGCCGAAGCCCAGAGCGAGATTCAGTATCAGCTCGACCTGAGCAAAAAGGATCTTCAGACGGCCACGGAGAGCCTCGCAGCGTCTCGGGAACAACTCGCGTCTCTCCAGGAGCGGATCGTCGAGACTGAGGAGCTGACCCTCCTTCAAGAGGTCGGTGTCTACAAGTACCGCCATCCGTTGGACGACGCCGTCTCCTACCGGAGCGAACTCTCGCGCCTGCGAGACCGGGTGAAGGCGATGACGTTGAAGGACGGCGGTGCCGTGTCCGGAGCCGTCGGCTGGATCCTCAACGACTCGGAGGCTCAGGGACGCAAGATGATCGGCGAGGCCTCCAAACTGATGCTCCGGGCCTACAACGCCGAGGCCGACAACCTGGTCCGAAGTCTCAAGCCCTACAAGCTCGATTCTTCCGTGGAGCGCCTCACGAAGGTGATGGCCACCATCGAGCGTCTGGGCAAGACGATGCAGATCCGGATCTCGGCCCAATATCACCAGTTACGAGTCAAGGAGCTGGAACTCACTGCTGCCTACATCGAGAAGGTCGCCGAGGAAAAGGAACGTGACAAGGAAGAGAAAGCGCGACTGCGTGAGGAGCGCAAGGTCCAGGAGGAGATCGAGCGTGAGCGTGCGCGGCTGATCAAGGAACAGCAGCACTATCAAAATGCCCTGTCCCGGCTGGAGCAGAACGGTGACACCGCCGCCGTGCAGAAGCTGCGAGACCAGTTGACGGAGATCGGCACAGCCATCGAGAGCGTCGACTACCGCGCCGCGAACATTCGGGCCGGATACGTTTACGTGATCAGCAATATCGGTGCCTTCGGTCCGAAGGTCGTGAAGATCGGCATGACCCGGCGACTCGACCCCATGGACCGTGTACGTGAACTCGGCGACGCATCCGTGCCGTTCAGATTCGATGTGCACGCAGTGTTTTTCGCGGACGACGCCGTCGGTATCGAAGGATCCCTGCACTCCTTCTTCGCGGATCGGCGAGTGAATCAGGTCAACCTACGGAGAGAGTTCTTCTACGCCACACCAACGGAGGTACGCGACAGGCTCTTGCAGTTAACTGGCAACCTGCTGACCTTCGAGGAGACGCCGGAGGCCATCGAGTTCAGGCAGAGCGAGTCAACGCGGCAGCACGTCACAGTCTGACGGAGCTCCTCAGAGTTCGGGCGGTCGAGATCGCAAGCGACCGACCCGGGCCAGCCGGGCCACTTCGCCGGCCGCGATCAACGCGAAGCTTCTCAAGGCTGTTTCGCGCTCGATCGGCTTCCCAGCGAAGGGCAAAGACTCGGGGTTCTCGGAGTGGAGACGATGACGGTCGCTCACGGGTTGCGCTCACCGCGGGCCGCTTCACGACTGTGCCTCATGTCCCGGGCCACATCACCCGCAAGCAGAGCCTGCCCCTCGTTGTATCCGTGGCCGACGAGTTGCCAGGACGATCGCACGACAACGTCGGGAGCCCATCGCTTGTCGGGATCGGCGGAAGCCTGCCGCCGATAGACCCCGCGCGCTGAACGAAGCTCCCCGAGAGTGGTGGAGTATCGGCGCGACTTCGACGACACGTGGCCCCGGTAGCCGAGTTCCTTGCCCCACTTGCGGAGCCTCAGGTGATCCAGCTTGGGCAGCTCCGCCAGTGCCCAAGCGGTGTGCACCATCGTCGTGGCATGTCGTCCGCGAGGAGTCTGGGTCCAGCTCTCCGGATTCCAGCCAGTCTCCTCGCTCCCCTTGGAAGCGTATTTAGCCACGTAGGCAGCGATTTTGGCGATGCTCTCCCCGCGTTCGAGGTGTTCGCCGATATCGCGCACATCCACCTGAGGACCCCAACGAAGCGACCACGATCCAGCCGGGCCGGCGTCCTGGGTGATCCGCACCGCGCCGGCGGCGGACTGAACAGCTTCTTTAAGCGCCGGCGCGGTCGCCCAGGTCGGTGCGGGCAGCAACTCCGAGAGACTTTCGGTTCGTCCGTCGAGGCGGATCACGGCATGGAGATGGACCAGACCACGCCGCTGAAATTCGACCACCTTCACGTAGGAGAGCCGCAGGGACTCGCGCACCAGGGCAACGGCGACGCCGGAGTGGCGGGCGAGATGCCGGGGCAGGTAGATGCAGAACCGTTCCCAGAGGCGTCCGACGTTGGCTTGCCAGATGACCGCAGCCTCATAGTCGTAACAGTCGGCGCACAATGGGGTTCCCACGTGAGGGTCGCCGTCAGCGTGTCGGGCGAAACATGAAGTTGGGTGGCCGTGCTCGCATTCCGGACCACGCCGGGGATGGCAGACCCCACGGCCGTCTCGATGACCCCCGCGCCGAGCCCGCTGACGGCCGGCAAGGCGAGAACTGTGGACTGCGCCGAAGGAAGGCGCGGTGAGCGTGACGAAGACCCGTGGATGGGAGCCGACCGATTCGGGGACGCCCTTACCGCCAGCCAACCCCGCTTTGACGAGCTGGAAGAGATCGCCCTGGTAGATCCGAGCACAGGAGGGACAGACAGCGGCCCGCCGGTTGCGGCAGCGGACCAGGATCACGCCGTCAGGGGCATCACGGCTGCTGAACTCCTGGTCAACGCGCCCGGTGGTCTTGTCGACGATGCGCGTGGAGCCGCGCATGTGGAGCGGATGAGCGCAGCCTCCGATTCGTCGCACCTGGTCCAGCCAGGCACGATGATCGGGGCGATTGACTTGCTCGATCAGTTCGGCCAGTTCAGGGGTCAGGCCCAGCCCGAGCGTGAGTTGCCGTCCCTGATTCTTTGTTATTCCGCCGTCGCCAGTATGTTTCGCCATCCGACCACCTATCCGTCATACGTTCTGCCTCTGTCTGCCGCCGGGGCACCCGGCCCGTCCGGAGCACGTTTCCTGCTGCGGACGAGCCGGTCCCGAATGATTGAGTCGTCACGACGTCCTCCCGAAAGTTGTTGTTATTAAGCAAAATAGGCTCAGACCAGGCCGGTACCCCTGCACCGTCGGCACCGCCGCTGCCTGCTTGACTCGCCCTTGCACGAGCGATCCCAGCTGGGAATCGAGGTCTCTCCGATCCCCCTACAGGCTCGGCAATCGATGTCTGCGAAGCCGGAACGGCCCGGCTGGGGGGGCTCATTGGATGCTCCAGGTGCCGATCCAGTCGAAGATGGTTTGAACGGCGTCCGACACGGTCGGCGCGACAGCGGAACTCGCCAGGAAGAAGCCGACCAGCGCGGCAGCCAGGACTTGGAAGCCGCGCAGCTCCCCCGCTCGCCAGACCGCCCACAAGACCGCACCGAAGACCAGGAACCCGAGGGTGGGAAGGTCCACTACCAGCCACCCCCGAGCCGAACCCGCTGCACGCCGCCTTCAACCTCGGGCAGATCCAGGCGCAGACTCGCGTACTGAGCCGCCAGAGCCGCCGCTTCGGTGATGTCGAGGGGATCACTGCGGACCAGGTGCCAAGCGCCCGAGTCATCCCCGGCCACCGCGACCCCGGCCAGGTCGGCGGGGATCTTCTGCGCCTCGATCACCGATTCGGCCGGCAGACCCGCCAGCGTCATCCCCGCCGTCTCGGCATCGGCCACCCGGTGGCAGACACGGCCAGCGAGCTGCGCACGCAGGAGCGTCGCTCCCGGGCCGAGATCCGAACCGAACCGCTGCCCGGAAACCCATAGGTGGATGCCGAGTGCCGCGCCGAGTTGGCCCAGGCGGATCAGGCCCTGGATGCAGCGGACCGCTTCCTCCTTGCCGGGCTTGTCGGCCGCGAGCATGAGTTCGGCAACCTCATCGACGACCACGACGATCGGCCAGGGCCGCACTGAGGCCGGCAACTCCCAGATCGACCGGGCCCCGTAATCACGACAGGTCATCGACCGCAGTTCCAGGACCCCGAGCAGCCCTTCAATCGCCGCCACCGCTTCGGTCCGGTTGACCGCCAACGCGGACAGCCGCGGACCGAACGGGGACAGCTCCATCCCGTTCTTGGCATCGATACCAACCAGACCGACCGGCCTACGGGACAATTCAGCGATGAACCGGACCGTGAGCGTCGACTTGCCCGAGCGAGTCGCCCCGCACACCAGGTAGTGCGGACGGCGCATCAGATCTAGCAGCCAGGGCATGCTGTCTTCCCGAATGCCCACGTTCACCGACAGATCCCCCGGCGTCGCCTCGAGCATCGTCGGCATCACCAGATCCGTCGAGTACTCGGCGCGTTCCTGCCCGTCCTCTGTGCTGTTCGGCAGCTCAGCCATCGGGTGAGGTTCTGCGAACTCCCGGCGAGGCTTGGGAAGGCGCAACGGATCGAAGCCAAGCCCGACAAGCGTCACGAAGCCAGGCCGGACCGCCTCGACCCGGACTCGGTGGACCCGCCAGGCATGCGCCAGCCCTTCGGCCGCCCGCTCAAACTGGGCCGGAGTCTGTCCTGGCGCCAACCGGACCCGAAGCTCCAGCCCGTTCTCGCGTATCCGCAGACCGATCCGACGCGGAGCAACGACTTTCAGCGGCGATCCCTTGACGACGAGACCACCGGCCGGCCCGTTGACCAGCCCGAACCGCCCCGAGCGAGCCGCCGGAACCGACAACCCCAGCTCCTCACACGCCGCCGCCCAGGTCCGCAGCATCCAGAACACCGCTGTGGGCGCCCCGAACACCGGCCACCAGGACCACGGACGAGCCGCCCGCAACCGGATCGAGAAACGCCACACGACCACGAGGATGACCAGCAGGACGAGCCAAGCGACCGGCGCCGCCGCCCCGAAGACCGACGACATGACATGCGAGACCCGGCCGAAGGCCCAGATGACCGCCAGCACACCAACGGCTTTCAGCAGAAGCGATCTCATCGGGCCTCACCCCTACCCGCAGCAGCCGGGGCACTCGCGGCAGGCCGGCCACCCGTCGGAGCCTGAAGCGGAGCCAGACCGCCAGCCCGCCAGGCCACCCCGGAACGACCATCCCGATCCCACGGTGTCGCCTGCAGGTCGAGCACCCGAACCGGGGCCCCAAGCGTCAGCCCCTGCGGTTCCCCGACGACCGTCACCTGAATCACCGAGGAGTTGCGGCCCTGGATCGCGCAGACCCCGACCGAGTACATCGTCTGCCCAGTCTCCCGATCCTTCCGCAGCTCCCCCGTGTCCGAATTGGCCACCCTCGGTTCGGGGAGCATCACGCACAACCACGCCTCGAACGCCGAGACGTCCACCGGAATCGTCCTCATCAAGACCACCTGCCTCCCGCGAGACACTCATCAACTCGTTATGATGAGTGCGGTGATCAGTAGACGCCGTGGACGGGCCAGGAGTCAACTACTTATGATGACGAGTAGATGAGCCGAGCATCGCCGGACACCACCCGACGCAGCCGGACAAGCCATCGATGGCGGGGCTGAGACACCAAGGCCGATCAGGCGCGACGCCTTAGATCGCAGCAGGGAAGGGGCACAGCCGATGGGCAAGCCGCCCACGCACGACGACGCCACTGATGTCTCGATGCCCAAAATCCAGGCAGCTCCACATGGTGCGCCGGACCGCACCAGCCGCGCACTACGCGCCAGGCTTCCCCGCTACGAGCAGATCGCCCTTACCCTCAGAGAGCGCATTGAGAACGGCGACCTTCCTCCCGGCGAACCGATCCCGAGTGAGACCGCGATGATCGCCGAGTTCGGCGTATCGCGGATCACCGTTCGCCACGCTATCGCGGCTCTCCGCGCGGCCGGCCTCGTCACCACCGAACACGGTCGAGCGTCCCGAGTGCGCGAAATCCGTTCAATCGCAGCCGGAAGCAGCCTCGAACTCGATCCCACCATCAATCGGAGCGAAGGGGACGACGGGCCGCGCTTTCGAACCTGGGACGCCGAAGGTTGGGCCGACGTCGAGACACCTTCCCGCTACCGAACGGACGCCGGCACCTACGCCGGGGCGCTCGCCATCCCTGCCACGGAGCCGGTTTTCGTACTCGAACGTCAACTCCTACATGCCAGTGGAGCGCAGGTCATGCATCGCACCTGGCTTCCATTTGTCATCGTTGATGACCTTCGCCTGGACGACGACCCGTTCCGACTCCCGAGCGAGCTCTATCAGGCGTTCGCCGATGCGGGCCATGAGCTCACCTGGATCGACCGCACCCGTGCCGAGATGCCCCGCCCCGACGATGTCGCCACACTCGACATTCCCGAAGGAACCCCCCTCATCATCCATGTCCGACTCACTCGCGACCGGGATGGACGGGCCTTACTGATCGAAGAGACCCGAATCCCCGCCGACCGAATCACGCTGATCAACCACCCCGGTTAGGCCCAGCAGCGATCTGCTTCGCGGGCCGGAGAACCGCACCCCTTCTACTACTTGCTCTGTCGGTACCACCATCGCCAACGCTCTTCGCTCAACGGCGTGAGGCTTAGATCTGCCCGCATCGCCGAGATCGCAGCCTGCCGCGCCGCAGGCACTTCGTGAAGGGTGGCCTGCACCGACACAGCCATGACCTGAGGATCGACGTCAGAGGGCAGCGAGCGAAGTACCGCCTGTCCGTAGGCAGCCAGAGCCGATTGCACTTCCTGTGACCCAGCCAGTTCGGCCACAGCCGCTGCCTCCCAGAATTCGCGGACCAGTTCGGGTGATCGCAGACTCTGCTTGCCGTGCGGTTCAAAAGCGGTCGCCTGAATAGCAAAGTCAGCGTTGAGGACACGCCCGTAGATGGCCCTCTTCTCGTCCAGTGCCGTTTCGCGACGCTCCTCTCGACGCACTTCGCGTTCACGCTTGCTCTGGTGACGCGCGGCGCCGAGCGTGCCCAAGACCCCGATCAAGCCACCTACTGCAGTGCTTGCAACGCTGCTGGCAGGTGCGAGCCATTCCCAAGACATTCAGTCACCCTGCCGGATCCGACGCAGTTGCGCGGGCATTCCGTGATCGCCCGAATCGCTGATTCTCGGACGCCTGGTCTGCCCACGGCACCCACTTGGCCGACAGTTCGGGACACCGATTCCGCGAATGAGATTCGCCAAACAGCGAGTGACGGGTTGCCCCGATCGCTACCGTCCATCTATGGGTTGGATCAAAGACGCCAAGGCGAACAGTCTCCTCATCGAGGCGCAACGCGCCATCGACGAGGGCAGAACCGTCTTCACACCGATGTTGAACACGCCGATGACGCATCACACGATGTCCGGGTCGATTCCCGGGTGGGCGGAGATGATCGAGGCCGTCGAGAGCTGCGGCTGGTTCCTCCAGCAATGGACTGTCGGCTCTGACAGCAAGGGCCGACCGCAGGCGTACCCATTGTTTCGGCGACGTTGAAGTAGCCGCAGCATCCCGATCGAAGAGGCACGCAGCGGCCGATATCCGCGACCCGGTACATCGGCGGATCCAGTCTCGACTCTGCGCTTTGCTTGTGTTCGTCAAATCGAGATGGGCCTCGCATGCACGGGGCGAACGTAAAACTGTAGAAAGTTGCCCTTACTTCATCAAGCCGGACCGCTGGCGCGGTCCGGGGCCGTCCGCGCCGCGCGTGCGGCGCGGACGCCGGTCACGTCGCGACGGCCAGACCGCGGATAGTGCAGCAATAACACCAACTGCCGGATGCTCGCGTCATGCCGCATACCGATCCGCCGGCGGAGGCGTCGAGCGCAAGATCTGCTCCAGACGTGCCGCCGTGCCCAGCGACACAGCCCCCAGCTTCACAACGGCCGCCCCACTCGAATCGACCGATGCCGCCAGCCCGGGGAGCTCCTCCTTCATGCCGAGCCCGTCCAAAGCGTCCTTCAGCCGCTCAACGGCCCGCCGCGCCTGCCGATAGGTGCCCATCAGCGCCTGGACGTCCCCGGGCGCGACAGATTGCCACGGCACCATCAGCTCGTCGCCATCGTCGAGCGAGCGATTACGGACCAGCTCATCCGCCAACGCGAACCAAGCAGCTTCCGCGAACTTCCGGTGAGCCTGGTCTTGCCGCTCAAAACTGTCCTCAGGGGAGCCATTTTCCGACTCTGGAACCAATCTCTTCTCCCGATCACCGCGCCATGCTGCTCACGGCATCCGGGCATGCACCCAAACGCAGACACGCCCCGAAGGGGCCCAAATGCGCATTAGGTGCTTACGCCCCGATACCATCTGACACCGGGACGTGACAGCGTTCCCAGCCTGGTCGCCCTTGCCCTCCCCAGGAATGAGGGCGACCAGGCCCCTTCAGATCAGTTGGAGGCATCGCCTCCCGTGCTGCGAGCACTGGTCAGCTCCTGGTCCGCGGCTTCGCGCCGAGCAACGCGGACCAGGATGATCGTGGGCGCGGACACGGACTCCATGGCCGCGACGACGCCCGGCACCTCCGCGATCACCAGCAGAGCCCGGCCGTTCGCCCAGTCACCGGCGGGCCCATGCAGGTAGACGGTCAGCGTCTCGGGATTCGCCCGGTGCTCGCCGACATGGACCAGCGACAGGCCCCGTAGGCGGAGAGCCGTACGCAGCGTCTCCCGGTTGAGAACGAAGTCAGCCTGCACGGGAGTTCTCTCGAAGAGCTTCATGCCGTCAGACCAGCCCGGCGAGTTGCTGAACGGTCTCGCGGCTGAACAGCCGGGCCGTGGACCCGTCGACCAGCAGATGCAGGCGCCCGCGCTGCGTACGCGACAGCGTGACGTCGTCCTGAGCGAAGGCCCGCAGCGGCCGGCGCAGCCAGTTCCGCAGGTGGTCCCGATCGAGGACTGCCAACAGCCGGGAACCCTGCCAGATGAACACGTGATCGAGGCGGACCACCAGCGAGAGGGCGCCCACGGCGACATCACGCAGATCGGAGAGCACCACGTCCATCCGCCCCGTCCAGACGCTACGAGCAACAGGAGGGACGCGCCGGACCAGTCGCGGACGCGGCTGTCGCCTTGTTGGTGTGGCAGGTACCCGAGCAGGAGACTGGACATCCGTGTTCGGTGGGCATCCCCCCGTGGGACGCTCTCCGTCGGAGGGTACGGACTCCGCTACATCCACCCGGGCACCTGCCCGTTCGATTTGGCGACGTGTCGCCTGCTGCGTCCACGCGGTGCGTCCCAGATGAAAGACGTTGGGGACGATCACCACTCGCAGCTCCAGCCGGTGCACCACGTCGAGCAAGGCCGACAGTGCCGCGCTGGGTTGGGTCGGGTCGCTCTCCTCGAAAATCTCGCTGAGCGTGTAGCTCTCCTGCGCAGCGAAGGCCGCAATCAGATGCCGGCCCCGGATGACGTCTGCCGATTCCGGCCCCTCCAGCGCTCGTTGGTACCCGACCACCGTGGGCTTGACCGCCATCGTCTTTCCCCCATGTTCAAGCCCGATCGAGTTGCCACGGGCAAATGCCAAGACCGATCCGATGACGATCAGTCAACCTGGGGAGCCGGTAAGCGGATAGCAGCCAGAACGCGTCCATGTGTAACCACCCCGAGAGATATAGGAGCGAGGCAGCTACGGTTTCCCTAGCGCGAGGAAGTGTCAGGCGAGGCTCACCGGCATCGCATGAATCCAGGCGACGGAGGATCAGCAATGGCATCCGGGCAACGACCACCCAATCGTCAGCTTGCCTGGGCCCGCCTACGTCGTGGCTGGTCACACGAGGAATTGCGGTGCCAGATCGTCCGGGCGATGACGGCCGAGAACGAGACCGACACGGGACTCTCGCGCAACACGGTCCGCCGCTGGGAAAGCGGCGAACGAGCCCCCGAACCGCGATACCGCAAGTACCTGGTCATCGTGTTCGGGATGCCGGCGGACGAGCTCGGACTGCTCGATCCGGAAGAACTTGCAATGCGTCCCGCCACGAACGACGACGGGATAGAAGTGCTGTGGAGGCTGGTCTCTATGTTCAGCGGTAAAGGCGAGATGGACCGCGAAACCTTCATGAAAGGGCTGCTCGCATTCGGAGCCGCCCCACTCCTGCCGTCCCTGCTGACCGAGAACACGGACGTTCCGGCGCGGATGGCCCAACAGCTCAACGCCTCTGGTGGCCTTTCGTCGGCCGTGGTCGACGACTTCGAGGCAATCACCCTCAGCCAGCGTCATCTGTACTGGTCAACGGCGCCCCTGCCGCTCTACACCTCGGTCAAGGCCCACGTCTCCCTCGGGCAGGAGCTGCTCAGTGCAGGCGGGTCACAGGCCGAGACTCGGCGATTGGCAACAGCTCTGAGCGAGTCCGCCATGCTGGCCGGCCGCATCGCCTTCTTCGACCTCAAGCGCGTGCAGCCGGCCGAATCGGATCTCACGCTGGCGCTTCAGGCCACCGAGGAGGCCGGCGACCACGCCCTTGCCGCCGCTGTCCTCGCCCACGTCAGCTTTCTGGCTGCGCACAACGGGGACGCATCCGCCGCCAGAGCTGCACTGTCTGCGGCAACGGCCCACTCTCGTCACCGAACGGGCCCGCTCACCCGAGCTTGGCTCAGCTGCGTCGAGGCCGAAGTCATGGCGAGCGTCAACGACTCCGACACCAGCATGCGCGCGCTCAACCGCGCCGAGGGTCTACTCCCCGACGAGGGCGACGAACCCGATTGGCTGGACTTCTTCGATGCGTCCCGGTTCGCAGGATTCGCCGGCCACGCTCACCACGTCCTCGGAAACCACGAGCAGGCCCGCACCCACCTCGAAACGTCCTTGGAGCAGCTCGATCCCGACGCGGCGAAGCAGAAGGCCGTGATCTACGCAGATCTCGCCGCAACCCACATCGACACCGACGCCGAAGCTGCGTTCACCTACGCGGGCAAGGCTCTCGACCAGCTCAGCGAATCTTGGTACGCCACCGGCTATGACCGGGTTCAGGAGGTGCGGCACCAGCTCACCGGACAGCAGCAGCACCGGCAGGTGCGCGAGCTCGAAGACCGGATGCGGAGCATGGTCGCCGTGAACGGTCAGCGCTCAGTCTGAAGGACGCGCGTCCGTACGGCCCGCGCGAACCTCCCTGCCACATCGGTGAGGCGACGCGCGGGCCGATCACCTTTGTCTCTCGGCTCACCTTTCGGTACCACGCCCTGACTCACAATCAACTCCGCACTCCCAGCCCGGTCAAGGTCTGTGCTACGCACAGCTGCCGAGAGACCAGGTGGACGGGGCGAAGTTGATTGCGAGCCTCCCAGGGCGCGGTACCTGGTGCCCGCAGCGGGACCGGCAAGAACGGCCGGGACCGCCGCGAGACCACCAACGGGAGGACAAGGCCGATGAACCGACGCCGCACCCCGCACTTCTGGTTTCCCATCCTGTTGCTTCGTGACGCGCTCGGTCGGTTCACCAGCGTGCGACGCCCCTTTTCACCGTCCAAACCTCGCCGCCCGCAGAGGAAAACGACTCTGCTGGTGTTCGTCCAGCTCGAGCTCACCCTGGCGTAGACGACCGGACCGGTTTCCCTGCGGGTAGCCCTTCTTCTCCCCTAGTCTCGGCGGGTCGTTCGATCGGTTCGCGAATCGGCCAGGGGGATCGTTGCGGTATCTGGAACTGTTGCGCCGGGATCGAACCGTTCTGCTGCTCTGGCTCGCTCAGATGCTGTCCGTCGGCGGTGACCGCATCTACGCAATGGCCGTGATGTGGGTGGCCTGGGAACGCGGCGGAGCCGCCGCGATGGGATGGGTGGCCGTCGCCGAGTCCGTCCCCTACATCCTGGTCGGCATCTTCGGCCGGCGACTGATCGACCGCTGCGCGCACCTGCGTGCAATGGCCCTGATCGACGTGACCCGCGCCGCCCTGGTCGCTGCCCTCCCGCTGGCCTGGGCTTTCGGCGGAATCACCGGGCTCATCGTGGTTGCCGGCCTCCTGGGCTTCGGAGGCGCGTTCTTCGATCCCAACCTGGGAAGCATGACGCCCGACCTGGTGAAACCCGAAGACGTCCCCACCGTGGTCGCGCTGATGGACCTCACCGGCCGCATTGCCCGAGTGGCCGGCCCCGGGACCGCAGGGGCCCTACTGACTCTCGTGTCCGCGTCCATACTTTTCTGGATCGACGCGACCACATTCATCCTCTCTGCCCTTGCTCTGCTCCTACTCCCCCGAGCTCTGGCCGGAACCGGCCGAACAGTGGCCCACCAAGCCCGCGATGTGGCCAAGACCCAGAACACCCTCCGAGCTCGGCAGATCCTGAGAGAACACCCACGTGCCCGCGTCATGCTCGGCATGCACACCGTTGGGATTGTCGCTGGGGCAGCCGGATTCGCTCTTCCTGCACTACTGACCACACGTATGGACGCGGGTCCCGGCGCCTACGGGACGGTCATGGCCGCTATGGGTGCCGGTGCACTTGGTTGTCACCTGGTGCTGGGAAACATCCGTCTCCCCCAATCCGTGGCCGTGGCGTACTGCCTGACCTGGGCCGCGCAGGGTCTCCTCATGGCCGCTACGGGTTTCGCACCGAGTCTGCCCGTTCTCATGGCGATTTCGGTCCTCGCCGGTGGCCTCATCCCAATCTCGTCGGTCCTGATGGGGACGTACATGGCCAGCCATCCCACGCGCGTCCGCCGACGACTGATCACCGTCGACCAGACCCTGATCCGTTCCGGGGGCACGGCTTCGATGCTCATCGTCCCCGCACTGGCAGCAGCCAACCCGACGGTGGCGTACGTCGCGGCCAGCGCCGTGACGGTGGCAGCCGCGGTGACCGGGTGCGTGTGGATCGCCCGGTCACCGCAGCCTCAGGCCGAACCCTCTACCAGCCAGGCCGTTCCGGTCGCTTGACCAGACGTGTCAGGCGTCCAGGAGGGTCCAGTGCTGCACGGTGATGTTCTCCAGCGGCACGCCGAGCTGCTTGTAGATCTCGGTGTGCATGCGCCCGAACCAGGCGTCGCGGCGCTCGGCGAAGAAGGCCGGGTCGTACCAGGCCACACCGAGCCGGACCGAGCCACCGCCGGCCGGGTTGCCGAGCTCGGCCTCCCAGAACGTCGACTGCCAGTCCCAGAGCATGAGCTCCTCCGGCCGCGACCTCAGCCGCTCGTCGGACTCACGCAGCGCCGAGATGACCCGGGCCGCCGTCGAGGCGTCCGGGCAGTAGTACGTGCAGTCCGAACGCGCGATCGGCGACTTCTCACCCCGCCGCTCCGCGTCCGCGTCCTCACCGATCAGGACCCGCACGAGCGTCCCGAAGTTCTCCCGCACGTCGAGGGCGTCACGCCCGTCGATGATCGTCATTGCTCCTCCTCAAGGATGGAGACCGTTGGGATTCGGTGGTTCTGGTGGATCACCGATCGGACCGGCGCCTGGTCGGATCGGAACTCGGGTAGTCGCGCCGCAGGATTCCACCCGGCGCGACGTAGCGGACGTTCAACCCGATACGAGGAAACGTCGCAGTGTTGGATGGCGAACCATGAAACAGACGAACGTCGAAAACGACCGCCTGACCGGCGGTCAGAGGCAGCGCCACCGCGCGCGACTCGTCCACATCGGGGATGGCGACTGCATGGCCGCGCGCCGGATCCGGCTCCACTTCCGGGGCATGGGGCACATAACCACGAAGATGCGAACCAGGGACGACGTGGAGACCCCCAGCCTCAACCGGCGCGTCCGTCAGTGCGAGCCACGCGCACACCGAACGAGCCGGATCGAGCACCAGGTGCTCATCGATCCCGTCCTGATGCCACGGCACCCGAAACAGCCGGCCCGGCCACTTCACCATGCCGAAGCTGTGCTCGATGGTGACCCGATCCCCGATGCGCTCCCGGACCGCAGCCGTGACCCGATCCGCATTCGCAGCCCGTACCGCCCACCGCTCGGTCAGGTGCGGTGCCCTGATGATGTCCAGCCCGCCGTGCCCGTCGAGCACCTGCTGAGCCAGGTCACGCGCTGTTTCCGGATCGGCCCACGTGATCACCCGGTATCCGGCCGCAGCCTCGCTGACCTGCACCGATTCGTTCGTCATGATCCAGCTCCCGTCGTGTCCGGTACTACGAGTGTTCGTCGCCGGAGCGCTGACGAGAAGATGGTGCGCGGTTGAAAGCCGTTGAATGATGCGCAGTCCCGATTGCGCCACGTTGCACACGCGGACCACGCTGGCCCCCTAACCGGGGGAACGGGGGAAGGTGCATATGACGGCACGACGACGTCCGATCAGCAACCACCAGTGGCAGACCGCGATCCAGGACACCAACCGCACGCTGGCCGAGATCGCCGCCGAGATTCACCGTGTCAGCGTCGAGGCCGGCGGACGGGTGCTGTACCCGGACAAGAGCACGCTCGCACACTGGAGAACCGGAACCACCCCGCGAGCCGAAGCCGTCCCGGTCATCGTCGAGGCGATGAGCCGTCTCCTGCACCGCCCCAACCTCACCGCGGCTGACCTCGGATGGCCCTCACCGGAGCACGAGAGCCCGGACGATCCCTGGCAAGGGGACGCGGTAGTCAGGTTGAGCCGCTTGGGAAGGCTAGACATGGACCGACGATCGTTCCTAAACGCAACCAGCCTCTACGCTTTCGCCGCCCTCACCATCCCACCCCGCCCCTGGGAAATCCCCAAGCGCTCGGCCTCGTCGGTCAACGCTGGCCCAGCCGAAATCGAACGCATACGCGAGATGACGGCCCAGTTCGCCCGAGCTGACGACCTTTTCGGCGGAGACCACGCCTTACCGCCGACAGCGGCATACCTCACGAGCGCCGTATTGCCGCTCTTGCACGGCTCGACCGGCCGCCACCGCCCCGAACTGTTCACGGTGGCCGCCCAGCTCACGTACCTGGCCGGCTGGATGTCCTCAGACGCCGGCCGCGCCGGCCAAGCCCAGCGCTACTACATCAGCTCAGCCCGCCTCGCCGACGAAGCCAACGACGGCCCAGCCCGAGCAACGGCCCTCCGAGCTCTGGCGCTTCAAGCCGTCGAACTGGGCCACCACCAACGGGCTGTGGAACTCGCCGAAGCCGCATGCTCAGCTCTCCCCCGAGGTGCCAACCCACGGCTCCGGGCATGGACGAGCGGCATGCTCGCCGAAGCCCACGCCGCCTCCGGAGACCGCTGGTCGGCGCAAGCCTGCCTCCGCAGCGCCGAGACAGACGTTGAACGCGCCAGCTCCACAGCAGGCTGGACCGGCGGATACGGGGTGCCAGCCCTGGAGCACCAGACCGGCTCGATCCTGACCTACCTCGGACACCCCGACCAGGCCGTCCCCCACCTACAGGCAGCGCTCAACGACCGCTCCCCCGAACAGCGCCGTTCCCGAGTCCTCATCTCCGCCCGACTTGCTACAGCCCAGCTGATCAGCGGTTCGCCCGATGCCGCAGCGCGAACCGTGATCAGCATCGAGCACGACGTCCCGCTCGTGACGTCTCAGCGAACCATGCGACAACTCGCCGACGTACGAGACGGCCTACCCGCAGGCTCCGCAGACCACGCCATCGATCGGGCGCGGACGCTCATCACGAGCAGCAGGCCGTAACCGATCAGAACTCGAAAGCCTTGTTGTGGGCAGCGACCAGATCAGGCAACTCAGCCAAGCTGTCGAGTTGGAACAGGCATCGCTCCAGCTCCGGCCGATCGGCCCAGATGTGAGCCCACGGGCCACGCTTGATCACGGCGCCCTCGAGACCAACATCCAGGGCCGGCAGGAGATCGTTGTCCAGGCGGTCGCCCACGTACAAGATCTCGCCTGCTGGGCAGCCAGCCTCCTGAACCAGCCGTTCAAAGAACGCGATAGAAGGCTTTTCAGCGTTCCAACTGTCCGAGGTGCCCAGTACGTCAATCGGCAGCTTCAACGCTCGAAGGATCGTCTCCGCCCGAGCCGTCTGGTTTCCAGCCACACCAACGGTCAGGCCGAGTTGCTGCAGCGAGGCCAAGCATGTGCGCGCGTCTGGGTACAGGTTCTGCTCGGAGAACGACTCAGGCAGACCTGCATCGACTCGTCTCTGACGCTCTTCAGCCAAGTCGAAGCCTGGACGGAAGTACTGAAATACTTCTCGATAGTCCGAACCTCGGGCAATAATGGCTCCAAAAACAGCTGAGAATGTATGCCTTGGGATGCCGAGCCAGTCAGCCCAGGTCCCATACTCAAGCGTCTCGTCAACCAGCGTCTCGCCAACATCAAAAAACACAGCTTGAATCGACGAGGACACGACCCACACCTCCACCATAAAACCGGACTGATCACCAATAATGCTATCTAGCACGATAGTTTACGCCCCGCCACCAAATGGGCGAACCCACCAACGTGCCACACCGAATTAGCCTATTCCCATCTATGGGAACATGCGATCGACCCAAGCCACCGGATCCGGACTATTTCGGGTACCGCCACGCCGAACGGCAGGTCAGCTACGCTGCGCCGACTATCCGGCCATAGGATATCCCGACTGAAACTGCATCAAGGGGGAGCCCATGGGGGAGCAAGCAGCTACTTTGTTCAATGATTTCTTAGAAATCATTGGCACACAGACTGGGCTGAATGGACTCGGATCTCCGCAGTTTGAAGTTCCTCAAGCATTGCCGAACGAATTCTTTGTTCCGCCTGTGTTGTTACCAAATGTCGAAGAAAGCGACCCTTCGATCATTCTGGTCTCAGCAAGGGGAGCGGCAGGTAAGAGCACCGTCGCTCGTCAGCTAGCTTTGCGCCTTCGATCTCCCCTGTGGAAATTGGAGATGGATAAGGCAGTCAGTGGCACTTCTCTTGAGCATGCACTGATGCAGTTTTTAGGAACTCACCAAATCAAACCTGTCCTAAGGTCGGCATCACAACCAATTGTTGTCATCGATTCTCTCGATGAAGCACGCGTGCGGGTTTCAGGCACCTCCTGGCAGGAGTTCGTTTCGTCGATCGAGGAGTTCACAGCAGATGGCATTCAATGCATTCTATTTGGCCGCGAAAGGACTTTAGAAGATCTTTGGGTCAATCTAACCGATGCTGGTGTTACGGTTTCGTGGTGGGAGATCTCGCATTTCGCCCCTGATCGCTGCAGAGAATACGTCGATGAGGTAGTGAGGCACCGCGACCCAGAAACGGATCGAACGAGCGAAAAGTATACGCGAGCCCGTGATGCATTGATTGACGCGCTGCGCCGGGCAGCAACTGGCTCGCACTCAGAAGCGTTCGTGGGTTACCCACCCGTACTGGACGCCGTATCGGCAATGTTAATTAAAAAGCCCAACTATTTAGCCATTCGCCAAAGTTTCGAAACAATCAATCAGACTTCTCCCGACCGCATAGCACTCTTGAAAAAGATCATGGAAGGGCTGCTAGAGCGTGAGCAGACCAAAGTGGCGCCCGTCGCAAGCGAACTAGGCCTTCCCCCCGCATCCTCTTACCTGCCCCCCGAGCAAATACAGTGGCTGTGCCACTCCCTTGAAAAATCACCCTATCCAGACATGAGCCATATTGATGACGAGAAGATTCGAAATGAGTATAGCGAGAGAGTCTCCAGCTTTGCCGAGGAGCACGCATTCCGATCTGAGGGGCAGTGGGCAAGTCCCGTTTTTGAGGCTTATGTAGCCGCCACAGAATTCAATGGAAACTTGTTTACCTCAAGCAGGCTCCTAGATATTGGACAAGCTTCCGGCCTTCTCTTCGACTTCGTGGACGCCAAAGATGAATTGATCATCGAGGAGGCCCAATTTGCTGCCCTGCATGCCTCACTAATTGCGTCAGAGTGGACCAAGTCTTCGATAGATGTGGCTATCAGTACTCCCCCCGAAGAGGAGTACTTTGAAGGTTATGTCGCTATCAAGCGTGGGGACAGCGGCGATAGGAGAGTTGATTTCAAACTGATCCCAGAAACTCCCGATACTCTACGCTTGATGGGACCACTTACTCATTTGACCATTGATTCGCGTGGCCGTGTTGAACTTACCAGTCGTGGGGCGAGCCTCCCATTGGGGCCGGATCTTTTCATCAGGGGGCGCGATATCAGAGCCGAAGGAACTAATGTTGAGATAACTCGTAAGCATAGAAGCGCTGGCAGCGATGATTCTGGGGAACCAAATGTTGTGATGGAGGCAAGCCAAGAGCTTATCTTGCCGACCGAATGCACTCAGCTTCCCCCGTACGGCGAATTGGAACTACGCGTACCGAAGTCGCTGACATTGCACTATCCGTGGGTGAGTCACCGAGTTGACCTTGACGAAGATGAAGGACAAGACCAAAAAGTCGTGCGCTTAATTAACAAGCTTATGAACCTTACTCGAAATCACGGGCACCGGGGCGAGCGAGGAGTCTTCATTATGAAGTTCGCCGGACGCCAACCCTTCAACACCACAGACTTCCATCGCGCCCTAACTGTACTCACGAACGAAGGGGTCGTGCGTATTGATGAGGACATCGTATTCCTGAGGGCCGAATGGGAAAAATACCGCTACAGCGGGAAGCGAATCCCGGGGCAGCAGCAACTCGAAGACGTGCAATATGCTTGGGCACCGATCATCAAGGCCATCCAAGAGGAACTAAATCGCTAAGGGCGATTGTTCATGTGAATATTTTCTTCAATATTGGAAGGGCACACCTACCTTACTCCGCGGACATTCAAATTCTCTATCAAAAAGGAGGCTCTTCATCTTTCTTGAATCTCTCAGGATCTTCTAGGATTTGCTTCAAGGTCTCATGAAACGGCAGGGAACTCTTGTCGTGGAACCGAACTTGCCTTTGAGCTGCGGTAAGAGCCTCTTCGCTGGCATGCGTCAGTGCGGCCGACATCAAGGACCGGGCCAATTGCTGCTGCTCCTCCGTATCGAGGCGATTCAACTCTGCAATTCTTAACCAGCTCAGGAGCTCCGCGGCGGTCTTCCGGTCCGCCTCCACCCGATCTCCGTCACTCCCCCAACTGGGGGATGTCAAAGCCGTCCGCAGTCTGCTCGAAGTAAACTCCAAGAGCATAGGTTGCCATGGGTCAACTTTCAGGACCCGCAAATCCACCACGTTAGCCCAACCCACAAGAGCATCCCTGATTTCCTGGTTTCCTGTCCTGGGGTCCCTCGCAACTTCAGCCAAACCGGACCAGGGGGGTCGAGAACGCTCCTGAGGATTCGCTTCTCGGATGACACGCTGTACAAGTTTTGGTTGTAAATTGTTCGGAATCAGATGCCAATGGTCGACCGTCGTAACTGCACAAGCAAAGTCCAGCCACTGCGACCCATCAAGAATCTCCCGCAACTTCCATCGCGATTCCGTGAAGTCCGGACGCCACCTTTCAAGAAGATCAGCAATTATTGTTCGTCGACGCTGCCGAAGTAGTTCGGCATCAGCATTAGTGGACGAAATTTCGCATGTCGCAAGAGAAATAAGAAAAGCAGAGTGGGCTTCGGGAGCGATTTCATCGGCATTCTCATCTACCCATGCCTTGGCAGGAGCAACGCCAGAGTAAATCACCTCAGGGTCGGTAGCTATTCTCTCCGCCAGTTGCTTTGCAAGTTTGGCGGTGGTCTTAGCTTGCCTTGCCAGGACGGTGCGCGTTGCATATTCGATAGCAAACTCCACCTCAAAAGCACGCGGGCTAATGCTATTCGGGTGAGCATATTGATGCCGGTGCTTCATGATGGTGCGAAGCGTCTCGGCTTCGACTTCCGAGAGATACCCATATTGTTGCCCCATCCGAATGAGGTCAGCATCTCTTGGGTCATTTCGATAAGCTTCGAGTTCCTTCGCCAAACCACCATGGCCGTGACTCATCGAGGATAAGCGCGCCGTCAACGCCTCCGCGCAAGCTACCCAGGCGATGATATAGGCCGCGCGGCGAGCACCCGTTTCATGGCACCTAATACCTTCAGCCATGAGTGACCACTCGGCCTCTTCAAGAGCTGATCGCCGCAACTCATCAGGATTCACGTTTCCCCCGGAAAGAATTGGCGCCTATT
The DNA here is from genome assembly GCF_030811555.1 of Kineosporia succinea. Taxonomy (NCBI): domain Bacteria; kingdom Bacillati; phylum Actinomycetota; class Actinomycetes; order Kineosporiales; family Kineosporiaceae; genus Kineosporia; species Kineosporia succinea. Next base: position 3,482,240 of record NZ_JAUSQZ010000001.1, on the reverse strand, counting down.
CTGCGTGAGATGCTACACCCACGTCCGCGGGCTCAAGGCAAGGTCACCAAGTCATATTGAAATCAGCAACCACCGGCGAGTGATCACTCCAGCGATCCTCATATGTCGCTGCGCGGTCGACGTCAGCTGTGGCGGTGACCGCAGCTAAGGAAGGTTCACAGATCACATAATCGATTCTCCAACCAGCACCTGTATCCCATGCACGGCCTCTCCATGAAAACCATGTATAAGGCCCAGGCCCCTCACCAGCCATCTTACGATGAACGTCAACAAACCCGTCTTCATCGAACAACGAATCCATCCAAGCACGCTCCCGCGGCAAAAACCCGGACTTCTTCAGGTTGCCCTTCCAGTTCTTCAGGTCCACCTCACGGTGGCAGATGTTGAAGTCCCCGCACACCAGCAAGTGCCGGCCATCAGCGGCGAGCTTGTTCATCCGCTCCCGGATCTCATCCATGAACCGGTACTTCTCATCCTGCTTAGGCGTCTCAGCCTCACCCGTGTGGATGTAGACCGACACCACCGTCAGTAGCGAGGGCTCCCCCTCAGCAGAAGGCGTCAGGGCGAAGTCAGCCTCCACCCAGCGGCCGGCACCCACGAAGGTGCCCAAGCCCGAGCGCACCGCCACCGGCTCAGTCCGGGAGAGGACAGCCACGCCGGCCCGTCCCTTCGCCGACGAGGCCTCTTCATGCACCCCGTACCAACCCTCACCCATGACCTTCATGAGCGTCGCGTCATCCGCGCGGATCTCCTGGAGACAGAGGATGTCCGGAGCACGCTCCGCGAGCCAGGCAGGCATACCCCGCCGCTCAGCCGCCCGGATACCGTTCACGTTGGCAGTAGCAACCCTCAGCACGACGCGAGAATACCCTTCGTAACGTTCTGACCTGCACTAATACATGTGGCAGATTGAGGACTTGCGCTATCCCATGCCTTGCCCCGCCACGAGAACCACGTGTACGGCCCCGGCCCCTCCCCCGCCAGCGAACGGTGCACGTCGACGAAGCCGTCTTCGTCGAACAGCGAGTCCATCCAGGCGCGTTCGGCCGGCAGGAAGCCGGACTTCTTCAGGTTGCCCTTCCAGTTCTTCAGGTCGGCCTCCCGGTGGCAGATGTTGAAGTCGCCGCACACCACCAGGTGACGCCCGTCGGCCGCGAGTTTGCCCATCCGCTCCCGGATCTCGGCCAGGAAGGCGTACTTCTCGTCCTGCTTCGGGGTCTCGGACTCGCCGGTGTGCACGTAGACCGAGACCACCGTCAGCAGGCCACCGGCCACCTGGAAGTCGGCCTCCACCCAGCGGCCCGCTCCCAGGAACGAGCCCAGGCCGGAGCGGACCTCCACCGGCTCCGTGCGCGAAAGCACCGCCACCCCGGCGCGGCCCTTCGCCGACGAGGCCTCCTCGTGCACCCCGTACCAACCCTCACCCATGATCTTCATGAGCGTCGCGTCATCCGCCCGGATCTCCTGGAGGCAGAGGACGTCCGGCTGACGCTGCGCCAGCCAGGCGGGCATCCCCCGCCGCTCAGCAGCCCGGATACCGTTGACGTTGGCGGTCGCGATCCTCATGCCGCCCATCCTCTCCCATCATCCGAGGTGACCCGGCCAATGACGGCAGTAGCTCTCCCGGGGTCGTTCTGCTCCCCCGCCGTGTTCGACCGTCTCGGCGAGCACATCGAACTCGCGACCTACTCGTGGCTCACCGAACCCGGTCCCTGGGACATCCCGTCGATGGCCGCCGCCCTCGCCGGGCACCTGACCGGACCGACCGTGGTCATCGGCCATTCCACCGGCGGGGCCATCGCCCTCCAGCTCGCCATCCACCACCCGCAGACCGTCAGCCACCTGGTGCTCGTCGACACCGGCGCCCACATGCGCGACCACGGCGACGTCGAAGCCATCCTGGGCCAACTGCGTCAGGAGATGCCCCGGCAGCTGCTCGAAGCCGTCCTCGACCGGTCGTTCCACGCACCCCTCGAGCCCCACCTCCGAGAAGCATGGCTCGCCTGGGCCGCGGCGACCGACCCGAAGGCCGCCCACGACGCCCTCATGAGCCAGCACGAGCTCGACTTCCGGCCGCACCTGCACCGCATCGCCGCCAAGACCCTGGTGGTGCACGGCGAGTACGACCAGGCCCGGCCCATCAGGCACGCCCAGGAACTGGCCGACGGCATCCCAAGCACCCGGCTGCTCCTGCTACCCACCGGTCACACGCCGGTGCACGAGGCTCCGGAGCAAGTCGCGACCGCGATCCGGGGGCTGCTTGACTGAAACCCCTGTCATATCAGCGCGCCAAAGGGTAGACACGAGTCATGACCCTTCTGGACGACGCGGCCGGGATCAGTGACGATCTCGCCGACCTGCGGCATCGGCTGCACCGGCGACCCGAGATCGGGCTCAAGCTGCAACGCACCCAGCAGGCGGTGCTCGAGGCCCTCGACGGCCTCGACCTCGAGATCACGGCGGGCCAGGAGATCGGCTCGGTCACCGCGGTGCTCAGAGGCGGCCAGACCTCCGAGCAGGCCCCGGTGGTACTCCTGCGCGCGGACATGGACGCCCTTCCCGTGCACGAGGAGGTGGACGTCCCGTTCCGCTCCACCGTCGACGGGGCGATGCACGCCTGCGGGCACGACCTGCACACCTCGATGCTCGTCGGCGCCGCCCGGCTGCTCAGCGCCCGGCGCGACCAGATCGCCGGTGACGTCGTGCTGATGTTCCAGCCCGGCGAGGAGGGGTACCAGGGCGCCGCGAAGATGATCGACGGCGGTGTCCTGGGAGCCGCCGGCCGCGCCGCCGACCAGGCCTTCGCCCTGCACGTGCTGCCCAACCAGGTGTCCCGGGGCACGATCGCCTCCCGCCCGGGAGCCGTGATGGCCGCCAGTGACGGGCTTTTCGTCACCGCCCGGGGAGCCGGCGGCCACGCCGCCTCGCCGCACCTGGCGCACGACCCGGTGCCGGCCATCTGCGAGATGGTGATGGCCCTGCAGACCGCCATCACCCGCCGCATCGATGCTTTCGAGGCCGCGGTGCTCACGGTCGGCCGCCTCAAGGCGGGTACGAAACACACCGTGATTCCCGAGACCGCCGGTTTCGAGGCGTCCGTACGCACTTTCGACCGGGGTGTGCGGCGCAAGGTGCGCGAGATCGCCCACCAGGTCTGCCAGGGAATCGCGGACGCGCACGGCGTCGAGGTGGTCATCGAGTACGTCGAGGAGTGCCCGGTCACCCTGAACGACTCCGGCGCCACCGCTTTCGCGTTCGAGACGGCGTCCGAGCTGTTCGGTGACTCCCGCACGTTCACGTTGCCGCGTCCCCTGACCGGCACCGAGGACTTCTCCCGCGTGCTCGAAAGAGTGCCCGGAGCCATGGTTCTCATCGGGGCCTGCCCGGACGGGCACGATCTGGACACGGCGCCGAGCAACCACTCACCGCACGCCGTGTTCGACGACTCGGTGCTCGCCGACGGCGCCGCGCTCTACTCGCAGTTGGCTCTTCGCTCACTCAAGCAGAACTGAAACCCGATGAGGGACGCGGGTGTGCACCCGCGTCCCTCATCGTCAGTGACGCACTACCGACGTTCGGCGGCCTCGACCACGTTGGCCAGCAGCATCGCCCGGGTCATCGGCCCGACCCCACCGGGGTTGGGCGCGACCCAGGAGGCGACCTCACACACGTCGAGCGCGACATCGCCCGCCAGCTTGGTCTTTCCGGTGACCGGGTCGGTGACCCCGCGACTGACGCCGACATCCAGCACGATCGCACCCGGCTTGACCATGTCGGCCGTGATCATGTTGGCGACCCCGGCCGCCGCGACGACCACGTCGGCCCGGCGCACGTGCTCGGCGATGTCACGGGTGCCGGTGTGCACCAGCGTGACCGTGGCGTTGAGCTCGCGCCGGGTGAGCAGCAGACCCAGCGGACGACCGACGGTGACGCCGCGGCCGACCACACAGACCTCCTTGCCCTTGAGGTCGATGTCGTTGCGCAGCAACAGGTCGACGATGCCGTGCGGGGTGCACGGAATCGGCGAGGTCATCGGCGCATTCACGTTGAGCACCAGCTTGCCGAGGTTGGTCGGGTGCAGACCGTCCGCATCCTTCGACGGGTCGATCAGCTCCAGAACCCGATCGGAGTCAAGGCCTTTCGGCAGCGGCAGCTGAACGATGTAACCGGTGCAGGCCGGGTCGTCGTTCAGCCGCCGCACCGCGGCCTCCACGTCTTCCTGCGTCGCGTCGGCGGGCAGATCCTCGCGGATGCTGTTGATGCCGACCTCGAGGCAGTCCGCGTGCTTCATCGCCACGTACTTGGCGCTGCCCGGGTCTTCACCGACGAGAACCGTGCCCAGGCCGGGAACGATGCCCTTCTCGCGCAGGGCGGTGACCCGTTCACGAAGCTCGACCCGGATCGCCGCCGCGGCGGCCTTGCCGTCGAGAAGCTGCGCGGTCACCAGGTCTCCAGGCCCTCGTACAGCGGGAAGTCGCCGGCCAGCTTCTCGACCCGCTTGCGCAGCGACTCGATGTCGGCGCTGGGCTGCAGGGCCTGCGCGATCACGTCGGCGACCTCGGTGAACTGCTCGTCACCGAAGCCCCGGGTGGCCAGCGCGGGCGTGCCGATGCGCAGACCGGAGGTGACCATCGGCGGACGCGGGTCGAACGGAACCGCGTTGCGGTTCACGGTGACACCGATCTCGTGCAGACGGTCTTCGGCCTGCTGACCGTCGAGCTGCGACTCGCGCAGGTCGACGAGCACCAGGTGGACGTCGGTGCCCCCGGTGAGCACGGAGACGCCGGCCTTCACGGCGTCGGCCGAGGTGAGACGCTCGGCCAGGATCTTGGCGCCGCGCAGCGTGCGCTCCTGACGGTCCTTGAACGCGTCGGAGTGGGCGACCTTGAACGCGGCCGCCTTACCGGCGATCACGTGCATGAGCGGGCCACCCTGCTGGCCCGGGAAGACCGCGGACTGGAACTTCTTCGCGTTCTCCTCGTCGCCCGCGAGGATGATGCCACCGCGCGGACCGGCCAGCGTCTTGTGCGTGGTGCTGGTGGTGACATGGGCGTGGGGCACCGGGTTCGGGTGCAGACCGGCGGCGACCAGGCCGGCGAAGTGCGCCATGTCGACCATCAGGTAGGCGCCGACCTCGTCGGCGATGCTGCGGAAGGCCGCGAAGTCGAGCTGACGCGGGTACGCCGACCAGCCGGCGATGATCAGCTTCGGCTTGTGCTCGAGGGCCTTCTGGCGCACGACGTCCATGTCGATCAGGAACGTCTCGGGGTCGACGCCGTAGGCGGCCACGTTGTAGAGACGGCCGCTGTAGTTGATCTTCATGCCGTGCGTGAGGTGGCCACCGTGGGCCAGTTCGAGGCCGAGGATGGTGTCACCCGGACGGATCAGGGCGTGCATGGCGGCGGCGTTGGCCTGCGCGCCGGAGTGCGGCTGGACGTTGGCGTACGCGGCGCCGAACAGGCTCTTCACGCGGCTGAGGGCGAGTTCCTCGGCGACGTCGACGAACTCGCAACCACCGTAGTACCGCTTGCCCGGGTAACCCTCGGCGTACTTGTTGGTCAGCACCGAGCCCTGCGCCTCGAGCACGGAGCGGGGCGCGAAGTTCTCGCTGGCGATCATCTCGAGCGTGTTGCGCTGGCGGCCCAGCTCGTTGCGGAGAACGGCGGCGAGCTCGGGGTCGGCGTCGGCCAGGGACTCGTTGGTGATCGCGCGACTGGTGGAGGCGGCGTCAGACGTCATGCTTGTACTCCAGGCGGTGTCATCGTCGGGTGGTCAGGGTCGAGCCTTGCCTCGAGCCCAGGCGAACGACCCGATGACGACGACACTCCACCGCTTCCCGGTGGTGACCCACCCGAACGCCAGTTGCGGCCCGCCCATACTAACAATGCCCGGGATCTCAGACGGCCGGAGCGATCGACATCACTCTCCGGGTCCACGGGAGCACCTCCAGGTGCACCACGTCACCCACTCTGACCTGGTCGACCATCGTGTTCGGGAGAGCCCAGGCCCGGGTCTCGCCGGTGAGCCCGTCATCGACGGCCAGGTGATGGTGCGGCACCTTCTGATCCTCCTCGCGCACCTGCCAGGCCTCGATCCAGAGCACCTGGCCGGTGATCTCCCGGGACGCCTCCTTCTCCCGCTGCGCGCGCACGACCAGATAGAGCGAACGGACGACGAGGAGACCGGCGACCACGGCGGCACCTACCAGCGCGGGCACGTTGACGTAGTCGGCCCGGCTCAGCACCAGACCGGAGACACCGGCCATGACGGCGACAGGGATCAGCAGACCGAGCGCCCCCCTGGTCACCTCCTGCGGGGTCTTGCAGTAGTGCAGGCCCAGGCGCGGGTAGGTGATGCGGACCTGGCGCCAGTGGCCGGTGTACGCCGACCAGACCCGGGTGCGGTCGCCCATGCCCAGGTCGAGCACGGTCGAGCTGACCCGGGTGGCGCCGAGGGCCGCGCCGTAGGCCAGGTAGCGGTCCCAGACCGTGACGGCGGCGGGCGGGAGCTCGGCGAAGGCCTCGTCGCCACGCAGGAACTCGCGCACCGCGAGCCAGCGCCGGGCCACGACCCGGCCGGCGGCGGTGTCGCGCTCCCCCAGCGGACGGGCGGCGACCAGGTACAGGACGCCCAACGTGAGCAGCGCTCCCCAGCGGCCGTAGCCGGTACCCCACAGCGCGGCGTAGACCGCACCTGCCGGCAGCACCGAGCCGGCGATGAGCACCACCAGGAGCCGCTGCGAGAACCGGCGCCGGCTCAGGCCTCTCGCCCGGGCCTCGGCCACCACGGCGTCACCGAAGGACCTGCGCCAGGCGGTGGCCGCGGCCCGGTCGCGGAAGGTCAGGGCACTGACCGGGGCCCCGCCCTCGTACGCGACGCTCGTGACCAGGTCGAGAACCTGCTGCTCGTAAGGGGTCAGGGGCTGGTCGCCGGTCGTTGCCGCCAGGTGCACCGTGGTCTGCTTCGGGTCGTTCGCGGGCTGACGGAACTCCAGCCGGCGGCGGGCGGCGAGGTCGAGCAGGGTGGACTCGGCCGCGTCCTCGGTGATGCGCCAGTCGTTGGCGAGCAGGCTCACCACGGCGGGCGGCTCGGAGCCGGGCAGCTCCTGGGTGGCTGCTTCCGGTTCCACCGAGGAGGGCCGGGTCGACCGGAGCATGTACGCGTAGGCGGCGGCCCAGAGGCCCAGGGAGATCGCGACGAACGCGATTTTCGTCAACATGGTCCGTCAGTCCCTCAGAACTGCACGGAGACGTTGCCGCGTTCTTCGACCCGGACCTCGAAGTACTCGGCCGGCCGGAAGCCGCCCACCCCGGCCACGATGTTGGTCGGCACCGTCTCGATGCTCGTGTTGAAGGTCTGCACGGCGTTGTTGAGGAACTGGCGGGCGTAGGCGATCTTGTCCTCGGTGGTGGCCAGCTCGGCCTGCAGAGCCCCGAAGTTCTGGCTGGCCTTCAGGTCGGGATACGCCTCGGCCACCGCCAGGAGCCGCGAAAGCACCTGTGTGAGTTCATTTTCAGCCGCGGCTCGCTGCTGCACCGGGGCGCCGTCGGCGGCCACGGCGCTCTGCCGGGCCCGCACCACGGCGTCGAGGGTGCCGCTCTCGTGCGCGGCGTAGCCCTTCACCGTCTCGACCAGGTTGGGGATCAGGTCGTGACGGCGCTTGAGCTGCACGTCGATCTGCGCGGAGGCCGCTTCCACCTGGTTCCGCCGCCGGACCAGCCGGTTGTACGCGCTCACGGCCCAGACCAGGACGAGAACGACCATCACCACGACGACCAGCGTCAGCACAAGCACCATGCGGCAAAAGTAGCGATTCGGACAGCCTGGTTGCCAGCAGCTTTGGTGCGATCCGGATTCCCGGCCCGGATCCTTCCAAAGCCTGATGACGGGCACGAAGCCATATCCTTCGTCGTATGGAAGAGCTCCGCTTCGGCATCACCCTCGACGACCGGCCGGCCCGCGTACAGGAAATGGGCGGGCGGTCGTTCACGGTCATCGGGGCGGCGAATCACTACCAGGAGATCGGGGTGGACGCCGAGGGTCGCCTCTTCCTGCTCGATCCCACCCCGAGCACGCCGAGCCTTCTCAACAGCGGGATGGACGGGTTCCGCGGCTTTCTGGCGGCCTTCGACACCTTTTACGCGGGCGAGGGGCAAGATCCCGAGGTGCCCCGCCGTAAGCGGCTCCGGCTGCTGAAGAAACAGCTCACCGCGGTGGACGCGGAGGCCCTGGCCAAGGATCTGTACTGGTGCGTGACCGTGGAACAGATCGAAGACGGGATCCTCTGAGAGGCCCACCCGGCCGCCGGGTCTCCCGACGCGTCCATCGTTGTGGCTCTTGGCCCGTGAACGAAAGAACGCCCCCGGAAACGTATTCCGAGGGCGTTCATCTCGCTGGGACTACTTGGTGAAGAGCTCCTGGTACTTCGCGCCCGCGTTCGGGTTCTGACCACTGCCATAGATCGAGCCGGCGTAGTACGGGGCGTCTTCGTTGAAGTACGACTCGTAAGCCAGCTGACTGCCGAGGCTTTGGAACCAGGCGTTCATCTTGGCGATGTAGTAGGGGTTGTCGCCGCCGTTACTGCCCTCGCTGGCGGTACCCGGGTACACGCCCCACTCCGGCACGCTGATCTTCTTGCCGTGGCTCTTGGCGAAGTTGGCCCAGTACTTCAGGCCCTGCTTGCCGTTGAGGTGCTCGTTCCAGCTGGCCTGGTCGACGGCGCCCGGGTACATGTCGTACGAGTCGACGCCCACGATGTCGACGTACTCGTCGCCCGGGTAGGCCTTGGTCGCGTCGGCCAGGCCGGAACCCACGCCCCGGTTGACGTTCCAGTCCCAGGTCAGGGCCGGGGCGACCGACTCGGCGGCCCCGACAACCTGCTGCCAGCAGCCCTTGAAGGCCTCGGCGTCACCGGCGGCCCAGGCGTACCAGTTGCCGTTGAACTCCCAGCCGAGGCGGATGACGGTGGTGTCGTCCAGACCGGCGGCCTTGATGTTCTTGGCGATCTGCTTCCACTTGTCGTTGTAGGCACCCGTGGCGCACTCGGAGAGCGTGCTGCCGTCTTCGGGGAAGGGCGGGAAACCGAACGACTTGGTGTACGAGGTGCCCTTCCAGGCCGCGTACAGCCAGTCCGGGTTCACCAGCTCGTCCCAGTTGGAGCGGGCCGGCCAGTCGACGACCACGTCGAGCCCGGTGCCGCGCCACTGGGCGAAGGCCGCCTGGTTGCTGGCGTTGCTGCCCGGCATGTAGACGCCCGAGGCCCAGCCCAGGCCGGAGGCCTTGTCACTCAGGTTGGCCAGGCCGACCTGAGTGGTGCCGCCGGGCTTGGAGCTGGTCGGTGCGTCGTCGGTGGTGGTCGTGGTCCTGCTGGCGCTGGGCGACTTCGACTTGTCGGCGCTGGTCGTCTTGGAGGCGGCCTTCTTGGTCTTCGTGGCCGTGGCCTTGCCCAGACGTTCCTGGTTCTTCTTCAGCTCTTCCGACGTCGGCGACGTGGACCGGTCGGCCGTGATCGTCGGCATCGTGTTGCCCTCGCTGGTCAGAGCCGCTTCCTGGGTGGGCTCGGACTGGGCGCGGTCGAGGAAGTAGCCACCGGGGACGGCCACGGTCAGTGCGATCGCGACGGCGCCCAGCCAGGCACGCTTGTTGCTGGCGGCGCGGCCGATCGGGCCCCGGCTGGAACGACGGCCGGTCTGCGGGCGCTTGCCACGCAGCGAGCGGCGGGTGGAGATCTCACCGGTGGGCGTGGGGTCGTCGACGGTGATGTCGGCGATGATGATGCTGCCGGTGTCGGCCGAGCTGACCGTGCCGAGGTCGAGTGCCCCGGTCTCCATGGCCTTTCGCTCCGAGCGCGACCGGGCGACCTTGATCGAGCCGGTGTCGGTCTCTTCCAGACGGGGAATGGCCACGGTGGCCGCTTCCGGGTCGGTCTCCCGGCCGATCAGGCCGAAGGTGAGCTGGCGCTGCAGGGCGCGGCGACGGCGGCGCTTCTCCATGCGCTCGCGGCGGGCGCGCAGGTCGGCGCGACTCAGGCGCTCTTCCGGCGGGGCGGCGGCGACGCGGATGCTCTTGCGGCCGGTACTGCTGGTCTCGCGGGGACGGGTCTCGCGAGGGCCGGTCTCGCGGGGGCTCGTCTCGCGGGGTCGGGTCGGGGTCGGGTCGCTCGGGTCGCCCAGGTCGTCGGCGAAGAAGGACGAACCCTCGACGGAACCGACCGTGACCGGGGCGCCGACCTGCGCATGGACCTGTGCGTTGAGCGTCGCGTTGACGGCGGCGCGCCGCTTGCGGCGGCCTGCGGCGGGGTCGAGATCGTGCGTTGCGCGCTTTGCGCGGCTGCGGCGGCTGTCGAGCACTTCACCGCGGTCGGCGGAGGCCGGCTGGGCCTCACGCTCCGCAGTGGCCTGCGCTCTTCGCTCGCCTTCGCCCGGAGCTCTGCGTCTGCTCGTCACGATGGTTCTCTGCTCCCATGGTCGCCGGCGTTCGGTACGGCTGCTGGCCGCCTTCGGCCGGTTGATACGGACGCATCCCGGCCATTCACCGCAACCGAGATCGAATCGTGATGCTAGGGGACCCCGTTCCCAACCGTCTAATGTGGGCCAGACCATACCAGCGCTGGTCAGAGGCCATTCAAGACAAACTTGGGATTCTCAGTCCGGTCTCAGGTGAAGCCCGGACAGCCGCTGCGCAATCCGCTCTGATCGGACGCCACGCAGGTCATGACGGGGTGTTGATCCGCGTCAATGATCTTGTGAGCTGCAGGTCTGACAGTGAGCTATGAAGCGGCTACGTATTACTGCCATGTACGGCCGTGCGCATCTTTGCCGCTTCCATAACATTCACTTAGCGTGCCGAGCTCTGGCGGGACCGAGCACCCTCGACGCTGTGCTATGAGTTCCGCACTCTTGGTCGACCGCCGGGTGTTCAAGGATGTCGCTCAACCGTTACCGGGGCGCCGCGCTTGACCGTTCGGTGCCCGTCCCCGCACTCTGCGCAGGTGACCGAGGCCTCTTCTCCCGTTCTTCCCGCGACCACACCCGCACCTGCCCCCCTCGGCGCGGGCGGTTCCGCCCCCGCCGACCGCCGGCAGTACGTGCTGACGCTGGCCTGTGAGGACAGGCCGGGCATCGTCTACGCCGTCGCGAGCTTCCTGATCCAGCACGGCTGCAACATCCTGCAGAGTGAGCAGTACGACGACCACGACGGCGACGAGGCCGGCACCTTCTTCATGCGGGTGCAGTTCAGCGCGCTCGACCCGGTCGAGACCCTCGAGCGTCTGCGGGCCGGTTTCCTGTCCGTCGCCGACTCCTTCCACATGCAGTGGCGCCTGGTCGACGCGAGCACCCGCTGCCGCACCCTGATCCTGGTGTCGAAGTTCGGCCACTGCCTGAACGACCTGCTGTTCCGGCACCGCATCGGGGCGCTGGGCATCGACATCCCCGCCGTCGTGAGCAACCACGTCGAGTTCCAGGACCTGGTCGAGAGCCACGGCATCCCGTTCATCCACATCCCGGTCACGAAGGACACCAAGCCCGAGGCCGAGAAGCAGCTCCTGGAGATCGTCGATCGCGAGAAGATCGACCTCGTGGTGCTGGCCCGCTACATGCAGGTGCTCTCGCCGTCGCTGTGCGACGCCCTCAGTGGCCGGGCGATCAACATCCACCACTCGTTCCTGCCGAGCTTCAAGGGGGCCCGCCCCTACGGCCAGGCCCACGCGCGCGGCGTGAAGATCATCGGCGCCACTGCCCACTATGTGACGTCGGACCTGGACGAGGGCCCGATCATCGAGCAGGACGTGCACCGGGTCACGCACGCCACAAGCGCCGAGCAGATGGCCGCGGTCGGGCGGGACGTGGAGTGCCAGGTGCTGGCGCGGGCCGTCACCTGGCACGCGGAGAACCGGGTGATGATCAACGGGACGAAGACGGTCGTCTTCAGCTGATCCCGAGCTTCCCGGCCCTCTCCTTCGTCTGTGGAGAGTGGCCGGGATTGCTGTTTTCCGGCCCGATGACGGACGCGTTCCGCACCAGAGCACCGGGGCAGGGGGTCTTGTTTCTGGATTGGTCAGACGATCCATGATCTCTGGCCCCCTCAAACGTTACGCATCGTCCAAGCCTTGCAAGACACATCCCCACCTCCCCCACCGGCACGGTCACTCCGGCACGGGGACGTCGGCAGGAGCCCGTGGTTATCCACAGGCCTGGATCGTGGGCGGACTTTCGGGTGACGGGTCGTTACTCTTTTTCCATGGTCGGGGGAGGATTTCGGATGAGAGCGCGGCTTGTTATTGGTGTGCTGGCTGGGATTTGGGCTCTGACTGGCTGCACCGGGGGCAGTGGCGAACCGAGTCCCCCACCCAGCTCAGAGGTTTCAGCCTCGAGCACGCCCAGTCCCACGGCGACGATCGAGGCACCAGTGGCGCCGGAGGCGGAGCAGACGGCCGCGGGAGCCGAGAAGTTCGTGCGGTACTTCTGGGACGTCTACAACTACGGCTACACGTCGGGTAACTCCGCACCTCTGAACGGAATCAGTGGCGAGGAGTGCGTCTTCTGCACCAGCGCGACCCGCGAGATCGACCAGGCGAACGCGCAAGGCCTTCGCCAGACCGGCGGGCGGATCACCCCTCAGGTGATCCAGGCCGCACCCGGGCCGGTCGGCTCCTCGGTCGTCGTCATCAGCGTGGTGAACCAGGAAGCCAGCCAGGTTCTCGACGAGAACGCTTCCGTCGTGGCCACTTCAAAGGCACTCAAGGCCATCAATGCCGACTCGCGCATCGAATGGACCGGGAAGTCCTGGCGGATGGCCGCGGTCACCATCTCCTCGAAGGGCGACTGATGCCTGCTGCTGCCACCGTGGCCGCCGTCCTGCTCCTGATCTCGTCGAGCTCCAATCCCCCGGTCGACGGGCCTGGTCTCGACACCGCCCTGGCCGACGACTACGCCGAGGTCTTCGGTCATCAGCCCGGCCGGAATCCCGTTTCCGGTGAGCCGGTTGCCCGGCCGGTCTCGACCGGACCTCGCTTCGTGCGCACCTACGTCCCGGCCTGCGAGGGCAACTCCCCCACCCGAACGGAATCAGTCAACTGCCTGGCCGCCGCCACCCTCTGCGCCGCCACCGCAGAGCCCGACGACATCGGGTACTGGGTGTTCTCGGCGCCGGTCGGCTCGGCCGAGTGGGCCAGCACCGGTGAATACCTCTGTCTCGGCGGGGTGGATCCCGACGAACCGCCGCCTGTCGTGCCGGTTCTCACGGGAGAGGACTTCCGACGGTTGCCGTTGCCGGCGTCGCCGATCGTGATGCAGCCACCCAACGGGCGCACTCTGGTCAACATTCCGACCAACCTCTACGCCGACGCCGACACCGTGACACTCCCGACCACGATCCTCGGGCAGCCGGTGCGGGTGCGGGCCACACCTCTGGAGTTTCGCTGGCGGTACGGCGACGGGAACTCGCTCACCACTGAAGACGCGGGGGCGCCCTATCCGGAGCTGCGCACGGCACATGTGTATCGCACGTCGGGGCGCCAGAAGGTTCGACTGGCAACGGTTTACAGCGGGGAGTACGCCGTGGGTGGCGGGCCCTGGCTGCCCGTCGACGGGACGGCGACCGTGGACAGCCCTGTCAGCACGCTCGAGGTGCTCACGGCGGAGAACCGGCTGGTCTCGTAGAGCCCCGCTGTTTTCGCGAGGCCCGGCGCGTTCGCGAGTCGGGCGGTCTCGTGGCAGCTCGGCGGTCTCGTGGCAGCTCAGCGGTCTCGTACGGACGGGCGACCTCGTACCGCTCGGCGGTCTCGCACGACTGGGCGGGCCTTGTACTGCTGGGCGGCTCTCGCACGACCGGGCAGGTCTCGCACGACCGGGCAGGTCTCGCACGACCGGGCAGGTCTCGCACGACCGGGCAGGTCTCGCACGACCGGGCAGGTCTCGCACGACCGGGCAGGGCCTGTTCTTCGTAGGGCAGTCGTTGATTGCGTGACGTCCTTGGACGTCACGCAATCAACGGGGCTACTGCTCTTCGGGCGTCGCCTTGCGAACTACGAGACGCGTCCAGGCACCGACATACACACGGTCGCCCTCACGGAACTCGACGCGCTGGCCGGCCGGGATCGGCGCGGTGGGCAACGGGGCCCCGGCCGAGGAGACGTACGTGCCGTTGGACGACTGGAGGTCTTCGGCGAACCAGCGCTGTCCGTCGGTGGTCAGCTGGGCATGGCGCCGCGAGACGCCGTGGTCGGTGCCGCAGTCCACCTGGGGGTGGATGTTGCGGCTCGTCGAGCGGCGTCCGACCAGGATGCTCTGGTCCCACAGCGGAACCACCGCGGGCATGCCCGGCGACGGGCAGGGCTCGTCGCTCTCCTGCGTGGCGTACCAGTCCGGGTCGATCCAGACCTCGGCCACCCAGGTCAGCACCTTCGGTGACGAGAACTGGGACGGGGAGATGGGGTTCGGGTTGGTCACCTCGTCGGGCACGTCGGGGGACGAGAGTGCGGACGGGGCGGGAGAGGACACGGCGGAAGGGGCCGGACCCGCAGCCGGCGCGGAGGTCGGGACCGGAGGGGGCACGGACGCGGAACCCGGCCCGGCAGGAGAACCCAACACCGGCGCAGAACTCGGCCCGGCAGAGGAACCGGCCCCGGCAGGAGCACCGGACACCGCCGCAGAACCCGACCCGGCAGAGGAACCGGCCCCGGCAGGAGCACCGGACACCGCCGCAGAACCCGCCACGCCAGACGAACCAGGCACCGCCGCAGAACCCGACCCGGCAGAGGAACCGGCCCCGGCAGGAGCACCGGACACCGCCGCGGAACCCGGCCCGGCCGTCTGCCCCGGGGCAGACGGCGAACCCGGTGCCGCCGCAGAACCCTGGGCCACCCCAGAACCCGGTGCCGTCCCAGAACCCGGTGCCGCCGCAGAACCCTGGGCCGACGAAGAACCCGGCGCAGCGGGGGCGGCGGGCGGAAGCGGCGCCGCCGGGGAGGGCGGGGCCACCGGCATCGCGGGCGCGGGGATTCCGAGCGCGGGAGTGCCGGCCGCGGCCTCCACCGGGTCGGGCATCACGCCGGTGGTGAAGTCGTAACCGCAGACCTCGCAGAACAGGTCGGCCTCGGGTACCACCGAGTTGCAGTTCGGGCACTCCTTGTCCGCGCCACCGATGCCACCGACGCCACCCGAGGGCGGGAGCAGGTCGAGCGGGTTCGACCGGGGCAGCGGCGGAGGCGACGACGGGGCGGGCGCCGGGTTCATCGGCGCCCCACAGACGTCGCAGTAGTCGGTGGATTCCGAGACGTGCCCGTCGGGACAGCGTGCACTCATCGCTTGTTGACCCTTGTCGTCTTCGTCGAGGCGGTGTCGAGCGCCATCTCGTCCAGCTTGTCCACCGACCGCTTCAACCGCACGGTGCCGGTCGCCGGATCGTCGATGTCGACGACCTTGCGCAGCTTGCTCGTTGCCTCATCGTTACCGGTCTCGGCCGCGAGGGCGACCGCACGCCCCAGCTTCGTGGTGGCCGTGGCCTCGTCACCGGCCGCCTTGGCGGCCAGACCCTCCTGGATCACCACGGCGAGCTCGGCCTGACCCGTGTAGTGCGCGACCGCCGGGTCGATGCGGGTGGTGAGCGCGTCGTCCCCCGACCACTTGGCCTTCACCAGCCCCTGCGACACGATCTGGTCGCGCACCGACAACTGCACCCGCGCGGCGAGACGTTCCTGCCCGACCGGCTGCGGCGACACCCGCACCGCCACGTGGTAGTCACGGGACTCGTCACCCCAGGCCCCGGTGGGGAAAGCCGAGGTCAGCGGGTTGATCTCGATCTTGCGACCGGTCAGGTCCTCGACGTTCGGCGAGACCTGCCGCACCCACAGCAGCTGCGAACCCTGCGGCGCCCAGACCCTCAGCTGGGCCTCCGCGACACCACGGCCCATCGCCTTCTGCATGAGCGCCTCGAAGTCCGCGGCCATCGACGCCGGGTCGGCGATCAGGTCGACCGTGCCGAGCAAGGCGGTGGAGACCCGGCGCAGCTCGGCCACGTCCCAGTCGGCCCCCACACCGCGGCAGTCGCACTGGAACCGCCCGGTGACCGACTCGATCGCCGCCTGGAACTGGTGCGGCTGCTCGCTCTGGTTCTGCCCGTCGGTGAGCAGGATCGCGTGGCGCTGCGTGGCCTGGGGCACCGTGTCGAACAGCTGCGCCGCCAGCTTCAGCCACGAGCCCATCGCGGTGCCGCCGTCGGCCTCGAGCCGGGAGATGGCCTCCTTGGCGGCAGCCCGCGCCCCCGGCTCCATCTGCACCATCGACACCCGCGCGTTCGGGTAGGGGAACGCCCGCGTCGCGATGTGCGTGCCGGAGATGATCGCGAACCAGGTGCCGTCGAGAATCTGGTCGACCGCGACCGCGGCGGCCTGACGGGCGGCGACGATCTTCGCGTCGAGCATCGACCCGGAGGTGTCGACGATGACGATCTCGGCCGCGTCACCCCCTCCGCCGCGCCCGGCCTCGCCGGCTCCGCTGCACGTCACCGAGACGATGGCGTGCACGTCGGTGGCACCCTCGGAGATGAACTCGTTCTGGAACACCTCGGCGCTGAAGGACGGCATCTCGCTCTCCGATCGTTCGTCGGGCCACCGTGAGGTGTGGCCCGGAGTGGTTCAGGGGTGCGGGTCAGGCTTCTGGCTCCGCCGGATGGACGCGCGGGGGCACGTCCGGCGTTGCGTGGACGGGGGTAGTGGTTTCGTCAGGCAACGCACTGGCCGCCCGCGGCGGGATCGGAGCGATCCGCGCAACGGCGACCGTGATGTTGTCCATGCCGCCCTGCCGGTTCGCCCACTCGACCAAACGCCCGGCGAGCTGTTCCGGTTCGCCGTGCACCTCGTCCGCAATCCCCCTCACCAGGGCCGCCAGGTCGGAAGCGGGTGAGCAGTAGTTCCAGAGCCCGTCGGAACACACCAGGAGCCAGCCCGGGCGATCGGGGACGCGGGAGTCGCGGGTGGGGATGAAGTCGGGGCTGTCCGGCCCGAGCCAGCGGGTGATCGCGTGCGCCCGCGGCCCGTTCTCGGCCTCCTCGCGCGGCACCCCGGCGAGGATCTGCTCGGTCGCCCACGAGTCGTCCCGCGACATCTGTTCCGGCTCACCGGAATCCGGGATCCAGTAGATCCGGCTGTCACCGACCCAGCCGACCACGATGACCCCGGAGTCGACGACCGCCGCGGCGAACGTGCACGACGGCGGGCTGTCCTGACGCTCCCCGACCCGGCCGCTGGGGTGGCGCCCGGCCTCGATCGCGGCCTTGTTGGCCTCTTCCCCGGCCAGCGCCAGCCGCTCGTTCCAGGCCGAGATCCGGCCGGCCACCGACGGCACGTCAGGACGCGGCCGCTCCAGCACCTCGAGGGCGGCGCGCGCCGCCCCGAGGCTGGCGATGTCCGAGTCGAACGACGACGAGACGCCGTCGCACACCACGAGAACCGCCCGCGAACCGGGTTCGGGACGGGCGGCGAGCGCCATCCCGTCTTCGTTGCGATGGTGGCGCAGGCCCCGGTCGGAGACGGCGGCGACCCAGGCCGCCGGGCGCTCCTGCCAGTGGTCGCGCAGCTTCACCGCGGGCGAACCGCAGTTCGTGCAGTAGCCGTCCAGGAACGAGGTGCCGCCGCAGGTGCGGCAGTTCGGGCTCAGGGCCTCCAGGTCGACCGGCGTCGCGGGCGAGGCCGGGTGCGCGATGCCGCCCGGCCGCTTCGACGTGTCGGCGGCGACCGGGGTGATGCCGTCGGGCAGGTCCTGACCGCAGCCCTCGCAGAACAGGTCACCGGGCTCGGCGTCCTCCCCGCAGTTGGGGCAGATCACGCTCTGCCCCGGCGGCGCGGCGGGCGGCGGGTTCTCGTTCACATCAACCTCTTGGGCAGTTCGGTCGGGCATGGTCACCGCCAGGTCCAGCGGCGCACCTGATTGGCCTGGTCGACGAGCCGGACCCGCTCGTCGCGTTTCTCGGTGAGAGAGGCCAGCTCCCGGTAGGCCTCCTCCAGACCGTCCTGGAGTTTCGGGGCCTCGGCGGGCACCCCTCCCACCAGGACATCGGGCCGGGGCCCACTGACCTGGACGTCGCTCAGTGCGGCGTCCAGCACACTCACCCGCAGCTGGGCGCGGTCGCGGGGGTCGAGCCGCACCGAGGCCACGCTCTCCAGCGCGGCCGCCAGCGCGTCCAGCCCGGCGTCGGAGGCCGCCAGCAGCGCGGCCTTCTGCCGGCGGGCGCTGACGAAGCTGCGGCTCGTGCTCGGCACCATGTCCAGCGCCGCGATCGCCGCCTCGAGCTCGCCCACGCCGTCGGTGTGCCGCTGGGAACGGATCCGGGCCAGGCCGAACGCGGCCGGGGCGGTGAAGTTCGCGTCGGTGCGCAGGCAGGTCAGGTACAGGCCCTCGGCGATGTCCGGCTGGTTGCCCTCCTCGCAGGCCACGGCGAGCGCGAGCTTGGGCGCGAGCTCACCGGGGGCCTGGCCGTAGACCGCGTTGAAGGCGGCCTGGGCGTTCGTGGCGTCGCCCCGGGCCAGCGCGGCGAGTCCGGCCAGCCAGATGGAGCGCCACTCCCACGGGTCGTCGTTGAGGATCTCGCCGACGATGCGGTCGCAGGTCTCGAGCTGGCCGGCCTCGACCGCGGTGTAGGCGGTGGCGAGACGTACCTCGATGGACGGGTTCTGGGCGCTGAGCAGCAGGTCGAGCTTCTCGCGGGGCTCGGTGACGCTGATCGAGGCGAGCCAGGCGGCCTGCGGATCGGTCTCGTCGACGCGCAGTTTCGGCAGGTTGTCCCACTGCAGCCGGTCGCCCTCGACCACCGGCGGCTCGAACAGCAGCGACGCGGTGGAGTGTGAGGCGGGCCGGTCGCCGCGGCGGTCGGCGGCCACCACCTCGCGCAGTACGCCGAGCAGCTGGGTGCGCAGTTCGTCGGCGGTGGCGAAGCGGTCGCCCGGGTTGGGGGCGCAGGTCTTGGCCAGGAGGCGGTAGAGCGAGTCGTACTGCTGGAAGAGCGGGGTGTCGTTGACGCTCGGGAGCGTGGTGGCGAAGGTCGAGGTGTTGCCCCGGAACTCCATCGCGAGCGACACCAGGCTGCGGCCGAGCGTGTAGATGTCGCTGGCCACCGACGGGCCGACGTCGGGCACCTCGGGGGCCTGGTAGCCGACGGTGCCGTAGATGGCCGAGTCGAGGTCGTCGATGCGGCGGACGCCACCGAGGTCGATCAGCTTGATCGAGTCGCCGGCCTGCACGATGTTGTCGGGCTTGAAGTCGCAGTAGAGCAGCCCGGTGTCGTGCAGGTACTGGAAGGCGGGCAGGACCTCGAGGATGTACGCGATCGCCTGGTCGACCGGGAACGGCTTGAACATCCCGCCGGCGCCGGAGATCCGGTCTTTCAGAATGTCTTTCAGCGACTTGCCGGGGACGTACTCCATCACGATGTACCCGGCGTCGTCGTGCGTGACGAAGTTGTAGATCTCGACGATCAGCGGGTGCTCGACCTGGGCCAGGAACCGCTGCTCGGCGATCGCGGCGGCGAGGGCGTCGGGGTCGCCGGAGTTGAGCAGGCCCTTGAGCACCACCCAGCGGTCGGAGACGTTCTTGTCCTTCGCCAGGTAGATCCAGCCCAGGCCGCCGTGCGCGATCGCGCCGACCACCTCGTACTGGTGCGCGACCAGATCGCCCTTCTTGAGCTTGGGCGTGAACGAGAACGCGGCCCGGCAGTTCGGGCAGAAGCCCTCGGGGCGGCCGGGCCGGCCCTGGCGGGAGCGACCGACCGGGTTGCCGCAGTTCGGGCAGTGCCGCCGGTTCTCGGGGACCTGGGGGTCTTCCTTCACCGCGGCCAGCGGGTCGGGCACCGGGGCCGGCGGCACCGTGGTGATGCCCGCGCCGAGCCGGGCCGCGCGGGTGCGCGCCGAGGTGGAGCCCAGCCGGCGGGTGCCGTTGGTGCTGCCGGTCGCGCGGGCCGAGCCGAGCGGGGCGCTGGCCAGCCGGTTGGACGACGAGGAGGTGCGGGTGGAGAGGGCCGCCCCGGCGTCGGGATCGGAGAGGGCCGCGGGTGCGCCCACTCCGGCCGGGGTGCCGCAGACGTTGCAGTACCCGTCTTCGATGGTGCCCGTGCAGCCGGGCTGGGTGCAGGAGAGCGGGGTCGATGGCATGTCAGATTCCTCCCCCGGGGACCGGGACGATCAGCCGCTGGTAGTTCTCGACGTGGTTGCGGGCGTCCTGGATGTGGCAGGGCCGGGCCGCCAGGGCGGTCTCGGCCTGCTGCTTGACGAGTGCGACGAGCGGATCGGCCGCCCGGCCGTTGGCCTGGGCCTTGGCCGCGAAGGCCCGCAGCAGCCCGAGCAGGACGCCCGGTTCGCCGAGGGCCGACGTGTAGGTGTCGCGCACCTGCTTCATCGCAGTGGCGACCAGGTCGAGGCGGGCGCGGAACGGGTCCAGCGCCTCGCGGGTCTGGGGCACCTTGCCGAGCCGGGAGACGTCGGGCACGGCGAGTTTCGGGGCGGGGACGACGGCGGCACGGGTGCGGTCGACGAGCCGGTCGAGCTCGTCGGCCTCGGCCTCGAGCTCCCGGCGGCGGGCGAGCGCGGCCCGGTAGTCGCGGCCCAGGTCGCGGTGCGCGGCGGCGGCCACGATCAGGTCGCGCTCGGCCCGGGCGGCGGCGGTCTCGATCACCGCGAACGGCCCGCTGACGTCGGAGCCGCGGCGGGCCTTGGCGGCCAGTTCGTCGAGGCGGCGCGTCAGCGCGTCGATGTCGGGCAGCGACGGTGGACGCGTGCGGCTGGTGGCCAGCTGCTCGGCGCACCGTTCGAGGGTGGCCCGGGTGGCCTGGATGCGCGCGGCCACGTCGGCGGCCATCGGGTCGAACGAGAGCCGGGCGCGCAGCGTGGCGGTGAGGGCGTCGGACAGCCGGCCGGCCTCGACCACGGAGAGGCCGATCGAGCCGGTGAACCCGTTGCCGCCGGTGCCCCAGATCACCCGGGACATCTGCTCGCGCTGCTGCGGGCCGACCCGTCCGGAGTCCCACATCTGGAACAGCTCGGTGTACCGGTCGCTGACCGACTGCCACATCGTCATCGCGAGCGTGAGGTCGGCCGTGTAGCTGTCGGCCTCGTCGGAGCGCAGGGCCGCGGCGTCGATCTGGTCGAGCTCGCGCTTGCGGGTGGCGCGCCAGGAGTCGAGCGCCCCCAGGTAGGTGCGCAGCTCGTCCACCCCGATCGCCTGCCCGAGACCACCGGGGGCGGCCGGGGCCGTGGCGTGTTCGACGTGTGTCATCGTCGGCAATTCGACCATGACGCCCCCCGCCCCGGGTGGACCAGGGGTGAACGGAGCATCAGCTCCGCTCCTGCTCGAGCTCGTCGGCGGTGCGCCCGTAGACCGCGCGGGGCACGTCCGGGCGGGTTCCGCCGTCGCTGCCCATCCACTTCGAGTAGAGCCGGTCGAAGGTGCCGTCGCCGCGCATCTTCTCCAGCACCACGTTCACGAACTGGGTGAAGTCGGCGGCGTCGGGGGCGGTGCCGAGGCCGTACGGGACGATCGTGAGGGCGTCGCCGGCCATCACCTTCGCGTAGGGGTCCTGCTGCGCGAACCCCGCCAGCACGGTGTCGTCGCTGGTGATCGCGGCGACCTCGCCCTCCTGGAACTTCACCAGGCACTCGCCCACGGCGTCCACCTCGACCACGTCGTCCACCTTGCCCCTGATCGTGTCGAGGCTGGTGGAACCCTTGGTGGTGCAGACCTTCTCGTTCTTCAGGTCCTCCACCTTCGTGGCCTCGGAGTCGCTGCGCACCAGCAGCTTCTGACCGGCCCGGTAGTACTCGCTGGAGAAGTTGATGTGCGACTTCACGTTGAACCAGCGGTCGCAGGTGATCGTCATGGTGTGCGCGACCAGGTCGACCTCGTGCGCCTGCAGCTTGGGCAGCCGCTGGGCGAAGTTGATGACCTTGTACTCGACGTCGCGGTTCGGGTCGAGCCCGAGCTCCTGGGCGACCCGCTTGGCCACGTCGATGTCGAAACCGCCGAGCTTGCTGGTCATCGGGTCGCGCGAGCCCCACAGCGTGACGTCGCCGGCGACGCCCACGACGAGCTTGCCCTTCTTCTTGATCGCGGCCATGGTCGAGCCGTCGGGCCACGAGCTCGCGGCCGTGGTCATGCCCTTCGGGTCGATGGACGCGACGACGGGGAGCCCGTCCTGCTCGCAGTTGTCGATGGTGTTGTCGGCGGCCTGCGCGGCCTCGGGCCGGACAACGGTTTCGCTGACCGCCTGCGGTGCGCCGCACCCGGCCAGCACCGCTGCGACGCCCACCATCACGGCCAGGCGAGATCGCTTCATGACGTTCCCCCTCACCGGTATTCGTCGATCCGGAACGAGACGCCCCAGTAGGCACCTCCGGCACACAGCAGGCCGATGATCAGCAGCACGATCGCGGTCGGCACCAGGGCGTCACCGGCGCCCGCGAGATCCTGCGTGGTCTTGGCCTCGGCGCTCTCCAGCTGCTTCTGGGTCACCTCGTCGTACTTCGTGAAGTGGGCGTTGGCCGAGTCGTCGGCGGCGGACGTGGCCTGCCGCACCGCACTGCGCCAGGCCCCGTCCACGTCGAGCGCGTTGATCTTCTCGTGCTGCTCGGCGTAGGCGTCGAGCTCCTGCGCGCCCTCACCGGTGGCCAGGTCGCGCGCGGCGTCGAACTTCGGTGTCCACAGCGGGTCTTCGTCGGTCGCCGAACCCTGCTCGATCAGGGTGAGGCTCTCCTGGGCCTTGGCCTGGAAGGCGTTCACCCGCGAGGTGCTCAGGTCGAGGGCGGGGCGCAGCGAATCGGTGCGCACGTCGTTGGCCTGGCTCTGCGCGGTGGTCATCGCGACCGCGGCCCCGGCCAGCGCGATCACGAGCACCAGGGTGGACGCGGCGGCCGGCAGGTTGACGTAGCGGTGCGAGTGCCGGGTGACCGCCACCTGCGCCGCGACCAGGCCGCCGATGCCCACCACGACCGCGAGCACGAGGATCCAGCGGTAGGTCGCGGCGTCGGCGAAGGCGTCGTCGACCGCCCGCTGGTCGGCCGCGGCACGCTCTTCGAGCGGCTTGATCACGTCGGCCTCGAGCAGGTCGCTGGCCGTGGTCAGGTAGCTCGCGCCGACCGACAGACCCTGCCGGTTGTTCGCGCGGGCCGAGGCCACGAAGCCGGAGTACCGGTTCAGCGCGGCGTTGACCTCGCCCAGGGCCTCGGCGTCGGCCTGGCTGTGCCGGGCGGCGAGCGCCAGGTCCTTCGACGCGGCCTCCATCGAGGACAGGTAGTTCTCGCGCTGGGCCTGTGACTCCAGGCCACCCTGCAGGAACGAGTTGGTGGAGTCGGCGTCGGCCTGGGCCAGGTTCGTCTGCACGCCCTGCAGGCGCAGCAGGTGGGTGGCCGAGGACGACGCCCGGCTCAGCGCGTCGGACCGGGCCTTCAGGGCCACGGCCCCGACCACGGCCCCGAACAGCACGGCCAGCACGGCGCCGATCGCGATCAGGCGCAGGCGGCCCGGGCTGCCGGAGAACGTCTGCCGCACGGTGGTTCCCAGGCCCACGGCCGGACGGCCGGGCGGGTCCGGGACGGTGCGCCCGTAGCCGGGCACCGGCATGGTGGTGAGGCTCATGGGGCGATCTCCGTTCCGGGGTCGGCGGGGCTGTCGTCTGTGCGGACGCCGAAGGGGTCCACTTCGTTGCTCGCCCGGCTCTCACCCTCGAGGTCGTCGGGCCGTAGCTCGCGCAGTTGCTCGAGGGTGGGCGCCTCGACGTCACGCAGCCGCCAGGCCTGGTGCCCGATCGCGGCCTCGAGCATGTTGCGCGCCCAGCGCCCGTTGCCGAAACCGACCGGGCGGCGCTCGGACGGCAGCAGCTCGCGGAACCGGGCCCGGGTCTCGTCGCCGATCTCGTAGTCGGCGTTGCCCGCGTGCAGTGTGAAGATCTGCTCGAGCTCGGCGTCGGTGTAGTCGTCGAACTCGATCACGGTGCGGAAGCGGCTGGACAGACCGGGGTTGCTCGCGATGAAACCGGCCATTGGGCCGGGGTATCCGGCCACGATGACGACCAGGTCGTCGCGGTGGTCTTCCATCTCCTTGACCAGGGTGTCGATGGCCTCGGTGCCGTAGTCGTCACCGGCCAGCGAGTACGCCTCGTCGATGAACAGCACGCCGCCGAGCGCGCTCTTGACCACCTCGGCGGTCTTCGCCGCGGTCTGCCCGAGGTAACCGGCGACCAGTTCGCTGCGGTCGACCTCGACCAGGTGCCCCTGCGAGAGCAGCCCGAGCGCCCGGTAGATGCCCGCGACCAGTCGCGCCACGGTGGTCTTGCCGGTGCCCGGGTTGCCGTTGAACACCAGGTGCCGGGTGATCGTGACGCTGCGCAGACCGGCCTCGGCGCGCAGCTTCTCGACGCGCAGGAGCTGGGCCTGACGGTGGATCTCGTTCTTCACCGTGGTCAGGCCGATCAGCGCGTCGAGTTCCTCGAGCAGCTCGGCGAGGGTCTTGGGCGGGACCTCGGGTTCGGCCGGTTCCCCGGGGGCCGCGGGCGGGTCGCCCGCGGTGGCCTGGGCCGGTGGCTGCGGTTGGGCCTGAAGCGGCGGTTGGGCCTGCAGCGGCGGTTGGGCCAGCCCCGGCGGTTGGGCCTGCAGCGGGTCGGTGCCCCCCGTGAAGCGCCAGCCCCCGGGGAGGTCCTGCACCGAAAGGGGCGCTCCGGCCTGCGGTGTCAGAGGCATCGGCAACGGGGGGACGCGGTGGTGGCCCGGGTGCGCACCGGAACCCGGCGCGGGGGGCGGGGTGTCGGTCACCGCGAGCTGCGCGGCCGATGCCGCGGCGGCGTTGGCCACGACCCGCATCGTCGGCTCCCCCAGCGAGCAGGCGGCCGAGGCCACCTCGGTGAGGGCCCGGGCGTAGGCGGCGGCGTGCGGGGTGCCGGCCAGGTGCGTCAGGAGTGCGGTGGGCGCGTTGCGCCAGCGCCGCGCGCTACTGGCGGCGTCGAAGAAGTCCTGGACCGTGCGCCCCAGCAGTTGCGCCCACTCCTGCGGGGCACCGGGGGCGGACTCGGCGATGGCGGCCGCGAAGGCGGCGCCCTCGGCCCGGGCCTGCTCACGGTCCAGCCCGGCCCCGGCGCCGGTGGCGCCCAGGGCCTCGAGGGTCTGCGTCAGTTCGGTCATGAGGCCCCCGGGGGTTGCAGACGGCGCGGCGGGGTGAGCCCCGGGTCGGTCGGCTCGTCGTCGGGTTCGGTGTCGATGGTGGACGCGGTGGCACCCGTCGCGGACGTCGGCTGCGGCGGCGCGGTGATCTGGCCGCCCAGGTCGAGACCGCTTCCCGCGCCGAACTTCTCCGCCAGGAACTGACCGTGCGCGACCAGGGCGGCCGCATCGGCCCGGACCACCGCGTCCAGAATCTGGTCCATCTTCCAGCCCAGGAGATCGAGCTGGTCGCAGAGCAGGAGCAGGGCGGTCTTGCCGTTCGCGATCGGCCGGGTGTCGGCCCACGAGCGGGGCAGACGCAGGTAGCCCCCGACTGCCTCGGGCAGATAGCTCGTGGCAGTGGCGACCACCGTGTGCGCCTGGTAGCTGCCGGCCCCGAGCTGGTCGAGCCGGGGCACCGTGTCCCGCACGATGGCCGCCACCCGGGAGACCCGGGACAGCACCATCGTGGGCACCCGCGTCGCGATCTCCCGCTCGAACTCGTCGAGTTCGGCCAGCAGCTCGGCGCTGGTCTTCACCTTCGGCAGCTCGAGCCGGGGCGGTTCCGGTTCGGGATCCTTCCCGAACATCCGGCCCAGCCAGTCACCGAAGGCCACGGTGGCCCCGTTTCGCACGCATGGTCAGGTCTACAGCTCTTCCGTTGTCACGTCAGGGTTCTCAGCGGTTTCGGATGGTTCTCAGCGGTTTCGGGCGGGGCTCAGCGGTTGATGCCGAGATCGAGCGCGCCGCCCCGCTCGGCCTGGGCCGTGCGCTGGTCGTTGGCGTGCACCCGGTCGAGATAGCCGCGCGCCTTGGTGGTCTCGGTCTCGAGCGTGCCGATCGTGGACGCCATCGTGTCCAGCGCCTGAACCTTGAACGTGTCGATCGCGTCCATGGTTGCGTAGATGTTGGCGAAGGCCCGCTGCAGCTCGGGCAGACCGACCGCGGCCGAGGCGGCGCCGGCCTGGATGCGGGCCGAGTTGTCTTTCAGCATCTCCGAGGTGCTCTCGATCATCCGCGAGGTGGTGCTGTTCAGCGCGGTGATCTGGTCGAGCACGAGCTGCTGGTTCGACAGCGCCTGGGCCACGATCACGGCCGTGCGCAGCGCCGACACCGTGGTGGTGGTGGCCCGGTCGACGCCCTTGATCAGCTCGAGGTTGTTCTTGATGATGATGTCCATCGCGAGGTAGCCCTGGATCGACACCGCCAGCTGGGTCAGCAGGTCCTGGTGCTTCTGGCGCACGTAGAACAGCACGTCCTCGCGCAGGGCCTTGGCGCGCTGCGGGTCACCGGCCTCGAGCTGGGAGATCTGCGCCGACAGCCGCGCGTCGAGCCGCTCGGCCACGTAGATGTACTGGTTCAGCCGCGCCATGGTGGTCCACAGCTGCTGCTTCTCCTGGTTCAGCGAGGCGTTGTCGCGGCGCAGCTCGTCCTGGCCGTTGTAGAGCGCCTGGATGATCGCGTTCAGTTGCTCCTGCGCGCTCTGGTACCGCTGGAAGTAGTCGCGCACCTTGTTGCCGAACGGAATCATCCCGAGGATCTTGCGGGAGCCCTGGGCGCCCTTCGGGTCGAGGTCCTCGACCGTGCGGCGCAGCTCGATCAGCGTGGAGCCGACCTTCGAGCCCTGCGCGAGACCGCCCTCGTTGAGCGCCTTCACCGGAACCTGCAGCAGCCGGTTGGAGCTGTCGGCGGCCTCGCGGATGTCGGTGTCGCCCATGGTGCGCACGTCGTTGGTGCGGCTGGCGAACTCCGGGGACTTGGGGTCGGCCGTCATCAGGGAGCCGATGTAGTCGTCGACCTTGGCGTCGAGACCGGGCAGGGCCGCCGGGTCGACGGCCGGGGCCATCTCGGGAGCCTGGGTCTGCGCGATCACCGGCGGCGGCTCGGGCGCGGCGAGCGTGAGCGAGGGAGCGGCCAGGGGCGGGGGCTCCAGTGGGCTCGGGCGGCTCGCGGCAGCCTGGGCACCGGGGGTCGTAGGCTCGCTCATCGAATCCCTTTCGCGTCAGTTCCCCCCGACGCCGGCGCGGGCGTTCAGGGCATTTCCCTCGGCCCGGATCCGGGCCTGCCCCTGAAGAACGCTGTACCCCGGATCGGCGTTGCATCGGGGCGTGCGCCCAGATTGCGCCAGCCTATGCGCAGACCCCCCGGGTCGCGATCACCCTCCGGGGACTTTCCACGCCAACAGCGCAACTGCGATACCGAGGACGAACATGGTCAGGACGTCCTGCTGCCGGGACCGGACCAGAAGGCCCAGGCAGAGGTAGTCGGGCAGCACCGCGCGGGCGGTGCCCCCGACCACCGCGGCCAGGGCGAGTGCCGCCCCACCCGCCTTGAACGTGAACAGCAAGGTCAGTGGCAGGGACGCCGCCACCAGCAGCAGCACCACCAGGAACGCGATCCGGCGTACCGGTAGCGACGGCCCTTCCACCTGAACTCAGCTCCCCGTTCTTTCGTTCGACGTCGGACGGATCAGTGCGCGAAGTGCCGGGTGCCGGTCAGGTACATCGTCACGCCGGCCGCCTGCGCCGCCGCGATCACCTCTTCGTCACGGATGGACCCGCCCGGCTGCACCACCGCGCGCACCCCGGCCTCGAGCAGCACCTGCAGGCCGTCGGCGAACGGGAAGAACGCGTCGGACGCGGCGACCGCGCCCTTGGCCCGGTCGGCCCCGGCCCGCTCGACCGCGAGGCGGCACGAGTCGACCCGGTTGACCTGGCCCATGCCGATGCCGACGCTGGCGCCGCCGTCGGCGAGCAGGATGGCGTTGGACTTGACCGCGCGGATGGCCTTCCAGGCGAACTCCAGGTCGGCGAGCGTGGCCGCGTCGGCCGGCTCCCCCGACACCAGGCGCCACTTCGAGGGCTCGTCGCCCGCGGTGGCCGTCTCGTCGCCGGCCCCGGCGTCGATGCGGTCGACCTGCTGGATCAGCAGACCGCCGCTGATCGGCCGGGTCTCGACGGCCTGGACCGGCGCGGCCGGCACCTTCAGCAGGCGGATGTTCTTCTTGCGGGTGAGCACCTCGAGCGCGGCCGGCTCGAAGCCGGGAGCGGCCACCACCTCGGTGAAGATCTCGGAGAGCCGCTCGGCCATCGCCACACTCACCGTGGAGTTGGTGGCCACCACGCCGCCGTAGGCCGAGACCGGGTCACAGTTGTGGGCCTTCAGGTGCGCGCCCGCCACCCCGTCGGCACCGGTCTCGACGGCGATGCCGCACGGGTTGTTGTGCTTGATGATCGCGACGGTCGGCGCCTGGCCGTGGTCGTGCGCGGCCCGCCACGCGGCGTCGGTGTCGACGTAGTTGTTGTACGACATCTCCTTGCCGTGCAACTGCTCGGCGTGGGCCAGGCCGGGCTGCGCCGACGTGTAGAGAGCGGCCTGCTGGTGCGGGTTCTCGCCGTACCGCAGCACGGCCTCGCGCTGGTAGGTGGCACCGGCCCAGACCGGGAACGCCGAGCCGTCTTCGGAGGGCGCCAGCACGCTGCCCATCCAGGAGGCGACCGCGACGTCGTACTCGGCGGTGTGCCGGAACGCGTCGGCGGCCAGCTGCTGACGCTGGGCCAGGGTGAACCCGCCCGCGGCGACGGCCGCCAGGAGGTCGGCGTAGCGCGCCGGGTCGACCACGACGGCCACCGACGGGTGGTTCTTCGCGGCGCCGCGCACCATGCTCGGGCCGCCGATGTCGATCTGCTCGACGCACTCGTCGGGCGTGGCGCCGGAGGCGACCGTGGCCGTGAACGGGTACAGGTTGCTGACCAGCAGGTCGAACGGCTCGACGCCGAGTTCACCGAGCTGCTGCACGTGCGAGTCGAGGCGGCGGTCGGCCAGCAGACCGGCGTGCACCTTCGGGTGCAGCGTCTTGACCCGGCCGTCGAGGCACTCGGGGAAGCCGGTGAGGTCTTCGACCTTGGTGACCGGGACGCCGGCCGCCGCGATGCGGGAGGCCGTGGAACCGGTGGAGACCAGGGCGACCCCGGCCTCGTGCAGGCCGCGGGCGAGGTCTTCGAGACCGGTCTTGTCGTAGACCGAGACCAGGGCCCGGCGGATCGGGAGGCGGCTGGTGGATTCGGACGTCATGCGTTCACTCCAAGCGGTGTTCTGCCGTCAGGGGTTTGCGCAGCAGTCGCTGCAGCTCAGGGCCCAGGCGAACGACCCGGAGGACGACACTCCACCGCTCCCCGGTGGTTGCCCACCCGAACGCCAGTCGCGGCGGAAGCATCCTAGCAACGCCTGGCGCAGGCCCGATCCGGCCTCGCACCCGGTCCCCGAACCCTCGAGCCGCCCTCGGGTCCCCGGCCGGTGCCCGACCGGCGCCCGACCGGTGCCCGACCCCAGATCGACCCCAGCCCGACCTCAGCCCAGCCGCACCCGGCGACCCTCGACCGACCAGCCGCCGACCGCCATCCGTTCCACCACGTCCACCAGCAGGGCCCGTTCGACCACCTTGATGCGCTCGTGCAGCGACTCCTCGGTGTCGTCGTCGAGCACCTCGACCGCCTGCTGGGCGACGATCGGGCCGGTGTCGGTGCCCGCGTCGACCAGGATCACCGAGCAGCCGGTGACCTTGACCCCGTGGGCCAGCGCGTCGCGCACGCCGTGGGCGCCCGGGAACGAGGGCAGCAGGGCCGGGTGGGTGTTGATCACCCGGCCGTCGTACGCCGCCAGCAGCGGTTCGCCGATGATGCGCATGAAGCCGGCCAGCACGATCAGGTCGGGCTTGAAAGTGTCCACGGCGCGCAGGAGGCCCTGGTTCCAGGCGGCGCGGTCGGGGAAGTCCTTCAGCTCGACCACCGCGGTGGGCACGCCGGCGGCCCGGGCGCGCTCCAGACCCAGCGCGTCGGCGCGGTCGGAGAGCACGGAACTGATGGTGTAGCCCTGCGCGTTGTCCAGGAGTGCCTGCAGCAAGGTTCCGCTGCCGGACACGACGACGGTGACCCGCGGCTGCGCCGTGGCGCTGCTCTCGGGTCCGGTTGCGGTGGGCACCTGCGGTTCCTCGGTCACGAACGGAGACGATAGCCAGACCCGGGCCACCCCCGGGCGCCGACCTCTCCGGGCACGTTCCGGCGCCGGTCCCGCCGCGTCCCCGCGGCACTGGATCTTTTGAGAACATCTGTACGATTTCGACCGCCGCCGGGTGGTCGCCCGAGCGAACGACGAGGAGCCGTGCCGAGCACCCCGAACCCCGGGCCGAGCAACGACTGGCCCGATGCACCGGAGAACACCCCGGTGCCGCACGACGACCGCGCGGCCGGAGTGACCGAGCCGATCGCCGCCGTGCCCGGCCCGGTTCCCGATGCCGCGGCGGATTCCCGGTCCGCCGCCGAAGACCCCACCGACGAGTGCTCCCGCCACCGCCCCCCGCTCCCGCCCGGCCAGATCCCGGCGGCCTGGCTGCCGAGCATGCCCGCGGCCGGTCCCGAAGAGCCCGATGGTGGACGCGCCGGTCACCCCACCCCCCACCTCACCTCCACGTCACCGGAGTCGGGCGAAACCCCCAGCTCCCCGCGGACTCCGGCGGCGTCCGGCCCTTCCGGCCCTTCCGACCCTTCCGGCGCGGAGTGGGGATCCCCGCCGCCGCACGACGGATCCGGCGGCCCAGGTCCCGGCGGTTTCGGTCCCGGCGGCCCGAGTTACGGGGGTCCTGGGCAGCCGGGCCCACTTCCCTCCGGACAGCCGGGGCAGGGCGCCTGGTTCCAGAGTCCGTCCCCCTCCGGGCCGCCGGCCGGTGGGCCCGGGGGCAACCCGGGCTGGAACGTGCCGGCGCGGAGGCGCAAGACCGCCGACGAGCTGAAGGCGCTCGCTCTCAAGACCCGTGACCGGTCGCGCCTGTTCGTGCTCATGGTGATCGGGATGCTGATCGTGGTGCAGCTGGCCCTGCCGTTCCGGCTGGCCGGGATCGCTCTGGGGCTGGCCGCCGCCTACGTCGGGATGCGGGCCCTGGTCGGCCTGGCCGAGATACGCCGGGCCGGGATGGGCTCGCGCGGCATCATTCTCACGTTGTTCGGACTCGGCATGACGGGCTATCTGCTCATCGTGCTGATGTCCCACGCCGTCTACTACCCGGTGTGGTCCGAGCTCGAGAGCTGCAAGGCGCGCGCCAACACGGACGTCGCCCAGCAGGCCTGCCAGGACCGCAGCCGCGAACAGTTCGACAGCATCCTCGACAACCTCCAGGACCGCAGCCGTAACCCGTAGCCACCGCCACCCGCCGCCGCACTCCGGCGGCGGGTCGCAGGTCTCCTCCTACGCCGGGTCGGACGGTTTCGGCTTCTTCGGGGTGTCCCCCGACGACGGCTCGTCCAGCCACGCCAGCGGGTCGTTCGCCAGCGAGGCCGGCGACTCCGGACGGCCCGCCACCCCACCTGGCCTCCGCCGTGCGAGCGCCCGCTTCCGCTGGGCGGCGCCTCCGGCTCCGGCACCAGGCGTCCGCGGACCCGATGTGCGAGAACTCGACCCGGGCGTCACCGCGCCCGCATCCCGCGCCCCCGGGCCCGACGTCCCTGAACCCGGCGTTCCCGGCCCGGACGTTCCTGAACCCGTCCCGCGCAGTCCCGCCCCGGGTGTCCGCACACCCGACCCCGGCGTCCGCACACCCGACCCCGGCGTCCGCAGACCCGACCCCGGCGTCCTCGCCTCGTCCCTCCTCGCGAACCCGGGGGCCGGCGTACGCGCCGACCCCAGCGACCCCGAGACACGCGTCGGCCCACCCAACCCCGACGAGCCGGACGAGCCCGGCTCACCCGCCGAACCCGAGCCCCCCGTAGAACCGGCAGAACCCGGGCTGCCCGCCGAACCCGCGGCTGCCCCCAACCCCGAAAGGCCACCGAGACCCGAGACGCCTCCCGAACCTGAGACGCGTCCCGAACCTGAGACGCCTCCTGAGCCCGAGACGCCCGCGGCACCCGCGGCACCCGCGGCACCCGCAACACCCGCCGCACCCGCCGCACCCGCCGCACCGGATGTATCCTCGTCGCCGTCCACCGCCCCCCGCCGGTCACGGCTCAGCGCCCGCACCCCCACCCCGGCCGCCACCGTCAGCACGATCGCCGCCCCGCACTCCAGCGACATCCACAGCACGAAGACCAGCAGGTCCGGGCCCATCGTGCCGAGGCGTCCCGGGCCCGCCGCACCGCCGGAGAGCCAGCCCAGCATCGCCCAGAACGCCGTCATCAGGCCGGTGGCCACCACGGCCCGCGCCGCCGGCAGGCGCACGTGGTGCGGCACGCGGTCGATCAGCTGACGCGTCGGCGAGGCGTCGAGGTGAATGAATGTGCGGCCCAGAGGAATCCGGAGCACCAGAATTCCCGTCACCACGCCACCGACGGCCGGGATCGCGACCAGCAGCCACAGCAGCTCCGAACCCGGCGCCCCGGGAAGCGCACCCAGCACCGGAATCGCGGGCAGCGCACCGAGATCGAGCCGGCCGGGTGCGACCGTGGTGTCCGAGCCGACCGAGAAGCCCGCGCCGGTGGCGTAGGACGTGGCCCAGATCATCAGGTTCGGCACCACCAGCAGCTGACCCAGCGTCAGCACGACGCCGCCGACCACCCCGGCGCCGAGAGCGCCGTGCAGGGTCGTGACCCGGTCCCAGCCCAGGGCCACGGCGACCACGAGCAGCACCAGACCGGCGAGCAGCTGCACCCCGACACCGATCAGCACCGGGCGCAGACAACGGCGGATCACCTTGGGGGCCCGGGTGCGGTCGACCAGCAGCGTCAGCCCGGGCCGCACTCCCCCGGCCACCCAGGCCGCCATCCCGGCCGCCCCGGCGAGACAGACGATCGTCATCGCGCCCGCGAACGCCTGGCCCAGAAGCGGTCTCACGGCCGGGCTGGTGGACAGCGCGGCGACGGCGGTGACGATCCCGGCGTAGCTGAACGCGAACACCGCCATGGCCTTCAGCGGCGGGGCCGCCGGACGGGCGCGGCCGATGCCCTCACGGATGGCCTCGGCGTTCGGGTCGAGCCCCCGGGCCAGCCGCACGCCGCCGAACCAGCAGCTGATCACCGGCACGAGCAGCAGTCCGATCGGGACCAGACTCACACTGCCCTCGGACAGCAGGATGCCCACGTGATGGCCGAGCAGCCAGGCCCCGGTGCCGAACGCCACGACGTCGGTCCACGGGGCCTTGCTGTAGGAGGCCGTGGCCCAGGCCAGCACCACCGGCACCATGACCACGGCGAGCGAGGCGGCCGCGGCCTGTGCGGCGACGACCGCCGAGTACAGCAGGACGTGGGGCCGCGGGACAGGGGGGTGCCCGACGGTGCTCGGGGGAAGGCCGGTCCGGTCCCGTACGGTGCTCATTCCAGCCATGCTGATGCAGGAATCGCCCGTGACGTGGGAATTCGCCGGGGGTGTCGCCGGATCCGGCACGAGTCACAGTTACCCCGGCAAACCCGACCCAAAGGTGCCCCGGAGGCGCAAGGGGCACCGACGCGTCCACCATCGACCAAAACGGCTGCGGCCACAGGCGAACCCGTGGCCGCGACCGCTGGTGCGGAAAATCAGAGCTGGCTGACGATCTCGCGCATCAGCTGGGCGGTCTCGCTCGGCGTCTTGCCGACCTTGACCCCGGCGGCCTCGAGGGCCTCCTTCTTCGCCTGCGCGGTGCCGGACGAACCCGACACGATGGCGCCCGCGTGACCCATGGTCTTGCCCTCGGGGGCGGTGAAGCCCGCGACGTAGCCGACGACCGGCTTGGTCACGTGCTCCTTGATGTAGGCCGCCGCCCTCTCCTCGGCGTCGCCACCGATCTCGCCGATCATGACGATCGCCTTGGTGTCGGGGTCGGCCTCGAACGCGGCGAGCGCGTCGATGTGCGTGGTGCCGATGACGGGGTCGCCACCGATGCCGACGCCGGACGAGAAGCCGATGTCCCGCAGCTCGTACATCATCTGGTAGGTCAGCGTGCCGCTCTTGCTGACCAGGCCGATCGGGCCCGGGCCGGTGATGCTGGCCGGGATGATGCCGACGTTCGACTTGCCGGGGCTGATCAGGCCCGGGCAGTTCGGCCCGATGAGCCGCGTGGTGCCGGAGTTCACGGCGTGCTGGTAGAAGTCCGCGGTGTCGTGCACCGGGACGCCCTCGGTGATGACGACGGCCAGCGGGATGCCCGCGTCGATCGCCTCGTCGGCGGCGGCCTTGGTGAAGGCGGCCGGCACGAAGATGACGCTGACGTCGGCGCCGGTCTCCTTGATCGCCTCGGCGACCGTGCCGAACACGGGAACCGAGACGCCGCCCTCGAACTCGACCGTGGTGCCGGCCTTGCGCGGGTTCACGCCACCGACGACCTGCGTGCCGGACTTCAGCATCAGCTGGGCGTGCTTCTTGCCCTCGGAGCCGGTCAGGCCCTGGACGATGACCTTGCTGTTCTCATCGATGAAGATCGCCATCGTCAGGCTCCCTTGGCTGCGAGCTCGGCCGCGCGGGAGGCGGCGCCGTCCATCGTGTCCACCTGCTCGAGGCCGGTGAGCCCCGCGTCGGTGAGGATCTGCCGGCCCAGTTCGGCGTTGTTGCCGTCGAGCCGGACCACGAGCGGACGGGTGACGGCCTCGCCGCGGGACTCCAGCAGGGCGAACGCCTGAACGATGCCGTTCGCCACCGCGTCGCAGGCGGTGATGCCGCCGAAGACGTTGACGAACACGGACTTCACCTGCGGGTCGGAGAGGATGATCTCCAGGCCGTTGGCCATCACCTCGGCGCTCGCGCCACCGCCGATGTCGAGGAAGTTGGCGGGCTTGGAGCCACCGAACTCCTCACCGGCGTAGGCGACGACGTCGAGGGTGCTCATCACGAGACCCGCACCGTTGCCGATGATGCCGACGTTGCCGTCGAGCTTCACGTAGTTGAGGTTCTTCTCCTTGGCCTTCGCCTCGAGCGGGTCGGCCGCGGCCGAGTCGGCCAGCGCCTCGTGCTCGGTGTGGCGGAAGCCGGCGTTCTCGTCGAGCGAGACCTTGCCGTCGAGCGCGATGATCCGGCCGTCGCCGCTCTTGATCAGCGGGTTGACCTCGACGAGGGTGGCGTCTTCGCTCTTGAAGACGGTCCAGAGCTTCTGGATGACCTCGATGATCTGCGGCTTCACCTCGTCGGCGAAGTTCGCGGCGTCGACGATCTCCTGGGCCTTGGCCGCGTCGATGCCGGTGATGGCGTCGACGGGGATGCGGGCGAGGGCCTCGGGGCGCTCCACCGCGAGCTCCTCGATCTCCATGCCGCCCTCACGGGAGGCCATGGCGAGGTAGGTGCGGTTGGCGCGGTCGAGCAGGACGGAGAAGTAGTACTCCTCGGCGATGTCCGCGCCCTGGGTCACCATGACCCGGCGCACGGGCAGGTCCTTGATCGTCAGCGCGAGGATGTCCTTCGCGCGCTCGGCCGCCTCTTCCGGGGACTTGGCCAGCTTGACGCCACCGGCCTTGCCCCGGCCACCGGCCTTGACCTGCGCCTTGACGACGACGACGGAACCTTCGAGCTTCTTCGCAGCCTCGGCGGCCTGCTCGGGCGTGTCGGCCACGACGGCGTCCAGCACCGGTACGCCGTGGGCCGCGAACAGATCGCGTGCCTGGTATTCGTACAGATCCACGGGTGGTCCTCAACGACGGGGACGGATGTACGACCGAGCCTAGTCCGGACAGGTTCGCGGTCCGGACCATGTCGCCGTGGAGCGCGTCACGTCCGGGCGGGTTTCCCGGACGAGCGGACGACCGGACGAGCGGACGACCGGGCGGCCGGGCACGTGGACGGCGCAGGCGCGGGCCCGGCGGACATGACAGGCTGCTCGGGTGATTGCGGCACATCGGTACCGGTCCTCTCAGCACCCCCTCAATCAGCACGGCCACTGGCTTCGCGCCGCCACCGGGTTGCTGGTGACGGGATTCGCGCTGACGGCCTGCTCGTCGGGCTCGTCCCCGGAGACGGCCGCCGCCTCCCCGACCGCCGACAGCCGGGATCTGCCCGGTACGACCGACACGACGTCGCCGACCCCCGACGCCACGACCACCACCGCCGATCCGGCGGCCATGTGCGTGCAGTCCGCGCTGGACTCGCTCAGCCCCGCCGAGAAGGCCGGGCAGCTGGTGATGGCCGGTACCGCGCTGACCTCGGCCGATGACGTGGTTTCGGTGATGACGAAGAGCCACCTGGGCTCGGTGTTCCTGCACGGGCGCAGTGGCCGTTCCGCATCCGCGCTGAAGAGGGAGATCGGCCGCCTGCCGTCGATCGAGGCGGGTGAGGCGACGATCGAGCCGCTGGTGTCGATCGACCAGGAGGGCGGCGCGGTGCAGTCGCTGCGCGGGGGCACCTGGGGCCGACTGCCCGATGCGCGCACCCAGGGCGAGTGGTCGGCCTCGCGGCTGTCGCAGGAGACCGAAACCTGGGCGAAAAAGCTTGCCGCGGCCGGGATCACCATGGATCTGGCCCCGGTCGCCGACACCGTTCCGGAGGGCTTCGAGCGGCGTAACCCGCCGATCGGGGTGTTCGGCCGGGAGTTCGGCACCGACGCGAAGACGGTCTCCGAGGCCATCACCACCGTCACCACCGCGCTCGAGGGCAACGGGGTCATCGCCACCGTCAAGCATTTCCCGGGGCTGGGGCGGGTCACACGCAATACCGACACCTCGAGCGGCGCCGTGGACTCGAAGACCACCGCGACCGATGCCTACCTGAGCCCGTTCCAGGCCGGCATCGACGCCGGGGCGGGGGCGGTGATGGTGTCGTCGGCCACCTACACCCGTATCGACCCGGACAACCGCGCGGTGTTCTCGTCGAAGGTGATCACCGATCTGCTGCGCGGATCGATGGGCTACGACGGGGTCGTGATGACCGACGACGTGGGTGCGGCCAAGGCCGTCAGTGACGTCTCGGCCGGTCAGCGGGCGGTGCGGTTCGTGCAGGCCGGGGGTGATCTGGTGCTCACCGTCCCGGCTGACCAGGCGCGGGCGATGATGGTGGCGCTGTCGCGGAAGGCCGCCTCCGACGAGGACTTCCAGGGTCAGGTCGACGCGTCGGTCGAGCGGGTGCTGCGGCTCAAGCAGAAGGCGGGTCTGCTCACCTGCGGCGAGGGCTGAGTTCGGTTCAACGGTGGACGCGGCGGTCACCCGCCGCGCCACCGGTCACCTCGGCGCGCACCGCGAAGGGCGGACGCGTGGCGCACCCGCCGCTCCGGCCTCCAGCTCTCGGTGGCGCCCTCACCCGGGAGTGGGCGCAGGATGTAAAGGAAGGCGTCGAGACCCGGCCCGGCGTGCCGGATCGTGCTGCTTTCGACGATCGACAGCTTCAGAGGGCCGCGGGCAGGTGGCCGTTCGCCAGCACCAGGGCGTCGGTGGCCCCGGACAGCGCCGACACCACGGCCGCGGCCGGTTCGGCGTGCACCCCGGGGTAGTCGATCTCGCCCGGGGCGCCGACCGCGAAGGCCAGACGCTCTGCCCCCAGACTGAACCGCGCATCGACCCCGGGCTTGTTGCCACGCGGATCCTGCCGGTGCCAGCCGTCTTTCAGGTACACCGAGATCAGGCCGTGCAGCACGAACGCGTCACCGTCGTCGGTGAGTCGCTGGTAGCAGAAACCGGCCGGCACCCCCTGCGCCCGCAGCAGCGCCACCAGCAGGTGGGACTTGGCGTAACAGAACCCCACGCCCTCGGCCAGCACCTCGGAGGCGGTCAGCGTGATGCGCGGATCCCGCGCGTCGATGCTGTGCCGGATCTCGTCGCGCACCCACTCGAACGCGGCCCGGGCGAAAGACTCGTCGTCGGGGTGCTTCTCGCGCAGATCGGCCGCCAGCTGCCGCACGCGCGGATACTGGTGGTCGACAACCGCTGACGCCGCGAGGTATTCGGCCGTCACAGCTTGGTCACCGGCGCGTACCGCAGCAGCAGACGCTTGACGCCCTCACCGAAATCGATGTGTGCGACGGTCTTGTCGCCCTCACCGACCACCTCGATCACCCGGCCCAGGCCGAACGCGTCGTGGGTGACGCGGTCGCCCGGCGACAGGTTCACGACCTTGCGGTTGCCCGGCGAGCCACCGCCCGGGCGCTGGGCCAGGCGGGCCACGGCCGGGGTGGTGGACGCCCGCATCGACGTGGACTCGCTGCGGCGCCAGGTGATGAGCTCGGCCGGGATCTCGTTGAGGAACCGGCTGGGCGGGTTGTAGCTCGGCTGCCCCCAGGCACTGCGGATCGCGGCGCGGGTGATGTAGAGGCGCTGCTCGGCCCGGGTCAGGCCGACGTAGGCCAGACGCCGTTCCTCGGCCAGCTCCTTCGGCTCCTGCAGCGAGCGCATGTGCGGGAAGGCGCCGTCTTCGAGGCCGGTGAGGAAGACGACCGGGAACTCGAGGCCCTTGGCGGTGTGGAGGGTCATCAGGGTGACCACCCCGACGTCTTCCTTGGGCTCATCGCCCTCGGTCTCCTCGTCGTCGGGGATCTCGTCGGCGTCGGCCACCAGCGACACCTGCTCGAGGAAGTCCTGCAGCGAGCCCTCGGGCGTGGTGCGGGCGTACTCCTGGGTGACGGCCACCAGTTCGGCCAGGTTCTCGACGCGGGTCTCGTCCTGCGGGTCCTGGCTGTTCTGCAGCTCGTCGAGGTAGCCGGTCTGCTCGAGCACGGCCTCCAGCACGGTGCCCGGGTCGGTGCCACCCTCGACCAGGGTGCGCAGCTGGTCGAGCAGGCCGGCGAACTTCTGCACCGCGGTGAGCGAGCGGGTCGCGATGCCGGGGGCCTCGCCGGCGCGGAGCAGCGCGTCGCCGAAGGCGATGTTCTCGCGCTCGGCGAGCGCCGCGATCGCGCCCTCGGCCCGGTCGCCGATGCCGCGCTTGGGCACGTTGATGATGCGCCGCAGGTTGACCGTGTCGGTCGGGTTCACCAGCACGCGCAGGTAGGCCAGCGCGTCTTTGATCTCGCGGCGCTCGTAGAACCGGGTGCCGCCGACCACCTTGTAGGGAACACCGGCCCGCACCAGCACTTCTTCGAGCGCCCGGGACTGGGCGTTGGTGCGGTAGAAGATCGCGACGTCACCGGGCCGGACCCCGTCGCTCCGGCCGAGCTTCTCGATCTCCTCGGTGACGAACGCGGCCTCGTCGTGCTCGTCGTCGGCGACGTAACCGGTGATGGCCGCGCCCGGCGCCCCGGCCGTCCACAGGCGTTTGGGCTTGCGGTCGGGGTTGTTCTCGATCACCGCGTTGGCCGCGGACAGGATGGTCTGCGTGGAGCGGTAGTTCTGCTCCAGCATGATCGTGCGGGCCTGCGGGTAGTCGAGCTCGAATTCGATGATGTTGCGGATCGAGGCGCCGCGGAAGGCGTAGATCGACTGGTCGGCGTCACCCACCACGGTGAGCTCGGCCATCGGGATGATCGGCTTGCCGGCGTCGGCCGGGCGCTTGGACTGCGTGGCCGCCTCGCCGCCGACGAGCTCGCGGATCAGGATGTACTGCGCGTGGTTGGTGTCCTGGTACTCGTCGACCATGATGTGCCGGAAGCGCCGCCGGTACTGCTCGGCCACCTCGGGGAACGCCTGCAGGATGTTGACCGTGGTCATGATCAGGTCGTCGAAGTCGAGCGCGTTGGCCTGGCGCAGCCGCCGCTGGTAGCCGGTGTAGACCTCGGCCAGGTTGCGCTCGGCGGGGCTGCCCTCGCCGACCCTGGAGGCGTTGGTCTCTTCGTCGATCAGCTCGTTCTTCAGGTTCGAGATCTGCGCGGCCAGGCCCCGCGGCGGGTACTTCTTGGGATCGAGGTCGAGCTCGCGGGCGACCAGGCCGATGAGGCGCTGGGAGTCGGCCGAGTCGTAGATCGAGAAGTTCGAGCGCAGGCCCACGTTCGGGGCCTCGCGGCGCAGGATGCGCACGCACGAGGAGTGGAACGTGGACACCCAGATCGAGCTCGCCCGCGGCCCGACCATGGTGGCGACGCGCTCACGCATCTCGGCGGCGGCCTTGTTGGTGAAGGTGATCGCCAGGATCTGCCCGGGGCGCACACCGCGCGCCGCCAGCAGGTAGCCGATGCGGTGGGTGAGCACCCGGGTCTTGCCGGAACCGGCGCCGGCCATGATGAGCAGCGGCGAGTCGCGGTGCAGCACGGCCGCCTGCTGCTGCTCGTTGAGCCCCTCGACCAGCTTCTCGGGATCGAGGTTGGGGGCGACGGCCCGCAGGTCACGCCGGGGTGCCTCTTCGGCGGGGGCCTCGTCGCCCTTGACCAGCTGGGGCAGCGGGTAGCGCCGGGCCGACCGCTCGGCGGCCAGCTGCCGCGCCTTCTCCTTCTTGGAGAGCTCCGGCTCCTTCTTGGAGGGCTCCGGCTCCTTCTGGGAGGGCTCCGGCACGGAGGACGAGGCGCCGGCGGGCCCGGGTGAGACGGACGCGGGCACGGCGGCCTCGGGGGACGAGGACTCGGCGGGCCCCGACGAGGAGGACACCGCCCCGTGGGCGAGCCCCGGGGTGGCGAGCTCGGGCCAGACGACCGCGGATCCCGACGACTCCGGCGTGGGCTCCGCGGCCACCGAGCCCGGCGGCAGCAGGCTCTCGGGCGCGGGGGCCGCCTCCGGAGTGGCCTGCGCGGGCGCCTTCTTGGCAGCCTTGCGCGGGCCCTTCGCGCCGGCCGGCGGCTCCGGGGGGAAGTCGGGGAGATCGAATAGCGTGCTCATCGGAAATCAGCCTACGTGCCCCCACCGACAGCCTCGACCAGCCGAGCCCGGCAGTTACAGCAACCGCCGGTCGGCCGCCCACCGGGTCAGCTCGTGCCGGCTCGACAGCTGCAGCTTGCGCAGCACCGCCGACACGTGGGTCTCCACCGTCTTGACCGAGATGAAGAGCTCCTTCGCGACCTCCTTGTAGGCGTACCCCCGGGCGATCAGGCGCATCACCTCACGCTCGCGGGCGCTGAGCCGGTCGAGCTCGGTGTCCACCTGGGCCACCTCCCCGGCGCCGGTGCCGAACGCGTCCAGCACGAAACCGGCCAGCCGGGGCGAGAACACGGCGTCGCCCGACGCCACGGTGAGCACCGCCGCGATCAGCTCGGTGCCGGAGATCGACTTGGTCACGTAGCCCCGGGCACCCGCCCGGATCACCGCGATCACGTCTTCCGCGGCGTCCGACACGCTCAGCGCCAGGAAGCGGGTGCCCGGCGCGTCGGGCGAGGTGGCCGTCAGCGAGGCCGAGCGGGACAGCACCTCCCGGCCTCCCGGCCGGATCGTGCCGCCGGGCAGGTGCACGTCGAGCAGCACCACGTCGGGGCGGGTCCGCTCGACCACGGCGACGGCCTCCTCCACGTCCCCGGCCTCACCGACGATGTCGAGCTTGCCCGCCGAGACCGCGGGGGCGAGCTCGGCCCGGACCCCGCTGCGGAACACCCGGTGGTCGTCCACGATCACCACCCGGACCGGCAGCTTCACGGTGGGTGCGGCGACGTCCTGACTCACTGTTCCTCCTCAGACGAACCGCGGTCGGGCAGCAACAGCCGGACCTCGGTCCCTTCACCTGCTTCGCTGCGGACGCGGGCCGACCCACCGTGCCGTTCCATCCGGCCGATGATCGATTCCCGCACTCCCAGCCGGTCTTCCGGCACGGCGGCCAGGTCGAAGCCCGGCCCCCGGTCACGCACGAACGCCTCGATCCCGTCGGGCATGCACTCCACGTACACCCGCACCGACTCCCCGCCCGCGTGACGCGCCGCGTTGGCGACTGCCTCGCGCAGCGCCGACAGCAGCGAGACGGCTCGCTCGTCGACCGGCCGGTCTCCCACCGTGACCACCTCGATCACGGCTCCGTGCACGTCTTCCGCCTCGGCCGCGAGTGCCGCCACCCGGGCCGAGATCATCGTCGGGTCGTTGTCGCCACCACCGTAGAGCCAGCCGCGCAGGTCCCGTTCCTGGGCGCGGGCCAGCCGGGCCACCTCGGCGCTGTCGGAACTGCGCCGCTGGATCAGGGCCAGCGTCTGCAGCACCGAGTCGTGCAGGTGGGCGGCGATGTCGGCGCGCTCGGACTCGCGCACCCGGCCGGTGCGCTCGGCGTCGAGCGTGCGCCAGAACCGCACGCCCCAGGGCGCGAACACCACGGC
Organism: Kineosporia succinea; assembly: GCF_030811555.1. Classification (NCBI taxonomy): domain Bacteria; kingdom Bacillati; phylum Actinomycetota; class Actinomycetes; order Kineosporiales; family Kineosporiaceae; genus Kineosporia; species Kineosporia succinea. Next base: position 3,440,037 of record NZ_JAUSQZ010000001.1, on the reverse strand, counting down.
CACCCCGAACAGCACGGCGAACGTGGCCAGCAGGGTCTGCCCGAGCACCATCGGATCGGCGTTCTGCACCACCATCAGCACGATGCCGAGCACCACGAGCACCACGCCGAGCATCAACCGCAGCGTGGTGGCGCGGGTGGTGAAACCGGTCGACGAGAACCAGCGCGAGCGGTCGGCCTCGTCGAACTGGGCGTACGCGATCACCGCGCCGGAGGCCACGATCAGCAGCGGCAGGGTGAAGCCGGAGGCCACCTCGAGACCGCTCCAGTTCGCCACCAGCACACCGCACGCCGCGAGCAGGCAGATGCCGGCGAACAGGTCGGCGCGCAGGCGGGTGTGGCGGCTCGAGCGTTCCTGGCGTTCCACGTCTTCGACGGCGGCCGCCACCGCGGCGGCGCGGGCGGCCCGGGCCGTCTCCTGCACGCTGCGGGGCTGCTGGTCGGGGTCGATGGTGGACGTGGTGGTCGCGGAGTCGCTCACCTCACCGGCCGGGGTGGTCACGGTGGCGGGGGACCCGTCGGGCACCGGCTCGAAGGTGTTGGCCAGAGGCGCGTTCTCGGGGTGCGAGGGCGCATGCGCCGACGCGGGCCCGAGGTCCGCCGGGGCGGTCTGCCCGTTCGGTTCACCGGACGCACCGACCGGTGCGGTGGACGCGGTGGGTGCCGGCGCGTCCGTCATCCCTACGGCCGGTGCGCCGGGAGCGTTCGCCGGGAACGGGCGTCCCCCGATCTGGGTGCCCAGAATCGGGCCGCCCGAGTAGGGAGCCCGCGCCGCCGCCTGCTGCGCCGCCTCGGCGGCCGCGGCGGACGAGGAGTCGGGCACCAGGGCCCAGAGCCAGGCGTAGAGCACCGCGCCCGGGCCACCCATGATCGCGGCCACGACGAAACCGAACCGCACCGCGTTGACCGGCAGCCCGAGGTGAACCGCGACCCCGGCGGCGACCCCGGCCAGCATCCGCTTCTCCTGCGGGCGCACCAGCGGCGGGCGGCGCAACGGGGACGGACCGGACGGACCCGGCGGGCCCGGCGGGAACGGGCCCCCCGGACCACGCACCGGATCGGGACCGACCAGTGGCGTGGATGTGCTCACCGAGCCATCGTCACACGGGTGCACGCCGATTCCCTCAGGGATCGACCCGCGACCCTTCCCCCACCGGATCAGGGTGGTCTCGGGGGCACCCCCGATCCCTTTCCGGCGCTCCGGGCAGCAGCATCGTGGGTAGACCAGACCAGCGGCCCTCGTCCGGACACACGTCGGACGGGCAGGCCGGAGAGACCGTGAACGAGGGGGCCATCAGATGTCCGGAACCCAGGAACCCGGCGGCAACGCCTGGGGCACGCCCGACTCGGGCGTCCCCGGGCCGGCGCCGATGACCGGAGGCCAGCCGCCGGCAGGACAACCGAACGCCGGGCAGCCGAACCCGGGCCGGCCGAACCCGGGACCGGGCGCCGGCGGCGGAACCGACGGCGGCCCGGGCGACCCCGGTGCTCCCGACGGCCGGACCGGCTGGGGCCCGGCGCCGGAACCCGGCTCACCGCACCGCCGTCCGGGTGACGACGCGTTCGCCCGGCTGCGTGAGTTCGGGGCCTACCGTTCGTCCGAGGGCCGCTGGGTGGCCGGCGTGGCGAGCGGTCTGGCGCGGCGCTTCGACATCGACCAGACACTGATCCGCGGTGCCTTCGTGGCGCTCTCGATCGTCGGCGGCCTGGGCGTGGCCCTCTACGGCATCTGCTGGCTGCTGCTGCCGCAGGAGGAAGACGGCCGGATCCACCTGCAGGAGGCGATCCGCGGCCGGTTCAGCGCGGGCTTCTTCGCGGCGGTGGTGCTGTCGTTCGCGGCGATCGGCGGGGGCGGTCCGTGGTCGCACAACGGGGCCGGCTTCTGGGGCTTCCCGGGCACGATCATCCTGGCGGTACTGATCGTCGGCGGGCTGTGGTGGATGGCCAGGAACCTTCCGCAGCCGAACGGCCGGGGCGGCGCGCAGCCGCTGAACCAGCCCGGCGCGCAGCCCGATCCGAATGCTGCGGGCAGCAGCGGCCTTCCGTACTGGACCACCCCCGAGGGCAGCCGGGAGCTGGGCGAGAAGGCCGCCCGCTGGGGCCGCGAGACCGGTGACGCGATCTCGGCCTGGGGCAAGGACTTCGGCAACCGGCAGCGCACCGCGCACGAGGAGGCCGCCTGGCAGCACCACGAGGCGCAGCGTCTGGTGCGGGCCCGTACGGCCCCCTCGCGCCGCGTCCGCCAGGTCACCCTGGGCCTGGCCCTGATCGTCGCCACCGTGGTGCTGATGACGGAGGCGTTCGGCGACCTGCCGGGCTGGGCCGGGCTCACCGCCCTGGGCGCCGCGATCACCGTGATCGCCGGCGGGGTCGTCGCCAACGGGCTGATGGGCCGCCGCAGTCCGGGTCTGGCCGGGCTGGGCATCCTGCTCACCCTGTTCCTCTCGGTCGGCGCCGTGGCGCAGCACGCCGGGGTGGAGACCAGCAGGCACATGGCCGTCATCGGATCCACCTCGTGGACGCCGAAGAGCGCCGGCGACGCGGCCTCCCAGTACAACCTGGCCATCGGTGAGGCCCGGCTGAACATCACCCCGGCCGCGCTCGAGGGCGCGACCCCCACCGACCCGCTCGAGATCCAGGTCAACGTGGGGGTCGGGCACCTGGTGCTGAACCTGCCGGCCTGGGCCGGCTACGAGGTGGACGCGCGGCTCGGGGCCGGCGAGATGGTGGAACCCGGCGGGGCCGCCTACGAGGTCAAGGGCGACTCGGGCAACCGCAGCCGCACCTTCACCGGCGGTGAGGGCGATCCGGTGCTGAAGATCGTGGCGCAGCAGGGCGTGGGCCAGCTCGAGATGAACCGGGTGTCGCAGTCCGGTGCCGAAGTGGAAGGAGCGAACTGATGTCGGACCAGACCTTTGACGACGACGAGACCACCCGCCGGGTGACCGGCACCCCGGTGGCCCACACCGAGCCCCTGCCGGCCGGGGACCCGCAGCCGACCACCGCCCTGGAGGCCCCCGGAAACCCGCCGGTGCCGGAGAGCCCGGCGTTCCGCCCGGAGAACGAGTCCCTCTCCCCCGAGCCGGGTTTCGTCGGCTACATCACCAAGAAGCAGGGCCCCGAGGTCCCCCCGGCCCCGGAACCCCCGCACCACGCCCCACCCGCGCCCCAGGTGCCGCCCGCACCGGTGGGCCACCCCGGCGTCCGCACGCACACCGTGATCGTCGGCCTGATCCTGCTGGCCATCGGCATCACGGCGATCACCAGCCAGTTCAGCGGAGTCGCGATCAACCCGGCGGCCGTGGCGTTCGCGGTGATGCTGGCGGCCGGCGTGACCCTGCTGGGCGCCGCCCTGAAGCGCACCACCCGGAAGTGAGCACGCGAAACCTCCCCTGTCACGGGGAGGTTTCGCACGTTCAGGACCGTCAGGCCGCCGCGCGCTCGCTCCGCGCGAAGACGCCGATGTCGGGCTGGTCGGTGAACACCCCGTCGACCCCGGCCTCGAGGTACGCGATCTGCTCGTCGATCGCCCGGCCGTAGTCGTTCTCGTTGGTGCCGACCCGATAGTCCTTCGGCAGGAACGTGTTCTCGGCCCGAAACGTGTACGGATGCACGAGAAGCCCGGCCTTGTGGGCATTCCCGACGAGCGCGGTGGGCTCCCCCAGCGCGTTCGAGGCGGTCCGCGGGATCACCAGGTTCTTGTCCGGCCCCAGACCCTGTGCGTAGCGCGCGATCCCGGCCAGTCCCGAGGGCGTGATCAGGTCGGCGTAGGTGCGCGGATCACCGGCCGCCACCAGGTCGTACGGCGCGCCGGTGGCACTGAGCAACTGCACCGCCGGCGCCCGCAGCCCGAGCTTTCGCAACTGCTGCAGGTTCGCGGTCTCGAACGACTGCACGAAGATCGGCGCGTCGGCGTGGTTCAGGCCGTACTTGCGCACCAGGCCCAGCAGCGGCTTCTCCAGCGCCAGGCCGAGTTTGCGGAAGTACGTGGGGTGCTTGGTCTCGGGGTAGATCCCGATGCGACGGCCCAGCTTCCGGCTCAGCTCGGCCCGCAGCTGGAACACCTCGTCGAGCGTCGGCACCCGAAGACGCCTGTGGTACAGCGTGTTCTCCTGACGCACGGCGGGCAGACGCTCGGCGGCGTACAGGGTCTTGAGCTCGCGCACCGTGAAATCCTCGGCCCACCAGCCGGTCACGTCGACACCGTCGAGCTTCTTGGTCTTCCGGCGGGCCGCGAACTCGGGCCGGTCGGCGACGTCGGTGGTGCCGCCGATCTCCGGTTCGTGCCGGCAGACCAGCACCCCGTCCCTGGTGGTGACGACGTCGGGCTCGATGAAGTCGGCACCCATCCGGGCGGCCAGCTCGTACGAGGCCAGGGTGTGCTCGGGCCGGTAGCCGCTGGCTCCGCGGTGCCCGATGACCAGCGTCGCCCCCTTCCGGGAACTGACCGAAACCGACTGCGCGAAAGCCGGTTCGGCCGTGGCGACGGCGAGCGGGGTGACTGCCAGGCCGGTGATGACCGTACGACGGTCCATCTGTCCTCCATGGCGCCCGTGGCGACCTTCGCCGGATCGGCGCCCCCGACACGGCAGCAAAGCGGCACAGACCGACACGAACCCGCACGGGACATGACGAGGCGGCGTCGCCCCGGTGAACTACCTCTCCGTTCAGTCGCCCGGAGCCTCAGCACTATGCGTCGTTCACACAGGTTTCAGACGGTCGTAGGCCTCGAGGATGCGGGTCGAGGTAGCGAAGTCCCCGTGACGGGTCTCGTCCTGACGTCGCAGAGCGGTGAAAGTCCCGATCAGATGGGTGAGTTCAACCCGGTCGAAACCGAGCAGCACGGCGTGCGCGGCGTCCAGCTCGGCCCGGGCCAGCGCGATCTGCTCACGGTCGGGCTCGGCGGTGGGCAGCTCGATGCCCAGCTCGGCGGCCAGGCCCTCCAGGTCGGGCGACCAGACCACGGCGCGGGCGAAACGCGTGAGCACCCAGTCCGCGATGGTGCCGTCGTGCCACGGTGAGGGCTGGTCGTAGGCCTCCGGCGGCGGCACCGGAACCTGTTCCAGCTTGAAGAAGTTCACGTTGGCCCCGGCGTGCTTCTGGCGCAGCAGGTAGTCGACCGGCAGCGTCGACATCGCGGCCAGCAGCAGGGGCAGGCGCTCGGCCGAGATCAGCGGCAGCGAGTTGCCGACGGCCACCACCGGCAGCGGCGTGGGCAGCAGCGTGCGGGGCGCGACGGTGGTCGAGACGTTGCGGTAGCCCGCCAGCCAGCCCCGGGCGCACAGGTCGCCGTAGCGCTCCTGCACCACCTCGAGCGGCACCCAGTAGCGCGGGGCGGTCGCCGTGCCGCCGTTCGGGTCGAGCATGGCGCAGTGCTTGGCCTCCCACAGCGGCACCAGGCCCTCGCCCGGGGCGGTGCGGAAGTGCCGGGCGTCGCGGGTCATGTGCAGCGGGGTGACCAGGCGCAGTTTCCACGGGTCGTCGAGGGGGGACGCGGTGGCCGGGTCCCGCCTCAGCAGAACCGGTGTGCGCCGGTGGGCTTCGGTGACGATGGACGCGTCGGTCGCCGACGCGAACAGCGGGGCGGTCGCGGTGTTGGGGTTCAGGACCCGCAGGAGATGCGCGGGCAGGTTCCAGGCCCGTTCGCCCGGGGGCTGCTCGGGGCCGGCCAGGCCGACGGCGACCTCGGTCGTGGCGCCCTCCCCGGCCTCGCCGGCCGGGCCTCCGCGCAGTTCGACCACGGCCACCCCGACGCGTCCGCTGACCCCGGCGAAGATCGGGCCGCGCGGCTCGATCAGGTGCAGACGCCCGAGGGCCCCGGCGGTGCACAGGGCTTCGAGCAGACGGGCGGCCGAGCGGTCGGAGGCGATGCCCGCGGGCACGAGCAGCGCGGCCCGGCCGTGCGGGGCGAGCAGCCGCCAGCAGGTCTCGACGAAGGGCAGGTAGGCGTTGAGCTCACCGGCCCCGGTCAGCGGGTGACGGCCCGCGTCGCGCAGCGCCCGGGCGGTGCCCGCGCGGCGGTCGCGCAGGCCGGTGGGGATGGCACCGCCCCAGTCGCGGGCGTGCACCTTCAGCCGTTCCCAGGGCGGGTTGGCCACGACCACGTCGAAACCGCCGCGCCAGCCGGTGACCGGTTCCGGCACCGCACCTTCCACGTCGAGCACCGAGGGGAAGGCCTCGTGCCAGGTCAGCCCGGCGCCGGCGGCCTCCTGGCGGGGCGTGGCCCCGGACAGGCCGTCGCCGGCCAGGACCTGCCGCTCCAGCTCGGCCGGTTCGGTCGGGCGCCCGGCCAGGCTCAGGTCGGCGGCGAGCGCGGACCGGCAGAGGCTGACCGCGATCGGGTCGGCGTCGACGCCGTGCAGGGCGCCGATCGCGTCGTCGGGCGCGACGCCGAGCGAGAGCAGGCGGGACAGGGCGGCACGCAGCAGATTGCCCGCGCCGCAGGCCGGGTCGACGATCTTCGGGAGCTCACCGGGCAGCGCCGGGATCGCCCGGCGGGCCAGGGAGTCCGCGTACACCGAGGGGGTGCTGAACGCCCCGCGGTGACGGCGCTCGGCATTGCCCACGGGCTGCAGGATCAGTGCGCCGCCGACCTCGGCCGGGACGTAGAGCAGCAACGCGTCGTAGCCGGTGGCCAGCGCCCCGACGGAGACCAGATCGCCCGCCGCCCAGGTGTTCTCGACAGCGCGGAGCACGGCCGCGTCCCGCCATCGCTGGGGGTCTTCGGGGGCCTCGATCTCGGCGGCCGCGGCCAGCACGAGACCGGCCGGGCCGGCGAGCTCGGGGGCCACCCGCACGCGGCGGCTCACCGGACGGCTCGCCGGGTTCCGGCACCACTCAGGTGGTCAGGCACCGGACTCTTCCGCTCCGGGTCTGACCGTCTCGTCGAGAACACCGGCGCCGTCACCGGCACCGTCACGGTGTGCCCGCCACGCCGCCAGGGCCTCGTGCGCCGTCGGCACCGCGCCGATCGTGTCCAGGTCGGCGATCCGGATCCAGGCGGCCTCGTCGGTCGAGCCGTCGACCTCGACCACGTGCGGTTCCTCGTCGAGCGGCACCGACCCGGCGTAGATCAGGCGCAGGGCGTGGAAGTCCTCGAGCCGGCCGTGCGGGGCGCGGCCGACGAAGTGCCGGCTCGAGATGTCCACCAGCGGACCGGCCGTGTAGGCCAGCCCGGCCTCCTCGTGGATCTCGCGGCGCAGGGCCGGCCGAGGGTGCTCGCCGTGGTCGATGCCGCCGCCGGGCAGGGTCCAGGTGTTCGCGCTGCCCGCCAGCCGGCTCAGCAGCATGCGCGGCCCGTCCGGGGCGTCCTCGTCGACCAGCACCGCGTAGGCGGCCGGGCGCTGCACGAAGACCGGCACCTCCTGGGCCGGGTCCGGTTCCGCCGAGCCCGATTCCCCCGGGTCCGGAGCAGCGACCGCCGGTTCGAGCAGCAGCGCCGCGTCCATCGGAGGATCCAGCAGATCGACGTCTCCCCGGGAGACCGCGGCGACCGGGGCGTCTTCCAGCAGTGCCTCGGAGAGAAAGGCCGCCAGGGGCAGGGACCGCAGCTCACCGGGCGCCATGAACCGCCCCACGAACTGCGCGACGGGACGGTCGGGATCCGGCGGCACCACGACGGCCACCGGGGCCTGGGGGTCTTCGAGCGCCGAAGGTGGGGGCGTGACCACCGGGTCCTCCCCGGGAAGGCGGTCGAGCTCGAGCCGGCTCGCCGGCCCGGCGTCCTCGTCCGGCACCACCGCCACCCGGCCCGGCCCCCCGATGCCGGCGGGCCGACCATGAAGCGTCACGTCGAACAGCAGCCGCAGCGTGTGGACGCTGACACCCTCGCCCGGCAGCTCGACCACGTCGGCAGAGGCATCCCGGGGGGTGATCGAGGCAGCGCGGAGGCCGGTCTGCTCGAGCAGCCCGGCCCGCACCCGGTCGCGCGGGTGCTCGCCGTGGCGCACCACGCCACCGGGGAGCGACCAGCGCCCCGCGGGGTCACGGCCACCCGGGACACGGAGCAGCAGCACACCGCCGGAACCGTCGCTGACCACGCCGTAGGCCGCGGTTCGCTGCACCGGGCGGAGAGAGGGAGGAGTCGATTCGGCTGCGGGCACCTGACGACGCTACCGCCCACCGGCCCGATCCGGCGGACAGATGTCCCGGACCTCACCCCCGGTGGGTTCATGATCACGATCGCCCCTCCCGAATCACCCGGATCGGGCATCTGCCCTATCCTGCGGGCATGTCAGGCCGTCAGGTTGTGCGCCGTCCCTATGCGATGGCCCTGAGTCTCTACCGTCGTCTTCCCCGGTTCCTGCGCCTGTGGATCATCCGCCGGGTCGCCCCCGGTCACACGGTCGGGGCCCTGGCCCTGATCGAGCACGACGGCTCCTTACTCATGCTCAAGCAGCGGCACCGCCGGGGCTGGACCTTTCCCGGGGGCCTGCTGAACCGCGGCGAGAACGCGTCCTCCGCCGTCGTCCGCGAGGTCGAGGAGGAGACCGGGCTGCGGGTCGAGGTCGGCCTGCCGTTCTCCACCGTGGTCGAGCCCGGCTCACGCCGTGTCGACATCCTGTTCTGGGTCAGCGTCGCCGAGCCCTTCCCGGTCGAGGCGTCGGGCGAGGCCCTGGAGTCGGGCTGGATCCCGATGGACGACCTGATGGACCCCACCACCACCGACGAGCCCACCCGCACCGCCGTGGCCGAGCTCGTCCGCTTCCGCAGGACCGCCCCGCACGAGGGGCGCAAGCTCGGTGCCTGATCTCGCCGGGATCGTCCTGGCCGCCGGTGAGGGGACGCGTCTGCGTCCCCTCACCGAGCTGCGACCGAAACCGCTCTGCCCGGTCGGTGAGCTCCCGCTGATCGACCACGCGTTCAACCGCCTCGCCGACCTCACCGACGCGCACGCGGCCAACCTGTTCCACCACGCCGAGATGCTCGGGCGGTACATCGGCGACCGGGCCCACACCGTGGTCGAGGCCCCCGAATCGCTGGGCACGGCAGGCGGTGTGGCCAACCTGAAGCCCTGGATCGACGGGCGCGACGTGGTGGTCACCAACGCCGACCAGTACCTGCCCGGCGGGCTCAAGGGCTTCGCCGAGGGCTGGGACGGCGAGCGCTGCCGGCTGCTGTGCGTGCCCAACGGCAAGCGGGACTTCACCACGGACGACGGCGTGGAGGTGGGCTACATCGGGGCCTGCCTGCTGCCGTGGAGCCTGGTGAAGAACCTGACCACCGACATCACCGGGCTCTACGAGGTGCTCTGGCGTGACGAGCTCGCCGCCGGCCGGCTCGACCTGTTCGTGCTGCCCGGCGACACCGTGGCGATCGACTGCGGCACCCCGGCCGACTACCTGGCGGCGAACCTGCACGCGTCGGGCGGCGCCAGCGTGATCGGGGCCGGGGCGACCGTGCTGGGCGAGGTCACGCAGAGCGTGGTCTGGCCGGGGGCGTACGTGGGACCGGACGAGAAGCTGTTCCGGCAGATCCGGGTGGGCTCCCGCGAACAGGTCGTGACGGTTGCCGCCTGAGCGTGCCCATCGTCACTCGTCGGTGTCATCCGGACACGCGATCGGGGGATGCCAACCGGGCGGCGCCCGGCTACTGTCGCCACGGTGACCACCCTCGCGGCCTCCTCGCAGTCTCCGGTGCTGATCACCGGGGCCGCGGGCACCATCGGCCGGATGGTGCGCCCGCGCCTGGCGTCCATGGGCTGGGAGCTGCACTCGCTCGACCGGGAGCCCGACGGCGACCCCGACATCAGCGCGATCGACGTGCTCGACCCGGCCGCCCTCGACGCGGCGACGGTGGGGTGCGGTGCGGTGATCCACCTGGCCGGCATCCCGCACGAGGCGCCCCTTCCGCAGATTCTCGAAGCCAACGTCCAGGGCACCCAGGCGGTGCTGGATGCGGCTCTGCGCCGCGGCATTCGCCGCGTGGTGCTCGCCAGCAGCTGCCACGCGGTGGGCTTCTGGGAGCGTACGGCGGGCGGCAGTGACCTGGGCGTCGACGTCCGGCCCCGGCCCGACACCTTCTACGGCGTGGCCAAGGTCGCGCTCGAGGCGCTCGGCCAGCTGTACTCCGACCGGTTCGGTCTGGAGGTGGTCTCGCTGCGCATCGGGGCCTGCAAGGACAAGCCGGCCAACCGCCGCGAGCTGTCGACCTGGCTGAGCCCGGGTGACGCGGCCCGGCTGATGGACGCGAGTCTGCGCGGCAAGGTGCGCGGGCACGTGATCGCCTACGGCATCTCGGCGAACACGCGGGCCTGGTGGGATCTCGGGTCGGCGCGCGCCCTGGGGTACATGCCGCAGGACGACGCCGAGGCCTACGCCGAGGAGATCCCGCCGGAGACCAGCCGCCGCTCCCGCACCGGTGAGCAGCCGCCGCCGGCCCCCGAGCGGGTGGGCGGGCCGTTCACATCGATGCCGCTGGGTGGCCTGGCGCGGTCGTTCTCGCCGACGCCGGGTGTGGATTTCTAGTATGTGAATGAGGGACGCGCCGGGAGACTCAGGTCTCCCGGCGCGTCTCTCATTCTGCTTCGGGCTCTACTCCCACTCGATGGTGCCCGGGGGCTTGCTCGTGACGTCGAGCACGACCCGGTTCACCTCGGCCACCTCGTTGGTGATGCGCGTGGAGATCTTGGCCAGCAGCTCGTAGGGCACGCGGGTCCAGTCGGCGGTCATCGCGTCCTCGCTGGAGACCGGGCGCAGCACGATCGGGTGACCGTAGGTGCGGCCGTCGCCCTGCACACCGACCGAGCGCACGTCGGCCAGGAGAACCACCGGGCACTGCCAGATCTCGCGGTCGAGGCCGGCCGCGCTGAGCTCGGCGCGCACGATCGCGTCGGCCTGGCGCAGGGTCTCGAGCCGGTCTTTCGTGACCTCGCCGACGATGCGGATCGCCAGGCCGGGCCCCGGGAAGGGCTGGCGCTGAACGATCTCGTCGGGCAGGCCGAGCTGCGAGCCGACGGCGCGGACCTCGTCCTTGAACAGGGTGCGCAGCGGCTCGACGAGCTCGAACTGCAGGTCGTCGGGCAGACCGCCGACGTTGTGGTGGCTCTTGATGTTGGCCGTGCCGGTGCCGCCGCCCGACTCCACCACGTCCGGGTAGAGCGTGCCCTGCACCAGGAACTTGACGTCGCCGCCGTCGCTCTCGTGCGCCTCTTCGACGACCTCGCGGGCCGCGTCCTCGAAGACCCGGATGAACTCCCGGCCGATGATCTTGCGCTTGGTCTCCGGGTCGCTGACCCCGGCCAGGGCGGTGAGGAAACGCGTCGAGGCGTCGACGACCTTGAGCTTCACGCCCGTGGTGGCCACGTACTCCTGCTCGACCTGCTCGGCCTCGCCCTGACGGAGCAGGCCGTGGTCGACGAAGACACACGTGAGCTGGTCGCCCACGGCGCGCTGCACGAGGGCGGCGGCGACCGCGGAGTCGACCCCGCCGGAGAGCGCGCAGATCACCTTGGCGTCGCCGATCTGCGCCTTGATGCGCGCGACCTGCTCGTCGATGACGTTGCCGGTGGTCCAGTCGCCGGGCAGCTTGGCGCCGTTGTGCAGGAAGTTGGTGAGCACCTTCTGGCCGAAGGTGGAGTGCTTGACCTCGGGGTGCCACTGCACCCCGTAGAAGCTCTTCTCGGTGTTCTCGAAGGCCGCGACCGGGGCACCGGCCGACTCGGCGAGCACCGTGAAGCCGGGGGGCGCCTTGTGCACCGCGTCGCCGTGGCTCATCCACACCGACTGGTCGGCGGGGGTGCCGTGCAGCAGCGTGGACTCGTCGGCGGCAGTGACCTTGGTGCCGCCGTACTCCCGCAGGCCGGTGTGGGCCACCTCGCCGCCGAGCGCCAGGGCCATCGCCTGGAAGCCGTAGCAGATGCCCAGCACGGGCACGCCGGCCTCGAACAGGGCGGGGTCGATCTGGGGCGCGCCCTCTTCGTAGACGCTGCTCGGGCCGCCGGACAGCACGATGGCGGCCGGCTGCTTGGCGAGCATGTCTTCCACGGGCATGGACGACGGCACGATCTCGGAGTACACGCTGGCCTCCCGCACACGGCGGGCGATCAGCTGGGCGTACTGCGCGCCGAAGTCGACGACCAGCACGGGGCGCTGGTCGGTCGCGGGCTCGGAGGTCTGAGCCCGGGTCACGTCGGTCACCGGGTCTTCGGGAAGCGCGGTGGGCTCGGCAGGGGGTTGACTCACCCGCAACAGGGTAGTGCGGGTTTTGGCCTACGCCTTCACGGCACCTTTGTCCACGACGGCACCGATCATCGGCTGCACGCGGCCGGTCACCCAGCGCTCGGCCACGAAGGACATCACCGGAATGGTCCCGGCGAGCACGACCAGGATGGTGCCGCCCAGGGGCAGGCGGGTGCGCATCCACAAGTCGACGGCCACGATCACGTAGATCAGGTAGAGCCAGCCGTGCACCATCGGGATCAGGTGGCCGGAGCCCGGGACGACCGCGCTCATGCCCTCGTTCGAGAACCACGACAGATCGGTGTCACGCATCTGGAAGCCCTGCATGACGATGTGCAGCGTCAGGAGCAGGAGGAACACACCGGTGGCGTAGGCCAGCACCCGGTACCTCAGCAGGGCGTTCTTCAGGGACTGTCCGCGGTTGGGGCCGGCCATCGTTCTCTTCCTCTTATGAATGGGGGACGCCGGTGGGCACCTTGGTGCCCGGGTCGTCCTCTGCTTCGTCGTCGTTCTCGTCGTCGTTCTCGTCGTCGTCTTTGCTCAGGAGCCCGCGGTGATCGTCGCGGACGAGGCGGTACCAGAAGAGCAGCGCGATCACCGCGAAGGCCCACCACTGGATCGCGTAGGACAGGTTGCCCCAGTCGAGATTGCCGTCGGAGGTGGGCGGGGGCACCGTCAACGGGGCGTTCGCGTCGGCCGGGGTCTGGGTGTCGAGCACCACGAACCCGGTGATCATCGGCTGCGGCCAGAGGGCGGCGAGCTGGGCCACGGCGACGCGGTCGATCTGGCCCTCGGGCAGGCCGGACGTCTCGCCGGGCCGGCGCACGACCGGGGGCTCACCGGGCTGGAGCAGACCGGTGATCTCGACGGTGCGGGTGCTGTCGGGTGCGGTGGCCTCGGCGGCCGTGGCGACCCAGCCCCGCACCACCGGCACCGTGCCGTCGTCGGTGAGCAGAGGCGTCAGCACCCAGAAACCGGTCTTGCCGTCGAGCTCGCGGTCGGGCACGAGCAGCTGGTCGTCGCTGCCCCAGGTGCCGGAGGCGGTGACCTTGGTGTTCACGGCGTCGCGCTGGAAGGTCTCGCTGGCCTGGAGCACGCTGTTCAGCGGCACGGTCTTCTCGGACTTCTGCGCCTGCTCGGCCTGTTCGGCCGACTCGCCGTGCTCGCGGGCACGCTCGAGCTGCCACTCGCCGAGCTTGGCCATCAGCGTGGCGGCGAGCAGCATGACCACCAGGAGCGCCAGCCATCGCGGCTTCAGCGCGGTACGCAGCACATGGCAACGGTAACGCGCCGGGTGCACCGGACCGGAAACTGGGGTGTGTCCTGGCCCGTCACAGGCGCGGCGCCGTCACAGGCCCGGCGCTGTCTCAGGCCCGGCGTCGCCTTCGTAGGGGGCCGGCGCCGCCTTCGTAGCGGCCGGCGCCGCCTTCGTGGCGAACCCCGCCCGGCGTCGCCGGAAACTCGGGTGCGCCCTCACGCTTCTCCTCCGTAGCGTGAGGAGCCGTGATCACGCTGCCGGATCCGGTGCCACCCCGTCCGTCCGTCGACTCGCCTGTCGCCTACATCCGCTCGATGGCCGCGCTGCAGCGCCGCACCCTGGCCGGGGCCGCGTTGTTCGGGGTGCTGTGGATGGGCGCCCAGGCGGTGATCCCGGTGGTGGTCGGCAACACGATCGACGCCGGGCTGGTGCTCGGACGCACCGGCGACCTGGTGCGGGGCTGTGTGCTGCTGGCCGTCCTGGCCCTGGCCACGGCCTTCCTGGGCACCGTGCGACACCGGTTCGCGGTGTCGAACTGGCTGCTCGGAGGCCTGCGCAGTCAGCACCGGATCGGGCATCACGTGGCCGATCACGGTCTGGCCGTCTCCGGGCGGGTGACCACGGGCGAGGTGGTGCAGTCGGTCAGCACCGACGCCCCGCGCTTCGCCGACCTGATGGACATCGCCGCGCGCGGCGCCGGCACCGTGGTCACGTTCCTCGCGATGGCCGTCTACCTGCTGCGCATCGACCTGGTCATCGGGCTGTTCGTGGTGATCGGCATGCCGTTGCTGGCAGCCGCGTCGCTCGGGGTGATCCGGCCACTGCAGAAACGACAGGCCCTGCACCGCGAACGGGAGGGCGAGCTCACCACGCTGGGGGCGGACACCGTGGCCGGGCTGCGGGTGCTGCGGGGCATCGGGGGTGAGGAGCAGTTCACCGGCCGCTACACCGAGCGCAGTCAGGAGGTGCGGCGGGCGGGCGTGCGGGTGGCCGGGCCGCAGGCGGTGCTGCAGGCCGCGCAGGTGCTGTTGCCGGGAGCCTTCCTGACCGGGCTGACCTGGCTGGCCGGGCACGGGGTGGTGGACGGGCGGCTCAGTGTGGGCGACCTGGTCACGGTGTACGCGGTGACGGCGTTCCTGAAGATGCCGCTGGAGACCGCGACGCAGGTGCTGTCGCGGTGGGTGAGAGCGAAGGTGGCGGTCTCACGGATGGTGGCGGTGCTGAGCGCTTCCGAGGCTCCTTCTGCGGTGGGGGTTCTGCCGGATTCCGGTTCCCTGCTCCACGATCCGGAGTCGGGGCTGACGATCACGCCGGGGTTGATGACGGCGCTGGTGAGCGCTGAACCGTGCGTGGCCCTGGCGGACCGGTTCGGCGGTTTCGCCCCCGGCGCCCTCCTGGGAGATCGTGCGGTGGAGGACCTTCCGGCCGACCAGGTGCGGGCGCGGATCCTGCTGAGCGAGGCCGAGCCGCGGTTGTTCACCGGCACGCTGCGCTCGCAGATCGACCCGTTCGCACGGCATTCCGACGAGGAGGTGCTCGAGGCGCTGCACACGGCGGACGCGCTCGACGTGCTGTCGGGGCTGCCCGAGGGATTGTCGAGCATGATCGCCGAGCGGGGGCGCGATCTTTCGGGTGGCCAGCGGCAGCGGCTGGCGCTGGCCCGGGCGGTGCTGCTGGCCGGGCAGCCCTCGGTGGAGGTGCTCGTGCTGGTCGAGCCGACGTCGGCGGTGGACGCGCACACCGAGGCCCGCATCGCGGAGCGGTTGCGGGCGTCCCGGGTCGGGTGCACGACGGTTCTCGTGTCGTCGAGTCCGTTGGTGCTCGATCGTTGCGATCGGGTCGAGTTCCTTGATGGTGGACGCGTGGTCGCGTCGGGCACACATCGTTCACTTCTGGCTTCTGACGCGGGTTATCGGGACGTGGTGGTGCGGACGGCGTCGCCGGACGCTTCGCCGCCTTCCGTGCCCTACACGCCTTCCGCGCCCTCCGCACCCTCTGACGAGGTGGTCTCATGAGTGAGCGGCTGCCGATCGCGCCGCGAGAACGGGTGCGACAGGAGACGACCCGGTTGCTGCGTCGTCATCGCGGCGCATTCGGCGTGACGGTGGTGGCGCACGCGGCCGCGACCGTGGCCGGGCTGGCCGGGCCGGCGCTGCTCGGTGGACTGGTGCAGGACGTGACCGACGGTTCGGTGACCGCGTCCGCCGTCGATCACGCGGTCGTCCTGCTGGCGGTGTCGGTGCTGGTGCAGGCGGGGCTGGCCTGGTTCGCACACCGCAGTTCGCTGGTGCTGGGCGAGAAGGTGTTCGCCGAGATGCGCGAGGACTTCCTGCGCCAGGTCACCCGGCTGCCGCTGTCGGTGGTGGAGCGGGCGGGCAGCGGGGACCTGATCTCGCGCACCACGAACGACGTCGAGGCCATCAGTTACAGCGTGCGGTACGCGGTGCCCAACGTGGTGGTCGGCGTGATCTCGCTGGCGGTCACCCTGGCGGCGATCCTGGTGACGTCGCCGCTGGTCGGGCTGGGTGCGCTGACCGGGGCGCTGTTCATCCTGCCCACCACGCGCTGGTACCTGAAGCGGGCGCGGGACGGGTACCTGGCCGAGATGGCGGGGTACGCGCGACTGGACGGCACCGTGAGCGAGACGCTCGACGGGGCACGGACCGTCGCGGCGCTCGGCCTGGCCGGGCGGCGGAAGGAGCAGGTCGATGACGACCTGCGCGAGATCTACCGGGCCGAGCGGTTCACTCTGCGCCTGAGGACGATCTGGTCGCCGCTGGTCGAGACCGGTTACATCGTGCCGATCTCGGTGGTGCTGGCCTGGGGTGGGTGGCTGGTGTCCGAGGGCCGGGCGTCGGTGGGCGAGGTGACTGCGGTGGCGTTGTACGTGTCGCAACTGATGGGGCCGCTCGACCTGGTGCTGGAGTGGATGGACGAGCTCCAGATCGGCAGTGCGGCGCTGGCCCGGATCATCGGGATCGGCTCGGTGCCGGACGATCGTGAGGTCTCGGCCTCGGTCGAGACTCTGCCCGGTGGGCCCCGTTCCATCGTGGCCGAGGACGTGCGGTACTCGTACCGGGCCGGGCTTCCGGACGTGCTGCACGGGGTTTCGCTGGTTCTTCGGCCCGGCGAGCGTCTGGCGGTGGTCGGGCCGAGCGGGGCGGGGAAGTCGACGCTGGGGAGGCTGCTGGCGGGGATTCATCCGCCGGGAGCGGGGAGGGTGACGGTTTCAGCCGCTGCCAGTTCGGCTGGTTCGGCTTCGGCTGGTTCAGCTTCGGCTGGTTCAGCTTCGGCTGGTTCAGCTTCGGCTGGTTCAGCTTCGGCTGTCGGTTCGACTGGTGCTGTCGGCCCGGCTGGCACCGCCGGTTCAGCTGGCACCGCCGGTTCAGCTGGCACCGCCGGTTCCGTCGGTTCTTCTCCCTCGATGGCTTCGGTCGGGCTGGTCGATCTGCCGCTGCCCGAGCTCCGTCAACAGGTGGCACTGGTGACGCAGGAACAACACGTCTTCGTCGGGACGCTCGCCGACAACCTGCGCCTGGCCCACCCTTCCGCCTCCGACGCCGACCTGGAACGGGCGCTGAAGGCAGTGGACTGGGCCCTGACGCTCCCCCTGTCGACCGTGATCGGTTCGGGTGGGCACGCTCTCACCCCGAGCCAGGCCCAGCAGGTCGCTCTGGCCCGGCTCGTGCTGTCAGACCCGCACACGCTGGTACTGGACGAGGCCACGTCACTGCTCGATCCCCGCGCAGCCCGTCATCTGGAGCGCTCCCTTTCCGCGGTACTTTCTGGACGTACCGTGGTGGCCGTCGCCCACCGCCTGCACACCGCCCACGACGCCGACCGGGTGGCCGTGGTCGAGGGCGGACGGATCACCGAACTAGGAACCCACGACGAATTACTGCAACACAACGGTTCCTACGCGGCCCTGTGGCGGAGCTGGCAGGACTCCTGACCATGACAACGACGAAGCCGTGCCTCCACCCGACGGCTCCGCCCTATACCACGTCCCTCATCGGACTGCGCCCACCACCTTTTCGCCGCTCTTCCCGCTGCCCGCGCGCGATCTCGGTGGCGAGCGCATCGAGTGGCTGGGCCAGTGCGTCGAGGGGACTGCGGAGCCGATCGAGCCAGTCCCGGGCACCCGTGACACCGGCGTCATCGATCGAGTACATCCGACGCTGCCCCTCCGCCCGCACCTGCACCAGCCCGGCGTCGCGCAGGATCTTGAGGTGGTGAGAGACCGCCGGCTGGGAAATCCGGCCACGCATCGCCTCGACCAGCACCCCGGCGGGTTGCTCCCCGGCCGACAGCAGGTGCAGCAGCTGACGCCGGACCGGGTCACCCAGCGCTTCGAACACACCTTCCATGGTGGACACGCAGCTCATCGTGTCAGGACCCGGATTCATCCCCGGGAGCGGTGGCGTACATAGCGAGGACGGTCGCGGCAGAAGCCCGTGCCCGTTCCGGATCGTCGCCTGCCGCGATGGCAGCCACCGCCCAGCCCTCGGCGCAGACAGTCATGAACTGCCGCCCCTCCGGAGTGGTTCCCCACAACGCCCCCTCGGCGGGGTCGAGCGGGTTGTCGCTCTCCAGGAAGAGGCCCAGCCCGTAGAGCGCACCGTCCCAGCCGAGACCGGTTGCTCCTGGACCGAACTGCTCCCACAGCTCTTCGGGAACCACTGCCTCGTGCTCCAGCTCGAGCAGGCTGCCCACCTCGTGTTCAGACAGCCGCACCGTCAGCCAGGAGACCATCCCCCCGAACTCCCAGGTCACAGCGAAAGACTCAGGGGCATCGCACTTCTCGACCGTTCCGCCGGCATTACCCTCGAGCTGGTACCGACCGCCGAGCGTCAGATCACCGCTGACCGGCAGGAACCAGCGAGGGATGCGCTCCGCATTGGTCAGCACGTCCCACAGATCGGCGCGATCCGTGGCGTAGGCGCGCCGGGCAATCTGGATCTTCGTCGGAACTCCCTCCCGGGCCCCCGACCGGATCTCCCGGAACACCAGACCTGCAGCGGCTACGACGTCCATGCAAGGCTCCTCAGAAGTATCAACGGCTATTTATATAAGCGAATCTACAGCCCGCCTCCAGGCCGGACAAGCGCCCTGCTCTCTTGGCCGAACGCCACCGTCTCCTGCCAGATCCACCGAAACCGGCCGGTTAGGATCGGTTCTGCGATTGGCCCTGCCGTCCAGACGCAGCACGGCCGACTCGTCACGATGACTGCCACCGCTTCCCCGACGTGCCCGTCATCGATGCCCGGACCGTTCTCCAGCACAGAGAAGAACGCCATCGCGTGCCCCCGCCACCGCACGATCACAAACCTCATCGCTCGCCACGTTGCTCACCACCGGCTCCGGCCCGGCCCCGCGGCTCAGCCGTTCAGTCGTTCAGTCGTTCAGTCGGTGCAGCTCAGCCGCGTCCCAGCTCACCGTGGCCGCGCCTGCGTCTGACAGCGAGACTCCCCCGTCCTCCCAGGTGATCGTCACCTGCGAGCCCGGGTCGAACGGATCGTTGGACCGGTACATCCGCCCCGGGGCGTCGCGCTGCCAGGCCAACACGACGTCGTGGCCCGGCACCGCCAGAAGGTCGGGCGAGTGGAGCCGCTGCACGCAGAAGCCGTCGTCGCACGACTCCTGCACGACCCGCTCGAACACATTGATCTCGCCCACGCTGAGGTTCTCGTTGAAGAATCGAACACCGAAAAGGCCCACGACCGTGGCACTCACGACCCCGAGCACCAAGGGCCAGCGGCGGCGCCTGTGAGCCGGGCTCGACGGGCCGGCCGGCTGCGGTGAAGCGGTGAAGGTCTCCATGCCCGAAAACGTATTCGCCTGAACCGTCCCGGGGCGTCACTCGGCCGTCTGATCCTGACCAGCACCCCGATGCGACGTTCGGATGACCCGACCCCTGGTCGGCACAGCTCGATCCGCTCACGGCCTCACCGCCGTCGATGTCCCCAGCGACGCCTGGTCGGCTGCACCGCGCCCGCTGGCCCAGCCCATCCGATCGCCCACCTTGATCCGCCGCCCCCGCGTCACGCTCGGGAACAGCTCCGCGAAACGCTCTTCCACGTCCTGCTGACGACTCGCCAGCACCGGCAGCAACCGATCGTCCCCCAACTCCACCCGCGCCGCCTCAGTCTGCTCCTGCGTGACCTCCGCCAGCCTCTCCCCGATCCGGAACGCATACGCCGCCAGGAACGACTGCCGGAACGACTTCGTCCGCGACCTCCCCCCGGCCTCCTCGATCCGCCCCGCCCGCGTCATCGCCGTCGTCGCCTGCACCAGCAACGACGTGAACAACGCCTCCACCGCGTCCACATCCGCGGCGAACCCGATCACCGTGCAGAAACCGATGTTCTTCGTCCACACCGAACGACACCGGTTCGCCACCGCAACCGCATTCAGCAGAACCGTTTTCGACTGCTCGTACGGCGGATCGATCCAGATCCTCCGCGTCGCCGGCCGCTCACCACGACCCCCACCACCCTGCCCCGCCTGCACCATCGCCATATCGATGCTGTGCCGGGCCATCCGCTCCTGAGCCCCCGCCGTGAACGCCTCGGCCTCCGCCTCCGACGTGGTGGCCTCCGCCTTCGCCAGCAACGCCCGGATCCGGCTGAGCACCCGCTCGTCGACGTGCTTCGGCGCCACCGGCGTGCTGCCCGTCTCCCCGGGGACAGGCCGGTAGTCCCCCGGCGGCGGCCCGATCCGTTCCAGTCCGGGCAGGACCAGCAGGAAGGCGACCAGTTCCAGCAACTCGGGCGCGAACGTCACCCAGCCGTCGCGGTTCAGGTGCGCCTGAGCCGCGGTACTCCCGGACGGCCACCACGCCGCAGCCTCGAACTCCGCGGTCTGCTCGTGCCACCGCGGATCGACCGTCACCGCCGCATATCCGGCCAGGTGCTCGGTGACCACCTCGGCCGCCAGGGCGCCGCGGGCCAGGCCGAGACGGCGCCCGGCGTACCGGACCACATCGGCAGGCTCCCACCCACGCGTCCACACCTGCTCGACCGCAGCCGGCAGACGCCGCGCCAGATCCCGGGCGACGAAGGCGCGCCAGCCGTTCAGGTCGGGCTTCTCGACCAGCGCGGCGGAGATCGCCTCGACCGCGTCGCGATTGCCCGAGCCGACGGCAGCCATCGCTGTCTGCAGCAGCACCTCGAGCATCTGCTCCTGCGAGAGGTCGGCGCCGGCGAAACCGGCCAGCGCCCGGTACATCGCGCGGTCGTCGGTGGCGCCGTCGCGGCGGCGGTCTCTGCTACCCATGCCGCCACCCTAGGTCGCCCCACCGGCCCTCGGCCCCGAGCCCGAGCCCCTGTGGACAACCAGCCTTTCCCACACGGCACCGTCGCCAGGAAAAATTCTTCGGCTCCGGACTCAACCGAACGGCCCGCCGGGCGTGTTCATCAGGCAGACCTACCGCGCCCGCCGCGGCGGCCACGGAATGAACCCGCTCGTCCGTTCCACGTACTCCGCGTATCCCGGACGGCTCTTGGCCAGCTGCCGCTCCATCAGCGGCTTGCCGGTCTTCGCCGCCAGGAACCAGGTCATCAGCAGAGGAGAGAGCACAGTGATCCACGACCATCCGGCGTCCGCCGCGATCAGGAACAGGCCCCACCACACACAGGCATCACCGAAGTAGTTGGGATGTCTCGTGTATCGCCAGAGCCCACGGTCCATCACCCTGCCCTTGTTGGAGGGATCCGCCTTGAACACCGCCAGCTGCCGATCCCCCAGGGTCTCGAAGAAGAAGCCCAGCGCCCACAGCCCTACGCCCACGAACAGCGCAGGCCCGGGCGAACCGTCGTCCACCATGGCGAACATCAGGGGCAGCGCGATGAACCAGGCCACCACCGCCTGCAGCAGAAAGACCTTGCGCAGCGCCACCAGCCGGGGATTTCCAGAGGCCCGCGACAGCATCTCGACGTACCGGGGGTCGTCCGCCGTCTCGCCCCTCTGGCGCCGGCCGATGTGCCAGGCCAGCCGGCCTCCCCAGATCAGGGAGAGCACCACGATCAGGCCACGGCGCCAGACGTCCCCGGGAGAGTCCCCGTCATCCGCCCCGTTCCACGAGACCAGCCACGAAACCATGGCGATCAGAGCGAAGCTCAGCCCCCAGGTCACGTCCACCACGCTGAAGCGTCCCACCCGCAACGCATAGAAAAAGGTGCCCACCTGCAGCAGCAGAGCCGCGACGAGGCCGGAACCCAGTACCGGCCAGAGCTCACCGAAAGACACCGTCAGAACTCCCGCACGGCCGGCATCGCGATCGTGCCGTCGGGTGTCCTGCGAACCGAGAGGATCTGGTCGACCCCCATGCGCCCCTCCTCGAACGCCAGACCACCACCCACGAGATAAAGCCGCCAGACCCGGGCCATCTCCTCGCCGACCATCTTCACCACCTGGTCGTACCGCTCCTCGAACTGCTCGTACCAGGCCTGGGCGGTCCAGACGTAGTGCTCCCGAAGACCGTGCACGTCACGCACCTCGAGACCGGCCTGCTCCAGCATGGCCACCGTCTCGCCGACCGGGCGCATGTGCATGTCAGGCGCGATATAGGCCTCGATGAACGCTCCTCCACCCGGCCGATGGGCACCGCGCGACATCTGCTGCACCAGCACCCGCCCACCGGGCCTGACCATGCGATGCAACGTGGCCGCGTACACCGGGTAGTTCGCCTGCCCGACGTGCTCGCCCATCTCCAACGACGCCACGGCGTCGAAGAGCTCGTCACCGAGCTCGCGGTAGTCCAGCAGTTTCACCGTCACCCGATCGGAAAGGCCCTGACGATGGACCCGTTCCCGCACGAACTCGGCCTGCTGCGCCGACAGGGTGATGCCGGTGACCTGAGCTCCGTACACACGGGCCGCGTGCAGGCTGAGCGATCCCCAGCCGCACCCGACGTCGAGCAGACTCTGGCCCGGCTCGATTCCGAGCTTGCGGCAGACCAGGTCGAGCTTGGCCTCCTGGGCCCGCTCCAGACTCTGCCCGGGCTCCGTGAAATACGCGCAGGAGTAGGCCATGTGCGGGTCGAGCACGAGCTGGTAGAACTCGTTGGAGAGGTCGTAGTGATGCGCGATCGCGTCACGGTCACGCCGCCGGGTGTGCAGCCGTCCCCGCAGTCGGGCCTGGGTGTCCGGCGGTGGCAGGGGTGTTCCCAGCGCCTGCCGCACCAGCCCCAGCGGCACCCGCGGGGCCAGCTGCGAGAGGGCGGGCGAGGAGTCCCGGTCCCGAAAGGCCTTCCACACCCGGCGGAATCCGTCGGCCAGGTCTCCCTCGACGTCGATCTCGCCGGTCACGTAGGCCTGCGCCAGGCCGAGCTCACCCGGATGCCAGAGCAGGCGGCGAAGGGCACGGGGCGAGCGCACGACCAGGGCGGGTGTGTCGGCCGGCCCGACCTCGGTGCCGTCCCAGAACCGGATCCGGATCGGCAGCTCGGTCCCGAGCACGGCCTGCGCGACCGGGGTCACCTGGGCGGCGAGGCCGCCCGTCGACGGTCCGTCGTGGAGCAGGGTCACGAGGTCTCCACCTCACCTTCCGGAGCAGAATGATGGACGCCGCGGTCACGCACGGTGGGTCGCCTCAGCACGAACTGGTGCACGTCCAGGTAGCGGGACCGGAATCCGGCCTCGGAGTAGGCCAGGTAGAACGTCCACATCCGGTGGAAGATCTCATCGAACCCCAGGGCCTCCAGCTCTCCGGAGGCCGCCGTGAAGCGTTCGCGCCACAGCCGCAGGGTCTCGGCGTAGGCCGGTCCGAACGACAGATCGCTCGTCACCCGCAAGGACGTGCCCGCCACCGCGTGCCGGAACGCCTCCACCGAGGGGATGAGGCCGCCGGGGAACACGTACTTCTGGATCCAGGTCCAGGTACGGCGCGAAACGATCAGCCGGTCGTGCGGCATCGTGATCGCCTGGATGCCCGCACTACCGCCGGGAGCCAGGCAGCGGTCGATCGTGGCGAAGTACGTCGGCCAGTAGGCCTCGCCCACCGCCTCGATCATCTCCACGCTCACGATGGCGTCGTAGACACCCTGCACGGCGCGGTAGTCACACAGTTCGATCGTCACCTGGTCCTCGAAGCCGGCGTCCGCCACCCGCTTCCGAGCCAGGCAGAGCTGCTCCTCCGACAGCGTGATCGAGTGCACCACAGCACCCCTCTGCGCAGCCCGCAGCGCGAGATGGCCCCACCCCGTGCCGATCTCGAGCACGCGACTGCCGGCACCGACCCGGCACTCGTCGAGAAGCCGGTCGATCTTGCGCAGCTGGGCGGGCTCCAGATCGCTCCAGGTGTTGCCCACCTCCTCGTCGAAGAGGGCCGAGGAGTAGGTGAGAGTGGGATCCAGAAAGGTGGAGAACAGGTCGTTCGACAGGTCGTAGTGCCGCGCGATGTTGGAGCGCGAGCCGTCGGGGGTGTTCTCGTCGGAGCGAGGCTGTCTCAGCGTCGCGAATCGGCGCAGCCGCTGCAGGGCGGGCGGTACCAGCCGGGCCAACCTGGTCGCGAAGACCGTGAGCAGCTCGACCAGGGGGTCCTCACCACGACCGGGCACGGGCTGCACCGGCGGCAGTGCCTCCCAGTCCCCCGCCTGGAACGATTCCCCGAAGCCGATCAGGCCGTAGCGGCCGACCCGGGCGAAGAAGTCATCCGGGCGCACGATGCGCATGACCGGGTCACTGAGCCCGCCACCGCCGAGCACCTGGGCCCCCATCTCGACCCGGACCGGCAGCCGTGACACGGCCTGACGGAACAGGATCCGGGTCACCGCCGCGTGCGCTCCGCCGAACGGGACCCTCACCACGTCGGGCCAGCGAGCCGCGGCCTCCGACGGCGCACCCCGGGTCACGACCGGCTGACTGGACCCTTTCGTCTTCACCGAAGGCCCCACCCCCGCCGAAGCCACCATTCTTCCCGGGATTCTCGAGTCGGCGACGCTCATTCAACTGCCTCCTGACGCACATGGGCCGGACGGGGAACGATGTGGAGACCGCGAACCAGCAGCTTGATGCCCTGGAACCGGATACGGGCCGCCACCACGAGCGGGGCGAGCGGGAACCGCAGTGCGAACCGGGCGATCTGGCCCTTCGTCGCCGCGTACCGGCGGCCCTGCACCCCAGTCACGAACGGCGCCTGGCCAGGTCGGTGCAGAGTGACGGTGAGGTCGAGCCGCTCGCCGGGAACCGGGAGACTCATCGTGTAGTGAGCGCCGGTCACCGTCTCGAACGGCGATACGTAGAAGTCCTTCTCGACCTGCGCGCGACCACGCTCGTCGGTGCGCAGCAGGTAGCAGTGCCGTCCACCGTAGGTGTTGTGCACCTCCGCGACGACACACACCAGCGTTCCCGCCGGATCGAAACACCAGTACACCGAGAGCGGGTTGAACACGTACCCGAACACGCGGGCCGCGGCGAGCATACGGATCCGCCCGCCCTGCAGGTCGATGCCCTGGGTGGCGAGATAGGCGTCGACGTTCGCCCGGATGTCCGGCCCGGTACCGAGATGATCCCGGGCCCGGAACCGCGCGAGCAGAGGCACCCGAGGCACATGGTCCAGATCGACGAGCCAGAGGTACCCGCGATAGCGGAACACGTTACGCAGAGGGGTGGTACGGGCATGCGAGACAGAACAACGGTAGATGGCCGGAGCCGACAGGCTGACGACGCCGTTCACCCGGGGCGCCCGCCTGCGCCTCACCACGACGCCCCCAGCGACTGCGCGGCGTGCAGGCCCGACCGGGCACCGTCTTCGTGGAAGCCCCAGCCGTGATACGCGCCCGCGAAGGCCACGGTGCCGTCGTTCAGCTCGGGCAGAAGCTTCTGCGCCGCCACCGACTCGGGCGTGTACTGCGGATGTTCATAGTCCATGCGGTCTATCACCGAATCGGCCGGCACTTCAGGGGCATTGAGCGAGACCAGGTAGCGCTCGGGCACCCCGAGGCGCATCAGGCGGGTCATGTCGTAAGTGACCTGCACCGCGTCGGCCCCGCCCGAGCATCCGGGCATCCGGTAGTTCCACGAGGCGGCGGCTCGCGGCGCCGTCGGCATGACCGACGAATCAGTGTGCAGCATGGCCGGATTCACGCTGTACCGAAACGCCCCGAGCACCGATCTCTCCATCGTGGTGGGAGCCGGGAGCAGGCGCAGGGCCTGATCCGGATGGGTCGCGATCACCACGGCGTCGTAAGCGGCCGTAGCGCCGGCCGCGTCCGCGATCTCCACGCCTCCGGCAACGCGGGCCACCGACCGCACGGGCACCCCGACCCGCACCGCCTCCAGCTCCTTCACGGCCAGCTCCACATAACGCGCCGAGCCGCCCACCACCGTGCGCCATTTCGGCGAGCCGCTGACACTGAGCATGCCGTGGTTGTCGAGGAACGCGAACAGGTACCGGGCGGGATACTGCAGCGCGGTGTCGGCGGCGCACGACCAGACCGCGGCGATCAGGGGCACCACGAAGTGGGCCCGGAAGTAGTCGGAGTAGTTCCCCCGGCGGAGGAACTCGGCCATCGTGACGTCGTCCGCAAGCGGCTGTGCCGACGGAGAAGACTCAGCGGACGCCGGGCCGGCGCCAGCCAGCACCGCCCGCGCCTGGCGGTGAAACCTGAGGATTTCCAGCAGCATTCGATCGAAGCGCCAGTTGAGAACCGTCGACGCCCGCGGCAGCAGGCCGGCGAGGCCCTGACCTCCGGAGTACTCCAGGCCGCATCCGTCGCAGCGCACGGACATGCTCATGTCCGTCTCCTGCGTGCGCACTCCGAGTTCGGCGAAGAGCCTCAGCAGCGTCGGATAGGTGCGTTCGTTGTGCACGATGAACCCGGTGTCGATCGAGAGCTCACGTCCGTCCGGAGCGAGCACCGTGTGCGTGTCCGCATGGCCGCCCAGCCTGGATGCGGCCTCGTACAGGGTCACGTCCGCCGAACGCCGCAGCACATAGGCGGCCGTCAGACCGGCAACCCCGCTGCCGACCACCGCAACCCGCCGCCGACCCCCAACCCCGCCCGCGACCTCACGCACAGACCGGCCCACAGACCGGCCCACAGCCTGGCCCGCAACCCCGCCCGAGACCCCGCCCGCAACCCCGCCCACAGACCGGTCCTCAGACTGGCCCTCAGCCCGCCCCGCACTCACGACCGCACCTCACTCAACCCGAGCGCCGAGAGCACCCCTTCGGCTGCGAGCGCGTCCCACCGCCGCACCGACCGCACCATGGCGTGCCCGGCTCCCGGGATCTCGTGATGCTCCACCGACCGCGCCACCGACCGCAGACGCCGGGCGTAACGGCGGGTCAGCGCCGGATCGGTCACCCGGTCCGCAGTGCCGTGCACGAGCGTGACCGCACGATCCGTGAGCTGGGTGACCGGCTCGTCCTCAGGCACCCAGGGCGCCAGCCCCACCGCGCCCCGAACCTGCGGGGCACCTGCGGCGCGCAGTGCGGTCCGCGCCCCCATCGAGTGCCCGACCAGCACGACAGGGCGACCGACACGTCCCTCGATCTGCTCGATGGCCCACTGCGCGTCGGCCAGGGGCGACGCTGCGGCACCGTTCCATCCCCGCACCGCGAAACGGAGGTTCCAGACCTGCACACCGTGCCCACTCACCCGCTGGTGCAAAGCCTCGGCGAGCCAGCTCACCCGCAGCACGGCCGGCTGGTACCAGGCGGTCGGCTCCTGCCCGGTGACCCGTCCGCCGTGCATCACCAGCGCCACGGCCCGCACCTGATCGGCCGGCCTACTCGAACCTCGAACACCCAGATGACGTCCCACACCCATGCTTCGGTGCCGGGTCAGGGGCCGGATGGCTCGTTCGCGCGAAAATTCCTGCGCAGATTCCCCAGCACTCCCCAACACACCCCGCAGCGCACATCCCAGTGCACATCCCCGCGCACATCCCGGCGGGCAGTCCGGCCGACGCCCCAACAACGACAGGTCAGGCCACCGGCCCAACCAGAGGCCCGGGAAGGAACCCGCCGAGCCCCTCGCCCCGAGTTCACACCTGGATCCCCGCCCCGAAGCGCCCCGCGAGGACTCCGACGAAACGCCTGGCTCCACGGGCACGTCCTTCCTGACGTGACCGGGTTCTGATCACCGTCCGGAAAACAGCTTGCCCGACGACCACGCCCACGGCACCTCCGGAGAGTGATGAATCAAACACCGAGGGTCCGCAAAACGCCCGAAGCCCGGCTGATGACTCAGCCAGGCCCCGGAACGCGGAAAAGATCAGCTGGGCTGGTACGGCGAGACGACGACCTCGACCCGCTGGAACTCCTTGAGGTCGGAGTAACCGGTGGTGGCCATCGACCGGCGCAGCGCCCCGATCAGGTTGGTCGTACCGTCGGCGACCCGGCCCGGGCCGTAGAGGATCTCCTCGAGCGTGCCGACCGTGCCGACCTGCGCCCGGGTGCCCCGCGGCACCGACGGGTGGTGGGCCTCGGGACCCCAGTGGTAGCCCCGGCCCGGCGCGTCGGAGGCGCGGGCGAGCGCGGCACCGAGCATGACCGCGTCGGCCCCGCAGGCGATGGCCTTCACGATCTCACCGGAGCGGCCCATGCCACCGTCGGCGATGACGTGCACGTAGCGGCCACCGGACTCGTCCATGTAGTCACGACGGGCAGCGGCGACGTCGGCCACCGCGGTCGCCATCGGCGCGTGGATGCCCAGCGTGTCACGCGTGGTGTGCGTGGCACCGCCACCGAAACCGACCAGCACACCGGCCGCGCCCGTGCGCATCAGGTGCAGCGCAGCGGTGTAGGTGGCGCAGCCACCGACGATGACGGGCACGTCGAGCTCGTAGATGAAGCGCTTGAGGTTCAGCGGCTCGGCGCGGCCGGAGACGTGCTCGGCCGACACCGTGGTGCCGCGGATGACGAACAGGTCGACCCCGGCGTCCACCACGGTCTTCCAGAACTCCTGGGTGCGCTGAGGCGTGAGCGCCGCGGCGACGGTGACCCCGGCGTCCCGGATCTCCTTGATGCGCGCCACGATCAGCTCAGGCTTGATCTCCTCGGCGTAGAGCTCCTGCATGCGCCGTGTGGCGACGGCAGGCTCCAGACCGGCGATCTCGGCCAGCATCGGCGTCGGATCTTCGTAGCGGGTCCACAGGCCCTCGAGGTCGAGCACCCCCAGACCACCCAGATTGCCCATGGCCACAGCGGTGGCCGGGGACATCACGGAGTCCATGGGAGCCGCGACGATCGGCAGGTCGAACCGGTAGGCGTCGATCTGCCAGTGCGTCGACACCTCTTCGGGGTCGCGCGTCCGCCGGCTGGGGACGATCGCGACATCGTCGAACGTGTAGGCGCGCCGGCCCCGCTTGCCCCGGCCGATCTCGATCTCAGTCACAAACGCCAGGTTACCGATTGGGGACGCCCATCAGCGCAACGGCCCCAACCGGCCACCCGTAAAAAATCAGCGCCGGCTGTAGTTCGGGGCCTCGACGGTCATCTGGATGTCGTGCGGGTGGCTCTCCTTGAGACCCGCCGAGGTGATCCGGACGAACCGGCCCTTCTCCTTGAGCTCGGGCACCGTGGCCGCGCCGGTGTAGAACATCGACTGTCGCAGGCCACCGATGAGCTGGTACGCGACGGCACCGAGCGGGCCCCGGTAGGGCACCTGGCCCTCGATGCCCTCGGGCACGAACTTGTCGTCGGTGACGTCGCCCTGGAAGTAGCGGTCCTTGGAATAGGACTTGGCCTTGCCGCGCGACTGCGCGGCACCGAGCGAGCCCATGCCGCGGTAGCTCTTGAACTGCTTGCCGTTGATGAAGACCAGGTCGCCCGGGCTCTCCTCACAACCGGCCAGCAGCGAGCCGAGCATCACCGTGTCGGCCCCGGCCACCAGGGCCTTGGCGATGTCACCGGAGTACTGCAGGCCACCGTCGCCGATCACCGGCACACCGGCCGCACGAGCGGCGCGGGCGGCCTCCATGATCGCGGTCACCTGGGGCACCCCGACGCCGGCCACGACGCGGGTGGTGCAGATGGAACCCGGCCCGACACCGACCTTCACCCCGTCGGCCCCGGCGTCGATCAGGGCCTGCGCCCCGGCCCGGGTGGCCACGTTGCCACCGATGATGTCGACGTGCGCGGCAGCGCTGTCTTTCTTCAGGCGGGCGATCATGTCGGCCACACCGTGCGAGTGACCGTGCGCCGTGTCGACCACGACCACGTCGACACCGGCCTCGATCAGCGCCATTCCGCGCTTCCAGGCGTCATCGAAGAAGCCGATCGCCGCGCCGACCCGCAGACGACCCGCGTCGTCCTTGGTGGCGAGCGGGAACTGCTCCCTCTTGGTGTAGTCCTTCACCGTGATCAGACCGGCCAGACGACCGGCCTCGTCGACCAGCGGGAGCTTCTCGATCTTGTTCTTCGAGAGCAGGGCCATCGCGTCGTCGGGGCTGATGCCGACCGGGCCGGTGATCAGCGGCTGGCGGGTCATCACGTCGCCCACGCGGCGGCTGGAGTCGGACTCGAACCGCATGTCGCGGTTGGTGATGATGCCGACGAGCTTGCCGGCCTCGTCGACCACCGGCAGGCCGGAGACCCGGAAGTGGCCGCACAGCGCGTCGACCTCGGCGAGCGTCGCGTCTTGCGTGGTGGTCACCGGGTTGGTGACCATGCCCGCCTCCGACCGCTTGACCAGGTCGACCTGAGAGGCCTGGTCTTCGATCGAGAGGTTGCGGTGCAGGATGCCGAGGCCACCGTGGCGGGCCATGGCGATGGCCATGCGCGCCTCGGTGACGGTGTCCATCGCCGCCGACAGCAGCGGGATGGCCACCTCGACCCGGCGGCTCACCTTCGAGCGGGTGTCGGCCGAGCTGGGGATGACGTCACTCTCGCCCGGCAGGAGCAGGACGTCGTCGTAGGTGAGTCCGAGCGGCATCGCCGGGATCTCGTCGTTGGGGTTCACACTCACCAGAAAACCTTCCGCGTCGCGGCTCTTCGGCGGGGCGGGCCGGTCTTCGGGGTCATCACCGAGGCGAGGAGGTGCCCGGTGGTCCTCTGGCCAGTCCGGTGGAGCCCACCGGACGCAGTCAGAGGGTCACCGGATGCCCCGCAGCGGGGTGAGGGCCCCGGAGGCCTGCCCTGTACGGGCGACCAACGACGGTTTCGTGAGTCGTCATTCCCGTGAACACATGCTAGTCACGATCGGAGGGTGCTCTTGACACACGCCCGGTGGAGACTCATCCGCCGATACGACATCGTGAAGCCAACACGACACCGCGCGGCCGACACGACACCGCGAGGGGCCACACCCACCGCGAGGCCACACCCACCGGCACGACCCCGACGGGCAGGGCTCCTATTCCCCCGAAGCGACGTCGTCCGGTGAGGCGGCCGAGGGCACCGACGTCGGGGCCTGGGTGGCCGGGTCGGTCGGGGCCGAGGTCTGCGACGTGGGCGAGTCGTTGGCCGTGCTGCTGGGCGCGGACGACGTGGTGGGCCCGGTGCTGGTCGTCGGGGCCGTGGTGGTGGTGCTGGACGGCGGTGTGGACGCGGTGGTGCCACCGCCTCCCGAGGTCGGTGAGGCCGTGACGTCGGTGGCCGGGACGGCCGTCGGCGTACCGGTGGCCCCCGGGACGGTGGTGACCGCGTCGCCGGGCGTGGTGGCCGTGCCGACCGGGACGACGCCCGGTTCGGTGGGGTCGCCGGGCACGAGCACGGCCGCGACCGCGTCGGCCGTCACCATCAGGTCGGACTTCTTGTCGTCGGGAAGGTCGGCCAGGATCGCCTGGGCCTTCTGGTAGTGCTCACGCGCGGCGTCGGGATCGGTCGCGGCCAGACTGGCGGCGAGCTCGAGCTCCTTCTGCGCGTCTTTCCGGTCGTAGCCGGAGGAGTCGATGCCGGGCAGTTTGGCCATCACCCGGCCGACCCCGTCGAGCGGGGCCATCGGGTCGCCGGCCACGGCGGCGCTCACGCCACCACCCAGCACCACCATGACGGCGATCGACGCGGCGGCCACCGGGGCCGAGACCTTGCTCGCGGCCACCTGCCAGCGCCGCCGCCGGCTGCTGCGGGCAGCGGTGATCGGCACCGCAGCGACCGGGACGTCCGGGGCCGCGTCGGTGAGGTCGATGGTTTCCGGGGCAGCCCCGGCCGACACGTCAGCGGTCACCGAGGGCCCGTCGATGTACAGCGGGCGCCCCGCCAGCACCTCGACCAGCCGGGCCATCGCGTTGTCCGCGCCGGCCTCGGCATCGATCTCGGTGAGCAGCGTGTTCAGCGCCATCGCCGTCGGGTCGAGCAGGTCCTGCTCGGACGCGTCGCGCGCCGCCAGCCGGTCGAGCAGCGCGTCGGTGGCGGTCAGCTCGGAAAGGTCGGCGGTCGGCGGTTCCTGACCGGTGTCGTCCTGGGGCGGGGTGGGGGTGCTCATGCCGTCTCCGTCGCGGGAACGTCGATCATGCTCCGCAGGCGCTGCATGGCCCGGTGCTGGGCAACCCTGACCGCCCCCGCGGTCATACCGAGGGCGCGGCCGGTCTCGTCCGCCGACATCCCGACCGCCACGCGAAGAACGAGCAGTTCGCGCAACTGGTCGGGCAGCCGGTTCAGGAGTTCCCGCACCTGCTGCGCGTCACCGGCCCGTTCGGCCAGCTCCTCCGGCCCGGCGGCGGTCTCCGGGGTCTCCGGGACCTCCGCCACCGGAACGGCAGCTCGGTAGAAGGCCCGCTGTGCATCAGCCACCTTGTTGGCCGCGATGCGGTAGACGAACGCCTCGAACGGACGTCCCTCGTCCCGGTAGCGACTCAGCGCCGAAAGCACAGCGATGCAAACCTCCTGCGCAACATCGTCCGCCGTGTGCTCCCCGCCGGGCATGCGGGAGAGCCTGGCGCGGCAGTAACGCCGAACCATCTGGTGGACGAGTTTGAGCAATCGTTCAGTGGCCACGTCGTCACCCTGGACGGCGCGGGACGACAGCTCCTGGAAGTTATCTGCGTCGTCCGGTTGAGACATCGCGGCATGAGGCTTCGGCGTTACACCTACGGCATTCTCCTTGCCGCCCCGGACGGCCATTACTTCACCGTATCAGGCCCCAGCGGAACCCCACTGCCACCGCCTGGGCCCGGTCTGCGGCCCCCATCTTGCGGAAAAGCCTACGGGCGTGGGTCTTCACCGTGTCCTCGGAGAGGTACAGCTCTTTGCCGATCTCGGCGTTGCTGCGACCACGGCTCATTCCGGTGAGCACCTGCATCTCACGCTCGGTGAGGGGCGGGGCCGACACGTTCGCGTCGTTGCTACGGGGGGCCGGGACCGTTCGCCGGGCCAGGCCGTCGCTCAGGGCGTAGACCACCGTTGCCGCCACCTCCTCCCGGGACGCGTCCTTGACCAGATAGCCGCGGGCACCCCCGGCCACCGACCGAGCCACGCCGTCGGCGTCCTCAGCCATGGTCACCATAACCACGATCGCCTCCGGATGGCGGGAGAGCAGACGTCGCGCCGCCTCCACACCACCGATTCCCGGCATCCGCACGTCCATCAGCACCAGTGAAGGCCGCTCGACGGGCCATCGGGCCAGTGCCTCTTCACCCGAGGAGGCGTCCACGACGCGGGTGATGCCGGGAACTGAGGAGAGTGCCCTGTGCAAGGTCTCCCTGACCAGCGCAGAGTCATCGCACACCAGTACCGTCGCCACAGATCCACCTCACGAAACTTGGCATCCCCCATCCGTGGGAGATGTCCCTGGTCCAAGGTTTCGACACCGGGGGGCCGGACTTGAGTCCGGAGGTGGATCATTGGCCGCCGCCGGTGCGTCCCGGGGGCGGTTCCCGGCGTGTCCGGCCGCGTTGGGGCGGTGTCCGGCTGATGGAGGACGCGTCGGCACCCGTTGGATCTCTCGGCCCACCCGGGGCGCGGGAAGAGGCGGCGACGGCTGAGGATCAGCTGTCAGAGGGGGACTGCGGCGGTGCCGGCCGGGCTCAGTTGTGGAGCCCGCGCAGCACCTCGTCGATCGCCTCGATCAGCGAACCGGCGGTGCGGGCGGAGGCCGGGATGGTGTCGGGCCGCCAGCCCGGGCCGGCCAGGATCACAGTGGGCGCGGGACGCTGACGGCGCAGTACCTGCGAGTCGGCGGCGTCGGCCCCGGGCATCCGGGCGAACAGCACGATCACCGAGGGACCGGTGCGGCGCACCGACGAGGCCAGGGCGTGCGGCGGCAGCCCGGTGCCGAGCATCCGGGTCGGCACCTCGTGCTCGGCCAGCGCGGCGGCCAGCGCGTGCAGCGGCATCGAGTGGTAGTCGGAGTCGGCGCAGGCCAGCAGCACCATCGGGGAGTTGCGGGTGATACGGACGTTGACCGCGACATTGCGCAGCACCCCGAGGATCACCTCGGAGAAGGCGTGCTCGACGTCGATGCCCTCGCCGGAGACCCGGACACGCTCACCCAGGGCCCGCAGCACCGGCATGATCATCGTGTCCCAGGTGGGCACGACGCCCTGCCGGCGGATGCTCTCGTTCAGCAGCCGGTGCGTCTCGAACGAGTCGAGCGACATCGCGGCCCGGGCCAGGCCACGGCTCGCCGCGGTGCCGTCGGGCAGGGCCACGACCCGGCCCCCACCGGAGGTGCTGCTGCGCGAGGTCTCGACCGACCGGAGCATGCCCGGCCAGTCGTCGGCCAGCTGCTCGGTGCGCTGCGGGTCGCCCGCCTCGGCCTCGAAACCGTCGACGCCCAGGCCGGTCAGGTCGAGCTCGTCGTCGGGGTGCTCCTCGACCGTCCGGGGAGCCCGGCCGCGAGCCGACCACGCCGACGAGTCGGGCAGGCTGTAGTCGGCGGACAGCTCGACCTCGTCGAGGCCGCCGTCGGGCGTCGTCTCGTCGAGGAAGGAGCCCGGCGGGTACCGGTCTTCTCCCTGCGGGTAGTCGCGGGGCTGGCGCCGGGCCGGGTTCTCGGTCA
This sequence comes from Kineosporia succinea, assembly GCF_030811555.1. Lineage (NCBI taxonomy): Bacteria > Bacillati > Actinomycetota > Actinomycetes > Kineosporiales > Kineosporiaceae > Kineosporia > Kineosporia succinea. The sequence goes on along the minus strand of NZ_JAUSQZ010000001.1, from coordinate 3,405,714 downwards.
CGCCGCCCAGGCCCGGGGCGAGCGTCGAGGCGTCGAAGCCCTCGGCGGGGGTGAACTCGTTGTCGGGCTGGACCGGACGGCCCTCGGGGGTGAGCGCGGTGGCGAGCGCGATCTTCGCGGCGTCGCTCGGGGCCACACCCTCCAGGGTGAGCCGGCGCATGACCATGAGCCGGGCCACGTCGGCCGGCGAGTAGCGGCGGTGGGCGCCGGCGGTGTGCGCCGACGGACCGAGGCCGTATCTGCGGTCCCAGGTGCGCAGCGTGGGCGGCGCGACACCGAGGCGCCGGGCCACGGCTGCCACGGTGAGGGTCGGCGAGGGGGGCGTAGAGATCGCCTCCGTCACCTCGTTCCGACCTTTGACGGGCTCTTCAGCTCCGGCCCCGGCCTGCCGAGACGTTTCTGACACTTCACCCGCCCCCTGGCACTAGAGAAACAGACACTAACCCACAACGCCTCCTCGTGCCGCCTGAGCCGAACAAGCGGTGAACCGATGCACCACGAACAGCCGCCGAAGCGTTGATCTTTACGTCGTCAACCGCTTCAAAGGTAGTTCACCGAGGCGTCAAGCGCGCCCCGAGGCGGACCGATGCACTCGTTGTCAGGACTGGCGAACCCCTCGAACACCCGGCACCACCACGACAACACCCGACACCTCAAGGCCTCGAGCACGGGGTCAGGCTCTTCGAATCGGAATGGTGTGTCCATGATGGCTGAGATCTCTCGTCTTCCCGGGCCCGTTGCCGACCTGTGGGAGTGGCAGCTGGAAGGCGCCTGCCGCACAGCTGACCCGCGGGTCTTCTTCCACCCCGAGGGTGAGCGCGGCCCGGCCCGCCGCCAGCGCGACGTGGCGGCGAAATCCGTCTGCGCCCGCTGCCCGGTACTGGACCAGTGCCGCGAGCACGCCCTGCAGGTGCGGGAACCGTACGGGGTCTGGGGCGGCATGACCGAGGACGAGCGCGAGAGCACCTACTGCGGCGAACGCGACTCCTCGCTCGCCGCGAGCTGAGACGAAGAAGCCCGGCCCCCTGGGGGACCGGGCTTCTCTCAGATCACCTGATCAGTGGCCGTGACCGTGGCCGTGACCGGCCGCGGGCTCCTCGACCGGCTCCGGCTTGTCCACGACCAGCGTGTCGGTGGTGAGCACCATCGACGCGATGGACGCGGCGTTGCGCAGGGCCGAGCGGGTGACCTTGACCGGGTCGATGATGCCCTTGGCGAGCAGGTCGCCGTACTCCTGGGCAGCCGCGTCGAAACCGGTGCCGACGCCGCCCTGACGGACCTTGTCGACCACGACGTAGCCCTCGAGACCGGCGTTCTCGGCGATCCAGCGCAGCGGCTCGGAGGCGGCGCGGCGGATGATGGCGACACCCGTCGCCTCGTCACCCGTCAGGCCCAGGTTGTCGTCCAGCACCGAGACGGCGTGGATGAGGGCCGAGCCACCGCCGGAGACGATGCCCTCCTCGATGGCCGCGCGGGTCGCCGAGACGGCGTCCTCGATGCGGTGCTTCTTCTCCTTGAGCTCGACCTCGGTGTGGGCCCCGACGCGGATGACGCAGACGCCACCGCCGAGCTTGGCCAGGCGCTCCTGGAGCTTCTCGCGGTCCCAGTCCGAGTCGGTGCGCTCGATCTCGGCGCGGATCTGCTGGATCCGGCCCTCGACCTCGCTGCGCTCGCCGGCGCCCTCGATGATCGTGGTGTCGTCCTTGGTGATGACGACGCGACGGGCGTGGCCGAGCTCCTCGAGACCGATCTGGTCGAGCTTCAGGCCGATCTCCGGGCTGATCACCTGACCGCCGGTGAGCACGGCGATGTCCTGCAGGGTGGCCTTGCGGCGGTCACCGAAGCCGGGGGCCTTCACGGCGGCGGCGGTGAACGTGCCCTTGATCTTGTTCACGACCAGGGTCGACAGCGCCTCGCCGTCGACGTCCTCGGCCAGGATCAGCAGCGGCTTGCCGGCCTGCAGCACCTTCTCGAGCAGCGGGAGCAGCTCGGAGATGGAGGAGATCTTGTTCTGGTGGATCAGGATGTAGGCGTCCTCGAGGACGGCCTCCATGCGCTCCGTGTCGGTGACGAAGTACGGCGACAGGTAGCCCTTGTCGAACTGCATGCCCTCGGTGAAGTCGAGCTCCATCGCGGTCGAGGAGGACTCCTCGACGGTGATGACGCCGTCCTTGCCGACCTTGTCGAACGCGTCGGCGATGAGGGCGCCGACGCCCGCGTCCTGGGCGGAGATGGTCGCGACGTGCGCGATCTCTTCCTTGCCCTCGATCTCGCGGGCGGTGTCGAGCAGCTTGGTGCTGACGGCCTCGACGGCCGCGTCGATGCCGCGCTTCAGGCTCGACGGGGCGGCGCCGGCGGCCACGTTGCGCAGGCCTTCCTTCACCATCGCCTGGGCCAGGACGGTCGCGGTGGTGGTGCCGTCACCCGCGACGTCGTTGGTCTTGGTGGCGACCTCCTTGGCGAGCTGAGCGCCCAGGTTCTCGTAGGGGTCGTCCAGCTCCACCTCCTTGGCGATGGTCACACCGTCGTTGGTGATGGTGGGGGCGCCCCACTTCTTGTCGATGACGACGTTGCGGCCACGCGGGCCGAGCGTCACCTTGACGGCGTTGGCGAGAGCGTCGACGCCGCGCTCGAGGGAGCGACGCGCGGAGTCGTCGAACGACAGGGTCTTTGCCATTGCGTGAGTCCCTTGGGTGAAGGTGTGCTTTGGGTTCTAGAACTGCACACGCCCCGGCCGCCACGAAGGCAGACCGGGGCGGGAGCAACGATCAACGGGTCTGCGGTGAGCAGCCCGTCAGATCACTTCTCGATGATCGCGAGCACGTCACGGGCCGAGAGGATGAGGAACTCCTCGCCCGAGTACTTGACCTCGGTGCCGCCGTACTTGCTGTAGAGCACGGTGTCGCCGACCTTGACGTCGAGCGGGATCCGCTTGGCGCCTTCGTCGTCGAACCGGCCGGGACCGACCGCCAGGACCTCGCCCTCCTGGGGCTTCTCCTTGGCGGTGTCCGGGATGACGAGACCAGAAGCCGTCGTCTGCTCCGCGTCCAGCGGCTTGACGACGATGCGGTCCTCGAGCGGCTTGATGGAGACCGACACTGGCGGACCTCCCCTTCTCCGAACGGCGATGAAAATACAAGGACTGTGGTCCAGCGGGGACATCGACCGTCGTCGCGGGTGCCGATCGCGGCCCTGCTGAGAGTGGTGGTGCTGGCAATCTCACGAGGAGAGTGCCAGGTTCGAATCTAGAGCGCTCGTTAGCACTCGGTCAACCCGAGTGCCAAAGGTGTCGCACCTTCAGCCGGTCGGCGGAAGGAGTCTCGCACCGTGGGAGAATTCCCCGGTGGACCTGACCGGAATCGCGACGCTGCTGACCCAGGACGGATGGGCTCTGCTGGAGTCCCTCCCCCAGTACGACGAGGCCACCGCGATGTCTCTGGGCGAGCAGCTGCGGCGCGACGGGCACCCGAACGACATGGTGGCCGCCGCCCTCACCCAGTCCCGGCTGCGCTCCGCCGCCCGCGCCAAGTTCGGCCCGTTCGCCGAGGGCATGCTGTTCACGCCGACCGGCCTCGAGCAGGCCACCCGGCTGCCCGTGGCCGCCCGCCACGCCCAGCGTTTCGCCGCCGCCGACGTGAAGCGCGTGGGCGACCTGGGCTGCGGCATCGGGGCCGACTCGATGGCGCTCGCCACGCTCGACCGGGAGGTCGTGGCGGTGGAGAAAGACGAGGTCACGGCGGCCCTGGCCACGGTCAACCTGCGGCACTGGCCGGAGGCCGTGGTGCGCCACGAAGACGCCATGACCACCCGCATCGACGACCTCGACGGCGCCTTCCTCGACCCCGCGCGTCGCGAGGCCTCGGGCAAGCGGCTGCTCGACCCGCGCACCGGCAACCCGCCGCTGTCGTTCGTCCGCGAACTCGCCGGCCGTCTGCCGGCGGTCGGCATGAAAACCGCACCGGGCGTCCCCCATCACATGGTTCCCGACGACACCGAGGCGCAGTGGGTCTCGGTGGACGGCGACGTGGTCGAGTGCGGCCTGTGGTTCGGCACGGTGCGCCGCGAGGGCGTGCGCCGCAGCGCGCTGGTGCTCGACTCGGCCGGGGGCGGCGCCGAGCTCAACGACAGCTCGATGGCCGACACGGTGCCCGCCGAGGTCGGCAAGGTGGGCCAGTTCCTCTACGAGCCCGACGGCGCCGTGATCCGCGCCGGGCTGGTCGCGGCCGTGGCCAACCAGCTCGGCGGGCGGCTCATCGACCCGACCATCGCCTACGTCACCGCCGACCGCATCGAGCACAACCCGCTGGCCAAGGTCTACGCCGTCGACGACGTGTTCGGTTTCCAGCTGAAGACGCTGCGCACCTACCTGCGTGACCGGGGCGTCGGGCGCATCACGATCAAGAAGCGCGGCACCGCGGTCGAGCCCGAGCAGCTGCGCCGTCAGCTGCGGCTGGCCGGCCCGAACGAGGCCACGATCGTGCTCACCCGGGTCGCCGGGCGTCAGTCGGTCATCGTGGTGCGGCCCTACAAGCAGAACTGAAGATCAACGGGGGACGCGCCGGTGGCCCGGGTGCCCCGGGCCGCCGACCAGGTCGTCCCCCGTGTCGGGTGAAGTGTCACGCCTGCACCAGCGTCACCGGCATCGAGCTGTCGGCCGGCAGCGTCAGGTCGGACGGCACCTTGCCCGTCTGCACCATGCGAGCGCCCAGCGCGGCCACCATGGCGCCGTTGTCGGTGCAGAGCTTGGGCCGGGGCACGCGCAGCGTGATGCCCGCCTTGTCGCACCGCTCCTGGGCCATCACCCGCAGCCGCGAGTTGGCCGCCACTCCCCCGCCGATCAGCAGGTGCTCCACGCCGTTCTCCTGGCACGCGAGCACCGCCTTGCGGGTCAGCACGTCGGCCACGGCCTCCTGGAACGAGGCCGAGACGTCGTTCACCGGCACCGGTTCGCCGGCCGCCTCCCGGGCCTCGACCCAGCGCGCCACGGCGGTCTTCAGGCCGGAGAACGAGAAGTCGAAGCGATGCTCGCGCATGTCGTGCGCGGCACTCAGGCCCCGCGGGAACCGGATCGAGGCCGGATCCCCCTCGCGGGCGGCCTTGTCGATCAGCGGACCGCCCGGGAAGCCCAGGCCGAGCAGCCGGGCGACCTTGTCGAAGGCCTCACCGGCGGCGTCGTCGATGGTGCGGCCCAGGGGCTGCACGTCGTAGCTGACGTCGGGCACGTAGAGCAGTGACGAGTGGCCGCCCGACACCAGCATCGCCACGGCCGGCTCGGGCAGCGGGCCGTGCTCGATGATGTCGACGGCCACGTGCGCGGCCAGGTGGTTCACGCCGTACAGCGGCTTGCCCAGCGCGAGCGCCAGGGCCTTGGCCGCGGCCACGCCCACCATCAGCGCACCGGAAAGACCGGGGCCCGAGGTGACGGCGATCGCGTCGAGGTCGTTCAGGGTGACGCCGGCGTCGGCGCAGGCGCGGCGCAGGGTCGGCACCATCGCCTCGAGATGCGCCCGGCTGGCGACCTCGGGCACCACCCCGCCGAACCGGGCGTGCGACTCGACCGAGGAGGCCACCGCGTCGGCCAGCAGCGTGCCGCCGCGCACGATGCCGACGCCGGTCTCGTCGCAGGAGGTCTCCAGGCCGAGGACGAGGGGTTCGTCGGTCACGGGGTCGCACCTTCTTCACTGTGGTCGATGGGGCGCCTGCGCATGATCCAGGCGTCGATGTCCCCGGGTTGGTAGTAGCGGTGCCGCACGGCGATCCGCTCGAACCCGCTGCGCTCGTAAAGCCGGACGGCGGAGGCGTTGTCGGCCCTCACCTCGAGCAGCAGGGTGGTGGCGCCGCGCTCGCGGGCCGTCTCGGTCAGGGCCCCGAGCAGGGCCCGGCCGAGGCCCTGCCCCTGGGCCGCGGGGGCCACCGCGATCGTCTGCACGTCGGCCTCCGCACCCGGCGCGAACAGCCCGGCGTAGCCCAGGATCTCGCCCTCCGACTCGGCCACCACGTACCAGCGGGTCTCGGGGTGGGCCAGCTCGGACCAGAACATCTCGGCGGTCCACGCGGTGTCGCCGAAGAGCTCGCGCTCCAGCGGCATCAGGGCCTCGACGTCCCACCAGCGCAGGGGACGCATCACTTCAGCACGCGTTTACGGGCGATGTTGGCCTCGGCGTCGGGGCGGCGCAGGTACAGCGGCTCGGGCGGCAGCACGAAACGCGCTCCCAGGCGGGCGAGCCCGGCGAGCGCCCCGGCGGACGGGTCGAGCGGGCTGCCGAACGGCTCCCCCAGGGCGTCGGGGTACAGCACCGCGCCACGCCCCGCGACCGGCAGGCCGCCCAGCTCGAGATCCGCGGGAAGGCTGACCTCGGGCAACCCCGACCGCACGGGCACCCGCACCCCGTCGATCTCGGTGACCTCGTAGCGGGCCCAGTAGACCTCGCGGCGCCGGGCGTCCATGGCGGCGACGAACGGGCCGTCCTGCCCCGCCTGCACCGCCTGGAGGGCGACCGCGTCGAGACTGCAGACACCGTGCACGGGCAGGTCGAGCGCGTAGCCCAGCACCACCGCGGTGACCAGGCCGACCCGCAGCCCGGTGAACGGGCCGGGCCCGACGCCGGCGACGACCCCGGTCAGGTCGGCGCGGGTGGCGCCGGCGTCACCGAGCACGGCCTCGATCAGCGGGGTGAGCTGCTCGGCGTGTTTCCCGGTCTGCTCACCGGCACGCTCGGCCACCACCCGGACGCCGTCGTGCAGGGCGACCGAGACCGTGGCGGACGCCGTGTCCAGGGCCAGGGTGAGCTCGTCGGTCATCGTTCTCTCGAATCTCTACAGGGACGGGAGGTCGACACCGGCCCAGCGGGGGCCGAAGCCACGAAGTCTCACGGTGCGGGGCTCGTCGCCGATGCTCTCCGGGTCGTCCGGCCCGTTGGCGCCGCGCGGGCGCTCGAGGCGGACCTCCAGCCGGTCGGCGGCCAGGCCCTCGACCAGGCCCTCGCCCCACTCGACCACGGTGACCGACTCGGACAGGTCGGCGTCCAGGTCGAGATCGTCGACCTCGGACAGGGTCTCGAGCCGGTAGGCGTCGACGTGCACCAGCGGCGGGCCGGCCTGCGTCGGCGGATGGACCCGGGCAATCACGAAGGTCGGGCTGGTGATGTCGCCCCGCACCCGCAACCGGGCGCCGATGCCCTGGGTCAGCGTGGTCTTGCCCGCTCCCAGGTCACCGGTCAGCACCAGCAGGTCGCCGGGGCGCAGTCGCGCGGCGATCAGCTCGCCGAGCTCGCGCATGTCGGCTGCTGCCGGTACGACGGATGTGACGGTCACGGCCGGTTCGTCGACGGTTCCGGCCGGGTCGGCACGGTGCGCCCCACTCACCTGTGACCTCCTCCTCGTTCGCCGGGCGCGCGGTGGTGTCCGTCGCGCCGATCACGTACGGGAGTCACGGTACGGCGTCCCCAGCCCCGCCGACGACTCGGCCGCCGGTCACGGGCCGTCGCGGCCGCGTCGGAGAGCAGTTCCAGCAGGTAGGTGTTGACCAGCTCCGGGTACTCCAGCGGCAGCAGGTGGCCCGCGTCACGCACCACCACGTACTCCACGTCGCTCAGTCCGGCCACGATCTCGTCGCTGTGGGCGCGCGGGATCAGCATGTCGTCCTCCCCGGCCATCACCAGCAGCTCGTGGCCGTCGAGCACCGCGAGCGCGGCCCGTTTGTCGTGCGCGCCGAGTCCGGGCAGGAAGTCGGAGATGACCTCCATGCGGGTGCGCGCGATCAGGCCGGACGAGAACCGGGCCAGTTCGGACGGCACCGGTGACGCGAACGAGTACCGGCGCACCAGGATGCTTTCCAGGTCGCTGCCGAGCCGGCGGCCGTGCGCGACCAGCCCGGGCTGCCGGGCCAGCAGGCGCGCCGCGGTCGGGGCCACCGTCATCAGGGCGCGGCCCAGGCCGGACAGGCCGAGGTCGAGCGCGCCGAGACCGCCTGCGCTGGTGCAGAACAGGCCGACGCCGACCACCCGTTCCGCGAAGAGACCGGGCCGCTGCTCGGCCAGGGCCATCACGGTCATGCCGCCCATCGAGTGCCCGAGCAGCACCAGCGGGCCGTCGGGGGCGACCTCGTCGATGACCGCGGCCAGGTCGTGACCGATCTGGTCGATCGTCGAGGAGCCCGGCCGGCCGGTGCCCGAGCGGCCGTGCCCGCGCTGGTCCCAGAGCACCAGGCGGCAGTGCCCGCGCAGGGCCAGTCGCTGGTAGTGCCAGGCGTCGAGGCTCAGCGAGTACCCGTGCGTGAGGACGACGGTGAGAGGCGGCTTCCGGCCTCCGGTGCGCGGGGTGGGCACATCGCCGTCGGTGAGCCGGTTCACCGCGGGGTCGTCGGCCCAGGCCGGGTCGTACTCGTCGACCTCGACGTGCAGGGGCACGTCGCCGCTCATCACCAGGCGTGGATCCCCGCGCAGCGCGCCGAGTTCCGGGCCGCCGCGGCCGTCGGTGGTAGCAGGCCCGGTGTGCCGGGCGAGCCGGGTGCGCGCGGTGGCCCGGCTCCAGATCGAAGGGGTGGACGCGTCGGGGTCACCGACCGCCTCCGGCTCCGGGCCGACGCGGGCGCCTTCACCGGACCCGTTCCCGTTCTGCCCTCCCCGCCGGTCCGGGCCACTCGGCCCGGCCAACCCGGGCAGCCCGGGAAGCCCCCGGGAGGACGCCATCCGCTCGGCGGCCAGGCCGATCACCGCGCCGACCCCGGTCGCGGCCAGGCCCACCCCGAAGGCGAGCGCCGTTCGTTCCGGCCGCCACCCTCTGTCGGTGGTGTCGTTGCCCAGCGGGTCGACGATCTTGGGGCCGCGCCCGGGCCGGCGCCGGTCCGGGCCCGCCCGACCGGCCTCGCCCGGGGAGCCGGCCCTGCCCTTGAAGTCCGCCTCGCCCGGGGAGCCGGCCCTGCCCTTGAAGCCCGCCTTGCCCCTGGAGCCGCGCCCCGTCGAACCGGCCCGCGCCGAGGCGCCGGCCGCGCCACCCGCGCCGGCCGCCCGGCCCGGCCTCGGCTTCCCTGCCGCTGACTTCTCTGATCCCGCCATCGAACTGCTTCTTACCGGCCCGCCGACCCGATGTACAGACGCGGCACCCGGGCACTCAGCCGGGTGACGATCTCGTAGCTGATCGTGCCCGCCGCCAGCGCCCAGTCCTGGGCCGTCGGCTCACCCGGGGCACCGCCGAACAGCACCGCGACGTCACCCTCGCGCACCCGGCCGACGCCCTCCCCGGCCAGGTCGACCACCACCTGGTCCATGCAGACGCGCCCGGCGATGTGGAACGTGTGCCCGGCCAGTTGCACCGGCCCGGCACTGCTGGCGTGCCGCGGGATGCCGTCGCCGTAGCCCAGCGGCACGATCGCGACCTCGGTGTCGGTGCTCGTGACGTAGGTGTGCCCGTACGAGACTCCCTGCCCGGCGGGCACCGCCTTCACGTTGGAGACCCGGCCGAGCAGGGTCATGGCCGGACGCAGCCCGGTCTCGCCGGTGGCGCCGGGCGCCGGGTCGAGCCCGTAGACCGCCAGGCCCGGGCGCACCAGGTCGAAGTGCGCGTCGGGGTTGGTGAGGGTGGCGGCCGAGTTGGCGATGTGCCGGACCTCGAACCGGGCCCCGGCCTGCTCGGCCACCTCGAGCGCGGCCCGGAAGGCGGCCAGCTGCAACTCGTTGACCGGGTTGGCGGGTGCGTCCGACTCGACGAAGTGGGAGAACGCGCCGACCACCGAGACCAGGCCGTCCGCCTGCAGTTTCAGGGCGTCTTCGACCAGCTGGGGCCAGTCGGCGAGGGTGCAGCCGTTGCGGTTGAGACCGGTGTCGACCTTGAGCTGCACCCGGGCGGCCCGGCCCTGATCGCGGGCGGCCGCGGCGATCTCGGCCAGGGCCCAGGGGGCGCTGACGCCGATGTCGACGTGATGCTCGATCGCGGCGGCGAACTGGTCGCCGGGCACCGTCAGCCACGACAGCACGGGCACGGTGATGCCCGCCGCCCGCAGCTGCAGCGCCTCGGAGATCTGGGCGGTGCCGAGCCACGAGGCGCCACCGGCGAGCGCGGCGCGGGCCGAGGGCAGCAGGCCGTGCCCGTAGGCGTCGGCCTTGACCACGGCCATGACCGCGGCGGTGGGGGCGAGACCCCGCAGCACGCGGACGTTGGCCGCGATCGCGTCGAGGTCGACCACCGCCGCGGAGGGCAGGCCGGGAGGAAGACTCACAGCACCGCTGCTGATTTCAGCCTGGCTGATGCCGGACGGTCCGGCGGCTTCGGGCACGCTCATAACCGCTGATTGTCGCAGGCAGGGCGGATGCCCGCCGCCCCTGGCTTTTCACCCTCGTTGTGATCAGCCTGACGCGACCACCGGGAGAGGCGGGCCCGATCAGCGGCCGGACCCGACCGTGGGCAGGGGCCCGGGCACCACCCGGAGACGTATCACCCGGCGGGAGAAGCCTCGGGAGGCGGCCGTGAGCGTGCGCGCCCGAGCCGCCACGCCACGCGTCCCCCAAGGTTTGCGGTGTTCTCCAGTGCCGCAGCAACTTCAGTGCCGCAGCAACTTCGCCACCGTCGCCGGCACCTGAGAGGCCACGTCCAGACTCACGATCGGCCCTCCCCCCGACGCCGCGGCTGCCGCCTTCCCGTGCACGAACGCCGCCACGCTCCCCGCGTCGAACGGGCTCAGCCCACTCGCCAGCAACGCCCCCGCGATCCCGGCCAGCACGTCCCCGGCCCCCGCCGTCGCCAGCCACGACGGCGCCTCGGCCTGACTGCGCGCGTGCCCGTCCGGCCGCACCACCAACGTCGTGGCGCCCTTGAGCAGCACCGTCGCGCCCGTCAGCCGGGCCGCCTCGTGCGCGAACCGGTACGGCTCCGCCTCGACCTCCTCGCGCTGCGCCGGAGACCCCAGATCGCTCAGCAGCCGCGCCAGCTCACCCGCGTGCGGTGTCAGCAGCAGCCGGTCGGAACGGTCGGGCACGACCCCGGAGGAGTCGGTGTGCCCCCGCAGCTCCCCCGGGAACAGCCCCAGCGCCCCGGCGTCGAGCAGGCACGGGTGATCGCTCTCCAGCGCGTCGTGAATGGCCTCGGGCTGCTGGTCGGCGGCGTCCGGCACCACGCCCGACCCGAGCAGCCAGGCCTGCACCCGTCCGGGCCCCGCGACCACCTCCGGCCAGGCCGAGCGAACAGCCGCGGTGGCGTCCTGCGGCCCGACGTAACGCACCATCCCGACCCCCGTGCGCAGCGCCCCGGCCACCGCCAGCACGGCCGCTCCCGGGTACCCGGCCGAGCCGGCGACCACGCCCAGCACGCCCCGGCGGTACTTGTCCGCACTCGGCGGCGGCACCGGCCAGAGCCGGGCCACGTCGGCCTCGGCCAGCCGCGCGACCAGCGGCTCGGCGGGCAGGTGCGGCCCCAGCCCGATGTCGACGACCTCCAGGTCACCGGTCGCGGCACTGGCCGGAGGCAGCAGCAGGCAGGCCTTGGCCGCGCCGAAAGTGACCGTCAGATCGGCGAACACGTGCGGCGAGAGCACCCCGCCGGTGTCCGGGTCGACGCCGCTGGGCAGGTCCACGGCGATCACGGCGGCGTGGTCGGGGATCCGGTCGACCAGCCCGGCCGCCGGTTCGCGCAGCCCCGGGCGTCCGCCGAGACCGAGCAGACCGTCGACCACCAGGTCGGCGGCCTCCATCGCGGTCCACGCCTCGACCGCCGTGTCCGGCCCGACCTGCACGCAGCGGCCACCGGCGGAGGCGAGCGCGGCGGCCCCGCCCGCGTGAACCGTCGAGGACGTCAGGAGCGCCGTGACGGCCACCCCCCGGCGCACCAGGCGGACCCCGGCGAACAGGGCGTCGCCACCGTTGTCACCGGGCCCCACGAGAAGAACCGCCCGCCGGCCGGACACGTGACCGGTGCGTTCCCGCAGCACCCGGGCGCAGCTCACGGCGAGTCCCGCGGCTGCCAGCTGCATCAGGGCGCCCTCGGGCACCCCGGCCATCACCTGCTGCTCGGCCTTGCGCAGATCTTCCACGCGATAGGCCGTCGGACCGCGCCCCGCCTTTGGGTTCATTCACTCATCTAAGCAACAAGAGCCGGATGAGCATCCCTACCCGTGCGTCGAGCGGCCGAACGGGCACCGCACGTGACGTACACGCACAGTGCAACCGTCCGACCAGCGGCGACTACTCGACGGTGACGGACTTGGCCAGGTTGCGCGGCTGATCCACGTCCAGCCCCTTGGCCGTCGCGAGCTCACAGGCGAACACCTGCAGCGGCACGACAGTGACCAGGGGGGCCAGAAGGGTCGGCGTCTGCGGGACGTAAATCACCTCACTGGCGTACGGCACCACGTCGGTGTCACCCTCCTCGGCGATCACGATGGTGCGCGCGCCCCGGGCGTTGATCTCCTGGATGTTGGAGACCACCTTGGCGTGCAGCGAGTCGCGGCCGCGCGGCGAGGGAACGATCACGAACACCGCCTGGCCGGGCTCGATCAGCGCGATCGGCCCGTGCTTCAGCTCACCGGCGGCGAAGCCCTCGGCGTGGATGTAGGCGAGCTCCTTGAGCTTGAGCGCGCCCTCCATCGCCACCGGGAAACCGACGTGCCGGCCGAGGAACAGCACCGAGCGGGTGTCGGCCATCCAGCGGGCCATCGTGCGCACCTGCTCCAGGCCGTCGAGCACCTTCTGGATCTTGTCGGGCATGGCCTGCAGCTGGCCGACGATCTCGCGGATCTCGTCGTCGAACTTGTTGCCGCGCAGCCGGGCCAGATACAGACCGAGCAGGTAGCAGGCGGTGATCTGGGCCAGGAACGCCTTGGTCGAGGCGACCGCGATCTCCGGGCCGGCGTGCGTGTAGAGCGCGGCGTCGGACTCGCGGGGAATCGTCGAGCCGTGGGTGTTGCAGATGGCGACGACCTTGGCCCCCTGCTCCCGGGCGTGACGCAGCGCCATGATCGTGTCCATCGTCTCGCCGGACTGCGAGATCGCCACGACCAGCGTGCGCGCGTTCACCACCGGGTCGCGGTAACGGAACTCGCTGGAGAGCTCCACCTCGACCGGGATGCGGCACCAGTGCTCGATCGCGTACTTAGCCACCATGCCCGCGTACGAGGAGGTTCCGGCGGCCAGCACCACGATCTTGTCGACCGAGCGCAGCACCGCCTCGTCGATGCGCAGCTCGTCGAGCGTCAGGTTGCCCTCGACGTCGTACCGGCCCAGGAGGGTGTCGGCCACCGCCTGGGGCTGGTCCATGATCTCCTTCGCCATGAACGAGGAGTAGCCGCCCTTCTCCGCCGCGGCCGCGTCCCAGTCGACGTGGTAGTTCTTGCCCGTCACCGGGTTGCCCTCGAAGTCGACGATGTCGACGGTGGTGGGCGTGATCGTCGCGATCTGGTCCTGGCCGAGCTCGATCGCCTCACGGGTGTGCCCGATGAACGCGGCGACGTCGGAGCCCAGGTAGTTCGCGCCCTCGCCGACCCCGACCACCAGCGGGGAGTTACGGCGGGCGCCGACCACGGTGCCGGGGACGTCGGCGTGCACGGCGAGCAGCGTGAAGGCGCCCTCGAGCCGGTTCACCACGAGACGCATCGCCTCGGTGAGGTCACCCGTGCGGGAGAAGGCCGCGTGCAGCAGGTGCGCGGCGACCTCGGTGTCGGTCTGGCTGAGGAACTCGGCGCCGTCGGCGACGAGCTCCTTCTTCAGCACCGCGAAGTTCTCGATGATCCCGTTGTGGATCACGGCGACCCGGCCGTCACCGGCCAGGTGCGGGTGCGCGTTCTCGTCGGTCGGCCCACCGTGAGTGGCCCACCGGGTGTGGCCGATACCCGTGGCCGAGGCCGGCGGCGGCGAGGCCTGCAGGGCCTCCTCCAGCCGGGCCAGCTTGCCCGAGCGCTTGGCCGTCCACAGTTGACCGTCGACCTGCAGGGCGACCCCGGCGGAGTCGTACCCCCGGTACTCGAGCCGCCGCAGACCTTCCAGAACGACGTCCAGTGCCCCGCTGTTCGAGGAAGCAGGATCCGTCGCGTAGCCCACGATTCCGCACATGGTGGCTGAGCCTAACCGGCCGAGGGGCCCTCCTCGTGCGGAACGCTGATCGTTCCCCCGTTCACCCGCGCCCCGTCACGACACCGTCGCAATCGGTAAAGGTGTGACGTACAGGTAGACGCCCGACGGCCGACCGGTGGCGTCCGGCGGGCACAATGACCTGCGTGCAGAGCTGCCCCGACACCACCCGTTCCACGCCCTACGTGGAACTCGACCGCGATGCCTGGGGTGCCCTGCGGGCGAACACCCCGATGACGCTCACGGCCGAGGACGTCGACCGGCTGCGGGGTCTGGGCGACCGCCTCGACCTGCGGGAGGTCGAGGAGATCTACCTACCGATGAGCCGCCTGCTCAACCTCTACGTGGCCGGCGCCGCGCAGCTGCACCAGGCCACGTCGACCTTCCTGCAGGAGAGCCCGGCCCGCACCCCGTTCGTCATCGGCATCGCCGGGTCGGTCGCCGTGGGCAAGTCCACCACCGCCCGCATCCTGCGCGAGCTGCTGACCCGCTGGCCGGGCACGCCGAGTGTGGAACTGGTCACCACCGACGGGTTCCTCAAGCCGAACGCGGAGCTCGACCGGCTCGGGCTGATGACCCGCAAGGGCTTCCCCGAGTCCTACGACCAGCGCCGTCTGCTGCGGTTCGTGGCCGACGTGAAGTCGGGCAAGCCCGAGGTGAAGGCGCCGGTCTACTCGCACCTGACCTACGACATCGTGCCCGACGAGGAGGTCGTGGTGCGCCGCCCCGACGTGCTCATCGTGGAAGGGCTGAACGTGCTGCAGCCGGCCCGGGTGCGGGCCGACGGCCGGCAGGGCATGGCGGTCAGCGACTACTTCGACTTCTCGATCTACGTGGACGCCCACACCGACCAGGTGCGCCGCTGGTACGTGAACCGGTTCCTGCGCCTGCGGGAGACCGCGTTCACCCGGCCGGAGTCGTACTTCCACCGGTACGCGGCGCTCACCGACGACGAGGCCGTGGCCACGGCCGAGCGGATCTGGCTCGACATCAACGAGAAGAACCTGATCGAGAACGTGCTGCCGACCCGGGGCCGGGCCACCCTGGTGCTGACGAAGGGCGCCGATCACGCGGCGCGGCGTATCCGTCTGCGTAAGTTGTGAATACCGGCTTGAGGACGTTCGGGTCACCTCGCGGGGTCGGGTCGCCGACCCGAGCAACCTGAGTGGGCCCGGCGCGCGTGTAGTTCCCCGAGAGCAACAGTGGAGGGGGATTCATGGACGACGAGACAGCCTTCCGGCAGTTCGTCAGCGCTCGCTGGCCGGCCCTGGTCCAGAGCGCCTACCTGATCACCGTGGACCGCGGCGTCGCCGAGGACTGCGTGCAGGAGGCCCTGACCCGGGTGCACCGCCGCTGGCACCGGCTGGGCGACGACAACCCGGAACCGTACGTGCGCAAGGCCGTGGTCAACGCGGCCCTGTCGTGGCGCCGCAAGCGCCGTATCCGTGAGGTGCCGCTGGACTCGGCGCCCGCACCCGCGGTCGAGCTCGACGCGGCCGATCCGGTGGACGCACAGCTCGTCGCCGCGCTGCGCTCGCTGCCGCCGCAGATGCGCGCCGCGGTGGTGCTGCGGTACCTGGAAGACCGGTCCGAGGCCGAGACCGCGCACCTCATGGGTGTCTCGACCGGGGCGGTGAAGAGCGCGGCCAGTCGTGGGGTGGCGAAACTGCGTGCGGCGCTGGCCGGTCCGGTCCCGGCCGAGGTGACTCCGGCCGGGGTCTCCGCCGGGCCGCGTGAGGTGCTCGACAGCAGTACCGATCTCGGCACCGGACCGGGCCCTGGCGCCCGCCCGGAACTCGACGCCCGCCCAAAGCTCGAAGCCCGCCCGAAACTCGAAGCCCACCCGAAACTCGACGCCCGCGCGAAGGGAGCCAAGTGATGAACCCGACCGATCAGCGGCCCGAGCCGGGCCTGCCCCCCGAGCTGGCCGACCGCCTGCGTCACCTGTCCGAGGCCCAGACCCGCGACAGCCGTCCCTTCCCCCGCCTCGACACCTCCGTGCGCCGCGACCGGCTGACCCGTTTCGGCGGCGCAGCCCTGGCCGGAGCCGCGGCCGCCGCCGTGGTGGCCGTCTCGGTTCTGGGCGGCAACGCGATGAACCGGGCCGACCAGAGCGTCCCGAGCAGGCCCACCCCCACCGTGAGCCCCACCCCGACCGTCGAGCCGAGCACCCTCGCGCAGGCCGGGTACCCGGCCTCGACCGCCGGCTCTCTGGCCGACGACGGGGCCTGGCTGACCGGCCTGCGGGAGAAGCTGGCGGCCGACCGCGAGAAGGTCGACGCCGCCGACGTGCACGTCGTGGCCGCCGGTGACATCGAAGACCGGGCCCGTTTCGCGGTGCTGCTCTACTCCCGTGACAAGAAGGGAAAGACCTTCTGGGGCCGCGACATCTGGCTGGGCCCGGTGGGGGCGCCGGTCTCGGGCATGGAGCCGGTGAGCACCAGCGGTCTGCCCCTCGAGCCGAACCAGGTGCCGCACGACCCGATGAGCCTGTTCTCCGCCCCGGGTGAGTCGCGGGACAGCCGGAAGGCCGTCGTGGTCGTCTCCGCCCCCGGCGCCGACACCCCGCGCATCGCCAGGGCCCGCACCTTCGGCGTCGAGGGCACCCACCCGAAGATCACCACCACCCGCCGCGACGTGCCGGCCGTCGGTGGAGGCACCTGGGCGGGTTCGGTCGACGAGGACGAGTTCCGGATGTTCGACGCCGAGGTCACGGTCGGGGGTGTCCTGACCGGAGGCTCCGCGATGAGCCGGTCCCCGGGATTCGACCTCGCGGCGGTGGCCGTTCCCGGCACCGATCCGGGTGAGCTCGACTACCTGGGCGGCAGTCTGGGCGGCAACCGCCCGACCGGCGCGCAGGTGCCGATCTGGGCCGCGGTCGTCCCGTCCGGGGCCCAGAGCAAGGCCGCCGCAACCCTGCTGCGCTCTCCCGGCGGCATCTACGTCGCCGGCTTCAGCGAGCACCAGCCGGCGGAGATCGATCCCGTCGAGGACGACGAAACCCCTTACGACGTGACCCGTCAGGGTTACATGGTGACCTCGGCCGCCGGTGACGACGACGCGATGGCCAGCGTGTGGATCGACAACGGAACCACCCACCGCTACCTGGTGATCGCCCCGGCCGGAGCCACCCGGGTCCGGGTGGGCGAGAAGACCGCCGCGGTGAAGAACCGGCTGGCCGTGATCGACGTGACCGTGCCCAACTCCGAGAGCGACTACGACGACGAGGGCAACTACACCAGGCCGGAGGCCCCGGTGGCCGCCCTCGCGGCCGACGGCACCGTGATCCAGCAGCAGGTGCCGGCCGCCGGTGAGGAGACCACGTTCACGTCCGAGGCCGGTAGCACCAAGGACGACGGCCGGTCGGTCATTCCGTAAGACGTCCGGGGCACCGCGCGCAGGAGGGGACGCGGTGCCCCGGAAACACCGAAAGGGCGGTTCCCCGTGGGGAACCGCCCTTTTCGTATGTGCTCTCAGACCTCGAGCGCGAGCCGGGACCGCACCACCGAGGCCAGCCCCTCGGCCTCGGACCGGGCCTGCCCGGCCTCCTTGGCCTCGACCATGACGCGCACCAGGGCCTCGGTGCCGGACGGGCGCAGCAGCACGCGGCCGGTGTCGCCCAGCCGGGCCTCGGCCTCGGCCACGGCGGCCTGCAGCTCGGCGTCTTCGTGGCAGCGGTTCTTGTCCACGCCCTTCACGTTCACCAGCACCTGCGGCAGGCGCTCCATCACCGCGGCCAGCTCGGCGAGGGGCTTACCGGTCTGGGCCATGCGGGCCAGGATGTGCAGGCCGGTGAGCACGCCGTCGCCGGTGGTGCTGTGGTCGAGCATCACCACGTGCCCGGACTGCTCGCCGCCGAGCGAATAACCGCTCGCGCGCATCTCTTCCAGCACGTACCGGTCGCCCACCGCGGTCTGCACCACGCGGACGCCCTCGCGCTCCATCGCCAGGCGCAGCCCCAGGTTGCTCATCACGGTGGTGACGAGCGTCTTGTGGGCCAGCACCCCACGGTCGGCGAACGCCAAGGCCAGCACGGCCATGATCTGGTCGCCGTCGACGTCGTGACCGAGGTGGTCGATCGCCAGGCAGCGGTCGGCGTCACCGTCGTGCGCGATGCCGACGTCAGCGCCGTGCTCGAGCACGGCCGCGCGCAGGTGCTCGAGGTGGGTGGAGCCGTAGTCGTCGTTGATGTTGAGCCCGTCGGGCTCGGCCCCGATCACGACGACCTCGGCGCCGGCCTCGCGGAAGGCGCGCGGGGAGACCTCACTGGCCGCGCCGTGGGCGCAGTCGAGCACGACCTTGAGCCCGTCGAGCCGGCACGGGAGCGTCTCGACCAGGTGCTTGACGTAGCTGTCGCCGGCCTTGGCCAGGCGGCGGGTGCGACCCACCGCGGCGCCCGTGGGGCGGGCCCAGGGCTCTTTCATGCGGCGCTCGATCTGGTCTTCCACCTCGTCGGGCAGCTTGTAGCCACCGGCGGCGAAGAACTTGATGCCGTTGTCGGGCATCGGGTTGTGCGACGCCGACAGCACCACCCCGAGGTCGGCCCGGGAGTCGTCGACCAGGAACGCGACGGCCGGGGTCGGCACCACGCCCGCGTCTTCCACGTCGACCCCCGCGCTGGCCAGACCGGCCATCACGGCGGCGGACAGGAACTCGCCCGAGGCTCTCGGGTCACGCCCGACCACTGCTCTGGGCCTGCGCCCCTGAACCACTTCACCGAGAACGTGCGCCGCCGCGACCGAGAGGTCGAGGGCGAGCTCGGCGGTCAGGTCGCGATTGGCCAGCCCCCGGACGCCGTCCGTGCCGAATAGTCGCGCCAACGAGTTCCTCCTAGCGGGAATGTCAAAAGCCTACGCGCACCATGCCCCCGGGGCAGTGGTACGCCAAATCACGCAGGTCCGGGCGCTGCACCGCCCGGGCCGTTCACGTTCACCCGCCCGGGTCACCGGGCCGTCCCCCCGCCGGGAACCCGCCGCCGGAACCAGCCGCCGGGAACGGGCACCGGAGCGCCCCGCCCCGAGACGCACGATGCCGGGACACACGATCCCCGGGACACGCGGACGGCCGAAACGCACGACGGCCCCGGAGCCAGAGAACCCCGGGGCCGTGCGTGCTGCAACTGATGTCTGCCGAAGCAGAAAGATCAGCGCTTGCTGTACTGAGGAGCCTTACGCGCCTTCTTGAGACCAGCCTTCTTGCGCTCCTTGGCCCGCGGGTCACGAGTCATGAAGCCGGCCTTCTTCATGGCCGGGCGGTTGGCCTCTTCGTCGATCTCGTTCAGCGACCGGGCGACGCCGAGACGCAGGGCGCCGGCCTGGCCGGACGAGCCGCCGCCGTGGAGGCGGGCGATGACGTCGAAGCGGCCCTCGGTCTCGGTGACCCGGAAGGGCTCGTTGACCAGCTGCTGGTGCACCTTGTTCGGGAAGTAGTCCTCGATGGTGCGGCCGTTGATCTTCCAGAGGCCGGTGCCGGGCACGAGGCGGACGCGCGCCACGGCCTCCTTGCGACGGCCGGTGGCCGAGCCGGGGGCGGTGATGCTCGAGCCGCCACCCTTGACCGCCGGCGTGGAGCTGGTGTAGCTGCTCGGCGCGTCTTCTTCGAATTCGTCGTCGACGGCGTCGACAGCCACGTCGGTGGTGGACTCGGTCACGGTTCTCCTTGGTGCGCTTGTCTGGGGGATCGCAGAACTACTGCGCGATCTGGGTGATCTCGAAGGGGACGGGCTGCTGCGCGGCGTGGGGGTGCTCCGGGCCGGCGTAGACCTTGAGCTTGCCGAGCACCTCGCGGCCGAGGGAGTTCTTCGGCAGCATGCCGCGGACGGCCTTCTCGACGGCGCGCTGGGGGTTCTTGTCCAGCAGCTCGGTGTAGGTGACCGAGCGGAGACCGCCCGGGTAACCCGAGTGGCGGTAGGCCTTCTTCTGCTCGCGCTTGTTGCCGGTCAGGGCGACCTTGTCGGCATTGATGATGATGACGAAGTCGCCGGTGTCGACGTGAGGAGCGAAGGTCGGCTTGTGCTTGCCCCGCAGGAGTACAGCTGCCTGCGTAGCGAGCCGGCCGAGCACGACGTCGGACGCGTCAATGACGTGCCAGCGGCGCTCGATGTCACCGGGCTTGGGGGTAAACGTACGCACGGTCGCAGCCTCGTTCTGATCAGAGCATTCGGGTCGACATTTTCATGTGCCACGGACAGCACGCCGATCCAGGTTTCCGGATGGTCGCTGCTCCGCACCCGACGTGCCACGCACCAACTAGGCTCGACATGACGGACGGGTCACACAACGAGAAAACACATTACCGGGCGGCTTCCGGAGGGTCAAAACGCGGAGTCGCGCCGCGCGGCGCCCACGAGGGCCCGGCCGTGCTTCAACCATCACGTGACAGCCGCCGATGAACCACCCGCCGGCACATGAACACGGGGAGAAACATCATGGCGGAGCAGCAGTACGACTACGACCTGCTGGTCATCGGCTCCGGGCCGGGAGGGCAGAAGGCCGCGATCGCCGCGGCCAAGCTGGGCCGACGCGCGGCCGTGGTGGAACGCGGCGACATGGTCGGCGGGGTGTGCATCAACACCGGCACGATCCCGTCGAAGACGCTGCGCGAGGCCGTGCTGTATCTCACGGGCACCTACCAGCGCGACATGTACGGCCAGAACTACCGGGTGAAGCAGGACATCACCCTGGAAGACCTGCTGGCCCGCACCCAGCACGTGATCGGGCGCGAGATCGAGGTCATCCGCAGTCAGCTCAACCGCAACGCGGTCGACCTGCTGCACGGCACCGGCCGCTTCACCGACGCGCACACCGTGCTGGTCGAGGGCGGCCCGGCCGGGGCCCGGTCGGTCACCGCGGAGTTCGTCGTGATCGCCACCGGCACCACGCCGGCCCGGCCCGCCACGGTCGAGTTCGACGGCAAGAAGGTCATCGACTCCGACGGGATCCTGCACCTCGACGTGCTGCCGCGCTCGATGGTGGTGGTCGGCGCCGGGGTGATCGGCATCGAGTACGCGTCGATGTTCGCGGCCGTCGGCTGCAAGGTCACCGTAGTCGAGCAGAACGACCGCATGCTCGGTTTCTGCGACGACGAGATCGTGGAGTCGCTGAAGTTCCACCTGCGCGACCTGTCGGTGACGTTCCGGTTCGGCGAGAAGGTGGCCTCGGTCGAGCACAACGCCAGGGGCACCGTGACGCACCTGGTCTCGGGCAAGAAGATCCCGGCCGACGCGGTGATGTACTCGGCCGGGCGGCAGGGGGCCACCGAGGCGCTGGACCTGCCCGCGGCCGGGCTGGAGGCCGACAACCGGGGCCGCATCACGGTCGACGACCACTACCGCACGAGCGTCGAGCACATCTACGCGGTGGGCGACGTGATCGGTTTCCCGGCGCTGGCCGCGACCTCGATGGAACAGGGCCGGCTGGCGGCCTACCACGCCTTCTCGGAGCCGGTGAACAGCCTGATCAGCATGCAGCCCATCGGCATCTACACGATCCCGGAGATCAGCTACTGCGGCTGGACCGAGGACGACCTGACCTCGTCGTCGGTGCCCTACGAGGTCGGCATCTCGCGCTACCGCGAGCTGGCCCGGGGCCAGATCGCCGGTGACTCCTACGGCATGCTCAAGCTGCTGGTCAGCACCGGCACCCGAAAGCTGCTGGGGGTGCACGTGTTCGGGTCGCAGGCGACCGAGCTGGTGCACCTCGGCCAGGCGATCATGACCTGCGAGGGCACGGTGGACCACCTGGTCGACACGGTGTTCAACTACCCCACGCTGTCCGAGGCCTACAAGGTGGCCGCCCTCGACGCCGTCAACAAGATCCGGGCGGTCGAGCGGTTCTTCGCCTGAGCCCACGACGGTGGACGTGGTGGTCGACCCGACCACCACGTGCACCGTTGCAGCGGTTGGCTTCTCAGTGCCGTGCGCGCTCCCGCGCACCGATGTCGGCGACCCCGACCGACGCGTCTTCGGGCACGATCACCCGCAGCCCGCCCTCGATCACCCCGAACGTCTCGGGCGTGTGCGCCGACAGCTCGCCGTCGACGTTGATCGCCTGCCCGGGAGCCGTGCTGACCCGGACGTTGCGCGTGGTGACGTGGTAGACGTGGTCGCTCTCGGTGAAGACCCCGCTGACGAAATGCCGCGCCACCTGCCAGCGCTGACGCGGCGTGCCCCGCGGGATCGCGTAGACGTCGAGCAGGTGGTCGTCGATGCCGGCGCCCGGCGCGACCACCGCTCCCCCGCCGTAGAACCGGCCGTTGGCCACGGCCAGCTGCAGCAGGTCGTCGAGCTCGACGTCGGGATGGTCGCCGTCGGGGAACTCGAGGGTGGCCGAGAAGGTCCGGAACCGGCGGTAGGCCTTCACCGCCGCGATCGGGTAGGCCAGCGCCCCGAGCCGCTTCTTGAGTTTCGGGTTGAGCTGCTCGGTGACGCCCACGGCCAGGCCGATCGAGCTGACGTTGAGAAAACGGTCGTCGCCGACCACGCCCAGGTCGACGTCGACCACCTTGCCCCGGGCCACGTTCTGGCAGGCCCCGTCCATGTCGGTGGGCAGGCCGAGGGTGCGCGCCAGGTCGTTGGCGGTGCCGGTGGGCAGCAGCCCGAGCACCACCCCGGTGTTGCACAGCTGCGGCGCCACCGAACTCACGGTGCCGTCGCCCCCGCCCAGCACGATGGTGCGCGCACCGGCCCGGATGGTGTCACCCACCAGACGCGGCAGGGTGCTCGGGTCTTCGACGGCATGGGCGGCCATCAGCTCCACGCCGAGCTCGCCGAGCCGGTCGCGGGCGGCGGAGAAGTTCTCCTGCCCACGACGCGACGCCGAGTTGACGATGAGGACGGCCGGGGACTCGATCACGGTGATCAAACTACGGGCGTCAGCTGAACGTTCCGTGAGAGCACGCTGAGGACAGCGGCAACTTCAGCGAGCGCGCTGCACCCGGGTCTCGTCCCAGACGGGTTCGTCCGACTCGTACACCCGGCCGTCCGAGCCGAACACCAGGAACCGGTCGAACTCCCGGGCGAACCAGCGGTCGTGGGTCACCGCCACCACCGTGCCCTCGAAGGCCCCCAGGCCCTTCTCCAGCGCTTCGGCCGAGTGCAGGTCCAGGTTGTCGGTGGGCTCGTCGAGCAGCAGCAGCGTGGCGCCTGAGAGCTCCAGGAGCAGGATCTGGAACCGGGCCTGCTGCCCGCCGGACAGCGACTCGAAGCGCTGCTCGGCCTGGGTGTTGAGCTCGTACCGGTCGAGCACCTTGCTGGCCGCGTCGCGGGGCAGGCCGGACCGGTGCCCGTCACCGCGGTGCAGGATGTCGAGCAGCGTCCGGCCGAGCAGCTCCGGGTGCTGGTGGGTCTGCGCGAACCAGCCCGGCCGCACCCGCGCCCCCAGCCTGACCTGGCCCGAGTGCTCCACCGCGCCCGGGCTGGCCAGCGGCCCGTCTTCGACCGGCTGGTGCTCCACGTCCGGGTCACTGCCCCCGGCCGCCAGCAGCCGCAGGAAGTGCGACTTGCCGGAACCGTTCGAGCCCAGCACCGCCACCCGGTCGCCGAACCACAGCTCGGTGCTGAACGGTTTCATCAGCCCGGTCAGCTCGAGGTCCTCGGCCACCACGGCGCGCTTGCCGGTGCGCCCACCGGTGAGCCGCATGGTCACGTTCTGCTCGTTGGCGACGAGCTCGGGCGGGCCCGCCTCCTCGAACTTGGCCAGGCGGGTCTGGGCCGCGTGGTACTGCGCGGCCATCGAGTCCATGAACGTGGACTTGGTCTTCAGCATCAGCACGAGCGCCTTGAGCTTGGCGTGCTCCTCGTC
This sequence comes from Kineosporia succinea, assembly GCF_030811555.1. Taxonomy (NCBI): domain Bacteria; kingdom Bacillati; phylum Actinomycetota; class Actinomycetes; order Kineosporiales; family Kineosporiaceae; genus Kineosporia; species Kineosporia succinea. The sequence goes on along the minus strand of NZ_JAUSQZ010000001.1, from coordinate 3,381,860 downwards.
CCAGCGCCGCCGCAGCTCCTCGAGGCGGGAGTTGCGGTCGGTGCGGGCCTGGCCGTAGGTGCCGAACCCGCCGCCGTGGATCCAGGCGTTGGCGCCGGCCGCGTGCGGCTCCAGCGTGACGATGCGGGTGGCCGCGTGCGAGAGCAGCTCCCGGTCGTGGCTGACCAGCAGAACCGTCTTCCGGGTCTGGGCCAGCTGCTGCTCGAGCCAGCGCTTGCCGGGCACGTCGAGGTAGTTGTCGGGCTCGTCGAGCAGCAGCACGTCGTCGGTGCCGCGCAGCAGGGTCTCGAGCACCAGCCGCTTCTGCTCACCGCCGGAGAGGGTGTTCGCGTTGCGGAACTGGGCCTTCTCGAACGGCATCCCGAGCGCCGCGACCGTGCACACGTCCCAGGCCGTCTCGGCCTCGTAGCCACCGGCGTCGGCCCAGTCGGAAAGGGCCTGCGCGTAAGCCATCTGGGTGGGCTCGTCGTCGTGCTCCATCATCGCCAGCTCGGACTTCTCCAGAGCCCGGCCGGCCTTGCGCACCGGCGCGGGGGCGACCGAGACGAGCAGGTCGCGCACCGTCGTGTCGTCACGGACGCTGCCGATGAACTGGCGCATCACGCCGAGCGAGCCGGTCACCACGGCCGCCCCGGACTGCGCGGCCGCGTCACCGGCCAGGATGCGCAGCAGGGTGGTCTTGCCCGTGCCGTTCGGGCCGATCAGGGCCGCGACCGCCCCCTCGGGCACCTTGAAGGTGACCTCGTCGAGCAGCGGGCGCCCGTCGGGGAGCGTGAAGGAGACCTGGTTGACGTCGATACCGGACACCCGGCCAGTGTGCCCGGTACCGGCGCCCCCATGCTCCTGATTAAAGAATCAGTCGATCACGTGGACCGCTGCCTCTTCGGCGCTCGCGGCCCCCTGGTCGATGCCGACGTCCGACCCGATCAGGTCTTTCTCCTCGTCGGAGCCGAGACCCTCGTCCGGGTCGACCAGCCGGCCGGCGCGCTCGCCACCGACCTCGGCGTACGAGAGGTCCTCGTCCTCGACCCGGTTGTTGTCCACCGAGTCGACGTTCTCGTCGGTGGGCGACGCCTCGAGGTCGGAGGCCAAGTTGGGGTCGGGCTCCTCCTGTGCGAGACGCTGGTCGAGACTCTCGCCCTCCAGCTCCTCCTGCTCGGTGGTGCCGAACCGGGTCATCCCCCGCGGCTTCTCGGGCGGCGAGTAGCCGGCGTCGAACACCGTGCCGTCGACGTCGTCGTCACCGAACGCCTGGTCGAGGTCGTACGTGTCGTCCGCCCCGTCGTCACCGGGCTGGTAGACCTCGTCCGAGTCGCCGGGCTCAAAGGTCGAATTGCTCATGCAGGCGAGATTGGCACTGTCCGCGTTCGCCCGCCATTCGTGAGCGTCCGGGTTTTCATGCAACCCCGCACAATGGTGGACGTCCCGGTCACCTCGACCGGAACGTCCACCATCAGGGTCGTGGTGGCCCTACTTGCGCAGGTCCAGCCCGATCAGCACCGGGTCGTGGTCGGAGGTGCGGAAGCGGTCGGGCGCGTACAGCGAGGTGATCTGGCCGGCCGACTTGAAATTGGTGTTGTAGTCGAGCACCGAGGGCTCGTCGGCGTTGATGTGCACGTCCTGCACGTCCTTGACCTGGCTCTTCAGCGAGGAGCTGGCCAGGGCCTGGTCGAGGTAGCCGGACTGGCCGTCGAAGACGTACGAGTACGCCTGCTCACTGCCGATCTCCTTGTCGATCATGTCGACGTAGCCGCTCCGGGCCAGGGCCTGGATCGGGTCTTCCTTGGCGTAGCTGTTCAGGTCACCGATGACCAGCACGTCCCTGTCGCCGGCGGTCTTGACCACGGTCGAGTCGATCCACGTGGCCAGCTCGGTGGCCTGCTCCGTGCGGTGGGCGTTCCAGCAGCTCTGGCCGTCGTTCTGGTCGGCGTCGGCCCCGGTCGCGCCGTCGCAGCCCTTCGACTTGAAGTGGTTCACGACCACGCTGACCCTGGCGTTCTTCCTGTCCTTGAAGGTCACCGAGAGCGGGTGCCGCTCGAACAGGTCGTCGTCGGCCACCAGCGTCCTCACCGGCGTGACCTTCGCCGGCCGGTAGAGCATGCCGACCTTGATCGCGTCGTCACCGGCCACGTTCGTGACGCCGGTGGCCTGATCCGCGTCGATGTACGCGTAGGTGCCCGGCTTCGTAGCCGCGTTCAGCGCGTCGGTGAGGGCCGCGATCGCGCTGTCCGCGCCGTAGCCGTCGTTCTCGATCTCCATCAGCCCGACCACGTCGGCGTCGAGGCTCTTCAGCGCCGCGACCTCCTTGGCGGTCTGGCGCTCGAACTCGGTCGCGTTCTCGGCGCCGCGGCAGTCGGCGGCCGCGCCACCCACACCGTAGGTGCAGCCCGTGAAGGTGTTGAAGTAGTTCAGCACGTTGCTGCTGGCCACGGTGACGTCGCCCTTGACCCTGCTGGACTTCGGACGCGCGTTGGCCGCCTTGAAGTTCGCCTGCCCGTTCAGCGCACCGACCGGGCGCAGGCGCCAGGCGTTGGGGCTCGCGGCGTTACCCGCCCAGGTGTATGTGAGCACACCGGTCGCGTTCTTCACGGTGTCGCCGGTGCGCAGGGTGTTGCTCGCGCTGAGCGGCTTGCCGTCGCGGCCGAAGACGATCGGGTCGGCGTTCTGGTTGTTCAGGGCGTCGTCGATGATCAGCTGGTTCAGGTCGTTCTCGGCCTGCAGCTTCGCGCGGCGCGGGTCGGCGGCGGCGTAGACGTTGGTCGGCTGCGTCAGCCGGCCCCTGGACGAGACCGTGACCTGGCCGAAGCGGCCCAGCAGGTAGTGCTCGGTCACGGTCAGGTTCTGCGGCAGGCGGACGAGCATGCCCTCGTAGCGCTCGAGGCTGTTCCCGCTCGTGAGGGGCAGCTTCACGGTGGTCGGCCTGACCGACCTGCCGGTGCCGCACAGCTCGACGGCGGTGGAGGTGACCTGGGTCTGCCCCTGGTACTCCGCGGCGTTGCCGGTGACCTGGACCTCGTCGCCGACCTTCACCTGGTTCTGGCCGGGGGCGTAGACGAAGATGCCGTCGGACGTGGCCCTGTCCCTGTCGCCCGCGTCCTGCACGAAGAAACCCTGCAGCGTGGGCGAGGAGCCCTCGTTGTCGCTGACCACGACACCGCGCACGGTGACCGTGCCGGTGATCGCCGCGGTGTCGCCGCTGCCCTGGACCTTGCCGATGGCGGTGGTGGTGCCGGTACAGGCTGCTTCTGCCGTCCGGGCCGCCTGAGCCGTTGAAGGGGCCACCAGGCCCAGGCCGGTGAGTGTCGTCGCCGCGGTGAGAACCACGGCCCCCGTCGCGTAGGTACGCCTCGTCGTCGTCACGGTCAGGCAGCCTAGGCGCGATCGGTTTGATTGGTGTGAACGGAACATGACGTAGGGGCAAGCGGTCGGGCCTTCACCTCGGCCTCCGGGCAGGGCCCACCCACCCGGGCACGCTCGAGTCCCGCCGGAGGTTGTCACCGATGCCGGTACGAGGCCGCCCCGCCGCAGCGTGCTACGGCAGCGTCCGCACCGCGCGTGACTCCCGCGCCCGCCCGGCCAGCTCGGAGTCCGCCGGGTACCCGACCTCCTCCAGCACCAGCCCGTGCGGCGCCACCACGGCCACGTGCGGATCCCGACGGCGCCCCGTCAGCACCTCGGCCGGCCACTCCACGGACTTGCGCCCCTCCCCCACCGGCAGCACCGCCCCGACCAGCGCACGCACCATCGAGTGGCAGAACGCGTCCGCCAGCACGGTGGCCTCCAGCAGCCCTTCCGGAGTGCGCCGCCACTCGTACCGCAGCAGCGTCCGGATCGTCGTCGCCCCCTCGCGGTGCTTGCAGAACGCCGCGAAGTCCTTCAGCCCGACCAGCCGCCCCGCGGCCTCGGACATGGCCGAGGCATCGAGAGGGCGCCGATGACTCAGCACGTCCCGGCGCCGTAGGGGCGGCGCCCCGGCCGGGTGATCGCTGACGCGGTAGGAGTACCGGCGATGCACCGCCGAGAACCTCGCGTCGAACCCTTCGGGCGCAACCGAAACCCCGTGCACGCGAACGTCACCGGGCAGCACACCGGCCAGCCGCGTCACCAGCGCCAGAGCCGGGGCGCGGTCACTCCGACCGGGAATCTGCTCCCAGGCACCGACCGGCACATCCGCGTGCGCGACCTGACCGCGCGCGTGCACCCCCGCGTCCGTACGTCCCGCCACCGTCAGCTTCACCGGTCGCCCCAGCCGCAGGATCGTGCTCAGGCCGGTGGCGATCGTCTCCTCCACCGTGCGGCGGCCTGGCTGGGCGGCCCAGCCGCTGAAATCCGTTCCGTCGTAGCCCAGATCGAGCCGGATCCGGACCAGCGGCTCCGAAACCACGTCGCCCCTCGTGGTATTCGCGGGCACAGAGGCCTCAGAGGGCTCAGAGGGCGAAATGAGGGACGCGTCGGGGCCTTCCGGCCCCACCCCGCCTCCCGGCGCCTCCGGTGACCCCGGCCCCTCAGGCTCCGCAACGTCCGTAAGCAATGGTTCTTCTCCGCGGTCGAGGCTGCTGAACGAGACGAGCCCGCCACCCCCGAACGGGGATGACGGGCTCGGCTGCGTGAGAACTACTTCTTCTTGCCTTCGACCGCGTCCTCGGCAGCCTCTTCGGCGACCTCGGCGGCAGCCTTGGCGTCAGCGGTGCCCTCGGCCTCCGCAGCGGCCTCGGCCTCGGCGGCGGCGTCAACCGCGGCCTCGGCGTCGCCGGCGGCCTTGGCGTCCTCGGCCTTGGCGGCGGCAGCCTCGGCGGCCGACGTGTTGCCGCGGGCCGCACGAGCGGTGGCGGCCTCGGCCTCACGCGCGGCGGCGGTCACGGGCTCGAGAACGAGCTCGATGACGACCATCGCGGCGTTGTCGCCCTTGCGGTTACCGATCTTGGTGATACGGGTGTAGCCGCCCTTGCGCTCGGCCACCACCGGAGCGATCTCGGTGAAGAGCGTGTGGACGACGCCCTTGTCCGTGATCGTCTGCAGCACCCGGCGGCGAGCCGACAGGTCACCGCGCTTCGCGAACGTGATCATGCGCTCAGCCAGCGGCTGCATGCGCTTCGCACGCGTCTGCGTGGTGGTGATGGACTTGTGCGTGAACAGCTGGGTCGCGAGGTTGGCCAGCAGCAGCCGCTCGTGCGCGGGACCACCCCCGAGCCGGGGACCCTTGGTGGGCGTGGGCATGTCGGTGAACTCCTAGAGATGCGCACCCGGCGCGGGGTTCGCATCCCGCGCCGGGCTAGGGGGTTGTCAGAGCTGCTCGTCCTCGGCGAACGACATGTCGTCGTCCGCTCCGAAGCTGTCGACGACGAGCGAGGGGTCGAATCCGGGCGGGCTGTCCTTCAGCGCGAGGCTCATGCCGTGGAGCTTGGCCTTGACCTCGTCGATGGACTTGGCGCCGAAGTTCCGGATGTCGAGCAGGTCGGCCTCGCTGCGCCCGACGAGCTCACCCACGGTGTGGATGCCCTCGCGCTTGAGGCAGTTGTACGACCGGACCGTGAGGTCGAGCTCCTCGATCGGCAGCGCCAGGTCGGCGGCCAGGGCGGCGTCCGACGGGGACGGGCCCATGTCGATGCCCTCGGCCTCGAGGTTGAGCTCGCGGGCCAGGCCGAACAGCTCGACCAGCGTCTTGCCGGCGCTCGCCATGGCGTCGCGCGGCTGCATCGACGGCTTGGTCTCGACGTCGACGATCAGCCGGTCGAAGTCGGTGCGCTGCTCGACACGCGTCGCCTCGACCTTGTACGTGACCTTCAGCACCGGGGAGTAGATGGAGTCGATCGGGATCCGGCCGATCTCCTGCTCACCGGTCTTGTTCTGGTTGGCCGACACGTAGCCACGACCGCGCTCGACGGTCAGCTCGAGCTCGAGCTTGCCCTTCGCGTTCAGGGTGGCGATGTGAAGGTCGGGGTTGTGCACCTCGACGCCGGCCGGCGGGGCGATGTCCGCGGCGGTGACCGTGCCCGGACCCTGCTTGCGCAGGTACATCACGATCGGCTCGTCGTGCTCCGAGGAGACGACGAGACGCTTGATGTTGAGGATGAGCTCGGTGACGTCTTCCTTGACACCGGGCACGGTGGTGAACTCGTGCAGCACGCCGTCGATACGGATGCTGGTGACCGACGCGCCCGGGATGCTCGAGAGCAGGGTGCGACGGAGCGAGTTACCGAGGGTGTAGCCGAAACCCGGCTCCAGCGGCTCGATGACGAACCGGGAGCGGTGCTCGGAGACAGCCTCCTCGGCGAGGATGGGGCGCTGTGCGATAAGCACTGTTCGTTTTCCCTTTCGCTACAGGCGACCGCTATATGACGCCTGCTGGGGGTGACCCACCGATTCCATGTCAACCGGCGGGTGGGCCTCCCGGGTCACCCCGGGAGGCCCGAAAAGCATTAGACGCGGCGGCGCTTCGGCGGGCGGCAGCCGTTGTGCGGGGTCGGCGTGACGTCCTGGATCGAGCCGACCTCGAGGCCGGTGGCCTGGAGGGAGCGGATCGCGGTCTCGCGGCCCGAGCCCGGGCCCTTCACGAAGACGTCGACCTTGCGCATGCCGTGCTCCTGGGCGCGACGCGCGGCGGCCTCGGCGGCCATCTGCGCGGCGAACGGCGTGGACTTACGCGAGCCCTTGAAGCCGACCTGGCCGGAGGACGCCCACGCGATCACGTTGCCGACCGGGTCGGTGATCGACACGATCGTGTTGTTGAACGTGCTCTTGATGTGAGCGTGGCCGTGGGCGACGTTCTTCTTTTCCTTGCGACGCGGCTTACGCGACGCAGAGGCCTGGCGTGACTTGGGAGGCATCTAAAAGCTACTTCCTGGGAGGTCGTCGGTCCGTACTCCGGACCCTTGGTCAGAGGGTGGAGCGGACTACTTCTTGCCGGCCTTCTTCTTACCGGCAACGGTGCGCTTCGGGCCCTTGCGGGTACGAGCGTTGGTCTTGGTGCGCTGACCGCGGACCGGCAGGCCGCGACGGTGACGCAGGCCCTCGTAGCAGCCGATCTCGACCTTGCGGCGGATGTCGGCGGCAACCTCGCGGCGCAGGTCACCCTCGAGCTTGAAGTTGCCCTCGAGGAAGTCGCGCAGGCTGACGAGGTCTTCTTCGCTGAGCTCGCGCACACGGAGGTCGGCGCTCAGGCCGGTGGCCGCGAGCGTCTCCTTGGCGCGGGTCTTGCCGACGCCGAAGATGTAGGTGAGGGCGACCTCGAGACGCTTTTCGCGCGGGAGGTCGACTCCGACGAGACGTGCCATTGCAGGAGTTCTCTTCTCTGCTCGTACCGGGTGTGGAGCAGCGGCATTCCCCCTGATGGAGCTGAGGGGTCCCCGGCCCGGTGGTCCGGGGGTGTCGCCCCACGAGGTCGGGCGTGTCGCCCGGTGCCTCAGAGACGTGCGCTGCTGTTTTTCTCAGATGCTGTGCAGTGGTGCCGTGCTTCTGCGGGGCTGGTTCAGCCCTGACGCTGCTTGTGGCGCACGTTGTCGCAGATGATCATGACCCGGCCGTTACGGCGGATCACTCGGCACTTGTCACAGATCTTCTTGACGCTCGGCTTGACCTTCATCGTGGCTTCCGACGGGGGCTGATGGTGCAGGGCTTGTGGAACGGAGGTGTCACTTGTAGCGGTAGACGATGCGCCCACGGGAGAGGTCATACGGGCTGAGTTCGACCACGACCCGGTCTTCCGGAAGGATCCGGATGTAGTGCTGGCGCATCTTGCCGGAGATGTGCGCGAGTACCTTGTGCCCGTTGGAAAGCTCCACGCGGAACATGGCGTTCGGCAGCGCCTCCACCACGGTGCCTTCGATTTCGATGACGCCGTCTTTCTTCGGCATGTCCTCCGCTTTTCCTGTTGATCGTTTTTCGCGGCGCCCGGCCGCTGACCGTCTTCGCAGACGGACACGATCAGGCGTTTTCACCAGACGGCTCAGACTGACGTCCAGAGGCTGTCTCGTGTCGTCACCGGCGGTTACCTGGGTGACGAATCAGTTCAGCACATGAGCCGACGCAGAAGTCTACGTGATACCACGCCGGACGACGAAATCGAGCCGCTTACAGGGCTCGTTGTGACACCTTCGCACCAAGTTCGGCCAGCTTCGCGACGCCACCGTCGCGGGCGGTCAGCACCCAGAGGCCGTCGTCGAGCAGAGCCACCGAGTGTTCCCAGTGCGCGGCGTTGCCACCGTCGATCGTAGCGACGGTCCAGTCGTCGGCCAGGACCTTGGTCTCCGGGTCGCCGGCGGTGAGCATCGGCTCGATCGCCAGGCAGATGCCGGGCTTCAGCTTCGGGCCCCGGTCGCGCGTGCGGTAGTTCAGCACGTGCGGTTCCTGGTGCATCTCGGTGCCGATGCCGTGGCCGCCGTAGTCCTCGACCAGACCGAACCGGTCACCGACGAAGTCCTCGACGGCGATGCCGACCGCGTTCAGGCGCTCCCCCGCGGCGATCGCCGCGATGCCGCGCCACATCGACTCCTCGGTGGTGTCGATCAGGTCCTGATCGGCCTTGGTCTGCTCGTCGCTCTTCTCCGAGGGGCCCGGCACCACGGCGGTGAACGCCGAGTCGCCGTGCCAGCCCTCGAGGATCGCGCCGCAGTCGACGCTGATCACGTCACCCGCGCGGAGCACCCTGGCGCCGGGGATGCCGTGCACGACCTCGTCGTTCACCGACACGCAGAGCGTGGCCGGGTAGGGCGGGCGGCCGTAGTTCAGGAACGACGGGGTGGCACCCCGCCCGGTGATCAGCTCGTTCGCGATCCGGTCCAGGTCGCCCGTGGTCAGCCCGGGGGCCAGCGCGTTGCGCACGGCGTCCAGGGCGTCGGCGACGATCAGCCCGGCGGCCCGCATGAGCAGGACCTGTTCGGGAGTCTTGTACTGGATCCGGTCGCGACCGAGCATCTGTGCTGTCTTTCTGTCTCAGGCGGCGAAGTCGGCACACGCGGCGAGGAGCCGACTCGTGACGTCGCCGATGTCCCCCATGCCGTCGACCCGCTGCAGGAGATTGCGGTCCGAGTAGAGGTGCACCAGTGGGGCGGTCTGCTCGGTGTAGACCTCGAGCCGGTGCCGGATGACGTCTTCGGTGTCGTCCGGGCGACCCTCGATCTCGGCCCGCTTGAGCAGACGCTCGACGACCTCGTCCATGTCGACCGTCAGCTCGAGTACCGCGTCCAGCGTGTTGCCGGCCGTGGCGAGCATCGAGTCGAGCTCGTCGACCTGGGCCGCCGTGCGCGGGTAACCGTCGAGCAGGAACCCGACCGCCGCGTCCTCTTCCAGGAGGCGGTTGCGCACCATCTCGTTGGTGACCTCGTCCGGCACGTACTTGCCGGACTTCATGATCTCCTCGACCTGCAGACCCAGCGGCGTCTTGTCGGCGACGTTCTGCCGGAAGATGTCACCGGTCGAGATCGCGGGGATACCGAAGTGGGCTGCGACCTTCTTGGCCTGTGTGCCCTTGCCGGCGCCGGGAGGACCGAGGATCACAAGCCTCATCAACGCACCGCTCTCATCGCAGGAACCCTTCGTAGTGACGCTGCTGCAACTGGGACTCGATCTGCTTGACCGTCTCCAGGCCGACCCCGACGACGATCAGAATGCTCGTACCGCCGAAGGGGAAGTTCTGATTGGCGTTGACCAGGATCAGCGCGATCAGCGGGATCAATGCCACCATGCCCAGGTACAGAGCACCAGCGAGAGTAATGCGACTCAGAACATATTCCAGGTAGTCGGCGGTCGGTCGCCCGGCGCGGATGCCCGGGATGAAACCGCCGTACTTCTTCATGTTCTCGGCGACCTCGTCGGGGTTGAAGGTGATCGCCACGTAGAAGTACGTGAAGAACACGATCAGTGCGAAGTAGGCCGCGATGTAGATCGGGTGGTCGCCCTTCACCAGGTGATTGTTGATCCACGTCACCCAGCCGGCCGTACTGTCCTGGCCCTGGAACTGCGCGATCAGGGCGGGCAGGTAGAGCAGCGACGAGGCGAAGATGACCGGGATGACACCGGCCATGTTGACCTTGATCGGGATGTACGTGGTGGTGCCGCCGTAGGCGCGGCGACCCACCTGGCGCTTGGCGTACTGCACCGGGATCCGGCGCTGGCTCTGCTCGACGAAGATGACGGCGGCCATGATCAGCAGGCCGATACCGATCACCGTGAAGAAGGTGTTGAAGCCACGCTCGGACTTGATCGCCCACAGGGCCGACGGGAACGACGCCGCGATCGAGGTGAAGATCAGCAGCGACATGCCGTTGCCGATCCCCTTCTCGGTGACGAGCTCACCCAGCCACATGATGAAGCCGGTGCCGGCCGTCATGGTCAGGACCATGACGCCGAGGGTGAAGATGTCGTCGTTCGGGATCAGGATCTCGCTGCAGTTCGTGAACAGGCCGCCGGGCTGCCGCGAGATCGCGACGAACGTGGTGGACTGCAGAACCGCGAGGCCGATGGTGAGATACCGCGTGTACTGGGTCAGCTTGGCGGTGCCGGACTGACCCTCTTCCTTCAGTGCCTCGAACCGCGGGATGACCACGGTGAGCAGCTGAACGATGATCGATGCCGTGATGTACGGCATGATCCCGAGCGCGAAGATCGAGAGTTGCAGCAGCGCACCACCACTGAAGAGGTTGACCAGCTCGTAAAGGCCGGTACCGCTGCTGCTGCTGGCGAGATTGACGCACCGTCGAACGGCCGCGTAGTCGACGCCGGGGGTCGGGACGTACGAGCCCAGGCGGAACAGCGCCATGATCGCTACGGTGAAGAAGATCTTGCGCCGCAGATCGGGGGTGCGAAACGCCCGGAAGAACGCGGTGAGCACGCAAAACCTCCTGCGCGCTGCCCGGACAAGGGGCAGCTCGTCGTTACTGGCCTGTGGAGCGCCTGCGAATCTACTCGGACATACCTGTCTGAGGACTGTTCGCAAGACGCCGGTCGGGTGACCTTAACACCCCGGCGACTCGCCCATCAGGGAGTCGCCGGGGTGTCAGGAATCGTGCCTGGTGAGCTTGGTCTTACAGCTCGGTGGCGCTGCCGCCGGCCGCGGCCAGCTTCTCCTTGGCGCTGGCGGAGAACTTGTTCGCGCTCACGTTGAGCGCGACCGAGATCTCGCCGTCGCCGAGGACCTTGACCAGGTGCCCCTCACGGACAGCGCCCTTGGCGACCAGGTCCTCGACGGTGATGCTGCCACCGTCGGGGAACAGGCTGCCGAGCTTGTCCAGGTTGACGACCTGGTACTCGGTCCGGAACGGGTTCTTGAACCCACGGAGCTTGGGCAGCCGCATGTGCAGCGGCATCTGCCCACCCTCGAACCGGGCCGGGACCTGGTAGCGAGCCTTCGTACCCTTGGTACCGCGGCCCGCCGTCTTACCCTTGCTGCCCTCACCACGACCCACGCGGGTCTTGGCGGTCTTCGCACCCGGCGCCGGGCGCAGGTGGTGAACCTTCAGGGCGTGCTCGCGCTGACCTTCTGCCATTTCAGTCCACCTCCTCGACGGTGACGAGATGCCGCACCGTGTTGACCATCCCGCGAATCTCGGGACGGTCCTCCTTGACCACGACGTCGCCGATCCGCTTGAGGCCGAGCGAACGCAGCGAGTCGCGCTGGTTCTGCTTGCCACCGATCTTCGACTTGATCTGAGTGACCTTGATCTGGGCCATCAGGCACCCACCCCCGCCGCGCGAGCACGCAGCATGGCGACGGGAGCGACGTCCTCGAGGGGCAGGCCACGACGGGCCGCAACCTCTTCGGGACGCTCGAGACCACGCAGCGCGGCAACGGTCGCGTGAACGACGTTGATCGCGTTGTCCGAGCCGAGCGACTTGCTCAGCACGTCGTGGATACCCGCGCACTCGAGCACGGCGCGCACCGGGCCACCGGCGATAACTCCGGTACCGGGGGACGCCGGCATGAGCAGCACGACACCGGCGGCCTCTTCACCCTGGATCCGGTGAGGGATCGTGCCCTGGATGCGGGGAACCTTGAAGAAGGCCTTCTTCGCCTCTTCAACGCCCTTCGCGATCGCCGCGGGCACTTCCTTGGCCTTGCCGTAGCCGACGCCGACCGTGCCGTCGCCGTCACCGACGACGACCAGGGCGGTGAAGCTGAAGCGACGACCACCCTTCACGACCTTGGCGACGCGGTTGATCGCCACGACGCGCTCGACGAACTGGTTCTTGTCCTGGCCGCCGTCACGACCGCCACGGTTGTCGCGGTCACGGCCGCCCCGGCGACCGCCGCCGCCGCTGTTCTCGCCGCCGCTGTTCGGCCCGCCGGAGTTGTTGTTACCCCCGGGCCCGCGACGCTGAGGTCCAGCCATCAGACGTTCCTTCTCTCTGTCTTCGAAATGGTCAGCGTGCGCATCGGCTAGAGAACCAGCCCAGCCTCACGGGCGCCGTCCGCAATGGCGGCGACACGTCCGGCGTAGCGGTTTCCGCCGCGGTCGAAGACCACAGCAGAGACGCCGGCGGCCTTCGCGCGCTCCGCGACCAGTTCGCCGACCTTCTTGGCCTTGGCGGTCTTGTCGCCGTCCAGGCCACGCAGGTCGGCCTCCATGGTGGAGGCGGAAGCCAGGGTCTTGCCGACCGTGTCGTCCACGATCTGCACGAAAACGTGCCGCGAGGAACGGTTCACGACCAGGCGCGGGCGCTCGGTCGAGCCCCGCAGCTGCTTGCGCACACGCAGGTGGCGGCGGGTACGGGAGGCCGACTTGCTCTTGGCCGCGCCCCCACCGCTGCGCTTCAAACCGATCGCCATTACTTCTTGCCCGCCTTTCCGACCTTGCGCTTGATCACTTCGTCGGCGTAGCGGACGCCCTTGCCCTTGTAGGGGTCGGGCTTACGAAGGCCACGCAGGTTGGCGGCGACCTCGCCGACGGCCTGCTTGTCGATGCCCGTCACCGAGAACTTGGTGGGGCCCTCGACCGCGAAGCTGATGCCGGCGGGCGGCTCGATGACGATCGGGTGGCTGTACCCCAGGGCGAACTCCAGGTTGGAGCCCTTCGCCATGACGCGGTAACCGGTGCCGACGATCTCGAGCTTCTTGGTGTAGCCCTCCGTCACGCCGATCACCATGTTGGCGATCAGGGTGCGGGTGAGGCCGTGCAGGGCGCGCGACGAACGCTCGTCGTCCGGGCGCGCGACCTTGACCGTGCCGTCGTCCTCGCGGGCGACGGTGATCGGGGCGGCGACAGTGAGGTTCAGGGTGCCCTTGGGCCCCTTGACCGTCACGTCAGCACCGTCGAGGTTCACGTCGACGCCGGCGGGAACGGTGATCGGCAGTCGTCCAATTCGGGACATGCTCTCTCTCCCTTCCCGTTACCAGACGTAGGCGAGGACTTCCCCACCCACGCCCTTCTGCTTGGCCTGCTTGTCGGTCATGAGACCGGAGGACGTCGAGAGAATCGCCACGCCGAGGCCACCAAGGACCCGGGGCAGGTTCGTCGACTTCGCGTAGACGCGGAGACCGGGCTTGCTGATCCGGCGAAGGCCGGCGATCGAGCGCTCCCGGTTCGGGCCGAACTTCAGCTTGACGGTCAGCGTCTTGCCGACCTCGGCGTCCGCGACCTCCCAGCTGGAGATGTAGCCCTCGCTCTGCAGCAGCTCAGCAACCTTCTGCTTGAGCTTGCTGTAGGGCATCTGAGTCTGGTCGTGGTACGCGGAGTTCGCGTTCCGTACGCGGGTCAGCATGTCCGCGATCGGATCGGTCATCACCATTGGGCTTGTCCGCCCTTTCCCACCGCGGTTTCGGCAACCTTCTCTGAGGAGGCGTCGACCTGCGGCGTAGTTGCTTCTTCGAGAATCTCGGGTTCGAGGAACTCGGGGAGGTACTCGGGTACGTCGTGTCGCAGCGTCAGCAGACCGGTCGGAAGGCTGGAGCGCAGCGACACCATGCGATTGTTGCGCACCGTCCGGCGGCGGCCGGACCGGGCCGCCACCGTGGTGGCGCCCGGTACTGGGATCGTCAGCTGGGACACGGCCGGCTTACCAGCTGCTCTTGGTGACGCCGGGGAGCTCGCCCCGGTGAGCCATCTCGCGCAGGCAGATCCGGCACAGGCCGAACTTGCGGTAGACCGAGTGCGGACGGCCGCAGCGCTGGCAGCGCGTGTAGGCACGCACCGCGAACTTCTGCTTGCCCGCCGCCTTGTTGATGAGAGCGGTCTTAGCCACGTCAGTTCTCCTTGAACGGGAAACCGAGGAGCTTCAGGAACGCGCGCCCCTCTTCGTCGTTGGTCGCCGTGGTGACGACCGTGATGTCCATGCCCCGCACGCGGTCGATCCGGTCCTGGTCGATCTCGTGGAACATCGACTGCTCGTTCAGGCCGAACGTGTAGTTGCCACGCCCGTCGAACTGCTTGCCGGACAGGCCGCGGAAGTCACGGATACGCGGAAGGGCGATGCTCACCAGCCGGTCGAGGAACTCCCAGCTCCGGTCGCCGCGCAGCGTGACGTGCGCGCCGATCGGCATGCCCTCACGCAGCTTGAACTGCGCGATGGACTTGCGAGCCTTCGTGACCTGCGGCTTCTGGCCCGTGATGGCGGCCAGGTCGCGGATCGCGCCGTCGATGAGCTTGGAGTCGCGAGCGGCCTCGCCCACACCCATGTTCACGACGACCTTGACCAGACGCGGGGTCTGCATCACGTTCGCGTAGCCGAACTGCTCGCGCAGAGCGGGAGCGATCTCGGCGTCGTACCGGGCGCGGAGCCGCGGCTGCACCTTGGTGCCCTCTTCGGTCACAGTCATCACAGGTCCTTACCGGAACGCTTCGCGAAGCGAACCCGAACGGTCTTCGTCTTGCCGTCACGCTCGACGGTCTCGACGCGGGTACCGACCCGGGTGGCCTTCTTGGTCTCCGGGTCGACCAGCATCACGTTGCTGATGTGGACCGGCGCCTCCTGGGTGATGATCCCGCCGGTCTTGGAACCCCGGCCGGACTGACCCTCCTTGGTGTGGCGCTTGACCCGGTTGATGCCCTCGACCAGGACCCGCTGGGTCTCCGGGTAGACAGCAATCACCTTGCCGGTCTTGTTCCGGTCGCCACCGTTCTTCTGGGCGCGACCGGTGATCAGCTGGACGGTGTCGCCCTTTTTGATCTTCAACTTCGCCATCTCAGAGCACCTCCGGAGCCAGCGAGATGATCTTCATGAACTTCTTGTCACGCAGCTCACGGCCGACCGGGCCGAAGATGCGGGTGCCGCGCGGGTCGCCGTCGTTGCGGAGGATCACCGCGGCGTTCTCGTCGAAGCGGATGTACGAGCCGTCCGGCCGGCGGCGCTCCTTGACGGTGCGCACGATGACCGCCTTGACGACGTCACCCTTCTTCACGTTGCCGCCAGGGATCGCGTCCTTGACGGTGGCGACGATGACGTCACCGATGCCGGCGTAGCGACGGCCGGAGCCACCGAGAACACGGATGCAGAGGATTTCCTTCGCACCGGTGTTGTCGGCGACGCGCAGCCGCGACTCCTGCTGAATCACTTGGCCTTCTCCAGAATCTCGACCAGGCGCCAGCGCTTGGTCGCCGACAGCGGACGGGTCTCCGAGATCGAGACCAGGTCGCCGACGCCGGCGGTGTTGGCCTCGTCGTGCACCTTCACCTTGGTGGTGCGCCGGATGACCTTGCCGTAGAGCGGGTGCTTGACCCGGTCCTCGACCTCGACCACCACGGTCTTGTCCATCTTGTCGCTGACGACATATCCGCGGCGTGCCTTGCGGTCGCCACGCACCTGCACGTCAGCCTGGGTGCTGTCACTCATCTCAGGCCTCCGGGGTGCCGGTGATGCCGAGCTCGCGCTCGCGCATCACCGTGTAGATGCGGGCGATGTCGCGCTTGACGGCGCGGAGTCGCATGTTGTTCTCGAGCTGGCCGGTGGCCGACTGGAAACGAAGGTTGAAGAGTTCTTCCTTCGCCTTCTTCAGCTCTTCGGCCAGACGCTCGGCCTCGAAGCCGCGCAGGTTAGCCGGGTTCAGGTCCTTGGAACCGACGGCCATCAGCTTTCACCGCCTTCGCGCCGGACGATCCGGCACTTCATCGGCAGCTTGTGGATCGCCCGGGTGAGGGCTTCCTTCGCCACCTTCTCCGTCGGGAACGAGAGTTCGAACATCACGCGACCGGGCTTGACGTTCGCCACCCACCACTCCGGGGAACCCTTACCGGAACCCATGCGGGTCTCGGCCGGCTTCTTCGTCAGCGGGCGGTCCGGGTAGATGTTGATCCAGACCTTGCCGCCACGGCGGATGTGACGCGTGATGGCGATACGAGCGGACTCGATCTGCCGGTTGGTCACGTACGCAGGCTCGAGAGCCTGGATGCCCCACTCACCGAAGGTGACGGCGTTGCCGCCCTTCGACATGCCGGAACGGCTCGGGTGGTGCTGCTTGCGGTACTTGACCCGACGAGGGATCAGCATGGAACTCAGGCCTCCGATCCGGTGCCGGCAGCGGCCGGCGCGTCAGCGGCCGGAGCCGTGGACGCCTCGGCAGCGGGGGCGCTGTCGGCGGACTGCTGCTGCGGACGACGACGCTGCGGGCGAGCCGCGCGGCCACCGGGGCCACCCGGACCGTCGCGACGCGGGCCCCGCGCCGGGGCGGCAGCCTGCTCACGAGCGAGCTCGCGGCTGGTGATGTCGCCCTTGTAGATCCAGACCTTCACGCCGATACGGCCGAAGGTGGTGCGGGCCTCGTACAGGCCGTAGTCGATGTTCGCGCGCAGCGTGTGCAGCGGCACACGACCCTCGCGGTAGAACTCCGACCGGCTCATCTCGGCGCCGCCGAGACGACCCGAGCACTGCACCCGGATGCCCTTCGCGCCGGCGCGGAGCGAGGACTGCATGCCCTTGCGCATCGCGCGGCGGAACGAGACCCGGCTGGCCAGCTGCTCGGCGATGCCCTGGGCCACCAGCTGAGCGTCGACCTCGGGGTTCTTCACCTCGAGGATGTTCAGCTGAACCTGCTTGCCCGTGAGCTTCTCGAGCTCGCCACGGATCCGGTCGGCCTCGGCGCCGCGGCGGCCGATGACGATGCCCGGACGAGCCGTGTGGATGTCGACGCGAACCCGGTCACGGGTGCGCTCGATCTCGACGCGGCTGATGCCGGCCCGCTCCATGCCCTTGGACATGAGCTTGCGGATCGCGACGTCTTCCTTCACGTAGTCGCGGTAACGCTGCCCGCCCTTGGTGCTGTCGGCGAACCACCGGCTCTTGTGCTCAGTGGTGATGCCCAGGCGGAACCCGTGCGGGTTGACCTTCTGTCCCACTAGCGGGTCCCTCCCTTAGCGGCGGCGGGCTGAGCGCCGTCCTTCTTCTCGGCCGGGCCGACCACGACGGTGATGTGGCTGGTCCGCTTGCGGATCCGGTACGCCCGACCCTGCGCCCGCGGCCGGAACCGCTTGAGCGTCGGGCCCTCGTCCACGTACGCCTCCTGGATGACCAGGGTGCGCTCGTCGAACGCCTCGGACGCGGCGGCGGCCTTCACCCGGGCGTTCGCGATCGCGCTCTGCACGACCTTGAGCACCGGCTCGCTGGCGGCCTGCGGAGCGAACTCCAGCGTGGCGATCGCCTGCGGTGCCTGCTTCCCGCGGATGAGGTCGACGACGCGGCGGGCCTTCATGGGCGTGACGCGGACGTACCGCGCCTTCGCCTTGGCTTCCATCGCTACTTCCTACCTTCTGTCGCTTCTGACTGCTCGGGCGGGCGCGATCAGCGCCGACGGCCCTTGCGGTCGTCCTTCTCGTGTCCGCGGAACGTGCGGGTGGGGGCGAACTCGCCCAGCTTGTGACCGATCATCGACTCGGTGACGAACACCGGGACGTGCTTGCGGCCGTCGTGCACGGCGATCGTGTGACCGAGCATGTCGGGCACGATCATCGAGCGCCGGGACCAGGTCCGGATGACGTTCTTGGTCCCCTTCTCGTTCTGACCATCCACCTTCTTCTGGAGGTGGTCGTCGACGAAGGGACCCTTCTTCAGACTGCGAGGCATTCTCGAAAGGCTCCTATCAGCGCTTCTTGCCGGTACGGCGGCGGCGGACGATCATCTTGTCGCTGTCCTTGTTGGGGCGACGCGTGCGTCCCTCGGCCTGGCCCCAGGGGCTCACCGGGTGGCGACCACCGGAGGTCTTACCCTCACCACCACCGTGCGGGTGGTCGATCGGGTTCATGGCCACACCACGCACGGTCGGGCGCTTGCCCTTCCAGCGCATACGGCCGGCCTTGCCCCAGTTGATGTTCGACTGCTCCGCGTTGCCGACCTCGCCGACGGTGGCGCGGCAGCGCACGTCGACGTTCCGGATCTCACCGGAAGGCATACGCAGCTGGGCGAAGCGGCCTTCACGGGCGACCAGCTGCACCGAGGCGCCGGCCGAGCGGGCGATCTTCGCGCCGCCACCGGGGCGGAGCTCGATCGCGTGCACGACGGTACCCACCGGGATGTTGCGCAGCTCGAGGCTGTTACCCGGCTTGATGTCGGCCGTCGGGCCGTTCTCGATGCGGTCGCCCTGCTTGAGCTTGGTCGGGGCGACGATGTAGCGCTTCTCGCCGTCCGCGTAGTGCAGGAGAGCGATGCGCGCGGTGCGGTTGGGGTCGTACTCGATGTGAGCGACCGTGGCCGGGATGCCGTCCTTGTCGTGACGGCGGAAGTCGATCACCCGGTAGGCGCGCTTGTGACCGCCGCCCTTGTGCCGGGTGGTGATCCGGCCGGTGTTGTTCCGGCCCCCGCTCTTCGTCAGCGGGCGCACCAGGGACTTCTCCGGCTCCGACCGGGTGATCTCCACGAAGTCGGCGACGGACGAACCACGGCGGCCCGGCGTCGTCGGCTTGTACTTGCGGATTCCCATGTGAGTCAGTCCTCTTGCTGTTTCTCGGATGTCGGTCTTCGGACGCCCTCGATCCGGCCCTCTCGGCCCGGATGGGAACGTTCAGGGCGTCAGGAGACCGGCCCGCCGAAGATGTCGATGGTGCCTTCGCTCAGCGTGATGATCGCGCGCTTGGTGTCCTTGCGCTTGCCCAGGCCGTTCCGCGTACGACGGGTCTTGCCCTGTCGGTTGGCGGTGTTGACCGACGAGACCTTGACCCCGAACACCGTCTCGACGGCGATGCGGATCTCGGTCTTGTTGGCGGCCGGGTCGACCAGGAAGGTGTACTTGCCCTCGTCGAGGAGCGTGTAGCTCTTCTCCGAGACGACCGGCGCCAGCAGGATGTCGCGCGGGTCCTTGTGGACGCCTCCGATGGTGCTCACTTGGCAGCCTCCTTGGCGGTGACCTTGGTGACGACCGGGCTCTCGAGGAACGAGTCCAGCGCGGCCTTGGTGAACACCACCGCGTCGGCGACGAGCACGTCGTAGGCGTTCAGCTGGTCGAAGGGCAGCACGTGCACGCCGTCCAGGTTGGACAGGCTGCGCTTGCCGACCTCGTCGGTGCGGGTGACGACGACGAGCAGGTTCTCCCGCTCGGTCAGGCCCTTCAGCGCCTTCGAGGCGGACTTGGTCGACGGAGCGTCGCCCTTGACCAGCTCGGAGAGCACGTGGATGCGCCCGTGACGGGTGCGGTCCGAGAGGGATCCCCGCAGCGCGGCGGCGATCATCTTCTTCGGGGTGCGCTGGGCGTAGTCCCGCGGCGTCGGGCCGTGGACAACGCCACCGCCGGCGAACTGCGGGGCGCGGGTCGAACCCTGACGGGCGCGGCCGGTGCCCTTCTGGCGGTAAGGCTTCTTACCGCCACCGCGAACCTCGCCGCGGGTCTTCGTGTCGTGCGTGCCCTGGCGGGCCGCGGCCAGCTGGGCCACGACGACCTGGTGGATCAGCGGCACGTTGGTCTGGACGTCGAAGATCTCGGCGGGGAGGTCGACGGAGCCGACCTTCTCACCCGCGCCGTCGATGACGTCCAGGCTCAGCTTGGTGGTGGTTTCG
Organism: Kineosporia succinea; assembly: GCF_030811555.1. NCBI lineage: Bacteria > Bacillati > Actinomycetota > Actinomycetes > Kineosporiales > Kineosporiaceae > Kineosporia > Kineosporia succinea. The sequence goes on along the minus strand of NZ_JAUSQZ010000001.1, from coordinate 3,361,952 downwards.
GTGGCCATCGTTTCAGCCCTTCTTCGCCGCGGTGCGGACCAGGACGATGCCGCCGCGCGGCCCCGGAACGGCACCCTTGATCAGGAGCAGACCGCGCTCGGCGTCGACGGCGTACACGCTGAGGTTCTGCGTGGTCTGACGTTCGCCACCCATGCGACCGGCCATCCGCGTGCCCTTGAAGACACGACCCGGAGTGGCGCAGCCGCCGATGGAACCCGGGGAACGGTGCTTGCGCTGCGTACCGTGCGAGGCGCCGAGGCCCTTGAACCCGTGACGCTTCATGCCACCGGCCCAGCCCTTGCCCTTGGTGGTGCCCGAGACGTCGACCGTCTGGCCGGCCTCGAACGTGTCCACCGTGAGCTCCTGGCCCAGGCTGTACTCGGTCGCGTCCGCCGTGCGCAGCTCGATCACGTGACGGCGCGGCGTGACGCCGGCCTTCTCGAAGTGACCGGCCAGCGGCTTGGTGACCTTGCGGGGGTCGATCGCGCCGTACGCGATCTGAACGCCCGGGTAGCCGTCACCTTCCGCGTTACGCACCTGCGTGACGACGCACGGACCCACCTGGATGACGGTGACCGGGACGAGACGGTTGTTCGCGTCCCAGACCTGGGTCATCCCGAGCTTTTCACCGAGCAAGCCCTTGACGGCTCGCACCGTCGGCTTGCTGATCGTCTTGAGAGTCATCAGATGAGGTCCTTCTAGAGCTTGATCTCGATGTCCACGCCGGCGGGCAGGTCAAGCCGCATCAGCGAGTCCACCGTCTTCGGCGTCGGGTTGATGATGTCGATCAACCGCTTGTGCGTGCGCATCTCGAAGTGCTCGCGGCTGTCCTTGTACTTGTGCGGCGAACGGATGACGCAGAACACGTTCTTCTCCGTCGGCAGTGGCACCGGCCCCGCGACCGTCGCACCCGTCCGAACGACCGTGTCGACGATCTTGCGCGCCGAGCTGTCGATGACCTCGTGGTCGTAGGCCTTCAGCCGGATGCGGATCTTCTGTCCCGCCATGGCGTCTCTGCGCTCTCTTTCGCTTGGTCGACAGGCGTTGGGGCCCGATTACTGCCTTCGGCACTGTCTGTGGTCCACCCGGGCCGCTTCCGCGTCCCGGGCCTCGCATTCAACGAGGAATGCTGTGCAACTTCTGGCCTTACTGGTGTTTCACGTCTTCATCCGACGCTGACACCCCTACTTCGGTCGGGCTGGCGAACACCGACCCCCGAGGTCGGGCGTGTCGCGTTCGTGGCCCAGAATCGTCCGACGTCTTCGACGAGGACCAGGGGCTGGGCCGATGTTGCAGTCGTGACTGCCCGGTGCCGGTCAATCCGGGCCCCGTGAAGGGCGCAGCGGACTCGACGGTGCGCGAGCAACCTGTCCAGTGTGCCAGACCCTGCCCGCCGTTGACCAATCGTGGTCGCGGCGGTGAACGATCCGGAGTGCGCCCGGACCCGTGTTCCCCTGCCACTCCCCCGCTTTCGCGAAATGCGAGTTCGGGTGGATGGAGTTGGCAGGAGACGCCCGGCACTACGGCACAGACGGCGTTACGGGTCCGGACGCACAACGGCGGCGACAGCCTGAGGGCTGCCGCCGCCGCGGTGGTGTTACTTGAGGATCTTGGTGACGCGGCCCGAGCCGACGGTACGACCACCCTCGCGGATAGCGAAGAGCAGGCCGTCCTCCATGGCGATGGGCTGGATCAGCGAGACGCTCATCTCGGTGTTGTCACCGGGCATGACCATCTCGGTGCCCTCGGGGAGCTTCACGACGCCCGTGACGTCCGTCGTCCGGAAGTAGAACTGCGGACGGTAGGAGTCGTAGAACGGCGTGTGCCGGCCGCCCTCATCCTTGGACAGGATGTAGACGTTGGCCTCGAACTCCGTGTGGGGAGTGATCGAGCCCGGCTTCACGACGACCTGGCCGCGCTCGACGTCCTCGCGCTTGATGCCACGAAGAAGCAGACCGCAGTTCTCACCGGCCATGGCCTCGTCGAGCGTCTTGCGGAACATCTCGATCGCGGTGACCGTGGTGGTGGTGCTCTTTTCCTTGATACCGACGATCTCGACGGTCTCGTTGGTCTTGAGCACACCGCGCTCCACCTTGCCGGTGACGACGGTGCCACGACCGGTGATCGTGAAGACGTCCTCGATCGGCATCAGGAACGGCTTCTCGGTGTCGCGCACGGGCTCCGGGATCGACTCGTCGACCGCGGCCATGAGCTCGAGAAGCTTGCCCTGCCACTCGGCGTCGCCCTCGAGCGCCTTCAGCGCGGAGACCCGCACGATCGGCAGGTCGTCGCCGGGGAACTCGTAGGCGGACAGAAGCTCACGGACCTCGAGCTCGACGAGCTCCATGATCTCTTCGTCGTCCACCATGTCGGACTTGTTCAGAGCCACGACGATGTACGGCACGCCGACCTGACGCGCGAGCAGCACGTGCTCACGGGTCTGGGGCATCGGGCCGTCGGTCGCCGCCACCACGAGGATGGCACCGTCCATCTGGGCCGCACCCGTGATCATGTTCTTGATGTAGTCGGCGTGACCCGGGCAGTCGACGTGGGCGTAGTGACGCGCCTCGGTCTGGTACTCGATGTGCGCGATCGAGATCGTGATACCGCGCTGGCGCTCTTCCGGCGCCTTGTCGATCTGGTCGAACGCCTGCGTGTCCGGGTTGAGCTCCGGCCACTTCGTGTGCAGCGTCTTACTGATCGCAGCCGTCAGCGTCGTCTTACCGTGGTCAATGTGACCAATGGTACCGATGTTGACGTGCGGCTTAGTCCGCTCGAACTTCGCCTTCGCCACGGGGTCCTCCTGTCGGACGGGTTGTTATCTGTTCTTGGTTCGACGGGAATGCTGGTGGCGCGATTACTCGCCGCGAACCTTCTTGATGATCTCTTCCGCAACGTTCTTGGGAACCTCTGCGTAAGAGTCGAACTGCATGGTGTAGACGGCGCGCCCCTGCGTCTTGCTGCGCAGGTCACCGACGTAACCGAACATCTCCGACAGCGGAACCGCGGCCTTGACGACCTTGGCACCGCTGACGTCCTCCATGGCCTGGATCTGGCCACGGCGGGAGTTCAGGTCGCCGATCACATCGCCCATGTACTCCAGGGGCGTGCGGACCTCGACGGCCATCATCGGCTCGAGGAGCACGGGGCTGGCCTTGCGGGCAGCCTCCTTCAGCACCATCGAGCCGGCGACCTTGAACGCCATCTCGGACGAGTCGACGTCGTGCGCCGCACCGTCCAGGAGGATGGCCTTGATGCCCACGAGCGGGTAGCCCGCCAGGATGCCGAACTGCATGGCGTCCTGGATACCGGCGTCGACGCTCGGGATGTACTCGCGCGGCACGCGACCACCGGTGACCTTGTTCTCGAACTCGTAGAACACGCCTTCCGACGTGTCCAGCGGCTCGATGGTCACCTGCACCTTGGCGTACTGACCCGATCCACCCGTCTGCTTCTTGTGGGTGTAGTCGAGCTTGACGACCGCCTTGCGGATGGTCTCGCGGTAGGCGACCTGCGGCTTACCGACGTTCGCCTCGACCTTGAACTCGCGGCGCATGCGGTCCACCAGGATGTCCAGGTGGAGCTCGCCCATGCCGGCGATGATCGTCTGACCCGTCTCCTCGTCCTGGCGGACCTGGAACGTCGGGTCCTCCTCGGCGAGCTTCTGGATCGCGGTGCCCAGCTTCTCCTGGTCACCCTTGGTCTTCGGCTCGATCGCGACCGAGATGACCGGCTCCGGGAACGTCATCGACTCGAGGACGATGGGGTTCGCCGGGTCGGACAGGGTCTCGCCCGTGGTCGTGTCCTTGAGGCCGATGACCGCGTAGATGTGGCCGGCAGCAGCCTCTTCGACCGGGTTCTCCTTGTTGGAGTGCATCTGGAAGATCTTCCCGATGCGCTCCTTCTTGCCCTTGGTGGAGTTCACCAGCTGAGCGCCGCTGGCCACCTTGCCGGAGTAGACCCGGATGTAGGTGAGCTTCCCGAAGAACGGGTGCGAGGCGATCTTGAAGGCAAGCGCGGAGAACGGCGCCTCGTTGTTGGCCGCACGCGTGATGACGGCCTCTTCGTCGTTGGGCGCGTGGCCCTCGACGTCGGGGACGTCCAGCGGGGTCGGCAGGTAGTCGATCACGGCGTCGAGCATGGGCTGGACGCCCTTGTTCTTGAACGCCGAGCCGCACAGGATCGGGTTGACCTGGCTCGAGATCGTCAGCTTGCGGATCGCGCCCTTGATCTCCTCGGGCGTGAGCTCCTCACCGCTGAAGAACTTCTCGAGCAGCGCCTCGTCCGACTCGGCGACGGTCTCGAGGAGCTTCTGACGCCACTCCTCGGCCTTCTCCTGGAGGTCGGCCGGGATCTCCTCGATCTCGTACGCCTCGCCCTTGCCGGTGTCGCCCCGCCACGTGAGTGCACGCATGTAGATCAGGTCGATGACGCCGGTGAAGTCCGACTCAGCACCGATCGGGAGCTGGACGACCAGAGGCTTGGCACCCAGACGGTCGATGATCGTCTGAACCGTGAAGTAGAAGTCCGCGCCCAGCTTGTCCATCTTGTTGACGAAGCAGATACGCGGGACGTCGTACTTGTCAGCCTGCCGCCAGACCGTCTCGGACTGCGGCTCGACACCCTCCTTGCCGTCGAACACGGCAACCGCGCCGTCGAGGACGCGCAGGTTGCGCTCGACCTCGACGGTGAAGTCGACGTGCCCGGGGGTGTCGATCAGGTTGATCTGGTTGCCTTCCCAGAAGCAGGTGGTGGCGGCGGAGGTGATGGTGATACCCCGCTCCTGCTCCTGCTCCATCCAGTCCATCGTGGCCGCGCCGTCGTGGACCTCACCGATCTTGTAGTTGATCCCGGTGTAGAACAGGATCCGCTCAGTGGTGGTGGTCTTGCCGGCGTCGATGTGAGCCATGATGCCGATGTTGCGAACCTTGTTCAGGTCCGTCAGCACGTCTTGTGCCACGCCGATCGCCTCTCTCATGAGGTTTGTGTTCCGCCGGGGAATTTCCCGCAGTGCCGTACTGCCGGGGCTTTCCCGGCGCCACTGTGGCCGCCGGGTCGCGGCGGCCGCAGTGGTGGGTAGATGACTACCTGCTGAATTACCAGCGGTAGTGAGCGAACGCGCGGTTGGACTCCGCCATCTTGTGGGTGTCCTCGCGACGCTTGACCGCTGCACCGAGACCGTTGCTGGCGTCGAGAATCTCGTTCATCAGGCGGTCGGTCATGGTCTTCTCACGACGGGCGCGCGAGTAGCCCACGAGCCAGCGCAGGGCCAGCGTGGTGGAACGGCCGGCCTTGACCTCGACCGGAACCTGGTAGGTCGCGCCACCGACGCGGCGGCTGCGGACCTCGAGGGTCGGCTTCACGTTGTCGAGCGCGCGCTTGAGCGTGATGACCGGGTCGTTACCGGTCTTGTCACGGCAGCCTTCGAGCGCTTCGTAGACGATCTTCTCAGCGGTCGACTTCTTGCCGTCGAGCAGGATCTTGTTCACGAGCTGGGTGACCAGCGGGGAACCGTAAACCGGGTCGACGACGAGAGGCCGCTTGGGGGCCGGGCCCTTGCGGGGCATTAGCTCTTCTCCTTCTTCGCGCCGTAACGGCTGCGAGCCTGCTTACGGTTCTTCACGCCCTGGGTGTCGAGCGAACCGCGGATGATCTTGTAACGGACACCGGGAAGGTCCTTCACACGACCACCACGCACGAGCACGATCGAGTGCTCCTGCAGGTTGTGACCGACACCCGGGATGTACGCCGTGACCTCGATCTGGGAGGTCAGCTTGACGCGCGCGACCTTACGCAGAGCGGAGTTCGGCTTCTTCGGCGTGGTCGTGTACACACGCGTGCACACGCCGCGGCGCTGAGGGCTGCCCTTGAGAGCAGGGGTCTTGGTCTTGCTGACCTTGTCCTGCCGGCCCTTTCGGACCAGCTGCTGGATCGTGGGCACCGATTCTCCGAACTCTCTGCTCGCTTGTGCTACCTGACTTACGGGGTGGTGCTGGTGTTGCCGTGTCCGGATCGTCGCTCACAGCCTTGCGGCCGTACCCCGCGCTCGGGCGTGTCGCGGTCTTCGCGATTTCGCCCGGCGACGTCCCGCGGGGTGGGGAGCTTCGCTCGCGTATCGCACGCTGACAGCTTCCGGACCGTCAGGAGGGCACGCGCGGCAGCCCAAGAGAACTCGGGCACGAACTGTGAGGCTACCCGGTGGCCCGCGCGAGCGTCAAAACGGCCCGCACACGGGTCAGGGGCTTCTCCCCTGCCTCATCACTTCGATGACGGACGAATCCGGCCGGACGCCGGACCCGTCCCACACTCATGCATCCAAACGGCCCCGCGTGCCGGTTTTGTTCCTCTGCAGGAACCGGTACGCGGAGCCGCTCGGTACACATCATGAGTTCAGATACCTCAGCGGTCGTACCGGCCGAGGTCGAACTCCTCCAGCGGGACCGCCTGACCGGTGCCGACACCGAAGTGGCCGTAGTCGACCTCTTCGTAGCCCGGCATCGCGTACATGGCGGCCTTCGCCTCCTCGGTGGGCTCGACCCGCACGTTGCGGTAGCGGGGCAGGCCCGTACCGGCGGGGATGAGCTTACCGAGGATGACGTTCTCCTTGAGGCCCAGCAGCGGGTCGCTGCGGCCCTCCATGGCGGCGTTCGTGAGGACGCGGGTGGTCTCCTGGAAGGAGGCCGCCGACAGCCACGAGTCGGTCGCCAGAGACGCCTTGGTGATACCCATCAGGTCGGGACGGGCCGAGGCCGGCTGGCCGTTCTCGGCGACGACCCGGCGGTTCTCGGTCTCGAACCGGGACCGCTCGACCAGCTCACCGGGCAGCAGCTCGGCGTCGCCGGACTCGATGATCGTGACCCGCTTCAGCATCTGGCGGACGATCACCTCGATGTGCTTGTCGTGGATACCCACGCCCTGGCTGCGGTACACGTTCTGCACCTCGTCGACCAGGTGCACCTGGACCGCACGCGGCCCGAGGATGCGCAGCACCTGCTTCGGGTCGATGGCACCCATGATCAGCTTCTGGCCGACCTCGACCTGCTGACCGTCTTCGATCAGGAGGCGGGACCGCTTCGAGACCGGGTACGCCACCTCTTCGGAGCCGTCGTCCGGCACGACCACGAGCTTGCGCGAGCGGTCGGTGTCGTCGATGCGGACCTTGCCGGCGGCCTCGGAGATCGGGGCCACACCCTTCGGGGTACGGGCCTCGAAGAGCTCCTGCACACGCGGCAGACCGTGGGTGATGTCCTCACCCGCGACACCACCGGTGTGGAAGGTACGCATGGTCAGCTGGGTACCGGGCTCACCGATCGACTGGGCCGCGATGATGCCGACGGCCTCACCGATGTCCACGAGGTGACCGGCGGCCAGCGAACGGCCGTAGCAGCGGGCGCAGGTGCCGACCTTGGACTCGCAGGTGAGCACGGAGCGCACCTTGACCTCGGAGACACCCTTGCCGAGCAGCAGCTCGATGCTCGGGTCACCCAGGTCGGTGTTGGCGGCCAGGACGGTCTCGCCGTCGACCACCACGTCCTGGGCGAGAGACCGCGCGTAGACGCTGTTCTCGACCGAGTCGTGAGCCCGGATGGTGCCGTCCGCGTCGGTCGTCGCGATCGGCATCATCAGACCGCGCTCGGTGCCGCAGTCCTCCTCGCGGATGATCACGTCCTGCGAGACGTCCACCAGACGACGGGTCAGGTAACCCGAGTCGGCGGTACGCAGGGCGGTGTCGGCCAGACCCTTACGGGCACCGTGGGTCGAGATGAAGAACTCGACCACGGACAGACCCTCGCGGAAGTTCGCCTTGATCGGCCGAGGGATGATCTCACCCTTGGGGTTGGCCACCAGGCCACGCATACCGGCGATCTGCCGCATCTGCATCCAGTTACCACGGGCGCCCGACGACACCATCTTGAAGATGGAGTTCGTGCGGGGGAGGTTGTCCTCCATCGCCTTGGCGACCTTGTTGGTGGCCTGGGTCCAGATCTCGATGAGCTCCTGACGGCGCTCGTCGTCGGTGATCAGACCGCGCAGGTACTGCGACTGCACCTTGGCGGCGCGTCCCTCGTGCTCGTCGAGGATCCCGGCCTTGGCGGACGGGGTCACCACGTCGGAGATCGAGACCGTGACACCCGAGCGGGTGGCCCAGTGGAAACCGGCCGCCTTCAGGGCGTCCAGCGTCGCGGCGACGGCGACCTTCGGGTACCGCTCGGCGAGGTCGTTGACGATCGCCGAGAGCTCCTTCTTCCCGACCACCGAGTCGACGAACGCGTAGTCCGGCGGCAGGGTCTGGTTGAAGAGCGCACGGCCCAGGCTGGTCTCGAGGATGACCGGGTCGCCCGCGGTCCACTCCTCGGGAGCCACCCAGTCACGCGGCGGCACGATGTCGTCGAAGCGCAGCTTGATCTTCGCCTGCAGGTGCAGGTGCCCGCCGTCGAACGCCATCTGGGCCTCGGACACCGAGCTGAACGAACGGCCCTCGCCGACCGGGCTCTCGTCGTTGTCGAGAGTCAGGTGGTAGAGGCCGATGATCATGTCCTGGGTGGGCATGGTCACCGGGCGGCCGTCCGCCGGCTTCAGGATGTTGTTGCTCGACAGCATGAGGATGCGGGCCTCGGCCTGCGCCTCGGCGGACAGCGGCAGGTGAACCGCCATCTGGTCGCCGTCGAAGTCAGCGTTGAAGGCCGAGCAGACCAGCGGGTGGATCTGGATGGCCTTGCCCTCGACCAGCTGCGGCTCGAACGCCTGGATACCCAGACGGTGCAGGGTGGGCGCGCGGTTCAGCAGCACGGGGTGCTCGGAGATGACCTCTTCGAGGACGTCCCACACCACCGGGCGGGCCCGCTCGACCATGCGCTTGGCCGACTTGATGTTCTGCGCGTGGTTCAGGTCCACCAGGCGCTTCATCACGAACGGCTTGAAGAGCTCCAGGGCCATCTGCTTGGGCAGACCGCACTGGTGCAGCTTCAGCTGCGGGCCGACGACGATGACCGAACGGCCGGAGTAGTCGACGCGCTTGCCGAGCAGGTTCTGGCGGAAACGACCCTGCTTGCCCTTGAGCATGTCGGACAGCGACTTCAGCGGACGGTTGCCCGGGCCGGTGACCGGCCGGCCGCGGCGGCCGTTGTCGAACAGCGCGTCGACGGCCTCCTGCAGCATCCGCTTCTCGTTGTTGACGATGATCTCCGGGGCGCCCAGGTCGAGAAGACGCTTGAGGCGGTTGTTCCGGTTGATCACACGCCGGTACAGGTCGTTCAGGTCGGAGGTGGCGAAGCGGCCACCGTCGAGCTGAACCATCGGCCGCAGGTCCGGCGGGATCACCGGGACGCAGTCGAGCACCATGCCCAGGGGCGAGTTGTTCGTGGTGAGGAACGCGGAGACGACCTTGAGACGCTTGAGGGCGCGGGTCTTGCGCTGGCCCTTACCGGTCGCGATGGTCTCGCGCAGGTTGTCGGCCTCGGCGTTCAGGTCGAAGGACTCCAGCCGCTTCTGGATCGCGGCGGCGCCCATCCCACCCTCGAAGTACATGCCGAAACGGTCACGCATCTCGCGGTAGAGGATCTCGTCACCCTCGAGGTCCTGGACCTTCAGGTTCTTGAAGCGGTCCCAGACCTGCTGGATGCGGTCGATCTCGGCGTCGGCGCGCTTGCGCAGCTGCGACATCTCGCGCTCGGCCGACTCCTTGACCTTGCGGCGCACGTCGCCCTTGGCGCCCTCGGCCTCGAGCTCGGCCAGGTCGCTCTCGAGACGCTTGGCGCGGGCCTCGACGTCGGAGTCGCGGCGGTTCTCGATCTCCTTCTTCTCCACCTCGATGTTGGCTTCCATCGAGGGGAGGTCGCGGTGACGGTTCTCGTCGTCGACCCAGGTGATCATGTAGGCAGCGAAGTAGATGACCTTCTCGAGGTCCTTCGGCGCCAGGTCGAGCAGGTAGCCCAGACGGCTCGGCACACCCTTGAAGTACCAGATGTGGGTCACCGGGGCGGCGAGCTCGATGTGGCCCATGCGCTCACGACGCACCTTGGCGCGCGTGACCTCGACACCACAGCGCTCGCAGATGATGCCCTTGAAGCGCACGCGCTTGTACTTGCCGCAGTAGCACTCCCAGTCCCGGGTGGGGCCGAAGATCTTCTCGCAGAAGAGCCCGTCCTTCTCCGGCTTCAGGGTGCGGTAGTTGATGGTCTCCGGCTTCTTCACCTCGCCGTGCGACCACTGCCGGATGTCCTCGGCGGTGGCCAGGCCGATACGCAGTTCGTCGAAGAAGTTCACGTCCAGCAAGACGCTGCCTGCTTTCTCCTGATGGTGCTTAATTCACTGACCGTGCTTTGGTGAACCCGTCGTGGGTTCTCAGCTCGTCGGGAGCCCGGCGCGCGCCCCTTGTGAGGCGCGCGCCGGCTCGTCCGTTATCAGACCTCTTCGACGCTGCTCGGCTCGCGCCGGGACAGGTCGATGCCCAGCTCCTCGGCGGCGCGGAACACGTCTTCGTCCGAGTCACGCATCTCGATCGAGGTGCCGTCGCTGGAGAGCACCTCGACGTTGAGGCAGAGCGACTGCATCTCCTTGATCAGGACCTTGAAGGACTCGGGGATGCCCGGCTCGGGGATGTTCTCGCCCTTGACGATGGCCTCGTAGACCTTGACGCGACCCACCACGTCGTCGGACTTGATCGTGAGCAGTTCCTGCAGGGCGTAGGAGGCGCCGTAGGCCTCGAGGGCCCACACCTCCATCTCACCGAAGCGCTGGCCACCGAACTGCGCCTTACCACCCAGCGGCTGCTGCGTGATCATCGAGTACGGGCCGGTGGAGCGAGCGTGGATCTTGTCGTCCACCAGGTGGTGCAGCTTCAGGATGTACATGTAGCCGACCGAGACGGGCATCGGCAGCTTCTCGCCGGTGCGGCCGTCGAAGATGGTCGCCTTGCCGGAGCCGTCGATCAGGCGCACGCCGTCACGGGTCTTGCGGGTGGAGTCGAGGAGACCGATGATCTCCTCCTCCCGCACACCGTCGAAGACCGGCGAGGCGACCCGGGTGTTGGGCTCCGCCTGACGGCGGTCGGGGGTGATGAGCTTGGCCCAGTCGGGCTCGCCCTCGATCTCCCAGCCGCGCGAGGCGACCCAGCCCAGGTGGGTCTCGAGCACCTGGCCGACGTTCATCCGGCTCGGCACACCCAGCGGGTTGAGCACGATGTCGACCGGCGTGCCGTCTTCGAGGAACGGCATGTCCTCGACCGGCAGGATCTTCGAGATGACGCCCTTGTTGCCGTGACGGCCGGCGAGCTTGTCACCATCGGTGATCTTGCGCTTCTGCGCCACGTACACGCGCACCAGCTGGTTGACGCCGGGGGGCAGCTCGTCGCCGTCCTCGCGGTCGAAGACCTTGACGCCGATGACCGTGCCGGTCTCGCCGTGGGGGACCTTCAGCGAGGTGTCACGGACCTCGCGCGCCTTCTCACCGAAGATCGCGCGGAGCAGACGCTCTTCCGGGGTCAGCTCGGTCTCGCCCTTGGGCGTGACCTTGCCGACCAGGATGTCGCCCGGGACGACCTCGGCACCGATGCGGATGATGCCGCGCTCGTCGAGGTCGGCGAGGACCTCCTCGGCGACGTTCGGGATGTCGCGGGTGATCTCCTCCGGGCCCAGCTTGGTGTCACGGGCGTCGACCTCGTGCTCCTCGATGTGGATCGAGGAGAGGACGTCGTCCTGCACCAGACGCTGGGAGAGGATGATCGCGTCCTCGTAGTTGTGGCCCTCCCACGACATGAACGCGACGAGCAGGTTCTTGCCGAGCGCCATCTCGCCCATGTCCGTCGCCGGGCCGTCGGCGATGACCGAGCCGACCTCCAGGCGGTCGCCCTCGTCGACCAGCACGCGCTGGTTGTAGGACGTGCCCTGGTTGGAGCGGCGGAACTTGGCGATCTTGTAGGTGGTGTAGCTGCCGTCGTCGTTCATCGTGGTGACGGCCTCGGCCGACAGCTCGGTGACGACACCCGCGGTGTGGGCCACGACCACGTCACCGGCGTCGACAGCGGCACGGAACTCCATGCCGGTACCGACGAGGGGCGCCTCGGACTTCACCAGCGGGACGGCCTGACGCTGCATGTTCGAGCCCATCAGGGCGCGGTTGGCGTCGTCGTGCTCGAGGAACGGGATCAGCGCGGTGGCGACCGACACCATCTGGCGCGCCGAGACGTCCATGTAGTCGATCTCGCCGGCGGGGACCAGCTCGGCCTCGCCGTCCTTCGACCGGGCCAGGACGTTCTCCTCGGCGAAGTGGCCGTCCTCGGTGAGAGGGGCGTTCGCCTGGGCGACGATGACGTGGTCTTCCTCGTCGGCCGTCAGGTAGTCGATCTCGTCGAGGACGACGCCGCCGCGAGCCTTGCGGTAGGGCGTCTCGACGAAGCCGAACGGGTTGATGCGCGCGTAGGTGGCGAGCGAGCCGATCAGGCCGATGTTCGGGCCTTCCGGGGTCTCGATCGGGCACATCCGGCCGTAGTGCGAGGTGTGGACGTCACGGACCTCGAAGCCGGCGCGCTCACGGGACAGACCACCCGGACCCAGCGCCGACAGGCGGCGCTTGTGGGTCAGACCCGCGAGCGGGTTGTTCTGGTCCATGAACTGCGACAGCTGGGACGTTCCGAAGAACTCCTTGATCGACGCCACCACGGGGCGGATGTTGATCAGGGTCTGCGGGGTGATCGCCTCGACGTCCTGGGTGGTCATGCGCTCGCGCACGACACGCTCCATCCGGGACAGGCCGGTACGGACCTGGTTCTGGATGAGCTCACCGACCGTGCGCAGACGACGGTTACCGAAGTGGTCGATGTCGTCGACCTCGACCACCAGGTCGATCGGGTCACCGTTCTTGGTGCCCGGCATGGTGCTGCCACCGGCGTGCAGGGTCACCAGGAAGCGGATGGCGGCGATGATGTCGTCGACCGTCAGCACGCTGTCGGTCAGCGGCAGGCTCTCGCCCAGCTTCTTGTTGATCTTGTACCGGCCGACCTTGGCCAGGTCGTAGCGCTTCGGGTTGAAGTACAGGTTCTCCAGAAGCGTCTGCGCGGCCTCGCGCGTCGGCGGCTCGCCCGGGCGCAGCTTGCGGTAGATGTCGAGCAGCGCCTCGTCGGTGCTGGCGGTGTGGTCTTTCTCCAGCGTCTGGCGGATCGAGTCGACCTCGCCGAACTCCTCGAGGATCTGCGCCTCGGACCAGCCCAGCGCCTTGAGCAGCACGGTGACGGACTGCTTGCGCTTACGGTCGATGCGGACACCGACCATGTCGCGCTTGTCGATCTCGAACTCCAGCCACGCACCGCGCGACGGGATCACCTTGGCGGTGTAGATGTCCTTGTCGGACGTCTTGTCGATCGAGCGCTCGAAGTACACGCCCGGCGAACGCACCAGCTGGGAGACGACCACACGCTCGGTGCCGTTGATCACGAACGTGCCGCGCTCGGTCATGAGCGGGAAATCGCCCATGAACACGGTCTGGCTCTTGATCTCACCGGTGGTGGTGTTCATGAACTCGGCCGTCACGAAGAGCGGGGCCGAGTACGTCATGTCCCGCTCCTTGCACTCGTCGATCGAGTACTTGGGCGGTTCGAAGCGGTGGTCACGGAACGACAGGCTCATCGATCCGGAGAAGTCCTCGATCGGGGAGATCTCCTCGAAGATCTCCTCAAGACCAGAGGTGGTCGGGACGGCCTGGTTGCCTCCGTCGATGGCGGCCTGAACACGGCCCTGCCACTTGTCGTTGCCGAGGAGCCAGTCAAAGGCTTCGGTCTGCAATGCCAGGAGGTTCGGAACCTCAAGCGGTTCATGGATCTTGGCGAAAGAGATACGGCCGGACGGGGTAGTCGAGCCACTGAACGCGGTGCGCGAGGCAGCCAAGAGGGGTCCTTCCACGGGCCTGCGGGCGTAACGTGCGCGCGCTCTAGCCCCGCGAATGGACGCTTGGAGGGCAGAGGTCAGCGCAAAGGCTCACCCTACCGGAAAATAGCCAGGACTGTCTACCCGGCAATTTCAGCCGGTGCTGGCACCCTCGGCACGACGCCGGCGGAGCCTGTGGCAGGGGTGGGTACGACCGTCCCACCTGCATCTTCACGCTCTCCGGCGGTGCTTGCAGAAAGAGCATGACAAGCCCTCAGATCAGCGTCAACCCCACGCGCCGCGACATTCCGGCGACCGGTGCGCGGACTTTGCGTCGACTTCCGGTCACGTTCACCGCTCGCCACCCGTGGGGCGGGGCATCAACCAGAATAACGAGCCTGCTACCTGGCCGTTCGGCCGACCGGGTGAGGGGCCCCCGAGAATGAGGGACGCGTCGGCCGGGTGAGCCGGTCCGCTCACCGATTCGGGGCAGTGCGGTGTGAATCACCCCAAAACAGCGGTTCCCCGCACTGCCCACGGATGGACGGTACGGGGAACCGATGAGTCAGAACTGCCCGGCGGACCGGGCGGTCATCACTTGAGGGTGACGGTGGCGCCGGCGCCCTCGAGGGCCGCCTTGGCCTTCTCGGCCGTCTCCTTGTTGACCTTCTCGAGCAGAGCCTTCGGGGCGCTGTCGACGAGGTCCTTGGCTTCCTTCAGGCCCAGGCTCGTGAGGCCACGGACCTCCTTGATGACCTGGATCTTCTTGTCACCGGCAGACTCGAGGACGACGTCGAACTCGTCCTTCTCGGCCTCGGCCTCGGCCGGGGCGGCGCCGCCACCCGCAGCGGCCACGGCGACCGGGGCGGCCGCGGTGACGTCGAAGGTCTCCTCGAAGGCCTTCACGAACTCGGAGAGCTCGATCAGGGTCAGTTCCTTGAAGGCGTCGAGCAGTTCGTCGGTGCTGAGCTTCGCCATGGTGGCTATCCCTTTCGGTACTGCGTTGCGAGTCATGCTGCGCAACGAGGTCTGGAGAAGTGGATCTGCTTCGCAGGATCCAGATGGTTCTGAGGGTGCGGGACTGACCTGAAGGTCAGGCCTCCACGGTCTCGGCCGCGGGCTCGCTCTCGGCCGCGGCCGGAGCACCGGCGGCCTGCTTCTCGCGCAGGGCCTCGACGGTGCGGACCGTCTTGGAGAGCGGGGCCTGGAAGAGGACGGCGGCCTTGGTGAGGGACGCCTTCATCGCGCCGGCCATCTTGGCCAGCAGGACCTCGCGGGACTCCAGGTCGGCGAGCTTGCGCACCTCGTCGGCGGTGAGCGGGTTGCCGTCGAGGAAACCGCCCTTGACGACGAGCGCCGGGTTCGCCTTCGAGAAGTCACGCAGGCTCTTGGCCACCTCGACCGCGTCACCGGTGACGAACGCGACCGCGCTCGGACCGGCCAGCTCACCGTCGAACGCGGTGATCCCGGCGTTCTGCGCGGCCAGCTTCGTCAGCGTGTTCTTGGTGACCGTGTAGGTCGCGTGCTCCGCAATGCTCTTACGCAGCTGCGTGAGCTGGGAGACGGTCAGTCCTCGGTACTCGGTCAGGACCGCGGCGTTGGAACCGCGGAACTTCTCGGTGAGTTCTGCGATCGTCGCAGCCTTGTCTGCCCGTGCCATGGGACTCCTTCACTTCTGTTGCCGGTGCGCTCACGGCCCGCAGAAATGCGAAACGCCCCGGCGCAGGCGCACGGGGCGTTGAAGAACCTTGCCGAGGCAGGAATTTCAAAGCTCTACCGGTCACCTACGCTGGCCGCCCACACATTGCGGGACCTTCAGCCGATCCTGAGTGAGGACGGCAACCGGCGATCTTTGGCTCTGTCAAGAGTACGGGTTCCGGGCCCAGAAACCAAAATCAGTGGTGCGGGAGCCTCACGATGCTCACGAAGAAGTCGTCGATCTGCCGCACCACGGCGACGAAGCTCTCGAAGTCCACGGGCTTGGTCACGTAGGCGTTGGCGTGGCCGTCGTAGCTGCGCAGCACGTCTTCCTCGGCCTCCGACGTGGTCAGCACGACCACCGGGATGTGCCGCAGCTGCGGGTCTGCCTTGACCGCCGACAGCACCTCCTGGCCGTGCATCTTCGGCAGGTTCAGGTCGAGCAGGATCAGGTCGGGCGGCAGCGCGTCGGCGTACGGGCCGCGCCGGTACAGGAAGTCCAGCGCCTGGGCCCCGTCGCCGACCACGTCCAGCCGGCTGGTCACCCCGGTGTCCTCCAGGGCCTCCCGGGTCATCACCACGTCGCCCGGGTCGTCCTCGACCAGCAGCACCGCGATCAACGGCCCACCGCCCCGACCGTGTCCCCCGGCCCCAGAGCCTTGGCCGGCCTGGCCGACTCCGCCGGCCCCACCGCGTCCGCCGCCTTCTGCTCCGTGGTCAGGGGCAGGGTCCAGCGGATGATCGTTCCCGGCCCGTCGCCCTCCCCCGCCGTGCCCCCGGACCCGACCGGCGCGTCCGTCGTCGCCGAGGAATCGGGCCGCACCGCGCCCGGGTTGGCGGGCGACTCGTCGACCCAGATCCGGCCGCCGTGGTACTCGACGATCTTCTTGCACATGGCCAGGCCGATGCCGGTGCCGCCGTAGACCTCCTTGGCGTGCAGCCGCTGGAAGATCAGGAAGACCCGCTCGGCGTACTCCGGCTCGATGCCGATGCCGTTGTCGGAGCAGGCGAACTCCCAGAAGTCGCCCTGGCGCACGGCGGTGATACGCACCCGCGGCACCGCCCCGGCCCGGAACTTGATCGCGTTGCCGATCAGGTTCTGCAGCAGCTGGGTGAGCAGCGGAGCCTCGCCGTGCACCACCGGCAGGTCGTCGGCCTCGATCTGCGCGCCGGACTCCTCGCGCGCGGCCTCGAGGTTCAGCATCGCGTTGCCGAGGCAGTCGGACAGGGCCACGTCGGAGGCGGGCGTGCTGATCCGGCCCACCCGGGAGAACTCCAGCAGGTCGTTGATCAGCTGCTGCATGCGCTTGGCACCGTCGACCGCGAAGTGGATGTACTGGTCGGCGCGGTCGTCGAGCTGACCGCCGTAACGCCGCTGCAGCATCTGGCAGAAGCTGGCCACCTTGCGCAGCGGCTCCTGCAGGTCGTGCGAGGCCACGTAGGCGAACTGCTCGAGCTCGCGGTTGGAGCGCTGCAGCTCCTGGGTCTGCTCCTCGAGGATCGCCCGGGCCCGCACGGTCTGGCGCCGGGCCTCGTCGGCCTGGTCGATCTCCTCGACCAGCTTCTGCCGCATCGACTCCACGTCGTTACCGAGCTGGACGAACTCGGGCGGGCCCAGGCCGATCACGGCGTGGTCGTACTCACCGTTGGCCACGATGCGCGCCTCACCGGCCAGGTGCGCGACCGGGTTGCTCACCCAGCGCCGCATCAGGATCCACAGCACCACGCCGGCGACCAGGCAGATGATCGCGCTCAGCACGCCGATGGCGAAGCCCAGGTTGGTGACGCGGGCCAGGTGGTCGGCCGCCGCCTCGCGCTCGGGACGCAGCGTGTTGATGGCCTCGTTGTACTGCGTGCGGAAGTTGTCGAACAGCTCCCGGCCCTCGTCGAAGTCCTTGCCGCTGAGGTCGTCGCCGTTCTGGATGCTGCGGATCGTGGGCGCGGCCCAGTCCGAGTACCAGACCTCGGCCGCCGCCTCCGCCTCCTGCATCGCCGGGATCGCCGCGGTGTCGGGCAGCACCCGGCCCAGGGTGTCGGAGATCGGGTTGTCCCAGGGCTGGTCCGAGTCGTTGAGCGGGGTCAGCGCCGACGGGTCGTGGGTGAGGGCGTAACCCCGGATCGCGGTCTCCGAGTCGAGCATCGCGATGAAGTAGTTCTGCGAGGCGCGCAGGCCCTCGTAGTAGTCGCGCACCACCTCACGCTGCACCTGCCGGGTCTCCAGCAGGGTCAGCACGGCGGCCGTGACCACCCCGGTCAGCAGCGCCACGACGACCACCAGGGCGGCGGCGATCCGGCCGTGCACACCCCAGACCCGCGGCTCACGCATGCGGTTCCACCACGTGGTCACTTGAACTCCCTCGGCCACTGCACCGCGATCACCGCGACGTCGTCGGGCAGCTCTCCCCCGTGCGCGTCTTGCACCCGGTCCAGCAGGTCGTCCACCACCTCGGCGCCGTCGTCGCCGACCGTGCGGCTGGCCTGGGCCAGCTCGAGCAGGCCGGGCACACCCAGCTCGTGGTGCAGGCCACGGCCGCGCGAACCCTCGACCAGGCCGTCGGTGTAGAAGAGCAGGCGCCAGCGGGCCGGCAGCGTGATCTTGCGACCGCGCCAGGCCCCGGGCGGGAGCAGGCCGATCGCCATGCTCGCGGGGTCGCCGGGCAGCTGGGTCGGCACCGGGTCGAGCAGCATCGGCGGCAGGTGCGCGGCCAGCCACAGGTGCGCGGTGAGCCGGTCGGCGTCGATCACGCAGAGCGTGGCCTGCACGAAGATCTCCTCCGAGCGGCGCTCCCGGATCAGCAGCTCCTCGAGCACGGGCAGCAGCCGGCCCGGGTCGACGCCGGCCATCACCAGAGCGCGCCAGGCGACGCGCAGGCTGACCCCGAGGGCCGCCTCCTCGGGACCGTGCCCGGCCACGCCGCCGATCAGGATGAACACCCGGCCGTCGGGGGCCTCGACCACGTCGTAGAAGTCGGCGCCGAGCAGGTCACCGGCCTGCGGGCGGTAGCGGGCGGTGACGCCGAGGGCAGGGTCGCGGGTCTGGGTCAGCGGCAGCAGGCCACGCTCGAGACGGGCGTACTCCTGGGTGCGCACCTCGCTGGCGTAGAGCTGGCGGGACTGCTCCTCGGCCCGGCGCCGCTCCATCGCATAGCGGATCGCCCGGCTCAGCAGCTCACCGTCGACCTGGCCCTTGACCAGGTAGTCCTGGGCACCGGCGGCGACCGCGGCGGCGCCGGAGCGCTCGTCGTCGAGACCGGTGAAACAGATGACCGCGACGTCGGAGGCCTCGTCGAGCAGGCTGTGCACGACATCCAGCCCCTGCCCGTCGGGCAGTCCGAGGTCGAGCAGGACACAGCCGAACTTGTTGCGGCGCAACAGATCTCGAGCCTGCTTGAGGCTCCGGGCCCGCACGATCTCGAAACCGCTGCCGGCCAGGTCGAGCAGGTCCTCGACGATCAGGGCGTCCCCGTCGTCGTCCTCGACGAGCAGCAACCTGCTCTCCGAGCGGGCCGCGGGCTCCTCCAGACGTTCCGTTTCGTACACCGGGCCCTCCGCCCCACACGTTCCGCGCACAGCAGACAGCGCTGGAGCCCGGCTGCTGGACCCTCGCCCTCCGGGAGCACTCCCGTCAGGCGTCGCGCCCGTTAACCCTACCTTGCGGATCAGTAGAAAAAGACCGTCACCGGGCGCCTCGTGGCGATCATGAGAACGGCCCTATTCGCAGTGTGCGAACAGGGCCGTTCTTCGGTTCAGAACCTCACCGGGAGGTGCCGGGGAATCAGGCTCAGGCCTGCTCCTCCAGCGCCCGCACCGCGTTCGGGTCGACCGGGATGCCCGGGCCCATCGTGGTGGTGATGGTCGCCTTCTTCAGGTAGCGACCCTTCGCGGCGGACGGCTTGAGGCGCATGACCTCTTCGATCGCGGCCGCGTAGTTCTGCACCAGCTGAGACTCGGTGAACGAGGTCTTGCCGATGATGAAGTGCAGGTTCGAGTGCTTGTCGGTGCGGAACTCGATCTTTCCGCCCTTGATCTCCTCGACGGCCTTGGCGACGTCCATGGTCACCGTGCCGGTCTTCGGGTTCGGCATCAGGCCACGGGGACCGAGGACCTTACCCAGACGCCCGACCTTGCCCATCAGGTCGGGCGTGGCGACGACGGCGTCGAAGTCGAGGAAGCCACCCTGGATCTTCGTGATGAGCTCGTCGGAGCCGACGATGTCGGCACCCGCGGCCTCGGCCTGCGCGGCACGGTCACCGGTGGCGAAGACCAGCACCCGGGCGGTCTTGCCGGTGCCGTTCGGCAGGTTCACGGTGCCGCGCACCATCTGGTCGGCCTTACGCGGGTCGACACCGAGACGGAACGCGACCTCGACGGTGGCGTCGTACTTCGTGCTCGACGTCTCCTTGGCCAGCTTGATCGCGTCGAGCGGGGAGTACAGCTCGTCGCTGTCGATCTTCTCCGCCGCTGCGCGGTAGGACTTGCTGCGCTTCATGATTCTCCTCCAGGAGAAGTGTGGTCGACGGACCGCGCCCGGCCCTGCCACGTGGTGCTGTGAAAAAAGTACGGGTGAGAGGCTCAGCCCTCGACGGTGATCCCCATCGAGCGGGCGGTGCCGGCGATGATCCGGGACGCCATGTCCAGGTCGCTCGCGTTGAGGTCTTCGAGCTTGGTCGTGGCGATCTCACGGACCTGGGCGGCGGTGAGGTTGCCGACCTTGGTCTTGTGCGGCTCGCCCGAGCCCTTGGCCACACCGGCGGCCTTCTTGATCAGCTCGGCGGCCGGCGGGGTCTTCGTGATGAAGGTGAAGGAACGGTCTTCGTAGACCGTGATCTCCACCGGAACCACGCTGCCGCGCTGGCCTTCGGTCTTGGCGTTGTAGGCCTTGCAGAACTCCATGATGTTGACGCCGTGCTGACCGAGCGCAGGCCCGATCGGCGGGGCGGGAGTTGCCTGGCCGGCATTGATCTGCAGCTTGATCAGAGCTGAGACCTTCTTCTTGGGGGGCATGACCTTGTTCCTTTTTCCGGGTGTTTAGGTGCGATCAGATCTTGGAGACGTCGGCGAACGAAAGTTCCACCGGGGTCTCCCGACCGAAGATCGAGACCAGCACCTTGAGCTTCTGGGCGTCGGCGTTGATCTCGGAGATGGTGGCCGGCAGGGTCTCGAACGGCCCTTCCATCACGGTGACGGTCTCGCCGACCTCGAAGTCGACGACCTTCACCTCGGACTTGCCGGGGCTCGAGGACTTGCTCGTGGATTCCGCCGGCGCCAGGGCCGGGGCGAGCATCGAGAAGACCTCGTCGAGGCTCAGCGGAACCGGCTGGTGCGTGTGGCCGACGAAACCGGTGACGCCCGGGGTGTGCCGGACGGCGCCCCAGGACTCGTCGGTGAGGTCCATGCGGACCAGGACGTAACCAGGGATCCGGACCCGGCGGACCTGCTTGCGCTGGCCGTTCTTGATCTCGGTCACGTCTTCCATCGGCACCTCGACCTGGAAGATGTAATCCTCCATGTTGAGGCTCGTGGTGCGGTTCTCGAGGTTGGCCTTGACCCGGTTCTCGTAACCCGCGTAGGAGTGGATCACGTACCAGTCACCGGGAGCGCGGCGCAGACCCGCCTTGAACTCCTCGACCGGGTCGCCGGGCTCCTCGTCGTCCGCACCGGCGGTGGGAACGGACTCGGGCTGCGCGTCGTCCGTCTCGTCCTGCTCGAGGGCGCCGGCCACCTCGTCGGTGGCGGCGTCGTCGGAACCGTCCTGCGCCGTGGTGGCGAGGTCGGTGTCCTCCTCGGTGAACTGCTCGGTGTTCTCGGACACGCTTGTCCTGCTTCCCTTCGTACGTTCCGGCCCGCTCACGGAGTGGTCGGGCCGGCTCTCAACGCTCTCGATCGTGCACCGGAGCCGCCGCGCAGGCGACTCAGCTACCGCCGCCGAACGCCCAGAGCACGAACTTGCCGAAGCCGAAGTCCAGCGCCGACACGTAAAGCATCACGGCGAGGACGAAGATCAGCACCACGGACGTGTAGGTGATGAGCTCGTTCCGGGTGGGACGGACCACCTTCCGCAGCTCGGCCACGACCTGCCGCAGGAAGAGCAACGGCCCGCCCCTGCGCTTCTTCGTCGATGACGTGCTGCTCACGGTCCTCACCTGGTTGTCTGGGGCCTGTCGTCAGGCCCGGGCCTTCCCAGGCCCGCGCCACGGCGTGGATCGGGTCGGTCCAGTGATCGTGGCCCGCACCGAACATGTCGGTACGGGCCCTGTCAGTTCCGCGACACGTCCTGTTGCCGCGAGCACATCCCGCAGGGCAGGAGGGACTCGAACCCCCAACCGCCGGTTTTGGAGACCGGTGCGCTACCAATTGCGCCACTGCCCTACGAGTGGAAATCACTGCCAGGCACACACCATCGGCGTGCGAGATCCTGGCGGTGCGTGACCACCCGGGCGAGAGTCTACGCATCCAAGGGCGCCCGGGTCGAACTGGCACCTCAGAGCGGGTGTCGCCGCCCTGGTGTCCACCGGATGGTGGACGCCTGTCAGCCCCTTGGTCGTCCCGGTACGGCAGTGCGGTGAACAGGATGGACACATGTCCACCGATCCCCCGCACATCCGGGTTCGCTCTCTCGTCAAAGAGTACGGCGCTGTGCGTGCCGTCGACGACCTGGACCTCGACGTCCCCGCCGGCGAGGTCTTCGCCCTGCTCGGCCCGAACGGTGCCGGCAAGACCACCACCACCGAGATCCTCGAGGGCTTCCGCGAGCGCGACGGCGGTGAGGTCTCGGTGCTCGGGGAGGACCCGGGCCGGGCCGGGCGGGCCTGGCGCGCCCGGATCGGCATCGTGCTGCAGAGCAGCGACGACTACGCCGAGCTGACCGTCGGCGAGCTGGTC
The DNA here is from genome assembly GCF_030811555.1 of Kineosporia succinea. Taxonomy (NCBI): domain Bacteria; kingdom Bacillati; phylum Actinomycetota; class Actinomycetes; order Kineosporiales; family Kineosporiaceae; genus Kineosporia; species Kineosporia succinea. Next base: position 3,339,513 of record NZ_JAUSQZ010000001.1, on the reverse strand, counting down.
GGGCACTTCGCCCGGTACTACCCGCGGCCGCGCGACGTGGACGAGGTGATCGACGCGGTGGGCCTGGAGCCGAAGCGGAACAGCCGGGTGCGGAGCCTGTCCGGGGGCCAGCGGCGGCGTCTGGACGTGGCGCTGGGCATCATCGGGACGCCGGAGCTGCTGTTCCTCGACGAACCCACCACCGGTTTCGACCCGCAGGCCCGGCGCTCGTTCTGGGAGCTGGTGCGGCGGCTGCGTGACGAGGGCACCACGATCCTGCTGACCACGCACTACCTGGACGAGGCGGAGCAGCTGGCCGACCGGGTCGGGGTGATCGCGGGCGGGCGGCTGGTGGCGGTGGACACCCCGGCGCGGCTGGGCGGGCGTCACGAGCAGCGGGCACGGGTGGTGTGGCGGGACGGTGAGGAGCTCACCCCGGCGCCGACCGCCCTGGTGGCCGCGCTCTCGGAACGGTATGCGGGCGAGGTGCCGGACCTGCAGGTGCTGCGCCCGACCCTGGAAGACGTCTACCTCGGGATGATTCATGAATAGGACTCTGCCGAGCGCGTTCTCGCTCGGGCTGGCGCGCACCGGGATCGAGCTGAAGGAGTTCTTCCGGCTGCGCGAGACGGTGGTGTTCACGTTCGCCTTCCCGGTGATCCTGCTGTTCGTGTTCGGTTCGGTGTTCGACGACGAGCTGGCCCCGGGGGTGTCGTTCACCCAGTACTTCGCGGCCGGGATGATCGCCTCGGGAATCGTGCTGTCGAGCTTCCAGACCCTGGCCATCGGGATCGCCGTGGAGCGCGACGACGGCACGCTGAAGCGGTTGCGGGGCACGCCGATGCCACCCCTGGCCTACTTCCTCGGCAAGGTCGGGCTGGTGCTCGTCACCGGCCTGGTGCAGGCAGCGGTGCTGCTGGTGGTCGGGGCCCTGCTGTTCGGGCTCGAGCTGCCCACCGACCCGATGCGGTGGCTGCGTTTCGCCTGGGTCTTCGGGCTCGGGGCGGCGGCCGGCACGGTTCTCGGCATCGCCTACTCCTCACTGGCCCGCTCGTCGAAGAGCGCGGCCGCGGTGGTGAGCCCGGTGGTGATCGTGCTGCAGTTCATCTCCGGGGTGTTCTTCGTCTTCACCGAACTGCCGGGCTGGATGCAGACTCTGGGCTCGGTCTTCCCACTGCGCTGGCTGGCCCAGGGCATGCGCTCGGTGTTCCTGCCGGAGGAGTTCGCGGCGGCCGAGGTCTCCGGCTCCTGGCAGCTCGGGCTCACGGCGCTGATACTGACCGCATGGCTGGTGATCGGGACGCTCCTGGCGTTGCGGACGTTCCGCTGGCAGCGGCCCGGGAGCCGGTGACGGGCGGGCCGCACGTCTGGGACCGGTTCGCGCGGGCCTGGGGCGCCGCCTTCTGGATCTTCATGGCGGTGGCGGCGATCCGGCTGGCGACCGCCTCGGACATGACCGGTCCGGCCCGCACCCTCGCGCTGGCCTGCATCGGGGTGATCGCCCTGGCCCTGCTCGCGCTGCGGCCCGACTCGCACGTGCCGGGCAGCGGCCGGGCGGAGACCGCCTACCTGGTGATCGCCGTGGCGGCGACCGGGGTGGCGTGCGCCGCCGACCCGTCGCTGGCGCTGCTCTTCTGCATCGTGTTCCCACAGATCTGGCTGTTCGCCCCGCGCAACCAGAGCGCGCTGGTGCTGACCGTCTCGCTCGGGGTCGCGGGCACGCTGGGCCTGATGACCGGCGGGGGCTGGGACGCCGAGAACGCCGGGCACACGCTGCCGATCATGGTTCTGAGCACCGGGTTCTCGGCCCTGATGGGGTTGTGGACGCAGGGCATCATCGACCAGTCGGCCGAGCGCTCGCAGCTCATCGCCCAGCTCGAGCAGACCCGTGCGGAGCTGGGCCGGGCCCATCACGCGCAGGGGGTGCAGGCCGAACGCGAGCGCCTGGCCCGGGAGGTCCACGACACGCTGGCCCAGGGCTGGACCAGCATCGTGATGCTCGCCCAGGTGGCCCGGGCGTCGCTGGAATCGCCCGGTGGGACGGACGTCTCGCGGCTCGACGAGCGGCTCACCACGATCGAGGACGTGGCCCGCGACAACCTCGGCGAGGCCCGGGCCCTGGTCGCGGCGTTCGCCCCGGTCGCGCTCGACGGCACCACCCTGGCCGATGCGGTGCGCCGCCTGGTGGGGCGGTTCGGGGCCGAGACCGGGATCGCCGCCGAGGCCGAGGTGAGTGGTGACCTGTCCGGCCTGACGCGTGATCTCGAGGTGGTGCTGCTACGGGCCGTGCAGGAGGGGCTGGCCAACGTGCGGCGGCACTCGGGCGCCGGTTCGGTGACGGTGCGGCTCGGCAGCACCCCGCAGGACGCGTGGGTCGAGGTTCGCGACGACGGTCAGGGTTTCGAGATGGAGGACGCGTCGGCCCCGGCGGGGTACGGCCTCACCGGGATGCGCGACCGGGCCCGCGCCGGCGGAGGCCGGCTCGACGTGGTCACCGCGCCCGGGCAGGGGACGAGCATCCGGGTGCGGGTACCGAGGCCGGCCCGTGCCTGATCACCGGCGTCCGGTGACCACCGGCTCACCCGACCCGGGAGGCCCGGGCGACCGGGGCGTCCTCAATTCGGCCGTGACGACATGCTTCTCGCTCTGACGGAGGGACTGAGACCCGTGATCCGGATCCTGGTCGCGGACGACCACCCGATCGTGCGCGCCGGCCTGGCCGGGCTGCTCGACGTCGAGCCCGACATGGAGGTCGTGGGCGAGGCCGGGGACGGTCACGAGGCCGTCGCGCGAGCCACGACCCTGCGGCCCGACGTGGTGCTGATGGACCTGCGCATGCCCGGCCTCGACGGCGTCGGGGCCACCCGGGCGATCACCGCGGGTCTGCAGGGCACCCGGGTGCTGGTGCTGACCACGTACGACACCGACGACGACATCGTGCACGCGGTGGAGGCCGGGGCCACCGGCTACCTGCTGAAGGACGTGCCCCGCCCGGTGCTCGTCGACGCCGTGCGGGCGGCGGCCCGGGGCGAGACCGTGCTGGCCCCGCCCGTCGCCGCGAGACTGGTGTCGCGTCTGCGTGCCCCGGCCCCCGCCAACCCGCTCACCCCGCGTGAGGTCGAGGTGCTGCGGGCAGTGGCGAAGGGGATGACGAACGCCGAGATCGGGCGGGCCCTGTTCATCGGCGAGGCCACGGTGAAGACCCACCTGCTGCGGGTTTTCGCGAAGCTCGGGGTGGACGACCGGACCCGCGCGGTGACGATCGCGATGGAGAAGGGGCTGCTGCCCACCCGCCTCAGCTGACGCCCACCCGCTGGAACTCGTCGATGCCGAGCTGACCGAACGCCTCCTTGAAGGTGGTGTGCCGGTGCAGCTGGGCCAGCTCGTAGCGCCAGGTGCCGAGGTCTTCGAGCCACAGCCGCACGAACCCGGCGAGCTCGTGCGCCCCGATCCGGTGCAGCTGCTCCTGCCCCGCCCGCACCGCGCGCAGCTGCACCGCGGCCTCCGGGTCGGAGCCGGCCCGGGCCTGCAACCGCCCGGCGACCTCGGCCACCATCGCCCGCCGCCCGGCCAGCACCTGCTTCCAGTAGGCCGGCTGCCGGGCCGGCTCGACCAGCCCGTCGCGGTCGGCCGCCGGCCCCTGCCCGACCAGGCCGAGCAGGACGTCTTCGGGGGAACGGTGCAGCAGGGCGAAGAGCCCTTCCCCGAGCACGTCGCCGAACTCCTCGCGCGCCGCCCGCGCCGGGTCGAACGGGTTGTAGGCGATCTGGTCGACGTTGCCCGGCATGGCCATGCGCCGGTCGCGCACGGCCTCCCAGCAGAACAGCCAGTCTTCGTTGTAGACGCCCGGGAAGTACGGCAGGGCCCGGGTCAGATCCACGAGCAGGCATCCCCCGGCCAGGAAGGTGCCCTGCTCGAGGCCGACCACGCGCCGGGCGTGACAGACCACCGAGTTGTCGGGGAACTCCTGGGCCGGCCAGCTCGCCATCGACGCCCCGCCGGGCCCCAGCACCGCCGTGGCCCGCAGGATGTCCGCGGCCGGAGGGGGCTGGATGTCGTCGTCGAGAAACAGCAGACGGCGCCAGCCCAGCTGCCGGGCCAGGAGCAGCGCGACGTTGCGCTTGGTCGAGACGTCGAGGTACGGACGCGTGCGGCTGCGCACCTCCGCGGTTCTCAGCCGGGTGAGCAGGGCCGCCCCGGGGACCTCCTCGGCCGATCCCCCCGGCAGTTCCCAGCGGGCCAGCGGGATCAGCCGGTCGGCCGGTGACCCGTGATGTCCTGTCTCGTCTCCGGTCTCACCCTCGGTCTCGTCGAGCGCCAGTTGCCGGGTGTGCAGGCGCCGCACCGCGATCGGAGGTTCGGCGGGCACGGTGAAAGCCACGCCCTGCCAGCGCTCCAGCTCCCGGGCGACCTCACCCACCCGCGCCCGGGCACTGCAGGCCACCACCAGCGGAGCGCCCAGGTCTTCGGCCAGCCGCACCGCGTGGCGCAGCCGGAAACTCGGCCGGCTCGCCGGTACGACCACCGCGTCGATCGAGGGCGGAAAGGCCTCCGGCCAGTCCGCCCGCACCAGATGCGCATGCGATGCCCGATGCGCGACGATCTCTTGCTTCTCCCCGTCCAGCACAGGTTCCCGCCTTTCCCCGTGCAGTGACAGCGCGTGGCGGGTGAAGGCCGCTGCCAGGCCGGGACCGCCCGTCCTCAGCCGCTACCGATGCTGACGGGGAGTGGCGATTCCCGGCAACCCCCTCAGATCGCCGCGCCGGGCCCGACGGCCCGGGGACTCGTGAGTAGGTCGGCGATCCGTGCCTCGGGGGTTTCGTCGTGAGCCTCGTTCTGCAGCCTGACCAGCACCTTCTGCCAGACCTCGCGATCGCGCCACCAGGTCCGGGTGTAGCGGGCGAGCGCGGAGGGGGAGATTTCCCCGTGCGTCTGGAGTGCAGTGTTCATGCACACGACCACGCGGTCGGTCGTGGGTGCGGGCTCGTTCGCCGCCCAGAACACCGGCTTCCCGGCGACCCCGACGACGATGCGCCGCAACAGTGAGCGACGCCCGGCCTTGACCCGCTTCCAGTACCGGCCGCTCATCAGGTTGACGAAGCCCGGGCCGTGGTCTTCCACCAGGTTCATCAGGCCCTCGCCGAGGATCTCCCCGACCTCCTCGGAACGGGCCCGCACCGGGCAGAACGCGTCGTACTCGAGCTGCTGCACCGGACCGCCGGCCGCGAGCGCCCTCTGGTAGTTCGGGGAGCAGGCCAGCAGCATGAGGAACAGCAGCCAGTCTTCGTTGTAGACGTTCTCGGGGAAGAAGGCCATCAGCGTCGAGCAGCGCAGCAGGAGGGCGCCGCTGGAGATGAAGATGTCCTGCGGCAGCCCGGCGAGCGGCCGGGCGTGGCCGACCACCGAGTTGTCGTCGAACCCGACGAGCGGCCAGCCGACGGCCTGGAGCTCGGCGTCGAGCCGCATCACCTTCAGGGCGTGGGCGAGGTTCTCGGCGGAGAGGGTGTCGGGCTTGTCGTGCGGGGAGATGTCGTCGTCCAGGAAGAGCAGGAACTCCCAGCCCATGCGCATCCCGAGCATGATGCCGAGGTTGCGTTTGCGGCCGACGTCGTTGGAGCGGTGCAGGACGCCGATCGGGTCGCCGGACCCGGCCAGACCGGGCGACCACGACGGGTGCACCTCGTCGAGCTCGACGAGAATCAGCCTCTCGCCCAGCATCTCGTGGATCGCCGCGGGGAAGTCGGCCCGGTGTGCCTCCCGGCTGAGCACGACCACCAGGTAGCAGTCGTGGTCGCGGGCGAGTTCGGCGGCGAAGGTCAGACCGGGCTTGCCGGTGCGCAGGTCGCGGCCGGTCGGCACCACGATGCCGCCGCGCCGGCGCACTCCGCCGGGCTGCCGGTCGCCGAGTCTCGGGCCGTAGGCCTCGAGGGCGCTGCCGGGTGGGGGCAGGGGCGGCCGGCCGGCGCCGTCGAGGGCGCGCAGGAGACCGCAGTGGCTGGCCCGGTAGTCGGCGGCGGTGTCCGGGCGGGTCTCCGGGAACGGCTGGGGTTCTGGATACGGCTCCGGATACGGCTTCCGCACCGGCTCGGCGGGCCGGACGGGCTCGGCGGGCCGGACGGGCCCGATGAGCGGTGCGGCCCCGGAGAGCGGTGCCGGCTCAAGGAGCTGGACGGGCCCGGTGAGCTCTACGGGTTCGGTGGACTGGGCTGGTACCGGCGCGACCGGGGTGACGACGGTGTGCGCGCGCGGCTGAGTGGGCGTCCGCGGTGCGGACGCAGCAGGCATGGAGGTCATGACCCGGTTTTCGGCTATGGCGACCGGCGGGCGCCGGCGCGGGGCAGAAAGATCAGGAAGTGCGGATGCGGGCAGACGCGCGGCCCAGGTCGGGCGTCATCGTGGTTCCGGCGATCACCGGCACCTTGAGCAGCATCCAGAAGTCCTCGGGGTCGAGGGTGTTCTCCAGCCACAGTTCGTTGCGCTGCCGGAACCGGGCGTCGGTGAAGGCGCGCACGGCGCCGTAGGTGCCGCGGCTGAACATGCCGCCGAACCGGGTCGCGGTGGCACCGGGGTTGAACGGGTTGCGCGACCGCTGGATGATCGCGACGTCGGACATCAGCTGTGGAACACCGCGGAGATAGGCCCGTTTGCGCGAGTCGTCGTGGCCGGGCACCCAGTCCGGCCGGAACCCCTCGTGGTCGGCGATCTTCGACGGGTCGGACGTGGGCACGCCGTCTCCGTCGAGCAGCACCCGCACCTCACCGTCGAACTCGATCCCGTCTTCGTCCCAGGTCATCCGGATCGGGATGTCGAGCCGGTCGCGCAGCACCTCGAGCACGTTGACCGAGCCGGCCGGGACCGCCTCGATGTTCTCGTCCACCCCACCGAGCAGGATGAGGTGGCCGGTGAACTGGTCGGCGGAACTGACGCGGTCGTACGTCATCCACTGGACGTCTGCGGTCGGGTTCTCCGCCCGCACGTGGCCGACCAGCTCGATCAGGGCATCGATGTCGGCGTTGCCGAGGTTGCGCACGAAGTTGGGGTGGTGCTGGTTGGTCGTGTACTGCACCGCGGGAAGCAGTTGGGCGGCGTGGGCGGCCTCGTCGGTGTAACCGAGCTGACGGGCACTCAGCGGGGTGCAGAGGATGGTGATGGGCTGCCCGTCGGGGTAGTAGAGAAAACGCCCCCCGAGGGCACCGGTCTCGCGGTCGAAGTCGTCGGCGTTGGGCTCGTCGAGCACCTCGTTGCGCAGCAGCCGCAGGTCTTCGAAAAGCCTTTCCCGCTGGTACTCCTCGTCGGGAGACAGGTCGGACTCCGCCACCAGGCGGGCCGGGTCGCTCTCGATCGAACGCTGGGTGCAGAAGAACCGCGCGTATCCGCCCAGCCGCTCCTCGGGCGGAATGGCCGCGCCGCTCTCCCAGGAACTGATCAGGGCACCGCTCAGCCGCAGCGCGCCGGACAACTGGCGCTGGGTGACGGGCTGGCCGAAGTGGTGCTGCCGCAGAGCTCTCAACCGGTTGCCCAGTCGGGTGTTCGCTACCTCAGCCAATTCCCACACACCCCCGCTTCACTGAAGTCCGCTGGAACTACAGCCCACGCCGACTCATCAAGTTAACCACTGAAGGCCTTCAGCCGGGGAGAGCTTGAGCAGAATTGAAACCGCGCGTGTCCTGCACTCTTCATGCCCGTACCGGCAACCGCACCGGCGGGGGAAGAATAGCGGTCGACAGGTGACGGAAACCAATTTCATTGACACTAATTGATGTCATTGTTTGCTCGAAACTGACAACGTTGCAGGGGATCACCGGTCACCGGCCGTTGCGATCAGTGGTGATCAGTGGTCACGACAGCGGGATCAGCCGAACCCGGGTCGGCAGGGCTGAATGGCACTGAAATTTCATTTATTGAGCCGAATAAGTACCTGAAACGGGTTGCCCTGAGGCTTCAGTGTGGTCACACTGAGATCAAGTGCTTTTCAGCTGAACACCAGTCACCCCGCCGCCCTCTTCAGCGACGAGGACTGACGGACCCGCAGGTCCTTCAACGCCTCTGGACCCCGCGGAATCAGCGGTCGCCCCGCGACCCGCAACTGCTCGGTCGCACCAGGGAGGGGAACCCAGTGACCGGCTCAATCGCAGGCAACGGAGCAACTTTCAACACCTTGGTCGCCTCGGGGGGCAGCGACGGAGGGCAGGGTGGCGTACTGCTCGTCATCGTCCTGGTCTGCGCGGTCGTGCTGGCCGTGGTCAACGTGGTCAGCCGGTTCCAGCAGCCGTTCGTGGTGATCCTGCAGAACCCGTTCAAGTTCCTGATGAAGACGATCATGTTCGGTGTGACGATGACGGTGCTGGCCGTGGCCGTCGTCTCGTTCATCATCGCCACCGCCGGCGTGCCGAGCTGAACCGCTCCGGCACCCGCACCGCACCAGAACGCACCAGAGGCGAAAACGCCTGACCCTACACACTTCCGGATCGGACAGAGCCTGTCCCCCGTCAGGCCCACCGAGTCCGGAGCCGCGCTCCGAGAGGCGCGGCGTCTGGTCAGTGTCCCCGCTTGAGGGAGCGGGGCACTGATCGGGCTCATCCAGGGCGTGGCTCCGGGTTCGCCGCCGGAGCCACGCCCTCACCCGTTCGCCGGGGCCCAGGCCTCCACGTCGGCCAGCAGCTTCTTCTTCACGTCGTCGGGGGCCCGCGACGCCTCGATCGACGAGGCCGCGAGATGCTGCAGACCGGCATCGTCCATGCCGTGCACCTCGCGAGCCGCCTCGTACTGCGCGGCCAGGCGCGGGCCGAACAACAGCGGGTCGTCCGCGCCGAGCGCGAGCCGCGCCCCCGCGTCCACCAGCGTGCGCAGCGGCACCTCCCCCAGCGTCGGGTACACCCCGAGGGCCACGTTCGAGGCCGGGCACACCTCGAGCGCGACGCCGGCGTCGATCACCCGGGCCAGCACCTCGGGATCCTCGGCCGAGCGCACCCCGTGGCCCAGCCGGTCGGGGTGCAGGGTGTCGAGCGTGACCGCCACGTGGTCGGGGCCGCGCAGCTCGCCGCTGTGGGGCAGGCTGGCCAGACCGGCGTTGCGCGCGATCCGGAACGCACCGGCGAACTCCTCGGTGTCGCCGCGCCGCTCGTCGTTGCTCAGGCCGAAGCCGACCACCGTGCCCGGGCCCTCACCGGCGTAGCGGGCGGCCAGCCGGGCCAGGATCCGCGCGTCGAGCGGATGCCGCATGCGGCTGGCCGCCACCACGATCGCGACCTGGCAGCCGGTGGTCTCCGTGGCCTCCCGGGCCGCGTCGAGCACTATCTCCAGGGCCGGCGTGATCCCGCCCACGTGCGGGGCGTACGAGGTGGGGTCGACCTGCATCTCCAGCCAGCGCGAGCCCTCGGCGGCGTCGTCTTCCGCGGCCTCGATCACCAGGCGCCGCATGTCGTCGGCGTCGCGCACGCAGGCGCGGGCCGCGTCGTACAGACGCTGGAAGCGGAACCAGCCCCGCTCATCGGGGGTCAGGCGCAGGAGGTGGTGCTCACGCAGGGTCTCGGGCAGCCGGATCCGGTGCTTGGCCGCCATCTCCTCCAGCGTCGCCGGCCGCATCGAGCCGGTGAAGTGCAGGTGCAGATGGGCCTTGGGAAGAGTGGTGACCGGGCGCTCCATGAACAGAGTTTGCCAGGTTCCCGGGGGTGCCCGGGCCAGGTCCCGCCGGACGGGCCCTCACCCGGCCCGTCCGCCGGAGCCGGTGTTACAGCTCACACCCGATCAGTTCGGGCTCCGGCACCAGCCGCACGCCGAACTCCTTCTCCACCCCGTCACGCACCTGACGGGCCACGTCGAGCACGTCGGCCGCACTCGCCGCACCCCGGTTGGTCAGGGCCAGCGTGTGCTTCGTGGACAGGCTCGCCGGGCCGGGCAGGCCGAACCCCTTGGCGAATCCGGCGTGGTCGATCAGCCAGGCGGCGGACGTCTTCACCAGGCCGTCGGGCGCGGGGTAGCGCGGCGCCGCCGGGGGCAGTGCGGCGGCCTGCTCGGCCGGCAGCACCGGGTTGGTGAAGAATGACCCGGCACTCCAGGTGTCGTGGTCGGTGCCGTCGAGCACCATCCCCTTGCCGGCCCTCAGATCGAGGACGTTGTCCCTCACGTTCGCGAGGGGGACCCGGTCGCCGATCTCGACGCCGAGCCTGCGGGCGAGCTCGGCGTACTTCACCGGCTCGCTCAGGTCGGCCACCACGAACTGGAACGACACCTGCAGCACCAGATAACGGGGGCCACCGGCGAACCGCTCACGCTTGAAGAGCGAGTCGCGGTAACCGAACCGGCAGTCGGCCGCGGCCAGCGTGCGGATCTTCTTCTCCCGGCGGTCGTAGGTGCGCACGCTGGCGACCGTGCCGGAGACCTCCTGGCCGTAGGCGCCCACGTTCTGCACCGGCGTCGCACCGGTCGAGCCCGGGATGCCGGACAGCGCCTCGACCCCGATCCAGCCCTCGGACACCGCCCGGGCGACCACACCGTCCCACGGTTCCCCGGCCTCGACCGTGATCTCCGCCCCACCGCAGTAGTCCACGTTGTGCACCGTGATGCCGCGGCTCGCCACCTGCACCACCGTGCCCTCGAACCCGGCGTCGCCGATCACCAGGTTGGAGCCACCGCCGACCAGCAGCACCGGCTCGCCCGCCGCGTCGGCCTCGCTCACCGCCCGCACCAGCTCGTCGGCGGAGGTGGCGACCACGAGCCGCCGGGCCGGACCCCCCACCCGCAGGGTCGTCAGGTCAGCCAGCCGCGTCATCCGTTCCTCCACAACACTCACGAAACCCGTTCACCGAGAGGATCTCACCGCACCGGCCGTGATCAGTGCCAGCAGCACGGCCAGGCTCACCCCGGCGAGCGACAGGGCCACCCCGACCTGCTGCCCCACCGCACCGAGCACGGGCGGCCCGGCGATGAAGGCGGTGTACCCGATCGTCGACACTACGCCGACGCGCGCGGCCGAGTTCACCGGATCGGCCGCCGCCGCGGTCATGCCCATCGGGAAGCCCAGCGCCGCACCGACCCCCCACAGCAGCGCGCCGACGACGGCCATCGGGTACGCACCGGGGCCGGGCACCAGGGTGCCGGAGATCACCAGCCCGCTGCCCAGAAGCACCAGCACCGCGCTGATCCGCAGGGCCCGGGCGTTCTCGACCCGCTCGAGCAGCGCCGGGCCGGCCATCCGGGTCACGGTCATGCCGATCACGAAGACCGCGAAGACGCCCGCCCCGAGGGCGTGCGGGGCGCCGTACCCGTCGACCACGGCCAGGGCCAGCCAGTCGTTCGCCGCGCCCTCGGCCAGCGCCATGCTGAACACCAGCGCCCCGATCAGCAGGGTCTTCGGCTCGGCCCAGGCCGCGAGCACCGAGCGCACCCGGCTGCGGGCCTGCGCCCCGTCCTCCGTCTCACCGGGCAGGGCCACGAACCGGCGCTGCGCGAGCGTGCCCCCGATCAGCACCACCAGCGCGACGAGCGGAAGATGCACCCTCGGGCTGACATCCAGCGCGGCGGCCAGGGCCCCGGAACCGGCGCCGCCGACCGTGCCCAGGCTGTAGGCGGCGTGGAAACGGGGCATGACCACCCGGCCGATGCGGCGTTCCACCTCGGCGCCCTCGACGTTCATGGCCACGTCCCAGGCGCCCATGCCGGCCCCGGTCAGGAACAGCCCGGCCGCGAGCAGCCAGACGTCGGGGGCCAGGCCGACCGCGACCACCCCCGCCGAGCCGATGAGCACTCCGGTCAGCACCGTGCGGGCGGGGCCGAGTGCGGAGATCACCGCCCCGGCGCTGGGGAGCATCACCAGCGAACCGGCCGAAAGAGCCAGCAGAACCAGGCCGATCCGGCCCACGCTCAGGTCGAGCTGGTCACGGACGGCGGGCAGACGCGCCGACCAGGAGGAGAAGACGAGACCGTTGAGCGCGAAGACGATCGCGACCGAGTGCTTCGCCGAGCTGATCCGGGCCGGGCTGTGGAGCGGGGCGGGCCGGACCAGCCCGCTCACGGTCAGGGCAGCCGGACGACGGCGATCGCTTTGCCCAGGACCTTCTGGCCCCCGGCGAGGGCGGTCAGGGTGACGGTGACGGTGCTCGCGGCCTCGTCGGTCTTGGTGACCTTGCCGCTGAAGGTGACCGTGGCCCCGGAGTCGTCGTCGGGGACCGGCACCAGGTTGGTGAACCGCACCCCGTACTCGACGACCGCACCGGCGCCACCGGCCCAGTCGCTGACGTACCGGCCGCCGAGCGCCATCGTGTACATGCCGTGGGCGATCACCCCGGGCAGGCCGACCGAGGTGGCCACCCGGTCGTTCCAGTGGATGACGTTGAAGTCACCGCTGGCACCGGCGTAACGGATCAGATCGGCCCGGGTGACCGTGATGTCGGCCGGGGGCAGTTCGTCGCCGGCCGCGACCTCGCCGAACTTCACTTCTCGTCCTCCGCCCGGATCAGCACCATGGAGACTGCCGTGGTGACGGGTTCGCCCGCCGCGTCGGTGATCTCGACGCGGGTGACGACCCGCCCGTTGCCCGCCATGACCCGGGCGTCGTCGACGTGGGCGACCGAGGTGAGGCGGTCTCCGGCGACGATCGGGCGGTGGTGGGTGAAGCGCTGCTCGCCGTGCACCAGGCGCGAGTAGTCGATGCCGGCGTCGGGATCGGCCATCACCAGACCCTCGCAGCGCTGGGCGACGACGATGGCGAAGGTGGGCGGGGCGATGACGTCGGCGTACCCCTGGGCGCGGGCCGCCTCCGGGTCGGTGTGCACCGGATCGGCCGACCGGACGGCCTCGGCGAACTCACGGATCTTCTCGCGGCCGACCTCGTACACCGGCGCACCGGTGTAGGTCTTGCCGACGATCTCCGGGTTGACGCCCATCGGCCCCTCCTTGGTCAGACGGGTTCACCCGGTCGGGCGAACGTAGCGATGCGGATGTGCAAACACGACGAAGGGCCGCCCCGTGAACGGGACGGCCTTCCGACGGAACGACTAGCGGGTCTCGCGGTGAGCGGTGTGGTTGCCGCAGCGCGGGCAGAACTTCTTCAGTTCCATCCGGTCCGGGTCGTTACGCCGGTTCTTCTTGGTGATGTAGTTGCGCTCCTTGCATTCGACGCACGCCATGGTGATCTTGGGACGGACGTCGGCGGCTTTGCTGGCCACGGCTGTGCCTCTTTCGAATGGAGTCGCTGTCGATGCGGATCGAACACGCAGTGCGGATAACAATCAGAGTAGCGAGGACGGGACTTGAACCCGTGACACAACGATTATGAGTCGTTTGCTCTACCAACTGAGCTACCCCGCCATGCGCGGTCTCGCTCTGAACAAGACCAACCAGAGCCCCGATAGGGAATCGAACCCTAGACCTTCTCCTTACCATGGAGACGCTCTGCCGACTGAGCTATCGGGGCCTGCCATCCAGGCGGCTTACTGCTTCCCTGGCGGCCCGGTAAACATTACCCGATCCTCGCCCCGGACAGAAATCCGCAGTTCAGAGGCCGAATGACCGCTCAAACTGAGGACGCCGCCGGAAGGCTCCAGCGGCGTCCTCACGTCCACGTCCCGGCCGGACCAGGACGGGCAGGCCGAAACGGTCGGGCGGAACCAGGTCAGCGGTAGTTCACGAACTGCAGGGCCACGTCGATGTCGGCCCCCTTGAGCAGCGCGATGACCTCCTGCAGGTCGTCACGGTTCTTGCTGGAGACGCGCATCTCCTCGCCGGTGATCTGGGTCTTGACGCCCTTGGGACCCTCGTCCCGGATGATCTTGCCGATCTTCTTGGCGATCTCCTGGGAGAGACCCTCCTTGATGTCGGACTCCATCCGGTACTCCTTGCCGGAGACCTTCGGCTCGGAGGAGTCGAGCACCTTCAGCGAGACGCCGCGCTTGATCAGCTTGGACTGGAAGACGTCGAGGACCGCCTTCACCCGGTCTTCGCTGTTGGCCTTGATGACGACCTTCTCGTCACCGCTCCACTCGATCGAGGCGCCGGTGCCCTTGAAGTCGTAGCGCTGGGCGATCTCCTTCTCCGCCTGGTTGAGGGCGTTGTCGACCTCCTGCCGGTCGACCTTGCTGACGACGTCGAACGACGAATCGCTGGCCAAGAGAAGCTCCTTGTCTGCTTGCGGACTGCTGGCTGACGGACGGGGTCCGGAGGGCTGTCACCCGGTCGCGGACGGACCGCGGGGATACGGATGCGCGAAGCACCCCCGATCCTTGCTATCCTCGCATCCGCCGGACGAGCTCAAGGGCTCGCACGGTGGCACGGCCGGTTGCCCGAGTGGCCAAAGGGATCTGACTGTAAATCAGACGGCTCAGCCTACGCAGGTTCGAACCCTGCACCGGCCACGTGCGAGAGAAAGCCCCCGACTCCGGTCGGGGGCTTTCCTGTTTTGACGCACCGCCGGCCGCGGGTGACGCCCCTGCGGCCCGGGCGCACGAGTGTCACCCGACGACCGGAGATCAGCGGGGTGAACTGCGCCACCTCGGCGCCGGTCACGCCGCCCCGCGGCTTGCCGACCTGGTCGGCGCGGGTGTTCGATCGAATCTCGTGACCTCCCGTGACCCCGCGACCGGCCTGCCCACCCTCGACGACGACCTGTTCACCGAGGGCGAGCCGGAGGCCGAGTTCAATCCCGGGATCGCCTCCCGCCTGCCGCGCAAGAACGTCGCCGCCGCCGCCCTGATCCGCGACGAGCAGGGCCGCGTACTGCTGCTCGAGGCGACCTACAAGCCCACCTGGGTGATGCCCGGCGGCGTGGTCGAGGCCGACGAGGACCCCCGCCTGGGCTGCGGCCGGGAGCTGGAGGAGGAGCTGGGCCTGCGGCGCGAGCCGGGCCGGCTGCTGGTCGTCGACTGGGTGCCGCGGCACGGGGTGTGGGGCGACCAGCTGCAGTTCGTCTTCGACGGCGGCGTTCTCGACGAGGACGGGGTGGCGGGCCTGGTGCTGCAGGAGAGTGAGCTGCGCGCAGCCCGTTTCGTGGCCCCCGACGAGTTCGGCCGGGTCGCGCTCACGCCGTCGCTGACCCGCCGGCTGGAGCGGTCGGTGGAGGCCCAGGAGAAGGGCACGACCGAGTACACGACCTACGGGCGCCTGGGTCGCTGATCGAGCGCGCCCCAGACGCCCACGGGGGCGGCGGTTTTCAGGCCACCTGGAACGAGCGCTTCGACAGGCCCCACATCCAGCCCTCGATGGTCGTCGTCACCGGCGCCTCGGGGTCGGTCGCGGCACCGAGGGTGATGAACGCCGGCACGAAGTGCTCGACCGTGGGGTGCGAGTAGGGCAGGCCGGGCGCGCGGTTGAGGTAGTTCATCAGGGTGTCGACGTCGCCGCGGGCCAGGGTCTCCTGCGCCCAGCTGTCGAAGTCGGACGACCAGCCCGGCACCTTGCCCATCATCGCGTCGCGGGTCAGGAACGGCAGACCGTGCGTCATGAAGCCGGAGCCGATGATCAGCACGCCCTGCTCGCGCAGCGGGCGCAGGCGGCGGCCCAGGTCCATCAGCTTGGCCGGGTCGTGCGTGGGGATGCTGAGCTGCAGCACCGGCACGTCACCGAGCGGGTACATGGTCTTCAGCGGCACCCAGGCACCGTGATCGAGGCCGCGGCTGTTGTGCTGGTGCACCGTCTCCACGTCGGGCATCACCGACGAGACCAGGCGGGCCAGCTCGGCGGCGTCGGGGGTGGCGTACTCCATCTCGAAGTAGCGCTGTGCGAAGCCGCCGAAGTCGTAGACCAGCGGGGTGTTCGCGAACGGGCTGGTGATGCTCAGCGGCGCCGACTCCCAGTGCGCGCTGATGATCAGGATGCTCTTCGGCTTGGGCATCTTCTGCGCCCAGGCCAGCAGCTGGTCCATCCACTCACCGTCGTCGAACAGCGGCGGGGCACCGTGCGAGAGGTAGAGGGCCGGCAGCGCGCCGTCCTGCGGGGTCCAGTCCCGCTGGGCCCGGCTGGTGGCCAGGGCCCCGGGGAGGAACGCGTCGAACGCGGCACCGGGTGCGAAGGGATCCGTCATGTACTTGACGATAAAAGTATTTAGTTGAACGGTCAAGCAATTGACTACGGGAGTACCCCTTCGCGACCCGATCGGCATGCACCCGATCGAACGAATCCGCACCTCCGTAACCGCCCCATTTCTCAGCGGATTCACGGCCGGGAGCGGGCATTCTCGTGACGCTGAGACACCCGCCGTCCCCCACGATGGTGTCCTCCCGACTGGTGTCCTCCCCCGAGCGAAAGGCCTGACCCCATGCGTGCCACGCCCTCTGACGACGCCCGGCGTCCCGGGCCCTCCCCGAGCGGCCGGCACGCCGCGCCCGGCCCCGACGACGACGCGACCACCACACCGGGTGACGCGACCGCGAACCCGACCGGCGCGTCCTCAAGCACCGCACCCAACAGCACCGCGCCCAACAGCACCGCACCCGACAGCACCGGTGGCGCCCTGCCGCCCGGCACCGGCATGCGGCAGCCACCGGCCGAGAAGGACAAGGGCCCGGACAGGAAGCTGCTCGCCGCCGGCGCCGCCGTGATCGCGCTCGCGCTGATCGCCGTGATCGCCTTCACGTTCACCCGTGGCGACGACGACACGAGCACCAGCGCCCCCACCCCGACCGCGTCCACCGGAAGCGGAACCGGCACCACCACCGGCACGCGGTACGGCGTCTACGGCAAGACCTCGGCCGACGGCGTGGCGCAGTACGAGCAGTGGCTGGGGGCCGACGTCAGCTACGTGATCGACTTCTCGGCCCGCGACACCTGGGAGAACATCGCCAACCCGCAGTACCTGCTGGACGAGTGGAACGGCTCGGGCTACCGCCTGGTCTACGCGGTGGCGATGCTCCCGACCGGCGACGAGTCCGCCACCATCGCCGCCGGCGCCCAGGGCCAGTACAACCAGTACTTCCGCACGCTGGCCGAGAACCTGGTGGCCAACGGCGAGCAGAACACGATCCTGCGCATCGGCTGGGAGTTCAACCTGGCCGAGTCGCGCTGGTCGTCGGACGACCCGGAGAGCTGGAAGTCGTTCTACCGCAACATCGTCGAGACCATGCGGGCGGTGGACGGGGCGCAGTTCGAGTTCGACTGGAACGTCAACAACGGCCCGAACCCCTACGACGCGGCCGACTACTACCCCGGTGACGACGTGGTCGACTACGTGGGCGTCGACGCCTACGACACCTCGAGCAAGGCCTACCCCTACCCGGACAACTGCGACAGCGCCTGCTTCGTGAAGCACCAGAAGCAGGCCTGGGACGAGACGATCTACGGCGGCGACCGGGGGCTGCAGTTCTGGTCGGCGTTCGCGAAGGAGCACGGCAAGCCGCTGACGCTGCCGGAGTGGGGTTGCTGGGGCAAGCCCGACGGCACCGGCGGCAGCGACGACCCGGACTACATCCAGCGGATGTACGACTTCATCACCGACACGGGCAACAACGTGGCGTACGCGGCCTACTTCGAGTACGACTACAGCTCGGGCGACGGCGGCCAGCACAGCCTGCAGCAGTCGTTCCCGAACAGCGCGGCGAAGTTCAAGGAGCTCTTCACGACGGTCTATCAGCAGTCCGCGGCGTCGTAGTGCCCCTGGTTGCACATACCAGTGCCCCGTCCGGGCTAAGATCCTTCCGGACCTTTGTGAAGCAGTCGTAAAGATCCATTTCCTGGCGGGACCTGCGTGTTCGTCCCGCCCTGCGATGGATGGGGAAGTACGACTGCATGACGACCACAGGCCGTCCGGCGCGGCCCGATGCCGCGAAACCGGAGAGTCTCCAGAGCTCCACCCCGCTGCGCGAGCTGCTCAACACGATGATCGGGTTGCTGCTCGGGGAGATCACCGAGGGCGCCGAGTCCGAGCAGCTCAGGCGCTACGTGGATCCGCTCACCATGTGCCTGGCGCTGGACCGTGACCTCAACGACCAGGCCGGGACGGCCCGCGACGCCGTGTCGCGGGTGCAGTCCCAGCAGATGAGCGACCTCGCCACCGGCGTGATCATGGCGCGTCTGGGCTGCGACGGGGTCACCGCCCGCAAGCTGCTGTCCGAGTGGCTGGCCGAGAAGAGCCTCGAGGCCGAGTCTCTGTCACCCGCCGATGTGCAGGCGCTGCTCGAAGAACCTGATTGGGGACGTCGCTGAGCCCCGGTGCCTCACCGCACCTCCGGCTCGGGTGAGAGTCCCGGAACGACACAGCCCCCGGAGCCGAGCGACGGCTCCGGGGGCTGATCTCGTGTCGTGGAAGGGCAGGGCCTAGCGGCGGTAGCCGGCCATCGCCTCGAGGCGGGCGATGCGGTCGGCCATCGGCGGGTGGGTCGCGAACAGCTTGGCCACACCGCCACCGCGGAACGGGTTGGCGATCATCATGTGGCTGGCGTTGACCAGTTCCCGCTCGGGCGGGAGCGGCAGCTGCCGGGTGCCCATCTCGAGCTTGCGCAGGGCCGAGGCCAGCGCGAGCGGGTCACCGGTGAGCTTGGCGCCGTCTTCGTCGGCGTCGTACTCGCGGGTGCGGCTGATCGCCATCTGGATCACGCCGGCCGCGAGCGGGCCGAGCAGCGAGAACGCGATCATCGCGACGAAGTTCGGGCGCTCCTCGTCGTTGCTGCCGCCGAAGAAGAACGCGAAGTTCGCGATGAAGGTGATGGCGCTGGCCAGGGCCCCCGCGATCGAGGCGGTGAGGATGTCGCGGTTGTAGACGTGCATCAGCTCATGGCCGAGCACGCCGCGCAGCTCACGCTCGTCGAGAATCTGCAGAATGCCCTCGGTGCAGCAGACCGCGGCGTTGCGGGGATTGCGGCCCGTGGCGAAGGCGTTGGGCGCCATGGTCGGGGAGATGTACAGCGCCGGCATCGGCTGACGGGCCTCGTTGGCCAGCTCACGCACGATGCGGTACATCACGGGCTGCTCGGCCTCGCTGACCGGCCTCGCCCGCATGGACCTGATCGCCATCTTGCCGGAGTTCCAGTACTGGTACCCGCTGATGGCCAGTGAGATGCCGAAAGCAATGATCAACCCGACGCGCCCGGCGAAGATCCCGCCGATCACCATCAAGAAGGCCGACATGCCACCCAGCAGAACGGCGGTCTTCAGCCCGTTGAAATGACTGTGCATCTCGATGCTCCCTGACTCCTCACGATCGATGCCACTGGGCACCGTCAGGAAACTCAACGGTGCCCGGCCTGATCACGTTCCCGGGCCCCTATTGGAGAACACCCGGGAGTAACCCGGCAATCGTCCCAGCTCCCACGGACAGACCGACACAACCTGCCGCGGCGCCCCCCAACACGATCCCCTCGGCCGGGCGAAGCCGCCACCGGGGCGGAGCCTGCTCAGGTGTTCCCACGAGCAGGGCGGTCCAGCGGAGGTAGTAGGCCAGGGCCAGTGCCACGTTGAGGGCGGCGACCACGGCGACCCACCCCGGCCCCTCGTCCACCACCGGGCGCAGGACCACGACCTTCGCGATCAGGCCCATCACCCCCGGCGGCAGCCCGGCCAGGCAGAACAGGGCGAAGGCGAGCACCGCGCTCGCCACCGGCTCGGTGCGGCCCAGACCCCGGTAGGCCTCGAGGGTGTGCTCCTCACCGGCGCGGTGGTGCCGGGCGACCAGCACCACCACCGAGAACACGGCCAGGCCGGCCACCACGTAGGCCAGCAGGTAGCCGAGCGAGGCCGAGACCGCCTCACTGACGCTGTCGCGCGAGGGCCCGACCGCGGCGAGCGGCAGCACCACCCAGCCGGCCTGGGCCACGGTCGACCAGGCGAGCAGGCGCACGGCCACTGTCTGCCGCAGGGCCACCAGGTTGCCGACGGTCATCGTCACCGCGGCCAGCACGCCGACCAGCGGGGCCCAGGCCGCGTGCAGCGCGGGCAGGCCGAGGGCCAGCAGCACCACCGCGGCGGTCAGGCCGGCCGTCTTCGACACGGTGGACAGGAACGCGGCGATCGGCAGCGGGGCGCCGGCGTAGGTGTCGGGGGTCCACAGGTGGAAGGGGACCAGCGAGATCTTGAAGCCGATGCCCGCGAGCGCCAGCCCGGTGCCGGCCACCGCGACGAGCAGCACGGGCCGGTCGGGGCCGGTGGCGAGCACGTCCGCGATGCGCTCCAGGTAGAGCGAGCCGGTGGCCAGGAAGAGCAGGGCCACGCCGAACAGGAGCAGGCCGAGCGAGGCGACGGCGGTGAGGAGCATGGTGACGGCGGCCTGGGCTCCCTGGGCGTCGCGGCGCAGGGCGATCAGGCCGATGGTGGGCAGGGTCGCGGTCTCCAGGGCGACGGTGAGGGTGGCCAGGTCGCGGGCCCCGGCCAGCGCGGTGGCGCCGGCCACGGTGGCGAGGAGCAGGGTGTGGTGGGCGGTGCGGTCTTTCGCGCCCGGGCCGTTCAGGGTGAGCAGCAGGCAGCCGAGGGCGGCGGCGAGCACGATCGCCTGCACGGTGAGGGTGAGGTCGGAGACGACGTACGAGCAGCCGAAGCCGAGTTCGGCGGCGTTCAGGGGGGTGGGCGGCGGTGAGGAGCCGACGAGGAAGCCGGCGGAGCAGGCCGTGCTCCGGTCGTCGCCCAGGGCCAGGAAGGCGACGCCTCCGGCGGCGGTGAGCAGGCCGGCGACGGCGACGACGTCGAGCAGCGGCCGAACCGGTCGGACGACGTCGATGAGGAGCACGAGCAGCAGGGCGACGACGGGGGCGACGACCGGCAGCAGGGCGACCGGGTCGATCGAGGGGACGCCGGTGAGACGTCCGGAGACCTCGGTCAGGTGGGAAAGCATCAGGGCACCACTCCCCCGCCGGGCAGGAGCAGGCGCACGACGCCCGCCGTGGTGGACAGGAGCGGGCCGGGCACCAGGCCGAGGACGACGGTGAGCACGACCAGGGGCATGACGGTGGTGGTCTCGTGGGTGGTGGCGTCCGGGATGTGCTGCCCGTCGAAGCGGCCGTCGTCGGGGGTGCCCTGCCAGAGCACCCTGAGCACCCGCAGCCAGTAGGCCGCCGCGATCACGGTGCCGACGGCGGCGATCACGGCGTACGGGCGGCCGAGGGTCGTGGACTGCCAGGCCCCGGCGATCGCGAGCAGCTCCCCCCAGAACACGGCCAGACCGGGCAGGCCCAGGCCGGCGACGGCGCCCAGGGTGAGGAACCAGCCCAGGCGGGGCAGCCGGTCGCGCAGGCCGGGTCCGAGCTCGGTCAGGTCGGCGCTGTGGTGGCGGTCCTTCAGCGCGCCGACGACGAGGAACAGCAGGGCGCTGACCACGCCGTGCGCGATGTTGGCGTAGAGCGCGCCCTGCAGCCCGGTCGGGGTCATCGAGGCGACGCCGAGCAGTACGAAGCCCATGTGCGCGACCGACGACTGGGCCACGAGCCGCTTCAGGTCGCGCTCGGTCAGGCAGACCAGGCCGGCCCAGACGATGCCGGCGACCGCGAAACCGCCCAGCCAGGGCGCGATGTTCTGCACCCCGGCGGGCAGTACCGGCACCGCCACGCGCACCAGGCCGTAGGTGCCGAGCTTGAGCAGGATCCCGGCGAGCAGCACCGATCCGGCGGTCGGGGCGATGGTGTGGGCCGGGGGCAACCAGGTGTGCAGCGGCCACATCGGGGTCTTCACGGCCAGGCCGAGCACGATCAGCACGGCGGCCACGGTCTGCTCGGTGGACGTCAGGCCGGTGCCGCCGCGGGCGATCAGCTCGGTCAGGTCGGAGGTGCCCGCGCGGGCGATCACCAGGATGATCCCGAGCAGCATCAGGGCCGAGCCGGTGGCGGTGTAGAGCACGAAGCGGGCCGCCGCGTCGTCACGGGCCCGCACCCCGCCGGGCCGGCCGGGGCGCTCGGGCTGCGAGGTGTCGCCCCAGACCCGGATCACGAACCACATCGGGATCAGCACGGTCTCGAACGCGATGAAGAAGAGCAGCAGGTCGAGGGCGGTGAAGGTGGCGATCGCGCCGCCGGTCACCGCGAGCACGCAGGCGAGGAGGTTCCGGTCGGGCCGGTTGCGGACGAGGTGCCCGCAGACCAGCACCGAGAGCAGCCCGGTGAGCAGCACGAGAGGTGCGCTCACCCCGTCCATACCCAGGTGTGCCTCGAGACCGAGGGCGGGCACCCACGCGATGCGGACCTCGAGCTGGGTGCGCCCGAACCCGTCGAGCCCGGTCTGCACGGTGGCGAGGACGCCGAGCACCAGCGTGGCCAGCCCGACCAGGGTGCCCAGGCGGGCGGCGACCACCCCGTCGAGCCGGGGCAGGCCCAGCAGCAGCACCGAGCCGACCAGGGGCGTCAGCACGAGGGCGGGCAGGAGCCAGGTCATATGAGCACCATCCCGGCCACCGCGACCACGACCGCGCCGACGAAGACCCAGGCCGCGTAACCGGTGGCGAGACCGGTCTGGGCCCGGCGCAGCACCACCCCGGCGACCGCCGTGACCGGGTGCACGCCGCGCACGTAGGCGTCCACCACGTCCTGCTCGAGACGCTGCACCGCGCGGGCCAGACGCAGGGTGGGCCGGACCACGAGCACGTCGGCCACGACGTCGAAGCCGAAGGCGTTCTGCATGACCACCCGGGTACCGGACGGCAGGGCGTGCGTGATGTCGGGCGTCCCCAGGCGAGGAGCCGAGACCGCCCAGCCGATCCCCGAAAGCGCCAGCAGCGCACCGGTGATCGCGGTACCGGGCTGGATCTCCACGCCGCGCAGCAGATCCGGGGGCCACAGCAGCACCAGACCGAGGAGCCCGGTGGGAACGGCCAGCACGTACAGCGGCAGCATCATCGCGAACGGGACCGGCGCCTTCCCTCCGGGAGCGGGCGTCTCGTGCGGCTCCTCGCTCACCGCGTCCCCCACCACGGGCGGCACCGGGGAACGCCCCATCGCCACGATCGCCCAGGCCCGTCCCGCGTACAGACCGGTCAGCACGACCGTCGCCACCCCCGCGACGAGCACGGTCCACCCCTCCCAGGCCCCGGCGTGAGCGGCCTCGTCGGCCGCGGACAGCACGGCCTCCTTCGACCAGAACCCGCCGAACGGCGGGATCCCGGCCAGCCCCAGCAGGCCGATGCCGAACAGCGCGGCCAGGCTGCGGTGGGTGCGCCAGAGACCGCCCATGTCGGCGAGCGCGGTCGAGCCGGCCACGTGCACGATGCAGCCGGCGGCCAGGAAGAGCAGGGCCTTGAAGGCCCCGTGGGAGAGCAGATGAAGGACGCCCGGGGCGGCGAGCGCCGTCGGGTCGGCCTCGGTGTCGCGGCCGTAGGCGACGCAGACCGCGCCCAGCATGTAGGCGACCTGGCTGATCGTGGAGTAGGCGAGGAGGCGTTTCAGGTCGGTCTGGGCCAGGGCCGCGAGGGCGGCGCCGACCATGCTGATCGAGGCCAGGACGGCTCCGGTCTGCAGCACGCCGGGCACGGTCAGGTAGAGCGGCAGCAGCCGGGCGGCCAGGAAGACCCCGGCGGCGACCATGGTGGCGGCGTGGATCAGCGCGGAGACCGGGGTCGGGCCCTCCATCGCGTCGGGAAGCCAGATGTGCAGCGGGAACTGGGCGGACTTGCCGATCGCGCCGGCCAGCAGCAGCGACCCGGCCGCGACGAGCGTGCCGTGGCCGATCTCGTTCTCGGTGGCCGCCTGGTTGAGGTCGCCGATCGACGTGGTGCCCGCGCCGGCGATCAGCACCACCACGGCCAGCACGACGCCGATGTCGCCGACCCGGGTGACCAGGAAGGCCTTCGTGGCGGCCCGTCTCGCGCTCTCCCGTTCGCTGTGGTGGCCGACCAGCAGGTACGAGGCCAGGCCCATGATCTCCCAGCCGATGAGCAGGAGCACGAGGTCACCGGCGTGGATCACGAGCATCATCGCGGCGGTGAACAGCGAGACGGTGGACGCGTAGGCGGGGTAACGGTTCTCGGGCCGGTCAGGGAGGTAGGCGGTCGAGTAGAGCTGGACGCAGAACGCGACCAGGCCGACGAGCACGGCGACGGCGGCGGAGAGCTCGTCGGAGCGCAGGGTGAGGTCGATGGTGGTGCTGCCGAGCTGGGCGCGGCCGAGGAAGCCGAACGCCGGGACCGGTCCGTCGCCGCCGACCAGCACCAGTTCGGTGATCGCGGCGGCCAGGGCGCCGAGTGATCCGAGCACGGCCCAGTCGGTGGCCCAGCCCCGGTGGTGGCTGACGAGGCCGAAGACCGCGGCGGCGACGGGCAGGACGACGGTGAGGATGGCGGCGGACTCGGTCACGGCGTCTCCCTGTAGTTCGGGGACGCCTCGCCGAGTTCGCGGACCTCGGTCAGCTCGACCGTCTGACGGGCGCGGAAGAGCAGCAGCACGACGGCCAGACCGACGCCGATCTCGGCGGCGGCCACGGTGATCACGAAGATGGTCATGACCTGGCCGGGGATCAGGGGGTCCTGGTAGCTCTGGCTCTGCTCCAGCCCGCTCTGCTCCAGCCCGGCCAGGCCGCCCGCGGGGAGGGCGGAGGCGGCGACGAGCAGCACGTTGGCGGCGTTGAGCAGGAGTTCGGCGCCGATCAGGACGAGGACGGCGTTGCGGCGGGCGAGGATCCCGTAGACGCCGATGCCCGCCAGGACGCAGGCCAGCACGGCGGGGCCGAGCAGGTGGATCATGCCTGCCCGTCCTCCTGGTTGTCGTTGTTCCGGCTTCTCGAGACCGCGATCGCGGCCACCAGTGATGCCAGGAGCAAGACCGAGAGCAGCTCGAACGGCAGCAGCCAGCCCGAGAACACGGCCTCACCGATGGGCCGCGCCGCCCCCTGGTCGCCACGGACCTCGACGGTAGTGCCCCGTAAGGCGTAGATCAGGGTCCCCGCCAGGATGCCGCCGACCGCGATTCCCGCGACCGAGGCCGTGAGCCGCTGCCAGGGTGGTCCGTCGAGGCGGTCGCTGCGTTCGATCGGGGCCCGGGTGAGCATGAGGGCGAAGATCACCAGCACGACGACCGCACCGACGTAGACCAGAAGTTGCACCAGCGCGACCACTTCGGCCCCGAGGACCAGGTAGACGCCGGCCAGGGCCCCGAGGCAGACGACGAGCCAGAGGGCGCAGTGCACGACGCGGGGGCTGGTCACGGCGAGGAGTCCGGACGCGGCGGACAGCACGGCCAGGGCGATGAAGATCACCTCGAGGCCGCTCATCGCGGTTCCCCGTCCGGCTCCGGGTCACCGGGCTCGTCGTCGACGGCGGGGAGAACCTGGGTGTCGTCGGTGACCGGGGGCAGCACGGCGGTTTCGTCGGTGCTTGAGGACGTCTCGGTCGCCTCGGGCGGTGTGGTCGCCTCGGGCTTCGTGGTCGCCTCGGGCGGTGTCGTTGGCTTGGTTGGCTCGGTTGGCTCGGTTGGCTCGGTTGGGGGCAGCGTCGTCTCCGCGGTGTCCCAGAGACGGAGCTGGGCCTCGTCGGTGTCCGTCGGGGTGGCCGTGGCCATGGAAGTGGTCTCGTCCGGTGAGGAGGCGGGCTCAAGGTCTTCGGGAACGGCAGGCAGGACAGCCGTCTCCTCGACCACGCTCATCTCATCCGGAACCGGCGGAATGACCGCGGTGTCGTCGGTGGCCGGGTAGACGTCGGCGGGCTCAGCCGCTGTGCGAGCGGGCGGCGCCTGCCGCGCGGACGTCTCCTTCTTCGCGGGCGTCGTTTTCTTCGCAGGCGTCGCCTTCTGCGCGGGCGTCTTCTTCGCGGGCGGCGCCTTCTGCGCGGGCGTCGCCTTCTGCGCGGGCATCGTCTGATCGGCGGGCGTCCCCTGATCGGCGGGCGCCCCCTTCTTCGCGGACGTCCTCTTCCGAGCACTCCCCGCCGCTCTCGTCCCCGGCGAAGCCTTGGACGCGCTGCCGGCCCCGGGCGCCGCCTTCTTCCGGGCCGGAGGGGCGGCCTTCGGCGTCTCCTGCTCAGCGGACCCGGCCTCGTCCACCCCGGCCGCCGGACTACCCGCCTCCCGCGCCTCGCGGGCGGCCCGCCGATCAGCGGCCAGCCACTCGGTCTTGCGGGCCCGTTCGGCGTCGGCCTCTTCCCGTCGACGCGCCTCAGCCCGCTCAGCTTCAGCCCGCTCAGCCTCAGCCCGCTCAGTCACCTCGGGCTCAGGCACCTCCGGCTCAGTCACCTCGGGCTCAGTCACCTCGGGCTCAGGCACCTCGGCCAGAGCTGCCTCAACCTCGCGGCCCTCAGATTCCGCTGGAGCTGCCTCAGCTTCGAGTGCTTCCGATCGTGCCGCCTCGGCCTCGAGCTTCTCGGCTTCTGCCCGCGCAACCTCCGCCTGTTCAGCCTCGGCCCGCGCTGCTTCCGCCTCCCGCGCCTCTGCCTCGCCCCGCGCTGCCTCTGCCTCCCGCGCCTCCGCCTCGGCGCGCGCTGCCTCTGCCTCCCGCACCTCCGCCTCGCCCCGCGCTGCCTCTGCCTCCCGCACCTCCGCCTCGGCGCGCGCTGCTTCTGCCTCCCGCGCCTCCGCCTCCCGCGCCTCGACCTGGGCCGCCTCGTACGCCGCGATCGCCTTCTCGGCCGCCGTTCGCGCGACGCCGACCTCCTTCGCCTCGACCGCCCCCGGATCGGGCAGGGGCGGGGGCGGCACGCTGGTCATCCAGCTCTCCAGCCGGTCGCTCTCGTGCAGCAGGTCCCGGATGTCGAACTCGGCGTACTCGAACTCCGGACTCCAGAACAGCGCGTCGAACGGACACGCCTCGATACAGATGCCGCAGTACATGCACAGCGAGAAGTCGATGGCGAAGCGGTCGAGGACGTTCTTCTGCCGGGCCCGTCCGCCGGGCTCGGCGGCGGGAACCTCTTCCTTGTGGGACTCGATGTAGATGCACCAGTCCGGGCACTCGCGGGCACACAGCATGCAGCTGGTGCAGTTCTCGGCGAGCAGCGCGATCACACCCCGGCTGCGCGGGGGCAGATCCGGCTTGACGTCGGGATACTCCGCCGTGTGGGTGTGCCGCACCAGCGCCCGGGCGGTCGTGGCCAGCCCGGCGATCAGTCCCCGACCGAGGCTCGGCCCGCGCTCGGAACCGGAACCAGAGCCGGAACCAGCCCCCGGCCCCGACCCGGAACCCGACCCCGAACCCGACCCGACGCGAGAGCCGGCGCCCGGACCCGCGTCCTCAAGCACCGCCGCCCCCGGCTCGAACCCGGCCTCGAGACCCACCCCACGACCGGCCTCGGGACCGTGACCATCGTCGTCACCGATCCCCGGACGCTCGACGCCGGAGCCCTCCGAGCCGCCGGAGCCGTCAGAGCCTCCTGAGCTGCCGGAACCGTCCGCTCCGCTCCGCCGTGGGTTGGTCACCCTCGCATCCTGCCGTGTTCGACGTCACTCGCGCGACGTGCCTCACGGGTCAGCGCTGGGCGGGTGGCAGCTGAACCGGCACCGGCAGACCCAGCTCGCGGGCCGCGTGCTCGTCGGCCCAGACCTTCGCCCGGCCCCTCGACAGGGTGCCCCTCACCTGCGTGGCGACGGCCAGGCCGTCGAGCATCACGCAGATCCGCAGCGCCGCTTCCTCCGCATCGGGGCAGGAGAACTCGCCTGCCTCGACCCCGGCCGTGACCAGCTTCGTCAGTCCCTGCCGCCAGCGCGCGTCGTTGCGGCGCACCACCTCGCGGATCTCGTCGGTGTAGCGCCCCTCGGCCCAGGCGTCGATGTTGCTCGACCAGACCTCCAGGTCGGCCGATTCCGGGGAGATTCTCTGGTAGAGCCGCATCACGTTTCGCAGCCGGTCGGCGTAGTGCCCCGGGCCGGCGATCGCGGCGTCCATCGCGTCGAGGTCACGGTCGGAGGCCAGCGCAAATGCTTCGGAGAGCAGCCGTTCTTTGGAATCGAAATGGTAGAAGACCAGGCCGGCGCTGATTCCGAGCTCGGCGGCGACATCGGCGACCCGGGTCCGCGCAAATCCCTTGCGGGCCACCACCGTCGCAGCGGCCCGGAGAATCTCCTCGCGCCGGATCTCTGCCTGCTGCCGCGCCACGTCACCCACCTCACGTGTGTTCCGACGAATACCCGCGCCGGAACGTACACGCCATCGGCGCGACCATCAATATTCCGATTGCGGAGGATTACGGCCGCTCGGCGAACCAGTTCGCAGGTCTGCGTGGCATACCGGAACTCCTGACTCCCGACGGCCAATAACGATATTAGCCGTCTCCTCATACTCGCATCCGCACATCGGTCGAATCGATGCGCCCGAATCGACCCGGGCCGGCCCGGCCGGAGCCGCTTGAGGACGCGTGGGGACGCGTGGGACACCTGAGGCGAGCACGGCCCGCTCGCCTCCCGCACCACCCGCCCCACGCACGCCCCTCATCGACGGTGCGGACACCGTCCCCTATTGAGGCACTCAATGACAAAACAGGGCGGCCCCGCAGAGGTCTCCTCACCGACACTCGCGTGCCATTAATTGATGCGCAGGAAAAGACCACGGCGCATCATCCGGAACGCACTCGGCCCCCGCTCGCCACCGATGGGCAGCGAAGGTGCAGTGAAAGTGCGACATCGGTACCGCGGCCAGGCCCCGAGCTGCGAATTCTCGATGGAATCAGCCTCCGCCGGCGCGACGATAATTCCATTCATGACCTGGGCATTCCGCCCGTTTCCCGGCGGCCGTCACGGGCAGGAACAGAATGCGCCAACCCGTCCGAGCGGTCGGATCGCGGCCCTTCTGGCAGTATTCCCATTCGTGGAACGCGTGACGGGCATCGGGGGAGTGTTCTTCCGGAGCAAGGACCCGGAGAGACTGGCCGCCTGGTATGAAGAGCACCTCGGCGTGACGCCTGTGCCGTTGACGTACGAAGAAGAGGCCTGGCATTCCCAGTCCGGGCCGACCGTGTTCGCGGCTTTCGCCGAGGACACCGACCACTTCGGGCGCCCCCAGCAGCAATGGATGGTCAATTTCCGGGTCCGTGACCTGGACGCCATGACCGCCCAGCTGCGGCGGGCGGGCATCGACGTCGAGGTGGACGAGGAGATCTATCCGAACGGGCGCTTCGCACGGGTGTACGACCCCGAGGGCAACCCCGTGGAACTATGGGAGCCGTGAGCAACTCCCCCGTAACCGACCTGCTTTTCCGGGACGTCCCGTTCGACGGCCCCGAAGCGACAGTCCTGATCGCCGAGGTCCAGCAGGAGTACGTCGTCCGCTACGGCGGTCCGGACAGCACTCCGGTGGACCCGAACGAGTTCGCTCCGCCGTCGGGCCTGTTCACCATCGCCGAGGCCGGCGGTGAGCTGGCCGGCTGTGTCGGCCTGCGGGCGAACCCGGCCGAGGGCGAGGGGGCCGTGGAGATGAAGCGGCTGTACGTGAGGGCGCCCTTCCGCCGCCAGGGACTGGCCCGCCGGCTGCTGGCCTCCGCCGAACTGCGCGCGATGGCCCTGGGCTACAGCCGGCTGATTCTGGAGACGGGCACGAAGCAGCCCGAGGCGGTGGCGCTCTACCGCAGCGCGGGCTACCAGTCCCACCCGGGCTTCGGCATCTACGCCAACGAGGCCGGCTCGCTCTACTTCGCGAAAGACCTGGGCGTCTAGGACAGGTCTCAAGGCTGCCGCAGCACCACGACCACCGCGGTGAGGGCCAGCTGGGCCAGGGCGATCGGCACGAGCCCGGCCCAGGCCAGACGCTGGAGCTGGTCCTCCCGCAGTCGTGGCCAGGCCACGCGCAGCCAGATCACGACCACCGCGACCGCCCCGGTCTTCAGGAGCGTCCACAGCGGGCCCAGCGTCTCGCTGAACGGACCGTGCCAGCCCCCGAGGAACAGCACCGCCGTCAGCCCCGCCAGCACCACGATGCCCGCGTACTCGCTGAGCAGGAACAACGCGAACCGCAGCCCGGTGTACTCGGTGTAGGGCCCGGCCACCAGCTCGGAGTCGGCGATCGGCATGTCGAACGGCGGACGCTGTACCTCGGCCAGCCCCGCCACCACGAACACCACCAGCGCCGGGGCCTGCCAGACCAGCCACCACCACTGCCACGCCTCGCCGATCCCGGTCAGCGACAGGGTGCCCGCCGCCATCGCCACGCTGGCCGCGGCCAGCACCAGCGGTAACTCGTAGGCGAGCAACTGCGCCGCGGCCCGCATCGACCCGAGCAGGGCGTACTTGTTGGCGCTCGACCAGCCCGCCATCAACGTGCCCAGAACCGCCACCGCGCTCGCGGCCAGCACGAACAGCAGCCCGGCGTCGACGTCGGCGGCCACCCACCCCGGGCTCAGCGGGAT
Source organism: Kineosporia succinea (assembly GCF_030811555.1). Classification (NCBI taxonomy): domain Bacteria; kingdom Bacillati; phylum Actinomycetota; class Actinomycetes; order Kineosporiales; family Kineosporiaceae; genus Kineosporia; species Kineosporia succinea. Next base: position 3,309,377 of record NZ_JAUSQZ010000001.1, on the reverse strand, counting down.
CACCGCGAGCGCCACCAGGTACGGAACCAGCGCCACCCCCGGAGCCAGCCGGAACACCCCCGCATCGGCCCGGGCCGGAACCACGTCTTCTTTCTGCAGGAACTTCACACCGTCGGCCACGAGCTGGGCCCAGCCGTGAAATCCCCCGGCGTACATGGGCCCCAGCCGCCCCTGCATGTGCGCCATCACCTTGTGCTCGGTCTGCCCGACCAGCAGCGGCAGGGTCAGGAACGCCACCAGCACGCATCCGGCCCGCAGCACGACCTCGACGGCCAGGCTCATCGGTCACTCTCGGTGGGCGGTGGGGCCGGCGTTCCGGAGGCCGGCGTTCCGGAGGCCGGCGTCGGGCCACCCGTTGCCGCTACCCGATCGGACGCCGGACGACTCTGCGGATCGCGACGGGAGCCTCGGCGGGGACGTTCGGGAACGGCCTCGGGCTGGGTGCCGGGTTCGCGGGGCCCCCACGACGGGTCGGGGACGCCGGGCGGCAGGGTCTTGCGGCGGGCCGGGGCCTTGCCGGAGTCGCCGGGGTCCTTGGCACCGGGCCAGGCCTTCGCCGCCCGCGCCGCCAGCACGAACGACTTGCGCAGCGGCGTGCCCTCGAACCCGTCGGGCAGCAGCAACGGACGCAGCCCGCTCCCGCTCCCGTCGGAGAACCCGCTGAAGTCGAGCCCGAACATCTCGTGGGTCTCACGCTCGTGCCAGGCCACTCCCGGCCAGAGCCCGGTCAGGCTGGGCAGAGTCAGGGCGCGATCGGGCACACGCGTGCGCAGCAGCAACCGGCGCACCTGACGATCGGCCGCACCGAACGAGTCGCTGCCCACCACGTGCAGCACCACGTCGAGACCGGCGGGGTCGCCGTCGGGCTCGTCGACGGCCGAGAGCCAGTCGAGGAAGTCGAGGTCGAGCTCGTCACGGGCACACGCCGCCGCGGCCAGCCAGCCCTCGACGGGTACGTCGACCACCGCGGTGCCCGCACCGTCAACGCTCACGGTGACCAGATGAGAGGGCCGCCCGGAGTCACCCGGCGCCGTCCCGTCTCCCGGCGCGCCGGCTCTCGTGCCGCCCACCTCCGCGCCGCCGACCACCGCGCCGCTCGCCTCCGCGCCGCCGACCACCGCGCCGCCCGCCACCGCGCCGCCCGCCTCCGCGCCGCTGGCCTCCGCGCTGCCGACCTCCGCGTTGCCCACCACCAGGGCTCCGGCACCGCCCGTTGTCGTACCGTCCGTATCTGTCGCACCGTCCGGCGCCGCCCCCACCCCGGCCCGGCGCAGTGCCGTGGTGAACCAGGTCGCCAGCACGTCTCCCTCGGCCAGCCGCGGCGTCACCGGACGCACCCCTCGAAGGCAACCGACGCGCCCAGAATCCGGGGCGCCCACCACCGTTTCGCCCCATACACTCCCCCGCAGGCCACCGCGGTGTCCGCCCGGGGCGTCACCGGATGTCCCCCGCGGAGCCGCCCGGCGAATCGACCACCGAACCGCCCGGCGAACCGCCCGCCGAACGCCCAGGAACCGCCCCCCGCGAGACCAGCCCACGACTCAGCGCCGCCGCCCCACGCCGCCGCGAGCCGTACCGCGCACCGAGGTGCTCGGCGGCGATCTTCTCCTGCAGCTTCACGATGCCCTGCAGCAGAGCCTCGGGCCGGGGAGGGCAGCCGGGCACGTAGACGTCGACCGGGATGATCTGGTCGACCCCCTTGGTGACGCAGTACGAATCCCAGTACGGGCCGCCGGAATTCGAGCAGGCCCCGAACGAGATGGCGTATTTCGGCTCGGGCATCTGCTCCCACAGCCGGCGCACGGCGGGGGCCATCTTGTCGGTCACCGTGCCGGACACGACCATCAGATCGGCCTGGCGCGGCCCGTTGGCGAACGGGATCACGCCGAGCCGGATGAAGTCGTGCCGGGCCATGCTCGCCGCGATGAACTCGATCGCGCAGCAGGCCAGGCCGAAGTTGAACACCCAGAGGGAGTAACGCCGGCCCCAGTTCAGCACCAGCCGCAGCGGGTGCGGGGCCACGGCACTCAACGGGCCCAGCTCTCCCGAAGAGGCAGACCGCAGCACCGGCATCGGCAGGTCGGTCTTGGGCGAGATGCCGCGGGCGCCACCACCGGGCGGGGTCAGATCCATCGCAGCACCCCCCGCCGGATCGCGTGGATCAGGCCGATCGCGATGACACCGACGAACACGCCCATCTCGGCCACCGTGGCCCACCCCAGAGAGGCGACCACGGTGACCCACGGGAACAGGTACACCGCGTCGACGGCGAAGATCAGGTAGAGGAAGGCGTAGAGGTAGTAGCGGATCTGGCTCTGTGCCCAGCCGTGGCCGACCGGATCGACCCCGCTCTCATAGGTGAGCGCCTTCTCGGGCGAGTCGACCCGCGGGCGCAGGGCACGAGCGGCCCCCATCGCCCCCACGAACAGCAGCACCCCGGCCGCGATCACCGAGGCGACAACGAGGTAAGCCTCCATGACCCCCGACTGTATCCACCACCACCGACAAACTCAGGCGGGAAGACCGAACGTCGCCCGCCGGTTCTCCGGCACCAGATCCAGGTACTCCGGGTGCTTCTCCACGAAGGCCTTCACGAACGGGCAGACCGGCAGGATCTTCGAGCCGCGCTCGCGCTCGGTGTCCAGCGCCGACCGGATCAGCTGCGTCGCCAGCCCCTGGCCGCCGTACTCGGGCGCGATCTCGGTGTGCACGAAACTCACCACCGGACCCAGCCCGCGATGCTCGGTGAAGCCCGCCAGGGCGTCGTCCACCCAGATCTCGAAACGGTTCAGATCGCGGTTCTCCCGCACGTCAGCCATCAGGCCATGAGAACACACCGCCCCCGGCAGTGATCATCACGTGAAAGTCCTGGTCACGAATCGGTCACCCCCAGGTCCCGACGCGTTAACCGCCTCCGCGGGGCCAAATGCGCAGCTATACACTCAACCGCCGAATCTCGCTCTGACCTTGGAGTATCGATGTCCCGCCGACTGCCTGCCGCCGGCACCGCAATTCTCGCCCTGCTGGCCGTCGCGGCCTGTGCTCCCGCCGACTCCGACGACACCGGCAGCGCGAGCAGCAGCACACCCGCCAGCTGCGCCCCCGCCGACCTGAAGACGCTCACGGCGAACACCATCACCGTCGGTACCGACAAGCCGGCCTACTCGCCCTGGTTCGTCGACGACGAGCCGAGCAACGGCAAGGGCTTCGAGTCCGCCGTGGCCTACGCCGTGGCGAAGCAGCTCGGGTACACCGACGACCAGGTCAAGTGGGAGACGGTGACCTTCAACGCGGCGGTGCAGCCCGGCCGGAAGACCTTCGACTTCGACATCAACCAGTTCTCGATCACCGACGAGCGCAAGCAGGCCGTCGACTTCTCGAGCGGCTACTACGACGTGGCCCAGGCCGTCGTGGCGCTCAAGGGCAACAAGGCCGCGAGCGCCAAGAGCCTGGCCGACCTGAAAGACGTGAAGCTCGGTGCCCAGGTGGGCACGACCAGCTACAACGCCATCACGTCGGAGATCGACCCGAGCTCGACGCCGTCGGTGTTCGACGACAACGACAAGGCCAAGCTGGCGCTGAACAACGGCCAGATCGACGCCCTGGTGGTCGACCTCCCCACCGCGCTCTACCTGTCGGCCGCCGAGCTCGACGACGGCGTGGTCGTGGGCCAGCTGCCCGCCACCACCGACGCCGCCGAGCAGTTCGGCCTGGTGCTGAGCAAGGGCAGCTCGCTGACCAGCTGCGTCAGCGGCGCCGTGGACGCGCTGCGCGAGGACGGCACGCTGGACAAGCTGAAGACCGAGTGGCTGACCGAGTCGGCCGGGGCCCCTGAGCTCAAGTGACCCCGCAGGAAGACACCTGGTCACCGTCGAGGAAACAGCAGGAACGCGACGCCTACCGCAAACGCCAGAACCTGCGGTCACTGCTGATCGCAGCCGTCAGCACCCTCGTCATCGGTGGCGCGCTGATCGCCGCGGTGACGAGCGCCCCGGGCTGGGAACGCACCCGCACCACGTTCTTCAACTGGGACAAGGCCGTCGAGTCGTTCCCGGCCGTGCTCGAGGGCTTCTGGATCAACGTCCAGGTCTTCGCAGTCAGCGCGGTCGCGGTGCTCGTCGTCGGCATGCTCCTGGCCGTGCTGAAAACCCTCAAGGGGCCGGTGTTCTGGCCATTGCGGGCCCTGGCCACGGTCTACGTCGACGTGTTCCGCGGTCTGCCGCTGATCCTGGTGCTGCTGCTGGTCGGGTTCGGCGTTCCCGCGCTGAACCTGACCGGGGTGCCGACCGACCCGATCGTGCTCGGCTGCGTGGCCCTGGTGCTGACCTACTCGGCCTACGTCACCGAGGTCTTCCGGGCCGGCATCGAGTCGGTGCACCCCAGCCAGCGGGCCGCGGCGCGTTCGCTGGGGCTGAGCGGTCCGCAGAGCCTGCGGTACATCGTTCTGCCCCAGGCGGTCAGACGGGTGATCCCACCGCTGCTCAACGACCTGACCTCGCTGACCAAGGACTCCGGCCTGATCTCGGTGCTGGGTGCGGCCATCGACGCGGTGCGGGCGGCCCAGATCGAGACCGCGACCAGCTTCAACTTCACCCCGTACGTGGTGGCCGGCGCGCTCTTCCTGGTGCTGACCATTCCGCTGACGCGGATCACCGACCGGGTGTCGCGGCGTTACGGGGCCGTTCCCGGGGGAGGGCACCTGTGAGCTCACTACTCAGCATCCAGAACCTGCGCAAGAGCTACGGATCGAGCGTGGTGCTGCGCGACTTCGGCCTGGAGGTCGACGAGCACGACGTGGTGGTGCTGATCGGCGCCTCCGGCTCGGGCAAGTCCACGCTGCTGCGCTGCATCGACCTGCTCGAGACGGTCGACGACGGCGTGATCGAGCTGCAGGGCCAGGACATCACCGATCCCCGGGTGGACGCCGACGCGGTGCGCTCGAAGATCGGCATCGTGTTCCAGCAGTTCAACCTGTTCCCGCACCTGAGCGTGCTGGACAACATCACGCTGGCCCCCCGCAAGGTGCACAAGGTGCCCGCCGAGGTGGCCCGCGAGCGCGCCCTCGCCATGCTCGAGCGGGTCGGCCTCAAGCACCGCGCGGACGCCTATCCCGACCACCTCTCCGGCGGTCAGCAGCAGCGGGTCGCGATCGCCCGGTCGCTGGTGAACGATCCCGTGCTGATGCTGTTCGACGAGGTCACGTCGGCTCTCGACCCCGAACTGGTGGGCGAGGTGCTGGCGATGCTGCGCGACCTGAAGTCCGAGGGCATGACCATGCTGGTGGCCACGCACGAGATGGGTTTCGCCCGCCAGGTCGCCGACCACGTGTGCTTCCTCGATGGTGGACGCGTGCTCGAACGAGGTGCCCCGGAGCAGGTTCTCGGGGAGCCCACCGAGGAACGCACGCGGCAGTTCCTGCGGCGGATCATCGAGGCGGGTCGCCTCTAGCCAGCCGTGGGCCGGCAGTGCGCCGGCAGTGGGCCAATGGTGGACGACGTGGTCGCCGGCCGCTGTCGGCCCGCCTCCGGTGCCGGCTCGGCACCGGGCCCGGCTCAGCGCTGGGCGCGCCCCCGCACCGCGATCGTCAGCAGGTCGGACGCCGGGCCCCGCGGCGAACTGCCCAGGGGCCAGACCGCGAGCAGGCGGCGGTCGAGCGTCAGGCCGGTGACGTTCACCGGGCGCAGCCGGCCCGAGGCCACGTCGTCGGCCACGGCCAGCGTGCTCAGCACCGCCGGGCCGGCTCCGGCCAGCACCGCACCCCGCACGGCGGCGGTGCCGGACAGCTCGAGCAGCGGTTCGATACCGGTCTGACCGGCCGCCTCCAGCGCCACCTCCAGCGCCCGCCGGGTGCCCGACCCGGCCTCCCGGGACACGAGAGGCGTGCGCGCCAGTTCCGCCGCGTCCACCGGCCGCCGCCGTCGTGACCAGGGATGCCCCGCCGGGACCACGAGAACCAGCGCATCGGTGCCGATCTCGCGGTAGGCGAGCTCCTCGGGAGCCGTGGGCCCCTCCACGAAACCGAGCCCGGCGCGTCCGTCGCGCACCCGCTCGGCCACCTCGTCCGAATTGGTGGCGGTGAGCTGCACCGACACCTCCTCGCCGCGGGCCTCGGCCTGGCGCTTGAGCGTGACCAGCCAACGCGGCATCAGGTACTCGGCCACGGTCAGGCTCGCCGCCACCCGCAACCGCGCGTGACGTTCGGCCCGCAGCGCGGCGACGCTGGCCTCCAGCCCGGCCGCGAGCTCGGTCAGCTGCCCGGCCCAGTCGGCGACCAGCGCACCGGCCGTGGTCAGCGTCGAACCCTGACGGCTGCGCCGCAGCACCTGCACCCCGAGCGTGCCCTCGAGCCGGCGGATGCGCTCGCTCGCGGCCTGCTGGCTGATGTGGTGCTCCCGCGCGGCGGCGCCCAGACTGCCGGTGCGGGCCACCGAGAGCAGCAGGTCGAGCGCCGACAGCTCGGGGACACGCGGAGACAGGGGCATGTGATTCACACTAGTCCGGTCACAACATCTACTTGTGACGACACAGGAAGAGAGCCCCTGGTGAGAGGGCTGGGCAGCGAGGACCGTGGATCATTGAGATCTGCGGACCATCGTCATTAGCAGATCGTGAGAACTGAGGGGAACCTCAGTGACGTGCGATCCGCCCCACAGCGAGACACTGGAGACAGGCGCCTCGCGAACGCGGGGTGGCAAGACCTCGGGCACGGCCAGGTGAGACTGAGGAGATTTCATGGACGACACCGCTGTGGTCCCGGCCCGCGCGCGGGTCGAGCAGATCGACAGTGTGGTGATCCGTTTCGCGGGTGACTCCGGCGACGGCATGCAGCTCACCGGTGACCGGTTCACCGCGGAGACCGCGTCGCTGGGCAACGACCTGGCCACGCTGCCCAACTTCCCGGCCGAGATCCGGGCCCCCCAGGGCACCCTGCCCGGCGTCTCCAGTTTCCAGCTGCACTTCGCCGACCACGACGTGCTCACCCCCGGCGACGCGCCCGACGTGCTGGTCGCGATGAACCCGGCCGCTCTCAAGGCGAACCTGGCCGACCTGCCCCGCGGCAAGACGATCATCGTGAACACCGACGAGTTCTCGAAGCGGAACCTGGCCAAGGTCGGCTACTCCGCCAGCCCGGTCGAAGACGGCTCGCTGGAGTCGTGGCAGGTGCACCCGGTGCCGCTGACGTCGCTGACCGTCGAGGCGCTGAAAGACTTCGGGCTCTCGCGCAAGGACTCCGAGCGCTCCAAGAACATGTTCGCGCTGGGTCTGCTCTGCTGGCTCTACAACCGGCCGACCGAGGGCACCGAGCGCTTCCTGGCCACCAAGTTCGGCCGCAAGCCAGAGATCCTGGCCGCCAACCTGGCCGCGTTCAAGGCCGGCTGGGCGTTCGGCGAGACCACCGAGGGCTTCGCGGTCTCCTACGAGATCGCCCCCGCCCCGGCTCCGTCCGGCGTCTACCGCAACATCACCGGCAACAACGCCCTGGCCTACGGTCTGGTCGCGGCCGGGCACCGGGCCGGGCTGCCGATCGTGCTCGGGTCGTACCCGATCACCCCGGCGTCCGACATCCTGCACGCACTGAGCGGCCTGAAGAAGTTCGGCGTCACCACCATCCAGGCCGAAGACGAGATCAGCGCGATCGGCGCCGCTCTCGGGGCCTCGTACGGCGGGGCCATCGGCGTCACCACCACCTCCGGCCCGGGTCTGGCCCTGAAGAGCGAGACCATCGGCCTGGCCGTGTCGCTGGAGCTGCCGCTGGTCATCGTCGACGTGCAGCGCGGCGGCCCGTCCACCGGACTGCCCACCAAGACCGAGCAGTCCGACCTGCTGCAGGCCATGTACGGCCGCAACGGCGAGTCGCCGGTGCCGATCGTGGCCCCACGCTCCCCCGCCGACTGCTTCGACGCCGCGATCGAGGCCGTGCGCATCGCGATCACCTACCGCACACCGGTTCTGCTGCTGTCCGACGGTTACCTGGCCAACGGCTCGGAGCCGTGGCAGCTGCCCTCCGTCGGCGATCTCCCGCAGCTGAGGGTCGAGTTCGCCGCACAGCCGGAGCCCGGATCCCCCGCGTTCCGGCCCTTCGACCGCGACCCGTCCACGCTGGCCCGGCCCTGGGCACCTCCCGGCGTCCCGGGCCTCGAGCATCGCATCGGCGGCATCGAGAAGGCCGACGGCACCGGCGAGATCAGCTACGACCCCGACAACCACGACAAGATGGTGCGGCTGCGCCAGGCCAAGGTCGACGGGATCGAGGTACCTCCGCTGGAGGTGCACGACCCCGGCGGCGACGCCGACGTGCTGGTGATCGGCTGGGGCAGCACCTACGGCCCGATCGCGGCCGGGGCCCGCGACGCCCGCAGGGCCGGCGTCAAGGTCGCCACCACGCACCTGCGCCACCTCAACCCGTTCCCGGCGAACACCGGCGACGTCCTGAAACGCTACCGGCGCGTGCTCATCCCGGAGATGAACCTGGGCCAGCTCGCCCTGCTGCTGCGGGCCCGCTACCTGGTCGACGCCCGGGGTTACAACCAGGTGCGCGGTCTGCCGTTCAGCTCGGCCGAGATCGCCACCGCCATCACGTCCCTCGCCACCGAGATCGAGGAGGTCGACTGACATGCCCGTCGAGATCGGTATGCCCACAGTGCTCTCCGGCCTGGCCGGGGTGCCTCGCCTGGGCCCGGACGACGCCCAGCAGACCCGTAAGGACTTCACCTCCGGCTCCGAGGTGCGCTGGTGCCCGGGCTGCGGTGACTACGCGATCCTCGCCGCCGTGCAGGGTTTCATGCCCGAGCTCGGCATCAAGCGCGAGAACGTGGTCTGTGTCTCGGGCATCGGCTGCTCGTCGCGGTTCCCGTACTACCTCGACACCTACGGCCTGCACTCGATCCACGGCCGCGCCCCGGCGATCGCGACCGGCCTGGTCACGGCCCGGCCCGACCTCAACGTCTGGGTGATCACGGGTGACGGCGACGCGCTCTCGATCGGCGGCAACCACCTGATCCACGCGTTGCGCCGCAACGTGAACCTGACGATCCTGCTGTTCAACAACCGGATCTACGGGCTCACCAAGGGCCAGTACTCCCCCACCTCCGAGCCCGGCAAGATCACCAAGTCGACGCCGGTCGGTTCGGTGGACACGCCCTTCAACCCGGTGTCGCTGGCCCTGGGGGCCGAGGCCACGTTCGTCGCCCGCACGCTCGACTCCGACCGCAAGCACCTCACCTCGGTGCTGAAACAGGCCGTGGAGCACCGGGGTTCGGCCCTGGTGGAGATCTACCAGAACTGCCCCATCTTCAACGACGGTGCGTTCGACGTGCTGAAGGACCGCGACGAGGCCCAGGCCCGGCTGATCCGGCTGGAGCACGGCGAGCCGATCACGTTCGGGGTCGACGGCACCAAGGGCGTGGTGCGGGCGGCCGACGGCACGTTCGAGGTGGCCGACGTCGCCACCGTCGGACTCGAGAACGTGGTGGTGCACGACGCCGAGAACCCCAACCCGGCGACCCAGTTCGCGTTGTCGCGGCTCGACGACCCGACGCTGTCGCACGTGCCGCTCGGGGTGTTCCGCAAGGTCGCCCGGCCGGCCTACGACGACCTGGTGCGGGCGCAGGTCACGGGCGCGGTCGAGGCCGGCAACGGCCCGGCCACCGACGACGACCTGGCCGCGCTGATCGCGGGCCGTGACACCTGGACCGTCGCGGACTGAGAGCGGGCGATCATCGGTGGACGCGTCGGCGGCCCACCGGTGATCGCCCGGCGCGCTCCGATTCGTGTCGCTGGGTGCGGATGACAGGCACCGCCCCCTGTCTCACCACCTTCTCGCCGCGGCGGCAGGCACCCCCGCTATACCCGCGAGGTATAGCGGGGTGTTCTGCGCTCGGGCTCCGAGGTGAGGCCCGCCACGACTCCTGAGCCCACCCGGCGCCCGGACGGGAGTGGCGGATCCAGCCCGCGACCGAGGTGACCGGCGCTCCGGACGGTGCCGCCACGTCCACCATTGGTTGCCCCGAGCCATAGAGTGGTGGGATGAATCCGGAGGCCCGGAGGGGCATCGGTTACGGCCTCGCCTGTTACCTGTTGTGGGGCATCTTTCCGCTCTACTTCCGGCTGCTGCACTCCTCGGGTGCGGTCGAACTGCTGCTCTACCGGATCCTCTTCAGCAGCGTGGTCTGCCTGGTGCTGGTCGCCGCCCTGCGCTCGTGGCGGCAGGTCGGCGCCGTGGTCCGGAACCGCCGCAACGTGTTGTTCCTCGGCACCGCGGCGTTCCTGGTCGCGATCAACTGGGGCGTCTACATCTACGCCGTCAACAGCGACCAGGTCGTCGAGGCCGCCCTCGGCTATTTCCTGAATCCTCTGTTCACCGTGGCCCTGGGCGTTCTGGCCCTGCGCGAGAAGCTGCGCACGGCCCAGTGGGTGGCCGTGGCGATCGGCATCGTCGCCGGCACCGTGCTGAGCATCAGCAACGGGCGGGTGCCGGTGATCGCCCTCGCCCTGGCCGGCAGCTTCGGCACCTACGGCCTGCTGAAGAAGCAGGTCGGCGGAGGAGGCGTGAGCGCGCTGGCCGGGCTGAGCACCGAGAACCTGGTGCTGGCGCCGTTCGCGGCCGCGGGCCTGGTGATCCTGGCCCTGGGCGGCGTGAGCACCGTCGGGCACAACCCGCCCTGGCAGGCGCTGCTGCTCGCGTCCACCGGCATCATCACCGTGGCTCCGCTGCTGCTCTTCGCCGCGGCGGCCAGTCGGGTGCCACTGTCGACGATGGGGCTGCTGCAGTATCTGACGCCGGTGCTGCAGTTCACCTGCGGCGTGGTGATTCTGCACGAGCACATGCCGGCCTCGCGCTGGGCCGGTTTCGGCCTGGTCTGGCTGGCGTTGGTGGTGCTGACCGTCGACAGCCTGCGGTCGGCGCGGCGGCAGCGAGCTTCTCGGCTCGCCGCCGCCGTCTGAACGGCCTCACGTCTGAACGGCCTCAGGCGTCTGAACAGACTCACACGCCTGAACGACCTCAGACACCTGACCGACCTCAGACACCTGACCGGGGTCTCAGGCGTCGACCGGGACCCGCTCGAACCGCACGATGACCGACTTCGAGGTCGGCGTGTTGCTGGTGTCGGCCACGCTGTCGAGTGGCACCAGCACGTTCGTCTCCGGGTAGTACGCCGCGACGCATCCCTTCGCGGTGTCGTACCGCACGATGCGGAAGCCGGGAGCGCGACGCTCCACGCCGTCCTTCCACTCCGAGACGATGTCGACGAACTCGCCGTCCTCGAACCCCAGTTCGGCCAGGTCGTCACCGTTCACGAACACCACGCGACGGCCGTTCTTGATACCGCGGTAGCGGTCGTCGAGGCCGTAGATCGTGGTGTTGTACTGGTCGTGGCTGCGCAGCGACTGCAGCAGCAGACGACCCTCGGGGATGTGCGGGTACTCCAGCGGGCAGGCCGCGAAGTTGGCCCGGCCGGTCTTGGTCGGGAACTGCCGGCTACGCGTGGCGTGCGGCAGCGTGAAGCCGTTCGGGTCGGCCAGTTTCGCCTCGTAGTTCTCGAAACCGGGCACCACACGCGAGATCCGGTCGCGGATCGTGCGGTAGTCGGACCGGAACTCGTCCCACGGCACGTCGACCTTGTCGCCCACCGCGCGCTTGGCCAGCTCGCAGATGATCGCGACCTCGGACAGCAGCAGGTCGGACGCCGGGGTGAGACGACCGTGCGAGGCGTGCACCCGGCTCATCGAGTCTTCGACACTGACCTTCTGACGCCCCGAGCTCTGCACGTCCTTATCGGTACGGCCGAGCGTGGGCAGGATCAGGGCGGTCTCGCCGCAGACCGTGTGCGAGCGGTTCAGTTTGGTCGAGACCTGCACCGTGAGACGGCATTTGCGCAGCGCGGCCTCGGTCAGGTCACTGTCGGGGGTGGCCCGCACGAAGTTGCCGCCGACCGCCATGAACACGTCGATCTTGCCGTCGCGCATGGCCCGCAGGCTGTCGACCACGTCGAACCCGTGCTTGCGGGGCGGGTCGAATCCGAACTCCTGCCGCAGGTTGTCGAGGAACCAGTCGGGCATCTTCTCGAAGATGCCCATGGTGCGGTCGCCCTGGACGTTGCTGTGGCCACGCACCGGGCAGACACCCGCGCCGGGACGGCCCAGGTTGCCCTGGATCATCAGCACGTTCACGATCTCGTGGATCGTCGGCACCGAGTGCTTGTGCTGGGTGATGCCCATGGCCCAGCAGATGATGGTCTTCTTCGAGGCCGCGAAGCGATCGGCGAGCGAACGCACCTGCTGCTCGGTCAGGCCGGTCGCCCCGACCAGCTCGGCGAAGTCGAGACCCTTGACGTGCGCGGCGTATTCGTCGAAACCGTGCGTGTGCTCGGCGATGAACGCGTGGTCGATGATCTCGTCGTTCTGCAGCAGCAGCTGGGCGACGGCCATCAGCAGGGCCTGGTCACCACCGATGCGGATCTGCAGGAAGTCGTCGGTGAGCTGCGTGCCGCTGCCCACGACCCCCTTCGGCGTCTGCGGGTTGTGGAAGTTCATCAGGCCGGCCTCGGGCAGCGGGTTCACCGCGACGATGACCGAGCCGTTGTTCTTGGCGGCCTCGAGCGTGGAGAGCATGCGCGGGTGGTTGGTGCCCGGGTTCTGGCCCATCACCACGATCAGGTCGGCCTGCTCGAGATCGTCGAGCTGCACGCTGCCCTTGCCCACGCCGATGGCCTGGGTGAGCGCGGAGCCGGACGACTCGTGGCACATGTTGGAGCAGTCGGGCAGGTTGTTCGTGCCGTGAGCACGCACCAGGAGCTGGTAGACGAACGCGGCCTCGTTGCTGGTGCGGCCCGAGGTGTAGAAGGTGGCGCGGTCGGGGTCGTCGAGGCCGCGCAGCTCGGTCGCGATCAGGTCGAACGCCGCGTCCCAGCTGATCGGCACGTAGTGGTCCTGCCCGGCGGGCTTGATCACCGGCTCGACCAGCCGCCCCTGCTGCCCCAGCCACCAGTCGGTCTTGGTGTCGAGCTCGCTGACGGGGTGCTTCGCGAAGAACTCCGCGTCGACCACACGCCGGGTCGCCTCCTCGGCGACGGCCTTGGCCCCGTTCTCGCAGAACTCGGCGACGTGGCGGTGGTCTTTCTCCGGCCAGGCGCAGCCCGGGCAGTCGAAGCCGTCTTTCTGGTTCAGCCGCAGCAGCGTGCGAGCGGTGCGCTGGGCGCCCATCTGCTCGTACGAGACCTTGAGCGCGTGATAGACGCCGGGAACGCCCGCCGCGTACTCCTTGTGGTGGCCGACCTCGACATTTCCCTCGTCGATGTCCTCGCGGGGTGCACGACTCATGACCCGGCCCTCACTTTCAGCGACATTGCAGAACCCACGTCATTGACGCTACCCGAGGGGCACTTGTGTCACCAGGTGGGGGCATCGTGATGTCAAGGGCATTGAGGACGCGCCGGTCGGGTCGAGTGGTCGGGTCACCGGGGACTTGGGCCTGGGCGGCTCAGGTGAAGTCGACTTCGGTGAGGTCGATGTCGATGTCGTAAGGAACCGTGAGCTTGAGGCGGTCGCGATAGACGCCGGTGAGACCGTAGGTATTCGTGACCGAGCCCAACTCGTAGACCTGAACGACCGGGCGGCCATCCTCTTCCTCCACCAGCCAGTAGTGCTGGATTCCGGCGGCGGCGTAGAGCTGGGGCTTCCGCTCCCGGTCACGGATCTCGGACCCGGGCGATACGACCTCAACCGCCAGCAGAACCGCGCCCGCCGGAAACCTGGTGTCGGCAATGCCCCCGAGCGCCTCGGCCCGAATGACCGACAGGTCCGGCTCGGGAGCCTGGCGCTCGCCGAGAACGACATTCATTTCGCGACTCACCCTGAGGTGACGTGGAGCGGTCGGCACCAGCGCCTGTTCCAGGAAACGCAGGACAACCATGTGAAACCAGCGATGCGGACTCACGAAAACCAGACCCCCGTCGATCAGTTCGGTGTGCGGGGGCAGGTCAGGCAGCTGGAAGAACTCGTCCACGGTGTATCCCCCGGGCTTGCGCACCCAGTCGGGAACAGGTTCGTTCGTCACCACGTCATTGTCGGCCCGCGAGCAGGCCCGGTGCATGACTTCAGCGCTCATGGTTTGGTCCCCCGATCATCTGCGCATTTGTGAAAATACCAAATCTTCGGGTTTCTGACAAAACAGCGCAGCAACCGCCACCGGGCGGTTGCTGCTGAAGGGAGGAGCTCAGCGGGTGCGGTCGACCACGGCTTCCGCGAACTGCCGCAGCGCGAGCTTCGCCGAGGACTCCGGCAGCGGCTCCAGCGCGCCGATCGCCTCGTGCGCCCAGCGGGCCGACTCGTCGCGGGCCGCGCTCATCACCTTGTGCTCGTTGAGCGCCTCGATGGTCTCGGCCAGGCGGGCGTCGTCGGAGAGGTCGCCGTCGAGCATGTCGACGATGCGCTGTGCCTCGGCGTCGCCCTCGGCCGCGGCCCGGCGGGCCAGCAGCGTGGGCAGGGTGGGCACGCCCTCGCGCAGGTCGGTGCCCTGCACCTTGCCCGACACCCGGCCGGCGCTGGACAGGTCGATCACGTCGTCGGCCAGCTGGAAGGCCACGCCCACGAGCTCGCCGTAGCGGATCATGATGTCGACCGTCTCGGCGTCGCAGCCACCGAACATGGCCCCGAAACGGCCGGCGGTGGCGATCAGCGAACCGGTCTTGTCGCCCAGCACCTGCAGGTAGTGGGCCACCGGGTCTTCTTGCGCGGACGGGCCGACCGTCTCGTGCATCTGCCCCAGGCACAGCCGCTCGAAGGTGGCGGCCTGGATGTCGACGGCCTCCGGCCCGAGCTCGGCCACGATCCGCGAGGCCCGGGCGAAGAGCAGGTCACCGACGAGGATCGCGATCTGGTTGCCCCAGACCAGGTGCGCCGCGGCGGCACCGCGGCGCTGGTCGGCGGAGTCCATCACGTCGTCGTGGTAGAGCGAGGCCAGGTGGGTCAGCTCGACCACGACGCCGGCCTGCACCACCTCGGGACGGTGCCCGTCACCGAGGTGCGCCGCCAGCAACGTGAGCATCGGGCGCACCCGCTTGCCCCCCGCCTCCACGAGATGACGGGAGGCGGTGTCGGCGAGCTGGTCGGCGTGCTTGACCGCCTCTCGCAACCGGGCCTCGATCGTGTCCAAGCCGGCTCGGACGGACTCGGCGAGGGCGGCATCGGCCACCGGCAGATCAAGGGAAGCGGTCACAGCACTCACGGTAAGAACACCGACGAACTATTGGCCAATCCGAGGGCGGCCGAGGGCAGGATGCCGAGGCCGACCGTCGCGACGACACCGACGCCGACGGCGAGGATCGTCAGGGCTCCGGGGCGGGTCACGGTGACAGCATCCCCTACCGAGTCGTTGAAGTACATCAGCACGATGACCCGGATGTAGAAGAACACGGCGATCGCGGATGCCGCAACACCGATCAGCACCAGCCCGACACCCCACGGGGCCCCGTCGGCAGCGGCCGAGAAGACCGCGAACTTACCGGTGAAACCGCTGGTCAGCGGGATACCGGCGAAGGCCAGCAGGAACAGCGTGAAGATGGCGGCGAGCAGCGGGGAACGCTTGCCGAGGCCCTGCCACTGGGAGAGGTGAGTCGCCTCACCGCCGACACCACCCTCCGGCGTGGAGGTGCGCACCAGGGTCACCAGGGCGAAGGCGCCGACCGTGGTGAAGCCGTAGGAGGCGAGGTAGAACAGCACGCTGCCGACGCCGTCCCGGTCCATCGCCATCAGGCCGACCAGGATGAAACCGGCGTGCGCGATCGAGGAGTAGGCCAGCATGCGCTTCACGTCGGCCTGGACGATCGCCACGATCGCCCCGACGAGCATGGTCAGCGCGGCGACCACCCAGATCGCGGGCTGCCAGTCCCAGCGGGCGCCGGGCACGGCGACATAGGCGATGCGCAGCAGCGCGCCGAACGCGGCGACCTTGGTGCAGGCCGCCATGAACCCGGTGACCGGGGTCGGGGCGCCCTGGTACACGTCCGGCGTCCACGACTGGAAGGGCACCGCACCGACCTTGAACAGCAGGCCCACGGCGAGCAGGCCGATGCCCATCAGCAGCAGACCGTCTTTACCGACCACGGCCGAGGCCGCGGTGGTGCCACCGCCGTCGGCGACCGCGTTGGCGATGTCGGACAGCCGGACCGAGCCGGAGAAGCCGTACAGCAGCGCCGAGCCGAACAGGAAGAAGGCCGACGAGAAGGCCCCGAGCAGGAAGTACTTGAGCGAGGCCTCCTGGGACAGGAGACGACGGCGCCGGGCCATGCCGCACAGCAGGTACAGCGGCAACGACAGCACCTCGAGGGCGATGAACATCGTGAGCAGGTCGTTCGAGGCCGGGAAGAGCAGCATGCCGACCATCGAGAACAGGATCAGCGGGTAGATCTCGGTCTGCACCAGGCCGAGCCGGGAGGCGCGGGCCTCGTCGGCCGAACCCGGCACCGCGGAGGCCTGGGCGGTGAACGCGCTGGACTCCGGGGTGGCCTCGTCGGCCATCGTGAGCACGGCCATCAGACCGAGCACCAGGATCGTGCCCTGCAGGAAGAGCGCCGGGCCGTCGATCACGACGGCCCCCCCGGCCGTGTTCAGCGAGGTGGACTGGGTGCCCAGGTAGACCACGAAGATCAGGGACGCGGCGATGGCGACCGTGGCGAGGAAGACCTGGACGATGAACCGCTGAGCCCGCGGCACGAACGCCTCGACCAGCACCGCGACCAGGGCCGCGACGAAGACGATCAGCATCGGCGCGACGGCGACGTAGTCGACCGAAGGAGCCTTCACTTGTTCTCTCCCTCAACTGCGACGGTCGGCGCCGGGTCTTCGACCCCGACCAGCTGCATGGTGGTGTTGACCGCCGGATTGATCACGTCCAGCACGGGTTTCGGGTAGACACCGAGGAACAGGATCACCACGATCAGCGGCGCGATCACCCAGACCTCGCGGCCCGAGGCGTCTTTCCATCCCGCCGCGAACTCCCGCACCGGCCCGGTGAACATGCGCTGGTAGGTCAGCAGGATGTAGAGCGCGGCGAGCACGATGCCCAGCGTGGCCAGCGCGGCCACCCACGGGTAACGGATGAAGGTGCCCGTCAGCACCATGAACTCGCTGACGAAGCTCGACATGCCGGGCAGCGCCAGGCTGGACAGACCGGCGAGCAGGAAACCGGCGGCCAGCACCGGGGTGCTGCGCTGCAGGCCGCCGTAGTCGTCGATCTCGGCCGAGCCGCGGCGGTTGATCAGGAACCCGGCGACCAGGAACAGCGCCGCGGTGGAGAACCCGTGGTTGACCATGTAGAGCGTGGAGCCGCTCTGGCCGGTCGAGGTCATCGCGAAGATGCCCAGCACGATGAAACCGAAGTGCGAGATCGAGGTGTAGGCGATCAGGCGCTTGATGTCGCTCTGGCCGATCGCCAGCAGGGCGCCGTAGAGCACCGAGACCACCGACAGCGCCAGGATCGTCGGGGCGGCCCACTTGCTGGCCTCCGGGAAGAGCGGCAGGCACAACGTCAGCATGCCGAAGGTGCCGATCTTGTCGAGCACACCGACCAGCAGCACCGCCACCCCGGCCGGGGCCTCGGCCGCGGCGTCGGGCAGCCAGGTGTGCACCGGCCAGATCGGCGCCTTGATCGCGAAGGCGATGAAGAGTGAGACGAACATCAGCCGTTCGGCCGTGGAGCTGGAGAAGTCCAGGCCGGTCAGGTTGTCGATGAGGAAGCCGTCGGAACCGCCGGGACCGGCGTGGTAGAGCCCGATCACGCCGACCAGCATGATCAGACCGCCGGTGAGCGAGTAGCTGAGGAACTTGACCGCGGCGTAACGGCGGCGCTGCTCGTTGCCCCCGAACGAGCCGATCAGGAAGTAGACCGGCAGCAGGATGGCCTCGAAGAAGACGTAGAACAGGAAGAGGTCACGCGCCGCGAAGACGCCGACCATCATCGTCTCGAGCACCAGCACCAGGCCGAAGAACAGCCGGGCCTGCTCGTCGTCGATCTCGTTCCAGGCGGCCAGCACGCACAGCGGCACCAGCACGGTGGACAGCGCCACCATCACCAGGCCGATGCCGTTCACGCCGAGCGCGTAGCTGACGCCGAAGTCGGGGATCCAGGAATGGGTCTCGGCCAGCTGGATCTCACCGGCCCGGGCGGTCTCGAACTGCAGGGCGGCCAGCACGGTCAGCACGAACGCCGCCAGCGAGACGCCGAGCGCGAGGTGCTTCACCCGCGGCGCGAACGCCTTGGGCAGCACCGCGATCACGGCCGAGCCCACCAGGGGGACGGCTCCGATCACCGTCAGCCAGGGGAAGTCCATGGGGTCCTCAATCAGGATTCAGAGGCGGACGGCGAGCACGCCGCCGAGGAGGATGACGACACCGGCGAGCATCGACGCGGCGTAGGAGCGGACCAGGCCGGTCTGGACCCGGCGCAGCCGGCCCCCGAGACCGCCGACGAGTGCGGCCGTACCGCGCACGGCACCGTCCACCCCCCGGTTGTCGAAGAACACCAGCGCGCGGGTCAGGTACTGGCCCGGGCGCATGAACAGGCCCTCGTTGACGTCGTCCTGGAACAGGTCACGGCGGGCGGCGCGGGTGAGAAGGCTTCCGCGGGGCGCCACTACGGCCACCGACGACTGCCAGTACATGCGCCAGGCCAGGGCCACACCAGCGAGCACCAGCAGCAGCGTCAGACCGGTCAGCACCGGCACCGACAGCACCGGCTCCTCCTCACCGTGAGCACCCACGACCGGCTCCAGCCAGTGCACCAGACCGTCGGAGATACCCAGCACCAGACCGAGACCGGCCGACCCGACCGCCAGGATCATCATCGGCACCGTCATCAGCAGCGGCGACTCGTGCGGGTGGGCGTCGTCGTTCCAGCGCTTCTCCTTGCCCTGGAAGGTCATGAAGAAGAGGCGGGACATGTAGAACGCGGTGACGCCGGCGCCGAGCAGAGCGGCGAGCCCGAAAACCCAGGGCCGCCAGCCCTCACCGATGAACGCGGCCTCGATGATCTTGTCCTTGCTCCAGTACCCGGAGAAGGGCGGAATGCCGAGGATCGCCAGCCAACCCAGCCCGAACGTCACCCAGGTGACCTTCATGACTCCGGAAAGGCGTCCGAACGTGCGCATGTTCACCGAGTCGTTCATCCCGTGCATCACCGAGCCCGCACCGAGGAACATGCCGGCCTTGAAGAACCCGTGGGTGAGCAGGTGGAAGATCGCGAACGCGGCGCCGACCGGGCCCAGGCCCGCCGCCAGCATCATGTAGCCGATCTGCGACATGGTGGACGCGGCCAGGGCCTTCTTGATGTCGTCCTTGGCACAACCCACGATCGCGCCGTAGACCAGCGTGATCGCACCGACGATGACCACCACCAGCTGGGCGTCGGGCGCCCCGATGTAGACCGGGCCCGAGCGCACCACCAGGTAGACGCCGGCGGTGACCATCGTGGCCGCGTGGATGAGCGCGGAAACCGGTGTGGGGCCGGCCATCGCGTCGCCCAGCCAGCTCTGCAGCGGGAACTGCGCCGACTTGCCGCAGGCCCCGACGAGCAGCAGCAGGCCGATGACCGTCAGCTTCGCCTCCGAAGCATTGCCTGCCTCGGCGAAGACCCCGCTGAACGTCACCGTGCCGAACGCCGCGAACATCGCCATGATCGCCAGCGAAAGTCCCACGTCACCCACGCGGTTGACGATGAACGCCTTCTTCGCGGCAGTGGCGTAGGCCGGGTTGTGGTTCCAGAAACCGATCAGCAGGTAGGACGCAAGACCCACGCCCTCCCAGCCGACGAAGAGAAGGAGGTACGAGTCCGCCAGCACCAGGAGGAGCATCGAGGCGACGAACAGGTTGAGGTAGGCGAAGAACCGGCGCCGGTCGGGGTCGTGCTCCATGTAGGCCACGGAGTAGACGTGGATCAGCGAGCCGACGAACGTCACCAGCAGCACGAAGGCCAGCGAGAGCGGATCGACCAGCAGCCCGGCGTCGAGCTTGAACGAGCCCGACTCGATCCAGGTGAAGAGGTGCACGCCGACCGCGCGCTCCTCACCGTCTTTCCCGAGCAGGTCGAAGAAGAGCAGCGCGCCCCAGACGAAGGCGGCCCAGCTCATCAGCGTGCCGAGCCAGTGCCCCCACTTGTCGGTCTTGCGGCCACCGAGCAGGAGCACCGCGGCACCCAGAGCGGGGAGGGCGACGAGCAGCCAGGCACCGGACTGAACGGTGCCCTCGGCGGCGTGGGACGCCAGGCCAGCACCAGTTTCGCCAAGCATGAACGCCTCTCAGTACTTCAGCAGGTTGGCGTCGTCGACCGACGCGGACCTGCGGGTGCGGAAGATGGTGAAGATGATCGCCAGCCCGACGACCACCTCAGCGGCTGCCACGAGCATCACGAACAGCGCGATCACCTGGCCCTCGATGTTCCCGTTGATGCGGGCGAAGGTGACGAACGCCAGGTTCGCGGCGTTGAGCATGAGCTCGACGCCCATGAACACCACGATCGCGTTGCGCCGCACGAGCACGGTCACGGCGCCGATCGAGAACAGCAGCACCGAGAGATAGAGCCAGTGCACCTGATTCACGGCCGGCTCCCTTCGTCGGTCTTCTCAACGGTCTTCTCGGTGCTTGAGGACGCGTCGGTCACCTCGGGAGCGCCGGTGTCGGCACTGTTCACTCCCGGGTTTCCCCGGCCCTTCAGGGGGTGCCCCTGCGCGTCGTTCTGGTTCTGCGCGTTCGGGCTGATCTCCGCCTCGATGATCGCGACGTCCTCGGAAACCGTGAGCACGGAACGGTTCTGGCCCCGGGCGGTGAGCACCCGGGAGACCGAGAGCTCGGACGGGCTGCCGTCGGGCAGCAGGGCCGGGATGTCGACCGCGTTGTGCCGCGCGAACACACCGGGCGGAGGCAGTGGGGCCTTGATCGGCCCGTCCTTGATGCGGGCGTAGGCCAGCTCGCGCTGCGTCAGCTTCGGGGTGAGCCGCTCGCGGTGGGCCAGCACCATCGCGCCGAGCACCGCCGTGATCAGCAGGGCGCTGGTGGCCTCGAAGGCCCAGACGTACTTGCCGAAGATCAGCTCGGCCATCGTCGTCATGTTGCCGGTGGTGTCGACGTCGGCCAGACCACGCGCACCGCCGTAGCTGACGTCGGCGATCACCGAGATCATCAGCCCCGCCAGACCGACCCCGAAGACCAGGGCCAGCCAGCGCTGCCCCTTGATGGTCTCGACCAGCGAGTCCGAGGAGTCGACGCCGACCAGCATCATCATGAAGAGGAAGAGCATCATCACGGCGCCGGCGTAGACGAAGATCTGCACCACGCCGAGGAACGGGGCCTGCAGGGCCAGGTAGACGATGCCGAGGCAGACCATCACCAGCGCCATGCACAGCGCGGCGTGAACTGCCTTGCGCGCGAACAGGAGTCCGAGGGCGGCGGGCACCGAGACGATCGCGATGACCCAGAACAGCACGTTCTCGCCGCCGCTGCCGTAGTCGGCGGCCCCCTGGGTGGCGGCGGTCAGCAGGGCCGGGTTCACCGGGCCACCTCCTCGGGGGACGCCTGCTCGTCGTCGCCGACCCGCGCGTCCACCCATTCCTGCTGCTCGGGCACCGCCTGGGTGACCTTGCCCTGGTAGTAGTCCTGTTCGGTGGTGCCGGGCACCATCGGGTGCGGCGCCGCGATCATCCCGCCCAGCACCGGGCCCAGCAGGTCCTGCTTCTCGAAGATCAGGCCGGCCCGGGTCGTGCCCTTGAGCTGCTCGTACTCGTTGGTCATGGTGAGCGCCCGGGTGGGGCAGGCCTCGATGCACAGGCCGCAGAGAATGCAGCGCAGGTAGTTGATCTGGTAGACGCGGCCGTAGCGCTCACCGGGTGAGAAGCGTTCCTCCTCGGTGTTGTCCGCGCCCTCGACGAAGATCGCGTCGGCCGGGCAGGCCCAGGCGCACAGCTCGCACCCGATGCACTTCTCCAGCCCGTCGGGGTGCCGGTTCAGCTGGTGACGGCCGTGGAACCGGGGCGCGGTCGGGACCTTCTGCTCCGGGTACTCCTCGGTGACGACCTTCGTGAACATCGTCGCGAAGGTGACACCGAATCCGGCGATCGGGGCGAAGGCGGAGAGCCAGCCCCCACCACTCTCGTTCTCCTCGCGGTCAGCCACCGCGGACCTCCTCCAGAGCGGGTGTTTCCGGGTTGCTCGCGGGTGAGCCGTTGGTGCGGACGAGTTTCTGGCCGGGCATGGCCGGCACCGGGAAACCGCCCGCGAAGGGGTCGACCGGGATCTCCGGGTCGACGGGTTCCTCCTCGACCGGCTTCGGCCGCAGCATCTCGATCGCGAACCAGATCAGGGCGAGCACGACCACCGCGCCGACCAGGATCATCACCCGGTCGCGACGGTCGATGTCGCCGAACTGGTCCATCGCACGCACCACGGCCACGGCCATCGTCCACAGCAGCGCGGTCGGGATGAGGATCTTCCAGCCGAAGCGCATGAACTGGTCGTAGCGCAGACGCGGCAGCGTGCCGCGCAGCCAGATGAAGACGAACAGGAAGACGCAGGTCTTGCCGAGGAACCAGAGCACGGGCCAGTAGCCGGAATTCGCCCCGTCCCAGAGCGACAGCGGCCACGGCGCCCGCCACCCGCCGAGGAACAGCGTGGTCGCCAGCATCGAGACGGTGACCATGTTGACGTACTCGGCCAGGAAGAACAGCGCGAACTTCAGCGAGCTGTACTCGGTGTGGAAACCACCGACCAGCTCCCCCTCGGCCTCGGGGAGGTCGAAGGGCGCGCGGTTGGTCTCACCGACCATCGCGATCACGTAGATGATGAACGAGGGCAGCAGCGGCAGCGCCCACCAGATGTCCCTCTGCGCGTCGACGATCGCCGACGTGGACATCGAGCCGGAGTAGAGGAACACGCTGACCAGCGAGAGCCCCATCGCGATCTCGTAGGAGATCACCTGGGCCGACGAGCGCAGACCACCCAGCAGCGGGTAGGTCGAGCCCGACGACCAGCCGGCCAGCACGATGCCGTAGACCCCGATCCCGGCCACCGCCAGGATGAAGAGCACCGCCACGTTCAGGTCGGTGAGCTGCAGCGGGGTGCGGATGTCGGTGAACGGGATCTTCACCGTCGGCCCGAACGGGATCACCGCGAACGAGGTGAAGCAGGCGATGGCCGAGATGGCCGGCGCGATGATGAAGACGATCTTGTCGGCCGCGGCCGGGATGATGTCTTCCTTCAGGGCCAGTTTCACGCCGTCGGCCAGCGACTGCAGCAGACCGAACGGGCCGTTGCGGTTGGGGCCCGGACGCGACTGCATCCGGCCCACGACGCGGCGCTCGGCCCAGATCATCAGCAGCGTGGCCACCACCGCGATGACGAACAGCAGCACCGCCTTGAGTGCGATGACCCAGCCGTTGTCCTGCGAGAAGTCGGCCGTCGGGTTCTCGGCCAGCAGCACCAGGGATTTCACGTCAGGCTCCCATCAGCTGGTCGCTCGCGAGCCGCACCGAGACCGGAGAACCGTTGCCGGCCGCCAGTCTCGAGCGCACCGGGCTGCCCGGCGAGTTGCTCGGCAGCCAGACGACACCGTCGGGCATCGGGGTGACGGCCAGCGGCAGGGTGATCTCGCCCCGGTCGGTGGACACCGTCAGCTGCCCCGGAACCCCGGGTGTGACACCGAGTTCCGTGGCCGTGGCCGGTGAGACCCGGGCGACCGCCCGGTGCGCGGTGCCGGCCAGGTAGGGCTCGCCGTCCTGCAGGCGGCCCCGGTCGAGCAGCATCGACCAGGTGGAGAGCAGGGTGGTGCCGGCCGGGGCCACGGTGTGCGCCTCCGGCTTCGCGGCCCGGGCACCCTCCCAGGTGCCCAGCTGGGCCAGCTCGGCGGTGCCCGCCTGCTCGCCCTTCAGGCCGAGCCGGTAACCGGCCTCGGAGGCCAGCGCGTCGAGCACCTCGCCGTCGCTGAGCGCGTCCGAGGTGAGGGCCTGCGGGAACTCCCGGTACCGGCCCTCCCAGTTCACGAACGTTCCGCCCTTCTCGGCGGGCGGCGCCACCGGCAGCACGACGTCGGCGTAGGCCGTCACCGCGCTGGCCCGGACCTCGAGACTGACCACGAAGGACGCGTTCTCGAGGGCCGCGCGGGCGGCCGCCGGGTCGGGCAGGTCGTCGGGGTCGACACCACCGACCAGGAGACCCGACAGGGCTCCCCCGGCCGCGTCGTCCACCATTCGGGTCGCGTCCCGCCCGGGGGTCGCCGGCAGGCTGT
The DNA here is from genome assembly GCF_030811555.1 of Kineosporia succinea. Lineage (NCBI taxonomy): Bacteria > Bacillati > Actinomycetota > Actinomycetes > Kineosporiales > Kineosporiaceae > Kineosporia > Kineosporia succinea. The sequence continues at coordinate 3,285,109 of NZ_JAUSQZ010000001.1, read as the reverse complement.
CGACGTCCCAGGCCGCGGCGATGTCGACCCGGGCGGCCGGGTCGGAGACCGGACGGCCACCGGGCAGCAGGCCCGGCAGCAGGCCGGCCTCGACCGCACCGCGCTCCCCGGAACGCCGCGGCACCCAGGCCAGCCGCGCGCCGGAGCTCGCGGCCAGGGCCAGGGCCGCCTGGTAGGCGCCGGGCGACTCGGTCAGGCGGGGGCCGAGCAGGATGACCGAGCCCGGCTCGGCGACCGCGGCCGCGGCCTCCGGGCTGCCGAGCGCGGCGGCCTCCTGACCGGGCAGCGTCTGGATCAGCGTGCCGGACAGCTTGATCAGGCCCCGGCTCGCCCAGGGGGCGATCGAGGTGACCTTCTTGCCCTTGCGCAGCACCGACTTCCGCAGGCGCAGGAACAGGCTCGCGGCCTCCTCCTCGGCCTCCAGACCGGCCAGCAGCACGGCGGGCGCGCCCTCGACCGCGGCGAAGGTGACGCCCAGGCCGGAACCGGCCACGGCGTGCCCGAGGAACGCCTCCTCCTCGGCCGAGTGCGACCGGGCCCGGAAGTCGATGTCGTTGGTGCGCAGCACGATCCGGGCGAACTTGGCGTAGGCGTAGGCGTCGCCGACGGTCAGGCGACCGCCCGGCAGCACGCCGACACCGTTGGCCTCGCGGGCCTTCAGGAGTCCGGCGGCGGCCACCTCGATGGCGTACGGCCAGCTCACCGGTTCCAGCTCACCGGATTCGGGGTCGCGCACCAGCGGGTGGGTGAGACGGTCGGCGCCGGTGCTCCAGTTGAACGCCCAGCGGCCCTTGTCGCAGTTCCACTCCTCGTTCACCTCCGGGTCTTCCGCGGCCAGGCGCCGGGTGACCTTGCCGCGGCGGTGGTCGACGCGCAGCGCGCAGCCCCCGGCGCAGTGCTCGCACACGCCCTTGGTGGAGACCAGGTCGAACGGGCGGGCCCGGAACCGGTAGGCGGCGCCCGTGAGCGCGCCGACCGGGCAGATCTGGATCGTGTTGCCGGAGAAGTAGCTGGCGAACGGCTGACCCGACTCGTCGAGCAGGGCCTCCCCCTGGGTGGTGCGGGCGCTGTCGATGCTGTCGGCCGCGTAGGTGCCGGTGCGGTGGTCGTGCCCGGTGCCGCGGGACTCGTCGGTCGCGGTGCCCTGCGTCTGCGACTGCACGGTCGGCTCGAGTTCCTCCGACGTGCGCACCACCGGGTCGGGCAGGTCGACGTGGAAGTTCAGGACGCCCGGCGAGAACGTGCCGATCTGCTGGTGCGCGCCGCGCATCTGCAGGTCGATGAACGGGTCGCCGGCGATCTCCTTGGAGAACCGGGTGCAGCGCTGGCAGAGGATGCAGCGCTCGCGGTCGAGCAGGACCTGCGTGGAGATCCGGATCGGCTTCGGGAAGGTGCGCTTGACCTCGGTGAAACGGCTCTCCGGCTGCCCGTTCGCGAGGGCCTGGTTCTGCAGCGGGCACTCGCCGCCCTTGTCGCAGACCGGGCAGTCGAGCGGGTGGTTGATGAGCAGCAGCTCCATCACCCCGCGCTGCGCCTTCTCCGAGACCGCCGAGGTGAGCTGGGTCTTGACCACCATGCCGGGGGTGGCCGTCATGGTGCAGGACGCCTGCGGCTTGGGCATCGGCCGCACATTGCCCTCCCGGTCGGGCATGGCGACCTCGACCAGGCACTGCCGGCAGGCGCCGGCCGGGGCCAGCAGGGGATGGTCGCAGAACCGCGGGATCGCGATCCCCAGTTCCTCGGCCGCGCGGATCAGCAGGGTGCCCTTGGGCACGCTGACCTCGATGCCGTCGATGGTCAGCGTGACCAGATCGACCGCGGGCTTGGAGGGTTCGGTCACGGTCATCAGGCGTTCACTCCCGCGAAGAGCGTGGACTTCACCGGGTCGAAGGGGCAGCCACCCTCGTCCAGGTGGCGCAGGTACTCGTCCTTGAAATGCTTGATGGACGAGCTGATCGGGCTGGTCGCGCCGTCACCGAGGGCGCAGAACGAGCGGCCCAGGATGTTGTCGCAGATGTCCAGCAGACGGTCGAGGTCTTCCGGCTTGCCCGAGCCGGCCTCCAGCTGCCGCAGCACCTGGACGAGCCAGTAGGTGCCCTCGCGGCAGGGGGTGCACTTGCCGCAGGACTCGTGGGCGTAGAACTCGGTCCAGCGCAGCACGGCGCGCACCACGCAGACCGTCTCGTCGAAGATCTGCAGGGCCCGGGTGCCGAGCATCGAGCCGGCCGCACCGGTGGACTCGAAATCCAGCGGGATGTCGAGATGCTCGGCCGTGAACATCGGCGTGGACGAACCACCCGGCGTCCAGAACTTCAGCTCGTGGCCCTCGCGCATACCGCCGGCCATGTCGATCAGCTCGCGCAGCGTGATGCCGAGCGGGGCCTCGTACTGGCCGGGGCGCTTCACGTGGCCGGAGAGCGAGAAGAAGCCGAACCCGGCGCTCTTCGCGGTGCCCATGCCGGTGAACCACGACGAGCCGTTGTCGATGATGCTGGGCACGCTGGCGATCGACTCGACGTTGTTCACCACGGTGGGCCGGGCGTACAGACCGGCGACCGCGGGGAACGGGGGCTTGAGCCGGGGCTGACCACGCCGTCCTTCGAGGGAGTCGAGCAGCGCCGTCTCCTCACCGCAGATGTAGGCACCGGCACCGGCGTGCACCACGATGTCGATGTTCTGGCCCGAGCCGAGCACGTTCTCGCCGAGATAGCCCGCGGCGCGCGCCTCTTCGACGGCCTGCAGCAGACGGCGGTAGACGTGCACGACCTCGCCGCGCAGGTAGATGAACGCCCGCTCGGCCCGGATCGCGTGGCAGGTGATGATCGCGCCCTCGATCAGGTACTGGGGCGTGGCCATCATCAGCGGGATGTCCTTGCAGGTACCGGGTTCCGACTCGTCGGCGTTGACGACCAGGTAGCGCGGGTTACCGTCGGGCTTGGGCAGGAAGCTCCACTTCAGCCCGGTCGGGAAGCCGGCGCCGCCCCGGCCGCGCAGGCCGGAGTCCTTCACCGTGGTCACGACGTCTTCGGGGGTCATGGCGAGGGCCTTGCGCAGGGCCTGGTAGCCGCCGTTGCGCTCGTAGCTCTCGAGGGTCCAGGACTCGGCCTCGCTCCAGTGCTTTGACAGCACCGGGGTGAGAGTGACCGGCTCGCGCACAGTTTCCGTCATCGGACCTCAGCCCTTCTTCTCGGTACCGGTACCGGGGTCGCTCTCGCCCTGGGTGGCCTCGCCCGGGGGCTTGCCCGCCTCGGTACCCGCCCGGTTCTTCGTCGCCGGGTCGACCGCCGGGGCGTCCGAGCCGCTGGTCTTGGCGCCGCGTTCCTTCACGTCGGCGGCCGCGGAAGCGGTCGCCGACGGGGTGGTGACGCTCTGGGTGGAGTCGGTGTCGCTCTTCGGGGACCCGGCCGAAGGACCACCGGTGCCCGCGGGACCAGGTGCCTCCCAGCCCTTCTCGGCTGCCAGTACGGTTCCCCGCAGGGAAGCCTCACCGGCACCGACACCCTCACCGGCGCGTCCGTCGTTGAAACCCGCGAGCACGTGCGAGACCTCTTTGAAGGTGGGCACCTGGTTCGGGCCCCGCGTGGGCCTCACGACCTCACCCGAGCGCAGCCGGTCGCAGACACCCCGGGCGGACGACGGGGTCTGGTTGTCGAAGAACTCCCAGTTCACCATCACCACGGGGGCGAAGTCGCAGGCCGCGTTGCACTCGATGCGCTCGAGCGTGATCTTGCCGTCCTCGGTGGTCTCGTCGTGACCGACGCCGAGGTGGTCTTCCAGCGACTCGAAGATCGCGTCGCCGCCCATCACCGCGCACAGCGTGTTGGTGCAGACGCCGACCGTGTACTCACCGTTGGGGTGACGCTTGTACTGGGTGTAGAAGGTGGCCACCGCGGAGACCTCGGCCGTGCTCAGCCCGAGAAGCTGTGCGCACAGCGCGATTCCGTCGGGGCTGACGAACCCTTCCTCGCTCTGCATCAGGTGCAGCATCGGAAGCAGCGCGCTGCGCTCCTGGGGATAGCGGGCGATGATCTCGCGGGACTGCTCGGAGAGCCGTTCGACGGCTTCGGCGGAGAGTGCCATCAGCGGTCGACACCACCCATCACCGGATCGATGGAAGCCACGGCCACGATCACGTCGGCCACCTGCCCGCCCTCACTCATCGCCGCTGTCGCCTGCAGGTTGTGGAACGAGGGATCCCGGAAATGCGCCCGGTAGGGCCGGGTTCCGCCGTCGGACACGAGGTGCACCGCGAGCTCACCGCGGGGAGCCTCGACTGCCTGGTAGACCTGGCCGACCGGAACCCGGAAGCCCTCGGTGACCAGCTTGAAGTGGTGGATCAGGGCCTCCATCGAGGTGCCCATGATCTCCTTGATGTGGTCGAGGCTGTTGCCCATCCCGTCGCCGCCGATGGCCAGCTGGGCCGGCCAGGCGATCTTCTTGTCGCCGATCATCACCGGGCCCGGGCCGAGTTCGGCGAGCCGGTCGAGGCACTGCTCGACGATCTTCAGCGACTCCTTCATCTCGTTGATCCGGATCCGCATCCGCCCGTAGGCGTCGGAGGAGTCCCAGGTCTGGACGTCGAAGTCGTAGGTCTCGTAACCGCAGTAGGGCTCGGACTTGCGCAGGTCGTGGGGGAATCCGGTGGAACGCAGCACCGGGCCGGTGAGGCCCAGGGCCATGCAGCCGGTCAGGTCGAGGTGGCCCACGTCCTGCAGGCGCATCTTGACCAGGGGGTTCTCGTTCGACAGCTTCTCGATGTCGGCGATGCCCCGGCGCAGCAGCGGGATGTCCTCGCGGATGCGGTCGATCGCGCCGGGCGGCAGGTCCTGGGCCAGGCCGCCGGGGCGGATGAAGGCGTGGTTCATGCGCAGGCCGGTGATGAGCTCGAGCAGGTGCAGCACCACCTCGCGCTCCCGGAAGCCGACCGTCATCACGGTCAGGGCGCCGATCTCCATGCCGCCGGTGCCGAGGGCGACCAGGTGCGAGCTGACCCGGTTGAGCTCCATCAGCAGCACGCGGATGACGCTGGCCCGCTCGGGGATGTCGTCGGTGATGCCGAGCAGTTTCTCGACGCCCAGGCAGTACGCGGCCTCGGAGTACAGCGGGGCCAGGTAGTCCATGCGGGTGCAGAAGGTGACCCCCTGCGTCCAGCTGCGGAACTCCATGTTCTTCTCGATACCGGTGTGCAGGTAACCGATTCCGGCTCGCGCCTCGGTCACCGTCTCGCCGTCGAGCTCGAGGATGAGGCGGAGCACGCCGTGGGTGGACGGGTGCTGCGGGCCCATGTTGACGACGATGCGTTCCTCGCCGAGGGTCACCGCCTCCTCGGCGATGTCGGCCCAGTCTCCGCCGGAGGCGTTGAAGACCTTGCCCTCTTCGGGGTTGATCTCCGCGTCGATGGTGGATTCGGCCATCAGTTGTACGACCTCCTCGTGTCCGGCGGCGGCACGGTGGCGCCCTTGTACTCCACCGGGATGCCGCCGAGCGGATAGTCCTTGCGCTGGGGGTGACCGGGCCAGTCGTCGGGCATCTGGATCCGGGTCAGCGACGGGTGACCGTCGAAGATCAGGCCGAAGAAGTCCCAGGTCTCCCGCTCGTGCCAGTTGGCACTGGGGTAGACCTCGACGATCGAGGGGACGTGCGGGTCGGCGTCGGGGGCGGCGACCTCGAGACGGACCCGGCGGGTGTGGGTGATCGAGGTCAGGTGGTACACCGCCCGCAGCTCGCGGCCCTTGTCGTCGGGGTAGTGCACGCCGCTGACGCCGGAGAACAGCTCGAACCGCAGATCCGGTTCGTCCCGAAGGCTTTTCACGACCTGAAGGATGTGCTCACGGCGGACGTGGAAGGTGATCTCGTTGCGGTCGACGACCACGGTCTCGATGGCGGTGGCCGGGTCGGTGCCGGCGGTGCTCAGAGCCTGGGCCAGGGTGTCGGCCACGTCGTCGAACCACCCGCCGTAGGGACGGGGCGTGGGTGGAGGCAGGGCCACGCTGCGCACGAGGCCGCCGAAACCCGAGGTGTCGCCGGTGTCGCGGTTGCCGAACATGCCGTGGCGGGTGGTGATGACGTCGGCCGCCGGGGTGTTGACGGACAGCTCGCCGGGCTCTTCGATGCCGTCGGTCACCGGAGCAGACCCTTCATCTGGGAGGTGGGAATAGCCTTCAGCGCAGCCTCTTCGGCCGCGCGGGCCGCCTTCTCCCGGTTGACGCCCAGCGGCATGCTCTGGATCTGCTTGTGCAGCTCGAGAATCGCGTTGATCAGCATCTCGGGACGGGGCGGGCAGCCGGGCAGGTAGATGTCGACCGGAACGATGTGGTCGACGCCCTGGACGATCGCGTAGTTGTTGAACATGCCGCCCGACGACGCGCAGACGCCCATCGACAGAACCCATTTCGGCTCGGTCATCTGGTCGTAGACCTGGCGCACGACCGGGGCCATCTTCTGGCTCACCCGGCCGGCCACGATCATCAGGTCGGCCTGGCGCGGCGAGGCCCGGAAGACCTCCATGCCGAAGCGGCCGAGGTCGTAGCGCGGGCCGCCGCTGGTCATCATCTCGATGGCGCAGCAGGCCAGGCCGAACGAGGCCGCCCAGGGCGACGCCTTGCGCATGTAGCCGGCCAGCATCTCGACCGAGGTCAGCATGAAACCGCTGGGAAGCTTCTCTTCGATACCCATCTGATTCCCTCTATCCCGCCGCAGTCTTCGGGGCGCTCAGGCTCAGTGCCACTCGCAGGCTCAGTCCCACTCGCAGGCTCAGTCCCACTCCAGGCCGCCGCGGCGCCAGACGTAGGCGTAGGCGATGAAGACGGTGATCACGAACAGCACCATCTCGACCAGCGCGAACACGCCCAGGGAGTCGAAGGCCACGGCGAACGGCAGGAGAAAGACGCTCTCGATGTCGAAGACGATGAACAGCATCGCCACCAGGTAGTACTTGACCGGGAAGCGGCCACCCCCGGCGGCGTGCGGCGTCGGCTCGATGCCGCACTCGTAGGCCTCGAGCTTGGCCCGGTTGTAGCGCTTGGGCCCGGACAGCGAGGTGGCGATCAGCGAGAAGCCGGCGAATCCCGCGGCAATGGCCATGAGCGCCAGGATCGGAACGTAAGGGTTCACGGCAGCGGCCCTCCCGCACTTGTCGCCATTGACGAGCCCGGATCAGCCCGGGTCGCGCTCATCCTAGGGGCCTGCACATTCGCGGACGGAGCAGGGTCAACCGCCCCGTCGCGATTACAGGCGACCGGCCCGGAAGACCGGCCGAACGCGCTTGTGAAGTGATTCACGTGGCACAGCATACGACCAGAAGAGAAGGCGGCAGAGTGCCGGGGTACCGCTTTGGCCCGTTGTTCAGATGACTCCTGACCTGGGGTTTTACGAACGATCACAGTGACGTAATTCATTCCTGAATACGGTTGCCCCGCAGTGGTTTTCCAAGCCGCATGACACTGTCCCCGATTTAGGTGACAGAATCAGGTGCTAATTCGAAGGACTCGCGGCAGCCGCTCCGAGGACCTATGCCCTTGTTTTCGACACAGGGTGTCACTTCAACTCGCGCACCTACCCCAGCCACATCTTTTGTTTCGTCACGCTGTGCCAATATCAATCAGTCGTTTTGCTTGAGGTTTCACCGACAAGCCTGATGTGCGGATTTGAACTGCCCCACTTCGACCGTTCACCGATAACTCAGAAAACTGATGCCCCAAGGGCTTGCTATTTCCAATAGTCCCGGGATCCCCCCGGACCAAAGTCCCGATTCGGAACCCCAACCCCAAACCTGCTTGCGGACGCGTCGCCCCACCCCTGAGGCCACCTCCAGTCGGTCACGCCCCACCGGTCATCCAAACCAACCCCCCAACGACCTGCCGCAACGCCAAGGGTCGGCACGACAACCAGCCCGGCACGACAACCAGCCCGGCACGACAACCAGCCCGGCACGACAACCAGCCCGGCACGACAACCAGCCCGGCACGACAACCAGCCCGGCACGACAACCAGCCCGGCACGACAACCAGCCCGGCACGGCAACCAGCCCGGCACGGCAACCAGCCCGGCACGGCAACCAGCCCGGCACGGCAACCAGCCCGGCACGGCAACCAGCCCGGCACGGCAACCAGCCCGGCACGGCAACCAGGTCGGTGCGGCAACCAGGTCGGTGCGGCAACCAGGTCGGTGCGGCAACCAGCACGACAACCAGCCCGGCACGACAACCAGGTCGGTGCGGCAACCAGGTCGGTGCGGCAACCAGGTCGGTACGGCAACCAGGTCGGTACGGCAACCAGGTCGGTACGGCAACCAGGTCGGTACGGCAACCAGGTCGGTACGGCAACCAGGTCGGTACGGCAACCAGGTCGGTACGGCAACCAGGTCGGTACGGCAACCAGGTCGGTACGGCAACCAGGTCGGTACGGCAACCAGGTCGGTACGGCAACCAGGTCGGTGCGGCAACGTGTGCTGCTTTCGATTATCGATAGTCGATAATCGAAAGCAGCACACTCGCCGATCCGGGCCAGACCTGACTACGCGCACCAGCCACCGACCAAACCGCCTGCCCTGCAGGTGGGCATGCCATGCAGGTGGGACTCGGCGACTGCTTTGCGCGACGGCTGATGTGACGCGGCCCGGGACGTTCCGGAGCCACGCCGCTCAGCCGGAGCTTGGCCCTGCTGGCAACGCAGAAAGGCCAACGCTGGACGGTCGACGCAGGGCAGTCGACGCAGGGCAGTCGACGCAGGGCAGTCGACGCAGGGCAGTCGACGCAGGATGGCCAGCTCGAGGCGGCGACGCTAGGCGGTCGACACAGAGGGGGCCAGCTCAGAGCGCGAACTCGCCGGGGGTGTCCGGGGCGCCTGAGCCGACCCGGGTGGGTGGTGAGGGGTGGGGGGTTGGTGCCGACGCGTCCTCAAGCAGCGGGGTTGGGGCTGGACGCGACGGTGCCCCCGGCCGTGGGACCGGGGGCACCGAAAAGCAGGAACGGTTCTGCGGCTCAGCGATAGGCGCGGTGCAGGGCCACGATGCCGCCGGACAGGTTGCGGTGCGAGACGTCGCTCCAGCCTGCGGCGTAGAGCTTCGCGGCGAGGCCCCGCTGGTCGGGCCAGGCCCGGATGCTCTCGGCCAGGTAGACGTAGGCCTCGGGGTTGGAGCTCACGGCCTTGGCGACCTCGGGCAGAGCCCGCATCAGGTACTCGGTGTAGACCACGCGCCAGGGCGACCACACCGGGTGCGAGAACTCGCAGACCACGAGCTTGCCGCCCGGCTTGGTGACGCGGCGCATCTCGGCGAGCGCCCCGTCGACGTCGACCACGTTGCGCAGGCCGAACGAGATGGTGACGGCGTCGAACGAGGCGTCGGCGAAGGGCAGGCGGGTGGCGTCGCCGGCGACGAAGGGGAGGTCGGTGCGGCGGTTCTTGCCCACGCGGAGCATGCCCAGGCTGAAGTCGCAGGGCACGGTGTGCACCCCGGCGTCGGCGAACGGCTCGCTCGAGGTACCGGTGCCGGCGGCCAGGTCGAGCACCGTCTGCCCGGGCCGCAGATCGAGGGCCTCGGCGACCAGGCGCCGCCAGCGCACGTCCTGGCGCATGGCCAGCACGGTGTTGGTCAGGTCGTAGCGAGCGGCGACACCGTCGAACATGCTCGCCACCTCATGTGGCGTCTTCTCCAGACCAGCGCGGGACATGCCTCTGATGCTCCCACGCGCCACCGACAATCGCCCCACCGTGTCCTGACGTGTGCGTCAGGCAACCGTTCGGGCGCAGGGTGCGCGAGTTCACAATGCACCGCAGTCCCGCAGGCCACGGGCTTGATCACGGGTCACCCGGGGCGTCCGGGCATGATCCAAGGGTGGCCCCGGCGGGATCCGACGCCCGAACCGCTCCTAATCTTGACGTCATCATGACCACTGCCCCCGCCCTGGCACCCCTGGTCGCCCGCACCGTGGCGATCTCCGATCCCGGCCCCCTGCTCGCCCTGCTGCCGCCCGGCCCGTCACTGGCCTGGGTGCGTCACGGTGAGGGCCTGGTCGGATGGGGCGAGGTCCTGCGGGTGACCGGCCACGGCGAGTCCCGCTTCGACACCGCCGCCCGTACCTGGGCCGAGGTGGCCAAACGCGCGGTGATCCGCGACGAGGTCCGCCTGCCCGGCACCGGCCCGGTCGCCTTCGGCTCGTTCGCCTTCTCGCCCAGCTCCCCCGACGGCGGCGCGCTGATCGTGCCCGAGGTCGTCGTGGGTCATCGCGGCGGCACCTGGTGGCTGACCACGATCAGCGCCGACGGCGCCCTGCCCACACCGGTCACGCTCACGCAGCACGAGCGGATCATGCAGTCCCCCGAGGGCACCGTGTTCACCTCGGCCCGCGAGCCCCGGGAATGGATGGACGCCGTCACCGAGGCGATCTCCCGGATCAAGGGCGGCGAGGTGGAGAAAGTGGTGCTGGCCCGTGACGTGGTCGCCCGCACCGCCGAACCCGTCGACCCCCGCGACCTGATCAGCCGCCTCGCGAACGGCTACCAGAACTGCTGGACCTACAGCGTCGACGGCCTGGTCGGCGCCACCCCGGAGATGCTGGTCAAGCTGGAACGCGGCCTCGTCACCTCGCGGGTGCTGGCGGGCACGATCCGGCGCACCCAGAACGACGAGCAGGACCTGGCCCTGGCCGCGTCCCTGGCCCGCTCGAGCAAGGACCTCGAGGAGCACGAGTACGCCGTGCGCTCGGTCGCCGAGGCCCTGGCCCCGCACTGCACCACGACGAACGTGCCCGACTCCCCGTTCGTGCTGCACCTGCCCAACGTCATGCACCTGGCCACCGACGTCACCGCGGTGCTGGCCGACGGCACCACGTCCCTCGACCTGGCCGCGGCACTGCACCCGTCGGCCGCGGTCTGCGGCACCCCCACCCCGGCCGCCGCGAAGCTGATCGAAGCGGTCGAGGGCATGGAACGCGGACGCTACGCCGGTCCGGTCGGCTGGGTCGACGCCGCCGGCGACGGCGAGTGGGGCATCGCCCTGCGCTGCGCCCAGCTCGACGCCGAAGACCCGCACCGCTTCCGGCTCTTCGCCGGCTGCGGCATCGTCGCGGGCTCCGACCCGGCCTCCGAGCTGGCCGAGTCCGAGGCCAAGCTGCTGCCGGTCAAGGGCGCCCTCAGCCGATAGCGGCCCTCAGCGCGTCGTTGAGCTCACGGTGCCGCGTGCGGTCGATCCGCACGTGCACCACCGAGATGCCGATGATGGACGCGTCGAGCACCTCCCGCAGCTGGGTCACCTCGTCGACGGGCTGGTAGGCGACCGAGTAGGCCGCGCACAGCGCCTCGACGTCGATCTGCTGGGGAGTGCCGAACACCCGCTCGTAGTGCCGGTTCTGCTTCGCACCGGCCCCCGCCCGGGCACCGTGCTCGAGCGTGGAGAAGATGCCTCCGCCGTTGTCGTCGACCAGCACGATCTGCACGTCCGGGCAGGGCTCGTCCGGCCCGAACAGCAGGCCGTTGGCGTCGTGCAGCAGGGTCAGGTCACCGATCAGCAGCCGGGCCGGGCGCTTCGTGGCGAGCGCGACCCCGAGGGCGGTGGAGACCGTGCCGTCGATACCGGCCAGGCCCCGGTTGGCCACGATCCGGGCCCCGTTCGGGATGCGCCCGACCAGGTCGAGGTCGCGGATCGGGTTGCTGGAGCCGGAGATCAGCAGGTGCCCCGGCCGGGTGGCCTCGGCCGTGGCCCGCGCGACCAGCTGCCCGGTGAGCCGCCCGGCGCCGTCGAGCACCGCGTTCACGGCCTTCTCGGCGGCGTCTCCCGCGGAAACCCACTCGCTGAGCCAGATCTCGTCGGCCTGGTGATCCTCGGCCACGGCCACGGCGGGCAGTACGACGGACGCCTGACGTCCGGCGTCGCTCCAGTCCGGCCGCGGTGACACGACGAGCACCTGTACCGCGCCGGACGAGAGCAGCCGGGTGACCGGCCGCGACAGCGTGGGCCGCCCGAACACCACGACCCGCTCGATGCGTCCGCCCAGTTCGGTGCCCAGCACCAGGCGGTAGGGCGCGACGGTGGCGTGCTCACGGACGCCGGACGAGGGTTCGGCGAGCAACGGCCAGCGCGCGCTCGCGGCCAGCGCGGCGGCCTCGGGCCCGGCGCCGTCACCGGCGAGAACGACCGTGCGCAGGCCACTGTCGAGGATGTACGGGGCGGGCGGCACCGGTGGGGCGACGCGGGTGAGGCCGGTCTCCCGCTCGTCCGGCCCCGGCACCAGAGGCTCGGGCCACGACCCCGGCTCGCCCTCGTCGGGCGTCAGCGGCTCGAGGAAACCGACGTTGAGCTGGACCGGCCCGGGCTGGTGCCCGATGCGGCCGAGAGCGGCGGCGAAGGCTCGCGAAGCGACGTTGCGCCAGCCCGCGACCTGCCCGGCGCGGTGCCCGGTGGGAGCGGGGACCTCGCCGAACCAGCGCACGGCGGAGCCGAAGATCTTGGCCTGGTCGGTGGTCTGGCTCGCCCCGGTGCCCCGCAGCTCGTGCGGACGGTCGGCGGACAGCACGATCAGCGGCACTCCCGCGTGCGCCGCCTCCAGCACGGCCGGATGCAGGTTGGCCACGGCGGTGCCCGACGTGGTGACGACGGCCGCCGGGGCGTTCTCGTCGCCGCGGGACAGTCCCAGGGCCAGGAATCCGGCCGTGCGCTCGTCGATGCGGACGTGCAGCTCGATCGTGCCGGCGTCGGCGGCCTCGGCCAGCGCGTAGGCCAGCGGGGCCGAGCGGCTGCCCGGGCAGAGCACGACGTGCCGCACGCCGAGACGCGCGAGCGAGTCGACGAGGACGGTGGCCAGGGCGGTCGACGGGTTCACCGGGCAATCACGCGTCCATGCTCCCAGGTGTGCCCCCGGCGCCTGTCCCCCGACCCCCTTCGCGCGGTCGGGTGGCGCGAGTCAGGGTCGGCGGCGCACCGTTCTCAGCCACTCCAGCCACGGCGGGCGATTCACCGCGCGTTCGGCTCCGCGGGGCCGGCGCAGGTGGGCGTCGGGGCGCAGGTCCACCTCCGAGGACGGGCTGAGGGCGTCGGACGCCTCGGCGTCGGGGGTTCCGGTTCCCGTTCCGGTTCCGGTCAGGTCGATGGTGGACGCGTCGGGGTCGCCCGGGCGGGCGGCTCTCGCGTGGGCGTCGGTGGGGTTGACGGAGGACGCGTCGGGGTCGCTCGGGTGAGGGGCGCCCGCGTGCGCATCAGTGGGGTTGATGAGGGACGCGTCGGGGTGCGTGGGGTGGACGGCGTCCGTCGGGTGGGCCGCGTCCGCCGGGTGGGCCGAGTCCGTCGGCTGCGTGGACCGGCCCGGACGCCAGGTGCCGTCGCCCGGGGTCGTGCCGTGGGGTGGGGTGAGGCCGCGGGGTGCGGTGGGGCGGGTCCGGGCGTCCGGGGAGGTGCCGGGGGGCGGGGTGTCGGGGTGGTTGGGGTAGGCGGGGGGCGGTTCGGGGTGGCGGTCGGGGCGGACGATCGGGATGCGTCCGCTGATCGCGGAGCGCAGACGGGAACGGCGCCGGGGGCCGGGATCGTCGCGGATCACCTTGCCCCGGATCACCTCCGGAGCGGGCTCGTCGAGGGGCAGGGGCTCGACGGACAGCGTGGCCCCGGGCAGCGCCTGCTCCCAGAACCGGCGCAGGGCAGTGCGGTCGACTCCGCCGGTGGCGGCCCGGATCTCGGCCTCGACCAGGGCGATCAGGTCACCGGCGAGGCGGGTGCCGGCCGGTCCGGAGGCCGGGGCTGCGAAAGCTTCCGGTGCGGTGGCGTTCTCGATCTCCACCAGACGACGCAGCGCCGGGCCGACCGGCAGCTCGGACAGACGCGGCACGTCGGCCCCGACGGCGGGCAGCGCCGCCGCCCGCGACCCCGGTCCTGAGGTCGGGGCCGATCCTGCGGACGCGTCACCGGGCCGCAGCATCGCCCGGGTGGAGGCGATCACGACCTCGCCGGCCAGCCGGTGGCGGTTCTGCCGGAGGATGCCCGCGACCAGCGGAAGGGCCTGCTCCATCCCCAGCGGCACCGCCTCGCGCCAGGCGTTGCCGACCGGGACCACGGCCAGCCGCGAGCGCAGCACGGTGTCGCGCTGGGCGGGCTCGGCGGCGATCGCGACGGCGAAGGCGGCCACCGTGACCCGCGGGGCGATCAGGCGGCGCTCGGCCGGGGCGAGGCCGGGCCAGGCGCGGTCGGCGAACATGAGCATCTCGGCGGCGCGGCGGTGCAGTCCGTCGTCCTGCTCGTGCCAGCCCGGACCGGCGATCGCCAGCAGGTTCAGCAGCTGGGCCTGGGCGTCGGTGACCCCGGCGCGGCGCGGGCGCTCGCGGCCGTCGGGGTCGCGGCCGGGCAGGAAGTCGACGCGCTTGAGCAGGGCGGCGGCCAGACGGGCGCTGTCGGCATCGTCGAGCCAGTCGGCCAGGTGCCGCAGCGCGACCGGGACCAGGTGCGGCGCCAGCGTGGGCGGGGCCGGCTCGGCGATCTGCAGCAGCAGCCCGGCGCTCCACGCCTCGCCCGCCGCCAGCCGCGAGAAGATGCGCGCGACCAGGGGTTCCGGGTCGGCCAGGGGGTTCGCGTCGAGGTCGAGACGCAGCAGATGACGCACCGCGGGCCCGCGCAGCCGGGGGTCACCCACGATCCGCCCGGTGGCCGAGGCCACCGCGACCTCGAGCGCGACCCGGTCGGGTCCCCGTCCGACGTCGGCCGCCGCGAGTTCCTCGGGACGCATCCGGGCAAGGCGGTCGGCGTCCACCGCCGGGGCGAGCAGGGCCAGCACGGCCGCGGGCAGCCGCTCCCCCGGCGGACGTCCGGCGTGCAACCACCCTCCCGGCTCGTGCCCGGCCCGGGCCAGGTGCGGCACGATCCACCGGGCCAGGGCCGCCGGGTCGAGTGCGCCGGCCTGCGCCGCGATCCACGCGCCCACGCTGTCGTCGGCCGAACCCCGCGGGTTCCCCTCGCCGACCGCTCCCGAGCCGATGCCCGGCACCTTCGGGTCCGCGGAACCACCGGACCCGAAGGTGCCCTGGGGGTCCAGGGAACGCGGAAGAGGCCGGGCGGCCGAAGGGCGTTCGGAGCCGAGAGTGGTGCCGGGTGACCGGGTTTCCCCGGAACCTTCCCCGGGGCTGTTGGACGCCTCAAGGGCCGAGGAGGCGCCGAAGAACCCCTGAGCAGCACCGCCCACCGGAGCGGCACCGGCACCCGGCGCGGCACCGGCACCCGGCGCGGCACCGCCACCCGGCGCGGCACCGGCACCCGGCGCGGCATCGACATCTGACCGAGAGCCGGCACCTGAAACAGAGCCGGACCCCGAAGCGACGTCGGCCCCCGGAACGAACCCGGGCTCGCCCCCGTCCAGCCGCAACACGACCTCGTCACCCGAGGAGCCCGAGCCGACCGGGCCGACCGGGCCGGAAGGTGAGGGGGCCTCCCGGGTGACCGGCGCGTCTTCAAGCACCTCACCCTCCCC
Organism: Kineosporia succinea; assembly: GCF_030811555.1. NCBI lineage: Bacteria > Bacillati > Actinomycetota > Actinomycetes > Kineosporiales > Kineosporiaceae > Kineosporia > Kineosporia succinea. The sequence goes on along the minus strand of NZ_JAUSQZ010000001.1, from coordinate 3,269,667 downwards.
GGCCCCACCCCGCACCGCAGCTCCCGAGCCCGACGCCAGCAACCGCGCCGCGCGGTCGGCGAGCAACTCCAGCCCGGACAGGTCCGGCCCCGGCACCAGACGGGCCGTGCGGTGAGCGAAATCGACCGCCCGCAGCAGCAACACGCCGTGCCGGACCGCGGCCTCACCACCCCCGGCCGGACGGGCCAGCCGGTCGGTCAGCTTGGCCAGGGGCGAGCGCAGCCGGGCCGCCAGCCCCGGGTCGAAACGGATGCTCCCGGGCAGGGGCGGGGGCTCGTGCAGCAGCCAGTCGTCGTCTTCGAACGACAGGTACAGGTAGCTCTCGAACGCCGCCTGCACCAGCGCGGGCCGCGGCGGGTCGGACTCCAGGGCGTTGACCAGACGGGTCCAGGCCTGGGCCGCGTTGTCGACCGTGGCCGCGACCAGCGACGCCAGCGCGGCGGCCAGATCGTCGGAAAGCTGCAGGCCGGGCGGGGTGTCCCGGAGGATGATGCGGGTCGCCGTGGGCAGCGCCAGCGGCAGGCCCGGCGTCAGCGCGACCGCCCCGGCCAGGAACCAGGCCGCGCCCTGGGCGTCGTCACCGGTGCCGGGCCACCAGTCGCCGCGCAGGCCACCGGCGGGCGGGGTGGTCAGGCTGAGGTCGTCGAGACGGCGCAGACATCGCTCGAGCGCCCCCGTCTCCTCGCAGACCGCGTCGAGCCCCAGCCGCGACCAGTCGGTGACCGGCACCAGCTGGCCCAGGTGGGTGCGGCGGTGGGCCCGGCCGCCGGTGGCCACGACCAGCGGGTCCATACGCGGGTCGACGATCACGACCGGGAGTTCGCGACCCCGCGGCAGGTTCGAGTCGAGGTCGGGCTCCAGCACCACGCTGACGACCGGCGTGCGCCAGCCCTCGGGGTCGTCTTCCTGCAGCGCCGCCGAGATCAGGTCGCCCCCGCCGCCGGCCTCGGCCGAGGCCCGGGCCAGCACGTCGGTGAGCCGCTCGTAGGTGGAGAACGACAGCCGCAGGCTCACCGGCGGCGGCGCCAGGAAACTGATCAGGGCGATCCAGCGCACCCCGGTGATCTGGTCGGGAGCCGCCAGCACGACCGGCTTGCCGCCCGCGACCGCGGCGGCCACCGCGTCCATCAGTGAACCCAGCGCCCCCAGCCGGAAGTGCGGATCGGCGACGAAGTCGACCGCCCGGGCCCGGTCGATCGCCCGGTCGGGCAGCGTGAACGACGAGGGGTCGGCGGGCTCGTCGTCGTCGAGCGAGACCAGCGAGCCGAACAGCTGGGCGTAGCGCACGACCGGGGCGTGCGGCGGGCGCGACCACTGACGCGCGGCCCACAGCTCGACCGGCCGCACGAACCCGGGCGAGGCGGAGCGCCGCACCACGTCGGGGTCGACGAGGACATGGCTGTGCGAGCGGTCCTGGTAGTACCAGACCGCGTCCTGCCCACGGAGGGTGAACCTCATCCGTGGCTCGCGGACCACCTCGTCACCACCCCCGCCCTGGGGCTCGTCGCGCGGGGGCAGGACCGGTGCGCGACGCCGGCCCGCCTATTCTTCGGTGGGTGACGAGCTCTCACGATGCCGACCCGACCGTTTCCGCGATCTTCGATCCGACGTCGTGGGAGTCCGTTCCCGAATACGACTTTACCGACATCACCTATCACAGATGTACCCGTCCGGGTCCGGCCGGCCGCACGGTGCGCATCGCCTTCGACCGTCCGGAAGTACGCAACGCCTTCCGTCCGCACACCGTGGACGAGCTCTACCAGGCCCTTGACCACGCGCGGCGCACCCCGGACGTGGGCACGGTGCTGCTCACCGGCAACGGCCCGAGCGCGAAGGACGGCGGCTGGGCGTTCTGCTCCGGCGGCGACCAGCGCATCCGGGGCCGTAGCGGCTACCAGTACGCCGAGGGCGACACCGCCGACACGGTCGACTCCGCCCGGGTGAAGGTCGAGGGTGGCCGGCTGCACATCCTCGAGGTGCAGCGCCTGATCCGCACCATGCCCAAGGTCGTCATCGCGGTGGTGAACGGCTGGGCGGCCGGTGGCGGGCACAGCCTGCACGTGGTCTGCGACCTGACGATCGCCAGCCGCGAGCACGCCCGGTTCAAGCAGACCGACGCCGACGTGGGCTCGTTCGACGCCGGTTACGGCTCGGCCTACCTGGCCAAGATGGTGGGCCAGAAGAACGCCCGGGAGATCTTCTTCCTGGGCCGGGCCTACGACGCCGAGGCGATGCAGCGCATGGGCGCCGTGAACGAGGTGGCCGACCACGCCGATCTGGAGAACGCCGCCCTGCGGATGGCCGCCGAGATCAACGCCAAGAGCCCGACGGCCCAGCGCATGCTCAAGTTCGCCTTCAACCTGACGGACGACGGGCTGATGGGCCAGCAGGTGTTCGCCGGCGAGGCGACCCGCCTGGCCTACATGACCGACGAGGCGGTGGAGGGACGCGACGCGTTCCTGCAGAAGCGCGACCCGGACTGGAGCCCGTACCCCTACTACTACTGATGGATTTCCGGGCTTACTCTCAGCCCGACGACGGTCACAAGACGCGCGGAACGTGGCAGGCTTGGGGGACGGGTTTTCTCCCGGCCGAACCGCCGGCCGAGGGATGCCAGGCGCCCTGGTGCGCCGGTATCGGGAACACCGACAGAAGGGGGAGCGCACGTGCTGCTGACCGCCCTGCCCGCGCTGCTCTACATCGGCCTCATCGTCTACTCCGTCTTCGACGTGATGCAGACGCCGCCCGACGAGCTCCACCGCCTGACCCGCGGTCAGTGGGTCGCCGTGGTTCTCGTGGTGCCGCTCTTCGGTGCGGTGTTCTGGCTGCTGACCAGTGGCCCGCGCCGCGGCCGCCACGAGCACGCCCCCGGGCACCCCTCCGGCACCGGCTGGGCCGCCGAGGGCATGACGCAGTACCCCGTCGGTCCCGACGACGACCCCGACTTCATCGCCGGGCTGGCCCGCGCGCAGCGCAAGCGCACACTGACCCGCCCCGACGACGATTCCGAGGCGAAGGCGAAGCCGCCGAAGAAGAACGACGAGACCGAGAACTGAGGACGCGGGTGGGCACCCCGGTGGGGAGCCCACCCGCGCGTCTCAGAAGAGTTCGCGGGCGATGACCCGCAGGTCGTCGAGCGCGTGCCGGCCCGGCGCCGGCACGGGCTGCACGCAGACCTGGTCGGCCCCGGCCTCGCGGTGCGCCCGCACCCGCATCAGCGCGTCCGGGCCCCAGCCGAAGAGACCGTCGATCAGCCGGTCGCTACCGCCGTTCTCCACGTCCGCCTCGGTGAATCCCAGCCGCAGCCACGAGTTCACGTAGTTCGGCAGGCCGAGGTAGGGCTTCAGCACGCCGCGCGCCAGGCCCCGGGCCTCGTCCGGGTCGCTGCTCAGCACCACCTTCTGCTCGGGCACCAGCAGCCGGTCGGGCCCCAGCGCCGCGCGGGCCGTGCGGGTGTGCTCGGGCGTGGTCAGGTAGGGCAGCGCCCCGGCCGAACGGTCGCGAGCCAGCTCCAGGGCCTTCGGGCCGAGCGCGGCCAGGGCCCGGTTGCGCGCCGGCACCCCGCCCTCGTCGAGAACGTCCAGGTAGGCCCGCAGTTTCGCGAGCGGCTTGTCGTACTGCCCCTGGTTGAACTCGGTCTGCGGATGGTGGCCGACGCCCAGGCCGAGCACGAACCGGTCGCCGAACCGGTCGGCCACCTTCCGGTACGAGGCCGCCACCGCCTCGGCCGGATCGCGCCAGATGTTGGCGATCGAGGTGCCGACGACCAGCCCGGGAGTGCCGGCCAGCATCCGCTCGACCGGGGCCAGGTCGGCTCCCCAGGAACCGCCGAGCCAGAGTGCCCCGAAACCGAGCTGCTCGATCTGCGCGGTGAGCTCTCCCTCGCGGCCCTCGTAGGCTCCGACCGCCTGCGGGCCGAGGCCGAGCCAGACGGCGTAGGGCGACTTCAGGTCCGGTGTTCGATCTGTATCAAACATGTTGCTGAGCCTACCGACGTTCCCGGACCGGCGCGTCCCCCGTTGGGCCCCATGGCTTGAGTCGCCGCGCGTCACCACCGATGGGGAGTGGTAACGGGGATTGCGAGGCACCATTCATGACGAACACGGAACCGGGGAGCGGCAGGGACACCCGGGCCGACGGGGCTGTTCCGGGGCAACGGCCGCCGGAGCCCGCGGCCGGGCTGGCACCGGGCGAGATCCTGATCCACGACGACCGCTTCGGCCGGGTCACCCGGATCGGGACGGGTGACGACGCGCTGATCCGCCGGGAGATGCGCGGGGTCAACGCCGCCCTGCGGGCGCGTCACTCGGCGGCCGTGATGGACCGCCTGCGCGGCATCCCGGGGGTGCCGCAGCTGGTCGGCCCGGCGACCGGCACGGTCTACCACGTGCGCGCGTTCCGCGGTGAGTCGCTGCGCGGCCTGATGCGCAGCCCGAAGTGGCACCTCGATGTCCCGGCCCTGGTGGACGTGGTGGTCGACCTGGCCGCGCTGCTCACCGAGATCCACGGGCGGGGTGTGGTGCACAGTGACCTCAGCCCCGAGGTGATCCTGCTCAGCGTTCCCCAGAACCGGCCCTTCATCGTCAATTTCGACCGGGCGACCCTGTTCTCGGGCGAACAGCCCGGCTACTCGCACAGCAACTCGCTCATCCAGCGCCTGGTCTACCTGGCCCCGGAGCAGACCGGCCGCACCGCCCAGCCGGTCGACCAGCGCGCCGACCTCTACACGCTCGGCGTCGTGATCCACGAGCTGTGCACCGGTGAGCCCCCGTTCGGCCGCGGCGAGGCCGACGCGCTGGGCCTGATGCGCGACCAGCTGGCCCGCCTGCCCACCCCCGTCGCCGTCCTGAACCCGGCTCTGCCGCGTCCGTTCTCGGACATCGTGGCCAAGCTGCTGGAGAAGGAGCCGGGCCGGCGCTACCAGAGCGCGGCCGGGCTGCTGCACGACCTGCGACGACTGCGGCAGGAGATGGTGAAGGCCGGCGGCGGGCACGGCGGACGGCAGCTGGCCCCGATCCGGCCGTTCGCGCTCGGCGACCGCGACTTCCCGCACCAGCTCACCGGGCCGGCGCGGCTCTTCGCCCGGGACCCCGAGATCTCCCGGCTGCGGGCGGCGTTCACCGGGATCTGCTCCGGCGGCACCGCCGGGATCCTCGTCACCGGGCGGGCCGGGGTGGGCAAGACGTCGCTCATCGACCAGCTGCGCCCGACCGTGGCCTCGGCCGGCGGCTGGTTCATCTCCGGCACCTTCGACGCCTCCGAGTCCGACCTGCGCTCGAACGCGGTGGTCGAGGCCCTGGGGCAGCTGGGCCGGCTGCTGCTGGCCGAGCCCGAGAGCGCCCTGATCGAGCAGCGTCAGCGGATGCGCAGCATGCTCGGCGGCAACGCGTCGCTGCTGGCCGGGCTGGTGCCCGACCTGGCGCCGGTGCTGGGAGTGCCCGGCGACCCACCGTTCGGCGACCCGCTGGAGATCCAGAGCCGGGCCCGGCAGAGCGCCCTCGACCTGTTGCGCGCCACGGCCTCCCGCAGCCGGCCGGTGGTGATGGTGCTGGACTCGCTGCAGTGGGCGGCGCCCTTCCCGCTCGGCCTGATCGACGCCGTGCTGACCGGCGGCGAGATCGACGGCCTGCTGATCGTGGGCGCGCTGCGCGACGACGACCCGGGGCCCACGATCGGCTCGATGGTCGCGCGCTGGAGCCAGCTCGGGCTCTGGCCGCCCGCCGTGCGCCTGGAGAACCTGGGCCGCGACGACCTGACCGAGATGCTCGGCGAGATGCTCCGGCTCGAGCGCCGCGAGGCCGCCCGGCTGGCTGACGTGGTCGGTGCCCGCACCCGGGGCAACCCCTACGAGACCATCGAGTTGCTCAACGCCCTGCGCACCGAGGGGTCGCTGCTCCTGGGCGAGTCGGGCTGGACCTGGGACTCGACGGCCGTGCGGGGCCGGCTGGTGGGCGGGGAGAACGGCGACCTGCTGGCCGCCCGGCTGCGCACACTGCCCGACCCGACCGTGGCCGTGCTCGAGGTGCTGGCCGGGCTGGGGCGGCGCAGCGAACTGGGTGTGCTGGCCACCGCGGCCGGGATGAGCGTGGAGGACCTCGACGAACGGCTCGAGCCGGCGCTGGCCGAGGGCCTGATCATGACCACGACCGGTGAGGCCGAGGGCGACGCGACCGTGCGCTTCCGGCACGAGCGCAGCCGCCGGCTGGTGCGCGAGCAGCTCGGCGAGGATGCCACCCGGCTGCTGAGCCTGACCATCGCCCACCGCCTCGCGTCCGATCCCCGGCACCTGACCACCGCCGCCGCGCAGTACGTGGCGGCCCTGCCCGAGCTGACCGACCCGGCCGAGCGGCGGCGCGCGGCGCACCTGCTGGAACGGGCCGGGACGGCCGTGCGGGTGACGAATCCGAGCTCGGCGGAACGGTTCTACGCGGCCGGGGAAGAGCTGCTGACCGACTCGCAGACCGACGACGAGCTGCTGCTGAGGCTGGCCCTGGAACGGCACGCCACGGTGTACGGGCTGGGCGAACTCGACGCGATGGACCGCCTGTTCGCCTCGGCCCGGCAGCGCTGCGACGACCCGCTGCGCCTGAACGACGCGGTGTGCCTGCAGATCGCCGCCCTGACCAACCGCGGGCGGGTGCACGAGGCGATCACGCTGGGACGCGAGCAGCTCGGCCGGCTCGGTCTGCCGGTCCCTCCCCCGGACGAGCTGGTGGGCATCATCAGCGCCGGGCTGCCGGAGTTCACGGCCTGGGCCGACTCCGCGGAACTCCTTCGGGACGAGAGCACCGACCCGGTGGTGCGGGCCCGCGCCGACGTGCTGCGCCGCCTGAACCACACCGCCTACTTCGCCGACCACGACCTGCTCGGCTGGCTGATCCTGACCGCCCAGAAGATGTGGCAGGAGCACGGCCCGCTGCGGGCCCTGGTCGAGGCGCTCTCGCACGCGGCCCTGCTGACGATCGGCCGGGCCGGTGACTTCCGCACCGGATACCGCGTGGTGACCAGGGTTCTCGCGGTCAGCGCCGAACGCGGTTACGAGCCGGAGACCTCGTACGCCCGGTTCCTGTGCGGGGCCACCGCCCGGCCCTGGTTCGAGCCGCTCCAGGCCGCGATCGCCGACCTCCAGCAGGCCGAGTCCGGGCTGCTGCGCGGCGGGGAGCCACAGTCGGCCGCCTTCAGCTACAGCACGCTGTGCTCGAGCATGCTCGACTTCGGGCTGAGCCTGGGCGGCCTGCTCTCGGTCGTCGACCAGGGGCTCGCGCTGGCCGCCCGGATGAGCAACGACCAGGCCCGGCAGCTGATCCTGAGCCACCGGTCGCTGGTCGAGGCGCTGCGCGGGGCCCCGTTCCCCGACCTCACGCTGAGCGTGCCCGCCGCCCAGGTCAACCACCACCTGCTGGGCGCGCTGCACGCCGCCCTGCTCGGCTCCCCGGAGTCACTGCGGGCCGAACTGGGCCGGGTGATGCCGATGTTCGCGTTCCTGGAGAGCACCTACGCGGCCTCGCAGGCGCACCTGCTGAACGCCCTGTCGCTCTCGCACGGCGGTGACCCCGAGAGTCTCCGGGCCAGCCGCGAGTGGCTCGCCCGGCGGGCGCACGACCTGCCCTCCGGCTTCGGCCACCTGGTCACCTGGCTGGACGCCGAGACCGCCTGGGCCGCAGGCGATCTGACCGCCGCGATGAAGCACTTCGACGACGCGATCCTGACCACGCCGCCGAACCGCGGCTGGCACCGGGCGCTGGTGCTCGAGCGGGCCGGGATGTTCCGCGAGGCGCAGGGGCACACGTACGGCTCGCGGGCGATGCTCACCCTGGCCCGCGACGCGTACCGGGCCTGGGGCGCCGACGCCAAGGTGGAACAGCTGCGCCGGCGTTACCCGGACCTGCGCACGGCCCTGCCCGAACGGCCGCCGCTGAGTGTGGACGAGGTGGTCACCTCGGACGAGACCGGTGACGCCGTGGACCTTCTCGGGGTGCTCTCGGCCTCGCAGGCGATCGGCCGGGAGACCGCCTTCGAGGCGCTGCACGCCCGGGTCGTGGAGGTGCTGACCGCCATGACCGGCGCCACCGACGTGACGATCCTGCTCACCGACGGCGAGTGGCCCACCTCCGGGTTCCCGGTCTCGGCGGTGCGGTACGCCGAGCGCACCGGGGAGCCGCTGCTGGTGGCCGACGCCACCCGCGACGACCGGTTCAGCGCCGACCCGCACCTGGCCGGGCTGCCCCGCTGCGCGCTGATGGTGGTGCCGATCAGCTCGGGCGGGGAGCCCCGGCTGGTGCTGGTGCTCGAGAACCACCTGCACGGCAACGCCTTCTCACCGGCCCGGCTGGACGCGGTGCGGCTGATCGCCGGGCAGCTGGCGGTGTCGTTCGACAACGCCCGGGCCCGGCGGCACAGCGAACTGCAGGCGCGGCAACGGGAATCACTGCTGCAGGCCGTGCGGCAGCGGGAGCGCCTGCTGGAGACACTGCTGGCGATCCAGCGGGACATCGCGCACCGGGTGCCGCTGCAGATGGTCATGGACGCCGTCACCGAGGGCGCCTCGGGCATGCTCGAGGGTGCGTTCGTGGCACTGGTGCTGCTCGACCCGGACCACGACGGACGCCCGAACATCCCCTCGGTGAGCGGTCACCGGGCCGGGGTGGAGACCGACGAGTGGGTGCTGCGGACGGCGACGGACGCGATCGAGGCGGACGAGCTGGTCACCTCCGCCGGTGAGGTGACGCTGATGGCCGCCCCGGTGCACGTCAGCGGGCGCATCATCGGCAGCCTGGTGACGAGCACGGCGTCGCGGCCGGGGTCTGCGGACTGGCGGCAGGACCTGCTGGGCGCGTTCGCCGAGCAGGTCAGCCTGGCCCTGAACGACGCCACCACCCTGGAGGCGATCCGCGAGGCCTCGTACGACTCCCTGACCGGCCTGGCCAACCGCACGCTGTTCCTCGACCGGCTGAAGGAGGCACTGGCCCGGGAGGACGCCGGCGAGGTGAGCGTGCTGTTCATCGACCTGGACCGGTTCAAGGCGGTGAACGACACGCTCGGGCACGGCGCCGGGGACGACCTCCTGGCCGAGGTGGCCCGGCGGCTGCGCGACTGCATCCGGGAGAGCGACACCGTGGCCCGCCTCGGCGGCGACGAGTTCGCGGTGCTGATGGAGCGGACGCGGGGGTCGGGTCCGGCGCTGCGGGCGGCGGAGCGGATCACGGCGGCCCTGTCGAGGCCGATCCGGCTCGCCGGGCGCGACCTGTTCGTGTCGGCCAGCGTCGGGGTGGCCCACGGCGACGCCGACCGGCACGGCACCGGCGAGCTGCTGCGCCAGGCCGACCTGGCGATGTACCAGGCGAAGAAGAACGGCAGCCGGCGCGCGGTGGTGTTCGAGCCGCGGATGCAGGCGGACGCGCGGGACCGCCTGGAGCTGCAGGGCGACCTGCGCAAGGCCTTGGCGGAGAGCCAGTTCGAGCTGGTCTACCAGCCGCTGATGGACCTGTCCCGGCGGGTCCCGCTGGGCGTGGAGACGCTGATCCGGTGGCGGCACCCCGAGCGCGGGATGATCTCGCCGGCCGCGTTCGTGCCGATCGCCGAGGAGACCGGGGTGATCGTCGAGATGGGGCGCTGGGTGCTGGCCCGCAGCTGTCGCCAGGTGGCCGCCTGGCGCCGTCACGCGCAGCCCGACCTCGGGCTCAACATCAACGTCTCGGCCCGGCAGCTGACCGACGGGCGGCTGGCCGAGGACGTGATCGCCACGCTCGCCGAGACCGGTCTGCCGGCGTCGGCGCTGACCCTCGAGCTCACCGAGACTGTGCTGATGGAGGATCCGGAGGGCATCACCGCGCAGCTGTCGGAGCTGCGGCGGCTCGGGGTGCAGGTCGGCATCGACGACTTCGGCACCGGCTACTCGTCGCTGTCGTACCTGCGGCGCTTCCCGGTGGACAAGCTGAAGATCGACAAGTCGTTCATCGACAACATCGAGACGGTGGAGGAGGACCTGGCGATCGTGCGTACCGTGGTCGACCTGGCCCGGATCCTGTCGCTGGAGACCACCGCCGAGGGCATCGAGAGCGAGGCCCAGGCCGACCTGCTGCGCGACGTGGGATGCGAGACGGGGCAGGGCTACTGGTTCGCCCGGCCGCTGCCGCCGGAGGAGATCCCGGCCTTCCTGACGCGTTAGACCGGCCCTGCGACGCGTCGCAGGGCCGGTCTAACGCGTCGGGCAGGTGTCAGAAGGGCACGATGTCGCGGTGCAGCACCCGGTGGCGCAGCGCGGCGCGGAACAGGTCGGCGGCGCCGGCCCGGGCCCGCAGCTGCCGGTCGAGCAGGGCGCCGGACTCCTCGACGAGTTCCATCCAGCGCAGCTCACGCAGCACCGCGAAGAACAGGGCGCTGGTGTCGCTCTCGCTCGGCGTGCGGCGGCCGGCCACCCGCCAGCCGGACTCGGTGATCACGGCCTGCACCAGGGTGCGCACGTCTTCTTCACCGACCACGTCGCCCGGCGCCAGCACGGCCAGCACGACCTCCCAGGCCACGGCCAGGGCGGAGTGCTCGGGACCGACCAGCCCGGCGGACACGGCCTGCCAGAGGGTGCGGCCGTCGGCCAGGGCGGCCCGGCCGCTCGGGGTCAGGGTGAGACGGGACGCGCGGCGGCGGCACAGGCCCAGGCGCTGCGCGGTCTCGCGCAGCACCAGCACCGGGTAGGCGTCGACCTCGCGGTTGGCCGGGCCGATCAGCTCGTCGCGCCAGCCCAGCTCGTCGAGCGCGCGGGAGACCGTGCGCGGCGGCAGGTAGCCGGCGGCGGTGAGGGCCAGGCCGTCACCGATCTCGGTCAGCAGCCAGTCGAGGGGTCGCAGCAGGGCGCGGGCCGGGGCGGCCATGCCCGGGTCGACGTTCTCGCGCAGGCTGGTCTCGAGCGGGGCCAGCAGACCGCCGCGCGTGGTGGAACGGGGGCCGCGGATCCAGTCGTCGAGACGCTCGTCGAGGATCTGGTCGTAGAGGGCCTCTCCGGACAGGTCCAGGCGCGGCGACAGCAGCACGTTCAGGGTGATCTCGGCCTGCGAGTCCCGCCAGCCGCGGGTGCCGGGCTGCAGATCGCCCACCGCCACGGCCATCTCGAGCCGGTCGGCGACGGCCTCGCGGGCCTGCGACTCGGCCGTGCCCATGATCGCGCCCCAGGTCAGGAGCTCGGTGTCGGGCGGCTCGATGCCCGAGCGCTGCATCGCCCGGCGCACCACGGTGCGGCCCCGGTCGGGCGCCTGGTCACCGGTGAAGAGGATCTGGCGAGTGGTGTCGCTGCGGGCGATGCCCGCGTAGCGCTGCATGCTGAGACCGTCGAGCAGCGCGGCCAGGGCGGTGGCGACCCGCCAGCGACCCGCCGCGTCGGACATCCACGATCGGTTCAGCTCGTCCCAGCAGAACTGCTGGAGCCGCCACTGCGTCACCGACTCGGGCCCCTCACCCCCGGTCAGCGAGTCCCAAGCCGCCCGAGCGTCCTCGGCCACCTCGGGTTCGGCGCGGCCGATTGCAGCCAGCGCCTGTTCCACGGAATGCACGAGCAGCAGCCTGCCACTTACTGACCGTCTGGGGAACCTGCCGCGCTGGCCGATCCGGTCACCGCTTACCCTGCCGAGGTGACCTCCGGGACCTCTCCACGCATCCTCGAAACCCGGCTGACCTGCGCTGACGACCGAATATTGGGGGTCCTGACGCACCTGCGGGCGGCTCTTTCGGGCAGTGGTCCCGCCCTTGCGCTCAGCGACGAAGTTCCCCAAAGTCACTCAGGATCGACCCTCGGTGGCGTTCTGGATGCCGTCGGGCCCGCCGTGCCCCTCCTCGGGGCGGACGACGACCCCACCGACCCCACCGCCGTCTCGGTGCGCACGTCCGGTTCCACCGGCGACCCCAAGCGGGTTCTGCTGTCCGCCTCGGCCCTGCTCGCGTCCGCCGCCGCCACCCACGACCGGCTCGGCGGAGCCGGCCGCTGGCTGCTCGCCCTGCCCGCCCAGCACATCGCCGGGATGCAGGTGCTGGTGCGCTCGCTGGTCGCCGGCACCACGCCCGTCGTGATGGACCTCAACGACGGGTTCACCGCCCGGGGATTCACCGAGGCCACCCGTCGGCTGCGGGGCCGGCGGCTCTACACCTCCCTGGTGCCGACCCAGATCACCCGCATCCTCGACGATCCCGAGGCCACCGAGGCGCTGCGCCGGTACGACGCGGTGCTGGTGGGCGGTTCGGCCGTGAACCCGGCACTGCTGGAGAGGTCCGGCGCGCGTCTCGTCACCACCTACGGCATGAGCGAGACCGCGGGCGGGTGCGTGTACGACGGGGTGCCGCTCGACGGCGTGACCGTGGAGCTGGAACGAGGCCGGATCGTCATCGGGGGCCCCACCGTGGCCCGCGGCTACCTGGGAGCGCCCTTCACCGACCGCCGCGTGATCACCAACGACCACGGCTACTGGGAGAACGACCGGCTCGTCGTCACCGGCCGGCTCGACTCGATGATCATCAGCGGCGGCGTCAACATCGCCCCCGGCCCGGTGGAGGACGTCCTGCACCGGATGCCCGGTGTGGCCGAGGTGGTCGTCGTAGGCGTGCCGGACCCGGAGTGGGGGCAGCGGGTGGCCGCGGCGCTCGTGCTCACGCCGGGCGCGTCAGCCCCTACCCTGGCCGAGGTCCGGGCGCGGGTCACCGACGAACTGTCCGCCCGGTCGGCACCTCGGCAACTGGTGGTGCTGGAGCACCTACCTCTGCGCGGCCCGGGTAAACCGGACCGTGCGGCGATCACGAAGATCCTGGAAGGAACCTGATCCATGGCCACCGCAACCCAATGGGTCGAGGGCGCTCGCCTGAAGACCCTCCCGCTCTCGGTGGCCCCGGTGCTGATCGGCACCGGCGCGGCGATCGGCCAGGACCTCGGCTGGGGCCCGCTCGAGCTGATCATGGCCGCGCTCGCCCTGATCGTGTCGCTGGCCCTGCAGATCGGCGTGAACTACGCCAACGACTACTCCGACGGCATCCGCGGCACCGACGACGACCGGGTCGGCCCGTTCCGGCTCACCGGCTCCCGCGCGGCCACGCCCTCGCAGGTCAAGCTGGCCGCGTTCGCCTGTTTCGGCGTCGCGGGCGTGGCCGGGCTGGTGCTCGTGCTGCTGGCCGGGCAGTACTGGCTGCTCGCGGTCGGCGTGCTCTGCGTGCTCGCGGCCTGGTACTACACCGGAGGCCGGAAGCCCTACGGCTACTCCGGCTTCGGCGAGGTCGCGGTGTTCGTCTTCTTCGGCCTGGTGGCGGTGCTCGGCACGATGTACACCCAGGTCGGCACGATCTCCGGCTCCGGCTTCGGCGCGGCCGTCGGGATGGGCTCGCTGGCCTGCGCGGTGCTGGTGGCCAACAACCTGCGCGACATCCCGACCGACTCGGTGACCGGCAAGCACACGCTGGCGGTGAAGCTCGGCGACAGCAGCACGCGGGTGTTCTACGTGTTCCTGATCGCCACGCCGTTCGTGCTCACGCTGGTGATCGGGCCGTGGCACCCGTGGACGATGATCTCGCTGATCGCGCTGCCCCTGGCCCGCGGCCCGGTGATGTGCGTGACCGCCGGCAACCAGGGGCTCGGCCTGATCCCCGCGCTCAGGGACACCGGCCGGCTCGGGCTGGTGTGGGCGCTGCTGATGGGCGTGGGGCTGGCCTTCTAGCCGGGCCCGGTCTCACCTGAGCGGGACGCCTCGTCCGCCTCGTCCTCGATCTCGTCGTCGGAGCGGTCGAGGCCTTCACGCCGACGGTCGAGCCGGTTCGCCGTGCGCTCGGTGATGGCCTCGGTGAGCTGGGCCCGCGGCCCCTGCAGCAGCAGGTACGACAGGGCCAGGGAGATCACGGCGGCCAGCACGACCGTGGTGATGCTCCGGCCCGCGACGAGCCCCAGCAGGATCAGGACGACCACGAAGATCGCCACCCGCATCGCGGTGTACTTGATCAGAGCCAGATGCACCGTTCCAGGGTAGCCCGGCCTGTGCACCCGCCCTGAACCTGCTCCCGGACTTCAAGATCTCCCCGCCCGCTGCCGAAGCACAGCCCAACAGCGTTCGCCCGTCCGGGTGACCCGCGCAGGCGGCCAGCAGGGAGACACCATGACGCTTCTCGGAGCCAACACCGGCGGCGAGCCCGCGGGCGACGACCTCGCGGCGCGCCCCGGCGGTGGGTTCGGCGGCTCCGCGGTGTCCCGGCGGTCGCGGAGCTGGAGACGGCGCGGTGCCCGGGTGCGGGCCCGGCTGCGGCGGGCGGGTCGCGGCGCTCGCGGACCCGTGACCCACCACGACGGCGACAAGCTGCTGACGCCTCCGCTGGCCGTGCCCAACCCGCTGCGCGACGGCGAGTCCCGGTCCGGCGAGTGCGGTTTCGACACCCTGACGTTCGGGGTGACCCGGCCCGGCACCGTCCGCGGCGGCCTCCCCCGGCCGCGTCCCGCCTCCGGTCGGCAGAAACCCGGCACACCTGAGGACGTTTCGGCGGCACGGCTCCTGGGTCACCTTCCCGAGGACGGGACTCCCGAGGAGAACCGGGACGACACCGCCGAGTGGGACCAGCCCGTGGCGATGGCGATCGACCTGTCCGACGGCCCCAAGCTGATCCACCACCCGGTGCTGCCGCCGCCGGACCCCACGTCCGGGCAGCTCGGGCAGGCCGGGCAGGCCGGCCCGCAGACCCCGCGCACCGGGCTGCGTCTCATCACCCGGACCACCCTGGCCGGACCGGACCAGGCCGGGGCCAACGTCGACCTGAGCCCGGCCCGCCCGGCCGCGACGCGCCCCGTCACCGAACCCCGCCGCGTCCCCGAAGCCCTGCTCACGTTCGTCCTCTCGCTCATCGCCGGGGCCACCGCCTGGGCCGTCGCCGCACCGCCCGCGGTCTGGCTGGCCCTCGCCGCCGTGCCCGCCGCCGGCCTGCTGGCGCTGCTGCTGCCCGGTTTCACCACCGCCCGGGTGCTGCGCGCCGCCGCCCTGCTCGGCACCGCCGCCGCCCTGCCCGTGCTCGACTCCGCGATGACCCCGGTCTCGCTGGTGATCGCCCTCGGCACGGTGGCCTCGTACCCGCTGATGGTCGGCCCGGTGGCCGGCTGGCTCGTCACCGGCCTGGCCGTGCTCTCGCTGGCCGGGGCCCTGACCGGACGCACCCTGTCCGACGGGCCCGGCCGGGTGCTGCACCTGCTGGCCGACCCGGGCAACCACCCGGCCGTCGGCATCCAGATCGCGCTCGGCTCCGGCGTTCTGGTGGCCGCCCTGGTCGGCCTGACCTCCACGACCACCCGCCGACGCCTGACGGGAGCGGCCTCCGCCGCCCAGGCCGGCGAGCGCCGGGCCCGCGCCGAGACCGCCGCGCTGGCCGCGTCCTCGTCGATCGACCCGACGACCGGGCTGCCCAACCGCGACGGCCTGCTGCGGGCCCTGGCCCTGACCCTGTCCACCGCCGACCCGCTCACCCACGGCAGCACCCCGCCGCCGGTCGGGCTGGTGCTGGCCGAGCTCGACCGCTTCGACGACCTGGCCGACAGCCTGGGCGCGACCGTCGCCGACGACCTGGCCACCCAGGTGGGCCTGCGCATCGCCGAGGGTTTCGACGGCTACCTGGTGGCCCGGGTGGCGCGCCGGCAGTTCGCCGTGGTCGTCACCGACGACGTCCTCCCGCCGAACGCCGACACCTGCGCCGACGTGGCCCGGGTGATCTCCCGGCTGATGGACGAGCCGGTGCTGGCCGGGGCCCGTGAGCTCAGCCTGTCCTGCTCGCTCGGGGGCGCGGTCTCCGGGCCGGGCCTGATCACCGCCGAGGACCTGCTGCAGGCCGCCGACGAGGCCGTGCGCGCGGCCCGGCGCGGGGGCCGCGGCCGGTGGGCGATGTTCGACCGGGCCGAGCGGGCGCGCAGCCTGATGCGGGCCGGCCTGGAGCAGGAGCTGCGGCACGCGGTGCGGATGGGCCTGATCGAGGTCGACTTCCAGCCGTTGCTGGCCCTGGGCACCGGGGTGGACGACGACGACCGGATCGCCGGGGCGCAGGCCCTGCCGCGCTGGCGGCGCCAGGACGGGGTGGTGGTCTCCCCGGAGACCTTCGTGCCGCTGGCCGACGAACTCGGCCTGGGCGTGACGCTCGGCCTGCAGACGATCAACCGGGCCCTGGCCGCGCTGGTGATCTGGCGGCACGAGGGCGTGGACGTCGAGCAGGTCTGGGTCAGCCTGTCTCCGGCCCAGCTCGAGGACGCGGACTTCGCCCACGAGGTGGCGGCCCAGCTGGCCATCCGCGGCCTGTCCGCCGCGTCGCTGGTGCTGCAGGTCGGCGCCGGGCAGCTGGTGGAGTCGGAGCAGGCCCTGGTGACGCTCGGGATGCTGCGCTCGCTCGGGATCTCGGTGGCGCTGGCCGACTTCGGCACCAGCGGCACCTCACTGACGATGCTGCGCCGGCTGCCGATCAGCGCGGTGAAGCTCGACGGCCGGCTGGCCACCGAGCTCGACGGCACCGGCGAGGGTGACGACGTGGCCCGGGCCGCGGCCCAGCTGTGCCACTCGCTCGGCCTGCAGGTGATCTGCGCGTCGGTCTCGACCTCCGGCCAGCTGGAGGGAGCCCGGCGGATCGGCGCGGACGCCGTGCAGGGTCACGCGATCGCCCGCCCGATGTCGGCGCAGGACGTGACCAACCTGCTCACCCTGCGCATGCCCCGCGAGCTGCGGCTGCGGACGGAGAAGTAGAACCCCTCACTTGTCCTTGTCGTCGGGACGCGGCTTGCGCACGTCGAGGTTGCGCAGGAAGTCGGGGTCGTCGTCGGGACCGGTCGAGCGCAGACGGCGCGGCGGCTGGTTGCCCGGCGACGACTGACGCCCGAACAGGATCCAGATCATCCCGCCCAGCAGCGGCAGGGCCACGATGAGCAGCAGCCACAGCGGCTTGGGCAGGGTGCGGATGTCGTCGTCACTGCTCTGCAGACAGTCGATGGCGGCGTAGACGGTGACACCGATTGCCGCGAGCACGAACAGAACTCTGGCCATTGACCAATGGTAGGTGGTCCTCCCGGGCCCCGCTCTCCTGGTGGTGACCGGGGCAAAAGCGAATGAGGGACGACGTGGTCACCACGTCGTCCCTCATCGGCTTTGCGGAGCTCCTAGCCCACGTCGGCGTACGAGTGCAGGCCGGAGAAGAAGATGTTCACGCCGAACCAGTTGAACATCAGGCAGAAGAACGCGACACAGGCCAGGTAGGCGGCCCGGCGCCCGTCCCAGCCGCGGGTGGCGCGGGCGTGCAGGTACGCGGCGTAGGCGACCCAGATGACGAAGCTCCAGATCTCCTTCGGGTCCCAGTTCCAGTAGCGGCCCCAGGCCTTCTCGGCCCAGATCGCCCCGGCCATCAGGGTGAAGGTCCACAGCGGGAACGCCACCGCGTAGAGCCGGTACGACGTGCGGTCGAGCACGCCGGAGGTGGGCAGCTTCTCCATGAAGGCGCCCCGCGCCGGGGGCCTGCCCGCGGCGGCCAGCGACTCCCGGCGGTCCTGCACGAGTTGCAGGACCGTGAGCGAGAAGCCGAGCACGAACAGCGCCGAGGCCACGAAGGCGACCGACACGTGAATGATCAGCCAGGTGCTCTGCAGGGCAGGCACCAGCTGGGCGGCGTCGGTGTAGAAGACCGCCACGGCCAGGCCGAGGGTGAGCAGCACCGGGCCGATCACGAAGGTACCCAGGAAGCGCAGGTCGACCTGCCAGAGCGCGAGCAGGTAGACCGCGGTCACCACGACCGAGCCACTGATCGAGAACTCGTACATGTTGCCCCACGGCACGCGCTCGACCGAGAGGCCGCGCAGCACGACGCCCGCCAGGTGCAGGGCCAGGGCCACCCACGAGACCATGACCGCGATGGCCACGGTCTGACGCCGCTCGGTCGGCTTGTCACCGGCCGCCAGCGAGGTGCGGGGCAGCTCGGTGCCCCCGGCCCCCGGACCGCTCACCACCACGCCGGCGCCGACCAGTTCCTCGTTGCTCCGGGCCGCGTTCATCACCCGGCCTCGTCCTGACAGGTCGATCGCGAAGGCGATCAGCGCGACCGCGTAGGCCGCCATCGCCGAATAGATCAGGTTGTTGCTCAGTTGCGCCAGGTTCTCGTTGACGCCCACGTCAGACTCCTTCGCCCGGCGCCGTGTCGCTGCTCGCCGGCCTCTCGCTCGTGTTGTCGCCCGCGGTACCGGGCCTCTCGGTGCTGGTCTGGGGGCCGGCTTCAGGGCTGCCGGCGGTCTCGTCGTTCTCGGCGGTCCCGGTGTCGTCCAGGACACCGGTCTCAGCCCTCGGGGGATCGACCCGGTCGGGTACCGCGGCCGTCAGCAGGCTACGCACCTCGTCCGCGAGTTGCGTGTCCTCGGTGCGCGACAGGCCGCCGATGCCCACCGTGGTGAGCCCCGCGTCCGACGTCGTGACCCGGAACCACACCCGCCGGCGACGCACGAACAGGGAGGCGGTCACGCCGAACAGCGCCATCAGGGCGAAGACGAGCACGTACATCTTCGTCGGGTCGTAGCGCACGTCGAGCGCGACGTACCGGGTGACGCCGTCGAGCGTCACCGTGCCGTTGCCTCCGGGCAGGGTGAGCGTGTCGCCGACGCCGATGGTCTGGGTGAACTGCTTGCCGTCGGCGTCCTTGACCTGTTCCAGCTTGCTCTGGTCGAGCACGTAGACCGACTGGCCCACCCCGTCGTCCAGGCCGAGGTCACCGGTGTACGCGTAGACCTGCATGCGGGGGTTGTTGTCGTCGGGGAAGACCGAGATCTCGGCTCCGGTGACCGGGTCGGTGCTCGCCGTCGGCAGGAAGATCGCGAACAGGCCGAGCTGCTCGGGCTTGGCGCCGGCCATCTTCACCACGCCGGTGGAGGTGTAGTTCGAGTCGGTGGACAGGAACGGCACCGCCCCCGACCAGACCTCGTTGCCCTCACCGTCGTGCACGGTGATCTCCGGGGCGTAGCCGTTGCCCACCAGGAACACCCGGGAGCCGTTCACGTCGAGCGGGTCGTTCACCCGGATGCTGCGCTCCTCGGCCTTCGCGCCCGGCTCGGGAACCACGTCGACCTTGGCCTCGAAGTCACGGGCCGCGCCGAACTGGTTGCCGTCGGCCTGGTCGTCGAAGTCGGCCGTGAAGCTCTTCAGCGTGAACGAGTAGGGCGTGAGGTCGTCGGACCCGACCGACCGGCCCCCCTCGAAGGTGTCGTACTGCGGCAGCGTGTTCGACCACTTCTCGCCGACCACGACCACGCTCTGGCCCGAGTAGCTGATGAACGAGCCGATCGCCATCGCCGCGAGCAGGCCGACGAGTGAGAGGTGGAAGAGGAGGTTGCCGGTCTCGCTGAGCATGCCGCGGTCGGCCGACAGGGTCTGCCCGTCGTGCGCGTGCACCCGGTAGCGCTTGCGGCGCAGGGCCTTGCGGGCCTGCGCGAGCACCTCGTCGGCCCCGGCGGTGGTGTGCGTGGTGGCGTGGACCGGCATCCGCTCCAGGCGGCGCGGGGCCTTGGGCGGTTTCGCCCGCAGCGCCTTGAACTGCTGCCGGGTGCGCGGGACCACACAGCCGATCAGCGAGATGAACAGCAGCAGGTAGATCGCGCTGAACCAGGGCGAGCCGTAGACGTCGAACCCGTCGAGCCGGCGCACCCAGGGCGTCAGATCGGGGTGGTCTTCCACGAACGCGCTGACCTTGGACGGGTCGATGCGGGTCTGCGGGATGAGCGAACCCGGCACCGCGGCCAGGGCCAGCAGCATGAGCAGGATCAGGGCGGTGCGCATGCTGGTGAGCTGACGCCACATCCAGCGCAGCCAGCCGATGAACCCGAGCCGGGGCTGGGCCACGGGCTGCTTCTCGGAGAGCCGGGGCATCTTGCCCTTCTGGCCCGGCCTCAGCTCGATCTCGTCGTCGACACTCATGGTCAGACCGCCAACTGGAAGCCGGTGATGAAGCCCTGGCTGCCGGCGATCAGGTGCCCCCACAGACCGGACACGAGCATCACGCCGATCAGCACCAGCATGGCCCCGCCGAAGCGGTTGATGGCCACCCGGTGCCGGCGCAGCACACCGAAGGCCGTGGTGGCCCGGCGGTAGGCCAGCGCGGCGAGCAGGAACGGCAGGCCCAGGCCGATGCAGTAGGCGAAAGCCAGCAGCCCGCCTCGCTTCGCGTCGCCGAAACCGCTCGACATGGACACGATCGCGGTGAGCGTGGGGCCGATGCACGGGGTCCAGCCGAGGCCGAACACCACGCCCAGCAGCGGGGCGCCGATCAGGCCGGCGGTGGGCCGGAAACTGAGCCGCCTCTCCGTGGCCAGGCCGGGCAGGAACCCGGCGAAGACCAGGCCGAGCACGATCGTGACGCCGCCCAGCACCCGGGTGATCACGTCGTTGTACTCCAGCAGCGAGCGCCCGACCGCTCCCGCCACCCAGCCCATGGTCACGAAGACCGCGGTGAAGCCGGCGATGAACAGGAGCACGCCGAGCACCATCCGGCTGCGGCGCTGCTGTTCCAGGTCCTCCCCGGTGAGGCCGGTGACGTAGCCCAGGTAGCCGGGCACCAGCGGCAGCACGCAGGGGGAGGCGAAGGAGACCAGTCCCGCGAGGATCGCGATCGGGACGGCCAGCAGCAGAGGCCCGTTCAGCACCGTGCCGGTCATGCGGCGCTGTCCCCCTCGATGTCCTCGACCATGTCCATCAGCGTCACCTTGGTGACGATGCCGACGTAGCGGCCGGCGATCCGGCCCTGCGAGTCGAGGATCAGGGTGACGGGGATCGACTGCGAGGTCACGGCCCCGTTGAGGTTCAGCAGCAGATCACCCTCGTCGTAGAGACTCGGGTAGGTGATGCCGAACTCCTTCTCGTGGTTCTTGGCGCCGGTCTTCGTGTCCCGGAACGCCATCCCGACGAAGTTCGTGGTGTCTTTCAGCTCGTTGTAGGCCTCTTCGAGCGCCGGGGCCTCGGTGCGGCACGGACCGCACCACGAGCCCCAGACGTTCATGACGAGCGGTTTGCCGCGCAGCGTGGCGATGTTCAGCTGCTCACCGTCGACCGTGGTGCCCGACATCTCGATCGGTGACTTGCGGTCGGAGGCCGGGATGACCTGGACGGCGCCGCCGTCCACGGCCTCACCGCCCGACGAGGACGAGCCGGAGCAACCGGTCAGCGCCAGTAGAGCAGTGGCGCCGACCGCGAGGATCCAGCGCCGTCCGGGTGATGACATGACCGTCAGGCTCCCGCAATTTTCTGTGCACCGGGCAGCAGGTCCCGGGAGGGCTCGGTGTAGGCCACCGAGACGACCTTGTCGTCGTGGTAGGTGATCGAGGTGACCGAGGCCAGCGAGCACTCACGCTTGCGCGGATCGTGCCACAGGCGGCGGTTCTCGACCTTGAGCCGGGCCATCCAGACCGGCAGCTGGTGACTCACCAGCACCGCCTCGTGGCCCACGGCCTTGTCGCGGGCGTCGGCGGCGCCGGCCAGCATGCGCGCGGCGACCTGCTCGTAGGGCTCGCCCCAGCTCGGCCGGAACGGGTTGCGCAGGTGCCACCAGTGCTGCGGGTGCCGCAGCGAGCCGTCGCCCACGCCGAAGGTCAGGCCCTGGAAGACGCTGGTGCCCTCGGTGATCCGCGGGTCGGTGCCGACCTCGAGGTCGTGCGCGGCGGCGACCGGCAGGGCGGTCTGCTGGGCGCGCTCCATCGGCGAGGCGACGACCAGCACCACGTCGCGGGTGGAGAAGAACCCGGCGGCCCGCTCGGCCATCCGCTGCCCCAGGTCGGACAGGTGGAACCCGGGCAGGCGGCCGTAGAAGATGCCCTGCGGGTTGTAGACCTCACCGTGGCGCAGCAGGTGCACGGTGGTGCGGTGGTTCGCCTCGTCACCGGCCACCGGGGCCGCGCTCACCGGCGGCAGGTGGTGGGGCGCGGGCGGGACGTCGGGGTGGATCAGCTCGTCGTTGGTGAGCGGCGCGGCGCTCTCACCGCTGGGCGGGTTCTCGGTCACCGGGTCATACTCCCAGCCTCGGCGGCGGCCTTCGCGGCCTTCGGAAGAGCCGCCACGACCTGGTCCAGAACGGCGTCGTCGTGGGCGGCGGACAGGAACCAGGCCTCGAAGGCGCTCGGCGGCAGGTAGACGCCCTGGCTCAGCATCGAGTGGAAGAACGCGGCGAAGGCGGGCAGGTCCTGCTGCCTGGCCTCGTCGTAGGTGCTCACCGAGTCCAGCGAGGTGAAGAACACGCTGAACATCGAGCCGGCGAACTGGATGGCGTGCGGCACGCCCTCGGCGTTCAGCGCCTCGTGGGCGGCGCCGGCGAGCTTCGCCGAGGCGGCCTTCAGGTGCGCGTACACGTCGTCGGTGCAGTTCTTCAGCGTGGCCAGACCGGCCGCGGTGGCCACCGGGTTACCCGACAGCGTGCCCGCCTGGTAGACCGGGCCGGACGGGGCCAGGTGGGCCATCACGTCGGCGCGCCCGCCGAACGCCGCGGCCGGGAAGCCACCGCCCATGACCTTGCCGAAGGTGAGCAGGTCGGGGGCGCTGATGTCGGAATGCCCGTTCCAGCCCGCCTTCGACACCCGGAAACCGGTCATCACCTCGTCGGAGACGAGCAGCGCACCGTGGAGGCGGGTGAGGTCGCGCAGGGCGGTCTCGAACTCGCGGGTCGGCGGGACGACGCCCATGTTGCCGGCGGCGGCCTCGGTGATGACGGCGGCGATCTCGTGGCCGTCGGCCTCGAAGATCCTGGTGAGGGCGTCGACGTCGTTGTACGGGAGGACGATCGTGTCGGCGGCCGCCGCACCCGTCACTCCCGGGGTGTCGGGTAGGGCGAACGTGGCCAGCCCGGAGCCGGCCGCGGCCAGCAGGCTGTCGACGTGGCCGTGGTAGCAGCCGGCGAACTTGACGATCTTGCTGCGGCCGGTGAAGCCGCGGGCCAGGCGGATCGCGCTCATCGTGGCCTCGGTGCCGCTGGAGACCAGGCGCACCTGCTCGACCGGCGCGACCCGGGACACGATCTCCTCGGCGAGGGCGACCTCGCCCTCGGTCGGCGTGCCGAAGGAGAACCCGTTCGCAGCAGCGGAACGCACCGCGTCCACCACCGCCGGATGCTGGTGCCCCAGGATCATCGGGCCCCAGGAGCAGACCAGGTCGACGTAGCGCCGACCGTCTGCGTCGAAGAGATACGGCCCCTCGCCCCGGACCATGAAGCGCGGTGTGCCCCCGACGGCGCGGAAGGCGCGCACCGGGGAGTTGACACCACCGGGCGTCACGGCGGAGGCGCGATCGAAGAGCGCCTGCGAGGCGGGAGCGTCGGCCGGGTAGACCCCACTGACGTCTGTCACATGATGCAGTGTCCCAGCTCCGGCCCACGGTCCCGCACCTGGGGGGTCCGTCGGCCCGGCTACAGATACATGTCCACGCGCCCTGCGCCGATCGCCTGCACGGCCGCCATCTGCGCGGCCTGCGCCGCCGCCTGGGCGGCCTCGGCGGCCCGGAACGCCAGCATCCGGCCGTCGGCGCGCTGCTGGATGGCTGCCATGGCCACCAGGACGTCGGTCCCGCCGTTGCCGACGAAGCCGTAGTTGTTGCTCACCGATCCCACGCCCATCGCGTCCTCCTCGGTCTTGGGCCCCTGACAGGCCGGGTGACGGCCTGCGTGCGCCCCGTCGACCGTTCACGGACGCACTGAAGGGGCCGTCGGGGTGGTCCGACGACCCCTTCGAAGGGCGAGAACCGTTACGAACGCAGGGTTTGCGCCACTTCGGAGGCCCAGTAGGTGAGGATGATCGACGCCCCGGCCCGGCGGATGCTCAGGAGCGACTCGAGAATCGCCCGGTCCCGGTCGATCCACCCGTTGGCGGCGGCGCCCTCGATCATCGCGTACTCACCCGAGATCTGGTACGCCGCGATCGGGACGTCGAACCGGTCGGCCGCCCGGGCCACCACGTCGAGATAGCTCATCGCCGGCTTGACCATCACGATGTCGGCGCCCTCGGCGATGTCGAGCTCGATCTCGCGCAGGCCGTCCCGGCCGTTCGCCGGGTCCTGCTGGTAGGTGCGGCGGTCACCCTCGAGCGACGAGTCCACGGCCTCGCGGAACGGGCCGTAGAACGCGGACGCGTACTTCGCACCGTACGCCAGGATCGACACACTCTCCGCGAAACCGCTGGAGTCCAGCGCCTTCCGGATCACGGCGACCTGACCGTCCATCATTCCGCTCGGGCCCACCATGTGGGCGCCGGCCTGCGCCAGCGCCACCCCCATGTCGGCGTAGCGCTGCAGCGTGGCGTCGTTGTCGACGGAGCCGTCGGGACGCAGCACGCCGCAGTGGCCGTGGTCGGTGAACTCGTCGAGGCAGAGGTCGGCCATCACGACTAGGTCGTCACCGACCTCGGCGCGCACGTCGGCGACGGCGACGTTGAGGATGCCGTCCGGATCCGTGGCGCCCGAGCCCTCGGCGTCCTTCGCGGCCGGGATGCCGAACAGCATGATCCCGCCCAGCCCGAGCCCGGCGGCTTCCGACGCCGCCTTCCGCAGGGACTCGCGCGAGTGCTGGTACACCCCCGGCATCGAGCTGATCGGATGCGGTTCGGCCAGGCCCTCTTTCACGAACACCGGCAGCACCAGGTCGGACGGGTGCAGCCGGGTCTCCCCCACCAGGCGGCGCACCGCGGGGTTCACCCGCAGGCGACGCGGGCGGTGCGCCGGGAAGCTCACTTCGCGTTCCTCCTCGTGGAACCCTTGCGCTGACTCGGGCGCAGCACCGGCTCGCCCGCCTCGTCGGCACTCAGCCGCAGACCCGCACCGTACTCCGCGAGCGCGGCGACCAGGGCGTCGGCGCTCGGCTCGGCCGCCAGGACGTCGACGCGCAGGCCGTGCTCCTCGGCGGTTTTCGCGGTCTGCGGGCCGATGCAGGCGACCACGGTGGTGGCGTGCGGCTTGCCGGCGATGCCGACCAGGTTGCGCACCGTGGAGGACGACGTGAAGACGACCGCGTCGAAGTGGCCGCTCTTGATCGCCTCACGGGTCTCGGCGGGCGGCGGCGCGGCCCGCACGGTGCGGTAGGCGGTGACGTCGTCCACCTCCCAGCCGTTCTGCTCGAGCCCGGCGACCAGGGTGTCGGTGGCGATGTCGGCGCGCGGCAGGAAGACCCGGTTGATCGGGTCGAGCACCTCGTCGTAGGGCGGCCAGCACTCGAGAAGGCCGATCGCGGACTGGTTCTCGGCCGGCGTCAGGTCGGGCTCGATGCCCCAGTCGCGCAGCGCGGTAGCGGTGACGCCACCCACCGCGGCGACCTTGAGACCGGCGAACGCCCGGGCGTCCAGGCCGAACTCCTCGAACTTCTCCCGCACCGCGCGCACCGCGTTGACGCTGGTGAAGCCGATCCACTCGTAGCGGCCGGTGACGAGACCCTTGACCGCCTTCTCCATCTGGTGCGGGGTGCGCGGCGGCTCGACCGAGATGGTCGGCACCACCTGGGCGGTCGCGCCGTGGTCGGCCAGCTCCTTCACGATCCCGCCGGCCTGCTGCTTGGTGCGCGGCACGAGCACGCGCCAGCCGAACAGCGGCTTGGTCTCGAACCAGGAGGCCTTGTCGCGCAGCGCCGCGGCCTCACCGATCACGGCGGTCATCGGCTTGTCCATCTTGGCCGCGGCGAGCAGCGGCGGCAGCTCCCCGAGGGCGCAGGCGATGGACCGCTGGCGGGTGGTGGTGCCGTGCGTGGTGACGACCACCGGGGTGGTGGCCTTGCGCCCGGCCTCGAGCAGACCGTCCACCGCGCCCGAGATGTCTTCCTCCGCACCGAGAACCACCAGCGTGGTGCCCGCCGAGGCGTGCAGCTTCCAGTCGACGACCTCGCCGTGCGGGTACAGCACGTGCACGCTGCTGACGCCGGCCGGGGTGAGGGGCACACCGGCGTAGGCGGGAACGGCGGACGCGGCGGACACGCCGGGCACGACCTCGAAGGGCAGCGACTGCTTGCGGCAGGCCTGGATCTCCTCGGCCAGACCGGTGAAGGTGGCCGGGTCGCCGTCCATCAGGCGCACCACCCGGGCGCCCGTCCTCGCCGCCTGGACCACGACCTTGGCCCGGGCCGCGCGGGTCATGGGCTGGCCGTCCTCCCCGAACCCGGCGTCCACGATCTCGACGCCGGGCCGGCAGTACCGGCCGATGATCGCCTCGCGCGGGATCTGGTCGACCACGACGACGTCCGCGTCGCCGAGCCGTTCGACGGCGCGAAGGGTGAGCAGACCGTCGTCGCCGGGGCCCGCCCCGACGAAGGCCACATAACCGCCGGGGCCCGCCTTCTTGCTGGTGATGGTCGAGGTCACGAGTCACCTTCTCTTGCCACGACCTCGTCGGCCGCCGGCAGGGGGTCTGGTACAGGGATCAGGAGGGCGGCGCCGTCGTCGAGCATCTGCCCGGCGAGCGCACGGCCCAGGGTGGTGGCGTCCGGCTCGTCCGGCCGGGGATCGCCCAGCGGAGCCGTGGCGCTGCGGCGGATGCTCGTCACGCCGTCGATGGACCCGGCGAACGCGGTCAGCGTCAGCGTCTCGTCCTCGTACGTGGCCAGGGCGCCCACGGGGGCGGCGCACCCGGCCTCCAGCCGCGCCAGCAGGGCGCGCTCGGCGAGCACGCAGGCGCGGGTGATCCGGTCGTCGACCAGCCGCAGGGCGGCCAGCAGCGCGACCGACGACGGGCTGCACTCCACGGCGAGTGCGCCCTGCCCCGGAGCGGGAAGCATCTGCTCCGAGGTGAACACGTGGGTGGCCTCGGCGTGCCGGCCGATGCGGCGCAGGCCGGCCAGGGCCAGCACCACCGCGTCGACCTCGCCGGAGGTGACCTTGCCGATCCGGGTGTCGACGTTGCCGCGGATCCCGACGACCTCGATGTCCCGCCGCAGCGCCCGCATCTGGGCGGCGCGGCGCGGCGAACCGGTGCCGATCACCGAACCCGGCGGCAGCTCGTCGAAACCCAGGTCGTCCCGCCCGATCAGCACGTCGGCAGGGCACTCGCGGGGCGGGACACAGGCCAGCGTCAGCCCCTCGGGCCCGGCGTTGGGCAGGTCTTTCAGCGAGTGGACGGCGAAGTCGCAGTCACCGCGCAGCACGGCGTCGCGCAGCGCGGAGACGAACACGCCGGTGCCGCCGAGACTGGTCAGGGGTGTCCCCGCGGCCGCGCTGAGGTCTCCGGGAGTGACCACCTCGACCAGCTCGACCCGGAACTCGCGCCCGGGCGCCACCAGCCCCAGGGCCGTCACCAGCCGGTCGGCGAACCATTGCGACTGGGTGCGCGCGAGCTTGCTGCGGCGGGTGCCCAGCCTCAGCACGGTGGGAAGGTCGTCGAGCTCGGGAAGGAAGGTCCCGAACAGGTTGTCGAGGGTGGTCACGATGCTCCTCCGGTGTGGCCGAGCAGGGCGGAGAGATCGGTCATCGAGTCCTGCTCGAGAGTCACGGCGAGCTCCACCCCCGGTAGCTCACCGGCCTTGGTCTCCGGCGCCGGGCCGAGATTGAACAACAGCCGCAGGGCCTCGGCGTAGGTGTCTCCACCGGGCGCCGCGGCCAGTTCCTTCACCCGCACCGTGGGCTGGTGCAGAAGCTTCTCGACGACCCGGTGCACGGTCTGCTCCAGCTCGGCGAAGACGTCGGGGTCGAGCCCGTCGAGCCGGCCGGACAGCCGCCCCAGCTCGGACTCCATCACCGAGCGGGCCATCGCCCGCAGCGCCACGACGGTCGGGGCGACCTCCTTGGCGCGCTGGTCGGCGAGGTAGGTGGCCACCTCGTCCTCGACCATGGCGCGGGCCTCGGCGAGATCCTCGGCCAGGCCCTCGGCGGTCAGGATCTGCCCGAGGTGCTCCAGGTCGAAAACCCGTGCGATCTCGGCAATCCCGGGCTCGACGTCGCGGGGCAGGGCCAGGTCGATGTAGACCTGCGGACGCCCGCCGCGGGCGGTGAGGGCCAGCTCGGCGGCCTCGCGGCGCACCAGGTAGCCGGTGGCGCCGGCGCAGGCGATCACCAGGTCGGCGTCGGCCAGGGCGCTCTGCAGGTGCTCGAGCGGGACGGGCGTGCCGTCGACCGACTCGGCCAGGCGCTGGGCCCGGGCCAGGGTGCGGCTGCACACCGCGATCGAGCCGACCCGGGCCCGGTGCGCGGAGGCGACCGACAGGCCGCTCATCGCCCCGGCGCCGAGCACCAGCACGTTCAGGTCGGACAGCGGGCCCAGTTCGTCGGCGGCGCGGCGCAGCCCGGCGTCGACCAGGCTCGGCGCGGCCTTGTCGAGCAACGTCTCGGAGTGCACGCGCTTGCCCACGCGCAGGGCGTTCTGCACCAGGTGGCCGATGGTGCGCCCGGCGCTGCCGGTGGCCTGGGCGCTGCGCAGGGCGACCCGTACCTGGCCGAGGATCTGCTGCTCACCCACCGCCATCGAGTCCAGACCGCAGGTGACCTGGAAAAGGTGTGCCACAGCGGCGTTCTCGTAGTGCACGTAGAGGTGCTCGGTGAGCTCGTCGAGCGGGACCCCGGTGGCGGCGGCCAGCCCGGCGCCGATCTCCCCGATGCCGCCGTGGAACTTGCTGACCTCGGCGTAGACCTCGAGCCGGTTGCAGGTGACCAGCGCGATCGCCTCGGCGACGTGGTCGCCCCGGCACAGGCCGGCCACCAGTTCGCCGGCACCGTCGGCGGTGAGGGTGGTGCGTTCCAGCAACCCGATCGGAGCGGTGCGGTGCGACAGCCCGACGATCATGATGCTCATCCGGCTGCCTCGGCTCTCGACTTCGTCAGGGTTGCGGGGGGAACGGGGCGGGCAGCGTTGAGCGCCGCGTTCAGGTCTTGCGGTTCGGTGGGCATCTCGCCGGCCAGGCGGTTCGCGGCGCGGCGCTGCTCGTGGAAGGCGAGGATCTGGAGCTCGGTGGCCAGGTCGACGCGGCGCACCATCACCCCGTCGGGCACGGTGAGCACGCAGGGCGCAAAGTTCAGCACCCCGGTCACCCCGGCGGTGACGAGACGGTCACAGATCTCCTGGGCGGCCGGACCGGGCGTGGCGACCACACCGATCTGGATGCCGAGGGAGGACACGGTCTCGTCGAGGGAATCCAGGGAGGAGACGGTGAGACCGGCCACAGTTTCACCGATCACGCGGGGATCGGCGTCGACCAGAGCGGCGACCGTGAATCCCCGGGAGGTGAATCCGCCGTAGTTGGCGAGAGCGTGACCGAGATTACCGATTCCGACGATCACGACCTTCCAGTCCTGCGTCAGACCCAGTTCACGTGAAATTTGGTAAATCAGGTACTGGACCTCGTACCCGACGCCCCGGGTTCCGTAGGAACCGAGGTGGGAAAGGTCTTTGCGCAGCTTTGCCGAACCGACACCGGCGGCCGAGGCGAGTTCCTCGGAGGACACCGTCGCCACACCTCGCTCGGCGAGTGCGGTGAGGGCCTGGAGGTAGAACGGAAGCCGGGAGACCGTTGCCTCGGGTATTCCGTCGCGGGTGGTCCGGTCTCTACGGACGAGCCGCGCGGGGCGTGGTCGGGTCACAGTCGGCCGGCTCCTTCGATGGCTTTGGTACCCCTGATGAGGGACGACTGGCGCCTTGTGACATGCGCAGTCATGCCGGTGTGTCGTTACCCAGCCTAAGCGCTTGTGAACGGATGCACAAAGTCGTGAACTCATCGAGCACGACGGGAGAAGAGGCCCCTACGCCGGGTGAGGGCACTTCGCAGCCGGTCTTCGTCGACCCGCCAGAAGTCGTGCTGCGCACCGTCGACCAGGACCACCGGGATCTGCTCCCAGTACTTCTCGGCAAGTTCCGGATCGTCCAGAATGGATAGTTCATTCCATCCTGTCCCGGTTTCGTCCGAGACCTTTTTCACTACCACCCGGGCGTCGTCACACAAATGGCACCCGGGTTTGCCGATCAGGGTGATTCGCGGCGCATCGCCGGTAACGTCTGGCACGCCGTCCACATTACGTGCCCGGACAACCGCGTAACCGGCTCGTGACCTCGCGCAATTCACGTCTGTTCACGCCTGCGTGGCGTTGCCGGGCCTGTACCCGGGCCGGTGCACGCGTAGACTCCCCGCCATGTCGGACGCCGAGATCCGGATGGTGGAGAGCCACTTCACGCCGGCTCGCCCGGGCGACCCGACCGCGGCCGCCTTCTTCGACGTGGACAACACCATCGTCCGCGGGGCATCGATCTTCCATCTGGCCAAGGGTCTCTATCACCGCGGTTTCCTCACCCCCCGGGACATCGTGCGGTTCGCCCTGCAGCAGGCCCGGTTCCTGGCGCTGGGTGAGCATCCGCACGCGCTGGCCGAGGTGCAGACCCGCGCGCTGGCCTTCATCGCCGGGCGGTCGGTGGCCGAGATGCGCACGATCGGTGAAGAGGTCTTCGAGGACATTCTCACCAACAAGATCTGGCCGGGAACCCTCGCGCTGGCCCGTATGCACGAAGACGCAGGGCAGCGGGTCTGGCTGGTCACGGCCACCCCGATCGAGATCGCCGAGGTGATCGCCCAGCGTCTGGCCCTGACCGGCGCGCTCGGCACCGTGCCCGAGCACGTCGACGGCCGTTACACCGGCCAGCTCGTCGGGGCACCGATGCACGGTGAGGCCAAGGCCGACGCGGTGGCCGCCCTGGCCCGGCGCGAGGGCCTGGCCCTGCGGCGCTGCGCGGCCTACAGCGACTCCTCGAACGACATCCCGCTGCTCTCGCTGGTCGGCCACCCGGTCGCGATCAACCCCGACTCCCGGCTGCGGGCCCACGCCCGGGCCAACGGCTGGCAGGTGCACGACTACCGCACCACCCGCCGGGTCGCGAAGATCGGGCTGCCCGCCGCCGGGGCCGGGGTGCTGGCCGGGTTCGCGGCCGGGGCCCTGGCGGCCAACCGCCGGCAGGAGACGCCGCCGGTGTCGGGCTGGAAGAAGCCGGTTTCCGAGGTCACCGGCCGGCAGCCGGCGCCCGCTCAGAAGAAGACCGACCGCCGCTGAACCAGCAGTGAGTACAGGGTCTGCTGGATGGTCTGCCGCACCCGGTCGGTGAGGTCGAACACCTGGATCGGGTCCTCGGCCGCGGCTGCGCCCAGGTCGTGCGTCGGCACCGGCGCGCCGAACTCGATCAGCCACTTGCTCGGCAGCGGCACCGCGCCGAGCGGGCCGAGCAGCGGGAAGAACGGCGTCACGGGCAGATACGGCAGGCCCAGCAGCCGGGCCAGAGCGGGCACCTGGGCGATGATCGGGTAGATCTCCTCGGCGCCGACGATCGAGCACGGCACGATCGGCACCCCGGTGCGCAGGGCCGCCGACACGAACCCGCCGCGTCCGAACCGCTGCAGCTTGTAGCGCTCCGAGAAGGGTTTGCCGATGCCCTTGTAGCCCTCCGGCCAGACCCCCACCAGCTCACCCGACGAGAGCAGGCGCTCGGCGTCGGGATTCGCGGCCAGCGTGGCTCCGGCCCGGCGCGCCAGCGTGGAGAGCACCGGCGTCTGGAACACCAGGTCTCCGCCGAGGATGCGCAGGAAACGCTCGGTCTCCTCCCGCACCGCGACCCCGGTCATCAGCGCGTCCATCGGGACCGCCCCGGAGTGGTTGGCCACGATCAGGGCGCCCCCGTCGGCCGGGATGTTCTCGGCGCCGCGCACCTCCACCCGGAACCAGTGCTTGTACAGCGGGCGCAGCAGGTTGAGCGGCAGCGCGTCGGCGAACTGCGGGTCGAAGCCGAACTCGTCCATCTCGTACTCGCCGGCCAGGCGGGTGCGCAGGAACTCGATCAGGTCGAGCAGCCGGTCGGGGCTGTCGGGGGCCTCCGCGGGCGCTCCGGGCTCCGCGGCACCGACCGTTCCGGCGGTCGCCGGGTCGGGTTCGTCGCCCGGCTCGGTGATCGCGGTGAGCACGGCCTGCCCGATCTGCCCGGCGATCGAGAACACCATCGAGGCCGCGCTCGCGCTCGGCACCACGCCCGGGCGGGCGATCTCGGCGTCGGGCACGGCCGGCGGTGGTTCGGTGGGCTCGGCGAGCATCGGGCTCAGCCCGCGGCGGTTGCGTTCGGCGGCGGCGCGTTCGGCCCCGCCGCGCACCTGGCGGGCGGCGAGGTCGTCGGGGCCGGCTTTCGCGGGGGCCGTCACCTGGGGCGCGCCGGTTCTACGGACGCGCGGACTCACGTCCCGTTCCCCGCTCACGAACGTCCCACCCGGGGACCGCTGCGGTCCGGGGCGGCTGGGCGCCCGCCGGGGCGGATCCACTGCACCACCTGGCGCTCGACCGCGTTCACCACCTCGGGCGAGAGCGGGCCGCGCAGGCCGCGGGTGCGGACGAAGTCCTTGAACGCGGCCCGGGTGCTGTAGACGGGCTCGAGGCCGAGCCGTTCGCGCATGCGCGTGGTGTCGAGGCAGCGGCCGTAGCGCAGGTATCGCAACTGGTCGGCGCTGAAGTCGGCCAGACCGCCGCGGTGGTGGAGGGTGCCCATGAGCCCGGCCAGGCGCGGCGGGACGCCCACCGTCGGACGGCCCGCGAACCGCGCCGCCTGCCCCAGGCTGATCACGCCGTCACCGGCCACGTTGATCACTCCCTCGGCCTCGCCCAGCGTGGCCAGGCGGATCGCCGCGAGCGCGTCGTCCTCGTGCAGGAACTGCAGCCGGGGGTCGAACCCGAGCACCCCCGGGATCACCGGCAGCGAGAAGTAGTCGGTCAGCGGGGTGCGGATGCCCGGGCCGAGGATGTTCGCGAGCCGCAGCGTCACCACCGAGACCTCGGGGCGACGGCGGCTGAAACCGCGCACGTACTCCTCGACCTCGGCCGAGTCCTTGCCCCAGCCGCTGCGCGGGAGGTGCTTGCCCACGGTCGTCTCGGTGAACATCGCCGGGTCGCGCGGGCTGCTGCCGTAGACGGCGGACGTCGACTTCACCACCAGCCGCCGCAGCCGCGGCGCCCGCTGGCAGGCGGCCAGCAGCTGCATCGAGCCGATGACGTTGATCTCCTTCTGGGCCGTGCGGCCCCCGGCCGAGACCGGCGTGGCGATCACACTCATGTGCACGACCGTGTCGACGCCGGTCTGCTCGATGATCCGGCCGACCATCGAGTTCCGGATGTCCGCCCGCACGAACTCGGCCCGGCCGATGTCGTGAGGGGGCGCGATCACGTCGACGCCGATCACCCGGTCCACCCCGGGCTGCTCGGCCAGAAGACGGGCGAATCGGCCTCCGAGATAACGAGACACCCCGGCCACCAGCACCGACCTGCCCATCAGACCTCCCGCCCCGTACTCGGTGAACCCGCCGTTGACGAACCCGTGCCCGGTGAACCGTCCTGATGCCTCGGGCCTCACCGGCGCTGATGACCGGCGCCCGCCGAGCCGCGACCACGATCAGGAGAGCCGCGCCTCCCCCGGCCGCCGGTCCATCATCGGCCGCCGCCGGGCGCCCCGCCTCGCGACGCGCAGGCCTCACCGGTTCCAGACGCGAAACACGCATGATCACCGGCCGGATCTGCCCGGTTCTCCCCCGGCGCGCGTCAGGGTCCGCCCCGGCCCGGCCGCTCCTGGCCGGATCCGCCCGGCTCTCCCCCGCCCGGCCCGGGCAGCTGTTCCCGGCCGGATCCTCTCGGCCGCGAACCTTCCCGGCCGACCGCGGCGTCCCTCCCCGAGACGACCACCGCAGGTGTCCACCGCTCCCCGGCGGTGACCGACGCGTCCGCAAGCCGGTTTCGACGTTCTGGAATCGCCCCCAAAGCACGCGCGGCGGCCAGTCGAAACTGGCCGCCGGTGTGCGGTACTACGTCCGGTTCAGATGGTGCTACTTCTTGTTGCGACGCTGGTGACGCGTCTTGCGCAGCAGCTTGCGGTGCTTCTTCTTGGCCATCCGCTTGCGGCGCTTCTTGATGACGGAGCCCACGGGTCCTCGCAGTTCGTAGATCGGGTCGCCCGCGACGCCTTCGCGGGATCAAGGTTGCTCGCGGCGCGGGAAGAGAAGACCCACACCAAGCCGTACCTGGTCCCAGGGTAGCGCCTCGGACACGGTGCCCCCGGTCTCGCCCTCCGACAGGCGGGCTCCGGTGGACCTCAGCCGATGATCAGGCCGTCTCGCCGGCACCACTCATGTAGGAATGCCGAAGGTACTCCTGGACCGCGCGCTCCGGCACCCGGTAGGAGCGCCCCACCCGCATCGCGGCGAGCTCACCCGCATGCACGAGTCGGTAGACGGTCATCTTCGACACCCTCATGATCCCGGCCACCTCGGCCACGGTGAGGAAACGGACTTCGAAATCTCCCCTGGGCAGGGCACGCACGGCGGTCATCTCAGGTCTCCCCTCGTAGGGCTGACGGAGTGCGAATCTCGGGCCGTTCTTGTCCCTCTCGTACCGGATGTCGATTTCGCTCCGGATACGATCGGCAACGCCCCGTAACCAACCATAGGTGTAAGTGAGCCTGAAGTGTGAATCGAGTTGCCGACTGGCCCGAATTACCGGGTCGCCAACTCCCCCGAACTGCCCGTTTTTGGCCCTCAACCAACCAGTACGGGCCTGGTGTGCATCGAAGTCCGACCTCGAAGCCCTTTCGGGGGACAAAAACTTACTCATGGGTGACAGCCCGGAGCCGCCCCGCGATCATGAGAATTCTTGCCCGTGACGACCCTCGGAAGAGGGTTCAGTCGAAGTACGGGTCGAGCCCGTGGAGAGGGAAGATCGCCTTACGGGTGGCGAGCACCACGCGATCGATGGCGTCGGCCGGGTCGTACCCGGTGGCCCACGACCGGTAGTCGGTGTTCGCGCCGTCCGTCATCCGTTGCGGGGCCGGACGGCCGCACCGGGCCGAGACGTACTCCCGCCAGGCGGCGGGCACGTCGGTGCCCGGTGGCACCGGCCGGTGCGCCGCGATGCCGATCAGGTGTGACCAGGCCCGGGGAACCACGTCCACCACCTCGTACCCGCCCCCGCCGAAGGCCACCCAGCGGCCGTGCGCGAAGCGGTGGGCGAAGTCGTGCAGGGCCTCGTAGGAGGCGCGCTGGGCGTCCACCGAGAGGGCGAGGTGGGCCAGCGGGTCGAGCACGTGCGAATCGCAGCCCTGCTGGGTCACCAGGACGTCGGGCTCGAAGGCCTGCAGCAGCGGGGGCACCACGGCGTGGAAGGCGCGCAGCCAGCCGGCGTCGGAGGTGCCCGGCGGCAGGGCCACGTTCACCGCCTCGCCCTCGGCCGCGGGCCCGCCGATCTCCTCCGGGAAGCCGGTGCCGGGAAAGAGCACCCGCCCGTTCTCGTGCAGCGAGATCGTGAGCACGCGGGGGTCGTCCCAGAACATCTTCTCGACGCCGTCACCGTGGTGGACGTCGACGTCGACGTAGGCCACCCGCTTCGCGCCCGCCTCGAGCAGCGCGTGGATGGCCACACCGACGTCGTTGTAGACGCAGAAACCGCTGGCGGCGGCGGGCATCGCGTGGTGCATGCCGCCGACGAAGTTCACCCCGTGCTCGGCCTGCCCCGACCAGACCGCGAGCGCGACCTCCCGGCTGGCCGCGCAGATCCGGGCGCTGGCCTCGTGCATGCCGGGGAAGGTGGGCACGTCGCTCGAGCCCAGGCCGTACTTCAGGTCGCCGAGCGTGGGACGGGTCGAGGCCCGGCGCACCGCCTCGACGTAGTCGGCCGCGTGCACGGTGAGCAGCAGCTCGTCGGACGCCGGCTCGGCGCTGACCACGTGCACGCCGGCGGCGTCGAGCAGGCCCAGGGCGTCGGCCAGCCGGGCGGTGAGCTCCAGCCGGATCGGGGCCATCGGATGCTCGACGCCGAAGTCGTACGCCGTGAATGCCTCGTCCCAGACCAGCCGCAATGCCTCCACGACCTTTACCGTAATCGTTGGTAGGGGCTCGTGGCAGGTTCGGCCTCAGTTCTTGGAGAGCTGCTCCGACCGCTGGCAGGCCGCCTCGATCGCCGAGACGAAGGCGCCGCGCACCCGCTGGTCGTCGAGCAGCCGCAGGGCCGCCGCGGTGGTGCCGCCCGGGCTGGTGACCTGCTCACGCAGGATGCTCGGGTGGGTCCCGGTCTGGCGCAGCATGGTGGCGGCGCCGAACAGGGTCTGCACCACGAGTTCGGTGGACGTGGTGCGAGGCAGCCCGAGCAGTACGCCCGCCTCGATCATCGCCTCGGCCACGTAGAAGACGTAGGCCGGGCCGGAGCCGCTGACCGCGGTGACGGCGTCCTGGTAGGCCTCGGGCACCTGCAGCACCTTGCCGGTGGCGGAGAGCAGTTCCTGGGCGCGTTCGGTGTGCTCGGGCCGGCAGTGCTCGCTCGGGCTGAGCACCGACATGCCCTGGTCGACCAGCGACGGGGTGTTCGGCATCACCCGGATCACCGGGGTGCCCTCGGGCAGGTCGGACTCCAGCGCGGCGATGGTCTGGCCCGCCGCCAGCGAGACGACCAGCGTGCCCGGGCGCAGGGCCGGGCTGATCTCCTTCAGCAGACCGGACACGTCACGGGGCTTGACCGCGATCAGCACGGTGTCGCCCCAGGCCGCGGCGGAGACGTTGTCGAGCACCTCGATCCCGTGCTGCCGCCTCAGTTCGGCTGCCCGTTCGGGGCGCCGGGCCGAGACCACCACGTCGGCCGGGCCCCGGCCCGCACGCAGCAGACCGGCCAGGATCGTGCCGCCCATGTTGCCCGCGCCGAGGATCGCGACGCGGCCGGACGCCTGCTCGGAGACCTGTTCAGAGACCTGCTCAACCATGCGGCCATCATGCCCGGGCCGGGCCGGGCGAGCGGTCCGGGGCACTCCTGGAATCGGCGGTCCACTCGACCTCACATGTCGCGCGGGCGGCTCGTCTTCCCGGGTGGGTGGGTCCGGGCCGGCGCCGGGGCTTCGGTGCCTGACGACGCGTCGGCCCCCTTCCCGGGGCACCTCTCCCCCCGGCCGGGTCTTCGTTCAGTCCCCGCTCCGGGCCAGCACCTCCCCCAGTGCCAGTCCGAGGTGCAGGCCGAGGCGGGCCTCGCCCTCGTCCAGGTCCACGCCGGTCAGCTGCTCGACGCGCTCCAGCCGGTAGTACAGGGTCTGGCGGTGCACCGAGAGCGCGGCCGCCGTACGCGCCGCGTTGCCGCCGGAGTCCAGCCAGACCAGCACCGTGCGGATCAGGTCGGCGTCGGCCTTCTCGCGCAGCAGAGCCGCCGGGGTACCGGCGACCAGGGCCTCCACCGCGGCCGGCCCCGAAGCCAGCACCCGGTAGAACCCCAGCCGGCTCCAGCTCAGCACCGGACCGAGCTGCGGCCGGGCCAGAGCCGTCACCGCGGCGGCCGCGGCCTGGCGGGCGGCGATCGCGGGCCCCACCGGAACGCCGGCCCCCGCCGAGCCACCCACACCACCTGGGCCCCCGGCGAACCCCGGGCCACCAGCGCCACCAGCGCCACCCGAACCGCCGGTGCCGCCCGAGCCACCCGGGAAGCCGCACGGCTCGCTCACCCCGGCGACCGCCCCGGCCGGGAGCTGCCGCGTCACCCGCCGCGTCACCAGGTCGGCGTCCGCCCCCACCGGCACGGACAGCACCGAGCGCCTGCGCACCTCGCCCGGCCGACGGAAGTCGGCCACCACGAACGGTTCTCCCGGGTTCACCTCACCGAGCTCGACCAGACGACGCCAGGCGCCCACCACCCGGCCCGGCACCTCGCCCGCGGACCCACCGGCGCCGTCCGACGCGTCCTCGAGCAGGAAGGCGTCGACCAGGGACGCCCGCTCGTCGGCCACCCCCGCGCGCCGCGCGAGCAGCACCCCGGCCCGGTCCGCGAGCGGCGTGACCCGGGCCAGCGCATCGCCGGCCACCCCGGTGGGCGGCTCCACCACCCAGAGGTACCCGTGCGTCCGCCCGCCCGAACGCACCGGGATGCAGACCCGCGCGGCGATCTGGCGCGACTCGTCGGCCGGGATCCGCACCGGGCCGGTGGCCGAGGCGATGCCGTGCTCCAGAAAGTAGGTGCGCACCTGCGACGTCGCGGTCTTGCGCAGGATCGTCGCGGCCCGCACCTGGTCGACGCCCTCCGGGCTCTGCGAACCGTAGGCCACCAGGGCGAATCCGAGGTCCTCGAGCACGGCCGGGGCCTGCAGCAGGTCGGACACGTCGTCGACGAGCTCCTGCAGCGCGCGCGGGTCGGACTCGGCCGCAGCGGCGGTCATCCCAGTACGACAATCGTCGAAACGGCTCGTGACATCTGCACATGGTGGCATTCCGGTCCCGCTCCTAGCCTGGCCGTATGCCGAAACTCCTGCTGGCGGCCGCCCAGACCCGGCCGGTTCGGGCCTCTGTGAGCGCTCTGCCGATCAGTCGCAAGATGGTGCGCCGGTTCATCGCCGGGCCGGACGCCGAGTCCGCCCTGCAGGTCACGAAGTCGCTGCGGGAGCAGGACCTGTCCGTGACGCTCGACGTACTCGGCGAGGACGTCACCGACCGGGCCCAGGCCGCGGCCACCGCCGCCGCCTACCGCTCGCTGCTGGTCTCGCTCAAGGAGCACGGCCTCGCGGACCGGGCCGAGGTGTCGGTGAAGCTGTCGGCCCTGGGTCAGGCGCTGGGGCCCGACGGCTACCAGATCGCCATGGAGAACGCGTTCTCGGTGGCCGCGGCGGCGTCCGAGGCCGGCACCACGATGACCCTCGACATGGAGGACCACACCACGATCGACTCCACGCTGGGCATCCTGGCCGAGCTGCGCGCGCAGTACCCCTGGGTGGGGGCCGTGCTGCAGGCCGCGCTCTACCGCACCGAGGGCGACTGCCGCGACCTGGCCACCGCCGGGTCCCGCATCCGCCTGGTGAAAGGCGCCTACGCGGAACCGGCTTCGGTGGCCCACCCGGCCAAGGCCGACGTCGACGCGGCCTACCGCCGGTGCATGGAGATCCTGTTCAGCGGCGAGGGTCACCCGATGATCGCCACGCACGACCTGGCCCTGGTGGCCGAGGCCTGCGCGACCGCGAACCGGCTCGGGCGGACCAGAGACAGCTGGGAGCTGCAGATGCTGTACGGCATCCGCACCGACGAGCAGCTCAGTCTCGCGAAGGCCGGTGTGGACGTGCGGGTCTACCTGCCGTTCGGCACCGACTGGTACGGCTACTACATCCGTCGCCTGGCCGAGCGACCGGCGAACATGCTCTTCCTGCTGCGCCACCTCAACGGCTGATTCTCCCTAGAACAGAAAGGCTTACACCAATGGACGCGATCACTCAGGTTCCGGCTCCGGTCAACGAGCCGCCGCGGCCGTACTCGGCCGGCAGTGCCGACCGCGCCGCCCTGGAACCCGCCCTCAAGGAGATCTGGGGGAACCGGGCGGAACTGCACAACTGGATCGACGGCCGGCCGGTTCTGGGGGGCGGGGCCGTCGTCGAGGTCGTCGCGCCGTTCGAGAAGTCGCACGTGCTGGGCACTTTCCGTGAGGCCACGGCCGAGGACACCGCCGCCGCGATCGCCGCGGCCAAGAAGGCGGCGCCGGGCTGGGCCGCGCTGAGCATCGACGACCGGGCCGCCGTGCTGCTCAAGGCCGCCGACCTGCTCACCGGCAGCTGGCGTGCGGTCACCAACGCGGCCA
This sequence comes from Kineosporia succinea, assembly GCF_030811555.1. Taxonomy (NCBI): domain Bacteria; kingdom Bacillati; phylum Actinomycetota; class Actinomycetes; order Kineosporiales; family Kineosporiaceae; genus Kineosporia; species Kineosporia succinea. The sequence continues at coordinate 3,230,132 of NZ_JAUSQZ010000001.1, read as the reverse complement.
CCATGCTCGGCCAGGCCAAGACCATCTACCAGGCCGAGATCGACGCGGTCTGCGAACTGGCCGACTTCTGGCGCTTCAACGCGCATTTCGCCCGGCAGATCTACGCCGAGCAGCCCGCCGCCAACTCGCCCGGCATCTGGAACCGGCTCGACCACCGGCCGCTCGAGGGTTTCGTCTACGCGATCACGCCGTTCAACTTCACCTCGATCGCGGCCAACCTGGCCACCGCCCCGGCCCTGATGGGCAACACCGTGGTCTGGAAGCCCAGCCCCACGCAGGCGCTCTCGGCCGAGTACACGATGAAGCTGCTGACCGCCGCGGGCCTGCCGCCGGGCGTCATCAACCTGGTGCACGGCGCCGGGCCCGAGGTGTCCTCGGTCGCGCTGAAAGACCCCGACCTGGCCGGCATCCACTTCACCGGTTCCACGGCGACGTTCCAGCACCTGTGGGCCGAGGTCGGCGCGAACATCACCGGCTACCGGTCGTACCCGCGCATCGTCGGTGAGACCGGCGGCAAGGACTTCGTGCTGGCCCACCCCAGCGCCGACCTCGACGTGCTGCGCACCGCCCTGGTGCGAGGCGCTTTCGAGTACTCCGGGCAGAAGTGCTCGGCGGCGTCGCGGGCGTACGTGCCGGCGAGTGTCTGGGCCGGGTTGAAGGACGATCTGGCCGAGACCGTCCGTAGCCTGCCGGTCGGCGCCCCGACCGACTTCGCCAACTTCACCTCCTCGGTGATCGACGAGCGGGCGTTCGCCAAGCACACGGCCGCCCTGAAGCGCGCGGCCGAGGCCGAGGGCATCGAGGTCCTGGTCGGCGGCACCACCGACGACAGCGTCGGCTACTTCGTCGACCCGACCGTGCTGATCGTCGACGACCCCACCGACGAGGCGCTCACCACCGAGTACTTCGGCCCGATCCTGGCCGTGCACGTGTTCGACGACGCCGACTTCGACCAGATCGTGGCCGGGATCGCCGACGACTCGAAGTACGCGCTGACCGGGGCGATCATCGCCCAGGACCGGGCCGCGGTGGCCGCGGTGTCGGAGAGACTGCGGTTCGCCGCGGGCAACTTCTACGTCAACGACAAGCCGACCGGCGCCGTCGTGGGGCAGCAGCCCTTCGGTGGGGCGCGGGCGTCGGGCACGAATGACAAGGCCGGGGCGCCGCAGAACCTGCAGCGCTGGACCTCGACCCGGTCGATCAAGGAGACGTTCGAGCCGGCCGTCGACTGGCGCTACCCGCACATGGGGTGAAAGACCACCGTCAGGGCCCCGGAACCCCTCGTCCGGGGCCCTGACGGTCAGCGGGTCTCGACGCGCTCCGGATCAGCCGGTCGGCGTCAGGTTCGCCGAGTTCAGGTGCTCCCGCGCGAAGTTCAGGCACTCGGTGAGCTCGGACTCGCGCTCGCCGCGGGTGCGGCACTTGCGGGTGTTGACCTCGACCGCCACCACGCCCGTCCAGCTCTTCTCGGAGAGCAGGTCGAGCACCTCGCCGCAGGGCTGGGTGCCGCGGCCGGGCAGCAGGTGCTCGTCCTTGGCCGAACCGGCGCCGTCGGCCAGGTGGATGTGGGTGAGACGGTCACCGAGCGCCCGGGCCATCGCCAGCGAGTCGCCGCCGGCGGTCGCGGCGTGGGAGAAGTCCAGCGTCACATAGCGGTACGGCTGCTCCAGCGGGTCCCAGCCCGGGGAGTAGGCCATGACCTCGCGGCTGCGCGCGCGCCAGGGGTACATGTTCTCGACCGTGAGCGGCACGTCGAAATGGTCGTTCAGGCGGGCCACCCCGTCCACGAAGGCCGCGCCGTACTCCTTCTGCCAGCGGAACGGCGGGTGCGCCACCACGGCACTGGCACCCACGTCTTCCGCCATCTGCAGCGAGCGCTCGAGCTTCGCCCACGGCTCCTTGCCCCAGACGCGCTGCGTCACCAGCAGTGTCGGTGCGTGGATCGACAGCACGGGGACGCCGTAGTGCTGGGAGAGACGCTTGAGAGCGCCCGTGTCCTGGCTGACCGGATCGGTCCACACCATGACCTCGACGCCGTCGTAGCCCAGACGTGCGGCGATCTCGAACGCGTCGGCGCAGGACTCCGGATAGACGGAGCTCGTGGAGAGCGCCACCTTGGCTGACGGGGGCCGGGTCGGCCGGGTCTCCCGGCCGTCCGGCTGACCACTGTTCGATCGGCCCATGCCGTTCAGCGTAGTCACTCCCGCTGTGGACGCTTGTGCACACCCTCCCGGCAGGCACCGGGAGTCACCCCTCCGGCTGAATTCGCGCTGCCTCCGGGCGGCCCTCCCGGGCCGCCCTCTCTGGCGGCCGTCAGAACCCGGGGCCGGCCGCGCTCATCATGTCGTCGAGCCGGCGCAGGATGACGCCCTCGCGCAGGGCCCACGGGCTGATCTGCATGCTCTCGGCGCCGAGCAGCTCCATCGCGGCCTCGGCCACCAGGGCACCGGCGAGGATCTGACGGGCCCGGCCGACCGAGACACCCGGCAACTCGGCCCGTTCCGCCTCGGGCATCGCGGCCAGACGGGGCACCCACTCGGTCAGGTCGGCGCGCCGCAGCGTGCCCGGGTCGGTGGGGGTGCAGATGCGGGCCAGGGTGCGGAAGGTCTTGCTCGACCCGACCACCCGGTCGGGCTGGCCGCTGCGCACCACGTCCCGCACCACGCGTCCTACCTCGGCGCGCACGTACTTACGCACGGCGCGGACCTCGTCGGGCGCCGGCGGATCGCTCACCAGCCGGTCTCGCGTGAGCCGCCCCGCACCCAGGGGGAGGGAGATCGCGACGTCGGGCAGTTCGTCCATACCCGAGGCGATCTCGAGGGAACCGCCACCGATGTCGAGCACCAGCAGGCGGCCCGCCGACCAGCCGAACCAGCGGCGCACGGCCAGGAAGGTCAGCCGGGCCTCGTCTCCACCGCCCAGCACGTGCAGCTCGACCCCGGTCTCGCTGCGCACCCGGGCCAGCAGTTCCTCGCCGTTCGGGGCATCACGGACGGCCGAGGTGGCGAAGCCGATGACCTCCTCCACCCCGAGGTCCTCGCCCACGGTGAGGCTGGAACGCACGAAACGCAGCAGCGACTCCTCGGCCGCCGGCGAGACCCGTCCGTCTTTCTCCAGGTGCTCGGCCAGCCGGAGCTCGATCTTGTGGGAGGAGGCGGGCAAGGGGCGGGCGCCGGGATGGGCGTCGACCACCAGCAGATGCACCGTATTGGAACCCACGTCGAGAACACCGAGCCGCATTCCGTGAAAGTACCTCACCACAGCGCCACCACCGGCGCCGAATCAGCCCCTTGGACGTGGGAAGAGGCGGCGAGGGCTTACATTGTCGGCCATGCCCCATCCTCCCGCGCCGGAGATCGGACTCGACCCGGCCCGGCTCTGGCTCGAGTTCCCCGACCCCGAGCCCGCCGACGTCATCGAAGACCCCGAGAACATCGACGAGGACGACGATCTTGAGGACGTCGTGGTCGGGTTCGACGACTCGGACTCCGACTCCGACGACTCGGACGACTCCGATGACGACGAGCTCGAGGACGACCAGCCCGCCCAGGTCTTCCGTTGCGACCTGACCTGGCTGACCTCGAACTGGACGTGTGTCTACGGCAGCGGCTGCGCCGGTATCTACGCGGACCGCCCGGACGACGGGTGCTGCACCCTGGGTGCGCACTTCGCCGACGAGGAGGACGAGGAGCGGGTCACCGAGGCGGTCAAGGGGCTCGACCCGACGATCTGGCAGTTCCACGACGAGGGTCTGCGCGACGGCTGGACCGAGGTCGACCCGGACGGCCAGCGCAAGACCCGGGTGCTCGACGGCGCCTGCATCTTCTTGAACCGCCCGGGTTTCGGCGCCGGTGACGGTTGTTCGCTGCACAAGCTGGCCTGGGCCCAGGGGCGCGAGCCGCTGGAGCTGAAACCGGACGTGTGCTGGCAGCTTCCGATCCGCCGCTCGTACCGCACGATCGAGCGTCCCGACGGCACCAGCTATCTCGAGGTGACGATCAGCGAGTACGACCGCCGGGGCTGGGGCGCCGGTGGCCACGACCTGGACTGGTACTGCACCGGCAACCCGCAGGCCCACATCGGAGCGAAGCCGGTCTACCGCAGCCTGAAGCCGGAGCTGGTCGAGCTGATGGGCCAGGCCGCCTACGACGTGCTGGCGCAGCACTGCGACCAGGTCACCGGGGCCCGCAAGCTGATCCCGCTCACCGTCCACCCGGCCACCACCCGCGCGCGCTGACGTGTCCGGCGTCATCCCGAGCCCGAACATCTGGCGGTACCCGGCCGTCTACGAGGTCGAGAACCGCAGCGTCGACCCGGACGGGGTGCTCGAGCAGGCGATGCGCGCCGTGCGTCCCTGGGACGGCGCCGCCGTGCTCGACATCGGTTGCGGCAGTGGCTATCACCTGCCCCGGTTCGCCCGGGACGCGGCCTCGGTGACCGGCGTCGAGCCCCACCCGCCCCTGGTGCAGCTGGCCCGGCGCCGCGTCGCCGCTCTCGACGACCCGGACCTGGCCTCCCGCATCGAGGTCCGGGCGGGCACCGCGCAGGCGCTGCCCGTGCCCAGCAACTCGATCGACGTGGTGCACGCTCGCTGGGCCTACTTCTTCGGCCCCGGCTGCGAACCCGGCCTGGCCGAGATCCGCCGGGTGCTGAAGCGGGGCGGCGTCGCGTTCGTCATCGACAACGACGCGACCCGCTCGACCTTCGGCCGCTGGTTCCAGGAGTGGCTGCCGAAGTACGACCCGAAGGCCGTCGAGGCCTTCTGGCGCAAGCAGGGCTGGACCCGCGTCCCCCTCGACATCCGCTGGGACATGCCGACCCGCGCGGACTTCGAGGCCGTGGTCCGGATCGAGTTCAGTGCCGAGCACGCCGCGAAGATCCTGGCCTCGCACCCCGGCTCGTCGGTCGACTACGCCGTGAACCTGTTCTGGTTCGAGGCCCCCCGGGGCCTCTGGCGCTGAGGCTCCCGCCGCCGAGTCCCCAATGGTGGACGCGGTGGTCCACCCAGCCACCCCCTCACCCAACGCGGTGGTACCCGGTGAGGCAACAGGTAATTCGCCGCGCCGCCAGCGCAGGACCGCCGGGTCACTGAGCCGCCGGGGCGCTTGGTCGGTGAGTCGCCGGTTTGCAGGGGCGCTGAGTCGCCGGGGCGCAGGGATGTCGGGTCACCGGGTCACCGGGGGTGCCAGGTCACCGGGTCACCGGAGGTGCCAGGTCACCAGGTCACCGGAGGTGCCGGGTCACCGGGAGTGCCGGGTCACCGGGAGTGCCGGGTCACCGGGAGTGCCGGGTCACCGGGAGTGCCGGGTCACCGGGAGTGCCGGGGCGCTGAGGCGTCGGGTCGCAGGGTCGCTGGGCGCCAAAGGCACCGAGCTGCCGGAGCACGGAACGCGGGAGTGCTGGCCACCAGGGTCGCCGAGCCGCGGGGTTCCGGGGTCGGGGTTCCGGCTGCCTGGGTCGCTGGGTCGCCGGGTGCGCGGTCGCCGGGTCGCGCAGTCGCCCGTTACGCGTGACCGCTGACAACCTCACCATAGGTAGAGGGGACATGTGTTTGCGATGGCCCGGACGATCCGTAAAATGCGGGCGGCCATAGGTTGTGGATCGTTCAGCCCTTTTTCGAAAGAGGTCCCCTCCCCTCCCCCTGCTGGTGCCGCGACTGGGCGACTGGGCACGACGTGGTTCTCGGTGCACGACGCGGTTTCCAGGCGATCGTGCACGAGACGGTCCCCGGTGCGCGAAACATTGCCCGGTGCAGGACGCGGTCTCCGGTGCGCGAGGCGGTTCCTAGTGCGCGCGGCGGTTACCGGGGCGCGGGGCGGTTCCTAGTGCGCGGGGCGGTTACCGGTGCGGAGCCCGCCCCTCCCGGGCTCCGCACCGCGCTTCATCGGCTCGGCGGCGTCACGCGGACCGGGGCAGCGTCCGGGGCGCCACATCCATGAGGACATCAGCCATCGCGATGCGCCACCCCCGTGGGTTGTCCTTGGGTGACGGTGTCAGGGCGGGTGGGGGCGGTCAGCGGCGGCCGCGGCCTTCTTCTCGGGGGCGATCGGGGTGACCGCCGCCCGGGTTGCTGCCCTGGTTGCCCACCAGGGGGAAGGTGGCGCGACTGAGGGCGGTGATCAGGTCGGGCACCTCGTAGACGATCATGCCGTCGGGGGCGGGGACGGCCTCTTTGGTGCCTGTGGGCACGAATGCCGTGGTGAAGCCCAGTCTTCCGGCCTCGGCCAGGCGCCGGCCCACCCCGGCGACCGGGCGCACCTCGCCGGCCAGGCCGACCTCGCCGATCGCGATCGTGCCCGCCGCCAGCGGCCGGTCGATCGCCGCCCCGGCCACCGCGAGCGCCACTGCCAGGTCGCAGGCCGGCTCGGCCAGGCGCACGCCGCCGACGGTGGAGACGTAGACGTCGTTGTTGGACAGGCGGGCGCCCGCACGGCGCTCGAGCACCGCCAGGATCATCGAGACCCGGCTGTTGTCGAGCCCGGACGTGGCCCGGCGCGGGTTGTTCGCGGCGGTCGGGGCGACCAGCGCCTGCACCTCGCTGACCAGCGGGCGCCGGCCCTCGAGCGTGACCGAGACGCAGGTGCCCGGCACCGGGTTCTCGTGCTGCGACAGGAAAAGGCCGCTGGGGTCGGTGAGCCCGACGATGCCGACCTCGGACAGGTCGAAGCAACCGACCTCGTCGGTGGGGCCGTAACGGTTCTTCACCGCGCGCACCAGACGCAGGCGGGAGTGGCGGTCGCCCTCGAACTGGCAGACCACGTCGACCAGGTGCTCGAGCACCCGGGGCCCGGCGATCGAGCCGTCTTTGGTGACGTGCCCGACCAGCAGCGTGGCCATGCCCCGCTCCTTGGCCACGCGGATCAGGGAGGCGGCCACCTCGCGCACCTGCGAGACACTGCCGGCGCTGCTGTCGATCGCGTCGCTCGCGATGGTCTGCACCGAGTCGACCACCAGCAGGTCGGGCTTCACGTCTTCAACGTGGCCCAGGACCGTGCTCAGGTCGGTCTCGGCGGCCAGCAGCAGCCGCGGACGCAGCGCCCCGATGCGCTCGGCCCGCACCCGCACCTGGCTGGCCGACTCCTCACCGGTGACGTAGAGCACGGTGCGCGAGTTCTGAGCGGCGCGACTGGCCACGTCGAGCAGCAGCGTGGACTTGCCGACGCCGGGCTCACCGGCCAGCAGCACCACGGCCCCGCTGACGATGCCGCCGCCGAGCACCCGGTCGAGCTCTTCGACGCCAGTGGACCAGGTCTTCGCGTTCTCGGTGGTGACCTCACCGATCGGCTGGGCCTTCTGGGCCGCCGCCCGCGCCTTGGTGACCGGGGCGGCCGCGGCCGGAACCGCATCCATCACGGTGCCCCAGGCCTGGCACTCGCCGCAGCGGCCCACCCACTTCACGGTGCTCCAGCCGCACTCCGCGCAGCGGTAGCCGGGGTTGTCACGCCCGGACCGCTTGGCCCGCCCTGCCGATGATGTACTCACACCCCCGAACCTACGCGCCACCACCGACAATCTTGCTCCCTCGGCCCGGGCCAGGGGCTTTGTGCCCGAGCCGGTTCGGCGGGCGGATAGACTCATCGTGTGGTTGCGGAGCGCACTCCCGAAGAGCTGTTGCGGTACACCCTTGCCGCCGTGGCTCCCGGCACGATGCTGCGCGACGGCCTGGAGCGGATTCTGCGGGGCCGGACCGGCGCGCTGATCGTGCTCGGCCACGACGCCCTGGTCGAGACGATCTGCACCGGCGGCTTCAATCTCGACGTCGAGTTCTCCGCCACCCGCCTGCGCGAGCTGGCCAAGATGGACGGCGCGATCGTCACCGATCAAGACGCGTCCCACATCCTGCGGGCCGCGGTGCAGCTGGTGCCCGACCCCACCATCCAGACCGACGAGTCCGGCACCCGCCACCGCACCGCCGAGCGGGTCGCGAAGCAGACCGGCTACCCGGTGGTCTCGGTCAGCCAGTCCATGCGCATCATCGCGCTCTACGTGGCCGGCCGCCGCTACGTGCTCGAGGGCTCCGACGCGATCCTCGGCAAGGCCAACCAGGCCCTGGCCACGCTCGAGCGCTACAAGGCCCGGCTCGACGAGGTCACCAGCACCCTCTCCGCGCTCGAGATCGAAGACCTGGTCACCGTCCGCGACGTCTCGATCGTGATCCAGCGCCTCGAGATGGTGCGCCGCATCTCCGACGAGATCCAGCACTACGTGGTCGAACTCGGCACCGACGGCCGTCTGCTCTCGCTCCAGCTCGACGAGCTGATCGGCGGTGTCGGCCCCGACCGTGACCTGGTTATCCGCGACTACCTCGACGCCACCCGCCGCGAGCGCTCGATGCCCGAGGTGGTGGCCGCCCTGGCCGACATCCCCTCCGGCGACCTGGTCGATCTCGGGCTGGTGGCCCGGGTTCTCGGGTTCGTGCAGGGTGGCGACGCGCTGGACGCCTCGGTCAGTCCCAAGGGCTACCGGCTGCTCACCAAGGTGCCGCGCCTGCCCGGCGCGATCGTCGAGCGCCTCGTCGACCACTTCGGCGACCTGCAGAAACTTCTTGCCGCCAATCTCGACGACCTGATGCTCGTCGAGGGCGTCGGCGACCAGCGCGCTCGCGCGGTGCGCGAGGGCCTCTCGCGCCTGGCCGAGTCCAGCATCCTGGAGCGGTACATCTGACCTGCCCTTCGGGCCCGAGGGGCAAAGGCCAGGGGTCAGGGGCGGAGCAGGCTTGAAGACGCACGGCGCACCGTCGCGGTGAACGTCCAGATTCGAGACGGAGACGATGAGCCCCACCACCGGCGCGAAGCACCCGGCCCCCAGCAGCCGGCCGCGAAAGCCGGCCACCCGCGAGGCGAACCGCCGCGCCGACGGTGCCGCCACGTCCACAAGCCCCCAGAACCAAGGCGACCCCACCCTCGCAGTCCCCTCGAGCGCCCCACGCCAAGGTGACCCAATCCCCGCAGGCCCCACCGCGTCCAAAAGCACCCTGCACCGCAAGATCCTGGCCTGGTACGACGCGAACCAGCGAGACCTGCCGTGGCGTGAACCCGACTGCCCGCCCTGGCACATCCTGATCAGCGAGATCATGTTGCAGCAGACCCCGGTGAACCGTGTGCTGCCGGTGTGGCGGGAGTGGGTCGAGCGCTGGCCGACGCCGAAACACCTGGCCGCCGAAGGGCCCGGCGAGGCCATCCGCGCCTGGGGCCGGCTCGGCTACCCCCGGCGAGCGCTCCGGCTGCACGCAGCGGCCCAGGCCATCGTCGAACGCCACGGCGGCGAGGTGCCCACCGACCACACCGAACTGCTGGCTCTGCCCGGCATCGGCTCGTACACCGCCGCGGCCGTGGCCAGCTTCGCCTTCGGCCAGCGGCACGCCGTGCTCGACACCAACGTGCGCCGGGTGTTCGCTCGCACCGTCACCGGCATCGAGTACCCGCCCACTGCCGTCACCGCGGCCGAAACCCGTCTGGCCACCGAACTGCTGCCGTCGCACGACGCGAGGGCCGCGCGCTGGGCCGTCGCCGTGATGGAACTCGGCGCCCTCGTCTGCACCGCCCGCTCCCCCAAGTGCGGTGACTGCCCGGTGTCCGACCAGTGTGCCTGGCTCCGGGCCGGTTCCCCGGCGCACTCCGGCCCCGCCCGCAAGGGCCAGGCCTGGGCCGGCACCGACCGGCAGATCCGCGGCGCCCTGCTGGCCGCCCTGCGTAAGAGCCGCGAGCCGCTGTCACACCCGCAGCTGGTGATCGAGGTACCCGACAGTGCCCTGCGCGAACCCACCCAGCGCGGCCGCTGCCTGTCCGGCCTGATCGAAGACGGACTGGTCGAACCACTGCCCGGTCAGCGATACCAGCTCCCCGAATAGCGTCCGAGGGAATACCCGTGGCGTACGTTACGGGTGCCGACTGAATGCCTTAAATCTTCGCTAATCTCAACCCGTGGCGCAGAGCGACGGGGGCGCGATCGTTTTCGACGGGGTCGATTTCACGCCCCGCCGGGGGATGTTCCGACGAGGCAGACCACTCTTCGAGGGTCTGCACTTCAGCGTTGGCCGAGGTGAGGCGGTCGGCTTCCTGCTGCCGCCGGGCCACGGCAAGACCAGCCTGGTGCGGCTGGCCACCGGCCACTCCACCCCGTCGTTCGGCTCGGTCTCGGTGCTCGGGCACACCCCGTCCCGCGACCAGCGGGAACTCGGCGGGCAGGTCGGGGTCATCGTCAACGAGCACTCGCAGCTCTGGCTCGACGAGCTGCTCGGCGGCTCACTGACGATGCTGTGCCAGTACCACGACGTTCCCGCCGACCGCGCGACTGAACTCTCCGAGCGGCTCGAGCTCAACCACGTCCTCCATACCCCCGTGAGCGACCTGACCGCCGCCCAGCGCCGGCGGGCCGAACTCATCGCCGTGCTGCTGCCCGACCCGCCGGTGCTGATCCTCGACGAGCCGATGCGCGGCATGGACGCCGCCAGCAAGGAGCGCCTGCGCTCGGTGCTGCGTCAGGAGAACCGGATGAACGGGCGCACCCTGCTGCTGGCCACGAGCGATCTGGCTGATGTCGAGTCGCTCTGCCCCCGGCTGCTCGTCGGGGTGGGTGGACGCATCGGATTCGACGGCGGGGTCGGTGAACTCAACGATCTGCTGGGCACCGAGCGGGTGCTCGTGGTGGACCTGCTGACCCCGATCGGCCCGCTCGACGACCTGCCGGGGGCTGAGCTGATCGCGGTCGAGGCGGGTGGTCTGCGGCAGCGTCTGGGCATCACGCCCGGTCAGGCGCGAACCGCCAGAGTGCTTGCGGACGTGGTGGCCCGGGCGCCGGTGCGTGGGCTCACGCTGATGGAACCGGATGTGTCAGAACTGGTTCGGCGGCTGACGGTCTAGAAGCACTCAGAGTTCGAGGAGCATGCGGCTGTTGCCCAGGGTGTTGGGCTTCACCCGGGCCAGGTCGAGGAACTCGGCCACGCCCTCGTCGCGCGACTGCAGCATCTCGGCATACACCTCGGGGGCCACGGGAGTGCCCTCGATCTCGCGAAAACCGTGGCGCTCGAAGAACTTCACCTCGAAGGTGAGGCAGAACAAGCGACTGACGCCGAGTTCCGTGGCCTGCTCGACAAGGGTGTCGAGCAGGGTGTGCCCCACGCCGGTGCCGCGCCAGGCCGCCGCCACCGCGAGCGTGCGCACCTCGGCCAGGTCTTCCCAGAGCACGTGCACCGCACCGCATCCGATGACCTGGTCGGCGGAGTCGGCCGCGACCCGGAACTCCTGCACGTCTTCGTAGTACGTGACCCGTTCCTTGTGCAGCAGGATGCGCTGGTCGGCGTAGCCCGCGACGAGGCCGGCGATCGTGGGGACGTCGGTGGTGCGGGCACGCCGGACGCGGAAGTCAGCCACGGATCGATGCTCTCACGAGGACCGGATCTTCGTGACAGCAAACCGACCTTCGTGCCGGGTTTGGCGCCGGGGAGTCGGCCTTCGGGACATCAGCCTCCGGGACACCAGCCTCCGGCTGGCAAACGGCCGAAGGCCGGAACCCGATGGGGGTTCCGGCCTTCGCCGTGGAGCGTGATCTTGGATCAGGAACCAGTCGCCTCGCCGGTGGTGGCCGGCGGAGCACCCTTCTCACCGGCCGGGGCCAGCTCCGGGATGGACCCGCCCTTGGAGGCTCCGCGGAAGCTGAAGGTGGCCGTCGCCGGCTCCCCCTCAGCGTCGATCAGAACGATCTGACCCGCCTTGAGCTCCTGGTACAGGATCTTCTCGGACAGCGTGTCTTCGATCTCGCGCTGGATCGCACGGCGCAGCGGCCGGGCACCCAGCACGGGGTCGTAACCCTTGTGGGCGAGAGCGATCTTCGCGGCCGGGGTGAGCTCGATGCCCATGTCCCGGTCCTTCAGACGCTCGTCGACCTTCGCGATCATCAGGTCGACGATCTCGATGATCTCGTCCTGCGACAGCTGCGGGAAGACGATGGTGTCGTCGACACGGTTGAGGAACTCCGGACGGAAGTGCTGCTTGAGCTCCTCCGCGACCTTCGCCTTCATCCGCTCGTAGCTCGTCTTCGTGTCGCTGCCCGACTGGAAGCCCAGCTGCACACCCTTGGCGATGTCCCGGGTACCCAGGTTCGTCGTCATGATGATGACAGTGTTCTTGAAGTCGACCATGCGGCCCTGGGAGTCGGTCAGGCGACCGTCTTCCAGAATCTGCAGGAGCGAGTTGAAGATGTCCGGGTGAGCCTTCTCGACCTCGTCGAACAGCACCACGGAGAACGGCTTGCGGCGCACCTTCTCGGTGAGCTGCCCACCCTCTTCGTAGCCGACGTAGCCGGGAGGCGAACCGAACAGCCGCGAGACCGTGTGCTTCTCCGAGAACTCGGACATGTCGAGCTGGATCAGCGAGTCCTCGTCACCGAACAGGAACTCGGCGAGCGCCTTGGCGAGCTCGGTCTTACCGACACCGGTCGGACCGGCGAAGATGAACGAACCACCCGGACGCTTCGGGTCTTTCAGACCCGCGCGGGTACGGCGGATCGCCTGCGACATCGCCCGCACCGCGTCGACCTGGCCGATGATCCGCTTGTGCAGCTCATCTTCCATGCGGAGCAGACGCGAGGACTCCTCCTCGGTCAGCTTGAAGACCGGGATGCCGGTCGCCGTGGCCAGGACCTCGGCGATCAGTTCCTCGTCGACCTCGGCGACCACGTCCATGTCGCCGGCCTTCCACTGCTTCTCGCGCTCGGCCTTGGCCGCCAGCAGCTTCTTCTCGCCGTCGCGCAGCGACGCCGCCTTCTCGAAGTCCTGCGCGTCGATCGCGGACTCCTTGTCGCGGCGGGTCTGCGCGATCTTCTCGTCGAACTCGCGCAGGTCCGGCGGAGCCGTCATCCGGCGGATGCGCAGTCGGGCACCGGCCTCGTCGATCAGGTCGATCGCCTTGTCGGGCAGGAACCGGTCGTTGACGTACCGGTCGGCCAGCGTCGCCGCCGCGACCAGGGCCGCGTCGGTGATGGAGACCCGGTGGTGCGCCTCGTAACGGTCGCGCAGGCCCTTCAGGATCTCGATGGCGTGCGCCAGCGAGGGCTCCTGCACCTGCACCGGCTGGAACCGGCGCTCGAGGGCGGCGTCCTTCTCGATGTGCTTGCGGTACTCGTCGAGCGTGGTGGCACCGATGGTCTGGAGCTCACCGCGGGCCAGCATCGGCTTGAGGATGCTCGCGGCGTCGATCGCGCCCTCGGCGGCACCCGCACCCACGAGGGTGTGGATCTCGTCGATGAACAGGATGATGTCGCCGCGGGTGCGGATCTCCTTGAGCACCTTCTTGAGGCGCTCCTCGAAGTCACCGCGGTACCGCGAGCCGGCGACCAGGGCGCCGAGGTCAAGCGTGTAGAGCTGCTTGTCCTTCAGCGTCTCGGGGACCTCGCCCTTGATGATGGCCTGGGACAGGCCCTCCACCACGGCGGTCTTACCGACACCGGGTTCACCGATCAGAACCGGGTTGTTCTTGGTGCGGCGCGACAGCACCTGCATGACCCGCTCGATTTCCTTCTCCCGGCCGATGACCGGGTCGAGCTTGCCCTCGCGGGCGGCCTGCGTGAGGTTGCGGCCGAACTGGTCGAGCACCAGCGAGCCGGACGGCGTGCCCTCGGCCGGACCGCCGGCCGCGGCCGGCTCCTTGCCCTGGTAGCCGGACAGCAGCTGGATGACCTGCTGGCGAACGCGGTTGAGGTCGGCGCCGAGCTTCACCAGGACCTGCGCGGCGACGCCCTCACCCTCGCGGATGAGGCCCAGCAGGATGTGCTCGGTGCCGATGTAGTTGTGGCCCAGCTGCAGGGCTTCCCGCAGCGAAAGCTCCAGCACCTTCTTGGCGCGGGGCGTGAACGGGATGTGGCCGGAGGGGGCCTGCTGTCCTTGACCGATGATCTCCTGCACCTGCTCGCGGACAGCGTCGAGCGAGATGCCGAGGGACTCCAGCGCCTTGGCTGCGACTCCCTCGCCCTCATGAATCAGCCCCAGCAGGATGTGCTCGGTACCGATGTAGTTGTGGTTGAGCATCCTGGCCTCCTCCTGGGCCAGGACAACAACACGGCGGGCGCGGTCGGTGAACCTCTCGAACATCTGCGCTCCTCGTGCGGTCAGTGGGGGTGAGACGGGGTCTCGCTGACCTTATCGATGCTATCTGGGGCTACGGAAAGAAACACCCTGCGATCTGAGAGTGAGACTGTTCCGACACCCGTGCATCGGCCAACGGAGCTGGAACCTTACGTGTTCCAGGGCTCGGGCACAGCCCTTCGATGTTCGCTGTTGGCGGACAGAACCAACGCTTTTCACGGCCTCGGCGGCTCTCCGGGCGATTCGGGACCAAGGTCCCGGGCCCGTGCGGCGCCGTCGGCGGTGCCCTCCGGTGCTGTCACCAGGGTGCCACCCCACGCCCTCGGTGGTTACGGCGGGTCACCCTTTCGGGTGGTCGCCCTCTCCTGCTCGAGGACGTCGTGGTCGCCCGGGTGCCCGGATGCCGGAAAGGCGCGGGTGGCACGAGGAATTCGCCTGACGAATTCGGGCGAACCGCGGTTTTGTGCACCGGGCACCCGCGTCCGCTAAGAGGCCACCTGCACATCCGGCATTGCCGCGAAGAGGAAACCGGCGCCGAGTTCCGCAGATCACAAACACCCGGTCGAGCCGTCAACGATGTCCTTCGCCCGAGCTCTTCGTCCTCGCCTTCATCGGCGCTGGTTCGCATCTTCGGGCGGTCCGGCGGAACCGCGGCACAAACCCGGCCGGGCCGGCGGCACATCCCCTGCGGACAACACCGGAGAACACGGGGAGAACGAGCCACGGACACCCTCACGCCACCGGGAATCCACCCCGCCGTCAACAACTACGCACGACAGTGGTACAGAACCCGGACGCCGACGGCCGGTATTTTCGGCGCCTCATTCACGCCGACCTGGCGATTCGGGATTGTGCCGAATTCCGCGGCCGCCCCCGCACCCATTTTTTCGGCTATCCGGTCGCCGGGCCGGAAAACAATGGGGCGGCGACAAAACCGCGACGGGCGCCGAACCGGTGATGGTTCGGCGCCCGTCGCGGACTTCACCGTGAAAACGGCGGTGGCGCGGCCGTGCTTCACCCCGGCGGCCGGATCGCCCGGTCACCGGTGCACCTGTGTGCGTGGTGTCAGTGAGCGCCCTCGTAGGCGGCCATGACCTCGGCCGAGACCCGGCCGCGGTCGCTCACCTGGTAGCCGTTGTCACGAGCCCACGACCGCACGTCGCCCAGGTCCGCCTTGGCGGCGGCCCGGCCCCGGGTCGCGCCTCCACGACCCCGGCCACCGCCGGAGCGGCCGCTGATGCGGCGCGCGTGCCCCACCCACGGTGCGATCGCTTCCCGCAATGCCTCCGCATTGGCTGCGGAGAGGTCAATTTCATAGTTGACCCCGTCGAGCGAGAACGAGACCGACTCCTCGGCCTCGCCGCCGTCCAGGTCGTCAACAAGAATGACCTGCACCTTCTGCGCCATCAATTACTCCTAGAAAACGCCACCGGAGTCCACCCCGGGCAGGCGAACCCATTCATCGGAATCATGGAGTCGACATTCCAGCATGTCAAGCCAACACCACTGGGTGCCCTCAATAACGAGAGCATTCGCGGTGTGTCCACGAGCGGCGTCATTCAAACCTTTCACCGGCATCGGCGTGCACCGCGTCACCCGTTCGGCCGAACGAGTGACGCTAAACAACGCCTGAAGGTGATCGCGTTGCTACACCGAATCCGCCGGCTTCACAGATTGCGAGGTATGCGTTTGCGCAGTCTGCCCGTTCCCGGATTTCTCCGCCGCGTCCAGCCTGCGGTCCTCCGCGGCCTGGGCCAGACGCTCGCGCCGGTCGGCCTGAAAGATGGCCCGGATGGCGATGACGAAGAGGGCGAGAACACCGATCGAGGGAAAGATCGCGGCCACGTACTCCATAGCGACTCCTGTCGTGCTGCTGTCCTGGGACTGTTCCGGCCTGCTTATTCGGGCTTGACCAAGGGGAAGAGAATCGTCTCCCGGATGCCCAGACCGGTGATTGCCATGAGCAACCGGTCGAGGCCCATTCCCAGACCGCCGGTGGGCGGCATGCCGTGTTCCATGGCGCGCAGGAAGTCCTCGTCGAGCTTCATCGCCTCGTCGTCACCGGCGGCCGCGGCCCGGGCCTGGGCCACGAAGCGCTCGCGCTGCACCACCGGGTCGACCAGCTCGGAGTAGCCCGTGCCGAGCTCGAACGAGCGCACGTAGAGGTCCCACTTCTCGGTCACGCCGGGCGTGGTGCGGTGCGCGGCCACCAGCGGGGAGGTGTCTTCGGGGTAGTCCCGCACGAAGGTCGGGGCGTACAGATCCGGCACCACCAGGGCCTCGAAGAGCTCCTCGGCCAGCTTGCCCGGGCCGTAGTAGTCCTGGACGTGCACGTCGTGCTTGCCCGCCAGCTCGACCAGCTCGGCCCACTCGGTCTGGGCGCTGACCTCGCGGCCGGCCGCCTCGGAGAGCGAGCCGAACATGGTGATCTGGCGCCACTCGCCGCCCAGGTCGTACGCGGTGCCGTCGGCCAGCTCGACCGAGGTGCCGCCGGTGACCGCCCGCGCCGCGTTCTGCACGAGCTCACGGGCCAGGTCAGCGATCGAGTTGTAGTCACCGTAGGCCTGGTAGGCCTCGATCATCGCGAATTCCGGGGAGTGCGTGGAGTCTGCGCCCTCGTTGCGGAAATTGCGGTTGATCTCGAAGACCCGGTCGATTCCGCCGACCACCGCGCGCTTGAGGAAGAGCTCCGGCGCGATCCGCAGGAACAGGTCGATGTCGAAGGCGTTCATGTGGGTCTGGAACGGACGGGCCGCCGCACCGCCGTGCTGCACCTGCAGCATCGGGGTCTCGACCTCGGTGAAGTCGCGGGCGTGGAAGGTGTCGCGCAGCGAACGCACCACGCCGGCGCGGGTCTTCACCACCTCGCGGGCGGCCGGGCGCACGATCAGGTCGACGTAGCGCTGGCGGACCCGCGCCTCCTCGGACATGTCCTTGTGCAGCACCGGGAGCGGGCGCAGCGCCTTCGACGCCATCGCCCAGCTGTCGGCCATCACCGAGAGCTCGCCGCGGCGGGAGGAGATGACCTCCCCGTGCACGGAGACGAAGTCCGCCAGGTCGACGTCGGCCTTGAACGAGGCCAGGGCCTCGTCGCCGACACCGTTCTTGGACACCATCACCTGCAGCTGGGTGCCGTCACCGTCTTGCAGCACGGCGAACAGGAGCTTGCCGGCGTCACGGAACCGCACGACGCGCCCCGCCACCGTGACGATGTCGCCGCTGGAGGCACCCGTCTCCAGCTCGGCGTGGGCGGCGCGGACCTCGGCGAGGGTGTGGGTGCGCCCGACCTCGATCGGGTAGGGGGCCTTGCCGGCGGCCAGAATGCGGGCCCGCTTCTCCGAGCGGATACGCATCTGCTCGGGGAGGTCCTCCCCGGTCACATCGGGCAATTCGCGGGGGGCATCAGCCTGCTGCTCGGTCACGACGAGCAATCCTAGTCGGCCGGGCCTAAGGGTTTCCCGCCGCGCCGTCAACCCCTGGTCGCAGCCGTGCGAGCCCTGGTCGCAGCCGTGCGAGCCGGGCCGAGGGTCGGAGGGCGAGTTCGGGCCCGATCACCGGCGGCGCACTTTGCGTGATGGCGCGCCTCGCGTGATCAGGCCGGACCCGCCCCTCTCGGCCGGCCACGGGTGCTAGCCCTGCTCGAGGATCGCGCTGGTGGTCAGGGCCGCCCAGATCCGGGCCGCGGTCTCGCGCTCGGCCGGGGTGGGACGCACGATCAGCTCCGGGTCGTCGGGGTGCTCGGCGTCCTGCCGGCCGACGTGCTCGACCAGGGCCACCGCCAGGGTGCGCAGCCGGATGTTGAAGTGCTGGCTGGCCCGGGCCAGGGCCGCGAAGGCGGCCGGGGCGTCGGCCCCGATGGCCCCCATGACCAGGCCCTTCGCCTGCTCGATGACTCGGCGGTACTGGGTCATCTGCAGCATCTGCTGGGCCACCTGCTCCTCCCCGGCGCAGTACTCGACCACGGCCAGGGCCTGGGTGACCAGAGGCTCGTAACGGTCGATGTCGCGCAGCACCCGGTCGTCGGGGACGTGGTCGAGGTAGACCGAGAACACGGTGGGCAGGTCGGAACCGAACTCACCGGGCACGAAGATCGCACCCTTCACGCCGTTCACCTCGGCACCGAGATCGGGCAGCGAGCGCAGGCCGAGGTCCTCGTCGTCCTCGCCGAGAGGCCGCACGATCACGGTGTCGCGCCGGAACGCGTCCCAGATCGGGCCCTGCGCATGCTTCCACTGCGCGGTGTCGAGTTCGGTGGCGACCCCGATGGCCGCGATCGCCTTGGGGGTGCCGCCTTCGTTCTTGCTGTCCGTGGCCACACTGAGACCTACGCCGAGACTCCCCGGCACGGATTGCAGCGTGAACTCGAGAAGGCTTGTCAGAAGGTCGTTCCCGAACTCGCGGATGGTCAAAGCTGATCCTTTCGTTGAGCGGCGCGGTAGCCGTCGGTGTCCAAGCATCGGGCTTCAGCGCGCGCAAAGCGATCACAGATGCCAGTCTCAAGTAGGCGGAATCGTGCTCAGCCCCCGGCGCCCCCGCTCTTGTGTCATCAGGTCGATGAGAAGGAGTTGATCAGGTTATGGTGGCCACCTCGTCCAGCACAGGCGCGAGTCTCACACCCTCAGCTATCAGCGATTTCTCGCGAGAGGCGCCCGTGTCCCCTTCCCGTAAGCGACGTCGCGCATCCCCGGAGTGGGAGGGGCGATCGATCATCCGTATCGCCGCACTTCCCGGGCGCGGCGTCTATGTCCGGCACCTCGGCCATCCCGAGGGCGTCGACGGTGTGCACCGTCCTACCGTCCAGATGCCCGGTTCGGCCCCGAAACCCCCGGCCGCGTTCGATCCCGGCTGGCTGGACAGCAATCTCGGCGACATGCAGATCGTGCACGTGCACGCCCTGAACCCGCGGGGCAATGCCGACCACACCCAGGCCGCGGTGCGGGCCACCCGGGCGGCCGGAAAGCCGCTGGTGGTCACCGCCTACCACCTGAGCGACCCGACGGGCCTCGACCCGGCCGGCTACGCCGCCCAGCTCGACGTGCTGATCCCGGCCGCCGACCAGGTCATCACGCTCACCGAGGGCGCGGCCCAGGAGATCGCGAAGCGCTGGAAGGTGGCGGCCGACGTCCAGCCCCACCCGCACGCGGTCGACTTCGTGCGGATGCGCCGTGAGCGCCCGGCCCGCGGTCAGAACTCGCCGTACCTGGTCGGGGTGCACCTGGGCAGCCTGCGTCTGCCCAGCGACCCGGTGCGCGTGGTGTCGGCCCTGGCCGAGGCCGCGAAGCAGACGCCCGAGGTGCGGCTGGTGCTGTTCGCGCACGACCACCTGCTCGACTCCGACTCCACGCGCTACGACCCGGCGACGATCCGCGAGATCGACCGGATCATGGGCGAGGCCGGTGGCTCGCTGCGGGCGCACCGCCCAATGACCGATTCTCAGCTCTGGGACAACATCTTCGGTCTCGACGCTGCACTCGTGCCGCCCTTCTTCGGCTCCCACTCGCTGTGGCCCGAGGCCTGCTTCGACCTGGGCACCCAGGTGATCACGCCGTCGAGCAACCACGCCGCCGGGCAGCGTCCCGGGCTGGTCTACGACTGCGACGGCAAGGGCGTTCCCGACGTCGGGTCGCTGGCCAAGGCGTTCGCCGAGGCCGCCCAGGGTCCCGCGGTGGTGCGGGCCGACCCGACCGAGCGGTTCAACGAGCGGGTCAAGATCGCCGAATGGCTGCGCAACAACTACGAGCGCCTTCTCACCGAAAAGGCCTGATCGGCAACACTCTTCCACGTGAAAGGGCCAGGCCTCCCCAGGAGGCCCGGCCCTTTCTCACGACGGGGAGGCCCCGCCGGCCGGGCGAAGAGGTCTACCCGCCCGACAGGGAGGTCTGCAGGTCGATCGCCAGGTCGAGGATCGGCGACGAGTGGGTGAGCCCGCCGACCGACAGGTAGTCGACGCCGGTGCGGGCGTACTCGTTCGCCACCTCGAGGGTCAGCCCGCCGGTGGCCTCGAGCTCGACCGGCTCCGCCACGGCCGCCCGGGCCAGCTTCACGCTCTGCGCCAGCACGGCCGGAGACATGTTGTCGCACAGCAGGAACCGGGCCCCGGCGGTGACTGCCTCGACCGCCTCGTCCGGCGTGGTGACCTCCACCTGCACCGTGACCTCGGGAAAACGTGACCGCACGGCCCGGTAGGCGGCGGCCACCGATCCGGCGGCGATCTTGTGGTTGTCCTTCACCATGGCCACGTCGTACAGACCCATGCGCTTGTTCGTGCCGCCGCCGCTGCGCACCGCGTACTTCTCCAGCATGCGCAGACCCGGCGTGGTCTTGCGGGTGTCGAGCACCTGGGCGCCGGTGCCCTCCAGCTCGTCGGCCCAGCGCCGGGTGTGCGTGGAGATACCGCTGGTGCGACAGATCAGGTTGAGCAGCGTCCGTTCGGCGATGAGCAGTACCTGGACCGGGCCGCGCAGCACGGCGAGAACGTCGTCGCGCTGCACCGCGTCGCCGTCGGCCCGCAACAGCTCGGCCGAGACAGCGTGGCGGGCGAAGCCGCCGGCAGAAGCCGAACCCGCAGCCGAAACACCCGCCGAAGCAGCCAGGTCACCGGCAACCGTCGAGCCCGCACCCCCAGTCCCCGAAGCACTCGAAGCACTCGAAGCACCCGAAGCACCCGAAGCACCTGAAGCACCTGGCACCGACGCCCGCGCCGACTCCAGCCAGCCCGCCACCTCCGCGAGAACCACCGGCACCAGCGGCATTCCGCTGATCACCCCGGCGGCCCGGGCGACCACGTGGGCCTCCCCCAGCACGTCCGCGCCGATGGTCGACTCGCTGGTCACGTCATGTCCCGGCGCCGCACCCGGCACTGCACCCGGCATCGCGACCACGGCCCCGCCGATGCCCAGGTCCTCGGCCAGCGCGTCCCGCACCACCGCGCGCACCCGCTCGGGGTCGAGCCCGGCCGCGACCAGGCCCTCGGCCACCCCGGAGGGCCATACGGATTCCCAGCTCACAGTTTTCCCTCCGGGAGAGCGGCGAACCGGGTCTCCAGTTCGCCGTCAGGATTCAGCCGGGCCACCAGGCGTCCCAGCCACTTCTCGGACGCCGCTGGGAAGTCCTCGCGGTAGTGCCCACCGCGGGTCTCCTCGCGCAGCGCGGCTGACGCGGTCAGCGCCGTGGCCACCGCGTGCAGGTTCATCGTCTCCCACTCGGCCGTGCCGTGGGTGACGTCGAGCTTCTGCGCCCCGGCCGGAACCTCCACCGGGACACCCGACGAGATGCGGGCCAGGTCGGCGGCCGTGGCCGACAGCCCGGCCGCGGTGCGGATCACCCCGGGTCCGGCCGAGGCCGCCCGCTGGATCTTCACCCGGGCGGTGGCCGGCAGCAGGCCGGCCGGTCCCGGGCGCGCCGAAGGTTCCCGCTGCGGAAGGTCACCGTGAGAGATCCGGGTGCTCACGTCGTCCACAATCCGATGGGCGAAGACCAGGCCCTCGAGCAGCGAGTTGCTGGCGAGCCGGTTGGCCCCGTGCACCCCGGTGCACGAGCACTCGCCGGCCGCGTAGAGACCGGCCACGCTGGAGCGGCCGACGGCGTCCACCCGGATGCCGCCGGAGTGGTAGTGCTGGGCGGGCGCCACCGGGATCAGGTCCTCGGCGAGGTCGAACCGGTGCCCGGACAGCGCGTTCACGATGGTCGGGAAGCGCCGCCGCAAGAAGTCGCGGCCCAGGTGACGAGCATCGAGGAAGACGTGTGACGAACCGGTGGCCGCCATCTGCCGCACGATCGCCTTGGCCACCACGTCGCGTGGGGCGAGCTCGGCCATCTCGTGCACGCCGGGCATGAAGCGCACGCCGTTGACGTCGACCAGCAGCGCACCTTCGCCCCGCACCGCCTCGGAGATGAGAGGCTGCTGACCGCGGGCGTTCTGGCCGAGCCAGAGCACGGTCGGGTGGAACTGCACGAACTCCAGGTCGGCCACCTCGGCGCCGGCCCGCAGCGCCGCGGCGATGCCGTCGCCGGTCGCCTCGCGCGGGTTGGTCGACGACTGGAACACCTGCCCGATACCGCCGGTCGCGAGCACCACGGCCCGCCCCAGAGCCGCGCCGACTCCGTCCCGGCTGCCCTCACCGATGACGTGAAGCGTGACACCGCAGGCCGTTCCGTCGGCCGCGGTGAGCACGTCGAGCACCAGGGCGTGTTCGAGCACCTCGATGCCCGGGTCGCCGCGCACGGCCTCGAGGGCGGCGATCAGGGCGCGCGAGATCTCGGCGCCGGTCGCGTCACCCCCGGCGTGCGCGATGCGGTCGCGGTGGTGCCCACCCTCGCGGGTCAGGGCGATCTCACCCTCCGGCGTGCGGTCGAAATTGGCGCCCAGCGAGACCAGTTCACGCACCCGGGCCGGGCCCTCGGTGACCAGCGCGCGCACGGCGTCCTCGTCACAGAGCCCGACGCCGGCCACCAGGGTGTCGTCGAGGTGCTCGGCCGGGGAGTCCTCCGGGGCCAGCGCCGCCGCGATGCCGCCCTGCGCCCAGCGGGTCGAGCCGGAGTCGAGCACGGTCTTGGTCACCAGCAGCACGCGCGGCACCCGGCGGCGCAGACGCAGCGCGGCGGTGAGACCCGCGATGCCCGAGCCGACCACGATCACGTCGGCCCGGGTGGTCCAGCCGACCTCCGGCGTCGCCAGACTCGTGGCCAGCCGGGGTCGAACGGGGGACGACGTGGTGGTCCCCGGCCCGGTGCTCACAGCCCGCCACCCACGACCAGGGGCCGGTTGTCGATCAGCCGGGTCGTGCCCACCTTGGCCGCGACCAGCAGCACCGCCTCGCCCTGGTACCACTCGGGCACGTCGTCGAGCGTCACCGGATCGACCAGCACCAGGTAGTCGACCTGCACCAGCGGCTCGGCCACCAGCACGTCGCGGGCGGCCCGGCGCACCGCGGCCGAGCCCTGCTCGCGCACCGCGAGACCCGCGTCCAGCGCCTTCGACAAGGCCAGGGCCGACTCCCGGTCGAGCCCGCTCAGGTAACGGTTGCGGCTGCTCAGGGCCAGGCCGTCGGGCTCGCGCACGGTGGGCACGGCCACGATCTCCAGGCCGAAGTCGAGGTCGGTGGCCATCCGGCGGATCAGCAGGAGCTGCTGCGCGTCCTTCTGCCCGAAGAACGCCAGGCTGGGCCGCGTGAGGTGGAACATCTTGGCCACCACGGTCAGCACCCCGTCGAAATGCCCCGGCCGCGAGGCCCCCTCGAGTTTGTCACCGAGGACGCCGGCCGACATCCGCACGCCCGGGTCACCCCCCGGGTAGACCACGTCGGGCGAGGGGGCGAACACCAGGTCGACCCCCTCGGCCTCGCACAGTGCCAGGTCGGCCTCGAAGGTGCGCGGATACTTGGCCAGGTCTTCGTTCGGGCCGAACTGCAGCGGGTTGAGGAAGATCGTCACGACGACGCTGTCGGCACGCTCGCGCGCCTGGCGCACCAGCTCGGCGTGCCCCGCGTGCAGGGCACCCATCGTCATCACGACACCGACCGTGCCGTGCAGCTTCTCGCGGGCTACGGCGAGCTCGTCCCGGGTCCGGGCCACAACTGTGGACATGGCGCTTAACCTACTCGTCATGTAACGGACGGCTGAGGGCCGGTCGCGTGACGCGAGCTACTCCTGGGGTTCGGTCCCGGTTGGCGCTCACACCTTTTTGCGGACGATCGGGAGGACGAGGCGGGTACCTCCCCAGAGGAGGGGCAGCCGTTTTCGAGGACCCCGGACGATCGACAAGGAAAGCGGCCGCATTCGTTACAGATCGTGCGGGGATCCGAAAAGAAAAGCCTGCTCCCCCTGCCCAGGTCAGGCCGGGTCGGTCAGGTCAGGCCGGGTCAGGCCGCGCGCCGAAGCAGGCCACCAGGTCAGGACCCCGCCCCGGGTCAGGCCATCACGGTCAGGCCACCACGGTCAGCCCACCACCGTCAGGCCACCACGGTCAGCCCACCGGCTGACGCCACGTCACCGGAGCCGGTCGCCTACGCCTCGGGCTCCGAGTTCAGCGCTGCCAGCAACGCCTCCGCACTCGCCACCGGCAGCCGTCCCGACGCCAGAGCCCGGTCGGCCGTGGCCCGGGACATCGCCCGGTAGGTCTCCAGCGTGCCCTCGCCCCGCTCCCCCAGCGCCCGGATCGCGGTCAGGTGATCGGCCAGCGTGCCCGCGTCACCCCGGGCGACCGGGCCGGTCAGGGCGTTGTCACCGCCGCGCAGCGAGTTGTCGAGCGAGGCCGACAGCAGCGGGGCGAGCAACCGGGCCGGGTCTTCGACACCGGCCCCGCGCAGGAGGTCGAGAGCCTGCGCCACCAGCGTGACCAGATGGTTCGAGCCGTGGGCGAGCGCCGCGTGGTAGAGCCCGCGCATGTTCTCGTCGATCACCACCGGCTCGGCGCCCATCTCGACCACCAGCGCCTGCGCGATCGGCAGCACCGGGCCGGGCGCCGTCACGCCGAAGCAGCAGTCGACCAGCCGGCTCAGGTCGAGGCTCGTGCCGGTGAACGTCATCGCCGGGTGCAGGGCCAGCGGGATCGCACCACGACTGACGGCGGGCTCCAGGACCTTCCAGCCGAAGCGCCCGCTGGTGTGCACGATCAGCTGACCGGGCTGCCAGGCGCCGGTCTCGGTCAGGCCGGTGACCAGGCCGGGCAGGGCGTCGTCGGGGATCGCGATCACGACCAGCTCGGCACGTTCCACGACGTCGGGAACCTCGAGCACCGGCACACCGGGCAGCAGCACCGACGCGCGCTCGCGGCTCGCCTCGGACACGGCACTCACGCCGACGACCGCGTGACCGGCCGCTCGCAGGGCCGATCCGAGCACGGCCCCGACCCGGCCGGCGCCGATCACTCCGACGCCGAGGCGTCCCGGGCGGTCGGACGGACGATGCGATTCAGACACCAGGGCAGGGTAACCAACTGACGACGCGGGGCCACCCCCTCGGGCAGAAGCTCTAGTGTTGCAGCGTGGGACGTCACGAACGCATTGCTGAACTGGTCGGCCTCGACCGGCCCGGGCTCGAGATCGCCGATCTGGGCACCGGCCCGGGCCGTATCGTGCGGGCCCTGCTGAGGTCCGCGACGGCGAACGGCACCGAGCCGAAGCGGGTGCACGCGGTCGACTCGGCCTCCAGCCTCGACGACGACGTGCTCAACGACGCCCGGGTGCGCTCGCTGCTCGCCGACCTGGAAGAACCGCTGCCCTTCGCCGAGGCCTCGCTCGACCGGGTGATCTCGCTGAACGTGGCCGAGCACGTGGCCGATCCGCTCGAGCACCTGGCCGAGTGTCATCGGGTGCTGCGGCCGGGCGGCCTGCTGGTGCTGGCCCACAGCGACTGGGACACGGCGCTGTTCGCCAGTTCCGACGACGCGCTGACCCGGCTGCTGGTCGATCGTTTCGTCTCCACGGTGCCCGGTTTCGCCGAGCGCGCCGACGGTTTCATGGGCCGTAAGCTGCTGTCGCTGGCCACCCGGTCGCCGTTCGAGACGGTCACCGTGGACACCTGGGCCGACCCGCACCGGCGCTTCGACCAGGGGTCGGTGAGCTGGAAGGTGGCGATGGGCGTGCTGGCCGCGACCAAGGACGACCCGGAGCTCGCGGCCCGGGCCGTCACCTGGGTCGAGGGACTGGCGGCGCTCGCGGCGCAGGGCCGGTTCCTGTTCACGGTCACGGACGTCGCGCTGGTGCTCCGCCGCCCGGAGTGAGCCGGCGGTGAGGCTCTGGCGGGACGCCTGGCAGACGGCGCTCTACGGGCCGGACGGTTTCTACCGGCGTCCCGAAGGTCCGGCCGGCCACTTCCGCACCGCCTCGCACGCGGCTCCCGGTGAGCTGGGGCAGGCGGTCTCGCGGCTCGCCGCGTCGCTCGGGGCGAGCCGGCTGGTGGACGTGGGGGCCGGCCGGGGTGAGCTCCTCACCGCACTCGTGGGCTCATCGCTCGAGCTCTGGGGAGTGGACGTGGTGGCCCGGCCCACGGGCCTGTCACCGTCGATCACGTGGGCGCAGATGGTGGACGCGCTGCCCGACGCCGCTCTCGAAGGCGCCTTGGTGGTCGCCTGGGAACTGCTCGACGTCATCCCCGTGAACGTGCTGGAGGTCGACGAAAGGGGACGGCCCCGGCCGGTACTCGTCGACCCGCGAACCGGGCGGGAGAGTCTGGGCGGACGCGCGTCCACCGTCGACCTGGCCTGGACCCAGCACTGGTGGCCGGCCGACGGGCTCGAGGAGGGCGACCGGATCGAGGTCGGACTGCCCCGGGACCGGTTCTGGCGCAGCCTGCTCGAGCGCGCGAGCCGGGCCGGGGCGGTGGCGGCCCTGTGCGTCGACTACGCGCACACCCGCATCGAGCGGCCGAATGCAGGCAGCCTGACCGGGTTCTCGCGAGGACGGGCGGTGCCGCCCCGGCCCGACGGTTCCATGGACGTCACGGCCCACGTCGCCATCGACTCGGTGCTCGCGGCCTGGGGCTCGGGCACGCTGACCACCCAGGCCCGGGCCCTGGCGCAGCTCGGGGTGAGCGACGCCGAACTGCTCGACCCGGGCGGGTTAGGAGGCTTCGCCTGGCTGCTCTGCGACCTGTGAACCGCCGGGTTCCACCGAACTGCCTTGTTCCATCCAGCGTTCCGGGCCGGAGTGCTTGCGGGCCAGCTCGGCCCGCGCCGACTGAACGGCGAGGAGCTCACCGGCCTGGATCTGGTCGAGGTGCGAGGCCACCGGTTCGACCGGCCCGGCGGTGGAGTGCACGGCGAACGAGGCGAGCGCGAGCCGGCGCTGCAGCGGGCCCTGGCTGAGGCCCAGGCTCTGGGTGCGGGCGTGCGGGACGATGTCGAGGTGGCGGTAGATCCGGCCGCTGCGGATGAGCAGGGCCTGGTCGGTGACGCGGACGCCGGATCGTCCCCAGGAGATCGGGTCGACCCAGCGCGAACGACGCGGTGCGGTGAGGAATCCCGCCTGCGGGCCGGTGCCGCGCAGACCGGCGTCCACCACGTCCCACGGATTCTCGCCGGGGGACGCCCCGAGGTCGGGCAGCACCAGGGAGAGCACACCGACCGCGTCGACCTTGGGCCCGACCGGCAGCAGCGTCGTGCCGGTGTTCTTGTCCTTGTCCTCGTTGCCGTAGCCCGCGATGTTGACGTGCACGGTCCACCAGTCCAGACGGCGCCAGAGCAGGCCCTGGCTGATACGCACCGCCTGCACCCGGCCCGGCGGCACGGTCTGGGTGCGCTGCTCGAGCAGGCCGTAGCGCAGCCGCAGCCCGTCGGGTGAGTCGGCGACGCGGAAGCCGAAACCGTTGGTGAAGCGGGTCCAGAGCACGCCGGCGGCGCCCAGCAGCGGGGCGAACGAGCCGAACAGCGGCCCGGGATGGCCGATCACGACACTGATCACCGCGAGCACCAGCACCCCGACGACGAACCCGATGGCCGGTCCGCTGACCACCAGCGACGCGATCAGCCGGCCGACCGGGACCTCGAGCGTGCTGCGTTCCGGGGCCTCCGGCGCGTGCGGTCCCTCGTAGGTGACGCCCGCGGCCGAGGCCAGGAGGTGGTTGCGCAGGGCGCGCGCGTCGTCCTCCCGCAGGTAGGACAGGGCGACGTTGGACTCCTTGCCGCCCGCCACCTCGACCGTCAGCCGGGCCAGGCCGAGCAGCCGGGCGAGGAAGGGCTGCACCACGTCGACGGCCTGCATCCGGTCGAGCCGGGCGCTGCGCTGCTTGCGGAAGAGGATGCCCGAGTGCAGTTCCAGCGCCTCGTCGAGCACCCGGAACCGGGTGCTGCGCCAGACCACGAACGCGATCCCGATGCCGATCAGCACCACCAGCACGACCAGCGCCCCGCCCCCGGCCAGCCAGCGACCCCCCAGGTGCGGACGCTCGAAACCCTCACCGGAGAGCGCGTTGTTGCCCAGGCTCTGCACGATGAAGACCAGCACCACGGCGATGACCTGCCACGAGCGCAGGAACGGCGTGGCCGGATGCATGAGGTGCCACTGGCCGTCGGCCAGGCCGGACCGCGCCATCTCGGGCCGGGCCATCTCGGGCCGGGCCGCATCCGGCTGATTCGGGAAGGGCGACTGGTTCTCGTACGGCGGCTGATTCTCATACGGCGGCTGGTTCTCGTACGGCGACTGGTTCTCGTACGGCGGCTGATTCTCGTACGGCGGCTGGCTCACAGACCCGCCAGCCTGGCCTCGCCGCGGGAGGCGAGGCGGTCACGCAGGCGTGAGGCCTCGGCCGCGATCAGGCCCGGGATGCGGGCGTCGGTGCCGGCGGAGGCGGTGTGCAGCTGGATGTGCGCCACACCGAACAACTGATCGACGGGACCGGCCTGCACGTCGACGAACTGCATCCGCCCGTACGGCACCACGACCAGCTCCCGGAACATCACGCCGTGCCGGATCAGCAGGTCGTCGGCGCGTTCGGCGTAACCCCAGGCCCGCACCTGCCGGCCGACGAGCCACCAGCCCCAGAAGAACGCGGCGACAACGGCCGCCACGCCGATCCAGAACCACGGGGTCCAGAGCACCGCGGGAATCGCGAGCACGACCGCACCGACCACGGTCTCCAGGCCGAGCCAGGCCCGTCGGGCCGAGGCCAGCCGTTGCGAGACCGGCGTCCAGACCACGCCGTCGGCATCGAACACGTCGCCCAGCGAACCATCCGTCGTCCCGGCCATATTCCGCAGGATGTCACACCTGCCCGCCCCGACCCAGACCCGATGAACCCCCGCCTGCGATCGCCACGCCCTCCCCGAGCCCCGACCACGCCGCGTTCGATGGTCGATCATCGAAAGCACCGCGATCCCGCCGCCCGCCCACCAGGGGGCGCCGCCGCGTCCGCCATCGCGCTCGTGATCCCGCACCGATAAGCGAGGCCGCGCCGCCCGGCAGGTGACAGACTCGGCACCGTGACTTCCACTGACGGTGGTGACGCCCGGGCCCTGACCGTCGCGCTCGGGGCCGGGGGGCTGGCCACGTCGGACATGGTGCTCAACATCGGCCCGCAGCACCCGGCCACCCACGGTGTGCTGCGG
Source organism: Kineosporia succinea (assembly GCF_030811555.1). Taxonomy (NCBI): domain Bacteria; kingdom Bacillati; phylum Actinomycetota; class Actinomycetes; order Kineosporiales; family Kineosporiaceae; genus Kineosporia; species Kineosporia succinea. Next base: position 3,201,009 of record NZ_JAUSQZ010000001.1, on the reverse strand, counting down.
CTGCGCGTCGTGGTCGACGGCGAGCGCGTGATCAGCGCCGAGCCGATCGTCGGGTACATGCACCGTGGCGCCGAGAAGCTCTTCGAGGTGCGCGACTACCGGCAGATCATCGTGCTGGCCAACCGCCACGACTGGCTCTCCGCGTTCGCCAACGAACTCGGCGTGGTGCTGGCCGCCGAGCAGATGCTCGAACTCGAGGTGCCGGAACGGGCCGTCTGGGCCCGCACCCTCCTGGCCGAGCTCAACCGCGTCCTCAATCACCTGATGTTCCTGGGCTCGTACCCGCTGGAGCTCGGGGCGATCACGCCGGTCTTCTACTCGTTCACCGAGCGGGAGGAACTGCAGGCGGTGATGGAGGAGATCAGCGGCGGGCGCATGCACTACATGTTCAACCGGGTCGGCGGCCTGAAGGAAGACCTGCCCGCGGGCTGGACCGCCCGGGTGCTGAAGACGATCGCGGCCGTGCGCCGGCGGTTGCCCCGGCTGGAGTCGCTGATCGTGGGCAACGAGATCCTTCGGGCGAGGACGCGCGGTGTGGGTGTGCTGTCGAGGGAGACGGCCGCCGCCTACGGGGTGAGCGGTCCGGTCGCGCGGGCCAGCGGGCTCGACATCGACCTGCGCCGTGACGACCCCTACCTGGCCTACGGCGAGCTGTTCGCCCCCGGCGGGCCGGGTCGCGTGGTCACCCGCACCGAGGGCGACTGCCTGGCCCGGTTCGAGGTCCTGGTGGAGCAGGTGCACGTGAGCCTCGACCTGGCGCAGGCCTGCGTGGAACGGCTGCGCGAACTGCCACCCGGCCCGATCAACACGAAACTGCCCAAGGTCCTGAAGGTTCCGGCCGGCCACGTCTACCGCTGGACCGAGAACCCGCTCGGGCTCAACGGGTACTACCTGGTCAGCAAGGGCGACAAGGTGCCCTGGCGGCTGAAGCTGCGCTCGGCCTCGTTCAGCAACGTGCAGGTGCTCAGCGAACTGCTGCCGGGCTGCCTGCTCTCCGACCTGGTGGCGATTCTCGGGTCCACGTTCTTCGTCGTCGGGGACGTGGACAAGTAGCTACTTCCTCGAGCAGTCGATCGTGGTCAGGCCCTTGGCGGCCGACGTGACGGTGTTGTCGCACAGCACCACGTTGTCGCTGTGCCGCTTGGTCACGTTGACGGCGTAACCGCTGCCCTTGACCGTGGACCGGTTGGCCGCGAACAGGTTGCGCCAGCCCCAGCCGTCGAGGATCTCGAGCACCTTGTAACCGTCCGCGCGCGAGGAGGTTCCGGTGTTGTTCGAGATCAGCCAGCCGTTGCCCTTCACGTCCACCCAGCTGTCGCCCTCGGTCATGGCCGACCCGTTGAAGGTGTTGCCGCTCAGCACCCCGCCCTTGGTGCCTTCCTTGATGTCGACGCTCTCGGCCGTGGTCCCGGAGATGGTGTTGCCCAGGACAAAGTTGTCGTTGCTGGGATCCGGCTGGCAGTCGGTGTACTCGCACCAGTTGCTCTCGGCCGTGCCGATGTAGACACCCTCGCCGTACTGCGGCTTGCGTCGGCCGGTATCGCGGATGGTCAGGCCCCGCACCACGTTCTTCGTGCTGCCGGTGCGCAGGTGCACGGCCTCGTCACCGATCTGCTCGACCAGCAGGTTCTGCAGGCCGATGCCGGTGCCGGCGTCGACCATGATGCCCTTCTGGCCGTTGCGCACGGTGAAACCGTTGGCGCGCCAGTACGAAGCGCCGTCGAAGTGCAGCGAGTACCCGCCCTTGACCGCCCCCGCCTCGAGCACCGCGCCCCGGCCCCCGCACAGGTAGATCGGCTTCTTGGCGGTGCCGTCGCGGCTGGTGCGGAACTTGCCGGTGTAGAGCCCGTCCGCGATCCGGATCGAGGTACCGGCCTTGGCGGTGTCGAGCGCTCGCTGCAGCTGGTCACTGGTCGAGACGGTGACGGTGGCCTTGGGACAGCGGAACACCGCGACGGGAGGCGTCTTCCACTTGTCCACCGACGGCAGCTTGATCCGGCTGGCCGCGTAGTCGTCCGAATCGGACGGCTGGGTGGACGTCTCGGCGGGCAGGACGGTGTCGTCCGGGTCCGGGGTGGTGGCGGCCGGGGTCGCCACCGACGTGATGTCCGGAGCGGGAGTGCTGACGGCCTGCGAGGTTTCGTCGGACCCGTTCTGCCCCACGGCCCAGCCCGCGCCGAACGTGACGACCAGGCCGAGAACGGCGACGGCCATCAGCGGACCACCCTTCGGCCCGTTCACCGGCCCACCGCCCGGCGGCGGCGCGGGGTGGCGGGGTTGATCCGGGCCTCGGCGATGGCCAGGTCGATCACGGTGCTGCCCTCGTTCTGGTGGGTCTCGGCGTTCTGGCTGGTCCCGGCGTTCTGGCTGGTCCCGGCGCGGCCGGGTTCGTTCGGGCGGTCGTTCAGACGTTCGTTCTGGCGTCCACGGGGGCGGGAATCACGGACGTCGATGCTCACGTCGGGTTGCTGACGGGGCACCACGGGCGTGGGGGCCTGGGCTCCGGTGGACGCCGGACGCGCCTGCCTCCAGTCGGCGGCCACCGGGGGCTCGGGTTCGGAGAAGCCGGCTCGGGTGCCGACGTGCTGGTTGTTCGGGTGCTGGTTGTTCGGGTGCTGGCTGTTCGGGTGCTGGCTGCCGGTGTGGTGAGGGGTGGCGCGGTGGCCCGGGTGGTCGGCGGGGTTTCCGGGCCTCACTGCTTGCGGACGTTGTGCTCGCCTCGGCTGCAGACCCGGCACCAAGGGTCGGGCCGGGGTGGGACGAGGGACGCCGGCCTCGCTGATCCGGGCGGGCTGGGCGCTGCCCTGGTCAGGCTGGGTGGACTGGTCGCGGGTGGGAGAGTCCGTCCGGGCTCGGCGTGGCCGGTCGCCGGGGGTCGCCGGGGACGGGGTCGCACTGCGCGGACGGTAGCGGGAGGCCGGTTCCGGATTGCGGCTCGTCGGCGCCGACGCTGCCTCCTGGGCTGACGTCTCCCGGGTGGCGCTCTGCCGGGTGCTGCTCTGCCGGGTTGTCGTATCCTGGGCCGCTGCTTCCTGGGCTCCCTGTTCCCGGGCTGCCTGTTCCCGGGCTGCCTGTTCCCGAGCTGCGTGTTCCCGAGCCGCGTGTTCCCGCGCCGCCCCTTCCCGGACCGCGTGTTCCCGCGCCGCGTGTTCCCGCGCCGCCCCTTCCCGGACCGCGTGTTCCCGCGCCGCGTGTTCCCGCGCCGCGTGTTCCCGCGCCGCCGCGTCCCGAGCTGCGTGTTCCCGGGCGGCCGCTTCCCGGACCGCGTGTTCCTGGGCTGCCGCTTCCCGGGCTGCTTGCCGGGCTGTGTGTTCCCGGGCGGCCGCTTCGCGGGCGACGGTCTCTCGCCTCGTCGACTCGCGACCGGCCTGCCCCTGGGCACCCGTCTGCGAACGCCCACGTTCCCGGCGTGGCGTCTCCGGGCCACGCATCGTGGGGCCGGCCGAACCGGCGCCGGCTGAACCAGCCGATCCGGCGCCGGCACCGACACCGTTGCCGGCGGCGGCCAGGGCGGGCTCCGGGTGGGGCTGGGTCCTGGCGAGCGGCGAGGCCGCGACCGGCGTCATCCGCACGGTCTCGGCGTTCTGGGCAGTCTCGGCGTGCCGGACAGTCTCGGGGAGCGGGGCGAATTCGGGGTGCCGGACAGTCTCGGAGTGCGGGGCGAATTCGGGGTGCCGGGCGGTTTTCGGCTGTCGAGACGTTTCCGACGGCAGCGCGTGCATTTCCACCGCCGTCTCCGCATTCCCGACCGACTGCACCGCCGGGAGGTGACCACCCACCGGCCCGACCCGCGAGATCAGAGGATCAGCCAGGTAGGGGGTACGGGTACCGCGCCGGGGACGGCTCATCAGGAGCAGCAGGATGCCGACACCGATCCAGACCATCGTGAGCGGATGCAGGAGAATGCTGACGAGCGAGTCCTTGGTGACGGTCTTCGACCAGCCGGAGTCGTCGGTGTCGGTCACCTTCGGCTCGTCACCGCTGACCCGCACCAGGTCCACGGCCGAGGTGCCCGAGCCGCGCAACTGGTTGCCGTCGGCCCGGCTGCCGGCCACGTGCCCGACGAACGTGAACGCGTGCAGCGTCACGCCCGAGGTGGAGTTGTCGCGCAACGTCGCCACCGCGTCCCGGATGTGCACCCCGGTGGCCGACCCGATCACGTTGTTCGACGTGAGCTCGGCGTGTGAGTCGTCGCGCACCTGGATACCGTTGACCGAGGTGTCCTTGACCGTGTTGCTGTTCACCGTGACGTCGCGGGCCTGGTCCGAGACCACGATGCCGGAATGCCCACCGGTCACGGTGTTTCCCTGCACGGTGATCGCGACGCCGCCGGCGACGTGCACCCCGATGCGTCCGTTGCCGGTGCTCTTGCTGGTGGTCAGGACGTTGTTGCCGAACGGACGCGTGGACGCGCCACTGGGTGAGGGCCCGTCGGCCAGCGGACTGCCGTTGAGCACGACCCCGTCACGGCCGTTGCGCTGCACGTCCAGCTGCGTGAGCACCGTGCCCTCGACGTTGCGGTTGATGACCACGCCGTCGACGGCCGACAGTTCGACCTTCACGTCGCGGATCGTCGCGGTGGACACGTTGCGGTGCAGCACCAGGCCGTCGACCAGGCTCTTGCTGATCACCGTCTTGGTCACCTGCGGGCCGGACGAGCCGGACAGGAACAGCCCGAAAGCGTTTCCGGTCATGGAGGAGTCACTGATCGACGACGTGAACGACGCCGTCTCGTCCTGCACCGTGGTGGGCGTCTTGCCCGCGGGCAGGATGTCGGTGTGGCTCGCCGCGCGCTGCGCGACCGGGTCGTCGGTGACGCCCGTCGCGGCGCTGGTGCTGAGGTTCGTGGTGGGCAGCGACGAGGAGGCGACCACGGCCACACCCCCGGTGCGCCCGCTCCAGAAACCGAGCCGGCTGAACTTCGTCCAGGTCGCCTGCAGCTGGCCGCTGGCTCGCACGTAGGCCCGTCCGTCGCCGAGCTTCTGGTCGGGCTTGCCGTGCGACTCGTCCCAGCTCAGGATCGAGATCGGCGCCGTGGCCGTGCCGTTCAGGCGCAGCCGGCCGCCGTCGGTGACGATCGAGACGAAACCGTCGGGACCCGAACTCATCTTGATCCTCAGCGGGCGGCTCGGGCTGATCGCCAGGGTGGCCCCCGGCCCGACCAGCACGTGCTCCCGCAGCAGGAAGGAACCGTCGGCCTGCGGAACCAGCTTGTCCGGCGACAGCTTTCGCAGGTCGTCCCAGCTGTAGGGCCGCTTACGGGCGGTCAGCACCAGCGTGTACTGGCCGTTCGAGCGCGCCCGGTAGGGCCCCGTGCCGGCGCCCTTCTCCTTGCGCACGGCCGGGGTCAGCAGCGCCCGGGTGACCCGCTGGTCCTCCCCCGTGACCAGCTCGGCCTGGTGCAGCGGATCGGCGCGGGCCGCCTTCGCGGCGAGCACCGGGCCGTCGGCGGGGGCCGTCGTGGCGGAGCGCGGGGCGGCGGTGACCGTGGACACGCCGAACGCGGCGACCAGGACCCCGGCCACCGCGCCGCCCACCGCGATCCGGCGGAACGTCTTACCGGACATCGAGAACCACCCCGCGGCCGGTCTCGTCGACGCTGACCCCGAGCGAGGCGTTGTCCTGGCCGTCGCCACCGATCTGGTCGCTGTTGCGGGTGAGCCAGCCCTGCTTGTTCATCGTGACGAAGGCGTACAGCTTGATCGGCAGCGAGATCAGGATGACCACCAGCGTCACCACCGGCAGCAGGATGATGTCGGCCGGGTGCCGGCGCAGGTGCGAGACGCTGCGCACCAGGCGGCCCGCCATCAGCCAGCACAACGCCAGCACCACGCCCTGCCAGCCCGGGGCCATGCGCGAGAGCACCAGGTAGGTCAGGGCCATGCCCATGGTGACCGGCGTGAGCAGGATCTGCAGCACGGTGATCTTGGAGACGAACGGCACGTCGCGCAGCCAGCCCTTCCAGAGCGCGGTCAGGTAGCAGCGGTAGGAGTTACGGCTCCAGCGGATGCGCTGCTTCACGAACCCGGCGAAGTTGGCCGGGAACATCGACATCGCCTGGGCGCTCGACTGGAACACGGTCTGGTAGCCGGAGGCCAGCACCAGCCAGGTCAGCCGGCCGTCGTCACCGGAGATGCAGCGGCGCCCCAGGAAGAACTCGTGCTCCAGGTTCGGCAGCACCGGCAGCACGGCCTCGCGACGGTAGGCCGCGGTACGGCCGGACACGCAGATGACACCCCCGGCGCGACCCATCGCCGGCACGTAGTCGTAGTACCGCAGGTCGATGATCCAGTCCGCGATCACCCGCCACACGCTCGACCAGCGCTTGTAGACCTTCTGCTGGGTGGCGACCGCGCCCACGGCCGGGTCCTGGAACGGCATCTGCACCGCGTCGAGCAGCCCCGGCTCCCAGGCGGTGTCGGAGTCGGTCAGCACCAGCACCTCACCGCGTGCGGCCCGGATCCCCACCCCGAGCGCCGAGCGCTTGCCCTGGTGCGCGAACGGCAGCACGCGCAGACGCGGGTCACCGACCCGGTTGAGCATCTCGATGCACTCGACGTCCTCGACGTCCGGCACCACGATCAGCTCGGACGGGTTCTGCTCCAGCCAGGTCGCCAGGCAGCGGCGCAGGATCTCGACGTCCTCACGGAACGACGGCACGACCACCGACGTGCTGGTGCGGTACAGGTTGCTGACGGGGCGATAGGCCCGGGACAGCACCCAGCGGTAGATCCACAAGCTCCAGACGATGACCCCCGCGACCCCCAGCGGCATCCAGGCGCGCAGGTCCTGAACCGAGTCCCAGGGGACGAACGCATTGACCACGTCCAGTGGGCCCGACGCCAAGGGCACGGCGCCGGGCGCAGACAGGGCTGCAGAGGGCAAGGGGTGTCTCCTGGGATCGATGACCGCGTTGTGTTTACGATCGGGTACCCAGGGTAGTTACGCGCGGGTGCAGCAGCGCCCATACCAACAGGAATGGCCGTTCGGCCGATCTACCTGTCACCCTCCCGCCCAGGGGTTTTCACACTGGCGGGAGGTTCGTGGCCCACTCGGGCCACAGGCATCTCTCAATCAGACTTCGACTCGTCGTCATCCGGGGGCACTCTGCACCATTTCTGCACCACGAATCCGGTGACGCTCAGAGCGACCGCGGACACCGCCGCGATCAGCGCCAGGATGAAGCGGTCGAGCCGGTCGCCCACCAGGTCGGGCAGCAGGAGCAGACCCTGGGCCAGATACCAGCCGAAGATGACCGCACCGCCGTAGGCCGCCGCCTTGGCCAGCACCGCGGTGCGTGCCGCGACCAGCGGATCGATCGGCCGCCGCACGTCCTTGCGGTCGCCCGGGTCGGTGCGCTGCCAGCGGCGCATCGGCAGCCCGGCCGCGAACACCACCAGGAACAGCGCCACGACACCGAACACCGAGGTCCACGGCAACGGCGGGGCCTCGTGCCCCTGCCCGGTCCAGGTGTCGAGCAGCACCCAGAAGATCACGGCCGAGGCCACGCCGATCAGCAGCGCGCGGCCGATCCGGGCGGCCCTCACGCCCAGTGCTCCAGCGTCAGTTCCGGCCGCTGCCGCAGCGAGATCCGGTCGGGCGCCCCGTCGAGCAGGACCGTGACCTTCTCGGTGCCGCGCTCGGTGAGCAGCGAGGCCTGAGGGTCGGCGGCCAGCCAGGGCGCCAGCACGAACGCCCGCTCGTGCGCGCGCGGGTGCGGCAGTGTCAGCTTCTCGTCGTAGCTGCGCAGGTCGCCGTAGCTGATCACGTCGATGTCGAGGGTGCGCGGGCCCCACCGCACCGTGCGCTCGCGGCCGAACCCGGCCTCGATCCGGTTGCAGGCGGCCAGCAGGTCGTAGGCGCTCAGCGTGGTGGTGCACAGCACCACGGCGTTGAGGTAGTCGGGCTGCTCCGGGCCGCCCACCGGGTCGGTCTGGATCACCGGCGAGAGCACGTCGACCTCCAGGCCCTCGGTCTCGCGCAGGTCGCTCACGGCGCCCCGCAGGATCATCAGCCGGTCACCCATGTTCGTGCCCAGGGCCAGCACCACCGGCACCGGTTCGGCCGGAGCCCTCTCGAGGAGAACAGTGCGCTCGCGACGGATGGCGACCACCACGTCCCCGAACGTCTCTTCGATCGGGGCCTGGGGCTTGTGCACGGCGACGTCGGCCGCGATCACACCCGGCGGCTGCAGGCAGGCCAGTGCGATGCGCTCGGCCAGGGTCTCGATCAGGTCGACCGGCTCACCCCGCACGATGTCGGCGACCGTGCCCGCGAGCTCGCCGTAGTGCGTGGTCTTCGTCAGGTCGTCGCTCGCCGCGGCGGGCGCGATGTCGGTGTGCAGGACCACGTCGATCACGAAGTCCTGCCCCTCGCGCCGCTCGAAGTCGAAGACCCCGTGCGTGCCCCGGGCGGTGACGCCGGAGAGCCGGATCTGGTCGAGCAACCGCCCCGAGGGCGAGGTGATCGGGCCGAAGCCCATCCCGGAACTCACAGTGCTGTCCCCGCTGTCCTTCCCGAACCCGCCCGCTGATGCTGCCGGACGGCCGCGCCGACCCGGACCGCGTCCACACTCGCCCGTACCGCGTGCACCCGCACGCACCACACACCCGCCAGCGCGGCCAGCGTGCTGACCGCCGCCGTGGCGTCGTCGCGCTCCTCCACCGGCGCCGGCGCCGCGTCCGGCCCGGCCAGCAGACTGCCCAGGAACCGCTTGCGCGAGGCCCCGACCAGCACCGGCCGACGCAGGTGGGCCAGCGCGTCGAGATGGGCCAGCAGTTCCCAGTTGTGCTCGGCGTTCTTGCTGAAGCCGAGACCGGGATCGAGCACCACCTGCGACGGGTCGACCCCCGCCGCCACCAGTTCGTCGAGGGCCCGGGTGAGCTCGGCCCCGACCTCGGCCACCACGTCGTCGTAACGCGCGGCCAGATCGTGCTCGGCCCGGCCGAGCGCCTGCACACCGCGCCAGTGCATGGCCACGAACGGCGCGCCGCTCTCGGCCACGAGCGCCGGCATCGCGGTGTCCCAGCGGCCACCGCTGACGTCGTTCAGCAGCACCGCGCCCGCCTCCAGGGCGGCCCGGGCCACGCTCGCGCGCATCGTGTCGATGCTGACCACGACACCCTGGTCGGCGAGGGCGCGCACCACCGGAACGGTGCGGCGCAGCTCCTCGGCCTCGGAGACCCGCTCGGCCCCCGGCCGGGTGGACTCGCCACCGACGTCGACCAGGTCAGCGCCCTGCGCCCGCAGTTCCAGACCGTGCGCCACCGCGGCGCCCGGGTCGAGCCATCGCCCGCCGTCGCTGAACGAGTCGGGCGTGACGTTGAGAACGCCCATGACCAGGGTGCGTGAGGACGGTGTGGTCAGGCCGGGCAGCGCGGGTCCCGGGATGTCGGTCACGTCTACTTTCCTGTCGGAGGGATCAGCGGGTGTGCGCGAGGATCAGGCTCATCGCCTCGGCGCGGGTCGCGGGGTCGCGCAGCTGGCCACGCACCGCGGACGTCACGGTACGCGAGCCCGGCTTGCGCACGCCACGCATCGACATGCAGAGGTGCTCACATTCCAGGACCACGATCACGCCACGGGGCCGGAGGTGCTCGACCAGGGCGTCGGCGACCTGGGTGGTGAGCCGTTCCTGCACCTGCGGACGCTTGGCGTAGACGTCGACCAGGCGGGCCAGCTTGCTCAGCCCGGTGATGCGGCCGTCGGCGCTGGGGATGTAGCCGACGTGCGCCACCCCGTGGAACGGCACCAGGTGGTGCTCGCAGCAGGAGTACAGCTCGATGTCGCGCACCATCACCATCTCCTCGTGACCGAGGTCGAAGGTGGTGGACAGCACGTCGGCCGGGTCCTGGCGGAGGCCGGCGAACATCTCGGCGTAGGCACGGGCCACCCGGGCCGGCGTGTCGAGCAGACCGTCGCGATCGGGGTCCTCGCCGATCGCGACCAGGATCTCGCGCACCGCCTTCTCGATGCGGCCGGTGTCTACCGCGTTGTCGGCCGGGTCCAGCTCGTCTGCCACGTCGTTCTCCAGTGGTCGGGCAATGTTCGGGACGAGTCCGGCGCCCCGTACGCCGTTCTCAAGTCGAAAGTCCCCGCAGGTTCCGTGAGGAACCTACGGGGACTCTGTTCGCCTAGAACTTAGTTCAGATCTCCGAGCTCGGCACCGTGCCCGTTGGCCGACGCCGTGGAGGGCGACGTGCCGTTCTGCCCGATCCGGCGCTCGGCCGGGCTGAGCACGGGCGGGATGTCGGAGACCGCGCGGCGCTCGCTGGAGAGCCAGACCGGCCGCACCGGGCTCTTGCGCACCGGCGCGAAGATCTCGGCCAGCTCCGCCCGGTTCAGCGTCTCCTTCTCGAGCAGGGTCAGCACCAGGCTGTCGAGAACGTCGCGGTTCTCGATCAGCACCTGATAGGCCTCGTCGTGGGCGGCCTCGATCAGGCGGCGCACCTCGTCGTCGACGACCCCGGCGACCTCTTCGGAGTAGTCGCGCTCGTGGCCCATGTCGCGGCCCAGGAAGACCTCACCGCTGCCGCGGCCCAGCTTGATCGCACCGATGCGCTCGGACATGCCGTGCGTGGTGACCATCGACCGGGCGATGCCGGTGGCCTTCTCGATGTCGTTCGAGGCCCCCGTGGTCGGGTCGTGGAAGATGATCTCTTCCGCCACCCGGCCGCCGAGCGCGTAGGCCAGCTGGTCGAGCATCTCGTTGCGGGTGGTGGAGTACTTGTCGTCCTGCGGGAGCACCATCGTGTAGCCGAGGGCGCGACCACGGGGAAGGATCGTGACCTTGGTGACCGGCTCGGTGTTGTTCATCGCCGCCGCCACCAGCGCGTGACCACCCTCGTGGTACGCGGTGATCTTCTTCTCCTTGTCGCTCATCAGCCGGGTCCGCTTCTGCGGACCCGCGATGACGCGGTCGATCGCCTCGTCGAGCGCCTGGTCGTCGATCACCCGGGCGTTGGCCCGGGCGGTCAGCAGGGCGGCCTCGTTGAGCACGTTGGCCAGGTCGGCACCGCTGAACCCGGGGGTCTTGCGGGCGACGCCCTCGAGGTCGACGTCGGGAGCCATCGGCTTGCCCTTGGAGTGGACGCCGAGGATCTTGACCCGGCCCTTCATGTCCGGCGGCTCGACCGCGATCTGGCGGTCGAAACGGCCCGGGCGCAGCAGGGCGGGGTCGAGGATGTCGGGCCGGTTGGTGGCCGCGATCAGGATGACGTTGGTCTTGACGTCGAAGCCGTCCATCTCGACGAGGAGCTGGTTCAGCGTCTGCTCACGCTCGTCGTGACCACCGCCGAGACCGGCACCACGGTGGCGGCCCACCGCGTCGATCTCGTCGACGAAGATGATCGCCGGGGCGTTCTCCTTCGCCTGCTGGAACAGGTCACGCACGCGGGACGCACCGACACCGACGAACATCTCGACGAAGTCGGAACCGGAGATCGAGTAGAACGGCACACCGGCCTCACCGGCGACGGCCCGGGCGAGCAGCGTCTTACCGGTACCGGGCTGGCCGTAGAGCAGAACGCCCTTGGGGATCTTGGCGCCGACGGCCTGGAACTTGGCCGGCTCGGCCAGGAACTCCTTGATCTCGTGGAGCTCCTCCACCGCCTCGTCGGCACCCGCCACGTCGGCGAAGGTGACCTTGGGGGTGTCCTTGCTGACCAGCCGGGCCCGGGACTTGCCGAAGTTCATCACCCGCGAGCCGCCGCCCTGCATCTGGCCCATCAGGAACCAGAACACGGCGAGCAGCAGGATCAGCGGCAGGACGCCGATGAGCAGGCTGGACCACCACGACGTGCGGGGCACCTCGTCGGTGAACCCCTCGCTCGGCGGGTTGTCCTTCAACAGCTGCACCATCTCGTCGCCGCGCTGCGAGATGTAGTTGGCCTCGACCTGGAGCTTGTCCTTGATCTCGTTGCCGGCCTTCAGGGTGAGCTCGATGCGCTGGTCCCCGTCGATCAGGGTTGCGCTCTCGACCTTGCCCTGCTCGATCAGCTCGATGGCCCGGAACGTGTCGATCTTCGCGTATTGGTTGGGCGCGAACACGCGGGCCCCGATGATGAGCAGGACCACGAAGACGATCACCCAGATCGCCGGCCCCCGCGTCAGTCGTTTGACGTCCATGCCGTGTGTTCACCTGGGGCCGTCAAGGCCCCGACCCTCCTGCTCGTGCTCAATAGGACGACGGTACACCGATGCCCACAGACCTACCGGTCCATGGACAGCTCGCGGCAGTCGTTGCCACCGCCGGAAACCGATTCTCCGTATCACGGAGCGGCGTCCGGCAGGTGGCTAAGAGAGGAACGGAGGACATCGCCCCACTGTTCCGCCCGATCTCCCCCGCGGTCGTGCTCACAGCTTCTGCCCAGCCGGTGTCAGCTCGAGTAGACGTGCTCCGCCAGGGTGCCCACCACCCGGAGGTTGCGGTACTGCTCGGCGTAGTCGAGGCCGTAGCCGACCACGAACTCGTTGGGTATGTCGAACCCGACGTAGCGGACCTTGAGGTCCACCTTCATCGCGTCGGGCTTGCGCAGGAGCGTGCAGACCTCGACCGAGGCCGGGCCGCGCGAGCTCAGGTTGGCGATCAGCCAGGACAGCGTCAGGCCGGAGTCGACGATGTCCTCGACGATCAGCACGTGCCGGCCGCTGATGTCGCGGTCGAGGTCTTTGAGGATGCGGACCACCCCGGACGACTTGGTGCCCGAGCCGTACGACGACACCGCCATCCAGTCGGTCTCGTAGCTGCGGTGCAGGGTGCGGCTCAGGTCGGCCATCACCATGATCGCGCCCTTGAGCACGCCCACCAGAAGCACGTCCTGGCCGGCGTAGTCGGTCTCGATCTGCTCGGCCAGCTCGTTCAGCCGGTTCTGGATCTGTTCCTCGGTGAGCAGGACCTTCTCCAGGTCGGTGCCCATGTCGGAGGCGTCCACGAATCTCCAGGTTGGTTCGGAGGTGCATTCGGAGGTGAGTACGACGCGCCGGATCCGGCGGCATCTCAGCCTGCCACAATCCGGCGGCACAGGCTCAGCCGGGGGCCCGGCCCCCGGTCGACCCGGGCGAGGACCCCACCCGGGAGGTCGACCCGGCCCCGACCGGTGAGCACCAGCCGCTCCAGGGCCAGCGCGTGCCGGTGCCCGAGCCCCCCGGACGGGCATCCGGCCCGGCGGGCCAGCTCGAGCAGCGCCCGGCGCCGCAGGGCGGGCAGGGCGTCCCGCAACGGGCCCACGACGGCCCGGACGCCGGGCTCCCCCGCGACCACGCCGTCCTCAAGCCCGGCACGACCGTCGAGCCCCGCACGACCCTCAAGCCCCGCACGGTCCGCACGGTCCGCACGGCCCGGAACATCCTCGAGCTCCCCGGAAACCGTGACCACCGCCACCAGTTCAGCCGCGAGCGCGTCCAGCGCGTCCGCGTCCTCGCGCAGCATCGCCGCACTGCGCGCCAGCGCCTGCGCCACCCCAGGCCCGAGCGCCTGCTCCAGCGCGGGGGCCAGTTGCCGCACCCGCACCCGGGTGTAGACCGGGTCGTCGTTCGCCGGGTCGTGCCACGGGTGCAGCCCCAGGGCCTGCCCGGCCCGCGCGACGACCTCCCGCCGCACCCCGAGGAAGGGCCGCCGGAACACCCCGCGCCGAGCCGGCATCCCGGCCAGGCTCCGCGCCCCCGAGCCCCGCCCGAGCCCCAGCAGCACGGTCTCGGCCTGGTCGTCCAGGGTGTGCCCGAGCAGGACGGCGGCGGCTCCCCGGCGCGCCGCCGCCTCGTCCAGCGCCCGGTACCGAGCGTCGCGGGCGGCCGCCTCGGGACCCCCCGGGCCGGACGCGTGCACCCGCACCAGCTCCACCGGATCGAGCCCCAGCGAACGGCATTCGTGCGCCGCCGCCGAACCCGCCGCCGAGGCCGCGGGCGACCAGCCGTGGTCCACCACCACCGCCCCGGCCGCGAACCCGTGGGCGCGGGCCGTGGTCACCGTGACCGCCGCGAGCGTCAGCGAGTCCGGCCCTCCGCTGCACGCGACGAGCACCCGGCCGGCCGGGGTCAGATCACTCAGACAGTCCCGCACCGCGACGTGCACAGCGGTGACGTCATCCATGCACCCGCCGCACCCAGGCCTTCGGGTCGCTGATCTCCTCGGGCTCGGGCAGCGCGTCGGCCGACGACCAGACGGCGTTGAACCCGTCCATCCCGACCTCGTTGACCACACCCCGCACGAACCGGGCCCCGTCGGCGTACTGCTTGGCCTTCGCGTCCAGCCCGAGCAGGCGGCGCAGCACCTGGTCGATGGCGCCGCGCCCGGCCCGGCGCCGGGTGAACCGCTGCCGGATGGTGGCGACGGTGGGCACGACCTGCGGGCCCACATCGTCCATGATCACGTCGGCGTGGCCCTCGAGCAGCGACATGATCGCGGTGATCCGGGCCAGCTTGCGGCGCTGCTCGGGGGTCTGCACGGCGTCGAGCACCGACCGGCCGTCGCCCTCGCCGCGCACCACCTCGGGCAGACCGCGCAGCAGCTGGCCGAACCGGTCGGCGACCTGTGAGGGGTCGGCCATCAGCTCGGTGATCAGCGCACGGACCTCGGTGAGCAGGTGGTCGGTGAGCCAGTCGGAGGCGGTGAACTGCACCCGGTGGGTCTCTTCGTGCAGGCACACCCAGAGCCGGAAGTCCTCGGGCACGACCTCCAGCTCGCGCTCCACCGAGACGATCGTGGGGGCGATGAGCAGCAGCCGGCCCGGGCTCGCGAAGGCGTCGTACTGCCCCAGCACCCGGCTGGAGAGGATGCCGAGCAGGGCGCCGATCTCGGCCCCGGTGACCCGGCTGCCGATCGCGCTGCTGCCCGCCCCGGGCTTGCCCCGCTCCTCGTTGCGGCGCTGCACCTCGACCATCACCGGCGCCAGCAGGGCCCGGAAGGCCGCGATGTTGGCCTTGGCCCAGCCCGGCCGGTCGACCACGTAGACGCCCTCGCCCGGGGTCGTGCTGAGCCCGGTGACCGCCTGCACGTGCGGGTGCGCCGTGAGCGCCGCCTGCCGCAGCTCGCCCACGATCTGCTGAGCCTCGGCCAGGCTGACGTCGGGCCCGGGTTTTCCGACCCGGGCCGCCGTGCGCGCCGCCAGGTCCCAGTTGATCATCGTGTCGACGGGTTCAGCCACCACCGGATCCGCTGCCATGGATCAACGGTACGTGCCGTGGCCCGCCGGGCGTCCGCAGCCCGCCCGGCGAACAGCCCTCCCGAGGCCCGCCACGTCCTCCGCACACGTCTTCTAGGAGTCCGAGCAGCCGCACCCGACCAGGCCGTTGGCGAACCGGTCGAGCGCCTCCCGGGCCGCGGCGGTGGACGGCACCCGATCGGCCATCACCGCGAACACCAGGTAGCGCCCGTCCGCGTCCACCAGCGTCCCGGCCAGCGAACTGACCCCGCTGAGCGTGCCCGTCTTGGCCCGGACCAGGCCGGTCGACCCGCTCTCGGCCGCCGACTCGAAGCGCTCGGAGAGCGTGCCCGAGACCCCCGCGATCGGCATGCCGGTGAGCATCGGCCGCAGGTCCGTGCCGTCGTCACCGGCCGCCAGGGCCAGCACCGCCGTCAGCGTCTGCACCGGAATTCTGCTCTCAGCTGAAAGCCCGCTCCCGTCCGCCAGAGTCGCACCTTCGACCGCCACGTCGTGCTCGGCGAGCTCGGCCAGCACCGCCGGCCCGGTGTCGGCGAAGGTCGCCCCCTCGCCTCGCTCGATCGCCACCAGCCGGCCCAGCGCCTCGGCCACGGTGTTGTCGCTGTGGTCGAGCGTGAACTCGACCTGGTCGCCGACGGACGCCGAGCGCACCTCCCCGAGGCGGGTCGACGCCTGGGGCGGGTCCTCCCGGGGGATCTTGCGCGCGACCTTGATGCCCTCGTGGGCCAGTGCCTTGGCGAACACCTGGGCCGCCGCCATGCCCGGGTCCTTCGACCGGGGCACGTAGTTGCCCTCCTTGAGCCGGCCCGCGCTGATCTCGACCGAATAGAGCGGGGCGACGTAGCCGTTGGTCACGTCGGACTGCGCCCAGCCGGGAGCCATCGGCGAGCCCTCGAACAGCCCGTCGTCGAGGGCCACGGTCACCGAGGTGGTGCCGGCGGCCTTCAGAGCGCTCGCGGTCTGCTCGGCCAGCGTGGCCAGCCCGGCGTGCCCGACCACGGCGTCCTCGTCGCTCTTCCCGGCCCCGAGCAGCACGTCGCCTCCGCCGACCAGGTAGACCGTCTCGCCGTCGCCCAGCGCGGTGGTGGGCAGCGTCGCGTGCGCACCGAGTGCGGAGAGGGCCGCGGCCGTGGTGAGCAGCTTCGCGGTGGACGCCGGTGTGCGGGCGTCGGCGGCGGAGCGGCTGAGCAGGTGCTCGCCGGTGAGCGGGTCGAGCACGTCGACCGAGACCGACTTGCCGAGGTCCTTGCTCGCCATCAGCTTGCTCATGCGTTGTGTGAGCTTTGTCGCGGACACCGCCGGCGCCTGCGTGCTCACGACCGGCAGTACGTCGGGCGATTCCTGCTCAGGCAGCACTGCGCCGGGTACCCGGTCTGTCAAGGGCTGGATGGCCCCTTGGGATGACTCAGGCTGACGGCCGCCGAGGGGACCAAGTACCGTCAGAGCGACGATCAGTGCGGCGACGAGAACAGCGAGAACCACGGACGAGCGGATCACCCATTGCTTGGACGCCCGCTGGGTGACGTCAGACACCCCGATCACAACCCATGGTCCAGAGGTACCAGATTACGCTGGGCCGCCCACACACATGCCGGAAGGTAGCGAACACCCGTGGACTTCGACGTCACCATCGAGATTCCCAAGGGACAGCGGAACAAGTACGAGGTCGACCACGAGTCCGGCCGAATCCGCCTGGACCGCATGCTCTTCACCGCTACGCGCTACCCGGCGGACTACGGCTTCATCGACAACACGCTCGGTGAGGACGGCGACCCGCTGGACGCGCTGGTCCTGCTCGAGGAGCCGACCTTCCCCGGCTGCCTGGTGAAGTGCCGGGCCATCGGCATGTTCCACATGCGCGACGAGAAGGGCGGCGACGACAAGATCCTGTGCATCCCGTCGGGCGACCCCCGCCTCGAGGTCTTCCAGGAGCTGGAGGACGTGAACGAGTTCTACCGCCTCGAGATCCAGCACTTCTTCGAGACCTACAAGGACCTCGAGCCGGGCAAGTCGGTCGAGGACGCCGCCTGGGCCAGCCGCGCCGCCGCGGAGGCCGAGATCGAGAACTCGCGCAAGCGACTCATCGACGCGCAGGCCAAGGGCCTGGCGCACTGACGCCTCAGGTCGGCTGACGGGATTCACCGACAGTCACAGACGAGGGCCTCCGGGAAGCCGAGGGGCCCTCGTCCGTTTTTCACGGCTCCCTGCGATCAACATCACCCAGGTCGAGCACCGGGGCCGGGGCCTGGGCGTCGACGCTCACGCCGGAGTCCATCGGCCCGGCGGGCGCGAACCGGCCGGTGTGGTTGAGGAGCAGGTTGAGGAGGAACGCCGTCACCGCGGTCGCCGTGATCGCGTTGCCGGCGATGGTCTGGAACGCCTCGGGCAGGTTCACGAACGCGGTCGGCGCCGCCACCGGCAGCAGCCCCAACCCGAGTGAGACCGACACCAGCGTGAGGTTGTGCGTGCCCTCGTACTCCACCTCGGCCAGCGTGCGGATGCCGACGGCGGCCACCGTGCCGAACATCACCAGGCCCGCGCCTCCGATCACCGGCCCGGGCAGCGAGGCGATCACCTCGCCCATCTTCGGCACCAGACCGAGCAGCACGAGAAAGAGACCGGCCGTCGCGGCGACGTAGCGACTGCGCACCCGGGTGACACTGAGAAGCCCGATGTTCTGGGCGAAGACGGTGTCGAGGAACGAGTTGAAGAAGCCCGCGAGCACGCCCGAGAGGCCGTCGGCCATCAGCCCGCGGCGCAGGTCGGAGCGGGTGAGATCCTTACCCACCAGCTTGCTCACGGTCAGCATGTCGGCGGTGGACTCGGTGAAGATCACGAGCATCACCACGCACATCGCGATCACGGCGGCGGGCGGGAACTCCGGGGCGCCGAAGTGGAACGGTGCGGCGAAGCCCACCCAGTCCGCGTCGCCGACCGAGGAGAAGTCCAGGTCGCCGCGGACGCCCACGACGGCGGTACCGAGCACCAGGCCGATCATGACGGCGAGCTGGCCGAGCAACCCACGCACGAAGCGGGTCACCAGCACGATCACCAGCACCACGCCGAACCCGATGGCCAGGTTGACCGGCTGCGCGTAGTCGTCGGCCGCCGGGTCCGGCCCGAGGATCAGCCCGGCCGCCACGTTGATCACCGACAGGCCGATGATCGTGATCACCGTGCCCGTCACCACCGGTGGGAAGAACCGCACCACGCGCGCGAACGGGGTGGCGATCAGCAGGCCGAACACACCCGCCGCGAGCATCGAGCCGTAGACCGCCTGCAGCCCGTGGTTCGAGGCGATGAGGATCATCGGGCTCACCCCGGCGAAGGTCGCGCCCGCCACCACCGGCAGCCGCACGCCCAGGACCCGGCCCACGCCGAGCGCCTGGATGATCGTGATCACGCCGGCCACCAGCAGGTCGGCGTTGATCAGCAGGCCGATCGTGCTCGTGTCGAGCCCGACGGCCGCCCCGAACACCAGCGGCACCGTGACGCACCCGGTGTACATGATGAGCACGTGCTGAAGACCCAGCACCGCCAGCCGCGGTATCGGCAGCACCTCGTCGACCGGGTGCTTCCTCACTGTGCCGTCCACCGGGCGTCTCCTCCTGATCAGGCCTTTTGAACCCGAACAGCATGCCCGACCGCCGATGGTGGACGCGTCGGCGCCCGGTTCGCGGTCAGGGGCGGCCCGCGTAGGGCATGGCTTCGGAGGTGCGCACCGGCACGATGCGCACGAATGCGCCCGTGTACGGCGCTTCGATCATCTGCCCGCCGCCGATGTACATCGCGACGTGGTGGATGCTCGAGGGGTTGCTCGTGTTGGTGCCGAAGAAGATCAGGTCGCCGGGACGCATGCTGTCGTAGGAGATGTGCTGCACCGACTGGTACTGCAGCCGGGACGAGTGCGGCAGCGAAACCCCGGCCTGCGCCCAGGCTTTCATCACCAGACCCGAGCAGTCGTAGCTGCCCGGCCCCTCGCCGCCCCAGAGGTAGGGCAGGCCGAGCTTGCCCTTGGCCCAGGACACCGCGCTGCCACCGGCCGAGCTGCTGCCCGAACTCCTCGACCCGCCCGACCCGCCCGAACTGGCCGACCCGCCCGAGCCGGACCCACCCGAGTTACCGGACCCGCCGGAGCTGGTCGAACCGCCGGAACTGCTTCCGCCACCGTCGTTGTCGTCCTTCGCCGCCGCGGATTCGCGGTCAGCGGCTTCGCGGGCGGCCTCCCGGGCGGCCCGGGCCGCAGCCTCACGCCGTTCGTCGGCCTGCCGGCGCAGCCCCTCCTCGCGCTGCCGCTCGACCTGCACCGAGGTGCGGCGGGCGGCGGCCAGCTCGGTGAGCAGCGCGTTCTTCTGCTTCGTGTCGTCGGCCAGGGCGGCCTGGGCGGCGGCGGCCTTCTGCTGCGCCGCCTCCTTGGTCTTCTCCAGCTCGTCGGCGGCGGCCTGGCGGCGCTCGAGGGCCTGGGCGGCCTGGGCGGTGAGGCTGTTCGCCACCACCCGCGCGGAGTCGGCGCGGCGCACCGTGCGCTGCTGCTGACCGGCCAGCACCTGCATCATCGAGGCGTGCTCGAGCACCTCGTCGGTGCCCTGCGGCGACAGGAGCACGTTCAGGTCGGCCAGCTGCCCGCCGGAGCGGTAGGTCTGGGCGGCCAGCCGGCCCACGTCTTCCTGGGCGCCGTCGAGCTTGGTGTTGGCGTCGGCGGCCACCGCCTGCGCGGCGTCCGCGGCCTTGCCCGCCTCCTGCAGCTTGACCTGGGCGTAGTCGTAGTTCTCGGCGGCCTCGCTGAGCGCGACATTCGCGGCCTCCACCCGCTGGGCCGAGGCCTTCAGCTGGGCCTGGATCGCGTCGACCCGCGACTGCACCTCGTCGGTGTGCTGCTGGGCCCGGCGCACGTCGTCCTGGCCCGGGATCGGCTCGTCGGCGGCCGCGCTCAGCGCCGTGCCCCCGATGAGGGCACTCGCCAGCGCGAGGGCCGCAGCCGTGTCGCGCACCCGTCGTGATCGCAGTCCTGCTCGCACGTTCCCGCCTTTCTCCGCCTCGTGGACCGCCCCCGTTCAGGGGGCCCACGCTGTCTCTCAGCGAAGTTCGGCACGCACTCGCGAACCCTTTAGCCCACCCGGGTGACACCCGGTTCGCCGAAGGGCGACCACCGCGTCCGCAAGCACCAAAACGACTGTGGGCGTCAACCCCGGAGGGTGACGCCCACAGTGAGTTCAGGCCGTGGTCGGACGGCGCTCACTGGTGCTAGACCCTTGAACGGCCGACCAGAGCGAGCACGGCGCCCACGACGAGCACGATCACACCGATCCAGATGAGCAGGTTGCCGACGCCACCGAAGCCCAGGACAGCAAGAACGACACCGACGATGATGAGGATCAGCCAGAGAGGCATGAACAAGCTCCTGTCACTCTAAGGGGCGCTTGGGACAAGCCCTGGACGCCTCTGTTCTTTCCGACACCAAGATCGAATCACGGGGCGGATGGGGCGGCATGTCGAGATGTCCATCCTCGCGACGAATCAGCCCGTATGGCGAGAGCGGCTTGGATGGTGCACTATTCGCCGCACAGATCGACCAGGAGCCCGAGCATGGTGGCGACCTCGTGCGGCGAGCCGAGCCGGTGGTCGGCCCGGGTCTCCCCCGAACCCACGCGCACCGACACGTCTCCCGCCTCGGAGCGCAGCACCGCGAAGGCCCGCTCGTCGGTCACGTCGTCACCGGCGTAGAGCACCGCGTCGGCCCCGGTGACCGACCGCAGACGCCGCAGGGCGGTGCCCTTGGTCACCGAGACCACCGACAGCTCAACGACTTCCTTGCCGTGGGTGAGGTGGATGCCGGTCCAGGTGGCGACCCCGTCGAGGGCCTCCTGGGTGGCCTGGGCCGCCACCGGGCGCTCGGCCCGGCGGGTGTGCAGCACCACGCCGGTCGGCTTGACCTCGACGTGCGTGCCCGGGTGCCGGGCGCTGATGGCCTCCATCTCGGCGGTCGCCTTGGCCAGGAGCTCCTTGCTCGCCGCGTCGAGCGGCGCGGTGACCGACGAATCGCCCAGCGGGTCGCGGAACTCGGCGCCGTGGCTGCCCACCAGCAGAGCCCGGGCCGGCGGCGTGGCCACCCGTTCCAGGTCGTCGAGACGGCGCCCGGAGACCAGCGCCACCCGCACGCCGGGCATCTTCGACAGCTCGTTGAGGTGCTGCAGCGCCCGGGGAAGCGGACGGGCCGCGTCGGGGTCGGGCACGATCGGCGAGATCACCCCGTCGAAGTCGAGGGCGATCAGCAGCGAGGGGTGCATGGCGAAGCCCTCGAGGGCGGTGACGAGCCCGAGAGACAACGGCGAGCGCCGGTCTTCGGGGTCGATCAGGACCAGCGGGTCGTCGAGGACGTGCCCCGGCTCCTCCAGGCCCTCGGTGTCGTCGAGGTCCTTGTCGTCGTAGTCGGGGAAGTTGCCCGCCTCATAGTGCGTGCGGCCCTCGTCGACCGACACCTGCTGGGTGGCGTCGTTCTCGGCCCGCGCCTCGGCCGCCGCCGGGTCGTTCTTGGCCTCGGCGGCCGCGAGAATGGCCGACAGCTCGATGCTCTCGGTGGGCGGGGTGGTGACCCGGCCCGGCGTCGACGGCTCGGCGGCCGAGGCCGCGACCTTGAGGAAGGTCGAGGCCCAGCGGGCCACGTCGAACTCGAACACCCGGCGGCGCATGGCCCGCATGCGGCGGGTGGCCTCGCGCGGGGACAGGCCGGCGGCGCGCACGATGGCGGCCTTCACCCCGTCGATGTCGTGCGGGTTGATGAGGAAGGCCTGCGGCAGCTCGATCGCGGCGCCCGCGAACTCGCTCAGCACCAGGGCGCCCTGCTCGTCGTGCCTGGTGGCCACGTACTCCTTGGCCACCAGGTTCATGCCGTCGCGCAGCGGGGTGACCAGCATGACGTCGGCGGCCAGGTAGAGCGCCGCGAGCTCCTCGCGGTCCTGCGACTGGTGCAGGTAGTGCACGGCGGGGTGACCGAGCTGGCCGTAGTCGCCGTTGATGCGCCCGACCGTCACCTCCACGTCGCGCTTCATCTTCTCGTACTCCTCGACCCGGTCGCGGCTCGGCGTGGCCACCTGGACCAGGACCGCGTCGGGCGGGCTGAGCACCTCCTCGGCGAAGAGCTCCTCCACGGCCTTGAGCCGGTGCAGGATGCCCTTGGTGTAGTCGAGGCGGTCGACGCCGAGCAGCACCACCTTGGGATCGCCCAGCTCGCGCCGGATCTCGCGGGCGCGCTCCTGGATGTCGGGGCGCTGCCCGAGCGCGGCGACCTGCTCGGCGTCGATCGAGATCGGGAAGGCCGCGGCCCGGACCTCGCGCGAGGGGTGGTGGTCGGGACTGCCGAAGCGCGGCTCGGCCGGCAGGTGCACCAGGCCCCGGCGGGTGGCCAGGCCGTTGCGACGGCAGGCGCGCAGGAAGTTGTTGGCGTCGGCCGGGCGCTGGAAGCCGAGCTGGTCGGCGCCCAGCAGGCCGTCGAGAACCTGCCGCCGCCAGGGCAACTGGGCGAAGATCTCGTAGGGCGGGAACGGGATGTGGTTGAAGAACGCGATGCGCAGGTCGGGACGCAGGGCGCGGAGCATCTGCGGCACCAGCTGGAGCTGGTAGTCCTGCACCCAGACCAGGGCGTTCTCGGCCGAGTTCTCCGCGGCCTTCTCGGCGAAGCGGCGGTTGACCCGCACGTACGACTCCCACCAGTGCCGGTGGAACTGCGGCTGCGCGATCACGTCGTGGTAGAGCGGCCAGAGAGCGCCGTTGGACATGCCCTCGTAGAAGTCCTCGACGTCTTTCTTGCTGAGCTCGACCGGGATCAGGTGGATGCCGCGGGCCTCGAACGGCTCGGGCGCGTCGCCGGGCTGACCGGTCCACCCCACCCAGGCACCGGAGTTGCGCTGCATGACCGGCTCGAGCGCCGAGACCAGGCCACCCGGGCTCGGCTTCCAGGTGGCGGTGCCGTCGGCGGCGACCTTGCGGTCGACGGGGAGGCGGTTCGCGACCACCACGAGGTCGCTGCCTTGGTCGGAATCGGAGGTCTGCGACTGCTGCGACACGGGGTCGGCCTTCCTGGTCAGGTCCTATGTCCGCGTGTCAGACGCGACGCGGATGGTGACGGAGAGGAACATCCGATGACGATTCACCCATCGTGACGTCATTCACGCCTTGTAACCCTAGGCACTAAGGGCACCGCACGCCTCCTGGAGCCGCGTGGCACTTGTCTCGCCCTTCGGCAAGTTTAAGCCGATTTAGGCCAGATTGTGTGCTTAAAATCTGCCCTTCGTCATGAACAGCCATCCCTGATCAGGGTGCTCGCTCACGCAGCGCGACGTCCGGAAGCGGGCGCCCCGCCTCAGGCGTAACGTCCGCACGGTGATTGAAGCCTCCGACAACGCACCCATCGTCGCCCTCCTCGGCACCGGCACCATGGGCCTCGGCATGGGCCTGAACATCGCCCGTGCGGGCCTGTCCCTGCGCGCCTGGAACCGCACCCCGGCCAAGGCCGAGCCCCTGGCCGCGGAGGGCGCCGTGGTGGCCGCCTCCGCCGCCGAGGCGGTGGAGGGCGCGGACGTGGTGGTCACCATGCTGTTCGACGCCGACAGCGTGGCCTCCGCGATCGGGGCCGCCGCCGGGTCGCTGAAGCCCGGCACCACCTGGATCCAGACCAGCACGGTCGGGGTCGAGGGCCACGACCGGCTGGCCGCGCTGGCCCGGGAGCACGGCCTGGTGCTCGTCGACGCCCCCGTGCTGGGCACCAAGGGCCCGGCCGAGCAGGGCGCGCTGACGGTGCTGGCCTCCGGCCCGGACTCGGCCCGGCCGGTGGTGACGCCGGTGTTCGAGGCGATCGGCTCGCGCACGATGTGGGTCGGCGAGGCCGGCGCCGGCACCCGGCTCAAGCTGGTGGCCAACGGCTGGGTGCTGACCGTGCTCGACGGGGTGGCGCAGTCGCTGAAGACGGCGGAGGCGTTCGGGCTCGACCCGGCGCTGTTCCTGGAGGCCGTGAAGGGCTCGGCGGTGGACGCGGCGTACGTCGGACTCAAGGGCCGGGCCATGCTGAATGACTCGTACGAGCCGTCTTTCGCGCTCAGCGGCGCGGTGAAGGACGCCGGGCTGATCGTGGACGGCGCCCGCGCGGCCGGGGCCGACCCGGCGTTCGTGGCGGTGGCCCTCGAGCACCTGGCCCGCGCCGAGCGGGCCGGGCACGGGGACAAGGACATGGGCGCGGTGTACCTGGGGTACTGAGGCGGACGGGCCGGGCCTGGTCGTGAGCACCAGGCCCGGCCCGCGGTTCAGCCGACCGTGACCTTCTGGTTCAGGTCGTTCAGCCCGGTCGACGGGTCCCACGTACCGGTGTTGGCCGTCTGGATGGCGTAGTCCGGGTTCTCCTCCGCCTGGGCCGACGGGATCGAGAGGTAGACCTCGTAGGTGCCCGCGGGCGCCTCGTCCACCGACCCGGTGAGCGTGACCGGCTGACCCGGCCGCCACGTCCGCACATCGGCATCGCTCTCGAAATCGACCGCGACGGTCGAATCACCGCTCTTGAGAACCAGCTTCGCGGTGCGCTCGTTGTACGGCGCGGCCCAGCCCTGGTTCACCAGGGTCACCGAGACCGTGTCGTTCTCGACCGAGCTCTGCTGGAGGACGACGCGGTAACCGAGGTTCTTGGCCGTCGCCTCCAGCCCGTCGGCCCCCCACGAGTTCAGCACGTCGGTGTTGTAGTCGCGGTTGAGGTAACTGTAGTGGTAGCGCGCCATTTCGGCGGACGCGCTGGCCCACTCCGAACGCGGGGCGTTCACGCCACAGGTCTCACCCCCCACGGGCAGGTACTGGCTGTCCTGCTCCAGGTACTCCTGGTCGAGGGTGATCGGGTCGGACAGGAACGTGCCGAAGTCGTCGGCGGAGGCCAGGAAGCAGTCGTTGTGGTGACCCAGGCGCGCCTGGTCGCTGCCGTCGAACGCCTGCTCACCGGTCAGGGCCGTGGCCGACCCCACGTACTGCTGCTTCGAGAACATCGTGCGGGCCGCCACCATGCGCTCGTCGGGTACCGCCTCGAGCAGGGCCTTCACCACCGCGTTGCGCTTGTCCCAGTCGGCCTCGGTGACCACACCCGGGTCAGCCGGGTTCGCCACGAAGTGGTCGGTGTAGTAGCCCTCGCCCCACAGACCGATGAAACCCTGCTGCACGAGCGCGATCACGTCGGCGTTGTCGTGGAACACCGGCTCCAGCTGGTCGATGTGGCCGAGCACGGTGTCGAGCGAGGCGTCGCCGTAGGGCGGGCTGTAGGGCCAGTCACCACCCTGCGCGTACGCGAAGCGCACGATCACCGAGACCCCGGCCTCCCGGGCGGTGTCCAGGTCTTTCTGTACCTTGGCCAGGTAGTCGGCACTCAGGTCGGCGCTGACGAAGTCTTCCAGGTAGAAGACCCGCAGGATCTGCGTGATGCCCTGCTCGCGGTAGCCTTTCAGGGTTTCCGCACTCAGCGCCTGGTATCCGGTGCTGTGGGTCTCGGTGTGTTTGTAGAAGCCCCGTTCGGGATTGGCGATCGTCGCGTCGCTCGCCCGGTAGGTCACGGTGCTCGGTTCGGCTGCCGACGCGTTGATCGCCAGTCCACCGCACAGCACCAGTCCGGCGAGGGTGCCGGCCAGAACCCGCTTGGTGTATCGCATGCCCGGCACGCTAGGCCGGGCGGGCTCAGCTGCACGTTAAAGGTTAGTTTGGCGAACATGCCTACCATCGCGACCGCCAAGCGCGTGGAACTCGACGAGCTGCTGGAGTTCATCCGGCCGCGGCACCGGGCCACGCTGGTCACCACCCGCTCCGACGGCACCCCGCAGCTGTCCCTCGTCACCTGCGGCGTGGACACGCAGGGCCGGATCGTCATCTCGACCTACCCCGAGCGGGCCAAGTCGGTGAACCTGCGGCGCCGTCCCACCGCGTCGGTCTGCATCCAGTCCGACGAGTGGAACGGGCCGTACGTCCAGGTCGACGGCAGCGCCGAGGTGATCGACCTGCCTGATTCGGTGGAGCCCCTGGTCGAGTACTTCCGCTGCATCTCCGGTGAGCACCCGGACTGGGACGAGTACCGGGAGGCGATGGTGAAGCAGGGCAAGAGCCTGATCCGCATCACCCCGGAGCGCTGGGGGCCGATCGCGACCGGTGGTTTCCCGCCGGGCCGGGTGTGAGGCCTGGCCTTCCAGCACTTTCCGGGCCCTGAGGCCTACTAGGCCTACTAGGCCTCGGTCACGACCTCGAACGACCAGATGCTCGAGCCGGTGGCGGCAGGGCTGTCGCCGGCCGGGCGCTGCCCGTCGGTGTGCCCCCGCTGGAAGGCCTGCGACGACTGCCAGGACTCGAAGTCCTCCTTCGTCTTCCAGCGGGTGTAGACCAGGTACTGATCGGTGCCCTCGACCGGCCGGAGCAGTTCGAAGTGCTCGAAGCCGGTCTGGTTCTCCACCATGCCGGCGCGGTTCGCGAACCGCTGCTCCAGCACGTCGCCGCGCCCGCCGGGCACGGTCAGCACGTTGATGACCACATAACTCATGGCCTCATCCTCGTACAGAGCACAACCGGGCCGGTAGACATTCGGGATGACACGGCGATGACTTCGGGCCGCCCCCGGCCGTCTCGGGGGCGCCCCAGGCCGTCACGAGGCCGCCCCAGGCCCTCTCGCGGCCGTCTGAGGCCGGGTCTGCAACCGCCGGTCGTCGTGTCGGACGTCCCCATTAGAGTGCTCCCTCGTGAGCAGCATCCTGTCCGGTCTGGTGATCGCCGTCGGCCTCATCACCTCGGTCTGGACCGCGGTGCTCTTCGCCCGCAACCGCCGCGCCAGCAACACGCTGCTGCTGGTGCTGGTCGCGTTCGAGGTGCTGCTCGTGGTGCAGCTGATCGTCGCCGTCGCCCTGGTGGCCGGTGGTCAGCGGCCCGACGAGACGGCCACGTTCATCTCCTACGCCGCCAGCGAGCTGCTGATCCTGCCCGCGGGAGTGTTCTGGTCGGCCGCCGACAAGTCCAGGACCAGCGTCCTGGTGATCTTCATTGCCTGCTTTGCCGTGGCCGTGATGACGGCCCGGATGTTTCAGATCTGGAGCACCGTCGGTGGATGACCCCCGCACCTCAGGTCCCGGCCGCGTCCTGGTGGCCGTGTACGCGATCTTCGCCCTGGCGGCCACGGCCCGGGGGATCACGCAGATCCTGACCAAGTTCGACGAGGCCCCGCTGGCCTACGTGCTGTCGCTGCTGTCGGGCATCGTCTACATCGTGGCGACCGTGGCCCTGGCCCGCCCGGGAGCGCTCTGGCGCCGGGTCGCGCTGGGCACGTGCGCGTTCGAGCTGGTCGGTGTGGTCACGGTGGGCGTGCTCACCCTGGTCGACTCCGGCGACTTCCCCGACGACACGGTGTGGACGAACTTCGGCCAGGGCTACGGGTACGTGCCGCTGGTGCTGCCGATGATCGGGCTGTACTGGCTGTACCGCACCCGGCCGCGCGTCTGACCCACCTTTCGCCGGTTCTCGAAACCCCCGCCGCGCCCGAAGACGGGTGCGCCGTCTCAGTTCGATGCCCGGTGCGCGCGGACATCGATGTGGAGATGATCGCGTCACTGATCGGCGCCAGCCGCTTCCCGTGAGCGTCGCAGAGCCGGGTGTTCCCGTCGGCCTCATGCCGAGGGCCGGCAGCATCGCGGGGACGAGGAGCTCACCGGTCGCTGCCGTGCCGGCTCGACCAGGGCCGAAGTACGGCCTCGGCCGGATGTATTCGGCTGGAGAGGCAACAGCTTTCCGGGCACCCGGGCCGCATTGATCCGGCCGGACTCGACCTGGTCCACCTCCGCAGCCTCCCGGACCCGCCGGGACACGGATGGGACAGGAACGGGGGCACGCCCCGGGCAGGGACAGCCGCCATCAGCCGCATGCGATGACATGTGACGGCCCGTGCCGACGGTCGGCCGATTGGCCATCGATACTGGTCAGAGTTCCGTTTCAAGCCCTGACCCCGGAGCCCGCTATCGGATTCGAACCGATGACCTGCTGTTTACAAGACAGCTGCTCTGGCCAACTGAGCTAAGCGGGCGGGTTCCTGCACGAGGAACTCTACCGGTCAACCGGACCCTGCGTGCGAACCCCGCGCAGGTGGGTCAGGCCGTGACGAACGGCCTCAGATCCTGGCTCACCGAGCCCGACACACTCCCGGCCCGGTTCTCGACGCCCACCCGCCTCAGCATCTAGGATCCGCGACGTCTTCCTGGACATGTGTCCGAAAACCGGCACACCCGCCGGTGAATCCGCCACCGTTATCCGGATGTGACCACTCCAGAGCCATTTACGACACCGTCCCGCTCCGAGCGCGGCATCCGCTCATAGAGTCAGGAACCAGACAAACCCGAATAGTCTTGTCCGGGACGGAAGTCCGGATCCGGGCTATGACTTGCGTCACCTGTGACCGCTAAAGGACGCTGTGTTCCTGGTTTCCACTGGTGGACATGTGAGCCAAGTGCCTAGTTTCGCCCTGTGACAAATGGACCGCGAACCGTACTTCTCGGGGCCACCGGCTACCTGGGCCGAGTGACGGCCCGGGCCCTGGTGGAACGAGGCCTCAGCCCCATCCTGGCCGGTCGGGACGGCCGCAAGCTCTCTCAGCTGGCCGACGAGCTCGGCGGTCTGGACTTCCGCATCGCCGACGCCAGGGATCGCGGTTCCCTGACCGCCCTGATCAACCCGGGCGACGTCGTGCTCAGCACGATCACCCCGTTCCGCACGGTCGGCGAGGAGGTGGTGCGCGCCGCCGTGACGCGCCGCGCCCACTACCTCGACGTGGCGCCCGAGCCGCCGTTCGTGCGCACGGTGTTCCAGAAGTGGGGACGCCCGGCCCGCGAGGCCGGCGTGGTGGTCATGCCCAGCGTCGGGTTCAGCTTCTCCCCCGGCAACATCGCCGGGGCCGCCGCTCTGCAGGAGGCCGGTTCCGCCGCCACCCGCGTCCAGGTGGCCTACTTCGTACTCGGCGACTTCGACCAGGCCTCGTTCAGCGCCGGGGTGCTCGAGTCGGTGACCGGCGCCCTGTTCGAGCCCGGCCTGGTGCGCCGCGACGGGGTGATCGAGTCGGAGATGCCCGGACGCCGCGAGCGCACCTACACGATCGACGGCATGGAACGCACGGCCATCAGCGTCGGTGGCCCCGAGCACTTCACGCTGGCCCAGTTCCAGCCCCGGGTGCGGGATGTCGACGTCTACATCGGCTGGCTGCGCCCCGATCCGAACGGCAAGTCACTGCTGCCGAAGTCGGCCACCAGCACCGCCCGGCTCTCGCCGGGGCGGGCGATCACGAAGATGATGCACCGGCGGATGGTGCGCGAGGCCACCGGCGGGCCGGACTCGGCGGGGCGCACCGCGATGGTGAGCATGGTGGTGGCCGAGGCCCAGGACCAGGCCGGCAACACCCTGGCCCGGGTGACGCTGACCGGCCCGAACCCCTACGACCTCACCGCCCGGCTGCTGGCCTGGCACGCGATCGCGGTGCCGAACTGCGGGCCTACCGTGGCCGGGGCGACGGGACCCGTCAACGCCTTCGGGCTGACGGCCGCCATCGAGGGGGCCCGGCAGGCCGGGCTCGAACGCGTGGACTGAGAACGGCCGGACAGCAAGACTTTCGGGGGGCCGGCGACATGCGTCGCCGGCCCCCCGAAAACGCTCAGCCAACCACCTCGACCCGCTGGCGCTCCCCCTCGTCACCCGCAGGCGACGCCGCGGGCACCTCCGGCCGCAACGGTGACGGCTCGACCCTCAGCGGCCGGGCCAGCCAGGCCGGGAGCCACCAGTTGTACTTGCCGAACAGGGACACCAGCGCCGGCACCAGCAGCGACCTCACCAGCGTGGCGTCGACCAGGATGCCCACCCCGAGCGACGTGGCGAGCACCTTGATCTCGGTGTCGGGCGCCGAGGCGAGCGCCGCGAACGAGAAGAACAGGATCAGCGCGGCCGACGTGATGAGCCGCCCGGTGCGGCCCATGCCCTGTTCCACCGCAGCTCTCGTGGAACCGGTGCGGTCGTACTCCTCGCGCATGCGCGCCAGCAGGAACACCTCGTAGTCCAT
Organism: Kineosporia succinea; assembly: GCF_030811555.1. Lineage (NCBI taxonomy): Bacteria > Bacillati > Actinomycetota > Actinomycetes > Kineosporiales > Kineosporiaceae > Kineosporia > Kineosporia succinea. The sequence goes on along the minus strand of NZ_JAUSQZ010000001.1, from coordinate 3,170,757 downwards.
CGAGAGCCCGAACAGGAACGCGAAAATCAGCACGGGGAGCCAGAACTCCATAGCCCCGGTCTCGCTGACGCCGAACACCGCCTCCGACCCGTGCCCCTCCTGCCAGAAGAACGTAGCCAGCCCGAACACCGCCGCCACGCTCACGAGGTTCAGCACCACGGCCTTGAGCGGCAGCAGCACCGAGCGGAAGGTGCGCATCAGCAGCACGAAGGTGACCAGTGCGATCAGGGTCAGCACGAGCGGGAACCGGTCGTACACGGCGCGCTGGTAGTCCTGCACGATCGGCCCCGCCCCGGCCAGCCCTTCGTAGCCGGGCAGGGCACTCACGGCATCTCGCACGTCGTCGGTGAGCGCCACCGAGGTGTTGTCGACCGTCTCCTGGTCGGGCACCACCACCACACCGGTGAGACCGGAGGGCGACGGGTCGAGCGGGGCCACCACTCTCACCCCGGCGACGGCCGAGGCCGCGGCGACCGTGGCGGGCACATCGGCCGGGGAGGCCACCGCCACGGTGATCGGCGACAGCACGCCACTGCCCACTCCCCCGTCGCGCAGATCGCTCAGGGTCTCGTAGGCCGGGCCGGAGTCGGACAGCGAACCGGAACTGGTGATGCCGAACTGCAGACCGAACACCGGTGCGACGGCCAGCCCCAGCACCGCGGCGCCCACGGCGGCGGCGACCCAGCGGAACCGCACCACACCCCGGCCCCAGGCCGTCCAGGCCCGGGAAGCCCTGCTCTCCTTGCGGATTCGCGGCCAGTCGACGCGGGGCCCGGCCAGACTGAGCAGCGCCGGCAGCAGCGTGAGCACGACCAGCGTGCTCATCAGCGGGATCAGCATGCCGCCGAAACCCATGCTGCGCAGCATCGGCACCGGCACGACGATCAGCGCGACCAGGCTGATCGCGACCGTGACCCCGGAGGCCAGCACCGCGTGCCCGGCCGTGCGCACCGCCGTGACCACCGCCTCGTCGTTGCCCGCCCCGTGCGCCCGCTCCTCCCGCCAGCGCGACACCACCAGCAGCGAGTAGTCGATGGCGACGCCCAGCCCGATCAGCGCGACCAGGAACTGCACCACGAACGACACGTCGGTGACCTCGGTGAGCCCGAGCACCACCAGGAAGGTGGACAGGATGGCCACCGCCGCGATCAGCAGCGGCACCAGCGCCAGGAACGAGGCGAACACGAACAGCAGCACGATCAGCGCCCCGAACGCCCCGATCAGCGTCTCGGCGAGCACACTCGGGCCCTCGGTGTCGTCGGCCGAGTCGAGCGAGAGCTGCTGGTAGCCGGTGAGACTCGTCTCGAGCCCGACCTCCTGAGCGGCCCGGGCCAGGGTCTGCTCGACCTGCCCGGCGAGCGGGTCTTCGAAGCCCTCGGCGGTGGGGGTGAACAGCAGGCTGAACGCGGCCCGCCCGTCGTCGGAGAGGAAGCGCTCGTCACCCGTCTCGGCGTAGCCCACCACCTGGACCCCGGGCAGCTGCGCGAGCGCCGCGTCGACCTCGGCGATCTCGGCCCGGTGCCCCCGGACACCGTCGGCAGCGGCGTAGACCGGCACGAACGACTGCTCCCCGGTGATGCCGTAGGCCTCGCCCAGCTTCGCCGAGGTCTCGTAACCCTCCTGCCCCGGCAGCGAGAAGTCGTAGGTCAGCCGGTCGGGCACGGCGGACGCGGCCCCGACCCCGGCGACGAGGGCGATCAGCCAGAAGCCGATCACCCACCAGCGATGCCTGACGACGAACGTGGCTGTGCGCGTCATGACTCGACTCCGAGCTCCCCTGAACCGGCGACCGGCTCCCCCTTGTGACGAGGTTTCCCGCCACACCAGCCGAGTATGAGGAGCGTCACTGCCCGGGCACGATCGGGGAACACCCTGAACGTGATCCGGACCCGCATCGGTGATCACCCCTCCCGATCGGTAGACGCCCCCGGGCCCCGGAATGTGAGGTGACGCCCGGACGGGCCTCCGAAGTCCGCACAAGGCGGCAATCGAGTGACGACGGACCAATCCGGCGTTCCCCGGAAGCGTCCACCGGACAGGATTTTTGATCTCAGTCACCCTTCGCCGGGCTAAAGCGGATCAACCCGGGCACCGAAAAGTGTCAACGAGGCGTAGACCTCCCCGTGTCGTCCCGTCGGACACGGGGTAAGGGTTCATACACTGCCGGTGAGGAACGCCGTGTCTCGTTGGCGAGGGCGCGGGACACGATGAGGAGAGTCATGCCGCGAGGAGATCTACGCCGGGCCCGGCACGACCTGGCCCGCGTTACCGTCGCCGAGTCGGAGGCCCGGCACCGGGCCCTGCTCGGCGCGCTCCCGGACGGCGTGCTGCTGCAGGACGCGAACGGCAGCGTGCTCCTGGCGAACCCGAAGGCCGGTCAGCTGCTCGGCCTCACCCTGATCGAGGGCCCCGAGGAACCGACCCCGGGTGTGCCCAGCCCGCGCCGGGCCGGCGCCGACGAGACCAGCCCGCTGCACCTGAACGGGCACCGCCGGGTCGCCGAACCCCGCCCCGGCCGCATCGAGGGCCTGAACCGGATCAGCTCGGCCGCGTTGCGCAGCGGCCAGATGCAGAGCGGTTTCACCGACCCGGTGCTGGTCGACGGGGTGAGCCGGCTGCTGCAGGTCACCTCGATCCCGCTGCTGGGCGACGACGGAACGGCCCGCGCGGTGGTCAGCTCGATCACCCCGGCCGCCGACCCGGCGCCCGGCCCGGACGCCCCGGTGCACGACGCCGACGGCGAGGACATCTTCCGCCGCACCATGCAGCACAGCCCGATCGGCATCGCCGTGGCCACGCTGAACGGCCGCTTCCTGCGGGTGAACCGCACGCTGTGCCGGATGCTCGGCTACCGCGCCGACGAGCTGCAGGCCCGCACTCTGGCCGACATCGTGCACCCCAAGGACGTCGACACCGTGCGCGCCCGGATCGCCGGCCTGATCAGCAACGACGAGGACGCGCTGCGGCTGGAGCGGCGCTTCACCGGGCACGGCGGCATGCATCTGTGGGGCACGCTCGTCGTCACCCCGATCCGCGACTCCTCCTCCCGCGCGGTCCAGCTCGTCGTGCAGATCGAGGACCGCAGCGACCTGTACCAGGCCCAGGGCCTGATGACCCACATGACGCTGCACGACCGGCTCACCGGCCTCCCCAGTCGTCCGCTCGTGCTCGACCGCATCCAGAAGGCCCTCGACCGCACCCGCCGCAGCGGTCTGCGGGTGGCCGTACTGCAGTGCGACGTCGACCATTTCCGCGTCGTCAACGACAACGCCGGTTACGAGGACGGCGACGAGGTGCTGGCCGAGATCGGCCGCCGCGTCGCCGGTTCGCTGCGCGCCGGTGACACCGCCGGCCGTCTGGGCGGCGACGAGTTCGTGGTGGTGTGCGACGACATCGCCGACGAGAGCGAGGCCGGCATGATCGCCGACCGGGTGCGCGCCGCGGTGAACGAGCCGCTGGTGCTCGGGGGCCGAACGCTGCGCCCCACGATCAGCGTCGGCATCGCCCTCTCGAACACCGCCGACAACGACCCCCTGATGCTGCTGCGTGACGCCGAGATCGCCACCTACCAGGCGAAGAACCGGGGCCGCGACCGCTGGGACGCCGTGGACACCGGCCTGCGCAAGGCCGCCGCCGAGCGTCTGGACCTGGAGTCCCAGCTGCGCGCCGCGATCACCGACGGCGAGCTGGAGCTGCACTTCCAGCCGATCGTCGGTCTGCTCGGCCGGAACGTGATCGGCCGCGAGGCGCTGGTGCGCTGGCGTCACCCGCAGCGCGGGCTCATGCCCCCGATCACCTTCCTGCCCGTCGCCGAGGAGTCCGGCCTGATCGTCGAGCTCGGCACCTGGGTGCTGCGCGCCGCGGTGCAGGCCGCCGCGTCCAGCCCGCACCCGGGCTACGTGGCCGTCAACGTCTCCCCGAACCAGATGATCCGGCCCGGTCTCGCCGACCAGGTGGAGAAGGCTCTGGCCGAATCCGGGCTGCCCGCCGGGCAACTCGTGCTCGAGCTGACCGAGTCGGTGATGCTGAGCGCGGCGCCGTCGGCCCGCCAGGAGATCGAGCGCCTACACGGCATCGGGGTGCGGATCGTGGTGGACGACTTCGGCACCGGCTTCTCGGCCCTGTCGTACCTGCGCGACCTTCCGGTCTCGGGCATCAAGGTGGACCGCAGCTTCACCTCGGGTCTGGGTGAGGACCCGCAGTGCGACCGCATCGTGGAGGCCCTGATCGGGCTCGGCCACGGTCTCGGCATCGACGTGATCGTCGAGGGCGTCGAGACCGAGGCGCAGAGCGCGCTCCTCGCCGGGATCGGCGTGGAGCACGCTCAGGGCTACCTCTTCGGCAAGCCCAGCCCGCGGTACGAGCTGCTGACGGCCTAGTTCGAGCTGAGCTGCTGCACGATCCGGGTGCCCTCGAGCGGGCCCCAGTCGGGCTTGTGGTCGTTGTTGCCCAGCACCATCAGGCTGGAGAGCACGATCAGCCCGAGCACCACCCAGGCGAACACCCGCACCTGGGTGCCACCGGTGACGGCGGAGGCCAGCTTCTCGGTGCCTCGCCGCACCGGGCCACCACCCGGACCCCACCAGGCCGTCAGCACCAGCGCCACCATGCCCGCCGCGAGCGGGAGGGGTGAACCCGGGATGGCCGCCGAGGGCGCGCCCCCGGTCTGCACCGCGGCGGCGATGAAGGCCACGCTCACGCCGATCAGCAGCGGCAGCATGAGGCTGATCACCGTGGACAGCGTGGAGCTGAGGATGCGCCAGGGCAGGGCGAGCGCCGTGACCAGACCGTCGCTGGCCCGCGAGCCGCGCACGTCGCGCCGCTGCAGGAGCGCCGTGTTGGTGCGGTCGACCACCCGGGCCACCACCATGCCGACGGCCACGATCATCACCGAGCCGTAGGGCGCCACCGCCCCGATCGCGGCGATGGCCACCAGCAGGCCGAACAGGAACAGCGGGATCGAGCCGAGAGGCAGCCGGTCGAGCAGCTTCTCGCCCGGGTTCTCGTCTTCGTGGTGCACGGGCTCGTGGTCGGGGTCGTCGCCGACCGGGCGCCCCTTGGCCAGCACCGGGGCCTGCCCCCGCTGGGGCCGGTTCTCGAAACCGTTGGCCGGACCGCCCTGGCTCCCGAACTGCCCGGCGAAACCTCCCTGGCCGTTCTGACCGTTCTGGCCGTTCTGAGCCGGAGCGGCCGGCGGGTCGAACCGCCGCGTCTCCTGCGGCGCCGAACCCCAGGCGGGCGGGATCACCGAGGTCTCGGCGTTGTTGCCACCGGAGCTCGGGTGGATCACCGAGGTCGCGGCGTTGCTGCCCCCGCTCGGCGGGATCACCGACGTGACGTCGTTGTTGCCACCCTTCGGGGGCGGCGGGAGGACGGAGGTCTGCGCGTTCGCGAAACCGGTGTCACCGGGCGCGAACGAGGGGGGAGGCGTGCGGGCGGTGGCCACGTCGTCGGGGTCGTAGCCGAGCTGACGGCTGGCGGCCATCACCTCGTCGGGACCGGGGACGCGGTGGGTCTCCTCGTCGGGGCTGACATAGACGTCACCCCGCGAGCCCCAGGCGTTCTGCTGGTTCGGGCCGGTGGCCGGGCGGGCCGGCGCGGGGGCGGCCAGGCCGGCGATCAGCTCCTCCGGGTGCGGGCGCACCCGGGGGTCTACCGACAGCGCACGGGTGAGCGTGCTGCGCAGCCCCTCGTCCACCCCGTCGACGTCCATCGCCCCGCGGCGCACCCGGTCGAGCACGACCTCGATCGGCCCGGTGCCGAACGGCGGGCGGCCGGTGGCGGCGTAGGCCAGCGTGGCGCCCCAACCCCACCAGTCGGTGGCCGGGCTCACCGCGTCGCCCCCGATGATCTCGGGCGACAAGTAGCCGGGGGTGCCCATGACCAGGCCGGTGTGGGTGATGCGCGACTCGTCGGCGGCGTGCGCGATACCGAAGTCGATCAGCACCGGCTCACCGTCGAGGAGCATGACGTTGGCCGGCTTCACATCTCGGTGCACGACCCCGGCGTTGTGGATGGTGCGCAACGCGTCGGCCAGCACCTTGCCGATGCGCGCCACATGGCCACGCGGCAGCGGGCCGTGGTCACGCACGTGCTTCTCGAGCGTCTTGCCCGGCACGAAGCTGGTGACGATGTAGGGGGTGTCGCCCTCGACGTCGGCGTCGAGCACGCCGGCGACCCGGGGATGACGGACACGGCGCAGCGTGGCGACCTCGCGGGCCAGACGTCGGCGCGCGTCGGGGTCGCCCGCGACATGGGGGCGCAGCACCTTGACGGCGACGGCCTTGCCGTTCTCGTCGAGACCCAGGTGGACAACGCCCATTCCGCCTTCGCCCAGGCGCTGGACGAGGCGGTACTGGCCGATCCGCCCGGTCTCGCCTGCTGCACGGGCGGTTGCATCGTGCGGCATGGTGAACACGGTAGGCCAAACGCCCGACAACGCGTAGCCGTTGCACGCTGCGCGCAGGTCGTTACCAACCTGTGAGTTCAGGTACTGATATACGCCTGCAACTGGTCGCGCTCACCCTCGAGCTCGTCGATGCGCTGCTTGACCACGTCGCCGATGCTGACGATGCCGACCAGGCGCTCGCCGTCGACCACCGGGACGTGACGGAACCGGCCCTTCGTCATCAGCTTGGCCAGCTCCTCGATCTCGGTGTCGGGAGGGCAGGTCTGCACGTGCCGGCTCATGATCTCGCTCACCGGCTCGGCCAGTAGATCAGGGCCGAAGCGCTGGAGTTTGCGCACGACGTCGCGCTCGCTGACGATGCCGTCGATCGTCTGCCCGTCGGCCGAGACCACCAGGGCCCCGACGCCGTTCGTGGCCAGCAGGTCGAGCAGTTCGGTGACGGGCCGTTCCGGGCTGATCGTGACGACCAGCCCGCCCTTGTTCCGGAGTAGATCACTGATCCGCATGCGGGGAACCTCCCGGGGAACTAGCGGGCGCCATTGTCCATCACCGAGGGTAGGTGAGGGCTGCACGAAGGGGAACCCCCGGCAGTGGCCGAGATCACAGACTCACCCGGGCGGCCGCCGTCGACCCCCGCACCACCAGCTCGGGCCGGAACAGATACTCGGTGCGGGGCGCGAAACTGCCCGTGCCCCCGCCGTGGATGTCGTCGAGCAGAGCCCGCACCGCCGCCGCGCCCATCGCGTGCACCGACTGACGAACGGTGGTGAGCGGCGGGTCGGTGAAGGCGATGAGCGGGGAGTCGTCGTACCCGATCACCGAGACGTCACCGGGCACGGTCAGCCCCCGGTCGCGCACCGCCCGGATCGCCCCGAGCGCCATCAGGTCGCTGCCGCAGATGATTCCGGTGCAGCCGGTCTCCACGAGCCGCCGGGCCGCCGCCGCCCCGCCCTCCACCGAGAACAGGGAGCACTCGATCGAGTCGTCGACATCCGAAAGCCCCAGGTGCCGCTTCATCGCCTGCCGGAACCCGTCGATCTTGCGGATCACCGGCACGTACTGCCGGGGCCCGAGCGCCAGCCCGATGCGGCGGTGCCCCTGCGCCACCAGGTGGGTGACGGCCAGGTCCATCGAGGTCACGTCGTCGTTGCTGACGAACGGTGCGTCGAGCCCCTCGACATACCCGTTGACCAGCACGATCGGCAGGCCCCGGCGGCGCAGCGCGACGTACCGCGACGGGTCGGCCGAGGTGTCGGAGTGCAGGCCGGAGACGAAGATGATGCCCGCGACCCCGCGCTCGGTGAGCATCTGGGTGTACTCGTCCTCCCGCACGCCGCCCGGGGTCTGGGTGCACAGCACCGGCGTGTAGCCGTGGGTGGCCAGTGCCGACTCGATCACCTGGGCGAAGGCCGGGAAGATCGGGTTGTCGAGCTCGGGCACGATCAGGCCGATCAGCCCGGCGGAGTGCCGGGCCAGCCGCACCGGCCTCTCGTAGCCGAGCACGTCGAGGGCGGTGAGCACGGCCTCCCGGGTGGCCTCGGCCACCCCCGACCGGCCGTTGAGCACACGACTCACCGTGGCCTCGCTGACGCCGGCCTGAACGGCGATGTCGGCGAGCCGGGCGCGGGGTGCTGACGGCATCGGCCGCCTCTCTGAACGATTCTCGACGGCTTTATATGAGAACAGACAGATTGCGACATTCGGGGTGAATCAGGACGTGACTTGATCACACTCGAGTGAACTTATCGTGGTCAGCCGCTCACGCAGGCGGGAAACAGCCGTCAGTGGGATGCAGATGACACCGACTACCCCTAGGCGCGCGACTGTCCTTCGGTATTGGATGTACCCCGTGGCCGACGGCGCCCCGCGTCGCCCGGTCATCGCTGTTCCCGGGCCCAGGCGGGTCCGGTCAACCAGGTAAGACCTGTTCGCCTCCTCGGCGGCAGGTTGACCCTCCACTCGGATCGTCCGGCACGTTCCTGCCGGTGAAGGGAAGTGGCAAAGTGGCCACCGTCACATTTGACCAGGCAACCCGCGTTTACCCGGGTGCCACCAAGCCGTCCGTGGACAAGCTCGCTCTCCACATCGAAGACGGCGAATTCCTGGTTCTGGTCGGGCCCTCGGGCTGCGGCAAGTCCACCTCGCTGCGCATGCTCGCCGGTCTGGAAGACGTCAACGAAGGACGCATCCTCATCGGCGACCGGGACGTCACGCAGATGCCGCCGAAGGACCGCGACATCGCGATGGTGTTCCAGAGCTACGCGCTCTACCCGCACATGACCGTCGGCGAGAACATGGGTTTCGCGCTGAAGATCGCGGGCGTCAGCAAGTCCGAGATCCAGCAGCGCGTGGCTGAGGCCGCCAAGATCCTCGACCTCACCGAGTACCTGGACCGCAAGCCGAAGGCCCTCTCCGGTGGTCAGCGTCAGCGTGTGGCCATGGGCCGCGCGATCGTGCGTCAGCCCCAGGTCTTCCTGATGGACGAGCCGCTGTCCAACCTGGACGCCAAGCTCCGCGTCCAGACCCGCACCCAGATCGCGTCGCTGCAGCGGCGTCTGGGCGTCACCACGGTCTACGTCACGCACGACCAGACCGAGGCCATGACGATGGGTGACCGCGTCGCGGTGCTGAAGGACGGTCTCCTGCAGCAGGTCGGCTCGCCCCGTGAGCTGTACGATCACCCGAACAACGCGTTCGTGGCCGGCTTCATCGGCTCGCCCGCGATGAACCTGCTCAACCTGCCGGTGACCAACGGCGGCGTGCAGTTCGGCGACGAGGTCTACCCGATCTCCCGCGACACCCTGAGCGCCGGCGGTTCCCGGGTCACCCTGGGTGTGCGTCCGGAAGACCTCTCCCTGTCCGACCACGGCCTCCCGGTCCAGGTCGAGCTGGTCGAGGTCCTCGGCGCCGACGCCTACCTGCACGGCACGCTGAAGAGCGAGGGCACCGACCTCCCGGTCATCGCCCGCGTCGACGGCCGCCGTCCCCCGGAGAAGGGCCAGACGGTCCACCTCCAGGCCAAGGAAGGCCACACGCACCTGTTCAACACCGAGTCGGGCGAGCGCATCGGCGCCTGACCTCGATCAACTGCTCCGCACGGATGATCCGTACCGCCGGTCCTGGGCGCCCAGGACCGGCGGTGCGGTGAAACCGGAGCCCGAGCGGGGGTTTTGAGGGATGACAGCCACACGAACACTTCAGATCACGTCCGCGGCACCCGATCCGGCCCTGCTGGACCTGCCGTGGGACGTTCCGCTGGAGAACTGGCCCGCCAACCGGCTGGCCACCCTTCCGCGCGGTATCTCGCGCCACGTCGTGCGTTTCGTGCAGCTCTCCGGCAACGTGATCGCCGCCAAGGAGATCACCGAGGAGTTCGCGCGCCGCGAGTACGGCCTGCTGCGCCTGCTGCGCCGTCTGGGCCTGCCAGCGGTCGAGCCGCTGGGCATCATCACCGGGCGCACCGACGCCAACGGTGAAGACCTCGACCCGGTGCTGCTCACCCGGCACCTGCAGTTCTCACTGCCCTACCGCGCGGTCTTCTCCCAGGCCATCGGCCCGGAGCCGGTGATGCGGCTGGTCGACGCCCAGGCCGTGCTAATGGTGCGTCTGCACCTGAGCGGCTTCTACTGGGGCGACGTCTCACTCTCGAACACGCTCTTCCGGCGGGACGCGGGCGCTTTCGCCGCCTACCTGGTCGACGCCGAGACGGGCGACCTGTACGACACCCTGAGCCGGGGGCAGCGCGAGCACGACCTCGACCTGGCGCGCACCAACATCGCCGGCGAGCTGATGGACCTCGAGGCCGGTGGCCTGCTCGACGAGAGCCTCGACCCGGTGAAGACCGCCGACGCGTTCATCGAGCGCTACCGCACCCTGTGGTCGGAGCTCACCGCCAAGGAGGCCTTCGAGCCGGACGAGCGCTGGCGGGTCGAGGCCCGTATCCGCCGTCTCAACGACCTGGGTTTCGACGTCGGCGAGCTGAACATCAACACCGACGTCACCGGCACCTCGATCGAGATCCAGCCCAAGGTGGTGGACGCGGGGCACCACCGCCGCCGTCTGCTGCGGCTGACCGGTCTGGACGTCGAGGAGAACCAGGCCCGGCGGCTGCTCAACGACCTCGACACCTACCGCGCCGCCACCGACCGGCAGGGCATCGACGAAGACGTGATCTCGCACGAGTGGCTGGCCCGCCGGTTCGAGCCGGTGGTGCGGGCCGTCCCGGCCGACATGCGCGGAAAACTGGCCCCGGCCGAGATCTTCCACGAGGTGCTGGAGCACGCGTGGTTCATCTCGGAGAACAAGGGCCGCGACATCGGTATCGACGAGGCGGTCGCCAGCTACATCCGCAACGTGCTGGTGCACCGGCCCGACGAGAAGGCCGTACTGGGTGTCGACACCCAGGAGATGCCGGTCGTGAGCGATCCGATCATCTGAAAAGCCCCCAGCACCCATGGTGGACGTTCCGGTCACCTCGACCGGGACGTCCACCATGGGTGTTTTGCTGGTTTACCGGGACGCCCGCAGACGCGACACCTCGTAGAGCGAAACGCCCATCGCCACACTGGCGTTGAGCGACTCGGTGCCGCCGATCATCGGGATCGAGGCGATCGCGTCGCAGTTCTCGCGCACCAGGCGGGACAGGCCCTTGCCCTCGGCGCCGGCGATCAGCACGAGCGGGCCGGTGGCCAGCTCCAGGCCGGGCAGCTCGACGTCGCCGCCGGCGTCCAGACCGACCACGAAAAGCCCGGCGGCCTTGAGTGACTCGATCGCCCGGTTGATGTTGGCGACTCGGGCGACCGGGGTGCGGGCAGCGGCCCCGGCCGAGGTCTTCCAGGCGGTGGCGGTCATACCGGCCGCCCTGCGCTCGGGCACGATGACGCCGTGGCCACCGAACGCGGACACCGAACGGACGACTGCACCCAGGTTGCGCGGGTCGGTCACCCCGTCGAGAACCACCAGCAGCGGCGGCCTTCCGCTGTCGACCGCGAGCTCGAGCAGATCGCTCGGGTGCGCGTAGTCGTAGGGCGGGACCTGCAGCACGAGGCCCTGGTGCACAGCCCCGCCGGTGAGCCGGTCGAGGTCGGTGCGCGAGGCCTCGAGCAGCGGAAGCCCGGCGTCGGCGGCGGTTTTCAGCGACTCGCGGACGCGGTCGTCGTTGTCGATGCCGGTGGCCACGTAGAGCGCCTTGGCCGGCACGCCGGCCCGCAGCGCCTCGACCACCGGGTTGCGGCCGGCGACCATCTCCGAACTGGCGGACGACGACGAGCGGCGCTGCTGCGAGCGGCCACCGGTGGACGAGGGCCGCCCGGTGCCCTTGCCCGACGCCTTCATGGCGTTCTTGGCCGCGGCCTTGGCCCGGCGGGCGGCGGGATGGTAGTCACGGTCGGCGGCCTTGGGCGTGGGGCCCTTGCCCTCCAGGCGCTTACGGGACTGGCCGCCGGTTCCTACCGTCGCACCCTTCTTCGAACCGGGGTTGCGAGTAGCCCCTTTACGCGACGAATTACCGGCCACTTTCGGCCTCCAGACTCCAGCGAGCGCCCTCAGGCGTGTCTTCCACTGCCACCCCGGCTGCGGTGAGCCGGTTGCGAATGGCATCCGCGGTGGCGAAATCCTTCTCCTTGCGCGCCGTCGCGCGGGCCTCGAGCTCGGCCCGCACCAGCACGTCGAGCGCGGCCGCGAGCCGACCGTCCTCGGAACCGCCCGTGGCCCAGGCCTCTTCGAGCGGGTCGAGACCGAGCACGGCGGTCATGCCGCGCACGTGCGACAGCGCTTCCTGCAGGGCGGTGGCATCTTTCTCGGCCAGCGCCCGGTTGCCCTCGCGCACGGTGTCGTGCAGCACCGCGACGGCCGCGGGCACGCCCAGGTCGTCGTCCATGGCCTCGGCGAACGCCTTGGGCACGACGTCGGTGGTGCCCTGGCCGCCGAGCCGCTCGACCGCCCGGTGCACGAAGTTCTCGATGCGCTCGTAGGCGGCCGTGGCGTCGGCCAGCGAGTCCGGGCTGATCTCGATGTTCGAGCGGTAGTGCGGCGTGGCCAGCACGTAGCGCAGCACCACCGGCCGGACCTTCTCGGTCAGCGTGGCGATCGTCATGGTGTTGCCCAGCGACTTGCTCATCTTCTCGCCGGACATGGTGACCCAGGCGTTGTGCAGCCAGTACCGGGCGAAGCCGTCGCCGGCGGCCCGGGACTGCGCCAGCTCGTTCTCGTGGTGCGGGAAGCGCAGGTCGAGACCGCCGCCGTGGATGTCGAACTCGGCCCCCAGGTAGCGGGTGGCCATCGCCGAGCACTCCAGGTGCCAGCCCGGCCGGCCGCGCCCCCAGGGTGCGGGCCAGGACGCGGTGACGGGCTCGCCCGGCTTGGCGCTCTTCCAGAGCGCGAAGTCGCGCGGGTCTTTCTTGCGGGCGTTCGGGTCGGCGTCGGCCGCGGCCTCCATGTCGTCGACCTTCTGACGCGTCAGCGACCCGTACTCCGGGAAGGAGCGCACGTCGAAGTACACGTCACCCGAGTTGTCGGCCGCGACGTAGGCGTGACCGGCGTCGATCAGCCGCTGCACCAGCTCGACCATCTCGATGACGTGCCCCGTGGCCCGCGGCTCGATGGTGGGCCGCAGCACGTTGAGCGAGTCGTAGGCGGCGGTGAACTCCTGCTCGAACCGGAAGGCGTGGGCCCACCAGTCGCGCCCGGCCTCGGCCGACTTCGCGAGGATCTTGTCGTCGATGTCGGTGACGTTGCGGACGAAGGTCACCTGCAGGCCCTGGTGCTCGAGCCAGCGGCGCAGGACGTCGAAGTTGACCTGCGCCCGCACGTGGCCGATGTGGGGCGAACTCTGCGGCGTGGCACCACAGACGTAGATACCCGCCTTGCCGGGGACGACGGGAACGAAGTCCCGTACCTGCCGGGTCGCGGAATCAAACAGTCTGAGGCTCACCTGTCAAGGTTACCGGTCTCACCCAACTACTTTTTGAACGAGGGCCGTCGCGACGGCGGCCACGCCCTCTCCGCGGCCGGTCAGACCCAGCCCGTCGGTCGTCGTGGCAGAAACTGTCACCGGAGCTCCACAGGCCTCGGAGAGCACCTTCTGGGCCTCGTCACGCCGCGGTCCGAGCTTGGGCCGGTTGCCCACCACCTGCACGGCCACGTTGCCGATCTCCCACCCCTCGGCCCGCAGTCGCCGGGCGGTCTCGGCGAGCAGCGTGGTGCCGGCCGCCCCGGCCCACTCCGGCTGCGCCGTGCCGAAGTTCGAGCCGAGGTCGCCCAGGCCGGAGGCGGACAGCAGGGCGTCGCAGGCCGCGTGGGCGGCCACGTCGGCGTCGGAGTGGCCGTCCAGGGCCCGCTCCCCCGGCCACTCCAGCCCGGCCAGCCAGAGCGTTCTCCCGCTGCCGTCGGGGGCGTAGCCGTGCACGTCGACGCCCAGCCCGGTGCGGGGGAGGCGGCTGAACCGGTCGTTGCCGGAAAGATCACTCACGGTGGCAAGTCTGGACCACAAGGCCTGGCCGGTGAATCAGTGCCGGGGCGAGCAATCGCCCGGTGCGGGCCTCGCCAGGCTCCACCGCCCTGAGGGGCGACGCCGAGGTGCGCACCGGGTGGCCCGCAGGAGGCAATGATCCACTGGCCAGGCCTATAGAATGGGGAATCGTGACTGTTCCGGCTCCCCCTTCCGACGGGCAGACCTGCCGACCCGGCGCTGCGGCCTTCGTGGTCCTGGCCGGTGGCAGCGGCACCCGGGTGGGTACCGGGCAGAACAAGGTCTACCTGCCGCTCGGTGGCCGTCCGGTGGTGTCCTGGTCGCTGTCCTGGGCCGACGCCGTGCCCGAGGTCGGCCGCGTGGTGCTGGTGATCCGCCCGCAGGACGAGTCCGTCGCCCGGGAGGCGGTGGAGGCCGCGGGGATCCGGCTGCCGGTCGAGATCATCCACGGCGGCGTGACCCGGCACGGGTCGGAGCAGAACGCGCTCGACCACCTGTCCTGGCCGATCTGCGCCGGTTCGCTGCAGGTGGTGGCGATCCACGACGGCGCCCGTCCGCTGGCCGGCCCGCAGCTGCTGCAGACCGTGATCCAGACCGCGGCGGCCCACGGTGGCGCCGTGCCCACCCTGCCCGAGAGCGAGGCCTGGGCGGTGGACGAGGCGGGCCGGCTGACCCCACCGCCGGCCGGGGAGTTCCTGCACCGGGTGCAGACGCCCCAGGCGTTCCGGGCCACCCCGCTGCTCGAGGCCTACGCCCAGGCGCTGCGCGACGGCACCGAGGGCACCGACACCTCGGCCGCGCTGGAGGGCCGCGCGGGCGTCACCGTCGTCGCGGTGCCGGGCAGCCCGCAGAACCTGAAGGTGACGTTCGCCGAAGACATGTCGCGCGCCGAGGCCCTGCTCAGCACCTGAGCCCGAGCACCGCCCGGCCCGGCAGCGGTGAAACCCTCGGAGCCGTAAGCCCGGGAGAGCCGTGAGCGCGGCGATGCCCGGGGAGCGGTGTGCCCGACGAGCGGTGTGCCCGACGAGCCGTGTGCCCGACGAGCCGTGTGCCCGACGAGCCGTGTGCCCGGAAAGCCGTGAGGCCCGGGAACGGCGGTCAACCCGCGCTCGCCACCACCGTCGCCCCGCCGGCCACGACCGCGGCCAGGATCTCCCCCGTCGTGCGGGCCCCGGGCTCGCGCCGCACCGCGTCGCGCAGCAGACCGAGCCGGGTGGCGACCGGAAGTGTCACGAACCGGTGGTGCTCGCGGTCGGCCGTGCCGGTCAGGGCGCCGTCCTCGTTCACCCGCTTGAGGGTGTCGGTGACCGGCCGCACACTGGCGACGACCACACCGTGCAGCCCCTCCACCGCGCGGATCACGGCCCCCATCCGCGCGCTCTGCCCCGGATCGGCGAGCACCACCACCCGGTCGTCGGGCTCGGCACAGGCTGCCAGCTCAGGCAGGGTGAGCACGGCGAGCGCCCCCGCCCCGCTCAGCCCGGACCGCTCGTGAGCGGGCACCTCGTCCGTCCGGATCACCGCGACAAATGCCGTGGACTCCACGCTCTCCCCATCCGAATTCCGTCGTTCATGATCGCCCGCCAACACATCCGGCCGGGATTCGGAACGCTTTTCCCGATCATTCACCCGGACGGATCTCCGGAGCCGGTTTCGGCGGTACGGATGATTTACCCGTACGGCCGAAACCGGCTCCGGAAATGCCACAAAAGAAAACCGGCGCCATCTGCAGAAGATCGTCACGCGGATTCCGAAGAACCACATGATCCGATTTCGGCGATGACGCCGGTTCAGGTCTTACGAAGATCCCCACCCGGCACCAGGACCGGGGAAGGTGGCCACCGCCAGGCGGGCGGCCGGGTGGTTCAGGAAGCCAGGACCTCGTTGAGCAGGGCCTCGGCCTTGTCTTCGTTGGTGTGCTCGGCCAGCGCCAGCTCGGAGACCAGGATCTGCCGCGCCTTGGCCAGCATGCGCTTCTCACCTGCGGAAAGGCCACGATCCTGGTCACGGCGCCAGAGGTCACGCACGACCTCGGCGACCCGGACGACGTCACCGGAGGCGAGCTTCTCCAGGTTGGCCTTGTACCGGCGGGACCAGTTGGTGGGCTCCTCGGCGTAGGGGGCGCGCAGCACCTCGAACACCTTGTCGAGGCCCTCCTGGCCCACGACATCGCGAACACCGACGAGGTCGACATTCATCGCCGGCACCTCGATGGTCAGATCTCCCTGTGCAACCTTCAGGACGAGGTACTGACGCTCCTCGCCTTTAATAGTGCGGGTCTTGATCTCCTCGATGAGTGCCGCCCCGTGATGGGGGTAAACGACAGTCTCGCCGACCGTGAAAGCCATGTGTAAGTATCCCCTTTCCCGAATACAGACTACCACGTCCAGCTAGGGAGGGACCAGAGGATCTTCAGTATTTTCGCAGGTCAGAGGCATAGCAACGATACGACGTGATGAAAAGATGCAACACAGCGTGGTTTCGAGCGGTCACGCTGGGTTCATCCCGGCCCCGGACGGCGGCCGCAGGGCGGCGCACAGCACGCCGGCACGAGGCCCTCACAGGGGCTGCACGGCCAACCCGTCGAGGCGCTTTTCCCCGGCCCTCCGGGCGCCGATGCAGCAAGGGTGCAGCCCTGCCGCCCGCCCGCGCACAGACGGCATGTCCCAGCGGCGTGGGGTGCCTCAAGTGTCCGCCGGGCGCCCGATAGGCTGCGACCGCACTTTTCGAATCCGCAGGAGGCCAGCGCCGTGAAGCGCACCCGTGTTCTAGCCGCCAAGACCGCCCTTGCCACCAGCGTCCTGGCCCTCGGTCTGGCCGGCTGCTCGGTCCTGAACCCCGCCGTCATCAAAGACCCGTACCCGGCGTCCGACGGCATCGACGCCGACCTGCCCGGTCAGGGCCGGAGCAGCACCGTCCTGCTGCGCAACCTGATGGTGATCGGCGCCGAGAAGGGCGGCGAGGCCGAGCTCATCGGCTCCGTGATCAACCGCGGCACCACCGACGCGCGGGTGCAGCTGCAGGCCGCCGTCGGCGAGACCGGTCAGCCCAGCCAGACCACCGTCGCCGTGCCCGCCGGATCCTCGGTGCAGCTCGGCCCGGGCGCCAACCAGACCCCGGTCTCGATCAGCTCGCTCGCCGTCGACCCGGGGGCCCTCACCGGTCTCACCGCGTCGACCACGAACGGCGGGCGCATCGACCTGAGCCTGCCCGTGCGCCTGCCCGAGGGCGACTACGCCACCGTCACGCCGGCCGCCGAGCCCAGCCCGAGCGCGACCACCCGTCCGCGCAACGGCAACGGCAACGGCAACAACAGCGGCAGCAGCGAGACCACCGAGTCGACCGGCGCCGGGGCCTCGCCCGACGCCTCGGTCAGCCCGGCCGTCGAGGAGTCCGAGACCGCCAACTGAGGCCGGCTCGGGCAAGCAAGCCCCGGTCACACGCAGAAGGGCGGCTCCCGGTGGGGGAGCCGCCCTTCCGCGTGTCCGTGATCAGGCCTCGAACTTGTAGCCCAGGCCGCGCACGGTGACCAGGTAGCGGGGGCTGGCCGGGTCGGGCTCCAGCTTGCCGCGCAGGCGCTTCACGTGGACGTCGAGGGTCTTGGTGTCGCCGACGTAGTCGGAACCCCAGACCCGGTCGATCAGCTGCATCCGGGTCAGCACCCGGCCGGCGTTGCGCAGCAGCAGCTCGAGCAGCTCGAACTCCTTCAGCGGCATCGGCACGGCGTCGCCGTTGACCGTCACCACGTGCCGCTCCACGTCCATCCGGACCGGGCCGGCCTCGACCGTGGCGCCCTCGACCGCGTCCGGCTCGGTGCCGCGGCGCAGCACGGCCCGGATCCGGGCGACGAGCTCACGGGACGAGTAGGGCTTGGTCACGTAGTCGTCGGCGCCGAGCTCGAGCCCGACCACCTTGTCGATCTCGCTGTCCTTGGCGGTCAGCATGATCACCGGCACCTTGCTGCGCACGCGCAGCTGGCGGCAGACCTCGGTGCCGGGCAGGTCGGGGAGCATCAGGTCGAGCAGGACCAGGTCGGCGCCATTGCGGTCGAACTCGTCCAGGGCGGCCGGACCGTCGCCGGCCACTGCGACCTCGTAGCCCTCTCGGCGCAGGAGGTAGGACAGCGGGTCGCTGATCGACTCCTCGTCCTCCACCACCAGGATGCGGGTCACGGGGTTGCTCCTTTCAGCGCGGACCCCGCGTCCTGCGGGAGTCCTCTCTCAGCGGTCCCGGCGGCACCAGGGGTGGCCGGCGGGAGTGGTGCGGTCTCGGGTGCGGGAGCCTGCGGCTCCCAGGTCTCGGTGGTGGAGTGATCGGCGTCCACCACCGGGTGCGAGGCGGGCTGCACGCTCTCCGGCAGCCGCAGCGTGAAGGTCGAGCCCTGACCGGGCCGGCTCCACAGCATGACCTCGCCGCCGTGGTTCGCCGCCACGTGCTTCACGATGCTCAGCCCCAGGCCGGTGCCCCCGGTGACCCGGGAGCGGGCCGGATCGACCCGGTAGAAGCGCTCGAAGATCCGGTCCTGGTCGGCGCCCGAGATCCCGATGCCCTGGTCGCTGACCACGATCTCGCAGATCCCGCCGACGCGGCGCACCCCGACCCCGACCCGGGTGTTCTCCGGGGAGTAGGAGATCGCGTTGTCGACGAGGTTGCGGATGGCCGTGACCAGGAGGTTGTGGTCGCCGTAGACGACCGCGCCGTGGTCGCCCCCGACGACCACCTCGATGTTCTTGTTGCGCGAGGCCATCGAGCAGCGGTCGACCGCGTCGGAGATCGCGTCGTCGATGCCGACCGGCACAGGCGGGTGCAGGGCGTCGGCCACCTGGAGCCGGGACAGGTCGATGATCTCCTGCACCAGCTTGGTCAGGCGGGTCGACTCCCGGGACATCTGACCGGAGAAGTGCCGCACCGCGTCGGCGTCGTCGGCGGCGTCGGCCACCGCCTCGGCCAGCAGGCTGAGAGCGCCGATCGGGGTCTTGAGCTCGTGGCTGACGTTGGCCACGAAGTCACGCCGCACCTCTTCGACCCGCTTGGCCTCGGTGCGGTCTTCGACCAGCACCAGCACCAGGTCGGGCCGCAGCGGGGCGACGCGGGCGTAGACCACCAGGCGGCCACGGCCGAGCGGGCCGCGGGGCAGCTCCAGCTCGCGCTCGCGCACCAGGCCGAGGGTGCCCGCCTCGGCGGCCATCTCGCGCAGCTCGGCGTGCACCAGCTCGCGGCCACGCACCAGACCGAACGCGTGGGCCGCGGGGCTGGACTTGATCAGGCGGCCGTCGGTGCCGAGCACCACCGAGGCGGAGGCGAGAACGTTGAGGACGTCGGCCGCACCCTCGGGCAGCGGGCCGGTGGGCAGCGGGGTCACCGCCTGCTGCTCCTCGCGTCTGCCCCGCCCGGCAACGCTCAGGACGCCCAGGACCAGCCCGACGACCAGGCCGATCCCGGTGGCGATGGCAAAGGCCAGGGGCGTGCTCACCATGTCAGCGTAAGCTGATAGCCGGGCAGTTTTGCGGCGGAAGGTCTGACCGGCTCAACCCTTCGACGCCTGTTCACCTTCAGCTGGGGATCTATTCATGGGTCGCTGCGAGCGTGAGTCCCGATCCGCCGTCGCACCGTCACCCGCGGTGACGACGTCTGCCCCGACAGGTGAAGAGAGACAGCCGTGGCCGAAGCCAGACAACCGGGAGCTCCAGTGAGCGGCGGGATCCGCGAGCAGTTCGAGACCGACCTGCAGTCGATCGACGACCAGCTGGTCGAGATGACCCGCCTGGTGGGTTCGGCGATGGCGCGGGCCACCACCGCCCTGCTCGACGCCGACCTCCCCCTCGCGGAGAGCGTGATCGGCGCCGACGAGCAGGTCGACGCGCTGCACCACGACCTCGAAGAGCGGGCCCTGGTGCTGATCGCCCGGCAGGCTCCGGTGGCCACCGACCTGCGCACCCTGATCGCCGCCCTGCGCATGAGCGCCGACCTCGAGCGCATGGGCGACCTGGCCCGGCACGTGGCCAAGCTGGCCCGGCTGCGCTACCCGAACTCCGCGGTGCCGGCCGAACTGCGCGCCGACATCGTCGAGATGGGTCACATCGCCGAGCGACTGGTGATCAAGACCGGCTCGATCATCGCCAGCCGCGACATCAAGTCGGCCGAGGAGCTCGAGGCCGACGACGACGCGATGGACCGCATCCACCGCGACCTGTTCGGCAAGCTGCTGGCCCCCGACTGGGCCCACGGCGTCGAGACGGCCGTCGACATCACCCTGCTGAGCCGCTACTACGAGCGCTACGGCGACCACGCCGTGGGCGTCTGCCGCCGGGTGGTCTTCCTGGTCACCGGCGACCACTCCGCGGCCCACGGTGAGCCGGCCGAGCAGGTCTGAACCACCCCGAAAAATGAGGGACGCGTGGGGGTGGCCCCCACGCGTCCCTCATTTCTGGGCCCGGAAGCTCAGCGGCCCTGGTTGGCCACCGCCGCGACAGCAGCCGCGGCCGCGTCGGGGTCGAGGTACTTGCCACCCTTGACGACGGGCTTGAAGTTCTCGTCGAGCTCGTAGACCAGCGGGATGCCGGTCGGGATGTTGAGCCCGGCGATGTCGTCGTCGGAGATGCCGTCGAGGTGCTTGACCAGCGCGCGCAGCGAGTTGCCGTGCGCCGCGAGCAGAACCGTCTTGCCGGCCTTCAGGTCGGGGATCACCTCGCCCTCCCAGTACGGGAGGAAGCGGGCCACCACGTCTTTCAGGCACTCGGTGGAGGGCAGGTCGTCGCCGAGGTCCGCGTAGCGGGGGTCGTCCGCCTGGGAGAACTCGTCGTCCGCGGCGATCGGCGGCGGCGGCGTGGCGTAGGACCGGCGCCAGAGCATGAACTGCTCCTCACCGAACTCGGCCAGCGTCTGCTTCTTGTCCTTGCCCTGCAGAGCGCCGTAGTGACGCTCGTTGAGACGCCAGTTGCGCTTGACCGGGATCCAGTGCCGGTCCGCGGCGTCGAGCGCCAGGAAGGCCGTGGTGATCGCGCGGCGCAGCAGCGACGTGTGCACGACGTCGGGCAGGATCCCCGCGTCGGTCAGAAGCTTGCCGCCCGCAGCGGCCTCCTCGCGGCCCTTGGCCGACAGGGGCACGTCGACCCAGCCGGTGAACAGGTTCTTCGCGTTCCATTCGCTCTCGCCGTGACGGAGCAGCACGAGGGTGTACGCCATACCCCGCACATTAGTGGACGCGCCTTTTGGTCACTCGGCCCGTTGGTCGTCGAGCAGGTGACGAAAGGCCTCGAGGTTGCGGGTCGATTCACCACGATCGGTGCGCCAGGCCCATTCCCGGCGCATCGAGGTGAGGAAACCGAGGGCCAGCAGGTCGTTGAACGAGCCGTCGGACGCGGTCAGCAGCGCACCGAGCAGGTCGTCGATCGTGTCGGGGGTCACCCCGGGCAGCGGGATGCGGCCGGTCAGGTAGACGTCACCCAGCTGGTCGAGCGCGAACGCGATCCCGGGCAGCCGCACGTTGCGCTGCAGCATCCAGCGGTAGAACGCCTCGTGGTTCTCGTCGGGACGCCGCATCACGAACGCCGACACGCTGAGGGCGCGGTCGGTCACGAGCAACGACACCCCGGTCTTCAGCTTCGCCTCGCCCGGCAGCTCGACCACGAACTCGCCCCTGCGGGTCCCGGTCACCAACTCGAGGCCCGCCTCGTCCGCCCATCGGCGCAGGGCGTCCACCGCGTCCCCCGTCGGCTCGCTCATCCGGCTGCCACCACCCATTTGGGACGCCGGTGGGCGGCGCACGCGGCCGCGTAGGTCGCGAGGGTGGCGTCGACCGTGTGGTCCCAGCCGAAGCCGTTCGCGTGGCGCACGGCCGCCCGGCCCATGCGCTCGCGCACGAGCGGGGCGCCCAGCAGGTCGTCGAGGGCGCTCGCCCAGTGCGCCGGCTCGTGGCCGGTGATCAGCAGGCCGGTGCGACCGTCACGCACCGCGGAGGCCAGACCGCCCACCCGGGCCGCCACCACCGGGGTGCCGCAGGCCTGTGCCTCGACCGCGACCAGGCCGAACGACTCGCTGTGGGAAGGCATCGCGAGCAGGTCGGCGGCGCGGTACCAGTCGGCCAGAACAGCCCGGTCGGCCGGCGGGTGGAACTGCACCAGGTCGCCGATGCCCAGCTCGACGGCCAGCTTCTGCAGCTCCTCGGGACGTTCCAGCCCGGAGCCGCTGGGCCCGCCGAGCACCGCGACGAGGAGGTTCTCGCGGCGCTGCGGGTTGCGGACGACCAGCTCGGCAACGGCCTTCAGCAGCACGTCGGGGGCCTTCAGCGGCTGGATGCGGCCGACGAAGAGGATCACGTCGGTCTTCGCGGCCAGGCCCAGACGCTGACGGGCGCCGCTCCGGCCGCCGTTCGCGTGCGGGCCGAAGGTGCTCAGGTCGACACCCGGCGGGATCACCGAGACCAGGTCCGGATCGGCGCCGTAGAGGCTGATCAGGTCGCGGGCCTCGAGGTCGGTGTTCGCGATCAGCCCGTCGGCCGCCGCCACCACCTGCTCCTCGCCGATCACCCGGCCGGCCGGTTCCGGCTTGTCGTCCGCCGCCAGCGACAGGTTCTTCACCTTGGCCATGGTGTGCATGGTGTGCAGCAGCGGCACGTTCCAGCGCTCGGCGGCCAGCCAGCCGACCTGCCCCGAGAGCCAGTAGTGCGAGTGGATCAGGTCGTACCAGCCGGCGGTGCGGCGGGCCTCGGTGCGCAGCACGCCCGCACTGAAGGCACACAGCTGGCCGGGCAGGTCGTCCTTGGAGAGCCCGTCGTAGGGGCCCGCCACCACGTTGCGCACCAGCACCCCGGGCAGCATCTCGGTGACGGGCGGCAGGTCGCCCGAGGTGGCCCGGGTGAAGATCTCCACCTCGGTGCCGCGCTCGGCCAGCCGCTTGGCCGTCTCCACCACGTACACGTTGAGCCCGCCCGCGTCACCCGTGCCCGGCTGCTCCAGCGGGGAGGTGTGCACGGAGAGCATCGCGACCCGTCCGGGGGTTCCGTCCGGCCTCAGCCCCATGCGTCCTCCTTGCTCGTTCCACACCGCTGAAAAACCCCCGAAGGAAGCTAACTCACGGAACCAGGCCGCTCTTCCCGATGTTGGCGGGGGTGACCGTCACCACGTGGTCACAGCGGTGTGCGGTCCCGTCCCGGGAGCAGTCGGCGGGCTGTCCCCGGGCTGCAGTCAGGACAACCGTTCGGGCGTGTGCGGCGTGCCCCGGGTGGGCGGGCGCTGTCCTCCGCCGCACCCGTCGTCATCCGCCCGCGCGCTGCCGCGGTGACAACCATCGGGCGGGGTCGCGCGTTCCCTGGGTGGGCGGGGCCGGCCCGGGCCCCGGACGAGGCCACCTAGGCTCTGTCCCCGTGACCCCGCCCCGAGCCCCTGCCGTCCAGGGCACGATCACCCGGGGCACGACCAACCCCAACCGGCTGCGCCGCGTCGACCGCTGGCTGGCCGGGCCGGCCGCCGCCCGGCTGCGGCGGGCCCGCGACCCGCTGGTGGTCGACCTCGGCTACGGGGCCAGCCCGATCACGGCGGTGGAGCTGCACCGGCGGCTGAGCGTGGTGCGGCCGGACGTGGACGTGGTCGGCATCGAGATCGACCCGGCCCGGGTGAGCGTGGCCAAGCCGCTCGAACGGCCGGGGCTGAGCTTCCGGGTGGGTGGGTTCGAGCTGCCGCTGGACGGGCGCCGTCCGGTGTTCGTGCGGGCCTACAACGTGCTGCGGCAGTACGCCGAGCCCGAGGTCGCACCGGCCTGGGACCTGGTGCGCTCGCGGCTGGCCCCCGGCGGCCTGCTGGTCGACGGCACCTGCGACGAGATCGGGCGGCGGTCGGCCTGGGTGGCGGTGGACGCCGGGCACGGGCCGGTCTCGCTGAGCGTCTCGTTGCGGCTGGGTGGGCTGGAGCGTCCGTCGGACGTGGCCGAGCGCCTGCCCAAGGCCCTGATCCACCGAAACGTGCCGGGTGAGCGGGTGCACGCGTACCTGGGCGCGCTCGACGCGGCCTGGGCGCGGCACGCGCCGCTGAGCTCGTTCGGGGCACGGCAGCGGTGGCTGGCGACGGTGCACACGATGAAGGACGCCGGATGGCCCGTTCTCGACGGGCCGTCCCGGTGGCGACTGGGCGAGATCACGGTCGGGTGGGACAGCGTGCGGCCCGGTTCCTGAGCCGGCTCAGGCCTCGAGCAGGATCGTCACCGGGCCGTCGTTGACCAGCTCGACCTGCATGTCCGCGCCGAAGCGACCGGTTGCCACCTTGAGCCCGTGCTCGCAGCGCAGCGCCTCGGCGACGGCGTCGACCAGGGGCTGCGCCACCGGGCCGGGCGCGGCCTGGTTCCAGGACGGGCGGCGGCCCTTGGCGGTGTCCGCGTAGAGCGTGAACTGGCTGATCAGCAGCACTCCGGCGCCCACGTCGACGGCGGCCTTCTCGTCGCGCAGGATGCGCAGGGTCGCGATCTTGCGGGCGATGGTGGCCACCTGACCGGGCCCGTCGCCGTGGGTGGCACCGAGCAGCACCACCAGACCGGGCCCGTCGAGGGCACCGACCTCTTCACCCTCGACCGTGACCCGCCCCGACAACGCCCGCTGAACGACTGCTCTCACAGCCGTTCAGCGTAGCGGCGGGCGCACGCTCAGAAGCCCAGGGCGACCTGGTCGAGCTGGTAGCGCCGGGCGACCTCGGCGGTCAGCGCGTCGACCACGTGCTGAACCTGCTTGCGGGAGCGGGAGACCCGGCCCTCGACGTCGTGCAGCTTCTGGATCGCGGCCTCGAGATCGGCGTCGGGCATGTCGAGGTCGGAGGCGCTGACGTCGGACACGGCGCGCTCGGCCTCGCGGCGGTGCTCGCCCACCCGGCTCGGCTCGGCCGCCATGTGCCGGCCCATGCCGCGGTCGCTGCGCTTCTCGGCCCCGAGGATCTTCTTCAGCGTCTCGGCGATCGCCTCGTCGGTGCGGTTGCCGAACACCGGGGCGTCGGAGCCGTCACCGCTGCGGCGCTGTTGCTCGGCGCGCAGGATGTCGATGCGCCCCTGCAGCAGGCGGCGGGCGTAGGAGAGGTCGACCTCTTCCTGGTCGGCCTCGGCGCGGCGGGCCCTGACCTCTTCGAGCTCGAGCCCGTCGAGCCCGTCCACGAACTCCGGAGCGAGCACCCGGTCGATCCGGCGACGCCCTCCGGGCATGTACTCGGTCATGGACCCTCCTGAGGTCGAGCAGTCACGCTGGCACCGTCCGGCCCGCACGTCGCGAGCGCGGTGACTTCGGGTGAGCCTAGCGGCTCTTCGGTGCCGATGCGTGACTGTGCGACCTCGGAAAGCTACGAGTCTCCGGAGATAGCCCGACCGGGTGAACGACCTACCAGCGGCCGTAGGGGCCGCTGTTGCCGCCGCCGGTGATCGACTTGATCGCGGGGCGCACGTCGACCAGGTACACGGCCGCGGCCACGAAGGCGATCAGGTCGAAGAAGCTGAACGGGTTGAACACGAAGATCACGCCGATCGCCGTGGCCACACCCAGGATGGTCAGCCACAGCGGCTTGGTGAGCTTGCCCGCGGCCGTGAACGCGTCGGTGCGCTGACGCAGCGCGTCGACGAGGGCGAAGGCCTGCACACCCAGAGCCAGCACACCGATGGTGAGCGTCAGAAGGCCTTGGAGATTACCCAGCGCGTCCATAGACATACCTTAGGGCCTCGAGGTTTCCCCCGGGTCCCCCGGAGGCTGGTCGACAGGGAACAACGTCCGGGACGGGAACCGGTTCCCGTCCCGGCGCCGGGGAGGCTCAGTCGGTGATCTTGGGCGTACGGGGTGTGCGGGGCGCGCGCGGGGCGCGAGGGGTCTTGGCCACGCCCGGGGTCACCCCGGTGGCAGCGGGCTCGGCCGGGGCCACACCCTTCACCGCCGCGGCGCTCTTGCGGGTCGTGACCGTGGCCTTCTTCGCCGGGCGCACCCGCGGCACCGGCTTGTCGCCACCGTCACCGGCCGCCACCGCCTTCTCCACCGCGGCCACGTCGAGCTTCGCCGGCTCGTTCACCCCGGCAGGCGCGTCCACGGGGGCGACCACGACGCCGTTGCGCCCGTTCACCAGCGATCCGCGAATCACCGAGGCGGTGCCGTCGGCGGCCCGGCGCGCGACGGTGACGGCCGCCCGCCCCCGGTTCAGGGTGGTCTCGGCCTGGGTGCGGAACGTCTGGGTCTCGGGCTGCGTGGAGACCCGGTCGACGAGGTCCTTGCCGCGGCGGGCCAGTTCCTCGTAGGCGGCCTCGGCGCGGACCTTCGCCTCCAGGGCACGGGCCATCGCGAACGTCGGGGCCTGCTCGGCCTGGGCGCGCAGCGACTTCGGGTCGAGCCCGCCGACCCGCTTCTCCACCTCGGCCAGCCGGGCCTCGATGTCGGACTGGAAACGCTGCTGCACCGCCACCGCTCCGGCCGCGGCCGCGCGCACCTGCCGCAGCGCCAGGTCGGTGACGCCGACCACGGCGAACAGCGGGGTGGTGGGCAGACCGGGACGGCCCTTCGGCTGCGGCTCTTCGGTGCTCGTGTCCGTGCTCGAGAAGTTGCTCATGAGGTCCTCCAGGCTGATCGGGTGCCACCGGGAACCGGGGCGGGCGACGGGCCCGTCGGCGGCGCTGCCGGTGGACCGGATCGTGCGGTCGTGCGGTCGTGCGGTCGGCGGGACTTCAGTCGTCCGTGCCGACCTCGCGCAGTGACTTGGACGGGCCGGAGCGCCGGGGCCGGGTGGAGCGCGGCGCCCGCGGGGTGACGCGCTTGCGCACACCCCGCCGGGCGGCTCCCGCGGCGCGCGCCGGGTCGTCGGCGGTCAGGTCTTCGTCGGGCTCCTCGTCGGCGACGGGTTCGCCGGACTTGAACCCCTCACGGGCGATCAGCGGCACCACGGTCGCGGCCACCTCGGCGGCCCGGTTCGCGGCATCGGTGTCGTCGCGGGCGTTCTCGGCCCGGAACGTCTCGTAGATGTCGAGCAGCACCCGCTTCTGCCGGGCGGTCAGGCGCACGTCGCTCTGGATCGCCACCTCGACCTCGACGCCCACCGACTCCTCGAGCAGGCCGGCCCGCTGGAACAGCGCCTCGGCGGAGATCTGCAGCCCCTTGGCGATCTGCGTCAGCACCTCGGCGGAGGGTTTGCGCAGGCCGCGTTCGATCTGGCTGAGGTAGGGGTTGCTCACCCCGGCGGCGTTCGCGAGCTGCCGCAGCGAGAGCTTGGCGCTCTGGCGCTGCTCCTTCACGTACGCCCCGAGATCGGTCACCCGATCGGGCACTTTGAGGGTAGCCACCACGTCACTCTGCTTGCTCCAGTTAGCACTTTGCAAGCGGGCCGAGGTCCTGCGGTTCATGACCCGGGTCACAGGCCGAGCAGCTCGCGCGCCTCGGCCGGGCTCATCACCGGGCGTTGCAGCTGGTTGGCCAGCGACGCGGCGCGGGCCACCAGTTCGGCATTGCCGGTGACCGGGCGGCGCGGGGCGAAGAACAGATTGTCTTCCATGCCGACGCGCAGGTGCCCGCCCATCGCCAGGCTCGCCGCGAGCACCGGCAGGTGCCCGCGCCCGATCCCGGTCGCCGACCACGAGGTGACCGCCGGCGGCAGCGCCTGCACCCCGGCGACCAGGGCCGGCACCGTGGCGGGCAGCCCGCCGGGCACGCCGAGCACGAAGTCGCAGTGCACCTTCCCGCCCGCCGGGGGCCCGAACTCCTCGAGCAGCCGGGTCATCGCGGTCACCTGCCCGAGGTCGAACAGCTCGAACTCCGGCACCACCCCGGCGAACTGGGTGCGCCGGTAGAGCTCGGCCATGAACGGCCAGGGGTTGCTGAACACGTCGTCCCCGAAGTTCACGGTGCCGCAGGTCAGCGAGCAGGCGTCGGGGGCGGCGCGGAGCACGTCGAGCCGGGCGTCGAGCGGATCGTGCACGCTGCCCCCGGTGGACAGCTGCACGATCATCGCGGTGTTCTCGCGCAGCGCGCTCACGGTCTCGCGCAGGCGGCCGGGGTCGAGCGTGGGCCGGTGCCGGTCGTCGCGGACGTGCACGTGGATCATCGCCGCGCCCGCCGCCTCACAGGCCTTCGCCTCGGCGACGAGCTCGTCGAGCGTGGTCGGCAGCTGCGGGCAGTCGGCCTTGGGAACCTCGGCGCCGGTGGGCGCCACGGTGATCAGCGTGCGCTTCATCCGAACATCCTGAACCAGAATGGTGGACGAACGGGAGACCTTGCGGCGAACCTCGCCTCAAGCGGTAAGAAATTCCGTCAGTTCTGCGGGAGTCGCCGGATCTTGGGGGCCGGAGCGGAGGGGGCGGCCGCAGCGTCGACCACGATCTCCTGCGAGGCCTCCACTCCCCCGGCGCTGACCTGCGCGTCGGGCGGCGTGGAGCGCTTGAGCACGGCCAGGGCGACCGGGCCGAGCTCGTGGTGCCGCGCGGCGGTGGTGACCCGGCCGACCTCGCGGGTGCCGTGGAGCACGGGGGCGCCGGTGACGGGCAGCTCGTTCATGGTGCCGTCGAGGTGCAGCATCACCAGGCGGCGCGGAGGGCGACCGAGGTTGTGCACGCGGGCGACCGTCTCCTGCCCGCGGTAGCAGCCCTTCTGCAGGTGCACGGCGGTGCGCAGCCAGTCGAGCTCGTGCGGGATGGTGCGGTGATCGGTCTCGAAACCGTGCCGCGGCCGCCAGGCCGCGACGCGCAGCGCGTCCCCCGCCCAGGTGCCCGCGAAGGCGCCGTCGAACTCCCCGGCCGACACCTGCGTCCTGAATTCCGCTCGGGGAACCAGCACTTCGCGCCACGACCAGGCCGGGTGCCCCTCGACCTCGATCTCGGAGGTGGTGTAGATCGCGCCACCGGTGACCAGGTCGGGCCACGGGTCGCGCCAGGACAGCGGGTCGCCCTCGACGGTGGGATCGGTCTCGCGGTCGACGGCCTCGCCGTACACGGCCCAGTCGTCGGTGACGTCGGTGACCTCGACGCGGAGCATGAACTGCATCTTCTTCAGGAACGCGACCAGGTCGGGGGCGCCGCCGGGCTCGACCGTGATCCAGGTGGCCGTGCCGTCGTCGACGAGGTGCAGGTCGTGCTCGACGTGCCCGTTCGGCGAGAGCACCAGCGACTCGGTGGAGGTGTACGGCTTCAGGCCACTGAGGTGCTGGGTGGTCATCGAGTGCAGCCAGGTCAGCCGGTCGGTGCCCTCGATGCGCACGACCCCGCGGTTCGACAGGTCGGCCTTCGCCGAGCCCACCTCGAGCCGGCGCTGCTCGCTCACCGGGTTGCCGAAGTGCCAGACCAGGCCGGTGTCCGGACCGTTCTCGACCGGGACCGCACCGGGCCTCTCGAGCAGGGGGCTGCGGTAGGTCGGGGCCTGGATGTCCTCGGCAACGTCACTCATGCCCATCGCCAGCGTCGGCGGGGCCGCAGAACTTCCCGGCTCAGTCATGCGGGTGCCCGTGACCGTGGCCCGCGGGCCTCGCGACCCCTCGGCAGTCGGCGCAGGTGCCGTGCAGCGACAGGTGGGCCAGGTCGGTCTCGAAACCGGTGGCCGCGCGCACCGCCTCGGCGAACGGGACGGCCAGGTCGAGGTCGGCCTCGTCGATGCGCCCGCACCCCCGGCAGACCAGGTGCAGATGGTTGACGTGGTCGGCCACCTGGTAGGTCGGCGACCCGTGGGTGAGGTGCGTGTGGCTGACGACGCCGATCTTCTCCATCAGCTCCAGCGAGCGGTAGACCGTGGAGAGGTTCACCGACTCGCCGGAACCCGCCTGCCCGGCCTCGGTCTCGACGAAGTCGCAGACCTCCTCGGGCGTCGCGTGCCCGAGCTCGGCGACCGCCCGCAGCACCGACCGGCGCTGCGGCGTGGCCCGCAGGCCCCGTTCGCGCAGCGCCGCGTCGAGCGCCTCGGTGGTCACCCGGTCCACGTCGGTCAGACCCGCTTGAGCCGGGCCGAGGCCTGCGACTGCAGGGCGTGGCCCTCGGCGGCGACGTCGAGCGCCCACAGCAGGTCGCCCTCGACCAGGCCGTAGAGGCGGGTGGCCGCGGTGTACTCCTTGGCCGTGGAGGTGCGCGCCACCAGGTCGGTGGCCAGGTCGATGCGGGCCCCGGCGGCCCGGCCCAGGTAGATCTCGCAGATGCCGGTGGGGTGCACGATCAGCACCTCGAGCTCGGCGCCCTGGGTCTCGTCGCCCTCGTCCTTCGGGACGGGACGCCAGTAGCCGGTCTCGGTGGCCAGCGGCTCGACCTGGTTGCCCTCGGCGTCGAGACGCCAGGTGCGCGAGACGTACGACAGGAACGGGCGCCCGTCGTGCGAGAACTCGATCTCCTGGCCGAACTGGGCCTCTTCGATCGTCGGGTAGCCGAGCACCCCGGCGCCCTCCCAGCGGCCGATCAGCCAGGCCAGGGGCGCGAGCGGGGTGGGCAGGTCGGTGTCTAGTTGGAACGCCACGCCGGAATCGTATGCGCAAGCCCCCGGGTCGCATCCAGCCGTTAGCGTCCGCCCATGGCTGATTCGCTCGTCATCGAGGTGACCGTGGGGCCCGAGGCGCCCGAACGCTGCAACCAGGCCTTCACCGTGGCGGCCGCCGCCTGCGCCGCGGGGGTGCCCGTCGACCTGTGGCTCAGCGGGGAGGCGGCCTGGTTCGCGCTGCCCGGCCGGGCCGCCGCCCTCGACCTGGCCGAGAGCGCGCCCCTGCCCGAGCTGCTCGGCCTGATCGTCGAGGCCGGGACCGTGTCGGTGTGCACGCAGTCGGCCGCCCGCCGCTCGTTCGGGCCGGACGACGTGCTGCCCGGAGTCGTCGTCGCCGGGGCCGCGACCTACGTGGAACGGCTGCTGCGACCGGGGACCCAGGCTCTCGTGTACTAGGTGCCTCGGTCACCAGGAGCCTCAGTCACCAGGTGCCTCGGTCACTGGGTGCCTCAGTGCGAGAACTGCACCTTGGCCAGCGCGATGACGACCCCGACGACGGCGACGCCCACGCCGCTCCAGAGGGTCGCGCCCGAGACCCGGCGGCCGCTCAGGCGCTCGACCGCGATCCCGGTGCCGGCCAGCCGCAGCACGACCAGGCCCACCGCGGCGACCTCGGCGGCCAGCGGGTCGAACCGGTGCAGCGCCAGACCGGCGAAGATCAGGGCGGGCGCCACGCCGGAGCTGATGATCGGCACGGCGTCACGCATCTCCTGCCGCAGGCCGACCGCGTGCTCCTGCGGGTCGAGGCCCACCCGCTCGCCGATGTCGTGGGCGAGGACGTGCGCCGCGTAGGTGGTCAGCACCGTGGCCAGGACCACGATCCAGGAGTGCGAGTGGTCGTCCGCCCCGATCGTCCCGACGACGGCCGCCAGCACCAGGACGTTGCCGTAGACATAGGCCGAGAGCCGGCTGCGGGCCTGCTCCTGGTTCACCGGCCGGCCCGCCGGGAACTGACGGCTCAGAGGCCCGAACCGCAGCTCCGGGTCGGAGATCGCCTGGTTGGTCATGATCCGAACCTAGTGGCCGGGGTACCGGTTCGCCCCTGGAAGCACGAGCCGGGACAGGGCCTAGCCGATACCCAGCCGGAACACCGCGTAGGCGGCCATGCCGGCGGCCGCGACCGGGGCCGCGGCCCGGGCCAGGGTGGCGGGCTGCAGGCGGGTGAGCAGACCCTCGGCGTCGACCAGGCGGTCGATCGCGATGCCGATGCCCGACACCGCGACGCCCACCGTGGCGGCCGTGCCCACCGGCACCCCGCCCACGACGATCGACGCGATCACCGAGGCGACGAGCCCCGTGCCCACCCCCAGCCAGGTCAGCAGCGACGGAGAGACCGGCAGCGCCAGGGCCACCCGGGCGGCGGCGGTGCCGGCGACGGCCACCACCACGGCCTCCGGACCACCGCTGTCGGCGACGAGCACCCAGCCCGCGGCCAGCAGGGCGACCAGTTGCCCGGCGAGCGTGCCGGTGACCGACTCGACCAGGTCGTGCCGCCCGTCCAGACGCATGATCTCGTGGCCGAAGCTGGTCAGCACGGCCACGGCCATCACTCCGGAGAACACCGTGAGCGGCTGCTCGACGGCGAACCGGGGCGAGACGGCGAGGGCGCCGGCCACCAGGCCGGCGGCACCGAGGGCGAGGACCAGGGCCGAGGTACCGGAGCGGTGCGGCAGGCGGAGCAGGTCGCCCCAGCCGATCGCGAGCGCGAGCACGGTGAGACCCGCGGCGGCGGCGATCAGCCATCCTCCGGCGTAACCGGCCACGGCGAGGACGACGGTCGCCACCAGGGCGAGGCCGGCGGGAAGCGGGGCGGTCACCGTCGCATCCTGACAGATGGCCGCCGGGCCGCCGGGCCGGAGCGCACCTTCGTGCCGGTTCGGGTGGATTCCGGCACTGACGCGAGCAAAGTTCCCCGGGTCACACCGCCGGCCTCTTGGCGGGGACACGCCGAACCGGATTCACTGCAGACATCCCCTGGAAACGCCCCGGCGAAGTCGCGTTCACCTTCGGGACCGGGCGCCCGAAACGCATCCGTAACGTTGCGTG
Organism: Kineosporia succinea; assembly: GCF_030811555.1. Lineage (NCBI taxonomy): Bacteria > Bacillati > Actinomycetota > Actinomycetes > Kineosporiales > Kineosporiaceae > Kineosporia > Kineosporia succinea. Next base: position 3,138,387 of record NZ_JAUSQZ010000001.1, on the reverse strand, counting down.
GCGATAAATCGCGGGTGACCCCTGTGCCAACAACGCCTGGTCACATACCCTGAGCGGGTTGTGCTCCGCAATGACGCGGCATCACGGGGGCTCGCCACCTGCACGGTCGGACGACGCGGAGGTCCACAGATGGCTTCACTTCTCTTGCTGACGAATGCCCTCGCCCCGTCCGCCGAGGTGCTTCCCGCGCTCGGTTTGCTGCCGCACCAGATCCGGGTGCTGCCGGCCGAGGCGGCGGTACTCGTCGACGCTCCACCCGCCGACGCCGTCATCGTCGACGGCCGGCGCGACCTGGCCGGCGCCCGCTCGCTGTGCCGCCTGCTGCGCACCACCGGGCTGTCGTCTCCGCTGCTGCTCGTGCTCACCGAGGGCGGCATGGCCGCCGTCGTCGCCGACTGGGGTGCCGACGACGTGCTGCTCGACTCGGCCGGCCCGGCCGAGGTGGAGGCCCGCCTGCGCCTGGCCGCCGGCCGCAGCCGTCTGGCCGAGGCCCAGCAGTCCGACGAGACCCCCGAGATCCGCGCGGGCGACCTGATCGTCGACGAGGTCACCTACAGCGCCCGGGTTCGCGGCCGGGCGCTCGACCTCACCTACAAGGAGTTCGAGCTGCTCAAGTTCCTGGCCCAGCACCCGGGCCGGGTCTTCACCCGGGCCCAGCTGCTGCAGGAGGTCTGGGGCTACGACTACTTCGGCGGCACCCGCACGGTCGACGTGCACGTGCGGCGACTGCGGGCCAAGCTCGGCCCGGAGCACGACGCGCTGATCGGCACCGTGCGCAACGTCGGCTACCGGTTCGTGCCGCCCGGCCGCGACCGCATCGGGGCCGAGGACACCGTCGACGCGTAGTCCGGCCCCATCGGGACAGAGGCCGGGAATGCGCCGTTTCCCGTCCGTTCACGTCGACACGACGACAATCCGCGGTCGACGTCTCACCGTCACGACCTATGCTGCGAACGGTGACCTCTCGCGTGACTGTTGACGTTCTCGAGCATCTGTCCGACTCCGACGCCCGGGGCGTCCGGGCCGTGATCGCGTCCGCGACGGCGGCCGACGGCGCCGCCCCGGTCTCCGAGCACGTGCTGCTGCAGTTCGGTTCGGCCGAGCCGGGCGGCGTGCACCTGCTGGTGCGCGAGGAGTCCGGCGCGGTGATCGGGTACGCGCACAGCGAGGTCTCCCCCGAGTCCGGCGGCCCGCGCACCGTGGTCGACGCCGAGGCCGTGATCGATCCGGCCCACCGCCGCCGCGGTCTGGGGCGCGCGCTGCTGGAACGGCTGGTGGACGCGGGGCAGCTGGCCCGGGTGTGGTCGCACGGTGATCACCCGGGAGCCCGCGCGCTGGGCGCGGAGCTGGGTTTTCGCGTGGTGCGGGAACTGCTGCAGCTGCGCCGCCCGTTGAACGGGGTGGAAGACCTGGCCGAGCCGGTGCTGCCCGAAGGAGTTGTGCTGCGCACGTTCCGGCCCGGCGCCGACGACGCCGAGTGGTTGCGGGTGAACGCGAAGGCGTTCAGCTGGCACCCCGAGCAGGGCCGGATGACGCAGGCCGATCTCGACGCCCGCAAGGCCGAGCCGTGGTTCGACCCGGCCGGGTTCTTCGTGGCCGAGTCCGCCGAGTCCGGTGAGTCCGGTGAGTCCGGCGCGAAGATGATCGGTTTCCACTGGACCAAGGTGCATCCCGAGGGTCTGGGCGAGGTCTACGCGGTGGGTGTCGACCCCGATCGGCACGGCGGTGGGCTGGGCACGGCACTGACCGCGGCCGGGCTGCGGCACCTGGCCGGGCTGGACCTGCCGGCCGTGTCGCTCTACGTCGAGGCCGACAACGCCCCGGCGCTGAAGGTCTACCACCGGCTCGGGTTCACGTCGTTCAGCGTGGACGTGGTGCACGAGGGCCCCTATGCCGACGCTCAGCCGCAAGCACAGCCTGACGTCCGGAAAGACTGAAGTTGCGGTCGGCGGACGCCGAACCAGGCCGTACAGGTGGGCTTTCGCCCGCGGCCGGCCGATTGACCGATCACCACGAATGCCCGGCTCCGGACACCTCCCGGACCGGGACACCGAGCGCGAGACCAGGACAGTGAGAGCATGGCGGACATGACCAGCTCGGCGGGCCCCTCCCCCACCCCGGCGGCCACCCGGACCACCGGCGCGGCGAGTTCGCGTCCCCGGAAAACCGCGTCGTCCTCCCCCGAACCGGCGGCTGACCACGCGGAACGACCGGCCCCCGCCCGCAGGAGCACGCCCCGTAAGACCACTCCCCGCACGAGCACTCCCCGCACGACCACCCCGCGCCAGGCGTCCACGCGTACAGCAGCTCCGGCGACGAAGGCCCCCGCGAAGAAGGTGACCGCGAAGAAGGTGGCCGCCGCCCAGTCCGACAGCGGTGTCGAGAACACCGTCACCGCCGCCACCGGCGAGCCCACGCCCGTCAGCACCTCACGCCGGGCCCCCGCGCGCCCGACCGCCAGGACGGCGACGAAGTCAGCCACCGAGGCCGCCCCCCGGAGCGCCACCAAGACCACCACCAAGACCGCCACCCGCCGCCCGCCGGCCAAGAAGGCCACCACCCGCACGACCACCGGCCAGTCGACCACGCCGCCCCGCGCGTCCACCCTTCGCGACCAGGCCGGCGAGAGCACCGAGACCCTGCCGTTCGCCGAGGAGACCCTGCGCGAACCCGCCCGCAAGACCGCCGGAACCACCCGGAAGACCCCGGCGAAGAAGGCCCCGGTGAAGAAGACGACGACGAAAAAGACGACGCCGCGCCCGAGCGCCCCGGCGGAGCCGAAAGCCGGAACCACCGTGCCGGCCAGCGAGATCGCGGCCTCGCAGATCACGTCGACGGCGTCCACCGTCGACCTGCCCGACGCCCTGGTGACCCCCGAGGAACCGGTCGCCCCCGCGGAGGTGGTGGCCAGTAAGGACGACGTGACCCCCGAGACCTCCACCGCCGACGCCAACCGCACCGCCCAGGCCCGGGCCCTGGTCGGGGCCGCCCAGGACGCCCAGCTGTCGTCGCTGTTCCGCGAGGTGGAGCAGACGCAGGTGCGGCGCTTCCTCGACCGCGAGCTGAGCTGGCTGGCGTTCAACGAACGCGTGCTCGAACTGGCCCGCGACCCCGACCTCCCGCTGCTCGAACGGGCCCGGTTCCTGGCCATCTTCGCCAGCAACCTCGACGAGTTCTTCATGGTGCGCGTGGCCGGTCTGAAGCGCCGCATCGCCACCGGTCTGGCCGTGCGCGCCGCCAGCGGCCTGGAGCCCCGCGACCTGCTCGGCCGCATCCGCAGCCGGGCCCACGAGCTTCAGTCGATGCACGCCAAGGTGTTCTCCGCCGAGATCGCCCCGGCCCTGGCCGACGCCAACATCACCATCGTGCGCTGGGACCAGCTCGCGGAGGGCGAACAGGCCCGCCTGCACACGTTCTTCCGCTCACAGGTGTTCCCGGTGCTGACGCCGCTGGCGGTCGACCCGGCGCACCCGTTCCCGTACATCTCCGGCCTGTCGCTGAACCTGGCCGTGGTGCTGCGTAACCCGGTGACCGAGAAAGAGATGTTCGCCCGGGTGAAGGTGCCGCAGCTGCTGCCGCGCCTGGTGAACGTCGACGCCGACGACGAGGCCAACAACGTCGACGAGGGTGACGACCTGCCCCGCGCGCGCTTCGTGCCGCTGGAAGACATCATCGCCACGCACCTCGACCAGCTCTTCCCGGGCATGGAGGTGCTCGAGCACCACACCTTCCGGGTGACCCGCCAGGAGGATCTCGAGGTCGAGGAGGACGACGTCGAGAACCTGCTCAAGGCACTCGAGAAGGAGCTCCTGCGGCGCCGTTTCGGCCCGCCGGTGCGCCTGGAGGTGGCCGAGGACATCGGGCCCCACATGCGTGACCTGCTGGTGCGCGAGATGGGCGTCAGCGAGTCCGAGGTGTTCCCGCTGCCCGAGCCGCTCGACCTGCGCGCGCTCAACCTGGTGGCCGACCTCGACCGCACCGAGCTGCGCTACCCGAAGTACGTCGCGGTGACCCCGCGCGCGCTCTCGGAGGTGGAACGCTCCAAGCCCACCAACATCTTCGACGCGATCAAGCGCCGCGACGTGCTGCTGCACCACCCGTACGACTCGTTCTCCACCACCGTGCAGTCGTTCCTGGAGCAGGCCGCCGACGACCCCCAGGTGCTGGCGATCAAGCAGACGCTGTACCGCACCTCGGGCGACTCGCCGATCGTCGACGCGCTGATCGACGCGGCCGAGGCGGGCAAGCAGGTGCTGGCCGTGGTCGAGATCAAGGCCCGGTTCGACGAGCAGGCCAACATCTCCTGGGCCCGCAAGCTCGAGCGCGCCGGCGTGCACGTGGTCTACGGCATCGTCGGCCTGAAGACGCACGCCAAGCTCAGCCTGGTGGTGCGTCAGGAGGCCGACGGCCTTCACCGCTACTGCCACGTGGGCACGGGCAACTACAACCCGAAGACCGCCCGGCTGTACGAAGACCTGGGCATGCTGACCTGCGACCCCCAGGTCGGCGAGGACCTCAGCCGGCTGTTCAACCAGCTCTCCGGCTACGCCCCGAAGACGGCCTACCGCCGGCTGCTGGTGGCGCCGCGCTCGCTGCGCACCGGTCTGGTCGACCGGATCGAGCGGGAGATCGCCAACCACGAGGCCGGGCGTCCCGCGGGCGTCAAGGTCAAGGTCAACTCGATTGTGGACGAGGTGGTCATCGACGCGCTCTACCGCGCCTCCCAGGCGGGGGTGAAGGTGGACGTGATCGTCCGGGGGATCTGTGCGATCCGTCCGGGGGTCCCCGGCCTGAGCGAGAACATCCGGGTGCGCAGCATTCTCGGCCGGTTCCTGGAGCACTCCCGGGTGTTCTGGTTCGCCGGCGGCGGTGAGCCGGTGGTCTACATCGGCAGCGCGGACATGATGCACCGCAACCTCGACCGCCGGGTCGAGGCCATGCTGCGGCTGCGCGACCCGCGGGACATCGCCGAGCTGGAAGAGCTGCTGGGCATCTCGATGTCGCCGGAGACCGCGTCCTGGCACCTCGACGGCGACGGCGTGTGGACGCGTCACCACCACGACGCCGAGGGCAAGCCGCTGCGCGACCTGCAGTCGTACATCATGGCGAGCCGTCCGCCCAAGCGCTCGGGGCGACGCCGCTAGAACCTCCCGAAAGACTCCTGACCAGGGGCGGAAGCCGGGAAATCACCCCGGTTTCCGCCCCTGTGGGGTTGTTCGGCGCCCGGGCGGCGGATGTGACCGGCCCGGCGCGTGCGGGCACCGGTGCGGGGGGCACACTTGTCCTCATGACTGACCAGCATCCGACGTCCACCGACCTGCTCGTCATCGGCGCCGGACCGGCCGGCTCGGCGGCGGCGGCCTGGTCCGCCCGGGCCGGGCTGAACGTGGTGCTGGCCGACAAGGAGACCTTTCCCCGCGACAAGGCCTGCGGCGACGGCCTGACGCCCCGCGCCATCGCCGAGCTCGACCGGCTCGGGCTGGGCGGGTGGCTGGCCGACTACCCGACCAACCGGGGCCTGCGCGCCTGCGGTTTCGGGCAGGAACTGCAGCTGCCCTGGCCCGGCGGCTCACTGCCCGCCCGCGGCTCGGCGGTGCCCCGCACCACGCTCGACCACCGTATCCGCGAAGAGGCCCTGGCCTCCGGCGCCCGCGGCCTCGAGAACGCCCGGGCGGTCGACGTGCTGCGCGACGGCGACCGGGTGATCGGCGTGGTGTTCGCCGGAAAGGACAAGCAGACCTTCACCGTCGGCTGCCGCCGCCTGGTCGTGGCCGACGGCTACCGGTCGCAGCTGGGCCGCGTGCTGGGCCGGGAATGGCACCAGAACACGGCTTTCGGGGTCGCGGCGCGCGCCTACGTGAAGTCCGGGCGCAGCGACGACGAGTGGATCACCTCGCACCTGGAACTGCGCGGCGCCCAGAACGAGCTGCTGCCCGGCTACGGCTGGGTGTTCCCGCTCGGCGACGGTGAGGTCAACATCGGCGTGGGTGCGCTGGCCACCGAGAAGCGGCCGTCCGAGGTGCATCTCAAGGATCTGATCAACGTCTACGCGGGCCTGCGGCGCGACGACTGGCAGCTCGAGGGCGACCCGCGCGCGGTGCGTTCGGCGATGCTGCCGATGGGCGGTGCGGTCAGCGGCGTGGCCGGGCCCAACTGGGCGCTGATCGGCGACGCGGCGGGCTGCATCAACCCGCTGAACGGTGAGGGCATCGACTACGGCCTGGAGACCGGCCGGCTGGTGGCCGAGCTGTTCGCCGCCGGGGCCGGCACCGGCCGCGGAACCGGGCGCAGCTACGCGGATCTCAACCGCGCCTGGCCCGCGACGCTGCGCGAGCACTACGGCTCGGCGTTCTCGATCGCCCGCCGCGCGGCCACCCTGCTCACCGTGCCCGGCCTGCTGAAGTACGCCGGGCCGGTCGGGATGCGCTCGAACTTCCTGATGACGATCGCGCTGCGGGTGATGGGAAACCTGGTGCTGGAAGAGGACAAGGACTACGTGGCCCGCCTCTGGCGCGGTGCCGGCGCGGTGTCCCGCCGCTTCGACGAGCGGGTGCCGTTCGGTGAGCTGAAGAGCTGAGAGCCGTTATTTCGCCGAGGCGATCAGGCGGGGGAGGTTCGTCTCGGCGAAGTCGGCCATCAGCTTCATGCCCCGGGTGTTCGGGTGCACCCCGTCGTTCGACAGTCCGGCCTTGAACCGGCCGTTCCAGGCTGCCAGCAGCGGGTAGGTGTCGAGCAGGGGCACGTCGTGGTTCCTGGCGTAGGCCCGGATCGCCTTGTTCAGCGCCGCCGCCTGCTTGGGCGTGGCGTTCCGCGGGGCGATCGTGCACAGCACCACGATCGAACCGGAGTCCTGGATCCGGGTGACGATGCGGTGGATGTTGCGCATGCTCTGCGCGGTGGTCATGTCGTGCAGCATGTCGTTGGTGCCGGCCATCACGGTGACGACCTCGGGGTGGAGATCGAGCACGTCGGTCTGGAGCCGCTTCACCATGCCCTCGGTGGTGTCGCCGCGGATGCCGGAGTCACGGCAGGTGTGGATGACACCCGAGCCGCAGACCCGGCGGAACCACGAGCCCTGGCGGTAGGTGATCGAGTCGCCCAGCCCCACGGTCAGTCTCAGCACACCGTCGGTGCGCTCGGGCGGCACCACGGTGAGGTCGGACAGGGCCTGCCCGCGATAGGTGACGATGCCACCGCTCTCGGTGGTGGTCGCGCTGCCGGCGGCCTTCTCGGCGGCCTCGCTCTGCGCGGCGCTGTAGGTCTTGCCGGTGACGTCGCTCGTGACCCCGGCACCGGGAACCGCATCGGCGCTCGCCTGCGGGCTCACCCCCGGACTCGCGGAGACCTGCGGGGAGGCACTCGCGGAAGGCGCCGCGCTGACGCTCGCGGAGGGCTCGGGCGATGCCGCGGCAGCGCTCGACGAGCCTTCACCGGAGAACCCCCCGGAGACGACCACCCCGACGACGACGCCGGCAGACAGCATGACCGCTCCAGACCCGATCCTACGCACGAGCGACAAGGGTAGTGACCAATACTGTCGATTCGTCACCCGAGCACTGCTGAACAACTTTTGCCCGATGTGAATCAGACCGCATTGACATGGGCACATTCCCTTGGTGCGTCCGTGCGGGAGGACATCAAAAGGGCATGTCGGTCGCGCGTCTTCGCAGCTCGGGGCCGATGCGCCGAGCCTCCGGCCTTCTGCGACACTCGCTGGTGTGAGTCGCCGTCCCACCCGCTCGTCAGGTTCCCGCGCTGCCGGTAAGCGACAAGGCAAGACCCAGCGAAAAGGACGCTCCGTCATCCCGCGCCCCCGCTCCCGCCGTCCGCCCCGTCCCCCGGCCCCCGCGTCCGTCGTCTCCGCCGGGGCCCTGTGCTGGCGCCCCCGCACCCCCGACGCCGCTCCCGGCGACATCGAGGTGCTCCTGGTCCGCAGTGCCCGCTGGAACGAATGGTCCTGGCCCAAGGGCAAGATCAAAACCGGGGAGACCCTGCCCGAGTGCGCCGTGCGGGAGGTGACCGAGGAGACCGGCACGCGTCCCGCACTCGGGCGTCCCCTGCCCTCGGTCGGCTACGTGCTGCCCGACGGGCGCGACAAGACCGTGCACTACTGGAGCGCCGCGGTCGCGGCCACCGGCGAACGCACCGCGGGGGCCGACGAGATCGCCGACGTGGCCTGGCTTCCCCCGGAGCAGGCCCGGATCCGGCTGACCCGGCCCAGCGACGTCCCGCCCCTGGACGCCCTTCTCGAGCACGCCCGCACCGGGGAGCTGCACACCCGCCCGCTGGTCGTGCTGCGGCACGCCAAGGCCCGGGCGCGCGCGAACTGGCCCGGCACCGAGGGAGACCGGCCCCTGACATCGGTGGGCCGCTCACAGGCGAACGCCCTGCCCGGTCTGCTCGCGGTCTGGGCCCCCGAGCACCTGCTCACCTCCCCCTGGGCGCGCTGCATGCTGACGCTGGCGCCCTACCTACGGGCACGCAACGACACCGATGACCCGTACGCCGGGGTGGAGGTGCTGCCGCTGCTGTCCGAACAGGGGCTGCGCAACGCCCCGGAGCGGGTGCCCGAGCTCCTGCGCTCGCTCCTGGCCCGGGACCTCACGTCCGGGGGCTCACTGGTCTGCACCCACCGCCCGGTGCTGGAGACCGTGATGGCCACGCTCGCGACCGCCTGCACGCCGCCCGCACTCGAGCGGCTGCCCGCGGCCAACCCCTGGCTGGGAACCGGTGAGGCCCTCGTCGCGCACGTCGCGGCCTCGGGGCAGATCGTGGCGATCGAGCGGTTCCGGGGCGCGGTCCGTCCTTCCTGAGCCATCCCGAAAACCCGATGGGGGACGCCGTGGTCACCACGACGTCCCCCATCGGGTTCTGGATGGGCCGGCTAGCCCACGAGCTCGCCGGCGTCCAGGTACCCGCTCTTGATGAGCAGGGTGTTGTAGTTGCTCTTGTCCACGGCCACCGGGTACAGCAGGTACGTCGGCACCGTCTTGACGCCGTTGTCGTACGTCTCGGTGTCGTTGACGATCGGTGTGGTGCCGGTCAGCAGCGCGTTGCCCTGCTGCACGGCGACCTTGGCGAGCTCGCGGGTGTCCTTGAAGATGGTCGCCGTCTGCTCGCCCGCGATGATCGACTTCACCGAGTCGAGCTCGGCGTCCTGGCCCGAGGTGACCGGCAGCGGCTTGGACTCGGTGCCGTAGCCGTCGGCCTTCAGCGCGTCGATGACGCCTCGTGTCATGCCGTCGTAGGGCGACAGGATGCCGTCCACGAGATCGCTGTCGCTGTAGTACTTCCCGAGGATGGTGGTCATCCGCTCGCCGGCGATCTTGCCGTCGTACTTCTCGGTGGTGATCGGCTTGAACCGGGTCTCCCCGCTGCCCACCACGACGTCACCGTTGCGGATGTAGGGCTTCAGCACCGACATCGAGCCGTCGTAGAACGACTTGGCGTTGGAGTCGGTCGGCGAACCGGCGAAGAGCTCGATCTTGGGCGCGCTCTCGTTGCCGCCCGACCCCAGCTTGAGCTTGTCCACCAGCAGGTTGGCCTGCATCACGCCGACCCGCTCGTTGTCGAAGGTCGCCTGGTAGCTCACGTCTTTGGTGCCGGTGAGCAGACGGTCGTAGGCGATGACCGGGATGTTCTTGGCCGCCGCCTTGGCCAGCACGTCGCCCAGGGCGCCACCGTCGAAGGCCGAGACCACCAGGAGCTTGGCGTCCTCGTCGATCATGGCCTGCAGCTGCGACGACTGCTTGGCCGCGTCGTCGGCGGCGAACTTCAGGTCGACCTGGTAGCCCATCGCCTTGAACTGGTCGGCCATCTGGTTGCCGTCGTTGATCCAGCGCTCGGAGGTCTCGTTCGGCATCGAGATGCCGACCATGGCCTCCTGATTCGCGTACACACTGTCGGCCGGCGCCGCGTCCGAGCCACAGGCCGCCAGGGCCAGGGCCAGGCCCGCGCTCACCAGTCCGGCGACGATCTTGCGCACTGCTCGTGCTCCTGTCTCAGCCACGGCTGCGGGATTTCGCCCGGGCCAGGATGCGCCGCAGCAGGGTCAGCACGACGGCCTTGACCTGCTCGCGGTCACGCGCGTCGACGGAGACCACGGGAACGTCCGGGTCCACGTTGACGGCGTGACGCACCTGCTCGAGGGTGAGCGACGGGCGCCCGGCGAAGTGGTTCACGGCCACCACGTAGGGCAGCCGGATGTTCTCGAAGTAGTCGAGCGCGACGAAGCAGTCCTCCATCCGGCTCGGGTCGACCAGGACCACGCCGCCCAGGGCGCCGTCGGCCAGGTCGTTCCACATGAAGCCGAACCGGTCCTGACCCGGCGTGCCGAACATGTAGAGGATGATGCTCTCGTCGATCGTGATCCGGCCGAAGTCCATGGCCACCGTGGTGGTGGTCTTCTGGCTGCCGGTACCCGCGTCGTCGACGCCGATCGACGCCGAGGTCATCGGCGCCTCGGTGCTCAGCGGGTCGATCTCGGACAGGGCGCCGACCGTGGTGGTCTTGCCCACGCCGAAACCACCGGAGATCAGGATCTTCACCGGGATCGGCGGGCGCTTGCCACCGCCGCCCGCCGGCTCGAGCCCTCCCGAGCTTCTGGTCTCAGAGTGCAGAGACACCGTGAATCAACCTCTCGATGAATGCGACGTCGTCCGCCAGGGACTTCGAGGACGCGGAACGCTGGAGAACGCCGGCGGCGACGAGGTCACCGGCGAGGACCTGGACGACGCCGATCGGGAGCCCGATCCGGGCCGCGACCTCGGCGCAGGCGACCGCCCGGTCGCAGGCCCGCACGATCATCATCATCTCCGGCGACCAGGAGCCGCTCGGGACCGCGCCCGGGTCGCGGATCAGCAGGGTCTCGATGCCGATGCCGGCCTTGCCACCACCGGTGCGGCCGCCCGTGATCAGGTACGGCCGGTTGACGCCACCGGGGGTGTCCTCGACCGGGGTGGTGAAACCCTGCTCGGCCTCGGACCGGATGACCCGGCCCAGGAACGGCCGCCCGAAGCTCTCCTCTTCTTGGTACCCGTCGTAGTTGCTCACCGCGCCAGGTTCGCCTTGAGCTCGGTGATCAGCTCGGGCGTGAGCAGGGCGCCGACGCGCTCCACCAGCATCGCGGTCTCGTAACCGACCAGGCCCAGGTCGCACTGGTGGCTGGTGACCACACCGAGGCAGGCCCGGCCGTTGATCATGGAGCAGAGCAGGTAGCCGCCGGAGAGCTCGATGATGACCTGGGTCAGGCCGCCCTTGTTCAGGAGGTGGCTGGCGCTCTGCGAGAGCGTGGTCAGGCCGGAGACCGTGGCCCCCAGCTTGTCCGCGTCACCGCGGTCCATCCGCACCGACATCGCCATCAGCAGGCCGTCGGAGGAGACCCCGATGATCTGCTCGACGCCCGCGGTCTCGCGGACGAAGTTGTCCAGCATCCAGCTGACGTTCTGGGCCGCGGGGCTCAGGACCGCCGTCGCGCCGTATCCGTTCGGGCTCATCAGTTGTTCCCCTTGGTGTCTTCGTCGCCTGCGTGGTGCCGGCCGGTCTCTCGCTCCGCGCGGGTGGTCGCCTGCTGCAGGCCCGACAGCTGACGGCCGATGCCGGCGGCGTCGCGCGGCAGGCCCCGGAAGGCGCCTCCGTTGCCGGTGTCGAGCTCGGAGAGCTGGGCGCCGCGGACGCGGCGGACGGGCTCGGTGGGCGGCGGGTTCTGCGACGGGTCGCCGGTGGGACCCGCCTCACGGCGTGCGGCCGCCACCCCGGACTGAAGCGAAGACATCTGTGACCTCACGCGGTTCGGATCTACGGTGGTGTTCTGGGACTCGCCCGGCGCCCCGGCGCCGAGTTCCCCGAGCTGTGCTCCCCGCACCCGGCGTACCGGCGCCGGGCCGGGCGGGGTGACCGGGGTCTGGGCCGTGGCGGGGCTGGGCAGGTTGCCGCCACGGGTCGAGGCCAGGCTGTTGCCGGGCGCCTGGCTGTAGCCCTGGTTCTGGCTGTAGCCCGGGTGCTGGCCCGGATTCTGGTACTGGCTCTGGCTCTGCTGCTGGCTCTGGCCCGGGTTCTGGCCGTAACCGTTGGCGCCCGGGCCGTTCTGGCGGGCGGCGGCCACCCCGGACTGCAGCGACGACATCTGCGAGCGGGCCGCCTCCGCGTTCACCGGCCGGGGGGCCTGGTCACGCAGGTTGGTTCCGAGGTCGCCGAGCTGGGCGCCGCGGACCCGGCGGGACGGGTTGCCGTCGTTGCCGTTCGACCCGTGACCGTTGGACCCGTGACCGCCGTTCGGGGCGCCTCCGGGCAGCGAAAGGTTTGACGAAACACCGGATGTCAGCTGTGGTAGCTGCGACAGCGGGTTGTCGGCGGGGGGAGCATACGAGCCGCCTGCCCCTCCCATGGTCGATCCGGCCGGAAAGGGCTGGACCACGCCGTTGCCGGCCGGTTTCGGGGTCGGGCGGCCCGCGGGGGCGGCGTTGGGCGTGCGACGGGGAGTCGGGGCCATAGCCGGTTCCAGCGGGGCCGGGGCCCCGTCGGGACGCGGCGCCGGGGCCGCGCTCAGCATCGGGACGTCGGTGACCTCGTGGAAGTTGGTCGGCAGCTTGGCGTCACTGATGACCGAGGCCGGCACCAGCACCTGGGCGGTGAGACCGACCTGGTCGGACGGCAGCAGCTGGACGACCATGTCACGCCGGGCGGCGATGCGGCCGACCACGTGGAGGCCGAGCACCTTGGCGTCCGGCCGGCGGGAACCGGCCTGGGCGATGCGCTCGTTCGCCGACGACAGCTCCTCGTCGGTCATGCCGAGGCCGGAGTCGATGACGTCGAACTGGTAGCCGCTCGGGATCAGGCGACCGACGACCTGCACCTGGCGCTCGCGCGGCGAGAACCGGGTGCCGTTCTCCAGGAGCTCCGCCAGCATGTGCGTGAGGTCGGCCGCGACCGACCCGGACACCTTGGCGTGGTCCATGTGGTGGACCGTGACCCGGTTGTACTCCTCGATCTCGGAGAGCGAGGCGCGCACCACGTCCTGCATGGCGATCGGGTGCGACCAGGTACGGGTCTGCTTGGCGCCGGCAAGAACCAGCAGCGACTCGGCGTTCCGCCGGATACGGGTGGTGAGGTGGTCGAGCCGGAACAGCTTGTCCAGCGCGCCCGGGTTGCTCTCGTCCCGCTCCAGCTCGGTGACGTAGCCGAGCATACGAGTCATCAGGCTCTGGTTACGGCGGCCCAGGTTGACCAGGGTGTCGGCGTTGGCCTGCTCGTTGCGTCGCTGCTCGAGGGCCAGGTCGACGGCGCTGTCCTGCAGGGTGCTCAGAGCACCGGCGAGTTCGGACAGCTCGTCCTTGGTGTCGACCCGGAACCGCGGCAGGCTCGGGGCGGGAGCCTCGGCCGGCAGGTCGGCGATCTCGGCGACGACCTTGGGCAGGCGCTGGTTGGCGACCTCGAGAGCGGCGCTGGTGAGCGAGCGCACGGGGCGCACGATGCCCCGCACGACGACGACGGCGAAGCCGGTCGCCATCAGGAGCAGCAGCACGCCACCGATGTAGATGAGGCGCAGACGCGACGCGGTCGAGTCGTTCTGCTGCTGGATCATCTCGTCGGCCGATCGGGTCCGGTAGTCGGCGATGTTGTTGACCAGGTCGTTCGGGAACTTCTCGAGGCCCTCGACCGAGGTGCTGATGCCTTCCGCGTCCTTGTACCGGGAGTTGACGAACGCGTCGAGGGCCGCGGAGTACTGGAACCCGACCGCCGCGTGCGAGGACTTGAACTCCTCCAGCGAGGTCTTCAGTCGCGGGTCCTCGGGGCCGACGTTGGCGAGCAGTTCGTCGGTGAGGGTCGCGACCGTGCCGGTGCGCGCGTCGTACTCCTTGCGCAGCCGCTCGTAGTCGGCCTTGCCGCGGGCCTGCAGCAGGATCTGCTGGAAGGCGGTCACCTGCTGTCCGAAGGCCACCAGCATCGTGCGAGAGGCCTCACGCTGCTGGATGTTGCCGCCGATGAGCTCCTTGTACTCCTTGGAGGTCGACGAGAGCTGGGCCGAGAGAACGAGGATCGTGACCAGTACCGCCGCCAGGAGAGCACCGACCAGCAGGCCGAGCTTCTGTGCGATCTTCATCGATGTGGACTCCAGTAGCGCTTCCGTGCGCGCGGTAGGGCGTTGCTGCGGAGGTGCCCGGCTGTCAGCCCGGGCGGGGGACGGGGTGTTTCGAGTGGGGGCTTGGCGGGATCGGGCTGGTGTTCGGCTGGTTCGGTTTCTCAGGGACGCCCGTCGGCGTCGCCCAGGCCCTCCCAGAGCAGGGCGGCGAGGTCCGAGACCACCAGGTCTTCCGAGCTGGCGCCCGGCATCGCGTCGGTGATCGAGGAGGACACCACCCCGAGGGGCTCGGTGATCGGGCCGCTGGACTGCGGGATCAGCGACCCGCGGATCACCTGGCGGCCGGGTTCGGACATCGACTGCGGACCCACGGTGGCGGTGGCCGTGGCGGGCTGCGGCTGGGGGGCGACCGGCATCGAGGCGGCGGGCTGCATCGAGGGCATCGACTGGGCGGCCGGCATCGATGGCGCCGCGGACACCGACGGGGCGCCCGTCGGACGCGGCCGCACGTCGCCCGCGTAGGCGTTCTCGAGCTCGATCACCTCGACCTTGACCTCTCCGTGCAGCTGCTGGATCCGCACGCCGAGCGGGGCGGAGGGCACGGTGAGAACGATGTCGAAGGTGGGACGACGGGCCGCCAGGCCGGCCAGGGAGGCGAGGGAGGCACGGAACGAGCCGTCGAAGTCGAACTGCTCCACGGTCATGCCGACACGGGAGGAGATGAGGTCGACCTGCTCGCGGATGGCGAGTTCGAGATCCCTGACCCGGTCGAGGCGCTGCTGCATCATCTGGCGCCGGCCGATCAAATCACTGGCCACCGGGGTCTTCCCTCACCATCTTCTGCGCTCCACTCTTCGGAACGGCGCTCATCCGGAACGGCTTGAAACAGTTACCTGCGGCAAACGAATCCACCCGCCGCGGCGAAAGGACCAGGCCAGAGCAGGGTTCTAGTTGCAGAGGATAATTACCATCGAAAGGGATGCAGCGTACCGCGATTGCACTATTCGTTGTAGCAAGGTAAAGGCCGGTCAAGCACGTTCGCAAGGGCCCTAATTGGTGCAACTCTTCGTCAGGAATGCTTTACCGTCGGTAGTTTTCGCGGTTAAAGCGGACATTTCGAGTCTCCTGGAAGACATTTGAATGGCTCGATGCGCACGATCCGGCACGGGGAGTGACGAGCAAGGGCGCAACAGGGCGTTATTGACCGTTTACGGTTGATGATCCGCACACAACTCGATCAGCCCAGAGGTCGGTCCGGCCGCCACGTTCCGAAACCGACAGTTGTCGCAAACGAAACTCTTGGGATACAGCGGTACACCCTATAGCACTCCGGGCACCGCCTCGGCCACGGCAGAACGACGAACGGCACCGCCCGGGCCTGGGCAGTGCCGTTCATGGGTTGTTACAGCGACCGTAAGGTCTGATGATCAGCCGAAGCGGCCCGAGATGTAGTCCTCGGTGGCCTTCTCGGTCGGGTTGCTGAAGATCTTGTCGGTGTCGTTGATCTCCACCAGGCGACCCGGCTTACCGGTGGCCGCCAGGTTGAAGAAGGCCGTGCGGTCGCTGACGCGGGCGGCCTGCTGCATGTTGTGGGTCACGATCACGATCGTGTATTCGGTCTTCAGCTCGTTGATCAGGTCCTCGACCGCCATCGTGGAGATCGGGTCCAGGGCCGAGCAGGGCTCGTCCATGAGCAGCACCTGCGGCTGGACGGCGATCGCGCGGGCGATGCACAGACGCTGCTGCTGACCGCCGGACAGGCCGGCGCCCGGCTTGCTCAGCCGATCCTTGACCTCGTTCCAGAGGTTGGCGCCGCGCAGCGACTTCTCCACGCGCTCGGTGAGGACCTTCTTGTTCTTCTCACCGTTCAGACGCATGCCGGCCGCGACGTTGTCGAAGATCGACATGGTCGGGAACGGGTTCGGGCGCTGGAACACCATGCCGACCGTGCGGCGCACCGCGACCGGGTCGACCTCCTTGGAGTACAGGTCACGCCCGTTGAGCTGCACGCTGCCCTCGACGCGGCCGCCGGGGATGACCTCGTGCATGCGGTTGAGCGTGCGCAGGAAGGTGGACTTGCCACAGCCGGACGGGCCGATGAAGGCCGTGACCGTGCGGGGGTCGACGGACATCGACACCCCCTCGACGGCCTTGAACGAGCCGTAGTAGACGTTCAGGTCTTTGACATCGATGCGCTGGGCCATCGAATGCTCTCCTTGCTCTCCGGGCCGTGGGGGACCCGAAACGGATGGTGGGCGACGGGGGGCCTAGCGGCTGACCTTGTTGGTGCGCGCGATCACGCGGCCGGCGATGTTGAGCAGCATGACCAGGAGGATCAGGGTGAGAGCGGCGGCCCAGACCCGGTTCACGGCCGGGCCGTAGGCCTCGGAGCGCTCCTGGTTGATCATCGTGGGCAGCGCCCCCATGAACCCGCTGAACATGTCGGTGTTGATCGACTTCGCGTACGGGCCGAGGATGAGCAGCGGCGCGGTCTCACCCATGACGCGGGCCAGGCCGAGCAGCACACCGGTGACGATGCCGCTGAAGGCGGTGGGCAGCACGATCTTGAAGATCGTCTTCCACTTCGGCACACCCAGGGCGTACGAGGCCTCACGCAGCTCGTTCGGAACCAGCTTGAGCATTTCCTCGGTGGAACGCACCACCACGGGGATCATCAGCAGGACCAGGGCGAGACAGACCGCGAAGGCCACCCGTTCGAAGTGGAACGTGGTCACCCAGAGCGCGTAGACGAACAGGGCGGCG
The DNA here is from genome assembly GCF_030811555.1 of Kineosporia succinea. Classification (NCBI taxonomy): domain Bacteria; kingdom Bacillati; phylum Actinomycetota; class Actinomycetes; order Kineosporiales; family Kineosporiaceae; genus Kineosporia; species Kineosporia succinea. The sequence continues at coordinate 3,121,544 of NZ_JAUSQZ010000001.1, read as the reverse complement.
ACGATCGACGGGATACCCGTGAGGATGTCGACCATGAAGCTGACCGCGCGGGCCAGCTTGCCCCGGCCGTACTCGACCAGGTAGATCGCGGTGAAGACGCCGATCGGCACCGCGATGATCGCGGTGACGGCCGCCTGGAGCAGGGTGCCGATGATCGCGTGGTAGGCGCCACCGCCCTCGCGGCGGGCGATCATGCCGCGCTGCGAGTTCGTCCACCAGGTCGAGTCGAAGAGCAGGTTCGCTCCCCGGTCGATGACGGTGTAGAGGATCCAGACCAGCGGGATCAGCGCCAGGACGAACGCGGCGTAGACCGCGACGGTGGCGACCCTGTCCTTGACGACACGCATCGAGCTGGGCTTGTCGATGGGCGAGGCCGGTGCGGGGGACACGGTGTCCTGCGTCAGCGTGCTCACTCGGAGAAGGCCTTCCTGCGCTCGATGATGATCCGGGCCGCGGCGTTGACCAGGAAGGTCAGGATGAACAGCACCAGGCCGGCCGCGATGTAGGCACCGGCCCGGGAGGCGGTGCCGAACTCGCTGGAGTTGTTGGCGATCTTCGACGCGAACGTCTCGCCGCCGGAGAAGAGCGAGAACCGGAACGGTCCGGGGTTGGTGCTGACGATGATCATGACGGCGACGGTCTCACCGAGGGCGCGGCCGAGGCCGAGCATGGCGGCGGAGATGACACCGGGCGTCCCGAACGGGAGGACCGCGGTGCGGATCATCTCCCAGCGGGTCGCACCGAGCGCGAGCGCGCCCTCCTTGTGGGTCGTCGGCGTCTGCGCGAACACCTCGCGGGAGATGGCGGTCACGATCGGGAGGATCATGATGGCCAGCACGATCGAGGCCAGGAAGACGGTGCCGAGAGAGACCGGGCCGCCGAACAGGCCGGTCCAGCCCAGGGTTTTCGCCATCCAGTCCTGCAGCGGTTCCACGTAGGAACGGAAGACGTAGAAGCCCCAGAGGCCGTAGACGATCGAGGGCACCGCGGCCAGCAGGTCGACCAGGTAGCCGAACGGGGCGGCCAGGCGGGCCGGCGCGTACTGGGTGAGGAACAGCGCCACCAGCACGGCGACGGGCACCGCGATGATCATGGCGACGAGCGCCGAGATGACCGTGACGTAGAGCAGGTCGGGGATACCGAAGGCCAGGCCGCTGTCGTTCACGGTCCAGATCCGGTCGAACAGGAAGCTGGCCTTGTTGTCCATCAGGGCGGGGACGGCCTGGCTGAGCAGGAACCCCGCGACCGCGAGAACAAGAAGGATGACGAAGACGCCGGAGCCGGTGGCCAGACCGCCGAAGATGCGGTCGCCGCGCCTACCGGTTGAGGCCTTGTCGCCGGAGGGCTCGGCGTCGAGCTCCGAATGGCCGGTGATGGTGGACATCCGTGAATCCTCGGGGGGCTAGGGGGCTACGAGGGAGTGGGAGACCGTCGTCGAGCCGGTTCCAGTGGCTCTTCGGACAGCAGGTCCGGATACGAACCGAGCCCCGCCGCCGCCGATGCCGCCCTCTCGGGCGGGACCGGGGGCCGCGGGGCATCGGTCCTTACGTGGTGCTACTCCGTGCGTCGACCTGCAGAAGGTCAGGAGATCGCGTCGATCGCGGTGTTGACCTTGTCCGCGATCTCGGTCGGGATCGGCGCGTAGCCGGCGTCCTGCAGGCTGGTCTGGGTCTCGCTGCTGGCGAAGTGCTTGAGGAACGCCTTGATCAGCGTGGTCTTGTCGGCCTCGAGGCCCTTCGAGCAGACGATCTCGTAGGTGACCAGGACGGCCGGGTACACGCCGGCCTCCTTGGTCGCGTAGTCCAGCTTCAGCTTGAGGTCGTTGCCCTCGCCGACGACCTCGGCCGCGGTCAGGGCCTTACCGGCCGACTCACCGGTGAGCTCGACGGCGCCGCCGCCGTTGTCGATCTGCGCGACACCCAGCTGGTTCGAGGTGGCGTAGCTCCACTCGACGTAGGTGATGCCACCCTCGACGCTCTTCACACCCTGGGACACACCGTCGGACTTGGCGCGACCCTCGCCGACCTTGCCCGGCCACGCCTTCGACGGCTCGGCGGTCCACGCGTCCGGGGCGGAACCGGACAGGTACTTCTGGAAGTTCTCGGTGGTGCCCGACTCGTCCGAGCGGAAGAACACGGAGATCGCGGTGGACGGCAGGGTCACGCCCGGGTTGAGGTCGGCGATCGCCTTGTCGTTCCAGGTCTTGATGTCGCCCAGGAAGACCTTGGACGCGACCTCGGGGGTCAGGATCAGCTTGTCGACGCCCGGCAGGTTGTAGGCGATCGAGATGGGGCCGGCCACCAGGGGCAGGTTCCAGGCCTCGTTGCCGCCACAACGCTCCTTGGCGGCGTCGGCCTCGACGACACCGTCGACGGCCTCGGACTTCAGAGCCGAGTCGGAACCGGCGAAGTCGACCTGCTTGGCGATGAAGTTCTTGACGCCGTCGCCGGAACCGGTCGCGTTGTAGTTCACGGTCGCGTCGGGGTTGGCGTCACCGAAGGTCGAGATGACCTCTTCGATGGCGTTCTTCTGAGCCGAGGAACCCTCGCCGTTCAGCGTGCCGCTGACGCTCGCGCTGCTGCTCTCCTCGGTGGTGCTACCACCCGCGCTGTTGTCGTCCGAGCCGCAGGCGGTCAGCGCGAGAGCGCCGGCCAGCGCCACGCTCGTCAGTGCAACGTGCTTGGGGAGCTTCAATGGAATTCCCTTTCATGGAGCCGGGAACGAAGCCCAGCCAGTTCTTCGGGCGCCGCCCTCAGGCGCGTCGCCGGGGCACGGTTGGATGCCCCGACACAGAACGTAGGCAGCCGAGGTGAAGCGATCCGCCGACGATGGTTAACGACGGCCAAACGAACCCTCGACATCCAGCAAAGAGACCTGGACCACATGGCGACTTTCAAGTGAACGCCACCCGGGAAGGGCATTCCGCAAGCACACACCGTCACGTGATCGGTCGCTCTCGGTGTACTTGAGGCCGATTCTGCGCCCACCTGCGGGCCGGCCGGGTAGCGGAGAGTGGAGATCACGGACCGGGTGTCAGGCGTGACCCGATCGTGATGATCATGGTCGGGGCCCCGCGTCCCGATGTCTCCCCGTAGTCGCCGCAGAGCCCACCTGACCAGGGCCGGGGTCGATCGCAAACGACGAACGGTGCCGATCCCGCGAGGGGATCGACACCGTTCGTCATGCACGTCTTGGGACGTCGGACCGGGAGCACCTCACGGTGCAACGGCCGCTCTGGGCGGCTTAAAATGGGACCCGGGGCTACCGCAGCCCGACGCCCGGTGAGACCCCGAAGAGCGTCACCGAGGTCTATTAACTCACGACCGGACGCGGATGTTCCCCCGCCGGGCCCGTTTCGCCCCGCTTGTTTGCCCTCCTGGCGCAGCTCCCCCGGGGTGCCCCGCAGCGGTGAACTCAGCTAGGCATTGACTCAGGAGACCGGCCTAGCTGAGTTCACCGCTGCGCCACAGCTTCGCGGCCAGTTCGAGCTCGGTTCCGGTACGGGCCAGGCCCGAGGCCTGACGGGTGAGGCTGTCGTCGCGCGGCGGGTGCTCGGTGTCGGCCCGTACGGCCAGGCCGGTCGCCACCACGTGGCAGAAGGCCGCGGCCCGTTCCAGCGCGTCGGCCAGGTCGCCGGTGAAGGCGCCACCCAGGATCGCGTCGGACATGTCCTGCACCTCGGTCGGCCCGGGCGGGTCGGCCACGCCGGCCACCGCCTCGTGCACCGGAGCCCGGTGCCGGCCGGCGTCGAAGGCCCGGGACATGGCCAGCGGGTCCTGCCGGATCCCGGCCTGCAGAGCGTAGATGCGCCAGAGGGCGCCGGGCAGGGTGGACGCGGGACGCGCCGACCAGAGCTCGGCGATCTCGTCGAGCCCGTAGATGTCGGCGAGGGCGACGATGCGGGCGGTGGCCGCCGGGTCGCCGCCGCTGCGGGCGTGGTCGACCAGAGCCGCGGCCGTGCGATGGGCCGCCTCGATGCGCTGGACCGGGTCGATGTCGCCCTGGAACGTGTCCATGACGGCGGGGCTGAAGAAGGCCGGGCGCCGGGGGCGGACCTGTTCACCTGAGCTCATTCGCACCATGGTTCCACCGCCGGGGGCCAGGTGCAGCCCAGGCCCGGAAGACGAAGTTCACACCCAGGATCCGTCCGGATCCGCGCAGTCACGGAATACCCAGGTCAGCGAGGAGGGACCGGTGCGCCGGGCGCCGATCCCTCCTCGTCAGCAGCTGTGTGATCAGGCGGCGGTGACCGGTTCCGGGGTCTCGTCCGGGTCCGGGTCCGGCCGGCCCGCCGCGGGCGCGGTCCCGTTCAGCCCGTTCTCGCCCGGCTCGGCATCGGGGCTCCGGGGGGCCGGGCTCGCGGGTTCCGGGCTCGCGTGGGTCGGTTCGATGGTGGACGCGTCGGTCCCGTTCTCCTCGACCGCCCCCGCCGGGGCGGTGGGCACGGTGGCCTGCGCCCCCTCAGTGCGCTGTACCGGAATGGCGGTAGCGGTCACCTGGGCCACGGAACTCCCGTTGGTGACGTCGGACGACCTGTTCACCGACGGGTTCGAGAGCTCCGGAGCCCGGAGCACCCCGTTCTCGGGCGCGGGGACGATCTTCTCAGCCGCCCGAGACGTACCGGTCTCCCCGGCCGCCGGACGCGACTGCGTCTCACCGGCCGTCCGGGCCACCTTCTTCGCGGCCGCCCCGGTGCGGGGACCCGCACTCTTCACAGCCGACCGCCCCGAGGACGCCTTCTTCGGCGCCTTCTCAGCCGTCCCGGCAACGGCCCCGGACGCCGGAACCGCCTTGGCCGCGGACCGCGCCGTGGTCGTCTTCTTCACCACCGGACGCGTGGCGGACGCCTTCGTGGCCGCTCGCGTGACCGTCGCCTTCGTGGCCGCCGGACGCGTGGCCGTCGCCCTCGTGGCACCCGAACCCGTCGTGGCGCTCTTCGTGGCGCTCTTCGTGGCGGTCTTCGTGGCGCTCTTCGTGGCGGTCTTCGTCGTGGCCGGTCGCGGGGCAGCCGGCTTCTTCGCCGCCGACCGAGTCGTGGTCGCCTTCTTCACGGCTGGACGTGTGGCAGTCACCTTCGCCGCAGCCGCCCGCGTCGTGGTCGCCTTCTCGGCCGGACGAGCCGTCGCAGCCCGCTTCGTCGTGGCCGCCTTCTTCGTGGCCGGTCGCGTGGAGGTCATCTTCGTCGCAGCCGCCTTCTTGGCCGCCGAACGCGTCGCCGTCGCCGCCTTCACGGCCGGACGCGACGTGACCGACTTCTTCGCGGCCGAACCCGTTGGAGCAGCCGAACTCTTGGCGGCGGCGCGCGCGGGGGCAGTCTTCTTCGCGGCCGAACGTGTGGGGGCCGACTTCTTCGCGGCCAGTCGTGTGGAGGCCGCCTTCTTCGCGGCCGCTCCCGTGGAGGCCGCCTTCTTCGCGGCCACTCCCGTGGAAGCCGCCTTCTTCGCGGCCACTCCCGTGGAAGCCGCCTTCTTCGCGGCCACTCCCGTAGAGGCCGCCTTCTTCGCCACCGAACGGGTAGCGGTCGCTGCCTTCTTCGCGGCCGGTCCCGTGGAGGCCGCCTTCTTCGTCACCGAACGGGTAGCGGTCGCTGCCTTCTTCGCGGCCGGTCGCGTCGCTGCCGACTTCTTGGCCGGAGTACCGGCGGAGGCGGTCTTCCGGGCTGCGGTGGAGGTCGTGCGCTTCGAGGCCGTCGCGGACCTGCGCGTGGTCGCGGTTGTCTTCTCGGCCGAGCGGGTGGTCGCCTTCTTCGCGGCCGAACCCGTTGTCGCACCACGCTCAACCGCCGGGCCGGACTTCTTCACCGTCGTCCGTGTGGCAGTCGCCCTCTTCGTCGCTGGACGAGTCGTGGCCGCCTTCGCTGCCGGGCGAGCCTTGGACGTCTTCGTTGCCGAACGCGTCGTAGTCGCCTTCACCGCCGCACGCGTCGCGGTCGCCTTCACCGCCGGACGCGTCGCGGTCGCCTTCACCGCCGCACGCGTCGCGGTCGCCTTCACCGCCGCACGCGTCGCGGTCGCCTTCACCGCCGGACGCGTCGCGGTCGCCTTCTTCGCCGCCGCACGGGCCGAGGTCGCCTTCGCTGCGGGGCTGGCCGTGGACGTCTTCGCTGCCGAACGCGTCGTAGTCGCCTTGGCGGCCGAACGCGTCGTAGTCGCCTTCGCGGCCGAACGCGTCGAAGTCGCCTTCGCGGCCGAACGCGTCGAGGCCGCCCTCTTCGCGGCCGGGCGGGTGGCGGTCGCCTTTTTCGTGGGTGCGCCGGATGTGGTGCTCGCGGCCGGGCGCTTGGCTGCGGCCGCCGTCCGAGTGGTCGTGGAGGCCTTCCCGGCCGTGGACCGGCCGGCCGCCTGCGTCGCGGATGCCGTCCTGGTCGTGGGACGGGTCGCCACCGTCTTCTTCGCCGAAGGCCGCGCCGTCGTGGGGCTGGTCGTGGACGTCTTCTTCGCAACGGGACGCGTCGTGGCCGGCTTCGCCGCGGGCCGCGTGGTGGCTGTCTTCCTCGCCGCGGTCCCGGTCGTCGCCCGCTTCTCCGCCGTGGGCCGCGCCGCGGTGGTCTTCTTCGACGTGGCCCCGGCCGCAGACGTCTTCCTCGCCGTGGCCCCGGCGGGCGACTTCTTCGTCGCGGGGCGGGCCGTCGCTGCCTTCGCGGCGGGCCGGGTCGTGACCGCCTTCGCGGCGGGCCGGGTCGTGGCCGCCTTCCCGGCGGCGGTCCCGGTCGTGGCCGCCTTCCCGGCGGCGGTCCCGGTCGTGGCCGCCTTCCCGGTCACCGGACGGGTCGTGGCGGACTTCCTCGCCGGAGGGGTTCCCGTCGTCGCGGTCTTGCGGGCCGGGGAGAGCGTCGCGGGCCTCGTCTCCACCGACGTTCCGGCGGCGGGTGACTTCTTCGTCGCCGTCCGGGAGGAGCTCGTACGGTTCTTGCCCGCGGTGCTTTTCACGGCAGTGCTTTTCGTGGCAGCGGTACTGGTGGTCTTCGCCGGCGTGACGACCGCCGCGGAAGTCCCCCGGCGGGTGGCCGGACGAGCAGCAGGCGCCGACTCGACCGGCCGGGCGACCCGGTCGCCGGCCGGCTTCGTCGCCGCGGTGGTGGTGTTCGAGGGCACGGTGCCTCCTGGGTGAGATCCGGGGTTACGTCCGGATTCTGTGTGGCTTGCGCAACATCACGTCGCGCCACTACATCGACTGCCCGGCAAGCAGCTTTAACCCGTTCGGCAGATGCATTCACGCGAACTCCGTGATCCACGGGGCCGGTGAGGGGATTTCAGCCCGCGCCGGAGTCTCGCGTGAAGGGGCGTTCACGTCAGCTCGTGATGTCCTTGCGCTCGAAGTGCCACCAGGCCCACGCCAGCAGCACCACCGCGTACCCGGCCGACCACAATGCCCCTCGCACCATGGCGTTCCAGACCAGTTCGGGACCGAGGACGTCGGTCCAGGCCAGCGAGTAGTGCGTCGGCAGCACCCGCCGCCAGTCGCCGAGAGCCGTGATGGTGTCGAGGATGTTCGAGAGGATCACCAGCATCACGGCACCGCCGACCGCTCCCAGCGGCGCGTCGGTGTAGACACCCACCAGGAACGCGAGCGCGGCCACGAACAGCAGCGACACCATGATGTAGCCGACGGCCACCACCAGCCGCACGGCCAGCTCCGAGCCCGAGATCGAGCCTCCGAGAGGTGTCTTCAACGGCGCCCAGCCGTAGAACACTCCCCCGACGACGTACGACACCACCGGCAGCAGCACCAGCGCGAACGCGCAGTAGCCCAGCGCCACCAGCAGTTTGCGGCGCAGCAGGGCTGCTCGGGGCACCGGGATCGCCAGCAGGTAACGCAGACTCGACCAGCTCGCCTCGCTGGCCACCGTGTCCCCGGCGAACAGGGCCACGATCACCACCAGCAGGAAGCCCGAACTGACGAACAGCGTGAAGACGGTGAAGTTGGCCGCGCCGCTGGTGGCCAGGTCGACGAGCGCGGTCTGCGCGTTGCGTCCCTCGGGTTCACCGAAGCTGAACGCGGCCACCAGGATGAACGGCAGCGCGACCAGGAACCCGAGCGAGATCTGGGTCCGGCGCCGGGTGAGCTGCCGCCGGGCCTCCACCCGCAGGCTCAGGGTGCGCCGGGCGCTGTAGCCCGGGGCCGCGCCGTCGGCCGCCGCGGGCGCGGAGGGAACCGAGAGCCCCTCCAGCCCTTCCGAATGACCGGTCGCCGGCATCAGTTCTCCTCCCCGACCAGGGCCAGGAACGTCTCTTCCAGACCGCGTTGCGGCGCGATCCTCGAAACCCGTACGCCGGCGAGCACGAGGGCCCGCACCAGCTCGGCCCGGCCCTCGAGATCCGCCTGCACCACGAGAAGCCCGTCGGCAGTGTGCACTTCGGCGACCCCGGGAACACCCGCGGCCACCGAGACCGCCTTGTCCACGTCGTCCACCGTTACCGCCACCGACGCGCCGTCGCCGACCAGCTCGTCCACCCGCCCCTGGGCCACCAGCCGCCCCGCGGCCATGACCACCACGTGCGTGCACGACTGCTCGACCTCGGCGAGCAGGTGACTCGAGACCACCACGGTGCGCCCGGTGGCCGCGTAACGCCCCAGCACCTCACGCATCTCGCGGATCTGCGGCGGGTCGAGCCCGTTGGTGGGCTCGTCGAGCACCAGCAGGTCGGGCAGGCCGAGCATGGCCTGGGCGATCGCCAGCCGCTGCCGCATGCCCTGGCTGTAGGTGCGCACCTTGCGCTCCACGTCGGTGCCGAGTCCGGCGATCTCGAGCGCGACGTCGAGGTGCGGTTCGGCCGTGCGGCCGGTGGAACGCCAGTACAGCTGCAGGTTGTCGCGGCCGGACAGGTGCGGCAGGAAGCCCGGCCCCTCGATGAACGACCCCAGCCTCGACAGCACGGGCGCACCGGGGCGCACCTCGTGGCCGAAGATCCGGATCCGGCCCTCCGAGGGCATGATCAGGCCCATCAGCATGCGCAGGCTGGTGGTCTTGCCGGCACCGTTCGGCCCGAGAAGTCCCAGGACCTGGCCGCGTTCGACGCGGAAGCTCAGGTCGCTGACCGCCCGGAACCCGTCTTTGTAGGCCTTGCCCAGGTTTTCGATCGACAGGGGGACGTCGGCGAGACTCTCGTCGAAAGGTGCCCCTCGACGACGGCGGACGAGGAGGAGCAGGCCGAGCAGGAGCGTGCCGGCGGCCAGACCGATCACACCGCCCCAGGGCACCGTGGAACCGGCGTCGGTCACGGTGAGCGAGGGACGCGGCACCGTCAGGATCCCGTCGCCGCTCAGCTCGACCCGGTACAGGCGGGCCTCCTGGGGCATCGCGTACGCCTGGTCGGTGGTGCTCAGCACGACCCGCAGCCGGTGCCCGGCCGGGATGTCGCGCACCACCGAGGGCAGCGCGATCGTCACGTCTTTCGTCGCGTCGGCCAGCCCGGTCACCCGCACCGGCGAGACCAGCTGCGACGGAAGGGTGGTGCCGCCGTCTTCGTCGACGTCGAGCAGCGAGGCGAACAGCGTGGCGTCGTCGGCCGAGGAGGCCACCCTGACCGTGACCCGCGACGAGCCGGTGACCGTCAGGGCCCCGCTCAGCGGCGCGGTCTCGAAGGTCGCGGTCTCGCCCGGCAGGGCGTTGAGGCCGAGCGAACTGCCGGAGAGCGCCGACGACGACCCCAGCGCGTTCAGCAGGGCCCCGGCCCCGGGCAGTGAGGTGATGGCGGACGGGGTGGCACCCGGGGGTGCCAGCGCGAACTGGGCGTTTCCGTCGAGTTCGAGACGGGTGACGGGGGTGCTGTTCCGACTGACCCCGCCCGAGGCGTCCCGGGAGGAGACCCCGGGAGCCAGGTCCGACGTCCTCAGTCGGGAGTCGGCGGCGGTGGTGTCGGCGGCCGGTGTGCCGGAGGCGACATCGACGCGGAAGCCGGGCACGTCGTCCACCGACCCGTTCCGCAGCGAGCTGTCGAGGAAGGAGGCGACCACCGGGCGCAGCGCCTCGGTGTCGACGCCGGAGTCGTGGCCCCCGGTCTGCCAGTAGAGCTTCACGTCCGCCCCGGCCCCGGCGATGGCCTGCGCGTTCGCATCGGCCTCGGAGAGCGGGAAGAGCGAGTCGCCCTGCCCCTGGATCAGCAGCGTGTCGGCGCTGATCCGGTCGGCCACCCGCGCCGGGCTGGACTCCCCCAGGAGCTTCAGCATCCCGGCGGTGGGCCGGCCGGTGGTGGCGGTCTCGACGTAGCCCAGGCACAGGTCTTTGGCCAGGCGCCCGCAGACGGCCTGCTCGGCGTCGCCCGCGGCCAGGTTCTTCAGCTGATCGGCCGACGGCGTGGTGCTCAGCGAGCCCCCGGAACCGATCAGCGTGGAGCCGAGCAGCGTGGCCGTCCACTGCTTCTTGAACACGCCGGCCGCGTCGGCATCGACCTCGTCGCGCACCGGGTATCCCCCGCCGGCGAACTGCGGGAACAGCGACTGACGGAGGTCGTTCCAGGTCACGGCGGGCACGATCGCGTCGACCCGGTCGTCGGTGCCGGCCAGCATCAGCGCCAGCGCGCCGCCGTACGAGGCCCCGACGACGCCGACCACCGGATCGCCGTCGCGCTGCTCGACCTCGGGCCGGGCCGCGAGCTGGTCGAGCATCCGCTGCCCGTCCTTGACCTCGTAGTCCGGGCTGTCGAGGTGGATCAGGCCGCCGGACGTTCCCATGCCGCGAGCGCTGTAGGTGAGCACCACGTAGCCGCGGTCGGCCAGGTCCTCGGCATCACCCGCGACGCTGTCCTTGCTGCCGCCGAAGCCGTGGGCGAGCAGCACGGCCGGGGCCGGGGTGCGCTCGGGCAGGTAGAGCCGGGCGTCGAGGGTGACGGTGTCGCCGTCGGCCTCGGGGGTGCCGTCGACCTTCAGGTCCTGCGTGGTGAAGGAGGCCTCGGCCGAGGAGGAGGACGCGCGGGCCACCAGGAACCAGGCGACCAGGGCGATCACGAGGATCAGGGCGGGAAGCAGGATCCGGCGGGTCTGCAGTCGAGCGATCAACCCGGGCACTCCCTGGAGGGTCTTGGGATTCAGCCCTCAAACTACGGCACGGGCCGCCCCGTGACTCGGCGACCCGTGCTGAACGTGCAGGTGGATCAGGGTTGCGGCTGCTCCTGCTGGAGCTGGGTGTCGGTGCCCGAGCCGGTGTCGGTGCCGTCGCCGGTGCCGCCCTGGTCGGTGGTGGTGCCGTCGCCCTCACCCGTGCCGGTGCCGTCGGTCGGCTGCACCTCGTCGCTGCCCGTGGCGGGAGCGGTGTCGGTCGCGGTCGGCACGTCGGTGCTGGTGACGTCGGGGGCGGCCGTCTCGGTGGGGACGGTGCCCGCCGGGTCGGTCGCCTCGGGGGTGGCCGTCTCGGTGACGGTGCCCTCGCTCGGCGTGACGCTCTCGGTCGGCGTGGACTCGGAGTCGTCGGAGTCGTCGGTGGTGCTGCTGGTGTTGTTGCTGACCAGCTTGGACAGCGTGGTGCCGCCGCTGTCACCGCCCGAGATCGGCTTGTCGATAACGGTTTCGACGCCGGTGATGACGAACATGGCGATCAGGAAGGCCGCTCCGGCCAGCCCGGCCATCAGGAAACCCGGCTTCTTCCACCAGATCTGCGCGGCGGGGGCCTTGCGGGCCGCACTGCGCGACCCGTAGACCTGCGACCGGTGCGGCTGGGGCCCGGAATGCCCCGTCGCGCCGGCCACCGGGCCGGTGACCGGCGGCATCATCCGGGTCTGGTCGTCGTGGGCCGGGCTCATCAGCTCGGTCTCGTCACCGACCGGCACCTGCACCCGTTCGACGTCGACGTGGCGGGTGTCTTCGTGCCCGACCCGATTCAGCGAGTCGGCGACCGGCACCCCCGCGGGGCCGGACATCCGATGGATGCTGTCGGCCTGCGGCACGTCTCCCGGGAACCGTTGCACGACAACCGCGGTGGTCGTCTGCACGGCCTGGTGAGCCTTTTTCAGCGAGTTGGTGTAGAAGGTGCCCGCCACCGACGAGACGACGGAACCGAACGCTGCCCCGGCGATCGTTCCCCCGACCCCGAAGTACGACGCCGCGATCGCGGAGGTGACGGCGGCACCGGCACTCGCGCTGATCTGGATGACGTTGACGGGCAGCTTCGGCTTGTTCTCTTCTGGACTCTCGCCGACCGGCTGCGGATCACGACCGTGATGAGCGGTGGGTGATCCGTGGGAGCCGGCTCTTTGCGGCGGATGTTGTCTGTCGGTCATTGATCTCCGGTCTTACGCAATCGGCCAGCGATCAGTTTCTCCCATCCGGCCCCCCGGGCGCCAACGCCCCGGCGCGCACCCGCCAAGTTTTCAGCAAAGTCTCAGCCGGGCAGTGATTTACGCCAAACATCGGGTGATCCGGGAACTCGGGCCCCCGAACGCGCCGCAGGCACGGGTGGACCTACGGTGATCAGGGCGGACCGCCACCTGCGAATATCGGTGGCACGCGCCGGGATCCGGCCCTCGATGCAGTCCGCGTACAGCAAGAGAAATACGTCACTCGAAAATCCGGTAACGCCAGGGAAAGAGACACACCGCACGCCCGCCGGCGAAGTCTTTACATGCTCGCGAGGCGGGGTTTGCACGGGCTACCGACCGGACAGTCGGCACGCCTGGTGCGGGCCGGCGAGGCGGCCCCGGAGGGCGGCCGGACCGTCCACGATCGCCGCACGATCACCGGCCCGCGACCCGAGACTGCCCGAGTGGGCTGACACGATCGTGAATCTCCCCTGAACCTGTCCTGGACATCTGTACGTTTACGCTCGATGACACTCCGTCAGGACGTCCCTTCTCGTCTTGCGCTTCGGCTCCTCGGCCCGCTGGACGTCACCGTCGACGGAACATCAGTCACTCTCGGTGGCCGTCAATCACGGGCAGTGTTCATCCTGCTCGCACTCTCGGCCCGCACCCCGATCCCGACCGAGCGGCTCATCGACCAGCTGTGGGACGACGAGCCACCGGGCGGTGCCGTCAACACCATGCAGGTCTACGTCTCGAGGCTACGTCGCATCCTCGGGGTCGCCACCGGGCGCACCGGGCCCGACGCCGTGCTGCGCAGCACCTCGCAGGGCTACCTGCTCGACGTCCCGGCCGCGGCGATCGACCAGCACCGTTTCGAGCAGGCCGCGGCCACCGGCCAGGCCGCGCTGGCGGCCGGCGACCCGCGCGCCGCCGCCCGCGAGCTGCGCGCCGCGCTCGGCCTGTGGCGGGGTCCCGCGCTGACCGACCTGACCAGCAGCATCGGCGAGGTGCACCGGGTGCGGTTGGAGGGGCTGCGGCTGTCGGCGCTGGCGGCCCGGCTGGACGCCGACGCGGCCCTCGGCCAGGACGCCGCGATCGTGCCCGAGCTGCAGGAACTGGTGCGCCGCCACCCCCTCGACGAGCGTTTCACCGGGCAGCTGATGACGGCCCTGTACCGCTCCGGCCGGCAGGCCGACGCGCTCGCCGCCTACGCCGCGGCGCGACGCCGGCTCGGCGAGGAGCTGGGGGTGGATCCCTCCCCCGCGCTGCGCGCCCGGCACGCCGAGGTCCTGCGCCACGCCACCTCGCTGAGCCCCACCCGACCGGAGAGCCCCGGCGGGCCACCGCGTCCCCGCACCGGTCTGATCGGCCGCGAGCGCGAGCTGCGCGCCGCCCACGACCTGCTCGCCCGCGGCACCCGGCTGATCACCGTGGTCGGGCCCGGCGGCATCGGCAAGACCCGGCTGGCCACCGAGATCGCCGGGCGGGCGGCCGAGACGCGGCGTGTCGTCACGGTCGCTCCGGAGGGGGTGCGCGACGGCGAGGAGCTGCTCACCGCGATCGCCCGCACGCTGGGCCCGGGCGTCCGGCCGGAACGCCCGCGGCCGGACGCGGTGGCCGATGCACTCGACGAGGAACCCACGCTTCTGGTGCTCGACGCGGTGGAACCGGGGCACGGGGCGGCGCCGGTGGTGGCCGACCTGCTCGACCGCACCGGGGCGCTGGTGGTGCTGGCCACCGGCCGGGGCGCGCTACGGCTGCGGGGTGAGCACCTGCTGCCGGTGCTGCCCCTGCCGGTGGCCGACGCGGTGCGGCTGTTCCGCGACCGGGCCGCCGCGGTGCTGCCCGGGTTCGAGGTCAGCAGCGTGAACGCCGTTGAGGTGAGCGCGGTCTGCACGCTGCTCGACGGCCTGCCGCTGGCGATCGAGCTGGCCGCGGCCCGGGTGCGCACCCTGCCGCCGGAGGAGATGCTGCGCCGGCTGCGGAGTCCGGAGGCCGGCAGCGGGCGGCTGGACCTGCTCCAGCACGGCCCGGCCGACCTGCCCGAACGTCAGCGCAGCATGCAGGCGCTGCTGGACTCGGCGGTGGCCCAGCTGCCGGAGTCGGGGGTGCGGCTGCTGGCTGACCTCTCGGTGTTCCGGGGGGGCTGGACGCTGGCGGCGATGGAGGGGGTCTGCGAGAACGGGAGCCTGGGCGAGCTGGAGCGGCTGGTCGACCACTCGCTGGTGCTGGCCGACGGTTCCGGGCGCTTCGGGATGCTGGCCACGATCCGCGAGTACGCACACGGCCTGCTGGCCGCCCGGCCGCCGGAGCCGCGCCGCGCGGTGCTCGACCGGCACGCCCGCTGGTTCGCCGACCTGGCCCGGCTGGCCGCCGACGATCCGGGCCGCAACCCGGACTCGGCGGTGCTGCGGGCGCTGGAGACTGAGTCGGCCAACCTCACCGCCGCGCTCGAGCACGCCTGGTCGGCGCGCGACGGAAGTCTGCTCGTGAGCCTGGTTCTCAGCCTGCTCGGGCACTGGTTCTACACCGGCCGCCTGCGCCGGGCCGACCACTGGGTGCAGGCCGCCCGGGAGGCCGCCACCTCCGAGCACGAGCGGGCCCAGCTGCTGCTGGTGGCCGGCAACCTGGCCCTGGTCGGCGCCGACCTGGAGCGCGCGGTGCCTGCCCTGACCGGTGCGCACCAGGCCGCGCATGCCGTCGGCGAGGGGGAACTGACGGCCCGCACCCTGGCCGCCCGCTCGGTCGCCGCCCGCTACTCCGGCCAGCCCGTGACCGCGCTCGAACTGGTCGAGCAGGCCCTGACCGCGGCCCGTGAGGCCGGGGCCTGGGCGCTGGTCGTGCGGCTGGGCAACGAGCGCGGTGAGCTGCTCGACGAGACCGGTCACCCGGCCGCCGCGGAGTCGCTGTTCGAGTCGTTCCGGGCCTGGTCACAGGTCGAGCAGGCCTCGAGCAACCTGGCGGTGGCGCTGGTGAACCTGGCCGCGGTGGCGGCCGGGCAGGACGACGTGGCCCGCGCCTCCGACCTGCTGGCCGAGGCGGCGGCCGCGGCCGCCGCCGGGCAGTCGGTGCCGCTGCGGGCCGACGTGCTGGCCGGCACCGGGCTGGTGCAGCTACGGCTGGAGTGCCCGGACGCGGCGGGCGCGGCACTGCGCGCGGCGCTGCCCCTGATGTACGAGTCCGGGCAGCTGCTCACCCTGGCCGACACGGTGAGCCTCCTCGGCGCCGTGGCGCTGGCCCAGGGCGAGCGCCGGGCCGCGGTGCGGCTGCTGGCCACCGGCCGGGCCTGGCGCGAGTCCCGGGGGCTGGCCGTGGTGGGCCGGCTGACCCGGGAGGTGCTGGCCGAGGCGGAGGCGGATCTGGAACGGTCGGGCCCCGGCGAACATGACGCCCGCGACCGCGCAGCCGGCGCCGCAGTGCCGTTTGCCCAGCTCAGCGGCCTGGGAGCACCCGCCGCGTGGGGATCTGTCTGGATGACCGGACACCCGGACAGCGTCTCACATGCTGGGCATGTTGTTCAGATTCCGGAATCCGGGGTGCTGATGACCCTGCCCGGTGGCGAGCATCTTGCGGCAGACTCAAGACCATGAGCCACGACTTCCCCCTCTCCGGGAACGGCACCGCCCCGGAGGAGACACCGACCGTCCAGCAGATGGTGGACGCCGATCGCCGGGAACCCGACGTCGGTCAGTTCGCCGGCGGCGTGGCCTCCGACGAACAGCACACCGCGCTGCGGGCCTCCGTGCGGCAGCTGTCCACCCTGCTCGGCGAGGCCCTGACCCGGCACGAGGGTCCCGAGCTGCTGGCCCTGGTCGAGCAGGTGCGCGGCCTGGCCCGCCGGCCCGACGACGGCGAGCTGCACACCCTGCTGTCGGGTCTGGACGACCCCACCGCGATCGTGCTGGCCCGGGCCTTCACCGCCTACTTCCAGCTGGCCAACATCACCGAGCAGCTGCATCGCTGGCAGGAGCTCACCGCCCGGCCGGAGGGCCCGCTGCAGGCCACGGTCGGCCGGATCGGCACCGCCGTCGAGGCCGGTGAGATCGATCCCGCCCGGGTGACGGAGATCCTGGCCCGGGTCGAGCTGCGGCCGGTGTTCACCGCGCACCCGACCGAGGCCAGCCGCCGTTCGGTGCTCGACCTGCTGCGCAAGATCGCCGACGAGATCCAGGAGCAGGAAGACCCGCGCGCCCGGTCGGTCGACGTCGCGCGCACCCACCGCCGGCTGGCCGAGCTCGTCGACCTGCTCTGGCAGACCGACGAGATCCGCACCGAGCGGCCCAAGCCCACCGACGAGGCCCGCACCGCGATCTACTACCTGCGGACGCTCGCCGCCCAGGTGGTGCCCGACCTGCTCGAGGAGCTCGGCCTCCAGCTGGCCGCCATCGGCATCGAGCTGCCCGCCCACGCCCGCCCACTGCGCTTCGGCACCTGGGCCGGCGGCGACCGCGACGGCAACCCGAACGTCACCCCCGAGGTCACTCTCGACGTCCTCGGCCTGCAGCACGACTTCGGCCTGCGCGAGCTGATCGCCGCGGTCGACGAGCTGGTGCTCGACCTGGGCTCCTCGACCCGGGTGGTCGAGATCAGCGACGAGCTGAAGGCCAGTCTGGAGGTCGACCGCAAGGCCCTGCCCGGTGCCTACGCGGCCTTCATCGGCCTGAACCACGAAGAGCCCTACCGGCTCAAGCTCAGCTACATCCGGGTGCGTCTCTCGCGTACCCGTGACCGTCTCGACCACGGCACGCCGCACGAGCCCGGCCGCGACTACCTAGGCCTGGCGGGCGTTCTCGAAGACCTCGACCTGGTGCGTGACTCGCTGCTGGCCAACGACGGCGCGCTGATCGCGAACGGCCCGGTGCTGCGCCTGATCCGTACCGCCGTGGCCACCGGGATGGGCCTGGCCACGCTCGACATCCGTGAGCACGCCGGCCGGCACCACGCCGCGCTGGCCACGCTGTTCGACCGGCTCGGCGAGCTCGACCAGCCCTACGGCGAGCTGGAGCGGGCGAAGCGCATCGAGGTGCTGTCCAAGGAACTGGCCCACCGCCGGCCCCTGATCGGCGCGGGGGTCGACACGCTCCCCGAGCCGGCCGCCGGTGTCCTGCAGCTGTTCCGCACGATCCGTAAAGCCCTGCAGCGCTTCGGTCCGGGCGTGATCGAGAGCTACATCGTCTCGATGTCGCAGGACATCGACGACATCCTGGCCGTGGTGGTACTGGCCCGGGAGGCCGGTCTGGTCGACACCGGCAACGCCGACACGGCGGCCTGGGCCAAGCTCGGCTTCGTGCCGCTCTTCGAGACGGTCACCGAGCTCGAGACGGCCGGCCCGCTGATGGACGCGCTGCTCTCCGACCCGTCGTACCGCCGGGTGGTCACCGCCCGCGGTGACGTGCAGGAGATCATGCTGGGCTACTCGGACAGCTCGAAGGACGCGGGAATCGCGGCCTCGCAGTGGCAGATCCACCGGGCCCAGCGCGCGCTGCGCGACATCGCCGCCCGCCACGGCGTGGTGCTGCGCCTGTTCCACGGACGCGGCGGCTCGACCGGCCGGGGCGGTGGCCCGACCGGCGAGGCGATCCTGTCGCAGCCCTACGGCAGCCTGAACGGCCCGATCAAGATCACCGAGCAGGGCGAGGTCATCTCCGACAAGTACACGCTGCCCCAGCTGGGCCGTGAGAACATCGAGCAGGCCCTCGCCGCGGTGCTGGAAGCCTCGGTGCTGCACCGCAGTTCGCGACTCCCGGCCGACGTGCTGGACGGCTGGAACAGCACCATGGACCTGGTCGCGGGCTCGGCGCAGAACGCCTATCGCTCGCTGGTGCGCGACCCGCTACTGGTGCCCTTCTTCGTGGCGGCGACCCCGGTCGACGAGCTCGGCAACCTGAACATCGGCTCCCGGCCCTCGCGCCGGCCCGGTGGCGCGGGCGGTCTCGACGACCTGCGGGCCATCCCCTGGGTGTTCGGGTGGACGCAGTCGCGGATGAACCTGCCCGGCTGGTTCGGTCTGGGCAGCGGCCTGGCCGCCGCCCGCCAGGACGGCCGCGAGGACACGCTGAAGCAGATGTACGGCTCCTGGCACTTCTTCCGCACGTTCCTGTCGAACGTGCAGATGACGCTGTCGAAGACGGACATGCAGATCGCCGCCCGCTACGTGCGCACACTGGTCGACGACGACGCGGCGGCCAAGCTGTTCGCGATCATCGAGGCCGAGCACGCGCGCACGGTCGAGGAGGTGCTGCGGGTCACCGGGCACGAGCAGCTCCTGGCCACGTCACCGGTGCTGCGGCGCACGCTGGAGCTGCGCGACTCGTACCTGGCTCCGCTGCACGCGCTGCAGATCTCGCTGCTGGCCCGGTCGCGTCAGGCTCAGGCGTCGGGCATCACGCCCGATCCCGACCTGCAGCGGGCGCTGCTGCTCACGATCAACGGCATCGCCGCCGGGCTGCGCAACACCGGCTGAGTTCGTCTTTCGAAGGGGGGACGCGCCGGTCCGGCACCCGTGCGGGTGCCGGACCGGCGCGTCCCCCCTTTTGTTTCCGTGCTCGAGGACGCTTCGGTCACCGATCGCGTTCAAGGCGCGGCTCCCCCGGGCCGATTCCTGGAACGGTGCACCACAGCACAACCGGGGGATGGGGGATCCGTGGTGTTTGGCAGAAAGCGTTCCACCGGCGTGCCCGCGGCGGCCGCCGCGGGGTACATCGCGCCGCGCGACGTCGAGACGTACGCCGAGGTCATCGAGGCACTGGAGTCGGTGACCAGCGAGGAGAGCGCCTACCAGATCGCCGTGGACGCGTTCGTGCGGGCCAGCGGGGTCGACTACGGCGCCGCCTGGCTGCTGGAACCGGCCGGGGAACTGCGGATGATCCACGAGTCCGGGAACATCGCCGCAGCCATGGCCACGGCCTTCCCCGGCCGTCGCAACACCGTGGACGCCAGCCTCGTCGGCCGCGCGTTCCGCACCGGAGAGCCACTTTTCGTGGAGGATCTGCGCACCGCCACCGGTTCGGTGCGGGCCCAGGCCGCCCGTGACCTGGGCATGACCGCCGGGATGTTCTACCCGGTGAGCAACCAGGGCCAGGTGCGCGGCGTGCTGGAGTACTTCTCCTCCCGGCCGATCGCCGAGACCTCCGGACGCCGCGAGAAGATCGTCGAGATCGCGAAACTCGCGGACATGGCGGTGTACCGGGCCATCGCCCAGGCACAGCTGCAGGAGGTCGCGGACGACCGGCTGGCCGTCACCCAGGTGGTCAGCACCCTCAACGACGCCAAGGACGAGGTCACCTGCACCCGGGCCGCGCTCGACGCCGTGCGCGCCTCGTTCCACTGGGCCTACGGCTCCTACTGGACGATCCACGACGGCGAGGACGTGCTGCGCTTCGACCTCGAGTCGGGCTCCGCCGGTGACGAGTTCCGGGAGGTCACGCTGGCCGCGAGCTTCGCCGAGGGAGTGGGCCTTTCGGGGCGGGCCTGGCGGGCGCGGGACCTGGTGTTCGTGAAGAACCTGGCCGACCTGACCGACTGCGTGCGAGCTCCCGCCGCGGGCCGGGCCGGGGTGAAGTCGGGCATCTGCTTCCCGATCATCATCGGCGGCCGGGTGATCGGCACGATGGACTTCTTCACCACCGAGACCATCGAGCTGTCCGAGTCGCGGATGGGCGCCCTGCGCAACGTGCAGCAGCTGCTCAACCAGCGGCTCGAGACGATCCGTCGCGCCGACAACGAGAAGGAAGGCGCGCGAAACCTTCTCGACACCGTGGAGCAGTTGCGCGGTGCCACCCAGGACGCCACCCGGGTGCAGCGCGAGGCCGTCGACCGGGCCGGGGACATGACCGGCGAGGTCGACAACCTGGGGGCGGCCTCGGCGGCCATCGGCGACGTCATCAAGATCATCTCCGGGATCGCCGACCAGACCAACCTCCTCGCCCTGAACGCCACCATCGAGGCCGCCCGGGCCGGGGACGCCGGCAAGGGCTTCGCGGTGGTGGCGAGCGAGGTCAAGGACCTGGCCCAGGAGACGGCCCGGGCCACCGGGCAGGTCGCCGAGCAGATCGCGGCGATCCAGGCCAACGCCCGCTCGGTGGCCAGCGGCATCCAGAGCACCAGCGAGATCATCGGCCAGATGGACGCGGTGCAGATGCGCATCCAGGAAATCCTCGAGGTGCAGGCCCGGATGGCCCAGGAACTGGAGAGCTACTGATCCTCAGACGGGCCTCCACAGCGACAGGGAGAACCGGCCGTCCGGGTCGGTCCACCACCCGTCGTTGCCGAATCCCTGCTGCCCGAGCTCGTTCTCGAGCCGGGCCCGGGTGAACTTGGCCGAGATCTCGGTGCGCAGCTCCTCACCGCGGGCGAACGCCACGGTGAGATCGAGATGCCCGAAGCGCACGACGAGGTCGTCCCGCGCCCGCAACCGCATCTCGATCCACTCCTGCTCACCGTTCCAGACCGCCCGGTGCTCGAACGCCCGGGCGTCGAAATCGGCTCCCAGGCGGTCGTTCAGCACCTGCAGCAGGTTCAGGTCGAACGCCGCCGTGACCCCGGCGGCGTCGTCGTAGGCGGGCACCAGCTCGGCCGGTGACTTCACCAGGTCGGCACCGAGCAGGAAGCTGTCACCCTCACCCAGGCCCTCCCGCACCGCCCGCAGGAACCCGCCCCGCTGGTGCGGCGTCAGGTTGCCGATCGTGCCGCCGAGGAAGGCGACGAGCTTGCGGTCGCGGCCGTCGCGGAGCACCTGGGTGAGGTGCTGCTCGAAGTCCGCCCGCACGGCCTCCACCCGCAGGCCCGGGTAGGTGACGAGAAGGTCCGCGGCCGCGCCCCGGAGGGCACTCTCGCTGACATCCACCGCAGTATAAACGGTTTCGTCACCCAGCAGGGGCGCCAGCAGGATGGTGGCCTTCTCGGCCGACCCCGACCCCAGTTCCACGAGATGACGGGCACCCGACCGCCCGGCGATCGCCGACGCGTCCCTCATCAGGATCGCCCGCTCGCTGCGGGTCGGGTAGTACTCCGGCAGCCGGGTGATCTCCTCGAACAGCTCGCTGCCGGTCTTGTCGTAGAACCACTTGGGCGGCAGGCTCTTCGGCGTGGCGGCGAGCCCGCGGCGGACGTCGTCCCTCAGCGCCTCGTCGGTGAAGTCCTCGGGCAGCAGGTCGGTGAACCGGTAGTCCATGAATACCTTTCATCCTCGGAGCTGTTCGACGGTGACCTCTCCACGCTCCACCGTGAGCAGCCGGTCGTCGGGCACGTCGTGCCAGTCGGTCTCCTCGTCGTACGACTCGGAGGCCACGACCACTCCCCCGTGCGTGTGCCGGTAGCACAGGCTCGCCCCGGCCGTGGTCGCGGCGATCCGCTGCCCGTCGGTGAGCAGCAGGTTCACCCGGCCCCCGGTGGTCTCCAGCGCGCGGCGCGTCACGTGCCGCAGCGCCTCGCCGGGCGTCAGGCCGGCGTCGAGACGGTCGAGGGTCAGAGCCCAGAGCGCGGCCGCGTCGGTGGGGGCGTCGAGGCGCAGCAGCCGTTCCGGCGCCAGGTCCTTGACCAGCTCCGCGCCGGAGGCGGGCCAGCCCGGCAGCGCCCCGTTGTGGCTGAACAGCCAGCGCCCCGCGCGGAACGGCGCCGCGGCCCCCCGCCCCGACACCATGCCCTCGGTGCCGGACCGCACGGCCGCGAGCAGCCCGGTGGTGCGCACGGTGCGGGCCAGGTCGGCGAACGTCTCGTCGCCCCAGACCGGGCCGTCGCCGCGGTGCCGGGCGGGCACCGCGTCACCCTCGACGTACCAGCCCAGCCCGAACCCGTCGACGTTCATGATCCCGTGGGTCTGCCGGCGCGGGGCCCAGGCCTGCCGGGTCAGGGCGTGCGGCGGGTCGGCGACCAGCTCGCCGACCCGCACCGGCGGACCCACGTAGGCGAGGTGCCTACACAAGATCGCGCTCGGCGTCCGTCAGCGAACGGGCGCAGCGGAAACCGCTGAAGATCTGCCGGCGGATCGGGTAGTCCCAGTTGCGGAACGTGGCGCGCACGGCCGAGGGGTCGGAACCGAACGAGCCGCCGCGCAGCACCCGGTAGTCGTCACCGAAGAAGACCTCGGAGTACTCCCGGTAGGGCCAGGCGCGGAAGCCCGGATAACCGTGGAACGTGCTCGAGGTCCACTCCCAGACGTCGCCCATGAGCTGGTGCACCCCGAGCGGCGACCGTCCCTGCGGGTAGGCCCCGGCCGCGGCCGGTTCCAGGTGCCGCTGGCCGAGATTGGCGTGGGCCGGCGTGGGCTCGTCGTCGCCCCAGGGGTAGCGCCGCGAGCGCCCGGAGGCCGGGTCGAAGCGGGCGGCCTTCTCCCACTCGGCCTCGGTCGGCAGCCGGCGCCCGGCCCAGCGGGCGTACGCGTCGGCCTCGTACCAGTTCACGTGCACCACGGGCTGGTCGTCGTGAAGCGGTTCACTGCGCCCGAAAACCCGCCGGGTCCAGGTACTTCCCTCGCGCTTCCAGAACTGCGGGGCGGTGATGCCCGCCTCGCGCCGGTGCTTCCAGCCCTCGGGGTGCCACCAGCGCTCGTCGTCGTAACCCCCGTCGTCGATGAACTCGCGGTACTCGCGGTTGGTGACCAGGGCGGTGTCGATGAAGAACGCGGGGACGTCGACGGCGTGCGCGGGGCGCTCGTTGTCGAGGGCCCAGGGCTCGATGTCGGTGCCCATGGTGAAGGAACCGCCGGGCACCAGCACCTCCCGGGCGTGCGGACGCGTGGTGCTCCGGGGGGCCGGGGGTGCGCTCAGCAGCGCCTCACCGGCCCGCAGCTGGTGGGTGGCGAGCATGGTCTCGTCGTGCTGCTGCTCGTGCTGCACGATCATGCCGAACGCGAAACCCCGCTCGAGCAGAGGACGGCCGCGCAGCGGGATGCGCTCGAGCACGTCGAGCACCTTGCCGCGCACGTCGTTCACGTAGCTCCGGGACGGCTGGGGCTCCAGCAGCGGCAGCTTCGGCCGCACCGTGCGCGGGTACTGGAACGCGTCGTAGAGCTGGTCGACGGTCTCGGGCAGCAGCGGGTCGCGGCCGTCGACGTCACGCAGCAGCCACAGCTCTTCCTGGTTGCCGATGTGGGCCAGGTCCCAGACCAGGGGCGACATCAGCGGCGAGTGCTGGTGCACCAGCTCGGTGTCGTCGACCGAGGTCAGCAGCAGGGTGCGCTCACGGGCGCGGATCAGGTCGGCGGCCAGGCGCTCGCGCACCTGCGCCTCGTCGAACTCGGCGGGGTTCAGCACGGTGTCTCCGCAGCGGCATCGGGGTTCGGGGCGACATCGGTCTCGAGGGCGACGCGGTCGAGGTACTCGGCGGTGCGGGCGGCCAGGTCGGTGTCGCCGTCGCGGTCGAGGGCCGCCGCGGCGATCTCCAGCACGGCGCGGGCCGCCTTCTTGAGGGCCGGGTCGGTCAGACCGGCCCGGGCGGAGGAGTCCCAGGCGTCGCGCACCGGCTCGCAGACCTCCATCGCCTGGTCGGCGGCGGTGTCGTCCTGGGCCAGGGCGGCGACCGAGGCCGCCGCCACCCGCCACCACGGACCGGGCTGCTGGTCGAGGTAGCGCACCTCGTAGAAGCCGCGGGCCCGCACCGGCGGGAACAGGGTGGTCAGGTGGAACTTGAGGTCTTCGAGCGTGGGCGCGGCGGTGTCGCTCATCGCGCGGTCACCCTCGCGCAGCCACCGGCGGAAGGTGAGGCCGGCCGGTGCCGTCCAGGGGCGGTCGTTTCGGCGCACGGCGAGAACCGGGGCGTCGAGAACCCAGCGGGTGTAAGCCTCCTGAAGCGTTTCACCGGAGGTCGGGACGGGTGCGAGGCAGCGCTCCGGATCGAGCTCACGCCAGATGCCCTGACGCAGAAGGCGATACCCGGACAGACGGGGATCGATCGCGCGGTGCGCCGAGGGGCGCCCGAAGGCCGCGGCCGTGGCCGGGCCGATCGCGTGGAGCAGGTCCCACCGGCGCTGGAAGTCGCCCGGCGTGAGGCCGGACTCGACGTTCACCTGCACCGAGGCGCTGGAGCGCATCATCGTGCGCCCGGCACTGCCGGTGCGGTCGAAATACTCTTCCATGGCGGCGTATCGGGGTTCTTGCAGGTATCGCACGGGCGAGGGGAGCGCGTCGATGCCGGTGCCGACGAGGCGCGCACCGTGGCGCGCGGCGACGGCGGTGAGAACGGCGAGATCGCCTGTCAGATCGGCGATCGCACCGGAGAGACGATCGGCCGGGAGGGAGCTGAGCTCGACCTGCCCACCGGGCTCGACCGTGAATCTTGACCGCAGGGGTTGAGTTTGGATGTCGGCGTGCAACATCGCGAGCTTGTCGGGAGCGAGGTGTTCCGGCGGATCCACGTCACGGTGGATCAGGAACTCCAGCTCGATACCCACCCGGCGCGGTGGGCCACACTTGAAACAGGTTCGGGGGATCCAGCCTTCGGCATCGGCCTCGGTGATCGGCTGCTCGTTGGGGAGCTCCGACACCGGCCCGGCCGCCGGACCCGCCGCCTGGGCGAGGTCTTCGATCGACACGCCGACCATAGTGCGCACCGAGAGTGAGAAAACGCTACCCGAAACTTCGCCCGAATCCCGACAGGGGTAATCGGGAATGCTTTCACCTGCGCGGATGCTGAGCTATCCGAATAAATTGGCCCCACCCAAACAATCGGTGAGAGGAAGTGACATGGCCCGTCTTGGCTTCGGCCGTGGTCAGCTCAAGGACCCCCGGCTGCCACCCGGCCAGTACGACACCGGCAGCAGCTTCCCGGTGCTCACCGCGGAGGTGTCCCCGCGCCTGACCGCGCAGGACTGGAGCTTCCGGGTCGACGGCCTGGTCGACACCGCGCGCACCTGGGACTGGGAGGCGGCGCACCGGCTGCAGGCCGACACCTGGAACGGCGACATCCACTGCGTCACCAGCTGGTCGAAGCTCGGCACCTCGTTCGGCGGGGTCAGCCTCGACACCTTCCTGGCCGAGGCCGGGGTGAAGCCCGAGGCCACGCACGTGGTGGCCTGGAGCCACAGCGGGTACACCACCAACCTGCCGCTGGCCGAGGTCACCGGGGGCCGGGCCTGGGTGGTCTGGGAGCACGAGGGCAAGCCGCTGCCGCACGAGCACGGTGGCCCGGCCCGGCTGCTGGTGCCCAACCTGTACTTCTGGAAGAGCGCCAAGTGGATCGGCGGGATCCGGCTGCTCGACCACGACGAGCCCGGCTTCTGGGAGCAGCGCGGCTACCACGAGCTCGGCGACCCGTGGCTGGAACAGCGGTACACCGGTGACTGACGGCCTGCCGCCGTTGCCCTCGCTGCCGGGGCTGGACCTGCCGCCGCTGCCGACCCTGGGGCCGGTGTCGCGGCAGGTGCCGCCCTCCGGTGCCCGGCGGCGCTGGCTGCCCGCCGAGGTCACGGCGATCCGCGACGAGACGGCCACGGCCCGCACCTTCCGGCTGCGCATCCGGGGCGAGGCCCCCGACCGGCACGTTCCCGGCCAGCACTACGACGTGCGGCTCACCGCGCCCGACGGCTCCACCGCCCAGCGCTCGTACAGCATCGCCTCGGCCCCCGACCGGGCCGACGAGGTGGAGCTGACCGTCGAGCTGATCCCCGACGGCGAGGTCTCCCCGTTCCTGCACGAGGAGATCGGCGTCGGCGACCGGGTGGAGCTGCGCGGGCCGTTCGGCGGCTGGTTCGTCTGGCGGGGCGACACTCCGGCGCTGCTGCTCGGCGGCGGCTCGGGCGTGGTGCCACTGATGGCCATGCGCCGGTTCTGGCACGACAGCGGTGAGCGGGTGCCGCTGCGGCTGCTGGTCTCGGTGCGCCGGCCGGAAGATCTCTACTACCGGGGCGAGTACGGCTCGGAGACCACGGTGATCCACACCCGGCAGGCCCCGCCCGGCGACCCACGCCCGGCGGGCCGTCTGAGCGCAGACGATCTGAGGCCCCTGCTGACCGGGGGCCAGATCGCCTACGTCTGCGGTTCGGCGGGCTTCAGCGAGCACGCCTCGCAGCTCCTGGTGTCGCTCGGGATGCCGGCGGCGGACGTGCGCATCGAGCGGTTCGGACCCGGCTGACGGGAGAGGCGTGGTGGGCACCCGACCGTGCCCCCACGTCCACCATCGACGATCTTGAGAAAAGCTTGCCGGAACCTTGCCCAGAAGGTGGTTCTGACCTGAACGGCGTGGCCGACTCGATGGGGGACAGCACGTCCACCGCCACGCAGGGAGCACCGGCAGATGAAGCTCGGACTGACCACGATGACCGGCAAGCTCGTCGCCTCCGTCGCCGTCCTCGGCTCGGCCGCCGCCGTGGCCGGTCTCGGCACGTTCGGTACCTTCACGTCGTCGACCTCGGCCAGCACGAGCGTCACCACCGGCACCGTGAACATCGCCGTGGGCGCGGCGGGCACGGCCGCGAACCGGCTGACGCTGGGTGCCACCGGCGTGGTGCCGGGCGACACCATGCAGCGAGCGGTCGACCTGGTCAACGGAGGCAACCAGAACCTGGCCAGCGTGGTGCTCACGACCAACGCCACCTCCACCAGCTTGCTGGACACCGACGCCACCAACGGCCTGCAGATGGCCATCGACCGCTGCTCCACCGGCTGGACCGAGGCCGGCACCTCCCCCGCCTTCACCTACACCTGCGGCGGCGTCACCTCGGTCGTGCTGGCCAGCACCCCGGTGATCGGCGCCAACCTGGCCCTGAACAACCTGGGCACGCTCACCGCCGGTGCCACCGACAAGCTCCGCGTCACCCTGACGCTGCCCGCCGGCGCCGGCAACTCGCTCCAGGGCCTGAGCAGCACGGTGAACTTCACCTTCCTCGGCACCCAGCGAGCCGCCACGAACAAGTAAGAGTTCGTCCCCTCGGAGCCGACAACCACAACGGAAGCACTACCCACCGGGGAGGTCGTGGACATGGTCGTGGTCGTCACCGCGCCGGTCCGCGACCTCTCCGAACCGGTTTCCCCCGCATCGGTCTCGTTCGACGAGATCGTGCGGGGGACGGGCCGTTGCGGCGATCTGGGCCTGGGGACCCGGACGCCCGCCTCCGTCACCCTCCTCCCCCGCGCCCGGTTCACGGGCACCCGTACCCAGAAGCTCCTGGGCAGGCTCTTCTTCCAGCTCGGGAACATCGTCAGCTCGATGGCTTTCGCGCTCTTCCTGTTCCTGGCGGTGGGCCCGCACCTGTTCCCGTACCAGACCATGACCATGCTCACCGGCAGCATGGTCCCGACGATCAATCCGGGGGACGTGGCGGTGGACACCCAGGTCTCGGTGTACGACCTGAAACCGGGTGACGTGATCACCTATCGCATCCCGGTCGACGACAACCGGATCGTCAGCCACCGCATCGTCTCGGTCACCGGCGAGCCCGACGGCAGCCTCACCGTCCAGACCAAGGGCGACGCCAATCCGGACAACGACCCGTGGAAGGCCAACTTTCCCGGCGGCACGATCTGGCGCGTCGACACCGTGATCCCGAAGATGGGCGAGGGTATCCGCTGGTTCCGGCAGCCGGGCGTCGCGAAGGTCGCGGTCTACGTGGCCCCGGCCCTGGTGTCCCTGATGCTCCTGTCGGTGATCTGGAAACCGGCCCGGCGCAAGCGTTCCGAACCGGACCCGCACGACGTCCCGTTCACCGGGAGCGGTGCCCGATGATCGCCGCCCTGCGCCGGCACCCTCTGCCGATCGCCCTGGCGGCAGTGGTTTTCGTGCTGCTCAGCCCGTTCCAGGCCCAGGCGGCCTGGCAGAGCGCCTCCTCCGTCAGCACCTCGGTGGGCACCGCCACCCTGGCCCCGGTCCCGTCAGCGAGCGCGGTCGCGGGTCTGAACAACTGCGGCCTCGGGACGCAGGGAACCGTGACAGTGTCCTGGACGATCACCCCGGCCGCCTTCGCCACCGGCTACCAGATCACCCCCGTGCGCAACGGGACGCCGCAGACCCCGATCACCGTGAGCGGGCGGTCCACCCTGACCGCCCAGGTGCCGGTGGACCGGGCCCTCCTGGGAACGCTCCCCTACACGTTCATGGTGCGGGCCGGCTTCGCCAACTGGACGAGCACGGCGGTGACCACGAACTCCGCCTCGTGCGGGCTCCTGATCGGGGGGCTCTGAGGCTCAGTACGTGGTCGGCAGGCCCGCGTGCTGCCCGGCCGACTGCGCCGGGTCGAGAGGGGCCATCCGGTAACCGATTCCGCGTACCGTCTTGATGATCGGAACCCCGGCACCGGCCACGTCCGAGAGCTTGCGGCGCAGGTTACCGATGTGCACCTCGACCACGTGGTGGTCCGACCACTGCCCGCCCCACACGATGTTGAGCAGGGTCTCCCGTCGCCAGACCCGGCGCGGGTTGCCCGTCATCGTGGCCAGCAGGTCGAACTCGATCTTCGTGAGCGGCAACTCGGTGCCGGCCAAGGTGGCGATGCGGCCCTCGACGTCGATCGTCAGGCGACCGTGCCGCAGGATCGTGTGGTCGTCGGGCACCATGGGCAGTCCCGGCCAGGGCGGGGCATCGGGTACGGACGCCCCTCCCGGGGTTCCGTACGCGTGCCGCCCCTCGCCGGTGCTCCGGGGAAGGGGAACACCGTGGCGCGGAGCGGGATTCAGGTAGCTGCGGGGCTCGGGAGCGGGACGCTCCACGCGACGCGGGCGGCGGAACATCGCGGCCACCCGGGCCTGCACCTCACGCGGGCTGAACGGCTTGGTCACGTAGTCGTCCGCGCCGGTGGCCAGGCCGACCAGGCGGTCCGCCTCGTCCGAGCTGGCCGTGATCATGATGATGTACGCGTCTGTCAGTTCCCGGATCCGACGGCACACCTCGACGCCGTCGAACCCGGGAAGGACAAGATCGAGTGTGATCAGGTCCGGGTTGCTCTCCCGCACCAGAACCACTGCATCGTGCCCCGTCGTCGCCTCCGACACCGTGAAACCGGTGGACTCCAGCGCAGCGCGCAGAATCATCCGGGTCTCCGGGTCGTCGTCCACGATGACAGCGGTTCTCACCCCCTCGACCATGAGGGGTACTTCGCCCCGGTCACCCCAGGGATGAAGGTCAGCGGCCGGGTTCAGCCCGAACGGCCGGGGGTGCGTCACTGTACGTGCGCGTAGCAAACCCTCGGCAGATCAGGCCTTTTGACCGAACTCGCCGGTGAAGAACGAACTGCGCAGCATCGCCCGCAGCCGCAGCAGCTCCTCGGCCGTGGTGTTCGCCGACAGCTGCAGCGGGTCGGGCATCCAGTCGATCAGCAGCACGTGCCCGGCCTCGTGCGGCGCCGGCACCCGGCTGACCGCGCAGATCCAGGCGATCACGTCGGCCGCGGTCTGCGCCGTGCCCGCGCTGATCCCGATCGCCTCACCGCTGCGGTGCAACGCCAGCACCGCACCGCGCGCGCTGCCCGGCTGGTGCAGCCCGGGCAGGTGCAGGTACGCCGCGAGCACGTCGGCCACCTGCCCCTGCGCCCGCACCTGCACGGCGTCGGGCCACACGTGCGGCGCCAGGTCGGCCAGCAGCGCCCCGTCGAACCGGAAGCGGCCGCCGTTCACCGCGAGCATCGCCTCGATCATGACACCACCACCACGATTCCCGGGATCGCCAGCCGGTCCATCCGCGCCTGCACCGACTCGGCCACGCGCGGGTCGGAGACCACCACCTCGACCGCCCGGAACGGGTTGCCCGGGTAGTTGACCGCCGTGGTGAACTCGATCAGCCGCCGGTCGAGCTCGAGAGCGGCCCGGTGGCGCACCATCTCGGGCAACGTCGAGGGCAGAGTGCCGGGAACCGTCCACGACGAGGCGCCCGAGTACCACAGGCCGAGCACGCACAGGCCGTACCGCAGCGAGCGCTCGGTGGTGCCCGACGACCAGATCTCGGGCCGGTTCGACACCATGAACTCGTAACGACCACAGGACTGGGCCCGCCACCGGGCGCCATCGCCCTCGGGTTCCGGCTCGTAGCGGTCGAGACCGTTGAGGTAGGCCGTGAACTCGCGCTCGGCGTCCGGGCTGAGCGGCGAGAGCAGGCGCCCGTCGGCCAGTTTCAGCGCGGGCAGCTCCTCACCGGGCACCCGCCTGCACACCGCGGGCAGCACGTCGGGCTCTTCCTCGTCTTCCAGCTGCACCGAGCCGGCCCGGATCTGGCGCCGGCGGCGTTCGAGGAACGAGCGCGGGTCGGCGCGGAAATCGCCCACGGCGGCCCGGATCGCACTGCCCGACGGACGCGTCTCGGCCCGGCTGGGCAGGGTGCCCGCGAGCAGGCAGCCCAGGTCGACGAGGGCGCCCGAGAGGCTGGTGCCGCGCAGGTAGTCGCCCACGGACGCGCGGCCCTGGGGCACGGGACGGCGACTCAGGAAGGTGTTGCGGTAGCCCAGCGCCGACCAGTCGGCCCCGCCGGCCAGGAGCACGACCAGGGCCACCAGCAGCACGACCCACACCGCGCCGTCGAAGCCGTGCACCCCGGCGCGCCAGCGGTTCTCGACGATCTGCCCCGGCCAGGTGAGGCCCTCGGCGGCGGCCCCGGAGACCCCCTGCGCCCAGTACGGCCCGAGCAGCGCGGCCGTGGCCAGCATGACCCCGATGCCGATGCCGCCGGCCAGCCGGTTGCGCCAGAGCGCGGCCCGGGTGTCCGGGTCGGCGGCCAGCTGGATCGCCTCGGCCCGCACCCAGCGCACCATCACCCCGGCGGCGCGGCCCCGGCTGATCGCGGTCCAGCGGGCGGCGCCCGACCCCGGGCCGCTGCGCCGCACGGCCGCGAACACCACGCCCAGGTCGCGCCCGGCGAAGGCGACGACCGAACAGGCGGTGGCGACCAGCCAGACCAGGGCCGTGACGGTACGGGTCTCGCTGGTGCCGGCCCAGCGGGTGGCCCGGCCGGCCCAGGCGTCGGCGGCCTGCACCGGGTGGAACGGGTGGGGCACCGGGTCGGGCTCGAGCTCGGCGGCGTTGCGCAGCCGCCCGGCGTCGACCAGCAGGGCCAGCACCAGCAGGGCGAGGAGCAGCCAGACCGGGACCCGGCCGTGGGCGCTGACCGTCCAGCCCCAGTCGAGCAGCGGGGGCCGGGCCCCGGCGAGCGCCGGGCCGACCTGCACCGAGACCGCGAGCCACCACATCAGCACCGGCCAGAGCACCGCCAGGCCCAGCCAGAGCGCGCGGCCCACGATCGTGAGCCCGGCCTTGCGGGCGTGCCGGCGGGCGGCCACGGCGAACCCGAGCGCGGCCCCGGCGAGGCCCGTGAGCACCGGCTGACCGGTGCCGGAGAACAGCCGGGCCGGCGTGTCCAGGTCGAGAAGGTGCAGGGTGAGCCCGAACCCGGCCCCGATCACCACCCCGGCCAGCAACCAGTCGGCCATCGACAGCCGCCGGGCCCGGGAGGGCACCAGGGCGGGGAGGGCCAGAAGGGGAACGAGAAGAAGGGACTGCTGGGCAACGGCCGCCATCACGGTGCCGTGGGCCAGCACGGGCAGTGACGAGCCGACGGTGTCCTCGAGGCCCCAGCCGGCCGCCGCGACGAGCACGGCCCACGGCAGTGAGGCGAGCAGGAGCAGCACGACCGACGACCAGGAGAGGGTCTTGGTGCGGGCGACGACGAAGCCGAGCAGCACCACGCCCAGGCATCCGAGCACCGCCGCCGGGCCGGACCGCCAGTCGGGCAGCACCGCGATCAGGAGCAGCACCGGCAGGGCCAGCCAGGCCGCCAGCGAGCGGGCGACCCCGACCCGGCCTCCGGGTTTCTGGCCGGCGAGGGCGCGCGCGGCCACCGGCCGCGGCGGTCTGGACGGCGTGCCGGCGGGGCGCGAGGGGCGCACGTCAGTAGTGGCCGGGGTGGCCGGGACCCCGGCCAGAACCCCGGGTGGACGGCGCATGGTGCCCATGGCGCGATAACGCTCCTGTTCCGAACAGCCCGCCAGTTCCGCGCCGAGATCACTCGGCGAGAGCACGATTCTGACGTATCGGTGGATGCCGTGGCCATCTCATCACTCTGTGCACCCACAGCGGCACACCCCGGGGAGACCCGGGAGTAGCCCCAGGGTCCCCCGGGTTCGGCCCCCGGGATGCCCGGGCCACCCTGGGGTCCGACCCTGATCCGCCCCGGGACGTAGGTCTCTAGCGTTCTAGGTGTTCTTCCACGAACTCCCGGAGGCCAGTAGCCATGACCGTTCTCGACGTGATCGACGCGACCGACCGGACGCGGCTCTACCAGGTCACCGACACCGAACCGACCGTCGCCGACCTGGTCCTGGCCGCCCGTCGCGGTGACCGCCGCGCCTACGAGCAGCTGGTGGAGCGTCACCAGCGTCAGGTGTGGGCGGCCGTGCGGGGCTTCCGCCTGAGTGACGCCGACGCCGGCGACGCGGTGCAGATGACCTGGCTGCGGCTCGTGGAGAACCTGAACCGGCTGAACGACCCGGAGCGGGTCGGCGCCTGGCTCACCACCACCGCCAAGCGCGAGTGCCTGCGCCTGATCCGGCGCCGGGGCCGCGAGGTCGGCACCTCCGACGAGTTCTTCGCGGCGGTGCCGGACGAGTCCAACCCGACGCCCGAGAAGCAGATCACCGACGACGCGATGACCGAGGTGCTCTGGGGTTTCGTCGACGAGCTGCCCAGCCGGGGCGCGCACCTGCTGCGCGCGGTGACCAGCTCGGACCGCCCGGCCTACGCCGAGATCTCGAAGCAGACCGGAATGGCGATCGGCAGCATCGGCCCGACCCGCGGCCGCTACCTCACCCGCCTGCGCAAGCGCATCGAGGAGTCGGGCCTGGACGCCCACGCCTGGCGCTGAAGAGCTTTTT
The DNA here is from genome assembly GCF_030811555.1 of Kineosporia succinea. Lineage (NCBI taxonomy): Bacteria > Bacillati > Actinomycetota > Actinomycetes > Kineosporiales > Kineosporiaceae > Kineosporia > Kineosporia succinea. The sequence goes on along the minus strand of NZ_JAUSQZ010000001.1, from coordinate 3,088,526 downwards.
CGTGGGGGCGCGCGGGGCACTGTGGAGGGTGTGAAACCCGCGCTGGGGGAGGAAGGACGCCGACGGGATCAGGGGCCCGTCGGCGTCCTTCGCTTTGCCGACGAGCACCCGAGGCGGGCCGAGAGTCGTGGTGCGGCAGGCGCGTCCACCATTTGATGTAGAGCTGCCGATGGTGGACGCGCCGGTCGCCGACAGCGGTCGGGTCACCCGGGAGCGTCGGCGAGTTGGGTGAGATCGCCGCGCGAGCGCAGCCCGGTCTTCCGGTAGACGTTGCTGAGGTGGTACTCGATCGTCTTCTGGCTCAGGAACAGCGCCGCGGCGGCCTCGGAGTTGCTCAGCCCCCGGGCGACCACCATGGCGACCTGGAGTTCCTGGGGCGTCAGCTCGGCGGCGATACCGGTGCCCCGCTCGAGGGTCTCGCCGGTGGCCTTGAGCTCGTTGCGGGCGCGGTTGGCCCAGCTCGGTGCGTCGAGCTGCTCGAAGATCTCGATCGCCTTGCGCAGCCGGGTGCGGGCCTCGGCGCGCTGCCGGCCCCGGCGCAGCCGCTCGCCGTAGTAGAGCAGCGTGCGGGCCCGCTCGAACGGCATCGGGAGCCGGTCGTGGGCCTCCAGGGCCGCCTCGAACGCCTCTGCCACCTCCGCCTTGCCGTTCGCCAGCAGACCGCGGCAGCGCCAGGTGCGCGCGATCAGCATGTCGGAGCGGACACCGGGAGGCGCCTCGTAGACCGCGATCTCGTCGAGCAGGGTCTGGGCGTCGGCGGTGCGGCCGGCCCGGGCGTAGGCCTCGACCAGGTCGAACGCCCAGGGCACGATGCTCTGGTCGCGGGTGTTCACGGAGACCGGCAGCCGGCCCGTCTCCTCCAGCCGGGCGATGGCCTCGTCCAGGTCGCCCTCGCCGAGCGCGAGCAGGCCCAGCACGTGGGTGGTCTGGAGCCTCATGCCGACGGCGTCGTACTTCGTGGTGATCTCGTTGATCAGCCCGATCATCTTCAGGGCTTCCTTCGAGCGGCCCCGCACCGCGTGGTTGCGGGCCACGAAGTACATCCCGTAGACGTTGGCCTGCCGGGTCTCCTTGGCCAGCTCGACGCTCTCGTCGGCGTGCACCTGCGACTCGCGCCAGCGGCCGAGGCGGAACGCCAGCTCGGCGGCGATCGACAGGGCCTGGGGCAGCACCCCGAGGGCGCCGTTCGCCCGGGCCTCGCTGATGATCGCGTCGAGCAGCTTCCCGGCGAGGGCGTAGTCCTCCAGCCACATCGCGATGAACGCCGAGTGGGCGAACTCCTGGGCCCGGGGCAGGGGCGAGACCTCGAGCAGCGGCGGCACCACCTGGGACAGCAGTTCCTGCCCCTGCGCGCGGTGGCCGTTGATCACGAGCGAGCCGCTGTAGGCCACGGCCGCGACCAGCCGGGCCACGCCCTCGGTGCCCTCGCTCAGCTCGAACGCGCGCTTGGTGGCGGCGAGCAGCTCGACCGGCTCGCCCAGCATGAAGTGGGCGATGGCGGCGTCGGCGTACATCAGCGAGGCGCGCGCGGCGTCGACCTTCTCGACCTCGTTGGCGCCGTCGATCATCTCGGCCAGCGCTTCGCGCGGAAGCGCCCGCCACATCCGCATGTAGCCGCGCATGTGCCGGATCAGGGCCCGCAGCTTGGGGTCGGTGGCCAGTTCCAGGGCCTCGTCGAGCAGCGGGATCATCTTGCCGCTGCGCCCGGCCAGCTGCCAGCACCGGGCCGCCCGCAGCAGCAGCGCGGGCCGGGCGGCGGGGGCGCAGAACCGGGCGGCCTGCTCGAAAGCCCGGGCCGCCTCCCGGTTTCCACCACGGTAACGAGCGCGGGTACCGGCCTCGGCGAGCAGTTCGCTGACCCGCTCGTCGGGCGGCAGCGCGGCCTGGGCCAGGTGCCAGGCGCGGGCGTCGGCGGCGGCCTCGCCCGGCACCTGGGCCAGCGCCTGGGCCAGCGCCGAGTGCGCCGCGGTGCGCTCGTGCAGCGTGGCGGCCGAGTTCAGCACCGAGCGCATCAGCGGGTGCCGGAAGTCGACGTGCTCGTCGTCGGCCAGGATCAGCCCGGCGTCCTCGGCCGGGGCGAAGTCGGCCAGCTCCAGCCCGATCACCCCGGCGGCGCGGCGCACCACGTCGGTCTGGCCACCGCCGGCCGCGGCCACGAGCAGCATCGCCTGACGGGTGCGGCCGGGCACCTCGGCGAGCCGGGCGGCGAGCGTCTGGGTGAGGCGGGTCGACTGGGCCGGCACCGGGTGCCCGCCCGAGGCGGTGCGACCCAGGGCACCCACGAGTTCCTGGATGCCGAGCGGGTTCCCGGCGGTGTCGGAGTAGATCTGCTCGATCTCCTCGGGCGAGGCCGAGGGACGCAGGGTGCGGCACAATTCGCGGGCGTCGGTCTCGGTGAGGCCCCGCAGGGCGAGCTGGGGCAGCCCGGCGTACTGCCGGTCGAGCACCCCGGCCCGGTCGGGCTCGGTGCGCAGCGCGGCGAGCAGGCCGATGCCGTCGTTGGCCAGGCGCCGGCCGGCGAAGAGCACGGCCTCGCGGGACGAGACGTCGAGCCACTGCAGGTCGTCGATGACGACGAGGAGCGGAGTGTCGGCGGCCGCGGCGGCGAGCACGCCGACCGTGGCGGCGCAGACCGAGAACCGGTCACCGGCCACCGGCGGGCCGAGGGAAAGGGCGCTCTGCAGGGCGGCGGCCTGCGGCGGCGGCAGCGTCTCGAGCAACCCGAGCACCGGGCGGATCAGGTCGGCCAGGCCGGCGAAGGGGATGTCGGACTCGGACTCGAAACCGCGCACCGACAGCACGCGCATGTCCTGGGCCTGCTCCTGGGCATAGCCCAGCAGAGTGCTCTTGCCGATACCGGCTTCGCCATGGATCACGAGAGCTGCCCCGCGGCCCTCCCGCACGCCGCTGAGCAGTTCGTCGATCACCACTCGTTCGGCGATCCGTCCGAATACCATTCGTCGAGTCTAGGTGAGGATTCAAACTGGTTTAGCACGTTCTGAACCCTTGGTGTGCATCCGGTTGATGGGAATACCCCAGGGTCGGACCCTGAAGCGGATCGCTCCCCCACGCCCTAGCGTCGGGGGGTCGGTCCATTCAGACCTCTCCGTATTGCGTTCGGTAATGACATGAACACTCTACGGTGAACGCCGGGTCCGGACGACAGCATTTCGGAATTCATTTTCCCAGGGAGGGGACCCATGCGGTCGCGAGAGAGCAGCGACCCGGTGGCACCGGTCGGCCGGCTACGGCGCCTGGGCGCCGGCCCGGCACACCGGCCCGGGACGCCCGAGAGCGGGCCGGGGCACGATCCGGAGCACGGTTCGGACCCGGGAGAACTCGACATCATCGCCGCCAACCGATCCGGCCGGGCCACCGGCCTGACCGTCTGCACCCCCCTGCCCCGCCGCTGGGCGCCGCTCGTGCGCGCGGTGCTGCGGGTTAAGTCGTGGGCGGGCCCCGATCCCACGTTGCGGCGCCTCGCCTTCATCCACGTGGCGCACTGGGTTCTCATCGACCGCTTTCCGGGTGACACGAAGCCACGCCGCTACAGCTATCTGATGTTCGTGAGCAATTTCAATGGCTCGTGGCTCGACTACATCGATGCGTTCTCCCGGGCGATACCGCACAAGATGTTTCTGCTCTGGGGATCGGCGTTCGGTTTCCCGGGCCCGATGCCGCCGAGGCCGTTCACCGATTACATCCGCGGCAACGACTGGCGGCTGGCGCACTACTTCTCCGCCTACCCCGGCGCCACGGCCACCGAGATCGCGTCCGCCCTGCGGGTGCGCCAGGGCCTGACCGAGCACCTCCCCCGTCACCAGAAGCTCGAGGACGTCGACAACGTGCAGCTGGCGCGCGCCTGGCGCAGCCTCCTCGCCGACGTCCAGCGCGACCTCTAGAGCCTCTCCGCATTCCCTGGAGCCCTGCCATGCCCACCCGCGAGAAACCCCGTCAGCTGCTGCGCCGCGTCCTGCCCGGCGCCGTGGTGCGCCGCCTGCCCGCCGGACTGGTGCACGAGTACATCAACCCCCCGGCCAGCCGCCAGCGGGTGCTGACCGTGATGGCGCTGGTCCCCGACCCGGCCCTGCCCGACCTGCAGCGCAACCTGGCCCGGATCCGCAGCACCGCCAGCCCCTTCCTCGACGTGCCGGGCACCCACTTCGCCCGCCTGGCCGTGATGGCGAGCCACGAGTTCCGCCCGCAGCCGAGCCCCGACCGGGCCCGGATGGGACGCGTCGCCCGGCTCGTCGACCTGGTCATGCACGGCGGACGACACCAGGAACCGGACCCGCCCCACACCTCGTACCTGCTGTTCGCCGCCAGCTACGACGGGGTCGGCGGCACCGAGGACGAGGACCTGGCCGTCTACGCCGAGCACCTGCGCACCGGTCTGGGCGAGCACGCGGACCGGATCTGGCAGTACTGCGAGGGCTACCCGGGGCGGGACGACGCCGACGCGTTCCGGCAGTTCCTGGTCGACCACACGCTGCGATCGGGCTACGTGTTCTCGGCCAGCGACGCGGAACCCTCGGTGCAGGACGTGCGTTCGGCGCTCGACCTGCGCCGGCGGGTGGCCGCGCTGGCCGTCGAGACCGAGGGCCTGAGCGACGACGAGCTGGCCGAGCGGCTGCGGGCGGAATGGGCCGCGCAGACCGAGACCGCGCTCGTCCCGCCGCTTCCCGACACCGCCGAGGAACTGCTCAGCCAGCTCGACGACGACCTGGCCGACCTCACCCCCGGCGACCTGAGCCTGCCCGCAACGCGTTTCGGGCACCGGCGGGCCGACCGGGTGGAGACGCCCGCGGGCGCCCTGCCCCTGCGCTACCCGGAGCAGCGCCGCGCACCGGTCGCCTCCGACCAGCCGGTCGAGCGCCTCGGCACCGGGAGCCCGGCCACCGACCCGGATCTCACCGACGTGCAGAACCTGGTCTCGTCCGGGTACCCGCGCCACAACGCGGCCCGGCACATCATGCTCGAGGTGACCGACGCGTCCGCCGCCCGGACCTGGCTGGGCCGCCTCGTCGACGAGATCCCGACCGCGGGCTGGGCCGAGCACCTCGTCGACCGGCTGGGCCGCGACGTGGAGGGTGCCGACGCCGGCACCCCCACCCGCGAACGTCCCAGCTCACCCACCTTCGCCGCGCACCTGGCCGTGAGCTACGCGGGCCTGGGCGCGCTCGGTGTGCCCCCGGCCGAGCTCAGCGGGCTCCCGGTCGAGTTCACCACCGGCATGGCCGGGCGCGAGGCCGGACTGCTCCCGGGCACCGGAACCAGCACCTGGCAGGCCCCTTTCACCGGACCGCAGCCCCCTCACCTGCTGCTCATGGTCTCCGCACCGAGCCACGAGATCCTGAGCGCCGAGCTGGCGGCCCGCGACGGCCTCTACCCCGCCGACGGCTCCGGACTGCGGGTGCTCGACGACATCGAGGCCGGCCGGATCGCCGACGCCCCGACCCCCGACGGTGCCCGCGCGGCCGGTTTCCGCGAGCACTTCGGCTTCGTCGACGGCCTCTCCCAGCCCCGCGTCCACGGCGTCACCACCGGTCGTCACACCGCCGAGCTCCCGCCCGGCGAGGCTCTTCTCGGCTACCGGGACGTCGACGGGGACACCAGCGGCGCCACGGTGGCGGCCACACTCGGGCGGAACGGGAGTTTCCTGGTCTGGCGCAAGCTGGAGCAGGACGTGACCGGGTTCGACGAACTGACGGCCGATCTCGCGGAGAACCTGGCCGGCAAGGTGCCCACCGGTACCGACGCGAAGGAACTGGCGGCGGCGAAGCTGATGGGGCGCTGGCGCGACGGGACGCCGATCACGCTGTCGACCGACGGACCGCGCCCGGCCCTGGCCCGGCAGACGTTCAACTACCAGGCCGGTGACCCGGAGGGCTTCGGCTGCCCGGTCGGTGCGCACGTGCGGCGGGCCAACCCGCGCGACTCGCGGCCGGTCGACCCGGATCCGGACCGGGTCGCGGGCGGCAGTGCCGATCTGGAGGGTACGCTCGCGCTGCGGCACCGCATGCTGCGACGCGGGATCCCCTACGGCAAGCCGGTTTCGGCGGGCGCCTGGGCCGGTTCCGAGGTCTCGGACGCCTCGCCGGACGACGAGCGCGGCCTGCTGTTCGTCGCGCTCGTCGGCGACATCCAGCGTCAGTTCGAGTTCGTGCAGGCGCACTGGATGAGTGACGGCAACGCCTTCCGGCTGGGCAGCGACCGCGACGTGATCTCCGGGGCGGCGCCGAACGGGTGCAAGTTCGTGGCTCAGGGTCCGCACCCGACGTTCGTCGAACAGCCGAAGCAGATCGTCACCTGCCGGGGCGGTGAGTACTTCCTGCTGCCGGGCATCGCGGCGCTGCGCCGGATCGCCGCGTACTGAAACTGCTTTTTGATGGAGGACGTTGTGGAGACTCGAGTCTCCACAACGTCCTCAATCTGTGTCTGCGGCCGGGGTGTCTGCGGCGAGGACCCAGGCGATCTTGCGGTCGGAGTCCCAGCGGCGCACCGCGACGGCCTGCCCCTCGAGCTCGGTGACGGGTGTGAGGACAGTGACAGCGGTGGCCAGCTGGTCGGGGGTGAGGCCGTGAGCGAGGGTGACGTGGGGTGTCCAGTGGCCGGGGGCGAGGTGCCGGTCGGTGCCCTCGAGGCCCTCGTAGAGCCGGGCGGCCTCGGCGTGGAGCTCGAGGAGCTCCTGGGTGGCCACGACGGACCGGACCAGCACCTGCCGCCCGTTGGGGCGGCCGAAGAGGAGCAGACCTCCGAGGGTGATGTTCACGGGGAGGTTCATCGGGTGGTTGCGGATCCGTCGCTCGACGTCCTCGGGCAGGCGTTGGGCGACGGCGAGTGTGATGTGCGGTGCATTGCTGGTTCCGGTGTGGCGGGCCTGGCTCGGCAGGCCCGCGGCCTGGAGGGTGCGCCACTGCGCGCGGACGGCCTCGTCGAGCTGGTCGTCGAGGAGAAGTTCGAGGCTCTGGGTCACCCGGGCCATGCTGCCCGTGGTTGGGCCTTTCGGGGAACCACGCTGAGCCACCGGGTGGGCACGGTAAGCTGAGGGCGGGACGGCAGTTGGTGAACTTTTGGCCCCGATAGAGTATCTCCTCGGCACCCGACCGGGGAGTAGGCCCTCCATTCGGTCTACCGCACGGTAATCTGTCGGTGGGATTGCGACCCGGACGGCTGCCGACCGGGCGTCCCTCCCCTAGCCTGAGGGGCGGGCCGACGTCGTCCCATGGGCCTCTAGCTCAACCGGCAGAGCAGCGGACTTTTAATCCGCGGGTTCGGGGTTCGATCCCCCGGGGGCCCACCCACAACGCAGGCCAGAGTCCGAGACTCTGGTCTGCGGCCCGTTCGCCCGGCGGGCCTCATTCTCCCAGGAGGCCCGCCGGCACGTCGCATGACAAGCATCAGCGCGGGAACGTTGAGATCTGAGACGACGCCGTGACGTCCGGTTCCCATTCCTGCAACGCCTCGGCCATGAGCTTCTTGAGCCGCTCTTTGCTCTCGTGCAGAGACAGGTCGATAAACGACTGGCAATGGCTCAACGGGCGGTCTGCCAGGACGCAGACGGCGATGCCCAACATCTGGAGACCGCGAGCCATCACCACCATCTGGTCGTTGACCGGGTTCGGAATGCGCTTGACCAACTCCCGGGCGATTGCCCGCTCAACACGGCCACTACCTGCGCGTGCCAAGGCCTGGTCGACGGCCTCTCCGACGCGCTCGTCGAACTTCTCCTTCACCGCGAGCAGTGCCCGAGCCAGCTCGGCGAGAGCTTTGCAGTCCATCGCCCTGCGCTCTCCGAACAGCCTGTCCCACGACGAGCGGGTCAGGATCCCCTTGGCCCTGTCAGCAACAGTATTCGCCCAGCCGTCGTTCACCAGATCGAGGCAAAACGCGGCACATTCCTCAACACGTTCTTGTTGCTCAGGGCTGAGCTCCGAGGGCGTGCTGGAGAGGTCTGGTCCAGCATCGCGCCCCTTCGGCGACGGACGGTGCCCGGCAGGTAGGAGCACCTCAGGGCCCTTGCGTCTCTTCGGAGCGGGACGAGGCCCCCCGGCCGGGAGCCCGGAATGCTGATAGCAACGGACGCCCGCTTCCTTGACCCGCCTCCGGCACAGATTGTGAGGTGGAGTCTTGTTGCGTGCGCCACAGGTTGCCATGCAGAAAGTCTCAAATTGCCTGCACCACAGCACAATAAGTGACACACGTGTAATTCATTTGCCAGCCTCGAAGCTGCCCCGATGTCTGTACGGGGGTTGTCAGGACACTCAGCTCGTCGTAAGAACAGCACCTTTCGGGGCCAGTCAAACTGATCAAACGAGCGCCTCAGCCGTTCCGCAGGGGGCTGGGTTGAGCTGGTCCACCCAGGCGATCCGGAACAGTGCGTGGGCTCGGAAATCAGGCCCCTCCGTAGGGTTCTCGCTCTCCGGGCAGCTGCGGACCGCGTTGTGCAGCACGGCCTTCAGGCGGTCGAACTCGTCGCACGCCGGGTTCGGGCGTTCGTTGACCACAGCGCCCACCACGGTCTGCCGCTGATGTCATCGGCGGATACGAGTCTTGGCGGCGGCCACCGACAAACGTTCGGCACGAACGATGCCCGTCAACGCGTCCACCATTCTGCCTGCATCGGAACGCCTTTCGCATCGGCCGGGGCGCCAGGTGTAGCGGTAGTGGCGCGGGGGGGCCGGCGATGCCCGTCGTTGCAGCCTGACGTCGGCGAACCAGGTTGAATGGTGGACGTCGAGGTCCAGGAGGCGGGCGAGCTCGGTTTCGCTGTCGATCCACGGGAGGTGCGGCGAGGACCGGCCGGCCAGGCGGTTCGGCGCGGTGTGGCTGTGGCGGGCCCAGTTCCTCCCGGATCAGGATCTCGGCCTGGAGGACGTAGCCGGCCAGCTCCCGGGGACGGTGCTGGCCCTGGACGGAGCGGCGTTCCCGATCCGGTCCCACCGTATGGCCGACAATACCTGGCCGCTCGGCGCAGGCACGGGACCGACCGTTTAAATAAGCATGACTTACAAATAGCGTTGTCTTGGCCCGGGACATCGGCGCTCCCAGCTATTTTGACGCGTCGACCACTCCCGTCGTCTCCTCCAATCCCTGACCCGGAGGTACAGATCCCATGCCATCGTCATTCACCCGGAAACCGTGGAAACGCCTGCTCGTGCTCGTCGCGGCGGCCATGCTGCCGGTCGCGGCGGCCGTCACGGTGTCCCAGCAGGGCGCCCAGGCGGTCGTGCCCGCCACCCCGTCCGGCTTCACCCTGACCTGGAGCGACGACTTCGACGGCGCATCCGGCGCCGGCCTCGACACCAGCAAGTGGAAGTACGACACCGGACCGGGCAGCAGCTTCGGCACCGGTGAGATCGAGACCATGACCAACAGCACCTCGAACGTCTACTACGACGGGCAGAGTCATCTGGTGCTGCGGGCCCTGCACTCCGGCTCCGACCCGGCCTCCGGCTGGACCTCGGGCCGCGTCGAGACCCAGGCCGCGACCTTCGGGGCCGCGCCCGGCGGCGTGGTGCGGATGGAGTCCCGGCTCCAGCAGCCCGACGTCACCACCGCCAACGGGGCCGGCTACTGGCCCGCCTTCTGGATGCTCGGGGCGCCGCTGCGCTCGGGCGTGACCTGGCCGAAGTCCGGCGAGATCGACATCATGGAGAACATCAACGGACGCCCGTCCACGTTCGCCGCGATGCACTGCGGCGTGAACCCGGGCGGGCCGTGTAACGAGTCCACCGGCATCACCTCGGGCGAGCGGGCCTGCGGGGGCTGCTCGACCGGGTTCCACAACTACGCCGTCGAGATCGACCGTTCGACCTCGCCCGAGCAGGTGCGTTTCTACCTGGACGGCAACAACTTCTACACGATCAGCGCCAACCAGGTGGACGCCACGACCTGGGCCGACGCCATCGACCACCCGTTCTTCATCATCTACGACCTGGCCATCGGCGGCGGTTTCCCGGCCGCCTTCGGCGGGGGCCCGAACGCGTCCACCGTCTCCGGAGGCAAGCTCGTCATCGACTCGGTGGCCGTTTACAACAAGGGCGGCTCGGCCGTGTCGGGCAAGACCATCAAGGGGCCGGGCGGCAAGTGCGTGGACGTGGCCGGTGACGACACCGGCGGCGACGGCACCGCGGTGCAGCTCTGGGACTGCCAGGCGAACGCCAAGGACCAGCACTGGACCTGGAACGGCCAGACCCTGCGCACGCTGGGCAAGTGCCTCGACATCGCCGGTGGCGCCAACGCCGCGGGCACGAAACTGCAGCTGGCCAACTGCAACGGCGGTGGCTACCAGAACTGGGTGGCCCAGTCCGACGGTTCGATGAAGAACCCGACGACCAACCGGTGCATGGACTCCCCGTCCGGGGCCACCGCCAACGGCACCCGGCTGCAGATCTGGGACTGCAACGGCGCTGCGGCACAGAAGTTCTCGGTGGTGTGAACCGTGCGGGCCGGGCACCCCGGCCCGCATCACCCACCTGACCAGCCGGAACGTCCCAACGCTCAATGGTTTACACGGAAGCCGGGTTCGGCCTGATCAGGCGTTCCCCTTCTTCTGACCCTCGCTCGGTGTTCCGATGGGACACGTCAGCAACCGGTTCTGGAGAAGGAAGATCGCCATGCACAGAGTTCTGATCGTCGTCGGCCTCGCCGTCGCCCTGGTCTTCGGCGGCGCCGTGGCCGCCGACGCCGCCCCCAAGAACAAGCCCTGCGCCACTGTCGGCGAGTTCGGCACGGTGAACGTCGGGATGTCCAAGGCCCGGGTCGCGAAGATCTTCGGCACCAAGGGAACTCGCGTCAGCCTGGGCAAGGAAGGGCACGGCTACACCCGCGAGGTCCGCCAGTACAAGGCCTGCAAGAAGCCCAACGCCGTCGTGCGGGTGTCGTTCGACTCCGGCGCCGACCTGCCCTCGGGCAAGGTGGGCTGGGCCAGCTTCAAGTCCTGGAACGAAGGGTGGACGCAGTAGTCGCCCGATGAGGAGGACGGCTCCGGGGCCGTCCTCCTCACACGGCGAACCTCACGCCATGGTGATGTCGTCGACCTTGATGTTGACCGCGATGACCTTGAGCCCGTACCTCACCAGGGCCTCGGTCACCGTGGTGCGCACCGCCGTCGTGATGTCCGGCACCACGCCGTCGGCACTGATCACGAGCACCACCGACACGGTCGTCTCGATCCCGTTCACCTCGGCCCGCACACCCCGGGTGGCGTCGCCGACCTCGTCCAGCCCGATCCGGTCCAGAACCGAGTCGAAGAACCGGGCGATGTCACCGCCCAGGTCGCTCACCCCGGGCACCGACCGGGCCGCCGCGGCCGCGATCTTCTCGACCACCTCACGCTCGACCTCGGTCGCGCCCGTCCCCACCGGCTCCCGCCGGATCGGGGTGGTCTCCGCGACCACCGGCGCTTCCGCGGCCGGCTCCCCCGACTCGACCGGGGCGTCCTCAATCGTCTCGTTCCCAGCAGGCGTGCTCATGCGTCGATCCCACTCTCGCCCAGTTCGTTCCCACGTGTGCCAGGCAGCACATCTGCGGAGCCTATAAAGACATACCGACGAAAAGCACTCAATGCGCTCGTGCGCCGCCAGTAGACTCCCCGGCCGTGACATGCATCGTCGGGATCACGGACGGCCACACCGTCACCATCGGCGGGGACTCGGCGGGCAGCGACGGCTGGCACGTCGCGGTCCGGTCGGACACCAAGGTGTTCCAGGTCGGCCCCTACCTCATGGGTTTCACCACCAGCTACCGGATGGGCCAGCTGCTGCGCTACTCGCTGGAGATCGGCGAGCCGGACACCTGGGACGTCGACCGGTTCATGGCGACGACCTTCATCGACGCGGTGCGCGACTGCCTCACCGCCGGTGGGTACGCGAAGACCGAAGACGGGCGCGAGGAGGGTGGCCAGTTCCTGGTCGGCATCCGCGGCCGGCTCTACCTGGTCGACTCGGACTACCAGATCGGCCACACCGCAGCCGGTTACGCCGCCGTCGGCTCGGGCTACCTGGTCGCGCTGGGGTCGCTGCACTCGACCGCCAGGTCGCCCATCGACAGCTACAGCCGCGCCCTGATGGCGCTCGAGGCAGCGGTCGAACTGACCGGTGAGGTACGGCCGCCGTTCACGGTGCTGCAGTCGACCTAGGCGCCCCGGCCTGGCCTCTTTCAAGATTGTCGGTGGGCTCCGATAGACATGGAGACACCCGGAGGGGCCGGGCCAGGGAAGGCAGGGGTTGTGCAGCCACGCAGCAGCACGTCACAGCAGGTGCCGACGGTGAATCCGCGCAAGCTGGCGAAGGTTCCGTTCCTCGAGCTGTCCGAGGGCCGGCTGCAGGGGGTCGTCTCGAGCGGGTCCGACATCGAGCGGGTCTACGTCTCGTCGATCTCCGCCGGTGACCACGGCCTGAGCTGCTCCACCAACAACAACCGGCCCTGTGGCGGCCTGCGCAGCAACTACGGCTGCAAGCACATCCAGGCCCTGCTCACCGAGGCCGAGAAGCAGTTCGGTTCCGAGCGGGTGGCCCGCTACCTGAGCATCGAGATCCCCGAGCAGGGCTCCCTGTTCAGCGCTCTGCACGCCACCGAGGCGCCCAGTCGCGCGGCCGAGGTCTTCAGCAGTTTCCTGCGCCACCTCGCCTATCTCGAGATCCCGGTGAGCACCGAACCGCTGCCCGAGATGCAGTGGTTCCCGGCCGGGCCGGTGCGGCTGTGACGTCGCTACCGGCGCTCGGCCCGGTTCCGGAAGGGCTGCCCGAGGCTCTGGCCCTGGTCGACGGGCTCGACGACGCGCTGGAACACGGTCTCGGTCGCCCCGACGACGCCCATCTGCGGTCGCTCACCGACCTGGCCGGCGCCTTCGCCGGATCTCCGCTCGCGGCGCCTCTGAGCGAGGCCGCGGGCAAGATCGCGGCCGGTTCGGTCACCGATGAGCACCTGCTCGCGGTGGCCGGCGCCCGGGTCGCGCTGCTGGGTGCGGTGCACGATGCCCTGGCCTCTCAGGCTTTTGCCCGCACGAGAGCACCTTTCCCCGACACCTCACCCGAGGTCTCGGTCCCGTCGAACATCCGTTCCTGGCTCCGCGAGCTCGCCATCACCGGCTGGCGCGGCGTCGATCACGAGATCGCCGCGGCCGGGGCCCGGGCGGTGCCCGGTCTGCTCGACGATCCCGGTCAGCGGCGGCTGGCCGTGCTGATCGACGGTTTCGCCGCCGAGCTGCGGGCCGGTGCCCCGGTGGCGACGCTGAGCCAGGTGCCGTCCCGGCGCTGGGCCGACCTGTGGAGCCGGGCCCTGCTGATGCCGTCCGGCGAGGTCCCGGCCGAGCCGGTGAGCGGCCGGTTGCTGCTGCTGGGCGCCGATCTTCGCGAGCACCCGACCGCCTTCCAGGTGCAGGTGCACGGTCTGCTCGAGAGCGGCGACGCGGTGCGCGTCGTCCGGGTCACGGTCACGGCGGCCAAGGTCGACACGATCACCGGGCCTTCGGCCTGGCGCATGCTGGCGGGTGTCCCGGTGCTGCTGGGGGCGCTGGCCGGGCACCAGTCGCTCGAGCTGAAGGGTATGTCCCTCACCGCCGCCGGCGACCTGCTGTGGCAGGAAGAGCTGGCCACGCCCGGCGAGGTGGCCGACCCGTTCGCCACGGCCCGAGTACTGCTCGGCACGGCGGTCGCGACCTTCCCGGCGCCGCTCGACCGGCATCCCGCGGCTCTGGCCGAACCCGTTCTGCTCGAGGGCTACTCGTCCGGTGACGAGGGTCTCGACCTGGGCGGGGTCGTCGTCGGGGTCGATCCGCTGCCCACCGCCGGGCCGCTCACGTCGGAGCTGGTGTCCTCGTCGTCCGCCTGCATCGGCCTGCTCCGGTGGGACGCGGGCGGTTGGTTCGTGCGGCCGCTCGCGGTGCAGGCAACGGTGCGCAAGAAGGTGGTCGCGGTGCACACCGGCGACTGGGCGCTCGGTCCCACCGAGGCCAAGGCCGCCAAGGCCGAGGCGGTCAACGGTGCCGCCGTCGACGTGCTGCGCGAGCGCGCGGGAAGGCTGCTGCGCAAATGAGTACCGACGAGAACCGCCGCCAGGTGCTCTACTGGCGCCTGCTGGCCCGGCTCTTCGATCCCGATGAGCAGGCCGCTCTCGAGACCGCGAGCCTGGCCGTGGTCGAAGACCTCGACCTGCCGGTGGCCGTGCTCGACCCGGCCATCGCGGTCGACACCCTGGTGCAGCGTTTTCCGCATCTGGAGGCCGAGTTCGACGGGCTGATGACGCCGGGTCCCGACGGAGGCGCCGACTCCGAGTCCGGCTCCGAGTCCGGCACCGGCGACGAGGTTCGTCGCGCCGCTCTGGTCTCCAAGATCCTGCTCAACGTCTTCGACACGGGCAACGGCTCGGTCAGCGCCGGGCAGCTGGCCCGGTGGCAGTCCGACGCCGGCTGGTTCGAGCGCGCCTGTGGCATGCAACCGGGGGCGATGCGGGGCAAGCGTTCCGGCGCCCAGAGCGGACCCGACGACGCCGGCAACACTCCCGGCGGGCAGGCTGCGGGCACCGGTACCGGCACCGGCTTCCACCCCGGTGACTTCAGCAAGCTCCCGCCGGTGCTGGCCACCATCGAAGGCGACCTGGTGCGGCGCATGCACCTGCGCGAGGTGCTGGCCGACAACCGCCTGGCCCAGCAGCTCACGCCCAGCATGTCGCTGATCGAGCAGCTGCTGCGTGACAAGGACAATCTCGACGGCGTGGCCCTGGCCAACGCCAAGGCGCTGATCCGGCGGTTCGTCGACGAGGTTGCCGAGGTGCTGAAAACCCAGGTGGCGCAGGCCAGCGCGGGCACGATCGACCGCTCGGTGCCGCCGAAGCGGGTGTTCCGCAACCTCGATCTCGACCGCACCATCTGGAAGAACCTGCCGAACTGGAACCCCGACGACGAGAAGCTCTACGTCGACCGGCTGTTCTTCCGGCAGACGGCCAAGCGCATCGAGCCGGCCCGGATGATCGTGGTGGTCGACCAGTCCGGGTCCATGGTCGACGCGATGGTCAACTGCACGATCCTGGCGTCCATCTTCACCGGTCTGCCCAAGGTCGACGTGCACCTGATCGCCTACGACACGCGGGCTCTCGACCTGACGCCCTGGGTGCACGACCCGTTCGAGGTGCTGCTGCGCACCCAGCTCGGCGGTGGCACCGACGGCCGGGCGGCACTGGAGCTCACCCGTCCCAAGATCGCCGACGCGCGCAACACCGTCGTGGTGTGGATCTCCGACTTCTACGAGTGGCAGGAGAAAGAAGTCTTCACCGGCCTGGAGTCGCTGCACAAGTCCGGGGTGAAGCTGATCCCGGTCGGGTCGGTCTCCAGCGGCGGTCAGCAGAGCGTCAATCCCTGGTTCCGCCAGCGCTTCAAAGACCAGGGCACCCCCGTGCTCTCCGGTCACGTGCGCAAGCTCGTCACCGAGCTCAAGAACTTCCTGGCCTGAAACCCCTTGAACGATACGGAGAAAGCTATGAGTGAGATCCTGCGCGCCCCGGCCGAGTCCAAGTACGCCGAGGAGCTCGACTGGCTGGAGTCGGTCGACACCGGGCAGAAGCCGTTCTCGTGGCGGCTCAGCCCGAAGATGGTGCGCACGTTCGTGCTCGGCTCGGAGCGGTCCGACGGCCTCGATCGCGAGATCAGCCAGAAGTGGTTCGGCGACCGCAGCATCGTCGAGCGGGCGATCGTCACGCTGGCCTCCGACCGGGGTCTGCTGCTCATCGGCGACCCGGGCACCGGCAAGAGCTGGCTGGCCGAACTGCTGGCCGCCGCGATCAGCCGCAACTCCACGCTGGTGGTGCAGGGCACGGCGGGCACCACCGAAGACCACATCAAGTACTCGTGGAACGTCTCGATGGTCATCGCGAAGGGGCAGTCGCGGGAGTCGATGATCCCGTCGCCGATCATGAGCGCGATGGAGGGCGGTGTGATCGGCCGCTTCGAGGAGCTCACCCGTTCCACCAGCGACGTGCAAGACGCGCTGATCTCGATCCTGTCCGAGAAGTACGTGTCCATCCCCGAACTCGACGACGACAACATCGTCTTCGCCAAGCCCGGTTTCTCGATCATCGCCACGGCGAACAGTCGCGACCGCGGTGTGAACGACCTGTCGTCGGCACTGAAGCGGCGGTTCAACTTCGTGCGTATCCCGGTGGTGACCAACAAGAAGAGCGAGGCGGAGATCGTGCGCTTCCGCACCGAGGAGCTGCTGCGCCGCCACTCGATCGACCTCGAGGTGCCGCCCTCGCTGTTCGACGTGCTGCTGCAGAGCTTCGCCGACCTGAGGGCCGGGGCCGCGGCGGCCGGCAGTGACGACGAGAAGCTGGAGTCGTCGCTGTCCACGGCCGAGCAGATCGGTGTCCTCGAAGACGCGGTGCTGCACAGCACGTTCTTCGGCGCGCGGGAGCTCACCCCCCAGGCGCTGGCCAGCTCGCTGGTCGGGTCGCTGGCCCGGCGCAGTCCCGAAGACCTGGCCATCCTCAACACCTACTGGCACGGCACCATCGAGCAGCGCAGCCAGAACGAGGGCGGCCCGTGGACCGGGTTCCTCGAGGGCGGCCGCCAGGCGATCAGCGTCCTGTCATGAGTCAGGTCTTCGAGCCGCTGCGGCAGCAGCTGATCGAGGCCGCCGAGGCCTTCGCCGACGGCCCGGCCGCGCTCCCCGAGATCCTGACCGGTCTGGTCAGCGACGTCGACCACGCCACGGCCGAGCCGCTGGAGATCTTCCCGGTCTGCCATCACTCGCCCGCCTCGGCGCTGGCGATGGGCCGGCGACTGCGCGAGAAGCAGCCCAAGGTGGTGTATCTCGAGCTGTGCGAAGACCTGCAGCCGCTGCTGACCGAGCTGCGTAACTGCAAGCTGCCCGTGGCCCTGCAGGCATTCGCGTCCGAGCTCGACGGGTTCCCGGCCGACTGGGGTCCGCTGAGCGTGGTCGCGCCGATCACCGAGGCCTCGGCCGAGTACCAGGCCATCGCCTACGCCCTCGAGACCCCGGGGGTGGAGCTGGTTCTCGTCGACCGCTCGTCCGACCACGTGTTCCAGTGGTCGCCCGACTCCTCGGAAGAGCACACCGAGGTTGAAGACGACCTGCACGGCGACGCGGTCGGGGTCGAGATCGGTGATCTGCGACCCCGGTTCGCCGAGTTGGAAGAGCACCTCCTGCATCACGGGCGGGTGCGCCACTGGTCGGAGTGGTGGGACCAGTACGTCGAGCAGCCGCTGGCGAATGCCGACCACGACACCTACCGCCAGGTGATGACGTTGATCGGCAGCCTGTTCCGCCGGCTCACCCCGGAGGGCACCCGCCGGCTGGCGATCGACGAGCAGCGTGAGCGGTACATGTGGACGCGCATCCGGGCGCACCTGGCCACCTCCGGTGTCGACCGCGACGACTGCCTCTACATCTGCGGCGCTTTCCACGCGGTCAGCCGGGTGGCGGAGGCCGGGTCGGAGCCGGGCACCCCCGATCTGGAGATCACGCCGCGCACCGGCACCGAGTGGCTGTACGGGCTGATCCCGTCGAGTCACTCGGCGATCGAGGCGCAGTTCGGCCTGGCGCCGGGCTCGGTGTCGATCGCGGCGGCCACCTGGCAGAAGGGGCTGACCCGGTCGAAGCTCACACCGTTCCGGCTGGAGGGGCAGAAGGGCGGCCGCCGCCGGGCCAGGAAGGCTCTGCCGCCCGCCCCGGTCGTGCCCGGCCCGACCGCCGACCGGCTCACCGAGTACCTGGCGGCCCCACCACCCCCGGGTGGTCTCGACGACGAGGAGCTGCGCGGCTGGTGCGTCGACGTGGTGCGGCTGGCACGGCGCAACGGGTACCTCGCCAGCACGGCCGACGCGATCGCGGTCTACGAGACGTCGGTGCTGCTGGCGAACATGCGGGGCCGGGCGCGCCCGACGCCGTACGACTTCCAGGACGCGGCCGTCACCTGCATCGAGAAAGACGTGGTGCCGGGCCGGCGCGACGTGCGGCGGCTGTGCGAGATCCTGCTCGGCGGCGACAAGGTCGGGCAGGTCGGCTACGAGGCGCTGCCCCCGCTGGCCAAGGATGTGTACGACCGGCTGGAGCCGCTGGGGCTCGACCTGACGTCACGCACGATCCGGCGGGCGCTGATCGACCTGGTGGGCCAGCCCGAGCTGGCGCCCTGCTCGCGGTTGCTGTGGCGGCTGAAGTACCTGCTGCCGGGCCCGGCGCTGCGCACGGTCATGGGCTCGCAGCGACTCGGCGAGAAGTCGGTGCAAGAGAGCTGGGACCTCGACCTGGGCCGTCACCAGCGCACCGTGATCGAGCTGGGCTATGAGGGTGTCACGGTCGAGCAGGTGCTGGAGCAGCGCCTGCGGCGGTCGGTGCGCGATCCGAAGGCCACGGCGGCCGAGGCCCTCACGGCCGTCGAAGACTCACTCCGGCTGCTCGAGAGCCCCCGGCTGACCGACGAACTCGGGGTGCGGGCGGTGGAGCTGCTGGCCGCCGAGCGCACGGTCGACGACGCCCCGCTGGTGCTGGGCCGAATCCGCCGTCTGATCGCCTACTTCGAGAGCCGTCCGGGTGGTGCGCTGCCGGCGTGGTGCCAGCAGTTCGTCACGGCGGGCTATGCGCACTACTGCACGCTGCTGCCCACCGCCTTCGCCGACGAAGAGACCGGGGTGCGGCAGGTCGCGGCCATGCTGGGCTTCCTCTTCAGCATGGAGAGCCTGGCGCTGAGTCTGGGCTGCGAGCGCATGCAGCTGGAGCTGGCGGTGAAGCAGTCCGTGCCGTTCGGCCCGGCCAAGACGGCTCTGTTCTGGGCGGCGGGGCACCAGCTCGGCGACCTGGCGGTGGCCGACCTGCGCGAGCGCAGCGACGAGCTGCTGGCGAACCCGCTCGTCGTGCCCAGTTTCCCGCAGTACGTGAGCGGTTTCGTGCACGCGCTGGAGCCGGTGCCGAGGCTGGCCCCGTTCGTGGTCGAGATCCTCTCGAAGGCCTTCGCCCGCCTGCCCGACCCGGTGCTGCTGCCCTGGCTGCCGACGCTGATCACCACCCTGAAGCAGGAGGCGGCGGAGCTGGTGCCGCTGCTGACGCGGGAGGCGGGGCGTACGTTCCCGGGGGCGTTGCCCGCGCTCGACGGCTGGACGGCGCCGTGGGAGCGGAAGACTGCTCCGGCCACGTCCATGCCGGTGCTGTCCCCGGACGCCTCACTCGCCCGGCGTCTCGTCGACAGCCATCCGGTCACCGCGCTGGCCGTGGCGCGCATCCTGGGGCAGCCGGACGAGTGGTCGAAGGCGGCGACCGAATCGGATTCCGGTGGGCCTGTGCTCCTGCTGGAACAGTACCCGGACACTGCGACAGCTGTGGCCGCGCTCGTGGGGTAGCCATGGAGCCGGATCGGCGTGCACCCACGCCGATCCGGCGTGACCACGAGCTCCTCTGCGCAGGAGTTCGTCGGCATACGATTGGTGATCGCCTGAGACCTTCAGGTACACGAGACGCAGGCCAGCCAACCCAGCCATCCCCGGCATCCCGGCATCCGGAGAGTCCGGAGAGTCCGGAGAGTCCGGAGAGTCCGGAGAGTCCGGAGAGTCATGCCACCCCTTTCCGACACCCACCTGATCGTCATCCGCGGCAACTCCGGCTCCGGCAAGAGCACCGTCGCCCAGCGGCTACGCTTGCAGGCCGGACGCGGCTGGGCCCTCGTCGAGCAGGACTTCCTCCGCCGCATCGTGCTCCGCGAACGCGAACACGAACGCGACAGCCACCACGGCCACGGCCACCACGACACCCCATCCCTGGCCCCGGCCTTCATCGCGCACAACGTCACCTTCCTCCTGCAGCACGGCTACCACGTCATCCTCGAAGGCATCCTGCACAGCCCCCGCTACGGCGACATGCTGCGCACCCTGGCCGAGGCCCACAACGGCCCCGCCCTCTTCGTCTACCTCGACGCCAGCTTCGAGGAAACGGTGAAGCGTCATGCCACGCGTCCGCAAGCCAGCGAATTCACCCCCGCTCACATGCGGGAGTGGTACTCGGCCCGCGACCTGCTCGGACAGCCAACCGAGATGGTCATCCCCGAGAACTCAACTTTGGACCAGACTTTGGCCGCGATCACCACCGCCGCCGGCCTCTAGGCTGACCCCATGCACAGGAGCCGCTTCTCCACCCTGCTCATCGACGTCCCCCGCGACGACGTCCCCGCCGCCACCACCTTCTGGTCCGGCGCCTTCGGCGTCCCGGCCAACCCGGTAGCCGGTGAGGAACAGTTCACCAACATCAACGGTGCCTTTCCCGGCCTGGTCACGGCCATCCAGAGCATCGACGGCGCCCCGCGCTTCCACATCGACATCGAGACCGATGACCTCGACGCCGAGACAGCCCGGCTCATCGCCCTCGGCGCCGTCGAGATCAGCCGCTGGCTCGACTGCCACACCCTGAAGGCCCCGGGCGGTCACCTGCTGTGCGTCATCCCGGTGCACAGCGACCCGGACGTGTTCAAGCAGCAGGCCACCGTCTGGCCGTAACCACCGGCAAGCTCAATCAGCCGCACCCGCACTCGACCAGACCCCCGCCGTCTCCCCCACCTTCGGCGCCCACACCAGGTAACCCTCACCCACCCCCGCGAATCGCAGATCGCCCTCTCGCACCGCACCGTCACGCACCGACAGCGAGCGCCAGCCCGAGCTCTCGGGCGCCTGCTGCGACAGGTCTCCGCCCGACCAGACGAAATCATCGGCCCGCACCGCGAAATGATCTGACCAAGAACCGTATTCGCCGGACGACGCGACCCGAACGTGCACCGATCCCGCCGCGGCCACCGACACCGTCACCCGCCCCCGCGCCTCACTCCCCTGGTACGCGGTCACCGTCGCGCCGTCTTGCAGGTACCAGACCTCGTCACCGGCCACCGCCTGGGTGACGCTCTCACCCACGCTCCACGCCGCCGCCAGCCGGTCGGTGCCCGGCAGCGTCCAGGCCAGCTCCCCCGCCGACACCTCGTCGTAGGTCAGGTTGAGGGTCTCGACGCCGTTCACCGTCACCTCGTCGGCCGCCCCGACCGGCGTCTGCTCGAGTGAGTCACCGGCCCAGACGAAATCGGAGGGCTGGACGGTGAAATCACCGTCGGCGTCGACCAGCAGCACCACCGTGCCCCGGCCGGAGGCGTCGAGCGACACGGACCGCACCGTCACCCGGGCCAGCGGGTCCGACCCCTGCGACACCGCGACCGACCCACCGTTCTGCGCGTACTCCAGCGGCGCCGCGACCGGCGTCTCATGAACAGGCGGGTCGGGCCACCACCGACCCCCGGTGAACAACCCCGCCACGACCAGTGCCGCCGCAGAGGTACCCAGCACGAGCGAATGGCGCCGCTGCCGACGACGCTCGCCGCCCCGGATCACCGCGTCGAGGTCGAACTCCGGCATCCCTCGCGCCGCCTGGACCTCGTCGAGCTGTTTCAGGCGCTGGGACAACGGCATCTGCTCTGGGCTCATCGAACACCTCTGCGAGTCACGTCGAGATCGAGGTCATGGTCGAGGACGGGGAGAGAAGCAGACGGCGAGCGACGTGGGTCGTCGTCCTGGCGGTCGTCGGTGAAGTCTTCACCGAGGATGTGCCGCAGCCGGACGACAGCGTCGGAGCAGTGACGCTTCACGGTACCCGGAGTCGTGCCCATGATCTGCGCGACCTCGGCCACAGACCGGTCTTCGACGTAGCGCAGGATCACCGCCGCCCGCTGCCGCCTGCTCAGCCCACGCAGCGCCCGCGCCAGGTCGAGCACCAGGACGGCGTCGTCGGTGGTCTCGTAGCCGACTTCGGGCAGCACCTCGGTGCTGTGCTCACGCCGCCAGGGCCGCCGCCACTCGTTCAGCATCTGCCGCACCAGGATCGTGCGCAGATAGGCCCCCGGGTGCGAGATGTCGTGCACCTTCGGCCAGGCCATGTACATGCGCTCGAGCGCGGCCTGCACGTAATCGTCGGCCCGGTGCCAGTCTTCGCACATGCTGAACGCGAAGCGCCTCAGCCTCGGCAGTTCCGCCTCCACCAGGTAGTGAAAACGCTCTTGCAGGTCCTGCGTCATCGTCCCCCACGATCACCCGACCCAGCACGATCACCCGGCCCAGCACGATCAGCCGCCCCCAATACGATCAGCAGACCCCAGCACGATCAGCCGACTCGCCACGAACAACCGCCCCGGGCAACAGCATTCGATCCGCCGGAGGCCGCCGGGCGGACAGTTTCCCGCCCGCCCGGCGACTTCACCCAGCGCCGCAGGTCAGGTCAGCCGACGCCCCACGCACCGGCGGTCAGCCCCCGCCGCGGCGACCAGGCGAGCTGCCCGGCCCCCACCTCGGAGTACCGCAGATGCACCGTCTGCCGGGCGCCCGGCTTCAGCGTGATCTTCTTGGCCCCCACCGGGACGTGCCGCACTCCGGCCCGGTCGGTCCACCCGAACGCAGCCGGCCTCACCGAGAACTTCTTCACCGCCTCGATGTCGAGCCGCACCGTGCCCCAGCCCTTCTCGTGCACTGCCGACTGCGCCTTCACCCGGCCAACCACCCGGCCGGACCGGTAGACCGACACCCGGGCGTCTTTCTGCACGTAGCTGGGCGACAGCAGATGCCCCAGCCCCTTGGCCGCGCTCCCCTCGACCTGCCACACGCCGACCGAGTTCTCCCGCCGGGGCGCCCACACCACGTTGCCGTTGCGCACCCCGGCGAACCGGATCGAGACGGTCTCGGTGTCGCCACCCTTCACCCGGAACTTGCGCACCGGATCCGAGGCGTCGTGATCCCCCTCGGCGTCGGCCCAGAGGAACTGCCCGGCCCGGAAGGCGAACGTCTTGTGCGCCTTGACCCTGAGCACGAGTTTCGCCCGCCCACCGGGATGCGCCGCGGACCGCACCTCGACGTCGGCCAGCCGCTCGCCGAAGCGGTACACGGCCACCGAGTCACCCCGCTGCACGTAGGACATCTGATCGCCGGTCTGCGGCAGACCCGCCGCACGAATCGGGTCGGCGTGAGCCGTGCCCCCCGCGCCACCCGCCAGTGCCACGCACATGGCCAGGGCCCCCATCACGGTCACCATCTTCATCAGGCTGTTCTCCCCTCGATCCAACAGCTCGATCCGACAGCGACGTTTCGCTGTCGTGGGGAAGAACACGGCGACCCACCCCCCAGGTTGAGTCCCCACCCAAAAAACTTTTACCGGTTCTATCCCCCCGAAAACACCCAGCCGCGATCATGGCCACCATGAGTCCCACCAGCACCACGCAATGGCAGAGGTACCTGGCCCGCCTCGACGAGCAGCCCCACCGAAAAGCCACGGAGGAAGACCTCACCCGGGCGCGACAACGTCTCGGCACCGACCTGCCCGAGAGCCTGGCCAACCTGCTGCGCGAGACCGACGGCTGGCCCCACCCGGGCGTCCTGCACGGTCTGTGCAGCACCACGGAACTGCGCTGGACCAGCGACCCCACCCACGACCTGGTCGACGCCTGGACCAGCTTCGAGGAGATCGTCGAGGTGATCGCCGGCTGCCTGGTGGTGGTCGACGGCGGTGACGGTCGCTACTGCCTGCTCGACGCGTCCCGAACCGGTGACGACGGCGAGTGGATCGCCTACGACTGGGGGGCCGGGGACGGCGAGGACCCCGTGCCGTACCCCAGCCTCAGCGCTCTGGTCGACGACCTCACCACCCGGTAGGCAGCGGGCGTCCCTCCTCGTAACCGGCGGGCGACTGCGTGCCCACGACCACCTGGTCGGAGAACTCCGTGACGGTGCGCGCCCCGACGTAGGTGAAGGCCGAGCGCACGCCCGCGGTGATCTGGTCGATCAGGTCCTCGACCCCCGGACGGGCCGGGTCGAGATACATCTTCGAGCTCGAGATGCCCTCTTCGTACAGGCCTTTCCGGGCCCGCTGGAACGGCGAGTCGGCCTTGGTGCGCGCGGCCACGGCGCGGGCCGAGGCCATCCCGAAGCTCTCCTTGTAGGGACGCCCGGACGCGTCGTGCGACAGGTCGCCCGGGCTCTCGTGGGTGCCCGCGAACCACGAGCCCACCATCACCTGGCTGGCCCCGGCGGCGAGCGCGAGGGCCACGTCGCGGGGGTGCCGCACGCCACCGTCGGCCCAGACGTGCCCACCCGCCTCCCGGGCGGCGACGGAACACTCCAGAACCGCGGAGAACTGGGGACGACCGACACCGGTCATCATCCGGGTCGTGCACATCGCGCCCGGGCCGACCCCGACCTTGACGATGTCCGCCCCGGCGGCGATCAGGTCGCGCGTGCCCTGGGCGGTGACGACGTTGCCCGCCACCACCGGCACCTGCGGGTCGACCGAGCGCACCGCGCCCAGCGCCTCGATCATCTTCTCCTGGTGACCGTGCGCGGTGTCGACGACCAGCGTGTCCACCCCGGCGTCGAGCAGGGCCTTGGTGGTGCCCGCGACGTCACCGTTGATGCCGACCGCGGCCGCGATCCGCAGACGCCCGGAGGCGTCGAGCGCCGGCGTGTAGACCGTGGACCTCAGCGCCCCGGTGCGCGTGAGCGCCCCGACCAGCACCCCGTCCCGCACGACCGGCGCGAACCGGCGGCGGCTGGAGTGCAGCACCTCGAAGGCGGCCTCCAGGTCGGCGGACGCCGTGTCCGCGTCCACCGAGACCACACCCGTCGTCATCACGCTCCCGACCTGAGTGAACCGGTCGACCCCGGTGCAGTCGGCCGCGGTGACCACCCCGAGGACGTGCCGCTGCGCGTCCACCACCACCGCCGCCCCGTGCGACCGCTTCGGCAGCAGGTTCAGCGCGTCGGCCACGGTGTCGTGCTCGTGCAGCTCGACCGGCGTCTCGAAGATCGGGTGACGCTGCTTGACCCACGCGACCACCTCGGCCACCACGTCGAGCGGCAGGTCCTGCGGCAGCACGGCCATACCGCCGCGGCGGGCCACGGTCTCGGCCATCCGCCGGCCCGAGATCGCCGTCATGTTGGCCACGACCAGCGGAATCGTCGTACCGGTGCCGTCCGGGCTGCTCAGGTCGGCGTCGAAACGGGAGGTGACCGCCGAGCGGCCCGGCGCGATGAAGACGTCGTTGTAGGTCAGGTCACGCTCGGGGCGGTGACCGTCGATAAAGCGCACGTGAAACTCCAAGGAGAAGTGAAGACCTCACAGTAAACGTACGAGATCTACGAAACAGTGCCCATCCGCCGGGCCACGAACCGCTCCGCCGCCGACACCACCGCGTACGCCAGCACCGACAGCGTGATCACCACGACCGTCTCCGACCACATGTCGTTGAACTGCGAGGCCGCGAAGTCCTTGACCAGCATGCTGCCGATGCCCTCGCCCGTTGCCAGCCATTCGGCCAGCGTCGCGCCGGCGATCGCCCCGGGCACCGCGATCCGGGCCGAGGCGAACACCGCCGGCACCGCGTGCAGCAGACGCACCTTCGCCGTCACCGTGACGCTGGAACCACCCATCGAGCGCACCACGTCACAGGCGATCGCCGGCGCCGACCGCAGCGCCGCCACCACGCTCACCAGGGTCGGGAAGAACGTCACGACCGACACGATGACCGTGACCCCGAGCAGCCCGCGCCCGAACACCAGGGCCAGCAACGGCGTCATGGCCACCAGCGGTACCGATCTCAGCGTGATCGCCAGCGGCATGAAGAACCGCTCGACCAGCGGCCACTGCATCACCGCGACCGCCAGGAGACAGGCGAGAGCCGTGCCGATCAGGTAGCCGATCCCCGCGTCCCTGACGGTGATTCCCAGACCGGACAGCACGTACGACCGGTTCTCGGCCGCATCGGCCGCGGTGACCAGGTGGTTCCAGACGTCCAGCGGCGTCTTGGCGAAGTACGGACTCAGGTCGAACGCCCGGATCAGCCCCCACCAGCCCGCGCAGACGATCACCACCGAGCCCAGGACCCCCAGGAGCGCGACGGGAACCGACGTCCGCCCCGCCTCCGCCGCCACCCCGGTGCTGGTCGTCACGTCCCGGCCCACCCACGGCGTCAGCCGTCGGCCGAGCAGACCCGCCAGCGTGAACACCAGCGCCGAGAGCGCCGACATCAGCAACGCGGTCGCCCAGGTGCGCGGCACCTCGAACGACGACTGCGACTGCACCAGCAGCACACCGAGCCCGCTCGCCGACCCCAGGTACTCGCCCAGGATGGTGCCCAGCAGAGCGGCCGGGGCGGCGATCTGCAGACCGGCGAAGAGCCCCGGAAGCATCGACCACAGGCGGATCTTCAGCAGCTCGGTCCAGCCCGAGCCACCCATCGAGCGGATCACGTCGTGGGTGCTCGCGGGCGACGAGCGCAGCCCGAGGATGCACGACACCAGGGTGGTGAAGAAGACCGACAGCCCGGCCAGCACCTGTTTCGGCGCGTCCCCGGGCAGCACCACCGTGAGGATCGGGGTGATCGCCACCAGCGGCACGCAGAAGCTGGCCACGGCGATCCGCAGCAGCAGCCGCTCCATCCACAGCACCTGCACGAACAGCACCGCGGCGGCCACGGCCAGCAGGTTGCCGAACAGGTAGCCGACGAACGCGTTGGTGAGCGTGACCGAGAGGTTCGCCGGGTACACGGGCAGGTCGTGCGCGAACGCCCGGGCCACCGCCCACGGTGTCG
Organism: Kineosporia succinea; assembly: GCF_030811555.1. Classification (NCBI taxonomy): domain Bacteria; kingdom Bacillati; phylum Actinomycetota; class Actinomycetes; order Kineosporiales; family Kineosporiaceae; genus Kineosporia; species Kineosporia succinea. The sequence continues at coordinate 3,061,913 of NZ_JAUSQZ010000001.1, read as the reverse complement.
GCACCACCCGCCGTTCCTCGAAGAGCCGGGCGGCGAGGATCCAGAGCAGCAACAAGAGGACGACGGGCGCACCGCGCCCGGTCAGTTCCCTCACCCGGGTGGTCACGACGCGAACAACCCCAGCGCCAGGTGGTCGCAGATCTCGTGGAACTCCTTGGACTGCAGCAGCTCGGCCGTGCGCGGGCGAGGGAAGTCGATGTCCACGATCTCCACCACCCGGCCGGGCCGGGCAGCCATCAGCACCACCCGGTCGGCCAGGAACACGGCCTCCGAGATCGAGTGCGTGACCAGCAGCGTGGTGGTGGCCCGCTCGCTCCAGATGCGCTGCAGCTCGAGGTTCATGCGGTGCCGGGTGACCTCGTCCAGCGCCCCGAACGGCTCGTCGAGCATGAGGATCTCGGGCTGCACGGCCAGCGCCCGGGCCAGCGAGACGCGCTGCCGCATACCGCCCGACAGCTGGTTCGGCCGGGCCCTCTCGAATCCCTTCAGCCCGACCAGATCGATCAGCGAGTCGACCTCGGCCCAGTCCCGCCTGCGCCCGCAGACCTCCTGCGCCAGCGCGATGTTCGACCGCACCGAGCGCCAGGGCAGCAGCGCGGCGTCCTGGAAGGCCACGCCCACCTGATGATTCAGCCGCGCTCGCGAAGGATCGCCGCCGTGCACCCGGGCCTGCCCGGACGAGGCGGAGTCGAGCCCGGCGAAGATCCTCAGCAGGGTGGACTTACCGCACCCGGACGGGCCGAGCAGCGCGGTGAACTCGCCGCGCCGGGTGGCCAGGTCGACGTTCTCCAGCGCCCGCACGGTGCCGTCACGGGTCTCGAACTCCTTGACCAGGCCGGCCGCGAAGAGGCCCTCACTCACCCCTTCCACTGCCCCGACCTCTGCAAGGAACGGATCTCGTCGCGCAGCGTGTGGTCGCGGCCGGGCCGCTCGTTCTCCACGTGTGAGGCGGTCTCCCAGAAGTGCTCGACCGTCCGGCCCGACTCCTGCCCCCGCCGGGTGTGCACGTCGAGGGCGTACTCCGGGATCTCGAAAGGCTTGTCGGAGGAGTTGATCAGGTGCATGGCGATGTTCGCCCACTCGTCCGACGAGCGGTCCTTGACCCGGTCGCTGAGGAACCGCACCGCGTGCACGGCGAACAGCCAGCGGTCGCCGAAGCTCCGGTCGAGCCGCTCGTGCATCTGGTAGAGCGAGTTGAGCACGACCGGCTCGCTGAACGTGCCGTCACCGGTGTCCTCGCAGGAGATCACGCACAGACGGGCCCACATCATCTCCTCGAGAGCGGCCGAGCTCTCGTACATCTCGCGGGCCACCAGCAGCGCGAGCTTCGTGTCACCGCGGCGGATCGACTTCTGCAGCGTGGAGATCAGCTCGTCGGCCGGGTAGCCGCGCTTGCTGCTGACGTGGGTCCACGGGTCTTCGGAGAAGTGCACAGGCATGGGGGAGTTTCCTTACAGATCGGTGCCGTCGGCGTAGACGGCCTCAAGGATGCTGGTGTCGAAGAGGGACGCGAGGTCGTCACCGGGGACGCCGATGTCCTGCATCGTCTTCACGTTGCCGGCGATACCCTCGGCGCTCATCGAGAGCAGGCCGTTCGCGGTGGTCTCGTCGGTCTTGATCAGGTCGGTGAACTCGGCCATGGCCAGCTTCTGCTGCGCCAGGTCGAGGTTCTGGTCCTTGCCCGGGCCGTTCACCATCAGCTCGGCCGCCGCGTCGGTGTCGGCCAGCGCGTCGTCCCAGCCCTTGGCCGTGCCCTTGACGATCCCCTCGAGGGTCTTGCGCGACTCGTCGTCGGCCAGCGCCTCGTCGGTGGTGAAGAGCACGTTGCCCCAGGCGTTGTACCCGTAGTCGCTGAGCAGGAAGGTGGTGGTCTCCACGCCCTGGGCCTTGAGCGTCAGCGGCTGGTTGTTCAGCAGCGAGACGAACGCGTCGCAGTCCCCGGCCACCAGTGGCGCCGGGTCGAAGTCCGCCGGCACCATCGACACGTCGTCCGGGTCGATGCCGTTGCCCTCGAGCACCGCGTTGATCACCGACTGCCCGCTGGTCTGGACGCACAGCTTCTTGCCCGCCAGGTCGGCCAGCGTGTTCACCGGGTTGTCGGCGAGCGACATGATGCTCGTCGGGTTCTGCTGCAGCGTGGCTGCGATGATCTTCAGCGGGGCCCCCTCGGCCACCGCCCGGGCGATGACGTCCGTGGAACTGAGCCCCACGAGCGCCTTTCCGCTGGCGACCAGGGGCTCGACGGTCGTACTGGGGCCACCCGGGGTGATGGTCAGGTCCACCCCTTCGGCCTCGTAGTACCCCTTGTCCAGACCGGTGTACGGCCCGGCGTTCTCGACGTTGGCGATCCAGCCGAGCTGCAGAGTGGCTGTCGACGAACCACTTTCGGCCGACGAACCACCGGAACCACAGGCGGCGAGCAGCCCGGTGAGCGCCGCGATCGCGACGGGGACACGGAAGGCGTTGCGGGACATGGAGGGACCTTTCACCGGGCCGCCCGGGCAGGGGCGACGACGTGGGGCATATTGAGCCGGCCACCGACAGGGACGACGGGGCGCTCACGTACGCGGTAAAGACAGAACGGGCCGGACCGGCGTCGTCGCGCGGTGGGCCGGAAAGGACGAGGCGAACCTCAGCAGGGCGTCAGATGCCCGGGGAACGAGTCAGGAACGACCGGGCGCACGAGAGTTGGACCGGCGCCAGCAACCGGAGTCGCTCCTCATCGCCGCACCATCCTCTCCGTCACCTGTCGCGTTGGGCTCGTAGGAGTGAAGGTAGCCACCGGCGATGCGACGAAAACGGACATCAGCCGGATCCAGCTCGGGATTTAACCTCGAAGTAACGCCGCGACCCGACTTGGCCGCCCGCCCGGCGACGTGCGACGATCCGGCTCCCGCCACCCGGACCAGCACCGGGATGGCCGGCGGCTCTGGACAATCCTTCTCGATATCGCCAGGCCAACCCGTCACGCACCCATGACCGGAAGGCATCCACATGTCAGCCCGCCTGTACCTCGCCGGCTTCGAGGTCTTCGCCCCCGACGGCCCGCAGCGCGCCGAGAAGATGCGCCAGATCTGCGTCGAGCACGGCCTCGAGCCGATCTCCCCGCTCGACGGCGACGACAAGACGGACCTCGACGAACTGAGCGGCGCCGAACTGGCCGCCGCCATCTTCCGCATCAACGTCGAGATGATCGAGCGCGCCGACGCGGTGGTCGGCAACTTCAACCCGTTCCGCGGTCCCGACCCGGACGCCGGCACCTGTTGGGAGGTCGGTTACGGCTTCGGCCGGGGCAAGGCCGTCTACGGGTGGACGCAGGGCCCGGCCACCGCGGTCGAGCGCACCGAACTGCACTACCCGCCGATCACGCGCCGCGACGACGGCTCGGCCGTGGACCGCGACGGGATGACGATCGAGAACTTCGGCCAGCCCTTCAACCTCATGCTGGCCTGCTGCGGCACGGTCGTGCAGGGCTCGTTCGAGGACTGCATCCGCACCGTCGCGGCCGACGTCGCGTCGGGCAGGCTCACGAGCTGATCCGATCCGCGCATCCCTGCCCTGCGTACGGGCAGGGATGTGCCATCGTGAACCGTGCAGCCCGACGACACCACCGACCACGCCTGCTGTGCACCCGCCCGCCCACCGGGCGATCGCCTCGCCCGGCCGCAGATCCGGGCGGCCTCGGGAGAGCACCGCATCGAGCAGTGCCCGATCCCCGGCCAGACCTTCGCGATGGGCGACCACCACGGCGACGGCAAGCTCCCCGACGGCGAGACCCCCGTGCACCCGGTGACCGTCTCCCCGTTCAGCATCGACGCGACCAGCGTCACCAACGCCGACTGGGCCGTTTTCGCCGACGCCACCGGATACCGCACAGAGGCCGAGACTTTCGGCTTCTCCGCGGTGTTCCACCTGGCGCTCGCCGCCGACGAGGCCGACATCCTGGGCCAGCCCCCGGCCACCCCGTGGTGGCTCGGCGTGAGGGGCGCGGACTGGAAGCACCCCCAGGGGCGGCACTCCGGCATCGACGACCGGCCCGACCACCCCGTCACCCACATCAGCTGGAACGACGCCGACGCCTACTGCACCTGGGCCGGACGCCGCCTGCCCACCGAGGCCGAGTGGGAGGCAGCCGCGCGGGGCGGTCACCCCGGCCGGCGATACCCCTGGGGAGACGCGGAGAGGCCGGACGGCGACTGGCTCTGCAACATCTGGCAGGGCACCTTCCCGCAGCAGAACACGCTCGAGGACGGCTTTCTCACCACCGCCCCGGTGCGCACCTACTCCCCCAACGAGTACGGCCTGTGGCAGACCGTCGGCAACGTCTGGGAGTGGTGCTCGGACTGGGCGCACCCGGCCTACTACCGCTTCTGCCTCACCGCCGGCACCGTCACCGACCCGCGCGGCCCTCAGGCCGGGAGCCAGAAGGCCATGCGCGGCGGCTCTTTCCTCTGTCACCCGTCGTACTGCAACCGCTACCGCAACGCGGCCCGGTCGCAGAACACCCCCGACTCCTCGATGGCCAACACCGGTTTCCGCACCGTGAAGAGCCGAACACCCTCCGTCACCTGATAAGTGCCGCACAGGAAGGCTTTACCGGGCGCTTGATCCGACATTGAGCCTCTCACCAGCAGGATCACCAGGCAATGAAGGTTCCGCCGATCTCCTGACGTTCGGCGGCCACGTTCCTCGGAGGCCCTGACCTGATGAGCAAAGTCCAGACCCGCCGTTCGATGAAGAACACCCGGCGGCGACGCGTGTACCTGGTCTCCGCGTCCCTCACCGCGCTCGTGCTGGCCGCGGGCGGCACCGCCGCCGTGGCCGTCAACCAGTCGAAGCCGCAGAGCACCACCACGCAGGACGAAGCCGCCACGGTCGCCTACAAGCGCAGCGCCTACCCGGCCTCCGACGGCACCACGCACAAGATCGTCAAGAAGAAGAAAAAGAAGAAGCGGCCCACCTCCACCGCCTCCCCGTCCGCGACGGCCACCCCGGAGGCGACGCCCAGCACCACCGCGTCCGCAAGCCCGGAGGCGACCACCCCGGAAGAGACCGCGACCACCCAGCCGGTCCCGGCCGGAACGGTTTTCGCGGGCGCGAAGAAGACGGAGAACTGGACCAGCACGGTCTCGGAGCTCTACACGAACTACGCGCGCGGCGGCAGCACGGTCAAGGGCGGGGTCAGCGACCCGGGCGCCACCGACGGCAAGGCCCTCAACCTGACCATCCCGGCCGGCGCGGGCGCCTCGCCCAGCAACGCGGCCGAGGTGGCCTCCAAGCAGGAGTTCACCTACGGGAGCTTCACCAGCCGGGTCAAGACCGCCGACTGCTCGGCGGCGCCGAACACCGGTGCGGTGACGGGCATCTTCACCTACGGCAACGACGGCACCGACCAGGACGGTGACGGCCTCACCGACAACAGCGAGATCGACATCGAGGTGCTCTGCGCCCGTCCCGACGTGCTGAACCTGACGATCTACACCGACTACGAAGCCAGCACGGAGAAGTCGCAGCGCGTCTCCCGGATCGTGGATCTGAAGGCCGGCAAGGTGATTTCGACCTGCTACTACACCGACTTCTCGGGTGAGTGCAAAGAGGTGCTGAGCGGCGGGCAGGCCAGCCCGGCCACGGTTCCGGTCGTGAAGGACTTCGACTCCTCGAAGTCGTACAACGACTACACCATCGACTGGGCCGAAGACGGGGTGAGCTTCAAGCTGAAGACCACCGACGGCCAGGAGATCTCGCTCTGGGACTACCAGGGTCCGGCCGAGCGCATCCCGAACCGCCCGGCCAGCTTCCTGGTGAACTTCTGGCACACCAACAGCTGGCCGGCCGAGGGTCGCCCGAACTCGATCCAGGCCCCGACCACGCCGCTCACCGTCGCGGTCGACTCGATCGTCACGCAGTCACTCAAGTAGCGGTCACTGAAGCAGGAGCGCCGCGCGTCCCCCATCCGGACGCGCGGCGCTCCTGCCGTTTTCGGGGTGATGACCGAAAACGGCCCCAGAAGGCCGCGTACGCACTGTCGCAGTCGGCCTCGACGGCGCGCAGGTTCGCCCCGGCCGGCGAGTAGCCGCCGTAGGGCATGTTCCCGAGCGCACTGATCACCCGGCCCGGCAGTTCCTCAGGGCGTCGATCTCGTGCTGCTGATCAGCGAGTCCGGCGTGCGCTGCAGCCGGCTGTTCGCCCGGTTCGCGTCGTCGGGACTCTTCACGCCGAGCCCGACACCGCCCAGCAGCAAGGCGAACACGGCCACCCCGGGGACGACCCGGAGGCGGCCTCGCCGGACCGGGGCCGGCGGTGGGGCGACGGAAATGATCTTGCCCGGACGCAGTTCGGGCACACGCCCTCGGAACGGGCAGTACCGCCGGAATTGCAGAAGACGGTCCGGCGGCGAACCGGGGACTGCTCGGTGGCTCCGGGCTGCATTCAACGTCTCCCGCGATCGGCGGCTCTCCCGGTCACTCCGGGCGTGAGCCGCCAGTCGGTCGCCGGCCGACGTTCATTGCCTTCTCGCAGGCGCTTTCAGCCGATCGCCGCAACCGCTGCCGCGGCCCGTGCTCGGCCCGGGTGCTGTGCGTGTCCGGCGGCCCGTCCGGGCGCACGCCGGGCGGGGCCGCCGGCGCCGCACCGCGTACGAACCCCAAAACGCATGATCACGGCCGGATCCGAGCCGGTCGTGATCATGCGCGGTAGGGGATGAGCGGCTATGTGCGGCTCAGCAGGCGCCGCCGTCCACCCACACGTCCTGGGCGTTCTGGCCCGGGGTGTCGCCGTACGTCCACCACTTCGCCGACCAGGCGTGGCCGTTGTACGAGACCTTCGTACCGCCGGTGTAGGCCGTGGTCTTGTTCCACGCCTGCAGGCCGGTGCAGCCCTGGCTCGGGGCGGTCGTCGTGGTCGTGGTGGTCGGGCCGGTGGTCGCGGTCGGGCCGGCCGTGGGCTGGGCCGGGCCGGTCGGCGCGACGGTGGGCGTGCTGCCCCCGCCGGTGCCTCCACCCGTGTCACCACCCGTGCCGCCGGGCAGGCTCGCCAGGTGGCCGCCCACGGTGTTCGCCCACTTGTAGCCGTTCGCCGCGTCCCAGTTGATCGACCAGGTCATCGCGCCGCGCAGCGTCGGGTACTTGGCGGCGGGCTTGTAGGAGCCGCAGTTGGTGCCCTGGGTGAGGCAGTCGAGCGCCGCGTTCACCACCGACGGGTCGACGTAGCCGCTGCCGGCCGCCTGGCTGGTGGCGGGCAGACCGAGGCCGACCTGGTCGGCGCGCAGGTGGCCGTTGAGCAGCACGTCGGCGAGCGCGGTCTGGAAGTCGACCGTGCCGGCGCTGTACGACTTGCCGTCGCGGCCGAGCATGCTGCCGGAGTTGTAGTACTGCGTGTTGACCACGGTGATCAGGTCTTTCACCTGGTCGATGAGCGCGAGGTAGGAGCCGCCCTCCTGCACGTACAGGGTCTCCGGGGCCATCGTGAGCACGAAGCTCGAGCCCGCCTCGTCGGCGATCTTGTTCAGCGCCGTGGTCATGTTGGTGAGGTTCGGCGCGTTCTCCAGGTCGATGTCGACGCCGTCGAAGCCGTACTCGTCCATCAGGGCCAGCGTGCTGTCGGCGAAGGAGTTCGCGGCGGTGGCGTCGGGCAGCGTGATCGTGCCGTTCTGGCCACCGACCGAGATGATCACCTTCTGGCCGCGGCCCTGGAGGGTCTTCACGTCGGCCTTGAACTGCGCGTCGGTGTAGCCACCGGCGAGCGAGGTGTCGAGGTTGAAGTCGATCGCGCCGGTCCTGCCCGCCACGGCGTCGGCGAACGACACCGCCACGATGCCGTAGCTGGTCGGAACCTCGGACAGTTTCAGGGCTTTGGCGCCGTTGTCGAAGTTCTGCCAGTAGCCGGTGAGCAGGTGCGTGGGCAGCGAGGGCGAGGCGGTGGCCGCACCCGACCCGAGCATGGTGGTGGCAGCCACGGCCGCGGCGACGGCGGCTACCGAGAAGGCGCCCACCATCGTCTTCCAGCGGCGGCCGGAGGGTTTCGCGGTGCGGTCAGGGCGGACTGAGAGGCGTCGGCTCATCAGTGACTCGATTCAGAAGAGGTCCGGCTGGTTTCAGGGACAGCCACGATTAGTAAGCAAGCTTCACAAATCGACGATTCAAACGTAGCAGTGCTTCTCGGCGCAGATAACCGCTAAAACCCCTTTTCACATTCATTTAGGTGTGCCACAAGCCCACACTGAGGAAACCGGTTGGCCCCCGGCGAGCGGCGCCGTAGATTGGCGGCATGGTTCCTGGCACCGCACTCATGCGGCTCCGGTCCGCCGCCTGACGGCGGCGCCCCGAGGAGATCTCCACGCCGTCGTCCCGGTCATCGCGCCGGGCGGCGACCCGATGCTGCCCGCGCTCCCACCTCAGACGCGGAGCCACCTGTGCCCATCCTTTCTTCCGGCCTGCCCGCGGGCAGCCACGCCCAACTGCGGGCCGAACACCTGAACCTGACCCTCGGCGGACGCCGGGTCCTGAACGATGTCTGCGTCACCGTGACCGCCCGGTCCCGGCTGGCCGTGGCCGGTGAGAACGGCCGGGGCAAGACCACCCTGCTGCACGTGCTCGCGGGCACCCTGTCCCCCGACTCCGGAACCGTGCAGCGGACAGGCACTTTCGCCCTGCTGCACCAGGCTCTCGCGGTGGCGGACGGCCAGAGCGTGGGCACCCTGGTCGACGAGGCGCTGAGCGCACCCCGGCGGGCGCTGGCGGCCCTGGACCGGGCCGCGCAGGCGCTGGCGGAGGGCCGGCCGGGTGCGGACGGCGACTACGCGCAGGCTCTCGACGTCGCCACCCGGCTCGACGCCTGGGACGCCGAACGCCGCGTCGACATGGCCCTGGAGGCACTGCGGGCCTGCCCCGACCGGGCCCGGACCCTGAGCACGCTCTCGGTGGGCCAGCGGTACCGCGTGCGGCTGGCCTGCCTGCTCGGTGCCCCGTACGACCTGCTGCTGCTCGACGAGCCGACCAACCACCTCGACGCCGGGAGCCTGGAGTTCCTCACGGGGAGGCTGAGGCAGCACCCGGGTGGCCTGGCCGTCGTCACGCACGACCGGGCCCTGCTGCGCGACCTGGCCACCGACGTCCTCGACCTCGACCCCAGCCGGGACGGGCGTCCTCGCGTGTACGCCGGCGGATACCCGGGCTGGCAGGACGGACGGCGGCGGGAACGAGAGAGCTGGGTGGCCGACCACGCCGGGCAGGTGGCGGAGCACCAGCGGCTGGCGCAGGCCGCCGACCGGGCCCGGGACCGGCTGAGCACCGGGTGGCGGCCGGACAAGGGCACGGGCAGACACCAGCGGCAGTCGCACGCGCCGGGCGCGGTGCAGGCGTTCCGGAGGCAGCAGGAGGCCCTGGAGGCACACCGGATCACGGTGCCCCCGCCCCCGCCGGCGCTGAACTGGCCGCATCTTCCGGTGCGTCCGGGGGCGCCGTTGCTGAACTGCGAGGACGTCATGGTGGACGACCGACTCACCGCCCCGGTGAGTGTGCGGCTGGCCGGCGGCGACCGCCTGCTCGTGACCGGCGCGAACGGTGCCGGTAAATCAACCGTCCTGAGCGTGCTTTCGGGGTTGCTGGCCCCGTCCCGGGGTCGTCTCGAGGTGACGGCGGACGTGGTGGTCGCCCTCGTCGGTCAGGAGACACCGCAGTGGCCCGCCGATCGGACCGCGCAGGAGATCTACGACGCGGTCCCGGGCGACAAGCCGTCGCTGAGCAGCACGGGCCTGCTCGACGCGGAGGCCCGGCGCACGCCGGCCGCCCGGCTGTCGCAGGGGCAGCAACGGCGGCTGGACCTGGCCCGGCAGCTCGCCCGGCGCCCCGGCCTGATCCTCTTCGACGAGCCCACCAACCACCTGGCGGCGACGCTCGTCGACGAGCTGACCGAGGCGCTGGACCGGACGCCGGCCGCGGTGGTGGTGGCCACCCACGACCGGCAGCTGCTGGCCGACCTGGCCGGCTGGCCGCAGCTGGTCCTGTAGTGCCTCCAGGGATGGGTCAGGGCATCCGCACGACGACCTTGCCCTGCGCCGGAGCCGGGTCGAGGGCCCGGCGGAACGCGGCCTCGATCTCCACCACGTGGATCACGTCGGTGACGTAACCGGTCTCCAGCCCCGGGTGCTCGGCGAGGTAGCGGCCCGCCTCACCGAGCATCCGGCGCCGGTCACGGGTGAGCCCCGTGTACAGCGTGAGGTTCTTGCGCTGCAGCTGGCGCAGGTTCACGCTCTGGGCCGCCTCGTCCGCCACGCCGAAGTAGTAGATCTGCCCGCCGTACGCGGCCACCCGGATCGCGTCGTTCAGGGTGCCGGCCTGGTGCCCGATGCACTCGACCACCACCTCCGGCTCGAGGATGGCGTCGCGCGCCCAGCGGTCGGACGAGGCCCACACCACCTCGTCGACCCCGAACCGGGTGGCCATCTCGTCGCGGCGCACCCGGTCGACGCCGGTGATGCGCCCGGCGCCACGGGCCCGCAGCACGTGGGCGAACAGCAGCCCGATCGGCCCGAGCCCCAGCACGGCCACGTTCTTGCCGGTCACGTCGCCCAGCTGCTCGACGGCGTGGAGCACGCAGGCGAGAGGCTGCAGCAGCACGGCGATCTCGGGTTTCAGCGTGGAGCGGTACCCCGCGACCTGGTCGCCGCTGGTGGTGACGTACTCGGCCACCCCGTCGGTGCGGGTGGCCCAGCCGACCACCTGGTCGCCGACCTCGTGATCGGGGTGCGCCGACGCCACCACCTGCCCGGTGATCTCGTGCAACGGGAAACCCGGCTCCCCGAACATGCTCTCCTTCAGCGTGCCCTCGGGCGTCGTGGCCCCGCGGAAGAACCCGAGGTCACTGCCGCAGATGCCGCCCGACGTGGTGCGCAGGACCACCTGCCCCGTGGTCGGGGCCTCCGGCTCCGCCACCGTGCACCGCTCGAACCGCCCTGGACCCGCCAGCCGATACGCCCACATACAGCTCACCCCATCCGCACGTGATCCACACCCGTTGGGACAGGCTAAGTCTCCCGGGCCCCACCGTGCCCCCCGAGCCGGTGAACGGCTCCGGCCGGTGCGGCGGACGCGGCGAAGACCCCTGGTCAGCGTGGCTGGGCCGCGAGCCACTCGGCGTAGGTCTGCCGGCCGTGCACCGCGCCGGCCCCGGTGACCAGCGTGCCGTCCCGCATGGCCCGGCCGCCCGCACCCGGCACGGGAACCGGCAGCACGAACCCCCGACGGCCGGTGTGCCGCAGGTACGCCCGCGCCATGTCGGCCATCCGTTCCTCCCGCGGCCCACCGAGATCGGGCACGCGCCCGGCCGGGCCCTTCTCCACCCGGTCGGCCAGGTGCTCGGCCACCTCCCGGGCCGCCACCGGCTCGTTGCGCATGACCGGCACCGGGTGCAGCGGCCCGACCCGGAGCGCGGCCAGGATCTGCGCGGCGAACTCGTGGAACTGGGTGGCGCGCAGGATGGTCCAGGGCACCCCGCCCTCCTCGACGAGTCGCTCCTGCAGCACCTTGCCGCGGTAGTACCCGGTCGGGGCGTCGTCGATGCCCACGATCGACAGCACCACGTGATGCCCCACCCCGGAGGCCTTCCCGGCCTCGAGCAGATGGCCGGTCACGGCGCCGAAAAAGCTCTCGGCCTCAGCCTGCTTCTGCGTCGACACCGAGGTCACGTCGACCACCGCGTCCACCCCGCCGAGGTCCAGATCCCGGCCGGTGACCAGGTCGACCCCGGCCGAGCGGGCCAGCACCACGGCCTCGTGCCCGCGCTCGCGCAGGACGTCGACGACGTGCCGCCCGACCGCACCGGTCCCCCCGGCCACCGCGACCCTCATCGCGCACCCGCCTGCTGCCAGGACTCCAGCGAGACCTCCGAGACGACCGCGTCACCCACCGGAACCAGTGACGTGGGCTGCAGTTTCGCCCCGGCGTAGGTGGCTTCCGGGTCGGTCACGACCGGCGTGCCGGGCGCCGCGCGGCGGACGTACTCGTCCAGCCCGAACCGCTCCGGCCCGGCGATGTCGATCTGCCCCACCGGGGAGCCCACCACGACACCGGCCAGGATGCGTGCCACCTCGGCGGCGGCGATGGGCTGCACCAGATCGGTCGGGAGCCGGACGGTGCCGGCGGCGTCGGTGGACATCGCGGCGACGCCCGGCGCGAACTCGAAGAACTGGGTCGCCCGCACGATCGAGAACGGGATGCCGGAGGCCCGCACCAGCTCCTCCTGCGCCGCCTTGGCCCGCAGGTAGCCGCTGCCGGGCACCCCGTCGGTGCCGACGATCGACAGCACCACGTAATGCTTCACCCCCGAGGCCTTCTCGAGCACGGTCGCGGTCGAGGTGGTGAAGAAGCGCAGCACGTCGTCATCGGCGAACGACGGCGAGTTCAGGACGTCGACCACGACCTCGGCCCCCTCGAGCTCCAGACCGGAGCCGGTGAGCACGTCCACCCCGGTCGAGCGCGAGGCCGGAACCACCTGATGGCCCTGCCCGCGCAGGATCTCGACCAGCTGGGCACCGATCAGGCCACTGCCACCCAGTACGACGATCTTCATGACCGCTCCCTCGAGGTAACTCGGATATTTTCTGTCCGGGTCAACATACTCGGATAGAGAACATCCGAGTCAAGTACCATGTGCGTATGAAGATGTCCGACGGTGTCGAGTGGGCGGTGCACTGCTGCGTCCTGCTCACCGCGGCCGACCGGCCCGTTCCCGCCGCCCGGCTGGCCGAGTTCCACGACGTCTCCAGCAGTTACCTGGCCAAGCACCTGCAGGCCCTGTCGCGCGCCGGCATCATCCGCTCGGTCCAGGGAAAAGACGGCGGCTACGTGCTCGGGCGCGCTCCGGGCGAGATCAGCGTCCACGACATCGTGAAGGCGGTCGACGGAGGCCGGCCCGCGTTCGTCTGCTCCGAGATCCGGCAACGGGGCCCGATGGGCACCCCGGCCGAGCAGTGCCAGGAGCCCTGCGGCATCGCCCGCACGATGGCCGGGGCCGAGCGCGCCTGGCGGGAATCACTACGCGGCGTGAGCATTCTCGACCTGGCCACCGAAGTCGCGGCCAAGCGCGACAGCACCGCCCTGGCCCGTCTGACCGCCTGGCTCGCCGGCGATCACCCTGATGACCAAGGTGCCGTTACCGTCTCGTAAGTTAGCCTGCGCAGAGTCAGCGATCCGATCGAAGGAGATGCTCGTGACTTTGGGTAGGCGATTCGCGGTCGGCACCGTGGCCCTCGGCCTGACCGGTACCGCGATGCTCGGCCTCAGTAGCACCGCTCATGCGGCCACCCCGACCTGCCAGGGCAAGAAGGCCACGATCATCGGCACCGCCGGTAGCGACAACCTGATCGGCACCGCGGGGGCGGACGTCATCGTCGGCCTGAGCGGCAACGACTACATCGAGGGCAACGGCGGCAACGACCTGATCTGCGGTGGCGACGGCAACGACTCGATCTCCGGGGGCACCGGCAACGACCGGGTCAACGGCGACGCGGGCGTCGACCTGATCACCGGGAACGCCGGGAACGACACGCTGTCCGGCGGTTCCGGCACCGACACGATCAGCGGTGGCGCCGGGCACGACAAGATCTACGGCAACTCCGGTTCCGACGTGGTCACCGGCGGCTCGGGCAACGACTGGATCTCCGGCGGCGAGGGTTCCGACGACCTGCGGGGCAACGCGGGCCGTGACACTCTTCTGGGCGGCAACGGCTCCGACTACCTGGCCGGCGGCGCGGACAAGGACAAGCTCGACGGCGGCCCGGGAGCCAACCGGGTGTACCAGGGCAACGGACCCCGCTGACCTCGAAAACGCCCACCGGGGTGGAACCTGTGTGAAAACTGTGCACTAGGTCACAGGCCGTTTCTCGACGCAAAAGCCTTGCCCCCGATAGCGTCACACCTCCTGCGGATGGATTCCGCGGAGATGTGGTGCTGCATCCCGGGCCATGGAGGCCCGGTGGACATCATGGGGAGCAGTTTTTTGAACGTCTTCAAGCGTGTGGCGATCCTCGGTTCCGCGGCCCTCGTGACCGGCGGTCTGGTGCTGGGCATGGCCGGCACGGCCGAGGCCGCCACGCCGACCTGCGGGGGCAAGAAGGCGACGATCATCGGCGGCAACAGCACCGATGCGCTGATCGGCACCAAGGGCAACGACGTGATCGTCGGCCTCGGCGGGGCCGACAGCATCGAGGGCCGGGGCGGCAACGACCTGATCTGCGGCGGTGCGGGCGACGACGAGATCTCCGGTGACGCGGGCAACGACACCGTCTACGGTGACGCCGGCGACGACACCATTCTCGGCGCGTCGGGCAACGACAAGATCTACGGCAACTCCGGCGACGACCTGATCTCGGGCGACGCCGGCAACGACTGGATCGACGCCGGTGCGGGCGACGACCTGGTGCTCGGGGCCAGCGGCAACGACAAGATCTACGGCGGCAACGGCGAGGACATCGTCTCCGGCGACGCCGGTGTCGACTGGATCTCCGGCGGCAACGGCCACGACGCCCTGCTCGGTGGTTCGCACAACGACACGATCTACGGCAACTCGGGCAACGACACGATCGCCGGCGAAAGCGGTAACGACAGGCTCTACGGCGGCACCGGTCGCAACCTGGTCTACCAGGGCAACCTGCCCAAGTAACCCGGAAGCAGAGGCGCCCGGACACCGAAAGGTGCCCGGGCGTCTTTCATTTGGTCTCCGGACGACGTGAGCGCCGGGCCGCCGAACGTGGGGGCCGACCCCGCATGTGAGTGCGCACGAGATCGAGGACGCGGGTCAGTTCGTCGGTGTCCTCGGTCGCCAGGGGGTCGAGGAACAGTTCCCGGACCACTCCCAGGTGCCCCGGCAGCACCCCGGCGAGCACCTCCCGGCCCGCGGGCGTCAGCGTGGCCATGGTGCTGCGCTCGTCGCCAGGCGCCGGGCCGCGGGTGAGATACCCGGCCTCCTCGAGCTTCTGGGCCTGATAGGTGAGACCGCTGCGGCTGTGCACGATCTGGTCAGCGACGTCGGTCATCGTGCGTGAGCCCTCGGGGTGCTCGCTGAGCGCCGCGAGGATCTGGAACTGCACGAACGTGATGCCCGCGTCCTCGCGTGCCTGCTGCTCGAGCTCGTGGTGCAGCAGGGCGCTGACCTCGAGCAGGGCGAAGTACGCGCTGGCACCGGGCGGCAGCTCACGAGGGGGCATCCCCCGAGTTTAGCTTCGAATTCGACCCAGGACCTCAGTGACCGCCGGGCGCGGACAGCGTGCCCCAGCTCCAGCCCGAGATGTGCTCGATGCGCCCACGCCACAGCACCGGGCCGCTCGGCGGCGTCGGCACGAACGACTCCCCCGACACGTAGCGGGCGCCCTTGAGGTGCAGGTACTCGTACTCCTCGGGCTCCGGGTCGTCGTTCAGCGGCTCGATCACCTCGGTGACGGCCTCGTGCAGGTTCTTGTTCAGGTAGCGGCGCAGCGACTGGGCGATCGACTCGCCGCCGTCGAGCGTCTGCCCGAGCAGCCGCAGCCACTCGTCCTGCCCCACCAGCACTCCGGAGACCAGGGCCCCGTCCACCGCGACGGTGATGCCGAGCTCGAACGCGGCCTGCTCGGCGATGCTCGCGAACAGGCGCAGGATCGGGTCACCGGGCACGCCCGCGAGGCTGGTCGACCCGGTCGCGCCCGGTCCGTCCGGGTGCACGATCACGGTCTCCATGGCCACGGTGTCGTCGGTCATGCGGCCTGTATCGGCAGGCGCCGGGCGGCGGTTGAGCCGTGCCGAAGATCTTGGAAAGCGTACTTGCCCCTCACATTGATGTGAGCTTTTAGCGTGCTCGCAGGCGCCGGCCACTCCGGCCGGCCCAGCGAGAGGAACACCATGAACATCACCGGATCCGTCGCCCTGGTCACCGGGGCCAACCGCGGCATCGGCCGCGAGATCGCCGCCCACCTGCTGCAGCGTGGCGCTGCGAAGGTCTACGCGGGTGCCCGCACCCCCTCGACGGTGGATCTGCCGGGCGTGGAGCCCCTGCCGCTCGACATCACCGACCCGGACTCGGTGGCCGCCGCGGCCGCCGTCGCGCAGGACGTCACCCTGGTCGTCAACAACGCGGGAATCTTCACCGGGGCAGGCCTTCTCGGCGACCGGCCGGACCTGGTGCGCCTGGAGATGGACACCCACTACTACGGAACGCTCGAGGTGTCGCGGGCCTTCGCGCCGATCCTGGCCGCGAACGGCGGGGGCGGGCTGGTGAACATCCTGTCCGCGATGAGCTGGTTCTCGTACAACGGTGGGGGCGGGGCCTATTCGGCGGCCAAGGCCGCGGCCTGGTCGCTGACCAACAGCCTGCGGGTCGAGCTGTTCCGGCAGAACACCCAGGTGACCGGGGTGCTGCTGGGCATGGCGAAGACGGGCATCTCCCCCGGCGACTACACCGGCCCGATGCTCAGCGTGGCCGAGGTCGCCACGGCCACGCTCGACGGGGTCGAGGCGGGTGCCCAGGAGGTGCTGGTGGACGAGTGGAGCGCCTATGTGAAGGCTTCTCTCGCCAAGGATCCGGCGGAGTTCTACACCCCGACCTACCTGGCCGGGGAGTTCCCTCTGTGAGTCAGGCGGCGACGGGCTCGGAGGTGGGCTCGAGCTTGCCGGTGCGCTTGGCCCACACCTCGAAGATCACCGTGAAGAACGGCGGGATGGAGGCGGCCAGACCGAGCAGCGTGGTGCCGATCGCCCAGCGCTGCACCCGCGCGGTGTAGAGGGTGAGCAGCACGTAGGCCACGAAGACGCCACCGTGGATCGGGCCGAAGACCTGCACACCGACCTCGGTGGTCTCGGCGACGCGCTTGAGGTACATGCCGATCAGCAGCCCGAGCCAGCTGACCGCCTCGGCGAAGGCGACGACGCGGAACGCGGTGACCACGCGGGAGCTCATGACCAGCAAGTCTGCCACGGCGACCGGTGTGACCCGTCTCGCGCCGACGGGAGGGAACTTCCGCTCGATCACGATTGAGCCGTTCAGGGCACATACCATGCGAGTGACGTTGCGTAACCCTACGATCACACTATGTCAGTCACTGTGATCCTTTCCCGCCACAACGACACCGGCCCCACCGCCAGCGCCGATGTGTACAACGACGCCGAGAACATCGAGATCACCGAGTCGGGGGTGCTCACGATCGGCTGCGGCTGGAACGACCACCGCGTCGTGGTCGGTGCCTACCCGCCCGGCGGCTGGCTCAACGCGTATGTCGACGCGGACCGCACCTACGCCGACAGCGAGCCTCCCAAGGTCGTCTGAGGCCTTGCCCCCGCAGCCTCAGACGACCTCGGCAGCGTTCAGGACTTGCGGTTGTACATGCGCAGCGCGATCGGCGAGAACACCGCCGTCAGCACCACCGAGGCACCGAGCACGAAGAGGATGTCCCCACCGTCCGGGTTGTCGTTCATCAGGCCCCGGGCGGCCTCGACGAGCAGCGTCACCGGATTCACGTCGACGAAGGCCTGCAGCCAGCCCGGCATGGTCTCCGGCGGCGCGAACACCGAACTGACGAACGTGAGCGGGAACAGGATCATCATCGCCATGCCCATCACGGCATTGGGCGTGCGCACCTTCAGGCCCAGGATCAGCCAGAGCCAGCTGAGCGAGAAGCAGAACACCAGCAGCAGCCCCACGGCCGCGATCACGCCGACGAAGCCGCCGGGCGCGCGGTAGCCGATGAGCACGCCCACCACCAGCACGATGGTGGAGGCCATCAGGTAGCGCAGGGTGTCTCCGAGCAGCGCCCCGACCAGCAGCGAGGGGCGCCAGACGGGCAGCGACCGGATGCGGTCGAACACGCCCTTCTCGATGTCGCTGTTGATGGTCATCGCGGTGTACATCGTGATGAACACGATGGTCTGCACCAGGATCCCCGGAAGCGCGTACTGCAGATACTCTTTCGGTGATCCCGAGACGGCGCCGCCGAACACGTAGGTGAACATCAGCGTGAACATGATCGGGAACATGGTCACGTCGAAGAGCTGCTCGGGCACGTGCTTGATCTTGAGCAGGGCGCGCCAGCCAAAGGTCAGCGAGGAACTGACCGGGCCGGCCGCGGGCGGGCGCTCCGAAGAGCCGAGGGCCGCGAGAATCTTGGCGTCGACGGTCTTCTTCGCCGGCGCCGGGCTGATCGTGCTCATGCCGCAGCCTCCTTGTCAGCCAGGTGCCCGGTCAGCGCCAGGAACACCTCGTCGAGACTCGGTTGCCCGAGCGAATATTCACTGATCACCAGGCCGCGCTCACCCACCCGCTGCAGCGCACCGGCGACCGCGGTGGGGTCGACGACCCGCATCGAGATCGAGGCCGCGTCGGACTCCAGCACCGGCTCGGCGTGCAGGCTCTCGGCCAGCAGCCGGGCCACCTCGTCACGCGCGGCCGGGTCGGCCACGCGCACCTTCACCGCGCCGGAGCCGACCGAGGCCTTGAGCTCGCCGCTCGTGCCCTCGGCGATGACCTTGCCCTGGTCGATCACGGCGATGCGGTCGGCCAGCTGGTCGGCCTCTTCCAGGTACTGCGTGGTGAGCAGGATCGTGGTGCCGGCCCCGACCAGGGCCCGCACGATCTCCCAGACCTGGTTACGGCTGCGCGGGTCGAGGCCCGTGGTGGGCTCGTCGAGAAACATCAGGTCGGGCCGCACCACGATGCTGCCGGCGATGTCGATGCGCCGCCGCATACCGCCCGAATACGCCTTGACCTGCTTGTTCGCCGCGTCGGAGAGGTCGAAGGCGGCGAGCAGCTCGTGCGCCCGCTGCTTGGCCGCGCCGCGCCCGTAACCGTAGAGACGGCTCAGCAGGAGCAGGTTCTCCAGGCCGGTGAGGTCTTCGTCGAGCGAGGCGAACTGCCCGGTCATGGCCACCCGGGCCCGCACCTGCCGGGCCTCGCGCACCACGTCGTGCCCGAGCACGGTGGCGGTGCCCCCGTCCGGCTCGAGCAGGGTGGCCAGCATCCGGATGGTGGTGGTCTTGCCGGCTCCGTTCGGCCCCAGCACGCTGTAGACGCCGCCGGTGGGGATCCGCAGATCCACCCCGTCGACGGCCCGCATCTCGCCGAACTTCTTCACCAGACCGGCTGTTTCAATAGCCAGGTCGGTCATCGCACCCTCCCGGATGAGTCGGTTTCACGTGCTTGGACCGGCCCGCCGCCCAGAACTCATCGGCCCTCCGCCAACAACGCACAGGTCTTCCACAAGTTCCCGGCTCGCGAGAATAGGCCGTCCGGGGGCCGCACCGCGCTTCCCTTTTCGCCCGGGCGTAGCCTGAAACGACTCCGAGCGAAGGAGAACGACGATGTCTCTAGGCCCACCCGACGGCGTCAACGACCACGACTACGGCCCCGACGATGCCGCCCGACCGACGCGCCCCAGCGACCGCGGCGCCTGGCGCAACCACGACCACGACACCACCGACGACGAGGTGGACTCGGGAGTGAGCCGGCTGCCACTGTCCTGAAACGTTGCCTCGGGCAATTGAACTCGTCAGGTCACCCGAACCCGGGGCAACGTTCTAGAACAACCTGTCCAGCAGCAACTGCAGCGAGAACTCCACGTGGATGCGCGCGATCTCCGACGCCCCGTCGGCGTCCCGTGCGCACACCGCGTCGATGAGCTGCCCGTGCTGCCGCGAGGTGGTGCGCAGCGACTCCTCGTCGTACAGCGCCCCGATGTGCCGGTTGAAGTGGAACAGGCGCTGGTCGCGGATCGTGCGCAGCAGCCGCGGGTTTCCGGACGCCCCGCTGATCAGATCGTGGAACTCGTCGTTGGCCGTGCCCCGCTGAACCAGGGTGATCAGGTTCTCGCGCGTCATCACCTCACGCCGGGCCTCGATGCGCTCCAGCGTGGCCCCGTCGGCGTTGAGCGCCGCCAGCCGGGCCGCGTGTGACTCCAGTGCTGCCCGCACCCCGTAGATCTCGCTGATCTCCTCGGGCTGGTAGGCGTGCACGATCCAGCGCCGGCGGCGGGAGTCGACCAGGCCGTCGGCCGCCAGCCGCTGGATGCTCTCGCGCACCGGGGTGCGCGAGACGCCGAGGCGCTCGGCGATGTCGTCTTCCACCAACGGCGTGCCGGGAGCCAGCACGCCGTCAGTGATCTCCTGCCGGAGGGTGCCGTAGACGGTCTCCGAACGGAGAACGGGCCGCGCGCCCTCGGAAACAGACATTCGCTCAGTAAACCGGGCGCTCGGTGTCACCGGCCAGTCCCTTGTCCCACGCGGGCACCGGCGGGGCGTAGTCGATCATGTGAGGCACGTCGACGTCGATGTAGAACGGACGCGGATCGGCGGCGAACGACTCCAGCGCCGCCTTGAGCTGCTCCGCCGAGGTCACCTTGACCCCGTCCACCCCGTTGGCCCTCGCCACCAGCACCGCGTCCACCGGACCGGGGTCCACGCCGAAGTAGCGACCCCCCGTGTAGAGGTGCTGCAGCATCTTGATCCAGCCCATGCTGTTGTTCGTGAGCTGCACGAACAGGATCGGCAGGTGGAAGCGCGCCGCCGTCTCCAGCTCACCGCAGGACATCGCGAAGCTGCCGTCGGCCGTCACCGAGACCACCGGCCTACCCGGCAGAGCCTTGGCCACACCGATCGCGGCGGGGATGGCGTAACCCATCGGGCCGTGCCCGCGCGGGATCACGGTGCGGCGGCCGGCCTGCGCAACCGGCCAGAACACGGCCACGTTCGGGGTGGGGGTGCCCGGGTCGCCGACCACGGTGACGTCGTCGCCCAGGGCCGCGTGCACCGACTCGATCACGGTGCGCGGGTAGAGCACGCCGGGGGCGAACTCGGGCTCCTCGGTGGGCGGGGTGGCATCGGCGCGGGCCTGCGCCACCTCGGCCTCACGGGCATCGAGCTCCCGGACGACGGGGAGCTCGGCCAGGATCTGCCCGAGCACCGTCTTCGCGTCGCCGGCCAGGCCCAGGGAGCCCGGGAAGTTGCGGCCCGCGCGATCGGCCTCGATGTCGATCTGGATCACCGTGACACCCGACCGCGCCGGGGCCGTCCAGGAGTTCGTGTTGGTCGCGTTGCCCCGGGTGCCGACCAGCAGCACCACGTCGGCCTCGGCCACGTAGCGGTTGGTGCCCGGCTGGCCGCCGTTGTTGCCGACGATCCCCAGCCACCACGCGTCCTTCGTCGAGATCGCGCCCTGGCCGTGAATACTCGTGGCCACCCCGGCCCCGACGGCGGCGGCGAGCCGCGCGAGCTCGGCGTACGCGTCCGAGGCGTGAACGCCCCCGCCCGCGACGATCGCGGGCTTCGCCGCGTTCTGCAGCACCTGCGCGGCCTGGCGGACGAGATCCTCACCGGCCGCCGCCCGCTCACCGGGCAGGGTGGCGGTCGAGGTGACGACCGGCGCGTCCGTGATCTCTTCCAGCACGTCTTCCGGCACGATCAGCGCGACCGGACCGGGACGTCCACTGACCGCCGTGACCAGCAGCGAAGCGACGGTCGCGGGAATGTCGCAGGCCCGGTCCACGACCGCCTGGGCCTTGGTCACCGCACTGAACAACGCCACCTGGTCGATCTCGGTGAGCGCACCGGTGTTCCGGCTGCCGCGGTGGATGTCGGAGGTGAGCAGCAGCACCGGGATGCCCGAGGCGTACGCGTCGCCGAGACCGCCCACCACGTAGGTGGTTCCGCCGCCGCTCGACACCTCGACCACGCCGACGCGGTTGCGCACGCGGGCGTACCCGTCGGCCATGTAGGCGGCGTGCCGCTCGTCGCGCGCGAGCACGTGCTCGATGGCGTCGCGCCGGTGGAACAGCGCGTCGTAGAACACCACACCGGTGTCTCCGGGCACACCGAACAGGGTCTCGACGCCGTTGGCGATCAGGGCCTCGACGAGAACGTCAGCACCGCGACGCCCGGTCGGCTGGGGAGAAACGCTGGACATGGTGACCTTTCAGGATCCGGTACAGAGGTGGTGACGGGCGCACCCGGCCAGCAGGCCGGCCGCGTCCGCGAGCAGGGAGTCATCGAAAACCGCTCGAGGTGAATGGTTCCCGGCCTGCGGCTCGGAATCGGGGAAAGCCGCGCCGAGATATCCGAACGCGCCGGGAACCTGGGCCAGGATCTCGGAGAAGTCCTCCGAGCCGCTGCGCGGGTTCTCGAGCTCGACGTAGGTGCCGAGGGTGCGCGCCACCTGCTCGAGCACCGTGGCGGCCTGCGGATCGTTCACCGTGGGGGCCATCACCGGGGTGAACGTGACGTCGGCCCGGCAGCCCGACGCGACCGCGAGTTCCTCGGCCAGCGCCGGGAGCTCGACCGCGATCCGCCGGGTGTGGGCGGGTGAGAACGTGCGGATGCCCGCGTTCAGCGTGGCCCGCTCGGCGATCACGTTGGGCGCGGTACCGGCGTGGAACTCGCCGAAGGTCAGCACCACCGGATCGAAGGCGTTGAAGCGGCGCGCCACGTAGGTCTGCACGGCCGTCATGATCTGCGCCGCCACCGGGATCGGGTCGAGCGCCTCGTGCGGCCGCCCGCCGTGCCCGCCCCGGCCGATCACCTCGATACGTAAGGTGCTGTAGGCGGCCATGATCGGCCCCGGGCGCCCGAAGAACACTCCGTGCGGCAGGTCGGACATGACGTGGAGGGCGTAGGCCGCGACCGGTTTCGAGCCACTGGCCGCGAGCACGCCCTCGGCCAGCATGGCCTTGGCCCCACCGTGGCCCTCCTCGCCGGGCTGGAACATGAAGACCACGTCCCCGGAGAGGTTCTCCCGGTCGGCCGCCAGCTGGTGAGCGGCCCCGACCAGCGCGGCGGTGTGCAGGTCGTGCCCGCACGCGTGCATGGCGCCGTTGGTCGAGGCGAAGGGCAGGCCGGTGTCCTCGGCGATCGGCAGGCCGTCCATGTCGCCGCGGAGAAGCACCGAGGGGCCCGGCCGGCCGCCCCTCAGGACGGCCGTGACCGAGCTGAGGCCCTGGCCCCGGGTGATCTCCAGATCGGCACCACGCAGGGCCTCGAGCACCCGGCTGCGCGTCCGCGGCAGCTGCAGGCCGACCTCGGGATCGGCGTGCAGCTCCCGGCGCAGGGCGACCAGGTCGATCACGGGCGTTCCCCGGCCTGCAGTTTCGGCATCACGGTCTCGACGACCTCGGTGAAGACGTCCGGATCGTGCTGCCCCTGCAGCGGGAACGGAAACATGAACTCCGTGACACCCACCTCGGCGTAGCGGCCGATGGTGTCGCGGAACTGCTGCACGCTCACCCAGGGGGTGTCCTGGGTGAAGGCCAGCATGAACGAGCGGCGCAGGGTCTGCGGGTCGCGGCCGGTGCGCTCGCACTCCGCATCGAGGAATGCCGATCGCCGGGCCGTGACGCTGAGGCTCTCCTCGGGCGTCAGCCGGATGCCCTTCGCGAGCTGGCTGAACAGCGTGCCGTAGGAGTTCCAGACGTCGGCGTGCCGGGCGGTGACGGTCAGCGACGACTTCAGGTGCGCGGCCACCAGCAGCGGGACCCTGGGCGCCACGGGCGTCGGTCCGGCCACCCCCTGGGTGCTGTAATGCTTTCCGGTGTAGTCCAGTTCGCCTCCGGCCGCGACCTGCCGTACCACGGTGAGGTACTCGTCGAGCCGTTCCGACTTCTCGGCCGGTGACCAGGGCTTCTCCCCGGCCACGGCCCCGTCTTTCGGGTTGCCACCCGCACCGATGCCGGCCACGGCCCGGCCCCCGGACATGTGGTCGAGCGTCAGCGCCTGCTTGGCCAGCACGGCGGGATTGCGCATGTTGATGGCCGACACCAGGGTGCCCACCGTGACCTTCGACGTGGCCTGGGCGATGCCGGCGGCGATCATCCAGGCGTCGAAGCGGGGCTGGGTGTAGCCGTTGTCACCGAGCGCGCTCCAGAGGTGGTCACCGGCCCAGAGGGCGTCGAAGCCGTTGTCCTCGAACCCCTTCCAGCGGGTGGTGAGCTCGGACCACTCTGCCGCGGCGTGCGTCATCAAACCGAACCGAAGGCTCATGCGATTTCTCCTCGAGAAAGATCATCCAGCAGCCCGGCCGCGTCCAGAGCCTCGTCGACCAGGCCCGACGTCACCGCGCCGCTGCCGGCCGCCCGGTCGATGCGCAGGTACAGCGCCCGGTAGACCGATGCCTGCCGGGCCGAGGGCACCCGCCCGAGCACCGCGTCCACCAGCCGCTTCTGCAGCTCCTGCGGGAACCGCGTCTCGTACGACGAACGCGCCGGGCCGAAGTCGAAACTTCCCGCGTCCGAGCCCAGTCCACCACCGCCGGGCGTCTCGATCCGCAGCACGTCCCCGGCCCGCAGCGTGATCGAGCCGACCCGTCCGAGGTCGCGCTCCGAGGAGGTCCCCGGGTTCAGCACGGCCAGGCCGGAAGCACCCGGCCCACCGCCGTTCACGCCGAAGGGCTGGTAGAACAGCCGTTCCAGGCCGCGCACCACGAACGTGACGTCGTCCTCCAGGCTCCGCACCTGCACAACGAGCCCGTCACCGCCCGGCTGCTCACCCGAACCGCCCGAACCCCGCCGGTACTTGTACTCCTCCACCAGCACCGGCACGTCCGACTCGAGCACCTCGTTCGGAACGTTCCGCAGCCAGCCACCCATGTAACTGGTGCCGTCGAGACCACGCTGCCCCGGGCGTCCGCCGGAACCGCCCGTCAGAGGCTGGCCCACCGACACTTTCCGCTCACCAGTGGCCAGATCGACGTGCGAGATCGACGCGATGGCCACCAGACCGGCCCCCGGAGCCATCGCCACCGCGGAAGCCTGGGCCAGGCAGCCCACCACGCAGTCCATGATCCGGAAGAACACCGCCGCCCGCACCCCGCAGGGCGCACCCGCGCGCGGGTTCACGATCGATCCCGGCGGCAGATGAGCCGTCAGCGGCCGCACCAGCCCGGAGTTGTACGGAATCTGCTTGTCCTGCGAATAGAACCAGTTCACCAGCGCGAAAGCCAGCATGTAGTGGCCCGGTTCACCACCGGTGTGCAGATTGATGGCCTCGAGCACCTGCGGTGAGGTGCCGTCGAAGTCCAGGTGGGCGCGTCCGTCACCGACGGTCAGGGCCAGGGAGAGACGCGTCGGGGGCACCTCGGTCACCCGAACACCCTCCGGCGAGAAGGATTCCACGCCCTCGACGTAGTCGACGAAGGAGTACGTGCCCGGCGTCAGGGTGTCCAGCAGCGCCGAGGCCCGCGCCGACGCGGTGTCGACGAGGTCGGCGATGGCCGCCTTCACCGCGTCCTTGCCGTAGCCGTCGGCGATCTCACTCAGGCGCCGCTGGGCCGTGCGCAGTCCGGCCACCTGGGCCTCGAGGTCACCGAGGTTCTGCGCGGGGACGCGGGAGTTGCGGGCGACGAGGTCGAAGACAGCCTGGTTGCGGTCACCGGCGGTGAGCAGGCGCACCGGCGG
Organism: Kineosporia succinea; assembly: GCF_030811555.1. Classification (NCBI taxonomy): domain Bacteria; kingdom Bacillati; phylum Actinomycetota; class Actinomycetes; order Kineosporiales; family Kineosporiaceae; genus Kineosporia; species Kineosporia succinea. The sequence goes on along the minus strand of NZ_JAUSQZ010000001.1, from coordinate 3,036,520 downwards.
GATGAGCAGCCCCTCCTGGTGCATGTCGGTGTGACCCCAGTCGATCGAGCTGGGGACGCTGCCGCCGATGTCCGAGGAGTGCACGAAACTCAGGGCGTAGGCGATGATCTCGCCGTCCACGAAGAGCGGCTGCCAGGCCCACAGGTCGGGCAGGTGGGTCACGAGTCCGCCGGTGGAGTCCGGGTCGTTGCTCAGGCCGACATCGCCGGGGGCGTAGGGCGCCAGCGACCGGATCACCTCACGCGCGGGCACGCCGATCATCAGGTTGCCCGAGATCCGCCGGGGCGCGGCGAAGACCTCGCCGTCCGGCGTCACCAGGCAGGTGCCGAAGTCCGCGGTCTGCTTGACGAAGATGCTGAAGCTGGTGCGGCGGATGTTCTCGGCCATCTCCTCGACCACCGCCGAGAAGCGGTGCGCGAGGATCTCCAGGACGACGGGTGAACTACGCATGCGTGCCTCCGACGGTGATCCGCAGATTGCCGTGCTCGTCCACCCGGGCCACCGCTCCGGTCGGCACGAAGATGCTGGTGTCCGGGGCCGGGATCACGGCCGGGCCCTCGATCTCGGCACCGAGGGGCAGTTCCGGCCGGCGGTAGATCGTGGCGGCGGTCAGGTGGCCGTTCTCGACGACCCGATGCGGTCGGCCGACGAGCGAGGATCCGCCGGAGGCGACCGGTTCCGCCAGCGACGGGGAAGCCGCCAGCGTCAGCCGCAGACTGCGCACGTCCAGCTCGGCCGATCCCGGGTCCACCGCGTACGCCCGCACGTAGGCCGCGGTGAACGCCTCCCGCAACGCCTTCACGCTCGTGTCCGAGGAGGACAGCGTGATCGGCAGGGTGAACGACTGTCCGGTGAGCTGGACGTCGGCCCAGCGGGTGATGCGGACGTCGGTGTGCAGAGTGTGGTCCTGCTCCTCGTACCACTCCAGCGCCTGGCGCCGCAGCGCCGCCCAGCCCCGCTCCAGGTCCGCGTCCGACACCGCGCCACCCACCGGCGTCACCAGGTCGACCCGCATGTCGGTGGCCAGAGCCCCGTAGGCGCAGAGCGTTCCGGGCGAGGTCGGGATCAATACCTCGGGCATCTTCAGCGCGGCGGCGAGCAGCGCGGCCTGCACCGGGCCGGCACCGCCGTAGGCGACCAGCGTCATGGTCGACGGGTCCACCCCGTGCTGCGCGCTCAGCGGGATCAGCTGCGAGTGCATCATCGCGGTGGCCACGGCCACGGCCGACTCGGCGACCGCCTCCACGCTCAGCCCCAGGGCCTCGGCCGGCGGCTGTAAAGCCTTGCGGGCCAAGGAGGGATCGATCGTCACCGTACCCGACGCGAAATCCGACGGATCGATGTAACCGCACACGACATACGCGTCCGTCAGCGTCGGTTCCGTGCCACCCCGGCCGTAGCTGGCCGGACCGGGATAGGCCCCCGCGCTGAGCGGGCCGACCTTGAGCACCCCGGTGGAGTCGACCCGGATGACCGAGCCGCCGCCCGCCCCGATCGACGAGACCTCGACCGACGGGATGATCAGCGGGAACTCGCCGATCTCGCTCTCGGTGGAGTAGGGGATGCGGCCGTCGACGATCGCGCAGTCGACGCTGGTGCCGCCCATGTCCATGGTGATGAGCTGGTCGACCCCCGCCGTGGCGGCCACGCGCATCGTGCCCGCCACCCCGGAAGCCGGCCCGGAGAGCAGCGTCTCGACCGCCGTCCGCAAGAACTCCTGCGGCTGCGAGATCGAGGTGACGCCACCGTTCGACTTGGTGATGTGCATCGGGCAGTCCAGGCCCAGGGCCCGCAGCTCCGACGACAGGTACTGCAGGTAGTCACCGAGCGCGCGGCCCACGTGGGCGGCCAGCACGGCCACCGTCGCCCGCTCGTACTCCTTCTCCTCCGGCCACAGCCGCGACGAGCAGGCCACCGGCAGGTCGGGGAAGCTCTCCGCGATGACGCCCGCGGCCCAGTCCTCGTGCTGCGAGAAACGGTGCGAGTGTAGGAAACTGATGGCCACGGCCTCCACGCCGTCGGCCACCAGGTCGGCCACCGCGGCACGCACCTGCTCGGGGTCGAGCGGGGTCTGCAGCGAGCCGTCGGCGCACAGGCGCTCGTCGATCTCGCGGACGTCGGTGGGGGCGACCAGAGGACGACGCGGCTGGGTGAAGTAGTCGATGGGATCGTTCAGGCGCAGCCGCCCGATCGACAGCAGGTCGGGAAAGCCGCGCGTCACCAGCAGGCCCACCCGCGCGCCGGTGCGCTGCAGCAGGGTGTTGAGCGCGAAGGTCTGGCCGTGCGAGAAGTACTCGATCCGGCCGGGTTCCACACCGTGCCCGGTCAGCATCTTGCTGACCCCGGCGATCACCGCCCGGGCGGGCTGGTCGCGGTCGGAGGGCACCTTGTCGGTGAAGACCTGGCCCGACGCCGCGTCCGCCAGCACGATGTCGGTGAAGGTGCCGCCGACGTCGACACCCAGCCGGTAGCGCGTGCTCATGCGTCGTTCCTTTCCGCAGATCTCGAGGTCCGCCACAGGCCTGCCCGCCGCACCGCGAGCCCGGTCAGGGCGGCGATCGCCAGCGAGGCCACGATCATCAGGCTGGACACGGCCGAGGTGGTCGGGTCCTGGTCCTGCTGCAGGCGAAGGAAGATCGCCACCGGGAGGGTGGTGGTGTCCGCCGGCATCAGGAAGATCGACAGGTCGACCTCGTCGAACGAGGTCAGGAACGAGAACACGCCGGCGATCAGCAGGGGCATGCGGATCTGCGGCAGCGTGACCTTGAAGAACGCCTGTAGCGGCGAGGCTCCCAGGTCGCGGGCGGCCTCCTCGAGCGCCGGGTCGGACCCGGCCAGCCCGGCGCCGATCAGGGCGACCACGAACGGCAGCAGGAGCAGCACGTGGGCGAACGCGACGCCGCCGACCGTGCCGTAGGCGGTCGGGAAGAGCGAGACGTAGAGCGCGAAGAAGCAGAACCCGGCCACCACGCGGGGCAGGCTGAGCGGAGCCACGAACACCGAGCGCAGGAACGCGGCCCCGGGCACCTTCGTGCGGGCCAGGGCGTAGGCGGCCGGGGTGCCGAGCAGCAACGCGATCGCGGTGGCGAGCGCGGCGACCTCGGCGGAGTAGACGATGCCGACGCGGAACGGCTCGTAGTCCAGGGCCTGGGTGATCCACTGCGTGGTGAATCCGCTGGGGACGAGGCTGGTGAGCACCTCGTCGGGGCTGACCGAGGCCAGCAGCACCACGACCAGCGGGGCCAGGATGAAGACGGTGACCAGGGTGAGGAAGGCGGCGCGGACGAACTTCACCGGGCACCTCCCGCGATCAGCCGGGTCACCAGGCCGAAGGCCGTGAGCACGATCAGCGTGAGCACCAGCAGGATCACGGCCTGCACGGCGGCCAGGGGCCAGGCCAGCAGCTGGATGTTCTGGTAGATGGTCTGCGCCAGCACGGTCACCCGGCCGCCGCCGAGCAGGGCCGGGGTGGCGAAAGCGCTGATGGTCAGCGTGAACACGAGCTGCATGGCGCTCAGCAGGCCGGGCGCGGTGAGGGGCAGGAGCACCCGGGTGAACCGCTGGCGGGCGCCGGCGCCGAGGTCGGCGGCGGCCTCGGTGTACTCCGGCGGGATGCCGCGCAGCGAGCTGAGGATGGGGAACACCGCGAACGGGAGCTCCACGTGCACCAGCGCCAGGATCACGCCGGGCTCGTGGTAGAGCCACCCGTCGAAGGTCTCGCCCAGCGGGCCGCCCGGGCGCAGCAGCAGTTGCCAGCCGTAGCTGCGCACGACCACGCTGACCAGGATCGGCGAGAACACCACGAACAGCATCGCGGCGGCCGCCCAGCCACGCTTCATGGTGTGCACGCACCAGGCCAGCGGATAGGCGATGACCACGGTGATCAGACTGACGATCAGGCCGAGCCGCAGCGTGGTGCCGACGGTCGACCAGAGGTAGGAGTCACCCAGCGCCGTGGACCAGGTGGTCAGGTCGAAGGGCGCGAGGAGCACCGCGGTCTTCTCCACGCGCACGCTGTACGAGACGAGCAGCGCGACCACGGTGAGGAAGGCGATGGCCAGGTAGACCACGCCGGGAAGGACGAGCAGCGTGGCCCGGTTGCGGCGCCTGGTCATCGGGACCCGAACCGGCGCACCGCGGCCGCCTCGAATCCGACGCCCACCCGGTCGCCGGCCTGCGCCGACGTGGCGCCCGGGGCCAGCTCGGCCAGCACCTCGCGCCCGGTGGAGGTGTTCAGCGAGACCCGCACGCTCTTGCCGGTGAAGCTGGTGGTCAGCACCCGGGCGACGCCGTGGGCGCGGGGGTCGTCGACGGCCAGGAGCTGGATCGCCTCGGGACGCACGGCGAGTGACGAGGCCGGGCCACCGGGGAAGAACAGCCCGTCCGCGCTCTGGCCGCCGTCCACGGCGGAAAGGCCGTCGAAGACGTTGTTCTCACCGATGAACGAGGCCACGAACCGGCTCACCGGCTGCTCGTACAGTTCCCGGGCGCTGCCCGACTGCTCCACGACCCCGGCGTTCATCACCGCGATCTCGTCGGCGAGTTCCATCGCCTCGGCCTGGTTGTGGGTGACGCAGACGAACGTGGTGCCGGTTTCCTGCTGCCAGCGCCGCAGTTCGCGGCGCATCCGCAGCTGCAGCGCCAGATCCAGTGCGGAGAGCGGCTCGTCGAGCAGGAGCACGTCGGGCCGGCGCACCAGGGCGCGGGCGATCGCGACCCGCTGCCGCTGCCCGCCCGACAGGGTGGCGGGGCTGCGGTCGGCGTACTGCCCCATGTCCACCAGGTCGAGGATCTCGGTGACCCGCGCGCGGGACTCGCCCCGGGGCGTCCGCCGGTCGGTACGCAGCCCGAACTCGACGTTCTGCGCGACCGTGAGGTGCGGGAACAGCGCGCCCGACTGGAACACCAGGTTGGTCGGCCGCCTGTGGGCCGACGTGCGGGTGTGGTCGGAGCCGCCGATCGAGACGACGCCGGTGTCGGGGGTGTCCAGCCCGGCCATGATGCGCAACAAGGTGGTCTTGCCGCATCCCGAAGGCCCCAGCAGGCAGTGGAAACTGCTGCTGGAGATACTGAGACTGATCGGACCGAGCACGCGCTGCCCGTCGAACGAGCGCGTGACGTCCTTGATCTCGACCGAGCTGGCCCCGAAGTCACCCATCAGATGTTGGCCTTCACGTCCTTGTTCCAGGCGGTCGTGGCGCTTTCGATGTTCTCCACCAGCGTGGCCCAGTCGATCTGGATGGCCGACTCGACCGCGGAGAGCTGGAAGGTCTCCTTGTCGGCCAGCTCGTCCTTCAGCTGCGCGCCCTCGACCAGCGGGATCAGGCCGTTGAGGTTGCAGTACTCGGCCACGTTCTCCGGCGTGAACAGCTCGCCCAGCAATGCGGCCGACTGTTCGAGCTGAGCCTCGGAAGAGCCCTTGACCAGCTGGAAGCCCTCGGGGAAGGCCATCAGCCCCTCGCTCGGCGCGACGAAACCGATGTCGTCACCGGCGTCGATCCAGGGCTGGGCGACCCCCTGGAAGCCCGGCGCGATCACGACCTCGCCGGAGTTCAGCTGCTGGCGCAGGGCGTCGATCGAGGCGATGAAACCGTGGAACTGCCCGGCCTTGGCCGCCTTCGAGAAGATCTCGATGCCCGGCGTCAGGTCGCTCTCGGAGCCGCCGTTGAGCTTGGCGACGACCGGCAGGGCGTTCACGCTGAACGCCGGGGCGTCCCAGGTGGTGACCTTGCCCTTGTACGCGCTGTCGAACAGGTCCATCCACGAGGTGGGCGGGGTCTTGAACGCCTTCTTGCTGTAGATCAGGCCCATCGCGTCCATCACCATGAAAGCGCCACGGCGGTCGGCGATCTGGTACTTGCTGTTGACCGCGTCGATCGCGGTGACGCTCGCCGGGATCGGCGACCACAGGTCCGAGGCGTTGCCCTGCGCGAAGCTCTGGCCGTTGAAGAAGCCCAGGTTCAGCAGCGGGGAGTTCTTGTTGATCTGCACCGACGAGACCAGCTTGGGGAAGGTGTCGGCGTTGGTGCCCTCGATGTAGGCCACCTCGACGCCGTTGGCCTTCGCGAACGCGTCACCGACCTTCTCCGGCACGGTCGCCTGGGCACCGGCCCAGTGGAACATCGTGATCTTGGTGCTGCCGCCGCTCGAACCGCCGGTGGAGGATCCGCCGGGCGAGCCGCAGGCGGCCAGACCGGCCAGGCCGGCGAGTGCGCTCGCGCCGAAGAACCCGCGACGGGTGAGGCTGCTGCTGTTCATGAGGGTCCGATCCGCTTGATCCGGCCCGGCCGTGGAGGCCGTCGATGGTGGGGCGACGTCGTGAGTGAACTTTCGCATACGACTTCGCATACGAAAAGGCCCTGGTTTTGGGCATGCGTCATCCCCTTCGTGACGTCCGCGTTACTGAGTACGGCGACGATCGCGGGCCCAGCGGGCGGGTTTTGACCGTTGTTGACCGGCTTTGAGCCCGACTCGGCTTCACCGCCGCTTCACAAGAACGGGCGTAGCCAGGGTTTGCCCTGCCCCTATGGCTGGTTTGAGATGTGCGTCTCACTGTTCTGGATCGAGAGATCCAGGTCACAGCTTGAGGTTCAGCCTCTGGGCCGGATCCGGCCTCGTCGCCCGATCCCGCGCAGACGGCTCATGAGGGACGAGGTGGTCGCCGGGGCTTCCGGCGGCGCCTCGGGTTCGGGTCGCGGACGGACGAGACGCCAGGCCGCGACGATCTCGTCGGCGTCGATCACCCCGACCGCGATCAGTGGGCCGTCCATCGGGCGGCGGTACTCGTCGAGGAGGCGGTGGTTGAAGTCGGCGACGGTCTCCCGCAGCTCCTTCTCGGTGCGGAACGCGGGCAGGGTCTGGTGCAGGGCCGCGCGTTCCTTGCGCAGCACCAGCAGGGGCGGCAGCAGGGCCGCCAGGTCACCGCCCTCGCGCTCGATCCAGTCGCGGGCCCACTGCTGGGCCGAGAACGGGGTGGCGAGATCGGTGCGCAGGGGCTTGCCCATGCCCTCGAGGTTGTCGAAGGCACCGCGTTCGCGGGCCTCGCGCAGCTGCCGCTCGACCCAGTCCTCGTGCCGCATGTAGGCGGGTTTCTTCTCGGTCATGGCCTCCCCGATGCACTCGTCGTCCATCGTCCACAACGCTGGACGCCCCTCCAGTTATCCACAGGGCGCCCAGAACTGTCGGACGACTCACCTAGACTCGCCCGGGTGACTGCGGAGAAGGATCCTGCTCTCGAGGTACTGCACCGGGTCTGGGGCTACGACGCGTTCCGGGGCAGCCAGCGCGAGATCGTCGACCAGGTGATCTCGGGCGGCGACGCGCTGGTGCTGATGCCCACCGGTGGTGGCAAGTCGCTCTGCTACCAGGTGCCCTCGCTGGTGCGCGAGGGCGTCGGCGTGGTGATCTCGCCGCTCATCGCGCTCATGCAAGACCAGGTCGACGCCCTCACCGCGCTCGGGGTGCGGGCCGGCTTCCTCAACTCCAGTCAGGACTACGAGACCCGCCGTCAGGTCGAGAAGGCCTTTCTCGACGGCGAACTCGACCTGCTCTACCTGGCCCCCGAGGCGCTCGGCGGCGGCACGTCGGCCACCTGGCGGCTGCTCGAGCAGGGCAACATCGCGCTCTTCGCCATCGACGAGGCACACTGCGTGGCCCAGTGGGGGCACGACTTCCGGCCCGACTACCTGGCCCTGTCGATGCTGCACGAGCGCTGGCCCGAGGTGCCCCGCATCGCGCTCACGGCCACGGCCACCACCCGCACCCACGAGGAGATCGCGCAGCGGCTGAACCTGCGTGAGGCCAAGCACTTCGTCGCTAGCTTCGACCGGCCCAACATCCAGTACCGCATCGTGCCCAAGAACTCGCCGAGCAAGCAGCTGCTCGACCTGCTGCGCACCGAGCACAACGGCGAGGCGGGCATCGTCTACTGCCTGTCGCGCAACTCGGTGGAGAAGACGGCCGAGACGCTGAGCGCGGCCGGGATCCCGGCGCTGCCCTACCACGCAGGCCTGCCGCAGAGCGTGCGCGCGACCAACCAGTCCCGGTTCCTGCGGGAAGACGGGCTGGTCATGGTCGCGACCATCGCGTTCGGCATGGGCATCGACAAGCCCGACGTGCGGTTCGTGGTGCACCTCGACCTGCCCAAGTCGATCGAGGGCTACTACCAGGAGACCGGCCGGGCCGGGCGTGACGGCCAGCCCTCCACCGCCTGGATGGCCTACGGCATGGCCGACGTGGTGCAGCAGCGCCGCATGATCGACAGTTCGGAGGGCGACCTGGCCCACCGGCGCATGCTGTCGGGCCACCTCGACGCGATGCTGGCGCTCTGCGAGACCGTCGACTGCCGGCGGGTGCAGCTGCTCAACTACTTCGGCGAGCAGGCCGAGGCGTGCGGCAACTGCGACACCTGCCTCACGCCGCCGCAGACCTGGGACGGCACGGTCCCGGCCCAGAAACTGCTCAGCACCGTCTACCGCCTGCAGAGCGAGCGCAACCAGAAGTTCGGCGCGGGCCAGTCCATCGACATCCTGCTCGGCAAGAAGACCGAGAAGGTCACCAAGTTCCGGCACGACCAGCTGAGTGTGTTCGGTATCGGCACCGACCTGAGCGAGACGCAGTGGCGTGGTGTGGTGCGCCAGCTGCTGGCCAAGAACCTGCTGGCGGTCGAGGGCGAATACAGCACGCTCACGCTCACCGAGGCCAGTTCGTCGGTGCTGCGCCGCGAGCGCGAGGTCATGATGCGCACCGAGCCGGAGAAGCCCTCGCGGGGTTCGGGCTCGGGCGGGGGCCGGGCCAAGGCGCCGGTCGTCGACCTGCCGCCCGAGGCCGCGCCGGTGTTCGAGAAGCTGCGGGCCTGGCGGGGCGGGGTGGCGAAGGAGCAGGGCCTGCCTGCCTACGTGATCTTCCACGACAAGACGCTCCGGCAGATCGCCACCCTGCGGCCGGGCACGCTCGAGCAGCTGGGCACGGTCGACGGGGTGGGTCAGGCCAAGCTGGAGAAGTACGGCGAGCAGGTGCTGGAGGCCCTCTCGGCCTGAAGACACCCGGATTCGGTGAGGCCAACGCCACTTCGTGCCGATGATCACGAAATCGGGGCGCGGCTGGAGGGCCCGGGCGATCCGGGACGTCTGTCCCACGAGTAACGTCCTGTCCAGACATCTGCTCGTAGAACCGGGAAGGCGAGGGGGCCTTTCGCAGGGCAGGCTGGTCACTCACAAGGCAGGCTGGTCGCGAGCAGCGCGCCGTCCTGTTTTTGGAGTGCTCCATGACCCGCACCCTGCTGATGGTCCCCACCGGACACGGCTCCGGTCTCACCACCACCTGCCTCGGCGTGGTCGCCGCCCTGCAGCAGCGGGGGGTGAACGTCGGCTTCTTCAAGCCCCTGGCCCAGTTCCGTGCCCGGGGCGAGGCCAGCGACACCTCCACCGCGCTGATCCGGCTGATCTCGTCGCTCGAGCCCCCGGAGCCGCTGCCCGCGAAGCAGGTCGAGAAGCTGCTCAGCGAGAACAGCCTCGACATCCTCATGCAGCAGGCCGTGGAGGCCGCCGAGCCGCTGCTGTCGGCGCACGACGTGATCGTGGTCGAGGGTCTGGCCAGTGGTCCCGGCGGGGTCTACTCCGGCCGGGTCAACCTGGCCCTGGCCAAGGCCTTCGACGCCGACGTGGTGCTGGTCAGCGCGGCCGACGTGGACGGCGACGTGTCCCGCCTGGCCGAGTCGATGTCGATCACGGCGCAGACCTACCGCGGCGGTGAGCACGACCGGGTGATCGGCGGCATCGTCAGCAAGGTCACCGCGTCGTCCCCGCAGCAGAAGGCCGAGCTGCACCACGCGATGGCCGACGTGGGTCTGCGGCTGGCCGGGGCGGTGCCCGCGAAAGACGAGCTGACCTGGCCCCGCACCAAGGACCTGGTCGCCGACCTCGACGTGAAGGTGCTCAGCGAGGGCGATTCCGGCCGCCGCGTGAAAGACGTGATCATCGCCGCGCAGTCGGTGCAGGGCATGCTGCCGTTGCTGCGCGAGGGCCGGCTGGTGGTCGTGCCCGGTGACCGCGCCGACGTGATCCTCGGGGTGTGCCTGGCCGCGATGAACGGGGTGCGGCTGGCGGGTCTGCTGCTGACGGTGGGCATCGAGCCCGACCCGCGGGTGTGGGAGCTGTGCAAGCCGGCCGCCGCGACCGGCCTGCCGATCCTGCTCACCGACGAGTACAGCTACGAGACCGCGCTCATCCTGAACTCTTTCGACCCGGACATCCCCTTCGACGACACCGAGCGGGCCCGGATGGCCGCGTCCACGGTGGCCGCCTCGCTCGACCCGGGCTGGCTGGCCGACCTGCCGACCGCCACGCACCTGGCCCGGGTCAGCCCGCCCGCGTTCCGGCACCGGCTGACCACCCGGGCCCGGGCCGTCTCGAAGCGCATCGTGCTGCCCGAGGGCGCCGAGCCGCGCACCCTGCGCGCGGCCGTGACCTGCCAGACGCGCGGCATCGCCAAGTGCGTGCTGCTCGCGCCCGAGGCCGAGGTGCACAAGCAGGCCGAGGGCATGGGCCTGAAGCTGCCCGCCGACCTGGAGATCATCGACCCGACGAAGGTCGACCAGCGCTACATCGACAAGATGGTCGAGGCCCGCAAGCACAAGGGCATGACCCCGGAGCGGGCCGCCGACGAGCTCTCCGACCCGATCACGCTGGGCACGATGATGCTGCGCCTCGACGAGGTGGACGGCCTGGTCGCCGGCGCGGTGCACACCACCGCCGCCACCGTGCGCCCGGCCCTGCAGCTGCTGGGCACGGCGCCGGGGGCCGAGCTGGTCTCGTCGGTGTTCTTCATGTGCCTGCCCGACGAGGTCGTGATCTACGGCGACTGCGCGGTGAACCCCAACCCGACGCCGTCGCAGCTGGCCGACATCGCGATCCAGAGTGCCCGTTCCGCCGAGGCTTTCGGCATCGAGCCGCGGGTGGCGATGATCAGCTTCAGCACCGGCTCGTCGGGTTCGGGCACCGATGTCGCGGCCGTCACCGAGGCCACGAAGATCCTGCACGAGCGCGCCCCCGAGCTGGTGGCCGACGGCCCGCTGCAGTACGACGCCGCGGCCATCGCGTCGGTCGCGAAGAGCAAGGCCCCCGACAGCCCTGTCGCCGGCCGCGCCACGGTGTTCGTGTTCCCCGACCTGAACACCGGCAACACCACCTACAAGGCGGTGCAGCGCAGCGCCGACGTCATCAGCATCGGCCCGATGCTGCAGGGTCTGGCCAAGCCGGTCAACGACCTGAGCCGCGGCGCCCTGGTCGACGACATCGTCTACACCATCGCCCTCACGGCGATCCAGGCCAGCCAGCGCGACTGAACCGCCGATGAACGACGCCCCGGTCACCTGAAGTGGCCGGGGCGCCGTTCATCGACAAGGGTTTTCAGAGTGAGGGCACGCCGACCGCGCGGCCGATGATCGCACCCTCGTGCAGCAGCTGGTAGGCCTTGGGGACCTCATCCAGGCTGAAAGAGCGCGTCTGCACGTGGATCTGGCCACGCTGGGCCATGGTCACGAGCTCGGTCAGCTCGGCCCGGCCGCCCCACAGCGACGTGGACACGTTGATGTTGTACGGCGCGTTCAGGAAGCCGATCTTCACGCCGCCACCGCCGGCACCGACGATCACGATGTGCGACTCGTAACCGGCGCAGGCCAGGGCCAGTTCGCTGGTCTTGTCGATGCCGACGAAGTCGAAGATGACGTTGGCGCCGCGGCCGTTCGTCATCTTCTTGATCTCGGCCGCGGCCTCCGGGCCGGACGGCAGCACCTCGTGCGCGCCGCACTCCTTGGCCAGCTCGAGCTTTTCGGGCGCCACGTCCATCGCCACGATGCGCGTGCCGGTGAGCTCACGCAGCAGCTGAACGGCCACGTGACCGAGACCGCCGACCCCGAGCACGACCGTGGTGGTGCCGCCGTGCAGCTTCGGCAGCACGGAGAGGATGGCCTGGTAGGGGGTCAGCGCGGCGTCGGTGAGCGACGCGGCGCGCACCGGGTCGAGGTCACCGATCGGCACCAGGTGACGCGGCGTGTCCACGACCATGTAGTCGGCCATCGCCCCGTCGGAGCCCAGCCCGGGCGAGGTCATGCCCCGCAGGCAGAGGTTTTCCTTTCCGGCGGCGCACATTTCGCAGACGCCGCAGCCCCAGCAGCCGTAGACGATGACCGGCGTGCCGACCTCGACGCCGGTGGCGCCCTGGCCCAGCTCCTCCACGATGCCGGCGGGCTCGTGGCCCAGCGTCATCGGCAGCTCGTAGCCCAGCGCATCGGGCACGGACATGACCAGCTCGTCGGAGTGACACAGGCCGGCCGCAGTGACCTTCAGCAGGACCTGGCCCGGGCCGGGCACCGGCTTCTCGACCTCGACGACCTCGGGCCCCTTGCCGATCGTGCGGTACTGCACGGCTTTCATCGCGTTCTCTCTCCCATGAGATCTCCCACCGCGCCGGTCGGGCAGCTGCACGAGCAAGGGCCACCCGGACGCGGACCCTCACGACGTTAGACCTACACCTGTCGAATATCTCGACGTCGAGAATTCGGAATCACCCCAGGAGGGGGCAAACAGCACTGTGAGATGCGTCTGATCTCGACGCAGCGTGAGCAGTTCTTCGAATGCGTGACCATCCGTGAGCCAATGGCCTGCAAGCAACCCCGACTACCTTCCGTAACCCTGGCCGGGCAGGGCTTACTTGAGGTGACACAGAGCGACGGAAACGCCGGTCTCAACGACGAGATCGCCGCGAAGTCACCACCCATCGTCACGCAATGGGGTCCCATGTCCAGACCAAGCACCATCTTGTCCCCCGGCGAGCGTCAGTCCCGGACGCCACGCCACGAGAGCACCACCCTGAGCAACGGCCGTGTCCCCGGCCGCCGGCTCAAGCGGGTCGCCCTGGCGGCCTCGTTCCTCGCCCTCCCGGTGCTCCTGTCCGGGTGCTCCACCGAGTGGGCCTCGATGAGTCCCTCACTCACGGCGAAGAAGCCCGCCACGGAGAACGTCTCGCTGAACACGACGCCTTCCCCGACCGCGACCGCTTCGGCTCCGACGGAAACCACCCCGGAGGCCGAGCCGACCGCCGCGGCGACCACGACGTCCTCAAGCAACCCGTTCGCCGCCGGGGAACTGGCCGGCGGATCGGCGAAGCACACGCTGCCGGTCGGTGACTACGACCTGGCCGTCAGCTACTGGACCGACGGCACGGCGAGCTCCGACGTGCACCTGTCGGCCACGCTGAAGGGCGCCGACCGCAAGCACGCGGTCAAGGTGACCCGGTTCGCGGCCTCGCTCGACGGCAGCGACGGCACCGACGTCCCGCTCGCGGACGACCAGGGCGAGTTCGTGCTCACCCCGCCGTACTCCTACACCTCTGCGCTGGCGCTCCCCACGAGTGAGAGCAAGGCCACCGCCACCGGCACGGTCACCCGGACCATTGACGTCCGCTTCGACCTGCTCCTCGAAACCGCGCCCGGTTCGGGTGCCTTCTACCGTCAGACCGTGCTGGACACCGTCGCGCTCAACGCCGCAGACGCCAGCGACCAGGGAGCAGCCAAGTGACCAGCAACGAGATCCTCATCGCCCGTGAGCCCGGCGAGGTCCACGTCGTCACCAACGTGCCGGCCAGCCGGAGCGCGCAGCTCCCGGACAGCCGCCCGTTCCACCAGCGCATGATCGACGCCGGCCAGCAGGCCGCCGCCCGCGCGCTGAACCTGCCGGCCCAGGCCTCGAACCTGACGTCGACGGACCGCGACGACGACGTGATCCGGCACGCCCGCATCGCCTGCATCATCCCGGCGTACAACGAGCAGGACAGCATCGCCGACGTGCTGGAGTCGCTGCTCTCGCAGACCCGTCTGCCCGACGTGATCCACGTGGTCGTCAACAACACCGACGACGACACGGTCGAGATCGCCAGCCGCTACGTGGGCAAGCACCGCCGCGCGGTGAAGGGCCAGACCTACGAGACCACGATCCACGTGCACGACATGGGCGTGAACCCCGACAAGAAGGTCGGCGCGCTGAACTTCGGCTTCCGGCTGGCCCGGGGCTACGACTACTTCCTGGGCGTCGACGGCGACACCACGGCCGACCGCCGGGCGATCGAGTGGCTGGAGAAGGAGATCGTCGACGACCCTCGCATCGGCGGCATCTCGGCGATCTACTCGATCGACAAGTCGAAGATCGAGGGCGGCATGGCGAAGTTCCTGGTGGCCGGGCAGCGCGCCCAGTTCGCCGGCTTCAACATGGACAACCTGCTGCGCGGCCGGAACATGGCGGTGCTCGGTGGCCAGTTCAGCATCTTCTCGATGCAGGCCCTGCAGACCGTGATGATCCGCGACCACCAGCACACCCCCTGGGTGCGCGACTCCGAGGTCGAGGACTCCAAGCTCAGCCTGCAGATCCGCGACGCCGGCTTCAGCACCAAGATCAGCAGCCGGGCCCGGGCCTACGTGGGCGCCATGACCAACCTGCGGGCGCTGCACGGTCAGCAGGTCAAGTGGAACTACGGCGCCATCGACCTGATGTGGCCGGGCCAGCGCGGTGACACGAAGGGTCAGCCGCTGCACCCGAACCTGCGCCTGCGCTGGTTCGAGAACTTCTCGATGGTCTCGAACATCGCCACCCGCATGGCCTTCCTGCTGCTGCTGGCGGCCGCGCTCTCGATCGACGCGTTCGTGTTCAACCCGATCTGGCTGATCCCGCCGGCCATCGCGGTGCTGCTGAACCTGCGGCTCGCCATGGCCATGCACGACAAGTCGGCCTCGGACGTCGCCTTCGCCTTCCTGCTCCCCGCCGAGATCTACATGTGGGTGCGCATCGGCCACTTCCTCTCGGCCTGGACGCAGTTCTTCGCCCGGGTGGAGAAGGACAACTGGGCGGCGCAGGCCGCGGCCGAGAAGGGCCGGGGCGCGGCGTACATCTTCCCGCTGGTGGTCTTCGCGGCGGTGTTCGGCCTGCTGATCCTGGCCTGGACGCAGCAGTCGGTCGGGGTGCAGGCCGCGATCCTGTCGCTCGGCTGGCCGGTGCTCTACATCTGCACCGTGGTGCAGACGCTGTTCATGGCCCGCAAGGTGTTCCGCCGGCAGCGGGGTTTCACGGTCTGATCCCCTCCGCCCGCGGACTTCCGGTCCTGACCGGGTAGGTCGGGACAACCCACCCGGCAACCAGGACCGGAAAGCGGCCGGTGCCGGAGACGACGAGTGCGTGACTCGTCCCTCCGGCACCGGCCGCGATGTTTTTTGTCACCCGTCCGGATGCTCAAGAACCACCGGTCCACGTCGATCGAGCAGACGTGGCCCTCGACGCGAACAACGCCGAATGACCCGCTCCTCCTCGATCCGGCGCCTGGTCGCCGGCCTGGCGGCCGTGGCCGGGCTGGCACTGGTGGCCCCGGCCACCGCCGAAGCCGCACCCACCCCCGCAGGCTCCACCTCGTCCTCCATCAACGCCGCGAGAACCTGCTCGGCCAGCCCCTTCGTGAGCAGGCCCTCGAAGAAGCTCTGGTACCGGATCCCCTCGCTGGTGCGTACCCCGAAGGGCACCCTGGTGGCCTTCGCCGAGGCGCGTGACAACAACGACGCCAGCGACATGGGCAACTACGACATCGCGACGTCCCGCTCGACGGACAACGGCTGCAGCTGGAGCGCGCCGAAGGTGATCGCCAGCGACGGCGCGAACCGGGTGGCGAGTCCCTCGGCCCTGGTCGACGCGGACACCGGCAACGTCATGGTGCTCTCGGCCGTGAGCGTGCGCGAGAACTCCGGTGGCCAGGGCAAGGGCCTGTACCTGCAGACCAGCACCGACGACGGCCGCACGTTCTCGCCCCTGCTGTCCAACCCGCTGCAGGGTTTCAAGGGTGGCCTGGCCGGACCGGGACACGGCATCCAGCTGAAGGTCACGCACACCGGCCGGTTGCTGTACCCGATCGCCTACAAGACCAAGGAGGGTCTGTACGGCGGCTACGGCATCTACAGCGACGACCACGGAAAGACCTGGCACACCGGCTACCACCAGCTCGACACCAGCGGGAAGCACGACTGGATCGAGGGCACCGCGGCCGAGCTGAAGAACGGCGACATCTTTCTCAGCTACCGCGAGCGCATCGACCAGGCCCCGGCCGGCACCGCGCGGGAGTGGGCGATCTCGACGGACGGCGGCGAGACGCTGTCGGGCCCGGGTTTCGCCGGGTCCCGGCTGCCGATCGTGTCGGTGCAGGGCAGTGCGCTGACCCCGACGGGCACCTACGGCAACCTGCTGCTGTTCACTGCGCCCGGCGACCGCACGCGCAATCTGCGGCGGGACATGTCGATCTTCGTGAGCTCCACCGGGGGAAAGACCTGGCGCAGCCGCTACCAGCTCGAACTGCACAGCACCCCGGGCGCGTACTCGGACATCACGCAGATCGGCACCAGCGTGGGCGTGCTCTACGAGACCGGCACGGCGACCTGGAAGGAACGCATCTCGTTCCTCAGCGTGCCGTTGTCGCAGGTGGTCAGCCCGACCAAGGTCGCCTCGAAGCTGACCTTCTACCGCAACGCCAAACCGGTGCCGACCTCGCAGAACGCGAAGGCGCAGGTCAAGGTGACCGTGAAGGGCACGCAGCGGCCCCCGGGCCGGGTGACGCTGACGGCCACCTCGGCGGCCGGCCAGAAGCGCAGCGCGTTCATCGACTTCACCTACTCCAACAAGGGTTCCCGTTGGGTGACGCTGCCCCGCCTGGGTGCGGGCAGGTACAAGCTCACGCTCACCTACTCCGGCACCGGCCGGATCAAGGGGGCGGTCGTGTCCGCCGGCACGCTCAGGGTCGTCAAGTGACCGATGGGTTGAATCGCCAGTAACCGGCATACTCGGGGCGTGCGTCACAGCCGTCACACCAGTCCCGTCAGAGCCCGACTCCTGCCTTGGGTGGGGGTCGGGCTCTGTCTCGTGCTCACCTCCTGCTCGAGCGGGGTGCTTGAGGACGACCCGGTCGCCGAACGCTCTCCGGCACCGGCCGCCCCGGTCGCCTCTCCCTCCCCCACGCCTCCCGCAGGCGAGCAGTTCTCCCTGGTCGCCACCGGGGATGTCCTGCTGCACAAGCCTTTGTGGCACCAGGCCAAGCGTGACGGCACCGACGGTGAGTGGAACTTCGCGCCGATGATGGACGACGTGCGTCCCTACGTGGAGAGCGCGGACGTCGGGCTGTGTCACCTGGAGACGCCACTCGCCCCCGCGGAGGGCCCGTACACGTCGTACCCCAGCTTCTCCGGCCCGCCGATGATCGCCGACGCCCTCGCCGAGGTCGGCTACGACGTGTGCAGCACCGCGAGCAACCACACGTTCGACAAGGGCGGCGCCGGGGTGGACCGCACGCTCGACAAGCTCGACGAGGTGGGGCTGAAGCACACCGGATCGGCCCGCTCGGCCGCCGAGGCCAAGCGCCTGACGATGCTGCGGGTGAACGGCGTGAAGGTCGCTTTCCTCTCGTACACCTACGGTTTCAACGGCATCGCCTACCCGTCGGGCCAGACCTGGCGGGCGAACCTGCTCGACGAGCAGGCGATCCTGGACGAGGCCCGCCGCGCCCGCAAGGCCGGGGCCGAGGTGGTGGTGGCCTCGCTGCACTGGGGCACCGAGTACCAGCAGACCCCGTCCGACGACCAGGCCTACCTGGCGCCGAAGCTGGCGAGGTCCGGCCAGATCGACCTGCTGATCAGCCATCACGCGCACGTGGTGGAACCGGTGCAGAAGATCGGCCGGACCTGGGTGGTATACGGCCTGGGCAACCTGCTGGCCGACCACGACACCCCGGGCAAGGCCAACGCGGAGGGCCTGCTGACCCGCTTCACCTTCTCGAAAGCACCGGGCGCCAAGCGGTTCAGCGTGTCCAAGGCCGAGTACGTGCCGCTGCTGATGACGAAGGACCAGCCGCACCGGGTGCTCGACGTGCGCAAGGCCCTCCAGACGCAGGAATACGGCTCGACCACGCGGGCCCGGCTGCAACAGGCCCTGCGGCGTACGACGAAGGTGGTCGAGAGCATGGGCGGGGTCCGCAAGGGCCTGGTGCCGGCGGAGTGATTAATCCGGCGACACGGCGCCCGGGCGTCGTCTAACCTCCCGCACGTGCGGATTCGCAGGGAGACCCCGGCCGACCGGACGGCGGCCGACGCCGTGCACCTCGAGGCGTTCGGCGACGACGGGCCGCTCATCGCCCGGCTGCTGACGTCGTTGCGGGCCATGCCCCGGTCGCCGGCCGATCTGGCACTCGTCGCCGAGGAGGGCGGGGAGGTGGTGGCGTCCACGTTGTGCACCCGCAGCCTGCTCGACGCCCCGCGCCGGCTGCTCGACGTGGCCGTGCTCAGCCCGGTCGCGGTCAAGCCCGGGCACCAGGGTCGGGGCATCGGCACGGCGCTGGTGCGGACCGCGATCGAGGAAATGGGCAAGACCGAGGTGCCGCTGCTCTTCCTGGAGGGTGATCCCGGCTTCTACCGCCGCGTGGGCTTCGTCGAGGCCGGGCCGCTGAACTTCCGCAAGCCCTCGCTCCGCATCCCGGACCTGGCCTTCCAGGTGGTGAAACTGCCCGCGTACCAGGACTGGATGACCGGCACGCTGGTCTACGCGCGCGAGTTCTGGGACCACGACTGCGTCGGGCTGCGCGACCCGGAAGCATGACCTTCGACGAGGTGGTCACCATCCTGCGCGCCGCGGGGTGCGTGTGGGCCGAGGACGAGGCCCGGCTGCTCCTCGAGAGCGGCCCCGATCTGCCGCACCTCCTCGAGCGGCGGGCCGGCGGTGAACCTCTCGAGCTGGTCCTCGGCTGGGCCGAGTTCCGCGGTCTGCGCGTCAAGGTGACCCCCGGCGTCTTCGTCCCCCGGCGCCGCACCGAATTCCTCGCCGGGCAGGCCATCTCGGCCGCCGCCGGCCAGGTCGTGGTCGAACTGTGCTGCGGCACCGCCGCGATCAGCGTGGCCGTCCAGCACGAGACCGAGCCCGCCCAGCTGCACGTCTCCGACATCGACCCGGCGGCGACCGCGCTCGCGGCGGTCAACCTCGACGGCACCGCTCACCTCTACACCGGCGACCTGTTCGACCCGCTGCCCCGCACCCTGCGCGACCGGGTCGGCGTCCTGGTGGCCAACGTCCCCTACGTGCCGACCGCCGACATCCCCTTCCTGCCGGCCGAGTCCCGTCTGCACGAACCGGACGTGACCGTCGACGGTGGTGACGATGGCCTCACCCTCTTCCGGCGCCTGGTGACCGGGGCCACATCCTGGCTGGCCCCCGGCGGACGTGTGATGTCCGAGGTCAGCGCCCGTCAGGCACCCCTCGCACAGCAGATCGTCGCAGGTCAGGGCCTACGGGCCGAGATGCGGGAAGACGAGGACCGGGGCGCCGTGGTGGTCATCGGTGTCCGCGATCCGGGAACTTAGGGAGCCAGCCGGGCGTTGGCCACGTCATACGCCCGAAGTGCGGCCTCCTTGAACCGGGTTTATACCTGGCGTACCCGAACCAGGTTCCAAGCCTGGTCAGTACAAGGGGGTTCCTGTGGACTCGGACGTCCTCCGCCTGGATGCGTCTGCGATTGACTACGTCATCCTTGCGTCATATTTCCTGGTCGTCCTGGGCATCGGTGTACTAGCCCGACGCCAGGTGAGCAGCAGCATCGACTTCTTCCTCTCCGGACGATCACTGCCCGCCTGGGTCACCGGCCTGGCGTTCGTCTCCGCGAACCTCGGCGCCATCGAGATCATGGGCATGTCGGCGAACGGCGCCCAGTACGGCATGCCGACCATGCACTACTTCTGGATCGGCGCGGTTCCGGCGATGCTGTTCCTCGCCGTGGTGATGATGCCGTTCTACTACGGCTCGAAAGTCCGCTCGGTGCCGGAGTTCATGCTCCGCCGCTTCGGCCCGGCCGCCCACCTGGTCAACGCCCTGAGTTTCGCCCTGGCCCAGGTGCTCATCGCCGGCGTGAACCTCTACCTGCTCGGCACGATCGTGAATGTGCTTCTGGGCTGGTCGCTCTGGGTCTCACTGGTCGTGGCGGCGCTGATCGTGCTGGTCTACACCACCCTCGGTGGCCTGTCCGCGGCCATCTACAACGAGGTGCTGCAGTTCTTCGTCATCGTCGCCGCCCTGCTCCCCCTCACCCTGGCCGGCCTGCACAAGGTCGGCGGCTGGGAAGGCCTGAAGGACAAGGTCACCGCGAGTCCCGGTGGCGCCGAGCAGCTCTCGGCCTGGCCCGGTAACGAGCTGTCCGGCTTCTCCAACGACTTCCTGTCGGTCTTCGGCATCATCTTCGGCCTCGGCTTCGTGCTCAGCTTCGGCTACTGGACCACGAACTTCGTCGAGGTCCAGCGCGCGATGGCCTCCAAGAGCATGTCCGCCGCCCGCCGCACCCCGGTGATCGGCGCGTTCCCCAAGTTGTTCATCCCGTTCATCGTGGTCATCCCCGGCATGGTCGCCGCGGTCTCGGTGCAGGAGATGGTGCAGTTCAAGGCCGACGGCTCGGGCGACGTCACCTATAACGACGCACTGCTGCTGCTCATGCGTGACCTGCTGCCCAACGGCCTGCTCGGCCTGGCGATCACCGGTCTGCTGGCCTCGTTCATGGCCGGGATGGCCGCCAACATCAGTGCTTTCAACACGGTCTTCAGCTACGACATCTGGCAGACCTACGTGGTGAAGGACAAGCCCGACGGCTACTACCTGCGGGTGGGGCGGATCGTCACGATCGCCGCCACCGTCGCCGCCATCTTCACCGCGGTGATCGCGTCGGGTTACTCGAACCTGATGGACTACCTGCAGCAGCTGTTCTCGTTCTTCAACGCCCCGCTGTTCGCCACGTTCATCCTGGGCATGTTCTGGAAGCGGATGACGCCCACCGCCGGCTGGGTCGGCCTGGTCGTCGGAACCGGTTCGGCCATCTTCATCTTCATCCTGTCCGAGACCGGCGTGATCAGCCTGCAGGGTCAGGGCGCGAGCTTCCTGGCCGCGGGGGTCGCGTTCGTCGCCGACATCGTGGTGAGCGTGCTGGTCACGATGGTGACCGCGCCGAAACCGGAGTCGGAGCTACGCGGTCTGGTCTACTCGCTGACGCCGAAGGCCGACCTCAGCGAGAACCGCACCGGTGACGAGGCCGTCTGGTACCGCTCCACCCCGATGCTCGTCGGTGTGGCCGGCGTGCTCGTCGTGGCCCTGAACATCATCTTCTTCTGAGGAGCCGGTCATGGCAGAAAGCACGAAAACCGCCACGGCGGGCGCATTCGACATCCGCAGCATCATCGGTGGGCTGATCGGGATCTACGGCGTGATCCTCGTGGTCATGGGCGTCTGGTTCACCGACAGCAGCGAGCTCGACCGGGCCGACGGCGTCAACCTGAACACCCGCGTCGGCATCGGCCTGCTGGTGTTCGCGGCGATCATGATCGCCTGGGTCGTGCTGCGCCCGCTGCGGGTGCCGGTGGACGACGAGGCGCCGGACGAGCACGCGGAGTAACGTGATCACGTTCAACGCGCACTCGACCGGTCAGGAGTAAGAGCATGGCAACCAGGGCCCTTCCGGAAAGTCACAAGGACCTGCTCGAACGAGCCAACTTCGCCCACCTGGCCACGGTTCGTCCCGACGGATCACCCCAGAGCAGCGTCATGTGGTTCGCCTGGGACGGCGAGACGCTGAAGCTGACGCACACCAAGAACCGGCAGAAGTTCGCCAACCTGCAGAACGAGCCGCGAGTCTCGCTGTCGGTGCTCGACCCGGAGAACCCCTACCGGTTCGTCGAGGTGCGGGCCACGCTGGAGTCGGTCGAGGACGACGACGCCGAGGCGTCGTTCTACCACTCGCTCCAGGTGCGCTACGGCAACGTCTACCCGATCCACGACGCCGACGAGCGAGTGATCTTCACGTTCCGCCCCGACCTGTTCATCGCGGTCACGGGTGGCTCGGTCGTCAACTGACCGCCCCGTCCGGGGGTCCGGGCCGGCTCACTCGTAGCTGGTCCGGACCACCCCGTCGGGCTCGGCCTGCTGGGCGAGATCGTCCCAGTCGCAGTTGGCCAGGCTGAGGTTGAGATCGATCGTGGAGACAGCCTCCGGGATCGCCCGGAAGAACAGCCCGTCCTCGCTGTAGTCCTCGTCGCCGTCGTCGGACAGGCTCACCACCAGCACCGACAGCTCGGACTGCTCCGGTCGGGCGAATGTCGCGGCGTCCGCCACGAACACCACGGCGTGCTCGTCGTCCGGCAGCATGGACATCAGGTGTTCCGGGGCCAGCCCGTCGAAGGCCGGGTCGTCGATCGCCTCCACCCCCGCCGCACCGGCCGGGCCCGGGGTCTCGGCCAGCCGGCGCAGCAACTCGACCCAGCCCGCCAGGTCGGAGAAGTCGGTGCGCACCAGCGGGGTCGAGGAGGTGCGCAGCCGTTCGTCGGGTTCGCGGTCGCTGCGCACGAAGCGGGGCGGTTCCGGGTCGGGCGCGGGCACCGACACCGGCACCGGCGCCGTCGAGCTCCAGACCACCTCACCGCTGACGTTCTGCAGCACGAGCACTCCGGCGTCGGTGACCCGGAACTCGTCACCGTGCAGCGGAACTCCCGGATCGTCACCGCGCCCGAGCCAGCCCCAGCGCAGGCTGCCGTCGGCCGCCCGCCAGGTCAGGGCTCCGTCGTCGTCGAGCGAGAGGCCGCAGCCGGGCGTCGTCCAGAGGGTGCTCCAGACCACCTCGCCGTCGGCGTCGCGCAGTATTGCCTGACCGGTGTCGTCCACGGTGAAGACGAACGCCCCGGCCGGTGACGTGAGCGAGCCGTAACGCAGTGTCTCGCCGCGGCGCAGGGTCTGGCCGTCGCCCCGGCGCTCCCACCCCTCCCAGCTGATCGGCATCGGCGTGACCGGTGTGCGCCAGACGAAGAAGCCGCCCTCGTCGCGCAGCCCCAGCCAGCCGGCGTCGCGCAGCACGGCCTCGACCATCGAGCGACCGCCAGTTCCACTGGACCACAACGTGTTACCCGAACCGTCGACGACCACCAGATCGCCGTCGTCGGTCAGACCGAACCGGCTGTGACCGCCCGGTGCGACCGTGCCCGTGCGCCAGACCGGCACGTCGTCCGCGACGCGGTGCACGGCCACGTCGCCGTCGTCGTGATGCGCCAGGCGGTACTCACCCGACCGGGAGAAGACCGATTGTCCGCTGAGGAACTCGCCCGGGCCCACCACGTGCGCGTCGTTGTCGTCCACACCGCAATCACGGGGGCGACGGGCGGAAAGGTTCATCCAGCTGCCGGCGCAGCCGATCGGGAGCCTCCAGCAGACTCGGGCCGTACCAGGTCAGATGGCGCCCGCTGACCAGCGCACTCGGCAACGGGGAGAAGGCCTCCGGACCGTCGTCGCGGGTGAAACGATAGGGCTCGTCGGGCAGCACCGCGAGATCCACTCGCGTCGAACGCAATTCATCCAGGCTGATCTTCGGATAGCGCTCCGGGTGGTCCGCGAACACATTGTCGACGCCGAGCCGGCTGAGCACGTCACCCGCGAAGGTGTCTCTCCCCACCACCATCCACGGACGCCGCCAGATCGCCACGAAGGCCTCGCGCCGGTGCTCATTTCTGGTCTCGGACCAGGCCTTTTCGGCCTCACCCAGCCACTCCGGCTCGGCGGCGCCGCAGGCCACCGTGATCAGGCGGCGAAGACTCGAGAACGCCTCGGGCACCGTGCGCACGCGCGTGACCCAGACGTTCAGTCCGGCCTCGCGCAGCGCATCGAGGTCGGGGCGGCGATTCTCCTCCTCGTTCGCGACCACGAGATCTGGCTCCAGCGCCACGATTTTACCGAGGTCGGGGTTCTTGGTGCCCCGCACGCGGGTCACCTTCAGATCGGGCGGGTGGGTGCACCAATCCGTCGCACCCACCATTGCCGTCGCCCGAGCCCTGGAGGCCGGGGAGGTGCCCCCGGTGGCGATCGCCTCGGTCAGAGACGGCACCAGAGAGACCACCCGCCTCGCGGAAGCAGGCAGTTGCACCCGGTTCCCGAGGTCGTCGAGTTCAGTAGTCGCCATGCGCTTCGCGGAACTGCTTGAGGACGCCGTTGAGCGTCTCGATGTCCGCGCCGCCGATCCCGAGGGTCGAGAACACCTCCCGGTTCAGGCTTTCCGTGGCCTTGGACACCAGCTCACGCCCGGAATCGGTGATCTCGGCCAGCGTGGTGCGCCGGTCGGTGGGATGCGGCACCCGCCTCACCAGGCCCCGCTGCTCGCAACGATCCACGGCGTTGGTGACGCTGGCCGCGTGCACCTGCAGCCGGGCGCCGATCCGTGACAACGGCAGCGAACCGGTCTTGGTGAACGACAGCAGCGTGAGCAGTTCGTAGCGGGCGAAGGTGAGATCGTGCGGCCGGAGCGATTCTTCGACCCGGGCCATGAGGATCTGGTGCGCCCGCACGATCGACGTCACGGCCGCCATACCGGGTGCGGCGTCGTTCCAGCCGTGAGCGGTCCACTGGCGGCGGGCCTCGTCGATCGGGTCGAAGGGCAGTTTGCTCATCGGATCCTCACACGTTGCGGCGGTACTGGCCACCGACCTCGAAGAACGCCTCGGTGATCTGCCCCAGCGAGCAGCAGCGTACGGCCTGCATGAGGGCGTCGAACACGTTGCCCCCCTCCGCGGCAGCCCGTTTGAGCTCGGCCAGCGCCGCCGGGGCCTCGTGCCGGTGCTTCTCGTGAAAGGCGTGCAGACGGTCGAGCTGCGACTGCTTCTCGGCCTCGGTGGCGCGGATCAGGGCGGGTGGCTTGCGGTCTTCGTCGTCGTGCCCGGCCAGGAACGTGTTCACCCCGATCAGCGGCAGCGACCCGTCGTGCTTGCGCTGCTCGTAGAGCATCGACTCGTCCTGGATCCGGCCGCGCTGGTAACCGGTCTCCATCGCGCCGAGCACTCCCCCTCGTTCACTGATGCGCTCGAACTCGGCCAGCACCGCCTCCTCCACCAGATCGGTGAGCTCGGTGACGACGTAGGATCCCTGCAGCGGGTTCTCGTTCATCGACAGGCCCCACTCGGCGTCGATGATGAGCTGGATCGCCAGGGCCCGGCGCACCGACTGCTCGGTGGGGGTGGTCACGGCCTCGTCATAGGCGTTGGTGTGCAACGAGTTCGCGTTGTCGTAGAGCGCACAGAGAGCCTGCAGGGTGGTGCGGATGTCGTTGAAGTTCATCTCCTGGGCGTGCAGGCTCCGGCCCGAGGTCTGTACGTGGTACTTGAGCTTCTGGCTGCGCTCGTTGGCGCCGTACCGCTCGCGCATCGCCACGGCCCAGATCCGCCGGGCGACGCGGCCGAGCACGGTGTACTCGGCGTCCATACCGTTGCTGAAGAAGAACGACAGGTTGGGCGCGAAGTCGTCGATGCTCATGCCGCGCGCGAGATAGCTCTCCACGTAGGTGAATCCGTTGGCCAGGGTGAACGCGAGCTGGCTGATCGGGTTGGCCCCGGCCTCGGCGATGTGATAGCCGCTGATCGAGACGGAGTAGAAGTTGCGCACACCGTTCTCGATGAACCATTCCTGGACGTCAGCCATGGCCCGCAGGCTGAACTCCGTGCTGAAGATGCAGGTGTTCTGGCCCTGGTCTTCCTTGAGGATGTCGGCCTGGACCGTGCCGCGGACGGTCTTCAGCACGGTTTCTCTGACGTGTTCGGCGTTCTCGTCCGGATGTGCGTGCAGCTGCTGCTCGATCGCGGCGTTCAGGAACATGGCCAGGATCGCCGGGGCCGGGCCGTTGATCGTCATCGAGACCGACGTGGTGGGGTCGCAGAGGTCGAACCCGGCGTAG
Source organism: Kineosporia succinea (assembly GCF_030811555.1). Taxonomy (NCBI): domain Bacteria; kingdom Bacillati; phylum Actinomycetota; class Actinomycetes; order Kineosporiales; family Kineosporiaceae; genus Kineosporia; species Kineosporia succinea. Next base: position 3,010,714 of record NZ_JAUSQZ010000001.1, on the reverse strand, counting down.
AGCTCGCGCATGTCGTCGAGCGTGGCGATGGAGACGCCGGACGTGCCGACCTTGCCGTAGATGTCCGGGCGGAGATCGGGATCGCGGCCGTAGAGGGTCACCGAATCGAACGCCGTGGACAGCCTCGTCGCGGGTTGCCCCTGGGCCAGCAGGTGGAAGCGGCGGTTGGTGCGCCGGGCGTCGCCCTCGCCGGCGAACATGCGGGCGGGCGACTCGGCGTCACGCTTGAACCGGAACACGCCCGCGGTGAAAGGGAAAACTCCGGGCAGGTTTTCCTCACGCAGGAACCGGACGAGCTCACCGTGGTCTTGCGTTCGGGGCAGGGCGACGCGGGGAATCTCGGAGCCGGACAGCGTGGTCTTGCGCAGCTGGGTCGTGTGCACGCGGCCGCGGATGTCGGTGGTGTACTCGGGCCGGTTGTACGCGGCGACGGTCTGAGGCCATTCGGCGAGCTGGGTGCGGACGTCTTGCGGGATTCGCTGCTCGGCGTCGGCGGCCAGGTGTTCCAGCGCTTCGATTCGCACCTCCTCCAGCGCCGTTCGCAGGTGCTGGGCCTTGCGCGCACCGTCGGCGATCGTCGTGGTCTCGGCCCGGTATCCTCGGACGCAGGAGGCGATCTCGGCGAGATACCGCACTCGCTCGGCGGGCACCACCGAAGCCGACTGCGACGACGTCCTCACCTCGACCGCCGGCAGCACCCCCTCGGCCAGCCCCAGGAGACCCCGCAGGTGCTGGTAGAGCGCGGTCACGCCGTCGTCGTTGAACTGGGCCGCGCTGGTGCCGAACACCGGCATCTCGCACCACGGGCCGCCGAAGGCCTCACGATTGCGCATGACCTGCTTGCACACGTCGCGGTAGGCGTCCTGGGCGCCACGGCGCTCGAACTTGTTGATGGCCACCACGTCGGCGAAGTCGAGCATGTCGATCTTCTCGAGCTGGGACGCGGCACCGAACTCGGGTGTCATCACGTACAGCGAGACGTCGGCCAGATCGACGATGCCGGTGTCGCCCTGGCCGATGCCCGGCGTCTCGACGATGATCAGGTCGTAACCCGCTGTGCGGCAGGCATTGATCACGTCAGGCAGGTACTCGGGCACCTGGCCACCCGCGCCGCGCGTGGCCAGCGAACGGAAGAACGTGCGGCCCGGCTGCAGTGCGTTCATCCGGATCCGGTCGCCGAGCAGGGCGCCTCCACCCCGGCGGCGGGTGGGATCGACGGCGATCACGGCGATGCGCAGCTTGTCCTGCTGGTCGGTGCGCAGGCGGCGGATCAGCTCGTCGGTGAGTGACGACTTGCCCGAGCCGCCGGTGCCGGTGATGCCCAGCACCGGGGCGGTGCCGTGGAGCCCACCGATCCAGGGGGCGACGCCTGCCTCGATGGCCGAGATCGCCCTGGCCAGAGCATGATCCGTGCCGGACCGGAGTTCTTCGAGCGTCGGGACGTCGTGCGTCAGGTCGCGCCGGGCGGCCTCCACCACCGAGCTGATCATGCCGGCCAGGCCCAGGCGCTGGCCGTCGTCGGGCGAGAAGATCAGCACGCCCTTGTCCTTCAGCGTGGCGATCTCGTCGGGCGCGATCACGCCGCCACCCCCGCCGAACACCTTCACGTCACCGGCGCCACGTTCGGCGAGCAGATCGACCAGGTAGCCGAAGTATTCGACGTGCCCGCCCTGGTACGAACTGATGGCGACCCCGTGCACGTCCTCCTGAACCGCGGCGGTGACCACCGCGTCCACCGACCGGTCGTGCCCGAGATGGATCACCTCGCAGCCCTGCGTCTGCAGGATGCGCCGCATGATGTTGATGGACGCGTCGTGCCCGTCGAAGAGGCTCGCGGCGGTCACGAAGCGGACCCTCTGAGCGGCAACGGCCCCGGGACCTGGTCCCGGGGCCGTGTCTGCCTGCTGCTCAGCCGACCGGCCCGTCGGGTGACCCGAGGTCGCGAGGCCCCGGGACGTCCGCAAGCTGGTTTCGCCGTTCTGGCTCTTGCTCTGACCTGCGTCGACACCGTTGTGGACGGACACGATCGAGCCTCCCCGCTCAGACACTTTGACGTCCAACTATTTGACGTCAAAGTGAAGGCTACTGCGGGAGGAAGGTGCTGTCGACGTACGCGGTGTTCTCGACCGACGGACGGTTGTGGGCGGAGGCGCCACCGAACGGGTCCCAGCGACTGCTGTGCCAGACGTTCTGCATGTAGAGCGACGGGCTCTGCGGGATGCGGTCGGCCGAACCGCGGTAGTCCCAGAGCACGACCTTCCGGTTCTGGTTGTCGTAGGTGTAGAAGGTGACGCGGTCGGACCGCCAGTCGAACTTGTAGGTGCGGTACTGCTTGGACGCGTCGAACCCGGGGATCGGGGTGGTCTTCGCCGGCAGGTTCTCGCCCGGCTGCGGGGGCTCGCAGTCGGTCAGGTACGAGGTGATGTAGCAGTTCTTGAGCACCTCACCGGTGCGAACGTTCAGCACCCGGGTGATCGAGCGCAGGTTCTCGGTGACCTCGTCGTAGTCGGTCCAGACGGTCATCCAGACCACGTCCGGCTGCGAGCACAGGATCTCGAAGTCGATCTCGTTGTTGTCCGTGATGCCGTTGCCGTTGGTGTCGTTGTGGTCGCGGGAGTAGGTGAAGGCCGCGGTGACCACGCCCGACGCGTCCTGGCCGGTGCAGTCGGCGGTCTTCATCCGGGTACCGAACGTGCCGTAGCGGTAGGTCTTGGTGGTCTCGAAACCGACGCCACCCATCGGGCCGGCCTCCGGGTTGGCCGGAAGGGTCAGCTTGAGCGCGTTGCCGTCGAGCGTGCCCGGCACCCGGGTGCCGGTGGCGAGCTGGGTGTAGGAGGTGTTCGGGCGGACCAGTGCGGGGGCCAGACTGCTCCAGCCCACCGTGCGCGTGGCGGACGACGCCGCCAGGGCCGGCTGCGCGACCAGCAGCGAGACCAGCGCGGAAGAGACCAGGGCGAGAGCCGCCCCACCGATCGTACGAACGCGTCCTGCGTGGAACACTCGCCCTCCATGGCTCGCCCCTGGCTCGTGAGGCGTTGTCTATGTGGACTGTTCAGTAGAGCCAGGTACACGGGTCGTCAGCAGGAGAGCACATCCAAGTAGATGGTCGCCCGCCCGGCGTAGACGGGGCGGGTCGGTGCACTCGAACAGAGGATCGAGTCTGTTCCGGGCTGGAATTCCCACCCGGACAGCCCTGAGATCCAGCTGAACTCAGCGTGGATCTTGAGGTTTCGGCGTTCCGGTTCCGGTCAGCTGAAGAAGCGGCGCTCGGAGCTGCGCCACTCCGGCGGGAACCCCTCGCCGGGCACCTCGTTGGCCTGGTCTTCCGGCAGTGTCACGACCACACCGTGCTTGCGGTCGATGCGCATCGGGAGCCCGAAGATCGGCGGGGCCAGGCGGGCGGCGTCTTTGATCATCTCGATGAGTTCGCTCGGGATGCCCGCGACGGCCTTCTGGAACGCAGCCTCGTGCTCGGCGCGGTCGCCGCCGTCGGGAGGCAGGGCCCAGTTGACCAGGGCCCGGGTGAAGCCGGCGTTGTTCGACAGCAGGTGACGGGTGAGGCGGGTGGGCGCGACGGCGTAGACCACGTCCTCGCGGGCCGGACGGGGTTCGCCTTCTTGCCGGGGGGTCGTGCGGGTGGCCCGGGCGTTGAGGTCGCGCAGGAGAACGAGGCCGTCGAGGATCTTGGCCACCTCACCGCCGGACCCGCGCAGCGAGCTCATCTGCAGCAGGGAGCGGGACTCGGTGCTGGCGCGGCCGTCGCTGACCAGGATGTCGACCAGGGTCTGGCGCACCAGGTCGTCGTCGGGGGCGGCGGCGAGTTCGAGGGCGGCCTGGCAGACGTCTTCGTCGGCGAGGCGGGCTTCGAGGTCGATGTGCGGCAGGTCGCAGCGGTGGGGCTTCATGCTGAGGACGTGCTGCTCGGCGGGCCCGGCCGGACGCCGGGGTGTGCGCTCGGGGACGTCGGCAGCGGGGCCCAGCAGCACCCGCTCACGCTGGCCGGGGATGGTGCGCGGGGGGACGGGGATGTCTTCGGCGGACGGCTCAGCGGCCGGGTCATCGATGGGCGGGGCCTGGTCCTGATCGGCCTGGTCCGGCCCGGCCTGGTCCGGCCCGGCCTGATGCGGCCCGGCCTGATGCGGCCCGGCCTGATGCGGCCCGGCCTGATGCGGCCCGGCCTGATGCGGCCCGGCCTGATGCGGCCCGGCCTGATGCGGCCCGGCCTGATGCGGCCCGGCCTGATGCGGCCCGGCCTGATGCGGCTCGGATCGGTGCTGTCGGGTCTGCTGCGGTTCCGGTTGGTCCGTCGTCGCGGGGTCCGGCTTTTCCCGGTGCGGTCCGGCGGCCGATTCGGCCAGGTCGGCGGCGGCCGCGATCTCGGCGGCGGTCTCGAGGGACTCGTCCGGACCGTCATTGCTCTCGGTACGGGCGGCGCCCTGGTCGTCGTCGCGTTCGGTGGGCGGGAAGCGCAGGGCGCCCTCGTCGTCGGGGCCGACCTCGTCCGGGCCGACTCCGAAGAAGGAGTAGGGCTTTTCGTCCCAGCTGGCCGGGGGCCCGTCAATGGTGGACGCCGCCCGCACCGAATCCTCCCCGTCACCTTCCCGGGTCGGTCGGCTCGCGCTGTCCGGGGTGCCCCAGGCCGGCGTGCTCGGGGCTTCCGACCGGAGCTGTTGCTCGGGCTTCGGCTCGGGCTTCGGCTCGGGCTTCGGCTCGGGCTTCGGCTCGGGCTTCGGCTCAGGCTTCGGCTCAGGCTTCGATCGAGGCTGCGGCTTCAGCTCAGGCTCAGTTCTCGCCACGGCCTCCGACGTCGGCTTCGTCCGGGGGGCATCCTTCGCGCCCGGCCGGGACTTCGGCTCGACGGCGCCCGCTACTGAACCGGGAGCCGCCGAAGTGAGCGAGGTCGGCGCCACGTCCGGAGATACGGACGTGACGGAAGGCGCCTCAGGCACCCCCGGAGTTGCGACAGATCCCGACTTTGCCTCTCCCACCGAGGTTTCGGCCGAATCCGCCTCTCCCGATGCCGACTGTTGCTCAGCCTCGGCCGGGTCGGGTGTCCGCGAGCGCCCCATCACCTCACGGAGACTGGGCCGCCGCTCACGCCCCGGACGGACCTCCGGCCGTGCAGCGGCCGACGGTTCTTGGGCCAGACCGTCTCCGACGCGGGCTGATTCATCCGAGGATCCCGGTTGACGGGGCTTGTCCGTATCTCTTGCCTGCGAGTCGTCCGACGGCTGCGGGGTGCCGTCCTCGGGAGACTCGTTACCCGGCAACACCTTGCGGGCCCGGTCCATCACCTTACGACGGGACTGCGACAGCAACTGCGACAGCCGCGGTACCGGAAGCTCGTCGTCGGGGGCGTCGGAGTCCTGGTAAGGGTTCTTGGAGGGGTCGTACGGTTCCTGGGTGCGCCGGGCCGGGGTTCCTCCCGGCCGTCGGCGCAGTGCGCTCACCGGAGCCGGCACCGGGTTCGGACGCTCACCGTCCGAAGCCTCCGCCGCCCGCTCGTCTTCCTGGTCGAGTTCGTGGTCGGCGCTGCCGCCGTCGCTGTCTCCCGCATACGGACTGCCGAGCACCGGCGCACCGGACCCGGCGCCCCGATCTCTCGGTTTCGGCCTCGCCGGAGTGGGAAGGATCTGGGGAACGACGATGGGCCCGTCTGCCCCCGAAGCCCGAACATCGTCTGCAGCACCGGTTTCGGGAACCACACCGGACGTCGCGGTCTCGGTCGAGGGGGCATCGATTCCGGGGGACGGGGTGGTCGCGGGGGTTTTTGCGGACGCGTCGGTCCCGGCAGCGGAGTCGGTCCCGGCAGACGAGGTGGCGCCGGTGGTCTCGGCAGACGAAGCAGTTCCGGCAGACGAAGTGGCACCGGAGGTCTCGGCAGACGAAGCGGTTCCGGCGAGCGAGCTGATCCCGGCGGGCGAGCTGATCCCGGCCGCGTTGGCGGACGCGACGGTCTCGGAAGTCTCGGAGGTCGCCGAGGCGGTGGTCCTGGGGGATCCAGAGGTACCGGAGGCCTGGGGCTGCGTCGAGGCAGGAGCTCGGTGGCCCGTGGCCTCCGCCGATGTGGTGGTCCCGGCCGATGCGACGGGTCCGGCCGGGGTCGCGGGTCCGGTGAGGTCGGTGCGCGCGGCGCGGTCGCCCGACGAACTGGAGCCGGCAGGCGCGGTGGCGTCGGCGGGTGCGGTGGGGTCGGCGGGTGCGGTGGGGTCGGCGGGTGCGGACGCCTTGGGCCTCTCGGCCGGGGAGGCGGCCGGGGGCGGCGTGTCTTGGGTGCGGTCGCGCAGGGGCTCAGAGGCTTCCGCGGCTCCGGACTTGCCGGCGCGGCGTCTCGGTAGGGGTTCGGCGTTCTGGGTGTCGATGACCACGGCGGGAGTGGCGGGCTTCGGCGCGCGCTCCGGCTCGGTTGCTTTCGGCGGGGGTTCGGTGGTGGCGGCGTCTTCGGGGTGGGGCTCGGCACGATCGGGGGTCTGGGGATCGGCCGGGGGCTCGTCGCGTTCGGACGACTTGAACCGCGCGAAGGCCGCCGCTCCGGCGGCTGCGGCTCCGGCGACCAGCCCGGCCAGGCCCGTCTTGCCGTCGTGCTCGGAACGGTCAGCGCGCTCGGGGCGCTCCGTGGGCTGGTCGAGCGGGTCGGAGGCTGTCGGCTCGGCCGCTTCCTCACGGACGACTCGCCCAGCTGGTTCGGCGACCGGCGAAGCCGCGGAGGACGAGGCCGAGCCCGGCGGAAGGGCCCCCGACGCAGACGCAGCAGGCGAGGCAGACGCAGGAGGCGAGGCGGCCTCGGGCGAAGAGGTGTCAGGCGAGGAGGTGCCGGACGAAGAGGTGCCCGACGAAGCGGTGCCCGACGAAGCGGTGCCCGACGAAGCGGTGCCCGACGAAGCGGTGCCCGACGAAGCGGTGCCCGACGAAGCGGTGCCCGACGAAGCGGTGCCCGACGAAGCGGTGCCGGACGAAGCGGTGCCGGCCCGAAGGGCCTCAGGCGAAGCGTCGGTGGGCGGGGCAGGCGCGGACGAGGGCGCAGCAGGCGTGGCGGCCGCCGGCAGAGCAGAGGGTGGGGCGGCCGACGACGAAGGCGCAGCAGACGGGGCAGCCACAGACGCGGCGGACGCAGCAGACGAGGCGGGCTCGGCGGGCACAGCAGGCGAGGCGGGCACAGCAGACGAGGCGGGCTCGGCGGGCACAGCAGACGCGGATGAGGGCGCAGCAGGCGTAGTGACCGCGGGTACAGCGGCGGGCGAGGCACCCGCGGGCAGAGCGGCGGGCGGGGCGCCCGCGGACGGGGCGCCAGAGCGTTCGGCCGGGCCCGGCTCGATCGGCTCGATCGGCTCGGGGCGGCGGGAGACCGGCGGTTCGGCTTCGTGCCCGCGGGCCTGTTCGCCGTTGCCCTCGCGCGCCTGCACCTCGCGCACCTCGCGCGTCCGGGGCTCGCGGGAGCGGTCTTCGGGGGCTCGGTCTTCGGGGGCTCGGTCGTCGGGGGCTCGGTCTTGGTCGTCGGCCGGCGACCACTCGCCCTTGTGCCGCCAGGCGTTGCCCGGGCCGCTGCGCAGCGCGGGCACCCGCGGCTCGATGGCCGGCGGGGTCTCTTCGTCGGCCGCGCGCTCTTCGGGCTGCAGCGTGACCCGCACCGGCAGCAGCCCTGACAACGAACCTTCACCGGCCGCCCGGCTCAGCTGCTCGTCACGCCCGAACGCCACCCGCGACGCCGGGCTGGTGCGCAGCCCGGTGTAGCTGCCGCGGAAGTACGGGAGCAGGCGCCGCCAGATCAGCAGCGCGACGAGGATGCAGGTGAACGTGACGCCCACCTGCACACAGAGAACCAGGGCCTGGCCGATCGCACCGAACAACCCGGAAAGGGCATGGCCGATCGCCCGCACCGCCTGGATCGCGAGAGCCACCGCGATCAGCGCACCCACCGCATAACCGACGAGGTTCATCGAGCCCTCCCGGCCTGCCCGACAAGACGCACCACGTTCATATGAATGGGCGGAACCCCATCTTCACATGCACCAATGGAAATATCGCTAGCCTAGCGTAACGGCCCCGTAGCACCAGAGATCCGGCGATCTGGATCTTTCGCCTCAGGCCGGGCATCGGGTGAGCGGACGAGGCCCCCGCGGATCCACCGGGCGATCCACCGGCGACGACCTCGTGGCACAGTCAGGGCGACCCCGATTCAGGTAAGGACGTGCCCGTGCCCACGCTGCTGCATCTCGACTCCTCCGCCGATCTCCACCACTCCGTCAGCCGTGCCCTCACCGCCCGCTTCGCCGACACCTGGGCCGGGATCAGCGACGACCACGTGGTCGTGCGCCGCGACCTGCACGTCGACCCGCTGCCCCACCTGCCCACGAGCGCCCTGCACTGGGCCCCGCGGCTGCGCACGCCCGAGGAGGTCGTGCCGGCCGACGCCGAGGCGCTGCAGAAACTTCTCGTCGACGAGTTGCTGAACGCGGACGCCGTGGTGATCGGGGCGCCGATGTACAACTACAGCGTCCCGTCGACCCTGAAGGCCTGGATCGACTACGTGCACATCGGCGGCGTCACCGCGACGATGGGCGAGCCGGTCACCGAGCCGCTGGCCGGCAAGCCGGTGGTCGTGGTCTCCAGCCGGGGCGCGACCTACGGGCCGGGCGCTCCGGGCGAGGCGGTCGACCACGAGATCCCCAGCATCGTGCAGGTCCTGGGCACCTCGATGCGGATGGACGTCGTTCCCGTCACCACCGATCTCACCCTGGCCACGCGTCTTCCCGCGTTGCACGAGTTCGCCGGCCGGGCCGCGGACGACCTGCAGAAGGCCTCGGACGCGATGGTCGAACTGGCCCGGCGCTTCGGCACCCGCTAGCCGGCTGACGTGGGCTGAGGCCAAGACACCGGAACCCCGGAAACCCCGGAACCCGAGAGCCTCAGCCCACCAGCGGCAGGGCCACCGCCAGCACCGACCCGATCGCGGCGATGGTCAGCACCGTCAGTCCCAGCACGGCCCGGCGCGGCCAGCGGTGGCGCCGTCCGCGCAGGTCCCGGCGATGCGGCAGGTCACCCGAGAGCCGGGTCATCCCGTGCGGATCGGTGCGCGGCACGATCCGGCGGCGCCGGTCGGCGTCCCGGCCCGAATGGCTTGAGGACGCGTGGCGCCCCAGCGGCGCCTCACTCGCCTCCCGGGGCGGCGGTTCGAGCAGGGCCGAGAGCCCGAAGTCCACGGTCAGCGCCTGCAGCGCCCCGACCGGCCGGCTCCGGTGCCGGTGCTCGGCGTGCGGCCGGTCCTCACCGGCATCGTCGTGCGTACCCATCCGAGCAGCGGCCGGGCGGGCCGGTACGCCGACGTCAGGTGACTCCGGGGCCGTCCGCAGAGGTGCCGGCAGATTGACCAGTTCGGTGACCGTGGGACCGCTCGCGTCGTCCAGCGTCCGCCGGAACTCACGCAGGTGACCCGCCACCTCAGCGGCCCCCGGACGCCGGTCGGGATCGTTCTCCGTCATCGCGGTGAGCAGACCGGTGAGGCCCGCCGGGATGTCGACGTCGATGCGCGGCGGATGGTTGAGCCGGGCCACCGCGACCACGACCGGGTCACCGTCGAACGCCGGGCGACCGCTCAGCGCCTCGATGAGAACCAGCCCCAGCGAATAGATGTCGCTGCTCTCGCGGATCTCCTCGCCCCGCACCTGCTCGGGCGACAGGTATCCGGCGGTGCCCATGGTGAGACCCGTGCCGGTGAGCCGCTCGGCGCAGTCCAGCGCGCGGGCCACCCCGAAGTCCCCGAGCTTGATCGAGCCGTCGTACCCCAGGAGAACGTTGCTGGGCTTCAGGTCGCGGTGCACGATCCGCTGCGAGTGCACGTATTCGAGGGCGTCACCGAGGCTGACGCCGACCAGGCTGACGTCGCGCGGAGACATCGGCTCGGGGCGACAACGTTTGCTCAGGGTCTCGCCGTCGACGAGTTCCATCGCGATGTAGGGCTCGTCCCCGTGGGTCGCGGCGTCGTAGAGCGCGACCAGCCCGGGGTGATCGAGATGCGCGAGCGTGGTGGCCTCCGAGCTGAACCGGGCTCGGTTGACCTCGTCCTCCATCGCCATCTGATGGAGCACCTTCACCGCGACCTCGCGATGCAGTGCGCAGTCCCAGGCCCGGTACACCAGGCCCATCCCACCCTTGCCGATCACGTCCCCCAACGCGTACCGGTCGGCGAGCATCTGGGGACCGCGTTCCAGGGTGGTGTCCTGCACGCTGCCTCCTCCGCGAGTCCGTCCGCGGGTGCCACTGTGCCGGTGATCTGTGAGGACGGCACTTCGGGAGGTCTCAACTGCCTGGTTCAAGCGCTTCCACCACGGCTTTCACCGTTCGTTCGACCAGGTCCCGATCGAGCGGTTCGCCCTCGAAGACCCGGTGCATCGGCCAGCCCTCGATCAGCGCGTCGAGCGCGCGCACCGTCGGCTCGGTGAAGTGCAGCATCAGGCTCTCGCGGGTCGCCAGCAGCCAGTCCCGGCGGATGGCGCCGACCGCCGCGTTGTGGTTGCCGAAGGAGTAGAGCTCGAACAGCCCGATGATCTCCGGCGTCGAGGCGTGGGTGACCCCGCAGATCATGTCGACGACGACGGTCTGCGCCTGCTCCGGGGACCGCGCCTGCTCCAGCGCCCGGTGCATGTCGCCCGACCAGGTCACGAACACGTGCCGGAAGGCGGCCTCGATGATCTCGGTCAGGTCGGCGAAGTAATAGGTGAGGGATCCCAGGGGGACGCCCGCGGCGGCGGCGATCCGGCGGTGCGTCGTGCGGTGCACCCCGTTCTCGACGATCACGTCGAGGGCGGCGGCGACGATGCGCTCCCGGCGCTCCGGGTCGTTCGCGACTCTTCGGGGTCCGGCCACGCGTCCTGCCTTACCTGAGCGTAAGTGGGTGTGTACCTTAGTACACACAAGTGTGGACGTTCGTACACACCACGTGCCGACGCGTCCACCCTTGGGCGCCACCGTGGTTCTGGAGAGCCGTGACCAACCCGATCAATGCGCGCCGCTGGGCGCTCTTCGCCCTGTTCTTCCTGCCCGGCGTGGCGATCGCGTCGTGGGTGACGCGCACGCCGGCCATTCGCGACGCCCTCGGCGCCACCACCCAGGAGATGGGCTTCGTGCTCTTCGGCCTGTCGGTGGGCTCGATGCTCGCGATCCTCAGTTCCGGGCCGCTGGTGCTGAAATTCGGGGCCCGGCCCCTGATCGCGGCCGGGACCACCTCGATCGTCGTCAGCCTGCCCGTCATCGCCCTCGGCGCCCAGCTCGGTGAACCGCTGCTCGTGACGGCCGGTCTGTTCCTGTTCGGGGCGGGCGTCGGCGGTGGCGAGGTGGCCATGAACGTCGAGGGGGCCGAGGTGGAGAAGCTCACCGGGCGCCCGTTCCTGCCGATGCTGCACGGGTGCTTCAGCCTGGGCACCTTCGTCGGGGCGCTCATCGGCATCCTCTTCACCACCCTCGACTTCCCCGTCACCTGGCACCTGGTCATCGTGACCGGTCTCGCGGCAGCCCTTTTCGGCTGGGCCATCCGGGTGATTCCGGCGGGCACCGGCAAGTCCGAGGGGTTGAGCCGAACGGGGGACGCGTCGGTCACCTCCGGCCTCCCGGCGCACCGGCCGCCGTGGAAGGACACGCGCCTGCTGCTCATCGGCGCCATCGTGCTCGCCATGGCCCTGGCCGAGGGCACCGCCAACGACTGGCTGCCCCTGCTCATGGTGGACGGGCACGGCTTCGACGCCGGCCTGGGGTCGGCGATCTACGCGACCTTCGCCCTCTCGATGACGGTCGGGCGGTTCGTGGGCGGGCGCTTCATCGACCGCTACGGACGCGGCCGGGTCCTGATGGCCAGCGCGATCTCGGCCACCGCCGGACTCGCCCTGGTCTCCCTCGCCGACCTGCAGGCACTCGCCGCGGCGGGCGTGATCCTGTGGGGACTCGGCGCGTCGCTGGGCTTTCCGGTGGCCCTGTCCGCGGCCGGTGACAGCGGTCCGGACTCGGCCGCCCGCGTCACGCTGGTAGCGACCGTCGGATACATCGCGTTCCTGGTCGGGCCGCCGCTGCTGGGATTCCTGGGTGAGCACTACGGGCTGCGCGGCGCACTGATCGTTCCGCTGGTGTTCGCGGCCGGGGCGGTCTTCGTGGCCCGGGCGGCCGACCCGGTTCCGGAAAAGCTGGAGCCGGTGAATCGCTGACACCCGGAAAAGCCGCCGCCCGATGCGGGCGGCGGCTTTTCCGGTGCCACTTCAGTTACCCGCGGCCTGGTACTGCTCGATCACGTGGGCGGGAATGCGGCCCCGCTCGGACAGCTCGAATCCGTTGCTGGCGGCCCACGCCCGCACGGCGCGGTTGTCGACCCCGGTCGCGACCCGCTTCGGCGCCCCCTGCTTACGGCCACCGACCCTGCGCGCGGCGTCCTGCCAGGGAGCGAAGGCCTTCCGCAGGGCGGCGGCATTCTTCTTCGTCACGTCGATCTCGTACTCGACGCCGTCGAGGCCGAAAGTCACCGTTTCGTCGGCGTGCTGCCCGGTCATGTCGTCGAGCAGCTCGGTGAGAGTCCTGGTCGCCATGGCTATATGTTTTCGCTTGCTGACTGCACAGTCAAAGCACGACACATTCCGGTTCCCCCATCTCGCGCGCAACGCACTGAATTTCCCGCCGGGCATCACAGAACTTCGGATCCGGACCACCGACCGCCGGGCCGTGTTCATCGTTCCGCCCTTCCGTCCCCATCGGCGGCGGATTACGGTTCCGCTCCCCCGGCTTTTTCCCTCTTCCGCACTTGAGTGCTGGCCGGAAAAGGACAACGGATGGAAACTCATTCGGTCGGCCGGCGCCATTTCCTGAGCCGCCACCCGGGCGAGGAGGAGAAGTCCGCAGTTCGGCCGATCACTTTCTGCGACGCCTTTGTCACGTCCGGCCATGACCCGATACTTTCGACGGCATCAGACAGGGTGAAACCATCATTGACTTGCACTGACGTTCCTGTCTTGACTTGCGCCATGCGGGCATACCGACCGATCGCAGACCGGCGTCGGCAACTCATCGACACCGGCCTCGCCATCGGTGAGCGCGAGGGTGTGGCGGCCGTGACCGCCCGCCGGGTCGCGTCCGAGGCCGGCGTCTCGCTGGGCCTCGTCTCGTACTGCTTCGCCACGAAAGACGACCTCACCGTCGCGATGGCCGCCCGGATCGCCGAGGACACGGCCGAGGCCGCCGACCGGCCGTTCGAGCCGTCCCCACCCGATCAGGTGGACTCACTGGAGCCGGCCCTTCTCGCGGCCCTGAAACGTCTGTGGGACCTGCACGAGGCGGCGCCCGGCCGGCAGCTGCTGACCTACGAGATCACCACCCGGGCGCTGCGCGAGCCCCGGCTCAACGACGTGGCCCAGCAGCAGTACGACAGCACCGTGGGCTCCTGCGGCCGGGTGCTGCAGCACGTGGCCGACCTGGTCGGCGTCACCTGGGACCGCGACGTGTACGAGGTGGCGAGCGTCGCGGTGATGGCGATCGACGGGGCCACGCTGCGCTGGCTGGTGGACAAGGACTCCGACGCGGCGCTGAGACGGCTCGGCGACGTGGCCCGGCTGCTGTCGACGATGGCGCACTGATGAGCCCGGGCCCGGACACCTCCGACGTTCGGGCCCGCCTCGCGGTGTCGTCCGCGTTCGTGGCCCAGGGCCTGCTGTTCACCGTGCTGCTGACCCATCTGCCGCAGTTCAAGGACCGTTTCGGGCTCTCCGACGGCTCGGTCACGCTGATCATCGTGATGGTCACGCTCATCGCCGGGGTGGGCAGCCTGGCCAGTGAGGCTCTGGCGGCGCGCAGCTCCAGCCGGGTCGCGCTGCGGGCCTCACTGGCTCTCGCCGCGGCCGCCGCCGCCGTGATCGGGCTCAGTACACAGTTCGGGCTCTTCGTGGGGGCTTTCGCGGTCTACGGGGTGGCGCTGGGCGGGGTCGACGCGGCGTCGAACATGCAGGGTGTGGCGGTGCAGCACCGGTACGGGCGCAGCGTCATCAACTCGTTCCACGCGGCCTGGAGCGCGGCGGCGATCGTGGGAGCGCTGTACGTGGCGCTGAGCGAACACGTCTCGCTCGACCTGGGGCTGTCGGTGGCGTTCGCCGCCGGGGTGGTGGCGCTGATCGCGGGTGGGCCGGGGGCCTGGCTGTTGCCGGTGACGACCTCGGCTCTGCCCGGCGTCTCCGGCGAACCGGAGCGCGATCCCGGATTCCTCACCCGCGGGCCCCTTCTCGCGCTCGGACTGGCCATGGCGGCGTACTGGGCCGTCGACTCCGGGGCCTCCAGCTGGGGCGCCATCTACCTGACCGACACGCTGACCTCGACCGACAGCGTGGCCCCCCTGGCCTACGGCGCCTACCAGGCCCTGGCCCTGGTTTCCCGGCTGGCCGGAGACCAGGCCGTGCAACGTGTGGGGGCGGTGACCGTGGTGCGGCTAGGCGCCCTGCTCGGCCTGGCCGGCACCCTGGTCATCGTGGCCGCTCCCGAACCGGCTTTCGCCATCGCCGGTTTCGCCCTGACCGGGCTGGGTCTGGCCGTGGTGCCCCCGCTCTGCTTCGCCGCCGCCGGGGCCCGGGCCCGCGACCGCCCGCACGCCGATCAGCTGGTGGCCCGGCTCAACGTCTTCAACTACCTGGGCGCACTGCTGGGTGCCGCGCTGATCGGGGCGATCGGCAGCGGATTCGGGATGCGGGCCGGATTCCTGCTGGCCGTACTGCTGGCCGGGGCGGTGCTGGCACTGGCGGCCGCGTTCGCACCCCGGCCCGCTTCGTCGTCCGTCTGAGCGACCTCGCTCAGGCCCGGGCCGCGCCCGGGTGCAGGTCCGCCGCGCCGTCGACCGTGTCCGCGCCCCCCAGCGACTCCAGACCCTCGGCGCCTTCGAGGGTCTCGCCGTCACCGAGCATCTTGCGGTCGGCCGCGTCGATCATCGACCGGCCGGTGGAGAACACGATCAGGGCCAGCACCACCGCGCCGGCGCCGACGTAGAACGGGATGGCGTCGTTGAAGCTCTCGGCCAGCTTGCCCGCGAAGTACGGGGCCAGGCCACCGCCGATGAACCGCACGAAACCGTACGAGGCCGAGGCCACCGGGCGCTCCACCGGCGACACCATCATCACGGCCTGGGTGACCAGCGTGTTGTTGATGCCGAGGAAAGCGCCGGCGACGATCACCGCCACGATGACCGTGGCCGGTGAGTTGTGCCCGAACCCGATGACGGCCAGGTCGACGGCCAGCAGCACGAAGTTTCCGTACAGGGTGCGGGCCGTGCCGAACCGGGCCTGCAGCCAGGGAGCGCCGAAGACCGCGAAGGCCGCCAGCAGCAGACCCCAGGCGAAGAAGACGAAGCCGAGCTGGATCGCGCTGAGGTTCATCAGGTACGGCGAGTAGGCCAGCAGCGTGAAGAAGCCCCAGTTGTAGAGCAGACCGGTCAGGCCCATGGTGAGCAGGCCGCGGTGCCGCAGGGCCGTGAGCGGGGCCGAGATCGAGCTCGGGTGCTCCGGTTTCGGGGTGGGGGGCAGCAGGAACGCGGTGGCGACCAGGGCGATCGTCATCAGCACGGCCACCCCGAAGAACGGCCCGCGCCAGCTGATGTCACCGAGCAGACCGCCCACCAGCGGGCCGGCCGCGATGCCGAGACCGAGCGCCGACTCGTACATCACGATGGCGCCGGCGAAGCCGCCGCTGGAGCTGGCCACGATCACCGCGAGGGAGGTGGCGATGAAGAGTGCGTTGCCCAGGCCCCAGCCGGCCCGGAAGCCGACGATCTGGTTGATGGTGCCGGAGAACCCGGCCAGCAGCGAGAACACGACGATCAGGGCGAGGCCGATGATCAAGGTGCGCTTGGCCCCGAGCCGGCTGGAGACCCAGCCGGTGATCAGCATGGCCACGGCCGTCACGACGAGGTAGCTGGTGAACAGCAGCGAGACCTGGCTGCGGGTGGCGTCGAGCTGTTCGGCGAGCACCGGCAGGATCGGGTCGACCAGGCCGATGCCCATGAACGAGACGACGCAGGCGAACGCGACCGCCCAGACCGCGCGAGGCTGCTTGAACGGTGACGGCGCCGGGCCGTGGGACGAAGACATCCGGGAGAACTCCTCAATCGAGGTATTTCACAAGGGGTTTGACTGCACCAGCCGGGCGATGGCCGGACCCGCCGCCAGCAGGGCGGCCTGGTCGGCCGGGTCGAGCAGCTCCATCCGCTCCGCGAGCATGCGGGTGCGCTGGGCCCGGCGCGCGAGGACGAACGCGTGCCCGCTCTCGGTGAGCTCGACCAGCCAGGCCCGGGCGTCGCTCGGGTCCGGTTCCCGCCGCACCAGCCCCTCGCCCTCGAGCCGGTTCACCAGCCCCGTCATCGCGGGCTGGGTGACGCCCTCGAGCTTGGCCAGGTCGGAGACCCGGGCCGGGCCGCCGCCCGCCAGCCGGGCGACGGTGGTGCGCGCCGTCATGCTCCAGCCGCTCGGGGGCGTGTTGCGGCGGACGAACGAGAGCAGTCCGTCGAGCGAGGCCGCGAGTTCGATCAGGTCGTCGTCGGCCTTCTCGGAAGCCGGGACGGCAGTGGAGGCGGCAGACGCGTCGGAGGTGACAGGCACGTCCCTAGTTGTATCACTGATTTATATAACTTGCCGATGCACCGAACCCGGTTCGATGGTTGTCGAACGAAACCGATAGGATTGGTGGCCTGGTCAGAGGCCCTACCTCGTCGGCGTCCGGGTGATTCACGCATCCCGGCACTGCGGACCTCTCTCCCACTCCTGCGGGATGACTTGGGTTCTGCTCGGACTTTTTCGATGACCCCTCATGGCCCTCGGGAGGACGAGACAATGAACGGCGTTCAGTTGCTGCTGGTGGTGATCGCGGCGATCGCGGTCACCGGACTGGCCCATCGACGAGGGCTCCAGCCCCCGCTCGTGGTGCTGGTCGTCGGCCTGGCCGCCTCGTACATCCCCGGCATGCCGCGGCTCGAGCTGGATGCGCACATCATCCTCGGCATCGTGCTGCCGCCTCTGCTGTACTCCACGGCGCTGGACTTCTCGGTGCCCAGCTTCGTGCAGAACATCCAGCCCATCCTGCGCCTCGGTGTGGTGCTGGTGCTCGTCACCGCGTTCGCCGTGGGCGGTGTCGCCTTCTGGGCCGTGCCCGAGATGACGTTCGGTGCGGCCCTGGTGCTGGGGGCGGTGGTCGGCCCGCCCGACGCCGTCACCGCCGTGGCCATCGGAAGATCCCTGGGTGTGCCCAGCCGGGTCATGACGATCCTCACCGGCGAGAGCCTGATCAACGACGCCGCCGCCCTGACCCTGTTCAGCGTGGGTGTGGCGGCGGTGACCGGCAGTCACACGGTGGTCGACAACCCGGTGCTGTTCTTCGTCTACACCTCGGTCGTCGGCACCCTGGTCGGCCTGGTGCTGGCCGTGGTCGTGCTGTGGATCCGCAAGCGCCTGCACGATCCGGGCCTGGAGACGGTTCTCGGCCTGGTCGTGCCGTTCTCGGCCTACCTGCTGGCCGAGGAGCTGCACGGTTCCGGTGTGCTCGCGGTGGTCATGGCCGGTTTCTGGGTCGGGCACAACTCGACCAAGGCCGGATACGCCACGCGCCTGCAGGAACGTCAGCTCTGGCGTTCGATCGACGCCCTGCTCGAGGCCTTCGTGTTCGCCTACATGGGCCTGCAGATGAGCTTCATCATCGACGACGTGTTCGGCACCCACCACGAGCCGGTCGGCACCGTGCTGCTGGCGTCGCTGCTGGTGCTGCTCACGGTGATGGTGATCCGTCCCGTGTTCATCTTCGCCTTCGCCAGCGTGAAGAGCATGGTGCGGCAGCGCCTGAACACCCAGCCCGCACCGGAGAACGCGAAGATCGCGGCCGGGCTCAGGACCGCCACCGACAAGGTCGGCCCGCGCGGGGCGACGTGGCAGACCAACGCCCTGCTCTCCTGGACCGGTATGCGGGGCGTGGTCACCCTGGCCGCGGCCGCCGGTGTGCCGGCCCTGACCGAGAGCGGCCAGGAGTTCCCGGGCCGTTCGGTGCTGCAGTTCACCGCGTTCGTGGTGGCCGTGGGCACGCTGCTCATCCAGGGCCTGACCCTGCCGATCCTGGTGAAGCGGCTCGACGTGTCGGGCGAGGTGGAGCACACCAAGGAGATGCAGGAGCGCACGTACGCGCGTGAGGTGGCCCGGGCCGCGTCCCGCAAGGCGGTTCAGGACACCCTCGCCGACCCGCCGGACGGCTGTGACCCGGCGCTGCTGGCCGGGATCGCCGAGCGTTTCCGGCACGCCCAGGAGACGCGTGAAGACCTGCTGCCCGAGGACGAAGACGATCCGGCGCAGCGCGAACTGGCCCGCAAGGACCTGACCCGGGCCGTGAAGGTGCTGCGTCAGCGCATGCTCACGGCGCAGCGCGAGGCGCTGATCGCCGAACGAGACGCGGGCAACCTGGAGGACGAGGTGCTGCGCGACCTGCTCGAGCAGCTCGACTACGAAGAGGCAGCCACGGCCGGGACCTACGCGGCCCGGATGTAGCTCTCGCGGTGGAGAAGGGGTGGACCTCGATGGTCCACCCCTTCGTCATGTCCGGGCCGGGATCATTTTCTGGGCCGGAGTCGTTTCTGAGCCAGGGTCGTTTTCTGGGCCGGGTCATTTCTGGGCGGGCAGGTCCACCGTCATCGTGGTCCCGCGGCCCGGGGCCGAGTCGACGCGGATGGTGCCGCGGTGCGCGTCCACCACGCCCTTCACCACCGCCAGCCCCAGCCCAGTGCCCGGAATACCGCGCGCGGTGGCCGAACTCGCCCGGAAGAAGCGGGTGAACAGCTTCACCTGCTCGGCCTGCGGGATGCCGATGCCCGGGTCGCGCACCTCCAGCCGCACGCCGGCCGGGATGGCGATCACCTGCAGATGGATGACGTCCGGTCGCCCGCCCAGCGGACGGGCCCCCGGGTTCGTGGGCAGGGGGGAGAACTTCACGGCGTTGCTCAGCAGGTTCACCAGCACCCGCTCCAGCTGCGAGGGGTCACCGAGCACACCGGGCAGGCGCTCCCCCACCCGCACCCGGATCGTCATCCCGGCCTGGCGGGCGGCGGGCTCGACCGTCGCCACCGCCGAGGAGACCAGGTCGGGGAACGAGATGTCCTGGAACTGGCCGGATCCCGCGCGCCCGGAGTCGGTTCGGCTGAGCACCAGAAGATCTTCGACCAGACTGAGGACGTTGGCGGAGTTGCGATCGATGATGTCGAGGAACTTGTGGCTGAGTTCGGGATCCATGGCCGTCCCACCGTCGCGCAGCATCTCCACGTAGCCACGCACCGACGTCAGCGGGTTGCGCAGCTCATGGCTCACCGCCGCGACGAAATCCGTCTTCATCCGGTCCATCTCGCGCAACTGGTTGTTGCCGGCGGCGAGCTTCTCGGCCCGCGACATGATGTCGGCCCGGGCCGCGCGCAGGTCTGACTCCACCCGCTTCTGCCGGGTGATCTCGGTGTAGATCGCGCCGATGCCGAAGATCTCGCCCTCGTCGTCGCTGATCGGGTAGCGCACGCAGAGCAGGCTGCGCCCGTCGAACTCCTCCTCGCGCTCCACGACGATCGAGGTGTGCAGGCAGCGGGCGTCGAGTTCGGTCATCTCCCGAGCCTTCTCGGCCGGGAAGATCTCCGCGTCGATGCGGCCGATGAGCGTGCCCGGGGCCAGACCGCAGAGCAGCTCGAACTGCCGGTTCACCAGCAGGTAGCGCCCGTCCACGGCCTTCACGCTGATCGCCGCCGGCGAGTGGTTCACCAGGCCGGACAGGATCGCGGCGGTCTCCCGCTCGCGGCGCTCGGCCTCGCGCTTCTCGGCGGTGAGACGGCGGGTGGCCAGGGCGTGCTCGACGGCCGGGCCGAGTCGGGTCAGCCGGTCTTTCAGCAGGTAGTCGACCGCGCCCAGGCGCAGCGACTTCACGCAGGTCTCCTCGTCCATCTGGCCGCTGACCACGATCACCGGCACCTCGAGCTGCAGCTCATGCAGCTTGGCGAGCACGGTCGGGGCGTCGAGGCCGGGGAGCGAGTAGTCGCACAGAATGACGCCGGGCGGTGGGTCGAGGGCGGCCATCATGGTGTCGAGGCCATCGACCCGGGTCCAGTCCGGCCCGAACCCGGCCCGCACCAGCTCGGCCACCATGAGCTCCGCGTCGACCGGCTGGTCCTCGATGATGAGCAGCCGAAAGCTCCTGGTCACGAAACGTTTTCCCCCGTCGTGATGACGCCGGCGGCAGCGGCCCGGCCGACGTCCGCGTCCCCCTGACACACACGTCGCGCAGCGCCGCCGGTCAGCTCGGCCGAACCGGCCGCTGGCGGATGCGGTGATCAGTAAACACCCGACCGCGGGGGGCGTCCACGCAGAATCGCCGAGACTCGGCCCGGAAGGGGCCGTTCGGCCTGTTGCCCTGCGGGTAACGTCCACCGTCCCCTTCCGGGCGGGGCCCGGGCCGAAACTTTGGACGCGGGATCTGAGGACCTTGACCAGGCCGGCCGGCGGACGGCGGCCGGCAGACGGCCCACGGCGGACGGCGGACGGCGGACGGCCCACGGAACGGCCCACGGAACGGCCCACGGAACGGCCCACGGAACGGCCCAGGGAACGGCCCACGGAACGAGCGGCGGAACGGCCGGGGAGGTTCGTCCTCGTCTCGCGAGAGGTGAAGGGCGGGGCGCCGCTCGGTCACGAGCACAGCCGAGGACAACACTCCCCCCTATACCCAATCGGTATAGGGGGTGCTGTTCCGGCGCGGTCGCACATCGCCGCTTCTGACACCGTGCGCCGAGTCGGCCGGGTGCGGAGATCCGTTCCGTCGCAGCTTCATCAGGAAGCGGCGGACGGGACCAGCCGCTGCGCCGGTGACCAGGGAGGAAGCAGTGCAGGACACCCACCTCCGAGCCGGCGCAGGACCACGGTCAGGAGTGACGCAGGGCGGGGTAGTCCGGGCCAGGGGATGGGGCGGCGCAGGACTCCGCGGGAGGTAGGCGGGCGAGGCTCTCCCGGCCAGGGGCGGGTCGGCGCAGGACTGATGGGCGGCGTTCTCCGGGTCAGGGGGTGGGGCGGCGCAGGGCCGGCGGGAGGTAGGCGGCGCCGGGGCCGGCCTGGGCGGCGAGGTCCTCGGCGTTGCTGATGCGGCACCGGGCCAGGGACAGGCAGCCGCAGCCGATGCACGAGTCGAGCTTGTCGCGCAGGGCGGTGAGGGCTTCGATCTGCTCGTCGAGACGCCTGGACCAGGAGCGCGAGATGGCGGTCCAGTCGGCCTTGGTGGGGGTGCGGGAGGCGGGGAGGCGTTCGAGGGCCTCGCGCACCTCGTCGAGCGAGAGCCCGACACTGCGCGCCGCCCGGATGAAGGCCAGCCGCCGCAGCACCGCCCTCTCGTAGCGCCGCTGCCCGCCGGAGGTGCGGGTGGCCGTGATCAGGCCCTCGCGCTCGTAGAACCGCAGCGCCGAGGCAGCCAGGCCGCTGCGGCGTGTCAGCTCGCCGATGGTGAGCAGCTGATCGGCGCGCGGCTTCGCGTCCGAAGTCATGCCCCCAGAGTACTAGACATGAAGTTGAATTTAACTACCACGATGAGGGGGAAGCGAAAACAGCTATCCATCAGGAGAAGACATGCCTGTCGCACTCGTCACCGGCGCCTCCAGCGGCCTGGGGAGGGCTCTGGCCGCCGCCCTCGCCGACGCCGGCTGGGACGTCGTCGTGGATGCCCGGGGCGCTTCCCGGCTCACCAAGGCCCTCGCCCCGTACCCGAACGTGCACCGCCACCCGGGTGACGTGACCGACTCCCGTCACCGCCGCGAGCTGATCGCCGCCTGCACCGAACTCGGCGGCCTCGACCTGCTCGTCAACAACGCGGGCGGGCTGGGTCCGAGTCCGCTGCCGGCCCTGGGCGAGTTCCCGCTCAGCTCACTGGAAGACCTGTTCACCGTCAACGTGGTGGCGCCGCTCGGCCTGATCCAGCTGGCCCTGCCGATCCTGGCCGAACGGGACGGCACGATCGTCAACATCACCTCCGACGCGGCGAGCGCCGTCTACCCGGGCTGGGGTGGATACGGCGCCACCAAGGCCGCACTGGAGCAGATCGGCGCGGTGCTGGGCGCCGAGTGCACGGGCAGCGTGCGGGTGTACTCGTTCGATCCCGGCGACCTGCGAACCCCCATGCACCAGGCGGCCTTTCCGGACGAGGACATCTCCGACCGGCCGCTGCCCGAGTCCGTGGTTCCCGCGTTCGTGAAGCTGCTGGAGGAGCGTCCGTCCAACGGTCGCTACAGCGCAGACGACCTGAAGACGACGGAGGTGTCCGCATGAGCGCCGTGACCTTCACTCCCCGCCCGAACGCCGAGGCCACCGAACCGGCCGAGGCCCGGGGCCTGCCCCGCGACGGCGTGCGGCTCCTGATCGCCACGCCGGACAAGCTGCAGGACAGCACCTTCCACGATCTCACCGACCACCTGCGGCCGGGGGACCTGCTCGTCGTCAACACCTCGGCCACCCGCGCCGGCGCGGTCGACGGTGAGCACAGCCGGTTCGGCCCGGTGGTGGTGCACCTGGCCACCGAACTGGCCGACGGCGCCTGGGTGGTGGAGATCCGCAGCGCCCCGGGCGCTGCGGATCAGGTGCGCACGTGCGAGCCCGGTGACGAGGTGCGGCTCGACGGCGGGCCGGTGATCCGGCTGGAGGGCCCGCACGGTCCCGCGACCCCCGAGGGCTGGGTCCGGCTCTGGCGTACGCAACCGGTCCGACTCGTCCTCAATTCTCTGCCGGCCCGCCCGATTCGCTACGGCTACCTCGACCGGCCCTGGCCGCTCGAGAACTACCAGACGGTGTTCGCCGACCCCGGCGACCTCGGCGCCAGTGCCGAGATGCCCAGTGCCGGGCGTCCGTTCACCCCCGATCTGGTGACCCGTCTGGTGTCACGGGGCGTCCGGTTCGCCCCGATCACCCTGCACGCCGGGGTCTCGTCGCTGGAGAGCGGCGAGAGCCCGCCCGCCGAGCCCTACCGGGTGCCGGATTCGACCGCGGAACTGGTGAACTGGACCCGCCGGACGGGTGGACGCGTGGTCGCTGTGGGTACGACCGTCACCCGTGCGCTGGAGTCGGCGACCGGGCCGGACGGCCGAGTCCGAAAGGCGCAAGGCTGGACAGATCTCGTCATCACCCCGGATCGCGGGGTGCGGGCGGTGCAGGGTCTCGTCACCGGGTGGCACGACCCGGAGGCCTCGCACCTGCTGATGCTCGAGGCGGTCGCGGGAGCGGGTCTCGTGCAGCGGGCCTACCGGCACGCGGTGGACGCCGGATACCTGTGGCACGAGTTCGGGGACAGCTGCCTGCTCCTTCCGTAACCCCAGGGTGAGAGAGGCGTCGTCCACAAATCACCCTGTAGCCCGTTCGGGCTCACGACGATGCGGTGGGGAGTCGGAAGGCAATCAGAGCCTGCCGGCGGAAACCGTCGCTCGACCGAGGAGCCCACCATGAGCAGCATCGTCGTTGTGGACGACGACTCCGACATCCGGGGTCTGCTGGAATTCAAGCTGTCCGCGGCCGGTCACACGGTGACCGCCGAGGCCGACGGCGAAGCCGGTCTGGCCGCCATCATGGACGTCCGCCCGGACGTCGTGGTGCTGGACTGGATGATGCCGCGGATGAGCGGCATCGAGGTCTGCCTCGAGCTCCGCAAGGACCCGTCGATGGCGGACACCCCGGTGCTCTTCCTGACCGCCAAGGCCCAGGAGTCGGACGTGCAGCGCGGTTTCGCCGCCGGCGGCAACGACTACGTGATCAAACCCTTCAGTCCGCGCGAGCTGTCCAGCCGGATCGACGCGCTGTTGGCTCGGACACCACGATGAGGACCGAGGCGATCCTCCTGATCGCCGCCACTCTCAACCTGGCCGTCATCATCGTTCTCTCGCTGAGCACGGCCCTGCTGAAGGCCCGGCGCGAGCGCCGGGCCCGCCGGCACGAGGAGGAGCTCGCGCTCCTGCGGCCGGTGATGATGCGGTACCTGGCGACCTGGGAGGACGGCGACGCGCACGACCTCGCGGACATGCTCATCGGGTACCGCGGCGTCACCACGTCGTTCGAGGAGCTGGTGGCCGGTCTGCTGCCGAAGCTCCGGGGCGCCGACCGGAGCATGCTGGTCGACATCCTGCGCCGGCGCGGCACCATCGAAGAGGCCCGGCAGGGAACGGCTTCCCGCCGTCCGGTGCGCCGGTACCGGGCCGTGGAGCTGCTGGGCGCGGCCGGGGTCAGCGAGGGGATCCCGGAGGCGGCCAAGCTGCTCGGCGACCGCAACACCGACGTGCGGCTCGCCGCCGTGCGGGCCCTGGGCCGGATCGGCACCGGGGAGGCGGGCGCGGCCCTGCTGGAGCACCTGGACTCGGAGGAGGGCGTCAAGCACCCGATCCCTCCGCACCCCGTGACCATGGCCCTGCTGCGCATCGGCACCGACGCCACCGAGCCGCTCATCCGGGCGCTCGAGGCGGAGTCGGTGGAGGTGCGGACCATCGCCACCGAGGTCCTCGGCGTGCTGGGCGTCTATCCCGCCGTCGCCGGACTGCAGACCCGTATGCGGGTCGACCCGAGCCTGTCGGTCCGGCTGGGCGCCACCCACGCCCTGGGCCGTCTGAGCATGCCCGGCTCGGTCGACGACCTGACCGCGATGCTGCGCACCGAGGAGGACACCGAGGTCCTCGCCGCTGTCTGCACCGCACTCGGCCGGATCGCCGACCCGGCCACGGTTCCCGAACTGGAGCAGGCGGTGGCACATCCTCACCCGACCGTCCGGGTGGCCGCCGCCATGGCCCTGGTGCCGTTCGGTGAGACCGGCCTGGACCGGCTGCGCGAGATCGCGCAGCGGGACGCCGAGGGCGGTGACGCGGCGCGGGAGGTCCTCGCGAGGAACTCGATCGCCACGGACACGACGCCGCTGATCTCCCTGTAGGAGGAGGCCCCCGTGAGAGATTTCCTCGAATCCGCGGTGATCGGATTCAACTCGTTCGTCATCATCTACTTCCTGGCGCTCAACTCGCTGTACCTGCTGATCGTGCTGATCGCCGCCCGGGCGCAGCGGCGCGCCCAGCGGATGTCGTCGGAGACGGCGCTGGAAGACCTGTTCGCCAATCCGCTGACGCCCGGTGTGTCGGTCCTCGTGCCCGCCTACAACGAGGAACCGTCGATCGTGTCGAGCGTGCACTCGATCCTCGACCTGCGGTACCCGCAGCTCGAGGTGGTGATCGTCGACGACGGTTCCACCGACGGCACTTTCGACGTGCTGCAGCAGGAGTTCGAGCTCCAGCCCAGCACCCGGGTCGCAGCCGGCGTGGTCGAGACGGTCGGCCAGGTCAACTCCGTGCACATCTCGCGGGACGGCCAGATCGTGGTCATCCGCAAGGAGAACGCCCGGCGCCGCGGTGACGCCCTGAACGTCGCCCTGGAGTACTCGCGCTATCCGCTGGTCTGCATGATCGACGCGGACTCGGTGCTGGAGAAGGACGCGCTGATGCACGTGGTGCGGCCGTTCGTCGACGACCCGGAGCACGTCGCCGCCACCGGTGGCGCCATCCGGCCGATCAACGGCTGCCCGACCGAGCGCGGCATGATCCTCGAGAAGCGTCTCCCCAAGGCCTGGGCACCCCGCATCCAGGTGGTGGAGTACCTGCGCTCGTTCCTGCTGGGCCGCGTCGGCTGGTCGGCCTTCAACGGCCTGATGATCATCTCGGGGGCGTTCGGCCTGTTCCGCCGCGACCTGGTGCAGCAGATCGGCGGCCTGACCGCGGACTCGCTGGCCGAGGACGCCGACCTGGTCAACAGCCTGCACCACCGGCTGCGCCAGGAGAAGCAGAGCTACCGGATCGTCTTCGTGCCGCACCCGGTGTGCTGGACCGAGGTGCCGGAGAACCTGAAGATCCTGAGCCGTCAGCGCCGGCGCTGGTCGCACGGCCTGCTCGAGGTGCTGTGGCGCTTCCGCGGGATGATCGCGAACCCGCGTTACGGCCGGATGGGCCTGCTGGTGCTGCCGTACTACGTGGTGTTCGAGCTGCTCACGCCGATCGTGGAGATCCTCGGCCTGATCTGCCTGCCGCTGGGCATCGCCTTCGGCATCCTGAACTGGCAGGCGGCCGTGCTCTACGCCCTGGTGGCGATCGGCTACGGCATCCTGCTCTCGGTGGTCGCGATCGTGGTCGACGACCTGTCGTACCAGACCTACCGGCGCTGGAAGGATCTCGGGATCCTGCTGGTGGCCGCGTTCCTGGAGAACTTCGGGTTCCGCCAGATGCACGCCTTCTGGCGCCTGCGAGGCCTGTGGTCGGGCATCCGCGGGTCGAACGCCGCCTGGGGTGAGATGCCCCGGGTCGGGTTCAAGGAAACCAGCGGTGCGTCGGCGAGCTGAACCAACGACGGTGGACGCGGCGGGGCACCTCGGGTGCCCGTCGCGTCTGCCGTTGTCAGGTCCGGTTACCTGCGGCGCGGGATCCGCACGGTGACCGTGCTGCCCTCACCGAGCACCGAGTCCATCCCGACACTGCCACCGTGGTTCTCGACGATCTCGCGCACCACGGCCAGGCCCAGCCCGGTGCCGGGGATCTTGTGCGCGGCGTCGCTGGCCGAGCGGAAGAAGCGGTTGAACAGCTTGGGCAGTTCCTCGGCGGACACACCGAGACCGCTGTCGACCACCGCGACCACCACCTCGTCGCCCTCGATCGATCCCCGCACCACCACGTCCCCACTCTCGTGGGAAAATTTGACGGCGTTGCTCAGCAGGTTCAGCAGCACCCGCTCGAGCTGCGAACGGTCGCCGAGGACCGGAAGTTCGCCCTCGCAGCGCAGATGCAGCGTGACGCCGGCCGCCTCGGCACTGGGCCTGAGCACCAGCAGCGCCCCCTCGGCCAGGTCGGCCAGGTCGACCTCGACGAACTCGTGGGTGAGCGTGCGCGAGTCGATCTTCGAGAGCAGCAGCAGGTCTTCGACCAGGTTGAGCAGGCGCCGGGCGTTGCGGTCGATGATGTCGAGCATCTTCGCGGTCTGGGTGTCGGACTCCTCGGCCTCGTCGAGCAGCAGCTCGGCGTACCCGCGGATACTGGTCAGCGGGGTGCGCAGCTCATGGCTCACCGAGGCGACGAATTCCGTTTTCAGCCGGTCGACCTCACGCAGCTCGGCGTTGGCCACGTCGAGCTGCTCGTTGCGGGCCTCGAGCTCGGTGCGGGCCCGGCGCAGGTCGGCCTCGACCCGCTTCTGCTCGGTGATGTCGACGAGGATCGAGCCGACCGCGAACACCGTGTCGGTGCCGTCGCGCACCGGGTACCGCACGGCGTGGAAGGTGCGCTGCTCGCCGTCGACCGTGAACAACTCCTGGCGCTGCAGGATCTCGACCCCGGCGGTGCGGATCGGGGCGGCGCTGGCCAGGGGCGGATGATCGGTGGAGAGCTGGTTGTAGAGCCGGTTGCTGACCATCGTGTTGCCGCTCAGGTTCTGCACGCTGATCGCGGCGACCGAGTTCTCGACCAGACCGAGCAGGATGTTCATGGTCTCGTCGCGGCGCTGCTCGGCCGCGCGCGCCACCCGGTCGAGCTCGCGCCGGGCCAGGGCGTGGTCGATCGCCGGGCCGAGCCTGCTCAGGCGGTCTTTCAGCAGGTAGTCGGCCGCGCCCAGGCGCAGCGAGTTCACGCAGGTGGCCTCGTCCATCGTGCCGGAGACCACGATCAGCGGAAGGTCGGGGCTCTTGGCCTGCAAGATGGCCAGCGCGTCGGGGGCCGTCATCGTGGGCAGCGTGTAGTCGCAGATCACGACCTCGGGCTCGTCGTCGAGCGCGCGCAGGAACTTGCCCGCGGTGTCGACCACGGTGGCCACCGGGTCGTAACCGGCCCGCCGGACCTCCGAGAGGATCAGCTCGGCGTCCGGCGGGAAGTCCTCAGCGACCAGCAGGCGCAGTGGTGTTGGCACGTGGGTACTCCGTCGGGGTTCGGTTCAGGGCGACCCAGTAACGTCCGACGTCCGCGATCGACCGGAAGTATTCGTCCATGTCGACGGGCTTGACGACATAGCTGTTGGCGCCGAGCGAGTAGCAGGCCAGGATGTCGCGTTCCTCGGCCGAGGACGTCAGCATCACCACCGGCACCGCGGCCAGATGAGGCGTGGAGCGGAGCTCGCGCAGCACCTCGACGCCGCTGAGCCTCGGCATCTTCACGTCGAGAAAGACCGCGCGCGGCAGGTCGTTCGGGTCTTCCCCGGCCCAGGTGCCCCGGCAGCAGAGCCGGTCGATGGCCTCGATGCCGTCGCGGGCCTCTTCGACCCGGCCCCGGAACTTGTTGCGCCGCAGCGTGTGCTGCAGCAGTTCGCGGTCTTCGGAGGAGTCGTCGACCAGCAGGATCCAGTCCTGATGCTGGGCCGCGTTCACCGCTCCCTCGCCGATAAGCGTCTGCTCACACACATTTTCATCACTCTGACCGCCCCCTCAAGCCGCCCGGCCGGCCCGCGACCGATTCCCCCACCGGCACTGTCCGGCGAGAATGCTCCCAGATGATCACAGTTCGATGACCTCAGGCGTCTGGGTGATATTGACGTCGAGCACCTTCTCACCCCGGGATGACGCCCCCAGCCACCCCCGGACGCGTGCGATGCGCACGGCCTCCTCCCGGCTGTGCACGCCGAGCTTGCGGTAGAGGTTGCGGCAGTGCGACTTGAGCGTGTTCTCGGAGACGAACAGGCCCGCGGCGATCTGGGCGTGGGTCAGGTCGGTGGTGAGCTGCTCGAGCACCACCAGCTCGCGCCGGGTCACGGCCACCGTCTCGTCACCGGCCCCGGCGTCGTCGAGGTGCGCGGCGAGTGAGCGGCGCCAGTGCGAGGCGTCGGGCGAGCGGCGCAGGGTGGTCGAGACCAGGGTGCGCAGCGAGCCCGGCAGGTCGAGGAAGACCCGCAGGTGACCGTCTGGCTCGGCCGCCACCAGGGCCTCGTTGACCAGGTCGGACGCCTGCGCGCGGCGTCCGCCGGCGAGCGCCTGGGCGGCCTCGGCCAGCATCCGGCGCAGCCGGTCTTCGGGGCCGGCGTCGGCCGGCCAGCGGGCCATCAGGGCGGTGGTGCCGGACTGGTCCTGGCGCTGCAGGGCGATGAAGAGCAGGGCCGAGGCCACGGACGGGACCAGCGGCACGGCCTCGAGCCCGGCCTGGGCCGCGGCCAGGTCGCCGTCGAGCTCGGCCAGCCGGGCCCGGGCCAGGGCGAGGCGCACGGCAAGGGCGGGCGGCAGGTGCTCGTCCCCCTCGGCCCGCAGTCGTTCCAGTTCGGCGCGGGCGGCGGGCACGTCGCCCAGGTCGAGCCGGAGCCGGGCCCGCAGCACCCGCCGGGCCTGGCCGGGGGCCGCTCCCCCGGCCGGGCCGACCACGAAATCGGTTGCGTCGTCGGTCATGAGCCGCAGTGCCGCGGGGGCGTCGCCGCGCGAGCGCAGCACCTCGGCCTCGGCCAGCGCCGCGGTCGCGAGCATCGGGTGGCCGGTCAGCCCGGCCTCGGCGGCGAGGCGGTGCGCGCGGTCGGCCAGGCGCTGGGCGCTGGAGAGCTCCCCGGCCCAGGCCGAGACCAGGGCCTCCACCCCGATTTCGGTGAGCAGCAGGTAGCGCGGCCGGCCCGGGGTCTCGCGGGCGGCGGCCAGGCGCCGGGCGACCGAGCCCTGGTCGCCCGCGAATCCGGCGGCCTGGGCGGCGAGCACGTTCAGGGCGGCATCGTTGTCAGGCAGGCCGAAGAAGCCGGGAAGGACTGCGCCGTAGGCATTTTCCGAACGTCCGGCGAGTCCGGCGATGAGCGCGTTCACGGCCGGCCACCAGCTGACGCCCGGGGAGACCGCCAGCGTCTCGGCGGCGAGGAGGTGGTCACCGGCGATGGCCGCGGCGAAGGCGATCAGGGCGCGGTGCTCCGGGTCGCCCGACCACGACGGCTCCGGCAGGGCGGTGACGACGCGATGCAGGTGGGCCGGCTCCCAGCCCCGGAACCCCCGGGGCGCAGCCTGTCTCAGCTGCTCGAGCACCTTCGGTGCGGCTCCGGCCGCCAGCAGGAGGTCGGCGGCGAGCGGGCCCCGGCCGAGGGCGGCGACGGTCTCACCGGCGCGGAGCAGGTTCTCGGCGTCACCGGCCCCTCGCCGGGACAGCCGGTGCCGGGCCGCCGCCGTGACCAGGGGGTGGTAGACCTGCCGGGCCACGACGTCCGGCGCGGTCTGCGGCCAGACGTCGGAGGTCAGGCCCCACCGGCGGGCCTCGTCGAGCAGTGGGGCCGGACTGGCGCCGGGAGCCAGGGCGGCGCAGAGCTCGGGGTCGAGGTCGGCGCCGGGGAGCAGGCTGGTGCGCAGCACGAAATCGCCGAGCTCGTCGGGAAGGTCGCCGAGCAGGAGATCCGCGGTCAGATGGGCGAGCACGTGCCCCTCGGCCGACAGCGGGGCGGCGGTGCGGGCCAGCGCCAGCACCCCCGCGGGCCACCCACCGGTGGCGAGGTGGAGGCGGTGGGCGACCGACGCGTTCACCATCAGGCCGGTCAGGGCGGCCACCTGCTCGGGCACCCGCTCGGCGGGCCACCACAGGTCGGCGCCCCGCACCTCGGCGAGCCGGCCGGCCAGGCGCACCGCGAGCGCCGGGGGCAGCACCTCGCCACGCCCCAGGAGCACCAGGCGACGCCCGGCCCCGGGAACGGCCTCGATCACGCCGGCCAGCTGGCCGGGCGTCAGCACCTGGGCGTTCTCGATCACGACGAACGCGTCGTGCGGGCGCCCCGTCTCGGCGAGCGAGTCACCGGGAGCCGGTGAGATCCAGCTCCAGGCAGCGCCGGAGCGCCGCAGCCACTGCCGCACCAGGCGCGCGCGACCGGAGCCGGGAGGAGCGGCCACCACCAGCACGTCTCGCTCGGGCCGGACCTCAGGCAGGCGCAGCACAGCGTCACGGAACCACCAGCCATCGGCCCGGTCGTCCGGCACTGCGCCGTCGTCGTGGCGCCACACTCTCGGCACGTCCACCCCCACCCCACAAAACGTAGCAGGATGATGACAAAGAGTGACTGAACTTCAGGACGTGCCGCATTCCCGAACTACCGAAAGGATGCTCTCGACCATGATCACGCCCGAGGCGAAGGAAGATCTGATGCCTGAAGCTCTTTACAGCGCGACGTCGACGGCGTGGGGCGGCCGGGAGGGCCGGGCCGCCTCCACCGACGGACGCGTCGACGTGTCGCTCTCGATGCCCGCCGGCCTGGGCGGCGACGACGGCCCGGGCACCAACCCGGAGCAGCTCTTCGCCACCGGTTACGCGGCCTGCTTCCACAGTGCCCTCAAGGGGGCGGCACGACAGCAGAAGGTCGACATCAGCGACTCGGCCGTGTCCGTGACGATCAGCCTGCTCGGCAGCCGGGAGAGCGGGCTCGACCTGGCCGCCCGCATCGAGGCGCAGATCGGCGGGGTCGACGCCGAGACCGCGCAGCGGCTGCTCGAGCAGGCCCACCAGATGTGCCCGTACTCGCGGGCCACACGCGGCAACATCAGCCAGGAAGTGCTGCTCGTGGGCGGGGATCCGGACTGATCGCGCCGGTCGGGGCGGACCGGGCATGATCACGGCCGAAGTTCTTGAGCACGTGTCGGGGAGAAGTGCATGATCACGAAAGACGTCCAGGTACGGCGGGCCGCGCGCGTCATCCTGACCGATCCGGACGGGCGGGTGCTGCTCTTCGAGGGCAACGACCCGGGCGCACCGGAGAAGGGGCGCTGGTGGGTCACCCCCGGCGGCGGGGCCGACGCCGGGGAGACCCTCGCGCAGACCGCGGCCCGGGAACTGTTCGAGGAGACCGGCTTCGTGGTCACCGGGGACCTCGGCGCGGTGGTGCTCGAGCGCCGCATCGAATTCGTGTTCATGAACCGCCCGTACGAGCAGCACGAGGTGTTCTTCCGCGCCGTTCTGGGCGAGAGCGTGACCGGCACCGACCTCGACCGCAGCGGCTGGACCGAGATCGAGAAGGACACGATGACCGACGCCCGGTGGTGGACCGCCGACGAACTGCGCGCCACCACCGAGACGGTCTACCCGGCCGGTCTGGCCGACCTGCTCTAACCCACCGGCAGCAGGCCGCGCCGCTCCAGCAGGGGCTCCAGCCGGGGCGGGCGGCCGAGCACCTTCTCCACGGCGGCCATCGGATCCACCGCACCACCCCGGGAGAGCACGTGATCACGGAACCGGCGGCCCAGAGCGCGGTCGAGACCACCGCCCGCGAGGAACCACTCCACCGTGTCGGCGTCGAGCACCTCGCTCCAGAGGTAGGAGTAGTAGCCGGCGCTGTAGTCGCTGCCGAAGATGTGCTCGAAGTAGGTGGTGCCGTAGCGGGGCGGCACGGTGGGCAGGTCCAGCCCGTGACCGGCCAGCACCTGCTGCTCGAACGCGTCCACCTGCTCCGGCGTGATCTGCGGGGCGGAGGCCGGGCGCTGGTGCCAGGCCTGGTCGAGCAGGCAGGCGGCGAGCATCTCGACCGTCTGCTGCCCCTGCCCGTGCGACTGGGCGGACAGCACCGCGTCGAGCGTGTCGGCCGGCAGCGCCTCGCCGGTCTCGTGGTGCCGGGCGTAGCGGCGCAGCAGTTCCGGCTGCCAGGCCCACATCTCGTTGACCTGCGAGGGGAACTCCACGCAGTCACGCGGCACCTCGGTGCCCGAGAGCGTCGGGTAGCGCACGTCCGAGAGCAGCCCGTGCAGCACGTGCCCGAACTCGTGGAACGTGGTGCGCACCTCGTCGAGCGTCAGCAGCGTCGGCGACCCCTGCGGCGGTCGCCCCAGGTTGAGGTTGATGACGGTCACCGGGGCCTGCGAGAGCAGGTGCGACTGGTCGGCGAACGCGTTCATCCAGGCCCCACCGCGCTTGGAGTCGCGGGTGTACCAGTCGGTGAGCACCAGCCCGACCCCGGCGCCGGCCTCGTCGAACACCTCGTACACGTCCACGTCGTCGGCGTAGGCGTGCAGGTCGTCGCGCTTGACGAAGTGCAGGCCGTAGAGGCCGCCGGCGGCCGCGAACACGCCCTCCCGCAGCACCGAGTTCAGCTCGAAGTAGGGCCGCAGCACGCTCGCGTCGCGGGAGAACCGTTCCTGCGCGACCAGTTCCGAGTAGTACGCCCAGTCCCAGGGCTGCAGGTCGCCCTCGACGCCGTCGGCGTGCAGGCGCCGCGTCAGCTCCTCCTGCTCCTGCCGGGCGTTCTCCACGGCCGGCCCGACCAGGCCGGTGAGCAGCTGCATGACCTGGTCGACGGTCTTCGCGGTCTGGTCGGCGACCACGTAGGCGGCGTGGTTCTCGAAGCCGAGCAGCTCCGCCCGCTGCGCCCGCAGGGTCACCAGCCGGGTCAGCGTGGCCCGGGTGTCGTAGGCGTTGTCCCGGCGGCCGCGCGAGACCGAGGCCAGGTGCAGCCCCTGGCGCACCTGGCGGTCTTTCAGCGCGGCCAGGGCGGGCTGGCCGGTGGGCAGGATCAGCGTGAGCAGGTAACCGCGCAGCCCCCGGCCCTGGGCCGCGGCCCTGGCGGCGGCGATCGCGTCGGCCGGCAGACCCTCGAGCCGGGACACGTCGTCGAGGTGCACGGCCAGGTCGTTGGTGTCGGACCGCAGGTCTTCGCGGAAGGTCGCCGCCAGCTGCGCCAGGTCCTGGTTGACGGCCCGCAGCCGCTCCTGGTCGCCGGGCGAGAGAGCGGCACCGGCCCGCACCATGTCGTCGTGGTGGCGCATGAGCAGGCGCCGGGTCTCCTCGTCGGCGATCTCGTCGCGCCGGGCGTACAGCTCGCTGATCTTCGCGAACAGCCCGGCGTCCATGACGATCCGGTCGCGGTGGGCGGCCAGCAGCGGGTTCACCTCGGCCTCGATCTCGCGCAGGCCGTCGGTGATCGAGGAGCTCACCAGGTTGACGAAGACCCGGGACACCCGGCTCAGCAGCGCTCCCGAGGCCTCCAGCGGATCGAGCACCGAGGCCGGTGTGACCGGCGTCGCGTCGTCGACGATCGCCCGCACCTCACGAAGCTGCTCGGCCATGCCGACACGGAACGCGGGAAGGTAGTGCTCCTCACGGATGCGCCGGAACGGTGGCAGACCGTAGGGAAGATCACTGGCCTGCGCGAACGGATTCGCCGGATCGAGGGAACTCATCGGTGTCACGAACGTTGCCTCTCTTGAAAATCCTGGAGAACACAAGCTTGCTCAGCAGTGGGGCCGGAGGTACAAACATCTGATGACCCAGACCTCCCTGCGCCCAGGCACCCGGCCCGCCGGGGAGTCGAAATGGCTCGATCTGCCCGACGGCCCGGTGCACTACGTCGATCATGGCGGACCCGACGGGGCCCCGCTGGCCGTGCTCGTGCACGGTCTCGGCGGTTCGCACGCGAACTGGGCCGCGCTGGCCCCCCTGCTCACCCACCGGCTGCGCGTCGTCGCCGTCGACCTGGCCGGGTTCGGCCTGACCACCGCGGGCCCCCGGCCGGCCAGCGTCAGCGCGAACGCCGATCTGCTGCACCGTTTCGTGCGGCAGCTGTCGCTCGACCCGGTGATCCTGGTCGGCAACTCGATGGGCGGCATGATCAGCTCGCTGGTCGCCGCCGAGCACCCGGAGGCCGTGCGTCACCTGGCCCTCGTCGACCCGGTGCTGCCCCTCACCGCGGCGCTGCCCGACCACATGCTCGTCGCCACCGGCCTGGAGGGGATGCTCCCCCTGCGCGTCCGCATGGCCCTGGCCCGCCGCCGCGGCCCGGTCCCGCGCAACCGGCAGGCGATGACGATGATCACCCTGTGCTGCGACGACCCCGAGAAGGTCACCGACGAGGTGGTCGACGTGCACCTCGCCCTGGCCGCGCGCCGGGGCTTCGTCGAGGAGACCGCCCGCGACTACAAGGCGGCCGCCAGCTCGATCGTGTTCACCGTCGCCCGCCGGCGCCGCTACGCCCGGCTGCTGCACTCGATCCAGACCCCGGTGCTGCTGCTGCACGGCACGAAAGACCGCCTGGTGCCGTTCCGGGTGGCCCGGGTCGCCGCCGCGGCCAACCCGAACTGGACCTTCCACCCGGCCACCGGTGTCGGGCACGTGCCGATGCTCGAGGCGCCGCTCTGGACGTCGCAGCGCATTCTGGAGTGGATCCAACCGGCGTGAGGACGCGGTGAGCACCCCCGCGGGGGTGCTCACCGCGTCCTCGATCGGCTTCTCAGACGTGGGCCGGCTCGTTCACCGCGGCCGTGATCTCGGCCAGCACCCGCTCGGTGTCCTCGTGCGGCACCTGACAGGTGCCCGCGGCGTGGTGCCCACCGCCGCCGTAACGCAGCATCAGCTGGCCGATGTCGACGGGCGAGGTGCGGTCGAGGATCGACTTTCCCACCGCCAGAACGGTGTTGCGGCCCTGCTTGCCCATGATCACGTGCACCGAGACCCGGCACTGCGGGAACAGCGCGTAGATCATGAAACGGTTGCCGGCGTGGATGATCTCCTCGTCACGCAGGTCGACCACCACCAGATCACCCCGGACGGTCGAAACCCGCTGCAACTGGGCCACGAACAGCTCGGACTGCTCCTGGAACAACGTCACCCGCTCGGCCACGTCGGGCTCGGTCAGGATGTCGGCGACCGAGGCCTCGTTCAGCACGCTGTCGATGAGCTGCATCATCAACTGGTAGTTGGAGATCCGGAAGTCACGGAAGCGCCCCAGGCCGGTGCGGCTGTCCATGAGGAAGTTCAGCAGCGCCCAGCCCTGCGGCTCGAGGATGTCGCCGAGGGCGTAGTCGGCCGAGTCGGCCTGGTCGACGGCCCGCATCAGCTCGTCCGAGACCATCGGGAACGCCTTCGCGCCGCCGTAGTGGTCGAACACCACGCGGGCCGCGGACGGCGCCTCCTCGACGATCACGTGGTTCTTCGGGGTGCCGCCCACCCGCAGCGTCTCGCTGTGGTGGTGGTCGAACACCAGGTGCGCCTGCGCGGCGTAGGGCAGGTTGGTCAGGATGTCCTGATCGGTGACCTCGACCAGCCCGTCCTGCACGTCTTTCGGGTGCACGAAGGTGATCTCGTCGATCATGTCGAGTGCGCGCAGCAGCACCGCGCAGACGAGACCGTCGAAGTCGCTTCGTGTGACCAGACGGAACTTTCCTGACGACATGTCCGTGTCCTCCCCGGCGTTCCGGACGGGCCTGAACGCCCTGTCAGGTGCCTCGACGCCGGGGCGGGCACGGCCGATCCCCTAACCGGGTGAGCCGGGCCCCCGGCGCGAGATCCGGTTCATCGCCTCGACGAAAGCCTCACCGCGGTGCCGGTAGTCGCGGAACCGGCCGAAACTGGGCGCGGCGGGCGACAGCAGCACCACGCCGTTGGGCCGGGCCCAGGCGTAACCCTCCTCCACCGCCTCGTCGAGGTCGGCGGTCTCCTTCACCGTGGCGTGCGGACCGCATCCGGTCTGGTTCAGCTCGGACGCGATGCGCGGGCCGTTGTCGGGCGTGGTCAGCACCAGCACCTCGGACTCACGCTCACGCAGCCCCTCGGCCAGCGGCCGGTAGTCGATGCCCCGGTCCTGGCCACCGACGATGAGCGCCACCCGGCGCCCCTCGAAGGCCTCGACCGCGGCCAGCGTCGGCAGCACGTTGGTGGACAGCCCGTCGTCGACGAAACTCACCTGGTCGATCATGCCGACCTGCTGCAGACGGCTCTCCAGACCGGCGAAACCCGCTGCGGCACGGGCCAGCTCGTCTTCGTCGTCGGCCTGCTTCACGCCCAGCTTCTGCAGCATGGTGCGGGCGATCGCGGCGTTGCGACGGTTGTGCACGCCGAGCAGGCCGAGCTCGTCGATCCATTTCTCTTCGCCCTGCACCGCGGTGACCCACTCGATCCGGGGTCCCAGAAGAGCGGCGCGGTCACGGATCTCGGCACTGTCGCCGTTCGCCACGGTCCACCGCGCCCCCGGCCGCCCGGCCAGGCTGAGCTTGTCGCGGTAGTACGTCTCCAGCTCGTTGCGGTGCCAGGGCAGGTGGTCGGGGTTGAGCGAGGTCACGCCGACCACGTGCGGCGCACTGAGGATGTCGGTGGCCTGGTAG
This sequence comes from Kineosporia succinea, assembly GCF_030811555.1. Classification (NCBI taxonomy): domain Bacteria; kingdom Bacillati; phylum Actinomycetota; class Actinomycetes; order Kineosporiales; family Kineosporiaceae; genus Kineosporia; species Kineosporia succinea. Next base: position 2,973,655 of record NZ_JAUSQZ010000001.1, on the reverse strand, counting down.
CTCGACACCTCGATCACCCAGAAGTCCTGCGCCGGACCGCCGACGGCCGGGTCGAGCGCCGGGTCGAAGGGCGGGACGCCGATGTTGCCGCCGACCAGCGTGCGGTAGCCCAGGCCCTTGAGCAGGTGCCCGGTGATCGCGGCCGTGGTGCTCTTGCCCTTGGTGCCGGTGATCAGCACGACCTTGTCAGGGTCGGCGCCCTCCACCCACAGGCCCAGCCCGCCGACGACCCGCACGCCCTGGTCTTCGAGGGCGGTGACCTGGTCGGCGTAGCGGCTGATACCCGGTGACTTGATCACGATCTCGCAGACCGAGAGCGCGTCGAAACCGCCCTCGGCCGTGGCCAGGACCTTGCGGCCCTCGACCCCGCCGGCCGGCGGGTTGTCGTCGACCAGCAGCGGCTCGATGCCGCGGGCCTGGCAGGCGCGCAGGCTGGCCTCACCCTCGCGGCCCAGACCGTAGATGCCGATGCGGTGACCGTCGAGGTCGTCCCAGGACAGAGCGTCACTCATGAGCGTTCCGCAGGATCTCGGGCTGATAGCGCTCGGGCACGAAGTGCCGGCTCATCGGCTTCAGCAGTTCCTCGGGGGCCGGGTCGCCGTAACCCCCCGCGGCCAGGGCCAGCGTCTGCAGGATCTGGTCGCCGGCCCGGTCGGGACGGGCCGCGGCCGCCCGCGCGGCGACCCGGCTCTCGCTGACGTCGCCCACGCACTCCCAGGGCTTGGCGTCGGGCACGAAACCCAGCAGCCGGCGGAAGGTCTCGAGCAGCTCGGGCTTCTGCAGGGGCTCACCGGCGACCCGGAAGATGCGCTGCAGGTCTTCCTTGCTCACGAACGGGGCCAGCACCAGGTCGATGAAGGCGCACTTGTCGCAGACGCCGCACCAGTGGTCGAACCGCTTGGTGGTGTCGATCAGGAAGGCCTTGTTGCAGCTGCGGAAATGGTCGAAGTACTGCGGCTGTTCGGCGAACCGGGCCGCGATCCAGACCTCGCTGAGCGCGCGCAGCAGCGAGAAGTACTGCAGGCCGTCGCCCAGGGCCCCGGCCAGCACGTCACGGAAACCGGCCTCGAACGTCTCGCTCTTGGAGAACTGGTGGTTCACCGGGCGGCCGTTGTCGTGGAGCGTGGCCGAGGAGGCCGACCACTCGTTGGACAGCACCACCGCATCGCGGCCCTCGAGCACCGCGGCGAGCACGGTGATGGCCGAGATGATGCCGGTGACCGGCACGTGGCCGTTGAGGAAGCCCAGTTCCCGCGAGCGCAGGATGGTCGGGTCGATCGAGCGCTCGGCGCGCACCACCGGCCAGCCGGTGACCTTGGCCGGCTCCTCGATGGCGTCGAACTCGTCACCGGGGCGGGTGACCACGAAGAGCGCCGCGTCCTGCGTGTGCGGGCGGATCTGCTCGACGCTGACGATGGAGTCGACGCCGCCGCCGAACGGGACCAGGGGGCTGTTCTGGCGGGGCCGGTACTGCGCGCTGTGCGTTCTCTCGAGGATCTCGGTCTCGAACTCCAGGTCCTGGAGGCTGATCCCGTTGCGGTAGGCGAACTCGCCCAGGCCGTCCTGGTAGAAGCTCTTCAGGAAGGCGAGTTCGGTCTCGGTGAGCGCGGTTTCACCGAGGTCGACCACCGGCGGGGCACCGGCCTTGTAGTACGAGACGCCGGTGAGCAGGAACAGGATGCGCGCGGCCTCGGTGACGGCGGGAGTGGTCCAGTCACCGCCGCCGGGGAAGCTGACGACCTCGGAGAACTCGGTGTCGTCGAGCCGGTAGCGGCAGACGACGCGGTTCGCCGCGGGCTCGATGTCGAAACCCACGTAGGTGAAACGCGCCGCGCGCTGCGGCTCCTTGCGCTCGTCGGCGGGCGTCGCCGGAGGTGTGCTCATCGGGGATCCTGATTCTCGGGAGACTGCGGAGCTTTCAGTTGGACCAGGGCCGCGAACCGGCCCGTCGGGCCCTGCGAGCGATGGCTGAAGAACGGGGTGCCCGGGCCGGTGTCCAGGCCCGCGAGCTCGATCGCGTCCGGCCGCACGCCGGCCTCGGTGAGCTGAATGATGTTGGCGGTCCAGAGGTCGAACAGCCAGCGGCCGGTGCCGTCGGGACGGATGACGTCGCCGGCTCGATCTCCGAGAGCCTCGACCGCCTTGACGTGCACGTCGTCGCCGACCTGGTAGCGGTCGGGGGCGATGGAGGGGCCGATGCCGACGAGCAGGTCGTTCGGGTCGGTGCCCTGCTTCTGGAGCTCGAGCACGGTGGCGGTGGTGACCCCGGCGACGGTGCCGGGCCAGCCCGCGTGCACGGCGGCGGCCACCCGGCGCACCGGGTCGAACAGCACCAGCGGCACGCAGTCGGCGACCATGATGACCAGCACCGGGTCGGTCTCGGCGGTGATCAGGGCGTCGGCCTCGATGCCCTGCTGGCCGGGCTCGGTGACCGTGGCCACCTCACGCCCGTGCACCTGCCTGGCGAAGACCAGATCGTGCGGAGCCGCGCCGAACGCGCGGGCGGCCCGCTCGCGGTTGACCCGCACGGCTTCCGGGTCGTCGTCGACGTGCAGGCCGAGATTCAGCGAGGCGTAGCGCCCGGCACTCACGCCGCCGTCACGGGTGGTCACCGCCGCCCGCACACCGTGACCGTCAAAGATCGACCACGTCAGCAGAGGGATGTCCGTCGCGGTTCGGGCAATCATGATTGCGCCACTCTACTGTCGTCGGCCTGATCCTTTCTTAGGACTCGGGCCGAATCACGCCTTTCAGGACTCTGGGTACACGAGACCGATCTGGTCGCGGACCTCGTCGAGGATGCCCATGATCGAGATGGTCTCGTCGAGCGGCATGACCTCACTCTCCAGCTCACCGGCGCGGATGCGCTCCACCGCCTCGGTGACCATGAAGTGCATGCCCTTGGCCCGGCCCTCGACCAGCCCGGGCACCGGCTCGAACTTCTCGGTGCTGCCGTCGCTCTTCGTGAGCGTGAGGGTGGTGGTGGAGGTGTACCACTGGCGGTCCAGCTCGATGCGGCCCTCGGTGCCCGCGATCCACGCCTTCATCGGGGTGGCCACGGTGGCGCTGCACAGGATCACCGCGTGCGCGCCGTTGCCGTAGGTGAGCACGGCCGAGGTGGTGCCGTCGACGCCGGTGAAGGCGGGCGTGGCGGCGGCCCGCACGGTCTGCGGGGCGCCGAGCACCATCGAGGCGAACGAGAACGGGTAGATGCCGAGGTCGAGCAGGGCGCCGCCGCCGAGCTCGAACGAGAACAGCCGGTGCTCGGGGTTCTGCTCGAAGCGCATGCCCTGGTCGGCGCCCATGGCCAGCACGTCGCCGATCGCGCCGGCGGCGAGCAGCTCACGCAGGTGCACCATGTGCGGCAGGAAGCGGGTCCACATCGCCTCCATGCAGAAGACCCCGGCCGTGCGCGCGGCGTCGGCCACGGTGCGGGCCTCGACCGCGTCCATCGTGAACGGCTTCTCCACCAGCACGTGCTTGCCCGCGGCGATCGCCAGCAGGGCGTGCTCGGCGTGGAACGGGTGCGGGCTGGCCACGTAGACCGCGTCCACCGACGGGTCGGAGACCAGGTCCTGGTAGCTGCCGTGACTGGCCGGAACGCCCCAGGTGGCAGCGAACTCGGCGGCCTTCGCCGCCGACCGCGAGCCGACGGCGGACACTGCCGTGTCGTCCAGCTTGGCCGTGTCGGCCGCGAACCGCGAGGCGATTCCCCCGGTGCCGATGATCCCCCAGCGAAGCACTTCGGTCATGAATGCACACCCTAGAGGTAACACCGGAAGATGTCGGGTCGGGGCGACCGGTGGTCTGCGGCGCCCCGACCCGACGGGTCGTCAGGCCCCGAACGTCCAGTCGGTGATCTGGCGGTACTCCTGGCCCGGGCGCAGCACGATCGACGGGAAGTCGGGCTGGTTCGGGGCGTCCGGGTAGTTCTGCGTCTCCAGGCACAGTCCCGCGGAGGCGCCGTAGACGACGCCACCCTTGCCGGTGTCGGAGCCGTCGAGCTGGCTGCCGGTGTAGACCTGGATGGCCGGCTCGGTGGTGGTGACGGTCAGGGTGCGGCCGCTGGGTTCATGGGTCAGGAGAGCGGCGAAGTGCAGGCCCTCGTCGTCGTGACCGTGCCCGTGGCCATGACCCGCTTCGGTCTCTTCGGAGGAGTCCAGCACCAGGTTGTGGTCGAGGTTCAGGAAGTCCAGGGGCTGGGCCGTGCGCAGGTCCATCGGCGTGCCGACCACGTGCGCGACCTCGCCGGAGGGCAGCAGGGCCGGGTCGACCGGGGTGTAGTGGCCCGACGCGACGCGCAGGGTGTGCCCGTCGATCGAGGGCTTGCCGCTGACGCCGCCCAGGTTGAAGTACGCGTGCTGGGTCAGGTTCACCACCGTCGGCGCGCTGGTGGTCGCCGCGTAGCGGATGCGGAACGTGCCACCGGGCAGGAGCAGGTAGTCGACCGACACGGTCAGCTCACCCGGGTAGCCCTGGTCACCGTCCGGGCTGACCAGCGACAGGCGCAGACCGCCGTCGATCTCGGTGGCGGTCCAGACCCGGCGGTTGAAGCCGTCGACGCCGCCGTGCAGCGAGTTCGGCCCCTCGTTGGCCGTGATCTCGTACTCGGTGCCGTCGAGGCTGAACCGCGAGCCCGCCAGGCGGTTGGCGACGCGGCCGATCAGCGCGCTGATGAAGGCCTTCGTGCCCTCGTAGCCGGCGATGTCGTCGAAGCCGAGCACCACGTCCACCCGCTCCTCGGTCCCCGCTCCCGAGGGCACCTCCAGCGACTGGATGTTGCCCCCGTACGTCAGCACGCTCACGCGCAGCGTGCCGTCGTCAAGGGTCCAGCGTTCCACCGGCTCGCCGGCCGCGGTGACGCCGAAGGCGGATCGTTCGTACGTGATGTCAGTAGAGGTCACGGGCTCACTCTATTGAGGGCACGAAAATGGTGGACGACATGGTCGCCCACCATTTTCGGGTCACCTCAGTCGACCGAGTCGACCGGCTGGGCGAACTGCGCGGCGTAGAGCCGGGCGTACGCCCCCTGGGCGGCGAGCAGGGTCTCGTGGTCGCCCTGCTCGACGATGCTGCCCGACTCCATCACCAGGATGACGTCGGCGTCGCGGATCGTCGAGAGCCGGTGCGCGATCACGAAACTGGTGCGCCCCTGACGCAGCGAACCCATCGCCTGCTGGATGAGCACCTCGGTGCGGGTGTCCACCGAGCTGGTCGCCTCGTCGAGAATCAGGATCTGCGGCCTGGCCAGGAACGCCCGGGCGATCGTGATGAGCTGCCGCTCCCCCGCGCTGACGTCGGAGCCCTCGTCGTCGAGCACCGTGTCGTAGCCGTCGGGCAGCGTGCGCACGAACGTGTCGACGTGCGTGGCCTGCGCCGCCGCCACGATCTCGTCGTGCGTGACCTCGTCGGCGCCGTAGGCGATGTTGTCGGCGATGCTGCCGCCGAACAGCCACGCGTCCTGCAGCACCATGCCGAACTGCTCTCGCAGGTCGTCGCGGGTCATCCGGGCGGTGTCGACGCCGTCGAGCCGGATCTGCCCGCCCCTCAGCTCGTAGAACCGCATGAGCAGGTTGACCAGGGTGGTCTTGCCCGCCCCGGTCGGCCCGACGACGGCCACGGTCTGGCCCGGCTCGACCCGCAGCGACAGGTTCTCGATGAGCGGCCGGTCTTCGACGTAGCGGAAGCTGACGTCGTCGAACTCGACCAGCCCGCGCACCGTTTCGGGGTGCTCGGCCGGGCTCGCGTCGGGCGCCTGCTCCCTGGCGTCGAGCAGCGCGAAGATCCGCTCGGCGGAGGCGATCGACGACTGCAGCAGGTTGGCCATGCTCGCCACCTGCGTGAGCGGCTGGCCGAACTGCCGGCTGTAGGTGATGAACGCGGTGACCTCACCGATCGAGAGGTGACCGTTGGCCACCCGCACGCCACCGACGACCGCGACCAGCACGTAGTTGATGTTGCTGATGAACATCATCGACGGCTGGATCAGGCCGGAGATGAACTGCGAGCGGAAGGTGGCCTGGAACAGCGCGTCGTTGTGCTCGTCGAAGGTGCGCTGCGCCTCGTCCTGCCGGCCGAACACGGTGACCAGCGAGTGCCCGGTGTACATCTCCTCGATGTGCCCGTTCAGCCGGCCGGTGCTCCCCCACTGCTTCACGAAGTTCGGCTGCGCCCGCTTGCCGATGAGCCCGGTGACCGCGATCGAGACCGGCACGGTGACCAGCGCGATCAGGGCCAGCAGGGGCGAGATCCAGAACATCATCGCCAGCACACCGACGATCGTGAGCAGGCTGGTGACGAGCTGGCTGAAGGTCTGCTGCATCGACTGCTGCAGGTTGTCGATGTCGTTGGTGACCCGGCTGAGCACCTCACCGCGGGGCTGCTGGTCGAAGTAGCTCAGCGGCAGGCGCGACAGCTTGGCCTGGGTCTCTTCCCGCAGCGTGAAGATCGCCCGCTGCACCAGCGTGGCGACCAGTCGGCCCTGGAACAGCGCCAGCACGAACGCGGCCAGGTAGACACCCAGCACCTGCACGACCAGGTTGCCGACGCGGCCGAAGTCGATGCCGGCGGCCGGGTCGATCACCCCGTCGAAGATCGCGTCGGTGGCGTCGCCGAGGAGCTTGGGCCCGATCACGCTGCAGACGACCGAGCCGACGCCCAGGACCATCGCGCCGATCAGCAGGTTCCGCTGCGGTTTTAGGCGCCGCATCAGGCGTTTCGCGGAGCCGGTGAAGTCGAGGGCCTTCTCGGTGGAGGCCCCGGCCATGAACCGGCCCGGCCCTCCGGCGGGGGCGCCGCTCGGCCCCGGACCGCGCGCCGGGGCCTTCTCCTTCTCGGTGGTCTCCGTGCTCACGCCACCGCCTCCTTCTCGGTCAGCTGCGACAGCACGATCTCGCGGTAGGTCTCGTTGCGGGCCATCAGGTCACGGTGCTTGCCGGTGCCCACCACCCGCCCCGCGTCGAGCACGATGATCTGGTCGGCGTTTCGGATGGTGCTGACCCGCTGGGCCACGATCACCACGGTCGCGTTCTGCGTCTCGCCGGCCAGCGCCGCGCGCAGGGCCGCGTCGGTGGCGTAGTCGAGGGCCGAGAACGAGTCGTCGAACAGGTAGATCTCGGGCCGCCGCACCAGGGCCCGGGCGATCGAGAGCCGTTGCCGCTGACCACCCGAGACGTTGGTGCCGCCCTGGGCGATCGGGGCGTCGAGCCCCTCCGGCAGCTTGCTCACGAAGTCCTTGGCCTGGGCGATCTCGAGGGCGTGCCAGAGCTCGTCGTCGGTGGCCTCGGGGCGGCCGTAACGCAGGTTGGTGGCCACGGTGCCGCTGAACAGGTAGGGCTTCTGCGGCACCAGGGCCACCGCCTCGGACAGCCTGCGAGGGTCGAGGTCGCGCACGCTCACACCGTCGACCAGCACCTCGCCGGCGGTCGCGTCGAACAGCCGGGGCACCAGGTTGAGGAGGGTGGTCTTGCCACTGCCGGTGCTGCCGATGATCGCCGTGGTCTGGCCCGGAAGCGCGCTCAGGTTCAGCCCTTCCACCACCGACCGCTCGGCGCCCGGGTAGTGGAACGCCACGTCACGCAGCTCCAGCCGGCCGTGCAGAGCCCCGGTCTCCTTCGGGTGTGAAGGTGGCACCACGCTGGTCTCGGTGTCGAGCACGGCCTCGATGCGCTCGGCCGAGACCTCGGCGCGGGGCACCATCATGAACATGAAGGTCGCCATCATCACCGCGAGCAGGATCTGCATCAGGTAGCTGAGGAACGCGGTGAGCTCACCGACCTCGAGCTGACCGGCCTCGATGCGGTGACCGCCCCACCAGAGCACGGCCACGCTGGACAGGTTGAGCACCAGCATCACGGTGGGGAACATCAGGGCCAGCAGGCGCCCGATGGCCAGCGAGACGTCGAACAGGTCGGTGTTGGCCCGCTCGAACCGCTGACGCTCACGGTCGTCGCGCACGAACGCGCGGATCACCCGGATACCGGCGATCTGCTCGCGCAGCACCTGGTTGATGCGGTCGAGACGCTCCTGCGTCTGCCGGAACAGCGGGCGCATGCGCACGATGATCATGCCGATCAGCACACCGAGCACCGGCACCGCGACGGCCACCGTGCCGGACAGCGGCACGTCGAGCCGCAGCGCCAGCACGATGCCCCCGATGCACATGATCGGGGCCGACACCATGAAGGTCAGCGTCATCAGGACCAGCATCTGGACCTGCTGCACGTCGTTGGTGGTGCGGGTGATGAGCGACGGGGTGCCGAACTGGCCGATCTCGCGGGCGGAGAACGACTGCACCCGCTGGAAGAGAGCGCCCCGGACGTCACGGCCGAGCGAGGCCGCGGTGTGGGCACCGAAGTAGACGGCGGCGCCGAGCGCCACGATCTGGATCAGGCTGACACCGAGCATGAAGGCACCGACCTCGAGGATGTAGCCGGTGTCGCCGGTGACTACGCCCTTGTCGATGATGTCGGCGTTGAGCGTAGGGAGATAGAGCGTGGCTACGGTCTGAACCAACTGGAACAGAACGACCCAGCCGAGGGCGGGTGTGTAGGGGCGCAGACGTGCGCGAAGTAATTTGACGAGCACGCAGACACAGTACTCCCCTCGAAACCATGCCGCGAGAGATTTAAAATGTCAAGAGCTACAAGCAGATTCGACCGCTGAGCGGCATCGGGGGCGGTAAAATGAAGGTGGGACGACGTGGGCACCGATGCGTCCCGGCTCACCTGACCGCTCGGTCACCAGGGCTCCCGCCCCACCCGCCACTTCGGTGAGCGTCGCACCGAAGGCGACCGGCGCGTCCGCCATCGGCCTGGGTGAGCGACCCACCCGTGGCGACCGGCGCGTCCGCCATCGGCCTGGGTGAGCGACCCACCCGAGGCGACCGGCGCGTCCGCCGTCAGCCCCGGTCTCGGCACGCCGCACACCGGTCCGGAAACACGGCAGCGGGCGCGGCCCGAAGGCCACACCCGCTGCCAGCATCTGGCCGCCTGCTCCTCGCGTTACTCCTCGCGGGCGTTGATCGCCGAGATGATCAGCTCGCAGACCTCGCGCACCGCACCCGAACCACCGCTCTTGCTGAGCGTGAGGCGCGACGCGTCCTTGACGACCTGGTGCGCGTTCGACACCGCGATCGGCCAGCCGACCATGCGCAGGCAGCCCAGGTCGTTGACGTCGTTGCCGACGTAGGCCACGCGCTCGGGGTCGAGCCCCTCGGCGGCCAGCCACTCCTTGAGGGCCTGGGCCTTGTCGGACGAACCGTGGATCACCGGGATCTGCAGCTTGGCGCCGCGGGCGGCCACCACCTTGTTGACCTCGGTGGAGAGGATCAGCATGTTCAGGCCGGCCTGCCGGGCGAGCTTGATCCCCATGCCGTCCTCACGGCTCAGGCGAACGCTCTCGGCACCGTCTTCGGTGAGGTAGAGACGGTCGTCGGTGTGCACACCGTCGAAGTCCATCACCAGGGTGTCGACGTCGATCTTGGGCAGGCCGTCGATGCGCTCCTGCTCCTCGAGCACCGCCGCGCGCAGCCGGGCGATGTGGAGGTCGTCGGGGGTGTCGATCTCCATCGCGTGGTCGTCGCTGACGCGCTGCGCGACCAGGGTGCCGAAGAACCGCCGGCCGTGACGCCGCAGACCGTCGGTGCGCATCGCGTAAAACGCGCCCGTCTCACGGAATTCGGTGTCGCGGTCCTGCCGGCGGGGGCGGAAGCTGGGGTCGTGGTTGATGCCGATCAGGCCGTCCGGCCCGTACTTCCAGAGGAACGCGTGACTCTCGACCGCTGAGAAGGCGCAGTCGGCCTCTCCCGAGAGCACCCGGCCGATGGCCGCGTCGAGATCCGCCGGGTCCATGAACGGGCTCGTGCACTGCACCAGCACCGTCACCTCGGGGGCCTCGCCGTCGCCCTGGATCTCGGTGATCGCGTGCAGCACGGCCGATTCCGAGGACGCGGTGTTGCCGGAGATGGCGGCGGGGCGCACGACCACGGTGGCCCCGGCCCGGCGGGCCTCTTCCTGGATGCCGGCGTGGTCGGAGCTGACGACCACCTCGTCGATCAGCTGCGACTTGCGGCAGGCGGTGACGGCACGCATCAGCAGGCTGCGGCCCCCGACCGGCTCGAGGTTCTTGAGCTTGACGCCCTGCGACCCCCCTCGGGCGGGGATGACAGCGACAACGCGGGGACGGGTCTGGGCAGGTGGTGCGTCACTCACGAGGGATCCTCGGGACTAGCTGGGATGGGGGCCTAGCAGCATGTCCGGCGATTTTCAGGCACACCACTACCGGCCAGGCCCTCCGGCGGGCCTACCCATGAGAATACCGCCGACGCAGGTTGTTCCCGGCCGCTCAGTGCGACGAATGCTGTGGAATCTCAAGGAAATCCGACTCGTCGTCGGGCACCAGGTGCTGACGTGCGGCTTCGGGGGTCTCCGGCATCCACCAGTCGCGCGGGACCGCGAACTCCTGAATCCGGGCCTGGGGCGCGATCAGTCGCAACGTGGTGACGGCGGTGCTCGGCAGCGACATCACCCGGTGTGCCTCGGTCATGCCGCGCAGGCTGATCTCGACCGGCACCTCGCCGTGCACCATGGTGATGCCCGGGTAGTTGGTGAGCGGGCTCAGCGTCGACGCGTTCTCGCGGCGGTGCGCCCGGTAGACCACCGGGCCCCGGTCGGCCAGCCCGCGGATCCAGGACAGATAGGGCGCGGCCTTGATCAACCGGTTCGCCACCATCGAGGTGCCCAGCACGATCGTCTTCTCGACGCCGGGCTGACCGGACTCACCACCCGGCAGCGAGCGCAGCCAGGCGAAGTCGTTGGGCTCGACCGGCAGGCCGATGGCGGCGGCCTCGCGCAGTACCCGATCGGGCAGCGGCAACGAGGTGATGACGCGCACCCGGCCCTGGCTGATCATGCGGCGGATGCGGGCCTTGGCCATGCGGGCGAGCACGTTGCGGTGAGCGGTCTGCCGCACGTGCGGGCGCACCAGGGGGATCTCGGGGTCGAGCAGCGCGTCCATGACGCGGCGGGTGGAACGGCCGTCGTCGAGAAGGACGAGACGGCGGGGCGGCCCCTGCACCAGGAGGCGGTGGACGGCCCCGGAGAAGGCGTCGCCGACGGCGAGGTCGTCGCCGCCGCGACGCGGTGCCCCGGAGGGGAGCCGGACGGCTGCCCCCTCGGGGAGCCCGAGGCGGGTGACCTCCGCGACCGCCGTCACCAGCGGCTCGACGTCCTTACGGGGAAGGACGTCGAGCCGACGGCCGAGCCGGCCCGCGGCGTGCGCCTCCAGTGCTCCGAGGAGCTGGAAGGGCGACTCCACCCAGGCCTGCACGGTGCCGGTTGTTCCGGCGACGTCGGTCACGGTGTGATTATCCCAGCCTCAGGGGGTTCAGCCGACGCGACGCAGACGCGCCTTCGGCTTGAGCTCACCCTCGAAGACGCGCTTCACGCCGTCACCCAGGGCCTCTTCGATGATCCGGATGTCGCGGACCAGGTGACGCAGGCCGTTCGGCTCCAGCGAGGCGGAGTGGTCCGAGCCCCACATGGTGCGGTCGAGCGTGATGTGACGCTCGACCGTGACGGCACCGAGGGCGACGGCGGCGAGGCTGATCTGCAGACCGGTCTCGTGGCCGGAGTAACCGACCGGCACACCGTAACGCTCGCGCAGCGTGTTGATCGTGCGCAGGTTGGCCTCGTGGGCCGGCATCGGGTACGTCGAGGTCGCGTGCATCATCACGAGCTTCTCGGTGCCGAGGGTCTCCACGGCCTTGTCGATCTCCTCGAGGGTGGACATACCCGTCGAGAGGATGACCGGCTTGCCGGTGTTCTTCATCGCCGTGAGCAGGTCGATGTCCGTGACCGAGGCGGAGGCGACCTTGAAGGTGACCACGTCGAACTTGTTCGCCAGGAACTCGACCGAGGGCACGTCCCACGGCGAGGCGAACCAGTGCATGCCGAGCTTCGAGCAGTAGTTGTCGATCTCGGTGTACTGCTCCTCCTCGAACTCAACGCGGTAGCGGTAGTCGAGGTAGCTCATGGTGCCCCACGGGGTCTCACGCTGGACGTCGCGCATGTCCTTGGGCGTGGAGATCTCCGGCGTGCGCTTCTGGAACTTCACAGCGTCGCAACCGGCCTCGTGGGCGATGTCGATCAGCTGCTTGGCGATCGCCACGTCACCGTTGTGGTTCAGACCGATCTCGGCGATGACGTACACCGGCTGGCCGGGGCCGACCAGCTTGCCGCCGATCTCCACCGGCGCGATCGTCTTGTTGGGTCCAGCAGTCATTGTTGCTCCTTCAAGCCTGAGGGCCCTCTAGTCTCCGGCGGATTGCCCCGGAGTGATCCCAAGTGTGTGGGACATCGGCAGGATTCGGACAGCCCCTCGTCGGCCACGATCCCGGAGAGCGAGAGTTTAGGTTACGGATCCCGTCAACAAGCTGTGTGAACAACGGGGGTCCAGCTATCGACGCAATCACGAACTCTGCGACGATATGCGTGTCAATGCCTGTGACGAGTCTCGCACCCGCTGACGAGTTCTGACCCTGGCGCGCACGACGGCACTTCCGACCGGGGTCAGACGGAGGCGGTCGAGCCGCCTCCGCTTCGCCGAACGGCTCTTGTTCAAGCCGTCGGCAATGGCTGGGAGCTGCCCGGCGTGGGCCTGCTCGATCAGCTCGTCGAGCATACCGATCCAGGAGTTGTCGCTGCGCGGGTGGAAGTAATTGTCCGCCAGCCACCAGGTTTCGGGATGACGGAAGTCACCTTGCTCGAGTTGATCCAGGCCGCCCATCACGCCGGAACCAACGAACACCTGGTTGATCAGGTTCTCCGAGATGCCGAACTCGTCGATGAGAAGCACCGGAATGTCCAGCGCCATCGCTTCGAGTACGGCCGTGGAACTCACCGTGACCAACGCCACCGCATTCGCGAGCTGTTCGGCCATCGAACCGGCCGCGAAGGTCAGGGCATCGGGGGCGTGCACCTCGCCGGCCTCGACCAGCTCGTTCCACAGCGACTGGTAGTGGTGCGGTTCGTGGTGGGTGTGGAACTCGCCGATGGCACCGCGCGTCTTCACCACGACCTCGAGGTCGGGGCGGTTCGCGGCCAGCCGGGCCAGGCTCTGCAAGATCGCGACGCGGTCTTTCTTGACCCGCGGCACCTTGCCCTGAGTGGCGAAGAGCACACGGTTGCGGGTCGGGCTGGCCACCGCGTTCAGCGGTTCGACACTGGTGCCCGCATCGTTCACCGAGTGTTCGAAAGCCGTTCCGGGCCCCGGGTTTCCATGATCGGCGAGCTCTCGCGCGGGCAGGATGTCGGCCGGGCGGTTCAGGAACGGGATGGTCGCCAGGCCGATCTGCGCCTCCATGCCCATCTGGCGCCGCACCTGGTCGTAGGCCTCGGCCTCGCGGTGGCTGTGCACGACCCAGAGGTCGACGGCGCCGCGGTAGCCCCAGGCCCGGCGGCGGGCGGGGATCGCGATGCCGGGGATGCCGGTGACCACCACGGGACGGTGCTCGCACCTGCTCAGGGCCTCCGAGTACGCGTGCACGCTCGGGCCGGTGAGGGCCAGCAGCACTGCGTCGGGCCGGTCCCGGTCGACCAGCTTGGTCAGCTGGCCCGGCGACAGCACCTCAGGGTCATGACCCGCGTACGCCGTGCCACTGAGGGCCGCAATCCGTTGCGACGCCGAAGGTCTGGCCGGCGAACAGGCCACCACGACCTCGGTCCGCGTCCCCTCGGGCAGCTGACCGAACAGACTGACGGCCCATTTCAGGAAGGAGTCCGATTCCGCAACAGCGATCACATGATGGGGCACCTGCGGAGTGTAAGGTTTTTGGCCGACCCCTGGTGCACTCACGAACGATTTCGCCGGGGTCGGCAATCTTCACGGCACCTAATCAGCGGAGGCTCCACGTGGTGAGCGAGCAGTTGCGCCGGCTGGCCGGACGCCGAGGTCAGGCTGCTGTTCCGGACCTCGGGGCGGAGCTGTCCGAGGCCGACGCCCGGCTCCTCGAGCAGGCCCAGGCCCGGGAGAAGCTGGAGCAGGGGTTCGAGGCCTTCCCTCCCCGCACCGAGCGCATCGGCCAGCACATCAAGACGATGCTGGGTAAATCCGGGGTGAAGAGCGGGCGAATTCTGGAGATCGGCGGCCGCGCCAATCCCTACAAGGACTGGTTCCCCGGCTTCGAGTACACCGCGCTCGACCTGGAGATCACCGAGCCCGGCGTGATCCAGGGCGACATCACGAACATTCCCGAGCTGGAGTCCGGCAGCTTCGACGCGATCATCAGCGTCGACGTCTTCGAGCACATCCGGGAGCCCTGGCTGGCGGCCCCCGAGATCGTGCGCCTGCTGCGCCCGGGCGGCTTCACCTACCACTCCACCGTGTTCAGCTGGCGTTACCGCCCCTCACCGGTCGACTACTGGCGCTTCAGCCCCGAGGCCCTGGCCTTCCTGTTCAAGGACCTGCGGATCATGCAGGCACAGTTCGACACGGTCGAGCGCCGCCGCAGCATCGTGGGCAAGGGCAAGCACAAGCTCGCCAACGACGCGTTCGGCGGCTGGCGCGAGAACTGGCGTGTCTTCTACGCCGGGGTGAAAGACGACCCGAACGCGGCCAAGGGCGTCTCGGCGCTGGCCGCCCAGCAGGCCGCCGAGGCCGAGCTCAAGACCGTGCGCGACCAGCCGTACGCGCCCGACGCCGACTGATCCGCGGCGGGGCCCGGGAACACCCGGGCCCCGCCTGCGCGTCAGGCCGTGTCCACCCGTGGTCTGACGAGCCGGATCCGCCGCCGGTCTGACGCCCACCGGGCACCCGCGACCGTACGGTGGCCGGGTGAGCGACGACACCCGGATCGAGACGGCCTACACCTGGCTGCGCACGCATCCCCTCGAGGTCGATGCGGTGGCCGCCGGTCTGGTGGCGCTCTTCCTGTTCTTCCTCACCGGCGTCGGGGGCGGCGGCACCTTCCTGCTGAGCGCCTGCATGGTCGCGGCCCTGGCCTTCCGCCGGGCCCGCCCGCTGCGCTCGGGCGCCGCCGTGGCCGCCTTCGGTGTGCTGATCATGCTGTCCGGCGACAGCGCCGCGGTGCTCCCCGGGACCCTGGCCGCCCTGGTCTCGCTCTACTCGCTGAGCGCCTACGCCCCGAGCTGGGCCGGCTGGGCCGGTATGGCCGTGGCCTGGGTGTGCGGCGCCCTGGTGATGTTCGCGCAGGACCTGCTCGGCTCGGTGGCCGGGCTGGCCCTGGGCTTCCTCACCGCCCTGCTCTTCGGCACCTGGGCGCTGGGCCGGATGCGCCGTCTGCGGCTGCGCGACGAGTCCCGGCTCACCGAGCGGGCCCGGCTGCTGGAGTCCGAGTCCGAGAAGCAGGCCGCGCTGGCCGCCACCGCCGAGCGCGCCCGCATCGCCCGCGAGATGCACGACGTCGTTGCGCACTCGCTCTCGGTCACGATCTCGCAGGCCGACGGCGGAAGATATGCCGCACAACACAATCCTGAAGCTGCCATCACCGCACTTGAGACGATTTCGGCCACCGGCCGGCAGGCCCTCGCCGACATGCGCGCCCTGCTCGGGGTGCTGCGCGACGACGACACCCAGGCCCTCACCCCACAACCCGACACCGAGGCGATCCAGGACCTTCTCGAGCAGGTGCGCAGCAGCGGGCTGACCGTGGAGCTGGAGGTGCTGGGCGAGCCGATCACGCTGGCGGCCGGTCCGGGCCTGGCCTCGTACCGCATCGTGCAGGAGTCGCTCACCAACGTGCTGAAGCACGCCGGGCCCGGCGCCACCGCGTGGGTGCGCCTGGCCTGGCTGTCCGAGGCGCTGGAGATCCGGGTCGAGGACGACGGGCGCGGCGCCGCCGCCACCCCGGCCGGCCCGGGCAGCCAGGGCCTGATCGGCATGCGCGAGCGCGCCACGCTCTACGGCGGTCAGCTCGAGGCCGGGCCGCGGCAGGGAGGCGGGTTCGGCGTCCGGGCGTATCTGCCCTACGGTCGTCGTCCGTGAGCGAAACCGTGCCCGAGAGCCCGATCCGGATCGCCCTGGTCGACGACCAGCAGCTGGTGCGCGCCGGATTCCGGATGGTGATCGACTCCCAGGCCGACCTGAACGTGGTGGTCGAGGCGGCGAACGGTGAGGAGGCCGTGGCCCGGCTCTCCGGCACCGAGGTCGACGTGGTGCTGATGGACGTGCGCATGCCGCGGATGGACGGCATCGAGGCCACACGTCGCATCGTCGCCCTGCCCAGGCCGCCGAAAGTGGTGGTACTGACCACTTTCGACCTCGACGAGTACGTGATGTCGGCGATCGGCGCGGGCGCCAGCGGCTTCCTGCTCAAGGACGCGCCGCCGGAGGAGATGCTGCAGGCCCTGCGCACGGTGCACGCCGGGGACGCGGTGATCGGCGCCAGCTCCACCCGCCGGCTGCTGCACCACATCGGCCCGCTCCTCGCGAAGGACGAGCCCAAGGCCAGCCCGGCCGCCCCGGCCGCCCCCCGCGTCCATCATCAGAACTGGACCCCCGCGGTACCCGACCCCGGCACCGCCCTCACCCAGGCACCCACGCCCGGCGACCCCGAACACCCGATGCCGCGGGCGCTCGCCGAGCTGACGCCGCGCGAGTACGAGGTGTTCGTGCTCATGGCCAACGGCCTGAGCAACGCCGAGATCGCCGCCCACTTCGTGGTTTCCGAGGCGACCGTGAAGACGCACGTGGGCCGGGTGCTGACCAAGACCGCCGCCCGCGACCGGGTGCAGATCGTGGTGCTCGCCTACCAGCTGGGCATCGTGCGGCCCTGAATCGGTCCCGGGTCCCCCCGGGGGTCCAGGTGTCAGACCCTGGTCTGACCCGCCGGATCATCCTCCCGCGCGATGTGCCCGGACCCCCGGTGTCAATAGCGTCTTCCTCAGTCGAAACGTCCTGTCCTGAGGAGGAAGAGCGATGTCCTGGTCAACGCCCACGCAACCGGTCCAGCACGGTCACGGCCCGGGCGGGCCGGTGCGTGAGTCCGCCGTCCGCGCCCAGGGGGTGCGCAAGACCTACGGCCGCGGCGAGTCCGCGGTCGGTGCCCTGCGCGGGGTGGACGTGAGCTTCGACAAGGGCGCGTTCACCGCGATCATGGGCCCCTCCGGTTCCGGCAAGTCGACGCTGATGCACGTGCTCGCGGGTCTCGACACCGTCTCGGCCGGCCAGATCTGGCTCGGCGACACCGAACTCACCGGCATGAACGACGCGAAGCTCACCAAGCTCCGGCGCGACCGCATCGGTTTCGTGTTCCAGGCCTTCAACCTGATCCCGGCGCTCAACGCCAAGGCCAACATCGAGCTGCCGATGACGCTGGCGCGCCGCACGCCCGACGCCCAGTGGTACGACTCGATCGTCGAGCGCCTCGGCCTGACGCAGCGCCTGACCCACCGGCCCACCGAGCTGTCCGGCGGTCAGCAGCAGCGCGTGGCCATCGCCCGGGCCCTCCTGCCCCGTCCCGACGTGATTTTCGCCGACGAGCCGACCGGCAACCTGGACTCCACCGCGGGGGCCGAGGTGCTGAGCATGCTGCGGGCCAGCGTGCGCGAGACCGGCCAGACCGTGGTGATGGTGACGCACGACCCGGTCGCCGCCTCGTACGCCGACCGCGTGGTGCTGCTCGCCGACGGCCAGATCGCCGGTGAGATCCACTCCCCGACCACCGACAGCGTGCTCGACGCGCTGCGCCACCTGGGAGGCTGACCGATGCTCTCCCTGAGCCTCGCGCAGCTGCGCACCCAGGCCCACCGCCTCGTGGCCACCGTGCTGGCGATCGTCATCGCCGTCGGTTTCGTGGTGGCCACCCTGGTGCTCAACGACACCTCGAAACAGACCGTCTACGGCGCGCTCTCGAGTCAGTACCTGAACACGGACGTGGTGGTCACCTACGACTGGCAGACGAGCGCCGGTGGGGAGACCCCCGACAGCGACGGCTGGGCGCAGCTCGCCGGCCAGGTGGAGAAGCTGCCGGGTGTGGCCGGGGTGGCCCTCGACCGCAGCACCTACATCAGCGCCCGCCTGCCGGGCAGCAAGGGCCTGCGCTACGGCCAGGTCCAGAGCCTCGCCGACGGTGACCTGCGCTGGCAGAAGCTGGCCTCCGGCACCTGGCCGAGCGGGCCGAACCAGGTCGTGGCCGCTCCCGGCAACGACCTGGAGGCCGGGTCGACGATCGAGATGCAGATCCAGACCGTCGACCAGAACGGCGACTACTCCGACCCGGAGACCGTGACCGCCACGGTCACCGGCATCACCGACCGCGCCGCCGGTATCACCTCGCTCGGCAGCCAGCAGTTCTGGACCACGCCCGAGCAGGCCGAGACCTGGGGGGCGATCGACACCGACGGGATCCGGGTCGCGGCCGCTCCCGGCACCGACGCCTCGGCCCTGGTCACGCAGGTCGGCGACGCGTTGAGCAAGACCAGGAACGGTGGGTCGCTGACGGTGCGCACCGGTGAGGAGCAGTCCGCGGCCGTCACCAAGCAGATGACCGCCGACAACGCCGAACTCACCACCGTGCTGCTGGTCTTCGCGGCGATCGCGGTGTTCGTCTGCGCCCTGGTCATCGCCAACACCTTCGCCGTGCTGCTGGCCCAGCGGGTGCGTGAGCTGGCCCTGCTGCGGGCGATCGGCGCGGCCGGCAAGCAGCTGCGCCGCGGCGTGCTGGTGGAGTCGTTCGTGATCGGGGTGGCCGCCTCCGCACTCGGGGTGCTGGCCGGGATCGGGCTCGCCGCAGGCGTTTCCGCGATCGGGTCGCGCTACGAGAACTCGCTGGTGCCGCTGGCCGGGCTGAGCGTGCACCCGATGCCGGTGCTGGTGGGCATGGCGGTCGGGGTGGTCGTCACGATGGTGGCCGCGTTCAACCCGGCCCGGAAGGCGACGAAGGTGGCCCCGCTGGCCGCCATGCGCCCGATGGACATGGCCCCGATCACCACGAAGGGCGGCCTGTTCCGCCGCATCGCCGGTCTGCTGCTGGCGATCCCGGGCGTGGCCGTGTGCTGGTACGCCGGCCGGGAGAGCAACCTGCTGCTGGCCACCGCGGGCGGCATGGTCACGTTCGTCGCGGTGCTGCTGCTGGCCCGCTGGCTGGTGCCGATCGCGGTCGCGCTGGTCGGCCGGGTTCTCGGGCCGGCCGGGCAGGTGCCCGGAAAGCTGGCCGCACTGAACGCCACCCGTAACCCGCAGCGCACCGCCGCCACGGCGACGGCCCTGATCATCGGCGTCACCCTGACCACCACCATGGTGGTCGGCGCGTCGACCACCCGGGCGTCCGCGTCCGCCGCCCTGGACGACAGCTACCCCACCGACGTCGTCATCTACGCCGGCACGGAAGACGGGATGCCCGCCACGTTGGCCGGCACCGTCGGCGGCGTGCAGAACGTCACCGCCTCGATGGCGGTGCCGGGCACGACGGTGAAGCTGAACGGCGAGGAGAGCTCGGTCCTGGGTGTCGACCCGGTCAAGGCCGGCCAGGTCATGCGCGCCGACGACACCGGCCGGGTGCCGGCGGCCGGCACGATCAGCCTGCCGAGCTGGTACGAGGACGGCTGGGGGATCAAGAACGGCTCAGCGGTGAAGGTCACGGCCGGGAGCCGGGAGATCACCCTGAAGGCCCGGCTGGTCGGCGACTCGATCAACGGCCCCTGGGTCACGAGCACCGACCTGACCCGGCTCGGCGGCACCCAGACCGTGCAGGAGGTCTGGGCCCGGCTGGCCGACGACCTCAGCAACGGCGACCGCTCCGACACGCTCGACGCGATCTCCGACGCCTCGGCCGACGTCGCCCCCGACAGCTCGCTGAGCGGATCGGCGCAGGAGCGGGCCAGCTTCGACCAGCTCATCGACATCCTGCTGCTGATCGTGCTGGGCCTGCTCGCGGTGGCCGTGGTGATCGCGATCATCGGCGTCGGCAACACGATGGCCCTGTCGGTGCTCGAGCGCCGCAAGGAGTCGGGTGTGCTGCGGGCGCTGGGCCTGACCCGCGGTCAGCTGCGCTGGATGCTGCTGTGGGAGGCGATGCTGATCGCCGGGGTGGCCGCGGCCGTCGGGGTGGTGCTCGGCTCGACCTACGGGGTGCTCGCGGTCAAGGCGGCCCTGGGCAACTCGGGCAACGTCGAGATCTCGATCCCGGTGATGCAGGTGCTCGCGATCCTGGTGGTCGCCACGGTGGCCGGGGCGCTGGCCTCGGTGCTCCCGTCGCGGCGGGCCGCGCGCATCTCACCGGTGGCGGCGATCGCCTCCGCGTGAGGGTTGCGCAGCGCCACTGCAGGGTGGTCCCCCCAGCCCGACGGGCTGGGGGGTGCCCCCGGTCGGGCGCGCACGGCGTCCACCATTCGTTGGGTGGCCGGGAGAGTGAGACGATGGGCCGATCATGACGCTGCTGGACCGACTGCCCAAGAGCCCAGGCCCCGACGCCGACCCGGACGCGATCTTCGAGGCGTTCACCGAGTGGACGACCGAGCGGGGCTTCGAGCTCTACCCGGCCCAGCAGGAGGCGCTGATCGAGATCGTCTCCGGGTCGAACGTCATCCTCTCCACGCCGACCGGCTCGGGCAAGAGCATGGTCGCGCTCGGCGCCCACTTCACCGCGATGGCCCGGGGTGAGCGCACCTACTACACCGCCCCGATCAAGGCGCTGGTGTCGGAGAAGTTCTTCGCGCTGATCGAGACCTTCGGCGCCGCCAACGTGGGCATGATGACGGGCGACGCGGCCGTGAACGCCGACGCCCCGATCATCTGCTGCACCGCCGAGGTGCTGGCCAACCTGGCCCTGCGGCAGGGCTCCGAGGCCGCGATCGGCCAGGTCGTGATGGACGAGTTCCACTACTACGCCGACCCCGACCGGGGCTGGGCCTGGCAGGTGCCGCTGCTCGAACTGCCCAAGGCGCAGTTCCTGCTGATGTCGGCCACGCTGGGCGACGTCTCGCGGTTCGAGGAGGCGCTGACCAAGCGCACCGGCCGCAACTCCACCACGGTCAGCTCGGCGCAGCGACCGGTGCCGCTGTTCTTCAGCTACGCCACCACGCCGCTGCACGAGACCCTCACCGAGCTGCTGCAGACCAAGCAGGCACCGGTCTACGTCGTGCACTTCACCCAGGCCGCGGCGATGGAGCGGGCCCAGGCGCTGATGAGCGTCAACATGGCCAGCAAGGCCGAGAAGGAGAAGATCGCCGAGGCACTGGGCGACTTCCGGTTCAACGCGGGCTTCGGCAAGACCCTCTCGCGACTGGTGCGGCACGGCATCGGCGTGCACCACGCCGGCATGCTCCCCCGCTACCGGCGGCTGGTCGAGCAGCTGGCCCAGGCCGGTCTGCTCAAGGTGGTCTGCGGCACCGACACGCTCGGCGTCGGCATCAACGTGCCGATCCGCACCGTGGTCTTCACCGGCCTGTCCAAGTACGACGGCGTGCGCCAGCGGCACCTCAAGGTGCGCGAGTTCCTGCAGATCGCCGGGCGCGCCGGCCGGGCCGGGTTCGACACCGCGGGCACCGTGATCATCCAGGCGCCCGACCACGAGGTGGAGAACGAGCGGCTGCTGGCCCGGGCCGGTGACGACGAGAAGAAGAAGAAGCGCATCGTGCGCAAGAAGCCGCCGGAGGGCGCGGTCTCCTGGAGCCGGCCCACCTTCGAGCGGCTCAGCACGTCACCGCCCGAGCCGCTGACCTCCAGCTTCCAGGTCACCCACTCGATGGTGCTGAACGTGCTGGCCCGGCCCGCCGACGCTCTGACCGCGGTTCAGAAGCTGCTGGAGGAGAGCGACGAGGACCCCGGCTCGCGCCAGCGTCACCTCGACCAGGCCGAGGCGATCTGGGACGCGCTGATCACCTCGGGTGTGGTGGAGAAGCTGGAGGAGCCCGACGAGCTGGGGCGCACCGTGCGGCTCACCATGGACATCCCGGCGAACTTCGCCCTGAACCAGCCGCTCTCGCCGTTCGCCCTGGCCGCGTTCGAGGTGCTCGACCACGACGCTCCCACCTACGCGCTCGACGTGCTCTCGGTGATCGAGGCGACCGTCGACGACCCGCGCCAGGTGCTCTCGGCGCAGCAGCACAAGGCCCGCGGCGAGGCGGTGGCCGAGATGAAGGCCGAGGGCATCGAGTACGAGGAGCGCATGGAGCTGCTCGAGGAGGTGACCTGGCCCAAGCCGCTGGAGGAACTGCTCGACGGCGCCTTCGAGATCTACCGGGCCGGTCACCCCTGGGTCGCCGACCACGAGCTGGCCCCGAAGTCGGTGGTGCGCGACATGTTCGAGCGCGCCATGACGTTCGGGGAGTACATCAACTTCTACCAGCTGGCCCGGTCCGAGGGCACGCTGCTGCGCTACCTGTCCGACGTGTTCAAGGCGCTGCGCCAGACCGTGCCGGAGAGCGTGCGCACCGAGGAGATCACCGACCTCACCGAGTGGCTGGGCGAACTCGTGCGCCAGACCGACTCCAGCCTGCTCGACGAGTGGGAGTCGCTGCGACACCCCACCGAGGAGGAGGCAGCCGCCGGCCGGCCCCCGGCGCCGACCGGCCCGCCGCCGGTCACCGCGAACAAGCGGGCCTTCACCGTGCTCATCCGCAACGCGATGTTCCGGCGGGTGGAGCTGTTCGCCAAGCGCCACTGGACCGTGCTGGGCGAGCTCGACGCCGAGGCCGGGTGGGACGCCGACGAGTGGCAGGACGCGATCGAGGACTACTTCGACGAGTACGACACCGTCGGCACCGGGCCGGACGCCCGCGGGCCGAAGATGCTTCAGATCGAAGAGCTCTCGACGAAGTGGAAGGTGCGGCAGATCTTCGACGACCCGGAGGGCGACCGGGACTGGGCGATCAGCGCGGACGTCGACCTGGCGGCGTCGAACGAGGCCGGTACGGCGGTCGTGACGATCACCGACGTGGGGCCGCTGAGCGATCTGGACTGATTCCCGGACCGGCCGGGCCTCTCGCGAGACCCGGCCGTCACCGGATCAGTCCCAGACCAGATCCCAGGCGGAGGCGTCCGGGCGGCGGGTGAGGCCCCGCGTCAGCGGGTGGGTGGCGACCAGAGGCTCCGGGCGCACGAACTCGCGCTTGCGGTGGATCGCGTACACCCCGGGGCCGATGCCGTTGGCGCCGTGCTCATCGGTGTGCACCAGCAGCGCGCTCTGCCCCTCGGGCACCTCGACGTAGCCGAGCACCAGCGGGTCGGTGGCGGTGCGCACCCAGCGCACACCGGAGGAGTCGAAACCGCGGTGCAGCCAGTGCGTGTTGCCGGTGGCCTCGCCGTGCACCACCTGCTCGCCCGCGTCGGGAAGAACCTGCCAGACCGCGTCTTCCGGAGCCCCGGCGGGAACCACCAGGAGATCGCCCTGGGCCTGCGGGGCCTGCAGCACCGGCACGCCGGCCTCGGCCTCGAGGTGGTCCGGAACGCTGACGCCGATCAGGGCGAGCGCCGAGCCGTATGTGTGCATGTCCTGCTCCTTGCTCCGGGAGGGGTTTCACGTGCGTCGGGCCAGTTCTCGGTACACCTCGGCGGACACGCCGTACTGCCAGGCGGCCGCCTCGATCGGGTCGTCGAGGGTGCCCGGCACCAGCTCGGCGTAGTGCCGCAGGGTGCCGGTGCGGTCGGGGCTGCCGTTGGTCATGAGCAGCAGCCGCCCGGAGTCGAACACCCGCGGCGGCGTGCGGTAGAGCCGCAGTTCACGACCCGGGTTGCCGGGGTCGGGGGCGGCCCCGACGAGCCGCAGCCCGGCCCGGGTGACGTAGTGCGTCCAGCCCTCACGCTCGATCAGCACACGCCGGACCTCGGAGTTGCGCTGCGAGTGCAGCTCTCGCACGGTGGGCTCACGGCCCGCGAGCTCGGCCGGGATGCGCACGCCGTGCAGGTAGAACTCGACCTGGCCGTCGGCCCACACCAGGGCCGGGCCGTCGTCGCGGTGCAGGCGCACACCGTCGCCCGCGGGCTCGGTGTGCATCTGCGCCGGGGGTTCGAGCACGACGGTGAGCCAGGTGTAGGGCACCCAGACCAGAGCTTTGCGGACGCCGACGAGACCGGCGAGGACCGCCTGGTGCCCGGGGTCGAGGGCACTGACACCGGCCTCGCGCTGCGCAGCCTGGTTCGCGGCACCCACGGCCTGGCGGTCGTGCAGCGCCCCGTCACGGTGGAAGCCGCGCACCGGGGTGCCCTCGGTCCAGGCGCCCTCGAGCAGACGGTCGGTCCACAGCCCGGAGACGGCGCGGCGCACCGGTTCGCCGACGTCGAAGAAGCCGGGCCGGCCCCGGGTCAGCACCGGACGCAGGCGCTGGTCGAGGTCTTCGCCGATCGGGGCGAACACCCGGCGGGCCGCGTTCACCGCGGCCCGGGTCAGGATCATCGCCGCGAACAGGCCGGTGAGCACGGTGACCAGGACGACCACGGCCAGCAGCCCGGCGCCGCGCAGGTGGTGGCCGGTGATCGAGGCGACGAGCGTGGCCACGGAGTACGACGGGAGGAACGTGATCATCGCGGCGATGAAGGCGTAGCCCGTGACCATCGTGCCCTGGCTCAGCCCCTTGCCCAGGCGGGCGAGCCGGGCCAGGGGACGGTCGCGGCCCTCCGCCGCCCGGTACGGCCCCCGCATCAGATCGGGGGCTGCGGCCAGGTGACGGGTCAGTTCCTGCGGGGAGCGGGCCCAGACCACGTTGCCGTGCCAGCGCCGGCCGACGCCCTCGTGCAACGTTGCCAGCGAGGCCTCCACACCGCGCCGGTCGGCCTCGGTGAGCGGGGTGAGGTCGAGGCTCGAGGCCACCCAGCGGGAGACGAACGCGGCGCCGGAGCTGGCGCCGTGCGGTGCGGGAGCCTCGTCAGGCATCCGTACCCCTCCCCGGTCGGGCGAGCCGCGGTCTTATCGAGTATCGCCGCGGATGCCCACTCTGGGTACCCCTGGGGGAACTGCGGGTGCATGTTCAGTTGACGAGTGCGTCCGCCGCCTCCTCGAACTCGGCCGCGAACTGCAGCTTCGACACCCACGTGGCCGGCCAGGCGGCCGTCCCGTCGCGCGCACCGAGCAGCCCGCCCGCGATCGCGCCGTTGGTGTCCGTGTCGCCACCCAGCCGGGTCACGTCGACGAGCGAGTCCACCGCCGGGCGGGGATCGACCAGCGCGGCGACCGCCAGGGCCAGCGAGTCGAGCACGTAGCCGGTGCCCCCGTGGGCCAGCCCGGCGTCACCGGTGGCCGCCGCCCGCACCAGGTCGATGTCCAGCCCCTGCCCGATCGCCAGCTCGACCGCGGCCGCCCCGTCTTCGGGCGGCGAGCCGAAACGGGCCACCTGCATGGCCAGCAGACCGGCCCGCGCCGCCTCGCGCGGGCTCTCCCCGGCCAGCAGTGCCACCACGATCTCGGTGTACGCGACGCAGGCGTGCACGCAGCGCGGATCGTCGTGGGTGATGGCCGAGATCGCGGCGGCCTCCTGGAAACGCTCGGCCGGGGTCGCTCTGGCCCGGGCCAGAGCGGTGGGCAGGCACCGCATCAGCGAGCCGTTGCCCGCGCTGCCCGCCCCGGCGCCGGCCTGACGCCAGTCGCCGGACGACCGGAAGCGCTCGAGGCCCTTCGCCGTGGCGCCGCCGACGTCCACCGGGTGGTCACCCGGAGCGCGGCCCGGCCAGTGACCGTCGAGCCACGCGAGCATGCGCTGCCCCGCCGCGGCGACCACGTCGTGCTCACCCGACAGGTAGGCCAGCAGCACCGCGCGGGTGAGGTCGGTGTCGTCGGTGGCGTGACCGGCCGGCCAGTCGAACAGCCCGCCGCCGACGATCTCGCGCAGCCCGTCCGGGTACTGCGCCCGCACCTGGTCGAAGGTCATGAACTCCAGCGTGGCGCCGAGGGAGTCACCGGCGTGGACCCCGAGAAGGGCTCCGGCGATACGGTCGCGGGTCGTGCTCAGGGCGGGCTCCCGGGGGTGAGTCAAAGACGAAGGGGACGCACCCCAGTGTGTCTGGTGTGCGTCCCCCGTCGAAAACCGGCTACCCGCGCTCGGTGCCCCGCACCACGGGAACCCGCACCGAGTTGCCCCATTCGGTCCAGGAACCGTCGTAGTTGCGCACGTTCTCGAACCCGAGCAGGTGGGTCAGCACGAACCAGGTGTGGCTGGAACGCTCACCGATGCGGCAGTAGGCGATCACGTCGTCGGACGCCGAAAGCCCCTGCTCCTGCTCGTAGATCGCGGCCAGCTCGGAGCGGCTGCGGAACCGGCCGTCGTCGGCCGCGGCCCGCGCCCAGGGCACACTGGCCGCACCCGGGATGTGGCCGCCGCGCAGCACACCCTCCTGCGGGTAGTCGGGCATGTGCGTGACCTCGCCGGAGTACTCCCCCGGCGACCGCACGTCGACCAGAGGCTTGCCCAGGTGGCCGAGCACGTCGTCCTTGAAGGCCCGGATCCCCGAGTCGTCGCGCTCGACGACGGGGTAGTCGGTCGGCGTCGCCACCGGCTTCTCGTCGGTCAGGTCGCGCCCCTCGGAGATCCAGGCGGAGCGGCCGCCGTCGAGCAGGCGCACGTCTTCGTGGCCGAAGAGCGTGAAGACCCACAGGGCGTAGGCGGCCCACCAGTTGTTGCGGTCGCCGTAGATCACGACGGTGCTGTCGCGCGCGATGCCCTTCTCGGACATCAGCTCGGCGAACCGCGCACCGTTCACGTAGTCGCGGGTGACCTGGTCGTTGAGCTCGGTGTGCCAGTCGACCTTCACGGCCCCCGGGATGTGCCCGGTGTCGTAGAGCAGGACGTCTTCGTCGCTCTCCACCACCACCAGGCCGGGTTCGCCGAGGTGCTCCGCGAGCCAGTCGGTGGTGACAAGCCGTTCGGGGTGGGCGTACTCGGCCAGCTTGGGGTCGGTGTCGTGCGGCAGCGTCATGGGGCTCTCCGTCTTCGGTCGGTCACTCACGGCGAGCCTATCCCGCCGTTCTCACCCGGAGAATCTCCGGCCCGCGGCGAACATTCCTTCTTCGGCGTGGCGCGGTGTCAATCAAGGAACGTTGCTCCTGCGCACCACTACTGTGACGGGTGTGCCGGATGGGGGTCCGGCAGGCGTGAAACCTTCTGCGCCCAGCACTCTCGCCACGCCCGGCCGGACCGCGCGTGGTCGATGTCCCATGGGGGGATCCATGAAGCACCACGGTTTGCTCCGCCGTGCCGTCGTCGCGACGGCCACCGCAGCCCTTCTCCTCGGCGGGCTGGCGACCGCCGAGACCGCCTCGGCCGCCACCACCGGGCTCGTCAGCGGCACCGCCGTCACCGCCACCCTGACGAACACCGTTTCCCAGGTGGACTACTCGTTCGTGGCCGAGGCCGGCCAGCACGTCACGTTCTCCACCACCGCCTCGACCCTGACCGGGGCCGGCGCGGCCGGCATGTACCTCTACACGCCGAGCAACATCTGGGCGACCAGCTGGGTGGTGCGCAACGGCCAGAGCGCACTCTGGGACTTCACGGCGCAGTACACGGGTACCTGGCGGATCTCGGTGCTGGCCGGCGACGCGACCGTCACCGGCAGCACGACCTTCACCTACGCCACCGACGCCTTCCCCACCGGCACCCCGGGCACTCCGGCCACGCCGAACCAGGACTACGTGGCGACCACCGCGGTGGCCGGGCAGCGCGCCGAGATCCCGTTCCAGGTGAACGACGCCAAGACGCACCTCAGCCTCGACGTGAGCGCCTCCAGCTGGGGCGCGCCGGGCACGGCCAACGGCTACATCTTCGACCCGCAGGGCGGCCTCTTCGCCTTCGTGCAGCTCGGGAACACACCCACCTACTACGATTTCACGCCGAACAAGACCGGGCGCTGGAAGTTCGTGGTCGACCCCGACGGCAGCAGCACCGGATCCCTGACCGCCCGTCTCGTCACCGACCAGAACTTCGACCAGCTGCAGACGAACGTGGCGGTCACCCCGAAGATCGACCGCAAGGGCCAGCGGGCCGTCTACGGAATCTACGGCGAGGCGGGAAAGCCTCTGCCGGTGCAGGTCTCGGCGAGCAACTGGGGTTCGGGCTTCGCCTACCTGTTCATCTTCAACAAGGACACGGACGTGCTCGTGGACCACTGCGTGCTGCGTAACACGGCCACCTCGTGCCCGTTCTCCGTGCCGACCACCGGGGCCTACCGCCTGATCCTCGATCCGGACGGCGGCGCCACCGGCGAGGCGACCTTCAAGCGCACCACCTAGCTCTTCCGGACCACCACGAGGGGGGACGCGTCGACGCGTCCCCCCTCGTGGTTTGCGGCTCAGGCCTTCTCGGCCAGGCGGGTCGTTCGCGGCTCAGGCCTTCTCGGCCAGATGGAGGGCCAGCCGCGGGCACATCCGGACCGCCTGCCGGGCCGGCTTCTCCAACTCCTCGGGAACCAGAAGCGGCCCCTGGGAACGGCTCTGGGGGTAACCCCACTTGTCTTGCGTGAGCAGCTCGGGCAGCAGGTCGGCACACAGGCCACGGCCCTCGCAGCTGGTCCAGTCGACGATCAGGGGACGCGTCACCGGGCACCTCCGTAGGGGTCGCCGATGCGGGCCAGGCACCGGCCGTGCTGGTGCAGGGTCACGTCGTCGGCGAAGACCCGCAGCGCACTGCGCACCAGCCGGGTGGTTCCGTCGGGATGCTTGCAGACACCGCGGTTCTCGACCAGACCGGCGGCCTGGCGGACGGCGTCCACCCCGCTGCGGCCGACGCGGCCGGCGGCCAGCGCGGTGAAGTTCTGCGCCAGCTCGGGCAGGCCGAACTGGCACGGGCCACACTGTTTCGCGGACTGCCGGGCCAGGTAGCCGACGATCGAGGCGGTGAGCTCCAGGCCACAGGCGGTGCTGGCGAGCGGCACCAGCACCCCAGCGCCCAGACCGGCACCGTAGGGCTCCAGCCCGGCCCTCGACAGCGGAGCGTCGAGCGCGGCCGGCAGCGGGACCCAGGTGCCGTGGTAGCCACCGATCAGCACGGCCTGCAGTTGCTGCACCGGGATGCCGGCGGCCGGTTCGAGCACGTGCCGCAGCGACAGGCCGTGGGCGATCTCCCAGACCGTCGGCGCGGTGGTGAGCGGCTGGTCGACCGGGTGCACCGTGGCCAGGAAGGTGCCGGTGCTGTCGGGGGTTCCGGCGGTGGCGAACCAGACACCGCCGTAGCGGGCGATCAGTGCGAGCTGGGCCAGGGTCTCGACGTTCTGCACCAGGGTGGGCCGGTCGCCGACGCCGCGGTGGAAGATGCGGTGGCGGCTGAAGCGGGGCAGGGCCGGGCCGTTGTTCACGCGATTGACGACGGCGGTCTCCTGTCCGCTGACGAACGTGTCGACGGCCTCGACCAGCGTGATCCTCAGCGCGGTGCGGCGCTCGGCGAGCGCCTGCCGCACCGCCGGCAGCACGTCGGCCCGCAGGTAGGCGTAGGCCTCGTGGGCACCGGTGATGTGAGCCGCGACCTCGATCCCGTCGATCACGAGATGCGGTGCGCGGCGCAGGAGCTCGGCGTCCTTACGGCTGGCGGGCTCGCCCTCGGCGCCGTTCGCGATCACCACCCCACCGGCCGCGACGGCCTGCAGCTTGGTGGCGGCGGGAAAGGCCGCGCCACCCCGGCCGCTGAGCCCGGACATCCGGACCTGCTCGAGCAGCTGGGGGCCGGTCACGTCGGGGATGCCGCCGTAGGTGGCGTAGTGGGTGGTCAGGCTCGGGTCACCGGCGGCGAAGAGCCGCGCGCCCTCGGGAGGCATCTTCAGCCCCTGGGCCGGTGTCATGGCGGTCATGGTCATCGGATTGCTCCCTTCCTTGGTTCAGGCCGTTCGCAGGGTTTTGGCGGGTCTTCGGAGGGCCGGGTGGGTGCTGACCGCGACCCCGACGACCGAGATCACGCAGACCGCGTCGAGCGCGAGCATCCAGACCGTGTCGCGGTCGGTGCCGGAGCCGATGCCGTGCACCACGGCGATCGGCCACATCGCGTAGGCCAGCCAGTGCACGGCGCGCCAGGCCTTCGCCCCGATCCGGTCGCGCAGCAGGCTGGTGACCGTCACGGCCAGGGCCAGGTCGAGCGCCAGGGTGCCGAGGCCGACCCAGAACGGGCGGTAGCCGGAGCCGAACGGCAGCAGCACGTCGACGAGGCTGAGCTGGGCGTAGGGGTCGAACATCAGGGTGACCACGTGGATCGTCAGGAAGACCAGGGCGAGCAGGGCCGCGCTGCGGTGCACCGACGCCACGACGAGCCGGTTCAACCCGGCGAAGGCGCGGCCGGACCGGGTACCGATGCCCAGGGCGACGACGACGGTGAAGAGGATCAGGCTCACCACGCCGCTGCCCCGGGCCAGGTACCAGAGGGCGTCGGTGGTCATGCCGCCGCGGTCATCTCTTTGAGGAAGACCTCGTGGACCGGCTCGGCGTCGATCTCGACCGGGACCTCGGTGGGCCAGCCGTTGAGCGTGTGCACGGTGCCGTCGGCGGCGACCAGACGGGCGGGGTGGCCCTGCTCGCGCAGCCAGTGCAGGGCGTCGTCACCACGCACGACCGCGGCGGTGGAGAGCGTGTTGGACTCCAGGCAGTCGCCGGCGGCGACCGAGACCGTGCGCCAGACCGGCGCCGCCGGCAGACCGCTGGAGGGATTGAGGATGTGGTGCACGGCGCGGGTGCCGTTGCGCCAGCTGCGGCTCACCGTGCTCGAAGTGGCCAGGCCGGTCGCGCCGGCGGAGAGCGCGACCTGGGTCGCGGGCTCGTCGACGCCGTCCTGCACCAGGACCTGCCAGCCGCTCTCCGGCGCCGGGCCGGCGGTGGCGATGTCCCCGCCGAGCGCGACCAGGGCGCCGACGCCGAAGCGCTCGGCCACACTCCTCGCGGCCCGGTCGGCGGCCCAGGCCTTGGCGGTGGCCCCGAGGTCGAGGCGCACCCCCACCGGCATCCGCAGGCGACGGCCGGTCAGCGTCAGGTCTTTCCAGCTGTGCCGCACCCGGCGGGTCAGGGTGATCGGGACGGTGCCCGTGCCGACCCGGGCCTGGATCAGCGAGTAGTCCTCGGAGTAACCCAGGGCGGCCAGATCGTCGGCCAGGGTCGGGTCGACGTCGCCGTCGGTGCGCTCGGCGGCGTCCAGGGCGGCGGTCAGCAGCTCGGCCAGAACCGGGCTCACGGTGATCGCACGGCCGGTGTTGGCGGCCTGGAGCTGGTTGAGTTCGCTGTCGTCGCGGAACCGGCTGCAGGCCGCGCCGACCTCGTCGAGCTGAGTCTTGACCAGTTCCATGGCCGCGTCGGCGACCGCGGCGTCGGTGACGACCAGGCGGGCGGTGGTGCTCCAGACCGGCCACTGGCGAACGGTGTCACGCACGGGAAGGGTCTCCAGCAGGGGCATCACGAACCTCCAGAAGTGGCGTCGGCGGACCCGCTGCCGGAACTCATGCCCGAACTGCCGGTGCCTGACTGATTTTGACTACTTGAGGACGAGTCCCCGGTGGTGGTGGTCGTGCTCGTCGTCGACGCCTCCGCGTCGTCGGTGCGGGCCACGACCAGGCCGACGGTCACCGTGGTCGCGATCGCGGCGACCGCGAGTCCGGTGGTCACCGCCGCCGTGGTGCGGCGGGCGTCTTCGCGAGCATTCATCGGGGTTCCCTCCTTCTCGTTGTCACCACTGTGCGCCGCCTGGCTGGGAGGGTCCGGCGCACAGTCTGGGGATCCGCTGTACGGCTCCCTACCCCGAACGGGGGACGCCAGAGGCGTTGCGGCGCTGCCGATGCCCCCTGGGTGAGCATCGGTTCGATCCCGGCGCAGGGGCTGCGGATCACCCCCGTGGACGACGTGAAACCAGCGCCCCGCCCCGGGTTCCGCCCTGACATCGAGGGACTGCGCGCCCTGGCCGTGCTGCTGGTCGTGCTGTACCACTGCGGCGTCAGCACTTTCAGCGGCGGCTACGTCGGGGTCGACGTCTTCTTCGTGATCTCCGGCTACCTGATCACCTCACACCTGGCCCGCGAGGTCGCGGAGACCGGGCGGCTGCGGATCGGCCGCTTCTACGCCCGCCGCGCGCTGCGCCTGCTGCCCGCCGCCACGCTCGTGCTGGTCGCGACCCTGGTCGCCGCCTGGATCTGGATGCCCCCACTGCGGATGCGCGCCCTGGCCACGGACGCCGTGGCCGCCGCCGGCTACCTGATCAACGTGCGCCTGATCCAGGTGGGCAACGACTACCGCTCCGCGAGTGCGTCACCCTCTCCACTGCAGCACTTCTGGTCGCTGGCCGTGGAGGAGCAGTTCTACCTGGTGATCCCGCTGCTGGCCCTGATCGGCCTGGTACTGCTGCGCCGCCGGGCGGTGTTCGCGCTGCTGCTGGGCGTTCTGGTGACGGCGTCGTTCGCGGGATCGGTGCTGACGAGCCAGACCTCTTCGGTGGCGGCGTATTTCGGCACACCGACCCGGGCCTGGGAGCTCGGGGCGGGCTCCCTGCTCGCGCTGGTTCTCCCCCGGTTCCCCCCGTCCTTCCTCAGGCACGTCCTCAGGTACGGAGGGTTCGTCGGGCTGAGCGCCATCGCTTACGCCGCCGTCAGTTTCGGCCCGACCACCCCCTTTCCGGGCTGGCGCGCGGTGATCCCGGTGCTGGGCACGGTGCTCGTCGTGGCGGCGGGCTCGAACCGGCTGCTGGCCCGGCCCGCCCTGCAGTTCGTCGGCGCCCGCTCGTACTCGTTCTACCTCTGGCACTGGCCGGCCCTGATGATCGCGCCGTACCTGCTCGGCCGCGAGATCGGCACGCCGGAGAAGCTTCTCGTGGCCGTCGCGGCGTTCGGCCTGGCCTGTGCCGGTTACTCGCTGATCGAGCAGCCGCTGCGGCACCACCCCCACCTGAGGACGCACGTCTGGTCGGCCGCCGGGCTCGCGGTGGGCCTGACCGCGCTCACCGTCGGCCTCGCCGCCCTGGCCCCGGCCGTGCCCGCCCGGCAGACCCAGGGCGAGGGCCTGGCCACCGGCCTCTCTCTCGAGGGCCCGCCGTCCCAGAGCTACCGGGCGCTGACCCGGCGACTGCGGGCGGCCAGTGTCACCACCGCCCTCCCGGCCAACCTGGAGCCGTCGCTGGAGGATGCGGCCGGCGACGACCCGGCGATCGCCCGCGACGGCTGCCTGGTCGCGGTGCCCGACACCACCACCCCGAAACGCTGCGAGCACCTCGGCGCCCCGGACGCGTCCACCACCGTGGTGCTGTTCGGCGACTCGCACGCGGCCCAGTGGTACCCGGCCCTGAGCCGCCTGGCTCGCGAGAAGCACTGGCGGCTGGCCGTCTTCACCAAGGTGATGTGCTCACCGGCCGACGTGCGCCTCTATGCCGACCGTTACAGCGGCGACTACCGCACCTGCACCACCTGGCGCGAGCACAGCGTGAACCGGATCCGCTCGCTGAAGGCCGATCTGGTGGTGACGACCTCGATCGCCGACCGCCTCGACCTGGTCGCGGGCCTCGACGACGTGGACGCGACCTGGGCGCAGGGCTGGGCCACGACCCTGAACCGGCTGCGGCACCGGGGAAGCCGCCTGGTGTTCCTGGCCGACACCCCGCGGGCCAAGGCCGACGTACCGGAGTGCCTCTCGCAGAACCCGAAGAACGTGCAGGCCTGTGCCCAGAGCCCGGAGCAGGCCGCCCTCTCACCGCAGCGCACGCTGATCGCCGCGGCGGCCCGGCGGGCGGGCGCCCGGGTGGTCGACCCCACGCCCTGGTTCTGCGACGACTCGAGTTGCCCGGTGGTGGTGGGCAACACGCTGATCTACCGGGACGACAACCACGTCACCGGCCGCTACGCCCGGGCTCTGGCCCCGTTGCTGGGAGAGGAACTCCGCCAGGACCTGTCTTCCACGTCGCTGCCGTAGCGAGAAGGTGCCCGGGGCTTCGACCGGCGTGGACCAGGTCCTGGGTCTCAGCTGTGGAAGGGCATCCGCTTCTGCACCCAGGCGGCGAGCTCACGGGAGGTGTGCCCCGGCCAGTTCGCCTGCATCGCGTACGACGGCGCCGACTCGTAGTCCCACCAGCGCCAGGTGTTGGTGCCCCGGCCGCCGACCAGCAGGCGACCGGTGGCGTTCACGTCGTCGCGCAGCCGCACGTTCCACTGACCGCTGTTGATGCCCTTCATCTTCGCCAGGGCGTCGTAGCGGCGGTCGGTAGCGGTTTTCGAGCCGTAGCCGAACACCGTAATGGTGAGCTTGCCCGGATAGCTGCAGACGATGCGTCCCTGTGCCCCGGCCGTCCCGCCCTGGGCGCGGCAGGTCTGACCCGCGCTGCCCTTCAGACCGGGCCGGGCGGGCACGATGCCGGTCCAGTCGCTGGCGATGTTCTGCTGGCGGCCGTAGGGCGTGGTGGCCTTGGCCTGAACGGTCATCGCGGTCTGCAGGGCGGCGGGAGCGGCCGCCGGCGAGGCTTCCGGCGAGGCCTCCGGAGCTCCCGGTGATGCTTCCGGAGCTCCCGGTGACGCTTCCGGAGCGGGGGACGCCGGGGTCGGCTCCTCGGCCAGCGCCACCACCGCGTAGGTGTGCTCACGCCCGTCACCGGGCCGGTCGGTCAGTTTCGGCTGGGTGGTGGTGTGCACGTTCTCGGTCGCCGTGCCCGGGTCGCGGTAGACCGCGTAGGCACCCGCGCCCGCCACCTCGTCCCAGGTCAGCGAGATCGCCGGACCCATCTCGCGCACGCTCAGCCCGGTCACCGCGGCCAGGTCGGCGCCGGGACCGGGCGAGGTGTTCATCGACGCCGCCTCGACCGTGTCGGTCGTGCGCGGCGCCGGGGTCTCCTGGTTGCGCACCAGCCCGGTCACGATCGCCCCGGCGGCCACGAGCACCACCAGGCCACCCGCGATCGGTACCAGCCGGCGCCGACGGCGGCCGGGCTGGGCGCTGGCCGCCTCCACGTCGAACCCGTCGCCCGGGTGACCGAGCAGCCGCAGCGAACCGGTGTCGGTGAGTTCCACCTCGGGCGCGGACGACTCGACGTTCTTGCCCGGGGTGACGAACGCACCCGGCTCGTCGACTGCGACCGCTCCGGCCTTCTTGCTCTTCGCCTTCGGGGTCGGGCGCAGGCTCAGCCCGCTCGCCGGGGAGATCGGCCCGCCCTGCCCGGGCACCGGCCGGGCGGAACCGTTGCGGGCCGCCTTGGCCCCGGCCCGGACCCGCGCCGCGCCACCCTGGCCGAGCATCTCCGGGCTGACCCCGAGAACGTCGTAGACCGAGCGCACGATCAGCGGCATCTTGCCGTCGCCGAGCAGGAAGATCCCGTCGAGCGTGGCCGGGCGGCGGCCGGAGGCCTCGATGGTGGACTGGAACGTGCGCGCCGTGCGCAGCACGTGCTCGCGCAGCGCGTTGTCCTGCTCGATCCGGTCGAGCCGCAGCGGGCCGTCGGCGTCGACCCCGGGAATGCCCTCGACGTCGACCGTGGCGCTGTGCCAGTCGACGAGTTCCTCGCGGGCGCGGCGCACGTCGGTGGTCAGGCGCAGCCGCAGCTTGCGCCAGGGCTCGCCCTTCGCGGTGCGCAGCTTGCCGGCCACCTCGGCCTCGACCCCGGGCAGACCGGCGATGCGCTCGATGGCCCGCTCGAGCAGCAGACGGTCGAACATCTCGCTGCCGACGTCGTCGAGGCGGTTCTCGGCCAGGATCTTCGGGGTGCCCGCGACGGAGGCCGCCGGGGAGTCGTCGAGCAGCTCGGACTCCAGCACCCACATGCGGGTCTGGGCGTGACCGACGGCGAGCACACCGACCACCGAACCCCCGGCGAACCGATTCTCCGTGCGCAGCGCGGCGGCTACGGCGGAGGGGTCCCAGTCGGTCACTCGTGTGCTCCTCATGGTCGGGCAGACCGGTCTGACAAGCGCCAGAGAATAGTCGAGCGGAGCGGGGTGCAGGACCCCAAAGCGGGTCACATCACGTAACGGTTCACGTAACGAACCCGGAGTGAGCAATTCCCACTCTGCGCATCCGGCCGCCGGATGCGCCACCGGCGTTAAACCTGGCGACCGCGCGCACGGCGACCTAGGCTCGAAGTCCCCCACCCATGAGGAGCTTCAGCCGGTGAGCAAGCCGATCCTTCTCACGGTCGACGACGACCCCTCGGTGTCCCGGGCGGTGGCCCGTGACCTGCGCCGTCGATATGCCGAGCAGTACCGCGTGGTCCGCGCCGACTCCGGTGCCGAGGCCCTGGAGTCGTTGCAGGAGATCCGGTTGCGCGGCGACCGGGTCGCGGTGCTGCTGGCCGACTACCGCATGCCCGGCATGAACGGCATCGAGTTCCTCGAGCGCGCGATGGACCTGTTCCCGCGGGCCCGCCGGGCCCTGCTGACCGCGTACGCCGACACCGACGCCGCGATCGAGGCGATCAACGTCGTCGACGTCGACTACTACCTGCTCAAGCCCTGGGAACCGCCGGAGGAGAAGCTCTACCCGGTGGTCGACCAGATGCTCGAGACCTGGGCCGCCGCGGGCGATCCGGAGATCGAGTCGACCCGGATCATCGGTCACCGCTGGTCGTCGCAGGCCCACGAGGTGCGGGACTTCCTGGCCCGCAGCGGCATGCCCTACCACTGGTACACGGTCGAGGAAGACGAGGGCCGCAAGCTGCTGCAGGCGGCCGGGGCCACCGAGGCCGACGTGCCGGTGCTGCTGACGGCGGGCGGCGACGTGCTGCGCAACCCGTCGCTGAGCCAGGTGGCCGACAAGATCGGGCTGTCCACCACGCCCGCCGAGGACTTCTACGACCTGATCATCGTGGGCGGCGGCCCGGCCGGGCTCGGCGCCGCGGTCTACGGTGCCTCCGAGGGTCTGCGCACCGTGCTGGTCGAGGGCCGGGTCACCGGCGGTCAGGCCGGGCAGAGTTCCCGCATCGAGAACTACCTGGGCTTCCCCGAGGGCGTCAGCGGCGGCCAGCTGACCGACCGGGCGCGCCGTCAGGCCAGCCGCCTGGGCGCCGAGCTGCTCACCGCGCGGCGGGTGGTCGGCCTCGAGACGCACGGCCCCAAGCGCATCGTCGAGCTCGACGACGGGCGGCGGGTCGCGGCCCACGCGGTGCTGCTGGCCACCGGCGTCTCCTACCGGCGACTGCGGGCCGACGGCGCCGACGACATGGTGGGCAAGGGGGTGTTCTACGGCTCGGCGGCGACCGAGGCCGAGGCCTGCGCCGACCAGCACGTGGTGATCGTGGGCGGGGCGAACTCGGCCGGCCAGGCCGCGATGTTCTTCTCCCGCCAGGCCCGCAAGGTCACGCTCGCCGTGCGCGGGCCCGACCTCGAGCGCTCGATGTCGCACTACCTGATCCAGCAGATCCGCGGCAACGACCGCATCGACGTGCGCACCTGCACCGAGGTGGCCTCGGTGCACGGTGACGGTCACCTCGAGAAGCTGGTGCTGCGCGACACCTCGGGCGGCACCGAGGAAGACGTCGACTGCGGGCACCTTTTCGTGTTCATCGGTGCCGCCCCGCTCACCGACTGGCTGCCCGACGAGCTGGAGCGCGACGAGGCCGGGTTCCTGCTCACCGGCACCGACCTGCTCGACTCGGGCCGCCGCCCGGCGGGCTGGGCCCCCAGCCGCGACCCGTTCCCGCTGGAGACCAGCATCCCCGGGGTCTTCGTGGCCGGGGACGTGCGCTCCGCCTCGGTCAAGCGGGTCGCCTCGGCGGTGGGTGAGGGCGCGATGGCCGTCTCCCTCGTGCACCAGTACCTGGCCCACCCGTAAGAACCCGGGCATGTATTCGACCTCGAAGACGTTGGAGAAACGGTGACTACCGTGGAACAACCCATGGAGCGGCTCACCCCGGCTGAGCTGTCGCGCTTCTTCCTGTTCGAGAAGCTGAACGACGACCAGCTGCGCTGGATGTCGGAGAACGGCGAGGTCGTGCGCTACCCGGCGGGCGCCACCGTCTACAGCGCCGACGAGCCCGCCACCTGTTTCTACATGCTGGTCGAGGGCCGTCAGGCCATGCTCAAGCAGGTCGGCGACCACGAGGTCGAGGTCTCGCGCTCCGACCGGCCGGGCGTCTACAGCGGCGCCACCTGGGCCTGGCTCACCTCGGCCCGCGAGGCCACCAAGAGCCCGTTCTACGGTGGCTCCCTGCGCACGCTCGACGAGTCGGTCTTCCTCCGGATCCCGGGCGAGGAACTGGCCGAGGTGCTCAAGGAATGGTTCCCGATGGCCATCCACCTGCTCGACGGCCTCTTCACCGGCATGCGCACCTCCGACGCCGTGGTCGGCCAGCGCGAAAGGCTCACCGCACTGGGCCGTCTCACCGCCGGCCTGACCCACGAGCTGAACAACCCGGCCTCGGCCGCGGTGCGCGCCACGGCCACCCTGCGCGAGCGGGTGGCGGCCATGCGCGGCAAGCTCAAGCACCTGGCCTCGGGCAAGGTCGACCCCGACACCCTGGTGAAACTGGCCGGGCTGCAGGAAGACGCGATCGAGCAGTCGGCGAAGGCCACGTCGGGCAAGACCAAACACCTCACCCCGCTGGCGGCCAACGACCTGGAAGACGAGTTCAGCGACTGGTGCGACGACCACGGCGTCTCGGCCGGCTGGCACCTGGCGCCGATCTGGGTGGCGGCCGGTCTCGACCTCGAGTGGCTCGAGGGCATGGCCGACGAGATCCCCCCGGCCCACCTCGAGGCGGGCCTGAAGTGGATCACCTACGCGCTCGAGAGCGAGCAGCTGATGGCCGAGATCGAAGACGCCACCGACCGCATCGCCACCCTGATCACCGCGGCCAAGCAGTACTCGCAGATGGACCGCGCCGAGTACCAGCAGATCGACATCCACGAGGGCATCAACAGCACGCTGGTGATGCTCGGGGCCAAGGTCCGGGCCGGCATCACGCTCGAGAAGCACTACGACAAGACGCTTCCCGCGATCCCGGCCTATCCCGCCGAGCTCAACCAGGTGTGGACGAACCTGCTCGACAACGCCATCCACGCGATGCACGACCGGCCCACCCGCAAGCTGTCGATCAGCACCGGCTGCGAGGGTGAGTTCGTGCTGGTCACCGTGTCCGACACCGGCCCGGGCATGACGCCCGAGGTGCAGCGGCGCATCTTCGAGCCGTTCTTCACCACCAAGCCGATCGGCCAGGGCACCGGGCTGGGGCTCGACATCGTCTGGCGCATCGTGGTGAACCGGCACGGCGGCGACATCCGGGTGACGAGCACACCCGGCGAGGGCACGACCTTCGAGGTGCGCCTCCCCCTGAACGCGCCGCGGCCGGCCGAGATCGCCGACCAGAGCTGACTTCTCATTGACGGTGCACGACTCATTGACGGTGCACGACGCGGTCACCGGCCGTCAGATCGATCGGACGGCGCGGGCCGACGTCGGCCGGGTCGAGCCGCAGCAGCCCGCTCAGTGACCCGAACGGCACGGCGGCGCCCCGGGCCGCAGCCCGTTTCACCGCGCTCGACGGCCGGGCCGCGTGCGTCAGGTTCTGCTCGGCCGCGGCGATCAGCTCCCGCTCCCGCCGCCCGGCGACCACCAGCGAACGCTGCGCGCACCACGACGCCGAGACCGTGAGCAGCGCGGCCGCGCGCTCCGGATCGGCCGGGGCGTGGGCCACCCCGAGCAGCCCGGCGATGCGGGGCAGGGTGAAGAATCGCCCGCCCCGGTGCGCCTCGCACAGCGCCTCCCGCAACGCGGTCACCGCCTGGGCCTGGTCACCGTCCCGCAGGTGCAGCACTCCCCCGGCCGCCGCGACCGACGCCCGGATCGCCGGGCCGCCGCTGTCCGCCGCGCACCGGGCCTGGGTGATGAGAACCCGCGCCAGTTGTGTCTCCCCGCGGTCCTGGGCGGCCTGGGCGAGCATGGCCAGCGGGTAGGCCAGCCGGGCGGGGTCGCCCTCGGCCGCGGCCCGGTGCCGGCTGCGCTGCCAGTGCCCGATGGCCTGAGCGGTGCGGCCCAGGTCGTCGAGCAGGTCGGCGTGGGCGTTCACCACCGCGTGCCAGAGCGGGGCGGGCAGGCGCCGGGCCGTCTTCAGCTGCTCGTGCACGGCCTCCAGCCCGGCCAGGGCCGCTTCGCTGCGGCCCCGGCTGCGCTCGATCACGGCCCGCATCAGCGCCGTCCGGATGGTGCTGGTGCCGGACACCCCCTCGGTCGGCGCCCCGTCGAGGATCTCGGCCGCCGCCCGCGGGTTGCCGCCGAAGAACGCCAGGCAGCTCCCCGCGACGGCCAGCCGGGCGGCGGTGCGGGGTGAGGGATTCGCGGCCCGGGCCTGCGCCAGCCGGGCCGGGACGTCGTCGCCGAGATCCCAGCGGCCGGTGCCGGGCCCCTGGTCGAGCAGGGCCACGGTGAGCCGGGCGAACACCTCACCGTCGCGGTCGCGGGCGTGCTCGGCGGCCGAGGTCAGGTTGTCGAACTCGACCGCCCGACCGGAACCGCCCGTCGACCGGCTGCCCTCGGCCGGGTCGAGCCAGCGGTCGGTGAGCGGGGGCAGGGTGTCCGCGAAATCGGCGAAATAGGCGGCGTGCCGGTCGGCCGCGCGCTCGTGGTGCCCGGGCTCGGCGGCCATCAGACGCCGGGCGTGCCCACGCACCGGCGAGAGCAGACCCAGCCGCCCGGTCTCGTCGATGAGCAGCAGGTTCTTGTCGGCCAGCCGCCCGATCACGTCGATCACCTGGCCCGGCCCGGGCACCGGACCGCAGACCTTCTCGGCCGCGTCGAGCGTCGCACCCCCGCTGAACAGCGAGAGCCGGCCCAGAACCTGGCGTTCGGTCTCGTCGAGCCGGCCCACGGTCCAGTCGAGCACCGCCCCCAGTGCGGAACCGGGCTCGGTGAGACGGTTCTCGAGGTCCAGGTCGAGGCCGATCTCGTGCGGTGCGCTGCCCCGCGACCGGGCGGCGGTCAGTTCCAGCGCCAGCGGCAGCCCGTCCAGGGTGCGGCAGAGCGCGGCGACTGCGGCCGCGTTCTGCTCCGTCACCTCGAAGGCCGGCAGCACCGCGCGGGCCCGGTCACGGAAGAGCCGCACCGCGTCGGCCGAGCGCACGGTCTCCACGTCACCGGCCCCGGACCCGGCCCAGGGCAGGCAGAGCGGGCCGACCCCGACCACCTGCTCCCCCGGCAGGCCCAGCGGACGCCGCGCGGTGGCGAGCACCCGCAGCCCGTCGACGTGGGCGAGGAGGGCGAGGACCACCGGCTTGTGCACGGGCTCGAGGTCGTCGAGCACCAGCAGGCAGGGCGGGCCGGCGAGCGCCCGGCAGACCGCGTCGAGAGGAGGCTCACCGGGCGTGTCCGGCACCCCGTCGAGCACCCGGCCCAGACGGGCGGCCAGGTCCTGACCGTCGTGCAGCGGAACCACGAGAACCCGGGGCGCGGGCATCGACTCGCGGCCCCGGTCGGCCAGGCGCCGGGCCACCACCTGGGCGGCGAGGCGGGTCTTGCCGGCGCCGCCGGGCCCGGCCACGGTGACCAGCCGGACGTCCGGACGCCGCAGCAGTTCCAGCGTGGTGTTCAGCTCGGCCCCGCGGCCGATGGTGCCGGAGCCGAACGCCGCTCCGAAGGCCGTGCGTTTGGTGCCGATGACCGGGATGCCGCCGCTCTCGGGCACTCCCGGCAGGATCGGGGCGCAGTGATCACCCGGGTGGGCCGGCGGACGCGGGACGACCGGGGCGAGGGCGGGCCTCCGGGGCGCGATCCAGGCCGAGGGGGAACCGGTTCCGGGCCGGTCCACGACCGGGCCACCCGGGCCGTCCGGCCCGTCCGGTCCATCCGATCCACAAGGTCCACCCGATCCACCCGGTCCACAAGGTCCACCCGGGACGGCTGGAACGTTCGGGCCGGGCTCGCCGGCCGCATCAACGAGGTCGCCCGGGCCGGGCCGGAACGCCATCGGCTCCGGTCGGGACTGTGCCGGGATCACCCCCACCGACATCGAGGACGCTCGCTCCCCGGTGCGCGGTCCCGGGATCCGGCTCGGTGGGCCCGGGTTCGCACCGGAGCAGCCCGGTTCCAGGCCGGGAAGGACCGGATTCGCGCCCCGGAGGCCGGAGTTCAGGTTCCGAGAACCGAACTCGGTTTCCGACCGCGCCGAGTCACCCCCCTGGGTGAGCAGCGAGGCCTGCGCCGCCCGCACGACCGGCACCGGCCGCCCGGAGCGCAGGTCGGGCGAGATCGACGACGCGGCGTCCGTTTCGTCGACGAACGCGATCGGCCCGACCTCCTGGCGCAGAAGACGTCCGTGCAGCTCACGCAGGGCCGGACCGGGATCGATACCGAGTTCGTCGCCGAGCCGGCCGGCCGCCTGCGCGTAGGCCGCGAGCGCCTCGGCCTGCCGCCCCTCCCAGTACAGCGAGGTCATCAGCTGACCCACGAACCGTTCGTTCAGCGGATGCCGCCGTAGCAGGTCCTGCAGCTCCGGGATGAGCCGGGAATGGCGCCCCAGAAGGGATTCCGCATCGATACGGTCGGCGATCGTGGACTGCCGCAGCGACTCCAGCCGGGCCACCGAGGCGGCCGCCCCGGGCACCCCGGCCAGATCGGGCAGTGAATTACCCCTCCACAACTGCAGTGCAGAACGCAATTCGTGGGCCGCACCCACGGGATCACCTGCGGCGAGCCGGGATCGGCCGGACTCGCTGGCCTCCTCGAACCGGCGCGAGTCGATCGCCTCGGGAGGCAGATCGAGGAGATACATTCCGGATACCGTACGTAATGGAGGCAGTTCACCGGGGGTGACGAGCAGTCGCCGCAACCGCGAGACGTAGACCTGAACGGTGTTACCCGCCGCCGGGGGCGGGGATTCGCCCCAGAGCAGGTCGACCAGACGGGACGGCGGAACCGCCACTCCCACCGAGAGAGCCAGTAAGGCCAGCAGGGCGCGCTGACGGGGACTGCCCGCCGAAACCGGGCGCCCTGCCTTCACGATCTCCACGGGTCCGAGAACCCGAATCCGGTCGCCTGCGTCCGATCGCGATGCGTGCGCCACGGAAAGAACCTATTCGCTACCTGGGGTCAATGCCGCTTCATTCATCGTGTTCATGCGTTCTACCAGGGCGTTCAGTAGTCATTAAGTGGCTTGTCGGACCTTCGCAGCAGGTTTGTCGTCATCGAAAGCCGGGGACGTCCCCGGATCGAGCGACTTTCCGGGAGGTGCACGATGCGCGGATCGACCTGGGGCTGAGCCGTACGGCAAGCCGTTCCGCATCGAGTCGGTGCTTCGCAGCGAACCGGCGGATGTGATGAAGTGTTACGCGCACTGCCCCCAGCCTCACGGCATGGGGGCCGGTCGCGGTTTTGCGCTCGAAACATCAAGATGCACAGCAGTAACAGGGGGCTCAGGCGCCGTGATCGTGGCGCCAGAGGCATGGTCGGCGGATTCGATGGGGAGAAGACACAGCGTGTCGACGAGAGCGGCAGATCCACCGATCGAGTTCACACCGAGCGGCCATGACCCAGAACAGGATTCGGTGAATCGTCCCGGCGAGTCCGGCGCCACTGCGGACACCCGGGAAGCACTCACCGGAACCGACCCCGGAGCGGTTCCCGATCCGCCCAGCGACCAGCAGCCGCCCGGCGACCGGCAACCACTCGGCGACCAGCAACCACCCGGCGATCGACCCGGCACCCGGACAACGCGCCGGCCGGAGCCCGACGACCGCCCGGCCGGATACCGGGACGTGTTCGGGGTCAAGGAGTTCCGCGCGCTCTTCGCGGCGGACCTGTTCTCGCTGATCGGCGACCAGGTGGCCGCCGTCGCCGTGGCCGTCCTGCTCTACCAGGACACCGGATCACCCCTCCTCGCCGCCGCCGGTTACGCCACCGCCTACGTGCCCTGGCTGCTGGGCGGGCCCCTGCTGGCGGCCTGGGCCGAGCGTTTCGCCAGCCGTTCGGTGATGGTGGCCTGCGACCTGTCCCGCGCACTGCTGATCGCGATCGCCGCGATCCCGGGCCTGCCGTCGCTCGCCGTCGCCGGCCTGGTGTTCCTCGCCGCGATGCTCGCGCCCCCGTTCGACGCCGCCCGTTCGGCCCTGATCACGCAGCTCCTGCCCGGCAACAAGTACCCGGTCGGGATGTCGCTGCGGCAGGCCGTTCACCAGGTCGCCCAGCTCAGCGGCTTCGCGTTGGGCGGGGCCCTGGTACTCGCGATGAGCGCGCCCGGGGTGCTCGCTCTGAACTGCCTGACCTTCCTGGCGTCGGCCCTGTTGCTGCGCACGTTC
The DNA here is from genome assembly GCF_030811555.1 of Kineosporia succinea. NCBI lineage: Bacteria > Bacillati > Actinomycetota > Actinomycetes > Kineosporiales > Kineosporiaceae > Kineosporia > Kineosporia succinea. Next base: position 2,929,558 of record NZ_JAUSQZ010000001.1, on the reverse strand, counting down.
CTGACGGCCCGGCCGAAGGCGCCGACGGTGGACGCGGCGGTCGCCTCGGAACCCGCCTCACCTCCCGGGGAGGACGAGGAAGAGAACGACTCCCCCTACCGCCCGCGCCGTGGGGCCAACGCCGTGCCCCAGCAGCGGTTGCGTGAGGACAGCCCCAGGGTTCCGAACGACGCCCCCTCGGTCCCCCTCCCCCGCCGGGAACCGGCCCAGGCCGCCTCGAGCCGTCTCCGGCTCCGGGGCCGTCGCGCGACCGACCCGCGCCGGAGCACCGGACCGGGCCCCGACGCGTCCTCACGCACCTCGATCTGGCGGGACCTGACCGACGGGCTGCAGCTGGTGCGCGGCGACGCGCGGATCTGGTTCCCCCTGATGCTGGGCATCGTCGGGGCCGCGTACGCGATCGTGCCCGAGGCCATCGCCACCGCCTACGCCACCGAACTGGGCCACGGGCACGGGGTGGTCGGGCTGATCATGGCCGCCGCGGCCGCCGGCAGTGTGGCCGGAGGCCTGGCGATCGGGAGGTTCGCCGGTCCCCGGGCCGCCTCGCGGATCATGTACCCGCTGGCCCTGATGGGCACAGTTCCGCTGCTGGTCGTCGCGCTGCGCCCCGGCCTGGTGGTCAGCCTGGCCCTGTTCGCGGTGTGCGGTCTGGGCCAGGCGTTCCAGGTCGTGGCCAACACCCAGTTCGCCTCGAACGTGCCGGCCGAGATGCGCACGCGGGCGTTCGGCATCGCCATCGCCGGGCTCTACGGCGGGCAGAGCCTCGCCATCCTGGTGGCCGGGGCGGCGGCCCAGTGGCTCGAGCCGTCCACCGTGATCGCCTCCTCCGGCCTGATCGGGGCGGTGGGCGTCCTGCTACTGCCGCACCTGCGCCCCAGCGTCCTCGTGGCGCGCGGCCGGCACACCAACCAGGGGTGAGCCGGACTCCAGCGGCGGGTGCCCGTCCGGGGTCCCGCTGAACGACGCCTCGCCCAGCGGCCTGCGCTCGTCCGCCTCGCAGTCCTCGTCCTGCTCCGCGGAGTGGTCGGGCGTCTGCAGGTCGAGGTGGGCGGTCGCCGGAGCGGGCACCGGCTTCTCGTGGCGGGCCGAGCGGGCGTCGGTGTCGATTCCGGCCTCCTGGGCCGTGACCACCCCGTCGCGCACCTGGTAGTCGGCCGGGCCGAGGTTGCGCTGCACCGGCAGCGACTGCGGGTGGTTGCGCTGCAGCCAGGTCAGCAGGGCCTCGCGGATGTCGCAGCGCAGGTCCCAGGCGGCCGGGCCGTCGGCGGCCGAGGCCAGCACCCGCACCACCATCGTGGTCTCGGTGGTGTCGGCGACCTGGAGCACCCAGGCCTGCCGGTCCCACAGCGGGTTCGCGTCGATCACCGCGTGGGCGTAGTGCCGCAGCTCTTCCAGCGGGGTCGCGAAGTCGAGGTGCAGGATCACCGACCCCAGCACCCGGGCCTGGTTCCGGGTCCAGTTCTGGAACGGGTTGGTGGTGAACCAGCTGGTCGGCAGCACCAGACGGCGCTCGTCCCAGAGGTGCACCACCACGTAGGTCAGGGTGATCTCCTCGATCCAGCCCCACTCGTCCTCGATGACCACCACGTCGTCGATGCGCACGGCGTCGGTGAAGGCCAGCTGCAGCCCGGCGAACATGTTGCCCAGCGTGGTCTGCGCGGCCAGACCGGCGAGGATGCCCGCGATACCGGCCGAGGCCAGCAGCGAGGCGCCGAACGTGCGCATCTGCGGGATCGACATCAGCACCGCGGCCACGCCGATCAGCACCACGACCACCCCGAGCACCCGCCGGACCAGGGTGATCTGGGTGCGCAGACGGCGGATGCGGCGGTTGTCGGCCACGTCCATGCGCAGCCGCCAGAACAGGATCTCCTCCGCCACCACCAGCGAGCGCACGATCAGCCAGCAGAGCGAGAGCACCACGGCGATGCCGGCCACGCGGGTCCAGACGTCGCCCACCCTCGGCAGCGACTGCAGGCCCACCTCGAGCGCGATCGCCACCACGGCGACCACGAACGGATGACGGCACAGCCGGTGGATCGCGATCAGGCTGCCCTGCTCGTGCCGGCGGCCGAAGACCGCCGCGAGCCAGGTGAGGCTCCAGGCCGCGAGGCCGCACGCCACCGAGGCGGCGGCGACGACGAGCAGTCCGGTCCAGATGTCGAGGTCGTCCACGTAACTCCTTCCCGTTCCCCCGCCGTTCGTCACGGCGGTCGGGTCGGGTCAGGTCTTCTTCAGCCGGCTGCCGGCGTCTTCGTCACGGCAGCCACGGGCTGAACGGATCGAGACATCGACGCTATCCACCACTCGCGCACCGTGCGGCTCGACATTCCCGCTCCTGGGCGCCTATGGACCGAAAAGCGCAGGTCGTGAACCGATTCTGAGAGGCGCGTCACTCCCCGGCGGGATAGAACTGCGCTGTGAGTGACCAGTCTGCGCCGTCCGTCGTCCTCTTCACCCGTGACCTTCGCGTGCACGACAACCCGGCCCTGCACGCCGCCGCCGGTGACGGCCCGGTGGTGCCGTTGTTCGTGCTCGACCCCACGATCCTCGACGGCACGTTCAACCGCCCCAACCGCGCGCGTTTCCTGGCCGAGAGCCTGGCCGACCTGGACGCCGCCCTGCAGAAGCGGGGTGCCGCGCTGGTGGTGCGGCGCGGCGTGGTGGCCGACGAGGTGGCCGCCGTGGTGCGCGAGACCGGGGCCCGGGCCGTGCACATGGCCGGTGACGCGAGTGGCTTCTCGCACCGCCGCGAGGACCGGCTGCGCGAGGCCCTGGACGACTGCGAGCTCCACGTCCACGACGACTCGCTGTTCGTGGTGCCGCCCGGTCAGATCACCGCGACCGGCAAGACCCACATGTCGGTGTTCTCGCCGTACCACCGCAAGTGGGAGAAGGAGTCGCGGCGCTCGCCCCTGGCCGCGCCGCGCAAGCTCACGATGCCGCCGGGGCTGAAGACCGGGAAGGTGCCGGCGGCGACCGAGATCAGCAAGGGCCGGACCGCGCCGCACATGTCCGCCGGCGGTGAGACCGAGGGCCGGAAGCTGTTCAAGACCTGGCTGGACCAACGGGCCGAGGGCTACGCCGACGACCACGACGACCTGGCCGGCGACCGCACCAGCCGGATCTCGCCCTACCTGCACTTCGGCTGCCTGTCGCCGTTGGAAGTGGTGACCCGGGCCTGGGACGTGGCCCCCGCCTTCACCCGGCAGGTGGCCTGGCGCGACTTCCACGCCCAGGTGCTGGCCGCGAATCCCCGCTCCACGCGCGACGACCTGCGCCCGCGGCACGACCGCTGGCGCACCGGCGAGGACGCGGAGCGGGAGTTCACGGCCTGGAAGGAGGGACGCACGGGGTGGCCTCTGGTGGACGCCTGCATGCGTCAGCTGGTGGACGAGGGGTGGATGCACAACCGCGGGCGCCTGGTGGTCGGCCACTTCCTGTGCAAGACGCTCTACCTGGACTGGCGGTGGGGCGCGCAGTTCTTCGTCGACCACCTGATCGACGGCGACACCGCCAACAACACGATGAACTGGCAGTGGGTGGCCGGGACCGGCACCGACTCCCGGTTCAACCGGATCCTGAGCGTGAGCTCGCAGGCCGAGCGCTACGACCCGAACGGCGACTACGTGCGCCGCCACGTGCCCGAGCTCTCCGGCATCGACGGGCCCGAGGTGCACGCACCCTGGAAACTCGACCGCGACGTCCGCAAGCAGCTGGACTATCCGGAGCCGATCGTGGACGTGCGGGAGGGCAATGATCGTTTTCTCGCCGCTCGCGGCAAGAAGTAGAGAGCTGTTCGGGTCCGGCCCCGGCTCACCTCGGTGAGCCGGGGCCGGACCCGGGAGATCAGCCGAGCTTGAGCTGACGCACCCGGATCGTGTCGGGCAGACGCTTGAGGGCCTCGATGACCTGATCGGTCGGGCTCGCCGCGATGTCGGTGATCACGTAGCCCACCTCGCCGCGGGTGCCCAGGGTCTGGCCGTCGATGTTGACCTTCTCCTCGGCCAGCACCGAGTTGATCGCCGCGAGCACGCCCGGGGTGTTGCGGTGGATGTGCACGAGGCGCGTGGCCTGGTGCTCCGGCGTGGCCAGCTGCGGGAAGTTGATGCTCAGCGAGGTGCTGCCGTGGATCACGTAGTCACGCAGCTTGCCGGCCACGAAGCGGCCGATGTCCTGCTGGGCCTCCTCGGTGGAGCCACCGATGTGCGGCGTGAGGATGACGTTGGGCATGCCCTGCAGCGGGGACACGAACTTGTCCCCTCGGGCCTTGGGCTCTTCCGGGAAGACGTCGATCGCGGCGCCGGCCAGCTGGCCCGACTCCAGGCGGGCCCGCAGGGCCGTCTGGTCGACCACGAAACCGCGGCTCAGGTTCAGGAAGATGCTGCCGTGCTTCATCAGCGCGAACTGCTCGTCGCCGAAGAAGTCGGAGTTGGCCTTGCGCCCGTCGACGTGCAGCGTGACCACGTCGACCTTGGCCAGCAGCTCTTCGAGGGTGTGCACCTGCCGGGCGTTGCCCAGGGGCAGGCGGTCGGCGGTGTCGTAGAACAGCACCTCCATGCCCAGGTTCTCGGCGAGCACGGAGAGCTGGGTGCCGATGTTGCCGTAGCCGACGATGCCGAGCTTGCGGCCGCGCACCTCGTGCAGGCCGGTGGCGCTCTTGTCCCAGACGCCCGCGTGCATGCCGCGGTCTTTCTCGGTGAGCCGGCGGGTCATCGCGATGATCTCGGCCAGCGCCAGCTCGACCACGCTGCGGGTGTTCGAGAACGGGGCGTTGAACACGGCCACACCGCGGTTCTGGGCGGCCGCCACGTCGATCTGGTTGGTGCCGATGCAGAACGCGCCGATCGCCAGCAGGTCGGGCAGCTCGGCCAGCACGCGCTCGGTGACGTTGGTCTTGGAGCGGATGCCGAGCAGGTGGACGCCCTTCGCCTGCTCGATCAGCTCGTCCTCGTCGAGCGCTCCGCCGACGGAGACCACCTCGGCCCCGACGGCCTCGAAGGACGCCACGGCGTCGGGGTGGATGTTCTCCAGCAGCAGGATCTTGATCCCGGCGGCGGGCAGGCTCTTGTTGCTCACTGCAGTCACACTCACAGGCGAGGACGAGGGAAATTGCTTCCGGCAGGTTACGTGCGATCTAGAACTCTACCCTTCGGGCCTGGTCGCTGGCTCGTGAGTAAACCGCCGCACGGTGGATGTGAAGGCTCTGTGAGGGGCCGATCATTCCTGAAGTACCTGTCCCCCGGGTCGAGGACATAGGTGCGTACCGAGATCCGGACGCGCGAAAGGAGCCTCGCACCGATGTCCATCTCCTCGATCAGCAGCACCTCGTACTCCCCCCAGACGCTGCCCACGCAGCAGCGGGGTTCCGGTGGCGCCCTGAACGTCGCGGCCGAGACGCTGGGGCTGAGCACCGACGACCTGAGCAGCCAGCTGTCGAGCGGCAAGACGCTCGCCGAGGTCGCCGAGGACCAGGGCGTCTCGCGGGACGACCTGGCCGCGGCGCTGAAGGCCGGGATGCCCTCGGACATGGCCTCGCGCTCCGACGCCGACAGCGTCGTGGACTCGATCATCGACTCGGTCGGCGGGGTTGCGGGGCCGGGCGGCCGGCCGGGCCCGCCGCCGCCCCCGCCGGCCTCCTCGTCGTCCTCCTCGTCGCAGGACGCCACCGGCCTGCTCAGCGGCGTGCTGACCCAGGATCAGCAGGACACGCTCGACAGCCTCAGCTCGCTGCTCGACACCGACTCCGACTCCCTGCTGACGAGCCTGCAGAGCGGGACGAGCCTGGCCAGTCTGGTGCAGGAGGCCGGGATCAGCTCGACCACGCTGGCCTCGGTGCTGCAGGACGGGCTGCTCTTCGACACCCGCGCCTGAGCTGTCCCTCGTGATCATGCCTCGTCACCGGGGCATGATCACGAGCGGACGGGTCAGGAGCTGGTGGGCCGGGCCGAGGGCTGGGCGGTCGGCACCGTGATGCCGCAGGCGGTGAGCGCCTTCTGGGCGTCTTCGTCCTGCAGGATCGACTGCATGCCGCCGCCCATGCCGCCTCCACCGCCACCGGGACCACCGGAGGCACCCGCGCTGGGCATGGCGGTCGGCCGGTCGCTGGGCACGGCGCCGCCGCTCGGCATGGCTGTCGGCATGTCCACGCTGATGCCGGCGGCGCTCAGGCATTCCTGAATCTGCTGCATCTGCTCGTTGTTTCCCCCGCCCGGGCCGTTCTGGGCCGCGGCCGATGTGGCGTCGGCACTCGTGGTGCCACCCGAGGAACCGCCTCCGCAGGCAGCCAGGGTCAGCGCGATCATCGGGGCGATCGCCACCGCGGTCAGGGTTCTGCGGCTCGAAACCATCAGAGTTGTTCCTACTTCCGTCATCCGAGAACGAAATAGCTAGCTGGCGGTGATACTGGTCGCCGTGACGACACCGTCGTCCGCCGTGGTACCGGCCACCGACACCGAGTCCCCCTTGGACAGGCCGGTCAGCGCCGAGTCGGTGGAGCTCGAGACAGTAGTGCCCTGAGGTACTTTCACCGTGACACTCTTGTCCGAGAAGTTCTTCACCACGATCGTGGTGCCGGAGATCCTGGTCACGGTTCCGACAACCACCGGCGTACTGGCGGTTTCGCTCTGGGCAGCGCTGCCACCCTGGGCGGTACCACTGCCCTGGCCGGGCATGCCACCGCCGCCGAAGCCACCACCACCGCCGTAACCCCCTTGCACACCGCCGCTCTGGCCGTATCCGCCACTGCGATTACCACCCATGGCTGACATCCCCCCGCCGGGTGCGCCGGCGCTCGAGTTGCCGAACTGCTTCTGCACCACCACCCCACCGATGAACGCGAGCCCGGCGAGAACGGCCGCCATCAGCGCGATCGTGACCTTTCCCATCCGGCGGTTGCTCTCGGCGAGCAGGTCGAGGTCGTCGTCGGCGGGTGGGATGTACCCGCCGCGGGACGGCCCGGCCTGAATCTCGGTCCTGTCGATCCCGGCCGGAGCGGTCGGAGGGGCTGGTTCCACGGAGATCTGCTCCTGAGGCTGGTTCATTCGTAACGGAGGGCGTCGATCGGGCGCAGCGAGGCGGCCCGGTTCGCCGGGTAGAGGCCGAAGAACAGCCCGATGAGAACGGAGACGCCGAAGGCCAGCACGATCGAGTAAGGCTCGATCACCGGCTCCACGCCGACGATGGTGAACTGGCTGCCGACCACGCCGATCAGCACACCCATCAGCCCGCCGAACACCGACAGCAGCACGGCCTCGACCAGGAACTGGCTCACGATGTCGAACTTCTGCGCGCCGATGGCCTTGCGGATACCGATCTCCCGGGTCCGCTCGGTCACCGTGACGAGCATGATGTTCATGACGCCGATCCCGCCGACGAGCAGTGAGATCGCCGCCACCGCACCGAGAAGCACGGTCAGCGTGTCGGTGCTGCTGGTCGCCGCCTCGAGAAAGCTGGAGGCGTTGGAGACGCTGAAGTCGGCGTCGTCGGACGTGACCTTGTGCCGGGAGTTGAGGATGTCCTCGACCTCCGACTGGGCCGCGTCCACCGTCTCGGCCGAGGTGGCCTGCACGGTGATCGAGTCCACCGAGCCGTAGCCGGTGAGCGTGTCCTGCACGGCGGTGAGCGGGGCGATGACCACGTCGTCCTGGTCGGTGTTGCCGCTCGTGCCCTTCTCGGCCAGGATCCCGACCACGCTGTACTCGACCCCGTTGAACTGCACGGTCTCATCGAGCACGTCGCTGCCGTCTCCCCCGGCCAGGTCCTCGGCCACGCTGACGCCGACCAGGGCCACCCGCTTGCGCTCGGTGTAGTCGGCGTCGTCGAACGCCGAGCCCTTCGAGACCGTCCAGTCGTTGATGGCCAGGTAGCTGGGGGTGGTGCCGGTGAACGTGGTGACGTCGTGACTGGCACCGGTGTAGGTGGCCGTCACCGAGCTGGCGCTGACGGTCGGGGCGACCGCCTTCACGTCGGGGGCGAGCTCGTCGTCGAGGAGCGAACCGGCGTCATCCACTGTCAGTTGCGCCACGCGGGTCTGGCTGCCCGAGTCGACCGAACCGCCACCCCCGCCCGGGAAACCCCCTCCCCCACCGCGTCCACCGGTGCCACCCTGACTGCTCGAGACCGTGAGGGTGTTGCTGCCCAGCGACGAGATCGACTCGGCCACCGCGGCGCTCGACCCGGTGCCGACGGAGACCAGGATGATCACCGACGCCACCCCGATCAGGATGCCGAGAGTGGTCAGCAGAGAACGCATCTTGTTGCCCAGGACACCACGCACGGCGAACCGTGCGGCCTCGGCGAACCGGCTCATCGCGCGACTCCCGGCGGCGGCTCGTGAATCCCGGCGACCCGCTCGTCCATCACGATCTGCCCGTCCCGGAGCCGGATCACGCGCTTGGCCCGGGCAGCCACGTCGTCCTCGTGGGTGATGACGCAGAGCGTGCGGCCCGCGAGACTGAGATCGTCGAACAGGTCGAGGATGTCGGCCGTGCTCCTGCTGTCGAGCGCGCCGGTCGGCTCGTCGGCGAGCAGCAGCACCGGGTTGGTCACGATGGCGCGGGCCACCGCCACCCGCTGCTGCTGACCGCCCGACAACTGCGACGGGATGTGATCGAGCCGCTCGCCGAGGCCGACGCGTTCCAGTGCGGCGCGAGCCCTTTCGCGGCGCACCGAGGCCTTCACCCCGCCGTAGGCCATCGGCAGCTCGACGTTCGCGAGCGCGCTGGTGCGGGCGATCAGGTTGAACGACTGGAAGATGAAGCCGATCTTGCGGTTGCGAACCAGGGCCTGACTGCGCTCGTCGAGCCGCCGGGTGTCCACACCGTCGAGCAGGTAGCGGCCCTGGCTCGGGATGTCGAGGCAGCCGATGATGTTCATCAGCGTGGACTTTCCGGAACCGGACGCACCCATGATCGCCACGTAGTCACCCGTCTCGACCACCAGGTCGACCCCGGCCAGGGCGTGCACCTCGGTGTCACCCAGGCCATAGGTCTTGCGCAGCGAGCGCACCTCGATGACGGGCCGGGTCATGAGGGTGGCCGCCGTCACCGCCCGCCACCGCCGGGCATACCGCCACCGCCGCCGAAGCCACCGCCACCGGCTCCGCCGAAGCCCGGAACGCCGCTGCTGGACGAGGAATCGGTGCTCGTCGTCGGGATCTGCACCTCGTCACCGGCACTCAGACCGCTCGTGATCTCGGTGGTGCTCGAGCCCTCGAGGCCGACCTCGACCTGGGTGGTGGTGGCCACACCGTTCTTGAGAAGGCTGACCGTGCTGCTGTTTCCGGAGGTGGTGATGGCAGAGGTCTGCAGCACGAGAACGTCTTCCGCCGACCCGGTGGTGATCACGGCACTCACCGAGGCCCCCAGCCGGGCGGTGGAGGGCGGGTCGGAGACCAGGATCGTGACCGAGTACTGCACCACGTTGCTGCTCGTGGTGCCCTCGGGCGAGATCTCGCTGACCGTGCCGCTCATCGTCTCGTCACTGGCCGACAGCGTGATCTCGGCGTCCTGGCCGGTTTTCACCGCGCCGATGTCGGCCTCGGCGATGCTGGCGGTGACCGTCATCTGGGCGGTGCTGGCCATGGTGATGAAGGCGCTGCTGCTGGAGGACGTGGTGGTCTCGCTGGTCTCGCCGGTCGCCGAAGCGTTGCCGGAGGAAGAGGAGGAGGAACCCCCCGACGAGACGCTGTCGCCCACCTCACCGCCGACCGTGAGGATCGTGCCGGCGAACGGCGCGCGCAGCTTGGTGTCGGCCAGGGCGTCCTGCGCGTCCTGCACGCTGACCTTCGCCGAGGCGATGTTCACCTCGGCCTCGGCCAGCTGCGCGTCGGTGGCGCCTTCCTGGTTCTTCTCGACCGAGACCTTCTGCTGGGCGAGCTGCGACCGGGCCGAGACCAGCTGCTGCTTCGCCTGCTTCAGCGTCTCCTTGTCCTTGGTGATCGTGGCGCTCGGCGCACTGCCGGCCTTGTCGTCGGCCAGCTGGTCGGTGGCGGCGTCCACCGCGTCCTGCGCGGAATCCACGCTGTCCTGGGCGCTTTCCAGGGCGAGCGAGTCGACCTCCTGCTCGGCCGAGGTCTGCCCCTGCGTGAGCTCGTCGTAGGAGGCCTGCGCGGAGGCGAGCGAGGCCTTGGCCGAGGCCAGGGTGCGCTGGGCCGAGGCGGTGTCGACGGTGGCCAGGAGCTGGTTCTTCTTGACCTTGTCGCCGACCTTGACCTTGACGGCCGTGACCGTGCCGGAGGCGCCGAAGGAGAGCGAGGAGCTGCGGGAACTCGCCAGGTTGCCGGAGCCGCTGACCGTGGCGGTGACGTTCCCGGTGGACACCGTCGCGGTGCGGGCGGTGGTGGCGGTACTGGCGTCGGAGGTACCGACGGTGAGGTACGCGATCACCACGATCGCGACCAGCACGACGAGCAGGCCGAGGTTCAGCCAGTGGTTGCGCAGAAGGGACGAACCCTTCCGGCGTGAGGTAGCGTCACTCACCGGGGCGCCACCCTGCATGCCAGATTCACGCCTGTTTCTCCTTATCCGGTGCACTTTTTCCGCGCACGCCGGTTCAGCGGACGCCACACCGTCGCGGAAACCCCTGCGTGAGGGCTGTGGCAAAGCTATGAATCGGCCATGACCCCCTGGCAAAGGGTCCTGACCTGGACAAACGTCACGTTCCGGGGCGCGCTCACAGGGTTTTCACAGACTGGACGAGGTTGCCGTTCAGGTTCGGCCATCAGCTTGGTTCCTGTGACGACCGCTCCCCTACGCCACCCCAACGGTGCGCCCGTTCGCGTGCTTGTGGTGGACGACGAACGAACGCTGACCGACCTGCTGACGATGGCCCTCCGTTACGAGGGCTGGCAGGTCCGTTCGGCCCCCGACGGCAACACCGCTGTCAAGGAGGCCCGCGACTGGCGTCCCGACGCCGTCGTTCTCGATGTCATGCTCCCCGACATCGACGGCCTCAACGTGCTTCGGCGCCTGCGAGAAGACGACCGTGACATCCCGGTGCTGTTCCTCACCGCCCGCGACGCGGTGGAAGACCGCATCGCCGGTATCACCGCCGGCGGTGACGACTACGTGACCAAGCCGTTCAGCCTGGAAGAGGTGGTCGCCCGGCTGCGGGGCCTGATCCGCCGCACCAGCCTGGCCGCCCAGCCGCCGGACGCGCAGCTCACCGTCGGCGACCTGATCCTCGACGAGGACAGCCACGAGGTGATGCGCGACGGCGCGGCGGTGAAGCTGACGGCCACCGAGTTCGAGCTGCTGCGCTACCTCATGCGTAATCCGCGGCGGGTGCTGAGCAAGGCCCAGATCCTCGACCGGGTGTGGAACTACGACTTCGGCGGCCAGGCCAACGTGGTCGAGCTGTACATCTCGTACCTGCGCAAGAAGATCGACGCCGGGCGAACGCCGATGATCCACACCGTGCGGGGTGCGGGCTACGTGCTCAAACCCGCCGCCGCCTGAGCCGATCCTGCCTGCATGAGCGCGATCCGCAGTCTCGGCCGGCGTCGGCGCGGCACCACCCTGCGCCGGCGCCTGGTCCTGCTGTCGATCGCCCTCACCGCGGTGATCAGCATCGTCATCGGGCTGGTGGCCGTGTTCTCGCTGCAGGTGTTCCTGGAGCAGAGGCTCGACAACCAGCTCACCTCGGCGGTGCGGCGGTCGCAGGAGTTCGCCGACCGGCCGCCGAACAGCAACACCGACCGGCCGAACCCCAACGGCCCGGGCCCGAACTTCCTGAACGCCCCGGGTCAGGGTGAGTCCACGCTCGGCGCCCGGGTCGAGTCCGACGGCACGATCGAGGGCGCCGTCATCAGCTCCAGCGGCGAGAACATCGAGCTGACGGCCGAGCAGAAGAGCGTGGTGGCCGCGGTGCCCGCCGACCGGGAGCCGCACACCGTCGACCTCGGTGGCGACCTGGGCAAGTACCGGGTGATCGCGCTCGTGACGAGACCCGACGGTGAGGACGCCACGCTGCTCACCGGCCTGCCGCTGAGCGGGGTGCAGGCCGCGGTGTGGCGTCTGACCGGAGCCGTCACGGTGGTCAGTGTGCTCGGTCTGCTCACCGTGGCGTTCGCGGGCGGGCTGATCGTGCGGCGCACCCTGCGGCCCCTGAACCGGGTCGCGAGCATCGCCTCCGGCGTCAAGGAACTGCCCCTGCACGAGGGCAAGACCGCTCTGCCGGTGCGCGTTCCCGAGTCGGACACCGACCCGGCCACCGAGGTCGGGCAGGTCGGCTCGGCCCTGAACGTGCTGCTCGGGCACGTCGACAGCGCGCTGCAGGCCCGTAACGCCAGTGAGGCCCGGATGCGCCGGTTCGTCGCCGACGCGAGCCACGAGCTGCGCACCCCGCTGGCCTCGATCCGCGGCTACGCCGAGCTCACCCGCCGCACCGGTGCCCAGGTCGCGCCCGAGGTGGCCCACGCGCTGAGCCGGGTGGAGTCCGAGGCGATCCGGATGAGCGGCCTGGTCGAGGAACTGCTGCTGCTGGCCCGTCTCGACGACGGGCGGCCCACCGCGAAAGACCCCGTCGACCTCACCGACCTGCTGGTCAACACGATCAGCGACGCGCACGCGGCCGGTCCGCAGCACCGCTGGCAGCTCAACCTGCCCCCGGCGCCGGTGGTGGTGATCGGAGACGAGCCGCAGCTGCACCAGGTGGTGGTGAACCTGCTGGCCAACGCCCGTGTGCACACCCCGCCGGGCACCACCGTGGAGGCCGCCCTGCGCGCGGTGACCGGCGAGAACGGCGCTCCGGAGGCCCTGCTCACGATCACCGACAACGGCCCGGGCATCGCGCCCGACCTGCTGCCCGAGGTGTTCAACCGGTTCGCCCGGGGCGACAACTCACGGTCCCGCACGGCCGGCAGTACCGGTCTGGGGCTGTCGATCGTGTCGGCCGTGATCGCCGCCCACAACGGGCGGGTCGACGTCACGAGTCAGCCGGGCCGCACCTGTTTCTCGGTGCGGTTGCCCGCCGAGCCGCCCGAAGAACTCTACGAGCCGATGGACGACGTGGAGGACGTCGAGGAGCCCGTCCCGTCCCTGGGCGGCCAGGTTCCGTTCGACGGTGGACGGGGTGCACCCGGCGGCGGACGGGTCCCGTCCGAGGGCGGCCGGGTTCCGTTCGGCGGTGGCCGGGTTCCCTCCGACGCCGACACCCAGCCGCGGGGGATCCCGCAGATCCGGTGACCGGGACGGCCAAGGCGACCGGATCGTCCACCGTGGGCGCCTCCCGACTCAGGTGGCCGCCAGCACCAGCAACGCCACGTCGTCGCGCTCGGGCGCGAACGACCGCACCGCCGCCAGCACCGAGTCGGCCACCGCGTCGGCCAGCTGGGTCGCCGGGTGTGCGGGGCCGGCCGGCTCGCTCTGGTCGGTCCACGGATTGCGCTCGTACTCCGGGTGTTCCAGCCGCCAGGCCGGTGAGGGCCAGTCCGGCCCGACGTCGTGCGGCACCGCCGCCAGCACCTCGGCCAGGCGCTTCTCCCCGAACTGCTCCTCGCCGACCCGCGCCTCGGTGACGCCGTCGGTGTAGGCGAGCAGCACGTCCCCCGCCGCCAGGTCGACGACCACCTCGTGCACGTCGACGGTAGGCAGCAGACCGAGTGCAGTGCCCGGGCGGCCGACCGCGTGCACCGAACCGTCGCGGTGCCTGCGCAGCAACGGCGGCGGGTGCCCACCCAGGCTGAGGGTCACCCGCACCGTGGGCTCGCCCAGACCCGGACCGCTGTCGCTCACGTGCCCGTAGACCACGGTGCAGAAGCGCTCCAGGTCGTCGGGCGTCTGCAGGGCCCGGTTGAGCTGACGCAGCACCTCGCTCGGAGTCCAGCCCTGGGCGCTCAGAGTGCGAACGGTGTAGCGGGCCATCGACGTGACGACGGCCGCGTGCACCCCCTTGCCGGACACGTCACCCAGCACGAACGCCGACTCGCCGTGGCCGGCGGGGTGCACGTCGTAGAAGTCGCCGCCAACCCCCTCGCCCCGGGCCGAGGGCACCGACCGGGCGGCGAACCGCACCGACGGCAACTGCGGCAGCGACGCCGGGCGCAGGCTCTGGCGCAGGGTCTCGGACAGCCGCGTCTGCTCGTTCAGCAGCTCGCGCAGCTGCCGTTCGGTGCGGTTGCGCTCGGTCACGTCGCGCAGAACCACGAGCCGCGCGATCTGCCGGCCGACCGGGTCGGTCACCCAGGTCATCGAGACGGCTACGTCGCGTGGCGGCCCGAGGACGAGCTGCTCCCCCGTTCGCTCCCGGTGCCGGTCCTGTGCGGTGGGTACCGGGAGCTGAGAAGGGTTTTCGTGACCGTCACGCAGGTCGATGACCCGGGTCGGCAGCGAGGCCACCCGCAGCGCGCCCTCCGGTTTCTCCACCTCGGGCCGGGTGAACAGCCCACCCCAGAAGCCCGGCAGCACCTCGACCGCGTTCTCGGCGTCGGGCACCGGATGGATCAGCACCTCGTCCTCGACCGTGTCCACGGCCGAGCCGACCTCCTGCTTCTCCAGCACCGAGGCCAGGCCGGGCACCACGTCGATGACGTAGCGGCCGATCATCGCCCGGCGCGGGAAGCTGATGATCGAGGCGGCGGCCGCGTTCACGTCGACCACCCGGCCGTAGACGTCGAGCACGAGCACCCCGTCGGCCATCTGCTCGATCACGATGCCGCGGGCGACGGGTGTCAGGTCGAGCAGCCGCAACCGGAAGAAGCCCCAGACCAGCACCACCGCGGTGATGCCGAACAGGAACGGGGTGGGATCGATCATGCCGGTGCTCGACAGCACGGCGTTCCACAGCGCGTTGCCGAAGCAGGGCAGCAGGGACGCGGCGATCAGCAGGGCGCCCTGGCGGCGGTAGGGCGGCGCGATCTTGGCCAGGCGGGCCATCAGCACCAGGTCGGCGCCGAGCATCAGCACGTAGACGTACACGGCGTGCGGCCAGAACAGCGGCCCGGCGCTGGGCACCTGGGCGTTCAGCAGCGGGCTGGTGGTGTCGTAGTCCTGGATCAGGGGACGCGTGGCCGGCACCAGGAGCAGGGTCATCACCAGCACCGGGTGGATCGACAGGAGCAGGGTGGATCTTCGGGTCATCCGGCCGCGGCCGGTGTAGGCGAAGACGAAGCTCCACAGGGCGGGCGGCAGCGCGACGATGCCGATGTACTTCAGCGCCGACCACCACTGCGCCACCTCGATCGAGGTGCTGCTCAGCTCGAGGGCGTAACAGATCGACCAGACCTTGACCGCGAGCAGCATGACCACCAGCGGGCGGCTGCCGATGCCCTGCCGGTTGGCCCAGACGAACCCGGCCAGCGACAGGTAGCCGACACCGCCGGCAACCAGCGCGCAGACCAACCAGGCCGACCACGACACCGTGCTCGACACCTCCCCGCCGCCACGTCACCCGTCAGCACAGCCGCACCCGGCGGCGGCCCCACGCATCCCGCACGCGCGGCACTGGGCCCGGACACTCCTAATTGCCCAGGTGAACAGGGTATGCGGAGTGCACCCGAGGCGCAGGGTGATGAGGTTATCCGCGGATGATCCGGGAAGCCTCCCCGGGCCTGCCGAAGTGGTAGCCCTGCGCGAAGTCGCAGCCGATCTCGCGCAGCCGCCGGGCCTGCCGCCCGGACTCCACGCCCTCCGCGATCACCCGCATCCCGTGCGCGTGGGCGAGGTCGACGATCGCGGTGACCACCGCGTCCGCCCGGGAGTCCTCGCCCACCGGGGCCACGAACTGGCGGTCGATCTTCATGAAGTCGAAGCTGTAGCTCTGCAGGCTCGCCAGACCCGAGTTGCCCGAGCCGAAATCGTCGATCCCCACGCCGATCCCGGCCTGGATCAGCTGACGCAGCGCACTGTCGACGGCCGGGTCGGCGTTCGCGAAGGCCCGCTCGGTCAGCTCGACCTTCAGCTTCTCCGGCCCGAAGTCGCCACGGCGCACCGCGTCGATCAGGTGCAGCGCCAGACCCGGGTGCTCGGTCGAACGGGCCGACAGGTTGATGGCCAGCCACGGCGGCGTCACCGTGCCCCGGCCCGACTGGTCACCGATCCGGGCGTCGGCCGCGCGCAGGTCGTCCGCGTTCTCCGCCCACGACCGCAGCTGCGCGATCACCTCGTTGATCACCCAGGTGTCGATGTCCACGACCAGGCCGGTCTTCTCGGCGATGTCGAGGAACTGACCCGGCGCCAGCAGGTGCTCACCGCCCTCCGGGTCCTGCAGGCGCACCAGCGCCTCGGCCCCGATGATCCGGTTGGTGCTGAGGTCGATGATCGGCTGGTACTCCAGCGTCAGACCGTCACCGGCGAGCGCCATCCGCAGCCGCTGCTCGGTGCGGCGCCGTTCGCGCACCTCCTCGCGCAGGGCCTCGTCGAACACCGCGTACCCGTCGCGCCCGGCCTGTTTCACCGTGTGCAGGGCGGCGTCCGCCTCGCGCAGCAGGTCGTTCGCGGTCGAGCCGGGACGGCCGAGATTGCTCGAGATCCCCAGACTGCCCGGGCAGATCAGCACCTCGCCGGAGCCGGGCAGCACGTAGGGCGCGCGCAGGGCCTCGAGCAGGCTCTGCCCGAGCCCGACCGTCTGTGCCTGCGTCCAGCCCGAGGGGGCGAGCACGACGAACTCGTCGCCGCTCATCCGGGCGATCAGCGAGCCGTCGGGCACCACCGCGACCAGGCGGCGGGCGACCTCGATCAGCAGCCGGTCGCCGGTCTCGTGGCCCAGGCTGTCGTTGACCACCTTGAACCGGTCGAGGTCGAGAAGCAGCACGCTGACCGCGTTCTCGGGAGTTCCCGGGGTCGGGCCGGAGGCGCGAAGCAGCAGTTGCAGGCGCCGTTCGTAGGCGCTGCGGTTGCCCAGGCCGGTCACCGGGTCGGTGGCGGCTATGCGCTCCAGCTCGATGCGGTCGCGGACCTGCTTGGTCACGTCGATGGTGGCGCCGTAGACCGCGGTGATCGTGCCGTCGGGCGAGCGTCCGGGCGTCGCCCACGACTGCACGTGCCGGATCTCGCCGCCCGTGCCGATCAGGCGGAACGTCTCGACGCACTCGTCCTCGGCGTTCGAGGGGTCGAGATCCACGTCGACGCGCCGGGCCCGGGCCAGGTCGTCGGGGTGCACGAAGGCCTGCCAGCGGGCCAGGTCGGGCTCGAACGTCTCACCGGAAACACCCACGAGCCGGTACATCTCGTCCGACCAGATGAGTTCCCGGGTCTCCGGCCGCCATTCCCAGGTGGCCAGGCCCGCGAGCTCCTGGGCCGCGCGCAGTCCGGCCAGGCCGGAACGCAGCGAGTCGGCGTCCCGCTCGAACGCGGTGATGTCGACGACACCGCCCCAGGCGCCCAGCAGCTGGCCGGCGTCGTCACGGCGGACCTCGCTCCAGGCGTAGGCGTGCTTGGCCTGGCCGTCGCGGGTGCGCAGACGCAGGGCCCCGGCCACGCCGCGGCCGGACTGGATGGCCTGCACGGCGACGTCGAACCGCCCGCGGTCGGCGCCGGCCAGGACCGAGCGGATCGTGGCGAGGTCGAGCGGGGTGTCGGTGGGCAGGCCGAGCAGACGGGTCACCGGTGACGACCAGGTGACCGTGTTGCTCAGGGCGTCCCACTGCCACAGGCCCATGCTGTCGGCCGAGGGCATCGACGTCGGCAGCCCGCCGGTCGGCAGGCTCCCGGTCTGCCCGGTCTGGGGGCGCTCGCGTCGGGCGCGGGGGCCCGGCATGCGGTGCTGGTCAATGGTGGACGCGGTGGTCACCCCACCCTGCGTCCGTCCCGGCAGATCGCTGCCGGACGGGGGTGTGAGCAGCCCGAGACCGGAGTCGGGGCGGGCCGTCCCGGTGCTCGGGCTGCTGCTCGCGGCGGTGTGCCCGAGGGCCCGGGAACCGTTGGCCCGCTGGGTGACGCGCGGGGTCTCACGCATCTCGGCCAGGCGGGCGTGCATGGTGGTGGGGGCGCCGGAGGCGGGGACGACTTCCTGGTTGTCCGCCTCTTCTTCGATGTCCATCGCGATCGGCCCGGACCAGGTTTCGGAACGTGTCTCGGCGCGCGTCCCGGAGTCGAGGTCGAGCACGGCCTCTTCGGCCTGGCCCTCGGCGGGCGGGGCCGGAACGGAGGAGCTCGCCGGGGTGGTCACGTCGACCGTGCGGGTGGCGGCCGGTTCGGGCTGTCGAGTCTCGAATTCGGTCGGCTGCTCCTCGGCTTCGGGCTGCTCCTCCTCGACCTGAGCCTCGACCTGTGTCTCGGCCTGAGCCCCGACCTGAGCCTCGACCTGTGTCTCGAGCTGAACCCCGTCCCGAGCCTCGGCCTGCGTCTCGGCCTGTGTCTGGAACTGTCCTTCGACCGCGGCCTGGGCGGCTTCCTCGGCGAGGCGGGCGGCGCGGGCGCGCTCCCGCCGGGCCCGGCGCTCACCCATCGGCCCCATCGGCCCTGAAGCCGCGGCCAGATGGGTTTCCGTAGCAACCGTTTCGACCGGTGCCGTCAGCTCGGCCGGCTCCCGTCGTTCCGGCCCGGAAGTCTCGTCAGCGTCCTGATCCACCCCGGCACTGTTCTCGTCTTCGGGAAAGCCTTCACCCACAAACGGACCGGCAACCGTCTCCTCGTCCGCCCACGTCGATCGTCTGCCAGACGCGCGGTTTCCCGTCGGCGTCGCACCACCTTCAGCGGCCATCCCCGAGTACGCCCCCGTCGCGTGCTGTTGCCCCGTCGGCCGGATCGTCGCGATCGGCTCGTTGTCTTCCTCGTCCGGGCTCAGCGCCTCGTCGAGGGACACCCCGGCGCTCCAGTCGAAACCCTCGTGGGCGGACGTGTTCTGGTCGAGATACACCGGCGCCGGCGCCGCCTGCGCCTCCGGGGAGACCGGAGCGGTGCCGGAGGCCTCCGAGACCTCGGAAGCCGGGCCGAAGAAGCGGTCGAAGGCCGTGGAACGGGTCGCGTCGTCCATCTGTCCGGCGATGCGGCCGGTGACCGGCCCACTGCCGAACTCCGCCTGGTACTCCCGCTGCGGCGGCGTGAACAGGCCGAACGGGTCCGGCGTGGTGTCCGTCCCGTCGGACGGACGGTTCAGCGGCGAGGACGGGCCCGCCGGAATCATCGGATCCGCAGCCGCCAGCGCCCCGAAAACAGCGGACGCGGCCGGGTTCTCCGGGTCGTACGGCACCGCCGGCACGTGCGGGGTGAACCACCGGTCGAAGCGGGCACCGATGACATCGGGCACCATCGGACGGGCTCCCGCCGATCCTGCTTCCCGACGCCGCGGCATCCCCGGGACGCGTCCCGCGACCGTGATCGTCGTCGCCCGGTCGGACTCGGGAGCGGCGACGGTCTGCACCGACGCCACCGTCTGGTGCGACTCGTCCTCCGGGGACCTCTCGGCCCAAGGCTCCGTGGACTCCGCCGCGGTGAACCAGTCGATGCCCGTCACCGACTCGGTGCCCGCCGACTCGGTGCCCGCCGACTCGGTGCCCGCCGACTCGGTGCCCGCCGACTCGGTGTCCGTCACGGGCTCCGCGTCGGCAACCAGGTCGGCCCCCGGCGTTTCGGTGACGGACACCGGCGCCGAGGCCGCCTCGGGTGCCGGGTGCGAAATCCCGTGCCCCGCAGCCGATCGTGCCGCGCCCGAGGATTCCTCCTCGATCGTGGCGATGCGCTCACCCGCCACCTCGGCCAGGTCGGCGGTGGCCTCGATGTCTTCGTCGGTGAACCAGCCCGGACGATCGGCGGTGAAGGCCAGCACGGCCAGCACCTCCCGGGTGACGCTCGCGTGCCGGCCGGCCGCGGCCGGAGCCGCGCGCAGCAACGGAACCGCCAGCACCGCGGCCACCGAGCCACAGCACTCCGTGGTCAGTTCCGGGCCGGGCCCGGCGTACTCGCCCTCCGGGTCCAGGTCCGGCGAGGCCACGTGCTGGATCAGCGCCGTACCCCAGGCCGCGCCGCACGCGGTGTTCTCGAGCAGTACCTCGGCGCCCAGCTCGACCGAGTCGTCACCGTAGGCGGCGGTCCAGACCAGGCGGTCGTCGACGACGCTGGCGATCCGGGTCGGGGCGTCCATCAGCAGGCCGGCATCGCGCACCAGCTCGGCCAGCACCTCGGACGGAGTCGGTCCGGCGTCGGCGATGCGGTGCAGCGCGGCGTCCAGCGTGACGGCGTCTTCCACCACGGGAAGCTCATCCACCACGGGCAGCTCGACGACGACACGACCGGACGATGACGCCTCGGAAACCAGCCCCCGACCGGTCTCGCCGTCCGCGAACTCGCCTCCGGACGCCTCATCGCCGGGGACGCCGTCCGCGGCCCGCACGGCCAGATCCCCCATGGCCAGATCCCCCGTCGTCACGTCATCGGTCACGTCGTCCGCAGTCACG
Organism: Kineosporia succinea; assembly: GCF_030811555.1. Lineage (NCBI taxonomy): Bacteria > Bacillati > Actinomycetota > Actinomycetes > Kineosporiales > Kineosporiaceae > Kineosporia > Kineosporia succinea. The sequence continues at coordinate 2,909,223 of NZ_JAUSQZ010000001.1, read as the reverse complement.
TCGCCCGGAACCCCGCCGTCCGGAACCGTTCCGCCTCGAAGGTCGTGGGGAAAGCCGGAGCTCTCGGCGAAGTCGTCAGCCGTGGAGAACCCGTCGAAGAAGTCCTCGTCCTCGGCGTCGTCGGTGGAGGCCGGGCCCGCCCAGCGCACAGCCTCGGCCATCGACAGGTCACCGGTGGCGAGGGGCCTCGTCAGAGGCTTCTCGGACGCCCCCTGCCGCGCTGTCGAGCCGCCCTCGTCGTCGGGCTCGAGGTCGCCAGGCACCTCGTCACCCGAACCGGCACCACGAGCCTCGTCCGCACCCATCTCGGGCTCCGGACCGACCTCAGCAACCACCACGGCCTCCGTGCCCGAACCGGACTCGGGAGCCACGCCGAGAGCGTGCGCCATCTCGTCATGCGTGGGGGACTCCCCCGCCACGGCGGTCTCGGCGTCCAGGTACGACTCCGCGTAGCCCACCGCCAGATCAGGCGTCGCGATCGGTTCCGCTGCGGCCGATGTCGGCGACGGGGAAGGCTCCCCGGCCAGACCGTCCAGCAGACCACCGGCAAAACCGTTGAGGTCCTGACCCGCAGGGGCAGACACAGACCGACCGGCCGCCTCGTTCGTCACCCGCCCCGCAGTCCCACCCGGCGCCTCGGAAACAGCGGGCACCATCGCGCCCGAGTCCGGAATGTTGTCAGCACCCGCGACGAAGTCCGCACTCCGCCCCGCGGATTCGCCCGAGAGGTCGGTGGACGCCGTGGTGAGCTCTCCCTGACCGGTGCGCCCCCACTGCTGGCGATACTTGCGGCCCATCTCCAGCCGCGGCGCCGGCCGGGACGAACCCTGCGCCGACGGTCGTCCACTCACCATCTCCGCCCAGGTCAGGTCACCCGGACCCGGCTCACCGGCCCCCGGGGCGACAGGCGCACCCGAGCCGGCCGAATCGGTGGAACGGCCCGGAAGATCCGCCGCTCCGGACGAGGCCGACGGGATCGCATACCCGTCACCGGCGCGTCGCTCGGCACTGTCACGTCGTTCCGCGGGATCGGCGAAGCCACCGGCCCGCGCAGCCAGACCCGGATCGCCGGCCAGCTCGGCCCGCGGATCCACCGGACGGGCCGGTCCCGGCTCGTCGTCCGGCTCGGCGTCCCGGGGAAGGAGAGAACGCAGGACGGGTCCAGGATCGGCGTCGGGCGTGCGCTGCTTGGTGCCGCGCCGCCTCCCGGTGCCCTTGGCACCGCCGCCGTGCAGGAGCGTCATGCCCCCTCCCTTCCCGCATCCCTCGATCCGACCTCAATACGGATCGTGTTCTTCCGAGTGTGGAGAGTAGTCGGTTTCGCCTTGTCAGCGCACCCAGGTGGAGCATTGCGGGAGCGTTCCGTAGCTGCCCCACAGGTCGCTTCAGGCCCATCTCCCCCACTGCCAAAGCCGCCGGGAAGCCGTTCGAGCACAACGATTTCCACTCGTCGACAAATCCGGCGAGACCGCAGATACCGCGTCGGCAAAACGCACGGATCCCCGCATCCCGGGCGCCCGGCCGATGCGGCCAGGCACGGGGACACGGGGTCGTGCGGTTTACGGAACGTTGCCGGTGAGGGCGGAGAGACCAGGGTCGACCGAACGTCCCGGGGAGGTCATCGGCCGGTCGGCGCCCGCACAACCGCCGGTTCAGGCCTTGTCGTCGGCCGGACCGCCGATCTCGAACTGGATTCTAAGGATGCGTCAGATCTTTCTCGGCCGGGCGTAGACACGCCGCGACCAGATGTGGCCGAGGCCGGTGAGCCCCACGCACCAGCCGATCGCCAGCCCGACCGCACCCGTCTCCAGGGGAGTGCCCAGCAGCAGACCGCGCAGCACGTCCATGACCGGCGTGAACGGCTGGTATTCGGCGAACCAGGCCAGACCGGACGGCATCGAGTCGGTGGGGACGAACCCGCTGCCCAGGAACGGCAGCACGACCAGCGGCAGGGAGAAGTTGCTGGCCGTCTCGACGGAGCGGGCGATCAGGCCACACGCCACCGACAACCAGGCGATCGCCAGCGACATCCCGGCGAGCAGGGCCGCCGCGCCGAGCCAGCCGCGCAGGTCGACCTCCGGCCGGAAACCCACGAGCACCCCCACCGCGACCACGATGACGAGCGAGATCAGGCTCTGCAGAACGGCGGCCAGCGCGTGCCCGGTGAGAACCGACCCGGGCGAGATCGACATCGTGCGGAACCGGGCGATGATGCCGGTCGTCATGTCCTGGCAGACGCTGGTGGAGGTGCCCGCCGCGATCGAGCTGATGGTCATGAGCAGGATCGCCGGCATCACGTAGTTCACGTAGTCGCCCCGATCGCCCCCGCCACCGGCCCCGCCGTTCAGCCCGGCCCCGAGCGTGCCCCCGAAGACGAACACGAACAGCAGCAGGAAGATGATCGGGATCGCCAGCACCACGACCGTCAGCTCCGGATAGCGCCTCAGCCGCCGGGTCTGCCGGGAGAACATCGCCATCGAGTCGGAGAAGGGCTGCGGTCCGTCGGTTTCGGCGATCGGGAAGGTCGTGCTCATCGAACTGCCTCCTTGGCGGTGAGGGCGAGGAACACGTCGTCCAGATCGGGGTTGTGCAGCACGATGTCGTCGACCGGGATCTGCTCCGCGTCGAGACGGTTGAGCAGCAACCGCAGATTGGGGACGTCGGCCCGCCCCACCACGTCGAGGCTCAGGTCTTCGGGGTGGGCACCCTCGGTTCCGAGCACCTGCCCGGCCCGGTGCAGCGACGCCGCGTCGGCGAACCGCAGGGTGATGTGCCCGCCCGGGATCAGGCGTTTCAGCTCGGACTCGGTGCCCTGCGCCACGATGCGCCCGCCGTCGAGCAGCGCGATGCGGTCGGCCAGCTGATCGGCCTCCTCGAGGTACTGGGTGGTGAGCAGGACGGTGACGCCGTCGGCGACCAGGGCGCGCACCACATCCCACATCTCGCGGCGGCTGCGGGGGTCGAGGCCGGTGGTGGGCTCGTCGAGGAACACCACCTGTGGCCGGCCCATCAGGCCCATCGCCAGGTCGAGCCGGCGCCGCATGCCCCCGGAGTAGGTGCTGGGGAGCCGGTGACCGACGTCGGTGAGCCCGAATCGGCCGAGCAGGGACTGCGCCCGCTCCCGGTTCTCGTGCTTGCCGAGATGGTGCAGCCGCCCCATGAGCATGAGGTTCTCGAGGCCGGTGAGCAGGTCGTCGATCGCGGCGAACTGCCCGGTGACGCCGATCGAGGTGCGCACCCGGCCCGGCGCGGTGGCCAGGTCGTGCCCGGCGATGCGCACCGACCCGGCGTCGGGCGCCAGCAGCGTGGCGAGAATGTTGACGGTGGTGGTCTTTCCGGCACCGTTGGGCCCCAGCAGGGCGAACACGGTGCCGCGGGGCACGGCCAGGTCGATGCCGTCGAGCACGGTGTGGTCGCCGAAGCTCTTGCGCAGACCCCGGACGTCGATGGCGAGCTCGGGTGGAACGGGCGGAACGGGCGGCGTTGCCATGGAGCGCTCCTTCGTTCTTCGAGACGGAGGTTCAGGCCCGGCGCAGCACGATGTCGCCGTAGCCGGTGGTGGCGTGGATCTCGACGGTCAGCTCGGAATCACCCGGGCCGTCAGCGTCTTCGAGGCCGCTGCGCACAGCGCCGTGCCGGGCGTTCAGGTCGAGCCAGGCGGCGGTGCCGGGGGCGATGCCGATCTCGAGGTTGCCGTACGACGTGGTGGCGCTGACCGACCCGGTGCAGACCGAGCCCAGGCGGATGTCCCCGGCGGAGGTCTTGGCCTCGACCCCGGCCAGGGCCCGCTGCACCCGCAGGTCACCGGCCGAGGTCGTCATGCGCACCTCGCCGAGGCTCTCCTCGACCCGCACGTCACCGGCGGAGGTCTTGGCGCTGACCTCGCCCCGCGCCCGGCCGACCCAGACCGATCCGGCCGAGGTGCGAAGATCGGCCGGCCCGGCGACGGTTTCGGCGTGCACGTCGCCCATCGCGGTCTTGACCCGCGCCCGGCCGACGGACTCCAGGTGGACGTCGCCCATACCGGTGTCGATCTCGACGTCACCGAGCTCGCCGGACGAGCGCACGTCGCCCCAGCCCCGCATCTCCAGCGTGGAGTGCGCCGGCAGGCTGATCGTGATGTCGACCCGCTCGGACGAGCCGAAAAGCGTCTTGAGCCGTGCCTTCGCACTGCGCGGCGCCCGGACGGTGAGCCTTCCCCCGGCCAGCTCGACGGTGGTGCGCCGGGCGTGCTCCACGTCGACGGCTCGGTCGGTGTTGTGCGGCCTGACCTCGACCGTGGTCTGACGGCCACCCGCCACGGCGTTCACGGTGAGCGAGGCGCCACCCACGTCGACGAGGACCGAAATGGGCTCGGGCGTGCTGAATTCGGGCATGACAGCTCCTAGGAAGGGCGGTGCACACAGAAATTGAGGACGCGGGCCGCGGTTCGCCGGTCAGCGAACCGCGGGCGCGGGGTTCAGCGGACCCACCCGCTGCGCCGCTGCCCCATGCCCGTGCCGCTCCAGGTCGGCGGCAGGGGCGGGGAAGCGGACTCGGGCTGACGAGCGCCGGCGGCCGGACGAGCTCCCGGAGTGGGGTTCTCGACCAGCGCGCCGACCGAGCGCACCAGCCAGGCGTTCACCGAGAGCCCGGCCGCGGAGGCCGCCTCTTCGACGCGGGACTTGAGCCGCTCGGGCAGGCGCAGGCTGAGACGTGCGGTGGCGCCGTCATCTTCGGGATCGTCGGCGGCGACCGGGGGCTGCACGACAGCAGCCGGGGCTGCCGGTTCGGACACCGGGGCGGATACGGCGAACTGCACCTCACGGCCGAGCAGACGCACCTCGACCGAGCCGGGCGCCAGCCCCTCGCTGATCTCGCCGGCGGCCTCGACCAGCGCGTCGAGCAGCACCAGCCGGATCGAGGAGTCGAGCGCGTTCGCCATGTGCTCGGCCACGACCAGAGATTCGTCGCCCCCCACCTGACCGGCGGCGTAGAGATCCCGGTGCAGGCGGGCGGTATACGCGGTGACGTCCATGGGCATCATGATGACGCCACTATGACGTCAAAGTCCAGCGCTTTGACGTCACCTCGCGAAGAAGGGCTGTGAACAGGCAAAACGAGAAGTGGGGCGACCCGTGCGCCCGGAAGGCGGCCACGGATCACCCCACGAGTGCCCGCACGAGGGTGCGGGCAGTGGCGTCAGATGACGTCAGGCAGGCTGATAGGTGAGGCAGTTGGCGCTGGCACTGCCCTGGCCGGCGCCGATGCGCACACCGGAGGCCGAGCACTCGAGGTTGCTGTTGAACGAGCAGTCGGTGCGCTGGCAGGCACCCACCTGCGCCACGACCTTGTCGAGCCCACCCTTGCGCGCCAGCGGGATGAACGTGCCGCAGTCGGCGCTGCCATTGGTGCCCGACACCGTGATGGCGAAGGCGTGACAGCCGTCGTGGTTGTAGCCGCAGCCGTCGACCGAGCACTCGCTCACAGCAGGCATGGTGGTCATGGCGAACCTCTTCCGTCGAACACTGGCAGGTGAAGTGCTTGACCGAAGAGCACCAGAAATATCTCGGCACCGCAATTCAGGAATTGACAGGCAACGCTAACCTCACTCGAGTTAGGCAATGCTTGGCTAAGCGCCATACAAAGCACATGCCCGCAGGTCAGAGGCTCTGAATTAATTAGCGAAGATGAGGCTGGCGAAATAAATAACGGGCATTGCCGACAGGAGACGCACCCAAAAAAATGTGCACCGGCGTGTCATTACCGCAAGCTCCGGTGAACAAAGAGAGGTAAGGCTTCCCTGCTTTTCCCGGGTCCCGCATGACCCGTCAGGTCATCGCCACCCGCACCCACGCGTCCTAGCGTCGTCGGCATGACCGCATACGCCATCGCCCACTTCACCCACGTCGACATGAACGAGGAGGTCTCGGAGTACGTGCACCGCATCGACGCCACGCTGGAGCCCTACGGCGGGGAGTTCCTGGTGCACGGCGCCCGGGTGCACGAGCTGGAAGAGACCTGGCCCGGCGACGTGGTGGTGATCTCGTTCCCCGACCTCGGCACCGCCCGCGACTGGTACGACTCTCCCGGCTACCGGGCAATCCTGCCGCTGCGCACCCGCAACAGCGCCGGCTCGGTGATCATCGTCGACGGCGTCACCCGGCCGCACGCCGCCACCGACATCCTCGCCGGGCTCCCGGGGCACGCCGAACTCCCGAGACCGGCGGTCTGAGGCAACCCGCCGAAAGACGTTGGCTATCCTGACGGTGTGAGTGCGCGGGCTGCCGAGCGACAGCTCGTCCAGGGCAAACTCCGCGTCGTGCGCGCGGGGGTGTTCTCGGCCTGCGCCGTTTCGCTCTCCGCCGTCGCCCACGTGTTCGCCGGTGGCACTCCCCCCACGCCGGTGCTCCTGATCGCCCTGGCCCTGCTGCTCGCCCCGATGGCCGCCGTCGCCGCCGGGCGCCTGCGCTCCGGCACCACCGTCGGCATCACCATGGTGGCCGTGCAGGCCGGCCTGCACGAGCTCTTCGGCCTGTTCGGCCCCGCCGCGGGTTGCGTCCAGATGTCCTCGCACCTGGGCCATCCGGGTGCTCCCACCGGGGCCCTGGTCTGCCACGACGAGTCGATGGCGGCCATGAGCAGCGACTCACCCCTCATGACGCTCACCCACCTGAGCGCCGCCGCCCTGCTCGGCCTGCTGCTGAGCCACGGCGAGTGGGCCCTCTGGCGGATGCTCTCGTGGATCCTGCCCACGCTTCCCGCTCTGTCGCGACCGGTTCCGATCGTCGCCCGCCGGCGCCGCGCCACCTCCCGAAGCGTGCCGCCGGTCAGGCCCGAACCTCTCACCGGTGCCGTCGGGCGCCGCGGACCGCCTCGCTCCGCAGCGACTTTCGCCTGATCACTCACTGATCCGTCACCCCGTTCCCGGGGCCCGCCCACCTCTGGGCTCAGAGCCGACCACGGGCGCAACTCGACTCGCGCCCGAGACGCCGTCCGACGCGTCCCTCATCGGCGACCGCGAAAGACGGCTCATCCACACAGACTTTCGAGAGGTCTCCCATCGCCATGCGCAAGAACAAGCTCCTGCTCGCCGCCACCGTGCTCGCCGCCACCACCGCTCTCACCGCCTGCTCGAGCGGCTCGGGCACCCCCTCCGCGAGCGACGACGTGAAGGTGGTCGGTGGCGAGGTCACCGGCACCGGGGCCGACGCGCTCACCGTCACCGACCCGTGGGTGAAGACGGCCGACGCGAAGGCCGGCATGACCGCGGTCTTCGGCGTGCTCGAGAACACCGGCACGACCGACATCACCGTGCAGTCGGCCAAGACCTCCGCCTCCGGCATGACCCAGCTGCACGAGATGGTCATGAAGGACAACGAGATGATCATGCAGGAGAAGGAGGGCGGGTTCGTGATCAAGGCCGGCGCGAAGCACGAACTCGCTCCCGGCGGCGACCACCTCATGGTCATGGACATGGCGAAGGCCATCGAGGCGGGCGACGAGGTCACCGTGCGCCTGACCCTCGACGACGGCTCCACCGAGGACTTCACCGCCCTGGCCAAGACCACCTCCGCCGGCGAGGAGAAGTACGAGGACAGCGACATGACCACGGAAGGCACGGAGTGACCCAGCCTTCCCTGAGCCGGCGTCGCCTCCTGCTCGGAGGCGGCGCCACGCTGGCGGGCGGTGGTCTGGCCGGGGCGGCAGGTCTGTCCCTGACCCCGGAAGCCACAGTTCCGCAGGAGGAAGCCAAAGGCGCCCAGAACGTCCCCTTTCACGGACCCCACCAGGCCGGGATCGCGACCGAGGCCCAGTCCCACGCGCGATTCCTGGCCCTGGACCTGAAGAAGGGGGCGGACGTCGAGCACGTGCGGCGCCTGCTGCGGCTTCTCACCGACGACGCCGCGAAACTCACCGCCGGGCAAATGCCCCTGGCTTCGAACGACCCGGAGATCGTGTCGCTGCCGTCGCGTCTGACGGTGACGTTCGGTTTCGGCCCGGGCCTGTTCGACGCGATCGGCCGGAGCGCGGACTGCCCCGAGGTGATCCGCGATCTGCCGGTTTTCGCCACCGACCGGCTCGAGCAACGCTGGTCGGGCGGTGACGTGCTGCTGCAGGTGTGCAGCGACGACCCGGTTCCGCTGTCGTACGCCGTGCGCCGCCTGGTGCGCGACGCCCGGGACCTGGCCACGGTGCGCTGGATGCAGACCGGTTTCAACCCCGCCCGGGGCAGCGAACCGGCCGCCACCACTCCCCGGAACCTGATGGGGCAGCGTGACGGCACGGCCAATCCCGCGTCCGGGACCACGGAGTTCGACGACACGGTGTGGGCCGAGGGGCCGGACTGGCTGAAGGGCGGCAGCATGCTGGTGTTCCGGCGGATCCGGATGGACGTCGACACCTGGGACGACCTCGGCCGCCCGGCCAAGGAGATGGCCACCGCCCGAAGGCTTTCCGACGGAAGCCCGGTGACCGGCGGTTCGGAGCAGGACGATCCGGACACCGCGGCGGTCGACGGTCAGGGCCTGCCGGTGGTCGCGGCCGAGGCGCACGTGGTGCGGGCGACAGCGCTGACACCGGCCGAACGCATGCTGCGGCGCGGTTTCAGCTACGACGACGGGCCGGACGCCTCCGGCAAGCCCGACTGCGGGCTGCTTTTCGCGGCCTTCCAGTCCGACGCCGCGAAGTCGTTCGTGCCCGTGCAGCAGCGGCTGGCCGAGTCCGACGCCATGAACATCTGGATCACGCACGTGGGTTCCGCCGCGTTCGTGATCCCGCCCGGGTGTGCCGAGGGCGCGTTCATCGGCGAGGCCCTGGTGGGTTCGGCCTAGTGGGCCGATGAGGGACGTTGCGGTGCGTGGGTCGGTAGAGCCCACCACCGCGGCGTCCCCGGCTGCGCCACCGGGCCTGTGATCCAGCTCACCCGAACAAATCCGCCCACAACCGTCATCTCACTCGATGTCGCCACGACAGAGGCCGACGACATCGCCTGAAAAGAGACTGATCATGACGACCACCCGCCGTTACGCCCCCTTCGTGGCCGCCGCAGGCGTGGCGCTGCTGGCCGGAGCCGTGGCCGCCGGCGTCGTCCTGGACAACGGTGACGACAAGCCCGTGGTCACGTCGGCGCCCACGACCCTCACGTCGCCCGGGCCCTCGAAGGCCACCGGGACGACCGAGAACGTTTCCGGCACCAGCGATCCCGAGACCACCACATCGGTCGTCGGGGTCGACGCCGCCCCCGTGTCCCAGACGTCCTCCGGGCCGCTGAAGTACCAGCCGCTGACCGAGCCGTTCCTCGTCCCGGTCGAGAACTGCGACCCCAAGGGCACCTACCAGGAGGTCGCGAACTGCTACCTCGCGGAGGCCGTCGCGGTCGACGAGAAGATCAACCGGCTGCAGGAGATCGAGTTCCTCGGCGCGGGCGACGATTCCGCCCGCGAGGAACTGCTGACCAGGAACGAGACCTGGCTGGACGACCGTCAGAAGCAGACCGACCAGGTCACCGACCAGGACGAGGCCGTCGCCGTGACCTCGGCGGCCAGGCTCTTCCTGAAGCTGAGCAACGAGCGACTGGCCGCCGTGCAGCCCGGCCAGGGCCCACGAAACAGGACCTAGTCGTGGATCGGCTCGCCGCTGATCTGGTGGTCGGCGTGGAACAGGGCCTCGGCGAGCAGGCGCTTCACGTGCCCACCACGCAGCCGGTAGACCACCCGGCGCCCGTCGCGGCGGGTGTCGACGAGCCCGGCCAGGCGCAGTTTCGAGAGGTGCTGGCTGGCCACGGTCGGCCGGCATCCGGCGGCCTCGGCCAGGCTGCTCACGTCGGCCTCGTCGTCGCGCAGCGTCCAGAGCATGCGCACCCGGGTGGGGTCGGCCAGCAGGGCGAACGACTGCACCGCCGACGCCACCTGCTCCGGGGTCGGGAGGTCGGCGTGCGGGGGACCCTGATCTGACACGCACCTGAGCATAGGTCGCGTCTTCACACCTTCACGATTGCGAAGGTAACGTAGGTGTCGTGACAAACTCAGGGCCCGGCCACCATCACGCCGGCCACGGCCACCAGGGGCACGGCCACGGGCACGGCTACCAGGGGCACGGCCACCACGGCCACGGCCATCAGGGGCACGGCCACGGGCACCCGGCCACCACGTCCCTCATCGGTAAGACCGGCCACGCTCTCGGCGACCTGTTCGGCACCCACTCGCACGACGTGGCCGACCAGGTCGACGACGCTCTCGAGGCCGATGCCGAGGGCCGGCGCGCCCTGCTGATCAGCCTGGCCGGACTGGGCGTCACCGCCGCGGTGCAGGCCGTGATCGTGAGCCTCTCCGGATCGGTCGCCCTGCTCGGCGACACCCTGCACAACGTGGCCGACGCGCTCACCGCCGTACCCCTGCTCATCGCCTTCGCCCTGGCCGGCCGCCCCGCCACGAAACGCCTGACCTACGGCTACGGCCGGGCCGAAGACCTGGCCGGCCTGTTCGTCGTGGCGATGATCGCGCTCTCCGCGGGCCTGGCGGTGTGGGTGGCCGTCGACCGCCTGCTGCACCCGCGCCAGGTGACGCACGTCGGCATCGTGGCGGCGGCCGGGTTCGTCGGGTTCGTCGGCAACGAGCTGGTCGCGCGCTACCGCATCCGGGTCGGTCGCCGGATCGGCAGCGCCGCCCTGGTCGCCGACGGTTTGCACGCCCGCACCGACGGTTTCACCAGCCTCGCGGTGCTGATCGGCGCGGCCGGGGTGGCCGTCGGCTGGAGCTGGGCCGACCCGGTGATCGGCCTGGTCATCGCCGTGGCGATCCTGGGCGTGCTGCGCTCGGCACTGATGCAGGTCGGGGCCAGGCTGATGGACGCGGTGGATCCCGCTCTCGTCGAGGCCGCCACCGAGGCGATCGGCCGGGTCGAGGGCATCGAGCAGGTGCGCGACCTGCGGCTGCGCTGGATCGGCCACACCCTGCGGGCCGAGGCCGACGTCACCGTCGCGCCGACCCTCACGGTGGCCCGGGCCCACGAACTCGCCCACCACGCAGAAGACCATCTGGTCACGTACGTCCCGCGACTCACGGCGGCCACGATTCACGTGAGTCCGGCCGGCAGCCATGCATAGTCGCCTCAACGGTTAACCAATTCCCCAAAGTCACCTTAAGTTTCAGCAAGTCGGCACCCGGAGCGCCTGCCGGAGGCATCCTGTGCACGACTTGGGCAATGATGGGCCGGCCAGACGTCGTCTTCCGACTTGGGACTACGCATGCGACTTCGCCCGTTACTCATCGCCCTCGGTGCGGCCTCCGCGCTGTCGATCAGCCTCGTCGCGCCTGCCTCCGCGCAGGCCGCCGACACGCCCGACACGCCGAAACCGCTCTCCAAGATCGTCAAATCGGCAGACAGAGCCGTCGCCGACGGCGACTGCACCATCACCGGCTTCTCGCCGAGCTCGGTGACGGTCGGAGTGAAACCCGAGGCCGTGCAGTTCGCGGTGAGCACCGACTGCGACGACTCCGCGCACTCGGTCAAGTGGGCCGTCACCGGAGAGCTCTACCAGAACAGCCACGTCGGCTGGTTCGGCGCCTGCACCTACACCTACGCCGGCCCCGCGGTGCTCAAGTGCCCCGACGGCAGGGCCACGCTCGACCTGGTCGGCGGCAAGCAGTTCCAGGGCAACACGATGGCCGGCGAGCAGGCGGCCTACGTCTACGCCTTCGACGACGCCGACCGCAACAACCGTGACGACGACACGTCGTACGACTGCGACGACAACAACCAGTGCACCAAGACCTCCAGCGGTCGCGACAACATCACCGGCACCCTCGAACTGCTGCGCGCCACCGACTTCGGCTCCAGCTTCGCGGCTTCGGCGCCGAGCGTGACCAAGGGCGCCGACCTCACCCTGAGCGGCCGGCTCAGCCGGGCCAACTGGGACACGGGCACGTTCGATGCCTGGGGCACCACCGCCAAGCTGCAGTTCAAGGCGCCCGACGAGTCGGCCTTCCGCACGGTGCGCACGGTTCCGGCGTCCGGCGACTCGATCTCGACCACGATCGACGCCCGCCGCTCGGGCACGTTCCGCCTGTCGTTCCCGGGCGACGGCGAGTCCGCGGCGAGCGTCTCCAACGCCGTGAAGGTGACGGTCACCAAGCGCTGAACCATGAGGGACGACGGGGAGACTCCCCGTCGTCCCTCATCCCTGGGTGCCGCCCTCGGCCCGGCGGGCCCGGCGCAGGTTCTCGGCGAACCGGCGCGTGATCGCGTGCTCCTCGCCCAGGGTGGCCTGCGCGCCGGTGCGGGCCTGCTCGAAAAGGTCGATCGCGCGCGGTCTCTCACCCAGTGACAGGTACGAGAAGGCCAGATTGTTGAGCGATGCCAGGGTGTCGGGGTGGGTGTCGCCGAGGATGCGGCGACGGCCCGCGAGCGCCCGCTCGTGCAGGGGACGCGCGTCGGCCGGGTGACCCGAGCGGTTCAGGGCCGAGGCCAGGTTGTTCATCGAGGCCAGGGTGTCGAGGTGGTCGCCGCCGAGCAGCGTGTGCCGGTCGCTGAGTACCCGGGCGTGCAGGCTGAGGGCGGCCTTCGTGCGGCCGACGGCGAGATGGGCCTGCGCCAGGTTGTTCATGGCCAGCAGGGTGTCCGGGTGCCGTTCGCCGAGGGCGGCGCTACGCCCGGCCACCACCCGGCGGCACAGCCGGTAGCCGCGGAAGATCTTGCCGGAGTCGGCGTAGGCGGCACTCAGGTTGCTCATCACGGTGAGCGTGTCCGGGTGCGCCGCACCGAGTTTCGCCTTGCGCAGTCGCAGCACCTGCTTCATCAGCGCGATCGCGGTGGGCAGGTCACCGGCCCGCTGGTGCGCGCTGGCCAGGTTGCTCTGCGAGATCAGCGTGCTCGGGTGGTCGGCACCCAGCACCCGGGCCCGGCTCGAGGCGATGGTCGCGAAGACGCTCACCGGGATCGCCGTGCCGTCGAGATCGCTGTACGCGCCGACCAGGTTGTTCGCGGCGGTGAGGGTGTCGGGGTGGTCCTCGCCGAGCACGGCCTGCCGCTCCTCCAGCACCTGCCGGAGCAACGGCACCGCCCGGCCGTAGTCACCGATCGCCCGGTAGCTCTCGGCCAGGTTGCCGAGAATGGTCAGGCTGGTCGGGTGCTCGCCGCCGTACACCGCCGAGCTGGCCGCGAAGGCCTTCTCGTACAACGGGATCGCCTCGGCCGTCTGCCCGGCGGCGCCGCGCGCGTAGGCCAGGTTGTGGGTCATGGTGATGAGCTCGGGCTGGGCGATGTCCGCCGGGTCGGGGCGGGCCGCGAGCACCGGGGCGAGCAGGTCCGCGGCGTGGGCCACGTCGCCCGCCGACAGCAGCAGACCGCCCAGGCGCCCGGCCGCGCCCAGCGTCACGCGATGGTCGTCGCCGAGCACGCGACGGCATCCGGCGAGCACCTCGGCCCCGACCTCGACGGCGCGCGCCGCCTCACCGATCGACTGCAGGTGCGCCACCACCTCGGTCGCGGTGCGGCTCACCGGCTCCACCGCGTCGTCCTGCCCCGCGGTCGCCGCCTCCAGGGCGTGGTTCCACAACGCCAGGGCGTGACGGGCGATCTCGAGCGAGGCGGCCCGGGAGGCACCCGACACCATGCCGGCGAGCGCCCCGGCCAGTCCGTCGAGCCGGCCGGCGGTGGTGCCATCGGTGAGGTCGCGTCGGAGGACGAGGTGGGCGGCGTGGGTGGGGATGCGGACGTTTCCCTCGCGGGCCCGCAGGAGCCCACCGGTTGCGATCAGCGCCTCGGACGCGACCCCGAGGCCGGGAAGACGGGCCAGCAGACCGGGACTCAGTCCGTCGGGGTGGACGTAGGTGAGCACGCCGAGGAGCGCGTCCACCGGTGCGGCGCCCGCCTGTTCACGCGCGGCCTGCCGGGCCCGCGCGAACGCGTCGTCCGGCTCGCTGCCCCCTGGTGTCGTCGCCCCCGAGTCCCCCACGGCGTGGATCCTGCCAGACCCTCCCCGTCCCGCGGACGACACTGCACGGGCTTATCGCGGGCAAAACATAATTTCTCGGCGGAGCGGGCAACCTTTGGGCGCCCCCGACCGACCTGGAGCGCGTACGGGAGGCCCCCGCGGGCATTCGGGAGCCTCCCGCACGGCTCTGACTAGACAAGGAGACGGCTCCACGGATGAGCAAATCCGGTCGGCTGAAGAGTACGGCCCGGCTCGGCGACATGAGTAGCACCGGTAGCAGCACCTCCGGTGGTACCGGCAGCGCCAGGGCCGAGTTCGAGGACTTCTTCCGCCGTCATCACCGTGAGCTGGCCCGGCTGGCCTACACCATGACCGGCAACCGGGCCGAGTCCGACGACGTGGTCGGGGAGGCACTCGCCTCGGCCTGGGAACACTGGGATCGCGTGCAGGGGGCGGACAGTCCGCTCGCCTATGTGCGCAAGATCGTGGTGAACCTGTCGGTCGAGCGTGTCCGTACGGCTGTACGGGACCGGCAGCGGCATCGTCTGATGGCGCCGCTGACCCGCTGGTTCTACAACTCGCCGGATGTCGGCGGGGCGGTGGACCTGCAGGCGGCCGTGCTGTCACTGCCTCCGGGGCGCAGGGCGTGCGTGGTGATGCGCCACGTGCTCGACCTGCCGGAGGAGGAGGTGGCCCGCACACTCGGGATCAGCCTTGGCACGGTCAAGAGCCAGACATCGAAAGGTCTTGCCCAGCTGCGCAGTCAGCTGGACCCCGCTCGTGCGGCCGCGGCTGCGGCCGACGGCAGAACCGCCCGGAAGGAGGCGTGATCCGCGTGCCCGAGGATGAACTGCTCGATGCCCTCAGGGGGCTCGGCGCGGATCATGAGCCCGACGTGGCGGCGATCCGGCGTCGCATGGAGGAGAAGCGTCCCAAGGTGGTGCCCCTGCGCCGCCGGGTGGACGACGCGCCCCGCAAGCGCCCGGTCCTGCTGTCGGCCGCCGCGGCCCTGCTCATCGGCGGCGGCGTGACGGCGGCGGTGTCGCAGATGGGACCGGCGGGCAACCAGACCCCGTCGAGCATCCCGGTCACCGTGCCGACGTTCGTCTCCCCCGAGCCGTCCGTCTCCGCGGACCCGAGCCCGTCGGTGGAGAACACCCGGGAGAAGGAGAAGACGCCCGACGGAGCGAGCGCGTCCTCCTCCCCCGCCACCCCGAGGTCCGAGGGGAGCGAGAAGGAGAACCCGGCCACCGCGTCCTCCAGTTCGCCCTCGGGGCCGCAGAACCCGGCGGCCGACGACGAGGCGACCTCGACGCAGGCCGGCATCTCGGTGCAGGCGCTGAACTCGGGTCAGGCCCTGACTCTCGGCGACGCGGACGAGGACTGGCTGGCCATCGGCGTGCGTAACGACCTGAAGACGGTGCGCAAGAAGGCCTCGGACGCGAACCCGCTGCTGAACTTCACCGCGCCGCCCTCGGCCGCGAGCGTCGACGGGCCGTTCTCGCTCTCCTGGAGCGGGGGCAAGCCCGAGCAGGACCGGGCGAACACCACGCGCTGGCTGCAGACCGACGGGGCGGTGGTGACGGTGACGGCCTCCTCGGCTGCCCGCACCGTGACGCTGTACACCGGCAACCTGATGAACGTGGTGGTCAGCGGTGAGGATCTGAAGCAACAGCGGGCGGAGCTCGGCGGAACGGCGATGGGCTACAAGGTCACGGTGACGATCCCGTCGCACTCCGGTGAGACCACGATCGACCTGGAGAGCGGTCGCGGACCGGTTCACCTGCTGGCGGCGACGGCCTCGACGAGCTGAATTAAACTTTTTCGGGAAGCCGGGCAACCTTTGGCCCGGCCCACCCGACTGAGGCCTCGAGGTGATGCGGTTCCGTCGGCCACGAAGCCGCATCGACTCCTGTTCAGGGCATTGCTCGCCTCCATGACGGTGCCCTGGACAGTCCGGTCCCGCCACGCCCCTCCCCTGGCGGGACCGCCCCTTACGCCTACCCCGGCTGGTCGGAGCCGGGGTAGGTCTGGTCGTGAACGGCTTCGGCCCCGTCTCGTACGAGACGGGGCCGAAGCTGTTGCACAATCCGCACTTCGGCACACTCGCGGCGGGCCGGACGTCCCCCGCACCCGCCGCGCCGCCTGTTTCGATGACGCCTTCGCGAAGGGGGCGGCGTCATGCTGGCGGTCGTGTTTCTGGCGGTCTGGTACCTGGCGACGGGGTTGCTGGTCGCCGGCGGGTTCGTGATCTGCGCGGAGTACCGCTGGGTGAGCCGCCTGGACTACGAGTGGCGGGTGGAGCACCGGTCGTGGGACGAGTACGTGCCGCCGCTCATGCTCGAACCGCAGCTGGTGGACGTGCGCTTCTAGACGCCTCTAGACGTCGGCGAACCAGTCGTAGCCCTGGGCGGGCTCCTGTTTCACGTCGAGCCGCAGTACTTCTTGCTCGTGCCACGCGCGCAGGCGGTACACGAAGTCGAACGGCAGACTCCCGGGGTCGGCAGCCGCCAGGACCGCCATCGCCTGCTCGATCTGCTCTGTGCTCGGTGACGACTCGCTCATGCCCCGAAAGCCTAGAGCAGTCAGCCGAACGCCGCCCGGAGGGGAGTGCCGTGCGGGGGTGCATGCCTCGTCATTCCGGCCACGCCAGGGGGGTCGCGAACGGGTCACCGCGGCTGTACTCCATGTGCATGGCCCACACCCAGGGGTCGTAGCGAACCCAGGTCGGCTCGGTGAATTCGCCGATGCGGTCGGCGAAGTGGTGGATCTCGGCCGACCCGGCGAACTCGTCGCGCACCGAGCGGGTCACCACGACCACCTCCAGGTGCGGCACGTAGAGCGCCCAGGTGTGCGGTACGAGTTCATGGCCGGTCAGCCGGTGAGGACCGGTGCCGGAGGCGGGCGCGTGCACCCGGAAGCCCGGATCCATCTCCAGGGCCCGCACGGCGTAGGTGGCGGCGGCGTCCCTGTCGCCCTCGTCCAGCGCGCGAACGGCTCGGGTCCAGGCCGCAGTGATCGCTTCGGGATCAGCCATGTCCTCAGGCTAGGCCGGGGCGGCGGGGACTCGTAGGCCCGACCAGGTAGGCCTGCGAGCATCGCGGGAATAGTTGAAGGTTCAAGTTACGCTACCTCCATAGTCCTCACGTCTCATCCCGGGAGCCCGCTGTGTCCGATCCGTTCAACCCCGCAGTCCCGGCCGGTGCCTACGACGATCTGGTCGCCGCCGTCCTGCCCCAGGCCCGTGCCCAGAGGGTGTGGGAACCCTCCGACGGCCCGCTGCCCTCGCTGTTCGTGAGCCACGGGGCGCCGCCGACCCTCGACGACCCGGCCTGGCTCCGCGACCTGTTCGACTGGGGCCAGAAGATGCCGAAGCCGCGCGGCATCGTGATCGTGAGCGCGCACTGGGAGAACGCCCCGCTGGCGATCTCCGGATCGGCCCCGGGCACCGAGCTCTACTACGACTTCGGCGGTTTCCACCCGCGTTACTACTCGCTGCAGTACCGCTCGCCCGACGCCACGGCACTGGCCCACCAGGTCGCCGGCACGCTCGCCGACACCACGCCGCTGCACCAGTTCGTGAACCGGGGCCTCGACCACGGCGCGTTCATCCCGATGATGGCCATGTACCCGGCCGCCGACGTGCCCGTGATCCAGCTCAGCATGCCCAGTCTCGACCCGTCGGCGCTGTTGAAGCTGGGTGAGCGGCTGCGGTCACTGCGGGAGGAGGGCTACCTGGTCATCGGTTCCGGCTTCATGACCCACAGCTTCGCGGTGTTCCGGGATCCCCGTCTGGTCGGGCACAACCAGGCCTTCGACGAGTGGGCCGTGGACGCGATGGCCCGCGGTGACGTGGACGAGCTGGTGGACTTCCGGGCGAAGGCGCCGGGGGCACAGGTCGCGCACCCGACGTCCGACCACTTCGTGCCCCTGCTGCTCACCCTGGGCGCGGCCTCCGCTCCCGGACAGGGCATCGAAAGTGCTTTCGGCAGAATCGTGATGGGCAACTCGATCCGGTCGGTCCAGATGGCCTGAACCCCGCGACGGGAGACGACGACGTCGGTGCGGGCGTCGTCCCCCATCGGGCCCTTTTGCCTAGACTGCGTAAATGATCGACTTCGCCACCGATTCGGTGTTCCGGCTCAGCGAGTGCTCGCCCCGCGACGTGGAGAAGCACGTGGGCCCGCTGCTGATCCAGAACGAGCAGATCCTGTGGGCCTTCAAGACCGTGCGTGACCACGTCGTCTTCACGAACAAGCGCATCATCGCGGTGAACGTGCAGGGCATGACCGGCAAGAAGAAGGACTTCACCACGCTGCCCTACAACAAGGTGCAGGTGTTCTCGATCGAGACGGCCGGCACCTTCGACCTCGACGCCGAGCTCGACCTGTGGTTCAGCGCCGTGGGCAACGTGCGGTTCGAGTTCAAGGGCCGCGTCGACATCCGGGCGATCGGGCAGCTGATCGGCACCTACGTGCTGGGCTGACCCTTCGCTCAGGCCTTGATCGCGACGGTCTCCAGGGCGTAGCGCAGCTTCTGCAGGTCTTCGGCGGGCGACTCCACGAGCGGCAGGCGCACCGTGGCGTTCTCGATGATCTTCAGCTCGGCGAGCGCCGCCTTGGCCATGATCGCGCCGGACGAGGTGCGCATCAGCGCGTCGGTCACCGGGATCAGCTCGCGGTTCACCTTCTGGGCGACGTCGAGGTTGCTCTCGCGCACCGCCCGGATCAGCTCGGCGTTGCGGTCGGCCACCACGTTGCCGACGACGCTGACCACTCCGGTGGCGCCGCTGGCGAGGTAGGGCAGGTTCAGCTCGTCGATGCCGCAGTAGTAGGCCAGACCGGTGCGGGCCATGATCGTGATGGCCTCGAACAGGTCGCCCTTCGCGTCCTTGATCGCCTGGATGCGCGGGTGGGCGGCCAGTTCGATGATGGTGGACGCGGTGAGCGCCAGGCCCGTGCGCCCGGGGATGTCGTAGAGCATCACCGGGAGGGCGGTGGCGTCGGCCACGGTCGTGCAGTGGGCCACCACACCGGCCTGGGTCGGGCGGTTGTAGTAGGGCGTGACCAGCAGCAGCGCGTCAGCGCCGGCCGCCTCGGCCTCCTGGGCGCGGCGCACGGTGGCGGCGGTGTCGTAGGTGCCGACACCGGCGATCACCGGAACCTGCCCCTGCGCCAGCTTCTTGACCAGGCGCACGAGCTCGATGGCCTCGAAGTCGCCGAGAGTGGGCGCCTCCCCGGTGGTGCCGCCCACGACGAGGCCGTCGCACCCGGTGCTGAGCAGGTGCTCGACGAGGCTCGCCACCCCGGCGTCGTCGATGGAACCGTCCGGCTTCATCGGGCTCACCATGGCAACGATGTTGGAGCCGAAGAGCAGGTCAGCAGGGATGCGCTCGGTAGCCATGGGGATGATCCTGCCGCTTGTCACCCCTGCGGTCCAGCGAAGGTTTCTTGGCGGTATTGCGTAATCTGACTTGATGATCGATGTGAGCGCCCTGCGCGCGTTGCGATCGGTGGCGGTGCTGGGCACGCTGGCCAAGGCCGCCGACGAGCTGGGCTTCACCGCCTCCGCGGTGTCGCAGCAGATCAAGCGCCTGGAGCGGGAGGTCGGGGTGCCGGTGCTGGCCCCGGCCGGACGCGGGGTGGTGCTGACCCCGGCCGGGCAGGCGATCGTCGACTCGGCGCCCGAGGTCTTCCAGGCGCTGGAGCACTGCGCCGAGGCCGCGCGGTCGGTCTCCGAGGGGGCGCCGCGCGGGGTGCTGCGGGTGGTCGGTTTCTCGACCGGGATCCGCGGGCTGCTGGCCCCGGCCGTCACGGCGCTGTTCGCCCAGGCACCGGACCTGTCGCTGCACATCTCCGAGCAGGATCCCGAGCAGGCCCTGCACAGCGTCGAGGCCGGCACCGCCGACCTGGCGATGGTCCACGACGCCGACGGGCTCCCGGTCACCCTCCCCACGTCCGTCAGCCAGCGGCACGTGCACACCGACGTCGGCGACGTCGTGCTCCATCGCACCCACCCCCTGGCCGCGATCGGGCGCCCGCTCAGCATCGACGACCTGGCCGGGCACGCCTGGGTCACCAGCCCGCCGGGAACCGTGTGTCACCAATGGTTCCGGCGGCTGTTCGCCGGCGCGGCCGAGGAACCCGACGTGCGGCACCTGATCGACGACTTCAGCACGCAACTGTCTCTGGTGGCGTCCGGGTCGGTGATCGCCCTGATCCCCCGGCTGGCCCGCCCGCCGTTGCGTGACGACCTGGTGGCACTGCCGCTGAAGCGGGCCCCGAAGCGCGAGGTGTTCGCGGCCTGGCGCCGCAGCGCCGACGCCAGCCCGGCCATTCAGGCCGTGCTGTCCGAATTGAGCTCCGCCTCCCCCACCTGGGGCGACGAGCACGTCCGCAGCGACAGCCAGGCCGGGTAGGGACGGGCGGGGTCGTCCGGCCCTCCCTCGGCCATTGCGCCCCGCGCGTGCTCAGGCCTGCTGCGCGAGGTGCCTCGCCCGCCTCCCGGCTCCCCCTGTGAGCCGCCCCGCGCGTCCACACACCACTGGTGCGACACACAGCTTCAACCATTGTTTTTGGCCAGAATCCCGGACATACCCCGGCGATTGTGCGAACGTGGTTCGGCGCCGGGTCCCTGACAACCCCCGGTATCTTCCGGAGGACCCCCATGCCCGCCGCCGCCCGCGGCCTGCACGCGCTGCTCGCTGCCGTGTTCGGCCTCGTTGCCGTCGGTTGCGCGACCGTCGATGCGGACCCCGCCCCGGCCGCGACGGCCGCCCTCGCGTTCGTGGCCGTCTGCCAGGACCCTCTGCGGATGACTGTGCTCACCGACGACTACTGCCTGGGCGGGCACTCCGACGCAGCCTGGCGGTTCTACAGCGAAAGCCTGTTCCGGTCGGTGGGTCCCAGCACGTTCGACGCCGGCCAGAAGGTCTACGGCGGGCTGCGGACACTGCCGGAACCGGACGCGTCCACCGACATCGAGGTGCGCTGGGGACGGCACGCGACAACGGCCGACGTGCACTCGATGGACCGGCCCTCAGAAGTCCCCGGCTCACCGGCCCCTGGCCGCGGTTGATGCCGAGGGGTCGTCCGGCGACCGGGTCCGGGCATTACGGTGAAGGCCTCACTCGCGAGCAAGGAGACGGCCAGTGCTGATCGACGACGCCGTAGAGGCGGCCGTGCGCGAGGGCTTCGCAGCCTCCGTGTTCGAGGACCCGGACCAGTTCGACGCCGCGATCGACGCCATCCTGGAACAGGGCGACGACTTCACGATCAACGCGTTCCAGCTGACCATCAACGTCACCGCGGTGGTTCTGCAGGACCTGCACGACGGCGACGTGCCGGCCGAGGGCGACATCGAAGACCTGGCCCAGAACTTCGCCGAGACCCAGGAGAACTGGTCGGAGGTCTCGGCCGACCTGGCTCGCACCTACATGTCGGCCGCGGTGGGCGAGAAGCCGGTGCTCGAGGTCATGGACCCCGGTGACGTGGCCACCACCGGTCTCGCGGTGGGCGGCTGGCTGCTCGCGGTGTACCCGCCCGACGAGCAGGAGTGGACGGACTACCTCGACGAGGTGCTGCACGTGCTCGAGGGCGCGCAGGGCGAGGTCGACGAAGAGGGCTGAGACGAGGAGAGAACTTTCGCCCAGCACGTCCGGACGGGCCAGTCGCCGAGATCGCGACTGACCCGTCCGGACGTGTCGGGAAGTGGTACTACTTGGCGTCAGCCGGGCTGAGCACCTCGTCGATCAGGTACACCGTGGCGTTGGCGGTCTTCACGCCGCCGCAGATCACGCTGGCGCCGTTGACCTTCAGGTTGTCACCCGAACCGGTCACGTCCACGTTCTTGCCCTCGACCGTCTTCTGCTCACCCACCACGTCGGTCGGCGAAAGCTGGCCCGCCACCACGTGATACGTCAGGATGTCGGTCAGGGTCTTGCTGTCGGTCTTCAGCGTGTCCAGGGTCTTGGCCGGGACCTTGGCGAAGGCATCGTCGACCGGGGCGAAAACCGTGAACTCGCCGCCGTTCAGCGTGTCCACCAGATCGACCTTCGGGTTCAGCTTCCCGGAAACGGCCTGGGTCAGGGTCTTCAGCAGCGGATTGTTGCTCGCCGCGGTCGCCACCGGGTCGGCCGACATGCCCTCGACCGAGCCCGCACCGTCCGGCACCTGCTCGGCGTAGGCGGCACAGCCCGAGCCGACCAGGCCGCTGTCCATGGCCGAGCCCTCGGTGCTGTCGGCGCTCATCATCGGAGCGGAACTGCTTGCGGACGTGCTGGTGTCGGTCATCGCGCCGGTGTCACCGTCGCTGTCACTGCCACAGGCAGCCAGTCCGGCCGTGGCCGTGAGAGCGACGCCGAGCACGAAAACCTTGCGGAACGAGGCGTTCATCGGAGGTTCCTTCTTCCCGTTGTGTCTGACGTCCTTGAGCTTCACGAGGGGTTCGGACCAACCGGGTATCCGGATTGGTCGGTGGGAAAATCTTTTTCAGGCGCCTACGGTGACGACGATCGACTGCCACCCGGAGGAGCCGTTCGGGAACGGCTCGGCGCGGTCCTCGGTCTGCAGTTCGCCTTCCCGGTCCGTGGCTCTGACCTGCAGCGTGTGCGAGCCCTCGGCCGCGTCCCAGGTCCAGACCCACTGCCGCCACAGGTCGTCGTTCACCCGCGCCGAAAGCTCGGCCTCCTGCCAGGATCCGCCGTCGACCCGCACCTCGACCTTGCTGATGCCCCGCTGCTGGGCCCAGGCCACCCCGGCCACGGCCACCTTGCCCGGCTTGACCCGGGCCAGCGGACGCGGCGTGTCGATGCGCGAACTGGTCTTGATCGGCGCCTGCTGTTCCCAGCCCCGCCGCACCCAGTACGGATCGAACGCGTCGAACCTCGAGAGCTCGAGATCGACGAGCCATTTCGTCGCACTGACGTATCCGTAGAGCCCCGGCACCACCATGCGGCAGGGAAATCCGTGCTGCGGCAGGAGCGGTTCGCCGTTCATCGCGATCGCCAGCATCGCCGCCCGGCCGTCCATCAGGGCCGAGACCGGCGTGCCGATCGTCATCCCGTCCACCGAGGTGCCGACCAGCTGGTCCGAGTTCGGGTCGACACCGACCTCCCGCAGCAGCGGGGCGAGTTCGACGCCGAGCCAGCGGGCCGTGCCCACCAGACCGCCGCCGACCTCGTTCGACACGCAGGTCATCGTGATGTCGTTCTCGACGATCGGGCGCGCGAGCAGGTCGTCGAAGTCGAGAGTGATCTCCCTCTCGACCATTCCGTGGATCTTGAGACTCCACTCGTCCGTGGTCAGCCGGGGCACCGAGAGGGCCGTGTCCACCCGGTAGAAGTCAGCCGGCGCCGTGTAGAAGGCACTGACCCCGTTCACGTCGAGCATCGCGCCCGGCGGCAGGGCCGGAGCGGCCGTGGTGGGCGCCGGGAGCCGAAGGGCCCGACGCGACGCCGCCACGTCCGTCCGCAGGTTCTGGAGACGGCGACCCGCGACCCCGGCGAACCCGGCGGCGACAGCCAGCCCCGACGTCAGCAGAACCGCCCGGCGCCCGGGCCCCTCGGCCGACCGGCCGGGAGCACTGACCGAGAGCAGACCGGCCAGGGCGACCACGGCAACGACAGCGGCCACCAAAGATGGCACCACGTCGATGATATGGGCCTGCGGACGCGTGGCCGCGGCGGCCGCGGCCACCACGCCCAGGAGGGCGGCACCGACCAGACCGACCCGGCGATGCCGTCCGGCAATCACTCCGACCACTGCCGCGAGCACCGCGACGGTGACGAAAATTCCCGTCAGGAGGACGTTCTTGTCGTTCTCGCCGAACTGCTCGATGGCGAATTCCTTGAGCCAGCGCGGGGTCCGGTCGATCGCGGCACCCCCGACCACGATCGCGGGCGCCACCGCCCGGCCGATGGCGCCGGCCACCAGCTCGGCCACTCCGAGCGCAAGCCCGGCGGCCACCAGGCCCGCCAGCGCGGCGCGAACAGGTCCGACTCTGCTGGACTTACCGGTCGTAGGCGACATTGCTCCTCCACCATCGTCGTATCGGCAAGGAGTTCGCGGCCGACCGGGACAGTGGATTGGTGCGGATCCGAACGCACCGCGCGGGGCAGAACCTTTTGGCGCAGCGTCGATCCGTTCGGGAGGGAATGTCCCGCTGTCAGCTGACGCAGGCCGGTCCGGTCAGCCCCACGGAAAGGTGAGCAGGCACTCCTCGCCGCCCTCGGGCGGATCCTGCACCGGGATCGGGTCGAGGCAGAGGCCGAGCCTCAGGAACTCGGCCCGGGCGTCGGCGATCGTCTGTGGCTCGGTGGTCATGGCGGTTCCCCCTCGGCTCGGTCGCCCAGGCTAGGGCGCAGCCGCGACCGAGCCCAATCGAGAGCCCCGGCCGCCCCACGCTGGTAGAAGATGCCCCCATGAACCGCCGCAAGCGCAAGAAGCTGCAGGGACGTCTGTTCGAGGCTGCCGCATGGGGGTCACCCGGGCAGGTGAGGCGGCTTCTGCGGGCCGGGGCCGACCCCGACGTCCGCGGCGAGGGAGGAAGCACGCCCCTGTACCGCGCGAGCCTCGGCAACCGCTCCGAGAACGTCCGGGTACTGCTCGCGGCCGGGGCCGACCCCAACCTGGAGAGCGGCCCGGGAGACGAGGGCCTGCCCCTGTGCGGCGCCGCCTCGCACGGCCACGACGCGGTGGTGAAGGAGCTCCTGACCGCCGGCGCGGATCCCTGGCTCCGCGAGGACGGCGGCACCGGCTTCACGGCGGTGAGGTGGGCGACCGATGGTGAGCAGCATTCGACGCTGGACCTGCTGCTCGGGAGTGCACCGAAGGGTCACTGAGGGAGGCCGGGCGCCTCGGGGAGACAGGGCGAACCAGAACGCCCCCGAACCGCTGCTTCGCAGTTCAGGGGCGTTTTGTTCTGGTGGCCAGGGACGGGGTCGAACCGTCGACCTTCCGATTTTCAGTGTGCGAGTACCCCTGCAAACTGGTGACTTTGGATGCGCTACGCGTGGTTCCCCCGCAGCTCAGAGGCCATTCACCCCGACCCGACGTGTCACCTGGTATCACGCAGTGCCAACGGTCTCGTGAGCAGTCCGTGAGCAAGCCCGACAGGGCACGTCGTACCCCGCTAGGCCTAGCGACCCGACCCGCTAGCCCTAGCGGACCCGCTAGGCATCGTCTTGCCCTTCCCGCCCTCTGCCGCCTGGTCTCTTGCGGCCTAGCGGCCCGACAGACGTTGCCACCGCCCGCACGGAATTTGGCCTGGCGGAACATGCCGGCGCCTTCCCCGCGAGCCGCTACCTGGGTAGCGGCGACGTCACCTCAGCCGCTACCGCTCCCGCCCGCACGTGACCAGCATCGATGCCCGCAATCCCCGGGTAGCGGCGGCCGTCTCGACGGCTGCAGAATCCCTCAGTAACCTGCCCCGCGGGTGCTCCCCAGCCGCTACCGCTACCTCTCACGCAGAACCCGCACAACCTGCACAACCTCTGTTGACCAGCCGTGACCAGGCATGTTGCTTCGCGGGCTTCACCTCCGCAGAACTTCACAAAACCCGCACAACCCTGCCCGGCGGCCAGCACGGCTGGCCAGCCGCTGACTCACGCCGCGATATGGGGGATGTCGTCTCACAGTCCCATCTCCGGGCTGAGAATCCGGGCCATCGCCCGCGAACTACCGCGAGGCCTCCTGCTCCTCCTCATCCTCGTCATCAGCAAAGTCCTCCGGAACCCATGCAGTTGCGTCTTTGACGGGCACGGCTTCAAGCTCGCGCCGAGCCTCCGCTATGAACTTCTCCTCTGCCTCCCATCGTCGGCGAAGGCCGTGCTTCCGATGCGCGACCGAGGCGAGAGCGTGACACGCGCTGATTGTCGCCTTGTCGGCTATGAGGTCGATCATGGCAACTGCCTCCCGAAGGTCAGACCATGATGACTCCCATGCTCGGCCTAAATGATCCAGCTTTTCGTTGAATTCATCGTCCTCAGCCTGGCTTGAATCTTTGGCGTCCAACTGCAACCTACGCACCTCATGGTCCCGCATCTGCTCCCGGACGTCCGCCACCGCGTGGGAGGCTGCAAGAAAGTTGGTGAAAGCAGTCCGCTTATCAGCGATAAACCGGTATTGCGACTCTCGCCTATTCCTGTTCCGCTGCGAGAGAGCATCGGTAATCCATTTAAGGATCACGCCGATCGTCACACCAGCTAGGCCGATGGTGCCGGCGAACCACCAGGGGGCCGTCTCGGCGATTGTTTGAGCCGTCGTAAGCACCGGGCCATCATGGCCTAACTGATACTGCACACGGAAGCCGTCACGCCGCCATCATCACAGCGATGGCCGTTCGCCACAGAAATCACACGATCCACAGAGACCCTGCACAGAACTACTCCGACGGTCGCGCCTCAGACTCCTCCCACACCCGCACGATGTCGGCATCACCGTCGTACAACAGATGCGGCTCGTCAGCCTGAGGAGGGATGAAGCGGGCTCGATAGCGCTTCAAATCACTCTCGGCAAAATAGATCGAGTTCGGATCATTCTCGTGATACTTGTTGCGCTTCTCGATTCGCTCCCACAACTCCTCATGGGTGGCTTCGAGATACACCAGAGCTGTTCTGGCGCCTGCCCCCTCCGCCGTTTCACGCCAAAGCGCTCGGTCTTCCGGAGTCCAGAATCCGTGATCTACAACCACGTTTTTTCCAGATCGCAGAAGATCTGCGAGGACTACACGAGTCTCTTCCAGCACCGGCTTTTCCAAAGTTGGAAATATACCTCGCGGAAAATCCACTCCATAGACACCATGCCTGCGAAACATTTCTTCATCAGGAGAAATGCGCTCATACCCTCGATCGGTAAGTGCACGCGCGAGAGTAGTTTTTCCCGAGCCGGGGAGTCCTACCATCAGAACGCAGAACGGTGATTGGGGCAGCTTTACATCACCACCGGTCACGGCGATACCTCTGACTCCGTGCGCCATGTCCGTCCCGGCCCACCGAGATCGACACCGTACTCCACAATTTCGCCTTCACTGTCCACAAACTTTGCAGTCATCACTACTACGGGATCCGATGGTGGATTGTCCGGGTCCAGCTCTAACAGGAGAGCAGTTTCCGTCGTCAACAGGTGCGCTGACGCGGTGTCAATTCGATGACTGATTGGGTTTCCCGTCACTTTCGCAATGAGCTGCAACGACGTTCCGCCTGTCAGTCGCTCACTGGATAGCAGCTGCGGAATGAGCTTTCCGAAACGCATCGGAATCCACGACGTACTTTGAGCCACAATGCCATGCCGGTCTCGGTACACCCGGCTCCGACGGACAACTTCGGCTCCGGGCTGGATATCAAGGGCCTGGGCCACATCGACAGGCGCCGGCACTACGTCCGCCGCGTGCGAGTCAGATCGCTCACCAGATCCCCAACTAGAACCAGTGCGCCGCCCGCGATCCTGCCGCTGAGCACCCGATGACATCGGCGCCGGCTGATCGAGCACCTCAGTGCCGATGCCGTGAATCCCACGGACAAGCCCTTC
Organism: Kineosporia succinea; assembly: GCF_030811555.1. Taxonomy (NCBI): domain Bacteria; kingdom Bacillati; phylum Actinomycetota; class Actinomycetes; order Kineosporiales; family Kineosporiaceae; genus Kineosporia; species Kineosporia succinea. Next base: position 2,881,782 of record NZ_JAUSQZ010000001.1, on the reverse strand, counting down.
GTCCCGCAGCTTGCGGAGAGCCTTCTCTGCCGTGGTCGTGCTGACTTTCCACTCCTCCGAGAGCGCCTTGATGCTCGGCAGCAAGGTCCCCGGCTGCAAAGCGCCAGATGAGATGAGCTCCATGTAGTGCGCGGCAATCTTCGCGTATGGCGCCCGATTGTCGGCCTGACCTGGCATTTCTTCGCTCCTTGCCGATGCGTCACTGACGACTCCAAGCCTACCGCGCTTCCAGCAGGAACCCTAGGGAACTGCTTGACACCCTTTGGAACCCTATGGAACCTTGGGGAAGTGCTCAGAAGGTTCACCCAACCGGAGCAGCGCCACTGGCAAGGCCGCAAAACGAGTGAGGCCCGGCGGGGCTCAGCCGCCGGACCTCGTACATCGACACTTCCTAGGTCAGGAGAGAACGATGCAGGTCAAGCCTATCCTTGCTCCCCGTGAAGCCGAGCGGTCCGAGTTCGGCAACCGGTTCTTCCTGGCCGACAGTCGTGAGATTGCCACCACCACACACGAGGCGGATCTCGTTGCCGCCGCCGGTCGCGGTTGGCCCCTGACCGAGCAGTCCGCGTGGATCGCGATCCCGTTCGGCCGTGAGGTTCTGGTTGCGGCCGGTATGACGGCGATCCAGGCCGGGTGGACCGGCGATGACATCGCGGACCTCGACGCGGACACCTTCCGCGAGTGGGTTCTCGGCGCTTACATGTCCGCCGGTTCCTGGCGGGTCAAGGGCACGATCGAGACCGACGAGTTTCAGGACAGCTACGCCGGCCACGACCTGGCCGAGTGCTTCGCCCTGATCTCGCGGGCCGTGGATGCCGCGTTCGGGTTCGACCCCGGCCCGGCCCCGGTTCCCACTCAGGTTCCGTGCACCCAGCCCGCGCGACCGGCCCGCGCGACGCGCCCCCGGGCTCTGGCCGGCATTCACCGTCCGTAGTGGGAGCGGGCGCTAGCAGGGCTGCTCGCTCTAGCACCTGGCCCTGCTAGCGCTAGCACCCCCGCTAGCAGTCTGTCCGGGCTCTGGCCAGGACGCTAGCAACTAGCACCGATCCGCCGGCCGATGCGTGAAACCCCGTGTTCACGCCGTTTCGGACACAGCCCCGCGCCGCTCGCTAGCGCTGCGTCCCTCCGTCGATCCGTAACGCTCCGTAGATGTTCTTCCTGTCGTGAAGGGGACGTGCGATGCAGACTCTGGAGTCGGGAAACCTTTCCTGGGTCGCGGATCTCGCGGCCAGTCACCTGGCCGCCGCTCTGCTGCTGACCGATGAGTGGTCGCCGGCCGATCGGGACCGGCTGAGTGTGCAGGAGCTTCACGACCTGGTCGCCGCCGTGATCGTGGACCGGGTCGGTATCGCCCGCGTCCTGATGCTCGACGCCGAGATGAGCGTGACCGCCGCCCGGATGCGCGAGGGCGGCATGGACTCGCGGGAGCGGGCCGAACTGACGGACGCCTACCGGGTGATGACCGGCGGGAGCCGACGCTTCGACGCGGCCCGGAGCATGGGCCAGCGCCTGCACCTGGCCCGGATGCGCGAGCGTCACCCGAACTACCTGCGGTTCGGGACTTCTCGCGCCAACACCCTCAACCCCTGAGGAGGCAACCCCCCGCCCCCACCAGCGTCCCTGATCCGCGTCAACCGAGAGGAGATCAGCCGTTGAGCTGGATCACCGGTCCTCACCCCGCACCCGAGCAGCACGGCGCCCTGGTGCCGGCCGCGCTGGCCTACGCCGCACGCGGGTGGCACGTCTTCCCGCTGCGGCCGGGGGACAAACGTCCCGCGTTCCCTGAACACTCCGAGACCCGTTGCACCGCAACCGATCCCCGATGCCGCCGGGCAGGACGGCACGTGCCGTGGCAGGAGCGGGCCACCACCGATCCCGGCCGGATCGAGGCGGCCTGGTCGCGAGTGCCGTTCGGCATCGGGATCGCTACCGGCCCCTCCGACCTGGTCGTGATCGACCTCGACCGGCCCAAGACCGGCCCTGACGGCGCACTCACCCGCCCGCCGGCCGAGTGGACCGAACCCGGGATCATTGACGGTGCAGACGTTTTCGACCTGCTGTGTGCTCGGTCCGGTCAGCCGGTCCCGCTGGACACATACACGGTCAGCACCGGGTCCGGCGGGACGCACCTGTACTTCGCCGCCCCGAGCGGCCCGGACGCGCCCCGGCTGCGCTCGACGGCCGGGCACCTCGGGTGGTTGGTCGACACCCGGGCACACGGTGGGTACGTGGTCGCCCCGCCCACGATCGTGGCCAGCCGCCCTTACCGCGCGCACGACCACGACGCCCCGGCCGCGCCCTTGCCCGGGTGGCTGGCCGAGGTACTCGCCCCGCGCCCGGCGCCGGTGGCCGGGCCGTCCCCGGTGCGGCTTCACGGTGGGAACGCCCGTGCCCGGGCCTACCTCGAAGCGGCCGTGAACGGGGCCGTGGCCTCAATCCACGCGGCCGGGGACGGCACCCGCAACCGCGCCGTGTACGCCGCCGCGGTTCAGCTCGGACAACTGGTCGCCGGTGGCGCCCTGAGCGAGCAGACCGTCCACGACGTGCTGACACCGGCCGCGAGAGCTGTCGGACAGAGCGACACCGAAACCGTCCGGACCATCGCGTCCGGGCTGCGACGCGGCGCCGAGCGTCCCCGCACCCTGCCCGCAACCTCGACCCGCAGGAGCGCGGCATGACCGACACCCGAACCGACATCAGGGCCGACACCGTGCCCGACATTCGCACCGACAAGGAGCCCGACATTCGACCGGACACGATCACCCCACTGACCAGGGCCAACACCCTGCCCGCACCGACCCTCAACGCCCCCGAACTGTCCGGCCAGATGTCCGCCCCGATGTCCGCCCGGTTGTCCGGTGCGGTCGCGGACGGTGGTGTCCGATGAGCGTCAACGCCGAGCGTCCCAGCGCCCCGCACCGTCGCGGTCCTGTCCGGGCCGTCCCCGACCTCGACACGCCCCCACAGGCCGACCATGCCGGACAGGCGGACCGGGTGCCGCCGCAGTGGGACGGACCACCAACCCCGCTGTCCCCGGCCCGGATGCTTCCGCCGTTCCCGGTCGACGTGTTCCCCGCCTGGGTCCGAGACCAGGTCGAGGCCGTGACCGTGTTCAACCAGACCCCGCCGGACCTGGCCGGGTGCATCGCCCTGGCCGCGCTGTCCACAGCGGCCGGCGGACGGGCCGTGGTCGAGGTCCGCGCCGGGTGGCGTGAACCGGTGAACCTGTTCACCGTCGTCGCGCTGCCGCCCGGCTCCCGCAAGTCCCCGGTCTTCAAGGCCCTGACCGGGCCGATCCTGGCCGCTGAACGAGCCCTGGCCGAACAGGTCGCCCACCAGATCGACGAGTCCGCCCTCATGCTGCGGGTGGCTCAGGCCAACGCCGAAAAGCTCGCCCGCACCGCCGAGCAGGGCGGGCACGACGCGTTCGCCGATGCCCTGGGCAGTGCGGCCGAGGTCCGGGGGATCACGGTCCCCGTCATCCCGCGCCTGGTCGCCGACGACATCACCCCCGAAACCGCAACGTCCCTGCTGGCCGAGCAGGGCGGACGCCTGGCCGTCCTGTCGGCCGAGGGCGGCATCTTCGCCACGATCGCCGGCCGCTACTCCGGCACCCCCAACCTTGAGGTGTTCCTCAAGGGCCACGCCGGGGACATGATGCGCGTGGACCGCAAGGGCCGCGACGCCGAGCACATCACCGCCCCGGCCCTCACCCTCGGCCTGGCCGTGCAGCCCGACGTGCTGCGCGACATCGCCGGGATGCCCGGGTTCCGGGGACGTGGGCTGCTCGGTCGAATCCTGTACTCCCTACCCGAGAACACCGTCGGCCGACGACAGATCGGCCCGCCCGCACCAACCGAGCAGGTTCTCACCGCCTACAGCGACCGCCTGTGCGCCCTCGTGCTGACCCTGGCCGAGTGGACCGACCCCGCCGTCCTGACCCTCACCCCCGAAGCCGCACAGGAAGTCCTGCGACTCGAGACCGAGCTAGAACCCCGCCTGGCCCCCGGCGCGAGCCTGGCCCACGTCACCGACTGGGCCTCCAAGCTCATCGGAGCCACCACCCGCCTGGCCGGCCTCCTGCACCTGGCCGAACACCCCGACGCCTGGACACACCCGGTCAGCCTCGAAACCATGCACGGTGCAGCACGACTGGGCACCTACTACCTCGCTCACGCCCTGGCCGTGTTCGACCTCATGGGCTCCGACACCCAGACCGACGACGCCCGCGCCGTCCTGGACTGGATCACCCGCACCGGCACCGAAACCTTCACCCGCCGAGACGCCTTCAACGCCCTGCCCCGATCCCGGTTCCCGAAAGCCACCGACCTGGACGCGCCCCTGGCCACGCTCGAAGACACCGGCTGGATCAAACAGCAGGAACCCCCGCCCGGCCCCCGCAAAGGCGGCCGGCCACCGTCCCCCCGCTACGACGTCCACCCGGCCACCCACCACACCCCCGGCAAGCAGGACCAATGACCACCCGAGGATCTACACCAACAGAGCAGGTTCAACCGATCCCGCGTCGCGGCAGGAGGTTCTGCGGGTTCTGCACAGTTCTGCGGAACCAGAGACCGGGAAGCAACGCGCCTGGTCACGACCGGTCGGCAGGGGTTGTGCAGGTTGTGCGGGTTCTGCGGCGCCCCAATCCGGCCGGGGACCGAGCGCCCGGCGAGTTACGTCCCTGACCCCTCCCCGAAACGGCTCATCCGGCCCCTACCAGGCCCTCTGCGGGCCGCACCTAACTCGCTTAACTTCCTAACTCACCGCAGGTCAGCCCACAGATAACACCTCCCGGCGACGGAGTTACAAAGCTAACTCTGCTCCGAGCGGGTTAACCCCGCCGGCCGAGCTCGATCCGCCCGGCACGACCAAGACCCCTAGAGCCACCCGGCCCCTAGCCCTAGAGGCACCCCTAGACCCAAAAACCAGCTCCGAGCAGGCCACTAGGACCTAGACCCACCACCGGCCGCGAGCCGCGAACACCGGCTGAAACACCCTCGGATTCCCGCCTAATGCTCTAGCCGCTCCTGCCGTCCCCACCCGCGAGAGGACACGCCACCACCATGTCTCGCCCCACGATCACCACCCACCTGGACACCAGCGCCACGCCCGCCTGGCTCATGAACAAGGTCCGCACCATCGCCGACCGTGCCGCCGCCGGCAACCTCCGAGCCTGCCCGCACCTGGCCACCACACCCACCCGATGCGCCGCCGCCTGGGCACCCGACCACATCGCCTGCCCGACCTGCTTCCCCCTGCTCGACCCCCAAGGAGCCGAGGACAACACCTGCGACCGCTGCCGCCGCGAGGTCGACACCCTCAACCTCAACCTCGCCTTCTGCGGCCCCTTGCTCTACGCCTACGGACTCTGCGACTTCTGCATGACCACCATCGACCTGGAGGCTCCGTGAGCACCGTCGTCCGCATCGAATCCAACCGGGCCGTCTACACCGTCATGGAAGTGGCGCAGCTTCTCTCCCTGTCCCGAGGGACGACGTACACGATGATCCGGAAGGGAGAGATTCCCGCGAAAAAGATTGGGGACCGCTGGGTTATCCCCAAGGCCAGGTTCAACGCCTGGCTGAACGACCTTCCCGAAGCCACCGATGAGGATGTGGAGCGCGCCCTCCGCAAGGTCTCCGGCGACGACATCCAGCGGTAATCAACCCTGGCACGGGCCGTGCCACGTATCCGCACGGCCCGTGCCGCAACCCACCGTCATATCCCTACCCCAGAAGGATTCTCAAAGAATGCGTGGCTCCGTTTCCAAGCGCTGCCAATGCCGGACCGCCGATGGTCGCCGAGTGAAGAACTGCCGAAAGCAGCACGGTTCCTGGTCATACACCGTTGACGCCGGAACGGATTCCACCACTGGCAAGCGCCGCCAGATCACCCGAAGCGGCTTCCGCACCAAAGATTTTGCCGAGGAAGCGCTTACGGCAGAGCTGACGAAGCTGAACACCGGGACATGGACCGACGACCAGCGAATGACTCTCGGCAAGTGGCTTGATCAGTGGCTCGCGGAAATGGTGGCGGGTGGTCGATCGGTGAACACCATCAAGAACTACCGTGGGCACGTCAGGGACGCATGGAAGCCTTATCTCGGCAACGTTCTACTTCGAGACCTTCGCCGCAGTCAGATCGAGTCCGTTCTCGCTGCCCTGTCTGCACCGATCGACGGGGACCGTCCGGCCGGCAACGTCGGGCGTCGAGTCGAAAAGCGATCCTCCGCAACCATTGACGGATATCGCCGTACCCTCCGGGCCGCTCTCTCGGCGGCTCAACGGCGAGAGCTGATAGCAGTCAATCCGGCCATGGGACAGATGGATTCAATCTCCACCGCCTCAGAGATCGACGATGACGACGAACCCGTTGTGTGGCAGCCGGCCGAGACGGCGCGCTTTCTTGAGCACATGTTCGACGATCGGCTATCGGCGCTGTACGAGCTCGCGGCTTATGCGGGACTCCGCCGAGCGGAGCTGTGCGGCCTGCGCTGGTCGGACATCGATCCCGACGGCGCCGGCCTCCGGGTGCGACAGACGATCGTGTCCGTGACCCGGAAACAGATCACGCCCCAGCAGGCCGCCTGCCCGGCGTGCGCCGCCGAACACGTCGGCCGCCTGTTCAAGGCACCCAAGTCGCGCAAGGGGCGCCGGTGGGTGCCTCTGGCCTCTCCCGCACAGGAAGCTCTCCAGCGGCACGGTGAGCGCCAAAACGCCGAGAAGGACTTCATGGGGTCCGACTACCAGGACCACGACCTGGTCTTCTGCCGCCCCGACGGCGTACCCCTGCGCCCAGACAGGGTGACCGTGGAGTTCGAGCGTCAGGCGCGCGCCTGCGACCTTCCCTCGGTCAGACTGCACGACACCCGGCATGGCGCGTGTTCCCTGATGCTGGCCGGCGGCGTCCCGATCGAGATCGTTCAGCTCATCCTCGGGCACTCCTCCCCGCAGGTGACACGACAGGTCTACGCCCACTTGATCCGGGGTGAGGCCGCTCAACAGGTCAACGAAGCGGCGAAGCTTCTGACACGACACCGCCCCGATCGCCGCACCTTGTGAGCAATACGTGAGCAACTAGCCCATCGGAACGGTCCCAGTGAGCAAACCAGAAAGCGCCCCCGCCCTGCGTTTCCGCAGGTCAGGGGCGCTTTTGTTCTGGTGGCCAGGGACGGGGTCGAACCGTCGACCTTCCGATTTTCAGTCGGACGCTCGTACCAACTGAGCTACCTGGCCGGAACCTGAGACGAACGTGCTGACTCAGGCGAAGCGACCCTGACGGGACTTGAACCCGCGACCTCCGCCTTGACAGGGCGGCGCGCTAACCAACTGCGCTACAGGGCCTTGCTGATGGTGCGGTGAAGCGTACCCCCAACGGGATTCGAACCCGTGCTACCGCCTTGAAAGGGCGGCGTCCTAGGCCACTAGACGATGGGGGCCTCAGACTCGCGTCGGACTTTTCTGGTCTCCGTTGCGGACATGTAGAAGCTTAGGGGATGAGGGGGCCGATCTCCAAAGCGACTTCCGGACTCCGCCTCCGCAACCCCGGGAAACCCGTCCTGACCTGCACCGATGCCAACCACCCGGAGATCGGGACACGGCGGGTCGCCGCCCCGGCGCGTCCACGATCAGGCACAAAGGCGACCCCGGCGTAACCCAGACCACACGAACCGCCCGCGGCCGGGATGCCGCAACGGCCCCGGCAGCCGACTCGCCGACACGTCTGACGAGAGCATCGGGAAGGGGCCCGACGGGCCCCACCCCTCATCGACCGAGTTTGTGCACCTCGTCGGGCCCGAGCCGGACCAGCGGGGTCACGCCGCCGTCGGAAGCCCCGAACTCCACGTGGTACGCCTCTTTCGGGTCGGTGTAGACCTCGACGACCGTTCCCAGCGCCCCGGGAACCAGATCGTGCTCGGGCAGAGTCACGGCCAGAGCGACGAGGTCGAAATTATGCAGCACAGCGCACCTCACACTGATCACCAAATGCGTTTGTGAAGGCACCTGGCGGTGCCTTGTCAGCGGTCGCCAAGATCGACGAAAACCGCCTCGCCGCCCTTGGGTGCGCGCCACTTTGCAACACCCCGCCACAAAAGACGAATGCCCTGGTCAGAAGGGGTGTCAATCAGTGCGAAATCTTTGCAGAAAGGCAGGGACCTTTGGCGGGACCTTTGCCGGGCCGACGGCGTGCTTTTGGCCGGTTCCGGAACCGTTCCGGCGGAGAAGACTCAAGGCATCAGCAAAGGACGCAAGAACCTCAGAGAGGAACCGGTCATGTCGATCGAGAACGCGGCCCCCGTCGAGAGCCCGTCGTCGGCAAGTGGCCTCACCAGCAGCGCCGGCCCCGTGGGCGCAGCCGGAGCCAAGAACAGCACCCTGAGCAGCGGCGCCGCGAAACTCTTCGCGGTCCTGCGGATCCTCGTCGGGTTCATCTTCCTCTGGGCCTCGATCGACAAGACCTTCGGGCTGGGGTACTCGACCAGCAGCGAAAAGGCCTGGATCAACGGCAATTCCCCGACCAAGGGCTTCCTGGGCAGCATCGACCAGGGCCCGTTCGCCTCGCTCTTCAACAACATGGCGGGCAACGTCGTGGTGGACGTGCTCTTCATCCTGGGCATGTTCGCGATCGGTGTCGCGGTCATCGCCGGTGTCGCCATGAAGATCTCGGCCGTCAGCGGATCGCTCATCATGGCGATGATGTGGCTGGCCGAGTGGCCGATGGCCCAGACCACCGGCGCGGGCGAGCCCACCGGCAGCACCAACCCGTTCATGGACTACCACATCGCCTACGCCCTGGTGCTTTTCGCCCTGGTCGCGGTGGCCGCCGGCAAGACCTGGGGCCTGGGCAACGTCTGGGAGAAGCTCCCGGTCGTCAGCAGCCAGAAGTGGATGCACTGACCCCTCCGGCGATCCGCCGGGTCGCTACCGGGTGACCCGGCCCGAGAATTCACGAGAACACCCACCGAGAAAGGGGATCCGGCCATGACCACCCACCGCATCGTCGTCGGGGTCGACGGCTCGATCCAGTCCCGCCAGGCCCTGCGATGGGCCTCCCAGCTGGCCGCGGCCACCGGAGACACCCTCCGCGCCGTCACCGCCTGGGAATTCCCCGCCACCTACGGCTGGGCCGCCTGCCCGGCCGACTGGAACCCCGAACGCGACGCGGCCCGCGTGCTCGCCGAGACCGTCACCGACGCTCTCGGGGACCGCCCGCCGGTCACCGTCGAGCAGGTGGTCCGTGAGGGCAACGCCGCGAAGACCCTGATCGACGAATCCCGTTTCGCCACTCTGGTGGTCGTCGGGAGCCGCGGTCACGGAGGCGTCGCCGGCGTCCTGCTCGGCTCGGTCAGCGCCAAGGTCGCCGAGTACGCCTCCTGCCCCGCCCTGGTCGTCCACGGGGAGACCGTCCCCGAGGAGAACACCTCACGGAAGGAGGGTCTCGTCGAAGCCGGCTGAATCCGAGAACGCATCACCCGCCCGAGGCCAGGAGATTCCCTCCCTGGCCTCGGTTCTTGTCATCGACCCGCTGCACCACCCCCGGTAGCGACCCCCTGGAAAGCGAGGCCCCGGATGCTCGGCATCAGGACCTTCGACCCTGTTGAACGTCTGACCGTGAAGCGCAGACTCGCCAGATCCGCACCTCCGCCGGACTCCGGAAGGTCAGACCTCTTCGTGCCCAGCACCGACCAGCAGCCCGACGTCACGCTGCCCGCGACGTCCGGTGACGACGACGGGCTTCCGGAGCTGACCGTGCGTGTTCTCGACCGCGCCGAGTGCCTGGCACTGCTGGGCACCGCCCAGATCGGCCAGCTCGTCTTCACCTACCAGGCCATGCCCGACGTGCTCCCGGTGAACGTCGCCCTCGCCGACGACGTCCTGCTGATCCCCTTCGCCGACGGCTCGACGATCGAGCGCGCAGCCCGCAACACCGTGGTCGCCTTCCACGTCGACAAGATCGACGAGGCCACCCACCTGGGCTGGAGCGTCACCGTGGTGGGCCGCTCGTTCGAGCTGCGCGAGGGTGACTCGCTGGCCGGCCGTCAGGTCAACCGCCCCCGGGCCTGGATGCCCGGGCGTCACGACCGCATGCTCGCGGTCGCGCTGGAACGCGTGACGGGGCGATACCTCGAGCCCACCGTGAAATGATTCAAGCCGGGCACGTGTCGGCGGCGGTGAGGATCCAGCAGCGGTGAATGACCAGAGCGACGACGACATCGAACGTTACGGCCACAACCGGGAAGCCATCGAGGCCCACCGGTACTGGAGCGCCGGACAACCCCCACCCCTGCCCGAGCTGGGGCTGGAGCGGTTGCTGCAGGAGCTGATCGGGCGCTCCCAGGAGATCATCGACACCGAGAAGCAGCTGCACCGTCTGCTCGACGCGGTGATCGCGGTGGCCAGCGACCTCAGCCTTCCTGACACCCTGCGCCGCATCACCGAGCTCGCGGCCGACCTGGCCGAGGCCAAGTACGCCGCGCTCGGCCTGCTCGGGCCCGACGGCCGCGACCTGGCCGACTTCATCACCGTCGGGATCCCGGCCCACACCCGCGCCCGGATCGGTGATCCGCCGCGCGGCAAGGGCATCCTCGGAGTCCTCATCGAGCTGCCGGTTCCGCTTCGGCTCGACAAGCTCTCGGACCACCCGGCATCGTCCGGGTTCCCGGCCAACCACCCGCCGATGGGGAGCTTTCTGGGCGTCCCTCTGCGCGTGCGCGGTGAGGTCTTCGGCAACCTCTACCTGACCGAGAAGCGGGACGGCGGAAGCTTCACCGAGCGCGACGAGCAGCTGATCGTGGCCCTGGCCGCGGCCGCCGGCATCGCGATCGAGAACTCCCGGCTGTTCGACGTCACCCGGCGCCGGGAGGCCTGGCTGACCGCGGCCGGTGACGTGACCAAGTCGCTGCTGGCGGGCGCCGAGACCGAGGAGACCATGCGCCTGGTGGTGCAGCGGGCCTCCACCGTGGCCGGGGGCGGGGCGAGCTTCCTGCTGCTCAACGACCACGACGGCGGCCTGAGCGTGCGCGCGGCCTACGGCGACAACACCGAGGCCACGCTCGGCACCTCCTACCACCTGGCCGACACCCGTCTCTCCGAGCCGAAAGCCTTCCTGGCCGAGGGTTTCGTGACCGGCCCGGGCATCTCCGAGTGCTACAGCGGACCGGCCGTGCTCGTGCCCCTGGTGGTCGGCGACAATGTGATCGGTGCGCTCACGGTGGCGCGCGGTCCGCAGGAGGAGCCCTACTCCGAGGCCGACATGCAGATGGTGGAGAGCTTCGCCGGGCACGCGGCCCTGGCCGTGCAGTTCAGCCGGCAGGCCTCCGACCGGCAGCGCCTGGCCGTGCTCGAAGATCGCGACCGCATCGCCCGTGACCTGCACGACCTGGTGATCCAGCGGATCTTCGCGGTGGGCCTGGGCCTGCAGAGCATCGGCATGAGCATCCAGAACCCGGCCCAGACGGGCAAGCTCTCCGGCCTGATCGACGACCTCGACACCACGATCAACGCCATCCGGACCTCGATCTTCAGCCTGCAGCAGCCCGACGACGAGCCCGCCAGCCTGCGGTCGGAGGCGCTCGGCGTGGTCTCGGAGGCCACCACCGCGCTGGGTTTCGAGCCGGTGCTGACCTTCCGCGGCCCGGTCGACACGCTGGTGCCGGTGTCGGTGCACAGCGACCTGCTCGCGGTGCTGCGCGAGGCCCTCTCGAACGCGGCCCGCCACGCCCACGCCACGGCCGTGGAGGTGCGGCTCGGGGTGGACGACGGTCAGGTCACGCTCGAGATCGAGGACGACGGGAGCGGCGTCTCCGCCGACGCCAAGATCGGTACGGGCACCACGACCATGCGCACGCGCGCCGAGCGGCACGAGGGCACCTGCGCCTTCAGGACGCGGTCGAGCGGGGCGAGCGGCACCGTGGTGTGCTGGCAGGTGCCGGTCTAGACCTCCGGTCGCCGGCGGGCCGCACCGTGCCCCGGAAAACCAGGTGACGCCGGGACGTTCCAGGCGTTATCCAGTACCTCATGAAACTCGCGAAGACCTGGACGGACGGGCAGCTCCTGGCCCACCGTGCCCTCAGCCCCGACGAACTCCAGCACCGCCTGCTGCTCAACCGGATCGCCTCGGCCACCAACGGCTCCCGCCGTGACCGCCGGGCCGAGGGACGGCGCCGGGAGGCCCGGCAGAAGGTGGACCGCCATGACGACTGACAGATCACCAGGGGGCGACCACCCCACGAAACCGGAGGCCGCGGCCTCCGGTTCTCCGTTTTGGCGGCCCGGACCAGAACCTCAGGCGCGGGCCTCGTCGAGGTAGCGGGTCAGAGTCTCCTGGGTGCGCCGCATCTGCACGACCCGCTCGGCCACCTCGTCGCGGATGGCCTCGACCCGCTGCAGCACCCCGCCGCAGATGTCTTCCTGCGTCTCGCCTTTGGTGCACGGCATCACGGTGCGGATCAGGTCGCTCGGAAAGCCCAGGTCGAGCAGCGAGCGGATGGTGAGTACCGTGGCCACGGCCTCGTCGTCGTACTCGCGGTAGCCGTTGGCCCGCCGCTGCGCCGTGATCAGCCCCTGCTGCTCGTAGTACCTCAGCGACCGGGCACTCACACCGGTCTTCGTGGCCAGTTCACTGATCTTCACCGCGGCGCTCCCGGCTTGCTTGACCTTGACACGATGTCAACGTTTAGCGTCGCCGTATGAGCACGAAAGAGCAAGAACTTGTGACGCACGACAGCGTCGAGATCGACGGCCGCACCCGGACCTTCATGGCCGTCGGGCCGCAATCGCCGCTTATCGTCCTGGTTTTCCACGGTTCGAGACAGTCGGGGGCGGCGCACCGCACGTTCACCGGCCACCAGTTCGACCGGCTGACCGGTCACGGCGCCCGGGTGGTGTATCTCGACGGATACCGGGGCAACTGGAACGACGCCCGCAAGGAGAGCTTCTTCCCGGCCCGCACCGCGAACGTCGACGACGTCGCCTTCACCCGGGCCGTGATCGAGAAGCTGGGGGCCCGAAAAGTTTTCGCCGTCGGCTACTCCAACGGCGGGCAGATGGTGATGCGGCTGATCCACGAGGCGCCCGGCCTGCTCGGTGGAGCCATGATCATCGCGGCCACCCTGCCCGCGCCGGAGAACTTCCTGGCGCCGACCGAGCCGGTCGTCCCGCTGCCGGTGATCCTCATCCACGGCACGAAAGACCCGATCGTCAGCTACCGCGGCGGTGAGATGTCCTGGCTCACCCGCACCCTTTTCAAGGTCGGCGGGCGCACGCTGTCGATGCCCGAGACGGCCCGTTACTTCGCGGCCCGCAACGGCATCACCACGCCACCCGAGACCACCGCACTTCCCACCCGATCGACCACGACGTCAGTGGAACGCACGTCGTTCAGCCAACCGGAGCGTCTTCACGTGGCGCTCTACACCGTGAACGGCGGCGGCCACACCGTGCCCGGGCCGGGCAACGCACCCGCCCTGGTGGTCGGCCGCACCCACCGCGACGGCTCGGCCGCCGACCTGCTGGCCGGGCTACTGCGTGACGAGCGAACCGACTGACTGGTCTTGCTGCTCGAGGAAACGGGTGAGCGAGTCACGTGTGCGGGACAGGTGGGCGACCTTCTCGGCCACCTCGTCACGGACACTCGTGACGCAGTCGATGACTCCCTGCCCCACGGCCTGGTCGTCGGGGCAGCCACCACCGGTGGGACCGGGCAGGAGACTGCGGATCAGTTCGGTGGGGCAACCACGTTCGAGAAGGGAGCGGATCATCAGCACGGTCACCACCGCGTCGTCGTCGTAGTCGCGGTAACCGTTGGGCCGGCGCCCGGCCTCGATCAGCCCCTGCTGCTCGTAGTACCGCAGCGAGCGCGCGCTGACCCCGGTTTTCTCGCACAGCTGGCTGATTCTCACCGGTGTCCGCCCTTCACGCGCTCCGCATCGAGACGAGTCCCAATCTAGCCGGGCGGGCGCGCCGAGCGAAGGGTCCGGGCGATCTCGGCATCGAAATGCCCGAACCGGCAATGACCTTTGGCCGACGCGGAGTACGGGAGGTCCCTGGCGGCCGTTCAGCGGCTGTGGCATCCGCCGGAACAGCCCAGCCAGTCGCCCAGTTGGCGCCATCCGGCCGGATCGATCTCGACCTGGCGCCCGGCCTGGCGGGTCATCCAGTCGCGGCCGGTGAACGCGAGAAGCAGTGCGGCCGGGAGGGCTCCGGCGAGATGGGGCCGGCGTTCGGTCCAGTCGAGGCAGTCTTTCACCAGAGGACGACGTGCTCTCGCCAGAGTGGGGACGTCGATTCCGAGCTCACCGAAATCCTTTGCACCCAGCGCCGTCACGACACCCTCTGCCACTTGCCCGTGGTCGACGAGGGCATCGCGCAGCAGGACCCCGGCCCGGCCCGCCAGATGGTCGTAACAGGTGCGGGCGGCGGCCAGCCGACGTGCGGTGCTGCTCTGGCGCAGGCTGCGCACCGGCCGGGGCGGGGCGATGGCGGCCAGCGACTCCAGCGCGGTGGCGACCTCGGGCCGCGAGATCCGGTAGTAGCGGTGCCGCCCCTGCGCCACGACCTCGAGGTACCCGGCCTCGACCAGCTGCTTCAGGTGTGCGCTGGCGGCGGGCCGGCCGATGCCCGCGACCTGGGCGAGCACTCCGGCCGGATGGGCCCGGCCGTCGAGCAGCAGGGTCAGCATCGCCGAGCGGGACTCCTCGGCGAGCAGCCGCGCGGCGGCGGCCACGTCCACGTTGGCGATCTGCATGCCGTCGACGCTAGCGCGGCAACAGTTCGCCGGACGGCGAAACCTCGCGGACCGCCCGGACCCCGACCCGACCCCTGCCCTCGACCGAGGCGACCGCGTCGGTCGGCCCGACCGACGCGTCCGCCATCGGGCTCTTACGCCACCGCGAGCGCCATCGCCCGGTTCACCGCCGCCTCGATGTGCAGGCGCGTCGTCGGGAAGACCGGCACGGTGCTGTCGGCCTGCGAGATCAGCAGCTCGATCTCGGTACAGCCCAGGATCACGCCCTGCGCGCCGCGCTCGACGAGCCCGGCGATCACGTCCCGGTAGGCCTGCCGGGACTCCTCACGGATGATCCCGACGCAGAGTTCCTCGAAGATCACCCGGTGCACCAGCGCCCGCTCCGGCTCGGTCGGCACCAGCACCTCCAGCCCGTGCGAGGCCAGCCGGTCGCGGTAGAAGTCCTGCTCCATGGTGAACGCGGTGCCCAGCAGCGCGACCGTGCCCACCCCCTGCGCGAGCACGGCCTCGGCCGTGGTGTCGGCCAGGTGCACCAGCGGCACGCTGATCGCGGCGGCGACCTGGTCGGCCACCTTGTGCATGGTGTTCGTGCAGATCAGCACCATGTCGGCGCCGGCCGCCACCAGCCCCCGGGCCTGCTCGGCCAGCACCCGCCCGGCCTCGTCCCACTGCCCGGCGCGCTGCAGCACCCCGATCTCGGCGAAGTCGACAGAAGCCATCACCACGCGTGCCGAGTGCAGCCCGCCCAGCCGCTGCGCCACCATCTCGTTCGCGATCCGGTAGTACTCCGCCGTCGACTGCCAGCTCATCCCGCCCAGCAACCCGATCGTCAGCATCTCGTCCTCCACGTGCATCTCGGCCACCGCAACCTTTTTCACCGTCCCGCAACCTTGAGACTGCGACAAGAACGTCTTGGTCGGAGTGAGCCCCAAGCTCAGCTTTGGTTTCGCAGATTTGTGTGGCTGAATGGGTCCATGCCACCGATCGCGGACGACGAGCAGCCCGTCGCTCACACCCACGCCGTGCCGGAGGCGCAGGTGGAAGCGGTGCTGGGAGGAACCGGCCCGGTGCCCCGCCACGAGAACGAGCACCCCGCGGCCCGGCCCGAGGTGGTGGCCGCGCAGGAGACCGCGACGCCCCCGGTTAAATCTCCGGTCACGCCCGAGCCGGAGCCCGAGGCCGACCGCCCGGTGCTCGGCGAGGGCTCGGCCACGCTCAAGCTCGACCCGAGGCGCCTGCTCGTGTTCCGCGAGGTGGCGCACTCCGGTTCGATGGCCGCGGCCGCCCGCACCCTGGGCTGGACCCAGCCGGCCGTCAGTCAGCACATCCGCAAGCTGGAGAAAGACCTCGGCCTGGCGCTGATCACCCGGGTCGGGCGGGGCATCGCGCTCACCGATCCGGGCCAGCTTCTGCTGCGTCACGCCGACGCGATCGACGCGCGCCTCGAGGCCGCCGGCGAGGCCCTCGCCGACCTGGCCCGGCGCCGCACCGGCCGGGTCCGGATCGCGGCGTTCCCCTCGGCCAGCGCCACCCTGGTCTCGAAGGCCCTGATGAGCCTGGGCACCGACCATCCCGGGCTGGACGTGCGCCTGACCCAGGTCGAACCCCCCGAGGCCCTGGTGCTGATCGCCGAGGGGCAGTGCGACCTGGCCATCGTCTTCGACTACCCGGGCGAGGAGTTCGAGCGCGGCCCGCTCGACGCCGTGCAACTGCTGCGCGACCCGCTGCACGCCGTGATCGGACCGGAAAACCCTCTGGCGGGCCGGGACTCGGTCACCATGAACGACCTGGCCGGGCAGCGCTGGATCGCCGGTTGCGTCTCGTGCCGCAAGCACCTGGTGCGCGAGGCCGTGAAAGCCGGCTTCACGCCCGACATCCGGCACAGCACCGACGACTACGTGGTGGTGCAGGCCCTGGTCGCGGCCGGGCTGGCGGTGGCCGCCCTGCCCGGCATGGCGCTCGCGGCCAGTCTCAATCCGTCGGTGAAAGTGGTTCCCCTGGAAGGCTACCCGTCACGCACGGTGTCGGCCGTGCTGGCGCCGAGCAGCCACGGGGTGCCGGCCGTGGAGGCCGTGCTGGAGCAGTTGCGGGCGGCGGCGCGCCCGGGCCGGATCAGCGCCTGAGGTCACGCCCGGTTCCCGACCTACGGGAAGTTGGCGATCGACCGGACATCCGCCGCCCACCGGACCGGCGACTCTCGCGGAGTGCGGTGGGGAGCGAAGTCCTGGCGCTGAGGGCCCGGAGGTCTAGACCGCCGGGTGTCTGAGCGGGCGAGCTACGTGTCTGTCGCGACTGGACATTCTTCCTCCGTGCTTGCCCGTCTTTGGGTGCCCCAAGCTTTCCCTGCGGATACGCCTGACTGCAAGACGTAGTCGCCGATCGGTCAGAACCGGACTTCGGTCCGCCCGCCTGTGCCCGGGTTCCCTCGGCCGATACCGGGGACCACTCCGGCTCGCGCCCGCCGCGGGCGCCTGCTGGGATGGTGCCCGGACTAGCGAGCGGAGAACCGAGCATGGAGACCGTGGACGCCGTGGTCATCGGGGCCGGGCCGAACGGGCTGGTCGCCGCGTCGGCCCTGGCCGACGCCGGCTGGGACGTGCTGGTGCTGGAGGCCCAGGACGAGATCGGCGGTGCGGTGCGCTCGGGCTCGCTCTGGCCGGAGTCTCCCGAGACCACGTCCGACCTGTTCAGCGCCTTCTACCCGCTCGCGGCAGCGTCCCCGGTGATCAAACGGCTGAGCCTGGAGCAGCACGGCCTGACCTGGGTGCAGGCGCCGAGCGTGATCGCGCACGTGGCCGATGCCGACGAGGAGCGGTGCGCCGTGGTGCACCGCGACCCGGCGCGGACCGCCGAGGCCCTCGACGCGGACGCCCCCGGCGACGGCGATTCCTGGCTGAGGCTGTTCGAGCAGTGGCAGCGTCTGCGTGATCCGCTGCTCGACGCCCTGTTCACACCGTTCCCCCCGGTCCGTTCCGGCGCGAAACTGCTGTGGCGCGCGGGCGCTCACGACACGCTCGACCTGGCCCGCATCGCCGCGGCGCCGGTGATCCGCCTGACCCAGGAGTGGTTCCGGGGCGAGCACGGCAAACTACTGGTCTCCGGCAACGCCATGCACGCCGACGTCCCGATGGAGGCACCGGGCAGCGGGATCTTCGGCTGGCTCCTGGTGATGCTCGCGCAGGACGTGGGTTTCCCGGTGCCGCAGGGTGGTTCGGGCATGCTGACGAAAGCGATGGCGCGCCGCGCACAGTCGGCCGGGGCCCGCATCGACGTCGGCGAGAACGTGGTGTCGGTCGGGGTCCGGGGAGGGCGCGCGACCTCGGTGCGCACGGCGAGCGGGCGCGAGGTGGCGGTGCGGCGAGCAGTGCTTGCGGACGTGGATGCACCTCGCCTGTTCAACGAAATGGTCGGCGCGGAGCACCTTCCCGAACGACTGCGCCGTGATCTGGCGCGGTTCGAGTGGGATCTGCCCACGGTCAAGGTGAACTGGCTGGTCGAGGGCGGCATCCCGTGGCGCGCCGAGGCCGCCCGCACGGCCGGCACGGTGCACTTCGGCACCGGCCTGTCGGGGCTGTCGCGCTGGTCGTCGGACCTGGCCTCGGGCCGGGAACCGGACGAGCTGTTCGCCCTGCTCGGCCAGATGACCACGGCCGACCCCACACGCTCCCCCTCCGGCACCGAAAGCGTCTGGGCCTACACACATCTCCCGCGCGAGAAGTACGACGACGCGCACGCGGGACAGGTCGCCACCGCGATGGACGCCAGGCTCGAGGAGCTGGCCCCCGGCTTCCGCGACCGGGTGCGGCACCGCACCGTGCAGCACCCGTCCGACCTGCAGGCCTCGAACGGGAACCTGTACCGCGGCGCGATCAACGGCGGCACCGCGCAGCTGCACCAGCAGCTGGTGTTCCGGCCGGCCACCGGGCTCGGCCGCCCGGAGACCGTGATCGACGGGTTGTACCTGGCCGGAGCCTCCACCCATCCGGGCGGCGGGGTGCACGGAGCCTGCGGATGGATCGCGGCCCGCTCGGCCCTGGCCGCCGAAGGCCGCCTGGGGCGGCCGGTCAAGGCCCTGCGCGGGCGGGCGATGAAGGTGCTGTACCGCTAGCCGAGCTCGAAACGCCCGATCCAGGCCCGGAAAGCCGCACCGTGACGCGACTGGGCGGACTCCACCAACGCGTCCGCGTCGTCCACCGGCTCGATCCCGAAGGTCTCCCGCAGCCAGCTGACGAAGAGGTCGTGCTCGTCGCTGGGCTCGTCCTCGTCGCTCTTGAAGTAGTACACGCGGTCCCAGTCGACCATCGGCTCGACGTCGAACGTGAGCACGCGCAGGAGGTCACGCACGTCGGCCGCGATCACGTGGATGCCACCCTCGTCGCCGAAGACGACGACCGGACGGGTGCCGTCGCCGGCATCCCACAGCGCGTAGATCGAGCCACCCCCGGTGGCCTGGGCGAACGCCTTCAGCCGGGCGTGGAACTCCTCGTCACCCGACCAGCCGGGCGCCAGCGTGTCCCGGTCGCCGAACTCGCCGTACAGGCCGAACCCCTGGGCGTAGGACTCGAAGCCGTTCTCGGACTGGAAGTCCCACAGCGCGTTCAGCTCGGGGAACGGGGAGTAGGTCATGATCCGGACCCTAGCCGGGCCGGCACCGCCGGTCCCGGCCGAACGGTCGGATTCCCCCTCCGACCGGACAGGTCCTCACGCTGCGCGGTTAGGCCTTTACGTAGGGGTTCACCCCGGCCTACCGTCCAGGAGGATCCCGATCTGGAGGGTGCACGATGACAACGACGTCAGTGCAGGTGCCGGCATCTCGAACCGGAAGCACCACGGTCGTGGTGGTCGACGACCACGCCAACGTGCGGCAGGGTCTGCGGGCACTTCTCGAGCGTGAGGACGATCTGCGCGTCGTCGGTGAGTCGGCCTCGGCTCCCGGGGTGCTCGCCGTGGTCGAGCGGGCGCGGCCCGACGTGGTGCTGCTGGACCTGAAGCTCTCCGGCCCCTCGGACACCGAGGGCCTGGACCTGTGCGCCACCCTGACCAACCACTTCCCCGGCCTCGGCGTGCTGGTGCTGACCACACTGCTCGACGACCGGCTGGTGCTGGCCGCGATCCAGCGTGGGGCGCGCGGTTACGTGGTGAAGGACGTGGACACGTCGGAGCTGGTGCGGGCCGTGCGGGCGGTCGGGCGGGGCGAGGGCGCCCTGGACGCCCGGAGCACCGCGGCGATGGTGCGCAGCCTGAGCCCGGGTGCCGACCGGGGCCGGCCGCGGCTGACCGGGCGGGAGATCGAGGTGCTGCGGCTGCTGGCCCAGGGCTGCTCGAACCGGATGGTCGGGACCCGGCTCTACATCTCCGAGACCACGGTGAAGTTCCACGTCAGCAACCTCATGCGCAAGCTCGC
This sequence comes from Kineosporia succinea, assembly GCF_030811555.1. NCBI lineage: Bacteria > Bacillati > Actinomycetota > Actinomycetes > Kineosporiales > Kineosporiaceae > Kineosporia > Kineosporia succinea. Next base: position 2,861,630 of record NZ_JAUSQZ010000001.1, on the reverse strand, counting down.
CGTCTCCCGCCGGGCCGAGGCGGTCTACGCGGGGAGCAAATGGGGCTACATCTGACCGTTGGGCCGGAATTGGGCGATGCCCGGTCAAGAAATCCTGGAGCCGGAACCGGCCCGGTTCAGCCGAACGGGTTATCTGCCGAACCAGCTTCTGACCTCGACCGTTGGGCTCTCGAGGGTCTGTGACCCAGCGCTCTTCCCCGCACCTGCCTCTGGCGCCCGGAACCTTCGAGGGCGTAACTTACGTTTCCGTAGGCGTAACTTACGAAATCGTAAGTTGATCATCTTCGACGGGAAGGCCTGCTGCTGTGAGGAACGAAGAGTCCGCGCCCGGTCTCGACCTGGCGCAGCCCGGTGCGCCAACCGGCGAGCCGGCCCTGCCCGTCGTGATCCAGGGCGGCATGGGGGCCGCGGTCTCCGACTGGAACCTGGCCAGGCAGGTCGCCATGACCGGCAACCTCGGCGTGGTGTCCGGTACCGCGCTCGACACCGTGGTGGCCCGCCGCCTGCAGGACGGCGACCCGGGCGGGCACATGCGCCGTGCCCTGGCGCACTTCCCGGTGCCGGAGGTGGCCGAGCGCATCCTCGACCGCTACTTCAACGAGAACGGCCGCGAAGAGGGCAAGGCGTACCTGCCGGTGCCCAACCTGACGCTGAAGCCGGTCTCCCGCAGCCGCGAGCTGATGGTCGCCAGCGCGTTCGTCGAGGTCTGGCTCGCCAAGGAGGGCCACGACGGCCCCGTCGGCATCAACCTGCTGGAGAAGATCCAGCTGGCGATGGTGCCCTCGCTCTACGGCTCGATGCTGGCCGGTGTCGACTACGTACTGGTCGGCGCGGGTATCCCGTCCAAGATCCCGCGTCTGCTCGACAAGATGGCCCGCCACGAGCAGGTGGCGATGGAGATCCACGTCGACGAGTCCACGCAGACGTACGCCACCGAGCTCAACCCCTACGACGTGGTGCCGGAGAACTTCCCTCCGCTCAAGCGTCCCAAATTCCTCGCCATCATCGCCTCGCACCCGCTGGCGGCCTACCTGACCAAGGAAGAGGCCACCACGCCGGACGGTTTCGTCGTCGAGGGCCACATCGCCGGTGGGCACAACGCCCCGCCGCGCGGCCGGATGACGTTCGCCGACAACGGTGAGCCGGTCTACGGCACCCGCGACGAGGCCGACATCCCCAAGATCGCCAAGTTCGGCCTGCCGTTCTGGCTGGCCGGCGCCTACGCCACCCCGGAGCTGGTGCAGCAGGCCATCGCCCAGGGCGCGGTCGGCGTCCAGGTCGGCACGATCTTCGCCCTCAGCAGTGACTCCGGCACCACGCCGGAGAACCGCGGCAAACTGCTCGACGCGCTGGCCGCCGACCGCCTCGAGGTCCGCACCGACGCCCTGGCCTCGCCCACCGGCTTCCCGTTCAAGGTCGTCCCGATGGACGGCACGCTCGGCGAGCAGGAGACGTACCTGGAGCGCACCCGCATCTGCGACCTGGCCTACCTGCGCACCGCGTACGAGAAGAAGCCCGGCCAGCTGGGCTACCGCTGCCCGTCCGAGCCCGAGGACGACTACGTGCGCAAGGGCGGCGAGCTCAGCAACACCGTGGGCCGCAAGTGCCTGTGCAACGGCCTGATGGCCACCATCGGCATGCCCCAGGTGCGGTCCGGCATCGAGGAGGGGCCGCTGCTCACCCTCGGCTCCGACCTGACGGCCGCCAAGCAGCTGCTGAACCAGTACCCGGACGGCTGGGACGCCCAGGAGGCGGTTCGCTACCTGCTGAGTGGTGCCGAGGCCGCACCGGAGCAGGAACTGGCGTACGCGGCCCGATAGGCGCCCTGCGGGCGGCGGGTGACCACCGCGTCCGCAAGCACCGAAACAAACCGGGACCAAAAGACGTTCTACGAGACGCATGAGGCGCGGGCACTGTAAAGGTTCCCGCACCGCATGTGTCTTACTTCACCGGAAGTGGACTCCGCCCCTACAGGCAGAGCACACTGGGCCGGTAGTGGAGGGGAGTACTCCCTAGAACGGTGACGTCGTCAGCACGGCATCTCGATACCAGGCCGGTCAATGTGGACCGGTCATGCCCGGCGTCATCGGCTCGGACCAACAGATCAGGCGTGTTCATCGAACACGGCGACATCTGCCGGGCGGAGGAGACCTCCGGTTCTTTCGTGTGGGAAGAAACCGGAGGCCCTGGAAAATGCACGTCAGCGCTGCCTGGTGGATCGCGACCGTAGTCCTGGTTCTCGCGATCACCGCCATCGACCTCTTCCTCAACCGGGGTCAGACCCACATCACCGTCAGGCACGCTGTGCGGTGGGTGCTCTTCTATGTCGCGGTCGCCCTCGCGTTCGGCGTCGCGATCATCATCGGCTTCGGGCCCGGCTACGGCGGTCAGTTCATCGCCGGCTGGCTCACCGAGTACAGCCTCAGCGCTGACAACCTGTTCGTGTTCCTGGTGCTCATGACCCGGTTCTCGGTGCCGGAACGCCTACAGCTGCGCGTGCTCACGATCGGCATCCTGCTCGCACTGGTGCTGAGGGCCGGCCTGATCGCCATCGGCGCCGCGGCCATCTCCCAGTTCTCCTGGGTGTTCTTCATCTTCGCGGCCTTCCTGCTCTACACCGCCTGGAACCTGGTGCGTTCTAAGCACGGTGACGGTGAGCCCGACGTCGACGAGGAGGCCCCGCCCGCCGTGGTCGGTTTCATCGGCCGGGTCATCCCGAGCACGCCGGTGTGGCACGGCGGCCGGCCGTTCGTGAAGCAGAACCACCGCTGGATCGCCACGCCGATGCTGGTCACGATGGTCGCGATCGGCGTCACCGACGTGCTCTTCGCGCTCGACTCGATCCCGGCCATCTTCGGCCTGACCAAGGAACCGTTCCTGGTCGTCACCGCCAACGCCTTCGCCCTGATGGGCCTGCGCCAGCTGTTCTTCGTGGTGCGCGACCTCCTCGACCGGCTGCGCCATCTCGACACCGGCCTGTCGGTCATCCTCGCGTTCATCGGTGTGAAGCTGATTCTCGAGGCCTTCCACGAGAACAACCTGCCGTTCCTCAACGGGGGCGAGCCAATTCACGCGGTGCCGGCGGTGCCGACCTGGCTCTCGCTGAGCGTCATCGTCGGCATCCTGGTGGTCGTGACGATCACGAGCACGCTGGCCAACCGGCGCGACGAGCGCAACGCGGCGGTCGCCGAGGGCGCCCTCACCTCGAAGGACGACGAGCCCACCCGCGCCGCCTGAACCCCGTGGCTCCCCCGGCGGCCTGCGCCGGGGGAGCTGGCGAGGCATCGGCGCCGTCGCGGCCCGGGCCACGAGAGCGGCCGCGGTGCCGGCCTCGAGAGCTGGGCCCACTCCTTCTCCCCGTAGCGCGACAGGTCCCCCGGGTATCACTCAATACCGCTTCGGTATAAGGCATTCCGCATCCTTGTTCGCGCTCGCGCCGCCGTGTCAGGATGCTCGGACGACTCCCAATGAAGGGATGACCATGTCCGAGCTCGTCTCCGCCGTCCGCGTGACCCCGGTGGCCTTCCGAGATCTCCCGCTGCTCAACAGTGTCGGCGTGCACGAGCCCTTCGCGCTCCGCACCGTCGTCGAAGTCGTCACAGAGGGCGGCCATCACGGGCTCGGCGAGACCTACGGCGACGAACCGCATCTGCGCCGCATCGAACGGGCCGCCTCCGCCCTGATCGGCACCGACGTGTTCGACCTGCACGGGATGCAGCGCCGGGTGATCGCCTCACTCGCCGAAGACACCAGCACCGGTGGTCACGGCATGGCCGGGATGGTGACCACGTCGTCCACCAGCGACCGGGTGCTGTCGCCGTTCGAGGTGGCCGCACTCGACCTGCAGGGCAAGATCACCGGGCGGCCGGTGAGCGACCTGCTCGGTGGCGCGGTGCGCGACGAGGTGAGCTTCACCGGATACCTGTTCTACAAGTGGGCTTCTCATCCGGGGCACGACGAAGACGAGTGGGGTGCCGCCCTCGACCCCGACGGGCTGGTGCGGCAGGCCACGAAAATGATCTCCGAGTACGGTTTCTCGTCGATCAAGCTGAAGGGCGGCGTGTTCCCTCCCGATCAGGAGGTGGCCGCGATCCGGGCTCTGCGGCAGGCCTTTCCCGACACTCCCCTGCGCCTGGACCCGAATGCGGTGTGGACCGTGCCCACCTCGATCAAGGTCGGGCAGGAGCTCGAGGGGGTGCTGGAGTACCTCGAAGATCCCACCGCGGGCATCCCGGGCATGGGTGAGGTCGCCCGTGAGGTGCCGATGCCGCTGGCCACCAACATGTGCGTCGTGGCGTTCGACCACCTGAAACCGGCCGTGCAGCAAGAAGCGGTCGGGGTGGTGCTCTCCGACCACCACTTCTGGGGCGGCCTGCGCCGGTCACAGTCACTCGCCGCCGTCTGCGACACGTTCGGCCTCGGGCTGAGCATGCACTCCAACTCGCACCTCGGCATCAGCCTGGCGGCGATGGTTCACCTGGCCGCCGCCACTCCCAATCTCGACTACACCTGCGACACCCACTGGCCCTGGAAACGTCCCGAGGACGACGTGATCGTGCCCGGCGAACTGGCCTTCGCGAACGGTGCGGTGAAGGTGCCGACGAAACCCGGGCTGGGCATCGAGCTCGACCGCGACGCCCTGGCCCGCATGCACCAGCAGTACCTCGACTCCGGCATCCGCAACCGCGACGACACCGGGTACATGCGCAGCATCGACCCGGCCTGGAAGGCGCCCCTCTGGTGAAGATCCTGGTGACCGAGCCGATCCTGCAGCGGTTCCGCGACGTGCTGAACACCCCGGGGCACGAGTGGGTGTTCAGCGACGATCCGGCCGAGGCGCCGGGCACGCACGTTCTCGTCTCCGGGCAGGCGTCCGCCGATCTGATCCGTGCCTGCGGCGACGACCTGCGGCTGGTGCAGGTGACGGGCGCCGGCTACGAGAAGATCGACCTCGCCGCACTGCCCCCGAACGTCGAGCTGGCCAACACCTTTCATCACGGCCGGTCGATCGCCGAGCACGTCATCATGGTCTCGATGATGCTGCTGCGTCACGTTCCCCGGGCCGGCCGCGAGCTGGGCGGGGGCACCTGGCGCACGGTGATGACCGATCCCACGCTGCCTTTCGGCGAGGTGCTGGCCGGGCGCACGATCGGCCTCGTCGGCTTCGGCGAGATCGGATCCCAGGTGGCAGCTCTCGCGGGTGCGCTGGGCCTGCGGGTGCGAGCGGTGCGTCACTCGGGACGCCCAGCTCCCGGCGTCGAGTGGATGGGCACCTCCGAGCAGTTGCCCGAGCTGCTCGGTTCGTCGGACATCGTGGTGGTGACGGTTCCGCTGAGCGACGCCACCCGCGGCCTGATCGACGCCACCGCCCTGAAAACCATGCGCCCGGGCGCCATTCTCGTCAATGTGGCCCGCGGCGCCGTGGTCGACGAGCAGGCCCTGCACGACGCCCTGTCCCACGGCACGATCGGCGGCGCCGCGATCGACGTCTGGTGGCGCGATCCCCGCGGGCCGGGCAGCCCCCCACCCTCGCACCTCGACTTCACCGGGTTCGACAACGTGGTGCTGACGCCGCACCAGTCCGGGCACACCGACGAGACCTTCCGCGGCCGGGCCCATGACATCGTGGCGAACATCGAGGCCCTGGAGCACGGCCGGCCACTGAAGAATTCGATCACTCGCTGAGAGCATCGGGGGCACCACGGCCGGCGATGCTCCCGACTCCCGGCGTCCGGATGAAACTGCGGCGGTGGCCAGGCAGAGCCGAGGGTGGACGCGCGAACTCAGGTGAGTTCGCGCGTCCACCCTCGCGGTTCGCTCAGGCCACCACCAGCTGACGCCCCGCCGGGAGCGGGTGATGACACTCGGCCGCGTGGTCCTCGGCGGCCGGATCACGGGTGAGTGGGGGCGCCTCGGCCGCGCAGATGTCGGTCGCCTTCCAGCAGCGGGTGCGGAACCGGCAGCCCGACGGCGGGTTCAGGGGTGACGGGATCTCGCCCTGGAGCAGGATCCGCTCACCCCGGTCGGACTCGTGCAGCTTGGGCGCCGCCGACATCAGCGCCGCCGTGTACGGATGCCGGGGACGCTCGAAAACCGCTTCGGTCGGACCCTGCTCGACGATGCGCCCGAGGTACATCACGGCCACCCGGTCGGCCACGTGCCGCACCACCGACAGGTCGTGCGAGATGAACACGTACGACACCCCGAGCTGACGCTGCAGGTCGTTGAGCAGGTTCAGCACCTGCGCCTGCACCGACAGGTCGAGCGCGGAAACCGGCTCGTCACAGATGATCACGTCGGGCTGCAGCGCCAGCGCGCGGGCGATGCCGAGACGCTGCCGCTGACCACCCGAGAACTCCTGCGGGTAGCGGTCGGCGTCGGACGGGCGAAGACCCACCAGGGCCAGCAGCTCCCGCACCCGGGCGGCCCGGTCGCGGGAGTTCGCGTACATCTGCTTGTGGGTCTTCCAGGGCTCGGCGATGATCTGACCGGCCGTCATCCGCGAGTTCAGCGAACCGTAGGGGTCCTGGAAAACCATCTGCACCCGCCGCCGCCAGCCCAGCAACTCCTTGCCGCGCAACGAGAACGGATCGGTGCCGTCGAACCGCACGGTGCCGGCGTCGGGCTTCTCGAGCATGAGCAGCGTGCGGGCCAGCGTCGACTTGCCGCAGCCCGACTCCCCCACCAGACCGAGCGTCTCGCCCCGGCCCAGCCGCAGCGAGATGCCGTCGAGGGCCTTGAGCCGGCCGCCCTTCACGTCGAAGGTCTTGGTCAGCTCGTCCACCTCGAGCAGCGCGCTCATCGGGACACCTCCTCGGAGTAGTGACAGGCCGCCTGGCGACCGGGGGCGACCTCACGCAGCACCGGGCGGGCCGCCACGCAACGGTCTCGGGCCAGGGGACACCGGGCCTGGTAGACGCAGCCGTTCGGGATCGAGGCCAGGTCGGGCGGGGTACCGCCGATCGAGGCCAGCTCCGACCCCCGGGCCACGTGCACCGGCACCGAGTCGAGCAGGCCCTTGGTGTACGGATGCCGCGGGTTCCCGAACACCTCGGACACCGAGCCGGTCTCGACCACGTGGCCGGCGTACATCACCACGACCTTGTCGGCCTCCTCGGCGACCAGGGCCAGGTCGTGGGTGATCAGCACCACGGCCATCTCCCGCTCGGCCCGGAGATCCTTGAGCAGAGCCATGATCTGGGCCTGCACGGTGACGTCGAGAGCGGTCGTGGGCTCGTCGGCCAGCAGCACCGAGGGGTTGAGCGCCACGGCCATCGCGATGAGCAGGCGCTGCCGCATGCCACCCGAGAACTGGTGCGGATACGCGTCCACCCGCGACTCGGGGTGCGGGATGCCGACGCGCCGCATCAGCTCGATCGCCTCGACCCGAGCCGCTTTCGCCGAGAGACGCCGGTGGATGCGGAACGGCTCGGCCAGCTGGGTACCCACCGTGTAGACCGGGTTGAGCGCCGTCAGCGCGTCCTGGAACACGATCGCCAGCTCCGGCCCGGCCATCGCCCGGCGCCGGCGCCGTGAGGCCTTGACCAGGTCGGTGCCGTTCAGGGTGACCGAGCCCTTCGTCACCGAGGCGACCGGCTCGAGCAGCCCGACGATGGCCTGGGCCGTCATCGACTTGCCGCAGCCGGACTCGCCCAGCAGGGCCAGGGTCTCGCCCCGCACCGCGTCGAAGCCGACGCCGTCGACCGCCCGCAGGGTGCCACCCGGGGTCTCGATGTCGACGGTCAGGTCGTTCACGCTGAGAACGGACATCACTTGACCTCCTTGGGAACACGTCGCTTGCCGCGGGGCAGCGCCAGCCGCCAGCGCTGCGCGGGATCGGTGGCCAGCCGGGCCCAGGACGCCAGGATCGTCGCCGAGACGGTGGTGACCACGATGGCCAGACCGGGGAAGAACGAGAGCCACCAGGCGGTCTGGAGGTAGGTGCGGCCCTGCGACACCATCAGGCCCCAGCTCACCGACGGCGGCTGGATGCCGATACCGAGGAAGCTCAGCGACGACTCCGACAGCATCACGAAGCAGAAGTCGAGCGTGGCCACCGTCAGCAGGGTGGGCAGGATGATCGGCAGCACGTGCCGGAAGATGATCGCCGGCGGCTTGGTGCCGAAGGTGCGCGCCGCATCCACGAACAGCCGGCTCTGCAGCTCGGCCGACTCGGCCCGGGCGGTGCGCAGGTAGATCGGGATCCGGGTGATCGCCAGCACGAGAACGAGGTTCGCCGAGCTGGGCGAGAAGATGTAGAGCACCACCACGGCCATGAGCAGCGAGGGGAAGCTCAGGATGATGTCGGCCACCCGCATCACCACGGTCTCGCGCCAGCCCCGGTGGTAGCCCGCCCACATGCCGATCAGCGAGCCGATGACCAGCGAGAGCAGCACCGCGGGCACCGCCACCGAGAGCGTGGTGCGGCTGGCCACGATCAGCCGGGCCAGCACGCTGCGCCCCAGTGCGTCGGTGCCGAGGAAGTTGAGCCACCCCTCGGACAGGTTGAACGGCTCGGCGTTCGCGTTGAGCAGGTTCTGCTGACGCGCCTCGTCGCCCACCAGCATCGGCCCGAAGACCGCGACCAGGGCGATGAACGCGAGCACCAGGGCGGCGAGCGTGGCCACCTTGTCGCGCAGGAGGAGTCTCCAGAGCGAAACCTGATGCGAAACCCGCTCAGGAGAAACGACTTCCACCACGTCCGTCACGCCGACACCTTCTCCCTGACCCGCGCGTCCAGAAGCGCGTAACCGATGTCGATGAGGATGTTGAGCACGAAGATCGAGACCGCCGTGAGCAGCACACAGGCCTGCAGCACGGCGAAGTCGCGGCCGAGGATCGAGTCGATCATCAGCTTGCCGATACCCGGCCAGCCGAAGATGGTCTCGACCACCACCGCGCCGTTGATCAGGCCGACCATCAGGTCACCGGCCACGGTCAGGGCCGGGGCGGCCGCGTTGCGCAGGGCGTGATGGGTGACGACGCGCAGGTCACCGGCGCCCTTGGAACGGGCCAGCCGCACGTAGGGCGCGGACAGGGCCGACACCATCGCCCCGCGCACCACCTGGGTCAGCACCCCCAGCGGCCGGATCACCAGCGTCGCCACCGGGAGCACCCACGAGGCCATGCCCCCGGTGACGCCCGAGGTCGGGAGCCAGCCCAGGCCGACCGCGAAGATCCAGACGCCGATGATGGCGAACCAGAAGTCGGGCACGCTGGCCGCGGTCATCGACAGGAAGCTGGAGATCCGGTCGGCGATCGAGTTGGGCCGGTAGGCGGCCCAGCAGCCGATCACGATCGCGCCGGCCACGGCGATGAGCATCGTCGAGAAGGCCAGCTGCAGCGTGGCCGGGAAGGCCCGCAGCGCCATCGTGGCCGCCGACTCCCCGGTGCGCAGCGACTCGCCGAAGTCCAGCCGCAGGATGCCCCCGAGGTAGTCCCACATCTGGGCCCAGACCGAGTCGTCGAGACCGTTCTGCTCGATGAACTGCTGACGCTGCTCGGGCGTCGCGGACACCGGCAGGTAGAGGTTGGCCGGGTCACCGGTGAGCCGGGCGAGGAAGAACACGCCCAGCAGCACGGCGATCAGCGGCAGGAGACTGGTGAACGCCCGGCGGCGCAGGAATCCGGTCATGACACGGGACTCATCTCAGCCAGGCGCATCTCGTCGCCGGTGGCGGAATCCGGCTCGTACGAGACGCTTGCGGACTTGGCCAGGATCGCGCTCATGTGCGCGATGTACGCGTACTGAACGATCTTCTCCTGCTCGTAGGGCCAGAGCTTCTCGAACGCGGCCTGCCGCTCGGAGCCCTTGAGCGCCTCGGCCTCCCGGATCATCCCGTCGAACTCCTCGGTGCCCCAGGAACTCTGGTAGCCCTCACTGAGCATGTACTGGTCGAGCGTGAACGCGGCGTCACCGGCCTGGTTGCCGTGCATGATCATCAGCAGGTACGGCCCGGTGTCCTCGGGGAAGGGCCGGATCTGGTACGTCAGCTGGGTATTGGTGTCCATCATCTGGATCTTGACGTTGAGACCGGCCTTCTCCAGCTCGTTCTGGATCACCTCGACGGTCTCGGCGATGCGCGGGAACTGGCCGGTGCGGGCGATCAGCCGGATCTCGGTGTCGACCGGGACCCCGTCGGCCCGGGCCTCGTCCACCAGACGCTTCGCCTCGGAAGGCGAGTAGGGCCAGATCTTCTCGTCCGGATTGTAGCCGACGACGCCCTCCGGGATCAGCTCCCCGGCCGGCGTCGCCAGGTTCTCGAAAAGCGTCTGCACGAGAGTGTTCCGGTCGATCACCGAGTTGACGGCCTGACGGATACGGATGTCGTCGAGCGGCGGCTCGTCCGACTGGATGCGCAGTGCCGTGGTCTCGTTGTTGCGGTAGGCCACGGCCAGTTCGCCGGCACCGTCCTCGGGGGCCAGGCTGGTCGCGATGTCGGCCTCACCGTTGGTCACCATCGCGGCGCGCACACTGCCCTCGGCGCGCCAGACGTAGTTCACGCTCTGGTAGCCCGGCGCGTCGCCCCAGTAGTTCGGGTTGACGTCGAGCGAAAGTCTCTGTCCCGCCTGCCAGTCGGCCACCTCGTAGGGGCCGGTGCCGATCGGGACGCGCACCTTCTCGGTCGTACTGGTCTTCGGGGAGACCATCTCGACGAACGAGAGACGCAGCGGGAGGATCGGGTCGGGCTCGGGGGTGGTGACGGTCAGCGTGGTGTCGTCCACGACCTTCACGTCCAGATCGGTGTCGCCGAAAACATAACCCTCGACCTCACATCCGAGATCGGAGTTCACCGCGCGGTCGATGGTGAACGCGGCCGCCTCGGCGTCGAAGGGGGTGCCGTCGGTGAACGTGACCCCCTCGCGCAGGGTGAAGGTCCAGGTCTCGTCGGACGTCTGCTCCCACTCGGTGGCGAGTTTCGGCCCCAGCTCACCAGTGTCGGCGTCGCGCTCGACGAGTGGCTCGGTGATGTTCGACCGGATGACGACGCCGGTCGAGGTGAGTGAGCTCTGGCAGGCCTCGAGCGTCGGGGGCTCCTCCGGCAGGACGATGCGCAGACCGCCCGCCCCGCCGCCGGTGACGTACTCGGAGTTGGCGACGGTACAGCCGCTGGCGATCAGCGACACCCCCAGAACAGCACTGAGCAGCATGGTTTTTCGGGGAATCGGTGGGCTCGACATTGAGTTCCTTCCCAGCCGTCCACTTCTCGTGGACACGATCTGGATTCGTAGACGTACCGTAGGTGCGGCCATTTGTGACGTCAACCACTGGTCAGCAATGCTCTTCGGGTATTGATCCATGCCGAAGTGAGCTTGGACAGGTATCGAAAAGGCCGCCTAGCGTGGACGGAACCCACGACTTTCAGGAGCCGTCGATGTCTCGTTTCTCGCCCACCGAACTGCGCGATGCCCTCGGGTCGGGTCTGCTGTCGTTCCCGGTCACCCACACCGACGCCGAGCTCGCCCTTGACGAGGGTGGGCTGCGTGAGCACCTGCGCTACCTGCGGGAGTTCGACGCCGCGGGCCTGTTCGCGGCGGGCGGCACCGGCGAGTTCTTCGCCCTCACGCCGTCCGAGGTGGAGCGCGTGGTGCGGATCAGCGCGCAGGAGGTCACCGACGTCCCGGTGGTCGGGCCGGCCGGCTACGGCACCGGTATCGCGGTGGAGATGACGCAGGCCGCGCAGGGGGCGGGCGCCGACGGGATCTTCCTGCTCCCGCCCTACCTGACCGAGATGACGCAGGAGGGCCTGTACGAGCACGTGGCCCGGGTCTGCTCGTCCACCGACCTGGGGGTGATCGTCTACCACCGGGCCAACGCCAAGTTCACCGCGAAGACCGTGAACCAGCTGGTGGACCGGTTCGACAACTTCATCGGGTTCAAGGACGGCATCGGTGACATCGACCTGATGGCCAACCTTTACGCCACGCACGGCGACCGCCTGGTCTACGTCGGCGGGCTGCCCACGGCCGAGACCTACGCGCTGCCGTACCTGGAGCTGGGCGCGACGACCTATTCGTCGGCCATCTACAACTTCGCCCCGCGCTGGGCCGGTGAGTTCTACCGGTCCGTGCGGAGCCGCGACCGGGACGACGTCTACCGCCGCCTGCGCGAGTTCGTCTTTCCCTACCTCGAGATCCGCAACCGCCGGGCCGGTTACGCGGTCTCCATCGTCAAGGCCGGTCTGCAGGCCGTGGGCCGCCCGGCCGGTTCGGTGCGCCCGCCGCTGGTCGACCTCACCGACGCCGAGCTGGCCGACCTCACCGACCTCGTGAAGAAGGTGGCGTGATGACGGACCTCACCGGGGAGATGCTGATCGGCGCCACGAGCGTCTTCGGCGACACCGGTACCTTCCGCGCCCGCAACCCACGCACCGGTGAGGACCTCGAACCGGTGTACGGGCTCGGGGGTTCCACCGAGGTGCGGAAGGCATCGGCCTTGGCCTGGGACGCCTTCGCCACCTACCGGGAGACCTCCGGCGAACGACGTGCCGCCTTCCTCGACCGGATCGCCGCCAACCTCGAGGCCGTCGCCGAGGTGCTCGTCGCCCGGGTGATCACCGAGACCGGTATCGCCGAGCCCCGGGTGCGCGGTGAGCTCGCGCGCACCGCCAACCAGCTGCGGCTGTTCGGGAAGGTGCTGCGCGAGGGCAGCTGGATCGGCGCCCGGATCGAGCCCCCGCTGCCCGACCGCGAGCCCCTCCCCCGCCCTGACCTGCGACAGCGCAAGATCCCGCTGGGCCCGGTCGCGGTGTTCGGGGCGTCGAACTTTCCCCTGGCCTTCTCGGTCGCCGGGGGCGACACCGCGTCCGCCCTGGCCGCGGGCTGCCCGGTCATCGTCAAGGCGCACGGCTCGCACCCGGGCACGTCGGAGATCGTCGGCCGGGCGGTCCAGGCCGCGGTGCGCGAGTCCGGCCTGCCGGAGGGCGTCTTCTCCCTGCTCCACGGCAGCGGAACCCACCTGGGAACGGCCCTGGTCGCGGACCCTCATGTGCGGGCGGTGGGGTTCACCGGTTCGCGCAGCGGTGGCCTCGCGCTGGCGGCCACGGCCGCCGCGCGTGCGGTGCCGATTCCGGTCTATGCCGAAATGTCCAGCGTGAACCCGGTGTTCCTGCTGCCCGGGGCACTGTCCGAGCGTGCGGACGCACTGGGCACGGCTTTCGTCGCGTCCCTCACCACCGGGGTGGGCCAGTTGTGCACCAGTCCTGGACTGGTGTTCGCCTTCGACTCCCCCGCTCTGGAGACCTTTCTCGGCTCGGCCGCCCGGAGCGTCCAGAATTCGCAGGCCGCCCCGATGCTCAGCCCGGGCATCTGCTCGGCCTACGCAGAAGGCGTGCGGCGCTATGCCTCTCACGCCGACGTCACCGAGGTCGCGGCGGGCGCGCGCGACGAGACCATAGCGGCCGAGGGCGTCACCCATCTCTTCACCACCACCGCGTCGGCCTTCCTGGCCGATCCGGCGCTGCAGGAAGAGGTGTTCGGGGCCACCTCGCTCGTGGTCCGGATCGAGGACGCATCTCAGCTCGCCCTGATCGTGCAGGCGCTGGAGGGCCAGCTCACCGCCACCGTGCACGCGGCCGGGGCCGACCTCGACCTGGCCCGGCAGCTGCTGCCCGAGCTGGAGCTGAAGGTCGGCCGGATCGTGTTCAACGGCTGGCCCACGGGTGTGGACGTGGGGCAGGCGATGGTGCACGGCGGCCCGTTCCCGAGCACGTACGACGGGCGGAGCACCTCGGTGGGCACACTGGCGATCGAGCGGTTCCTGCGGCCGGTGGCCTACCAGGACCTGCCCGCCGAACTGCGGCCGGCCGGACTCGACGACGACAACGAGCTGGGCATCTTCCGTCAGGTCGACGGGCAGTACACCCGATGACCGTTCCCGTGGTCACCGGGCTGCGGGTGGTGCCCGTCGCCGGGCAGGACAGCATGCTGCTCAACCTCAGCGGTGCGCACGGGCCGTACTTCACACGCAACGTGGTGATCCTGACCGACTCGGCGGGCAACACCGGGCTGGGCGAGGTGCCGGGCGGTGAGGCGATCGCGGCCACGCTGACCGACAGCACCCCGTTCGTGGTCGGTCAGCCGATCAGCCGCCACCGCGGCGTGCTGCGGCAGGTGCGCGAAGCCTTCGCCGACCGGGACTCCGGTGGGCGTGGCCGGCAGACGTTCGACCTGCGCACCACCGTGCACGTGCTCACCGCGCTGGAGTCGGCCCTGCTGGATCTGCTCGGCCAGCACCTCGGGGTTCCGGTGGCCGAGCTGCTCGGCGAGGGACAGCAACGTAACGAAGTGCGCATGCTGGGATACCTGTTCTTCGTCGGGGATTCGGCGAAGACCGATCTGCCGTACCGGCACTGCACCGCTCCGGCGGACGACTGGGAACGTCTGCGCGATGCGGAGGCCCTGACGCCGGAGGCCGTGGTGCGCCTCGCCGAGGCCGCCCAGGAGCGGTACGGGTTCCAGGACTTCAAGCTCAAGGGCGGCGTGCTCGCCGGGCCCGACGAGGTGGCCGCCGTCACCGCCCTGCACGAGCGTTTTCCCGACGCCCGCATCACCCTCGACCCGAACGGCGCCTGGTCCCTGCGCGAGGCGATCGGGTACGGCCGGGCGATGCGCGGGGTGGTGGCCTACGCCGAGGATCCGTGCGGCGCCGAGGCGGAGTACTCCGGGCGTGAGGTGATGGCCGAGTTCCGGCGCGCGAGCGGGCTTCCCACCGCCACGAACATGATTGCGACCGACTGGCGCCAGCTCGGGCACGCGATCCGGTCCCAGGCCGTCGACATCCCGCTCGCCGACCCGCATTTCTGGACGATGGCCGGCTCGGTGCGGGTCGCCCAGCTGTGCCAGGCCTGGGGTCTCACCTGGGGGTCGCACTCGAACAACCACTTCGACATCTCGCTGGCCATGTTCACCCACGTCGCGGCGGCCGCGCCGGGTGAGATCACGGCCATCGACACGCACTGGATCTGGCAGGACGGACAGCGCCTCACGCAGCGGCCGCCGGTGATCCGCGACGGGTGCGTGCAGGTGCCCACCGCGCCCGGTCTGGGTCTGCGCCTGGACGAGGAGAAGCTGGCCGAGGCGCACGAGTCCTACCGGCGTCTGGGACTCGGTGCGCGCGACGACGCGATCGCCATGCAGTACCTGATTCCCGGCTGGTCGTTCGATCCGAAGCGCCCGGCGATGAGAAGGTAGGCAGCGAACCGTCGTATACCAGTGGGAGTTTCAGAATGACCGTGTTGCAGGTTGGAACGCTCAAGCCGTCGCTGACGAAGACGCTGGAGCGGCGGTACCGGGCGATCGAGCTGCCCGAGGGCGAAGACCGGGAGACGTTCCTCGCCGAGCACGGCGGTGACGTCACCGCCGTCGTCACCTCCGGGCGCTTCGGCGTGCAGGCCGATCTCATGGACCGGCTGCCGAAACTGGGCGCCGTGGTGAACTTCGGCGTCGGGTTCGACACCACCGACGTCGAGGCCGCGCAGGCCCGTAACATCGTGGTCAGTAACACGCCGGACGTGCTCACCGACTGTGTGGCCGACACCGCCGTGGCCCTGCTGCTCGACGTGATGCGGGGTTTCAGCGCCGCTGACCGGTTCGTGCGGGCCGGGCGCTGGCCGTCCGAGGGCAATCCGCCGCTCACCCGTCAAGCCAGCAACCGCCGGGTCGGCATCCTCGGCCTGGGCCGGATCGGGGGTGCGATCGCCCACCGGCTGGTCGGTTTCAACTGCACGATCAGCTACCACAACCGGCGTGAGGTGGCGGCCAGCCCCTACACCTACTACGCCGACCTCGCCGAGATGGCCCGCGAGGTCGACGTTCTGGTGATCGCGGCAGCGGGCGGGGCCGGTACCTCCGGCCTGGTGACCCGCGACGTGCTGGCCGCGCTCGGCCCGAAGGGCTACCTGGTCAACATCGCCCGCGGCAGCGTGGTCGACGAAGACGCCCTGGTCGAGCTGCTCCTGGCCGGTCAGCTGGCGGGCGCCGGGCTCGACGTGTTCGCGCACGAGCCGAAGGTGCCGCAGGCGCTGCTCGAGCTCGACAACGTGGTGCTGCTGCCGCACGTGGGCAGCGGCACGGTCGAGACCCGCGCCGCCATGGAAGAACTCACCCTGGCCAACCTCGACAACTTTCTGCACTCCGGAACCGTGCTGAACCCGGTCTACTGATGGAGGAACGTCGATGAGCATCGTCGTCGGGTACTGGCCCACCGCCGAAGGCCGGGCCGCACTGCGGCACGGGGTGGACGAGGCGCTGCACCACCAGACGGATCTGCTGGTGATCAGCGAACCCGCGCACGCCGAGACGCGAGACATCGACGCCAAGGCGGCGGAGGCGTCCGGGGTCACCGTGACCACCCGCGACGCCTCCGACGCGGGGATGGCGGCCGACCTGGTCGACGCCTCGTACGCCGAGGGGGTGAGCCTGCTGGTGATCGGGCTGCGGCGCCGATCACCGGTGGGCAAGCTGCTGATGGGCAGCATCTCCCAGCAGGTGCTGCTCGAGGCCCAGTGCCCGGTGGTGGCGGTGAAGCCCCACGTCAGTACCGTCGGGTAGCGAAGATCATCGTTCGCCCTGACACTTCAGGGATGACCAGTGCGACGCGTCAGGTGAACGAGACCGTGGACGGCACGAGCCACAAGATCGCGAACTTCGGCGAGCGCACCCTGCGCCTGGCCGAGGACGCGGTCTACGTGGCCGTGGCCGCCCTGCTGGTGGTCGGGGCGGTGGTGCTGCTGGTCGACGCCGCGGCCGAGCTGGGCGGCGTCCCCGACGGGCCGGACACCGCGGTGCTGGCCCTGCTCGACCGGCTGCTGCTGGTCTTCATCCTGGTCGAGCTGATCTTCGCGGTGCGGATGACGCTGTCGCGGCGGGAGATCGTGGCCGAGCCGTTTTTGATCGTGGGCATGATCGTCTCGATCAAGGAGATCATCCTGCTGTCGGTCGAGGTGGCCAACGTGCTCGAGGGCAAGCCGACCACCGAGGGCACGAAAGACCCGACGGCGTTCGCTCTGCAGATCGGCCTGCTCGGCCTGCTCGTCATCGTGCTCGCGGTGAGCGTGCTGATCCTGCGCATGAAGGAGCGCGAGCCGGTGGAGGGTCAGCGCAACCAGGAGCACGACGAGCCGCTGGCCGGGGTCGGGCCGGTGCCGGAGAACGCGCGGGACCGCAAAGAGGTGCACGAGGCCGGCGAGAACGAGGCCAAGAAGAAGGACTAGAACTTCTGGTACATCACGTGCAGGCCGACGAGTCCGTGGGTCTTGCTGTCGAAGGCCTCGGGCACGATCCCGATCGTCTCGAATCCCAGTGAGTGCCAGAGCTTCACGGCCACCGTGTTGGTGTCGACCACGGCGTTGAACTGCATGCCGTGGTAGCCCTGCGCGCGTGCCCAGGTCAGCACGTACTCACCCAGCGCTCGGCCCACGCCCTGCCCCCGGGCCTGCGACGAGACCATGAAACTGGCCGTGGAGACGTGTGATCCGCGACCGGGCCGGTTCGGGCCGGAGTGCGCGGTGCCGAGCACGGTGCCGTCGTCGGCCACCGCGACCACCGTGATCGACGGCTCGGGCTCGACCCACACCCGCCGGGTCTCTTCCTCGCTCCAGTTCGGGTCGTACGCGTAGGTCTCCCCACCTTCGATCACCTCGCGGATGATCGCGTACACGGCGGGCCAGTCGGTGTCCTCGAAACCACGGATCTGCACGTACCCACCCTAGGCGACCGACGCGTCCCCCGTTGAAAGCCCTTTACGGCGTGGGCGAGGGACTGACCGCCTGACCCGGCGTGCTGTCACCGGCGGTGGCCGCGATCGACGCGTCACCGGCCTCGTCGGCGGTGCTCACCGGTTCCGGCGTGACCTCGGACGGGGTGGCCAGCGACTCCTCGCTGAGCTCCTGGCTCGACCAGTCCTGCACCGTGGCCAGGTTCGTGGCACTGGCCGGGATCGGGTCGGAGACCCCCTCGTCGACGGAGCAGACCCGGTCGTCGCGCACCTGCTGCGGTTCGAAGTAGTGCACGTCGAAAGCCGAGTTGTTGCCGTAGGTGTCGGCGCGGGTCTGGTCGGGGAGCGCGGGGTCGGCCAGCTGGTAGCGGATGATGCGGGTGTACTGGCAGTTGGTGCCGACGGAGAGGATCGAGAACTCCATCGGGTCGCCGGCCGCGGCGAGCAGACCGCCCAGACCGGTGGTGCCCTCCACCAGCCGGATGTGGTCGCGGTCGCCGGTCTGCAGGTCGGACGTGTCGTTCTGGTGGTGCACGTGGCCCGAGGCGGTGGCCCGCACGGTCGGGCCGAGTGTGGCCGCCATGGCGTCGGCCATCACCGGCTCGTGGGCCAGCAGCAGGTCGAAATACGTGTCCCGGTTGAGGTTCTGCACCGCCGTGCGGGCGGCCTCGGTCTCGATCTTGGTGACCACGTCCACGTCGTCCGACCCGGCGTCACCGGCGGCGCCGTAGGTGCGGGGGTCGCCGACGCCGTAGATCTGCAGGCCCATCGCGGTGACGACCTCCTGGTCGAGCACCGTGACCCCGGGGATCTCGGCCATCCGCCGGGCCACCGAGGCCGAGTCGTGATTGCCCTTGATCCAGATCATCGGGGTCTTCTCGGTGATCCGCCGGATCGAGGCGAGGTAGCTGGAGGTGAGCTCGGCGGTGTTGCCGACCAGCGTCTCGTCACCGGTGTTGACCAGGAGCTTCACGCTGTTCGCGTCGATGTACTCCTGCAGGTAGCTGTAGATGTCGCGGCGGTGCACGTCGGAGACGAACATGACGTTGTACGCCGTCTCGGGAGTGTCGGCGCTGGTGGCGGGCTGGGTCAGCGCGTCTTGCAGACGCAGCACGGCGCGCACCTTGTCGGCGGCGCCGGCGTCGCGGGCGTCCAGGGCCGCGAGTTTGTCCGGGGTGGCGGCGATGTCGGCGAGCAGACCGGTGACGGCGTACCTCTGCCACCAGTTCGAGCGGTAGGTCAGGCCGATCGTGGCGGTCAGGGCGAGAAGGGCGACCAGGGTGGACGTGCCGACCAGCATCGCGGTGGCGGCGAGCCGGTGGCGGCGGGAACCGGAGCGCACCGGGTCGTTGTTGGCCAGCACCGAGATCGCGCCGTCGACGATGAGGTCACCGATCAGTGCCCCGAGGATGAGCCCGATCAGCGCGGCCAGCACGAAGTGCAGGATCATGGCCGGGACGGCGGCCTCGAGCTGGGAGCGGAACTCCTGGGTGAAGGCGGCGCCCCCGTTCGTGACCTCGCGCACCGCGTCGAGGTCGATCCTCGGGGTCACGTGCAGGCCGATGGGCACGGCGGTGACGTCGCGGAACTGCAGCGAGCCGAGGCTGGAGTCGACGGTGATGCCGCGGTGGGCCGGGGTGACCGAGCCGCTGACCACGATGTCGACGTTGGCGACGGTGGAGCGGTAGGGGTAGACGGACACGGCGATGGCCGCCACCGCGAGCGCCGCCATCAGCGACACGACGAACCGGACCGCGGCCCGCCAGGGGTGCTCGGGGCGGCGGAACATCTGGTTGATCGTGAAGCGGCGGGCCTTGACGGCGAACCGGCGTAGACGTGAGGACGCGCTGGGGTGCCCCTGCGGTTCGGGCGCGTCGGGGTCTTCGGGCACTTGGGACACGGGGGGCTGGCCTGGCTGCGACATCGACTCCGAGGCTAGCCCGGTGGACGGTGATCGTCGCGCTGA
This sequence comes from Kineosporia succinea, assembly GCF_030811555.1. Taxonomy (NCBI): domain Bacteria; kingdom Bacillati; phylum Actinomycetota; class Actinomycetes; order Kineosporiales; family Kineosporiaceae; genus Kineosporia; species Kineosporia succinea. The sequence goes on along the minus strand of NZ_JAUSQZ010000001.1, from coordinate 2,841,948 downwards.
AACCCCAGGTGACGAAGCGTGAGAGTGCCCTGCGCCGTCCGGGTGGTGCACGCGGAGTTCCTCAGTCCCTGTGCGTGTGCTTCCGATCACCCGTCCGTGACCGGTCCTGGCAGCGTGAGGCTGTCCGTCCTGGCGCTCGCCGAGGAGCGGCCCATGTGGGAGCTCGCCGGCCCGGGCGGCGCCGTGGCGGCGCACTGCTCCTGCGCGGAGGCCGACGGGGTACTGGGTACGGCGTCGGGTCTCGTGGTCGTGGAGGCGGACCGGGTGGGGTTCGTGTCCCGCCGTCAGTTGCAGCAGCGTTCCATCTTGGGACGCACGCGCTCACGGACGCCGGTCGGTCGCCTCGCCGACTGGTCGGCTCCGGTCCTGCCGTCGTCGGTGACGCTGGCGGCGGCGGTGGAGGCGGTGCTGTCGCGGCCGGAGGAGCACCGCTACGACGACCTGCTGCTGCGCGGCCCGGCCGGCGGGGCCGAGGCCTGGCGCCTGCTGCCGGCCGGGGCGGTGCTGGAGGCGCTGGCCGTGAGCATGGCCCGGCGGGCGAGCCGCGACGAGCTGACCGGGCTGCTGAACCGCTCGGCCTTCTTCGAGCACCTGCACGAGGTCAGCCTCGGGCTGCCGGGCACCGGGCGGCGTCTGGCCGTGGTGTTCTTCGACCTGGACCGGCTCAAGCACGTGAACGACACACTCGGGCACAACGTGGGCGACGCCCTGCTGGTGTCGGTGGCCCGGAGGCTGAAGGCGGCCTCGCATCCGGGCGATCTGCTGGCCCGGATCGGCGGTGACGAGTTCGTGGTGGCGCTGACCGTGCCGAACGGCAGCGACAGCGATCTGCACGCGCTGCTGCACCGGATCGCCGGGCGCTACCTGGCGGTGCTGCGGCGGCCCGACCCGGCGCTCGACGAGCGGGCGCGCAGCTCGGCCAGTCTGGGTGCGGCACTCTCGCCGCGCGACGCCGGGCCCGGTGGGGTCGAGACCCTGCTGAGAGAAGCCGATCTCGCGATGTACGGCGCGAAACAGGCCGGGGGTGACCGGGTCGTGGTCTCGAGCCTGCCCCCGTTGTTCGACGACCCCGACCCCGACCGGATGCCGCACTCGATGCACCGGGCGCTGGCCCAGGACGAGCTGGTGCTGCACTACCAGCCGATCCTGGACCTGGGCGAGGGCCGGATCAGCGCGGTGGAGGCGCTGATCCGCTGGCAGCACCCGAGCGACGGGCTGCTCGGGGCGGAGCGGGTGCTGGCCGCCGCGTCCGCCGACAACGCGCTGGTGGAGATGGACCTGTGGGTGCTGCGCCGGGCGCTGGGGCAGCTGCGCGAGTGGTCGGACCGGCTCGGGGAACGGGCACCGGACTGGATGAACGTGAACCTGTCCACGGTCACGCTGGCCAATCCGGACCTGGCGGCCGAGGTGCTGCGGGTGATCGCGGAGTGCGGGGTGCCGACGTCCCGGGTGCGGCTCGAGCTGCCGGAGACCACCACGCTGGACCTTGCCGAGGGGGCCCCGGAACAGCTCACGGCACTGCTGGAGGCCGGGGTGCAGCTGTCGCTGGACGACGTCGGGGCGGGGACGTCGAGCCTGCGGCACCTGGCGACGCTGCCGGTGGCCGAGATGAAGATCGACCACTCGTTCATCGGGCGGATGGCGGTGGACGACCGGGCCCGGGCGGTGGTGGAGATGCTGACCAACCTGGCGCGGGGGCTGTCGATCACGGTGACCGCGGAGGGGGTGGAGGCCGTGGACCAGCTGCGGCAGCTGATGGAGCTCGGGGTGGACCACGTGCAGGGCTATTTCGTGGCCCCGCCCGCGCCGGCGGCGGTGGTCGAGGCGGTGCTGACGGCACAGCAGCTCGGGGTGGGGGCGACGCTGTTCCCGCGAACCTTCTTCCTGCCCGGGTAGTTCTGTCGGCCGGTGAGATCCGGCCGGTTCCGGAGGTCGGTCAGATCCGGCCCGCCCCACCAGCCAGGGCGGGCCGGATCTGAGTCTCGGTGGGCCGGAGGAGGTCTCAGGCCATGGCCGACGTGACCGGCAGCACCCGGGGCACCGCGAGCACCGGGCACGGCGGCTGCACCAGTACCCCGCGGGTGACCGACTCCCGGATCGGGCGGTAGAGCTCGCCCGGCCGGCTGCCGACCACGAGAAGCTCGGCGCCGCGCCCCAGTTCGGCCAGGGCCGCGCCCGGGTCGCCGGTGGTGCGCACGATGCTGAACCGCACGTCGGGCAGGCTGCTGACGGCCTCGTGCACGCCCCAGCCCGCTTTGCCGTGGCTCGGCTCGACGTGCAGCACCTGCAGTTCACAGCCCCGCCGCCGGGCCTCCTGGGCGGCGGCCGCCACCACCTGCGCGTCGGACTCGTGCGAGCCCACTGCGGCCAGCACGAACGGCGGGCCCCCGGCCGGTCGTGGCGACGTCTCCTCCGGCACCACGAGCACGGGGCACTTGGCCGCCCGCACCAGCCCGGCGCTCACCGAGCCGGGTTCCGCGACCGGCGTCTGGTGCCGCCCGCTCGCCCCGATCACCAGCAGCCGGGCCGCGCTGATCGGGAACGCGCCCGGCTGGATGTCCTCGTCGTCCAGGCAGTAGCCGCTGATGTCGGGCAGCGGGTAGCGCAGACGCAGGGCCTCCACCGCATCGGTCAGCCGGCGCCAGGCCGCGACCACGCCGGGGGCGTCGTCGTTCCGGCCCCCGCGCGGGTCCCGCTCCGCCGAGGTGCGCCGGCGCAGGTCGGTGATGAGCGTCAGCGGCAGGTGCCGTCGCTCGGCCTCCTGGGCGGCGCGGTCGAGCAACCGGGTGTGCTGCCGGCGGCCGTCGAAACCGGCCACGATCCGCGGCGTGAACTCACCATTCATGGCCCTCTCCCGTCTTGATCGACCGTTCCGGATCGACCGATGTGTCGACCCGTCGCGATCCGCACATCCAGAATCCGCCCCGTTACCACAGCCGTTCAGAGGCGCTGGGCATCGGGGGTTCAGGACCTAAGTCCCGTCGCGCTCCGCCTTTGGGGGCCGAACGACTTTCGACCGGCTCCCGGAGCACGACTACGGTGGAGCACAGAGGCTTCCCGCAACCGGCGGAAGGCATCAGGACGAAGGCGAGGAGAGGGCTGTGATCAGGGTCTTCCTGCTCGACGACCATGAGGTCGTCCGGCGTGGGCTGGTAGCCCTGCTGGAGGCGGCCGGGGACATCGAGGTGGTCGGCGAGTCCGGTTCCGCCCAGGAGGCACAGCGGCGTATCCCCGCCCTGCGTCCCGACGTCGCCATTCTCGACGCCCGTCTGCCCGACGGCAGTGGCATCGACGTGTGCCGCGAGGTGCGCTCCGCCGACCCGAACATCAAGGCCCTCATCCTGACGTCGTACCAGGACGACGAGGCCCTGTTCAGCGCGATCATGGCGGGCGCCGCCGGCTACGTGCTCAAGCAGGTGCGCGGCACCGACCTGCTCGACGCCGTGCGCACGGTGGCCGCGGGTCAGAGCCTGCTCGACCCGGCGGTCACGCTGAAGGTGCTCGAGCGCATCCGCAACGGTGAGAAGCCCTCCGAGCCCGACCAGCTGTCGTCGCTCACCGCGCAGGAACGCCGCATCCTCGAGCTGATCGCCCAGGGTATGACCAACCGCCAGATCGGCGAGACCCTGTTCCTGGCCGAGAAGACGGTCAAGAACTACGTGTCCTCGCTGCTGGCCAAGCTCGGTGTCGAACGCCGCACCCAGGCCGCGATCCTGGCGACGAAGCTGATCAAGGGCAACTGATCACCGTGGATGGCGTCCCGCCGGGCGCCATCCACGCTGCCTTCTGATACCGCTCGGGCCTTTTCGGGTTCTTCAGGCCTCGGGGGCCACGGCCCGGGCCACCGGCAGGCGGAACTCCACCCACCCCGCGTCCTTGAAGCTCAGGGCCGGCTTCTCGACGAGCTTCCAGCTGATCAGGGCGACCACGCAGGCCACCGCCAGGCCGGCCGCCGAGAACGCCCAGATCCCGTAGGCGGCGAGCCCGAGCAGGTTGAACACCTGCAGGATCGGCCAGTGGTACACGTACAGCCCGTACGAGATGTCGGTGCGGGGCTCGGGCACCGGCAGCCGCGAGACCGCCAGGGCCAGGCAGACGTAGCCGAACGCCGGGCCGGCCAGCACCCGGTAGTCGTCGAAGAACGCGATGCCCGCGACCACCACGCCCAGACTCGCGAACGTCAGCCAGCGGTTCATCGGCACCTGGTGCGCGTAGAGGTAGAGCACCGAGCCGATCAGGAACATGAAGGACAGCCGCAGGATGCGCTCCTGGCCGATGTACACGATCTGGTAGTCGTTCAGCACGGTCACGACCCACAGCGCACCGACGGCACCGAGCGTCATCACCGGGCGTCGGCGCAGGCCCCCGAAGATGCCCAGCGCGATGATCGACGCGTAACAGGTGGCCTCGTAGAACAGCGTCCACAGCGAGCCGTTCAGCACGCCGGCCATCTCGACGTCGCTCGGCAGCCCGGAGATCCCCCACTGCCGCATCAGCAGCGCGGCGTTGCGGATCACATAGTCGACCGACGAATCCTGACCTGCGATCAGGGTTTTCATCGGCACACCCTGCAGCCAGGCGATCAGCGGAGCCAGCATCGTGGCGCTGGCCACCAGGCACACCCAGAAGCCGGGCATGATCCGCAGAAAACGGTGCCAGGCGTACCTTCTCACCGAGTCCAACCGGAGATAGCTTCCCACCAGAAGGAACCCGCTCAGCACGAAGAACGCGTCGACGCACAGGGCGCCGAGCTGGGTACCGGCGAACTCGGGCTGCCAGCCGTAGCCGATCTCGGTGGCGTGGGTGACGCCCACCGTCAGGGCCAGCAGCAACCGCATCAGGCCGAGGTGGTTGCGGCGCGGTTCGAAGCGGGTGCCCAGAGTTTTCGGGTCGGCCCCGCGGCGGTGCGGACGCGGGTCGCGACGGCGCAGCGCACCGCGCGTGATGCGCAGGGCGGCATCGATGCGCGTGCGGCGCGGGGCCGGTTCGGTGTGCAGCTCACGCATCTCGCGGCGCAGCGGGAGTTGCGTCGTGGGTGCGGTGGGCGGGCCCAGCTCGCCTGCACCGTGCTCGCTTTCAATGGTGGACGCGTCGGCACCGGTTCGCGCCACCGCCTCAGCGGCGAGGGGGGAACCGTTGACACCGACCCCGTCGAGGGCCAGCCGGACCGAGGCCAGGGCGGCGTTCTCGGTCGTCGGGCGTGAGGCCTTCACCGGAGTGCCCGGCCTGGCACCGGTTTTCGGCTGCTGCGCCGTTGTCGCCGGCGGGGCCGTCTTCGCCCGGGGATCTGTCTTCGACTGAGAGGCTGTCTTCAGCTGAGAGGCTGTCTCCAGCTGGAGGGCTGCCTCCACCTGGGGGGCTGTCTTCAGCTGGGGGGCTGTCTTCAGCTGGGGGGCTGTCTTCAGCTGGGGGGCGAGGACACCGGCGGGCGGTGTGGCCGCTCCGGCCGGGAACGGGCCGATGCCCGAGATCGGTGACGGCGGGTCGGCGGGGCCGAAGATCTGCGGGAAGCTGTACTCAGCCGTGCGCAGGTTCTCGGCCCAGCGTTGCTCCGCCTCGGCGTCGTCCGCCTCGCTGCTCAGACCGGCCTCGTCACCCCGGCCGTTCCGCTCACCCGGACCGCTCGTCTCGGCACCGATCTGCCCAGCGCCGGACTTGTCGGCGCCGGACTTGTCGGCGCCGGACTTGTCGGCGCCGGACCTCTCGGCCCGGCCGTTCGTCCCGCCAGTGGGAGCTTCGGCGCTCGGCCCGGCCTCGGCCGGCGTGATCACCGGGATCTGACCTGTCGCCAGCGTCGCGCCGGTCACCGGACCGGCCTTGAAATCAAGCCGGGGGCGGACCGGGAGCGGGGACTGCTCCTGGGGGACCAATGTTCCTCTCCCTCCGGCCTGTTCACGAGGCCGTCCACGCACATCCGGAAGGAACCTCGTCATTCCCCCACGAATGCACGTTCTTTCTCGGAAAGTGCACAGGTCTTCACGATTGCCCCCACGCTAGGAGTCACGAACTGAGAGCCCGCTGTGACGCCTGTTGCAGGGAGACCGTGTCGACCCTATTCGCCGGAATACTGTCCCGCCGGGCGCTAGGTGTGGATCAAGGCGTCATAAATCCCCGGTCAATCCGGAAATTCGCATTCGTCCGGCCCGGCCGACCTGACCGGTCGTGCCCTGTGAGCTGCGGAGAGCAGCCGTCCACAGGTCAGCTGGTGAGCCAGAAAACCGTTACGGGGCAATTGCTCGAAAGGTTGCCGCGACGAGACTCACACTTTTCCGTTAAACAATTTTCAGCAATGCACGCCGAACGCACTCTGCGGAACTGAATTCACACAGCCGGTTCCGGCAGGTGCCGGGCCCAGGCCGAGGCGATACCGGCCGTGCAGACCGCGGCCAGGACACACACGGTCAACAGCATCTGCGGATACGTGAACCACCGCGACAGCGCGGCCAGGATCAGCGGCAGCGTGAACCCCAGGTAGGTCAGGGCGTAGTAGACGCCGGTCAGCCCGGCGAGCTCGTCGGGCGCGGCGATGCGCTGCACCTCCAGCAGCCCCGACACCACCGCGATGCCGTAGGCACAGCCCAGGAGCACCCCGACCACGAAGACCAGCCAGACCACGGCCAGGTGCGCGGCCAGGGCGGCGGCCGCCATCCCCAGCGTCACCAGCACCATCGACACCACGCAGGCCCGGGCCGTGGACACGTCGTCGAGACGGCGGGCCACCGGCTGGATCAGCACGCCGGCCGCCAGCGTGGCCACGGTCAGCGCCGTCGACAGGATCAGCGCCCGGTCGCCGACCTGCTCGTCGACCATCTGCGGCATCACCACGTAGGCCACACCGACGGTGCCGAAGATCCACGGGCCGAGCGGCAGCACCACCCGCACGAAACGCCGGTGCCCGGCCTTCGGCACGCGAAGCCGCTGCCCCAGCGGGCGATTTCCCGGGTCGTCGGAACGGGTCTCCACCGCCGCGACCATGAGCAGCACCAGCGTGGGCACGGTCAGCACCGCGTGCACCAGGTACGGCAGTACCCGCTGCCAGGGCGCCCACTGGGCCAGGATCCCGGCCACGCCCGGCCCCAGCGCGAACCCGACGGTGAGGGTGAGCGACGCCCGGCGAGCCCCGGTTCCGGCCGTGACCGACGGATCGAACTCCGGCGTCGACAGCTCTTTCACCCAGCTCGTGCCCACCGACATGGCGATGCCGATCGCCAGCCCGGACACCAGCCGCCCGGCCGCCACCCAGCCCGCGCCGAGCGGACCCAGCGCGATGAGGAGACTGCCCGCCACGGAGGCGATTCCGCCGAGCAGCATCAGCGGACGACGCCCGTGCCGGTCGGACAGCGCCGAAGCCACGAGCAGCCCGGGGATCAGGCCGACCACGTAGGCCGCCAGCAACGCGTCGACGCCGACGGTGGAGTACCCGTGCGCCCGGTACATCACCACCAGCGGCGTGAACTCGTTGCCGCCCCAGCCGATCATGGCCATCAGCACGGCGACGACCAGCCAGGCCCGTTGCCGCGGAACCGTTCCGGGAGCCGCCCCGTTCGGCGGCCTCGAGGTGACCGTCACACCAACCACTGCCCGGCGGCGAGATGGGTGGCCGAAAGGTGCGCCCGGAGCGCGGATTCGTAACCCGCGACATCACGTTCGCGGATCCGGACCGCGAGCGCCTCGTGCTCGTCCGCGCAGATCCGCATGCGGCCCGGGTCGGGCGTGATCGCGCCGATGTTCATCCGGCGCTGCCGGTCGGCGAGCGTGGCGTAGAAGCGCTCGGCCAGCCGGTTGCCGGAGGCGCTGACGACGGCGGCGTGCAGCCCGACGTCGTGCTGGGCGAACCCGGCGATGTCCCCGGCCGCGGCCGCCTCGCGCTGCCGGGCGACCAGCTCGGCCATGGTGGCCATCAGCGCCGTGACGTCGTCGTTGCGGTTGCTCATCCGGCGCACGGCGGCGGTCTCGAGGGCGGCGCGGGTCTCCAGCACGTCCATCGCCTCGGTGACCGGGACGGCGGTGACCACGGCGCCACGCTTGGGGATGAGCTCGAGCAGGTCCTCGCCCTGCAACCGCACGAAGGCCTCGCGTACCGGCGTGCGGCTCACCGACATCCGCTGGGCCACATCGCCTTCCGAGATCAGACGGCCGGGCGGGACGTCACCGCTGAGGATGAGCTCCTTGGTCTCCTGGTACACGCGGTCGGCGGCTGAGAGCGTCACGTCCGGCAGGCTATCAGCCTTGCATCTAAGCTTAGATGCAAGGCGGTCATCCCACTCCGAGCTGCCTCAGCCCGGCGGTGGCCGCCGCGGCCGCGATCACCACCACCGGGAACGGCGCCCGGAGGGCGACCAGCACCACGGCCAGCCCCACGCCTCCCAGACGGGCCCACCCGGCGAACTCGCCGTCCTGCACCAGGGTGCTCGTGGCGATCAGGGCGGCGAGCAGAACGGTGGCCGCGTGCGTCGTCCAGGCCTGGACCGACTCGGAGAACTCGAAGCGGTCGGCCAGCAGCGGACCGGCGATGCGGAAGGCGAAAGTGCCCGCCGCCAGGACGAAGATGGCCAGGAGAGACACGTCAGCCCCGTACCCGGGACGGGCGCCGCACCAGCGCGACGAGCCCGACCAGCGAGGTCAGCACCGGCAGGCCGGCCGCCAGGAAGGGCGTGCTGAGCACCGCCACGGCACTGCCGACGGCCGCCGACAGGCGCACCCGGGTGCCGGTGAGCGAGGGCAGCACGATGGCGACCAGCACGGCCGGGAAGGCGGCGTCGAGCCCGAACGCGTCCGTGTCGCCGATGCGCGCACCGGCGACGGCTCCGACCGCCACCCCGAGGTTCCAGCAGACGAACAGCGACACCCCGCAGGCCCAGAAGACGTCACGGCGGCGCTCGGCGTCGGTCTCGGCGAGCGCCAGGGCCACGGTCTCGTCGGTGACGATGTGAGCGCCGAACGCCTGACGCAGCGGGCTGCCGCCCTTGATCACGTCGGCGACGCTGACGCTGAACGGCAGCAGGCGGGTGTTGAGCAGGAGCCCGGTGGCCACCGCGGCGGCCGCGGAGCCGCCGGCCAGCACCGTGCCGACCGCGGCGAACTGGGCCCCACCGGCGAAGACGACCAGCGAGAGGACGACCGGGATCCACCACTCGAGGCCGCCACCCACACAGATGGCCCCGAACGAGAGGGCGACCACCGCGTCCGCAATACACAGCAATGTGATGACCCGGGCTCGCTTCACATCAACTGTTCGCCATACTGAACGCATGTCCGTAAGGATGAACGTGGCCCCTACGTTCGTCAAACAGAACGAGTGATCGGTACAACGAACGCCCATGCTGACTGACGAGGACTCCCCGCTCGACCCCAAGGCCGTGCTGGCCGCCGCGCTGCGCAGCGAGCGCGAGCGCAGCGGCATGTCGCTGAGTGAGCTGGCCAAGCAGGCCCGGCTGGCCAAATCCACGCTGTCGCAACTGGAGTCGGGGTCAGGTAACCCGAACGTGGAGACGCTGTGGGCCCTGGCGACCGCGCTCGACCTGCCGGTGAGCCGGCTCGTCGACCCCCCGCGTCCCAAGGTCGGCGTGGTCCGCAACGGTGAGGGCACCCCGCTGCTGTCCGAGCAGGGCGACTATGCGGCTTATCTGATGTCACCGGGCCCCGCGGGCGTCACGCGGGACCTGTACCGGCTGAACGTGGGGCTCGGGCCGGGGCGGATCTCCGACCCGCACCAGGTGGGCACGATCGAGCACGTGATCATCGGGGCCGGACGGGCGCTGGTGGGACCGACGAGCAACCCGATGGAGCTCGGGCCGGGCGACTACATGGTCTACCCGGGCGACGTGGAGCACATGTTCCAGGCACTGACGCCGGGAGTGTTGGCCACGATGGTCAGCGAGAGCCGCTGAGCGGGGCAGACCCTAGGATCGGGCCATGAGCGACGATCCGTTCGACCTGGCACGCTTCGTGCGGGCGCAGGACTCCGGCGGCACCTACGGCGACGCGGTGGCGGAGCTGCGGGCCGGGGCGAAGACCAGCCACTGGATGTGGTTCGTGTTCCCGCAGATCGCCGGGCTGGGGCTGAGCGCCACCTCGGTGCGGTACGCGATCACCGGCCTGCCCGAGGCCCGCGCCTACCTGGCCCACCCGGTGCTGGGGCCGCGTCTGGAGGAGTGCGCGACGATCCTGCTGGGGCTGCCGGACACGAGCGCCGACGCCGTGCTGGGGCCGGTCGACGCGGCGAAACTGCGCTCCTCGATGACGCTCTTCGCCTACGCCGCCCCCGAGCGCGAGGTGTTCCGCGCCGTCCTGCGCGCCTGGTTCGGCGGGCAGGAAGACGACGCGACCACCTCGCGCCTGGGCGAACCTACGCCAGAGGGTGAAGAAGAAGACTGAGCACCGCGGCGACCAGCGCCGAGGCGGGCAGCGTCAGCACCCAGGCGGTGAGGATGTCACCGGCGACGCCCCAGCGCACGGCCGACCGGCGCTTGGTCGCCCCCACGCCCATGATCGCGGCGGTGATGGTGTGCGTGGTCGAGATCGGGGCGTGGAACGCGTACGCGGTGGTGTAGAGCACCGAGGACGCCACGGTCTCGGCCACGAAGCCGCGGGCCGGGTCCAGCTCGATGACCCCCCGGCCGAGGGTGCGCATGATGCGCCAGCCGCCGCTGGCCGTGCCCAGGCTGATCGCCAGGGCCGCGGAAAGCGTGACCCACAGCGGGATCCCGGCTCCGCGGGTGTGGTAGCCGCCGGCCACCAGGGCGAGAGTCATGACGCCCATGGTCTTCTGGGCGTCCTGCAGCCCGTGTCCGAGCGACATGGCGGCGGCGGACGCGATCTGGGCGGTACGGAAGCCGCGGGTCACCGGGGTGGGGCGGGCTTTGCGGAACAGCCAGAGCACGCCGACCATGGCGCCGAAGGCCAGGGCGAAACCGACGATGGGCGAGAGCACCATCGGGATGACGACCTTGTCGAGGATGACCGACCAGTGCACGGGTGACGAGACCACCACGGCCGCACCGGCCAGACCGCCGATCAGGGCGTGCGACGAGGACGACGGCAGCCCGAGCGCCCAGGTGATCATGTTCCAGGTGATCGCGCCGGCCAGCCCGGACAGCACGATGAGCAGGCCCTCGTGGCCGTTGGGCGGGCTGATGATGCCGCTGCCCACGGTCTCGGCGACACCGTGCCCCAGCAGGGCCCCGATGATGTTGAAGAACGCGGCCATCGCCAGGGCCTTGCGCGGGCTCAGGGCCCGGGTGGAGACCGCCGTGGCGATCGCGTTGGCGGCGTCGTGAAAACCGTTGGTGTAGTCGAAGACCAGCGCCACGGCCACGACCAGGACCACCAGGGTCAGGGTCAGGGACACCTTCTCAGGACTCCTTGACGGCGATCGTCTCGACGTGGTGCGAGACCGACTCGAAGGCGTCGGCGGCGTCTTCCAGGGCGTCGATCACCTCGCGCACCTTGAGCAGCTCGAGCGGTTCGTAGGCGCCCGAGTAGAGCTCGGCGAGCATGTCGCGCCAGACCTCGTCGCCGTCGTTCTCGAGCCGGTTGATCTCGACCCAGTACTCCTCGAGGCCCTTCATGGTGTGCAGCCGGGGCAGGGCCTCGGCGGTGACCTTGGCCTGCTCCTGCAGCACGCGCAGCTGGGTCTGGACGCCGTCGGGCAGCCGGGCCGGGTTGGCCAGCACCACCATGTCCGCGGCCGCCTCCATGTTGTCCATGCAGTCGTCGAGGGCGGATGCCAGCGAGTAGATGTCCTCGCGGTCGAAGGGTGTGACGAACGTGCTGTTCAGCTTGCGCATCGTGGCGTGCACGATGTCGTCGCAGGCGTGCTCGGCGTCGCGCATCTTCACCAGCAGGTCGGCCCGGTCGGCGTCTCCCGCGGTCATCACCGCGTGCAGCAGGTCGGCCCCCTCGACCAGGGCGTTACCCGCCTGGACGAGCAGGTCGATGATGGTCGTGTCTCTCGGCGTCAGTCTGAGCCGCATCCGTGCACCTCCGCTATCGGCGCCCGAGCGTAGCCACCGGTTCAACCTGATGACCACCTGGGGGACATCTCTTCCCGAGGTGCCGTTCACCTGCCGGTCGACCGGGCGCCCAACGGGCGCCCACCGGCGCCTGCCGCCCTGCCGCCCGACGCGTCCACCATCGGCCACCGGAGGTCAGCGGGACAGCAGATGCCCTCGCATCGCCTGGAGCACCGCGGCGGGCTGCTCGACGTTGGCCAGGTGCGCGGCGTGCGGGATGACCACCAGATCGGCCCCGGGGATGCCCTCGATCAGCTCCCGGGCCATGGCCGGCGGGGTGGCGGGATCGTCGGAGCCGGCGACCACCCGGGTCGGCACGCGCAGGGCGGGCAGCTCGGCCCGGGAGTCGAAGCCCGCCAGCGCCTCGCAGCAGCCGGCGTAGCCCTCCGGGTCGATCGTGGACAGCGCCTGGAGCAGCTCACGGCCGTGCGGCGGCACCGGCTCGTCGAGCACGAACCAGCGGTCACGGCTCAGCTCCGGCAGGAATCCCGTGCCCTCGGCCCGCACCCGGGCCGCGCGCTCGTGCCAGGGCCCGGGGCTGTCACCGAAGGTGGCCGAGGTGCACACCAGCACCAGGCCGCTCATCCGGGTGGGGTGATCGAGCGCGATCCGCTGCCCGATCGCCCCGCCCATCGAAAGGCCGCACCAGGCGAAGGTTTCGATGCCCAGCCGGTCGAGACCGGCGAGCACCTCGGCCGCCAGCCCGGCCACCGAGTAGGGCCCGGTCGGAGCAGGGGAGTCGCCGTGCCCGGGCAGGTCGTACCGCACCACGCGGAAGTTCTGCACCAGGCCGGGCAACTGTGGGTCCCAGAGGTGGTGCGAGGTACCGATCGACGAGCCGAGAACGAGGACGGGGGCCTGGGCATCGCCGTCCACCACGAAGTTGATCATTGCCACCCTGCTCGTCGGGACGGTCGGTCACCGCTCTCGCCCGGACACGATACGTGCCGATCCCGGTACAACGCGGGCGTTCAGATGCCCGTCATCAGACCGCCGTCCACCTGAAGGCTGACGCCGGTGACGTAGGAGGCGGCCGGGGACAACAGGAACACCGCGGCGGCGGCGAACTCGTCCGGGTCACCGTAACGCCCGGCCGGGATCTTCGTGCCCCACTGCTGACGGATGTCGTCGACGGCGATGCCCGTGCGCTGCGAGCGCCCCTCGTCGAGCTGGGCGACGCGGTCGGTGGCGATGCGGCCGGGGATCAGCTGGTTCACCCGGATCTCCGGGGCCCAGCTGCGGCTCAGCGACTTGGCCAGCGCGGCCACGCCGGAACGGAAGACGCTGGAGAGGATCAGGTCGTCGCTGGGCTCGCGGACCTGGCTGGAGGTGCAGAAGAGCACGCTGCTGCTGCCCTTGACCAGGTGTGGCTTCGCGGCCTTGACCAGGCGCACGGCCGGGCGCAGCAGCAGGTCGAAGCCGAGCTGCCAGTCGTCGTCGGCGGTCTCGTCGAAGCCCTTGGCGGGCGGGCCACCGGTGTTCACCACGACGCCGTTGAGGCCGTCGAAGCGGCCGGCCGCGTCCTGGACCCAGGCGTTCAGCGCGGCGCCGTCGGTGAGGTCGACGGGGCGGCCGGTCGCGGTGCCGTTCACGGCGCCCTCGTTCAGGGCGGTCACCGCGGCCTCGACGCGCTCGGCGGTGCGCCCGCAGATCGAGACGTCGTGACCGGCCAGCACGAGCTGACGGGCGATCGCGTGCCCGAGGCCGGACGTCGCCGCGGCCACCAGGTATCCAGACATGAGCTCTCCTAACGCGGCCGCGTCGGGCGGCGGTCGCAGTGTCGACCCGTGTCCTGACCGTACTTGACCTTCCCCCTGCCGGAAGGTTGATGGTGGGGGGATGGATCAGCGGGGGTCAGTGGTAGACCTGCGAGCCGTTCGGCGAGGGGTTCTGGCCGGGGTGGCGGTCGTGGTCACGGCTGCGCCCGGCCCGCGAGTCGCGGCTGCGGCGCGGTTCCGAGCCGTAGCGGGGCTCGGCCGGGTAGCCGGGCTCATCCTGGTAGCGCGAGCGGGGCTCGCCCGGGTACGGGGAGTCCTCGCCGTAGCGCGAGTCCTGGCCGTACGAGGTGTCTTGCGTGTACTGCGGGCTCGAGGTGTACTGCGGGCCGCTCGAATACTCACTGCCGTACGTCGGTTCGCTCGAGTAGGCCGGGTCGGGGGTGTACTGCGACCCGCTCGAATACTGCGGCCCGCTGCTGTATTTCGGCTCGCTCGGGTATTTCGGGTCGCTCGAGTAGGCGGGCCCGGTCGAGTAGGCGGGTTCGGCCGGGTAGGCCGGTTCGCTCGAGTAGGCAGGTTCGGCCGCGTATTTCGGCTCTGTCGAGTATTTCGGCTCGGCGGAGTATTTCGGCTCGGCCGCGTACTGGGGGTCGGTCGAGTACGTGGGGCCGGTCGCGTAGGCCGGGTCGGGCGTGTACTGGCCACCCGTCGAGTACTGCGAGCTGCCGGAGTACTGCGGCTCCGGGGTGTAGGCGGGTTCGTACGACTGCCCGTATCCGGGGGTACCGGTCGAAGGGCTCACCGACGCGACGATCGCCTGCGAGGCCGTGGCCCCCAGGGCACGGGGAGCCTCGTAGACCGGTTCGGGGCGGGCCGACGGCGCGTCGTCGGGATAGTCGGCCAGGGCCAGCGCGGCCATGGCCAGCCCGGCGGCGCAGGGGTCGATCACCGGCACGCCGAGCTCGTCGGCCAGCGGGCCGCGCAGGTGCGCCAGCCCCACGCAGCCGAAGATCAGGGCCTCGGCGCCGCGGGTCTCCACCAGTTCGCGGCCGGCCTTCAGCACGGCGTTGGCGGCGTCGCGCGAATTGAGGTCGTTCTCGGCGCGCCCGATCGCCAGGTCGGCCACGACCCGGCCGCTCACGCCCAGTTTGGCCCAGTAGAGCTCGTGCCGGAACGAGGCCAGGGGCACGGTACTGATCACGCCGAGCCGGCGACTGTGGGCCATCGCCGAGGTGAGGGCAGCCTCGGCGATGCCGATCACCGGCACCGGGGCGGCGGCGCGCAGCTCGTCGAGACCCGCGTCCTGGAAGGAGGCCAGCACGTAGGCGTCGGCGCGGTTCTGCCCGGCGGTGCTGAGCAGGGGGCTGATGGCCGCGCGGGCGTCGTCGTCCGTCTCGATCACTCTCGGGCCGCCGTAGGAGGTGACGGCCGTCGCGGTGACGCCCCAGCGCCGGGCGACCTGGTCGAGAGACTCCTGGATCGATGCGGTGATCTCCGCCGAGCTGGTCGGGTTGATGACGACGACATGTGGCATACGGAAATCCGTTTCCTGACTCGGTACGGACGCGCCTCCTGCGCCCGGCTCACACACGGTACGGCGTTACACGGGCAAAGCGCGCAAAAGTCTCAGCGCGCTCTCAAGCCACCAGGTGCACGTATCGGTCGTACCAGGCCGGGCGCTCCCTCCGAAAGGGCGCTCACCGCCGATCGGCCGCCCGGAGCACGAATTCACAGTCCACGCCCACCCCCGGGTTGCCCCTGGCCGGAGAAGCGCTCTAGATCCGCAGTTCGTTATGAAACGGGCCGGATGCCCAGCACAACGGAAGACGGAGCGTTACCAGAAGCCCAGCGTCGGCGCCCGGGACGGCTTCACCCAGCCCGCGATGGAGGTTGCTCGCGGGTGGCCGACGGGGCTGGCAGAGGGTGCGGCGAGCAGGCCGGGCGAAGCCGACGAGGAGACATTGCCAGGGGCTGACGGGGGCTGCTCGGGCTGCTCGAGGGCTGCTCGAGGGCTGCTCGGGCTGACGGGGGCTGCTCGAGGGCTGCTCGGGGGGGCCACTCCGGGGGCCACTGGGGGGCACGCTCGGGGAGGCCGCTCGGGGAGGCCGATACCGGGCCAGCGCCTCAGGCACGGCACCTTGGGGAGGCACCTCCAGGGACGGCGCCTCCGGGCGACCACACCCCGGGCGACCACACCTCCAAGCGACCACACCCCCAAACGAAGACACTTCGGCCAGCCCACCCCCGAGGCGACGGCACCTCACCCAGCACACCCCCGAGGCGACCACACCTCACCCAGCACACCCCCAAGGCCACGACACCTCACCCAGCACACCGGCCAGAGCACCTCAGGGAGGGCCGGCGACCAGAGCACCTCCCCCAGAGCTGGCGGCCCACCGGCCCTCCCCAGCCCCAGCCCCAGCCCCAGCCCCAGCCCCAGCCCCAGCCCCAGCCCCAGCCCCAGCCCGGAGGATCAGCCCCCGCCCGGAGGATCAGGCCCCCGGCGTCAGGGGAGGTAAGGCTTCGCCGGCAGGAACTCGGTGGTGTAGACGGAGTCCATCTCCGGGACCTCCTTGATCTGCCCGGCCTTCTGCAGCATCTCGGCGGTGGGCTTCCAGGAGGCATCGTTCATGAAGAGGTAGCCGCGCTTCTTCTGCGAACCGCCGACCCAGTACCCGGCGAGCGCCTTCAGTTCGCGGGCGGTGATCTCGGGGTCGAGGTCGGGGTAGGTCTCAGCCATCAGCTTCACGGCGTCGGGCTGGTTCTGCGCGGCCCACTGCATGCCCCGCGCATAGACGTCCACGAACGACTTCACCGCGGCCGGGTTCTTCTCGGCGAACTCCGTGTTCACGTCGATGACCTGGCCGACCACGCCCTCGTCGCGGGAGTACCAGATCTGCACGGGCTTGCGGCCGAACTTCTTCTCGGCCTCGATCGGGGCCCGGGTGAGGAACTCGGGGAAGCAGTCGACCACCCCCTGGAAGAGCAGGGGCAGGCCGGCCTTCTGCGAGACCTCGGTGATCTGACCGTTCAGGCCCTTGGCGTTGCGCCACGCCTGCCACACCACGTCGTCGGCGTCGGTACTGGTGGTGGCGAGCTTCTTGCCCAGCAGGGTCTTCGGGTCGTCGGCCGTGACGGTCGAGTCCGGGTTGCAGATCAGGCCCTTCAGCGCGATCGGCTGCACCACCCCGACCGCCTTCACCGGCACCCCCTGCGCCTGGTTGATCAGGAGCTCCACACCACCGCCGACGGTGATGTCGTGGTGCCCCTCCCCCACCGACTGCAGCTGGTTGATCTGGCCGCCGGGCGTGGTGACGACGTCGAGTCCGGCGTCGTCGAACCAGCCCTCGGCCAGGCCCTTGAGAAGGGGGAGATCGGCGGACGTGGGGGTCCAGTCGAAGATCCACCGCACCTTGGTCACCCCGCTCGGGTCGGCGGCGGCGACGGTCTCGTCGTCACCACCTCCGCAGGCCGCCAGAGCGGCGAGCACACTCGCGGTGACCGTGAGGGCGACGGTCCGGCGGACGAGGACGGTCCTTGTCATGTCCGTTCTTCTCCAGCGTTTTCCATGGCGGGCGGGCGGCGCGAGCGCCTGACAATAGCGGAGGATTCGCCCACGTTGTCAGCAGAGGGTTGCGATCCGACAACTTTCCGTCAAGTGTCGGATTTCGGGCCACGCCCACCACGGAACCGAGCGCAACCGCGCGCACCCGCGCGCGATCCGGGGAGGCGACCGCCGCGTCCATCATCTGAACGCACCATCTGCCTTCAAGATCCGAATCACGGCATCGCGCAGCGTGTTACACGCCGGACACGAATCACGTGACCGGATTCATGTTGCCAGGCCGGGTGCGGCCGAGGTTAGGCTGACCTAACCATGACTGAAGAGACCACATCCCCCCGTCCGCTGCGTATCGGGGTGATCGGCGCGGGCCCCGCTGGCATCTATGCCGCAGACATCCTGACCAAGTCCGAGGTCCCGGTCGAGATCGACGTCCTCGAGCGGCTTCCCGCTCCGTACGGTCTGGTCCGCTACGGCGTGGCCCCCGACCACCCGCGCATCAAGGAGATCATCAAGGCCCTGCGCCGGGTGCTCGACCACGACAACATCCGCTTCATCGGCAACGTCAACTACGGCACCGACCTCACCCTCGATGACCTGCGCGCCCACTACGACGCGGTCATCTTCGCGACCGGCGCCATCGCCGACCGCGACCTCGACATCCCGGGCGTCGACCTCGACGGCAGCTACGGCGCCGCCGACTTCGTCTCCTGGTACGACGGTCACCCCGACGTCCCCCGCACCTGGCCGCTGACAGCCAAGAGCGTGGCCGTGCTCGGCGCCGGCAACGTGGCGCTCGACGTCGCCCGCGTGCTGTCGAAGACCGCCGACGAAATGCTCGTCACCGAGATCCCGCCGAACGTGTTCGAAGGCCTGGCGCAGAATCAGGCCACCGACGTGCACGTGTTCGCGCGCCGCGGCCCGGTGCAGGTCAAGTTCTCCCCGCTGGAGCTGCGCGAGCTGGCCCACTCCCCCAACGTCGACGTGCTCGTGCACCCCGAGGGTTTCGAGTTCGACGAGGCCAGCATGCGTCTCGCCACCGAGGACCGGCACGTCAAGCAGGTCATGAAGACCCTGAACGCCTGGGTCGGCAAGGACGCGACGGGCAAGATCCACCGTCTGCACCTGCACTTCCTGGAGGCGCCGGTGGAGATCACCGGCGACGACGGCAAGGTCACCGGCCTGCGCACCGAGCACATGGAGCTCACCGGCGACGGAAACGTCCGCGGCACAGGCCAGTTCACCGACTGGCCGGTGCAGGCCGTGTACCGCGCCGTCGGCTACCGCAGTTCCTCGCTGCCGGGCATCCCGTTCGACAACGACCGTCACGTCATCAGCAACGACGGCGGCCGGGTGCTCGACGAGAACGGCACCCAGGTCGAGGGCGTCTACTGCACCGGCTGGATCAAGCGCGGCCCGGTCGGCCTGATCGGCCACACCAAGAGCGACGCCAGCGAGACCGTGCAGCACATTCTCAAGGAGGTCTCACCCGACGCCCCGGCCCCGCAGGGCGTGGACATCCTGGCCCACCTGGAGCTGCACGGCGTCGACTACACCACCTGGGACGGCTGGAGCCTCCTGGACGCGCACGAGGTCGGCCTCGGTGAGGCCGAGAGCCGCGAGCGCGTCAAGGTGGTCGAGCGCGAGGACATGGTCCGGATCAGCAAGGTGCTGACCGACTGAGACCCGCTCTCCCCGAGCGAGAAGGGCCCCGGCGGGTTGGCGCCGGGGCTCTTCTTCTGTTCGAGGGCATCTCAACGGTGGACGACGCGGTCACCGACGCCGCAGCCGAACCTTGGTGAGGGGTCAGCCGAGCAGTGAGAACGCCTTGTCGTAGTTCTCGTCCGCCTCGTAGGTGAGAGCGCCCACCACCGCGCCGTTCTCGTCGTGGTACCAGACGGTGAACGCGTCACCGGCCCCGGCCTCGAACCGGGCCTGGGCGTAACCGTCGCCCCAGGCGGCGTACTTCAGCCAGCGGTCGCCGATCTGGCTCCAGAACCCGGGCGGGTCGGACCATTCCGCGTCGTCGACCCCGGCCGCCGTGCGCCCGGCGATCTTGCCCATGGTCTCGGCGTCGAACCAGTGCTCGACCGAGAGTGCGCGCCCGGCAGCGGTGTTGAAGGCGTGCACCACGTCACCCGCGGCCAGCACCCCGTCGGCCGAGGTACGCATGTGCGCGTCGACCACGACGCGGCCCTCGTGCAGGCTCAGCCCGGCCTCGGCGGCCAGCTGGGAGGCGGGCTGCACACCGACCGCGGTGAGCACCACGTCGGCCGTGACGTCGTCACCGTCCCGCAGCCGCACGGTGCCGCCCTCGATCGCGGTGACGGTGGCACCGGTGATCAGGCGCACGCCGTCGGCCTCCAGCCAGCCGGCGATGCGCGCACCGGCCTCGGCGCCGAGCCGTTTCTCCTGCGGTGCGTCCTCATTGGTGATCTGGACGACCTCGAGCCCGAGCCGGCGCAGTGACGACGCGGCCTCACAGCCGATGAAGCCGGAACCGATCACGGCGACGGTGCGGGCGGAACCCACCGCTTCGCGCAGCCGTTTCGAGTCCGCCAGCGTGCGCAGGCGCAGCACCGAGGCGTCATCGCCGCCGGGCACGGGCAACGGCAGAGGGTTCGCACCGGTCGCGAGAACCAGTGTCCGATAGGTGAATCCGGCCCCTTCACGGGTGCCGACGTGGCGCGCGGCCACGTCCACGGCCGTCACCCGGTCGCGGGCCCAGGTGACCTCGAGGCGGGACAGCTCACCGTCTTCGAGCAGGCCCAGGTCGTCTTCGGAGGCGTCGCCCCGCAGGAAGTCCTTCGACAGGGGTGGACGGTCGTAGGGCGAGTCCGGATCCGCCGAGACCAGCATGACCCGGCCCTTGCCGCCCTCCTCCCGGTAGGCACGCACGGCCGACAGCCCCGCGGGGCCACCGCCGATCACGAGAAGGTCCACCACCTCGTCAGTCATGCCGCCATCCTCGCGCGCATCTCAGCCTGCGCAACCGACCGCCCGGCGCCAGTCTCGAGGGAGTGACTTCGAGGTAAGGAGCAACCACGTGTCTGTCAACGGCAAGAAGATCGCCTTCCTGGTCGCGGACGAGGGAGTCGAGCAGGTCGAGCTGACCGACCCCTGGGAGGCGGTGAAGAAGGACGGCGGGCAACCGGTCCTGATCGTGGGCAGCGACAGCAAGACGGTGCAGGGCTTCAATCACCTGGACAAGGGCGACACCTTCGACGCGGACCTGCCGGTGAGCCAGGCGGACGCCGCGGACTACGACGGCCTGGTGCTCCCGGGCGGTGTGGCCAATCCGGACGCCCTGCGCACGAACCGGGAGGCCGTCGCCTTCGTGAAGTCCTTCGTGGACGCCGGTAAGCCGGTCGCGGCCATCTGCCACGCCCCCTGGACGCTCGTGGAGGCCGACGCCGTGCGCGGCCGCACCGTCACGTCGTGGCCGAGCCTGCAGACCGACCTGCGCAACGCCGGAGCCGAGTGGGTGGACCAGGAGGTCGTGGTCGACCTGAAGGGTCCCGGGCCGCTGATCACCAGCCGCAACCCGGACGACCTGCCGGCCTTCTCGAAGGCCCTGGGCAGCGCCTTCTGACGGCCGGCCAGGAGGGTGGTCGCGGTTGGCGCCGTGACCACCCCGATGCCGGAGGTAACCCCCGAAAGCCGCAGAACGGGCGTCCGTTCACCCTCCGGAGCCGAAACTACCGAAAGTAACTTCAAAAATCTTTCCGTTCCGGCCGCCACCGACCGCAAGGCCGTCTTCACGAAGAGTGTTCCGCGCACGCCGATCTGACCCGATTGGCCCGAAACCACGCAGTGATCACGGGACTACGTAAAGAGAAGGTCATCGCAGTCGAAAATCGCTGCAATGGAGCGTGTTAGCGTCCGATCATGCTTGAGCTGCGGCCTAACTGCGAATCGTGTGACCGAGACCTCCCGGCGGACTCTCCCGATGCCTGGATCTGCTCCTTCGAGTGCACCCGGTGCACCGACTGCGCGGCCTCCCTCCCTGACAATGCGTGTTCGACCGACGGTGGCAACCTCGTGAGCCGCCCGATCCGCACCCCGGAGAAGCTCGCCGAGTTCCCGGCGTCCACCGAGCGCGTCGGCAGTGGCGAACTGCAGAAGGCCAGCTGACGACGAAGATCCGCTCAAGCACTCCCGAACCCCTCACCGACGCGGCATACTGATCCTCGCCGCTCAGTGAGGAGGGACGGGTGCCCGCCGATCGTGTCCTGCCGACCGCCGAGGCGGCCGACCTCGTCACCCTGACCCGGCAGATCGCCCAGCGCGAGCTCGCCCCGCTGGTCACGCAGCACGAGGCCGACGAGACCTTTCCCCGTGAGACCTTCCGTCTCCTGGGCCGGGCCGGCCTGCTGGGCCTCCCCTACCCGGAGGAGCACGGCGGCGGCGACCAGCCCTACGAGGTCTACCTCCAGGTGCTGGAGGAGATCGCGGGCGTCTGGGCCGGTGTCGGCGTGGGCGTCAGCGTGCACGCCCTGTCGTGCTTCGCCCTGGCCGAGTTCGGCACACCGGAACAGCGGGCCACCTGGCTGCCGCACCAGCTCAGCGGCGAGTTGCTGGGCGCCTACTGCCTTTCCGAGCCGCACGCCGGTTCCGACCCGGCGGCGATGCGCACCCGCGCCGTCAGGGACCAGGGCGACTACGTCCTCAACGGCGTCAAGGCCTGGACCACCCACGGCGGCCAGGCCGACTTCTACACCGTGATGGCCCGCACCTCCGACGACCGGAACGGCATCTCCTGCTTCCTGGTGCCCGCGGAAACGCCTGGCCTGGAGTCGGATCCGCCCGAGCGCAAGATGGGGCTCACCGCCTCGCACACCACGTCGATGCGGTTCACCGACGTGCGCGTCCCGGCCGAACAGCGCCTGGGCGACGAGGGCCAGGGCCTGAAAATCGCCCTGAAGGGCCTGGACTCGGGTCGTCTCGGCATCGCGGCGGTCGCCACCGGGCTGGCCCAGGCCGCCCTCGACGCCGCCGTCGACTACGCCCGCGAGCGCGAGGCCTTCGGGAGGCCGGTGATCGAGCATCAGGGGCTGAGCTTCCTGCTGGCCGACATGGCGGCGGCGGTGGAGGTCTCGCGACAGACCTACCTGGCCGCGGCCCGGCGCCGAGACCTCGGCCTGCCGTTCTCCAAGCAGGCCGCGATCGCCAAGCTGGTGGCCACCGACAACGCCATGCGGGTCACCACCGACGCCGTGCAGGTGCTGGGCGGCGTCGGCTACACCCGCGACTTCCCGCTGGAGCGCTTCATGCGCGAGGCGAAGGTGATGCAGATCTTCGAGGGCACCAACCAGATCCAGCGGATGGTGATCGGGCGGGCCCTCGCCGATCCGAAAGACGGCAGGGGCACGATCCGAACAGCGAAAGGATCCTGATGCAGATCACCGACACCGCGGCGATCGTCACGGGCGCGGCGTCCGGACTGGGGCACGCCACGGCCACGGCGCTGGCCGCGGCCGGGGCCACGGTCTTCGGCCTCGATCTGGGCACCAGCCTGGAGAAGGCGCCGGAGGTCGAGGGCGTGCGGTACCTGGAGGTCGACGTGACCGATCCGGATGCCGTCGAGGCCGCGGTGACCACCGCGTCCACCATCGGCATCCCCCTGCGCACGGTGGTCAACTGCGCCGGAATCGGCTCGGCGGCGCGCATTCTGGGCAAGAAGGGCCGGCACGACATCGGGCTCTACACCAAGGTGGTGCAGGTCAACCTGATCGGCACGTTCACGGTGCTGACCTACGCGGCCGAGCGGATCGCGCAGACCGAGCCCGACGAGACCGGGGCGCGGGGCGTCATCATCAACACCGCGTCGGTGGCGGCGTTCGAGGGGCAGGTCGGGCAGGCGGCCTACTCGTCGTCGAAGGGTGGCGTGGTCGGGCTCTGTCTGCCCGCGGCGCGTGACCTGGCCCAGTACGGCATCCGGGTGAACACGATCGCGCCGGGCACGGTCGAGACGCCGATGCTGGCGGGCGTCACGGAGGAGTACCTGGAAGGGCTGGCGGCGGCCGTGCCGTTCCCGCGGCGCCTGGCCCGGCCCGACGAGTACGCCAAGCTCGCGCTGATGCTCGTCGACCACGACTACATCAACGGCGAAACCGTGCGCATGGATGGCGCGATCCGGATGCCTCCGCGCTGAACCGTCTTCGAGAACGGGGGACGCGCCGGTCGGCGACCGTCGTACGGTCGCCGACCGGCGCGTCCGCCATCGGAAACTAAAGACTGACCGCGAGCAACGCCTCGGCGTCGTCGGGAGCCTGAACGCCCGGCCGCAGCGACGCGGTGACGGCCACGTCGGCCGGCACCGCCAGCGGCTCGAAGCCCGCCGCCCGGATCGGGCCGGCCGGCACCCCCTGCTCGAGGCACATCACCGGCATCCCGGTCTCGTCGACCGCGGGCAACGCGGCCTCGAGCAATGCGCCGAGCACCTCGTCGTCGCCCCGGAGGTGCAGCGGCATGAGCAGCCAGTGCATCGTGGGGGCGCCGATGGCCTCGGCCAGCTCGGCCAGGTCGGTGCTGTCGCGCAGCCCCGGAGCGAGCCCGAGCTCCAGCTTGAGGGCGCCCTCGAGGTCTCCGGCGCCGGTGGGCACCATCGGCGGCAGCAGCACCACCGCGGCGCGCACCCGGCCGCCCTCGTCGGCGACCCAGAACTCGCCGTGCTCGAGCCCGACGTGCGTGAGCATCAGCCGGGTGGCCGAGGTGAGGTCGTCGTCGGAGACCCCGCCCGGCAGCGGCCAGTCGGCCAGCTCCGGCGAGCGCAGCATGCGCGAGACGGCGGGGATGTCGATCAGGCGGGCACGGCGCACGATCCAGGCCGCACGTGACTCCTTCATGTCTGTGTAACTACTGGTGCCTTCATCAGAGTTCCGCACTCGATTCCTGTTCACCATGTGTACGTCCGTCCGTTCCGTTCACCCGGCCGGCCGGATGGGGAAGGTGACCGGCTCTGGGCACGGGCGGGAACGCTACCCAAGACCGCGCCGACGCGCCCGGGCCACGCCGGGCGGGTCGCGGGAATGACAGCACCCCCTAAGTAGTTGCTCAAGCAACGATCTATTCGAGAGGATGTCGCCAGAACCGGTGACATCCAGCTGAGCAGGGAGTTCGTGATGCAGTTCGGAGTTTTCACGGTCGGCGACGTGACGCCGGACCCGACGACGGGCGTCGAGCCGACCGAACGCGAGCGGATCAAGGCGATGGTGAGCATCGCCCAGAAGGCCGAGGAGGTGGGCCTGGACGTCTTCGCGACGGGTGAGCACCACAACCCGCCCTTCGTGCCCTCGTCCCCCACGACCCTGCTCGGTTACATCGCGGCGACGACCGAGAAGATCATCCTCTCCACGTCGACCACGCTGATCACCACGAACGACCCGGTGAAGATCGCCGAGGACTACGCGATGCTTCAGCAGCTCGCGGACGGCCGTGTCGACCTGGTGATGGGCCGCGGCAACACCGGCCCGGTCTACCCCTGGTTCGGTCAGGACATCCGCAACGGCATCGACCTGGCGCTCGAGAACTACGCGTTGCTGCGCCGGCTGTGGACGGAAGACGTGGTGGACTGGGAGGGCAAGTTCCGCACGCCGCTCAAGGGCTTCACCGCGACGCCGCGCCCGCTCGACGGCATCCCGCCGTTCGTGTGGCACGGCTCGATCCGCAGCCCCGAGATCGCCGAGCAGGCGGCCTACTACGGCGACGGATTCCTGCACAACCACATCTTCTGGCCGGCCGAGCACACCGCCCGGATGGTGAAGTTCTACCGCCAGCGCTTCTCGCACTACGGCCACGGCACGCCTGAGCAGGCGATCGTCGGTCTGGGCGGTCAGTTCTTCATGCGCAAGAAGTCGCAGGACGCGGTCAAGGAGTTCCGCCCGTACTTCGACAACGCGCCGGTCTACGGGCACGGGCCCTCGCTGGAGGACTTCAGCCAGCACACGCCGCTCACGGTCGGGAGCCCGCAGCAGGTCATCGACCGCACGCTGAGCTTCCGCGAGTACGTGGGCGACTACCAGCGTCAGCTGTTCCTCATCGACCATGCGGGCCTGCCGCTGAAGACGGTGCTGGAGCAGCTCGACCAGCTCGGCGAGATCCTGCCGACGCTGCGTGCGGAGTTCGCCTCGCGCCGGGCGCCGGGTACGCCCGACGCGCCGACGCACGCGGCGCGGCTGGCTGCTTCTGTGGCTTCTGGCCAGAACACCATTGAGGACGCGTCTGAGCTCGCGTCCGTCTCTTCAGGGGAGTGACGTCATGACCTCGGTCGTGGTGATCAGCGCGGGTCTGAGTCAGCCGTCGTCCACGCGGTTGCTCGCGGACAAGCTTTCTCAGGCCGTGACCGGTGCGGATGTCACCGTGGTGGAGCTGCGTGACCTCGCGCAGGACATCACGAACCATCTGCTGACCGGTTTTCCTTCTCCGGCACTGGGTTCCGTGCTTGCTCAGGTGGTGGCCGCGGACGGCCTGATCGCCGTCACGCCCATCTTCAGCGCCTCATACAGCGGGTTGTTCAAGTCGTTCTTCGACCTGCTCGACCCCGGGGTGCTCGAGGGCAAGCCGGTGCTGATCGCCGCGACCGGGGGTTCGGCCCGGCACTCGCTGGCACTGGAACACGCGGTGCGGCCGCTGTTCAGCTACCTGAAGGCGGTCGTCGTGCCCACCGCGGTCTACGCGGCGAGCGAGGACTGGGCGTCGTCCGGCGACAGTGAGCTGGCCGGGCGAGTGCGGCGGGCCGGTGCGCAGCTGACGGCCCTGATGGCCGGGGTTTCCGCGGCGCCGAAGGCCAAGGACCCGTTCGAGGACTTCGTGCCGTTCGCGGAGATGCTCAAGAAGTAGTTCCGCGGCGGGGGCCCCTGACCGGGCCCCCGCTGACGGCTCAGCCGAAATAGTGCCCCTGCTCGAGGTCTTCGAGCAGCCCCGGGTGGGCCGGGTCCCAGCCGAGCAGGGCCCGGGTCTCGTCGTTCGGCATCCGGAAGTCGATGCGCACGAACGGGAACCCGGCGAAGTGCTCGGCGACCTGCTCGTCCGGGATGCTCCGGACCGGGATGCCGAGCTTGCGGCCGATCACCTCGGCGATGT
The DNA here is from genome assembly GCF_030811555.1 of Kineosporia succinea. Lineage (NCBI taxonomy): Bacteria > Bacillati > Actinomycetota > Actinomycetes > Kineosporiales > Kineosporiaceae > Kineosporia > Kineosporia succinea. Next base: position 2,815,570 of record NZ_JAUSQZ010000001.1, on the reverse strand, counting down.
CCTTCAGCGACACCCCGGCCTCGGTGGCCGCGTACAGCTGCGCACCGGCCGGGGCCTTCTCCAGCGCCAGCCGGAACAGCGTGGCCACGTCACGGGTGTGGGCGGCGGGCCAGGTGTTGGTGCCGCCTCCCGGGTAACCGGAAACCCCCGTCCGCCGAGCGATCTGGATCATCAGCGGGATGAACCCGTGCCGGTCGAGGTCGCTGTGGGTGACCGGCGGAACGGCGAAGGTGGCCGCCCGCACGCCCTTCCCCGCGTAGTCGACGATCAGCCGGGTGACCTGCGAGCGCGGGTTGGCGTCGATCGTGGCGTTGTACGCCGCGTCACCGGTGCGCTGCATCCCGATGCCGAACAAGGCTTTTCCGGTGCCGACGAGTGCGTCGCCCAGGGCCGAGACGTGCGCCAGGTCCTTGGCCACGGCCCCGGCGAAGTCGCCGCTCATCATGAGCTCGTTGCTGAACCCCAGGTGGATCACGGCATCCGCGGCCCGGGAGCCCTCACCCAGGACGTCGAGATCGTCGAGCGACCCGCGGCGCACGTCGGCGCCGAGCTCCCGCACCTTCTTCTCGGAGGCGTCGGAACGGGCCAGGCCGGTGACCTCGTGCCCGGCGGCGACCAGTTCGGGCACGACGCAGGATCCGATGTGACCACTGGCGCCGGTGACGAATACGCGCATGACAGCTCCTCATTGATGTGACTGAGTAACATCAAGCTAGCACTCTTCATGTGACTCGGTCACATCACTTAGGCTGAGGGGCATGGCTCGATGGGAACCCGGCACCCGGGTACGACTGGTGGACGCGGCGGTGGAACTGTTCGCCCGGGACGGCTACGAGGCGACGACGGTGGCCCAGATCGCCGCGCTCGCCGGCGTCTCCAAGATGACCTTCTTCCGGCACTTCACCGACAAGCGCGAGGTGCTGTTCGCCGGGCAGGCCCAGTTCGAGCTGGAGATGCGCGAAACCGTGGTGGGGGCGGAGGGGTCGGCGTTCGAGGCGGTGTGCTCGGCGGTGCTGGCGGTGGCCTCGACGTTCCCGGAGGAACGCCGGGAGCCCAGTGCCCGGCTGGAGGCGGTGGTCCGCTCGCACGCGGATCTGCTGGAGCGGTCGGCCTTCAAGCAGGCCGCGCTGACCCAGGCCCTGGAGGAGGGGCTGCTCGAGCGGGGGGTGGCGCCGGCCACGGCGGGGCTGGCCGCTGATCTGGGGGGACGCGCACTTCACGAGGGGTTCGCGCGGTGGCAACGGGGGGACGCAGGTTCGCTGACGGAACTGACGCGGTCGGCTCTGGACGAGCTGCGGGAGGCGGCGGGGCGGCTCTAGGGGGTGCTCGCGAGGCAGGGCTTCCTCGCGAGGCGGGGCTTCTCGCGAGGCGGGGCTTCTCGCGCGGCAGGGCTTCTCGCGCGGCAGGGCTTCTCGCGCGGCAGGGCTTCTCGCGAGGCCAGGGCTTCTCGCGCGGCAGGGCTTCTCGCGCGGCAGGGCTTCTCGCGCGGCAGGGCTTCTCGCGAGGCCAGGATCCTCGCACGTCCAGAGGCTCACTCCCGAGGCAGGGCTCCTCACGAGGCAGGGCTCCTCACGAGGCCAGAGGCTCACTCCCGAGAATCGCGCTGCTTTCGATTATCGATAATCGAAAGCAGCGCGATTCCTTTCCCGGTCCTCAGCCGCCTGCCCCTGGCCGGGGATCCTCGCGGGGGCCTGTGCCTCGAGCAGCGCCGGCAGCACGCCCGACGTTCGCGCGGGCGGGACCGTCGCCATCGAGGAGGCCGGTCACGGGAGCCGGTCACGGGAGCCGGTCACGGAGGCCGGTCACGGAGGCCGGTCACGGAGGCCGGTCACGGAGGCCGGTCACGGAGGCCGCCGCCTTGGTTCAGGTGGGCCAACTTCGCTCGATCGGCGAACCGGCCCTAGTTTGCCCGGGTGACCGTCACGCGTTCCCTGTTGCTGTTCGTGCTCGCCGCCGTCGCCGAGATCGGCGGTGCCTGGCTGGTCTGGCAGGGGCTGCGCGAGAACAAGGGCGTGCTCTGGGTCGGCGCCGGGGTGGTGGCGCTGGGGCTCTACGGGGCCGTGGCCACGCTGCAACCCGATGCCGAGTTCGGCCGCATCCTGGCGGCCTACGGAGGCATCTTCATCGTCGGATCACTGGCGTGGGGCGCCCTGCTCGACGGTTACCGCCCCGACCGGTTCGACCTGATCGGTGCCGCGATCTGCCTGGCCGGCGTCTCGGTGATCATGTACGCGCCGCGGTCATAGGTTCCTCGGTCTTCTCACCGGTCTCCTCACGGGCGAGGAAGGCCACCCCGGTCAGCACCGTGACCAGGCCGACCAGTTCGAGGGTGAGCAGAGCCGGGTTCGAGCTGGGGGCCTCGCTGAAGACCAGCACGCCGAAGGTGACGGCGATGACCGGGTTGACCACGTTCAGCACCGGCAGCGAGTGCGACAGCGGCGCCCGGTTGTAGGCGTACTGGTTGCTCAGGAACCCGGCCGCGCCCAGGCCCGCCAGCGCGTAGATCGGCCAGGTGGTGAGAGCCTCCCAGACGCTGCCCGACGAGGTCACCACCTTGATCATCGAGGCGATCATCCCGAAGATCAGGCCGCCCGCGACGCCCATCAGCAGGCCGGCCCGGGCGGTGGGCACCTTGGTCGCGAGCCACCAGGTGGCCGCCGCCGCGACCCCGGCGATCGCGACGAAGACCAGGGCGGAGCGGGTGCTGAAGTCGGCCGAGCTCTCGCTGCTGTGTGCCCCGACCAGGAAGACCGCGATCCCGGCCGCCACCACACTGACCCAGATCATGACCCGGGGCTGGGGCCAGCGGCGGTCGAGCACGGCCCGGAACACGAAGGCGAAGACCAGGCCGGTGACCACGATCGGCTGCACCACGGCCAGCGACCCGAGGGCCAGGGCGACCGAGTGCAGGCCCAGACCGCCGAGACTGGCGGCGATCCCGGCGAGCCATTTGGGCTGAGTGGCGAGATGCCTCAGCAGCAGCACCAGACCACGCAGACCGCCCGGCCCCTCGGGCGCGCGCGAAGCGCTGTGGTGCATCAGGGCGGTCGATGCGCCGAAGGCGATGGCGTCGAGGAAGGCGACCAGGATGGCCGGAGCGTTCACTCGTCCTAATCTAAGGCCTGGCCTCGGTGATCGGGCCGGAGGGACCGGGCCGGGGCCCCACCTTGCTGGTCCAGTCGAGCGTCAGCTGCACGGCGTAGGTCCAGTTCCGGAACTCCGACTCCCGCCGCTCGGGCGCCATGTCGGGCAGCCACTCCGCGGCCAGGTGCCAGTTGCGGCGCAGCCCCTCCAGGTCGGACCAGTAGCCCACGGCCAGACCGGCCGCGTACCCGGCGCCCAGCGAGACCGTCTCCGCCACCATCGGGCGCACCACCGGCACGTCGAGCACGTCGGCGACGAACTGCATCAGCAGGTTGTCGGAGGTCATCCCGCCGTCGACCTTGAGCGCGCGCAGGGCCAGCGAGGAGTCGGCGTTCATCGCGTCGAGCACCTCGCGGGTCTGCCAGCCGGTCGACTCCAGCACCGCCCGGGCCAGGTGCCCCTTGGTGATGTAGCTGGTCAGGCCCGCGATGACGCCCCGGGCCTCGGGCCGCCAGTGCGGAGCGAACAGACCGTAGAACGCGGGGACGATGTAGCAGCCGCCGTTGTCGTCGACCGTTCGCGCCAGGGTCTCGATCTCGGCCGCGCTGGTGATCAGGCCGAGGTTGTCGCGGAACCACTGCACCAGCGAGCCGGTGATCGCGATCGAGCCCTCCAGCGCGTAGTGCGCCGGCTCGCCCGCCACCTGGTAGGCCACGGTGGTGAGCAGCCCGTGGGTGGACGCGACCAGCTCGGTGCCGGTGTTCAGCAACAGGAAACTGCCCGTGCCGTAGGTGCATTTGGCCTCACCGGCACTGAAGCAGGTCTGCCCGAAGAGGGCGGCCTGCTGGTCCCCCAGCGCGGCGGCGATCGGCACGTTCTCGAGCGGTCCGTGCCCGGTGCCGTAGATCTCCAGCGAACCGCGGATCTCCGGCAGGATCGCGGCCGGGACCCCGAAGAACTCCAGCAGGTGCGGATCCCACTGCAGGGTGCGGATGTTCATCAGCAGGGTGCGGCTGGCGTTGGTCACGTCGGTGACGTGCACACCACCGGTGAGGTTCCAGATCAGCCACGACTCCATCGTGCCGAACAGCACCTCGCCGCGCTCGGCCCGTTCGCGCAGGCCGGGCGTCTCGTCGAGCATCCAGCGCAGTTTCGGGGCACTGAAGTACGAGGACAGCGGCAGGCCGCTGAGCTGCGGGATCTGCTGTGCGCCAGGCCGGTGGGCGAGCTCCTCGACCATCGCGTCGGTGCGGGTGTCCTGCCAGACGATGGCCCGCCGCACCGGGTTACCGGTGTCCCGCTCCCAGATCACAATCGTCTCGCGCTGATTGGCGATACCGACCGCGGCGATGTCGGCGGCGGTGGCCCCGACGTCGTCCAGGACCCGCTTCACCACCTTCTCCACGTTGCGCCAGATCTCGGCCGGATCATGTTCCAGCCAGCCCGGTTTCGGGAAGAACTGGTGGTGCTCACGCTGCGACACGGCGACCAGCTGGCCACTGTGGTCGAACAGGATCGACCGGGTGCTCGTCGTGCCCTGGTCGATCGCCATCACGAAACGGGGCTTCACGCCTGTGTCCTCGGGGTCGTCAGTTCGCGGCCGATGGCCCGGGCGCACTCCTGCACCAGGGCGAGAAGGCGGGGCCGGGGCACACCGGTGGGGTCGAGGAGCCGGTCGACCCCACCGTGGATGCCGATCGCCCCCACCACCAGTCCACCCAGCCCGGTCAGCGGGGCCGCCAGCCCCGCCACGTCCATCTGGTGCTCACCCCGCTCCACCGCCCAGCCCTGACGCCGGATCTTGTTCAGCTCGGCCGTCAGCCCGGAGCGGGTGATCTGGGTACGCCCGGTGTAGAAGGTGAGCCGGGCGTCGGTCAGGCTCTGCACCGCCGGCGGGTGGAAGGCCAGCAGCACCTTGCCCAGCGCGGTGGCGTGGCCCGGCAGCAGCGCGCCCAGATCGGCCTTCTGCGCCGAGTGGTCGGGCCGGAAGACGTAGTGCACGACCCGCGCGTCACCGCTGTCGGGCACCACCACCCGAACGGCCTCACCCGACCGGGCGGCCAGCGGATCGGCCCAGTTCAGGCTCCGGGCCCGCAGTTCGTTGGGATCGACGAGCTCACTGCCCGGCGCGATCAGCCCGGCGCCGAGCAGGTAACGCCCGGAAGCCCGGTCCTGGTGCACGAATCCGACATCGACCAGCGTGCGCAGGATCCCGTGGGCCGTGCCCCGGGGGAGCTGAACGGATGAAGAGATCTCGGTCAGGCGCAGAGGGTTCGGGGCCGCGGCGAGCAGACGCAGGATCGCGGCGGCACGCTCGATGGACTGGATCGAGCCCGGCATCCGGCCAAGGTAGACCGGTCACCGGATGTTCGACAATGTCGACAGGAGGGCGTTGTTGCCATGGCCGGCCTTTTCCTAGCGTCGAAGGACCCCGAAACATCGGGGCAACATTCATCAGATCGAGGGTGACGCCATGCCAAAGACGGCAAGCGCAACGGGTCGCACGACCGAACCACCTCTTCCCTCGCCCCGCCCTTGGGTCCCCACCCTGGCCGGCGAGCTGGCGGCCGAGTTCTTCGGCACGTTCATCCTGATCCTCTTCGGTGTCGGCGTGGTGGCCCAGGTGGTCGCCGGCGGCATCGGTGACCACGACAGCATCACCTGGGCCTGGGGCTTCGGCGTCATGCTGGGCATCTTCGCGGCGGGCCGGATCAGCGGCGCGCACCTGAACCCGGCCGTGACGGTCGCACTGGCGGCCTTCCAGGGCTTCGCCTGGAAGAAGGTCCTGCCCTACTCCCTGGCCCAGACCGCCGGCGCCTTCGTCGCCGCGCTGATCGTGCGCTGGAACTACACCGACCTGATCGCCGTGGTCGACCCCGGTCACACGATCAAGACCCAGGGGATCTTCTCGACGCTCCCGGGCAACGGCACCCTGCCGATCGGCCAGGGCGGCGCCCTGCGCGACCAGATCATCGGCACCGCGATCCTGGTCTTCCTGGTCTTCGCGATCACCGACACCCGTAACTCCCCGCCGCTGGCCAACCTGACCCCGCTGTTCGTGGGCCTCCTGGTCGTCGCGATCGGCATGGCGTGGGGCACGCTCGACGGCTACGCGATCAACCCGGCCCGTGACTTCGGCCCGCGTCTGGCCTCGTTCGTCACCGGTTACGGCGGAGCCTTCAAGGACCAGAACGGCGACATCTTCTTCTGGGTCCCGATCGTCGGCCCGATCATCGGCGGTCTCGTCGGTGGCGGCCTGTACAAGTACGGCCTGCAGCGGTTCCTCCCCCCGAACACCCCGGTCGAAGCAAAGGAGCTTTAAGTCATGGCAGATCTCGTCGGTGCGATCGACCAGGGCACCACGTCCACGCGTTTCATGCTGTTCGACCACGAGGGCAACGAGCGCGGCAAGCACCAGCTCGAGCACGAGCAGATCATGCCCCAGGCCGGCTGGGTGGAGCACAGCCCCATCGAGATCTGGGAGCGCACGCGGTCGGTCATGACCAACACGCTCAACGGTCTCGGCCTGCAGCCGTCCGACCTGGCCGCGCTGGGCATCACCAACCAGCGTGAGACCACGGTGGTCTGGAACAAGAAGACCGGCCGCCCGTACTACAACGCGATCGTCTGGCAGGACACCCGCACCGACCGCATCGCCTCCGCCCTCGACCGTGAGGGCAAGGGCGACGTGATCCGGCAGAAGGCGGGCATCCCGCCGGCCACCTACTTCTCGGCCGGCAAGATCCAGTGGATCCTCGAGAACGTCCCCGGCGCGCGTGAAGACGCGGAGAAGGGCGACGCGATCTTCGGCAACACCGACAGCTGGCTGGTCTGGAACCTGACCGGCGGCATCAACGGCGGCAAGCACGTCACCGACGTGACCAACGCCAGCCGCACCATGCTGATGAACCTCGAGACCCTGGACTGGGACGACGAACTGCTCGGGTTCTTCAACATCCCGCGCCAGATGCTCCCCCAGATCCGCCCGTCGTCCGAGCCGTCCTGGTACGGCGAGGTGGTGGACCCGGCCGGGTTCCACGGCATCCCGATCTCCGGCATCCTCGGCGACCAGCAGGCCGCCATGGTGGGCCAGGTCTGCTTCGCCCCGGGCGAGGCCAAGAACACCTACGGCACCGGCAACTTCCTGCTGCTGAACACCGGCAACGAGCTCGTCCGCTCGAAGAACGGCCTGCTCACCACGGTCTGCTACCAGTTCGGCGACAGTGCGCCGGTCTACGCGCTCGAAGGGTCGATCGCCGTCACCGGCTCGGCCGTGCAGTGGCTGCGCGACCAGCTGGGCATCATCTCCGGCGCCTCCGAGATCGAGACCCTGGCGCGCAGCGTCAAGGACTCCGGCGGCATGTACTTCGTGCCCGCCTTCTCCGGTCTCTTCGCGCCGTACTGGCGCAGCGACGCCCGAGGGGCGATCGTCGGCATGTCGCGGTACAACACGAATGCACACCTGGCCCGCGCCACGCTGGAGTCGATCTGCTACCAGAGCAAGGACGTCTCCGACGCGATGGAGGCGGACTCCGGGGTCAAGCTCGAGGTCCTGAAGGTGGACGGCGGCGTGACCGCCAACGAGCTGTGCATGCAGCTGCAGGCGGACATCCTGGACGTGCCGGTCAGCCGGCCCGTCGTGGCCGAGACCACGGCCCTGGGTGCTGCTTACGCGGCCGGCCTGGCCGTCGGGTTCTGGCAGAACACCGACGAGCTGCGGCAGAACTGGAACGAGTCGAAGCGCTGGACCCCGGACTGGTCCGAGGAAGAGCGCACCAGCGGTTACGCGGGCTGGAAGAAGGCCGTGGACCGGACGACAGGATGGGTTGAAGTCGAATGACCAGCACGCAGGAACCGTTCAGCCCGGCGGGGCGTGAAGCCGCCCTGGCCCGGCTGGCGGCCGAGGAACTCGACGTCCTGGTGATCGGGGGTGGCGTGGTCGGGGCCGGTACGGCTCTCGACGCCGTCACCCGGGGTCTGAGCACCGGCCTGGTCGAGATGCGGGACTACGCGGCGGGCACCTCCAGCCGGTCGACCAAGCTGTTCCACGGTGGCCTGCGCTACCTCGAGCAGCTCAACTTCGCCCTCGTCTTCGAGGCGCTGAAGGAACGGTCGCTGAACCTGGAGACCCTCGCCCCGCACCTCGTGCACCCGGTCGAGTTCATCTACCCGCTGACCAAGCCGTTCGACCACGCCTACGTGTCCCTGGGCATGGGCGTGTACGACGTCATGGGATCGGGCCGGGGCGTGCCGCACCACATGCGGTACATGCGCCGGGCCAAGGCGAAGGAGTCGTTCCCCTCCGGCAAGACCTCGGAGATCACCGGTGCCATCTCGTTCTACGAGGGCCAGGTGGACGACGCCCGTCACACCATGATGATCGCCCGCACGGCGGCTCATTACGGTGCGGCGATCGCCAACAGCACCCGGGTCGAACGGTTCCTGCGTGAGGACGACCGGGTCGTCGGGGTCGTCGCCCGGGACCTGGAATCGGGCAAGGAGTTCGAGATCCGTGCGCAGCACGTGATCAACGCCGCCGGCGTCTGGACCGACGAGATCCAGCAGATGGTCGGCGGACGGGGTTCGTTCCGGGTGCGCGCCTCCAAGGGCGTGCACATCGTGATCCCGCGCAACCGGATCAACAGCGCGACCGGGATCATCCACCGCACCGAGAAGAGCCTGCTCTTCATCATCCCGCGGGGCAGTCACTGGGTGATCGGCACGACGGACACGGACTGGGCGCTCGACCGGGCCCACCCGGCCGCCAGCCAGACGGACATCGACTACCTGCTCGACCACGCCAACGCCCTGCTGGCCGACCCGCTGACCCGCGAGGACGTCGTCGGCGTCTACGCCGGCCTGCGGCCTCTGCTGGCCGGTGAGGACGAGTCCACCAGCACGCTCTCCCGGGAGCACGCGGTGGCCAGCCCGGTGCGCGGCCTGACCGTGATCGCGGGCGGGAAGTACACCACCTACCGGGTCATGGCCAAGGACGCCGTGGACAACGCGGTGCACGGGCTGGAGCGCACCATCGCTCCCTCCTGCACCGAGCGGATCCCGCTGATCGGCGCCGACGGCTACTTCGCGGCCTGGAACAACCGCAAGGCGATCGCCCAGCGGGCCGGGCTGCGGGTGCACGTGCTCGAGCACCTGCTCAACCGGTACGGCAGCCTCTACACCCAGCTGCTCGCCCTGATCGAGGAGCGACCGGAGCTGGGTGAGCCGCTGCCCGGCGGTGACGAGTACCTGAAGGCGGAGATCGTGTACGCGGCCTCGCACGAGGGCGCTCAGCACCTGGACGACATCCTCGCCCGCCGCACCCGCCTCTCGATCGAGGTGCGGGACCGCGGGGTCGAGGCCGCCACGGTGGTCGCCGAACTGGTGGCCCCGGTGCTCGGCTGGAACGCCGAGCAGGTCGCGCGCGAGATCGAGCACTACGTCAAGCGCGTGGAGGCGGAGATCGAGTCGCAGAAGATGCCCGACGACCAGACCGCCGACGCGGCGCGCCTGGGTGCCCCCGACGTGCGGGTGGGTATCCCCTCGGCCTGATCCCAGAGCCGAGTCATCGTCTTCGCGGCCGTCCCGGAACACCCCCGGGGCGGCCGCGAACACCATTTCGCCGAAGAAGAGAGGCAGGGGCGGCGTAACGTGCGTCCCAGGGGGCCGGAAGCCACATCCCCTCCCCCGTACGGGTGACGCGAGAATCCCCGTGCCACCGCGTCCCGAGTTCTACGCTCGAAAGATGTTCTCCCTGAGGAAGTCCGCGGCCGGCATCGTGGCCGCCGCCGCTCTGGCCCCGCTGGGGCTCATCGGGCCCGCGAACCCTGCGGCGGCCCAGACCTCACAGACGGTCCCCACCTGCGACGTGCGTCCGCGAGGCACCACGTTCGTCACCAAGGCGAAGACCATCGACTTCGACGTGCCCTCGGCGCGCTACTTCACCTTCGACCTGCCCGAGGTGGGCGTCTACGTCTACGACACCTCGGTGGACGGCGACGGCAGCAGCATCACGGTCGACCCGAGGTTCCTGAAGAACGCCGACGCCCGCTGGCACACCGGCACCGTCGAGCGCACCCGCAACGACGGCACGAACGACACGTGCATCGGCACCTGGCGCCTGAAGCGCGGAACCCGGGTCGAGATCACCAGGGTCAGCAAGATCAAGTACGGCCGCAAGGTCACCGGCACGCTCGAGCGGGTCAACTGGGGCAAGAACCCGAGCAGCCGCTGGACGACGTACTCCGACCAGGACGTCAACATCGAGTTCGTGAACGCCCGGGGCAAGTGGCAGCTCGCCGGGCAGGCGCCGGTCAGGAACGGGAAGTTCACGTTCACCAAGCAGATCGGTGAACGCAAGTGGCGCGCCTACTTCCAGGGCACCACCATCTCCTCCGCCGACTACTCCTCCGAGGTCACGGGCTGAATTCCACGTCCGGGTGGTCCTCCTGACCCTCCGGGCCGGGCCGGTGCCCCCAGGGCCGGCTCGCCCGGGCGGGCCGGCCCGCCTTCCCGAGCGGGAGACACGGTGAACCGCGCGGCGTCACCCAGCCGTCTTTCCGGGTATGAAGCCCTTTGTGCGACGGACGCTGGCGGGCCTGGCCGCCGCCGTGGTCCCCCTGGCGATCCTGCTGTCGGCGCCCTCCGCGAGCGCGGCGTCGTGCGCGGTCACCCCCGGCAGCGCCACGCTCTACGAGCGCTCGAAGAACGTCACGTTCGACGTGCCCTCGGCGAAGTACTGGACGGTCGCGATCACGGACATCAACCTGTCCGTGTACCGGGTCGAGGGCAAGGCCGACGCGGTGGCGACCTTCACCCCGTCCCGCTTCGTGAACCGGGACGCCGGGCTCTACACGGTGAAGGTGCAGCGCCAGAACGGTTCCACGATCGACAGCTGCTCGAGCTCCTTCCGGCTGAAACGCGGCACCAACCTGTCGCTCTCGGTGAAGGCGGCATCCGGCACCCGCAAGGTCTCCGGCACCCTGAAGCGGGTCAACTTCGGCACCGGCCCGGCCCGGTGGCAGAAGCTGTCCGGCCAGACGGTGAAGGTGCAGTACCGCAACGGCAAGGGCGTCTGGGTGACCGCGAAGACGGTGAAAACCACCAAGACGGGCACGTTCTCGGCCTCGGTGAAGCTGAGCAAGCATGCCTGGCGGGCCGTGTACGCGGGCACCGGCACGACCGGGGCGCGCACATCGGCGAGCATCACCCGCTGATCTCGCGGGCCAGGGCGGCTGCAACACCGCCCTGGCCACGGGTCAGGGGCAGTTCTCGCCGGTCTTGACCGCCTCGAGCCGCACCAGCTCGGTCTTCAGCACGTGCTGCCCGGCCTTCGGCGACTGGTGGCAGACCCTCCACTCGGAGTCGAGCAGCTGGAAGCGGTTCTGACTGGTGGCGTCGACCTGGTCGAGCAGGTAGCTGCCGCGCGACTGCAGCACGTCCTGGGCGTCCTGCAGGTTGCGGCCCACCAGGTCGGGCATGGTGAAACGGGCCTGCGTGACACCCTTCTTGATGTCACCGGCGATCTCCTTCACCTTGTCGGCCGCCTCCCGGGCCTCCTCGCGGCGCTGCTCCTCCTCGGTGCGCGGGTCGTCGGCCCGCTCACGGGCGCGCTTGTCGGCGACCTCGCCGGCGCTCGGCGCGGTGGCCGAGGCCGGTTCGGCGGGCGGGTTGCCGGTCGAGTCGATCGAGCCCACCTGCGCCCCGCCCCCTCCTCCACAGGCGGCCAGGAGCAGGCCGAGGGCAGCGGTGGCGAGCGTGATCGGAATCGGCCTCATGTCGTCCCCTCTCCAGCTTCCGGCAACTCCGGCGAACCGGACACGTCCAGCCTCCACGGTAACCCGGGCAGCGGCTCAAGCTTTTGGAGCAGTGCGCCGAAGACGTCGAGCACCGGCGGCCGGAAGAAGGAGCACACGATGAACCCGTTGCCCCACCTCACGCGCAAGTCCCGGCACGATCCGGCGAGCGACCTGGACCGGGCCGCGCACGAATTCGCCGACCACCTGGAAACAGAGCGGCTGCAGGCCGAGATCGTGCGCCGCCTGGAGCAACACTGCACGACCGGGCAGGACGGCTTCGAGGCCGTGCACGTCGTGGACACCACCAGTGGACTCCCGGACGAGGCCGAGGTGCAACTCGCGATCCTCCATCCGAGCCACCGGCACGACCCGTCCGACGTGCACGGGTCGGTGGCCGAACCGGTCGTCACCTCGGCCGCCGCCGAACAGGCGCTGTCGCTGGCCACGACGCGGGGGCGGCACGACCGGCGGCACCGCAACGCGGTGGTCGTGCTGGCCGCCGACGCCCACCACTACCCGGCGCTGGAGAACAGCGTGCGGGAGTACCTGGCCTGGTCGCACGTGGCCACCATGGCCCACGCCCTCGGCCTGCCCGAAGAGGCGGCGGCCCAGGCGACCGTGCTGAAGGACGCGTCCGACGCGAGCATCGACGCCCAGCTGCTGGAGACCTACTTCTGGCTGCTGGTGCCGACTCAGGCGAGCGAGGACGAGCCGCTGACGCTGCGGGTGCTGACCGCCGAGGGGGCGGAGCCGAGCCTGGCCGGGCGGGCGGCCCGCTCGCTGCGCGACGAGGGTGAGCTGGTCACGGCCCGCGACGACCACGCCATCCGCGGCGACCTGGACGGCCCGCTCACCACCCGCTGGCGCGCCGGGCACATCAGCCTGGGCGAGCTGTGGGAGCTCTACACCTCACTGCCCTACCTGCCCCGCCTGCGCGACCGGGAGGTGCTGGAGGCCGGTCTGGTCTCCGCCATCGCCGACGAACTGGACTGGCAGTACCAGGGTTTCGCGCTCGCGGACGGCTACGACCAGCGCAAGTCGTCGTACCTCGGCCTGCGGCTGCCCGGTGACGACCCCGCGCCGGAGACGATGCGCTCCTCGACCCTGGTGGTGCGTCCGGACCGGGCGGTCGAGCAGCGGCACAACGACACCGCCCAGGACGCGCTCGAGCGACTGGACTCGATGGAGCACCTCGACCACCGCGACCCGGTGCTGCCCCGTCCCCGTCTGGTCCCGGGTGAGGAGATCACCCCGGAGGCCATCGTGCGAGGCACTCCTGGACTGGACGACGAGGGGCGCCCCACCGCCGATCGGCGCGCCGAGTCGTTCTAGGGCCTGTCCTCGAACTGCCTCACCCATGAAGGACGCGTCGGAGCACCCGGGTGCCCCGACGCGTCCTTCGTGGTGGTTTTCTTCCCGACGCAGAAAGGCTTGGCGCCAGGGCGTTCTCACGGCCAGAGTGAGGGCATGAGGATTCTGGTGCTCGGTGGGACGGAGTTCGTGGGGCGGGCGCTGGTGCTCGACGCGCTGGGCCGCGGACACGAGGTGACCACGCTGAACCGGGGCGGCAACGCCGATGCCGACGGCGCCGTCACCGCGCTGCGGGGCGACCGGCGGGAGCCCGGCGGGCTCGACGCGCTGCGCGGCGGCGCGTGGGACGTCGTGGTCGACACCTGGAGCCGCGAGCCGTACGTGGTGCACGATAGCGTGCGGGCACTGAAAGGCCAGGTGGGGCGCTATCTCTTCGTCTCGACGCGGTCGGTGTACCAGTACCCCACCCCGGCCGGGGCCGACGAGGGCGCGCCCCTGACCGAGGGCGATCCGGAGGCCGGGCGTGACGGCTCCGAGGTGCCCTACCCCGAGGCCAAACGCGGTGCCGAGATCGCGATCGAGCAGACGTTCGGCGACGAGCACGTGCACGCGCGGGCCGGGCTGATCCTCGGGCCCTGGGAGAACATCGGCCGGCTGCCCTGGTGGCTGGGGCGTCTGGCGCGTGGAGGGGACGTGCTGGCACCCGGGCCGCAAGACCTGCCGCTGCAGTACATCGACGCGCGCGATCTGGCCGCGTGGACGATCGGGGCCGCCGAGCAAGGCCTTTCGGGTCCGTACGACCTGATCAGCCCGCCCGGGCACACCACCATGGGCGAGTTCCTGCGGATCGGGGCCGAGGTCACCGGTTCGCGGGCGACGCTGCGCTGGGCCGCCCCCGATCAGCTCGAGGACGTCGCCGCGTGGATGGAGCTGCCGGTCTGGATCCCGCCGGGTCCCGACCACGCCGGGATGCACCTCAGCGACCCGTCGAAGGCCCTGGCCACCGGGCTCGTCAACCGGCCGGTGCGGGAGACGGTCGCCGACACCTGGGCCTGGTTGCAGTCGATCGGTGGCGAAGCGCCGCAGCGCTCCGACCGGCCGCGGCTGGGGCTCGATCCGGCCAAGGAGGCCCAGATCCTGGCCCGGCTCTGAGCGAGCTCACAAGCCCTCGCAACTCGCTCGAAATGTGCAGGTCACGCTTTCCCCCTAACCTCGGGTGACCGGTGAGACGGACCTCCGACCAGGACGTCCGCCGACCACCGCCGCGTCGTCCGTCACGGCGGAACGATCTGTGCGAGGTGGCGACGAGACGTGACCGGTCCCGGTGAACTGACCAGTTTGGGCGTCGAGGAAGAGTTCCACGTCGTCGACCTGCTCTCCCGGGAACTGGTCGCCCAGGCCCCGAAGCTGCTGGAGCACCTCCCCACCGAGACCTACTCCGACGAGCTGCAGCGCAGCGTCGTCGAGAGCAACACCCCGGTCTGCGACACCCTCGACGACCTGCGCCGAGCGCTCGTCGAGACCCGTCGCACGCTGGTGGAGGTGGCCCGGCCGATGGGCCTGGGGATCGTCGCCGCGGGCACGGTGCCGCTGGTCGACCCGCTGCAGCTGTCGGTGACGCCGAGCAAGCGCTACAAGCACATGCTCGACGAGTACCAGTCGCTGGTGCGCGAGCAGCTGATCTGCGGGGCCCAGGTCCACGTGCAGGTCACCGACCGCGACCGGGCCGTGCAGATCGCACAGCGGGTCACCCCCCGGCTGCCCGCGCTGCTCGCGCTGTCGGCCAGCTCCCCGTTCTGGCACGGTGAGGACTCGGGCTACGCCAGCAACCGCTCGCTGCTGTGGTCACGCTGGCCCACCGCCGGCCTGAGCGGCGAGATCACCAGCGCCGCCGAGCACGACCAGCTGATCGCCGACCTGGTCGAGTCGGGCACGATCAGCGACGCCGGGATGATCTACTTCGACGTCCGGCCCTCCTCGCACCTGCCCACGCTCGAGCTGCGCATCACCGACGCCTGCCCCGACCTCGACACCGTGGTGCTGCTGGCCGGGTTGTTCCGGGCGATGGTGCGGCAGGAGAGCGCCGCGATCGACGCCGGTGTACCGGCCCGCCGCTGGCCCTCCCCGCTGCTGCGCGCAGCGCTGTGGCGGGCGGCCCGTTCCGGGCTGGAGGGCGACCTGCTCGACCTCCCCCACTCCTCGCGGCCCCTCCCCGCGCCCGAGGTCCTGCACCACCTGCTCGACGACCTGCGTCCCCAGCTGGAGGAGGCGGGCGACTGGACCCAGGTGAGCGAGCTGGCCGAACGCGCTCTGGTGCGCGGCAGCTCCGCAGCCGAGCAGCGCGCCGTCTACGACCGCCGCGAGCGCTTCGCCGACGTGGTCGACATGCTGGTCAGCCGCACCGACCCGGACCAGTCCGCGCCGACCGTTCCGGGTGAGCCCGGGCATCCGGCCGCTCTTCCGCTCTACACCCGCGACGGCGACGAGGCGCTCGGGGCCCAGGGCCCGACCGAGGCCTACCGCGGCATCTTCTCGGTGCTCGAAGACCTCGGCCCGGCCGGGCTGCGGCAGCGCGAGCGCCGGCGCGACGAGGAGCAGCGTTCGCACGGCGTGACCTTCGGGGTGCCGGGCCGGGCCAGCGCCCGGCTGTTCCCGGTCGACCTGGTGCCCCGGGTGATCCCGGCCGCCGAGTGGTCGACGCTGGGGCTCGGCCTGCGGCAGCGGGCGGCCGCGCTCGACGCGTTCCTGCACGACGTCTACGGCGAGCGCGCCATCGTGAAGGAGGGCGTGGTGCCGGCCTGGGTGGTCGAGTCCGCCCCCGGGCTGCGCGGCACCGGGGCGCTGGTGCACCGGCAGAAGGTGCGCGCCCACATCAGCGGGATGGACCTGGTGAAAGACTCCGCGACCGGTGAGTGGCGGATCCTCGAAGACAACCTGCGGGTGCCCTCCGGCCTGGGCTACTCGGTGCAGAACCGGCGCCTGAACAACGCCGTGATGGGCGACCTGCCCCGGCCGGGTGACCTGCTCGACCCCGACCAGGTGCCGGCCCTGCTCAAGCAGACGCTGGAGGCGGCGGCCCTGCCCTCGGCCCCCGACACGCCGCAGGTCGTGCTGCTGAGCGAGGGCCCGGAGGGTTCGGCCTGGTTCGAGCACAACCTGCTGGCCGGCGAGATGGACGTGCCGGTGGCCGTGATCGGCGACCTCCTGGTCGAGAACGACACCGTGTACCTGCTGCGTGAGGGCGGGCGCACCCGCGTCGACGTGCTCTACCTGCGGGTGGACGAGGAGGCCCTGCTGCACACGGCCGGGGCCGACGGACGCCCGATCGGCCCGTCGTTGCTCTCGGCGGTCGGCGCGGCCCGGGTGGTGCTGGCCAACGCGCCGGGCAACGGGGTCGGCGACGACAAGGCCGTTTACACGTTCGTGCCCCGGATGATCGAGTACTACCTGGGCGAGAAGCCGCTGCTGGACAGCGTTCAGACGTATCTGTGCGGGGTGCCGGAGATGGCCGCCGAGGTGCTCGGGCGGCTCGAGGAGCTGGTGCTGAAGCCGGTGGACGGGTACGGCGGCGAGGGGGTGCTGATCGGCCCGCTGGCGAGCGAGCAGGAGATCGAGGCGCACCGCAAGCAGCTGCTCACGGCTCCGCACCGGTGGATCGCCCAGGAGATGGTGTCGCTGTCCACGATGCCGTGCTTCACCGGCCAGGAGTTCGCCCCGCACCACATCGACCTGCGCGCGTTCGTGCTCAACCCGGGCACGCCCGAACTCGTCGTCGCGCCCACCGCCCTCACCCGCGTGGCGCCCGCCGGCAGCATGGTGGTGAACAGCTCCCGCGGCGGAGGCTCGAAGGACACCTGGCTGCTTCGCTGACCTTTCGGGTTGCGCGCACCCCCGGGCCGCGTGTCAACTCGGAACCACGTTCGGCGATGCGCTCTGGAGGTTCATGCATGTGCGGCTTGGGTGGCGAGTTCCGGCTGGACGGGGGCGTACCTGACCTCGAGGCCGTGGGGCGGATGTCGCCCTGCCTCGAACGCCGGGGGCCGGACTCGAAAGGCACCTGGTCGCACGGCCCGGTCGCGTTCCTGCACCACCGGCTGAAGATCATCGACCTCTCCGAGGCCGGGTCGCAGCCGATGGTCGACGAGGAGCTGCGCCTGGCGCTGGTGTTCAACGGCTGCGTCTACAACCACCACGAGCTGCGGCGTGAGCTGGAGGGCCACGGCTACCGGTTCCGCTCCACCTCCGACACCGAGGTGATCCTGGCGGCCTACCACCGCTGGGGCGTCCGGTGCGTCGACCGCTTCCTGGGCATGTTCGCGTTCGTGATCCACGAGCTCGACACCGGCCGTCTGGTGATGGCCCGCGACCGGCTGGGCATCAAACCGCTCTACCTGAGTCAGACCCCGCAGCGCATCCGGTTCGCCTCCACCCTGCCCGCCCTGCTCGCGGCCGGCGACGTGGACACGAGCATCGACACGGTGGCCCTGCACCACTACCTCTCGTGGCACTCGGTGGTACCCGCCCCGCGAACCATC
The DNA here is from genome assembly GCF_030811555.1 of Kineosporia succinea. NCBI lineage: Bacteria > Bacillati > Actinomycetota > Actinomycetes > Kineosporiales > Kineosporiaceae > Kineosporia > Kineosporia succinea. Next base: position 2,797,845 of record NZ_JAUSQZ010000001.1, on the reverse strand, counting down.
CTGTCCGGCGTCCGCAAGCTGCCTCCCGCCACCGTGCGGGTTGTCGAGCCGGACGGCTCCTTCACCGACTCGCTGTACTGGAATCCCCCGGCTCAGCGCGATCTTTCGCTGAGTGCCGACGAGTGGCGCCATCGGGTGCTCGACACCCTGGACACCGCTGTCCGCCGCCGCATGGTCTCCGACGTCCCGGTGGGCGTCCTGCTCTCCGGCGGGCTCGACTCCAGCCTGATCGTGGCGCTGCTGGCCCGGGCCGGGCAGAAAGACCTGGCCACGTTCAGCATCGGCTTCAACCCGGTGGCCGGTGAGAGCGGCGACGAGTTCGAGTACTCCGACCTGATGGCGCGGGAGTTCGGCACCGATCACCACCGGATCATGATCCCGAACGACCGGCTGGCGCGGGGCGTCGACGGGGCGATCGGCGCGATGAGCGAGCCGATGGTGAGCCACGACTGTGTCGCGTTCTACCTTCTCTCCGAAGAGGTCTCGAAGAGCATCACGGTGGTGCAGTCGGGCCAGGGCGCGGACGAGGTGTTCGCCGGGTACGACTGGTACCCGCCGCTGGCGGGCGTCCCCCGTGCGCGAGCCGTCGAGGCCTACGCCGACGTGTTCTTCGACCGGCCGGGCGATCTGGTGGCCGGGCTGCTCAATCCGCAGTACCACGTGTCCGGCGACCCGAGCCTCGCCTACGTGCGTGAGCACTTCGCCGCGCCGGGTGCGGAGACCACGCTCGACGCCGCGCTGCGCATCGACAGCCGGGTGATGCTGGTGGACGACCCGGTCAAGCGGGTGGACAACATGACGATGGCGTTCGGGCTGGAGGCGCGGGTGCCCTTCCTCGACCACGAGCTGGTCGAGCTGGCCGCCCTCTGCCCGCCGGAGCTCAAGCTCGCCCACCACGGCAAGGGCGTGCTGAAGGAGGCCGCGCGCGGCGTGGTGCCGGATGCCGTGATCGACCGGACGAAGGGGTACTTCCCGGTCCCCGGGGTGCGCCACCTGGACGGTCAGATTCTCGACCGGGTCAGCGACGCGCTCCTGTCGCAGACAGCGAAAGACCGCGCCCTGTATCGTCCCGAGGTCGTGAACACTCTGCTGGCCGATCCCAACGTCGCCCGCACCACGATCGGCGCGAACGTGGTGTGGCAGCTCGGCCTGCTCGAGCTCTGGCTCCAGCGGGTCGGGCTGTGACGCAGTTCGAGGAACAGTCCTCCGAGGCCGTTCCGGAAGACGTCTACGGCAGCTGGTCGCCCTCGCCGTCGCCCGACGGGCAGCGGATGGCGTTCATCTCCGACCGCGGCGGAGCCCCCGCGATCTGGGTCAAACCGGTTGGCGCCCAGCCGGTCCGGCCCGGGATCGCGCTCGAGAGGGTGCTGTCGATCAGCTGGTCGCCGTGCGGTACCTGGCTGGCCTGCCTGGTGGCCGGCGCGGGCAGCTCCCGTGACGAGATCTGGGTGGTGCGGCCCGACGGCTCGGGTCTGCGTCAGCTCGCGGGCGGCCCGGGATCCACGGCGTGGCTGGGTTCGGGGGCGCACCACGGGTGGACGCACGACGGACGTCTGATGGTCACGGAGACGGTCGGGGCGGTCGCCTCGGCGGTGCTGATCTCGCCGTCCTCCGGGGAGCGCGCGGTGATCACGTCGGGTGCGCTGGTGACATTGCTGGACGTGGCGGGCGGGCGCGTCCTGCTGCGCCGGGGGCCGCGCAGCTACCGCACCCTGTCGGTCTGCGCGCTGGACGGTTCGGACGAGCTCACGGTCAACACCTCGGTCTCCGGAGAGCGCGGCGGTTTCGCCGATCTGGGTGGTCTGTCACCGGACGGGCAGTTCGTCTACGCACGCAGCGAGGCCGATCGTGACCTGGCGGCGCTGGTGCGGGTCCGCCTGAGCTCGGGCTCCTCGGAGCTTCTGGCCCAGAGGGCGGACGCCGAGCTCCAGAACGTGACGCTCTCGCCCGACGGCGCCACGGCCGTGCTGCTGTGGAACGAGTTCGGCGGCACCAACGCGGTCAGCCTCCTCGACCTGGAGTCCGGCAAGGAAGACCGGATCGAGCCGCTGCCCCGCGACGTGGTCGACGACTGCCGGCTCTACGCCGACGGCACGACGCTCGTGCTCACGGCCGAGGACTGGTCGGACCCGCGCGGCGCCTGGACCATCGACCTGGCCACCGGCAGCACGCTGCCCCTGACCAGCCGGGCCGACGGTGAGCTGCGCGGCTCCCGCGGTTCCAGCTACGCCACGGTGGACACGGCCGACCTGACCCGGCCGGTGCTGCGGCGTTTCGCGGCGTTCGACGGGATCGGGCTGAGCGGCTGGCTCTATCGCCCCGACTCCCCCGCCCCCTGGCCGACGATGATCCACCTGCACGGCGGGCCGGAGTCGCAGGAACGCCCGGTCTACAACTCGCTGTTCCAGTCGCTGGTCGCCGAGGGCGTCGCGGTGTTCGCGCCGAACGTGCGGGGGTCGTCCGGGTTCGGGCGCACCTTCGAGACGGCGGACGACGTGGCCCGGCGGCTGGGCTCGATCCGTGACGTCGCGGCCTCGGTGGAACACCTGGTCTCGAGCGGGGTCTCGCAGGCGGACCGGGTGGGGCTGATGGGCCGCTCCTACGGCGGTTACCTGACGCTGGCCGGCCTGACCTGGTACCCGGACCTGTTCCGGGTGGGCGTCGACGTCTGCGGGATGGCCGACCTGGAGACCTTCTACCGGCACACCGAACCGTGGATCGGGGCGGCGGCGGTGTCGAAGTACGGCTCCCCGGACACCGACGCCGCCGTGCTGCGCGACTTCTCGCCGATCCACCGCATCGACCGGCTCACCGCACCCCTGCTCGTGGTGCACGGCAGCGACGACACGAACGTGCCGCTCGAAGAGGCCGAGCAGGTGGTCACGGCACTGGCGGAACGCGGTGCGCCGCACCGGTTCCTGCAGTTCCCGGGCGAGGGGCACGAGCTCCTGGACACCCAGAACCGGGTGACCTTCGTGCGTACGACGGTGGACTGGGCCTGCGAGCACCTCGGGGTGGAGCGGTCGCTCCAGGGCAGGGCCTAGGTGTCAGGGAGATTCTCCTTGGCCCAGAGCGCGGCCGATGTGCGGTCCTGCACGCCGATCCGCCGGAACACGTTGCCCAGGTGGACCTTCACCGTGCGCTCGCTGATGCCGAGCGCACGGCCGATCTGCTTGTTGGCCATGCCCTTCGCGACCAGGCGCAGCACGTCCCGCTCGCGCGGCGACAGCGGGGGCGGCGGGCCGACCGTGCCCTCGGTGAGCAGGGTGCGGGCCACCCGGGGGTCGAGCGGCGAGCCCCGGCGGGCCGCCGCGATCACGCCGGCCACCACGTCCTGCGGGTCGGAATCCTTGAGCAGGTAACCGATCGCACCGGCCGCGAGCGCGTCGCGCACCCGGTCACGGTCGGAGAACGAGGTCAGCACCAGAACCTGGGTCTGGGGACGCAGGGACAGCAGTTCGCGGGTCGCGGTCACCCCGTCGGTGCCCGGCATGGAAAGGTCCATGAGCACCACGTCGGGATCGGAGTTCAGGGCGAGTTCGACGACCTGGGAACCGTCCGACGCCTCACCCACCACCTGGATCTGCGGGTGGGCGTCGAGCAGGGCGCTCAGCCCGGCGCGCACCAGGGCGTGGTCGTCGACCAGCAGGACCCGGTACGGGGGGACGTCGGTCATCGGGAAATCTCCAGTCGCCATCGGGTTCCGGCACCGGGAGCGGTGCGCACGAGCAGCTCGGCCCCGGCGGCGGAGGCCTGGTCGGCGACGAGCCGGAAACCGAAGTGCCCCTCCTCCGGCCGCCCGGCCACCGAGCCGAGATCGAAGCCGACCCCGTCGTCCACCATCTCCAGCACCGTGCGTCCTTCGTCGTCGGGACCCGTCAACGTGACCTGCACGTTCTCGGCGTCCGCGTGTTTCATGCTGTTGCGCAGGCATTCCTGGGCCACCCGGAAGATCAGCTCCTCCTTCTCCGGCGGCAGCCCGGTGTCGTCGGGCACGGCGACCTCGACGCTCACCCCCTGGGCCCGCAGCGGGGCGGCGAGATCGGTCAGCGCCGAGCGTAGACCGGCGTTACGCAGGCTCGGCGGGTAGATGTCGACGAGCAGCGAGCGGAGCCCGCCGATGCTCGAGCGCACCGAACCCGCGGCCAGGTCGAGCTGTTGCGCGGTGGTGCGATCGTCGGCGGCGCGGGCCCGGTCGGCGGCCCCGGCCACCAGGAACGCGCTGCCGACCAGTTCCTGCACCGCGCCGTCGTGCAGGGTGGCCGCGATCCGGCGGCGCTCGTCGTCGGAGGCCTGCACGGCGCGCGCCAGGTAGGCCTCGCGATCGCGCTGCGAACGTCGCACCCGGGCCACGAGGGCCCAGGTCAGCGGGGCCTGGGCGACCAGCATGAGCAGCAGGCTGGTGAGCGTGATCCCGCCGAAACCCCGGGTGAGGTCGCCGGTCCGGGCCGTCACCGCGTCGTAGGCGGAGTAGGTCTCGAACAGCAGCGTCTGCCCGTCCGGGGCCCAGACCGGGCGGTAGACCTCGAGCAGCTTGCGGTCGTTCTCGCGCTCGAACTGGTTCTCGGGCGAGCTGAGGTCGCTGATCTCGGCCTTGGTGACCGGGTTCTCGAGGGCCTCGAGCTCTTCGTCGTCGAGCGCGAAACGCATTCCGATGAGCTGGGGTTCGTCGGCGTAGACGATCGTGCCGTCGGGCTTCCAGAGCTTGACCCGCACGATCGTGGCCGACAGCAGACGTTCGCGGACGGTGGTGTCGAGCCTCCCGAGCGCCGTCGTCCGGGTGGTCGCGTCGGTGGAGAACAGGTCGTCGGTGAGCGCCGGCTGCATCACCGACTCACCCAGCACGTCGGTGATCGCCAGGGCGTCGTTCACCGCTTCCCGCTCGGCCGCCCGGCGGGCCGTGATCGCGCTGGCCGCCGCCACCCCGACGAACACCAGCAGCGCCAGCACGACGACACCCCCGACCAGCCGCCCCCAGTGCAGCGGCTGATCGAAGGTGCGCGCCGTGCCGGCGCCGGTGACGCTGACCCAGGCCGGTTCGGCACCCTCGGGCTCGGGATCGGTCGGTTCGGTCATGCCCACATCTTGGTCCGCCGCGTCGGTGTCCCAGTCGTGGTGCCGGGCAGCCCGGTCGCCACGGGCAGCCCGGTCGCCACGGGCAGCCCGGTCACCACGGGCAGCCCGGTCACCACGGGGGGCCTGGTCACCACCGGCAGCCCGGTCATCGCGGATGTCCGTTTCACGGCCGCCGCGCTCATCCCCGTCGTCGTCGCTCCGGTCGTCGCCCCGGTCGTCACCGCCGTTCGCCGTCGTCACTCAGTCGTCACTGCCGTGGCCGCCGTGGCGGCCGCCCTTGTCGTCGCTGCCCTTGTCGTCGCTGCCCTTGTCGTCGCCGCCCCGGCCGCGATGGTGGGACCCGTCGTCGTCACCGCCGTGCCGCACGTGGCCGCTCGAGGAGGTGCTCGACGGCGTGCTGGTCGTCGAGTGGCTGCTCCGGTGAGTGGCACTGTCGTCGGAACCGCGACCACGACGTCCACCATGGTCGTCGACGGAGCGATGCGTGGCCCCCGGCGAACTGGTGGTGTTCGTGGGGCTGCTGCGATTGTCATCGGCGCCGCGCCCACCGTGGCGACGACCACGATCGTCAGCCGTGCCCGTGACGCGAGGAGTCGACGTGGCATCCGGGCTGGAGGTGGCGGTCACCTGTTCCACGAGCCGCACGTTGCTCTGGTCGACAGCGCGCTCCGCGCTGAGGGAGGGGTTGGCCGCGAGCCCGAGCCCCGCCGGCAGGATCGCCGCGGCCGCCGCCCCACCGATGATCAGCATCTTCTTCATGTCGTCCTCCTGGTAGCAGTTGTTCGCTTGCTACCCATTGGCGGGGAGGACAGGTTCGAGTTCCTATCGGACGGAGGTACTAAGACCCGTCTGACCTGCGACGATGCCTCATCCCATGGTCTTTTGACCATCAATGGTCTCGCGGATGATGTCGGCGTGACCAGAGTGCTGGGCGGTTTCACCGATCAGGTGGAGCAGAACGCGCCGCGCCGACCAGGAGGCATCGGGCTGGAACCAGGGCGCCTTCGGCAGCGGGTGCGAGACATTGAGGTCGGCCAGACCCCGCACGACCTCCTCGGTGCGCGCGGCCACCTTCTCGTACCCGGCCAGCGTGCTCTGCAGGGTCTCGCCCTCCAGCAGCTTCCAGCCGTCTTCCCAGAAGCCCGGATCGGTCTGCCAGTTCTCCGGGAGTTCCATGTGTGCGGCGCCCTCGACGATGAAGCGCGCCCACTGGGCCTCCATCTCGCTGACGTGCTTCACCAGACCGGCCAGGGTGAGCTGACTGACGGTCGGCCGGGACGTGGCCTGCTCGTCGGAGAGCCCCTGAACGGTGTGCCGGAAGAACTGACGCCGCTCGGCGAGCGTCTCCAATAGCTCGGCGGCTTCCTGGCTGACGCGGGTCTCGGTGATCGACATCTCAGTCTCCCAGTGCTTCGACGGTCAGGTCACGGACCCGGTTCTTCGACTCCGTGCGTGCACCGTAGGAGGTCATCAGGTCATTTTCTTTCCGCTTCATCCGCGCAACGCCGAGATTTTCGAGGATTCGGCTACCCGGGGCATACTGTGACTCACAGTCAGTAGTACGTGGGTCTTTGGCCCCTACAGCTGGAGTAATCTGGGTCTCGTCGGGGGCATAACGGCCCCCACTGTCACGTTGTGATACGGGTGCTCGCACGGCGAAGTGCCAGCACGTATCACGAAAGGCACTACGTTCAGGATCGTTGTTTTCCCATGATTGAGAACCTCACCACCGCTGACCATGTTCGGTTCATCCCGGTGACCCCGGGCACTGTTCTGGAGCGTGGCCGGTTCGAGCTCAAGGTCACGATTCCTTCCAGCCGGTTCACCCGCAGCACGCAGGTCGATGTCAGCGACAGCGCCACCGTCGCCTCGATCGAGCGTCACCTCAGCGATCGCTACGGCGAGTGCGTCGAGGTCGTGAACGCTCGCTGCATCCTGCAGAACTGAGACCACCGGCAGAGGCCGGCTACGGAGACGTGGCCGGCCTCCGTCATGCCCGGGCCTGGTTCCGGTGCGACAGCCATCCGGAACCAGCAGCCATCGGGACCTCGGCACACGGCGCACCCGATCCGGACACCGCACCACCGGGCGCCTCTTTCGCGCCGCGCGCCGCGCCCACCCGTACCCACGCCGGTGCCCGATGAACCACTGGTCGCCCGATTCATCGCCGAACGGTCGTCGAACCTGTGGCTTCTGCGTACCCTCGGGAACCCTGAGGCGGATTAGCTCAAATAAGGCCTATCCGGGGCTTATCAATCTCCCGAACTGCTCCCACGGACGACCGCTCTGCATCAAGCTGGATGCGGATCACGGAACGGGGAGTGCACGACGAGTGACGCGAGAGGCCCGAGCGGGTAAAGATGCCCACTGGTTCGCATCGGGATCGCTCGATCGGGGAACTGCCTGTTAGCGTCCGGTGGGTAACACAGACGAGGCACAGTCCGATGTACAGCATAGTGCACCTGTGGTCGTGAACCGGACGAGGCGGGCTTCGCCGAACCATCCGGGCTGATCAGAGACATCGCACGGAGCCGGCGGGCTCCGGCAGACGAGAGCGAGACATGAGGTACGTCGGTAGGCACCGGGCTCCGCGCCCCCTGTTGCTGCGCCGTCCCATCATCGGGGGCGTGGCAGTGGCAGTCGTCGTGGCGCTTCCCGCCTGGGCTGTCACCGGCGGGCACCTGAACTCCCCGGCCGACTCGGTGAAAGACCCGGCGGTCAACATCGCCGACGGCACCCAGATGCCGGCCGCGCCCTACGCCACGCTCGACGAGTCCGAGGCCCCGACCACCTCGCCCACCGGTTCACCGACGAAGAACGGCGCCCTGGCCGCAGACGACGACACGCCGGGCCGGATCGTGACCACCACGACCACCGACTCGCACGGCAACACGGTGGTCACCACCACCACGGCCGACGAGGATCCCGGCAAGCCGTCGAAGCCCGACGACGGCGCGGACGACGACCCCGGAGAGCCCGACGACCCGGACGACGAACCGGAAGAGTCGCCCGACCCGCCGAAGACGTCGACCTCACCGAAGCCGGGCAACTCGACGTCGCCGAAACCGTCGACGTCCGAGAAGCCGCCCGCGACCAGTCCTTCGCCGAAGCCGTCCGAGCCCGAGGTCTCGGAGTCACCGGAACCCGAGGTCTCAGAAGCACCGAGCTCTTCGAGCGCCTCGGCGGAATCGACGACCAGCAAGTCATCGCCGTCGAACAGCACGTCGATCACGGTGACCTCACTGACCTCGGCGGCGAAGGCACTGGCCGATCCGTCGAACCTGCCGGTGCTGTTCTGAGATCAGCGTTCCGCGGTCGGTGCTCCGGATCAGCGCCCTGATGAGGTCAGCACTCATCGCATCGTCGGCCACTTTTGGCCAGCGATGTCCTCAGCACCCGGCGAATCCTGATCCAGGCGCCTGTTCTCGCGGGCAACGCGCACGAAGCCGTCAGAGGCCGCTAGTGACACCAATCGGTGTCATTGGTGGCCCCTCGTGCTTTGTGAGCGCAGAACCCGCCCTGATGGCTGCGGAAGTCACCATGAGCCCGCCCGACTGCGTTGCAGTTGCGGCGAACTCGGTCAACCACGATCAAAAACTCACCATAGTTGGGTGTTTTCCACTAGTCTGATCCTGGAAAGCCGAAAACCGCCGAGGCCACGGTGGGCCTCGGCGGTCACGGATTTCGGGTCGTCAGGAACTCAGTCCTCGTCGAGCCTCTGCTGTGGGATTCCAGCAAGCAAAGCCCGAACTTCCGACTCGCGGTAGCGGCGATGGCCACCAAGCGTTCGGATCGAAGAGAGCTTGCCGGCCTTCGCCCACCGGGTGACGGTCTTCGGATCGACACGGAATAGCGCGGCAACCTCAGCCGGTGTCAGCAGCGGCTCGGCGTCGGGCGATCGGGTGGTCATGTCAGCCTCCATGAACGGGGCGGATACCCCGGCTTCCGACATCGTGCCTTGTTAGGACACGTCGCGGGAACAATCCAGACGGATGATCCCCCATCAGGAGGAAGCATGACGTTGGTTGTGTACGTACGGTCACGGCATGGCACCTTACAGTGATCGAACCACGAATGTGGCCCATCCGACACGCCTCGCGGGTCGGTTCTAACCTTCGCTCTCGTGAGCACTCCCTCGATAGCCGATGTGCCCGCCGAACACCGGATGTATGACCCTCAATCGGACCATGCGGTATCGCCCAGAACACATCAAACCCCCTCGAGGACGGCGCGTGCCCCACTAAACCAGCCATCACTGTGTGGAGCACCCCCGAAGCACCCAGATCCATATTCTCAGATCTGATGAGGACGAAGCGTCACGGTACGACTTCTGAGTGAGGTCGTATCTCACAGTGACGCCTACTCCCGGTCCATCCCTCGTGACCACGAGCCGACCCCCCGGCGATCGCGAAAATTCTTCACGGGCGTGTTACCTACGATTGGGACATAGCTATCAAACCACGCGGGCCGCATCATTGGTTCCCGTGACCGTCATGTGAGACCGGCCACTGCACACAGGGGCATTCCGGGGTCCGGAAAATGTCTCCCGGAGCGGCGGGGTAAGCGCCGCACGCAGGTTGCACGTAGGATGGATCCCGTAAGACCGCGGTCGGCAAACGGGTTACGGCTACCCCCTGGTCGGGTCAGCCGTTCCAACCGGGATGCCGGAACCGCACCAGACGATGTAGCGTTTGGCGTCACGAGAGACTGATGACCACTCCGGGGCCGCGCCATGTGCGCCTGCGCCGGGTCGACGTTTAAGGGGGTCGACGCCATGGGGCGCGGCCGTCAGAAGGCCAAGCAGACGAAGGTCGCGAGGGAGCTGAAGTACTTCAGCCCCAGCACCGACTATGACGCCTTGCAGCAAGAGCTCGGCACTCATGATCGCCGGCCGAGCATGCCTGTCGAGGACACGGATGCCGGTCGAGACGACGATGAGTACGACGAGTACGCCGATTGGGCATCGAACGGTCGTCATCATTGACTGAAGACTTGGTCCCCGGTGCCCCACGGGTACCGGGGACCAAGTCTGTCAAGGTGACTCCGGTCGAACATCGTCATCCACCGCACGGCAGTTCAGGCCGGGCGGCGAGCAAGAGCTAGATGCATGCCGGCCCGTCACGAAGAAGTGCCGAGTCGTTTCCGTGCTCACGGCGGACCCAGCAGCTACACCTGCCGGGTCCGCCGTTTGCCGTGCCCTCGAGCGGTTCATGTCGGCCCACCAGCGCCTCAGGCGCGGTACTCCCCGACCAGGCGCACCGAACCACCATCGACACCCTTGGTGCCCTGCACGCTGCCCTCAGTGGCCGTACCGTCGTGCTTCCCGACCTCACCGAGCACCCAGGCCGCCAGGTTGCGGCCGGCGAAGAGCTCCAGGGTGCGGTTGACCGCTGCCGCGTCGACCACGAGCACCATGCCGACGCCCAGGTTGAACGTGCCCTCGGCGTCCGCCCGGGGCACCGATCCGAGCCGGGTCAGCAGACCGAACACCGGCTGCGGGCTCCAGGTGGAGCGGTCGAGCACGGCGCTGGTGCCCGCCGGGAGGACCCGGGCCAGGTTGGCGGCCAGGCCGCCGCCCGTGACGTGTGACACAGCGTGCAGCTCGGTGCCGAGCGCCTCGACCGCGGCCAGCACGTCGAGCGTGTAGATCCGGGTGGGCTCGAGCAGTTCCTCGCCGATGGTGCGGCCCAGCTCGGGCACGTCCCGCTCGAGCGACCAGCCGGCCTGCTTGAGCACCCCGCGCACGAGCGAGTAGCCGTTGGAGTGGATACCCGACGAGGGCAGGCCGATGACCACGTCACCGGGACGCACGCGGTCGGGCGAGATCATCGCGTCGGCCTCGACCACGCCGGTCGCGGCGCCGGCCACGTCGTACTCGTCGGGGGCCATCAGACCGGGATGCTCGGCCGTCTCACCGCCGACCAGGGCCGTGCCGGACAGCTCACAGCCCTTGGCGATGCCGCTGACGATCGCGGCGATGCGCTCGGGCACGACCTTGCCGACGGCGATGTAGTCGGTCATGAAGAGCGGACGGGCGCCGCACACAACGATGTCGTCGACCACCATGCCGACCAGGTCGATGCCGATCGTGTCGTGGACGTCGAGCGCCCGCGCGATGCCGATCTTGGTGCCCACACCGTCGGTGCTGGTCGCCAGCAGCGGCCGGCGGTACGACGTGAGGAAGCTCGCGTCGTAGAGCCCGGCGAAGCCACCCAGGCCACCGAGGACCTCGGGGCCGTGCGTGCGCTTGACGGAGGCCTTCATCAACTCGACCGCGCGGTCACCCGCTTCGGTGTCGACACCGGCAGAGGCATAGGTCAGGGCCGGGGAAACCGGCTCGGCTGAAGCCACAGAGATCACCCTACTCAAGAAATGCGGACAGGCCGTGTGTGCAGACCGGTCTCAGGGACGGGTGAGAGCGTCGACGGCGCCACCGGACATCCCGGTGGACACGCCCTCGGCGTCACGGTGCCCGGCCGGGCGCGGGGTGATCTCCAGGCCGAGCGGCAGCTGCGACTGCTCCAGGGCGTGCTTGCCCAGGTGCTCGGAGTCGGGCAGCTCGATCGGGTACTCACCGGTGAAGCAGGCGGTGCAGAGCCGCTCACGCTTCTGCTCGGTGGCCGCGACCATGCCGTCGAGGGAGATGTAGCCCAGGGTGTCGGCGCCGATGCTGGCGCGGATCTCCTCGAGCCCGAGACCGTTGGCGATCAGCTCGGCCCGGCTGGCGAAGTCGATGCCGTAGAAGCAGGGCCAGGTGACCGGGGCCGAGGAGATGCGCACGTGGATCTCGGCGGCGCCGGCCTCACGCAGCATGCGGACCAGGGCCCGCTGGGTGTTGCCGCGCACGATCGAGTCGTCGACCACGACCAGGCGCTTGCCCTTGATCACGTTCTTCAGCGGGTTCAGCTTCAGCCGGATGCCCAGCTGGCGGATCGTCTGGCTGGGCTGGATGAAGGTGCGCCCGACGTAGGCGTTCTTCACCAGGCCCTGGCTGAACGGGATGCCCGACTCCTGGGCGTAACCGACCGCGGCCGGCGTGCCGGACTCCGGGACGGGGATGACCAGGTCGGCGTCGACCGGGTGCTCCACGGCCAGCTTGCGGCCCATGTCGACCCGGGCCTCGTGCACGACCTTGCCGTTGATGGTGGTGTCGGGCCGGGCCAGGTAGACGTACTCGAAGATGCAGCCGGTCGGCTTCGCCTCGGCGAAGCGCTTCGACCGCAGGCCCTCGGAGTCGATCGCGATGAACTCGCCGGGCTCGACCTCGCGCACGAACGCTGCACCCACGATGTCGAGGGCGGCGGTCTCGCTGGCGATGACCCAGCCGGTCTCGAGCTTGCCGATCACCAGCGGGCGGACACCGTTGGCGTCACGCGCACCGTAGAGGGTGTGCTCGTCCATGAAGACGAAGCTGAAGGCGCCGCGCAGGTGCGGGAGCACCTCCAGGGCGGTCGCCTCGAGGGTGTGGTCGGGATCACCCTGCAGGAGAGCCGTGACCAGGGCGGTGTCGGTGGTGTTGCCCTGCTGGATCTCGCCGCGGTCGGGCTCGCCGTAACGCTCCTCGACCAGCTCACGCAGCTCGTGGCCGTTGACCAGGTTGCCGTTGTGGGCCAGGGCCACCGTGCCGGCCGCCGTGTCGCCCAGCGTGGGCTGCGCGTTCTGCCAGGTCGAGCCGCCGGTGGTGCTGTAGCGGGCATGACCGACCGCGATGTGCCCACGGAGGGATTCGAGAGAGGTCTCGTCGAAGACCTGGGAGACCAGGCCGATGTCCTTGTAGACCAGTAGTTGTTTGCCGTTGCTGACAGCAATGCCCGCTGCTTCCTGACCGCGGTGCTGAAGTGCGTACAGGCCGTAATAGGCCAGTTTCGCCACTTCTTCACCGGGGGCCCAGACTCCGAAGACTCCGCAAGCATCTTGCGGGCCCTTCTCGCCGGGGAGCAGTTCGTGCGAAAGCCGTCCGTCGCCGCGCGCCACGTCGTCGAGTGTCGCACATCCGGAGGAGGTCGCAGCATCGGCCGGAAGGTCGGACCTGGCCCCTCACGGCGCGGCGCCCTGGCCATGACCTCGGGATTCAGTCTTTGCGACGGTCGAGCAGAACTGCCACACCGGCTCCCAGCAGAGCGCCGACGAGCCCGAAAATGGCCATGAAATAGCCCAGAATGGTCTGCGCCGAGTAGTTGCCGGCGGCATCGAACGACAGCGCCAGCACGATCCCCACGACCAGGCCGAGGAAACCGCCTGTGAATCCGAACGCCCGGTAACGAGGCGCCCGGCGCAACCGGTACGAAGCCGGGCCTTCGGGAGTTCTCGGGCTGTCGGGCTCGCCCGGGTCCTCGGCAGGTGCGGTGTGCTCGTCGTCGACGGGGCTCACGGTGAGTTCCTTGCTCTCGGCCACTCCACGACGGTACCGACTAACCGGGGGCGGTGCCGGGCAGTCCGCCCAAGGGCAGCAACCCGGACAGGTCGGCGCGCTGGCCGCTGGCCCGCACGCGCCCGTTGTAGGCGGCGTCGGCCCAGGTCAGCCGCCCGGTGACGAGTTCCAGCCAGGTCTGCGCGTCGGTCTCGACGACGTTGGGCGGGGTGCCCCGGGTGTGGCGCGGCCCGTCCATGCACTGCACGGCCCCGAACGGCGGGACCCGTACCTCGGTGGTCGGGCCCGGGGCCCGTTCCGCCAGTTCCTCGAGCGTGAACCTGACCGCGTCGGCCAAGGTGGGACGCGCGGCACCCGCGGGATCGGACGCCCAGTCCCGCAGGGCGCCGCGGCCCACGTCGATGTCGATCTTGCGTCGTCTGACCACCACGTGACCATCATGCCGGGCGGCGGGCTCTCGGTTCAGCGCCGGACAAGGCCCACCCACCCGGGGAGAACACGGCGCACCGGGCCAAAGGTTGAGGCCCATGAACGCCCCCGCACCGCCCCGGCCCGATTCAGGCCCGGCGCAGTCCCGATTCAGGCCCACCCCCGGCCCAGTCCCGATTCAGGGCCGCTCCGGCCCAGTCCCGATTCAGGCCCGCCCCGGCCCAGTCCCGATTCAGGCCCGCCCCGGCCCAGTCCCGATTCAGACCCGGCCCAGTCCCGATTCATCCCGGGCCCAGCCCCGGTTCAGCCCGCCTTGACCAGTCCCATCGCCGGCGCGCCCTTGAAGCCCGGGAAGATCCCCGTCAGCGACCCCGCGCCGCACCGTTTCTGCAGGATCTCCCCCAGCACGGCACGGTAGTCGGTGGTGCCGGCCAGGTCTCCGTCGACCAGCTGCGACGACGAGAGGCCGGGCCAGCGACCGTGCACCTTGCCGCCGTTCACGCCCCCACCGAGCAGCAGCACCGCGTTGCCGTGCCCGTGATCCACTCCGCCCGAACCGTTCTCGCCCACCCGGCGGCCGAACTCGGACAGCGTCACGACGGTCACCTTGCGGAACCGGGAGCCCAGGTCGGTGGCGAAAGCGGCCAGGGCCAGTGCCAGGTCGTTCAGGTGGTCATGCATCCACCCCTTGTCGGCGGTGCCCATCCCGGCGTGCATGTCCCAGTCCCCCTCGTCGACGCAGGCGACCTGCAGACCGACCCCGGCCTTGATCATGCGGGCCACGTCACGCAGGGAGTCGCCGACGGCCGAGTTCTTCGGGTAGACAGCGCCGTTCGCGGGCTTGTACGCCCCCATCTTCGCCGTGGTGGCGGTCGCGCTCAGGGTGGCGGCGGCCGGGGCGGCGATCGCGGAGGGAGCGCCGGCGTGCAGGCCGGACAGCGCCTTCGTCCACCGGGCCCGGTCTTCCGCGGTGTCGGCCGCGGCGCCGATCCGGAACGAGTCCACGCTGGAGAGAGCCATTTCCGGGTTGGGCCCGGCCAGTGACAACGACACGTCGGCCGAGCCGACCTGCGACGCCTGGAACACCGTGCCCCGCGCCCGGCTGCCGAGCGTGCGGTCGAGCCAGCCGGTGCGCAGGCTGGAACCGGGCGCGGCCCGCTCCAGCTCCTGCATGGCCTGGAAGTGCGACCGCGTCGGGTTGTCCTGGCCGACGGCGTGCACCGCCCCGAAAGTGCCCGCGTCCCAGAACTTCTTCAGCGGCTTCAGCGCCG
This sequence comes from Kineosporia succinea, assembly GCF_030811555.1. Lineage (NCBI taxonomy): Bacteria > Bacillati > Actinomycetota > Actinomycetes > Kineosporiales > Kineosporiaceae > Kineosporia > Kineosporia succinea. Next base: position 2,782,698 of record NZ_JAUSQZ010000001.1, on the reverse strand, counting down.
GGTGCAGGCCGAAGATGCCGCCGGCCGGGATCAGCGAGCGCTCCTGGATGCCGATGGTCGGGCGGGCCTCGAGGTAGCCCGGGTCACCCACGGGCACGATCGCGTTCAGGCCGTCGAAACCTCCGCGCAGCGAGAGCACCACGAGCACGTCACCGTTGTAGGCGGCGGGCGAGGCGGCGAAGGCGTACTGGCCGCTGAACCCCTCCACGGCCGTCAGCACGCCACCCAGGGCACCGACCGAGGCCAGACCCCTCAGCAGCGTACGACGGGAAAGACCGGACGAAGAGGGGCAGAGGCAGTCAGAGGTGCTCATGCAGGCGTGAAGTCCTCAGGGCGTCGGGCCGGGCGGGCCGGGCATCGGGTCGTCGTCAGGCGGCAGGATGTGGTCAGCGGGCTCAACTTCCAGCCCCCGGTCGGCCCTCGCCCCGGGAACTTGAGCCGAGAGCCGGAGGCGACCGCAACGTCCCCCATTTACCGCAACGCGTGCGCCGGGGAGTCGAGCAACAGACCCACCACGTGCGCGAACCGCCAGGTGAGCGCCACACTGTCGCTCTTCAGCGGGGTGGACGGCGCGATCTTGTTCCAGCGGTCGGTGAGGAAGTCGCAGATCGCCTTCTGCTGTGCCGCGGTGGCCCTCTGCTGCAGCAGGCGCTGCGAGAGCGCGTCGATCAGCGCCCCGTGCGTGGCCGGCCGGGGTTTCGGGATCAGCGTCGTGATCGCGGGACCGGTCAGGGTTTTCACCGACCAGCGCTCCACCACGTTCTGGTGCGCGTTCCAGCGGGCCAGGGTGCCGGCCGGGGACTGCCAGGCGGCGGCCACGTCCGGGTACCCGTTCGGCGGCCCCCAGTACAGCGGGGCCTGGCCCATGTCGAGAACCATCCAGTGCAGGTTCTCGATGCCCTTGGTACCGGAGGTGTCAGCCTTCAGCCCGAGAATGCGCACCGTGGCGACCAGGTCTTCGTACGGGCGCCGCACCTTCTGCCCCGCCGAGGTCGCGAACTCCCGGCTGGTGAACAGTTCTCGCAGCATCGGCACGACCGCGGTGTCACCCTCCAGGTAGATCGAGGTCAGGCGGGACACCAGCGACTCGGGCGGGTTGTCGCTGACGAAGCGCAGGCACAGCTTGGTCGCGATCTGCCGGGCCGTGTTCTCGTGCCGCGCCAGGTGGTTCAGGTAGCGGACCGCGAGATCCTTTCCACCGGAGGCACTCTCGTTTGGGTCGCTGAAGTCGAGCACCTGCACCGGCCCGGTCCAGTGCCGGTTCGCACGGTAGGTGGCCTCGCCCGTCCCGTCGGTGCCGAGGCCGGTGAGAATGCGGGCACTGTTCTTCACGTCGTCTTCGCTGTAGCCCGTGGCGACCCCGACCGTGTGCAGTTCCAGCAGCTCACGGCCCTGGTTCTCGTTCGGGTGCTCCTTGGTGGACGAGGCGTTGTCGAGGTAGGCCTGCATCGCCGGGTGCAGGCTCGCCTCCACCAGCAGGTCGGCGAACCTGCCCAGGGCGTGCTTGCGCACCACCCGGTCGTAGTCGGCTCGGGAGTCCCACACGTCGCCTGACGGGCAGGTCACGTTCAGGTGGTTGGACCAGAACTCGACCATCAGCTCGAACAGCTGGCGTTCGCTCCAGATCGCCCGCACCAGAGTGGCGCGGGTGAGGTCCATCATCACCGCCCAGGTGCCGAAGTCGTCCGCGAACTGCTGGCGGACCTTGGCGATCGGCCAGGTCACCCGGGGAAAGCGCTTGAGCACGCCGTCCGTGTAGGCGTCCTTGATCGAGGCCGGGGCGAGCTGACGTTCCAGCCAGGCCCGGGCCCCGAGTCGGTCGGCCTCGGTCAGCAGCGCGGGGGTCGGGCCATAGCTGGCCCGGCGCAGGAGAAGCAGGGTCTGGGCGTCCATCGGCGTGCCTGTCGGCATCCGTCCGGGGTGCCTGATGGGCCGCCCGGGTGGTTGCCCTCACTGGCCGATGGTGGTCCCCCTGGACCTTCGGCCTGGGGAGGTGCCCCCAGTGGGGTCGCGTCAGTGCGTACGGGCCCGGTAGGCGTGGGTCAGGTGGGGAAGACCGAGGAGATCGGGCGTGCCCTGCTCGGCGGCCACCCGTTCGCCCAGCTCCCGGATACGCTGCAGCACCTCGTCACGGTCGGGCCGGGTGGCCACGTACGACCAGCTCGAGGCCAGGTCGGCCAGGGCCGCGGGCGGGATGTGCAGCGTGTAGGTGAAGGTGGCGGCCTCGAGGGCCGCGTACTGCGTGGGCAGCTCGATCTTGGTGTGCCCGGCGTGCACCTGACGGCGCGGCGCGTTCGGGTCGCCGCCGGTCTCGGTCCACTCGGGGCCGCCGGCCACGTCGTTCAGCGCGCCCACCCAGGGCACCGAGACGTCGCGCTGGTGCCAGGCCACGGCCAGCAGCCCGCCCGGCCGCAGCACGCGCGCGACCTCGAGCGCCGCCGCCGGTTGCTCCATCCAGTGCCAGGCCTGGGCCACCGTGACCACGTCGACGCTGCCGTCGGGCAGCGGGATCCGCTCGGCCGAGCCCGCTCTCGCTTCCGCCCCGGGCAGCTTCGCGCTCAGCACCGCCAGCATGCCCTCGTCGGGCTCGACCGCGGTGACGCGGTGCCCCAGCTCGACCAGGGTGCTCGTGAGCTTTCCGGTACCGGCCCCCAGATCGAGGACGTCGAGCGCACCTTCGGCGTCTCCGGTGAGCCAGCGCGCTGTGTCGGCGGGCCACCCCGGCCGCATGCTGTCGTAGGTGGACGCGTTGGCGCCGAACGAGACCCGCTGCTGTTCCCACGTCATGCCGACACCCTACGGATGCCGGGCCCGACCGCTCGAGGCGCCGAAGCTGCAGGGAGACCGCCAGTGGTGCCCTATTCGACGGGTGGAGGCGGGGCGGCGCCGGTCATGATCGCCACCGTGTCGGACATCGAGTGCGACGACGGAGTGACGACGGCGACGCGACGCCCCAGGCGCTGCACGTGGATGCGGTCGGCGACCTCGAACACGTGCGGCATGTTGTGACTGATCAGGATCACCGGCAGGCCCCGGTCGCGCACGTCGCGGATCAGCTGCAGCACCCGGTTGCCCTCCTTCACCCCGAGAGCGGCCGTGGGCTCGTCGAGAATCACCACCTTGCTGCCGAAGGCCGCCGACCGGGCCACCGCCACACCCTGTCTCTGCCCACCGGAAAGGCTTTCGACCGCCTGACCGATGTCCTGCAGGGTCGCGATGCCGAGCTCGCTCATGTGCCGCCGGGCCTCCGATCGCATGTGCTGGTGGTCGAGCATGCGCAGCACCGAGCCGAGCGGCCCCGGACGGCGCCGCTCCCGCCCCAGGAACAGGTTGTCGGCGATGTTCAGCCCCGGGGCCACGGCCAGCGTCTGGTAGACCGTCTCGATGCCGGCCTCGCGCGCGTCCATCGGGGTGCGGAAGTGCACCGGCTCGCCCTCCAGCCAGATCTCGCCGCTGTCCGGCACCAGCGCACCCGACAGCGCCTTGATCAGGCTGGACTTGCCCGCCCCGTTGTCGCCGATCACCGCCAGGATCTCGCCCGGGTACAGCTCCAGGTCGGAACCGTCCAGCGCGGTGACCCGGCCGTAGCGCTTGACCAGTCCCCGTGCCCGCATCACCGGCTGCCGGTCCGACATCTCCACCCTCATGCCCTCACCTTCCGGATCCATTGGTCGATCGTGACCGCGAGCAGCACCAGCAGGCCGACCGCGAAGCCCTGCCAGACCACCTGAACCCCGGCCAGCACCAGCCCGTTACGGAAAACACCGACGATCAGCGCACCGACCAGGGTGCCCACCACCCCGCCGCGACCACCGAAAAGGCTGGTGCCACCGAGCACCACGGCCGTGATCGAGTCGAGGTTGTAGTCGGTGCCGACGTTCGGGTCGGCACTCGCCAGACGGCCCATGAGCACCCAGGCGGCCACCCCGTAGATCGCCCCGGCCACCGTGTAGACGCTGAGAAGCACACGTCCGGTGCGGATACCGGCCAGCCGGGCGGCCTCGGCGTCGTCACCGGTGGCCCGCACGTGCTTGCCCCAGGCGGTGTGCGCGAGCAGGTAGAAGAACAGCCCGAACAGCAGCAGCATGATGATCGAGCCGTAGGTGAGGCGGAAGCTGCCGATCGGGATGGTCTCGCCGGTCCAGGTCATGATCGCGGGCATGTCGGTGCCGCGCACGGTCTCGCTGTTGGAGACGACCGAGTTCAGGGCGAAGAAGATGGACAGCGTTCCGAGGGTGACGATGAAGGGCGGGAGCTTGATCCTCGTGACCAGGAAGCCGTTGACCGCGCCCATTCCGGTGCCGAAGGCCAGGCCGGCCACGATGGCGAGCAGGCCGGGAGAACCCGCGTCGTAGGCCAGGTTCGCCATCAGGATCGACGAGAACACGGCGATCGCCCCGGCCGACAGGTCGATGCCCGCGGTCAGGATGATCAGGGTCTGCCCGAGCGCGAGCAGCGCGATCACGGTGACCTGCTGCAGCACCAGGCTGAGGTTCTCCGGATTGAGGAACCGGGTGTTGATGATCGAGAACACGATCACGGCCAGAACCAGCACGGCCAGGGGGCCGAGGGTGGGCCGACGGTGCAGCGCGTGCTGGATCCGGTCTTGCCGCGACTCTTCGAAACCTGTGGTCATGCCCCTACCCCCAGCAGTTCTCGGTGCCGAACGTGGTGTCTTCCGAGTCCACGCCGGGCTGCGGATCGTCGGTGATCAGGGTGACCCCGGTGTCGGTGAAGTCCTGGCCCCCGGGGTTGCCCGGTTTCTGGCCGGTCTTCTCGAACTCGGCGATGGCGGTGACCCCGGAGGCGGCCATCTTCAGCGGGTACTGCTGCGAGGTGGCGCCCAGCTGGCCGTCTTTCACGCTCTGCACGCCCGGGCAGCCACCGTCGACCGAGACCAGAGTGACCGTCTCGGCCTTGCCCGCCGCCTTCAGCGCCTCGTAGGCACCCGCCGCGGCCGGCTCGTTGATCGTGTAGACGAGGGTGATGCCGGGGTCGCGCTGCAGCAGGTTCTCCATCGCCGTGCGCCCGCCCTCGGCGGCCCCGTCGGTGACGTCGTGGCCGGAGATGCGCGGGTCGTCCTCGTCACCGATGCGGTTCGGGTCGCCGGTGTCGATGCCGAAGCCCTCCATGAAGCCCTGGTCACGCTGCACGTCGACGGAGACCTGGTCGGGCGTCAGGTCGAGGAAGGCGATGCGCGCGTCTTCACCCACCTTGGCCCGGGCCCACTCCCCCACGAGTCTCCCGGCCTCGAAGTTGTCGGTGGCGTAGGTGGAATCGGCGGCGTCGGCCGGATCGAGCTGGGTGTCGAGCGCGATCACGGCCAGCCCGGCCTCCTTGGCCCGCTCGATCGCGGGCACGATGGCGCGCGAATCGTTCGGGGTGATCATGAAGCCCTCGGCACCCAGGGCCATCAGGTTCTCGATGGCCGTCACCTGCGACTCGTTGTCGCCGTCGATGCGGCCCGCGAACGTGCGCAGGTCGATGCCGTCTTTCGTGGCCTGCTCCTGCGCGCCCTTCTTCATCGTGACGAAGAACGGGTTGGTGTCGGTCTTGGTGATGAGCCCGATGATCGGACGACCGTCGTTGCCACCGGAGCAGGCGGCCAGAACGAGGGCGGAGGCGGCCAGCGCGACGGCGACCAGCCGGACGGGACGTTTCACGGGCGGCTCCTGACGATCAGTGCCGGCCACCCGCGAACAGGCGCCCGACATCCTTGTCGGATCCTGGATCAACCCTGACAAAGTTACGTCAGATCTGTGGATTCGGTAACCGCCCGGTCACCGCTGGGCGCCAGTTCGCGGAACCCCCTCCTCGCCACACAACCGCGCGGTAGGTTCTCGGCAGGGGGGATGTCGATCTCGGTCACGAGGGGAGCGGCAGGCATGGACAGCCAGCTGCCGGAGACTGCAGGACCGCTGAACCGGGGAGCGCACCTGGGGCGGCGCCCGACGATGCGTGACGTCGCGGCGCTCGCGGGGGTCAGCCTCAAAACGGTTTCAAGGGTGGTGAACGGCGAGCCGGGGGTCTCCAGCACTCTCGGCCGGCGGGTGCGCGACGCGATCGACGAGCTCGACTTCCGGCCCAACATCGGGGCCCGGAGTCTGCGGCGGGCCGGGGGCCGTACGGCCACGGTCGGTCTGCTGCTCGAAGACGTCTCGAACCCGTTCTCGTCGGCGCTGCAACGGGCGGTCGAGGACGTGGCGATCCCCCGCGGGGTCATGGTGTTCACGGCCAGCCTCGACGAAGACCCGCAGCGCGAGCGGGAGCTCACGCGCGCCTTCAGCGCGCGCCGGGCGGACGGGCTGATCATCGCGCCGGCCAGCAACGACCAGTCGTACCTGGAGAGCGAGCTGCGGGCGGGCACCGCCATCGTCTGCATCGACCGCGAGGCCCGGCACCTCGAGGTCGACTCGGTGCTCACCACCAACGTGGCCGGGGCCTCCGCCGGGGTGAAACATCTGATCGATCACGGCCACCGGCGCATCGCGTTCCTCGGTGACCGGGCCGACATCACCACGGCCCAGCAGCGCTACGAGGGGTACACCCAGGCGCTGACCACGGCCGGCCTGCCGGTCGACACCGGCATCGTGCTGAGCGACCTGACCAGTCAGGCACTCGCCCAGGCGGCCGCGGCCGAGCTGCTCCGGGGTGACGATCCGCCGACCGCGGTGTTCGCGGCGCAGAACCTGGTCACCATCGGCGTGGCCCGGGCGCTGCGGCAGCTGGGGCGCGAACGCGGCGTCGCGCTGGTCGGTTTCGACGACTTCCCGCTCGCCGACCTGCTGGATCCGGGCGTCACGGTGGTGGCGCAGGACCCGACGGCGATCGGGCGGCTGGCGGCGACGGTGCTGTTCGACCGGATCGGGGGCAGCGACTCACCTCCGGCCACGCACGTGGTGCCGACGAAGCTGATCACCCGGGGGTCGGGCGAGATCCGGCCGGGTAGCAACCTGCGTTAGCGGGCCGGGTCGGCCTGGCCTGACTCGGGCTCTGACTCGGGCTCGGGCTCGGGCTCTGGCTCTGGCTCTGGCTCTGGCTCTGGCTCTGGCTCTGGCTCAGACGAACCGGGTTGCGTCCCGGCGTGGCCAGATCAGGGTCACGCGCTGCCCAGGTGAAGCCGGAAGGTCTTCCGGGGCGGCGCTGTTCATCCGCAGCACCCGGATCACGGCGGCGTCGGCATCGAGCTGGATCGTGATGCGCGTGGTGGCCCCGCCGTAGACCACGGTGAGCACCGTCCCGATCGCCAGCACCTCGTCGGGCGCCGCCTCGTAACCGGTCTCGACGATGCGGATCTTCTCCGGGCGCACGCTGAACGTGGCCGTCTGGTTGAGCAACTGCACGGACGCGGCGGGGCCGAGGAGATTCACGGCACCTCCCAGCGCGGCCACCTCCTCGGTCGCCGGACGCTCGTAGACCTCGATCGGGGCGCCGGTCTGTTCCAGCCGGCCGTTGATCATCACGGCCACCCGTTCGCTGAGATTCATGGCCTGGCGCGGGTTCCGGGTGGCGATGACGAGTGTGAGGCCGAACTCCTGGCGCAACGCCAGGATGTCGTCCTGGGCCTGGTCGCGCAGCGGCCGCTCGACCGGTTCGAGCGGCTCGTCGAGCAGCAGCACCCGGGCGCCGGCCACGGCCTCCCGCCCGATCGCCACGAGAAGCTGCTCGCGGGCGGGCAGTTCGGCGACCCGGGCGTCCGGATCGCCGTCGAAGGTGAGACGGGCCAGCACCGTGGCCAGCTCGTCGTCGAGCCCCCGGCGGCCGGAGCCCCCGGTACGCAACGCGGCGGTCATGACCTCACGCACGCTCTGACGGGCGGTGAAGCCGAAACCGGTGGCGACGTGGCCGATGTCGTGCCGACCGCGGGGGACGTCGTGCCCGGAGAGCTGGATGCGGCCCGCGTCGGGCCGCTCCCGCCCGGCGATCAGCGAGAGGGCCACCGACTTACCGGCCCGGGCCGGGCCGAGCAGGCTGAGCACCTGGCCCGCCTCGACGGCCAGGCTGATGCTGTCGACGGCCGTGGCCTGCCCGGCCCGCGAACGGTAGGACTTGCGCAGACCGGTGACGGTGAGCAGCGCCGTGGTGCGCGGGCGCAGGCTGTGCACGTACGACAGACGTGTGCCGGCCATCGCGCCTCCCCCGAGCCGTGGCACCGCTCCCACCTGCGGTGTTGCGCCATCGTAGTACCTGGGCCCGGTCCGGGTGGGGATGTGGGTGACATCGGCCCGGACAAACGCGTTCGCCCCTCCCCACGATCGACGGGGAGGGGCGAACGGAAGAGGCCGGGTCTCAGCCTTCCTTGTGGATGCGGGCCGTCACCAGCTGGAAGACCGCGTAGCAGGCCAGGCCCAGCGCGACCAGGGTGAGGATCCACTGGCCGAAGGGCTGCTCGGCGAGGGTCTTCAGCGCGGCGTCGAGGCCCGCGGCCTCCTCGGGCTGCGACTGCACCCCGGCCACGATGAACAGGATGCCCAGCACCCCGAACGCGACACCGCGAGAGATCCAGCCGGCCTGGCCCAGACGCACGACGCCCTGGCCCGGGTGGCCTTCGAGCTTCTCCAGGAACTTCTTCTTCACGCCCTTGTAGGCCATGTACCCGGCCCAGGCGATGACGGCGAGACCGAGGATGACCACCAGCACGCGGCCGGCGGGCGCCTCCATCAGCGAGGAGGTCCAGTCGGTGGTCTTGCTGCTGGAGCTCGAACCGCCGCCGCCGAAACCGAGACGCAGCGACTGCACGGCGAGCGCCGCACCGAAAACGCCCTTACCGGCGGCACTCGCGCGCTTGAAGGCGCTGTCGTCGCTCGGCGGGCCGATGATGCTGAGCAGGAACTGCCAGACCGCGTAGCCGACCAGGCCGATGCCCATGACCACGAGAAGCACCTGACCGAACGGCTTCTCGGCGATCTCGGAGAGTGCCCCGGAGTTGTCGGCGCTCTCTTCCGAGCCGCCCCAGGCAACCTGCAGGGAGATCCAGGCCAGCAGCAGGTAGACCACGCCGATGGCCGCGACCCCGACCTGCCCGAGACGTTTCAGCCATTTCGAGTTGGCCTGGCGGGCCAGCCCTTCGGCAGTGTTCTTCGCACCTTCGGCGCTGCCCGAGGCACCGTTGTGCGTGGGGGTGGAACTGGCCATCGTCGTCAGACCCTTTCACTCGCTCACGCGGCTGAACATGATCCAAAGTCGCACGAACGGACCAACCCCGCATATCGAGAGGAGTCCAGATCTTGACGCGACTAGTGCGTCAGGGGTAGCAGGGCCTGCGCCACCACGAGCTCGTCCGGTGTGGTGACATGGACGTTGGTGGGCTCGCCGGGCACCACCACGACCCGGCCCCCGGCCGCACCGACCATCGCGGAATCCTCGACCGCGTCGGCGATCTCGCGGTGCGCCCGCAGCAGCACGGGCAGGCTGAACGCCATCGGCATCTGGGCCGACACGTGGCCACCGGCCGGGGTGGTCGCTCCCGCGACCCCGAGAAGGTGCGGTTCGTCGTTTACCATTTGCACCCTCTTGACCGCATCGGTGAGCGGCAGGCCGGGCAGCGCCGCATCAGCCCCGGCGCGCACGGCCCCGATGACCCGCTCGTAGAGCACGGAACCGGCCAGGGGGTGCGCGGCGTCGGTGATGCAGACGATCGAGGCGTCGCCGGGCAGGGCCGCGAGGCCCGCGCGCACCGACTCGGCGCGGGTGGAACCGCCGGTGGCGCGGATACCCGGGCCGTTCCAGTCGTGACCGGCAGGAAGCACCACCACCACGCCGTCACAGCTCGCCAGGGCCACCGAGACCACCCGCTCGAGCAGGCTCTGCCCGCCGAGCCGGGCGAACTGCTTCAGCCCGCCGAACCGGGTGCCACCTCCACCGGCCAGAACCACGCCCCACACACTCATGGGCGCAAACGCTATCGGGGGCGTGACCCGGACCCGGATCACGCCCCCGACACACGTCAGGCGTTCAGTGCCGCCGGCAGCGTGGCCTCGTGGGCCTCACGCAGCTCGTCCAGACCGATGCTGAACCGGCCGGCCAGGGTGAGCGACTCGCCCCCGGTGGAGCCCAGGGCCACCACCGGCACCTCGTTGGCCAGGCAGGCCTGCGTGAACAGCTGCATGGCCTCCGGCTTCACCGCGACCACGGCGCGGGCCGTGGACTCGGAGAACAGCAGGGTGAAGGCGTCGACCCCGTCACGCTCCAGCGCCGCGTCGAGCGACACCGAGGCACCGATGCCGTAGCGCAGCGACGACTCGACGAGCACCTGGGCCAGGCCACCGTCGGACAGGTCGTGCGCGGCGACCAGCAGCTGGTCGTCGGCGGCCGAGGCCAGCACCGACGCCAGGGCCCGCTCGGCCTCCAGGTCGACGGCCGGCGGGAGACCACCCAGGTGCTGGTGCTGCGACCAGGCCCACTCGGACCCGGCGAACTCGGGCTTCGTCACCCCGAGCAGGAACAGCTGCGCGCCCGAGGTGTTCCAGCCCGACGGGGTGCGGCGGGCCACGTCCTCCAGCACGCCGAGCACACCCACGACCGGCGTCGGGTGGATGGCCGTGGTGCCGGTCTGGTTGTACAGACTGACGTTTCCGCCGGTCACCGGGATGCCGAGCTGCTGGCATCCGTCGGCCAGACCGCGCACGGCCTCGGCGAACTGCCACATCACGGCCGGGTCCTCGGGCGAGCCGAAGTTCAGGCAGTCGGTGACCGCGAGCGGGCGGCCACCGGCTGCGCCCACGTTGCGGTACGCCTCGGCCAGGGCCAGCTGCGCCCCGGTGTACGGGTCGAGCGCGGCGAAGCGCTGGTTGCAGTCGGTGGCGATGGCGACGCCCAGGCCGCTGGTCTCGTCCACCCGGATCACGCCCGCGTCGTCGGGCATGGCCTGCGCCGTGTTGCCCTGCACGTAGCGGTCGTACTGCTGGGTGATCCACTGACGGCTGGCCAGGTTCGGCGTGCCGGCCATGGTGGTGACGAGCTGCCGGAGCTCCTCGTCGCTCTGCGGCTTCGGCAGGTTGTCGGGCGTGTCGGCCTGACGCGCGTCGAGCCACTCCGGGCGGGAGTACGGGCGGTCGTAGACCGGGCCGTCGTGCGCCACCGAACGCGGCGGCACGTCGACGATGGTCTCGCCGTGCCACAGCACGACCAGGCGGCCGGACTCGGTGACCTCACCCATGACGGTGGCCTCGACGTCCCACCGGGTGGTGATCGCCAGGAAGCCGGGCAGGTCTTCCGGCGTGACCACGGCCATCATGCGTTCCTGCGACTCGCTCATCAGGATCTCTTCGGGCGCGAGCGTGGAGTCACGCAGCGGGGCCCGGTCGAGGTGCACCAGCATGCCGCCGTCGCCGTTGCTCGCGAGCTCGGAGAACGCACAGCTCAGGCCGGCCGCGCCGAGGTCCTGGATGCCCTGCACGACGTTCGCCTTGAACAGGTCGAGGCAGCACTCGATGAGCACCTTCTCGGCGAACGGGTCGCCCACCTGCACGGCCGGGCGCTTGGTCGGGCCGCCCTCGGTGAAGGTGTCGCTGGCCAGGATCGACGCGCCGCCGATGCCGTCGCCACCGGTGCGGGCGCCGAACAGCACCACCAGGTTGCCGTTGCCGCGAGCGTTGGCGAGGTGGATGTCCTCGTGCCGCATGGTGCCCACGGCGAGCGCGTTGACCAGCGGGTTGCCCTGGTAGCAGGGGTCGAACGAGACCTCGCCACCGATGTTGGGCAGGCCCAAACAGTTTCCGTAGCCACCGATGCCGGCCACGATCCCGGGCAGGACGCGGTGGGTGTCGGGGTGGTCGATGGCGCCGAAGCGCAGCGGGTCCATCACCGCGACCGGGCGGGCGCCCATCGAGATGATGTCGCGCACGATGCCGCCGACGCCGGTGGCCGCGCCCTGGTAGGGCTCGACGTAGCTGGGGTGGTTGTGGCTCTCCACCTTGAAGGTGACGGCCCAGCCCTGGCCGATGTCGACGACGCCGGCGTTCTCGCCGATGCCGACGAGCAGGTGTTCCTTCATCTCGTCGGTGGTCTTGTCACCGAACTGACGCAGGTGCACCTTGCTGGACTTGTACGAGCAGTGCTCGCTCCACATCACCGAGTACATCGCGAGCTCGGAACCGGTGGGCCGGCGGTCGAGGATCTTGCGCACGGCCTCGTACTCGTCGGCCTTCATGCCGAGGGCGGCCCAGGGCTGCTCGACGTCGGGCGTCTTGAGGGCCTTGTCGACGGTGTCGAGAGCCTTGCGCTGCTCTGCGGTCAGAGCGCTGCTGGTGAAGGCCGGCTTCTCGCCGTAGGTGTTGACGCTGTCGCTGGTCACGCGGAGAGCACTCCCTGCAGTGCGCTGGTGAAGAAAGGCAGGCCGTCACAGCCGTCGGTGCCTTCCGGGCCGTAGAGGGCCTCGGTGGCGTGCTCCGGGTGCGGCATCAGGCCGACGACGGTGCCGGAGGCGTTGCTGATGCCGGCGATGTCGCGGTACGAGCCGTTGGGGTTGCCCTCGAGGTAGCGGGCGACCACGCGCCCCTCGCCCTCGAGCCGGTCGAGCGTGGGCTCGTCGGCCACGAAGCCACCCTCGCCGTTCTTCAGCGGGACGACGATCTCGTCGTTCTGGCTGTAGGCGTTGGTCCACGAGGTGCTGGTGCGCTCGATGCGCAGCTTCTGGTCGCGGCACACGAACTGCTGCTTCTCGTTGCGCACCAGGGCACCGGGCAGCAGGTGCGACTCGGTGAGCACCTGGAAGCCGTTGCAGATGCCGAGAACCGGCAGACCGGGCGCGACCTGGTCGGGCGGGCCGGCCAGCTTCGCGATCGTGTTCATGACCGGCGCGAACCGGGCGATGGCCCCGCAGCGCAGGTAGTCGCCGTACGAGAACCCACCGGGGAGGACGACGGCGTCGACACCCTGGATGTCGTCGTCACCGTGCCAGAGGGAGACGGGGGTGCCGCCGGCGATCCGGATCGCGCGCAAGGCGTCCCGGTCGTCGAGGGTGCCGGGGAAGGTGACGACGCCGATGCGCACGGTCACTCCTGGTTCGAGGCGGCCCGGACGGCCACGACGTCTTCGATGACCGGGTTGGAGAGCAGCGTCACCGCTGCCTCGCGGGCGCGGTCGAGAACGGCCTGGTCGACCTCACCCTCGACCTCGAGCTCGAAACGCTTGCCCTGCCGGGCTCCGTCGAACTCGGAGAAGCCCAGACGGGCGAGAGCCCCGACGACCGCCTTGCCCTGCGGATCGAGAATCTCCGGCTTCGGCATGACGTCGATCACGACGCGACCCATGGCGTGTGCTCCTAGGTGGAGAGAGGGGGCGGATTGCCGCGGCAAACGCTACCCGACCTCCACACCAGGGCCGCATCGTGCCTTTTCAGTAGTCCGTTCGGTCGGCCTTGTGCTCCCACTTCGAGAACGGGAGGGTGGCGTCCGGCACCGGTACCTGGGCGAGGGTGAGGGGCCAGGTGGACGAATCGTTCGCGAACACCTCGTAGAACGCCCGGTCGTCGAATCCGGCCCGGGCGGCGTCGTCGCGGTCGGCGGCGTAGACGATGCGGTCGACCCGCGCCCACATCGACGAGGCGAAGCACATCGGGCAGGGCTCGCACGAGGCCACCAGGAGGCAGCCGTCGAGCTTGAACGTGCCCAGGGCCTGGCAGGCGGCGCGGATCGCGACCACCTCGGCGTGCGCCGTCGGGTCGAGCGTGGGGGTCACCTGGTTGGTGCCGGTCGCGACCAGTTCGTGATTGCGGACGATCAGGGCACCGAAGGGGCCACCGCCCCTTTCGACGTTCTCGGCGGCCAGGGAGATCGCCTGGTCGAGCCAGTCGCTTTCGGTTCTCGTGCTCACCCCGGGAGGCTACTCACCAGGTGTTGCGGAGACATCACAAGTCCCCGTGAGTACGCCCGTGTCCCGGGTGCGTCACCCCCTCGCCCGTGCCAGTGTGGACGGAATGCGGATCACTCATATCGGGCACTCGTGCCTGCTGGTCGAGACCGGCGGCGCCCGCATCCTGACCGACCCGGGCGCGTTCACCGAGGGTTTCGAGGACCTGACCGAAATCGACGCGATCGCCGTCACCCACCAGCACCTCGACCACCTCGACGTCGACCGGCTGCCGGCCCTGCTCGCGAAGAACCCCGAGGCCGTGGTGCTGGCCGAGCCCGAGACGGCGGCGGTGCTGGCCCGGTCGGGGATCCCCGCGCTGCCGCTGACGCTCGACGAGCCGGTCGCGCTGAAGGAGGCGACGCTCACCGCGCTGGGTGGGGTGCACGCCGAGATCCACGCCGACATCCCGCTGATCGGCAACGTCGGGCTGCGCATCGGCGCCCCCGGTGACCCGACGCTGTTCCACCCGGGCGACTCCTACGGCGCCCAGCCCGACGACATCGACCTGCTGGCCGTGCCGCTCAACGCACCGTGGGCCAAGTTCAGCGAGACGGCCAACTTCGTGCGGGCGATCGGCCCGGGCCGGCTCTTCCCGATCCACGACAGCCTGCTCAAGCCGACCGGGCGCGAGGTGTACCTGCGCAATCTGTCCGGCTTGCTGCCGGAGCACTCGCAGTTGATGGATCTGGCCGGGCAGGGCGCCACCGAGGTGTGAGGCGCGACGGCGGGCCGGACCTCGGCCCGCTCCTCGGCGTCACGGCGTGCGCAGCCGCAGCCCGGCCAGCCCCTTCTCCGGGGTGGCCGTGCAGGTCGAGTCGCCGCGCACTGCGGCCGCTTTCGCCAGGCAGATGCCGAGCGCCCGCTGCCCGTAGTAGTTCGGGTGCAACGACTCGGCGTACTCCCCCTGGCCGGTGTAGTCGACGAAGCGCACCCACTCGACGTCGGCCGAGGTCGGCGAGCCCTTGGGGTGGGTGGTGCCGTCGGCGCACAGCTCGTGCCCGTCGAAGGCGTTGCTCAGGTCGAGGAAGGTGGCGCCGTGCCGCTGCGCGGTGCGGCGCAGCGTGCTCGTGATCGTGGGCGTGAGTTCTTTCGCGGTCCAGGTCAGGTCGGGATCGGTGAACGGGCAGCGCCCTCCGGTCCATTTGAACGCCCGCCAGTGGCCGTCGTACTTGTCTTCCGAGGCGCTGGGCAACGGGGCCGGGTACGACTGCAGGATCAGCCGGTAGTCGCCCCGCGCGTACCCGGAGCCGGCCAGGGTGGCGTGCACGTCGTCGAGCACCGCACCCACGGCCGCACCCATCGCGGGCAGCCGGACGTCGAGAAGGCGCTGCTGCTCGGTGCGGCACGGGTCGTCGCGCAGCGTGTAGGCGCGGATGCAGCGGAACGCCACCTCGGGGAAGCTCAGGTCGTTGCCACCGATCGAGAGCACCACGAGCTTGACCCGGCTGGTGCGGGCGAGGGCCGCGAGCTGGTCGTTCTGCGGTTTCTCACCGCGCATCCCGACCCCGCCCTCGCTCGCGCGCAGCACGTTGGCCGCGTGCGCCCCGGAACAGGCCAGGTTGACCGCCCGGCCCTTCAGCCCGGCCCGCACGGCACTCGCGATCGGCGCCGAGTCGGACCGGAAGCACCCGCTGCTCGCGGTCTTCGCGTAGATCAGGGCCGGGTCGGAGTCACCGAACAGCTCGCCCTTCTGGCGGGACCAGGCCCGGTCGGTGCCGCCGCGGTCGAACAGGAAGTCGTCGGAGTTGCCCGCCCAGCGCCCGGCGGTGCCGGAGATGTAGCTGTCGCCGAGACTGACCACGACCGGGTCACCCGGCGGCGGGCTCGCCTCCGCCGAGGCCGGGACCATGAGGGCAGCGGCCAGGATCGCCACCAGCAACCCGCCGAGCACCGTTTTGCGGACCACGCGAACCTCCCCCGAGGACGACCCCCCGAGCCTCGCACCTGTCGCTGCGTCGGTAAAGGGTCACGTTCGGTGAGTGCGCCGCGCGGTACGCCCAGCCCTCAGCAAGCCCCACGACCAGGCGTGCGCCCTAGAACCAGGTGTGGCCCACCATCCCGGTCGGCGTCCACGTCGTCATCGCCTCGAACCGCCGCACCGCCCCGGCCCGGTGCTCGTCGGCCAGCCCGGCCGCGTGCAGCCGGGTGAGCGGCTGCTGCCCCAGGTAGACCGACCCCAGCGTGGACACGGGCAGCGTCAGGTCGGCGCTCTCCCGGCTCGACGTGACCGCCACCGTGCCGGACTCGTCGGCGTCCACCTGCCAGCGTCCGTTCGCGTACCCCTCCGGATCGGTGACCTCCACGACCACCCGGCCCGGGCTCTGCGCCGAGCGGGCGCCGAACGCGGCGGGCACGTCGAGCAGGCGCACCCAGTGGAAGTCGGCCCGGTGCGACTCCACCGCGGCCCGCCGGTCGACGAGCATCGCCGGCAGCAGCTCGTGCGGCGTGCGGTTGTCGGCCACGATCCGGTCGGTCAGGTCGAGCTCGGCCAGGTAGCGCCACAGCGCGCGGTAGGCGGCGGGGGTGACGGCGACCAGGTCCACCAGCTCGACGGAGGCCTTCTCCTGCAGCGTCCACTCACCGGAGAACCGGTAGCTGGCGTAGCCGACCGGGGTGCCCGAGGCGTCCCGCGCGATCACGGCGGGGCGGTCGAGGTCCGCGTCGGCGGCCTCGGCGATCACGCCGCAGCCGAAGTCCCAGTTCAGGTCGGTGCGCGGGAGTGCCCCCGGCAGACCCGCCGAAGCCGCCCGGTACAGCTCCGGGCCCACCTGACGCACCGCGGCGTCGTCGGTGCTCTCCAGCTGGATGCCCTCGGAAAGCTGGATGCCCTCGGAACCGGTGCCGGCGAAGCGCACCCGCGGGCTGTGCACGGTCCAGCGCACGATCTCGGACGCGGCGCCGAACCCGTAGCGGCCGTAGATGGCGCTCTCGCTGGCGATCAGCAGCCCGAGCGCGTGCCCGAGCTCGCGGCCCTCGGCCAGGGCCGAGCGCATCTGGGCGCTCGCGACACCCCGGCGCCGGTGACTGGCGAGCACGGCCACCGAGGTGATGGCCAGGGCCGGCGCGGTGCCCCCGGGAACCGGCAGGTCGGCGTCCCAGTGCTGGAAGCTGCCGCAGAGCACGCCGTCGATCCGGCTCATCCGCAGCCGGCGGTCGAGGGCCTGCTTGCGCAGCAGATCGAGCCGTACGGACGACGCCTGGCGCGGGTGCAGGAAGCCGCGGTTCACCATGGAGACCCAGGCCCGCAGGTGGTCGTCACCGACGGGGCTGATCTCGATCCTCGGAGCGCTCACACGGCGGGACGTTACCCGGCGGCCCGGTCCGGGGCACGGGACTTTCCGCCGGGACGGACCCGTTCGGGGTCCGTCCCGGGCCGGTCAGCTCTCGCCCGGGGCCACCGGGTGCGCCAGACGTTCCGTCAGGTCGGCGGCGGCCGCGGCCTCGGCGATGTCGGTGCGGAACTGCCCGCCCCGCAGCCCGATCTGCTCGAGCGCTCCGTAGACGGCCGTGCGCGCGGCGGTCAGGTCGGCGCCGGTGCCCACCACCGACAGCACCCGCCCACCGGCCGCGACCAGCTTGCCGTCCTCGACGGCCGTGCCGGCGTGCAGGACCCAGGCGTCGGGCCGGCTGCCGGCCTCGTCGACCCCGGTGAGGACGTCGCCCTTGACCGGCGTGTCCGGGTAGTTCTCGGACGCCAGAACCACCGTGACGGCGGCCTTCTCGTGCCACTCCAGCTCCGGCACGTGCTCCAGGTGCTGCACCGCGGCGGCCCGCAGCAGCATGCCCAGCGGCGTGGCCAGCCGGGCCAGCACCACCTGGGTCTCCGGGTCGCCGAAGCGCGCGTTGAACTCGATCACCTTCACGCCGCGGCTGGTCAGCGCCAGACCGCAGTACAGCACACCCACGAAAGGCGCTCCGCGGCGGGCCATCTCGGCCACGGTCGGGCGGGCGACCCGCTCCAGCACCTCGTCCACCAGGCCCTCGGGCGCCCACGGCAGCGGCGAGTACGCGCCCATACCACCGGTGTTCGGGCCGAGGTCACCGTCGAGCGCGCGCTTGAAGTCCTGCGCCGGCTCGAGCGGCAGCACGGTCACGCCGTCAGTGACACAGAACAGCGAGACCTCCGGGCCGTCGAGGAACTCCTCGATGACCACCCGGGCGCCCTCGCGCTCCAGGCAGGCGGCGGCGTGGGCCAGCGCGGCCTCCGGGTCGTCGGTGACGACGACACCCTTGCCCGCGGCGAGGCCGTCGTCCTTCACCACGTGCGGGGCGCCGAACCGGACCAGGGCCTCACGCACCTCGTCGAGCGTGGCGCAGGTGGCCGATTCACCGGTCGGGACCCCGGCGGCGGCCATCACGTCTTTCGCGAAGGCCTTGCTGCCCTCCAGCCGGGCGGCGGCGGCCGACGGGCCGAAGCACGGGATGCCCGCGGCCCGCACGGCGTCGGACACCCCGGCCACCAGCGGCGCCTCGGGCCCGACGACGACCAGGTCGGCCCCCAGCTCACCGGCCAGTCCGGTGACCGCGGCCGGGTCGAGAGCGTCGACGGCGAAGCAGTTGCGCTCACCGATCAGCCCGGCGATACCCGGGTTGCCGGGGGCCGCGAACAGCCCCGTCACCCCCGGGTCGGTGGCGAGAGAACGGACCAGCGCGTGCTCGCGGGCGCCCGGCCCGACCACAAGAACCTTCACGGGGCACGAGGGTAATCGGTCCGGACCGGTGGCCGGTTCAGACCCGGGAACACCCAAATCACCCGTTTCCGAAAATTCACCGCGAAACGTTCACAAGAAACTCTAAGCTGATCACCGTATTCGGGAGATCCCCGGCATGCGCGCGGCGCTCCCCCGACCTGTGGTGCGAGCGTCCGTCCCCTCACGCCATGAACGGAAACCACATGCGCACGACCAAACTGCTCACCGCTGCCCTGATCGGCGCCGCTCTCGTCCTCAGCGGTTGCGGCGGCAGCAGCGACGCCCAGCCGGAGGGCGCCTCGCAGTCCGGCCCCTACGCGGGCAAGACCCCCAAGGACGTCTACGACACCACCCGGAAGCAGGCCGCGGAGGCCGCCTCGGTCCGGATCAAGGGCGACCTGGTCGAGGGCAGCGACAAGGTCGTGATGGACCTGCGCATCGCCCGCGCCGGCAACGTCTCCGGGTCGCTGTCGATGGGCTCCCAGGGCTCGCTGAAGCTGCTCGTGGTCGACGGCACCGGGTTCATGCTGCCCGGGAAAGACATGCTCAAGACGCTCTCGGGCGGCGACGCCGAGGTGCTGAAGTACCTCGACGGCAAGTGGATGGAACTCGGCCAGGACGCCGACTCCCAGGGCATCATGGACCTGGCCGACATGGACGAGCTCAGCAAGATGGTGCTCGAGCCCACCGGAGGCGAGGTCACCTTCGTCACCGGCAAGGAGTTCGACGGCCGCAAGACCGTCGGCCTCGAGGAGCAGGGCAGCGACAGCATCATCTACGTCGCGGCCGACGGCTCCGCCGAACTGGTCGCGATCCAGGCGCCCGACGGCGACATCACCTGGTCGGACTGGAACGAGCCGGTCCGGGTGAAGGCCCCGAAGAAGGTGATCACCGCCGACGAGCTGTCCTGATCTACAGGCTGCTCTCCACCTCGGCGATCGCCTCACCGAGCAGCGCGAGCCCGTAACGGGCCTCCTCGTCGGTGATGTTGAGCGCCGGCACCACGTGCGTGCGTGAGCCGTTGACGAACGGGATCAGTCCCCGGCTCATGCACGCCTTCGTGAGCGCGGCCACGGGTGCCCCACCGGCCACCAGGGGTTCGCGAGTCTGCTTGTCGCGCACCAGCTCCACCGCCCAGAAGGCCCCGGCGCCGCGAACCTCCCCGATGATGGACGACGTGGCCGCCAGGGCGTGAAGGCCCGGTCCCAGCACCTCGCGTCCCAGCCGGTCGGCGTTCTCGATCAGCGAGTCATCGGTCAGCACACCGATGTTCGCGACCGCCGCGGCACAGGCGAGCGGGTGCCCGGAGTAGGTCAGGCCGCCCGGGAACGCCCGGGAGCCGAACGTCGCGCCGACGTGCTCGCTCACCAGCACACCGCCCAGCGGCACGTAGCCCGAGTTCACGCCCTTGGCGAAGGTGATCAGGTCGGGAACGGCCTGCGGGCCGGGAGCGGGCTTCCACTCGCCCGGCACCCCGGTGGGCGCCTCGTTGGCGAGTTCCGCCGCGAACCACCGCCCCGCGCGTCCGAAACCGGACATCACCTCGTCGGCGATCCAGAGAATGCCGTGGCGGTCACAGATCTCCCGCACCCCGCGCAGGTAACCGGCGGGCGGCACCATGATCCCGGCCGTGCCCGGGATCGACTCCAGCACGATCGCCGCGATGGTGGCCGGTCCCTCGAGCGCGATCACCTGCTCCAGGTGCTCCAGCGCCCGCGCGCACTCCTCCTCCTCGGTGGTGGCGTGGAAGGCGGAGCGGTAGAGGAAGGGACCGAACGTGTGCACCACACCCTCGGCGCCGTAGTCGTTCGGCCAGCGCCGCGGGTCACCGGTGAGGTTGATCGCCGTCGTGGTGTTGCCGTGGTAGCTGCGGTAGCGGCTGAGCACCTTGCGACGGCCGGTGTGCACCCGGGCCATCCGCACCGCGTTCTCGATCGCGTCGGCTCCGCCGTTGGTGAAGAAGACCTTGCGGAACCAGTCTCCGGGTGCGCGCTCGACGATCAGCCGGGCGGCCTCCGACCGGGCGTCGTTGGCGTGCTGCGGCGCGATCGTGGCCAGGCGCGCGGCCTGGTCGGCGATCGCCTTCACCACGCGGGGCTCGGAGAAACCGATGTTCGTGAAGACGAGCTGGCCGGAGAAGTCGAGGTAGGGGGTGCCGGCACCGTCCCACAGCCACGAGCCCTGCGCGCCGTCGGCGGTGAAGGGCGCCCGGCCGTCCTGCGCGAGCCACGAGTGGAAGACGTACTCGAGGTCGAGTTCCAGTGCCCGCTTCGCCCTTTCCGCCCGATCCGGATCGACGGGAACGGCCGGGGCGGTGGACGGAAGGGCGGGACGCGTGCTCGTCATGGTGGCAGCGTACGGGGATCGGCCGCAGGATTGACCCCGTGATACATCCGTCGGGTTCGGCTGTCCGGGATCGCTTCGCGCAGGTACGGGGCTCGGGGGTACGGGCCGCGCTGCTGCGGGTGCGGCTCAACGCGTTCGCGATCTGGCAGTGCGGGATCGCCGCCGCGGTGGCCTGGCTGGTCGCCGAGAACCTGCTCGGCCACCCGCGTCCGTTCTTCGCCCCGATCGCCGCCGTGGTGTGCCTGGGCCTGTCCAACAACCAGCGCCTGCGCCGGATGGGAGAACTCGCCCTGGGCGTCTCGATCGGCGTCGGCATCGCCGAGATCCTGGTGAACCAGCTCGGAAACGGCTGGTGGCAGATCACTCTGGTGGTGCTGATCGGGATGTCGATCGCCCAGCTGGTGGGCGGCGGCGCGCTGATGACCACCCAGTCGGCGGTGCAGGGCATCTTCCTCGCCGCCCTGCCGCAGACCCCCGGCGGAGGCCTCTACCGCTGGGAGGACGCCCTGATCGGCGGCACCGTGGCGCTTCTCGTGGTCGCCTTCCTGCCCGCCGACCCGGGCCGGTTCGTGCGGCGCGAGGCACAGGACCTGATCCGCGAGCTGGCCGCGATCTCGTCGGAGTCGGCGGCGGTGCTGCGCAGCGGCGACTCCCAGCGGGCGGACGCCGTGCTCGACCGGGCCCGGGCCACCCAGGACGACATCCAGAGCTGGACCGACGCGCTGCGCGGGGGCGAGGAGATCAGCCGGATCTCCCCGCTGCGGCGCCGCCACATGCCCGAACTCCTGCGCTACCGAAGGGGTCTCGTCGGCCTCGACCGGGCCACCCGCAACCTGCGCGTGGCCGTGCGCCGGATCGCGGCCGCCCTGGACACCGGTCAGGAGATGCCGATGCCGCTGGCCGACGTCTTCGACCACCTCGCCGAGATCCTGCACATGCTGGAGGGCGAGGTGGGCACGGCCCCGGAGCGCATGGTCTCCACCACCGCACTGGCCACCCTCGCCGCCCGGCTCGACCCGGAACAGCTCGGCGCGCAGTCGCTCTCGGCCAACGTGGTGGTCGCGCAGGTGCGCTCGGTGGTGGTCGACCTGCTGGGTGCGACCGGCATGGACGAGCAGCAGGCCCGCACTCTGCTGCCGGGGTGATCAGTCGGTGGGCGCGTCCGGCTGGGGCTCCTGCGGGCGGGTCTCGATCAGGCGCAGCACCTCGCCCACGGCGGTCGCGATCTCGTCGCGGCCGCCGCCTTTCAGGCCCGCCGCGTAGCCGACCAGGAAGGTGGTGAGCGGCGCGGCCGGGCGGGCCACGTTGTGAGCCGCCTCCTTGGCCAGGTCGAGGATCTCGGCCACCTGCACGTCGGCGGTGGACAGCGAGAGCCGTTCGCCGACCTCGTCGACCCAGTTCTCCAGCATGTCTGCGCTCCTAATCGTCGGGCTCGTCGGGCTGGTCGGGCTCGTCGGACTTCAGCCGGGCCAGTTGCTCCGGCGTGTCACAGTCTTGCGAGGCTCCGTGATCCGGCACCTCGAC
Source organism: Kineosporia succinea (assembly GCF_030811555.1). NCBI lineage: Bacteria > Bacillati > Actinomycetota > Actinomycetes > Kineosporiales > Kineosporiaceae > Kineosporia > Kineosporia succinea. The sequence continues at coordinate 2,760,283 of NZ_JAUSQZ010000001.1, read as the reverse complement.
CACGCCGAGCAGCTTCACCAGGGCCCGCACCGGTTTTCCGTCGAGGGGCAGCAGTGAACGGAGGACGCGGGTCAGCACGGCGGTGCGGTACACCGCGGCCAGGGGCTGACGACGGCCCTCGGCATCGACGAAGAGGGCGGCATCGGCCTCGGCCTCGGGGGTGGTCGCCAGGGCGTTCACGAGCCGGCGCACGTCCGCGGCGCCCAGCCGGGTCAGGTCGGTCGCGAAGACCGCGGTGAGCCCGGGCGCATCGGGGCCGAGGGCCTCGACCCCCGCGAACAGCCCGGCGAGCGGCCCGGTTCCGGGTGGGTCCTCCCGGGCCCAGGCGACGTCGCGCACGGTGGGGCGGGCCTGCCCGACGATGACGGTGGTCTCCGCCGCGGTCGTCGCCAGCAGCACGCCGTCGAGCAGCGAGACCCCGGCCACCTCGATGGCCGCCTTGTCCACCCCGCCGAGCCGTTCCCCGGTGCCCCCGGCGAGCACCACCGTCGCGAAGGCCGTCATACCTGGTCACCACACGCGTCCGTCATGATCACGACCATACTCAGGACGTCGGCACCCGCGGCCCCTTACCGGCCCGGTTCCCCGTCGGCAGCAGCTCGGCGAGCGGGTCACCGAGGTCGGGCACCCGATCCAGAACCTCCCCGAACTCGAGTTGCCGCAAGGCACCCGGGTCGTCCAGCTCGTCCCACGTTCTGGGCGCCGCCACCGTGGGACGCTCGCGCCCTCTCGGCGAGAACGGGCAGATCGTGGTCTTGGCCGAGTGATTCTGGCTCCAGTCGAGCAGAACCTTGTTCTTGCGCAGCGCCTTCGCCATCCGCGACACCACGAGGCGCGGCATCTCCCGTTCCAGCCCCTCAGCCAGGCGGTGGGCGTACTCCCGCACCGTGGTCGCGTCCTGCTTGCCCGAGACCGCCGCGTACAGCTGCATCCCCTTGCCGCCGGAGGTGACCGGGAAGGCGACCAGACCGTCGTCCTCCAGCTTCTCCCGCACCGCCCAGGCGACCTCGGCGCACTGCGGGAGCCCCGCCGGAGCCCCCGGGTCCAGGTCGATGACGAGCAGGTCGGGATCCTTCGCGGCCCCGCGCGGGCCCACCCGCCACTGCGGCACGTGCAGCTCGAGCGCGGCCAGGTTGGCGGCCCAGACCAGACCGGCCAGGTCGTCGATGAGCGGGTAGGTGACCATCTCGCGGTCCTTGGTGCTGCCGGGCGCGGGCAGGGTGACGTCCCGCAGCCACGACGGGGCGCCCCGGGGCACGTTCTTCTCGAAGAAGGTGGTGCTCGACTCCACCCCGTCGGGCCAGCGCTTACGCGTCGCCGGGCGGTCTTTCAGATGCGGCAGCAGCAACCCGGACACGCTGGTGAGGTAGTGCAGCAGCTCGCCCTTGGTGGTGCCGGTCGAGGGATAGAGCACCTTGTCCAGGTTCCGCAGCCGCAAGGTGCGACCGCCCACGTCGACGAGCTGCTCGTTCGCCGGCATCGCTCTCCCCTACTCGTACCGGACGTCTTCGGCGCGCAGGTCGGACCGGATGCCGCGGAAGACCGGCTGCCGCAGCCTTCCGTTCTCGGTGCGCCCCAGGTGCCGCGCGTCCACCACGACGACCGGCTCCACCCAGGTCGCGCCCTTCGCGTCCGCCCTCGGCACGGCGTCGCCGAACGGCGACCTCTCCAGTTGTAGGGGCCCCAGCCGTTCGCGCAGCTCGGCCTGCGGCCCGGCGGCGGTCAGGCCGCTGCCCATCCGCCCGGCGAACCGCAGCCGGCCGTCGTCGCCCGGGACCCCGATCAGCAGGGCCCCGATCGTGCCGCGGTCGTTGATCTCCGGGCGCCAGCCGCCCACCACCACCGACTGCACCCGGCGGTGGGCCAGCTTGCGCCAGTCGCTGCTGCGCACGCCCGGCCGGTACTCGGAGCCGCGGCGCTTGGCCACGACTCCCTCCAGCCCTTGCTCCAGGGTGGCGTGGACCAGCAGCCCGACGTCGTCGTAGACCGGGGAGATCTGCCACCTCCCGCCCGGGTCCAGTCCTTCCAGCACCTCACGCCGCTCCTGCCAGCTGCGCCGCATCAGGTCGGCGCCGTCGTGGCGGAGGACGTCGAAGGCGATCAGGGTGGCCGGGTTCCGGGCCGCGAGCGCCCGGGCCTTGCGCGGGTCGGTCACGTGGATGCGGTCGGCGAGTGCGGTGAACGAGGGGACGCCGTTCACGAGGATGACGACCTCGCCGTCGAGGAGCGCGGTGGCCGGGTTCGGGGGCTGGGCCAGCTCGGGGAAGGCCGCGGTGATCTCGCGTTCGGAGCGGCTCCAGAGCCGGGCCCGGCCGTCTCCCAGATCGGCGATCACCCGCCATCCGTCCCACTTGACCTCGTAGGCCCACCGTTCGCCGTCGGCCGGGAGCCCGCGTTCGGCGTCCGCCGAGGTGGCGAGCATGGGTCGCATGGGCTCATCAGAGCACAGAGTCGCGCAGATCACTCCCCCTGGAGCGCCCTCAATCACGAGCTCGGCCGAACCGATGACTTTTGGCGTAGACGCAGGTCAACACGGATGGGCACGGTACTTGCCCTGGCGTCGGCGTGATCGGGAGGTCATGCTGGGTGACAGGCTCCCGGCGTGTCCGACTTGACAGCGATGCCGGAATTGGCGCGAGAGCCAGGGTCGACCGGTTTGACCACGACTGAGGAGCAGACGAATGCGGGCGATCTGGAAGGGCGCGGTCTCCTTCGGCCTCGTCAACGTGCCGGTCCGGTTGTTCTCGGCGACCCAGGAGCACGACATCCGGTTCCATCAGGTCCACCGGGAAGACGGCGGGCGCATCCGGATGAAGCGCATCTGCAGCGCCTGCGGTGAAGAGGTCGCGTGGGACCAGCTGGCCAAGGGCTACGAGGCCGAGGACGGGCGGCTCGTGGTGCTGACCGACGAGGACTTCGACCAGCTGCCGCTGAGCACCGGCCGCGAGATCGACGTGGTCGAGTTCGTGCCCACCGGCCAGGTCGACCCGATCCTCTACGGCAAGGCCTACTACCTGGAGCCCGACGCGCGCGCGGCCAAGCCCTACGCCCTGCTGCGTGAGGCGCTCGAGGCCACCGACCGGGTGGCCGTGGTGAAGGTGGCCCTGCGTCAGCGGGAGTCACTGGCGGTGCTGCGGGTCCGCGACCGGGTGATCATGATGCAGACACTGATGTGGCCCGACGAGATCCGCGCGGCCGAGTTCCCGGTGCTGGAAGAGGATGTCGACCTGCGCCCGCAGGAGCTGCGGATGGCCGCGTCGCTGGTCGACTCGATGGCCGCCGACTTCGAGCCCGACCAGTACGAGGACGACTACCAGCAGGCCCTGGTGCAGCTGGTCGAGGCCAAGCTCGAGGGCGCGGCACCGGCTCCGGTGGAGGCGGCGGAAGAGGCCCAGACCGAGGTCGTCGACCTGCTGTCGGCCCTGCAGGCGAGCGTCGACCGGGCCAAGGAGGCGCGGGGCGAGAAGCCGTCGTCGGGCGGCGCGGCCCGCAAGTCGGCGTCGTCGGGCACGAAGAAGACGGCGGCCAAGAAGAGCTCGTCGTCCACTTCGGCGTCCACCACGAAGAAGACCGCGGCCAAGAAGACCGCCGCGAAGAAGACCCCGGCCCGCAAGTCCGCCTGAGGCAACAACATTCAGTGGTCGTCCGGTAGCTCTCCGAGATCTGGCGGCCGGGGAGTTTGTGTGGCACAGTGCCCGCTGTCGGGCCTCAATGTTGGTGCCCCGCAACCTGTCCGGCCGACGCCGGGCAGCTGTACCCCAAAGGACGGCACGCATGCGCGATCCGGTGCGGCGCGCGCTGCTGGTGCTGGCCATCTGCAGTTTCGGGCTCGGGACGGGTGAGTACGTCGTCGTCGGGCTGCTGCCCGGCATGGCGAGCGACCTCGGCGTCAGCGTGCCCGCGGTCGGGCACCTGGTGTCCGCCTACGCGCTGGGCGTGGTGATCGGGGCGCCGCTGCTGGCCGCCGCCTCGGTGCGGTTCCCGCGCAAGGGCCTGCTGATCAGCCTGGTCGTGGCCCTGGCCCTGGGCAACCTGGCCTCGGCCGCGATGCCCGACTACAACACCCTGCTCGGCATGCGCTTCCTGTCCGGCCTGCCGCACGGCGCGTTCTTCGGCCTGGCGTCGGTGCAGGCCGCGAACATGGTCTCGGCCGGACGCCGGAGCCAGGCGATGGCCGTGGTGTTCGCCGGGCTCACCATCGCGAACGTCATCGGCGTGCCGCTGACCACCTACATCGGCCAGCAGGCGAGCTGGCGCACGGTGTTCGTCCTGATCGCCGGGGTCGAGCTGATCGGGGTGCTGGGAGTGCTGGCCGCGGTGCCGCGCAGCCCCCGGTCCGAGAGGCAGCGACTGCGCGAGGAACTCGGGGCGTTCCGCAACCGGCAGATCTGGCTGTCGCTCGCGGTGGCGGTGATCGGCTGCGGCGGTATCCACGCCACGTTCAGCTACATCGCGCCGATGATGACCGAGGTCGCCGGCTACCGGCAGAGCGACATCACCCCGCTGCTGGTGCTGTTCGGGCTGGGCATGACCTTCGGCAACCTGATCGGTGCGCAGCTGGCCGACCGCTACAACGGCGCCCAGGTGATCTACGGCGTGATGGCGGCCCAGGTGGTCGTGGCCGCCGCGTTTTACTTCGCCGCCTCCGACCGGATCGCCTCGGCCGTGCTGATCTTCCTCTTCCCGTTCTGCAACACGATGGCCTTCCCGGCCCTGCAGAACCGGATCATCAGCCAGGCCGGTGGTGCGCCCAACCTGGCCGCGGCCGGCATGCACGCGGCCTTCAACATCGCGAACTCCCTCGGCGCCTGGCTCGGCGGCATCACCATCGCGTCCGGCCTGGGCTACAACTCGCCGAACCTGGTGGCCGTCGGTCTCGGCGTGCTCGCGCTGCTGATCGCGCTCTACGCGGCCCGCACCCAGTACTCGCTCACCACCGTGCTGCCGCTGCCCACCTCGGTGCCCGGCGGCAACCCGATGCGTCCTCCCGGCAGCGGCCCGGCCACCGCCCCGATCCGCATCCCCGTCGTCGGGCTGAACACCAACCCGATCCCGATCGTCGGGCGCTACAGCAACTCCGACGCCACCGCCGGCATCCCGCTCGGCCCGGCGACCAGCCCGACCCCGGTCGTCCGCCTGCCCTGGGAAACCGGGCCGGTCGAGGTCCCCCTGCACTCCGCCACCCGCCACACCTCCTCGACGCCGATGGTCCCCGGCCCGTCGTGGCCCACCGGCCCGATGCCGGCCGCCGGCCACACCGACCGCCCCGGCGCCCACACCCGCCGGCCGGCCGGCCCGACCCCGACCGTCACCCGCGACACCGGCTCTCTCCCGGCCGCTCCCGGCGCACGCCGTCCGCCGCCCACCGGCCCGACGCCGCTCGCCACCCCGACGGGCACGCCTGCTGACGTCAGTACCCCCACCTCGCAGCGTCCTCTCCGGGAATCCGGCCCGGTGCCGGCGCTCACCCTGGATGCCATCTCGGCCGCGATCTCGGCCGCCGACTCCCCCTCCACCGGGATCACCACAGCCCCTCGGACCGCCACCCCGACGCCCCCGGCCCCCGCCGCTCCCGTCGCCCCCGCGCTCCCGGTACCCGCCGTCACCCTCGACGCCATCTCCGCCGTCCTCTCGGCCGCGACGTCATCCCCCGAACCGGCCCCGTCCACCGCTCAGCCCCACCCCACGGACCAGACCCAGCCGACGCACCCGGTCACCGACCCACGGCCGGCTGGCCCCGTCCACCCGGCCGACCGCACGCAACCGAACCCTCCGGTGCAGCCCACCACGGCGGCCGGCCAGTCCTCCCCGGTCGGCGTGTCCCCCGTCGCCGACCCCCAGCCGCCCGACACCGCGCACGCAACCACCGCGCCCCCCAGCCAACCCGCCCCGCCGCACGTGGGCACCCAGGCGACCGACACGTCCCCCGGCCACCCCGCCAAGCCCTACGCGGGCACCCACGCGAGCGTCACGTCCGCCAGCCACCCGACCGAGCCGCGGACGGGCTCCCAGGCGACCACAGCGTCCTCAAGCCACGAGACCCCCGAGAACCCGGCCGGCTGGGCCACCCCCGAAGACCTCGCCCGGATCCTGCGCCGCAGCCAGGAGTGACGAGGGGAATACGCGACCGGGTCACCGGTTGTATTCTGTGAATCAGCCAGTGGCGTACGCAGTCGGGCCAACCGCTCGACCGCCTTGGGCTCAATGACGCCGCCCCTCAATCTTTTCGAACCGTCGCATTTTTGCTCGTTCCCGGAGTAAATACCGACGGTCCGCAGCCGCGCCCTGGTCACGAACATCCTGACGAACGAAGGGGGCGGCGGCCCGTGTTCACACCGGTGCGGCGTGCGCTACTGGTACTGGCAATCTGCAGTTTCGGGCTCGGTACGGGCGAATTCGTCGCTCTCGGCCTGCTGCCCGACATCGCGGGCGATCTCGACGTCAGCGTGCCCCAGGCGGGCAACCTGATCTCGGCCTACGCGATCGGCGTGGTGATCGGCGCGCCGCTGCTCACCGCGGCGTCCGTGCGGTTCCCGCGCAAGGGCCTGCTGATCAGCCTGGTCGTGGCCCTCGCCCTGGGCAACGTGATCTCCGCGTTCATGCCCGGCTTCTGGGCACTGCTGGTGATGCGGTTCCTGTCCGGGCTCCCGCACGGCGCGTTCTTCGGCGTGGCCGCGGTGCAGGCCGGCAAGCTCGTCACCAGCAACAAGAAGAGCCAGGCCATGGCCGTGGTCTTCGCCGGCCTCACCATCGCCAACGTGGTCGGCGTGCCGATGACCACCTTCATCGGCCAGAACACCTCCTGGCGGCTGGTGTTCGTGCTCGTCGCCGTGGTCGAGCTGATCGGCGCCCTGGGCGTGCTGGCCGCCGTTCCCCGCAGCGAGCGCGTCGACCCGAGCTCACCCGACGCCCCGCACCTGCGTCACGAGCTGAACGCGTTCAGGAACCGGCAGATCTGGCTGTCGCTGGGCGTGGCCACGATCGGTGGTGGCGCCACCTTCGCGACCTTCAGCTACATCGCCCCGATGATGACCGAGGTGGCGGGCTACGCCGAGTCGAGCATCACGCCACTGCTGGTGCTGTTCGGGCTGGGCATGACCTTCGGCAACCTGATCGGCGCCCGGCTGGCCGACCGCTACGACACCACGCGCGTCGTCTACGGCGCGATGAGCGCCAACGCCGTGGTCGCGGCCACCTTCTACTTCGCCTCGAGCAACAAGATCGCCTCGGCGGTGCTGATCTTCCTCTTCCCGTTCTGCAACACGATGGCCTTCCCGGCCCTGCAGAACCGCATCATCAGCATGGCCGGCGGCGCCCCGAACCTGGCCGCGTCGAGCATGCACGCGGCCTTCAACATCGCCAACTCCCTCGGCGCCTGGCTGGGTGGCCTGACCATCGCGGCCGGCTGGGGCTACAACTCGCCCAACCTGGTGGCGGTCGGCCTGGGTCTGCTTGGCGTCGCGATCGCGGTGTACGCGGGGGCCACGCAGGGTTCGGGCGTCCAGGTCGTGCGCACCACCAGAACGCCGATGGCGGACGCGTCGGTCACCGGAGCGGACCACTCCCGTCAGGACGCACTCGCCGATCAGTAGACGACCCGGCGGACGACCCGGCGGACGAGCGGCGGAGGGCGGCGCGGGGAGTCAACGCGTCGCCCGCCGGCGTTTTGTTTGAAGGTGAACATTCCTGGGGCATCTGATCTTTCCGCTGATCCTGCCCGTTTCACACCTATCGCCGGATATGCGGTACTGCACCCGTGCTGCAGAACGCCCGAGGCGCCGCAACTCACTCAACAATCCGCGTGACCGGCCCCGAAACGGCGGACGATGCGCCCCCGGACGGGCAGAATTACCCATACGACCGAACGGGTCAGGGCTTCACCACCCGTGACCGGTCAGGTGAGTTCCGTGGCTTGGCCTCGTCTTGAGGCCTGGACAACTACAACTCTGAGTGCACTACCCTGTTCCGATGGTGACATTGGTATCGTTCCGTGACGGACGATCCGCGCACCGCAACGACCAGGGCCGGTCAGCGTCACGGGGGGATGTGAGCACGATTCGGGGCAAGCAGCGGTCCGACGTGGTCGAGCAGGCACGTCGGCTCGACACCGTGGATCTGCGGGTACCGGCCGACCCCGCCTATCTGGCCGTGGTTCGCACGGCGGCCGCCGGACTCGGCACCCGCCTCGATCTCACGCTCGACGAGATCGAAGACCTGCGCATCGCCGTCGACGAGGCCTGTTCCCTGCTGCTCGCGGGGCGCGCGCACCCGGGCCGCACCCTCGACGCGGCCTTCGAGGTCGGCCTGATCGGCAGCCAGAGCCTGGCCGTCACCATCACCGGCCCGGTCGCCGAACTGCCTCGGGAGGCCAGCTTCTCGTGGTCGGTGCTGCGAGCCCTGGCCGGTGACGTGATCACCGGGGCCGACCCCGACGGCGCCTGGATCAAGCTGAGCGTGCCAACCACCCCGGGGCGGGCCGAGAGGTGAGCCTGCAGCACGACGCCGACGCCCGCCTGCGGGTCCTGCCGCGCAGCAGCCAGCCCGAGGTCGTGCGTCATCCGGGTCAGCCCCTGCGCGGGGTTCCGGGGCCCGACGAACTCGAGGCGCTGGGCAGTCCTTCCGACCTGAACAGCGCCGACCTGAACAGCGCCGACCTGAACAGCGCCGACCTGAACAGCGCCGACCTCAGCACCCCGTCCGACGTCGACAGTCCTACCGACGCCGACAGCCCGCCCGACGCCGAAGATCCGCACGGGCCCGGCGGATACGACACGAGTGACCCCGACAGCGCCGTGCCCCTGTCCGATCCGGACCTGCACCGCCTGGCCTCGATGTCTCCGAGCCACCCGCAGTACCAGCACCTGCGCCGCACCGTGATCGAGTGCCACCTCCCCCTGGTGCACCACCTCGCCCAGCGCTTCAAGGGCCGCGGCGAACCCTACGACGACCTCGTACAAGTCGGAACCATCGGCCTCCTGCACGCCGTCGACCGCTTCGATCCCACCCGCGGAGCCTTCGCCGCCTTCGCCGTCCCCACCATCGTCGGAGAGATCCGCCGCCACTTCCGCGACCGCGGCTGGGCCATGCGCATCCCCCGCCGCATCCAAGACCTCGGCCGCCGCGTCTCCGAAGCCCGCGAAACCCTCACCCACACCCTCGACCGCTCCCCCACGGTGCGCGAGATCGCCCAGTACCTCGACGTGGACGCGGATCTCGTGCTCGAGGCGCTGGAGACCGCGAGCGCCTACATCACCGTGCCGCTGCAGACCACGTCCGAAGAGTCCGACCGGATGGGCAAGGTCTTCGAAGACGCCGGGCTGGAACTGGTCGAGCAGCGGGCCACGCTGGGGCCGTTGCTGGCCCGGCTGCCGGCCCGCGAACGCCGCATCCTGGAGCTGCGTTTCGGCAAGGGCCTGTCCCAGTCGCAGATCGCGGCCGAGGTCGGGGTGTCGCAGATGCACGTGTCCCGGCTGCTCACCAAGAGCCTCAACATCCTGCGCAGCGGGCTGACCCAGGAGCTGTAGATGGACCCCACAGGCCGGCTCACCGGCAACCAGCTGATCTTCACCCGGGCCTTCGCGGTGCCGGTGAAGGAGCTCTGGGCCGCGCTGACCGATCCTGATCTCACGGCCCGGTGGATCGGGCGGTGGGAGGGTGATCCGGCGTCCGGCACCGTGCAGCTGCACATGTCGGCCGAGGAGGGCACCCCGGCCAGCCCGGTGCGGATCGACAGTTGTTCGGAGCCCTACGTTCTCGCCGTCACCACCCCGGCCGAGGGCGAGCCCTGGGTGCTGCGGATGATTCTCAGCAGCACCGCGGTGGGCAGCAGCCTGACCTTCACCCACGAGCTGCCGACGCCGGTCGACGCGAGCAGCATCGGCCCCGGCTGGGAGTTCTACCTCGACCGCCTCGCCGCCGTTCTGGACGGCGGCGAGGTTCCGGACGACTTCGAGAAGTACTACCCGGCGCGGGCTTCCGCCTACACGCCGTAGGTCTTACTCCGGCAGCAGCGAGTGCCGCACCACGGTCTGCTCGCGGCTCGGGCCGACCCCGACGGCGCTGATGCGCTGGCCCGAGATCTCTTCCAGCGCCAGCACGTAGGCCTGGGCGTTCTTGGGCAGGTCGTCGAACGTGCGGGCCGCCGAGATGTCTTCGGTCCACCCGTCGAAGTGCTCGTAGATCGGCTTGGCGTGGTGGAAACCGGTCTGCGTCATGGGCATTTCGTCGTGCCGCACACCGTCGACGTCGTAGGCCACGCAGACCGGGATGCTCTCGATGCCGGTGAGCACGTCGAGCTTGGTGAGCACGAAGTCGGTGACGCCGTTGATGCGCGCGGCGTACCGCGAGATCGGCGCGTCGTACCAGCCGCAGCGGCGCGGACGGCCGGTGGTGGTGCCGAACTCGCCGCCGACGTCGCGCAGGCGGTCGCCCCACTCGTCGTGCAGCTCGGTCGGGAACGGACCCTCGCCGACGCGGGTGGCGTAGGCCTTGGCCACCGCGATGACCCGGTCGATGCGGGTGGGCGGAACGCCGGAGCCGGTGCAGGCGCCGCCGGACGTGGCGTTCGACGAGGTCACGAACGGGTAGTTGCCGTGGTCGACGTCGAGCAGGGTGGCCTGGCCGCCCTCGAAGAGCACCATCTCGCCGCGGTCGAGCGCCTGGCCCAGCACCAGCGCGGTGTCGGCCACCATCGGGCGCATCTTGTCGGCGTAGGCGATGAGCTCCTCGAACACCTCGTCGACCGTGATGGCGCGGCGGTTGAACACCTTCACCAGCAGGTGGTTCTTGGCGTCGAGGGCACCCTCGATCTTCTGGCGCAGGATGTTCTCGTCGAACAGGTCCTGCACGCGGATGCCGACGCGGCTCATCTTGTCGGCGTACGTCGGGCCGATGCCGCGCCCGGTGGTGCCGATCTTGCGCTTGCCCAGGAACCGCTCGACCGTCTTGTCGAGAGTGCGGTTGTACGAGGGAATCAGGTGCGCGCTGGCCGAGATCAGCAGCTTGGAGCAGTCGATGCCGCGCGCCGTGAGCCCTTCGATCTCCTCGAACAGAACGGCCGGGTCGATGACCACGCCGTTGCCGATGACCGGGGTGCAGCCCGGGGTGAGGATGCCCGAGGGCAGAAGGTGAAGGGCGTACTTCTCACCGTCGACGACCACGGTGTGCCCGGCGTTGTTGCCGCCGTTGAACTTGACGACGAAATCCGCCTCGGCACCGAGGGCGTCTGTGGCTTTGCCCTTACCCTCGTCGCCCCACTGGGCGCCGACCAGAACGATCGCGGGCATGAGACCGGGCTCCTCTTGTCCACCCCTGGGTGTGGGGTCCGGTGATTGATGCTACCGCGACGGCACCGTTCTGCCCGGAGGCCCCCCGCCGGATGCGCCCGTCGGTGCTAGTCCAGCTGTTTCAGGAGTTGCTCGGCCAGTCCGTTGCCCGACATCCAGGCCTGCTCGACCCGGGACCGCGGACCCCAGGCGTCACCGCAGACACCGATGAGCGGCCTTTCCGGACCGGTCAGCCCGAACGGTTCCAGATGGGTGCGCACCGGCGCGGCGAACGACCAGCGGTGCACCCGGGCCCACTCGCCGGGCGGGGTCGGGTCGGCCCCGAGCAGCCGGCCGAGCTCGGTGAGCATCGGCTCGATGCCCGACGACGGGTCGTTCAGGCGGGGACGCGCGAAGTCGCTGGTGCTGTGGGCGACCAGCACGGGTACCCCGTCGGCGTGGCTGCGCCCGCTGTCGGTGATCCAGGTGAGCACGTCGGAGTCGTTGACGAACACCCCGTCGAACGCGGGCCACCAGCGCGCACTCCAGGAGGCCCAGAGCGTGAGGACGGGGTGCTGGCCGGAGTCGGCCACCCCCAGTTCCGCGGCGGTGCCGGTGGGGAGCAACCGCTCGGCCTGGGCGTCGGGCATGGCCAGCACCACGGCCGCGGCCGGCTCCCCGTCGACCAGCGCGTGCCCGTTCTCGATCGTCACCCCGCCGACCAGGTGCGCGGTCTCGACCCGCAACCCGGCGGCCAGGTTCTCGACCAGACCGCGCAGACCTCCGGCCCCGGGCACGGTCGACCAGCGCTGCGGGCCGGGATCACCCGGGCGCAGGCCGTCGGCGTCGAGAATCGAGAAGTGGTCGGTCCAGGGCTGGGCCAGTCCGGCTTCCCGCCAGGCCGCCACCACGTGCGCGAAAAGTGCTTCCCGCACGGTGAAGTAGGGCGCGCCGATGTCGACCGCGTGCCCGACCGACAGCGACGAGACCGGCCCCACGTACTCCGTCTTCACGGCCATCCGGCCACCGATTCGGCGACCGCGCTCGTAGACGCGCACCCGGACCCCGGCGTCGTGAAGGCGCCGGGCGCAGGCGATTCCCGCGATCCCGGCCCCCACCACGACGACCGGGGCGGAACGGCTCAGCGCTGAACCGCCCAGCTGAGCACGTTGAGGGCGTGCGCGGCCTCGGGGTCGCAGTCGGCGACGAACTGGGCGATGCGGTCGCGCTCCTCGTCCTCACCGATCGCGGCGGCGGCCTGGCCGAGGGCCGCGAGGGCGCGCAGGAAGCCCTGGTTCGGCACGTGCGACCACGGCACCGGGCCGTGGCCCTTCCAGCCGTTGCGGCGCAGCGCGTCGAGGCCGCGGTGGTAGCCGGTGCGGGCGTAGGCGTAGGCCTCGATGTCGCGGCCACCCTCGTGGGCGCGCTCGGCCAGCGCGGCCCAGGGCAGGCAGTGCGACGGGGTGGTCGCGGCCACGTTCTCCAGCGGGGCACCGGCCGCGATCGCGTCGCGCGACACCGCGTCGTCGGGGAGCAGGGTGGGCGGCGGCGAGTTCAGGAGGTTCGGATGCGTCACGGAGGTCAGTCTGCCTCAGGCAGCGGCCCGGACGCGCGGCGTGCGGGTTCGGTGAGACCGCGTCCCTCTCGAGGCGCCCCTGGGACCAGAGGGTGCCGACGCGTCCTCAAGCACGAAAAAGCTCCCCCGCGACCGACCGCCGCGGAGGAGCCTCTCGATCGGAACTACTTGATGCGGGTACCGGCGCTGCGCAGCGCCTCGCAGGCCTCGACCACCCGGGCGGCCAGGCCGGCCTCGGCCGCCTTGCCCCAGGCGCGCGGGTCGTAGGCCTTCTTGTTGCCGACCTCGCCGTCGATCTTGAGCACCCCGTCGTAGTTCTTGAACATGTGCTCGACCACGGGCCGGGTGAAGGCGTACTGGGTGTCGGTGTCGACGTTCATCTTGATCACACCGAAGTCGACGGCCGCCGAGATCTCTTCCGGCAGCGAGCCCGAGCCACCGTGGAAGACCAGGTCGAACGGCTTTTCCTTGCCGTAGCGGGAACCCACCGCGTCCTGGATCTCCTTGAGGATCTCCGGGCGCAGCTTCACGTTGCCCGGCTTGTAGACGCCGTGCACGTTGCCGAACGTGAGAGCCGTGAGGTAGCGGCCCTTCTCGCCCAGGCCGAGAGCCTCGACGGTGGCGACCGCGTCGTCCACCGTGGTGTAGAGCTTGTCGTTGATCTCGTTGGCGACGCCGTCTTCCTCGCCACCGACGACGCCGATCTCGACCTCGAGGATGATCTTCGCGGCGTGCGTCAGCTCGATCAGCTCGGCGGCGATCTTCAGGTTCTCGTCGAGGGGCACGGCCGAGCCGTCCCACATGTGCGACTGGAACAGCGGGTTCTCACCGCGGGCCACGCGCTCGGCGCTGATCGCCAGCAGCGGGCGCACGTAACCGTCGAGCTTGTCCTTCGGGCAGTGGTCGGTGTGCACGGCGATGTTGACGTCGTAGTTCTTCGCCACGATGTGCGCGTACTCGGCCAGGGCCACCGCACCGGTGATCATGTTCTTGATCGTCGGGCCGGAGGCGTACTCGGCCCCGCCCGTGGAGATCTGCACGATGCCGTCGCTGCCCGCCTCGGCGAAACCGCGGATCGCGGCGTTCAGCGTCTGGGACGAGGTGACGTTGATGGCGGGGTAGGCGAACGACCCGGCCTTCGCGCGGTCGATCATCTCCGCGTAGACCTCGGGGGTTGCAATCGGCATCGGTGCGCTCCTGTGCGGTTCGTCGTGCGTTCAACAGCGGGTGCCCGTCCAGGACCGACCACACCGGCGCACGTCGTCGATAGGAAGCCCTGCGGACCTTCATGTCGCTCTCGCTACGGCGATCCTTGCACGCGAACGGCCTCCGGTCGTGCGCTTACGTGAGGCTCTGAGTCATTGTCCCGAGAGGGAATTCCCACTTGCACTGCCTCGTGTCAACGTTTGGGCATCCCGGAAAAATTTCTGCGCGGAGTCGTGTCCCACTTGTCCGGACACGTGGCGTGACTCAGGCGACTGACGTGATCAAGGCAACGGCTGCGGGTCTGGAAAAGGGCGTTCTGCCCGTTCTCGCGGACGTGATCCACACAACCCAGTGATCCAGGCTACGTCAGCTCCGCCAGTCCGGTGCGGCCTGCTCGCCGGGGGCCACCACTCCGGTCTCGTAGGCCACCACCACCGCCTGGACCCGGTTGCGCAGGCCGAGTTTCGCCAGCACCGAGCTGACGTGCGACTTCACTGTGGTCTCGCTGACCACGAGGTGCTCGGCCAGGTCGGTGTTCGACAGCCCGCGGGCCATGCCGACCAGGATCTGGCGCTCCCGATCGCTGAGTGTGGCCAGCCGGGGGGCCCAGCGGTCCCGGGCCGGCTGGGTGACGGCGGACGTGGCGGTGAGTTCGGAGACCGGTTTCGGCAGGGCGCGCTCGAGTTCCAGGCAGTGCGCGATCAGCGTGTTCGTGACCACCGGGTCGACGAGCGAGTTGCCGCCGTGCACCGTGCGCACGGCCGAGACCAGCACGTCCGGCCCGGCGTCCTTGAGCAGGAAGCCGCTGGCCCCGGCCCGGATCGCGCCGAGCACGTACTCCTCGTCGTCGAACGTGGTGAGAACCAGCACGGCGGGTACCTTCTCGCCGTTCTCGCCGCCGGCCAGGATCCGCCGGGTGGCCTCGATCCCGTCCAGCACCGGCATCCGGATGTCCATGAGCACCACGTCGGGCCGCACGGTGGCGACCATCTCGAGGGCCCGCGCGCCGTCACCGGCCTCACCGACGACGGTCAGGTCGGGCTCGTGGTCGAGGATCATCGTCAGACCGGCGCGGATGACGCCCTGGTCGTCCACCACGGCGACCCGGATCGGCGCGCCTGGGGCATCGTTGAACGTCTGGGTCACGGTGGGTTCCTGCTCGGCGTCGGTTGACCGACGCACTCTCGCACGGATCCGGCGCCCGGCGCCTCCTGCCGGGCTTCAGGCCGGCCTCCGGACCGGCCTGGCCCTCGGGACCCGAGGCCCGGCCGGTGCGGGATCAGACCGCCTGGGGCAGGATCCGCGGGGCCGGCGTCTCCCGGCCCACGGTGATGCTCAGGCGGGCCCGCACCAGCCAGCCGCCGAGCGAGGAGTGGCCGATCTCGAGCGTGCCCGAGCAGGACGCGGCCCGCTCGCGCATGCCGACCAGGCCGTGGCCGGAGCCGAAGGTGGACGAGCGGCGGGTCTCCGGCGGGTCTCCGGCGACCGCGATGCCCCGCGGCGTCGCGACGCCCCGGCGGGTCCAGCGGCTCACCGCCGACGACTCGTCGGCCCCGGCCCCGGGACCGCCGTCGTCGTGCACCTCGATGAGCAGGCTGTCGCCCGCCAGCTGGAGCACCACCATCGCGCGCCCGGCCCGGGCGTGCACCAGGGCGTTGGTCAGGGACTCCTGGATGATGCGCACCGCCGCGAGCTCGACCGCGGCGGGCAGGATCGGCTGGAGCGGGGGCAGACGCAGCTCGACCGGCATGCCCACGGCCTCCATCCGCCCGGCGATCTCGGGGATCTCGGCCAGCGTGGTCTGCGGCACCAGCGAGGCGGCGGAGTCGGCGGAGCGCAGCACCTTCACCACCTGGCGCATGGCGGCCAGGGTCTGCTGCCCGTCGACGGCGATCCAGCGCACGGCCTCGCGCAGCTGCTCGGGGCGCGCGTCGGCCACCCGGTCGGCGGCCTGGGCGCGCAGCACGACCGCGCTGATGTGGTGGGCGACCACGTCGTGCAGCTCCCGCGCGATCCGGGTGCGCTCGGCCGCCACCATCTGATCGGTCTCGATCTGACGCAACCGCTCCAGCTCCTCCTGCCGGTGGCGGAGCTCCTCGTTCGCCCGCCTCTGACGGTAAGACGCGGCGCCGAGCAGAACGGTGGCAGTCACCACCGCGGAAAGCGTGAGGATGCGCGAGACGTTGAGGCCCCAGAGGTTCTGTGGGTCATCGAACAGTGTCCAGATCGTCCACCATTGGGGGTCGAGGCCGTAGAACAGCGAGTCGTGCAGTACTCCGGCCTCGCACAGCAGCAGGGTCCAGCCCACGGCCATCGCCCCCTGCGACGCGACCGTGTAGCCGGCCAGCAGGAAGGGGAGCACGTGGAGGTCGGTGTTGAGCCAGCCGCCGTAGGCCTGGGGGTACAGCAGCACCAGCAGCACCAGCGTGCTGCGGGGGAACCGGTCGCGGGTCAGCAGCACCACGGTGACCACGGCCGACAGCCAGAGATAGCTGTCCGGGTTCATCGGTTCCCAGCCCAGGGCGGTCAGCCAGAGCAGGCCGCCGAAGGTGGCGGCGAACAGCACGGCGGCGACGATCGCGGCGGGGACCGGAGGTAGTACCCGTTCGCGGAGGAACCCCCAGACCGCACTCGCCCCGGCACGGTGTGTGACACCGGTGGGTGGCTGACTGGTCACCCTACGACGATAAACCCCGTGCCGGACCGGCATCCTCCTTCCAGAGGATGAACGAAAAGACGATCTGCTCTCGTACTCAAGGATGAGAAAAGACGCCCAAAACCACCACGGGACCATCCTGTGGCCTGATGTGGCGACACCGCCACAGGAAGCACTCTCTACACATGCCTGGAACAGACGTCCGCTCCGCACGCTCCGGCTCAGCCCTGTGGCCGGCGAAGCAGCCGGGCCTCACGGTGCAGCCGATCTCGGCGGCCGAGCACCTGCACCACGCCGTGAGCCACGGCGCCAGCATCACGATGACCCCGATGTGGGGCGGCGTGAAGCAGGCCTGGCGCAACCAGAGCATCGGCTGGATCGTGGACGGCGAGATCGTCGGCACCGCACTCGTGCTGTACCGGCCGGTCCCCATCCCCGGCACCAACCGCAGCCTCGCCTACATCCCCGAGGGCCCCACCCTCCCGTGGGACCGGGTGCTGGCCGCTCCCTCCTCCTGGCTGACCCCGCTGCTCGACCACCTGCGCGCCGAGCACGCGTTCGCGGTGCGCATCGGCCCGACCCAGCCGGTCAAGTACTGGAGCACGGCGACGGCGAAGAAGGGCATGTCCACGGACGGCGTGACCCGGTTCTCGCAGCTCGAGCCGGACGAGACCTACGACGACGGCCTGGCGCTGCGCAACGTGCTCAAGGCCCACGGCTGGGTGTCGCTGGAGAACGAGTCCGGGCAGTTCACCGCCGGCCAGCCGCGTCTGGGCGTGCGCGCCGACCTGCGTGACAAGACGCCCGAGATGCTGCTGAAGAGCATGAACCAGCAGTGGCGGCGCAACGTCAAGCGCGCCGACAAGGAAGGCGTGGTGGTGCGGCAGGGCGGTGTCGAAGACCTGCCGATCTTCCACGAGCTCTACGTCGAGACCGGTGAGCGCGACGAGTTCACGCCGCGTCCGGCCAACTACTTCACCACCATGTGGAAGGCGCTCAACAGCGGTCCGGACCCGGTGCTGCGGCTGTGGATCAGCGAGCACGAGGGCGAGCCGCTGTCGGCCGCGCTGACCGTCGACGTCGACCGCACCTGCTGGTACACCTACGGCGCCTCGACCTCACGCAAGCGTGAGGTGCAGGCCCCGACCGCGATGCAGTGGACGTCGATGCGGGCCGCGCTCGGGCGTGGCATGTGGACGTACGACTTCCGCGGCATCGCCGACACCCTCGACGAGAACGAGCGGCTCTCCGGCCTGCTGCGCTTCAAGCTGGGCGCGGGCGGCCACGTGGTGGAGACCGTGGGCGAGTGGGAGTACACGCTCTCGCCGATGTGGAACAAGGCTTTCCAGACCTATCAGAAGGTGCAGGCGGCGCGGTCATGACGTTCACCCTGACGATCGACGAACCCCGCTGGGACGCCAGCGTCCGCACGGCCGCCGAGCAGTTCCCCACCGTGGTGCCCGTGATCAAGGGCAACGGCTACGGGTTCGGGCGCGAGCGCCTGGCCCGGATGTCGACCCGCCTCGGCGTGGACACGGTGGCGGTCGGCACGGAGGCCGAGATCGCTTCGGTGCGCGAGGGTTTCGACGGCACCATCGTGGTGCTGGCGCCTCTCACCCAGGAAGAGCTGAACCGGCTGCACCCGACCACCGGCCGGGTGATCCGCACGGTCGCGCAGGCCGACGTGGTGCACCGGCTGGCCGAGCCGAACAGCCCCGACCTCGAGGTCATCCTCGAGCTCGACTCCCCGGTGCACCGGCACGGCGTGCAGCTGGCCGAGCTGGCCGAGCTGGCCGCCCCGCTGAGCTCGGTGCGCCTGGCCGGGATCGCGATGCACCTGCCCAGCACCGGCGACCGCGCCCACGCGGTGAAGTCGGTGCACACCGCGCTGTACGAGCTGCGCCGGGCCCGGGTCGAGTTCGACACGCTGTGGGTGTCGCACCTGAACGCCCGTGAGCTGCGCGAGCTGGGCGAGGCCGAGCCCCGTCTGACCGTGCGCCCCCGGGTCGGCACCGGTCTGTGGCTGGCCGACCGCAGCACCTTCACGGTCACCGGAACGGTGCTCGACGCCCGGCCGGTGCCGCACCGCGAGGCCGTCGGCTACCGCCAGCGCCGGCTGCACGGAGGCACACTGGTCGTGGTCACGGGCGGCACCGCGCACGGCGTCGGCCTGCAGGGCAGCTCGGCCCGCGGCGGCCTGAAAGACGTGCTCAAGGGCGCCCTGATGGGCGCTGCGCACGGTGTCGGCTGGACCCCCTCGCCGTTCCGCTGGGCCGGCAAGCGCCTGCACTACGCCGACGTCGTGCACATGCAGGTCTCGATGCTCATCGTGCCGGCCGGGGTCAACCCGCCGGCCGTGGGCGAGCGCCTGAACTGCGACGTGCGGATGACGATCAGCACGTTCGACGAGGTCGTCGTCAGCCCGGCCCTTCCCGGGCAGGAGTTCGCGCCGGGTGCCACGTTTCCGGCCGCCTCCTGACGTAGCCCGCACGGCGGAACCCCGGCGCCCGCCGGGGAGTTGATCTCTTCAGCCGGCCCACGGACGTGCCGAACTGTGTTCACACGTCCCGTGGGGAGAAGCAGTGAAGAGACCTGCTGTCACCGCTTCCCTGGTGCTGGCCGCCGCGGCGGCCGTCACCGGGGCCACCGTGCTGATGGCGGTCACCGACGACCGGGGCCTGGCCGCCACGCCCACGGCGGGCACCGCGCGCTGCGTCACCGCCGCCTTCCCGGGTGAGACGGTCACCGTCGCGCCCACCCCGTCCATCGACGTCCCCACTCCCGCGCCCACCCCGACGCCGGTGCCCACCGCCCGCATCGAGGCGGTGGAGCCGGGCTGGAGCGGTGCCTGGAGCACGGCGAGCCAGGACCTCGACGGCCCCGACCTGATCGGCCGGACACTGCGCCAGGTGGTACGTCCCAGCATCGGCGGCGACAGCGTGCGGCTGCGGCTGGCCAACACCTTCGGCACCGAGCCACTGCGTCTGGCGCACGTCACCGCGGCGGTGTCGGCCGAGGCTCCGGCGCTGCGGCCGGGCACGGCCCGGGAGGTGATGTTCGAGGGCTCCGCCGAGGTCGAGATCCCGCCCGGCGGGCGGATGGTCAGCGATCCGGTGCCCCTCTCGTTCGCCTTCGGCCAGTCCCTGGCCATCGATCTGGTGCCCCGGGGCCCGGCCCCGGCCGGTTCCGGGCACAGCCGGCCGATCGCCACCTCCTACCTGGCCGACGGTGACCACGCCGGGCAGGTCACCGGCAGTGCGTTCGACCGGTCGGTGCCGTCGTGGTTCTGGCTGGAGGGCGTCGACGTGCCCGACCCGGCGGGCACCGGCACGATCAGCATGTTCGGCGATTCGATCACCGAGGGCGCCAGCTCCACGCGCGACGCCAACCGGCGCTGGCCCGACCTGCTCTCCGGCCGGATGCGCACCCACGCGTCCACGGCCGCGCTGGGCGTGCTGAACGAGGGCATCGGTGGCAACCGGGTGGTGTCCGAGAACCTCGCGTGCGCCTCGCCCAGCGCCTCCGGCCTGCGCCGGTTCCAGCACGACGTGCTCGACCGGCCCGACGTGCGGGTGGTGGTGATCGCCCTCGGCATCAACGACATCGGCTCGGGCACCCCGGCGGCCACCGTGATCGACGGCCTGACCCAGCTGGCCGACCAGGCCCACCGCCACGGCCTGCGCGTGGTCGGCGCCACTGTGACCCCGTTCTCGTGCGAGAAGCGCTGTCTCACACCGGAGAAGGAGCAGCAGAGAACTCTGGTGAACGACTGGGTTCGCACCGCCCCGGAGTTCGACGCGGTGGTCGACTTCGACGCGGCGGTCCGCGACCCGGCGCGGCCCGAACGCCTGCTGGCGACCTACGACTCGGGCGACCACCTGCACCCCAGCGACGCCGGCATGGCCGCGATGGCCGCCGCTTTCGACCTCGACGCGCTGGCCGGGAGCTGATCCCGGGCCCCGTCGACGAGGATCGGATCGTGCGCCGCCGGGTCCTCAGGGGTCTGCGGCAGTACGGTTCCGGTCGGGGGCATTCCGCGCAGGGCCGGATCCGGACGGAACGGCCGAGCGAGGCACGAGCAACTAGGAGAAGGATGAACACGCGGGAGATCCGCTGCTGGCTGACCGACATGGACGGCGTTCTGGTCCACGAGGGCACGGCCCTTCCGGGAGCCGCCGAGTTCCTGCAGAAACTGCAGGAGAACGAGCGCCCCTTCCTGGTGCTGACCAACAACTCCATCTACACCGCACGTGACCTGCGGGCCCGGCTGGCGGCCTCCGGGCTCGACGTGCCGGAGTCCGCGATCTGGACGTCGGCGCTGGCCACCGCCCAGTTCCTGGCCGACCAGCTGCCCGGCGGCAAGGCCTACGTGATCGGCGAGGCCGGGCTCACCACCGCGCTGCACGAGGCCGGATACGTGCTCACCGACACCGACCCGGACTTCGTGGTGCTCGGCGAGACCCGCACCTACTCGTTCGAGGCCATCACCAAGGCGATCCGGCTGATCGAGGGCGGCGCGCGGTTCATCGCCACCAACCCCGACCCGACCGGCCCGTCGGCCGAGGGCCCGCTGCCGGCCTGCGGTGCGGTGGCGGCTCTCATCAGCCGGGCCACCAAGCGGGAGCCGTACATCGTGGGCAAGCCGAACCCGATGATGTTCCGTAGCGCGCTGAACAAGATCGACGCGCACTCGGAGTACACCGCGATGATCGGCGACCGGATGGACACCGACGTCATCGCCGGGATGGAGGCGGGCCTGGAGACCTTCCTGGTGCTCACCGGTTCCACCACCCGGGACGACGTGCAGCAGTACCCGTTCCGCCCGTCCCACATCGTGCCCTCGATCGAGAGCCTCATCGACCTCGTGTGAGCGTCGATCCGGCGTGATCCGCGCCGCCGGGGCCCTCCACCCCGGCGCCGCGGACGTCTACTGGCCGATCCGGCGCGCCAGCGGCAGACGCGACCGGGTGCCCGCGAAGGCGATCAGCCCGGCCAGCAACGGGATCCCGACGCCGACGGTGAGCAGCAGCTCCCAGGGCAGCACCAGTTCCCAGTAGCTGCGGGTCTCCCCCGGGAACTCGTTGTCCTGCTGCACCAGGACCAGCACCCAGCCGCCGACCACCCCGCTGAACACCCCGAGAACCGTTCCCAGCGTGGCGATCACACCGCTCTGAGCCGCGGCCAGACGGCGCCGCACCCCCGGCCCGGCCCCGACCGCCGCCAGCGTGGACACGTCGGCCCGGGACTCGGCCGCGGCCAGTCCGACCGCGGTGAAGGTGCCGATCAGGCTCACCACGGACGACGCGATCAGCAGGGCGACGAGACCGACGGCGAGATCGTTCGTGTAACCCCGTTCCACCGTGACGTACATGCCCAGCGTCTCTTTCAGCTCCTTCTCGGCGGCGGCCTCCTCCTCGGAGGTCGGCATCCGGCTGGTGGTGGCGACCACGCCGCCGCGGACGGCCTCCACCCCCAGGGCCTTCGCCGCACCGATCGGGTAGACCACGCCGGCCAGGCTGCCCGCCCCCTGGGCCTCGACGGCCTTCAGCCGGACCACGGGGATCTCCGCGTCCGGGTCGTCGGCGCTCATCCGCTCGACCTCCACGTGCACAGTGCCGTCGGGCCAGATCAGCTCCGGACTGGTTGTGACCGCGAAACCCTCTGCCAGAGCCTGGTAGTCGGCCTCGGCCAGACCACCGGTCACCACCCGCAGAGCAGTGCCGTCGTCGAAGAGCACCTCGCCGTAGGGGGCCAGGAACTTCGAGTCGGTGCGGAACGAGCAGACCTCACCCATGCCGTTGTAGGTGCCCATGCCCTCGGTCTGGTCGTCGGGGCACCGCGCTCCCGGTGAGCGGGTCGGGCGCAGGAACACGTCACCGCTGTAGGTCAGCCGGAAGAACGCCGCCGCCGAGTCGATCGGGAGCTCACGCCTCAGCGTGGCCTCGGCCTCCGCCGCCTCCGCCGCCGGCTGGCCCTGCCCGTCGGCCGTGTCGGCCATCGCCCACACCCCGCCCGGCACCGAACTGGCCCGGTAGATCAGGTCGTCGTGGTGGTTCTGCGCGGCCAGGAAGACCAGGCCGGTACTGCCGCCGGCGACCGCGGCCAGCACGGCGGCCACCGCCGGGGCGGTGCGGGCACGCTGCCGGGCGGCGTCGCGCAGGGCGAACCGGACGGCGAACGGCATCCGCACGGCCGAGCGCGCCGCCAGGGCGATGAGCGTGCCGGACGCCGCGACCAGGCCGACCTCGGCCGTCGCGAGCCCGGCCACGGCCAGGAACGCGCTCTCGCCGGCGGCCGCCACCAGTGCCACGACCACGCCGGCCACCGCGACTCCGAAGGCCGCGGCGGACACCCGCAGCTTCGGCGGGGCGTACCCGCGGCGGCCGGTGAGGGCAGCCACCACGTCCATCCGGGCGGCCTGCCGGGCGGGCACCAGCGAGGCCGCGACCGCCGTGCCCGCCCCGGCCACGACCAGCACGGCCAGATCGCTCAGATGCACGTCGGTGCGCACCAGCGTCCACTCCCGCGAGCGCAGCCCGGCGATCGCCAGACGCCCGACGGCGACTCCCAGGCCGGCCGCCACCAGGCTGCTGACCAGGCCGATCAGGCCGTTGGTGGCCAGCAGCACGGCCCGCAGGTGCCGGGCCTGGGCCCCGGTTGCGGCGAGCAGCGCCAGCGAGCGCTGGTTGCGGCGGGCGCCGACGGCGATCGCCGGGCCGGCCAGCAGCGCGATCTGCAGCAGGACCAGGCCGACGACGACCGCCACGATGCCGACGCCACTGCGGTCGGTGTAGTCGTCGGCGAGGTCGTCCTCGTGGGGCACCTGGCTCGAGGGCGGCGGGTTTTCGACCACGGCCCGGCTGAGCACGGTCGACCCGAGCTGGTTGAGGTCGAGCACCTGGTCCCAGGTGACCGGGTCGGGGCCGGTGACCAGCAGGGTGCGGTCGTCCCACTGCTCGAAGAACGGACCGGTGGTGGCGTCACGCAGATCCGCCGGGAAGATCCCCCCGGTGCGGCCGATCAGCTCGGAGGAGTCGGCGACGTCGTAGCCACCGACGATCCCGACCACGGTGAGCACGATGTCGGCGCCGGACCCCGGGGGCCGGTAGGTGAGCACGTCACCGACCCGCACCCCGGAGTCCCGCACCAGTGTGCCGGTGGCCACGACCTCGCCGTCGGCCTGCGGCGCGCGTCCCTCGCGCTGTTCGATCAGGCCGCCGAGACCGGGTGTGTCGTAGTCGAGTTCACGCATGCGGGCATCGATCAGCCGGCCGTCGCGGCGGATGCTGCGCGATCCCCAGTGCCGGTCGTCGGTGATCAGGACGTCGCGGTCGGAGACGATCCGCCGGGCCCGCCCGAGGAACTCGGCCCGGGTCAGCTCGCCCTCGTCGCGGCTGACGGCGGTGTTGTCCAGCGGGTCGTCGGGCCGCTGCGAGATCGGCTCGCCGTCGCCGTAGTAGACCAGCGCCTGGGCCTTCTCGCCCAGGGCGACGCGGACGTGGTCCTGGGGGTCGAGCTCGTCGGAGCGGGCGATCACCGACACCGCGGACATCCCGAGCACCGGCAGCGCGATCATCAGGGCGACCAGGGCACTGCGCCCCCGGTTGCGCCACACGTCACGCCGGGCCAGGCGCAGCGCCACCCGCCCGGCCGGGAACCAGCCGGTCACCGGAAGGAACCGCCGTCGACGATCCGGCCGTCGCGCAGGTAGACGATGCGGTCGGCCCAGGCCGCGTGCTGGGCGTCGTGCGTGACCAGCAGCCCGGCCGCCCCGGCGTCGACCCGGGTGCGCAGCACCTTCATGATCGCCTCGCCGGTCAGCGAGTCGAGGGCACCCGTGGGCTCGTCGGCGAGCACCAGGCGGCGTGGGCCGATCAGGGCCCGGGCGATCGCCACCCGCTGCTGCTGGCCGCCGGACATCTCCTCGGGGAACCGGTCGGCCAGGTCCTCCACCCCGACCTCGGCCAGTGCCCCGCGGGCCTCCGCGCGGGCCTTGCGGGTGCTGACCCCGTCGAGTTCCCGCGGCAGCATGACGTTCTCGGCGGCGGTCAGGGCCGGCACCAGGTTCAGGTCCTGGAACACGTAGCCCACGCTGCGGCGGCGCATCGCGGCCCGGGCCTTCGCCGAGAGGCCGCCGATGCTCACGCCGTCGACCACCACGTCACCCGAGCTGGGCGTGTCGAGGCCGCCGGCCAGGTGCAGCAGCGTGGACTTGCCGGAGCCGGAAGGGCCCATCACGGCGACGAGTTCGCCGACGCGCACCTCGAGCCCGACCCCGTTCAGGGCCTGCACCGGCACGGCGGTGCCCGCCCCGTGCACGCGGGTGGCGTCGCGCAGGCTGAGCAGGACCGGGCGGCGGTCGTCGCTGCCGGCCGGGCCGGTCGGACCGGTCATGTCGGCGGACTCGGTGTCGGCGGACTCGGTGTCGGCGCTCATGTTCGTGGCCTCTCCACTTCTCATCGGGCGCGTTCTCAACGGGCGCGCAGGCGCTGCTCGACCAGCTCGAGCCAGCGGGCCTCGGCCTCGGTCACGAAGATCAGGTGGTCGAGCACCAGCAGCCGGGACAGCCCCTCGCCCTCCGGCGACCCCGGTAGCGAGCGCTTCTCCTTGGTGTAAAGCTGCAGCACGCGCAGCGTTTCGGAGCGCTGGTGAGCGATCACGGCGAGCGCATCGACCCCGGGGGCCGCCACCGCGAGGGCGATCTTGATGGCCACCTCGTCACGGCCGGGCGAGGCCCGGTCGACGGCGGTGCCCCACCACTTGTCGACCTCCTCGCGGCCGGCGTAGGTGAGCCGGTAGGTGACCGACCCGTCGTCCTGACGCTTGGCCTCCTCCACCAGCCCGTCCCGCACCAGGCGGTTCAGGGTGGTGTAGACCTGCCCGATGTTGATCGGCCAGGTCCGCCCGGTGCGCACCTCGAACTCGTGCCGGAGCTGGTAGCCGTACTGCTCACCCTCCGCGAGGATCGCGAGCAGGCTCTGGCGCACAGACATTCCGGACCCCCTTCCCCTGGCTCGAGTGCATACCCGGTATGGCGAGAAGGAAGCTATACCGAGTATGCGTCGAGGAGCAAGAACACCGAGGGGCGAGAGGCGCCCGGATCACCGTGACCGATTCGTGACCGAAGTCGTGTCGTTGTTCGGTGGGCCCCAGAACGTCTTAGTGATGTCTTCGCAGTCGGCACCGACGCACCGGAGCTCCCGATGGGGGCCGCCGAGGTCCGGCTGGGAACACGACCGGAAGACCTTGCCCGGCAGGGCAAAAGCAGCGAGAGCGGTGGTTGCCGCCACCGCCCTCGCGAAGTGGTTCCCGTCCTGATCCAGTGCTGACCGATACCCGGAGGAAAACCATGTCCGTCAAGCGTATCTCACTCGCCGTCGCCGCCGTCGCTCTCGGAGCGGGCGCCCTCACCGCCGTGGGCTCTTCCGCCCAGGCCCTGGACAACGACTCGGCCGCCGTCTCGACGCCCGCGAAAACCACTTCCTACGCGGCGATCCCGGCCAAGGCCACCGACTCGCTCGGCTTCGCGAAGACCGGCCTGGAGTTCGGCTACGTCACCCGGGTGAGCCTGAAGAACGACAAGCTGCGGATCACCGTGAAGCAGGCCGAGTTCTACGACGGCAAGGCCGCCAAGCTGCTCAACGGTGGCATCACGCCGCCCAACGACTGGTTCGTCGCGGAAGACGAGTCGCTCGACACCTCGACCTACACGGTGGCGGGGAAGGCCAGCCTGATCGGCGCCTACGACCTGCTGGGGCAGCCCGACACGGTGGGGCGCAAGGCGATCACGGCGAAGCAGCTGGCCAAGAACTTCAGCAAGCTCGAGACGAAGGAGGTGCCGGTCTGGCTGCGGCACACCGACACGAGCACGAACAGCGGCCCGGTGACCGCGCTGGCCGAGCAGTTCATCCCGTAAGGCTTGCCCGCAAAAGCCGCGAACCCCACTAGAGTTCTCGCCGGGCTCACGGGGAGAAGCGGGAAGCGGCGGTGCGATGACGGACGTCGGGAGTGCGGCTCCCAGCGCGGCGGGCGACTACGAGTCGCTCTTCCCCGAGCTGTGGCGCAAGGCGTACGTCGTCGCCTACCAGGTGCTCGGGTCGCAGGCCCAGGCCGAGGACGCCGCCCAGGAGGCGATGGCGAAGGCCTACTCGTGGTGGGGACGTATCCGGAAGTCCCCGCACGGGTGGGTCGCGAAAACCGCCTACACGCAAGCGATCGACATCGCCCGCAGGCAGGTCCGGCACCGCGAGGTGCTGGGTGCGGACGATCCGGAGCGCCCCTCGCGCGACCCGCGGGTGGAAGACCGGATGGACCTCACCGCGGCGATCGAGCGGTTGCCCCGGCGGCAGCGCGAGGTGATCGTGCTGCGCTACCTGGCCGACCAGTCGGAGGCCGACACCGCGTCGGCCCTGGGCATGCGGGTCACCACCGTGCGCAAACACGCCCAGCGGGGACTGGCCACACTCGGCGGCCATCTCGCCACGCAAGTGCGGGAGGTCTGACATGTTCGACGACCTGAGGCCCCACGACGTGCCGGCCCCTCCCCCCGGTGCGATGGCGCAGGCCGTGCACCGGGGCACGGGGATCCGGCGCCGTCGCCGGGCCGCCTGGGCGGGCGGTGTGGCGGCGGCCGTGGTGCTGGGGATCGTGGTGGTGCTGGGCAATCCGTTCGGCACCCCCGACTCCCCCTCGGTGGTGCCGGCGGCGACGGTCACGGCCACGCCGCCGCCCGACTACTCGCTCATCCCGGTGAACCCGACCGAGCAGAAAGACGGCGTGAGTTTCGGCTACCTGCAAGACATCACCGAGAACGCCGACGGCTCCCTGACCCTGCTGATCCAGCCCGGCTGGTTCCTGCAGGGCGAGGAGGCCAAGGAGGCGAACGGCGGCGAGTACCCGCTGGGCGACGTCCTGAGCGGGAAGAAGGAGGGCACCGAGCCGACCGAGTTCCGGCTCGACCCGAAGGCCACCGTGAAGGGCGCGAACGTGCTGCTCTTCATGCCCGACGGCGACGCCTTCCCCGAGGGGAAGCAGATCACCGTCGCGCAGATGGTGAAGAACTGGAAGGGCTACCAGGAGGAGTTCGGCAACGCCGAGACCGACGTCTGGTTCCGCCGGAGCTCCGACGGCTCGATCAGCTCGCTGTCGGAGCAGTTCGTCTCCTGAGGCCGGTACGGGCCTACGTCCGCGGGCGGCCGCGGCCTCGGCGACACGCCGGTAGCGGCACGGCAATCGGTTCGCCGGAACGCATCGTTCGGCAGCCGGTCGGCAATCGCCCGGCAGAGGGGGCTCACAGGTGCCGGGCGGACGCGGTTGGATCACCGGTGGTGGTTCTCCCCAGGACGCGGTGGTCCGGAAAGGGTGTCGTGAGGGCCGGAAAGGGTGCAGACCATCGCCGGTACACCTGAGCGGCACCTCGCCCCTGCGGCTGACATGCCGGGCGGCGTGCCGCGATCGCGGGAAATGTCCGGCCTCCGACCAGTAGCGTGACGCGCGAGCACGAGCGCAGCGACCGGAACGGACCGGGAAACGGCAGGTGAGATGACGACCACCGAATCGACCCGCACAGCAGGCCGAGCGGGCTCAACAGGTTCAGCGGGTGCCGGGGGTGGGTCCTCCGCCGGTGGCCGGCGCCGGCCCGAGGCGTTCGCCGGGCTCTTCCCCGAGCTCTACCGGGCGGCCTGGTCGGCGGCGTACTCCGAGCTGGGCAGCCGGCCGGCCGCACGTGAGGTCACGCTCGGCGCGCTGGCCCGGGCCCACGCCCGGTGGCGGCGTATCGGTGGTGACTCGCCCGTCGTCTGGGCCTCGATGACCGCCCGCACCCAGGCGCTCGAGATGCTGCAGCGTCGTCCGGACGGCAGCCGGGACGTGCTGCTCGACGAGGAACTCGAAGAGCTCGGCGACCCGACCGGACCCGGCGCACCTGGTGGGCCCGGTGACCTGCGGGCGGCCGGCCCGCTTCCCGGTGACCTGGCCGCCGTCACCCGGCGCGGCCTCTGGCTGCGCCGGCGCCGTCTGGCCGGCTGGGTGGTGGCCGCGGTGTGCGTGGTCGCGGCCGCCCTGCTCGCGATCGGGCTGGGCAACTCGATGCCCCCGTCCTCCCGGGAACCCACCCCGGTGGCGGTGCCCGCGCGGGCGACCACCACGTCCACCATTGATCTCTCACCGATCGGCAGCGCCCCGTGGACCGACCCGGGCCTGGCCTTCGGCCGGATCAGTGCGGGCCGCAGCGAGCAGGGATCGGTACGGCTGACGTTCGAGCCGCACGTCTACGATCCGGACAGCCGCCCGCGCATCGGTGACGGGCCCACCGACCCGGCCCGGCAGCTGGTGTTCCGGCCCGACGCCGCCCTGACCCTGAACGACTCCGGCGTCACGGCCCCCGAGGAACTCGTGCAGACCCTCAACCGCTCCACGCCCGGAGGCCAGACCTACGCCTGGATCCGGCTGGGGCCGGACGGGAAGATCAGCGCGCTGCGGGAGGAATGACCGCGTGCTGCCGCACCCAGGCGTGCATCGCGATCGCGGCGGCCGCCCCGGCGTTGATCGAACGGGTCGAGCCGAACTGGGTGATCGACAGCACCTGGGAGCACGCGCCGAGCGTCGCCTCTGACAGGCCCGGCCCTTCCTGGCCGAACACCAGCAGGCAGTCGCGGGGCAGGGTGGCCGTCTCGATCGGCACCGATCCGGGGGTGTTGTCGATGCCGATCACGGTCAGGTCGTGCGCTCCGGCCCAGGTGGTGAGGGCTTCGGCGTCTTCGTGATGGTGGACGTGGAGGTAGCGGTCGGTGACCATCGCACCTCTGCGGTTCCAACGGCGGCGGCCCACGACATGCACGCCCGCCGCGTTGAAGGCGTTGGCCGTGCGCACGACCGAGCCGATGTTCAGGTCGTGAGCCCAGTTCTCGATGGCCACGTGGAACGGGTGCCGGCGGGTGTCGAGCTCGGCCACGATCGCCTCGACGGTCCAGTACCGGAACTCGTCGAGGACGTTGCGGCGGTCGCCCTGCTCGAGCAGCTCCCGGTCGTAGCGGGTGTCGTCGGGCCAGGGCCCCTCCCAGGGCCCCACCCCGATCTCCGGCGCGGGTGCGGGCATCGGCTCGTTCACCCGGGTGATCCTGCCGCACCGGAGGGAACGACCTGTGGGGTGGGCCACGTTGGACCCTCTCGTGGACCACGCTCCCGGGGAACCGACAGATAACGTTCAGACTGACGCCGTAGGCTGGGCGCCGTGCTGCTGACAAGCGTGCCCCTGGCCCTCGGGCCGGAGTGGCTGAATCCGGACACCCTGCTCACCGACCTGGGTGGGATCGCCCTCTGGGTCGGCGCACTCATCATCTTCGCCGAGTGCGGTCTCCTGCTGGGCTTCTTCCTGCCCGGAGACTCGCTGCTCTTCACGATCGGCCTGTTCATCGGCCGCGGCGACATCGACTTCCCGCTCTGGCTGGCCTGCGTGGTGCTCACCGCGGCCGCCTTCCTGGGCAACGTGGTCGGGTACGAGATCGGCCGGGCCGCCGGGCCCGCGATCTTCACCAAGGAGAACTCGAAGCTCTTCAAGCGCGAGTACGTCGACAAGACGATGGAGTTCTTCGACCACTACGGTCCGATCGCCATCGTCCTGGCCCGGTTCACGCCGCTGGTGCGCACGTTCATCACGGTCACGGCGGGCGTGGGCAAGATGGACCGCCGCAAGTACCTGACCTACAGCTTCATCGGCGCCGTGCTCTGGGCCGCGGGCATCACCGTGCTCGGCAAGCTGCTCGGCAACATCCCGCTGTTCCGTGACCACATCGAGGCCGGGCTGCTGCTGCTCGTCGTGGTCTCCGTGATCCCGATGGGCTTCGAGGCCTGGAGGCACCGTCGCAAGCCGGCCGCCACCGAGCCGGAGGCCACGGCCGCGGCCGCGCACGAGGCCGGCGAGGAGCCGTTCCTGCCGCCCGCCACCAGCGACCCGTTCGCCCCGGCGCCCCGCACCCACGACGGGTTCGGCCAGCCCTACGCCGACGACGACGCGACCATCCCCGGTGGCATCCAGCAACCCGGTTACGACCAGGGCTACGAGGGCCGCCGCTAAACTCCGCCTCTCATGTCGCACTGGTGGACGGCTCTGTCCGACGTCTCCTCGATGACCACCCTGACGGTCTACGTCGTGGTGTTCGCCCTCGTGTTCGTCGAGTCCGG
Source organism: Kineosporia succinea (assembly GCF_030811555.1). Lineage (NCBI taxonomy): Bacteria > Bacillati > Actinomycetota > Actinomycetes > Kineosporiales > Kineosporiaceae > Kineosporia > Kineosporia succinea. Next base: position 2,729,400 of record NZ_JAUSQZ010000001.1, on the reverse strand, counting down.
TCTGCTTGTCGGGTTCTTCCTGCCCGGTGACAGCGTGCTCTTCGCGGCCGGTCTGCTGGCCGCGGAGCGTGGGGGCGACCTTCACCTGTGGCTGCTCGCCGGTGGAACCGCGGTGTTCGCGGTCGCCGGTGACGCGGTCGGCTACTGGACCGGCCGGCGTTTCGGCCGCCCCTGGCTCCTGCGCAGGGCCGGGCGCAATGCCGACCGGGTGCTGCGGGCCGAGGCGTTCTACGAGCGGTGGGGCTCGCTGGCGGTGATCATCGCCCGGTTCATCCCCTGGGTGCGCACGTTCACGCCGATCATCGCGGGCATCGGGCGCATGCCGTACCCGAAGTTCTTCGTGGCCAACGTGCTGGGTGCCCTGATCTGGGGCAGCGGCATGATCCTGCTGGGCTACGCGGCGCACCAGGTTCCGTGGGTGAAGTGGGCCGCCTACGTGATCGCGGCAGTCGCCATCTCGGCGACGATCGTGGCGCTGGTGATCGACCGGCGGCGGATGAAAGCGGCCGGCTCTTCCGGTCCTTCTGGTCGTTCTGGCCCTTCTGGCCCGTCTGCGTCGGCCGGGTTGGACGCCGGGGCCTGAACGCCCGAGGGCAGGCCGCCATCGTTGGGTGGCGCTATCTGAGCCCGAGAGCAGAGACACCCCCTATACCCAATCGGTATAGGGGGTGTCTCTGCTCTCGGGCTTATGAGGTCAGCGCTGGTTCGGGCTGCCATAGTCGGGGTCGTCCTGCGTCAGCGGCGCCGGAGACGGCGAAGGGGACGGCGAAGGGGACGGAGACACCGGCGGCAGGGGCGGAGCCCCCGGCTCGACCTGACCGGTGGAGGAACCCGGCCCCGAGACTCCTCCAGCACCGGCAGGACTCGAAGCACCGGCAGGGCCCGCAGCACCGGCAGGGCCCGCAGCACCGAAGCTGACCGCGGGGCCGGGACCGCCGAAGTTCACCGAGGGGGCGCTGCGGACCTGCTCGTTCTCGGCCTCGAAGTAGTCGGCCCGGCTGAAGTTGAACGTACCCGAGATGATGTTGGTCGGGATCGACTCGACCGCGGTGTTCAGCTCACGCACGTTGGCGTTGTAGAAGCGGCGGCCGGCGGCGATCCGGTCTTCGGTGGCCGACAGCTCGGCCTGCAGCGACATGAAGTTCTGGTTCGCCTTCAGGTCGGGGTAGGCCTCGGCGATCGCGAACAGCCGCCCCAGGGCCTGCGACAGCTCACCCTCCTGCCGCGCCTGCTGAGCCACCGAAGCACCCGCACCGGTGGCCGCACCGGTGGCCGCGTTACGCGCGTGCACCACCGCGTCGAGGGTGTCGCGCTCGTGCGCGGCGTAGCCCTTGACCGTCTCCACCAGGTTCGGGATCAGGTCGTGCCGCCGGGTGAGCTCGACGTCGATCTGGTTCCAGGCCTCCTGCACCTGGTTCCGCTTACGGACCAGCCCGTTGTACGCACTGGCCAGCCACAGGCCGACCAGCACGACCAGGACCACGACGACGATCAGCGCGATGAGCACGTCCGGCTCCTCCTACCCTGAAAACCTAGGAAAGCCCGAGATCGGACAGGTCGTACGCATAACGGTACGGGAGCCCCTCGGCCTCCACCTTCTCGCGGGCCCCGGTGTTGCGGTCGACGATCACGGCCACGCCGACCACCTCGGCCCCGGCGGCCCGCAGCGCCTCGACCGCGGTGAGCACCGAACCGCCGGTGGTGGAGGTGTCTTCGACGGCCAGCACGCGGCGGCCCTCGACCGGGCTGCCCTCGATCTGACGCTGAAGACCGTGCGCCTTGCCCTGCTTGCGCACCACGAAGGTGTCGAGCCGCTCACCGACGGCCGCGGCCGCGTGCAGCATCGAGACGGCGACCGGGTCGGCACCCAGCGTCAGACCCCCGGCGGCCTCGAACGACCAGTCCTTCACCAGATCGCGCATGACCCGGCCGACCAGCGGCGCGGCCTGCCCGTCGAGGGTGATGCGGCGCAGGTCGACGTAGTAGTCGGCCTCCTTGCCACTGGCCAGGGTGACCTTGCCGTGCACGACGGCGAGCTCGCGGATCAGGTCACGCAGTTCGTCCCTCACGGGACCGAGGGCGGGACCGGGGACGGCGCCGGTGACGATGTCGGTGGGCTGCATTCGGCCAGAGTATCCAGCGGGGCGTCGAGGCGACCGAGCACCCGCGGCGCCGGCGGGAACGCGACCTGGCCGATGTGCCCGAACCCGTTCAGACGGCGCCCGGCCAGCCAGGACAGCTCCCCCACGGCCATCGGCGCGTCGAAGTAGTAGCCCTGCCCGAATCCGCAGCCCATGCGTTTGAGCTCGATCCGGGTGTGCGCGTCGGTGACCCCCTCGGCCACCACCTCCAGCCCCAGGTTGCGCCCGAGGTCGATGATCGACTGCACCACCGCCCGGGTGCGCCCGCCCGAGCGGAGCTCCTGCACGAACGACTGGTGGATCTTGATCTGGTCGACCGGCAACCGGCTCAGGAAGGTGAGGGACGAGTAGCCGGTGCCGAAGTCGTCCACCGACAACCGCACCCCGAGCGCCCGCAACCGGGCCAGGGCCGTCACCGCGTGGTCGGGCTCGTCGATCACGTCGCCCTCGCTGAACTCCAGGTAGAGCTGCTCGGCGGGCAGGTCGTGCACCGCGAGCGCGGTGGTGATCTGCTCGGGCAGCGTCGGGTCGGCCAGCCAGCCCGGGGCCAGGTTGATCGCGACCCGCACCTGACGGCCGTTCTCCAGCCAGTCCCGGGCCGCGGACAGGGCCTGGTCGAGCACCCGGCGGGAGAGCTCGCCGACCATCCCGCTGCGCTCGGCCGCCGCGAAGAAGTCCTCCGGCGGCACCTCGCCGAGCTCCGGGTGCTTCCAGCGGGCCAGCGCCTCGAGGGCGTGCACCCGGCCGGTGACCAGGTCGACCATCGGCTGCACGGCGATCTGGATGCTGTCGGTGCGCAGCGCCACCTCGAGCGCTGTCGCCAGCGTGTGCACCTGGGAGGCCGGGAGGTCCATGGTGCGGTTGAACATCCGGTACCCGCCGCCGGCCGACTTGGCGACGTACATCGCGACGTCGGCCCGGCGCAGCAGCTCGGCCCCGGTCGTGCCCTGCTCGGGTCCGACCGCCACGCCGAGCGAGCCCGCCGCGCGCAGCTCGTTGCCGTCCACCAGCACCGGCTCGTCGAAGGCGGAGAGCAGGCGACGCGCCAGCGCGCGGGCGGCGCCGTCACCCATGCCGGGCGCCAGGGCGGCGAACTCGTCGCCGCCGAGCCGGGCGATGGTCACGCCGCGGCCCGCGACCTCGCGGAACCGTCCGGCCAGCTCCCGCAGCAGCTGGTCACCGGCCTGGTGACCGAGGCTGTCGTTGATCGCCTTGAAGCCGTTGAAGTCGAGCAGCATGACCGCGCAGGGGCGGCCGGTCGACATCAGGTCACCGACGCACTCGTCGAGCTGGGCGCGGAAGTCGAGGCGGTTGGGCAGCCCGGTGAGCTCGTCGTGCCGGGCCTCGAACTGCAACCGCTCCAGCAGGTGCCCGTTGCCCAGCGCGACGGCGGCGCGGGCGGCCACGGTCTCCAGGGTGGTCAGGTCGGCGGCCGCGAATCCGCGTTCGCCACCGGCCCGTTCGCCGACCAGGAGGTGCCCGACCACGCGGTCGTCGATACGCAGCGGCACCAGCACCGCCTGGCACACGCCGCGAGCCCGCAGGAACTCGCGCTCGGCGCGGCCCCGGCCCCGCACGAGCCGCCCCGTCTCGGGCGGGAACGGCAGGGTGAGGAGGTCGTCGGCCGGGGTGCGGGGCCCCACGACCTGACCGGCCCGGAAGCTCCAGAGCCGGCGGTCGGCACTGAGGGTGTTCTCCTCCAGCACCAGTTCCGCGTACCTCGCCCGCAGCAGGTCGGCGGACTGCTCGAGCACCAGCGGGATGGCCCGCGCCGGGGCCGGCACGTGGGCCAGCGCCTCGGACAGGTCGTACAGTCGCCGCAGCCGGTGGTGCCGGTCGGACAGCATCGCGAAGGCATGGAAACCGACCACCAGGCCGGGCCCGAGCACGATGCCGGGCAGCACGGCCTCACCACGGCTGATCGACAGCACGGGCAGCAGGCCGATCGCCGCTCCCATCACACCCGCCGCGAGGGCCCGCACCAGCAGACGCAGCGCCTCACCGCGGCGCCCGGAGGCGTCGAAGTGCACCCGCAGCAGCAGAGTGATCTCGACCAGCGCGGCCAGCACCACCACCAGCAACGTCATGGTGCGGCCGGAGTAGCTGAGCAGGTCGTGCCGCAGCACCAGGAAACGGAACAGCAGCTCGGCCGTCCCGGTGCCCGCGGTGACCGCAAAAGCACCGGTCAGCAGGGTCATCGGGCTGTGCCGGCGGTACCAGGCCGACACCAGCAGGCTGCCCACCAGCCGCGCGGCCAGCAGCCCGGCCGGGTCGGCCAGGTAGAGGCCGGCGGCCAGCGGGATCCCACTCAGCGAGATCGCCCAGCGCCGGCCCCGCACGCCCACGTTCAGCCCACAGGCCTCGGTGACGGCGAACGCCACGGCGAACACCCACCAGGGCAGCGTGCTCATCCCGGCGAGCTCGGCCGGGCGGCCGAGCAGGCTCGGGACCAGGCCGATCACGAGCACCAGGAGCACACCGGCACCCATGGCGGCACGGGTGGCGGGACTCTTCGTGGTCACCCAGAGATGTCCCATCGCTCCATCCAGTTAACGTCTGTTCGCATGACAGTTCATCGCAGTGCGTAGTCAGTCGTCATCTTGAGGTGACCACTTGCACCCGCCCGGAGGGAGTCGTCACCCACTTGGAGTAACCCGAATTGACGCCGGGGCCGCCCGGGGAGTCCGAATGGCGAGGGAATCGCCGCACTCGATGCACACAGCCCGTGCACAACTCACCCGGGCGGTCGGCAGGCATTCGGGTGAGGCGTAATCAGCCGCATCCAGCCGGGTACGCTCGCGGCGTGCGGATCGCTACCTGGAACGTGAACTCGATGCGGGCACGGGTCGACCGTGCCGTGGCCTGGCTGGAGCGCAGCGACGTGGATGTCGTCGCCGTCCAGGAGACCAAGTGCAAGGACGAGCAGTTCCCCACCGCCCGCTTCGAGGAGATCGGCTACCAGGTCGCGCACCTGGGCCACTCGCAGTGGAACGGCGTCGCGATCATCTCCCGGGTCGGCATCGAGAACGTCGAGCACGGCTTCCCGGCCATGCCGACGTGGGGCGACCCGGCGGTCGCCGAGGCCCGGGCCATCGGCGCCACCTGCGGCGGGGTGCGGGTGTGGAGTCTCTACATCCCGAACGGCCGCACCCTCGAAGACCCGCACCTGGCCTACAAGCTGGAGTGGCTCGCCGCGCTGCGCGCCGCCGGGCAGGACTGGCTGAGCGCCGACCCGCAGGCCCAGATCGCCCTGATGGGTGACTGGAACGTGGCCCCGCTCGACGAAGACGTCTGGGACATGGCCGCCTTCGAGGGCAGCACGCACGTGTCGCAGCCCGAGCGCGACGCCTTCACCGGTGTCGTCGACGCGGGCTTCGCCGACGTGGTGCGCCCCCACACCCCGGGCGCCTACACCTACTGGGACTACACGCAGCTGCGCTTCCCGAAGAGGCAGGGCATGCGCATCGACTTCGTGCTCGCCTCGCAGGCTCTCGCCGACCGGGTCAAGACCGCCGTGATCGACCGCGAGGAGCGCAAGGGCAAGGGCGCCTCCGACCACGCTCCGGTGATCGTCGAGCTGACGTAGAACCGCTTCGAGCAACGGACGACGTGGGCACCGATCGGTGCCCACGTCGTCCGTTTTTGTCGTCCCCGACCCGCGGGAGGACCCGAAGGACGCGAGACACGCCCAAGCCGCTCAGCGTCCGCCATTTAAATCTTGGTCAAGCACGAAATAGGTGGTCCGGAAGGGGGAGTCAAGCTCTCACCGAAACAGATGATGGCGATCACGGAACGCGCGGTTTTGGCCTCTACGTGACGTCACGGCGCAGACATCACGCACGGATACACCCGTAGAGTGCGGGTCGTGACGACGGATCCCCGCGCCCCCCATCGGGCCCTACCCCGCCGGAAAGCGTTGATCAGGACTGCCGTCGGGCTGACGGTCGCGACGGTGGCCGTGGTGACCCTGACACCCGTCGCTGACGCTCTGCCCGCCGCGCTGGGCGGTGCCCCCGACCTCGCGCCGCTGGTCGGCACCGGCAGCCGGAGCGCGATCGCCGGCGAGTACCTGGTCATGCTGAAAGACCAGGCCGGCCTGAAGGCCGCGGGCGTCGACGGCGCCACCTCCTCGGCCCAGTCCCTGGTGGCCTCGGCCGTCGAACGCGGCAAGGACGCGGGCGCCGACGTGCACTCGCAGTTCACCGACGCCCTGCAGGGCTACTCGGCCACGCTGACCGGCGACGAGCTGAAGGACATCCGCGAGGACCCGGCGGTCGACTACGTCGCGGTGAACCAGCGGTACTCCTCGACGGCCACGAGCGGCACGCAGAAGGACGCCGAGTGGGGTCTGGACCGCATCGACCAGCACTCGTCGAAGCTGAACGGCTCGTACTACTACACGAACACCGGTAAGGGTGTCACCGCCTACGTGGTCGACACCGGCATCCGCAGCACCCACACCGACTTCAGCACCACGCTGAGCGGCGCGAAGGGCAAGAGCCGGGTCTCCGGCGGCACCTCCACGCTCGGCGGCAGCGACACCAGCACCGAGGACTGCGAGGGGCACGGCACCCACGTGGCCGGCACCATCGGCGGCACCACCTACGGCGTGGCCAAAGAGGTCTCGCTGGTGCCGGTGCGGGTGCTCGACTGCGAGGGCGGCAGCACCAGCTCGATCGTCGCCAACGGGCTCGACTGGATCGCCAAGCACCACAAGAGCGGCACCCCGGCCGTGGCCAACCTCAGCCTCACCAACGAGGGCGGCGCCGATCCGGTCGTCGAGGGCGCGGTGAAGAAGCTGATCGCCGACGGCGTCACCGTGGTGATCGCGGCCGGCAACGGCGACGCCTCCGGCAACGGCATCCCGGCCTGCGACGTCTCACCGAGCGACGTGAAGGCCGCGATCGTGGTCGGCGCCTCGACCAAGACCGACAAGAAGGCCACGTTCTCCAACTACGGCGACTGTGTGGACGTGTACGCGCCGGGTCTGTCGATCAAGTCCACCTGGTCCACCGGTGACACCCGTACCGCCACGCTGTCCGGCACCTCGATGGCCACGCCGCACGTCACCGGTGCCGTCGCGCTGTACCTGCAGAACCACCCCAAGGCCACGCCCAAGCAGGTGCAGGACGCGATCGTCGGCACCGCCGGCGAGAACATGATCACCAAGGTCAGCACCAAGTGGCCGCGCCGGCTGCTGTTCGCCACGCAGAAGGCGAAGGCCCCGGCCGCGACCACCTCGAAGACCTCGATCACCAACGGCACGGTGCTGCGCAACGGCAGCAAGATCACCAGCCCCAACGGCCTCTACACGCTGGCGCAGAGCGGAAAAGACCTGACGCTCACCAAGCCCGGTGGCCGGGTGCTGTGGCACAGCGGCCGGGGCGCGGCCTGGACCCGCATGACGAGCACCGGAAACCTGGTCTCGTACAACGCCTACGGCCGGCGCACCTGGTCGTCCGCGACCGGGGGCGGCGCCGCCACGCTGAAGGTCACCGACCAGGGCCGACTGACGATCACCACCAACAGCACCAAGAAGACGGTCTGGACCAGCAACAAGGCCCAGAAGACGGCACCGGCGCAGAACATCTCGGGCCGGTCCACCCTGAACGCGGGCAAGGCGCTCTACCGCGGCGGCCGCACCCTGCGCTCGCCCAACGGGCAGTACAGCCTGGCCTTCCGCGACAACGGCAACCTCACGGTGACGCAGACGGGCAAGGGCGTCATCTGGAGCACCGGGGCCAAGAACGCCGACTGGCTGACCCTGAACAAGGCGGGCAACCTGACGCTGGTCAACTCCAACGGCACCACCGCCTGGACCTCGAAGACGTCGGGCCGGGGCGCGAACCGGCTGCGGCTGGTGAGCACCGGCAAGCTCGAACTGGTGAAGACCAGCACGGACAAGGTGATCTGGACAGCCCGGTGACCCACCGCGTCCAGCATTGAAAAGGCCCCCCGCTCTCCCGAGCAGGGGGCCTTCTTCATGACGGATCAGATCGTCGGCCCGGACTCCAGCTCGATCAGCGGCGCCTCCGGCGTCACCGACTCGACCTGCTCCCCCTCTTCGAGCCGCCGCACCAGCAGCCCGTCGGTGGTCGGCGCGACATCGACGAGAACGCCGTCACCGTCGTGGATCTCACCGGCCAGGAGCGCCCGGGCCAGCTTGTCGCCGATCTCGCGCTGCACCAGGCGGCGCAGCGGCCGGGCCCCGTAGGCCGGGTCGTAGCCGGTGAGGGCCAGCCAGTCGCGGGCGGCCGCGGTGACCTGCAGCTCGAGCCGCCGGTCGGCGAGACGCCGCGCGAGGAGCCCGATCTGGAGCTCGACGATGTGCGACAGCTCTTCCATGCCCAGCGGGTCGAAGACCACGACGTCGTCGAGCCGGTTGAGGAACTCCGGCTTGAACGCCGAGCGCACCGAGGTGAGCACGGCCTCCTTCTTGGCCTGATCGGACAGACCCGGCTCGACCAGGAACTGCGAGCCCAGGTTCGACGTCAGCACCAGGATGGTCGAGCGGAAGTCGACCGTGCGACCCTGCCCGTCGGTGAGCCGGCCGTCGTCGAGAACCTGCAGCAGCACGTCGAACACGTCGGGATGGGCCTTCTCGACCTCGTCGAAGAGCACCACCGAGTACGGACGACGGCGCACCGCCTCGGTCAGCTGGCCTCCGGACTCGTACCCGACGTAGCCGGGCGGGGCGCCGATCAGCCGTGCCTCACTGTGCTTCTCAGCGTATTCGCTCATGTCGATGCGGACCATGGCGCGCTCGTCGTCGAACAGGAAGTCGGCCAGGGCCTTCGCCAGCTCGGTCTTGCCGACGCCGGTGGGGCCGAGGAACAGGAACGAACCGGTCGGCCGGTCGGGGTCGCTGATGCCGGCCCGGGCCCGCCGCACCGCGTCGGAAACCGCTCGCACAGCCGACTTCTGGCCGATCAGGCGACCCCCGATGACCTCTTCCATGCGCAGCAGCTTGGCGCTCTCACCCTCGAGCAGACGCCCGGCCGGGATACCGGTCCAGGCGGCGACCACGTCGGCGATGTCGTCGGGACCGACCTCGTCCTTGACCATCGGCTCCCTCGACTCGTCGACCACCTCCTCGGCGGCCTGAGCCTCGGCGATCTCCTTCTCGATGGTCGGGATCTCACCGTAGAGCAGCCGGGAGGCCGCCCCCAGATCGCCCGCGCGCTGCAGCTTCTCGGCCTGGCCGCGGAGCTCGTCGACCCGCTTCATCAGGTCGCCGACCCGGTTCAGCCCGGCCTTCTCCTGCTCCCAGCGGGCCGTCAGCGCGGACAGCTGCTCGGACCGGTCGGCCAGCTCGGCCCGCAGCTTCTCGAGCCGCATCTGGCTGGACGCGTCGGCCTCGTTGGCCAGCGCCATCTCTTCCATCTTCATCCGGTCGACCTGGCGGCGCAGCACGTCGATCTCCTCCGGCGAGGAGTCGATCTCCATGCGCAGCTTGCTGGCCGCCTCGTCGATCAGGTCGATCGCCTTGTCGGGGAGCTGCCGGCCGGGGATGTAACGGTGCGAGAGGGCCGCGGCGGCCACCAGGGCGGCATCGGTGATCGCGACCTTGTGGTGGGCCTCGTAGCGCTCCTTGAGGCCACGCAGGATGCCCACCGTGTCCTCGACACTGGGCTCACCGACGAAGACCTGCTGGAACCGGCGCTCGAGCGCCGCGTCCTTCTCGATGTTCTCGCGGTACTCGTCGAGCGTGGTGGCACCGACCAGGCGCAGCTCACCGCGGGCCAGCATGGGCTTGAGCATGTTGCCCGCGTCCATCGAGCCGTCGCTGCTGCCGCCCGCACCGACCACCGTGTGCAGCTCGTCGATGAAGGTGACGACCTCGCCCTCGGAGCCCTTGATCTCTTCGAGCACGGCCTTCAGGCGCTCTTCGAACTCACCGCGGTATTTCGCCCCGGCCACCATCGCGGCCAGGTCGAGGCTGATCAGGCGCTTGCCGCGCAGCGACTCGGGCACGTCACCGGCCACGATGCGCTGGGCCAGGCCCTCGACCACCGCGGTCTTGCCGACGCCGGGTTCACCGATCAGCACCGGGTTGTTCTTGGTGCGACGGCTCAGCACCTGCACCACGCGGCGGATCTCGGCGTCCCGACCGATGACCGGGTCGAGCCGCCCGTCGCGCGCGGCGGCGGTGAGGTCGACGCCGTACTTCTCCAGGGACTTGTAGGTGCCCTCGGGATCGGCGCTGGTGACCTTGGCGTTGCCACGGACCTTGGGCAGGGCCTCGAGCAGCTTCTCGCGGGTGATGCCCTTGAGGGCCGGGTTGTCGCCCGCCGCCAGGCCGATGAGCAGGTGCTCGGTGGAGACGTACTCGTCGCCGAGCTCGCGGGCCACGTCACCGGCCGCGGACATCGCGCTGTAGGTGGCCCGGCCCAGGCTGGGCGAGCTCACGCTGCTGCCGCTGGCCCGGGGCAGGTTCTCGATCAGGGTGGAGTTGGTGCGCCGCAGAGCCTGCGGGTCGGCACCGACCGCCTGCAGAAGGGCGGGCGCGACCCCGTCGGGCTGCTCGAGCAGCGCTCCCAGCAGGTGCGCCGGCTCCACCTGCGGCGCACCGTCGGTGGCGGCCCGCCGGACGGCGGAGGCCATGGCCTCCTGGCTGCGGGTGGTGAGCTTCAGATCCATGGTTCTCCGTTACCTCCGATGCCGGTTCTTGCTGACCGATCTGCACAACGCTCACAGAGTTGAGTCTGTTCCACTCAAGTTAGCTTCTCCGGGCGCCCGGCGCACGACCGAACGGCAAAGGGCCGGCACCTCCCCGTCGGGAGATACCGGCCCTTACGTGAGGCCTCGCGGTCAGCCGAGCTGGACCTGGGTGGTCGTCGCCTTCACGGTCACGCCGCTGTCACCCACCGTCACGTCCTGCGCGGTGAAGCCGAAGGGCAGCTCGGGCAGGTGGTACGAGCGGTTGAGCAGCGTGGTCACCTGCGGGCGCAGCACCGCCGGCACGTCCTGCAGCGAGTCCTGGGTCAGCTCGAGCACCAGGTCGCCGTCCTTGATCGTGACCGAGGCATCGCCCTGGATCTGGGTGCTGCCCAGGCTGTTCTGGTAGGTGCCGGTGATCGAGAGCCGGCCGCCGTCGCCCTGGGTGAACTCCACCTTCAGGTTGTCGTCGGGCATGTTCTCGGCGACCACCTTGTCGATCGCGGAGAACCCGACGGTGGCCTCGGCCACGGCGGAGTCGACCGGCACGTCGCCGAGACGGTGGTTGAGGATGTCGCCGAAGTTCGCGTGGATGCCGCGCATCTCGACGTCGAGCTGGTCGACGGTCACGCCGTCCTGCACGGTGAGGTCGTTGACCTTGGCGTTGACCTGGTTGTACTTGCCGCTGAGCGCCTGGGTGAGCAGCGGGAAGCCGTGCACCTCGACGTCCGGGCGCTCGGCCAGACCGGCCTCGCTCTGGACTCTCTCGGCCACCACGCGGCGGGCTGCCCACCAGGTCACGCGGTCGACGATGACCAGCAGCACGAGCAGCACGAGAACGACCCCGATGAGCCGACGGATGATCACGACCGAACCTTTCACGAACGGGCTGGGAAGGAGCTGAACGGACGACCTTGGCGCACCGACGGGTAACCGTGACATACCTGGCCCGTCGAGTGACAGTCGGGGCCATCGGTTGGAATGAGATCGCGATCGGGGCGATCCGGCCACTCGGGCACCGGAGGATTGAAGACGGGACCTGGGCGGCGCGCTCGATGTCGCACCACCCAGGCCCCGCAGCCTGTCGGACTCATGCGGGCGAAAGCCTCACGCAGAGTGTCCTCTTCGGAGCTGAGAGCTTGGGGGCTGGTTCCTACGGATCGTTACGAACCCTTCGGAACGTTGCAGGAAAAACTTCCCAGACCACCCAATACGACGTCAAGGAGTGTTGAGGTCATATCGACGAAATCGCGGTGGTCTACTACTGCGCGTGATCCTCGCGAAGTGCCAGACGCGCTCTGCCACTTTGCGTAAGAATGACCGCTCTTCACTTCGCTCGGCCTTACACAGAGGATGCGTGAACGCATGTCCGCCGACCTGACCACCGTCGAGCGTTTCGCGGTGACCCAGAAGATCACCCTGATGGTCAACCGGTACGAGATCCGGGAGCTGCTGCCCGACGGCAACACCGGTGCACTGCTCGCCTTCGCCCAGCAGAAGCGCCTCGCCTTCAAGGAAGAGGTCACCTTCTACACGGACGAGAACCGCACGCAGCCGGTCTTCAGCTTCAAGGCCCGCCAGCGCCTCGACCTGGGCGCCACCTACGACGTTCTGGACGCCTCCGGTCAGGCCATCGGCTGGTTCCGCAAGGACTTCGGCAAGTCCCTGCTGCGCAGCTCCTGGCACCTGGGCTTCGCCAACAGCCCGGTCGAGCTGTTCGGCACCGAGCGCAACAAGAACGTCGCGATCGCCCGCCGGGTCTGGGAGTTCATCCCCTTCATCAGCGACCTGCCCTCGCCGTTCGTGTTCCACTTCGACTTCACCGACCCGGAGGGCACCGTGCTGCTGAGCTCGCAGCGCAAGCGTTCCCTGCGCGACCGGTACGAGGTCGAGGTGCCGGGCGCCCGCGTCGACGGCCGCCTGGCCGCCGCCATGGCGGTGGCGCTGGACGCCCTGCAGTCACGCTGACCCGGTGACCGGTCCCGGGCGGGACGAGCCCTGTCCCGCCCGGATCGGCGTCACCGGTCTCATCGGCCCGGCACCGCCACCGTCAGGGGCACGAAACCCGGCACGGACAGCTGGATCTCCGTGACCGCCTCCGGCAGCGCGGGCAGCAGCAGGCTGATCTCGACCCCGGCCGGACCCACGCTCTCCGGCGCCCGGCCACAGGTGCAGTCCTTCGTGCCGCCCTCCGGGCCCGTCCACTCGGCACCGTTGATCGTCTGGCCGTTCGCGGTGACCGTCGCGGTGCGGAACCCCTGCCCGCCACTTCCGGTGTACCGGCTCGTGGTGATCTGGTGCTCCTCCTGCGCGCTCAGCGAGAACCGCACGTGCGTGGACGACTTCCCGGCCTCCAGGGCGAGCACACTCAGGGTGCTGGTCGCCTCGTAGTTCGAGTAGTCCTCCGGGGAGTACGCATAGATCACGCCCTGCTCCGAGGCCAGCGGCCCGTCGCCGGCCGGGGCCTGCTCCAGGTACCGGTCGGCGGCCTCCTGCACGGTCATCGAGTCGTCGCCCCCGATCAGCCGGTCCAGACCGCCGCTGCGCCAGAAGATCAGGCCCGCCACGGCGACCACGACCAGCCCGGCCCCGAGCACCAGGGCGACCCTGCGCAGTTCGGCGTTCATCCGTTCTCCCCGACCCGGGCCACCAGCGGGCGCACCGAGTCCTCCGGGGCCGTCGAGTTCTTCGCGGCCACCTGGTCGATCAACGGCCAGACCTCGCCCATCACCATCGGGTCCTCCTGCAGCGAGGCCGGTTCCAGCACCCCGTCCTCGACCACGACGTCGTGCACGATGTCGCCGTGCCCGACCATCACGTCCACCGTTCGCAGGTCTTCGGGCAATTGCGGGAGCACCGCGTAGAACGTGTGGAAGACGCCGCCGGGCTGTTCTCGGGGCCAGGCCGTGGTGGGCGAGACGATGGCCTCCTCACTGCCGTACTTGGTCAGCCGGGCCAGCGGCGCGTAGATCCGGTTGCCCGCGAAGTCGACCAGCCGCACGTTGCCCGAACCGCCCGACCCGGCCTTCGCCCGGTCGTAGGCCGTGGAGTTGAGGTCGTACCAGGAGGGCGTCTCCACCCCTGACGGCAGCCCCACGGAGTAGTAGACGACCGTGGCGCCGTCGATCCGGCGCACGCCGTTCACCAGCACGGTCGCCTTGGCCGACTCGGACTCCATCGTCGTGCTGACCACGGTGGAACCCAGCACGGGCACCTCCTGCTCACCGTCCGGGGCGGCGGCGGGCGTGCCCGAGGCCAGCACCCCGGTCAGGGCCAGGGCGACGATCTGCTTCACGGGGTACCCACTCGGGTGACGGGGGCGGTCAGGGGGACGAAACCGGGTATCTTGAGCTGGATCTCGGTCGCCGAGTCGGCCAGGGCCGGAAACAGCAGGCTGACCTCGACACCGTCGGCGTCGATCACCTTCGGCCGCGAGCCGCAGGTGCAGTCGCCCCACAGATCGTTCGTGCCGGTCCAGCGCGCGCCGGTCATCGAGACGTCGGCCTGCTCCGAAACCAGTACGGCGGTGTGGAATCCGGGCAGCGTGCTCTCGACGTACTCACTGTTGTCCAGGGTGAGTTCCTTCTCGGCGCTCAGCGAGATCCGCACGTGGGTGGACGACTCGCTGACGTCCACCGCCAGGATCTTCAGGGTGCCGGGCGACTCGAACCGCTGGTAGGTGGTGCGGTCGGACGCGTAGATCACGCCCTGCCCGGTGGCCACCGGCCCGGCCTGCGGCGGGTCGGCGCCCAGGTAGGTGCTGGTCAGCTCCCCCACCGTGGGATCACCGGTCAGGGCTCGCGACTGGGCCGCGGGCACGTCGGCGCCCGGCTCGGCCCCACGGAGCAACCAGATCCCCGCGGCGACGGCGACCAGCACCAGCCCGATCGCCACGACCGTCACCGACCGCTTCACTTCGCCACCCCCGGTCCGAAGACCACGCTCACCCGGCGGTTGGCCTTGCGGCCCTCCTCGGTGTCGTTGCCACTCACCGGGTCCTTCTCGCCGCGCCCGGAAATCTGGTACGTGACACCGGAAACCGCGATCAGGGGCTTCAGCGCCCGGGCCACCGCCCGCGCCCGGCGCTTCGACAGGTCGAGGTTGTGCTCGTCGCTGCCGTCGGAGTCGGTGTGGCCGACGATCTCGACCGGCCCGCCCTCCGACGCCTCGTTCACCGCGTCCGCCGCCCTCTGCAACACGTCACCGGCCGCCGGGTCGAGCGCGGCCGAGTCGACCCCGAACAGCACGTCCGACGAGAGGTCGACCGTGGTCGTCTCCTCCACGGTCTCCTCGGTGTACGAGCCGTCGGCGCTGGCCACCTTCGTCACCAGGTCGCGCACCGAGTCCTGGGGCCGCAGCGATCGCGCCGCGGCGGCCTGGTCGATCTGCGGCCAGGCCTCGCCCATCCGGATCGGTTCCTCCTGCGGCACGGCCGGTTCCAGCACACCGTCGTCGATCGGCAGGTTCTGCACCACGTCGCCGTGGCCGATCCGCACGTCCACACTGTTCAGGTCGGCGGGCAGCTCCGGCATCACCGCGTAGAAGGTGTAGAAGGTGCCACCGGGCTCGTAGTCGGGCCACGCCTTGGCCGGCGAGCTCATCACGGCACCCTTGCTGCTGCCGTCGTTCTCGTACAGGGGCGCGTAGATCTTCTCGTTCGAGAAGTCCACCAGGCGAACCGCCCCGATGCCCCCGGTCCCCATCAGACGGTCGTAGGAACTGGACTGGAAGTCGTACCAGCTCTCCGGCCGCGCCCCTTCGGGCAGGCCGGCCGAGTAGTAGAGCACCGTGGCGCCCGGGATCCGGCGCACGGCGTTCACCAGTACCGTGGCGGTGGTCTCGGTCCCGTCCATCTCCTTGCGCACCGTGGTCGACCCCAGAACGGGAACCGTCTGCGCGGTCAGGTCGTCCGGCGACATCGCGGTCGGGGTGGGCGTCACGGCGGCCTGGGCCGGAACCGCACCCACCAGGGCGGCCGTGAGCCCGAGAACGGCCACGGTTCTTGCCTTCACGGCATTCTCCAGTCGGTGCGGGTAGCAGGACCCTAGGGGCGTGAGGACGTTTCGGGGCACCTGCGCGGAAACGTCACCCCGGGGCGGGTACGTCCACCACAGCCGGTCGCATTCCCGTCGCGCGGAGTTGCCGGCCTGAGCGAATCAGCGTGCGAGCACGTGGCTTTGCCGCCTTCTGGTCTCCAGTACCGCGAGAGTGCGGTCGCGCGCCAGCATTCGCCAGGCCTGCGGGTCTTCCCGGGCCAGACGCACGTCGGCGCACCAGGTCTCGTAGGCGGCCGCGAGTTCGGTCAGGGGACGCACGGGGGCACCGGTGTCGGCCCGGAACCGGGCCGCCTGCCGCAGGTTCCGTAGCGCGCGCCGCACGAAGGGACAGGCCAGGCGCTCGTCACGCCCCCAACGCACGGCCAGGGCGCCGACCTCGGCCCGGGACCGGCGGCCGCCGAGCAGGTCGAGCCACCAGCCCCGGACCGTCTCGACGTCCGGGGTGGCCCGGCCGGCGTCTCCCCTCCGAAGACGCCAACCCGACCCCTCCATCACCTGATCGAGCCCATGCTGCATCCCACCCCTAGATCTCGATCACTCACAGTCCCGGCCTCCACCGGCACCATCGCCCCCCGGCGTGGCATCACTGTAGGGCCCAAACACGCATTTACATACGCTGAGTGAAGGTCGTCACGCATGACGCAAGGAATTGATAACGCCCGGTTATGAGTGGCTTACCGATCGCCAGACAACTGGACGAGTGACCGAAAGTGATGAGGGTCGGTCCTGCGCGTCAGGGCCGTAGCGACTCACCACATAGGGCCTAACCACGCAGCGTCAGGTTCCGCCCCGGCTCGATCCCCCAGGACCGGGCCCGTCCGGCCTCGGTCTCCAGGATCCAGCGCGACCGCGGACGAGGCCGGCCCATCCGCCCGGGAGCCAGGGTGGTCACGGCCAGCACCAGACCGTCGCGCCGCACGTGCACCACGTCGATGGCGAAGCGCATGCCGAACGTGTGCACGCTCGATCCCGGCCTCAGCACCAGCCCGGTCTCTATCCCGTCGCGCCCGAGCAGCCCCCGCGCCCGGGCCCGGTAGCTCGTGGCCACCTCGACCTCGGCCACCTCGACGCCGTCCAGCAGCAACCCGGTCACTCGATCACTCTCCGAAAAGTAACAATCACGCCATTTGCCACCATGTAACCCTGTGGTGAGGCACAGTGACCAGTGATGAGCCTGATCGCCCGCCGCCCCGCTCGCGCGGCTCTGCCGGACGCCGGGCCGTCACCGGTCCGGTACCTCGGCGTGCTCGGCGGCGCCGCGACGGCCGTGCTGGTCACGGCGGTGCTGATGCCGGTGGCCGGGCACGCGGTGCGGGCCGGGCTGTGCGGTGAGGGCGACACCGGGTGCGCGACGCTGCCGATCGCCCCCGAAGCCGCCTGCCACGTGCTCAGCCACGCCGACGTGGTGCCCGACGACGCCGTGGTCTTCACCGACGACCTGGGCAGTTCCGGCCGCCTGACACTGGCCCGCACCGTGGACAAGAACGCGGTCGTGCACTGGTTCGTGCGCCGCGACGACGTTCCCGGCTCGGTGCGCGGCGGCGAGGTCACCGAGTTCCCCACGCAGGCGGCGGCCCGGGCCTACATCACCGCGGCCCAGCACGAACCGGTGCGCGAACGGCTACGGGCGGCCGACCCGACCGGCCTGATGGCCCGGATCGCCGGGGCGGTCGACGGGCACCCACTGCCCGGCGAGATGGTGGCCACGCCGCACGCCACGTTCGTCGACGCCGGGTCGGCCCTCGATCTCGGCGCCCAGGCCCGCTCGGGCGTCACCGGCCCGCTCGTCTCCGGCGGGGTCACCGGGGTCGCCGAGGTCCGGGTCACCCACGAGGCCCGGCCGGTGACCACACTTTTCGTCGAGCTCTCGCCGAGCGCGGCGACCGCCCTGCGGCTGCGCGGCTACGGGCCCGGGATGACCGTGGCCAGTATCGCCTTCGACCGGCAGGGCAGTCCCGAGCAGCTGGTGGTGGAGTCGGCCGGGCAGTTGCGAGGGTGGCTCACGCCCGCTGCCGACACCGGTTCCGACCTGCTCACCAGGCTTTTGGACGAGTCGGCACCGACCGAGCTGCCGCCCTTCACCGGGCGGGTCACCATCCGGATCGACCTGCGTGACCCCGGCCCCACGGATTCAGCAGGCAACGCGGCCAACGCCGACCTCGCCGCCGACGCCCTGCATGAACTGGGGGTGCCGCTGCTGCTCGACCGGGGCGACGCGGACCCCGACGCTGTCACCTCGCTCTACCGGGAGCTGGACGCCGGCCGCGCGGGAACCTCGGTCACCGTCAGCGCGTACCGGTCCGAGAATGCCTCCCCCGAGGTCGGTCTCGGGCTTCAGGGCGGGCTGACCGTGAAGGGGGCCCGGCCCGGCGACGACTTCTACTACGCGCCCGGTCAGGGGCTCGTGCGGTGGCAGACATGCGGGCCCTAGTGGTGGCGGTTCTGCTGTTCGTGCTGAGCGGTTGCATCACCGATGTGGGCGTCCGCGACACCGCGGCCCCGGTCAACGACGGCCGCACCCAGGTGCTCCCGGTCTCCGGGCTCGCCCACCACACCGAGAGCACGGGCGCGCTGCACTTCGAGATGCCCGACGACGTGCCCTACGAACCGGAGTCGTCGGGCACCGACGTGCGCACCTGGCGCACCGAGACCGACGAGGGCTGGTGCATCGTGATCGCCGGTTCGCAGGAGGACTTTCGCGGTGCCTTCCCGGCCGCCGCCATCGCGGCGTTCGGCGCCGGCCGGGAACCGGGCGGAGTGATCGAGGTGAACGAGCCCGTCGGTCCGGTGCCGGGCACGGTGGCCGGGGTGAGCCAGCGCAGCCGGTATCCGCTCGGCGACGGGTCCACGCAGGGCCTGCTCGTGGTGCGGCAGTACCTCACCGACGACGGCACCCTGATCTCACTGAACACGGCCGGACCGGTGAACGCCCTCGAGACCTGCCGTCTCGAGGAGATCCCGAGCACCCTGAGGGCGGGTGAGGTGTCCGAATGAGTACCGAACCGCAGCCACGCATCCCGCCGCCGGTGATGCGTGAGGAGATCGAACGGCCGAGCCGGATCATGCTCGCCGACGACCTCAGCACCTGGTCGGGCGACGACGCGCCGGGCGGGCTGCTGAGGCTGCCGGCCGCCACCCGGCTCGGCCTGATCGAGAGCATGACGTTCGACGGGTCCCGGCTCATCGTGCTCTGCGGGGAGAGCGCCGAGGTGGCCGTGGCCCGCGAGATGGCCCTGGCCCAGGCCGCTCTGGAGGTGGAGATCACCGTGGTCGCGCTGCCCGGCGGACCGCTCGGCCACTACGCCCTCGCCCGCATCGCCGAACAGGCCCTGGGGGTCGCGGGCCGGCCGACGTCGCTCGTGGTCTCGCTGCTGCCCACGCTGGCCGCCGAGCTCGTCGACATCGCGGTGCTGCGCTCGGTGTCCGGGCTGGACCTGCCCGGCGTCGGCATCGGGCAGCACCTGGCCTCGGTACTGCCCGGGCGGCGGCAGTTCGCGGTGCAGCTCACCCCGGCCGCGGCCGTGCGCCAGATCTCCCGCGACCCGTCGTCGGACGGGTTCACCCGGGCGCACTTCGGGCCGGTCGGGGTGCGGGTGCTGATCGCCGGGCCGCAGCCGCTGCCGCCGTCGCTGGAGGGTGTGCTGGGCGGCACCGAGGAACCTCACCGGGTGCGCACCGAGCTCGACCTGCCCGGCTTCTGGGGCGACGAGGAGGCCACCGAGTTCGTCGCGGTGCCGAAAGACCCGGCGGCCTGGGTGGTCGCGCGGGTCCCGGTGCAGCCACACAGCCCCTGCGACTGGTGCGGCGCCCCGCTGGTGGCCGCCGCCGCGCGCTGCGTGTTCTGCGGCTTCAGTCGATGATCTCGATGCGGAAGCTCTCACGCACCGCGTCGAGGATCTCTTCCGGCGGGCCGATCGCGGCCCGGGCCGGCGGGAACGGCCAGGTGTCGAGGATGCCCAGGTTGATCCCGTCGACCGGGGTGAAACAGCCGGAGGCGCGACCGAGCCGCTCCGCCACGCGGTCGACGAGCCAGTGGGCCAGCGCCGCCGCCTTCGGCTGCGCGAACTGGGGGCAGCGCACGAACGTGACCCGGGAGACCACGCTCGCCCGGGCCCGTTGTGCCGCCACGTCGGCCGGGCCGTCGACGACCTGGCCGGGCGGGGCCAGCACCTCCACCCGCACGCCGTCGCCGGTGCTCGACAGCGAGACGTCGGTGCAGCCGAGTCCGGCCCCCTCGTGCGGGTTCTCACCCCAGTTGCGTTGTGCGGCGGCGCAGGCGGCGGCGGTCAGGTCGGGTTCCCAGGCGGTCAGGGGCGCGAACAGGGGACGCACCTGCCAGGGGATCGTGGCCGCGGCCCGGAGCACGGTGGCGTCGCGGAACTGATGGGTCGCGGCCACGGCCGCCGAGTCGGCCGCCGTCTGGGTCTGGGTCTTCTGGTCGGAGGCGCTGCCCACCTGGGCGAAGAGCAGGCCGAGGAAGAGCAGTGCGACCACCACGAGGAGGAGGGCCGGAGCGATCTGGCCCTCCTCCCGCCCCGTAGCCCGGCCGCGCAGCACCGCGGACGTCAGGTGGCGCCGAAGATCTGCGAGATCTTGGTGGTGATGTTGCCGGCGATGGTGGTGCCGATACCGCTGGTCGCGATGGCCACGATGATGATGGCCACGATCACGACGATGCCCATGTACTCGGCCGCGGTCTGCCCGCGGTCGTCGCGACGCCGGACCCGGTGCCCCAAAGCCAGCAACCCGAGGTAGATCTGGATCATCTGTGCTCCCCTCAGAGAGAACCGAGGCTAGTGGCGCGGGGCCGGGCCGGACGAGGGCCCGGCGGGCCCAGCGCGGGCCCAAATCTCCACCGCCTCGCGGCGACTGCGCGCCCCGAGCTTGGCGAAGATCCGGTTCACGTGGTTCTTCACCGTCTTCGGGGCCACGAAGAGCAGCTGGGCGATCTCCCCGTTCGTGCGCCCGGCGGCGAGCAGTTCCATCACCCCGGCCTCCCGGTCGGACAGCAGCGCCGCCACGGCCGGGTCGGCGGCCCGCACCGCCGGGGCCGCGGCGGATCGCTCCGACGCCAGCACCCGCACCGCCGAGGCGCTGAACACCGACCCGCCCCCGGCCGCCGCGAGAATGTTCTGCACCACGGTGCTCTCGTCGAACGTGCCGTAGACCAGGTAGCCCCGCGCCCCGTCCCGCACGGCCCGGCGCACCGTCTCGTCCTCCTCGCTCGAGGTCAGCATCAGCACGCAGGTGAAGGTGGCCAGCTCGGGCAGCACGTCGAGGCCGGAGGTGCCGGGCATGCGCACGTCGAGCAGCACCACGTCGGGCCGCAGCTCCCGGGCCCGGCGCAGGGCCTCGGCACCGTCACGGGCCTCGCCCACCAGCCGGGTGGCCGGCTCGGCGGTGAGCAGCTGACGCAGGCCGATCCGGATCACCGGGTTGTCGTCGGCCACGAGAACCGTCACGGGTGAACGGGCTTCGCGCTCAGGCACGACTGACCCGGGCCCGGTGGAGAAACGCCTCACCGCGAGCGGGGACCGGAGATCTTCGCACCGGCAGCGTCAGCCGCACCCTCGTCCCGTCGCCCGGCGCACTGCGGATCGCGAACTCCCCGCCGCTGCGGGCCGCCCGCTCCCGCATGCCCAGGAGCCCGTAGTGCCCCGGACCGAAACCCGGCGTGATCGCGAAACCGACCCCGTCGTCCTCGATCTCCAGCACCACCGCATCAGCGCGCGCCGCCAGCGTCAGGGTCACCGTGCGGGCCCGCGCGTGCTTGACCACGTTGTGCAGCGCCTCGGAAGCAACCATCAGCAGCACATTCCGGGAAGCATCGTCGAGATCCACCTCGTGGGCTTGAATTTCGACGGCCAGCTGATGCCCCGCCGACACCCCCGCAGCCCGCTCGTGCAGCGCCTCCACGAGACCACCCACGGCCGGACCCGATTCACGCAACCCCCGGATCACCATCCGCGACTGCCCGGCCAGTCCCTGGGCGGTCTCACCGATCACCCCGGCGGCCTCGCGCACCGAATCCTGGTCACCACGTTCCAGTGCTGCCCGCAGAGTACGACTGAGCAGCCAGACACCGTGCAGATCCTTGGTCAGCGAGTCGTGCAGGTCGCGGGCGACGCGCAGCCGTTCTTCCCGAACCGCATGGGTGCGCCGAAGCTTCCAGAGCTGCGTGGCCGTGCGTTCCTGCCGCACCAGCAGCCGCCGCACCGCCACCCCGGCGGGCCCCGCCCCGAGCAGCAGGGCGGGCAGGGTGATCGTGGTGTGGAGGTCGATCTCCCCCGGCACGTATCCGGCCCGCAGCATCAGGAAGCCCCCGTAGGTCAGCGAGGTGAGGATGCCCGCGACGAGAACGGGCCGGGCCCGGTAGGTCAGCCCGGCCAGCACACCACTCGCCATCAGGTACAGCACCATCGGCGTCCCGGACCCCACGACGCCCAGCACACCCAGAGCCAGCACCTGGTCGAGCAGCAGATGCAGCCGACCGTGCGGCAACCGCGTCCAGAACCGCAGGGCCAGGAGGTTCAGACCGGACAGCGCCCCCAGCAGCAGTGCGACCGCCGGCGGATCAGCCCGCAGCGCGACCAGGGTCAGCACCGGGGCCGCGACGCGCGGGATCAGCAGGTAGCGGGCGAGCCGGCCGACCTCGCTCACAACGACCCCAGATCCACGTCGGAGCCCAGGAACAGCGCCAGCACGATCAGCGCGACCACCGCCGGCATGATCACCATGGTGATGATCAGGCTGACCCGCGGCGCGGCCCGCGCCGCCCGGCGCCGCGCGATCTGGGCGAACTCCCGGCGCATGTCCTCGGCCAGCTGGTTCAGGGTGTCGGCCAGCGGTGCGCCCAGCTCCTCGGCCTGGATCATCGCGGTGACGAACAGCCCCATGGTGGACGAACGGGGGTTGCGGTCGCGCAGTTCGAGGAACGCCTCGCGGCGGTGCACCCCGATGTCCATCCGGCGCATCGTGCGCCGGACCTCCTCGGCGAGCGGCCCCTCGAGCGTCTCCCCCACCCGTTCCATCGCCGCCCGGAAGCCCAGCCCGGCCGTGACGGTGATCGCCAGCACGTCGAGGAAGTCGGGCAGCTCCTGCTCGATGCGGCGCTGCCGGCGCTGGGCCTCACTCCACAGCCAGATCGTGGGATAGGCCACGAGCAGCAGGGCGGCCAGGGCGGCGAGCGTCGGTAGGCCGCGCACCACCAGCAGCAGGCCGCCGAGCAGGCCGAGCACCGCGTAGGCACCCTGCAGCTCGGCGAACCCGGCCACGTCCAGATCACGCGGCTGCCCGGCGGCGGCCAGCAGGTTGCGCACCTCCAGGCGCCAGCGTGGGCCGAGCAGACCACTGAGGGCCGGGCCGGTGCGGCGGCCGAGGAACCGGTAGAACCGCGACACCAGCGGGAAGCGGCTGGTGCGCACCACCGGCACCGAACCGGTGTCGGGCAGGGCGACCTCGGGCGGGGCCTTGAGCAGCTGCCACCCGTACAGGCCGAAGAGATAGACCAGCAGCGCGGCCATCCCCAGGGCCAGCCCGTGCCCGCTCATCAGACGTCGATCCGGGTGGTGCGGCGGATCATCCAGAACCCGGCCGCGTACATCCCCAGCGCGAGCACCAGGATGATCTGGCCGATCAGCGACGACGTGACCTTGTTCAGCGTGCCCGGGGCGATCACGTTCATCATCAGCAGCGAGCCGGCCCCCAGGATGAGCACGATCCAGCTGGTGAACACCGCGCCGGAGAGCATGGTGCGTACCTCTCGGCGCAGGTCCTTACGGGCCTCCAGGGTGTCGGACATACCGCGCAGAGCCGTCACCACCGCACCGCCGGCCCGCGCCTGGATGATGAGAGTTCTTGTCAGCAGCGACAACTCACGACTGGGCAGGCGCTGCTGGAGATGGTCGAGCGCATCGTTCAACGGGGTGCCGACGTCGAGTTCGTGGGCCAGGCGCGACATCTCCGACGAGGCCGGCTCGTCGAGGTCCTCGCCCGCCATCCGGATCGCCGAGCGCAGCGCCAGCCCGGCCGAGGTGGCGTTGGAGAGCACGCGGGCCACCTCGGGCAGCTGGGCCACGAACGCCTCCCGGCGCCGCGACTCGCGCCGGTCGAGCACCGTCAGCGCCAGCCGCACCGCGGCGGCGGCCGCGAGCACGGCGAACCACCAGCTCAGCATCCGGGAGGCGACCACGAACACCACCACCGCGAGACCCGCCAGGGCGACCCACACGTCCCCCATTCGCCACCGCACCCCGGCGCGGTCGAGGCGCAGCTGCAACCACCGCCCGTGCCAGGTGCGCCGGAGGCGCGCATCGAGCCGGTTGACCCACCGCGCCCCCGACCGCTCGACCACCTCGAGGGCCGTGCGGCTGGTCAGCGCCTCCCGCTCGTTGGCGCCGAGAACCCACTGCAGACAACCGATCACGGCCACCAGCAGGGTGACCGCCGCCAGGGCGAGGATCACGGCCGACCCTCCAGATACTGCGGCGGGACCGGTTCGCCCCGCACGATCAGCCGGTCGGCCAGCGGGGGCGGCAGCCGGTGGCAGACGAAACGGCCGGTGACCACCCGGTCGGCGCCGGTCGGCTCGGCCTCGAAGTGCATGAGCCGTTCGAGGCGGTACTCCTCGCGGCGACGCGAGGTCACCGCGATCACCTCGACCACCCGCCGCGACCCGTCGCTGAAACGCGAGAGCTGGATGATGATGTCGACCGCGTTGTTGATCTGGTCACGGATCGCGGCGAAGGGGAGCTCGAGTTCGCTCATGGTGGCCAGGGTCTCGAGCCTGGAGATGGCGTCTTGCGTCGAGTTGGCGTGCACGGTGGCCAGAGAACCCTCGTGGCCGGTGTTCATGGCCTGCAGCATGTCGAGCGTCTCACCACCGCGCACCTCACCGACGATGATCCGGTCGGGCCGCATGCGCAGGCTGTTGCGCACCAGGTCGCGGATCGTGATCTCGCCCCGGCCCTCGATGTTCGACGGGCGCGCCTCCAGACTCACCACGTGGTCCTGCTCCAGCCTCAGCTCGGCCGCGTCCTCCACCGTGATGATGCGCTCGTGGCTCGGGATGAAGGCCGAAAGGGCATTCAGGAATGTGGTTTTACCGGTGCCGGTACCACCCGAGATGAGCACGTTGAACCGGGCCCGCACCATCGCCGCGAGCAGCATCGCGCTGGCCGTGTCGATCGCGCCGAGCTCGGCCATCCGGTGCATCGGGATCGGTGCCGGGAAACGGCGGATGGTCAGGGTCGGCCCGGTCAGCGAAAGGGGCGGGATGACCACGTTCACCCGCTCACCGCCGGCGAGCCGCGCGTCCACCATCGGGCTGGACTCGTCGACGCGACGGTTCACCGTGGAGACGATGCGGTCGATGGTCTGGTAGAGCTGCTGCTCGCTGGCGAACGCGAAGGGTGCCCGCTCGAGCCGCCCGGCCCGCTCGATGTAGACGTCTTTCGGCCCGTTGACCATGATCTCGGTGACGGACGGGTCGGCCAGCAACGGTTCCAGCACCCCGAGCCCGAGCGAGTCGTCGATGACCCGGCGGATCAGCTGGGTGCGCTCGGTGCCCGACAGCAGCGGACCCTCGCGGCTGAGGATGCGCGCCAGCACCCGCTCCAGCCGGGTGCGGCGCTGGGCCGGGCCGAGGGTGGAGAGCTCGCTCAGGTTGAGCTCTTCGAGCAGGGCACGGCGGTAGCGCTCGACGTAGGCCTCGAACTGCTCAGTCTTTTCGGACTTCTCGCCGCCGTTACCCGCCCGCAGGTCTTTCAGCCCCATGGCGCCCTCGCCGTCTCGCTCTCGAACCAGGCGGTGCGGTGCACCTGCGGGCCACCGCCCAGACCGGGCAGCACGATCGGCATGGTCACGGTGACCTGCACCGAAGGGCTCTCCCCGCCGCCGATCTCGACCGCCAGATCGTCTTCGAGCCAATCGGGGACGCTCCGGCGCGCCGAGGCGGCCGGGTCGCCGTCGCCCTGGCTGGCCGTGCGGGCGGCGGCCCGGGCGGCCGCACTGGCGGCCTGGGCGGTGGCGGCCGCGACGGTCAGCTGCAGGGCGGCGAGGAAGGCGAGGGCGATGAACGGTATGGCGCCGAGCAACTCGATCGATGCCTGCCCCCGCTCCTTCATGGCCGGCGCCCCTCGAACCGCATCTGGGCGGTGGACTCGGCGATCAGCGCGTCACCGAAAAGACCGGTGACGCCCGGGATGAACGACGGGGTGGTGACGCGCACCGTGACCTCGGAGTCCGGGTCCGACCAGCGGTCTCCGACCGTGACCGTCAGCCCGTCCTGCCAGGCGCCGGGCAGTTCCTGACGGGCCCGGGCCTCGATGTCGCCGTCGCTCCGGTCGGGAGAGACCGCCACCCGCGCCGCCGCGGCCGCCGCCTGCCCGGCGAGCACGTGGCCGTAGCCGATCAGCACGCCCTGGACGAGGCAGGCCAGCACGATGCCGAGAAGGGGCAGCAGGCCCATGAATTCGATGGCCACCTGCCCGGCGTCACGACGGCGCGCGGCCCGACGGCCGGTTTCGGCCGATCGGCGGGCAGTTTCGGCGGGTTGACGGACTCCGAGTGACTCGGCCACCCGGGCCAGGGCGCGGCGGGTGTCGCGGTCGACGAGCCGCTGGGGGTCGCCGGTGTTGGCGGCGGCCTCGAACGAGCGGAAGGACGCGGGGACGCCCACCTCGCTGATGGGCAGTCGCGCCAGCCGGGCGGCCAGGTCGGGTTGCACCTCCACACCCCGGGAGATGCGGTTGAGCAGCACGGTGACGTCTTTCTCGGGCCGCAGCCGCAGCCGGTCCCACAGGCGGGCGGTGCGGCGGCACCCGCGCATGCTCAGCACGTCGGGGGTGGCGACCAGCACGGCGCGGTCGGCGATCTCGACCGCGGACGCGCCGGCCGGGGTGAGCACGCTGCCGACGTCGACCACCACCACGTCGAACCGAGACTTCAGGGCACCGATCACCGCGCGGCCCACGGCCTCGGTGATCTCCTCGGCGCGTTCGCCCTCGCGCGGGCCGAGCAGGACGTGCAGCCCGGAGGTGTGGCGGAACAGGACGTCGTCGAGGGTCTGCCCGGAGATCTCGCCGACCAGGCCGATCAGATCGGTGACGTCGCGGCGGTGGCTGATGTTCAGGAGGGTGGAGAGGTCACCGGTCTGCAGGTCGAGGTCGACGAGGCAGGTACGGCGGCCGTCGGCGGCGGCCTCGAGGGCGGTGTGCACGGCCAGGGTGCTGGTGCCGACGCCGCCCTTGCTGCCGGCCAGGGCCACCACGTGACCGCTGCCCAGCACGCGGGAGGTGTCGCCGGCGATGTGGCTGCGCACGATGCCGGCCCAGGCCGCGGCACTCTCGATGCGCTGGCCCAGGTCGTCGATGGTGAAGCCGAGCGGGGCGATGCTGCGGGCGCCGGCCTCCATCGCGACCCGGAACAGCTCCGGATCGGAGGTGGAGCTGAGCAGCAGGATGCCGACGAACGGGTCTTGCCGGGCGATCTGCCGGATCAGGTCGAGAACCGGTACCGGGCCCAGGCTCTCGGCCAGGATCAGCACGTCGGGCTGGAAACCGGAGACCGCGTCGGGCACCTCGTTGGAGGTGACGCAGACGTGCACCAGTTCGTCGCCGAGTTCTTCGCAGACCGACGAGACACGTTGCACCACGAGCTCGTCGGCGCTGCCGAGGAGCAGGCGGCGGTTCATCTCGCGCCCCGGCTGCGGCGGCCCGGCTGCGGTTTCGATTTCGGCTGGGGCTGGGGCTGGTGCTGCGGTTTCGGCTGCGGCTGGGGCTGGGGTTTCGGCTGCGGCTGGGGCTGGGGTTTCGGCTGCGGCTGCGGCTGCGGTTTCGGCTGCGGTTTCGGCTGGGGCTGCGGTTTCGGCTGCGGCCGGCTCGTCGCTCGGCCCGGCTGCTGCCGGTTCATCCTCGGCCTGCCTTCAGGAGCTGGGAGCCCTCGAGCACGCCGTTGCTGCCCGGCGGCTGCGAGCGCGTGCCCGGGGCGACCAGGGCGAGCCGGACCTTGGTGGCGAAACTCTCGGCGTAGGTGACCTTCAGGCTGTCTTCGCGGTCGAGGGCGAAGGTGACGGGCACGACCTCGGTCTGGCGGAACTCCTCCTGGTCGGGGGAGTCGATCTTCTGCAGCGCCCCGATCGCGAGCACCTGGGCGTTGCTGACGATCACCCGCGCCTGGTCGGCCTTCTCGCTGCCGCCCTGCGCGTCGGTGCTGCTCACGCTGAACGTGCCGTAGATGTCGACCAGGTCGCCGGTCTGGATCTTGCCACCGACGCCGGTCTCGGCGTCGATCAGGATGGCGATCTCGCTCTGGCCGGGTTTCAGCTCGGGCGGCGACGAGGCCATGCCCTCCTGCAGCATCGCCCCGGCCGGGATGTCGCTGGTGGCGACCAGGCCGCGGGAGGTGTCGAACGACTGGATCGCCGCCTCGGGCAACCATTTCGAGGGAAGCTCGACCTCTTCGATGTCGTCGGCGGTGATCGGGGCGTACTTCTTCACCTCGTCGGTGAAGCGGTAGCTGGTGGTCATCGGGCCGACCCGGTGGCCAATGTCGCTCACATAGCCGGCGATGAGCAGGAAGACAGCCACCGCACCGAGAACGGCGACTCCCATGAGCAGCACGCCGCGCCGCTGCCGCGGATTCATCCTTGCCACCCTCCAGCGATGCAGAAACTGGCGTTCGTGACCTTGGGTTGAAGTAAGGTAACAGAGGATTCCGTACCCAAACGGTCAATACGGGGAAATCGGTCATGGGTCGTTACCGGAGCGAGACGCGACGCCGTCGCCGGTCGTGGTGGGTGCTGCCCGACGAGCTCACCCCGGGGGCCGAACCCACCCCGGGGCGGCTGCTGATGGGCACGGTCGCGGGTCTGGCCACCGCGGTCATCGGTTTCCTGGTGCCGCAGACGCTGCTGGTCGCGGTGTTCCTGGGCACCGCCGACTACACCACCGGCCAGGCCCACGCGCGGCTCTTCACCCTGCTGTCCGCCCTGGTGGCCGGGTTCGCCTGCGGTTCAGGGGCGTTCGTGGCGGCGCGCAGCCTGCGCCGGGCCGGGCTGAGCGGGGCCGACAGCCTGCGGGCCGCGCCGGTGCCGCCGGCCGTGCTGGCCCTGGGGCTCGCGGTGGCCGGGCGGCTGAGCGGCGGCGGTTGGGTGGGGGGCGTGCTGCTGCTGGCGGTCGCCCTGACCGCGGTGGCCGTGGGCGCGCGCCGGGGCGCTACTTACTGAGGTCTTCGAGATACTGCTCGAGCCCGGCCACGACCATCATGTGGTCGTCGACCTCGGGCAGACCCGACACCGTCACGGTTCCGACCACCCCGACGCCGTGCACGTGAACCGGGAACGAGCCGCCGTGCGCGGCGTAATCGGCCGGGTCGAGGCGGAAACGCTCTTCGAAGGTGACGCCGTCGGCGAGCGCCTGGCGCCCGACGAGCAGCGAGGAGAGGCCGAACCGGTCGACCACGGCGGCCTTACGGCGGATCCAGGCGTCGTTGTCGGCGTTGGTGCCGGGCAGGGCGTAGTGGAAGAGCTGCTGGCCGTTGCGGCGCAGGTCGACCGTCACCGGGGCGCGGCGGGAGGCGGCCAGCTCGACCAGGATGATGCCGATCTGCCAGGCGTCGTCGTTGTCGAAGCCGGGAAGCCGGAGACGGCGCTCCTGGTCTTCGATCTCATCGATGAGGGCACGCAGATCTGATTCCATGGTCATCAGTTCTACCGGCCGGGACGCCACACGACCAGCGCCGTCGAGGTGACAGGCCGCTGCGGGCGGCGCCCGGGGGCCACCGCCACGATGTCGCCGCCCGGTTCGGCCGCGAACACCCGGCCCGCACCGCGCAGTTTGGCCTGGAGTACCTGGAGCTCTTTCATCAGGGCGTCGACCTGGCCCCGCAGAGCCCGGTTCTCGTACTCCAGATCGAGAATCCGCTTGATCCCGGCCAGGTTCACGCCCTCCTCCTGGGAAAGGCGCTGCACCTCGCGCAGAGACGCGACGTCGCGGGGCGAGTAGCGGCGACCCCGGCCGGCCGACCGGCCCGGGGTCACCAGGCCGAGCCGGTCGTACTGCCGCAGCGTCTGCGGGTGCATCCCGGCGAGCTGGGCCGCCACCGAGATCACGAAGATGGGCGCGTCCGGGTCGACGCTGAACTCGCCGCTGAACTCGACGTTGATCTCGTCAGCCATCGCCGGGCCTCCGTGTCCTGCCTAGGGTTTGTCGTCGAGATGGGCGAAGAGCCCGGAGCGGGGGTTCTCCCCGGCCGTCGCCTCCGCGAACGTGTTCAGCGCCTCCCGGGCCTTGCTGTCGACCCGCTGGGGCACCGCCACCTGCAGCGTCACCAGCAGATCACCGGTGCGCTTGGCGGTTTTCACGCCTCGGCCCCGGGCCCGCAGGGTGCGGCCGGAGGGCGTTCCGGCGGGCACCTTGAGCTTCACCCGGGCACCGTCGGGGGTGGGCACCTCGATCTCGGTGCCGAAGACGGCCTCCGGGAAGGTGACCGGCACGGTGATGCGGACGTCGGCACCGTCGAGCGTGAAGATCGGGTGCGGCTCGACCGACACCGTGACCCACAGGTCGCCCGGCTCACCCCCCATGTCGGACGACTTGCCCTTGCCGCGCAGGCGCACCTTCTGGCCGTCGCGCACCCCGGCGGGGATGCGTGCCGTGATGGTGCGCAGACCGGCCTGCGGGTCGTCGACCCGGAGATTGAGCTGTGCGCCCTCCATCGCCTGACGGAAGGTCAGGGTGGCGGTGGCGTTGAGGTCGCCGCCCCGCATCGGGCCGCGCGGGGAACGGTAGCCGTTGCCGCCACCGCTGCCGGGCGGGAAGAGGCCGTTGAGCATGTCTTCGAAGATCGGGGACTCGGCGCCGCCCCGGCCCGGACCCGCGCCCGGGCCACCGGTGGTGGTGTACCGCACCCGCTGCTGACCGGCACCAGGCATGCCCGCGCCCGGCACACCGCCGCCGAACAGGTTGCCCAGCAGGTCTTCGAAGCCCGCACCACTGGCACCGCCGGCGGGACCGGCTCCACCGGCCGTGAAACGTGCTCCGCCGCGGGACATCGCGCGGATCGCGTCGTACTGCTGGCGCTGCTCGGGGTCGGAGAGCACCGCGTAGGCCTCGCCGACCTCCTTGAACCGCTTCTCGGCCGCGTTGTCACCCGGGTTGGCGTCCGGATGGTGAGTACGCGCGACCTTGCGGTACGCCTTCTTGATGTCTGCCGCACTGGCGTTCTGCGGCACTCCGAGTACCGAGTAGAAGTCCTTTTCGAACCAGTCCTGGCCCGCCATGTGTCTCTCCTTGAGCCGCCGGGAGGCCCGGAGCGGGAATCGGCCGGCTCAGCCGATTCCCGCTCCGGTCACGGGCGAGGTGTCAGTTTGGGTCGGCCACGGCGACCCGGGCTGCCCGCAGCACCCGGTCACCACTGCGATAGCCGGGCTGCAGCACCTGGACGACCGTGGTCGTCGTGGTGCCTTCGGCCAGTTCCGCCTCGGTGCGCATCAGCGCCTCGTGGACGGACGGGTCGAACTCCTCGCCGGCCTCGCCGTAGCGGACCAGACCGAACCGCTCCAGCACCGCCTCGAGCTTCTCGGCGATCGCCGCGAACGGGCCGGACTCCAGATCGCCGTGCTGACGGGCGAGGTGGACGTCGTCGAGCACCGGAAGCAGGGCCTCCAGCACACCGGCGATCGCCGTCTCCTTCGACACGTCGCGGTCACGATCGACCCGGCGCCGGTAGTTCACGAACTCGGCCTGCAGACGCTGCAGGTCGTCGAGTCGCTCCGCGGCCGAGGACCGGGCGGCGTCGAGGTCGGCCAGGATGCCGTCCAGCGAAACCTCCTCCGTTCCCTTCTCGTCGTCGTCCGAGGACGACTCGTCAGCCTTGGTACCGGTGTCGCCCTGACCTTCGGCGTCGGCCTCGGCCGGGCTCTCGCCGTCGGCCTCGGCCTTGGCGTCGACCGGGGCGTCGGAGGCGTGGGCCGGCTTCTTGCCGGCCTTGGCCCCCTCCGTGGTCTCGCCCGTTTCCGCCGACTCCTCGCGCACCTGACCGGTTTCCGGGTCGAGCCGACGTCGGTCGCGGACTACCGGCCCCGAGGAGCCGTTCTCCGACGGATCGACAGTCTGCTCACCCATCACTTGTCCTCGTCGACGATCTCGGCGTCGACCACGTCGTCGTCGTTCTTCGACGAGCTACCGGCGGACGCACCCGCGGCGCCGGCACCGGGGGCCGCACCCTCGGCCCCACCCTCGGACTGCTGCGCGTAGAGCGCCGCGCCGAGTTCCTGGCTGGCCGTGGACAGGGCCTCCTGCTTGGCCTTGATCTCGTTGATGTCGGTGCCCTCGAGCGCCGTCTTCAGCTCGGCGATGGCCGTGTTGACCTTGGCCTTGCCCTCTTCGGGAAGCTTGTCCTCGCTGTCGCGCAGGAACTTCTCGGTGGAGTAGACGAGCTGCTCGGCGCCGTTGCGGACCTCGGCCTCGTCGCGACGCTGACGGTCTTCCTCAGCGTGCTGCTCGGCCTCCTTCACCATGCGGTCGATCTCGTCCTTGGACAGGGCCGAGCCGCCGGTGATCCGCATCGCCTGCTCCTTGCCCGTGCCGCGGTCTTTCGCGGACACGTTCACGATGCCGTCGGCGTCGATGTCGAAGGTGACCTCGATCTGCGGCACGCCCCGGGGGGCGGGAGCGATACCGGTGAGCTCGAAGTTGCCCAGCGGCTTGTTGTCGCGCGCCAGCTCACGCTCACCCTGGAAGACCTGGATGAGCACCTGCGGCTGGTTGTCGTCGGCCGTGGTGAAGACCTCGGACGCCTTGGTCGGGATCGCGGTGTTGCGGTGGATGAGCTTGGTCATCACGCCGCCCTTGGTCTCGATGCCCAGGCTGAGCGGGGTGACGTCGAGGAGCAGGACGTCTTTGCGGTCTCCGAGGATGACGCCGGCCTGCAGGGCGGCGCCGATGGCGACGACCTCGTCCGGGTTGACGCCCTTGTTGGGCTCCTTGCCACCGGTCAGCTCACGCACCAGCTCGCTCACGGCGGGCATACGCGTGGAACCACCGACGAGCACGATGTGGTCGATCTCGGAGACGGAGATGCCCGCCTCCTTGATGACCGACTGGAACGGCGCCTTGGTGCGCTCGAGCAGGTCGGCCGTCATCTGCTGGAACTGGGCCCGGGTGAGCTTCTCGTCCAGGTGGACCGGACCGTTCTCGGTCATCGAGAGGTACTGCAGCGAGATCGTCGTGGACGTCGCGCTGGACAGTTCCTTCTTCGCCTGCTCGGCGGCCTCACGCAGACGCTGCATGGCGATCTTGTCTTTCGACAGGTCGACACCGGTCGAGCTCTTCACCGTGTTGACCAGGTGGTCCATGACGCGCTGGTCCCAGTCGTCACCACCGAGGTGGTTGTCACCGGCGGTCGAGACGACCTGGATGGCGGTGCTGCCACCCTCTTCGACGTCGACCTCGAGCAGGGAGACGTCGAACGTGCCGCCACCGAGGTCGAAGACCAGGATGCGCTCGTCAGCCTTGCCCTTCTCCAGACCGTAGGCGAGGGCCGCGGCGGTGGGCTCGTTGATGATGCGGCGCACGTTGAGGCCCGCGATCTCGCCGGCCTCCTTGGTGGCCTGCCGCTGTGAGTCGTTGAAGTAGGCCGGGACCGTGATCACCGCGTCGGTGACGGTCTCGCCGAGGTACTCCTCCGCGTCGCGCTTGAGCTTCTGAAGCACACGGGCCGAGATCTCCTGCGACGTGTACTTCTTGTCGTCGATCGCGATGTTCCAGTCCGTGCCCATGTGCCGCTTGACGGAGCGAATGGTCCGCTCGACGTTCGTGACGGCCTGGCGCTTGGCGACCTCGCCGACCAGCGGCTCGCCGGACTTGGCGAACGCCACGACGGACGGCGTGGTGCGACCGCCCTCGGCGTTCGCGATGACGGTGGGCTCGCCGCCCTCGAGCACGGCCACGACGGAGTTGGTGGTTCCGAGGTCGATTCCGACCGCTCTTGCCATGATCTTGGTTCCCTTCGATAAGAGCTGAGTGGCCCTCACTCAGGTTGATGCAGTCTCCGCAGTCAGTCAATTCGGGACTGATCTAACTTGAGTCTGCCTCGCTCAACTATCGAAGGGCGGCCGGTGTTCCCGGCCCGGAAAGAAAACCCGATCGGCTCACATCGCGACGGGGATGGATCCGGGGTCCGCCGACTCACAGATGCCCTCCGGCACCGTCGCTGCACCCGCGTCCTCACAGTCACCCGATGATGACGTGGCCGAGGGCCCGGATCCCTGGTCCGGGGCATCCGTCACCTGTCCGGTCGAGCCGGGCGAACCGCCCGCACCCTGCGCGCTTTCGGCACTTCCCGGCTCCGGCGAAGCTTCCGGATCCTCAGACTCCTGCGAACCGGCGGACGTTCCGCTCACCGACGGCTCCCCGGTCACCTCCGGGGTGGTGGAGGGCGCGGGCCGGCCCGGGAGCGCCGGAGCAGAGGTGCCGGACGAGGTGGGCTCCGCCGGACTCGCGACCGGAGGCGGAACGGTCGAACCGCTCGAAGGGGACGGATCGCCGGAGTACGACGGGGCAGGGGACTGGTCCGGCCGGGTCGGAGGCGACGAGATTTCCGTCACACCGGCCTCCGGCTGCCCGCCCGCGCCACCGGACGCGGTTCTGGACGAGGCGTC
This sequence comes from Kineosporia succinea, assembly GCF_030811555.1. Lineage (NCBI taxonomy): Bacteria > Bacillati > Actinomycetota > Actinomycetes > Kineosporiales > Kineosporiaceae > Kineosporia > Kineosporia succinea. The sequence goes on along the minus strand of NZ_JAUSQZ010000001.1, from coordinate 2,694,883 downwards.
CGGGCGATCCGGATCGACCGCGGCCGCCCGGAAAGCCGGTGCGCCGCCTTCACAAACAGCCGTGACCAGGACCGCCCGGGAGCGCCCGAGCGAGAACACGACCTCCAGCCGGGCCGTCTGCGCGGAGTGGATCCGGGCGCGCCAGCCACCCTCGGGCCGGGCGTACCCACCGTCGAGACTGACCTCTTCCCCAGCACAACGAGCCTGGATCCGGCCGCCGTCGGTGTCCACCGCGCGGCTGTGGCGACCCGGACGGGAGGCCCCCGGGAACGGGGTCGGACCGACGTCCGGGCCCGTACCGGAGACGCCACTGTGCGTGACTGCCGGCGATGCGGCCGAGGACGAAACTGCGATCGGTGACGGGGCGGAGACCGGCGAGGACGTCACCTGACGACCGGCCTCGCCGATCGCGAACGACGCGATAGCGGCAACCGTCGCGACTGCCGCCAGCCACACAAGTAGCGTGCCCACGATCCGGCGTTTCACCCAAATCACCTCCGTCGGCACCATAGCGTTGAGCCGTGCGGGTGGAGATCCGGACATTCAGAATGTCCGGAACCACTCCACAGCCGGTACCGTCGCGCACGTGGCGGTCATTCTGATCATCGAGGACGACGCGGGAATCCGCGCGGCCCTCTCCAGAGCTCTGACCGATCGCGGTCACGCAGTGCAATGGCAGCCGGGAGGTCTTCCCGGCCTGCAGTCGGTGATCGACGATCGGCCGGACGTAGTCCTGCTCGACCTCGGTCTGCCCGACGTCGACGGCATCCAGGTGCTGACGATGCTGCGTGCCGTGAGCGAGGTGCCGGTGATCGTCGTGACGGCCCGCGACGAGGACACGGACGCCGTCCGCGCCCTCGACGCCGGGGCCGACGACTTCGTCACCAAGCCCTTCGGCGCCGACCACCTCGACGCCCGGATCCGCGCGGTGCTGCGCCGCGGCGGGCCGCAGAAGACCGAGGGCCCGCTCACGGTCGGCGGTCTGGCGCTCGACGCGCGCACCCGCGTGGCCACCCTCGACGGTGAGCCGCTGGAACTGTCGCGCAAGGAGTTCGACCTGCTGCTGGCCCTGGCCCAGCGGGCCGGCGAGGTGGTCAGTAAGCGCGAACTGCTCGCCGAGGTCTGGCAGCAGCCGTACGGTGGCGGGGACCGCACCATCGACGTGCATCTGTCCTGGTTGCGCCGCAAGCTCGGGGAGTCGGCCGCAGAGCCGCGCTACCTGCACAGCACCCGCGGCGTGGGGATCCGTCTGGTCGCCCCCGGCACCGACTGATCCAGCCTCGACCTGTGCCGTCCCGAACCCTGAGGAGCAGGTGACCCGTGCGCTGGCGTCTCACCCTGCTCGTCGCCGCGACCACGTCCGCCGTGGTCCTGGCCTTCCTGATCCCGCTCACCCTGCTGCTGCGCTCGCTGGCCGAGGAACGCACGCTGGCCACCGTCACGGCCGACGCGACGAACCTCGCCCAGATCGCGGCCTCCTCGGGGGCCGACACGGCGAAGGCCGAGCTCGACAAGGCCGCCTCCGGGCCTGACCCGCTGGGCATCACCACGATCTTCCTGCCCGACAACTCCACGCTCGGGGCCCAGGTCGCCGACGACTCCGAGAACATCGACACCGCGCGCACCGGGCTGGCCTTCACCACCCGCAACGACGGCCAGGCCGTGGTCTACGCGCCGGCGCTGAGCACCGAGGGCGCGTACATCGTGCGCACCGAGGTCAGCGGCGCCGAGCTGCACCGGGACGTCGGGCGGGCCAGCCTGATCCTGGCCGCGCTGGGCACGCTGCTGCTCGCGCTCTCGGTCGGGGCCGCCGACACGCTGGCCCGAAGACTCAGCGACCCGATCAAAGACCTGGCCGCGGCGGCGGACTCGATCCGCGACGGCCGGCTCGACATCCGCAGTCCCGAGCACGGGCCGCCCGAGGTGGTGGCCATGGCCGGGGCGCTGAACCGGCTCTCGGCCCGCATCGAGCAGCTGCTGATCTCCGAACGGGAGTCGGTGGCCGACCTCTCGCACCGTCTGCGCACCCCGGTCACCGCGTTGCGGCTGGACGTGGAGAGCGTGACCGACCCGGAGGTGGCGCGGCGCATCGAGGAGCACGTGGCCACCCTCGAGCGCACGGTGAGCGCGGTGGTGCAGGACGCGCGGCGCCCGGTGAAGGCGAACGTGACCTCCCGGTGCGACGTGGCGGCACTGGTCGGCGAGCGCGTGGCGTTCTGGTCGGCGCTGGCCGACGAGCAGGGACGATCGCTGCGCACCTGGCTGCCGAGCCGGCCCACCTGGGCGCGGATCGACCCGGTGGAGCTCACCGACGTGGTGGACGTGCTGATCGACAACGTGTTCGCGCACACCGAGGAGGGTGTGCCGCTCGAGGTCACGGTGAACACCAACGCGGCCCACGAGATCGTGCTGGCCGTGCAGGACGGCGGGCCCGGTCTGCCGGGGGCCGACGTGGTGGCCCGGGGGCACAGCAACGCCGGTTCGTCGGGCCTCGGTCTGGACATCGTGCGGCGGGCCGCGATCGCCTCGGGCGGGCGGCTGGAGCTGGGCAAGTCCCGGCTCGGCGGGGCGAAGGTGCAGGTCGTGCTGAGCCCGGCCGAGACCCGCACCCGCGAGCGCATGCGGCAGCGGCGCAAGGGAGCCGGGGGCAGCCTGGGGCAGAGGTTCCGCAAGCTGGTCGGTCAGTCCTCCTGATCCTCCCGTCGTGCTCGGCGGTGCGTAATTCGCGGCGGTTCACCCCCTTTGGTGATCGTTGGCCGACCGTGATCGCTCGCGTACGGCGACCTGGGGGGATCTCATCTGGTTGACGTTTATTTGAGAATTGGATGACCGGCTCTTCACCGAGCTGACCCCACAGTGGCTGGGTGCGTTCCGTGAGCCCTGACGACCGAGACCGCGGCCTTCGGGTCGCCGGCACCCTGACCGCCGGCGTCGCCGCGGTCGCCCTCGTGGCCGTCGGCGGCACCACGGCCCTGGCGGCGTCGCAGACCCGGGAGAAGGACGAGGCGAAAGCCGCGGCCTGGCAGGCACAGCAGCCCCAGGCGACGCCCGACGACACCCAGACCACCGACGACTCGGCCACCCCCGAGACCGAGGCCACCGGCACGCCCCGGCCGGCCCGGAAGAAGCAGAACTCGGGCGGTGGCACCCGGACCACCCAGACGTCGACCGAAACCGGCGGATCACAGACCGACGGTTCGCAGACCGGCTCCGGTGCGGACGACGTCCCCAGTTCCGAGGCCTCGCAGCCCAGGGCGACCACCAAGACCTCGACGACCACCTCCAAGCCCACCACCCCGGCGGAGACGACCACCGCCGACGAGGCGGAGGAGACCGAGACGAGCACGACGACCACGAGCACCACGACGTCTCCCCCGGCCGTGCCCTCGAGCGGGTCCTGATCGATGCCCCCGGTCTCTGACGCGGGCCAGACGCTCGAGTACGGCACCGCTCGCTGGAGCGCGCTGGGCAGTTACGCCGCGCTGGTGGTGGCCGACGCCGAGAAGCTCGAGGCGGCGCGGGCGGCCTGCGAGCGCATCCTGGCCGAGGTGGACAAGGCGGCGAGCCGGTTCCGCACCGACTCCGACCTGGCCCGGACCAACCGTTACGCGGGGACCTGGGTGGGGGTGACACCGCTGCTGTGCCGGGCGGTGTCGGCGGCGGTGTGGGCGGCCGAGGCGACCGACGGCCTGGTCGACCCGACACTCGGGCGGCAGCTGCTCGCGCTCGGTTACGACCGCGACATCGACGAGCTGCGGCGCCTGATGGCGACGGGTCAGGCGATGGACTCCACCGTGATGCCCGGGCTGGTCTCCGGCGACCCGGCGCAGGCCTCCTACCCGGCCCGCACCGGCGCCTGGCGAGAGATCGAGATCGACCCGCAGGGTGCAATGCGAGTTCCGGACGACGTGTCGCTCGACCTCGGCGCGACCGGCAAGGCGTTCGCCGCCGACCTGATCGCCGAGACCGTGCCGAGCGAGGTGGGAACCGATCTGGTGATCAGCCTGGGGGGTGATGTCGCGGTCGGGCTACTTCCGGACACCGCCCCGGGCACGCATCCTTGGCGGGTGTCGATCACCGAACTGCCCGAAGACGTCGCGGCTCCCGGGGCCGAGGTGGTGGTGATCACCGAGGGCGGCCTGGCCACCTCGTCGGTGCTGGCCCGCCGCTGGTGGAACGACGGCGAGCTGCACCATCTGCTCGACCCGCGCACCGGCCGGCCGGTCGACGCGACCTTCCGCACGGTCACGGCCTGCGGGGTCTCCTGCGTGGAGGCGAACGCGATCAGCACCGCGTCGATCGTGCGCGGCCGGGCGGCCGTGGAGTGGCTCGAGCACGAAGACGTCGCCGCGCGCCTGGTCGCGGCCGACGGCACGGTGCACCGGGTGGCCGGCTGGCCGCTGGGCGCAGTGAACGGATGAGCCCCGACTTCTTCACCGAGGCCTTCAAGGACGACCGCCTGCTCTGGTTCCTCAACCGCGGTACCGGCGTGATCCTGCTGCTCCTGATGACCCTGTCCGTGGCGCTCGGCGTGCTCTCGACGCTACGGGCGTCGTCGCGGTTCTGGCCCCGGTTCGTCACGCAGCACCTGCACCGCAACATCTCGCTGCTCGCGGTCGCGCTGCTGATCGCGCACGCGGTGCTCGCGGTGATCGACGAGTTCGTGAACATCCGCTGGTGGGACGTCTTCGTCCCGTTCCGGGGCGAGTACGAGCCGCTGTGGCTGGGTCTCGGCACGCTGGCCACCGACTTCGTGATCCTCACGGTGCTCACCGGCCTGTCCCGCACCCGGTTCCGCTCGCGCACCTGGCGGGCGATCCACCTGACCTCGTACCTGGGCTGGGTGGCCGGGCTGGTGCACGGTTTCGGCATCGGCACCGACAACACCGAAACCTGGTCGATGGCGATCAGCGTGCTCTGCGTCGGCATCGTGGTCTGGGCCGTGGTGGTCCGCGTGGGCACGCTGGGCACGGAACGGCGCCTGGAGCGTCAGTCCCCGGCCGGACGGCGACGCCGATGACCCACACCGAGGTCGAGGCCGGTTTCCACGGTGTGGTCTCGCTGCTCGACGGCCCGCTGCTGCTGCGCGGGGTCGGGCCGGACGGCGACGGCAGCCTGTCCCAGCACCGGCGGCTGTGGAACGAGCCGGCCCGCCGTGACGCGCAGCAGCTGATCGAGATGAGCTGGAAGATCGGCCTGACCGGGCGAGGTGGGGCCGAGTTCCCGTTCGCCCGCAAGCTGCAGGCGGCCCTCGAGTCGGGCAAGAAGCGCGAGCTGGTGGTGAACTGCTCGGAGGGTGAGCCGGCCAGCGCCAAGGACAGCGCGATGATGTTCTCGGCGCCGCACCTGGTGCTCGACGGCGCCCAGCTGCTGGCCGAGACGCTCGACATCCACCACGTGCACGTCGCCGTTCCGGGTGAGCGGCCGCACGTGGCCGCCGCGATCAAGCACGCGATCAAGGAGCGTCCGCGCGGACGCAAGGCCGTCGCCTTCGAGATGCACGTCACCAGCGGCGGTTTCGTCGGCGGGCAGTCGGCGGCGGTGCTGGAGATGGTGGCCGGGCGCGACAATCTGCCCGTCACCACGCGCACCCCGACCGCCATCTCCGGGCTGCGGGGGCGGCCGACCATGCTGTCGAACGCCGAGACGCTGGCCCACCTGGCCGCGGTGAGCGACCTCGGCCCGGAACGGTACGCGCGCTGGGGCACCCCGGCCGAGCCCGGCACCCGGCTGCTGTCGATCTCGGCCGACGGCCCGGGCGGCCTGGTGCTCGAGGCCCCGCACGGCGTCCCCCTGGCCGAGATGCTGGAGTTCTGCGGCTACGACCCGGAGCGCCCGCTGCTGCTCGGCGGCTACCACGGCACCTGGCTCTCGCCCCAGCAGGTCACCAACTGCACGCTCAGCCCCAGCGACCTGGCCCGGTTCGGCGCCAAACTCGGTGCCGGCGTCCTGCTCCCGATGCTGCCCGGCGACTGCCCCCTGACCTACACCGCGTCGATCGTCGACTACCTGGCCGGGCAACGCGCCAAGCGCTGTGGCCCCTGCACCAACGGCTTACCGGCAATGGCGGACGCGTGCACGCGTCTCCCGCTCACCCGCTCCCATCGTGAGGCGGCCGGGTTGGTGGAACGGATCGAGCAACTGACCGGCCTCGTCACCGGCCGCGGCGCCTGCTCACACCCGGACGGCACCGCCCGCCTGGTGCGCTCCATGCTCGAAACCTTCCGCCCGGAGATCGACCAGCACGTAGACGGCTACTGCACCTACGCCTGACCCGAACCCGTCCGACCCCACGCTCCGGCCCAACGCACCCGCCCCACGCTCCGATCCCACGCACCGGCCCTCACGCACCGACCCTCACGCACGGACCTCACGCCCGGCCCAACGCCCCGGCCCAACGCACCGGCCCAACGCCCCGACCCCACGCACCGACCCTCACCGCCCCACGCTCCGGTCCCCACACCCGAACCGGCCGGATACCCGTCGCGCCAGCAACCCGGCTCGGCGAACCTGCTGCTTTCGATTATCGATAATCGAAAGCAGCAGGTTCGCGCGCGAGCCATGCGAGCGACCAGTGCAGCCACATCTCAGGCCCGTCCACGCAGACGGCCATGCCAGCACCCGGTTCAGGAGCCCACTCGCAGACCGGCCAGGCGAGCACTCGATTCAGGGGCCCGCTCGCAGACCGGCTAAGCAAGCACCCGATTCAGGGGCCCGCTCGCAGACCGGCTAAGCGAGCACCCGATTCAGGGGCCCGCTCGCAGACCGGCTAAGCAAGCACCCGGCTCAGGGTCCGGCTCGCAAACCGGCTGGGCGAGCACCCGGCTCAGGGGCCCGCTCGCAGACCGGCTAAGCGAGCACCCGATTCAAGGGCCGGCTCGCAGACCGGCTAGGCGAGCACCAGGTTCCAGGTTCCCAGCCACAGACCGGCGCCGGTGGCCAGGGCAGCCACGGCCACACCGCCGAGCACCACGGCCCAGTCGAAGAGGCCGAAGTGGGCGGGGCGGGCCCAGGTGCGGGGGGCGTCCACGCCGAAGCCGCGGGCCTCCATGGTGGTGGCCAGCACCGTCCCTCGGCGGATCGCGATCACCAGCAGCGCGAACACCTGGCCCAGCAGCTGCCGCAGTCCGTGGTCGAACCCCCGGGCGCGACGGGCCATGGTCAGGGTCTGCCACTCCTGGGCCAGCAGTCCGACCAGCCGCAGGGCAGCCAACGCGGAGAGCACGAAACGGTGCGGCAGTCGCAGGATCTGGGCCAGCGAGTCGGCCAGGTCGGTGGGATCGGTGGTGGCCAGCAGCACGACGCCGGGCAGGCCGATCGCCAGGATGCGCAGGGTGATCGCGACCGCCGAGCTGAGCGAGCCCTCGGTGACCGAGACCGGGCCCAGGCCGAGCAGGACGTCGCCGCCGTCCACGCCGAACACCAGGGTCAGGAGGCCGGCCGGAACGGCGCCGAGCAGGATGATCCAGCTACTGCGGAACAGTTTTCGCGGTGACAGGCCGCACCACGGCAGGAACGCCAGCTCGAGAGCCAGGGCCACACCGGCCGTCACCGGGTCGACCGTGAGGATGAGCGCGACCGAGATCACCGTGGCCACCGCCAGTTTGGCGGCCGGATCGGCCCGGGCCAGCGGAGCGCGCGAGGCCTCGCGGATGTCCAGGCCGTGCAGCAGGGCGGTCACAGCTCCAGCACCTCCCCCGTGTCACCGTCGCCCGCGAGCGCCTCGACCAGCTCCAGGTCGTGCGTCGCCGCCACCACGGCCCGGCCCTCACCGAGCAGTTCCAGCAGCAGCGCGGTGAGTTCGGTCCAGGTGCGGGCGTCCTGGCCGAAGGTCGGCTCGTCGAGCACCAGCACACCGGGCGCGGTCGCCAGCACGGTCGCGACCGAGAGCCGCCGCTGTTCACCACCGCTCAGCGTGTAGGGGTTGGCGCGCGCCAGGTGGTCCAACCGCAGGCGTCGCAGCAGTTCGTCGATCTCGATGGGGGTCCCCCTGACCCTTCGGGCCGAGGAGGTGCCCCCGGCATCGGGGTTCGCCGTACGCCCGAACCACCCGCGACGACCCGCCGCCCGTTCCGGGCCGACCGCCAGTTCCCCGGCCACGGTCGACGCGACGAACTGGTGCTGCGGATCCTGGAACACCGTGCCGATCCGGCTGACCAGCTGCCCGGCCCGCCAGCGGTGCGGATGCGGCCCGGCACCGTTCGCCAGTATCCCGGAGGCCGTCAGCGAACCGGCCGCCGGTGGGGTCAATCCGGCCAGAGTCAGCGCCAGCGTGGACTTTCCGGCCCCGTTGGGCCCCGTGACCGCCAGCGCCCGACCGGCCCGCACCGTCAGGTCGACGTCGCGCACCGGCGGTTCGGTCTGCCCCGGCCGCCGGGCGGCGAGCCCCTCCGCCGTGAGCAGGGGCTCGGCCACCGACGCGGCCGCGGCCGCCGGCCGGGGCTCGGCCGTGAGCAGTGGCGAGCCCCCGGAACCGGCGCCCGGGAGATTCGCCGTACCGCGCGTCCGCCATCGGGAACGCACCCCGGGAACCCAGACCCCGGCGGCGACCAGTGCGGAAGCCTGCTCGGCGAAGACCTGCCCCGGGGCGCCGTCGGCGAACACCCCGCCGCCGGGCTCGAGCACCACGACCCGATCGATGAACGGCAGCCACGGCTCGACCCGGTGTTCAACGAGAACGCAACCGGCGCCGGTCATCTCGAGCACGGTCGCGATGCTGCGCCGCACCAGATCGGCCCCGGCCGGATCGAGCATCGCGGTCGGCTCGTCGAGCAGCAGCAGACCCGGACCGAGCGCGAGCACCCCGGCGAGCGCCAGCCGCTGCCGCTCCCCACCCGACAGCCGCCCGGTCGGGTGCTCGACCGGGTACGGAAACCCGACCCCGTCCAGCGCTTTCGCCACCCGCGGCCAGATCTCCGACGTCGGCACGGCGTGGTTCTCCAGCCCGAAGGCCACGTCGTCACCGCAGCGGGCCAGCACGGTCTGAGCCTGCGGGTCCTGCAGCAGAAGCCCGGTCAGCGCCTGCCCGGCCCGCACCGCGTCCACCCGCGCGCGCCGGGCGACCACCCCGTCCAGAAGCAGTGATCCCTCCTCGTCACCCCCGGACTCCTCCGGGTCGAGAAGCCCCGCCAGCCCGGCCAGCAACGTGGACTTGCCGGCGCCACTGGCCCCGAGCAGCAGCACCCGCTCACCGGGCTCGATCCGCAGGTCGAGACCCCGCACGGCCCAGGCCTTCCGGGTTGAGTGCCGCCACCCCCAGTCCCGGGCCTCGACCACCGGTGGAGAAGACTCAGACACGTTCGGCACTACGTCCCGAGGCGAGCGGAGCGAGTGTTCCGGTGCGGGCCAGCGCCCCCGTGAGCAGCCACGACCCGAGCCCCGCGATCACCACGCCGGAGCCGGTCGCGATCACCACGTAGGCCAGCTTCACCCCCGGGCTGACCTCGGGGTAGTAGATCAGGCTGTCCATCAGGCCGACCACGACTCCCGCCCCGGCCCCTGCGAACAACGCGGACGGCAGGCCGTAGCGGCGGTACAGCAGCAGCGCGAAGACGACCTCGGCCCCCATCCCCTCGACCAGGCCGTACCAGACCGTCGCGAATCCCCACTCGTTGCCGACCAACGCCGACAGCGTCGCCGCGACCAGCTCGGTGTAGACCGCAGCCCCCGGCTTACGCACCACCAGCGCACCCAGCACCGCCGGGAACAGCCACACCCCCACCACGAGCGCGGACGCCGGGGGCACCATCGCGTCACGCAGCGGCGTCGACGCGGCGTTCCAGATCGCGAACACCAGGCCACCCGCCACCCCCAGCACACTGGCCGTGACGATGTCGACCACCCGCCAGCGCCCCGCCCGGGCCGTGGCCGCGGTGACCGCGACCCCCGCCGTGCCCACGAACAACGCGGCGGGCAGCGTCAGGTCGGCCAGGGTGGTACCGAAGACCGACATGCCCTCCGGTAGCCCGACCAGGTAGATCACCGCGGCCAGCACGACGGCACCGACCGCCGTGAACAACCGTGGCCCACTCCAAGGGGTACTGCTCATGTCCCGTGCACCTCCGTCATCGGAGGGGGGTTTCGACGGTCGGCGCATGCTGGTGGCACACACCTCGGCCAGAACCGAGAAAGCTCGACTCCCTTCGCCGGCATGACCCGGATCAGGTTCGAGGGTCTGCGATCGCTCGCACTCTCAGCGCCCTTGTGGCGCTCCCCTGTCGCTCTTGTGACCGTACACCTACTCAGCGGTTGCTGTGGACCCCTAGGACAGCGCAGCGATCCCGTGCCACCCTGTGACGGTGATCCTCAGGATGCTTCGCAGCACCACGCAGTCCGGACACGGGCCCAGCCCGCTGGCCCGGGTCGTCGCGCTGCTGATCCTCCTGGGCATGTTCGGCATCAGTGCCCCGGTGCTCGTACCGGTGGTGCGCTGGATCTTCTCGCTGCTCTGACGATGCCGCAGCCTGATCTTCAGGGCAGGATGGTCCTGGCACGACACGTCCGCGAACGAGGAGATCAGGCATGAATTCGGTGATGTGGAAGGTCCTGTCGGCCGTGTCCGCGATCGCCGCGGCACAGGCGGCCAACCAGAGTCTGAACCTGATCTGGAAGGGCGCCACGGGCAACAAGCCGCCGACGGTGCCCGAAGACCCGGAGACGACCTGGAAGGAAGCCATCGCCTGGGCCGCGCTCTCGGGCGCGATCATGGGTGTGGCCCGCATGTTCGCCACCCGTCAGGCAGCCGCCTACTACGTGCGGTCGACCGGCAAGATGCCCAAGGCGCTGGTCCGGGACTGACCGTGGTCCTCGATCTCTCGGGCAGGCCCCTCGTCCTCGACGGGGGCCTGTCCACCGAACTCGAACGTCAGGGCCACGACATCTCGGGTGCCCTGTGGTCGGCGCAGCTGCTGATCGACAACCCCACCGCGATCATCGACGCGCACCGGGCGTTTCTCGAGGCCGGCGCCGACATCGTCACCACGGCGAGCTACCAGGCACCGCTGGAGCTGATGCCGACGTCGGTGCGCCTGGCCCGCGAGGCCGTGTCCGACGCCCCCGCCCTGGTCGCGGGTTCCGTCGGCCCCTACGGGGCGACGCTCGCCAACGGCGCCGAGTACACCGGCGACTACCCGGGCATGAACGTCCAGACGCTGCGGGCCTTTCACCGCCCCCGGCTCGCCGCCCTGGCCGAGGCGGGCGTGGACGTCCTCGCGGTGGAGACCATTCCGTCGCTGCTCGAGGTCGAGGCCCTGCTCGCCGAACTCGACGACCTGCAGTTCCCGGCCTGGCTGAGCCTCACCCCCGCAGGGCTGGAAACCCGCCGGGGCGAGCCGGTTTCCGAGGCCTTCACGATGGCGGCATCGGTCTCACCGGTGGTCGCGGTGGGGGCGAACTGCACCGAGCCCGCCTTCATTGCGGACGTGGTGGCCCGGTCGGGCGCGCTGCCCGCGGTCGCGTACCCCAACAGTGGCGAGGGCTGGGACGCCTCGGCCCGGTCGTGGACCCCGGCGTCCTCCGAATCCGTCTTCCCGGTCGAGGACTGGATCGCCGCCGGCGCCCGGATCATCGGCGGCTGCTGCCGGGTGACTCCGGCCCAGATCCGCGAGATCGCGGAAACGGTTGCCGCTCAGCCTCTCTGAGGCCGTGGCCGTCGCGGTCACGCGGTCACCTGGGCGGTGAGCACCTGGGTGACCGCCTCCCGGTCGCCACTGACGACCAGCCGGGGGTCGTGCGGCGAGACCCGTTGCCACAGAGCGAGGTACAGCACCTCGGCCGGACCGGTCACGGTGGCCTCGGGTCGCACGTCGCCGGTGCCGTCGCCGCCGAACACGTGCTCGCCGATCTGCACGCTCCGGCTCAGCGGCGGGATCCGCCGCAGCCGCACCTGCCGGGGGAAGAACACGTGCCGGACCTCGTCGATGCCGTCCTCGGCCAGGTCCGGATCGATGGCCTCCGCTGCACCCAGCGCGTTCTGCGCGTCCCAGAGGTGCACGGTGACCTCGTGCACCTGACGGCGGCGCCACCAGCCGGCGATCCTGGGGGTCTCGGACCCGAAGTGCCAGGCGGGCCGGGCCTCGTCCGCCAGCACCGTCATCAGCCCGGCGGCCGACTCGCGGTACCAGTCGGCCGGATGCCGGGCCGGGGCCTTCGTCGGGGTCCCGTCGGGATTGCCGTGCACGATGGCATGAGCGGCCCACTGATGGACGCCGCCGAGGTGGTCGGCCAGGTCGAACAGGCTCCAGCCCGGCGTCGAGGGAACGGGTGCGGTGAGGTCGTCGCGCTCGAGCAACGCCGCGAACCGCTGCATCCGGCCCTCGAGCACACTGAGAAAATCGATCGCCACGTCCTTCGACCTCCGCCTCGTTCGGACAACCGCTGCATCTTCACCCATGGGCACGGCGGTTGGACAGCGATTTGGCCGGCGTCGGCAAAAGCCGGGAGCCCGGCCCCTGTACGGGGCCGGGCTCGCGGGATGGTCCAGGTACTACTGCTTGCGGTGGATCAGAACGCGGCCGCGGTGTAGACGGCCGCCCGGGAGACCGCGGTGACGCCGGCAACGTTGGTGGTGCCACCCGTCAGGATGCGGATGTTGTACCCACCGGAGTTGACGCCGGTGAGGTCGGGCAGCTGGCAGGTGAGCTCGGTGTCGCTGACGACCTGGACCGTGTCGCAGACCTTCGGCGCCGTACCACCGGTGGTGATGTTGCTGTTCGTGGTGGTGCCGGCGATGTAGCTGGAGGCCGCCGGAACGACCGCGACGAGCGACTTGGTGTCGGCGAACGCGGACGCCAGGTTCACGAACGACTTGTCCTTGAAGCCGACGCCGGTCAGCGTGATGACGTTGTTGTCGGCGCCGGAGCCCACGGCCGGGGAGACCTTGAGAGCGTCGAGGTAGCTGAAGGTGGCGCTCGAGGAGACCGAGCCACCCTCACCCGTGACCGTGATGGCCTTGCCCGTGCCGGTGCCGGCCGGAACCGTACCGGTCAGGGTGTCGTCACCGGCGTTGCCGGAGTCGGTGGTGCCGGTGCCCTTGACCACCTTGACGCTGGTCAGCGCCTTGCCGCCGATCGTGGCCGTGGTCTTGGTGCTGAAGTTCTCACCGGTGATGGTGATGGTCGAGCCACCGAAGACGGCGCCGGTGTTGCTGCTCACGCCGCCGACACCACCGAGGCTGCTGTTGATGACCGGAGCCTTGTAGAGCTTGAGCTTCGCCGAACCGACGACCTCGGTGCCGCCGGAGTTCTGCGCGCACAGGAGGATCGCGACACCCGCCGTGGTCGGGGTGAAGCTGGCGAGGCTCGGCGTCAGGAAGGTCGCCTTGGTGGCGGACACGATGTTGACGTTGGCCGGGGTGACGGCGATGTTCGCAGCACCCGTGATGGAGCTCATGGCCGTGCAGCTCGTGGCCGTCGTGAAGTACATCAGGTCGATCTTCGCGGTGCCCGCCGCGGTCTGGAAGTCCTTACCCGTCATCGTGATGACCTGGTTGGCGGCGGCGCCGACCGTCGCCACGTTGAGCTTCAGGCTCTGAACCGCGGCCTGCGAGGTGCCGGCAGCCGAAACCGTGCCGGTGACGGCGATGGCAGCAGCAGCCGCCAGGCCCAGGGCGCGCTTGGCGGTGAACTTGGGGGTGCGCATGCGTCTCCTCCGTGAGGGGGCTTCGGGGTTCCTCGTGAACCCCACCGGAATGCATATCGACGCGGAGTGATCGCATTTGACGCAGAGTTCTGGCCTGTCACCCGGACGGAGCACAGCCGATTGATGGCCGCGGGCACGGTACGGGGTGGTAGACGCAAGAGAACCTGAAGAGCGGTGCCAGAACTGCGGCAATCCTGAGCAAGCCTGGAGCATGCCCGCGCAATCGGGTGAGGGTTGGGCACCAGGCCCACTGATCACCCGGGCGGCCGTTCACTGAACGATCAACAACATGCACACTCGGTGATCATGAGCTTGGTTCCCCCTGATCGGCAGACCAGTCGCAGCACCACTCGCGGTCGACGAAACACCGCTCGCATCACTGTTTTTGCGCTGTCGATGAGCCTGGGTGCCGCGATGCTCGCGCCGGCCGCCAGCGCCGCCGGCGCCGCGTTCCAGCCGGCCGCCACCACCACCGGGACCCGGCCCGACTTCCGCGACAAGGGCACCGGGCTGAAGACGCCGCTCGAGCTCACCGTGCCGAACAGGGCCAGCATTCCGCTGCGCAGCGCGTCGAGCTACCCCGCGTCCGTGGACCTGAAGCAGTGGGCGGTTCCCGTCGGCGACCAGGGCAGCGTGGACTCGTGCGTGGCCTGGACCATCGGCTACGCCATGGCCGGCTGGTACGCGAACAGGACGGCCAAGGGCGGTCAGCCCTTCGCGCCGATGTACATGTACTCGCAGATCTACGTCGACGGCAGCAAGTCCGGCGGCGGCGGCGCGTACTTCTCCGACGGGTACAACAAGCTCGTCAGCCAGGGCATCGCCCCGAAGTCCAGGTACTCCGGCGACGACACCACCTTCCGCATCACGCCTTCCACGGCCGACAGGGCCGCCGCCGCGCCGTACGCGGCGAACTCGTACCAGACGCTCTTCCAGTCCACCAACGCCCTGGGCAAGACCAACGCGATCAAGGCGGCCCTGTCGTCCGAAAAGCCGGTGGCCCTGGGCATTCCGGTGTTCAACGAGTTCTATTACCTGGGCTACGGCGGCCATGACGCGGTCATGACCGCGGCCGAGGCCACCGGCGCGGACCTGGGTGGTCACGCGATCATGGCCGTCGGGTACAACGCCACCGGCGTGCAGATCCAGAACTCCTGGGGCACCTGGTGGGGATCCGACGGATACGCCACCCTCTCCTGGGATTTCATCGAGGCCAAGGCCCGCGAGGCCTACACTCTCGACGCCTTCGCCGACAACACGCCCGTTCCCGGTGACGACTCGGACGACCCTGTCGCCCCGAGCACGTTCAGCGTCGTCGGCTCGACGCAGCAGCCCGCCACCGGCAACGCCAAGCTCGAGCTGAGCACGACCGGCAACCTGGGTGCGAACGCCACCGAGTTCCGCGGCGCGAAGTACACGGCCCTGATCACCAGCACCGGCACCACCGGGGTCAGCACCACCCGCAAGGTCAGCCCGACCTACGTGTCCAGCACCCGCCTGCGCCTGGCCCTTCCGGCCGGGACGGGCGGAACCGACGCCACGATCCAGATCGTCAAGAACGGCGTGCCTGCCGGGTCGGTCACCACCTCGTACCTCGGGAAGGTCACCTCCGTGGCCTGGAAGCCCGACCCCCGGAACGGCACCCGCACCGGAACCGTCAGCGGCACCGGCCTTTCGAGGACGCAGGCCTGGAAGCTGAGCTCGGTCGGCGGAAACGGCCAGATCAATCTGCCGACCGTGATGTCGCAGGACGCCCTCGCCTCGGCCGCCGGCGGAGGAGTCTTCCTGGAGAAGGACTCCCGGGCCTTCGTGAAGCTGCCCGCCGACGTACCGGGCAACCCCGGCAGCTGGCGGGTCTCGTTCGCCGCGAGCAGTGGGGCGGCGTTCAGCCCGGTCAGCCCCGCGACCAAACTGGACGTCACGTACGTCGCCCCGAAGATCACCCGCCTGTCCGTCTCCGGCGCCTCCACCGCTGGTGGCACGTCCGTGACGCTCACCGGCACGAATCTCGCGGCCGTCGATCCGGACGAGGCCGGATCGGTCCTGCTCCGCCCGACGGACAGCAGCACCAACGGGGGCCAGGACGTCAACGTGACCACCACGTCCGTCAAACCGCTCCTGATCGAATTCACCGTGCCCGCCCTGCCTGCGGGCCAGTACCGGGTGGTGCTGAGGACCGGCATGGGCGAGACCGGCGACTCGGGCAGGGCCACCGACAAGATCGAGGCCGTGACGCCCGCCCCGTCGACCAGCGACACGGCGGCCGTCGTGGCCAGCGGCGGCAAGGTGGTGCTCACCGGCACCGGCTTCGGCAGCTCGGCCAAGGAGTTCTCGGCCCGGAGGATCACGGCGAAGGCCGGTAAGAAAAGCGTTACACTGAAGTGGTTTTCGGACACCACCGTGCAGGCGGCGATTCCGTCGGGCACACCCGGCCAGCAGGCTGACGTCATCCTGTACCGGCAGGGCGTTCCGGCTCCGGCGGTGAGCATCACCTACGGCGCCGCGATCACGGGTATCAGCAAGGCCGTTCTACCGACGAGCGGAGGCGCTGTACGCCTCACCGGCGTGGGTCTTTCGGGCACCTGGACGCTTCATCCGGTCGCCGAGGGCGCCGGCACCAGCCGCGACGTGAGCCTCACGCCGCTCCAGATCGACCCCCAGGGCACGTGGGCGACCTTCGCGATGCCGGCGGCGACCGAGGGCATCTACGAGGTTCGATTCACCGGCGCATCAAGGGTTTTCACGAGCAAGTCGGTGATCTCCTACTCCGACGTGGCCTGAGACTCACTCACCGCGGCCCCGCACCCTTGTCAGTGCGGGGCCGCAGTGTTTTGTAAGTGCTTATGAGACAACTGCTTTCACTCTTTAGGTGGTTCACGGACAGCGATCACTCGGGCACTGTTGGTGACAGAGCACGGGGCATCCTTCCCTCCGACGTTTCAAGGGGCAGAACCAGATGAGCACCACGCGTAACCGGGTCCTGGGTATCACCGCCGCCACCGCCCTCGGCCTCGGCCTGTTCGCGCCGGTCGCGAGCGCCGCCCCCGGCGCCTCGTTCGTGAAGGCCTCGGCCGGTCAGTACCTTCTGGCCGCGGACAGCCCGGCCGCGTTCTCCGTCGCCGACGCCTACCAGCTCGCCACCGGCAACGCGAAGCTCGAGATCACCGCGGCGTCCGGCACCACCCCGTTCGGCACGGAGGCCGAGTTCAAGGCCGGAAAGTGGACCGCCACGGCCACTCCCGCGGGTGCCTCGAACAGCCAGAAGCTCACGCTGACCTACGTCTCGTCGAGCAAGGTGCGCGTCGCGCTGCCGGCCGGAACCGGTGGCACCGCGTCCACCATCGATCTGCTGAAGGACGCGGAGTCGCAGGGCACCCTCGAAGTCACGTACGAGGCCAAGGTCAACAGTGTGTCCTGGAAGGTCGACACCACCGACGGCACGCGCGTCGGCACGATCTCGGGCACGGGCCTCTCCCAGATCGACGGCGTCTCCCTGACCACGCAGGTGGCCGGCGACTCGGCGAGCGCCGTCACCCTTTCCGCGGTCGCGGACGCCGCCACGCTCGCCACCTCGACGTCGGGTTACGTGGTGGTCAAGGACTCCCAGGTCCTGGTGAAGCTGCCGGCGGGCGTGACCGGCAAGGAAGGCACCTGGCGGGTGTCGCTCACGCCGAAGGCCGGGGTGCGGTTCACGACCCTCTCACCGGCGACCAAGCTCGACGTGAAGTACGTGGCCCCGAAGATCACCAAGCTGTCGGCGGCCGGGTTCAGCACTGCCGCGGCCGGCGAGATCACCCTGACCGGAAGCAATCTGGGGGTGCTCGGCGAGAGCGGCAACGGCGTCTACCTGCGACCGGCGGCAGCGGTGGACGCGACGGGAGACATCGCGGTGACGGTCAAGTCCGGTTCGCTCAAGCAGACCCAGGCCGTGCTGACGACACCGGTCAAGGCCGACGTGGCCGCCCTGACCGCCGGTGAGTACCGGGTCGTGCTCAAGACCGGCTTCGGTTTCAGCGCCGACTCCGGCAAGGCGACGGACAAGCTGCTCGCGGTCACCCCGGGTGCCGTCACCGCGGCCTCGAGCGCGGTTCTCGGTGGCGGCGGCAAGGTCAACCTCGACATCGCCGGGATTAACCTGGGCGCGACCGCCAAGGAGTTCTCCGCGAAGAAGGTCACGGCCACGACCAGCGTGACGGTGGGCGCCAAGACCACCTCCAAGACCGTCACACTCAAGTACGTCGACGCCGACACGGTCGAGGCCACCCTCCCCGCGGGCACCCCGGGCCAGACCGCGCCGATCACGATCTACCAGCAGGGCGTGGCCTTCTCGCCGGTGAACGTGAACTACGCGGCCGGGATCACGTCGATCAGCAAGACGGTGCTGACGACGGCGGGCGGTGACGTGAAGCTCTCCGGTGTGGGCCTTTCCGGAACCTTCAAGCTGCACAAGGTCGCGGACGGCGCCTCCACGACCAACGACATCACGGTGACACCGGCGTCCGAAAAGCTCGACGCCAAGGGCAAGTCCGCGACCATCACGGTGCCGAACACGGTGACGGAGGGCGTGTACCAGGTCGTCGTCACGCCGAGCGGCGACTTCAGCGGCGCGACGCAGCTGTTCACGAGCAAGTCGGTGATCAGCATCAGCAACAACGGCTAGTTCGCCAAAAGACCGGAGCCCGGCCCCCTCCGCGGGGGACCGGGCTCCGGGTGTTTCAGGTGGTCCTGGATCAGAAGGCCGAGACCGAGACCGTGGCGTCCTTCGAGACTCCGGTGAAGGCCGAGTTGGTCGTGGCCCCGGCGTCGATGACCTGCACGGTGTAGGCACCGGCATCCGCGGCGAGCGTGGTCACCTTGCAGGTGAGCGTGGTGTCGTCGACGACCTGAACAGCCACGCAGGGCAGGCTGTTCGCGGGTGCGGCGGTGTCGGCCAGCGCGGCCGTCACGCCGGCCCGGGCCAGCACGACCACGGACTTGTTGGCGGCCCAGGCATCGACGAAGCTCTTGCTGTCGAAGTCCGAACCGGTCACGGTGATGGCCCTGGTCACCCCCAGCCCGAGGTTGTCCGGGCTGACCTTCAGGGCCCCGACCACGGTGAACGCGCCGACCTCGGTGTCCTTACCACCCTCGGTCTGCACGACCACGTCCTTGGCGCCCGCCGTGCTCACCGGCAGAGTTCCGGTGATGGTGTCGTCACCAGCCGTACCGTCGACAACGCGCCCGGAACCGATCACGACCTTGGTCTTGGTCAGTTCCTTGCCACCGACGAGCACCTTGGTCTTCGGCGTGAAGTTCTCACCCGTCACGGTCAGGGTCGTACCACCCCAGGTCGGACCGGAGGTCACGCTGAGGGGCGTGGTGGTGTTGTCGACCGGAGCCAGGTAAACGGTGTACTTGGCCGTGCCGAGCACCTCGGTGTCGGCCTTGTTGTTCACACAGAGGAACAAGGCCTTGCCCCCGACAGACCCGGTCAGGGCCGGCGTCTTCAAAGTGATGTTGGTGGCCGACACATGGTTGATGTCAGCGGCCAGTACGAGATCGGCAGTCGGGGTATTGGTGCAAGCAGTGGCCGAGAAGAAGACCTTGCCGACCTGGTTCACACCGGCCGCGTTCTCAAAACCCTTACCGGTCACCGAAAGAATGCGGCCGGCGGTCTCTCCACCGGTCGAGTAGCTCAGCTTCAGCGACTGAGCGGCGGCCTGAGAGGAACTGGCGAAGGTCACGGTGCCCGCGACGGCCAGGGCAGCGGCAGCGGCCAGGCCAATGGCCCGCTTAGCCGTGAATTTGGGGGTGCGCATGCGATTCCTCCGCGAGAGGGCTTTCCGAGGCCCCACCTTGAGGCCTCACCGGGTTGCCTATCGACGCCCACCCCAACGGGTTGACGACACAAGCCACATGCTCACCCCTACGCATAGGTAGAACCACGCGTTGCAACAATTTCCCGCGTGAATTTGCGGAAGCAGCAACCCCTTTCGGGGGACACCCGGACCGAGATGTCCGAAGTCGACCGCGCGGCGTCACCAAATGCCGCCCGGATGGGCGACTTCCGAATGATCTTCGATATCGTGGCGTGGCCGCATGTCCCACCGCGGCACGAAAAGGCGGTCCCCGCCGGACAAACAAGAAATGCCCCCCGCGCCGGGCGCGGGGGGCATTCGCGACGTCTCTACATCAACGCACCGATCGGGCCGGTCGCGTCGATCGCCACCGGCCGCCGGGTCGGGCCCTGCAGCAGCCCGACCAGCTGGGCCACCGCACCGGCCGCCATCGCGGCGCCGGAGCTGGCCCCCACCGGCAGCACGTCGTCGAGCGCCGGGCGGATCGCCGCCGGGTCACCCGTGGCCAGGGCGCCCACGAACCGCACCAGCTGGGGCACCACCGCACCGGACACCGCCGAGCGCAGCAGCGCGGCGGAGATCGCCGTGGTGCGCCCGTCGGAACCGGCCACGCCGTCGGCCAGCAGACGGTGGGCCGTGGAGCGCGGCGCCCAGGCCGCGAGCGCGGCCAGCGCGCCGACGAGGGCGTCGTCACCGGCCGGGGTCAGGCCCGGGCCGGTACCGATCAGGGCCTCGAACGCGGCCGTCGTGTCGCCGGCCCGCAGCAGCTCCAGACCGGCCGCCAGCGGCTCGGCGGCGTCTTCGAGGAGCTGGTCGAGCAGGGCCGTCGGCAGCAGCTCGGGGGCCGGCGGCGGCAGCACCTGCTTGGACACGTTCGGGTTCCACCAGCGCAGCACCGGCAGGCGCGTGCCGGCCATCGAGACGGCACCGTGGCCGAAGACGATCGGGCCGGGGCTGACGGGGTCACCGTCGACCGTCACGGGCACCAGGTCGGCAACGCCGGGCGGCAGGGTGAGGCCGATGGGCAGCTGCACCGCGCCCGGGTCGAGCAGCGCGACGACGGCGCCCGGACGGTAACCGTCGGGGTCGTCGAGCACCGGATCCAGCTCGAGATAGACGGCACCGGAGACGATCGCACTCACCCGCGCCGGTCTCGCCGGACCGGCGAGCAGTGGGAACAGGGTCAGGCTCGCGGCCGTCATTTCTTACCTCCGAACGTCCGCGAAGTAACTCCACGGACAACAGCACGTCTGAGGAACGCTGCTGAAGCTACCCGACTTCGGCGACAGATCGGGCATCGAGATGTACAGACGCGCAGAGTCTGTCTCGTAGGAGCACGAGCCACCACGAGGGGCGACCAGTCGGACACGCACACGTACGTCAGAACGGGTGTGACGCGGGGGTTTTGTGAGGTTCGCGTAAAAAGAGCGCCACGCTTGGTGACGACCGCACCCCGGCCCTCCTACGCTTCGCGCAGGTAACGAGGAAAGGGGCCAGATGGCCATCGGATGGAAGCTGCACGGCGACGGCAAGACCCTCGCCCCGGGCGACGTCGTCGCACCGGACGAGCGGCTGCGCTGGGACCGCACCGTCGGGCTCGGAGCCCAGCACGTGGTGGCCATGTTCGGGGCGACCTTCGTCTTCCCGATCCTCATGGGCCTCAACCCCCAGCTCGCGATCATGATGAGCGGCGTCGCGACGATCCTGTTCCTGCTGATCGTGCAGAACAAGGTGCCGTCGTACCTGGGCACCAGCGCCTCGTTCGTGGGTGTGGCGGCCGCGATCCGGGCCCAGGGCGGTGACTCCTCCGACGTCACCGGCGCGATCCTGGTCTCCGGCCTGGTGCTCGTCGCCGTCGGCGTGCTGATCCACTTCGCCGGCTCCCGGATGGTCAACGAGATCCTGCCCCCGGCCGTGACCGGCGCCGTGGTGATGCTGATCGGCTTCAACCTGGCCCCGGTGGTCGCCGAGACCTACTGGCCGCAGGACCAGTGGGTGGCCCTGCTGGTGATGCTCTTCGTGATCGTGCTCAGCGTGGCCGTGGGCGGTTTCATCGGCCGGATCGCGATCTTCCTGGCCCTGGTCTTCGGCTACCTGCTCTCATGGGGCCTCGACCGCGTCTTCGGCCGGATCACGTCGTTCAACGCGGGTACCGGCGAGGTGGACACCCACTGGCGCGTGGTCTGGGACGGCGTCGAGAGCGCCTCCTGGTTCGGCTTCCCGGCGCGGACCACGGTCAGCCCGGACGGCCTCGAGGTCGCGGGCTGGCACACCCCCACCTTCTCCGCCGCCTTCATCCTGCTCGTGCTCCCGGCCGTGATCGCCCTGATCGCGGAGAACGCGGGCCACGTGAAGGCCGTGGGCGAGATGACGAAGACCGACCTCGACCCGATGATGGGCCGCGCCATCGCCGGTGACGGCGTGGGCACCGTGCTGGCGACGGCGGTCGGCGGCTCCCCCACCACCAC
Organism: Kineosporia succinea; assembly: GCF_030811555.1. Classification (NCBI taxonomy): domain Bacteria; kingdom Bacillati; phylum Actinomycetota; class Actinomycetes; order Kineosporiales; family Kineosporiaceae; genus Kineosporia; species Kineosporia succinea. The sequence goes on along the minus strand of NZ_JAUSQZ010000001.1, from coordinate 2,672,940 downwards.
CTACGCCGAGAACATCGGCGTCATGGCCGCCACCCGCGTCTACTCCACCGCCGCCTACTACGTGGCCGCGGTCGTCGCCATCCTCTTCGGCCTCTGCCCCAAGTTCGGCGCCCTGGTCGCGGCCACCCCGGGCGGCGTGCTCGGCGGCATCACGGTGGTGCTCTACGGCATGATCGGCCTGCTCGGGGCCAAGATCTGGATCGAGAACAAGATCGACTTCGGCAACCCGATCAACCTGGTGCCGCTGGCCGCCGGGATCATCGTGGCCATCGGCAACACCAGCCTGAAGGTCAGCGACGACTTCTCGCTGTCCGGCATCGCCCTGGGCACGATCATCGCGGTCGCCGGCTGGCACCTGGCCCGGGCCGTGGCCCCGGCGCACCTCAAGCAGCAGCTCAAGGCCGAACGCAGCTGAGCCCCGACGCGGGGAGGCGCCCCAAAAGCCCTCCCCGCGACGGCTCTCACAGCAGCTCCGCGTACCGGTCGAGCCGCCGCAACGTCTGCGCCTCCGGCGCCACGTTCCCCAGCCCCAGCAGCAGCCGGTGCACCCCCAGCTCCCGCACCGCCTCGACATCGCGCTCCGTGGCGTCGAGCAGCGTCGCGATCACCGGCACCGGGGCCGGCGAGGCTGAGGTGGCCAGTTCCTTCATCCCCCGCTCCAGCTCCGGGACCGGCAGCGCCACCGGCGCCATCCACCCGCTCCCCGAGCTCACCACCCGGCTGAACGTGGTCGGCCCCCAGCCCGCCAGCCAGACCGGAGGGTGCGGCCGCTGCACCGGCTTGGGCCACACCTGGATCGGCTCGAAGTCCACGAAACGCCCGTGGAAGGAAGCCTCGTCCCGGGTCCAGATCTCCTTCACCGCGGCCAGCCGTTCCATCAGCAGCCGGACGCGGGTGGCCGGGTCGGTGCCGTGGTTGGCGATCTCCTCACGCAGCCAGCCCGCCCCGGCCCCCAGCTCGACCCGGCCGCCCGACACCAGGTCGATGCTCGCCAGCTCCTTGGCCAGGTGGATCGGGTCGCGCTGCGCCACCAGGGTCACCGCGGTGCCGAGCCGCAGCCGGGTGGTCGCGACCGCGGCCGCGGTCAGGGTGACGAACGGGTCGAGGTTTCGGTAGTAGTCGCCGCTGAGCGGGTTGCCGTCGGGGGTCGGGGTCTCGAAGCGGCTCGGGATGTGCGAGTGCTCGGGCACGAAAAGCGATTCGAAACCCCGGTCCTCGACCTCCCGGCCGAGACGCGCCGGCGTGATCTGCCCGTCGGTGACGGGGGTGAAGATTCCGGTCAGCATGGCGGTACTCCCCAGGTCGTTCTCACTCGGCCGCCGCCACGGTAAACATTCACACCAGCGTCAAGGTCAACCCCGGAGCCGGAACCGCAGGGTCGTGCCCGGCGCCGCCTGGGCCGCCCGGTCGAGCGAGGAACGGGTGACGACGCCGATCACCGGATACCCTCCGGTGACCGGATGATCGCCGAGAAACAGCACGGGCAGGCCGTTTCCGGGCACCTGCAGGCTCCCGGTCGCCGTGCCCTCCGACGGCAGCTCCTGCGGGCGGCGGCGTTCCAGCGGCACCCCCTCCAGCCGCAGTCCCACCCGGTTACTGGTCGAGGAGACCTTCCAGGGCGTACGGACGAGGGTCACCAGCGCCGCTTCGGTGAACCAGTCGGCGCGGGGCCCGGGAACGACATCGAGCACCGGCTCACCGAGAATGCCCGGTGGCGCGACGAAATCCACCACCGGCACCGGTGAGGGCAACCCGACGGGCAGCACGTCACCCGCGGCCAGGGGCGAAGGTCCCAGTCCGGACAGCACGTCCGTGGAACGGCTGCCGAGCACCACGTCCACCATCAGGCCACCCGAAAAGGCGATGTAGGAGCGCAGACCCGCGGTGACCGAGCCGATCTCGAGCCTCTGCCCGGGCCCGACCCGCACCGCCGCGTCGAAGGCCGCCGGGCGCCCGTCGAGAATGACGGACGCGGGGGCACCGGTGACGGCGACCGTCACCGGTGCGGCTCCCTCCCAGACCAGCCGGGGCCCGCGCACCGTGGTCTCGAGAACCGCTGCGCCCGCGGCATTCCCGACCAGACGATTGGCCAGCCGGAACGACGCCCGGTCGAGCGCGCCCGACGGCGGCACCCCGAGATGGGCGCGTCCGGGCCGGCCCTCGTCCTGAACGGTGGTGAAGAGCCCTGGATCGAGCACGCGCAACATCAGCCGACCGCCCGGAACCGCACGGTCATCCCGGGCCGGATCACGGCCGGAGGATCCCGGGTCTCGTCCCACAACGGCACGTCGGTGGTACCGATCAGCCGCCAGCCCCCGGGACTGCGCCGAGGGTAGACGGCCGTGAACTGATCGGCCAGCGCCACCGACCCACCCGGCAGCGCCGCCCGCGGCGCGGCCCGCCGAGGCACCCGCAACGACTCGGGAACGCCGGTGAGATAGACGAAACCGGGTGCGAACCCGCTGAACGCGGCCCGGAAATCGGTCCCGGTGTGAACCCGCACCACCTCCGACTCCGAAAGCCCGCTCAGCGATGCCACTTCAGCCAGATCCGGACCGTCGTACCGCACGTCGATCGTGATCGTTCCGCTCTCCCCGGACTCGGTCACCGGCTCCCGCCCGACCTCCGCCAGCAGCGCCCGGAAGGCCGGGCCGGGCAAGGCATCCGACAGCACGACGAGCACCGTCGACATCCCCGGCACCACGTCGACCAGTCCGACACCCCGCCGCCCGGCCACGACACGCAGCGCCGCGGCCACCCGGGCCGGATCGGCCTCGGGCACATCGACGAGATAGCCGCGCTCCCCCGCCGGCCGCGCGATCAGCGACCCCGTCACGGGAGGACACCCGCCTCACACAAGTCCGCACCTCACCGGAGAAGAGAATATCGCCGGCGACCCGACCGGCCATCCACCACGGACCCCGGGCACGAGCTGTGTGAACAGCAGATCAATTATGTCCCGCCCAGAGCATTTTGCCCTTCCACGCCTGGATCGGACACACAGGGTCTGGATAGCTTGCCCCCATGAAGCCCCTCATCACGCGCAGAGGCGGGCTCACCGCGGCGATCACCGCGAGCACCGTCGCAGCAGCCCTGTTCGCACTGCCTTCGTCACCGGCCCAGGCCAGCGACGCGGCTGCGGCGAAGCACGACGCGCCCAAGAAGTCGAAGACCGTCGACCTCCAGATCCTGAGCTTCAACGACTACCACGGCCACCTCGAGCCGCCGACCGGCACCGACGGCACCGTCACGACCACCTCCGGCTCGGTCCTGGCCGGCGGTTCGGAGTACCTGACCAGCGAGCTCCGCACCCTCCGCAAGGGCAAGCCGCACTCGCTCACCGTCGCCGCCGGCGACCTGATCGGCGCCTCCCCCTCGATGTCCGGCCTGTTCAAGGACGAGCCGAGCATCGAGACGCTCAACAACATGGACGTCGACGTCTCCAGCGTCGGCAACCACGAGTTCGACGAGGGCGTGTCCGAGCTGCTGCGCATGCAGTACGGCGGTTGCCACCCGACCGAGGGCTGCTTCGACAAGGACGGCTACAGCGGCGCCGACTTCGAGTACCTGGCGGCCAACGTCGAGTACAAGGACGGCGTCAAGGTCACCAAGCCGAAGAAGGCCAAGACGTACGGCGACTGGTTCAAGGCCTCCACCGGCCGCACCGTGCTGCCCCCCACCACGATCAAGAAGGTCGACAGCGTCAAGGTCGGCTTCATCGGCATGACCCTCGAGGGCACGCCCGAGCTGGTCGCCCCGGCCGGGGTCAAGGACGTCACCTTCAACGACGAGGTCGCCAGCGCCAACCTGGCCGCCAAGGACCTTCGCAAGAAGGGCGTCGAGGCGATCGTGGTGCTGCTGCACGAGGGCGGCATCCCGCCCACCGGCGCCACCTACGACTACGACTGCAACTCCGGGAGCGCGGCCGGTATCTCGGGCCCGATCGTGAACATCGCGAAGACCCTGGACGCCAGCATCGACCTGGTCGTCACCGGCCACACGCACAACTCGTACAACTGCAGCATCCCCGACCCGAAGGGCAACCCGCGTCAGGTCACCAGCGACCTGTCCTACGGGCGCACGGTCACCGAGACCACCCTGAAGATCGACAAGAAGACCAAGGACGTCGTCCGCAACCAGGTGACCTCCAAGAACATCCTCGTCGACCGCGACCAGAAGCCGGCCTCGGACCAGACGAAGGCGATCGCCAAGTGGAAGGCCCTGGCCGCGCCCATCAGCAACAAGGTGATCGGTGAGATCACGGGCGACATCCAGCGCAGCGTCAGCCGCGACGGCGAGTCCAGCCTCGGTGACCTGATCGCCGACGCCCAGCTCGCCGCCACCCGGGCCGCGGCCGACGGCGGCTCGCAGGTCGCGTTCATGAACCCCGGCGGCGTGCGGGCCGACCTGACCTACGCCGGCTCCGCGGCCGGTGAGGGCGACGGCAAGGTCACCTACGGCGAGTCGTTCACGGTGCAGCCGTTCGGCAACCTGCTGGTCTCGATGGACGTGACCGGCGCGCAGCTCGACACCATGCTCGAGCAGCAGTGGACGACGCAGACCGACGGCTCGGTCAAGTTCCTGCACCTCGGCGTCTCGGACGGCTTCACCTACAGCTACTCGAAGGCGGCCGCGATCGGCAGCAAGGTGGACGCGTCGACCATCAAGCTGGGCGGCACGGCCGTCAGCCCGGCCAGCACCTACCGGATCACGGTCAACTCGTTCCTGGCCGACGGTGGTGACGGCTTCACCGTTCTCAAGGAAGGCACCAACCGGATCGGTGGTGGCGTCGACCTGGACGCCTTCAACAACTACCTGACCGCGAACAGCCCGGTCACCGGCCCGACCCCGAACCGGGTCACGCCGCTTCCCTGATCGTCCCCTCCCGGGCCGATGCCCCCGGTCACCTTCGTGGTGGCCGGGGGCATCTCGTGATCGGGTCGATGGTGGTCCCCAGTGGTGGCCGGGTCAGCCGGTCAGCGCGGCTCGGGCGGGCGGCCCGGGGAAGCTCCCTCGCCCAGCTGACGCTGCATCCACGCTGTCGTCAGCCACTGGCCCTTCTTGTAGCCGACGTTCTCGTAGAGCCCGACCGGCTTGAAGCCCAGGGACTCGTGCAGCCCCACACTCGGCTCGTTGGGCACCGAGATGACGGCCAGGGCCTGCCGGTAGCCGCGCTGCTCAAGACGCTCCAGCAGCGCCTCGTACAGAGCCCGGCCTCCGCCCTGGCGCTGCCGGTCGCGGGCCATGTAGACGCTGACCTCGCACGACCAGCGGTAGGCGGGGCGGACACCGAGACGGCCGCCGTAGGCGTAACCCACCACCTCCCCGTCGCGTTCCAGCACCAGCCAGGCGTGTTTCTCCATGGCCCGGGCGATCCGCCCGGCCATCTCGCCGCCCGTCGGCGGCATCTCCTCGAAGCTCAGCGTCGTGTCCCGTACGTACGGCTCGTAGATCGCGGCGCAGGCGTCCGCATCCCCGAGCGTGGCGTCACGGATCACGTGGTCGGTGGTCACATAGGGGAAGATATTGCTCGTGACCACCACTGCGCACCGGGTGACCTGGATCGCCCTGCCTGTAACAGTCATCACTCTGGCCTCCCTGAGCAGCCTGACGGCCTGCGCCACCCCACCGACAGCCTCGGCCGCGGAACGCGTGACCCAGGCCCAGCCGGTCGCCGCCGCGGCCTCGGCCCTCACCGTGGCCCAGGCCGTGGCGCAGCAGACCGGGGGCAGCCAGACCGTCCGCGGCTACGTCGTGGGCGAGCCGACCGGCACCGATCAGGTCAGACGCACGGGGTTCAGCGGTGACACCGCGATCGCCCTGGCCGACAGCCCCTCCGCCACCGACACCTCGGCCATGCTCTACGTGCAGGTGAGCAGCGCCTACCGCAGCCAGTTCGGGCTCAAGAGCAACCCGGGGCGGCTCGGGGCACAGCTCGACGTGAGCGGCTCCCTGACCGCCTACTTCGCTCACCCAGGTCTGAAATCGCCGACCGCGATGGCGGTTTCGGGTGCCGACCCGACGCCCACCGGAACCACCACGCCCGGGCCGACCACCACGTCCCCCATCGCGACCACACCCCCGAGCGGGGGTGACTACTACGCCGACGCGCAGGGCAAGACCGGCAACGACCTGCACCAGGCCCTGCACCAGATCATCTCGACCGACGCGCAGAAGCTGTCGTACGACGCGGTCTGGGACGCCCTGAAGGTCACCGACGAAGATCCGAAGAACTCCGGCAACGTGATCCTGCTCTACAGCGGCACCAGCCGGTCGAAGAGCCTGAACGGCGGTGACGCCGACGACTGGAACCGCGAGCACGTCTGGGCCAAGTCGCACGGAGACTTCGGCACCGCCACCGGCCCGGGCACCGACCTGCACCACCTGCGTCCCGAGGACGTGACGGTGAACTCCGACCGCAGCAACAAGGACTTCGACGAAGGTGGCAGCGAATCCGGTGAGGCCCCGGGCAATTTCACCGACTCCGACTCCTGGGAACCGCGCGACGCGGTGAAGGGCGACGTGGCCCGGATGATCTTCTACATGGCCGTGCGTTACGACGGTGGCGACGGTTTCGCCGACCTCACGCTCGACGAGAAGACCACCGGCGGCAGCGCCCCCCGTTTCGGGAAGCTCTCGACACTGCTGGAGTGGAGTGCCGAAGACCCGCCGGACAGCTTCGAGCGCAACCGCAACGACCTGATCTTCGAACGGTTCCAGCACAACCGCAACCCGTTCATCGACCACCCGGAATGGGTGAATGAGGTGTTCGCACAGTGACTTTCCTGCACTACACCGATACCGGCTCCGGCCCGTCGATGGTGCTGCTGCACGGCATGGGCGAGGGCGGCGCCAGCTGGGAGCCCCTGCTGCCCGCCTTCGAGGCCGGGTACCGCGTCATCAATGTGACCCTGCGCGGGCACCGGCCGAGCGAGTACCCGGGCGAGTACAGCTACCAGCTGTTCTTCGACGACGTGGTGGAGCTGCTCGACTCGCTCGAGGTGCGCGACGCGGTGGTGATCGGCCATTCCCTGGGCGGGATGGTCGCTTTCCGGCTCGCCGTCGAGCGGCCCGACCTGGTGGGCCGGCTGGTGGCGGAGGACGTGGCCCCGGGCCCGCCCTTCCCACCGCGCGAGCTGCCCGCCCGGCCCGCAGGCGACCTGCCCCTCGACTGGGAGGTGGTGGTGCAGATGCGTCCGCAGATCGACGCGGGCGACCTGGAGCTGCGCGAGCGCCTGTCCACGGTGAAGGCGCCGACCCTGGTGATCGGCGGGGGCGAGACCAGCCACGTGCCGCAGGAGTGGCTCGCCGAGGTGGTGGCCCGGGTGCCGGACGCCGAACTGGTGACGCTCGGCGGCGGGCACAGTGTGCACGACATGCTGCCGCGGGAGTTCACCGAGACGGTACTGGGCTGGCTGGCCCGCTGACTGTTCTTTTGACGGGCTCAAAACAAGGCGTACAGTCGTTGTCGTGACGGATTCGGCGGTGCTTCTGCGAGGCGCGGGCCTGCGCAGTACGGCGCCGCGCCGGGCCGTGCTCGAGGCCCTGCTCACGCGTCCGCACTCCACGGTCACCGACCTGTCCCAGGCGGTCGACGGGCAGCTGTCCAACCAGACCATCTACAACGCGCTCGACGACCTGGCGAACTCCGGGCTGGTGCGGCGCATCGAACCGGCCGGCTCGGCCACGCGCTACGAGACCCGGGTGGGCGACAACCACCACCACCTGGTCTGCCGCTCGTGCGGTGCGGTGGCCGACGTCGACTGCGAGATCGCCGAGGCGCCCTGCCTGGTGCCGGGTGCGCATCCGGGGTTCGCCCGGGTCGACGAGGCCGAGGTGGTCTTCTGGGGCATCTGCAACGACTGCGCGATGACTCAGTCTCGTCAGGCCTGAAGCACGCCTGCCGCGAGCCCGAGTTCGCGGAACGACCCGGCGAGCGCCGGCAGCTGCACGTGCGCGTTGAGCCCGCTCGGGTTCGGCGCGACCCACACCTGGGCGCCGTGCATCTCGCGGTCCTGCCGGCCGGTGCGGGCCCGGGGCAGCTCGAAAGCCACGCGGTAGGCGGTGATCCCGAGGAAGGCGACCACCACCGGCCGCACCCGCCCGACCAGCTCCTCGAGCCGCCGGGCACCCGCGAGCAGCTCCTGCGGCGTCAGCTCGTCGGCCTTCGCCGTGGCCCGCTGCGCCATGTTGCTGATGCCGAGGCCGCGGTCGTGCAGGTGCTGAAGGTCTTCGGGCGCATAGCCGTTCGAGGCGTCGATGAGCCGGTCGGTGAGCCCGGAGCGGTACAGCGCCGGGTAGAACCGGTTGCCCCGCCGGGCGAAGTGGGCCTGCACCGCGGCGGTCCACAGACCCGGGTTGATGCCGACGAAGAGCAGTTTCAGGCCGGGGGCCAGCAGATCGGGAACCGTCGAGTCCTGGAACTGCCGGAGCTGCTCGGGCGTGAACTTCCGATCTGCGGCCACCCGCAGCACCTTAGGCCCTGTCCTAGAAGCTGTTCGGCCCGAAGCGCATCACGGCGACGAACAGCGCGAGCAGGCCGAGCACCACACCGGGCACCGCACCGCCGGTCTCACCCCGGCGCAGGTGCACGACCACGGCGCCGACCATGGTCACGAACAGGCCCGCGGCCGCGAGCGGCGTGAGCACCGGCGCGATGTCGAGGGCGGCGGGCAGGATCAGGCCGAGCGCACCCAGCACCTCCACGGCCCCGATCAGCTTCACCTGGGTGTCGCTGTAGTCGGCGGCCCAGCCCATGCCGCTCTCGATCAGCTTGCCCTTCGGCTGCAGCAGCTTCATCGCACCGGCCGCCAGGAACGCCCCGGCCAGGAGCGCCGCCACCACCCACAGAACGACGTTCATCGCCGTGTTCCCCTTTGCTCGATTGAGTTGATGCTTCAAGTGAAGGTAGGGCCGTTCAGCTTGAAGCGTCAAGTCATGGAGCTGGCTTAGGCTGGTCCTCATGAACGACGGAACACGCTGGCTGGACCCCGAAGAGCTGGCCTCCTGGAGGGCCATGGCCGGCATCGTGTTCATGCTCCCGGCCGCGCTCGACGCCCAGCTGCAACGCGATGCGGGCATCACGCACTTCGAGTACACGGTGATGGCCGGCCTGTCCGAGGCCGAGGGCCGCAGGCTGCGCATGAGCTACCTGGCGCTGCTGGCCAACGGTTCGCTGTCGCGGCTGTCGCACGTGGTGAAGCGGCTCGAGAAGCAGGGCTGGGTGGTGCGGGCCCCCGACCCGGCCGACGGGCGCTACACCGTGGCCACGCTCACCGACGCCGGGTGGGACAAGGTGGTGGCGACCGCCCCCGGGCACGCCGACGCGGTGCGCCAGTTCGTGATCGACCCGCTGACCCGGGCCCAGGTGCGGCACCTGGGCGAGATCGGCAAGCGCATCCACCAGGCGCTGGACCCGGACGGCGACGACTGCCCCGGCGCCAGCCCGCCCTGATCCGTACGAGCCGGCCCTGATCCGGTGGGCAGGCTCTAGTCTGGCCGCGAGCCGACCGGACCGCGACGAAGGGCCCCCTTGCCGAAGCGAACCCCCCGGGTGCTCGCCGCGGTCGTCCTGCCCGCGTTCGTGGCCTGTCTTCTGGCCGTGCTGCGGCATCCGCGCGTGGTCTACACCTCCGACTCCACCGCGCAGCAGTCGATCGTGCGCACCTGGCTCGACGTCGGGCACGGGGTCACCCACCTGCCCGCCGACACCTGGCTGTTCAAGTTCCCGCTCTACCTGGTGATCGAGCAGTTCGGACTGGCCCCGACCACCAGACTGCTCATCGCCGTGCTGGTGCTCACCGCCGCCACGTTCACCCTTCTCGGCGCCGGGGCGATGCTGCTCGCACCCCGGGCCCGCTGGTACGAACTGGCCGGGCCCCTGCTGTTCCTGGCCGCACTGAACGGCGGCATCGGCTCCAACCGGAACCTGACCAACTACCGCAACATCGAGCTCGGGCTGTGCTTCCTGCTGCTGGCCCTGGCGGCGCGCTACGTCGCGGGCCGGGGCACGCCCTCGATCGTGAAGGCCCTCGCGGTCACCGCCGGCCTGACCCTGTTCTGGTTCGACGACCCGTACTTCGAGGTGCTCGCCGGCGCTCCCCTGATGCTGCTGGCCGTGATCTGGTACCTGCTGCGCGAGCGGAACCCACGGCTGCTGCACCTGACCGGCTGCCTGCTGGCCTCGTTCGTGCTCCTGCCCCTGCTGCAGTGGGCGGTCGGGGTGTTCGGGCTGACGATCGACCACACCAAGCAGCTGTCGCCGAGCCTGTCGGCCGCCACGTCCGGGCTGGGGCAGCTGCTGAACGACACCGCGATCCAGTTCGGTGTGGAGCGCTGGCGAGAGGCCTCGCCGCTGGTGCTGACCGCGAACGTGCTCACGCTGCTGGTGATGACGTCGCTCCTGGCCGCCTCGCTGGCCGGGGCCGTGCGGTTCTGGCGGCGGCGCGAGCTGGTGCCGTTCACGGTGGCGGTGAGCTGGCCGCTGCCCTTCCTGGGCACGCTGGTGCAGGACGACCACCCCAGTCGCTACCTGATCCTGGCCCCCTACGGCCTCGCGGTCACGGCGGTGATGCTGCTGCCGGTGCTGCGGGAACGGGGTCTGGGCCGCCCGGCCGTGGCCGCGCTCGGCGCGGCTGCCCTGGCGACCGGTCTCTCCGGGGTCACGACCGCGATCGACGCGTCCACGCGTCCCTCATCGGCCCTGCAGACCCAGAACGAGATGCTGGACGCGGTGCGCGCCACCGGGGTCGCCAAGGGTTTCGCTCCCTACTGGTACGGGAACGTGACCAGCTACCTGACCGGGGGCGAACGCACCGTCTACGAGCTGGAGTGCATCGACGGCGTGATCCAGACCCGCTCGTGGGTGAGCGACACGGCCCGGCTGACCCGGCCGGCCGACACCACGTTCTTCATCTGGGTGCCGGACTACTACTCCTCGCACGGCTGCACGACGGCTGCGCGCGACGACCTGCTCGGCGACGCGAGCACCGTGCGGACGCTGAGCGACGGGGTCGAGATCCGGGTCTACGACTACGACCTGGCGACCCGTTTCCAGGCCTAGGCCGTCTTGAGCATCCCGGCCGTCTTCTTGGGCTCGGCCACCTTCTTCTCCGCGGCCTCCATCGCCCCTTCGCCCAGCTCCTGGGCCGACCCGACGAACTCGCCGTCCCCGCCGGGGGCGACGTCGTCGTCCACCACGTCACCGATCACACAGGTCACGTTGTCAGGCGCCCCAGCCTTGAGGGCGAGGGCGATCAGCCGGTCGATGGCCTTGCCCGCGTGCCGGGTGCTCGCCAGCGTCTTCTGGATCGCCTCACCGGCCACGTAGTCGCTGAGACCGTCGCTGCAGAGCAGGTAGCGGTCGCCGGGGACGGCCTCGTGCAGCGAGACCTCGGCGGTGCCGCCGTCGTCACCGCCCCGCAGCACCCGCAGCAGCACGCTGCGCTGGGGGTGCTGGGGGATCAGCTTGGGGTCGAGCCAGCCCTTGTCGGCGAGCATCTGCACGTAGGTGTCGTCGTGGGTCAGCTGCGTCATCTCGCGGCCGCGCAGCACGTAGGCCCGGGAGTCGCCGATGTTGGTCAGGGCGATCGTGTCGTGGTGGATCAGCATCGCGGTGAGCGTGGTGCCCATGCCGGACAGGTTCGGGCTGTTCTCGATGGCCCGGGCCAGGCGCTGGTCGGCGAACTCGACCGCGCCGACGATGTCGCGCTCGGGGCCGAAGAGCGAGAGGTGGTCGTCGAGATAGGCGACCGTGCGCGCGACGATGGCGCTGGCGACCTCACCGAAGTCGTGGCCGCCCATGCCGTCGGCAACGAGGAACAGGCGCCGGCCGATGAAGCCGGAGTCCTCGTTGTTGGTACGCCGCAACCCGGGATGCGTCTTGACGCACGCACGAATCCGCAGCGCCATGGCGCCTCCGCTCACTCTGCGATCTTGCCGGTGAAGATTACTGTTCAACTCCTGGTTGGGCCAGAGGTCAGATACAACCGAAAGCCTAGGTATCGTCACAACCCAGACCGCACCCACGCCGCATTCTGCTCACGATCTGCTGTGAGCGACACCTGACGCTGGCGGCATCATTGCGCAGAGCGACGGCAAAGGCAGTTCCTGCCTCGACTCGACGTGCACCTCGGGGCACCGTGGGCAACATGATCAAGCGGCCGCGCGGAAGAGGGGACGCCCCCCGCGAGTTAGCATCGACTGTCACCCGCCGCAGACCAGCACTCAACGGATGATCCGCCTCTGAACGAGGCTCTCGACGCACCGCACGGGCGACCCCGGCCCGCCGGAGACGGTGCGCACCCGCGGTCCGTCGCGTCCTACGGACCCGCGCGGTCAAAACTGACGCAGAGAGAAGATCCGCAACCATGACACAGCTTCGGTCGGCCACCTCGACCTCGGGTCGCAACATGGCGGGAGCCCGGGCGCTCTGGCGTGCGACCGGGATGACCGACAACGACTTCGGCAAGCCGATCGTGGCCATCGCCAACTCGTTCACCGAGTTCGTGCCGGGCCACGTGCACCTACGCAACGTGGGTCAGATCGTCGCCGAGTCGGTGAAGGAAGCCGGGGCGGTCTCCAAGGAGTTCAACACCATCGCCGTGGACGACGGCATCGCGATGGGCCACGGCGGCATGCTCTACTCGCTGCCCAGCCGCGAGCTGATCGCCGACGCGGTCGAGTACATGGTCAACGCGCACTGCGCCGACGCCCTCGTCTGCATCTCCAACTGCGACAAGATCACCCCGGGCATGCTGCTCGCGGCGCTGCGGCTGAACATCCCCACCGTGTTCGTCTCCGGCGGCCCGATGGAGGCCGGCAAGACCACGGCGATCGAGGGCATCGTGCACTCGAAGATCGACCTGGTCGACGCCATGGTCCTCAGCGTCGACGACCGGGTCAGCGACGCGCAGCTCGACGAGATCGAGCGCTCGGCCTGCCCCACCTGCGGCTCCTGCTCGGGCATGTTCACCGCCAACTCGATGAACTGCCTGACCGAGGCGATGGGTCTGTCGCTGCCCGGCAACGGCTCCACGCTGGCCACCCACGAGGCCCGGCGCCAGCTGTTCAAGGACGCCGGCACCACGATCGTCGACCTGGCCAACCGCTACTACGGCAAGGACGACGAGTCGGTGCTGCCGCGCAACGTGGCGAGCCGCTCGGCCTTCGAGAACGCGGTCGCGCTGGACGTGGCGATGGGCGGTTCCACCAACACCGTGCTGCACCTGCTGGCCGCGGCGCGCGAGGCCGAGCTCGACTTCACGGTCTCCGACATCGACGCGATCTCCCGCAAGGTGCCCTGCCTGTCGAAGGTCGCGCCGAACTCCCCCAAGTTCCACATGGAAGACGTGCACCGGGCCGGCGGCATCCCCGCCATCCTGGGTGAGCTGAACCGCGGCGGCCTGCTGAACACCGACGTGAAGCCGGTGCACAGCGCGGACATGAAGACGTGGCTCGACGAGTGGGACATCCGCGGCGGGTCACCCTCCGCCCGGGCGCTGGAGCTCTACAAGGCCGCTCCCGGTGGTGTTCGCACCGTCGAGCCGTTCTCCACGCAGAACGAGTGGAGCTCGCTCGACACCGACGCGGCCGAGGGCTGCATCCGCGACGTCGAGCACGCCTACACGGTCGACGGCGGTCTGGCGATCCTCTTCGGCAACCTCGCCCCCGACGGCTGCGTGGTCAAGACCGCCGGTGTGCCCGAGGCGGTCTGGAAGTTCTCCGGCAAGGCCATCGTGTTCGAGAGCCAGGAGGCCGCGGTCGACGGCATCCTCAGCAAGAAGGTCACCGAGGGCCACGTCGTGGTGATCCGCTACGAGGGGCCGAAGGGCGGGCCGGGCATGCAGGAGATGCTCTACCCCACCTCGTTCCTGAAAGGCCGCGGCCTGGGCCAGAAGTGCGCCCTGATCACCGACGGCCGGTTCTCCGGCGGCACCAGCGGCCTGTCGATCGGTCACGTCTCGCCCGAGGCGGCCGGCGGTGGCCTGATCGCCCTGGTCGAAGACGGTGACCCGATCTCGATCGACATCCCGAACCGCCAGATCTCGCTCGACGTCGACGAACTCACGCTCGACCAGCGCCGCGCGGCGCAGGAGAAGCGCGACAAGCCCTACAGCCCGCTCGACCGGCAGCGTCCGGTCTCGGCCGCGCTGCGGGCCTACGCGTCGATGGCCACCGCGGCCAGCGACGGCGCGTACCGCCGCGTGCCGGAGTGACTCTCGAGCGTTCCGCCGTCACGTCGACACCACGTGCCGCGGTGACCGCCTAATCCGAACCGACAGTGCTCTGCCTCGCTACGAGCCGGTGCCCGGCCCTCAGATCCACGCCGGGCACCGGCTCGTCGCTGTTGATCCGCATCACCAGCCGCCCCACCGCGAGCCGGGCGATGGCCTCCTTGTCCGGCGAGATCGTGCTGATCGTCGGCCGGTTGTAGCGCCCGTCCTCGATGTCGTCGTAGCCGATCACGGCGATGTCCTCGGGCACGCGCAACCCTCGCGACAGCACGGTGTGGATCGCCCCCGACGCCACCAGGTCGCTGTAGCAGAACACCGCGTCGGGCGGATTCTCCAGCTCCAGAAGGGTTTCCATGGCATGGGCCCCGTCCACCCGGTTGAAGCGCGGGGTGCCGATCACCAGCGATTCGTCCACCGGCAGACCGGCCTCGGCGTGCGCGGCCCGAAAACCCGCCGTGCGCCTCTGCGCCGCCTCACCCGTCGGGTAGGGCTGGTCGCCGATCGCCGCGATCCGCCGCCGCCCCAGCCCGATCAGGTGCCGCACCGCCTCGGTCGAGGCCGCCACGTCGTCGATGCCGACGTGGTCGAACTGGGCCTCGGACGTGCGTTCACCGATCACCACCAGCGGCAGGGCCGGGTCACGGCCGGACAGGTCTTCCTGCGACAGGCCCAGCGGACTGTAGATGATGCCGTCGAAAAGGCTCCGGTGCGAACGGTTCCCGATCAGCCGGCCCTCGTGCTCGCGGTCGCCGTCGGACTGGTCGATCAGCACGTTGTACCCGGCCTCGCGCGCCACCGGGATGATCGCCTGCAGCAGCTCGGCGAAGTACGGGGTGTCGAGATAGGGCACCACGACCACGATCTGGCCGGACCGGCCGGTGGCCAGGTGCCGCGCCAGCACGTTCGGCCGGTAGCCGAGCTGGGCGATGGCCGCCTCGACCTTCAGCCGGGTCGCGTCGGCGACCCGGGCGTAGCCGTTCACCACGTTCGACACGGTGCGCGGCGAGACGCCGGCCACCTCGGCGACATCACGCAGCGTAGCTTCTTTCATTCGAACCTCCCGTGAGTGGCGCCAGCACCGCCCATCGTATTTCGGGCAGGTGACCTCTTGTCACCCCGTCGTAACCCCGGGCATACTCCATTGCAGCGCTGCAATCGGGACGCAGATCACATAACGACTCATCGTTCGGCCCCAGACCGGGCCGAGTGCCACTGCCCTATGCGTCACTGCACGTAGTCCCGGTGCAGCCCTCCCATGCAGACATGTCATGACCAAAGGAGGCATCGACATGCGCTTCAGCAAACCCGCCGCACTCGTCACCGGACTGGCCGCCGTCATCGGGCTGGCCGCCTGTGGAGGCGGCAGCGACGAAGGCGGCACCTCGGCCGCACCCACCAAGTGCACCAACAAGATCGTGCACGCGGACGCCCCGGCGGTCACCGTCTGGGCCTGGTACCCGAACATGGCCAAGGTCGTCGACAACTTCAACAACCAGCACACCGACGTCCAGGTCTGCTGGACGAACGCGGGTCAGGGACAGGCCGAGTACGACAAGTTCCAGACCGCGATCTCGGCCAAGAAGGGCGCCCCCGACGTCATCATGCTCGAGGCCGAGCAGCTCACCGGCTTCGAGATCCAGGACGCCCTGGTCGATCTCGCCCCGCTGGGCGCCGAGAAGGTGAAGGCCAACTTCAGCGAGGGCGCCTGGAAGGACGTCTCCCAGGGTTCCGCGGTGTACGCGATCCCGATCGACGGCGGCCCGATGGCGATGATCTACCGCAAGGACATCTTCGACAAGTACAAGATCACCCCGCCCACGACCTGGGACGAGTACGCCGAGGCGGCCCAGAAGCTGAAGGACGCGGGGGGTCCGGCCTTCGGGGACATCGGCAGCAACGTGCCCGCCCTGGTCACCAGCCTGATGATCCAGAAGGGTGCCCAGCCCTTCCAGTACGACCTGAGCGACAAGCTGAACATCGGCATCAAGCTCGACGACCAGGCCACCAAGGACGTGCTCAACTACTGGGCCGACCTGATCAAGAAGGGCCTGGTCGGCAAGGAGGACCAGTTCACCACCGACTACATCTCGGGCGTGGTGGGCGGTAAGTACGCCACCTACGTCTCGGCCGCCTGGGCTCCCGGTTACCTGACCGGCCAGGGCGTCGGCGAGGGGGACGACGCCGGCCAGTTCGCGGTCGCGCCGCTGCCGCAGTGGGACGAGAGCAACCCGGTGTCGGTGAACTGGGGCGGTTCCACCTTCGCGGTGACCTCACAGTCGGGCAACAAGGAGGCTGCGGCCAAGGTCGCGCTGGGCCTGTACGCCGACGACGCCTCGCTCGAAGACGGCTGGAAGACGCAGACCATCTTCCCGCTCAACCAGAGCGTGCTGAAGTCGGACGAGTTCGTGAACGCCGAGGTCGAGTTCTTCGACGGCCAGACGGCGAACAAGGACATCTACATCCCGGCCGAGAACGCCTACAGCGGTGCCACTTACAGCCCGTTCACGGTGTACTACTACGCCCAGTTGCAGGCCCAGATGGCGAAGATCATCGCGGGCAGCACCACCGGCGACCAGGCGGCGACCGACCTGCACAAGCAGATCACGGACTACGCCAAGAGCCAGGGCTTCACCGTGCGATGAGCGCGACCACAGCCAAACGGGAGCCGACCGTCCGCCGGGCCACCACGTCCAAGATCAACCGACGCCACCAGATCGGCTGGCTGTTCGTCCTGCCCTTCCTGATCGTCTTCCTGGCCTTCCTGGTCGCACCCCTGCTCTACGCCGGCTACCTGAGCCTCTTCACCAAGGGCCTGGCCACCGGCACCACGTTCGCCGGGTTCGACAACTACACCCGTGCGTTCAGCGACCCGTCGTTCCGCAAGGGCCTGTGGCTGGTGCTGCGGTTCAGCCTGGTGGTGATCCCCCTGCAGCTCGGCGTGGCCCTGGTCGCCGCCCTGCTGCTCGACGAGATCACCGGTCGGCTGGCCAGTTTCAGCCGCCTGATGATCTTCCTGCCCTACGCCGTGCCGGCCGTGATCGGGGCCCTGATGTGGGGTTTCCTCTACAGCCCGAGCTTCGGCCCGGTCGAGCAGATCGCCTCGTTGTTCAACGTGCAGGCACCGTTCCTGCTGAGTTCGGGCAACATCTTCTACGGCCTGCTCAACATCGTCACCTGGCAGTGGTCCGGCTACTACATGATCATCATCTTCGCCGCCCTGAAGAGCATCGACTCCTCGATCTACGAGGCGGCCCGGATCGACGGCGCGAACGCGTTCCAGATCGCCCTGCGGATCAAGACCCCGCTGATCTACTCGGCTCTCGTGCTGATCCTGATCTTCAGCCTGATCGGCACGCTGCAGTTCTTCGTGGAGCCGCAGATCGTCGCGCCGATCGCCAACGGCTCGGTGACACCCGACTTCACGCCCAACATCTACGCGTTCAACCTGGCGTTCCGTTACGCCCAGTTCAACTACGCCTCGGCCATCTCGTTCTCGCTCGGGTTCGTGGTGTTCCTGGCGGTGGCGGTCTTCACCTTCGCCACCCGTAAGCGGGGAGGACTGTTCTCATGACCAAACCCCGTCACGCCGGCGTCAAACTCGTTCTGCTGGCGCTGGTCTGCTACTTCCTGCTGCCGGTGTGGTGGCTGGTGGTGGCCAGCCTGAAGAACGCGCAGGGGCTGTTCGGCGGTGGCAGTGCGCTCTGGTTCGACGGGTTCCACCTGTTCGGCAACCTGAGCGACCTGTTCAGCTACAACAACGGCGAGTACCTGCGCTGGCTGGGCAATTCCGTGCTCTACGCCGGGGCCGGCGGGATCGGCTGCACGGTCATCTCGGTGCTCGCGGGCTACGGCTTCGCGATGTACCGGTTCACCGGCCGCGGCTTCTTCTTCGCGGCCGTGCTGGGCTCGGTGATGGTGCCTCTGACCGCGCTGGTCATCCCCACGTTCGTGATGATGTCGAACGCGGGCCTGACCGACACGATCTGGGCGGTGATCCTGCCCTCGCTGCTCAGCCCGTTCGCGGTGTACCTGATGCGGGTCTACGCCGGCGGCTCGATCCCCGAGGAGCTGATCGACGCCGCCCGCATCGACGGGGCCGGTGAGCTGCGCATCTTCTGGCAGGTCGCGCTGCCCCTGATGCGGCCGGGGGTGATCACGGTGCTGCTGCTGAGCGTCGTGGCCACCTGGAACAACTACTTCCTGCCGCTGACCATGCTCTCCAGCTCCAAGCTCTACCCGCTGACCGTGGGCATCGGCCTGTGGGGGCAGCTGGCCGCCTCGAACAACGGGGGCGGGCAGTCGCTCTGGAACCTGATCATCGTGGGTTCGCTGGTCTCGGTCGTCCCCCTGGTCGTCGCCTTCCTGACCCTGCAGCGCTACTGGCAGGGCGGCCTCACGGTGGGGAGCCTCAAGTGACATCTCAACCCGGGAGAAACCCCTTGCTCTCCGCCTCTTTCCGGCTCGATCCGGCCTTCACCGTCGCCCCCGTCTCCCGCCGCACGTTCGGTTCGTTCGTGGAGCACATGGGGCGCTGCGTCTACACCGGGATCTACGAGCCGGCCCATTCCACGGCGGACGCGGACGGGTTCCGGCAGGACGTGCTGGCGCTCACCCGCGAACTCGGGGTCTCCCTGGTGCGGTACCCGGGTGGCAATTTCGTGTCCGGGTACCGCTGGGAGGACGGCATCGGGCCGGTCTCGGAGAGGCCGACCCGGCGAGACCTCGCCTGGCACTGCCTGGAGACCAACGAGGTCGGCGTGGACGAGTTCGTGAAGTGGGCGGGCAAGGCCGGCGTGGAGGTGATGTACGCGCTGAACCTGGGCACCCGGGGTGTGCAGGAGGCGCTCGACGTGCACGAGTACCTGAACCAGCCCGACACGACCCGTCTCGCCGAACTCCGGCGTCTCAACGGCGCCGACAAGCCCTACGGCATCAAGCTTTTCTGCCTGGGCAACGAGCTCGACGGCCCCTGGCAGACCGGGCACAAGACGGCTCAGGAGTACGGACGGCTCGCCGCGGAGACCGCCCGGGCCCTGCGGTCCGCCGAACCCGACCTGGAGCTGGTGGCCGTCGGCAGTTCCAGCTCGGCGATGGCGACCTTCGCGACCTGGGAGTCGGAGGTGCTCGAGCACACCTACGACGCCGTCGACTTCATCTCGGCGCACGCCTACTACGACCCGTCGGACGGTGACGTCGGCAGCTTCCTGGCCTCGGCCGTCGACATGGACCACTTCGTGCACAGCGTGGTCGCCACCGCCGACAGCGTGGGCGCCCGGCTGAAGAGCAAGAAGCGCATCATGGTCTCCTTCGACGAGTGGAACGTCTGGCGCCAGGCCGATTTCGCATCCGGGGCATCGGCCGCGAACCCGGACGAATGGGCGGTCGCGCCCCGCGTCATCGAAGACGAGTACGACGTCACCGATGCCGTGGTGGTGGGCAGCCTGCTCATCTCGCTGCTGCGTCACAGCGACCGGGTCACCGCCGCGTGCCTGGCCCAGCTGGTCAACGTGATCGCGCCGATCCGCAGCGAGGCGGGCGGGCCGGCCTGGCGGCAGACCACGTTCCACCCGTTCGCGATCACCTCCCGGCTGGCCCGGGGTCAGGTGCTGCGGGTGGAGCCGAGCGGTCCCACCTACGAGACCGCCAAGTACGGGGACGTGCCGATGGTGGACGCGGTGGCCACCCATGACGCGGAGGCCGGCGAGGTCAGTGTGTTCGTGGTGAACCGGAACCAGGGCGAGCCGGTCACGCTGTCGGTCCCGCTCGGTTTCGGGGCCCGCACCTTCGAGATCACCGAGGCCTGGACCCTCACCGACGGCGATCTGTCGGCCTCCAACACGGTGGACGCGCCGGACCGGGTGGTACCGGTGGCCACCGAGGGGGTCACGGTGGAGGATGAGATTCTCCGGCTCGAGCTACCGCCGGTCTCCTGGAGCGCGATCAGGCTCGCCGCGCGATAGTTCAGGCAGGCAACGAGTTTCGATGCCGGTGTGAGCTGCGACGCGTCTGAGTGCCGCCTAGGAACTCAGTGTGTCCGGACAGCGTTGGGTTCTCGGTCGGCCCGGTCACTTCCTGGACCGGGCCGACCGTTCCCTTCGCCCGTCGCGCACCGGAAGGCCCCCTGGTTCTATGGACGTATCCACAACGACCTGGGCGATCACGGTCATCGTCACGATCGCCGTCATCGCCCTCGACGTGTTCGTCATCGGGCGTAACGTCCACGAACCGTCGATGAAGGAGGCCGGGGTCTGGACGGCCATCTACATCGGCCTGGCCATCGTCTTCGGTATCGGCGTCTGGATGACGTCCGGGGCGACCTACGGCGGTGAGTTCTTCGCCGGGTTCCTGACCGAGAAGAGCCTCTCGGTCGACAACTTGTTCATCTTCCTGATCATCATGGGCAAGCTGGCCGTGCCCCGGCAGCTCCAGCAGTACGCCCTGACCATCGGCATCATCCTGGCGCTGATCTTCCGCGCGATCTTCATCGCCCTCGGCGCCGCCGTGATCGAGCAGTTCGCCTGGGTGTTCTTCATCTTCGGCGCGTTCCTGGTCTACACCGCGATCAATCTGGTTCGCGAGTACCGGGCGCACGAGGAGAAGGAAGAGGTGGTCGACAACGCACTGATGCGGCTGGTGAAGCGCCGGCTGCCCTCGGTGGAGGAGTTCCACGGCCGCTCGATGACCGTGATGCAGGGCGGAAGGCGTCTGATCACGCCGATGCTCTTCGTGATCATCGCGCTCGGCAGCACCGACCTGCTCTTCGCGCTCGACTCGATCCCGGCCATCTACGGCCTCACCGAGGAGCCCTACCTGGTCTTCACCGCGAACGTCTTCGCGCTGATGGGCCTTCGCCAGCTCTACTTCCTGATCGGCGGCCTGCTGCAGAAGCTGATCTACCTGTCGCTCGGCCTGTCGTTCATCCTGGCCTTCATCGGCGTCAAGCTCGTGCTGCACGCCATGCACGAGTACCACTGGGCCGACTGGGCCCCGTTCGGCGGCGAGATCCCGATCTGGCTCTCTCTCACCGTCATCATCGGCACGCTGGTCGTCACCACCGTGGCCAGTCTGGTCGCCACCAGCCGCAAGAGTGCTGCGGAAACCGGACGATGACCAGTCTGCCCCAGGCTTCCTGAACCCAGCCTGAACGCAGCAGATCCCCCTGACGTGGGCGGCCGTCAGGGGGATCTGCTGGTTCTGGTTCAGGTGGTTCAGGTGGTTCAGCCGGTTCAGGAAACCGGCATGACCCGGGCGATCTTGATGTAGTTGCTGTTCGCGCCGGACGCGGCGTAGGCCGTGCTGCCGTCCTTGTACTCCTTCCACGACATGAAGTCGTGGTCCTTCGCCTTGATCGTCAGCGTCGAGCCGATCGTGGCACCGGTGGAGCGGCTGAGGATCTTGGCCTTCGTCGTGGTGCCGGAGCCCCAGGTCAGCAGCATCTTGCTCTTGCTGTAGCGCACCAGGTGCGGGTGCTGGGTGGCCACGCCGGGCTTGACCGTCTTGTTGGCGGCACCGGTGGTGAAGCGCGAGATCCTCACCGCGTTGCCCTGGCTCCAGGCGTTCCAGTAGCCGGTGCCGGCCAGCACCAGGTCACCGTTGAACAGCGTGCCGTCGCACTTGCCGGCCGCGACCGTGCGATACGGATCGGGCTGGGCGATGCGGCAGTTGTTGTCGGTGGCGCAGGTCATCACGAACTTCTTCTTGGCCGGGTCGTAGATGATCCGGGACGTCCAGGCATGGCTGCAGCCGAAGTCGACGCTCTTGCCCTTGACGATCTTGCCGGTGCTGGCGTTGACCGTCTGGAAGCGGTCGCCCTGGTGGATGTCGACGCAGTTGCCGTTCTTCACCGTGATCGCGGTGCCGAAGTAGGCCGAGTAGTTGGTGCCGTCGAAGGCCAGGCGGCCGTGGTGCTGGTACCACCACACGAAGCGGGCGCCGTTGCTGTAGCCCTTGCGCGTGCTGGTGAGGTTGGTGACCTGGGTGTTCGAGACCAGCTTGCCGCTGGTGTTGAACCGGATCAGGTGCATCGTGTTGCAGGGGCTGGAGGTGCCGCCGCACAGTGGGCCGGTGCCGCAACTGCCCTTCTTGGTGATGAGCAGCGCACCGCCCTTGGCGTCGGCCGACACGTCTTGCAGGTCGATGCCGGCGAAGCTCACGGCCTTGCCGATGAGCTTGTCGTCGCAGCCGAGCTGCTGCAGGTAGACCTTCTCGTTGGTGCCCAGCCAGGCCAGCCAGGAGCGGCCGTTGGAGGCGGCGGCGACGGCCATCGGGATGGCCTCGGTGTCGCCCTGGTTGCCATAGCCCTTGACCTTGGCCGGGAGCTTGACGTTGGTGATGCGCACCTTGGCCGTCTTCGAGGCCGCGCGGCTGCAGTTCGCGGCCGCGGTGGTCACGGTGCCGTCGGAGGCCACCTGAGCGGTGGTGGTGTTGGTGCTTTCACTGCTTGAGGACGCGGTGGTCGACGCGGGTGCGGCAGTGGACGACTGCTGCAGCACCGCGGTGGTACCGCCGACGGCCAGCACCACGGCGCTCACGCCGACGGTCCAGAGCCGCCACTTCGGCTGCCTCCGGCCGCCCGGTTTGGAGGAGTTTCGCATGAGCGGAAGGATCTTGGAACCTGTCTTAAGCCTGTGAAGAGCCCTGCCTAAATCCGGGCATTGCACCGGATTTCAGGCAGGGCTGTGTTCAGGCGATCACTCAGAGGATCTCGTAGGTGTCGTCCGCCCCGTACACGGCCCAGCGCAGCGGCGGGTTCAAGTCGAGGTTGCCCTCCTTCAGGAACACGCGCTGCATCGTGTCGACGCGGCCGGTCTCGGAGTGCGCCTCCTCGGTCAGCATCGCGGCCTTGCGGGCGTCGAGGAACGCGTTCAGGTAGGCGGTCTCGTCACCACCCTGGGCCGGGGTCCTGGCCTTCTTCAGCGCGGTGGCGCGGATACCGCCGAAGCTCACGCCGTCGTCACCCGGGCCGTGCATGACGATCGCGTCGTAGTAGATGAACTGCCCGAGCGCCCGCAGCCCGTCTTTCTTGGCCTGGTCGACGGCCGGGCCGAAGTAGACGCGGTCGCGCTCGGAGTTCTGTGCCTCCTGGAACGCGGTGACCTTGGCCTCCGCCTTCCACGCCTTCACGTAGGCGCTGCCCAGACCGGCGGTCGAGTCGCTGCCGTCGACCGCACGCAGGGCCGGCAGGTACGCCGCCAGGCCGTTGCCCGGGTGCTCGTCGGTGTAGTTCTCGACCAGCTCGAGCATGTCGTGGGTGCCCGAGGTGAAACCGATGATGCCGCCGGTGTATCCACGGCCGTCGTCGATGTCCTCGATGTACCCGTACTGCGCCTTCCAGTCGAGCGAGGAGTTCTCCGCGCTGGAGACCAGCTGCATGGCGATCTCCTTCTTCTCGGCGGAGTCCAGGTCGGCGGCGGCACTGGTGCTGGTGGACGTGGCGGCCGGGTCGGCCGTCGTGGTCGCGGTGGCCGTCGGGTCGGTGGTGGGGTCGGCCGACGGACTGGCCGTGGCCGGGCCGGTCGGCGCAGCATGGTGCCCGTGGTGCCGGGGCCCGTGCCGGTTACTGGCCTGCGCCGGCCCGACCACGGCGGTGGCGACGCCCGCGGCCAGCACCGTGGCGGCGAGGCCGCTGACGATGATCGTGGTCTTGCGTGCCCTCAGGGGGAGCATGATCGGCCCTTTCCGTCTCGGGGAGACTGACGGTCAGGCACGTTAGGAGCCCCACTCTTAAGTGCGACTGGCATTCCGGCTAAGTCCGGCCCACCGGGCGGGTTCACCGCCGCACCGCGTACGAGTTCCGTCGTCATCCGGTTCACCCTTGCCCGGAGGACTTTTCGATCATGCCCCGGCCGGGCGGCCGGATCGCCCGGCAGCCCGTAGAATCTGAATAATGGTTGAGATCAACCGCAGGCCGAAGCCGACCGACCTGCTGCCGATCGGCGAGATCGTGCGGCGCACCGGCGTCCCCGCTTCAGCTTTGCACTTCTACGAGCGCAAAGGGCTGATCCAGCCGGAGCGCACGCCGGGTGGCACCCGGTTGTACCCGCGGCACCTGGAGCGGCGCATCGCCATCATCCAGGTGGCCAAGCGCCTGGGCATCCCGCTGAGCGAGATCGCCGAGCAGTTCGCCCAGTTGCCCGAAGACCGCATGCCCTCGCTGCGCGACTGGAACCGGCTGAACCGGTCGTGGCGGGCGCGCCTTCGGGCCCGGCAGCTCGAGATCGAGCGGCTGCAGCGAGACATGGACCAGTGCATCGGCTGCGGGTGCGTCTCGCTCGGGTCGTGCCTGGTGGTGAACCCCGACGACAGCCTGGCTGCCGACGGCATGGGCGCGCGCATGCTGCTGCCGATCGAAGACGAGCCCGCCTGAACACCCTTGGCCGGAAAGATCTCTGACCGAGATCTTGGAAGTTCATTAATACCGACATAAAGGGCGTATGGTTCCGCACAGCGGGATGACAGCTTTCTCCCGCTTCTCCTCTCGTGCGGAACCAAGGGGGCACTACGCGTGCGCAAATCCCTGGCCTGGCTGACGACTGTCGCCGGAGTGGCCGGACTACTCACGGCACTGCCGATCGCCGGGCCGATGTCGGCCGACGCCGCGACCCGCACCGATCTCGGCGCTGAGCTCGGTGTTGACGAGATCGTGCTGGCCACCGGCGACCGCGTGGCCGTGCGCAGCACCGGCGTGGTGGCCCGGTCGGAGCGCACCCTGGTCGGGCAGACCCGCCAGGGCCGCCGGCTGCTGCTGCCCGCCGTGGCGCTGCCGTACCTCGGGAAGACGCTCGACGCGAGTCTTTTCGACGTCGAGCAGCTCGCCCGCACCCGGCCGGCGTCGGGCCGGATCGAGGTCGAGGTGGCCTACCAGGGCGCGAAGCCCTCGATTCCCGGCGTCACCATCACCTCGGCGCGGGGCGGTAGGGCCACCGGCTACCTGACGCCCGACTCGGCCTCGGCGTTCGGCGACGCGCTGGTGAAGCAGTGGCACCGCGACGAGGCCGCCGGCTGGCCGAAGAGCGTGCGGATGTTCGGCGGGGTCACGAGCATCAGCTCGGCCCGCCCGGCCCGGGTGCCGGCGGTGGCCACGCCGAAGTACAAGCAGTACACGCTCACCGTGAAGGTCACCGGGCCCGACGGAGAGCCTGAGAACGAGGGCCAGGTCGCGCTGATCAACCTGGACCGGGCGGCGAAGGCGTACACCACCCTGCCGGTGGTCGACGGCCTGGCCAAGGTCAGCGTGCCCGCGGGCAACTACGCGCTGCAGGCCCTGCACTACACGGTCGACGACGACGCGGCCGAGACCGAGCACCTACGCCTGACCACGGTTTCCGACCTCAAGGTGTCGGCGGCCCGCAGTGTGACCCTCGACCACCGCACGGCCACGCTCTCCGCCACCCCGAGCACCCCGAACCCGGCCACGCTGCAGAGCTACTACTTCAACACGCTGCTCACCAGCAAGGACGGCGTGCCGCTGGAGACCTACTTCGTCAGTGCCCCGTTCGACTTCGCCTACTCCCCCGCGGCGGCACCGAAGGCCGGGTCACTGAAGACGTTCTTCCACTGGCACCTGTCCGGCACCGACGGCGCGTACACCTACGACCTGGCGGCGCGGGCGAACGGGATCCCCGCGCGCTCGACCTTCGGGTACGCCGCGAGTCAGCTCACCACGATCAAGGCCGCCTACTACGGCGACGGCACCGGCAGCACCGCCTACAGTGGCCGCACCGCGCTCTTCGCCGACCAGTTCGGGGCCGGAACGCTGGTCTCCCCGGTGCAACTGGGCACCGGGCGCACCGAGTACGTCGGCTCGACCGGCGGCACCCCGGAGTGGGGCACCGAGCTCGATCTCGGCGATCCCTTCGATCCCACCGCCTGGATCAGCGACTGGGACAGCCCGCTCAAGGCCGGCACCACGGTGAAGCAGGACTGGAATCGCGGCCCCCTGGCGCCGAACTTCGTCAGCGGCGTGGTCTGCCAGCTCTGCCGCACGAACACGCGGCTCTCGTTCATGGTGCCGGACGTCACCGACAGCACACTCACGCACGCTGGTGCCGTGACCCCACAGAACGGCAAGCCCTACAACCGGTTCCGGGTCTACGCGGGCAGCAAGAAGATCTACGACCGCAAGAACGTCCTGGACCTGTCGGCGGTGAAGATCCCGGCCGGCCAGACCAAGCTGCGGCTGATCCACGACCTCGACCGGCGCACCGTGAAGTCGCCGCAGAACACGCAGAGCACCACCGAGATGACCTTCGGCACGAAGAGCGGGACGGGCCGCAAGGTCACCGGGAGCAACCGCGAATGGTGCCCGGAGGACAAGGGCACGTGCACGGTGCCGACCGCGGTGTCGGCGCGGCTCTCGCTGCCGACCGATCTGCAGGGCCGTCTGCCGTCCGGGAAGTCGACCGTGACGGTAAAGCTTTCGGCCGTGCCGGGAGCCGCCTCGTCGGCGGCGAGGTCGGCGACGCTGAAGGTGCGCGTGACCGGCACATCGACCTGGACCACCGTGAAGTTGAAGTCGATCGGGGGCGGCCGGTTCCAGGGTGTCGTCAACAACCCGAACGCCAACGGCGGACGCGCGGTGGACGTCAGTTTCTCCGGCACCAATGCGGCTGGAAGCACTTTCGCGCAGACCGTTCTGCGCGCCTACACGGTTGCGGGGTCCTGAGATGAGATTCAACGCCCGCCGCGCACTGGTCGCGGCCGTCCTGGCCGGCCTGGTGCTGTCCGGCACCACGGCGACCGGGGCCCAGGCCAGTTCGTCTCCCCGCGTCGCCGGGACGTCCGCGGTCACCCCGACCGAGTCGTCCTGGCGCCCGAAACTCGCCCCCGGCGAACACCATGCCTGCTCGACCGCGAAGAAGGGGCAGTTCCACTGCCTGGCCCGCTGGCAACCGGTCGCCGGTGGCTCGGGCACGCTGAGCACGGCTGCGGTGAAGCTGAAAGGCCTGACGCCCGAGGACATCCGCAAGGCCTACAAGCTGCCCACCAAGGGCGGCAAGGGACAGGTGGTCGGGATCGTCGTGGCCTACGACAACCCGAAGATCGAGGCCGACCTCAACGTCTACCGCAAGAAGTTCAAGCTCGGCACCTGCACCACGGCCAGCAAGTGCTTCCGCAAGGTCGACCAGCGCGGCGGCAAGAAGTACCCGGTGGGAGACCAGGGCTGGGGCATGGAGGCCGCGCTCGACACCCAGGCCGTCTCCGCGACCTGCCGCAGCTGCAGGATCCTGCTGGTGGAAGCCGATTCGCCGACCGGCGAGGACATCGGCGCGGCGGTCAACACCGCGGTGCGACTGGGTGCCGACGTGGTCTCGAACAGCTACGGCATGGTCGAGTTCAACGGCATCGAGACGCTGAACAAGAAGTACTACACGCACCCGAAGGTCCCGCTGATCGCTTCCTCCGGCGACGCCGGCTTCCAGGACCCCGAGTTTCCCGCCAGCTCCCCGCGGGTCTGGTCGATCGGCGCCACCGACCTGAACTACTCGGCCAAGAAGAAGGCCTACACCGAGAAGGCCGCGTCGTTCAGCGGCAGCAACTGCTCGGCCTGGTTCGCGAAACCCAGCTGGCAGAAAGACAAGAACTGCGCCGGACGCACCAGTGCCGACATCTCCGCCGCCGGTGACGGCGCGGGGGGAGCCGGATTCCTGGTCTACGACTCCTACCTGCCCAAGAGCTCCAGGGGCTGGATCGGGGCCAGCGGCACCAGCGTCTCGGCGCCACTCGTCGCGGGCATGATCGGGCTGGCGGGCAACGCCGCGAAGGTGGCCTCGCCCTCGTACCCCTACAAGCACAAGACCGGCCTGAAAGACGTGATCGGCGGGAGCAACGCCTTCTCGGCCGACTGCGGCGGCGACTACCTGTGCACGGCGGTCAAGGGATACGACGGCCCGACCGGCCTGGGCAGCCCGCGAGGCCTGAAGTCCCTGTAGGGGTCTCCACCTGCACGAGCCGCGGGCTGTCGGCTTGCCGGGCTGCCGGGCTGCCGGGCAGCCGGGCTGCCGGGCTGCCGGGCTGCCGGGCTGCCGGGCTGCCGGGCTGCCGGGCTGCCGGGCTGCCGGGCTCTCGGGCTGTCGGGCTCTCGGGCTGCCGGGCTCTCGGGCTGCCGGCTCGCCGGGCTTGCGGGACTGTCGGCTCGCCGGGCTGCCGGCCGCCGGGCAGCGACCCACACAGACCGGAGAAGAGAAGGCTGCTGCTTTCGATTATCCATAATCGAAAGCAGCAGCCTTTGCCGCGTCGCCCCCCATAGACCGGGGGCCGTGGACAGCCCTCGTCAGCCCGGACTCAGCCGGCCGCACCTTCGATCCCGGGATGTCGAGGAAGTCGAGGCCGACCAGAAGAGCGGTCCCCAGCGCCAGCCGTCACGTGACGCCAGCAGTCACCCAGCGCCAGCGAACGCCAGGCACCAGCGGTATCCGGACGCCAGCAGACACTGGACGCCAGCAGTCACCCAGCGCAGCAGTCATCCGGCGCAGCAGTCACCCGGCGCAGCAGTCACCCAGCGCCAGCGATCGGCGGACGCAGCGATCGGCGGCTGCCAAACGAAACCGGCCCCGATCAATGCGTTTCCGCAGATCAGGGCCGGTTTCGTCGCTGTCTCAACGAGTGCGCCCGAAGGGATTCGAACCCCTAACCTTCTGATCCGAATCCGTGGTTCTCGTTGCCACCGGATCATGCAGGACATTTGTCGTTGTCCAGCTCCGGAGCCGTTTGGACCTGCCGACGTCTGCCGTTGTCTCGCAGCGCTTGACGTTGATTCCTGCAGGTATGGTGCGGGGCACTCGACGCTGTCCGCCTCGGTACCTCAGGCCAGATTCAGTTCGAGCTGGACAAAGACCGTCAGGGTCTGTCGGCAAATCCGTCGCCGGGGTCGAATGGGTCGGGGCCACGGCCTTGTCCTTCCATGGTGGTGTCGCGCTGGGCACCAAGCGACTCTGCCGGTAGCCGCCGTGGGCGTGCAGACCACGGCCCTGGGAGGCTCGCAATCGGTCTAACCCCCGCCACGGACACCAGCCGCCCCCCGTACGGAGCACAGACCTGGACCGGGCTGAGACCGCGGGTTGATCGGGAGTCAGGGCGGTATCGAAACGTGAGTCGGGACGCCCAATTCATCGAGTCGTAGCAC
This sequence comes from Kineosporia succinea, assembly GCF_030811555.1. Classification (NCBI taxonomy): domain Bacteria; kingdom Bacillati; phylum Actinomycetota; class Actinomycetes; order Kineosporiales; family Kineosporiaceae; genus Kineosporia; species Kineosporia succinea. The sequence goes on along the minus strand of NZ_JAUSQZ010000001.1, from coordinate 2,643,582 downwards.
GACGTTCATGGTTTCAGCTCTCCTGAGCCGTCAAATCTGCTCCAGTCAAGGGTCGTCACAGCTAGCTTTGGGCTCAGGGGTACATCAAACAGTGGAAGCCCCGCATACCGGATCGAATAGGAAAATGTGGGACAGAACGGCGATGCAGTAGCATCGCTCGTCTACGCAATTCCACTTTGGACGCACGTGGGAAAGGGAGGCACCTCTGAACCAGACAAGACGTGTGGCCGCTCAGGAGTGGTCGGATGTTGCGAGCGAGCGAGGGGCGGACGTCGTGGCTCTCATTTCCGCCGGTCGGCGACTGGCGGCGTTATACTTCTTTGGTTATGTTGCCGAAGCATCAGGCAAAGCCCTGTGCATTCTCCGAGGGAAAAAGGCTCCGCGCAGTCATGATTTGATTGAAATTATCGAAACTGCGGGTTTCGCCCGTCTCGATTTACCTCCTGATTTGCGAGAGTACGCAGAAACGAGGAGCGTCGAACTTCGCTACTTGATGGAAGCGGAAGCCACCATTGACTTCGACGAGGAGATACGACGCGCCCAGAATCTGTCTCAATGGCTAAGAATTAGAGTTAACAGGCTGCTGTAATCCATTAGGAGGTAGGCAATGACCAATCAAGGCGAACTTCAAGCCGCACGATCGAAGCTGGAAGCATTGCTTCCAGAGGCTCGTATAGATGTTTCGGCGGATCCGTATCGCGGCCTGCGCATTCTGGCCATTTCAGAAATTTTCAGTGGCATGAAACCAGGCGACCGGCGCCAACTGATTCTCTCCGCCGTGGATGACGCAGTCGTCGCAAAATTGGATCTGCTTAGTCCTGCGGAGGCGGATCTCATGCTGTTGGGCGACGTGTCCGCCACAACAAACGAGCAGCAGCGCCTGCCCTTATGGCCTGAATCGATTATTCGTGGCCAGATGGAAACCATCACAGTTTCACTGCCTTCCGAGAGCGACGAACCGTTAAGCACGCCCATATTTGTTACGTTCTATTCTCTTCGAGGCGGCGTAGGTCGCTCCACTGCACTTGCTCATACTGCTCATGTGCTCAGCAAGAGTAGTCGGGTTTTATGCGTTGACATGGATCTGGAGGCGCCCGGCCTTGCCGCACTTTTCGGCGCAGAAAACGAAGTGGAACTCGATACAGGTGTAGTTCCTCTTCTACTGGAGGCCGAAATGAGCGGTAGCGTTCCTAACGTATCTCCTCACGTGTTGCGGGTCGATCCACAGCGTGAGCTTTATCTTTTACCCGCAGGCGTTCCTGACGCGAACTATGCTCGTAAACTTACGCAATTGGATCCCAGTTCCTGGTATCAAGAAGGCGCGAACCCGCTGCATCTTCTGATTCAGAGTATTCGTGAGATGGCACTGAAGCCGCAAGTAGTCCTTATTGATTCGCGGACAGGTATAAGTGCCATGTCGGCTCCTCTTCTATTTGATGTAGCAGATCTAGCGGTTGTCACGTTTTTCCCGCATCCGCAGGCTCGACTTGGCACTGGAATGCTGACTCGTGCACTACTGGGTGCCACGACAACGCGATCATCTGACACTCGACAGTACACACCTGAATTGCGCTTCCTGGTCTCACCAGTTCCTGGGGCAAATGCTCCTGAGATTAGAAATCATTATATTGATCGAGCTAATACTTGGATCAGCGAGTGGCTAGCACCTGCAAGAAAATTGGATGGCGGACCTGTCTTTGATGATATTGACGAACTAATTCATTTTGTTGGCTACTCCGAGGAAATTGCCGCCAGTGATCGTGCCGTTCAAGGGGCGGCCGAAAATATTTACGCTCCCGTGGCTGGTTGGGTAGCTGGATTCGTAGACCCGCTGACGGAGGATCCAGCACCATCAGGAATTGGAGAAGTCGATCTTCGAAAGGATCGAGTCCTAAACGATCTCCGATTCTCAACAGGGACCGCCGAAGATCAAAGCGAAGATGACTTCAATGAAACTTTCTTGAAAACGGACTTGGTCGAACGTGCCCTTAGCATAGAAACTCCGCTCATCCTCGGACGCAAGGGCACAGGTAAGACAGCACTATTTCGGCGATTGGCGTCCGAAAGTCCAAGTGTGGTCGTCACAAGCCCTCCCGGTCTCCCGACCACGAGCGCGTGGATGCCAGACAGTGAAGTCTACGCCGCCATCAGCAGCGAGCTTACGTCTAGACAACTCGAATGGCGTTCGTTCTGGCCGCTTCTCGTTGGCATTGCAATATCGCTTAACCAGGAAGATGCCGAGGCACCGACCTGGGTGTCGGAGCGACTTGCCTTTGTGGGCGGCAATAAAAGCACTTATGGTTCATTAGAACTCGTTCGCGATCTTCGCGTTCTTTTTAGCGACCCTGATGCGCCTCTCCTCGCTCTTGACTGGCTTGCGCGATTGGACAGGCAGAGAGAATCGCCGGTATTTCTTCTTTTTGATGGCCTAGACACAGGTTTCGGTTTGGAAGAAAATGATATACATCGTCGGCGTGAAGGTATTGCTGGACTGCTCTCGTTTATGGGCGCCAGGGCTACTCAATACGAAAATCTTCGCTTCAAAGTGATGCTTAGAGAGGATATCTGGCGAGACCTTTCGGTGCCGAACAAATCTCATTTTTATGGACGCGAGGTCCGACTTGCATGGGCAAATCAAGTTGACTATTTACGTGTTGTTGTCAAACAGGCACTACGCTCTGCTGAATTCGAGAACCTCGTAGTTGAGGCTATAGGCCGCCCTGGCCTGGACCTCCGGCAGACCTCGGTTGAATATTGGCCCGAGAATGCCGTTTACGATGCTTGGATCCTACTGGTGGGTGAACGGGTAGCTGGTGGTAAGACTGCCTTTACCTACAATTGGGTGTGGTTCCGGCTCTCGGATGCTAACGACGATCATTCACCTCGCGCTGCTTTACAACTCATGCACGAGGCGGTAATACTTGAGAAAAGACTGAACCGAGCTAGCTCCTATAATCGATCTATATTGCGTCCGCGCTCTATTGTTGCCTCTCTCGATGCTGTAAGTGAGCAGGCAATAGAAGCCTTGCGAGAAGAGTTCCGGGAACTCGAAAATCTGTTCGACGAACTGACCCAGGTGGGACGTACACCGTTCTCTGTGGATGAAATCAGTGTTCCGGCTGGCGTAGAAACTCTGGCTCAAGAGGTAGGGCTGCTCGGCGTTGACGTCGGAAGCAAGGACGATGTTCAGCGGTATCGCGTTCCGGAGTTGTATAGAAAAGCTCTCGGCATGAGTCGTAGAGGTCAGGCCTAACGCAGTCGCGCTGGTCTTGATCCAGAAGAGAGTAATTCGGCAGTGCAAGAGCCTCGCTGGTGACGTCCGGCCGGGACCTTCGCCGGGTCGGCGCCGGAGGTGCCGCATGCCCGGCGGAGAGGCCCGGCCTGCCCTCGTCGATTCGATCGACTACCGCGTCGCGAGCATCTGTCGGGAGTTCGGCAACTCTGCGCCCAGGCAAAGACCGAGCTCAGGAGGCAAGGGATCTCCTGACCTCGGCTGGCTCCGAGCGAGTCAGCTCGTGCTGGTCCTGCGTAGCACGATCGGTGCTCCATCGCCGCCGAAGGGCGGACCGGCCGGCCATAGTTCGGCAAGCTCGCTCGGCGTGAGCGGGCGCCGGTAAGACTCGGTCAGGACCTTTTTGATGGTCTCGGCGTCAGCATCCTGTCCCAGGCGCATGAACCAGTCGGTGCCGGCCGTGTACGACCACAGGTAGGACCGCAGCAACGGCTCTGTACCCCGGTCAGACAGAAGGTCGCCGATCTGCTCCAAGCTCAGCCACGGGGCACGCGCCAGGACGTGATCGGCAACGTCCCGCACCGAGAAGCCCGCGTTGATCGCGCGGTGCACCTCACCGCGGACCATGTGCATGTAGTGATTGAGCTTGGCCTTGGCCATCAGCGGCTGGTTGTCCGGCTCGGTGTAGATCGGCCACGCCGTCGCCAACCCCTCAAGCAGAGGCTGATAGGGCAGGTGCACGGTCAGCGTGCGGACCCAATCAACGTCCTCGTTCTCCGCAGTCTGCGTGAACGACGAGCACTGCAACGCGTGGCCTAACAGCTCATGCTGGGCGAAGAACCGCAGTCCATCCTCACTGAAGACGGCGTTGCGCTTGTTGAACCGCAGCCGGGCATGGTGGCCGGCCCCGTCGACCCAGAAGGCCCAGTAGTCGTCCACGTCGACCACCTCGACGCCAACGGAGTAGGTGGCGGTGGTTCCGGTCAGCCGCCGAACAGCCGGTTCGGCCTCGTCCGCCAGGACAAGTACCTGCGTTGCGGCCCGCTCGATCGTCATGGGCGTCTCGAGCTGGAACACCTCGTCAGCCGTCTTCGGGCCCCAGCTCACGCCCAGATCGGCGTAGGCCGCGCGGGCCTGCTCGCCCAGGTCGCTCACGTACTCCTCGGACCAGCCGGCTGCGCCGCATCCCTGCGTCGCCCGCATGTAGGTGTCGAGGTCGTACCGCTCACCCAGGACCGTGGACAGGTAAGCAAGGTGAGCCCGGGTGGTCAGCTCGACGTTCGAGTCCCCGTCGACCTTGGCCTGCTGGTTCAGCGCGGTGAGCTGGTCGTGCACGTCGATCCGGCTGGCGGCCGGCACCACGGGCTCATGAGTGGGGGCGCAGTCGAAGTCGATGACCGCTCGCCCACCGCGCGCTTCCTCGTAGGCCCCCCAAGAACGGACAAGGGATTCGACCTGGTCACGCAGTCGCACGGGGCACATCCCATCGCAGTGTCACGCTCTGGTTGGACCGCAGGTCGCGGCGGTTCAGGTCGATCACCGTTGTGTTCTCCTCGTTGGCCAGAGACAGACTCTCGGCTGCCGTGATCTCCGAGCCATCCAGGCGCTCTTCAACCGCCGTGCAACCGCTCAGAGCTTCCACCCCGTTCAGCCGCATCTGCAACTGAAGCAACTGCGTGGGAAGGAAAACCGTCTGCCGCCAGTACAACTCATCCGAGAACTGGCCGCCGCTGCACTCGTATCCGACCGTCGCGCTCTCGCCGGGTGCGATGGCAGGGAAGATCTGGCAGGAGAACTTCACCTGCACGCCCACGTCGTGAATGGTCTTGATGAAGACGTTCCGGTCGCTGTCGGTCTCCTTCACTGACAGCGGCCCGGTCACGTGCTTGAACCACACCTGCCGCGTGAGACCGGTGACCGGAGTGTCCCCAAGATTGCGCAGGTGGTGCACCTGCCGGATGGTCACAGCCCCATCGGGACCGACGTCGAGCGTCACGTCCAACTGTTCATCCACCAGCTCACCGACCACCGGCGCGGGGCCGGGAGCAGAAGGAGCAACAGGTGCGGACGTCGTGGTCCGGTTGGCTTCCTGGCCTTCCCATCTGCGTGGGGCCAGTCCGATGAACCCGCCGGGGATGTGCAGCGCGTCCGCGATGCGCTCCATGACCTCGACCGTTGCGACGCGGTCGTTGCTGGCCATGATCCGGCTGACACGCGACTGCGTGAGGCCTTCGACGGGAGCGGCGATGCGGTCCTGGCTGGCTCCGTCCCACTGGCGCATCAGACGGAAGACCAGGCCGAAGTCACGCTCGCGGCAGGCTGTCTGGAAGTCCGAGCGGGCCAGGAGGTCTTCGCTCACCTGGTAGTCGAGTCGTCCCGGCCTCGGCATCGTTCCCCCTTGCTGGCGTGACCTACTGCTTCATTGCGATCGGTAGCCGGAAGGTTACCGCGCCCAAGTCAACCCTGTATGAACCGGATGTCGGTTTTCAAGCGCTCGGGCGCTCGGAGAGCATTCGGCAACCGCTCGTGCCCCCGATGGCAGCCGGGGTTCTGACGTCACGTTGGCATAGGCGACGGGTGCGTTTCCGCACGGTGTGGATCGAATCAGGCTTGTCGTACCGGCCTTTCCCGGGTCGATGACCTCCAGTCCTCGGGAGAGGTCGGCTCCAAGCAGTCGACAGGAAGTGAAGCTGTGAACCTGGCGCACGTGCCTCGCCCTCGTGAGGTGGATCACTGGAAACAGGCGAGCAAGGCCGACACCTCCACCGATGCGCAGCGACGTGGTCAGGCTCGTACGAAGAAGAAGGTCCTGGGGTTGGACGTGATCCCCAGGCAGAAGACTCCCGGCCGCTGAGCGGTCCGGGGCGGCGTCCCCCAAGTCCCCAGCTCCCTCCGCTGGATGGGGTGGGCGCCGGGGTGCGTGTCGGCTGATCCCAAGGCGCGACGGCCGGCACGCACCCATTCATGAACTGCCCGCGCGTGTTCCGACGGGGAAGGACACGCGCGGGCTTCCTGATTTTGGCGGCAACTGCGGAGTGATTGTGGACGTCGATGGGCTCGTAAACCTGCTGCGCGACAACGGGATCACCGTGCAGCGCGTCGCGCCGCTACCGCGTGCTGCCGGCTCTCGTAGGGCGCTGGTGGTCTTTCTCGACCCGACGCGCAATCAGCGTCGGCCGGCCCGCGTTCTGCTGCGCCAGGTGCCCGGGGTGCAAGCGGTGAAGCCCTCCCGCATCACCCCGTGGGCGCTGTTCGTCACCCTCGCGTCTACGCCCCGGGAACCTGGTCGGGACGCTCGCCGTCCTGCATCCGGCGCTCCACTCGGCCCAAACGGTCGCTGAGCTGCCACAACTGCTGTTCGATCCGCTCTAGCACGACGACCACCCGGTCTTCGACCGGCGCCGGGGCCGGTGTCGATACAGAGGTCGTCACCAGGATTTTGATCAGGTGATCCTCGGGCCAGTCCAGCGCCCGGGCCAGTGCTTCCAGGGTCTTGTTCTGAACCCGCCGGCTGGAGCCGTGCTGGATCAGCCGCACGGTCGAGACCGAAACCCCTGACAGGCGAACGAGTTCCTGCTGCCCGATCCTCAGCGCTGCCATGCGCTGATTGACCGCTGCCGCGACCGCCTGCCAGTCCTCGCCGTCAACCTGCCCCCGGGACGTGTACACCGATGGCAATCCCCGCTCAGCCATGCTCGGAATGGTAACTGCCTTCCGTACTAATTCCTGACGCTCGTCCACCCTTTTTCGAGACCCATGCAAGGACTGCATATTCTCCGGCCAAGTTCATATCACCTTGGCATGGGAAATATTCAGGTGCGACTTGTAGCGCTTGCATAAGCGTTGAAGCACGGTTGCCGAGCGGTTCACGATGTTCTCGCAGCTCAGACAAGGCTGACACCGCAGCGAAAGCACCTCGGGCGTTCGCAAGGAACATCCGGGATGCGGGCGGTTGAATGACGAAAACGGGAGCCGTAGAAATGGCTGTTGAGGGCCGCATCAATGTCCGTCACGAAGACATTTTCACTCAGCCGATCCTGATTCTTTCGGTTGACGCCGTGGAGGACTTCGACAAGCGCAAGGCGGGAAATGTTGACCCGCAGGAACTGGACAAGCAGACCGGCCAGCGACTGTGGGCGGTCTCCCTGCTGGACCCCTCCGCCCAGCAGGGACGGCGCGAGATCAAGGTGAAGATCCCGGCCGATCACCAGCCGGTTCCCCCGGCCGGTCTGATGGCTCCGGCGGAGTTCGAGGGCTTGCAGGTGATCCCGTACATGGACTCCAACCGGGCCAAGCCGCGCGTCGCCATCGCCTACCGCGCAACCGGATTCAAGGCACCGGTGAAGGCTCCGCGTCAGGCCTCCTGACCCAAAAACCCGCTGGCGGCTGCGGCTCAAGCGAGCCGCAGCCGCCACCAGCCCCGACCCGAGAGCGAGAGCCCGAAATGCGTGCCACAACCGGCAAGAACACGTCCCGGCGCCGCGGACCCCTGAGCAAGCCGTGCCGCACCTGCACCGACCTGCACCCGGTCGGGCGCCTGCACTTCGGCCAATGCCCCGACTGCGCACACCTGGTCGCCCTGCCGCTGCGCGGAGAAGGCGGCCGGTTCATCTCCTTCACCGGAACCGACCCCACCAACGGAGGCGGCCTGTGAGCGACGACTTGCTTTGCACCACAGGCACATACGCCCGATACATGGCAGACACATACGTCACCTGTCACGCCATAGGCCGCGCCCAGTACTGGCTGACCGCGCCCTCGTATGTGGCGGACACCGACCGTCTCACCCAGCTGCGCGCCATCCTCGACGACCTCTGCCACGCCCTGAACCTGCCCGACACGAACGAGCGAACCACGAAACCCATGGATGGGAGCGGTAACTGATGCTGGTCAACGGAACACGCGTCGAAGACCTGGCAGGCACGGGCCTGACCACGAAACAGCGCTACGTCGTCCCGCTGTGGGTTACCATCCCGCTCTTCCTCGGCCGGCACCTCCTCAAGGGCACATCGGCGCTGGTCAAGTGGGCCATCACCTACTGGGGCCTGTCCCTGCCCACGCTGGTCCTGCTGATCATCTGGCAGCGATTCAACGGCCTGGTCGCCCTCACGGCCCTGACCTGGTGGCTGCTGCTGGGCCTGGTCTGGGCCTACCGATGGCCGGCCTCGTTCGATGTGGCGGTCACTCAGCCCTGCCGTGGAGTGTGGCGGTGGTGGACGAAATACCGGCGCCTGTGGCACCCGGCCATGGACGGCACCGGCCTGACCCGCATGACCCCGGACCGGCAGGTCTACGTGCCCGCCGTCACCCGCGTCCGCTCCACGCGCGTCGTCGACGCCCTGCACCTGCGCCTGCTCCACGGTCAGACGCCGGCCGATGTGGCGGCCAGAGCTGAGGGCCTGCGACACGTGTACGGCGCCCACCGGTGCAGCGTCATCGAAGACGGCCCCGGCCGCGTCCGCGTCCTCTTCTACTCCAAAGACCCGCTGCGACGCCTGGTCGTCCCGCTCGACCCGGCACCCCTGCCCGCTCTGGACGCCCTGCCTGTGGCCCTCGGCGAAGACGGCGAGGTGTTCCGGCTGTGCCTGCGCGGTCGTCACGTCCTGATCGTGGGTGCCTCCGGCGCGGGTAAGGGCTCGGCGGTGTGGTCGACGCTCAAGGCGCTGGCTCCGGCGGTCGCGGCGGGAACGGTCCGGCTGCGTGGCGTGGATCCCAAGGGCGGCATGGAACTGTTTCCCGGCCGTGCCTTGTTCGCCGAGTACGCCGACGAAGACCTGGCCGACTTGGTCGCCCTGCTTGAACAGGCCGTGGCCGACATGAACGACCGCAAGCGACGCCTGAAAGCCGCTGGCGTACGCGTCTTCACCCCCTCCACCACCGACCCACTCGAAGTCATCCTCATCGACGAACTCGCGTTCCTGACCGCCTACGCACCGAAAGACATCAAGCTCAAAGTCGCTGCCGCCCTGCAAGTCCTGCTCTCCCAGGGACGCGCCGTCGGCTACAGCGTCGTCGCGGCCCTACAGGACCCGCGCAAGGACGTCCTGCCCTTCCGCGACCTGTTCACCTACCGCATCGCGCTGCGGCTGTCCGAGGACTCCCACGTCGACATGGTCCTGGGCGACGGCGCCCTCGAACGCGGCGCGGCCTGCCACCTCATCCCCGCCAGCCTGCCCGGCATCGCCTACGTCCACGTCGAGGGCGCCCACGAACCGGTCCGCATCCGCTTCTCCTACCTCTCGGACGACGACATCGTCGACATGGCCTCCCACTGGCCGTCCCCCGAAAACACCGACTGGACGCCCCTTCCCGACACCGACACAGAACCGCCCCTGCGCATCGAACTGCGCGATGTCATCAACCAGCACAAGGACGACGGTGACGACGCGTGAGCGACACCCCAGCCACCTCTGACACGGCCATGCCAGAACCCGACCCCACCCCCAACGCCACCGGGCAGAACGACTCGGCCGACGCCGAAGCCGTCCCCCGTCCACAGCCCATGACGCACGCCGATCACACCGAAAGTGCCACTGAGACAGATCACTTGTGGCCCCAACAATGGACGTTCCTACCGCCCGTCGGCTCGATCGTCACCGATGTCGGGGTCACCTTTTCCTTGGCGCCGGCCGCGCTGACCGACCGTCCGTTGCGGGTGCGCTGCACCGCCTGCCCCTGGGAAGACACCGCGCTCCACGCCGAGGCGGTCGACGCCATCCGCGTCCATGCCCTGCGCCACATCGTCGACCCGCGCGCCCGCATCGCTCACCTGCCCGACTGGCTGCCCTGGCTGAAAGGACGCCGATGACCACCCCTGCCAGCGCGCGCACGGTCGCTGAGAACCTCGGCCACCCGATGCGACCCGCGACCGCCTCGATCTCCAACCTGACCCGCAACAGCCGCGCCGAACGAGCCCGCATGCCCGTCGCGCTGCACGTCGCCGAAGACGTCGCCATCGCCCACGGCGTCTGCGTGCGCCCCATCACCCAGCGCGTCACCGACACCCACACCGGCGAAGTCACCCTCGTCGACGTCCCCTGCGGCGCCACCCTCGAAAGCAAGTGCCCCTCCTGCGCCGAACGCGCCCGCCGCCTGCGCATGCACCAGTGCCGCGCCGGATGGCACGCCGAGACCGACCCCATCCCCGACGAAGACCTGTCCACCGATCCCCAGCAAGACCTGGTCACCATCCGAGCCGACGTCACCGCCGCCCGGGACAACTTCCTCGACCTCGGCGACACCGACGCCGCAGAGGCAGCCGGCGAGGCCCTGGAGGCCATCGACACCGAACTGGGCGAGCTGGGCGTGCGCGGACGCCTGGAACGCCAGCCCCCGGAGACCGCCCGCCGCAAGCGCTCGACCCGTCGCCGTCAGGACGCTCCCGACCTGCCGCGCCGGGTGATGGCCAAGACCACGGTCGGGCAGACGTTCACCGGCCACGAGGGTAAGGTCTACCGGCCTTCGATGTTCATCACGGTCACGCTCCCGTCCTACGGACGCGTCGACCGCAAGGGCGTCCCCCTCGACCCGGGCCGCTACGACTACCGCCGCGCCGCCCGAGACGCCATCCACTTCCCCCGCCTCATGGACCGCCTCGTCCAGAACCTCCGCCGCGTAGCCGGTTTCGACGTCCAATACTTCGCCACCGTCGAACCCCAGCGCCGCCTGGCACCCCACGCCCACATCGCCGTGCGAGGCACCATTCCCCGGGCCCTCGTCCGCCAGGTCATCGCCGCCACCTACCACCAGGTCTGGTGGCCGGCCGCCGACACCCCCGTCTACATCCGCGAAGACGAACTCCCGGTCTGGGACGAAGAGGGCGACGCCCTCGACCTCGCAGGAATGCCCACCACGGAAGGCGCCGGCTACCTCGACCCCACCACGGCCGCAATCCTTCCCACCTGGGAAGAAGCCCTCGACGACCTCGACACCGACGACGACCTCGAACCTCAGCACGTCGTCCGATTCGGCACCCAGTCCGACATTCAAGGCCTGCTCGCGGGCTCCCCGGACGCCGACCGACGCGTGGGCTACCTGGCCAAATACCTCACGAAATCGATGGGCACCGCCCACGGCGCCGACGCCGAAGCCGCGGTGACCGCCCACATCGATCGCCTCGTCACCGCCCTGCGCTACGAGCCGTGCTCCCCGGGCTGCACAAACTGGCTGCGCTACGGCATCCAGCCTAAGAATGCCCGCCCCGGCATGATCCCCGGCTCCTGCAAGAGCAAGGCCCACCGCCGCGAAAACCTCGGCTATGGGGGCCGACGCGTCCTCGTCAGCCGCAAATGGTCCGGCAAAACCCTCACCGACCACCGTCACGAACGCCGCGCCTTCGTCCTGGCCCTCCTCGGCGTCGACCCGGAGAGCCCCGACGCCACCAAGGGCGACAAGACAGCGGACCGCTACGTCTGGGAACCCGTCAACCCCAACGAACTCCCACCGTTGTCTACGCGGCTCCTGCACGCCATCAGCCAACGCCAGACCTGGCGCGCGGCCTACGACGCCGCCAAGGAAGGCAACGGGCCACCCCCGTCCCCTGCGCTCTCTCCGAAGACCAACGACATGAAAGGTGTTGCTTAACTGTGATTCCGAAGCTTTGGACCACCGTGGATGTCGCGGAGTACCTGGGCGTGCCGGTGGCGACGGTCTACCAGTGGCGCACGCGTGGCTACGGTCCGGCCGGCCGACGGGTCGGCAAGCACCTGCGGTTCAAGCCCGAAGACGTCGTCGCCTGGTTCGACGACATCACGGCGGAGAAGATTGCCTAATGGGACGCCCGCCTCTGCCACTGGGAACGTGGGGCAACATACGGCGTACCCAGCTCGGCCCGAAATGGTGGATGGCGGACACCCTGTTCCGTGACTTCGACGGCCAGACGCGCCGTGTGGAACGTCGCGGCGCCTCAGCGGCGAAAGCCGAGACGGCCTTGAAGGAGTACCTGCTCACCCGGTCTCGGGCCGGCCGGGTGGGCGAGGTCACCCCAGAGACCCGCGTTCGGGATGTGGGCGCACTCTGGCTGGCTCAGATCCGCGAAGAAGGCCGCGCCGTAACGACGCTCGACGCCTACGACGACGCGATGCGCATACACGTCGTCCCAGGTGTCGGCCTGCTCCAGGTGCGAGAGCTGACCGTAGGCGTCTGCGACCGCTTCCTGACCTCAGTGAAGACATCGGCCGGCCCCTCTGCGGCGAAGCATGCCAAGACCGTGCTGAACGGCCTGGTGGGCCTGGCCGCGCGGCACGACGCGATCAAGCACAACCCCGTGCGGGACACCTCCAAGATCACGATCGCGAAGAAGGACGCCCGCGCCCTGTCACTCGACGAGGTGCGCAAGATCCGCGCCGGCCTCGCGGCCGACCCGGAAGCCGTTGCCCGAGACCTGCCCGCCATCGTCGACTTCATGCTGGGCACTGGCCTACGCATCGGCGAGACGATCGCCATCACTGCACCTGCCTTGGACCTGAAGGCAGCCACGGTAGAGGTCCGCGCGACGGTCGTACGTGCCAAGGGCGTAGGCCTGATCCTTCAGCCGAAGCCGAAAACCCACAGCGGTTGGCGCCAGCTCCACCTGCCCGCATGGCTGGTCGCCGTCCTAAAGGCCCGCGAGGTCGCCGAAACCGACTTGGACCTGATCTTCCCGTCGCAGCGAGGCAAGCTCCGGGAACGGTCCAACACCAACGCCGATGTTCGCGAGGCGTTGGACAAGCTCGGCTTTGACTGGGTGACTACGCACACGTTCCGAAAGACGACGGCGACCCTGCTCGACGAGGGCGGCCTCACCGTCCGCGAGATCGCGGACCAGCTCGGCCACAAGCGTGTGAGCATTACGCAAGATACTTACTTCGGTCGAAGTCATGGAACGGTACGTGCCGCCGCTGTTTTAGGAAGCATCGAACGGGTGCGAGCAGTTTCAAAACTTTATGACGGCGAAAGTTGATTCAGGCCATTCTTCAGTCCGCCTAAAGAAGATCCATGAGCGCCCTTCGCTTTTTTGCAAACTCCTCGTCGCTGATCAGGCCGTCTTCATGCAGGGCGGTCAAGTCTCTAAGTCGTTGCGAAACGCTTGCTAAAGGGGCTGAGGGAACCTCATTGCGCGCACCAGCGAGCGGAGAACCGTTTGCGAAGAATTTATGACGCTCCTGGGGGCAATATTTCCCCACATATCCAAGGAAGAGAACGCGAAGTTTGTGCACGGCGATACTCGAATAGAGTAGGGCGGTATATCCAGAAACGGATACTTCTAGGTAGGTGCCAGGCTCACGTCTTGTGGCAAGCCCCAAGACTCCGAAAGCAGCCAGTGCGGGAAGATGGGCCCGGGTGGCCTGCCCGGAGTTCAGATGGAAGGCGTCCAGCGTGTTCCAGGGGGCCGATAGAACCCCGATTTGATTCCCTTTGAGTGTTAATCCTGTACGAGATTCGGTGCAGTGAAGATAGAATCCCTCGGTGCGAATCAGAAGGTAGTATGCATGTGTTCTGCCGGGAGCCTCAAAAGGTAATCCTCCCCTGTATGAGACAATCATCGATGCGGGGGAGTTCTCATATATTTCCGGAGATAGATATCCTCCCATAAATGTTGCAATGGGGTTGCCTTGCTCATTCCAGGCCATGCGAAGAACTCCCCTCCACGACCCCAGGCTCTACGCGTCCGACGTTAGTCGGCAAGGAGCCTCTGCTGAAGACCCCATCGGACGCCGTCCACTCATGTGGACCAGTGGGTGCCTGTGTGCGACCGAGGCGATGATCGGCTGGCAGGCTCACATGATCCAGCCTCGAGTTGTGTGAGCGCTCTCGGTCGCTGTGGCGCCCGCCCGGTTCTGCGTGTGGCAAGGGCGGTTCACCGCGAAGGAAGACGATCCAATCCTGCGGGTAACCTGCGGGTGATCTTGCTCAGCACTGCCAAACGAAACCGGCCCCGATCGATGCGTTTCCGCAGACCAGGGCCGGTTTCGTCGCTGTCTCAACGAGTGCGCCCGAAGGGATTCGAACCCCTAACCTTCTGATCCGTAGTCAGATGCTCTATCCGTTGAGCTACGGGCGCTTGTTCCCTTGGGAACGGGCTCTACCTTAGCGTCTTCCCGGCCGAAGTACGAAATCGGTTAACGCCAGGCGTCACGGCAGCACCCGATCCGCCCGCTTCGTCGCGGAGCGCGACCGGATCAGCACGCCCAGCCGTCCCCGTTCGAGTCCAAGTGGTAGATGTCCGCGCCCACCACCCGGGCCCGGCGGCCCAGGAACGCGGGGCCGTCACCGCCGCTGCCCTCGCAGTCGACGTCCATCGCGATCGGCACGCAGGCCCGGGCGTAGTTCGGGTCGCACTCGCGTCCGGCGTCGTCGGGACGCGGGTTCTCGCCCTGCCGTCCCCGGTTCGTGCGCTCCGGGCGGGCGGTGCGGTCGGTGGACGGGGCGGTCTCGTCCCGGCGCGTCTGCGCCTTCCCGAGTCGTCCGGTCGAACTGGGGGACGCGGTGGCGCCCGGGTCCGGATCCGCCGCCTTGGGCTTCCGGTCACCGGTGGGGACGGCCGGCGCGGTCGGGGTGGGCTCGGCGCTCACGTCCGAGCGGAGCTCGCCCCTGCTCGACGACGGGGTGCTCTTCGTGCCCGCGGACAGGCTCACCAGACCGTCCGGACCCTTCTGACCGGGCAACAGCGGCGGGTCGGTCAGCAGCACCTGCTCGCCGGGGCCGATGTTCTCCCAGGCACTGCGCCCCAGACCGAACCCGGCCAGGCCGACCAGCACGACCACCGGCACCACCAGGCGCCTGCGGGTGTACCAGGACTTACGAGGCGCACAGTGGGCCCGCGGCGCGACCGGCTCACGGAACCGGCCCGGGTCGTCCGCCAGGTGCGACGGGTGACGCTCCTCGTCCGTGCCCTGCGGGTCGTCGCGGTCAGCCTCGCCGTAGAAGCGGTCGAGCCAGTCGGACACGTCGCCGCGATTGGCCTCGGCCGACGACCAGCTCACCGAACCCAGCTCGTACTCCGGCACGCACTCGTCCTCGGCCGGCAGCGAACCCCCGGCCCGCAGCTCCCGCAGCCAGTCCGAGCGCTCGGCCCAGCCGACCGGATCCACGCTGACGCCGTCCGTGGCGTCGAGATGAGCGTCGAGATGAGCGTCCGCGCGAGCATCCCGGCCGGCGTCCGAGGCGGTGTCCAGGGGGGTGTCCAGGGGGGTGTCCAAGGGGACCTCACGAGCGACGTCGGGCTCGGATCGGGTCCACCCCCGTGAGACCCGATCCGGTGACGTCACCCCCGAACCGGTCCGGTCGTCCCCCGTCGGCTCATCGACGAAGTACTGCCACCCGAACGGCGGGGTCGGCCATTGCGGTTGCGGTTGCCACCCCCGCGGCGGCAGCCAGTCCCGCGGGGGCTCCGGCCACCCGGGGGGAGAGTTGAATCTGCGTCCCATGACAAGCACGGTACGAACCGGACAAGAGCGACGCTCTACTCCAATCCAAAGAGCAACCCTTCACCCCGGGCTCAACTGGACCGTTTGGCCCATGTGCCCCAGGAGTGCCCAAAGAGGAAGGGCCGGAGAGGATTCATCCCCTCCGGCCCTTCCGTCAGTCGAAACCGACTCAGACGGAAACCTTCGCCGACTGATCGGTCACCGAAACGTCCTTGGTTGCAGCACTTTCGCCGCCGTGAACCACCGGGGCGCCGTGGTCGTCCACGAGAGTCTGCTCGTCGAACGGGTTCTCGCCGCGGAAGGTGCGCAGCGCCGTCTCCTTGTCGAACTCGCCGACCCAGGTGCCGATGATGACGGTCGCGACGGCGTTGCCCGCGAAGTTGGTGACAGCGCGGGCCTCGGACATGAACCGGTCGATGCCGACGATCAGGCCGACGCCGTCGACCAGGTCGGGGCGGTGCGACTGCAGGCCACCGGCCAGGGTCGCGATGCCGGCGCCGGTCACCCCCGCCGCACCCTTCGAGGCGATGATCATGAAGCCCAGCAGCGCGAACTGCTCACCGATGCTCAGCGGGTCACCCAGCGCCTCGGCGATGAACAGCGACGCCATGGTCAGGTAGATGGCCGTGCCGTCCAGGTTGAACGAGTAGCCGGTGGGAACGGTGATGCCCACGACCGGCTTGGAGACGCCCAGGTGCTCCATCTTCGCGATGAGCCGCGGCAGGGCCGACTCGGACGAGGACGTGGACACGATCAGCAGGAACTCCCGGCCCAGGTACTTGAGCAGCGAGAAGATGTTGATCCCGGTGGTCACCCGCAGCAGCAGGCCGAGGAACACGAACACGAAGATCGCGCAGGTGATGTAGAAGGCGAACATGATCCGGGCCAGGCTGACCAGGGCGTCCGTGCCGGTCGCGCCGACCACCGCCGCGATCGCGCCGAAGGCACCGACCGGGGCGAGCCACATGATCATGCTCAGCACCCGGAAGACCAGCTTCTGGATCACGCTGACCGCGTTGAGCACCGACTGGCCGGTCGAGCCCAGCTGCTGCACGGCGAAGCCGACGAGCAGGGCCACGAGCAGCGTCTGCAGCACCTCGCCCTCGGTCAGGGCCGAGACGATGGTGGTGGGGATGATGCCCAGGATGAAGTCGGTGGTGGTCTCGGCCTCGGTGCTGCCGGCGGCGGCCGCGCCCGAGCCCTCCAGCCCGCTCAGGTCCAGACCGGAACCCGGGTGCAGGAAGTTGCCCACGACCAGGCCCACGATCAGGGCGATCGTCGACATCGTGATGAAGTAGGCCAGGGTCAGGCCACCGACCTTGCCGACCTTCGCGGCCTCCCGGATCGAGCCGACACCCAGGACGATCGTGCAGAAGATGATCGGCGAGATCATCATCTTGATCAGGGCCACGAAGCCGGTGCCCAGAGGCTTGAGGTCGGCGCCGAAGTCGGGGAAGACCAGGCCGACGATCGCACCGGCGACGACGGCCGCGATCACCGCTATGTAGAGGAAATGCGTGCGATCTCGGCGCTTTGGTGCCTCGGGTGCCTGGGTCTGCGACATGGCCGCCTCCTGCGTCATCGAATGAGGTGTCGTGCTGTGAACTACGCCACTAGCGGCAGGTTGCCCGTCCTTCGAGCGCTGGTCGCGCTTTCGTTCATTGAGTTAGCGAATGGGATCGGCAGACTGTGGCTATGGACCCCCGGCACTGGAGCGTGGCCCGTCAGGCCTTCGGCCTGGTCGTGGCCGCCGTCGTGCTGCTGGTCGGATCGACCGTGGTCGCGGCCTACATCCAGACCCACGACCAGGTTCGCGACGCCACCGCGCACGAGATGCTCGCCCTCGCGCAGACCATCTCGATCGAGCCCAGCGTGCACGCGGCGCTGGAGACCGACGACCCGTCGGCCCGTCTGCAGCCCTACACCGAACGCCTGCGGCAGGCCACGAACACCGACTTCATCACCGTCATGACACCCGGCGGCATCCGCTACACCCACACCAACGCGTCCCTCATCGGCAAGCAGTTCCTCGGCCACACCGATCAGGCCCGCGCCGGTCACGCCTTCACCGAGACCTACACGGGCACCCTCGGCCCCTCGGTCAGGGCAGTGGCACCGATCGAGGACGCGTCGGGGCGAGTGATCGCGCTGGTCGCCGTGGGCGTCACGATCGACAACGTCGGTGAACTGACGAAGGAGCAGCTGCCGCCTCTGTTCATCGCCGGGGCCGTGGTGCTGCTGGCCGGCGCGGGCACGGCCTACGGCCTCGGCCGGCGCCTCGAGCGGCAGACGCTGGGTATGGGGCAGGCCGAGCTGACCCGGATGTTCGAGTTCTACGAGGGCGTGCTGCACGCCGTGCGTGAGGGGCTGCTGATCATCGACCCGGCCGGGCGGGTGCAGCTGATGAACGACGAGGCGATGCGGCTGCTCGGGCTGTCGGCCTCGGTCATCGGGCAGCGTCTGGCCGACCTGCCGTTGCCGGCCGGTCTGATGGAGGCCCTGCAGCGCGGCGGCACCCAGGTCGACGAACTGCAGCTGACCCGCGAGGGTGTGCTGGTGGTCAGTCAGTCCCCGGCGCGGTGGAACGGACGCGTGCTCGGCAGCGTCGTGACCCTGCGCGACCACACCGACCTGGTCGCGCTGTCCGACGAGCTGAGCCAGACCAAGAGCCTGACCGAGTCGCTGCGGTCGCAGGCCCACGAGTCCGCGAACCGGCTGCACTCGGTGATCACCATGATCGAGCTCGGCGAGACCGACCGGGCGCTCGAGTTCGCCACGTCCGAGCTGGCCGGGGTGCAGGAGCTCACCGACCGGGTGATCAGCCAGGCCCAGGAGCCGGTGGTGGCGGCGCTGCTGCTGGGCAAGGCCGCGGAGGCGGCCGAACGGGGTATCCGGCTGGAGTTCCCCGGAGATCTCGAGGTGCCCGACGGCGTCCTCCCGTCGCGTGACCTGCTCACGGTGCTGGGCAACCTGATCGACAACGCCTTCGAGGCGACGCTGACGGGGGCGCCCGAGGAGCGCCGGGTGTCGGTCGAGGCCTACGTGCATTCAACGGCGGTCCCCCTGGCCCTTCGGCCTGGGGAGGTCCCCCCGGCGTCGGGCTCGGACTCCGGGGGTCCCGGCACCCCCGGCGGCTCCGAACTGCGGCTTCGCGTGGGCAATTCCGGTCCGCCAGTGGCCGATCCGGAGCTGATCTTCGAACGCGGCTGGTCGACGAAGCAGGTGGACGCGTCCGGGGCGAAGTTCGGCCTGAACGGCACCGCGGTGAAGACGGGGTCGGGGCGCGGGCTGGGCCTGGCGCTGGTGCGGCAGTCGGTCGAACGGAACCACGGCACGATCGCGCTGCACCGCGACGAGTCGCTTTCCGAAACGGTTTTCGAGGTCAGGTTTCCGCTGTGATCCGCACGCTGGTAGTCGAGGACGACGAGCTGGCCGCCCGCGCGCACGCCGAGTACGTGCGCCGGTTGCCCCAGTTCACGGTGGTCGGTGTGGCCCGCACCGGGGCCGCCGCGCTGCACGAGGTGACGCACCAGCAGGTCGATCTCGTGCTGCTGGACATGAACCTGCCCGACCTGCACGGCTTGGAGGTGCACCGGATCATGCGGGCGCGGGGCGTGGAGGCCGACGTCATCGCGGTCACCTCGGCGCGTGACCTGACGATCGTGCGAGGTGCCGTCGCCAACGGCGTGGCCCAGTACCTGCTCAAGCCCTTCACCTTCGCGACGCTGCGGGACCGCCTGACCAGCTACGCCGAGTTCCGGCAGCAGGTGAACCAGGCCTCGGCGTCGGGCGGTGAGATCGACCAGCGCTCGGTGGACCGCCTGCTCGGTGACCTGCGTGGCGGTTCGACCGACCAGCAGCTCCCGAAGGGCATGAGCCCGGAGTCCCTGGAACGGGTGATCGGGACGCTGCGTGCATCCGAGAACGCGCTGACGGCGCTGGGCGCGGCCGAGGCGGTGGGGATGTCGCGGGTCGGGGTGCGCCGATACCTGGAGTACCTGGTCGAGACCGGCCTCGCGGCCCGGGGATCCCGGTACGGCGGAGCCGGCCGACCGGAGATCGAGTACCGCTGGCGCGGCGCCCCCTGACCCGCGACTCGCGGGGTCCTCGCGGGGTCCTCGCGGGGTCCTCGCGGGGTCCTCGCGGGGTCCTCGCGGGGTCCTCGCGGGGTCCGGGGAGACGCCGGAGCTCCAGCCACGTGGGCGGTGCGGTGGAAACCGTTGCTTTCGATTATCGATAATCGAAAGCAACGGTTTCGATTTCGCCGATCCCGATGGCCACCGGACCAGGAGCCAGGAGCCCCCGGCCATTGACGCAGCCTGAGCAGTTCGGCCCGAGTGCCGTCCAGCGTCGCGTTCATTCTTGTCCACAACGGCGTCACGAACGCCCCGCAGGAGGCCCAGAGACAGGCCCTAGTAGGTGATCGCCCCGTTCCGGTCGTGAAACTCGCCGCTGGGGCCGTCCTTGTCGATCAGGGCCAGCGCCACCGTCGCGTCCGTGCCCTCGAGCATCGTCTGCGGCCCGCTGAACCCGTTGAACTCCGTGGCGGTGTAGCCGGGATCCGAGGCGTTGACCCGGAATTCGGGCAGCCCCTTGGCGTACTGCACGGTCAGCGCGATCACCGCGGCTTTCGAGGCGGCGTAGGGGATTCCGGGCACGTGGAAGCAGACGTCGTCCGGGTCCCGCAGACTGCGTGGCCAGCCCACGGTCGAAGCCACGTTCACGATCACCGGGTTCACCGAGCCGCGCAGCAGGGGCAGTGCGGCCTGGGTGACGCGCACGATACCGGCCACGTTCACGTCGAACACCGGCACGAGCGCGTCGACGTCGAGATCGTCCACCCCGAACGAGGTTCCCAGGATCCCGGCGTTGTTCACGAGCACGTCGAGCGCGGGCAGCGCGGCCAGGGCGGCGGCCACGCTCGCGGGGTCGGTCACGTCGAGCTGGATCGGGATCGCCCCGGCCTCACGGGCATCGGCTCCCGAGGCCAGGTCACGCATCCCGGCGTAGACGGTGTGGCCCGCGGCCACCAGACGGCGGGCGGTCTCGAGGCCGAGACTCCGGTTGGCACCGGTCACCAGTGTTGTGGTCATGCAGAGAATGTGGGACGCGGGCCGTCTCACCACCAGGCACCCCCTGACGGTGGGTCTGGCAGTACCACCCGGACCGGCCCGACCACGGGCACCATGGAGTCATGGACGAGTTCGCGCAGGTTCTGCGGGCCTGGCGGGACCGGGTGACCCCCGAGCAGGTCGGCCTGCCCGCCGGCCTCAACCGCCGTGCCTCCGGGCTGCGCCGGGAGGAGCTGGCTCTCCTGGCCGGGGTGAGCGTCGACTACGTCGTCCGCCTCGAGCAGGGCCGGGCCCGTCACCCCTCCGCACAGCTGCTCAGCGCCCTCGCCCGGGCGCTGCGCCTCGACGACCACGAACGTGATCACCTGTTCCGGGCCGCCGGAGCCCCGCTGCCCAGCCGCGGCCGGGTGCCCCGGCACCTGTCTCCCGGTGTGCAACGCATCGTCGACCGCCTGGGCGACGTCCCGGTGGGTGTCCACACCGCCGCCTACGAGCTCGTCCACTGGAACCCGGCCTGGGCCGGGCTGTTCGGGGACCCGTCAGCCCGGTCGGGGTTCGCCCGCAACATGATCTGGCGCTACTACGCGGGAGCCCCCGACCGCACGGTCACGCACTCGCCCGAGCTCGAGGAGGCGTTCGCTCGCGACCTGGTCGGGCACCTGCGCACCGTGGCCGGCCGGTACCCGGACGACCCCGAGGTCACCGACCTGATCGAAGAGCTCACCCGGGCGTCGGAGGAGTTCCGGCGGCGCTGGGCCGAAGCTTCCGTCACCGAACTGCGCGTCAGTCGCAAGACCGTGCATCATCCCCAGGTGGGCGACCTCGAACTGGACTGCGACGTGCTCACGGGCGGGCCGGGCGACCTGATCATCGTGGTGATGACCGCGGCACCCGGCAGCGAGGCCGCCGGCAAACTGGCGCTCCTCCGCGTGATCGGCCTGCAGACGATTCAGGCCTGACGCACCTGGATCACCGCGTAATCACCGCTCGTGCGCCACTTCTCCCCCGACGCGTCCAGCTCCGTGAGCCGGGAGGCGTCCAACCCGACCAGCACGTCCGACTTCAGAGTGCGCAGGGCCGCGACGTGACCGGGCCAGTAACCCGTCACCGCCTCGAACGGGGTCGTAGCCGGCCATTCCGCGTCGCCGATGAGCCTGCGGTAGTTGAGGTCTCCCTTGAGCACCGTGAGATCGGCCTCGGCGTAATGCTTCACGAGATCCGCCGGGGCCTGGGGGTAGGTGAGCGGCGCGACGTAGAACGGGTGCGTCACGATGTTCAGACGGCCCTCGGACAGGAATTGCCGCAGCCTCAGGCCCAGTTCGGATGCGGCGGGCGGTCCGTCGACCAGCCGCTGCACGGTCTTGAGCACGTCGATGGGCATCGCGTCGGAGGTGAAGTATGGGCTCGGTTTCACGTGCAACCAAGCAGTAACGCCTGATCGGCCCACCAAAAGCGTGTCAGCCAGCACCAAATCGGGCAGCAGCTCGCGCCCGACATTATCCGTGATCAGGACGATCCGGTCGGCATCGGTCAGCAGCGGGAAGAGGGCGGCCCGGTCGTCGACGAGCAGGGCCGTGCGGGCCCGGCCGTCAGCCCCCGGTCGCTGCAGCGCGAACCCGAGGTCGGCCCGGTTGCCCCAGAGCGCGGAGAGCACGAGCGAGTCGAGCCGCTCCTCCCCGGCCAGCTCCCCCAGGGCGGCCAGCGCCTCCAGTTCGGCGCCCACCGCGTCTCCCGCCAGCTCGGCGTCTTTCTGCGGGCCGAACGGGTCCACAGCCTGCCAGGGGCCGGGCCCGAACCAGCCGGTGGCCGCGAGCAGCTTGCGGTAGAAGTAGTTCTCGGCCCACAGGAACGGCACCTCGTACCAGCTGCGCCCCAGGTAGGGCGCCGCCCACTCGGCCCACAGCGCCGCATCACCATGGGTGTCGGACAGCGGCAGGATCGGGCCCTCGATCTCGTGGAGCAGCCCGTTCACGGCCAGCCGGATCTCCGGCGGGTACGGCACGCCGTCGAGCACCCGGGCCAGCAGTTCCGGATGGCGATCCCGCAGCACGCTGCGCGGAAACCCGTCGGTCGAGGTGATCACGGGAGCGGTGAGGCTCGGGTCGCCGGGTGCGGTCAGCCGTTCCAGATCCATGGGACCAGCCTCTCAGGAACGCACTCGCGTCAGCCCTTCGGTATGAAACGGTGGATTGCGACAATGGCCGCATGGCGCACACCCGCTCCCGCCGACCGGCACCCGAACTGATCCCGGGCGCTCCCCGCCACCACCACGTCCACCATCACGCAGTTGCCCGACAGTGCCGGTGCATCCCGGCCGCCACCGACCGGTGCCCAGAATGAGTCACCTGGTGAGCGACCGGAAGGAGCTGCGGTGAGCACCGACGTGGGCAGGAAGAGGACTTCCATGATTGACGCGACCGGCCGGCTCGTGCGGGACACGTTCTTCGTCTTCGTCGACCTGGTGAACTGGCTCTGGGACAAGCTCTGGAAGTTCAACCGCAAGCTCGCCCGGGTGCTGCTGCCCGGCCAGAACCGCGCCGTCCAGACCATGGTGGCGCTGGTGGCGGTGTGCGGGGAGATCATCGGGCTCTGGGTGTTCCTGGTCGACTTCGCCGACCGGCATCCCCTCTGAAACCGCAAACACCACCGGGACCAAAACACCGCCGGGACCAAAACACCGCCGGGCCGGAACCCCTGAGGGTTCCGGCCCAGCGTGCGTTCAGTTCAGCTGATCAGAGACCGGAGCCGCTGGTCAGACCGGCCAGGCTGTCGGCCGGGATGAGGTTGAACAGACCCTCGATGTCGACGGCCGTGGCGCCGCTGGGCACCTGGACCTCGCTGGACTCGGCGTCGACGGCCAGGTCGATCGCGAAGGTGGCGTCTTCGACCGGCTTCTTCAGGAACTGCTTCAGGTCGATGTTGATGCCCGAGAGCTTGTCGCCGTCGACCCGGACCGTGAAGGTCAGGTTCTCGTTCGGGGCTTCCTTGAGCTCCTTGCGGAGATCGGCCACCTCGTCGGCGCCGACCAGGGCGACCAGGTCGTCGTTGATCGCGTCGGCGGTCTTCTCGTAGGGCACCGACACCTGGTAGCCACCGTCGACCTCGGTGACCTGCGAGTCGGCCTCGTAGGAGGCCTGCAGCGAGGTGACGAGCTTCTGCACCTTGGCCGGGTCGACCGCAGCGGCGCTGGCGGCCGTGCCCTGCTCCTGCGACAGCTGGTCGAGAAGACCGTTCTTGTCGAGGATGTTCATGGTCTTCACCAGGTCGAGGGAGACCCACTCGCCACCGAGGAGCTTCTCGGCGGGCGTGGCGATGACCGGCGGGAGCGCGCCGAGCGAGCCGGTGACGCTGCTCAGGTTCTGCCCGGACAGGGTGGCGATCTTGTCGGCGTCGGCGCGCAGGTAGAACACGCCGTCCTTGCTGACGAACTCGACCAGGCCGGCGTCTTCGTACACGACCGACGTGGCCACGGAACCGGAGTTCTTCAGCGCGGCCTCGAAGGCGGCCGGGTCTTTGAGGAGGTCTTCGGACGACGCGGAGGCCTGCGCCTTGGCGGCGTCGGCGAACGTCTTGCCCTCGGGAGCGGTCACGTTCATCGTGACCTTGCCCTTGAGGATCTCCTCGATGGTCTTCTTGTCGGACGCGTCCATCTGCTCGGACGAGTCCTGCGCGGCGCTGATCTTCTCGAGGTCAGCCGCGGAGCTGTCCAGCTTGAGCGTGAAGCCCGCGCTGGAGGAGTTGTTCAGGCTCTGGAACGCGGCGGAGACCTTCTCCTTCGGAGTGCCGGCGCTGGTGCCCGAGCCGCTCTCGCCCTCGGCCGAGTCCGAACTCGATCCGCAGCCGCTGATTCCGACCGCGGCCGCCAGGCCGAAGCCCGCGAATGCCATGACTTTGGAACGCGTGGTCACTACCCCACCCCTTGCTGTAGGTCCGGTCTCGGCCCCTCGCCGACCGGATGGTCCCGGTGCCTCCGGCGGACCGGAAGCACGCAGTTCTTACTCGACCGTATCGGACGGATGCACAGGTCCAGCACAGTTACCGCCTGTCGGGCTAATGCTGAAACTGGATCGTTGCTCCTCGTGGACATGTCCGTCACGCCACCGAAAGCCGGGGCGCAACGGCCTGCAGACGCTGGTTCGCCCCGCCCGCGTTGCATCGGTTCGCTGATTTTTCTGTATCCCGGCCGGAAGTGCTGCCGTTGAACCCGGTTCGGCCCCGGGGAGGCGAATCTCGTTCCAGCACCCGAACACTCCTGACGAGAACTCATAACGAGCGCCGGATACGTTTCGTTCGCCACATTCACCCGGATAGATCACGGTGCAGTGCGCCTGCAGACTGGTGGCATGAATGCCCGGGACCTGATCGCGCGGACTCTGGACCCAGGAAGCTGGCGGTCGTGGGACACACCGGTCGACCACCAACGCTACGCACCGGTAAGCGAAGAGTACGCCGCGTCACTCGCTCGCGCCCGGGAACGCAGCGGTCTGGACGAGTCGATCATCACCGGCGAGGGGACGCTGGCCGGGCGTCCGGTCGCGCTCGTGATCGGGGACTTCGCCTTCCTCGGCGGGTCGATCGGGGTGGCCACCGCCGAGCGCTTCGTGGCCGCCGCCGACCGGGCCCGCGAGCGCGGTCTGCCGCTGATCGCCTCCCCGGCCTCGGGTGGCACCCGGATGCAGGAGGGCACGGTCGCCTTCCTGCAGATGGTCAAGATCTCGGCCGCGGTCGCCGCGCACCGGGCGGCGGGTCTGCCGTACCTGGTCTACCTGCGGAACCCGACCATGGGCGGGGTGCTGGCCTCGTGGGGCATGCTCGGGCACGTCTGCGCGGCCGAGCCCGGGGCGCTGATCGGTTTCCTCGGGCCCCGGGTGTTCGAGGCGCTCAACGGGGAGCCGTTCCCGCGCGACGTGCAGACCGCGGAGAACCTGTTCCGGCACGGCCTGATCGATGCCGTGGTCGGGCCGGACGAGCTGCGCACGCTGGTGATCGACACGCTCGACGTGATCGGCAGCCGTCCCGGCCCGGAGCCCGGGCCCGCCCCGGAGCCGGTGGAGCTGCCCGACCGCCCGGCCTGGGACTCGATCACCGCCTCGCGGGCGCCCGGCCGGCCCGGGGCCCGGGAGTTGCTGCAGGTCGCCGCGACCAGCGTGGTGCCGCTGAACGGCACCGGCGAGGGGGAGGCCGACCCGGCGATGCTGCTGGCGCTGGCCCGGTTCGGGGACACCGGCTGCGTGGTGCTGGGACACGACCGGCGGGCCGGCGCGGGGGTGCCGATCGGCCCGGCCGGGCTGCGCGAGGCGCGGCGGGGCATGCGCCTGGCCGCCGAGCTCGGCCTGCCGCTGGTCTCGATCGTCGACACCGCCGGGGCCGCGCTGTCGCGGGAGGCGGAGGAGGGCGGCCTGTCCGGCGAGATCGCCCGCTCCCTGGCCGACCTCACGATGCTGGCCGCGCCCACGGTCTGCCTGCTGCTCGGCCAGGGCGCGGGTGGCATGGCTCTGGCCCTGCTCCCGGCCGACCGGGTGATCGCCGCCGAGAACGGCTGGGTCTCGCCGCTGCCGCCCGAGGGGGCCTCGGAGATTCTGTACCGCACGCCCACCCGCGCCGCCGAGATCGCCGGGGCCCAGCGCGTCCGTGCCCGTGACCTGCTGCACGACGGGATCGTCGACGTGGTGGTGCCGGAGTACGCGGACGAGGACGCTGAGGTCTTCCTGCGGCGGATCGGGGCGGCACTCCAGCGCGAGCTGCGCGCCGCGATCGGCACCACCGACCGCCCGGCGACCCGTCTGGCGCGCTACCGGAGCATCGGGATCGCTGATCAGAGCGGGTGAACCCGGCGATGAATGAGATGCGCCACGCCGGGTCGATGCAGGGCCGCCACCGGTGACTGCGAAACTTCAGTCATGAACACTCCCCTCCAGATCGCGGTCGTCGTGGTGAGCCTCGCCATGACCGCGGCCGGGGTCGCGCTGCTGACGCGGGCCGTGAACCAGTTCGTGCAGGTCATCCGGCTCGGTGAGCCCGATCGATCACGTGCCGGCGACCCCGTCGCGCGCACCCGGGTGCTGGTGAGGGAGTTCCTCGGGCACACCCGGATGGCCCGGCTGCCGGTCGTCGCGATCGCGCACTGGTTCACCATGGTCAGCTTCGGCCTGCTGTTCAGCACCCTGGTCGTGGCCTACGGGCAGATCTTCGACCCGCACATCACGCTCTGGCTGATCGGCTCGTTCCCGCCCTACGAGTGGGCGGTCGAGGGCATCACCGTGGTCGGCGCGATCGGCATCGTGTACCTGATCGCGCTGCGGCAGAAGCAGCATCCGCGCAGCGAGGGCCGCCGCTCGCGGTTCTTCGGTTCCACCTTCTGGCAGGCCTACTTCGTCGAGGCGATCATCCTCGGCGTGCTGATCTGCGTGCTGCTGCTGCGCAGCCTCGAGTACGCCCTGGTGGACGAGGCGCACGCGACGGCTCTGCACTTCCCCTTCGGCCAGATCCTGGGCCGGGCCTTCGAGGGGCTGTCGGAGGGCACGCTCGAGAACCTGATCGTGCTCGTCGCCGGGATCAAGATCGCGATCTCGATGTCCTGGGCCATCACCATCGGCCTCAACAACACCATGGGCGTGGCCTGGCACCGGTTCCTCGCCTTCCCCAACATCTGGTTCAAGCGCAACCCCACGGCCCTGCGCATCGGCGAGGGCCGAACCGGCAGCACCACGAGCCTCGGCCCTCTGCAGCCCATCTCGATCAAGGGCGAGGTGCTCGACTTCGAGAACGTCGACGAGCTCGACGAAGACGCCGCGCTGGGCGTGGGCAAGATCGAGAACTTCACCTGGAAGGGCCTGCTCGACTTCAGCACCTGCACCGAGTGCGGTCGTTGTCAGTCGCAGTGCCCGGCCTGGAACACCGACAAGCCGCTCTCGCCGAAGATGATGATCATGGCGCTGCGCGACCACGCCTACGCCAAGGCACCGTGGCTGCTGGCGTCCGAGGAGGCCCGCAAGGACGAGTCGCTGGCACCGGCCGCGAGCATCGCCGAGCGCCCCCTCATCGGTGAGACCGGCTACGAGGACAACCCTCTGGCCGCCTACAACGCCGATTCAGGCATCATCGACCCCGACGTGCTCTGGTCGTGCGTCACCTGCGGCGCCTGCGTGGAGCAGTGCCCGGTCGACATCGAGCACGTCGACCACATCGTCGACATGCGCCGCTACCAGGTGCTGATCGAGTCGGCCTTCCCCAACGAGCTGAACGGCCTGTTCAAGAACCTCGAGAAGAACGGCAACCCGTGGGGCCTGAAACCCCGGCTGCGCATGGACTGGGCCAAGGGCCTGTCGTTCGAGGTCAAGCAGGTCGGCTCCGACATCGAAGACCTGACCGAGGTCGAGTACCTGTTCTGGGTCGGCTGCGCAGGCGCCTACGAGGACCGGCAGAAGAAGACCACCGTGGCCATCGCCGAGCTGCTCAACGAGGCCGGCGTGGACTTCGCGGTGCTGGGCGACGGCGAGGCCTGCACCGGTGACTCGGCCCGCCGGTCCGGCAACGAGTTCCTCTTCCAGCAGCTGGCCAGTCAGAACGTCGAGGTGCTCAACGAGTCCAAGGCGACCAAGATCGTGGTCTCCTGCGCCCACTGCTTCAACACCATCCAGAACGAGTACCCGCAGCTGGGCGGCACCTACGAGGTCGTCCATCACACGCAGTTGCTCAACCGCCTGGTGCGGGACAAGAAGCTGACTCCCGTCGCCCCGGTCGAAGGGGGCAGTACCAGTGCAGCGACCTACCACGACCCCTGCTACATCGGGCGGCACAACGGCATCTACGAACCGCCGCGTGAGCTGATCGGCTCACTGCCCGGGATCGAGCTGCGCGAGATGCCCCGCAACCAGGAGCGGGCGTTCTGCTGCGGCGCCGGCGGGGCCCGGATGTGGATGGAGGAGAAGCTCGGTCAGCGCATCAATGTCACCCGCACCGCCGAGGCGGTCGCGACCGGCGCCGACACCATCGCGGTGGGCTGCCCGTTCTGCCGGGTCATGCTCTCCGACGGGCTGACCGCCCAGCAGTCGCAGGGGCAGGCCCGCGAGGAGGTGCAGGTGCTCGACGTGGCGCAGATGCTGCTCGCGGCGGTGCAGCGCGGCAAGGAGCCCCAGGAGTCCTGAAACACCGATGGTGGACGTTCCGGTCGAGGTGACCGGGACGTCCACCATCGGTGTTTCACAGGACTTTCAGAACGAGAAGAAGGGCCCGGCCTGGCGAACCAGACCGGGCCCTGCTCCCGCGAGATGACCTAGACGCTGTCGGACTCGGTCTCCTCGGAAGGCACACCGGGCCGCGGGATCGGCCCGAGCGGACCGGGTTTCGGCGCACCCGACCGCGGTGGGGCCGGAAGGGGCCGCGCCGGAGCCCGGAGCGTACCCACACCGGCATCCCGGGCCGGAGGTGCCGGCACCGGGCGCGAATCCGCGCCGGGTACCGGCTGCCCCGCCGCCTCGGAAGACGGCTGGACACGGTGGTTCTGGTCGGACTGGTCGTTCGGTGCCACATCCGCCGGCTGAGCCTGCTGGGGCGCCTGACCGGTCTGGCCCGGTCGTGCGCCCGGCGGACCGGGCTTGGGCGTCGAGCGCCCGGACCCACCCCGCCGTTCGCCCTGCTGACGATGCGGCGCGGTCGGGCGAGGGACCACCGGGCGAGCCATGCGGCGCAGCCTCTCGGCCACTTCCTCAAGACTCTCCCCGGAGGCCGCCGCGGCCGCGTTGGCGGCCTGAACCTCGGCGTAGACCTCCGCGCGGTGCACCTGAATGCTGCGCGGGGCCTCGATCCCGAGGCGGACGGTGTCTCCTCGCACGTCGAGGACCACGACTCGCACGTCGTCCCCGATCACGATGCTCTCGCCTGCTCGGCGTGTCAGTACCAGCACCGCGGCTCCCTCCCTGGACCCCGTTGGATCGCGATCAGCAAGGGGCCGCGACCACGGCCGACTTCAGGCCGTGAGGAGAGGCTAGCGGATAGTAAGCACCGATCAACCCAGTGGCGCGCGTACCGGCCAGTCCGAACCCGTGAGGATGACCTGGGCCGCAGCCCGGGTCCGGGCGTTGATCACCATGGGTGCCAAAAGGTTCGCCGTCGTCGACTTCGCGTCCTGACCCGGGGTCAGGACGGTCAGGATCAACGCGTCGGCGGCCGACTCCAGCCCCAGCTGTTCGCAGTCCTGATCGTCGAGCTGGACCACGTAGTCGCTGAAGAAGATCGCCGGCGTCGTGACGACGAACCGTACCTCCGGGCGCTCCAGGCTCCTCAGTTCCGAGATCAGCGTCTCCCTGTCGTCGAGCCGGGCCAGCGCGAAGTGCCGCAGATCGCTGAACCCGGGAATCGGACGGATGAAGTTGATCTCGGGGACTTCGGTGCTCGCCGTCCCGGAATTGGCGTTGGTGAGAAGAGCAGGATGCATGGACCTGTCACCCCATCCTGGTGACCCGCCGGAACGGGTCACCTCTTGGCTCCGGTGCGCACGGTTGCACGCACCTTGGTCACGGGTCCGTGCCCGGGACACCCGGGCACGGACCCTTCAGTCGGGATGCGCGCCTCCTGCACGCATCTCGACCGTTACTTCAGGAAATCGAGGAGGGACGTCTGGTTGATGCGTGCCGTCACGCCCAGGGCGGCCTGGTAGGCCACCTGCTGGGACGAGAACTTGGTGAGGACCTCGGCGTAGTCGACGTCCTCGTTCTCGGCGAGCGAGACGGTCAGGTCGGCGTTCTGCGCCGTGATCGCGGTCTGGCTCGAGGTGACCCGGTTCTGGACCGCGCCGACGTTGCCGTTGGCGGTGATCACGCTGTTGATCAGCGAGTCCAGAGCGGCGAGACTGTCGGCGGCGTCACCGTTCTCGATACCGGCCGAGATCTCGTCGAGCAGAGCGCTGAAGTCGCCGGCCCCGATCGTGGCCCCGTCGACGTCGACGCGCACGGTGGACGATGCGTTGAGCTGCACCGTCACCGGGTTGCCGTCACCGACGTAGGCCCCGGAGGCGTCGACCGCTCCGAGGGGTGAGGTACCGCCGAAGACGGACCGCCCCTGGTACTGGGTGTTGTACAGGCCCTGCAGCTCGCCCTTGATCTGCTCGACCTGGGCGGCGAGCGCGGTGCGCGACTGCTGGTTCGTGGTGGTGGTCGTCGCGATCACGTTGCTGCGCACCTGGTTGAACCGGGTGACGATCGACTGCAGCGTGCTGTCGACCGTGGAGAGCTGGCCGTTGGCGAAGTCACCGTTGCGGGCGTACTGCGTGTTCGCCGCCTGCCGGTCGCGCAGCTGCATCGAGATGGCGGCACCCTGCGGGTCGTCGCTCGCCTTGTTGATGCGCTTGCCGCTGGCCGCCTGCTCCTGCAGACGCGAGGCCGCCGTCTGACTGGCCTGAAGCGCGGCCAGCGACTGGTTCACCTGGCCGAGCGTGGTCACCCTAGCCATGTCGTCACACCATTCCGATCAGAGACTGGAGCATTTCGTCGGCGGCCGAGATCACCCGGGAGTTCGCCTGGAAGGACCGCTGGAAGAGGATCATGTTGGTGAGTTCCTCGTTCAGGTCGACGCCTGACTCGGAGTCCACGGCCGACTGGGCCGTCGCGACGATCCCGGCCTGGGAGTCGATCGCGGTGTTGAGACCCTGCAGCTGGGTACCGATCTGGGTCACCATCGAGGTGTAGACCGTCTGCGGGGCGGTGGCCCCGTTCAGGGCCGCCGAGGCCGCCGCCGCGTCGACGAGGCGGCCGATCTTCTGCGCGTTGCTCCCGTCCGTCGAGGCACTCGACACCGACGAGATGGCCAGTTCATCGGCCGAACCCACCGCCACCGTGAGCCCCCGGGCGCCTTCTCCGGTGAAGAACTCCCCACCCGGAGTACCGGCGAGCGTGTAACCCGAGGTGTGCACGGAGTTCACGGCGTCCCGCAGGCCGTTGGCCACGGTGTCGAGAGTGTCGCTGATCCGGGGCAGATCGGTGTTCAGGGCCGAGAGCACGCCGGCGGCCTGGCCGCCCGAGGGCACGGCCTTGACCGTGCCGACCATCAGCGAGACCGGGTTGTCCGGGTTGTCGTCGATGGTGGGCGAACCGGTGATCGACACCGTGTTGAAGGCGTTGCCCTGCACCAGGGTCACGCCCGAGACCGCGACCTGCATCACGCCCTCGTCGTCGGTGACCGCCGTGGCGCCGGTCAGCCGCACGATCTCGGTGGCCGCCTGGTCACGCTGGTCGAGCAGGGAGTTGACGTTGGAGCCGGAGCCCTGGCCCTGCAGGATCTGCTGGTTGAGCTGCGCGACCTTCTGCACGGCGGCGTTGACCTGGTCGACGACGCCGGTCAGGTTGGCGTACTGGTTGCCGTACTCCGAGGCCACGCCCTGCGACAGGGTGTTGAGCGAGGAGGCGAGGGTGTTCGCCTGCTGGATCACCACGCCGGCGGCGGCACCGTTGATCACCGCGCCACCGTCGGAAGTGCCCGTCGTGGGCGCGTTCCCGAGGTTCGACCAGGACGTGTAGAACTGGTTGAGCTGGCTCGCGAAACCGGTGGTGCCGGGCTCCTGCAGCAGCCCCTGGACGTTGTCCAGCGGGGCGGCCTGCGCCGACAGCGCCTCCTGCTTGCCGATGGCGCTGTTGAGCGCGGCCTGCTTGAAGGCGCTGGCGATGCGCTCCACCCCGGTGACGGCGACACCCATGAACTGGGTGCTGTTACCGGTGTAGACGTTCGCCGCGCCCGGCGCGGTCTGCTGGCTCTCCAGGATGGCGCGCTGGCGCACGTATCCCGGTGTGCTGGCATTGGCGATGTTCTGGCTGATCACATTCAGCGCCTGCTGAGACGCCTGCAACCCGGTCAGTCCGTTGCCCAGGATGTTGAAACTCATGTGATCACAGCACCCGATCGATGACGGCGGGCAGACGCCCGGCAACTGAGTCGGCATGGCCGGTCGCGTCGTACCCCACCGCCTGCTGCGGGACGAGCGAACCGAGAGAGTTCATTGCGGCCTCGACCAGCGCCATGCCGCTGCTGATCATGGTCTTGTTGGCGTCCGCGAGAGCGTGCAGCTCGGCGGTCAGGGCGATCAGGGCGGCCCGGTGCTCCAGGAGCACGCCGGTCCACGGCGGCTGGGCGGCCGCGGCGAGGTCGGACAGACCGCTGCCGGCGGGCAGGCCCAGCTCGACGGCGGCCCGGTCGGCCGCGGCGCCGCGCTGGAGTTCCAGCACCTGCAGGTCCTCGACGACCGTCTCCACCTCGGACACGGCGAACGCAATTCTGTTCATCCGGCCCGCGGCGAGCAGAAGCTGCTCGCACTCCAGGCGGTAACAGAGCCGCTCGATCAGTTCTCGCTGTCGCCAGAGCACGGCGGCGAGATCGGGAAGGCTCATCGGGTGATCTCCAAAGGGGTTCCGACGGCGGTAAGTTCAGGTCCTTGGGCACCGGAGGCGTTCTCCGGTCATTCGATCGGCGCGAGCACCGGGATGCTGACCGATGCGTCGTGGCATTCATCCGTGCGGCGGCTTCCGTTCACACCGCACGAGGCCCCCTGCGACGAAGTGGCCTGTCAAGCCTGTCGGCATCCGGGGCGCCGACCTGAGCCCTGAGGGCCGATCCGGTCTCACCCGTCCGGGCGTAGTTGCTCCATCCGGATGCAAACCCGGAAAACCCCTGCACGGCGGTCGAGCCGGGGCACCCAGCGGTCGAAGAGCAACCGTGGCCGATCTTCTGAACTCCCCCCCGACGTCCGGGAAGACCGCCTCCCCCCGTTCGGCGGCAGAGGTGGAGGCCCTGGTTCGTGAGCACCTGCCCCTGGTGGGTTACATCGCCAGGGAGACCTCCTCACGCCTACCGCGGCACCTGGACTCCGACGACCTCACCGGCGCCGGCGCGCTCGCCCTCGTGCAGGCGGCGCAATCGTTCGACCCCAGCCTGGGCGTACCGTTCGCGCGGTTCGCCAACACCCGCATCCGCGGCGCGATGATCGACCAGATGCGGCAGCGCGACTGGGCGACCCGTTCGCTGCGCAGCCGGGCCCGGGCCCTGGCCGCGACCTCCG
This sequence comes from Kineosporia succinea, assembly GCF_030811555.1. NCBI lineage: Bacteria > Bacillati > Actinomycetota > Actinomycetes > Kineosporiales > Kineosporiaceae > Kineosporia > Kineosporia succinea. Next base: position 2,609,826 of record NZ_JAUSQZ010000001.1, on the reverse strand, counting down.
AGGCGCTGACCGTGGCCCTCGGGCGTACCCCGGTCGACAGTGAACTCGCGGCCGCCTCGGGTCTGACCGAGAGCGAGATCGGCGAGATCCGCGGCGGTCAGGACCGGGCTTCCCTGCTGTCCCTCGACTCCTTCACCCCCGAGGGAGAGGGACTGGCGGCGACACTGCGCGATCCGGCCCCCCAGCCGGAGGACGCCCTGGTCGCGGCCGAACGCGTGGGGTATCTGCGCGACGCCATCGCCGAGTTGCCCGACCGCCTGCGCAAGGTGGTCAGCGGGTACTACCTGGAGAGCCGTCCGCTCACCGAGCTGGCGACCGAGCTCAACGTGACCCAGTCCCGGGTCTCGCAGCTGCGCGCCGAGGGCCTGGAACTGTTGCGGGAGGCCCTGTCCCGTCTGCTCGAGGCCGACGCCAAGGCGGGCGCGGGCGCCGTCACCAATCCCTCGCAGGGCGCGCGGGGCCGGCGCCGGGACGCGTACGTGGACGCGGTCGCGCGCCGTTCCACGGTGAAGCGGCGCGTGGACGTGGGCCGCTACCTGTCGGCGAACTCCGACGTCGACGCCCGGCTCTGAACTTTTCTCGCTGAAAACCCTTCATGACCACAGCCTCCCCGCCGATGAGGATGCTGTCCCGGTCCACGGATGGATCGGAAATCGACCCGACCAAGGAGGACTCCATGGGTCTCTACGTGACCAGCAACGTTGCCGCCCTCAACGCCTACCGGAACCTGAGCGCGACTCAGACCAGCCAGAGCAGCTCCCTCGAGAAGCTGTCCAGTGGTTACCGCATCAACAAGGCGGCTGACGACGCGGCCGGCCTGGCGATCTCTCAGGGTCTGCAGTCGCAGATCGGCGGTCTTTCCGTTGCAGTCCGTAACGCTCAGGATGCCATCAGCGTTGTCCAGACCGCTGACGGAGCGCTCAACGAGACGCAGGCGATCCTGCAGCGTATGCGTAACCTGGCCGTTCAGGCTTCGTCCGGTGGCTCGCAGGGCGCCAACGCCCAGGCCGCCTCGCAGACTGAATTCGCCCAGCTCCAGTCGGAAATCAACCGTATCTCCCAGACGACCAACTTCAACGGTCAGAACCTTCTGGACGGCACCTACACCGGTACCTTCCAGATCGGGGCGAACAACACCGACAACGACCGGATCACCGCCGACCTGACCGGTACGGCCATGAGCACGGACGGTCTGGCCATCACCGATGCCGCTCTGACGGACACGGCCGCGGCCCAGGCTGCGATCGACTCGATCGACGCTGCCCTGGAGACCGTGTCCACCACCCGGGCGACCCTCGGTGCCTACCAGAACCGGTTCCAGCACACGGTGAACAACCTGAACGTCTCGGTGGAGAACCTCACGGCCTCCAACGCGCGTATCCAGGACACCGACATGGCCTCCGAGATGGTCAGCTTCACGCAGGCGCAGATCCTGTCGCAGGCGGGCACCGCCATGCTGGCGCAGGCCAACCAGCAGCCGCAGAGCATTCTGAAGCTGCTGCAGTGATCAAGGGCCGGGTGGTGACTGAGAAGCCACCACCCGGTTCTCGTTTCGCATCGTGACGGTGGGCCGGGCAGCACTCACGGGTGTGCCCGGCCCATCTTCACAAGCCCCCGCCGTCATCGTGCGTACAGGAAGAGCACAGCCATGGCATTAACTCTCGGAGGCCTCGCCTCTGGCTTACAGACCACCGACATCATCAACCAGCTGGTCGCGGTCCAGGGAAACTCCCAGACCCTGCTGAAGACGCGCCAGACCGAGCAGAACAGCGCCGTCAGCGCCTACAGCTCGATGCTGAGCAGCATCGGCTCACTGGTCACCCAGATGAGCACGCTGGCCAAGACCGACGGCTGGGCGACCACCTCGGCCACGTCGAGCTCGACCTCCGTCTCGGCGACGGCGACCGGCAGCGTGGCGAACTCGCTCACCTTCGACGTGACGGCGGTCGCCGCCGCCCACTCGGTCATCTCGGACGGCTCGGTCTCCTCGCTCGGGGCGAACGTCGCCGCCTCCGGAACCATCGAGCTGGACAAGAACGGCACCAAGACCTCGATCAACGTCGGCACCGGCACGCTGAGCGAGGTGGTCTCGGCCATCAACAGCTCCAACGCCGGCGTCACCGCGTCGGCCGTGCAGACCTCCCCCGGCACGTACCGGCTCCAGATCTCCTCCACGACCACCGGTTCCGCGTCCAGCTTCACCGTCGCCGGGCTCTCCGGCTTCTCCGGGGCCAGCGGCGCGATGGTGCCTCTGACCACCGGCACCGACGCCAAGATCCGCGTCGGTGACCCGGCCACCGGTTACGACATCACCTCGTCGACCAACACCTTCACCGACGTCGCCCAGGGCCTGTCGTTCACCGTCAGCAAGGTCGAGTCGGGCGTCACGGTCAAGAGCGCCGTCGACACCACCAAGGTGAGCGACCAGATCTCCGGCGTCGTCACCAACATCAACAACCTGCTGAGCTCGATCTCGTCGAACACCGCCTGGGACGCCAGTTCCAAGAAGGGCGGGCCGCTGCTCGGTGACAGCACCGTGCGGCAGCTATCGCAGCAGATCCTGAGCACCGTCGCCGGCCTGAACGCCCCCGGCCTGTCGGTGACCTCGGGCGGCCAGCTGCAGTTCGACAAGACCACGTTCGACACGGCCTACAAGTCCGACCCGGCCGGCACGATGGCGAAGTACGGTGCCAGCTCGTCGTTCGCGGCCGCCTCGGGCACCGCGGCCAGCGCGACCTACACCAACGCCACCGCCGCCACCCAGGCCGGCACCTACGGCGTCAACGTGACCTCGCAGGCGAAGGCCGAGCAGTGGCAGGTCATCCCGCCCAACTCCGGTGTCGTCGGCCGCACGGTGGCGCTGCTGCGCGGCACCACCACGGTCAAGTACGACATCCCGGCGAACGAGTCCAACGTCGACGCGGCCGCCAAGCTCAACACCATGCTGGCCCAGCAGGGCATGGGCATCACCGCCAGCGCGGACAGCTCGGGCGGCGGCATCACCTTCACCGCCACGAACCCGGGCTCGGCGGGCTCCTTCTCGGTCACCCAGACCGAGACCGCGGGCGGCGCCACCTACGGCACCTCCACGCAGAAGGAGGAGGGCGCCGACATCAAGGGCACCATCAACGGTGTCGAGGCAACCGGTATCGGAAACATCCTCTCCGTGCCGGTCGACTCCGACGACCCGGCCGCCGGCCTCTCGGTGCAGGTGACCAGCACGGCCGTCGGCAACATCGGTGACATCACCTACAAGCCCGGTCTGGCCCAGCAGTTCGGGTCGCTCTTCACCCAGATGAGCGACTCGCAGACCGGCAGCCTGGTGCAGGCCCAGACCACGGCCAAGGCCCAGGTGAAGGATCTGCAGACGCAGATCGACGCCTGGACCGACCGGCTCGAGGCCTACCGCACCAGCATCACCGCGAAGTTCACCGCGATGGAGACCTCGCTCTCCTCGCTGAAGGCACAGCAGAGCTCGCTCACGAGCTTCTTCAACAGCAGCAGCTCCTCGTCCAGCTGATCGTGCCGCAGGGCCCGTACCGGAACCTTCCGGTCACGGGCCCTGCGGAACCGCTTTGGCCGACGAGACGCCTGCGAGAGTAAGGATCACGAATGCCGAACGGACTGGCCCGGTCGCGCTACGCGGACGACACCGCTCACACGGCCTCCCCGCAACGCCTGCTGACGATGCTCTACGACCGCCTGATCGGTGATCTCGCGGTGGCCGAGGCGGCGATGCGGACCAACGACCATGCCGCCGTCGGAAGCCGCATCCAGCACGCCCAGGAGATCCTCCTGGAGCTGTGGAGCAGCCTGGACACCACGGCCTGGCCGGAGGGCGAGGGTCTCAAGGCCCTGTACCTCTGGATGGTCAGCGAGCTCAACAGCAGCCGGATCCCCCCGGCCCCCGAACGCATCCTGGCGGTCCGCGAGATGCTCGAGCCGTTGCGTGACACCTGGAAGCAGGCGCTCACCCTCGAGGCCGCGTCCAGCCCGTCCCCGGTGGGCTGAGCCCTGATGACCACCACGGATTCGGTCCGGGCGGCGAACCAGGAGGCCACGTCCGCCTGGAACCGCTACTTCGACGAGGTCGAGCGCTCGATGCACGACTTCGAGGTCGCGCTCGGCCGGCACGACGTGTTCGCCCTCAAGGTCGTCCCCCCGCCCGACGGCCGGCCGCCGGAGGCCTTCCGGCAGCGCTCCGAGGAGCTGCAGCGCTGGGTGACCGAGCTCGAGTTCCGGGCCCGGTTCCTGCGCGAGGAGTTCCGCGCCGAGATCTCCCGGATCCGGCCCACGTTCAACCGGGTCTCGGAGGCCCGCATGGGCTCCACCCTCGACATCAACGGCTGATCACGCTTTTCACGGCACGGCTGTCCTCACGGGCGGCCGTGCCTTCGGCGTTTGGGACCTGCCAGGTCTCGGTGCCCGTCGGTTTCGGTGCTTGAAGGGTTTCGGTGCCTGAGGACGTGGTGGTCGCCCGGGCGGGCCTCCTCACCCGGGCCGGTGGTCGCCCCGGGCCGGTTCGCGCCTCTGACCGCCGTTCACCGGTTCGGCCCGCACCCGGGCGGCCCACCCGAAATCCCCCGTATCCGGACGCGTCCGGCATTGCGCCGCGAATCTCAAGACGGGCTAGTACTTTCGGATGAACGACGTTCACAGGAACGGAGCATCCCTCAAGACCGGCTCAGTCCGCGTCGAAGCCTGGATCTGAGCACGGACTGCTCCCCTCGCGCCACGGACCGGCGCACCAGCCATCTGACGATTGTGCCCGTGAGCTACCGGGAAGGGCGACGTTCACCATGTCCATGCTCGACGACGTGTCGATCACTGCGCTGCACTCCGCACTGGACGGTCTGTCCCAGCGGCAGAAAGCCCTGAGCGACGACATCGCCAACGTCAACACCCCGTACTACCGGGCGCGCTCGGTCAATTTCGAGGGTCAGCTGAAGCAGGCACTGTGGAACGGCGACGACCCGACCCAGGTCGTCACCCCCACCGTCGAGTACTCCGGCGCCGCGGGCAATCTCACCGGCAACAACGTCGACCTGAACCAGGCCACGGTCGACAGCGTCAAGACCGAGATGAGCTACGAGCTGGCGCTGCGCGCCACCGGCGACCGATTCAGCCTGCTGCGTGCGGCGATCAGGAGCAACTGACATGTTTGATTCCCTCGACATCTCCGGCAGCGGCATGTATGTCCACCAGAACTGGATGGACGCCGTCTCGGACAACATCGCGAACGTGAACACGGTGCGTCCCAGCAACGAGGACGCCTTCCAGGCGCGGTACGTCATCGCCCAGGCCGTGGAGAACGGCAGCACCGGAGCGGGCGTGCGGGTCGCCGGCGTGGAACTCGGCGACGCCCAGGGCCGCCTGGTCTACGACCCCGAGCACCCCTACGCCGACGCCCAGGGTTACGTGCGTCAGCCCGACATCGACATGGGCGACCAGATGACCCAGATGGTGATGGCGCAGCGCGGTTACCAGGCGAACACCGCCAACCTCGACCGGGTGCGGGCCGCCTACCAGGCCGCGATCCAGATGGGACGTAGCTGACATGAGCATCGGACCCGTCTCCGCGGTCGGCGCCGCCGACCCCAGCCAGATGATCTCGATCGATCAGCTCTACAGCCAGATGGCTTCCGGGCTGAGCACTTCCGACGTCGGGAGCATCGAGGACATCGCCATCCCCGGCATTTCCGCGGACACCACGGACAATGCCGCGGCCGCTCGGGGCAAGTCGTTCGGCACCATGCTGGGCGAGGGCCTGCAGAGCGTCGAGAACCTCGACACCACTGCCCAGAACAAGGCGATCAGCGCAGCCACCGGCGATCTCGACGACGTTCACGACTACGTGATCGCCTCGGTCGAGGCGCAGACCGCCGTCGAACTCACGACCACGCTCCGGAACAAGGCGCTTGAGTCGTTCCAGCAGATCATGGGGATGCAGCTTTAATGAGTCCTCAGTTCAACGCCAAGACGATCACCACGCGGGCCCGCACCTTTGCCAACGGCTTCACCGCCGGGCAGCGCGCCGTCGTGATCGTGGCGGTCCTCGGCCTGCTGCTGGGGGGATACTTCCTCAGCCGCTATCTCTCGCAGCCGGACTGGACGCCGTTGTACGGCGGCCTGTCCGGTGAGGACGCCAGCGCGATCACCGAACAGCTCGACACCGACGGCGTGCCGTACAAGCTCGCCGACCAGGGGTCGGCGATCCTCGTGCCGAAGGAACAGGTCTACTCCGAGCGGATCAAGCTCGCCGCGGCCGGCCTCGACGGCAGCACCGACAGCAGCAAGGACGGCTGGTCGCTGCTCGACGAGCAGGGCATCACGGCCACCGAGTTCCAGCAGAACGTCGCCTACCAGCGCGCGCTCTCGGGTGAGCTGTCCAAGACCCTCGAGGCCATGGACGGGGTGGAGAACGCGGTCGTGCAGCTCGCCATCCCGGAGCAGAGCGTCTTCACCGACGACGACCAGAACCCCACCGCCTCGGTCCTTCTCAAGCTCCGTACCGGCATGGAGCTGACCGACAGCCAGGTCACCTCGATCACCAACCTGGTCGGCGGCTCGGTCGCGAATCTGAGCCCCGACAAGGTGACGGTCACCGACCAGAGCGGAAACCTGCTCTCCAGCGGCAGCGGCGGCACCGCCGGGGCGGCCAACGACGCCGGCAAGACCGACACGCAGACAGCGGCTTTCGAGAAGCGGATGAACACCGCGGTCGAAGACGTGCTGAACGCCGTGGTCGGGCCGAACAACTCGAAGGTCCAGGTCAACGCGTCACTGAACTTCGACGAGAAGCAGGCGACCAACAAGATCTACACGATGACGACGCCGACCCCGCTCCCGCTGAACGACGCCACCGTGAACGAGCAGTACAACGGCAACGGTGCGGCCGCCGGCGGAACGCTGGGCCAGACCCTGCCGACACCGCTCAGCTCCGCCGGGGGCACCGGCTCCTACCAGCGCACCCAGCAGACCGTGAACAACGCGGTGAACCAGAGCGTGGAGCAGGTCAACTCGGCCCCGGGGAAGGTGGAACGGATGACCGTCGCGGTCGTGCTGAACAGCAAGGTGCAGGCCGCCGGGCTGACCGCCAACACGGCTTCGTCGCTGGTCTCGGCCGCTCTCGGCCTGGACCCCGCCCGCGGTGACAGCGTGCAGGTGAGCCAGCTGCCGTTCGACACCACGGCGGCCGACGCGGCCACCAAGGCCCTGGCCGACCAGGCCAGCGCCGAGCGCACCGCGACCTACCTGAACCTGGCCAAGCAGATCGGCCTGGTGCTCCTGGTGATCATCGCGCTGCTGGTCTTCATGCGCCGTCGCAAGAAGAAGCAGCTCGAGGAGGAAGAGGCCCGGGTCGAGGCCACCGCCTCCGACCTGCCCGACAACATGCTGCTCTCGCCCCAGGCGATCGCCGGCAACCAGCAGCTCGCGCTGGCCCAGGAAGCGGACCTGTCCCGCGACCGCATGCGCGACGAGGTCTCCGCGATGGTCGACAACCAGCCCGACGACGTCGCCGCGATGCTCCAGGGCTGGCTGGCAGATCGGAAGTAGCGACCAATGGCACTCGCAACCGCGAACGAGCCGCTCACCGGTATCCGCAAGGCCGCCATCTTCCTGGTCCAGCTGGGCCAGGAGAAGGCGGCCCGGATCATGGGCCTGCTCCCCGAGGACATCGTCGAGGAGCTCACCGGGGAGATCGTGCGCCTCAAAGAGGTCAGCGCGATCGACGCCGAGGCCGTGCTCTCGGAGGCCCACGACAACCTCGCGGCCCAGTCCGGGTCCCGGGGCGGTATGGACCTCGCCCGTCAGCTGCTGGCGCAGAGCCTCGGCAGCGACCGGGCCGAGGAGATCATGGAGCGCCTCGGCGCCTCCCTGGCCGAGATGCCGTTCGAGGGCATCCGCCGGGCCGACGCCCGGCAGCTGCTCTCGTTCCTCGCCGACGAGCACCCGCAGACCATCGCCCTGGTCCTGGCCCACCTGGCACCGCAGCAGTCCGCGGTGGTGCTGTCCGGCCTGGACCAGAGCCTGCAGGCCAAGGTGGCCTACCGGATCGCCTCGATGGAGCCCGCCAGCCCGGACGTGATCCGTCTGGTGGAGCGGGAACTCGAGCGCCGCATGACCACCGTGCTGGGCCCGCAGGAGATGTCGACCGTGGGTGGTGTGGAGCCCCTGGTGGCCATCATCAACCGCGCCGACCGCTCCACCGAGCGCATGATCCTGGAAGGGCTGGAGACCGTCGACCAGGACCTGGCCGAGACCGTCCGGGCCCAGATGTTCATCTTCGAGGACATCCTCACGCTCGACGACAAGGCGATCCAGCTGGTGCTGCGCAACGTGGAGAGCGGCGACCTGGCCCTGGCCCTCAAGGGCGTCAGCCCGATGGTCAAGGAGAAGATCACCCGCAACCTGTCCGCCCGGGCCGCCGAGAACCTGGTCGAGGAGATCGACCTCCTCGGTGCCGTGCGCATCAAGCAGGTCGAGGAGGCCCAGGCCAAGGTGGTCCAGGAGATCCGGGCCCTCGAGCAGACCGGTCAGATCCTCATCCAGCGCTCCGACGACGACGCGATGGTGGAGTGATGTCGCTGCGCCAGAGCCCGAGCCCGGTCCTCAGCCCGCAGCAGGCCCGCGACTCGGTGCGGCCGGCCAATCTCGACCGGCCGCTGCACCGCACGTCGGTCGACCCGCAGTACGGCGACCCGCGGCTGGAGGAGATGGTCCGCCAGGCCTCCGCCCGGGCCCGCGAGGAGGCCCAGGCCCAGGGGTACCTGGCCGGCTGGGCCCAGGGCCGGCAGGCCGCGGCCGAGGAGAACGTGCTGGCCCGGGCCTCGATGAACGAGGAGAACGCCCGGATCCGCGACGAGGTCACGCAGCAGGTGCACCACCTGCTGCAGTCGATGCGCGACGCGGTGCGGCAGGCCCACGAGGCCACGCTGCCGCAGTGGAAGGAGGTCGCCGACGTGCTCACCGACGGTGCGCTCCAGCTCGCCGCGGCGGCGCTCGGGCGTGAACTGCAGTCGGTGGACGGTCAGGTCGAGCTCGCCGTGCGCTCCGCGCTGCGGCACGTGGGCGCCTCCGACGAGACCGTCGTGCACCTGCACCCGGACGACGCCCGGATGCTCGAGGACGACGCGGTGGAGGGTGTGACGGTCGTACCGGACGCCACACTCTCCCCCGGTGACGTCACCGTGCTCACCCCGACCCAGCGGCTGCGGCAGGACCTGCCCGGTGCGCTGGCGGCCGCCGAGGAGGTGCTGCGCGGGTGAGTTCACCTCTGGCGGAAGAACTCCGCCACCGGCTCGGGGCAGCGGCGCAGGCCGCGACCCCGACCCCGGAGGGACGGGTCGGCGAGGTCGTCGGCCTGGGCATCGGCGTGCTCGGGCTCCAGGCGGCCGTGAACGAACTGCTGACGATCGAGACCTCGGCCGGGCAGCTGCCCGCCCAGGTGATCGCCGTGCACCGGCACGGCGTGACCGCGATGCCGCTCGGCGCCACCGCCGGGGTCGCGGCCGGGAACCCGGTGCGCCGCACCGGTGACCAGCTGCGCATCCCGGCCGGCTACGGCGTCATGAACCGGATCATCGACCCGCTCGGGCGCCCGATGGACGGCAGGCCGAAACCCACGAACGTGGAGATGGTGCCGGTCGAGGCGTCCGCGCCGAACCCGCTGCTGCGCCGCCGGGTGGAGAACGCCCTGCCCACCGGCGTCCGGGCGATCGACACCCTGATCCCGGTCGGGGCCGGGCAGCGCGTCGGCATCATGGCCGGGTCCGGTGTGGGCAAGTCCACGCTGCTCGGCATGGCCGTGCGCGGCACCGTCGCCCCCGTCCGCGTCGTCGCCCTGGTCGGCGAACGTGGCCGTGAGGTGCGGGAGTTCATCGAGGACACGCTCGACGCGGAGGCCCGTTCGCGCACCGTGCTGGTGGTGGCCACCGCCGACGACCCGGCCCTGCTGCGGGTCACGGCGGCGTTCACCGCCACCCGGATCGCGGAGTGGTTCCGCGACCAGGGCGAGGACGTGCTGCTCGTCGTGGACTCGGTCACCCGGACCGCGATGGCCCAGCGCGAGGTCGCCCTGGCCGCCGGCGAACCGCCGGCCACCCGGGGCTACCCGGCCAGCGTCTTCGCCATGCTGCCGCGGCTGCTCGAGCGTTCCGGCCCGGGCCAGCTGGGCTCGATCACGGCGCTCTACACCGTGCTGGTGGAGGGCGACGACCTGCAGGACCCGATCGGTGACACGGTGCGAGGCATCCTCGACGGTCACGTGGTGCTGTCGCGGGACCTGGCCACGGCCGGGCACTTCCCCAGCATCGACGTGCTGGAGTCGGTCTCCCGGGTGGAGCGGGCGATCCTCAGTGAGGAGGACCGGCAACTCGCGCTCACCCTGCGCCGCCTGATGGCGTCGTGGCGGGACGTGCGCGAACTGGTCGAGGTCGGCGCCTACGTGAGCGGCAGTGACCCGGTGGCCGACGCGGCGATCCGGCTGCGCCCGGCGATCGACAACTTCCTGCGTCAGCGCCCGGACGAGGCGATCGGAGTCCAGCAGTCGTGGGCCGAGCTGGCCGGTCTGCTGCAGGTGAGGCGATGAGCAAGAAGGGTTTCCGGCTGGCCACGGTCGAGCGGCTGCGGGAGAAGCGTCTCGAGGAGGCCGCCACGGCTCTGCACGAGGCGCAGTCCGCGGTGCGCGAGATGCAGGCCCGCCGCGACGACCTGCTGGAACGGCTCCGGGCCCAGCGTCACGGTGAGAACACGCCGCACGAGCTGGAACTGGAGTCGGTCTACCGGTTCCGGCTGCGCGGCGACCTGGCCGAGGTGGACCACGAGCTGACCAAGCTCACGATGAAACTGGCCGAACGGCGCGAGGCCTGGCTGCAGGCCCGGGCCGAGGTCCACGCCGTCGCCGCCCTGCACGACCGGTACCGCAAGCAGCGCGCGGAGATGCTGATGCGGGCCGAGCAGAAGGAGATGGACGAACGCGCCGGTTCCGGCCGGCGCATGCCGATCCCGTCGTCCCGTGAGCCCGAAGGGGGCAACTGATGTCCGAAGGACTGAGCGCGGTGCTCAGCCGGATCGGCCAGATCGAGACGCTCATCAACCCGGCGCCGGTCAGTGCGACGAGCAGCAGCACGACCACGTCGGCCAGCACGTCGTCCACCTCGACCACGTCGGACTTCGACGACCTGCTGAGTCTCGTGAACGGGACCGGATCCTCCTCGTCCTCCTCGAGCACCACGTCCACAAGCCTCGCGGACAAGGCCATCTCGATCGCGAAGCAGTACCTGGGCGTGGACTACAAGTGGGGCGGCAACGACCCCGAGACCGGCCTGGACTGCTCCGGTTTCACCAAGCTGGTGTTCGGCCAGCTCGGCATCGAGCTGCCGCGCACCAGCGCCGCCCAGGCCACGGTGGGCACGAAGGTGTCGTCGCTGGCTGCGGCCCAGCCCGGCGACCTGGTGTTCTTCAACTCGCCGGTTTCGCACGTGGGCATCTACCTGGGTGACGGCAAGATGATCGACGCGCCGAAAACCGGTGACGTGGTGCGGATCCGGGACGTCTACGAGACCCCCAGCCAGATCCGCCGGGTGCTCACCGACACCTCGTCCACCTCCTCCTCGTCCGGTTCGGTGGCCGACACCCTGGCCAAACTGACCGGCTCGACCGGCTCGTCCTCCCTCGGATCCACCCCGTACGCCTCGCTCTTCGAGGCCGCGGGGAAGAAGTACGGCCTCGACCCGGCGCTGCTGTCGGCCGTGGCCAAGACGGAGAGCAACTACAACGCCTCGGCGAAGAGCCCCGCGGGTGCGCAGGGACTCATGCAGCTGATGCCGGGCACCGCCAAGGATCTGGGTGTGGACGCGAGCGTCCCGGCCCAGGCGGTCGACGGTGCCGCGCGCTACCTCTCCGACCAGTTGCGCACCTTCGGCCGGGTCGATCTGGCCCTGGCCGCCTACAACGCCGGACCCGGTGCGGTCCGGAAGTACGACGGTGTGCCTCCGTACACCGAAACCGAGAATTACGTCCGACGAGTGCAGAATGCTTGGGGGCAACTGCGATGACCACGTCGACCAGCAACGTGCAGAGCTCGATCGAGGCCCTGCTCAACGAAAAGGGCTCCAGCCCGTTCCAGTTCCGTAGTAACGCCTCGGTCACGGCCGAGCGCGGGATGCAGTTCGAACAGCAGCTCTCCGCGGCCCGGCAACGCTCGGGCAGCGACCGCGCTCTCGACCGGCAGAACGCCGCCGAGCGCGCCGCCCAGGACGCCGCCCGCCGGCGCAGCACCACCGCTCGCGACCGCGCCGACGCGGCCGACGAGAAGGCGGCCGACGCCCGGGCGGCCGATGCCCGCGCCGCCGATCGGAAGGCGGACGAGAAGGCGGCCGACCGGGACGCCCGGGCCGAGGCCATCCGCAAGGGCGGCTCGAACGGGGCCGGGGTCGACCCGGCGGCGGAACAGCGCTACCACACGGCCGACGAGAAGGTCGCCGACATCGGCCGCGAGACCCCGGCCGACGAGGAAGGGCCCGACGACTCGACGGCGGGCCAGGCCGTCCAGATGGACGCCCTGGCCCAGGTTCTCGCGGCGGAGGCCCTGGCGGCGCGGCAGATCGCCCAGGCCCTGGCCGGGGGTGACGCCGACGCCGCGGCCAAGCTGCCGACGGTGACGTCGATCGAGACCACCTCCGGGCCGGACGGCCTGCACACCCGCCTGTCGGTCGAACTGGCCCTGGACGCCCAGACCGGCGCCGCCGGGCCGGCCGGAGCCTCATCCGGCTCGGACGACGCCCTGAACGCACTGCTCACGCAGCTCGCGGGTGACGACAACGAGGTGCTGGCCGGGCTTCTCGGACTGAAGACCGAGGGTTCCGTGGCCGCGGCGGCCGGGGTGAAGGGAACGGCCGACTCCGAGCAGTCGCTGCCCGGCACCACGAAGAACACTCTGCCCGAGGGCGTCTCGATGACCACGGGTCAGACGCCGGCCCAGGGTCCGGGCACCACGTCGGACGCGGTGGCGGCCGAGCTGGCCAAGGCCGCGGCTGCCGGGATGACCCAGACCGGGACCAGTTCCCGGGTTTCCGAGCAGGCCGCCACCGGCGGGCAGTCCACCGACACCGGTGCTCTCCCGGCCACCGACGCCACGAGCGCTGCCACCGGCGCTTCCGCCGGCGCTTCCACCGGCACCGACCCCGCCGCCGTCGCCCCGATGCCCGACCGGATCATGGTCAACGGGCAGTGGATGAACGGGGCCGAGGCCTCGTCCGTCATCGGGGGTGATGCCTCCGGCACGGCCGGGAAGGTCGCCGGGGTGAACGGTGCAGGGGCTTCGGGGGCCTTCGACGCGGAGGCCGACGCCGACGCCCAGTCGCAGGCGCAGGCCGGGGCCACCGCCGGAGCCACCGACGCCCAGGACGCACCGGAGAACACGGGCTCCGCCACGTCACCCGGTGACGGCTTCACCACGCAGCTCGGCCAGGCCCAGCAGACCCAGCAGGCCTCCACCCCGGCCACGGTGAACGGGACCGGTTACAGCACGGCCGCCGCCGAGACCGTGGCCGAGCAGGTCGGTCAGCAGATCGCGGCCCAGCTGCGCACTCTGAAGGAGGGCAGCCACCGGGCCGTGATCCGGCTCTCGCCGGAGGATCTCGGTGACGTGACGGTGACCCTGTCGGTGCACAACGGCGACGTGCGCGTCGACCTGGTCGCCGCCCCGGCCGCCCTGACCCAGCTGCAGGCCGGGCTGAACGACCTGCGCGACCAGATGAACCAGGCCGGGCTGAACCTGGCGGACGTGCAGATGCAGGCCAGTGCCGACACCTCGGCCGGGACCGGCGGCGGCAGCCAGCCGCAGCCGAACTACCAGCCCCGCAGCGACCTTCCGGGCACCGGCGTCCGGAGTTCCGGAACGCCCACCACCACGGCCACGCCGATGACGGGCGCCGCGGCCGGCAACGGCAATCTCGACCTGATGATCTGATCCGCCCGTCCCCCGAAGTCCCCCGAAGGAGGAGTGACGTATGCCGGTCACCGGCAATATCGCCGACATCATCAACAGCAACAACACGGCCACCGACACCTCGACCGTGTCCCGCTCGACGAACAGCACCACGTCGGACAAGGACATGTTCCTGAAACTTCTTCTGGCCCAGATGAAGTACCAGGACCCGATGAACCCCACCGACTCCACCCAGTACCTCTCCCAGATGGCGCAGTTCACCACCGTGGAGAAGCTCGAGGCGATGGTGGACAACACCTCCAGCCTGCTCACGGCCAGCCAGATGCAGTCGTCGCTGGGCATGATCGGCGCCAACGTGGAGTACGGCGTCGGCAGCAAGGCCGGGTCCGGCATCGTCACCGGCATCACCATGGTCGACGGCACGCCGCAGCTGCTGGTCACCCCCAGCACCGGGGCGGCCGCCGTCAAGGTGCCGCTGGGCGACCTGACCAGCGTGAAGATCGGCGGCACGACGACCCCGACGACCCCGGCCGCCGACGACAGCAGTTCTGGCGAAGCTTCCGCCTGATCCCCCGCACCACACCCCCCAAGTTCCGGGCGCACGGAATGCGCCGGATTTCCCCGGCACGGACGCCGACCGCAGTAGTGACCGAACCAGGAGGTCCGGCATGCTCCGCTCACTCTTCTCAGGTATCAGTGGCCTGAAGGCTCACCAGCAGATGATGGACGTGGTGAGCAACAACATCGCCAACGTCAACACCGCCGGTTTCAAGTCCTCGAACATCGTCTTCGAGGACACGCTGAGCCAGCTCCTGCGCGCAGCCGGGGCCTCGACCCAGACCAGCGGTGGTCTCGACCCGACGCAGATCGGCCTCGGTGTGAAACTCGCCGCGGTGCAGCAGAACTTCGCCCAGGGTTCGACCCAGGTCACCAACAAGGCGACCGACATCATGATCAACGGTGACGGCTTCTTCGTGCTCGACGACGGTGGCACGCAGGTGTACTCCCGCGCCGGCGCCTTCACGCTCGACAACGACGGTTACCTGGTCAACCCGAACGGCATGTACGTGCAGGGCTACCAGGCCGTGAACGGTGACATCAGCGCCTACGGCCAGCTCTCGAAGCTGCAGCTGCAGGCCGGCCTGAGCATTCCCGGCTCAGCCACCACCACGGTCAAGGTCGGCGGCAACCTCGACCCGACCGGCACCAAGGAGCTCACGCTCACGCCGACGGTCTACGACCAGGGTGGTGCCGCCTACGCGGTGCCGATCGTGCTGACCCCGAACGACCCGGCCGACGGCACGTACAACATCGAGGTCCGTGACCCCGCCGACAACACCGCCGTGCTGGCCAGCGGCAACGTCGGGTTCAACGACGCCGGTCAGTTCGACGCCGGTTCGTCCACCAACCCGATCGCGTTCACCGTCAACGGCGTCACGATGAACCTGGACCTGACCCAGTTCACCGGTTACGCCGGCCTGAGCGCCCCCGCCACGAAGTCCACGGACGGATACGCGGCGGGCACGCTGAACGAGTTCCAGATCGGCAGCGACGGCATCGTCACCGGTATCTTCAGCAACGGCCAGAAGCAGGCCCTGGGCCAGCTCGCCCTGGCCACGTTCAACAACGTGAGCGGTCTGGAGAAGCAGGGCGACAGCGTCTACCGCGACACCGCCAACTCCGGTCTGGCCGAGATCGGTATCCCCGGTGCCGGTGGCCACGGCCTGATCACCGGTGGTGCGCTGGAGATGTCGAACGTCGACCTGGCGGCCGAGTTCACCAACATGATCATCGCCCAGCGCGGTTTCCAGGCGAACTCCAAGGTGATCACCTCCAGCGACGAGATCCTGCAGGAACTGGTCAACATCAAGAGGTAGTAGCACCGCGACACCGCCGAAGGGGGTCACCAGCCGCGCGATCGCGGCCGGTGACCCTCTCGTGCGTACCCGCGGCGGGCGAACCACTTTCGGCCGATCCCCCGTTCGGCCCCGGGTAGCCGCTCGATCCGGGCGTTTTCGCCCCGACCGGGGCACCATCCGTGAGGCGGCCTGGCTTTCCGTAACCCGGGCGGAGCAGTCTGCCCCCGAACGTCTCAATCCCCCGGCCCTGGTGCCGACCGACTAACCCGAGGCCACTGGACGGCCCGACAACTCCAAGGATGGATCTTCGCGTGATCATTGTGACCCGACTGGGTAACGGGGTGGCCATAGCGGTCAACCCTGACCTGATCGAGCGCGCCGAGGCGACGCCCGACACCGTCATCACCCTGGTGGACGGCCACAAGCTGGTCGTCGAGGAGCCCCTGACCCGGATCGTCGACATGGTCCGCACCTGGCGCGCCTCCGTGGCCGCCGAGGCCATCACCCTGTCCCGGTACGGTGCCGGCACCGCGGACGACGCCGCGGACGTCACGACCGCCGATCGGACCTCGCACGAAACGACTTTCGGCCGGGTTCTGCGCCTGCCGTCACGGGAGGTGTGATTCATGGACGTGGCAACGATTGTCGGCCTCGTCGTGGCGCTGGGCGCCATCTTCGCCTCGATGATCCTCGAGGGCTCCAGCCCGATGGCGATCTTCCTGATCCCACCGATCATGCTGGTGATCGTCGGTACGCTCGGTGCCTGCATGGCCGGCGGCACGATCCCGTCGATGATGACCGGGTTCAAGTGGCTGGTCTACGCGTTCACGGCCAAGCCGGTGAACAACGAGGAGATCGTCGACCCGCTGGTGAAGATGGCCGAGAAGGCCCGCCGTGAGGGACTTCTCTCGCTGGAGTCGGAGATGGACAGCATCGACGACCCGTTCATGCAGCGCGGTCTGCAGATGGCCGTGGACGGCACCGACCCGGACGACCTCTACGACATCCTGATGGCCGAGGTGCGGGCCAAGAAGGCCTCCGCCGCCGTCGGCGCCAGCTTCTGGACCGACGCGGGTGGTTACGCGCCGACCATCGGCATCGTCGGTACCGTCATCGGTCTGATCCACGTGCTCGAGAACCTGAGTGAGCCGGAGAAACTCGGCCACCTCATCGCCGGCGCGTTCGTCGCCACCCTGTGGGGCGTCATGTCGGCCAACGTGATGTTCCTGCCCTGGGGCAAGCGCATCAAGTACCTGGCAGCTCAGGAGGCGGCCAAGATGGAACTGGTGATCGACGGAGTGCTGGCGATCCAGGCCGGCTCGAACCCGCGGGTGGTGGCGACCAAGCTGCGCTCGAAGATGACCCCGACCGGGCCTAACGAAGTGCGAGAGGCTGCCTGATGAGCGGCGGCGGTGGGGGGAAGCGCCGCGGTCATGAGGAAGAGCACGAGGAGCACGAGAACCACGAGCGCTGGCTGGTCAGCTACGCCGACATGATGACGCTGCTGATGGTGCTCTTCATCGTGCTCTTCGCCATCAGCCAGGTGGACTCGCGAAAGTTCGCCGCGCTGAAGAACGGCCTGTCGGTGGGGTTCGGCGCCCCGGTGGAGATCCTCACCGGGGGCGACCAGCTCCTGTCGCCGGGCGGTGGGGTCGCCCCGGACGACCCGAACCTCTCGGGCGCCAACGGGAATCAGCGGCAGAACCCGAACCAGGTGACGGCCGCCCAGGTCAACCCGGAGAAGGTCGCCGAGCTGGTCAAGGCCACCGAGCAGGAGGCCGTGAAGAAAGAGGTCAACAACCTCAAGAAGGCCCAGGAGGAGCTGCAGAAGGCTCTCACCAAGGCCGGCCTGAAGAACGGCGCCACGTTCCGGTTCAACGAACGCGGCCTGGTGGTCACGATCGCGACCGACAACGTGCTGTTCGAGAACGCCAGCGCCACCCTGATGCCGCGGGGCGAGAAGATCCTGCGCACCCTGGGCCCGACCCTTCGCGCCCTGCCCAACAAGCTGAGCGTGGACGGGCACACCAACTCGATCCCGATCCGCACCGCCCAGTTCCGCAACAACTGGGAACTGTCCGGCGAGCGCGCATCCAACGTTCTGGTCTACCTCCGCAACACCGACCAGATTCCCTATCGCCGGATGACTTTCACCGGTTTCGCCGACACCCAGCCGAGACTGCCCGCCGACGACCCGAAGTCGGTGGTGGTCAACCGCCGCGTCGAGATCGTGGTGCTGGCCCAGGTCGACACCTCCTCCGGGCGGGCCGTCGAGGACCTGGGAAACAGTAAGTAGAGCCGTTATTCACGGAAGACCCGACCACGTCACGGACGAACAACACAGAAGGAGACGCACATGGCCAAGGGAGACGAGAAGGAAGGTGAGGAGGCCGCGGGTGGGGGCAGGAAGAAGCTCATCATCATCGCGCTGCCCGTCATCGTCCTGGTGCTCGCCGCCGCCTGGTTCTTCGTACTACGGCCCAAGGACGACAGTTCCGGGGCCGCGAAGGAACTGCCCGCGCCCGTCGCCGGCACCGTCGTGCCTCTCGACTCGATCACGGTGAACCTGGCCAAGGGCCACTTCCTGAAGGTCGGCATCGCACTGCAGCCGACCAAGGACGTGGCCGAGGCACCCGACGGGTCGAAGGCCCTCGACCAGGTGATCAACGTGTTCAGCAACATGACCATCGACCAGCTGAGCAGCACCGAGGGCAAGGACGCGGCGAAGAAGGAACTCGTCGCCCGGGTCAAGCTCGCCTATCTCCCGGAGGGGGACCCCACCGAGGAGGAGATCACCAAGGCGAACGAGGAGGTCAGCGGGGGCAAGGTGCACGAGACCGACGACCTGACCGCGGCCCAGGCGGAGAAGCGCGTCTCGCAGCTGACGGTACAGCCCGAGGTGTACGACGTGTACTTCACCGAGTTCGTCATGCAGTAGAACGGCACGGCAGTGGGGCAGTCGGACGATTCCGGCTGTCCTTTCTGCGTTTACGGCGCGTCGGCCAGCAGCACGACCTTGCCGGTGACCGTGCGGGACTCGGCCAGGGTCAGGGCCTCGGCGGCCCGCGAGAGCGGGAAGGTGGCGGCGATCTGCGGCTCGATGACGCCGTCGGCGAGCAGGCCGAGCACCTGGGTGAGGTCTTCGGAGAGCTTGGCGCGGAACGCCCTCGGGCTGAGACGGCGGCCGGCCCAGAAGTTGTAGAAGTGCGCACCCCGGCCGTTGGGCGCGTAGTTCCAGGCCGCCAGCCGTGCGAAGAGTTTCAGCACCGGCAGCTGCGAGTTGCCCTCGTCGTCCTTGGTGGCCGCACTGCCGTAGGAGACGAGCGTGCCGCCGCCCCGCAGCAGGCTCCACGACTGGGTCAGGGCCTCGCCGCCGACGTGGTCGAACACCGCGTCCACCCCGTCGGGGGCGAGTTCCCTGATGCGGTCGTACATCTGCGGGTCGCGGTAGTCGACGGGCGTGGCGCCGAGGGCCCGCACGTGCTCGTGGTGACGCGGTGAGGCGGTGCCGATCACGGTGATCCCGGCGTGCCGGGCGAGCTGCACCAGCGTGGTGCCGACCCCACCGTTGGCGCCGAGCACCACGATCGTGCCGCCCGCCCGCACCCGGGCCACGCGGTGCAGCATCTGCCAGGCGGTGATGCCGTTGACCACCACCGTCTCGACCGCGGCGAGGTCGAGGCCGTCGGCCACCGGCACCAGGTCGGCCGCGTCCATCAGCAGGTGGGAGGCCCAGCCCCCGGTCTTGGTGACCGCCGCGGCCCGCCGCCCGATCCACGACGCCTCGACGTCCGGGCCCACCGCCACGACCGTGCCGACCACGTCGTAGCCCGGCACGAACGGGAAGGACGGCTGGTCGTAGTACTTGCCACGGCGCATCTGCTGCTCGGCGAACGAGACCCCGGAGGCCTCCATCCGCAGCACCACCTGCCCGGCGCCGGGTGCCTCCAGCTCACGGCTGCGGACCTGCAGGCCGGCGGGTTCGACCAGGCCGGGGAGCACGATCTCGGTGGCGTTCATGTCAGGTCTCCTCGTGTCGTTCGTGCGGGCGGTTCCTCCTCACAAAGACTTACACACGTTGCCTAACGATGACAACCTTACGGTCGTTAGTTTTGAGATGTACTCTCTGAACCATGCGGAAAGAGCAGGTCAGGGCGAGGAACCGGCGTGGTGAGGGGGCGCGGCTACGCGAAGAGATCGTGGAGGCGGCCGTCGAACTGATGGACGCGTCGGGGGACGGCCGCGGGGTGACGTTGCGGTCGGTGGCCCGCCGGGTGGGGATCGCGGCCCCGTCGATCTACCCGCACTTCCCCGACCGGGAGGCCGTGCTGCTCGCAGTGGTGCACCGGAGCTTCGCCCAGCTCGAGGCGGACCTGCTCGCCGCCCGGGGGCCCTCCGGGCCGCGGCACCGCCTGGAAGCGGTCTGCACGGCCTACCTGGACTTCGCGGCCGGCCACCCGGAGCGCTACCGCACGATGTTCGGCGGCGGGGGCGATCCGGCCGGGGTGACAGGCACTCTGCGTCGGTGCCTCGAGGACTGCGGGGCCCCCGACCCCGCGGTGGACGCCGTCGCGCTCTGGCTCGGCCTGCACGGACTGGCCCATCAGCGAGCGGTACTGCCGCACTTCCGGTGGCCCGCCGGGATCACGTCCGATCTTGTTCGCACGCTGGCCCGGCTCACTGGTTAAAGGACCCGGCCCCTCTCACCGATGGTCCTTTCGTGGGCTACTCCGATCAGGCGACCAGCACAGGCAGACGCCCACGGGCAGGTGCTCGAACCTATGACTTCCGCCGGCCGGTGCGCCTGGCGCGGGAGGATGCCCACCTGCTGAAGGTCGCGATGCAGACCTTCGGCCGGCAGGGCACCACCGTGCTGACGACCAGTCTTCGGGCAGTCAGTGTCCTCAGCCTCATTCAGGTCGAGGAGATGAGTTACGACGAGTATCTCTCCGGCCTGCCCGAGGCGAACGTCTGTGCTGTCATGTCGCTGGAACCGTTGCAGGGCAAGGCTTTGATGAGTCTCGACCTGAGCACTCTGATGGTCATGATCGACCATCTGCTGGGTGGCAGTGGGCTCGACGAGCAACCCGAGCGCCAGCTGACCGACATCGAGCAGACGCTCGTGCGGCATCTCCTGGGCCGTGCGCTGCGTGAACTCGCGTACGCCATGGAGCCGATCGCGGTCACCCGTCCGCAGCTGCTGACGCTCGAGAGCAACGCCCAGTTCGTGCAGGCCGCCGCGGCCACCGACCCGGTGATCGTGGCGCGCATGCAGCTGGCCGTGGGTGAGCGGATCAGCACGATGGACCTGTGCATGCCGTACGCGATGCTGCAGCCGGCCCTCGAGCAGGCGACCCGGGCGCAGGACCGCGGCGAGAAGCAGAAGCAGCGATCCGCCGCGGCCGCCAAGACCACTCAGCGTCTCAACGACGTGGAGGTGGACGTGTCGATCCGCTTCGACCCGATCCGGATGAGCTCGTCGCAGATCGGCCGGCTGGCCGTCGGTGACGTGATCGGACTCGGGCACCGCACCTCCAAGCCTCTGGAGGTGACCTCGGCCGCATCCACCTTCGGGTACGCGATCCCGGGCGCCTCCGGGAAGCAGCTGGCGGCTCTGATCGTGGACCCCGGCGAACAGTAGGACGCAATAGGGAGTACGAACGACACCCGGGCATCCTCCGAAAGCCTTGTGAGGATCCATCACCCGGACAGCTCAATCAGCGCAGGGATGCGGCCGAGAAAAGCATGGAAGCCACCTCGACTCACTGACTCACGCACACCGAGGACCCCTCATGTCTTTCTCCGCCTCACCCCTGGTTCCCGAGCAGCGCAGTGGCGACGCCGGCAACCGGGACGCCGCGGCCCAGGCCGCCATCGGGGCCGTGCGGGAAGCCCTGCCGCAGATACCGTCCGCGTCGCCGCTCACCATCGGCGACCCGATCCCGGACCCGGGCCAGGCCACCCTGCCCTCTCCGGCCGGGGCGGCCATCACGGCATTCCTCTCCGGCGGTATCGAGGGCAAGGTGCTCCTGGTCGTCGGCCAGGAACTGGTCGACGCCCTGGCCGGCACCCCGTTCGGCTCACTCGAGCCGGCGCAGGCCCTCAAGCCCGCGCTCGACTCGATCGCCACCTCACTGGGTGGACGACTCGACGGTGACCCCACCGCCACCCCGGTCGAGGACTGCCTCGACGTGCTCACCGGTGGCACCACGGTGATCCTGCCGCTGTCCGGCCCGGACGGCGCCGTCACCGCGGTCGTCGGTCTCTCGATCACGCAGATGGCGCCGCCCGCGGCGTCAGTGCCGCAGCAGCGCGGTCCCGGCCAGCCCGCCGCGGGCAACAACAGCTGGGGCATCGAGATGCTGCGCGACGTCGAGATGGAGGTGACATGCGAGCTCGGCCGGACCCGGATGACGGTGCGCCAGCTGCTCGCGCTCGCCCCCGGTGACGTCGTGGAACTCGACCGCCTCGCCGGATCCCCGGCCGACCTCCTGGTCAACGGCACGCTCCTGGCCCGCGGCGAGGTCGTCGTGGTGGACGAGAGCTTCGGCCTGCGCATCACCGAGATCGTCACCCGGGACGCGACATGATCGGCGGCGACCTGGACATGCTGGGTCGCGTCGTCGGCGGCCTGATCGTGGTGCTGGTGTCGATCGCCCTGGTCGCGCGGATCGCGCGCAAGGCCGGCGGCGAGAACGGTGGCAGCGGCCTGAAGATCGTCGAGCGGATCGGGCTGTCCCGCGAGGCCAACCTGGCCGTCGTCGAGATCTCCGACCGCAAGCTGCTTCTCGGCGTCACCTCGCAGGGGGTGACCATGCTGGCCGACATCGACTCCTCCACGCCGGAGGGTTCAGCGCAGCTCGCCGAGGCGGTCGCCTCGCGGCGCTCCCGCCGCTCGCGCACGGGCCGCCCGGCTTCCGGGGGTTTCGTGTCGATGCTCGGGGCGAGCCTGCGTCAACAGCTCGGTCTGAGCAGGACTGAGGACGACGTGGAGCCTTCGCGCTCCTCCCGCCGGTCCGCGAAGCGTGGCCGTCGCAAGGCGGATTCGCGCGCTGCCGCCCGGGCCGCGCACGGCGTCACCGTGCCGACCGTGGTGCCCAGCCGGGTTCCCAGCTCGGTGAGTGCCCCGGAGAACATCGATCTCGACGAGCTGAACGAGACCGAGGACGCCGCCGCGGTTCTGGCCTCGATGTTCGGCCAGGAAGCACCCGCCCCGGTCCGGACGACCGAGAACGCCCAGTCGTCGCAGTGGTTCGAGGAGACGGCTTCCACGGACAGCGCCGACGAGCCGACGAACGACGTGATCGAGCTCGAGCCGGCCCCGGTCTCGGTGGCCGAGCGGCTGCTGGAATCGGCACCCGAGTCGACCTACGAGCCCAGTTACGAGCCCACTTCCGCTTCCTTCGCCGAGAGCGCCGCTCCGGTCGAGCCTTCGGCCCCGGTCGACGCGCTGCTCATCGATGTCCGCGACACCGTCGACCCGACGCCCCCGGTGACCCGGGAGACCGAGGCGACCGGAACGTCCACCATCGACCTCGACCGACCCACCCGGCCCTCGGGCCGACGGGCGGCCGGCCCCCCGCAGGACGCGACG
Source organism: Kineosporia succinea (assembly GCF_030811555.1). Lineage (NCBI taxonomy): Bacteria > Bacillati > Actinomycetota > Actinomycetes > Kineosporiales > Kineosporiaceae > Kineosporia > Kineosporia succinea. The sequence goes on along the minus strand of NZ_JAUSQZ010000001.1, from coordinate 2,586,419 downwards.
CCGCGCACCCGCGCCCAGAACCGGGCATCCCTGCGCGACGCCCCGGCCGACGACGTGCCCACCCCGCTGCCCGGCACCCTGAACGTGGACGAGTTCCCCGACCTGGCCACCGCTCTGCGGGCCGCCGGTCGCACCGCCGCGGACCGGGAGACGGTCACGAACACCCCTGATTCCGTTCCGGTTCCGGCCCAGCGCCGGGGCGAGGACCTGGACCCGCGGCCCTCGATGGCCCCGGCTCAGGCCCAGCCGACCGCTCAGGCGGCGCCTCCGGTTCCGCAGCCCCCGTTCCGGCCCCGCGACCAGCGTCCGGCTCCGGTTTCCGGTTCCGGCCCGCGGCGCGCCGCCCGGTCGGAGAGCCTGAGCGAGCGAACCGCTCGTCAGGTGGCCGAGTTCCAGGCCGAGGCCTACCCGGCCCGCGCCGCACAGAACCGCGCTCCCGAGACGCTTCCGGCGCAGACCCGTCCGGCCGGTCGTCGTCAGGCCGGTCCTGCGCAGGGGCGGCACCCGGCCCAGCCGCCGCGGCAGATCCAGCCGCAGCGCCCGCCCCAGCCCCGGCGTGAGAACCAGGCCCGGCGTGAGAACCAGGCCCGGCGCAACAACCCGGCGAAGCCCGGCAACCCGGCGCAGGCCGGCAACCCGGCGCAGGCCGGCAACGAGCCCGGCCGGGACCTGCGGCCGCAGCGTCCGGCCCCGGCCCGCCGCACCGCCTCGGTGGCCGCGACACCGCCGCCCACCCCGGCCCGGCGCGCCCAGTCGGTGCTGCCGAACCAGACTCGAGCCCAGGCGCAGGGACGCGCCTCCCAGACTCCGGCCCAGCCGTCCGGCCGCCGGTCTCAGCAGCAGGACCCGCAGGTCAACGGATCGGTGCTGTCGCCCAGGACGTGGCGACAGGGAGTGGACGCGCTGCGTGATCTGACCGTCCGGCGGGGGTGACCATGAACGGCCATTCCTCCCTCCGGAAGGGCCTGCGCGCTCCGCACCGGCTGCTCGCCGGGCTGCTGCTCGGCCTCGCGTTCTGCCTCCTGCAGATCGCCGGTCCGGGTTCCGCGGCCCAGGCCAGTGTGGCCGCACCCGTTGCGGTGAGCCAGGTCTCGACGCTCGGCGCTCCGGTTCTCGCCGCCAACCCCGTCCTCGCCGCCAACCCCGTCCTCGCCACCAACCTGGACAACACCAACGACAGCAGCGACGTCTCGGTCAGCGTGCCGGGACAGCGCAGCCAGGTCATCTCCATCATCCTGATGGTGACCCTGATCGGCGTGGCACCCTCGGTGCTGCTGCTGTGCACGTCGTTCACCAAGCTGGTCGTCGTCCTCTCCCTGACCCGCCAGGCTCTGGGCACGCCCTCGGTCCCGCCGAACCAGGTGCTGGTCGGGCTCGCGCTCTTCCTGTCGCTGTTCATCATGGGGCCGACCGCCGACGCCATCAACGAGGCCGCCATCCAGCCCTACTCCAAGGGCGACATGACGGTCACCGAGGCCTACCGGGCCGGCAGCGAGCCGCTGCGCGAGTTCATGCTGAAGCACACCCGCGACGAGGAACTGGCCCTGATGACCAGGGCCGCCGACCTGCCCAACCCGGAGAACCGGGAGTCGGTCGAACTCCGCACGCTGATCCCGGCGTTCGTGCTCAGCGAGCTGCGCGGCGCGTTCATCATCGGGTTCGTGATCTTCATACCGTTCCTGGTCATCGACATCGTGGTCAGCGCGATCCTGATGTCGCTGGGTATGGTCATGCTGCCTCCCGCGCTCGTCTCCCTTCCCTTCAAACTGCTGCTCTTCGTGCTGGTCGACGGCTGGTCGCTGATCGTCACCACGTTGATAGGCAGCTACCGCTAGCGCTTTTCCCCTTTAGGAGGCCCGCATGGAAGACTCGATCATCCAGATCGTGGCGGCCGCACTGATGACCGCGACCAAGGTGGCCGGCCCGGTGCTGTTCGCCACCCTGGCCATCGGACTGGTGCTGTCGATCATCCAGTCGGCCACCCAGATCCAGGAACAGACACTGACCTTCGTGCCCAAGCTGGTGGTCACCGCCGTCGTGCTGGTGCTCACCGGAACCTGGTGCCTGAAGACGCTGGAGGGCTTCACCAAGGAGCTCTTCAACATGGTGCCGACCCTCCTCAACAGCTGAAATCCCCCACGTGGACCTGACCTTCGCCTCGCTCACCCTCTCCGGGTACCTGCTGGCCCTCGGCCGCACGGTGGGCTTCATCATGGTGTCCCCGCCGTTCAACACCCGGGCCATCCCCTCGCAGGTCCGGGCCGGCACCGCGATCGCCCTGGCGGTCCCGATGTCGACCTGGACCATCGCCGAGGCGCCCGAGCTGGGCTCCGGGGCGATGATCGGGCAGATGCTGCTGCAGATGCTGCTCGGCGTGGCGCTCGGCCTGTTCGTGCTGATGGCCGTGGCCGCGATCCAGGCGATCGGTGACCTCATCGACCTGGCCGGTGGTTTCAGCATCTCGCAGACCCTCGACCCGCTGTCGATGGTGACCAGCTCGGTGATGGGACGCCTGCACCAGCTCATGGCCATCACTCTGCTGTTCGTCACCGACGGGCACCTGGTGATCCTGCGCGGTCTCTCGCGTACGTTCGAGGTGACCGCGATGGCCCGGATGGATCTCGGCGAGGTGGCCGAGGCCCTGCTGAAAATGCTTTCCACGATGTTCCTCTCGGCCATCCAGATCACCGCGCCGATCCTGGCCGCCCTGCTGATCGCCGACGTCGCGCTGGGTCTGCTCACCCGTGCGGCCCCCGCCCTGAACGCCTTCGCCCTGGCCTTCCCGCTGAAGATCGTGCTCAGCCTGTTCCTGATCGGCCTGATCCTGGTGCAGATCCCGGGCACGCTCGAGAACTTCGTCAACACCGCCGGGGTGACCATGATCCGCCTGGTCGGGGGGTGAGGGTGAACCGTGGCCGGTGACAAGGACGGCAAGACAGAGAAGCCGACAGCCAAGAAGATCAAGGACGCCCGCAAGGACGGGCAGTTCCCCCGCACCCAGGACTTCGGCACCTGGGCGTCGATCGCGGTGGCGATGGCCGTGATGCCGATCAGCGTGCACCTGACCAACGAGCGGCTGCGCGAGATGCTCGCGAAACTTCCCTCGGTGGTGAACGATCCGAGCCTCGAGCGGGCCTACCAGGTCATGAACATGATCCCGATGACCGTGCTGGTCGGCGCCGCGCCGATGGTGCTGGCCTCGATGCTCACCGGCACGATCGCGATCGCCGCCCAGGGTGTCTACCCGAGCACCAAGGCGATGCAGCCGAAGTTCAGCCGGCTCAACCCGCTGCAGGGCGTCAAGCGGATGTTCGGGCTGCGCGCGGCCTGGGAGGCGCTGAAGGCGCTGCTCAAGGTCAGCGTGCTGGCCGTGGTGGTGTACATGATCGGCAAGAACATGATCCCGCAACTCATTGCGGGAGGCACACTTCCGCTGATGGGCACGGTGGAGCGCACCGGCGCCGGGATCCGGCAGATGGTGTTCGCCGCGGCCGGGGCGGGCCTGGTGCTGGCCATGGCCGACTACTTCTACCAGCGTCACGAAGTCATGAAGCAGCTCATGATGACGCCCAAGGACATCAAGGACGAGTACAAGCAGCAGGAGGGCGACCCGATGCTGAAGGGGGCCATCCGCCAGAAGCAGATGGCGATGGCCCGCAACCGGATGATGGCCGAGGTGCCCACCGCCAACGTCATCCTCACCAACCCGACGCACCTGTCGATCGCCCTGAAGTACGAGCAGGGCAAGGGCGCGCCCAAGGTGGTGGCCAAGGGATCCGGCACGGTGGCCATGGCGATCCGGGAGATGGCGCGCGAGAACCGCGTCCCCATTGTGGAGGACAAGCCGCTCGCCCGAGCACTTTTCCGGGTCTGCGAGGTCGGCGAGGAGATCCCGGCCGAGCTCTACATGGCGGTCGCCCGGATCCTCGCCTTCGTGATGGCCGCAGGCAAGCCGGGTCGCAACGCCGCGACCCGGAAACCGCCCACCAAGACGACGGTTCCGGACGTCCTGCCCACCCGGTCACAACTGTCCGCAAGGCGCCGCCGCGAACTCAGCGAGGCCCGTCACCGGGCCCGCTGAGGGGTTCTTAGTCACCGAAAACGGTCACCAGGGCCTAAATTCAGTCGTCCGTCCGGAGATCTTCTCGAGACACGCCGCACGTAATCCCACCTGTGTAATTACACAGCTACCTAGAGTCGCCGATCGACCGGATCGCTATGGATCCTGGCACTCAGGTAGCGGGGGCGCCTCAATGCACGTCTTGTTCAGGAACAGTACGAGCCCGGACGGGGGGCCGCTTTTCGGCGGCCGTACCCGTTTCCGGCACAGACGAGGGGTTGCGCAGGTCGTCGCCGGCCTCCTCGTCGCCGGCGGTGGCCTGCCTCTCATGGCCGCCACCGCGTCGGCGGCACCCCAGACGGGCACCGTCCTGACCGCCCAGCCGGCGGTGGGGAAGCCGTCGACGGGGTCGAAGGGCAAGCTCAAGAAGAAGGACTTCAAGGCCACGGCGGACGGTTCCACCGCCGCCTCGTCCTACGGGTTGTTCGCCAACGTGAAGCTCCTCGGCGCCACCATCGGCACCCAGGAGACCCCCAAGTCGGACTGGCCGGCCGGACCGGCCCAGGCCACCACGGCGAACGTGGGTGTGCCCGGTCTGCTCAGCAGCGGTACCGCCACCACGACCGCCACGGGTGACGACCTCAAGGACACCGCGAACGCGACGGCCGCGGTCGACGGCCTCGGCCTCGGCACCTCGCTGGGGCTGCAGGGTGTCTCGGCGGACCTGATCTCGTCGCAGTGCACCGGCACCGCCGCGGGCGTGACCGCCACCTCCACCGTCACCGGCCTGAAGCTCTCCGGCGTGCTGAACTCCACGCCGGAACAGCCGGCCGCGAACACGGTCGTCAACGTGCTCGGCCTGGGCACGCTGACCCTGAACGAGCAGACGAGGACGACGGTCGGCGGCAAGACCAAGCTGGTCGTCAACGCCCTGCACCTGAAGCTCGGCGGCAACGGCGGGCTGCTCGACGCGGTCGGCACCGGCGACGTCATCGCTGGGCACACCGAGTGCTCCACCACCGACGCCCTCGTGCCCACGGTCAGCAGCATCGCGCCGACCACCGGCCCGACCTCGGGCGGTACCTCGGTGGTCATCACCGGCACCAACTTCCGGGGCACGTCCTCGGTGAAGTTCGGCTCGACCGAGGCCACGTACTCGATCGACAGCACCACGAAGATCACCGCCGTCGCCCCCGCGGGCACCGGCGCGCAGAACGTGACCGTGACGACCCCCGGCACCACCGGCGGCACGAACACGGGCACGAACACCTTCACCTACGTCGGTGCGCCGACGGTGACGAACGTGAATCCATCGACCGGGCCGCCCGGCGGCACCACCTCGGTGGTCATCACGGGGACCGGTTTCACCGGCTCGCCGACGGTGAAGTTCGGTAACACGAACGCCACCTCCGTCACGGTGAACAGCCCGACCCAGATCACCGCCACCGCGCCCTCGGGCACCGGCACCGTATTCGTCACGGTGACCACCAGCGGTGGGACGTCGGCCCAGTCGGCCGCGAGCGTCTACACCTACCAGGACGCGCTGAGCCTCACCGGCATCAGCCCGGCCACGGGTCCGATCACCGGCGGCACCACGGTCACCGCGACCGGTACCGGCTTCACCACGGACTCGGTGATCCAGTTCGATGCCAACGCGCAGGCCACGACCTACGTGAGCCCGACCAAGCTGACCGCGGTCGCGCCGGCCGGCACGGGCACCGCGCAGGTCACGGTGAAGCGGGGCTCGACCACGTCGACCGCGCAGACCTTCACCTACACCGCCCTGCCGCCGGTCGTCACGGGGATCTCCCCGCTGACGGGTTCGACCGCGGGTGGCGACGTCGTCACCATCACCGGCACCGGTTTCACCGGAGCCACCGGCGTGCGGTTCGACACGACGAACGGAACGGCCTTCAGCGTCAACGGCGCCGGGACGCAGATCACCGTGACCTCTCCGGCACACGCGGCCGGGGCGGCTCCGGTGACCGTGCTCAGCCCGAACGGTGACGCCCTGGCCGGCTCGTTCTTCTACGCCACACCGGTTCCCGCGGTTCCGGTTCCGGGTCTGACGGCCATTCTGACCGTCGCCCCGGACAACGGCCCGCTGGCCGGCGGTACCACGGTCAACCTCACCGGTGTCTTCCTGACGAGCGGCAACACCGTCACCGTCGGGGGCAAGCCGGCGACGGTGACCGGTACCCCGACCCTGACCACGCTGTCGTTCGTCACCCCGGCAGGTGACGCCCCCGGCACGGTTCCGGTGGTCGTCACCAACGCGAGCGGAACCAGCCTGGTCAACGTCAACAGCACGTTCACCTACAACGCCGCCACGCCCACGATCGGGACCATCGCCCCGACCAACGGCCCGGCGTCCGGCGGCACCGAGGTGACGCTGACGGGCACCAACTACACCAGCTCGTCCGTCGTCTACTGGGGCACCGGGGGCACCGCGATCCCGTTGACCACCACGTACGTCAACGGCACGACGCTGCGGTTCACCACGCCGCCGGGACTTCCCGGGAACCAGGCCTTCACCGTCCGGACCGGCGGGGTCACCAGCACCGCGTCGAACTTCACCTACAACGCCGTCGCGGCCGTGACCGGGATCAGCCCGCTCACCGGCCCGGTCACCGGCGGCACCGAGGTGACGATCACCGGCACCGGCCTGGACACGGTCACGAGCATCCAGGTCGGCACCAAGACCACCACGCCCAAGGCGGGTGGCTCGGCCACACAGATCAAGTTCGACACCCCGGCCAACACGGCGGGCGCCTACCTGGTGACCCTCTCGGGCACCGGTGGTGCCGCACTCACACCGGGCACGTTCATCTACACCCCGACCGCGGCCGGCGCCGCCACGGTGAGCCCGACGACCGGCCCGATCCAGGGCGGCAACACGGTCACCATCACCGGCACCGGCTTCAGCTCGATCCTGGCGCTGACGGTGGGGGCGAAGGTCGTCACCAACTACACGGTGACGGGTGACACCACGCTCACCTTCCCGATGCCGTCCGGCCTGACCGACGGGGTCGTCCCGGTGATCATCGCCACCGCGGGCGGCATCGTGACGCTCAACTACGAGTACGTCGCCTTCGACGGCCAGATCACCGGCATCTCGCCGATCTCGGGTCCGACCAGCGGCGGCACCGTGGTGACCATCACCGGCACCGGCTTCACCGGCGCCACCGGGGTCCGCTTCGACTCGACTCCCGGCACCGCGTTCAGCGTCAACGGCGCCGGCACGCAGATCACCGTCACCAGCCCGTCGCACGCGACCGGTCTGGCGACGCTGACGATCGTCGGCCCGGGTGGGATCCAGAGCACCAGCACCGCGCTCTTCACCTACCTCCCGCTCAACCTGTCGCCGACCGTCACCACCCTGGTGCCCAGCGTCGGGCCGATCGCCGGTGGCACGGACGTCACCATCTACGGCACCGGCCTGCTCCTGACCTCGGGCGTCACCTTCGGGGGCACCCCGGCCACGAACATCCGGGTCATCAACACCACCACGGTGATCGTGACCAGCCCGGCGCACGCGGCCGGGGCGGTCGACGTCATCCTGACCACGCCGGTGGGCAGCAGCACGGCCGGTGACGCGACGTTCACCTACGTCGCGGCGAACAGCGTGCCGGTGCTCGACACGATGACGCCGCGCAGCGGCCCGACCGTCGGTGGCACCACGGTGGTCTTCAAGGGCATCGGCCTGCAGACCGTCGACCGGGTCACGTTCGACGGCACGGCGGGCACCGACCTGTCGGTCGTGGACGACACCACGCTGACGGTCAAGACGCCGCCGCACGCGGCCGGTGGCATCGCGGTCCTGCTGCGCAACACGCAGGGCAACAGCCGGTCGTACCTGTTCACCTACGTGCCGCTCTCCGGGCTGCCGACGGTGCAGGGGCTGACCCCGAACGTGGGTCCGGTCGCCGGGGGCACCCGGGTCACGATCACCGGTACCGGGTTCGACGCCGCCACCACCGTCAGCTTCGACGGGGTGGAGGGCACCGACCTGCAGCTCTGGCCCGACGTCGACGACCCGAAGGTGGGCTCGGCGTCAGCCGTCAGGAAGTCGACGAAGGACCGCGACTTCAAGGCCCGCAGTGCCAAGGCCGCCAAGGCCGTCCTCTACAAGCCGGCGATGGCCGGTAAGGCGGTCGGCAACTGGAAGGCCGCGGCCTCCAACAGCGTCGAGGTGACCACCCCGCCGCACGCCGGTGGGCCCACCACGGTGACCGTGACCAACTCCGCCGGATCGATCAGCTTCCTGGAGTCGTTCACCTTCATCCCGGTGCTCGCCGCGACCGCGACGATCGAGACCGAGGTCGAGGTCGGCGCCACCAAGGCGATCGCCCCGAAGGGCCCGGACTACTCGGGCCTCGAGGTCACCGCCTGCAGCACGCCGGACGGAACCGGCTCGGTCGAGATCTCCTCGAGCGCCAAGAGCTGCGTCTACACCGCGGGTGACACCGAGGGTGAGGACACCTTCGTGATGTCGGTGACCGACGACATCGGTCAGGAATCCGAGCAGACCGTGAACGTGACGGTCGTCGAGGAGGGCGGCACCGGCACCGGTGACGACGGCGGCAACGACTCCGGCGACGGCGACGGCACCGGAACCGGCGACGGGAGCGGCAACAACTCCGGCGACGGCGACGGCAGCGGCACCGACGGGAGCGGCGGCAACGACACCGGTGGCGGTCTGGCCTTCACCGGTACCCCGCTGCTGCTGATCCCGGGCCTGGCCCTGGGCCTGCTGCTGATGGTGGTCGGTGGCGGCCTGCTCGGCGCCGAGCGTCTGCGGACGCGCCGGGGTGCCCGGGCGGCGACCGACGAGGAAGGCCGTCAGCTGATGCCGGCCGGCCTGCTCGGCACCGGGCTGGACCCGCACGAGGGTCAGCACCGCGAGCAGCCCGACCACCCCGACGACGTGGCGTAACCGCCGCTCGCTGAGAGAAACCGAAAGGATGCAGGAGTGATGTCGATGGGGCGGACCCGCGGATCGCGGGTCCGCCTCATCGCTTTTGCGGCCCTGGCCGTCGGCGTTCTGCTGACGGCCGGCGTCGGTGGCGGCTGGTGGTGGACCAACTGGAAGGCCCGCACCGCCGCACACGGTCTCGCCGACCGCGCAACGGAAGCCTGGACGTCCCCCATCGGGAAGGGACCCGAGACCGCGGTGATCCCGAAGGGTGTGGCCGGGCCGGTGGTGGCGGTCGTGAAGATCCCGAAACTGGGCCGGGACTGGCGGATGCCGGTGGAGTCCGGAACCGGCACCGAGATCCTCAGGCAGGGCCTGGGCCTCTACAAGGGCAGCCCGGAGCCCGGCCGCCGGGGCAACGTCGGCCTGGCCGGGCACCGCACCACCTGGGGCGCCCCGTTCAAGCACATCGACGAGCTGACGCGGGGTGACGAGATCAGCGTGTGGACGGCCCGCGGGCGGTTCGACTACGCGGTGGTGGACGAGGGGGTCACCGATCCGTCGGACATCTCGGTGGTGGAGCAGAAAACGGCGAGAGGACGCGCCTGGCTGACACTGACCACCTGTCACCCCGAGTTCTCGGCCAGGGAGCGACTGTACGTGCACGCCCAGTTGATTCGCAGCACGCCCGCCCGGAGCTAGACACCCCCCAGCACGGCAACGGCCCGGATCTCAGCGTCGAGATCCGGGCCATCGGTGTTTTTGCGCGTGGAACAGGGCGTTTCGAGTGCGGTGCGTGAGCGGCGATCAGCTCACGGTCGTCTCCGGCGCGGGCACCGGAAGATCGGCCGGGGTGATGCGCGGCTTGACCGGACGGGCCAGGCCGTTCTCGGTCTTGGCCAGACCGATCAAGAGGAGGGTGAGGACGGGGAAGACCGCGATCGCGGCGACAACAACAGACATTCGGCACCTCCGCCGAGGCAGTGCAAACGTGCTGGAACCATTACGGATACGGACATGAGGCAACTGTCTGCTTGCGCACGCCGTCGTGCGGGAGCAGGTCGTCAGGTGCCCCTGCCGAACGACCGACCGAAGTCTATTTTGCTTCAGTTCGGCATGGATCGCGGCCACTTCGACAAAAGTACGCCGCTTCCGTTCTTCGGCACGTCGGACGGTCACCACCGTTGGCCCGCCCGGCCTGGCGACGGACGGCGAAGTTCGCCGCGACGCAGGTCGGTTCTCCTGCGACTACGTCGAAAAAACTGTCCCGCAGAGACTTTGACAGGTGGTGGACGCCAGGCAACCGCCGGGTGATACCTGTCCGCGTCACCGGGCCCGAACATCCCCCGGACGGCAGATCGCCACGGCCCGGCACCCCGAAGCTCAAGTCTTCCTCACGCCCGGCCGATGTGAGCATCAGCCACGGATGGCGTAATCGCGGGACAACGGATTCACCCTCACGAACCAGTGAGCTGCCCGCACCTCGCCCCGTAGCCCGTCGGAGGTCCGCCCCCGTGCCGTCCAACCGGATGACCCGTATCGCTGTACCCATCGCGATCGTGATCGTCGTCCTCATGATGGTCGTGCCGTTGCCGGCCGCCCTCCTCGACGTCCTGATCGCGCTCAACATCGGCATCAGCCTGATCGTGCTGCTGGTCGCGCTGCAGGTGCAGCGAGTGCTCGACTTCGCCATCTTCCCGACGATCGTGCTGGTCGCGACGATCTTCCGGCTGGCGCTGAACGTCAGCTCCACCCGGCTGGTGCTGCGAGACGGCTTCGCCGGCCACGTGATCGACGCGTTCGGCCACATCGTGATCGGGGCCAACCTGATCATCGGTCTGGTCATCTTCGCGATCCTGATCATCATCCAGCTGACCGTGGTCACCAACGGTGCCTCCCGCGTCGCCGAGGTCGGGGCCCGCTTCACCCTCGACGCGATGCCCGGCAAGCAGATGGCGATCGACGCCGACCTGAACTCCGGCCTGATCGACGAGGACACCGCCCGCCAGCGACGCAAGGACGTCGCGGCCGAGGCGGACTTCTACGGCGCCATGGACGGTGGTACCAAGTTCGTCAAGGGCGACGCCATGGCCGCGGTGATCATCACCCTGGTCAACCTGATCGGTGGTTTCGCGATCGGCATGCTGCAGAAGGGCATGCCGGCCGGTGAGGCGATCCAGACCTACAGCCTCCTGAGCGTCGGTGACGGCCTGGTCTCGCAGATCCCGGCCCTGCTGATGTCCGTCGCGACCGGTGTCATCGTGACCCGCTCGACCGGGGCCGGCGACGTCGGCTCCGACCTGATCAAGCAGCTCGGCCGGCACCGTCAGGCCCTGATGATCGGCGGCGGCTCGCTGCTGGCCCTGTGCCTGATCCCGGGCATGCCGAAGATCCCGTTCCTGATCGTCGGCGGGCTCGTGATGTTCGCGGCCTTCCGTTCCACCGACCTGGCCGAGGAGGGGCAGGCCGAGACGGCGGCGGCCTCCGGTGCCATCGCGATGCCCTCCGGCCAGGTGGCCCTGCCCGGTCCGGGCGGCAGCAGCGACCCGGTCACCGACTCGCTGCGGGTCGACCCGCTCGAGCTCCTCCTGTCCCCCGACGCCGTCGACCTGGTCGACACGGCCCGCGGCGGCGACCTGCTCGACCGGGTGCGGGCCCTGCGCCGCAAGACCGCGCTCGACCTGGGCCTGGTGCTCCCGCCGGTGCGTACCCGGGACGGCGCCATGCTGGCGCCCGGCACCTACGAGATCCGCATCGGTGGCAGCAGCGTGGCCACCGGCGAGGCACCTCCCGGATGCCTGCTGGCGATCGGCGACTCGATGGACGGGCTGCCCGGACGCCACACCACGGAGCCGGTCTTCGGCCTGCCCGCGGTCTGGGTCCCGATCGAGTACCGGGCCTCGGCCGAGCTGGCCGGCGCCACGATCGTCGAACGAGCCGCCGTGGTCACCACCCACCTCGCCGAGATGGTGCGGCAGAACGCGTCCCGGCTTCTCAGCCTCGACGACACCCGCGAGCTGCTCGAGGTGCTCAAGAGCGACCGGCCCGCCGCGGTCGAGGAGCTCGTGCCCGGGGTGCTGCCGCTCTCGGCGGTGCAGCGTCTGCTGCAGGCGCTGCTCGACGAGCAGGTCTCGATCCGCGACCTGGGCCGGGTGCTGGAAGGTGTCGGCCAGCGGGCCCGCACCACCCAGGACCCGGATGCCCTGCTCGAGGCCGCCCGGGCCGCGCTCGGCCCGGCCCTGGCCGCCCAGTACGTCCGCGACGGAGTGCTGAGGGCCATCACCCTCGAGCCCGCCGTCGAGACCCAGATCGGCGAGGCGCTACGTGCCTCGGAACAGGGCGTGGTCATCGCGCTCGACCCGATCCAGGCCCAGCGTCTGGTCTCGGACATCTCGGCCCTGCAGACCACCGCGGAACAACGTGGTGAGCTGCCGGTCCTGCTGATCTCCGGGCCCCTGCGGCTTCCGTTGCGGCGCTTGCTGCGCGGTTCGCTGCCCCAGCTTCCCGTCATCGCCTTCACCGAGGCGACCGGCATTCACCAGATCGAGACCGTCGGACAGGTGAGTAGTAGTCATGAATTTGCTGCTTGAAGGTGACGACCTCGAGGCGCTGCTCATCCGGGCGCGTCGCGAGGGTGGTCCGTTCGCCCGTATCGTCCGGGCCGAGAAGGTGCGCCGGGGAGGTGTTCTCGGGTTCTTCGCGAAGGAGGGCTTCGAGGTCGCCGTCGAGGTGCCCGGAGGTCTCGACGACGAGGACGAGCTGAAGCTCGCCGACCGTCCCGGGTCCGACGACCGGGCCGACCGCCTGGCCCGCGCCCAGCGCCCGGCCCCGCCCCGTCTGCCCCGTTCCGGTCACCGCGACCTGCTCAACCTGGCCCAGCAGGCCGGTGGCGGCAACGGCGAGTCGATCGAGAAGGCCGCCGCGCTGGCGATGGCCCGGCAGGCCGCGTTCGAGGCCGCCATGGCCTCGGACGAGCGGATGCCGATCCAGGACGCGCACCACCGCGACACCCGCGGCCCGTCGTTCGACCCGTACGGTCAGGACGAGGTCCGCGAGACCCTCGACCTGGCCGAGATCCTCGGCGCCGGAGGCTTTCCCGCCGCCCGGCCCCCGCTCGACCCGTCGTCGGTGCGCAACCTGGGTGCTGGCCACCCGTCCGACCGCCGTACGCCCCTGGGCCGCGACCTTCCGCCGCCCCGGCCCGCCGGTCCCAACAGCTTTGCCTGGGACGAGGCCGAATGGGACGACTGGGACGAGGAGTTCGCCGGATTCACCCCTCCCTCGCCCGCTGCCCCGGCGGCTCTGCCCGCCGAGCCGGCCGACCTCGAGCAGGAGGCGGCCCGCCGGGCGGCCGAGGAGGCCGAGGCCCGCGAGGCCCGGATCGCCGCGCGGGCCGAGGAGATCCGGCTCGAGCGCGCGGCCAAGGCGGCGCGCACGGCGAAGGCCAAGGCGGCGAAGGCCGCTGCCCGCAAGCGCACGGCCGAGGCGAAGAAGAAGTCCGCCGAGCTCGATCAGAACCCGGTGCCTGAGGACGCCGCGGTCGCCCCGACCCCGTCCGTCACCGAAGCGGCCGGTCCGGTCGAGGACGCACCGGGCCTGGACACGCTGGTCGAAGGACACGCGGTCTTCGACGCCACCGCTTCGGACGGCGGGGTCGACAACGACGCGATGGAGGACGCCGTGGTCGCCGAGACCGCGGCCGACAGTGACGTCGTGGTCGAGGACGCCGTGGTCGAAGAGCTCACGGACGCCCCGGTCGAGCGCGCGACGGGCGAGGACACCGCGGACGAGGATTTCCTCGACGAGGAGTTCACGGCCGAGGGCTTCGCCGACGAGGACTTCGCCGACGAGATCGAGGCGGTGTTCGCCGACGACGAGGAACCCCTCGACGCGATCGCCCCGAGCGAGCAGCCTGAGCACGGCAACCGGGTGAACACGCCCGCGTCCGTGCGCACGCTCCCGGAGTCGGACGCGTCCATTGCAGACACTGCCGAAGTGGACGCCCCCGCCGACTCGACCCCCAAGCACGCGAAGCACGCCAAGGCTCCGGTCAGCGGCACGACGTCCGCTCCCACCCGCCCGATCGCCATGAGCCCGGCCGCCACGGGCCCGATCGACGCCGACCCGACCGCCACAGCCGCTGACCTGGGCACGGCCGACGCCGACGCCCTGGCCGAGATCGCCGTCACCGACGATCCCGACGCCGCCGACCTGGCCGCCGAGTTCGAGTCGCTGGTCCCGGAGTCCGAGGAGGCCGCCCCCCAGCCGGCCACCACCCGGCCGGCCGTGGACAAGACGGCCGACACCGTCGAGATGCCGAAGGTGATCGAAGCCGCCGCGACGGAGCAGCCGGCGCCCCGGCCCGACGTCACCCGGGCGGACGTCACCCGGGCGGACGAGCAGTCATCCGCCCCGAACGCGCGCACCAAGCCGCGCCGCCGCCACGGCGCCCACCCGGGAACCGTCGGGGGCGAGGGAGCGGGGACCGACGCGTCCGCAAGCAGCTCACCCGAACTCAGTCACGACGCCCCGGCGCCCGAGCTCGCCGACCTCACCGCCGCTCCCGGGCTCGACGACGCGGAAACGCTGCCCGAGCTCACCCACACGACGATCCCGGCCGATGTCGCGGACGCCGAGCGTCCGGCCACCGAGCTCGCGCCGGTCCCGCTCGACCTCACCACCGCCGCGAGCGAGGCGGAGCTGGACTTCAGCGGACTGCGTCCGGCGTGGGCCCGCTCGCGCGGCCGCAAGAACACGCCGCGCCGCGAGTCCGGCACGGACCTGATGCTGCCCGCCAGCCGGCGCAGCCCGCGCAAGGCACCGTTGCCGGGCGGCCTGATGACCGACTCGCTGCCCGGCATCCGGGTGGAAACCACGGATCAACCGCCGTTCGGGGGACAACCTCCGCACAACGGCGGCTCGATGCCCCTCAACACCGGTGGCGTTCCTTCCGATCCTTCTCCGGTGAGGGACATTCCGAAGCTTCTCCCGCTTCCGCCCAAGGCCCGCTCCGGTGGGTCCGGCCGCGGACGTGAGGACGACCCTGCCCGGACGCCCTCGGACACTGCGCAGGACACCGACGCGTCCCTCGCCGACGCGGACAGCGGTGCGCCCGCCGAGCCGGAGGCCTCCGCGCCGACCGTGACGCCTTTCGCCGCGTCGATCCCGGGCCCGCCGGAGATCGAGGCCGACCTGATCGCCAAGTGGGCCGACCCGACCGGCCCGACCGCGACGCCGAACGAGGTACCCGAGGCGTCCGTCGACTGGAGTTTCCCGGGAGCCCTGGGCACCCCGGCCGACGACCCGAGCGACACCGCCACACCCATCGGGGGATGGGCCGAGACCGCCGGAGACCCGGCGCCGACCAGTGGGAACGGGGATGCTTCACAGCTCTGGGGGGCGCCGGCCTTCGGCGCGGACTACAGCACGGACCACAGCACCGACCACGCCACGGACCCCGGGACGGACGCTGTGACCAGCACCGTCCCCGGCACCGAGCCGTTCACGACCTCCGAGGAGACGCCGCGGCTCGCCGCGCCGGAGTTCACGACTCCCGGTTTCAGCACGCCCGGGTTCAGCACGTCTGGGCACGGTTCGCCTGAATCCGGTGAGCCCGAGTTCAGCGCGCCCAGCTTCGGGACGCCCGAGTTCCAGGCCCCCGAGTTCGGCACGGCGGACGCCGCGGCCAGCGACACCGCACCGGTCACCTTCGGCGCTCCCGAGTCGGCATGGCCCGGATTCGGCACTCCCGAGCTCGCTGCGCCCGGCATCGGCACCACTGAACCCGCCACGCCCGAACCGGCCACGCCTGGCTTCGGCACTGCTGAAACCGCTGCGCCTGGCTTCGGCACCGATGAGACCGCCACGCCTGGCTTCGGCACCGTCGAACCCACCCCGCCCGGCTTCGGCACTGCGGATCTCGCCACGTCCGCCTTCGGCGCGGCTGGTTCCGGGACGGCCGGCTTCGGCACGCCCGGCACCGACGAGACCGGGATCCCGGGGCTCGCGGGGGCCGAGTCTCCTTACGCCGGAAGTCCTTCCTTCGCCGCCGAGACGCCGCGTCTCGCCACGTACGAGGCCGCGCCGGCGTTCGGTGCGGAACCGCCTGCGGCCGAGATGCCGCAGCTGGAGACCACTTCCGACTTCACGGTGCCCGGTCTCGTCGCTCCGGAGACCATGTCTTCCGAGACCATGTCTTCCCCGGCCACGCCTTCCGAGGCGGCGTCCTCCGAGCCGGTCTCTTCCGGGCCTGTCTCTTCTGGGCCTGCGTCTTCCGAGTTCGCGACGTCGCAGTTCGCCACGCCGCAGTTCACCACGCCCGAGCCGGCCGCTCCCGAGTTCACGACGCCCTCGTTCAGCTCGCCCGAGACCCTCGAGTCCTCCTTCGGGTCCACGCCGTTCGGGTCAACGCCGTTCGGGTCCACGCCGTTCGGTTCGACCGAGAGCAACACCTCGTCGTTCGGATCGACCGATTCTTCCTTCGGCGCACCGCAGTTCAGCTCGCCCGTGTCCGCCACCGACGCAACGGAATACGCGGCGACATCCGCCGCCCAGGCCCAGAACGTTTCCGTCCCTGGTGATCTGGCCGAGCTGACGGATCTGACCGAGCTCCCCGCCACCTCGACCCGGGCGACCACCGTGCTGCCCAAGGGCAAGACGCGGCGCACCAAGGGCTCCAAGAAGACCGTTCCGGCGCCCCGTCAGAGCGAGGAGACGATCACCCCGGCGGTCGAGCCGGCGCCTGCCGAGGACGCGGGTCGTCACCGGCCGCGGCGTGAGCGCACCAGCGCTCGTCACACCGGCCCGAACACCGACCCGACCCTGGGCTCGCCCGACGATGTCACCGAGGACGCGGCCGCCGTCGTCAGCGCGACCGCGTCCGACACCGAGGCCTCGACCGACGACAAGAGCGAGAATGAGGCCGAGAACGCCGGTGGTTTCAAGGTGTTCGGCATCCGCTTCGGTGGCCGCAAGAAGGCCAAGAGCAAGGACGAGCCCAAGGACGAGGACGTCGCCCCGGTGACTCCTCTCAACCCGCCGGCCCCCGAGCAGGACGAGACCAGCAGCGCGGCGATCGCGGGTATCCCGGCGCCGCGGGTCGAGGCGTCCAGCGAAGCGGCTCTCGAAGAGCCGCCCGCCTGGGAGATCGTCGCGGCCCGGGCCAGCGCGGCCGCGGCCGCCGGTGAACTCGCCGCCGCCCAGGCCGTGATGGAGGCCGAGCGGGCCTCGCACCCGACGGCCACGCTCACGCACCCCGAGCCCCAGGCTTCCACCCAGACCGTGGACCAGGACACCCAGTTCGCCACCGCCCAGCCGCTCGTGCCCGCTCAGCCCAGCGCTCCGCTGGTCGAAAGCGCTCCGGTGTCCGAGGGTTCCGGTGGCGCGCCGTCGGCCTGGGCCACCACCCCGGCCAACCACAGCCCGGAGTGGCCCGCCCCCAGCGCCCCGGCGCCCGGCCTCCCCGACGAGGGTCCCGCCTCCAGCTGGGCCTCCCCCGCCGAGGCCATGGCCGCCTGGGCCGTGCCGGTCGCCGAGACCCCGGTCACCGAGACCCCGGTCACCGAAGCCCCGGTCGCCGAAGCCCCGGTCGCCGAGTCCACCCCGGGCTTCGCTCCCCCGCTCCCGAACCCGATGGAGGACGCCGGTCACACCGGCTCCCCCGAGCCCACCCCGGGTTCGTTCCCGGCCGACGACTTCCAGGTCCCCGGCTTCGCCGCACCCGGTTTCGCGGCCCCCGGTTTCGCGGCCCCCGCCATCGAAACACCTAGCCCCTCGGCACCGATCGTCGCATCACCCGACTACGCGGCGCCTGACCTCACGACGCCCGACTTCGCAACACCCGCCCTCGAGACCCCCGGTCTCGCAACGCCCGGTCTCGCGATGCCCGCCGCCGAGGAACCGGTCACCGCCTGGGCCTTCCAGCCCGACCCGGAACCCCCGGTGTCCCCGGAGGCGACCACCGCGTCCACCATTGACGTGAACCCCGCGATCGAAAGCCCGCTCGCCCCCCTGCCTCTGCCCGAGGCGGGAGCGAGCATCGGCTTCCCGGCGACGGAATCGCCGTTCGTGCCGGTCGAGAGCGTCCCGGCGCCGACACTGCCGACCGAGGCCGATCTTCAGGCCGCCGCGGAGCAGGCCGTCGCCGCCGACCGGGCTGCGCTCAACACCCTCGGTGTGCCGGCCGAATGGACCGCCAATCTCCCCTCTGGAGACCGGTTCATGGCCGTCGTGCAGATGCTGGGAGCGATGCCCGAGCCGACGATCGCCGATGACGTCGAGGTGATCGCCGTGGTCGGTCCGTCGGACATCGTCGGCCTGGAGGCCGCCCGCACCGCGCTCGACCTGCCGCACAACGGCGGGCCGCGCACGGTCGTCACCGTCCCGCACGAACTGGGCCCGGAGCGCAGTGGCGCGATGGACCTCGCGGCCGCCACGCGTCCCGTGGTGGTCAGCATCCCGGTCGACGGTGCCCGCACCGAGGACGCCGGCAAGATCCGCAAGGTTCTGCAGAACGTGGGTGCGGAGGCCGTGATCGCCGTGCTCGACGGCAGCCGGTCGCTGGAGGAGAACCAGCGCTGGGTGCGGTATCTCGGCAAGGTCGACGCTGTCGCCCTGGACGGTGCACTGGACTCCGGTGCTCCGGCCGAGGTGCTGCAGCTGGGTCTGCCGGTGGTCCGGGTCGACGGGATCGCCGTCGACCGGGTCGGCTGGGCCGCCCTCCTGTGCACCCAGCTCGCGGTGGGTGGCGCAACCTCGTGAATCCCCTGGTGATCGGCTGCGCCGTCGCGGCCGTGCTGGCGGGACCGCCGCTCTATGCGCAGTATGCGAGCGGCGGTCTCGACGGCTTCACCGCGCTCGTGCGCTGGCTCGTCGTGGCCGTGCTCTGCTCGGTCGGCGCCGCCCTGATCCTGGGGCTGGTCAAGCGCTACGAGCAGGAGTGGGAGGAGAAGGACGAGGCCGAGGCCCGGGAGGCCGCCCAGACCGCCGCCGAGACGGAGGCCAAGCGGGCGGCCGAGGAGGCCGAGGCCCGGCGGGCCTCAGCCGGCTGAGGGCTCGCCGGGAACCTCCCGCTCGATCTCCGCGAGCCAGATCCGCGCCGACGCGTCGGACGGGGCCCGCCAATCGCCTCGCGGCGAGAGCGAGCCCCCGGCCGTGACTTTCGGCCCGTTCGGCATCGCCGAGCGCTTGAACTGGCTGAACGCGAAGAACCGCTGCGTGAACACGAGCAGCCACTGCCGGATCACCGCGAGCTCGAACGCGATACGACTGTCCGGCGGGAAGTGCGGCGGCCAGTCGCCCTTCTCGGCATCACTCCACGCGTGCATCGCCAGGAACGCTATCTTCGACGGCCGGAACCCGTGCCGCAGCGTGTAGAACAGTGAGAAGTCCTGCAGCGAGTACGGCCCGACCTTGGCCTCGGTGCTCTGGGTGATGCCGTCCTCCCCCACCGGCACCAGCTCCGGGCTGATCTCGCCCCCCACCACGTCTTCGAGGATCTTGCCGACCTCGGGCTCGAACTGCCCGGACGAGATCACCCAGCGGATCAGGTGCTGCATCAGCGTCTTGGGCACGCCACCGTTCACGTTGTAGTGCGACATCTGGTCGCCCACCCCGTAGGTCGACCAGCCCAGCGCCAGCTCGGACAGGTCGCCGGTGCCGAGCACGATGCCGCCGCGCTGGTTGGCCAGCCGGAACAGGTAGTCGGTGCGCAGGCCGGCCTGCACGTTCTCGAAGGTGATGTCGTAGACCGGCTCGCCGCCGCCGAACGGGTGCCCGAGGTTGTGCAGCAGCAGCTCGGCGGTGGGCTTGATGTCGAGTTCCTCGAACGTCACGCCCAGGCTGCGCGCCAGCCCGTAGGCCTGGTTCTTGGTGCGGTCGCTGGTCGCGAACCCGGGCATGGTGAACGCGAGAATGTCGGTGCGGGGCCGCTTCTCCTCGTCCATCGCCTTGGCCGCCACGATCAGCGCGTGGGTGGAGTCGAGCCCACCGGAGACGCCGATCACGATCTTCGGCTGCCCGATCGCCCGCAGCCGCTGCCGCAGCCCGGCCACCTGGATGTTGTAGGCCTCGTAACAGTCCAGCTCGAGCCGGGTCTCGTCGGCCGGCACGAACGGGAAGCGCTCGACCTCGCGGCGCAGGCCGAGATCGCCCGCGGGCGGCCTCAGCTCGAACTCGATCACCCGGTGGTCCGGAGCGAGACCCGCCCGGTTGTCCTCGAAGCTGCCCATCCGCAGACGCTCGGCGCGCAGGAGGTCCAGGTCGACGTCCGCGATCGTGCGCCGGTCACCGGTGGGGAACCGCTCCCCCTCGGCCAGCAGCACGCCGTTCTCGTAGACCAGGGTCTGGCCGTCCCACGCCAGGTCGGTGGTGGACTCGCCCTCGCCGGCGGCGGCGAACACGTATGCGGCCAGGCATCGGGAGGAGGCGGAACGGGCCAGCAGCTTGCGGTCTTCGGCACGGCCGATGGTGATCGGGCTGCCGGAGAGGTTGGTGAGCACGGTGGCGCCGGCGAGCGCGGCCGTGGCGCTGGGCGGCACGGGCACCCACATGTCCTCGCAGATCTCGACGTGCAGCACGAAACCGGGCACGTCGGAGGCGGCGAACAGCAGGTCGGTGCCGAACGGGACCTCTTCACCGGCCAGGGTGATGAACGAGCCGGAAATATCGCGACCCGCGGTGACCTGACGGGCCTCGTAGAACTCGCGGTAGTTCGGCAGGTACGACTTGGGCGCCACACCGAGCAGGCGGCCGTCGTGCACCACCGCGGCGACGTTGTGGATGCGGTGGCGGAAACGCACCGGCAGGCCGACGAGCAGCACCGGGGTGAGCCCGACCGAGCCGTCGATCACCGTGCGCAGCGCGCGCTCGGCGTCGGCGAGCACGGTCTCGTGCATGAGCAGGTCTTCGATCGAGTACCCGGTGAGGGTGAGCTCGGGGAACACCGCCAGGCCGACGCCGTCGGCGTGACAGTCCCGCGCGATGCGCAGCACCGACTCGGCGTTGGTGTCGGGCTCGGCGATGGCCGTGCGCAGGGTGCACGCGGCGACCCGGACGAAGCCCTGGTGGTAGGCGTTGTAGAAGCGCTCGCTCACGGTCGTCAGTCTCTCAAACGACCGTGAGCGAGCGCGGGGAGACCCTCAGGAGTCCGAAACGCCCGCGATCTCCTCGACCAGGCGCAACGACTCGCTGAGCGACTCCAGGTAGGCGTGCGAGACGGCGTAGGGCGCGAGGCCGGTGGCCGCGATGCCCTCGTCGTCGTCCCGCTCGTGGGCCAGGACGGCGTGCAGCGCCGCCCCCGCCCCACCCAGCCCGCTGACCAGGGCGTCCCGCACCTCGCGGCTCACCCCGGCCGCCTCGGCGACCACTTCCGGCGGCGTCGCCAGCAGCTCCGCCGCCCCGGACAGCAGGCCGACGGTGAAGGCCATGTCGTCGACCGGGTCCGGCGCGAGCACCCGGCATGCGCAGGCCCGGGCGAGCACCTTCCACAACCCGTCCGCCGGGGAGGCGTTCGACGGCCCCTCCAGCAGGATCAGCACCACCCACGAGCGCAGCCGGCGCGGGCCGATGATGACCAGGGCCTGCCGCAGCGACGAGACCTGGCGCATGGTGCCGGACGCGGCCGAGTTGGCCGTGCGCAGCAGCCGCAGCGCCAGGCCGGGGTCACTGCCGATCGTGGGTTCGAGCCGGATGATGTCCAGTTCCGGGTCGGCCAGTTCCCGCAGCAGACGGACGCAGACCAGCTGGGTGGGCGTCAGGGTGCGACGCTCCAGCACGGTCGGCTTCTCCAGCAGCGGGCCCTGGAACAGGCCGAAGCCGAGTTCGAGGACCCGGGCCAGGGTCGGCTCGTCCTCGATCCCGCCCGCGATCAGGTCGCGGCCGCGCTCGGTGACCCGGGCGGCCAGCTCGGCGAGCTGCCATCCGGGGTGAGCGGGCACGTCGACCTTCACGTAGTCGACGAGGTCGAGCAGCGCCGAGCACTCCGGCTGCCCCCGGTAGTCGCACAGCGCGATCCGGTAGCCGTCGTGCCGCAACCCCTCGACGCCCGCCAGCAGCTCCGCGTCCACCATCATCGTCGCCGAGATCTCGACCACGACACCGGCCGGCTCGACCGGGATCGGGATCACCCCGGTGAGGAAGGCGCGGGTGAAACTGATGAAGACGGGACGCGACCCGGCGATCCGGTCCACCCCGAACGTGCCGAAGGTGGACGCGATCACCTGGGACGTCGCCCGGTCGCTCACGTCCTTCTCGCCCGAGTGGAACAGCACCTCGTAGGCCACGAGGGTCCGGCGGGCGTCGTACAGCCCCTGCCGGCCCACCCTGACGTTCCGCACCGCATCGGCCGGGACGCGCGTCTGCGCCGGCACCCGCGGGAGACCCACGGGAACCGGCGCTTCAGCCATGGCCTCGGAAGGAGATCCGGGGTCCGATGTCGCCATTCGTCTCGTCTTTACTTGATGACGATCGAGAGCGACCCGTCCCCGTAGCCGCTGATCTTCAGCTTGACGTCCATCCGGTTGCCCACCGTGGCAGCCAGGGCGGCGATGTCAGCCGGAACCACCGAACCCGGGGCGTACATCTCGTAGAGACGCACGTGCGGGGCGTTCGCCACGTTGAAGATCGAGGCCATCACGTTGAGAACCTCGTAGCAGTTCTCCTCGAGGTCCTTCGGCAGGTCCCGCGCCTTGATCGAGTCGTCCACCGCACCACGGGGAATCATGCCCAGGGCTCCGCCGATCCGCGCGGCGCACTCCAGGTCGATCACCGCGAGGGCAGCCGTCTTCAGCTGGTCCGTGACGTACACCGCGACGATGTTGGTCGACTTGGCCGGCGGGGCCACACCGTCGGAGAGGTCGACGTCACGGCCGACCAGACCCTCGATGGTGTTACGAACCGCGTGACGGCTGGGGAGGGGCGACTGTTCGGTCTGAACGCTCATGCTGAAACCACCGTTCCGAGTGTGTCCATGAATGCTTCCGCGGTGAAGGGCTTGACGATGAGTCCGATAGCGCCCGCGGCCAGGGCCTGCTCGCGCATCTCGTCCGAGCCCTCAGAGGTGACGAAGCAGAACGGCGTGGTGTTGCCGCTCGCCCGCAGCGCCTTGAGGAACTCGATGCCGTTCATCTCCGGCATGTTCCAGTCGGACAGAATCAGGTCGGGGTTGAAGTCTTTGCAGGTCTCAAATCCCTGTCGACCGTTCTCCGCCTCCTTGATCTCGTTCTTCCCCAGACCTGCCTGCCGCATGGTCCGGATGACGATCATCCGCATAGCTCTGCTGTCGTCAGTTACCAGGATCTTCATGAGGTGGGCTCCAGGGTTGCGTCGTGGATCTCCGGCGGCCAGAGGAGGCCAGCCACCGGGGCTTGGGGGTGAATGGCGAGCTGGACCACGTGGCCGAGCACGATGGCCCGGACGTAGGTGCTGCCGTCAGTGGGTTCGGCCTCGGCGAACTGCTCGTCGTCGACGATGTCGGCCGTCGGCAACGAGAGGCGGGCGTGAGTGCACAGGAGTGTCTTCACGTTTCCGCCGGCGATGTTGCTGATCTCGGCGATGGCGTCGACCAGGTCACTCGGACCGGGGGAGCTGATCGACATCATCCGGGCGGCCATCACCCGGGCCAGGCGTTCGCCGACCCGGACCTCGATGACCGCGTACTGCTCGTCGTTCTTGTCGGAGAAGTCGTGGATCGCCAGCTTGGACAGGGCCATGGGCCCGACCGGCAGCTGGTTGTTGGTGATGATCGCCTCCTCCTTGAGCACGGAGGAAAACACGTCCGTGAGAATCACACCGAGTTCTTCACGTACGTCGTCGTCCAGGTCGGTGAAGACGCTCATGTCCCTCCTCCGTTTCGGAAGATCACTACCTTGTCGGTTTCCACCCGGACGAAGTGCTCGTCCAGGGTGAGGGTGCTCTCGGCCCCACCGAGCACCAGAAATCCCCCGGGCCGCAACACCTTGCGCACGTTCGCGAGAACCTGGCGCTTGGTGGGCAGGTCGAAGTAGATCAGCACGTTCCGGAGAAACACGATGTCCATCTGCGGCAGGCCGACCGGCGGTGCCACCAGGTTGCCCTGCCGGAAGCTGGTCAGGGCCTTGACCTCCGGCTTGACGAACCAGTCCCGCCCTACCTGATCGAAGTACTTGACCATGTACTTGACCGGCATACCGCGATTAATCTCGAGCTGACTGTATTTTCCGGCCGCGGCCCGCTCGACCATGGTCGGCGAGATGTCGGTGCCGTGGATCCGGGCGCTCTTGCCCGGGTTCAGCGGCAGCCAGTCGAGCAGCAGCAGAGCCAGCGAATACGCCTCCTGGCCACTGGAAGACGCAGCCGACCAGATGTTCACGGTCGGGCCGCCGAACTTCTTCACCTCCGGCAGCATGAGCCGCGTGAAGGCGTCGAAGGGGTGCTGGTCGCGGAACCACGAGGTCTCGTTCGTGGTCATCGCGTCGATCACCGCGTCCTGCGCCGCCCGGTCGTTGCGGCGCAACCGCAGAACCAGGGCGGAGACGTCCTTGTCGCCGAACTTGCGCGCCACCGGGGCGAGCCTGGACTCGACCAGGTACTCCTTGCCCGGTTGCAGGTCGATCGAACTCCGCTGCCGGACCATGCCGGTGACGTAGGTGAAATCCGTTTCCAGCAAGGTCATGCCCGCACTCCGTCTGCCACCGCCCGTGAAGCTCCCTGACTCTGAACCAGCGCCGAGGCGACCGTGGACGCCATCTGCTCGAGCGGCACCACCCGGTCGGCCTGACCGGCCATCACCGTGGCACCGGGCATACCCCACACCACGCTGCTGGCCTCGTCCTGCGCGAACACCTCACCGCCGGCCGTGCGGATCACCCCGGCGCCGGAGGCACCGTCGCGACCCATCCCGGTCAGGACCACGGCCAGGACCCGGTTCCGGTACACCGCGGACACCGACCGGAACATCACGTCCACCGCGGGACGGCAGAAGTTCTCCGGCGGGGCGTCACTCAGGTGCACGAACACCCCGGTACCGCGCGACTTCAGCTCCAGGTGCAGGCCACCGGGGGCGATCAGCACCCGGCCACGCTCCACCGCATCACCCTCGACCGCTTCGCTGATGCTCAGCCGGCAGGTCGAGTCGAGTCGCTGCGCCAGCATTTTCGTAAACACCGGCGGCATGTGCTGGGTGATCACGACCGGCACCGGCAGGTCGCCGGGCAGCGCCGACAGCACGGTCGCCAGGGCGTCCGGGCCACCGGTGGAGCTGCCGATCGCGAGCAGGCCGAAGGGTTGCGTACGCCGGGCCGAGGCGCCGGCCCGCGACTGCCCGACCGGCGGCTGGGCCGGGGGCATCGCAGGCCGCGCCCCCACCAGCTTGCGAGCACCGGTGAGCGCGACCAGCTTCGGGACCAGCTGGTCCTTGATGTTCTGCCGGCTCTCCATCACGCTGCCGACGTTGGCCGGCTTCGTGACGTAGTCGCTGGCACCCGCCGCGAGGGCGTCCATGGTCGCGGACGCGCCGCGCTCGGTCAGCGTCGAGAACATCACGATCGGCAGCCGCGGATGAGTTTTCCGCAGTGCCCGCACCGCCTCGACACCGTTCATGACGGGCATCTCGATGTCCATCGTGAGCGCGTCCGGCTTCAGTTCCTCGACCTTGCCGAGGGCCACCTGGCCGTTGTGCGCGACCCCGACAACCTCGATGCGGCTGTCGGCGTCAAGAATTTCCTTGATCAACCGGCGGATGACCACCGAGTCGTCAACGATCAGAACGCGGATGCGTGACCCGCTCATACCCCCACCAATCCCAAGAGCGCGAGTTTCTCGGCGATCACCTCTGCGGTGAACGGCTTGATCACGTACTCGTGCGCTCCAGCTGCCAGGGCCCGGACGATGTTCCCGTGCTCGCTCTCGGTCGTGACCATCATCAGCGACACGTTTCTCATCTCGTCGCGGGCCCGAACCGCCTTGATGAAGGTCAGTCCGTCCATCCGCGGCATGTTCCAGTCCACCAGTGCGACTTCGGGGACGTAGCCGGTGCCGAGCAGATCGAGAGCGTCCTGTCCGTCCACCGCCTGGGCAACGTCGAAACTGAGCGCCTCGAGTTGCCGAGTCAGGATCGACCGCATGGCACGCGAGTCGTCGACCACCAGAGCCTTCATCGGCTCGTCCCCTCAGTCATCCTCCACCGCCGCCGTCAGGCAGCGGCGGAGCGACTTTCGTCGAAGGCCAGCAGGGCACGTGCGTCCAGGGCCAGGAGCAGCTTCTCCGGCAACGTGTAGGCGCCGGTGAGCAGCGCCCCGACCCTGGCATTGACCGTCGAGGGGGTGCCCTCGAACGGGATCTGCGAAACTTCCACCACGCCGCCGATCTCGTCGACCAGCAGGCTGACCGGCTCGTCGTCGACGCGGACCACCACGTTCACCTGCGGGCGCTCACCGGTGCTCGGCGGCAGGCCCAGACGGGCCCGCACGTCGATGGCGGTGAGTACCTCACCCCGGAGGTTGATCAGTCCCGAGACCTCGGGACCGGACAGCGGCACCGGCGTGAACACCTGCATGCGAACGACTTCCTGCACCAGGGCGACCTCCACCCCGAAGAGGTAGGAGCCGACGTGGAACGTGGACAGCTGGGTCACAGCGCCTCCTCGTACATGGAGCCGAGCTCTTCGATCGTCGTCGCGCCGGCGTCGTCCTGATAGAAAGCAGGGTCGGCGGCGAGCACCGCGGCCTGCACGTCGAGCAGCTCGACCACCCGGTCGCCGACGACGATCGAGCCCAGCAGGGCGTGGTCGTCGATGTCGGACCGGGAACCCGCGCGCTCGGTGGCGATGTCCATGATCCGCTCGACCGCGAAGCCGACGCTGCGCTCACCGCGGGTGTAGACCACCAGCTGCACGCGCTCGTTGTCGTTCTCCTCGCCGTACGCGCCGAGCAGGCTGGCCAGGCGCACGAGAGGCATGATGTGGCCCCGGTACTGGACCACCTCGCGTCCGCCGACCCGCTCGATGGTCTTGGTCGGGATCTCCTCGAGGCGGGTGACCATGTCCAGCGGGATCGCCGTGCGACGTCCGCCGGTCAGTTCGACCACCAGCACCGGGTCGATCGTCGTGGTCTCCTCGTTGATCGCGGAGCTGGCCGCGCCCGCCGGGTTGGAGAGCACGTCGGCCTGCCGGGCGATCGCGGTGGCGTCGAGAATGAGCACCACGCTGCCGTCACCGTGAATGGTGGCGCCCTGGTACATCGGGAGCGCCTTCAGGTGCCGGCCGAGCGGCTTGACCACGATCTCCTGGGTGTCCAGCACGTCGTCCACCACCAGGCCGAAGCGGTGCTGCTCGGCCTGGAGCACGACGATGAATCCGCCCCGCCCGTCGTTGTTCTGGCCACCGCCGCTGGCGGTGCCGGGCGGAACCAGGCCGAGCTGCTCGTCGAGCTGCACCAGCGGGAGCAGGGCCCCACGCAGGCGGTAGACCGGCGCACCGGAGATGTGCTCGATGCCGCCCCGGGCGTGCTCACCGGAAAGGCGCACCAGCTCCAGCACACTCACCTGGGGCACGGCGTAGCGGTGACCCGCGCAGCCGATGGTGAGGGCCGGGATGATGGCCAGGGTCAGCGGGATGGTCAGGCGGAACGTAGAGCCGGCGCCCTTGTTCGAGATGACGTCGACGGAACCGCCGATGCCCTCGATGCGGGTCTTCACCACGTCCATGCCGACACCACGCCCGGAGACGTTGGTGACCTTGGCCGCGGTGGAGAAGCCGGGCAGGAAGATCATCTGGCTGATCTCGCGCGGCGTCATCTTCTCGAGCTGGGCCTGGGTGACCAGACCCCGCTCGACGCCGCGGCGGCCGACGATGTCCTTGTCGATTCCGGCGCCGTCGTCGATGATCTCGAGGTGGACCTGGCCCGCCTCGTGGTAGGCGCGCAGGGTCAGAACCCCTTCCGGGTTCTTGCCCTTGCCGATCCGCACGTCCGGCGGCTCGATGCCGTGGTCGATCGCGTTGCGGACGAGGTGCGTCATCGGGTCCTTGATGGCCTCGAGGACGCTCCGGTCGAGTTCGGTGTCCCGGCCCTCCATCTCCAGGCGCACGTTGCGCGAGAGCTGGCGGGACAGGTCGCGGACGACCCGGGGGAGCTTGGACCAGACCGTGTCGACCGGCTGCATACGGGTCTTCATGACCTGCTCCTGCAGCTCGCTGGTGACCAGCGAGAGCCGCTGCGCGGAACGGGCCAGGGCCGAGTCGTTCTGCTCGTCCAGCTCGGAGACGAGCTGGTTGCGGCTCAGGACGAGCTCGCCGACCATTCGCATGAGCGTGTCGAGCAGTTCGACATCGACGCGCACCGACGACTCCACGACCGAGCGCTTGTGCTCGCCGGCCTCACCGGGCTCGGGAGCCGGCTTGGCCTTCTCCGCAGCGGGTTCCGGGGCGGGGGCGGGCGCGGGTGTGGGTGCGGGCGCGGGTTCCGGCGCGGGTTCCGGCGCCGGTTCCGATTCCGGGGCAGCGGCCACCGGCTCGGGTTCGGCAACCGGCTCGGCCTCAGCCGTTTCGGGGCTGGTGGCCTGGGCCGGGATGAGCGGCGGGGCCTCGATCGGGCCGTCCTCGAGCAGCTGGCCCAGGCGGGCGACGAGCTCGGTGTGGTCGTCGTCCCCCTCGCCGCCGCTGGCCTCGATGTGCGAGAGCAGGCCGCGCACTGCGTCGACCATGGCCAGCAGCGCGCTGGCCCGGTCCTCGTTCAGCTGGATCTTTCCGTCACGCATCCGGCTGAGCAGGTTCTCACCGACGTGGGTGAGCTTCTCCAGCTTGTTGAACGCAAGGAACCCGCTGGTGCCCTTGATCGTGTGGATGGTGCGGAAGACGCTACCCAGCAGGTCCCGAGAGGTCGGGTCCTGCTCCAGCGCGAGCAGATCGGTGTCGAGCTGGTCAAGGTTCTCGTGCGACTCAACCAGGAACTCGGCAACGATCTCGTCGATCGCCTCCATCGACTCTCCTTCAAGAACAACCGCATGGTCCGGACGTTGACTTTGCATCGGCCGAGTGCGGTTCACTCTTGAGCACGCATTGAGCAGGCAGATCGAAATGGAGGACGCGGGTCGCGGCGGCCGCAGTCGTCTCGCCTTCAGCTTGGGTGCTCAGCGCAGGTCGCGCACGCTGAGCGAACCGGGAACGGCGATGCACCCGGCCCTTTCGCCCACCTTCGCCAGACCTGCGAGGTCACCCGCCGCATAGCCGCTGGGCGAGGTACTCGTCAGGGTCGGGTAC
This sequence comes from Kineosporia succinea, assembly GCF_030811555.1. Lineage (NCBI taxonomy): Bacteria > Bacillati > Actinomycetota > Actinomycetes > Kineosporiales > Kineosporiaceae > Kineosporia > Kineosporia succinea. Next base: position 2,557,214 of record NZ_JAUSQZ010000001.1, on the reverse strand, counting down.
ATCTGCGACCGGCGGCTCTCGGCGTGCCCGAGACCGCTCGCGTGCCCGAGTTCGTGCAGGATCACGTTGCTCTGACGCTGACCGGACCCCCAGCCGCCCTTGAGCTTCTGGATGGCCTTCGCCTCGAGAATCACGTAACCCCGCATCACGGCCGCATCTTCACCCGGTTTGCCGTACCAGGTCGACCACAGCACTCCCCCGTAGCCCAGCGAGTTGTCGCTCATCGGGAAGTCGGTCCTGCTCTTGCTGACCGCCGCCACCACGATCTCGGCCGGCTGCTCGGTGAGGTTGCCCTGCTGCGGCACGAACGTGGTCTGGCCCCTGTAGCTGTAGGTCATGCCCGTGGCCTGGCCCAGCTTGGCGAACGAGGTCTTGACGGTCTTGAGCATGCCGGCGCGCTTGGCCTTGGGCAGGCCGCTGAAGTTGACGCGGTAGGTGATGGCGCTCTGGCAGGGGTTCCAGCGCGCGGCGATCGTCTTGCCGCTGTGCAGCTGGACTTTCATCAGCTCGTAGGGGGTGACCCGGCTCTTGGCGACGGCTGCGGTCGGGGTCGCGATCATCGCCAGCACGATCAGAGCGGCCGCAGCCAGGCGAACCCTTCCGAGCACCAGGACCTCTTCACCCTCAAGGCGACTGCAAGGCCGCCTGCCGTCCGGGCGACGCGGTCACGGCCCGTTACTTGAGAGTTGCCGAGGTTCGGTGACGGCGGGATCTGCCGGACGGGTGAACCACACTGCGGCGCAGGGACTATCGGTGACGCTGTGTCGGTCGAGCGGACCCGATCGGCCGAGTCGGGAACGGACGATGGCGGACGTTCCTGACTCATCCGCGCGTCCACACGGATGAAGGTCCCGGCGTGCGCTCATACCGAGGCTGCCCAGTGGCGATCTTGAGGGTTTGCGCAGGCTCCACCCGGACGGCGCAGCGGAAGACAGGCGCCAACGGTCCGGACAGCCGCCGGGCAGGCAGAAGGGCCGGCACCCCCTCACGGGATGCCGGCCCTTCGCCGTTGTCAGATCAGGTGTTTCTGGCCAGGGACGATGCCCTCAGATTCACTTGACGGTGACGGAGATGGTCTTCTGACCCTGGTTGGTGCCCGGGGCCTTGAAGGTCACCTTGACGGTCTTCTTGCCCTTGGGCAGGGTGACCGTCGCGCTGCCGACGCCGGCGGCGTTGGACGTGATCTTCTTCAGGACCTTGGTGCCGTTGTAGAAGGTCAGGGTCGCCTTCACGTTGGGGTCACCGTTGGCCGAGAGCTTGACCTTGCCCTTGCCCAGCGCCTTGGCGGTCAGGCTGACCTTCGAGGAGACCTGCGTGGCCTTCGAACCGCTGCTCTGGCCGTTCGACTTCGCGAGGAAGAAGGTCGACTTCGTGATGCGGTCGGTCAGGCTGTAGCTACCCGCGGCGTTGGTCTTCACCGAGTCGAGCAGCGTGTACGCACGCTCGCCGGCCGCCTTGGAGTAGATGTCGACCGAGGTGCTCGGCAGGAACTTGCCCGAGATCTTCGTGTTGGCGCCGCTGCCACCCGCGGTGACCTTGCCGGTCACGGCGATGGTCAGGTCGGTCTTGGCGATCGAGATCGAGCCGGTGGCCGTCTTCTTGCCGTCGGCCAGGGTGATGCCGGCCGTCTTGTAGGCGGCGTCCGCCGTCAGCGCGGTGGGGTTGTCCAGCGTGGCCGTCAGGTCGACGTCGCCGCTGGAGTTCGAGCCACTGACGTAGGTGGTGCTGAAGACACCGGCGGCGTTGGTCCGCGGGCTGGAGTTGCCGAGAGCACCCACACCGGCGGCGCTCTGGGTCAGGTTGACGAAGGCCTCGGGAACCGCGTTGCCGAAGATGTCGGTGACCTTGCCGGTGACGATCAGGGTCGAGCCCGGCGCGCCGGACACGTCGTTGATCGTGACGTTGTAGGCCTGAGCGGTAGCCGCGTCCTTCACCGTGACGGTGGAGGTGACCGTGGTGGAGCCGGAGGTCGCGGTGACCTTCTGCTCGCCGGCCTTGGTGAAGAAGACGTACCCGCCGCTGACGACGCCGGAGGCGTCGGAGACGAGGGTGATCGAGTCCTTCAGCGGGTGCGTGGCGTCCGGGGTGCCGGAGGTCGCGAACCACACGCCCTCGCCACCGGTGAACGTGACGCTCTTGTAGGCGAGAGCGGCGTTGTCCGCACCGAGCACGGTGCCGGCCAGCTGACCGGCCGTGTTACCGAAGGCGCTGATCTGGGTCGCGTCCGGGGCCGTGTTGTCCTGCAGCAGCAGGTCCTTCGCGGCGTCGGCCGGGGCCGTCAGGTTGATCTTCGAGGCGGCAGCGGTGCTGGCCCACTGGATCTGCTCGCCGGTCGTCGACACACCGTTGTAGGTGAGCGTGAACGGCGTGGTGTCACCGGCGGTCGCGGCGGTGGCCGGCTTGTAGTCGTACGAGAAGGTGCCCGTGTTCGAGACCGGGGCGTAGTACGGGCCGCCGGTGATCGTGACGGTGACCTGCTGCGTGGTGCTCGAGCTGGGCACGAACGCCCCGCCGAACTGGTCCACCAGCTTGCCCTTGAGCGCGACGCTGGCAGCGCCGACGGCCGGGGTGAGCTCGGCCGAGGTGCTCGTGGTCACGACCTTGTCGATCGTGGCCGCGGCGTAGGTGGTGGTGATGCTGCCCGACTGGCTGTTCGACGCAGCCGACACGTCGTAGGCGAACCCGGCGGTCGTGTCGCTGGAGGTCACCTTGAGGGTGGCCACACCGGCGGCGTTGGTGGTCGCGGTGTAGACCTTGGTGGTGCCCGCGGTGTTGACGGCCACACCGTCGGCCGACAGCTTGGCGACGTTCGCGTCGCTACCGCTCAGCGTGAAGGTGATCTTGGCACCGGCGACCGGCTTGGCCGGAACGCTGTTGTCCACCGCCGTGGCGGTGTACTCCACCGAGGAGGTGCCGGTCTTGACCGTGGCCGTGCTGCCGGAGCCGATGACCGAGCCCTCGACCTTGGTGACGGCCGGGGTCAGCGCCGCGACGCTGTTCGAGGTGACCGTGACGGCCTTCGAACCGGTGGTCGGGTAGGCGGCCGGGTTCGCCGGGGTGGCGCTCTGCAGCAGACCCTTGAGCGTGACCGTGCCGGCCGCGTTCGGGGTGCCCACCGAGTAGGAGAGCTTGCCGCTCGCCACGGTCGGGTGCTGGTTGGACATCGCACCGACGCCCGCGCCCGCCGTCACGTCGATCCAGGTCAGACCGGCGAGCTGGTTGATCAGGCTGTTCTCGGCCACGCTGCCGCGGGCGTCGGACAGCGAAAGGCTCTTGCTGAAGCCGACCTCGGCGGAGATGGCGTCGCCCGCGCCGACCGGGGAGGTCGTCGTGAAGGTCGGGTTGACGTCGTCGCCCGTGGCGACGGTCGCGCCGTTGGTGTCGTAGACGTTCAGCGTCACGAGCGAGGTGCTGCGCTCGTCGGCCGAGTCGAAGACGTTGTTGGCGTTGGTGTCCTGGAAGATGCGGAACTTGTAGGTGCCGGGGACGGTACCCGTCACGTACACGTAGTCGCTGTTGGCCAGCGTGCCGGTCGAGGAGTAGCCGTTGGTGTTGACCGAGCCGTTGGTGGCGGTGCTGATCGTCTCGTTGACCGGCGTGGCGCCATCGGCCAGGCCCGTCTTCGTGATGGTGATCTGCGCGTAGTTGGTGCCCGCAAGGGTCCCGCCGAAGGTGATCCGGAACGGCGAAACCGAGGTGCCCGAGCCGGTCACGGTGATGCCCGTGTTGCCCGCCCACTCGGTGCGCAGCGCGGCCTGCAGGTCAGCGGCCGTGTAGCCGAGGATCGGGTCGGTCGTCGTGCTACCGAGGTTCACCACGTAGCTGCCGGTGTCCGGCGTGGCGTCGAAGTACAGCTCCTGCACCTCGGCGGTGCGCACGTCACCGACGTTGGTGAAGCCGTTGGCCGTGGCGGCGCCGTTGGCGGCGACCTTCTCGTAGGAGAGGCGACCACCGTCGGGGGCGTCCGTGACGGCCAGCACGGTGTTGGCCACGGAGCTTTCGCCGACCTTCAGCGCGTAAGCAGCGTTGGCGGTCTCAGTCGCCGAGGTGCCGAAGTTACCGACCGCGATCGAGCTCGCGCCGCTGTTCAGCGCGATCTCCGTCGCGGCGAAAGCCGGCGCGGCGAAGATGCCCACGCCACCCGTGCAGAGCGCCGTCACGCCCAACGCGGCGATCGGAAGCCGCACCTTCTTGCCTTGGAGCTTCATTCAGCGAGTTCCTTCCTCTGCGACCCCACCCCAGTGGAGACCGCGTTTTGACCCGTGACCCCGAGTACCCGTCCAACCACCCGCGACGTGAGTCGCGGCGGATCGGCAGGCTCCGAGCACTACAGATGACACGGGTCGATGTCTGCGACCCGCCACGTACTGTAGCCACATGACTACTCAGAGGTAAGGCTTGGGACTGTCTCGGCGAGTCGCCCGCACCGGTAGAGGCCAGACGCATCACGAGTAACGCCGAGTAAGCGGCTTTTACGGCCCCAGCTCGATCAAAAGGGGACAGAGTGGATCACTCGCCCTGGCTACAGCCAGGATGACGCAGTGTAAACCTGTCAAGATCCGAATGAGCGCGTCGTCGTGAACAAACAGCGAAAGGCCGGCACCCCCGAAGGGAGTGCCGGCCTTTCGCCGGTTCAGGTCAGATCAGGTGGGCGACGGGCTCACTTGACCGTGATCTTGAGTGTTTTGCTCTGTGCCGCACCGACTCCCGGCGCCTTGTAGACCACGTAGACCGAGCGTCCGCCCTTGGGGAGCGGCACGATCGTCTTGCCCGAACCGAAGTCGCTGGCCGTGATCTTCTTGAGCAGCGGGTCGGTACCGGCGATGGAGCGGTAGAAGGACAGCGTGCCCTTCACGTTCGGGTCGCCGTTGGCGAAGAGCTCGACCTTGCCCTTGCCCAGCGCCTTCGCGGTCAGGATGACGTCGGCCCAGAGCTGGGTCTCGGTCGACGGGCTGCTCAAACCGTTGGCCTTGGCGATGAATCGGGTCGACTTGTTGATCTGGACCTCCGCACCCCACTCGCCCTCGTCGTCCGTCTTCACGGAATCCGTCCACTGGTAGGCCAGTTCACCGGAGGCCTTGGCGTAGATGTCAACGGTGGAGTTCGGCGTGAAGGTGCCGGACAGCTTGGCCGACGCCCCCTTCGGACCCGAGACCAGCTTGCCGCTCGAGCTGAGCGTGAGTTCGGCCCGCGCCACCGCGATCGTGCTCTCGACCTTGTCAACGCCGTCCTTCAGCGTGACGCCCGCCGTCTTCCACGCCGCGTTGGGCGTGAGAGTGGCTGCATTGTTGGTGATCTCGGCGGTCACGTCCACATCGCCCTTGGCGTTCGAACCGCTGACGAACGTGGTGCTGAAGACACCGGCGGCGTTCGTCGTCAGGTTCGTGGCGGCGAGCGACCCGATCGTGGTCGGCTCCTGGCTCAAGGTGACGGTCGCATTCTGAACCGCGTTGCCGAAGACGTCGGTCACCTTGCCCGACACGATGAGCGTCGAGCCCGGGTCGCCCGAGGCGTCGGCCATCTCGACGTTCCAGCCGGCTGTCGCCACCGGCGCGCTGACCGTGACGGTCGACGTGGCCGTGGCCGAGCCCGACGTGGCGGTGACCTTGTGCTCGCCGGCCTTGGTGAAGAACACATAGGCACCGGTCAGGGCACCCGAACCGTTGGCCACGGTGTCGAGGCTCTCGACCAGCGGGCTGTCAGCGTCCGGGGTCGCCGACTTGGAGAACCAGACCCCTTCGCCACCGGTCAGTTTCACACCCTTGAACGCCAGGCCGGCGTTGGAGGCGTCGAGAACCGTGCCGGCGATCGCCAGGCCGTTGTTCGCCGGCGAGGCGCTCGTCTGCAGCGTCTGGCCCGTGGCCTTGTCGGCGGGCGTGGTGAGCGTGATGCTCGCAGCAGCGGCCGAGCTCGCCCAGTTGATGACGGCATTGACGGTCTTGGCGCCATAGGTGAACGTCAGCGTCTGGGGAGTGCCCGCGGTCGGCGGGGTCGTCGGCGTGTAGGTGTAGCTGAACGTCCCGTCGGTGACCGGCGTGTTCGCCGTGGCGGCGCCACTCACGGCGACCTGAAGGCTGTCGTTGCCCGACGGCTTGTAGTCGGCCCCGAACTGGTCGACCAGCTTGCCCTTGACCGTCACCGACGCGGTGCCGACCGTCGGGGTGAGGTCGGCCGAGGAGCTGGTGATCTTCACGGCGTCGATTGCGGCCGCCGCGTAGGTGGTCGTCAGCGAGACCGCGTTGCCGGCCCCTCCCGAGGCCTGACCGTTCGAGCTCGCCGCCACCGTGTAGGTGCTGGGCGTTGCGGCGTTGTCGGTCAGCGTGATGGTCGCGACACCGCTGGCATCGGTCGTGGCGGAGTAGATCCGGTTCGCCGCGTCCACCGTCGTGCCGCTGGTGGTCACGTTGGCCGCATCCGCACCGGCGACCGTGAAGTACACGTTCTTGTTGGCGATGTCGGTCGCCGTACCCGAGTTGGCGACGGTGGCCTTGTAGGTGATGGCCTTCGTGCCGGCCTTCACACTCACTGTCCCCGCGCCGTTGACCACGGCGCCGGTCACTGCCGTGGCCTCGAGCTTCGGGATGGAGGTGACCCCGGTGGACGCGACCGTGGTGGTGGCCGTGGTACCTACCGCACCAGCGGGAAGGGCGTCCGGCGTGCCGTCTCCGTCGCGGTCGAAAGTAGCCGTGGCAGTGACGGTCCCGGCCGCGTTGGTGCCATTGACCGCCGTCGTGCGGCTGCTCTTGCCGTCCTTCCAGGTGCCGACCGTAGGCGTGTTGGCCCCGGCGCCCAGCCCCGCACCCGCGAGGCCGATACCCACCAGCTTGTTCAGCTGGCTACCGAGAACGCCTGCCCCGTCGCTGGTGCCTCGGGAGTCCGTCAGGGTCCAGGCCGACAGATCGGCCGTGGCGGTGATCGGGTCGCCGACACCGACCGAAGCCTTGTTGGTCGTGACCGTCGGCGCGACGTCGTCGGTGTTGCCGGCCGACTGCGTGGTCGCGTCCTTCACGGTGAGAGTGATGGTCGGGGAGGTGTTGTCGTCGTCCGTGCCCGCCTGCGCACCGCTGTCCAGGAAATGCATCTTGTAGGTACCCGGCTGCTGCGCGGTGAAGAAGATGTTGTCGGCATTCGCACCGCTGGTGAGCGGCAGCGACGCGGTCGTCCGGTCGGCCTCCGTCGCTCCCAGGGCATTGATCCGCGACCAGGGGCCGTTGTCGGCGCCACTGGCCGGAACCGGCCCCAGGCCGAGCGTTCCGCCGGTCACCCGGGTCCCGTAATAGACATAGGCGTCCGCCGGCGTCGCTCCCCCGGAGGGCGTGAAGCTCTCGACGACCACCTTGAGCGAGGTGAGTCCGGTGCTGGTCACGCGGGTGGCGTAGGTGGCGTTGGAGAGGGGCGCAGGAATGTTGAAGGAGCTGGCCGCCCCCTGGGTGACCGCTGCGTCGCCGTAGTTCGCAGTCGTCACCGACGTCGTGCCCGGGCTGAGCGTGATCGACACGGCCGCCTGGGCCGCAGACGCGAAGATACCGAGCCCGGAGGAGCAGAGGGCGGTCACACCAAGCGCGGCGATCGGGATCCGCGCCTTTTTGCTCTGAAGATTCATCTAGCGAGTTCCTTCCTCTGCGACCCCGTCATCGGCGGGGACGCTTCCAGACCCGTGGCTGCGAGAGGACCACTGGAATCAGACACGGATCGACGACTGCGACCCACCGCAGAATGTAGGGGAAGGATTACTCAGAGACATGACTATGGGCCTGTCGCGACGTGTCGCCCGCATCAGCGAACGTCGGACGCATCACGAATAACAGCAGAGAATCAGGCCATTTACTTTCAGTAGGCACTAACCCCGGAAAGCCTCACAGTACGCAGGCGTAGGTGGCTCCAACCTGCGCAAACGCGTCCAGCCCCCTGGCCGCAGAACCACACAGCGCCGTCGCAAGAAAGATCGAGAACTTGCGCGCGTACCAGGTTTCTCTTGATCTCGGCGTCATTTGACGGCAACCCGGGCCACCCGATCGGGCGCGCTCGTGGTCACCCGGAAAGCGCAGCTGCCGGAGATCGGGACGAACGCTCGACGAGGCCATCCGGCTGAATGGATCATTACCACCTGGTCACCTAAAACAAATGGGGGACGTGGTGGTCGCCGAGACCACCACGTCCCCCATTTGCTGGAATCACTTTCTAGAACGGTTGAAGTGTCAGCGTGACGCTTTTCGGAGCCGGGTCGGTGACGAACGAGGCCTGCTCGCAGACGTCGTCGAAGGCGAAACCGTACGCCCGCCCGTCTACCGTGTGCTCGTGCAGGATCCGCGCGTAGTGATTCGTGCGGGTGGGCCGGTAGTAGAGCTTGGCGTTCTTGACCGGCTGCCGGACCCGTTCCAGCACACCGCGGTTCAGGCCGGCCGCGAGCACCGCCGCGATCGGGCCGCCGACACCGTCGTTCGGGGCCGCCAGCTTGCCGTCACAGAAGAGCACGTCACGGGTCGAGGGCTTGGCGAAAGAGGCCTTCACCGCACCGTTCTGGCGGAACACGAACTTTCCGGACTCGACCCTGCCCAGGTAGGTCTGGTTGTTCGCGACCACCGTGAGCGTTTTCGAGCCGTACTGCTTCCAGCGCGCGTCGACGTACGGGTCGAGGTAGGAGTCGGAGAACAGGCCGCGGTCGAGTGCGTGGCTCGGCGCGATCACCCGCAGATTGCCGATCGCCAGCTTCTTGAATCCGGGCTGTTTGCGCATCTGGGCGAAAACACGCGCGCGGGCGCCCTTCTCGAACCGTCCGGTGGTCTGCTTCCGGGCTCCGGAAAGCGTGATGTACATGGGCAGAGCGAACATGTCGACGGCCGTGGTGTTGGTGTGGAAACCCGAGCCGTCGTGCGTGAACTCCATGAAGTCGTGCAGGATCTTGTACGACGGGTCGGTGCGCACCCAGCCGGCCGGGTACTGGATCGCGTTGTCGCCGACCACCTTGAACTTCAGCGGCTGCCCCATCGAGATGTAGATACGTCCCGAGATCTGGCCCAGCGGAAGGCTCTTGAGCTTGCTCAGCCGGATACCGTAGTTCGCATAACCACCGGAACCGTTGTCCGCGACCGACGCCGCCACGAAGTTGCCGTCGGCCTTCACGTGCCCCATCCGGCCCGACGAGAGTTCCGTGCCCACGATGTGCACGAAGACCTTGTCGTTGCTCCAGCGGCCGGTGCTGTTCACGATCGTGAGCGGCAGCTTGTTCGCGGCGTGCCCGAACTGGGGCACCGCGAGCACGCCGGCGGCCCCGAGGGTTCCACCGCCCAGGGCTCCGAGGAACAGATTGCGTCGGCTGAGCTTGAACATGGCGCCTTTCACAGGAGAAGAGCCCGGCGGCCGGTCGGAACCGCCGGGCCCGGATCGAGAAGGATCAGAACGGCTGGAGCGTCAGGGTGACGTTCTTGGGCGCGTTGTCCTGGATGTACGACGCCTGCTCGCACACGTCGTCGTAGGCGAACCCGTAGGCCTTGCCGTCGACCGTGTTCTCGTGCAGCACACGCGAGTAGTGGTTGGCGATGCTTCCCGGGTAGAACTTCGACGGGTCGGTGATCGGCTGCTTCGTCTCGAACAGCACACCCCGGTTCAGGCCGGCCGCGAGGATGGCCGCGATCGGACCGCTCACGCCGTCGTTCGGGGAGACCAGGGCGCCGTTGCAGAAGAAGACGTCCTTGGTCGTCGGCTTCGCGAAAGATGCCTTGATCGCGCCGTTCTGCCGGAAGACGAACTTCGAGCCCTCGATCTTGCCGGTGTACTGCTGCTGGTTGGCCGTCATCGTCATGGTCTGCGAGCTGTACTGCGACCAGCGGGCGTTGATGTTGCCGTCGAGATAGGTGCTCGAGAACAGCCCGGCGTCGATACCGTGACCGGGCGCAATCACCCGCAGGTTGCCCTGCACCAGCTTCTCGAAACCGCTCTGCTTGCGCAGTGCTTCGAAGATCTTGGCCCGGGCGCCGTCCTTGTACCGGGCGATCGACTGGGTCTTCGAGCCGGCCAGCGTGATGTACATCGGCAGGCCGAACATGTCGACCATCGTGGTGTTGCAGTACATGCCGCTGTCGTTGTTCGTGAACTCCATGAAGTCGTGCACGATGTTGTACGACGGGTCGCTCGTCACCCAGCCGGCCGGGTACTGCAGGCCGATGCCGCTGCCGGTGCCGACCACCTTGAACTTCAGCTGCTCACCGATCGAGATGTAGACGCGTCCCGAGAGCGTGGCCAGGGGAAGCGTGTTCAGCTCGCTCAGGCGGATGCCATAGCTGGTGTAACCGTTGGAACCGTTGTCGGACAGGGCGATCTCGGCGAAGTTGCCGTCTTTCTTGATGTGCCCCATCTTGCCGGTGGACAGGTGAGTACCCACGGCGTGCACCCAGATCTGGTCGCTGCTCTTGCCCGTGTTGTTCACGATCTTGAGCGGCAGGCCCTGGGCGGCGTGCACCATCTGCGGGATCGCGGTGAGGCCGACGGCACCGAGGATGCCACCGCCGATGGCTCCACGAATCAGGTTGCGGCGAGTCAGGTTCGGCATGTCAGACGCTCCTCAGCGGGTGAAGGTGAACGAGTCGAGGTCGGCGAACTCCTGGTCGCTGCCCGACGTGAAGGTCAGGTACACGTCGTGCGTGCCGGTCGTCTTCGCCAGTTCGCCCGGAATGTTCTTGAACGTCTCCCAGCCACCGGTGTTCGCCACGGCGACCTGGGCCACCGGGTCGGCGGTGGCACTGTCGAGACGCACCTGGATCAGGCCACTGACACCCTCGTTCGCGCCCGAGGCCGCCTTGGCCACGAAGGTGTGCGCGTCACCGTCGCCGAAGTTCACGCTCCTGTAGACCGCCGAGTCGCCGTTCGCGAGGTTGCCCAGCTTGCTGCCGCCGCCGGAAGCCGCTGCCTTGACACCGCTCTCGCTGTCGAAGCTCTCCGCCTCGATGGTGCCGAGGGCGTCCCGGTCGCCGATGGGGGACGCGTCGGTGCCGTCACCTTCATCGTCACCCTGGTCGTCGGCCGGGGTGGTGGGAGCGGCCGGGCTCGTCGTGGTCTCGACCGGCTCGGCGGTCTCGACGGGATCGGTGGTCTCCCCGTCGTCCTCACTCGTGCCCTTCTGGAGGACCTTGACGTAGTCGACGACCATCGGCTTGCCCGACGCGGTGGCCTCGGTCGGGCTGCCCGGCCAGCCGCCGCCGACGGCGACATTGAGGATCAGGAAGAAGCCGTGGTCGGTGGCGTTCTTCCAGACGTCCGCGCCGACCTGCGACTCCTTGACCGAGTGGAACTGCTCGCCGTCGACGTACCAGCGCAGTTCCTCGTCGGACGAGCTGCGGTCGAGCTCCACCGCATAGGTGTGGAAGCCCTTCTGCAGAGTCGTGCCGAAACCGCTCTTGCTGTTGCCCAGGCCGGTCGACTCGTTGCAGACGCCGCCCGGATTGGTGCCGCAGTGCAGGGTGCCGTGAACGGTGTTCTCGCCGTTCACGTTCTCCATCACGTCGACCTCGCCGATGCCCGGCCAGTTCGTGTAGGTGCCGCGGAACGGCTCACCCAGCGACCAGAACGCCGGCCAGATGCCCTGCGCCTCAGCACCACTCACGTCGGGCAGCTGGATGCGGCTCTCGAAGCGCACGACACCGCCCTCGGCGGCGGCGAAGTCGGTGCGCTGGGTCTCGATGCGGGCCGAGGTCCAGTTGCCCGAGGAGTCACGGATCGGCGTGATGTTCAGGTTGCCGTTGCCGTCGAGGCTGACGTTCTCGGTCTTGTCGGTGTGGGCCGCGATCTCACCGGTGCCCCAGTTGGCGGCGCCGCCCGGGTAGCTGTGGCCGATGTCGAAGATCCAGTTGTCGGACGAGGGTGAGGTCTTGGCCGCCCCCTCGAAGTCGTCCGACCAGACCGTGGTGAATCCGTCGTCGGCCGTCGAAGCGGGGGCGCTGTGCCCCGGTACGGCGACGGCGACAGCCGCCACGACCGCTGCTGCGACCGCGCCGGACGCTACGACCGCCGCCCGGCGGGTACGCGAAAGACGTTGCTGTGACATGAGTTCTGGTGATCCTCTTCAGGGCAGGTCACGTGGTGGGCAAGGTGGTGCCGGCGCCCGGCCCGGGTCAGGGGCGGGCCGGGCGCTCGTCTTGGCCTGGTTCTGCTCCAGGCCGTTCGGCGTTACTTCAGGCCGTTGGAGACGGCCTTGGTGAGCTCGGCGTCATCGGTGTCACCGGAGAGGTCCCAGAAGAACGAGCCGCCGAGGCTCTGCTCCTTGGCCCAGGCCGTCTTTCCGGCAATGGTCTCCGGGGTGTCGTAGCTCCACCACTGGTCACCGCAGTGCGCGTAGGCGGTGCCGGCGACCTCACCGGTGGCCGGGCACTTGTCCTTGAGCACCTTGTAGTCTTCGATGCCGGCCTCGTAGGTGCCGGGAGCGGCGCCGGTGGCCGTGCCGCCGGGCTCGTCCTGTGTGACGCCGGTCCAGCCGCGGCCGTAGAAACCGATGCCCAGCAGCAGCTTCTCGGCCGGGATGTCCAGGCTCTTCAGCTTGGCGATCGCGGTCTCGGTGTCGAAGCCCGGGTTCGGCGCCCCGTCGAAGTCGGTCAGCGGCGAGTGCGGCGCGGTCGGGCCCTGGGCGTTGAAGGCGCCGTAGAAGTCGTAGGTCATCGGCATGTACCAGTCGACGTACTGCGCGGCACCGGCGTAGTCGGCGGCCTCGATCTTGCCGCCCTCGGTGCCGTCGGCGGTGATCGCCGAGGTGACCAGGTCGTCGCCGAACTCGGTGCGCACGGCGGAGAGCAGCTCACGGTAGGCGTCGAAGCCGCTCGTGTCCTCGCTCAGGCCAGTGGCGTTCGGGTACTCCCAGTCGATGTCGATGCCGTCGAAAACATCGGCCCAGCGCTCGTCCTCGACCAGGTCGTGGCACGACGCGGCGAAGGCGGCCGGGTCCTTGGACGCTTCGCCGAAACCACCCGACCAGGTCCAGCCGCCGAACGACCAGAGCACCTTCAGCTGGGGGTGCTTCTCCTTGAGCTGGCGCAGCTGGTTGATGTTGCCGGCCACCTCCTGGTCCCAGGTGTCGGCCTCGCCGCTGACGGATTGCTCGGCGGTGAAGGTCTTTTCGTGATCGGCGTAGGAGTCACCGACGGCGCACTTGCCGTTGGTGACGTTGCCGAAGGCATAGACGATGTGCGTGAGTTCGTCGGCGGCGCCGCTGGTGTCCAGATCCTTGACCTGGAAGTCGCGCTGGTAGGTGCTCCAGTCGGTGTAGTACCCGACGACGCGGTTCTCAGCGGCTTCGGCGGTCGGCTCGTCGGCGGTGGATTCAGGGTTCACCGCGTTCGCGCCGAGCGGGGACAGGGTGGCGGTCAGGGCGATCGCCGCGGCAGATGCTGCCAGTCCTCCGAGGAGGAACCTCTTGTGCTTCATGGCATTCCCTTCAGGGTGGGAGGCGCCAGGACGTTTGTGAAGATGCCTTACATACCGTGCTGTTCTGGAAACGTAGCAGCCCAGAACGGGGCTCCGACACCTGAGGAAGGCCGTTTAGGAATCATTTAGGTGGCCCCAAAGAGGCCCATACCTGTGAGAACTGAACTGCCCCCGGGAGCAGGCTCCCGGGGGCAGTGGTGTAGTGCGGTTGTTCAGAGGGTGTAGCGGTCGACCCCGAAGTTGTCTTCGTCGAGCACGATGCCGCCGGCCGCCTCGACCAGGGCCCGCGTGGTGCGGGCCATCACCGGCCCCACCCGCGAGCGGCTGGCCCTGAACGCCTCCGGCGGGTAGCGCTTCTCCCGGTCTTCCGGGTTGGGCGGCATCCAGCGCACCTCATAGGTGACGAGTTCCTCGTTGGCCCAGGGCTGGCCCAGCACCGTGGGGTCGTCGGCGTCGGTGAGATGCACCTGGATCTCGACCACACCGTCCCAGCCGAAATCACCGACGATGGCGAAGCCGTCGATGATGTCGTCTTCCTCGAGCATCTTGCGGTCGCGGGCGTCGGCGCGGGCGTGCAGTGTCTGCAGGTCGTGCGAGCTGAGCGGGCTACGGCCGATGTCGGCGATCAGGATCTCGCCGGTGTACGCGGCGTCGGGCGGACCGGCCCAGTCCTCCCCCTCGACGGCCAGCACGGCACCGGGCATCTCGCGATTGACGATGCCGAGCAGCACGTCGGGCTCGAGCCAGGTCTTGGAGTGCACGATGTAGTCGACCGCGCGCTCCGGGTCGGGCTGGATCAGCTGCAGTGTGCCCGCCACCCGCACCGCGCCGCCGATGCGGCGGGCGAGGCTCACCAGCAGTTGCAGCGCGCGGCCCTCGTCGCGCCAGGGCAGGCCCTCGGGGAACGCGTAGGCGAACCCGTCGCGGTCGTCGACTCCCGGCAGCGGTGGGTCTTCACGCTCGACCGGGGCCTCGAGGCAGTAACAGACGGTCCAGGGCATGGGGACGCCCGCATCGACCGCGTCTTCCATCGACAGTTGGTAGGGGCCCGTGATGCGGCTGTGCCGCCCGAGCTGGACCTCGCCGGTGTCGTAGAGGTTGCTGTTCGGCAGACGGTCGCGCACGAGGGTGTCGACCACCTCCATGTCGACCGTGGTCGGGCAGAGCAGCAGGTGCCTGGCCGCCAGATCCACGACAGAGATGCCGTCTTCGACCTCGGGCACCGGCTCGGGCGCCTTTTCACGTTTCTTGCGGCCCGCCACGAGCTGTTCCTCCCGTCGATAAACCTCAGATCATCGTACGGTGAAACGAGAGGTACGAACGGCTCGGCGTGGGGCCGCGCTGGCCCTGGTAACGGGAGCCGTACCGCTCACTGCCGTAGGCGTGCTCGGCCGCGCTGGTCAGACGGAAGAAGCAGAGCTGGCCGATCTTCATGCCGGCCCAGATCTTGATCGGCAGGGTCGCCACGTTGGACAGCTCCAGCGTCACGTGGCCGCTGAATCCCGGATCGATGAAGCCGGCCGTGGAGTGCGTCAGCAGGCCCAGACGTCCCAGTGACGACTTGCCCTCGAGCCGCGCCGCCACGTCGTCGGGCAGCGTGACCGCCTCGTAGGTGGAGGCCAGCACGAACTCGCCCGGGTGCAGCACGAACGCCTCGTCCTGGGGCACCTCGAACAGGTGCGTGAGCTCGGGCTGCTCCTGCGACGGGTCGATGACCGGGTACTTGTGGTTGTCGAAGAGCCGGAAGAACCGGTCGATGCGCACGTCGATGCTCGACGGCTGGATCATCGACTCCTCGAAGGGGTCGATCTGCACCCGTCCCTTGTCGATCTCGGCCCGGATGTCGCGGTCGCTGAGCAGCACCGGAACAAGGTAGCAACCGTTACCCGGCCGGAGGTCCACCACGGGTCGCCGAGACTTTGATAGTGTGTGCGAGCCCGGTCGAAGACGGGGCAATGCGGGTGTAGTTCAATGGTAGAACATCAGCTTCCCAAGCTGACAGTGCGAGTTCGATTCTCGTCACCCGCTCCATCACAAAGCGCCAGGTCAAAGGCTAGATGCCTCTGCCTGGCGCTTCGTCGTTTCCGGGCCCAGAAGCCGCCCGTGCCATTGGCTCGCTGGGGGTGGCCGCCTCGGCACCCTCTTACCCGCCCCGCTGACCGGTCATGTGACCGGCCGGCTTCACCAACTCAGCTCTGATCGCGACAGGGATCGTCGCATCAGCCTTGGCAGTCGCGTGCTGGCAGATCATGGCGGTACGAGGCCGGCAGGCCCGATCCGCGCCATGAGATCCCGTAACTCCCTATCCAGCCCCGGTTACGGCCCGGGCTCGACGTCGGCCCCGGTCGGCCCGCTGCGGACGGGCGCGACCGGCTGCCGAGCCACGTCAGCGCCCGGCACAGGCGATCAGATGTCGGCGAGAGCCTCGCCGAAGAGACGTCCCGCGAGTTCCACGCAGCGCCTCCGGGCCGGCGAGAAGTCGTACGGCATCTTGGTGATCGCCGCGGCCGCACTCATCCTTCTGCCCTCGTCCCCGGCCAGGTCGGCGTCATGGATCCCGAAGATCCTCTCCTCGGCCGCGTCAAGGCCAGCTTCCTCGATGGCCTCGTTCAGGGCCAATAGGTGAGCGCATCGCTGCCCGGCGAGCTCATCGACGCGCGGGTCGTCGGGATCGACACCGTCGTCGAGGGCGGCCTCGGCCGCCTCAAGACGGTCTTCCTCGGCTCGCAGGTCGGGGCGGGTGGCCAGCACGATGAACGTGCCGGCCTGGATGGCGGCACCCAACGGCCCGAAGATCCGTTCTGTGACCAGCAGGGCGTTCAGATCGGAAGGGCGCAGCGCGCCCGGGGGCAGATGTCCGAGCCGCTCCGCGACCACTTCGGAGAGCAGCCCCAGCGGGCTGCCCACCGCCTGCAGGCGCTGGACAACCGCGCGCCGACGTTGGATGGCGGCTTCCTGCGCCGCCATCGTTTCCTCCAGCCGGCCCAGGACCGACTCAATACCCCCGGCTTCGTCCGAGGTTTCCTCCCGGGCTTCGCCGAAGGCGACCCGCACGTCGTCCAGGCTGATGCCGGCCTCGGCCATCTTGCGGATCCACAGAAGGCGGATCATGTCGTCATGGCCGTAGCGGCGGCGGCCGTCCCCGCCGCGCTCGGGCTCGGGCAGCAGACCGATCTCGTGGTAGTGACGGATGGCGCGTGGGGTGATCCCGGCGAACGCAGCCGCGTCACCGATCCTGACCTGCCGGGCAGCCGTGGGGTAGAGGTTCATCGCAGACAGAGCCTTTCGTGCCGTGGTGCCCCGACCCCACCACATGCCGTTACGGCATGTGCAACAACCCCATCCAGGAGCCACCGAAACCCAGGCCGCTCCAGCATTCACGGCCCTGGTCCGAGACTCGCTCTCCGACCGGGGCCGCACGGTTCGCCGGCTTCCCCGCTCGTTCACCGGGCGCCCCGCGCCGGCGACACCCGGCCCCGGGGTCACGACTGATGGATCATCGCCTCAATTCCCCCGCGATTTGGCTTTCCATAAGCTACCTTTCACTCAAAACACAGTAAGCTCACAGAAGGAGCAAAACAGTCATGCGGCGATGGTCCCGGGCTGGAACCGGCGTGTTCACCGCCGCCGTGCTCGCGGTCCTGGGCGGAGCGGCACTCGTTCCGTCGACGGAGACCACCACAGTTGTTCCGGCGGCGAGGTTCTCGACCGTCGTCAAGGCGTCACCGGTCGATCGCATCGTGTCCGCGTCAGGAGCGCAGGGCGATTCCTTCGCGTTCCGGCCGGCCTCCGGCGACGAGCAGACGCCCTTCGGGTTCGTCTCCGTCGGCGGCAGCGTGCAGGCCCGGTCGCTGGGCGCCGCGTCCTCGACCGTGGCACCGGTGAGCACCGAAACCCCCGTTCCGGAGGGCCGGATCTCCGCGACTGCCACCACGTACAAGACGACGCTGCGGATCGACTCGGAGCAGCCGGAGGCCTGGCACGCGCTCTTCAACGTCTGGAACCAGGGCACCTGGACCTACCTGACGTCGAGAAATCCGCAAGGCTCGCTCAGCACGTCGGTGAACCTTCCGGCCGGCAAGTACTTCGTGTCCGCCATCTACGGCGGGTTCGGTGGCTCGAAGAGCTACCTGCTGACGAAGTCGTTCACCGTCTCCAACAAGGCGCAGACCGTGCATCTGTCCGAGAAGGCGACCAAGGAGGTGGCGATCAAGGTCGACGACGCCACCGCCAAGCTGCAGCAGAGCGCAGTCTGGCTCATGCTGCCCAATGACCACCTGGTCGGGTTCGCCGGAGGAAACGGGTCCCGCACCTACACGACCACGACCTCGGTGCCCGGAAGCACACTGCGCACGCACGCCGTTCTCGCCAAGGCCGGGGCCACCGCGTTCAAGCCCAGTCCCTACCGTTACGACCTGACGACGAGCTGGTCGCACCCCCGGCCCAGCTCGCTGACCAAGACCGTGAAAACGGCCTCGCTCGCCCGGACCACGCTTCAGGTCCGGGCCCAGGGCAGCACGACCGACGCGACCTACTGGACCGCCCCGCTGCTCGGCGAGAGCAGCGGCGTCGGGCTGGCGTCACGGCTGCGGGCACCGGCCACGGTCACCGAGTACGTCACTCCGGGCCTGACCATGTCCCGGTCCCTCGACTACGACAACGACCAGGTTTTCAACCTCCCGGACCGTTCGCTGCCGGCCGGGACGTCGGCGGGCGAGGTGGTGGGTGCGGGCCCCCTGAACCCGGCGCCCCCCAGCGCTGATCGGCCCGGGTCCAGCCGGAACGGCAACAAGCTGACCCTGCGCGAGACCGGGCCGTTCGACGATGCGGCCGGTCACCCCGACACCTCCACCGACGTGGTCTCGACCACGACGCTCAGCAGCGGGGGCAAACAGCTCGGCACCACCGAGCAGCCGTCCCTGTCGCTGACGGTGTCGCCGGTCGAGCAGACCTACCGGCTCGAGAACACCACGGTCCGCAACGGTCCGTGGTCGCAGCTGTCGAACGAGATCCGCAGCGAGTGGACCTTCGTGTCGAACCAGTCCTACGGCGTCCTCTCCCTCATCGACCTCGCGGTCACGGCCGGCGGTCTGGACCGGTACGGCCGGGCGGGTACGAGCCCGGTGACCGTGAGCGTCACGCCGTCGACCCGGGACACCGGGTCGGCGAGCACGGTCACCGCCGTCGACTGGTCGACCGACGACGGCGCCACCTGGAAGTCGCTACCGCTCAGCCCTTCCGGCCAGAAGGTCGAGACATCGTTCAGCGTCCCGGCCACCGCCGCGTTCGTCTCTCTCCGGCTCACCGCCGAGAACGACGAGGGGGTCACACTGACCCGGACCCTCAGCCACGCCCTGGCCGGCCCGGCCACCCCACGCGACCGGTCGACCGGCGGCACCAAGGTCTCCGCGGTCAAGGTCAACGGAGGCAAACCGCTGATCGTCGGGACTCCCTCGCCGGCGGAGATGGGCTCTTCCATCACCACCACGTTCACGGTGTCCAGCGCCGCCACGAGAGCGGGAGTCGTTCTGTGGCACGGCTCCCGGAAGAACCCGGACGCTGTACTGAGGTCCGACGCCACCTGCGCACCGTCGACCAGGTGCTCGGCCGAGGTCTACCTCTGGGATCTGCCGTACGACCTTCGCAGCAACGTTCTGGCCGGTAAGTGGCAGGCCGAGGTGTGGGCCTCGGCCTCCGACGGCACCGCTCTCGTCGACAACGGCAGCGCGGGGAGCCTGACGGTCGTCCGCGACACCCGGCTGACCGCGAAGGCCAGCCCTTCGACGGTTCAGAAGGGCAAGACGACCACGATCACCGGCGCACTCACCCGCGCCGACTGGGGCACGTGGTCGTTCAAGCCGTACGCATCCCGGACAGTGACGCTGCAGCAGATCAAGAACGGCAAGTGGACCGATGTGAAGAAGGTCAAGGCCGATACGAAGGGCAACGCGAAGGCGACCGTCAAGGTGACCGCCGCGGCGTCGTTCCGCTGGATCTTCACCGGTGACTCGGTTTCCGGCCGGGTCACGGGGCCGACCGCACGCGTCAAACTGAAGTAACCCGCACGTCACCAGAAGCGCCAGGTCATGGGCCCCGGGCCCGGACCTGGCGCTTCGTCGTTCCGGTCGGCGTCGCACCTACCGAGTGCAGGCCGGGATCGTCACCTCTAGCATCCGAGGATGAGCGCGCCGACCGGGATGCATCGCGGAGCCCGCATCGAAGACGCGGTGAAGGGCCGGATCGCGGTCGTTCTGCGCCGCTTCGGCTGGCTGCCGCTGGCTGTGCCCTACACCGGTTACGGATCCGCCCCCACGGAGAGGGAGGGCTGGGTACGCGTGCTGATGCGGGTCAAGCTCAGCTCACCGAACACCAGCGCCGAGGAGAGCGAGGGCAGCGGCGGCCGCTGGTGGCGCAAGTTCTTCACGGTCGGCCTGGCCGGTATCCCGGTGGTGGTGCGGGTCGGCAACCGGGTGCACGAGGTCAGCAGTGGACGCGGCGGTTACGTCGACGTGGTCCTGGAGAGTGATCTTCCGGCCGGGTGGCACGAGGTGCCGGTCGAGCTGGAGGGCCGTACCCCGACCGCGGAGCAGGTCCGGGTCGTCGGGCCGGACGAGCAGTTCGGGCTGATCAGCGACATCGACGACACCGTGATGGTCACGGCCCTGCCTCGTCCTCTGCTCGCGTTCTGGAACACCTTCGTGGTGAAGGAGACCAGCCGCCGCCCGGTGCCAGGCATGGCCCAGCTGTACGAGCGGGTGCGTGAACAGGAACCGGACGGCCTCGTGGTCTATCTCTCCACCGGCGCCTGGAACGTGGCCCGGGCCATCTCCCGGTTCCTCGACCGGCACAGCTACCCGCGCGGCCCGCTGCTGATGACCGACTGGGGGCCGACCGCCGAGGGCTGGTTCCGCTCCGGCACCAAGCACAAACACCGCGAGCTGCGTCGACTGGTCAGCGAGTTCCCGCAGCTGCGCTGGGTTCTGGCCGGCGATGACGGCCAGCACGACCCGCAGCTGTACGAGGAGCTGGCCGACGAGGTTCCCGACGCCTTGCGGATGGTGCTGATCCGGCAGCTCACCACGGTCGAGCAGGTGCTCACCCACGGTTCGCCGCTGCCGCCCGAGAACCAGGCCCTGCGGGCACCCAGCCCGGTGCCCTGGCTGCGCGGCCTCGACGGCATCGCACTGGCGGCTCAGCTCGACCCGGTGCCGCCGGCCTCCACCTGATCAGTGCCCCGGACACGGATCTACCTGTCGTAGGCGGTCTTCCGCACTGGTGCTTCGGGACACGGCCGAACAGCCTCAGCCGTCGACAACCACCGGCTGTTTCATGGGCTGCGCAGCCGAATCGTCGGTCGGCGACCCCAGGGCGGGCGTCTCATCGGGCGTCCGCCCGACCACCATCTCCGGTGACGCCGTCACCGGTGTCTCCCGGCGCGTCCGCAGGCCGCCCTTGATCCGCACACCCGCCCACGCCAGCACCGGCGCGGTCAGGCGCATCGTGAGCGGCGCCAGCACCCGCGGCGTGATCCAGCAGGCGATGGCCGCGACCAGGACACCGGTGGCCACGTCGAGCACGTAGTGATTGCCCGTCAGCACCACCGTGACCGAGACGCCGAACGGGTACAGCCAGCCGAAGCGCCGCGCGAACGAGCCTCCGTTACGACGCCAGGCCCAGGCACACCACACCGCCCAGCCGACGTGCAGGCTCGGGACGGCCGCGTACTGGTTCGTGAGGTGCTCGAACCCGCGCGGCGCACTCGCCCCCGCGCCCCACCAGCCGTAGTCCGACCAGACCCGCAGCATGTCCATCCAGGCGAACCCGGGCAGCAGACGCGGCGGAGCCACGGGCATCGTGACGTAGACGACCAGGCCCATCGCCGACATGACGATCAGCGACCAGAGCGCCTTCTGATAGGACGACGGGTGCCGGCGCCAGAGCCAGACCAGCACCATCGGAGTGACCAGGTAGTGCAGGCTCGCGTAGCCCATCGACAGCGGCACCGCGAGCACTCCGTGCTGCAGCGCCCACTGGTTGACGTCGATCACCCAGCCGAAGCCGAGTTCGTCGTCGAGCCGCAGAATGGCCTGCCCCCGCTCGACCGCCGCGGAGATGTCCTGCCCGGAGAACGAACGGCCCAGCGAGTACAGCATCCAGGCGCCGACGACGAGCAGCAGCTGCCCGGTCACCCCGCCGCGAGGGCGCAGGCGCTTCGTGGTCGGCTCGACCGGTTGTGCCGCAGCGGTTCTGGGACCGGAATCGGGATCGGTCAGGTTCCTCGGCGCAACGCCGGGGGTGGTCTCGACCCGCGGGGGAACCCAGCCCGCGGGCAGCACGGCCACTAGCCGACCCTGTCGACTGCCGGGCGGAAGCCGTTACCGGCCAGCGCCTTTCCCCACCTCGACCGCATTCTTGCCCGCATCTTCCCGCTCCCGTGCTCGACGACGTTGCCGGGCCCTCACCAGAGGGCCGAAAAATCCTAGGTACTGGTTTATCGCCGGGCAGGCGATTTGGCATCCTCCTGGGGTTGTACTACCAGAGCAGTAGATGAACCCCGGGCGACCGAAACTGGGCGTGCGGCATCAGCAATTGCCCCACGCCCAGGCGGAACGGAAACGCCCATGCTCGTTAACGATCACCCCGGGCAAACCATTCCGCCATTCCAGGCGACCCGGTCACATCCGGTGCCCGAACAGAGCCATGGGGACGGCGGATCCGGACACTTTCGGACGGGTGAATCAGCCCCGCAGCGCGGAGGCCAGAATCCTGGGAATCCGCTGCCACGACGGCTTGGCGGCGAATGCGGTGAGCGCGGCGCCGGTGGAATGAGCCGTGCGATTGGTGACGAACCACGGCGGACAGGGCGGTGTGAGGGCGAACTCCCCCGCCGGCAGCGAGCGCGGGGCCGGGCGGAACGGGGCCCGGATGATCGTGCGCTCGGGGTCACGCAGCAGCAGGGAGTTGTGCACCTGGCCGATTCCGCTGCCCACCCGGGCCAATTCGTTGCCCGGATACGCCCCCCAGGGAACGGCCGGCAGCGCGAAACCCAGCCCGATCCAGACATTGATCCCGATACAGCCGTAACGCATTCGGGCGAGCTCTTTCTCGAAATCCGCCCCGAGCTCGCGCAGCGTCGACGGGTGGGCGATCAGGTGCGCCCCGAGGGTGCCGCTGATCGAGTCGTTGGCCAGGGTGACGGCCTCGGAGAGGAAGGCACGGGCGTTGCCCGGGAGCGTCATGATCCCCAGGGCCGGTGCGAAAACCTCGGTGCTGAACAGGTAGTCCCGGGTCGACGCGTCCGCCGGCCCGATCAGGAGGCGACCACCGTCGATCTCCTCGACGTCCGTGCACGACGTGCGCACGCCGTCCATCCGCTGGTCGCTGCCCGGATAGTAGGCCGCCCGCGGCGGGGCCCCAGCCATCGCCCGGCGCAACTGCGCCAGGAACTCGTGCCGCTGGGGCCAGTCCGAGCTGATGATCACGACCTGGGTGGCGACGCAGTTGTAGCCGTTGTTGTGCAACCTCTGCGTGGCCAGGTTCTCGGCCTGGTACCGCAGATCGGCCTGGCTCCAGCGCCCGGGCAGCACGATCGCCGGGGCCACACCGCCCAGTTCGCTGGTGATCGGCTTGGTCAGCAGCGGGGTGCCGGCCTGCTTGCGGGCCGCGCCTTCGGGGCCGGTGCCGAACACGATCGCGTCGTGGGTCTGCGCACTGCCGGTGATGTGCACGTGTCCGACCAGAGGATGATGCACCAGGTAACCCCCGACCTCGCCGTCACCGGTCACGATGCGCATCACACCGTGCTCGATGAGGGGCCGGAAGATCGCCTGGAAGACGCCGAGCAGCGGATCGGTCACCGGGTTGAGCTTGACCAGCACGACCCGATTCGCGGTGAAGAGCTCGTGCAGAGCGTCGAGCACCGGGATCGACGCGACGTTCCCCGCGCCGAGCACCGCACCGATGCCCGCAGTGCGCCCGGGGTCGCGCTGGACCTGACCCGCCTGCGCCTTCACCACCTCGGCGGACACTCCCGGCGGCATCCACACGTCGGCGGTGCAGCCACCGAGGATGATCCGGTCGACCGGGGCGTGCGGCAGTACCCTCACCGTCGTGCGGCCGCCCGGCGCGGAGCCGAAGCGGTATCCGTCCACCGGGCTCCGGCCCTGCTGCAGGGCGCGGAACGTGTCGATGAGGGACGCGAGTGCAGTGAGAAGTCCGTACGGGCCGGACTGCCATTCCTCTCCGGTGAGCGGCGAATCCGTTGGCAGGCCCTTGATCTCGGCTGCGGCCTCCACCCAGTCGTGCGCGTACAGGGCCGTCAGCGCGTGCACCCGGGCCAGCAGCAGTCTCCGGGCCGGAAGCGCCGTGCGGCCCCAGATCTCGACACCCCGGTCGAGATCGGCCAGGGCGGAGTCGACTGCGCTGAACCTCCGGTGCGGAGGGGCCTGGGTGGTCATCGATCCATCATGACCCCGCACTGCACCGGCGGCGATGCCCGAACGAGCACAAATCCGCCGGGTGTTCAGATCAGCGAACTCACCAGCTCGTCGGGCCGGGACGTGCTCAGGACCAGTTCGTTCGCCACCGCGTGCCGCCACACCGTGAGCCGGACCCGGGCCGGGCTGCGCAGCGTGACCCGGACGAAGTGCACCGGCCCGCCCCGGGTCACGGTGGCGCGACCGGAACCGAACGGCACGTCGATGCCCAGGCCGATCGGGGTGAGCGCCGTGGTCGGGTCGAACCGCTCGGCGCGGGTGATCAGTGAGCGGGGCACGTCAGCCCCGCCGATCAGGCCGAACCGCAGGGTCAGGACGCCCGGCCCGACCACGATCCGGCCGCTCAGCGCGCTGGCCATCACGACGAGCACAATGAGGGACGGGGTGAGCAGCGCCGCTGTCAGCACGGCGGCCGGGGTGGCGGGCAGAAGAGCGAAGAGCAGCGCGGCCACGCCGATGATCTCCATCGCGGCGATCAGCCCGACCCCGAGGGTCAGACAGGCCCACGCCAGACGCGGGCCGAGATCGAACACCCGATCCGCGCGCACGCTTTGCCCGGCTTCCCCCATTTAGGAAGTATCGCCGGTTTACCGCTTCCGGTCACTCGAACGACGTTCTGAACCGGTCGATCGGCCCGGTCGTCAAGGCCTGGACAGGCGTTATTACTCTCGAATTGCGTCCCGGCGGAAGTGGATCAATCTAGAGACAGCACCGGGCCGAGGAGCGGCCCGGATGTCCACGAGGAGTGACCACATGACCATCACCGGCATTATCTGGGCTATCGTCATCGGCTTGGTCATCGGCGCCCTGGGACGTCTCGTCGTTCCCGGCAAGCAGAACATCCCGATCTGGCTGACCATCGTCGTCGGTATCGTCGCGGCCCTCATCGGCACCGCGATCGTCGGTTCGCTGAGCGACACGAAGGGCTTCGACTGGATCGAGTTCCTGGTTCAGGTCGTGCTCGCCGCCGTCGGTGTCGCCCTGGTCTCGGGTCTGCGCTCTGGTCGCAGCATCGGTCGATGACCTGACGCACGCCCCCAGAGGGGCCGGACTCCCACCAAGGGAGCCCGGCCCCTCTGCATTTTGGCGCCGTTACGCGATCAGCCTCTGGCCCTCCGTGACCTTGTGCTCTAAAATTATATTACTAAGCAGTAACTTAGTTGGTTCCGTCAGCGCCGAGGGGAACAGCGATGAGCCACTACCGCCACAATCTGCGTGACGTCGAGTTCAATCTCTTCGAGGTCTTCGGCCGGGACCAGGTACTGGGCACCGCACCCTTCGAGGACATCGACGGCGACACCGCCCGCGAGATGCTGCGTGAGATGGCACGTCTCGCCACCGAGGACCTGGCCCCGTCCACCGTCGAGAGCGACCGCAATCCACCCGTGTTCGACCCGGCGACCCATTCGGCCACGCTGCCGGAGTCGTTCGTGCGGGCCTACAACGCCTACGTCGAGTCCGGCTTCTGGCAGATGGGCGTGCCCGAGGAGATCGGCGGCGTGACCGCGCCGAGTTCGCTGCGCTGGTCGATGCTGGAGTTCCTGCTCGGGGCGAACCCGGCGATCCACATGTACGCCACCGGTTTCGACTTCGCCAACATCCTCTACCGGCTGGGCACCCCGGAGCAGCAGCGCCTCGCCGCCCTGCTCGTCGAGAGGCGCTGGGGCGCAACCATGGTGCTCACCGAGCCGGACGCCGGTTCGGACGTGGGCGCCGGCCGCACCCGGGCCGTGCAGGCCGCCGACGGCACCTGGCAGATCACCGGGGTCAAGCGGTTCATCACCTCGGGCGACAGCGATCTGTCCGACAACATCGTGCACTTCGTGCTGGCCCGGCCGGAAGGGGCCGGCCCGGGCACCAAGGGCCTGTCGCTGTTCCTGGTGCCGAAGTTCCAGTTCGACCTCGAGACCGGTGAACTGGGCGAGCGCAACGGCGTCTTCGTCACGAACGTCGAGCACAAGATGGGCCTCAAGGTCTCCACGACCTGCGAGGTGCGGTTCGGTGAGGTGGACGGCATCCCGGCCACCGGCACCCTGCTGGGCGAGGTGCACAACGGCATCGCCCAGATGTTCAAGATCATCGAGGGCGCCCGGATGATGGTGGGCACCAAGGCGATCGCGACTCTCTCCTCCGGCTACCTGAACGCGCTCGACTACGCCAAGGAGCGGGTGCAGGGCGCCGACCTGACGCAGATGGCCGACAAGTCCGCGCCCCGCGTCACCATCACCCACCACCCCGACGTGCGCCGGTCGCTGATGACGCAGAAGGCCTACGCCGAGGGCATGCGGGCGCTGGTGCAGTTCACCGCCACCCAGCAGGACGCGGTGAAGCTCGCCGAGTTGCGGGGCGAACGCGACGAGCGGGCCGAGCGGCTCAACGACTTCCTGCTGCCGATCGTCAAGGGGTTCGGCTCGGAGCGGGCCTGGCACCTGCTCGGGTCCGAAAGCCTGCAGACCTTCGGAGGTTCCGGCTTCCTGCAGGACTACCCGCTGGAGCAGTACGTGCGGGACGCCAAGATCGACACGCTGTACGAGGGCACCACGGCGATCCAGGGCACCGACTTCTTCTTCCGCAAGATCGTGCGCGACAAGGGTCAGTCGTTCGGCGAGATCACCGAGCTGATCACCGAATTCGCGAAGGCCGACAGCGGCGACGGACGGCTCGCGGCCCAGCGCGAGGTGCTCGGCCAGGCCGTCGAGCACCTCCAGGGCATGGTGGCCCACCTGGTGCGGGACGCCCGCTCCGCCGACCCCCGGGTCGAGGGCGCGGACGTGCGCAACATCTACAAGGTCGGCCAGAACACCACCCGGCTGCTGCTGGCCGCCGGCGATCTGCTGGTCGGCTGGCTGCTGCTGCGTCAGGCCGACGTGGCCACCACCGCCCTGGAAGGTTCGGTCAGTGCCTCCGACCGGGCCTTCTACCAGGGCAAGATCGCGGCGGCCGGCTTCTTCGCCGCGCAGGTGCTGCCGCGCCTGGCGGTGGAGCGCTCGATCCTCGAGGGCACCGACAACTCGCTGATGGATCTGGACGAGGCTTCGTTCTGAGCTCAGGGGCCGGTTCCGGTGACCGGAACCGGCCCACTCAGCGGATCTTCGCGAGCTTCCCGATCTCGGACTCGGCCAGTTCGCGGGCCAGCTCGGTGGTCTCCTCCAGGTCGTCACCCGACACCTGCACCCCGGCGACCAGCTCGCGCACCCGCACCACGGTGCGCACCACCGCCTGACCGTCGGTGGTCGCACCCGCCGCCCAGGTCTGTTGCGAACCGGCGACCTCGAGCGGGAGCACCTCCACCGGATCGCTCCAGGTGCAGGTGGAGGTGTCGTTGGCCAGGGAGGTCAGGGCGTCGGCGGCCGCGTCGGTGCTGGCCCAGCGGGTGACGATGAGCGACACGTCGTTCTTCTCACCGGTCCAGCGCCATTCGCGCTGCTGGGCGTTGTCGGTGGATCCGGGGGTGGCGGCCGCCGCCCCGGTCGGCCCGGCACAGTTCAGCCCGGAGACCAGCTCCGGGTCGACCGAGCCACTGCTGGCCCCGGCCGCGGCCCCGGACAGCGACGACCCCTCGGGCAGGTCGGCCTCGCTGAAACCGGCAGCCTCGGGCACCGGCTCGGCGTCGTGCTGCTTGGGCAGCAGGGCCGCCGCCTGCAGCGAGGCCGGGCGCTCGGCCGTGGCCAGCTGCCAGCCGGCCGGCACCGCGATCAGCACCGCCAGCGCACCGACGGCAGCACCGATCCGCTGCGTACGAACACGCCGGGACCGGCGTCTGCTGCCGGCCGCGAGCGCGGCGACATCGACGTTGGTTGCTCCCAGCCGTTCGTGCAGAGCGACGTCGAGCCGCGCCGCGAGCTCGTCGTCCACTCCCTGCTCCGTCATCGCGCCTTTTCCTCACTTCTGGAGTCCCGTTTCGCCGGCATCCCGTCGGCTTTCCTCCCGCGGGCAAGACGCGGGCCAGAGCGTAAACGTTGCACGAGCAACAGAAAGTTTCCCGCTACCGTGCCCGGGTGCACCATCCACCGCTCCGGCCAGCCCTGATCGTGCTAACGGAGCAGGTCAGGCGCCTGCCAGGGCTCGTCGAGCACGGTGTGGGCGAGGAACGCGAAGACGGTGGAGTACCAGAGGCGGGCGTTCTGCGGCTTGAGGATCCAGTGGTTCTCGTCGGGGAAGACCAGCAGCCGGTGCGCCATGGTGCCCTCGGCGTCGACGTTGAGCTCGGCCAGCCGGGCGAAGAGGGCCAGGGACTCGCTGACCGGGGCCCGGTAGTCCTTGTCGCCGTGGGTGATCAGCATCGGGGTGCTGATCTTCTCGGCGTGCGCGGACGCGGTGTTGGCGGCCCGGTTCGGCGAGCTCATGACCTGGCGCCAGAAGAAGCCGGCGTCGGTGGTGAGGCGGAAGGTCTCGAGATCCCAGATGCCGGCGTGCGACACGATCCCGCGGAACCGGTCGGTGTGGCCCGCGATCCAGTTGGCCATGTAACCGCCGAACGAGGCGCCCATCGCGGCGGTGCGGTCGGCGTCGATGTCGGGCCGGGCCTCGATCGCGTCGGTGATCGCGATCAGGTCGGTGTAGGGCGCGCCGCCCCAGCCCGACCAGCCCCGGCGGAACCAGTCCTGCCCGTAGCCGGTGGACAGGGCCGGGTCGGGCAGCAGCACGGCGTAGCCCCGGGCGGCGGCGAGCCACGGGTTCCAGCGCCAGCTCCAGGCGTTCCACGAGCCGGCCGGGCCACCGTGGATCCACAGCAGCAGCGGGGCCGGGTTCTCCGGACCCGCCCCCTCCGGAAGCACGAGCCAACCGCGGACGGTGACCGAGGCTGGGGGCACCTCTCCGGGCCGAAGGTCTGGGGGGACCACCATGGTCTCGATCTCGGTGACCGTGCCCGGCAGCGTGAGCGGTGCGGCCGGGCCGCGCAGAGGCGTGACCTCGCCGGTCTGCGGGTCGATGCGCACGGGGGCGGGCGGTGAGCCGACGGTCGAGTGCAGGGCGAAAAGGGCTGCGCCGTCACGGGATATCGCCAGGTCGGTGAACGCACCGGAACTGGTCAGCCGGCGCACGCTGCGGTCGTCGAGGTCGAACCGGAACACCGGCGAGTGCCCCTGGTCGTCGGCTGCCACCAGCAGGGCCTCACCGTCGGGCGTCCACACGACCGAGCCGCTGGGCCAGCGGTCCCACCCCGGGGACGCCTCGCGGGTCTCACCGGTGGCCAGGTGCAGCACCACCAGCCGCAGGTGGCCCGGCTCGTCGGGGGTGGGGGTCTGCTCGGCGATCAGCGCGACCTTGGTGCCGTCGGCCGAGATCACCGGGTTGATGAACTCGGTGCCGGGGGTGTCGAGGAGGGTGCGGCGCTCGCCGGTGGCCACGTCGATCGCTACCAGAGTGGGCCGCAACTGGCCGCCGGTGGTGTGCTTCTGCCAGGAGGCGATGACCGTGGTGCCGTCGGGGGTGACGGCGTAGTCGGGGCCGGGACGCAGCGCCGGGCCGGTGTGCCCGGTGAGGTCGCGGGTGCTGCCCTCGCCGGTGACGGCGTAGAGGCGGTCGGTCTCCGGCCCCCAGAAGTCGTCCCACCAGCGGAACGGCGCACTCTCGTGCAGGGTGGCGACGACCTTGGACTCCTTGCGGGCCTTGCGGCGCCGCTCGTCGTCACCGGTGGTGGTGGACGAGGGCAGGGTGGGCGAGGTCAGCACCACGGTGCCGGCGTCGGCCGCCACCACCGCACTGCTCACGCCGCCGGGACGGGTGACGAAGGGCCGGGCCTCGCCACCCCGCGCGGGCAGCAGCCACAGCGAGGGTGGGCGCTCTTCCTCGTCGTCGTCGGGATCGGGCCGCGAGGAGACGAACAGCAGGTCGCCGTCGGGCCGGAACCGGGCGCCGCTCTCGCTGTCGGAACCCCAGGTGAGACGGGTGGCCTCCGGGCCCTCGGGGTCGGCCGAGATCTCCCAGAGCGAGCTGACGAACGTGGTGCGCTGGGCCCCCAGCACGGAGACGGCCGTGATCAGCCGCTGTCCGTCGGGAGACAGAGCCAGCCCGGAGAGCCGGGGCAGCTCGAGGTAGTGGTCCAGGTCGCCGAAGCCGCGCTCGGGAGAATTCACCCGATTCGTCCTATCACGAAGACGGCGGCTCTGCCGGGCTCTGGTTCTTCTTTCCGGAGAGCTTGGCCAGCATCTGGTTGTAGGCCTCGAGCTCGGCGTCGCCGTCGCGGTCGGCCTGCCGGTCGTGCCGCCGGGCCTCGCGGCCGTCGGACCTCGCCCACTGGATCATCAGCACGATCGCGATGAGCAGGGTCGGGAACTCGCCGATGCCCCAGCCGATGCCGCCACCGGTCTGCTGGTCGGCGAGCAGGCCCTCGCCCCAGGTGCGGCCCAGGTTGTCGAAGAACTGCGGCTGCAGCACGGTTTCGCCGTTCATGAGGGCGAGGAAGAAGAACGCGTGGAAGGCCATGGTGGCCAGCAGCACGATCAGCCGCAGCGGGAACCCCATGCGCTTGGGGCCCGGGTCGACGCCGATCATCGTCCAGGCGAAGAGGTAGCCGCTGAGCAGGAAGTGCACGTCCATCAGCTCGTGGCCGGTGTGCGTGGTGAGGGCCAGCTCGAACAGGTCGGAGTAGTAGAAGACGACCAGACTGCCGGCGAACACCGCGGCCGCGACCGGCGGGAACGAGATGAACTGCAGGTAGCGGGATTCCGTGATGACGAGCAGCCACTCACGCGGGCCGCGGCTGCCGTCTTTTCGCACCGCCAGCGTGCGCAGCGCCAGCGTGACCGGGGCCGCGAGCACCAGCAGCGGCGGCACGATCATCGTGAGCATCATGTGCATGACCATGTGCCCGCTGAACGTGACGCGGCCGTAGACCGCGGGACCGCTGCAGGTGGTGTAGACCAGCAGGGCCAGGCCGAGTACCAGCGAGATCGTGCGCCCCACCGGCCAGGCGTCACCGCGGCGGCGCAGCTTCACCACCCCGGCGACGTAGGCGTAGAGAACGACCGCGGCGATGACGACCCACATCAGGTCGGGCTGCCAGGACGTGAACCAGCGGGCGAAGGTGGGCGCGGCCGGCATCGGATAGCCGGTGATGGCCTGCGCCAGGTCGGTGGTGCGCTGGCCCTCGTTCGGCGGGGGCGTGCGGGACAGGGCCGAGGCCAGGCCGAACGCGACCGCCATGACGCCCAGCTCGACCACGGCGAGGCGGGTGAACGCGCCCTTCCTGCCGGCCTCGAGGTCGGGCAGCGTGGCCTCGCGGTGCCGGTAGCCGAACAGGCCGAGCAGGATCAGGGCCACGGTCTTGCCGAGCAGGAGCAGGCCGTAGCTGTTGCCGAGGTTGCCCAGGTTGCCCACCCGCAGCCAGGAGTTGATCAGGCCGGACAGGCCCACCGCGATGAACGACCAGAGCGCGAAGGTGGAGTAGCGCTGCGCCGCGTTGGACAGCACCGGGCCCTTGATCGTGGGGGCGAGCAGCAGCAGCGCGATCAGGCCGCCGACCCACACCGAGGCCCCGAGCAGGTGCAGGCCCAGGCTGGTGACGGCGGTCTGGTGGTCGGCGCTGCTGCTGGCGTGCCCGTTCAGCGCGGTCGGGATCAGGCAGGCGAACGAGCCCCCGGCCAGCCACGCGGCCGAGCTGGTCTTGACCGCGCCCGCCGCGAGCAGGCCGACCACGGCGGCCCCGGCGGCGGTCAGGCCCAGGCCTCGGCCCAGGTCGATGTCGCGCGTGTAGGCGACCAGCTGGCTGCCGAAGCCCGGGCTGTCGATCGGGGAGCCCAGCACGTCGGCCAGGTTGAACACGAGCAGGGCGATCGCGGACAGCGCCCAGATCGTGGAGGAGGCCGCCGCGATCAGGAAGGCCGGGCGGTGGGCCTGGCCGTGCTTGCCCACCGGCAGCGCGATCGCCGTCAGCAGCAGCACGCCGACCGTGACCGAACCGGCGATGTCGGCGATCACGCGG
Organism: Kineosporia succinea; assembly: GCF_030811555.1. Taxonomy (NCBI): domain Bacteria; kingdom Bacillati; phylum Actinomycetota; class Actinomycetes; order Kineosporiales; family Kineosporiaceae; genus Kineosporia; species Kineosporia succinea. The sequence continues at coordinate 2,525,381 of NZ_JAUSQZ010000001.1, read as the reverse complement.
GCGTAGATCAGGCCCCAGCGCACCAGGGGCCCGGCGTCCTGCAGGATGCTGGGCGCGACCGCGCCCGAGCCGGCCGCGGCCACCCCGGCCACGGCCAGAGCGAGCACGACCAGAACGGTGCCCACCGCGGCCATCCGGCCCAGATCGGCGGGGCGGGGCGTCGTCGTGCTGCTCACCTGGGTCGTCATCCGTTCACGTCGTCCTGTTACAGCCGCCGGTCGGCCAGCACCGGGAACGTGGCCCGGTACTGCTCGATCGCCGCCACGTCGATGTCGGCCACCAGAACGGCCTCGTTGTCGCCGGCCTCGGCCAGCACCTCACCGGTGGCCGACACGATCTGGCTGTGCCCGCCCATGGTGACGCCGGCGTGGGTGCCGGCGGTGTTGCACTGAATCATCACGGCCTGGTTCTCGACCGCGCGGGCGCGCCCGAGCAGACGCCAGTGCTCGACCCGGGCGGCCGGCCAGGCGGCGGGCACCACGAACAGGTTGGCCCCCTGCTCGGCGAGGCTGCGGAACAGCTCCGGGAAACGCAGGTCGTAGCAGGTGGCCAGACCCGCGACGACCGGGCCGGCGGCGGTCTCCCACTCGGCCAGCACCTGCTCGTCACCGGCCTCGATCAGGTCGGGCTCACCGGCGGCGAAGCCGAACCGGTGGATCTTGCGGTAGGTGAGCAGGGGCTCGCCCTCGTCACCGATCAGCACCGACGTGTTCCACAGCCCCCGGCCCTCCGGCCCCCGGTCGGCCCCGGGCGCGGCGGCCTCGATGATCGACCCGGCGTGCACGAAGGCCCCGATCGACCGGGCCGCCGCCGAGATCGCGGTGATGGTGGGCCCGTCGACCGGCTCGGCCGCCGCCGCCCAGCCCCGGTAGCCGAAGCCGGTGGGCGCCCACAGCTCGGGCAGCACCACCAGGTCGGCCCCCTGCTGCTCAGCCACCAGCGCGGCGACGCGCTGCACCCTCTCGGAGAGGGGCTCGTCGTCGCCGTAGGCCACCTGGAGCACGTGTACGCGCATGCGAGGAGCCTACGGCCCGCCACCGACAGACTTCCGGCCGCCCGCTCACCTGGTTGCCTGACACAATCACCGCACAGATTTCCGCCGCCCGGCCCTTACCCCGCGGGCCCTGGCGTCCGATGCACCCCTCACCACAGCCTCCGCGTAGAGGAAGACGATGCCGGAAGAACCGGAACGGCCCGAACCCGGCCAGATGATGGCCGATCCCGGCACCACCCCGGAACCCGGCGCGGCCGAGGCCCTCACGCACCGGCAGATCCTGGTGATCATCAGCGGCCTGATGATGGGCATGCTGCTCGCGGCCCTGGACCTGACCATCGTCTCGACGTCGATCCGCACCATCGCCGACGACCTCGACGGGCTCAGCATCCAGGCCTGGGTGACCACGGCGTACCTGATCACCTCCACGATCAGCACCCCGCTCTACGGCAAGCTGTCCGACCTCTACGGCCGGCGCCCGTTCTTCCTCACCGCGATCTCGCTGTTCGTGGTCGGTTCGGCGCTGTGCGGCCTGGCCCAGGACATGTACCAGCTGGCTGCCTTCCGGGCGTTCCAGGGACTGGGGGCGGGCGGTCTGTTCTCGCTGGCCCTGGCGATCGTCGGCGACATCGTCCCGCCGCGCGACCGGGCCAAGTACCAGGGCTACTTCCTGGCCGTCTTCGGATCGTCGAGCGTGCTCGGGCCGCTGGTCGGCGGGTTCTTCGCGAGCGCCGACACCATCGCGTGGGTCAGCGGCTGGCGCTGGGTCTTCCTGATCAACGTGCCCATCGGTTTCGTCGCGCTCACCGTCGTGGCCCGCGTCCTCCACATCCCCCACACCCGCCGCGACCACCGCATCGACGTGCCCGGTGCCGTCGCGCTCGCCGTGACCCTGGTGCCCCTGCTGATGGTGGCCGAGCAGGGCCGCGAATGGGGCTGGACCAGCGGCGGCTCGATCGCCTGCTACGTGATCGGCCTGGCCGGATTCGCCGCCTTCCTGACGGCCGAGCGGCGCATCGGTGACGACGCCCTGATCCCCCTGCGTCTCTTCGGCAACCGCACCTTCACCATCGGTTCCACCCTCAACACGATCATCGGCATGGGCATGTTCGGTGGCCTGGCCGCGCTCCCGCTCTACCTGCAGATCGTGCGGGGCCACGGCCCGACCGAGTCCGGCCTGCTGATGCTGCCCCTGACCGCCGGGATGATGACCGGCTCGATCCTCTCCGGCCAGGTCATCTCACGCACCGGCCGCTACAAGATCTTCCCGATCGCCGGCTCGGTGCTGTTCACGCTCGGCATGTTCCTGTACTCGACCCTGACCGTGGACACCTCGCTGGTCCTGGTCGGCACGTTCGCCCTGATCTTCGGCCTGGGGCTGGGTTTCAACATGCAGACGCTGGTGCTGGCGATGCAGAACTCGGTTCCGCCGCGGGACATGGGGGTGGCCACCTCGTCGGCCACCTTCTTCCGGCAGATGGGCGGCACGCTCGGCACCGCCGTGTTCCTCTCGGTGCTGTTCGGCACGGTCGCCGGCAACATCGCCGCCCAGATCCAGAAGGCCGCCGGGAATCCCGACTCGGCCTTCAGCCGGGCGCTGGCCGATCCGTCGGTGGCGTCCGACCCGGTCAACGCGCCGATCGTGAACCTGGTGAAGAGCGGTGACACCGGTGGTCTCTCGATCGACGACACCTCGTTCCTGAACCGGCTGGACCCGGATCTGGCGCGGCCGATCCTGCAGGGTTTCGCCGACTCGATGCACCTGGTCTTCGCGATCGGGGCCGCCGTGCTGGCCCTGGCCTTCCTGATCAGCTGGTTCCTCCCGGAGGAGAAGCTGCGCACGCAGTCGGGTCTGCAGGCCCGCGCCGCCGCGGAGTAGAACCCACCCACCCGAGCCGACCGACGCGTCCAAAAGCGTGGTTCTGCTTCGCCGACCCCACCGAAGGGTGACCGACCGGCCGGTCGATGCGCCCGGCCCACCCGGTTTTGGGTTCACACCGGCCCTCACCTTCCCGGGTGGTCGCGCAGAGCCGAACAGAGCAGTGCTTGAGGACGACGTGGTCGCCCGGGTGCGCGGGTCACCTCCCGCACATCCCGGAAACGTGCTGATTCAGCGTCCCGTCCGGACGGGTGAGATCGCCGCCCGTCCGCGTGAGGGCCGAAACGAGCCATGGCGCAATGAAACTCGGCCACCTCACGATCAGGGCTCCGAACCGCCCGATCCCGAGGACGTGATCCGTGAGAGCTCAGCTGACCGCCCGCGCCGCCACCACCCTGGGCACCATCGTTCTTCTCGTCACCATCGCCGGAGCCGGCCACAAGTGGTGGTGACGGCAGCGGGGTCCGCGATTCCCGCCGTGAGCCCCGCGTGATCCTCTCGGTGCTGGCCGCCCTGCTCCTGCTGCTCCCGGTGGCGCTGGGCGGCCGGCTCTCGAGACTGGCGCAGATCCGCATCGCGGGCCGGCACTGGCTCCTGGCGGGGCTCCTGCTGCAGGTCGCGGCAATCGGCCTGGCCGGGCGGGTGGCGCGACCGGTCCTCGCGGCCCTGCACGTGAGCAGCTACCTGGTGCTGGGGGCGGTGCTCTGGACCAACCGGTCGATGCCGGGGGCGGGGCTGATCGGCACGGGCGGTCTGCTCAACGGCGTGACCATCACCGCGAACGGCGGCACCCTTCCGGCCTCGGTCTCCGCCATGCACACCGCCGGCCTGCACACCGCCGGGCTCACGGCCGACGAGGACTTCAGCAATTCCGCCCCGATGGAATCGCCGACGCTGTGGTTTCTCGGCGACATCTTCGCGATCCCGGCGTCCGTACCGCTCGCGAATGTGTTCAGCGTGGGAGACGTGATCATCCTGGGCGGAGTGGCAGTGGCTGCCGTGGGGATCTGCGGCACCCACTGGAGCAGCCCGTCGTCACTCAGTGGCACGTCCCGGTGACGATTCGAGCGTCGTGATACCCAGCCGGGCGTGGCAGGATTCGCGGGATGCAGAACATCTTGATCAAGGTTCTGGTGAACGCGGTGGCGATCTGGGTGGCCACCGCGGTGATTCCCGGCGTCGAGGTGAGCGGAGACAGCACCGGCCGCACCATCGTGACCCTGCTCGTGGTGGGCGCGATCTTCGGTGTGGTGAATGCGATCATCAAACCGGTCGTGAAACTCTTCTCTTTCCCGTTTTACATCCTCACACTGGGTTTGTTCGCTTTCGTCGTCAATGCCCTGATGCTTGAGCTCGTGGCGTGGCTGTCGGATCAGCTGAGCATCTCGTTCACGATCGATGATTTCTTCTGGTCGGCCATCGGTGCTGCCGTAGTGGTGACGTTCGTGAGTATGGTGCTCAACCTGGTTCTTCCCGACAGTGACTGAAAGTGGCCACCCCTAGCGCTTCCGGCCGCAATATCGGCGGCGGGCAGCGGTACCGGGGTGAGCGTGGGAGGATCGACTCTGGTCGAGAGCCACGCGATCCGTCTGCCGGAGCCAGCCGGTGGCCGGCGGTCCGAGTGGCTGTGGAAGGGGTAACGGCACGTGGACGACGAGCAGGGGCCCTGGTGGACCCGCCCGCCGGAGCCAGGTCGGGTGCAGACACGCGACGAAGAGCGTGGCACCTCATCCGGGTCCGGAGGAACGTCCCCGGACGACGAGGGGTCCGACCCGTACGACACGGAGATCTACCGCCCGGGAGCGGGTGATCCGCAGGGGGCCTACCCACCGCCCGCCGCAGCGGACAACCAGCCTCCGGCGGTTATGCCGGCTGCCGACTTCGCGCCCTGGTTCGCCCATCAGAACTCCGGGCGCCACGGGGCCCCGAGCCAGCCGGGTCTACCGGCCGCACCCTCGCACGAGGGCCCCTCCCCGTACACGCAGCCCGATCAGGGTGGCTGGGCCGAGGGCGCGCAGGACACGACCCAGGTCGTGCCGCCGGTGCCGTCCGAGCCCGACCAGACCCAGGTCGTGCCCCCGGTCGCGGGCAACCAGAACGCGGCCACGATGCCGCTGCCGCTGATCGGTGACGAGCTGCCGCCCGAGGCGGCCGCACCCGCCGCTCCGGCGGCCCCGAAGAAGAAGCCGGTGATCCGCCGGGTCGCGGCCCCCGAGCCGCCCGCGAAACCGTCGCGGCCGCAGCGTCCGCCGGTGCCCGAAGACCGCAACGCCTACGCCCCGCCGCAGAACGGCGACATCTGGGCCACCTTCAGCGGCCCGATCCCGCTGCCCGACGAGGTCCTGGCCCAGCAGGGCAAGGCGCCGCAGACACGCAAGCCGGTCAAGCCGGCACCCGCGCCCGACCCCGTGCCCCACGGTGACGACTCGCCGCCCAGCGCGGTGAAGCAGTTCTTCACCACCCAGCTGCCCGAGGCCCGGTTCGTGCTCATCGCCGTGGCCGGTGGCCTGGTGCTGCTGCTGATCGTGCTGGTGGCGCTGCTGTCCGGCCGGGGCGACGGCGGCGACGGATCCACGGCCGGCAGCACGCCGACGGCCCCGCAGCCGGTCGAGCTGGGTGGCCGCGATCCCGACGGCCTCCAGAACCTCACCCAGGTGTCGGCGTCACGACTGCTGAAGAAGGCCGGGGTGGCTTCCGGCGGCACCATCGTCTCGGCGTTCACCTGGGACGACAACAACGGCAAGAACCTGGTCGCCGCGATCAAGGTGCCCACCGCCAACAGCAAGACCACCCTGAAGGTCGTGCAGGTGGCCCGCCTCGACGCCGACAAGCCCAAGGTGCTGCGCTCGATGACCGACCCCGACCTGCCCCAGTGCAAGACCGGCCGGGCCGGTGGGCAGGCGGCGTTCGCCGAGAACGGCCTGCGGGTGCGTGACCTCGACGCCGACGGCTACGCCGAGGTGCTCGCGGGCTGGTCGTCGCGCTGCGGCGCCGAAGACACGCCCAGCGAGGCCAAGCTGGCGCTGGTCAGCAACGGCACGAAGTACATCGTGCGGGGTTCCGGCGTGGTCGGCTCGCAGACCGGCGCCACCACCCCCGACCCGGCGGTCGACGAGTGGCCGAACGATTTCTACGCCACCACGGCCAAGATCTACGCGGAGATGTTCTTCCCGGTCACCAAGTAACCCCGGTCCCACGACGAAGGCCGCTCACCCGTCGCCGGGTGGGCGGCCTTCGTCGTTGATCTCGTGTGCTGCCTCGGGTCTGGCGGGTTGCCTCAGATTTCCAGGGCCAGCCCGGGGAGAACGGTTCCGGTCAGCGCCGCCCCGGGCAGCCGCAGCTTCGACCGCCGCACCCCGCTCCCGATGACCACTCGCGGATGCGCGGCCACGCCCTCCGAGATCAGCAGCTGCCACTCCGGCGGCAGGCCGATCGGGGTGATGCCGCCGTACTCCATGCCCGTCGCCTGCTCCACCTCGGCCAGCGGCGCGAACGACGCCTTGCGCACGTTCAGGTGCCGGCGCACCACCCCGTTGACGTCGGCCCGGGTCGCCCCGAGCACCAGGCAGGCAGCCAGTGAGACCTCGCCACCGCGCTTGCCCGACACCAGCACGCAGTTGCCGCAGTCCTCGAGGGTCACGTCGCTGTACTGCTCGACCAGCACGGCCGTGTCCGAGTGGGCCGGATCGATCTCGGCGACCTCGACCACGGCGGCCAGGGCCGGGTCGCTCTCGATCGCCTTGCGCACGGTGTCGGCGAGCAGGTCAGGGCGTTCGGACGCGGGTTGCCAGGTGAGGTTCATGTTCTCGAGTCTGCCGTCAACGGCAGGAAGAGGGGCACATATCCGCTGTCGCGATCCGCGGCGGACCGCCAGCGGGTGAGCAGATTGGTCTTGGCCGGCACCGGTTCCCCGGCGAGCACGGCCTCCAGCTCGGCGAACGGCTCGGCCTCGGCCAGCTGGTCGTGGACGGCCGCCCAGAGCGCCGGTTCGGCTCCCGGGTCGCGGTCGGCCAGGGCCGAGACCAGCCCGCCGACGTGATTCGCGAGCAGGCAGTAGCCGACCCGGTCCCAGCCCCGGCCGCGCGGAGTGCCGACATGGGCACGGACCGGTTCGGGCATCGCGGCGAGGTCGTCGGGCCGCTGCTCGCGCACCAGCTTCACACCTTCCAGATCACGCAGGACGAGCTGCACCGGCAGGCCCTGCGGATCGAGCCCGACCACCACGTTCTGCAGGTGGGCCTCGAAGACCACGCCGTGCCGGGCGAAGGCGTGCAGCACCGGCGGCAGCAGGTGCCGCAGGTAGCGCCGCCACCAGTCGAGCAGCAGCGAACGGTCGCTGGTGAGACGCGAGAGCAGCCGCTGCACGATCGGGTGCGGCACCGGCTCGGCGAGCGCCGCCGACGGCACGGCCAGCACCCCCGGGGCGAGCGCGCCCAAGCCCTCACGGTGGATCACGCCGAGCTGGTCGGCCGTGCCGGGACCCAGGTCGGCCGTCATCCCGCGGGTCTCGCGCAGCAGCACCGTGCCGGGGAAGCGGACGGCCAGCTCCCGGCGCAGCGACTCGAGCAGCCCGGCCAGCGTGACCGCGGCCTGCACCTCGTGCCAGGGGTTGATGCGCAGGCAGTTGGTGATGAGCACACTCAGGCTGAGCTTCACGAATCCGGTGTCGTCGGCCGCGACCGTGCGCACCGACGACGTGGGGCGCATCATCGGGCCGCTCGGGCCCAGGTCGATGGCGCGGCCGTCGCCGAGAGCGGCCGGCAGCTCTCGCCCCCGGCTGAGGATCGCGTACTGCCAGGGGTGCAGAGGCAGCAGGCGGTAGCCCGAGGGAGCCTGGTCGTGGTCCGGTTCCGCGCCAATCTCGCGCACCAGCTCCGACCGCACGGCCAGGTGGTGCAGCTGGAACCGGGCGCCCAGCTCGGGGGCGTACCGCCGGATCTCACCCACGGATCCCGACCTGGCCTTGGGAGCCGGGTGGTAGCGGTGCCCGGCGAGCAGCGACTGCTCGAGGTCGAGGTACGGGTGTGGCGACGGCTCGGGCACCGGCCGCCGCAGGGCCTCGGCGATCAGCCCGTTCGAGATCGCGATCTGACCGGTCAGGTGCTCGGCCGTCGCGCCGGTGATGGCGGTCAGCTCGGCGTCCACCAGCTCGAGCACTTCACGCCAGCTCAGCGGCTTTTCGCCCGATTCAACCTGACCACTGAATCGCGGCTGCATAGTTTCACGGGAAACATTGCCCATCGGCCGCAGCAGCCCGGCACTTAAGGTCCTGTCCGATTTCTCCAGCCGGATGGTCACCCGGTCGGCCCCGTCCGGCGTGACGAGACCGGCCGGACCGGAGACCTCCCGCACCAGGCAGTTGAGCAGGGCGATGATGGTGACGGCCTCGGCGCTCACCGCATCGGACCGTCGCACCAGATTGCTGCGGCCCTCGGTCAGCGTCACAGGTAGGTGGGCGCGTCGGCGCCGTAGAACTTGTTCACGTCGGCAGCTCCGGTGCGGGATTTCGGCAGGAGAGTGGCGGCGGTGAGCGTCCGTTTCACCGGAAGTCTCTCCGCCCGGGCGATTCCTGAGGTCAGGAGTGCGGTGTCGCGTGCATCCGGGTGCGACTCGGCGATCTCCAGCAGCAGCGGTCGGACCTGGGCCAGCAGCGGGGTGACCGGTCGGCCCAGGGCCGTCGCGGTCGAGATCAGCACCGAGGCCACGCACTGGTGCAGCGTGGTGGTGACGAACATGGCAGCCAGATCCACCGGGTCCTTCGCGATCAGCCGGTGGTCGGTGAGTCTCTCGGCGAGCCCCTGCGTGACGCTGCTGCCCAGGTCCGGGTCGACGAGGCAGCTGTCCAGGTCGCGCAGCAGCAGGCGCACCCGGTTCTCGTCCACCACGACGAGCACGTTCTGCGAGTGCGCCTCGTGCACGATGCCGTGCTTCAGCCACAGCGTGACCTGCCAGGTCAGCAGCGTGCGCAGGTAGCTGCCGAGGAACGCGTCCAGGTCGCCGCCGAAGAACCGCTCGGCGAGCATGACGCCGAGCAGGCGCCCGTCCCACCCGCGAGCGGTGAGCCCGGCCACCGGCAGCACCCGGGCGTCGGTGAGCACCGGCCAGCGGCGCACCAGCACGGCGAGGTGGTTGTCTGCGTGCAGCCAGGTGCTCTCGTCGGCGGTGAGCACCGACTCGGCGAACTGCCCGTCGTTGCGGATGAGCTCACTCAGGCCCTGCGACAGCACCGCACCGTCAGCGAGCGAGGCCCGGCTGACCAGGCGCAGGTTCAGCCGGCCGAGGGTGCGCATCGGCATCGGCACCTTCAGGTGCACCGACCGGTCGGCCTCCGGCACCACGGTGCGCATCGAAAGAGTGGGCCGGACCTGCAGCCGGGGCGCCGGGAACGGCCGGGCCGGGATCTTCGCGGCTTCGAGCACTCCGCCCAGCTGCTTCTTGGTCATGGCCGGGTGCACGGGGATGGCCACCCGGTCGTCGCCGGGCCACCAGCCGGGCAGGTCACCCGAGGTGCTGACCAGCTCGCGGGGCACCGACACCCAGCGCAGACCGAAGCGCGGCGCGTGTTCCGGCGCCCAGCGGCGCAGGTCGGCGCGGCGCAGCCCGACCCGGGCCATCGAGAACGGGTAGATCGGGTGGTCGCGGTAGGCGGACAGGGTCTCCGAGATCTCCCAGGACTGCGCCGTGACCACGTCGACGGTCTGGTCGTCGGGCTGTGGCGTGGGCGTGGCCAGGGCCTCGGTCCACGACACCCGCAGGCGTCCCATGACCTCGGACCGGTGCGCCCGCCGGACCTTCGCGGCGCTCCCGGCCGCCCGCGCCTCGGCGAGGAGAGCCCGGAAACCGGTGCGGTACTCGTGCGCCAGCCCGGGAGCGACACCACTCAGCAGCTCGGACTCGAGCACGTGGACGACGGCACTGAGCCGGGTGGCCTCGGACCGCGACGTCGGGCTGACCCGGATCACCCGGGGTTCGCGCATCACCAGGTCGCTGACCAGGTCACCACGTGACGGTGACCCCACGCGCACCGGAAGGCGAAGGCCGTTCAGGGCGAGCCAGAGGTCGGCGTACCGCTCCTCTTTCTCGACCCGCTGCGTCCACCCGATCGACGAGCGCAGACCCGAGCCGCCGTGAGCCACCCGCGGGCTCGGCGCGGGCATCAGCTGACCGCGGGTGCGCAGACCGGCCACGTCCTCGCGGAGCAGCGCGGTGCCGAGACGCAGCACCAGGTCGCGCTCGAAGGCGGGAGCGGGACGAGGCGCGGGACGACGTGCGGGCCTCATCCGATCACCCAGTGCCCGCCGGCCAGGAACTCACCGGTCACGGCCTCGACCCCGGCGGAGTCGGGGCCGGTCACGGTGACCGAGCCGAGGTAGTCGCGATTGGTCCCGGTCACGCGCACCGGTGTGCCCACGTCTTTCATGGGCCGGTAGTCGAGCTGGTACTCGCCCCGCTGCTCGGTGAACGCGTCCGGAGCCTTGAGCAGCACCCCGCCGGCATCGACCAGCACCCAGTGCACCACCCCGGCCTGTGGTTCTTTCGGGACCGGCGGCTCCAGTGGCTCACCCGTGAGCAGGCGCAACAGCTCGTGGAACAAGGGCTCGCCGAGCAGCCGGGCCATCGCGAAGTCGCAGTGGTCGCCGATGATCCGGTCGTTGACCTCGACCAGCCGGGGACCGGCAGCCGTCACGATGTACTCGGTGTGGCAGGCGCCGAAACCCGCGCCGAGCCGTTCCAGCTGGGCCAGCACGGCCGTGACCTCGGCCGGGTCGGGCGCCGGGTTCCAGGTCAGGCGCTCCTCGATGAAGTACGGCGGGGGCGACACCCGGGTCTGCCAGCTGCCGAGCACCCGCAGGCGCTCGCCGTCGCCGAAGGTCTCGAGCGTGCGCAGCGGACCGTCGAGCAGGCCTTCCAGCAGCAGGTCGCCCTCGCGCCTCGCCCGTGTCTCAAAGACCCTTCGCACCAACTCATCCCGATCACTCACCAGCACGACGTCTTCACTGGCGACGCCTTCTGCGGGTTTGAGAACGACCGGGAAGGGAATGTCCGCAGCCTCGGGCAGCGGAACGCCGGTCACGAGTCGATGGCAGTAGGTGTCGTCCAGTCCCGCCGATCGAAGCCGGGCCCGCATCAGGCCCTTGTCGCGGGCGCGCTGGGCCGAACGCCAGTCCTTGCCGGGCAGTTCCAGGTACTGCGCGGCCAGGGCGGTCTGAACCTGGAGGTGGTCGCTGTTGCTGATCACCGCGGCGGGCCGGCCGGTGGCCTCGATCGCGGCGAGCACGGCCCGCACGTCGTGCACCGAAACTCCCACGACCTCGGGGGCATCCGGCCGATCGGCGTAGGCGCGCCGGTGCGCGTCCGGGTCGTCGGTCAGCACCCGGACGGGAAGTCCCAGGTCCCGGGCGGCGGGCAGCAGTCCGTGCGTGACGGAGTCGGTGGGATTACGGGCGAGCAGAACCACGGCCATGTGGATCACTCCAACACGAGCAGTTGTGCTCCGGACAGCCCTCGCCCGGGAACGTTCCGGAGCCGGCCATCGAGCCACCACTCAATGTCACCCCGGATCCCCCTCAAGCTCGCCCGCTCAGTACCCGACAGGTACGTGCCGAGCACCCCCGGTGACACGACGAACAACCCCCCAGAACTCGACATGCGCCCCTGTTCGATTGAGGCAAGGCTTACCTTATAGTGGCTGCGCGGAGTCACGCCGGGCCTATCGAAGGAGGCGACAGATGGCAGTTCACAGTGTCATTCACGCCTCTCTCGCATCTCCCGGTCGGTCGCAGAAAGTGATCAGCGTCAACCCGGTGAGACTGCTCGCCCAGCGCCTGACCGAACTCGACCCGGAGAGCCCTCACGCCTACGCGGCGTGGCCTTTCGGTGAGGTTCCCGAGCGCGGTCGGTGGATCACTCCGCGTGAGGTGATCGAGGCCATGCTCACATCCGAGGGGCCTCACCTCCGCCACGGCCCGGCGGTCACCGGCGCCCGGCTGATCGGCAGCCTGGGCTACGCGGCGGCCGGCCGTCTCGGCGTCGCGATCGCGAACACCGGCCAGGCCTACGACACCGGGCCCGACTCGCTGGTGCTGCGGCTCGACGACGAGGGCCTCGTCGCCCAGATCGCCGTGCGATCAACCCGTTTCGCGGTGCTGCCGACCGATGAGCTGGCCGGCACGCCGGGTGTCGACGTCACCGAGGACCTCGCCGGGCTGGTGTCGTGGGCGGCCCGCAACGCCTACGCGACGCTGGCGCCCCTGATCGAGCAGATCCACGCGCGCACTCGCTACGGCACGGTGGCGATGTGGAACCAGGTCGCCGACTCGGTGCTGAGCCCGACCACCAAGAGCCCGGCGCTGGTGGGCGGCAGCCAGGAGGCCGGTCGCGCCGCCGGTCAGCTCTTCCTCGATGCCCTGGTGGCCGAGGGCGCCCCGATCCGGCGGCGCGGCACGGTGCGCATCCTGGAGAACAGCACGCTCGATCCGGTGCGGGGCATGTGCTGCCTCTTCTATCGTCAGGACGAGGAGAAGTGCGGCGGCTGCCCGCTCGTCAAGACCGCCCCCTGACGCACCGCGAGCCGGGTGGCCAGAGCGAGCACGATCAGCTGGGCCCCGGCGACGATCAGGAACAGCCAACTCACCCAGTCCGGTGACACCGTCCGCAGCAGACCGAGCAGGGTCACGCCCACCGACGCGCCGAACTGCACGGTCATGAACAACGCGGTCGTACCCGCCGCCTGCTCCCCCGGCCCGAGCAACCGGAACGCCCCGGCCACGGTCGGGGCCGCGGTGGCGCCGAAGCCCAGGCCGACCACGACGAAGAGCACGTAGAGCACCGTCGGCGGCAGTTGGTCGTGCCCGGCCACGAAGACCAGCGCCCCGGCCAGGGTGACGACCGCCCCCCCGGCCACCAGCGGACGCGCACCGATGCTGTCGCTCAGCCGGCCGCTCGCGCTCATCGACACCAGGAGCCCGATGCCCAGGGCGCTGACGAGTACCCCCTGCTCCAGCCCGGACACGCCGAACCGCTGCGCGGCGAACAGGGGCAGCGACGTCAGCTGGATGAACATGACCAGCCCGACCAGGCCCATCACCCCCATGCTCGCGCCGAAACCGGGGCGGGCGAGCAGTCGCAGATCGAATGCGGGTGGACGACCGGCACGGGTGACGCGGGCGGCGTGCGGTGCGTAGGCGGCCAGGAGGAGAACCCCGACGACGCCGGTCAGGACGACCACGGGACTCAGACCGCTCTCCCCGGAACGGTTCAGGGCGAACAGCACCCCGACGAACCCGGCCGTGAGCATGAGGAGACCCCGCACATCGGCGACGGATCCCGCCCGGGCCTGAGGGGCGTCCTCCATTCGAGCCCTGGTGACCCGGAGCACCGCGCCCAGCACCAGTAGTCCGAGAGGCAGGTTGACCACGAAGATCCACTGCCAGTGCCCGGTCTGGAGCAGGAGCCCGCCGACGAGCGGGCCGAGCACCGGGGCCACGTTCACGATCATCGACATCACGCCCATGACCCGGCCCATCTGTCCCTCGGGGGCGAGGCCGGCGGCCAGCGTCATCGCGGTCGGCTCGACGATGCCGCCCCCGATGCCCTGGACCACCCGGAACCCGATCAGCGCGGGCACCGACCAGGACAGCGCCGTCAGACCGGAACCGGCCAGGAAGATCAGCATCCCGGTGACGAACAGGGCGCGCGGACCGAACCGGGAGGTCAAGTAGCTGAGCACCGGCAGCACCGACGCCACCGCCAGCAGATACGCGATGGTCACCCACACCACCTGGTCGAGACGGGCGTCGAACGAATCGGCCAGCGAGTCGAGCGCCACCGCCACCACCGTGCCGTCGAGCACCGCGAGAAGGGCCGCCGTGGCGACGGCCGCGAGTGCCGACCTGGGCACCTCTTTGACTGTCATGAGCGTCAAACTAAACCCACCAGTTCAATCAAACCAACCAGTAAGTGCGGTGGAAGCCACACGGTCGTCAGAGGAAACTGGACGTAGAATCAAAGGCGTGGCTCTGAGAGACCGACGGCGCGAGATTCTCGACGCGGCCGCGCCGATCTTCGGCGAAGAGGGGTACGAGCGGGCGAGCATCGACGCCATCGCCTCCCGGGCCGGCGTCTCCAAACCCACGGTGTACAGCCACTTCGGCGGCAAGGAGCAGCTGTTCCGGGAGTCGGTGGCCGACTCGGCGCAACAGCAGAACGAGGCCGCGCTCGGCGCGATCGCCCAGCTCGACTACTCCGCCGAGGGCTGGCAGGAGGCGCTCTACCGGCTCGGTCTGGGCTTGGCCGACTGCTCGCTGAGCCCGTGCTCGGTGTTTCTGGACCGGATGATCGCGGCCGAGGTCGGGCGCGACCCCGACATCTTCGACGTCGTTCAGGTGCGCGCGGTTCGCCCGGTGCAGGAGGCGCTCGCCGGGCGTCTCGCCATGCTCGGCAACGCTGGTTTTCTGCGTATCGCCGATCCGGTCAAGGCCGCGCGGCAGTTCATGGTGCTCGTGAACGCGGAGCTGCCCGGGCTCACGGTGCTGGGCACACAGCGCATCAGCACGGAGGCCTTCGAGGGGGCCGTGCACGACGGGGTAGACACGTTCCTGCGGGCATACGCGGCGGAACCGGCCATCTGAGCGCGCGCTCGACCGGTCAATCGCCCTGGACCGACCGGTCTGCCCCCGGTGACCGACTGGTCCAGAGCACCTATTGACAGGTGGCTCAGGGCAGCGGACCGTTTGCCTTGAGTAACGATCCGGTGCAGATCCGCGCCATTCTCCCCCACCGTCATGATCGCACTACCCTGAGTTCCCGAATTCGGTCAGAACGGGCGTACTCTGCGTTGTGTACTCAATGCGGATTGTCGCTGCGAAGGCAGACCAGTCCGGCGCTCGATGCAACAACCGTCGGCGTGTCTTCGGCTGGGGAGCCGAAGGCCGGAACGAGGGAGCCGAGTTGTTCACCCAGCACCGCGGAACCGTCCGGTGAGTATCGACACCACCCCCTGGGGTCGCTGGCGCGAGGTCGGCGACCGGGTCTTCGTGCGCCGCAACAAGACGCTCGACATGAACGCCGGCCTGGTCCTCGGCGAAGACCGCTGCCTGGTGATCGACACCCGGGGCAACGAGCGCGAGGGGCGGGAGCTCTACCGCGCGGTCCGCTCGGTCACCGGGCTGCCGCACGTGGTGGCCCTGACCCACTCGCACTTCGACCACTGCTTCGGCACCCAGGTGTTCGCCGACGCCCAGCCCGGCTGTGAGATCTGGTCGCACGAGCGGTGTCACGCCGACCTGTCCGCCAACGGCCGGTGCCAGCGCGCCGAGATCGCGGGCTGGCTGCGCGAGTCCGGGCAGGAGGTGCTGGCCGACGAGGTCGACGCCGTGCGCATCACGCCGCCCAACCGCACCATGTCGTGCGACGCCACCCTCGATCTCGGTGGGCGGCACGTGGTGCTGCACCATCCGGGGCGTGGGCACACCGACCACGACATGGTGGTGGAGGTGCCCGACGCCCACGTCGCCTTCGTCGGTGACCTGGTCGAGCAGGGCGCGCCGCCGTCGTTCGACCACGCCTACCCCCTCGACTGGGCCGCCACGCTGAACCGGCTGCTCGACCGGCTGAGTGGCGTGGTCGTGCCCGGTCACGGTGACGTGGTCGATGCCGGGTTCGTGGCCCGGCAGGCCACCGAGATCGCGCAGGTGGCCGACGTCGCCCGGCGGCTGCCCCCGCACCTCGACGACGCCGAGCTGGAGTGGCACGCCGGTCGCCTGGCCGTCGGTTCCGCGGCCGGTTTCATCGCGCTGCGCCGGGCCCAGGAGCATCTGGCGCAGCTCGCTCAGCTGTGAGGTGTGCCCTTTAGGGCACGTAGGATCGGCTCTCCGGCAGTAAGTACGGAGGGAACGGTTCTGTGATCCAGGTGGGCGACGTCCTCGCGGCGGTCGAAGGTGCCGAGGTCGTGCGGAGGAATGCCGAGCAGTTCGGCCGCGCGAGCGTCGATACCCGCGACATCACCGGGGGCGAGCTCTTCGTCGCGATCGGGGGCCCGAGCCGCGACGGCCACGACTTCGCGGCGGCCGCGGTGCGCGCCGGGGCGACGGGTGTACTGGTCAGCCGCGTTGTCCCGGAACTGCTGGAGCTCGGTGTCACCGTCGTGCGGGTGCCCGACACGCTGGTCGCGCTGCAGGAGGCCGCGGCTGTGGCCCGGTCGCGCAGCAGCGCCTCGGTGATCGCGGTGACCGGCTCGGCCGGCAAGACCACCGCCAAGACGCTGATCGCCCAGGTTCTGCAGTCGAAGTTCGACATCCTCGCGAACAAGGCCAGTTTCAACAACCACCTCGGTGTGCCGCTGACGCTGACGGCCATCGAGCCCGGGCAGTCACAGGTGATCTCCGAGATCGGCACCAACCACCCCGGTGAGATCGGCCACCTGACCGGTCTGGTTTCGCCGAACGTGTCGGTGGTGACCAACGTCGGGTTCGCGCACCTGGGCAATTTCGCGAGTCAGCAGGAGCTGGCGAACGAGAAGACCGACATCTTCAACCACACCCGCCCCGGTGGGACGTGGATCGTGAACGGTGACGACGAGCTGCTCACCCGCACCACGCTCGGGCGGCCGGGGGCGGCCGCCGCCACGGTGGTGCGCGTGGGGTTCGACGAGGGCAACGACCTGCGCGCGGTCGACGTCACGGTCGACGAGCACGGCACCCAGGGCGTCATCGAGGTCGACGGGCAGCGGCTGCCCTTCAGCATCGGGGCGGCCGGGCGGCACTTCGGCTACGCGGCCATGCTCGCGGTGGCGGTGGGCCGGGTCTACGGCATCGCGCCGGCGGAGAGCATCGAGGCGTTGCGGGGGGTGCAGCCGCCGGCCGGGCGCGCGTCACTGCGGCGCATCGACGACGAGCTGCTGATGATCGACGACAGCTACAACGGCAGTCCCGACGCCATGATCGGCTCGCTCGACCTGCTGGCCAGCCTGCCGGGCACGGTGAAGGTGGCCGTGCTGGGGCAGATGGGCGAGCTCGGTCAGTTCTCCGAAGAGTTGCACTCGCGGGTGGGCCACAAGGCGGCCTCCAGCGTGACGCACCTGATCACGGTGGGGGCGGCGGCGGCCCCGCTGCGCGAGCGGGCGGCGGCCGAGGGGCTGACCTCGATCGGCTCGGCAGACTCCGCCCAGGAGGCGCTGGCCCAGGTCAAGAGCATTCTCGAGGGGTCCGACGAGCACGCGGTGGTGCTGGCCAAGGGGTCGCGGGCGGTGCACATGGAGCGGGTCTACCTGGGTCTGGCGGGGCATCAGGTGGTCTGTGCGCTCACCACCTGCCCGCTCTACATCAACTGCGCCGACTGCCCGAAACTCACCACGGGCTAGGCCTTCTGCTTCTGGGCCTCCAGTCGGCGAGTGGCTTCGCGATCCAGAATGGTGGACGCGTCGGCACATTCGTGGGTGCCGGGCGGCACCTTCGCGTAGAGGGCGCGGTGGAGAACGTCGAAAGCCTTTTCCAGGTCGGCCTTCTCCTGCGTCTCACCGTAGGCGCGGTCGCCGATCACACGGTCACGCAGGGCCGTGACCGACTCGTGCGCCAACCTCGGGGTTCCCTCCCGGGCCAGCGCTGACTGCAGGCTGCCGAAGGCTTTTCGCAGGTCGGGATCGATGCGGTCGCCCGTTGCCGGCTTCGGACGGCGACGGGCCCTCAGCACGATCTTCAGCAGAGGACCCCGGAACAGCCACAGCAGCAGGGCCAGCACGATCAGGGCCACCGGGCCGACCACGCCGGTCAGGAAGGCCAGGGCCCTCTCCGCGAGCTGGTGGGTCAGCCGGTCGAAGGTGTTGCTCACGGTCTGCAAGAAGCTCTGGCCGGCGCCGCCGGAGGGGGTCGGGTCGGAGGTCACCCAGCCCGCGCCGGGAAACCAGACCTCGACCCAGGCGTGGGCCGCCGACGCCCGGAGCACCTGACGTCCGTCATTGGCGTCGCTTCCGTCCGCCAGGTAACCCACGACCATCCGCGCCGGGATGCCGGCCGCACGCAGCAGCATCAGCTCGGCGCTGGCGAAGTGCTCGCAGTAACCCTGGCCGGACTCGAACAGCGCGAAGTCCACGGCGTCCTGGCCCTCCGGAGGCACGGCGGCGTCGAGCGTGTAGGTCATCATCTGGCGCAGGCGGGCCTCGATCGCCTGCACGGCGGCGAGCCGGGTGGGGGCGGTGGCGGTGAGTTCGCGGCTCAGGTCCCGCACGCGGGTGGGCAGGGTGTCGGGCACCTGCAGCCAGCGGGGGTCGATGGTGGTCCCCCTGGCGCTTCGGGCTGCGGCGGGGCTCCCGGCGTCGGTCGCCACCGCGGTCGCCACCGCGGTTCCCGCCGCGGTTCCGAGCGAGGCGGGCCGGGTGGTGTCGGGATAGACGCGGCTGCTGATCAGGTACTCGTCGTTGTTGCGGGAGGGCATCAGGACGCGGTCGCCGTTGGAGACGTAGGTGCGGCCGGCGTATCCGGCGGGCAGGTCGGCGGACAGGACGCGGCCGGGGGCGATCAGCTGGGCGGTGCCGTTGCCGCGGATCCGGACCTGGTCGGTGCGGGTGGTGCCGAGCTGGGTCGTGGAGTTCTCCGGGGGTGCTGTCCCGGGGCTTTCCGGGCTCCCGGGACTTTCAGTGTTCTGGGGTGCGGGGGTGCCGGTCCCGAGAGTGTCGGCGCCGCCGGACGTGCCGGTGTCCTCGCCGATTCCGAGGTCACCGGGGGCGGCGGGGTTGGTCAGGTCGCCGGGGACGGCCGGTGAGGAGTCGATGGGGGAACCCGGACCACCGTCGGCGGTGGCCGGGGCGCTCGGGCTGATCGTGCTGCTCGTGCTGGTCCCCGCGTCCCCACTCGCGCCCGCGTCCCCACTCGCGCCCGCGTCCCCACTCGCGCCGGCGTCCTCGCTCGTGCCTTGGTCAGTGGTCGCGTCTTCGCTGGTGCCGCTGGTGCCCTGGTCGGTGGCTGCGTCCGTATCGGTGGTGGTGTCCTCGGCGGCGGTTGGGGTCGGGTCGGACCCGCTCGAATCCTCGGTGACCGTCGGAGTTTCGGTGCCCCCCGCGTCCATTGCTGAATCGGTGCCCTCTGTGCGCAACTGCACGGCGTTGCCGTTGTTCTGCAGGGTGGTGACGAGGGCGGAGCGACCCGTGGTCTCCCAGCCCGCACCGGTGTAGAGGTCGAGTGTGGCTGTGCGCCAGTGGGCGGGAGCATCGGCGGGGACCTCTGCGACGGCGGTCTCGCTGAGGGGACCACGGGAGTTCAGGGCCATCTGGCCACCGAGGAACTTCGTGTCCCAGGCCCGGGCGCCGTTGCCCGAGAAGCCTCCGCCCGCACTGCCGGAGGCGGCGTTGCGGGCGATCTCGGTCATGCCCGACGCGGCCGCCGCCCCGAGAAGACCGCAGCTCAGGGTGATGGCCAGCAGCACCGGCAGCACACGCCAGCGCAGGGCCGGGGACAGCGACGACTCGGCCGGCGCGTCGGCGTCGCGGGTCAGGGTCATGGCGGTGACGGTCGGGGTCTGCCGGGTCTGCACCGTGGTGAGCCGGGTCAGGGCGAACAGGGCGGCGGGCCAGCCCACGACGATCGGGATCAGCAGCCGCTGCCCGTTCGGCGCGGCGACACAGGCCAGACCGAGCACGGCGGCGCCCAGCACCAGGCCGGACTGCACGCCGCGACGGTCGCCGAGCTCGAGCGTGACCGCGACCAGCGAGCCGGCGGCCAGGGCGGCGAGCAGACCGAGAGGGACGCCGTCGGGTACGGCCAGCACCGAGGCGGCGCTCGCGAGTGGGTCCTCGATGTCGCCGGTGACCAGGGCCCGTGACCCGGTCAGCGCGGTGGCCAGCACGACCAGGCCGATCGAGGCCGCGGCCACCGCCGTCCTACGCCAGGAGACGGCCGTGACCTGCGGAAAGCGGGCGGGCACGAACACCCCGACGACCACGATGAGCACGATCACGAGCAGGCAGACCACGGCCGGGAGGAGGCCGGCCAGCCCCAGGGCCGCCGCGGCGGAGGCCAGGGTGAGCAGGGTGGCGGCGTTCTTCACGGGGTGCCTTCGGCGGGGTGAAGTCCGAAGGGGCGGGTTTGTGCGTGGATCATGACAACCCCGGGGGTGGTTCGGACGTGTAGTTGGGTGTGGAACTCGTCGTGTTCGGCCGTCGCGCTGGTCGTCGCTGCCTCGGTCCCGGCTTCGTCGAGGCCGGCGAACCAGTCCAGGATCTGCTGCTCGTCCGTCCCGCTCCACGGCTCCACCCCGGGGGCCAGCAGAGTCACGTCCGAGTGGGTGCC
Source organism: Kineosporia succinea (assembly GCF_030811555.1). Lineage (NCBI taxonomy): Bacteria > Bacillati > Actinomycetota > Actinomycetes > Kineosporiales > Kineosporiaceae > Kineosporia > Kineosporia succinea. The sequence continues at coordinate 2,505,229 of NZ_JAUSQZ010000001.1, read as the reverse complement.
CACCGCGGCACAGGCCGACCAGGCCGCCAGCGAGAGCAGCTCCTCCCAGGCCTCGTCCTGCGCCGAGCCGGTGACCAGCATGATCAGCCGTGACTCCACCTCGGGCTCCGGCACCACCACGATGAGCTGCTCGGGCCGGGGCTGGCGGGCGGTCGCGCGCCAGTTCACGTGGCGGCGGTCGTCGCCGTGGCGCCATTCGCGCAGGCCGTGGGGTTCGCTGCCGGCCGGGGTCGGGCGGGCGCCGGCTGCGTCCTCAACGCCCAGGTGTCCGGTGCCTATGTCGACCGCGGCAACCCGGGCGGGGTGCACGCAGATCGCGGCCCGGCTGCGGATCCGCCGGGCGTGGCCGGCCATCCCGAAGGGAGCCGTCGTCCACAGCCTGATCTCGTGGGTGTCGGCCCGCACCCGGCGCACGGGCACCCGGCTCACCGTGAACTCGGCCTGGCCACCGGGCGGCAGCGGAGGCACCGCCAGCGACACCGGCGGGAGCCCGGCGCAGGTGTGCACCACCCCGAGGCCAGGAGTGCTGTGCACGCCGTCGTTCCGGATCGAGAGCACCTGCTCCGCGGCCTCTCCCACCACCATCCGTTCCGGCGAGCGAAAGGCCACCGACACCGAGCGCAGGTCCGGCCGGAAGAACTGCGAGAGCAACACCGGCACCGCGAGCGCACAGGCCACGAGCAGCAGCCAGGGGTTCAGCGCGCGGATCGCGATCGCTGCCAGCACCGCGGCCAGCATGATCGCGAGCCAGCCGCCGGGGGTGATCGGCCGTATCAGGCGCATCTCGCGCTGCATGCGCTCGCGCAGGCCACCGGTCGCTCGCCCGGTCAGGCGGCCGGGCCCCTTGCTGGTCGGGCTGCTGTTTGGGCCGCCGGGACCGTCGCCGATCAAGCGGCCGGGCGTGTTCGTCGGCGCGGTGCCGGTCGCGGTGCCGGTCGCGGTGCCGGTCAGCTCGGGGGTGGCGCCGGCGGGAGATCCACCGGGGGTGTGGTCGCGGGCGTCGCTGGGCATGTCAGACCGGCACCGGCACCGGCTGTGCCCTCACCAGGTCGTTGATCAGGGTCTCGGCCGGGTCGGCGACGGCGGGCACGATCCGGTGGGCGAGCACCGGCCCGGCGAGCTCGGCGACGTCCTCGGGGGCCACGTACTCACGGCCGTGCAGCAGGGCGCGGGCCTGGGCGCAGCGGGCCAGGGCGATGGCGGCCCGGGACCCGGCCCCGGCGCGGATCCGCTGGTCGGTGCGGGTCGAGCGGGCGAGCTTGACGGCATACTCCAGCACCGGCTCGGCCAGGAACACGGCGCGCACACTGTCCCGCAGGGCGTTGAGCCCGGCCGGGTCGAGCACCGGCGCCAGCGTGGCCACGGTCGGGCCGGTCAGCTGCTCGCGCACCACGGTGAACTCATCCACGGCGGTCAGGGGTTTCAGGTGGATGCGCACGTCGAAGCGGTCGAGCTGGCCCTCCGGCAGCGGGTAGGTGCCGTGCTGCTCGAGAGGGTTCTGCGTGGCCACCAGGAAGAAGCTGGGCGGCACCGGATGCCGCACCCCGTCCACGGTGACCATCCGCTCGGCCATCACCTCGAGCAGCGCCGACTGGGTGCGCGGGGGCATCCGGTTCAGCTCGTCCACCAGCAGCACGTCGGCGAACACCGGGCCTGGCACGAAGCTGAACTCGCGGCGGCTGGGGTCCCAGACCGACGAACCGGTGATGTCCGAGGGCATCAGGTCGGCCGTGGCCTGCACTCGCTGGAACGCGCCACCCACCGTCCGGGCCACCGACTGTGCGAGGGTGGTCTTGCCGGTGCCCGGCGCGTCCTCGATCAGCACGTGACCGCCCGCGAGGACGGCAATGGTCAGCAGTTCGACCGCGGCGTGCTGACCACGCACCACCTGCTCGATGTTGGCCACCAGGCGGGCAGCGGGCGCGACGTCCATGCACTCTTGGGTCGGCAGCCGGGGCCCGCGCTTGAACGTGACCCGGTCAACACCCGGCCAACAACTGGCCAACCAGGGCAAATGTCCTGTCAGGGGCTCACGGGTGAGTCGGCTAAGGTGCGCGCGGCCCACCCTCGTGATCCACCCCGTGAAGAGGAGAGACGATGACCCGCGATTCGGCGTCCGGCAAGGGACCCGAAACCGACTCGGAGAAGGATGTCACGGACGCTCCCGAGGCCGCCACGAAGAGTACGACCGAAAACGCCGTGAGCACCAGTGCCCCCACGGGCACGCAGGATTCGTCCCCGGCCGGGGAGTCCTCCACCGAGACCACGGTGGCTGTCGACACCACCGACGACGAACCCTCCGAGACGCAGGACACCACCGACGAGGGTGTGGTCAGCGCCGCGGGCGACACCGCCGACGCGACCGGCACGACCTCCGCCGACACCACCGACAGCCCGGCCTCGGCCACCGCTTCTGGCAACAATTCGGACACGAATGCAGATGCTGTGCCGACTGCCGGCGCCACCAAGCCGATCGGCACCTCGAAGCCCGAGGCCGCCGACCTGACGCTCAAGCCGCTGCCGACCTCGGCCGCCAAGGCCGACAGCAGCGACAGCTCCGACAGCACGGCGACGTCCGGCGCCGGGGCGAGCGACGACAAGACCGACGACACGGCTGACGACACGGCAGCCGCCACCACGGTCGCGGCCCCGGTGGCGGCCGCGGCGGTCACCACCCCGTCCGCGAACAGCAGCTCGACGCCGAGCAGCAGCCCGGCCACGAGCACCAGCGCAGGCACCGGCACGGCCACGAGCACCAGCACCGGCACCGGCACCGGCACGGGCACCGGCACGGCCACGGGCACGGGCGCCGCCTCGGCTGCCGACGCAACCAGCGCTCAGGCCGCCGGCGACGTCGACGCCACCACCGCGTCCCCCGTCGGTGAGCCCCCCGCCACCGGTGGCTGGGGTGTGCAGGAGCCCAAGCAGCCCCGCACCCCCCGCGCCGACGGCAAGTACGACACCCTGTTCCCGCTGATCGGCACCCTGGTCGCGCTCGCCGCGATCGCGGCGCTGCTGATCGGGGCCATGACCCTGCCGATCGCCAAGAGCAAGCCGCACGAGGTGCCGGTCGGCGTCGGCGGCGCCGCGGAGATCACCGGGCAGCTCACGACGCTGCTCGAGCAGTTCGGTGGCGAAGGCACGTTCGACGTACGCGTCTACACCACGCAAGACGATCTGCGTAGCGGCATCGAAGACCGTGAGGTCTACGGCGGTCTCTATGTAGACGACACCCAGGCCCAGATGATGATCGCCTCGGCGGCCGGCATCCAGGCCTCCGATGCTCTGCAGACCGTGGCCAACACCCTGATGCAGCAGGCCGGCGCCCAGGTCACCGTGGTCGACGTGGTTGCTCAGCCCCTCGGCGACCCGCGCGGTGACGGCCTCGCCGCCGCCGAGCTCCCGCTGGTCATCCTCTCGGTCCTGCCCGCGATCGCGCTGGCGCTGCTGTACCGGCGTCGTCCGCTGGCCCAGATCGGTGGCGCCGTGCTGGCCTCCGCCGCTCTCGGCCTGGCGATCGCGGCGGTGCTGAACTTCGTCACCAAGTCCACCGCGGGCACGGACGCCACGCAGTACTGGCTGCTCTCGGCCGGTCTCGCGGCAGGCGTGCTCACCACGAGCATCGTCCTGCTCGGACTGCACGCCCTGCTCGGCCGCTGGGGTCTGGGTATCGGCGCGGCGATCCTGGTGCTGTTCGGCGCCCCGCTCTCCGGTCTGAGCAGCGTGCCCGAGTGGCTGCCCACCCCGTGGGGCACCGTCGGCCAGCTGATGCCGCCCGGCGCCACCGCCACCGTGCTGCGCTCGATGGCGTTCTTCGACGGCCAGGGCAGCAAGTCGGCCCTGCTGGTCTTCGTGATCTACACCGTTGTCGGCGCGGCGCTGTTGCTCCTCGGCTCGCTGCTGCGCAACAACAACGACCGGCTCGCCGAGATCCAGGCCGAGCAGCAGGCTCTGGAGCTGGAGCAGGCCGAGGAGAAGACCGCCGCGGCCGTCTGATTTCTCCGCAACACCGATGAAGGACGGTGTGGTCGCCCGCGCGGGCGACCACACCGTCCTTCGTTGGGGGCTTTGAGGTCAGGGCTCGAACGTCAGGCCAGCCGCCAGTCGCGGTAGTCGAAACCGGGTGTGACCACACATCCCACGAGCACCGGTTCGTCTCCGGCCGGACGAGCCGTCTGCCAGGTGCCGGCCGGCACCAGCAGCTGCGGACTCTGGTTCGGCTCGGTGCCCAGGATCGACTCGACCGCTGGGCCGGGTGCGGCCGGATCGGTACCGCCCAGGCCCAGGGCGAGGGGGCCGCCCCGCTGATGGATCCAGAGTTCGTCGGAGCGGACCACGTGCCAGGCCGAGGTCTCGCCGGGCAGCAACAGGAAGAGGATCGACGTGGCCAGCGAGCGTGGTCCCTCGTATCCGGCGTCGGGCAGCTGCCCGGGCGGGAGCTCGTGGGTGGACCGGTAGGTCTCGGCGAACCAGCCACCCTCGGGATGAGGCTGCAGGTTGAGGCCGGTGGCCCATTCGGGAAGCGTCGGCATGGCGGCACCTTAGGGCGCATCGTGCGTGACGGCGGAGGTGAGGGAGGTCCGGGATCGCGAGCGATTCGCCCTTTTTCCTGATCAGGATGCCTTGACCGCGGTCCGGAGCGCGTCGTGCAGCGTGGGACCATTGACCCGTGACCCAGCTCAGCAGCCCACGCCCCGGCCAGTCCCTGCACCAGCTCAGCTCGACGCCGAACGTTCTCGGTGACGACGTGCCGCTGGGCCCGCTCGACGGGCGCTACCGCGCCACCGTCGCCCCGCTGGCGCAGCACCTGTCCGAGGCCGCGCTCAACCAGCGCCGGGTGCACGTCGAGGTGGAGTGGCTGATCCACCTGACCGAGACCCGGTCGGTGCCCGGGCTGCGCAAGCTGACCGCCGACGAGATCACCTACCTGCGTTCCGTCGCCTCCGACTTCAACGCCGAGAGCGTCGCCGAGTTGGCCGAGACGGAGCGGGTCACGCTGCACGACGTCAAGGCCGTCGAGTACTACGTGAAGAAGCGGATGGAGGGTAACTCCCTCGCCGATCTGACCGAGATCGTGCACCTCTTCTGCACCAGCGAAGACATCAACAACCTGAGCTACGCGCTGATGGTGCGCGACGCCGTGGCCCTGGTCTGGCTGCCCGCCGCCTGGGCGCTGCACGAAGACGTCACCGACCTGGCCCAGGAGCTGCGCGACCTGCCGATGCTGGCGCGCACCCACGGCCAGCCGGCCACGCCCACGACGCTCGGCAAGGAACTGGCCGTGCTCGCCCACCGCCTGGGCCGGCAGCTGCGTCGCATCGACAAGACCGAGTTCCTGGGCAAGATCAACGGTGCGACCGGCACGTTCTCCGCGCACGTCGCCGCCGCGCCCGACACCGACTGGATCGAGGTCTCCCGCACGTTCGTGGAGCACCTGGGCCTGACCTGGAACCCGCTCACCACCCAGATCGAGTCGCACGACTGGCAGGCCGAGCTGTACTCGGACGTCGCCCGCTTCAACCGGGTGCTGCACAACCTGTGCACCGACGTCTGGACCTACATCTCGATGGGCTACTTCATCCAGGTGCGCGGCCAGGGCACGGTCGGCTCATCGACGATGCCGCACAAGGTGAACCCGATCCGCTTCGAGAACGCCGAGGCCAACCTCGAGGTCAGCAGCGGCCTGCTGGGAGTTCTCGAGCAGACGCTGGTCACCTCCCGTCTGCAGCGTGACCTGACCGACTCGTCGATGCAGCGCAACATCGGCATCGCGTTCGGCCACTCGTTGCTCGCCATCGACAACGCCCGCAAGGGCCTGGCCGGCCTCGACGCCGACCCCGAGGCCCTGGCCCGCGACCTCGACGCCACCTGGGAGGTGCTCGGCGAGGCGGTGCAGACGGTCATGCGGGTTCACGGTCTCGACCAGCCCTACGAGCGGCTCAAGGAGCTCACCCGTGGCCGCAAGGTCGACGCCGAGGTGATGCGCGAGTTCGTCGAGGGCCTGGGCCTCCCCGACGACGTGACCAAGCAGCTTGTCGAGCTCACCCCCGGCACGTACGTAGGCGTCGCGTCGAAGCTGGTAGACCAGCTGCGCTGACCCACCTCTTCACGAAACGGCCCGTCGGCCGCCTGGTTCCAGCCGGGCGGTAAGGCGGGCCGTTTCGCATGTGTCGGGGGCCGGTTCGAGCAGGACCTTGACGGCCTGGGCGGCCTCGGCGACCTCGGCGGCTTGGGCGACCTCGGCGACCTTGGCGGACTTGGCGGACTTGGCGGACTTGGCGGACTTGGCGGACTTGGCGGACTCGGCGAACTCGGCGAACTCGGCGAACTCGGCGACCTCGGCGAACCTGGCGAACTTGCCGAACTTGGTAGGGCCGGCCTAGGTGTTGCAGCTCATGACGTTGGTGACGCCGGCTCGTAGCCGCGCGGCTGGGGGCTGGTTCCCGGCAGCGGTGTGGTCTCGATGGTAGTTGTAGTGGGTGATCCAGGTCGCGATGGCTTGTGCGCGTTGGGTTTCTGAGGTCCAGACCCGGGCGTAGAGGAGTTCTTCGGCGAGGATCCGCTGGTAGCGCTCGACCTTGCCGTTGTGCTGCGGGGTGAATGGGCGGGTGCGCTGGTGAACGCTCACGCCCAGGTTGCTCAGGGCGCGTAGGAACGCTGCGGATCGGTAGGCCGATCCGTTGTCGGTGACGACCCGGGTGATCCGTTTGATGCCGTGGGCTGCGAAGTAGGCGCGGGCTCGGGTCATGAAAGCAATCGCGGTGACGGCTTTCTCGTCGGGCAGGTGCTCGGTGTAGGCCAGCCGGGAGAACCCGTCCACGGCCGAGTGCAGGAACACGTAGCCGGTCCTGACCGCGGCGTTGGCGGACTTGGCGTGTGTGCGTGCGGCGGCCCGGCGGTTGGCGCGGTGCTGGGCCGAGGTCCGGCCGTGAACGCGCCAGCCACCACCGTCGGGGATGCGGCCGACCTTCTTCACATCGACGTGGATCATGTGGCCTGGATAGCGCGCGATGATCTTCTGCGCGGGCTTGCGGTTGGAGGAGCCAGTCGGGTCGAGGTCACGACGGCGGCTGATGCCCAGACGGGCCAGCCACCGCCCGACCGTGCTCACGCTGATCGCCACGCCCTGGCCGTTCAGCTCCGCGGCGATCGTTCGGGCCGACCACTTTTTCTCCCGCCGGAGCTCCTCGATCTGCTCGACGACCTGCGGCGATGTCCTAGCTGGAGAGGCTTTCGGAGCGCTCGAGGCGTCCTGTAACCCGGCCTCCCCGAGCTGCCGGTAACGGCTCACCCACTTCGAGAGGCATTGCCGGCTAATGCCAGCCTCGGCGGCGACGTGGGCGATAGGGCGGTGCAGGCAGCGTTCGATCAGACGCAGGCGTCCGGCCGGGGTCAGCGGGGCATTACGGTGGTGCACGGCGGGTCTCCTGGGCTTGCAGCGGACGTGTCTTGTGGTGATTCACATCCTCTGCCAGGAGACCCGTTCCCCGTTCCCCGTTCAGCGGCCTACGGCCCTGCCGTCACTAACCTCATGCACCACAACACCTAGGCGGAGCAGCGTGCCTGCGAGCGGGTGACATCAGGCGGGTTGGGGCGAGACGGGCCGCGGAGCGTCGTGCCTTGGATCAGGCCAGTTGCACGTCGACGCTCTCTACGCAGCTTCTCTCCGCCAGCACAGGACACCCCGCTATACCCGTGAGGTATAGCGGGGTGTTCTGTGCTCGGCCCAGAGGCAAACCGCTCTGAGCCGCCTCGGTCGGCCGGATGATGTGCCCGCGGGGGCCATCCGGGGGGATGGGGAGAGCGCATCGCGAGGGTCTGGCCAGGCAGGCGGCCAGGCAGGCGGCCAGGCAGGCAGCCAGGCAGGCGGCCAGGCAGGCAGCCAGGCAGGCAGCCAGGCAGGCAGCCAGACATCCAGCTGGGCATCCAGCTGGGCATCCAGCTGGGCATCCAGCTGGGCATCCAGCTGGGCATCCAGCTGGGCATCCAGCTGGGCATCCAGCTGGGCATCCAGCTGGGCATCCAGCTGGGCATCCAGCTGGGCATCTAGCTGGGCATCTAGCTGGAGGGCGGCCCGCGGCCGAGGCAAGCAGCGTCCACCATCTGCCGCTCTATGGGCTCGGGGTGGAATACCCCCCGAGGGTGTGCGTTAGACCTAAGGCATACCCTAGGGGGGTAGGGTTTCGTCGAAAGGGGAACGGGCATGCCGGGCTACGCGGGCACCAAAGAGGACTACCAGAAGAGGCTGCGCCGGATCGAAGGTCAGGTGCGCGGTCTGCAGCGGATGGTTGACGAGGACACGTACTGCATCGATGTCCTGACCCAGGTCGCGGCCGTCACCAAGGCACTTCAGGCAGTCAGTCTGGGCCTGCTCGAAGACCACATGTCCCACTGCGTGGTCGAGGCCGCCCGACAGGGCGACGACGAGGCCCGGATCAAGATCGCCGAGGCTGCCGACGCCATCGCCCGGCTCGTCCGGAGCTGACCACCCGACTCCGAGCCGAACCGGCGCATCCCGCTCACGAACTCGAGGAAGAGAGCACATCAGCCATGAGCACCACCACGAACATCGACGTCACCGGCATGACCTGCGGACACTGCGTCTCGGCCGTCACCTCGGAGCTGTCCGCCATCCCGGGCGTGACCGCTGTCGAGGTCGACCTCAAGCCCGAGGGCGTCACCCCCGTGGTCATCACCAGCGAGTCACCCCTTGATCCCACGGCCGTCGCGGCGGCGGTCGACGAGGCGGGCTACGAGCTCGAGCAGGCCTGATCGTGTCCCCGGACACCGTTCGCACCACCCCGGTCGAGCTGGCCATCGGCGGCATGACGTGCGCCAGCTGCGCGACCCGGGTGGAGAAGAAGCTCAACCGCATGGACGGGGTGAACGCCACCGTCAACCTCGCCACCGAGCGAGCTCACGTGCTGGTCGCGGAGGGCGTCACCACCGCCGACCTGATCTCCACGGTGGAGAAGACCGGCTACACGGCCCAGGTTCCACAAGCCTCGCACGACGACGGAGACACCGACCAGGAAAGGGTTCTCAGACCCCGTCTGGTCCTGGCCGCAGTCCTGACGGTGCCCGTCGTGGCGGTGTCGATGGTGCCGGCCCTGCACTTCGACGGCTGGGGCTGGCTCGCACTGGCGCTGACCCTGCCGGTGGTGACGTGGGCGGCCTGGCCGTTCCACCGGGCCACGGGCATCAACGCACGCCACGGCGCGGCCACCATGGACACCCTGGTCTCCATCGGGATCACGGCCGCCACCCTCTGGTCGATCACCATCCTGATCACCGGCACCGGCGAGCCCTATCTTGAAATTGCCACCGTCGTAACCACTTTCCTGCTCGCCGGCCGCCTGCTCGAGGCCCGAGCGCGGCGTCACTCCGGCGCCGCCCTGCGGTCGCTGCTTGATCTCGGCGCCCGCGACGTCAACCTGCTGCGCGGCGGACAGGAGTTCCGGGCGAAGGCCGAAGAGCTTTCCGTGGGAGACCTTTTCGTGGTCCGCCCGGGCGAGCGCATCGGTACCGACGGCGTGGTCACCGAGGGTTCGAGCGACGTGGACGAATCCATGCTCACCGGAGAACCCGTCCCGGTTCACGTGAAACCAGGATCCACCGTCACCGGCGCCTGCGTGAACGGCACCGGCCGCATCGTGGTCGAGGCGACCCGGGTCGGGGCGGACACCACGCTGGCCCGGATCACGCGCATCGTGCAGGAGGCGCAGTCGGGCAAGGCCCGGGCTCAGCGCCTGGCCGACCGGGTCTCGAGCGTGTTCGTGCCGGCCGTGATCGTGTTGTCCCTGCTGTCGCTCGTGCTCTGGCTGGCGATCACCGGCGACGTCCAGCGCGCGGGGATCGCAGCGGTGTCGGTGCTGATCATCGCCTGCCCGTGCGCACTGGGCCTGGCCATTCCCACCGCTCTGCTGGTCGGCACCGGGCGTGGAGCGCAGCTGGGCATCCTGATCCGCGGACCGCAGACACTCGAAGACGCCCAGCACGTCGACGTCATCGTGCTCGACAAGACCGGCACGCTGACCGAGGGCCGGATGAGCCTGGCCGACATCACCATGACCGACGGGTTCGAGCGCGACGAGGTGCTACGCCTGGCCGCAGCCGTCGAGCACGCCGGGGAGCACCCGCTGGGCCGGGCCGTGGTGGCCGCGGTCGACGGGCCTCTGCCCACGGTGAGCGAGTTCAGCAGCACCCGGGGTCTCGGCGTCGAAGGGGTTGTCGAGGGGCGGCACGTGCGGGTGGGACGTCCTTCCTGGGGGCCGAACCTGCCCGAGCAGCTGACTCAGGCCGTCACCTCCGCCCACGGCCGCACCGCCATCGTGGCCTGGATCGACGAGCAGCCCGCCGCCGTGCTGACGATCGCCGACACCATCAAACCTGGCGCCCGGCAGGCCATCACCGAACTCCGCGCGCTGGGGCTGACGCCGATGCTCGCGACCGGTGACAACGCGTCCACCGCCAGAGCGGTTGCCTCGTCGGTCGGGATCGCCCCCGACGACGTGTTCGCCGGGCTCATGCCCGAGGAGAAGGTCGCCGTGGTCGAGAGGCTGCAGACCGCCGGGCGTCGCGTCGCGATGGTCGGCGACGGTGTCAACGACGCCGCTGCCCTGGCCACCGCCCGGCTCGGACTGGCGCTGGGCACCGGCACCGACGCCGCGATGGAGGCCGGCGACATCACGCTGGTGCGCGGTGAGATGGAGAGCGTGCCGCAGGCCATCCGGCTGTCCCGGGCCACGTCGCGCATCGTGCGGCAGAACCTGGGCTGGGCCTTCGGCTACAACGTGGCCGCCATCCCTCTGGCCGCGTTCGGCCTGCTCAACCCGATGATCGCGGGTCTCGCGATGGCCCTGAGCAGCGTGGCCGTCGTGACGAACTCGCTGCGTCTACGCCGTTTCCAGGGCTGAACCGATCGGTCCGGCAGGTTGGACCGAACGGTCAGTGCACCAGCTCGCTGATCTGGCGCAGTGCCAGCAGCGGGTTGGTCACGGCTGAGCCCGGCACCCCGGCCGCCCGCATCGGGCTGAAGCCCGGGTCGGGCATGGCCGTGCCGAGGCAGGTCACGTCCTTGGCCGGGAGCTTGCCTTCGAGGATGAACGCGTCGACCTTGCGGTCCACGCAGGAGTTGCCCCCGGCGTAGAGCCCGTGGTCTCCCTCGCCCTTGACGGTGAGCATCCGGGCGCCGGCGAAGTGCTCCTCGGCCTCCTTCGCCCCCTCCATCGGCGTGGCCGGGTCGTGCACCGACTGCACCATCAGCACCTCGGGCACTCCCCGGCCGGTCGGCCGGATCAGATTGGCCGCAGTCGTGGTGGAACGCTTCCAGAACGCACAGGGCTGGTTGAGCGTGCTCCAGCCGATCAGCGGGTTCTTCGCGCCGAGCTGCGCCGACGACGCGACCAGCGTGTCGCGGTTGACGGTCCAGGGCGTGTCCTGGCAGGTCACGGCCATGAACACGGCGCTGCTGGCATCGCTGGAGAAGGGCCGCAGGCCGTCGCGGTCGAGCGCGGCGACGCGCTGCTTCACCGAGGCCGAGAGCTTCGCGGCGGTGCGGTAGCGACCGGCGCTCTGGGCCCGCAGGAACCCGTTGAGGTCGGACAGGGCCGCCGCCGCGTCGGGGAACATCGCCTTCGCGTACATCGTGCCCGCGATCACGTCGTCGAGCGTGACCGCGTCTTCGACCGGGGTGTCGGGCGTCATCCGCGCCCGCAGCCGCTCGTAGCTGGCGAGCACCGCCTTCGGCGTCGCGCCCAGCCCGTAGACGTTGTGGTACTTCGCCACCCAGGGCGCGAAGTCCTTCTCGAAGCGCCGCTGGAACCCGAGCGCCTGCCGCGAGACCGCCGTCTGCCAGGTGCCGGTGAACTCGACGTTGGAGTCGAACACCATGTGCCCGGCGTGCTTCGGGAACGTCGTGGCGTAGTACGCGCCCATCCAGGTACCGGCCGAGAACCCAAGCCAGTTAACGGTTTTCTGCCCGGCCAGGCGGCGCAGCAGATCGACGTCCTGAACGGTCTGGGCGGTGGTGACGTAGGGCCGCAGCGCGCCGCCGGCCACGTCGCAGGCCTTCGCGGTGAGCTCGGCCGAGTCGAGAATCAGGTCGATGTTGGACGCGGTGCGCACCCGGGGATCGACGGTCAGGTTGGTCACGCCACCACAGCTGAGGTTGGTCGATCCACCGGTGCCGCGCACGTCCATGCCGTAGATGTCCTGACCGGCCATCAGCTTCTTGCGCTGGGCACTGATCATGAGCAGCGGCAGGTCGGCACCGTCGGCCCCCGGACCGCCCGGGTTCGTGAAGAGCATCCCGGCCTTCTTGACCTTGGTGCTCTTCAGCCGGCTGACCTTGATGCGCACATCGGCGCCCGACGTCGGCGCGTTCCAGTCACGCGGCACGATCATGGTCGCGCACTCGAGGCGGTAGTAGGCCGCAGGCAGACCGGGCAGCTCGGCCCGGCTCAGACAGGGCGTCCAGCGCAGCTTCTGCCCGTCGTAACGACTGGCGGCCGCGACGGTGGGCACCTTCGAGGCCGTGGGGTCAGCCCCCGCCGAACCTCCGGTACCGAGCAGCAGACCAGCTGCGAGCACACCGACCAGGACACCGGTTCCGGATGCCCGGAGAGCCCGTGACTGCATTCTGAAGTTCCCCAAAGTCGGCGTACCGGAACCCGTTCCGCGCGCGATCCCGCGCGCGGGCCCCCGGTGCTGCGGTGACTGCTGCTGGGCACCGACTCTGCCATGGGAAAAGCTGTAGTGTCACATCAGGTGATCAGTGGATGGCCCTACGTGAAAATCCGCTTCACCCGGGCCGTCGCGTCTTCCATCGCCGAGCGCATCATCGCCGGCGTCGGGGTCGACCGCATGATCGCGAGCTCGTCGGCCGGGCTGCTCGTGCCGTCCAGGAACCGGATCACCCGACTGCTCGGGTTGTCGTCGAAAAGGCTTGAGAACAGCCGAGGTCCGTCGACGTAGCCGCGGTCCAGCGCACGCAGCATCACGGCGTCCATCCAGCGGTGACGCATCGGGTAGGGCCGGGGCGGCACCGGCAGACGCTCGTCGAGCAGCAGCCCGGCGATCTGCGCGGCCTGACGCTGCATGGCCGAGAACGTGTAACCGGTGGACGCGCGGGTCGCCCCACCCGCGGTGCCGAGCCGGAAGAGGCGGTCACCCGTGCGGCGGGCGAACGTGGCGTCGGTCATCGGGATCACGCCGTCTTCGGTGTCTTCGACCGTGTACTCGACGCCGGGCCAGATGCGCCCCAGGTAGGCCTTCAGAGCCTCGTCGTAACGGTCGGAATCGAGCACGGCCGGGCTGAACTCGGTGTACTCGACCAGCGCGGTGTCGGCCGAGAGCGGCAGGCAGTACGAGAAGGCCACACCGCGTGCGGGCTGCGGCACACTGAAATCCATCAGCGTGGCCACGTTCTCGTCGAGCGGCACGGACCCCGGCGCGAAACGCACCGTCCAGCCACGGAAATGCTGCAGCATCATGGTGGAGCCCGGCCCGGTCGGGGCCGACGGGCGTGAGTCGAACACCCAGTTCGCCATCACCCGCTCGTCACCGGCCCGCACCACGGCGTGCGGCATGCCGTCGATCACCGCCTCGGCGGACGCCGTGATGCGCACCCCACCCATCCGCTCGAGCGCGGCGTCGGCCGCGGCGTAGAGGTCGGCGGAACGCAGCATCTGGTAGCGAAGCGGGGCCAGGTCATACGTTTTCGCCGCACCCACCGCGTCGACCAGCCGCATCGTCGGCCAGGAGCGGGTGAGCAGAGGCTCGATCCAGTCGGGCTGCTCGCTCGCGGACGCCCACCAGCACCAGGTGCGGTCCTGCCCGGAACGCCGCACCGGATCGATGACGGCGACGGACGGGGCGCGGCGGCCCGAGGTGCGCGCGGCGTGCTCGAGGGCCAGCACCAGACTGAGCCCGGCACCCCCACCACCGACGATCGCGACATCGACGAACATCCCGGCACCGTGATGGGGCCGGCTCATCCGCGAGTCCCCGGGCACCGAATCCCCGAGCAGGGAATCCCGCCGCGGAGATTCGCCGTGCGACCCGGATTCCCGGAGCGACCGGGAATCGGTGCGAACCTCGATTCCGAGTCCGTTTCTGATTTCCAGGTCGCTCTGGTCGCTGACGTGCACAGGAATTCCGTTCCGTCGGGGTGTAGAGCGCAAACGCTGCCCGCCGGTGTGCGCCGCCTGCGAGCGCTGACCGACGCACCAACCGGTCCCCCGACATTGGTGGTGCGCCGGTCAGCGGCCAGACGCCCGTCATGGGCGTCGGCCGTGCCCGCTGAGCTGGCGCGACGTCGGTGATGCCGATCCCATGGGCCCCCCGGCCCACACCACTGACGTCGTCCCCTCGACAGCGCTTTCACTCTACACATAGTCATCAGTCATATTCGCCGGGTAACCGGTAATCACCTGTGAGATCAGTGAACCTGCCGATTCGGAATTCATCCTCTCGGCCGGTGCCAGGCGTCGTTCATCATGCTCAGGACGCATTGCGGAATCACGCGGCGGGATTCGTGAAAGCCTGAATGCTGCCACCGGATGCTGTTATCCGGCTGCGCACCGTTCTGGCGATCTCGACCGCCCCGGGCGTGTCGCCGTGCACGCAGATCGACTCGGCGGCCACCGCGACCACCGTGCCGTCGTCGGCGACGACCCCTTCGCCGGACACGAGACGCCGCACCTGGTCGGCGATCCGCGCCGGATCGGTGAGCACCGCGCCCGGCCGCGATCGGTCGAGCAACCCGCCGTCGGCGGTGTACTGCCGGTCGGCGAACGCTTCCGGCACGGCCCTCAGCCCCACGGCCGCAGCGTGTTTCAGCAGCAGCGACCCCGGCAGCCCGAGCACCGCGAGGGTCGGGTCGTAGGTGCGCACCGCGTCCACCAGTGCCTCGGCCTGCCCCTCGTTGGCCACCACCGCGTGATAGAGCGCGCCGTGCGGCTTGAGGTAGCCGACCCGGCTGCCCGCGACCCGGGCGAACGCCTCGAGCGCCCCCAGCTGGTAGAGCACGTCGTCGCGCAGCTCACCGGGCGCCACATCGATGAAGCGGCGCCCGAAACCGGCCAGGTCGCGATAGGCGACCTGGGCCCCGATCGCCACCCCGGCGTCCGCCGCCAGCTCACAGCTGCGCCGCAGCACCGACGGATCGCCGGCGTGGAACCCGCAGGCCACGTTGGCGCTGCTGATCACCTCGATCAGGGCGGCGTCGTCACCCAGGGTCCAGCGTCCGAAGGACTCTCCGAGATCGGCGTTCAGGTCGATGACGGGCACGAGAATGATCATCCCCCAGGTGCCTGAACATTTCATGGCGAGAATCTGTGCGGAGCTGTGCGCCGTCGATGTCGCATTTCTGCCAGCGGGAGCCACCCTCGGCCCGTAGCCTCTCAGGATGCCCATCACCTGGTCGGTCCTGCCCAGCCCGGTCGGTGACCTGCTCCTGATCAGCGAGACCGGCGCCCTGACCGGGCTGTTCTTCAGCCCGCACAAGGAGTCCCACAAACAGTGGGACGAGGTGCGCTTCACCGGTGTCCAGGACGACACCGAGCCGGTGCTGGTGTCGGTCACGATGCAGCTGCGGGCCTATTTCGCCGGCGAGCTGACCCGGTTCGACGTACCCCTGCGCCCGGCCGGCACGCCGTTCCAGCTCGGGGTGTGGGAACGCCTGCGGCACATCGACTACGGCCGCACCACCTCGTACGGTGACATCGCGGCCGAGCTCGGGATGGTGCCCGGTGCCTCCCGCGCGGTCGGCCTGGCCAACGGCGCGAACCCGATCTCGATCATCGTGCCGTGCCACCGGGTGATCGGCGCGAACGGCTCGCTCACCGGCTACGGCGGCGGGCTCGACCGCAAGCGCTACCTGCTGGACCTGGAGATGCGCGAGGACGCGCTCTTCTAGGGCTTTTCAGGTGTTGGGAACGACTCGCTCGGGCAGCATCCGGCCCGGGCTGAGAATGCCCTCCGGATCGAGCGCCGACTTGATCGCCCGCATCGCCGCCAGGTCGGCCGAGCTGCGGGTGAGCGGCAGCCAGCGGCGGTTGGCCAGGCCGATGCCGTGCTCGGCGCTGATGCTGCCCCCGAGCGAGGCGACCAGGTCGAGCACCGCCTCGGTGACCGCGCCGTCGGCGTCTTCCTCGAGCGCGTTCAGCAGGTTGACGTGCACGTTGCCCTCGGCGATGTGCCCGAACAGGATGGGCACGGCGTGCCGGGCCACCTCCCGCACCACCGCCGCGAGCTGCCGCTCGAAGTTGGAGAACTGGTTCAGTGGCAGGGCGACGTCGAGCTTGACCGGCACCCCCTCGGCGCTGACGGCCTCGGTCTGCAGCTCGCGCAGCTCCCAGAGCCGGCGGCGCTCGGCGGCGTTGGCCACCAGCACCACGTCACGCACGCAGTCCAGGTCGGTGAGCAGCGTGGTGAGCTCGTCGTAGGCGTCGGGCCGGTTGTCGTCGTCGGCCAGGTCGAAGAGCAGGTAGAGCGGGTGCGGACGATCGAACGGCTGGGCCAGGCGCTCGTGCTTGAGCACCAGCTGCAGCCCGTCGTGGTGGAAGAACTCGGCCGCCTCGAGCCCGGTGAAGTCACGTTGAACGGCCCGCAGCACGGTGAGCGCGTCGTCGACCGTGCTGACCGCGACCAGGGCCGTGCCGACGATCTTGTGCGGGCGGATCAGGTCGAGCTGCACCGCGGTGATGACCCCCAGCGTGCCCTCGCTGCCGATCATCAGCTGCACCAGGTCGTAGCCGGTGTTGTCCTTGGCCACGCCGGACATCCGGCGCACCACCGAGCCGTCGGCGAGCACGCACTCCAGCCCGCGGATGCGGAAACGGGCCACGCCGTTGCGCATCACGCGCTCACCGCCGGCGTTGGTGGCCGCGATCCCGCCGATCGTGGCGGTGTCCCGGGCGGAGAAGTCGAGTCCGATGTCGAGACCGGCCGTGCCCGCCGCCCGCTGCAGCTGGGCGAGCGTGGACCCGGCCCCGGCCATCAGCGTCTTGCCCAGCGGGTCGAGCGGGCCGACCTGGTCGATGCGGGCCAGGCTGAGCACGACCTCACCGTCTTGCGGGACGCCCGCGCCGACCAGCCCGGTGTTGCCACCCTGCGGAACCAGGGCGACCCCGGCCGCGGCGCAGGCCCGCACCACGGACGACACCTGGGCCACCGTGGCCGGGCGCACCACCGCGAGGGGCTTGCCGTGCCAGCGTCTGGTCCAGTCCTGCGCGTACGGCGCGACCGAGTCCGGGTCGGTGACGACGTGCGTGTCCCCGACGATCTCGCGCAGGCCGGCGAGCAGGTCCACGGGGGGCATCCCTCCTAGGGCGACGATGCGCACCCGAATGATCACTGTCCGGGATGTCGCAATCCTCCGCGCGCGACTTTAGCGTGCGATCCGCCGGATTCGAGAGGGGCGAGTACGTACGTTCCGCCGTTGGAGGGCTACCGGTAACCCTGTGGTTTGGCGGAACGGTTGTAGTTGGCCAGCTGAGCGGGGACCTGGCGGTCGTACGGCAGGTCCGGAGAGGGGAACGGCGGGCCGTAGGCGTTGCGCACGCTGATGACCCCGGCCCAGTGGTGCAGCGACAGGTCTTCTTCCGCGTCTTGCGGCGGGCCGGTGCGGGTCTTGAGCGCCACGTCTTCGAGCGGCAGGCTCAGCAGCACGACCTCGGCGGCCTCTTCCTCGTTCGGCGGGCGCGTGTGCTTGGAGCGGCCGGCGACCAGGTGCTCGACGATCGCGTCGAGCCCGGCCAGCTTCGCGGCCGGGTCTTTCACCAGCGAACCGGTGCCCCGGATGACGATGCTGCGGTAGTTGATCGCGTTGTCGACCTCGGCCCGCGCGAGCACGAGCCCGTCGAGCAGGGTGACCGTGACGCAGAGCGCGATGTCGCCGTCGGTGGCCAGTTCGGCCAGCCGGGACTCGTGCCCCACGCGCAGCAGCAGTTCCTCGCCGACCCGGGAATGGGTGACGGGGACAACGATCGGGTCGCCGCTGTCGATGTAGGCGACGTGACACAGGAAGGCTTCGTCCAGAGCCGCGTTGATGGCCTGGGCGTCGTACCGGGTCTGGTCGCTACGCCGGGTGTATGTGGGCAGCTGATGCTCAGCCGCTACCGAATTCACACTTCCGACAGCGTTCGGTTCGGTCGTCATACGTGCCGACCCTGCCCGACTGGAACGACCTTCGCCAGTTTCGTCACCGTCTTGAGTTCGCCCTTCACTTCTGGTGACCAACGGGTCACCGCGTGTGGTCCGGCCTGTCCGTTCAATTTTGGACGACGGACAGCCCGGACTCCACTGCGGCACGACCCGTGTCGCCTACTGGTCACACATACGTCACCCGAGGCGTCACGTCACTTGCTGGGTTCGGGCACCTTGCAGTCGACCTTCGGGTTCGCCCCCATGTAGTTGAGGGGACCGGCGATGATGCTCACCGCGATCGTGCCGGCGTCGGAACAGCTCACCGACGGGTCTTTGTCACTGTCGAAATAGCCGCGCTGAGCCGAGGCGATCACACCGATGAGGAGCCAGACCACGACCACCACTGTCAGGATGCGCATCTCTTCCTCCGAATTCCGATGCCTTCCATGAGCTTGGACCGAGTCAGAATCCGTTGGGAAAGCCAGATGAATCCGGCGATCCGGACTTTCACTCGATGTTGATCACGATACTGACGCCGCCGGATCGCGCCACTCGTGATCATCAGGGCATTCTCGACTCGCCCCACCCCTGACCCGGCGGTAGACGCACGCGGCGCTTTCAGGGGACCTCCCGGCACCTTGGGCCGGATCCCCGGCCGATCTAGAATCAGGACTCCGTTCGGGCCAATTCCCGTGGGAGTCGCGCAGTGTTCGAGAGGGCCGGACCGTGAAAGACGATCGCCGCGCGCTGGTGCTGGCCGGTGGCGGAATCACCGGTATTGCCTGGGAACTCGGCATGGTCGCGGGCCTGGCCGAGCTCGGTGTCGACCTGTCGGGCGCCGACCTCGTCATCGGCACGTCGGCGGGATCGGTGGCGGGGGCCCAGCTGCGGTCGGGCCGGCCGCTCGAACAGCTCTACGCCGATCAGCTGCGGGATGCACACGGTGAGGTCGCGACCGAACTGGGCCGCCGCACGATGCTGCGCTGGGCCCTGCTCGACCTCGCCCCGGGTCCGGCCGAGCGGGCCCGCAAGCGCATCGGCAAGGCCGCACTGTCGTCGAAAACCGTTCCGGAGAGCGACCGTCGGCAGGTGATCGAGAGCCGCCTGCCCGAGCCGGGCTGGCCGCGGCGGGCGTTCAAGGTCACCGCGGTCGACGCGTCCACCGGTGAGTTCGTGGTGTTCGACCGGGAGTCCGGAGTGCCGCTCGTCGACGCGGTGGGCGCCAGCTGCGCCGTGCCGATGGTCTGGCCGCCGGTCTCGATCGGCGGCCGCCGGTACATCGACGGCGGTGTGCGGTCGTCGGCCAACGCGGATCTGGCCCAGGGATACGGCCGGGTGGTGGTGCTGGTTCCGTTTGCCACCTCGCTGCGGCGCAGCGGGCGGGTGGACCACCAGATCGAGAAGCTCGGCCCGCACGTGCACACCGCCGTGGTCATGCCCGACGCCAACGCCCGGCGGGCGATGGGCTCGAACGCGCTCGACCCGGCGTTCCGGTCCGATGCGGCCAAGGCCGGGCGGTCACAGGCCCGGCTGGTGCGTGACAGCGTGGCGGTGGCCTGGGGCCGGCCGCCCAGCTGATGGAACACCGGCAGATCCTGACGAACGCGCTGGCCGAGAACACCGAGGCGCTGGCCGCGCTGGAGCGTGACCACGCGCGCATGGTGGAGGCGTCGCTCGACTCGAACGCCGACGACGAGCACGACCCCGAAGGCGCCACGATCGCGTTCGAGCGTGAGCAGATCACGGCGGCGCTGGCCCGCACCCGGGCCGCCCGCGAGCGCATCGACGCGGCCCTGGCCGAGCTCGAGGCCGGTCGTTACGGCATCTGCTCGTCGTGCGAAAAGCCCATCTCCCTCGAGCGTCTCGAGGCCCGGCCGCTGGCCACGCAGTGCATCCGGTGCGCTTCTACCCGATAATGAGGGACGCGTCGGTGACTCGCGTTCGCGAGCCGACCGACGCGTCCCCCATCAGGTTCTGAAGCTCAGCCCGCCAGCGCGCGCAGGCGGCGGAGCACCTCGTCGGCGCCCAGAACCAGCGCGATCGCGTGCAGGTCGGGGCTGCGGGTGGAGCCGGTCAGGCCCACACGCACCAGCTGAGACGCCTCGCGGATCGAGCCCGGGTAGGCGTCGGGGTTCTTCTTGAACTCCTTCGGGCTGGGCGCGAAGTCGTTCTTGGCCGCGGCTTCCCGGATCTGGTTGAACCACTCCGGCTGCTCGGGCAGGTGCTGGTAGCCCTCGACGAAGGTGTTCACGAACGCCGTGACGACCTCGGGCCTGAGCCCGACCGCAGCCACCCGCTCGTCGGCCGGGCCGGTGGCGTCGGCGAACAGGGCGGGCAGGAAGAACCCGTACTGAGGGCGGAAGTCCGACCACTTGCGCAGGTCCTTGCGGGGGTTCTCGACGCCCTCGCGCTCCACGCCGATCGCCTTCACGGCGAGGTCCTTGTCGGCCTTGAGTACCGTCGCCAGCTCGGCGTCGAAACGCTCGGCCCAGATCAGCACCTGCTCGTAGACCTGCTCGCTGCTCAGCGTGGCGATGTAGTCGGCGCTCATGCCCTCGAGCTTGACCAGGTCCACGAGCGGACCCGCGACGCCGAACTCGCTCAGCTGCAGCGGCGTGGAAAGGGCTTCGGCGAGCGGCACTTCGGCCAGCCGGCCGTTCGCCAGACCGCGCAGGTAGTACTGCACGGCGGGGGCCGGGAAGCCCTGCTCGATGTAGAAGTCGACGCCGGCCTCGGGGTCCTTGCGCTTGGAGAGCTTGCGCTTGCCGCCCGGGATCATCTTCATCAGCGGCGCGATGTGGCCGTAGGTGACCTGTTCGAAGCCGAGCGCCTCGAAGAGCTGCAGGTGCAGGGGCACCGAGCTGATCCACTCCTCACCGCGGATCACGTGGGTGACGCGCATGAGGTGGTCGTCGACCGCGTGGGCGAAGTGGTAAGTGGGCAGGCGCGGGCTGGAGGCGCTGCTCTTGAGGATGACGGCGTCGTTGCGGTTGGCCTCGTGCTGCAGCTTGCCGCGGATGGCGTCGTCGAAGCTGATGCGCAGCGGGCCGTCCTCGGGGGTCTTGAACCGCACGACGTACGGACGGCCCTCGTCGAGCGCCTTCTGCGTGTCCTCGTCGGACTGGTGACGCCAGATCGCCCAGCGGCCGTAGTAGCCGGTCGGGGCCTTGGAGGCCTCCTGACGGGCGCGGATGTCGGCCAGCTCCTCGGGCGTGGCGAAGCACAGGTACGCCTTGCCCTCGCGCAGCAGCTCACGCACGTAGGTCAGGTACAGGGTCTCGCGCTGCGACTGGAAGTACGGGCCGTACTCCCCCTCGGGCTCGTCGGCTTCCAGCCCGAAGTAGCCGAACGCGCGGTTGAACTGGTCGGCGGCGCCCTCGACCTCACGGGCCTGGTCGGTGTCTTCGATGCGCAGCAGGTACTTGCCGTTGCTGTGGCCGGCCAGGTCCTTGTTGATCAGGCCGACGTAGAGACCGCCGATGTGCACGTGCCCCGTGGGGGACGGACCGAGCCGGGTCACCATCGCACCCTCCGGCAGTTGCCGGGGCGGGTACTGCTGCTCCAGCTGAGCCGGTTCGGGGAGGTCGGCCGGGAACAGGGAGTCGATGACCGTGCGGTCCAGCATCAGTGTCCGTCTCTGAGTAGCAACTAACATGTGGTTGGCGGGTAAAGCCTAGTCCGGCGACCCCACAACCAACTGTTCCCCTCGCGCGATCGCCGTGCCGCGCGTCCACCATTCTGATTTGCCGACCTGCGTACACTCGACAGCACAGGCTTTGATCCGCCATCAACGGGGAGCCTCCGGAAGAACAGGGGCCGACGCCCCTCAGTAGAACCGGACGGAATCGGCGCACGTCACCGCGTCTTCGAGCGGCTGCTGGGCAACCAGCGGCAAGCGGGGTGGTACCGCGGAGCCCTTGAAGCTTCGTCCCCGCATGAGTCCAGCCTCATGCGACGACGAAACGCAAGGAGTGTCCCGCCGATGGCCGAACCGACGTTCGCCACCCCCTTCACCAGCCTGCCGACGCGGATCGACCTGCCCGCCACCGATCACAAGATCATCGACTGGTGGAAGCAGAACCGGATCTTCGAGCGGTCCCTGGAGCGCACGAAGGACGGCGCGAGCTGGGTCTTCTACGAGGGCCCGCCCACCGCGAACGGCGCCCCGGGCACCCACCACGTCGAAGCCCGCGTCTTCAAGGACCTCTTCCCGCGCTACCGCACGATGAAGGGCTACGCCGTTCCCCGCCAGGCCGGCTGGGACTGCCACGGCCTGCCCGTCGAGCTGGCCGTCGAGAAGGAACTCGGCCTCTCCGGCAAGCCCGACATCGAGAAGGTCGGCGTCGCGTTCTTCAACGAGCGCTGCCGTCAGTCGGTGACCCGGCACGTCGACGAGTTCGAGAAGCTCACCGAGCGCATGGGCTACTGGATCGACCTCGAGAACCCCTACGAGACGATGTCCCCGGAGTACGTGGACAGCGTCTGGTGGTCGCTGAAGAAGATCTTCGACGACGGCAAGCTCAGCGAGGACTTCCGGGTCACGCCCTACTGCCCCCGCTGCGGCACCGCGCTGTCCGACCACGAGGTCGCGCAGGGCTACGAGAACGTCAAGGACCCGTCCGTCTACGTGCGGTTCCCGCTCCTCGAGCCGCTGGCCGGGCACGCCGACGCCGAGCTGCTGATCTGGACGACCACCCCCTGGACGCTGGTCTCCAACACCGCGGTCGCCGTGCACCCGGAGGTCACCTACCAGCTGGCGCGCAACGAGAAGGGGACGTTCGTCGTCGCCGAGCCGCTGCGCGTGGCCGTGCTGGGTGAGGACTCCGAGGTGCTCGCCGACATCCAGGGCAGCGAGCTCGAGGGCCTGAAGTACCAGCGCCCGTTCGACCTCATCGACATCCCCGACGCGCACCGCGTCGTGCTCGCCGAGTACGTGACCACCGGCGACGGTACGGGTCTCGTGCACCAGGCCCCGGCCTTCGGCGCCGACGACCTCCTGGTCGCCAAGGCCAACGACCTGCCCGTGGTGAACCCGGTCGCCGGCAACGGTCACTTCAAGGACGACGTCCCGATGGTGGGCGGCCTGTTCTTCAAGGACGCCGACGAGCCGCTGATCATGGACATGAAGAAGCGTGGCGTGCTGTTCCGCTCGCAGCGCTTCGAGCACTCGTACCCGCACTGCTGGCGCTGCCACACGCCGCTCATGTACTACGCGCAGCCCGCCTGGTACATCCGCACCACGTCGGTGCGCGAGCAGCTGCTGCGCGAGAACGAGCAGACCAACTGGTACCCCGACCACATCAAGAACGGCCGGTTCGGCGACTGGCTCGAGAACAACATCGACTGGGCGCTCTCGCGCACCCGGTACTGGGGCACGCCCCTGCCCCTGTGGCGCTGCACCAACGAGCACGTGACGGCGATCGGTTCTCGTAAGGAACTGGGCGAGCGCACCGGCCGCGATCTTTCGGAACTGGACCCGCATCGTCCGTTCATCGACGAGATCACGTTCGACTGCGCCGAGTGCGGTGAGACGGCCACCCGCGTCCCCGAGGTCATCGACGCCTGGTACGACTCCGGCGCCATGCCTTTCGCGGCCATCGGGTACCCGCACGTTCCCGGGAGCGAGAAGGCCCTGGAAAGCCGGTATCCCGCGCAGTACATCTGCGAGGCGATCGACCAGACGCGAGGCTGGTTCTACTCGCTGATGGCCGTCGGCACGCTGGTGTTCGACCGCTCGCCGTACGAGAACGTCGTCTGCCTGGGCCACATCATGGCCGAGGACGGACGCAAGATGAGCAAGCACCTGGGCAACATCCTGGCGCCGATCCCGCTGATGGACGCGCACGGGGCCGACGCCCTGCGCTGGTTCATGGCCTGCTCGGGTTCGCCCTGGTCGCCGCGTCGCGTGGGTCCCGGCCCGCTCGACGAGATCACGCGCAAGCTGCTGTCGACGTACTGGAGCACGGCGTCGTTCTTCAGCCTGTACGCGAGTCACGTCGACTGGTCGCCTGCTTCCGCGCGACCGGTCAGCGAGCGCAACACCCTCGACCGCTGGGTGCTGGGTGAGCTGCACGCTCTGGCTCTCGACGTGGACCACAAGCTCGAGAACTACGACACCGCCGGAACCGGCCGTGTGCTGGGCGATTTCGTCGACGACCTGTCGAACTGGTACGTGCGTCGCTCGCGTCAGCGGTTCTGGGACGGCGACATGGACGCGCTGGTCACGCTGTACGAGTGCCTCGACGTGCTCACCCGGCTGCTGGCGCCGATCGTCCCGTTCATCACCGAGGAGGTGTGGCAGCTCGTCGTCCGCCCGGGCAACACCGCCGCTCCGGACTCGGTGCACCTGGCCGACTGGCCGGTGGCGGACGAGTCGCTGATCAGCGCGGCGCTGTCCGAGGAGGTGCGCTTCGCCCGTAACGCGGTGGAGGCGGGCCGGGCTGCCCGTAAGGCGTCGAAGGTCCGTGTGCGCCAGCCGCTCTCGGCCGCGTTCGTGGGTCTTCCGGGTGGCGTGACGCTGTCGCAGGCGCTGCTCGACGACATCGCCGAGGAGCTCAACGTCAAGAAGCTCGACACGCTGGCCTCGGCCGGGGCGGTCGTCGACGTCGAGATCAAGCCCAACTTCCGGGCGCTGGGCAAGCGGTTCGGCAAGCAGACGCAGGTGGTGGCCAAGGCGCTGGCGGCTCTGCCGGCGGACGACGTGGTGGCCGCCCTGCGGTCGTCCGGGTCGGTCTCGGTGGAGTTCGAGGGCGCGCCGGTCGACATCACCGCGGAGGAGGTCGTCGTCACCGAGCTGCCGCGTTCGGGCTGGGTGGTCGAGACCCAGCGCGGTGTGACGATCGCGCTGGACACCGAGGTGACGCCGGAGCTCGAGGTCGAGGGCCTGGCCCGCGACGTCGTGCGCGTCGTGCAGCAGGCGCGACGTGACGCTGACCTGGACATCTCCGACCGGATCCGCCTGGTGGTGACGGCGCCGGCCGAGGTGCTGGACGCGGTGCGCGCACACCAGGAGTTCGTGGTCGGTGAGGTGCTGGCCGACTCGGTCGACCTGGCCGAGCACACGCCCGACGGTTCGCCGGACGCGCTGTCCGGTGGGTTCGCGGGGATCGTGGGCGAGGTCGAGATCACCGTCTCGGTCGCGAAGGCCTGACCAACACGGAGGACGCTTCACGCGCTGGTGTGTGAAGCGTCCTCCGTCGGTTTTCGGTTCAGAGGCGTTGTTCGGCCAGATCGAGCCAATGGTGGACGGTGTGGTCGGGGTGGTGTCGGATGGCCCAGTCGGCCATGCGGAGACTCATGTGGGCCCAGAGAGGCTTGAGGTCGGCGGCGGGGATTCGGTCGAGGACGGCGTCGAGGGCTTCGCGGGTGGCAGCGTCGTGGGTGCCGGTGCCGTGAATGCCGAAGCGGAGGGTGACGAGGTCGAGTCGGCGATCACCCCGGCCGGCACCGTCCCAGTCGACGAGACCGGTGATCTCGTTGTCGGCGGCGAGCAGGTTGCCAGGGTGGAAGTCCAGGTGCACAGCATCATTTCGCTGTTCTGAGTTCTCTTCGACCGCGCGGATGCGGCGTTCGAGCGCAGCGGCCCGCGGACTGAACCGGCGCAGCGGCCCGTGCAGGCAGTACCCGGGCCCGTCGTCCCGAAGGTAGAGCTCGACCGCGGGGATGTC
The DNA here is from genome assembly GCF_030811555.1 of Kineosporia succinea. NCBI lineage: Bacteria > Bacillati > Actinomycetota > Actinomycetes > Kineosporiales > Kineosporiaceae > Kineosporia > Kineosporia succinea. The sequence goes on along the minus strand of NZ_JAUSQZ010000001.1, from coordinate 2,479,412 downwards.
GGGCCGATCGCGCAGAAGGCCGTCGAGCTGCTCGTTGATGCGGAGCGCAGGGCCGAGGGTGCCGGGATCGAGGCGCTCGATCGCTGTGCCCGGCAGAAGTTCCTGCACCATGGCCACGGCGTGCCCGACCTGCTCGACCAGCTCGGTGACCGGCGCCGGGACCCCCGCCCGCCGGGCCGCCTCGCACACCGCCAGAGGCCCCCGCAGCAGGTCGCGCTTCTGGCTGTGCGGACGCCATTTCAACACCCCCCGGTGCCCGTCGGGCCAGGTCACGAGCGCTGCCCCAACCTCACCCCCGCCCGCCGGCCCGTCGACTGTGAGGCGTACCCCCGTGCTGTTCGCGAAGCTGCGCGGCAAGCCCTTGGGCGTCGAGCCCCTCGGCCCGGGGATGTTCAGACGTCACGTCGTACGCCCCGCGAACATACCTCGGTGCCGCGACCTCCCTGGGTGACCACCACGTCCGCCATGGTGCTGGTGCCGCTCTGCTACTGGGCCATGTCGACGAAGCGCGAGTAGTGCCCCTGGAAAGCCACGGTGATCGTGTCGGTGGGGCCGTTACGGTGCTTGGCCACGATGAAGTCGGCCTCACCGGCGCGCGGAGACTCCTTCTCGTACGCGTCTTCTCGGTGAAGCAGGATGACCATGTCGGCATCCTGCTCGATCGAGCCCGACTCGCGAAGGTCGGACATGGCCGGCTTCTTGTCGGTGCGCTGTTCGGGACCACGGTTCAGCTGGCTCAGCGCGATCACCGGCAGCTGCAGCTCCTTGGCGAGAAGCTTGATGGCACGGGAGAACTCGGAGACCTCCTGCTGACGGCTCTCGACGCGCTTACCGCTCGTCATCAGCTGGAGGTAGTCGATGACCACCAGCTTGAGGTCGTGCCGCTGCTTCAGCCGCCGGCACTTGGCCCGGATCTCCATCAGCGACATGTTGGGGCTGTCGTCGATGAAGAGCGGTGCCTCGCTGACGTTGCCCATGGTCTGCGCCAGACGCGTCCAGTCCTCGTCACGCATGGTGCCCTTACGCATGTTCTGCAGCGGGATGCGCGCCTCGGCCGAGAGCAGGCGCATGGTGATCTCGTTGCGCCCCATTTCGAGGCTGAACATGACCGAGGTCATGCGGTGATGGATTGCGGCAGAACGCAAGATGTCCAAACCGAACGTGCTTTTACCCATAGCCGGACGTGCGGCGATGATGATCATCTGCCCCGGGTGCAGGCCGTTGGTCAGCGCGTCGAGGTCGGCGAAGCCGGTGGGCACACCGGTCAGGCCGTCGCCGCGGTGGCTGGAGGCCTCGATCTCGTCGATCGCGCCCTCGATCACCTCGGACAGGGCCGCGTAGTCCTCGCTGGTGCGGGCCTCGCTGACCTTGTAGATCTCGGCCTGCGCCGAGTTCACGATCTCTTCGACGTCACCACCGCCGTGACCGTCGGCGCCGTTGTAGCCCAGCTGCACGATGCGGGTGCCCGCGTCGACCAGACGACGCAGCACCGCCCGCTCGCGCACGATGCGGGCGTAGTAGCCGGCGTTCGCGGCCGTGGGCACCGACGAGATCAGGGTGTGGATGTAGGCCGGGCCGCCGACCTTCGAGAGCTCACCGCGCTTGGTCAGCTCGGCCGCGACCGTGACCGCGTCGGCCGGCTCACCCCGGCCGTAGAGATCGAGGATCGCGTCGTACACCAGCTCGTTGGCGGGCCGGTAGAAGTCGGTGCCCTTCAGCTCCTCGACGACGTCGGCGATCGCGTCTTTCGAGAGCATCATGCCGCCGAGCACGCTCTGCTCGGCCGCCACGTCCTGGGGCGGCGTGCGGCCGAGATCCGACCCACCGCTCCCGTCGGACGATCCCACGGACAGATCGGCGATGGACATCGAACCCTCTTCCCAGCTGGTGCTCTGCTAACGATTCGACCGACTCGACCACGATGGCGGTGCCGGCCGGTCAATCGGAGGGATACGACAGAACTCGCTCCCACCGGCTGCGGCCGACTCGGCGCGTGAGCAGGCCTCCTGAAAATACGTGGTCGTCAGCCCACCTTCAACGACGCCGTCCACACCCTGACCTCACGGTTGTGGATAACCTGCCCCGCACTGTGGATAACCGGTGCACAAAGGCCGGGGTTTGTGCACATGTTGTGGATAACAGTGGGGAGAACCAGTGGACGAGACGAGACCCACAGCGCTCTGACCGGCCACGGAGCTGTCCACCGGCTGTGGACGCCAAATATCTGGCGCCGATTCAGCGCACCGTCACCTCACTGTCACCAAATGCCCCATATCCGAACCGAACCATATGGTCGCCGATCGGGAACGGGACATAGCGGCCCGCCCGCCATCCCGTCGTGCACACTATGAGGTGACGAGACCGCCGTCATCGCAGGCCGACCGAACCGAGGTGATCCGGCTGAGCAAGAGTCCCGGCCGGACCAGCACCGACCGACAGATCCTGGCCCTCGCGCTCCCGGCGCTGGGGGCCCTGGTGGCGGAACCGCTGTTCCTTCTCGCGGACTCGGCCATCGTCGGCCGCCTGGGCACCACCGAACTCGCCGGGCTGGGCATCGCGGCCGCCCTCCTGACCACGGCCGTCTACATCTTCGTGTTCCTGGCCTACGGCACCACGAGCAGCGTCGCCCGGTTGATGGGGGCGGGCGAGCGCACCAAGGCGGTCGCGATCGGCCTGGACGCGGCCTGGCTGGCCGCCGGGATCGGGATCGCGGTGGCGCTCATCGGCTACCCGGCGGCTCCCTACGCCGTCGACCTGATCGGGGCGGCCGGCGCCGAGGCCGGGGTACGCGACGCGGCCATCACCTACCTGCGCTGGGCCCTGCCGGGTATCCCGGCCATGCTCATCGTGCTGGCCCTGGTGGGGGTGCTGCGCGGGCTGCAGAACACTCGGGTGACGCTGTGGATAGCCGTCACCGGCGCGATCGTGAACGCCCTGCTGAACCTGCTGTTCGTGCACGGGGTCGGCTGGGGCATCGCGGGTTCCGCGATCGGCACCACCATCACCCAGTGCGGCATGGCGGTGGCCGCGATCGGCTACGTGGTGGGTGACGCCCGGCGTGAAGGGGTGTCTCTCAAGCCCCACCTGGCCGGCGTGCGGCTGGCCGGCCGCACCGGCGTCCCCCTGCTCATCCGCACCGTGGCGATGCGCCTGCTGCTGCTCCTGACCACGGCCGTGGCGGCGGGCTTCGGGGCACCAGCCCTGGCCGCGCACCAGGTCGCGCTGGGCGTCTGGAACCTGCTCGCGCTGGGCCTGGACGCCCTGGCCATCGCGGGCCAGGCACTGACCGGCACCGCCCTGGGCGCGGGCGACGTGGAGGGTGCGCGCCGGGCGACCACCCGGATGGTGCGCTGGGGCATCGGGGCGGGCGCGGTGTTCGCCGGGGTGCTGCTGCTGTGCGCCGGGGTGCTCGGGCCGTTGTTCAGCGACGATCCCCAGGTGCGCACCGCTCTCACCGGCGCCCTGGTGGTGGCGGCGCTGACCCAGCCGGTCGCGGGCTACGTGTTCGTGCTCGACGGGGTGCTGATCGGCGCCGGGGACGGGCGCTTCCTCGCCTTCGCGGCGGTCGCGCAGACCGCCCTGTACGCCCCTGCGGCCATCGCGATCGGGTTGTGGGGTCCTGACGGCAAGGCCGGCCTGGTGTGGCTCTGGGTGGCCTTCGCCGGGGGCTGGATGGTGGTGCGGGCCGTGGTGCTGAGGCGCCGCGAGCGCGGTGACCAGTGGCTGGTCACCGGCGCGTACCGGTAGGCCTACTCGTCGTCGTCGGGAACCATGATTCGCTTCTTCACGCCGTCGGGCTGGGTGAAGGTCTCGAGGTGGTAGCCGGCGGGAATGGTCGGGTCGGCGGGGTTGTGCGCCGCGGGCGCGCCCACGGGCTTCACGTCGGCGGGGCCCATGATCTGGAACAGGGCCATGTACACACGGCGGCCGAACGAGGGCCGTGCTTCGTCACTCATGAAACCTATTCTCGTCGGTGGGCCGCGAAGACCAAAGGGCCAATCCGCGGCCGTCGGCTCAGACGCGGAAACCCCGGTTCCCACGAGGGAAACCGGGGTTTCGGCGGAACGAGCTGTCTCAGCCCTCGGCGACGACCTTCAGCGTCACCTTGGCCTGGACATCGGCGTGCAGCCGAACGTGCGCGACGTGGTCGCCCGTCGTCTTGATCGGCTGCGGCACCTCGACCTTGCGACGGTCGACCTTCGGGCCGTCGGCCGCGATGATCGCGTCGGCGATGTCGCCCGTGGTGACGGCGCCGAACAGACGGCCGGAGCCGCCCGCGCGGACAGCCAGCCGCACCGGCTTGGCCTCGAGCTTGGCCTTGACCGAGTTCGCCTCTTCGATGGTGGCGATCTCGCGGGCCTTGCGGGCCTTGCGGATGGCGGTGACCTGCTTCTCGCCGCCCTTGGTCCAGGACGTGGCCAGGCCACGCGGGACGAGGTAGTTACGGCCGTAGCCGTCCTTGACCTCGACCACGTCGCCCGGGGTGCCCAGGCCGGAGACTTCCTGCGTCAGGATGAGCTTCATTCTGGCGTCTCCTCTGCTCAGCGGGCCGAGCTGGAGTACGGCAGAAGAGCCATCTCCCGCGCGTTCTTGACGGCCTTGGCGATCTCACGCTGCTGCTGCACCGTGACACCGGTGACCCGGCGGGCCCGGATCTTGCCGCGGTCGGAGATGAACTTCCGCAGCAGGGTGGTGTCCTTGTAGTCGACCACCGTGATCTTGGCGGCCTTCAGGGGGTTCTGCTTCTTCTTCGGCTTACGCACGGGTGGCTTGGCCATCGTGGTCTGCTCCTTACTGCACGAGTGGGTTCACCGATCGAGTCGGTGTGAGATCAGAAGGGGGGTTCTTCCTGGCTGCCGCCGAAACCGCCACCGCCGCCGCCCGACGACGCCGGGCCGGTGGCCCAGGGGTCGTCAGCCGGGCCGGAGGAGTTCCCGCCGCCGCCGGAGTAACCGCCACCGCCACCGCTGCCACCGCCGGAGTAGCCACCGCCACCACCGCCGCCGAAGCCACCTCCGCCGCCGCCACCTCCACCGCGCTGGGTCTTGTTGACCTTGGCGGTGGCGTAACGGAGCGAGGGGCCCAGCTCGTCGACCTCGAGTTCGACCACGGTGCGCTTCTCGCCCTCACGGGTGTCGTACGTGCGGCTCTTCAGCCGCCCGGTGACGATCACCCGGGAGCCGCGGGTCAGCGACTCGGCGACGTTCTCCGCCGCCTCGCGCCAGACCGAGCAGCGCATGAACAGCGTCTCGCCGTCCTTCCACTCGTTCGACTGGCGGTCGAACGCGCGGGGGGTGGACGCGACGGTGAAGTTCGCCACCGCCGCCCCGGAGGGGGTGAAACGCAGTTCGGGGTCGTTCGTGAGGTTGCCGATCAGCGTGAGCGTCGTGTCGCCGGCCATGCGGTTTCTCTCCGGTCCTGCTGGATTGCTGGTGGGGGTTCCGCCGGTGAGAGCGGGAAGAAGATCAGCGGCTGCCGGGGCGGATCAGCTTCGTCCGCAGCACCGACTCGTTGAGGTTCAGCTGGCGGTCGAGCTCTTTGGCGTCGGCCGGCGTCGTGGTCATGTCGACCAGCGCGTAGATGCCTTCAGCCTTCTTCTTGATCTCGTACGCGAGTCGGCGACGACCCCAGATGTCGACCTTCTCGACGGTTCCGCCACCCTTGCGGATGACACCGAGGAACTTGTCGAGCGAGGGCGCGACGGTCCGCTCCTCGAGCTCGGGGTCGAGGATGACCATCAGCTCGTACTGACGCATGCGTTACCCACCTCCTTTGGTCTAAGCGGTCACGGTCTCTCCGTGACAGGAGGGCTTTGTGCGTCTCGGAAGAGGTTCACCCCGAGGAATGGGGAGTACCAGCTTCGCGATCGCCATGAAGAGTACCTGCGTCAAGACCCGGAAACGAAATCTCCCAGAGGTCGTGACTGCCGGTCGGCTCCGGCGAGGGCCGGTAGGCCTCGTCGGAAAGGCCCGAGGCGCGGTACGCGAGCACCCCCTGAACACCCACCCAGGCGATCCCGGCGAGCCGCGCGAGCAGCATGACCAGGTAGAACTGCGACGGCAGCCCGCGGTTCGAGGTGGTCTCCCCGGCGATGTAGAGCCAGATCCCGACGAAGTAGACCGCCTCGGTGCCGGCCCAGATCAGGTGGTCGCGCCAGCGCAGGCCGGTCAGGGCCATCAGGGGCAGAAGAAGCAGGGACGCCTGGGCCGGCAGGGCTTTCGAGGTCACCAGCACGAACGCGAGGGCGGCGAGCGAGACCGGCGCGACCCGGCGGGTCACCCACTCGACCATCGCGTCCGAGGCAGCCGCCGCTGGGGGCACCTCCCCACCCCGAAGGGGCAGGGGGACCGCCATCGGGTCGGGAGCGCTCCGGGCCGGAGCCAGCGGCGGCACCCGGAACACGGTGACGCGCAGCAGCACCCCGGTCACGACGATGAGAGCGAGCACGACGAGGGCCGAGGTGACGGCGCCACCGAGGGCGCCGGTGCTGAACATCCAGCCGAACAGCAGCTGGGCCGCCCGGCCGCCCCAGGACGAGGCCGGGTCGGGCTCGGAGGCGCCGAGCAGCTGCGGCACGAGCCAGAGCGACCCGTAGCCGGGGGCGCCGTCGCGCCAGGCCGACCAGGCGGCGCCGAACCCACCGGTGACGCCCGGCAGCAGCACGACGCGCAGCAGGAGCCAGGTGATCAGCGCGGTGCCGGCGAACGACACCCCGGCCAGGGCCCGGTGGTCACGACCGGGCTCGGCCTCGAGCGACTCGTAGGCCCGGCTGCGCCACAGGGCGAGCCCGGCGACGACCAGGCCGACGACGGCGTACTGGGCGGCGGCGGCCACGGCCAGGCCGAGCAGGATGCCCCCGGCCAGCGCCCGGCTGCGGGAGAGGGCGAAGAGGGCGAGCGCGACCAGGGCGACCGCGAGGATCTGGTACGAGATCAGGCCGGCGGTGATGACGACCGGGCTGAGTGCGAGGTGCGACGCGTCCCAGCCGCGCCGGCCCAGGGTGAAGGCGGTCGCGGCGACCGCGACCGCGAGCAGGGCCGCGAGGAGCAGGGCGGTGAGGTCGAAGAAGCTGCGCCCGGCCCCGGTCTGGTTGCCGTCGACCAGGCCCGAGGTCACCCACATCATCAGCCCGGCCAGCGGCGACTGGCCGAGACCGCCCTCGACGCCGAGAGCCTGGGACAGGCCCGGGCGTTCGGCGCCGCCGAGCCCGGAACTGGCGTAGATCACCGGGATGTCGCTGTAGCAGGCGTGCCAGAACTGGTCGGGTGAACTCCAGCCGTCGGCCCGGCAGTGCTGCTTCTGCACGATGCCCAGGCCCACGACCACGGCCGAGAGCGCCACGAGAACCGTTCCGGCGCGCCAGAATCCGGTGGCCGAGGCGAGCCGGCTCCCGGCCGGGCCACCGATCACCGGGGTGGCGATGCGCACCAGCGGGTCGAGACGGGAGGGCGCGTAGACGCCCTCCCCGTCGTCAAGCTCGGCCGGTGTCTGTGACCACCGGGGCGCGCCGGGTCTCACGCTCGGCTGCCGGACCCGGCGCCCGCTCACGGGAAGCCGTTGTCGTCGTCATCGTCGCCCTGCCCCGGGAAGGTGAAATCGGGTTCCGGGGTCTCGCTGACGGTCGGTTCCGGCGACTGGGTCGGCTGCTGGGTCGGCGCCTGCGTCGGCTGCTGCGTGAAGGTCGGCTGCGTCGGCATCGTCGGCCGCTCCGAGGGCTCCACCGACGGGCTGATCGACGGCGAGGGCTCCAGGGACACCTCGGGGGTCGGTGAGGCGTTGGCGACCGTGCCGCCGTGCACCGGCTCCGGGAAGTCGACGACGTCCTTGCCCTCGAGTGCGGCCGCCATGTAATCGGTCCAGATCCGCACCGGGTAGGAACCACCGTAGATGCCGCTCTGGAATTCACCCCAGCCCTCGAGGGTGACCAGGCTCTGGCCGTCCTTGCCCACCTGGTGCAGGCCGACCACGGTGGCCACCTGCGGGGTGAAGCCCGCGAACCAGGCGGACTTGCTGGCCGTCGAGGTACCGGTCTTGCCGGCGATGGGACGGTTCAACACCTGCGCGTACTTGCCGGACCCCTCCTTGACCACGGCCTGCATGGCGTAGGTGAGGTCGGAGACCGCGTCCTTGTCGAAGACCCGCGTGCCCTTGGTGTCTTTCTCCGGGACGTCGTAGACCGGCCGGTCGCCCTCGACCGCGGTGATCGAGTTGATCACGTGCCAGGGGCGGTGCACGCCCTGGGCGGCGAAGGTGGCGTAGGCGGTGGCCAGGTCGATCGGGTGCACGCTGGCGGTACCGAGCACGTTGACCAGGTTCGAGCCGAGGTCAGGGGTGTTCTTCGGGATACCGGCGGCGATCGCCGCGTCCTTGGTCTTCTCCGGGCCGATCCGGTTGTTCAGGTCGACGTACACGGTGTTGACCGAGCTCGCCGTGGCCTTGATCAGGTTGATCCAGCCGTAGCTGGTGTCGCTGTCGTTCTTGATCTGCTTGGTGCCCTCACGGATCACGCGAGGGCTGTTGCCGTCGTAGTACGAGTCCAGGCTGACGCCGTCTTCGAGGGCCGCGATCAGGGTGAACGGCTTGAAGGTGGAGGCGCCCTGGGCGCGGTCCTTCGTGGCCTGGTTCAGCTGCTTGTCGATGCCGGTGCCGCCGTAGATGGCGAGCACGCCGCCGGTGCTGGGGTTGACCGAGGCCATGCCGACCCGCAGACCCTTGGGCGCACCCTTGGTCCACTTCTTGACGGCCTTGTCACCCGCCTCGACCAGCCGCTTGTTGAAGGTCGTGGTGATCTTGTAGCCGCCGGTGGTGAGGTCGTCCTCGGCGATGCCGGCGTCCTCGGCCTCTTCCTTCACCATCTCCATCAGGTAGGCGGTCTGCCCGGTGGTGGAGGTGCTGGTCTTCTCCTTGATCACGTTCGGGAACTTCATCTTCGCCCGCTCGTCGGCGGTGATCGTGCCGTTCTCGACCATCGCGTCGGCCACCACGCCCCAGCGGCGCTCGGCGCGCTCCTTGCGGGTCGGGTCTTCGTCGCGCGGGTCGGCCGCCTCCGGGGCGTTGATGATGCCGGCCAGGAAGGCACCCTGGGTCGGGGTGAGCTTCTCGACGTCCTTGTTGAAGTAGGCCTTCGACGCGGCCTGGATCCCCCAGGCGCCGCGGCCCCAGTAGATCGTGTTCAGGTAGCGCTCGAAGATCTCTTCCTTCTCGAGCGTCTGGTTGATCTTGATGGCCAGCACGGCCTCGTTGAGCTTGCGCTTGTACGACAGCTCGCGCTGGTTGTAGACGTTCTTCACGTACTGCTGGCTGATCGTCGAGCCACCCTGCTGGTTGCCGCCCTTGACGGTGGCGACGAGGGCACGCGCGATCGAGGTGGGGTTGACGCCACTGTTCGACCAGAAGGTCTTGTCCTCGGCCGCGACCACCGCGTCCTGGACCTCCTTGGGAACCTGCGCGAGGTCCACGTTCTGCCGGTTCTGCACCGACAGCCGGCCCATCTCGGTCTTGCCGTCGGCGTAGTAGACCGTGGTGGTCTGCGCCAGCATCTCCGGGTCCTGCTTGGGGATGGCCACCGAGTTGTAGAACCAGAACACGACGCCGAAGGCCATGATCGTGAAGAAGGCGAAGATGCCGGTCACGAGCTTCCACGAGGGAAGCCAGCGCTTGAGGCCGGTCCTGCCCCAGCGCGGGTAGTTCACGTAGCGGTGGTACCCCTGCGGAGGCAGGCCTGCGCCGCCGCCCCGCCCGCCGGGTGCGCGGGCGCCGCGGGCGCGTGCCGTTCTGCTGTCCAGTTCCTCGTCCTCTGCGCCGCCGAACAGGCTCAGCGCGCCGGTGTTGGCGAGCATGCGACCGGCGCGGCTGTCCCGCAGGCGGTTCTGAGCCCGCCTGCCTCCTGACATCCCGTCGGGCGACTGTGCCTCACGGCCCAGTTCGTCGTACGGCGACGCGCCGAAGACAGCGGTGCGATCCTCCCCGTCACCACCCCGTGAGCTGGGGTTGTACGGGTCGGAACCGGGAGCTACCGGACGGGCCATGGGCCGTTCGGGGGGTCGGGAACGGGCCCGTTCGCGAAGCTCCCGCGGCTGGGACGCCGGGGGCATCGACGAGCGCTCGTCAGCCGGGTACGGGTTGCCCTGGTAGGGGCTGGGCGGTGCCTGGCGAGCGTCGGGGTAGCCCGGCTCGGACCGCTCGGACCGGTTCGCGCGGGGACGCTCGCGCGGCGGCTGCGGGGGCGCGTCCGGCCGCCGGGACTGACGGGACGGGTCCTGCCTCGACGGCCGGGGCTCCCGAGGGGCCTGCCGGGACTCACGAGGGGCCTGCGGCGGCTGCTGCGGCTCCCGGGGCGGCTGCTGGGACCGCCGGGGCGAGTCCGGGCGCGACGGACGCTGCCGGGAAGGGCCGGGATCGGCCGGGGCATTGCCGGGAGCACTGTTGCGGTGCCCACCCAGCCCCTGACGGGGCTGACCCTGCGCGTTGAGGCGGCGCCCACCCAGACCGGGCTGCGCGTTGGCGCGCTGCCCGCCGGGAACTCCGGACTGGCCGCCCTGCTGCTGTTGCTGCTGCTGTGCGTCGAGACGACGGCCACCCAGGCCGTCACGACCGCCGGCTTCGCCGTCGGGACCGCCGGGGCGGCGACGGGATGGACCAGAAGGACGTTCCACGATGGCCGATGCCCTCCAGTTTCCGTGCGCCCTGAGGCATTCGTCCGGTTGACGGATCGGACCAGTGTGCGGCGGCGCCCCTGTTCTTCCCAAATCCGCCGGTAGCGAGCCTAGGGGTTTTCGCTGTGCGTCACGGCGCGCAGAAGAGGACTTAACAGTCAGCTACCTGCTGCCCGCGTGCGCGTCGACTGTGAGCCACCCGGTCTTGTCCTGCGATTCACGGCGTCGTATGGTCGGACTCGAAGCTCGGATATATCGCTCCGATACATTGCCTCGATGTAACGCGGCATCGGTGGCTACATCCGGGTCCCGCTCTGATCCCGGACGAAGCACGAGGCAGCAGGAAGTGGAGGTACCGGCATGGGCCGTCGCAGCGACGTTCTCGAGCTGGCCGTCCTCGGCCTGCTGCAGGAGTCCGGCCTCCACGGTTACGAGCTGCGCAAACGGCTCAACGCCCTGCTCGGCCCGTTCCGGGCGCTCTCCTACGGCACGTTGTACCCGTGCCTGAAGTCGCTCCTGGCCTCGGGCTGGATCCGTGAGGCGGCCCCCGGTGGATCCGACACGACTGCCCCTCTGGGCGGCCGACGTGCCCGGATCGTCTACGAGCTGACGGCCGAGGGCAAGGAGCACTTCCAGTCGCTCGTCTCCCACCCGGGACCCGCGGCCTGGGAGGACGAGCGGTTCGACGTCCACTTCGCGTTCTTCGCCAGGACCGACGCCGTCACCCGGCTGCAGATCCTGGAGGGCAGGCGCACGCGCCTCGAAGAACGGCGCGAGGGCTACCGGCAGTCGATGCACCGCAGCCGGGAACGCGCCGAGCAGTACACGCTCGAACTGCAGCGGCACGGCCTGGAGTCCGTGGACCGCGAGGTGCGATGGCTCTCGGAGCTCATCGACACCGAACGGGCGAGCAACATGACCCACCCCCCAGACGACGAGGCCCGGTAGCCACCCAGCCCCGGCACCCGGTCCTCGATCACGATCCCGCTAGAAATTATTAGGAGAAACGCATGGGTTCCATCCGCGTTGCCATCGTCGGTGTCGGTAACTGCGCGTCCTCGCTGGTGCAGGGCGTCCACTTCTACGCCGACGCTGACCCGCAGGGCACCGTCCCCGGCCTGATGCACGTCCAGTTCGGCGACTACCACGTGCGCGACATCGAGTTCGTCGCCGCCTTCGACGTGGACGCCAAGAAGGTCGGTTTCGACCTCGCGGATGCGATCAACTCGAGCGAGAACAACACCATCAAGATCGCCGACGTGCCGCCGACCGGCGTCACCGTGCAGCGTGGCCACACGCTCGACGGTCTGGGCAAGTACTACCGCGAGACGATCGAGGAGTCCTCCGAGGCCCCGGTCGACATCGTCCAGGTGCTCAAGGAGCGCAAGGTCGACGTCCTGGTCAGCTACCTGCCGGTGGGCTCGGAAGACGCTGACAAGTTCTACGCGCAGGCCTCCATCGACGCGGGCGTGGCGTTCGTCAACGCCCTGCCGGTGTTCATCGCCTCCGACCCGGAGTGGGCGCAGAAGTTCATCGACGCCGGCGTGCCGATCGTCGGTGACGACATCAAGAGCCAGGTCGGCGCCACCATCACGCACCGCGTGATGGCGAAGCTGTTCGAAGACCGTGGCGTGGTGCTCGACCGCACCTACCAGCTGAACGTCGGCGGCAACATGGACTTCAAGAACATGCTCGAGCGCGACCGTCTCGAGTCGAAGAAGATCTCCAAGACGCAGGCCGTCACCAGCAACATCGAGCACGACCTCGGCGCCCGCAACGTGCACATCGGCCCGAGCGACTACGTGCAGTGGCTCGACGACCGCAAGTGGGCGTACGTGCGCCTCGAGGGCCGCGCGTTCGGCAACGTCCCGCTGAACCTGGAGTACAAGCTCGAGGTCTGGGACTCCCCGAACTCGGCCGGTGTGATCATCGACGCCCTGCGCGCCGCCAAGATCGCCAAGGACCGCGGCGTGGGCGGCCCCGTCGTCTCGGCCTCGGCCTACTTCATGAAGTCCCCGCCGGTGCAGGTCGAAGACCGTCAGGCCAAGGAAGACGTGGAGAAGTTCATCCGCGGCGAGGCCTGATCCTCAGGCGTCACCTACGGAAGCCGGGCAGCGGAAACGCTGTCCGGCTTCCGGGTTTTGCGGGCCCGGGCGGCCCTGCGCTTGGTCGAGCGGCGATACCACCACAGGCCCCAGCCCACCAGCAGCGCCGGCACCGCGATCACCAGGTTGAGCGTGACGAGCTCGGTGAGCACCGCGAGCATCTCGTCTTCGACGGCCCGCCCGGAGGCGGTCAGCACCACCGTGAAGATCACCGCGCAGACCACCAGCGCGACGGGGAAGAACCAGCCCGGCAACCGGTGCATCAGGCCCCACAGCAGGCCTCCGGACACCGCGAGGAAGAACGTCAGCGGCATGCCGACCACGATCACGATGCCGAGGAAGGCGAGATAGTCCGTCAAGATCCCCATCGGTTACACGCTAGTGCTTGCGGTCGTCACATCTCACCCGAACTCCGGCATGATGATGGACGCGGCGGTCGAGTTGGTCACGAAGCCCACCTGCCGATGGACGTCTGAAGGAAACCGCCGCACACCGTCCGGCGTTCCAAAGCGTCACCGCGCGGTGACAGGCTTACTGTTGGTCGGGTGCCAGCAGACAGGCGGTCATTCCTCACCGATCTGATGGTCGTCCTGCGCGGGGCGAGCTTCCGCAAACTGTTCTCCGTGCGCCTGGTGTCCCAGGCGTCCGACGGCGCCTTCCAGGTGGGGCTGGCCAGCCTCGTCTTCTTCTCCACCGACCGCGCCACCACGCCGACGGCCGTGGCCCTCGCCGCCGTGGTGACCGTCGTGCCGTACACCCTGATCGGCCCGTTCGCCGGCGTTCTGCTCGACGTATGGCAACGGCGCCAGATCCTGTTGCTGGCCAACGCGATCCGCTCGGTCATGGTGCTCGGGGTGGCCACGATGATCTTCACGATCGGGGTCGGCCCACCGGTCTACCTCACCGCCCTGGCCTGCCTGTCGATGAACCGGTTCTTCCTGGCCGGGCTGGGCGCCTCCCTGCCGCAGGTGGTGCCCCGGCACGAGCTGGTGATGGCGAACGCGGTCTCCCCCACCTGCGGCACGGTGGCCACGATGCTCGGCGGCGCCGTCGGTTTCGGCCTGCGAACCCTGCTCGGGGCGGGCGACTCCACGGACGCCGTCGTGGTCGGCGTGGCCGCCGTCGGCTACGCCACCGCCTCGCTGCTCGCCCTGCGGATGCCCCGCACCCTGCTCGGGCCGGAACGGAGCGCACCGCTCAACCTGCGCTCGCTCGGCAGCGTGGCCCGCGACGTGCTGCGTGACCTGCGAGCCGGCGCCGAGCACGTGCGCAGCCGCCGTACCGTGGCCAACGCACTGGGCGTGATCGGGCTGCACCGGATCGGCTACGGGATCATGACGATCACCGTGATGTTGCTGTGCCGCAACTACTTCAGCGACCCGGACAACCCCGACGCCGGAGTCGCCCTGCTGGCCCGCACGGTCGCGGCGCTGGGTCTCGGGGTGGCCGTGGCCGCGTTCCTCACGCCGATCGTGGCCACCCGGATCGGCTCCTGGCGCTGGATCGGCATCTGCCTCGGCATCGCCGCCGTGGTGCAGGCCGGTTTCGTCACCGACGCCGGTATCTGGCTGCTCTGGTTCGGCTCGTTCGTGTTCGGCCTGACCGGTCAGAGCATCAAGATCTGCGTCGACTCGATCCTGCAGGGCGACGTCGACGACTCGTTCCGCGGTCGCGTGTTCGGCTTCTACGACATGGTTTTCAACGTCGCGCTGGTGTCGGCGGCCGGCCTGTCGGTGCTGTTGCTGCCCCAGGACGGCTACTCGCCCATGGTTTTCATGGACGTGGCCCTGGTGTTCGCGGTGGCCGGGATCGGCTACACGTTCCGCGAGCACCGGCAGCGTCAGACTCTGGCCGAAGCCTCTTCACCGGCCGAATCCCCTTCGCCGGTGGGGCAAAACGAGAACGGGGGCCCGGAGAACCGGACCCCCGCTGCTCAGCGGAACCTGACGGACTGAGGGATCAGCCCTCGACCTCGAACACGAAGCCGGTCTCGCCACCGAGGTCGACCCGGCAGCCCGGGGTGATCGCGGTGGGCACACCCGGCTCGATGGCCTGCGGCGACTCACCCGGCAGGGTCAGCGCCGTGCCGTTCATCGCGCCCAGGTCGGTGAGCAGGACGTCCCAGCCCGAGGGCCGGATCTCGGCGTGGGTGCGGGACACCTGGCCGGTCGAGCTCGCCACGGCGTGCAGGATCGGCGCCTCCGGGTCGGCCGAGTTGGACTGGGCCTTCGGGTCGCGGCCGAGAACGACCGGGCGGTCGAGCTCGATCCGGTCACCGTTGTCGAAGACCAGCACACCCAGCGGCGGGCGGGCGACCAGGATCGGAGCCTGCGGCGGCACCGTGAGGCCACAGACCCGGCACTCCGAGCGGTCGGGCGAGGTGACGTGCCCGGCGTCGCACCAGACACCGAGCAGACGCGGGGGCTCGCGGCCCTCGATGTCCTCGGCGCCGTCCTGCTGGTCGTCGGAGACCTCGTCGATCTCGTCGCCGGCGTGCTCGTTGCCCTCGGTGTCGGGACGGAACGCGTCGGGCATGGCCGGAGCTCCGAAGGCCGACGGCTGGGCGTTGAAGCCACCGCTGTCGAAGCCGGAGTCGGTGCCGTTGAAACCCGAGTCAGCCCCGTTGTACCCGTTGTCGGAGCCGTTGTAGCCCGCATCAGAGTTGTCGTAGCCCTGGTCGTCGTTGAACCCACGCTGCTGCGGGGCCCAGGCGTTGTCCGGACCGCTCTGCCAGCCCGAGTCGTCGGACTGGTCGTCCTGCGGGGCCTCGACCTCGTCGTCCGGCTGGTTACGGGAACCGCGGAAGAAGGCCGGGGGCAGGTCGACCCGGGAGACCTCGGAGTCGGACTCCTCGAGCGGGGCGACCGGCGGCTCGAAGATCGAGCCACCGCCCTGACCGGCGCGGTCGGACTGGTCGCCGAGCATGCGCGAGCCGTTGACCGGGGAGTTCGGGGCCGACGGGGGCACCTGGTGCTCGGGGCGCAGCGACCGGCCACGCACCCGCAGCGGCAGGTCACCGAGCGCGGCGGACGACTGCTCGGCCGCCGGCGCGGGCTCCGGGGAGAACGCGCTCGGGGCCGGGTCGGCACCGAAGGCGCTGGGAGCCGGTTCGGCGCCGAACGGGCTGGGCGAGGGGTCGCCGAAGGGGCTCGGCGAGGAGTCGCCACCGAACGGGCTCGACGACAGGTCGGACGCCGGGGCGCCCCACGGGGCCGAGGAATCCGGCGCCGAGGGCTCGGACCGGAACGCGGTGAACGGCTCCGGCTCGTCGGAGACCGGCGGCCAGCCGGCCGGCACACCACCGGGACGCGGCTTGGGCGGAACCCCCGGGCCGTGGCCGTTGAGGCTGGGGACGTCGCTGCTGCCCGGGTCGCGCTGCGGCAGGGCCGGGAGCTCGGGCTCGGCCGGGGCCTGCGCCGAGTCGTCGGTGAGGAGGTCGTCGAAGTCGAACGAGCGGGCCTGCTCGCCGTCGTTCTCGGACGGCGAGTCGTCGGGACGCTCGTCGGACGAGCCGCCGGCGAGGTCGTCGACGTCGTGCAGCTCGCCCGGGTCGTCGGAACCGGAGCGCGAGTCGAAGAACGACGAGGGCGCCGGGACCGGACCGGAGGAGGACGGCTGCGGGGTGCCGGAGGCCGGGGAGTCGAGCACCGACGGCACGTGGCCGTTGACCTCACGCGGGAAGCCACCGGTGCCGCCCGTGCGGGACGGCAGCGCCGACCAGCCCTCGCGGGCCTCGATGCCGGGGGCACCGGAGTACGCGGGGGTGCGCGACTCGCCCTCGGTGAGGTCGACGACCCGCTCGGCGCCGGGAGCACCGGCGAGACTCAGGGGAGCGGACTCCGGCGTGAGCTCCTCGGCGGCCTCGGGTGCGGCCGGCAGGGCCGCGACGGCGGGGGCCTCGGAGACGACGGCCGGGGTCTCGGCGTCGGATGCGACCGGAGTGCAGTTCAGGGCCAGGCCGGAGACCAGCACGACCCCGGTGGAGACGGTGAACGGCAGCTCGGTGCTGCTCTCCACGTCGCCGACGAGCACCCGGCGGGCGCCCGAGATCAGGCCCTCCAGCCAGGTGGTGGCGCCGGTGGCGTCGAGGCGCACCGGTTCGCCGGCGCGCTCGAAGCACACCGGCACGCTGCCCCGGACGAGGGCGCGAACCGCGTCAACCTCGACCCGGACGATCGCGAAGCTGGGGGCGGTACGGATACCGCGCCGGACCAGCACGTCGAGGATCTCGTCGACGGGTGCGTCGTCGAGGGCCAGCTCCCACAACGGACCGGCCAGAGACCAGTCCGTCGGCGCGTCGACGACGAGCACAGTTCTCGGCGCGACGACAGCAAGGAGTTGCCCTGCGGCATATGCGATCCCGCTTTGCACGATGACTCCTCCCCTTACTAGTAACGACTTGGTCGCGCTGCGTTGCAGATTGCCTCGTACAACGGGTTGCGCCTGATCTCGCCTCAAGTGTCCGAGGCTCCGCCACTCTAGAGTCCAGCGGGCCCGGAGACCAACGGTGATGCCGAAGAAAAACGACCAGGCTTACCCCATCAGGCGTACGGCTCACCCTTTGACGCGCCGCGACACGGCTCAATTGTTGCGAATGAACGCCGCTCTCGCGGAAAACCGCCCGGTGACCAAGAGTGACCGCCGGGCAGCCTCAGCGAGGTCGCCACCCGTTCGGCGTCCACATTCCGGACATTCCCCTGAGTTTCTGGTGTCCATGGTCCCCGACGACCGGCTCGCGCGCCGGGTAACCCGAACACTCAGTACCTAACGATTAGGCCGTTTCGGTGGTTTCGCCGCCCGAAGGGGCGGGTCGTAACCCGTCCGGGTCACCGCCGTCACGCTGGTCACCGACACGAACACCGGGCTGGTCAGCCGCCTGATCGCCGGGCTGGTCAGCTGCGTTCTCCTGCGCCCACCAGGCGATCAGTTCCTCGCGCGCCTCGTCGTAGCCGATCTGCCCGCGGTCGAGCCGCAGCTCCTTCAGGAACTTCCAGGCCCGCCCCACGTCACGCCCGGCCGGGATGCCGAGGATCTCCATGATCTGGTTGCCGTCGAGGTCGGGGCGCACCGCGTCCAGCTCCTCGGCCTCGCGCAGCTGCGCGATCCGCAGCTCGAGGTCGTCGTAGGCCGACGCCAGCCGCGCCGCCTTGCGCTTGTTGCGCGTGGTGCAGTCGGACCGGGTGAGCTTGTGCAGCCGGTCGAGCAGCGGACCGGCGTCGGTGACGTAACGGCGCACCGCCGAGTCGGTCCAGGCCCCGTCGCCGTAACCGTGGAACCGCAGGTGCAGCTGCACCAGCCGGGACACCTGCTGGGTCGTCTCCTTGTCGAAGCGCAGCGCCCGCATCCGCCGGGTGGTGAGCTTGGCGCCCTCCATCTCGTGATGGTGGAAGGAGACGCCGCCGCCCGCCTCGAAACGGCGCGTGGCCGGCTTGCCGATGTCGTGCAGGATCGCGGCCAGGCGCAGCACCAGGTCCGGACCGGGCACCGGGCCGTCCGGACCGTCCTCCAGCGCGATCGCCTGCTCCAGCACGATCAGCGAGTGCTCGTAGACGTCCTTGTGCCGGTGGTGCTCGTCGATCTCGAGCTTCAGCGCGGGCAGCTCGGGCAGCACCCGCTCGGCCAGCCCGGTCGAGACCAGCAGCTCCAGACCCGGGCGGGGGTCGGGTGCGAGCAGCAGCTTCTCCAGCTCCACCCGGATCCGCTCGGCCGAGACGATGGAGATCCGGTCGGCCATGTCCTTCATCGCGGCGACCGCCGCGGGGTCGACCGTGAAGCCGAGCTGGGCGGCGAACCGGGCCGCGCGCATCATCCGCAGCGGGTCGTCACCGAACGAGACCTCGGGCGCGCCGGGGGTCCGCAGAACGCGGGCGGCCAGGTCGGCCAGGCCGCCGTAGGGGTCGACGAACGTCAGCGAGGGAAGTTCCAGGGCCATCGCGTTGACCGTGAAGTCGCGGCGCAGCAGGTCGGCCTCGAGCGTGTCCCCGAAGGCGACCTCGGGCTTGCGCGAGTCCTCGCGGTAGACGTCGGCGCGGTACGTGGTGACCTCCACCACGTGCTCGCCCTTCTTCGCCCCGATCGTCCCGAACACCTTGCCGATGTCCCAGTGCGAGTCGCCCCACTGACGCAGCAGCCGGATCGTCTCGTCCGGGCGCGCGTCGGTGGTGAAGTCGAGGTCGGGACTACGCCTGCCCAGCAGGGCGTCCCGCACCGGACCGCCGACCAGGGCAAGCCTGTGACCTGCGGAGGTGAAGACGGATCCGAGCTCGGTGAGCAGGGGCTGCAGCGGGATCAGACGGGCTGCCGCCGCCCGGCGGGCGTCGGTCAGCTGGTCGGCGGGGGTCTGTGGCACGAGCCCCAAGCGTGCCAGATGGGTGGGCCGGGGTAGTTACAGTGACGGCATGCCCCGACCCTCACGGCCCCCGCACGGGCCGCGCCGGTCGCTGCCGACCGTGGAGGAGACCTCGGCCGGCGGCCTGGTCGTCGACGACTCCGGACCGCAGCCGCGCGGAGCCGTGATCGCCCGCCTGAACCGGGCCGGCCGGGTGGAATGGTGCCTGCCCAAGGGCCATCTCGAGCTGGACGAGACGCCCGAGCAGGCGGCCGTCCGGGAGATCGAGGAGGAGACCGGGATCCAGGGCCGGATTCTTCACGGTCTGGGAACGATCGACTACTGGTTCTCGGTCGAGGGCAAAAGGGTGCACAAGCACGTGCATCATTACCTTCTGCTGGCCACCGGAGGTCAGCTCAGCACCGAGGGCGATCCCGACCACGAGGCCATCGACGTGGCTTGGGTCCCTCTACCTGATCTGGACGAGAAACTGGCGTTCCCCAACGAACGCCGGATAGCGCGCGAGGCGAGTGTGCGACTCCTGGATTCCGCGTGAGGTACCTGGCGAACGTGCGCAAGGGACTCGGCGCCGGAATGTTCACCCTGGCCGTCACCCTGGGGGTGCTCGGCCCCTCGGCCGCGCCCCTCGCGGCGGCCGCCGGCAGACCGGCGCTGCCCGCGAGCGCGACTCCCGACCCGACCACCGCGGTCGTCGGGAGTTCCGCGACCACGGGCACCACCACGTCCAAAAGCACCACGGGCACGGCCGCCAGAACCGGACGGGGGCTGCAGCTGAGCCTCACGAACGTCACCCCGGCCTCGCTGACGGCGCAGGACGACCTGGTGATCACCGGGGTGGCGCGTAATCAGGGTGCCCGGGCGGTGAAGAACGTGACGGTGTCGCTGAGGTTCAGCGGCAACGCGCTGAGCGGCCGGGACGCGGTGGTCGAGTGGGTGGACGACGGCGACGTCGCCACCACGAGCGCCACCCTGGCCACGAAGAAGATGGACATCGGCGCGAACAAGTCGGCGTCGTTCCGGTTCACCGTGCCCGCCGGTGGTCTCGGCCTGACCGCCTACGGCAGCTCGTTCGGGCCGCGTCCGTTCGCCCTGGTCGCGACCTCGGTGACCGGTCAGCAGCTGAACGCGCTGCGCTCGACCGTGGTCTGGGCCCCGCAGGAGGCCGAGTCCAAGCTCGGCCTGACCCTGCTCGCGCCGCTGACCTCGGCCGTTCCGTCGACCACGGCGGGTCTGGCCACCCAGGAGGCGGCCGCCGAGCTGCTGCCGGGCGCGCGGCTCTCTCGCATCCTGACGGCCACCCAGGACACCTCGATCAGCTGGGCCGTCGACCCGGCCCTGCTGGCCGCCGCACAGGCGCTCAAGGAGGGCGGGGTCAGCGAGGAGGCGACCGCCGACGACGCGGAGGCCGAGGGTGAGGAGGAGAGCACCCCGTCCGCCTCGGTCAGTACCCCGCCGGTGTCGCCGAGTGCGCCCGCCACCCCGTCGTCCAAGACCGGCAACGAGCTGACGATCACCGACGAGAACGCCCGCACGCTCGGGTCGAGCCTGCTCACCCGGATCTCGCAGGGCCGCGCGGGCCGCACCGTGCTCGGCCTGCCGTATGCCGACACCGACCTGAACTCGCTGCTCAAGGGCGGTAAGAGTGCAGGGCTGCTGCGTCAGTCGGACAAGCTCGGCGAGACGATCGAGAAGGAGACGCTCGGACGTCCGCTCTCGTCGCGGATCGCCTGGCCGGCCGACGGGCTGATCTCCACCCAGGGCATCGACGGGCTGCTCGACACCGGCTACCGGTCGGTGATCCTCTCGGCCGGTCAGCAGGACCCCGACCCGGCGGTGAGCTACACGCCGAACGGCACGAGCACGGTGCGCAGCAAGAGCGGCTCGCTCACCGGACTGCTGTACGACGACGAGTTGTCCGCCCTGTTCGCCGAGGCGGGCCGCGACCCGGGGGCGCAGACGACGCAGACCATGCTGGCCGTGCTGGCGGCGATCAGTGCCGAGTCCGGCGCCGGCACCGGCCGTCAGGTGATGGCCGTCGCGCCCCGTGACTGGGACCCGCAGCCGGCCGGTGTGCAGCGGCTGACGGCTGCTCTGGACCAGGCCTCGTGGGTCACCGGCGGCGGGCTGAAGAAGCTCGGCGAGTCGGCGGCCGTGGACCGGGAGGCGCACCAGTACGGGCGCCGGGCCGCGCGCAGCGAGCTGCCCAAGGGCAACCTGAGCAAGGCCCAGGCGATGGACCGCGACCTCGACAACATCGCTCCCGCGCTGGTGAACGACCAGGACGTGGTGCAGCGCCTGGAGCAGCGCATCGCCTCGCTGCTGTCGTTCGCCTGGCGGTCCGACCTGGAGGGTCAGGCCGCCGCGCGGCTGGCGGTGGGTGACGACGTGGGTGACCTGACCGGTGGGGTGCAGCTGATCATCGGCTCGACCAGCAAGACGTTCACCGCACAGTCGGCGCTGATCCCGGTCACCGTGGACAACCAGACCGACTACGACGTGCGGGTCTCGGTGACCTTCAGCACGCGTTCGGGGCAGCTGAAGATCGAGGAGCAGCCCGCCCCGGTGACGATCGCGGGTCAGCACCGGCAGTCGTTCCGGGTGGAGGCCCGGGCGATCGCCACCGGCGACGTGATCGTCGACGCCAAGCTCCTGACCGGTGAGGGCACCCGGCAGCGGGTTCTCGGCAGCACCCAGACCTTCGAGGTCAAGGTGCGGCCGAAGTGGGAGAGCTGGGGCATGATCGGCATGGCCGTGCTGCTCGTGCTGCTGCTGCTCATGGGTCTGCTGCGCAGCTTCCGCCGCAACCGCAACCGGCCCAAGGTGCCGCTCAACACGATTCCGGACGTCGACGACGAGGCCACCCGGGCGGCCCGGAAGGCGGCCAAGGAGGCTGCCGCGAAGGAAGCGGCGGCCCGGGCGGCGGCACCGGTGCCCCGGACCGGCCCCGCGAACCCGCCGGGTGTGACGGACGGCGCATCTCACAGTCCCTCAGGTGGCGCAACGGATCGAAGTCCACAAGGCTCGAGTCAGGGGGATGACCAACGTCGCGTGCCCGGCACTGGATCTGCTTCCGGGACTCCGGGGCCGCCCCGGGGTATGCATGAAACGAAGTCGAGTTCGGTGCCGACGCTTGCCGTGACGAAGGGAGCGGAGCGCCGGAGTCCGACGAAGCCGAAGGAGAACAGGTGAGCGGGTGGTCGTCGGACGACGCCACACCTGTGCCCGGCGACGATCCGGACCGGCCGTTACGGCCGCGGCGGGCTGACGGTCAGCAGGCACCGGAGCAGTACACGCACGACCAGTACGCCCCGGCCGACCCGCACCCGCACGACGGCGGGTACCCGAAGCAGGACGAGACCCAGTACGTAGACCCGTACGCGGCACAGAGAGAGGCCGAGTACGTGGCCCAGCACGAGACCCGCCCGCGCCGCGCGCGGGCGGCCCGGCAGTCCCCCGGCGCCCCTGCGGCCCCGCAACCACCGGCACCGCAGCAGCCCGCCGACGCGTGGTGGAACCAACCGCCGGCCGAGCAGCCCCGCCGCCGACGTCGCCCGCGGCCACAGCCGTCCCAGTACGCCCAGGAGATCGTTCAAGACCCGGGCTACGCGCAAGCACCCCACGACGCCGACCAGGCACCCCACGACAGCGCCCAGGCGCCTCACGACGCTGCCCAGGCCCCGGCCGAGCCCACCCGCCCGATGGTGCGGGAGGGCCGCCGCGCCCGTCAGCAGCAGCCCGAGCCCCCGGCCGTGGCGCCGAGCGACCCCACCGTGCGGGTCCGGCCGTACCGCCCCGAGCAGGCGCGTCACCAGGAGGGCCCGCTCCAGGGCACCGGCCGCAACGGGCAGGGCGGCTACGAGTACCTGGCCACCGACGACGGCTACGGCGACCGGCAGTACGACGAGCCCTACGACCAGTCCCAGGACGACTACGCCCAGGGCGGCGGTCACGGTGGTTCGAGCGGTGCTTCGAGCGGCCTGGGTGGCCAGCCCGGCGACGACTACGACGACGACCAGTTCGACGACGGCGAGTACGACGAGGACTACGACCCGGACACCGGCGGGCAGCCGTACTTCCACCCGCTCGACCCGGAGACCCCGGTCCCGCAGAACCGGCGGGGCTGGCGCTCGTCGCCGACGCCCACCCCGGACAGTCCGTACGACCTGTCCGGCATCGACCAGAGCGAGCTCACCGGATCGCTGAGCCTGCTCGGCCTCGAGGGCCCGGCGGGCGCCTCGGACATCACCCGGCCGATCGAGCCGATCCGCGCCCCGATCGCCCGGGCCCCACGCCGGCCGCTGCCGCCGGTCGCGCCCCCGGCCCGGCCCTACGACGACCGCGGCTACGCCGAGCCCGAGTACGACGAGGTCGAGGAGTACCCGGAGTACGACGAGCCGGAGACGGCCAAGGAGAAGGCCGCCTCCTCCCGCGCGTCCCTCCTGGGCAGCAGCGCGCTGATGGCGGCCGGAACCATGGCCTCGCGCCTGCTCGGCTTCGTGCGGGCGTCGGTGCTGGTGGCCGCGGTGACGGCGGGTAGTGACGCGGCGGAGGCCTTCTCGGTCGCCAACATCATGCCCAACGCGCTCTACATCCTCCTGGCCGGTGGTGTGCTGAACGCGGTGCTCGTGCCGCAGATCGCCCGCGCCGCCAAGCAGAAAGACGGTGGCGAGGACTACATCAACCGCCTGCTCACGGCCGCGCTCGCGCTGCTGGCCGTGGTCACCGTGGCGGTCATCGTGGCCTCACCGCTGCTGATCAAGGTCTACGGCTCGAACGACTGGCCGCCCGACCTGGTCACCCTGGCCTCGGCCTTCTCGCTGTACTGCCTGCCCCAGGTCTTCTTCTACGGTCTCTACACCCTGCTCGGCCAGGTGCTGAACGCCCGTGGTCACTTCGGCGCCTTCATGTGGTCGCCGGTGGCCAACAACGTGGTGTCGATCATCGGCCTGGTCGCCTTCATCGCGGTCTTCGGCGGCGGTTCCCAGCCGGTCGGCGAGTGGAGCGCGGGCATGATCATGCTGCTCGCGGGCAGCCAGACCCTGGGTGTCGCGGCCCAGGCCATCGTCCTGATCCCGATCCTCAAGCGGGCCGGCATCCGCTTCCGGCCCAAGTTCGGGCTGCGCGGCGTCGGCCTGGCCTCGGCGAGCCGGGTGGCCGGCTGGACCTTCGCCGCCGTGGTGGTGCAGCAGGTCGCCTTCGTCGTCATCTCGAAGGTCACCACCACCGCCCAGAACCTCACCAACGACCGGCCCGAGGCCCTGATCAAGACCGGTAAGTCGGTCTACGACAACGCGCTGCTGCTGTTCATGCTGCCGCACTCGCTGGTGGCCGTCTCGCTCGTCACCGCGCTGTTCACGAGCATGTCCAACGCGGCGGCGGAGAACCGGATCCGCGACGTCCGCGCCGACCTGTCGCTGGGCCTGCGGCTGACCGGCCTGGCCACGGCGGTGTCCACCGCGGCGATCCTGGCCCTCGGCCCGGACATCGCCCGCTCGATGTTCCCCAGCGCCCGGTCGGTCGAGACGAACGGCATCGCCTACGTGGTCATGGCCATGTCCCTCGGCCTCATCCCGTACAGCGCGCAGTACCTGTTCCAGCGGGTCTTCTACGCCTTCGAGGACGCCAAGACGCCGTTCTTCATCCAGGTCGCCACCAGCGGCACCTGGGCCGTCGGCAACATGATCTCGCTGTTCGTGCTGCGCGACACCAGGCCCGAGTACATCGTCATCGGCGTGGGTGTCTCGATGGCCGCGTCGAACTTCGTCAGTGCCTTCCTGGCCTACACCATCCTGCGGCGGCGCTTCGGTGACCTGGACGGTCACCAGGTGATGCGCACGCACGTCGAGCTGATCCTGGTGGCCGCCGTCGGTGGGGTGGTGGCCTGGCTGCTCGGGCAGTGCATCCACATCTTCCTGGGCGACGCCTGGGCCATCAACATCATCGCCACGGTGGTGGGCGGCCTGGTGCTGATCGCGATCTACATCGCCGGGCTGCGGCAGCTCGGGGTCAAGGAGATTGAGGACGTCGCGGGGCCTCTGCTGCGCCGGTTGCCTTCGTCCCCGGCGACCGTCGCGCGGCACTCCACCCACTGATCCCCCGGGCCCGGCGCCGCACTCACGCTGCGTACGCACAGGTTTCGGCGTGTCACTCCCAAGGGGGCGTACGGCACTCATGGGTCTGTGATGTGCACGACATCTCGTTCCCGGCGACCGGGAGAACTACGATGGAATACGGATCCGTACCGACGATCGTGAACAAGCGGCGTCGATCGGCACCCAGTCACCGCGAAACACCCAGAAGCGACCCGTACGGACCGCCGCCATCGGGCTGGAAGGAAGTGCACGGGCTTGTCCAACGCCACCCGGGGCACGGTCCTGGCCGGCCGCTACCGGCTTGAAGACCGCTACCACGCCGGCACCGACTCGTCGGTCTGGCGAGCCGCCGACCTCACCCTCGATCGGCCGGTCACGGTCCGGGTCATGCGACCCGGTCACCCCTACTCGGCCGACGTGGCCGACGCCGCGCGCCGGGCCGCCCTCATCGACGACCCGAGACTCGTGCGCGTGCTCGACGTGGGCACGCACGACGACATCACGTTCGTGGTCAGCGCCGACATCGACGGCGACTCCGTGGCCACCCTGATCGAGCGAGCGCCGCTCGATCCGCCGGTGGTGCGGCGCATCGTCGGCGAGGTGGCCCAGGGCCTGCGCGGCGCGGCCGCCCGCGGGCTGCACCACCTGCGGCTGACCCCGCGCTCGGTGATCGTCACCTACGACAACACGATCAAGATCTCCGGAGTCGCGGTCGAGGCGGCCGCCGCCGGCATCGAGCCGGCCGGGGCGAGCGAGGCCGGTCGCACCGACGCCGTGGCCCTGATCGCCCTGCTCTACGCCGGTCTCACCGGGCGCTGGCCGCTCGCCGACACCGGGTTCGCCCCGGCGCCACGGGCGAACGACGGCGGCCCGATCGCGCCGACCGAGCTGATTCCCGACATCCCGGGCGACCTGAACCGGCTCTGCCTGCTCACGCTCGGCGCGCTCGACAGCGGTCCGCACTCGCCGGCCGAGGTCGTGGGCATGCTCTCGCCGTGGCCCAGCGCCGAGGAGGCGCCGCTGCGTTCGGCCTCCCGGCCGCGCCCGCCCGTCGCTTCTCCGCCCACGCCGAACCCGGCACTGGTCATGCGCAGCCGCTCACAGCGCGGGCAGACCCCGGCCTCCGGCTTCCGGCCGGGCGGCCCGGTCTCGTCCGGCCCGCTCAGCCCGGCCACCGCGCAGAACCAGGGCTCGATCTGGCCGTCCGGCGGGGGCGAGAACCTGTTCGACCCGCGCCGCCACGACCGCGAGGTCGGCATCCCCGATCCGGACGCCACGATGCCGCCCACCGCGGTGCCCCGCGAACTGCTCGCCCCACCCGGCACGAGCGGCTCGCCCTCGGCCCCGGCGTCGCGCCCCGAGGCTCCCCGGTCCGACGCCGCGCGCCAGCAGCCGGTGCGCCGTACCGCGTCGCTGTTCCCCACGCCCAGCGTCGCGATCACCGGCTCGATGCCGCTGCCTCCGCGGGTGCGGGGCAACGAGCGGAAAGACCGCACCGACGCCATGTTCGGCGGTGGTGCCCCGGCCGGTTCCGAGCCGGCGGGTGATTCCGGTGCCGCGCGTCCCGACGCCGCTCCGGCCCGTCCCCGGCAGCCCGTTCCCTGGACGACCGCCTCGGGCCGGTCCACCTCGAACTCGAACCAGGCCGGTTCTCCCTCGTCCGGTGGCGCACCCGGCGTCCGGCCCCCGGAGAAGCGTCAGGCCGCTCCTCGTCTCGCCCAGCCGCCCGAGGCGCCCCTGCGTCCGCAGTCTCCACAACGTCCTTCATCACCCCCGCCCGCCCCCGAAGCCCACCCCGCCCCGCGAGTGCGGCGCACCGCGTCGATCTTCCCGACCCCCAGCGTCGCGATGACCGGCTCGATGCCGCTGCCACCGCGTCCGAAGGGCAGCAGTGCGCGCACCGACGCGCTCTTCGGCGTGCAGACGGCCGCCAACACCGATCTCACCCCGGCCCCGATGCGCGACGCCCGAAACGCGCTCGCACCAGCGCCGGCCGAGCAGCCTCCGGCCGGGCAACCGGCCCGCCCGGCGCAGTTCGCGCAGCCCCCGCGCACCACGCCGTCGCGCCCGAATCCGCTCGACAGCGGCCCGATCCCGACGGCGGCGGCCGCCCGTACCGCTGCCGGCCTGAGGGCCGGACGCCCCACGTCCCGCCCGATCGGAACCCCCGACCAGCCCCTTGGCCAGGGGTCGGGGCAGGGGTCGGGGCAGGCCGTCGCCCCCGGCTCCCCGCCCTCGCTGTTCGCGTCCGCGAGCGCGCCCACCGGCGACGCGCGCGCCGATGAAGTGGCGCCGGACGACGCCCGGGGCCAGCATTCCGGGATGGGTTCCGAGCGAGAAGCCGGTCCAGGACGACACCGTGGTCCCGCCGCGGGCCGCGGGCCCGCCGCCGCTGCCTCCCGGTTGCCCTGGGAGCAGGGCTGGTCGAACAACCCGCACGCCGGTCAGCCGCCCTCACCGCTGGAGTCCAGCGGCCCGTTCCCCATCGTCATCCCGCCCGAGGCCCCGCCGAAGAACCAGTCCCGCAAGGTGCTGTTCGGCATCGTCGGGGTGTTCCTGGTGCTGCTGCTGGTCGCGGCCTGGCAGCTGCGCGGCCTGGTGACGGGGGGCGACGACGAGCCGGTGGCGTTCCGCGAGTCCGGCCCGAGGATCACCACCCGGGCCGCGAACACCTCCGAGCCGGTCGAGTCCGCGTCCGCGGCAGCTTCTGCCACGCCGGGCAAGTCCGTGCAGGCGGAGCCGGTGAAGGTCGACGACGTCCGCGCGATCGACCCGGAGGGCGACGGTGACGAGAACTCAGCCGACGCGCCGCTCGTTGTCGACGGTAAGAAGGGCACCGTCTGGCAGTCCAACTGGTACGGAAATGCCAAATTTGGGGGCCTGAAGAAAGGCCTGGGGCTGGCGATCGAGTTGAGGCGTTCCGCGGCGGTAAGCTCCGCGGAGATCGATGCCGCCGGAAAGGGTGGCCGGGTGCAACTGCGCTCGTCCGACGAACCCGACTACGACGACTCGAAGCTCATCGGCTCCGGGAAGTTCGAAGGTGGCTCGGTCACGGTCGACGTCAAGGACGATGTCGATCCGGCGAAGTACGTCATTTTGTGGTTCACCGAACTGCCCTACGTTGAGGGTGAGTACCGGCTGGATGTCTCTGAGGTGCGATTGACGTGAGTGACGACGGCGAGGTGGACGACCGTCGTCTGATCGCCGCCCACCTCACCGGCGACCCGGACGCCTTTTCGATGATCGTCCGTCGGCACGCCGATCGGCTCTGGGCCGTCGCGCTGCGCACCACGGGCGACCCCGAAGAGGCAGCCGACGCCGTGCAGGACGCGATGGTCTCGGCGCTGCGGTACGCCGACAACTACCGGGGTGACGCCGCGGTCAGCACCTGGTTGCACCGGATCGTGGTGAACGCCTCCCTCGACCGGCTGCGCCGGCGGGCGGCCCGCCCGAGTGTGCCGCTGGGCGAACGCGACGTGGTCGCGAGCTTCGACGAGCACGGCGCCACCGTGGCCCGTCTCGACGTCCGCGCCGCCCTCGGCAAGTTGCCCGAGGCCCAGCGCGTGGCCCTGGTACTGGTCGACCTGGAAGACATCCCGGTCGCCGACGTGGCGCAGATGCTCGGTGTGGCGGAGGGCACGGTGAAGTCCCGCTGCTCACGCGCCCGGGTCGCCCTGGCCCAGCTGCTGCGCGGTGGCAGCGCCCCGGCCGCCCCAGCTCAGAGCCATGATCGGCGCCCGGCCCCGGCGGGGACGGCGAGCCCCGGATTCATCGGTGACGCCCGCCCCAGCCCCTACCGCAACGACCCCTACGACGACGAACAGGGCCGACGGCCGGGAAGTTCCGGGAACCCCAGGGGCACCGGCCGCGTCAGATCCGACGAACCGCCACGAGGACGCAGCCGAGCAGGAGAGGGGTGGTGAGCGTGCCAGCGCACCCGGAGAACGACCTCCTCGCCGATCTCGCCGCCGATGTGCTCCCGATCGACGTCGCCCGCCAGGTCGAGGCCCACGTGATGGGCTGTGCCCGGTGCTCGGAGGTGCTCTCGAGCGCCGAGGGCATCCGTGGGCTCCTGCGGCAGGCGCCGCCCGAGTCGATGCCGCCGCAGGTGATGGCCCGGCTGGAGCAGGCGATGAGCCTGGCCCGGAATGGCCAGGCCCCCCAGCAACCGCAGCAACACACCGGCCCGCAGCGCACGGGTCCGTTGCGACGTGACGCGCGGGGCGGCGGCACCGGCCCGCAGCAACAGCAGTCCCACCAGCAGCAGCCACAGTCGCGCCAGCAACCGCAGCGCCAGCACGGCGCGGGTCAGCAGCACGGCACCGGCCCGCAGCGTCAGCACACCGGACCGCAGCCGACGCGGCACCCACAGGAGCAGCCCCTGCGCCCGGCCGCGACCGGCCAGGGCCCTCAGAACACCCCAGGCACTCAGGGCAACCAACCCGCCCCGAACACGTCCTCGTCGTACACCGTGCGCCCGCTCAAGCGCACCGGCGGCGACGAGCAGTTCCCGGCCGGCGACGCCACCGTGCTGCAACCCGCGGTCCGGGACGACCACGACCCGGAGCTGACCCAGCCCGTGCGCAAGCGCCGCACCGTGCGCTCGGCGGCCCCCGGGCCCAACACCGGCTCGATGACCACCCAGATGCGCCCGGTGCGCGACCGCGCCCCCGGCAAGCTCACCCGCATGGACTCCACCCAGGCCGTGCGCGTGCGCCGCCAGGCCCTGGAGGAGCAGAAGGCCGACGAACCCTCGCGCTGGCCGACGATCTCGCCGAAGATCGCCGCCGCCGTGGTGTTCGTGATGGCCCTGGCCGGAGGCGGCGGGGTCGCCTGGAAGGTGCTCGGCGGCCAGTCCGACGAAGGCTCCGGCGGCGGCGCGTCCACCTCCGCGAGCGCCCCCCTGGTGGCGTCCGTGCAGGAGAGCGGCACCAAGTACCGCCGTCAGGGTCTCGACCAGCAGATCAGCAGCCTGGTCACCACCCCGGCGTCCGCCTCGGCGGACACGAAGGCCGGGGAAGCGGCGGAAGACGAGGAGTCCGGCACCTTCTCGGCCCAGAGCCAGGGCGAGGACGAGGGCAACACGGCCGCCGCCAGTGGCGGAGACCTGCTGAAAGACCCCGAAGCGCTGTCGCAGTGCCTGGAGGCCATCGACCAGAAGGACGCCCAGCCGGTCGCGGTCGACCTCGCCAGCTACAACGGCCAGGAGGCGGCACTGATCGTGCTGCCGGGTACAAGTGGTGGCTACCAGGTGTGGATCGTCGCGAGAACCTGTCAACCTGGTGACGACGGCACCATCGATGTGATCGACGTGAACTCGTGAGGCGCCTCTGACCAGGGGGTTCGGCTGAGCCTGCGGCCGGGGTGCGCCGGGAACACGACGAGCACCCGAACGGTTCTACAGCGAGCAGGCAATTCCGTGGACTTGGAGAAGACGTGAGCGACGTCAGGAACGTCATCATCATCGGTTCGGGACCGGCGGGTTACACCGCGGCTCTCTACGCGGCTCGCGCCAG
The DNA here is from genome assembly GCF_030811555.1 of Kineosporia succinea. Lineage (NCBI taxonomy): Bacteria > Bacillati > Actinomycetota > Actinomycetes > Kineosporiales > Kineosporiaceae > Kineosporia > Kineosporia succinea. The sequence continues at coordinate 2,448,695 of NZ_JAUSQZ010000001.1, read as the reverse complement.
CCTGAACCCCTTGGTCTTCGAGGGTTCGGTGACTTCCGGTGGCGCGCTGATGAACACCACCGAGGTGGAGAACTTCCCCGGTTTCCCCGAGGGCATCCAGGGGCCGGAGCTGATGGACAAGCTCCGTGGCCAGGCCGAGAAGTTCGGCGCCGAGTTGATTCCCGACGACGTCACGGAACTCCACGCCACGGGCGACATCAAGACGGTCAAGCTGCACGACGGCACCACCTACCAGGCCAAGGCGATCATCCTGGCCACCGGCTCGGCCTATCGCGAGCTCGGCCTGCCGAAGGAGAAGACGCTCTCGGGCCACGGCGTGAGCTGGTGCGCCACCTGTGACGGGTTCTTCTTCCGCGAGCAGGACATCGCCGTCGTCGGTGGTGGCGACTCCGCGCTCGAAGAGGCCACGTTCCTCACCCGCTTCGCGCGCACCGTCACGGTGGTGCACCGCCGCGACTCGCTCCGCGCGTCCAAGATCATGCAGGAGCGCGCGCTCGCCAACCCGAAGATCCGCTGGGCCTGGAACAGCGAGGTCGTGGACATCCACGGCGACGCGAAGGTCTCCGGCGTGCGGTTGCGCGACACCGTCAACGGTAAGGAGCGCGACCTGGAGATCACCGGCCTGTTCGTGGCGATCGGGCACGACCCGCGCACCGACCTGGTCAAGGGCCAGCTGGAGCTCGACGACGCCGGCTACATCTCGGTCGACGGCCGCTCGTCCCGCACCAGCGTCCCCGGCGTGTTCGCCTGTGGTGACGTGGTCGACCACGAGTACCAGCAGGCCATCACCGCCGCCGCCTCCGGCACCACCGCCGCGATCGACGCCGAGCGTTTCCTCGCCGCCGTCGAGGACGTGACCGCCGGCCTCGACGAGGGTGCGGTCGCGAGCGCCGCTGCGGGCCGCGCCGAGACCGTCGCGCACTGGAGCGCGGTCACCCACTGATCCTCGGTCGGGCCCGCGGGAAACTCGCGGGCCCGACGTCCGTGCCGTGCCCCGCCCGGTCCGGCATCATCGTCCGGGTCTTCCCCGCGACCTTGAGAACCATCTGAATTCGCTTTACTGAACGCCACTTTCGAGGAGAGCTCATGGCTGACACCGCTGGCGCCCCCAAGGCCGTCACCGACGCGACCTTCCAGGCCGAGGTGCTGGAGTCCGACAAGCCCGTGCTGGTCGACTTCTGGGCTCCCTGGTGCGGCCCGTGCCTGCAGGTGGCGCCGGTGCTCGCCGAGATCGCGGCCGCGCACCCCGAGATCACCGTGGTGAAGATCAACACCGACGAGAACCCGCAGGTCTCGGCCAAGGTCGGCATCACCTCGATCCCCACGCTGAACGTCTACCAGGGTGGTGAGCTGGTGAAGTCCCTGATCGGGGCCAAGCCGAAGCCGATCCTGCTGCGTGAGCTGGCCGAGTTCCTGAACTGATCCGGCCCGCCCGATCACGATGGTGAGTTCTTCCCCCCGCCATCTGTCCTCGTCCCCCACCCGCAAACACCAGAACGGAGCGCCGGCCGCCGTGGACATGCCCACCAGCCTGCTTGCTGCGGCCGGGCGCCCGCTCCGCGCCGGTGACACCGACGAGCTCGTGCCCGTGCTGCGGGCGCTGCTCATCCGGGCCGGCGCCCTGCCCCCGGAGTCCCCGCCCGCCGACGAGTCCGGTTTCGACACCGGTCTCGACGCGGCCGTGCGTGGCTTCCAGCAGGATCGTGGGCTGGTCGCCGACGGGGTCGTGGGCCCGCAGACGGCCCTGGCTCTCGACGGCGCCCGCTGGCGTCTGGGCGACCGCACGCTGCTGCTGACCGCCGGGCACTGGATGCGCGGAGACGACGTCTCCGCGCTGCAGGAGCGCATGGTGGTGCTCGGGCTGCACGCGGGTCCGGTCGACGGCATCTTCGGCCCGGCCACCGAGACCTCGCTGCGCGAGCTGCAGCGCGGTCTCGGCCTGCCGGCCGACGGCATCTGCGGCCGTCCCACCTTCACGGCTCTGGGTGCCCTGGGGCGCTCGGTGTCGGGTGGAGACGCGTGGGCGCTGCGGTCGCGTGGTTCGGTCGCCATGGCCGGGGTGAGCCTGAGCGGCAAGACCGTGGTGCTCGACCCGGGTTCCGACCGCACCCCGGGGTCCGGCGGGGTCACCGAAGCGGCCGTCGCCTATGACATCGCCCTGCGGCTGGCCGATCGTCTGTCGGCCGTCGGTGCGCGGGTGAAGCTGACCCGCCGGCCCGACGAAGACATCAGCACCGAAGACCGCGTGGCCCTGGCCGAGTCCGAGAAGGCCGATCTGGTGATCTCCCTGGTCACCGAGCGGCACGCGAACCCGGTGGCATCCGGTGTGGCCACGTTCTACTGGGGTGGCGGCCGGGTCGGTCAGCACTCCGAGGTGGGCCAGCGTCTGGCGGTGCTCCTGCAGCGCGAGATCGTCGCGCGCACCGGCCTGCAAGACGACCGCAGCCATCCGTGCTCCTACGACCCGGTCCGGCTCACGCACATGCCCGCGGTCATCCTGGCCCTCGGCTACCTGAGCAACCCGGGTGACGCCGGTCGCCTCGGCGACGCGGACTTCCGTGCCCTGGTGGCGGAGTCGATGCTCTTCGCGGTGCAGCGGCTCTACCTGGCCGAGAACGACGCCGAGACGGGCACCCTGAAGCTCAGCGACGTGCAGGCGTTCGCCCGCCAGCGCTGACTGTTCCGGTTGCACGAAAAGGCCCCCACCGATGTCGGTGGGGGCCTTTTCGTTCATCTCACCGACGCGTCCCCCATTGATGGTGGACGCGGCGGTCTAGTTCGCGATGCTGGTGCCGCTGAGAGCAGGGAGACGGACGGTGCCGAGAATCTGCTCAAGGGCCAGCTCGACGTCTTCGCGCCAGGAGATGGCGGTCTTGAGCTCGAGCCGCAGGCGAGGGAAGCGATGGTGCTGACGGACGGTCTTGAAACCCACGGCGGTGAGCAGATCGGCCGGCACCAGGCAGGACGCCTTCTCCTTGTCCTCGCCCGTGGGATCGGCGGTCATCCCGCCCCCCGCGGTCAGGCCGAACGCCTCCAGTGCCCGCACACCGCGCCGGCTGAGGTCTTTGGCGGTGGCCTGCAGCAGCATGCGGGCCAGACCGGCTCCGGCGAACTGGGGCAGCACCCGGGCCGTCATCAGGAGCACGGCGTCTCCGCTGACCGGCGACGTCGGGAACTCCAGGGCGCGGGGCACGAGAGCGGGCGGTGCGTACGTCACGAAGCCCGCGGGCTGATCGTCGACGTAGGCGACCCGGCCGCAGGAACCCCACTCCAGCAGGGTCCCGGAGATCCAGGCCTCCTTCTCGAACCCCGTGTCCCCCGCAGCGCTGGCCTGCTTGGCGGCCAGAGGGTCGAGTTCCCAGGTGACACAACGCCGGCACGTACTCGGAAGATCCGAGAGATTGTCCAGCGTGAGCGGTGCGAGCCTCCGGCTCATCCAACAGCTCCTGCGACGTTCGGGTCGAGTGATGCGGGCGGTGCGGGCTTGGTGCGACACTCCTGGTGAGGACAGATCCCATCGCACTGATCCTCGGCAGTCAGCAGGGTACTGACGAGGATGTCAGACGAAAAAGATCGTAGGCCTGTCACGCGGCTTACGTGAATACGTCAGGCAGTTACTTCTCAGTTACCGAACGTTATCCCCTGGACATCGTCGGTAACTCCTGATGGTCTGCTCCCAATTCTGGCATCGCGAGCGGCGGAGGTGGTTCGGCACCATGCAGACCGGTGATGGCGTACGAGGCGACAAGGGTTCCCGGCTGGATCACTGGCTGGGGTCCTACGCAGCACGCACCCAGGGCATGACGGCATCCGAGATCCGAGCTCTCTTCGCCGTGGCCTCCCGCCCCGAGGTGGTGTCGCTCGCCGGCGGCATGCCGAACCTGTCCGCACTGCCGATGGACGTCGTCAGCCGCTCACTGGCCGGCCTCGTCGACACCAAGGGGTCCGTCGCCCTCCAGTACGGCTCCGGCCAGGGCGACCCCGAACTGCGCCGCCGCATCCTCGACGTGATGGCCCCCAACCAGGTCACCGCGCACCCCGACGACATCGTCGTCACCACCGGCTCGCAGCAGGCCCTCGACCTGGTCACCCGCATCTTCGTCGACCCGGGTGACGTGGTGCTCGCCGAGGCCCCCAGCTACGTGGGCGCCCTGGGAGTCTTCCGCTCGTACCAGGCCGACGTCGTGCACGTCGCAATGGACGCGGAAGGCCTGATCCCCGAGGCCCTTTCGGACACGCTGATCGAACTGAAGCGCGCCGGGCGCCGGGTCAAGCTGCTCTACACGGTTCCCAACTACCACAACCCGGCGGGTGTCACCCTGGCCGCCCACCGGCGTCCTCAGATCCTCGAAATCGCCCGCCGCTTCGGCGTTCTCGTGCTCGAAGACGACCCCTACGGGCTGCTCGGCTTCGACGGCGACCCGCTGCCGGCGCTGCGGTCGTTCGACGAGGAGGGCGTGATCTACCTCGGCTCGTTCTCCAAGACCTTCGCCCCCGGCTTCCGCGTCGGCTGGGCCGTGGCCCCGCACGCGGTGCGCGAAAAGCTGGTCCTGGCCAGCGAATCCGCCATCCTGTGCCCGAGCTCGTTCAGTCAGATGGCCGTGTCCACGTACCTCGCCGAGCACGACTGGAAGCACCAGATCGGCTTGTTCCGCGAGCTGTACCGCGAGCGCCGCGACGCGATGCTGCAGGCGCTGCACGACATGCTCCCGACCTCGAGCTGGAACAACCCGCAGGGCGGTTTCTACGTCTGGGTGCACCTGCCCGACGGTCTCGACTCCAAAGCCATGCTGCCGCGCGCGGTCACGGCCCGGGTGGCGTACGCGCCGGGTACCGGGTTCTACACCGACGGTCAGGGTCGCGACTACATGCGGTTGTCGTACTGCTACCCCACGCCCGAGCGTATCCGCGAGGGTATACGGCGGCTGGCCGGGGTCATCGACGAAGAGCTCGAGGTGCAGACCACCTTCGGGCCGGGGCCGCGGTCGCGCCGCGACGGACCCGTGGTCGAGTCTCCGGGCCCGGAAGTGAACTGACGCTTCCTCTTTCCTTTTTCGCTGGCTTTCGGAGGTACGCAAGTCATGTTGTCGCCGCGGGTTCTGATCCTGGCGGGTGGCCTCTCGCACGAACGTGAGGTCTCGCTGCGGTCGGGCCGACGGGTCGCGGAAGTGCTGCGCGAGGCGGGGTGCGAGGTCACGATCACGGACGTCGACGACCGTCTCCTCGAGACGTTGCGGTCGGGGCAGGTGGACGTGGTGTGGCCGTTGCTGCACGGCGTCAGTGGGGAAGACGGTGCGGTTCGGGACGTCCTCGAGCTGGTCGGGGTGCCCTACGTGGGTTCCGACCCGGCGGCGTGCCGGTTGTCGTGGGACAAGTCCGTGGCCAAGAGCGTCGCCACCGAGGCGGGCCTGTCCGCACCCCGCTTCGTCGCGCTGCCCCACGGCATCTTCCGGGAGCTGGGCGCGAACCGCGTGCTGGCGTCCATCGTGGAACGGCTCGGCCTGCCACTGGTGGTGAAGCCGGCCCGGGGCGGATCAGCCCTGGGTGCCTCGGCCGTGCGTCAGGAGGAGTCACTCCCCCGCGCCATGGTCGACTGTTTCGCCTACGGTGACGTCGCCCTGGTCGAGCAGCGCATCAGCGGCACCGAGGTGGCCGTCACCGTCCTCGACACCGGCGACGGGCCGATCGCGCTGCCGCCGGTGGAGATCGTCCCCGACTCCGGGTTCTACGACTTCGACGCCCGCTACATCGCCGGGGCGACCGAGTTCTTCTGCCCGGCGCGGCTGACGCCCGAGGTCTCCGAGGCGGTGAAGGCGGCGGCGCTCGCGGCCCACCGGGCCTTCGGCCTGCGGCACGTGTCCCGTACCGACCTGATCGTCGACCCGTCCGGCCAGCCCTGGTTCCTCGAGGTCAACGTGGCCCCGGGCATGACCGAGACGTCATTGCTCCCGATGTCGATCGAGGCCGCCGGCTTGGCCCCGGCCGAGGTGTACCGGCGACTGGTCGAAAAGGCCCTGTAAACCAATGGTGGACGCCCCGGTCGAGTCGACCGGGGCGTCCACCATTGGTTTGCTGGTTCTACTCGCCGCTCTGGAACGCCTTACGCAGGTCAGGGGCCAGGACGTCGAGAATGCGGTTGAGGTCTTCGACGCTCGCGAACTCGACGCTCAGCTTGCCCTTGGCCTTGCCCAGCGCGATGTTGACGCGGGTGTCGAGCCGGTCGCCGAGGCGGTTGGCCAGCTCGTCGAGCTCCACGTTGCGGCCACCGGCCTTGGGCTTGTTGCGAGCCCGGGGCTTGGACGCGTCGCTGGGCTCGGAGAGCTGGACGACCTCTTCGGTGGCGCGCACCGACAGGCCCTCCTTGACGATGCGCGACGCCAGCTCGTCCATCGCCTCGGCGTTCTCCAGACCGAGCAGAGCCCGGGCGTGGCCGGCCGACAGCACACCCGCGGCAACCCGGCGCTGCACCTGCGGCGGTAGACGCAGGAGGCGGATGGTGTTGCTGATCTGGGGGCGGGAGCGGCCGATGCGCGTGGCCAGCACCTCGTGGGTGCAGCCGAAGTCGTCGAGCAGCTGCTGGTAGGCCGCGGCCTCTTCGAGCGGGTTCAGCTCGCTGCGGTGCAGGTTCTCGAGAAGCGCGTCGCGCAGCAGGTCGTCGTCGTTGGTGTCCCGGACGATCGCCGGGATGGTGGCGAGGCCGGCCTCGGTGGTCGCGCGCCAGCGCCGCTCGCCCATGATGAGCTGGTACGACGCGTCACCGCCGGAGCCCGAGCCGGGCACCGAGCGCACCACGATCGGCTGGAGGACGCCGATCTCCTTGACCGAGTGCACCAGCTCGGCCATCGCCTCCTCGTCGAACACCGACCGCGGCTGGCGGGGATTCGGCACGATGGCGGTGACCGGGAGCTCGGTGAAGTAGGCACCGGGCACCGGAACCAGCTCCGGAGTGCTGGCCTTGGGAGCCGGCGTCTCCTGGCCCTTCTCCGGCTGGTCGGCGGCGGTCTCTTCGACCTTGCCCTCGTCGCTGGCCGAGGCCTCGCCCTCCGGACGCTCGTTGAAGAGAACATCGACCGGTCGGTCACCAGCGGGCCGCGCCGCCGGCGGCGGCGGGATCAGCGCTCCGAGGCCTCGCCCCAAGCCTCTACGCTTGTCGCTCACGCCTGCTCCTCGTCGTTACGCATGGGTTTTCCGCTCTGTGGTCTGGTCCCCGTGGATGGCTGTGGTGCGCTCGCCGAAATGGATCACCCGTGTGACCCGGTCACCCATCTGGCGTAGCTACTCCCCGCCGATCGGCGGGATGGCTCCGAGGCTGAACCTCTCGGCCGGAGCTACTGGCCGTTCTCGTACGAACGTGCCAGTCGCCCTTTCCCCCTTGTCACGACCGGTCGGTCGCGGCGTTGCTCTGTTCGCGTTCGCTCTCGTCGAGTACCTGCTCGGCCAGCTCACGCGCGGCCTCCAGGTAGGACAGCGCCCCACTGGACGCCGGATCATAGGTCATGACCGTCTGCCCGTGGCTGGGCGCCTCGGAGATGCGGACCGACCGCGGCACGGTGGTCTTCAGCACCTCGGTGGTGAAGTGTGCCCGAACCTCGTCCGCGACCTGCGACGACAGGCGGGTACGCCCGTCGTACATGGTCAGCAGGATCGTGCTGACGTGCAGGCGGGGGTTGAGATGCCCCTTGATCAGGTCCACGTTGCGCAGCAGCTGCGACAGCCCTTCCAGCGCGTAGTACTCGCACTGGATCGGGATCAGCACCTCCTGCGCCGCGACGAACGCGTTGACCGTGAGCAGGCCCAGGCTGGGCGGGCAGTCGATCAGGATGTAGTCGAGACGGCCGTCTCCGGCCTCCTGCTCCTCGAGGTACTTGGTCACCGCCTTCTGCAGCCGCGACTCGCGGGCCACCAGCGAGACCAGCTCGATCTCGGCGCCGGCCAGGTCGATCGTGGCCGGGGCGCACCACAGGTTGTCGACGTCGGGGCACTTCTGCACGACGTTCTTCAGCGGCATGCTGTCGACCAGCACGTCGTAGATGCTGTCCACCTCGGCATGGTGATCGATACCCAGCGCCGTGGACGCGTTGCCCTGCGGGTCGATGTCGAGCACCAGAACGCGCAGACCGGCCTGGGCCAGGGCCGCGGCCATGTTCACCGTGGTCGTGGTCTTGCCGACGCCGCCCTTCTGGTTCGACACCGTCAGCACCCGCGTCTGCTTGGGACGCGGGAATCGGCGGCCGGCCAGCGCGATGCGGCGGCGCGTGTCTTCAGCGACCTCGAGCGCGAGCGGAGTCGAGTCGTCGAGCAGCGAGATCGATTCGACCAGCGGCTGACTTCCTGTCGCCGGTGCGGTCGTCGCTCCAGCCTCCCGTGCCTCGGCGGGACGCGGAGCCGGCTGCCGGAACGTCGGCGTCGGCTCCACCCCCAGCCAGGGACGGGTGACGGACATCGAGTATCCGGCCTCGGTGTCCGGGGTGCTGGGCTCGTTGCTCGATGACATCCGAACCTCTGCAGATGGTGGGTGACGCAGGGCTTGTGCCCCCGTCTTGCTGCCGCCGTTGTCGGCGCTGGCGTACTGGCTGGCCGGAGCGCTTCCGTGTCGCTGCTCGGCCGGGTCCGTATCGATCAGAGAGCCATTCTCACTATGGGCCCGCTTCATGTACGCCGCGACGATCTGGTCGATGTCGGGGGCAACGATCGGCTGGCCCGGACTTCCAATGGGACTACCGCCCTGATCGTATCCCTCCGGCGCAAATACTCCGCCCCCGGTACTGAAGCGATCGACCGGCGCGGGCGGAAGATCGTTCTCACGCAGGTCGACTACTTGGGTCGGGCGCTGGCGGGGGGCGGGATTTTGTGGGGCGTCGGGCTTGAGCTGGCCGGGGTGCGACCGGGCCGGGCGCTCCTGTGCGGGATGGGACTGGGCCGGGCGCCCCTGTGTGGGGTGTGTCTGGACCTGGTGAGCCTGCGTGGAGTGCGACTGCGTGGGGTGCGACTGGGTCGGGTTCGACGGGGCCGTGTGCGGCGGGGTCAGCGGCGACGGGGTCAGCGGCGACGGGGTCGGGCCTGGACTTGGCTGAGCTCGAAACGACTGCGGCGGCGTGGATTGAGCCGGCGTAGTTGCCGGCGTGTGGCGGGGCACAGCCCGGCCTTCCTGGACCTGTGTGTAGTCGGTCGCCTGGCCGTCCAGGTTGGTCCGCTCGTGCTGACGCTGTTGCACGGACGGGCCCGACTGACGCCGCGCCTCCGCAGCGGCCGAGACCTGACTCCGCAGAGCAGGCTCCTCGACCTGGCGGAGATCTATCTGGCGGACCGGCGGCGTCTGCGTTTGTGACGGTGCCGCGTGGCGGCCGCCGGAAGAAACGCTGGAACGACGGAAGCCAGAAAGGCCGCCGCCGCCGTCAGGGCCGCGCCCCGACTCCATGCTCGGCGACCCGCCAATCCCGGCGTTGGTGTCAGTTCCAAAGCGCGCACCAGATTCGCCCGCTCCTGAAGCAGAGTCTGTAGCTACTACTGCGTCATGCCCAGCGACCGAGGCACTCCCGAACGGCTCGCCGCCAGGGGCTCGACGTCGCGCCTCAATTTGGCCCTGCCCCGCTGCCTCGCCGCCGGAGACAGAGTCTTGCGCAGAGACGGCAGGCGTTTTTGGCGCCGGGTTGCTGGACGATGTTTCACGGGAAACAGGCTTGCGATCGCTCTTTGGCCACCCAAGTCCGTTGGCCATTCGCTTCAGTGCTGCCGAGGGCCAGCCCAAGTCGCTCACCAACGTCCCTTCCGTCGTCCCGCCCCGAACCATCATCTCTCGCAACGGCCGGCATCGGTGTGTCTATCCACAGCTTTTACTCGCTGTGGATAAGTGTGGATAACTTTCTTCAACGCAGCCGGATCTCAAATGAGCTCCATCGAGGCAGGTCAAGGCCTCGAACACAACGTTCCACCGCCGCCGTCCACACCTGGGGATGATCAGCTTTATCCACAGGCCGAGGGCGTTCGATGTGCGTTTCTACTGGCATCAATCCCCTGGCCATCGACTACTCGAATCGCACGGGGAGACCACTACCAGTGACCACTCAAGTCAATCACGAGGACTTCAGATTACCGGCGTCGGCAGGCCGGATGTACTACGAGTCACTACTCAGGTGAGCACCGTGACTGCCAGCAAGACGATCAACACCGTCGGACAGCACTCTCCGTTCCACGTGAAACACGCTCCGCGCGGCGTCCGGCTCCCGGCGTACGTCGCCGAGACGGTGCCGCTTCGGGTTGTCTCCACAGTCATTAGTCACATGTGGATACTTGTCTAACGGCCCGCAGTGACAGCTCCATCGCTTGTCCACAACACGCCGCTCGGGCGTATGAGGCCGTGTATGGCGGGCACCGTTTCGTTGGAGCCAGGCGCTACGCATTTGGCCGATCAAGCGGCCGCTGGCTGCCAAGCGCCACTGATCCGTCGGCTACCCGGCGCGCCCAAGTGGGAAAAGTCCCCTCGGCACCCGCCTCGGTCAGCCAAAGAGCTCTCTCTATGACCGGAGCCTCATGGGCCACTGGACCTCATTGGGGCCAGATGGCAACGAGCAGGCGGCCTCGGCGTTGGCACCGGGGCTGCCTAAAAGGAGCCACGCAGCAACTAGCTAGAGAGCCTGCCGACGCAGGAGAAGAGTGACGCCCTGCCATTGCCAACCCGCGGCCCGGGACTATGAAAACCCGCCGACCGAACGGCTCGCCGGCTCTGCGTCGCCTGGGTCGCCTGCGTCGCCTGCGTCGCCTGCGTCGCCTGCGTCGCCTGCGTCGCCTGCGTCGCCTGCGTCGAGAAAGCTAGGCCATGGACTCTCTTCCTCACCCGGTTCCTAGGAACGTGGCCGGCGAGCTCCCCTGCTTCGCCAGACCCCGTGTCCAGCTCATCCGTGAGTTCTCAGGCCCTCGGCTGCGGACCATCTCTATCTTGCCCCACGCCGCAGGGATGGCCCGTGGTCCCGGACCGGTGAAGCTCGTCAACAGACCGTCCGTGATACGCGTGCAGATCCTCAGGGATCCCCGCGAAGAGGGTTGCCAGTTGGCCCCGGCGCGGCAAAGTCCGAAGCCCTTGACGGCTGGCGGCATTGGCCTGAACCCCACACGCCCTCGGCCATGGAGTTACCCACAGCCTTTCCCCACACCTGTTTGAAGTCCACGCCTTTGCGGCTGAGGGCGAGCTCGGCCTGGTGCAGGCAACGACTAGCCCCCCTCACGTAATTTTCAGGGAGGCTGGTGCGATCTCGAATCGCTTCGCGCCCCGCGGCCCGCCCTCGCCGACTGCGTCCCTGCCGGATTGTTTTACGTGAAACATCGGCCATGGGGCTTCTCGTAGGTCGGGCAACCTAGCTCGGACTGACCGACTGTACTGAGCAAGGCTGCGGCTCCCACGCTCCCACGCCTGGTGCGAACTTCGGTCGGTCTGCTGACGATCGACCGGGCCCCAGCATCAGCCAGCACCACGGACGCTCGTAGGGGCGGCCAACTCATTCGCTCTCGAACTTCGGGCAGGCTGGATCCGGAGGGGCATTCGCAGTGCCACTTCGCTATTGCTCGAACTAGGGCCAAGGGTCGCAGCGCGTCAGAAAGACATGCGACGCCTCGGTCGAACGAGCGCTATGCCCCCCGCTCGGCGCTCTTGCGCTGATCCTCCGGACCATGAGCTGGCCGATAGCGACGGCGACGAAGATGCGCAACGAGTACGCGCCAGTCCGAAACCGCTGCTCTCGCAACGACAGAAGTCTCTAAAGGCGTCCTTCGAAGGCTGGCTTCATGGCCCTGCGGCAGTCCCAACACCGGTGCCTCGAGACGCCAGAACTTCTACCGGTACCCGTCGTGTGCCGACGGCTGGCGAGGGTGCGGCATCCTTCGGCGCAGACGGGGAGCGGCGTCGCCCACGAGCTCAGTCGATGGAACGGATTCTTCAAGGGGCTTGCCGAACCCCTGTCCGGGCCGTTCCGGAGGCCCAACGATCTCGCGCTCCTCGACACAACGCCAGCGTCATGCTCGGACCTGGTTAAGGGAGTGGCGGGTATCGAGACGACGTTAGGGTGGCACGGCTTTCTCAAGACACCGCGCCGCACCCCAATCGCGAGGCCTTCGTGTCGAGGGCGGGTGCGCTCCCCCGCGGCCAAAAGGGCATCGCCATCAGGCCGGCTCAAGGATGGGACTTCGCCTGTGGGGAAACCGGTCTGCAGCGACGACGCGACTCCACAAGGCCCGCACCCCATCAAGATCCGACATCAGATCCTCCCGAACAGAACCAGCGCGACCACGTCTCGTCTCACGGAGACCATCTGCAGGGCACCGGTCGAGTGTTATGCGATGTCGCGAGTGGGGCTGAGCATGGGGTACGGAACATGGTTGACGCGTCGCCCGCATTGGGCGCCACCGTCAGGGCACGCAGCGTCGACACTCTGGACCGGCAGCAGCGCGGTACACATCGGGGATCCGCTGCTCAAGAGGAAGCGCCCTGGCGTTGAGGCGACCGCCAACATTACGGCCCAGCCACGATCCGCCGCGGACGAATGGATCTTGCATCGCCAATGAGCACCGGGCCCGACAACGCAGCCAGTCCTCGTGTCCGGGCCTGCTTGCCAGCCGCTGTCGTCCGCAGACGCCAGAAGCGCCAAGCGTCAACCAGACCGCGTGCAACCTCTCATCGCGAGACGACTCAACTCAGCCATCCCCGGATCAGCCAGATCTTCGCTGACTCCGGTAACGCCTGCTGAGTCGGAATCAGCCGTCATCCTCTTGGACGGCCCAGCTCCCTGAACCTCGTGTGTCGGGCCAGCTCGTATCTGTCTTCGCGAGTTCTTCCGTTTCACGGTTCAGAGGCACAGGTTCCCCGCGTTCCCCTCCCCCAACTCATACTGGACGGGGCTCTGGAACTCAGGTTGCGTGCTCTCCCATACCAGCGCCCCGGCTCCCGTTCGACAAGCCGGACTTCTCCGCGCCCGGGGTCTCACACCGAGATCTAGCCCGAAGCTGTACGACTCCCCCGTATCCGTTGCCGGCGTATGGCGGTCCTCGCGGCCGTCACACCGACTACCTTCCCCTACACGCGGAGCCCCTCTCGCCACCATGGCTCTCGCCATAGCGCCTCCCCATCGCTTCTCTCGCCACTGCGCCTGGCGGATGCGCTGCACTGCTATGCGGGCCTACCTGGCAGGCAGTCTTCCGCCGCGCCGTTCTCATCGCCTCCCGCCAATTGGACCCCTTCCACCATCCTTCGCCTCCTCGTACCTCGCCCGGTGATGGCGATGCCCTGCGGAGTTCGGTTGATCGGTACCCGACCTGTCATGCGCCGCAGCTCCGGTGTCCTGCCACGGCACCGGCGAGTTGGAGATCGAGATCAATTGAGTCTGTGCGGTATCGCGGCGCCTTGAGTCAGAAGCCCACGCAGTTATGGATGCCGGCCTTCAGTAGGAGGCCTGGTCTGCGAGCGGTTCTAGGTTCAGGGCGGGTGACGCCCGCACCCCCTCTCGGCACGGCACCCATGCCGTCGGGGCCGACCGGATGCTCGACCTGGTCACCGGCATCGCCCTCGCCACCCAGTTCCGACCGGGCCAGGAGGCTCTCCCCCGCCCCTCACTACGCGGGCATCCTCTCCACGCGCCCTCGTATCGCAGCCCGTCCCTCCGTGCTCTTCTTCCTCCGCACCCCGAGATGCCTTGCCCTCTCGTTCCTATGACAGCCCTAGGAAAGCGCGAACTCCTCCCACCCGATCGCGTCGCTCTCGGCAGCGGGAATTGCCGTAGCTGGGCGTACCGCGCAGAGGTGCGGTGGAGAGGAGAAGACATGACGCCGGCGGTAGGAGTAGCGGCTGACGGCCTGCTTCGGCAGCACTTCGATACCACCGCGTTCACGAACGACGGCCCGTTCTGACAACCCGAGACCGCGCGTTGAGCCGCGACTCCGACCTCGGGTGCTCGCCCCGCCCGCACCAGCCGTCCACCTGAACTGCAGTATTCAGAAGGCTGGTCCGGCATCAATGGGAGGTACCAGATCTCGCTATCGGTCCATGGGCGGCTGGGCGCGGTGCTGTCGAGACTCATTGATGACACCTCCGTTCGGCAGGGGCCGTCGTCTCAAACCGTCGAGTGCTGTCAGTTCTCGCCTGCAAATCCAAGGTACGGCGAAGCGACACATGGGAGCGTGATGCAGTGGAGAGGATGATCTGTGGGCGAAGAGACGGCGGCGTGGGACACGGTGGCGGGGCGCAGAGCGAAGATGTGGTGAACGGAGTGGGCGCGGGCAGCAGCGGATCGCACAGCCCGAACGCCAAGACTCACGCAGCGGCCCACGCCTAGCCTTGTCTATCTGGCCTGCACCTCAGGCCCGAGCACTCCGTCAGCAATGCCCAGGCCAGGCCTCTCACTGGATTCACCTAGGCGGCCGGACCATTTTCGGGCCGGTGATCAGCATGAGTCTGGCTGCTCGGTCGGCAATGCTTGTGACCCGGATCCAACCTCGGGCACGGCCAACAACCTCACACCACGGAGGCAGGTTCATCTCCTAGCTGGACCACCGTTGCGATCCGCTCCATCCTCAGCCAACACCGCCACGGTCGGCTCCAACGTTCACTGAGCTATGCACCGCTAACGGCCATCTGCAGTGCTCGAGGCTCAAGGAGTCGTACCACCAGCCTGCGAGGTCAGCATTCCCATGGGCAGCCCGACGCCCGGTCGGTCGACGGCAATCTTCCCTGCCTGGCGCTTACCTGCGGGCCCCATACTTGGGCGCGCGCGAGCCCGCTGCCCGTCCCCCTGCCATTTGACGACCAAGGCTCGGACCGGAGCTATAACGACCCCATCGCATGGTCACTGATCACTAGGAATCGCAAGGCAAGCCAGGCATCCATCCATGCCCTAACCGGCGCGCCGGAATCGTTCGGAAGCGACGCGGCTCGCTTCCTTGCCGAGGATGGTTTCCCGTGAAACCAAGCTGCCGGCCGACGCATGCTAACGGCGCCTCGATCCCAGGTCAGAACACCGAAGCTGCTGCATAGACAAGAAGAGAGCGCCACCTAGATCGGCGACGTGCGGCCCAGCAGCTCGTGCCCCGGTCCCCTCAACCGATGCAGAATCATCACCTTGATTGCCGGTCATGCCTGTCGCTGTCTCGCGTCTAGGACGCCCTAACGGACGACGTGGCGGCCGGAATCCCGTCGAGGGTGCCGCGCAATCCCCACCTGTGTCTTGGTTGGTGATGACACAGATCTGGCAGGCGAAGCTTGAACACCCGATCATCCACAAGGCGCGAATCGGTCATGAGGTGTCGCCGAAGCCCGACCACTGGGCTTCGATGCCGCAACCTGAGGCGGAAGCACCACGAACTTGCCTCGCGCAAGCTCATGCGGGCTTCGAGACGTAGCAATGCTCAGGAATTCAGGTGGCGTCCATATCGACTCCGCTGGAAACGGACACGCGAGGCGCCGATTGCCGCGTCGCGGCTAGACGCGTGGCGGCCAGCTACCACTACTGCCGCAAAACGATCAGCGGTACATGCTCAGGTGCTCGACCGCCTTCGGCCTGGGCGCGTGCTCATACCTTCAGTCAACAAGAGCCGACTCAGGCTCTCGCCTCGACTCCTGCTCTCCTGCGATAGCGATATTCCGCGGTGGATTGGTGCCGGCGAGTATTACTGCTCCGCCATCGGGTTCCCGACAGGCTGGCTTCTGGCCTGCCCCGCAGGCAGGTATCCCCGACGCTAGCCAACATTGATGCTTCCGCTGACCCACGGAACTCGACCGGTAGATACCTCGGTATACGTCCGACAGCATCACAGATGATCAAGCGATCGACGCGCGGTGGGAGACTCGATCTCTTGCGCGAGTAGCTTCAATGGATCAGCGCCGACACTTCCGTCGACTGCAATCAGGAATAGTTGATCATCGCTGATGATGTCGACCACCTAGTGGTTCTGCTACCCAAGCGTGCTGAGAGCCTGGCAATAGCAAGCTGGACGCCGCGACGTTGGATGCAGTTGCGCAGGAAGGTCGTGCCAGCGCAGGTTGGCGACGCAGTACTCCTCCGAGCACATCCACAACTCCCCGCGGCCGCAGCAGCGCCCGGAGCGTCCATGTCAAGCTCCTGCGCCTTGGATCGCTTTGTCCACGGGACGCGCACCTCACCGATGTCGTTATCGGCCGGCGTCCGACCAACCTCGCGGCGCGTGATGTCTGCCAGGCTGCGGATGTTCACCGCTTCAACCCGGGAACATGCTCCCCTCTTTCCGCTTCATTCAGCGACGCTTGCAACGGGGCACGCCTACCGGAGCCAAGCGGTCTAGAGGGATCCTGGATTCACACCCCGCCAGGTGAGTCAGACGCTGCCTATGGACAAATGGGCGGGACGACGTGCAGGGCTTACAGTCCGGTGCATCGCGATGCACCACCGCACGTACACGCCACGTTGAGCCCCGGTGGCATCAGCTCAGCCGGGCACAGGCTGTCGTTTCCGTGAGAAGAAAGCCACCCCTCCTCGGACTGGCTATGTCGGGGTGGAAGTGGATCACTCACCTCCATATGTCGCGAGTCTGGGATGCTCGACCTTGCCGGAGTTGCCGACACCGTGTTGTTGATCAACTCACTGGCCGGCCGACTGCTTATGAGCATCTTTCAGTCCGCTGGTTTCCTCGCGTCCCCCACCCAAGAGGTCCAAGATCTGCGGCGTAGCCACGAGGGCCTTCAACCGTGCCTCTCGGCTAGCCATCGCCGGAGCAATCGAAAATGAGGTGTTGGCCAGTCGATTCTGGTCCTCGTTGGCTGTCGCGGGCCATTAGCCTGCCGTTCTGGTTCATCCAGGCTGGGCGACGGGGTTGAACATTCGCCAAGACGGTCTAGCAAGCGGCTACGCCTCCCCCTCACGGGATCTCTGCCGCTCTAGCGGGTTCGTAGCGCAATCGGTTTAGGGCAAGTTCCGGCCATCAGCCATGCGATCGCAAGGGGCGTAGCTCCGAAAGACCAAGGGTGGATTCGTGGGGACGCTGACCGTTCTCATGTCATGACCCCTCGGACGTCACCTCCGGGGTGTTGCATGACTCTCGATCGAACGGCAGTACTCGGCCCGGGCATGCCGGTTGACCTCACCCGACGAGCACCTGGTCCGACGCGTCTTGTTTCACGTGGAACCCTGACCCATGACCCCTGCCGGTCCGTGCGGCGCATGCATATGCCTCCGCCGGTTCCGTTCAGTTTCACGTGAAACGACCCCCAGACCGACTGGTCAAGCTGGTAGCCCTGACATCGAGTCTTCTCCCGAACTTGCCGATCATCGTTCACACCCTCCATCAACTACCGTTCGCGCAGTCGATGCCCGAGGCTGCGAGGCGTCGTCTCCTGAGCGTGTGTCGGCGCGTCGTTGCGTGTTACCGACGGAGTTGAGTCCGTCCTGCGTTCAGCCGCGACCTTCTCGACAGAGCCGGCCGACACCGTGCATCGAGATCCCGGCACCGCATTTGAATCAGCTCGCAGTGGCACCGGCGATCATGATCCTTGCTAGTCCACACCGCTGAACAAGGCCTGTGGGAAAGCGCCAGCACGTCCGCTCCGACGAAACAAGTTCGGCTTGGAGGATTTGGGGAGAGGTTCCACCAACCGTTCCGCACGTTAGAACGGAGTGCTCGGAGGTCCCCCGTGATCACCTATCTATCGCCTCGGCACACCGCCAAGAGGGCTACTGCTCTAGCCGGCACATCAATGTCTCGGCCGGGCAATGCCGTACCCGATTGGGCAGTCCAACCAGCGAGGTCAGCCTAGGCTGATGCAATACTTCTGCCGGACCGACGATCCTTATCGGCGCATGACTCCTCAGCTCACCCGAGGCCATGCGTCAGCACGTTGGTCGTTCGCCCGAAGCTCTTGACGCTGGCCCGGCCCCATAGATCAACCAAGCGCGACCTGATTCATGCTTTGCGCTCGGCGCGCGACATGGACTCGACGACTCTCACCGTCCTGAGGTCCAGGACCTCGTCACAACCGAGGGATGAGGCCAAATCCCCAGCCTTACCCCCAATGTGCACAGCCAAGATCGGCCAGATCGAACCCTGTGGATAGCGCTGTGCAGTTTCACCGTCACAGTCGTTTGACCTGCGCATTGGGGAAAACTGTTCTGTGGAGAACTTGGGGACAAGACCAGGCCGGCCATTAGCGGAGAACCTCTGGAGAGCTGGCTTGTGGACGGCGTTGTTGATGAATGACGAGCCCGGCATGAGAGGTCCTGCTTCGGTCTTGTGCCAGCTCCGAAAGCAGTCTGACCGTGGCCCACTGTGGCGAACAGGCGGGTTGTGTCGGTCAGGCTAGCCCGGTGACCGCCGAAGCTAGCGGACTGCTCATACGCGCCGAGGCTGAGATAGCCGACGCGGAAGCGGTGTCGGCGGAGGTTGTCCTCACCTTCGACGACTCAAAGATCGCCGGGGCCGTGGTGGTCTGGTCGGCCAAGAGACCGCGTTGAGCAATGCGGTCTTGATGCTGGCAGGGAGAACGACTCGCCCACGGCGCTATCCCAGCACTGACCTTTGCGGCCACGTCATGAACGAACACTAAGTTAAGTTGCTGCGCGGACGAATTGGTGTGAGGCGTATTGACGGCCTCGGTCGGATAGAGATCACCCCGGCCGGGGAGCCGCCGGGCGATGGCGTGGCGCGGGGCGTCCTCGACCAGGTCCGTGCGCTGGTGATCGGCGACGGCCCAGCCCACCACCCGGCGGAGGCTCTGTTGATGACGGTCGCCAGGAACAACCAGCCGGCCCAGATCCGGACGTAGGCGATGTCGCCGCACTGGCGCGTGCTGATCGCGCCGGCATCGACGCTGATGTCCTGCCCACTCAGATCCGCCCGCGCGGCAGCATGCGAGTCAACGGTCATTGTGCGGCGAGACCGGCGACGGTGCTTGCCAATGACTCCCGGGCGGCGCATCGGGCGGGCAGCTTCGCCAGGTGAGCCGTGCGCTGGCGTCTTAACCTGCTCGCGGCCGCGACCTCGTCCGCCGTGGTCTTGGCCTTCCTGATCCCGCTCCCCCTGCTGCTGCCCTCACTGGCCGAGGAACGCACGCTGGCCACGATCACAGCCGACGCGACGAACACAGCCTGGGTAGGCGTGAATGCGCGAGGATCCGTAGTGCCCCTTCGCGGCGGCCTGACTGACCTTGATCTGCTCCGCCAAGACCGAAGCGTCACCGTCGCGGGGGGACTTCACCCGCAGCCTGGTCCGTTGCGTCGGCGCGGTGGCTCCTGGACGATCTTCATCACGCATGTCATGGCAAGAAGAAGGCACGGGAAAAGAAGCCACAGGAATGCAGGTCTTTCACACAGGAGTTCAAGGCCCCAGGATCATGGCCCTTGTGCCAGCAGGCGACAGGACCACGGGCCAAGTCGCTGAGAACTTCGATCTCACCGAGACCCCAGGGCGGCTGTGGTTCAGGCGGGTCGAGCTTGATGACAGCCACCGCCCTACGGCCTGAGTTCGGATGGGGAAGGCCGAGCTGGTGCCGTCGCACGGGAGAGCCGGCGTCTGGCGGAAACGTCGAAGTGCTGAAATGAACAACGGCCTTCTTGGCGCCGGGGCCTTGGTGAACGTGTATCCGCTCATCAAGGCGGGGAGCAGAGCAGCTGTCAGGGTGGGCCGGGAACCGCGGCCTGCGTGTGTGAGCTACCGAAGGTCTCCGCTCCGCCCGGCAGCTCCTGATCTTCAGGTCTGTCAAGGCGGGAAGCCTCAATCGCGGTCTGAGCAACCTCTCTCACCGTCTGTCTCAGGGCGTGCACAACCCATCCGACAGGAAGGTGGGTCCACTTAGCTGGGGCGACGATCGGCCGCTCGCTCGAGGCCGGAGAGTTTGCACAGGCCGTGGACGAATCTGTGGATGGCTCGGTTCATTGGTCGACAACAACTTGGACAGCTCGCCATCTCCACGATCGACTCGTAGTCGGGTGTTTCAGCGCGGCGTACCCCGTCCACCCAGGCTGGTCCTCGCTCTCCTGGATATGCGGCTGGAGAGCGAGCAGCACGTCTGACGATTCAAGCCCGTGAGATGGGGCGCGCGAACACTCCATGCAAAGAGCCCCAGGGGTGATCCGTGAACGTTTCTCGTACAGGCTCTTCGGCTAGCGTGCTTGGTCGCGTCCGCAGCCAATAGGTTCACGGCCCTGTCTTCCGAGCGGGGAGCAGGGCGTCGGCCGGTGAAGGCCACCTCGTCATCGAGCAGGCCAGCCACCGGAACCGAGCACCTGGCAGAGGCGGCCTCGCATGCCGGCGACTCCTTGGACCCAGCTGGCGGCCGGGATCGACGTGCAGGACCCAACGTCCAACCAGGTGGGCTCATCCTCCGTTCCACGTGAAACCTCATGAGTCATCCTCACTGCTGGCAGCCAGACAGGCGGATCCATGCGTCGCGTGAAGACGCGTTGATACAGCTGAGATCATTGCCTGCGCATCTCGCTCGCTGCTCGGATGGCCTGACACATGAAGCAGGGGACAGTAGCGAAGAGGGCTGAACTTGGCCATTGCCATTGATGCTCCGTTCAAGCCTTCCTCGAGGAGCGCCACATCCTGCATCCACGACGCCGCCCACCCAATTGAATTCGCCTTGGCAGAGGCTATTAAGGCGTGCTCTACGCGGCCGCATGATGCGGTAGGCCCTGACCGTCGGCGCCCCTCTTAAGTACGGCGGTTCGAACGACACTCGTCTCTGCTTCTGAGACGTCCTAGAGGCGGATGCGTTGCGCCGCGTACCCCCTACCGACGACCTTCTAGTTCGAAAGGAGGCTCGTGAACTGGTAGGCCGGCGCTCACCACGAGGGTCGCACTGCTCCGAGAGCCCGGTTCTCACAACCATGGGGCCAAACGCGTTCCCCCTGTCGATAGCCGTAGATCCCCGCGGGATGGCGTCCGGTCATTGCTCGGCAGTTTCAGCAGGAAGCGAGCTGGCACTGGCAAGCTAGCGATAACGTCCACCCGCCGCACCTGATGGTCTCGCGGCGCGAGGAGTTGAAGCTCTTCGCCGTGGTCAACGACCCGGCTGAGCATGAGGGGTGTCCAGGCCAAGGCGAGGATTCGGGCCATCGAACACGCTCGGCGCTGCCCGGCCTTCTGCGGCTTCGGTCTGACGGTTCGCGATGGCTCCCCGTTGATAGCTACTTGGCTAGATCGACGGCTTACTCGCAGGGCCTGGAAGCACCCGCCAGCCCACCCGGCGCTATGGGACGGGTCCTCGTGCTAGCTCTTCTATCCCCGAGTCAATCCAGCAAGTGCGTTTCACGTGAAACGCCGGTCGGCCACCTGCCCGCTGCTCGGCTGACCGCCGACACTCTCACCACACGCCCAGACTGCGCGTCCCCTCAGTCATGCAACAGCCTTCGTCCTATCCGGGCGCCCGTAGCGATATCGAAACCAATGACCAGACAAGCGGACAGGCCACAGCCTCCGCGTCTGTCGGCGGTTCCTCAGCGTCGATTCATGAGAGATCGGCGCCGGTCACCGCGTCCACGGTCGCGTCGCCGTTCGAGGTCACGAACCTCGGGCCCCAACGTTGGACGGCGGCGTCCTCCACAAATCTCTTCATATATCCAGAACCCGGCTTGGCAATTCGACTACCCATGTATGGCGTACCGCTGTGCCTCACGGCCACCAGCGCCTAGGCATTATGGAATTGCAGGTCCAGCCAAGACCTGAAACGCCGGCCGAGATACCTGCGCAACAGCTCAAGCCGACTGGGTGATCGAACCGACCCTTGTCGTCCGAGGCGAGCGAGCAACGGCTCTAGCTAGGTAGCGAGCATGTTGGCCTATTCACTCATCGTCTCAGCGAGCACATACAAGGCCCGCAAGATCCTCGGCGGCTTCGTATCCACGAGCGGACCATAGTCTCGGATTGACAGGCCGAGGCAAGACGCTCGCTGAGTCCTGAGCGCCACCTACCTGCGGCGCTGGTGCAGCCCGGCGCAATGCGGGAGCAACTCATCTGCGGATGATCAGTCGGCCTTGCCCATCCCCCTCGCCGCTGGCGTTCGAGACGCACACCCGGCGGCGACCATCGATGACTTCTGGCCCGCTCGGCGCGGCTAGTCATTGCGTCCGGCTGTTCGGACGCGCACACCACGCGGATAACTCTTCGGGCCTGGCCGCATCTCACCCACCTTCGTAGGTAGCTCCAGGCCACCTCTTGAGGTCGCCCTGTGTCGCCGCTGAGGGCCCCTTGGCCTCGCCCACGTCCTGGGCCAGATTGAGTCATTCTTGCTACCGCTTGTCAGCGTCCGTGCATTCTCTACAAGTCGTTCCAAGCTCAGCGGCTGTAGAGAGTTGCACCCTGCAGCTAATTCGTCAGGCCAGCTTGCGGGCGTGCTCCCGTACCGCTTCCCGCGTACTGATCACGTCCTGCGCTGAACGTGAGTGAGCTCCTTGTCCACCGAATCGAAGCCCGATCGGCAGCACTCATTCAGGTACACGGGTGGCAGTCGATTCACGTGAAACGCACTTGCCGTCTAGCAGGCAGAGCATGGGTAGGGCCGCCTCCACCGACGAGAGTTACCGGGCTGGAGCGCAGACCAACATCTAAGTCATCCAACCGATCTGCCCCTCGCTGTCGATGCGCAGACCGATCAGTGAGGTTTCACCGGCCATGCGCTTAGGTGCTTGGAGCTGGGATGCTCGCGTCGGAACCGGTCCTCTGTGGAGAGAGCTTTCATTTCCTGGTTCTCCGCCCTGAGTCGATTGACGTTGCCGGACCTTGTTGAACAAGCGTTCAGGGATCCCGCCGTCGCCTTAGTAGACGCACGACCATGCGTATCCAACAGACTCTCGACCTACAGCACAGAGGTTCGATAGGCCTACGTACAGGTGTAAAGGCAGTTGGCGCTGCTCAGTCTTGACCGGGCCAGTTGCGGCACAGACTAATGCCGCCAGCCGATCATCGGGGCCAGTGCTAATTCTTCAAGGCAGCTCCTTCTGGCATGCACGCATCAGAGGCCAGGTGCCTCTGACTGGGCGTCGGGATCCAGCACAACCTCGAACCGGGGCATCGCGTGGACGTGGCGGTCCCGATCAGCGTGAAGCGAATGCTCGTCGCCGGCGTCTTGGCGGATCGGATGCATGTTCTGCCGCGCTCGTGCGGCGCTACTTCTCATGCTCACCCGGCCGCTGCCGGACCGGTTGCCCGGCGTGAGCTCAGGGTTGTCATCCCTTAGGAGTGGAGAGCCGCGTGCCCTATCCCCCATGTCATCTGTCGCTCCTAAGCCAGGTTGGGATCTTCGATGGGACGGCATCCTCGTTGAACCAGAGCTGCCCGTGAGAAGCAGGACGCGGCGGGTTAACCGACGGGAGCAAGTGGCAACACCGCTCGATGCTCGTAAGCCGTTGCGTGGAAAGCCTTGCGCCGGCAGCTTGCCCTCCCGCGCCGCTGCTCTTCTCCTCCTTGAAGCTGACGCGCGTCGCCGAGATCTGGATTCACGTGAAACCGGCTCGAAGGAGGTAACGCTTCGAAAGCGGTTTGGGGGCGCCAATTTCCGTGACTGGACGACGTCGGCGTTGATCGAGCCTGCGCTAGGAATCATTCGTTCCGCACCTCTTGGCCGACGCCTCCACGGCAGAGTGTCGAGCGACCGGCGCCGGTCTAAGAACGCTTGCTCGCTGGCTTGTTGTCTTGGTCCAGCCTGCGAAGTCTGGCCACGAGAGGCCAAGGACTCGGCACAGCGGCACAGCGGCACAGCGGCACAGCGGCACAGCGGCACAGCGGCACAGCGGCACAGCGGCACAGCGGCACAGCGGCACAGCGGCACAGCGGCACAGCGGCACAGCGGCACAGCGGCACAGCGGCACAGCGGCACAGCGGCACAGCGGCACAGCGGCACAGCGGCACAGCGGCACAGCGGCACGGCGGCACGGCGGCACGGCGGCACGGCGGCACGGCGGCACGGCGGCACGGCGGCACGGCGGCACGGCGGCACGGCGGCACGGCGGCACGGCGGCACGGCGGCACGGCGGCACGGCGGCACGGCGGCACGGCGGCACGGCGGCACGGCGGCACGGCGGCACGGCGGCACGGCGGCACGGCGGCACGGCGGCACGGCGGCACGGCGGCACGGCGGCACGGCGGCACGGCGGCACGGCGGCACGGCGGCACGGCGGCACGGCGGCACGGCGGCACGGCGGCACGGCGGCACGGCGGCACGGCGGCACGGCGGCACGGCGGCACGGCGGCACGGCGGCACGGCGGCACGGCGGCACGGCGGCACGGCGGCACGGCGGCACGGCGGCACGGCGGCACGGCGGCACGGCGGCACGGCGGCACGGCGGCACGGCGGCACGGACTGATGCGACCGCTCCACTGCCAGATGCGCAATGCAATGGCCGATCTATTTCGGACCACGTCCAACATTGGCCGAGCCAATGCGTCGGGCGGAGATGGGTCTCGCTCGACGCTGCTGCGTCGGTTGCCTGAGAGCCTTGAACCTCCAGGGGCCGGGGACGCCCCAAAGCGGGCCCGCCTGTCCCTACGAGACTGCCCTGCCGCCCAAGGCTTTGTGCCGATGATGCCGGGGCGCACCGAGGTGACCGGAGATGATTCACGTGAAACTGCAGGCGAGCCTTGCGCCCCCGCAGGGTTAAGCGCAGCTCTCGGGGCATGTGCCTGCCTAGTGTCCGGCACGGCTGAAGGCATGCTGCGTCAGCGTTTCGCCTTGTGTCCATGCTGAGGCCTTGCAGGAAGTGCCCCCAAAGCTCTGGACGCCTCCACGAGGGCTGGAATTACCGTCAAAGCCCAGACCCTTTGACACTCCGTTTTCCGGCCTTGAAGACCCCTTCAAAGGCCGCTCACAAAGGACGTGAGCCTCCACCCGGTCGCTCTGGCCAGAAACTGTCTGGTGCCGGGCCAAGCAGTGTCTCTCTGCCAAGCCAAGCACTGGGGTGCTGACTTGCCGGCAGGAGGGGGTATGGAGGGAGCGAAGGTGGTGTGTCCTCTGGTGGACGACGCATCTCGCGGTGGCCACCACCTCAAGACTTAGTGACGTCACATGCGACCGACTGGCTTGCTTCAGACAAGTTGGTCGCAGCCTGTCCGACCGCCGGCGGGAGAGGATGCGAGCCGATGTTTATGGCCCTAAGAACCGCCCCCGCGCCTGCCAAATCTTTGAGCGAAGCCCCTGCCGGGCAAACAGGCTGAGCCCACTTGCCCACGAGGCGCACACGGGCGGCTGCCTTCTCAGCCCGCGAGCGGGCCGGCCCAGGACGCCCCCCGGGCCGAGAACGGCCGACTGCCAGACGCGGCGGTCGGCAGCGAGGGAAGCGAGAGACGCGGGACACCGCGTTGGAAGCAAAGAACGCGGGGCACCGAACTGGCAGCAAGGAACGCGGAACACCGAACCGGCAGCGAGGAACACAGGACACCGAGCTGGCACCGAAGAACGCGTGGCTCCGGACCGGCGGCAAGGAACGCGGGGCACCGAACCGGCAGCGAGGAACACAGGACACCGAGCTGGCACCGAAGAACGCGTGGCACCGAAGCGGCGGCGAAGAACGCAGGACACCGCGGCAGCGCACACGGGACAGCTAGCCCGGGGCAGCCTGGTGACTCAGACGGCCAGCACCTAGGGACGCGGCGCCCTACAGACCGGGGTATGAGCGATCCGCCCTCGTCATGACGATAACAACCAACAAGAAGGGGCCCGAGACCGGGCGCCAAGGGCACCAGGCGGCCGACGGGCTCAACCGAGTTCGACCCATGCAAATCACACCGCATGGGTTACGCCACAGCTTCGCCTCCCCCGCCACAGGATCAAGCGCCTGAAGCCGCGCGCATGATCGGCGCCCGCTGAGAGGCATCCCCCGCCGAGATGACGCGCAGGTGGCAGCCAGGTGGCCCATACGGGAACCGCAGCCACCAACTCGCTGACGCAGCTGGTCAGGCCGGGCAAGGAGTCAGGCACCTGTGCTTTCGCACCGTAACCAGAGTTGCCACTTCCCACCGCTGTGCAAAACCCTGTTTGAAACCGCCCGCAGGCCCGGCTGACGGCAGGCTTTTCCACAGAGGAGCGGGCTTGTGGAAGGTCGCGGCATCAACAGCCGACGTGGATGGTTGCCGATCCGGTAGCAGTCATGAAGCCGCAGGTCAAAACCACGAGCGTGGCATGCAAACCTTTCACGACACGGCACTCGGAGGCAGGTTCGGACTCGGGATGTGCACAACCCACAGCACTTATCCACAGGGCTATACACAGGGCGTCGGTTGGGCTGTGCACAAAGGTGGCTGACGCCCCTACGAGTCACGAGACGTGACTGGGTGCGGCCGTTCCAAAGACGCAGCGTGATCGCCGAAGCGAGCGATGGGACGCCGCAGGTCAGGCTGTCCACAGCCGGCGGATCGACTTCGGCCAGGCAGATGGGGAGCCGCCGATCCGGAGCGGGATGCGATGCACGGCAGATACCGGATCAGGCACCAGATGTTGGGGCGGACTTCCTGGTCCGCCCCAACAGAGGCGAGTGAAGAGCGCGACTAGCCGCGTCGTCCTGCATTGGGACGTCCGCCACCGCGGGAGGCGGGCTTCTTCTTGGCCGAGGCCTTGGGCCCTGCGGCTGCCGGCGCAGCGGCTTTCTTCTTCTTCTTGGGCAGCTGGCCCTCACGGCCGGCCACCACGCGGATGGCCGTGGTGGGCGTGGACAGCACCGACTCGCCACAACGGACGACCTCGTGCGAAGCGGCCCCCAGCGAGGCGAGCAGCTCGGACGCGGCCGCGAGCTCTTCTTCGGCGGAGTCACCCTTGATGGCCAGGAGCTGGCCGTCTTTGCGGACGAGGGGCATCGACCACTCGGCGAGGGCGGGCAGCGCAGCGACGGCGCGTGAGGTGACGACGTCGAAGTGCTGCTTGGACTCGGCGACGATGTGTGCCTTGGCCCGGATGATCTCGACGTTGGTCAGGCCCAGCTCGGCGACGATCTCGCGGAGCCAGGTGACCCGCCGCAGCATCGGCTCGATCAGGTAGACGGTGAGGTCGGGCCGGGCGATGGCGACCGGGATACCGGGCAGGCCGGCGCCGCTGCCGACGTCCCCGAGCTCGACGCCCTCGGGTACGAGCTCCTGGAGCACCGCACAGTTGAGAAGGTGCCGCTCCCAGATCCGGTCGGCCTCGCGAGGGCCGATCAGCCCTCGCTCGACACCGGCCGTGGCCAGGGCGTTGGCGTATGCGTGCGCGAGGTCGATGCGCGGCCCGAACACCGTCCGGGCCGCGGTCGCCTCTTGCTCAGTAGGTTCGACGGGCACGAAGGCTCAGGACTCCGCGGGGAGCACGACCACGTGCCGGTTGGGGTCGACGCCTTCGGACTCACTGCTCAGCCCGGCCTCGGCGACGACGTCGTGGACGATCTTGCGCTCGAACGCGCTCATCGGCTCCATGGCGACAGACTTACCGCTGGTCTTGACCTGCTGGCAGACCTTGGTGGCCTTCTCGGTGAGCTGGGCCCGCCGCTGCGCGCGGTAGCCCGCCACGTCGAGCATCAGGCGGCTGCGCTCGCCCGTGTTGGCCTGCACCGCGAGCCGCGTGAGTTCCTGCAGGGCCTCGAGCACCTCGCCGTTGGAACCCACGAAACGGCGCAGAGCGCGGTCGTTGGCGCCGTCTCCGACGATGGCGACGGACGCGCGTCCGTTCTCCACGTCGATGTCGATGTCACCGTCGAGGTCGACGATGTCGAGGAACTCCTCGAGGTAGTCGGCGGCGACGTCGCCCTCTTCCTCGAGGTCCTTGATGGACGCCCGCGAGCGGGATGCCCTCTTCGAGCCACCCGCGGCGTCCGCGGTCTCGGAGGACTCCCCCGTGGCAGTCTCATCGGCAGCTGTGGTGGGCTCCACGTCGTCCGCGGGACGCTCCTGCACCGACACTGCTTCGGCCTGTTCGCCGCTCTCCATGAACCGTCTCCTCACATCGCAGCCGGCCCGCCGCCTGGCAGGCCTGGCACCGGTCGTCCCCCGACGACCGGCCACATGAATTTCATGCTGTCTGACGAACGATTCGCGACCGGAACCCACCCGGAGATGCCGAGTGGGTTCCGGTCGCGGCGCCGAGCACGCACGGCGCTAGATGCCCGAGACGCCCCCGGCCGTAGAGCCGAGCGCTGCCCCCATTTTACGTTTCGGTCACTTTCCCACTTGTACTGCCCTGCGGCTTGGATGCCTTCTGGCTGCCGTTCTTCTCGGCGGCGGCTTCCGGCGAACCCGGTTCGGGAGCGGGCTTCGGGGCTCCGCCCTTGGCCCGCTGGGCCTTGGTCTGCTTCTTCGGCTGCACGCGCTGGTTCGGCTGGGGCGCAGTCTCTTCCGGCTCGGGCTCTTCGTCCTTCGCGGCTCCGAGGCCCAGCAGCGGCTTGCCGCGCTTGGCCCGGCGCTCGTTGAGAGCCTTCTCGGCGGGCGAACCCGGAGCCGGCATCCGACGGATCACGTAGAACTGCTGCCCCATCGACCACACGTTGGTGGTGAGCCAGTAGAGCAGCACACCGATGGGGAAGTTGACGCCCGACACCGCGAACACCAGCGGCAGCACGTAGAGCAGGATCTTCTGCTGCTGCGCGAAGGGGTTGTCCAGGGCCGAGGCCGGCATGTTCTTCATCATCAGCTGGCGCTGGGTGGTGAAGGTCGAGGCCGACATCAGCACGATCAGGACGACCGTGAGGATCTTGGTGCCCATCTGGTCGGACTTGAGGAACGTGTCCGACAGGGGCGAGCCGAAGAGCGTGGAGGAGTTCAGCTGGGCGCGGAGCTCCATGCTCAGCGGGCCGATGGCGAAGTCGCCGTTCAGAACGCGGAACAGGGCGAAGAAGATCGGGGCCTGGAGCAGGATCGGCAGGCACGAGGAGAACGGGTTGGTGCCCGAGTCCTTGTAAAGGGCCATCGTTTCCTGCGTCATCTTCTGACGGGAGTCAGGATCCGTCTTGCCCTTGTACTTGGCCTGGATCTTGCGCAGCTCGGGCTGGATCAGCTGGAGCCCGCGGGAAGCCTTGATCTGCTTCACGAACAGCGGGATCAGGATGATCCGGATGACGACCACCAGGCCGACGATCGAGAGCGCCCAGGTCCAGCCGGATGCCTCGGGCAGGCCGATCGCGGTCCAGATGGAGTGCCACCCGACCATGAGCCAGGCGACGACGTACTCAAGGGGTCTCAGGATCTGGGTCATCGGCTCCTCGCCGGATCAGGCGGCACGTCGCGGAGCGGACGGCGCGCAGTTCGGGTCAGTGGGAGCCACCCGGTGCTCTACCCGGGGTGCGGGCTCGGTGACGAGCCCGGTGTTCACCCCGTGCTCACAGCCGGCCTTGCTCACGACCGGTGGAACGTGGTCGACGCCACCCGGGTTCCAGGGGTTGCAGCGCAGCAGACGCCTGCCGGCCAGCCAGGAACCGCGGAGGGCACCGTGCTGCTGTACGGCGGTGAGCGCGTACTGCGAGCACGACGGGTAGAAGCGGCAGGTCTGCCCGTAGAGAGGGGAGACCAGCAGGCGGTACAGGGTCAGGAAACCGATGATCAGGAGCTTGGGGACGCTTACGAGCATCCGTGCCGCTGTGGTCATGAGTTCCACGGCCCGGCGCCGGAACGTGCGCGGCGCCGGTGAGGGCGCAGCTCCGTCCGGCGTCTCAGCCACGAGGGCTCCCGGACGTGCGACGACGCTCGGAGCCGGCATCCGGTGATGACCGGAGAGCCGAGGCCAGAGCGCTGTCGAAATCTGCGGCGAGAGTTGACGATCCGGCGGCCGCTGGGTTCGCCCGCACCACGACGAGAGCGCCCGACGGCAACGCCGCTAGGCGATCTCTCGTGATGTGACGCAGTTGCCGCTTCACGCGATTCCTCACCACCGCCGGGCCGACCGCCTTGGACACGACGAAACCAATTCGTGCCGGCGAGGCCGGATCCGAACCGGTGCGGTTCAGATGGATGACCAGGGTCTGCCGACCGGCGCGACGACCTTTGCGCACAGCAGTGGAGAATTCACTGCCGTGACGCATCCGGTGAGCGCTGGGAAGCACCCCTGGGACCGGGACGGTCGAATCAGGCGGAGAGTTCCGCGCGACCCTTCCGGCGGCGGGCGGCCAGGATGGCGCGGCCGGCGCGGGTGCTCATACGCAGGCGGAAACCGTGCGTCTTGGAACGGCGCCGGTTGTTCGGCTGAAACGTCCGCTTGCTCACTTGAGGACTCCCAGGTAGTCAGTGCTGTGCGATCGGTGCGGCCGGTGACGGGACTGCCACGACGACCGCTGACACCGACCTCCATCGGACGCCCGCGCAAGGTCTGCGTGGACATGCGAAGAGAGGTCGCCGTCAAGCCCTCTCACGGTACGGGCGCACACGCCCTCGGTCAAACTCACTCCACCGGGCGGGCCTCGATACGGCGCTGCTACTGATCAAAGCACTGTTCAAAGCCGGGGGCAACGCCGTCCGGCCCTCCCTCTCAGCCGCTCCCCGAGGTGACCGGGAAGCGGCACCGTGCCGCGCGTCCTCAAGCACTGACCGCGTGAGAAACAACCGCCAGAGCCGACGGCCGGGAGAGACTGGCCGGGAACCCGAACCGCACCCGAACCGCACCCCGGCGACCATCGGTGACATCCGCGGACGCACCGCAACATCGCCCTGATCAAGCCGGCGGACGGATGTGGATCATCGATGCAAACCTGGATCCGGAGTGATCTGCGTCGCTGTAGTTATCCACAACCGGCCAGGTCGGAATGGGCGGATGCGGATTTGTCGGAGCCCCGTTCGCCGCCTGCGGCACCAAGGTCAAACCCAACCGGCGACCTGACGAGCTATGGTCCTCTCTTGCGCTTCTTCGTCTTCAAGGACACGCCGAACCGGCAGGTCATTGACACTTGAGCAGGATTCGCAAACCGGATCCACCGCTGATCGCAGCGGGGGTCCTGGAGGATTCGACCGGGCTCGAGTGCACACTGGACCTGGTCCGGCCTCTCGTTCATACACAGGGTGTGGACAACGCTGTGGATGAACGACCGGATACGGACAGGCAACGGAGGTGAGCGGCGTGGCATCGCCGAACGAGGACTTCCCCTCAGTCTGGCGCCGGGCCCTCGATTCACTCGACTCAGTGGGTGTGACCCCGCAGCAGCGCGCATTCGTGCGCCTCGCGCGTCCGGTCGGCCTGCTGGACGGCACGGCGATCCTGGCGGTCCCCAACGACCTGACCAAGGAGATCCTGGAACAGCGCGTCCGGGACACGATCACCGGGTTGCTCTCCGAGCACCTGGGGATCCCGATCCGCCTGGCCGTGACGGTCGACTCGTCGCTGGCCGGTGGAGAGCCGGTGCACGTGCGTACCCCGGCCGGTGGCATCCGGATGTTCGACTCCGAGGAGAACGCCACCTACGAGGTGCGCCCGAAGTCCCGGTCCGGAGAGGCCGGCTTCGGCAATCCGCGCGCCGACTTCCGCGCCGACTCCGAAGGTTCCTGGCCGCCCGGCGCGAACGCGCGTGCGGTGCCGGACATGCGTGACCTCCGGCCCGACGGCACCGACCGCGCCGAGCGCAACCACTTCGACCGTTACCAGGGCGAGTACCAGCAGCAGGACTACCAGCCGCCGCAGCCCGACTACCGGCAGGACTACCCCGGTCAGTTCGGTGGATACCCGGGCGCGAGGCCGGAGCCCGACCGGTACGACAACGATCGCTACGACAGCGAGCGGTCCGACCGTGACCGGTACGACAACGAGCGCCCGCGCTTCGAGTCGCGACGTGAGCTCCGGCAGAGCAGTCGTTACGACAACGAGGTTCGCTACGACCCCGACCAGGGCCGGTTCGACCTCGAGCAGCCGAACCCGTCCGGTCCGGACGGCGACCAGGCCCCGTCGGCCTTCGATCGCGCTCCGGCCGAGCAGAGCGATGACGACCGCTTCGACGGCGGCAGTCGCTACGAGATGGGTCGTCCGGAGAGCCGTTTCGACCACGGCCAGGGTGACTCCGCGGACCAGCCGCCGATGCGCAACGGTCGTTCGCCCTTCGGGCACGACCAGGAGCCTTCCGGGGAGTCGGCCGACGCCGATGCACCGGTCGCCCACGACGAGGAGAGCGACACCTTCGGCGAAGGGCGCCGCGGGTTCCGGTCCGATGCGCCGTTCAAGCCGTCGGGTCGTAACCAGCAGGGCGACAACGGCTTCCGTGACGACTCCCGCAGCTCGGACTCGGTCATCGACATCCGTAACCTCGACCGGGCGAAGCCGCTTGAAGGTTCGCAGCCGAGCATCATCCAGCCGAGCGCGAGCCCTCTCGGGGTGCACAACCCGGGCCTGGCCACCGGTCTTCCGGCCAGCTCGGCTCCGGAGCCGCATCCCGAAGACCGCCCGGCCCGCCACCGAGCGGTGAAGCCCCAGGTCGAGCCGGCCCGCCTCAACGCGAAGTACACCTTCGAGACGTTCGTCATCGGTGCCAGCAACCGGTTCGCCCACGCTGCGGCGGTTGCCGTGGCCGAGGCGCCGGCGAAGGCGTACAACCCGCTGTTCGTCTACGGCGAGTCCGGGCTGGGCAAGACCCACCTGATGCACGCCATCGGGCACTACGCGATGAACCTCTACAACGGGGTGCGCGTGCGCTACGTGAACTCGGAGGAGTTCACCAACGAGTTCATCAACAGCATCCGCGACGACAAGGCCAGCACGTTCCAGCGCCGGTACCGGGACGTCGACGTGCTGCTGATCGACGACATCCAGTTCCTGCAGAACAAGGTGCAGACGCAGGAGGAGTTCTTCCACACCTTCAACACGCTGCACAACGCGAACAAGCAGGTCGTGATCACGTCCGACCTGCCGCCGAAGCAGCTGTCGGGGTTCGAGGAGCGCATGCGGTCGCGCTTCGAGTGGGGCCTCATCACCGACGTGCAGCCGCCCGACCTCGAGACGCGGATCGCGATCCTGCGGAAGAAGGCCATCGGCGAGCGCCTTGAGGTGCGTGACGACGTGATGGAGTACATCGCCTCGCGCATCTCGACCAACATCCGTGAGCTCGAGGGCGCGCTGATCCGGGTGACGGCGTTCGCCAGCCTGAACCGGCAGCAGGTCGACCTGTCGCTGGCCGAGATCGTGCTGAAAGACCTGATCCCGGCGGACGATGCCCCGGAGATCACGTCGGCCACGATCATGGCTCAGACGGCGGCCTATTTCAGCGTCTCGCTCGACGACCTCTGCGGTCCGTCGCGCTCGCGGGCGCTGAGCAATGCCCGTCAGATCGCCATGTACCTGTGCCGTGAGCTGACGGACCTGTCGCTGCCCAAGATCGGGCAGCTCTTCGGCGGTCGCGACCACACCACGGTCATCCACGCCGACCGTAAAATTCGCACGCAAATGGCCGAACGCCGTTCGACTTACAACCAGGTAACCGAGCTGACGAACCGCATCAAGCAGACCTCACGCATGTCCTGACCTGCGGTAACGCAGTTATCCACAGGGTTGCCCACAGTTGTTTGTTTAATGGTGGACGTTGCGGTCGCCTGCTCCTGCCGGCTCACCTTCCCATCAGGAATCTGGGGCGGCAGGACGGTTCTTCCCTGGCTGCTGTGCTGCCCCGTTCTGGCCAGCACAGCACGTCGGCGAGTAGCCCTTAGTTCTCTCGGACCTTCGTAGGCGGGTTCGTAGCTCTGGCAGCTTTTTCTGGGGACGGCGGTATCTCCGCAGGCGCCAGCACCGGCAGGTAGAGCTGCCTGTGGATCTGGCACGACGGCTGACCGCCCGGGCGGGCGGCTGACCATCCGGCCTCGGATCCGATCTCCTGTGCCGACCCCGGAGTCATCCGGCTGCTGTCTGACCTGGTCATCACCTGGCCCGGCCGATATTTGCTTCGTGCACGGTCCTGGCCCAGGCACGGTCCCAGGCATCGTCTGATCCTGGAACCGTCTGGATCAGCCACGCTTCCCTCGGGCGCTGTCTCCCCTCGGGCGCTGTCTCCCCCCCGGGCGCTGTCTCCCCTCGGGCGCCGTCTTCCCCCAGGCGCCGTCCTCCCCCGGGCGCCGTCTCCCCCCGGGCGCCGTCTCCCCCCGGGCGCCGTCCTCCCCCGGGCGCCGTCCTCCCCCAGGCGCCGTCTCCCCCCAGCACCGCCTCCCCCAGCACCGCCTCCGCCCGGGCACCATCCGCCCCACACCGCATCTGTATCTGCCCTGTCACCAGGGGCACTCGCCAGAAGGTGCCCTCGCCACCAGCTGGCTTGTCCGACGAGCGCTTCACCCGGGAGCTCGAGCGGTCGGTGGGTGGGACTGGTCGCCACGGATCTGCAGGTGCTGAGGCGGCCATCGATCGTCTTAAGGTCCGCCGCCAGCTGGTTCGCGGGCTCGGGTTCAGCCAGCTCGCCGTCTGTTCCGCTGCCGATGCGCAGCGCCGTGCACAGCACCGTCGTGGCCGGCTTCAAGACCAGGTGGTGCAGGTAGAGCTGGGCCAACTCGGGCACCTACCAGTGGTGAGGTAGCTCGGCACCGCCTTCCCGCGAGGCTCATCAACGCGGGCGGAGGCCGTGGGGGTTTGGGCCTGTGGAATTTCTGCGGGTGCCCGCAGGGGCAGTCACATGAGCAATTTGCGGCCCTTGGGTCCCTCCATAGGAGCGCGGGCTGATTTTGCAGAGACGTTCTGCAAAACCACGCCGACGGCATTTTGGAGCGGATTCCCCGGCGTTTTTGGAGCTCTCAGCGACGCAGGCCCGGTCTTTTGCTGGGGCGAGATCCGGCTCTCCACATGTTCTCCACAGAGGACCGCAAATTCCGCCGCCCGGGCTCGGCCGAAACGCGTTCTTGAATTTTGCTGTCTTTGCAGGTCACGGAGCAAAAGCCGATGGCGGACGCGCGACAGCTGAACTGGTTACGGGGGTTGAGTTTCCACACTGTGCACAGAGTGGGGATGAATTCTGTGGATAAGTAGGCCAACAGAGGGGGTGACACGCGACTGTGTCAGCGAAAGCCGTTTGCTGGTCTCGAGTTGGCTGTTATCCACAGGCTCACAGCGTTATCCCCAGCGGTGGACAAACTTTGGGGCTCTCCCCACAACTGGGGACAACTTTGTGGAAGGACTGCTCGGCGGCAGGTTGTCCACAGTCGTTTCTCACAGGCCTGCGCTTTTGGTCCCAAGCCTCCGACCGGCCAAAACGCCTAGAGATCGGAGCGACGCTCGGCTCGCGAAGCGGTTGTTGACAGGGCGTGGACAACCTGTTTGCAACCCCGTGGATAACCCCAATTCATGCGCCGTGAATATTTCCGTGGATGAAGGCCTGTTTTCTGGGGATGGACTGTGGATATCTGGGGGTCATCGGTGGAAAACTTTGGACAACCCTGTTGGTGGTCCCCCGTCTGTCCACCGGTCGCCCACCGATTTCCCAAATTCATCCACTTTCCATTGACAGGCTCTTAGGCCCGCCACCTGCAAAAACGCGAGTTACCCACAGAATCCACAACCCCTACTACAAACCCCAAACTGTTCTCTCGAGGAAAATTGTTGATCCGCCAACATTTGGCTTGGACGAACGAGCGGGGCCGGGCCGGCCTGTGGGCTGGGGAAAGTTGGAGCACTCGAACAGGTGTTCGACGAACAAGTGTTCGAACTTTTTCTTGATCCTGCAAGAGCCCATCGGCAGGCGGCTGCTTCGGCCTGAGGGGTCGGGGGCTCATTGCCTTCTTCCGGCGGTGAAGAACTCTGGGGATGGTGGCGCTGCGAGTAGCGGGCTCGGCGGTGGGGAGCTCGGCGGGTGGGGGCGCTGCAGGTGGGGAGCTCGGTGGCCAGGGCCCTGTGCTCGGGAGCTCGGCGGGTAGGGAGCCCGGCGCGAGAACCGACAGGAGCCTGTGGCGGGACGAAGAAGTGCGAGGTGGCGGGGTAGCGGGGTGGCGGGGTAGCGGGGTGGCACAGGGGTGGCGAGGAGGGACCGGTGGCGAGGAGGCGGGCCGGTGGCGAGGAGGCGGGCCGGTGGCGAGGAGGCGGGCCGGTGGCGAGCAGGCGGGCCGGTGGCGAGCAGGCGGGCCGGTGGCGAGCAGGCGGGCCGGTGGCCCGGAGGTGGGGCGGTGGCGGGGTGGCACAGCGAGGGCGAATCGAACGGGTGCCACCGGAGACCCGGTCGCCCGGGGCCGGGTCGCAGCGGGTGCTCGTGAGGCCCACGCTGGAACGGAGGTTCGAGCCTCGTCTTCTCGCTGCAGCGCCCTGCGGAGACAGAAGCCCGCGGAGATCCCAGCCCGCGGAGACCCAGCTCGCAGAAACCCCGGCCGTGGCCCCAAGCCCCTGGAACGGCTGATGGCCGAAACTGCCACCCTCGACGTCCGGATGCCGGCAGGAGCTCGCATTGAAGGCGCGGCGTTGAACCCGAAGTGCAGCCGCCCACAACCCGACCGCCGACGTAGGCGGACCGGCGAGACCGCGTGTGCACGTCGTCCGCAAGCAGTGAACCCCCGCCGCCGCCCGACCCAGATGCCCCCAGGAAGCCCTCACCCACGCACTGGCGCCCTCACGGCCCCGAGCTGCCCGGGAAGGTCACCACCCACCCACGCAACGCCCGCAGCCCCCCTCAGACGCCGCGCACCAACCCGCACCGCCCCCACACCACCCCGCACTACCCCCGCACGACCCGCCGATCGAGTTCCCTCCGCCTCGCCGACTCGCGTAGTGTCGGCGGGCACGAACTACACATCGCCCAGCCCGGCGTCTTCCGCCGGGCTCGCGCGTGTGCGTCGTCCATCGATTCATCGGCCGGTTGTGGAGGGGTTACCCGTGAAATTCCGGGTTGAGCGCGACGCGCTGGCGGACGCAGTTGCCTGGGCGGCCCGTGCGCTGCCCAGCCGGCCTCCGGTCCCGGTCCTCGCCGGTCTCCTGCTCGAGGCGGACGCGGTCGGCGTGCTGCGGCTCTCGAGCTTCGACTACGAGGTCTCGGCCCGCGTCGAGGTGCCCGCCGACGTGCTGGACGCCGGCACCGCGCTGGTCTCCGGCAAGCTGCTGGCCGACATCTCCCGGTCGCTGCCGTCGAAGCCGGTCGACGTCACCACCGACGGCTCCAAGGTCTCGGTCACGTGCGGCTCCGGCCGCTTCACTCTGCTGACCATGCCGGTCGAGGAGTACCCCACCCTTCCGGTCATGCCGGACGCATCAGGTACGGTCGCGGGCGACATCTTCACCCAGGCGGTGGGGCAGGTCAGCATCGCAGCCAGCCGGGACGAGACGCTCCCGATCCTCACCGGCATCCGGTGCGAGATCGAGGGTGACCAGATCACCCTGCTCGCCACGGACCGGTACCGGCTCGCGATGCGCACCCTGCCCTGGCATCCTGGCGACCCG
This sequence comes from Kineosporia succinea, assembly GCF_030811555.1. Lineage (NCBI taxonomy): Bacteria > Bacillati > Actinomycetota > Actinomycetes > Kineosporiales > Kineosporiaceae > Kineosporia > Kineosporia succinea. Next base: position 2,411,431 of record NZ_JAUSQZ010000001.1, on the reverse strand, counting down.
TCTCAGAGCAGCGTCGCCCTGGTCCGGGCACGCACCCTTTCCGACGTCGCGAAGGCCCTCGGCAGCAGCGCTGACGTCACCCTGGCTCTCACGACCGGCGGAGCGACCGAGATGATCGGTTTCGAAGCCGGTGGCCGCCGCACCACCTCACTGCTGGTGGAAGGCGACTACCCGAAGGTTCGCGCGTTGTTCCCCGACTCGGTGGCGACATATGCGCTGGTGGGCACGCAGGCTCTGACGGATGCGGTGAAACGCGTCGCGTTGGTGGCGGAGCGGAACACTCCGGTCCGACTCACCTTCACGGAGGGCCTCCTCACGCTGGAAGCGGGGCAAGGAGAAGATGCTCAAGCATCGGAGGCAGTTGAGTCGACCCTTGTTGGTGACGATCTCTCCATCGCCTTCAACCCGCAGTTCCTGCTCGACGGCCTCGGGGCGCTGAACTCGCCCCTGGTCCGCCTGTCATTCACACAGCCCACCAAGCCCGCGGTGCTCACACCGCAGACCGACCCGGAAGGGTCGGACGACACCAGCTATCGGTACCTGTTGATGCCGGTGCGAATCGCGGGCTGAGCCCGAAGGGAAACACCCCGTGCACATCGGAATGATCGGCCTCGGCCGCATGGGCGGCAACATGTACAAGCGCCTGTCCGAGGCCGGCATCAAGGTGACCGGTTACGACCGCGACCCTGCCGTCAGCGACGTCGCTTCGGTCGCCGAGCTCGTCGAGGCCCTGCCTGCGCCGCGCATCGTCTGGGTCATGGTGCCCTCGGGCGACATCACCCGTGGCACCGTCGAGGAGCTGGGCAACCTGCTCTCCGAGGGTGACCTGGTCATCGAGGGCGGCAACTCGCGCTTCAGCGACGACTTCGAGCACGCCAAGGTTCTGTCCGCCAAGGGCATCGAATACGTCGACTGTGGCGTCTCCGGTGGTGTCTGGGGCCTGAAGAACGGCTACGGCCTGATGGTCGGCGGTGACGCGAAGAACGTCGAGCGCGCCCTGCCGGTCTTCGACGCCCTGCGCCCGGAGGGCCCCCGCGAGGAGGGCTTCGTCCACGTCGGTGAGATCGGCGCCGGTCACTACGCCAAGATGGTGCACAACGGCATCGAGTACGGCCTGATGCAGGCCTACGCCGAGGGCTACGAGCTCCTCGCCGCCAAGGACATCGTCAAGGACGTCACGGGCAGCTTCAAGGCCTGGACCCGGGGCACCGTCGTCCGCTCCTGGCTGCTCGACCTCCTGGTCAAGGGCCTCGAGGAAGACCCGGGCTTCTCGCAGATCACCGGTTACGTCAACGACTCCGGTGAGGGTCGCTGGACGATCGAGGAGTGCATCGCCAACGCCGTGCCCGCCCCGGTCATGACGGCGGCGCTCTACGCCCGGTTCACCAGCCGCCAGGACGACTCGCCGGCCATGAAGGCCGTCGCCGCCCTGCGCAACCAGTTCGGTGGCCACGCGGTCACCTCCGCCGGCCCGACCTCGGGCGCCGGCGCGGTCAAGTAACGCGAACACCAGCCTGATCGAACGAACCGCCGGCTACCCGACCAGGGTGACCGGCGGTTCGTCCGTTCACGGGCTGCCGATGAAGGACGACGTGGGCACCGGAGTTTTCCTGCCGGCCTGAGCACGTGGTCGGGAGCAAGATCGGCTGGACTCGGACGGCCCATCGGGACGACCATGGGCGGTCGGCCACAAAGAGAACACCGAGCCTGGAGACCGATCCGCCCCGATGCACGTCACCCACGTCTCGCTGGCCGACTTCCGTTCCTACGAGACCGCCGAGCTCCCGCTGGAGCCGGGCGTGACCGCGCTGGTCGGGCCGAACGGGCAGGGCAAGACCAATCTGGTCGAGGCGATCGGGTACGTGGCGTCGCACTCCAGCCACCGTGTCAGTTCGGACGCGCCGCTCGTGCGGGCGGGCGCGCAACGGGCGGTGGTGCGCACCGCGATCCAGCGCGACGAGCGAAAAGCACTGGTGGAGCTGGAGATCGTGCCCGGCGGCAGCAACCGCGCGCGCATCAACCGCTCACCCGTGACCCGGGCCCGGGAAGCGCTCGGCCTGCTGCGCACCGTGCTCTTCGCCCCCGAGGACCTGGCCATCGTGAAGGGCGACCCGGACGGCCGGCGCCGCTTCATGGACGACCTGCTGGTGCTGCGCGCACCGCGGTTCGCCGGGGTGCGCTCGGACTACGAGAAGGTGCTCAAGCAGCGCAACGCCCTGCTGAAGACCGCTGCCCGCAACCGGCGCTTCCGCAACGAGAAGACCGACCTGCACACGCTCGAGGTCTGGAACACCCACCTCGCCACGGCCGGCGCCGAGCTGCTCTTCGGCCGTCTCTACCTGGTACGGGCCCTGACTCCGCTGGTCGCAGCCGCCTATGAGTCGGTCAGCCAGGGCCAGGGCAACGCCACTCTCACCTACCGCAGCTCGCTGGGCGAGGACATCGGCGGCCCGCCCACCGACACCCCTGTGCAGATCGAGGTGCCCGGTCGGGACGTGCTGCGTGACCGGATGCTCAAGGCGATGGAGGAGCAGCGCACCGCCGAGATCGAGCGCGGCACCAGCCTGGTCGGCCCGCACCGCGACGACCTGCTGCTCAGCCTCGGGGGTCTGCCCGCCAAGGGGTACGCGAGCCACGGGGAGTCGTGGTCGTTCGCGCTCGCCCTGCGCCTGAGTTCCTACGACCTGCTGCGCGGTGACGGTGACGAGTCGGCCGAGCCGGTGCTGATTCTCGACGACGTGTTCGCCGAGCTCGACGCCGGCCGACGCGAGCGCCTGGCCGAGATGGTCGCGGGTGCCGAGCAGGTTCTGGTCACGGCGGCGGTGGCCGACGACGTCCCGAAGGCGCTGTCGGGTGGACGCGTGGACGTGGTGAAGGGGTCGGTGACACGTGTCCAGTAGGAGCGCAAGAGGCTTCGGCAACGACTCGGCCACGAACAAAGAACAGCCTTTATCCACAACTTCCCCACACCTTGTGGGAAACGCCGAGTCTTCTGGGGAAGAAGGGGCGCGACACGCCGTCCCCATTGTGGATAACCGTGTGGATACCGAGCCTCGTTCAGGTGTGGAACACAGTCGCGGAGTACCCCTCCCGCCCCCCGGTTCCGCAGGCGTTGTCGCAGGTCAAAGCGCCAAAAACAATCCACAGGGGGCTGTGGACAATGGAGCCGACGCGGTGCGCGCAGCGCTGGGCCGAGCTCGTGCGGCGGCGCAGGCCCGTGGGGAAAAACCCGGTGTCCCGGGCCGGATCGGGGCGGCCGCGCTCGCCCGTGAACGCCGGGCCGGAGCCAATACTCGCTCCGGTGCGCACCCGGACGCGCGTGATCCACAGGGGGTGAACTCGGTGATGGCGCGCCTGATCGCTGAGCGCGGCTGGACCGAGACGGTGGCCGTCGGTGGGGTGCTCGGCCGCTGGGACCAGATCGTCGGGGCGGACATCGCCGGCCACTGCCAGCCCATCAGTTTCGTCGAGGGCGTGCTCACGGTGGGCGCCGACTCCTCGGCCTGGGCCACCCAGGTGCGCCTGCTCTCTGCGAACCTCCTCGGCCTGCTCGCCCGCGAGGTGGGCGAGGGCACGGTCACCCGAATCGTGGTGCGTGGCCCCTCCGCCCCGTCGTGGAAGCACGGCCCGCGGGTCGCGCCCGGCTCGAAAGGCCCCGGCGACACCTACGGGTGATCATGAAACGTCACGGATCGTGCATATCGGTCATCGCGACGGAGTCGCGCAGCGTCGCAGTGCAACGCGCCTGAGTGGCGCTGAGGCCGTACAAGCCTGCCTGAGACGTATCGGGAGTCACGAAGGGGCGGGCTGTGGCCCCAGAGATGTGCTCCGAGCCCTTAGGGAAGTAGATACATGCCTGGTTTGGCCCCGCTGATGAGCGAATCTCGGGGTGGACCGGATATGATGGGCTAGTTCGGCGGCGCCGGGGGAACCGCACTCAGCGGGTCACCCTCGGGCCCGTACCGTCGGCCGCGCTGGCGACAGTCACCGGCCCTTGAAGCTTCAGGAGTCCCCCCACTCGTGGCCGAACAGACGATACCGACCGTTCCCGAGACCCCGGTTGTCGACGGCGACGGCGTCGCCTACGACGCCAGCGCCATCACGGTGCTGGAAGGTCTGGAGGCGGTGCGCAAGCGCCCCGGCATGTACATCGGCTCCACCGGTGAGCGCGGTCTGCATCACCTGGTCTACGAGGTCGTGGACAACGCGGTCGACGAGGCGATGGCGGGCTACTGCGACACCATCGACGTCACGATCCTGGCCGACGGTGGTGTCCGGGTCATCGACAACGGCCGCGGTATCCCGGTCGACATCGTCGCCTCCGAGGGCAAGCCGGCCGTCGAGGTCGTGCTCACCGTTCTGCACGCGGGCGGCAAGTTCGGCGGTGGCGGTTACTCCGTCTCCGGTGGTCTGCACGGTGTGGGTGTCTCCGTCGTCAACGCGCTCTCGCGCAACCTCGACGTCGAGGTGCACCGCGACAGTGCGGTCTACCGCCAGTCCTACGAGATCGGCGTGCCGAAGGCCCCGCTGGCCAAGGGCGAGGACATCCCCGAGGAAGACACCGGCACCACGGTCACGTTCTGGCCGAGCGCCGAGATCTTCGAGACGACCGACTTCGACTACGAGACGCTGCGCACCCGCTTCCAGCAGATGGCCTTCCTCAACAAGGGCCTGCAGCTGAAGCTGACCGACGAGCGTCCCGAGCACGTCGACGAGGACGGCAAGCAGTTCAGCGCCACGTACAAGTACGACGACGGCCTGATCGACTACGTCAAGCACCTGAACTCGTCGAAGAAGAACGAGAACATCAACCCCGAGGTGATCTACCTCGAAGCGGAGGACACCAGCAAGGGCATGGCGCTCGAGCTGGCCATGCAGTGGACGACCGCGTACTCGGAGAGCGTGCACACGTACGCCAACGCGATCAACACGCACGAGGGTGGTACCCACGAAGAGGGTTTCCGCGCCGCGATGACCAACCTCATCAACGAGTACGCGCGGGCCAAGGGCCTGATCAAGGAGAAGGACCCGAACCTCGCCGGTGAGGACATCCGCGAGGGGCTGACGGCCGTCATCTCGGTGAAGCTGACCGAGCCGCAGTTCGAGGGCCAGACCAAGACCAAGCTGGGCAACACCGAGGCGAAGACCTTCGTGCAGCGGGTGGTGCGCAACGAGCTGACCGACTGGCTCGACTCGCACCCCAACGACGCCCGTGACGTCATCCGGAAGTCCATCCAGGCGTCCGCGGCGCGGCTCGCCGCCCGTAAGGCCCGGGAGGCCACGCGTCGCAAGGGCCTGCTCGGCGGTGGCGGTCTGCCCGGCAAGCTGTCCGACTGCCAGAGCACCAACCCCGAAGAGTGCGAGATCTTCATCGTCGAGGGTGACTCCGCCGGTGGCTCGGCCAAGAGCGGTCGCGACCCGCGCACCCAGGCCATCCTGCCGATCCGCGGCAAGATCCTGAACGTCGAGAAGGCCCGCATCGACAAGGTTCTCGCCAACCAGGAGGTGCAGGCGCTGATCAGTGCGTTCGGCACCGGGGTGAGCGAGGACTTCGACCTGTCGAAGCTGCGCTATCACAAGATCGTGCTGATGGCCGACGCCGACGTCGACGGCCAGCACATCCGCACGCTGCTGCTCACGCTGCTGTTCCGCTTCATGCGCCCGCTGGTCGAGCACGGTCACGTGTACCTGGCCCAGCCCCCGCTGTACAAGATCAAGTGGTCGGGCAAGGGCGCCGATCCCGGTTACGCCTACTCCGACCGCGAGCGGGACGCGGTGATCCTGGCCGGCCAGCAGGCCGGCAAGAAGCTGCCGAAAGACGATGGCGTGCAGCGCTACAAGGGTCTGGGCGAGATGAACGCCAACGAGCTCTCCGAGACCACGATGGACATCAACCAGCGTGTCCTGCTGCAGGTCACGATGGAAGACGCGGCGGCCGCCGACGAGATGTTCGCGATCCTGATGGGTGAAGACGTCGAGTCCCGGCGCTCGTTCATCCAGCGGAACGCCAAAGACGTCCGTTTCCTCGACATCTGAGTTCGAACGAAAGACGACGTGGGCCCCGAAGGTGCCCACGTCGTCCTCAATCGAAAAATGGCGCTGCACAAGGGCGCTGATGAAAACAAAGGATCGATGTGACCGAGCAGCCGCCCACCGTCCCGCAACTGCCCGAACCCGGCCGGGTCGAGCCGATCGACCTGCAGCTGGAGATGCAGCGCTCGTACCTCGACTACGCCATGAGCGTCATCGTCGGGCGTGCCCTGCCCGACGTGCGTGACGGCCTGAAACCCGTTCACCGGCGCGTGCTCTACGCGATGTACGACGGTGGTTTCCGGCCTGAGCGGAGCTACAACAAGTGCGCCCGCGTCGTCGGTGACGTGATGGGCCAGTACCACCCGCACGGTGACTCGGCGATCTACGACACCCTGGTGCGCCTGGCCCAGCCGTGGTCGCTGCGCTATCCGCTGGTCGACGGCCAGGGCAACTTCGGTTCGCCGGGTAACGACCCCGCGGCCGCGATGCGTTACACCGAGTGCCGCATGGCCCCGCTGGCCATGGAGATGGTCCGGGACATCGACAAGGACACCGTCGATTTCTCCCCGAACTACGACGGCAAGACGCAGGAACCCGACATCCTGCCCGCGCGGTTCCCGAACCTGCTGGTCAACGGCTCCGCCGGGATCGCGGTCGGTATGGCCACCAACATCCCGCCGCACAACCTGCGCGAGGTGGCCGACGGTGTGCAGTGGCTGCTCGCGAACCCGGACGCCACCGACGAAGAGCTCCTGGGTCAGCTGCTGCTGAAGATCAAGGGCCCCGACTTCCCCACCCACGGCTTGATCATGGGCACGCGGGGCATCGAAGACGCCTACCGCACCGGCCGCGGCTCGATCACGATGCGCGCCATCGTGACGGTCGAGGAGATCCAGAACCGCACCTGCCTGGTCATCACCGAGCTGCCCTACATGGTCAACTGGGACAACCTCAAGGTGAAGATCGCGGAGCTGGTCGACAGCGGCCGCATCCAGGGCATCGCCGACATGCGCGACGACACGTCGGGCAAGACCGGCCTGCGCATCGTGATCGTGCTCAAGCGCGACGCGGTGGCCAAGGTCGTGCTGAACAACCTGTACAAGCACACGCAGCTGCAGGACAACTTCGGCGCGAACATGCTGGCCCTGGTCGACGGTGTGCCGCGCACGCTCAGCCTCGACAAGTTCGTGCGGCACTGGCTCGACCACCAGGTCGAGGTCATCGTGCGGCGCACCCGGTACCTGCTGGCCGACGCCGAGCGTCAGGCACACATCTACCGCGGTTACGTGAAGGCGCTCGACGCGCTCGACGAGGTCATCGCGCTGATCCGGGCGTCGGCGACGGTCGAGGACGCGCGGGGCGGCCTGATCGCGCTGCTCGACATCGACGAGGTCCAGGCCGACGCGATCCTGGCGATGCAGCTGCGCCGGCTCGCCGCCCTGGAACGTCAGAAGATCCTGGAAGAACTGGCCAAGCTCGAGCTGCAGATCGCCGAGCTCGAGGCCATCCTCGCCTCGCCGGAGCGTCAGCGTCAGATCATCTCCGAGGAGCTCCAGGAGATCGTCGACAAGTACGGCGACGTGCGGCGCACGCAGATCCTGCCCTTCGAGGGCGACATGAACGTCGAAGACCTCATCCCCGAGGAAGAGGTCGTCGTCACCATCACCCGTGGTGGTTACGCCAAGCGCACCCGTTCCGACCAGTACCGCGCGCAGCGTCGTGGCGGTAAGGGCTCGAAGGGCGCCACGCTGCGTGGTGACGACGTGGTGGAGCACTTCTTCGTCACGTCCACGCACAACTGGCTGCTGTTCTTCACCAACTTGGGACGCGTCTACCGGGCGAAGGCGTACGAGTTGCCGGAGGGGTCGCGAGACGCCAAGGGCCAGCACGTGGCCAACCTGCTGGCGTTCCAGCCCGGTGAGCAGATCGCCCAGGTCATGTACCTGCGCACCTACGAGGACGCGGACTTCCTGATCGTCGCCACGCGCGACGGCCTGGTGAAGAAGACGCGCCTGGCCGAGTACGACTCGAACCGGGCCGGCGGCGTGATCGCGGTCAACCTGCGCGAGGGCGACGAGCTGGTCTCCACCCGCCTGGTCGGCCAGAGCGACGACCTGCTGCTGGTGTCGCGCAAGGGCATGTCGGTGCGGTTCACGGCCGACGACACCGCCCTGCGGCCGATGGGCCGCGCCACCTCCGGCGTCACCGGTATGAAGTTCCGCGACGGCGACCAGTTGCTGTCGATGGACGTGGTGAAGGACGGGGCTGACGAGTTCGTCTTCATCGTCACCGAAAACGGTTACGCCAAGCGCACTCCGGTGGACCAGTACCGGGTGCAGGGCCGCGGCGGCCTGGGCATCAAGGTGGCCAAGCTGACCGAGGAGCGCGGTGACCTGGTCGGCGCGATGATCGTCAGCGAGACCGACGAGGCACTGATCGTGATGGAGCGCGGCAAGGTCGTGCGCTCCTCGGTCTCCGGTGTGCCGGCCAAGGGCCGCGACACGATGGGTGTGGTGTTCGCCAAGCCCGACAAGAACGACCGCATCATCGCGGTGGCCAAGAACACCGAGACCGCCGAGCTCGAAGACGACGAGGAAGACGGCGACACTCCGGTCGCCGTTGACGACTCCGTTGCCGTCGAGCAGGTGGAATCGGCCGAAACCGCCAGCGACGACGACGAAACCGTCGCTGCTGAGGGTGACGGCGACGTTTCGGAGAACTGATCGGTTGCCACGTCCGGCCGTCACGTGGGTAACAGATGACTCACGAGACGGCCGGAGTGACATGCCGTAGGGTCGGGACACCGGGTGTGGAGCGCTAGGATCGGCCGAAACGGGTGTGGTTCGTGCCCACGTTCGGCATAGCCGATCATTCATCTGACCGAATTTCTGACGGCGTGTACCGCCGGCTGCTGAGCGTGGAGGTGAGACGTGAGTCCGGAGAAGGAAGACCGACCGGCGAGCACGTCAGCACCGAAACCGGGTGGGGGAGCATCTCCGATGACGACCGATGCATCGCCAAGCGTCTCCGGCGGGGGCAAGCCCTCGTCCTCCGGAGGTCCGGCGAAGGGACGGCCCGCCGCAGGTGGCGGTCCCGCGCGTCCGGCGAACAACGGTGGTGCCTCGTCCGGTTCGTCCAACGCTGCTCCCCGCGCGGTGAGCGGCACCCCCTCCCGCCCCGGCCAGTCCGGCTCGGCGCCGGCGCGGCCGCAGAACAACCAGCCCGGCAGCACGCCGTCGCGGCCGGGGACGAGCAGCGCGCAGGGTCGTCCCAGCGCCGCGCCCGCTCCCGGTGCGAAGCGTCCGGCCGGTGGGCCGTCGTCGGGGCAGCCGGGCAGCCGCCCGTCGACCTCGGGTGACGCGACCCGCCCGGTGGCCCCGCCGCCCGGCAAGTCGGGCAGCTCCTCCCCCGCCGAGTCGGCTGCCGCTCGTGCCGTGGCCAGCGGCGGCGCAGCCCGCTCGAGCGCCCCGGCCCGTCCGGCGTCGAACAACCCGGGTTCGGCCTCGGGGCAGGCCGGTCAGCCGGGCCTGCGCCCGTCGGCCGGTGCGTCCGCCCCGTCCGCCGCTCGCCCGGTGGGCAACACCCCGCGTCCCTCCTCCTCCGGCCAGCGTCCGATGACGCAGCCCCGCCCGGGCGGCACGGAGAACTGGAACGAGGGCAGCTCGTCCGACGTGGCCCCTGCCGCCGCCGACGGTGAGGCGCCCCGCGTCGCCCGTCTGACGGTCGCGAGCATCGACGTCTGGTCGGCGCTGAAGGTGTCGTTCCTGCTGTCCGTCGCCGCCGCGATCGCCCTGGTGATCGCCGTGTCGGTGCTGTGGATGGTGCTGAGCGCGATGGGCGTGTTCGACTCGCTCAACGAGCTGCTCAACACGCTGGGTCTCGACCAGTCCAGCGAGAAGTTCGACCTGTACGACTACATCGGCTTCGGCAAGGTGCTGTCGATCAGCATCGTGCTCGGCGCGGTGAACGCGTTCATCCTGACCGCGCTCTCCACCGTGTCGGTGCTGCTGTACAACCTCAGCTCCGGTCTTGTCGGTGGCGTGCGCGTCACGCTGTCCGACGACTGATACCGACCGGGGCCCGGTTTGGGAAGACCGGGCCCCGTACGGTAATCTCTACGAGCGGTCGTCGCCACGGCGAAGGACTCGCGGTTCGGGCCTATAGCTCAGTTGGTTAGAGCGCTTCCCTGATAAGGAAGAGGTCAGTGGTTCAAGTCCACTTAGGCCCACCGAACGAAACCCCAGCTCAGACACCAGTCTGGCTGGGGTTTCGACGTTTTGACATACAGCGTCCCTGCGGGTGTCCTACAAACCGTAGGGACACCCGCAGTTTCCAGTTGCCGTCCCTACCCGGCGATCTCGCCTGGCCCCTGGGCCGACAGATGCCCTGGCGATGGGTTCAGCATCTCGGCGACGGTCCAGCCCGCCCGTTGGCAGTCCATCCCTCGCGGTGGCAGTCCTGCTCCCCCGCGGCAGTCCTGCTCCCCCGCGGCAGGCCGGCCCTCCCGGTGGCAACCAGCCCTCCCGCTGGCAAACCAGCCCCCGTGGCAGTCCGGCCCCGGTGCCGCAAGAGTTTGAGGTGCGGTGCTTTCGATTATCGATAATCGAAAGCACCGCACTTGCGATCGACCGGAGGCCGGGCGCCGGGGCGGGAAGTACCGAGGCCGGGGAGCATCGGGGCGGGGAGTGCCGGGGTGGGGAGTGCCGGGGTGGGGAGTGCCGGGGTGGGGAGTGCCGGGGTGGGGAGTGCCGGGGTGGGGAGTGCCAAGGCGGAGAGTGCCAAGGCGGAGAGTGCCAAGGCGGAGAGTGCCAAGGCGGAGAGTGCCCGAGGCGGGGAGCACCGGGGCGGAGAGCGCGGCAACCGGTGAGGATCCGCGGATGTCACCTCCACGCCACCGCAGACCAGCCTGCGTCGTGAGTGTCACGATCGATGAAGTAACGCCTGCTACATTCGATTAAGTGACGTGGTTGATACTCCTGATCAAGGTCCCCGCCGAGCCGTCACGTCACCGCGTGGCGGTGTGGCGTGAGCTCCGCAAGGCCGGCGTGCTCTCGCTGGGGCAGGGAGTCTGGGCCGCACCCGACGTCCCTGCGTTCATGAGGGGCGTCGGCCAGGCCGTGGAGCTGGCCGAGGCCGCCGGCGGGCAGGCCGTCACGCTGCAGGCCAGCGGGCGCACCGCGGGCGACACCGAGCACCTGGAGAAGCTTTTCACCGAGGCCCGCTCCGCCGAGTGGTTCGAGTTCCTCGCCGACTGCCACAAGTTCGAGGCGGAGATCGCCAAGGAGATCCGCATCGCCAAGTTCACCCTGGCCGAGCTGGAAGAAGAGGAACAGAGCCTGGAACGGCTCCGCCGCTGGCACCGCGACATCACCGCCCGCGACGTGTTCGGCGCCCCCGAGGCACCCGAAGCCGCGGAACGGCTCAAGCAGTGTGCCACCGACTGCGAGCGCTACGCCGAACGCGTGTTCAAGGCCCTGCACAGCAACGACGGAGATGCTCTGTGAGCCGGTCGATGTGGCCTCTGTACGCCGCGGGATTCACCACCGCCTTCGGCGCCCACGGCATCGCCGCCAACCTCGGTGGCTTCTCCGACGACGCCGTCAGCTCACTGCTCGTGCTCGGGGCCCTGCTCGCGCTGTACGACGGGGCCGAGGTCATCCTCAAACCGGTCTTCGGCACCCTCTCCGACCGGATCGGAGCCAAACCCGTTCTGCTGGGCGGCCTCGTCGCGTTCGCCGCCGCCTCCGCCCTGTACGTCGTGGCCGACAGCTCGGGCTGGCTCTGGGCCGCGCGCCTCGGCCAGGGCGCCGCCGCCTCGGCCTTCTCCCCCTCCGCCTCGGCCCTGGTCGCACGGCTCAACCCGGCGGCCAGGCGCGGCCGGGCGTTCGGCAGCTACGGCTTCTACAAGTCCATCGGCTACACCCTCGGCCCCCTGCTCGGCGGTGTGCTCGTCTGGGCCGGCGGCCTGCGCCTGCTGTTCACCGTGATGATGCTCTGCGGCGCCGTCGTCGCGGTCTGGGCCTGGGCCGCCGTCCCCGAGGTCCCACCCCTGCCCCGCCAGCGCCAAACCGTCGCTGACCTGGCTCGTCGTCTCTCCGACCGCTCATTCCTGGGCCCGACCGCCGCACTCGCCGCAGCCACCGCCGCCCTCTCCGTCGGCGTTGGCTTCCTGCCCGTCTCCGGCGCCGCGGCCGGCCTCGGCACGATCGCCACCGGTGCGGCCGTCTCCGTGCTCGCCGCCGCGGCCGCCTTCGTGCAGCCGAGAACCGGCCGGGCTCTCGACCAGGGGCGTCTCACCATCAGAACCGGCCTTCTGACAGGCCTTTTCGCCACCGCCATCGGTATGGCCGCCGCGACGCTGCCGGGCCTGACCGGCGTGCTCCTCGCCGGTGTGCTCATCGGCATCGGCACCGGAATCATCACGCCGCTGGGCTTTTCGGCCCTCGCCGCCTCCACCTCCGAGGAGCGCATGGGGCAGACCATGGGCTCCGCCGAACTGGGGCGCGAAATGGGGGACGCGGGTGGTCCCCTCTTCGTGGCCGCCGTCGCCGCGGCGACCACCCTCACGTTCGGCTACGCGGCTCTCGCCGTGGTGCTGGCGATCGGGGCGGTGCTGGCCTCGCTCAGCCGTCCGAAGGCGAAAGACGCGACGAGCGCTGATACCGCCCCGGACTCTGCCCGACCAACAGCGTGAACGCCTCGATGAACGCACTCGGGTTCGCCCAGCCGCAGGCCGCCGCCACGTCGATCACCGGCATCCCGTCGGAGAGCAGCAACAGCGCCCGGTGAACGCGCAGCTGGGTGCGCCACTGCCGGAAACCCATACCGGTCTCGGCATGGAAGAGCCGGCTCAGAGTGCGTTCGGCCGCTCCCACCTCACGGCCCAGCTCCGCCAGGGTGGCCGATCCGGTCAGGTCGTCGGCCACCCGCCGGGCCACCGCGCGGAGCCGGTCGTCGCGGGGTTCGGGCAGGTGCAGCGGCTGCTCCGGGGCCACCGACAGGTCGTCGACCACAACGTGGCGCAGTCGGTCCACCGCCGCCGGGCTGCGCTGATCGCTGCTGGTCAGGGCCAGAAGAGCCGCCCGGGCCAGAGGCGTGACCACGAGCACGGCGGGGCGTGTGGGCAGGGGCTCGGCCAGCTCCGACGACAGGAAGACCACCCGCATGTCGGTGACGCCGTGGGCCCGGTGCTGATGTCCGGCCCCGCCCGGGATCCAGACGACCCGGTTGGGTGGGGCGATCCAGCTGCCGGTGGCGGTCACCAGCGAGAGGACGCCCGTGGCCGGGTACACGAGATGACCTCGCGTATGGGCGTGCTCGGCGGTGCGCTCGGCGTGGCCGAGCAGAAGCGTCTGCTCCGGCTGAGCACAATGATGGCGGGTTTCGGGCATCACGCGTCAGTTTATCGGTTGCCTGCGGCAATGACGGGCGGTGAACTGGGGGCATCCCCGCAACAGCAAGGACGAATCTGATGGCCACCGCGCCGGAACGACCGAAAACCGACCAGCGACGGACGAAGTCCGCTCTCCTGGCGCTCGGGTTGCTGCTGATCGGGCTCAACCTCCGCATCGGCGTCGCCTCGATCGGGCCGGTGCTCGGCGACATCCGGAACGACCTGGGCATCACCGACACCGCCGCGAGCCTGCTGACCACCATCCCGGTCGTGGCGTTCGGTGCCTTCGCCTTTCTCACCCCCGGCCTGACCAGGCGGTTCGGCCTGCACCGGCTGCTCGGCGCGGCCATGGTCGCGCTCGTGGCCGGGCTGCTGCTCCGGCTCTACCCGGACCTGGCCGCGCTCTTCGCCGGCACCGTGGTGGTGGGCGCGGCCATCGCGATCGCCAACGTCGCCATGCCCGCCGCCATCAAACGCGACTTCTCGCACCGCGCCGGGCTGATGATGGGCCTCTACTCCACCACGCTGTTCATCGGCGCGGCCCTGGCCTCCGGCCTGACCTCGCCCCTGCTTCCCGTCGTCGGCGGCGAATGGCGCGTGGCCCTGGGACTCTGGGCGATCCCCGCGGTGCTGGCCGTGCTGCTGTGGACCCCGCAGTTCCGCAACCACCGACCCGAGGCGAGCCCCGACGCGTCCAAAAGCACGAACGCACCCCGCTTCTCAGCCATCCTGACCGACCCCGTCGCCCTGGCCGTGACCGTGCTGATGGGCACCCAGAGCATGAGCTACTACGCCACGCTGACCTGGATCCCCACCCTGCTCACCGATAACGGCATGGACGCCCACACGGCCGGCTGGCTGCTGTCGTTCTCGGCCTTCCCGGGCATCGCCGCGTCGCTGTTCACCCCCACCCTGGCCCGCACGATGCGCCCGGCCGGACTCCCGATCGTCATCGCCGTCGTCCTGACCGGCGCGGGCTACGCCGGCCTGGCTCTCGCCCCCACCGCCGGCGCCTACCTGTGGATGAGTCTGCTCGGCCTCGGCCAGGGCGCCTCGATCAGCCTGGCCCTCACCTACATCGTCTGGCGCTCGCCCGACGCCGCTCACACCGGGCACGTCTCCACCATGGCGCAGGGCATCGGCTACCTCTTCGCCGGCCTCGGACCGCTCGGAATCGGCTACCTGCACTCGGTTTCCGGTGAGTGGGCCCTGCCGATCGCAGCCCTCGGCGTCCTGCTCGTGGTGCAGCTGGTGGCCGGTCTGCTGGCCAGCCGCGACCGACACGTCAGCGTACGCCGGGCGTGAACTCCTGGGTGCCGAGAACCCGCAGCAGATCGAGCTTCTCGCGGGTCTGCGCATCGGCCGGGGTGAGCACGAGCAACTGCTGACGCAGGTCGGGCGTGACCAGGGTCTCGCAGTCCATCAGCAGCCGGCCGACCCGTGCGTGCACCAGCGTCTTCCGGTCGGCACGCCGCACCTTCACCTCGTGATCGGCCCACAGACCCCGGAACTCGGCGCTGTCCTCCTGGAGCCGCGCCACCAGACCGATCACCTCCGGATCGTCGGATCGCCGCCCGTAGACCGCCCGCAGGTCGGCCACCAGCTGCCGGGCCTGGTGCTCACGTTCTTCCGGCAGCTGTTCACCCCAGTCGTTGGCCTCGGTGAAGAAGCGGTGAATGAGGTAGCGGCGGTCACCGCCCGCCCGGGTCAGCTCCCCGGCCACCAGCACGGACAGGCGGTTCTGGGCCAGCACCACGCCGAGGTCGGAGATGACCATCGCGGAGGCCCCCTCCAGCAGGTCGAGCATTCGCACCAGACCGGCCCGGGCCAGCTGGGAGTGCCCCTCCGAGGCCGGCGGCTGGTGCCCGGCCAGGTGAAAGAGGTGGTCGCGTTCGTCGTCGGTCAGGCGCAGGGCCCGGGCCAGCGAGGCGAGCAGCTGCGTCGACGGCTGACTGCTGCGCCCCTGCTCGAGGCGCACCACGTAGTCGACCGACATCCCGGCGAGCATGGCCACCTCCTCCCGGCGCAGCCCGTTGGTGCGGCGGCGCGGGCCGTCGGCGATGCCCACCTCGGCCGGGCGGATCGCCTCGCGTCGGCGGCGCAGGAAGTCGGCGAGCTCGTCACGCTGCATGTCGTCCATCCTGCGCCTCCCGAACCGGCCCAGCCAGGGAGCGGCGCTCCCACGATGAACGCTCCTCTCCCGCTCAGCTCGTCAAAAGCCCAGCCTGGAGGCACGACGAACGAAAGGGAGCACGCCATGCAGACCCGTACCCTCGGCCAGAACGGCCCCACCGTCTCGGCGATCGGCCTGGGCGGGATGAGCATGTCCGGCGCCTACGGCACCGCCGACCGGGACGAGAGCATCGCCACCGTGCAGGCAGCGCTCGACGCCGGGATCACGCTCATCGACACGGCCGACTTCTACGCGGCGGGCCACAACGAGCTGCTGCTGGCCGAAGCGCTGAAGGGCCGGCCACGCGACAGCTACGTGCTGAGCGTGAAGACCGGCATGCTGCTGAACCCGAACGGTCTGCCCGGTGGCCACGACGGCCGGCCCGAGGCGATCAGGAACAGCGTGGCGCACTCGCTGACCCGCCTGGGCACCGATCACATCGACATCTACCGCCCCGCCCGTCGTGACCCGGACGTGCCGATCGAGGAAACGGTCGGCGCGATCAAGGAGCTCGTCGAGGCCGGGTACGTGCGCTACGCCGGGCTCTCGGAGATGAACGCCGAGACGATCCGCCGGGCCCACGCCGTGCACCCGATCACCGACCTGCAGATCGAGTACTCGCTGATCTCCCGGGCGATCGAGGCCGAGGTGCTGCCCACGCTGCGCGAACTCGGCATCGGGCTGACCGCCTACGGCGTGCTCAGCCGGGGCCTGATCTCCGGGCACTGGACGACCGACCGGTCCACCCGGCCCGCACCGGGCGACCACCGCGCCGGCAGCCCCCGGTTCGCGGCCGACAACGTGGAGCACAACCTGGCCCTGGTCGAGGCGCTGCGCGCGATCGCCGAGGTCAAGGGCTGCACCGTGGCCCAGCTCGCCATCGCCTGGGTGGCGGCGCAGGGTCCGGAGATCGTGCCGCTGATCGGTGCGCGCACCCGCACCCGGCTCGACGAGGCCCGGATCGCGGCCGATCTGGAACTGACGCCGGACGACCTGGCCGAGATCGAGAAGGCGGTTCCCCTGGGGGCGGCCCGGGGCGACCGGTACCCGTCGTTCTTCATGGAGAATCTGGGCGCGGGCAACTGAACCCCCGATGGGGGACGCGTCGGCACCCGACCGGTGCCGACGCGTCCCCCGTCGGTTGTGGTCGGCATCACTGAACCACCCGGCCGTGCCGTACGTTCGGGATCAATGAAAAAGCTTTCTTAGCAAGGGTTTTGCTGGCCCTTTGGGTGTGGGTACCTAGCTTGCGAGGCGTAGGAAGACGTCTCAGCTAAGGAAATCTCCCAGTGATCAAGCGACGCTCGCTCGTAGCAGCCGCGATCGGTACGGCCGGGCTGCTCGCGGTGGTCGGCACCTCGGTGGCCACCGCGGCCAACCCGGCCGGCTGCCTCGAATCCGGTACGGACAAGGACATTCAGAACGCCCTGAGCGGCGACGGGGCGGTGGCGACGCTCTGCGCGGGGGCCACGTTCGACCTGTCGCAACCGGTGAGGTTCTCGGCGGCGAACCAGTCGATCGAGACCGAGGGCCTGCCCTCCGGTGACACCCGTGCCACGCTCAGGGTGACAGGGGCGAACCAGGCGACCGCGATCGAGGGCGGCGGCAAGAGCGGCATCAAGCTGCGCAGCATCCAGGTCGACGGGCAGCGGCCCACGCTCGGCCGGATCGAGGGCGGCAGCGGGCTGGTCGAGATCGGCGGCGACGTCACCGGTCTCGTGGTCGAGAACAGCCGGTTCCTGGAGCCGCGCGGCTGGTCGGCCCTGCACCTGGCCGAGGGGGTCGTGCGCAGTGGTGTGCCCGGTTGTCAGGGGGCGAGCGTGACCGGCAACCAGATCGGTCCTTCGGGCACCCCCGACGGCTGGGCCGACGGCATCTCACTGGCCTGTGGCACCACGACGGTCAAGAACAACACCATCACCGACGCGACCGACGGCGCCATCGTCGTCTTCGGGGCACCTGGCTCGACGGTCAGCGACAACACGATCATCGCCAAGAACCGCACGCTGCTGGGCGGTATCAACATGGTCGACTACGGGCCGATGGACGGGAACTACGCCGAGACCGTGGTCTCGAACAACACCATCCGGGCCGACGGTGCACTGATCAAGATCGGCCTGGCGATGGGCCCGGGCGTCTGGTCGTGCACTGACACCCTGGTCACCGGCGGCACCGTCACCGGCAACACGCTCGAGGGCTCGACCATGGGCTACGGCTACGCGGTGAATGGTGTGAAGGACTTCACCATCACCGGAAACAAGGACAACTCCACGCACATCGGTATCCCCAACGGCAGCTGTGACGGCGTCAACCCGAAGCCGGCCGGTTTCCAGTCGGACGTCGCCCAGGGCGGTTCGCTGCAGAGCGATTTCACCGCCACCCCGCTGAACTTCCTGCTCGGCATCAGCTACCAGAGTGCGTCGTCGCCGCTGCCCGCCGAGGGCGACGCGATCTCGCTGCGCTCGCGCACCACGGGCAAGTGGGTGCAGGCCGACCCGAACGGCACGTCGCCGCTCAACGCCAGCATCGCCTCCGCCGGCGTCTGGGAGAAGTTCGACATCGAGGACGCGTCGGACGGTCTGGTCGCTCTGCGCGCCCGGGCGAACTCCCAGTTGGTCACGGCGGAGAACTCCGGCGCCGAGCCGCTGATCGCCAACCGCACGGCTCTCGGGCCGTGGGAGAAGTTCACCGTGGTCCGCAACGACGACGGTTCGGTGTCGCTGCAGGCGGACGTGGACAAGGAGTACGTACGGGTGCAGGACAACGGCAGCAAGCTGGTCTCGGACACCACGTCACGCGCCGAGGCGGAGAAGTTCGACCTGCTGGTGAGTTAGAGCAGGCTGGTTCCAGGACCTTGCGGCCCGGGGGCCGTCTTGTCAGGCTTGATGATCGGACGGTGAACAGACGGGGGTTCGCCATGAGCAGGCTTCGTGTCGCTGTCGCACAGAGCAGGGTCAGCCGAGACGTCTCGGCGAACGGCCGGACGGTGCGCTCAGTTGTTCGGCAGGCGGCGCGGGAGGGCGCCCGGCTGGTGCTCTTGCCCGAGGGCATGCTGTCGGGATACGCGAAGGCGCAGGTACCGGACTGGTCGGTGATGGACTGGGCGGCCCTGGAGCGGGAGCTCGATCTGATCAGACGGCTGGCGCGTGACCTCGACATCTGGCTGGTGCTGGGCAGTGCGCACCGGCTCACCGCGCCGAACCGGCCGCACAACAGCCTTTACGTGATCTCCGACCGGGGAGAGATCGTGGAGCGCTACGACAAGCGGCTCTGTTCGCACACAGAGATCACCAGGTTCTACTCCCCTGGGTTCCGGGCGGTGACGTTCGCGGTCGACGGTTTCCGTTTCGGTCTGCTCACCTGCATCGAGGTGAACTTTCCGGAGCTGTTCGCGGAGTACGAACAGCTTGGCGTCGACGGGGTGCTGCTACCGGCCTACCCTGGCGAATCGATCTTTCCGGTCCTGGCCCAGGCACACGCGGCCATCAACAGCTACTGGGTGGCGGTGTCGATCCCGGCCGGACTGGGACTTGGTTTCGGCTCGTGCGTGTTCGGTCCGGACGGAACGCCGGTGGCCCGAGCCGGTGACCGGAGTGCAGTTCTCGTGGCCGACATTGATGCGAGCGACCCACGATGGGAGATCGCGCAGATGGCGGCTCGTCCGTGGCGGGCACGCGCCCGGGAGGGCAGCATCTACGCCGAGCGCCGGGTGTCCGACGATCCTCGGAGCACGGATCCGACCTGCTGGTGAGTTAGCTGTTGCGCAGGGCGTCGATCAGTTCGGCCTTGCGCATGCTCGAGCGCCCGCTGACGCCGATCTCGGCGGCGCGCTTGCGCAGGTCGTCGACCGACCAGTCGTCGTAGTCGCCCGCCTTGCCACCTTTGCGCCCCACGCTGCTGCGGCCCCGGGCCGCAGCAGCGTTGGCGATGCGGGCGGACTTCTGCTTGCTGTTGCCGTGGTCGCGGAGCTCCTCGTAGAGCTCCTTGTCCTTGACGCTGGGGCCGGGATCGCGCTTCTTGGTCGAAGTAGCCATACGGGCATGGTGTTCCGGTGCGCGGGGCGTCGCATCCGGAGAGGGCGCTCAGAGCACCTCGTAGAACCGGATCGCGTTGCCGTCGTGGTCGAGCACGCTGAACTCGCGCGTGCCCCATGCGGTCCGGTGCAGCGGGGCGTTCGGATGCACGATGCCCTCGCAGGTCCGGTGCAGAGCGGTCGCGTCGTCGACGCGGAAGCTGCACGACGCGCTGCCGGCCAGGTGGGGTTCGCCGCCGGGGATGTCGGGGCGGTTCGCGGCCCACAGGCTGAGCTCGACCGCGTCGCTCACCAGGATGGCCAGGCCGGCCTCCTGGTACCGGCACCGGAAGGGCAGTTTCGAGGTGTAGAACTCCACGGCCGCGGCGATGTCGAAGACGGGAAGGGAGGGGACCGCGCCGAGCAGGGTCATGGCGCACACCGTAGACCGATGAGTTCCGCGGGCGGGGGACGTCTTCGTTGGAGTCGATCAGGGAGATGTCATGCGCAGGGTGGTGCTGTACGAGCTGCTGTCGCTCGACGGGGTGGCGGAGAGTCCGGACCGGTGGATGCCCATGCAGGAAGACACGGTGTATCTGGACAACCTGCGGGAGGTGATCCGGCGGCAGGACACGGTGTTGCTGGGGCGGGCGATGTACGACGAGTGGGCTCCGATCTGGCCGGACATGGACATGGAGCCGTTCTCCGACTTCATCAACGGCACCCCCAAGTACGTGGCCACGAGTGCGCCGCTGAACCATCCCTGGGCGAACACCGAGCGCATCGAGCAGCCCCTGACCAGCTTCGTCACCCAGCTCAAGGCTCAAGAAGGCGGGGACATCGGCGTGCACGGCAGCATCCGGCTGGCCCAGACGCTGCTCTTCGCCGGTCTGGTCGACGAACTGCGCCTGGTGGTAGCGCCGACGCTGGCCGGCACCGGGCGCAAGCTGTTCGACAACCAGGACATGCTGCGCCGCCTCACCCTGAACGACGGGCGCCGCACGCCCACCGGCCTGGTGCTGCTCAGCTACTCGGTGACGTGACCGATGCCGCTCCCAGCCAGCCCGCCAGCAGGGCCACGGCCACCTGACGCACCACCTCGTCGCCGGGCAGGAACGACGGGTCGTGCAGCATCGGGCCGCTCGCATGGTCGTAGCCGGTGCCGACGAACTGCATGAGGATCGGCACCTGGGAGCCGTAGGTGGCGAAGTCGTCGGAGCCGCACGAGGCGAAAGAGGCGGTCGGAACCCGGAACTCGTCGAGCCAGCCGCGGGTCAGGCCGGCCAGCGTCGCGTCGTTGACCAGGGCCGGCTCACCGCGTCGCACCTCGTACTTGCCCGTGCAGCCGTGGGCCTCGGCGATGCTGGTGACCGTCCGGGCCAGGCGTTCGTGCAGCAGGGGGCGGTCGGTCTCGTGCATCAGGCGGATCGTCCCGGCAGCTGCGGCGGTTCCCGGGATGACGTTCGGGGCTGCCGAGCCGCTGATCTGGGTGATCGAAACCACGGAGGCATGAAGGGGATTGACGGTCGATCGGGCCGTCTCCGACAGGGCCAGCACGATCCGGCAGAGAGCGGGCACGGGGTCGACGGCCAGGTGCGGATAGGCGCCGTGGCCACCCCGGCCGGAGACGACGATCTCGATCTCGTCGACCGCGGCGTTCACCGGCCCGGCATCCGAGGCGACGCGTCCGGCGGGCACCTGCGGTTGCACGTGGGCGGCCACCAGAGCCCTGACCTGATGGTGGACGAGGTGGTCGCCGGCCACGACATCGGCGGCTCCGGTGGGGCCCACCTCCTCACGCGGCTGGAGCAGGCCGATGAGTCCCAGCGGCAGTTTCAGTCGCCGGGCGGCCTGGAGGACGGCGAAGAGACCGGCCAGGTGCACGTCGTGACCACAGGCGTGCATCGCGGGAGGCGTGCGCACCGTCGAGGCGAACGGTGAACCGGTCAGCTCGGCGACCGGGAGGGCGTCGAGCTCGGCCCTCAGCCCGATCGACGGGCCGGGCGGGCCGAGCCGCACCAGACGGCCGGTGCCGGCGACGGTCTCCGCGTCCAGGCCGCCGAGCGCTGCCATCACCCGGCGGGCCGTGGGCTCCTCCTGCCCGGAAACGTCCGGATTGGCGTGCAGTTCGTGGCGCAGGGCCACGGCCGCCGGCAGCGCCGCGTCGATCCCCTCCGTCCAGCGTTCCGCGAGTTCACCCAGAGCCATTGCCTCTTCACCGCTGACCGACATCCCTCCGTCCTACAAGGACCGGCCGGGATGCTCAAACGCACAGGGCAAACCCGTTCGGCCCCTGAATCGTCAACTAGACGCTCCGTTATTTCAGGATGACGGAACGTCAACCAGGGACGGGGTTCTAACGTGGGCGAACGCCACATCACGCTCGATCTGCCCACCAAACTTCTCGTCGCCGCCGTCGGCACCGCAGCCGTGCTCACGGCGCTGCCGGGCAGTGCGGAGGAGAGTTCCGCCGACGCCTCGTCGTACGCCGCGCAGGTGCTGGGGACCGGCGAGGCCGACGTCATCCCCGGCCAGTACATCGTGGTGCTCAAGGCTCCGGCCACCGGCGAGGACAACGCCGCGCTGGACGCCGCCGTGGACCGGGCCGAGGACCGCGGGGCCGAGGTCACGCACGAGTACGGCGACGCGATCAACGGGTACGCGGCCGAGATGAGCGCGGCCGAGCTGGCCAAGGCCCGCCAGGACCCGGCCGTCGCCTACATCGTGGCCGACCGGACGATGAGC
This sequence comes from Kineosporia succinea, assembly GCF_030811555.1. NCBI lineage: Bacteria > Bacillati > Actinomycetota > Actinomycetes > Kineosporiales > Kineosporiaceae > Kineosporia > Kineosporia succinea. The sequence continues at coordinate 2,389,075 of NZ_JAUSQZ010000001.1, read as the reverse complement.
ATCTCCGGGTCGCGCTCGGTGAGCTCGTGGGGCCAGGACCGCGTCGACCAGCGTTCGGGCCTCAACGGCAAGCTCGTGACCAGCGGTGACGGCAGCGGCGTGACCGCTTACGTGATCGACACCGGCGTCCGTTCCACCCACAGCGACCTGGCCGGGCGGGTGCTGTCCGGCTACAGCACGGTCTCCGACGGCAACGGCACCGAGGACTGCGCCGGGCACGGGACCCACGTCGCGGGCACGATCGGCGGGGCCACCTACGGGGTGGCGCCGGGCGTGAACATCGTTCCGGTGCGGGTGCTCGGCTGTGACGGCAGTGGCACCTCGTCGGATGTCATCGCCGGCGTCAACTGGGTCACCGCGAACGCCTCCGGACCGTCGGTGGTGAACATGAGCCTGGGCGGCGAGAGCAACGCGGCGCTGGACAACGCGGTGAACGCGTCGATCGCCTCGGGCATCACCTACGCCGTGGCGGCGGGTAACGATGCCAAGGACGCCTGCACCAACTCCCCCGCCGACGTGCCGAACGCGATCACGGTGGCGGCGTCGACGAACACGGACATGAACGCCAGTTTCAGCAACTTCGGCTCGTGCGTGGACCTCTACGGGCCGGGCCAGTCGATCGTCTCGGACTGGTACACCTCCAACACCGCCACCAAGACGCTCAGCGGTACCTCGATGGCCACGCCGCACGTGGCCGGGGCGATCGCGCTCTACCTGCAGGGCGACCCTGCGGCCGCGCCCGCGACCGTGGCATCGGCCCTGGTCAGCAGCGCGACCAGCGACGCGCTGAGCGGAGTTCCGAGCGGGACGCCGAACCTGCTGCTGTACGTCGGTTCCACGGCCAGCACGTCCACCCCGGCGCCCACCACCCCAACTGCCACCCCCACCACCGCGGTGCCGGTGACGTCACCCACCACCTCACCCAGCGCCTCCCCCACCACGGCGCCCACCACCGGACCCACCCCGGCACCCACGGCGACGAGCACACCGACGCCGACCACCACGTCCACCATCACCCCCACACCCACCAAGCCCGCACCCACCTGCACGACCACCACCACCGGCAAGGTGACCCTGAAGACCCGGGCGATCACCGCGTCCACCTACACCAGCAAGAAGGCGGGCCTGCACCGCGGCTGCCTGAGCGGGCCGAAGGGCACGAACTTCGACCTGACGCTGTCGAAGTGGAACGGGAAGCGCTGGGTCGTGGTGAAGACCGGCGAGAAGTCCGGCTCCAGCGAAACCGTCAGCTACACCGGCACTTCGGGCAAGTACCGGTGGACGGTGGAGCGGGAGAAGGGCAAGGGCAGCTACACGCTGAAGATCTCGCACCCGGCCTAGGTCTCGTCCTAGAACGCGTACCGGACGGTCAGCCAGGGCGCCTGCTCGGCGATCAGGTCGAGCAGGCGCTGTTTCCAGACGCCCTTCCAGCCCGCGCGGTAACGCACGTTGCGCATGCCGTTCTGGGAGACCTTGAACTCCTGGATGTCGGGGCGCCACAACAGGTTCTCGGCCTGAGGATGCCAGCCCAGGTTGACGTCGTGCAGGCCCTGGTTGTGGGTCAGGAAGATGACCTCGGCCTGCGCCTGGGCCTTGGCGGCGGGTGAGAGCACATCGTTCAGCTGCTGGAGCAGCTCGGCCCAGTCGCTGAGCCACTCCTCGTGCACCACCACCGGTGACATGTTCAGGTGCACCTCGTAGCCGGCGGCCAGGAAATCGTCCACCGCGGCGATGCGCTCCCCCACCGAAGAGGTGCGGATGTCCAGCAGCTTCGCGGTGCGCTCGGGCATCACCGAGAAGCGGATGCGGGTGCGGCCCTGTGGGTCGTAGGTGAGCAGGTCGCGGTTGACGAACTTGGTCGCGAACGAGGCCTTGGCGTGCTCGAGGTCGCGGAAGGCCGCGACCAGGTCGGCGACGTTGTCGCTGACCAGCGCGTCGACGCTGGCGTCGCTGTTCTCCCCCAGGTCGTAGACCCAGGCCCGCGGGTCGCACTGGTTCGGCTCGGTCTTGGGGCCCTGCCTCACGACGTGCCGGCGCAGGTAGCCGATCATCTGCTCGATGTTGGCGTAGACCGTGATCGGGTTCGCGTAGCCCTTGTGCCGCGGGACGTAACAGTAGGCGCAGGCCATGGCGCAGCCGTTCGCGGCGCTGGGGGCGATCCAGTCCGCGGAACGGCCGTTCACCCGGGCCGTCATGGTCTTGCGCACCCCCAGCGCGAGCACCTCGGTCTTCACCCGGACCCAGCGCTGCACGTTCTGCTCGTCACCGTGCACCGCGTCGACGCGGTTGGCCGAGGCCACCTCGATCACCTCGGCCCGAGGCCAGCGCTCGACGATCTGCCGCCCGCGCTCGAGCTCGAGCGCGGCGGGTTCGGCGTAGATGGTGCGGACGTCGAGGAGCACCCGGCGATCGTCTCGCGTCCCGGGCCGGACGGCACTTCATCGACGTGCGGAAACCGGCATTCCGGGCGATGATCATGGTTCAGCTGTTCTCGGCTGAGTCCCTCTCGCTGTGAACCTCAGGGAGTCAACGTGACGGATCCGGCGACCACCCCGTCCGCACTCGGTGTCTGGCCCGGCAAGGCCTACCCGCTCGGTGCGAGCTATGACGGGTACGGCACGAACTTCGCCATCTTCAGCGAAGTCGCCGAAAAGGTCGAGCTCTGCCTGTTCGACGAGGCCGGCAACGAGACCCGGGTGACGTTGCCCGAGGTCGACGCGTTCATCTGGCACGTGTTCCTGCCCGGCATCCAGCCCGGTCAGCGCTACGGCTACCGGGTGCACGGCCCGTGGAACCCCTCGCAAGGCCATCGCTGCAACCCGAACAAGCTGCTGCTCGACACCTACGCCAAGGCGATCGACGGGGTTTTCGACTGGAACGAGGCGGTTTTCGGCTACCCGTTCGGTGAGCCCGACGCCCGTAACGACGCCGACTCGGCCGAGTACATGCCCAAGTCGGTGGTGATCAACCCGTACTTCGATTGGGGCGTCGACAGGCCGCCGAAGCATGAGTACGCAGACAGCGTTGTCTACGAGGCGCATGTGAAGGGTCTGACGCAGACCCATCCGGACGTGCCCGAGGCCATGCGGGGCACCTACTCAGGCATCGCGCACCCGGCGATCGTGCAGCACCTGGTCTCGCTGGGCGTCACCGCGCTCGAGCTGATGCCGGTGCACCACTTCGCGAACGACTCCACGCTGATCAGCAAGGGCCTGTCGAACTACTGGGGCTACAACACGATCGGGTTCTTCGCGCCCGACCCGAAGTACGCGTCCACCATCGCGCCCGGTGGTCAGGTGCAGGAGTTCAAGGCCATGGTGCGGGCGCTGCACGAGGCCGGCATCGAGGTCATTCTCGACGTGGTCTACAACCACACGGCCGAGGGCAATCACCTGGGCCCGACGCTGTCGATGCGGGGTGTGGACAACCTGGCCTACTACCGCACGGTCGAAGAAGACCGGCGGTACTACATGGATTACACCGGCACCGGCAACACGCTGAACGTGCGGCATCCGCACTCGCTGCAGCTGATCATGGACTCGCTGCGTTACTGGGTCACCGAGATGCACGTCGACGGTTTCCGTTTCGACCTGGCGTCCACCCTGGCGCGGGAGTTCTACGACGTCGACCGGCTCTCGAGCTTCTTCGAGCTGGTGCAGCAGGATCCGACCGTGTCGCAGGTGAAACTGATTGCCGAGCCCTGGGACGTGGGGCCGGGTGGGTATCAGGTCGGCAACTTCCCGCCTCAGTGGACGGAGTGGAACGGCAAGTACCGCGACACCGTTCGTGACTTCTGGCGCGGGGAGCCGGCGACCCTCGGTGAATTTGCCTCGCGGATAACGGGTTCCGCCGATCTGTACGAGCACTCGGCGCGGCGGCCGGTGGCGTCGGTCAACTTCGTCACCGCGCACGACGGGTTCACGCTGCACGACCTGGTTGCTTACAACGAGAAGCACAACGAGGCGAACGGCGAGGACAACCGGGACGGGGAGAGCCACAACCGGTCGTGGAACTGCGGGGTCGAGGGGCCGACCGACGACCCGGTGGTGCTCGAGATCCGCGCTCGCCAGCAGCGCAACTTCTTCACCACTCTGTTGCTGTCGCAGGGTGTTCCGATGATCTCGCACGGTGACGAGCTGGGCCGCACGCAGCGGGGCAATAATAATGCCTACTGCCAGGACAGTGAGATCGCGTGGGTGGACTGGAGCTCGGTCGACGAAGACCTGCTCGATTTCGTCCGGGCCGCGGCGTCGCTACGGGCTCAGCACCCGGTGTTCCGCCGGCGCCGGTTCTTCAACGGCCTGCCGGTGCGTGAGCAGGGTTCGGAGGCTCAGCCCGACATTGCCTGGTTCACGCCCGACGGCTCCGAGATGACCGACCAGGACTGGGGTTCCGGATTCGGCCGGGCGATCTCGGTGTACCTGAACGGCCAGGGCATCACCGACCTCAGTACGCGGGGTGAGCCGGTGGTCGACGACTCCTTCGTGGTCTGTTACAACGCCCACGACGAGCCGATCGACTTCCACATGCCGCCAACCGGTTTCGGCGCGGAGTGGGAGCTGGTGCTGAGCACCGAGGCCGGCCGCCGCCCCGTGATCGCACCGGTGGTCGCGGTGCAGGGCGTGCCGATCTCGGTGCCCGTGGTGCAGGCCGAACCGGGCCCGCTGGTAGAGGCCGAGAAGTCGATTACCGTGGCGGGTCGTGCTCTGGCGGTGCTTCAGTTGCGAATCGGCTGATCTCCGCGTGCCGGGCCTCGGCCGTGCGCTTCCGCGACCAAGCCTCGTGGAAGCCGCCGGCCGAGGCCGCCAGGCACATCAGCCCGACGACGATGTCCGATGTTCCTGATGTCGTGTCGAACAGGCCTCCCCCGAGCATCGGGAGGCCGATGCAGAAGAAGACCAGCCCGACAGCCTGCCATGATCGATAACCAGCCATATCCGTGTCCCTCCGACCAGATACGCACTTATGTGGCTTTGAGTATCCAAGCAGACACAGGCTGGTGTCGTTAGAGGGGAAATGCCTGGTTGGCGGCTTGCGAACGTGGGGCGGCCGGAGGTCGACCCGGACGTGCCCGAGTTATGGTTTGAGCCATGTCCGAGCCCCGGATCGTGACCATCCCGATCGTCATCGAGCAAGGTGACGACGGCGTCTGGTCGGCCGACGTGCAGCTGCGGCGTGGTCTCGAGGCGCACGGCGAGGGTGACACCGAGGAAGACGCCCTCGAGGATCTGCGTGAGGCGCTGACCGGGTTGTTCGAGGAGTTCAGCGTGTCGCGGGAGCTGTCGATCACGGTTGCGGCCTGAGTTCCGGTTCGCTTCGCTGGGGTGGCGATTCGCTCCGCTCCGCTTTGCCTCGCGGAGGTGGCGATTCGTGGTGCTTAGCTTCGGTGGGGGCGGCGATTCGTGGTGCCTTGCTTCGGTGGGGGCGGCGATTCGCGGTGCCTCGCTTCGCTGGGGGCGGCGAGCAGATCGATGCTTTCGATTATCGATAATCGAAAGCAGGGGTAGTTGCCGCTAGAGCCCCGGGCGGAAACGAACGGACGCGGCGGCCTGATCGCGTGGTCACTCACACGTGGGTGGGGCCCCTGTGCGCGCCGGAACGAGAAACGGCCAGGTCGAGCAGATGCCCTCTGACCTGGCCGTTCATGAAGTGGAGACGATGGGACTCGAACCCACAACCCCCTGCTTGCAAAGCAGGTGCGCTACCAATTGCGCCACGTCCCCGGATCTCGCGAGTGATTCATTATCACCCGCGGGACGGGAGGATCAGACCTTGTCGGTCGCCGATGCCCACGGCTGGCTGGGCTTGTTGGAACCGACCTTGCGCCAGAGCGCGACGCCGGCCGCGGACGCGACGGCGACCACCAGCAGCTTCTTCATCAGGGTTCCTCCCCGTCCGTTGAGGGCGACATCTCAGTCGTCCTCTTGAGCACGTCCGAGATTATCACCGACCAACCACCGCCAGGCTCCGACCGGGCTGGTCACAGCGACCGCTGCGTCAGCCAGCGGGTGACCAGCCGGGTCAGGTCGTCTTCGGTCTGCCCTTCGTCGAGCGTCATGGCGCCGCTCAGCAGCAACGTTGCCAGCCCGTGCACCAGCGACCACGCGGCCAGGGCCGAGACGCGTTCGTCGGTGCGTGAAAAAGCTTTCACCGCACCGCCTCGCAGCAGGTCCTGGGCTCGGCCGGCGGCGGTGGTGAAGTCAGGGTCGTCCTGGTGGATCGCGTCGGCGCGGAACATCACCGCGAAGTGGCCCGGATGGTCGAGTGCGAAACGCACGTAGCGCAGGCCCATGTCGGCGAAGTCGGGGGCCTGCGCGAGCGACTCGCAGAGCAGCTCGAAGCCCTGGGCGGCCACGGCTGTCATCAGGCCGGCCCGGTCGCCGAAGTGATGGCCGGGTGCGGCGTGGGACACGCCGGCGCGGCGGGCCAGGTCGCGCAGGCTCAGCGCGTCGGTGCCGGACTCCGCGATCACCTCGGCCGCGGCGGCGAGCAGGGCCCGGCGCAGGTCGCCGTGGTGGTACGGCTTCGTCCCGGAGGTCACGGACCGACCTTAGGCATCGCAACTTGCCATTGACAAGTTAGTCGAGTCTTGTCACTGTCTAGATATCTGGTCAGTGACAAGATGAGGAGTGCGACGGTGCCGACCGTTCCCTGGCAGCAGCTCGACCACGAGATGGCCGACGACGCCGAAGTCGTGGTCATGGCTTCACGTTTCCGCCTGCACCGGCTCAGCCAGGTGCCCCGGTTCTTCCTCGACGCCCTGCGCGTGCAGCGTCAGGCCGCCCGCAGCGAGGGAGTCGTCGGGCTCTCACTGCGTGCCCATCCTCTGCGCCGGGAGTTCCTCACTCTCAGCGCCTGGCGTGACCAGGGCTCCCTGAACGCGATGTACCGGGCTCAGCCGCACGGTGCCGTGATGTCCCGTCACCGCCCGGCGATGGCCTCGTCGGAGTTCGTGTTCTATCGGTTGCGGGCCGGTGAACTGCCCGCCGGGTGGGACGACGCGTATCGCCGACTCGCCGAGAACGAGGCGGCGAAAAAGACCGGCGACCCATCCTGAGACCGGTCAACGCTGCTGGTCACTGGGCCTTCCGAGGGTGACGTACAGTTCGGTGCACGGGCATCCGCCCACATCTGTCCGGTGAAGTCACTCGCCGGTTAGGATCATCGCCTGAACGCCACTGCCCCCGAGGTGCGAGCTTTTCACGGCGAAGTAGTTCCTCGGCCGCTCCAAGCAACTTCGAGGGGTTCTCATGCTCGCATCCGCTACCCGTGCCATGGCCGTCCTGCTGGTCGACGACGACCCGGGCGACGTTCTGATGATCGAAGAGGCTCTCGAGTCGATCGGCGCCCCGCGCAACGTCTACGTGGCCAACGACGGCGAAGAGGCGGTGGCCTTCCTGCGCCGCACCGGTGAGCACGAAGACGCTCCCCGCCCCGACGTCATCCTGCTCGACCTGAACATGCCCCGCATGGACGGACGTCAGGTGCTGGCCGAGATCAAGAACGACCCGGAGCTGCGCAGCATCCCGATCGTGGTGCTCACCACCTCGCAGGCTCCGTCCGACATCCTGAGCAGCTACTCGCTGCACGCGAACGCCTATGTCACCAAGCCCATGAACCTCGACGGGCTGACCGAGGTGGTGCGCCGAATTGACCACTTCTATGCCAAGATCGCCGCTCTTCCGGGTCGTCGCCCGAGCAGCGAGCAGTAGTCAGCCGCAGTTGTCCACAAGGCTTTTCACAGCCTGGGGATACTGCTGACCGAATCTCGCAGGCGGCGCAGCACAAGCAGTGCGCCGACTGCGGGAATCAGCGACAAGACCCGGATTCCGGCCGATCTCGTCAGTGCGAAGGTCAGCACGATGCCGATCAGGTAGGCGCAGCCGTGCACCGGCCCGAGTGCCGAGGCCAGCGCCGCGACGTGCACGGTGGCCAGGTTCAGCAGGAGCAGCGCCAGCGAGCAGGCCTCGACCGCCGCCGCGACGCGCAGAGAACGCAGGGACACGGTCACACCCCCGTGGACGAGCCGGGGCGCACGATCATGATGACCACCACGATCGCCCAGACCAGGGCGAAGCTGCCGGTGACCATGCCCAGACGCGGCAGTAGGGGTGAAACCGCCGCCAGGTCGCCGGGCGGTTGCAGCAGCTCCATGATCCGCTTCTGTGCGGGCACCACCGCCCAGCCCAGCAGGGCGGCGGCGAGCAGGGTCAGGGCCATCGAGACCCAGATCCACCAGTCCCCGAGCACCCCCATGGCCGACGCGGTGGCGATGCCGAACACCGGTACGGCGATTCCGGCGACCGCGTAGCCGGTGCTGATCCGGTGCAGGGCGCTGAGCACGGACAGCGGGCCGGTGCGGTTCTCGCCGGCGGCCACCGCCTCACGGGCGTAGCGCGGAAAAAGACTGGCAGCGGCGGTGAGTGGGCCGATCAGCACGATCGCGAGAACGACGTGGACGACGAGCAGGACGGCCTTCATGCCCGGCCCGCCGGGGTAACGGGAGCGTTCATGGAGGCAGGTTACAGTCAGACTTAAACCACTCCGCAAGGGGGCGCGGGTGTCAGGATGAGCCGGTGACGCCAGTGCCCAGAACTCCGCAGCCCAGCCCGGGTTTTCTGCTGATGACCATCGGCCGCACGATCCGGGTCGAGGTCGAGGCGGGGCTGCGGGAGCACGGCACGTCGCTGCGGCACCTGTCCGCGCTGGGGCATCTCTCGCGCGAGCCCGGCCTCTCGTACAGCGAACTCGGCCGCCGCGCCGGGGTGACGGCCCAGAGCATGCAGGCCACGCTCCGGCAGCTCGAGGAACTGGGCGGGGTCGAGCGCCGCACCCTGCCCGGGCGGGGCCGCACTGCCGAGCTGGTGGTCACGCCGGCCGGGCAGGAATTGATCGCCACCGGTTTCCGGGTGATGCGCGAGGTCGAGCAGAAGGTCCTCGCACCACTGGACGACGAGCAGCGCCAGGCCCTCACCGCGCTCCTGTTCCCGGTCCTGACCGGCGGGGGCTCGCTCTGACTACAGGTAGTGGCGACTGAGGCTTAGAGTGATCCTCCCAGCTCAAGGCGCCGGGACCGACGGGGAGGCGGTGCGTGATGAACGCATCCAAGCGGCTCGCATGGGCCGTTGACATCGTTGCCGTGGCTGCGATCGGCCTGGCTCTCGCCGCTTCCCTCTGGCTCTTCCCGCAGTACGTCACCGGCCGGGGCGCCGGGCTCAGCGAGGTGCAGCGACTCACCCTGGCCAACGATGCGCGGATGCCCGCCCTGGTCGCGGTCGCCGTCGGCGCGGGGGTGGCCGGGCTCTGGTTCTCGGTGCGCCAGCAGCAGCGCGCTCGCACCGTCGACCGGGGCGAGCGATTCAACCGCGCCGTCACCCAGCTCACCGATCCGGCGGCCAGCACCCGGGTCGGCGCCGTCTACGCACTGGAACGTCTCTCGCACGAACGCGGTCAGGACACCCAGCCCGTCGCCGAGGTGCTGGCGGCCTTCGTGCAGGAGGCCCGCCCGCTCGAGGTGACGGGGCACTTCACCGCGATCTCGTCGGACGTCGCCGCGGCCTTGCAGGTGCTGGCCCGGGTGGCCGGGCACCGTCGCCGTCCGGTCGACCTGACCGCGGCCCGGTTGCCCGGCGGGCAGTTCAAGGGCATCGACCTGTCCGGCGCCAATCTCGCCCTGGTCGACCTCAGTGGCGCCGACCTGTCGCTCGCGAACCTGGCCAACTGCAACCTGTCCCACGCCGATCTGCGCGGCGCCGACCTGAGCTGGGCCAACCTGCTGGGCGCCGATCTCACCGGCGCCGACACCCGCGACTGCGACATGCGTCAGGTGTCCCTGACCAGCCGGCAGCGTGCCCAGCTGCTCGAGGTCCCGGCCGAAACTGTCCGCCCACCCGGGCGACGTCAGGCAGCCCGCTAGCCCGACGCGTCCTCAAGCCCCGAAAACCCGGTGAAGGGCGCGAGGGGAAGGCCGACAGGTGCCAGAGGGGGATCAAACGGCCGGCGAAGCCCAGATCTTCGCGATCGCCGACTGCAGCTGATCGGCCGCAGGCGCCTCACCCGTGACCGTGGCCTGCAGAAACACCCCGTCGACGAGAGTCGCGAGCGCATAGCCGGTGCTCGGACCGGCCAGCCGGGCCGTGACCTCACGCAGCCCCAGCAGCCAGCGCGTCGCCAGCGGCCGCAGCTCGGGCGTGTGCCCCGCCGCCAGGTAGAGCTCGCACTCCAGCCGGGCCCGCGGCTGATCGGCCAGGTACTCCAGGATCAGCCGGGTGAGCAGACCGGCCGGGCCGTCGTCATCGGGGCCCAGTTCGTGCTGGGCCCGGCGCAGTTCGGTCTCCCAGCGCACGAGATCCGCGTCCCACGCGTCACCGGCTTGCTCGAGCGCGGTGGCGATGAGGTCGTTCAGCGTCGGGAAGTAATAGGTGGTCGCCCCCAGTGGGACGTCGGCCCGGGCCGCGATGAGCCGGTGTGTCGTGCGGGCCACCCCGACCTCGGCCACCACCTCGACGGTGGCGGCGAGCAGGGCGCGGCGCCGGCCTTCGGGATCCCGGGAAGTCGTCACCCCAGCTAGTGAACACCGGCCACGTTGAGGATCACCACACCGCCGATGATCATCGCCGCCCCGGTGATCTTGGCCGGGCTGAGCGGTTCACCCAGGAATGTGGCCCCGACCAGCATGATCGCCGCGACGCCCATACCCGACCAGGTGGCGTAGACGACGCCGACCGGCAGATCCTGCACGATGCGCGCGAGCAGGATGAACACCACCGCATACGTGCCCAGGCACAGCGCACTCGGCCCCAGCCGCGAGAAGCCGTGGGTCGAGGGGAGCAGGCTGGTGGCCACGACCTCGAGGGCGATCGCCACGACCAGCATCAGATAAGCCATCGGAACTCCTGTACGCCTGTACTAGTACATCTGTACAAGTGCGGCCCGGAGACGTTTGTTCCCGACCGGTAACCAGTGCGGCCGAAGGGTGGACGACGTGGTCACCCGAACGTTCCCAGGTGTTCCAGTCGATGGTGTTCCGGCAGGTCAGAAGGGGTGGAACGTCCCTGTCACGACGAGCTCTGGCGAGTGGGACGAGACCGGGCGGAAGGTGTGGGCAACGCCAGATCCGACCACTCGACAGGAGCAAGACCATGAACCGCGTCTTCACCCGTGCCCACCTCATCGCCTCCGGCGCCGTGGCTGTCGCCACCGCGGGGGCCGTGGCCTTCGCGCCGGGGGCATCGGCCCAGCCCGTCAAGGCTGCCCCGAAGACGGTTACCTGCACCGCCGCGAACACCGACATCAAGATCACCAAGGTGGCGCAGCCGTACAACCACCTGCTGGTGCGGGCCAGGAACACGAGCAAGAACAACTGCAACGCCTTCTCCGCGCCCTACCTCTGCATGGGCAAGGAGGCCCAGGCGCCGGCCTTCGTGATCAAGGAGAGCCAGCCGCAGGCCGTGGTCACGCTGTTCCCCGGCGAGACCGCGTACGCCAGCATCATCGTCGCCGGCTACAGCCAGCGCGAAGAGGACTACGCCACCAACCAGGTCGGCGTGCTCTTCGCCAACCGCAACAACAATGGCTCGGTCGGCAGTGAGGCCACGGTGAAGGTCAGCGGCAAGGGCGTCATCAACGCGGGCCAGGCGATGGTCACCTACTGGCAGTACAGCCGCAAGGACGCCCTCGCCTGGTAAGGCGTTGACATTGACGCAACGTCAACTCCTACCGTGGATGTGTGACGGCGGAATGGTCCATCCAGGAGGTCGCCCGGCTCACCGGAACCACCAGTCGCACCCTTCGTCACTACGGTGACAAGGGGCTGCTGACTCCAACGAGCACGGGCGGCAACGGGCAGCGCTACTACGACCAGCAGGCGCTGGTCCGGCTCCAGCAGATCCTGTTGCTGCGAGGCCTTGGCCTGGGCCTTTCCGCCATCGCGGAGACGCTCGACGGTCAGCACGACACCGTCACCGCCCTCAACCGTCACCTGCGGCTTCTTCGGCGCGAGCAGGAGCGGCTGAGCCGGCAGGTCGCGTCGATCCGCACCACCATCCGCAAGCTCGAGGGAGGGGAACCGCTCATGGCCGAGGAAGTGCTCGACGGGTTCGACCACACGCGATACGAAGAAGAGGTCTCGCAGCGCTGGGGGCGCGAGGCCTACGAGAAGGGTGACCGCTGGTGGCGGTCGCTCAGTGCCGAGGAGAAGGCCGGGTTCAGGCAGCAGGGTCTCGACATCGCCCGGGATTTCGTGGCGGCCCGGGAGAACGGCGAGATGGCGGACGGGGTGGTCGCCCAGGACGTCGCCCGTCGCCACGTCGAGTGGCTGGGGATCACGACCGAGCCGAGCCGGGACTACGTGATCGGTCTCGGCGAGATGTACGTGGCCGACCCGCGTTTCGGCGAGAACTACGCACCGGAGGGGATGGACCCGACGCCGTACGCGGAGTACGTGCGCGACGTGCTGAAGGTCTACGCGGAACGCAACCTGTAGGCAAAACGCGGCGGTGGCATCTCCGGCCCGAAGGTCGGAATGCCACCGTAAGGCGTTGTCGATCAGGCCATTTCCCGAGTCCGAGTCGTGATGCGCCGGGTGTAGACGACCGTGAGCACGCTGCAGACCAGCACCGCGAAGATCGTGGCCTCGGGGCCGAAATCGCCGCCGGAGATCAGGGTCGGGCCGTCGAGCACGCTGCTGAAGATGCCGCCGCCGCTGTTGTCCGACCCGGAGACCGTGGTGCCGAAGATGCCCGACTCGGCGAAGTTCCAGCCGAAGTGCAGGCCGATCGGCAGCCACAGCGAGCGGGTCGCGGCGTAGACGGCCGCCAGCATCAGACCGCCCTGGATCGCGATGGCCAGCGCACCCCACAGGTTCGGGCTGTTCAGCAGGTGCAGACCGCCGAAGACCAGGGCCGAGACGACCATCGCGCCGACCGTGCCGGTCATCTGCTCGACCAGGCGGAACAGCACACCGCGGAACAGGATCTCCTCGATCACCGCGACCGACGCCATCATCCCGGCCGTGGCCAGCGCCGAGGTGAACGAGCCCCAGCTCAGCGACTCGTACCCGCCGAAGATCGTGATCAGCAGCATGACCGCGGTGAACATGCCCATACCGAGCAGGGCGCCACGGCGCAGGGCGGGCCCGACGTTCACCGGGGCGAGCTCGGTGGCCTCGCGGTGTTCGACCTTGCCGATCACCCAGCGGTACAGCCACACCATGCCGGCGGCCGCGGCCACCCCGAGCACCAGCGTCACCAGCGCCACGAACGGGTTCGAGCTGTGCACCATCTGCGACAGCGGCCCGACGACCACCGCGTTCACGGCGAAGAACACGACGGCCAGGAAGACCAGCCGGACCGGGGTCTTGCTCATCTGCTCGGTGAACATCTCGAAGCCTCCTGCTAGGTGTGGTGCGGCCTCCTGGCCACAACCGAAAACCTAGAAAAGGAGGGCACTCCCCCGCGTCACGCACGTGAGCGGACCTTGCGTAGCTCTCGTGGGGGATGCGGTCAGAGCGTGGCGCTGACCAGGCCGTTCCGGTGCGCGAACACCACGGCCTGCACCCGGTCGCGCAGATCGAGCTTGGTCAGGATCCGCGAGACGTGGGTCTTCACGGTCTCCCGGCTGACCACCATGGCCTCGGCGATCTCCACGTTCGACATGCCCTCGGCGATCAGCTTGAGCACCTCGACCTCCCGCGGGGTCAGCGCGTCGACCGCGCTGCCGGCCGAGGTCGTCGGCCGCACACGCTCGCCGAACCGCCCCACCAGCTTGCGCGTGATCGCCGGGGCCAGCAGGGCCTCCCCCGACGCGATCACCCGGATGCCGTTCAGCAGTTCGCTCGGCGGTGAGTCCTTCAGCAGGAATCCGCTGGCGCCCGCGCGCAACGCCTCGTAGACGTACTCGTCGAGCTGGAAAGTGGTCACCACCAGCACTTTCGCCGGGTTCTCGACACCCGGGCCGGCGAGTTCCCGGGTGGCCGTGATGCCGTCGAGCACCGGCATCCGCACGTCCATCACCACGACGTCGGGCTTGAGCCGCAACGCCAGGTCGACAGCGTCGCGGCCGTTGCCGGCCTCCCCGACGACCTCCATGTCGGACTGCGCCGACAGAATCGTCACGTAGCCCGTCCGCACCAGTTCCTGGTCGTCGGCCACCAGCACGCGCAAGGTCACGAGCGGCGAGATTATCGGTCGAACGGGGGACGTGGTGGTCGGGTCAGCTCTCGCTGCGGAGTTTGTTCTCGAGCCAGGTGCGGGGTTCGGTTCCGATCATGCCGATCAGCTTGTCCATACCGAGCCAGGCGAATTGCCCGGCAGCGACGGCACCGCTGATGAAGACGCCGGTCCAGACGATCTCGGACATGCTGCTCCCTGGCTTCTCGACATGCATGATCCACCGCGCTGGGGTAGCGGGTGGGGGCGCGAGCGAGGCTACGTCATGAACAACGCGCGTTTCGAGCTCCGCCGGTGAGTCCTCCTTATCTGAATGCTTGCTGTGCGCGGAGATTGGTCGGGAACGGTTCGAGAGCGTTTCGGAACCGCAAAATGATGGACGGGCCTGTCTCACCAGATCTGGTGAGACAGGCCCGTCCATCATTGGGGGTCTAGCTGGTTGACGACGTGGTGCCCGAGGCCGACGTGAGGTCGTAGACCGTCGTGTCACCGATCGTGGTGGACGTGTAGGTCGACTCCACCCACTCGGTGATCTGCTCGGCGGCGTCGCTGCCCCCGGAGTCGCTGCCGCTGCTCATCGTGCCGCCGGCGATGAAGTAGTGGATCTGGCCGGCCGCCACGTAGGCCTTGAACTGCTCCAGCGTGGGGGAGGGGTCGGTGCCGTTGAAGCCGCCGATGGCCATGACGGGCTCTTCGGAGGCCAGCTGGTAGCCGGAGGCGTTGTTCGAGCCGACGGTCGCGGCGACCCAGGTGTAGCTGTCCGCGTTCGCGGTGAGGGCCGAGACCAGCTCGTCGCTGGGGGTGGTGGCGTTGAGCAGACCGCCCATGCCACCTCCGCCGCCGCCCATGCCGCCGCCACCGAAACCGCCGGTCGTGCCCTGAGACTGACCCGTGCCGGTGCCGCCCTGGGTCTGGCCGGTGCCGTTCTGGGTCTGGCCACCCGGGCCGCCGCCCATACCGCCACCGCCGCCCATACCGCCGCCACCGCGTCCACCGCCCATACCGCCGCCGACACTCGGACCGGCCGAGGGGAGCGAACCGGTGTGCGCCGTGGCCGCCGTGTTCATCGAGTAGCCGACCGGCCCGAGCAGGGCCGAGACCACCGCGAGAGCGCCGATGCCGAGCATGACCCGCTGCCGGGTGCGGCCGTTCAGACGGCCGGCGAGCCAGCCCGACGCGGCCAGGCCGAAGGTGGCGAGCAGACCGGTGATCAGCACGACCACGCGGATCCAGGGGTGCCAGTCGGAGCTGTTGGCCAGCAGGGTGTACGACCAGAGCGCGGTGACCAGCACGGTGCCGGCCAGCACGAACGTGCCGATGACGGAACGGCTCTTCCAGAGCGCGGCCACGCCGATGCCGACGAGGGCGGCGATGGCCGGGGCCAGGGCCACGGTGTAGTACGAGTGGAAGATGCCCTGCATCATGCTGAAGGTCAGGAAGGTGACGACCAGCCAGCCGCCCCAGATGATGAACTGGGCGCGAACCGGGCTGGTGCGCGGCAGTTTCCGGGTGATCACGAGACCGGCGACGAGCAGGATGCCGGCGGCCGGGAGCAGCCAGCCGATCTGGCTGGAGAACTCGGAGCCGAAGAGCCGGGTGATGCCGGTCTCGCCCCAGTTGCCGTTGCTGCCGACGCTTCCGGTCTCGTTACCGGTGAGCCGGCCCAGGCCGTTGTAGCCGAGGGTGAGTTCGAGGATCGAGTTGTTCTGCGAGCCGCCGATGTACGGACGCGAATCGGCGGGCCAGAACTCGACGATCGCGATCCACCAGCCGGCCGACACGATCATCGCGACGAAAGCGGCCAGCAGGTGGCCGATCCGCTTCGCGAACGTGGTCGGCGCGGCCCACAGGTAGGTCAGGCCGAACGCCGGCACCACCAGCAGGGCCTGCAGCTGCTTGGTGAGGAAGCCCAGGCCGATCATCACGCCGGCCAGCAGGAGCCAGCGCATCGTGGCGTGCTCGACGGCGCGCATCACGAAGTAGACGCCCGCGATCATGAGCAGCACGAGCAGCGCGTCCGGGTTGTTGAACCGGAACATCAGCGTGGCCACCGGCGTGGTGGCCAGGGCCGCACCGGCCAGCAGACCGGCTCCGGCGCCGAAGTGACGGCGCACGATGGTGAAGAGCAGGCCGACCGAGGCGACGCCCATGATGGCCTGCGGCATCAGGATCGACCAGGAGCTCAGGCCGAAGATGCGCACCGACAGCGCCATCGGCCAGAGGGCGAGCGGGGGTTTGTCGACCGTGATGGCGTTGGCGGCGTCGGAGGAGCCGAAGAAGAACGCCTTCCAGCTCTCCGAACCGGCCTGCACCGCGGCCGAGTAGAACGAGTTGGCCCAGCCGGACTCGCCCAGTGACCACATGTAGAGCAGGGCGGTGGCGCCGAGCAGGCCGAGCAGGGCGGGGCGCACCCAGGCCGCGTCGTCGGCGCGGCCCCGCACCAGCCGCCGGGCGAGACCGGGCCGTTGTGGGGGAGGCACGGCTTCGGGGTGGTGCCCGGTGGGGCTGTCCAGGGTCGCGGTCATGGGTTTCCCTTGGTTTCGGGGGGTGCTTGAGGACGTGGTGGTCGGGGTGGTCAGGCGGCGTACGGGGTGGTGTGGTTGGCCCAGTTGCCGGACAGGAGCTCGTCGTCGGCGGTGGTGATCAGCCGGGCGGGGATCCACATCTGGCTGAGCCAGGAGCGGGCGCGGGTGCCGCGCACGAGGGCGGCGGTGGAGTAGGTCGTGGCCTCGAGGCAGGTGAAGCCGATCGCGCTGACCATCCGCCAGACCGGCAGGGGCATCTCGCCGGTGTGCGGGTCGATCATCAGGGTGATGTGCTGCGACCGGGCCGGCTGGGGGCCGATCTGGGTGGTGCTGATCGCGGCGCCCGGGGTCAGGAAGACCTCGGCGCCCAGGTCACCGGCACGGTCTTCGATGCGCACGCGCCAGCCCTGGTCCGGAGCGGGTCCGGCCGTCGCGGCGTTGCCGCCGAGTCGCACCATGACGCCGGTGTCGAGCCGCTCGCGCACCCGGGCGGCGGCCAGGTCGCAGATCGCGGCCTTGGCGGTGGCGCTCAGGTCGAGGGTCGTGCCCGCCGGGACCTGTAGCTTGCGGCCCTCGAGGCGCACGTGCTCCCAGCCGGGGGCGGGGCGGGTGCCGGTCGGGCGGGAGCCGCAGGCCGGGAACACGCCCCGGGGCCGGTCGGCGCCGATCGTGCCGTGGGCGGTCAGGGCCGCGGCCACGGTGGGGTCGATGTCGCCGTCGGTGCGCTCGGCCACGGCCAGGGCGGATGCCACCAGCTGGGCCAGGAGCGGGCTGATCGTCACCGGGCGGCCGCCGGCGCGGTAGAGCTTGTGCAGCTCGGCGTCGGAGCGGAAGCGGGCGGCGGCCTTCTCGGCGGCGGCGAACTGGCGGGAGACGATGCGGCGGGCCACGTTGAGGGCGGCCGGGTCGTCGACGGTGACGGACGCGGTGGTTCCCCAGGCCTGCCAGGCGGCGGTGCGGGAGCGGTCGCCGCTGACGGGGTTCTCGGAGACGGGCTCGTTCCGGCGCAGGCCCGGCCGGACGATGTCGGTGATGGCCATGGCTCCTCCTGGAGTCCCTCGGGTGATCCGGTCGTGATCAACTCTCGGGCCGGGAGCTGGACCCATCGACAGAGAAGTCTGAAAGCCCGCTGTGGGATTCGACTGTGAAAATCCTGTGGTTGCTGTGACCGAGCTGTGGAGCGGTCCATCCGCTCAACGGATGAAGAACGGCCTGGTCCGGCGTCGGAATATGGCTCGGTAAGCCGAAATTAGGCGCATTGAAACCGGGTTCGCCTACTCCGCAGTCAATTTCGCTGTAGGTTCAAGCTGTTGATCAAGCGGGCGGATCTGGGGGCTTTTCGTGGTGGCGTGGCTGGCTCTGGCTGGAGCTATTGCGTTGGAGATCGTGGCGACGGTGAGTCTGAAGACGGCCGACGGGTTCACCCGGTTCTGGCCCAGCCTGATCGTGGTGGTGGGTTACGTGGGGTGCTTCAGCCTTCTCGGCTTCGCCCTGAAAACCTTTGACGTGGGGCTGGTTTACGCGATGTGGTCGGCGGTCGGCACCGCGGCGATCACGATCATCGGGGTGATGGCGTTCGGTGAGAGCGTCACTCTGGCGCGGATCTGCGGAGTGGGGTTGATCATCCTGGGGGTGGTCGTGCTGAACATGAGCGGTGGGGAGGCCCATGCCTCCGGCGGCTCCGGCGGGGGAGTGGCGGCCCAGGCGACCGAACGCTCAGCGAGCGTACAGACGTCCCCCATTGAAAACCTGCCCAGCCCGCGGGCGAAGGAGTCGGAATCCGGGGAGATCCCCATGCTCACCCCACACACCGGCCTGATTCCCAGGCAGATGCGACCCCGGCACGACATGAACACCGACCCGGATTCCGACCTGGAACCGATCTTTCCCGATCTGCGGCGACCGGGGATCTGACGTTCGTCCCGAAGGCTCCGCCGTTCGTCCTGACCTGCTGCGTGCCTGGTGGACCAGTGGTCGTGGGACCGTGGCGACGTGACAGACTCGGATCCATGCGTACGCCGTTCGGCCTGATCGAGCCCTACGTCCGGTTGAGCCCCCGGGCGGTGCGCTGGGCCACCACGCTTGCCCTGGTCTGCAGCATCGGCATCATCCTGACCGGTGGCATCGTGCGGTTGACGGGCTCCGGCCTGGGCTGCACGACCTGGCCCAAATGCACCGACGACTCGCTCGTGGTGCCGGCCGAGATGGGCATCCACGGGGCGATCGAGTTCACCAACCGGATGCTGACCTTCGTGATCTCGATCGCGGTGGGTCTGGCGATCATCACCGCGCGGTTCCAGAAGGTGCCCAACCGCTGGCTGGTGCGCACGACCTGGTCGCAGTTCTTCATCATCGTGCTCAACGCGGTGCTCGGCGGGATCACGGTGTGGACGGGGCTCAACCCGTACATGGTGGCCGTGCACTTCTGTGCGGCGACGCTGCTGCTCACCACCACGACGCTGAGCTACGACTTCGCGCACAGTCCGGCGTTCGAGGAGTGGAACAAGCGCACGTACTCGGGCACCGGGCCTCGGTACGGGCGGCGTGCCGCTGCTTCCGCTCCTAGCTCGGCCAAGGCGGTCGACGGGTCGGTCGTGCTGCCGGAGCCGGTGGCCGACCCGACGCGTCCGGGGCGCACCAAGCTGGCCTGGATCCTGGTGGTCGTGGCCGGGTTCCTCGTGGTGGCGGGCACGGTGACGACCGGTGCGGGGCCGCACCCGGGTGACTCCAGCGAGGTGCACCGGATTCAGGTCGACTGGGCCGGGATGGCCTGGACGCACGGCCTGATCGGGGTGCTGGTGCTGGTGCTCGCGGCAGTCTGTGCCTGGGCCGCGCACCAGGCCGGTGACCGGAAGACGTTCCGGCGCGGGCTGATCCTGCTCGGTGTGCTGATCGGGCAGATGACGCTGGGGCTCTACCAGAGCCTCGACGGGCTGCCCTGGGTGGCGGTCGCGATCCACATGGTGGGTGCGGCGCTGACCTGGATCGGGGTGTTGCGGGTGCTGCTGGCCACGATCCATCCGGACCCGGTGGTGGCGGTCGCGACGGACTCGCCGGCGCCGGTCGCGGCCGGTTGACCTGAAGTCCGGTTCACTTCGTACGGTGGCCGGTATGGCTTCTGACGCGCTTCCGGGTCTTGCAGGTCTTTCGGGGCTCTCGGGCCTTTCGGGTCTCTCGGGTCTCTCGGGTACGGACGAGCAGGTGGCGGCCCAGCCCATCGGGTACTGGAGCCGGGCCGCCCACCAGGCGGTGGTCGGGCGGCTGCGGGCCGAGCTGGTGTTCGAGCAGCTCACGCAGCCGCACTGGTGGACGCTGAACCATGTGTCCTCCGGTACCTGGACCCGTTCGGTGCTGGCCGACCGGCTGCAGCCCTACGACGACCTGGGCATCGAGATGGAGGACGTGTTCGACGACCTCCTCGAGCGCGGCTGGCTGACCGATGCCTCCGGCGTTCTGGGGCTGACGCCGGACGGGGAACAGGGACTGGCCCGCGCCCGGGAGCGGATGACGGGTGCACAGGCTGATACCTGTGAGGGCATCAGCACCGAGGACTACGTGACCACGATCAACACGCTGCGGCGGATGATCGCGAATCTCGGCGGCTCGGCGGAACTGCCCTAACGCTTGAGCAGGTCGCGCAGGGCCTGGCTGATCGTGGCCGGGTCCTCCTCGGCCATGAAGTGCCCGCTGGTGACGGTACGGTGCTCGAGGTCGGGGGCCCAGGACTGCCAGCGCTGCACGGCGTGCCCGGTCATGGCCGGGCCCCAGTCCTGCTGCAGCACGGTGACGGGCATGCGCAGACGGCGCCCGGCGTCGCGGTCGGCCTCGTCGTGGTCGACGTCGATGCCCGCCGAGGCCCGGTAGTCGGCGACGATCGAGGTCACGGCGGCGCGGGACTTCTCGACGTAGAGATCGCGCAGGGCCAGCGGGGTCTTGGCCCAGATGTCGAGGAAATGGCCGAAGAAGGCCTCGGGAACGGCGTTGATCATGGCCTCGGGCAGGCCGGGCGGCTGCGCCATGAGGTACAGGTGCCAGCCCACGGAGGCGGCCCGGCCGGCCATGACGTCCCAGGTGTCGAGCGTGGTGAAGACGTCGAGCGAGGCCAGGTGCGTGACGGTGTCCGGGTGGTCGAGCCCGGCGCGGATCGCGACCAGGGCGCCGCGGTCGTGCCCCGCGAGGGCGAACCGCTCGAAGCCGAGCCGTTTCGTCACGGCGACCACGTCGTTGGCCATCGTGCGCTTGGAATAGGTCTCACCGGTGTCCGCGGGCTTGTCGCTGTCACCGTATCCGCGCAGGTCAGGACAGATGACGGTGTGATCGACGGCAAGTTCGACGGCGACGTCGCGCCAGCACAGGTGAGTCTGCGGAAAGCCGTGGAGCAGCACCAGGGCCGGCCCCTCACCTCCGACCGCGACGTTCAGGTGCACGCCGTCGGTGCCTTCGATGCGCTGCTGGGTGAATCCGGGGATGTTCATGCGAACCAGCCTGTGGGTCGTGAATCAGCAACCGATCAGTGCCGGGTGCGGACGCGGTGGACCGAACAGGGGATCGATCTTTGAGCCGGCGGGGGAAGTGTGAGGTCGGCTGCGTGGGCGGTGCGGGGGTTCAGTCGGGTCTGTCCGGTTCGGCTGTGTCGGGGCCGGGCTCTGTGCGCGGTCGCAGGTGGACCTTTGGCTCGGCGCAAAGTGTGGTGCTTTCGATTATCGATAATCGAAAGCACCATGGATCGCCCGCCCGGCTAGGTCCCGTCCCCGTCCCCGTCCCCGTCCCCGTCCCCGTCCCCGTCCCCGTCCCCGTCCCCGTCCCCGTCCAGGTGCCAGGTGTCAGGTGCGGTGTGCGGTGTGCGGTGTGCCGTGTGCCGTGTAGACGCTGTGCCGATCGGCCCCCAGACCTGCTCCGGCGAGTGCCCTTTCAGACCTCACCTCGCCAACCGCGGGTCTTGCCTTTCCCCAGACCGCCTCCGCGACTGCCCCGGCCTCGCCCCTTCCCGTGTCCGCCCCGGCCTCGCCCCTTCCCGCGTCTGCCTGCCCCATCCGCCTCCGCCTCCGCGACCGCCCACAGCCCAGCCCGCACCCGCACTTCGGCCCGCACTTCGGCCCGCACTTCGGCCCGCACTTCGGCCCGCACTTCGGCCCGCACCTCGGCCCGCACTTCGGCCCGCACCTCGGCCCACGCCCCGGTCCGCACTCGGACCCCGGCCCACGCCCCTCCCTGGTCGCCTTCCCCATCCCATTCCCGCGTCTGCCCGCACTCCCTACGCCTCGGGCTGCCTCCACGACGCGGGCCTAGTTGATGGGGAGCGGAGACTTGGCCGGTGGGCTGTGGGGCGGGCGTTCTAGGCTTGTGACGTGCTGCGTTTCGGAGTTCTGGGGCCCCTGGAGGTCATGCGCGAGGGGGAAGTGGTCAGCCTCGGCGGTCCGCGGCACCGGGCTGTGCTGGGGCGGCTGCTGATCTCCGCGCCTCGGGTCGTGCCGGTGCAGTGGCTCATCGACGACCTCTGGGACGAGCCGCCCGCCAACGCTCTCGGTTCGCTGCAGACGTTCGTCGGTGCGCTGCGCAAGGCACTGGAACCCGGCCGGCCGCCCCGTACGGCGTCTGGTCTGCTCGTCACGCAGGCGCCTGGGTACGCACTGCGGCCCGTCGAGGTGGATGCCTGGCAGTTCACCGCTGCCCTGGACGAAGGCCGGCGCCGGCTCTCCGCCGGGCAGCCGCTGCAGGCCCATGACCAGCTGGAACGGGCTCTGCGGCAGTGGCGGGGCCCGGCCTGGGCCGAGTTCGGGCGGTGGGCGCGGGCCGAGGCCCATCGCCTGGACGAGCTGCGGTCGCTCGCCGTGGAGTCGAAGGCTGAGGCGGCGCTGGCCCTCGGCCGGGCTGCCGTCACCGTGCCGGACCTGGAGCTGCACGTCGAGCAGTACCCGCTGCGCGAAGACGGGTGGCGTCTGCTGGCTCTCGCGCTGTACCGCACCGGACGTCAGGGGGACGCGCTCGCAGCCCTGCGCCGGGCCCGCGCCACGCTCGTCGAGCAACTCGGAGTGGAGCCGGGGGAGTCGCTGCGGCGTCTGGAGTCCGACGTCCTCGCGCACGCCGAGCACCTCGAAATCCCCTCGCCGGAAAAGTCTTCCGGTAGCAGCCTGTGGCGCGCGGCGATCCGGGGACAGGATCCGACCATGTCCGGCGCCGGCGGTCGGGAGCGTCTCGAGGCCCTGATGGGACTGGTGCGGGCGCTCGCCGTGACCGGGGAGCTCGCTCAGGCCCGGCAGTATCGCGCGCAAGCCGTGCGAGCCGCCGCCGAGCTGGCCGACCCGCTCCTTTTCGCCCAGGTGGTAGGGGCTTTCGACGTCCCCGCGATCTGGACGGCGAACGACGACGAGGAGCTCTCGGCGTTCCTGGTGGAATCGGCGGAACGAGCGCTGGCCGGGCTCGAGGCGCTGGAGGGGGAGCACCGGTACGAGCGGGCCCGGCTGCTGGTCACCATCGCCCTGGAACGCCGCGCCGACGCCGGGGACCGAGGGCAGGAGGCGGCCCGTGAGGCCGAGCGCCTAGCCCGTGAGCTGGGCGACCCGGACCTGCTCGCCCTCGCGCTGAACGGCCGGTTCCTGCAGACGTTCGACCGGGCCGGGCTCGCTCCCCAGCGCGCGCTGATCGGCCACGAACTGCTCGAACTCGCAGGTCAGGGGCTTCCGACGGTGGCCGTGCTGGGACATCTGATCCTGATCCAGTCATACGCCGCGCTCGCCGACCTGGCCGCCGCCGACCGGCACGCGGCCGCCGCCGACGCTCTGGCCGAGCAGCACGGCATTCCGCTGATCGGGGTGTTCACGACCTGGTACGCAGCGTTGCGCCGGGCGATCACCGGACCGCCCGAGGAGGCGCGGGAAGCCTGTCTCGCAGCGGCGGTGACCCTGCCCGGATCAGGCATGCCGGGCGTCGAGCACGGCATCCTGCCACTGGCCCTGCTGTGCCTCGACCTGACCGCCGGCGGTGACGGGAATCACGGCGCCGAAATGGATTTCGGTCCCTATCAACCGTGGGCCTCCGCACTCCAGGGAAAGACCGAGGTGCCCGCGTCGTCCCCCCGTGATCTGCTCTTCGAGGCCCGCACCGCACTGGCGGCGATCGTGGCTCTGCGCGATCACGACGAACCGTCGATGAAAAGGCTCTACGCGCAACTGCTCCCGGCCGAGAACGAGCTGGCCGGAGCCGGTAGCGGGATGGTCACGCTGGGGCCGGTGGCGGAATTCCTGGGGCGGCTCGCGTCGGCTCTGGGGGAGAGCGACGCCGCACAGCGGCATTTCGCGGTCGCGAGCCGGGTGAGAGCGCGGGCCGGGGCGGTGGTTACCGGCGACCACCACGACGGACGTGCCGGTCACCTCGAAAGGTGACCGGCACGTCCGCCATTGGTCAGCTCAGCGGTCGGACTTCGGGTCGCCGAGAATCGGGTCACCCGTGACCTTGCCCGCCTCGGCCTCCTCGACCGGCACCGAAGGGGTGCCCGGGGTGGCCAGCGGAGTGCCGTTCGACGCGCCGTTCACCGTGGTGACGCCCGGGTCAGGGGTCCACGGGTCTTGCTGGGCGTTGCGCTTCTGCCAGGCCACGGCCGCACCACCGGCGGCGGCCGCGATCAGCGAGAAGAGCACGAAGCGACGGCGACGCTGCTTGCGGCGGGCCTTCTTCAGCGCCTTCTTGTTGGCCGGCAGGTGCTGCACCGCGACGGCGGCGCGCTCCTGGGCGTGGACGGAGGCGTTGTCCCGGGCCGCGATCGCCGCGGCGGACGCGGCGGCGATCGCCTCGGCCAGCTTCGGCAGCAGATCGTCCACCACCTTGTCGCGACCGTGGGCGACGACCGGAGCGGCCTTCTCCCGAGCCTGGGCGTAGCCCTTCTCCAGCGCCGGGCCGGCGTGCTCAGCCGCGTTGCGCACCGCGGGGACGACGTGGTCCTTCGTGGCGACACTCACGCGGTCCCTGGTCGCGACGGCGGCCGGGTAGGCGCGCTCGGCCACCACGGCACCACCGGTGCGGGCGCTCTCCAGCGCCGACCGGAACTGCGCCTGGGCTTCCTTCTTCGCCTTGGCCCTCTTCCTTCGCGTGCTCACGGCATCGTCCTCCTGTTCGTGCGGCTCACTCGGGAAGCAACTGGGTGGGGCCGCTTCGGGCTCCATCGTTCCGCGATCTGAGCAGAATGCCACCCGAGGTCTATCGTCAGATCAACTATGTGATCTTTACCGTCGGGTACCAACTCGAAGTGCCACCTGGGGGATACATCCCGGCCGGTCAGACGTTGGACAATCTGGGCGTGTCCGCGCACGGCGTATCCGTTCGTGCCGATCCAAGGCCAATCCCAGCCGGTCCGTCCCGACGGTCCGTGACAGACTTCGTGAGCATCGAGCGACATCCGCACATCCTGAAGGGGAATCACCCGTTGACCGAGCAGCTTCCCTCAAACCTGAACGCCGACATCCTCACGAACCACGGGGTCATCCGCGTCCAGCTGTTCCCGAACCACGCCCCGAAGACGGTGCGTAACTTCGTCGAGCTGGCGGAGGGCACCCAGGAGCAGAACCAGGGCAAGAACTTCTACGACGGTGTCATCTTCCACCGCGTCATCGCCGGGTTCATGATCCAGGGCGGCGACCCGACGGGCACCGGCACCGGCGGCCCGGGCTACAACTTCGACGACGAGATCCACCCGGAGCTCACCTTCACCCAGCCGTACCTGCTGGCGATGGCGAACGCGGGCGTCCGCGGCGGCCGGGGCACCAACGGTTCGCAGTTCTTCATCACCACCAGCACGCCCACGCACCTCCAGGGCAAGCACACGATCTTCGGCCAGGTCGCCGACCAGGCCAGCCGGGACGTGGTGGACTCCATCAGCAACACCCCGGTCGACCGTCGCGACCGTCCCGAGAAGGACGTCGTGATCGAGCGGGTCACCATCACGCGCGGGTGACCACTCAGCCCTCCACGGGTGGTGCGGGCACCGGGGAACCGGTCTGCCCGCGCCACCCGGACCGCGTGTCCTACGTCCGGTGCCAGCGCTGTGAACGGCCCGTCTGCCCGGAGTGCCAACGAGCCGCGGCCGTCGGCGTGCAGTGCGTCGACTGCGTGCGGCAGCAGAACAAGGGCATGCGGGTCGCCCGCTCGCCCTTCGGTGGCACCCTCAACCCGGGTGGCCGGCCGGTGGTCACGATGTCGATCATCGGCATCTGTGTCGTCGCCTGGCTGCTGCAGCTGTCCAACTCGCAGGTCACCAGCGACTTCGCGTTCTTCCCGCCGCTGGCCGAGTCCGAGCCCTGGCGTCTGATCACCTCGGCGTTCCTGCACTCCACCAGCCCGCTGCACATCATGTTCAACATGTACGCGCTGTGGATCACCGGGCCGTACCTGGAGCAGATGTTCGGTCGGGTCCGCTTCGCCGCGCTCTACCTGACCAGCGCGCTCGGCGGCTCGATCGCGTCGCTGGTGCTCGCCACCCCCGGTGTCGAGGGTTCCTGGGTCACCACCACGGTGGGTGCCTCAGGTGCGGTGTTCGGCCTGTTCGGGGCGTTCTTCGTGGTGCAGCGCAGGCTGAACCGCGATGCCACCCAGATCCTGGTGATGATCGCGATCAACTTCGTGATCGGCTTCCTGCTGCCCAACATCGCCTGGCAGGCCCACCTGGGCGGCCTGGTGACGGGTGTCGTGGTGGCGGCGGCCCTGGCCTACGCGCCGCGCGCCAACCGCACAGCCGTCCAGACCGCCGGCATCGTCGGTGTGCTGGTGCTGCTGGCGGCCGCGTACGCGATCAAGATCAGCATGGTGCCCGAAGGGCTGCTGATCTCGCTCTAGGGGGTAGGCAGGCCCAGACCGTCGAGCACCTCCCGGCAGGCTTCCGGGGTGGTCCACAGATGGGCCTGCCAGCCTCGTGCCCGCGCCGCCTCGATATTCGGCGGCCGGTCGTCGAAGAACACCAGCTGTGCGCCGAGCCGCTCCTCGACCACCTCGTAGATCTTCGCCTCGGGCTTGATCAGGCCCAGGTCGCACGAGAAGAAGCGCTCGTCGAAACCGGCCGACCAGTCTGCGGCCTTCACGATGCGGGCCATCGACGCCGGAGCGTTCGACAGCAGTGCGGTGGTGACCCCGCCCCGCTGCAGCGCGGTGAGGATCTCGAGCCGGCCGGGCGCGATCTGCGACCAGCGCCGGGCGTCGAAGAGGTCGATGCGGGCGAGCTCCTCGTCCGACCACTCCAGGCCGAGGTCACGCGCGACCTTCGGCCAGTACTCGGTGGGCAGCGAGCCGCGGTCGTAGTCGAGGCGGTGTTCCCAGTACGGCCCGCTGAACCGCTCGGGCTCGACACCGATCATCCGGGACAGCTCGGGCACTCCGCCCTCAGAGGTCGTGAGCACCCCACCGATGTCGAAAACCACGGCGGGCCAGGTCTGCGAACGTTCCACATCATTCACACTACCCGCGCCCCGCAGCGATTACCCTTCCGCCGCAGGCGAGCTCGGGTACGTGCCCCACGGGATGGCCCAGGGCACGGTCGCCCGTCGCACTCACACCGTGGGCGTGTGCGTGCAGGCGCCCGACGGCCTGTTTCGCCGTGGTGTGCTCAGCTCTGTCCGGGACTCAGAACTTGACCAGGCCGTGCTGGTGCGCGAACACCACGATCTGCACCCGGTCGCGCAGGGCGAGCTTGCGCAGGATCGCCCCCACGTGCGTCTTCACGGTCGACTCGCTGGCGAACACCAGGCTCGCGATCTCGGTGTTGGACAGCCCCCGGGCCACCGCGTCGAACACCTCGCGCTCCTTCTCGGTGAGCGCGCGGTAGGGGCCCGGCACCGGCGCGGACTCGCGGAACTGGGTCTCCAGCAACGTGCTCAGGTCGCGCGGGGCGAGAACGGCGTTGCCCCCGTGCACGGTGCGGATCGCGTCGCCGAGCATCAGCGGCGTGGTGTCCTTGAGCAGGAAACCGCTGGCGCCGTGACGGATGGCCCGCGCCGCCCGGTCGTCGAGGTTGAACGTGGTGAGCACGACCACCCGCACCGGCCGGCCGCGGCGGGCCACCCGGTCGGGGTGGAAGATCTGCCGGGTGGCCTCGACGCCGTCCATCTCGGGCATCCGGATGTCCATCAGCACCACGTCGGGCTCGAGCTCGTCGACCAGGCGCACGCCCTCCAGGCCGTCACCGGCCGCCCCGACGACCGTCATGCCGGCCTGGGCGTTGATGATCACCTGGACACCGGCACGGAACAGTTCCTGGTCGTCGACCAGCAGGACGCGGATGTCGGGGGTGGCCGGTGCGTTCATCGCCCGCTCACGGGCAGCCAGGCGGTCACGGTGAAGGTGGGTCCTTCCGGTTCGTCGCGGGTGCGTACGTCGAGCTTGCCACCCACCGCCTCGAGCCGGCGCCGCATGCCGCCGAGGCCTTGCCCACCCGTGTCGCGGGGGGAGACCAGGTCGAGCGGCTGGGTGTCGGCCAGACGCGTCGCCGCCACGTTACGCACCTCGATGCGCAGGTCGTGGGCGTAGGGACCCTCCGGCCAGTGCCGCTCGACGGACAGCGGCTGCTCGCGGCGGCCGTGCTTGATCGCGTTGGTGAGCATCTCCTGCACCACGCGGTGGGCCACCACCTCCAGCTCGGGCGGCATCGGGCGGGGCTGCCCCACCTCGGTGACCATCACCTGGTGCCCGCTGGCCCGCACCCCGTCGACCAGCTCGCGGAACGACCCGGCCGTCGCCATCGCCGACGCCTGCTGAGCCCCGGCCAGCACCTGGCGGATGTCCTGCAGCGAGGTGCGGGCCGAGGCCGCGATCGTGGTCATGGTCTGCTTCAGCACCACCGGGTCGTCGTCGAGGAACTGCGCCGACTCGGCCTGGGCCAGGATCACCGCCAGCGAGTGCCCCACCACGTCGTGCACGTCGGCGGCCAGCCGGGCCTGCTCCTCGCGCAGCGCCGCGATCTCCCGGGCCTGCTCGCTCTCCAGCTGGGCCCGGGCCGCATCGGCCTCGGCCATCTCCCGGGACGCGTCGGACGCGCTGGCCCGGGCGTCGGAGGCGCTGGCCCGGACCCCGAGCCGCACCGCCAGGCCGATCAGCCAGGGCAGCAGCAGGATCACGGCGATGACGAGCATGGCCATCAGCCGGTAGCCGAACTGCCCGGCCCAGGTTCCGACGAAGCCCGGGAACCGGCCGCCGAGCTGGAACACCACCCCGTCGCCGAAGACCTCGATGTAGGCCAGGCCACCGAGCGCGGCCAGCGGCACCGAGATCAGGCTCAGCCAGACCGTGACCGGTCGGCCCCAGCGCGCCACCCCGAACGCGACGTACATGATCGACAGCTGGACCAGCATGATCTGGTTGCCGTAGGTGAACTGGAACAGGCCCAGCGCCCAGAGCACGCCCAGGGCCCAGGCCGGCCGCTGGCGGGTGAGCACCACGGCCAGGGCCATCGCGAGTGCGGGCGCGGCCAGCACCGACGGGGGCAGGTAGTACCCGTAGACGGAGTTCCACTCGACGAACGCGGCGAACAGCACCAGCAGCCCGGCCAGCAGGTCGGGCCACCAGACCTCGAGCCAGCGCCGGAGCTGCTCGATCTCCGGCGAGGACGAGGACGAGGACTGGGACGGGGACGAGGACGGGGACGAGGCCGGACGCGGCGTCCGGGACCCGGGTGTTCCGGTCATGCCGGGATCCGCTTCCCGACGGCCAGCGCGTCGCGCACCAGCAGGTCGAGCAGCTCCGGGTAGGCCGTGCCCCCGGCCGCGAACATCTTCGGGGCCTGGGACTGCTCGGTGAAGCCCGGCGCGGTGTTGACCTCGTTGAGCACGGGCCCGTCGACGGTGAGGAAGAAGTCGACCCGGGCCACGCCGGAGCAGCCGAGCGCGTCGTACATCGCCAACGCCGCGCTCTCGAGCGCCTTCTGCGCGACCGGGTCGACCACGGCCGGGAGCCGGAACCGGGCACTCCCGTCATACTTCGTCTCGTGGTCGAAAATGGCCTCGGACAGCAGGATCTCAATCAGAGGCGCCACCATCCGGCTGCCGTCGGGGCGACCCAGCACGGCCACGTCGATCTCCCGGCCGGTGATCAGCTCCTCCACCAGCACCCGCTCGTCGAGCGCGAACGCCGCATCGAGCGCCGCGGACAGGCCGGCCCGGTCGCGCACCAGCGACACCCCGTGACTCGACCCCGCGGCGACCGGTTTGACCACCACCGGGTGAGTCCAGACGTACGACGCGGCAGTGCTTCTCGTGAGCAACCGCCCCGACGCCACCGGGATGCCGACGGCCTGGGCGACCAGCTTGGTGATCCACTTGTCCATCCCCACGGCCCCGGCTCCCACTCCCGACCCGACGTAGGGCACCTGGGCCAGGTCGCACAGCGCGGCGAGCGTGCCGTCCTCGCCGTGCGGGCCGTGGAGCATCGGCACCACCACCGCGCAGGTGCCGATGACCTGCACCGCGCCGGCCAGCCCGATCGGTCGCAGCTCTTCGTCGCGCCAGGTGCCGGCCTCGTCGAGGGTCAGCCCGACCACCTCGTAACCGGCATGCGACAGAGCCCTTTTCACCGCTGCGGCCGAGGCCAGCGACACCTCGTGCTCACAGTTCTGCCCGCCGCCGATCACGACCACCCGCAGGCTCACGACATCCTCCGCGCCAGACGCGGCCCCAGGCCGGTCATCACCTCGTGCTCGATAGTGCCTGCCCAGGAGGCCCATTCGGCCACCGTGGGCTCCCCTGCGGTGCCCGGCCCGAACACCGTCACGACGTCGCCCATCTGCGCACCCTCCGTTCCGAGATCGATCACGCTCATGTCCATCGAGATCCGCCCGACCAGCGGACGCCGCCGGCCCCGCACGAGCACCTGCGCCCGGTTGGAGGCGCTGCGCGGCAGGCCGTCCGCGTAGCCCACGCCGACGAGGCCCAAAGTGGTTGTCCGGGGCGCGACCCAGGTGTGGCCGTAGCCGACCCCGGTGCCCGCAGACACGGTTCGCACCCCGAGCAGCGGCGCGGTGAGCGTCAGCGTCGGGGTCAGTCGGCCCGGCCCGGACGGGTCGATGCCGAACAGCCCGGCGCCGATCCGGCTCATCGTGTGGTGGCTGAGCGGATCGTTCAGCGTGGCGGCGGTGGCGGCCAGGTGCTGGTGCACCGGGTCCAGCCCAGCGGCCCGGGCCACCCGCACACCCCACCCGAAGATCTCCCGGCCCGACGCGTCCCCTCGTTCGGAAGGTGCATCGGCGCAGCTCAGGTGCCCCATGACGCCCACCACGGAAACATCCGGCCGCCGCGCCGCCGCCGCGCACAGACCCGGCCAGGCCGCCGGCTCGGCGCCGTCGCGGCCTGTGCCGCAGTCCAGGTGGAGGTGCACGCGAGCGCCGGGAGCGAGCGCGGCCAGGTGCTCCGCACTCGGCACCGCCACCTCGATGCCCTCGCGCACGGCCGCTCCCCAGTTCGCGTCGACCGGGTTCAGCCAGCTCAGCACCGGGGCGTCGATGTGCCGAAACCGCAGTGCCAGCGCCTCGTCCAGGCTGGTGACCCCGAGCCGGGAGGCGCCGTGGGCGAGCGCGGTGCGAGCCACCCCGGCGGCGCCGTGCCCGAAGGCGTCGGCCTTCACCACCGCCATCACCTCACCGGGCGTGATCCGGGCGAAGTGACGCACGTTGGCGCCGACCGCGCCCAGATCGACGGCAAGGGTCGGCCGGTTGCCCCTTTCCCCCTCTCCGGAAGGGGTGGATCGGGCAACATCGGCGAGCGCGGTCACGCCGCCACCCCGGAGCCGTAGATCGCGGCCGGGGCCCCGGTGGTCAGCGCCCAGTAACGGTCGCCGTACGACCAGTGCCACCACTCGGTCGGGTAGTTCACCATCCCGTTCGCCGTCAGGGCGGCGCCCATCAGCCTCCGGTTGGCCCGGGCCTCCGCCGAGATCCGGGGCGAGTCGAAGAAGCAGGCGCCGCGCGACTCCTCGGGGGTCGCGTCGACCGGGGTGCCGAGATCGAGAAGGTGCCCCGACGCGTCCACCATCTCCAGATCCACCGCCGCCCCGGCCACGTGCGGGGCGACCGCGACCGGCGACACGAACCGGGCCACCAGGTCGGGCAGTTCGGCCTCGCCGGCCTGCGGATGCGCCGCCCGCACCTGCGCGGTGTAGCGGTCGATGATCGCCTGCTGCTGCTCGAGCGGCCGGTGCCCCTCGACGACGCGCAGGTGCACGCCCCGGGGCAGCAGCGACTGGGCGCCCCGCAGCCGCTGTGCCAGACCGGCGCGCACCGCGGCCCGGGCCGGGCCGAACGTTTCCGGCAGCCGCACCAGCGGTTCGCCGTTCTCGTGCAGGGGCACCGCGGCGACCCGGGGGTCGGAGAGAAGGATCGTCACAGTCACCAACGTTGTCCCCTCGGGCCCGGTTGTCGCGTCCACCTGAGGTACCGGACGAATGTCCCGGCGGACGAGATGTCAGACCCCGGGCTGACGCCCCGGGCACCTCCGGCGGACGAGCATCGACGGCATGATCCCGATGACGCTGGGCGAGATCGCCCGGATCTGCGACGGTTCCGTGCACGGCGATCCGGACCGGGTGGTCGAGGGGGAGGCCTACCTCGACAACCGCCGGCCGGTGCCGCGGGGCCTGTTCGTGGCGCTCCGGGGCACGCACAGTGACGGGCACGACCACACGCCCGGCGCTCACGCCGTGCTCGGTTCCCGGCCCACCGAGGCCCCGACCGTGGTGGTGGCCGACCCGGTCGTGGCCCTGGGGGCGCTGGCCCGGCACGTGGTGCGGGAGGTCCGGCCCCGGGTGATCGCGCTGACCGGCTCGCACGGCGAGACCGGCACCAAGGACTACCTGGCGGCGCTGCTGCCCGGCGCCCTGGCCACCGCGGGCAACCTGAACAACGAGCTCGGGGTGCCGCTGACCTGCCTGCGGCTGCGCCCGGACACGAGCCGTCTGGTGCTGGAGATGGGTGCCCGGGGCGTGGGGCAGCTGTCCTGGCTGACGAGCATCGCCCGGCCGGACATCGCGGCGGTGCTGAACGTGGGCAGCGCGCACATCGGCCGGTTCGGCTCGGCGCAGCTGATCGGGCAGGCCAAGGGCGAGCTGGTGGAGGCCCTGCCGGCCGACGGTCTGGCGGTGCTCAACGCCGACGACCCGCGGGTGATGGGGATGGCCTGGCGCACGCTCGCGCCGGTGCGCACCTTCGGCCGGCGCGGTGAGGTGAGCTGGCGCCGGGTGAGCCTCGACGACCTCGACCGGCCCTCGTTCGAGCTGGGGTTCCGTGACGAGTGGCACCCGGTCACGCTGCGGCGCAGCGGTGAGCACCAGATCCGCAACGCGGCCGCCGCCGCGGCGATGGCGCTGGCGGCCGGGGAGAGCCTGCCGGACGTGGCCTCCCGGCTGAGCGAGGTCGGGCCGACGCCGCACCGGCTGCAGCCCCGGGAGGGGGCCGACGGGCTGCTCGTGCTCGACGACACCTACAACTCCAACCCGGACGCCGCCCTGGCCGCGCTGGCCTGTCTCGACGCGATCGGCCGCCGCCGGTCGGGGCGCACCGTGGCCGTGCTGGGCGAGATGCGGGAACTGGGGCCGCACTCGGTCTCGTCGCACCGGCACGTGGGGGCGCTGGCCCGGGTGTTCGGGGTGGACGTGGTGGTCGCGGTCGGGGCGGGCGCGGCCGAGGTGGCGGCCGAGTCGGGCGGGGTGCACCTGGCCGACCGGGACGCCGCCCTCGGGTGGTTGCGCGGTGAGCTGCGGCCCGACGATGTGGTGCTGGTCAAGGGGTCGCGGGCGGCATCCCTGGATCTTCTGGTCGAGGGGCTTCTGGACGGGGTGGTCCCGTCGGCGCGCCGGGTCATCGCGCGCGGGTGACCCGTTTCGGACGGGTTCGGGCGGGCGACACGCCCGTGTTCCCGAGGCGGTCCGGCGGCTTGGTGACGTTCCTCTCGCCGCCGGGCCACGCGTCCATGGCCGGCTCGTGCGAACCGGCTGACGACCGATGAGGGACGCGTCGGCCCACCGGCGCTCGAGCGCGGACACACGCAGTGACGCGCGAAGAGCAAAAGCAGAAGGCCCCAGGTTGGAAACCTGGGGCCTTCTCAGCGGTGCGCGAGGGGGGAGTTGAACCCCCACGCCCTTTCGGGCACACGGACCTGAACCGTGCGCGTCTGCCTATTCCGCCACTCGCGCTTGTTGCCCTTGCTGCGTGCAGAACGTTAGCACGATTGAGAGGGCGTCCCTGACCGCCCCGGTGCCCCGCGCCCCCGCTGTCGGGGAGGAGCCGGGCATCCGGGGATAATCGATGACGTTTCCCGGCACCCGTCACATCCGCGGGTTGGACCGGCTCGCGGATACGCTGGAGGTGACCGGACCCGTGCCACGGATCGCGGCGTGCCCCTCAGTCGTTGCCCACGACAGGAGGCGCGCGAGGCGCCTCGTGTACCGGGCTGGTCGTGCTGTGACCGTGACTGCGGCAGGATCTGTGAGGATCAGCAGTCAGCCACATGACCGGGAGGAGGTAGCCGTGGGAATGTTCGACCGGATGGAGAAGGGCATCGAGCGCGCCGTGAACGGCGCTTTCGCCAAGGCCTTCCGAAGCGAGGTGCAGCCGGTCGAGATCGCCAGCGCCCTCCGCCGCGAGATCGACGACCGGGCCACCGTGGTCGCCCGGGGTCGCACCCTGGCGCCGAACACCTTCGTGGTGGAACTCGGCGCCGGTGACCATCAGCGCCTCGGCGAATGGGAAGACACGCTCGGCGACGAGCTGCGCGACGTGGTCGCGGAGCACGCCGGCAACCAGGAGTACTCGTTCGTGGGGCCGATCACGGTCCGCTTCGAAGAGGCTCCCGACCTGGACACCGGCCTGTTCCGGGTGCGCAGCACCACCACGCGCGGCACCCGGCCCGCCCAGCCGCACCCGCAGCAGCAGGCGCTCTCCCGCCCGCAGCAGCAACCGCAGAGCCAGGGGTACGACAACTACGGTCAGCCCCCGGCCCCCCAGCAGCCCGACCACCCGTCCCTGGTGGTCGACGGCCGGGTCTACCCGATCACCGCAGCGGTCACGGTGATCGGTCGCGGTACCGAGGCCGACGTGATCGTCGACGACATCGGGGTGTCTCGCCGACACGCCGAGGTCCGCGTCGAGCACGGCCGGCTGGTCGCAGCCGACCTCGGTTCCACGAACGGCACGTACGTCGACGGCGAACGCATCAACACCGCCGAGGTCGTCGACGGCAGCCAGATCAAGATCGGCCGCAGCACCCTCGTCGTCCGCTTCGGATCATGGTGATGAAACCGCGATGAGCGAGCTCACGCTGACCCTGCTGAGGCTGGGTTTCCTTGCACTGCTCTGGCTGCTGGTGCTGTCGGTCGTGGCGGTCCTGCGCCGCGACCTGTTCAACAGCACCCGCACCGCCCGGCGCCCGGTGGCGGCCGGGGGTCCGGCCTTCCCCGACAACGGCGGCGGCCGACCCCAGCAGCGGCAGCAGGAAGCGCCGCCGATGCCGACCACGCTCGTCGTGACGGCGGGGTCACTGAAAGGCACCACGATTCCCCTGGGCCAGGCCCCGATCCTGCTCGGCCGCGCACCGGAGAGCACTCTCGTACTGGACGACGACTACGCGTCGGGCCGGCATGCGAGGCTGTCGTTGCGGCACGGCACGTGGATGGTCGAAGATCTCGGGTCAACCAACGGGACCTTCTTGGGACGCAACCGCGTTCAGGACCCGGTACCGATCGCCCCCGGAGCACAGGTCCGGATCGGGCGTACCGTCCTCGAGCTGCGGAGGTAAGACATGGCGATCGCGTTGCGGTATGCGGCGCGCTCCGATGTCGGCCTGGTCCGGTCCAACAACCAGGACTCCGGCTTCGCCGGGCCCAGCCTGCTGGTCATCGCGGACGGTATGGGCGGGCACGCGGGCGGAGACATCGCGTCGTCGATGGCCATCGGTGAGATGGCCCCGCTGAACGACATGGAGCACGGCTTCGACGCCGCGCTGGACGAGCTGCAGGGATCCCTGCGGCACGTGCAGCACGAGCTCGAGGCCCGCGTGGTGGACGAACCGGCACTGTCCGGCATGGGCACGACCGTCACCGCGATCCTGCGGGTGGGGCCCGGGCGTCTGGCCCTGGCCCACATCGGTGACTCCCGGGCCTACTGCCTGCACAACGGGCGGCTGGAACAGATCACGCGCGACCACACCTTCGTCCAGCGGCTGGTGGACGACGGGCGCATCACCCTCGCGGAGGCCGAGCAGCATCCGCAGCGGTCGGTGCTGATGCGCGTGCTGAGTGACGTGATGGACGACGTCGACCCCGACCTGTCGATGATCGACGCGCGGGTCGGCGACCGGTACCTGCTGTGCTCCGACGGGCTCTCCGGCGTGGTCAGTTTCGAGACCATCGAAGAGACCCTGGCGTTCGGCAAAGACCCGGCGAGCACCTGCGACCAGCTCGTGCAGCTGGCCCTGCGCAGCGGCGCTCCCGACAACGTCACCTGCATCGTGGCCGACGTGGTCGACTCCGTCAGCTCTCCCGTGAGCATCGAGCCGGTGATCGTCGGAGCCGCCTCTCTTCATCCCCAGCCGCGGATCGGATTCGGCGGGTCCGCGGCTGAACGAGCGGCCGAACTGACCTCCACCGCGCCGATTCCGGTCGTGCGCGACTACGACGAGCGCGACCACCCGGACGAGCACTACGCGGGCGGGTACGACGACCGTTACCAGGACGACTACCAGCAGCGGTATGGCAGTGACTACCGCGGCGGGTACGGCGACCAGTACGACCAGTACGAAGACGGCTCGCGGCCCGACTCCGACCCGGACGAGCCCCCGGCGGAGCGTCGCCGGGGTGGCCGGGGCCGCTCCGGCTCGCCCCGGCGCGGTCTGCGTATCGGGCTGCTCTCGGTGCTGGTCGTGGTGCTGCTGGTGGGTGGCGGTTTCGGCGCCTACCGATGGAGCCAGGGGCAGTACTTCGTCGGTGACGAGGCCGGCACGGTGGCCGTGTTCAAGGGCCTGCCGCAGACCCTCGGCCCGATCGACCTGAGCAGCGTCTCGTCGCTGGCCACCGACGTCCCGCTCGACAGCCTGTCGGACAAGAGCCGGCAGCGCGTGGAGAACGGGATCCCGGCCGACGACAAGGCCGCCGCGGAGAGCACCGTGAGCGACCTGCGGGCCGAGGCACAGTGCCTGCGAGCCGCCGAGGAGGCCGCGCAGAACCCGCAGCCGTCCCTCTCGCCGTCGGCCCCGGGCGCGACGCCGACGAAGGCCGGCCGCACCACGAACAACACGACCAATACGGCGAACAACGAACCCACGGGTGCCGCCACCGGCACGCCGACTCCCACCCCGACGGTGACGGGCGGCGCCACGGGTGGTGGAACCACGGCCGACTGCGGGGAGAGCAACTGATGGCGGCCGCACGATCGACCGCTCCGCGCACCGGGCGCAATGTCGAGGCCCTGCTGATCGTCGTCGCGATCGGTATGGCCGTCGGCGCCTATGCCCAGGTGGGATTGGCAATCAACGGCACCCTGCCACCGGGCATGCTCGGGTACGGTGCCGGCCTGGGCGCTCTGGCCCTGGTGCTGCACCTGGCCGTGCGCCGGTTCGCGCCCTACGCCGACCCGATCCTGCTGCCGCTGGCCATGCTGCTGAACGGCCTGGGCCTGGTCATGATCCACCGCATCGACCTGGGCAAGGGCAACGCCTTCATGGAGTCCCAGGCCTTCCGGCAGTTGCTGTGGACGTCCCTCGGGGTCACCGCCGCGATCGTGATCGTCATCTGGCTGCACGACCACCGGGTGCTGAGCCGCTTCACCTACATCGCGATGGCCGCCGGTCTGGTGCTGCTGCTCCTGCCGCTGCTGCCGATCATCGGCAAGAACATCAACGGCGCGCGGATCTGGATCGGCCTGGGCGGGTTCTCGTTCCAGCCCGGTGAGATCGCCAAGATCGCGCTCACCATCTTCTTCGCCGGTTACCTGGTGACCGCCCGGGACTCGCTCTCGTTGGCCGGCCGCAAGGTGCTGTGGATGCAGCTGCCGCGCGCGAAAGACCTGGGCCCGTTGCTCACGGCCTGGGGCGTCACGCTGGCCGTGCTGGTGTTCGAGCGCGACCTCGGCACCTCGCTGCTGTTCTTCGGCATGTTCGTGGGGCTGCTCTACGTCGCCACCGAGCGGGTCAGCTGGGTCGTGCTCGGTCTGCTGCTGTTCTCCGGCGGTGCCTTCATGGCGCTGCAGATCTTCGCGCATGTGCAGGGGCGGGTGAACTTCTGGTTGCACCCGTTCCGCGCCGACATCGTCGAGAACGCCACCCAGATCATTCAGGGCCTGTTCGGCATGGCCAGCGGCGGTCTGATCGGCACCGGGCTGGGCGAAGGGCGGCCCTACGGCCGTACGATGTTCTACGCCGAGAGTGACATGATCTTCGCCTCGTTCGGCGAAGAGCTCGGCCTGGCCGGCCTTTTCGCGCTGCTCCTGATCTACGCCCTGATCGTCGAGCGGGGTCTGCGCACAGCGATCGCCGCGCGCGACGGCTTCGGCAAGCTGCTGGCCACAGGTCTGGCCTTCACACTGGCCATGCAGGTCTTCATCGTCGTCGGCGGCGTCACCCGGGTGATCCCGCTGACCGGTCTGACCCTGCCGTTCATGGCCGCGGGTGGTTCCTCGCTGCTGGCGAACTGGATGATCATCGCCATCCTGCTGCGCATCTCAGACTCTGGTCGGCGCCCGGCAGCCGAGAACGACGGCCCGATGTTCGACGTCCCGCTCGACGAACTGCCCGAAGACCTACGAGACGACCTGGACGACCCCGACGGCCCGGGCTTCCGCGACGACCAGCGGGAGCGCCCCGGGCCGGGCAACGATCAAGAGACGGTGGTGGTCCGGTGAACGGCCCGATCCGCAGGCTGGCCGCAGTGATCACCCTGCTCTTCACCTCGCTGTTCGTCAGCGTGACGTATATCCAGGTGATCAATGCTCAGGCCCTGAACGACAATCCTCGCAACTCGCGCACGCTGATCAAGGAGCGCAGCCGCGAACGGGGCGAGATCAAGGTCGGCAACAAGGCTGTAGCCACGTCGGAGCCGGTCGACGACGAGTTCAAGTTCCTGCGCAAGTACTCGAACGGTGCCCTCTACGCTCCGGT
Organism: Kineosporia succinea; assembly: GCF_030811555.1. Lineage (NCBI taxonomy): Bacteria > Bacillati > Actinomycetota > Actinomycetes > Kineosporiales > Kineosporiaceae > Kineosporia > Kineosporia succinea. The sequence goes on along the minus strand of NZ_JAUSQZ010000001.1, from coordinate 2,350,273 downwards.
GACCGGCTTCTACTCGCTGGTGAACGGCAACCCGTACGGCATCGAGAGCGCCGAGAGCGAGTACCTGTCCGGCACCTCGGACGAGCTGTTCATCCGGAACCTCAGCAGCCTGCTGACCGGTGAGCAGGCGCAGGGCGCGACGGTCGAGACCACGATCAACGCGAAGGCGCAGAAGGCCGCGTACGACGCCCTCGGCGACCAGGACGGCGCCGTGATCGCGCTCGACCCGGAGACCGGCGACATCCTGACGATGGTCAGCAAGCCCTCGTACAACCCGAACAAGCTCGCCTCGCACGACACCACGGAGGCCAACCAGCTGTACCTGAAGCTGGCCGCCGACGACCTCGACCCCCTGATCAACCGCACGATCGGCCAGCTCTACGCCCCGGGTTCGACGTTCAAGATCGTCACCTCGGCGGCGGCGCTGACCGACGGGCGCTACGGCGCCGACTCCGAGTCCGGCCTGACCGGTGTGGCCCGCCTCGATCTGCCGGAGACCACCGCGACGCTGCCGAACGACACCGGCACGGTGTGCGCCGACGGCACCCCGACGCTGCGTGAGGCGCTCGAGGAGTCGTGCAACACCACCTACGGTCAGCTGGGCATGGACCTGGGCCAGGAGGCGATGTCCGAGCAGGCCGCCAAGTTCGGCTTCGGGCAGTCGCTGACCGTTCCGCAGAACGTGGTCAAGAGCTCGTTCCCGACCGGCCTGAACCAGCCGCAGCTGGCCCAGTCGTCGATCGGGCAGTTCGACGTGCGGGCCACGCCGCTGCAGGTCGCGATGCTCTCGGCCGGCGTCGAGAACGGCGGCGTGGTGATGCGGCCGAACCTGGTCTCCAAGATCACCAGTGCCGACGGCAAGACCATCTCCGAGCCCACCCCGGAGAAGTTCTCCGAGGCGGTCACCTCGGACGTGGCGGACCAGCTCAAGTCCATGATGGTCTCCGTGGTGCAGAACGGCACCGGTAAGCCCGCCCAGATCAGTGGGGTCACGGTGGGCGGCAAGACCGGTACCGCACAGCAGCAGACGGGCCAGAACCCGGACGTCTGGTTCACGTGCTTCGGCGAGAAGGACGGCAAGAAGATCGCCGTCGCGGTCGTCGTCGAAGACGGTGGAAGGGCCGGAAGTGAAGCCTTCGGTAGTACGGTCGCCGCACCGATCGCCAAGGCTGTGATGGAGGCGGTGCTGACGTGATCACCAGTGTGGGTCAGAGACTTGGTGAGCGCTACGTGCTGCGTGAGCGCATCGCCGTGGGTGGCATGGGCGAGGTCTGGGCCGCCGTCGACGAGGTGCTGAACCGGCCCGTCGCGGTGAAGGTGCTGCGTACCGACCTGGCGCCGGACGCGAACTTCCAGGCGCGGTTCCGGGCCGAGGCCCGCACTGCGGCGGCACTGAGCCACGGCGGGATCGCCGCGGTGTACGACTACGGCGAGGCGCTCGGCTCGGCCTACCTGGTGATGGAGCTCGTCCCGGGTGACCCGCTGTCGGCGTTGATCGCCGACGAGGGCGCCCTGGGCACCGAGCGCACCCTGTCGATCGTGTCCCAGGCTGCACGCGCGCTGCACGCGGCCCACCGGCACGGCGTGATCCACCGTGACATCAAGCCGGCCAACCTGATGGTGACGCCGGAGATGCGGGTCAAGGTCACCGACTTCGGCATCGCCCGGCCGCGCGACCACGAGCCGCTCACGGCGACCGGCCAGGTCATGGGCACCGCCCACTACCTGGCGCCGGAACTGGCGCGGGGCGAGACCGCCTCGCCGCTGTCCGACGTCTACGCGCTGGGTGTGGTGGCCTACGAATGCCTCACCGGCTGGCGCCCGTTCGAGGGTGACAACCAGGTGGCCGTGGCCACCGCCCACCTGCAGGACGAGCCACCGCCGCTGCCGGAGACCATCCCGGCCCCGGTGCGCCAGATCGTCATGTCGGCGATGGCCAAGAACCCGGCCAAGCGCCCGCAGGGCGCGAACGCCCTCGCCTCGCTGATGGAAGACGCCCGCCTGCGCGGGCTGGCGGGCGGCCGCCCTTCTGGTGAACTCCCGGTCCCGCCGCGTGACCCGGAGTCCTGGCCGACCAGCGCCGACACCCAGGCGCACGGTCAGTCGGGTCGGCGCAACGCGGCGATCGACCGGGCCGACGGGCGGCCCTCGGGTCCGTCCGGTTCGCAGGCCCGGCCCTCGGCCTGGGAGTCGCGCAGCCAGCGCCGGGAGCAGGAGAGTCAGCCCCCCGCCGACCCGGGTTCCGACTACGGCTACCGCCGCGACGTGTCCCGTGAGCAGCCGCAGCAGGGTGGATACCGGCAGCCGGAGCAGTATTTCGAGTCCGGCGGTTACGACGACGGCCGTGGCGGCCACGACGACCGTTACGACGACCCGCGCCGTCCCGGTACCGGCCCGCGAGCGGCCTTCGCCGGCGGTGAGCCTGGATACGACCAGGGTTATGACCAGGGCTACGAACCGGGTTACGACCGGCAGGGCCAGCCGGACCGGCAGGAACGGTACGACCGGCGCGACGACGACCCGTTCTCGTCGCTGGGTTCGGGCGGCGACTACCCGTCGCGCAGCTCGATGCGCGGCACGGCCCGCTCCCGGGCCGGTCACAACCGGGGTGGGCAGCCCGCGACCGGCGGCTCCTCCTCAGGACGGGGCAACCGGCGGCTCTCGATGCCGCTGATCGCCCTTATCGCCCTGGTGGTGCTCGTCGCGATCGTGTTCGCGGCCACCCGGGGCCACGCCGCGACCCGCTCACAGGGCACTTCAGGGTTGCGATCCGATCACGTGTCCTCGTCCATGTTCGCGGGGAGCAACGCGAGCATGGTCACGGGCGTCGGGATCAGGGGATGATGAACGCGGCCAGGACGACGCGAGGATGGAACCGGTGAACGACAACGTGCGGGTGCTCGGCAACCGCTACGAGATCGGCGATCTGCTGGGCCGCGGAGGCATGGCGGAGGTGCACGCCGGCCGTGACGCACGTCTGGGCCGGGCCGTGGCCATCAAGCTGCTGCGCACCGATCTGGCGCGCGACGCGACGTTCCAGGCCCGCTTCCGGCGTGAGGCGCAGTCCGCTGCCGCTCTGAACCACCCCTCCATCGTCGCGGTCTACGACACCGGCGAGGAGTCGATGGTCGAGGCGAGCGGCGCGGTGGTGAACCTGCCGTACATCGTCATGGAGATCGTCGAGGGCCGCACGCTGCGCGAGGTGCTCGGCGAGGGCCACCACCTCGACGTCGACGCCGCCCTGGAGATCACCACCGGTGTGCTCGCGGCTCTGGAGTACAGCCACCGCATCGGCATCGTGCACCGCGACATCAAGCCGGCCAACGTCATGCTGACCCCGGTCGGCGACGTCAAGGTGATGGACTTCGGCATCGCCCGGGCCATGGCCGACTCGTCGTCGCAGATGACGCAGACGCAGGCCGTCATCGGCACCGCGCAGTACCTCTCCCCCGAGCAGGCGCGCGGCGAGCAGGTCGACACCCGCAGCGACCTCTACTCCGCGGGTTGCCTGCTCTACGAACTCCTCACCGGGCGTCCGCCGTTCACCGGCGACTCCCCGGTCTCGGTGGCCTACCAGCACGTCCGCGAGCAGCCGATCCCGCCGAGCCACGTGGTGGCCGGCATCCCGGAGTCGGTCGACCGGATCGTGCTGCACTCGCTGGCCAAGGGCCGCGACGAGCGCTACCAGACGGCTCAGGACTTCCGCGCCGACGTCGAGGCGGCGCGCGGTGGCCGGCAGATCTACGCGCCGATGCCCGCGATGACCGGTTCGAACGCCACCACCCAGTTCATGCCGGCGGCCGACGGCACCCGGGCGATGCCCCCGGTGCCGGGGGCCGCGGCCCAGGGCGCCGCCATGTACGGCGACCAGGCCACCACGGTCGGCGGCAACCCCTACGACCCGTTCCAGCAGCAGCCCGACGAATACAGCCGGCGCTCCCGCGAACCCGAGCCGAGCAACCGGCGTCCGCTCATCATCGGCGCCGCGGTGCTCGTCGTCATCGTGGTGCTCGGCCTGATCCTGAACACGCTGGGCGTGTTCGGCGGCGGTGACGACGGCAACGGCGGGACCGGTGACCCGTCGGCCACCTCGTTCGAGGTGCCCGAGCTCGTCGGTGAACTCCAGGGGGTCGCGATCCAGAAGCTGACCGCGGCGGGCCTGCCCGAAGAGAACATCGACATCAAGAAGCAGAACACCGAGAACGAAGACGAAGTCGGCAAGGTCATCAAGAGCGACCCCGAGGCCGGGGCGACCATGGAGAACACCGACAAGATCGCCATCACCGTGGGCAAGAACCCGAACACCGCCACGGTGCCCGAGGTCAACGGTAAGTCGCTCTCCGCGGCCAAGGCCGCGCTGGAGGAGGCGGGCCTGGAGTTCGCCGGCACCCAGGAGTCGAGCGGTACCAGCAAGGCCACCTCGACCAACGTGGTGGTCGCCAGTGACCCGAAGGCCGACGAGAGTGTCGCGCCGAACACGCCGGTCACGCTCTACACCCCCTCGGCCATGGTCAAAGTGCCCTCGGGTATCGAGGACATGACCTACAGCAACGCCAAGAGCGCTCTGCAGGCCGTCGGGCTGCGGGTGCAGCGCGTCGCTGTCGAAGACGGCACCGCAGCCGAGGGCTCCATTCTGGAGACGTCGGCCGGGTCCGGGGCTTCTCTCCCCCGCGGCACCACGGTGAGTCTGCAGGTGGCGGTGACCCCCAAGGCACCGGAAACTCCCGAGACCTCCGAGGCCCCCTCGCCGACCCCCGAGGCCTCCAACCCGGTCTCGCCCACTCCCTCGCAAGCCAGCCCGAGCCCGGAGGACACGGGTGACGGTGGCGACGAGGACGAGGACGGCGGCATCCTCAACCCGTAGGGCACAACCGAAGGGGCCCCGAGCTTGATCAAGCTCGGGGCCCCTTCGGTTCTGCCGGAAACTCAGCGACGTACGAGCGGTGCCATCCCCGCCGACCGTTCCACCGCGTCCTCGTCTCCGCAGACCGCCAGCCAGTTCGCGAACAGCCGGTGCCCACCCTGCGTCAGCACACTCTCCGGATGGAACTGCACGCCGAACAACGGCAGCGTGCGGTGCTGCAGGGCCATCACCACGCCCCCGGCCGTGCGCCCGGTGACCTCGAGCTCGGCCGGCACGGTGTCGGCGACCACGGCCAGCGAGTGGTAGCGCGTAGCTGTGAACGGCGTGGGCAGCCCTTCGAGGACTCCCTCGCCCTCGTGCACCACGTCGCTGGTCTTGCCGTGCATCAGCTCGCTGGCGTGCGTCACGGTGGCCCCGAAGGCCTCACCGAGTGCCTGGTGGCCCAGACACACCCCGATCATCGGCTGCTCCCGCTCGGCGCAGTGCAGCACCATCTCGGGGCACACCCCGGCGTCCTTGGGCGCACCCGGACCCGGTGAGAGCAGGATGCCGTCGTAGTCGTCGGCGTCGGCGAGCTCCACCTCGTCGTTGCGTCGCACCACGCACTCGGCGCCGAGCTGGGTCAGGTAACCGGCGATCGTGTAGACGAAGCTGTCGTAGTTGTCGACGACGAGCACTCTGACGGGCTTCAACTCATGACTCCTGGTCTGTCTCGGTCTGATCGGTCGTGGTGGCTCTGGACGGTGTGGTGGGAGTGGCAGAGCCCGCCACCCGGGCGTGACTGAGGCTGAGTGATCCCGCGTAGGCCGGGAAGTTCACGCCGGTGGAGCTCTCGACCTTCCAGCCGAGCCGCAGCGAGGCCACGTACTGCAGGTAGATGTCGATCTGCGGGGAGAGGTCGACGGCCGCGCGCATCTTGTCGATGTCGCCGATGGCGGAGATCTTGTACGGCGGGGAGTAGACCCGGCCCTGCAGGATCAGGGTGTTGCCCACACACCGCACGGCGCTGGTCGAGATCACCCGCTGGTCCATCAGCATCATCGCCTCGGCCCCACCGGCCCACAGCGCGTTGACCACGGCCTGCACGTCTTGCTGGTGCACGACGAGGTCGTTCGGACCGGCCTGGGCGGGCACCGAGGAGTCGCGCGGGGCGTCGTCGAGCGTGATGGTCAGCGCCGGCCCGGTCACCGCGACCAGCCCGGCCGCGGCCTCCACGTCGGCCGAGCCGTCTTCCAGGTCGCGGATCGTGCGGTCGGCCGTGGCGGCCTGCGCGCTGTCGGCCCGGACCTCCTCGTTCAGCTCGGCGACCCGCTGCGAGCTCTCCTGCACCCGCTCGTTCTCGGCCTCCACCAACCCGGCCAGGTCGGCGCGCTGCGAGCGCAGCTGGGTGCCGTGCGAGGTGTGGGCGCTGGTGGTGAACAGCAGACCGGCCGCGACCAGCACCGCGGCGACGCCGAACGTGCCCGAGCGGGTGTGGCGGGGCGCCCGGGCGACGGGCGTGGCGGTACCGCCCAGAGGAATCCGGACGTGGCCGTTCTCAACTGGATCGTCCGATGCGGTGGCCACGGCACTACGCTAGAGGACGTCGCCATGCGCCCGGAGGCGTGTGGTACCCCGCAGACTGCAGACGTACGTGTACCGGAGGAGTCCCGACCATGCCCGAGTCCAAGGCCAGGAACAAGGGTGGGTACGAAGCCCCCCGCGCCAAGGCAGCCGCCCAGAAGCCGAACGGCCGCTTCTTCGCCCCCACCATGGTCACGTTCCTGCTGATCGGCCTGGCCTGGATCGTGACGTACTACCTCACCCAGGGTAAATACCCGGTGCCGAACATCGACGACTGGAACCTGGTGATCGGCATCGGTATCGCGCTGATCGGTTTCGGCATGCTCACCCGCTGGCGCTGACGCACCCATTCGCACAGCACCACCCGCCGGCCCGCACCACCCGCTGAAATCGCACCACCCGCTGACACCGCACCACCCGCCGGCACCGAAAACCCACGGCGGAATTACAGCCGTGGAAGTTGTCCCCAGACTTTTCCACATGTGTGCACAAACTCGAAGGGCCCGCCGCGTCCCGTGGTGAAAACCGGGACACGGCGGTCCTCATCGGGCACCGGAGTCCTGAAACCTCCTGATTTGGTCCCGCCAGGACGGGGAACGCTCAGGTGAGGCCGTGGCGTCGAGATCTGATCTGCAGTCCGTTCGCGGCTTTGTCCACAGCCCCGGCCAGGTCGAGGAACGCCCCGTCGGGCGCGGGCACCGACGCCCTGCTGGAAGTCAACGACTGGGCAATGCCGGTTGAGGGAGCTGGACGTTCAGCTCTCATCCGGGCACCAAGGGGGCGTGTCCAAGGACCGGCAAGATCGGTGGTCACAAGCGCGTCCGGGCCCGATCCCGCCGTCGCGACTGCAGGTGGGCGTGGGCGGCGCGCAACTGTTCCACCTCGTCCGGGGCGAGCCCGAGTGTGCCGTTGAGCAGCACGTCGTCCACCAGTCGCACCGCCTCGGCCAGCCGGTAGCGGCTCAGTGCGGTGGCCACGGCCGGGCGGATCTCGTCCAGGGCCGGCGCCGCGGCCCACAGCACGGCCGGTGAGGGCAGGGGCAGCTGCTTGGCCTCGCTCGGCTCCAGCTTGAGAAGGCCTCCACCGTAAGATCTTCCGACCGTCTCGGCGCCGAGCAGGGTGACCGACCCGAGGGCCGCCAGCGACAGCAGCGGCGCCGCCGACGGGTCGGAAAGATGCACCCCGTGAACCGAATTCAGATGGTGAGCCCGGGCCGAGTTGGTGACCAGGCGGGGCGCGTCGGCGTTCATGTAGGTGAGCAGCAGGTCGGGTGGCGGCACCAGGCGCACCTGCCACCAGGGCGTGCGGATGCGGCACTTGTACGCCTCGTCCACTCCCATGTCCTCGCCGTCCCGCACGTAGGCGACGGCGGCCGGGCTGCGTCGCAGACCGGGCCGAAACAGCCAGACCGCGGCCCCGTCGTCGCCCAGGGCCTCCCGGTCGGGCAGCGAGAAGTCGAGTCCGCGCAGGTGTGAACTGCCCGGCGGGGAGAGCGGCAGCAGGTCGGCCGGGCCCAGACCGCGCGCGGCAGCCTGGTCGGTGCTCAGCGCGAAGTAGCCGTTGTTGCCGGTCACGATGCCGAGGGAGACGCGTCCCCACGCGTCGAGGGTGGTGAACAGGCCCTGGAGCAGCCGGTCGAAGAGGCGCAGGGGCTCGGCCGGGATCAGCGCGGGAGTCCACTTGTCGCCGGGGGAGGACACGGTGAACGGCTGGAACGGGGCCTCCAGGTCGTCGAGGTCGGCGGTGTTCCGCACCTGCAGCGTCTCCAGATGCCCGCCCGGCTCCCGGAATCCGTCAGCCAGCACCAACAGGATCTCGGCCGCCACCCCCGGGAACACCCGCTCGGTGAAGGCCACCAGCCGCACCCGCGCGAAGTTCTCGAGCAGGTACTGCCGCACCGGCGCCGCGTAGTTCACACTCAGCAGCTCGGCCGGCAGCACCAGCCCGAGCCGTCCGCCGGGCCTCAGGAAGCGCGCCGCGTGCACGGTGAACGCCGCCCACGACGACGAGAGTCCGCTCAGCCGCACCCCGGCCTGCCGGGCGGCGGCCTGCGCGCGGTCCCGGTCGGCCCCGGTGAAGTCGTGATAGCGCACGTAGGGCGGGTTCCCGATCACCGCGTCGTAGTCGCCGGTCGGCGGCAGGGTGAAGAAGTCGGCCGTGGTGACGCTCGCGCGCACACCCGTCGCCTCCAGCGTCTCCCGAGCGGACCGGGCCGATGCGGGATGAAGCTCCACCCCGTCCAGAAGCCATTCGTCTCCGCCCAGCTCGGCGGCCGCGAGCAGGAAGGCGGCCTCCCCGGAACTGGGCTCGAGCACGCGGCCACCGGGACCGCGCAGCGCCCACCGGGTGACGTACCGGGCGATCGGGGCGGGCGTGAAGAAGGCGCCGCGGGCCTTCCGGCCGCCCAGGGTCGTCATCCGTGCGGTCCCTCAGTCGTCCGTGCTGTCACCGTCATCCGCACCGTCACCCAGTCAGCAGCGCCGGGCAGCGCGCCGGGCCAGCCACCAGGCGAGCCCACCAGGCGAGCCCACCAGGCCAGCCCACCAGGCCAGCCCACCAGGCGAGCCCACCAGGCCAGCCGGTCCCTTTGAAGGCGATGCCGGGCGACCATCTTCCCTCACCCGGACCGAACGGACGGGGTGTCACCCCGGGTGCGCGGATGACCACGTAAAGTCTGAGACGTGACCCGCCGAGCGCACCCCGACCGTGGAGCCTCCGCGGTCGAGTACGGCCTCCTGGCCGGCGGGGTGGTGTTCGCCTTCCTGATCGCCTTCATCGGGATGCAGACGCTGGTCGGCGAGGTCTTCGGCCGCGCGGTCACCTCGGTCGAGCAGACCCCGCAGAGTGGTCCGGCGGGCGGTGCGGGCAGCTCGGTCCTGCGCGGCACCCCCGCGCCCCGGAGCACCTGAAACCCTCGCGAGAAGCACCGGCGAGGAGCACCCCGAGGAACCCGTTCGCAGCAGCGCTCGTTGATGGCGTTCAGGGACGGACCACAATCGAGGGAGTGTGACCTGTCGTGGGGTTCTTGGACAGGCTGCTAGGTCGTGACAAGGACCAGCAGCACCAGGGTTATCAGCAGCACTCGGGCCAGAATTCGGGCCAGCACTCGGGCCAGCAATGGGGCGGGCAGCAGCAGCCGACCTGGGGCTCACCGGGCCAGAACCAGAGCAGTCCCGGCTATCAGAACCAGGGTTACCAGCCGCCGAGCGGTTTCCCGCCGGCCGTGGGCCGTCCGGGAGCCGAGCCGGGCAGCGACGCGAAGGCCGACGAGCAGGCCATCGCCCGCTACCGCTACATGCTGAAGACCGCTCCGCCCGAACGGATCGAGGAGGCCCACGCCGAGGCCTTCGCCAAGCTCTCGCCCGACCAGCGCCGCATGGTGCTCGCCGGCCTGTCCGAAGAGGTGCCGCCGCACGAGCGCGCCACCTCCGACAGCCCGCGCGATCTGGCCCGCATGGCCACCCGTGCCGAGATGCGCAACCCGGGCACGCTGGAGCGCAGCTTCAACCGGCCGGGTATGGGCGGCGGCATGGGCGGGGGTGGCATCGGCATGGGCGGCATGATCGCCGGCGGCCTGCTCGCCGGTGTGGCCGGCGCGTTCGTGGGCACCGCCATCGCCGACGCCATGTTCGACGGCTTCGACGGCAGCGAGTTCGCCGAGGGCTACGAGGCCGCGGCCGACGACTTCACCCAACAGGCCGACCAGCAGGTCGACCAGGGCCAGGCCGAGCTCGAGGAGGCCGGGGGCGACTTCGGCGGTGACTTCGGCGGCGGTGACTTCAGCGACTTCGGCGGGATGGAGATGTAACAGCTCCTGACAGCGCCGTGTGCGTGCGCTGACAGCGACCCCGGCCACCTTGGAAGAGTCACAGACTCGAATACCAAGGAGCCCCCCATGGCATACGCCTTCGAGGCCGAGGGCCTGGTCAAGCGCTTCGGCGCCACGACCGCCCTGGCCGGGGTCGACCTGGCGGCCGCCGAGGGCACCGTTCTCGGTGTCCTCGGGCCCAACGGTGCCGGCAAGACCACCGCGGTCCGCGTTCTCGCCACGCTGCTGCGCCCCGACGAGGGGCGCGCGACCGTGTCCGGACTCGACGTGGTGCGCCAGGCGGCGCAGGTCCGTCGCCAGATCGGCCTCACCGGCCAGTACGCGTCCGTCGACGAAGACCTCACCGGCACCGAGAACCTGGTCCTCATCGGCCGGCTGCTCGACCTCAGCAAGAATGACGCCCGCACCCGAGCCCGCCAGCTGCTCGAGCAGTTCGACCTGAGCGAGGCCGCCGGCCGCGTCACCAAGACCTACTCCGGCGGCATGCGCCGCCGCCTCGACCTGGCCGCCAGCCTGGTCGGCCGTCCGGCCGTGATCTACCTCGACGAGCCCACCACCGGCCTCGACCCGGCCAAGCGCGACGACGTCTGGCGCCTGGTGCGCGGTCTCGTCGACGACGGCACCACCGTGCTGCTCACCACGCAGTACCTGGAAGAGGCCGACGCGCTCGCCGACGACATCTCGGTCATCGACCACGGCCGGGTCATCGCGCACGGCACCCCGGGTGAGCTCAAGCAGGTCGTGGGCGGTCAGACCCTGGTCGTGCGCCCCACCGACGCTGCCCATCTCGACACCGTGCGCGGTCTGCTCGCCCAGGTGTCCACCAAGCCCGTCGACTCCCCGGCCCGCGGCGTGCTCAGCGTGCCTGTCGACGACGACAGCGCGCTCACCGGTCTGGTGCGCCGCCTCGACGAGGCCGGTATCGCCGTCACCGAGCTCGCCCTGCGGCTGCCCAGCCTCGACGAGGTCTTCTACAGCCTGACCGGCAAGCGTGAAGAGAAGGAGGTCGCGGCATGACCGCCACCGTCACCGAAACCGAAACCCCGCACGTACCCGCGCTTCCCACCTCCGACAGCCCGGCGCGTCCGTTCGCCCTGATCCGGCACTCCTGGGTGCTGGCCGGCCGCACGGTCACGAAGATCAAGCGCTCGCCCGAGCAACTGCTCGACGTGACCCTGCAGCCGATCATCTTCACGGTGCTGTTCGTGTACCTGTTCGGCGGCGCGATCTCCGGCTCTCAGCACGCTTACCTGCAGTTCGTTCTGCCCGCGATCCTGGTGCAGACCGTGCTTTTCGCGACGCTGGCGATCGGCGTGAACCTCAATACCGACATCGGCAAGGGCGTCTTCGACCGCTTCCGCAGCCTGCCCATCCCGAGGGCGGCGCCGCTGGTCGGAGCCGTTCTGGGGGATGTGGTCCGGTTCATCACCTCGATCGTCGTGCTCTTCGCCTTCGGCTACGCGATCGGTTTCCGGGTCGAGACCGACGTGTTCCGGGCCCTCGGGGCGGTCGCGCTGGTGCTCTTCTTCGCCTTCTCGCTCACCTGGATCGCCGTCTTCATCGGTACCGCGGTGCGCAACTCGGGCACGGTGCAGGGCATCGGCTTCCTGCTGATGTTCCCGCTGACCTTCGGCTCGAACATGTTCGTGCCGGTCGACACCATGCCCGGCTGGCTGCAGGCGTGGGTCAAGATCAACCCGATCACGCACCTCACCGAGGCCTGCCGCGGTCTGCTGCTCGGCGGCGAGGTCGCCACGCCGGTGCTGCAGTCGATCCTCTCGGCCACGGTCATCATGGCGATCTTCGCGCCGCTCGCGGTGCGCACCTACCGCTCGCGTACCTGAGTTCCCCTTCAGATGATGGACGCCGCGGGGCCTTTCGGGTTCCCGCGGCGTTTTCGGGCGTCAATGATGGACGTCGCGGTACCTCCCGGAGGTCCCGCGGCTCACGTCGTGGTCAGGTCAGCCGGCCGGCGACCGTCTCGGCCAGCTCGACGGCCTCGGGGCGGGGCAGGGCGGCGGCATCGTCGAAAACCTTGGTGAACCGGACCGGTTCGATGCCGTCGCGCACCAGCTGGGTGACCCGGGCGATGTCCGGCTCGAGGAGGCTGTTGTGCCCCCGCACCACGCTGGCCGCGCCCAGGATCTCCGCCGCCCCGGTGAAGTCACCGACGACCGCGAGGTACTGCGCCTGCCACAGCATCACCCGGGCCAGCACCGGCATGTCACCGCTGCGCACCGCCTCCGCCACCGACTCCACCAGGTGCCGGCGGGCCGGTTCGCGCAGGTCGTCGGCCAGTTCGTAGACAGCCAGCTCACCGAGCAACGTGGAACGCAGCTGTGGGATGACCTGCGGCGAGGTGAACATGCGCGCCATGGCCCGCTCGGTGAGCTGCCGGGCCTCGGCGTAGTTGCCGGTCGCCGCCGCCAGCGCGGCCTGCCCCGAGAGCACCATCGCGATCGACATGGGGGAACCGGTCAGGTCGGCGATCGCCAGCGCCTCGGTCAGGTCGTTCCAGGCGCCCTCGAGGTCGCCGTTCTCGCGGCGCATCCGGGCGATCCGCACCAGGGCGTGCGCCTCGTCGTCGGTCACCACCAGCTCGGACATCATCTTGCGGGCCAGGGCGAGCAACTCGATCGCCCCGTCGAGATCACCGTGCACCCGCCGGACCTCGGCCAGCTGGCTGCCCGCGGTGGCGATGCCCCAGCGATCGCCGATCGCCTCGAACTCGGCCAGCGCCGCCGGCGCCATCTCCTCGGTGATGCTGAAATCGCCCGCGTTCTCGGCGAACACCGCGTTCATCAGCCGCAGCATGGCCCGGGCCCAGGGATCGGGATGGTCGCGCATGACCTGCACCGCGATCTCCCGCCCGGCCGTCATATTTTCGCGGAACGCGGCCAGGGCGGGCCGGATGAAGCTGATCATGGGATGTGACCGGTGCACGTCGAGCCGGTTCGCGATCTCCTCGATCTCGACCAGCTGCTCCGGGGTCGGCAGCCGTTCCTGGCCCATCGACGTGCTCAGCATGTTCAGGACCAGGGCGAAGAGCCGTGCCTGGGGCGGGCTCTCACCCGGGACCCGCAGAGCCTGCGCGGCCCAGCTGCCCCCTTCCTCGTGCCGGGTGGTCATGGTCCAGAACCAGCCCAGGGCCGCCACCAGCCGGTGGGCGTGCGCCGCGTCTTCCGTGTCCACCGCGAAACGCAGGGAGGCGAGGAGGTTGTCGCGCTCGCTGATCAGTTGCTGCAGCCAGCCGAGCTGCTCGGCGCTGCGCAGGTGCGGCTCGGCGGTCTCGGCCAGACGCAGGAAGAACTCTGCGTGCGCGCGGCGCATCGAGGCCATCTCGCCGCGTTCGGACAGCCGTTCCAGGGCGTACTCGCGGATCGTCTCCAGCAGCCGGTAGCGCGGCTGTGCCCCGTCGACGCTGACCAGCAGCGACTTGTCGGCGAGGGAGAGCAGCAGATCGGCGACCGTGTCCTCGTCGAAGTCGTCGGGCCTGTCCACCACCTCCCGGCAGACCGCCGACGCGGTGCGGGCGGTGGCCCCACCGGGGAACACGGCCAGCCGCTCGACGAGGTCGCGCTCTTCGTCGGTCAGCAGCTCCCAGCTCCAGGCCACCACCGCGCGCAGGGTCTGGTGCCGGGGCATGGCCGTGCGGTTGCCGCCGGTGAGCAGGCGGAACCGGTTGTCGAGCCGCCCGGCCAGGGCCTCCGGGGCCAGCGTGCGCAGCCGGGCCGCGGCCAGTTCGATGGCCAGGGGCAGGCCGTCGAGACGGCGGCAGATCTCGTGCACCGCCTCGGCGTTCTCCGGCGTCACCCGGAAACCCGGGCGCACCAGGGCGGCGCGGTCGGCGAACAGCCGCACGGCTGGGGCGTCTTCGGTCTGCGTGGCCAGCGGGCGCACCGACCAGATCGACTCGCCGACGATGCTGAGCGGCTCCCGGCTGGTGGCCAGCACGGTCAGCCGGGGGCAGCGGGCGAGCAGGAACTCGGCGATCTCGGCACAGGCCTCGATCAGGTGCTCGCAGTTGTCGAGCACGATCACGGCGTCGCTGGCGGACAGTGTCTCCACCAGCCGGGTGCGCACGTCGCGGGGAGCGGACTGCTTGGCCTGCTGCACGGCGGCGGTCTCCAGCTGCGACCGGTCCACCGAACCGATGGCGCCGAGCACGGTGGAGGGCACGTCGTCGGGGTCCATGACCGGGGCGAGCTCGACCATCCACACCCCGTCGCGCCCGTCGAGACGGCTCGCGACCTCGGTGACCAGGCGCGTCTTGCCGGCGCCGCCGGTGCCGACGAGGGTCACCAGCCGGGCCTGGCGCAGCTGGGCGGTGATGCCGTCGAGCTCGGCCTCGCGGCCGACAAACGTGGTCAGGGCCACGCGCAGGTTGGTGCGGCGGGTGCCGGTCTTCAGCGGGTCGGCGGCGGACGAGCGCAGCACCAGGTCGTCGCGCAGTACCTGCCCCTGCAGTTCCTGCAGCGCGGCGGGCGGGTCGAGCCCGAGCTCGTCGGCCATGGCCCGGCGCAGCCGCTCGTACACGGCGAGGGCCTCGCCCTGCCGGCCCGCGGCGGCCAGCGCCCGGATCAGCAGCTCGTGGGTGCGCTCGCGCAGCGGGTGCGCGGTGGCGATCTCCTCGAGCTCGGCCACCGGATCGCCTGCCCGCCCCAGCGTGAGCAGCGCGGCGGCGCGCTCGTCGATGGCGGTGAGCCGGAGCCGCTCCAGCCGCTCGGTCCAGGCCTGGGCGTAGGGGGCGTCGGCGACCTCGGTCAGCGGGGCGCCGCGCCACAGCACGAGCGCCCGCCCCAGCACCTCGACCGTCGCCTCGGGTGACGCCGCGCGCCGGCCCTGCCCGACCAGGTTCTCGAAGGCCAGCGCGTCGACGTCGTCCTTGGTGATCACCAGCCGGTACCCGGCCGGCCCGGACTCCACCAGGTCGGGCCGCGGCAGCGCGCGCCGCAGCCGCGACACCAGCGACTGCAGCGCGTTGACCTCGTCGGCCGGCGGATCCTCGAGCCACAGCGACTGCACCAGCCGGCTCACCGGGACCCAGGCCCCGGCGTCGGCGGACAACCTGACCAGCAGCGATCGCAACCGGGCCCCGCCGATGTCGACGGGCCCACCCTCGGCCCCGATCGTCAGCGGCCCCAGAACGCATACCTGCACCGCCCCAGTCTCGCAGGACGAGCCCGAACCATCGTCGGCGAATGCCCAAGCGGGACAGAACGTGCCTGATCGAGAAGGTGGGAAGGGTCTTACCCGAGGTCGCGCCGCCGCAGCCCGGCCAGCCCGGCCCCGGTCAGCAGGGCCGTCACCAGCACCAGCCAGCCCCACGGCACCACGCTCACCGAACCCCCGGGCAGCGTGGGCAGATGGGCGAACGGGCTCAGGTCCAGCACCGCCTGCGGCAGGTCGAGCACCGGCCCCAGCATCTGGAGCGCCGCCGCCAGGCCGAGCAGGGCCCACGCCCCGGCCGCCGCCGAGGGCCGCACCCCGAACAGCAGCAGCCCCAGCCCGGCGAACACCCAGGCGGCGAACACCTGACTCACCGCCGCCAGCACGCTCCCGCCGAACGCCGACCAGGAACCGCTGACCAGGCCGTACGTGGCGCCGGTGAAGATCCCGGCCACCACCATCAGCGCCGCCGGGCCGGCCAGCGCCACCGTCAGGTGCCCGAGGGCCCAGGGCAGCCGGCCGACCGGTGTGGCCAGCAACATCTCGGCCCGCCCGCTGCCCTCCTCGGTGCCGAGCCGCAGCAGCGCCGACACCGCGTAGGCCCCGGCCACCAGCCCGCAGATGCCGAACACGGTGCCCAGGTACGAGTCCACCACCGACTGCTCACCACCCAGCGCGGTGAGCACGTCGGCGAGCTGGGGTGAGTCGTCGACCAGGCTGCCGACGCTGTTCGCCAGCGCGCCCACCGCGGCCCCGAGCACGGCGAAACCGGCCGCCCAGCCGAGCAGGGCACCGCGCTGCAGTCTCCAGGCCAGGGCGAACGACGAGCCCAGGCCCTGCGCACGGGGCGGTCCGGGGCGGGCCGCCACGATTCCCGAGCCGAAGTCCCGGCGGGACTGGAGCCGGTGGGCGAGAAGAACGAGGGCCGCGGAGGCACCCAAGGAGGCCAGGAGCGTCCACCATCGGACCTCACCGAACGGACGCAGGCGCTGGGCCCACCCGAGCGGCGACAGCCACGACAGCCAGGTGGCCCCGGTGGAGTCACCGGCCGCCCGCAGCAGGTAGGCCGCCGCCAGCGTGGCACTGGCGATTCCGGTGGCCGGGCGGGTGATCTCGGTGAGCTGGGCGGTGACCGCCGCGACGCCCGCGAACACCAGACCGCACCCGGCCACGGCCGCGCCGAATCCCAGGGAACCACCCACGGGCAGGCCCGAGGTCGCCAGGGTCACCGAGATGAGCAGTCCCAGAACAATATTCGCCAGCAGGGCGGTGAGCAGCGCGGCATCGAGCGGGGCCGCGCGGCTGACGGGTGCCGAGCGCAGCAGTTCCAGCCGCCCCGACTCCTCGTCGGCGCGGGTGTGCCGCAGCACCAGCAGGATGTTCATGATCGCGGTGAAGATGCCGGTGGTGCCCATGGCGCGCCAGCTGGTCAGACCGCCGAGGGTGGTCAGGTCGACGGCCGGGCCGGTGAGCGCCCGCAGCCCGCTGTTGGCCTCGATGTCCGCGGCGAACGGCACCCGGCTGGCCACGTCGGGGTAGAGACCGGCGAACGAGGACGCCACCGCGACCGGCAGGCAGCTGATCGCCAGGATCCAGACGGTCAGCCTCACCCGGTCCTTGCGCAGCGCGAACCGGGTCAGCGTCCACATCAGTGACTCGCCGCCCGGTAGTGCCGCAGGAAGAGCTCTTCCAGCGTGGGTTGACGGCTCACCAGCGAATGGACGCCCGCGGCGGCGATGCGTCTCATCGCCTCCGGGAGGGCGTCGGGTTCGACCTCGCAGTGCAGCTTTCCGTGCTCGAAGGTCACTCCGTGCACTCCCTCGAGCTCGGGCAGACCGGTCGGTTCAGCGTCGAGTTCGGCCTCGACCGTGGTGTGGGTGAGCCGGCTCAGGTCGTCGAGCGTGCCGCTGTCGACCGTGCGCCCGGCCCGCACGATGCTCACCCGGTCGCACAGCTGCTCGACCTCGCTGAGGATGTGGCTCGACAGCAGCACGGTGCGGCCCTCGCGCCGTACCTCCTGCACGCACTCGCGGAACACGTTCTCCATCAACGGGTCGAGCCCCGACGTGGGCTCGTCGAGCAGCAGCAGTTCGGCCTCCGAGGCGAATGCCGCGACCAGGGCCACCTTCTGCCGGTTGCCCTTGCTGTAGGCCCGGCCCTTCTTGGTCGGGTCGAGCTCGAACCGCTCCAGCAGCTCGGCCCGGCGCTTCTCGTGCAGCCCGGTTCCGCGCAGCGAGCCGAGCAGGTCGATCACCTCGCCGCCGGACAGGTTGGGCCAGAGCGTGACATCGCCGGGAACGTAGGCCAGGCGGCGGTGCAGAGCGGCGGAATCGGCCCGGGGGTCGCCGTCGAGCAGGCGGACCGTGCCGTCGTCGTAGCTGAGCAGACCGAGCAGGACGCGCAGGGTGGTGGACTTGCCTGCGCCGTTGGGCCCGAGGAAACCGTGCACCTCACCGGTGCGGACGGTCAGATCGAGCCCGTCCAGGGCCCGGGTGCTGCCGAAGTTCTTGATCAGGCCACTGATCGAGATGGCATCACTCATGCCTTCGAGCGTAGGCACGAAGGGCGGGCCCGACCAGACTCGGCGGCTCAGCCGAAGAGCTCGGCCCGCACCTCGTCGTCGACCACGCGCTTCAGTTCCTGCCCGACGAACGGGGCCGTGCTGCGGGCGAACGTCGCGGTCAGGTGGTGCTCGTCGCGGTAGACCACCACGTCCCCGACCACCGCGGGACAGGTGGTCGCCGTGCACAACTGTTCCGACGCGTCCACCATCGGCACCCGGACCGCCCGCGACGCCGCCTCGACGACCCCCGCGTTCGCGAACGCCTTGGCCACCGGCACTGAGCACCGCAACAGGTTCTGCAGGTTGCCGCTGACGCAGTCAGGCACGTCCTGGTCCATGCGCGGGGTCTCGGCGATGGTGACGACCGGGATGCCCGCGTCCTTCATCTGACGCAGCCGGGTGGTCAGGCCGCGCACCAGTTCCCGCTCGTTGGCGGCCCCGCTGAGGGCCCGGTTCTTCTGCATGGTCCGGTAGAAGTCGAGCTGCGAGGTGACCAGCAGGTCGGGGCGGATGCTCTCGATACGCCGGAGAGCGTCCTGCTGCCAGGTCACGCAGGCCTCGTAGTAGCCGCCCTTCATGGCCCGGCGGATGTCCGAGAAGGCGCAGCCGGCCTTGGTCATGCTGATCAGGTTCCAGTGCTGCTCGCGGGCGACGACCTCGAGCGCGGGCACCCACTGGGCGGCCTTGGAGTCGCCGACGATCACGACGGTCGGCCCGGACGCGCCGTCCGATCGATAATCGAAAACACACGGCTTGACCGTGGTCTCGTCGTAGCTCGCCTGGCAGCCCCGGGCGTAGACGTCGCCGGTGTCCTTCGAGGCCAGCTCGGGCGTGGGCGCCAGCGACGTCGCGCTCGACTGCAGCGCGCCCAGGATGGCCCGGGCGCCGGGGGCGTGAGGGGCCTCGTCGACCAGCCGCGACTGGGCCAGGGCGGTGCCCGCACCGCTCCCCATCAGCACGAACGCCAGGCCTCCGGCCAGGCCGACCCGGGCCGCCGCCCAGAACGGGGCGGTGCGCATCGGCTGCTCGAGGCCGTAGTAGGTGCCGGCCGCGAGGGCGAAGCTGAGCGCGACGATCGTGAGACCTTCGACGAGCGTGAGATTTCCGTCGACCTGAGCCAGCACCACCAGCGGCCAGTGCCACAGGTACAGCGAGTACGAGATGTCGCCGGTCCAGGTGAGAGGCCGCAGGCTGAGCAGCTTTTCGGTGCCGTCGCGGCCCCGTCCGAACGCCAGCACGAGCAGGGTCGCGGCCACCACCAGCACGGTGAGCGGGCCGGGCCACACGGTGTCCGGGGTGACCACGAAGAGCAGGCCGACCAGGGTGACCAGACCGGCCCAGCTCAGCCAGCCGTGCCGCGGGGCCCGGGGGCGGCGCATCGGCAGCAGGTTCACGCCGCGCACGATCAGCTCGGGGGCGAAGGCCCGCTCGTGCATCAGCGCGGCCAGCAGGGCCCCGGCCGCCATCTCCCAGATCCGGGTGTGGGTGGTGAAATAGGTCTGCGGGCCGTAGGTCACGACCGCCACGGCGAACGAGCCGGCCACCACCGCGCCGATCACGCCCAGCGCCACCCGGCGCCGGCGGATCCTGAACAGCGCCAGGATCAGCAGCGGCCACAGAAGGTAGAACTGCTCCTCCACGGCCAGCGACCAGAAGTGCTGCAGCGGGCCGGCGGCCGTGCCCTCGGCCAGGTAGTCGACCGACTCGGCGGCCAGGCGCCAGTTCAGGAAGTAGGTGCTGGCGGCGATCGCGTCGTGCCCGATGTCCTCCCAGCGCGAGGCCGGCAGCCAGAACCGGGCCGCGGCGCAGGTGGCCAGCACGACCAGCACGGCCGCGGGCAGCAGGCGCCGGGCGCGCCGGGCCCAGAACGACATCAGGGCGATGCGGCCGGTCTTCTCGTGCTCGCGGATCAGCAGCCCGGTGATCAGGAAGCCGGAGAGCACGAAGAAGACGTCCACGCCGAGGAATCCACCCGAGGGGCCGAGACCGGTGTGGTAGAGCAGCACGACCAGAACGGCCACGGCCCGCAGGCCCTGGATGTCCGCGCGGTGCTTGAGTCCGTCGGGGCGGGTCTCACCCGTTCGGGTGCTGCTCGAGGTCACAGCGAACTGTCGGCACCTGCGGGCGGATCTTCAGTTCCAGAGTTACCTTCGAGTTGTGAAGCGCGTCACAGCACGGTCGGCGAGGGCCTCAGGATGGGCGGATTCAGGGTCTGGGTGGCCCCGCGCTTGAACAGCTGGGCCGGCCGCCCGCCGCCGCGCGTGGTCATCTCGCCGGTCGCCTCCAGGAAGCCGAGCGTGCCGGTGACCTTGCGGTGGAAGTTGCGGGCGTCGAGCTCCACGCCCCAGACGATCTCGTAGACCCGGCGCAGCTCGCCGACGGTGAACTCGTCCGAGCAGAAGGCGGTGGCCAGGCCCGAGTACTCGAGCTTGCCGCGGGCGCGCTCCACCCCGTCGCGCAGGATCCGGCGGTGGTCGAAGGCCAGCAGGGACGGGTCTTCGGGCAGGGTCGCGTCGAGGAACGAGGCCACCGGTGACCATTCGGCCACCTCGGCGTCGCTGCCTCCGGTCACCTCGGGCGGGTTCGGGATCAGCGCCAGGTAGACCACGCTCACCACCCGCATGCGGGGGTCGCGGCCCGGGTCGCCGTAGGTGCCGAGCTGCTCGAGGTGCATGCCGGTCGCGCCGGTCTCTTCCTCCAGCTCCCGGGCGGCCGCCGCGGCCAGTGTCTCGTCCGGCTGCACGAATCCGCCGGGCAGGGCGTAGCTGCCCTTGAACGGCTCCTGGCCGCGCCGCACCAGCAGGACCGAGAGGCTGTCGTCCTGGATGGTCAGCAGCACCACGTCGACCGTCACGGCGATCGGCGGGTACTTGGACGGGTCGTACGGGCTGTCGGTGTTCTCGGTGCCGGACACGGCGCTGGGTCCCTTCCTGGCTCTATCGGATTTCGTCTACTTGACGATAACAAAGGGCAGGGCTACCGTCATCCCCATCACCAAATCGTCGCAGTGACGATAAGTCGATGGAGGACGACCATGGCCGAGATCCGCCGCTACCCCTTCGTGTGGCACGTGCGCAGCGGCACCACTGATCATCTCGTGCATGTCCGCCGCGGCAAGACGGTGCACTCGGGGCCGGGGCAGGCTTTCTGGTTCCGGCCGCTGAGCGCCGCGCTCAGTGAGGTCCCGATCGACGACCGCGAGCTGAGCCTGCTCTTCCACGCCCGCACCTCGGACTTCCAGGACGTCTCGGTGCAGGCCACCGTCGCCTACCGGATGGCCGACCCGGACCGGGCCTCCCGCCGCCTCGACTTCGGGCTGGAGCTGAAGAACGGCAAGTGGCGCGGGCGTCCGCTCGAGCAGATCGCCCAGATGCTCACCGAGGCCGCGCAGCAGCACGCCCTCGACCTGCTGGTGGGCCTCACGCTCAACCAGGCGCTCGTCTCCGGCCTCGGTGCGGTCCGCGCCCGGATCAGCCAGGGGCTGGCCGCGGACGACCGGCTGGCCCAGACCGGCGTGGAGGTCGTCGACGTGCGCGTCGTGGCGGTGCGGCCGGAGGCCGACGTCGAGCGGGCGCTCCAGACCCCGGCCCGTGAGCAGGTGCAGCAGGATGCCGACAAGGCGACCTACGAGCGCCGGGCACTGGCTGTGGAGCGGGAGCGGACGATCAGCGAGAACGAGCTGCAGTCGCAGATCGAGCTGGCCACCCGGGAGGAGCAGCTGGTGACCCAGCGGGGTGCGAACGAACGGCGGCGGGCCACCGAGGCGGCGGCCGCCGGCCGGATCGAGACCCAGGCCAAGGCCGAGCAGACGCAGGTGCTGGCCCAGGCCCGGGCCGAGACCACCCGTCTGGTCGGTGCCGCCGAGGCCGAGACCGAGGCCGCCCGGATGGCCGTGTACTCCGAGATCGACCGGGGTGTGCTCTTCGCCCTGGCCGCCCGCGAGGCCGCTGCGCACCTGCCGCAGATCGGAAGCCTGACGCTGACGCCGGATGCCATCACGAGTGCGCTCACCGCGCTGGCTTCTTCAACGGCCCAAGGGGCTCAGGGTGCTCAGGGCTCGCCGGGTGCTCAGGGCTCTCAGGGTTCTCGGGGCGGCGCCCGGTGATCGCTCCCCGCGCGGTTCTGGTGCATCGCCGCAGTGAGCTCGACCTGCTCCTGATGCGGCACGGCACCCGCGGTCAGGCCGAGTTCTTCCTGCGCTCGCGGGGGCGTGACCTGGAGTCGGTGCAGGCCCGGCACGATGCCCTGCACGAGGCGTTGCAGCAGGTCTCGAGCGGAGTGCCGGGAGGGTGGCGGCGGGCGTCGGTCGAGCGGGCCGACCTGCCCCGACTGCGTTTCGAGCCTGAGGACGTGGTGGTCGCCGTCGGTCAGGACGGTCTCGTCGCGAACGTGGCCAAGTACGTGGACGGGCAGGCGGTGATCGGCGTGGACCCGGAACCCGGCGTGAATCCGGGCGTGCTGGTGCGGCACTCGCCGCCCGCGGTGGCGCGGTTGCTGGGGGACGTGGTGGCCGGCCGGGCGGCCGTCGAACGACGCACGATGGTGGAAGCGGTGCTGGACGACGGGCAGACGCTGCGGGCCCTGAACGAGCTGTACCTCGGGGACTCCGGGCACCAGTCGGCGCGGTACCGGTTGTGGGACGAGCGCCAGTCGTCGTCGGGGATCCTGGTCGGCACCGGGACGGGGTCGACGGGGTGGTGCGCGTCGGTGGCCCGGGAGCGAGCTGGTTCCGCCGGGGCCGGTCGGGGTGGCGGGGTGCCGCGGGGGTCGGCACCCGGGGCCCGGGACGCCGATGACCTGGGTCTGCCCGGGCCGGCCGATGCGGAGCTGGCCTGGTTCGTGCGCGAGGCCTGGCCCTCACCGTTCACCGGAACCAGCCTCACGCGGGGACTGCTGCGGCCGGGCGAGGTGCTGCCGGTGGTCGCGGAGGGGGATCTGGTGGTGTTCGGCGACGGGCTGGAGGCCGACCGACTGCAGGTGGGCTGGGGTCAGCAGGTCGAGATCCGGGCGTCCGCGCAGCACCTGTCGCTGGTCTGAGTCGGCGGGAATCGGGCTCGGCTCTGAGTCAGCGGGAATCGGGCTCGGCGATTGCTGGGTTCAGTGGGTACTGGGCTCGGTGGGGACTGGGCTCGGTGGGGACTGGGCTCAGCGCGGTGGGGTTAGTCCCAGTGCCTCTAGCTCTTCGAGGTCGGTGCCCTCGGCGAGCTTCCACAGCGGAACTCCCAGCGCCTTGCACAGCGGCCCGAGCTCGTCGACCTGCACACGGCGGGCGCCGGTCTCGAGCTCGGACACCTTGGTGCCGCCCCAGCCGAGACGTTGCGCGAGGTCTTTCTGGAGCCACCCGCGGCGGGCGCGCTCGGCCGCGACGTTGCGCGGCAGCACATCCAGAAGAGTGGGCATGTTCCGGACGGTAGGAGCTTTCGCCGGTCAGATGCATCCGCCGCCGGAGTGAATAGGGATTATCGCTTCCTGGTTCGTCAAAATCATGACCTGTTCGGAGAATCCGTCTCGGTAACACCTCATATCCACAGATAGAGGACGGGTCTGAGCTGCAGGAATTCGCTCTCCGTTCCCCTTGTCTGACGCTGTGCTCGCCCTAGCCTGAGTGGATGGCTGAGAAGGGCACGGTTCTCGAGGTCGGTGGACACGAGGTCACCGTGACGCATCCCGACAAGATGGTGTTCCCGCTCGCCGAACGTCCGGGCGGGGGTGTGGGAATCACCAAACTCGACCTGGTGCAGTACTACCTGGCCGTGGCCGACGGCGCTCTGCGCGGCGTGGCCGGGCGGCCGATGGTGCTCAAGCGCTTCGTGAAGGGCATCGACGAGGAGGCGTTCTTCCAGAAGCGGGCTCCGGCGAAGCGCCCGTCGTTCGTCGAGGTGGCCGAGCTGAAGTATGCGAGCGGCCGTTCCGCCGAGGAGGCCGTGATCCGCGACGCCGCCGGCCTGGCCTGGGTGGTCAACCTCGGCTGCATCGACCTGAACCCGCACCCGGTGCTGGCCGAAGACCTCGACCGGCCCGACGAACTGCGCATCGACCTCGACCCGATGCCCGGCGTGGAATGGCCGCAGGTCGTCGAGGTGGCGTTCGTGGTGAAGCAGGTGCTGGCCGACCACGGACTGAGCAGCTGGCCCAAAACCTCCGGCTCCCGGGGCTTTCACATCTACTCCCGGGTGGAGCCGACGCGTCCGTTCAAGGATCTGCGCCTGGCCGCCGAGACGGTGGCCCGCGAGGTCGAGAATCGTGTGCCCGACCTGGCGACCTCGAAGTGGTGGAAGGAGGAGCGCGGGTCGGTGGTCTTCGTCGACTTCAACCAGATGGCGAAAGACCGCACCACGGCTTCGGTCTGGTCGGTGCGAGCGGTGCCCGACGCGAGGGTCTCCACCCCACTGCTCTGGGACGACGTGGAGCACTGCCGCATGGAGCAGCTCACCGTCGCCACGGTGCTCCCTCGGTACGAGGAACAGGGTGATCCCTGGAAAGGTATCGAAAATGCCACCGGCACGGTCGATTCCCTGCTCGCGCGGGCCAAGGAGCTGGGGCCGGCCGAGAAGCCGCCGAAGGGAACGGGGCGTCGTCAGTCCACGATGCCGCTGATCGAGGTGGCCCGCACCAAGACCAAGCCCGAGGCCCTGGAGTGGCTGGAGGTCTGGAAGCAGAAGTACCCGTCCGTCGCCGCCCACCTCGAACCGGCCGACGTGCTGGTCGACGGCATGCGCGGCCGCAGCTCGCTCTGGTACCGGATCCGCATCAACCTGCAGCACGTTCCCGAGGCCGAACGCCCGCCCCAGGAAGACCTTCTCGCCGACTACAACCCGTGGGCGGGCATGACCTGGGACAAGGGCGACCAGGCCTAACGCTCGGGCAGGTCGAAGAGGGTGTCGCCGGCCCGGTCCAGATCCACCGGGGCACCCTGGTCGGCCGGGCCGTCCAGATCCACCGGGCCACCTGCGTCCACCGGGCCACCTGCGTCCGCCGGACCGCTCAAGGCCGCCGGGCCACCCGCGTCCGCCGGACCACCCGCGTCCGCCGGACCACCCGAGGTCACCGGGCCGCCCGGGTCTCCCGACGCGTCTTCAATCTCCGCATCGACCGTGACCGGCCACTGATCACGCGGCCGGATGCCCAGCTTGTCGAGCCGCTCGATCAGCGTCGCGACCGTCTCGGAGCGCTCGCGGTAGAACTCGGAGGCCCGGATGCGCCAGAACGTCCAGCCCAGCCGCTCGAGCTGACGCTGACGCCGGATGCCGGCCTCCCAGCCGTCGACGAGATCGGCGCGGTCACCGTCGCACTCGATCGCGAGCCGGCCGTGCTGCCCGACCACGACCAGGTCGACGCGGTAGCGCCCGACCTGGTGCTGCACCTGCACCTCGTACCCGGCAGGCAACAACTCGCGCAGCAGGTCGAGCTCGAAATCGCTCTCGCAGCGCGCTTCGAGACCCTCCGGCTGGAACGGGCGACGACCCGCGTCGCGCACGTACTCCAGCAAGGCACGCCGCTGGTCGTCGGCGTGCAGACGACCGGGCTCGACCGTGTGGAACACCCACAGCTGGTCTTGCGCACGGGACGCCGCGACGTTGATGCGCTGCTTGTCCGCGTTCTTGGTGGCGGCCCAGGTCGCGTCGTCGGCGACCACGCTCACGAAGACCACGTTGCGCTCGTCACCCTGGAAGGCCGGCGGGCTGCCCACCCGCAGACGCCGTTCGGCGAAGGCCTCGGGGCCCAGCCGGTCACGCAGCAGGTTCTCGATCAGCGGGGCCTGGGCCGAGCCCTGCAACGTGACGACGCCGAACGTCATGCCGTCGTAGGCCCGGTCGTGGTGGCAGGCCACGACCTGCTCCACCAGAGCCGCAGCCTCGATCCGGTTGATCTTGTCGCCCGACGCCGAGCCGCTCGTGGCGCCGGTCTCGGTGCGCACCAGGCGCAACGGCGCACCGATGGCGGCGGTGGACGGCTCGCGCAACGGCAGGATGTCGCCGTCGTAGTAGCGGTTGGAGAACTCGATGATCTCCGGCACGCAACGGAAGTGCTCACGCAGCAGGATCGTGCTCGGGAAGATCAGCTCGGACAGCGCGTACAGGCTCTGGTCGACCGTGAGCAGGCTCTTCACGCCGACATCGGGCAGGTGCGAGTTCTGCAGGCCGATGATGCGTTCCTGGTTCACACCCACCGCGGCCGGGCTGGTCTGCTGGTCGTCGCCGACCACCACCGCCTTCGCGCCCAGCGCCAGCACCCCCACCGAGAGCAGGTCGCACTGGCTCGACTCGTCGACGATCACCACGTCGAACGGCTCGGTGACCAGCGGATCGAAGTTCTCGATCACCCGGTGCACGGGCATGATCCACACCGGCACCGCACCCATCGCGCTCGGCATGAACCGGCGCGCCTCGCTCTCCCAGTGCGGTGCGTACTTGCCGGTGCCCTTGCCGCGTTTGCCCAGCGCCCGCAGCCACGAAGCCAGCGCGCGGCGGTTCAGGTCACGCAGGTTGCGCTTGAGGCCGAGCCCGGCTCCGCGACGCGCACGTTGCAGCACCAGGGCCTGCTCACGCTGCTGCAACGTGATCACCTGGGCCTGCAGATGCGCCAGGTCACCGGCGCGCAGCAGCTCGTCGAGCCAGGTCGCGGTGATGCGCCAGTGCCAGATCTGGGCGGTTCTCGTGCTCAGCCCCACCACGTCGGGATCGGCGCTGGTGGCCACGATCGCGGCCGACCAGCCCGGGGCCACGGTGGCCAGCCGGGCGGCCAGTTCCTTCTGCTCCGAGGCGATCGGTTCCAGGCCCGAAAGCCGGGCCACCTCGTCGAGAGTGACGCCCCAGGTGCCCCAGTCGCGATGGTCGAGTGCGTTGCGCAGGGTGTTCCAGATGGGGGACGCGTCGGTCGCCTCCGCGCCCGCGCGCAGCTCAGCGGCCAGGGACTCGAGTTCGGCCGTGACCGTGCGCTCTTCCTGCCGGGCACCCGAGGCCGCCAGCAGCCGGCCCCCGTGGTGCAGCTCCTCGGCACTCAGACCGGCCTGCAGGTGGGGCATCACCGGGCGCAGCCGCTCGAGCAGGGCCGGCTGATCGACCGTCTCCCAGGTCAGGGCCTGGGCCAGCTGCTCGGCGAGAACCGTTGTCCCGTGCACGAAGTCGGGCCCGTCGGGCGGGACCTCGAGCGGGGCCAGCTGGGCGAGCATGCGCAGGATCGAACCGCGGGCCTCGGTGAGCTCGAGCTGGGTCGTGGCCAGCTGCACGTCTTCGGGGGTGCGCAGTGCCCGGCCGTCGACGAGGGCCTGGGCGTGCAGCTGCTTGAGATCGCCCCCACCGAAGCGCGGAAGTCCCTTGCCTGCGGCGAATCTCTGCCCGAGATCGGCCAGCAGACGCTTCTGCTCGTGGACATCGCCCACCGGCAGCTGGATCTCGTGCCCGAACAGGGCCCGCTGCAGGTCGGCGGCCCGGTCGGTGAGCTGCTTCAGCTGCCCGGAACGGTTCTCCCAGGTCTGCCGGGCCTGTCCGGACGCGCGCACCTCGGAACGGATCCGGTCGAGCCCGGGGTTCTCGAGGCGCGCGAGCCGGCTCGCCGACGCGTCTACCAGTGACCGCAACTCGACCAGTGCCTCCGGTTCGACGCGGTCGAGAGCCTCCACGTCGACACCCGAGTGCTCCAGATCGGCCACGTCCTGCCGCAGCTGGTCGAGCTTGCCGGTCAGGGCGACGAGCTGGGTCGGCGTGGGCAGATCACCGCGCGGCCGCTTCGTGCGCAGGGCGTGCGCATCGGTCGGCATCAGCCGTTCGCTCAGGTCGAAAAGCCGCGCCAGCTGCGACGGATCGAGCGGCGGAACCGCATCGACCGCGAGCTCGTCGGGGATCAGGCCGAGGTCGTGCTCGTGCGCCGTGAGCCAGCGCGCCACCTCCGGAGCCCGCTGTGGCCCCGACGGCAGGGGCCACTGGGCGTCTTCGGTGCGCAGCGCCTCGAGAACGGCCTGCTCGACGTCACGCAGCTGCGCGCGCACCTGGTCGAGCTCGGTGTCGAGTTTCTCGACGAGGGCGGTCTCGAAGTCCACGTCGATCTGCGAGGCGATGTCCTGCACCGCCTGCGCCGAGCCCCGCAGCTGCTCCATCGACTCGTTCGACGAACCCAGCACCGCGATCGACAGATCCCGCAGCTCCTCGGGGATCTTGTCGCGCAGGACGGTGAGCGCCTGCTCGTTCTGCGCCGTCACCAGCACCCGTTTGCCGTGTGCGAGAAGGTGACTCACCAGGTTGGCGATGGTGTGGCTCTTGCCCGTGCCGGGTGGGCCCTGCACCGTGACACCGCGCTCTCGGGACAGCTGCCGGGCGATGCGCTCCTGCTCGGCATTGGCCGCCAGAGGCATGAGCAGGCGCTCGCCGACGGGCAGCCAGGAGTTGTCGTCGGGGGCCGCGCCCAGTGCGGCCTGCAGTTCGTCGTCGTCGGCCACCACCGCGGCCAGCGACTGGGGGAGCACCGAGTCGTCGCGCAGCCGTTCGGCCAGCTGCAGGTAGAAGCGCTCGTGACGGGTGGGGCGCCGACGCAGGAACAGCACCCAGGTGTCGGTGATCACCGGAACGTCGTGCGGCGGGACGATGTTCGGGCCGTCGTCGGTGCGGGCGTCGAGATGCAGCGGCGCGAGCAGGCTTTCGTGCAGTTCGTGGCGGTCCTGGGGGTTCCAGGCGTCGAACGGCTCGGCGGCGACGCGTTCGGTGAGCTTGTTGAGCTCGCCGAGGACCGGCAGGTCGAGGCCCTCGAGCGGGGCCAGCTGGAGTTCGGGCGGGCCGTCGGGGGTGACGCGCAGGGCGCCGGTGGCGGCGTCGAGCTCGATCAGGGCGCCGGTGAGCAGGAGAGGGTGACGGATCGCGGCGTCGGGATCGTGGGGCTGTTCGGAGCTGTGGGGCTGTTCGGAGCTGTGGGACTGCTCGGAGCCGTGGGACTGCTCGGAGCCGTGGGGCTGCCCGGAGCTGCGGGGCTGCCCGGAGCTGCGGGGCTGCCAGGACAGGATCGAGTGACCCCACACCAGCTCGTGCGTGCTCTGCGTGCGCTCGGCCTCGAGGTGCAGGCTGAAGAGGCGTTCGTAGAGGTCACGGGCCTGACGGGTGTGCTTCGTGGCCTCGGCCCAGGGCTGCCAGGTCTGCTCGAGCCAGTCGCGCGCCTCGTCGGCCGGGAGCCTCTCGGGACGCTCGTCGGAGTCGCTGCTGCGGAGGGTCTCGCCGGCCGCGGTGGTTGAGCGCGCCTCCGGCGCCCTGCCGGCCGCGCTGGTCGGGAGCGACTCGGTCGTGTCGTCGGTGGCGCTGGTCGGGAGCGTTCCGGGTGTCTTGTTCGGCTCGCTGAGCGGGAGTGCCTCACCCACCGCGCGGGTGCGGAGCATCTCGGGTGTCTCGTGCGGGGCGCCCGAGCGTCGACGGGGGACGCGCGGTGCGGCGGCCGCTTCCACCTCGCCCGCGGTTTCGCCCGCGGTGGGCGACTCGAGGTAGGGCGCCAGGTGCGGAGGTGGCACCGGCGGCTCGCCGACCTGCGCCACCTTGCCCACGCGCAGCCAGGCGCCGCCGTCGGCCGTGGGGCCGAGGTGCACCTGAGGGTGGGCCGGGATGTCGGAGGGGGTCAGGGGGGCCGGCCCGTCGTGCCGGAACACGTCGCGCACCGGCCGGACGGTCAGCTCCCGGGCCGTGGCCGCCAGGAACGTGAGCAGCCGACGGGTGCGGTCGAGGACCACCTCGTTCCGCTCGCCCACCTTGCTCCCTACCTCTGACCCGTGGCCAGCATTGTGGCAAAACCGAGGGACATCAGGAACTCGACCGGCCGTCGAACAGCAGATCGTCTATGCCCTCGCGCAGAGTTTTGCGAGCGGCTTCCGGATCGTGCAGATAGCCCGAGATCATCGCGCCGTCGCGCAGCAGCATGAAGCGGCGCCCGGCCCGGTCGGGCGAATCGTGACCGGCCCGGCGGAACGCCTCGGTGGCCACGCCCAGCATCCAGGCCCGGTGCTCGTCGATGGCCAGGCGCACGGGACTGGCGTGGTCGGGGTACTCGGCGGCGGCGTTGATGAACGCGCAGCCCCGGAAGCCCGGCCGGCAGATCTGCTCGGCGTGCTCGTCGATCAGCGCCTCGATCAGCGACTTCGGGTGCTCGCTGCCTTCGCCCTCGCCGGTCTCTTCGACGTGCTCGCGCACGGACTGGTCGACCCCGTGGATGTAGTTGAGCACCAGATCCTCCTTGCCGGGGAAATGCCGGTAGAAGGTGGAGCGTGTGACCTCAGCCTCGCTGAGGATGCGGTCGACACCTACCTCATGGATGCCTTCGGTGTAGAAGAGCGCCGAGGCGGTTCTCAGCAG
The DNA here is from genome assembly GCF_030811555.1 of Kineosporia succinea. Classification (NCBI taxonomy): domain Bacteria; kingdom Bacillati; phylum Actinomycetota; class Actinomycetes; order Kineosporiales; family Kineosporiaceae; genus Kineosporia; species Kineosporia succinea. Next base: position 2,319,962 of record NZ_JAUSQZ010000001.1, on the reverse strand, counting down.
GCGCTCGCGTGCCTTCGAGGGTCTGACGGATACCGGCTCGGTCGTTGCCATGCGCCCATTCTAGCGTCATCGGACCGATCGTTCCGTCTTGACAGGGCAATGACCCGCGCGAGAGAGTTCAGAACGACAGAACGATCGGTCCGATTACTTGGAGGCATCTGTCATGGCTGCTGTGTACACCGCTGTTGCTACCGCTACGGGTGACGGGCGAGGCGGGCACACCACGTCGAGCGACGGCGTCATCGACCTCGACCTGGCCGTCCCCAAGGAGATGGGCGGCCCGGGCGGCGAGAAGACCAACCCCGAGCAGCTGTTCGCGGCCGGTTACGCGGCCTGCTTCCACGGCGCCGCGCGCCTGGTGGCCGGTAAGCAGAAGGCCGACACCACCGGTTCCTCGGTGACGGCCGAGGTCGGCATCGGCTCGAACGGCCAGGGCGGCTTCGCGCTCGAGGTCACCCTGAAGGTGAACTTCCCCGCGCTCGACCAGGCCACCGCCGAGTCGATCGTCGAGACCGCGCACCAGGTCTGCCCCTACTCCAACGCGACGCGCAACAACATCCCGGTCGAGCTGGTCGTCACGACCAACCCGGCCTGACGTTCCCGAAGCTCCGGGCGACCCCGCTTCGTCACGACACGGGCGGGGCGCCCGGCTCCACGGTGCGCACCACGATCACCACGTTGCCGACCTTGCGGCCGCTGCTCACGTACCGGTGGGCAGCGACGATGTCGCCCAGGGGATAGCTGCGGTCGATCAGTGGCCGAAATGTGCCGTGCTGCATGAGTTCGCGAAAGTGCTCGGCCATGTCCGGGGTTCTTCTGGGGATGGGGAACACCACTCGTCGGCCCTGCAGCAGAAGCCGGGTCAACGGCGCGGCCAGGGGGAGCACGATGTTCTGCGAGCCCTTGCCCAGGTCCGCCGAGACGTAGACGCCGCCTGGTCGCAGCAGGCGGCGGCACTGTCCGAACGAGCTCTTGCCCACGGCGTCGAGTACGGCGTGATAGCCGTCCGGTGACTGGCCCTGTACGGCAACGGGTGTGGCGTCGGCTTCGGGTGCGGTGCTGGCGATGGATGGGGCGCTGGCCTTGGGTGCAGTGCTGGCAACGGATGGGGCGCTGGCCTTGGGTGCAGTGCTGGCAACGGATGGGGCGCTGGCTTCGGGGGCCATGCTGGCCTCGGGTGCAGTGCTGGCAACGGGTGCGGTGCTGGCCTTGGGGGTGGTGCTGGCGATGGATGGGGCGCTGGCTTCGGGGGCCATGCTGGCCTTGGGTTTGGTGCGGGCAACGGGCGCGGCGCTGGCTTCGGGTGCAGTGCTGGCTTCGGGGGCAGTGCTGAGCTCGGTGTGGCGGCGGCCTTTTCGTCGGTGCTGCTGGATCTCTTGGTCGAACGCCGTGCGGTCCATCACCTGGTCGGCGCCGAGTTTCCGTACCAGGTCCAGGTTTTCGGCATCACACACGGCGGTGACGTGCGCGCCGATCCCATGCAGCAGCTGCACTGCCGCCGAACCGATGGCTCCGGTGGCGCCGTAGACGAGAACCTCGTGCCCGGGCTCGATGCGGGCGCCGCGGATCATGGTGTCGGCGTAGTGCGATCCCTCGGTGGCCGGAACCGCCTGCTCGAAGCTCAGGCCGGTGGGCAGGAGGGCGATCGGTCCCGACGCCGTCACCGCCAGCAGCTCGGCGTGAGCCCCGAAACCCGTGTCGTGGTAGCCGAACACCTGGTCTCCGACGCTGAACCGGGTCACGTCCGGGGCCGCCTCCTCGACCACCCCGGCGTACTCGCAGCCCAGGATCTTCAAGCGGGGGCGCCGCGGGCCGACGAGCAGCCGCCACAGGAAGGGCTTGCCCTCGCGCAGGGCGCAGTCCGTCCGGTTGACCGTGGTGGCGTAAACCCTGACCATCAATTGGCCTGGGCCCAAGACCGGGGGAGGCACCTCGGCAAGCGTGACCACCTCGGGTGGTCCGTAAAGGTGGCGCACGGCGGCCTTCATGCCTCGAGTGAACCGTCGGAGGCTGCACTGCGGGAGGTATCGCCCACTCTCCGCGACCGAAGGCGCACTTGCCGGCGTGGGTGCGCACGTCGTCCGCCATTTATTTTGGCGTGATTGCCCGCATCAGTTAACGAGATCTCCGCCCCGATTTGAGCAATCGGCAGCATGTGATCACGGTCTTTGCGGGCTCGGGCCACGATCCCGGGCGAAGCTGGTAGATAACGATATGACAACGCCTTAACCGGCGATCGTGCTAAACCTCCTGGTCATGTCCCTGACACGTCTCAAGGTCCGGCCGATCTGGATCGCCGGCGTCACCGCCGTGGTGGTCGGCGGCAGCGGCGCCGCCTGGGCCTGCAACGGGCTCCTCAGCGGTCAGACCGACACACCCCGCTCCGCACTCAGCACCAGCCTGACCTCCCTCGGCCGGCCCACCACCGGCACCCGCACCGACGCCGAGGTCGACGCAGCGCGGGCCGAGTCTCAGGACGACGCGAAGACCAGGCGCCAACGGCTCCCCGGGACCCCGACGACCAGCCCGGGCGGGACCACCACGACCGGGACCACCACGACCGGGACCACCACGACCGGGACCACCACGACCGGTGGCGGCGCCCCGGCCACCGCGTCCCCCGGCAACATCCCGAACGACCCGGCCACCACCTCGCCGGACGACACGTCATCGGACGGCACATCGTCGGACGACACGTCACCGGACAACACGTCACCGGATGACACCGCCAAAACGTCGCCCGACGACACGAGCACGACGTCACCGGACGACACCGGCGCCACCGCACCCGCCGACAAGCCGACCAAGCCCTCCTCGACGACGCCCCCCTCGGAGCCGGATGAGACCGCGACCAGTGAGCCGACCGACCCCAGCGACACCAGCGACCCCACCGACCCGACCACCGGCCCGGACGACCAGGCCACCTCGTCCCCGGACGACGCGTCCTCCGAATCGACACAACCGGACGACACCGCGACCGCCCCGACGGACGTGACCACCAAGTCCACCGTCGACACCACCCTCGCCGCCCAGGTGATCACCCTGGTCAACCAGGAGCGTGAGGCTGCCGGCTGCGACGTCGCGGTGAAGGCGAACGCCGCCCTGACACGGGCCGCGCTCGACCACACCGAGCTGATGAGGAGCAAGAACACGCTGGACCACCAGCTGTCCGGCGAGCCGGGCGTGGGCGAGCGCATCGGCGCCGCCGGATACACCTGGCGCACCTTCGGCGAGAACATCGCCTACAACTACGGTTCCGACAGTGCCTCGAGCGTCATGGACATGTGGATGAAGAGCTCCGGCCACCAGGCCAACATCCTCAACTGCTCGTTCGAGGACATCGGTGTGGCCGCGGTCGAGGCCTCCGACGGCCGGATCTGGTGGACGCAGGACTTCGGTCTGGCGGCGTCCTGAGGTCTACCCGGTGAGGCGGCCCGGCCGGCCCGGACCCTGATCTCAGACGGGCCGGGGCGTCCGCTCCCGCACGGTCGTGAAGCGCGTGGTCTCCGTGGTCCAGGCCAGCGCCTGCAGGTAGGCCTCGGCCATGGTCTGCAACGGCACCGGACCGCGACAGGCCTCCACCAGGTCTTCGTGCTCGTAGGCCCGCACCGACGTGAGCACCCGGCGCAGGGGATGCGTGGCGTCACCGGTGAGCGCGGCCGACAGTTCGGGGGTGAGCGTCGGCATCCGGTCGAGCAGGTCGGACGAGGGCAGACCGAGACCCTCGGCGATACCGTCGAGCAGACCGGCGGTGAAAGCGGTGTCCGGGGCGATGATCCGGCCCATCTCGGCCACCCGCTCGCAGGTGCGGGCCCGGGTGAGAGCGCCCACCATCGCGGTCTGGCTGGCGCTGTCAGGAGCCAGCGCGATCAGGATCAGCCAGGCGCGCAGGCGGCTCAGACCCACCATGACCAGTGCGTCCCGGATCGACGACACCTGCCGGGTCGACCCGGCGGCGGCCGAGTTCGCGATCCGCAGGAGGCGGTAGACCAGCGCCGGGTCACGGCGCACGGCCCGCTCGATCTCCGCGGTGGACGCGTTCGGATCACCCAGCCGGCCGATCAGCTGCAGCGCGAGTTGCTGGCCGGGGGAGAGCGTCTCGATCGACATGGTCTCCGGCCGGCCCAGGAAGTATCCCTGGAACAGCTCGAAGCCGAGCTCGATGCACTTGGCGTACATCTCGGCGTTCTCCACCTTCTCGGCGAGCAGGCGCACGTCGTGACGACGGCACTTCTCGACCGTGAAGAGCACCTCCTCCCAGGTCATCGAGAGCACATCGATCTTCACGATGTCGGCCACCGCCAGCAGCGGCTCGGCCTCCTCGCTCCAGACGAAGTCGTCGAGGGCCAGGCGGTAGCCCTCGCTCGCGAGCCGGAGCGCGCCGATCACGACCTCACGGTCGATATGGATGTTCTCCAGCACCTCGAGTACCGCGGCCTCGGGGGCGAAGGGCAGCGGCAGGTCACCGACCAGGAAGCTGCGGGTGAGGTTGATGAACCCCGGCTTGCCGCCGAGCAGTTCCTCGGCGCCGAACTCGGCGAAGGCGGCGAGGATGGTCTGCGTGGTGGCCCGGTCGGTGTCCAGGTCGGCCACAGTCGCTCCGGCGGCGCTGCGGAAAAGCAGCTCGTAGCCAAAGAGGTGGCCGGTGGCGTCGTTGATCGCCTGGCGGGCCACGTGCACGTTAGCTCCGTTTCCGGGCCGTACCTGCGGCCATCCGGTCTGTTGCGCCACCGCCGGGCTTGAGCGGTTCCGTCGCTTCTTATCGGCCGGGCCCGGTGATCAGTTGAGGGCCGGTTACCCCGAACGGGCTACGGCCCCGGTCACGTACTGTCGGGTGGCCACCCGGTCGGTCGTACGTGAACGGGGCAAGACCCTTCGTCCGACCACGCAGAGCCCCCGGAGCGAGGGCTCTGCGTGGCTGGTCAGACGCCCCAGTCGGGGCGCAGAGGCATACCGGAACGGCCGCGTTCGTCGGGCTTCACGGCCAGCACCTGGTGCAGCTCGATCTGGCGCTTGTCGAAGCCCAGGCTCGACCCGGCCAGGTACAGGCCCCAGATCTTGGCCGTGGCCTCGCCGACCTCGGCGACCGCCGCGTCCCAGTTCGCGACCAGGTTCTCGCACCAGGCATAGCAGGTACGGGCGTAGTGCTCGCGCAGGCTCTCCTCGTGGCGCATCTCCAGCCCCGAGTTCTGCAGCGCGACGATCAGGCCGCCGGCGCCGGTGAGCTCACCGTCGGGGAAGATGTAGCGGTCGATGAACCCACCCTTGACCCGCGGCTGGTGGATGTTGTCCGGCCGGGTGATCGAGTGGTTCAGCAGCCGGGCGCCCGGGCGCAGCTTGCTCCCGATGAACTCGAAGTACGACGGGTAGTTGCCCACGCCGATGTGCTCGGTCAGGCCGATCGAGCTGACGGCGTCGAAGTCGCCCTCGACGACGTCGCGGTAATCGCTGAACCGGACCTCGGCCAGGTCTTCGAGCCCCTGCCGCTTGATCTCCTGCTGGGCCCACTCGGCCTGCTCGGCCGAGAGCGTCACGCCCAGCGCCTTCACGCCGTAGTGCTTGGCGGCGTGCCGCACCATGCCGCCCCAGCCGCAGCCCACGTCGAGCAGGCGCATGCCCGGCTTCAGCCCGAGCTTGCGGGCGACCAGGTCGTACTTGTTGTCCTGCGCCTCTTCGAGCGTGGCGTCTTCGTGCGGATAGCAGGCGCAGGTGTAGGTCATCGAGTCGCCGAGCAGGAGCTCGTAGAAGGCGTTCGAGACGTCGTAGTGGTGGTGGATGGCCTCGGCGTCACGGTGCTTGGAGTGACGCAGTCCCTCCAGGGCCCGGCGCCAGTCGGGAAGCGCCTCCTGCGGCGGGGGCGGCGGCGGCACGAGCCGCTTCATGCCCAGGCTGCGGGCGATGCGCAGAGCGGTGCGGACGTCCGGACGGCGCCATTTGAGCTGATCCATGGCGGCTAACAGAGCGTAAGGATTGCCCGGATGAACGCCGGTGACCTGAACGTCACCGGTGACGTAGGCCCGGGCCATTCCGAGCGAACCGGGAGCTGTTGCCATGTAGGCGGCGGCTCGCGGCGTGTTCAGTGCGATGGTGATCGCGGCGTCGGCCGGACCGGTCGCACTCCCGTCGTACGCGGTGAAGCGCACTGGTGAGGGCTCCGCGAGGAGCACGTCGAAGATGTCCGCCAGCAGAAGGGGCTGGGCGTCGTCGTCCATTCGGCCCAGGATTGGTAAGAGGCTCAACTGGATCTCCTCGTGACTGTTCTCCCGCGACGATCGCATCGTAAGTCGTCCTAACGATCATCGCGAGACCGAGCCCGTATCACTTTCAGTGACATCGAGCTCTCTAAGATTGAGGTATTAGTTGCCTCAAGCACAAGTAGTAATGATCCCGCATGCAACTACTTTGACCGGTTTGTGCACGGGCTGTGATGTGAACGTGCTGTGGGACCGACGCCTCTAACGGCGTCCGACTGCCTTGGCGTAGAGGTCCAGCAACCGTCCGTCGCCGTCGTAGCGCCGTTTGAGGGCCGGGTAGTTCTCGCCGCCGTAGGCCGCCCAGAACGTGGCCTCGTCGTAGTACGCGTCCGAGTAGAGCGACTTGTGGCCGCCGAATTGCGCCACCGCGTCCTCGATCTCGCGGTTCTTGTCACCGTCGGCCCGGCCCGGCTCGATTGCGACCGTGCCCCAGAAGCCGGCGTTGACGTAGGTCTCGCCGGCCCGCAGCGGATACAGCGTCCAGGGCTTCGACCCGGCGGTGGGCGTGCCGGCCGGGCCGGATTCGCGCAGCCGGAGCGGACACAGCCAGACCGGGGTCATCGGAACGTGATCGAGGTACCAGCGCAGGAACTCCGCGGTGCGCGTCACGGGGAGTTCCACGTCCTGGATCACGCGCTCGCGGGCAGGCTTACCGCGCCAGGCATCAACTTTGGCGACAAATCCGTACTTCGCGTCCAGTCCGACCAGCCGGTGGTAGACGTCGCTGCGGCGGTACTTGGCCGGCCAGTACTTACGGACCGCCGGGTTCTGGGCACCGAAGGCCGACGAGCACCAGAACCAGTCGCTGTCCCAGCGCCACAGGTAGTCGTGGATCGTGAGCTTGTCGGTGGAGCGGTACTGGATCGACCGGTAGTAGGTGTGCTGACCGGTGTAGTCGCTCAGGTCGGAGAGGTCGTCGGTCCAGGTGCCGAGGGTGAGGTAGGCCTCGGTGGCGGAGAAGACCACGCCGTCGAGGAAGTCGACCTCGGTGCCCTCCCACTCACGGGCCGTGCTGATGGTGCCGATCGCGGCGGCCAGCTCGTCGAGGTCACCGAAGCGCACGTGGCGCAGGGCCACCGCGGCCTGCACCGGCACCAGCTCGATGCGCAGACGGGTGGCGTAGCCGAGGGTGCCGTAGGAGTTGGGGAAACCGCGGTAGAGGTCGGCGTGCTCACCCTCGGGCCGGGCGGTGACGAGGTTGCCGTCGCCGGTGAGGATGTCGAGCTCCAGCACCGCCTCGTGCGGCAGGCCGTCGCGGAACGAGCTGGACTCGATGCCCAGCCCGGTCACCGCCCCGCCCAGGGTGATCGTCTTCAGCTGGGGCACGACCGTGGGCATCAGCCCGTACGGCAGCGTGGCCGCGACCAGCGTCTCGTAGGTGCACATCGCCTGGACGTCGGCGGTGCGCGCCTGGGTGTCGATGGAGATGACGCCGTCCAGACCGGACACGTCCAGACCTGCCACACCGGATCCCCTGCCCTCGGCGCGGGACCGGAACAGGTTGGACGTGCGCTTGGCCAGTCGTACCCGCTGCCCGGCGGGGATCGCGCGGTACGACGCGAGCAGTCGATCGACTGCGACCCGGTGCGCCTGCGCGCCTCGCACCAGTGAGATCACCGGCGGGACGGCAGAGGTGGACAGAACGGGAGTGACCGCGGTCTGGGTCGACGTCATCTTCATCCTCGAGCTCTTACAGGACGGCGGACACCAAATCCTTCGCGGCCTGCTGCACCTGGGCGAGGTGCTCAGGGCCCCGGTAGGACTCGGCGTAGATCTTGTACACGTCCTCCGTACCGGACGGGCGCGCGGCGAACCACGCACTCTCCGTGCTGACCTTGAGCCCGCCGATCGCCGCGCCGTTGCCGGGCGCCGCGGTGAGCGTGGCCGTGATCGGTTCGCCGGCCAGCTCGGTGGCGGTGACCTGCTCGGGCGACAACTTCGCTAGAACGGCTTTCTGTTCCCGGCTCGCCGGGGCGTCGATGCGCGCGTACACCGGGTCACCGTGCTTCTCGACCAGGTCGGCGTACAGGCGGCTCGGTGTCCGGCCCGTCTTCACGGTGATCTCGCTGCCCAGCAGGGCCAGCAGGATGCCGTCCTTGTCGGTGCTCCAGACCGAGCCGTCGTGGCGCAGGAACGACGCGCCGGCCGACTCCTCGCCCCCGAACCCGACCGAGCCGTCGAGCAGGCCGGGCACGAACCACTTGAAGCCCACCGGGACCTCGACCAGCCTGCGGCCCAGGTCGGCGGCGACCCGGTCGATCATCGACGACGACACCAGGGTCTTGCCGATACCCGCCTGGGGCGACCACCCCGTCCGTGACTGGAAGAGGTAGTTGATCGCGACGGCCAGATAGTGGTTCGGGTTCATCAGCCCGCCGTCGGGCGTGACGATGCCGTGGCGGTCGGAGTCCGCGTCGTTGCCGGTCGCGATGTCGTAGCGGTCTTTCGCGCCGATCAGCGAGGCCATCGCGGAAGGGGACGAGCAGTCCATGCGGATCTTGCCGTCCCAGTCGAGCGTCATGAACCGGAACGTGGCGTCGACCAGCGGGTTGACGACCTCGAGGTTGAGCCGGTGGCGCTGCGCGATCTCGCCCCAGTAGGCCACCGCGGCACCACCGAGCGGGTCGGCGCCGATGTGCAGGCCGTGCTCGCGGATCGCGTCGAGGTCGAGGATGCTCGGCAGGTCGTCGACGTAGGTGCCGAGGAAGTCGTAGCGGCCCGTGGTCTCGGCCTTCAGGGCCTTCTCGAACGGAATTCGCTTCACCCCGGCCAGTTTCGCGGCCAGCAGCTCGTTGGCGCGGTTCGCGATCCAGCCGGTGGCGTCGGTGTCGGCGGGGCCGCCGTGCGGCGGGTTGTACTTGAAACCGCCGTCCTGCGGAGGGTTGTGGGACGGGGTGACGACGATGCCGTCGGCCCTCGTGTCGTCGGTGCGGCCCCTGTTGTAGGTCAGGATCGCGTGTGACACCGCCGGGGTCGGCGTGTAGCCGTCGCGGTCGTCGATCAGCGTCTGCACGCCGTTGGCGGCGAGCACCTCGAGCGCGCTGGCCCAGGCCGGCTCGGACAGGGCGTGCGTGTCGCGGCCGATGAACAGCGGGCCGGTGATGCCCTGGCCGGTGCGGTAGTCGACGATCGCCTGCGTGGTGGCGACGATGTGCGCCTCGTTGAACGAGCCGTTGAGGCTGGTGCCGCGGTGTCCGCTGGTACCGAAGGAGACTCGCTGGCTGACCTCGGACGGGTCGGGCTGCACGGTGTAGTAGCTGGTCACGACGTGGGCGACGTCGATGAGATCTTCCGGTTTCGCCGGCTGGCCGGCCCGGTCGTGTGACATGAGTCCTCCTGACGGCGCGTTTCCCCGTCTGGAGGCTAGTCGATGGCCTGTCCCGGGCGGCCCCCGCCCACCGCTGTCTTCGCCACGTGTTCATCGGGCGTGGGGCGTGGGGCTGGGAGCGAGGGGGGCGTCGGGTTCGGGGTCGTCGGCCCCCGTGACAACCGTTTCGCGCGGACGGGCGTGCCCCGGGTGAGCGGGCTCTGTCCGGGGCGCGGAGCCGGGGCGACTGGTCGTCACGGGGCCGATGGACGCCTGACCTCAGTCGTTCGGGGTGTTCGCCGTGTTGGTGTCGTCAGCGGTGTTGGTGTCGTTCGGCGTGTTCACGTCGTTCGCGGTGTTCACGTCGTCTGCGGTGTTCACGTCGTCAGCGGTGTCGGTGTCGTTCGGCGTGTTGTCCTGGTCGTTCGGGGTGTCGGCGGTGTTGCTGGTGTTCGAGGTGTCCACGTCGTTCGTGTCGTTCGGCGTGTTGTCCTGGTCGTTCGGGGTGTCCGCCGTGTTGCTGGTGTTCGCGGTGTCGACGCCCTGGGTCGCCGAGTCCTGGGTCGCCGGGCTTGAGGACGTGGTGGTCGCCCCGGTCGCGCCCGGTTCCGTCGTGCTGGTGGCGGCTACCGGGGCGCGGTCTTTCAGGTCGGGGGAGCCGTCGGCCATCGCGGCTCCGGCGGTCGCGGCGCTGACACCCAGCACCGCGGCGGTTCCGACGATGACCCAGTTCTTCCGGACCTTCATAATCTTGCCTCCGCTGCTCTCGGGACTTCCTTGATGGGAAGTACTTTTCCGAGCGCGGGTGAGGCCACCAGGAGAATCTGATTAAGCGGTTCTCATGCGCTCGGGCGGCCCTCGAGCACGTCTTCGATGCGGTCGAGCAGGCGGCTCGTGGCGGCCTCCCAGTTCGGCCGCTGCACCCGGTGCGGGCCGGTGGCCAGGCTCATCAGCACCCCGGCGGTGCGCAGGCGCAGCTGCGCCGGATCGGTGCGGGTGGCGAAGACCGGGTGCCAGAGCCGGGACATGGCCTGCGAACGGGCGGCGTGCCGGGTCGAGCTCAGGGCCAGTGCCTCGCAGTGCGCCAGGGCGGTGGCCAGGTCGTCGGCGCGGGAACCGGGACCCACCGTGTCGACGTCGAGAAGCCCGACGACGACGCCCTTCTCGTCGACCATCATCTGCGCCTCGTAGAAGTCGCCGTGGGTCGGGTCGCTGCCCGGATCGGCGTCTTTCAGCCCGCCGGCCACCACCCGTGAGAGCTGCCGCGCCCGCTCGGCCTCGGCGGGCAGCGAGCGGCCGATCAGCTCGGCGTACTGCGGGGCGCGCCGGCTCCAGGGGCGCCGCCGGTTCAGGCCGAGCACCCCGACCGGGAAACGGTCGAGCACCGAGAGCACGTCGTGCGGATCGGGCAGCCCGGCAGTCAGGTCGGGCCCCTCGGTCATCAGGCGGCGGCGCAGCGGGGTGCCCGGCAGGTTCTCCAGCACGAGCAGCCCGTCGTCGGTCCAGCCCAGGCTGTGCGGCACGGGAACACCTGCGTTGTAGAGCATCTCGTGACGCCGGTGCAGCGCCTCGACCTCGCCGGGCGGCAGCACCTTGGCGTAGAGCACACCCCCGGCCGCGCTCACCCGGATCACCGCGCGGCGTTTCGGCCGGTACGACACCACCTCGGTGCGCAGGCCGGAGGCGTCGATGCCGAACGAGCGCAGCAGAGCGGTGAGGGCGCGGGGACGCATGGCGGTGGTCAGGCCGGGCAGGCCCGGGTCGTCGGGCAGACGCCAGACACAGACCCGGTTCTGGCCGTCGGACAGGGTGAGAGTGCCTGGTACGGAGGGCGGGTCGTCGTCCGGGGCGAGAGAGGAGGCGCCGAGCACGTCGTCGGTGCGCCCTGACGGCCACTGGACCGTGGCCTGGTAGGCGACCGTGGTGACCTCGCCCCGGTGATCGACCTGGGTGACGCGCCAGTGCTCGAGATGACCGCCCGCGGTGGAGAGCGCCGCCTCGAGCAGTTCGCCCGCATCGGGCCCGGTGAGCATGTCCAGCGCCATCGTCAAACCACCTCGACGAGTCGGTAACCCATCCCTCGAACGGTCTCGAACCATTGCGCACCAAGCTTTTTGCGCAGGTAACGGACATAGACGTCGACCACGTTGGAGCCCGGGTCGAAATCGTAACCCCACACGTGGCTGAGCAACTGCTCGCGGCTCAGCACCTGTCCAGGATGTCGGATGAACGTCTCCGCGAGCGCGAACTCCCGTGCGGACAATTCAACTGTCCTACCCTCGACGGCGGCCCGGCGGCTGCGCAGATCGAGGGCGAGACCGCCGTGGGTCAGCACCGTGAGCTCCGGTTCGCGCGGGTCCTCGCGCAGCCGCAGCCGGATGCGGGCGAGCAGCTCCTCGAAACGGAAGGGCTTGGACATGTAGTCGTCGGCCCCTCCCTCCAGTCCCGCCACCGTGTCGGTGATCGACTGCCGGGCGGTCAGGATGATCACCGGCATCGTGCTGCGTTCGGCCCGCAGGCGCTTCAGCACCTCGAACCCGTCCAGGCCGGGCAGCCCGATGTCGAGCACCAGCAGGTCGAACTCGCCGGTGCAGGCGTAGTCCAGGGCGCTGACGCCGTCCGCGACCACCGTCGGGGTGAAACCGGCGGCGCGCAGGCCCTTCGAGACGAACGAGGCGATGCGGTCCTCGTCCTCGGCCACCAGGATCCGGTTCACGGCACCTCCTGTGCGATGGGGATCGTTGTCGCGGACGCGGGAACGGGCGTCCGGGGGAGAGTCAGGGTGAAGACGGCACCCGGTTGCCCGGGCGGTGAGGTGAGGGCGACGCTGCCCTCGTGAGCGGCGGCGATCGCGCCGACGATGGCCAGGCCCAGCCCGGATCCCTCGATCCGGCGGGAGTCGCCCCCTCGACCGAACCGCTCGAAGATGCGCTGCGCGTCCTCCTCGGACACCCCCGAACCGGTGTCACGCACCCACAGGTCCACCACGTCCCCCGTCGACCGGCTCCCGAAGGCGATGACCTGGTCCTCGGTCGTGTACTTGACCGCGTTGTGTGCGAGCTGGAGCAGGCCCTGCGTGATGCGCTGAGGATCGGCGTCGATCCAGGCACTGGTCTGCTCGTCGAGCCGCCAGTCCCGCACGGCCAGGCCGACCGCCTTGTCGAGTGCGTCCGTCATCAGTTCGTCGACGGCCACCGGCTCGCGGCGCACGAAGTCGGGACGCCTCGACTGGGCCAGCAGGATCAGGTCCTGCACCAGGCGGGCCATCCGGTCGAGCTCGTCCAGCACCAGGGCGCGGGTCTCCTCGACGTCGGCCGGGTCGTGTGCGGCCATCAGTTCCAGGTGCCCGCGAATGATGGTGATCGGGGTCTTCAGCTCGTGGCCGGCGTCGTCCAGGAACTCCTGCTGGGCGCGGAACGCGTGCTCCAGCCGGTCGAGCATGTGGTTGAACGTGGCCGCGATCTCGCTGACGTCGTCTTTGCCGGTGACCTCGAGGCGCTCGGTGAGGTCGGTGTGCGAGATGCGGTCGGCGGTGGTGCGCAGCTGGCGCAGGGGACGCAGCAGCCGGCCCGCGACCACCCAGCCGACCAGTCCGACGACCACCAGCGAGGCCAGGGACACCACGGCGAAGCGCTGCGCGATCTGGGTGATCTCCTGGTGGTTGCGCTCGAGGCTCTGGGCCACCACGTAGATGCCGACGGTGTTGCTGCCCTCGACCGAGACCGGCACGGCGGCGTAGCGGATGCGCCCGGCGCGGGTCTCGATCTCGCGTAGCTCGACCGGGGCGTCGGACCGGAGGGCCGCCACGGCGGCCACGAGCGCGGGCTCCTCCTCGAGGTTCACGAACCGCTCACTGCTGGGGACGAACTGAGGACGCCCGTCCACCATGGTCAGGAACGTCTCGTCGCGGTCGGGGGCCTGTTTCTGGATGGCCGAGCGCAGCAGGGACGCCACCGACGTGAACGCCTTGCCGGTGCTCGGGTCGGTGGGCGTGCCGGAGGCGGGCTGGGCGATGTCGCGGAACTCCTGGACCTCGGTGGACAGGGCCGAGTTCACCCGGTCGTCGAGGGCGTTGCGCTGCATGATGACGATGCTCGTGCCGGCCCCCAGCATGCCCAGTGCGGTGAGCACGAGCACGGTGGCGAGGATGCGGGTGCGCACGCCGATGGTGGGACGTCGGAACGTCCGGCGCGCCGGACGCGCTCGGACGCCGGACGGCAGTGGCGAGGTCGGGACGGTCATCGTCAGTCATCATCGCTGTCGTCGGAGTCGTCGTCACCGTCCTCGTCGGGCTCGTCCTCGTCCGGCTCGTCTTCGTCGGGCTCGTTCTCGTCGTCATCGTCGCCCGCGTTCTGCGGGGCGGGGACGGCGACCCGGTCGGCCCGGTCGTCACCGTCGTCGGCCTCGTCCTTCTCCGCGTCGGGCGTGGCCACCGGGGTGCTGGACGCGGTGACGTCCTTCGGGGTGGGGACGACGCCCGGCGCCTCGGCGTCGAGGCTCGCCACCACGGCGGGACCCAGCTGCTCACCCGGACCCGCGGCGCTCGTGGAAGCGGCCGCGACCACGGGCACGGCCAGCCCGGCGGCGCCCAGCAGCACGGCGGTGATCAGCAGATGACGTCGTCCCATGCTGCCAGCGTGATGGGAGAAGAATGAGAGGACATGAGAGCCGGATGAGAGGGCTCTCATGTTGAGCGCGCGGACAGAGCCCGCCCACCCCCGACCTTCGGCCGGGAGGCGTCCCCACCGGTGAGAACACCGAGGCGAACCCGAAAGGTTGAGGCACCACCACGTCCGCCATCGGCACCTTCACGAAACTGTGGCCGCGCGGCCCGACCCGAGGCAGACTGGAACGCGTGCCTGAGCTGCCGGAAGTCGAGGCCCTCGCCGGATTCCTGCGAGAGCGCCTGGTGGGCCGCGCCGTCGACGGCGTCGAGATCGGCGCGATCAGCGCCCTGAAGACCTACGACCCGCAACCCTCGGCGCTGCAGGGGCTGACGGTCACGAAGGTCGATCGGCACGGCAAGTTCCTGGACGTGGACGCCGACGGTCTGCACCTGATCTTCCACCTGGCCCGGGGCGGCTGGCTGCGCTGGAACGACACCGCCCCCAAGACCACCCTCAAGCCCGGCAAGAGCCCGCTCGCCCTGCGCATGCGCTTCTCGCCGAACCTCGACACACCCGACGACGACTCCACCCCGAGCTTCGACCTGACCGAGGCGGGCACCAAGAAACGCCTGGCGATCTACGTGGTGCGCGAACCCGGTGAGGTGCCCGGCATCAAGACGCTGGGGCCCGATCCGCTGTCCGCGGACTTCACCCTCGACACCTTCAAGGGCATCGTCGGGGGCAAGAACCAGCAGATCAAGGGCCTGCTGCGCGACCAGGGCACGATTGCCGGCGTGGGTAACGCGTACAGCGACGAGGTGCTGCACGCAGCCCGCACGTCGCCGTTCGCGATCGCCTCCAAACTCACCGACGAGCAGGTCGCCACCCTGTACGAGGCCCTGCAGGGCACGCTGCGCTCGGCCATCGCGGCGGCCGCGGGCAAGCCCGCCAAGGAGCTGAAAGACGCCAAGCGCCAGGGGCTCGCCGTGCACGCCCGCACCGGCGAGAAGTGCCCCGTCTGCGGTGACGTGGTGCGCGAGGTGTCGTTCGCCGACTCGTCGCTGCAGTACTGCGCCACCTGCCAGACCGGCGGCAAGATCCTCGCCGACCGGCGGATGTCCCGACTGCTGAAGTGATCGGCCACCGGCCGAAACCGGCCAGGTTGACGAAAAGGGCCCCGTCCCGACCGGGACGGGGCCCTCTCGAGGTGGGTGCTACTTGACGGCCAGCGACACCAGCTGCGTGTAGGTGGTCACGCTGCCGGGCAGGCGCGTGGCCCGGGTGCTGCTGACCGAGCCGCCGGTGGGGGTGTCGAGGTCGATGCGGCTGACCACCGAGTCGTTCTGGGGAGTGGCCCGCAGCTGCTTGAAAAGACTGTCGAGAGAGGTTGGTTCGCTCTCGGCAGTGCTGTTGGACAGGCCGTCGGACAGGGTGAGCGTGCCGACGTAGCCGCTCGTCTTCTTCGGCACGGCCACGGTGACCGGCACGGTGACGGTCTTGCTGCTGCGGTAGGCCGTGAGCGTGGCCCGCAGCGGCACCACCCCGCCGGCGCTGACGCGCTGCTCGCCCCGCAGGGCCACCCACTTGCCCTGCTTCTTCACCTCGACCTTGCTGACCCGGTACTGCTTCACGTCGCTCGAGACCGTGCCGGTGACCGAGATGCCGGTGATGTTCACGTCTTCGAAGCTCTGGCTCACCAGCGGCAGCAGCAGGAAGTAGAGGCTGTCGGCGGTGGTGTAACCGATGTCGGACGCGTCGGCGAAGTGGTCGCTGCGGGTCAGGGTGAAGGGCTTGCCGCCGGCCCGGGTGCCCTTGACGGTGATCGTGACGGCGGTGGAGCCGCCGCCCTGGCTGCCGAGGGCCTTCGAGACCGCGCTCTGCAGGTGCAGCGCCGCGATGTCGGCGGCGTAGGGCTGGTAGACGCCGACCGTGGTGCCGGTGACGGTCGCACCCCCGGCGTTCTTGAACGAGGTGGTGATCGGGTATTCGTGCGGCGGGGTCTCGCCCAGGGTGCTGCGCAGGCCGAGCGTGCTGTCGCGGGTGACCGTGCCGACCACACCGCCCGCGTTGCCGACCTTGAACGGCCCGTTCGTGGCGTCGGGCTGCACCAGCACGGCGGTGGCCGGGTGCACGCTGAACTCGACCTTGCCGGTGCCCAGGAACGGGTGGCCGAACGCCACCGCGGTGCCGTCGCAGACGTAGGTGGTGGTGCCCAGGCCGGTGAGTGAGACGTCGCCGTACGACAGGGCCGCCGCGTAGTTGGACCCGGCGAAGATCTCACTGGCGGACGCGGTGGCCCGGGGAGCGATGCGGGCTCCACCCGAGCGGACGGCGGTGCCGCTGCCGGCGGCGATGCTCTTCAGGAACCGGCCGGTGTTGCGCGTGGCCAGGCCGGAGGCGCTGACCGGCACCGGGAGCCGTTCGAAACCCTTGGCGGCCAGGGCTTTCGACACCTCGCCGGTTCTCGCCAGGCGGGCGGCCCGGGCGTCGGAGACCCGGATGCGGGAGGCGCCGGAGACGGTGCGCAGCGACAGCAGGTCGGCGGCCGGGGTGATGCCGGCGATCTTCGTCGACGCGGCCAGGCCGTAGGAGATCGAGCCGATCAGCCGGCCGTCGGCGGCGTAGACCGGGGAGCCGGACATGCCCGCCCAGACCCCACCCGCCCGCTGCAGCGCCGGTGAGTCGACCTCGGCCATGATCATGTCGATGCCCGGGGCGATGCCGTCGTTCACCCGGCCCAGCACCGTGGCGGTGAAGCTGTCGGGGGTGGTGCCCCGCTCGACGGTGTAGCCGGTGCCGCTCACCCCGTCGACCGCGTCGGCGGTGGGGAACGCCGTCGGGCAGTCGGTGGCCGCGGCCGACGACGATGCCGCGGGCAGTGCGACGAGCAGGCCGGAAACTGCTGCGGCCACGGCGAGCCCGCTCGCCGCCCGGGACTTGGACATGGTGCCCCCACTGATCCGGAGCAAGGACGGCCCCCACTCGGTGTGAGCAACCATATGCCCTCAGTAGCGGCGTGAAAACACCTCTTTCAGGCCGTTCACGCTCGATATCGGCTACTGGTGAGGCTTTTCAGGTACGAATGGGGCCTAAGCGCCGGAAGTTCTCGGGAGCAGTGGGGCCAGTGCTTCCCAGCGGGAGATCTGGCAGCCATCGGTGCGGCTGAACGAGGCGTCGACCTTCTCGCCCTTCCAGGTGCCGGTGATCGTGGCGGTCTGCTCGCCGCCGAAGATCTGGGTGCACATCTGGTCGGCCGCGACCGGGGGCAGCGACTGCTCGCCGTTCTTCTCCAGGGCGGCGCAGGCGGCTGCGGCGTCGGGGTGGGTGCCGCCCACCGGGTCGCAGGTGAGGGTCCAGGTGGTTTTCTCGCCGTCGACGACGGTGACGGTGAGGTCGGTGCTCGGGCTCGGTGCGTCCTGGGGGGTCACGGTGTCCTCCGGGGAGTCGGAGCCGCACCCGCTCAGACCGGCGAGCGCGACCGTCAGCAGGGCGGCGGCCGGCAGGGCGCGTCGCGTCGGGGCCGGGCGCCGGAAGCGTTCAGGCTGGGCCCGGTGGGCGAATCGGTGAAGGTCCACGGTCGCATCCTTTCGTGCGTGAGGCCTCGGTCTCGGCTTGTCTGCGTACGGGTCTTGGACGCGTGCGGTGGCGGCACGGTTCCGTGTCGGGTTTTGCCCGGTTGTCTCCGCCGTTCTGCCCGACGCGCGGCGCCGTTCTGCCCTGGTGCGTCCCGTCGTTCGACCCGGGGTGTCCGCCGATCACCCCAGGGGCCGCTCCGACACTCCGCCGACAGGCCACCCTCGACGTGCCGGATACCGCTACCGGCCTGAGAGGATGAACGAACCCGACAGCCCCCAGGAGGTACTGATGTTCCCGCCGCAGGTTCCCTCGGTGGATCCCACGCAGGTGCCCGCCGAGGCCTCGATCCTCGACGTGCGCGAGATCGACGAGTGGGAGGCCGGGCACATCGCCGGCGCGCTCCACATCCCCCTCGCCGAGCTTCCCGCCCGCACCGGCGACCTCCCGGAGGGCGACCTCTACGTGATCTGCCGGTCCGGGGGCCGCTCCGCGCGGGCCGTCGGCTGGCTCGAGCAGAACGGTTTCGACGCCGTCAACGTCAGCGGCGGCATGGGCGCCTGGCAGGCGACCGGCCGCGACATGGTGAGCGAGACCGGTGAAGCACCCACGGTTCGCTGACGAGGGGCCGCTCCGGACGATCACCGACCTGGGCGAGCCCGGACCGGGCGCGGAGCTGGTCGACCACCTGGGCCCGGTGCTGGCCGGGCTGGCCGACATCGAGCAGACCGCACCGGCTCCGCTGCAGACCCCCGACGACGTCCTCGTCCCGGTCGACGGCACCGACGACGAGGCCCCGCTCGAGGCCCTGCGCGCCGACCTCGCCGATCTCTTCGAGGCCCAGGCCGCCAGCCGCTGGCTCGACGTGGCCGCGCGCCGGATGGCCGCGGCCGGGCTGGGCTCGTTCACCGTGGCCAGTGCCGGTCACGAGGGCAACGCCGCCGTGGCGATGGCGCTGCGCAGCAACGACCCGGCCCTGCTGCACACCCGTTCCACCGCGTTCTACCTTGCCCGCCTGGCCTCGGCCGGGCTCGACGACGGCATCGCCGCGGTCGCCCACGGCCTGGCGGGCAACGTCGAGCAGCCCGCCGGTGGCGGCCGCCGCCCCACCCCGGCCCATCCCGACGTCGCCGTGCTGCCCTCGCCGGGCACCCCGGCCGGTCACCTCCCCCGTGCTCTCGGCCTGGCCTGGACCATCGGCCGCGCCAAGGGCTCCAAAGGTCGCTCCATCCGGCTGAACTGGCCCACCGACGCGGTCGCGGTGGCCAGCTTCGGCGACGGCACCGCCGGTCACGGCACCGCGCTGGGCGCGGTCAACACCGCCTGCTGGGCCTCGAAACAGGGCGTGCCACTGCCCCTGCTGCTGGTCTGCGAAGACAACTCGCTGGGCTACTCCACCTCCAGCCCGCCCGGCTGGATCCACTCGATGCTGGGCACCCGCGAGGGTCTGCGTTACTTCCACGCCGACACCGCGGGCGACGCGTCCACCCTCTTCGCCACCGCCCGCCGGGCGGTCGAGACGGCCCGCGCCCACCGGCGTCCCGTATTGCTGCACCTGACCTGCGTGCGCATCGGGGGCCACAGCGGGGCCGACGACGAGCGCCGCTACCGCCGTGACGACCGCATCCGCGCCGACCTGCAGCGCGACCCGCTCGTCGCCACCATGAAAGCCCTGGTCCGGCACGGTGTGATGACCGGTGACGAGGTCGCCGACCGGCTGCTGGTTCTCCGTGACCGGGTCGCCTCCGCGCTGGAGGACGCCACCCACCGGGCCCGTCCCATGAGTTCGGCCGAGGTCATGGCCCCGCTGTCGAAGCGCCGCCCGGCCGTGGTCGGGATGGCCGCGGCCCGCGACGCCGTGGGCGGCCGCCGCGAGGAGGCCTTCGGCGGCAAGCTCCCCGAGAAAGACGGCCCGCTCACCCTGGCCGAGTCGATCAACCGGGCCCTGCTCGACGCCGCGATCGCGCACCCGGGCGTGGTGGTGATGGGCCGCGACGTGGCCCGGGCCGGCGGTCTGCACGGCGTGACCCGGGGCCTGCTCCAGAAGCTCGGCCCGGGGCAGGTCACCGACACCGCCCCGCACGCGCATTCGATCCTGGGCCTGGCGATGGGGGCGGCGGTGAGCGGGCAGCTGCCGATCGTCGAGCTCGGCCTCGACGACCTGCACGCCGCCGAAGAGCTGCTGCGCTCCGAAATCGCCACGTTGGCCTTCAGTTCCAACGGCGCCTACCGCAACCCGATGGTGCTGCGCGTGCCCGGCCTGGGTTACCACGACGGTTTCGGCGGGGCGATCGGCGTCGACAACGCGCTCGGCGGGCTGCGCGACATCCCCGGCCTGGTCATCGCCGCACCTTCGCACCCCTCGCAGGCCCCGCCGCTGCTGCGCACCTGCCTGGCGGCGGCCGAGGCCGACGGCACGGTCAGCCTGATGCTCGAGCCGGTGGCGCTCTACCACGAGAACGACGTGGTCTCCGAGGGCGACGGCGGCTGGCTCGCGCCCTACGCGCCGCCCGCCGAGTGGGGTCCGCTGCACGCCTCGATCGGGCGGGCCGTGGTGCACGGTGCCGGCAACGACCTCACGATCGCGGCCTACGGCAACGGTTTACGCATGGCCATGCGCGCGGCGGCCGAGCTGGAAGGTGAGGGCATCGGCTGCCGGGTGGTCGATCTGCGGTGGCTGGCTCCCCTGCCGGTGGACGACGTGGTCGCCGCCGCATCGATCACCCGTCACCTGCTGATCGTCGACGAGACCCGTTCCGGCGGAGGGGTTTCCGAGGCCCTGGTGACCGGCGTGCTGGAGGCCGGGTTCGACGGCCGGCTGGCCCGGGTGACGGCGAAGGACAGTCCCCTCCCGCCCGGTCCGGCCGCGCAGTACCTGCAGCTCACGCAGCAGCGCATCCTGACCACGGCCCGGGCCCTCTGCGATGACTGATGACTGAGGTCGTCCTGGTGGTCGACGTCGCCAACGTGATGGGCAGCCGGCCGGACGGCTGGTGGCGCGACCGGCTGGGTGCGGCCACCCGGCTGATGGGGGAGCTCGCGGCGCTCACCGAGCTCGAAGGCCGGCACCTGACCAGGATTCTCGCCGTCGTGGAGGGTAAGGCCAAGGGGGCCGGTGCACCCGAACCGGTCGAGGTCGTCCGGGCCACCGCCGACGGTGACAGCACGATCGTGGCGCTGGCCGAGGAGATCGTCGCCGCCGGCCGGGTGCCTCTGGTGGCCACGGCCGACCGGGGGCTGCGGGCGCGCCTGCCCGAGGAGGCCAGGGTGATGGGTCCGGGCACCCTCCGCGCGGCCCTGGACCGAGTGGCCTGAGGCCGGGCGGTTCAGGGCGGGGCGCCGGGGTAAAACGTACATAAAACGCTATTGCTGGTTCTAGGCCAGAGCGTAGACACCCGGATACGCTCTGATGATGGATCCGGTGCGCAATCCCTACGCCCCCGGTGCCGGGCAGCGGCCGCCCGAGCTGGCGGGGCGCGACACCGAGCTCGACAGTTTCGACGTGGTGCTGGAACGCATCAGCCGGGGCCGGCCCGAACGCAGCCTGGTGCTGATCGGCCTGCGCGGCGTCGGAAAGACCGTGCTGCTCAATGCTTTGCGCTCGGCCGCGGTGCGCAAGCAGTGGGGGACGGGCAAGCTCGAGGCCCGGCCCGACACCCCTCTGCGCCGTCCGCTGGCCGCCGCCCTGCATCAGGCCGTGCGGGAGCTGGCCCCGGCCAACCGCGAAGACACCAGCCATGTGCTGGGGATCCTGAAATCCTTTGCGCTGAAAGAGGTTCCGGCCAAGACCAAGACCACCCTGCGCGACCGCTGGCAGCCCGGCATCGACGTGCCCGCGGTGCCCGGCCGCGCCGACTCCGGTGACATCGAGATCGACCTGGTCGAGCTGTTCACCGACATCGCCGGGGTGGCGGCCGGCGCCGGGCGGGGCATCGCGGTGTTCATCGACGAGATGCAAGACCTGCTGCCCGACGACGTCTCGGCGCTCTGCGCGGCCTGTCACGAGCTGGGTCAGCAGGGTCTGCCCCTGGTGGTGGTCGGTGCCGGTCTGCCGCACCTGCCCGCGGTGCTCTCGGCCAGCAAGTCCTACTCCGAGCGGCTCTTTCGTTACGCCCGCATCGACCGGCTCGATCCGGAGGCCGCCGCCCGGGCCCTGCGCTCGCCCGCACAGGAAGAGGGTGCGGACTTCACCGAAGAGGCCCTGGCCGCGATGTACGAGGTCACGGCCGGGTACCCGTACTTCATCCAGGCCTACGGCAAGGGCGCGTGGGATGTCGCGCCGCGCACGCCGATCACCGCCGACGACGTGAAAGTGGCCGCCCCGGAGGCCGAGGCCGAGCTCGCGGTGGGCTTCTTCGGCTCCCGCTACGAGCGGGCCACCCCGGCCGAGCGGGAGTACCTGCGGGCCATGGCCGACGTCTCGGCCGATCTGCCGCCCGGTCTGTCGATGGGCGACGCGGGCGTGTCCACCTCCGAGATCGCGCTGGTGCTGGGCCGCAAGCCGCAGTCGCTGTCGCCGGCCCGCGACTCGCTGATCAAGAAGGGCCTGATCTACTCCGGTGAGCGCGGCCGGATCGCTTTCACCGTGCCGCATTTCGGGCGTTACCTCCGGCGTCAGGCTACTGATTGAAGACGCGTCGGCTGCCTGGTCGATCTATCTAGAGTTTTCGTTAGAGAGACATAGAAAGCCCCATCCTCAAGCTCTCGGGGGTCAGCTGATCAGCAGGGTGAAGGTGTGGATCACCAGGCCCGCCAGGGCCCCGACCACGGTGCCGTTGATGCGGATGAACTGCAGGTCACGGCCCACGTGCAGCTCGATGCGCTTCGAGGCGTCCACGGCGTCCCAGCGCTTCACCGTCTCGCTGATCACCGTGGCCAGCTCACCGGCGTAGTTGCGCACCACGTAGCCCACGACGTCCTGGGCGTAGGTGTCGAGACGGGCCTGCAGCGCGTGGTCGGTGGACAGGCGCTTGCCCAGGTCGGTGAGGGCGTCGACGATGCGGCGGCGCAGCTCACCCTGCGGGTCGGCGAGGGCCTCGAGCAGCATCCGGCGCACCGTCGACCACAGGGCGATCGTGGCCCTGCGCAGCTCCGGGTGCTCGAGGAGGCGCATCTTGATCGCCTCGACCTTGGCCTGGGTGTCCGGGTCGGAGCGCATGTCACGGGCCAGGCGGCGCAGCAGGTCGTCGAGCGCCTGGCGGGCCGGGTGCTGCTGGTCGGCCGCGACCTCCGAGAGCCAGCGGTGCAGCTCGTCGTAGACGCGCCGGGCGATGCGGTTGTCCACCCACTGCGGGGTCCAGCCCGGGGCCTGCTCGGTGACCAGCAGCATGATCCGGTCGGAGTTGGCCTCCAGCCAGGACCGGCCCTCGTCGAGCAGGAGGTCGACCAGGCGGCGGTGGGCACCGTCGTCGAGAATCCCGTCGAGCAGACCACCGGCCAGTGGGCTGAGCGGGATGTCGGCCGCCCGCGGCACCACGACCTGCTCGAGCATCGCGGCCACGTCGTCGTCGCGCAGCACGCTCAGCACGCCGTGTCCGGCGGTGGACAGCTCGGCCCCGACCCGCTCGGCGTGCTCCGGCTCGGCCAGCCAGCTGCCGATGCGCCGGGTCACCTCGGCCTGCCCGACCTTCTCCCGCACGATGTCCTCGGACAGGAAGTTGTCGGCGACGAACTCCTGCAGGCTCTCGCCGATCTGGTCCTTCCGCGTCGGGATGAGCGCGGTGTGCGGGATCGGGATGCCCAGCGGGTGACGGAACAGGGCGGTCACCGCGAACCAGTCGGCCAGGGCGCCGACCATCGCCGCCTCGGCCGCCGCGTTCACGAAACCGAGCACGCCGTCCTGCTTGAGGGTGGCCACGTAGATCACCGCCGCCACGGCGAGCAGCGTGGTCGCGACGGTCTTCATCCGCCGCAGCGCGACCCGGCGGCGCTCGTCGGCCTCGGTGCTGCCGGCCAACCGGGGTGACGAAGGAGGACGGACGGGAGCGACGGTCATGGATAGATCCTGACGCTTAACCCGGGCTCATGGGCATCCGAGACGACCGGAGAGGTGGCCGTTCGGCCAAGAGCGGGAATTAATCCGCGCCGGACTGGTTAGGTGAACGTTGAATCATCTAGGGTTCAACCAGCAACGCCGCTCCACCCCCGCCGGGCCGCGAGGCCCACCGACGTCCTGTGAGGTTCTTGATGAGCAACTTCCCCGCTGAGCTGACCGGCACCTGGGAGATCGACCCGGGCCACAGCACCGTTGGCTTCGCCGTGAAGCACGCCATGGTCTCCACGACCCGTGGCCACTTCGCCTCCTTCTCGGGCACCGCCGTCATCGACGCCGCCAACCCGGAGGCCTCGAGCGCCGAGCTCGAGATCGACGCCACCAGCATCCAGACCGGCAACGACCAGCGTGACGGTCACCTGCGCTCGGCCGACTTCTGGGACGCCGACAACAACCCGAAGATCACCTTCAAGAGCACCTCGGCCAAGCTCGACGGTGACGACCTGATCCTGGTCGGCGACCTCACCATCAAGGGTGTCGCCAAGCCGGTCGAGATCAAGTGGGAGTTCAACGGTCTCGCCGCCGACCCGTGGGGCGTGCAGAAGGCCGGCTTCGACGGCTCCGCGACCATCAACCGGAGCGACTGGGGCATCTCCTGGAACACCGCCCTCGAGACCGGTGGCTTCCTGATCTCGGACAAGGTCAAGCTCGTCCTCGAGATCGAGGCCAACAAGAAGGCCTGAGCTCCACCCCGTAAGACCTCGTAAGACCGTGTGACGTCGGTGGTTCCCGGTCGGTCAGGTGACCGGCCGGGAACGCCGGTGTGACAGATTCCGACGCTCCGGCAAACGTCCGGCGAGCATCCGTGGCTCTTCCCACAACTCGCCCGATTCTGCCCCTCCGAGCGCCCGTTCGTGTGGCAACCTTTTCGCGTGACTTCGCTGAGGCCCCAGGTCGTCGCGCATCGTGGGGCGAGTGACACAGAGCCCGAGCACACACTGGCGGCCTATCTGCGCGCCCTCGATCTCGGCGCCCAGGCTCTCGAATGTGACGTCCGGCTGACCGCCGACGGTCACCTCGTGTGCGTCCACGACCGCACCGTGAACCGCACCTCCAACGGCACCGGGATCGTCTCCACGCTCGAGCTCGCGCAGCTCGAGGGCCTGGACTGGGGATCCTGGAAGAAGCTGTCGCGCGAGAGCGGCGATCCGGGCGACGAGGTGCCCGACGTGGTCGAGGACTCCGACCGCTCGCACCTCCTGACGCTGCGCAAGCTGCTCACCGTGATCGCCGACCTCGATCGCCCGGTGCAGATCGCGATCGAGACCAAGCACCCCACCCGTTACGGCAGCTTGGTCGAGCGCAAGCTGGCCCGGCTGTTGCAGGAGTTCGGCTGGGACCGGCACACCCCGGAGAAACCCTCTCCGGTGCGGATGATGAGCTTCTCGGCGCTCGCGGTGCGGCGCATGCGGGCCCTCACGCCCACGCTGCCCCTGGTCTACCTGGTGGAGCGGCGCATGCCCATGACGGTGATCGACGGCCAGGTGCCCGCCGGGGTGGCGATCGCGCCGGACGTGGAGATGCTGGCCCGCGACCCGCGTCTGGGCGAGCGCATCCGCGCCCGCGGCCGGGAGCTGCACGTGTGGACGGTCGACACGCCGGAGCACGTGCGTGTGTGCCTGGACTCCGGCGCGTCGGTGATCATCACCAACAAGCCCGCCGAGACGATGAAGACGCTCGACTCGATGCTCGTGTCCGTCTAGACGGTGGTGGCCTGGGCGAACGGCAGCCGGACCTCGCGCTGCCACGACCAGGCCCTGTTGGCGCGCCGCAGGGCCACCAGCGACAGGTGGCGCACGTCGATCTCCGTGGTCTCCGGGCTGGTGTGCTCCAGCCCGGCGGCCAGCTCCTCGCCGCTGATCTCGGCACTGGAGTAGGCGATGCTGACGTGCGGCACGAAACCGCTCTCGGACTCGGGCAACTGGTAGATCCGCTCCGGCCCGATCAGGTCGTAGGCGGTCAGGCGCACCAGGTCGCGCAGCGCCACGATCTCGGCCGCGGGCTGCACCGGCAGGCTCACGGCGTCGTAGTCGTTCGCGGCCGGCCCCGCCAGCAACCGCGGCAGGGGACGCCGCGAGACCGCCTCGCGCACCACGTCCGCAAGCCGCTCGATCTCCGCGTCGTGCACCAGGTCGCGGAACGCGATCCCCTGCACGCTCAGGTGCAGCCGCGGGCGCGGGATCGGGTCGAGATGATGGACGCGGGTCAGGGCGGCCTGGTCGCGGGCGACCCGCGCGTGCAGCGCGTGAGCATCGGCGAAGGTCAGGTAGAACGCCCAGAGTTCTCGGCCCGGCTGCCATTCCGGCATCTCGACCCAGTGGTCGTGCAGACCCTTCACGATGGTTCCCCCGTGGTCGTACGGTCGTGGTGCGGCATCCTTGCGTGCGGAGGGGCCATCGGTCGAGTGGAATCTAAACGTGTCTAGCATCAGAGCTAGCAAGCCCTAGACGACGTGATCGAGCCTTCCGATCACTGGGGCATGTCCTAGGCTCGCCGGTCATGGGAAAGAAGCAGCGCCGAACCGGATCCGCCCCCGCCGCCGTCGTGGACGGTGAGATCCCGGTCGTCGGTGGTCGTGAGGACTGCCCGTGCGGTTCGGGCAAGCGGTACAAGGCGTGTCACGGGCGGGCCGCCCGGATCGAGGCGATGAAGGTCGTCATCCGGCCCTTCGAGGGCCTGGCCGGTGAGCGCGACTGGGTCGCGATGCGCGAGATCGTGCCGGCGGCGACCGCGGTCGTGCCGGTGAAGGACGAGTTCGGGGGCGGCACCGTCACCATCGCCACCATCCTGCCGATGGCCTGGCCGGCCCTGCACCGCGCCGACGGTGAGGTGCTGCTCGGCCTGCAGACCGGTGGCGGCTCCGGCGACGCCAGCCGCGACCTGGCCGCCGCGCTGCTCAAGGCCCGTGAGCTGGAGCCCGGCAACCCGGTCGACGACAGCGACCTGCCCGGTCCCGGCCCGCGTCTGCAGGACGTGCTCGACCTGTCCGGCGGCTTCGACGTCACCGTGCACGAGGGCTTCGACTTCTGGTTCGCCGCGGACAACGAGCTCACCCCCGAGGTGCGTGAGTCGCTCGAGCAGGCGAACGGTGCGGCCGTGCCCACCAAGCGCCTGAAGTCCGTCGACGCCGCGTACTGGGTGCAGATGGGCGCCCGCCGCCACCTGCGCTGGGTCCTGACCGACGACGAGACCGAGGTGCTCGACGGCATCGCCCGGCTGCACGCCGCGGGTGAGTCCGCGCTGGTGGACGGGTCCCGGTACGTGGGCTCGTTCCGGGCCTGCGGCCTGATCGTGCCGGTCTGGGACCTCGCCGACGACACCGAGCCGGAGGAGCTGGAGAAGCCGATCGTGGCCTTCGGCGAGCGGCTGCGCGAGGCGATGGCCCGCACCGAGCCGCTGACGGCCGAGGAGCGCCGGGTGCGCGCCGGTGTGGTGTCGCGTCAGGTGACCCTGCGCTGACCCCGCTGGAATCCGGGCGGTGAACAGCCGGCCGCCCGGATTCCCAGCGGTACCGGTCACCGCCTAGCCTCTACCGGTGTGGCAGACCTGAACCCCGGCCGACCCGGCGGCCTGGCCGTGATCATCCCGGCCAAGGACGAGGCCGAGCGCATCGCCGCGACCGTGCGGGCCGCGCTGGCCCTGCCCGGCGCCGACCTGGTGGTCGTGGTCGACGACGGCTCCGGCGACGAGACCGCGGCGATCGCGGCGGAGGCCGGGGCCCAGGTGGTCAGTCACCAGGTCAACCGGGGCAAGGCCGCCGCGATGGAGACGGGCGCGGCCCGGGCCGCGGTGCTCGACGCCGGTTCGCCCCGAGCCCTCCTGTTCATCGACGGTGACCTGGGAGCGAGTGCCGCCGCCACGTCCACCATCGTCGAGCCCGTGCTGGCCGGCGAGGCCGACATGACCATCTCGCTGATCCCGCCGCAGGCCACGGCCGGAGGCGGCAGCGGCAAGGTGGTGCGTCTGGCCCGCAAGGGCATCCGCCAGGCCACCGGCTGGACGGCCACGCAGCCGCTGTCGGGCACCCGCTGCATCAGCCGCCCCGCCTTCGACGCCGCTCAGCCGCTGGCGATCGGCTGGGGCGTCGAGACCGGCCTGACCATCGACGTGCTGAACGCCGGCTACCGGGTGATCGAGGTGCCGTGCGAGCTGCACCACCGGGTCACCGGTTCCGACCTGCGTGGTCAGCTGCACCGCGCCGGGCAGTACCGCGACGTGTGGCTGGCCCTGGCCGAACGCCGCACCCGCCGGGTGCCCGCGGTGAACAAGGTGTTCCGGCCGGCCTCGAAGGTGGTCCGCCAGGCTCTCGGAGGGTAGGCACCCGTGCTCTACCGCTGGGCCGGTGCGCTCTGTGTGCTGCTGCTGGCCGGGGTCGCCGTCGCGGGAGACTCCGCCGCCGTGCCCGGGCTCGGCCCGGCGACCTGGTACCCGTCCTGGGACCTGGGCCTGGGCCCGAGCTCCGGGCTGGTCACGGTGCTGCTCGCGCTCGCGGCGGTGCTCGGGGCGGTCACCGTCTGGCGCGGGTTGCGGGGTGTCGACCTGCGGCCCCGCACCGTCGCCCTGGCGGCGGTCTCGGTGGTGCTCCTGTTCACCGTGCTGCCCCCGCTGGGCTCCGCCGACCACCTCTCCTACCTGGCCTACGGCCGCATCGCCGCCGCCGGTGACGATCCCTACGTGGTCGACCCGGGCACCTGGCGCGGTGGTACCGACCCGGTCGCGGGCGCGATCCAGCCGCCCTGGCAGCACACCCCCAGCGTCTACGGCCCGGTCTCGACCGCCGCCCAGGTGCTGGCCGTGTGGGTCGGTGGCGACTCGCTGCGGCTCACGGTCTGGGCCTGGCAGATCATCTGCGGCCTGGCCTTCCTGGCCGTCGCGCTGGTGCTCGACCGGCTCACCCGCCACGACCCCTCGGCCCGGGCCCGCACCTGGGTGGTCTGGACGCTGAACCCGCTGCTGCTCGGCCAGGTCGTGCTCGGGGGACACCTCGACGTGATCGCGGTGGCCTTCGCGGTGGGGGCGCTCGCGGCGGCGTCCCACCGGCCGCTGCTCGCCGGGCTGCTGATGGGCGCCGCGGTCAGCAGCAAGATCACCATCGGTCTGTTCGCCCTGGCCATCGTCTGGGGACTGCGACACCGCCCCTGGGGCCCGCTGGCCCGGCACCTGGGACTGATGGCGGTCGGCGGGCTGGTCGTGGTGGTGCCCGCCCACCTGTGGAGCGGTGTGCACACCTACGACCGGCTGCAGCAGGCCAGCCGCCAGGTCTCGTTCGCCACGCCCTGGCACCTGGTCACCGGCCTGCTCGACCCGGTCTTCGGCTCGGGCCTGCGCGGTGTGCTGGGTCCGCTGGCCCTGGTGCTCGCCGGGGTGCTCGGGCTGCTCCTGCTGCGCCGGCTCGGGCCGGTGGCCGCCGCGACGGCCGGCGCCGAGACCTCCTCGATGGCCCGCGCCGCACTCGCACTGGGCGTGGGCTGGTTGTTGACGACGACTTATTCGTTGCCGTGGTACGACTGCATGGTGTGGGCACCGCTGGCGCTGCTCGCTCCGACCCTGCTCGACGGCGCGCTCCTGGCCCGCCTGTTCGTGCTGGTCCTGGCCTATGTCCCGGGCCGGGTGGTCGGGATGTCCGAACCGGTACGAGAGATCACCCTGGGTTTCCGCGGGGCCGTGGCGCCCTGGCTGGAGCTTGCCGTCGTTCTGGCGGTGTTCGTCTGGACCTGCTTGCGCTGGAAGGATTTCCGGTGGTCAGGTGAGATCGGGACAGTGGATGAGGCAGAGCAGCGTGGCCCCTCGTCGTCGGTGAGCAGATTCGACTCCGGCTCGGCCGGATGATGAGATTGCAGGAATGACCGTGTGGCAATGGGATCCGTCGCTCTACTCCGGCAGCGCCGACTACTACGACCGGGGCCGGATGCCGTACCCGCCGGGCGTCGTGCGGGCGATCCGGCAGGCGCTCGCGCTCGACGGCACGGGCCGTCTTCTCGACATCGGCTGCGGTCCGGGCTCACTGACCATCCCGCTGGCCGGTTCGTTCGCCGAGGCAATCGGTATCGACGCCGATCCGGGCATGATCGAGGTCGCGGCGAAAAACACTGGCTCGCAGTCGGTCTCGTGGCGCACGATGCGTGCCGAAGAGCTTCCCGGTGATCTCGGCCCGTTCCGGGTGATCACGTTCGCGCTGTCGTTCCACTGGCTCGACCAGGCGACGGTGGCCCGCGCGGTGGCCGGCATGCTCGAGCCGGGCGGTGCCGTGGTGCATCTGGGCGCGATCACCGACAAGGGCACGGGCTCGACGCCGCGCACCGCGCTGCGTTTCCCGCAGCCGCCCTGGGGTGAGGTGCGCGAGCTGGTGAGCCGTTACCTGGGGGAGGAGCTGCGGGCCGGTTCGGGGCTGCGGCCGGTCGAGGCGTTCGGCACCGAGCGTGACGTGTTCGCGGCCGCCGGTTTCGCCGAGCCCGAGGTGATCGAGGTGCCCTACGCCACCACCCGCGTGCGCACGGTGGACGAGATCGTCGCCTCGGTGTACTCGCTCTCGTACTCGGCGCCGCACCTCTTCGGCGACCGGCTGGACGACTTCGAGGCCGAGCTGCGCGACCTGCTGTCGTCGTACGCCGCCAACGGCGGGCTGTTCGTGGAGGAGGCCGGCGGGGCGACGCTGACGTTCTGGCGCGGTGTCGGCTCGGGTGCGGGCGAGGTGCCCGCGGTCGAGGTGCCTGAGGACGCGGTGCCTGAGGACGCGGGGTTGGTGGACGCGGGGTCGGTGGACGCGGGGTCGGTGGACGACGCTCCGGTCGCCTCTGAACCCGAACCCACCCGCAAGCCCGCTCGCCGGCCCGCTCGCAAGACGGTGAAGAAGGCTGCCAAGGCTCCGGCGGCGCGCAAGGCCTCGGCCACCAAGACGGCCACCAAGACGGCCACTGAGGCGGCCACTGAGACGGCCACCAAGACGGCCACCAAGGCGGCCACTGAGGCGGCCACTAAGGCGGCCCCGGCGAAGAAGGTCCCCGCCGCGAAGACGGCTCCGGTGAAGAAGGCCTCCGCCGCGAAGGTGGCTCCGGCGAAGAAGGTCCCCGCCGCGAAGAAGGTCCCCGCCGCGAAGACGGCTTCGGCGAAGAAGGCCTCCGCCGCCAAGAAAGCCCCGGCGAAGAAGGCCCCGGCCCAGAAGAACCCCAAGCCCTCGGCGCCCCGTGAGGCCACCTCTACCGAGCCGGCCGCGCCCCGCAAGGCCGCGCCGCGAAAGACGGCGCCCGCCAGGGCCACATCGGCCGCGACGACACCTGCCAAGGCCACAGCCCGCGAGGCCACGGCGCGCAAGACCACGCCTCGTCAGGCGGCCCCGCGCAAGACGGTATCGGCCGAGACCGCATCGGCCGCGCCCTCGCCCTCCAAGGCCGCGCCCCGTAAGGCCGCGCCCCGTAAGGCGACCGTGGCCGCCCGGGGGACCGGCGCGTCCTCAAGCACCGAGACCGCTGTGCCCGCACCCCGCCCGAAAACGCGCAAGGCCGCCCCCGCCGCGCCGAAGAAGGCCTAGCTCCGGGCCGTGGCGGCCGCCACCTCGGCGGCCGGTGGATCGGTCTCGGCCAGCTCCATCGCCCGTACGCTGGCGGCGATGAGCAGGGGCAGCGACACGGTGGCCGAGACCGCCACGATCGAGGCGCCGGAGTCGTTCATCGCGAAACCGATGATCACCAGCACCGCGAACGCGATCAGGCCCGAGCGCAGCACCGGCGAGCGGTCGTAGGCCATCTGCAGCGGCCGCACGCCCCAGGCCACCGGACGGGCCAGCACCAGCACCACGAAGGCCACGGCGAACGGCAGCATCCAGCTCAGGTACGAGGTGAACAGGATGCGCAGGTTCTGCTCGGCCTTGCGCCGCAGCACCGGCCAGGCGCCGCCGTCGACCACGGTCTGCACGAAGCGGCCCAGGTGGGTGCGGTCTTCCGGGCCGCGCAGCCAGTCCAGCACGCTGAGCAGCACGATCACGGTGATGGTGCCGGCCGCGATGGCCAGGGCGCGGCGCCAGCTGATCTTCACGCCGTAGGCCAGCAGGGCCAGCACGGCGAAGGCCGGGATGATCGCCGGCGGGCCACCGAAGTCGCTGCCCCAGCCCGGCATGCCGTCGATGATCGTGGCGGCGGCGCCGATCACCGCGATCGCGAGCACGGCCAGGCCCTTACGCCCTCGGCGCACCAGGGTGTCGGCGAGCGCGACGGCCAGCAGCAGGGCGCCGGTCGAGAACACCGAGAACGCCGGGTTGCCGAAGCCGTAGAACCGCCCGGCCACCACCGGTTGCAGCCCCATCATGCTCGAGAGCATCAGGTGCGAGCCGGTGAGCACGTCCGTGCCCAGCACCGCCATGGTCATGCCGCCGACGGCGCCGATCGGGCCGAGCAGGGCGTGTTTCCAGGGGCCGAGGTTGGCGATCAGGGCCATCGGGATCACGAACAGCAGCACCACGCCGGTCACCGTCAGGCCCGGGTGGTCGTTGCGCCACCAGGGCACCAGGTTGGCCAGGAAGGTCGCGGCCGGAACACAGGCGAACACCACCGCGACCCGGCGCAGCCAGGTCAGCAGCTGGATCCGGCGGGTGCGGTCGTCGGGCTGCTTGCGCAGGATCAGCGTGGCCGCCGCGTAGAGCAGCATCTGGCCCACGACCAGGCCGATGAAGAACTTCGGCACGATCGGGTTCACCGCGATCGCGGCCTGGTCGAGGTCGAGCAGCTTGCGGTCGCGGTCGGTGTCGCTCATACCCGCCCGCACCGGCTTGACCACCGAGCCGACGGCCGCGTCGGGCGTCTTCACGCCGAGTGCCGAGAGCAGGGTGGGGAAGAGATCGGTGGTCTGGGCCAGGCCGTCCTGACGGGTGGAGGAGCTGCCCAGCAGTGAGTCGCCGTAGCTGCCACCGCCCGGGGCCGGGCCGGAGGCCGCGAGCAGGCGCAGCATCGAGCGGTCGCCGGAGTCGGCCAGCGAGGCCACGATCACCGTGGCGTTCGCGGGCAGCGCGGTCATCACCGCCTCGAGGCTCTTCTCGACGTCCGTGACCTGCTCGGCGCGGGGACGGTCGTAGCCGCCGGTCGGGTCCGGCCGGTTCTCGTAGGGCTCGTCCGGGTCGACGATGTCGCCGAGATCGACGGCCAGCAGGTCGGGATCCTCGGCGAGGGCCGAGGTGACGTCGGCGGCCAGCACCGTCGGGTCGCCGATGCCGGACGCGTCGCTGTGGCTGCCCGGGTACACGTGCGGGGCGGTGCCCTCGGTGGTGCTCAGCGCGACCGTCGCTCCCGGGCCGACCGCCGCGCTGCTCCGGCCGGCGGCGGCCAGGGTGTCGCCGAGCAGGCCGGGACGGGCGTCGAAGGCGTCGCGCTCGGCCTGGTCGGCGTAGCGGGTCCACTCCTCGACGCTGCCGACGCTGCCCGGGGTGGTGACGGTCAGCTGCGGGTCGCGGCAGACCGCGTCACCCGGCGAGGCGGGTGCGTCGCCGGCCCGGGCACCGGCCGAGATCGCCAGCCAGCCGTCGACGCCACACGTGGTGCTGCGGGTGCTGCGCACGGCGAGCCAGCCGTTCGAGCCGGTCGCGAGCAGGTCCTGCAGGGCCGGGTGGTCGTCGCCCACGTCGGTCCAGCGCAGGCCGCCGGTGCCGAGGAGCACGACGGGGCCCTCGACCGCGGTGTCGGTGCTCTCGACCTTCGGGGTGCTTGAGGACGGTGTGGTCGCGCCGGGCGCGACGGTTTCCGTGGGGTCGGTGGATCGGACGGGTGGCGTGGCAGCGGTGGACGTGGTGGTGTCGGTCTGCGCGGCCCGATGGGCTCCCGTGGCGGCGACTGCCGTCGTGGTGCCGGCCGAGGCCGTCGCGGTGATCACCGCTCCGAGTACGCCGAGGGCCGCCCATCGTCTCCGCAGTCCGAATCTCACCCGGTCACTGTATTGGCCATCGGCTGTCCGCCTGGTTCGCGAGGGCGTCACGCAGAGCTGCCAGTTGATCTTGGAGAGGGCCTCTGAACAGGGAGGTAAGGAGTTTGTCGGAGGGGCACGCAACAATCTGTTCCGTGAACAAGGCTGAATCACCGCGCCGCGCGGGGCCCTGGCTGCTGCTGGGGGTCCTCGTTCTGGCCGCTTCGGCCTTCCCTCTGGCCTGGCACTACCTGGTCACCTACCCCCGTGAGAACTGGCAGGTCGATCTCGAGGTCTACCGCGAGGGTGCCCGGGCCGTGGTCACCGGTTTCCCGCTCTACGACCTGCGCACGATCCAGCCCCAGTTCCTGCCCTTCACCTACCCTCCCTTCGCCGCGTTCACCGCACTCCCGTTGCTCTTCGCGCCCTTCCACGTGATCGGCTGGGTGTGGACGGGAGTGCAGTGCGCCCTGCTGTGGTGGACGGTCGGGATCGCGTTCCGTCCCTTCCTCAACCGGTTCGCCCACCGGGCCGGCCTGGTCAGGGGGGTGCTGGCGGCCGGGGGCGTGTGGCTGTTGCCGGTCGCCGACGGGGTGCGCTTCGGCCAGGTCAACGCGGTCATCGTGGCCCTGTGCCTGTGGGACGTCACGCGGCGCTCGCGGGTCGACGGGTCGTGGGCCGGGGGCAGTGGCGTGGGGGTGGCGCTGGCGACGGCGGTGAAGCTCACGCCGGGAGTGTTCTGGCTGCACTGGGCCGTGGCCCGGCGCTGGAAGGTGCTGGCCACCTCGGTCGGCACGGCCGCGCTGGTCACGATCGTGTCGTGGTTCCTGCTGCCCCCGGCCTCGGCCACCTACTGGACCGACGCGCTGCTCGACCCGGAGCGCCTGGGGCCCAACGGCGGCACGTCCAACCAGTCGCTGCGCGGCGTGCTGCTGCGGCTCGGCCCGCCCGACGACAGCCTGGCCTTCACGGTGATCAACGTGCTGCTGGTGGTCGCGGTGCTGGCGGCGGCCCTGCCCCTGGCCCGGCTGCTCGACCGGCTCGGTGAGCCGGTGGCCGTGGTCGCCGTGGTCGGCATGACGGCCTACCTGATCTCGCCGGTGTCGTGGGTGCACCACATGCACTGGGGGGTGGTGGTCATCGGCGCGGTGCTGGGAGACGGGCGAGACCGGCGCCGGGTCGCGGTGGCGGTGGCCGGGGCGGTGCTGCTCTGGATCCGGATGCCCTGGTGGGGGGCCAACCTGCTGGCGGGCAACGACGTGCCGAACTTCGTGGCCCGCGTGGTGCAGAACTCGTACAGCTGGTGGGCGGTGCTGAGCCTGCTGGCGCTGTGGCTGCTGGTGGCGCGAAAACCGGTGGCCGGCGCGGAGGCAGAAGATGCCACCGAGCCGGAAGAAGCACCCGCCGGGCTCGGACGCCGGGGGTAGGAGCGCTCGATCCGGGGCTGGGGAGCAGCCGCTCGGATGGCCACTCCGGTGGCCGGGGTGCGGCGTCCTGCTGCCGCGGTCGGTTGGTGGTTGGTGGTGGTCAGGTGGTGGCGGCGCGGTCCAGGTCGCCGAACTGGCGGCGCAGCTGGTGGTACCAGGCCCGGCGGCGGGGGTTCTCGCCGTCCACCGGGGGCACGCCGAGGGCCATGATCGGGTCGGTGACCGAGTAGGTGGCGCGGTAGGCGAGCAGGCTGGTGGCCACGTCCATCCAGGCCCGGGTGTCCTGGGCCGCGGGCATCGGCCCCAGCACCGACGTGAACCAGCTCGGCAGGAGCGCTCCGCCGCCCACCGCGTCCGCAATTCGTGATCGCAAGCGGTTCTGCAGGGCGGCCCAGGCCCGCTCCCCGTCACTCACCACGTCGGCCACGGCCACCTGGTTCTCCTCGTCGGCGGCGAGCAGTTCGGCGGCCTCCAGCGCGGGGGCGGCCAGGTCGCGCATGCGCATGCGGGCGTCGGTCATACCGGTGACGGCGGTCTCGAACTCCTCCGCCGCCTCGGAGTGCCGGGGGTCGTCGCGGTGGGTCTCGGCCAGCGTCTCGCACGCCCCGAGCACCACCTCACGATGGTGCGAGTGCTGCTGCACCGCCGCGGCGTGCGAGCTCACCGCGGCCTCCAGCGACGAGCGGCCCGCGGCCTGCAGCAACCCGGCCTTGGCCAGATGCCCCTCCTCGGCGGTCTGGGCCAGCTCGAGCTCACGCCGGTCGAGAGCGTCGAGCTCGACCTCGGGCACGTCGGCCTGCAGCCGGATGTTGCGCTCCAGCCACTCCACCCGGGCGTTCAGGCGCTTGACCATCGCGGCCAGGTCCTGTGTGGTGAGTTCGGCCTCCAGTGAGCGTCTTTCGACCTGGTGCAGGGTGCCGCGCACCTCCTCGAACGACGAGCTCAGAGAGCCGAGACGGTCGGGCAGGTCCAAGATCGCGGCGCCGAGATCCTCGACGTCGTTGCGCAGCTGCGTGACGGCGTGATGGAGCTCGGTGTCGGGCGCCGAACGCGGTTTGATCACGGCCATGACTCAGCGAAACCTCCTGGGCAGGGCCCCGATCCGGACCGGTGTCTGCTGGACGTGCCAGATGCCCGCGGCCATCGCGACGATCCCGAGCAGCAGCATGACGGCCGGCATGCCCGAGGCGGCGCAGATCGCGGTGAGCAGTGCGCCGGCGGCCGCCACCACGGCACCGGGACGCAGGGTCTCGTGCCGGTCGCCCGGCGGGTGCACCGGTAGACGCAGCAGCAGCCAGGCCGCGCCGCCGCAGATCAGGCCGGGCAGGGCCCACCACCGGGGCAGCCAGCCGACCAGGGCGGCGACCATCAGCGACGCCGCGACGGCCGCCGACACCACGCCCGACCAGCGCACGATGAGCAGGCTCAGACGCCGGGGCTCGGCGTCGAGCAGCACAGGCAGGCGGCGCTCGTAGGTGAGCAGCTCGCGGGTGGCGGCGACCACGGCGTCGGTCGCGTCCTGCAGGGTGGTGCGGGGTGGCCGGTTGTCGCCGAGCAGGCGCGGGCCGGCGTCGGGGGTGCCGTTCGCCGGATCGTGGCCGGGCCCCGGCCGGGCCCGGTGACGCTGCTGACGGCCCCGGGGGGATTCGTCGTCGAGCAGGTCACCGCCCTCGCGCAGATCGGTGAAGTCGCTGTCGTGCGACTCGTCCGGGGTGTCCACGTCGTCGGGGTTCTCGGGCTCGTCGTCCCAGCGGGAGTCGTCGTCCCACTGGGCCTCGGGGTCTCGCCCGGTCTCGTGGTCCCACCCGGTCTCGTGCCGCTCGGTCTCGTCGTGCCGCTCGGGCTCGTCCCACCGGGCGCGGGCGAGCCGGGTGTCGGTCAGGTCGATGCCGTCGGTCAGGTCGATCTCGCGGACGCGTTCGGGCCGGTCGGACGCGTCGTACCCGTCGACGTCCGGATCGGCCTGCGGCGCAGAGCTTTCACGCCTCTGGCCCAGGCCTTCACGCAGCCCGGAGCCGACCCGCACACCCTGGCTGATCGCGCGCAGCTCGGCGAGCCGATCCTGGATGCGCGCCTGCAGGACCTCGACCTGTTCCTCCGGGTCAACCCCCATAGCACTGACGGTAACGACACCGGGGGGCAAAGTCAGCCAGCGACCACCACGGCGTACCGGCCGATTCCGAGAAGCCGGGCGCCGTCGACGAAGCTGTCTTTCAGCAGCAGGCTCGTGATCCGCCCGTCGGACGGGTCGAACTCGACGTCGCGGACCTTGCCCAGCGGATGCCCGTGCTCGGTCAGCACCTGGCGCTTGAGCAGGTCGAGTTTCTTGCCCGAGCGGTCTTTCAGCTCGGCCGGGGGGTCGGCCACGGCCTCGGCCGAGCCCACCGTGAGGGCGTCGGGGCCCAGTCCGGCCAGTGCCGACCAGAGCACCACGTTGCCCGGGCCCTGGCTCTTCTTCACCCGGAACCCCACCACGTGACGGGTGGCCGGGTCGACGACCGGGGCCTCGATCCGGCCGATGGTGGTGGCGGTCGACGTGTCCATCACCGGATTGCCCGCGATGTCGCTGAACCTGATCACAGCGGCGGCTCCTGGGAAGACGGTGCGGACGGGGTGGCCGGGGTCGGTGGCTCCGAGGCCGGGGTTGTGGTGGGGGTTGTGGTGGGGGCCGTGGCCGGCGGTGCGGTCGTGGCCGGCGGTGCGGTCGTGGCCGGCGGTGCGGTCGAGGTCGGCGCCGGTGGCGCGTCGCCGGAAGCCGGCTCCGCGGGAGTCGCCTCGTGCTTCCCCAGCCGGGCCCGGAACTCCTCGACGGCCGCGCCGAACCCGGCGAGATCGTCGCGGATGAAGTCGAGTGCGGTGTCGGGCAGGATCAGCGCCTCGCCGGATACCGAGAGGGCGTCGGGCAGAGGCACGAACTGCCGCCGCGGGGCTGACTTGTCGCTCGGCTCGATCTCGTAACCGACGGCGTCGGTGCGCTTCTCGTCGACGGAGAGGATCACGTCGGTGACCGCGCCGAGATTGCGCCCGCTCTGCGTGATCACGGTCGAGCCGATCACCACGCCGCCCGCGCCTTCCATCTCGCCGTCGAAGGCGCGCTGGTCGGCCAGGCTGGTCTCGTCGGTGATCATGACCGCCGCCGGGCCGAGGCCGTGCACGCTCGCCCAGGGCAGGGTCTTCTTCAGCGGGCCGGCGAAGATGCCACGCCCGTTCAGGGTGAACCCGGCGAGCTCACCGGAGAGCGATGAATACACCACGTCTTTGATCTGGGCCAC
Source organism: Kineosporia succinea (assembly GCF_030811555.1). Taxonomy (NCBI): domain Bacteria; kingdom Bacillati; phylum Actinomycetota; class Actinomycetes; order Kineosporiales; family Kineosporiaceae; genus Kineosporia; species Kineosporia succinea. The sequence continues at coordinate 2,281,585 of NZ_JAUSQZ010000001.1, read as the reverse complement.
GTCGTCGCCGGCCAGCGTCACCACGGGACGCTTCACCAGGTCCGCCGCCCTCAGCAGCACACTCACGACCGGCCTCCGAAACGTCGGCCGGGCCGCGCGCCGCGTGAGCGCTGCGCCATCACACTGCCCCGGCGACGTCGGGCCTGGATGCCGTAGACCACCGCGGTCAACAGCACGAGCACCCCCAACACCAGGACGACCCATTGCCACAGGTCCATGGCGAAACTCCCCTCTGGCGGGCGCGAATACGCCTCGCGTCTCCCATGCTTGCGCGAACCGATCTTCACGGCATCCCGAAGAGTTCGGCGGTCGGCCCGACGCGAGGGGTCCCCACCCCGTTACGTCCGCGTTCGTCACCGGGCTGCGTCTTGCGTGAAGCCCTCAACCCACCCGGGTCCCCAACCTCGCCCCGGTCCCTCGAACCCGGCTCGGCCCGTCCAAGAGCACTCCGGCCCTGAAGAGCACCCCGGCCCCTTAAGAACACCCCCGGCGCTCAGGCGCCCCCAACCCCCTCACCCCCACGAAGCCGCGCCGTCCACCCCAGACGACCGCGGCGTCCTCAAGCATGATCTCCCCGGCCCGGTGACCAGGGCAACCGGCCGCTGTCAGCGGATGCCGGCCCCTGCGTCCCCGGGCAGTTGCTCGTTGTTGATCATGCAGACTTGCCCGGCAGCGCTGTCTTCACCGCACGAGCAGCTTCTCCAGCACCTCGGCCAGACCGTCGTCGGCGACGGTTCCGGTGACGACGTCGGCGTGCACCTTCACGTCGTCGGTGGCGTTGCCCATGGCGACCGCCTGACCCGCCCAGCCGAACATCTCGATGTCGTTGCGGCCGTCACCGACCGCCAGCGTGGAGTCGGCGTCCACCCCGAGACGGTCGCGGATCGCGTCGAGGGCACTGGCCTTGCTGACGCCGCTGGGAGCCAGGTCGAGCCAGGCCGTCCAGCCCACCGAGTAGTTCACGCCGTGCAGCCCGACCGACCGGGTGAGCTCGAGGAACTCGTCGCTGGTGTGGTCGGGACTGCGCACCACGACGCGGCAGGCCTGTTCGACGCAGAGGTCTTCCCAGCCGGCCACCCGGGTGTGCGGCCCCTCCAGCTCACCGGGCGGGAACGGCGCCGTGAGCAGGAACTCGCCGGCCCGGGTCTCGAGGGCGAACAGCGCCGTGGGCAGGTGCTCGCGCAGCAGGTTGAGCACCTCGGCGGGGTCGAACGTGATGGTGTCGGCCACCTCGTAGCCCTCGGGCAGCGTGGGGTCGAGCCGCAGGGTGACGGAACCGTTGCTGCACACCGCCCAGCCGTTGACCAGGCCGAGCCGGTCGAGCACGGGCAGGGTCTCGTGCAGGGAGCGGCCGGTGGCGATCACCACATGGGTGCCCAGTTCGGCCACGGCCCGTACGGACGTGCGAACCCGGTCGGTGAGGCGCTGGTCGTGGTCGAGGATGGTGCCGTCGATGTCCAGGGCCACCAGCTTGGGCGCCCAGGAGTCGGCTGGATCGGTGCGAGGACGGTTCTCGATAACGTGGTCTGTCATCCGCAGAGTTTACGCGTCCCCAGGTTACGGACCGGGGTCGATTGATGACCACGGAAGACGAGCGCGACGTAAACAGCGGGCCTCCGTCTCCGCGTCCGGGCGGGCGCACGGCTGATCCCCGGATAACGTGCACACCATGTCGATCAGCAGCGATGGCCTCAGGGACGTCGTTCTGGTCGTCGTACTCCTCATCGCCCTGGTCGTGCTGGTCACCCTGGTCGTCACCCGGCGGCGCCTGCTCTTCCGCAACCGTTCGGCCGACGGCTCGGACGGTGCGGCGGAGGCTCCGCAGGCCGCGGTCGTGGTGCACGGCAAGAAGATCGACGACCGGGACGCCCGGCGGCGCCAGATCGAGGTGCTCTCGGGGCGTCTGGGCTGGCGGGCGCCGGTCTGGCTGGAGACGACGGCCCAGGATCCGGGACGCGGCCAGACCGAGAAGGCCGTGGCCGACGGCGCTTCGGTGGTCATCGCGTTCGGAGGAGACGGCACCACCCGGGTGGTCGCCGGGGCGCTCGCGGGCACCGGGGTGCCGATGGGGCTGCTGCCCGCCGGCACCGGCAACCTGCTGGCGCGCAATCTCGGCATCCCCCCGAACCGGCTCGAGTCGTCGCTGCACATCGCCCTGACCGGCCGGAACCGCACGATCGACGTCGGCCACGTCGAGCTCGCCGAGGCCCAGGGCACCCCGCCGCGTCTGGAGAGCTTCCTGGTGATGTCCGGCCTGGGCTTCGACGCCGAGGTGATGGCCACCACCGCGCCGGAGCTGAAGAAGAAGATCGGCTGGGCCGCCTACGTCGTCGCGGGGTTCAGCCGGCTGCGAGGCCGCCGCACCCCCGTGACCATGCGCGTCGACGACGGACCGGTCCAGCAACGCAAGATCCGCGCCGTCGTCGTCGGCAACGTCGGCATGCTGCAGGGCGGCATCCAGCTGATGCCCGGGGCCCTCCCCGACGACGGCTGGCTCGACGTCGTCGTGGTCTCCCCCCGTGGCATGACCGGGTGGCTCCCAGTGCTCGGAGCGGTGCTGACCCGGCGCAACCACGCCACGGTCGAGCACTTCCGCTGCCGCACCATCGAGATCCACGCCGACAAACCCATGTTCGCCCAGCTCGACGGCGACCCCGCCGGCAAGGCCCAGTCGCTGCGCGCCCGCGTGGCGCCCTTGGCGCTGATCGTGCGGGTGCCGGGCTAGCAGGCGTAGTCAACCCCCAATGATGGACGCGCCGGTCCCCCAACCCCCCACCTCACCAGACACCGTGGTCGGCTTCGGGAAGTGCCCAACCGGCGGAGCACCCGACGCGCGATCGATGGCTTCGGGGCGCGCTGATAACCCGCGGTGTCAGGGCCGCCTTGCCCGCCTGGGTCACCTGCTCGCGCCCCACCTGCTCGCGCCTGACCAGTCTTGGCCTGGCCTGTTCTCGCCTGACGAGTCTTGGCTTGGCCTGCTCTCGCCCAACCTGCCTTCGCCCTAGCCTGCTCTCGCCTGACCTGCTCTCGCCTGACCTGCTCTCGCCTGACCTGCTCTCGCCTGACCTGCTCTCGCCTGACCTGCTCTCGCCTGACCTGCTCTCGCCTGACCTGCTCTCGCCTGACCTGCTCTCGCCTGACCTGCTCTCGCCTGACCTGCCCTCGCCTGACCTGCCCTCGCCTGACCTGCTCTCGCCTGACCTGCCCTCGCCCGGCCTGCTCCCGCCCTGGCCTGCTCCCGCCCAGACCGCCCGGAGCAGAAAAGACCGCTGCTTTCGATTATCGATAATCGAAAGCAGCACCCTGTTCGCTCAGCCCAACCCGCCGTACCCGTCATAGCGGGAGTGCGGGGGCGTGGCTATGGCTTCAAAGTGCCCGTGTCCAGAGGTGCGTAATGCGCGGACGGGTCAACCATCCAAGCGCGCAATAGCGCGCTGGTGCGAGCCGTGCTGAGCCGTGCTGAGCCGGTCCGGTCCGGTCCGAGTCGAGTCGAGTCGAGCCGAGTCGAGCCGAGTTGAGTCGAGCCTGGTCGAGTCGAGCCGAGTTGAGTCGAGCCTGGTCCGAGTCGAGCCTGGTCCGAGTCGAGCCTGGTCCGAGTCGAGCCTGGTCCGAGTCGAGTCGAGTCGAGTCGAGTCGAGTCGAGACCGGTCCGAGCCCGAGTCGCGCCCGGTCTGAGCTGCGCCGGGTCTGAGCTGCGTCGCATCAAGGCGAGCAACATCCCGGCGCGGCCACTTAGGCGTGAAGCCGCCTGGCTGCCCAACTGCCGTGTGGCTGGGCGGGATCGGGGCTCAGAGGGTGGGGGAGTGGGAGCGGGTCAGGCGGCGGCCATGGAGACTGCGTGCAGGGCGACGCCTCCGCCGGACATCGACGGGCGGGGTGCCAGCTCGGTCTGCGACGAGACGGTGAAACCGATCGTGCGCGGCTGCGACGCCAGTTCGGCCAGGCGCTCGGTCTCGAGCTCGAAGCGCACCTCGGCCAAGAGGTCCATCAGGTCGAGGCCCAGCGACTCGCAGATCGACGCCAGCAATTCGGACGAGGCCTCTTTGCGCCCACGCTCCACCTCGGACAGGTAGGGCACAGACACCCGGGCGGTCTCGGCGACGTCGCGCAGGGTGCGGCCCTGGCCGAGCCGGATCCGGCGCAGAACGGTCCCGATCAGGCCTCGCAGCAGCATGGCACCCTCCCTCAGGCGAATACCCCAACACTACGGCGCCCCACCGACAGGATTGAGCCCCGACAGCGCACCAACCCGCCAGTCTGCTCACAGCAGATCCCTCTGCCGCCGGCAGATCTCCTGCCAGCCGAATCGCTGGATCCCCGCCACCACCCGGGCCGATCGTGAATGCCATGACCGAAACCGTTCCCGGCGCCGACCGAGTGCTCGCCCGGCTCCTCGACGCACGCATCGTCCTGCTCGGCTCCGAGGTGCGCGACGACAACGCCAACCAGATCTGCTCCGCGCTGCTCCTGCTCGCGGCGCAAGACCCCGACCGCGACATCTCGCTCTACATCAACTCACCCGGCGGATCCGTCGACGCTGGGTTCGCCATCTACGACACGATGCAGTTCATCAGCTGCGACGTGTCCACCGTGGCGATGGGCATGGCCGCCTCGATGGGCCAGTTCCTGCTCACCGCCGGCGCCCCCGGCAAGCGCTACGTCCTGCCCCACGCCCGGGTGATGATGCACCAGCCGCTGGGCGGCGTGGGCGGCTCGGCCACCGACATCCGCATCCAGGCCGAGCAGATGCTCGCCATGAAGAAGACCATGGCCCGGCTCACCGCCGAGCACAGCGGCCAGACCGTCGAGAAGATCGAGGAAGACGCCGATCGCGACCGCTGGTTCACCGCCTCCGAGGCCGTCGACTACGGGCTCGCCGACCGGGTGCTCCCACGCGCCGCCGTGCCCCTTTCGGTGGTTTCGTCATAGCGAGAGGCGAAACCGGTCGGCGCGCTCGCAGAAAATCTCCCAGGCGGGCGGTGCGCTGGTGAGATGGCTCACTTACCATCACGACTATGTCCTCGACGAAGCGGATCGGAGCGCTGGCGGCCGTTCACGAGAGCTTCCTGGCCGCTCCCGGCTCCCCGCTGCCGGACCTGATCCGGCCGGTGGTCGCCGAGAGCTGGCGGCGTTCGCTCGCCCTCGGCGTCGATCCGGAGACCGAGGCCGCACCGCTCGACCTGTCCGAGTCCGAGCTCGCCGACTACCGCGCCAATCATCCGCTCGCCGCGATGATGCCCCTGATCCGGCGGCTTCTCACCGAAGACGCCGACGAGGCCGGGCACATCGTGGCGGTGGGCGACGCGGCTGGCCGGCTCCTGTGGGTCGAGGGCCACCATCACCTGCGCAGCCGGGCCGAGAACATGCAGTTCGTCGAGGGCTCACTGTGGAGCGAGGGGGCCGCGGGGACCAACGCTCCCGGCACCGCGCTGGCCCTGGGCCGGGCCGTCGAGATCCGGGCGGGCGAGCACTTCGGCCTGGGCGCCCGCTCGTGGAGCTGCGTCGCCGCCCCCGTCAACCACCCGCTCACCGGCGAACTGCTCGGCGTCATCGACCTGACCGGCGGGCCCGACGTGACCGGGCCCCGCACCCTCGCCCTGGTCCGCGCCTGCGCGGCCGCCGTGGAAGCCGGCCTCCAGCTCCGGGCCGGTCAGCCGCAGGCCGACCTTCGACTCCGGGCCGGTCAGCCGCAGGCCGACCTTCGACTCCGGGCCGGCCGCCGGCAAACCGCACCACACCTCGACCCGGACCTCCAAAACCGTTCCGCCACCGACGCGTCCACCATTCCCCAGCGCCGCCGGCAACCTGACGAGACCCACGCCCGGCTGTGCCTGCTCGGCCCGGAAGCCGGCACCTTCGAGTACCAGGGCCGTCGCGTCAGCCTCTCGCGCCGCCACACCGAACTGGTCTGGCTCCTGGCCAGCGCCCCCAACGGCCTCTCGGCCCAGGCCCTCGACATCGCCCTGCACGACGAGGGCGAGCACCTCATCACCGTGCGGGCCGAGATCAACCGGCTGCGAAGGGTTCTCGGCCCGAGCCTGCTCTCGTCGCGACCCTACCGGCTCAACCTGACGGTGCGCACCGACGTCTCCCAGGTGCGGCACGCGCTCGCCGAAGGACGCGTCGCGCAGGCCCTCGAGCACTTCACGGGGAGTCCTCTTCCCGGCTCCGAGGCCCCCGGAATCCGTTCCCTGACCGATGAATTCGTCTGTGAGGTACGCGAAGCGGCCCTGGCCTCGCGCGATCCCGACGCCCTCGAGCGCTGGGTACAGCTGACCGAGGGCAGCGACGACGCCGCCGCCTGGCAGGCCCTGCTCGCTGCCCTGCCCACCGGATCGCCCCGCCAGGCCCGCGCCCGAGCCCGGTTGAGCCGTCTGGCGTAAAAAGCCCCTGACAACGTGCGGTCGCAACGTTGCTGCAACCTCCCGCGACCTAGCGTCGGCCACAGCTCCGCAGCCAACGACGGCCCGGAGGAGTGACGGAGGTTATCCATGGCTGTCATCGCAGCGCCCGGCCAGCCGGGCAGCCCCACCACTTTCGCCTCTCGCTACGACAACTGGATCGGTGGCCGACGCGTCGCCCCGGTCAAGGGGCAGTACTTCGAGAACCCGAGCCCCGTCAACGGAAAGACCTTCTGTGAGGTGGCCCGCGGCACCGCCGAGGACATCGAGCTCGCCCTCGACGCCGCGCACGCCGCGGCCCCGGCCTGGGGCAGGACCTCGGTCGCCGAGCGCGCCAACATCCTGAACAAGATCGCCGACCGGATGGAACAGAACCTCGAGGCGCTCGCCGTCGCCGAGTCCTGGGACAACGGCAAGCCGATCCGTGAGTCCCTGGCCGCCGACCTGCCGCTGGCCATCGACCACTTCCGGTACTTCGCCGGTGCGATCCGGGCCCAGGAGGGCTCGATCAGCCAGCTCGACGAAGACACCGTGGCCTACCACTTCCTCGAGCCGCTGGGTGTGGTCGGCCAGATCATCCCCTGGAACTTCCCACTGCTCATGGCGGTCTGGAAGCTGGCCCCGGCCCTCGCCGCGGGCAACGCCGTGGTGCTCAAGCCGGCCGAGCAGACCCCGGCCTCGATCATGCACTGGATCGACCTGGTCGGTGACCTGCTGCCCGACGGTGTGCTCAACATCGTCAACGGTTTCGGCGTCGAGGCGGGCAAGCCCCTGGCCTCCAGCTCCCGCATCAGCAAGATCGCCTTCACCGGCGAGACCACCACCGGCCGGTTGATCATGCAGTACGCCAGCCAGAACATCATCCCGGTCACCCTGGAGCTGGGCGGCAAGAGCCCGAACATCTTCTTCGAGGACGTGGCCGCGGAGAAGGACGCCTTCTACGACAAGGCGCTCGAGGGCTTCACCATGTTCGCCCTGAACTCGGGCGAGGTGTGCACCTGCCCCTCGCGCGGCCTGATCCAGTCGAGCATCTACGACTCGTTCCTCGCCGACGCCACCGAGCGCACCAGGGCGATCGTGGCCGGCAACCCGCTCGACACCGACACCATGATCGGCGCCCAGGCCAGCAACGACCAGCTCGAGAAGATCCTGTCCTACTTCGAGATCGGCAAGGCCGAGGGCGCCACGCTGGTCACCGGGGGCACCCGCGCCGACCTGGGCGGTGACCTCTCCGAGGGCTACTACGTGACCCCGACGATCTTCACCGGCGACAACTCGATGCGGATCTTCCAGGAGGAGATCTTCGGCCCGGTGGTCTCGGTGACGAAGTTCGACAGCCAGGACGAGGCGCTGAAGATCGCCAACGACACGCTGTACGGGCTCGGCGCCGGTGTCTGGTCGCGAGACATCAACACCGCATACCGTTTCGGGCGAGGCATCCAGGCCGGACGGGTGTGGACGAACAACTACCACGCCTACCCGGCGGCTGCGGCGTTCGGCGGTTACAAGGGCTCGGGCATCGGCCGCGAGAACCACAAGATGATGCTCGACCACTACCAGCAGACCAAGAACATGCTGGTCAGCTACTCGCCGAACAAGCTCGGGTTCTTCTGATCGGCAGACCCCCGGCGGCCCGGAGATGATGAGATGACGGAAAGTGGAGCGCTGGAGGCGGAACTCGCCGACGTGGTGAAGGACGACCCTTACACCCGGGTCGCTTTCACGCCGGCGGCGGTGGACATGCTGCGCACGTTGCGTGAGCAGCACGGTCCGCTGATGTTCCACCAGTCCGGTGGTTGTTGCGACGGAAGCTCGCCGATGTGTTACCCGCTCGGTGATTTCATGACCGGCGACGCCGACGTGCTGCTCGCCGAGCTGCCGCTCGACGCCGACAAGATCCCGGTCTGGATGTCGCGCAACCAGTTCGAGTACTGGAAGCACACGCATCTCACCATCGACGTGGTTCCCGGTCGGGGAGCGGGCTTCTCGCTCGAGGCGCCCCACGGTGTGCGGTTCCTGATCCGGTCCCGGTTGCTCACCGACGACGAGCTCGGGGCCCTGAATTCCTGAACCACCAATGAGGGACGCGCCGGGAGACCCGAGTCTCCCGGCGCGTCCCTCATTTTCGGTTGCCTGTCAGTGCTGGGCCAGGATCGCCAGACCGTCAGACTTGTTGGTGGCGTAGCCGATCGGGGCCCCGGTGGCGTCGGACGAGCGCTGCATCTGCATCGCGACCAGCGGGTTGTCGAGCAGGATGACCGCGTAGCCGATGCCGAGCTCGGCGGCCCGGGCCATCGTGCCCTCGATCTGCGCCTGCACCTCGGGCGTGGTGGCGCCCAGCTGGCTCATGTCGCAGAGCACCTTCCAGCCCGGCTTGTTCTCCAGGAAGGCCGCCTTCAGCTCGTTGGCGTAGGTCGTGGCCAGCGGGAGGTCCCAGTTGCCGCGCAGGGCGATGTCGAGACGGTTCGCGGGCCGGTCCCAGCCGATCGAGTAGCTGGGGGCCACGATCTCGACCTCGGGCAGGGTGAGGGCCGAGACGACGGCCTTCAGCTCACCGGCGAGGCGCGCCACCTCACTGACCGCCTTGTGGTTGCGCACGGCGGCGGTGGTGGTGGAGGTGGACCGGTCGGCGACCACGGCCACCGAGCCGGCGATCGACTCGGCCTGGCCCGCGACCTCGGCGGTGGTCTGGGTGAGCTGCTGCGTGGTGAGGGTCTGCTCCTCCACCGCGGTGGCGATGCTCTGCTGGAACTCGCTGATCCGGTCGATGATCGTGCGGATCTCGTGAATCGCCTGGATGGCGTGCGAGGAGTCGCCCTGGATCTGCTGGACGGTGTTGCCGATCTCCTCGGTGGCGCGGGCGGTCTCCTGTGCGAGCTGCTTGACCTCCTCGGCCACCACGGCGAAGCCCTTGCCCGCGTCACCGGCGCGAGCGGCCTCGATGGTGGCGTTCAGGGCCAGGAGGTTGGTCTGCTCGGCGATCGTGGTGATGGTCTTGACGATGTCGCCGACCCGGGCGCTGGACTGCTCGAGCGCACCCATCGTGGTGACCGCGGAGCCCACCGCGTTCACGCCGGAGGCGGCGGTCTCGGCGGCCATCGCCGCGCTGCGTGAGATCTCGGCGATGGCGGCCTGCATCTGCTCACCGGCGGCGGCCATCGCGGCCACGTTGCGGGACACGTCGGCGGCCGACTCGGCGATCTGGTTGGCGTTGCCGCTGGTGTCCTGGGCGCCGTCGCTGATCGTGGCGCCGGCCGCGGACATCTCCTGACCGGCGATGACGAGCAGGTCGACGGCCGGGCCGAGCGGGCGCAGGGTGCTGCCGAGCACGGCGACCGACGAGCTGACCGGGTGCTCGGCGTCGGCCTTGAGGTTCAGGGAACCGGAGGTCAGGGCGCGGGTGGCGGCGCCGGCGTCCGCGTCCAGGCGGGAGACCGACCGGTTCAGGTTCCGGCCGAGAACGACCGCGCCGGCGGCCACCAGCACACCGGCGGCGATCGGGGCGAAGCTCGGGGCCCCGAGAACCGGGAGGACGCCGGTGAAGAGGGCGCCGACAGCACTGACGGCGATCAGAGGGTGGGAAGACGGTGCTGTGGGTGCTGCCACGGGTGCTCTCCATCGGGGAAGGTCGGGGAGTCCATGTATCGCCGGTTGACCAATTTCTCTTGACCGGTCGGTAGTCGGCGTCAGCCGTCTGGCCCCATCTGTCCGGCCGGTACCGATCCGGGACCGCCACTCAGCGTGGAACCCGCAGGTCCTGCGCAGACTCTCCCGATCTGACCCGCTGGAACCGTGCGTCCCACCGGGCAGGATGGCGGCATCACCACCGGTCAGCTCACATCGCGGGGGCCGGACGGAAATTCGATCGGGAGGATGTGAGGGCGGGGTGGACGAGCGCGACCAGGTGGGTCAGGTGAGAGACGGGCGACCTGAGCTGCATGTGAAGCACAAGGATCGGCTCGAGCTCGCCGGGCCACCGATCCCTCGGCAGCATCCGGTGCGGCGCACGCGGGTCGCCATCGTGGACGACCACCGGCTCATGCTGGACGGCCTGACCACCTGGCTGACCACCCGGGCCGACGACCTCGACGTGGTCATCGCGGTCACCGAGTTCCGCGAGCTGGTGCGGCATCCCCGGTTCCCGGTCGACGTGGTGCTGCTCGACATCGACCTCGGTGACGACGTCCCGGCCAGCGCCAAGATCGTGGAGCTGTCGGCGGCGGGCGTGGCCGTGGTGGTGGTGAGCACCTTCTCCGACCCTCGGCGGGTGCGGGAGTGTGTGTCGGCGGGGGCTCTCGGCTACGTGCCGAAGAGCGAGAACGCGGACGAGATGGCGCACGCCGTGCGGGCCGCGTCGCGGGGTGAGGGACACGTGACGCCGGCGCTGGCGGCGATGCTGGTGGCCGACGAGCACGGTGAGCCCGGACCCGCGCTGAGCCCGCAGGAACGCCGGGCGCTGGTGCTGTACGCGTCCGGTCTGCCGCTGAAAACGGTTGCGCGGCAGCTGGACATCTCGGTGGAGACGGCGAAGACCTACCTCACCCGGGTGCGGGAGAAGTACGCCCACGCGGGCCGGGAGGCGCGGACCAAGATCGCGCTGCACCGCCGGGCGGTCGAAGACGGCCTGCTGCACGACGCCGAGGGATTTCACGCCGAGTAGCCCCCGGTTTTGGGGGCGTGCCGACCGTGGCGTACCTGCCTAGCGTGAGCGATGGCCGGGACGCCGCGGGGGGTGTCCGGTGAGGCGAGTGGGAACCGGACCCTGCGGATCCGGTCCGGCTCCTCGAGCCTCGGCGCCGGGCGGCGCTGCGAAGGATGTCGCGCCCGCCCGGCGCTTCACCTCCACCTTCTTCTGTCAGCTGATGCGGGACCAGAACTCGGCCTGCACGCCGATGCTCTCGAGCCAGCCCGCCTCGCCGATGCGCACCAGGTCGGAGCCGCGCAGCACCAGGGCGTCGAGCACGTCGAGGTCCTGGGCCACGTCGAGTGCGTCCAGCACGCGGGGCACGTCGCCGGGGGCCACGGTGATCGAGTACTCGTACTCCGAGACGTCCTCGCCGAAGAGTGAGGACGCGTCGGTGTCGGTCCCGCTGATCACCAGGGAGCCTTCTTCGAGGGTGGCGAGGACGGTGAGACCGCCTTCGGAGTGGATGGTCACCTCACGTCCGCCGGGACCGAGGAGGGCATCGATGTCCTCGAGGCTCTCGATGTCGTAGGTTTCCGGTTCCTCGTCGCCTGCCACGAGCACGAAGGTAAGCCATGGGTCACGGAAACCGGCCATCGGACGCCCGTCGTGCCCCACGCGTCCTCCGGCCGGGCATCGGCAGGGCAGGATGTGTGCATGCGAATGGTTGCGTGCGATCTGGACGGCACGATCGTCGGCCGGGACGGGCGCATCTCGCAGCGCACCCTGGACGCACTCACGGCCTGCGAACGTCTCGGCGTGCACGTGGTCTTCGTGACCGGCCGGCCGACGCGCTGGATGGAACCGATCGTCGAGATGACCGGTCACCAGGGCCTGGCGCTGTGCGGCAACGGCGCGGTGGTGCTGAACCTGGCCACGGGTGACGTGGTGAGCAGCCGGGCGCTGGCCCTGCCCACGGTCGTCGCGGTGACGCAGCGGCTGCGGGAACGTATCCCGGGGGCGGCGTTCGCGCTGGAGACCCTGGCCGGGTACCGGCGTGAGCCGGCGTACAGGGCGATGCATCCGGCGGCCCAGGACACCGACCCGGCGCCGCTCGACGTGCTGCTCGGTGACGACCCGACGGTGGTGAAGGTGCTGTGCAAGCAGTCCGCGGAGCACTACGGGGAGATGGACTCCGACGAGATGCTGGTGCTGGCCCGCGCCGTGCTGGGCGATCTGGCCGAGGTGGTGCACTCGGATCCGCAGGCTCACATGCTCGAGATCTCGGCGCCCGGGGTGACGAAGGCGAGCGCCCTGGCCTGGCTCGCCGGTGAGCTCGGGGTGGAGGCCGGTGAGGTGGTGGCGTTCGGTGACATGCCCAACGACATCCCGATGCTGACCTGGGCCGGCACCGGCTACGCGATGAGCGGTGGGCACCCCGACGCGATTGCAGCGGCGAGTCGTCAGGCTCCGCCCTGTGACGAGGACGGGGTCGCTCAGGTGATCGAGGAGCTCCTGGCCGGACGTGACCACAAGGTCGGGAGGTAGATTCCGGCCCATGGCAGCGGAACGACGGCTCAGCGTGGACTGGCCGGCCTGCAAGGGCCACGGCCTGTGTGCCGAGCTCGTTCCGGAGCTGGTGACGCTGGACGAGTGGGGGTATCCGATCCTGGCCGACCGGGCGGTGACCCGCGGGGTGCAGGCCAACGCGAAGCGCGCCGTCGCGGCCTGCCCCACGCTCGCCCTGATCCTGGAGGAGAAGGAGATCGCCGCCCCGCCCCGGGCCGCCGATCCGATCGCTGAAGCGATCCGCGAGGCCACCGGCTCGCACCCGGTGCAGCGCCGCGGCCGCTCCGACGCCGGGGCTCCGGCCACCGGCGCCCATCCCGTCACCGCCTCGCACCAGACGCCCCCCTCCGGCCCGCTGCGCCGGGCCGACCCGGGCCCCACCCCAGTCGCGAACTGGGGCCCACCCGACAGCGCTCCCACCGCGCACACACCCGTGCACACGCCCCCGGCCACCCGCTGGAACCCCACCGGCGACCCCGAACTGCGCCCAGGACAAGGCCCGGCCCCGATCCACCCGACCCCGATCCACCCGGCCGCCCAACCGCAACCCGTCCCAACCTGGTCGCCCACCCCCGGCCAGCCTCCGGTAACAGGCCAGTTCCCCACGATCGGCCACCCCCCGGCGGCGGGCGGAACCCCAGCTGCGAGCCAGTACCCCAGCACGGGGCAGTTCCCCCTGCCCGCGCCAGGTCCCGCAACCGGGCAGCAGCCCTTGACGGGCCAAAACCCGAAGGCGAGCCAGTACCCAGGAGCGAACCAGCCCCCCGGGACCGGCCAATTCCCGGCCACGGGGCAGCAGTCCGCGACGGGCCAATACCCGGCGACGGGCCAATACCCGACGACCGGCCAATACCCGACGACCGGCCAGTACCCAGAGACCGGGCAGCACCCGATGGTGGGCCAGTACCCGGGCACGGGCCAGTTCCCGACGACTGGGCAGCTCCCCGCCGCAGGACGAGCTCCAGCGACGAACTGGGCACCCGGCACCGGGCAGGAACCGGGCGCCGGCCAGCCGTCACCCACCGGACAGACCCCCACACGTCGTCATGAGCCCGCCGACGACCCGATCACGGGGGCCATCCAGGCGGTCACCGGTCCGAACGCGACGCGGCGGCAGACCCCGTCGGGCGGCATGCCGCGCCACGCGACTCCCGCCTACGGACACCCCTCCCTCGTGCCCGAACCGGACCAGGACGAGCCGTACCACCCGTTCTTCGACGGCTACGAGGCCGAGAAGGCAGCCCCACCCCCGGACGACCGCCCCCGCACCCGCCGAGAAGCACGCAAGAAGAGCCGTCGCTGACCCCGGCCCCGTCATCTGAGCGCGCAGACAGAAGCACCACCGGTCATCCCGGCCCGGGAGTCCGAGAGTCCGGGAGCCGGGAGTCCGGGAGCCGGGAGTCCGGGAGTCCGGGAGTCCGGGAGCCGGGAGTCCGGGAGCCGGGAGTCCGGGAGTCCGGGAGCCGGGAGTCCGGGAGTCCGGGAGCCGGGAGTCCGGGAGTCCGGGAGCCGGGAGTCCGGGAGCCGGGAGTCCGGGAGCCGGGAGCCCGGAGCTGGGAGCCCGACTGGCCGCCGGACCGCCCTGACCGCACGCGGGCGGCGAGTTCGGCCAATTCGGCTGCGTCCGCCGCGCATGTCGAGTGGGCTCAACGCGTTTGGCTGGTCATGCGGGGTGGGGTCAATGCGTTCGGCTGGTCACGCGAGCGAGTTCAACACGATCTGCTCGTCACACGATCAAGTACGGCCGGTTCTGCCATCCCGCTGGTCTCAGAGGTGACGTGGAGACTCAGGTGCCACCGCGTCCTCAATGCTGATCGGGCGGCCGGTGGAAGATTCGATGCTTTCGATTATCGATAATCGAAAGCATCGCCATCTCGCGCCCGGAGCATGCGGGCTACGCGGGCGCACAGTGGCGGGGCCGGGTCAGGTGGCGGGCCGGGTTGGGGTGGCGGGGCTGGGCCAGGTGGCGGGCCGGGTTGGGTGACGGGTCCGGGTCAGGTGACGGGCCGGGGTCAGGTGGCGGGCCGGGGGCAGGTGGCGGGCCGGGGGCAGGTGGCGAGCCGGGTTGGGTGGCGAGCCGGGTTGGGTGGCGCGCCGGGTTGGGTGGCGCGCCGGGGTCAGGTGGCGGGCCGGGGTTGGGTGGCGCGCCGGGTTGGGTGGCGCGCCGGGGTCAGGTGGCGGGCCGGGGTTGGGTGGCGGGCCGGGGTTGGGTGGCGCGCCGGGTCAGGTGACGGGCCGGGGTTGGGTGGCGCGCCGGGTCAGGTGGCGGACCGGGTCAGGTGGCGGACCGGGTCAGGTGGCGGGGCCGAGTCAGTGACGGGCCGGGTTAGATGGGGCGCCGGGTCAGATGACTGCGCCCTCGACCATTTCGCGTACCTGCTTGACCGTGCGGCGGGCGGCGTCGATGTGGTCGCGCACGCCGTCGGCGTCTTTCATGCGGACGGCGACGCGGGCCATCATCGCGGACTCGGAGGCGCGGGAGCAGAGCGTGGCCGCACGGGCCAGGCGGCGGTGGACATCCAGGTAGATGTCTCCGGGGCCGACCGGGACGTCCGGGCCCTCGCTCGGGGCCTGGGCCTGAGCGTGTTCACAGGCTTCGCGCACCAGCTCGAGGATCTCGTCGAGGTCCTCGCCGATGTCGGCGAGCTCGGCGCGGACCGGGCGTGAGGGGACGACATCGATGACCGCCCGGTAACGCCGTACAGCTCGCGCGAACCGATCGTGCACGCGGCGCCAGACGCCGTTACCGAGGGGGCCCGCGCCGATGACCGGCGTCCGGATCCAGTCGAGCATCCCCACGGCTAGTCCTCGGTCTCCTGTTCTCAGCCTCGTGATCAACGGTGATGCGGCGATCAGAGGTACTGGCCCGTGCCACCCGGCCGGGCCTGCTGACCGCCGCCCAGCCCCTCGGGCGCCATCGCCCCGGCACCCCCGGGCAGAGCCCGGCGCATCTGCTCGAGCTGCGTGCGCGCCGCCATCTGCTGGGCGAACAGCACCGTCTGGATGCCGTGGAACAGCCCCTCCAGCCACCCGACCAGCTGAGCCTGCGCGATCCGCAGCTCGGCGTCGGTCGGGGTGGAGTCGCCGCTGAACGGCAGCACGATCGAGTGCAGCTCCTCGACCAGTTCCGGGGCCAGCCCGTCTTCGAGCTCCTTCAGCGACCGCTCGTGGATCGCCGCGAGCCGGGCGCGGCCCGCCTCGTCGAGAGGAGCGCTCCGGACCTCTTCGAGCAACTGCTTGATCATGCTGCCGATCCGCATGACCTTGGCCGGCTGCTCGATCTGGTTCGCCGGGTTCGTCTCGCTGTTGCTGGGACCCGTGACCGCCATGCCTTCGGGCGTGACCACCACGACGCGCTCGTCGTGAGGGCCGGAATCCTGCTCGTTCGCCGAATCGGACATGTCGGTTACGTCCCCGTCAACGGCAGACGGGTGCGGCTGGCTGGTCATGGCTCCATCGTGCCCTGCCCGGGGGTCCGGCGCGAGGTGTTCGCCCCTGAGGGAGGCGTATCTCCGCCGCTCGGATCCGCCCCGGATCGTCCGCTCGGCCGATGAAGAGTCATGACTGGGAGTGAAGTGATGTCGATCATAGACGCGTATGTCGACCGTTCAATCTTCAACTTGAGCTACGGAGCGTCATTCCAGTGACTCGTTCTGTTGCGGTTGTTCGTCGGGGAAACCATCGTGACTCAGGTGGTCAGCAGGATCTTCCCGACGTGCTGCGAACCGGCCATGATCCGATGTGCCTCGGCGGCCCGCTCCAGCGGCAGCCGGGTGTGGATCACCGGCTTCACCGCGCCTCCGCTGAGCAACGGCCAGACGTGCTGACCGACGCTCGACATGATCGTCTCCTTCTCGGCCGCGGGCCGGGCCCGTAGCGTCGTGGCGATCAGGGCGGCCCGGCGCGACATCAGGTGGTTCAGGTTCAGCTCGGTCTTGGCGCCGCCCTGCATCCCGATCACCACGATGCGACCGCCGTAGGCCAGCGACTGCAGGTTGCGGGACAGATAGGACGCACCCATGTTGTCGAGCACCACGTCGGCCCCGTGGCCGCCGGTGGCCTCCTTCAGGGCCTCGACGAAGTCCTGGTCGCGGTAGTTGATCAGGATCTGCGCGCCCAGTTCGCGGCAGCGCTCGAGCTTCTCCTGCGTTCCGCAGGTCACCGCCACCCGCGCCCCGATCTGGGTGGCCAGCTGGATCGCCATCGTGCCGATCCCGCTCGAGCCGCCGTGCACCAGCAGTACCTCACGCGGGCGCAGGCCGGCCGCCATGAAGACGTTGCTCCAGACCGTGGCCGTGACCTCGGGCAGCGCGGCGGCGTCGATCAGGTCGACGGTCTTCGGGATCGGCAGCACCTGCCCCTGGGGCACCGCCACCCGCTCGGCGTAACCGCCGCCGGTGAGCAGCGCGCACACCTGGTCGCCCGGCGTCCAGTGATCGACGTCGGCCCCGACCGCGCTGATCGTGCCGCTCACCTCCATGCCGGGCCACTCCGGGGAGCCGGCCGGCGGTGGGTAGTGCCCAGCCCGTTGCAGCAGGTCGGCCCGGTTCACCCCGGCCGCGGCGACGTCGATGAGGACTTCGCCGGTGCGCACGGTCGGATCCGGCACGTCTCGGACCTGGAGCACGTCGGGCTCGCCGAACTCGGTGATGACCACGGCTTTCATGAAGTAGGACGATACGGCCGAGAAGGCCCCGGAACGTGGAGCCGCGCGCCGTGTCAACCCGCGTGGCGGTGACCGGGCCGGTACGGCAGGTGATCGAACCGTGCGTGATCTGCGGCTAAATACCGGGCCGGGTGCCGCCGACACCCTCACGGTGTCCCAGACAGGTGAACGCCGGCTGCTCGGTCTACTGACCCTGCCGGTCCTCGTGCTCGACGTGGTCTGCGCCGCGGGTGTGGCCATGGCGAACGAGGGCCCGGCGCGCTCCGTGCTGCTCGTGGTCCTCGGGCTCTGCCTGCTGCTGACGCTCGCCACCCTCACGCTCGGCCCGGGCCTGACCCGCCGGGCCGCGACGGAGCAGGCCCCCGCCCCGGCGCCGATCATGCCGCCGGCCGGATCGCCGGTGGGACCTCCGGCCGGGCCCCAGTTCGCCGACCCGGTCGGCACCCTCGCCGCCGTTCCCGGCCAGCGCACCCCGCCGGACGCCGTCCGCCCGTTCGGGGCCGGCCCGCCCGTGGCCCTCGTGCTCACTGTCGCCCAGCGCAACAACGCCCTGGTCACGCGCCAGCAGGCCTGCCTCGACCAGCTCGTGGCCAACGGTGAGGCGGGTGACGGGGGAGGCCTGGACACGCTCTCCGCCCTCTCGCGCCTGGAGCACCTGGTGGCCCAGACCCGTCGCAACGGCGAGTCGCTGATGATCGTCGCCAACGGCCGCCCCGACTACGAGGTGCCGGTGTCGGCCATGTTCTCCGAGGTGCTGGCCTCGGCCGTCGCCGAGATCGAGAACGGCTCCCGGGTCCGGACGATGATGGACGTGGACCACGCCGTGCGTCCGCCCCTCGCCTTCGCGCTCGTGCACCTGTTCTCGGAACTGCTCGACAACGCCACCGGCTACGCCTTCCCGGGCGGCGGCGTCGACCTGCGCGTCCGTCCCGCGGTCGAGGGTGTGCACGTGCAGATCGAGGACTCCGGGCCCGGATTCTCGGCCGCCGACCTGGAAACCGCCAACGAACTGCTGCAGGACCCGGACAGTGCGGGCGAGGGCATCGGGTCGCTCGGCCTGGGGCTCTTCGTCACCGGCCGGATCGCCCGAGAGCTGCCGTGCACCGTGCGGATGACCCAGGCCTCCGCCGGTGGCGTGCTGGTCACGGTCGACCTGCCGGGGAGCGTCTTCGTCCCGGACTCCCGCGTCGACCACCGCATCGTGGACATGAGGATCGTCGGCGCCCAGGACGAGCAGGACGAGCAGGACGAGCAGGACGAACGCGAAGAGCTCGAAGAACACGACGACCCGGACGCCTGGGCGTACTACGACGACGTCACCGGCCTGCCCGAGTACGTGGAGCGTCAGGGCTATGTCGGCCCGTCCGCCCCGGAGACGGGAGCGCCGCACGAGGCTCCGGTGGCCGTGGCGGTCGAAGGGCCGGTCGATGGGCCGGTCGAAGGGCGGGCTGAAGGGGCGGCCGAACGGTCGGCGGCCGGGGATCTCGCGGAAACAGCCGTCGCAGCAACGGAAACCGCGTCCACGACCGCGCTGTCGGCCGACGAGCTGCCCGACCCGGTGAGTGTGTCCGGCCCGCTCTCGCTCGACGAGCCGTTCGGCGCGGTGGCTCCCGTGGAGGAGTTCGCCAATCCGGCGGTGGCCGAGGAGTCTTCGCCTCCGTCCCGGCCGCAGACCTTCTTCAGCCCGATCCAGACCCCGGCCGAAGGCGTTGCCACCGAGGCGATCACGCTTGAGGACGCGGTGGTCGCCCCGGCCGTCCCCGAACCGGTTCACGAGTCCCGGGCTTCCGAACCGGTCCTCGCCCCTGGGGCCGCCGAATCCGTCCCGTCGGGCGCCCGGACCTACCCGACGCGCGGCGAACTGCGCCGCCGCAGGCAGGAGGAGGAAGCCCGCGCGGCCCGTGCGGCGCAGCTGGCCGCCCTCGCCGGCAGCAGCACCGACCAGGACCCGACGGCTCCGCTCTTCCCTGTCCCGCCGCAGGTCTCGCCGCTCGACGACCCCGACTTCCAGGTGCCGGCCGAGGCCGAGCTCCCGCCGGCCGTGATGCCGGCAGCGGGTCGCGTGCCCGTGCGTCCTTCGTCGTATCCCGCACCCACTGCCGAGGCCGCCGAGGTCGCGACCCAGGCGCTGCCCCGTCCGCAGGGGCAACGGGGCGCCGCCGAGGCCGCGCGAGCAGCCGCCGGAACCGGACCGTCGGCCGCGCGGGGCTCGTTCCCCGCGCCCACCCCCGCTCCGGTGAGCGGCCGCCCCGACGCGAGCGGCCCGCACCCGCAGCCGTCTCCCACCCCGCCCGCCCCCCGTCACTCGGCCACCGGGCCGATCCCGATGGTGAGCGCCCGGCGCGCGAGTCTGGCCGGTCGGCCCGGCATTCCGCCGGTGCCCGCAGCCCGGGGCAACGCCTCGGACAGCCAGGACCGGGGTGAACCGGCGCCGCCGGTGCCGGCCGAGGCCACCCGTCAGCGGGCCACGCAGGTGCGGTCCATGCTGGCCGGACTGCGCAGCGGAGCCGACCGCGGCCCCGGTGCCGACCGGAGCCCGGGTGCGCAGACCGACCGGGTCTCCCCGTCGTCCACCATTGAACCCACCGACGTGCCCCAGCCCCGCCACTCGAAGAAGCCCGAGGAATAGGCCGTTTCACCAAGGTGCACGAGGCTGCGACGACCTGGTCGCAGCCCCGTGCACCTTCTGCCTTGATCTGGCCCGCCGGGGAGGACGTAGGGTGGTGCCGTGGTCGACGCCGCCGATGACCGTCCGACGCCGGAGCCGCTGGTGCGGCACATTCCGGTGCAGCTTCCGGCGCTCGCCCTGCTCGGCGTGTGTGTCTGTGCCTTCGTCGCCATCTACCTCGACGTGCCCCCGACCGCCCGGGGTATTCTCGGTGCCTTCGCGGTCGGCCTGTTCGCCGTGGCCGTCGGCTGCTGGCGGATGTACCTCGAGGTCGACGACGAGGGGGTGGCCGTGCGCTACCTGCTGCGCGAGAAGTGGGCCCCCTGGCCGGAGATCGAGCGGATCGAAATCGCTTCCGGCATCCGGGGTTCGGAGTCGATCCGGGTGGTCAGGGCCGACGGCTCGCTGATCGACGTGCCGCCCGCCCTGCTGCAGCCGACCGCCCCGACCACCCGGCCGCGCGCCCTGGCCCGGCTGCGCGGCGTGCTCTCCGAGATCGAGGCCCGGCGCCCCGACGCCTTCCGGTCTCCCGGGTAGCGGCCTAACATCGCGGGACGGAGAAGGTGCAGTCAGTGTCGACGCCTTTCACGGATGAGGTGCGCTGTGGCAACGATGGCGGATGTCGCCCGTCTGGCCGGGGTGTCGGTGAGCACCGTGTCCTACGCGCTGTCCGGCACCCGGCCGATCTCGCTCTCCACGCGCCGGCGCATCGAGCAGGCGATGACCGACCTCGGCTACACGCCCAACGCCTTCGCCCGCGGCCTGAAGAGCAAGCGCAGCCGCATCATCGCCCTGCTCTTCCCCGCCCGGCCGGAGACCTCGCAGCGCAGCGCCCTGGAGTACGTTCTCGGCGCCTCCGACCAGGCCCGCCGTCGCGGCTACCACCTGATGCTCTGGACCCACGACGTCGAGGCCGTCGACGACCTCGCCCAGTTCGCCGGGCAGGGCCTGGTCGACGGTGCCCTGCTGATGGAGGTGCAGCCGCACGACCCCCGGATCCAGGTGCTGGTGGACGCGGGGGTCCCGTTCGCGATGATCGGCCACAACGCCGACCCCGAGGGGCTCGACTTCATCGATTCGGACTTCGGCCAGATCGCCGGTCTCGCCGTGCATCACCTGGTGGGAATGGGACACCGGCGAATGGCTTTTGTGGGCGGGCCGGAAACCGGTGGGCCAGATGGCGGCAGGCCGGAAATCCGTGAGGAGGAAACGGGTGCTCCGGAAACCATTGGGGCGGTGAGCGGTTGGGTGGGAACGGATGGGGCGGCTGACGGGAGCCGGGTGGAGAACGCGATCCAGCGGGCCGCCACTTCGACCGGATCGGAATTTGTTTCTGTTCCGGCCGAAAGATCGGCCGACGGCGGGCGCGAGGCCTTCACCCGCCTGATGGCGAAAGCTCCGGAAACCACGGTGATCATTGTTTTCAATGAGCATGCCGTTCCGGGAATCATGCGCGCGGCAAAGGATCTGGGGAGGCGGATTCCCGAGGATCTGTCCATGATGTCGATCGACATGCCGGGGCACGTCGCCGAGCTCACCACGCCGCCCCTGACGACGGTCGGGGCGTCCGCGGTGGAGATCGGGCGCGGTGCGGTGGACCTGCTGCTGCGCCGCCTTGACGGGGACATGGCTCCGGCGAGGCAACTGCTCTTCAGGGGGGAACTGAATCTTCGGGGCTCATGTGCACCCGTACTGAATGCCGATCACACTCCCGGTGAAACTCTCACCTGAATCGTCGGCACCGGCGTCGATCACTCGAAGTTACCTGAGTGTTCATGCAGATCAGGTGCACCGAAGAGGGTTGATCGGCGTTGACAGGTGATCGGGGAGGTCTTAACTTCCCTGAAATAGTCGAAACGAATCGACAGGTCTGGTCCCAACGGAAAGGACACAGGTCATGCGAGGCAAAGGCGCCGCGGCCGTAGCAAGTATTCTGGGCACGGTCCTGGCACTGTCGGCGTGTGGGGGCGGCAGTAGCGAGGGCTCCGGGGGCGGTACGAACGAGGGCCGAGGCCCGTTCACGTTCGTCACCGGAAAAGATCTGAGCGGCATCATGCCGTACATCGCCGAGGAGTGGAACAAGGCCCACCCCGACGAGAAGGTCACCATCAGGCAGCAGTCGGACGCCGCTGACCAGCAGCTCTCCGACCTGCAGCAGCACTTCCAGGCCAAGGACCCGGACTACGACGTGGTCACGGTCGACGTGGTCTGGACGGCCGAGTTCGCGGCCAAGGGCTGGATCGTCCCGCTCAAGGGCGATCTCGCGCTCGACCAGGGCGAACTGCTGCCCGCGACGGTCACCGCCGCGACCTACAACGGCACTCAGTTCGCCGCGCCCTACGACTCCGACGGTGGTCTGCTCTACTACCGCACGGACCTCGTGAAAGAAGCGCCCACGACGTGGGAGGAGCTCATCTCCGACTGCGACGGCAAGACCACCAGCGGCACCATCACCGGCTCGAAGCCGGGCTGCTACGCCGGTCAGCTCGCCTCCTACGAGGGGCTAACGGTGAATGCGTCGGAGGCCATCAACGCCGCCGGTGGCACCATCGTCAGCGACGACGGCAAGAGCGCGACCGTCGACAGTGCCCAGGCCACAGCCGGTCTCGACTTCCTGGTCAACGGTTTCAAGGAGGGGTACATCCCCAAGGAGGCCCTCGGCTTCAAGGAGACCGAGAGCCTGAACGCCTTCGCCGCCGGCGATCTGATGTTCCTGCGCAACTGGCCCTACGCCTACGCGCAGCTCAACGGGGACTCGAAGGTCAAGGGCAAGTTCGGCGTGGCCCCGCTGCCCGGCCCGAACGGCAGTGGCGCCTCCAGCCTGGGCGGTCACAGCGCCGCCATCAGCACCTACTCCAAGAACCAGGCCAGCGCCCTGGACTTCCTGAAGTTCCTGCAGTCCGAGGACATTCAGAAGAACCAGCTGGTCAAGGGATCCAAGGCCCCGGTCATCGCCTCGCTCTACGACGATGCCGACCTGAACAAGGAGTTCGCCTACCTGGCCACCCTGAAGAAGAGCATCGAGACCGCGGTCCCCCGCCCGGTCACGCCCTTCTACCCGGCGGTGACGCAGGCGATCCAGACCAACGCCTACGCCGCCCTGCAGGGTAAGTCGAGCACGGCGGACGCGCTGAAGGACATGGCTGCTTCGATCAACTCGGCGGCTGCGGGCGGCTGAGCCCCCGGTCGCAGAGCGGATCAGTACCGCTCCTGCGTCGACGGGCAGGCGCCACGAATCGGGGCTCGTGGCGCCTGCCTGCAGTTGCGGTCGACGCCGGCCGTCGCCGTCCTCCGGGCGCGGCCGGTGCGCGTAAGCCCTTGGAACAAGCAGCCAGGAGCAGCTAATGAGCATTGTCTCCGAACCGATCGCGGAGAACGCGGCCCGAGGAAGTGGCCGGAAACGCAGGCGCGGCAGCCGGGGCGGTCTCCACTCGGGTGACGGGCGTCTGGCCCTGATCCTGCTCGGCCCCACGATGGTGATGCTGGCGCTGATCGTCGGCTACCCCATCCTCAACGCGGTCTACCAGTCGTTCCTCACCGACCCCGGACTCGACGACGCCACCGGCCTCTTCAACGAGGGCAACGAGTGGAACGGGGTCAAGAACTACTCGCACTGGATCCTGCAGCAGTGCAACGCGGTGGGCGGCGGCACCGAGAGCTGCCCGTCCGGCAACCTGGGTTCGCAGTTCTGGGACTCGGTCTGGGTCACCCTCGGGTTCACCGTGGTGACGGTGATCATCGAGGTCGTCATCGGCATGTGGTTCGCGCTGATGATGCACCGGGCGTTCCGCGGCCGGGCGCTGGTGCGGGTGGCGGTGCTCATCCCGTGGGCCGTGCCGACCGCCGTCATCGCCAAGCTGTGGGTGGTCATCTTCGACCCCCAGGGTGTGCTGAACAACGTGCTGGGAACGAGTTTCGCGTGGACGTCGGAGTCGGGCCCGGCCCGGATGGCCATCGTCATCGCCGACGTCTGGAAGACCACCCCGTTCATCGCGCTGCTGATCCTGGCCGGGCTGCAGGGCATCAGCAACGAGATCTACGAGTCGGCCAAGGTCGACGGGGCGAACGGGTGGCAGCGGTTCTGGCGCATCACCCTGCCGCTGGTGAAACCCGCTCTGGCCGTGGCGGTCATCTTCCGGGCGCTCGACGTGCTGCGGATGTACGACCTGCCGTGGGTGCTGACCCAGGGGTCGAACGGTACCCAGACCATCTCCATCCTGGTGGTCAAAGAGCTCGCCAGTAAACTCAATTCGGCGGCGGCCCTGTCAACGATCACGTTCGTGCTGATCTTCGCGATAGCCCTGCTGCTGGTACGCCTCTTCAACGCCAACATCGTCGAGAGGGGCTCACGATGACCGCCGCGACCGTCGACACCGCCGACGCACCCCGTCAGATTGCCGCCTACAAGCCCGGGTTCGACTGGGGCCGGGTCGGGAACTACGCGGCGATCACCGTCATCGTGTTCTGGTGCCTGGCGCCGTTCTACTGGATGGCCGTGCTGGCCTTCCGTGACAACGCCAACACCTTCGACAACACGCCCTGGTTCACGCACGTGACCCTGGAGAACTTCCGCTACGCCTTCGACACCCAGTTCAACGCCTTCGGCCGGTCGCTGCTGAACAGCCTGATCATCAGCGTCTCGGTCACGGTGCTCTCGATGCTGATCGCGGTGTTCGCCGGATACGCCCTGTCCCGCCTGGTGTTCCGGGGCAAGTCGATCGTGCTGGCGCTGATCCTGGGGGCCTCGATGTTCCCCGGTGTCGCCATCCTGACGCCGATCTTCCAGCTGTTCAGCGACTTCGGCTGGCTCGGCACCTTCCACGGCCTGATCCTGCCCCAGGTCTCGTTCGCCCTGCCGCTGGCGGTGTACACGCTGACCAGCTTCTTCGCGGACATGCCGTGGGAGCTCGAGGAGGCCGCCAAGGTCGACGGCTGCACCCCGTTGCAGGCCTTCCGCAAGGTGATCATCCCGCTCGCCGCGCCGGCCATGTTCACCGTGGCGATCCTGGTGTTCCTGGCCTCGTGGAACGAGTACCTGCTGTCCAGCGTGCTCTCGAAGGGCGACTCCGCGGTGGCACCGTCCACCGTGGCGATCGTGAACTTCACCGCCGGGCCGCACATCGTGCCCTACACGCAGACGATGGCGGCCGGTGTCATCGTCACCGTCCCGCTGGTCATCGTGGTGCTGATCTTCCAGCGCCGCATCGTCAGCGGTCTCACGGCCGGTGGCGTGAAGGGCTGAGGGCCGAGATCACCCTCGTGTGCCCCTGCGTTCCCGGCAGGGGCGTGCGAGGGTGATCCTGTTCGGAAACCGTACGGCGAGAATGGATCAACCCTCTTGGCTGACACCGCGCGCACCCCCCACCCCGACGCCGACTGGTGGCGTCAGGCCGTCGTCTACCAGATCTATCCGCGCAGCTTCGCCGACAACGACGGTGACGGCATCGGCAACATCGCCGGCGTCACCGCGAAGATCCCCTACCTGCAGGCCCTCGGCGTCGACGCGGTGTGGCTGAGCCCGTTCTACCCCTCGGCGCTGGCCGACGGGGGGTACGACGTCGACGACTACCGCGACGTCGACCCGAAACTCGGCACGCTGGCCGACTTCGACGAGATGAGCGAGAAGCTCCACGCGGCCGGCATCCGCCTGATCGTCGACATCGTGCCCAACCACTCCTCCGACCGGCACGTCTGGTTCCAGGAGGCGCTGGCCTCCGAGAAGGGCTCGAAGGCGCGGGCGCGTTACGTCTTCCGCGACGGGCTCGGCCCGGACGGCGCCGAGCCGCCGTCCGACTGGGTGTCACATTTCGGGGGCAGCGCCTGGACGCGGGTGCCCGACGGTCAGTGGTACCTGCACCTGTTCGCGCCCGAGCAGCCCGACTTCGACTGGAGCAACCCGGAGGTGCGCGAGGACTTCCGCACCACGCTGCGCTTCTGGAGCGACCGCGGGGTCGACGGCTTCCGGGTCGACGTGGCTCACGGGCTGGCGAAAGACCTGTCCGAGCCGCTGCGCAGCATGCCGTCCATCCCCCAGCTCGAACTGCCGATCGACGGCAGCTCGCCGCTGTTCGACCGCGACGAGGTGCACACGATCTTCGCGGAGTGGCGCGAGGTCTTCAACGAGTACGACCCGCCCCGCGCCGCGGTGGCCGAGGCCTGGGTGCCCGCTCCGCGGCGCGCCCTCTACGCCCGCCCGACCGAGCTCGGCCAGGCGTTCAACTTCGACCTGCTGCGGCAGGACTGGGACGCGGCCGGCTTCCGCAAGACCATCGCCGAGAACCTGGCGCTGTCCGAGGGCAGCGGGGCGTCGTCCACCTGGGTGCTCTCCAACCACGACGTGGTGCGTCACCGCAGCCGTTACGGGCTCCCCCAGGGCATCGGCACCGAAGGGCTGGACCGGTGGCTGCTCGCCGACGGCGCCGAGCCCGTGGTCGACGACGAGGCCGGTCTGCGGCGGGCCACCGCGTCCACCCTTCTGCTCCTGGCCCTTCCCGGCTCGATGTACCTCTACCAGGGCGAGGAGCTGGGCCTGCGCGAGGTGCCCGACATCCCTCGTGACCAGCTGGCCGACCCGATCTGGCTGCGCACCGGGCACACGCTCAAGGGGCGCGACGGCTGCCGGGTGCCGCTGCCGTGGAGTCGAACGAGGGACGCGTCGGGAGGCTCGTCGTTCGGGTTCGGCCGGGGCGGTGCTCACCTTCCCCAGCCGGACTGGTTCGGCGAGTTCTCGGTCGAGGCAGAAGATGCCGACCCGGACTCGGTGCTCAACCTCTACCGCACGGCCCTGCGGCTGCGCCGCGAACACCAGGGAGCCGAGACCCTCGAATGGGTGGACGCCCCCGGAGGCGACCACGACGTCCTTCATCTGAGGCGGCCCGGCGGCTGGGAGGTCGTGACCAACTTCGGCACCGCCCCGGTGCCTCTTCCCGCAGGTCAGGTGCTGGTCGCGAGTCAGCCGCTGGACGGTGAGACACTCCCCGGCGAGACCACGGTCTGGCTTCACGTGTAGATCACATGAAGGCCCCACTTGGGGGGCATGCAAGTCAGGCTTAGGGTTCACCTTATGGAGAGCACCGAGATCACGGTCCGCTCCGGCGATCGGCTGGTGACCGATCTGACCGGAGAGCTGGCGCGATTCTGCGCCGGACGGGGAGACGGGCTGGTCAACGTGTTCGTCCCGCACGCGACCGCGGGTGTGGCGCTGATGGAGACCGGGGCCGGCAGTGAGCCGGACCTGGCCGCCTCCATCGACCGGCTGCTGCCCGAGGAAGACATCTACCGGCACCGGCACGGGAGTCTCGGTCACGGCCGCGACCACGTGCTGCCGGCCTGGATCTCTCCCTCGGTCAGCATCCCGGTGCTGTCCGGTGAGCTCACGCTCGGCACCTGGCAGAGCGTCGTGCTCATCGACAGCAACGGCGACAACCCGGTGCGCAAGGTTCGCTTCTCGTTCCTCGCGGGCTGACCACCAGTCAGCTGACACCAAGGGTTGTCGAACCCGTACCCGTACGTGAACAATCTGTTTCTCGACCGTATCGCCAAGGAATGCTCTCAGAGGGGTGACCTGCAGCAATGCCGATCTATGACGACGCGACCCAGCTCGTCGGGCGGACTCCGCTCGTCCGCATCAACCGCCTCACCGAAGGCGCCGGGGCCACCGTGGCCGCCAAGCTCGAGTTCTACAACCCGGCCAACAGCGTCAAGGACCGCATCGGCGTGGCGATGATCGACGCCGCCGAGGCCTCCGGCCAGCTCAAGCCGGGCGGCACCATCGTCGAGGCGACCAGCGGCAACACCGGTATCGCCCTGGCGTTCGTGGGTGCGGCCCGCGGCTACAAGGTGATCCTGACCATGCCCGAGACGATGAGCAAGGAGCGCCGCGCGCTGCTGCGCGCCTACGGCGCCGAGCTCGTGCTCACGCCGGGCAGTGAGGGCATGAAGGGTGCCGTCGCCAAGGCCGAGGAGATCGGCGAGCAGCAGGGCGCCGTGCAGGTCAAGCAGTTCGCCAACGAGGCGAACCCGGCCATCCACCGCACCACCACGGCCGAGGAGATCTGGGCCGACACCGACGGCCAGGTCGCCGCGGTCGTCGCGGGCATCGGCACGGGCGGCACCATCACCGGTGTCGGCCAGGTGCTGAAGGAGAAGAACCCGGACATCAAGATCTTCGCGGTCGAGCCGAAGGCGTCGCCGATCCTCAACGGTGGCGCGCCCGGCCCGCACCCGATCCAGGGCATCGGCGCCAACTTCGTCCCGGAGATCCTCGACACCGACGTCTACGACGAGGTGTTCGACGCCGAGGTCGACGACGCCGTGGAGTGGGCGCGCCGCGCCGCCAAGGAAGAGGGCCTGCTCGTCGGCATCTCGTCGGGGGCCGCCCTCTGGGCCGCCAACGAGGTCGCCCAGCGCCCCGAGTTCGCCGGGAAGATCGTCGTCGTGATCATCCCGTCGTTCGGTGAGCGGTACCTCTCCACCATCCTCTTCAAGGACCTCCTGGACTGAGTGCGTTGCCTGACATCCTGAAAACCGTTACCGGTGAACGAATGACCTGGCTGGCCGTGCTGCGCGAGGATCTCGCCGCCGCGAAGCTCCGCGACCCCGCGGTGAACAGCAGTGCCGAGCTGATCCTGGGATACCCCGGGCTGCAGGCGATCTGGGCCCACCGGCTGACGCACAGGATGTGGCGACGCGGATGGCGGGTGCCGGCGAGACTGATCTCGCTGTGGACCCGGATGGTCACCGGGGTGGAGATCCACCCCGGTGCCACCATCGGGCGGCGCTTCTTCATCGACCACGCCACCGGTGTGGTGATCGGGGAGACCGCCGAGATCGGTGACGACGTGATGCTCTACCAGGACGTCACCCTGGGCGGGCGCAGTCTGGAGCCGGTGAAGCGGCATCCCACCCTGCTCGACGGCGTGGTCGTGGGAGCCGGGGCGCGGGTGCTCGGGCCGATCACGATCGGCCGTAACGCGCAGGTCGGGGCGAACGCGGTGGTCGTGCGCGACGTGCCCGACAACGCCGTGGTCGTGGGGGTGCCGGGCGTGATCAAGATGCCCCAGACCGACATGCACGACCATTGGGCCGAAGACCCCGCGATCTGGATCTAGAACGTCCTTCGGGACCAAGTCCACCGAACAACCCACCTCGGCGAGCCGGTTGATCTAGAGGGTCAAGCCGTTCGGGCGGTCTGCCGATACAGCACACACTCCGGTGCGTGAGGTATCGGCATCGCATATCGTAGCGATACGATTACTGAGCGCATTGGTTCGTTGACCCGCGCCACCCTCCGGCACGGGTACTCAGGGGACGGGTGACGGAGACGACTGTCATGACTCAGATGTTCGCGAGCGACAACCCGCAAACGGTCATGCCCGGGGCGGCGCCCACGCCCGGCACCGCCCTGCACCCCGGCAAGGGGGTGCGCCCGATCCGCTGCGTCGGCTGTTCACGCGACACCCTGCCCCGTCACGACGACGGGGCACCTCTTTGCCCGCGGTGCTCCGACGTGCTGGCCTCGGCCGCGCTGGGCCGGGTGCCGGTGGAGCTGCCCCGCCCGGGGCGCTGGTTCTGGCGACGCGACGAGGACTGAACGTCCGCACCCGGGGTGACCGGCGCGTCCTCGAGCAATCGAGTGAGACCACCTCAGCCCCGGTGGCTACGCGCCGACGACACTGAGATGCCAGGACTTCTCGCCCGGGGCGCGCGGCGTATCGGTGCGGTCCTGCCGGCCGGCACCGGCCTGCGCCACGAAGACTGGCAGAACCGGCACCGCCTGCTCACCTGGCTCACGGTGGGGTGTGGCCTGGGGTTGGCGCTGGTGGCCGTGCTGCGGCACCGGCTGGATCCGGAGTGGGCGGTGTCCACCCTGCTCATCGCCGCGATGAGCTGGGCCGCCCTGGAGATCCGGTCCCAGCGCATGGCCTCCTCCGCCGTTGCCGTCGGCCTGACCACGGCCTGTGCCGAACTGGTGATGCTCTACGACGGCCGGACCGAGGCCCACTTCTCGTTCTTCGTCGCGGTCGGTGCACTCGCGCTGTACCGGGACTGGGTGCCGTTCCTGACCTTCCTGGTGGCCACCTTCCTGCATCACGCCGTGATGGGGACGTGGATGCCGCACATGGTGTTCCAGCACGACGTGCGCCACGCCTGGGTCTGGGCGGCGGTGCACAGCGTGGCGGTGTTGTTGGCGGCGGCGACCCAGATCGCGGCCTGGCGGCTGACCGAGGTCGAGGAGCGCCGGGCTCTCGAGGACCTGACGCAGGCCGAGGCGCAGTTCACGGCGGCCTTCGAGGAGGCGCCGATCGCGATGACGATGCTCGGGGCCGACGGTTTCGTGCTGCGGGTCAACCCGGCGTTCGTGTCCTGGTCGGGCATGCCCGGACCGCTGCCGCCGCGCTCGCAGCTGTCCGACCTGCCGATCCAGCCGGTGGACGGGTGGGAGAGCCAGGTGCACCGGCGGATTCTCGAGGGGGAGACCGACGCGCTGCGCGAGGAGCGCACCTTCCGGAACTCGGACGGCGCTCTGATGCGGGTGGAGATGCACGCCAGTGCCCTGCGGGACACCGCGGGCAAGCTGCAGGTGATCGTCTCGCACTACCTCGACGTCACCGAGAAGCACCAGCACCAGGAGGTCCTGCGGCGGCAGGCGCGGGAGGACGCGCTCACCGGGCTGCTCGGGCGGGGAGCCTTCGAGTCGGACCTGGGGACGCTGGTGGCCGAGTACGGCGGTGCCGTCTCGGTGATCTACATCGACGTCGACAAGTTCAAGCACGTCAACGACTCCTACGGGCACAGTGCCGGTGACGAGGTCCTGACGACGATCGGGGCGAGGTTGCGCGCGGTCGTCCCGGACACGGCGGTACTGGCGAGGCTGGGTGGTGACGAGTTCGCCGCGGCCGTGGTCGGGCCGCCCGGGACGGTCGAGGACCTGGCGATGACGGTGGCGGGCTGCTTCTCGGAGCCCTTCGTCATTCCGGGAGGCCGCCGCATCACGGTGACGGCGAGTATCGGGCTGAGTCTGGCCGCGGCGTCGTCGACGGGGGCGCTGGAGAACGCGGACATGGCGATGTACGCGGCCAAGCAGTCGGGGCGGGCGCGGGTGCAGTTGTTCGACGACACGATGCGGGAGGCCACGTCCGCGCGGGCGGTGG
The DNA here is from genome assembly GCF_030811555.1 of Kineosporia succinea. Classification (NCBI taxonomy): domain Bacteria; kingdom Bacillati; phylum Actinomycetota; class Actinomycetes; order Kineosporiales; family Kineosporiaceae; genus Kineosporia; species Kineosporia succinea. The sequence goes on along the minus strand of NZ_JAUSQZ010000001.1, from coordinate 2,250,504 downwards.
CCGAGCGAGCGCTGAGAGCGGCGCTGGACGACGACCTGGAGGCCTGGCTGCCGGTCTGGTTCCAGCCCATCGTGTCGCTGCACGACCGGCGGCTGGCCGGGGCCGAGGCCCTGGCCCGGCTGAAGACCGCGGACGGGAACCTGGTGCCGCCCGGGGAGTTCATCCCGCTGGCCGAGGAGACCGGCCTGATCGTGCCGCTGGGGGAGCACGTTCTGCGCACGTCGCTGAACCAGCTGGTGGCCTGGGGCGACGCGGTGCCCTACATCTCGGTCAACGTCAGTCCCCGGCAGCTGGCCGAGCCCGGGTTCGTGCCGATGCTCACCGCCGAGCTGACCCGCGCGGGCCTGGCCGACCCGTCGCGGCTGGTCCTCGAGATCACCGAGACCACCATGCTGGAACGGGGAATCGACCTGCGGGACCGGCTGGACGCGATCAAGACGCTGGGTGTGCGCCTGGCCCTCGACGACTTCGGCACCGGCTACTCCTCGCTCACCTGGCTGCAGAGTGTGCCCGCCGACATCGTGAAGCTGGACCGCTCGTTCGTGGCCGGCCTGGCGCACGACCAGGACAAGGCCGCGATCATCGCGGCGGTGCTGTGGCTGGCCCGGGCGCTCGGCATGACGGTGGTCGCCGAGGGCGTGGAGGACCAGGCGGACGCGGCGGCGCTCGCGTCGGCGGGGTGCCCGGCGGCCCAGGGCTGGTTCTTCGGCCGGCCGGTGGAGGCTTCCGCGTTCGGGGTGGTGTCGGCCGTGACCTGAGTCCCGGTTTGTGTGGCCGGGCGGGCGGTTGTGCCAGACTGGTCCAGGCACCTTCGGGTGCCGAGGAGGGCTGGCCGAGTGGCCGATGGCGGTGGTCTTGAAAACCACTGAGGTGTCAAAGCCTCCGGGGGTTCGAATCCCTCGCCCTCCGCAGGTAGATGGCCTCTGACCAGGTATGACGCCGGTCAGAGGCCGTTCTGCTTTGCTACTGCGGGGACTCGTTCGGTCTCACGTGGACCGGCCGGATCTCGTTCGTCGTGTCGTATGCGTGTCGCCGTTTGGCTACGGCTTGGCCGGGGTCCGGGCGATGTGGCCGACGGAGATCGTCTCGCCCTTGATCTCGTGGACGACGCGGTAGCGGCCGATGCGGATGCGGCGGAGATCGGGCGAGCCGAAGGGGAACGAGTCGGCCGGCCGCGGACCGTCGATGAGCGCGTCGATGGCGTCCATGACCTGGCTCAGGCCCTCTTGGTCGTCGGCCAGGAAGGCGGAGGCCTGGTCGAGGGCTCGTGCGTCGTAGGTGACCTCGAAGGTCACCGGTCGAGGCCCAGGCGGCGGCGGGCTTCGGCGGCGGACACGGATGACGACGCGCCGGCTGCTTCGCGGGCCCTCCAATCCTGGACGGCGGCAAGGTCTTCGGCGTCTTCCAGGGCTTCCTGGGTGGCGGCCTGCTCGAGGGCGCGAAGGCGGAGGAAGTCGGCCATCGGGACGACCACGGCGCTCTGGCCGCCGAGGTGGATCACCTCGTACGGAACCTCGCTCGACGCCGCGTCTGGCGTGGCGTCGGGGTCGCTCATGACCAGAGGCTACGACAACCTGCTAGCAACTAGTTACCGATCACCTGGTCATTGGCAAGCCAGAACCCCGACGTAGGAGGGTAAGCCGATCTCTAGGGGGGCGGGGTTTGGTTGCGAGCCTCCCAGGGCGGGGTCTCTCGTGCCCGTCGGTATCCACCGACGGGAGGACCAGGCCGATGACCCGACGCCGCGTTCCGCACTTCTGGTTCCCGATCCTCTCGCGAGAGGCCCTGCCTGCTCCGAACCAGGTTCCACGCCAACGATTGTCGGGTCGGACTGCCCGGTTCAGGCCGAGCGGAACATGGTGCGGTAGGCCGACGGGGCGATGCCCAGAGCCGCGCTCATCTGCTGCCGCAGCGCGGCGCCGGTGCCGAATCCGGCGTGCCGGGCGACCTGGCCGATCGGGAGATCGGTGGTCTCCAGAAGCTGCCGGGCCCGGTCGATCCGCTGCTGGGTGATCCATTTGGCCGGGCTGAGGCCGGTCTCCTCGCGGAACCGGCGGGTGAAGGTGCGCACGCTCATCCGCGCCTCCGCCGCCAGCTGGCGCAGGTCGAGGGACTGGTCGAGATGTTCCAGGGCCCAGGCCCGGGAGGCGGCCGTGGAGGTGTCGGTCTCGTCCGGCACCGGGCGGATGATGAACTGCGACTGGCCACCCGGGCGCCAGGGCGGCACCACACAGCGCCGGGCGGCCATGTTCGCTATCTCGCTGCCGTGGTCGTCGCGGATGACCTGGAGACACAGGTCGACGCCGGCCCCGACGCCGGCCGACGTGAGCACCGGCTCGTCGTCGACGAAGAGCACGTCGGGGTCGAGTTCGACGTGCGGGAAGAGCTGGCGGAAGCTGCCTTCGTGCGCCCAGTGGGTGGTGGCCCGCAGGCCGTTCAGCAGCCCGGCCGCGGCCAGCACGAACGCGCCGGTGCAGATCGACATGATGCGCGCGCCCCGCGCGGACGCCGTGAGCAGGGCCTGGGTCACGGACTCGTCCAGCGTGCCGTCGATCATGACCTGCGAGCTGTAGTGAACGCCCGAGACCAGCACCGTGTCGACCTCGCCGAGCAGACTCAGATCGCGTTCCGGCACCACCGTGAAACCGGCCGAGCTGCGCACCGGGCGCCCGCCGGGGGTGCAGACCTCGACCCGGTAGAAGCGGCGGTCCGGGTGCACGAATGCCGCGTGAAAGACCTGCGTGGGCATGCCAAGATCGAATGCCGTCACGTCGTCGAGGGCCAGGACTGCGACGCGATGAACGGGCATGGCCCGATTTTTTCATAGGTTGGCTGGCCTTCGGCTACCCGCACAGTGACGGATCCACCACGCTGATGCCATGACTCTGGACAAGCGCGCCTGGCCTTGGGCGATTGCGGGCATCAGCTTCGTGGCTCTGCTCGGGGCGGCCGCCTTCAGATCTACTCCGGGGGCGCTGGTCGACCCGCTCAAGCAGGAGTTCGGCTGGTCGAACGGCACCATGGGCCTGGCCATGTCGGTGAACATGGCGCTGTACGGGATCACGGCACCGTTCGCCTCGGCGTTGACCGAGAGGTTCGGGGTGCGCCGGATCACGGCCGGGGCGATGACCCTGATCGCCCTCGGCAGTGGCCTGACCCTGTTCATGACGGCGGCCTGGCAGCTCGTGCTGCTCTGGGGCGTGATGGTCGGGCTCGGGGCCGGGGCGATCTCGCTCGGTTTCGTCGCCACCATCACCACCCGCTGGTTCCGCACGCGTCAGGGCCTGGTCGACGGGATCCTGTCGGCCAGCAGTGCCACCGGGTCGTTGCTCTTCCTGCCGCTGGTGGCGGCGCTGGCCCAGTCGACCGGCGGCTGGCGGTCGGCGGCCGCCGTGGTCTCGCTGGTCGCACTGTCCACGGTGCCCCTCATCCTGTTCTTCTTCCGCGAGTACCCGGCCGACCTGGGGATCCCGCCGTACGGGGCGGACGAGATCGAGCCCCGGCCCGAGCCGACCCGCAGCGCGGCCCGTCTCGCGGTGCGCACCCTGTACGACGCGGCCCACAAGCCCGCCTTCTGGCTGATGGCCCTGGCCTTCGCGATCTGTGGGGCCAGCACCAACGGCCTGATCCAGACCCACTTCATCCCCTCGGCGATGGATGCCGGGATGCCCAGTGTGGCCGCGGCCGGTCTGCTCTCCCTGATCGGGGTGTTCGACCTGCTCGGCACCGTGTTCTCGGGCTGGCTCACCGACCGCATCGACCCGCGTCTGCTGCTGGCCACGTTCTACGTGCTGCGGGGCGTCTCGCTGCTGGTGCTGCCCAGCCTGTTCGGGCAGTCGATCAGCGGGCCGATGCTGGTCTTCGTCGTCTTCTACGGCATGGACTTCCTGGCCACCGTGCCGCCGACCGTGGCCCTGTGCCGCGAGCACTTCGGTATGTCGGCCGGCATCGTCTTCGGCTGGGTTTTCGCCTCCCACCAGCTGGGGGCCGGGATCGCCGCCGCCGCGGCCGGGCTGGCCCGCGACAGCCTGGGGCACTACGCGCCGGTCTGGCACGTGGCCGGCTTCCTGAGCATCGGCGCTGCACTCCTCTCGCTGAGTGTCCGCCACCTGCGCCCGACCGAGCCGGTGGCCGTGACCGGCGGGGATCCGCTCGACGAGCGGCCCGCCGAGAAGGTGCACGACTGAGCCGTCGACTCGAGATCCGCACTTAGAAGCAACTTTTCGATCGGCTTCAAAGGCCGGCCGGTAGCATCCGGTGGTCCCTCGGAGCCGAGTTTCACCGAGCCGCAACACAAAAGGAGCACACGTGGTGACCAGCACGCAGCAGGCCAAGGCGAAGACCCTGCGGTCCCTTCACGAGAGCGGGACCTTCGTCCTGCCCAACGCCTGGGACGCCGGCAGCGCGGCCGTGGTCGCGGCGGCCGGGGCCAAGGCGATCGCCACCACCAGCGGTGGCGTGGCCTGGTCGCTCGGTCGTACCGACGGGCACGGCCTGTCCCGTGACGAGAGCGTCGACGCGATCCGCCGGGTCGCGTCGAGCGTCGACCTGCCGGTGACCGCCGATGTCGAGGGCGGCTACGGCGAGTCTCCCGAAGACGTGGCCAAGACCGTCACAGGGGCGATCGAGGCGGGTGCCGTCGGCGTCAACCTCGAAGACTCGAAGGCCCCGGGAGGCCCGCTGTTCGAGCCGGCGCAGCAGGCTGCCCGGCTGTCCGCCGCCCGCGCCGCGGCGGTTGCCGCCGGCCTGCCGGAGCTCGTGATCAACGTCCGCACCGACGTTTTCCTGTTCGGCATCGGTGCGCCGGAAGGGCGTCTGGACGATGTGGTCGCCAGGTCCGCGGTGTACGCCGAGGCGGGTGCGGACAGCCTCTTCGTGCCGGGCCTGGTCGACCTGGACGTGCTGAGCGCTCTCGTCAAGGCGGTGTCGCTGCCGGTCAACGTGATGGCCGGGCCGGGGGCGCCCACGGTCTCCGAGTTCGGGGCGGTCGGCGTGCGCCGGGTCAGTCTCGGCACCGCGCTGGCCCAGGCGGCCTACGCCGTGGCTCAGCGCTCGGCGATCGAGCTGCTCAGCAAGGGCAGCTACGACGAGCTGGCCGAGGGTATCGACTTCGGCACCCTGAACGGCTATTTCGCCCGTTGAGGCAGATCTGAAGCGATACTGAATCGCCTCCGGCGACTGAGGCTCATGAGGTGCCCCGGGTTTTCCCGGGGCACCTCTCGCGTTTGTGCAGAACATTGATTGTCTTGGCCGGACAGGGCTTTTGGACAATCCGATCGTGGGTTCCAATCGGAGTAAACATCCGGCCGAAGGGAACCTTCCTCATGTCACAGATCCAGTCCGGCCCGGTGGAGCCGACATCACCGTTCGCCGAGATTCTCGAACGGGCCCGGGCGCTGGCCCCGATCGTGCGTGAACGCGCGACGGAGATCGAGGCGAATCGCCGGCTTCCGGGCGATGTGGTTGAAATGCTGCGCTCCACGGGTGTTTTCAGAATGGGATTCAGTAGGGGCTGGGGTGGTCCGGAGCTGAACTCGCTGCAGCAGACCGAGGTGATCGAGGCGCTGTCGTACGGTGATGCTGCCGTCGGCTGGTGCGCGATGATCGGTTCGGACTCCGGTCTCTACGCCCAGTTCCTCGATGAGTCGGTCGCCAAGGCCATGTTCACGAGCATCGACATGGTCACGGCGGGGCTGCTTTTCCCGACCGGCCGGGCCGAGCTGGAGCCTGACGGCTACCGGCTGAGTGGGCGCTGGCAGTTCGGCAGCGGGATCACGCATGCCGACTGGGTGGTCTCGGGTGCGTTCCTGTTCCAGGACGGTGAACCGCTGCTCGACGAGAACGGGGCGCACGACTCCAAGCTGTTCTTCGTCCCCCGCTCGGACGTCGAGGTCGTCGACACCTGGCACACCACCGGGCTGGCCGGCAGCGGCAGCTGCGACTACGTGATCAGCGACGTCTTCGTGCCGGAGGGGCGCGTCGTCACCTTCGACACCGTGCGCAACGGCGAGGGGCCGCTGGCGCAGCCCGAGGTGCACATGCGCAACATGCCCGGCATCCCGCTCGGAGTCGCCCGGGCCGCGCTCGACTTCGCCCGTGAGAGCATCGTCGCCAAGGGGCGAATGGTCGGCGACTACCGCACGCAGGTCACGATCGCCGAGTGCGAGGCGGACTTCGCGGCGACCCGGCACGCGGTCTACGCCGCGCTCCGCCTCCAGCACCAGGTTCTCTCCGGCGGAGGGACTCTCGACGATCTCGACCCCGTCGACCGGGCTGCCCTGCCGCTCTCTCGCCGGCACGCCTTCCGGACCGCCCGGTCGATCGTGACCCGGCTGTACGACCTGATGCAGACGTCGTCCATCTATCAGCCGTCGCCGATGGACCGCTGGCTGCGCGACACCAGCACGATGTGCCAGCACGTGGTCGCCCAGGATCGCATCCTGCAGTCGGCCGGTGCGTATCTCCTCGGTGGCAAGCCATCTTTCGCGCTCTCGCTGGGTCTCGTCGGAGACCCCCGGAAAGGTTGATTGGTAGCGAATCTCGCGTCGCTCACAGCGTTCCGGTCAACCCGGGCTTCTGTTGAACTGGATTCACGAAGCGGGACCGAGCCTGAACACTCCGGCACCGGAGCGGCTTTGGATCTTGACTCATCGTCTGCCGAAAGGCCGGTCGATGAGATGCCCGGTGGCCGGCGTGGCCCGGCCCGGGCGAGACATTCATGAGATCGGTTCTCTCGCAGAGGGATCGAACGACAAACGAGGTGGAAAGTGACTGTTCACGAAGTTGACGTGCTGCTGATCGGGGCCGGCCCGGCCAACCTTGCGCTCGCCGTCGCGCTCGAGGAGTCCGACGCGGTTCGACTGGCCGAGAACACGCTGATCATCGAGCAGCACCCGGATGTGAAGTGGCAGCGGAACCTGATGCTGCCCTGGGCCCGGAGCCAGGTCTCCTTCCTCAAGGACCTGGTGACCCTGCGCAACCCGCGCAGCCGGTTCTCCTTCCTCAGCTTCCTGCACCAGCAGGGTGAGCTCGACGCCTTCGTCAACCTGGCCACCTTCAACCCCTACCGCTGGCAGCTGTCGGCCTACCAGCAGTGGGTCGCGGACGGCCTGGAGCACGTCCAGATCCGCTACAACGCCCGGACCGAGGCGATCGCGCCGCGCTACGCCGACAACGGTGTGATCGACGGCTGGATCGTCACCCTGTCCGGCGGGGACACCATCACCTGCCGCGACCTCGTGGTCGGCACCGGCCGTGACGCGTACGTGCCCGAGGTGTTCCGCGACCTGCCGGCCGAGCGACTGGTCCACAGCTCGCAGTACAGCACCCGCATCGCCCAGATGTCCGCGGAGGAGCTGCCGTTGCGGCCCGTCGTGGTCGGTGGGGCGCAGAGCGCGGCCGAGATGTTCATGGCCCTGCACCAGGACAGCCCGAACAGCCGGCCGACCATGCTGGTGCGCTCGATCGCGCTGCAGAACTACCAGACCAGCAAGTTCGTCAACGAGCTGTTCTACCCCTCGTTCGTCGACGACTTCCACGAGATGCCGGCGGACACCCGCAAGCGTGTGCTCGAGGAGATGCACGTGACCAACTACGCCGGGCTGGCCGAGCCGTTCCTCGACGAGATGTACATGATGCTCTACCAGCAGAAGCGCCTGGGCCGGGAGCGTTCCAGCGTGCGGGCGCTGACCGAGGTGGTGGCTGCCCGCACCGAGGGTGTCGACATCGTGCTCGACCTGCGTGACCGCAAGACCGACAAGGTCGAGTCGATGCGCTGCGACATGGTCTTCCTGGGAACCGGTTACGACTCCCGGATGCCGGGTCTGGTGCGCGGGCTCGGCGAGCGCCTGGGACTGGGGGACATCACCGTCAGCCGCCGATATCGGGTGGACCTGGGCGAGTCGGCCTGGGGCGCGATCTACCTGCAGGGCGTGAACGAGGCCACGCACGGTATCGCCGACTCGCTGATCAGCGTGCTGGCCCACCGGTCGCAGGACATCACCGACGACCTGCTCGACCGCCGGGCCGCCGACGCGGTCGTGGAGGTGTGAGCGCCGTGTTCGAGATCCGGAAACTGGACCGTGACAACCTGGTTCAGGCCTACGGGCTGGACTCCCAGCGGCTGCTGCCCTGGCCGGTGCTGAACGCGCCGTTCGAGGGGGCCTGGTGTGTGCTCCGACCGGGTGACGAGTCCACCGCGCACGCCCATCACGAGTACGAGATCTTCATCGCGATGAAGGGTTCCGCGACTCTCGTCGTCGACGGCCAGGAGAGTCCCTTCGCGGCCGGGGACATCGTGCACCTGCTGCCGGGCAGCCTCCACAAGGTGGTCAACCGCGGCGGTGACGACTTCGAGTACTACGGGATCTGGTGGGACGCCGACATGTCCGGTGAGTTCCTGGCCCGGCATCAGGAGTCGACACGATGAGCAGGCGCACGCTGATCATCTCCCCGGCCCCGACCGCCAACGGTGACCTGCACCTCGGTCACCTGGCGGGGCCGTTCCTGGGCGCCGACGTGTACGCCCGCTGGCTTCGCGCCACCGGCCGGGAAGTATTACTGGCCAGCGGGTTCCAGGACACCTCGAGCTACGTGGTGACCACCGCGCGGCGGCTCGGCACCACCCCGCAGGACCTGGTGACGAGTTCGGGCGAGCAGATCGAGGGCACGCTGGCCGCGGCGGGGATCGCTGTCGACGGTTTCACCGGCGACGAGGACGCCTTCGTCAAGACGGTTCGCCGGTTCCTGGAGGACCTGCACGCCGGCGGGGCCCTGGAGCTGCGCACGCTGCTCTTCCCGTACTCCCCGGCCACCGGGGAGTACCTGGTGGACGGGTTCGTGCGGGGCGGCTGCCCGGTCTGCCTGGCCGACGGGTGTGCCGGGTTGTGCGAGAGCTGCGGCAACCCGGTCGCACCGGGGGACCTGCTCGAGCCGCGGTCGACCCTCGACGAGAACGATCCGGTCGAACTGCGCCCGGCCCAGGTGTTCGTCCTGCCGCTCGAGCGCTACCGGGAGGGCATCCGGGCGCACTTCGCCGAGCACGGCCGGGCGATGCGCCCGCACATGGCCCAGGCTCTGCAGGAGATGCTGTCCCGGCCACTGCCCGACTATCCCGTCACCTATCCGGTCTCCTGGGGCATCCCGGCGCCGTTCCCCGAGGTGGCCGGGCAGGTGGTGAACCCGAACGCCGAGCCGGCGGCGTGGAGCATCTACTGCGCCCAGCTGTCGGCCCGGAACCGGGGGCTCGACGTGACGGAGGACGAGCTCTGGCTCACCGGGGCGGGTACCCGGGTGGTCTACTTCCTCGGCTTCGACAACATCTACCCCTTCGCCGTCGCGATGGTCGGGATGCTCCTGGCCGCCAAGGGCCGCTACCTGCTGCCCGAGGAGTTCGTCACCAACGAGTTCTACGAGCTGGAGAACGCCAAGTTCTCCACCAGCCGGCGGCACCTGATCTGGGGCCGGGACCTGGTGGCGGAGGTGCCGCGGGACGTGGCCCGGTTCCATCTGGCCGCGACCAGCCCGGAGAGCCAGCGCACCGACTTCACCCGGGCCGCGCTCGAGCGGGTCACCTCGGCGCGCCTGATCGGGCCGTGGAACCGGGTGGCGGAGAAGGTGGACGCCTTCACCGGCCGGGGCGCGCTGCCGGTCTCGGCGCGTTCGCGGGAGGCCGCTGCCCGGATCGTCAAACGGTTCGCCGCCGGGTACGAGCTGGAGTACTTCAGCCTCACCCGGATCGCGGAGACTCTGGGCGAGCAGCTGGGCCGGCTGGAGGACTGGGACGTGGCTCCCGGTCAGGAGGGCGACTTCTGCCACCAGGTGGACGTGATCGCCCGCTGCGGGGCGCCGCTGCTGATCGACCTGGCGGCCGGGGCCCTGGCCGACCTGAGCATCCCCACGGGCGAGGGTCCGGCCGAGATCACGCCGGTACCGCTGCCGCGGCTGAGCGGAACGGTGGCCGGGTAGATGCCCACGCGGACTCCGACCCGGGCCCCGGCGACGTCCCTCTCGCGCCGGGTGGTGATCGTCGGCGCGGGCGTCACCGGGCTGATCACCGCGGTCCGGTGCGTGCTCGAGGGGTACCAGGTGACGCTGCTGGACCGCGGGCCGATCCCGCACCCCGCGTCCAGTTCCTTCGACCAGCACCGGGCGGTGAGGGCACTCGACCTGCGTGACCCGCGGGGCAGCCGGGAGGCCTCGTCACTGCACGAGCAATGGACGCGTCTGGAGACGCTGCTGTGCGGCACGGCTCCGGGGGCGGGCTTCTACCGTCGGGTCGGCGTGGTGAGCGCCTGGCCGGCCCAGGAGGCCGAACGGGCTCCGATCATCGCGGCGGCGGCCGGGATCGGGGTGGAAGTGGTTGAACCGCAACGCTATCCGCACATTCGATTTCCCCGGGGCAGTCGTGGCGTGCTGGAACCGTACGCCGGGGTGCTCCTGGCCGACCGCGTGCTCTCGTCGGCGGCCCGCTGGCTGGCGGGGCGGCCCGAGGTGCGGCTGCGGCCGTGGTCGTCGGTGGACGCGGTGGACACCGACGAGGCGGCGGTCGTGCTGGCCGACGGCAGCGTCGAACGCGGGGACCTGGTGCTCGTCGCCGGTGGCCCGTGGTCGGGGGCGCTGGTCGATCCACCCACCGTCCTCTACCGCCAGACCGTGGTCTTCCTCCGTCCTCCACCCGACCTGCGGCGGTGGTGGGACTGTGCGCCCAGCGCCGGGCGGATCGGGGCGGACGGGCGCGCCTGGCTGATGCCCTCCGGCGACGGCACGTTGCTGAAGGTCAGCACCGATGTCGCCTGCCGCGAGGTGCCCAGTCCCGATCATGTCGAGGAGAACGACGAAATATACTGGAGTCAGCGGATTCTGGACTCCGGAATGGTCACGGACGGGCACCGCTACCGGGTGACCGCCGTGAAGCACTGTCACTACGCGGTCGACGCGCTCAGCGGTGGCGCCCACCTCGCGCGGGTCGGTCCCGCGGTCTGGGCCCGTTCCGCCAGCGGTGGGGACGGGTTCCGCACCGCCCCCGCGATCGCCGACCAGATCGTCGCCGCGCTGCGCCCGCCCCGGCGGGGATCCCACTGTTCAACCGGAAGGACGGCGTCATGAGCACCCCCCGTACCGCGCTGCTGGTCATCGGCAGCGGTCTGAAGCTCTACCGCGACTACCTGCTCAGCTCGGCCGCCGCCCGGGCCCGCAAGGCCGGGCACGAGCTGATCCTGATCAACAACCTGCAGCCGACCTGGCAGCACGAGTACTTCGCCGAGATCACCGTGATCAACGTGTTCGACCACGAGCTGCTGGCCTCCACCGCCCGGGAGTTCGCCCAGCGCTACCGCATCGTCGGCGTGATGTGCTGGGACGAGCCGCTGGTGCAGCCGGCCGCTCATCTGGCCGCCGAGTTCGGGGTCCCGGGGCTGAGCCTGCCCGGGGTCGAGGGCTGTCGCGACAAGTTCAGCGCCCGCACCCGGCTGACCGCGGCCGGGCTGCTGCAGCCGGGTTTCGCGTTCACGGCCGACCCGGCCGAGGCCGTGGCCGAGGCGACCCGCATCGGCTACCCGGTGGTGGTGAAGCCCCGGGCGCTGGGCGCCAGCATGGGAGTGGTCCTGGCCCGCGACGAGGAGGAACTGCGCGAGGCCTTCCGGGTCGCCGACGGCGCCAGCCAGATCGGTGACGAGCCCTTCCGAGGCGGCGCCCTGGTCGAGGAGTACGCCACCGGGCCGGAGATCAGCATCGACGGTGCGGTGCACAAGGGTGAGTACCTGCCCCTGTTCATCGCGCGCAAGACCACCGGCCTGCCCCCGTACTTCGAGGAGACCGGCCACGTCGTCGACAGCGCCGACCCGCTGCTGGAAGACCAGGACCTGCTGAACACCCTGTCGCGGGCCCACCAGGTGCTCGGGATCGAGAGCGGCATCACCCATTCCGAGGTTCGCCTGACCGAGCGCGGCCCGCTGATCATCGAGATCAATGGCCGGGTCGGCGGTGACCTGATCCCGTTCCTGGGTCGTCTGGCCACCGGTATCGACTCCGGGGAGGTCCTGGTCGACGTCTCCCTGGGCGAGCGCCCGGAGTTCACCCGGAACCGGTTGGGCGCGGTCGGGATCCGTTTCGGTTACCCCGATCGCGACTGCCTGGTGCGCTCGGTCGAGGTGCCCACCGACACCCCCGGGCTCGTGCAGGCGTCCCCCATGGTCGAGCCCGGGACCACTCTGCGGCTGCCGCCGGGCGGCTACATCGCCCGGCACTCCTTCGTGATCGTGCGGGGGGACGACCCGGAGGCGGTCGAGCAGAGGCTCACCGAGGCCGCGGCCGCGGTGGTGGTGATCGCCGAGGACGTGGAGCCCAAGGACCGCAATGCGCTCCTGGAGATGCCGGCCGGGGTGCTGGACGTGGACGAGTGAGCACGGCGGAGATCGGCGAGATCAGCTACGAGGGAAGACGTTTCCGGGTCGCAGGGGGAGGTGACGGCGTCGTGTCCCGGTACCGGCAGTCCGGCGACCTGGTCTGGGCCGAGTTCACCGGTGGCCCGGTGCGCCGGGGCACGATCACCGGGACCTGCGGCCCGGACGGCACGCTGCGCCTGGCCTACACGCTGGTGCTCGAGACCGGTGAGGTCATCTCCGGTGCGACCGTCAACGTGCCGCAGCGGCGGCCCGACGGGAGCCTGCTGCTGCGCGAGGAGTGGGAACGCTTCGGGGAACACGCCGCCACCGGCGTCTCGTACCTGGAGGAGGTCCCGGCATGACCCACCCGCTGGAGGGGCTCGTCGCGGGGCGGGTACGCCGCCCCGGTGACGACGGCTTCGAGGAGCGGACGGTCTCGGTCAACGAGCGATTCCGCGACGTCCGGCCCGAGGCGGTGCTCTCCGTCACCGGGCCGGACGACGTGAGCGCCGCCATCGGCTGGGCCCGGGAGCACGGCGTGCCGTTCGTGGCCCGGGGCGGAGGTCACAGCTACGCGGGCCGCTCGGTCAACCGCGGTCTGGTGCTGGACCTCGGCGGCCTCGACCAGATCCGGGTCGATGTGAGGACGAACCGGGTCACGGTCGGTGGGGGCACTCGCCAGGGTGCTCTGTACGCGGCCATGGTCGAGCACGATCTGCTGCTCCCGCTGGGCAACTCCGACGACGTCGGGATCGGCGGGCTGACGCTCGGGGGCGGCGTCTCGGTGGTGTCCCGGGCCATCGGCCTGACCTGCGACAACCTGGTGTCGACCGACCTGGTGCTGGCCGACGGCAGCACCGTGACCTGCAGTGAGGACGAGAACGAGGACCTCTTCTGGGCCTGCCGGGGAGGAGGCGGAGGCAACTTCGGCGTCAACACGTCCTTCACCTTCCAGGCCCGGCCGGCTCCGCCGATGTCGACGTGCCTGCTGCTGTGGGACTGGGACCGGGCCGTCGACGTCCTGGCCGTGATGCAGGAGGTGATGCGGGTCGCGCCGCGGGAGTTCTCGGCCCGCATCGGGATCAGCCGCGCCTCCGGCCGGGACGGTGTGGTCTCGGTGATCGGTCAGCACCTCGGCCCGGCCGCCGAGCTGCGCCGGCTGCTGGCCCCGGCGATGACCGCGGCCCGCCCGCGGCACGTGGACATCGCCGACCAGGAGTACGCCGACGCGGTGGAGTACCTCCGGCACGAGAGCGCGGGTGGTGCCTTCGCGGTGCGCACCCGGGCGACACCGGAGCCGCTGTCCGAGGAGGGCCTGCGAACACTCGTCCGTGCTCTCGAGAAGTGGCCCGGGGGCACGAATCCGGACGGGGCCGGGGCCGCCCTGTTCGCCTGGGGCGGCGCGATCGGCGACGTCCCGGTGCGGGACAGTGCCTTCCCGCACCGCGAGGTTCAGTTCCTGCTCTCGCTCGACACCTCCTGGCTGCCGGGCGAGTCACCGGAAGCGGTGCGGGCGAACCTGGACTGGCTGAAGGAGCTGCACGAGGAGACCGGCCAGTTCGCCCCGGACGCGTCGTACCTCAACTTCGCCGACCCCGACCTCGACGACTGGCGCACGGCGTACTACGGCCCGAATGCCGCACGCCTGTCCGAGATCAAACGCCGCTGGGACCCCGACCGGGTGTTCGCCGGCGACCAGGTGCCCTGACCCGGTGCCGGAAGGGGCGATCGGAATGCAACCCGACCTACGAGTGCTCATGCGCAATTTCGCCACCGGCGTGTGCGTGGCCACCACCTTCAGCGACGAGACCGACGGCCGCCGGCACGATGCGGTCACGGTCAACTCGCTCACCTCGGCGTCGCTGGACCCGCCGCTGGTGTCGCTGTACCTGCGGATCGGCTCGGTGTTCCTGGCCGACCTGCTGGCCGCCAAGAAGTGGGCCGTCTCGATCCTCGACCACCGGGACAAGGAGGTCGCCGGCCTGCTGGCCAAGGACCGCCAGACCCGGGCGGGCACCCTGGCCGCGCTGGCGGCCAGCCCGGGAAGAGCCACCGGGGCCCTGGTGTTCGACGCCGCCAGCTGGATCGAGTGCGAGCTGTGGGACAGCTTCGACGTGGGTGACCACACCCTGGTCGTGGGCCGGGTGGTGGCCATGGGTGAGGGGCCGAGGGCGCCCGCGCTGGTCTTCCTGCACGGCCGCTTCCACGCCATCTCCCCGAGCATCGCCGGCTGAAATCCGAACTTCGACGGAGGAAACGTGTCACCCAGCTCAGTCATCAGTTACCACGGCACCGAACCGGAGAACGCCCTGATCCCCGGGCACACCACGGAGTCCGGCGGGGTCAAGGTGATCGGCGCGCTGTTCCGGGGCCTGGTCTCCTACGACCCCCTGGACGCACACCCGAGAAACGCCGTGGCCCAGTCGATCACGACCGAGGACTCCCGCGTCTTCACGATCACCCTGAAGCCGGGCTGGACCTTCCACGACGGCACCCCGGTGACCGCCGGCAGCTTCGTGGACGCCTGGAACTACACCGCATTCGGTCCGAACCGCATGCAGGCGTCCACCTTTCTGGCCCACATCGACGGTTTCGCCGAGGTCAGCGCGCCCGACGCGACGCAGGCGGAGCTGACTGGGCTCCGGGTGGTCGACGACCTCACCTTCGTGGTCACCCTGGCCGAGCCGTTCGCCGAGTTCCCGGTCACGCTCGGCTGCGGGGCGTTCTTCCCCCTGCCGCGGGTCTTCTTCGACGACCGGGAGGCCTTCGAGGCCCACCCGGTCGGCAACGGTGCCTTCCAGTTCGTCAGCCGGGAGACCGAGAAGTACATCCGCCTGGAACGTTACGAGGGCTACGCCGGGGACGACCGGCCGGAGATCGACGGGGTCGAGTTCCGGATCTACGCCGACCTGGGCACCGCTTACCACGACGTGGTGGCCGGGGATCTGGATTATCTGGACGTCACCCCGTTCTGGGCCCTCGACGGTGACCGGTACCAGCGGGAGCTGCCCGGGCGCACGCACGACCGCACCTATCTCGGCATCCAGACGGTCTCCTTCCCGCTCTACGACAGTCGGTACGCGGATCGTCGTGTGCGGCAGGCGATCTCGATGTCCATCGACCGGGTCCGGCTGATCGACCGGATCTTCTCCGGTCACCAGGTGCCGGCCGACGGCCTGGTGCCGCCCGCGGTCTCCGGACGCGCGGACGACCAGGGGGGCGAGCTTTGCCGGTACTCGCCCGAGCGGGCGCGGGAGCTGTTCCGGGACAGTGGGTTCACCGGTGAGATCGTGCTCACCTCGAACGTCGACTCGCCCAACGGCCCGTGGATGGAGGAGGTCTGCGCCTCCATCTCGGAGACCCTGGGCGTGCCGTGCCGGTTCGAGCCGATCCCGACCCTCGGCGAGTTCCGGCGCAAGCTGAACGCCCAGGAGGTGACCGCGGTGTTCCGCTCCGGCTGGATCGCCGACTACCCCTCGATCGAGAATTTCCTCAGCCCGATGTTCCGCACCGGGGCCACGGACAACGTCGGCCGGTACAGCAGCGCCGCCGTCGACCGGCTGCTGACAGCGGCCGACACCGCACCCAGCCAGGAGCAGGCCTGGGACTTCTACCAGCAGGCCGAGCGGGCCATTCTGGACGACATGCCGGTGGTCCCGGTCTGGTACCAGAGCACTCTCTCGGCCTGGTCACCGCGCTTGCGCGACGTGCAGCCCAACCCGTTCCGGGAACTCGATCTCTACAGCGTGCGGGTCGCCCCGGCCGGTGGGGAGGGCGAGCGGTGAACACCGAACTCCTGATGTGTGACACGGCCCACTTCCGGGTCGACTACGAGATCAACCCGTACATGCACCGCGAGGTCCAGCCCGACCCGCAGGCCGTGCTGACGGAACACGCGGCCATCGTGGCGGCGCACCTCGGGGCGGGCCGCAAGGTGGAGCACCTGCCGTCCGCCCCCGAGTGCCCGGACATGACGTTCACCGCGAACGTGGCCGTGGTGCGAGGCCGCCGGGCGGTGCTCGGCCGGCCCCCGCGTGAGCGGGCGGCCGAGATCCCCTACGCCGAGGAGTGGTTACGCGCGAGCGGCTACGACATCGTCCCGGCGCCCTACGCCTTCAGCGGGCAGGGTGACGCGCTGGCGGTGGGTGACCTGCTGCTGGCCGGCCACGGGCAGCGCACCGACCGGCGGATGCTGCCGGTGCTGGAGGCCGAGCTGGGATGCGCGGTGGTACCCCTGCAGACCTCCGGGCCCCGCTGGTACGACCTCGATCTGGCCATCGGTGTGGTGGACGCGCAGACCGTGGCCTACTGCCCGGAGGCGCTGGACACCCCCAGCGCCGACCGGCTACGGGGCCTCGGGCTGGACCTGATCGAGGTGTCGCTCGAGGAGGCGGACCGGTTCGCGCTGAACCTCGTGAGCGACGGCCGCACGGTGACCATGGCGCAGGGGGCGCCTCGTCTGGCCGGGATCCTGCGTGAGCGGGGTCTGCGGGTGGTGGAGCTCGCCACCACCGAACTGGCCAAGGGCGGCGGGGGCGTGCGCTGTACGGCGCTGACCCTGGCCTAGGAACCGGAAGTCCCCACCTCGGTGGGGACTTCCGGCAACCCGGGTCAGCAGACGTTTGTTCCGCCGATCCCCTCCCGGACGGTCAGGGTCGGACCGTCGAGGAGGCCCCCCGAGGTGATCCGGATCGGCATCGCACCGGAGGTCGTCGAGAACTGGTACTGCTGAACGAATTTCTGGGTCAGCAGATCGAGGTGGTAACCGTGGCCCCAGCGCAGCAGACCGGCCCTGCTCAGCTCCTCGAGCAGTTCGTCGGCGGCCTGGGCGTCGAGGTGCGGCAACTGGGCCGGCCCGATCGAGTCGTCGGCGGTCACCTCACAACCCGCCAGGCAGTGCAGCGCCTGCCGGGCCGGTGCCCCCAGGCTCTCGTACGCGGCGGCCAGTCGCTGTCGCACGCTGACATCGCCGATCCGCAGCCAGTTCAGAAGCCGGGCGCCGTCACCGATCTGACTCGGGATCGCGGCGATCGACCCGCGCGGCCGGGCCAGCAGACGGCGAGCGGCCACGTCCAGGGCCAGCGGAAGATCACCGCAGGCCGCGGCCAGGCGCTCGCAGGCCTGGGGGTTGGCCAGAGCTCGTTCTCCCAGCAGATCGGCCAGCAGTTCGAGCGACTCGCGGCGGTGAAGTGGTGCGAGCCCGAGCCGTCGCACGTCGCTCAGACCCAGCAACGGGTTGCAGCTGACCACGATCAGCACACAGCCCGGGCTGTCGGTGAGGAAGGGACGGACCTGCTGTTCCTGCCGCACGTTGTCAAGCAGTACCAGGATGCGGCGCCGGGCCAGCAGCGACCGGTACAGCGCCACCTGGTGACCCGGATCTTCGGGCACGTTCTGGGCGCCGATCAGGGTGGCCAGGAATCCGGCCATCACGCTCTCGGGCGTCACCGCCGGCTCCCTCGGCCCGCCGAAGTCGGCGTACAGCTGCCCGTCGGGCGTGGCGTCCCGCAGGTCATGTGCCAGACGGAGCGACAGCGAGGTCTTGCCGATCCCGATCGGGCCGTTGATCAGCATCGGGAGGGCTTCGCTGGCCGCCTGCCGTCCGGCCAGCAGGGCCTCGTGGTGCAGGTCGGCCACCCCGCGTGGGCGACGCGGCAGCTGGGCCGGGGCGGTCAGGGCCAGGTCCGGACCGGGCACCGGCTCGGGCGGCAACAAGCCCGGCACCAACCCCGGCACCAACCCCGGCACCAACCCCGACAGCGAACCCGACAGCGAACCCGACAGCGAGCCCGGCACGACGCCTGGCAGCGAGCCCGGCACGACGCCCGGCACGACGCCCGGCACGACGCCCGGCACGACGCCCGGCACGACGCCCGGCACGACGCCCGGCAAAGAGCCCGGCAGCAGTCCGCCCAGACCGCTGGCCGGGGTCCAGGGCGATGTGGGAACGGTGGGAACGGTGCGAACGGTGTCTGCGGCGATGACGGGTGGAGCCGGCTGCCGCTCCGGCTCAGCCAGACGCCGCCACCGTTCTTCCCACTCGGCGGTGTCTCCGTGACAGGCGCTGACGAAGGCCAGAGTCACCTGAAGCGTCGGCAGACGATAGCCGCTGGCGGCACTGGAGAGTACCGACGACGAGAACAGCGCGGTAGCCGCCATCTGCCGATAGGTAGGACTCCCGGCCGACGCACGTAGCGTCCGAAGATCCCGGGCAAACTCCGAGATCTCCTTCCGAGAGCTTTCGACGGGTCTCTCCGGTCGTCCCAAAAGGCCCCCTCCGCCAAAGGATTGGCCGCTTCTGTCGGGAGCGGCTTCGGGTCCGCGCTAGTTGTGGGTAGTGGGACTCCGCCCCCCTTGGCCTACGGAAGAGTAACAATTAGACCCAAAACCGGCAATCACCAGATTTGTTATGATTCGGGCTATCCGGACCCGGCAAGGAGATCTTGAAATTGCTCAGACCGGAATCGTCTCCCGTCGCGGTTCCCCAGAAGTGAAGCGCCTGACCCTCCCCCTGATACGGCAACGTAGCGCGGAAGTGAGTTCCGTCCTGCGTTCGCGAGAGGGTGGCTGGATGATCGCCGCTCTGTTGATCATGCTGGCGGCCAGCTGGTTCGGGGCCGGGCCGACGATGATCCCCACGGGTGAGGCCATCCACGTCTCGTCCGGCACCGTCATGGATCTGCGGGCAGAGCCGGGGGCCGATGCCCCCGATGTCGGCCGCCGGGTTCTGCCGTCCGTGTTCCGGGTGTCCGTCGCGAAGGCTCCTGCCGGTGATGCCCTCGTCGATTCCGTCCCGGCCGAAGACGCCTCTGCCCAGGGGATCCCCGGCGGCGGGGTTTTCAGGGAGGCCGCCTCTGCCGCCGACGCTCGGGCCGAGGCCGCCACGACGGGGGCGGCTACCGATGTAGCCGATGAGGCAGGTGCATCAGGTGCATCAGGTGCATCAGGTGCATCAGGTGCGGCAGGTGCGGCCGATTCGGTCGATGCGCGTGACCCGGCCGTCGGCGTTGCCCTTGTCCTGGCCCGCTGGGCCGGGTTCGTGGGTTTCGGCCTGCTGGGCGGTCTCTGGGTTCCGTTGATGCTGTGGCCGGTCGCCGACCGGTCGCGGGCTCGGCACATCTTCTGGACGGGGTGGGCGCTGTGTGCGGCCGGTGCGGTCGGGCAGCTGTTGCTGCAGGGGCCGTACGTGGCGGGGGCGAACCTGCTCGCGGTGGGCCGGGGCAACCTGCTGGCCGATGTCCTGGCGTCCGGGTTCGGGCAGGTGGTGCTCGCCCGGCTGGGCCTCCTGGTGGTGCTCGCCTTCGTGCTCGACCTGTTCGTCGACCCTCCCGTTCACCCGCTCCCGGTCACCTCCGCGGTCACGTCCTCGGGCCCGCCCCCAGTCGCAACCGCAACTGCCGCCCCGGCGGGCAGAGCTGTGGCCAGGGCCCGGTTGATCACGTTCGTGGCGCTGGGAGCCTCACTGGCCTGGACCTTCTCGGCTCTCGGGAGTCCTCGCGTCACGTCCCCGGCCTGGTTGTCCGTCTCCGCCGACATGCTGCACCTGCTGGCCATGGCGGTCTGGGTCGGTGGCCTCGTCGTCCTGCTGGCCGTCGTGCTGCCCCGCCTCGCTCCGGACGAGCTGGGCTCGGTCCTGCCGCGCTTCTCCCGAGTGGCGCTGATCGCCGTGGCAACGCTCGCGATCACTGGTTTCTACGCCGGGGCACGCGCACTCGCTTCTCCGGCAGCCTTCGGAACCAGCTACGGACTGCTGGTTCTGGCCAAGGCCGGGCTCGTCGTCGCCGCCCTGCTGGTGGCGAACTCCGGCCGTCGTGTCATCGGCGGGCGAGTTCGCCGCCCGCCGCCCGGCCGGGCAACCGTCCGTCGCGGCGTGCTGGCGGAACTCGGCATCGGCGTGGTGGTGATCGGGCTCGCCTCGGTGCTCGTCGCCCAGCCGCACAGCCAGGAGGCCCGGGCCCAGCAGGTTCACGGTCAGGGCACCCATGGCCAGGGCACCGTCGCGCCGCTCGGGTCGGGGCGAACCGTGCGGCTCGACGTGGATCCCGCCCGGCCCGGCATCGTGCGGCTGGAGGCCGTTCTCAGCGAGGGCCCCCGGCCGACAGACGTCCACGTCACCGCCACACTGCCCTCGGCCCAGCTCGCTCCGGTCCCGATCGAGCTGCGCGAGGCCGGCGAGAATCGCTACGTCGCCGCCGACGTCACGCTGCCCGCCGCCGGGGACTGGGTCTTCACGGTGGTCGTCCGCACATCCGAGTTCGACTCCCCGACCGCCGCCGTCACCGTGCGCATCGCATGAGAAACCTCCCGACGAAGGGTGTTTCATGATCGTCAAAGGTCTCCGGAGGGTCTGCCTCACCGCCGGTGCCGGACTTCTGGCCGTCGTCGCCACCGCGGCGTCGGCCTCGGCCGATGTCACCGTCGTTGCCCCGGGAGCCGTGCCGGGCGGCACCGACCAGGAGATCACGTTCCGGGTGCCGGTGGAGCAAGACGGCGCCACGGTCGGCCTGCGGGTGGCCCTGCCCGCCGACGCGCCGATCGGTGAGATCGCGGTTCGGCCGGTTCCGGGCTGGACCCACGAGGAGACCAGATCGGATCCAGGGCCGGAGGGCGAGGTGGTCACCGAGATCTCCTGGGCCGCCGAGCCCGGGAAGGGTCTGCGCCCCGGTGAATACGGCGCTTTCACCGTGATCGCCGGCCGGCTGCCCGACACCACCGAACTGACGTTCCGGGCCGTGCAGATCTACGACGACGGGTCGACCGTCGAGTGGACCCAGACCCAGGCGCCGGGGGACACAGCCGAACTTGATCGCCCGGCGCCCGTTCTGGTGCTCGGCACCCCGTCGACGACCGCCGCCGCTTCTGGTTCGCACCACGACAACGCGGCCACGGCGGGTGCGGTGCGGGTCGCGGCCGAGAACGCGGACGCGAGCCGCTGGACCCTCTGGTTCAGTGGCGCCGCGTTTCTCATGGCGTGGCTGAGTCTGGGGCTGACCCTTCTGCGGCGGGCCCGTGACGTGCGAGGTGGCGACTGATCACATGTGATGCATGTTCGGCATCCCCGGATCCTCGGGCACGATCGGGATCTGGGCCGTCTCCGGCCCGAGGTGCACGGTCAGCAGGAGATAGGCCATGGCCACGCTGAGCGCCGCCGGCCCGAGACTGAGTGAGAGACCGCTCAGTGCCCGGTCTTTCGTTGAGAAGAGCCGGGGGGCGACACCGGGCAGCCAGACCAGGGCCTGCACGATGAAGCAGCCCCCGAGCACGTCCAGCACGAAACCGTCGCTGGAGGGCACCGTGAACAGGTAGATCATCACCAGCAGGTTGACGAGAAGTATCTGCCAGCGCCGGATCTCACCGTTCGTGGGTTCGATCCGCATCATTCGGGCCAGTGTCACCGCCGCCACGAAGGCCGCCCCGGTGAACACCAGCTCGGCGGTCAGGGCCGACACCGGGATCGGTGGGTAGGGCCAGAAGATGTCGATCAGGCCCAGGGCGATGAGCACCTGGGCTCCGTGCCAGAGCTGGTCACGTCCGGTCGTGCTGATCAGGGCCCGCAGATGCAGGCCCAGCACCGGCAGGAACGTCATGATGCCGAACGCACAGACCCACAGCGGCGTCCAGTCGCTGGCCACGGGTGCCTCCTCGTCCGCCGTCGAAAGCCTCGAAACAGGCTATATCGTCGCGCCGTGATCGGGAGCGCGCGTCACCACCGTTTGTGTGAGGCCCGGTACAGACCCTCTCGGGCAGCGGACGGACGTTCCTGCGCACTGGGCGGTGGGGTCACCTCGACACCGGTGTCGGTGAGGATCGAGAGGTCCAGTTCCCACGCGTGGCTGGAGCGGCGGTAGTAGTCCTCCGTGGCCACCTCGATCAGGATGCCCACGTCGGCCGCGCTCAGGCCGGTCACCTTCTGCAGATGCGCGCGGACCTCGCCGGCGCGACCGCGGATGCCGGCCAGGCCGTAGTGCGTGGTGGCGTGGCAGTCGGTGCACAGGCAGATCAGGCGGCCGAGTTTCTGGACGCGGGACTTGTCGTCGTAGGCCCAGCGCTCGTGCACCTCGAGCCAGCGGCGGCGGGCTCGGTCCTCCGGGGCGCCGCAGGTCTCGCACCGCTGGCCGGCGCGGGCCGTCACCATGCGCCGGATCCGCTCCCAGTCCCGCGGGGCCACGCACGAGCGCACGTTCGTGAACCAGCAGGTGCTCGGCACCATGTCGATGAAGAGACCGCGGCCGAGGGTGCGGTCCTCGCCGGGGAGCAGCTCGGGAAGGGGCGGCTTCGACGTCCATCGTCGGAGATCTTCGTTGTCGGCGCGGGGTGCGTACCAGCGCTTGGCGGTGGCGTCCCAGCGAGCGCCTGCCTTCTTCGCCTGGTCTTTCTCCTCGAAGGGCACGTCCAGCCAGATCCGCTCCACCGCCCCAACCATTCACGGCCGGTGCACCGGCGTCAAACGTCCGGCAACACCTGAGGTCAAAGCCGCAGCGTGAGGGCGTGATCACACTACGCTGTGGCCGCCTTGCCCGAGAGCCCGAGGAGAACCGTCATGCCCATCCGTGAGATCGCCCCGTCCGGCGCCCCGATCTGGTTCGACCTGAGCAGCTCCGACCCGGACCGGATGAGCGAGTTCTACGCCTCGGTCTTCGGCTGGACCTACGAGGTCACCGGCAAGGAGTTCGAGCACTACGTGATGTTCCGGCACCAGGGGCAGGACGTGGCCGGGCTGATGCGCAAGCCCGACGAGGCCATGCCCGACGCCTGGAACATCTACCTGCAGAGCGACGACGCCGAGGCCACGGTCAACAAGGTCCGGGCGGCGGGTGGCACCGTGATCATGCCGTCGATGGACGTCAACGGCATCGGCAACATGGCCTTCGTGCAGGACCCGGCCGGTGCGTTCGTCGGTGTCTGGGAGCCCAAGCTGCACAAGGGCACGCAGATCTGGAACGAGGCCGGGGCCCCGTTCTGGGTCGAGCTGCACGCCACCGAGTTCAACCGGGCCGTGGCCTTCTACGTCGAGGTCTTCGGCTGGGACACCCAGGTCACCGGTGACAGCGACGAGTTCCGCTACACGATGCAGATCGCCGACGGCCAGCAGGTCGCCGGGGTCATGGACGCCACCTTCCTGCCTCCGGGCGTCCCCTCCAACTGGCACTTCTACGTGGGCTGCGACGACGTCGACGCGACGGTCGAGCTGATCCGCAAGCACGGCGGCAGCATCAACATGGAGCCCGAGGACACGCCCTTCGGGCGACTGGCCGGCGTCGCCGACCCGGGAGGTGCCGGATTCATGCTGACGTCGATCTCCGACTGGCGGAACCAGTAACCCAAGGGTTTCACCCCTATCGGCACTCGACCGGGCCAACCCCACGAGAGCCGCACCACGCGTCCAAACACCCAGGGCTACTCCAACGGACCATCAATACCCCATAGTGATGAGTCGACTACGTTGGGTATGAGCATGATCCGACCCGGCCTGCGCACCTTCCTGGTGGTCTCTGCCGTGCTCGGTTGCCTCGCCGTGACCGTGGCCTTCATCGTTCGCCCGGGATCGCCGTCGGCCCAGGCCTGGCTGTCGGGTGTCGCCCTGAGCGGCACCGCGACACTGGCCGGGCTGGCCTGCGGCGTCCGGGCGATCCGGGTCAAGGACGACACCCGCAGCCGCATCACCTGGCTCTGTTTCGGCGGCACCGCCCTGGCCTGGGGCTTCGCTGAGTTCTCGGCTGCGGCGTACGACGTGCTGCTGCGCCGGGAGCCGCCCCCGTTCTCGCTGGCCGACGTCGGCTTCCTGGTCGCCGGGGCGCTTCTCGTGGCCGGGCTGCTGCGGATGACCATGCCCGAGCGGAACAATGCGGCGCGGGCGCGGGCGGTCGTCGACGGGTTGCTGATCAGCGCGGCGGTGCTGCTCGTGGGATGGGTGAGCGTGCTCGGGCCGACGGTGCGGCTGAACGAGACCGGGTTCGGCGACAAGATGATGCTGCTCGTCTACCCCTCCGGTGACATCGCCCTGATCACCCTGGCCACGTACCTGGTGCTGCGGACCCGGGGGGACGGGCTGAAAGCGGTGCTGCCGGTCGAGCCGATCGCCGCCGCCGTGGTGGTTTTCGGGGTGGCCGATTGTGCCTTCGCCTATCTCGAGCTGATCGGCGAGTACCGGTCGGGGCACGTCGTCGATGCCGGCTGGCTCTCCGCCTACACCCTGCTGCTGATAGCAGCGGTGATGCCGCAGCATCGCCGAGGGCCCGAGAGCGAGGTGGTTCCCCGCCAGATCGGGCTGCTGCTGCCCTACTTCTTCATCGTGGTCGCGATCACCGTGTCGCTGGTCGTTCCCGAGATCACCGGTATCCGCGACGAGACCACCCGCTGGATCCAGGCCGGCCTGATCCTGCTCATGGTGGTGCGCCAGCTCTTCAGCATGCAGGAGAACCAGACTCTGGCAACGGGTCTGGAGCACCGCGTCACCGAGCGCACGCAGGAGCTCGAGGTCAGCCACAAGCGGTTCCAGGCCCTGATCGAGAACAGCTCCGACGTGGTGATGATGGTGGACCGCGAGGGGCGCATCCTGTATGTGAGTGATTCCGTGGCGCGAGTGTTCGGGGTACGCCCGGACATCTGGCTGGACAGCAACATTCGTGAGTGGCTCGATGACGCGTCGACCCAGAAGATGAACGAGGCCCTGGCCACGACCGCCGCACAGCCGCTGGGCACGGCCACCCTCGAGGCCCTGGCCGTGTTCCCCGACGGCCGCCGGGTCACCATCGAGAACACCGTGACCAACCTCCTCGACGATCCCGCGGTGCGGGCCATCGTGGTCAACTCACGCGATATCAGTGAGCGTCGCCAGCTTGAGGACGAGTTGGTGCACCAGGCGTTTCACGATTCCCTGACCGGGTTGGCGAACCGGGCGCTGTTCATGGACCGGGTCCGCCACGCCATGCGGCGCCGGGTCCTGGGACCGGAGACCGTGGGCGTGCTGTTCCTCGACCTGGACGGGTTCAAGGAGGTCAACGACAGCCTGGGCCACGCGACCGGTGACGCCCTGCTGGTGGACGTGGCCCGCCGGCTGACCAGCTGCCTGCGGCCCGGTGACACCATCGCCCGGCTCGGCGGCGACGAGTTCGCCATCCTCGTCGAAGGTGCGCTGACCAGCAGCGAGTTCCTGTCGGTGGCCTCGCGGATCAGCGACTGCCTGGAGGCCGCGATCGTCATCGACGGCCGGGACCTGTTCATCCGCGCCAGCATCGGCATCGCCAGCGCCGAGGTCGGCTCGGTGACGGCCGACCAGCTCATCCGCAACGCCGACCTGGCGATGTACCGGGCCAAGGAACGGCAGGACGGCGAGCCCGCCCTGTACGACCCAAGCATGCACAGCAGCCTGGTGGAGCGCCTGGCGCTGGAGGCCGAGCTGCGCAAGGCCATCGCCGACCATCATCTTCAGGTGCACTACCAGCCGACCTACGTGCTGGAGACCGGCGACCTGGTCGGGGTCGAGGCCCTGGTGCGCTGGCCCCACGCCGAACGCGGCATGGTGCGGCCCGACCTGTTCATCCCGATCGCCGAGCAGACCGGCCTGATCCACGAGATCGGCCGGTTCGTGTTGCGGGAAGCCTGTTTCCAGGGCAACGAGTGGGCCCGACTGGCCCCGTCGGTGCCGCTCAGCATCGGCGTGAACGTGTCGGGCAAGCAGCTCCAGCGCCGTGACTTCGCCGACGAGGTGAGCGAGGCCCTGGCCGAAAGTGGCCTGCCCGCCGATCAGCTCGTGCTCGAGATGACCGAGAGCGTGCTGATGAACGACACCGACAGCACGATGGCGACGCTGAAGTCGCTCAAGGCGATGGGGGTGCGGGTCGCGATCGACGACTTCGGCACCGGCTACTCGTCACTGTCCTACCTGCACCGATTCCCGGTGGACATCCTGAAGATCGACCGGTCGTTCGTGGACCGGCTCTCCGGGGTGGACGCCGAGGACAGCCTGGTGCAGAGCATCGTGCAGCTCGGCCACACACTGCAGCTGGAGACGATCGCGGAGGGTATCGAGGAGCACAGTCAGCTCCAGGCCCTGCGCCGCCTGGGGTGCACCATGGCCCAGGGCTACCACTTCGGGCGCCCGGGGCCGGCTGACACGGTGTCGAAGCTGGTGGTCGAGGCATCGGCGGCGGTGAGTCCGCTGCCGGCCTGAGGTTTCGGGTGGCGGTGAATGACGGACGCCTGGGGCGCCTGTCAGTTGTGCCTCGCGAACTGGTTCTGGTCGGCACTGGTCTCGCTCACCGGGCACCATCCGTTCAGCCGCCTCGAACCGGTCAGCCCGCAGCCGGCGTCACCAGCTGTTCCGATCGCTCCCAGAGTCGCCGGCACAGCTCGGCGTCGTAGGCCTGCTTGTTGGTCCGCGTCACCTTTCGTTTCACGAAGTACTCGCCGCTGGGGAACTCCGAGGCCCCGGCGGCGAGGAAGACCAGCGTGTCGGCGCCCTGCTCCGGGGTTTTCAGCAGGAACCGGCGGATCAGCCGGTTCTGCGCGACCCAGGCCAGGGCGGAGCCCGGCTGCTGGGCGAAGTTGGAGCGGATGTTGCCCGGGTTCAGGCCGGCCGCGCGTAGACCGGCCGCGCCGTAGCGGCGGTCGAGTTCGCGGGCGTGCAGGATCTGCATCAGCTTGGCGTTCGAGTAGGCCGCCGTCCCGCTGAAACGCTTTTCCCCGGAGAGGTTCTCGAGGTCGACCCGGCCCAGGCGGTTGCCCGAGCTGGAGGTGTTCACGACGGTGGCCCGCGAGGAGACCAGCCGGTCGAGCAACAGGTGGGTCAGCAGGAACGGGGCCAGGTAGTTCACCTGGAACGTGAGCTCGTGGCCGTCGCGGGTCATCACCCGGTCGTTGCCGAAGACGCCTCCGGCGTTGTTCGCCAGCACATCGATGCGGTCGTGCCGGTCCAGGAGAGTGGCCGCGAGGTCGCGCACCGCGCCGAGGTCGCTGAAGTCGGCCACGTGACGTTCGGCGCCGAGTTCGTCGGCCACCCGGTCCGTTTTCTCCGGCGACCTTCCGACCAGGACCAACTGGTGTCCTTGCCGGCTGAGCTCGCGGGCCGCCGCGGCGCCCACCCCGTCGCTGGCTCCGGTGATGACGATCGTCCTGGCGAGTTTCATGAGACTTGGTTCCGTTCGTGAGACTCAGTGTCAGATGTGGATACTAGTATCATGAACGGCGTGGTGGAGAAACGTCCCGGTGCCCGGGAGCTGGCCCGCAGGGCGATGAAGGCGCAGGTCTCGCAGATGGCGTTCGACCTGTTCGTCGATCGCGGCTACGAGGAGACCACCGTCGACGACATCTGCGAGGTCGCCGGGATCTCGCGCAGCACGTTCTTTCGCTACTTCCCCACCAAAGAAGACGTGCTGCTCTCCCAGGGCACCAACACGGTGGATCGGGTGCTGGTGGCGCTGAAGGAGCGACCCGACGACGAATCGGCCTGGAACGCCCTGCGCCAGGCCATGAAACCGGCGATCGAGCAGTACGACGACGGGTCGGAACGCCGCCTGAGTCTGCACCGGCTCCTCACGGCCACCCCGGTGCTGGCGGCGCATCAGCAGCAGAACAAGCTGTCCGAGTGGCACGCCGTGCTCGGCCCGGAGCTGGCCCGCCGGCTGGGAGGTGAGCCGGACGACCCGTCCGACCCCGCGTCCCTCGCCCTGGTTGCCGCCGCCCTGGGGTGTCTGGACGCCGCTCTGCGAGCCTGGGCCGCCTCGGCCGATCCCCGGCCGCTGGCCGAGATTCTCGACCAGGCCCTGAGCGCGATCAGGTAGACGCCGTCACCGCGGCCAGGCCCCGCCATTGCGCCCGCCAGCGGTCGAACTCCGTCGCCGGCATCGGCTTGGCCAGCACGTAACCCTGCGCCGTGTCGCACCCGAACGAGGCGAGTTTGACCAGGGCCTCGGGGGTCTCGACGCCCTCGGCCACCGTCGTCAGGCCCAGGTTGCGGCCCAGTTCGATCACGCTGCGCACGATCAGTTCCTCGCCCGGGTCCTGCTCCATCGCCTGCACGAACGACCGGTCCACCTTCAGCTCGTGGATCGGCAGCGACCGCAGCTGCTTGATGCTCGTGTAGCCCGCCCCGAAGTCGTCGATCGAGATCGAGATACCCTGCGCGGCCAGGCGTTGCAGCAGCTGACGGGCCCGCACGGGGTCGGCCATCAGTGCGCTCTCGGTGACCTCCAGGATCAGCATCGAGGGCTCGACGCCGTGCTTGACCAGCAAAGAGCGCACCGTGCGGTCGAACTCGTCGTCGTGCAGGTTGCGCGCCGAGGTGTTCACCGCGATGCGCAACGGCACCCCGGCGTCCAGCCAGGCCCGGCCCTGGGCCAGGGCGGTGTCCAGCACGTGCCGGGTGAGAGCCCCGATCAGGCCGGTGTTCTCGGCCAGCGGGATGAAGGCGTCCGGGGGCACCAGGCCCCGTTCGGGGTGCTGCCAGCGCAGCAGGGCCTCGACCGAGCCGAGATGCCCGTCCACGAGCGAGATCTTGGGCTGATAGACCAGGTACAGCTCGTCGTTGCTGAGCGCCCGGCGCAGATCGCCGAGCAGGGCCAGGCGCTCGATCGTGTTCACGTCGTCGCGCGGGTCGTAACCGACCACCCCGACGCTGCGTCCCTTGGCCACGTACATCGCCACGTCGGCCCGCTGCAGCAGGCCGGCCGCCGAGTCGTCCTCGGTCAGCGACGACACCGCCACCCCGATGCTGGCCTCCACGTCGAGCTCGACGCCCTCGACCACGAACGAGTCCTCCAGCGCGTCATGCAGTTTCCAGGCCACCGCGCAGGCCCCGTTCAGGTCGCTGACCTGCGGCAGCAGCACGGCGAACTCGTCGCCGCCGAGCCGGGCCACGGTGTCCACGCCGCGCAGCGCCCGCTGCAGCGCCTGCCCGACCAGCACCAGCAGCTCGTCGCCGTAGTGATGGCCGAGGGTGTCGTTGATCTCCTTGAACCGGTCCAGGTCGATGATCAGCAGCCCGATCGGCATGCCGTGCCGGCTGCCGTCCCTCAGCGCCTGCTGGATCCGGTCCGTGAGCAGCGCGCGGTTGGGCAGCCCGGTCAGGTCGTCGTGCAGCGTGCGCCGCTGGATCTCGTTCTGCAGTTCCCGCTGGCGGGTGATGTCGTGGCCGGTCAGCAGGATCCCGTCGACGCCGGTCCGGCCGGTGTGGTCGCGGAACGACACCTCGTAGGTGCGCCAGAGCCCTTCCTCGTCCTCCTCGCCGGTCTCGTCCGTCCCGGCCCGCAGGCGCAGGTCGGTCTGCAGCGCCCCGGAGTCCGGGCGCACACTGGCCAGGCTCGTCATCAGCAGGTTCCGGTCGGCCGGGTGCACCCGGGTGAGCAGCACGTCGCTGCCCTCGGGCAGTTCGCCGTCGGAGGGCGGCAGCTGCAGCATCCGCTCCGCCGCGGGGCTCAGGAAGGTGGCCAGGCCGTCGCGCCGCATCACCACGACCATCACCGACGACTCCCCGGCGAGCGTCCGGTACCGCTCGATCGCCCGGTTCCGGGCCTCCTCGAGCACCCGGCCCAGCCGGCGTCCACCCGCCAGCAGCATGATCATCAGCGCCGCCGTCCCGAAGGTCGCGATCAGCGCCACGTACGCCGCGACCCGCATCCGGTACGCGTCCCGGTCCACCTCGCCGGCGATCGTCCGCACCGTCCGGGTGACCGTCTCGAAGGCCGGCTCGACCGTGTTCCGGCTGTACGCGTCGGCCGACAGCCCCTCGTTGCTGTTGCGCATCTGGAGCTCGCGATCCACTGCGCGGGCGTAGGCCTCGTAGTCCCGCAGCAGGCCGGCCCGTTCGTCCCCGGACAACCCGGGCGCACTCGTCCCCGTGATCCGGCTCAGGGTGCCGCCCCGGCTCTCGTTGAGCCAGACCAGTGCCGTGACGTCGTCCATCCGGCTGCTGACCGCCCGCCAGACCACCGCGTCCTGTGCGTTCAGGTCGCTGTTGACCGCCGCCAGGTCACGCTGCGCCCGCGCCCCGCGCTCGGCGGCCCGCTTGAGCATCACGCTCGCCGTCATCAGGACGATCAGGACCAGCAGGGCACAGACCGCCGCGCGGGTGTACCTGCGCACCTGTTCCGGCCGCGCGGGCCGGTCGCGGCGCAGGGGAAGGAGCATGTCGAGGGTTTCGGCGCCCGGGGTGCGGCAGTCAAGCTCTCATACCGACAACCTTTGGGTACTGGTAACCCGCATGCGCCCTGACCCTTCGGTAGGAAGTCGCTGATAATCGAGATGTGCCGAATCACCTGATGATCGCCCACCGCACACCGGCCGACCGGGGCAGTTGCGAGGCCCTGGTGTCATCCGGTGCGAACGTGTTCGAGGTCGACGTCATGCTGGCCGCCGACGACGAGATCGTGATCTCGCACGACATCCCGTTCCTCGTCACCCTGCCCTGGTTCCGCCACGACGGCCTGCGCCTGTCGCTCTCCCGGCACCCGCTGGGCCCGCCCGTGGAAGCCGTCGTCGACCTGCTCCCGAAGCAGGTCGAGATCATGCTCGACCTGAAGTGCGACCGGGGGACCGAGGCCTTCCGGCTGGTGCGCAAGGTGCTCACGCTGGGCCTCGACCCGTCGCGCTGCTACGTCAGCAGCAAGAACTGGCGTTCACTGGAAGAGCTGGAGCGCGAGGGTTTCCGCACCTGGCGCAGCGTGGCCCACCCCTGGGCCCTGCGCGGTCTGCTCGACGACGGCAAGTCCACCTACGCCACCACGGTTCGGCACCCGCTGCTCACCCCGGGCACGCTCGAGCGCCTGCAGCAGCTCGGCCGGGTGATGGCCTGGACCGTGAACGACCCGCAACGCGCGGTCGAGCTGGTCGAGATGGGCGTCGACGGCGTCACGTCCGACCTGCCCGAGGTGTTCTCGGCGATCAGGGCACCGATGGGGGACGTGGTGGTCGACCTGCGCGAGCAGGTCGCCCGGGAGGGTTAACGGCTCTTGCGGGGACGGTCGGGCTGCTTGCGCTGCGGGCCGCCGGCCAGGGCCTGCTCGTCGATGAGCTTGGCGATCTGCCAGGCCTTGTAGGCCCCGAACGCGCACCACAGCACGCCGAGCAGGATGCCGAACTCGTAGCCGGTCGTGACGGCGTACACCGCCCGCACCAGGCCGAGGAACCCGAAGACGGACCAGGCGATGAGCTGGAACCGCTGTGCCTTGGTCATGCCGCACAATCTAACGGCCGGGCCGGGGCCCCGCCGTTACGATCGGATTACCTCTTGCCGTAGCGCTCGCGCGCCAGCTTGGTCGGCGGCTGCTTCTTGGCCCGCTCACGCTGCACCATCACCGCGGCGATCGCGATGCCGCACCAGGCGCCCAGGGCCCCGCTGATCACGGTGTCGTTCACCTCGGCGAGCACTGCCACGAGCACGAGCACGAGCAGGCCGGTGAGCCAGACCGCGATCCAGACGCGCGCCCGTGGGGTCAGCTTGAAGTCGGCCATGGTCACCAGGCTATCGGGGGCCCGACCGAGGTCAGCGGGGTGTCTGACCGCGCGTCATCGGGTGCTCGCCCGTGCTGGCATCGGGGTTCTTGACCGTGCCGTCATCGGGGCGCCTGACCGTGCCGTCGCGTGCTCCACATACCCAGCCCGAGCGCGAACCCGACGCCGAGCAGCTGTATCGCGGGCACCAGGCCCTCGGCCCAGCGCAACGCCGCCGCGGCCGCCGCGGCCCCGACCACCAGCGAGATCAGCAGCGTGCCGCTGTGCGCGACGTCGCGCAGCGGCTTGCCCGAGGCCAGCCGGATCACCAGTGTGGTCAATGTGCCGGTCATGTAGGTCGTCGACAGCCCGGACACCCCGAACCGCTGGATCGCGCTGCTCTGCATGCCCAGGGCGAAGGCGTTCAGGGCCAGCAGCACCGCCATCAGGGTGCCCACCGGGTGGTTGCCCGTGCCCCAGTAGAACCCGGCATAGACCGCGAAGACCACGAACTCGACCAGCAGCGCCCGGTTCACGGCCACCGGCCAGACCGGATCGGTGGACGTGGAGGTGCCCGCCACCCGGGTGCCGACGGCCGCGCCGATCACGAACGCCGCGATGGCCGCCGCGGCGTGCAGGTAGAGGTCGCGGTCGGACTGCGCCAGCCCCGACCCGAACAGCACCAGGTTGCCGGTCATGACGCTGGTGAAGGTGCCGCCGAGGGCGAGAAGACCGGTCGCGTCGGTCGCCCCGCTGACGAAGGCCAGGGCCACCGCCGCCCGGTCCCGGGCCCGGCCCGCGTTCACCCGTCCGTCGGCCGCGGTCTCGATCTGTTCTGTTGCCATGGAGCGTTCGTACCTGTCTGCTGAAACTGGTCGGAGCGGGGTGACGCTATCCGGCCCGGTCGCCCGGCAGGGGTCAGGCAGGTTAAGAATGCGGCCCGGGCGGTTCGGGGTGAAGATCGGTCCGTGCCCGATACCCCGCAGCCCCCGACGATCTTCGTGCTGTTCGGCGCCACCGGCGATCTCGCCGCCCGGATGGTGCTGCCGGCCTTCTACCAGCTGGCCCGCAAGCAACTGCTGCCGCCGGTCTGGAGGCTCATCGGCAACGGGCGCGGCGACGTGGCCCACGAAGACTTCCGCAAAGACGTGCGGGCCGCCCTGGGCGACGACGTGGACGACGCCGAGTGGGACGCGTTCGCGAAGAACCTGTTGTTCGCGGGCGGGGGTTTCGACGAGAACGGCCCCGGCAGCCTGCTCGACGTGATCCGCGACGTCGAGGACGAGCTCGACGACGAGACCGATCCGAACTTCGTTCACTACCTGGCCATTCCGCCGGTCGCCTTCGAGCAGACCGCGAAAGCCCTGAAGCAGCACGGCCTCACCGACCGTGCCCGCGTGGTGTTCGAGAAGCCCTACGGCACCTCCCCCGAGGGTTTCCACCGGCTCGACGCCGTGGTGCACGAAACCCTCGACGAGGAGCAGGTCTTCCGCATCGACCACTTCCTCGGCAAGGAGGCCACGCAGAACCTGCACGTGATGCGGTTCGCCAACCAGACGTTCGCCGGCATCTGGAACCGGGAGCACGTCGCGGCCGTGCAGATCGATGTGCCGGAAACGCTCGACGTGGCCAACCGGGCCGGGTTCTACGATGCCACCGGCGCGATGATGGACATGGTGGTGACGCACCTGATGCAGGTCGCGGCCGAGGTCGCGATGGAGCCGCCGGTCAGCCTGGGTGCCGAAGACCTGCAGTTCGCAAGGGAATCCGTGATCGCGGCGTTCCGCCCTCTCGCCGCCCAGGACGTGGTGCTCGGCCAGTTCGACGGCTACCGCGACATCGAGGGCATCGCCGACGACTCGCGGACCGACACGTTCTGCGCCGTGCGCCTGTGGATCGACACCGACCGCTGGCGGGACGTGCCGTTCCTGCTGCGCACCGGCAAGAAGCTGGGGGTCAGCGAGCAGCGGGTCAGTCTCATCCTGAAGCCCGTCGAAGGCCCACTGCCGGCCCAGAACAGCGCGATCAGCCTGTCGCTGGCCGGATCCGGTGAACTGGAGGCCGATTTCGTGCTGAAGAAGCCGGGGGAGGGGATCGAGCTGGCGAAGGTGCGCCAGACCCTCGAGCTCGACAGCGTGGACGACGCAGACCCGCTGCCGCCCTACGTGGCCCTGCTCTACGACGTGCTCACCGGCGACCGTTCGCTCTTCACCGGTAGCGCCGGTCTGGAAAACGCCTGGCGCGTGGTGAACCCGGTGCTCGGCGACAAGCCCGAGCCGCTGCCCTACGAGCCGGGCAGCATGGGGCCGGAGGCCGCCGACGAGCTG
This sequence comes from Kineosporia succinea, assembly GCF_030811555.1. Lineage (NCBI taxonomy): Bacteria > Bacillati > Actinomycetota > Actinomycetes > Kineosporiales > Kineosporiaceae > Kineosporia > Kineosporia succinea. The sequence goes on along the minus strand of NZ_JAUSQZ010000001.1, from coordinate 2,216,366 downwards.
GCCGCCCCCTACGGCTGGCTGGTCACGAAGCCGGAGTGACGACGGTGGCGAACGTCAGGTCCAGGCCCGGCACCATGACCGGCTCGGGCCCCTCGAGCCGGAACTCCGGTGCCGGGCCCAGCACCAGCTGACGCTGCCAGACCGCCCGCAGCGAGCCGGTCTCCACCCGGGAGGCCAGGTCGGAGAACAGTTCCGCGTAGCTCACGCCCGGTCGCTTGGTGCCCCAGCCCACCCACGCCCCCTCGAGCGCCGGGGCCGTGCCGAACCTCAGGCCGTAGACCCCACCGGTGCCGTCGAGCACCGCTCCGGCCAGTGCGTCGTGCCGTTCCAGCCGCGAGGTGTCGACGGCGGCCTCGGCCAGCACCCCGAGCGCCGACCAGTCGTCGACGAGGTACCAGTCTTCGTAACCGTCGCCGCTGCGCCAGGGCACGGACGGCACCCGCAGCGTGTACGAGCCCAGGTAGCCGGGGATCTGGCCGGTGCCGAGCATGGCCAGGCGCTCGTGGAAGAGCGCGAGGTCACGCTCGTAGCCCTCGGGCGAGATCCCGGCCTGCGGCCGGTGCCAGAACGTGTAGGCGAGGGGCATCGAAAACCTCCACAGAACAAAAGGGGACGCATGACGCGAGGACGCCCGGAGCGTCCACCATCGCGCACCACGACCCGAGAACAGGACGCAGAGCCGTTGCCCGCCACGACCCGGAGGTGACGGTCTCAGGCCTCGGAGGACGCCTTCGGCGGCCCGTCGAGCGGCTCGGCGGCAACCGTGTACCCCTGCGGCGACCACTCGGCCAGCACCGAGTAACGGTCGGCCCGCACCACGGTGTGGCGGTATTCCATGCGGCGCTGCTGCACCGTGCTGACCCGCTCGATCTGGAAGCAGGCCACGTCGGGCGGCACCGCGAGCAGATCGCGGTCGCGCTGGGTGGGCATGATCGCCCCGATGCGCTCGCGCCCGCCGGCCATGGAGACCCCGCAGCGCGCGGCCAGTTCGTCGTACAGACCGGACACGGTGAAGTCGACCTCGAGCAGCGGGCTGGCGATCTCGGCCGGGATCCAGACCCGGTCGTGAGCCATCGGCAGCTCGTCGGCCAGACGCATGCGCTCGAGGTGGAAGAGCGGCGTGCCGGGTTCGAGACCGAGCTCCTCGGCGGCGGCCGCCCAGGTCACGATCTCCTGGGCGATCACGATGCTGCGCTGCAGGATGCCCTGCGCGTCGACCTCGCGGAACAGCGAGTACAGGCTGCCCAGCGGCGGATTGGTGTCGCCACCGCGCCGCACCCACGAACCCCGGCCCTTGGCCGAGTCGATCAGGCGGGACTCACGCAGACGCCGCAACGCCTCGCGCACGGTGTAGCGGGAGACCGCATAGGCCTCGACCAGCTCGAGCTCGCCCGGGAACTCCTGGTCGAACGCTCCGGCCTGAAGCCTTCTGGTCAGCTCCTGCTGGAGCTGCGCCCAGAGCGGCATCGGGCTCGAGCGATCGAGGGCATGGACCTCGTCCGGCCCCGTCACGGTGACCTCCTCCATGCCGACCTCAAGCCGACTGCACGCGCATTTGTATCTTCAGCAGTAGCTTAGTGGTCCCGGGCGACAGTCTTCTCATCGCCGTCACCCCAGGGCTCACCGGTGCGCTGCGCGAGCGGGAAGATCGCCCACGCGACGAGCAGCACCAGGGCCAGTCCGCACGACGCCGCCAGGGCGATACCGCGGCCCAGCACCAGGTCGAGCACCAGGTCCACCGCGCAGCAGATGGCCAGGGCCAGGAAGAACAGCCCGCCCACCGCGAAACGCGACGCGACCGCCACGACCTGCGGCTTCTTGCGGCGGGCGAACATCGCCCGGTGGTAGGCGACCGGGGCGATCAGGCACACCGTGGCCAGCGCCGACAGCATCAGCGCGCAGACATAGACCCCCCGGTCCCAGGTGTCCAGCGTCTCGAACCGGCTCTGCAGCGGCAGCGTGAGCAGGAAGGCGAACAGGATCTGCACCCCGGTCTGGGTCACCCGGAGTTCCTGCAGAAGATCACCGAAGTTCCGGTCCGCGCGTTCGTCGACGGTCTCGTCGGATCGGTGCGCGTCCATTGCCACATTCTGGGATGCCTGGGGCTTCTGCGCTCACCGTGACGTACACGTCGTGTGCGCGTGACAACGGTGTGGAATCCTGTTCGTCCCATCGCCCCCGGAGGTCCGGCTTGCTCGCTCGCGTTCGCTTCAGCATCCCGGACCGCCCCGGCACCCTGGGCCGCGTCACCTCGGCCATCGGCTCGGTGGGCGCCGACATCGCCGAGATCGACGTGCTGGAGAGCGAGTCCGGCCGCGCCCTCGACGACGTGTTCGTGCGCGTGCGGGACGTGCCCCACCTCGACCGGGTCGCCGCCGCGATCGGCGCGCTGGCCGGGGTCACCGTCACCGGCCTGCAGCACCACGCCCCGCCGGTCACCGGCCACGCCGACCTCGAGCTGATCGACCAGGTGCTCTCCCGTCCCGAGCGCGGTCTGCAGACCCTGGTCGACGGGGCCCCGCACGCGTTCGGCGCCGACTGGGCCGCCCTCGTCGAGTACGCCGCCGACACCGCCACCCTCTCCGGCGTGCTCACCGTCAGCGCCGCCAGCCCGGGCCCCGAGCACGTCGTCCTGACCTCGCCGCTGCGCCTGGCCACGGTGCGGATGACCGCCCCGGGCGCCCCCGGCCCGTTCAGCGGCACCGCGCTGGTGCCGATCGGCTCCGGCGCTCTCGGCCTGGTGCTGGTGCGCTCGGCCGATCTCGACTTCCACCGCTCCGAGCTGTGGCGGCTGGGCCAGGTGGGCCAGATCGTGGGAACGGTTCTCGCCCCCGTGTGAAGATCAGCCGGTGACCTCGTACGAACCTGAGCTCTGGCTGATCCGTCACGGCCTCACCGAGTGGGCCCGCGACCGACGCCACACCGGCCGTTCCGACATCCCCCTGCTGCCCGAGGGTGAGGAGGGGGCCTCGGCCCTCGCCCCGCGCCTGGCCGGGGTGCACTTCGACCTCCAGCTGGCCAGTCCGCTGCAGCGCGCCTGGCGCACCGCCGAGCTGGCCGGCCTCGACCCCAAGGCCGAGCCCGACGCCCTGGAGTGGGACTACGGCGACTACGAGGGCATCACCACCGCCCAGATCCAGGAGAAGGTGCCGGGCTGGTCGATCTGGACCTCGCCGGTGCCGGGCGGGGAGACGGTCGAGCAGGTGGCGGCCCGGGCCGACGCGGTGATCGCACGGGTGCGGGCGCAGGCCCCCGACCGGGCGGTCGTGGTGGCCCACGCCCACTTCCTGCGGGTGCTGGCCTCGCGCTGGATCGGGCAGGAACCGCATCTCGCGGCGCACCTGGCCCTGCACACGTCCACCCTGAGCGTGCTCGGCTGGGACCGCGGGACCCCGGTGATCGACCGCTGGAACGGTTGATCCACCCGTTCGGCCCCACGGCGGAAACCAGCCGCTTAACGTAGGCGTTCTACGGGCGATGTGTTCGGCGTCACGACGAGGTGATTTCGCATGCGCAGCACCATGCAGAACGTTCCACTCCTGACTTCCCGCATCATCGAGTACGCGGGAAGGGTCTATCCGGGGTCCGAGGTGGTGACGTGGGGTGCCGACGGCCCCCGTCGCACCTCGTTCGCCGACATCGCGAACGACTGCCGCCGGCTGGCCAACGCGCTCCGCGTCCTCGGGGTGGAGGGCGACCAGCGCGTCGGCACGTTCATGTGGAACAACGCGGAACACCTGGAGCTGTATCTTGGGGTGCCGGCCAGCGGCGCGGTGCTGCACACCATCAACATCCGGCTGTTCCCGCAGCAGATGGTCTACGTGGTGAACCACGCCGAGGACCGGGTGATCTTCGTCGACAACTCGCTGGCCCAGCCGTTCTCGGCGCTGCTGGCCCACACCCCGCTGGTGAAGCACGTGGTGGTCAACGGGCCGGTCCCGCCCGAGGTCCGGCAGGCCCTGGCCGGCGACGGCGAACGCGAGGTGCACGACTACCGCGAGCTTCTCGACGCCCAGAGCGACACCTTCGACTGGCCGGTGCTCGACGAGAACGACGGCGCCCTCATGTGTTACACCTCCGGCACCACGGGCAACCCGAAAGGTGTTGTCTACTCGCACCGTTCCAACCTGCTGCACGCCACCTTCTGTGCCGGGGCCGGGGCGCTGAGCCTCAGTCAGTCGGCCCGGGCACTGGCGATCGTGCCTCTCTTCCACGCCAATTCGTGGGGTCTGGCCTACGCCTCGATGATGTCGGGCGCCAGCGTGATCATGCCCGACCGCTTCCTGCAGCCCGAGCCGCTGGTGAAGATGATCTCCTCGGAGAAGGTCACCTGCGGCGGTGCGGTGCCCACGATCATGACCGGCGTGCTGGAGTACCTCGACGCCCATCCCGAGGCCGACGTCAGCAGCATGAAAGACGTGATCGTGGGCGGCTCGGCCTGTCCTCCCGCCCTGATGCACGCTTTTCACGAGCGCCACGGCGTCACCCTGCTGCACGGCTGGGGCATGACCGAGACCTCGCCGCTGGGCACGGTCGCCATTCCGCCGGTGGGGCTCGACGAGGAGGAGCACTGGCGTTACCGCCACACCCAGGGCCGCCTGGCGCTCCACGTGGAGGCCCGGCTGGTCGGTGCCGACGGTTCCGAGCAGCCCTGGGACGGCACCTCGGTGGGCGAGGTCGAGGTCCGCGGCCCCTGGATCACCGCCTCGTACTACCGCGACGACGACGCCGCGTCGCTGGAGAAGTTCGACGACGGCTGGCTGCGCACCGGCGACATCGGCAGCCTCACCCCCGACGGCTACCTGACGATCAGCGACCGGGCGAAAGACGTGATCAAGTCCGGCGGTGAGTGGATCAGCTCGATCGACCTGGAGAACGCCCTGATGGGGCACCCGAAGGTGCACGAGGCCAGCGTGGTCGGGGTGCCCGACGACAAGTGGGGCGAACGTCCGCTGGCTGTGGTGGTCGGGGTTCCCGACGACGTCCCCGGGGTCGAGGAGTTGCGGGAGTTCCTGCTGACGAAGGTGGCGCGCTGGCAGGTGCCCGAACGCTGGGCCTTCGTCACCGAGGTGCCCAAGACCAGTGTGGGCAAGTTCGACAAGAAGGTGCTGCGCGCTCAGTACGCCGAGGGTGCACTGCCGGTGGAGTCACCGAAGGCCTCGTAGGCGTTCCGGGGCCTCCTGGGGAGTCAGCAGACCGCGTTCACGTCCTGGGCCTTGTTCGGGTTGGCCGGCTTGGCGCTCGGCTCCGTCTTCGGTGTCGAGCCGGCCTTCGGGGTGCTCTTCGGGCCGTTCGGGCTTGAGGACGCGTCGGGGCGCGGGGAGGCGGTCGCCTCACCGGCCGGGGTGGTGCGCTCGGAAGCGGCCAGGGCCCGCTCGACCAGCTCGTGCACCTTGTCGAAGTCGGGGCGGGCGACGTCGACGACCTCCCGGGTGAAGGGCAGGCTCGTCACCTTGCCACCCTGCACGCGCTTGCTCAGCTCCACCCAGGCGTCCAGGTCGCCGATCGGGATGCCGGTGGTGATGTTGCGCTTGGCCGCCTTGGCCAGGGCCGGGAACTGCAGGGCCACCGTCACCGGGTCGACCTGGTCGACGAACGCGGCGATCACGCACCGCTGGCGCTGCATGCGGTGGTAGTCGTCGCTGGCCCAGCGGGAACGGGCGAACCAGAGCGCGTGATAGCCGTCGAGGTGCTGGTTCTCGCCGATCTCGATCCAGCCGCCGGTGGCCACGTGGTAGATCGGCGAGAGCGGGTTGCTGTCGCCGCCGATCGGCAGGCGCTCGCGCACGTTGACCGTGAGACCGCCGATCGCGTTGACGAACTCGGCGAAGCCCTTGAGGTTGAGCATGGCGTAGGTGTCGATCTTCAGGCCGATCGCACCCTCGATCGCGTCCTCGGTGGCGGCCAGGCCCGGGTTCCGGAACTTGTCGTAGCCCGAGCCCTCCTGCTCGGCCCAGGTCCAGATGGCGTTGAGCAGGCACTCGTCACCGCAGTTGAACCCGTCGGGCCACTTGTTGCGGCCGGGGGTGCCGGAGGGGAAGGGCACGTTCTCGAGGTTGCGCGGCAGGCTGAACAGCACGGTGTTGCCGGTGGTGGTGTCCACGCTGGCGACGATCATCGTGTCCGGCCGGATGCCGATCCGGTCCTCACCCGCGTCCGAGCCGATCAGCAGGACGTTCACCCGCGACACCCCGGCCCACGGGTCGGCCTTCTCGCTGCTGGCGAGGGCCGTGCTGGTCTCCGCGTCCACGTTCTCCTGGAACACGGTGTCCACCAGGTCACGGCCGATCAGCGCGTACCGCCCGGCCTGGTAGGCGGGCATCGCCACGGCGACCACGAGGGCGAGCACGACCAGGGTGGAGAACAGCCGCTGCCCGGTGCCGAGCTCGGCGTAGCGGCGCAGCTGGGCGTGGGTGACCACGATCGAGAGCACCCACAGCACGGCCACCGCACCGATCGCGACCGTCACGGTGACCAGGCGCTCCGGCTGGATCACCAGGGCCTGCAGCCGTTCGGCCAGGCTGCCGTCGAGGGCCAGCCGGCCGACCGCGAGCACACCCGCACCGACCAGGCCGAGCAGGAAGCCACCCGCGCGACGGCGTCCGGCCGCGAGCAGCCCGGCCCCGGGCAGGAGTGATCCGAGGAGAGTCCAGCCGATCACCCAGGAGAAGCCCTGACCGCGACGCGTCGCGTGGCTGCCGCGCCGTCCGGTGGAGACGACGGGGGCTCCCGGGGCGTCGGTGTGCGATCGCGCCGGACTGCCGGAATCGTGCCGGGCCGTCGGCTGGCGCAGGTCGGACATTCCACCCCTCGGCGCGGGTGGCACGGACGGCCGCGCTTCGCGCACTGAGCGGTGAGTATGCCTGCACGCCAGCGTGTCTCGAGCCCATTCACGGGACGGAAACGGACAAGCGGGCTACTTGTGTGCGAGTGGGGGACCAATGACGCACCGGCCGGCCGATGACGGGATCGGCCGACCGGTGGATGTCGCCTGGTGCTGCCCGAGTGCGGTGCCGAGACCGCCCGGACGTCTTTCGAGAAGCTGACGAATCAGCAGATCTCGGTGACGTCCTGGGCGTTCTCCGGGTCGTCGGCCTTGGCGGCCTTCTCCTCGGCGGTCTCGGTCTTCGTCTTGTCGGTGGTCTTGTCGGTCGTCGTGCCGGTGCCCGCGTCGGCCGAGGCGCTCGGGCTGGCCGCGGCGGTGGCCGTCGACTTCTTCTTCTTGGCCTTCTCCGACTTCTTGATCGCCGTCTGCACCTTGGTGTGCATCAGGTCGAAGTCGGGGTCGACGGTGGTGCCACCGACGGCCTCGTTGGTGAAGGAGAGGCTGGTGACCTTGCCGCCCTTGACCCGGGTGGCGAGCTCGACCCAGGCCTGGATGTCGGACTGCGGGATGCCCGTGGCCATGTTGTTCTTCAGGGCCTTGGCGATCTTGGTCCAGTTCGAGGCGATGGTCACGGGGTCGGCCTGCTCGGTCACCGCCGCGATCACACAGCGCTGACGGCGCATGCGGTCGTAGTCGTTGGTGCTCCAGCGGGACCGGGCGTACCAGAGTGAGTAGTACCCGTTCATGTTCTGGTTCTGCCCGACCTCGATCCACTCCTTGGCGACGGGGTTCGAGGAGTTGCCGCCGATCGGGAGGCGCTCGGTGACGTTCAGCGTCAGGCCGCCGATGGCGTCGATGAAGTCGGCGAAACCCTTGAGGTTGAGCATCGCGTAGGTGTCGATCTCGAGGCCGGTGGCGCCGGTGACGGCGTCTTCGGTGGCCTTCAGACCGGGGTTCTTGTACTTGCTCTTGGGGTAGTACGACGCCCCGTCACCCTCGGCCCAGCGCCAGATCGCGTTGATCATGCACTCGTTGCCGGGGCCGGCCTCGGGGCAGTAGTAGCCGTTGGGCCAGGCCTCCGCGCCCGGGGTGCCCTCCTTGAAGGGCACTCGCTGCAGGCTGCGGGGGATGCTGAAGAGCACGGTGTTGCCGGTGCTGGGCTGGATGCTGGCCAGGATCATCGTGTCGGGGCGGATGCCCTCACGGGTGGCGCCCGCGTCGGAACCGATGAGCAGCACGTTGATGCGCTCGGTGCCGGCCCACGGGTCGGCGGCCTCGCTGTCGGGCTTCTTGTCGCCGTCCTCGGAGTCGCTGCCGTCGCCGAACAGCGACTTCACCAGGTCGCGCTGCACCAGGGCGTAGTCGCCGACGGTGTAGGTGGGCACGCCCACGCCCACGATCAGGGCGGCCACGACGATGCCGCTGAACACCTTCTGGCTGGTGTCGAGGGTGGCGTAACGGCGCAGCTGGCTGTTGGTGAGCAGGATGACGAGGGCCCAGAGCATCCCGACCAGCACCGCGACGATCGCCAGGATCAGCAGCTTCTGCGGGTCGAAGGCGAAGGAGACACCCTTCTTCATCACGTTGCCGGTGAGCGCCCAGACGGCCACGCCGGCTCCGGTCAGCGCGATACCGGCCAGGATGCCGGCGCCGAGACGGCGCCAGCCGGCGGCGATCAGACCCAGACCAGGGATCAGCGCGCCGAGGATGGTCCAGGCCATGACCCAGGAGAAGCCCTGGCCGTAGGTGGTGGCGTGGCTGCCGCGGCGGTCGTTGTCGTCACCGGGGGGCGGCAGCGGCGAGGACTGGCGGCGGGGACCCTCGGGGCCGGAGCCGCCCGGGCCGTCGAGACCGCCGTCGAATCCGCCTGGACCCTCGAAGCCGGCCGGGCCGGCGCCGGATCGGGCCTCGGGGCGGCCCTGGGAACGGGCGGCGGAACGGCTCGAGGTGCGTTCGGAGCGCGGCTCAGTGGTCTCGCGCGGGTCGCGGCGACCGTGCGGGTCGCTGCGCTCGTCCGGCCGGGCCCTGTCGTAACGGCCTTCGCCGTAGCGGGCCTCGTCGTAACGGCCCGCCGGAGGGCGGTTCTGGTCGGGGGCGCGGCGGGTCTCGTCGTAGCGCGACGGCGGACGACGGGTCTCGTCGTACCGGTTGTCGTAACCGTTCTGGTCGTCGAACCTGGCCCTGGACCCGCGATCGGCTCGTGACGCTTGGTCAGAGCGCGGCGGAGCGTCGTTGCGCGACTGCTCCCCGTAACGCGTGTCGGCATCGGATCGACGAGGGCGCCGCGAGAAGGGCTCGACCTGCGTCACCCACGTCTCCTGCCGTATCGGTGGTGCCTGATGAACGTGTGACCGGTACAGGATGCACTACCGGTTCCAACCCACTGCCTCGCTGCAGATAGGTAATTCGTTACAGCATCACTGCCGTGTCCCGGGTCACAAGAGCAAATTGTTACCGAGGAGACAGGGGCTGATTCGTACCGTGATGACTCGATATGCACGCATCTGCCCTGGGGCTAACAATAGGGGTCCTGGCTGTGTTGGCTACCTGTACGGCCGGTTCTGCACCTGTTCTCTGCCTGTGTGGCCCCTTCGGATCGATCCGTCCGCGGCTCGCCGGGACATCTGCTTTGCCGCGAGGGCTACTCGACCGGTAGCCTTCTGAATCACGGGGAGGCGTCGCCTAGTCCGGTCTATGGCGCCCGCCTGCTAAGCGGGTTTGGGGGTTATTCCCCATCGCGAGTTCAAATCTCGCCGCCTCCGCGCCTGAGAGGGTCTGCAGTCAGCTGACTGCAGACCCTCTCGCTTTTGCGGCCCGCGGGCTCAACCTGGGCCGGCGCGATCCGCCTACCGCGCCGCTGCTCCGGCCACCTCGGCTCAGTCCACCTGGCCTGCCCCGCCTCGGCCTGCCCCGCCTCGGCCCGTTCGTGCCTCGGTTCCCTACCTCCGGTCTGCCTACCTCCGGTCTGCCTACCTCCGGTCTGCCCGCCTCGGCCTGCCCATCCCGGTCTGCCATCCCGGCCTGTCTGCGCCTCGGTTCCCTGCCTCCGGCCTACCCGCCTCCGGCCTGCCCGCCTCGGCCTGCCCATCCCGGTCTGCCATCCCGGCCTGTCTGCGCCTCGGTTCCCTGCCTCCGGCCTACCCGCCTCCGGCCTGTCCGCCCCGGCCTGCCCGCGCCCCGGTTCCCTACCTCGGTTCGCTGGCTCCGGTCCCGCCCTCGGACCCCGCCTCGGCCCGGCCTGCCCCACCCTTGACCCGGTCTTACGGATGGCGGGATGCGGGCTTCGTCCCGATCGTGGTCGGATAGGCCTCAAGGCACGGAAGTCACATCAGACCCACAGCACCGGAGGTGCTTCTATGCGTCCCGTTCGGCCCCTGTTGCGCAGGAACGTTGCCGTCGGGGCAGGACTGGTGTCGCTGGCCTCGCTGGTGGTCGCCGGATGTGGCTCGGGCTCCGCCGAGGCCGATTCCCCGGCCGCGGCGGCATCGTTCCCCACCGCCTCCGCCTCTTCCTCGGTCAGCCCCTCCGTCGCCCCGTCGGGCTCGGCCGACCCGTCGCTCACGGCCACCGTTCCGGAGAGCCCGCAGGCGCCGGGAGGTGCCGAAACGTCCTCAAGCAGTGCCGGTGACCCGGCGGCCACCACCGCCCCCGACGGATCGACGACCACACCCGCACCTTCGGGCAGCGCTGATGCCCCGGCTGTCAAGGAGCTGCCGCGTGGCGGCACCGAGCTGTTCCCGCGCTATCGCCTGGTGGGCTACTCGGGCGGCGCCGCGAAGTCGTTCGGCCGGCTCGGCATCGGTGACCTGCAGGCCCGAGTCGACGAGATCGAGAGACTGGGCAAGAAGTACGACGGTGACGGACGCGAGCCGCTGCCGGTGATGGAGCTCATCGCGACCGTGGTGCAGGCTTCTCCGGGCCAGGACAAGATGCACCGGGCCCGCACCGGCGACGCCCAGATCGAGCGCTACCTGAAGGTGGCGCGCCGGAACAAGGCGTTGCTGCTGCTCAACATCCAGCCCGGCCGGGCCGACTTCCTCACCGAGGTCAAGGCGATGAGCCGGTGGCTCGAGGAGCCGGACGTGGGTCTGGCCCTCGACCCGGAATGGGCGGTCGGCCCGAAACAGACGCCGGGCCGGGTCTACGGTCACACCACGGCCGCCGAGCTCAACGAGGTCTCACTCTGGCTCTCGAGATTCACGACCGAGCGTGGACTGCCCGAGAAGGCACTCGTGGTGCACCAACTCGCGCCGCGCATCATCAGCGACGTCGACGAGATGCGGGAGCGCACCGGCGTTCAGGTGATCCTCAGCGTCGACGGCATCGGGGCCCGCTCGGACAAGGAGAAGACCTGGCGCACGCTGGTGAAGCCGCTTCCGGACTCCGTGCACACCGGGTTCAAGCTGTTCTTCGAGGAAGACCGGGAGCACGGCGATCTGATGACGCCCGCGCAGGTGCTGAAACTGAAACCGCGTCCCGAGTACGTGCTCTACGAATGATCTTTCGAGGGGCGGACCCGTCGGGTCCGCCCCCCCGCACTACAGGCCCAGTCGCGCCTTGAGGCCGTCCAGCTCGGTGAGCAGCGTGATCGGCGTCTTGTCACCGATCTTGTCGAACCACTCCTGGATGAGCGGGATCTCGGCCTTCCACTCGTCGACGTCGACCCGCACGGCCTGGGCCAGTTGGTCGTCGGTCAGCGAAAGCCCGCTCACGTCGAGCGAACCCGGCGCCGGTACGTGCCCGATCGGCGTCTCCACGGCAGCGACCCGGCCCTCGAGCCGGTCGACGACCCACTTGAGCACCCGGCCGTTCTCGCCGTAGCCGGGCCAGAGGAAGCCGCCCTCGTCGTCGCGGCGGAACCAGTTGACGTAGAAGATCTTCGGCAGCTTGTCGGCGTCGGCGCCCTTGGCCACGTCGATCCAGTGCTGGAAGTAGTCACCGGCGTGGTAGCCGATGAACGGGAGCATGGCCATCGGGTCGCGGCGCACCACACCCACGGCACCCGTGGCCGCGGCGGTGGTCTCGGAGCTGAGCGTGGCGCCCATGAAGGTGCCGTGCGTCCAGTCGCGGGACTCGGTGACGAGCGGGATCGTGGTCTTGCGGCGGCCCCCGAACAGGATGGCCGAGATCGGCACTCCCCGCGGGTCGTCGTACTCGTCGGCCAGGATCGGGCAGTTGCGGATCGGCGTGCAGAACCGCGAGTTCGGGTGCGACGAGAGCGTTCCCGACTCCGGCGTCCAGTCGTTGCCGTGCCAGTCGGTCAGATGAGCCGGCGGTGAAGGCGTCATGCCCTCCCACCAGATGTCACCGTCGTCGGTCAGCGCCACGTTGGTGAACACCGAGCCGCCCGCGTCGATCGCCCGCATGGCGTTGGGGTTGGTGTCCCAGCCGGTACCGGGAGCAACGCCGAACAGGCCGTTCTCGGGGTTGGTGGCCCACAGCCGGCCGTCGTCGCCGAAGCGCATCCAGGCGATGTCGTCGCCCAGGGTCTCGACCTTCCAGCCCGGGATCGTCGGTTCGAGCATGGCCAGGTTGGTCTTGCCGCAGGCGCTCGGGAACGCCGCCGCGATGTACTTCACCGTTCCTTCCGGCGACGTGAGCTTGAGGATCAGCATGTGCTCGGCCAGCCAGCCCTCGTCGCGCGCCATCACCGAGGCGATGCGCAGCGAGTAGCACTTCTTGCCGAGCAGGGCGTTTCCGCCGTAACCGGATCCGAACGACTGGATCTCGCGGCTCTCCGGGAACTGCACGATGTACTTGGTGTCGTTGCAGGGCCAGGCCACGTCGACCTGACCGGGCTTGAGCGGGGCGCCGATCGAGTGCATGGCCGGCACGTAGTCGGCTGTCTCGCCCATCTTCTCGAGCACTCTGGTGCCCGTCTTGGCCATCACGTTCATCGAGACCACGACGTAGGGCGAGTCGGTGATCTCCACGCCGAACATCGGCTTCTCGGCCTCGAGATGCCCCATCACGAAGGGGATCACGTACATCGTGCGGCCCTTCATGCAACCGCGGTACAGATCCTTCATGACGGCCCGCATCTCGCCCGGGTCCATCCAGTTGTTGGTCGGGCCGCAGTCGGCCTCGTCGACCGAGCAGATGAAGGTGCGGTCCTCCACCCGGGCCACGTCGGTCGGGTCGGACGCGCACCAGTACGAGTCCTTCTTTTTCGCCAGTTTGACGAAAGTACCTGCGGCGACGAGGTCGTCGATCAGCGACTGGTGCTGCTGCGCGGAACCGTCGATCCACACCACGCGGTCGGGGGTGGTCAGGGCCGCCGTCTCGGCCACCCAGGCCAGCATGCGCGGGTGGGTGGTGGGAGCGTCGATCAGGGTCGGTGCATCGTTCTCGAGCGTCGTCACGGGGCTGCCCTTTCCTCGTGGGGGTGATTTCAGACAGCGTCCGGTCCGCCCCGGCAGCACGGGAGAGATGCTACGGGCGGTAATCGGAACGTCGTTGTCCGCGGGTTTTTCTTCACGTTACCTGTCCGGACAGGTGTTGTGAACCTGTCCGGACATAGGAATCGGTGACGCTCTTCACATGCCCCTGACGTGCGCAAACCCTTGTGCAAGGCCTTTCGTGGATGCTGCAGGAACTTGCAGGACCGGTGACAGCAGTGAACCCCGCCACCGAGTGCTGAAAGCATTCAGTGACGGGGTTCGCGAACGGATCAGCCCTCCAGGGCGGGCTGCTTCTCCCTCTTCCAGGCCGTCGCGATCGAGGTCTTCGTGCTGGTGCGCAGCAGCGAGCCCTCGTAGAGGCGGGCGGCGAACGCGATCAGCAGCACCCCGGTGGCCGCGATGATCCCCAGCGAGATCAGCGCCTCCCACCACGCCGCGTCTTCGATGAGCAGCCGGCGGGGCATGCTGAGCGGTGACGTGAAGGGCACGTAGGAAAGGATTTTCAGGCCCAGGCCGGGCTGGTTCACGTAGAAGGCGCACAGGAACGGGGCGAACAGCAGGATCTGCATCGGCACCGTGGTGGACTGCAGGTCTTCCTGCCGGGCGGACAGGGCCCCGGCGGCGGCCCAGAGGCAGCTCAGCATGATGAACCCGAAGGCGAAGAAGAGCAGGAACCAGCCGCCGGAGTGGAGCAGCAGGCTCACCGCCGCGCTCTGGCCGGTCGCGCTGGCCGCGGCCAGGCCGATCGCCAGCAGCAGGGCCACCTGCCCCAGGGCCAGCGTCGCGTTGCCCAGGATCTTGCCGGCCAGCAGCAGCCGCACCGGCGTGGCCGCGACCAGGATCTCGATCACCCGGCTCTGCTTCTCCTCCACCACGCTCTGGGCGATCGTCATGCCGAAGGTGATCGCGGTGAAGTAGAACAGGAAGGCGAACGCGAAACCGAGCACCAGCGCCACGCTCTCGTTCGGGATCCCGCTCTCCAGCAGGCGCTCCGACGGCGGCTGCATGGTCTGCAGTTGCGTGATGGTGGCCTCGTCCACCCCGGCCTGCGCGAGCAGTGCCCGGGTCTGCTCGGCCGTGGCGGCCAGCGAGATCAGCGTGCTGAGGTCGCCGTCCACGTCCTCGGCACCGACGATCTCCAGGGTGCCGTCGGTCTTCTCGACCAGGGCGGCGTCCACGTCCTCGGTGCGCACCAGCTCGGTGGCCGCCTCGGCGGAATCGCCCGGTACGAGGGTGATCTCGGCGGCCGGGACGCCGGTGTCGGCGAATCCGGTCACGTCGTCGTCGTTGTCGTTCGCCTCGTCGCTCTTCACCGCGGCGGCACCGGTCGTGCGGGCCACCTCGCCGACGGAGACCGCGGTCTGGCCACTCACGGCCAGGCGGTACTCGTCGTGGTCGTCGCCGGACAGCAGAGCCGGGATCAGGATGCCCAGTGCCACCAGCACCAGCATCACGATGCTGGAGATGACGAACGCCTTGTCGCGCAGCTTCGTCGACATCTCCCGGCCCGCGATCAGCCGGATCGTCTCGGACGTCTTCACTTGGACACCTCCCGGTAGATGTCGGCCAGGGCCGGGATCACCCGGCTGAACTCGTGCACCGGCCCGCGGCCCATCGCCACGGACAGCAGCTGCTGGTCGTGCGACACGTCGGGCAGCTCCACCAGCGCCTTCGGGCCGTCGACGTCGAGCACCTGGATGCCGTCGACGTCCCGCAGCCACCCCGCGTCCTCACCCAGAACCAGACGGAAACGCGCACCCGCGCGCTCGTGCCGCAGCTCCGCGACCGTGCCACGGGCCACCACGCCACCGCCGGAGATGATGACCAGGTCGTCACAGATCCGCTCGACCAGGTCGAGCTGGTGGCTGGAGAACAGCACCGGCACGCCGCTCGCCGCGCTGGTGCGCAGGATGGACGTCATGGTGTCGACGGTGATCGGGTCGAGGCCGCTGAACGGCTCGTCGAGCACCAGCAGCACCGGGTCGTGGATCAGCGCGGCGGCGACCTGCACCCGCTGCTGGTTGCCGAGCGAGAGGGTCTCCAGCTTGTCGGTCATGCGCTCGCCCAGGCCGAGCTCCTCGAGCAGGCCGGCGGCCTTGCGGCGAGCCGCAGCCGCGTCGACGCCGTGCAGCCGGGCCAGGAAGATCAGCTGGTCGATCAGGTTCATCTTGGGGTAGAGGCCGCGCTCCTCCGGCATGTAGCCGAACTGGCGGCGGGCCTCTCGGTCGATGAGCTGCCCCTTCCAGCTCACCCGGCCGCCGTCCGGGGCCAGGATGCCCAGGATGATCCGCATCGTGGTGGTCTTGCCGGCGCCGTTCGAGCCGACGAAACCGGTGAGCCGGCCCGGCTCGACGTTGAACGAGATGCCGTCCAGAACCCGGCGGCCGTCGAACGAACGACTGATGCCGTCCAGCTCAAGCATGATCCGCTCCCTGCGTGGTCGTCTGCTTACACCACCGAAGCTATGGCTTGAGCACCCTTTGCGTCGTCCGGCGCGAGACGGACCGGCGCGTCCCCCTCAGGAATGATCCCCGGGCGTGACCACTCCGCTCTCGTACGCGTAGACGACCGCCTGCACCCGGTCGCGCAGCCCGAGCTTGGCCAGCACCCGGGAGACGTGCGTCTTCACCGTCGCCTCGCCCACGAACAGCTTCGCGGCGATCTCGGCGTTGCTCGACCCGGCCGCCAGCAGCCGCAGGATGTCCCACTCCCGTTCGGTGAGCTGGTCGAGTTGTTCGGGACGCCGGACGGTGCCGGTGCGCGTGGTGAACCGGTCGAGCACCCGCCGGGTCAGTTCGGGGGCGAGCATCGCGTCGCCCCGGGCCACGATGCGCACGGCGCTGATCAGGTCTTCCGGCGAGGAGTTCTTCAGGAGGAACCCGGCCGCCCCCGCCTGCAGCGCCTCGAACAGGTAGTCGTCACGGTCGAAGGTGGTGAGGATGACGACCTTCGACCCCGAACCCGCCGTGATCTCCCGGGTGGCGGTGATGCCGTCGGTGCCGGGCATCTGCACGTCCATCAGGATCACGTCGGGCGTGTGCCGCCGGGCCCGGGTGATCGCCTCGGCGCCGTTCGAGGCCTCCGCCACCACCTCCAGACCCGGCTCGGTGGACAGGATCATCCGGAATCCTGCCCGCATCAGCTGCTGGTCGTCGGCCAGCATGACCCGGATCGGCGCCGAGCTCTCGTCTGCTGCGGCGTCACCGTTCGTCGCCGGGCCTTCGTTCGTCACTGCGTCACCGTTCTCACCAGGGGCAGCCGGGCTCGCACCCGGTACCCGCCTTCCGGACGACGGCCGAGGTCCAGCGTGCCGCCGTGCAGATCCACCCGTTCCCGCATACCCACCTGACCCAGACCCGAACCCCGGCTGCCCGTGTGCCCGTTGCCGCGCCCGTCGTCCACCATCTCGAGCTCCACCGCCTCGTCGAGATACCGCAGCCGGGCGTCGATCCGGCTCGCCCCGGCGTGCTTGAGCGAGTTCGTCAGTGCCTCCTGGGCGATGCGGTAGACCGAGACCGACAACGCCACGGTCAGCGGCACGGGCTCACCCACGACCGTGAAATGCGTTGCCGTGCCCGGGGTCGAGGCCTGCTCCAGGAGCTGGGGAAGGGCGTCGACACCGGGGGAGGGCTGGTCGGGACTGCGGTCGTCGCTGTCCCGCAGCACCACCAGCAGGCGCCGCATCTCCTCGACCGCCGAACGTCCGGCCTCCTCGATCACGCCCAGCGTCTGCCGGGTGAGCTCCGGATCGCGGTCGAGCACCCGGCGCGCGGCTCCCGCCTGCACACCCATCAGGCTCACGTTGTGGGCCACCACGTCGTGCAGTTCCCTGGCGATGCGCACTCTTTCGGCCAGCACCGCCCGGCGCGCGCTCTCGTCGCGCTCGCGCGCCAGCTCCAGGGTGCGTTCGCGAAGCTGCTCCTGCTGCCGGGCCTGCCGCCACGAGGCATCGCCGAAATACCAGGCGGCGGCGAAGAAGAGGACGTTGAAGAGGGTCAGGTAGAGGATGTTGGCCAGGTGCGCGGGGATCGGCCCGTCACCCTGCAGGTCGTCGCCCACCTCGGCCCAGGCGGTGGCGCTGATCGCGTAGGCCAGCCAGCAGAACATCACCACCACCACGATCACCCGGGCGGCGTTGGTGATACGCCGGTCGCGGCCCCAGGCCCCGGCCGTGTACAGCGCGCAGAACAGCGAGATCGAGCTCATCGTGCCCTCGATGACGACCCGCGACTGCATGCCGATGAACATGGCCGAGACCGTCAGCAGCACCACGATCGGGTAGCGGCGGCGCAGGCACAGGGGCAGGGCGACGGCCAGCGACCAGAGCACGGACTCGGTGATCGGCATGCGCAGCAGCGCGTCGTTGTCGACCGTGGCCACGCTGCGGTAGAGGAAGACGCTGAGCAGCATGCCGACCGTCACCAGCGCGCCGGTGGCCACGTCCCACTTCTGCTGGCGTGCGGTCGGCGCCGCTCGCGCGAAGTCCGCCTCGTCGTGTTCTGTCCCGCCCCTCATACGGGCAGCGTACGGGGCGGAACCGGGCTCAGTTCTCGACGGGTTGGCCGGCTCCCTCGGGGGCCGGGGGCAGGTCATAGAGGTGATTGGTCCAGGTGTCGCCGTCCCACCAGCGCAGGCGGCTCTCCACCCGGTCGTCGCGGTACCAGCCGGGCTGGTCGGGCGGCGCGGGCTCCGGGTCTTCGCGCAGGGCGATGCGGATCTCGCGGCGGGCCGGCCGGCGCGGGGCCGGGACCTCGGCCACCGGCTCGGGCGTGCGGACGAGCCGGGGCAGGTGCGTCGTCGGCGCGTCGTCGGTGGCCTCGAAGAGCAGCGCCCCCGACCGCGGGTGCTCGAGGTAGTGGATGAGCTCGCCGAGAAGCCATACGGCGGAACGGTCTTCGGTGTCCTCCCGCTCGACCACGGCCTCGGCCACGATCTTGCTCCACGGGAAGTGCAGCATCGGCACCGTGCCGAGCTTCTCCTTCGCGACCGGGGTGGGGTGCTGCCCGACCACCGGCGGGATCTCGTTGCTGATCGTCAGCAGGGCGTCGATGTCGTGCTCGGTGGCCAGGTCGAGATAGGCCTCCAGCCGGGAACGGCGCAGCGGACGGGGACCCGTGCTCACCTCGACCAGTGCCGTCCACTCCTCGCCCACGCGGATCACCCCGTGCGGCAGGCATTCATGGTCGCCCCGGGCGAACGGGACCTCGGTGAAGGTCTCGATCGGCCCTTCCGGTGCCCCCAGCGGTTCGGTCAGCGCGCGGCCGAACCGGGCCACCGCGGTCATGGTGGCCAGCAGCGCGGCGGTCGCCCGGCGCTCCTGTTCCACCTGTGAGGTGATGCCCGTGGTAGGGATCAACCTCGTCTCGTGCCACCCGTTTTTCGTCATTCCCGCCCCCTCCATGACGGATCAGGCTACCCGGCGTCAACCGGTCAGGTCCGGCAGTCTGCACGATCTGTCGGTTACTGGCGAGAGACCGTCACTTCAGAAACATTGGCAACAGCCGGGTGTCGTCATTGTGGCTTTTGCCCGGAAAGCAGGAGATCGAGAATCGCGGCCAGGGGTGGCCATTCGGCCCGGCCGGCCCGGGTGACGGCGTGGGCGCGCAGACGCACGCCGGGATCGTGCAGAGGCAGCAGCACGATACCCGGGCGCACCGGCCGGCCCGCGGGCAGCAGGCCCACGCCCGGTCCGGCGAGAATCAGGTCCTCGACCAGGTCGAGGCTGTCGGCCCGGTGGTCGACGCGGGGCTCGAAGCCCGCCGTCGCGGCCAGGGTTCGCACCACGTCCTCGTCGGCGGTGTTGCGGGAGTTCACGATCCACGACTCGCCGGCCAGGGCGGCCAGGGTCTGCGCGGAACGCCCTCGCCGGGCGTCGGCCCGGTGCGCGGGCGCGCCGATCGCCCACGGCGTGGTCCACAACGGAACCCAGTGCAGTGAGGGGTCTTTCGCGCGGGGAGCCAGGTCGTAGTCGTAGACCAGGGCCAGGTCGATGTCGTCGGCGCCGAGCGCGGCCAGCGCCTCGGCCGGCTCGAGCTCGTGCACCAGCAGGCGCACGCCCGGGTGGGAATCGGCGGGCCGGGCCAGGATCGGCAGCAGGGCGCGCCGGATCGCGGTGGCGAAAGCGCCGGCCCGCAGGGTGCCCGTGGGTTCGGCGGACGGGTCGAGGTCGGCGCGGGCGGCCTCGACCGCGGCCAGGACGGTGACGGCGTGGGTGGCCAGGCGTTTCCCGGCCGGGGTGAGCCGCACCCGGCGCCCGTGCGGCTCGAGCAACGGGGTGCCGACCTCGCGGGCCAGGACGGCGATCTGCTGCGAGACGGTGGACGTGGTGGTGCCGAGAGCGCCGGCGACCTCACGCATCGAGCCGAGCCGGGAGAGCTCGAGCAGCAGTTCGAGGCGCCGGGTCTCCATGACGCCCATTGTCCAGGATTCACGGACGGTTCGTTCGGGATCCTCACGTGGACGTGGACGGTACCGGTGAGTTCACATGAGGCGTGAGCACTCGTTCCGGAACCCTGATGGCGGTCGGCGCCATCGTCAGCGTGCAGCTCGGCCTGGCCGTCGCTGTCCCCCTGCTCGACGACGTCGGCGCGGTGACCACCGCCTGGCTGCGCCTGGTCTGGGCCGGTCTGCTCTTCGCGGTGCTGGTGCGGCCGTCCGGGATGACCCGCCCGGCACTGCTCGGGGCCGTGCTGCTCGGGGTCGTGACCGCGGGGATGACGATGCTGTTCATGGCCTCGCTGCAGTACCTGCCGCTGGGAACGGCCAGTTCGCTGGAGTTCCTCGGGCCGCTCGGGGTGGCGGTGTTCCGCGGCCGGGGCCGGGCCCGTCTGCTGCCGGTGCCCGCACTGGCCGGGGTGCTGCTGCTGACCGAGCCGTGGACCGGGCAGGTGCATCCGGGCGGGGTCGCGCTCGCCCTCTGCGCGGCGGTGTGCTGGGCGGGTTACATCCTTCTCACCCAGAGAATCGGGGACGAGGTGGCCGGGCTGGGTGGGCTGGCGGTCTCGATGCCCGTGGCCGGGCTGGTGGCCACGGCGGTCGCGCTGCCCGGGCTGACCGGGCTGACCGGGGGTGGGGCTCACCACCTCGACGCGGGTCTGCTCGTGCACGGCCTGTTCCTGGCGTTGCTCGTGCCGGTGCTGCCGTTCACGCTGGAGCTGCTGGCGCTGCGGCGGCTGACCACGGCGGCCTTCGGCACGCTGATGAGCCTGGAGCCGGCCGTGGCCACGGTGATCGGGCTGCTGGTGCTGGGGCAGGTGCCGGGGGTGTTCGCGGTGCTCGGGGTGGCGTGCGTGGTGGTGGCCGGGATCGGGGCGGAACGCACCGGGGCGCGGGAGGTCTCGCCGGTCTGACGTCCGGAACCGTTGCTGGGTGCGCGATTCGGTCGATGGCTTCGATCAGTGGCAGAAAGCGGGGTGGCTGGACGGTTCTCGGGCGGCGATGGTCCAGACGTCAGTGTCCAAATTGTCGGTGGTGCCCGGCATAGTGGTGACATGAGCAGAGAGAGGGAGGGGGGTCAGCCGTCAGTCCCCGAGGGGGCCCGGCTGGCAACGGCAATCACGGTTGAGGGTGTCGACCTGGCTCTGCTGCGGCAGGCCGCTCGGCTCCTCGGGGCGGAAGAGGCGGCGGTGGTCGATCAGGCCCTCGCCGAGCTCGTCCGCGATCGCAACCGGCGGCGCGCGGTCGCCGCCGAGATCCAGCGGTACGAGTCCGGTCAGTTCGCGGGGCTGGCCGGGCAGAACGGGGGAATCCGATGAACGTGGGCTGGCTGCTCGACAGCAGTGCGATCGGGCTGGCGCACCGCAAGGAGGTGGCGGCCCGGCTGCGGCCGATGCTGCGGGCCGGGGTGCTCTACACCTGTCCGGTGCTCGACTTGGAGGCGCTGGCCACGGCCGGCACCCCTGCGGCCTACCGGTCGATGCGGGCCGACCGGCAGCAGGTCTACCGCTCGGTGCCGTTCGGCCCGGCGGTGGGTGAGCGGGCGCTGGGGCTGCAGTCCCGGCTGGGGCGGGCAGAAGGGGGCGGCGTGCGTCCGCGCGACCTGCTCGTGGCCGCGACCGCTCTCGAACACGATCTGGTGGTCCTGCACCACCATCCGGCCTTCGGGGTGATCGCCGGGGTCAGCGAGCTCGACCATCGTCCGGTGGCCGACCTGAACACGCTGGAATGAGGCAAATGGCGTACGGTTCCGGGGTCCTGGCAGGCCGAGGGAAGTAGCAGGCAGGTATGGGCAGGACCGCATTCGTGTTCGGCGGCGGGGGCATGCTGGGGGCCAGCGAGGTGGGCATGCTCCGCGCCGTGATGGAGGCCGGGCACCGGCCCGACCTCGTCCTCGGCACCAGCGTCGGCGCGATCAACGGCGCCGTGCTGGCCGCCGAGCCGACCCTCGACTGCGTCGGCGAACTGGTCACCACCTGGGAGTCGCTGGGCGGGCGGGAACTGTTCTCCGGCCCGCTCCAGCGGCTGCGGGTGGCCGCCAGCACCGGCACCCACCTGCACTCCATCGAGCCGCTGCGGGCACTGATCGAGCGCCGGCTCGGCCCGGTCGACATCGAAGACCTGGCCGTGCCCTTCCAGTGCTGCGCGGCCAGCATCGAGCGCGCCGCCGAGACCTGGTTCACCCGGGGGCCGGTGGCCTCCGCGGTGGCGGCGTCCTGCGCGGTGCCGGGCATGTTCGGCCCGGTCCAGATCAACGGCGAGCACTATCTCGACGGGGGCCTGGTCAACAGCCTTCCGGTGGGCCGGGCCGTCGAGCTCGGCGCCACCGAGATCTTCGTGCTCCACGTGGGCCGCATCGAGCAGCCGCTGAGAGTTCCGACCCGGCCCTGGGAGGTCGCGACCGTGGCGTTCGAGATCGCCCGGCGGCACCGGTTCGCCGCCGACATGGCCGCCGTGCCCGAAGGGGTCACGGTGCGTGTGATGCCGGCCGGTGCGGTGGTGAGCCCGAGTGCCAACCTGCGCTACCGCAACACCCAGCGGGTCCGCATGCGCATCGAGGAGGCGTACGAGGCCTCGTGCGCCTACCTGCGGTCGCTACCGGGCGAGGGGCAGGCCTGACGTGCTTCCTCCGTACTGGGTCCGGCGGGTGTTCCTGATCCCGCTGATGCTCGCCGTGAGCCTGTTCGCGGTCGTCACCTCACCGGTCACCCTGCTGCTGGCCGCGGTCGCCGGGCTGGTGATCCCCGGGCAGGGCAGCCGTCCGGTGCGGGTCACGGTGCTGGTGATCGGCTACCTGGCGGCCGAGGGAGTGGCGCTGTTCGCGCTGGCCGGGCTGTGGGTGGCGGCCGGGTTCGGCCGCCGGGTGCGCGAGCCGAAGCACGAGCGGCGGCACTACGTCTGCGTCCAGACGATGCTTCGGTGGATCTTCTGGATGGTCAACCACGTGCTGCACGTGCGGGTTCGCGTCGAGGGGCCGGTGCCGGAGGCCTACCGCGACCGGCCACTGATCGTGTTCAGCCGCCACGCCGGTCCGGGTGACTCGTTCCTGCTCGTGCACGCCCTGATGGACTGGTACGACCGTGAACCCCGCATCGTTCTCAAAGACACCCTTCAGTGGGATCCGGCGATCGACATCGTGCTGAACCGCCTGCCCACGCGCTTCATCCGGTCCGGAGCCCCGGGCCGGGCCACGGTCGACGAGGCGGGCCGGCCCGACGCCGAGACCCAGATCGGCGAACTGGCCCGGCGGCTCGACCACAACGACGCGCTCGTCCTCTTCCCGGAGGGCGGCAACTTCACCGCCCGGCGGCGCGCCCGGGCGATCGCCCGGCTGCGGCGGCGCGGGCTGATGGCCGAGGCGGCGAAGGCCGAGGCGATGCGGCACGTGCTCCCGCCGCGCCCGGGCGGGGTGCTCTCGGTGCTGGAGAACGCGCCCGAGGCCGACGTGGTCTGGGTGGCCCACACCGGCACCGACCACCTGCTCACGGTGGCCGACGTGTGGGGTGCCCTGCCCACGAATCTCGATGTCAGGATGCGGTGGTGGCAGGTCCCGGCGGGCAGCGTGCCGGAGGGGCGCGACGAGCGCATCGCCTGGCTGTTCGAGTGGTGGCGCGAGATCGACGACTGGATCACGGTGAACCGGGTGGCGGAGGGCCAGCGCGAGGTCGCCTGAGACGACATACTGGTAAGTCCTTTGTTGCCCGGCCGGGGTGGCGGAGGTGGTTGCCGGAGCTCGTGACGTGGGGGTGCGCGCGCATTCCGGTGGCTTGCGGTGATGTGCCGACGTTCCTCGCCGTGGCGGGGATCGACCCGGAACACGGCCCGCAGCGGCACGACCAGCAACAGAAGTCATCAGCAGTCATCAGACGACGGAATCGTCACGCCGCCGGGCAGATCCGGCACCCGCGTGGCGAGCAGTGACGAGCAGGGTGGAATGACCAGCATGGGAGGCGACGGCGTGGGCGAGGCCGCCGGTGGAACGCAGAACGCCACCGATCGTGAGGTGTCACTGGAGCAGGACTACGTGGACGTGCTCTACGGGCGCCTCGACGACATCCGCTCCCGGGCCGAGAAGACCCTCGACGACCTGCGCCGCACGTCATCGTCGAACACCCCGGCCGGCCGGGCCGAGAGAGACGCCTTCGACGCGCTGCACACCGAACGGGTGGCCCAGCTCGGCGCGGTCGAAGACCGGCTGGTGTTCGGGCGGCTCGACATGTCCGGCGGCGAGCGGCGTTACGTGGGCCGCATCGGCCTGTCCGACGAGGGCCAGCAGCAGATGCTGGTCGACTGGCGGGCTCCCGCCGCGGCCGCGTTCTACCAGGCCACGGCCGCTTCCCCGGGTGGCGTGGCGCGACGGCGTCACCTGGCCACCCGGGGCCGCACGGTCACCGGCATCGACGACGAGCTGCTCGACGCCTCCGGTCTCGACGCCGACGACCTCACCACCGTCACCGGTGACGGCGCCCTGATGACGGCCCTGACCGAGCACCGCACCGGCAAGATGCGCGACATCGTGGCCACGCTGCAGTCCGAGCAGGACCAGATCGTGCGCGCCCCGCTCACCGGTGTGCTGGTCGTGCAGGGCGGGCCGGGCACCGGCAAGACCGCGGTGGCCCTGCACCGCGCCGCCTACCTGCTCTACACCCACCGCGAGCGCATCGCGAAGAGCGGCGTGCTGGTGGTCGGGCCCTCGCCGGTCTTCCTGCGCTACATCGAGCGGGTGCTGCCGTCGCTCGGTGAGACCGGTGTGGTGCTGTCCACGCCGGGCCAGATCTTCCCCGGCGTCGAGGCCCGAGCCACCGAGCCGGGCGAGGTGGCCGTGCTCAAGGGCGACGTCCGGATGGCCCGGGTGATCCGGGAGGCGGTGCGCCAGCGTCAGCTGCTGCTGCCCAAGCCGGTGCCGATCAGCATCGACGGCGAGCAGATCGTGCTGCGCCCAGCTGCGGTGGCCGAGGCGCGCTCGCGGGCCCGGCAGACCGGCCGGCCGCACAACGAGGCCCGCACGACCTTCGTCAAGCACCTCCTCGACGACCTGGCCGGGCAGCTGGCCCGGTCGCGGCGCCTGGAGAACGACGCCGAGAACCGTCTCGACCTGGCCGCCGAGCTGCGCGACAGCGTCGACGTGCGCCGCGAGATCAACCTGCGCTGGATGCCGCTGTCGGCCGAGGCCTTCCTCGACAAGCTGTTCTCCACCCCGGCCCGGCTGCGCGCGGCCACCGAGCACAAGCTGTCCCGGGCCGAGTCGCGGCTGCTGCTGCGTGAGGCCGGCAGCCCGTGGACCCAGGCCGACGTGCCGCTGCTCGACGAGGTGGCCGAGCTGATCGGCGCCGACGTGACGGCCAGCGCGGCCGCCGCCCGGGAGAAGGCGCGGGTCGCGGCCGAGCGCGCCGAGGCCGTTCGCTACGCCCAGGGTGTGCTGCAGATGTCCGGCGAGGCGTCGGCCATGATGACGGCCGACATGCTGGCCGACCGGTTCGAGGGGCCGAACGGCAGCCTGACCGTGGCCGAGCGCGCCCGCGACGACCGCACCTGGACCTACGGGCACATCGTGGTCGACGAGGCCCAGGAGGTCTCGCCGATGATGTGGCGCACGCTGGGCCGGCGGGTGCCGTCGCGCTCGATGACGGTGGTCGGTGACCTGGCCCAGACCAGCTCCGCGGCCGGGGCCACCACCTGGGCCGGGGCGCTCGACACGATCGCGAAAGACCGCTGGCGGGTGGCCGAGCTGACCGTCAACTACCGCACCCCGGCCAAGATCATGCGCCCGGCCGCGGCGATGCTGACGGCCCAGGGCATCAGCGTGCGGCTGCCCGAGTCGGCCCGGGAGGGCGACTTCGAACCGGCTGTCACCCAGGTGCCGAACAAGCCCGAGAACGTGATCCAGGCCGTGCTCGAGGCCGTCACGAACGACGACAAGGCCCTCGGCGGTGGGCAGTTCGCGGTGATCCTGTCGCGGGCCGGAGCCGTCGGTGAGGTCTCCGAGCGCATCCGCAAAGAGCTCCTGACCTACCCGTCCCTCGCGGAGCGGGTGTCGGTGCTCAGCGTCGACGACGTGAAGGGCCTGGAGTACGACGCGGTCACCGTGGTCGACCCGGTCGGCATCATCGCGGCATCCCCGCGCGGGGCCAGTGACCTGTACGTCGCCCTGACCCGGCCCACGCAGCGGCTCACCGTCATCCACCACGGCGAGCTGCCCCCGGGCCTGAAGATGCACGAACGGTGACGAAGTCGGCCACGGACCGAAACTTCCTGAGGAGACGCTGAGCCGAATATGTGAGCTCGGCCGAAACAACCTCGAATTTGCTTCTGATTCCGATCACCGGGAGGTACACAGATCTTCGGGGTTCCGAATGGTTCCCGCACATCGAGTGATCTCGAGGACAAACCGATGACGCGTCGCCCCGCGCTCGACGGCCTCCGGGCTTTCGCCGTCCTGGCCGTGATGGCTTTCCACACCTCACCGGCGGCCCACGGCGGTTTTCTCGGCGTGGACGTCTTCTTCGTGGTCAGCGGTTTCCTCATCACCGCGCTGCTGTTGCGGGAGCACGAGCGCACCGGCCGCGTCGACCTGCGGCAGTTCTACGTGCGCCGGGCCCTGCGGCTGCTGCCGCCGCTGCTGTTCATGCTGGCGGTCACGCTGCCCGTGGTGCTCACGATCATGCACGGTGACATGCGCATCAATCCGGTGGTGTCGCTGCTGAGTGTGGTCTTCTACGTGGCGAACTGGGCCAACGTCTTCGTGAACGTGGGCACCGGGATCTGGACGCACACCTGGTCGCTGTCGATCGAGGAGCAGTTCTACCTGATCTGGCCGCTGGTGCTGATCTGGGTGCTGGCCCGGCGCCGGCGGTCCCCGGCGGTGGGCCTGGCCGTTGTGATCGCGGTGGTCGTGGTGACCCGGTGGGTGAGCGCCGGTTCGGGTGAGAGCCCGCTGTGGGTCTACTACGCCACCACCTCGCACTGCGACGGTCTGCTGCTCGGCGCCCTGCTGGCCGTGCTGCTCGAGAAGCGCGAGAGCCTGGTGCGCAGCCCGCGGATCTCCGAGGCGGTGGCCTGGGTGGGAGCCCTGGGCCTGGCCGGGCTGTTCGCCACCTCGTACATCGAGGCCTCCGGCACCTATCACTGGCGCCTGCCGCTGGCTGCGCTGTTCAGCGCGATGGTCGTGCACCACCTGGCCACCTGCGCGCAGGGCCCGATGGTTCGGCTGCTGTCGCTGAAGCCGTTCGTGGTGGTGGGCACCGTCTCGTACGGCCTGTACCTGTACCACTTCCCGGTCTTCATGACCGTGCAGAGCCGGGGCTACTCGCACCTGGTGCAGCACGTCCTCGAGATCACCCTGAGCGTGGCGCTGACCGTCTTCTCCTGGTTCCTGGTGGAGCGGCCCGCACTGCGCCTGAAAGACCGGTTGCCGAAGATCACCGCCCCGGTGGTGCTGCCTGCGCCAGCCGGGGGAGTGGGGGAGCAGCCCGTCTGAGAGCGGGTTTACGGTGGCGGCGGAACCCGCCCGGCCGAGGAAAGGATCCACCGTGACCAAACCCCTGCTCCAGATCGTCGTCGCCAGCACCCGTCCCGGCCGCGTCGGGCTCCCGGTCGCGCAGTGGTTCCAGAAGGTGGCCGACAAGCACGCGGGTTTCGCGGTCGAGTTGGTCGACCTGGCCGCGGTCGACCTGCCGCTGATGAACGAGCCGAACCACCCGCGCCTGCGTCAGTACGTGCACGAGCACACCCGGCGCTGGAGCGCCCAGGTGGATCGGGCCGACGCGTTCGTGTTCGTGATGCCGGAGTACAACCACGGTTACACCGCCCCGCTGAAGAACGCGATCGACTATCTGTCGCAGGAGTGGGCGAACAAGCCGGTCGGTCTCGTCAGCTACGGCGGCGTCTCGGCCGGCACCCGGGCGGTCACCACGCTCGACCCGGTGCTGAACGCGGTGAAACTGCGCCCGGCCGGCGCCAATGTGCACATCCCGCTGGTGACGCAGTTCCTCACCGAGGAACGCACGATCGCGCCCAACGACGTGATGAGCGCCGCCGCCCAGGCCCTGATGGTCGAGCTCGAAGTGCTCGCCCACACTCTCAAACCGCTTCGGAAGAAGTCCTAGTCCGAGTGCAGGTAGGCCAGAACCGCCAGCACCCGGCGGTTGTCGTCGGCCGCCAGCGGCAGGTCGAGCTTGGTGAAGATGCTGTTGGTGTGCTTGCCCACGGCCTTCTCGGAGACGTAGAGCCGGGCCGCGATCGCCGCGTTCGACCGGCCCTGGGCCATCAGCGCCAGCACCTCGCGCTCGCGTTCGGTCAGGCGCTCCATCGGGGCCTCGCGCTGCGCCCGGGTGAGGATGCTTGAGACCACCTGCGGGTCGAGCACGGTGCCCCCGCCCGCCACCTGCTGCACCGCCTCGACGAACGCACGGACGTCGGTGATGCGGTCTTTCAGCAGGTAGCCGATCGCCCCCTGCCCGGACGCCAGGAGCTCCTTGGCGTAGAGCTGCTCCACGTACTGGCTGAGCACGAGCACCGGGAACGACGGCCGCCGGCGCCGGATCTCGACCGCCGCCATGAGCCCCTCGTTGGTGAAGCTGGGCGGCAGTCGCACGTCGAGCACGGCGATGTCCGCACCCTGCGCGTCGAGCTCGTGCAGCAGTGACGTGGCGTTGTCGACGGCGGCCACGACCTCGAAGTCGTGCGCCTCGAACAGTCGCACCAGCCCGTCCCGCAGCAGGGCCAGATCCTCGGCGATCACGACGCGCACGGCACCTCCACGACGATCCGGGTCGGCCCTCCGACGGGGCTGTCGATGATCAGTGTGCCGTCGAACGCGCGCAGCCGGCGCGCCACCCCCGCCAGACCGGAACCGGAACCCAGCGACGCTCCGCCGGTCCCGTCGTCCCCGATCTCGGCTCGCAACAACCCGCCGGAGAGCTGCAGCACCACCCAGGCGCGCGACGCCGACGAATGTTTCACCACGTTCGCCAGGGCCTCGGCCACGGCGAAGTACACCGCGGTCTCGATCGGCGCCGGGATCCGCCCACCCAGCGCCGAGGACGTGGTGACCGGCAGCGAGATCTGCACCGCCAGCGCCTCGACCGCCCCTGCCAGCCCCCGGTCGGCCAGCACCGGCGGATGGATGCTGCGCACCACCCCGCGAATGTCCTCGAGCGCGTCGGTGGTGGCCTGCCGGGCCTCGGCCAGCAACGCGGCCGCGGCCTCCGGATCGCGCCGCAGAAGCTGTTCCGCCAGGCCGATGTTCATGCCCAGCGACACGATCCGGGCCTGTGCCCCGTCGTGCAGGTCGCGCTCGATCCGGCGGATCTCGGCGGCCGAGTGATCGATGCTCTCGGCCCTCGACTCCGACACCGCCGCCACCCGGCGCTCCAGCTGGGCGGTGAGCGAACTGCCGTACATGGCCAGCGTGGTGATCGCCCGCACCTTCGACAGCAACGGCGCGAGGATCCAGAAGAGCACCAGGTCGAGCGGGATCGGCAGCAGCCACCACCCGCTGTGGAACACCAGTGTGAGCACGAGATGGGTGATCGCGAGACCCGGAAGGGCCACCGCGACCACCGACATCACGAACCCGCCGGTGGTCGCGAACGCGATGAAGGCCAGGTCGAGCCAGCGCCGCGGGTCTTGCAGCCAGAGGAACGGATGCGCCCACACCGCGGCCAGACCCGTGACGTCCGAGCGCTTGTAGTCACGGATCTCGACCGGCTGCTTCAGCGCGCTCCCGGCCAGATGGCGGTGCAGGCGGCCGAGCTGGCCGGTCACCGGCACGGCCGCCCACAGCAGCAGGAACCCCACGCCCACGGTCGCGGTGGGCCAGCCGACGAGGAGCAGGATCAGGAAGCACAGACCGGGCGCCCAGAGCAGCACGTGCATGAGCTCGAGCAGCCAGACCCGGGCTCGGTCGATCAGCCCGGCCTCGTCGAACCGCAGCAGCGGTATCCGGCGCAGGCCGCGGTCGCCCCACATAATCACCCAGTCTGTCAGTCCCGAGGGTGGACGGGGTGGCACCGTCCCGGTCCCGCTCACCTCGGTCACGTCCCGGCGTCCAGAGCATGGAGGACGCACCGGGACCGTCCCGATCCTGCTCACGTCGCTCACGCCACGGCTTCCAGGGCCGAACCACGCAGCGCCCGCCGGGTGAGCACCGAGGTCGCTCCCAGCGTCACCAGCAGAGCCAGAGCGGCGACCGCCAGGAAATACCCGGGGCCCACGCCGGGCCACACCCGGTCGAGCCGGGCCCAGCTGAAGGCCGGGACCGTCGCCAGCGCCCCCGCGGTGCCGATCACGATGCCGGTCACCGCCAGGAACAGGGCCTCCAGCGTCATGGTCTGCCGGATCTGCCGCCGGGTGGCCCCGGCCAGCCGCTGCTGGCCGAACTCGCGCCGCCGGTCGGCGATCGCCGCGGCCAGCGTGTTCACCACCATGATCGCGGCGAACAGCGCGATCATCCCGACCACCACGTAGTTGAGCAGCTCGACGTCCTCGGCCTCCCGGGTGGCCACCAGCCCGGCGCTCGCCCGGTTCTCGATCGCCACCAGATAGACCGTGCCGGTGCTGATCCCGGCGAACACGGTGATCGGGGCCAGAGCCGCACCGAGCACGTGCGCCCGGGCCCGCAGGTCGTGCCGGGCCAGGTGACCGGCCACCCCGAAAGGCCGCAGCACCCAGCCGAAACCGGCCGTGGCCAGCCGCAGCAGCACCGGTGAGAGCACCGCCAGGCCGAGGCAGGCGAGCACCCCGCCCGGTCCGGCCGTGCTCATCGGGGCCAGCGGGTCGGGGTCGTCGGCCATCACCGTCACCGTGACCACCGACGCCTGGATCCCGGCCAGCACCAGCAGGATTCCGGCCGCGACGCGCAGACGGCCGACCCTGCGAGGGCTCGTTCCCGGCGAACGGCGGGTGGCCAGACGCCCGGCCAGGTAGCCGACCACCACGATCACGGCCGACCCGGCCAGCAGCGCGGGAAGCTGCCCGTGCCCGGTGACGCCGGCGGAGAGCATGCCGACGTCACGCATCAGCGCCAGGATGCGGTCGCCGACCAGTCCGGCCGGGACGAGGGCCAGCAGCACGGCGGTGACCGTGACCAGCGAGGCCTCGATCAGCACCAGCCGCCGGATCTGCTGCCCGGTGGCGCCGACCGACCGCAGAAGCGCGCTCTCGTGCGTCCTCTGGCCGATGACCAAGGTGAGCGTGGACGCCACACTGAACAGCACGATCAGGGTGCCCCACCCGCCCATCACGGCACCCATCGTGATCAGCCGCTGGGAGTCGGCGTCCGGGATGTCGCCGCCGGCGGCGCTCACCAGGGTGGCGAACGCGCCGATCAGCACGGCGCCGCAGAAGACCGAGAGGAAGTGGGCGGTGAAGGCCGGGATCCGGGTGCGGAGGGACGCGACGGCGAGAGTCCGCATCAGGCACCGGCCTTCGTGGTGGTCGGGACGGCGGACGCGGGGACGAGCTGGTCGAGGTGCGTCATCTGGGCCGCCACCGCCTCGGGGGTCGGGTTGCTCATCTGCCCGGCGATCCGGCCGTCGGCCAGGAACACCACCTGGTCGGCATAGGCGGCGGCGACCGGGTCATGGGTGACCATCACGATCGTCTGACCCAGCCGGTCGGCCGAGCCCCGCAGGATTCCCAGCACGTTGCGGGCGCTACGGCTGTCGAGCGCGCCGGTCGGCTCGTCGGCGAACAGCACGTCGGGCCGGGTGACCAGGCCCCGGGCGATCGCCACGCGCTGCCGCTGACCGCCGGACAGCTCGCTCGGCAGCGAGTGCAGGCGGTCGCCGAGCCCGACCTCCTCGAGCAGGTCCCGGGCCAGGTCGCGCGGCACCCGGCCCCCGGCCAGGCGCAGCGGCAGCTCCACGTTCTGCCCGGCCGTCAGGTAGGGCAGCAGGTTGAGGCCCTGGAAGACGATGCCGATCCGCTCCCGCCGGAACACCGTGGCCTCCGCCTCGTCGGTGGGCAGTGGGCGTCCGCCGATCGTGATCGTTCCCGCCCGCGGTCGCTCCAGCCCGGCGACGCAGTTCAGGAAGGTGCTCTTGCCCGAGCCGGACGGGCCCATCAGTGCGGTGAAACTGCCCCGGGCCAGGCGCAGGCCGACCTCGCTGAGCGCCTCGACCGCCCCCGGCCCACTGCCGTAGGTCATGCTCAGGCCGCTGACATCCAGTGCGTGTTCCATGGTGGATCCCCCTCGCGTCGTCGGTTGACCCTTCGATCCTGCGAGGGACGCGCGGACCGCTCGAGGGGTCTGGGGAGCCGGTGAGGGTAGGGCTAAGCCCACCTCGTGCGGGTCGTTTCAACGGCGTGGAAAGATTCGGGTCATGTCCGCACTGCCCGTGACCGAGGCCGATGTCGAGGCCGCCGCCCAGCTGCTCGAGCCGGTGATCCGGCGCACGCCGGTGGTGCGCAGCCGCGCGCTGTCCGACCTGCTCGGTGGCCCGGTGTACCTGAAGTGCGAGAACCAGCAGCGCGCCGGGTCGTTCAAGATCCGCGGCGCCTACACGCGAATGGCCCGGCTCTCCGACGAGGAGAAGGCCCGCGGGGTGGTCGCGGCCAGCGCCGGCAACCACGCGCAGGGGGTGGCCCTGGCCGCCCGGCTGCTCGGCATCGAGGCCCGGGTCTACATGCCGGTCGGGGCGCCGCTGCCCAAGCTCGACGCCACCCGCGGTTACGGCGCCGAGGTGGTGCTCACGGGCAGCACGGTGGACCAGTGTCTCGCCAGTGCGCTCGAGCACGCCGAGACCAGTGGCTCGGTGATGATCCACCCGTTCGACCATCCCGACGTGGTGGCCGGGCAGGGCACGATCGCGCTGGAGTTCCTCGAGCAGTGCCCCGAGGTGAAGACGGTTCTGGTCAGCACCGGGGGCGGAGGGCTGCTGGCCGGGGTGGCGACGGTGCTCAAGGCACGCCGTCCCGACATCCGGGTGATCGGCGTGCAGGCCCAGACCGCCGCCGCCTACCCTCCCTCGCTGGCCGCGGGCCGGCCCGAGTCGCTGCCCTCGATGAGCACGATGGCCGACGGCATCGCGGTCGGCCGGCCCGGGGACGTGCCCTTCGCGATCGTCGAGAACCTGGTCGACCAGGTGGTCACGGTCGACGAGGAGACCATCTCGCGGGCCCTGATCCTGATGCTCGAACGGCAGAAGCTGCTGATCGAGCCGGCCGGGGCGGTCGCCGTCGCGGCCCTGCTCGGCGGTGGGCTCGAGATCGAGACCCCGGCGCTGGCCGTGCTTTCCGGCGGCAACGTCGACCCGCTGCTGCTCATGCGGCTGATCCGGCACGGCCTGGCCTCGGCCGGGCGCTACCTGCGGCTGCAGGTGCGGGTGCCCGACAGCCCGGGCTCGCTCGCCGCGCTGCTCATGTGCCTGGCCGACACCGACGCCAACGTGATGGAGGTCGAGCACGTGCGCACCGGCCCGCACACCCCGGTGAACGAGGTGGAGGTCGCGCTCTGGCTCGAGACCCGGGGCCCGGCGCACTGCGAGCAGGTCGTGAACGACCTCAGGGCCGCCGGTTACCAGCCTCAGCTCGACTGACGGGACCGTCGCCCGGGGCCGGGCTGCCGGCCGCGCTCCGGGCGCCGACCGTTCTGACCACGTACCCGACCACCACCCAGGCCGCCGCGACCACGAGCCACCCGGCCGCCACGTCCGCCAACCAGTGGTTCGCCGTGCCGACCACGACCGCGGCGGTCAGCACCGCGTGCAGCCAGCCCAGCCCGCGCAGCAGGCGGTTGGTGGTGACCAGGTGCAGCGCCAGTGCCACCCACAACGCCCAGCCGGCGTGCATCGAGGGCATGGCGGCGAGCTCGTTGGTCATCCGGCCCAGGCCCCCGGGCAGTGAGTCGCCGTGGCTCCACCAGCCCAGACGGGCGCTCGAGGCGAGGACGTCGGTGTAGCCGGGCAGGAAGCGCGGCGGAGCCGTGGGCAGCGTCAGGTAGACGGACAGGGCGATCACCGTCGCCAGCACCAGAGCGTTGCGGGCCCTCCGGTAGGCCGGGCGCCCGGCGGCCCAGAGCGCCACCAGCACCGCCGCCGTGACCAGGTAGTGCGCGGCCGCGTAGTAGAAACTCGCCGCCACACCGAGCCATTCGTGCTGCACGACGAACCGGTTGAGGCCCCGCTCCAGGTCGAGGCCGGTGTTCTGCTCGAACGACAGCAGGGCCCGGGCCCGGGCGAGAGCGGGTTGGGGCTCGGCCGACGCGATCAGCCGGGACAGCGAGTAGACGCCCCAGAGTGCGCCCAGCAGAACGAGTTCCCGCACTCCGCGCATCATGCAACTGCCCCCTCGGCCCGGACCGGCATCCACGGGTCCCCACCCGCCCCGGCCTCCGTCACGAGTCAACCACGGGTAATCGCGCGTGAGCATCAGGGTTCTCCCTGACCCGGCTCGGTCAGGTCCCGTACTGACCCATCGTGATTCACGGATCACAATGTGGCGATTTCTGGGGGTTGGTCAGTGCGGACTGGCACTATGGCCGCCATGCCTGACGCGACCGAGCTTCGCACCGGCGACCCCGCAGAGGTCGCGGGCTACCGCATCGTGCGACGCCTCGGGCAGGGCGGGCAGGGCGTCGTGTTCCTCGCGGTCGGCGACGACGGCGGGAAGGTCGCCATCAAGCAGCTGCGCCAGGTCGAGGACAAGCAGGCCCGGCGGCGGTTCGCCAAGGAGGTCAGCGCCGCGCGGAGGGTCGCGCCGTTCTGCACCGCGCGCATCATCTCGTTCGAGCTCGAGGGCGAAATTCCGCACGTGGTGAGCGAGTTCATCGAAGGCCCGTCGCTGCAACGGCTCGTGCGCGACGACGGCCCGGTCTCCGGCACCAAGCTCGAGCGGCTCGCGATCGGCACGGTCACCGCACTCGCCGCCATCCATCAGGCCGGCGTGGTGCACCGTGACTTCAAGCCCGCCAACGTGATGGTCTCGCCCGACGGCCCACGGGTGATCGACTTCGGCATCGCCCGCGACATGTCCAGCGAGACCACGGTCACCAGCCGGATTTTCGGCACGCCCGCGTACATGGCGCCCGAGCAGATCCGCAACGAACGGGTGAGCCCGCAGACCGACATGTTCGCCTGGGCCTCGGTGATCGCGTTCGCCGCCACCGGCCGGGCCCCGTTCGACTCCGGGCACATGATGGCCGTGGTGCACCGGATCACCACGATGGAGCCGAACCTCGACGCGGTGCCCGACTCGCTCGTCGACGTGCTGCGCCAATGCCTGACCAAGGACGCGAAACAGCGCCCGACCGCCCAGCAGACCCTGGCGATGCTGCTCGGCCGCCCGACCCCCTCACGTGACGTGGCCAACCCGACCGCCGTGCTCGCGGAGGGCAGTCGGATTGCCCGGACGAGCGCGGTTGGCGGGGGAGCATCGGCCGGGGCGTCCGCGGGAGGTGGACTGACGGCCGGGACGTCGGCCGGGGTGAAGGGCGACGACGGGCCCGGTGGTCTCGGTGGTGGCTCGCGGCCGAAGGCGGCCGGAGGCGCGGCGGAGGGCACGGGGGGAAGTGACGCCGGGGAGGTGGGCGAGGGTTCCGCCGTAAGGCCCGCCGAAGACGCCGAGGGCGCTGCCGGTTCGGTGAGGGATGCGGCCGGCGCTTCTGCCGAGGACGCGGCCGGGGGCACCGGGCGACCTGCGGCCCCGGGGGCGGCGGACGGCGAGAACGCGCCCGGAGCTCCGGCGAGGACATCGGCGGGCAGCGCGGTCGAGGTGGGGCGCGCGGCCAATCTCGACGACGACACCGTGCCGACCCCGGTGATGCGAAGGGCGGACGCGTCGGGGGCCAAGCCGTCGTCAACCGGCGCGGGGTCGTCCGGTGCTGCGTCAACCGGCGCT
Source organism: Kineosporia succinea (assembly GCF_030811555.1). Classification (NCBI taxonomy): domain Bacteria; kingdom Bacillati; phylum Actinomycetota; class Actinomycetes; order Kineosporiales; family Kineosporiaceae; genus Kineosporia; species Kineosporia succinea. The sequence continues at coordinate 2,180,867 of NZ_JAUSQZ010000001.1, read as the reverse complement.
GCATCGGCCGCTGCACCGCCGACCGAGGCCTCGGCCGCGCGCGCGACTCCGGCCCCGGACTCCGGCCCCGAGACCGCCCCCACCGTCGAGACCGGAATGGGCTACTCGCGTCCCCTGCCGCTGACGGACACCGCGTCCCGAACCAGCCCGCCCAAGACGGCCTCGCCCAAGACGACCTCGCCCAAGGGCACCCCTTCCCAAACCGTCCAGCCCAAGGCCACCCCGCCCGCCCGCGCCTCCGCCCAACCCGCCCAACCCGCCCAACCCAAGGGCGCCCACCCCGAAGGCACCCAGCCCAAGGGCACCCGGCCCAAGCCCGCCGCACTCGCTCGACCCGAGGCCTCCTCAAGGGGAGGTGAGGGGACCAAGGGGCCGGAACGTCCGCAATCGACGCAGGCAACGGTGAGCACCAAGCCCTCGGGCACCCCGCAGGCCACCCCGCGAACTCCGCGCACCAAGCCCGGCGGGCTCGACGCACCGATCTACGGCACCCCCGAGACCGGCCGCCTCTCGGCCAAACCCGAGCTGCCGACCCAGCAGCAGATCACCCGGGATCCTGGTCCGGCGACGGCGTTCGGCAGCTCGCTGCGTCTGGTGCCGGCCGTGATCCTGATCGCCATCCTGCTGGTGACGGGCGGGGGCCTGGCCCTGCGGGGCCTTCTCGACGGCGACCAGACCGGCGACCAGACCGGCGATGTCCCGGCCGGGCAGGGGGAATCGGGCGCCGGGCAGGACCCCGGACCGGGCGCGAGCGCCCTCCTGCCCGACTGGAGCACGGGCAGCTGGATCGGCACCGCCACCCAGCCGAACGGACGCGTCAAGACCTGGACCGTGACCCTCACCCTGACCGCGGGGCAGAACTCGGGCCGGATGTCGATCGCCGAGCTGGGCTGCGAGGCGAGCCTCGGCGACGTCTCCGGCCTCGGCGACTCGCTGCGGATGACCGCCACCACGCAGCAGGACGACTGGGGGCAGTGCGCGGGCTCCGGTGACGTCGCCCTGGTGCGCGTCGACGACGACACCGTGCAGTTCGCCTGGCAGGACGAGACCCAGCCGGCGAACCAGGCCACCGCCGAGCTCACCCGACAGTGACATTCGTTCAGCGCAGAGTGATATCAACCGGCCCAAGCATGCCTGTTCACCCTGAGTGCTACTGAATCGCGCGCTTCGGGTGGCAGACTGCAACGGTGCCTGACGTCGCTCCCCTGCTTGCCGCAGACCCCGAGCAGGTGGCCGGGTACCGGCTCACCGGCCGCCTCGGGGCCGGCGGCCAGGGCGTGGTCTACCTGGGTGTTTCCCCTGACGGTGAGCTCGCCGCGGTGAAGATGCTGCGCGTCGAAGACGACCGCTCGCGCGAGCAGTTCGCCAAGGAGGTCGTCGCCGCCCGCCGGGTGGCGCCCTTCTGCACCGCGCAGATCCTCGCCTACGAGATGGACGGCCCGTCGCCGTACGTCATCAGCGAGTTCATCGAGGGCCCGTCGCTGCAGCAGTACATCGCCGAGCGCGGCCCTCTCACCGGCACTCGTCTGCAGCGCCTGGCCATCGGTACCTCCACCGCCCTCGCGGCGATCCACCAGGCCGGTGTGGTGCACCGTGACCTGAAGCCGGCCAACGTGATGATGTCGCCGGAGGGCCCGCGGGTCATCGACTTCGGCATCGCGCGCGACCTTTCGCAAGACACCACCAAGGTCAGCAAGCTCTTCGGCACCCCGGCCTACATGTCCCCGGAACAGCTGCGCGCCGAGCGTGTCGGCCCGGCGACGGACATGTTCGCCTGGGGTTCCGTGATGGTCTTCGCCGCCACCGGCCGGGCGCCGTTCGAGGCGCCGCACATGATGGCCGCCATCAACAAGATCGCCAACGAGGAGCCGGATCTCACCGGGGTCCCGCCGGAGCTGCTGTCGGTGCTGCGCCGGTGCTTCAGCAAGGACCCGGCCTTCCGGCCCTCGGCGCAGCAGTCGCTGTCGATGCTGCTGGGCCGGCCCGCCGACCCGGCCAACGCCGAGAACTCCACGGTCGTGCTGGCCGAGGCCACCCAGCTGGTCGAGGCGTCGTCGACCGGCCCGACCGTGAATCATCCCGACGGGCGCACGGTTTCGGCTCCGGACGCGCGGCTCACGATGGTGCACCGGTCGTCGCTCGGTGAGACCCGGGTCGAGTCGTCGCTGGAGGACGCGTCGGCCCACCCCGGTCTCCCGTCCCACCCCGGGTTCTCGGGTGGAAACGCGTCGGCCGGGTTCGCGGGGGCAGGTGCGGGTTCGGGAGCGGGTTCCGGGTCAGGTTCAGGGACGGGTTCCGGGTCGGTTCGAGGGTCCGTTCGAGGGTCGGTTCCGGGGGTGGCTTCGGGGGCGGCTTCGGGAGTTTCGGGTGGTGTGCGCGGTGCGGCCCGCACCGGGACGACCGGGCCGGTGAGCCCGGGGATGCCGCCGGGTTCGTCGGGGCCGGTGCCGGGGTCCGGCTCGGCGGACGCGCCGGTCTGGGGCACCTACACGCCGAGCGCTTCGTCGTCAGCGGGGTCGGGTCAGCCTGCGGGGCGGGGGAACTCGTCGCAGTCCGGGCGGCCCGGGCAGGCGGGGCAGCCCGGGCAGGCGGGGCAGGCGGGGCAGCCGGGGCAGCCGGGGCAGACGGGGCAGCCGGGGCAGCCGGGGCAGCCGGGGCAGCCGGGGCAGCCGGGGCAGCCGGGGCAGCCGGGGCAGCCGGGGAGGTCCGGCCCGGCGTCGCAGCCGGGATCGGGTCAGTCATCGGGCTGGAACCCCCGGCCCGCTGCCTATCCTCCGCCGCAGAGCGCTCGGCCGAACCCGTCGCAGTCGTCCTGGCAACCGGCTCAGAACCCTTCCGCCGGGCCGGGACACAGCCAGGTCTCCGGCGGCCAGGTCTCCGGCGGCCAGGTCTCCGGCGGCCAGGTCTCCGGCGGCCAGGTCTCCGGCGGTCAGGTCTCCGGCAGCCAGCCCTCCGCCGGCCAGCTTCACAACGGCTCGTTTCACAACGGCCAGCCCCGCAACGGCCAGGCTCTCGGTGGTCGGCCGAACGGCGGGCAGGGGCACAGCGGCCAGATGCGCAACAGTCAGGCGCACAGCGGGGGCCAGGTGCACAACGCACCGGTGCCGACGCGTCCGCAAGCCCCTCAGAATCACCAGGGCTGGGGCACCTGGGCCCCGCAGCCTCCATCGGCCTCGAACGGGCAAGCACCCCACACCCCGCAGCCGGGCGGCCAGGGCTGGAACCCCCACGGCCCGCAGGCGACCTCGGGCTGGGGCTCAGGCCCGAGTGGCCTCAGCGGCTCGAGGAGCCCAGGCGGTCCGGCAGGCTCGAACGGTGCCCGCAACGGGGGCCCTGGGCGCTCCGCCCTGCTCCTGGCCGCGGTCGCCGTGGTCGCGCTGGTGGCCGCGGGCGTGGTCTGGAACGCCCTCCTCGACGACTCCTCGACCGGCGGCCGACGCTCGTCCACCAGCTCGGACGACAGCGACACCACCCCGAACGGCTCGAAGAACCCCGTCGACCCGGACCAGTGCGGCGGTCGCCTCAACGCCGGGGCCGACCAGGGCGACGACTCGGCCTGCGTCTCGGGCGGAAGCACCCGTCCGAGCGGCGCGGCGTCGTCCAGCTCGTCGGAGTCCGGCAGCGATGACGAGGACGACGCCGAGCTCGCCCCCATCGGCACGTTGCCCTACCCGCTCGAGGGCACCTGGGAGGGCAAGGTCCAGCAGCCGAACGGCAGCACCCCCACCTTCACCGTGCGGCTGGAACTGACCGGCGGCGAGAAGCGGCCCGGCACCATGACGATGATCGACATGGGCTGCGTCTCGAACCTGACGGTGATCTCGGCCGGCGCCACCACGGCCAAGCTCAACGCCCCGGTGAAGAAGGCGGACGACCCGCAGGACACCTGCGCCCGGCGCGGTGAGCTGATCCTGCTGGAGTCCGGCACCGACACCCTGAGCTACACCTGGACCGATCGGGACCACAGCACCAACACGGCGCTGGGCACGCTGAAACGGGTCGACTGATCAGGAAGCGACCGGCCGACCCCCGGCGTCAGCTCTCCGGCTCGGCCGCCTTCGGCATGTCGCCGCACGAGACCCCGGTGGCGATCTCGTAGGTGGCCGAGCCCTGCGCATGGTCACCGAGCTCGCTGCGGGTGCCGTTGGCGGCGCTCGCCCCACCGTCGGCGAGGTCGATGCGGGTGCGGGTGACGGTGTACTCGCCCGAGCTCGCCTCGTCGGTGTCGTAGCCGGCCAGGTAGAGCGCGCCCTTCACCGCCGGGCAGGCGACGCCGGTGCCGTAGCCGCCGAACCCGAGGTCGAACGAGTACTGGTTGCCGTCCTTGTTCTTGGTCGGCACGATCTTGCAGTCGATCACGGCGTAGAGCGGGGCGCTGCGCCCGGTGCTGAGCAGGATGATCGCGGAGCCGTCGCCGAGCCGGTTCCCCACCGCGGTCGCGGCCTGCGGGCTCGCGCTGCTGAACGTGGTGTGGAACACGGCCCCGGACGCGGTCTTCACGCCGAGCAGACGGTCGTCCCCGTCGTCCGCGAGCCAGATCTGGTCGTTCTTGCCGTCGCCGTCCAGGTCGCCGGCCTTCGCCATCCCGGCGTCCGAGGGCACCTTCGAGCCGTCGCTCTCGCAGGCCGGGCCGGAACCGCCCGACGAACTGCCGGTGGTGCTCGCGGACGACCTGGTCGTGTCCGGGGCGCTGGTGGCCGGGTCGTCGGAACCGCTGTCCCCGGCGGCCCCGGACGCGGTGGCCGAGGCGACCCCGGCCGGGCCGGCCGTGGCGTCGGTCACGGCGGTCGGTTCGGCGGAGCCGCAGGCCGCCAGGGCGAGAAGGGTCGCGGGAACGAGGGCCAGCGCCGGGAGAGCCCGGCGGCGCCCGGGGCGGGCGGCGCGCGTGGAAAGCATGGTCGGTCCTTCCGGATCACGTACGCCCGTGGTGGGCGCCAGGAGCTTGGATGCGGCGGACCGCGGAAAAGTTCGCCTACTGGTCGCGCGTCACACCCAGCGTGCTGACCAGCTCATCGACGCTGCGGTCGTTGTCGGCGGTCTGGCGCACCTGCATGTAGACGTAGTCGGAGCCACCGTCGGCCGGCTTCAGGTACACCTCCTTGACCCAGCTGCCGTCCGCGCAGTCGCCCCAGGTGTGCACCTCGCCGGACCAGACGGTCGAGCCGCTGACCGGGGCGGTGGCCACGTCCTCGCAGTTGTCGTGCGTGATCGCCTTCACCTTGGCGGGCAGGCTCCTCGACGGGCTGACCCCGATGAACACCCCGTTCACGTCGGCGTTCAGGTCGTACCAGCCGGGCACGTTGTCGGACAGCAGCAGACCGGGCTGGTCGTCCTCACCGTCGAGCCCGATCGCGGCCGGGTTCCAGCCGGTGCCGACCTGGTTGGTGCCGTAGACCCGGGGAGCGGTCAGGGACACCGTGCTCGTGTCGTCGGCGGCGTAGGTCTCCCGGTCGCGGTACTGCTGCCAGAGCTTGACGCCGCCGACGCCGGTGCCGGCCGCCAGCACCACGACGGCCAGCATCGTCGCGATCCAGCGGCCCCGTCCGGAAGCGGACACCGGGCCCGTCTCCGACGACTGGAAGCCCGGAGAACGCTCGGGTGCGCCCTGGGGCTGCCCGTAGTGCTGCGGGCCCTGCTGATGGCCCTGAGGGGCCTGCTGATAGCTGTCCGCCGGGTGCACGGCCGACGCCGGGGTGTCCTGGTAGCCCTGCGGCGCCCATGGCTGCTGGTGGAACTGGGCCGGGGGCGCCGGGACGGACGCGTCGTAGCTGTTCTGCGGCTGGTTGCTCGTGTGGCTGTTCCGGGCCCACGACGACGCGGGCTGCGGCGTCTCGGGGCCCTGGTACTGCCAGCCGGGCGTGGGACTGACCGGGCTCACCGGCGGTACCGGATACGCCGAGGCACCTGCAGCGGGCAGGCTGCCGGACGCCAGGTCGGCCCGGGGGGCGCTCGCGGCCACGGTCACGTCGTCGTCGATCTGTGAGGCCAGCTCGTCGAAGCGCTCGGCCAGGCTCGCCGCGTCGGGCCAGCGGTTCTCCCGCTCACCCTGCAGCGTCGAGAGCAGCGTGTCGCGCACGGCCGGGGGCAGGTTCGCGGGCAGCCGCTCGCGCAGCACCAGCGAGATCGCCGGCTTCTCGGCCGTCATCAGGTGGTAGGCGAACGCGCCCAGGCTGTAGACGTCGGCGCGCACGTCCACCCCGATCTGGGGCTCCATCTGCTCCGGCGCCATGTAGCCGGCCGAGCCGACCGACATCGTCACCCCGGAGCCGTGGGCCAGGCTCTTGGCCACCCCCAGATCGGCCACCAGCAGCCGCTCGCCGCCGCCGCGCACCGAGGTGATCAGCACGTTCGACGGCTTCAGGTCGCGGTGCACGACGCCGGCGGAATGCAGCTCGGCCACGCCGCGGGCCACCTCGGCGGTCAGCCGGAGGGCCGTGGCCAGGGGATAGGCGCCGTTGTCCTTGACCCGCTCGGCGAGGGTTCCGCGGTCGGCGTACTCCATCACCAGATAGGGGCGGCCGTCGGTCAGCTCGCCGATGTCGAAGACCTGGACGATCCGGTACGACGACGCCTGACGCAGCATGCGCGCCTCCCGCAGGAAGCGTTCACGCAGGTCGAGGCGGTCGGCCCAGTTGTCGGCCATGACCTTGACGGCAACTTCGGCATCCAGTGACTCGTCGTGGGCGAGCCACACGACGGCGAAGCCACCGGCACCGAGGCGGCGGACAGGCCGGTAGCGACCGATCAGCTCGGGCAGAGGCATGGCAGCATCATGCCGCTATGACCGACGTACCCGAAGAGCCCGCTGCCCCTCAGGGCGCCCGTCAGGCCGGTAGTGACCGGATCGATATGTTGGCGCGGGCCGCCGCCACCGGTGATGACGCCGCTCTGAACGAGTTGCTCGCCCTGATCCAGCCCGAAGTACTGCGCCGGACCGGAAAGATGCTGCCCCATCGGGAAGACGCCGAGGAGGCCGCGCAGGACGCCCTGCTCCAGGTGGCCCGGCGCATCAGCAGCTTCGAGGGCCGCAGCTCGTTCCGCACCTGGTTGTACGTGGTGGTGACGAACGCCGCCCGGCAGACCTACCGCGAGCTGAAACGCAGAGCGTCTGAGCAGCCACTCACCGTGCAGGAGCAGATCCGCCCCGACCCCCGGCGCACCAGTGTGATCGCCGGGTCACGCATCGACCTGCTCGAAGCCCTGGAGTCGCTGGAGAGTTCGCACCCCCAGCTGGTGCTGCCCTTCGTCTACCGCGATCTCGCCGATCTGGAGTACGAGGAGATCGCCCGGCGTCTGAACCTGCCGCTGGGAACCGTGAAGTCCCGGCTGAACCAGGCCCGGCAGGAAGTGCGCCGCCGGCTGGTGCGGTGACGTCCCGCGGGACGGCCCTACAGGCCGGGACGGCCTTCTAGAGGTAGACGTCCAGCACGGCCCCGAGCTGGGGCAGGTCCGCGCGGGCCTGCTCCGGCGCGGTGCTCGCCCCGGCGTCGGGCTCCAGGGTGCTCGAGCCGCGGGCACCCTTGGCGTTGCCCGAGGCGGTCGAGTTGCCCGTGGTCGAGCGCTCCTCGAAACGCCGCATGTTGTTCTCGGTGGCGGTCGCGGGCACCGAGAACGCGGCCTCGGCGCCGGTGCGGGCCATCGCGGCCCCGGCGATCTGGCGGGCGGTGTCGGGCGTTCCGTCGGACCTCACCAGAGCACGGAGATCGGTTCGGGAGTTGTGCTGCAGAACGGGTGCGTATCCGCTCGCGGTCAGGTGCTGGTTCGCGACCGGGGAGATGGTCATCGTGCTCATGGTGCTCACCGCCATTCGCTGGGCCTTGGAGACTTCCTTGCTATCGGGTACGGCTCTGCTGACCTCAACTTGAGCCAGGGCAGAGAAGTTTCCGTCGTTTACCTCGAACGGCCCAAGCGGGCAGGGCTTTTGCCTCACCCGGCCGCCAGGTGGATCCAGCAGTTCTAGAACTCTTGACTCACAGTTCTAGAACTCATACGGTGTGCCCATGACCGCACCCACCATGGCGGAACCCGCCGCCGACGGCCGGTTCGGCGCTTTCGGCGGCCGTTACGTGCCCGAGGCCCTGATCCCGGCCTGTCGCACCCTCGAGCGCGAGTTCCGGGAAGCCTGGGCGGATCCCGGTTTCCGGGCCGAACTCGACCGCACCCTCCGTCTCTACGCCGGCCGTCCGACCCCGGTCACGCCCGCCACCCGGTTGTCCGCCGAGCTCGGCGTCACCGTTCTGCTGAAGCGCGAAGACCTGGCCCACACCGGCTCGCACAAGATCAACAATGTTCTGGGGCAGGCACTTCTGGCCCGGCGCATGGGGCGCACCACGCTGCTCGCCGAGACCGGCGCGGGGCAGCACGGCGTGGCCACGGCCACCGTCGGTGCGCTGCTCGGCATGGACGTCACCGTGTTCATGGGTGCCAAGGACGTGGAGCGTCAGGAGCTGAACGTGTTCCGGATGGAGCTCCTCGGCGCGAAGGTGGTGCCCGTCACCACCGGCAGCCAGACGCTCGCCGACGCCACCGGCGAGGCCTTCCGGCACTGGGTCGGGCTGTCCGAGACCGCCCATTACTGCCTGGGTTCCGTGATGGGGCCGCATCCGTACCCGTGGATGGTGCGCGAGTTCCAGCGGGTCATCGGCGAGGAGGCGCGCGGTCAGTGCGCGGGGCTGCTGCCGTCGGGAATTCCGGACGTGGTGGTCGCCTGTGTGGGCGGCGGTTCCAATGCGGCGGGAACCTTCGCCGGCTTCGTCGGCACCTCCGCGCGGCTGGTCGGCGTGGAGGCGGCCGGGGGTGCCGCGATCGGCCACGGAAGCCCGGGCATCCTGCACGGTTTCGAGTCCTACCTGCTGCAGGACGACGACGGCCAGGTGCTCGAGGCGCACTCGGTCTCGGCCGGGCTGGACTACCCGGGCGTCGGCCCGGAGCACGCCCATCTGGCCGAGTCGGGCCGGGCCACCTACGTCTCCGCCACCGACGCGGAGGTGCTCGCGGCGCTGGTGAAACTGGCCCGCACCGAGGGCATTCTGGGGGCGCTGGAGAGCTGTCACGCCCTGGCCTGGGTGCTGCGGGCCGCCGGCACCGACGAGCTGCCCGCCGGTTCAACGGTTCTGGTGACGCTGTCCGGCCGCGGCGACAAGGACGCCGCCCAGGTGAGGGAGCTGCTGAAATGACCGTCGCGACGTCCACGCCGGGGTCGCCTCCCCAGGCCGAAGGTCCAGGGGGACCCTCGTTGGAGACCCGGCTGCGCGAGCGGCGTTCCCAGGGCCGCAAACTCGTGGTGCCCTACGTCACCGCCGGGATCACGCCCGACTGGGCCCGTCTGGTCGAGGGTTTCGCCGCGGCCGGCGCCGACGCGATCGAGATCGGCCTGCCGTTCTCCGACCCGATGCTCGAGGGCGTCACCATCCAGCAGGCCTCGCGGCGGGCGCTGGAACGGGGCACGACCAGCGCGAGCGCGCTCGAGACGGTGGCGGGACTCGACGTCGACGTGCCGCTCGTGGTGATGACCTACAGCAACCTGATCCGGCGGCGGGGCGCGAACGCGTTCTGCGCCGCGCTGGCCGAGGCCGGCGTCGGCGGGCTGATCCCGGTGGACACGCCGCTCGACGAGGCCCCGCCCCTGGTCGAGGCCGCCCGGGCGCACGCGGTCGAGACGGTGCTTCTGGTCGCGCCGTCCACCCCGGACCGGCGCATCGCCCGGATCGCGGCTCTGGGCAGCGGGTTCGTCTACGCGACCACGGTGATGGGCACGACCGGGGAGCGGGCCGGGCTGGGCGGGCGGGCCGCGGACCTGGCCGCCCGCGTCCGGGGCGTCACCGATCGCCCGGTGCTGCTGGGATTCGGGATCTCCGGGCCGGACGCCGCGGCCGAGGCGGCGCAGCACGCCGACGGGGTGGTGATGGGGGCCGCCCTGATGCGGCGGGTGCTGGAGGGCGAAAGTGTGGACGCGGTGGCCGGGCTGGTCGCGCGGGTGCGGCTCGCGCTGGGGTGACCTCCGGCCCCTCGCCTGCGACCTCGGGACAGGCTCTAGGGTGAGGACGTGGCCGCCGAACCCAAGTACCGCCGTATCGCCGCCGAGATCGCCGGGCGGGTCCGGGCCGGGGACTTCGGGGCGGACGGGGCTCTGCCCTCGCAGCGGGTGCTGAGCGAGGAGTACGACGTCACGCTGATGACGCTCCGGGCGGCCCTGCAGCTCGTGGAGAGCGAGGGGCTGATCGAACAGAGGCCCGGTCGCGGCACGTTCGTGGTTCCGCCCGTGGTCACGCACGACCAGGCCAACCTGCGCAGCCTGGCCGACGAGCTGAACGCCCAGGGCGTGCCGCTGCGCACCGAGGTGCTCGGCCGCGACCGGCAGAAGCTGCCCCGCGAGGTGGCGGTGGAGCTGGGGGTGGACGCGGGGTCACCCGGTCTGCGGCTCGAGCGACTCCGGTCGGTGCGCGGAGTCGCTCTGCTGCACCAGGTCTCGTGGGTGCCGCAGCCCTGGGCCGATGCGGTGGCGGAGATCGACTTCCGGGGCTCCCCGTTGTACGCGGCGATCGCCGAGGCCACCGGCACCACCCCCGAGCGAGCCGAAGAGGCGCTCACCGCCGAGGCTCTCGACGCCGGCCTGGCCACCCTGGGGCAGACGGCGCAAGGTCGCCCGGCGCTGGTGATGCGCCGGACGACCTTCGACGGAACCGGCCGGGCCTACGTGGTGGACACCGCCACGATCCTCGACGAACGACTGCGCATCGTCACCGACCGCCGCCGCTCCGAGGTCACGCACACCTGGCGTTTCGGATGAGTTCCTAGTGATCCACGGCCTTCTCGGCCCCGGCCCCGGTGAGTGAGCGCACCTCCATCTCGGCGTACTTGGCCGGCGAGCCCACCTCCCGGCTGGTGATCGTGCCCAGGTAGCCGAGCAGGAAGCCGATCGGGATCGAGATGATGCCCGGGTTGTCGAGCGGGAACCAGTGGAAGTCGATACCCGTGTCGGTGATCATCGACAGTGAGGCGCCGGTCTTCGCGTCGATCTTGCCGGACACCACCGGCGAGAAGATGATCAGCACGATCGCCGAGGTCAGGCCGCCGTAGATGCTCCACAGCGCGCCCCGGGTGTTGAACCGCTTCCAGAACAGCGAGTACAGGATCGTGGGCAGGTTCGCCGAGGCCGCCACCGCGAAGGCCAGGGCCACCAGGAAGGCCACGTTCTGGTCCTTGGCGAAGATACCGCCGACGATCGCGACCAGGCCGATGACCACCGCCGTGATCCGGGCGACCCGGACCTCGTCGTCGGCCCGCACCGCACCCTTCTTGATCACGTTCGCGTAGATGTCGTGCGCGAACGAGGCGCTGGCGGTGATGGTCAGACCGGCCACCACGGCCAGGATCGTGGCGAAGGCGACCGCCGCGATCACGCCCAGCAGCAAGGTCCCGCCGAGCTCGAAGGCCAGCAGGGGAGCGGCCGAGTTGGCCTTGCCGGGGGCCGCCATGATCTTCTCCGGCCCGACCAGCCAGGCCGCGCCGAACCCGAGCACCAGGGTGAACAGGTAGAAGACGCCGATCAGCCAGATCGCCCAGACCACGCTGCGCCGGGCCTCTTTCGCGCTGGGTACGGTGTAGAAGCGCATCAGCACGTGCGGCAGGCCGGCGGTGCCCAGCACCAGGGCCAGGGCGAGCGAGATGAAGTCCAGCTTGCTGGTGCCCGAGAGGCCGTAGCGCAGACCCGGTTCCAGGATCGCCGTGCCCTGCGGGGAGGCCGCGGCGGCGTCACCGAGCAGCTCGGAGAAGTTCAGCCCGGCCTTGCTCAGCACCCAGACCGTCATCAGGGCCGCGCCGATGATGAGCAGCACCGCCTTGATGATCTGCACCCAGGTGGTGCCCTTCATGCCGCCGACGAGCACGTAGACGATCATCAGGATGCCGACGACCGCGATCACCAGGTTCTGCGCGCCCGAACCCTCGACGCCCAGCAGCAGGTTGACCAGGCCACCGGCACCGGCCATCTGGGCGAGCAGGTAGAAGAACGAGACCACGAGCGTCGAGATCGCCGCCGCGGTGCGCACCGGGCCCTGGCGCAGCCGGAAGCTGAGCACGTCGGCCATGGTGAAACGACCGGTGTTGCGCAGGAGTTCGGCCACCAGCAGCAGGGCGACGAGCCAGGCCACGAGGAAGCCGATGGAGTACATGAAGCCGTCGTAACCGACCGTCGCGATCGCCCCGGCGATGCCGAGGAAGCTCGCGGCGGACAGGTAGTCACCGGCGATCGCGATGCCGTTCTGCCGCCCGGTGAAGGCGCGGCCACCGGCGTAGTAGTCGGCCGCCGTGCGGTTGTTGCGGGAGGCCCGCAGCACGATGGCCAGGGTGATGACGACGAACACGATGAAGATCGTGATGTTCAGCGCCGGGCTGCCGATGTCTCCGGAGTCGGTCGCGGAGGCGAAGGTGGGCCACTTCATTTCACGTCACCACTCTCGACGTGCGCGCGCAAGCGGTCGGCGGTCGGGTCGAACTCGCGGTCGGCCCAGCGGGCGTAGGCCATGGTGATCGCGAAGGTCGAGACGAACTGCAGCAGGCCGATGATCAGGCCGATGTTGACCCGGCCGATGACCTCGGTGCTCATGAAGTCGGGCGCGTAGGCGGACAGCGCCACGTAGAGGAAGTACCAGACCAGGAAGAGGCCGGTGAGCGGGAAGACGAACCGGCGGAAGCGCGCACGCAGCGCCTGGAACTCCTCGCTCGCCTGCACCTCCTCGTAGCTGGTGCCGCCGAGGGGGCGGCCGGGCTGGTCGTCGGACATCACAGCTCCTCACTGACTCGGTGTGCGCGTCCTTGCGCACAGGTGCGCGGTCACTGTGAGCCGGGTCACTCGAGGTTCGAAAGGGGTGACGGCCGTCACGTCGGCAGGTGGTGCGCGGGCGGCGATGTGCGGTGTTCGGGCCGCGGACGAGCGGTGGGACGGGCACGACGAGCGGCGCTCGGTTCGGCCTCGATCGCGGCGCCCGGTCAGAGCCCACCCACCCGGGGAGACGGAGCTGGCCGGGCGAACGGTTGATGACCGCGCACCGCACCAGGCTGCTGGCGCGCACCGGACCGGCCGGGCCGGTTCAGCGCAGGTCGATGTCCCCGCGGTCCAGTTCCAGCGACTCCGGCGCGTGCAGCCGCACCATGATCGTGCTCACCCCGGCGGTCCGGGCCGAGACCAGCGACACCACCACCATCACCAGAAACGCCGTCGGCACCGTCCAGGCCGCCGGCTGCCCGAGCAGTGCGGACGGCCACCCGCTCTCCACCGCCCCCGAAACCGTCAGCAGGACAGCCGCACTCGCCAGGGTTCCGCCCGTCACCAGACCGGCCAGCGCACCGGTGCGGGTCAGCCCCCGCCACCAGATGCCGAGCACCAGCAGCGGGCAGAAGGTGGACGCGGCCAGGGCGAAGGCCAGCGTCACGGTGTCGGCCAGCCCGGTGCGCACCCCGAGCAGCGAGAGGGTCGCGGGCACCAGTACCGCCAGCCCCGCGCCGACCCGGAAACCGCTGACGCTGGCCCGGAACCGGCCGCGCAGCAGGTCCTGGCTGAGAACCCCGGCGACCGAGATGGTGAGCCCGCTCGAGGTGGACAGGAATGCGGCGAACGCACCCGCGGTGAGCAGCGCCGTGGCCAGCTCGCCCCAGGGTTCGCCGAGCAGCCGGCCGGGCAGCAGCAGCATCATCGCGTCGGGGGAGTGCAGCAGGTCGCCCGCGTAGATCCGGCCCAGCGCCCCGTAGACCGGCGGGAACAGGTAGAAGGCACCGAGCAGGGCGATCACCGCGAGCACGGTGCGCCGGGCGGCGCGGCCGTCGGGGTTGGTGTAGAGCCGCACCAGCACGTGCGGCAGGCCCATCGTGCCGAAGAGCAGCGCCAGCAGCAGTGAGTAGGTGCGGTAGACCGGGTGCTCGCCGCCGCTGAGCGGGGCCGACCACTCCGCCCCGGCCAGGGCGGAGGGGTTCGGCGAACCGTCGGCGTGCCAGGCGAGGAGCAGGAACACCACCGGCACGGCGATCGCCGTCAGCTTCAGCCAGTACTGGAACGCCTGCACGAAGGTCACCGACCGCATGCCGCCCGCGGTCACGTTGGCCACCACCACGAGCACCGCGATCGCCGTGCCGACCCAGCCCGGCGCCCCGGTGGCCGTGCGCAGCGCCAACCCGGCGCCGAGAAACTGCGGCAGCAGGTAGAGCCAGCCGATCCCGACCACGAGAACCGCCGTGGTGCGCCGCACCCCGGCCGAGCGCAGCCGGATCTCGGCGAAGTCAGGCAGCGTGTAGGCCCCGCTGCGCCGCAACGGCGCGGCCACCAGCATCAGCAGCACCAGGTAACCGGCGGTGTACCCGATCGAGTACCAGAGCATGTCGCTGCCGGTCGCGAAGATCAGCCCGGCGACCCCGAGAAAGCTCGCCCCGGAGATGTACTCGCCGCCGATGGCCGACGCGTTCCAGCCCGGCCCCACCATCCGCGAGGCCACGTAGAAGTCGCTCGTGGTGCGCGAGAGCCGCAGTCCCAGGGCCCCCACCAGCAGGGTCGTCGCGCAGACCAGCGCAACCGCGATCCAGGCGCTCACCGCCGCCGCAGGATCTCCGTGAAGTCCCGCTCGGCCCGCTCCACCGCGTGCACGTACCAGCGGGCGGCCACGAACAGCAGCGGGAACACCATCACCCCGAGCACCAGCCAGGCCACCGTCACGGGCCCGACCGGGTATCCGGCCACCTCGGGCAGCAGCAGGAAGAGCACCGGCAGCCCTCCGAGCCCGAGCAGCACCGGCCCCAATGCCGTCAGCGCCGGCCGCAACTGCGACCGCATCAGGGCCTTCAGATAGACCTCGCCGACCTCGGTCTGCTCGTCGATCTCCCGCGTGGCCGTCCGCACCTCACGCCGGGGACTGGCGGACATCCGCGGACTCGTCACCCTCACCCGCGTACTCACAGAAGAGCCCACCCGAGCGGACCCCGAGACCCGGGCGATCCCGAAAACCCAAGGGAACCAGGCGCCCCCGGCGACCGTTCGATGACCGCTCTCACCGCGCGTCCCTACGGATCAGCAGGTCTTTCACCTGACGCGTGTGCCGCCGGCTCACGGTCAGCGTGTGCCCGCCCAGGCGCACGTGGAACCGCCCGCCGTCCATCAGCAGCTCGCTCACGTGCCGCACGCCGATCAGCGTGCTCCGGTGGATCCGCACGAAACCCGCCGTCGACCAGCGCTCTTCGAGCGTGCTCAACGGCACCCGGATCAGATGGCTCCCCTGAGCCGTGTGCAGCCGCGCGTAGTCACCCGCCGCCTCCACGTAGAGCACGGTCGAGCGCCGCACGAACCGCGTGACCCCGGCCAGCTCCACCGGAATGTCTTCGTCCGGCTCGGGCACCGGCAGTGGCGCCGAGCTGCGCGCCTCCACGGCCCGGCGCACCGCCTCGGCCAGCCGCTGGGCGCGCACCGGCTTGAGCACGTAGTCGACCGCCCGCACGTCGAAGGCCTGCACCGCGTGCTGCTCGTAGGCGGTGACGAAGACCAGGTGCGGCCGGGTGGCGAAACGGGCCAGCACCCGGGCCAGGTCGAGCCCGTCCAGCCCGGGCATGTTGATGTCGCAGAACAGCACGTCGACCGGCTCGGTCTCGAGAACGCGCAGGGCCTGGGCGCCGCTGTCGGCGGTGAGCACACGGCCGATCCGGTCGTCCGCGCCGAGCAGCCAGGCCAGCTCGGAGAGGGCCGGGGGCTCGTCGTCCACCACCAGGGCGCGTAGGGGGCTCGGCGTCGTCGCCATGTCCACCAACCTAGGGGGCCGCAGGCCCCACGTGAACTCCCGGCGCGAATTTCGGCACCCGGAAACTCACCTTTGTCCCCGCACCCTCGGCCGTCTCCACCACCAGCCCGTAACGATCACCGAACACCTGGCGCAACCGGGAGTCCACGTTGCCCAGCCCGACCGACTCTCCTCCCTCCCCGGCCAGGATCCGCTCGATCACCGCCGGATCGGCCCCGACCCCGTCGTCCTCCACCCAGATCAGCGCCTCCGAACCGGAATCGGCCGCACCCAGCGTGATCAGCCCACCGCCCTCCTTGGCCTGCAGCCCGTGCTGCACCGCGTTCTCGACCAGCGGCTGCACCGACAGATAGGGCACCGCCACCGGCAGCACCTCGGGGGCGATCCGCAGCCGCACCCGCAGCCGGTCGCCGAACCGGGCCTGCTCCAGCACCAGGTAGCGCTCGATGTTGCCCAGCTCGTCGGCCAGCGTGGTGAAGTCCCCGCCCCGGCGGAACGAGTAGCGGGTGAAGTCGGCGAACTCCAGCAGCAGCTCCCGCGCCCGCTCCGGGTCGGTGCGCACGAACGAGGCGATCGCGGCCAGCGAGTTGTAGACGAAGTGCGGGCTGATCTGCGCCCGCAGCGCCCGCACCTCGGCCTCGATCGCCTTGGTGCGCGAGCGGTCCAGCTCGGCCAGCTCGATCTGGGTGGAGACCCAGATCGCCACCTCACCGGTCGCCCGCACCAGCGCCGCACTGACCGAACCGCCGTACGCGATCAGCGTCCCCACCACGGTCTCGCCAGTGGTCAGCGGGGCCACCACGGCACTGCGCAGCGGGCAGTCGAGCACCTCGCAGGCCACCTCGCCGTCGATGGCAGCGGCGTCGAGCACCCGCACATGGCCCCCGTGCAGCACTCCCGCTGCGTGCCGGAGGGCCTGGTCGCGGTGGTGCACCCCGTCGCCGTCCCACGCGAGCAGCCGCGAGCCGTCGGTGAGGGCGACCGCCGGGGTGCCCAGAAGCGTCCGTAGATGACGCACCGCCCGCTGCGCGCCCTCGGGAGTCAGCCCGTCCCGCAGGGGCGGGGCCGCCAGCGACGCGGTGTGCAGGGTGTCGAAGGTGGCGCGCTCGGCCGGGGTACCGAGCTCGGGGCGCCGCCGACGGCGGCCGAAGACGAACACGACGAGCATCAGTACCACCACGAGCGCGGCCACCCGGATCCAGCTGTCGTGCGCCATTCCCGTGAAAGTAGTGCCTTTCGGGCGAACAGGCACCCATGGCGGACGACGTGAGCGGCGACCGCACCCGGGCCGCCTTCCGTCGGGGCTGGCAGAAAAACGACCTCAGCGTGCTCACCCCCGTCCGGCCCGCTTCTCCGGTGTCATGCTCGAAACATGACCGCCCTGCACGACGACCCCGAACGCTGCACCCGCATCGTCGCGGCCAAGGACGAGCGCTTCGACGGCTTCTTCTTCACCGCCGTGCTCACCACCAAGATCTACTGCCGGCCGAGCTGCCCGGCCGTCACCCCCAAACCCCGGAACATGCGCTTCTACCCCAGCGCCGCGGCCGCCGCCGGAGCCGGGTTCCGCGCCTGCAAGCGCTGCCGCCCCCACGCGGCCCCCGGCTCTCCCGACTGGAACGTGCGCGCCGACCTGGTCAGCCGAGCCGTGCGCCTGATCGCCGACGGCGTCGTCGACCGCGACGGCGTCCCCGGCCTGGCCTCCCGCCTCGGCTACAGCGTGCGCCAGGTCGAACGCCACCTGATGGCCGAACTCGGCGCCGGCCCGCTCGCCCTCGCCCGCATGCAGCGCGCCCAGTCCGCCCGGGTGCTCATCGAGAGCACGCCGATGCCGTTCACCGAGATCGCGCTCGCGGCCGGGTTCAGCAGCGTGCGCTCGTTCAACGAGACCGTGCGCGAGGTGTTCGCGATGACCCCGGGTGAGCTGCGTGCCGCCCGCCGCCCGTCCGGCGGCAGCCCGCAGCCCGGCCTGATCTCGCTGAAACTTCCCTTCCGGCAGCCGTTCTGCCCCGACAATCTGTTCGGTCACCTGGTGGCCACGGCCGTGCCCGGTGTGGAGGAGTGGCGGGACGGCGCCTACCGCTGCGCCTTCCGGCTGCCCCACGGTCACGCCATCGCCGAGCTGAGCCCCCGGCCCGATCACATCGTCGGCCGTCTGCGGCTCACCGATCCCCGCGACCTGACCGCCGCGATCAGCCGCTGCCGCTGGCTGCTCGACCTCGACGCCGATCCGGTCGCGATCGACGACCAGCTCGCGACCGATCCGGTGCTGGCCCCACTGGTGCGCAAGACGCCCGGCCGCCGAGTTCCGCGCACCACCGAGCCCGAGCAGTTCGCGGTGCGAGCCGTTCTGGGACAGCAGGTGTCGACCGCCGCGGCCCGCACCCACGCGTCGCGGCTGGTGCAGGCCTACGGTGATCCGATCGACGACCCGGCCGGTGGCCTCACCCACCTGTTCCCGACCAGCCGGGCCCTGGCCGACCTCGACCCGGAGGCCCTGGCCATGCCCCGCACCCGCCGGCTCACCCTGATGCGGCTGATCGAGGCGCTGAATTCCGGGGATCTCACCCTGGACATCGGCGGTGACTGGAACAAAGCTCGAGAACAGCTCTACGCGCTTCCCGGATTCGGCCCGTGGACGGTCGAGTCGATTGCGATGCGGGCCCTCGGTGATCCGGACGCGTTCATTCCCGGTGACCTCGGCGTGCGGCAGGCGGCCCTGCGCATCGGGCTGCCTGAGAAACCCGGGCCGCTGACCGCCCGGGCGCAGGTCTGGCAACCCTGGCGCGCCTATGCGGTGCAGCATCTTTGGGGGACGAGCGATCATGCCGTGAACCGAATGCCGCCGTTCTAGAATGCAAGCTCTGAGTAGTCGTTCAATTACGCAGAGCGTGAAATTACCGAACGCCGATTTATCCAGGTGACCGGAAATCATTCAACCGCTTGACCAAATTCGTGGCAGTGCCCGTTGCCGGGCCTATTACGGTCTCAGGTGAACGCCTGATTCGGTGAATTTCCTTCGTCCTCCACCGGAGAAGGGGAGAAACTATGGGCATGGACCTGGCCGCAGAGGTGTGCAAGGAGGGACGCCGGTTCGCCCGTGCCGGTGGAGCGCCTTTGCGGTCAGGTCTCCTTCTCGACGTGATCCGGTTCAGCTGAACCGGAGGCACCGGGCGCCGTCGCCGCCATCTGCGAAACCAGTTGCAGGATGCGGGTGTCCCGATCGTGAGCCTGGTGCTCGAGCATCAGTGTGCGGGCCCGCTCGGCGTCCTGTGCGCGGATCGCCTCGGTCATCTGCTCGTGTTCGGCGATGCTCGCGTCGAACGTGCCCTCGGCCAGCGGGGTTTTCCACGGCGCGCTGAGCTTGGCCTGGGCGTCGAGCGTGTGCAGCAGCTCGCCGATGGTCTGGTTGTGCGCGGCCTGCCGCACCGCCTCGTGCCAGAGGTTGAAACAGCGCCGGATCGCGGCCGGTTCGCGCTCGGCCCGGGTGCGCTCGATCAGGTCGTCGAGCCGGGCCAGGTCGATCGGGCTGCGCCGCCGGGCCGCCGCGTAGGCCGCCGACGACTCCAGGATCGCCCGGGCCTCGAAGATCTCGAGCATCTCCTCGTCGCTGCGCCGGCGCAGCGTGAAGCCGCGTTGCGTGGACACCAGCAGGCCGTCGCGCTCCAGCAGGCCGAGCGCCTCCCGCACCGGGGTGCGCGAGACCTCGAACTCCTCGCTCAGCACCTGCGGGATGAGCGACGCGTCGTCCGGGTAGTGGCCGGAGGTCAGCCGGGACCGCAGGGTCTCGTAGATCGTGTCACGGGCACTGGCCATCCCGGCCTCCCTCCAGTGGTCTCGGCGTGCTCAATCTACCGGGATTGTCCGGATGAGAGGACGGGCCGGGTCAGCCTTCCACTCGCTCAGCGACCCGTCGTAGAGGGTCACCCTCTCGATCGGCAGACCGCCCTCGGTGAGGGCCAGCGCCAGCCCGGCCGCGTTGATCGCCCCGCCGCAGTAGAGCACCACCCGGCCTTCGAGGCCTTCGAGCCCGGCTGCCGCGGCCCGCGCCCTGGCCAGGTCGACGGTGCCGTCGTCGGCGAGCAGCGAGGGGTAGGGAAGGCTGGAGGAATGCGGGATGTGGCCCTTGTCGTACTCACTCCCACGCAGGGCGCAGATCACCGCGGACTCCGGAGAAGGATGCTGCGACAGCGCTTCCACCTCGTCCAGCCCGACGAAGAATCCCTCTCGTGCCTTCACCGTCACGTCACCGACGTCCCACGACGGCGCCCCGGAGGCCACCGGCCGGCCCGCCGCCTCCCAGGCCGCCAGGCCCCCGTCGAGCACGAACACCCGGTCGATGCCGAAGGCCGTGAACAGCCACCACAACCGCGCCGCCCAGGCCCCGGAGAGCCGGTCGTACACGACCACCGTGCTGTCCTGAAAGACCCCGACCCGCCGGGCCGCGGCCTGGAACTGCTCGGCCCCGGGCGCCGCGAAGGCGAAAGAACCCGAGGCGTCCGAGAACTCGGTGAACAGGTCGGCGAACCGCGCCCCCGGGACGTGCTTCTCGGTGTACTCGGCCAGCCCGCTCTCGTAACCGGTGTCGGAGCGCCGGATGCTGGCGTCGAGCACCACCAGATCGCCCGTCTCGAGCGCGGCCAGCTGCGAGACGCTGATCAGCGACGTCACGGCTTCTTCACCACCGATGCGGCCCGGTTGCGCCACTCGCCCCGCTCGGGCCGGTTCAGCCCGAGCCGGTCGCGCAGCGTCTCTCCCTCGGTGTACGAGGTGCGGAACAGCCCGCGCCTCTGGAGTTCGGGCACGACCTCGCGGGCCACGTCCTCGAAAGCGCCCGGAACGTGCGTGGCCTGGATCATGAATCCGTCGGCGGCGCCCTCGCGCATCCACTGCTCCATGGTGTCGGCGATGTCGCGGGCCGAGCCGATCATGTTGCCCTCGGTGCGCGCGCCGTACCAGCGGCCGATCTCGGCCACCGTCAGCTTCTCGCGCTCGGCGAACTCCACCACCTCGCGGTAATGCCCCTCGACGCCCACGACCTCCAGCGACGGAAGGGGTCCGTCCAGATCGTATTTCGTCAGGTCGACGTTGACGTGGTAGGCCAGCCGCGACAGTCCGGCCTCGACCGAGACCAGATCGGCGAAGGCCTCGTGCTTCGCCATCGCGTCGCGCACGTCGGTGCCGACCACCACGGTGGCGGCGGGCAGGATCCTCACCTGCGACGGATCACGCCCGAAAGAGGCCGCCCGCTGCTTGATGTCGGCGTAGAAGTCGATCGCCGAGGCCAGCGACTCGTGTGAGCAGAAGATCACGTCGGCCCAGCGCGACGCGAAATCCCTTCCGGCGGGTGACGCCCCGGCCTGGATGATGACCGGGTAGCCCTGCGGCGGCCGGGGCACGCTCAACGGCCCCTGCACCCGGAAGAAATCGCCCTCGTGGTCGATCGCCTCGACCTCCTCGGGGCGGCCGAACACCCCCGTGGCCTTGTCGCGAATCAGCACGTCGTCCGACCAGCTGTCCCACAACCGGGTGCTGACCTCGAGGAACTCCTCGGCCCGGCGGTACCGTTCGGCCCGCTCGGGCAGCTTGTCCTGGCCGAAGTTCTGCGCCTCGGCGTCCTGAAAACTGGTGACGACATTCCAGCCGGCGCGGCCCGCGGTCAGGTGGTCGAGCGTGGCCAGGTTGCGCGCCACGTTGTACGGCTCCTGGTAGCCGGTCGACATGGTCGCCGCCACCCCGAGATTCGTGGTCACGGCGGCCATGGTGGTGATCACCGGCATCGGGTCGAGCCGGGGTGTGCCGGAACCCCACTTCACCGCGGGCTCGAACGAGTTGCCCAGACTGCGCGGCACCGCCATCGCGTCGGGGATGAACACCATGTCGAAGCAGGCGTCCTCGAGAACTCGTGCGATCCGGGCGTAGTGGGCGCCGCTCAGGAAACCGTCGCCGGCCTCCGGGTGTCGCCAGCCCACGGTTCCCTGCGGGCCTGCGTTCATGAAGGCGGCGAGGTGCATGCTGTTCCTTTCGGTGCTTTCCGGGCTCGGGGACGACGTGGTCGGTTCAGGCGCTCAGCAGCGACAGCTCGTCCACCAGGGCGACGGCGAACTCGCCCGTGCCCTTCGTGCGGGCTCCGGCCCGCTCGGCCGCGGCCGCGTAGGCGGCGTGCGCGACCTGGGCGGCCAGGAGGGGCTCGTTGCCGGCGGCGAGGGCGGCGGCCGCGAACGCACCCAGACTGCAACCCGCGCCCGTCACCCGGGTGAGCCGCGCGTCCCCACCCGGAACCGCCACCGTGGTGGTGCCGTCGGTGATGTAGTCGACCGGCCCGCTGACCGCGACCACCGCGCCGGTGGCCTTCGCGATCTCGACGATGGCCCCGACCGCGTCCGACGAGCTGGCCGTGGTCTCCACGCCCTTGCCCAGCGCCGCGCCGCCACCGAGGGCGATCAGCTCACTGGCGTTGCCGCGGATGATCGAGGGCCGGTATTGCAGCAGCGATTTCACGAACGCGTCGTACTCCGCCGCCCCGGCGCCGACCGCGACCGGGTCGAGCACCCACGGGGTGCCGGCGGCCTGAGCCGTGCGAGCCACCTCCGTGAAGCTCTCCTCGCTGCTGCTCATCAGGCCGGCGGTGTTGATCCAGACGCCCCCGGCTCCGGCCGGGAAGGTACGGGTCCAGTCCGAGGCGGCCCCGATGGCCGGGCCCGCGCCCACGGCCAGCAGCACGTTCGCGCTCAGGTTGGCGGCGATGTAGTTGGTCAGGCCGTAGACGAAGGGCGAGGTCTGCCCGATGGCCGCGAAACCCTTGCGGATGTGCTCGTCCTGCCAGCTGATCTCCTGCACGGTGACCTCTCCTCGACTTGCCCGGCGACTGTGCATGCCACTGTATGCAGCAATATGCAGGGACGCTACGGGTGGGCCCCGTCTTTCACCGTCCGGTTACGTGGTGACTCAGGTCACACCCGCTGACTGCGACCGTTTTCCATGGTCACCGCATCTCACTTCATGTACCGAGGTCGCGGGAGCGGCCAAAATCGCTACCGGGAGGCAAGAATCGTGCGCAAGAACCTGAAGACCACCACGCTGGCGGCCCTGCTGGGCGCGGGTGCCCTGACCGCGAGCACGTTGGGGCTGGCCGCCACGGCCTCGGCCACCACAGCCTCGGCCGACACGGCCTCGGCCGACACCGCCGCTTCGAGCCGGGGGTGCGCCGTGACCGGCAAGCACGTGCCCAAGGGCGCCGTGAGGGCGGGGGCCGGTGACATCGACGGTGACGGCCGCAACGACCAGGTCTGGGTCAGTGCCGATCGCAAGGGTTTCGTCACGGCCGGCGGTGCCGTGTTCTCGCAGAAGATCGCCAACGCGGGCGGTCCGGAGGTCGGCGTGTTCGCACTGCACCTCGACAACGACGTCGTGGCGCTGGTCGAGCAGGGCCGCACCACCTACGTCTCGGCCCTGGCCGACTGCACCCTGAAGAAGACCGTGACCAGGAACGGTGAGCAGGTGCAGTACAACCGCGGGTTCTCCAGCCCCTACCGCGACCTGGGCTGCCTGGCCGACGACGACTACAGCGAGCTCAACGCCCTGCGGCTGGGCCACGACGAGGCCGCGAAGAAGCCGTGGTCGGTGAAGCAGACCGTGCTGAACGTGAGCACCGACGGGGCCCGGGCCACCAACGGCGACAGCACCCTCAAGCGCTACGCGACCCGGGCGGCCGCGATGAAGGCCCTCGGCAACCTGTCGTCGGCCCGGACCTGCTCCACCCCCGTGGCCTCGCTGGTCTGACGCTGGTCTCAGGCCGTTGCCGCCTCCGGCCCGTGCGTGGGCACGATGCCGGGGGCGAAGATGGCCGGGTTGTGCAGCATGCGCCAGCGCCGGGTCGGGGCGTCGGGGTCACGCAGGATCGGGAGCTGGTTCAGCGCCTCGCGTCGGTGGGCCGGACTGAGATCGGCCTTGATCAGTGAGAATCCGAGACAGAGCAGCTCGCGTACCTGCCCGGCGGCGCGAATCTGGGCCTCCGTGGGGCAGATTCCGCCGGTGGCCCGGCGGTAGGCGTGGCGGGCCTCGTCGAGCAGGTGCGGGTGCCCGCCGAACCGGCTGACGGTGAGGTGCAGCCAGGCGAAGTCGTCGGACCGGCTGCCCCAGCCCGCCTCCTGCCAGTCCAGCACCACCGCTCCGTCGCGACTGCTGACGCAGTTCAGGGCGTGGAAGTCGCGGTGGGTCAGCAGCGGTTCCGGATCCAGCTCGAGGGCGCGCAGCACGCGTTCGCGCAGCACCCGGCGCAAGCGCCGTGCCAGGTCGGTGCGGCCGTGGAACGGGTGCCCGGGCTGACGGAACGCCCTGGCCAGGGCGTGTGCGTCGAGTCCGGCCAGGGTGTGGCTCTCGGGCAGGCCGCGGAGAAGGCCGATGGCGGACGGGGTGCTCCCGATCCGGTGCAACAGCCCCAGGGTGCGCCCCCAGGTGGTGGCATCGAGCGGACCCGAGGCCCGCACGAAACGGGTCACCGCCACCAGGGATCCGGGCAGCCGCACCGGCTCGGGGTGCAGCACCTGCACGATCGGGTTGTGCGGGATCTCGCCGCGGTGGACCAGGCCGTCGGCGACCGGGCGCAGCCGGCGGGGCAGGAAGTGTTCCTGGGCAAAGGCTCTGGCGGCCTCGGCGTCGGGGTCGAGCACCACCTTGACGGCCACCTCGGCCGGGTGACCGGAGCCCGCCCGCAGGTGCACGACCTGCCGCCGGGGCCGGTCCCAGGGGGTGGGCAGACGACGCATCGGGCCGGCCGGGCTCAGGCCCAGCCGGTCGAGGGCCGTCAGGGCGTCGCGGCGTACCCGGTGTTCCATGTCTTCGGTCATCACGTGCTCCTGCCCGGACGGGAGACGAGCTTGTGCAGATTGGAGTCCTCGACGAGGAAACGGGCCGTGGCCTGCGCCCGGGGGTCTTCGAGAGCGTTGAGCACGGCCTCCAGGCCGCGGCCGGGAATGCCGTGCCGGAAACCGAGATAGGCGGCCTCGTCGGTGAAGTCGCCGTAGTGCCGGGCGGCGTGCGACGGATCGGGCTCGTGGCCGTGCACGTGCGCATGGTCGACGACGAAGGCCCGGGCGGCCCCCAGCAGGTCGCGGCGCGCCCAGCTCATCGTGTGAATGCCGGTGTGTGCTGAAGGGTTACGCCACCGGAACGAGCCCATCTGAAAGCCGTTGCCGGACCAGTTGTTCAGCATGGCCTCGTCGCACCCCCGTTCGAACGACAGGGCGTGCCGGTCGAGCAGTGCGGCCAGGTGCGTGTTGGTGCCCGTGCCCGAACCGACGGTACCGCAGATGCGCGGGGCCGCCAGCAGGCGTGCGAAGTCACACAGACTCGTGGCTCCGAGATCGACGGTGGAACAAACGCTTTCGCCGGCCACCGCCTCGGCGACCGTGGTGACGACCGACTCGTTCACCGCGTCCCCCCTCTTGACCGCAGCCCCGATCACGAAGTGATGGTCGGGCAGGAGGGTGAGGAGATGCCGGAGGATGCCGATGTGGTCGGCCGGGGTGAGTGAGTTGTCGACCTCCTTGTGCACCCCGGTCTCGCGGGTGAAGGCGTTCGAGGCCGAGGGGTTGTAGACCACCACCGGTCCTTCGCCCGGAAAGACAGCCTCCAGAGCCTTGTTCAGGGGTTCCAGCTCGCTGGACCCGAATGACAGCGATGTCGGGGTGGTGGAGCGGTCACCCGTGACGGCGCCCGGGTGGGCGGCGCGGAAATAGTTGAGCTCGTGCTTGCGCCCCTGCATCACCGCGCGGCCGCCCACCTGCACCGACCAGGCCGCGTCCCAGGAGGCCAGCCGCAGCGGAGCCGGTGAGGGCCCGGGCTCGAACGAGCCGGGTTCGATCACCAGGTCGTAGGCCTGCTCGCCGCGGAACGAGCGGGAGTCGTGCAGCTGGCCGAACCGGCCGTCGGCGTACAACGGCAGGTAGGCCGGGTGCGAGGCAAGATCGATCTCGGCCTGCGGAAAGGCTTCTCGGGCCCAGTGCAGCCAGGACGCGTGCCGCAGGAAATCGCCGAGATACCAGCGGTCGGTGCGGTGGAGCCAGAGGATGCGGTTGATTCTTCCCCGTGGTGCGAGTGAGGTCAGAGCTTCTGCCGGGACATTCATCGCCCGCCCCTTTGTGTGAGTGACCACCCCTGGGTGCGAGTGGGGAGAGGAATCCGGACCCCCACGCGCTGGTCACATCCAGCAAATCGGCCCGATCGGCCCGAAATCAGATTGCCCACCGGCGGGCCGAAGAATCAAGTCCACGGCGTGGCGAATTCATCGAAAGGTTCGATCGGGCAATTCCGGTTGCGAATGGGAAGTTTCAGCGTGGGCGTCACAAGTTCCGGACGTCACGATTCGGAACGGTAAAAAGCTTTCAGCGGTCGGTCAGTTCCCGGGCGTGAAGGATCACGACCGGGTCCTGCCAGAACGAGGAATGCAGATGCGTCGGGGCCAGGGTGGTGCCGTGGTCGGG
This sequence comes from Kineosporia succinea, assembly GCF_030811555.1. Classification (NCBI taxonomy): domain Bacteria; kingdom Bacillati; phylum Actinomycetota; class Actinomycetes; order Kineosporiales; family Kineosporiaceae; genus Kineosporia; species Kineosporia succinea. Next base: position 2,154,607 of record NZ_JAUSQZ010000001.1, on the reverse strand, counting down.
CTCCAGCGACGGCGGGTCCAGGCTGATCACGTCGACCTGCTGGCAGTCCGAGGGCTGCTCCAGGGGCTTCGGGAGGCCGAACACCCAGCCGCCGATGTAGTCGGTGCGCCGCACCACGTTGCGCCAGCGCGGTTTCGGCGGCTCGGGGGCCCGCACGTTGGGCGGCGCCGGGTCCACCTCCGACGGCCCGGCGGGGTCGTTGCGGGAGGCGTCCGGTTCCGGCCCGCTCAGCAGCTCCCGCAGGGCGAGCGCGGCCGGGTGGCCGAAGTAGGCCGGGAACGCCCGTCCGTAGAGCCTTCTCAGCGGGGCGGCCAGTGTCATCAGGGAGACCCGGCCGAGCACGTCGCGGGGCAGCTGGGCGATCACCGCCACGCTGATCGCGGTGCCCTGGCTGTATCCGGTGAGCAGCACGTGGCGGGGGATGACCTCGATCGCCCCGGAGCGCTCACCCGGCACCGGGGTGCCGTGGCTGCCGGACCGGCGCGCCCCCGTGAGCACCCAGATCCGGTCGACCACCTCGGGCACGGCCTGCTCGGCGTAGCAGGGCGGGGCGAGCGGGTGCACGGCCCGCGGCCAGAAGGTGCCGACGTCCCAGATGATCCCGACGGTCTTGCGGGCGTGCGGGGAGCGGATCTGCGCCCGCAACACCCACACCCCGGTCGTCGCGAGCAGGGCGCCGATGAACACGCCGATGGTGGGCACGATCCCGGCGACCGCGGTGAACGCCTGCGAGGTGTGGGTGACGGCCAGGCCCTCGAAGCCCCAGAACAGTGCGCCCCAGCAGATCGTGACGGTGCCCATCACGGTGGCCACGTCGTCGGTGAGCGAGGCCAGGGCCCAGGTCCGCGCCACCTGGCGGACGGTACGGCGAGGGGCGTCCCGTTCTCTCTCCGGGTACCAGTCGACGACCGGGTCGGGACCACCGTCGAGGGTCGCGCCGGTGCCCCCGTCGCCCTCGAAACGCCGCACCCGCCGCCGGTAGCGCAGCGCCAGGAGCCCGGCCACCAGCAGGATCGGCACCAGGTTGAACGCCGCGGCGGCCGAGTAGGCGAACATCGCGTCGGGCAGCTGGATGGTGTTCGCCGGGTCGAAGCCCTCCTTGTGCAGCGCCCGCCCGCCCGGCTCGCCGAAGATTCGCGCCACCGAGAGGTTCAGGGCCGCCGTCAGCACCCCGCCCAGCAGCACGGCCAGCAGCGTGATCACCGGGGCGGCGTACCCGCGCAGGAAGGGCTCCCAGCCGTGCGGCTGCTTCTGGCAGCCGCGCAGCAGCCAGGCCACCAGCACGAGCAGCACGGCCAGCAGGCCGAACTGCAGCAGGGTGAGCGTGGTGGTGGCGCCGACCAGGCCGTGCGGTGCGTAGAGCGGGTCTTCGGGGGCGTCGTCCACCACCCACGGCGAGGCGATCACCCCGGCCAGGAGCACCAGGAACGAGACCCAGGCCAGGGCCCGGAACGCGGTGGCGAAGCGGGCCACGTCGTCGTTGCCGCCCACCGTGTCGCGGTCGGCGACGAACCCGGCGAGCACCACGGCGGCCACGAGAATGGTGGCTGAGACGGCGATCTGGATCTGCTGCCAGAGGCCGAAGGTGTTGGTGCAGCCGGCCAGGGCGAGCGAGATGGTGGCGAACGCGGTGGCGATGTGGGTGTTACGCAGCCGGGCGGCGGCCGCGGCCCCGCGCCAGAACCCGCGGTCGCGCAGCGTCAGGCGGCCCGAGGGCAACCGGTCGGGCCGGTCCTCACCGTCGACCTGCACGCCCGGCGCGTAGCTGCCACGCCCGGTGCTGAACGCCTCGTAGTGCCCGGCGGTCGCCGCCCCGGCGTACCAGAGAGCGCCGATCACCGCGGCCACGGCGACCGTGGCCAGCGACATCCGGGTCGCCGTGGTCGCCTCGGTGTACCAGCTCAGCCACCACCACGACGTACCCAGCCGGTGCGCCCCGTTCTGCCAGGCGATGGTGGAGTGGAAGAGCGTGACCAGGGCGCTGACGAACTGCACGGTCGAGGCCAGGGCCAGCAGCCGCACCACCACCCGGGCCAGGGCGTGCGCGCTGCGCAGACGCCGGCCCCGGGTCGCGGTGTCGCCCGCCGGGAGCATGTAGTAGGCGACGTTGTAGAGCATGAAGGGCAGGAGCAGCAGCCACGACGCCGAGGCCAGGGCCCGGGTGGTGAGCCCGCCCCAGACGTAGGCCTCCAGCGGCCAGGGCACCGAGGGACGGCCCACCCCGTCGGGGCTCCAGCGCCGGTAGAACGCCGTCGGTCCGGAGCCGCCGACCTGCACCACGTGCGGATGCTCGAGCACCACCGGCCCGGTGCTGCCCTGCACCCCGTGGATACGCAGCTCCAGGGGCAGGCCGGGCTCGTCCTCCCACTGCTGGTCGACCAGGGCCCCGGCCCGGGCGGCCTGGGCCGGGCTGGTCAGGTCGTCGCCGTGGTACCCGTAAGGGCTCTGCAGTCCGAGCGAAATTCCTGGCACCTGGCGACGCCTCCCCGTTGTCGGCCGATCAGACCTGCGCCTTGCCCGCCTCCACGGCCAGCTGGTCGACCAGGTCGTTCATCTCGTCGCCGGAGTGCCCCTTGACCCAGCGGAACGAGATGTTGCCGCGTTCGCGGAACGCCTCGATCAGCGGCTCCCAGAGGTCTTTGTTGGCCACCGGCTTCTTCTGGCTGTTGACCCAGCCGCGCGACAGCCAGCCCTTCCACCACTCGTCGCGGAAACAGTTCACGACGTAGGTCGAGTCGCTCACCACCACCAGCGGGCCCTCCAGCGCCAGGATGGCCTGGAGCGCGGCGCTGACCTCCATGCGCTGGTTGGTCGTCTTCGGCTCGCCGCCGCTGCCCTTGCGACCGTCTTTCGTGGCCCAGGCCCAGCCGCCCGGGCCCGGGTTGCCGGAGCAGGCGCCGTCGGTCCAGACCTCGAGAGCACCCTCCGGCTCGGCCATGTCGGCCTTGCGCACCTTGGTACCGACGTTGCGGCCGAAGGTCTTGGGCGGGCCCGCGTCGAGACCCGGCAGCTGGGCCGCGTTCTCGCTCGCCGCCACCGCGCAGGTGGAGTGCACCCACTTGCCGGCGGCCTTGGAGATCTCCTCCCCGGGCATGACTCGGCCCGAACAGTGGGCGCAGGTGGTGGGGAAGCGGGCGGTCATCGGCATCGCGCCAGTCTAGGTGGGGGCGAACCAGTCGAACGGGGGACGCCGGGCGCACCCGTTCGTCTCGAGTCGCCTTCCGTCACACGGACAACTACAGATGACAACGGGCACATTCGCGACTCCACCGGCGTTGTCTCGGTGAACGGCATCTGAACACCGGTCGTCCGGTCGGTGACGGTGGCTTGTTCACCTTGGTTGTTTATGGTGACCGCCACGGGAACCGATCATCCGGAGTGCGGAGCTGCCTCGGCGGCTCGGCGTGCCTTCGGCAGAAAGGAAGATCAGTGACGGCAGGAACTCACCACGAGATCGAGATCAAACTGGACGCCGATCCGGAGTTCGCCCTGCCCGACCTGACCGCCCTGCCCGGCGTCGGCTCGGTCGGCGAGGCCGGGGAGCACCAGCTCGAAGCCACCTACCTGGACACCGAGGACTTCCGGCTGATCCGCGGCGGCACGACGCTGCGTCGCCGTACCGGTGGTGGCGACGCGGGCTGGCACCTCAAGCTCAAGCAGCCGATCAAGGGCGACGCCGCCGACAGCCGGCTCGAGATCCACAAGCCGCTCGGCCGGAGCGTGCGCACGGTCCCGCCGGCGCTGATCGGCCTGGTCCGGGTGCAGACCCGGGGTGCGGCGGTGTCCCCGGTCGCGTTGATCTCCACCCGGCGCACCGTGCGGGAGCTGCGCGACGCCGAGGGCACCGTGCTCGCCGAGGTGGCCGACGACCTGGTCTCCGCCCAGTCGCTGGGCGAGGAGACGGTGGTGCAGTCGTGGCGCGAGATCGAGGTCGAGCTCGTCAACGGCGACCTCGAGCTGCTCGCCGCCGCGCGGGAGCTGCTGCTCGGGGCCGGGGCCCGGCCCTCCGACGTCCGTTCCAAGGTGAGTCGCGCGATCGGTGAGCGGATGGGCAGGCCCACCGCGACCGACTCCGAGGTTGTCGACGACGTCGAAGACCTGCTGGTCGAGCCGCTCCCGCCGAAGAAGGCGAAGAAGAGGGCCGGCAAGGCCCTCAAGCGGATGCGCGAGACCGTGGTGGTGGCGCCGCCGGCCGCGGGCGACGTGGCCCAGGAGTACCTGGCCGCGCAGTTCGCCCAGCTGGTCGCGATGGACCCGCGGGTGCGCCTGAACGCCGACGACGCCGTGCACCAGATGCGCGTCGCCACCCGGCGGCTGCGCACCGGCCTGGCCACCTGCAGGCCGCTGTTCGACGAAGAGGCCGTCACGCCGCTGCGCGAGGAGCTGAAGTGGCTGGGCTCGGACGTGCTCGGCCCGGTGCGCGACGCCGAGGTGATCCGCGACAAGCTCCTGGCCGAGGTCGAGGGCCTGCCCGGCGAGCTGGTGCTGGGCCCGGTGGCGCGGCGCATCCGGCTGGAGATGAACGCCGAGTACAAGACCGCCCACAAGTCGGCCGTGACCGAGCTGGACGGCGACCGGTACGTGCGGCTGGTGAACGCCCTCGAGGCGTTCATCGACAACCCGCCGTTCACCGAGCGGGCCAGCAACCCGGCCGAGAGCGAACTGCGCAAGGCCGTGCGCAAGGCCGCCCGCCGGGTGCGCGATCACGTCGACGTGCTGGCGGGGGAGACCGTCGGCAGCCCGGAACACGACTTCCACCTGCACGAGGTGCGGATCAAGGCCAAGCGCGCGCGGTACGCCACCGAGGCCGCGAAGCCGGTGATCGGCAAGGACGCGAAGAACGTGGCCAAGGTGATGGAGGGCATCACCGAGACCCTGGGCAACCACCAGGACGGGGTGGTGCAGCGGCAGTGGCTGCGTGACCTCGGGGTGCGGGCGCACGGCGCGGGCGAGAACGGATTCACGTTCGGTCTGCTGCACGGCCGGATCGCCGGAGAGGCGGAGCACGACGAGAAGTTGTTCTCCGCCGCGTGGGAAGAGGCCCAGGCTGCTCTCGCGGTCTGGCCGGGCTGACGTAAATCTTGCGAAAGCGTCGGTCGGTGGCCGCAAATCACCGGCCGGCGCTTTTCCGTTTCCGATGGGTCCGGTGGGAATCCACTGGCGTGTTCGACAGCGAACGCTTGTAAAGTCCTTTCTCGGCAGATGCCACACAGCTCCCCGGGAGAGAGACGATGACCACCGACTTGGGCGCGCAGGACCTCACCGCGCTCCTCGACAGCGCTCGGCAGGACTACTCGGAACTGGCCGGCCGCGGCCTGAAGCTCGACCTCACCCGGGGTAAGCCGGCGCCGGACCAGCTGGATCTCTCCAACGAGCTGCTGACGCTGCCCGGCGAGGGCGTGCTGAAGGCGGCCGACGGCACCGACACGCGCAACTACGGTGGGCTGAACGGCCTGCCCGAGCTGCGCGCGATCTTCGCCGAGCTGCTCCAGGTGCCGGTGGCGCAGCTGCTGGCCTCGGGCAACTCCAGCCTCGAGCTGATGCACGACGCGTTCGTGCAGGCGCTGCTCAGCCCGCTGCCGGGGGCGCAGAGCCGCTGGGTCGACCAGGGGCCGATCAAGTTCCTCGCCCCGGTTCCCGGTTACGACCGGCACTTCTCGATCTGTGAGCGCTTCGGCATCGAGATGATCCCGGTCCCGATGACCGAGACCGGCCCGGACATGGAGGTCGTGACCCGCCTGGTGGCGGCCGACGCCTCGATCAAGGGCATCTGGGCGATCCCGAAGTACAGCAACCCCACCGGGGTCACGTACTCCGACGACACCGTGCGTCAGCTGGCCGAGATGCCCACCGCTGCGCCGGATTTCCGGATCTTCTGGGACAACGCGTACTCGGTGCACCACCTCACCGACGAGCGGGTCGAGGTCGCCGACGTGCTGGCCCTGGCCACCGCCGCCGGTCACGCCGACCGGGTGTTCGTGTTCGGCTCGACCTCGAAGATCACCTTCGCCGGGGCCGGCGTCGGCTTCTTCGGGGCGTCCGAGGCCAATGTCAAGTGGTGGCTGGGCAACCTGTCCAAGCGCTCCATCGGCCCGGACAAGGTCAACCACCTGCGGCACGCGGCGTTCCTGGGCAGCGCCGAGGGCGTTCTCGCGCACATGGACAAGCACCGCGCCCTGATCGCGCCGAAGTTCCAGGCCACGCTGCGCATCCTGAGTGAGCAGCTGGACGGCACCGGCCTCGGCACCTGGACCGAGCCCAAGGGTGGCTACTTCATCACCCTCGAGGTGCCGGAGGGCACGGCCTCGGACATCGTGGCCCGCGCCGCCGAGATCGGCGTCGCCCTGACCCCGGCCGGGGCCGCGCACCCGCTCGGGCAGGACCCGAAGGACTCGATCATCCGCATCGCCCCGACGTTCCCGACCCTGGAGAACCTCGAGGCGGCCGTGCTCGCGCTGACCACCTGCGTGAAGCTCGTGGGCTACGAGCAGAGGCTCAAGCAGCAGTAAGAGCTTTCACGGACGCGGGGGGTGACGATTTGTCGCTCCCCGCTTCGGGTTTGGTGTCAGTTGAGGGAGTCGAGGTCTTCCTGGCTGAGGGTGTGCACCTCGCCGAGGCCGCTCAGGTCGACCGGGTCGGACGTGGCCCAGGCCAGTGTCGCCGTGTCGGCCGCGGCCCGCACGGGGAACAGTAGGTAGCCCCCGTCGCCGCCGTCTCCCTCACCCCGGACCTGAGCCACGTAGAGCACGCCCTCGGGATCGGGGATCTGCTCCTTCACCTCGTCGCTCCAGGTGCTGTTGCTGCTCACGGTCACCCACGTGCCCGGGGCCGCGAGGTGGTCGGCCGAGGCGGCGCTCGCGAGCTCTCTCCGGACCTCGGCGGGCAGGCCCTTCACAGCCTTCGTCGGCCCGCGCGACTGCACCACGGCGAACACGATCAGCACGGCGGCCAGCGCGACCAGCCCGATCAGCGGGGTGGTCAGCCGGCGTTTAGGCCGGGCGAGAGGCCTGGCCTCGGGCCGATCCGGTGAGCTGGGGGATTCGTTCGCGTCCATCGCGGTTCACCATAGACGCCCCCACCGACAACGAGACGGGGGACGCCGACCGTGAGGTCGGCGTCCCCCGTTCGGCGGGATCTGCGGATCAGGTGAAGTTGACCGTGACCTGGGTGAACCCGAGCGGCTTGAGCAGCCCCTCGAGCGTCGAGCGGGTGTTCTTCTCGGCGCGGTCGCGCAGGTCCTCGGTCTCGTTGGCGGCCTCGGAAAGGCGCTGCGAGGCAATCGAATACAGCTGCTCGGTCTCTTTCGAGTCGTCGGTGAAGGCACCCTTCACCCGGTCGAAGACGCCCCGGTCACGGCTGTAGACGTAGCTGCGGTCGTAGTCGAGCGTGGGGCTGCTCATCGTGGGGTGGGGCAGGTTGATGGTGGCGTGGGTGCGGTCGTCGTTCACCGTCACCGCGCCGTCACCGAGGTTGCTGAGGTTGACCCCCGCGTCCACCGACCCGGCCGCGATGAACAGCGTGCGCTGCCCGGCCAGGAACGACGGCACCGGCTTCACGTCTTTCTCGACGTCGACGACCAGTTCGTAGTAGCCGCTGGCGGCCTCGAACTGACCCAGGTCTTGGATGGACTGGAGCACGGCCGGCCCGGACCGGTCGATGGTCTGGTTGGTGACCAGGCCCTTGAACGGGTTCAGCCGGTCGAGCGCGCCAGTGGTCAGGTTGAGCGCCAGGGCGCCCGCCACCAGCAGCACGGCCACCACCAACGCGGCCGTGAGGAAGCCGGAACGCTTCCGCTCGGGCGCGGGGCGGTAGACGATCGTGTCGCCCGAGCGACCGCCGCCACCCTTGCCGCCCCGGTCGGCCTTGTCCGCCGTGTCGGTGCGGTCGACCTTGCTGCCGGGCTGGTCGACCGGGAGCGGCTCGGTCTCGCCCTTGCGGCGGCCGGTGAGGCTGTTGCGAGCTCGCTCCAGGCCACCCGCCAGGCTCCTGCTGACAGGCTGTTCCTGCTGGTCGGAGCCGGTCGCGGACACCTTGGACCGGCTGTGTGTCTTCTGCGCCATGACGCCCTCCACCCTTGGGGTGCCGCTCAGTCCGTTTCGTGACGAATGTTCCGTAGAACGACCTTCAAGATCGTCTCATCTCAGACGCCGGTTCGCCCGTTCAGGTTGCACCTGGGGCTCGTGGTAGCGTGAAAACGCTTATGAGGATCATTCTCATTAGGTCCACCAGCACGTGGATGCAGACTCATGTGGAAGGACGGCGTCGCGATGGCGTGGAATTCAGGGCAGCGGGGCCGGGTACTCGCCCTCGGCACGGCCACGGTGTGCGTGCTCGGGCTGACGGCCTGCGGCAGCGGCTCGTCCGGATCCTCGGGTGAGTCCGGCGCCTCGGCCGGTGCGCTGAACGTCGTGGCCGTCACCAACGTCTACGGCGACATCGCGGCCCAGGTCGGCGGCGACGCGGTCGAGGTCACCTCGGTCATCTCGAGCGCCACCCAGGACCCGCACTCGTTCGAGGCGGACACCCGCACCCAGCTCGCCGTGTCCAAGGCCGACCTGGTGATCGAGAACGGTGGTCACTACGACGACTTCATGGACCAACTGCTCGAGACGGCCGGCAGCAAGGCGACCGTGATCAACGCGGTCGAGGTGTCCGGGCTGGACGGCGACGCCGAGAGCGCCGGGAGCACCGAGTCCGCAGACGACCACGCGGACGAGGAGGAGCACGCCCACGAGCACGGCGAGTTCAACGAGCACGTCTGGTACGACCTGGAGAGCATGCAGAAGGTCGCCGACCGGATCGCGGCCGACCTCGGCCAGGCGCTGCCCGACCAGGCCGCCACGTTCACCGCCAACGCCAAGGCCTTCAACGCCGAGCTCGACGCGGTGATCCAGCTGGAGGACGACGCCAAGGCCGAGTACGAGGGCCAGGGCGTGGCGATCACCGAGCCGGTGCCGCTGTACCTGCTCGAGCACCTGGGCCTGGAGAACAAGACCCCCGAAGCGTTCAGTGAGGCGGTCGAGGAGGGCAACGACATCCCGATCAAGGTCCTCGACCAGACGCTGAAGATCTTCTCCGGTGGTGAGGTCAAGGTGTTCGTCTACAACGAGCAGACCAGCAGCACCGAGACCGAGAAGCTGCTGGCCCGGGCCAAGGCCGACGGGGTGCCCACGGTGGGCGTCACCGAGACCCTGCCCGAGGGCCAGGACTACGTGGGCTGGATGAAGGCCAACGTCGAGGCGGTAACCTCGGCGCTCGGATGATGAGCGAAAAGGTGGACGGCGCCGACCTCGTGCGCCTGAGCGGCGCGGCACTCGGTTTCGACGCGGGTGAGCCGCTCTGGAAAGACCTGGACCTGGCGGTCAGGCCGGGGGAGTTCGTGGCCGTGCTCGGCGCGAACGGCTCCGGCAAGACCACCCTGCTGCGCTGCCTGCTCGGGCTGCAGCCGCTGTCGGCCGGCACCGTCTCGGTGCTCGGCCGGACGCCGGCTGCGGCCCGGCGCGAGGTCGGCTACGTGCCGCAGCAGCGGCGTTTCGACCCGCTGACCCCGGTGCGCGCCCGTGACCTGGTCGGTTACGGGTACGACGGGCACCGGTGGGGACTGCCGTTGCTCTCGCGCAAGCAGCGCCGGGCCCGCATCGACGCCGCGCTCGCCGAGGTCGGGGCCACCCGGTTCGCCGACGCCCCGGCCTCCCGCCTGTCCGGCGGCCAGCAGCAGCTGCTGCGCATCGCCCAGGCCCTGGCCTGCGACCCGGCGCTGCTGCTGTGCGACGAGCCGCTGCTCTCGCTCGACCTGCACCACCAGCGCGAGGTCTGCGCCGTGGTCGACCGGCGGCGCCGCGACCACAACACCGGCGTGCTCTTCGTGACCCACGAGATCAACCCGGTCCTGCCCTACGCCGACCGGGTGCTCTACCTGGCCGGCGGCCGGTTCACGATCGGCCCGGTGAACGAGGTCATGACGTCGCAGACCCTGACCCGGTTGTACGGCTCGCCGGTCGACGTCATCGAGGTGCGCGGCCAGCTGGTGGTGGTCGGGATACCCGACCACCCCGTCCACCATCCCGAGGACCACGACGAGACCCAGGAGACGGCGCAGTCGTGAGCTGGGACAAGATCTTCAACTTCACCGACTACAGCGAACTGCTGCCGCTGGTGCACAACTCGCTGCTGGCCGGGCTCATCCTCGGCATCGTGGGCGGCCTGATCAGCACCTTCGTGGTGATGCGGGACCTGCCGTTCGCGGTGCACGGCATCAGCGAGCTCTCGTTCGCCGGGGCCTCCGGCTTCCTGCTGCTGGGCCTGAACGTGGTCGCCGGCTCGCTGGTCGGCTCACTCGCGGCCGCGATCCTGATCGGCCTGCTCGGCGTGCGCGCCCGCGACCGCAACTCCTGGATCGGGGTGCTGATGCCGTTCGGGCTCGGCCTCGGCGTGCTCTTCCTGGCGCTCTACGAAGGCCGCGCGGCGAACAAGTTCGGCCTGCTCACCGGCCAGATCGTGGCCATCGACACGCCGGCCCTGAGCTGGCTGGCGGTGATCTCGGTGATCGTCGCCGTGGGAATGCTGCTGATGTGGCGCCCGCTCTCGTTCGCCAGCACCGACCCGGAGGTCGCCCTGGCCCGGGGCATCCCGCTCGGCCCGCTGTCGCTCGGCTTCATGGTGCTGCTGGGCCTGGTCGTGGCGATGTCGGTGCAGGTGGTCGGGGCCCTGCTGGTGCTGAGCATCGTGGTCACCCCGGGCGCCGCGGCGGTGCGGCTGGCGTCCACCACCGCCGGGGCCACCGTGCTGAGCATCCTCTTCGCCACCACCTCGATGATCGGCGGCATCCTGCTGGCCCTCGGGAGCAGCGTGCCAATCAGCCCCTACGTCACCACCATCTCGTTCGCCATCTACCTGGCCTGCCGGTTGCTGGCGACACTGCGGGAACGCGCCCCCGCACTCTGACCGTCCCGCGAAGGGCCCCGCACTCACGGTGTGGGGCCCTTCGCCGTCTGTGACTCAGGTCGCACCGCAGTCGCCTGTGTGCACGGCGTGATGTCCGATAAGAAAGAAGTGACCGGATTTCCGGCCCCGAGGGCCTCTGGCGGGCGGATGTGAACCCGTGAGTACCCAAAGCCGGATGATCCGGACATAATCGCCGTGTCGAGGTGGATCGTGCCCTCACGGGGTGCGGTTGCTGGAACAGCCGACGGGACGGTTCGAAGCCGACCTCCCGCGACTTCGACCCGCGGGCCAGCGCGGACGGACGTCTGGCCGGGTACGAGGAGGGTCGGGATGAACGAGTTCAAGGCAATGGCGTATGTGAAGGCCGCCGGCGTCGTGACCGCCGTCGTCACGCTTGCCGTTCTGGTGGGCGCCTCAGACAAGTGGGGATGAGCACGGTGAGCTGATCCCATCCGCACGGTCCGCGTCTCCCCGGCGCGCCAGTACCGGGGAGACGCCACGGAGAGTAGGACGGTATGACCATCGGTGGATCCAGTGTGGCCGGCCCGCTCCGGATCCCCCGGATCACGCCGCTGGGCGTCTACATCGCCGCCGTCGTCACGGTGGCCGCGCCCGTCCTCGTCCTGAGCCTGACGGCGCTGCTGCTGCACCCGACCGAGTTCGGCGTCGACCGTCTGGTGATCATCTTCCTGGTGCTCGGGATCATCGTCGGTGAGCTGATCTCGATCGAGGTGGTGCTCGAGGACAGCCGCTCGTACCTGATGACGCTCTCGACCACGTTCATCGTCGCGCTGATCTTCGCCGCCCCGCCCGGCCTGGTGATCCTCGCCCAGAGCATCCCGCTGGTGATCGACGACCTGAAGCAGGGCCGGCACTGGTCGCGGCCCGTGTTCAACCTGGCCCAGTACGTGCTGGCCGTCGCCGCCGGGCGCTGGATCTTCTGCCTGCTGGCCGGTCAGGCGTTCTTCGTGCCGGAGAGCTTCGACCGGGACGACGTGGCCCCCGCCATCGTCGCCTCGGGCGTGTACTTCCTCGTCAACAACGGCCTGGTGGTGCTCGTGGTGGCGCTCGCCAGCCGGCGGTTCGACCCGGCCGGCCTGTGGGGCGACGTGCGGCAGAACGTCACCACCTGGGGCCCGATGGTGGCCATGGCCCCGATCTGCCTGGCCGTCACCAACTTCTCGCTCTGGCTCGTGCCGCTGGTGCTGATGCCGGTGATCGCCGTGCACCAGATCTCGAAACTGGCCCTGGAGCACCGCCGCAGCGCCGAGCACGACGCGCTCACCGGCCTGCCCAACCGCGCGTTCTTCCTGCAGAAACTCGACCACGAGCTGGCGGAGGAGCCGCCCGACCGGGCCGTGATCGGGGTGATGTTCATCGACCTCGACCACTTCAAGGAGATCAACGACACCCTGGGGCACGAGGCCGGGGACGCGCTGATCTGCGACATCGGCCGGCGCCTGCGCTCGGCCGTGGACGATGACGTGACGGTCGCCCGGCTCGGCGGCGACGAGTTCGCCGTGCTCACCCGGCTGAGCCCGCTCGAGCCGCTGCCGCAGGCCGTGGCCCTGGCCGAGCGGCTCAGCGGCACGCTCGACGAGCCGGTGAGCGTGGCCGGCATCCGGCTGGAGGTGCGGGCCAGCGTCGGCATCGCCCTGGCCCCGCAGCACGCCCACGGCAGCGCCGACCTGCTGGCCAAGGCCGACATCGCGATGTACCTGGCCAAGGGCAACGGCGGCGGAGTGGCCGTCTACGACCCGACGAAGGACGAGAACACCACCGAGCGGCTGCTCCTGCTCACCCAGCTGCACGACGCCCTGGCTCGCGACCAGCTCACGGTCTACTACCAGCCGAAGTGCGACGTGCGTTCCGGCCGGGTGGTGGGGGCCGAGGCCCTGGTGCGCTGGCGGCACCCCTCGCGGGGCCTGCTCGGGGCCGACCAGTTCATCCCGCTGGCCGAGAGCACCGAACTGATCACCCAGCTCACCCTGGTGGTGCTGGAGCAGGCCGTGGCGCAGGCCCGGGTCTGGCTCGACCAGGGGCGTCGCCTCGGGGTCGCGGTGAACCTGTCGGTGCGGCACCTGGCCGACGTGCGGCTGCCCGAGCAGGTCGACGCGCTGCTGCGGCGCCACCGGGTGCCCCCGGCCCTGCTCACCCTCGAGGTCACCGAGAACACCGTGATGACCGACCCGCACCGGGCCGTCGCGGTGCTGGCCATGCTCCGGGCCGCGGGGGTGCGGATCGCGATCGACGACTACGGCACCGGGTACTCCTCGCTGGCCTACCTCAAGCGCCTCTCGGTGGACGAGCTGAAGATCGACCGCAGCTTCATCATCGGCATGACCAGCGACGACAACGACCAGATCATCGTGCGCTCGACCATCGACCTGGGCCACAACCTGGGCCTGCAGGTGGTGGCGGAAGGTGTGGAGGACGCCGCGAGCTGGCGCCATCTGCAGGTGCTGGGTTGCGACGTGATCCAGGGCTTCACCGTGCAGGCACCGCTGGCCGCGGACGAGTTCGACACCTGGATCACGGCCTGGGAGGCGAACGGGCGGCTGGACGCGATCGGTGACCTGGCCACGGTGCGCCCGGTGGAGCTGGAGGTCCTGCGCCCGATCGTGGCCCGCCAGGAGAAGCCCGCGTGATCATCGGGGTCGCCGCCCTGCTCCTGCTGCTCGCCGTGCCGCTGACCGGCGGCAGCTTGCGGCAGCTGGGGGAGATCCCGGTCCGGGCCTGGTGGCTGCTGCCGGCAGCCCTTCTGCTGCAGGTACTGCTCTTCTCCGTACTTACGAAAGTGCCTGACTGGCTGGGCTTTTCACTGCATCTGCTGAGCTATATGCTGGCCGGGGCGTTCATCTGGGCCAATCGCGCGCTGCGGGGTTTGCCGTTGATCGCGCTGGGGGCAGGGCTGAACGCGGTCACGATCGCGCTGAACGGCGGCACGCTCCCGGCCTCGGAGTCGGCGGTGCGCACGGCCGGGCTGGCCGACTCGGAGCACTTCTCGAACTCGGGGGTGCTGTCCGACCCGCGCCTGCCCTGGCTGGGCGATGTGTTCGCGGTGCCCTCCGGGGTGCCGTTCGCCAATGTCTTCAGCATCGGCGACGTGGTGATCCTGACCGGCGTGGCGGTTCTGGTGTTCGGGCACAGCCGAGTGCACCGACCGGTCTAGAGCCCCTCTTTTTCGGGGGCTGGGACGCCGGTTCTTGCAGTGCACGTGCAACCGGCTTGCGTGAACCCGTACTCTTCTTGCCGTGACGCGACGACGGCTGGCCGAGGTGGCCAGGAAGGTCGGCGTCAGTGAGGCCACGGTCAGCCGGGTGCTCAACGGCCGGCCCGGGGTCTCCGACGCCACCCGGAACTCGGTGCTCGCCGCGCTCGACGTGCTCGGCTACGAGCGGCCCACCCGACTGCGGGGCGACCGCACCCGGCTGGTCGGCCTGGTGCTGCCCGAACTGCAGACCCCGGTGCACGCCGCGTTCACCGAAGTGCTGGCGGCCGGTGTCGCCCGGCTCGGGCACACGCCGGTGCTGTGCATCAGTTCGCTGGGTGGTGTCAGCGAGGCCGCCCACGTCCAGACCCTGCTGGAGCAAGAGGTTTCCGGCATCTTCTTCGTCGGTGGGGCGAGCGGTGACGCCCATGTCCCGCACGACTTCCTCGTTCAGCTCGGGAATCGAGGAATTCCGGTGGTTCTCGTCGGGGCGGCGGCGCAAGAGCTTCCGTTCGAACGAGTCTCGATCGACGACGAGGCGGCGACCCGGGCGGCTCATGCCCATCTGCGCTCGCTCGGTCACGAGCGCATCGGGCTGGTGGTCGGGCCACCCGGGCACGTGGCGTCACGACGGCGGAAAAGGGTTTTCGCGGATCTCGGCCCGGCCGAGCTGGTCGAGCACGCCATGTTCACGATCGAGGGAGGGCAGCTCGCGGCCTCCCTGCTGATCGAACGCAAGGCCACCGCGGTCATTTTCGCGAGCGACACCCTGGCCCTGGGCGGGCTGCGGGCGGCGCGCCGGGCCGGGCTGGACGTACCGGGCGACTTCTCGGTGGTGGGTTCCGACGACTCGTTCCTGATGACCTGCGCCGACCCGCCGCTCAGCACGGTGCGCCAGCCGGTCGAGGCGATGGGGGCCGCCGCCCTGACCCTGATGGCCGGTCAGATCGAGGGTGGCCCGGCCTCGAACCGGGAGCTGCTGTTCGAGCCGGAGCTGGTGATCAGGGCCTCTTCGGGGCGTTTGTCGCGCTGATTTCTTGCGCGATTCGCGCAAAATCTTGCAACCGGCCCGAGGGTGACTTGACCGCCTTGCCGACCACAACGTCCATTTGCCCGAAATCTCTTGTGGCCTGGACG
This sequence comes from Kineosporia succinea, assembly GCF_030811555.1. NCBI lineage: Bacteria > Bacillati > Actinomycetota > Actinomycetes > Kineosporiales > Kineosporiaceae > Kineosporia > Kineosporia succinea. The sequence goes on along the minus strand of NZ_JAUSQZ010000001.1, from coordinate 2,139,315 downwards.
ATCTGAGTGGCGCGAGCCCGGCCGGACCCTAGGCTCGCCGGTGACACCGTCCCGCCGATCGCCGGAGGATTCACGTGCCCAAGCTCACCGTCAACAGCCCGGTCGAGAGCGTCGAACTGCACTTCACCGACCAGGGGTCGGGCGATCCGGTCGTGCTCATCCACGGCTGGCCACTGTCCGGCCGCTCCTGGGAGAACCAGGTGCCCGCCCTGGTCGCCGCCGGGTACCGGGTGATCACCTACGACCGCCGCGGGTTCGGCGAGTCGTCGCAGCCCTGGAACAGCTACAACTACGACACCCTGGCCGCCGACCTCGACACCCTGATGACCGCCCTCGAGCTCAATGACGCCACGCTGGTGGGGTTCTCGATGGGTGGAGGGGAAGTCGCCCGGTACATCGGCACCTACGGCACCGACCGGGTGGCCCGGGCCGTCTTCGCCGCCGCCGTGCCGCCGTACCTCTACAAGACGGGTGACAACCCGGACGGTGGGCTCGACGACGAGACGATCAAGTCGTTCCAGGAGGGGGTGGCCACCGACCGGCTGGCCTTCCTGGAGGGGTTCATCGAGAACTTCTTCGCCGCCGGCGGCAAGAGCGACCTGGTCAGCCAGGCCCAGAAGGACTACGCCCGGCAGATCGCCGCCTTCGCCTCGCCGAAGGCCACTCTGGAGTGCATCGCCTCGTTCGGCACCACCGACTTCCGCCCCGACGTGGCCAAGATCGACGTGCCCACGCTGGTCATCCACGGCGACAGCGACTCCATCGTCCCGTTCGAGGTGAGTGGCAAGCGGGTGGCCGAAACCGTGCCCGGCGCGCGGGCTCACGTGATCAAGGGCGGCCCGCACGGCATCAACGCCACGCACGCCACCGAGTTCAACGAGGCGCTGCTGGAGTTCTTAGGGGCGTGACGGTGGACGTGGTGGTCGGGCCGGGCCGCGGTGTCACCATCGTGGGTGCGGGCACCGGGTACCGGTCCAGCCAGGTCATGAACGCGTCGGTGGGCAGCGGCGCGGCGAACAGGTAGCCCTGCGCCTCGTCGCAGCCCAGCCCGCCGAGGGCGGCGAGGGTCGCCTCGTCCTCCACGCCCTCGACGAGCAGGCGCATGTCCAGGCGATGGGCGATCTGGGCGGTCCCGGCGACGATGGCGGCCGTGCGCTCGTCGCCCAGGATGCGGTGGGTGAAGGTGCGGTCGATCTTGAGTTCGGCCGCCGGGATGTCGTTGAGGTAGCTCAGCGACGAGTAGCCGGTGCCGTAGTCGTCGATGCTGATGCCGAACCCACGGTCGGCCATGTCCCGGATCGTGCGGGCGGCCAGCACCGGGTCGACCATGAAGCCGGTCTCGGTGATCTCCATGACGAACTGGGCCGGGTCGATGTCGCGGGCCAGCACGTCGTCGAGGATCTCGAGCAGGCGGGGCTCGGCGAGGAACCCGGCCGAGAGATTGACCGACACCCGCAGCGACCGGCCCGCCGCCCGCCAGCGCTGCCACTGGGTGACCGACTCGTGCAGCACCCGCTCGGTGAGAATGCCCATCAGGCCCTGGTTCTCGACCAGGTCGACGAACCGGACCGGACCCAGCAGACCGTGCCGGGGGTGCTCCCAGCGGGCCAGGGCCTCGGCGCCGACCACCTCCAGGTCGCAGATGCGCACCTGCGGTTGGAAGAACACCCGGATCTGCTCGGCGACCGCGGCCGGGTCGGCGAACACCCACTGCAGGTCCTCGGAGAGCTCGAGCTCCTCCTGGGCGGCCGCGTCCAGGTCGGAGTCGTACCGGCTGAACCCGAGGCCGGCGCTCTTGGCCCGGTACATCGCCACGTCGGCGCGGCGCATCAGCTCCACCCCGGGCATGTCCGCGTGGTCGTTGTGGGCGACGCCGACGCTGGCGTAGACCCGCAGCGGCCGCCCGTCCAGGCTGCGGTAGGTGGCCCCGGCCTCGACCAGGCGCTGCGCGGTGAAGTCCGCGTGCTCGGCCCCGGCCCCGGTGAGCAGCACGGCGAACTCGTCGCCCCCCAACCGGGCCAGCAGCCCACCGGCCGGGACGTGCCGGTCGAAGCTGGCACTGACGTCCTGCAGCAGCCGGTCGCCGACCGAGTGCCCGTAGCGGTCGTTGATCAGCTTGAACCGGTCGAGATCGATGAGGAGCAGGGCCACCTCGGTGTTCGCGGCCAGGCTGCGGTCGATGGCCATCACCATGGCGCGACGGTTGGCGGCACCGGTGAGCTCGTCGGTGAGGGCCTCGTGCTTGGCCCGGGCCAGCACGGCGAGGTCGCGCACCACGGTGACGAAGCGGTAGCAGGCCCCGGCCACGGCGGTCGCGGCCAGCCCGGTGACGAGGACGTCGTGGCGGCTGGTGAGTGCCTGCTGGACGAGCACGAGCACCCCGGCGATCAGCACGGTCAGGGCGCTGGCGGTGGTGGTCTCGGTCATCGCGGGCAGCAGTTCGGAGCGTTCGGCCGGGCGCTGGAAGGCCAGGCCGATCAGGGCGGCGGCGACCAGGATCAGGCCCTGGGTGGCCGCGGCGCCGTGGGCGTGCGGGCCGCTGCCCAGGGCCAGCGGGGCCAGGGCCACGGCCAGGGGAGTGGCCATCGCCCCGGTGAGCAGCCAGGCCCGGGCGTCGGAGGCCAGCCCGTTGAGGTTGGCGATGGTCACCGCGGAGCCGAACAGCACCACGCCCGCGCCGATCAGGGCGTACCCGGCCTCGGTGCGCCAGAAGACGAACGCGTCGTCGTGCAGGCCGGGCTCGTGCACCGCGTTGGCGATGGCGACCACGACCATCCAGGCGCCGATGCCGTTGAGGATGTCGTTGGGGTCGGCCAGCGCGGTGCGCACCCGTTTCCAGCGCACCAGCCCCTGGTAGAAGAACGGGCCCGCGGCGATGCAGCCGACCGTGAAGACGACCCAGCCCAGATCGGTGCCGGAAGGGTACGGGCCGTGCGCGAGCAGGGCGGCGGCCTGCCCGGCGAGCACGGCCACGGTGAGGATCAGCGCCCCCAGCAGCAGGTAGCGCCAGACCTGGGTCTCGTGCTCCTCGGTGCGGTCGCGCCGGGCGTTGCGCCGCAGCAGCACCAGGGTGACCGCCGCCAGATAGGTGGCGAGGAGGCAGTTCACCGCCTCGGCCACGGCGAAGGGGGCGTCGGCCGTCACGGCCACCGCCCCGAGGGCACCCAGCAGGGTGATGGCCGACAGCACGAGTCCGGTCACCGTGGCGCGGCTGATCCAGCGCCCGGCTCCGGCGGCGTACCGGGGCTGCGTCACGACTCTCCATCGGTCACGGGAATGAGCGGTTGGACGGTTCCGCTTCCGCTCACCCGTCCGGCCCGGCGTCCCGTCCTCCACAGTGTGCAACCACGTGCCACGGTATGTGGCCGGGATGGCGGTGAATCATGAGATGGGAGGATGTGGGCGTGAACACGCCGCACCCCCGCGGCCATGGTGTTCCATGGGTGAGCGGACAGTGTTCCCGGACGCGTGAGGACCACGTGCACACAGAAGACTCCCTGGTCGGCGCGGACGCGGCGGTCGGAACGGACGGTGCTGCGCCCGGTGGCCGGCGTCAGCGGCGCTGGCCGGCGGTCACGGCCGCGGTCGTGGTGCTGCTCCTGGTGCTCGGGGTGGGCGCGAACGTGTGGGCCACGCGCTACACGAAGGACGCGGTGGTCCGGGTCCTGCGGTGCGTCACCGGTGACGAGTCGCTGAGTCCCACGGTGTCGCTGGGCGAGACCCCGCTGCTGATGGGGCTCGTCTCCCGCACGGTGGACCGGATCACCATCAGCGGCCTGTCGACGACGTCGATCGCGGCCGTGGCCGCCCCGGCCACCGCGGCCGGTGACACCGACGCGTCCTCAGGCATCCCCCTCGGATCGCTGACGGTGACCCTGACCGGCGTGGGCCTGGGCGACCCGCCCACGATGGATTCGGCTCACGCCGCCCTGACGCTGCCCTTCGACGGGCTCAGCGGGAAGCTGACGTCGTCGGCGGACCCCGAGGACGCCGGTGAGCTGAACGGGGCGAGCCTGACCGCGCAGGACGGGTTGCTCGCGGTCACCCTGGCCGAGAAGGTCGGTGGACGCCCGGTGAAGGTCCTGGTGCGGCTGGAGCCCGGCGGCGACACCCTGACCGCGACGCCGGAGTCGGTGGTGGTGGGCGGCCGTACGGTCGGCGTCGGCCTGGTCTCCCTGCTCACGGGAGACCTGCTGCAGGACGAGAACGGTGAGAGCCGGCTCAAGCCGCGCACGGTCGACCTGGGCCTGCCTGCGGGCACAACCCTCGAGACGGTGGGGGTGCGGCCCGAGGGCCTGGCCCTGGGCCTCGCCGTCGACCCGGCCCAGGTCAGCCGGGCCGGGACCGCGGGCCGGGACTGCCTCGCCTGAGGCTTGCCCGATTCTTGCCCGATCACGAAGCTGCCCCGCGCATGTAGCTCCCGAGGCGCAACCAGCAGTTCGTTGTCACACTGACGCCATGAGCGTGAGCCGACGGCGCACGGTTGGGGTGGAGGAAGAATTCCTCCTGGTCGACGAGCACGGCGTCCCGCGTCCCGCCGCGCCGCGGGTCACTGCCGGGTCGCACGAGGGCATCGAGCACGAACTGCAGCAGGAACAGGCCGAGACCGGATCGCGGCCCCGCCGCGACCTCGACGAGCTGGCCTCCGACCTGGAGCTGCGCCGACAGGGGCTGAGCCGGCTGGCGGCCGGGCACGGAGTACGGGTGGCCGGGCTGGCGACCAGCCCGGTGATGGCCGAACCCACGCTCTACCCCGAGGAGCGCTACCGGCGCATGGTCAGCGATTACCGCACGACCGCGGCCGAGGTGCTCACCTGCGGCTGCCACGTGCACGTCGGCATCGAGTCGGAGGCTGAGGGGATCCGGGCCATCAACGGCATCCAGCCCTGGCTCTCGGTACTGCTGGCCCTCAGCGCGAACTCGCCGTTCTGGCACGGCACCGACACCGGCTACGCCAGCTACCGGCGCCAGGTGCAGGACCGCTGGCCCAGCTCCGGCCCCACCGGCCCGTTCCGCGACCCCGACGAGTACCACTCCCTCGTCGACACCCTGATCGAGACCGGCGTGCTCCTCGACCTCGGCATGGTCTACTTCGACGCCCGGCTCTCCGCGCGCTACCCGACCGTCGAGATCCGGGTGGCCGACGTCGGCGCCGAACCCGACAGCGCTGTGCCCCTGGCCGCCCTGTGCCGGGCGCTGGTCGAGTCGGCCGTCGACGACGGGCCCTGGCCGGCCGCCCGCCCGGAGCTGCTGCGCGGCGCCGCCTGGCGGGCGTCCCGCTACGGACTCGCCGGGCAGCTCATGGATCCCCTCACCGGGCAACGGGTTCCGGCCCCGGTACGGGTGCAGCAGCTCGTCGACCGGGTGAGACCGGCCCTGGTGCGCAACGGAGACCTGGAACGGGTGGAGCACGCGCTCGAGCAGGTACTCCGGCACGGCACCGGCGCGGAACGGCAACGGGCCGTGTACGCCCGACGCGGTGACCTCGCCGACGTGGTGCTCGACGCCGTCGAACGAGGCCACCCGGAGCCCTATCTCGTTCCGAACACCTCACGGACGGCGGGCAGGATCTCGCTCTGAGCCGCCTCCAGGAACGACTTCTGCCGGTCTCCACCGATCTGCACCAGCGCCACGTCGGTGAAGCCCGCCTCCGCGAACGGCCCGAGCGCCTTGACCACCGCGTCCACGTCCGCGCCGCACGGGATCTGGGCCGCCACGTCCTCCGGCCGCACGAACTGGCTCGCCGCGTCGAAACCGGCCGTCGACGGAATCTCCGCGTTCACCTTCCAGCCACCCGCGAACCAGCGGAACTGCTCGTGCGCTCGCTGCACCGCCGCGTCCCGGTCGGAGTCCCAGGAGATCGGCAGCTGCCCCACCTTGCGCGCCGGGGAACCGGACGCGCTCGCGGCGTCCCAGCCCCGGCCCAGCTCCGGATCCGGCTCGGTCGAGATCATCACCTCGGCCTTCGGGGCGAACGCCTCCACCGACTGCCTGCCGCTCACGGCCACACCGATCGGCACCCGCACGTCGGGCAGGTCCCAGAGCTTGGCCGAGTCGACGTGGAAGTGCTTACCGCCGTAGGTGACGTAACCGCCGTCGAAGAGCGCTCCGATGATGTCGACGGCCTCCTCGAGCATCTCGTGCCGGGTGTTCACGCCCGGCCACCCCCGGCCGACGACGTGCTCGTTCAGGTTCTCGCCGGAGCCCAGGCCGAGCGTGAACCGGCCCTCGCTCAGGATGCCCACCGTCGCGGCCTGCTGAGCCACCACCGCCGGGTGGTAGCGCACGGTCGGGCAGGTCACGTAGGTCATCAGCTCGAGCGTGGAGGTGACCTGACTGACCGCGCCCAGGGTGGCCCAGGCGTTCGGGCTGTGCCCCTGGGCGTCGAGCCAGGGGAAGAAGTGATCACTCGTCACGGCCAGGGTGAACCCGGCCTGCTCGGCGTCGGCCGCGTCGCGGACCAGGCTGCGGGGATCGGTCTGCTCGCACATCAGGGTGTATCCGAGGTTCACCATGGTCCGACCCTGACACCGACCGCCGGGGCCCGCATGCCCAACTGCCCCCGTGCTTTTCGACTCATCCTGCGGCATTTGTGGGGCCGGGAGCGGCGAAATGCCGAGAATCCCTCACCGCTGCCCGGTTCAGTGATCGATTCCGGGTGCCGAAAGAGTCACGGGCCTCTCCACGGTGGCGAGGCGAACTGGCGTCGAAGGCGGCTGCGGTGCGCGGAATCAGATTCACGATAGGTCGGAGACTGGCTCTGCTGGGAGGCATCGGCCTGGCCGTCGCCGTCCTCAGCAACGTCGCGGCACTCATGCTCGCCGCGCAGGTGAAAGACCTTCAGGGGCAGGAGCGTACGCATCTGAAGGCGCTCGCGGTGATCCGGCAGCTCGATACCCGGGCCAGTGAGCTCAAGGTGGACGGGTACAAGGCCCTGCTCTCACCGAGCCCGGCGGACCTCAAGCAGGACCTGACCGACGACACCGCCACCGTGGACGAGCTGTTCGGCAAGCTCGACGCGCTGCCGCTGCACGACGACGACAAGCAGATGGTCGACGGGATGCGCTCCGCGTTCGGCGACTACACGAAGGCCATCGGCGTGGTCATCGACGCCGCGGTGAGCAACCAGGTCGCGGCCCGCCGGGACTACGAGGCGATCCAGACCGCCAACGACGCCACCGACGAGGCCGTGGGCAACGCCTCGGACGTGCTCGAGCAGGCCTCGACCGAGCTCGAGGGGCAGGCGAACGCCAAGTTCCGCACGATGAACATCGTGATCCTGGCCGTGCTGGTGGCCGGTGTGGCGATCGTGGTGGCGTCCACGGTGACGCTCTCGCGGGCCATCACGCGGCGCGTGCGCCGGGCCGTCGAGGTGACGAAGAGCGTTGCCGCGGGCGACCTCTCGCAGAAGATCGACGACCACGGCAACGACGAGATCGCGGACATCTCGGCCGCGCTGGACGACGCGACCGGCCGGATCCGGACCGTCTTCACCGCCATCGGGGCCACCTCGGAGCGGCTGCGTGGCGCCTCCGGCGGTCTGACCCAGGTGGCCGGCGAGGTGAGCCGTTCGGCCACCCAGACCTCCGAGCAGGCCGGTGTGGTCTCCCGGACCGCCGACGAGGTGTCCACCAACGTGCAGTCCGTGGCGGCCGGTGGTGAGGAGATGACGGTCTCGATCGCCGAGATCGCCCGCAACGCGCAGGAGGCGGCCCGGGTCGCGACCGGTGCGGTGGCAGCCGTGGAGTCGACCACCGGCACGATGAACAAGCTGGGCGACAGCTCACGGGAGATCGGTGACGTGGTCAAGCTGATCACGTCGATCGCGGAGCAGACCAACCTGCTGGCCCTGAACGCCACTATCGAGGCGGCGCGGGCGGGGGACGCGGGCAAGGGCTTCGCCGTGGTCGCGGACGAGGTCAAGCAGCTGGCCCAGGAGACGGCCCGGGCGACCGAGGACATCTCCAAGCGGGTGGAGACCATCCAGGAGGACGCGGACAGCGCCACCTCGGCCATCACCGAGATCGCGAACGTGATCGCGCAGATCAACGAGTTCCAGACCACCATCGCCTCGGCGGTGGAGGAGCAGACCGCCACCACGCAGAGCATCAACGCCGGGGTCGCCACCGCGGCCGACGGTTCCAGCGAGATCGCGCGCAACATCTCCGGGGTGGCCGCCGCCGCGGACACCACCACGGCGACCATCGGCCAGGCCGAGGAGAGCGCCCGGGAACTGGCCGGGATGAGTGACGAACTCTCGCGTCTGGTGGCGGGCTTCAGGTACTGAGCTCCTGAGTCTGAGCTCCCGGGAGCGAGGTGCGGCTTCCGGGGGCTGAGGCGACGCGGTGCGTACCGTTTCGGCACGGCTTCCGGTCAGGCCGAAACGGCCGCACCTCGCGCCTTCGGGCCCTGGCCCGCACCCGGGCGTTCCGGCGCCGAGCCACCTGCTGGCGAAAAGACGGGACGCCACACCTATTCTCACCTTCGCAGTGGTGCCGGCGATGATCTGAGGGAGCCTGACGCTGCACTCGATCGGCGCCCGGCCCGCGGAGATCACCGCCGGTGCCCTGCTGGTGCTGCGGTCGGCCGGAACCGGGCTTGCCGTCGAACGTCTCAGCAACCGGCCGGGTCTCCACGGCCGCACTCTGGGCCGGAATCGGATTCGCCCTGGTGAAAGCCGGGATCGCCGGTGTCAAAGTCATTTTCACGCACCGATGACCGATTTCGCCCGCAGCCATCTACACCCGAGCGGGTTTCCGCGCCACCCTTTGCGCGAAATTACGCAGAATCCCTTAGGTGTGGCTGTGCCGATCGGGTGGGCCTATGCTGTTCCTCGTTGCGGCACAAGGCGATATGACACTATTGAAATGAACAACGCGGAGCGTGACGACATGGCCCGGTGTAGCCGTGAGGGTTGTTACACAACGGTTTTCGTTCCTGCCCAAGGGGTGCGCGAGAGGACTATGGTGGCCTGATGCGTTCCAAGGATCTCGCTGTTCACAGCGACTCGGAGAAGAAACCGGTGCTGGTCACCGGTCCGGTCGGTGCAGGGTCGCGCCGTCCGCTGGGGGATCGCGCCCGTTCGTTCGCACAGCGCGTCCTGAAGAAGGGCAGCGCACGCACGGTCATGGTGTGCTCACAGTGCGAGCTCACAGGAGGCCCGTTCAGCCGCGAAGAGGCGGCGCATCTGCTGCGCATCCATGAGCAGCTGCACCACGGCATTGCCATGCACCGCCCGCCGCTCCCGCCGGCCACCTGAGTTCTTCCGTTCCACGTCATCAGAGCTCCCCGTCGGTGTTGACGGGGAGCTCTTCTGCTGTCCGGATGCACGGGCTTCCTCAGCGCGGACGGCAATGAGGGACGTGGTGGTCGGGTCCGCTGGTGCGTGAACGTCAGGGGCGGGTTGGGGGCTGACCTCACCGGAGGAGCTGCGGCTACGGAGAGTGGTTGGCCGGCAGCTGCCGGCAGGCATTCGCCGGGCCGCTGCAGGTGATCCGACCAGGGCGGATGTCGCGTGACCGCGCGCACAGCGGGGGCCGAAAAGTGGCTTCCGGCGAGCAGGACACGCCTGCACGCTGGTGAAACCGCAGGTGAACGGGGTTTGAGCGGTGGACGGCGCGGCGATTTGACTCAGCCCGGCTGCGGTCCGTAACGTTCTGGCTCGTTGAGAACGCGAGAAACGGACACCACGGTGGCCGGTCGCGAAGTCCCAACATCTCCTTCAAGGCCTGTGAACGTCAGTGACATGCCTCCGCTGGTCGGAATGTGTGGCACGGACTGAACATGTCGAAAAGGAAAAGCTCGAACGCCGGTCATAACCGCGAAACACGGATTTGACCCGGTGGCAACACGGCAGTAATGTTCTACAACGTCGCCAGGACGGAACGCCGAAAGGCAGGAAGTTCTGAGCGTCCGCTCCTTGAGAACTCAACAGTGCATCTGAACAACCGATGCCAAATGATTGTCCCGATTGGGATGGTCTCTGGCTAATGGTCTTCGGTTCTGCAGGTCATCGACCCCCGTCGGTGGTCTGGGTAACGGGATCGGAGTTGTTGGTCAGGATTCTTGCAACACTTCGCTAAAAGTCTTCCTAGAAGATTATTTACGGAGAGTTTGATCCTGGCTCAGGACGAACGCTGGCGGCGTGCTTAACACATGCAAGTCGAACGGTGAACCTCTTCGGAGGGGATCAGTGGCGAACGGGTGAGTAACACGTGAGTAATCTGCCTCTGACTCTGGGATAACCACGGGAAACGGTGGCTAATACCGGATATGACACATGGCTGCATGGTCTGTGTGTGGAAAGTTTTTCGGTCAGGGATGAGCTCGCGGCCTATCAGCTTGTTGGTGGGGTAATGGCCTACCAAGGCGACGACGGGTAGCCGGCCTGAGAGGGCGACCGGCCACACTGGGACTGAGACACGGCCCAGACTCCTACGGGAGGCAGCAGTGGGGAATATTGCGCAATGGGCGAAAGCCTGACGCAGCGACGCCGCGTGAGGGATGAAGGCCTTCGGGTCGTAAACCTCTTTCAGCAGGGAAGAAGCGCAAGTGACGGTACCTGCAGAAGAAGCACCGGCTAACTACGTGCCAGCAGCCGCGGTAATACGTAGGGTGCAAGCGTTGTCCGGAATTATTGGGCGTAAAGAGCTCGTAGGCGGTCTGTCGCGTCTGCTGTGAAAACCTAGGGCTTAACTCTGGGCGTGCAGTGGGTACGGGCAGGCTAGAGTGTGGTAGGGGAGACTGGAATTCCTGGTGTAGCGGTGAAATGCGCAGATATCAGGAGGAACACCGGTGGCGAAGGCGGGTCTCTGGGCCACTACTGACGCTGAGGAGCGAAAGCATGGGGAGCGAACAGGATTAGATACCCTGGTAGTCCATGCCGTAAACGTTGGGCGCTAGGTGTGGGGCACATTCCACGTGTTCTGCGCCGCAGCTAACGCATTAAGCGCCCCGCCTGGGGAGTACGGCCGCAAGGCTAAAACTCAAAGGAATTGACGGGGGCCCGCACAAGCGGCGGAGCATGCGGATTAATTCGATGCAACGCGAAGAACCTTACCAAGGCTTGACATGGGGTGAAAACTCGTAGAGATACGGGGTCCGCAAGGGCGCCTCACAGGTGGTGCATGGTTGTCGTCAGCTCGTGTCGTGAGATGTTGGGTTAAGTCCCGCAACGAGCGCAACCCTCGTTCCATGTTGCCAGCACGTTATGGTGGGGACTCATGGGAGACTGCCGGGGTCAACTCGGAGGAAGGTGGGGATGACGTCAAATCATCATGCCCCTTATGTCTTGGGCTTCACGCATGCTACAATGGCCAGTACAAAGGGCTGCGAGACCGTGAGGTGGAGCGAATCCCAAAAAGCTGGTCTCAGTTCGGATCGGGGTCTGCAACTCGACCCCGTGAAGTCGGAGTCGCTAGTAATCGCAGATCAGCAACGCTGCGGTGAATACGTTCCCGGGCCTTGTACACACCGCCCGTCACGTCATGAAAGTCGGTAACACCCGAAGCCGATGGCCTAACCCGTAAGGGAGGGAGTCGTCGAAGGTGGGACTGGCGATTAGGACGAAGTCGTAACAAGGTAGCCGTACCGGAAGGTGCGGCTGGATCACCTCCTTTCTAAGGAGCACTCGAAAACCTCACCGGCTCAGGCTGGTTGATGGTTCAGAGGTATGCCATTGCCTGCGCGATGACGGTCATCCATTCCGGTGACCGCTAGTTGCGGGGTGGCTGCTCAAGGGTGGAACATCGGTTGGCTCTCATCTCCGGGGCGGAGATGGGGATGCACTGTTGGGTCCTGAGGGAGCGGACCACGAGGCTGGAAACAGTCTGGTGGGCCGTGAACTTGGGTCTGAGGCTTGGAAGAGCTTCTTTCCGAAGGCATGACAGTCCTTCATCACAGTGCCTCGCAGCGGGTCTCGTGCCGGCGGTGGGGTAATTGGTGAGCTTGAGGGTTGTGTGTGTTCGTTGCTTGTGAACTGCATAGTGGACGTGAGCATCTTTAATTCTGTGCTTAATTTTTCCGAGTGCATCCTGCCCTTTGTGGGTGGGGTGTGTTGGTAAGTTTTTAAGGGCACACGGTGGATGTCTTGGCACCAGGAGCCGATGAAGGACGTAGGAGCCTGCGATAAGCCTCGAGGAGCTGGCAACCGAGCTGTGATTCGAGGATTTCCGAATGGGGTAACCCGGCTGGAGGCAAGTCCAGTCACCTGCACCTGAATATATAGGGTGTTGGGAGGGCACGACGGGAAGTGAAACATCTCAGTACCGTCAGGAAGAGAAAACAACAGTGATTCCGTGAGTAGTGGCGAGCGAAAGCGGATGAGGCCAAACCGGGCGTGTGTGATAGCTGACAGGCGTTGCATGTCCGGGGTTGTGGGAGCTGTTTTCGGCGCGCTGTCGAGTGTCGGGTGAGTCAGAAAATCATGTCATAGTCGAACGTCATTGAATGGGCGACCGTAGAGGGTGTTAGTCCCGTAGACGAAATGTCATGGTCTCACTTAATGGTTTCCCAAGTAGCACGGGGCTCGTGGAATCTCGTGTGAATCTGGCAGGACCACCTGCTAAGCCTAAATACTCCCTGGTGACCGATAGCGGACTAGTACCGTGAGGGAAAGATGAAAAGTACCCCGGGAGGGGAGTGAAATAGTACCTGAAACCGTGTGCCTACAATCCGTCGGAGCCTTGCGGGGTGACGGCGTGCCTTTTGAAGAATGAGCCTGCGAGTTAGTGGTGTGTGGCGAGGTTAACCCGTGTGGGGTAGCCGTAGCGAAAGCGAGTCCGAATAGGGCGATTCAGTCGCATGCTCTAGACCCGAAGCGGAGTGATCTACCCATGGCCAGGTTGAAGCGCGGGTAAGACCGCGTGGAGGACCGAACCCACCAGGGTTGAAAACCTGGGGGATGAGCTGTGGGTAGGGGTGAAAGGCCAATCAAACTCCGTGATAGCTGGTTCTCCCCGAAATGCATTTAGGTGCAGCGTTGCGTGTTTCTTGCCGGAGGTAGAGCTACTGGATGGCTAATGGGCCCTACAAGGTTACTGACGTCAGCCAAACTCCGAATGCCGGTAAGTGAGAGCGTGGCAGTGAGACTGCGGGGGATAAGCTTCGTAGTCGAGAGGGAAACAGCCCAGATCACCAGCTAAGGCCCCTAAGCGTGTGCTAAGTGGGAAAGGATGTGGAGTTGCTGTGACAACCAGGAGGTTGGCTTAGAAGCAGCCACCCTTTAAAGAGTGCGTAATAGCTCACTGGTCAAGTGATTCCGCGCCGACAATGTAGCGGGGCTCAAGTACACCGCCGAAGCTGTGGCATTCCAGCAATGACCTAGATTCTCCTTGATGAGTTTTTCAGGTGTTGGGATGGGTAGGGGAGCGTCGTGTGGCGAGTGAAGCGTCGGGGTGACCCAGGCGTGGACGCCACACGAGTGAGAATGCAGGCATGAGTAGCGAAAGACGGGTGAGAAACCCGTCCGCCGAATGACCAAGGGTTCCAGGGCCAGGCTAATCCGCCCTGGGTAAGTCGGGACCTAAGGCGAGGCCGACAGGCGTAGTCGATGGACAACGGGTTGATATTCCCGTACCGGCGTAGAACCGCCCATAGCGAACCCAGCGATACTAAACTCGTGATGCTCTGCCGGCTTTCGGGCCGAAGGAGTTGAGCCTGTGACCTGGACTGGTAGTAGTTAAGCGATGGTGTGACACAGGAAGGTAGCCTCCGCGTGGCGATGGTTGTCCACGTTTAAGCATGTAGGGCGAGCTGTAGGCAAATCCGCAGTTCTTTCTTTGATGATGAGCCTGAGATGTGATGATGACCGCATTGGCGGGAAGTGGGTGATCCTATGCTGTCGAGAAAAGCATCTAGCGAGGTTCGAGCCGCCCGTACCCTAAACCGACTCAGGTGGTCAGGTAGAGAATACTAAGGCGATCGAGTGAATCGTGGTTAAGGAACTCGGCAAAATGCCCCCGTAACTTCGGGAGAAGGGGGGCCTGAGGCGTGACCTGGACTTGCTCCGGTGAGCGTTTGAGGGCCGCAGAGACCAGGGAGAAGCGACTGTTTACTAAAAACACAGGTCCGTGCGAAGTCGCAAGACGATGTATACGGACTGACGCCTGCCCGGTGCTGGAACGTTAAGGGGACCGGTTAGCTCGTAAGGGCGAAGCTGAGAACTTAAGCGCCAGTAAACGGCGGTGGTAACTATAACCATCCTAAGGTAGCGAAATTCCTTGTCGGGTAAGTTCCGACCTGCACGAATGGCGTAACGACTTCTCCGCTGTCTCAACCGCGAACTCGGCGAAATTGCACTACGAGTAAAGATGCTCGTTACGCGCAGCAGGACGGAAAGACCCCGGGACCTTTACTATAGCTTGGTATTGGTGTTCGGTACGGCTTGTGTAGGATAGGTGGGAGACTGTGAAGCCGGCACGCTAGTGTTGGTGGAGTCGACGTTGAAATACCACTCTGGTCGTTCTGGATGTCTAACTTTGGTCCGTGATCCGGATCAGGGACAGTGCCTGGTGGGTAGTTTAACTGGGGCGGTTGCCTCCTAAAGAGTAACGGAGGCGCCCAAAGGTTCCCTCAGCCTGGTTGGCAATCAGGTGTCGAGTGTAAGTGCACAAGGGAGCTTGACTGTGAGACCGACAGGTCGAGCAGGGACGAAAGTCGGGACTAGTGATCCGGCAGTGGCTTGTGGAAGCGCTGTCGCTCAACGGATAAAAGGTACCCCGGGGATAACAGGCTGATCTTGCCCAAGAGTCCATATCGACGGCATGGTTTGGCACCTCGATGTCGGCTCGTCGCATCCTGGGGCTGGAGTAGGTCCCAAGGGTTGGGCTGTTCGCCCATTAAAGCGGTACGCGAGCTGGGTTTAGAACGTCGTGAGACAGTTCGGTCCCTATCCGCTGCGCGCGTTGGAAACTTGAGAAGGGCTGTCCCTAGTACGAGAGGACCGGGACGGACGAACCTCTGGTGTGCCAGTTGTCCTGCCAAGGGCACCGCTGGTTAGCTACGTTCGGAAGGGATAACCGCTGAAGGCATCTAAGCGGGAAGCTCGCTTCAAGATGAGGTTTCCATGCACCCTCGAGGTGTGAGAGGCTCCCAGCCAGACTACTGGGTTGATAGGCCGGATGTGGAAGCAAGGACTGAAGACTTGTGAAGCTGACCGGTACTAATATGCCGATGACTTACTCACTCACTCGTTGAGTTGAGCGCGTAAAGATTGTTCACGTCCACTATGCGGTTCACGGGAAACGACCACGCCCACCCTGAGGGTGGCTGGTTGTGCCGGTAGAGTTACGGCGATCATAGCGGCAGGGAAACGCCCGGTCTCATTCCGAACCCGGAAGCTAAGCCTGCCTGCGCCGATGGTACTGCACTGGTTACGGTGTGGGAGAGTAGGACATCGCCGGACAATCATTGAAAGACAGAAGTGGCGGCCCCCGCCCAGCCTGAAAAAGGCTGGAGCGGCGCGGGCCGCCACTTCTGCGTTTGCCGTGACCACCACGTCCCCCGTTGGTGTCGTGCGACCGGAATCAGCCGCACGACACCAACGACCGTCGCTACCGCGTGCGCCTGAGGCTCTCGCCGAACCGGATACGCACCGGATCAGCGATACCGGCCGGATCGAAACCGAAGACCTGCCCGTAGAACGAGAGCTCCGACTCGATCGCCCGAACGATGTTCTCGGCCCGGCGGAACCCGTGCTGCTCGCCCGCGAAGAGCAGATAGCTGTGCGGCACCTGCTTGGAGGCCAGCGCGGCCACGATCATCTCGGCCTGGGCCGGCGGGACGACCTCGTCCTCCTCACCCTGCAGCACGATGAGCGGGCGATCGAAGCCGTCGATGTGTGTCAGAGGGGAGCGTTCGGTGTAGATCTTCTCGGCCTGCGGCCAGGGCCCGACCAGCCCGTCGAGATACCGGGACTCGAACTTGTGCGTGTCCCGGGCCAGGGCACTGAGATCGGCGACGCCGTAGAGACTCGCGCCCGCGGTGAACACGTCACGCGTGGCCAGCGAGGCGAGAACCGTGTACCCGCCGGCACTTCCACCTCGGATGGCGAGTCGCGACGCGTCCGCCAGCCCCTGACCCGCCACCCAGAGAGCGGCGGCGCAGGCGTCTTCGACATCGACGACGCCCCAGTTGCCGTCGAGGAGCTTGCGGTAGGCCCGCCCGTAGCCGGTGCTGCCGCCGTAGTTGACGTCGATGACGGCGAAGCCGCGGCTGGTCCAGTACTGCGTCTGCAGGCGGAAACCCGATCCGGCGGCCGAGGTCGGGCCGCCGTGCACGGTCACGATGAGTGGCGGGCGGGCGTCTTCGGGACCGCGCGCGACGGCGGAGGCCGGGAGGTAGAGGTGGGCGTGGGCGTCACGTCCGCCGACGCTCGGGAAGGTGACGTGCCGGGGCACCGAGATGCCGAGCGGATCGAGGTCGTTGTCGGTCACCTCGCTCAGAACGGTCCAGGCCGGGCGGCCCTTCGTGTCGACGCGGAGCTCGATGACGACTGCCTCGGCGGTAGCCTGCGTGGCGATCGCGGTGAGCCGGGAACCGTCGGGCGAGAGGCGCAGGCTGTCGAGCGACCCGAACGGCAGGGGGTGCGTCTCGGGTGAATCCCCGTCCACCCGGACCAGATTGGCGCCCTCCGCGTCCGTGTAAGTGAGCCAGACGCGTCCATCGGTATCGATCGTGTAGTCACTGTCGCCGAAACGCCAGGCCGGAGAACCGACTTCGGAGCGCAGCGGGAGCACCGGGGTGAACTCGCCGCTGTTCTCGTCGACCTGGTAGACGTTCCACCACTCCGACACGTCGGAGATGACGTACAGCCGGCCGTCCGCACCGAAAGCGGGCTGCATGAGCGCCTGCCCGTCGCGGCTCGCGGGTCGGCCGTGCCCGGTGCGAGGTGCACCGGCGAGAAGGCGAACGTCCGCGAGCGTGAGCGAGCCCGCCTCGGGCACGATCTCCGCGATCCACAGGGAAGTGCTGTCCCACGGCATGTTCGGGTGCTGCCACTCGATCCAGACCAGGTGCCGGCCGTCGGGGCTGATCCGGGGTGCGGCGACGAAGTCGGTGCCGCCGACCAGCACGCGGGGAGCTGTGTCCGTGGTGTCACCGGGGGCGGAGGGGAGGGCGACGATCTCGTTGCGGACGTCATCGCCCTCGTGCGTCTCCCGCACACAGATGACGGTGCGACCGTCGGGGGTCAGTCGTCCGTCCGCGTACCTCCACGCGCCCTTCGACGGCGGGGTGGGAGTGATGGGCACCGGACGCCGGCCCGGTTCGGCCCGGTAGAGGCGCTGGTCGTCGTAGCTGACCGCGAACACCACGTCGTCCGCGACCCACCAGGCGGCGCCACCGTACTCGTGCACGCGGCTGCGGGCGTTCCAGTCGGGGCCGAGGAGGTCGACGATGCTGGTCGCGTCGCCTCCGTCGGCCGGCCGGAACACCAGCTGCTCGCGCCCTCCCTGGTCGGGGCGCGACTGCGACCACCAGGTGCCGGTGCGACCGGGCCACACGTCGATGGGCCGGGTGACCCCGGAGACCAGGTCGGCCGCACTGATCGGTGAGGGCCAGGCGCCGTAGGGGACGACGGGGAGCTGGGAACCCGGGGAGTCGCTCATGCCGGAAACGCTACTGCGGATGGGTGGTGCCCGACCTCCGGAGATGCAGGGACCGCGCCGACCTGGTGACCCGAGCGAGGGACGCCGGCCCGTGCCTCTCGGCCCGGGAGCGCCGGGGATGGGAGCCGGCGCCCTCCGGCCGTGGCCGGCGTCCCTCGTCGGTGGTCTCTAGCCCTTCCTCCGGACGGTGAAGGTGGTGGCCACCTCCTGGTCGGCCGTGCCCTTGCCCACCGGGTCGAGGACGACGCGGGCGCTGGCGGAACCGCCCCTCTTCACCTTGCCGCCGTCGAGCCAGGCGCAGTCCCCGTCGTTCAGCGACGTGCGTTCCACGGTGGCGAACTTACGGTTCTTGCCGGCGACCTGGAGCAGGGCGGTGACGGTGCCGTCGCCGGTGTTGCAGATCCGGGCGCGCACCAGGCCCTTCGAGGTGACGGAGGGCTTGGTGACGGTGAGCTCGTAGTCGGGCTCGGGGCAGGCGACCTTCTGGCGCAGCAGGGCGCCGTCGGTGAGGGCCGAGTTCAGTGCCACGTTCCACGGGCCGGTGCCGGAAAGCTTCAGGGTGCTGGGCAGTTCGGTCTCGTCGCCGGTCCCGGTGGCCAGCGTGCCCGGGTAGGTGCCGGTCAGGCGCACGGTCGCACCCTTGGCCGAGCAGACCGGGGCGGCCGCCTTCAGAGTGCCGAGGGCGAGCGGGGCGGACTCGTAGCGGCTGCTGATCTCCTGGGAGGAGTCCAGGCAGTCGACGGTGATGCCGTAGTCGCCGAGCGGGGCGTCGTCGGGGAGCGGGAGCCTGGTCGAGCCCCAGGTGCCGTTGGAGACGTCGACCTCGGTGGTGGCCACGGCGCTGGGGTCGGCCCCGGCGCCCAGGCCGTCGATGTCGTCGCTGTCGTCGCCGGTGTCTCCGTCGCCGGATCCGTCGTCGTCGGAGTCGCCCGGGTCGTCGTCGGCCAGGGCGACCGGGCTGACCTGGATGCGGGCGGTGGTGGCGGGAGCGCCGCAGACGTCGACCGGGGCCACGGTGAGGGAGTCACCGGGCTGTGCGAGAGCGGGTTTCGCGCTGATCCTCGCCGCGCGGCCGGCGGAGGTGAGGGCGGCCGGGGCGTAGGTCAGGGTGGTGCCGTCGTCCGCATCGTCACCGTCGTCACTGTCCCCGTCGTCGTCGGGGGCGGTCCGGACCAGCCGGGTAGGGGAGCTCGAGGCGCCGGAGAGCGAGGAGAACGTGGCCGGGGCGGCCGCGGTCACGTACTCCGAGCTCAGGCAGAGCACGTCGACGGTGCCCGTGCCCGCGGTCACGGAGGACGGGTCCCAGCCCCCGGCCCCGTCCGGCCCGGTGACCGGCAGCCGCACCGTGGCCGGGCCCCAGTTGCCGTTGTCGTCGGTCATCAGCAGGCCGAGCTGGTAGGTGGTGTCCTCGGCGTCCGAGTAGGTGATGAGGACGCCCTGCTGGCCGTAGGCGGAGGGACAGCTCTGCGGCGGGGTGACGGTGAACGAGGTGCCCGCGCGCACGGACGTCGCACTCAGCGTGGGCGCCGGCGCGGTGTCGTCATCGGCGGCGTGGGCGAGCGCGGCCCCCGGGCCGAGCAGCATCGCGAGGGCGACGGTTCCGATGGCTCCAGTGGCCAGGACACGACGGACCATTCGGGGGCATCTCCATCTCTCCGGGGCGCACGACCCCAACGCCGTCGACCGCCGGGCCGGAAAGCTGAACTCGCCGGTCACCCGGCCGGGCCATCCAGATCGCATTCATCCCCCGGGAGGGCCACACCCTGAGACGGGCGGGCACGGACAGCGAAGGGAGGCCTAACCTTGCGCCTCATGGCGACGAGTTCGGATCAGGCCGGGGTGACCGCGCACGACGTGGACCAGGCGCGGCAACGGCTCTCGACCGTTCTGTCCCCCACTGCGCTGCAGTCGCTCGACCGACTCGGCGCGCGCACGGGCGGCCGGGTCTGGGTGAAGCGGGAAGACCTGCAGCCGGTGCGGTCGTACAAGGTGCGCGGCGCCTACAACCTGATCGCGCAGCTGGAGCCGTCGGCGCGTGCGGCCGGGGTGGTCTGCGCGAGCGCCGG
The DNA here is from genome assembly GCF_030811555.1 of Kineosporia succinea. NCBI lineage: Bacteria > Bacillati > Actinomycetota > Actinomycetes > Kineosporiales > Kineosporiaceae > Kineosporia > Kineosporia succinea. Next base: position 2,119,643 of record NZ_JAUSQZ010000001.1, on the reverse strand, counting down.
CAATCACGCCCAGGGGCTGGCGTACGCCTGCGGCAAGCTCGGGGTGCACGGCCGGGTGTACCTGCCTCGCACCACGCCGCGGCAGAAGCGCGACCGGATCGCGGTGCTGGGGGGCGACCTGGTGGACGTGCGGGTGCTGGGCAACACCTACGACGACGCGGCGGCCGAGGCGGTTGCGGACGCGGCGCGTACCGGGGCCACGCTGGTGCCGGCCTTCGATCACGGGTGGACGGTGGCGGGGCAGGGCACGGCCGTCGCCGAGGCGTTCGAGCAGCTCGAGGAGCTGGGCGAGGCCCGGCCCGACGTCGTGGTGGTGCCGGTCGGAGGTGGCGGTCTGCTCGCCGGTACCGCGGTCTGGCTGGCCGAACGGCACCCGGGTGTGCGGCTCGTCGGGGTCGAGCCGGCCGGGGCGGCCTGCATGGCGGCCGCGCTGCGGGCGGGGGAGCCGGTGACGCTGCCGGAGGTGGACGCGTTCGTGGACGGGGCGGCCGTGCGCCGGGCCGGGGACGTCACCTTCCCGATCGTGCGGGACACCAAGGTCGAGGTGGTCAGCGTGGCCGAGGGCCGGGTCTGCACCGAGATGCTGGATCTCTACCAGTCGGACGGCATCATCGCCGAGCCGGCCGGGGCGCTGGCCGCGGCGGCGCTGGGTGACGTGGTGCGCCCGCAGCCCGGCGCGAGTGTGCTGGTGATGCTGAGCGGCGGCAACAACGACGTCAGCCGGTACGCCGAGGTGGTCGAGCGGGCCCTGATCCACGAGGGCCGAAAGCACTACTTCCTGGTCGACTTTCCGCAGGAACCGGGTGCCCTGCGTCGTTTTCTCGACGACGTGCTGGGCGCGGACGACGACATCACGTTGTTCGAGTACGTGAAGCGCAGCAACCGCGAGGTCGGCCCGGCGCTGGTCGGGATCGAGCTGGGCCGCCCCGACGACCTGGGGGCGTTGCTGGCCCGGATGGAGGCCTCACCGCCGAACATCGAGAAGATCCCGGCGGACAGCCCGCTGTTTCGATACCTGCTGTGAAGGGCGGTCCCCCCAGCCCGAAGGGGCTAGGGGGACACTCGTTTCAGCTCTCGATCTCGGACTTGTCGCCCGCCCACAGCGTGTGGAACGAGCCCTCGCCGTCGACCCGCTTGTAGGTGTGGGCGCCGAACAGATCACGCAGGCCCTGGATCAGCGCGGCCGGGAGCCGGTCGCGGCGCAGGCCGTCGTAGTACGCCAGGGACGACGAGAACGCCGGGGTGGCGACGCCGTTCGTGGCGGCGGCGACCACGACCCGGCGCCAGGCGCCGGCGCCGTTCTTCACCGCGTCGGCGAAGTACGGGGCCACCAGCAGGCTCTCGAGCTCGGCGTTGCTGTCGTAGGCCTCGCGGATGCGGTCGAGGAAGCGGGCCCGGATGATGCACCCGCCGCGCCAGATGGTGGCGGTCCGGCCCCGGTCGATGTCCCAGCCGAACTCTTCGCTCCCGGCCTGGATGTGGTCGAAACCCTGGGCGTAGGCGACCACTTTGGAGGCGTAGAGCGCGGCGCGGACGTCTTCGACGAACGCGTCCCGGTCTTCGGCGCTCACCCAGCCGTCGGTCACGCCCGAGCCGAAGGCCTGCTGAGCGGCCTCGCGCTGGGCCGCGTGCCCCGACAGCGAGCGCGCGAACGTGGCCTCGGCGATGCCGGTGATCGGAACGCCCAGCTCGAGGGCGTTCTGGACGGTCCAGCGGCCGGTGCCCTTCTGCTCGGCCTGGTCGAGAACCACGTCCACGAAGGGGTTTCCGGTGCGGGCGTCGGTGTGGCTGAGCACGTCGACGGCGATCTCGATGAGGAACGACTCCAGGTCGCCCTCGTTCCAGGTGCGGAAGATGTCGGCGATCTCGCCGGGCGTGGCGCCCAGTCCCTGACGCAGCAGGTCGTAGGCCTCGGCGATGAGCTGCATGTCGGCGTACTCGATGCCGTTGTGCACCATCTTCACGAAGTGGCCGGCGCCGTCGGGGCCGATGTGGGTGCAGCAGGGGGTGCCGTCGACCTGGGCGGCGATCGACTCGAACATCGGGCCGAGCCGGTCGTAGGCCCACGTCGAGCCGCCGGGCATGATGCTCGGCCCGAGCAGAGCCCCCTCCTCACCGCCGCTGACCCCGCAGCCGACGAAATGCAGGCCCCGGGCCTTGAGCGCTTCCTCGCGGCGGCGGGTGTCGGCGAAGTGCGCGTTGCCGGTGTCGACGACGATGTCGCCCTCTTCGAGCAGCGGCACCAGTTCGTCGATGACGGCGTCGGTGCCCGGGCCGGCCTTCACCATCACGATGACGACGCGGGGTTTCTGCAGCGAGCCGACGAAGTCTTCGAGCGACTCGGAGGGGACGAACGTGCCCTCGTCGCCGTGGTCTTTCACCAGGCTCTCGGTGCGCGCGTAGGTGCGGTTGTGCACGGCCACGGTATGGCCGTGGCGGGCCAGGTTCCGGGCCAGGTTGCGGCCCATGACGGCGAGGCCCGTCACCCCGATGTTGGCCGTGCCGGTCGTCTTCTCGTTCTCGGCGCTCACCGTTCTCCTCAGTCTCCGCGGCGGTCGGGCAGAGCGGGGTTGGATCAGAACCTCGCTCTGCCAGGCTACCTACGCAGAGTTATTGTGAAAGAGGAGAAGGGTGGCCCTGTCAGTCCCTGGGACCGCGCGCCGTTCTTCGCTCAGCAGCGTTCCTCGTAGGGAACGACCAGGGCGCTGACCGGCACGCCGTCGAACTCCTCGCCCGCCTTGGGCTCCTGGGAGCAGACCCGCCAGTCGCCGAGGTTGCCGTCGACGTCGTCGCCGTCTTCCTTGTCGATGAAGCGCACGCTGGCCTTCTCGCCGAGGATCTGACCCGCCATGTAGGCGGTGCGGTTCTTCAGATCGGGCATCTCGGTGGTGGCGACCTTGTAGAGCGCCTGGTCGGACGACGGGCACTTCTCGTCGATCTTCACCGCGCCCAGCTCGACCTTGGCGTCTTTGTCGGCGGAACCGGCGGCGGGGGTCTGGAAGCAGACCACCCAGTCTTTGTCGTCGCTCCAGCGGCGGTCGCGGCCCAGCGCGTCATGGGTCTCGACGTCGCCGAAACCGGAGGTGTCGGCCTTGTCCTTGGCCCACTCCAGTCCCTTGCCCACGAGGTTGGGCAGGTCGGCCTTGGCGGCGGCGGTGTCGCTCCCGCCGCTGCCGATCATCCAGAAGATCAGGATCAGCACCACGGGCGTCGCCAGTACCGCGATCAGCACGATCGTGGGCGTGCTCGGACCGGTCCGCTCGCCTGCCATCAGCGCAACCACCCTTTCGGCCGTGATACCCCGGTTGGCCGTTTTCGTCAGCCGGAAGAATTATCCCGGACCCGGCGGTTGCATATCAATCCGCCGCGCTGCCCGGGTCCGGCACCGGTCGTGCATCTGGGCCCTGACCGGCGGCGATCAGTTCTGCCCACCGGCCCTTTTCGAGGGCGGCCGGGGTTTTCCGGCTGTCGACGGCGGGGAGCCTGGACCTGGCCGGTGGACGCCTCGGGCTACTGGGCCGGGTCGGTGCGGGTGTCCGTGTGGGCGGGCGGGTCGGACGGGGTGAGATCCAGCCGGGCGAGTTCCTCGGGCGTCTCGGCCGGCGTCCCGGGGGCGGGGCCGTCCGGCTCGACGTTCATGCCGCGGTTCTCGCGGGCCCGGTGCGCGGCCTCCTTGGCCTGCTCGATCTGGGCCAGTTCCTCGGTGTCGAGCGGATGCACCTGAACCCGCAGGATCGCCCGCGGGGTGACCTCGAGGGCGGTCAGCCGCCACTGGCCGACGACCGCCTCGGTGCCCGCGGGCGGGAACTCGCCGAGCGCCTCGAGCATGATCCCGGCGATCGTGGCGCTGCGGCCCGGGTCCAGGTCGATGCCCAGGTCGGGCAGGTCGTGGGCGGGGAACGAGCCGTTCAGCTCGATGTCGCCGTCGGGACGGTGCACGACCTGCGCGGTGTCCAGGTCGAACTCGTCGTAGATCTCGCCGACGATCTCCTCCAGCAGGTCCTCCAGGGTGACGATGCCGGCGACCGCGCCGAACTCGTCCATCACCAGGGCGAGCTGGTTGCGCTGCTGCTGCATACGGCCCAGGGCCTGGAGAACACCGGCCGAGTCGGGCAGCACCAGCGCGGGGCGCACGTAGTCGGAGACCTCGCCGACGCCGGCGACCAGCTGCCGCAGGTGCACGAAACCGATCACGTCGTCCTCGGTCTCGCCGATCACCGGGGCCCGCGAGAGGCCGGCCTCGATGAGCAGGTCGCGGGCGGTCGCGGCGCTCTGGGCGGCGGTCACGAACACCACGTCGGTGCGGGGGACGAGCACCTGGTAGAGCTTGCGCTCGTCGAGCTCGAGCGCGCCCTCGATGATCGAGCGCTGCTGCTCGGGGATCGACTCCTGGGACGCGATCATGTCCTTGATCTCCTCCTCGGAGACCTCCTCGCGCGCCGCCTTCGGGTCGAGACCGACGAGCCGCACGACCGCCTCGGTGGAGCGGGCCAGGATCCAGACCAGAGGACGCGCCAGCGTCGCGATCAGGTTGATCGGCCCGGCGGCCCGCAGGGCCCAGCCCTGCGCGGTCTGCATCGCGATCCGCTTCGGCGCGAGTTCGCCCACCACCAGCGTGAAGTAGGTGAGGACCACCGTCACCAGGAAGACCGCGACCGGGTCGGCCAGGCTGCCCAGGAAGCCCAGCGGCCCGATCAGCGGCTCGGCCAGCGACACCGCCGCGGTGGCCGAGGCGAGCGCCCCGGCCAGCGTGATGCCGATCTGGATGGTGGACAGGAACTGCGTCGGATCACTCGTGAGACGGGCCAGCCGGCGGCCCTTCTCGCTCTCCGCCGCCAGCCGGTTGACCTGGCTCTCGCGCAACGAGACGAGTGCCATCTCCGAACCCGACAGGGCGGCGTTGATCAGGATCAGCACGGCGACCAGGGTGATCTCGACCCACATGGTGTGCTCGGCTCCTTCGGGTGCCCGTGACGGCTGGTGATCACGTGACGGCTGGTGGACATCAGCGTGGGGCTGCCCATCATCCGGCAGTGATCAACACGGCGCCTCCCGAGAACCGGGTGCGCCGCCCCGTGCGGACCCAGCCTTCCAGGTCGGGGCGACCACCACGTCCCTCATCGCCGTTCGTGGCCCGCCGCGCCCGGACGTTCCCGATACCCGCGACCCGGGCGACCTTTGAACGGCCGGTGAATTCCTGCCCGCACCGCCGTGAAACTCCCCTCCGTGACCTGTTCGCAGCTCGGCCCCGGTGCGAATGTCGGAGGCTGAGCCGGGCCGGAGGCCCTGACGATCGTGAAGATCATCCGGAACGGAGAACGACGATGGAGAACTCCCCTGCGGCCGATCGGCCCGAGAGCGGTCCGGCCGGCCTGCTGCACGGCCTGGACTCCGGGCGGCTGGCGGAACTGCGCGAGCGCCTGAACAGCGGTGACACCACGCCGCTGGAGGGGCTGAAGGTCGACGACACCGATGACGACGACCCGGTGCTGATCACACCCTCCGGTGACCCGGTGGACACCTGGCGCGAGGGCTACCCGTACCCCGAGCGTCTGCACCGCGACGTCTACGAGGCCGAGAAGCGCCTGCTGCAGATCGAGCTGCTGAAGCTGCAGAACTGGGTGAAGAGTTCCGGTGAGAAGGTCGTCATCCTGTTCGAGGGACGCGACGCGGCGGGCAAGGGCGGCACGATCAAGCGGTTCATGGAGCACCTGAACCCGCGCGGGGCCCGGGTGGTGGCCCTGACCAGGCCCAGCGAGCGCGAGTCCGGCGAGTGGTACTTCCAGCGTTACGTGCGGGAACTGCCCACCAGCGGTGAGATCGTGCTGTTCGACCGGTCCTGGTACAACCGGGCCGGCGTCGAGCGGGTCATGGGATTCTGCAGCGCCCCGGAGTACCTGGAGTTCATGCGGCAGGCGCCCGAACTGGAGCGGATGCTGGTGCGCTCGGGGATCCGGCTGGTCAAGTTCTGGTTCTCGGTGTCGCAGCACGAGCAGCGCACCCGCTTCCTGATCCGCCAGGTCGACCCGGTGCGGCAGTGGAAACTCTCGCCGATGGACCTGGCCTCGCTGGACAAGTGGCAGGACTACACCGAGGCCAAGGAGGCGATGTTCTTCTACACGGACACCGCCGACGCCCCCTGGACCGTGGTCAAGAGCAACGACAAGAAGCGGGCCCGGCTCAACGCGATGCGGCACGTGCTGCACCGCTTCCCCTACGAGGGCAAGGACGCCGAGGTCGTCGGCACACCGGACCCGCAGATCGTGGGCCCGTCCGCGGACGTGTTCGAGCACGGTGAGCACACCTCGAGGTACTTCCCGCGTCTTTGACGTTCTCTTGCGGGTGCCGGGCTGTTCGGGCGTGGGGGGAACGGGCATGATCAGGCGATGAACGCGGGGACGAACGGTAATTGTGCGGTTTCGTGGCGGTGTCACGCCGATCAGGGCATCCTGTCCGGATGTCCTACCCCGCGTGGCCGGAGCCGGTCGTGAACGTCGTCCCGGCGCCCGGCGCCCACGCCGCGCCGCAGGGGGACGCGCTGGAGATCTGGTGGTCCCGGGTGGACGTCGGCAACCTGGCCGACGAGGTGCGCGTGAAGCTGGCCGCCGACCTGGACGAGACCCGCACCGCCAAGATCGAGCGCTACCGCCGCGCCCAGGACCGCGACCGCGGGCTGGCGGCGCACTCGCTGCTGCGCCGCCTGCTCTCCGCGGTCACCGGCACCCCGCCGGCCCGGCTCGAGCTCGGCGCGTTCTGCATCTCCTGCGGCGAGACGGGACACGGCAAGCCCTATCTGGAGACCGCCGACGGGGTCCGGCCGGTCGAGGTCAACCTCTCGCACTCCGGCGAGGTGGTGATCGTGGCACTCGCCGCCCCCGGTACCCAGCTCGGCGTGGACGTCGAGCAGGGGCGCACGGTCGACTGGAACGCGCTGCGCAGCTCGATCTTCGCCGACCAGGAGTGGGCGGCCACCCAGGGGCACGCCGACCGGGAGCACCGGCGCCTGCTGACCTGGGCGCGCAAGGAGTCGTCGGTCAAGGCCAGCGGGCACGGCCTGTCGCTGCCGCTGCGCCATGTGGTCACGGCCGACGCCGAGGGCGTGAACTGGTCGGCCTCGATGCCCTCGGGCGTGGGGCGGGCGGCGGGGGCCGACCTGGACCTGGCCCCGGACGTCGCCGCCGCGGTGGCGGTGCTGCGCCCCGACGGATGGCCGGACGTCCCGGTGGTGCGACAGGTCCCGATCGGCTGAGGTCTTCCTGGTATGCCGGAGACGACGACCAGTACGCAGGACCAGCAGCGGGCGGTCATCTCCCGCACCGAGCGGCTGCGGTCCGCCCTGGGGCAGGTGACGCTCGAGGAGTACCGCAGCGAGGACGTCCGGTTCGAACGGGACTCCCGGCTCGGGCGGGAACTGCTCTACCTGGTGGCGAACAACTCGTGGTGCCGGCGCACCACCGAGGTGCTGCGTCTCGACCTCGCCCAGGCCGTGGACACCGACGTGATCGTCGACGTCGACCTCTCCTACGCCGATCACGAGGCGTTCGAGCTGGACGCCGGGCTGACCTGGCTGCCGCTGCTGGCCCTGCCGCCGATGCGGCCGCGGGACACCTCCCGGGGGCGGGACCCGCGGTTCCTGGCCGAGTTCCGGGCGAACCGGCTCGACGTGCCGATCGACCGGTGGAGCGACGAGGAGGCCGACCCGATCTCGTCGCTGGAGGTCAGTGACGCCGGTGGGCAGCGGATCCACCGGCTGACCCAGGGCGAGGTGCGGCAGCGGCTGGCGGCAGCGCTGGCCGAGATGATCATCAACGTGATGACGCGGCGGCCGCAGCAGCTCGGGCCGGAGCCCGGGGCGGTGGTGCAGCGGACGCAGAAACTGTTGCTGTCGGCGGCGATCCGGCGGATGCTGCCCGGGGCCTCACCGGTCGCCGAGAGCGGTCAGCTGCCGGCCGGCGGCACGGTGCCGGAGGGAATCCGGGACGCGCGGGACCTGCTGGACGGGATCCTGGCGGCGGATGTCGATCTGGCGCTGGGGGTTTCGGAGGACGATCCGGGCTCTTCCGGTTCCGGTTCGGGCTCTTCCGGTTCCGGGGTGGTCGCGCCGGAAGGTGCGGGTCCGCCGGGAGGTGCCGCCACGTCCACCATTGATCTGCGGGGAACCGTGCCGATCAAGGTGACCGACGCGCCGGGGCTGAACACCGAGGTCATGAATGTCCTGACGGGGCCGGGTGTTCCGGGAGGTCCGGGGACCGGGCCGATCTCCGTCGACCCCTGGGTGGAAGACGGTGGGCGACTGCGGCCGGTGCTCGGGTCGCACGTCGGTGAGATCCTCGAGGCGCTGATCGGGACCACCCTGGTGGTCGTCGCCGTCCGCGACGAGGGCCGCCCGGTGTCGTACACCGTGCACGTGCCCTCGCGGCGGCTGGTGCGTCGGGGGCGCGCCTGGTTCCAGCCGAGGGCCCTGCTGAGCATCGACCTGCTGGCCCCGACCGCGCACGCCGACCGGCAGATCCGGCTGGAGCTGCCCGACGGGGTGGTCTGTCGCGGCGACCGGGTGCAGGGGCGGATCGATGTCGAGCTGCCGGCCCCGTTCGAGCGGCTCGACTCGCTGATGCGCCGCCTCTTCCCGCAGCAGATGCCGCCCGACCGGCCGGCTTCCTGGGTGGACGTGCAGATCGCCGAAATGGCCCTGCACAAGGTCGATTCGGCACTCGACAGCCTGCGGCACTACCTGGTCGAGGCGACCCACGACGAGCATGCGGACGACGGTGAGCCGCAGCGCCTGCGCGACCGGCTGGCCGGGACCCCGCGCCGGCCGACCCGCGAGCACCTGACCCAGCAGCTCGACGCCCGGCTGCGGGAGCTGCGCGGCCATCTCGACCGGGTGCGCGTCGACGGTGTGCTCGGCGGGGGCATGGGTGGGCTGTGGGAGGCCTGGGACTCCGGGGCCTGGTTCCCCCGGTGGATGCGCCGCCGGGTCGACGTGAACACCGCCAGCGTGAACATCGTGATGCTGCGGGCCAGCTCGGTGGACGACCTAGCGATCCGGGCCCGGCCGATCCGGGCGCGGATCGAGGCCGACCTGGCGCTGTCGGAGGTCTCCGACGTGGCGCGGTACACGGGTGGGCTGAACCTGGCGGTGCTCGGGGTGCTGTGCGTGCTGCTCCGGTTCGCTCCCTGGGACAAGTCCGACCCAGGGGACGCCATCCAGGTCCTCGCCACGATTCTCACCCTGTTCTCGGCGGTACTGGCGGGGCGGGTGGAACTGGGGCAGGCATTCACGCTGCGGGGGCTGCTGACCCGGGCGACGTACTGGCTGATGTTCGGGTCGGTGTTGCCCACGGTGCTGCTCGCCATGTGTCTGGCACTGTTGCCGGCTTCGTCGGCACTGACCGCGGCCTGCCTGGCTTTCGTGGTGCAGGGGTTGCTGATGCTGCGGTTCCGGCGCAGTGAGCCGCAGCGCTCCCGGCCCGGGCAGCGCTCGCACTCGGCCCGGATGCGGATCATGAGTGCTTACGAGCCCGAGCACGCACGGGTCGACATGCTGCGCGGCCGGCGGAGTCGGGCCCTGATCACCGAAGCCCTGCTGCTCGGGCGGGACGCGTTCGCCTACGTGGTCACCCGCCCGGCAGGGGAGGGGCAGCTACTGAGTCTGCTCGAGCGCAGCCAAACCGGTGGCAACCCGATCACCGGGCTGACCCGCACCGCGCGGAAGTCGCTGGGGCGGTTCCTGAACACGCCCGGCGACACGGTTGCGGCCGAGCCGGTCAACCTGCTCGGTGCCGTGCAGGCCGCGACCGCCGGACGGACCCTGACCTACCTGGTGTTCCGGGACCAGCCGGTGGAGGACTGGCGCTCGCTCGACGGGGACAAGGACGACGTGGTCGCGCCGGTCCCGCTCGACCCGGACCGGGTGGCGCCGCAGGAACCGCCGGAGTGGTTGCTGCAGATCATGATCGGCATGCCGATGACGCCGGTCGCGGTGACGCTGGCCCGGCACCCGGTGATGGCGGTGGTGTCCGCCGCGGCCCGGTACAACTTCCAGGTCGGGAGCGTGCAGTTGCCGGCGCCGCCTCCACCGGGGTACTCGGGTCTGCGGTGGATGCAGCTCAGTGTGGGAGTGACGTACCGGCGCGGTGATTCGCTGCGGGGACTGGGGTCGTTCCTGTACCGGGTGCACCGGATGGACGGCATGGCGTTCGCCGGAGGGCGGTTGTCGGTGCTGGTGCAGATCAATGCCGAGCGGCCGCCGTTGCCGGCGTTGCCGTCGTCGAAGCCGCTGAGCGACAAGGACTTCGACGTGGTGCCGGACGAAGAGGCGGCGGCCGGGCCGGAGCGGAACTGGCGGACCCTGGCGCTGACCGCGCACTCGCGGGTCGGGTTGCTGCGGGACGTGCTGACCGGGCTGGCCACGCAGGCGCCGAATTTCGAGCTGGCCGGGCTGACGGTGGAGGGGGTGTACGGGCAGACGGTGCTGTTCCTGGTGGGGCGGGACCGGCTGGTCTCGTCCCCCTCCGGTGAGGACTCGCTGCGACCGGCTCTGCAGCGGTGGATGCGGCCCTCGGACCGGTTGATCGTGGCGGTGGACCGGCGGCTCAGTGCACGTTCGCTCGACGGGGCCGCCTCGTTGCGGGAACGGTTGCTGCTGCAGGTGTTTCTGCGGACGCCGGACCGGCCCGGGGTGCTGCGGGAGACGTTGCGGAACCTGGCCCGGGCGCTGGAGGTGTACGGGCCGGTGGGGTACTCGTACGGCGAGACGATGGAGAAGATCGACGTCTGGTTCGTGACCATGGAGGTGGCGAACGGGCGGACGTTCCGGGGGCGGCTGACGGTGCGGTTGCCGGGTGGGCCGGCGGCGTGGGCGGACTGGGCGGGGGTGGACTGGTCGGCGGTGGAGCGGTCGTTGAGTCAGGCGTCGGCGCATGCGGCCCGGGGGGAGGGGAACGATGCGGCCATGGGTGGGGCCGTGGCGATCATGGATGACACGGTGATCACGGTGGAATTGATGCGGACGGCGGGATGATCGACCTTGATTCTGAGCCTTGGGTTTTCGGGGTTTGAGTTGCTGGTTCTCGGGGCAGCAGGGCTTAGGCCGCGGGCTGTCGGCTGTCCGCGAAAGCCGAGGCGTTCAGGCGTCCCAGCTTGTTGTTGACGTTGTCGATCGTGTACTCGGAGAGCTTCACGTCCTGACCGGTGCGCGGGGCCTGCACGGCCAGACCCGGCTCCACGACGATCATCACGTGCCCGGCCGACCCGCGCTCGCCGAGTGCGCTGAAGATGAGGTCGCCCGGGCGTTCCTCGCCCGGCTGGATGATGGTGGAGTTGTCCATCATCTGTGCGGCGGTGCGAATCTTCAGCGGGTGCCCCACTTTTCGGTAGGAGTACACGATCAGGCCGGAGCAGTCGAACGCGTCCGGGCCGACCGCACCCCAGACGTACGGATCGCCCTGCTGCTCGAGCGCCACCTGCAGCATGTCTCCGATCGTGCCGTCGGGAAGGTTCGCGCCGACCGCGTTACGCTCGCACCCGAGGGGCTCGTCGCCGACCACCGACGTCACCAGCGAGGCGGCCAGTGATTCCCAGCGGGCGTAGGCGAACGGGAAGGCCGAACGCTGCACGGCCTGGGCGGCACCGGTGACCGACATCGACTGCCAGCCGTTGATGTCCATCAGGCCGGGCTGGCCCTGCCGGCCGCCGGTGTAGAACATCGTGGCGGACGCGACCGGGTCGGTGCGGACCCGTTCCGACCCCCAGCCCGCCCGCTGCTGGAACAGGCCGAGGCTGTCCCGGTCACCGTGGTTCAGGTTCTGCAGGGTCGACTCCTGCATCGCCGTGGCCACGGCGACGACCAGGCCCCGGGACGGGACGTCGAGTGACACCCCGGTCTCGATCACCGTCTGGGCGTTGGCCAGCTGGGTGTCGGTCAGCACCACGTCGGTGTTGCCGGTCTGGGCGATCGGGCTGCAGGAGAGGGTCGACACCCCGCCGGTGTCGTCGTCCTGGGAGACCCCGGCGATACCCATCATCATCATCGCGGGCACCACCACCAGGCCGCCGCCGAGAAAGGCGACGACCACCACGAGCACGACGACCAGCCGGATCGGAACCCCACGCGTCACGGCTCAGTCCCCGGTGTTGGGTTGCACGTCGGACACCATCGGTTCGGACGTCCCCTCTCCGGCGACCACGGTCACCAGCACCGACGAACCGTCCGAGAGCGGGACGGCGATCATGGCCGACTCCTGGGCCAGGAACCGGACGACCGGCTCCCCGTCCGGCGCGGCGCCCGGGAGGGCCGACGGGTCGGTGGTCTCCAGAGCCGAGGCGTAGTCCGGGGTGGCCAGCGGGGTGAGCCGGGCCAGCCAGTCGCTCTTCGTCTCGTTCGGCTCGGTCTTCGCCCACAGGGTCACGAAGTCGACGGCGGCGGTGACGTACCCGTCCGAGGCCGGGACCACGGCCGAGGTCGAGCCGGTGGCGGCCCGGGGGGCGTCACCGCCGTCGCTCGGGGCGTCGTTGCCGAGCAGGGCGCTGCCGAGCACGAAGACCAGGATGATCGTGCTCAGCGTGACCACCACCAGCCGACGTGGGCTCCGGCAGAGCCAGGTGATGAAGTCACTGATCATCGGGACCTGCCGACCGGATCGGGGCCGTCGTTCTCATGCGGTGCGCGTCCTTGGTCGTGTTCTGAAATCCCGTGTCTTCCGCCGGGCCCCCGGGACGCCGTCTGAGCACGTCCGGTGGGGCCCCACGGAGAACCATCACGAGGTGCCCCACCGGCCACGCCCGGCCGACGGCCCGGGCACTTTCTCGCTACGGCAGCGGATCTCAAAGCACGCCCTAGCGTTGCCGGGCGTGGTCGTCGGCGTCCGAGCCGGTGGCGGAGCGATGCGGGCGGAACACCTCGTCCAGCTCGGTCTCGAAGCTGTCCGCGGGCTCGCTCTCGAGGCGCTGGAACCCCCGGTCGCCGGGCCGGACGACGGGGGCGCCGTCGTCCTGAGGGCGCCAGCCGTCGCTGCCGACCCGGGCGGCCGGCTCGGCGGCGAACTCCCGGCGGGAGGAGGACCGCGTCGCGGCTTCCTCCCGTTCGGCCGGTGCCGCCGGACCCTGCGCGTCCGGCCCACCACCGAACCCGGACAGGGCGGCGCGGGCCGCGGCCCGTCCGGCGCCACCACCCGGGCTGACCGTCGCGGACTCGACGCGGCTGCCGGGAGCACTGGCCGGCGCATAGATCTCGCCACCCTCGACGGGGGCCACGGGCGCGGACGCCCCGGCCTCCCCCCGGGCCGCGGCCGGGGTCTGCCCACGCACCACGGTGACCTCGGCGGCGTTGACCGTGACGGCGTTGGTGAGTGCGGCCGGTTGCGGTGCGGACTGACCCTCCACCGGGACCACGCCCTCGGCCGCGTCGGCCGGCACCGGGTAGTTGCTGATGCTCTCGATCCGCTGCGGCGCCCGGCCCTCCGCGGCCTGGGCCTGGGCGATCGCCTGGGCCGGGTTCTCGCGCTGGGCGGCCGAGACACCGAGGAAGGTGCTGAGCGCGCCGGTGAGGATCCGGGTGCTGGTGCGGGCCGCGCCCTTGGCCGAGCCGGAGACGCCCCCGGCCGCGACGGCGAAGTGGTTCTCCCGGGCCGAGACCATCTGGGTCAGCCGGCGGAACGGCCGCAGGGCCACCCACATGACGATGGTCAGCAGGAGCATGAGGATCACGCTCAGCCAACCCGGCGTGCCACTGGCCGGGGACAGCAGGACCCCCATGCCCAGGACGGTGACCGAGGCCCCGATGCCGAAGACCACGGCGTTGATCAGCGCGGCGGCGACGGTGCTGCCGATGCCGGTGACCAGGGTGCGCATGGTCGGGAAGAGGCCCAGGGTGGCGAAGGCGGGGAAGAGCATGACGCCGAAGCGCACGATGATCAGGGCACCCAGGACGAGCAACCCGGCGACGAACAGGAACGGCACCGTGCAGAGCGTGGCGATCAGGGCGAGCATGGCGTAGCCGACGCGGCTGTCCGACCGCTTCCCGGTGAGGTACTCATAGGCGTCCGGGTCGGCGGACTTGATCTCGCTCGCGGCTTCCTCGAACTTCTTCTGCTTGGCCTGGACGATGTCCCTGCCCTGCTTCGGGTCGGACTGCATGATCGCGGCCTCGCGCCAGGTGAGCGCGGTCGCGTCGAAGATGACCGGTCCGTACTTCTCGGCGACGTCGGAGTCGGTGCTGCCGAACGTGCCCCCGAGCCAGGATTCGTACAGGAGCGACTGGTGCATGCCTGCCGTCGCCTCGGTGCCGGCGTCCGAGGTGCCGTCGGCGGCCTTGCCGTTGAGACCACCGGAGACCACCGACAGGGTGCTGGAGACGGTCTCGTCCGCGGCGTGCCCGGCCACCAGTGGCCATCGGAACACCATGGTCACGAGCACCATCACCAGAAGGGCCCAGCCGATGGCACTGGCGGAGGAGGCCAGCGCCGCGTGCCGGGACCGCCAGATGATGAACACGCCGAGCGCGGCCAGCACCACGAACGCCCAGCGCTCGAAGACGGTGCGCTGCAGGGTGTCGACGACGTTGGTGATCAGCGGGTCGAACACCCCGAGGAAGTCGGGGGAGAAGGCCGCGTCCAGCACCGCGCCGGTCGCCGCGACCATCGTCGTCGGGATCTCGAGGATCCAGTTGCCGATCGCGGTGCCGATCGAGGCGTCCGGGTTCCGGACGATGTCCGAGCCGCAGCCCAGGTCGTACGTGTTCCAGCGCACGCCGGCGTAGCCGTAGACCTCGTAGACCGAGACCTTGGCATTCTCCGCGAACGGGTCCTCGTCGGCCGGCAGGGTCGAGGGCGGGGACTCGAAGAAACCCACCACACCTCGCCCGGGTACCTCCGGGACCGGGGCGTCCAGGCAGTCCACCACCGGATCGGCGGGCAGGCTCAGCATCCCGGCGGACGCCTGAACCGATCCGGTCGACGGGGCTCCAGTTCCGGCCGCCAGGGCCGCCGGAGCGGCCACGGCGCCGGCCAGGGCCAGAAGAACGGCCGCCGCGGCGACGAGGACGACGCGCCGCCGCCTCATCGGGAACTGCCGGACTCGTCGGAACGGTGGCCGCGCTCGCCCGTGGTGTCGGTGGGGCCGGTCGGCCAGCCGTTGCCGTTGGTGCCCGAAGGGTCGATGGGCGCGCCGATGACGCGGTGCGACCCAGTGCCCAGCGTCGCGTGCTCACCGGTGCCGGAGCCGTTCCTCCCCCGCACCCCGTGCCGGGCCCGGGACGCCCCGACCGGCAGCGCGTGCCGGGAACCCCCCGGTGGGGTCTGCGGATCGGGGCCGTTCCTCAGCCCGCCCCGCGGCGTCCAGGAACTCCCGACCCCGCTGGCGACCGGACGGCCGGAGCCCACCGGTGCTCCCGAGGGATCGAGCTCCACCGCGGTCAGGTCGATCTGGTCGGTGCGGGGTTCCCGGACCGTCAGCGACTCCGGGGGACGCGGGGGGGCGACGGGTGCGGCGGTGGTGTCCAGAGCGGCCAGCACCTGCGGAAGATGATCGAGATCGACCCGCATCCGATCGACGTTGCCGTCCACGTCCCGCATCACGAACTCCCTCAGGCCGGAACGGGTTCCGGTCAGTGACCGGGGGGAGAGCCGGGCCAGCACGCCCTCGTAGCCGACACCGGGAGGGACCCGGAGCATGCGCAGGGCGTCCGCGGCCACCTGATCGTCCTCGATCCGGCCCACGAAGGCGGCCGAGATGAAGTTGGAGACCTCCATGCCGAGCACGTCGGCCGGGTTCTGGGAGGCGGCCAGGACACAGGTGTTCCACTTCCGGCTGTCACGGCCGAGGCGGGTGAAGAGCGCCCGGCCGGCACCCCACTCACCGAGGAAGTGGGTCTCGTCCAGAGCCACCAGCTTGCGCTCGTTCCGGGGACGGCCGTAGATCGTGCGCGTCGCGTACCAGGAGGCCAGGTGCAGGAGGGGCACCGCCATCTGCTCGCTCGTGGACCAGTGCTCGCGGGGCACGGAGCCGGGCGGGAGCACCAGCCCGGGCATCGTCAGCACGGTCAGCACGGCGTCGTCGTGGATCGGCTCGGTGCTCGGCCCGATCGGGAAGAACAGCCGGGCGAGCGGCATCTCGGCCATGTCGCGGAGATAGGCGGCGATGTCCGCGGCGTGGTCGTCCTGCCGGGACTCCAGGTGCTCGACCACCGTCCAGAGGCTGGTCTGCGGCGCGCCCTTGGTCGCCCGGATCGCCTCGGTCAGCAACAGCCGGGTCCGCGGTGCCGAGGCCAGGCCGGCCGGGAGCAGCATCGTGGCGACGTCCAGCGCCAGGAGCTTGCGGTCCTGGGCGGCCAGGGTCCTGGCCTCCTCCAGCGCGTCCAGCGTCGGGTAGTCCTCCGGACGGGGCTGGACCACGACCGCGTACGGGTTCAGCGTGCCGGACGGTGCCGACGTCAGGTCGATGTGCCGGGCCCGGTCGCGCAGCTCCGGCAGGTCGGTGAGCCGGGCGAGCGGACCGGACGGGTCGAGCATCACCGAGGTGATGCCCCGGCGCACCGCCTCATAGGTGATCAGCCCGGCCAGGACCGACTTGCCCGAGCCCAGCGCACCGACGATCGGCACCAGCCCGGAGGTCTCGCGGACCTCGGTGGCGAAGTGCGTGTCGAACATGACCGCGCGACGGCTCGAGGCCGCGGTGTGGCCGATGTAAGGGCCTCGGCGGTCGCCCAGGGAGGACGAGGCGGCCGGCACTCCGGCCGCGAAGTACAGGCTGGGCAGCCGGCGCCGGTAGGCCGTGGACGAGAGCGGTTCCCCGGGGATGAACTCTCGCAACAACCCGTGCTGCCCCTTCGGGTGGGCGATCGTGACCTGGCGCTTGCGGTAGGTGTCGACGACCTGCCGGGCCCGTTCCAGGGCCTCCTCCTGAGTGGCGCCGGAGACGGCGATCCGGAACCAGCCGTGCACCCGGGAGGCGGCCGTGTCGCCGCCGGTGGTCATCTCGTCCTCGATCGCCCGGGCCTGCCGGGCCTGTCGTTCCAGGGCCAGCGGCTCGTCCAGGTCGTGGTCGCGGTAGTGCCGCTGCATGTCGCGGACCACCAGCAACTTGCGCTGCACCGCGTCGAGGGCCTGGTCACCGTCCAGCACGTCGAGCCGGATCGACCACTCCACGGCGAACGGGAGCCGGTCGGCGTGGACCAGCCAGGGCTCGTGCGCCGGGTCCGGGATCTCGATCTCGTCGACCCGGCCGACCGTGAGCACGCTGACGTGCCGCTGGGCCTCGGCCCCGCCCGGGTCCCGCCGGCTGACCCTGACGCTCGGCGCGAACGGCTCGGCCTCGTGCACCACGCCCTCGGTGAGCTCGTAGAGGTCCTCGGTCTCCCAGCGCCCGTCCTGCACCGGGGACAGCGCCCCGGGAGCGGGCAGCCCGAGACCGAGCGACCGGCGCATCAGCCATTCCAGCTCGCGTGGGGTGACCGGGCGGCCCTCCAGGCCGGGGCCGGCGATCGCCTCGGCCACCAGCGCGGCGTCCTTGTCGACCTTCTGCAGTTCCCCGAGCGTCGGCCGGCGCAGCACCCGCTGGGTGAAGCTCGCCATCTGTGAGCGCTCGCTGACCTGGACGCCGAGGTAGACCTCCTTCTCGGCCATGGTCGAGGCCCGCACGTGCTGCTGGGCACTGACGAGGTGATCGGCCCAGGTACTGCCCTCGACACCCGGCAGCGGGTCGGGCGTGCGCGCGTCCAGCGCCCGTGCCCAGGAGGCAGCCGGGTACGGCCGGGACGTCACCCGCAGGTGCAGCCTCCGGCCGGACAGGGCGGCCATCCGCGTCGCCACGTCGATGATCAGGTTCAGCCGTTCGCCGTCCGCCCGGAACGCCCAGCGTTGGGTGGGCAGGGCGAACCAGGCCCAGGCCGCCTGATCGGTGAACGCCAGGTTGCCCTCGATCGTCCGCAACGCCAGTGCCATGTTCGCGGCCCGGGTCTGGCCGCTGCTGAAGATCCCCATGAGGTGGCCGCGTCTCTCCCTAGCTGCTGGCCCTGCGTGCCCGGGCGGAGGTGCGTTTGTCACGTACCCGGACCCGGGGCTGCAGCCGGTACTTGCGGGCGCGGCCCGCCCGGGGTGCGGTGAGGTCCGAGACGAAGGTCTGCCAGACGGCACGGGCCGGGCGCTCGTGGTCGATGAACCCCATGAGCCCGTAGGTGCCGAGCGTGGCGATGCAGATCTCCCACACCGGTGGGATGTTCACCTTGAGCGGGGTCACCGCCTCGACCAGCAGGATGAGGAGGAAGGCCACCAGCCAGGTCGCATACGCGATGTACCTGGCGGTCCAGGGAAAGGTCAGCCCACTCGGACCGAGCCAAACGGTGTTGACCCGGTACACCTCGTCATCGGGCGTTACCCGCATACGTCAGCCGTCCCCGAACACCAGACTCGTCAACTGACCGGCGAAGCCGTAGAGCACCGCCGCACCTGCAATGACACCCATCCCCAGAACCACGTTGGTCAGGGTGTTGGCGTTGTCGCTGATCCTGCCTTTACGGGCGGAGGCGATGATGCCTATCCCGATCACCAGCAGAACCAGCGGGATGATGTTCTTGACGCCCCACTCGACCACCCCGTTGGAGTTGAGTGAGGGCCCGTCGTTGGTGGTGGTAGCAAGCATCACTACCGACGAGATGACGGCCATTCGTACCTCCAGGGCACCGGTGAACCCCTCCGTAACCTCGGCGCGCCACGCTTCCTCGGGCTCCGCTGAATCCGCACGATCTGTTACGACCTTGCCACGCCAGGTCAGGTCGATGGTAGGGGTTCTGTCACGTTTTGCCGATAAATCCGTGCTGACAGAGTAGCGCCGTCCGCCCATCCTGCTGTCCATGTCGCTCGTGTCAGCTTAAAGCTATGCATAACCAGACGTCAGCGGCGGCTGCCACACCGCTGGTGTACCGATGTGGCACCTGATTCACAGGTTTGCCGCTGTCGCTGGTGTTCGTGCTGGTAAGCCCCGGGTTCTCCGTCGGCCCGCCCGGGCTAGCGGGCGGCAGCGGGATGCAGTGCGCGGTGGGTGGGAGGCGCTCCGGAGTGCTCCCTACCGGGTCACGCGCCGGACCGCCTACAGTTCGGTCCGTGGCAGAGCTCGTGTATCCCCCGGTCATCCTCGCGGCCCGCTCCGTGTTCCGTGCCCTCGGCATCCGGTTCACGGTCGAAGGGGCCGAGCACGTACCGGCCCAGGGTGGTGCGGTGCTCGCCAGTAACCACATCAGCTACCTGGACTTCACCTTCTGCGGCCTGGTCGCCCGCCCACAGAAGCGTCTGGTGCGGTTCATGTGCAAGGAATCGGTCTTCCGGAACCCGGTGGCCGGTCCGCTGATGCGGGGGATGCACCACATCCCGGTCGACCGGGCCGCGGGCACCGGCGCCTTCGACGAGGCGGTGCGCGCCCTCAAGGAGGGGGAGATCGTCGGTGTCTTCCCGGAGGCCACGATCAGCCGCTCGTTCACGCTGAAGGACTTCAAGACCGGCACCGCCCGGATGGCCGTGGCGGCGGACGTGCCGATCGTGCCGATGGCCATCTGGGGCGGACAGCGGATCTACACCAAGGCCCGCAAGCCCGACCTCGGGCGCGGCAAGGCGGTCATGCTCAAGGCGGGTGAGCCCTTCCGGCCCGAGCCCGGCATGGAGGCGTTCCAGGTCACCGCGGAGATCCACAGCCGGGTCGACGCCCTGCTGCAGGACCTGCAGGACCGCTATCCGCAGCAGCCGGCCGACGATGCCGACCGCTGGTGGCTCCCGGCGGCCCGGGGCGGGTCTGCGCCCACCCCAGAGGAGGCCCGCAAGCAGGACACCGCCGACGCGGTGGGCAAGCGCCTCCGGGCGCAGGCCAAGCGGGCCCGCAAGAAGTAGCGGGTCGCCGGAGGCCGCGGACCGGGGCCAAAGAAAAGGCGCCGGCTGACAGGTGCCAGCCGGCGCTCACCAGGTGAACGTCAGCTCGACAGCACGCTGTCGAAGAACGTTCCGATCGCGTCCGCGGCGTCCCGCACCCAGTCCCAGATGTCGCCCACGAAGTTTCCGGACTGACGCGGGTCGTTCACGACCGCGTAGATCAAGAAGACAACCAGGATGACCACGAGCGCTCGTCGGGTCCTCGTCACTGCGGCCTCCCCAGAGTGGTGTACTCAGGACAAATGTAGCGCTACGAGTATGTTCTATCCGTGTCGAGCTTGTCACGCATGGCTACCGGCGCAGTGTCAACCTCAACTTGAGGCTCATGGTAGCGGCCGCGATCACACTACGCCGTACAAGCGGTCGCCCGCGTCCCCAAGACCAGGGACGATGTAGCCCAGGTCGTTCAGCCCCGGGTCCATTCCGGCCAGGACGATCTGTACCGGGGCGTCCTCACCGACCGCCTTGCGTACGTGCTCGACGCCTTCCGGTGCACCAAGGAGGCAGATGGCGGTGACGTCGTCGGCGCCGCGCTCCATCAGGTACCGGATCGCCACGGCGAGCGTGCCGCCGGTGGCCAGCATCGGGTCCAGCACGTAGACCTGGCGGCCCGTCAGGTCGTCGGGCAGGCGGTTGGCGTAGGTGCTGGCCTCGAGCGTCTCCTCGTTCCGGATCATCCCGAGGAAGCCGACCTCGGCCGTCGGGACGAGCCGGGTCATGCCCTCGAGCATCCCCAGGCCGGCCCGCAGGATCGGCACGACCAGAGGTTTGGGCTGGGCGAGCTTGACGCCCCGGGCCGGGGCGACGGGTGTGGAGATCTCGTGCTCCTCGACCCGGACCCCGCGGGTGGCCTCGTAGGCCAGGAGTGTGACCAGTTCGTCAGCCAGCCGCCGGAACGTCGGCGAGTCGGTCTCACGGTTGCGGAGGGTGGTGAGCTTGTGGGCGACGAGAGGATGGTCGACGACGTGCAGGCGCATGCGGGCAACCTATCGGTGTCCGGGCCGGGCGTCTGTGCGACCTCGGCGGTGAGGTGGCACCGCGAGAGGCGGGGTGACGCGGGAGCGGCCCTGTTCTCATGTGTCAGAAACGGAGGACGGGAGTGGATGACGATCCGGTCGGCGCCGGGCGGGCGGACCTGGAGCGGTGGATGGGGTTGGCCCTTGAGGAGGCGGCGCTCGCCGTAGGTACCGGAGATGTGCCCGTCGGGGCCGTGCTCGTGGACCGGGAGGGCACCGTGACCGGCCGGGGCCGCAACGAGCGGGAGGCGGCTCAGGATCCGACCGCGCACGCCGAGCTCCTCGCGCTGCGGGAGGCGGCGCGCGCGGCCGGCAGCTGGCGGCTGGACGGTGCCACCCTGGTGGTGACGCTCGAGCCCTGCGCCATGTGTGCCGGGGCGATCGTGCTGGCGAGGGTGGCCCGGGTGGTGCTGGGGGCCTGGGACCCCAAGGCGGGCGCGACCGGATCGAGCCGGGACATCGTTCGTGACGCGCGGCTCAACCATCGGGTCGAGGTGGTCGGAGGGGTGCTCGAGGCGCAGGCCGCCGGGCTGCTCACGGACTTCTTCGCGGAACGAAGATGAGCCTGTGGCGTAACGGGTTTCGGTGTCGGCGCGGGGCTGGGCCGGGATCGGATTCGGTGATCCGGCCTCGCGTTCGGTAAGGTGTTTCACGGTGGCGTGTCCGAGCGGCCGAAGGAGCACGCCTCGAAAGCGTGTGAGGGTTCACGCCCTCCGTGGGTTCAAATCCCACCGCCACCGCCGTCGAAAGGTGCGGCACCCCGGTTGGGGTGCCGCACCTTTCGGGTTTTGCGGCCTGAGTTCTGCCCGGGCCGGCGTAAAGGTTCGGCAAGCCCGGCGTGAAGGCTCTGCGGGCGGCGAAAGGATTCCTGCGCAGAGAATGCCGACCGCCAGTGTCAACCGTCCGGACCAATGAATGCAGCGCCGCTGCCGGTCAGGTCGCCCGGCGTTGGAATCAGATCACTGGTGATCGTGCAATAGGGAGAAGAGCGGAAATTCCGTGAGCCCCAGTAAATAGAGGTACGCCAGGGATTGATGTGACACCTGTGAATTGTTCACGCAGCCGGTGCGATTAGCCCCCGGATTCCGGGGACTCGAGAAAGCGGAACGCGCTACAGGCGTTTCAGGCCCTCGAGCACGCGTAGGGCGATCGCCACCCGGCTGTCCGGGTCGAGTTCTCCCGGTGAGGCCACGGGCCGGGGTGGCGCTGACGCCTCGGGGGCCGGGGGAGGTGGCGGTGTCGTGGTGCTGCCGGCCGGATCGGCGCCCAGGCCCGGTGTGGCGTCCGGCGTGCGCGGGCGGCGCCGAGGCAGTTGTTCGGGTGGGGGGCCGATCGGCTTCGAGGCGGTGAGGATGGTGGACGCGGACACGGCCCGGTCGGTCTCCAGAGGGCCGGTGTCGGGTGCCTGGGGGCGCGTCTGCGGGGCCGGGGGTGCCGTCGGCGTCGTGGGGTTGGGGTCGGCCTGCACGAGCTTGGCCACGCCCGACGCGATCATCGCCGCGATGCTGGTCAGGGTCGCGGTGAGGGGTATGCCGGAACGCCGGGCCAGGGTGCGCGGGCTCTGGGCGCTGGTGAGCCGGGAGGTCAGGGCCCACTGCTGGGAGTCGATCACGACGGTGCGACCGCGAGGCAGCCAGGACAGCCGGACCTCGTCGTCGGGGGTGACCCCGAGCCGGGTGAAATGGGCGAGCAGGTCGGTGATCTCGGCCAGCAGCTGCTCGACGGCGAAGCGGTGACGCAGGCCGGTCCAGTGCCGCCGTCCGGGCCGGAAGAGCGGCCGGTCGTTCTCCACCCGTGGGGCGGAGAGCATCTCGACCCCGGCCTCGACGATCGTCGAGCGGATCATCGACGGGAGCGCGGGGTCGGTCTCGACGGTCTCCGGCACCGGTGGCACACCGGCGGTCTCGGCGTAGGTGACCTCGCCCTCGTGCAGGAAGAAGGCCCCGCCCGGGACACCACGCACTTCCAGTGCACCCGAACTGCGGCTGATGGCAAGCACCCTCAGCACGTCGGCGGCCGGATGCTCGGTCTCCTGAACCGTCATTCCGGGGGCCCGACTCTCTTCCCGAGGGGGTGGTGGAACGGCCGGTTCGCGACGGCCCGGTCAGGCCGGCGCGAACCGGGGCGGGGGCGGCTCAAATCGCGAGCTCGCCCTCGATGCGCTTGAGGTGGTGACGGGCCAGGGCCAGGTTGGCCTTGGCCTTGTCCAGGGCCAGGTAGATGAAGAGACCGCTCGCCGCCTGCCCCCGGACCAGTCGGATCAGGTGGTACTGACGGCCCAGGGTGATCAGGATGTCGTCGATGGTCTCCTGCATCCCGAGGGACTCCAGGGTGCGCATCTTGGCCCGGACGACCTCCGTGTTGCCCGCCGACGCGATCTCCAGGTCGAGGTACTTGCCGCCGCCCAGGCTTCCGAGCGACATTCCGCTGCCGTAGTCGACCAGGCTCACGCCCAGTGCTCCGTCGATCTCCATCGCTTCTTTGAGCGCGGTGTCGATGTCCACAGGAAGAACTCCAGTCTCATTTCGACGTTGACACAAGCATGTGTCGGGTAAGGTCAGAGTGCCCGTTTCGGCGTATCTCGCGAGTTCACCAGACATGCCCTGACGGGTAGTGGATCGAACCAGATCTAACGGGGCGCTTGTAACAATTCGTGAGCGGCAGAATACTGCACTCAGGCGGGGGCAGCGTCAAGAAGTCGGGTAGAAGACGAAAGAGAATCGAGTTCGATATCTGTGCCTCGTGATAGCTATGTGATAGTGATTTGCCGGTTCTCACAGCAGTCGCTGAGCAGGGGCAGATGCCGGTGAATGCACCATCCGCCCCCTCGGGTCTCCCGCTGGGCGGCTCCGACGCGGTTCACGCCGTCCTGGCCCGGTTGCAGGGTCTCGACGGGCTGGTCGCCGCCTGTCTGGTCGAACCAGATTCGGCGTTCGTGCTGGACACCGTCGTGGGCAAGCCCGCCACCGACGCCGACAGCCCGGCCGAGGCCGGTGACGACAGCCTCGTCGCCGCCACCGTTTCCGCCGCCGCGAGCGACGTGGTGCAGGTGATCGGCCTGATGACGTCCAGCCTCGGCGACCCGGACGAACTGGAGGACGTCACGATCACCTTCGGACGGCGCCACCACCTGATCACCCCCCTGCCCGAGGCCGGCGTGGACGGTTTGCTCGTGGTGGTGACCCTGGACCGGGCCCGCACAAACCTGGCCCTGGCCCGGCAGCAGCTTCGCGCACTGGGGCCGCTGCTGAGGCACGCGACCCAGCCGCCGGCGATCGAACCCGGCCATGGCTCCTAGCGTCTGGGGGCGCTGGACCGGGCGCGGCCGGGCCGGCGACAGCGCCGCGCCGCCTCCGTCGCAGCCGCCCGAACCGGAGGAGACCGCCTACGACCGGCTCTTCGACCTGGCCGACGACCAGGCCACCGGGGCGCTGTACCTGAACGGCCGCTGGGGCGGCACCGTCTACCTGGTCAACGGTCGCATCGGGTACGTGGAGTCGGTGCTCACGCCGGGCATCGAGGCACTCCTGCTGCGCCCGACCTACAGCGACGAGCGCAGCTGGGCCCGGCTCGTCTCCTCGCTGCGGCGGGGGCGGATCGACGCCGCCGTGTCGGCCGCGTCGCAACTGCTGGGTGGGGACGCCGCCACGGCCTTCGACTCCGAGGTGCTGCGGCGCACCGCCCTGGCCGACGCCGCCCTGGTCACGCTGGGCGCGGTGGTGCCCGACGCGACCGGCGCGGTGGCCCGGTTCCGACCGGGAGCCTGGCACTGGTGCGACCCGGTGCGCACGTTCACCGTGGCGGAGATCCTCACCGAGGTCGAGCGCCGCAAGGCCGTGCTGGCCCGGATGACCCGGGGAGTGCGCATGGACGCGCCGATCCAGCGGGCGCCGCAGCTGCCGGTGGAACGGATTCGCCTGACCGCCACCCAGTGGAACATCGCGGCCCTGGCCAACGGCACGACGACCCCGCTCGACATCGCCTGGATGCTCGGGCACGGGGTCTTCTCCACGACCGTCGCGATCCACCAGCTCGCCCGGCTCGGGGTGATCAAGGCCGGCCCGGCCCCCACCTCCACCGTCACAGTGCCCCCGAGTGCCGTGCCGCCGACATCCATCTCCGTTCCCGCCACCGTGGTGACCTCGCCGAACGGCATCCGGACCGGGGTCGGGGCGCCGCAGCCGGCCCGGCACGTGCCGTCGTTCCTGCCGTCGCGCCCGGCGCGGATCGACCTCGACGAGCTGGAGGCCCAGCGGCGCGGGCGGGCCCAGGTCTGACCAAGGTCTGACCGGCCCGCCCGGTTCCGCCCGGGAGGCGGCCGGTCACAGCCTCAGCGGGCGGCCCAGCAGAGGCTGCCCCCAGGTGCCGCCGTCCCAGTCGTGTTCCCAGGGCCACCGGCCCCGGTCGTCGGTCCAGACCACCTGCAGGCCGGGCACCAGACCGGCCCGGCTGGCGTAGATCTCCTGGGCCTGCGCCAGGTGGCGGGGGTCGCCCACCTCGACGAGCTGGAGCAGGTGGGTCTCGCAGCACGGTTCGGCCAGAAGGTCGCCGGGGGCCAGCCGAACGCCGTGCCGGACCTCGTGGGCCAGGCCGTCGAGCAGAGGGGTGGCCTGGTCGGCGTCCAGCCCGGTCACCGCCAGCTCGGGATGCCCGTGGAAGCGGGTGAGACCCACCGTGTAGGTCAGGGACGGACGCCCACCGCCCTCAACATGGACGTAACCCCAGCCGTGCTGCTCGATGTCGCGCCGGCTCTTCTCCCGGATGTCCTCATCGCTCCACCCCTGGCACTTCAGACACATGGCGACCCCCGCCCGTCCGTCAACCCCGTTCGACGATGTCGTTCCACACCGCCTGATGACGTTTGACGACCTTAGGCGCCACCACCGACAGTCTTGTCCGTCCCCGTCCACCGGCTCAGCCCGGCGTCGCGGCCCCGTCGGCGGAGGCAGTCTCGGTGACGCAGTTGCGGGGGGTGGGCACCGGGGCGATCACCGAGGCGGACTCGGCGCGGCCGCGCATGGCCTGGTAGCGGGAGCCCACCACCACGTCCACCGAGTGGTCCCGCCGGGTGCCGGGGTCGCGCAGGAGTTCCGCCCGGCCCGGGAACTGCCGGGCCACGGTGCGGGCCTCGATCTCGTCGCCCACGCCGTAGCGAACGGTCACGGCGGCCTTCTGGGCACCGCCCGGGGCATTGGCGACCTGGACCACCCGGAACCCGCGCTGCTTCAGCTCCTGCGAGACCGCCCGGGCCAGGCCGCGGCGCTCGGTGCCGTTGTAGACGTTGACGGCGGTCTGGCCGGGCAGGCTGACGGTCTGGGCCGGGCAGGGCACCCGGGCGCCGGGGGAGCCGAGGGTGTACCAGCCCAGGGAGTTCCCGAGCGCGCCCACCCCGGTGAGCAGGACCAGCAGGAACAGGCCGGCGAAGGTCAGCGCCTGCCGGCGGCGTCGTCTCCGGACCCGGTCCGGACCGGTCGGGACAGTCGTGCTGGACTCCATCGGCCACGCCCCCCTCGGGCACCGGACGGGTCAGCCCCTGGGCGCGGACCCCACCTCACCGTCCTGGGCATCGATCACCAGCACCCGGGCGTGCAGCACCGGCCGCTGGTGCAGCGCGGCACGGACCGCGCGGTGCAGGCCATCTTCCAGGTAAAGCTCGCCCTGGTACTGAACGACATGGGCGAAGAGGTCACCGAAAAAGGTGGAGTCCTCGGACAGGAGTGCTTCCAGGTCGAGGGTGCGCTTGGTGGTGACCAGATCGTCCAGGCGGACCTGACTGGGGGGCACGTCGGACCACTGCTTGGACGTGCTGTACCCGTGGTCGGGATACGGGCGGCCCTCGCCGACTGCCTTGAAAATCACCCTCGGGATTGTGTCGCGACTGTCGCGTCCCGCGCCAGTTTCATGACCTTGTGCAACCGAATCGCGACGATCGGTGCGGAGTGGACGTCCGGACCGGATCTGGGGGCAGGTCGGCCAAGGACCGCCGAACGAGGAACGGCGGCCCGCTCGCACCCCGGTGAGGGTGAGTGCAGGCCGCCGTTTCTGGCGGAGGATAGGGGATTTGAACCCCTGAGGGCGTTAACCCAACCCGCTTTCCAAGCGAGCGCCATAGGCCACTAGGCGAATCCTCCGTGGGAGAGTCTATCCGGCTCCGGGGAGTGCTCGTGACACCGGGCGTCGCCGGGCGGGTCTGTGGTCGGGGGCGGCGTCGGGATTGGGTACAGTGGTGCGCAGACCCCTCGTGCGGCGTCATCCAGCTGAACCCCCCCAGGGCCGGAAGGCAGCAAGGGTAGGCGGGCTCTGGCGGGTGTGCGGGGGGTCCTTTCATGTCCCCGTGAGCATTCCGGGTGACTTCCTCACAACTTCTCTCCCGGTGCTGCGGCTGGCCTAGGCTGGCGGCCGTGACGACTGCTCTCTACCGCCGCTACCGGCCCGAGTCCTTCGCCGAGGTGATCGGTCAGGAGCAGGTCACCGGCCCGCTCTCGGTGGCGCTGAACAAGAACCGCGTCAATCACGCCTATCTGTTCTCCGGTCCGCGCGGCTGCGGCAAGACCACCAGCGCCCGCATCCTGGCGCGCTGCCTGAACTGTGAGCAGGGTCCCACCTCCACGCCGTGCGGCACCTGCCCGTCCTGCGTCGACCTGGCCCGTGGCGGCCCGGGCAGCCTGGACGTGGTGGAGATCGACGCCGCCAGCCACGGTGGTGTCGACGACGCCCGTGACCTGCGTGAGCGGGCGGCCTTCGCACCGGTCCGCGACCGCTACAAGGTCTTCATCATCGACGAGGCGCACATGGTGTCGCCGCAGGGCTTCAACGCCCTGCTGAAGATCGTCGAGGAGCCGCCGGAGCACATCCGCTTCATCTTCGCGACCACCGAGCCGGAGAAGGTCATCGGCACGATCCGGTCGCGCACGCACCACTACCCGTTCCGTCTGGTGCCGCCGGAGCGGCTGACGCAGTACCTGGCCGAGCTCTGCGAGCGGGAGGGTGTCGAGGCGGGCAAGGGAGTGCTGCCGCTCGTGGTCCGGGCCGGCACCGGTTCGGTCCGCGACACGCTGTCGGTGCTCGACCAGCTGATCGGCGGCTCGGGTGAGGAGGGTCTCACCTACGCCACCGCGATCGGCCTGCTCGGCTTCACCGACTCGGCACTGCTCGACGACGTGGCCGACGCCCTGGCTGCCGGTGACGGCGCCACCGTCTTCCGGGTGATCGACCGGGTGATCGAGTCCGGCCACGACCCCCGGCGCTTCGTCGAGGACCTGCTCGAGCGGCTGCGTGACCTGCTCGTCGTGGCGGCGGTGAAAGACGGCGGGCACGCGGTGTTCCGCGGCATGCCCGACGACCAGCTGGAACGGATGCGCAGTCAGGCCGGGCGCTTCGGCGCGGCCGAGCTGTCCCGGGCCGCCGACGTGACGAACGCCGCCCTCACCGACATGACCGGCGCCACCTCGCCCCGCCTGCAGCTGGAACTGCTGTGCGCCCGGCTGCTGCTGCCCGCGGCCGACGACGAGCAGCGGGGCCTCGGGGCCCGGATGGACCGGCTGGAGAAGCGGGTCGGGTCCGGCGCCCTGGTGGCCGCCCCGGGAATCGCCGTCCCGGAGATCCCGGTCGCCCCGGTGGTCGACATGCCGGCGGCCGGCCCGCAGGCGAGGTCCTCGGGCCTGGCGGCCGTGCGAGCCGCGATCGGCAAGAACACTGGAACCGGCACTGCATCCGCGGACACGCCGGACGCGGCACCCGTGGCCGCCGAGTCCGGTGACGCGTTTCCCGGTGGCGCTTCCGAATCAGGGACGCGGGTCACCCCGGAGCCTTCCGCGGCACCAGAGGCTCCGGTCGCGGAACCGCCCGCGCCCGAGTCCCGGCCCACCCCGCCCCCGACCGCCCCGACCGCCCCGACCCCACAACCCGAACCGGCCCGGCCCGCGGTCCAGCCACCCCCGGCCCCGACGGCGCCGGTCGAGCAGCCCCCGGTCCGGCCCCCGGGCGCGCAGCCCCCCGCGGGCGGCGGCGCCGGGGACCTCGAGGCGGTGCGCCGCAACTGGACCGACGTGCTGAACGCCGTGGCCTCGATCAAACGCACCACCTGGAGCCTGGTCTCGCAGTACGCCCAGGTGCTCGACTTCGACGGCAGACGGCTGCTGCTCGGCTTCGACTCGGCCGGCCGGGCCCAGTCGTTCGGCCGGGGCCCGCACCCCAACTTCATGCGTCAGGCCCTGATCGAGGTGCTCGGCCTGGACTGCGTGGTCGAGGCGGCGGTGACCTCCGAGTTCCAGGCCGGCGGCGGCAGCCTGCCCGCCCCGCAGACCCCCGCGCCCCAGAACCCGGGCCCCCAGAGCTCCGGCCCGGCCACCTCGGCCCGTTCGGCGCCTCCGGAGCAGACACCCCCGCACTCCGCGCCCCAGCCCCGCCCCGCGCCCATCCCCGAGCGCCCGGCCCCGGGCTCCGGACCCCAGGCCTGGGCCGAGGTCCCGCAGAACGCCCCGGCCACCTGGCCCACCCCCACAGCGGCCACGAGTCCCGGTGGTGGCGTCGGCGTGGCCACCCGTGAGGCCCCGCCGGTCACGGCCGTCCCCGCCGCCCCGGCACCGGCGACCCCGCCCGCTCCACCGGCCACCACGTCCGAACGCCCTCGCTCGGTCGGTGCCGCCGCCGCCCGGGCCGCCGCCGCAGCCGCCGCCGCGCGCACCGCCCAGCAGAACCAGAACCAGAACGAGAACACCCGGCCGAACGAGAACAGCCAGCCTCAGAACACCCGGCCCGCCCCGTCCGGTCGTCGTCCCGCCACGGACGACGACCGCGGCATGCCCACCCCCCAGGCCACCCCGTACGACGACATCCCCCCGGACCTGAACGAACCGGTGCGTGAGGACGAGGCCCCGCCGGACGGTGGCGGCCGCCCCGGCCGCCCGTCCCCCCGGACGCAACCGGCCGGCCGCTCCGCTCCGGCCAGCTCCCCGGCCCCCGGCCCCCCGGTCTCCGTCGACGTCTCCTCCAAGAAGATCGACCTGGCCGACGACACCGTCAGCAACGACGACGCGGACTTCGACGCCTCCCCCCTGGTCGGCGTCCAGGCCGTCGAGCAACTGCTCGGCGGCCGTGTGATCGACGAACGGGAGATCTAGACCCCTGTGAGCGCACTCACCGGCACCGACGACTGGGAACACCTCTGGGGCGTGCCGAACACGTCCGCCGTGGTGATCACGGCGGACGGCACCACCACGCAGACCCGCGGCGACGCGGACCGCGAGTACGGCCTGGCCTCGGTCACCAAGCTGCTGACGGCCTACGCCGTGCTGGTGGCGCTCGAGGAGGAGGCCCTCGCGCTCACCGACCCGGCCGGTCCGCCCGGTTCCACGGTCGAGCACCTGCTGGCGCACACCGCGGGCTACGGGTTCGAGTCCGGCTCGCCCGCGGTCACCCGGCCCGGGTCCAAGCGGGTCTACTCGAACCAGGGCATCGAGGTCCTGGCCCGGCACCTGGCCGAGGTCACCGGGATCGACTTCGGCACCTACCTGTCCGAGGCCGTGCTCGCCCCGCTCGGCATGACCGCCACCACGCTGCCCGGCTCACCCGCCGCCGGTGGCCGCAGCACCGCCGACGACCTGGCCCGGTTCGCCGCCGAACTGCTCGACCCGAAGCTGATCGACCGGGCCACGCTGGACGAGGCCACCCGGGTGCACTTCCCCGGCCTGCCCGGCATCCTGCCCGGCCTGGGCCGCTTCGACCCGCTCGACTGGGGCCTGGGCTTCGAGCGTAACTTCGCCCGGCCGGGGCACTGGGCCGGAACCCGGATCTCCCCGAACGCCTTCGGCCACTTCGGCGCCGGCGGCACGTTCCTGTGGGTCGACCCGGATCGGGGCCTGGCCTGCGTCTGCCTGTCCGACCTGGCCTTCGGCGACTGGTCCAAGCAGGCCTGGCCCGCCCTCACCGACGACCTGATCCGCGCCCACGGTTAGGACCCACCGGTAAGACGACACCCACGACATGGGCGACGCCGCCCGGCACAGCACGTAGGCTCGTACCTGTGTATGAGGGCGTGGTGCAGGACCTGATCGACGAACTCGGGCATCTTCCCGGCGTCGGTCCCAAGAGCGCGCAACGGATCGCGTTCCACATCCTGCAGTCCGACCCGGTCGACGTGCGTCGCCTGGTCCTCGCCCTGTCCGAGGTGATCGAGAAGGTCAGGTTCTGCGTGACCTGCGGCAACGTCTCGGCCGAGGAACTGTGCAAGATCTGCTCCGACGCCCGCCGCGACGGCACGGTGCTGTGCGTCGTGGAGGAGTCGAAAGACGTCGTCGCGATCGAGAAGACGCGTGAGTTCCGCGGCCGCTACCACGTGCTGGGCGGCGCGATCAGCCCGATCGAGGGGGTCGGGCCCGACGACCTGCGGGTCAAGGAACTCGTCACCCGGCTGGCCTCCGGTGAGGTCACCGAGATCATCCTCGCCACCGATCCGAACCTGGAGGGCGAGGCCACCGCGACCTATCTGGCCCGGCTGCTGAAGCCGATGGGGCTGAGGGTCACCCGGCTGGCGTCCGGTCTGCCCGTCGGAGGCGATCTGGAGTACGCCGACGAGCTCACGCTGGGCCGGGCGTTCGAGGGGAGGAGACTGCTCGATGTCTGAGGAGAAGAACCAGAAGGACGCCTTCGGCCGGCCGCTGGGAACGCGTGGCCGCCACGAGGCGCGGGGTTCGTCGATCCCGCAGGCCCGCACCCGGGGCAGCGCGTCGATCGACCTCACCGACGAACGTGCCGACGAGGCGCGTGAGCTGCACCAGCTGGCCGACGAGACGGCCACCGACGCGCAGACCTACCTGAACGCGCTGACCGAGGTGGCCTCCGGATCTTCGCCCGACACCGCGATCCCGGTGCTGCTGCTGGCGGTGTCACAGATCCTGCTGGGCGGCGCCCGGCTGGGCGCGATCACCGACGTGGTGCCGAGCGAGCGGTTCGAGCCGGACGCCGGCCCCGACCCCGACATCGACCCGCTGCGCACCGGCCTGGCCAACCTGCTCGAGGGCCTGGACGAGTACGCCGACATCGTCGACCCGCTGACCTCGGGCGAGCTGATCCGCGGCATCCTGTCCGACGACCTCGCCGACGTCGCCGCCGACCTGGCGCACGGCCTGCGTCACTTCCGCGACGGCCGGGTCGACGAGGCACTGTGGTGGTGGCAGTTCTCCTACCTGTCCACCTGGGGGGTGCGGGCCACCAGCGCGCTGCGTGTGTTGCAGAGCATGCTCGGGCACCTGCGCCTCGACGTGGACACCGACACCGTGGCCGATGCGGAGTTCGAGGCCCTCAACGTCGATTGATCCCGCGAATCGTGCTGATCTCCGCACGATTTGGGGAGCAACCCGGCATCCGCCGGGCATCTCACCTGCCGAAATACCTTACCCGCAGGCAAACCCGACGCAGCTAGAATGACCGCGTCCGAAAACCCAGCGAGCAGCAAGGAGCGACCCCGGTGAGCTTGGTCGTGCAGAAGTACGGCGGATCCTCCGTCGCGGATGCCGAGAGCGTCAAGCGGGTCGCCCGCCGGATCGTGGACACGCGAAAGCAGGGGCACGACGTCTGCGTCGTGGTCTCCGCCATGGGTGACACCACCGACGACCTGATCGACCTCGCCGAGAAGGTCTCGCCGCTGCCGCCGGCCCGTGAGCTCGACATGCTCCTCACCGCCGGCGAGCGCATCTCGATGGCCGTGCTGGCCATGGCGATCGCCGCGCTCGGGCAGGAGGCCCGGTCGTTCACGGGCAGCCAGGCCGGGGTGATCACCGACGGCGTGCACGGCAAGGCCCGCATCATCGACGTCACTCCCGGCCGGATCCGGGCCGCGCTCGACGAGGGCCACATCGCCATCGTCGCCGGCTTCCAGGGCGTCAGCCAGGACACGAAAGACATCACGACCCTCGGCCGCGGTGGTTCCGACACCACGGCGGTGGCCCTGGCCGCCGCGCTCGAGGCCGATGTCTGCGAGATCTACACCGATGTCGACGGCATCTTCAGCGCCGACCCGCGCATCGTCCCCTCGGCCCGCCAGATCGGGCGCATCACCAGCGAGGAGATGCTCGAGATGGCGGCGTCCGGCGCCAAGGTGCTGCACCTGCGCTGCGTCGAGTACGCCCGCCGGTTCAACGTCCCGGTGCACGTGCGCTCGTCGTTCAGTCACCGCGAGGGCACCTGGGTCACCGACAAGCCCGTAGAGACAACAGCGCAAGGAGCAGTGGTGGAGCAGCCGATCATCTCCGGGGTCGCACACGACCGGAGCGAAGCGAAGATCACCGTGGTCGGCGTGCCGGACAAGCCCGGCAAGGCCGCCGAGATCTTCCAGGTGGTCGCCGCCGCCGAGATCAACCTCGACATGATCGTGCAGAACATCTCGCAGGCCTCCAGCGGCCGCACCGACATCTCCTTCACGCTGCCGAAGACCGACGGGCAGACCGGGATCAACGCGCTCAACCGCGCCCAGGAGCAGATCGGCTTCGAGAGCCTGCGCTACGACGACCAGATCGGCAAGGTCTCGCTGATCGGCGCCGGAATGCGCAGCCACCCGGGGGTTTCCGCGAAGACCTTCGCGGCCCTGGCCGAGGCCGGCATCAACATCGAGATGATCAGCACCTCGGAGATCCGCCTCTCCGTGGTCACCCGCGCCGACCGTCTCGACGACGCCGTCCGCGCGATTCACACCGCTTTCGGCCTCGACAGCAGCGACGGAGAGGCCGTGGTCTACGGAGGTACCGGACGATGAGCAAGCCCACCCTCGCGGTCGTCGGCGCGACCGGCGCCGTCGGCACCGTCATGCTCGGCATCCTGTCCGAGCGCGAAGACATCTGGGGCGAGATCCGCCTGATCGCCTCCGCCCGTTCGGCCGGCAAGAAGCTGGTCGTGCGCGGCGAGGAGGTCGAGGTCCAGGCGATCAGCCCGGAGGCGTTCGACGGCGTCGACATCGCGATGTTCGACGTGCCCGACGAGATCTCGGCGCAGTGGGCCCCGATCGCGGTCGAGCGTGGCGCCATCGCGGTCGACAACTCGGGTGCCTTCCGGATGGACCCGGACGTGCCGCTGGTGGTTCCCGAGGTCAACCCCGATGCGGCGCGCAACCGCCCGCGGGGCATCATCTCGAACCCCAACTGCACCACGCTGACCATGATCGACGCACTCGGTGCCCTCCACCGCAAGTGGACGCTGACCGAGCTCGTGGTGGCCTCCTACCAGGCCGCCTCCGGCGCCGGTCAGCCCGGCATCGACCGGCTGCACGACGAGCTCGCCGTCGTCGCCGCCGACCGTTCGCTCGGTTCGGTCGCGGGTGACGTGCGCAGTGCGATCGCCGCGAAGCTGGGCGACGGCCCCTCGCCGTTCCCCGCGCCCCTGGCCCTGAACGTGGTGCCGTGGGCCGGTTCGGCCAAGGGCGACGGCTGGAGCAGCGAAGAGCTGAAGGTCCGCAACGAGTCCCGCAAGATCCTCGGGATCCCCGATCTCAAGGTGTCGGCGACCTGCGTCCGCGTGCCGGTCGTCACGACGCACTCGCTGGCTGTGCACGCCACCTTCGCCGAGAACATCACGGTGGCCGAAGCCCGTCAGGCCCTCGACGAGGCGCCGAGCGTGCTCGTCGTCGACGACCCCGACGGCAAGCAGTTCCCGACCCCGGCCGATACCGTCGGGGGCGACCCGACCATCGTCGGGCGGCTGCGTCAGGCGCTCGACTTCCCGAACACGCTCGACCTGTTCGTGACGGGCGACAACCTGCGCAAGGGGGCCGCGCTCAACACGGCCCAGATCGCCGAGCTGGTCGCGTCCGACCTCTGAGTCAGGCCAATCCTGCGGGCCGGTGCCGAAAAACACCGGCCCGCAGGTGGTTTAATGGCGGACGACGCGGTCGGCGCCGGGGGCGGGTGTCACTCGGGCAGATGGCCGAGAACGAAAGCGATCTCGGCCCGCACCTGCCGCACCCGCTCGTCGTCCACCAGTGATCCGTGCCCCGCGTCGTACCGGTACACCTCGTGTTCCGCGCCGCGCTCGGCGAGCACCCCGACGTAGTTCTCGATCTGCCGGATCGGGCAGCGCGGGTCGTTCTCCCCGGCGAGCACCAGCACCGGCGCGATCACCCGGTCGACGTAGGTGATCGGGCTGGAGTCCCGGTACTTCTCCGGCACCTCGTCCGGGGAACCGCCGAAGAGTGAGCGGTCGAAGGCCTTCAGTGCCTCCATCTCGTCGTCGTACGCGGCCACGTAGTCGGCCACCGGCACCCCGGCGACACCCACGTCCCACCGGTCCGGGTACAGGCCGAGCCCGAGCAGCGTGAGGTATCCGCCCCACGACGCCCCGCCGAGCACGATCTTCCCGGCGTCCGCGACGCCCGAGGCGACCAGGTGGTCGCGAGCCGCCACCACGTCCTCGAGCTCGATGTGCCCGACCCGCTGCTCGAGAGCGTCGCGCCACTGCGAGCCGTACCCGGTGGAACCGCGGTAATTGACCTGCAGAACGGCGAATCCGTGGTCCACCCAGGCACTCGGGTAGGCGCGGAACCAGTCGGCGTCGTGGGCGGTCGGACCGCCGTGCACGTCGATGAACAGCGGCAACGGCCCCTCGGCCCCCGCCGGGCGGCGTAGCAGGGTGTGCACCCGGCCGCCCGGCCCGTCCACCCACACGTCCTCGATCTCGACCGATCGCGGCGCCGGCTCACCCGGGGGCGCCAGCACCTCCTCGCCGTCGAGGTCGCGCACGGCCGCGGGCAGTGCGGCCGACGACCACAAGGCCCAGGCCCCACCGTCCGGGCGGGTCGTCGCACTCATCACCGTGCCGTCGGGCCGGCCGACCGCAGTGGTGGTCAGATCGATGAGACTGAAGGTGTAGAGCCGGGTCCGGGCCTCGTGGTCCACGCTGATCAGCAGGGCGGACGCGTCGCGGAACCAGTCGGCGTCCGAAATCTCGCCCGGGACGTCGAGTTTCACCGCCACCTCGACACCGGTCACGGCGTCCCAGATCAGCAGCTCGCCCCGGCCCTCACGTTCGTGCAGCACCAGGAGCCGGGGATCGCCGACGACGGGCGCGAAACCCAGTGGCTCCAGGCTCTTTCCCGGTCCGTCCCAGAGGTCGCCGACGGTGGACCCGTCGTCGACCCGCATCACGCGCAGGGCCGTGTGCCGGGAGTCGCCGTGCTCGCTGTGGGCCAGCGCGAGCAGCGTCCCGTCTTCGCTCAGCCCGCCCACCCCGGCGTCTTCGAGGTGCTCGTAGATCAGCCGCAGCGGCCGCCCGGCCTCGGACACGTGCACCCGGGTGCCGTACCCGTCGTCGTTCTGGCCGATCACCGCCAGACCGTCACGGCCAAGGGCCAGGCCGGCCGAATACGAGGGCTCCAGGCCGGGAACCGCGATCTGGTCGGCGCCCGGGGCCGAGCCGAACGGCTGCTTGCGCCAGAGCCCGTGCTCGTTGCCGGCCGCGTCGTCGAACCACCAGATCCATTCGCCGGACGGGTCGATCTCACCGTGCGCCGTGCCCTCGCTGCGGGAGGTCAGCCGGACCGGCTGCTCGCCGTACTGCCAGCTGTGCATCTCCAGCACGCCGTCGTGGGTGGCGACGACCGAGCAGCGTTCGGGGGCGTCGGTGGCCCAGACCGGCATGGCGATCCGGCCGGCCCGGAAACGCTGTTCCCAGGCGGGGAGTGGATTGTCCTGCGGAGGAATCGGCGCCGTCATGGCGAAATCCTTGCACGTGCGCCGGTCCCGGCCGGACTCCGCGCGCGGATGTCCCGCACGAGCTTGGGTGGCACTCCGCCGCAGTGGATCGAGCCGACCACGGCGGAGCACCGTGATGGACACATCGGCAGCGCCCGCGACTTCTTGAGGAGCCCGGCCCGGTCCGCGATGCTGGGACGGTCCGGTGAACCGGGCGAGCGGGCGGCACGAGCGAGAGGTGGGGCACGTGAGCAAGAGCGACGAGCCGATGGACGACGCGGTGGCAGCCGGTGAAGGGGTGGCCGGGAGTGCAGGGGCGCGCCGTTCGGCCGGCGTCGCCGGGAGCGCGGGGGTCACCTCCAGCGCCGGGGTGGCGGGGAGCTCGGGAGTCTCCTCCAGCACCGGGGTGGCGGGGAGCGCGGGTGTCGAGGGCAGCGCGGGGGTGTCTGGCAGTGCCGGGGTGGCAGGTGGTGCCGCGGTCGCCGGGAGCGCGGCGGTCGCCGGAAGTGCCGGGGTGGCGGGCAGCCTCGCGGTCAGCGGCAGCGCGGGCGTGGCGGGCAGCATCGGGGTCACCGGCAGCATCGGTGTGCTGATGAGCCTGGCCACCCTCTTCGGCATCGGTCTCAGCCGCTGCGTCGGGATGGTGGCCTGCATCGGCTGCCGCGACTGTGTGGGCTGTGCGTTCTGCATCGGCTGCCGGGACTGTGTCGGCTGCGCGTTCTGCATCGGGCGGGTCGGACTGCGGGGCGTGAACGGGCTGCGGGTCGCTGCCTAGATCCGCTACGAACGGTAAATCTTTCGGGTGCAGTAAAAGTGCAGTGTTATGGGTTTCGGAGGGCCCGATCCCGGGTAGCCGGCAGGTACTAGGACTATCGACGAATGTCGGCTAGTACGGCGGACGCGGGAGAACTGAGGTGGCGGCGACACGGGAGCCGCCCCTATCCCCGGAGGAGTTCTCATGAGCGTCCGCAAAGCCCTGACCGCCGCCGCGCTGGCTGCCGGTGTCACCGCCCTCGCGCTGGTGCCTGCCGGTGCCGCGCAGGCCAAGGACAGCCCCAAGGGCGACTTCGCGGTCACGGTCAACGGCACCACGTACAACCCGGCCGTGAACAAGGAGACGAAGCTCAAGGACCTGGCCGTCTCCGGTGTGATCAAGGTGCGCGGCAAGCACGTCACCTTCGACATCGACCCGGCCACGCTCGGCGTCTACAACTACACGCTGACCGGTGCGGCCGACCCGGAGCGGATGGTCACCGAGCCCACGGTGGTGTTCGCCTCGAAGGTGCCGGTGCTGACGGCGGCCCAGATCGGCACGCCGCGCATCGAACGGATGGACCTCAAGGACGACGACGCCACGATCATCCTGCGGGCCGGGGGCGGCAAGATGAAGTTCCAGGCCAAGGACTTCGCGCAGGGCGGGATCTTCCAGCAGGAGCCGGAGTTCGCCACGAACGTGGAGATCGTGCACACGCTCGGCCCGAAGCTCTTCTACTTCACCAACGAGTTCACCGGCAAGATCAACTTCGGTGACGGGCTCGACCCGGTGACATCGGCCCAGAGCAGCACCGGCTATCACGAGATGCTGCTCGGCAAGGACAGCCCGCAGGTGGCCACCAAGCTCTACCAGGACGGTGCGGTGACGCGCTGGTCGGTGGCGTCGGGCGGCCGGATGGGCGGCGTGCTCGGCGAGGACGCCATCGAGCTCTCCCAGGGCGCCACGAACTGCACCAGCAAGTGCCAGGCCCAGAACCAGATCCGCGGCTCGATCCCGGTGCCGCCGCTGCCCACCGACCCGACGCCGCTCCCGGTGCCGGCGAACTGACCCAACCCGTACGGAGAACCACAGGAGTGCGAGCCAAGGGCCCGGAGGATGCAGCATCCTCCGGGCTCTCGGTCATGGTCGGGTCAGGAACTCAGGGCGTCGAGTTCGCCGCCCTTGGCGGCGTCGATCCAGGCCGAGAACTCGCCCGGGCTGAATCGGAGAATGGGGCCGTTTCCGTGGGCCTTGGTGTCGCGGACGTCGACGCTCTGTCCGTTTCGCCGCATTTCCACGCACTGGCCGCCGCCGCCGCTGGCCTGAGCCTTGATCCAAGGGGTCTGTGTACTCATGTCGTGTACTCCTCGAGTCGGACGGACTTCTGCATGAGTGTTGCCCAGACGTCCCGGTACGTGCGTAGCTTGGTTTCTTTTTCCAGGTACCGGGCGTCTGCCTGTGACTCCAGATAAACCACGTCGGTGTCCGGTTCGGAGAATTCCAGCAGGGTGAATGCCCCGCCGCGCAATCCCGGATGTGCACCGGCGGACCAGGGCAGTACCCGGACCTCGATGTTGGGTTTTTCCCGAGTCAGTTCACGAAGATAGCGCAATTGTTCGCGCATGATGTCGGCCGAACCGATGATGCGGTGCAGCGCCGATTCGCCGATGATCGCGCTGATCGCCGGAGGGTCACCGGCGTCGAAGGCGGTTCCCATCCGGGTGACGCGCAGGTCGGCGTCACGCCGCCGGGCGTGCTCGGGCATGCCTTCGCCGATGGTGAGATGCTCGTGGTAGAGCGGTGTTTGGAGCAGCCCGTGAATGAGCTCGGCGTCATAGGTGCGGATCGCCGAGGCCGACTGCTCGAGATCCAGGTACAGCCCGAAACCCGGGATCAGCACATCGGTGAAATCTTCCCAGATGTTTTCCTCGTCGGCTTTGGCCGCGAGATCGGTGAGCCGTTCGGTGGTTGTCTCGTCGGCGCCGTACATGAAGCAGAGGGTGCGGATGTCGGCGTACTTGTAGGGGCCTTTACCGGCCTCCATTCGCCAGATCTTCTGGCGCGACCCGACCGACCGCACGTCTTCCGGCTTCTTGCCGGCCTTTTCCCGTAGTCTCCGGAGCTGGCGTCCCAAGGAACGCCGCCCCATGCCCGACCCGCTGCTCATGACCACGAGTTTGGCATTTTCCGGAACGACGGGCGAGTAACAATTGCCGGCATTGAATCCCGTCACGCTCGGCCCGTCACAAAACGTTACGTTGATCTGGATCGGGAAACAGCCGAAGCTAATGGACGGCGGGGGGAAGCCGATGTGCGAACGGCGTTTCGCGGCATCGGTCAATGCCATACAACGGGGGTTTACACCCATGCGAGAGCAAGCAGCTCTGAAAGGTGAAAGACCGGGAACCGGGGAGTGGGTCGGCCGGGTCGACGTCGATCTGCGGAATGCCCGGGACTGGTCCATCGGCTCGCTGCAGCTGCACGTCGAGCCGGGCACCGTCACGGCCTGGTTCGGAACCCGGGCCCTGGCCGTGATGGAGCGTGACCTGCTGCGGGAGTGGATCATTCATCCGCGGGGCACCCGCCTGGCCGTCGACGAGCTGGTCTGGTCGGCCCAGTACGGCTCGACCTACGTCGCGCTGGGCCGGGTCGCCGAGTACCGGGTGAGTGACTCCTCGGTCCGCGAGCTGACGGCGGTGATCTGAGCCGTGATCGTCATGACCTCAACCGGTTCCGGCCGGTCGGAGCCGGAAACGGTGAGGCCTCGGCCCGAGGCCGGGGCGCCCGACGGCGCGCAGGTCGATCACCTGCCGGTCGGTGGATTCTGTGCGTGCTGCGGCGCGGTGTACCCGTGCTCGGCGGCCCGTCGGCAGGGGCGCGACCAGCCGCGTCCTCGCGAGATCCGCGCCCCGCTGAGCCGGCTCGCCCGGCTCTGCGACGAAATGGTCGTGCCGGCCGGGTGATCCGGGGCCCGGGAGCGGCCGGCGGTACGCACGGTCACGCGAAACGCACGCGTCGGCGAGCTTTTCCGGGAATGCGCGAGTAGTGTCACGGATGTCGGGGGCTGATCGGGCCAGCGGGGGCTGATCAGCCCCTGACGTCTGCCTGAACCGAAAAGAGTTCCGGTTCAGGGGTTTCACCCTGTCCGGCGGTGGCTGAAGGTCCCGTTCGGCGAACTCCTGGTGGGCAACCCGATAGTTGTTCTGACAAGCAGTCTGGCCGTACGGAAAACTGACAGGCGTGCGTCAAGCCTGTGCCGGTCTGCCCGGCGAGCTCTTGCGGAGGTGGCCGTGACCGAGTCCTGGGTGCCCCGGCAACGTGTCCCCGCGCTCGCCCCGTCGCCCTACGCGATCGTCACCCACGCCACCGACCGCCGCGTCCTCGCGGTCGGCGAGGAGATCACCGTCGGCCGGGGTGCCGACGTGACGCTCCGGATCGCGCACGGTCCCGCCGACGAGCACGTCTCCCGGCTGGCCGCCAGCCTCCGGGTTCTGCCCGACTGTGTCCTGGTGCGAAACCGGTCCCGCAGCAAGCAACTCGTGCTCCGCCCGCTCGTCGGCGCGCAACGTCCGCTGGAACCGGGAGCCGCCACCACGTCCATGCCCTTCACCGAGTTCCTCGTGGTGGTCACCGGGCGGTTCGGGCGGGAGTACACCGTGCACGTCGACGTCCGCGACCTCACTCCCGAGATGCCGCGGCCGGTGGCCGATCCGCTCGAGACGGTCGACGGCACGGCGGCCGACCTGACCGTTCCGCAACGCCGGCTGCTGGCGGCGCTCTGTGAGCCGCTGCTGACCCGCACCGGCACGCACGCCGCACCCGCCACCTACCGGCAGGTGGGCG
Source organism: Kineosporia succinea (assembly GCF_030811555.1). Lineage (NCBI taxonomy): Bacteria > Bacillati > Actinomycetota > Actinomycetes > Kineosporiales > Kineosporiaceae > Kineosporia > Kineosporia succinea. The sequence goes on along the minus strand of NZ_JAUSQZ010000001.1, from coordinate 2,078,440 downwards.
AACGGGTCGGCCGGAGCCCGGGTTACGCGCGGTCGGTGCTGCGCCGGCTCCGCGAGCAGCTCGCCGCGCAGGGGGTGGCCGCGCTGGTCGCGTTCAACCTGGAGAAGGTCTACGCGGACTTCCGCCCGGCCCTGGCCCGGTGGGCGATCGACAGCGGCACGATCACGGTCGCCGACGTGCGGGCGCTCGATGCCCGGGCCTGAAACGCCGGGCTTCCCGGAAAGGTCGCCCGAGGGGGCCGGGTCCGGCGATGCGGTCACGATCGAGGACGCGCCGGAGCCCGTCGGTTCGTCGGGTCCGGTCGGCGGGGGCACGGGGGACGCGGGGACGACCGGTCCGATCGACGTGTCGGGTCTGCCGGCCACCGACGAGCGCGCCCGGATGGCCGGTGCGGCCCGGCCCAACGGCTGGTTCAGCGGGCCGCCGGACGAGCCGGACCGCTACGAGCTGCTCGGACCCGGGCTGTCCGGCGGCGAGGGAGACATCTGGCGGGCCCGTTACCGCGGTGACCTCACCTCGCCGCTGCCGGTCGCGGTGAAGCGGCTGCGGCGCCCGGCGACCGCGGGTGACGACTGGCCCACCCCGGCCGACCGGCGTCGCTGGGAAGACCTGCGCGCCCTGCTGCTGATCATGCGGATCGACCATCTGGTGAGCGTTCTCGACGTCTTCGTCGGCCCGCCGCCGCACCTGCCGGGCCAGGCCGGTTCCGGGCCGGTGACGCCCTACGTGGTGATGGAGTGGGTGCCGGGGCCCACGCTGGCGGACGAGTTCGGTGGGCTCCCGGCCGCGGCCTCCACCCTGGACGGGCGGCTGGACCTCGTCGAGCAGGCGGCCTCGGCCCTGGACGCGCTGCACTCGCGCACGGTCTCGGCGGGCAATCCCAGCCTGCACCGCGACGTGAAGCCGGCGAACTGCATCCTGGCCCCGGAGCGGGGTGTGGTTCTGGTCGACGTGGGCACGATGCGGCGGGTGGACGACGGGCGGGACCTGTCCGGGCGGCACACCCCGGCCTACACCGCGCCGGAGGTGCTGGCCGATCCGATGGCCGCCCGGGACCCGGCCTCCGACCTGTACTCGCTGGGGGCGCTGGCCTGGTTCTGCCTGGTCGGGGAGAACCCGCCGCACGCCCGCGACCCACTGGCCCCGGAGCACGCGCGGCGCCGGGCGCAGGAGGTGGCCCGGGCCGCCGGGGTGCCCGACCCGGCCGCCTTCGCGTCCCACCTGACCCGCCTGCTGGCCCACGACCCGGCGTCCCGTCCCACCGATGCCCGGGTCTGGGCGCGGGAGCTGCGGGCGCTCGGCCCGGTGCGCCGGCCGGTCCCGCTCCCGCTGGTCGCGGCGGCGGCCGTGATCCCTCTGGTGGCGATCGCGCTGATCCTGCTGCCCCTGTGGCTGACGCCGGACCGATCCGGAACCGGGGACCGCGCGGATGGAGCCACGACCCGGGCGGCGACCACGTCGTCCGCCATCGACCGCGCCGGGCCGCCCGAGCCCGCCGGCAGCGCACCCGCGACCCGGGGCGGGCAACCCGGACCGCCGGTGCCGGGCCCGGGCGGCCACGCTCCGCCCCCACCTTCCGGCCCCTGGCCGGAAGGCAACGTGACCACCGACGTCGCCGCTTTCGAGACCCCGGGCAACGGGGCCTCGATCGGCCGCTGCCCGCCGGTGAGCGGTACCGCCCGGCTGCCTCCGGGGCACACGCTGGTGTTCTCGGTGGAGAACCTCAGCGTGGGGGACCAGGTGCGGCACGTGACGCCGATCCGGGGCTGGCAGCGTCCGGAATCGCTGCGCCGGTGGCGTCTGCGGCCGCCGGTGGGCCTGCCGGAAGACCGGGTGGGGGAGCGCTACCGCCTGGAGCTGATCGTGGTGCCGCTGGACGAGTTGAGAGCTCGCGACCCGCATCGGATTCCCGATGACAGTTACGTGGGGGCAAGCCTTTTCGTGGAGCGGGGCAGCAGGTCACGGGTGGGTTGCTGAGCCCCGGGGCGATTCTGTCGGTGGTGTCTGTCACGATTTCGGCATGGATCCTCTCAAACTGTTCGAGACCACGCCGGGCAAGTTCTCGCTGATCATGAACGCGGGTGGCCTGCCGGCCGACGAGGTGGTCACCGCGGCGGGCCACGAGCCGCACGGGTACTTCTGGGATGCCGTGGCCAAGTGGGTCATTCGCACGCGGGTGCCCGAGGTCGAGGGGCGGGTGAAGTTCGATCCCGAGGGCGGGATGTTCTGCGCCTACGGCACCGACCGCGAGGCTCTCACCGTGCTCGGCGAGGCGATGGCCTGGGTGGTCAACGCGGTCGACGAGCTGCCGGCGCTGATCGCCGCGGGTGAGCGGGCGGGCGTCGACTTCGACGACTGAGCGGGTTTCTCGGGCGAAGAGCCCGACGGCGCACGCGTCGGTCGTCGGGGAGGTGGGTGGTTGCGCACCGGGCGGGACGGTTCGGCGTTCAGGGCAGGGGCACGGCCAGGTCTTCGAGCGCGGCCTGCCATCGTGGGGCACGCCGGGCCGGGCCGGGTCTCGGGGTGAGGGCCTCGTCCCCGGTCCAGGCGGTCACCGCGCGGATGCCGTGCAGGGCGCTGACCGACCAGACCTCCAGCCCGTCGAGTTCCGTCACCGGCACCCGCTCGAAGCACACCCGCACGCCCTGCCGTGCCGCGTTGTCCAGCAGCAGCCGGCGGGTGACGCTGGGCAGCAGGTCCGGTCCCTCGGGTGGGCAGCAGAGCACGTCGCCGCGCCACCAGAGCAGAGCGCTCAGGGCTCCCTCGCGCACGCAGCCGTCGTCGTCCCGCAGCAGCGCCTCACCGGCGCCCGTGGCCGCGGCGCGGTCGCGGAGGGCCTGCATCCGGGGCAGGTCCGGTCCCTTGATCCACGGATCCTCGCGCGGGTCCGGGCCGTCGGTCACCCAGACGGCCACCTCGTGCCGGAGCTCCGGGGCCGGGCGCACCCACAGCGTGAACTCGCCCTCGTCCCAGCTGATCCGGGGAAACCAGCGTCCGGTGCGGGGCAGCGCGTGCAGCACGTCGTCCACGAACCGGTCCGCTGTCTCCCACCGAACCGCATCGTCCGCCGTCGGGGCGCTCACCCGCCGCACGCTGCGCACGAACCGGGCCCGATGCTCACCCACCCCGCGGCAGCGGCCCTCGTCGACCAGCCAGGAGTCGGCCACCCGGGGCCCTCCGGCTGGCGGGCGGGCGCTGGGCACGAACCCGCCCGGTCCCGCCCAGAGCATCGGCCCGGGGGGAACCACTCCGAACGGCTTCATCATGCGGCTCCCCGGACCCGGTGAAGTGACTGGCCCGTAAGATATCCGCCCCGACCTGCCTGAGGAGTCTCCGCGATGACGCACCGCCGGGTCCGGACGCTGCTCGTGGACAACTACGACTCCTACACCTACAACCTGTTCCAGCAGCTGGCCGTGGTGAACGGCACCGAGCCGACGGTGGTGCGCAACGACGAGTCCGACTGGACCACCCTGCTCGAGCGCCTCGGCGGGACCTTCGACAACATCGTGATCTCACCCGGTCCGGGGCGGCCCGAGCACGGGTCCGACTTCGGGCTGTCGGCGGCCGCGATCGGCTGGGCCCGGTCCTCCGGCACGCCCCTGCTCGGCATCTGCCTGGGACACCAGGGCATCGCCGTCGCCTACGGGGCGCACACGGCCCCGGCCGTCCGCATCATGCACGGGCAGCTCAGCCGGGTGCGGCACCACGGGGCGCTGCTGGCCGGCATTCCGCAAGACTTCGAGGTCGTCCGCTACCACTCGCTGGCGGTGCCCGAGCCGCTGCCGGCCGGCCTGACCGCCACCGCCCGGGCCGAAGACGGCACGGTCATGGCGCTCGCCGCTTCCGACGCACCGCTTTTCGGCGTCCAGTTCCACCCGGAGTCGATCCTCACCCGGCACGGCACCCGCATCATCGAGAACTTCCGCGAACTGACCGGCGTCACCCGCGTGGTTCCCGAGCCCGTCGCCGTGCCCCTGCAGCCCGTCTCGAGCCGCACCCGCCTGCGCCTCACCCTGCGCACGGTCGAGGGGCCGGTCGACGCCGAGGCCCTGTTCGCGGCCCTGAACCGGGGCGCGGGTGCGGTCTGGCTCGACGGCGAGCACACCGGGCGCTTCTCGTACCTGGCCTGTGCACCGGGTGGGCCGCTGAGCGAGAGTCTCTCCTACCGGGCCGGTTCGGGCCCCAGCCTCTTCGATCGGCTGAACGAGCGCCTGGCCTCGTTCGACCTGCCCGAGCCGCCGGACATCCCGTTCGACTTCACCGGCGGCTACGTGGGCTACTTCGGCTACGAGTGCGACGCCGATCCGGCCACGGCCGGCCCGCACCGCTCGCCCCACCCCGATGCCGCCCTGCTGTTCGCCGACCGCCTCGTCGTGATCGACCACGAGCAGACGTGTGTGTACCTGGTCGCGCTCGATCCGGAAGCCGCGGCGCCGGGCGAAGACTGGCTGCGTGACACGGCCGAGCTCATCGAGACACTGCCTGCGCTCGCCGACGTGCCTGCGCCGGCCGGCCTGACCGTCGTTGCGGGGCCCGTTCACGGCCGGTCCCGGTACCTCGACGACATCGCCCGCGTCCAGGGGTATCTCGAGCAGGGCGACACCTATGAGGTGTGCCTCACCACGAGCTTCGAGAGCCGCAGCTCCGAAGCCCCTTTCACTACCTACCGGCGGCTGCGGCGGCTCAACCCGGCGCCCTACGCGGCCTTCCTCGAGCTGGGCGGGATCAGCGTGTCCTCGTCCTCGCCCGAGCGGTTCCTGCGCATCGACCGCACCGGCCGGGTGAGCGCCAAACCGATCAAGGGCACCCGTCCGCGGGGCTCCGAACCCGGCGAAGACCTCTCCCTGGCCAAGGAACTCGAGAACGACGTGAAGGAGCGCGCCGAGAACCTAATGATCGTCGACCTGCTGCGCAACGACCTCGGGCGGGTGTGTGCGCCGGGTTCGGTCGTGGTGCCGCACCTGATGCGGGTGGAGTCGTTCAGCACGGTGCACCAGCTGGTCTCGACGATCGAGGGTGATCTGGCGCCGGGCCGCACCGCGGTCGACTGCGTGCGGGCGGCGTTTCCGGGCGGCTCGATGACGGGCGCCCCGAAGGTGCGCACGATGCACATCCTGCAGCAGCTGGAGGGGCGGGCACGGGGCGTCTACTCGGGCGCGGTCGGGTATCTCGGCGTGAACGGCACGGCCGACCTGAGCATCGTCATCCGTACCCTGGTGCACGACGGCGACCGGGTGAGCGTGGGGGCAGGCGGTGCGATCACCGTGCTGTCCGATCCGGAGCAGGAGTGGCGCGAGGTCCGGTTGAAGGCCGACGCGGTGCTCCGCGCGATCGGCGCGACGAGCACCGACGAATCGCCTCCGACCAGCAACGATGACGCATCCAGACACCCGGACGGCGCAAATTGAGTGGCGCCCGGTGATCAGGCCTGACAGGCTGACTGCGGAAATGGCTGCCCACCGAGAGGAGAGCGCTCATGGCGTCCGGCAACCAGGTCAGTGACGATACGAAGCGCAAGTTCCGTGAGGCCCTGGAGCGCAAGAACTCCAGCGGCACGGATCACAAGGGCGAGAACTCCGGGCACGGCAAGGTGGAAGGCGCCCACGGCGCCGAGACCTCCGGCGCGCAGCAGATGTTCCGGCGCAAGGCCGGTTCGTAGCTCTTTCAGCGAGAGGCGTCATCCGGTTCCGGGTGGCGCCTTTCGTCATGTCCTGGCCTTTCCCGGGCTCGTCCGGTGCTCGTGCGGTGCTTCGTCCGGTGCCCGGTTCCGCCCGGCTAGCCTGAGGCCCGGTTCGTTCGTCGCCCCGAGGAGAGTTCTCGCATGATCCGCAACGTCGTGATGGGCCGGCTCCGGCCGGATGCTGACACCGCCCGGCTCGACGAGGGCCTGGCCGGCATCGTCGCCCTCGGCATTCCCGGGATGAGCGGCGTGAAGGTCGGCCGCGACGCCGGGCTGCGCGACGGCAACTGGGATTACACGATCACCGCCGACTTCGCCGACGTGGCCGCGTACCGGGCCTACGACGAGGACGAGGAGCACAACCGGCTGCGCCGCGAGTTCTTCGGGCCTCTGTCGGAGGAGATCGCGCGGATCCAGATCGAGGTCTGAGCGCCCGGGCGCCGGGGTGAGCCTGTTCGTCCGCCCGCTCCGGCGCCCCTCGCGGTGTCTCGCCGAAAGCCGCAGTCGGCATCCTGCCAAAAGCAGAACCGCAGGCCAGTCCTTGCGGACTGACCTGCGGTCTTGTGGGTCGGGGTGACAGGATTTGAACCTGCGGCCTCTTCGTCCCGAACGAAGCGCGCTACCAAGCTGCGCCACACCCCGGTGGAGCGGTTGTAACCTTACCCGACGAGATGCCGAAGTCTGAAATGGGTATGCCGTCCCATCCGAGGGGCGAGACGGCAACCGCCCTCAGACCGCCGGCACCAGGGTCAGCAACGTGGCCTCCGGGCGGCACGCGAAACGCACCGGCGTATACGGAGACGTGCCCAGACCAGCACTGACGTGCATCCACGCGTCCGTCGGGTCGGTGCCGTCACCCGGATAACGGGAGACGCCCTTGGCGCGCTTGCGATCGAGGTCACAGTTCGTGGTGAGGGCGCCGTAGCCGGGGACGCAGAGCTGACCGCCGTGGGTGTGGCCGGCCAGGATCAGGCCCGCCCCGTCGGCCGTCATTGCGTCGAGCACCCGCAGATAGGGCGCGTGGGCCACCCCGATCGTGAGCGAGGCCGAGGGATCGGCCTGGCCCGCCACCTCGGAGTAGCGGTCTTTCTTGATGTGCGGGTCGTCGACCCCGACGAACTCCAGCGTCAGGTCGTTGACCTTCAGGTGCTCGCGGCGGTTGTTGAGGTTGAGCCAGCCGCCCTCGCTGAAGCCCTCGACCAGGTCCTGGGTGGGCAGCCGGGTGCCGTGGATGCGCTTCTTGCCGCCGTAGGGCAGCAGGTAGCGCGCCGGGTTCTTGGGCTTGGGGGCGTAGTAGTCGTTCGACCCGAGCACGAACACCCCGGGCAGCTTCAGCAGGTGCTCGTGGGCCTTCAACACGGCCGGCACGGCCTCGAGGTGGGCCAGGTTGTCGCCGGTGCTGACGACCAGGTCGGGCTCGAGCGCCGCCAGGCCCCGTACCCACTCCAGCTTCTTGGTCTGGCTGGGCACCAGGTGCAGGTCGGACAGGCAGAGAACACGCAGCGGCGAGCTTCCCGCGGGCAGGACCGGCACGGTGAACCGGCGCAGGGTGTAGGCCCGGGCCTCGGCGAGGGACCAGCCCAGACCGGCGGCACCGGCGGCCATCACGGCGAGAGGAAGCTTCACGGATGTGCGCATTCGGACATCTTCGCAGGTCTCGCTATGGGCTTCGCCGGGTACGGGAAAGTAGACCGGCCCGGCGTAAACCGTTATTGCCTCAGGGGGCCAGGTGCGAGGATGAGCCTCATGTCCGACTCCCCGACCGGCCTCAAGGCCCAGCTGCGCTCCGACCTCACCACCGCGATGAAGGCCCGTGACGCCCTCCGTTCCAGCACCATCCGGATGGTCATGACCGCCATCAAGAGCGAGGAGGTGGCCGGCAACGTCGCCCGTGAGCTCTCCGACGACGAGGTCGTCACCGTCGTCACCCGGGAGGCCAAGAAGCGCCGCGAGGCGGCCACCGCCTACGCCGATGCCGGTCGTCCCGAACTCGCCGAGAAGGAGAGCGCCGAGCTCGCCGTGCTGGCCGGCTACCTGCCCCAGCAGCTCTCCGACGAGGAGCTGACCGCCCTGGTGGCCGAGGAGATCGCCGCGGCCACCGCCGCCGGCAAGACCGGCAAGGCCGCGATGGGCCTGGTGATGAAGGGCGTCCGCGGCCGGACGGCCGGGAAGGCCGAGGGCGGCCGGGTGGCCGCCGAGGTGAAGGCCCAGCTCGAGGCCTGAACCCGCACTGAGGGCCGCAACCACGTCAGGTACGCAGAAGGCCGGGCACCCCCGAAGGGGCGCCCGGCCTTCTGTGCGACCTAGCCGTTGTCGGCGTTGCCGTTCGGGTCGGCGGCCCCGGTATCCGGAGCCTGCACCGTCCCGTCGTCGTCGCCCTCGTCGTCGCCCCCGGTGTTCGGGCCGGCGCTGATGTAGATCGTGATCGTGCTGCCGGTGCTGGCGCGGCCCGACGGGTCGACCCGGGCCACCGTGCCGGCGGGCTGGTCGGAAGTCTCCAGCTCACCGCTCTGGCTGACCGAGAAGCCGGCGTCCTCGAGAGCGCTGCGGGCGTCGTCCGGGCTCTGGCCCACCACGTTCGGCACGTCGGTCATCGGGGTCTGGGTCAGGCTGGAGTCGGCCTCCGGGAACTCCTTGACCTTCTTGCCCGCCAGCGCCGACTCCATGATCTTCTTCCAGGTCGGCGCGGCGATCGTGCCACCGTAGACGTTCGAGTAGTACTGGCCGTTGATGGTGACGCCCCGCATCACCTTGCGCTTGCCGTTCACCGTCTCCGGACCGACCCAGACCGCGGTGGACAGCTGCGGCGTGTACCCGACGAACCAGGTGTCCTGCGAGTCGTTGGTGGTACCGGTCTTGCCCGAGGCCGGCTGACCGTTCGAGAGCGGGCCGGTGCGGGCCGCGGTGCCGTTGGTGAGCGCGCGGCTCAGGCCCAGCGTGGTGGTGTTGGCGACCTTGGCGTCGACCGTCTGCTTGCAGTCGGCCTCGGGGATCTTGACCGCCTTGCCGTTCCGGTCGGTGATCGAGGTGACCGCCGTCGGCTTGCAGTACTTACCGCCGGAGGCGAACGTCGCGTAGGCGTTGGCCATGGTCAGCGGCGACTGGTTGGCGATGCCGAGCACCACCGAGGGGTAGCAGTTGGGGATCTTCGTGGTCGCCTTCTCGTTGCCGCACTGCACCTGCGGCGCGGCCAGGTGCATGCCCACGGCCTCGGCCATGTCGGCCACGTCGCACAGGTCGAGCTGCTGCTCCATGCGGATGTACGCGCCGTTGATGGAGTTGGCCGTCGCGTCCCAGACGCTCATCGACCCGCGGGCCCCACCGTCGCCGGAGTTCACGAAGTTCCAGGTGGCGCTGGACTGCAGGCTGCTGCCGCACCGCTTGAAGGAGCTCTCGGCGATGGAACCGGGCGAGCCGTCGATCGTGGCGTTGAGCGACTTGCCCGCCTTCAGCCAGGTGGCGAGCACGACCGGCTTGAAGGTCGACCCGGTGAGGAAGCCGGACGAGCCACCGTAGTTGTAGTCGGCGGAGTAGTTGATCGTGGTGTTCTTCCGCCCCTCCTTCACGCTGTAGTACTTGTTCTGCGTCATCGAGATGATCTTGCCCGTACCGGGTTCCACGGTGACCGCGGCCGTCGCGACGTTGCTGCTGTCGTTCGGCGGGATGGCCTCCTTCACCGCTTTGAAGCTGGCGTTGAGAACCTTCGGGTCGAGCGTGGTCTTGATCGTGTAGCCGCCCTGCTTGAGGGCTGCGGCGCGAGCCTTCTTGGTCTTGCCCAGGGCCTTGAAGTCGCTGCTCTTGGTGATCAGGTTGTAGACGTAGTCGCAGAAATAGGCGCTCTTGCCGGCGTTCGCGCACCCCTGGTAGGTCGGCGTGATCTTGGCTCGCAGCTTGGTGGCGATCGCCTTGTCGCGCGTCTCCTCGTCGATCATCCCCTGCGCGAACATCTTGTTCAGCACGGTGTTGCGGCGGTTGGTGGCCGCCTGCACCTTGTCCTTGTCCGCGAAGTTGTACTGCGTGGGGGACTGCACCATGCCGGCCAGCATCGCGGCCTGGGGGAGGGTGAGCTTGGCCGCCGTGGTGTTGAAGTAGTAGCGGGCCGCCGCCTCCACCCCGTTGACCTGGCCGCCGAACCAGGCGATGTTCAGGTACGAGTTGAGGATCTCGTCCTTCGTCATCTTCTTCTCGAGCGCCGCGGCGAGCCGGATCTCCTTGATCTTGCGGGAGTTCGTCTGCTCCTCGGCCGCCTCGTAGGCCTCTTTGTCACCCGCCAGGTAGGCCTGTTCCTTCAGCAGGTTCTTGACCAGCTGCTGGGTCAGCGTCGAGGCACCCTGCGAGACACCGCCGGAGAGCTGGTTGACCACCAGGGCGCGCAGCGTGCCCGTCGGGTCGAAACCGCCGTGCTCCCGGAAGCGCTCGTCCTCGATGGCGACGATGGCGTTCTGCAGGAACGGGGAGATCTCGTCCAGGTCGACGGGAACCCGGTTCTCGTCGTAGAACGTCGCGATCACCGACCCGTCCGACGCCAGCACCCTGGTGTTCGCGGCCATCTTGGTACTGGCCAGCTCACTCGGGAGGGCGTCGAACGCCTTGACGGCGCTGTTGGACGCCATGCCTGTCGCGCCGATCGCGGGGACCGCCAGACCGGCCGCGAGAACGCCCGCCACCAGACTGGTCACCACGAAGGCGCCGAGCAGGCCCATGACATTTCTGGGGGCGGGTGCCGGCGACATGGCGCCAAGGTTAATACGGCTCTCTGTGCGCTCTTTGCTACAGCGACCCGGCCTTTCCGGTCCGATCGCTGGACCGGACGGTCTGCCCGGCGTCGGTCGTCAGGGCCCGGTCAGGCCCGGTCGGCGGTGGTTCGGCCCGCGCGCCAGGAGGTTTCGCCCCGGCCGGGGTCAGGCCCAGCCCCGGCCCGGTCCGGCAGTCGCACCGCAGCGGCCGGACCGGGCACTGCACCGGTCACCGCGAACATGTATCGATCATCGCTCTGTGTGACTCGCTCTTGACACAGCGACAGATTGCCCACTGGGCCAGCAGACCGCGTCATATGACTTCCTTAAGAGCCCAAAAGGGTGGCGTAACGAAACCATGCGCTCGAACGATCGTCAGTGCAGAGATGTCCGGGAAGGGCAAGTTGAACTGCGCGTGTTGAGTGTTCGCAGGTCAGTGCGTCGTGACGGATCGGCCGCGTCAACGGTGACGTGGTCACTCAGAAGCACCGCCAGACAGGCAAGATGATCTCTCAATCCGGCACTATCTGTAGCGAATAGGTTGCGCAGAGTAACTCATCGTCACTTCGGCCGATACCGATTCATCCATCCGGCCCTTATTGACGTTGCAGACGCTCACCTACCGTCATCGCTAGAGGGGTTCGGCTCGGGGGTGAGCGTGGATCCACGGGGGTCCAGGGAGGGCCGAGGGAAATGGGTGTGACGGTGAACCAGTGGGCAACTCAGGGTGCTTGCCGCAAGAGCGACCCTGATGCACTGTTCGTTCAGGGGGCGGCACAGAACCGGGCCAAGTTGGTCTGTATGTCATGTCCGGTGCGAACCGAATGTCTTTCGGACGCGTTGGATCACAAGATTGAGTTCGGGGTGTGGGGCGGGATGACCGAGCGGGAGCGCCGTGCGCTTCTCCGCCGTCGCCCGAACGTGCAGTCGTGGCGTCGTCTCCTCGAGACCGCTCGCGCACAGCAGGTCCGCATCGTCGACCTTCTCGACGAGGAAGCCCTCGTCAAGGTCGGCTAGCACCAACAGCATCGAAAGGCCGCCGGGCCGGATCCTCAAAGGGATCCGGCCCGGCGGCCGTTTGCCGGCCGCAGTCAGGAGGACAGGGCCCGTTCGCTGTCGCCGGCCAGGTCGGCGCCCACAGCCCTCAGCCCGGCCAGGTCGTGCACGTCCTGCGGACGGGCCGGCACCCGTACCACCGCGACGTCCGGGTGCGCCTGCACGAACCGGCTGGACACCGCCTTCTCCCGCTCGCTCAGCCGCATCCGGTCGGCGTGGATGCGCAGCAGCCCAGCCGTCAGCGCGTGCTCGCCGGCGTCGTCCAGCTCCTCGGCCGCCGCCTGCGCCCGCTCCGCCGAAAGGCCCTCCGCCGGGCCGGTGTGCACCCGGTTCAGCACCAGCCCGGCCAGCGGCATGCCGTCGCCCTCCAGGCGCTCGACGAAGTACGAGGCCTCGCGCAGCGCGTCCCGTTCCGGCGCCGCGACCACCAGGAACGCGGTGCCCGGCGTCTGCAGCAGCCGGTAGGTGGCGTCGGCGCGCTCGCGGAACCCGCCGAACATGGTGTCGAGCGCGGCGACGAAGGTCTGCACGTCCTTCAGCACCTGGGCGCCCAGCAGTTTGGTCATCAGGCCGGTGGCGGTGCCGATCGCCGCCGACATGACCTTGAAGTACGCGCGTCCGCCGGCCTTCGCCGGGGCGCTGAGCACCCGGATGAAACGGCCGTCGAGGAACGAGCCGAGGCGCTGCGGGGCGTCCAGGAAGTCGAGCGCGGAGCGGCTGGGCGGGGTGTCCACGACGATCAGGTCCCAGTCGTGCTCACCGGCGTCGGCCTGGGCCCGCAACTGGCCCAGCTTCTCCATCGCCATGTACTCCTGAGTGCCCGCGAACGAGCTCGAAAGCGCCTGGTAGAAGGGGTTCTCGAGGATCTGAGCGGCCTTGCCGGGCGGCGCGTGCCCCTCGATCACCTCGTCGAAGGTGCGCTTCATGTCGAGCATCATGGCGTCCAGCCCGCCGCCCGCCGAGGTGTCCACCCCGGCCACCGGGCGGGGCGTGTTGTCGAGCTCGGCCAGACCCAGCGACTGCGCCAGACGCCGGGCCGGGTCGATGGTGAGCACCACGACCCGCCGCCCCCGTTCGGCGGCCCGCACGCCGAGCGCCGCCGCCGTGGTCGTCTTGCCCACACCGCCGGAGCCGCAGCACACCAGGATGCGGGTGCCCGGGTCGTCGAGCAGCGCGTCGATGTCGAGGGTCATGCCGCGCCCTGCTCCCCGAGACGCCCGGCGAGCTGATAGAGCGCGCCCAGGTCGATGCCACCGGCCAGGGCGGGCAGCTCGTAGGTGGGGCGCCCGAGGGAGAGCAGCTCACCGCGCTCGGTGTGCTCCATCACGACGCGCTCGCCGTGCCCGGCGGCCTCCTCGAGCAGCGCGGCCGCCAGCGCCGCGTGCGAGGTGTCGTTGCCGGTGGCCCGGGAGCGCCGCCCCAGCCCGGCCGAAGCCAGCCCGGCCAGCACCTCGGCGCGGTCGAGCGTGCCGAGGGTGGCTGCCTCCAGCGCGTCGGGCGGCAGGAACGGCTCGCGCACCATGTTGACGAAGACCCCGCCCACCGGCAGGCCGATCGCCTCGAGTTCGGCGACCGCGTCGGCCGTCTCCTGCACCGGCATCTCCTCCAGCACGCTGACCAGGTGCACGGCCGTCAGACCGGAACGCATCAGGGTCATGATCGAGTTGGCCTGGTTGCGGATCGGGCCGACCTTGGCCAGCCCGACCACCTCCTCGTTGACGTTGAGGAAGCGGGTGATCCGGCCGGTCGGGGGTGCGTCCATCACCACCGCGTCGTAGACCGGACGCTCGACCTCCACCCCGCCGTCGCGCACGGTCTCGCGCCGCCGCACGGCCTCGTAGACCTTGCCGGTGAGCAGCACGTCGCGCACGCCGGGGGCGATCGTGGTGGCGAAGTCGACGGCGCCGATCTTCTCCAGCATCCGCCCCGCCCGGCCGAGCCGGTAGAACATCTCGAGGTAGTCCAGGAGTGCGGCCTTCGGGTCGACGGCGAGCCCGTAGAGCTCGCCCCCGCCCGGCGCCACGGCGACCTTGGTCTCCTCGTAGGGCAGCGGCGGCACGTCGAACAGCCGGGCGATGCTCTGCCGGCCCTCGACCTCGGCCAGCAGCGTGCGTCGCCCGCCGGAGGCCAGCGCCAGGGCGAGCGCGGCCGCAGCCGTCGTCTTGCCGGTGCCGCCCTTGCCGGTCACGACGTGGAGACGGACGCCGGGCCAGTCGCTCTCCCGGTCCGGTGAACCGAGCACGGGGAGCGAACGCGCCGGGCGCCGCCGGGAGGAGCTCGTGCGGGAACCCTGCGATGCCACGCCACCAGGTTAAACAGCGCTGGTCCCGGGCGCAGGGCGACATGGGTGGTTCCGCCCTGCGATGCGTGTCTCCCCGGTGACAATCCTGCATCGCCTACCAGAGCCAGGGCTGCGTTGCCACTCACCTCATGGATAGGCTCACCGCCATGGTCAAGTGGGAATACGCGACGGTGCCCCTGCTCATTCATGCCACCAAGCAGATCTTGGATCAGTGGGGCGAAGACGGCTGGGAACTGGTGCAGGTGGTACCGGGGCCGAACGACTCAAACCTTGTCGCCTACCTGAAGCGCCCCCGAGACTGAACGGGTGACGGCGATGACTGGACGGATCGAGGCGAGGCTCATCGAGCTGGGGTACACGCTGCCCCAGGTCGCTGCGCCCGTGGCGACCTATGTGCCCGCGGTGCTCGACGGCGATCGGGTGTACGTGTCGGGGCAGCTGCCGATGGTCGATGGCGCGCTGCCGCTCACCGGCCGGGTCGGCAGTGGTGGGGGAGAGGGGCTGATCAGCCCGGCCGAGGCCAACGGCCTGGCCCGGGTCTGCGCACTGAACGCGCTGGCCGCGGTCCGGTCGGTGATCGGTGACCTGGACCGGATCCGGCGGATCGTCAAGGTTGTCGGATTCGTCGCCAGTGAGCCCGGTTTCACCGGTCAGCCGCTGGTGATCAACGGCGCCAGCGAGTTCCTGGGTGAGGTGTTCGGCCCGGTCGGCCAGCACGCGCGCAGTGCCGTCGGCGTCGTCGCTCTGCCGCTGGGGGCCCCGGTCGAGGTCGAGATGGTGCTCGCGGTGAACCCGTGAGCTCGTGAAGGTCCGCGGCCTGCTTCAGACGGGCAGGCCGCACCAGTTCGGCGAACGACGGCAGACGGCGCCGGTGACCGGCGCCGTCCCCGTGCGGTTCGTTCCTCCGGTCAGTCGGCCAGCCGGCTGCTGCCCAGGACACCCCGGGTGATGGCGGTGGCCAGGTCGATGACGTCGGCCGCCGGCGCCTCGCCGTCCAGGACGACGAGGTCCGGAACCGGGCCGGGAGCCTGCTCGGCCACGGCCCTCTGAGGCGTGCCCGCGAACCCGTTGCCGGCGGCCGGTGCCTTCGCCGAATCCCCCTCGGCCAGCACGTCACTCAGCTCCTGGGCCAGCAGCCGCCCGGCGGCCGCGGCCCGCAGGGCCACCCGCAGCACCGTCGAGGCCGGGACCCCGGACTCGCGCAGGGTGCGCATCAGCCCGTACGCCTCGGGATCGACGAGCACCGAGGTGCCGGTGGATGCGGAACCGTCGCCCCCGCCGTCCATCCGGCGTCTCCCTCGTTCGACCGCGGTCGGCCCGGCGGCCTGCCAGAGTGCCCCCGTGGGCCCCAGGTCCTCTCCCCGCGCCGCGGCGTCGATGATCATCTTCAGAGGAAGCCCGGCGTCCCGGAGCTGCCGGATGTCACGCAACCGGCGTAGGTGGGACTCCTGGTAGCGGGACGTGCGGCCCACCCGTGTCGGTGGAGCGAGCAGTCCCTTGGTCCGGTAGGCCCGCACATTGCGCGGTGTCATCCCGGCCGCCGTGGCCAACTCCTCGATCGTGAAAGTGTCCTGAGCCCCCATCGTCATCCCCGTGTCGGCGGGCAGAGCGCCGTCTACCCGCGATTCAGTCAAACGCTCCTTGACACCCCGTCATAGAGTCGATCGCTAACAGTGACCACCGTACTGCCTTTGGCCGAATGGGCATTCACCCAAGGTGCGGCGAACATCAGCCACCCGTGCAATTACGCACCTAGTGCTTCCGCCGGGGCGAGGGGGCCGCACGTAGCATTCCGGTGTGCCGAATACCCCGGACGACACGACCGTCCCGAATCCATCGTCGGGCCCGAAACCGGCTCCTGGCAACGTTCCGTGGCTCGGCGGTGCGGTGGGCGAGGACGCATTCTGCGTTCTCGCCGGTAATCCCGGGCCGATGACACTGGACGGCACGAACACCTGGATTCTCTGTGCGCCGGGTTCGACCGAGGCCGTCGTTATCGATCCGGGCCCCGACGAGAATTCGCACCTTCAGGCAGTCCTGCAGGTGGTGGCCGACAAAGGCGCGCGGGTGGTGCAGACGCTGCTCACTCACGGTCATGCCGATCATTCCGAGGCGGGCCGGCATTTCGCCGATCTGACCGGGGCTCCGGTGCGGGCGCTCGACCCGGCCCACCGTCACGGCGGGGAAGGACTGACCGACGGGGACGTGATCGAGGTCGACGGCCTCCGGCTGGAGGTGGTGGGCACGCCCGGCCACACCGCCGACTCGCTGTCGTTCCTGCTGCCCGGCTCGCGGGCGCTGCTCACCGGGGACACGGTGCTGGGCCGCGGCACCACGGTGGTCGCGTATCCGGACGGGCGGCTCGACGCCTACCTGAACTCCCTCGAGCGGCTGGGGGAGCTGACCGGATCGGCGGGCCTGCACCGGCTGCTGCCCGGGCACGGCCCGGTGCTCGAGCAGCCGGGGCTCGTGGTCGACGGGTACCTGGCCCATCGGCGACAGCGTCTTGACCAGGTGCGATCCGCGGTGCGGGCCGGTGCCCGCACGCCACACGACGTGGTCGAGGTGGTCTATGCCGACGTCGACCGTGCGCTCTGGCCGGCCGCGGAACTCAGTGTGCGGGCGCAGCTCACCTATCTGGACACCCACGAAACTGCTTGATGACGCGCGAACTGGCGAACGTCGTCCTCACGCCTCTTGTGGGTGGGTGAGGACAAACCAGAAGTCCCGGCCGCCGAGGGCGGCCGGGACTTCGTCGGTTCGAAAAGCGTCAGCGCGCGCGACGGCGCATGCGCTCCACGTCGATGAGCACCACGGCCCGGGCCTCGAGCCGAAGCCAGCCTCGCGAGGCGAAGTCGGCGAGCGCCTTGTTGACCGTCTCCCGGGAGGCGCCGACCAGCTGGGCCAGCTCTTCCTGGGTGAGGTCGTGGGCGACCCGCAGACCGTCGTCGGTGGGCCGGCCGAAGCGCTCGGACAGGTCGAGCAGAGCCTTCGCCACTCGTCCGGGGACGTCGGAGAAGACCAGGTCGGCGAGGTTCTCGTTGGTCCGGCGCAGGCGCCGGGCGAGGGCCCGCAACAGTTGCCGGGCGACATCCGGACGGCCTGTCAGCCAGGTGACCAGGTCGTCGTTGCCGAGCCCGATCAACGACGTGTCGGCCACGGCGGTCGCCGTCGCGTTGCGCGGCCCCGGGTCGAACAGGGACAGCTCACCGAACATCTCGCCGGGGCCGAGGACGGCCAGCAGGTTCTCCCGGCCGTCACCGGAGGCGCGCCCGAGCTTCACCTTGCCCTCCACGATGACGTACAACCGGTCGCCCGGGTCGCCCTCGTGGAACAGCACCTGGCCGCGGGCGACGTCGGTGGGCGCCATCGTGGCCCGCAGCGCCGCGGCGGCTTCGTCGTCCAGCGCTGCGAACAGTGGCGCCTGACGAACGACGTCGTCGTCCACCTGTTCCTCCTCACACGCCGTCGAGTTCCGACGGCCTCCATCAGTGAGGCATCATGCCCCACCCGCACGCAGTTTGCCGCACCTCCGGGTCACGGTGACACCAGGGGCCGATGAACGGTCACCCGCAGTGCGCCGGTGATGCACTCCGTGGCCGGGTGGCCATCGGTGCGCACCTGTTGGCGCCGTGTCCCGAATGCTTGCACCCCATCATGGCGGAAAGGGCCCTGAGCTGTGGAATCGGGGCCCGTCGCCGAGCTGGTGGGGAGCCTTCGGCAGCTCTTCGGCCGCCGGATGGGTCCAGGTCCGCCCGGAAAAGTGGACCCGCCGGGACCGGATGCGGATCGGCCGGTCCCGGCAGGTCAGGGGTCAGGCCACCGCCCCGGCCCCGGCGCGGAAGGCGAGGATGCTCGCGGCCTCACCGGTCACCGCCCCGAGGGTCTTCTCGTAGCGGGTCAGTTCCTCGAGGGCACCGCGCAGGCGGATCAGCAGGGCACCCTCCCCGGCGCGGACGTCGGTGGGGGCGATGCCGATCAGCCGGCGCAGCCCGGCGGGCGGGTTGCACACGGTCCCGTAGAGACCGGGCGGGGTGAGCGGCTCGTCCAGATCGGCGACGGAGGCGACGGCCAGGTCGATCCGGGCGAGGATCAGCCGCCGCCAGTGATCGACGTCCCGCTGGGCTGCCACCAGAGCCCGGTGGTAGTCGGCGAGCTGGTCGGCCGGCATCGCCGAGAACGACAGGGCGGTGAGTGGATCGGTCAGGCCCAGGGCCACCTCTTCTCCTCTCCCGGGCGGCTGCGGAACAACGCAGTGGCGCGGCGGTACGAGTTGCGGACCGGCCCCGGGACGGTGGGGCCGGCGTTACGCATGAGTGTTCGTCGGAGGCGCCGGGACGCTTGAGGTGGGCACAGGCCGCTCACACTCCCGGAGGACGCTGGTGGTGGTGTCGTTCGGCGGATCGGGTTATGCGGGGCGACCTGCGGCGATGCCTTGAGCCACCAACCGGGTGGAGCTGACCGACCCGTCAGTAGCTTTCACAGCGGTCACAGCGGGGCCGGGTTTTGCACAGCTGCCCGCGGAGATCGGGATTGTCGGTGGTGACGCGTACGCTGAGCGCGTGACTCCGCGAAACGGGCAGAAGGCCGAGGTAGTCGAGAGCCCGGTCGCGCTGACGCGCCGGGCCCGCAAGATCCACCGGCTGCTGACCGAGCGCTATCCCGACGCGCACTGCGAGCTCGACTTCACCGACCCGCTCGAGCTGCTGGTCGCCACGATCCTGTCCGCCCAGAGCACCGACAAGCGGGTCAACCTCACCACCCCGGCGCTGTTCGCGAAATACCGCACGGCCGCCGACTACGCCGCCGCCGACCGCGCCGAGATGGAAGAGATCATCCGCCCCACCGGCTTCTTCCGGGCCAAGACCGACTCGCTGATCAAGCTCGGTGCCCGCCTGGTCGAGGAGCACGACGGCGAGGTTCCGAAGAAGCTCGAGCAGCTGGTCAAGCTGCCCGGCGTGGGCCGCAAGACGGCGAACGTCGTGCTCGGCAACGCCTTCGGGGTCCCCGGCATCACCGTCGACACGCACTTCGGCCGGCTGTCGCGGCGCTTCGGCTGGACCGCCTCCGAAGACCCGGTGCAGGTCGAGGCCGAGATCGCCGCGCTCTTCCCGAAGAAAGACTGGACGATGCTGTCCCACCGGCTGATCTTCCACGGCCGCCGCACCTGCCACGCCCGCAAGCCCGCCTGCGGCGCCTGCCCGGTGTCCGCCCTGTGCCCCTCGTTCGGCGCCGGGGAGACCGACCCGGCCAAGGCCGCCAAGCTGCTGCGCGACTCGGCCTTCGCCCCGGTCCCCGCGTGAGCCCCCGCACCGACGCGGCCGGTCCCGCCGGTCCGGCCCCGGTCGCGGCCGGGCCCTGCCCGCCCTGGCTCGACCGGCTCGCCGCGGCGGTCGCCGACCCGCGGCACAACCGGGCCTTCGAGGGCATGATCGAGCCCGGCGCCGACGCCCGGCACTCCGCGGTGCTGGCGCTGTTCGGCGAGGGGCCCCAGGGCCCCGACGTGCTGCTCACCCAGCGCGCCGCCACACTGCGCGCGCACGCCGGGCAGGTCGCCTTCCCGGGCGGCCGCATCGACCCGGGTGACGCCGGGCCGGCCGCCGCCGCGCTGCGCGAGGCGCACGAGGAGGCCGGCGTCGACCCGGCCGGGGTGCTGGTGCGGGCCGAGTGCGCCGAGCTCTTCCTGCACGTCACGAACTTCCGGGTCACCCCGGTGATCGGCTGGTGGCACACCCCGTCCGCCCTGGTGCCGGGCGATCCGGCCGAGGTCGAGCGGGTCGTGCGGGTGCCGCTGGCCGAGCTGGCCGACCCGGCCAACCGGTTCGTGGTCAGCCTCCGCGACCGGCGCAGCGGCCCCGGCTTCGAGGCGTCCGGGCTCTTCGTCTGGGGCTTCACCGCCGGGGTGCTGAGCTGGATGCTGAACCTGGCCGGGCTCGAGCAACCCTGGGACACCACACGTGTACTCCCGGTTCCGGAGCAACAGATGCACCGGCCGGCGCGTCAGGAACTGCGCAGGGATCTTTCCGAACAACAAGGGCTGGACGTGCAGGACGTGTCCGGGCCGGACGAGGTGGACGTGTCGTGATCGACATCATCCTGGTGCTGATCATGCTCGGCTACGCGATCTCCGGCTTCCGGCAGGGGCTGGTCGTGGGAGTGCTGTCGCTCGGCGGGTTCGTCGGCGGCGCGGTGCTGGCCATGTTCGTCGTGCCGCAGCTGGTCTCCGGCCTCGAGCCGGGCACCCAGCGCTCGATCATCACGCTGCTCGCCGTCATCTTCACCGCCTGGGCCGGGCAGTTCCTCGGCTCCATGCTGGGCGGCCGCATCCGCCAGGCCGTGCCCGAGGGCCCGGTCGCGCTCGCCGACCACGTGATCGGCGCGGCCGCCGGGGTGCTGGCCGTGGCCCTGGTGCTCTGGTTCGTCGCCGGGGCGGTGCGCGGCGGCCCGTCCGAGTCGCTGTCCCGCACGGTCGCCGGATCCAAGGTCATCCGCACCATCGACGGGCTCGTCCCCACCCAGATGATCGGCGTGGCCGACCGGTTCCGCGAGGCCGTCGGCTCGAGCAGCTTCCCCCGGGTGTTCGCCGGGGTGGAGCCCGAGGACATCTCCCCGGTCGACGCGCCCGACGAGGCGCTCGCGAACAGCCAGGCGGTGGCCAAGGCCCGCAAGGCGGTCGTGAAGATCACCGGCGAGGCCAACAGCTGCGGCCGCGGCCAGGAGGGCAGCGGGGCGGTGATCGCGCCGCACCGGGTCGTCACCAACGCCCACGTGGTGGCCGGGGTCACCGAGCCGCGGGTGCAGGTCGGGGGCAAGGGCACGGTCTACGCCGCCCGCGTGGTGATGTTCGACCCCACACGCGACCTGGCCGTGCTGTCGGTGCCGAAGCTGAACGTGGCGCCGCTGCAGATGACCGGCGACCTCGAGCGTGGTGACGACGCGGTCGTCGTCGGCTTCCCCAACGACGGGCCGTTCAAGGTCTCCCCGGCGCGGATCCGCTCGATCGTGAAGGCCAGCGGTGAAGACATCTACGGCAACGAGGGTGCGGTGCGCGAGGTCTACTCGCTCTACGTCAACGTGCGCCCGGGCAACTCCGGCGGCCCGGTGCTCGACCCGTCCGGCAACGTCGTTGGCGTGGTCTTCGCCAAGTCGCTCGACGACGCCGACACCGGCTATGCCCTGACGATGGACGAGGCGCGCGACGCGATCGAGGCCGGCGCCGCCTCCTCACAGCGGGTCGACACCGGCACCTGCGCCAGCGGCTGAGGGCTACAGGCCCTTCAGCCAGTTCAGCAGTGCGTCGGTGACCCGGTCCGGAGCCTCTTCGGGCAGGAAGTGACCGGCCCCGCGCAGTAGTTCGAAGGTGAGCGGGCCGGTCACCTGCCGGTGAGAGGCCAGCACACTCGGCAGCAGCACGAACGGGTCGTCCTCACCGTGCAGGCTCAGCGTCGGCACCGTGATCGGCTCGTCCACCGAGGTGGTGAAGCGGCGGCCGTCGCGGCGGGGCAGTGAACGCAGGGCCCAGCGGAAGTACTCCATCGCGCTGTGGGCCACGAACGGCACCCGGATGGCCCGGCGGTAGACGTCGAGGCACTCCTCGTCGGGAAAGTCGCCTCCGGCCGCCGACCAGTCGTTCAGGACGTCGCCGACCAGGTCGTCACGGGTGAGACGGCGCTCCGGGCGCATCGGCAGCTGGAACTCCAGCACCCGGCGCCAGGCCCGGCGCTGACGGGCGTCGCGGGTGAGCGCGCGCCGCATGACCAGGGGGTGCCCCATCGCCAGGGAGGCCACGGCGCGGGTCTGCTCGGGGGCCAGCCCCGGCATCGACCAGGCCAGCCACCCGCCCCAGTCCTGCCCGACGATCACGGCCTGGGTCTCGCCCAGGGCCTTGATGACCCCGGCGATGTCGGTGGCCGAGGTCATCGTGTCGTAGCCACGCGGGGGCTTGTCCGAGGCGCCGTAGCCGCGCAGGTCGAGCGCCACGGCGCGGTACCCGGCCTCGGCCAGGGCCGGGATCTGGTGCCGCCAGCTCCACCAGAACTGCGGAAAGCCGTGCAGCAGCAGGACCAACGGGCCCTCACCGGCCTCGGCCACGTGGAAGCGCGCGCCGTTGGCGGCGACGAACCGGTGGGTCCAGGGGCCGCGGATCAGCGTGTCGGCGGAGTCCACGTAGAGGGCACCCGCCGGTTCCAGCGAGTGGGTGGGGGCGGGGGAGGGCTCAGCTGATTCGTCTCTTGCCCGGCGAAGCCTCACCGGACCGATGGTGTCACGGACGGACGCTGCCCTTGACGGCCGCGATGGTCAGCTTGGTCGAGGCGATCGCCCGCTCCGGCGGTTTGATCTTCTTGACCTGGAGGAACCCGAGGAAGCCGAGGAGACCGGCGACGAGCAGGAGCGCCAGGGTGACGATCAGGAAGGCCAGCCAGGCCGACAGGCCGAGGGCCACGAGGGCGAAACCGATCGTGACGATCGTGGTGACGGAGGCCAGGAAGAGCAGGTACCCGGCTGCGCCGAACATGCCCCCGGCCACGGCGCCGCGCTTCACGTCGTCCTTGATCTCGGCCTTGGCCAGAGCGATCTCGTAACGGACGAGTGCGGACAGGTCCTCACTCGCCTGGGCCACGAGCTGACCTATCGTCCGTTCCTCGGCCATCAGCAACTCCCGCGTCAATGATCGTGACGGCTGACCGCCGCAACCTGATGAGCCTATTCGACCGGTGGGGTTCCGCGCCGGTCAGGACGGCAATGAGCATGTCCGGACCGGTCCGGACCGAGGTGGGCGGACCGCCCGGGCGACCGCGGCGTCCTCAAGCCCCGCGGCCCGGCTCAAGCTCCGGTGACCCGGGCGACCTCACCCGCGAGGGCCTTCGCCGACGGGCTCTTCCCGCCGGGGAAGAAGTCGGTGACGACCGTGCCCGCCTCGAGCTCCCAGGTGCCCACGACCCGGCCGCCGGACAGGACGACCGGGGCGATCCAGCCCGCGGTGCGGCTGACCCGGCCCCGGTGCTCGGCCGGCAGCATCCAGGTGTCGCGCGTGGTGGCGCCCAGGACGTAGGCGTCGAACGGGCCGAGCAGATGGACGTCGTGGCTGGGATGCGTGGCGGCCAGCTCGTCGGCGTGCTCGGTCAGGACGAACGCCTTCTGCCCGTCTACCGAGACCTCGGTGATCCGCTCGCCCAGGTCGGAGAACCACCCGGCCACAACGCTTTTGCGGAACGCGCCGCGCAGCAGCCACTGGCTGAAGGTGTCTGGCGTGGCGGGTCCGTAGGCGCCCAGGTAGGTCGCGATCACCTCGGGGGCGGCCTCGTCGGGCGCGGGGAGCCCGGCCCAGCCGGGCACCAGCGACGAGGGCGTGGTGAAGGTGACGCTCGTGTCGCGGAGCGGGCCGTGGCACAGAACCCCCTGCCAGGCCAGGGGTTTCAGGAGCGTGCCCCATCCGGACCGCAGCTCGCCGGCCATCCCGCGGAACTCCGGCCGGGCGAGCAGCCCGGCGACCAGTTCCTCACGGGTGAGCGCGGTGCCGTCGAGCATCTCGGCCACGGCCTCGGCGAGCCGGTCGATCTCGTCGGGAGTGGCGCCGAACGTCTTCTGCCAGCTGGGTTTTGTCCAGGTGCGCGCCGAGGCGACGAGCGAGAGGATCTCGGCGGCCGACCCGGGGGTGCACAGGTGCAGGGTGCCGCGCATGGCCCAGGTCTTGATCAGCGTGCCGTTCGCGAGGCCCGTGGCGATCTCACCGGGAGCGGGCTCTTGCTGACGGGTGGTGACGGCGGTCTGGGCGGCCGAGGCCAGCTGCATCTGGACGCCGCCGAGTCGTTGCACGATGTCGGTGACCGGTGCCGCCGTGCGCGGGCTGAGGAACTGGCGGTGCAATCGCCAGGCCAGAGCTTGATCAGCGGTGATCCTCATGCGCCGGATTCTCCCGGGCGGCGAGGCATCTGCACAAACGGGAAGCTGTGCCGGATGTTTCGCGCACCGCCGGTTTTACAGGTCGTGGAACAGCCAGAAGGATGACGTGATGGCTGATGTTTCGTCCCTTTCGTCGTCCCGCAGGGCGTTCCTCGGACTCGGTGGTGCGCTCGGTCTCGGTGTGGCCGGGGCTGTCACCGCCACCGCCGTGGGCAGATCCGCCGACCCGGTCGTCTCCTCCCCGGGGTCGGCGCTCGGGTGCGCCGGGGGCAAGGACTCCGGTGAACTGGCGGCCTTCCGCACGCAGACCGCGGAGGGCACGGTGGAGCAGCGCATCGCCGCCACCCGCCTGACTGCTTCGAGCGCCCCGGAACCGACCGGCGCGTCCCGCATTTTTGGTTGCCACTACGTCTCCCGCGCCGACTGGGGAGCCGACGAGTCGCTGCGCTTCCTGCCGGACGGTTCGGAGAACTGGCCTCAGACCTACTGGCCCACACAGACTTTCACGGTGCACCACACGGCCGACGCGAATGCCGACCCGGACCCGCAGATCCGGATCCAGAACATCTATCGCTACCACGCGATCGACCAGGACTGGGGCGACATCGGGTACCACTTCCTGATCGACGACGCCGGGTTGATCTACGAGGGTCGTTACTCCGGTGAGGATTCCGTTCCCGGGTTCGACACCGATGGGCAGATGGTGAACGCCGCCCACGTCACCGGTTACAACGCCGGAAACGTGGGAATCGCTCTGCTGGGCGACTTCACGGCGGTCGAGCCGAGTGCGAAGCAGTACCGGAGCCTGGTGCGGCTGCTACGGGGTCTCACTCGCTGGCAGGGTGTCGACCCGCAGAGCACGGTCGATTACGTGAACCCGATCAGCGCGGTGGCGGCGAGCGTCGCGGCGATCTCGAGTCACCGTGACTGGCCGGGTACGGCCACCGAATGCCCTGGTGACACCTTCCATCCGATGCTCGAGCAGTTGCGGGTGGACGTGGCGGGCTGAGTTCGCCCTCTCACGGTGCGTTTCCGGCGGGCCGGGTGAAATGCGTATGGACGCGGTTGTCCTGCGTATTCACCCGGCCCGCCTTCGCTGGTTGGCTGGTGGGGTGACTGATCTGAAAACCCTTGCCGCACACGCCGCCGAGACCGAGGCCTCCGGGCGTCCCGCCGCGGAGAGCATTGCCGCCGTACGGGCGGCGGGCGACTTCGCGCTGCGCGCCCCGGCCGAGCAGGGAGGTGCGTGGGCCACGGCGTCCACCACCGCGTCCCGGCTTGCCGATCTGGGTCGGGCCTGCCCGTCGACGAGCTGGAACGTGGGAACCTGTGCGGTCGCGAAAACGCTTCTGTACCGTGCTTTCGGAGTGCTGGAAGAGATCGGGCCGGATGTTCCGGTGTGCGGCACGGGAGCTCCGACGGGCCGGGTCGAAGACGGCCGCGTCCGGGGCTCGTGGGTCAGTGTCTCCGGGTGTGAGGACGCCGAGTGGGCCCTGCTCGGGGTGATGGACGGTTCGGTCTTCTCGGTCGCCCTGATCCCGATGAGTGACCTGGAGATCCGGCGGACCTGGGACGTCGCGGGGATGCGGGGCACGGGCAGTCACTCCGTGGTCGCGGACGGTGTGCTGGTTCCCGCCGGGCGCATCGCCGCGGCACCGCTGCCCGGTCTGCTCAGTGACCGGCTGTTCTTCGCGCTGACCGTGCTGGCGCCGGTCGTCGGTGCGGCGCGGGGTGCGCTCGACGAGGTGCGCGAGATGTTCGCGTCCGACCGCAAGCCGTACATGACGGCGTACACCCGGATGGGCGAGTCGGCGGGGGCGCGGGAGTGGCTGGGCCGGGCGACGTACCTGGTCGACCGAGCCTCGCGGGCTCTGGCGGCGGTGGCGTCGGAGGCGGACTCGGCTGGCCTGGCGGCGGAGGACGGGACGCGTCTCGGTTTCGAGATGGCCGAGGCCTCGCGCGACTGCCGTTCCGCCCTGGAGCTTCTGCTGGACCTGGGCGGGACCCGAGGATTCTCGAACTCCTCAGCGCTGCAGCGTTTCTGGCGGGACGTCGCGGTGGGCGGACGGCACCCGCACCTGAACGCCTACCTGGCCGCCGAACGGTACGGGGAGGCCGTGGTGGCCTGAGGGTGGGGCCGTGGCGATCGGGGATCGGGCCGAGTCGGTAAAATCCGGCGTATGGATCTGGTCAGCACGGCCCTGGCCGGCGCTCGGGTCGGTGAGGCCGGGGCCCGGTGGTTCGGCGGATCCGGGCGGTGGGGGGCCCGCTTCGACGCCTTCGCGGGCATCGGGTTCCATGCCGTGACCTCCGGTTCGGCCTGGCTGATCGGTGCCGCGGGTGATCCGGTGCCCGTGACCGCCGGTGACGTGGTGCTGATTCCCAGCGGGGCCGAACACGCGCTGACCCTGCAACCGCGTCCGCTGCCCGAGGTGCCCCTGCTCGCGCTCGGCCCGCAGGCGCCCCCGCGTGACGCCGACACGTACGACCTCGCCGTGCTGTGCGGTGCCTACCGGCTGAAAAGTGGCCAGGTGCACACGTTTCTGCGAGGTCTGCCCGAGCTCATCGTGGTCCGGCCCGATGCCTCGCACGAGCTGTCCGCGTTGATCACGGTGCTGGGCGGTGACGTGGCGAACGACGAGCAGGCCGGCGCCAGCATCACGCGCACGGCGTTGATCGACCTGATTCTGGTCAATGCGCTGAGGGTTTGGCGGGGTGCGTCGTTCGAGGTGGACGACGTGCAGGTGGCGGCGGTGCTGGACGCGATGCACGCGAGCCCGCAGGAGCCGTGGACGGTGGAGCGGCTCGGGGCGCTGGCCGGGCTCTCACGCACGGCGTTCAGCCGGCGGTTCGTGGCGCAGACGGGGCGGTCGCCGATGTCGTACCTGATCAGCCAGCGTCTGACCCGGGCGGCGCAGTTGCTGTGCGACACCGACGCGCCGCTGGCCTCGGTCGCGGTGCAGGTGGGATACGGGTCGGAGTTCGCCTTCGCCAACGCTTTCCGGCGGGAGTTCGGGGTGTCGCCGGGGCGGTATCGGCGTGACCACGAACGGGTGCTCGGGCTGGCGCTCTGAGGCCGGTGCCGGCTTTTGTTGCTGTGTTCGTCAGCTGTCTCAAGGGTGCCGCGTGGTGCCGCGTGCCCGGCGGCGGCCTGAAGGAGCTCCCACTCCGCTGTGCAGGACCGATCAGCCCGTCCTGCTCCTCCAGGCACTTACCCGGCTGCCCGGCCGCCGGGGCAAGGTCAGGGCTGCGCGGCCGGTGACCTCGGCTGTAGTGCAGCGGGTGTGCGCAGCGGCGTGACTCGCGGTCAGCGGGGTGGTTCTTGAGTCGCGAATCCGGCGCTGTGGCGGTGGTGACGAGGGCGCAAACGACGATCGGTGGCACGCGACTCGCGTGCCACCGATCTTCTGAGCCACCTGTCGGACTCGAACCGACGACCTGCTCATTACGAATGAGCTGCTCTACCAACTGAGCTAAGGTGGCGAACCCCGTCGACCCAGCAAGGCTCTGCCGGACCAACGATGAACGAGTATACGGGGTCCGAAGGGGTGCTGAGTGCCAGCCCCGCCGGAGAGTCCTACTCGCAGGTCGTGCCCTCGGCCGGCAGCGCCCCGGTGAGCATGTAGTCCTCGACCTTCTCGTCGATGCAGTTGCTGCCCTGGCGGTAGGCCGTGTGCACCGTGCCCTTCCAGGTCAGCAGCCGCCCGGCGTCGAGCTGGGAGGACAGGGCCTGCGCCCACTCGTACGGCGTGGCCGGGTCATCGACCGTGCCGAGCACCAGGATCGGCGCCGAGCCCGCCGCGTGCAGCTCCTTGCGCTCCATCACGGCCTTGTACGGCCACTGCGAGCAGCCCAGCCCGCCCCAGCCGATCGAGCCACCCAGCGGCGGGAACTGCTCGTTCAGCTTCTCCGCACCCTCGGCGATCTCGTCGGGCGTACGGGTCTCGGGCACGTCCAGGCAGAAGATCGCCGGGTTCGCCGCCAGGGTCTGGCCGTACTGTCCGTTGTCGGTGCGCTCCAGGTAGGCGTCCGCCAGCGTGAGCAGACCCGTGCCGTCACCGTTCGTGGCCTGCGTCAGCCCGGTCGAGAGCAGCGGCCACAGCTGCTGCGCGTACAGCGCCTGGGCGATGCCCGTCAGCATCAGGGCCTGGGTCAGGGGACGCGCGGGGTCACCGGTGTCGAGCGGGTCGGAATCCGCTCGGTCCACCAGGGTGGCCAGCTGGTTCAGGCCCTCGTCCACGGTTCCCCGCAGCGGGCAGTCGCCCCCGCTCTGGCAGTCGGTCACGAAGGCCCGCAACGCGCGGGAGAAGCCCTCGGCCTGACCCGCCGTGTACTCCTGCGCGGTGGTGGACGGGTCGATGGCGCCGTCGAGCGTCATCCGGCCGACCCGCCACGGGAACGTCTCCGCGTACCAGGCGCCGATGTACGTGCCGTACGAGGCGCCGTGGTACGAGAGCACAGCGTCACCGAGCAGGGCCCGGAGCACGTCCATGTCCTTGATCGTGCTCAGCGTGTCGACGTGCTCGAGCAGGTCGTTGTCGGTGTTCGCCTGGCAGGCCTGGGCGAACTCCTTCGACCCGGCCACGGCCTCGTCGATCTCGGCCTGGTCGTCGGGCGTGCCGTCGGCCGAGGTGTACGCGTCGTACTGCTTGTTGTCGTAGCACTTGACCGGGGCGGACTCACCGATGCCCCGGGGGTCGAAACCGACCACGCTGTAGTTGCGCAGGATGCTCTCGCCGAACGCCTGCTTGGCGACCTTGGCGTAGTCGAGGCCCGAGACGCCCGGGCCGCCGGGGTTCAGGACCATCGAGCCGATCGGGTCGTCGCCCTGGGCGGGCAGCCGGTTCACCGAGATCTGGATGGTCTCGCCGGTGGGGTCCGACCAGTCCGTGGGGACCGTGAACTTCATGCACTGCATGTCGCTGTCGCAGTCCGACCAGGTCACCTTCTGGTCGTAGAACTTCGCGAACTTCGCGTCGGTGGCCGGGTCGGTGACGCCGGAGGGCACGCTGCCCGCGCTCGGCAGCGCGGTCGGGTCGGCCGTGGAGCCACCGCTCGAACTCGAACTCGGGAACGAGCAGGATGCGGTGCCCAGCAGGGTTACTGCGAGGAGGGTCAGGGACCGGACGGCGGGTCGGTGCTCCCGCCGGTCGCTGCGGAACATCGTTCTCCTCGGCATGCCTGGTGTTCGACCGGACTCAGAACGCTATCGGAGATGACTGTGCGGCGGGGGCGCCAGGGGCCCGGGAGAAATCAGGCAGCCGGACGCAACTGCACCATCAGTGACTCCAGGGCCAGAAGTGGCGACACGTTGGCCTCGATCCGCTCCCGGGCGACACCGATCGCCTCCATGCGCCGCAGTGTCGAGGTGGCGGTGCTCTGCCGGGCCTCGGCGTTGATCAGATCGGCCATCTCGGCGTTCACGAGCTCGATGCTGTCTTCGCGCCCGGTCGCGCCGAGCTGCAGCACGAGCACGTCGCGGTACAGCGAGAGCAGATCGATCAGCGAGCGGTCGAGCACGTCGCGCTGGGCCCGGGTGGCCCGCCGTTTCTGGTTCTCCTCAAGCTGTTTCACCTGGCTGCGCACGGCCGGGGGCAGCGTGGACAGCCCCTCGGCCCCCAGCGAGCGCAGCAGCGTGGCCTTCTCCTCGGCGTCGCGCTCGGTGGTGCGGGCCTTCGACTCCTCGGCGCACACCTCGACCAGCTGCCCGGCGGCGAGCACCGCCGCACCCACGCTGCGCAGGGTCAGCGGCAGCTTCAGCACCTCGCGGCGCCGGATGCGCGCAGCCTCGTCGAGCGCGAGCCGGCGGGCCAGCCCGATGTGGCTCTGCGCGGAGCGCGCGGCGAACGCGGCGATGGCCGGGTCGGCGCCGTCGCGGCGCACCAGCAGGTCGGCCACCGCGGCCACCGGCGGGATCCGCAGCCCGATGCGTCGGCAGCGCGACCGGATCGTGGTGAGGACGTCGTCGGCCCCCGGTGCGCACAGCAGCCACACCGTGCGGGGCGGAGGCTCTTCCACGGCCTTGAGCAGCACGTTGCCGGAGGAGTCGTTGAGCCGGTCGGCGTCTTCGATCACGATGACCCGCCAGCGCCCCGCCGACGGGCTGCGCTGCGCGAGCTGGATCAGCGGGCGGACGTCATCGACGCGCAGCTGAACGTGTTCGGTGGCGACCAGGCTGACGTCGGCGTGGGCTCCCGTCAGGGCGGTCGTGCAGGCATGACACACGCCGCACCCACCCTCGAGGCACTGCAGCGCGGCGGCGAACGCCCGGGCCGCGGTGGACCGGCCCGATCCGGGGGGACCGGTGATCAGCCAGGCGTGGGTCATACCGCCGGAGACCGCGGGCCCGTCGTCGTCAGAGTTCAGCCCCAGCCCGCTGCCGGCCTCCACGATCTCGTTGGCCGCGCGGACCGCCTGGCGGAAGATCCCGATAGCGGCCTCCTGGCCGACCACGTCGTCCCAGACGCTCATGCCTGACGCCGTCCGCGTCGCCGCATCGGGCCGTTCTCGTCGTCGGTGAGGTTGATCGTGCGGTCGCCGGTCTGCTCGTCGTCGTCATCGCCCTCGGGCAGCTCGATCTCGGGCAGGCTGATCGTGCGGGGCGGAGCCGCTGACTCCCTCTCCGGGCGCGCGGGGCGGGCGGGGCGGTCTTGTGGCACCGGGTTGGTGTCGCCCGCGTAGGGCTCACGGGCTTGCGGACGCGTCGGTCGGGTCGGCGGGGGAGCCCAGGCATCGGGGTGCTGGGGTCCGGCGGACTGGGGACGCGCGGGCGGCTGGGCACCGGGCGGCTGCGTCGGCTGTGGTCCCGTGGACGACGGACCCGGCTGACCGGACGGACCCGGCTGACCCGACTGAGCGGGGTAGCCCGGCTGACCCGGTTGACCCGGCTGATGGGGCGCCGCCGGGGGCGAAGGTTGAACCGGCTGAACCGGCTGGACCGAACGCGTCGGCTCGTCGGGACGCACCGGGGGCACGATCTGCGTCGGCTCGTCAGGCCGGACCGGCGGCACGACCTGCGTCGGTGCGTCGGGACGGGCCGGGTAGCGGCCCGGCATCCGAACCGGCTCGGTGACCGGCCCCAGCGCCGCGGCGGCCGCCGCCTCGCTGGCCCGCCGGTCGACCTCCTCGCGGTTACGCCGTGACTCCTCGGACCGCAGCTCGCGCTCGGCCTCGTGCTGCAGCTGGCGCTCGGCCTCGTCGCGCGCCCGGCGCCGTGACTCCTCGCGCTCGCGGGCCTCGAGCACCCGGCGGCGGCGGAGATCCGCGTCCATCCGCAGGACCTCGGCCTCGGCGGCGGCCCGGCGCTCGCGGGCCTGTTCTTCGTCGGCGAGCCGCTCGTTCAGCTCGGCGCGGCGGCGCGCCGAGACCGGCAGCACCTGCCGCACCCGCTCGCGGATGAGGTGCTGCAGCTCGTCGGGGCCCATCCCGGCGTCGACCACCAGGTAGCGGTGCGGTGCCCGGCGGGCCAGGGCCAGGAACTCGGCCCGCACCCGGTCGTGGAACTCGTCGGCCAGGGACTCGAGCCGGTCTTCACCCGTGCGCGAGGCGTCGCGCGCCCGGCGAGCCTTGCTGATCACCGGGTCGACGTCGAGCAGAACGGTGAGGGCGGGCACCAGATCACCGGTGGCCCAGGCGGAAAGGCGCTGCACCTCGTCGCCGTCGAGCTCACGCCCGGCGCCCTGGTAGGCGACCGAGGAGTCGATGTAGCGATCGGTGACGACGACCGCCCCGCGCTCGAGCGCCGGCCGCACGACCGCCTCGACGTGGTGCGACCGGTCGGCCGCGAACAGCAGGGCCTCGGCCCGGCTGCCCAGCTCGGAGGCGTTGCCCAGCAGCACCTCACGCAGCCGCACGCCGAGCGGGGTGGCGCCGGGCTCCCGGGTGAGCACGACGTCGTGACCCTGGTCGGTGCGTAGCCAGTCGGCCAGCAGACGGGCCTGGGTGGACTTGCCGCTGCCGTCGCCACCCTCGAGTGCCACGAACACGCCGGGGTACTCGGCCGGCGCCGGGGGCGTGACCGGCTGGGCCCGGCGGGCCGCGAGCAGCGCCTGCAGGTCGTGCCGCAGCCCGGAACCGGTGCCGTCGTCGGTGCGGCGGTAGGTGGCCACCCCGATGGCCACGGCCAGCACGGCGGCGATCAGGAACACGAACGCGGCACCGTTGTAGGTGAGCGAGTGCGAGTCGGTGAAGTTGAAGGTGTGGCGGCCGATTCCGGCGGCCAGGGCGGGCCCGATCGCCAGCACCGCGACCAGCGCGATCTGGGCCGCGGCGCCGAGGTAGGAGAAGGCCCGGCCACGCACGGTGTCGTCGACGGCCAGACCGAGCAGCGCGCCGCCGGTGCCCCACACGACGCCGCCGCAGATGCTCAGGCCCACGGTGAGCAGGACCGCCATCACCATGTTGGGGATCAGGGCGATCGCCGCGAGGAACAGGCCGGTCGCGATCAGGGCGAGGGCGAAGAGCCGGGCCCGGGCGAAGCCCCCGAGCAGCCCGGGAGCCACCCTCAGCCCGAGGGCCAGGCCGGCGACGACAGCGGCGAACAGCATCCCGAAACCGGGCTGCCCGGCACCCAGGTCACGCACGTAGGTCTGGGCCAGACCGGCGACCAGACCGGCCGCCGCGAAGGCCGCGAGCATGCCGGTGACCAGGCCTTTCGCGGCCGGGACGGAGCTGACGAGTGGACGCCCGGCGGCGAACGCGGGCAGCGCCGGCTCACCGGCGGCACCGGCGCCGGCCGGGATGAGCGGGCCCCGGGCGTTCAGCCCGGCCGAGACCAGGAGCACCAGCGCGGTGAGGGTGAGCGTGAGGTCGAGCGGATGGTCGGCGAACCGCCCGGCCAGCCCGGCCAGCAGGCCGTTCGCCAGGGCGAGGACGGAGAACGCGAGGCCCGCGAACGGCGCCGGGCCGAAGACCACGGCCGGGTGCGTCGTGGCGGCGGCACGCCGCGCCACCTGGCTGAGCGCACCGAGCAGGACGGCGGCGATCAGGACCCAGCTCAACGAGCCGAGCACCGGGATGCTGACGAACAGCACCGCGCGCAGCACATCGGCCCCGGCCAGCAGGCCCTTGCGCCCGGCCAGGGCGGCCGCGGCCGGTTCGGCCAGCAGCCAGCCGG
This sequence comes from Kineosporia succinea, assembly GCF_030811555.1. Taxonomy (NCBI): domain Bacteria; kingdom Bacillati; phylum Actinomycetota; class Actinomycetes; order Kineosporiales; family Kineosporiaceae; genus Kineosporia; species Kineosporia succinea. The sequence goes on along the minus strand of NZ_JAUSQZ010000001.1, from coordinate 2,045,645 downwards.
CGAGCCACAGGGCCAGGACACCGGCGACGGCCAGGTTGGCCCGGGCGTAGGAGACGTCGGCGAGGGTGGCCGCCGTGGCGGTGACGGCGAGCAGCCCCAGCCAGCCCCCGAACGAGGACACGGCCAGCGCCCGGGAGAACGGCCCGCGCGATGCCGCCGCGGTCTCGGGGTCAGGGCCGGGCCCGGTCTCGTGGTGTCCGCTGGCTGTCACTCGGTCAGGGTAACGGCCACCCCGGACAGTCCTGGGAAACCTTCACCCGCGCCGCCCAGCGAGGGCCCGTGAGTTCCGCACGGTACGGGCCGGTGACCACGGAACGGTGTCCCCCGAAGAGTGCTCAGCCAAGGGTGGGCGCGGTACCCGGGAGCCCGGGGACGGAACCGGGACTTCCGTCCCGAACCCGACCGCCGCGTCCACCCTTGGCCAGCTGCGAGAACCAGGTCTAGTCGGAGCTCGCGGCGGCCTTCTTGGTAGCCGCCGAGGCCGCCTTCTTGGTGGTCGTCTTCTTCGCCGTCGTCTTCTTGGCGGTGGTCTTCTTGGCCGCCGACGTGGTCTTCTTCGCGGTCGTCTTCTTGGCCGTGGTCTTCTTCGTGACCTTCTTCTTCGGCCCGGCCGCCCGCTTCTCGGCGAGCAGTTCGGCCGCCCGCTCCAGCGTGATCGACTCGACCTCGTCGTCCTTGCGCAGGGTCGCGTTGGTCGTGCCGTCGGTGACGTACGCGCCGAACCGGCCGTCCTTGATCACGATCGGCGCGCTGGTCTCCGGGTCGGCCCCGAGCTCACGCAGCGGCGGCGCCGCGGCCCGGCGACCCCGCTGCTTCGGCTGGGCGTAGATCGCCTTCGCCTCGTCCATCGTGATCGTGAAGAGCTGGTCCTCGGTCTCCAGCGACCGCGAGTCGGTGCCGCGCTTCAGGTACGGGCCGTAACGGCCGTTCTGCGCGGTGACCTCCTCGTTGGTCTCCGGGTCGACCCCGACCAGACGCGGCAGCGAGAGCAGCTTGAGGGCCTCGTCCAGACCGATGGACTGCAGGTCCATGCTCTTGAAAAGGCTTCCGGTGCGCGGCTTGGCCGACTTCGGCGCGTCCTCGGGCAGCACCTCGGTGACGTACGGACCGAACCGGCCGTTGCGCGCCACGATCTGGTGCCCGGTGTCCGGGTCGGTGCCCAGCTCCTTGTCCCCGTCGGCCTGCGTCTCGAGCAGTTCGCGGGCCTTCTCCACGGTCAGCTCGTCGGGCGCGACGTCGTCGGGCACGCTGGCCCGCTTGGCCTCGCCGTCCTCGCCCGGGACCTCGAGGTAGGGGCCGTAGCGACCGACCCGCAGCACGATGCCCTCACCCAGCGGCACCGAGTTGATGTCGCGGGCGTCGATGTCACCCAGGTCGTCCACGAGCGGCTTCAGCCCGTGCATCACGTCCGGGCCGGCCGAGGGGGCCGCGCCCGGGGTGCCGTTCGCCGAGCCGTCGCCGAAGTAGAACCGCGCCAGCCACTCCTTGCGGTCCTGCTCACCGGCCGCGATCTGGTCGAGGTCGGCCTCCATCGAGGCGGTGAAGTCGTAGTCCACCAGGCCACCGAAATGCTCTTCCAGCAGCCGGGTCACGGCGAACGCGAGCCACGTCGGCACCAGGGCGTTGCCCTTGTGGCCGACGTAACCGCGGTCGACGATCACGCTGATCGTGGCGGCGTAGGTGGACGGCCGGCCGATGCCCCGCTCCTCCAGCGCCTTCACCAGACTCGCCTCGGTGTAGCGGGGAGGCGGGGACGTGGTGTGGCCGTCGGCGGTCAGGTCACGGGCGTCGAGCTGGTCACCGACGGTGAGTTCGGGCAGGCGGCGCTCGTCGTCGTCACCGGTGTGCCGCTCCTCGTCGCGGCCCTCCTCGTAGGCCGCCAGGAAGCCGCGGAAGGTGATCACGGTGCCGGAGGCACCGAAGACCGCGTCCCGTCCGTCGTTCGTGCGCGCACCCAGCCGGATCGTCGCGGTGGAGCCGCGCGCGTCTTCCATCTGGGAGGCCACGGTGCGCTTCCAGATCAGCTCGTAGAGCCGGAAGTCGTCACCCCGCAGCTCGTTCGAGACCTGGGCGGGGGTGCGGAAGTGATCGCCGGCCGGGCGGATCGCCTCGTGCGCCTCCTGCGCGTTCTTCGACTTGCTGGCGTACACACGCGGCTTGGCCGGCACGTACTCCGGGCCGTACAGGTCGGACGCCTGGGTGCGGGCGGCGTTCACCGCCTGGTCCGACAGCGTGGTGCTGTCGGTACGCATGTAGGTGATGTAGCCGTTCTCGTACAGCGACTGCGCGGTGCGCATGGCCTGCTTCGCCGACAGCCGCAGCTTGCGCCCGGCCTCCTGCTGCAGGGTCGAGGTGGTGAAGGGGGCTGCCGGACGACGCCGGTAGGGCTTCTCCTCCACGCTGCGCACGTCGGGGTTGGCCCCGTCGAGCGCCCGCACCAGGACGTTCGCGGCCTCTTCGTCGAGGTGCACCACGTCGGCCGAGGTCAGCTGCCCGACGTCGTTGAAGTCGCGGCCGGTGGCCACACGTCGCGCGTCCAGGCTGACCAGGCGGGCCTCGAACCAGCGGCCGGCCTGGGCGTGGCCCTCGGAGGCCGCGAACTCACCGGTGATGTCCCAGTACGACGCCGAGCGGAAGGCCATCCGCTCGCGCTCGCGCTCCACCACCAGGCGGGTGGCGACGGACTGGACCCGTCCGGCGGACAGGCCGGCCCGCACCTTGCGCCAGAGCACGGGGGAGACCTCGTACCCGTACAGCCGGTCCAGGATCCTCCGCGTCTCCTGGGCGTCGACCAGTCGCTCGTCGAGGTCGCGGGTCTGTTCCAGGGCGCGCCGGATCGCCTCGCGGGTGATCTCGTGGAAGACCATCCGGTGCACCGGGATCTTCGGCTCGAGCACCTGGAGCAGGTGCCACGCGATGGCCTCGCCCTCGCGGTCCTCATCGGTGGCGAGGTAGAGCTCGTCAGCGTCCTTCATCGCCCGCTTGAGCTCGCTGACCTTCTTCTTCTTGTCCGCGTCGACGACGTAGTAGGCCTCGAAGCCGTTCTCCACGTCGACGGCGAACTTGCCGAAGGGCCCCTTCTTCATCTCCGGCGGCAGCTCGCTCGGCTGCGGCAGGTCGCGGATGTGGCCGACACTCGCCTCGACGTCGAACTCCGGGCCGAGGTACTCGGCGATCTTCCGGGCCTTGGTCGGCGACTCGACGATCACGAGCCGCCTACCGGTCGCGGTCTTGCTGGCGGCCACAGGCTCACCTTTCCTGACGCAGTTCTTCCTGACGCGTACCCGACGGTTCCCGCCCGGGTACCTGGCTCCGCATCAGCCGGACTCCTTCACCGGCCGGGTACAGGTGTACTCCCGGTAACGCGGCTGCGGCGGGACGCTACACAACGCGCACCGGTGAAGCACCGTAACCCGTGAGCGGGGCCCGTGGCTGCCCACGGTCCTCGACGGTGATCACGTCGCCGTTGCGAGAGTGACACGCAAAGTGACGACTGGCCACCCCCGGCCCAAACCGGGCAAGGCCATCCGAGTGTGTTACGCGTCACACTCTTTGCCGCTTAATGGCGCTTGCCCAGGCCGCGGGCTTCGGCGTCGGCCGAGTTTGCCGTGCGGTTGCGTCGAGGCGCTAGGGTGATTTGAGCACGAGTGCGAAGAATAGGGCCCTCATGTTGGCCGCGTGGGTCGAGGCCGGGTTCGTCGAAGGCCGGTATCGGGACGTAGCCTCTGGGCGAGACCTTCTGCCACGATCAGCACACGCTGGACAACGAGGTGGGCCGAAATGCCTGGGATCAACCGTGTCGACGACGACACGAAAAGGTCACTGAGCGGACGGCCAGATTACCGGATGCCACTTGAAAGTGGCCGCAGGGAGGATCGCGTGCCGCGACACGGTTCGGCCGAACCGGGGGCCGACGTCGAGAGCGTCCCGGACGCCCCCCGTCGCTCGTCGCTTGCCGGGTGGTCAATCCGCCGCAAGCTGACGCTTCTGGTCACCATTCCGCTCGTCGTGCTGCTCATCGGCGGCGGCGTGCTGGTCGCGTCATTGGCCAGCACCTACCAGAAGGCGCACACGGCCCGGCTCGACGCCGAGCTGATGGAGCCTGCGCTGCGCCTGAGCCGCGTGCTCTTCAACGAGCTCGGCATGCCGGCTGCGCACACCGAGGCCAAGCAGCTGAAGCAGTTCCGCGACCAGACCGACAGCGAGATCGCGGCGATCCGCCCGAAGCTGGAAGACCTGGCCGCGCGGGACAGCTCGGGCTCCACGCTGCCGCGTACCGCGCGCAACCTGCTCGGCGAGCTGGACAACATCTCCAACACCCGCGCCACGATCGACTCGCGCATCGCCGACGACACGCTGAACACCAGCTCGAGCCTGAACGAACTCAGCTCGCGCAACAACAACCTGTTCACGTACGTGCAGAACCTGCCCGACGGCCTGGCCACCGACATGGCGGTCACGGCTAACAGCCGGTCCACGATCTCCTCCGCGACCGTCTTCACCAACGTCACGAAGATGGGCTTCGCGTCGGCCAACGAGATCGTCGTGTTCTCGAAGACCTTCAGCGGTCAGGCGAAGGTCAACCCGGCCAGCATCCGTGAGCTCGAGGGCCTCATCGCCCAGCAGGAGCTCGGCCTGGTGCAGGCCCAGCGGGTCGCCACCACCGAGCAGAACAAGCAGCTCACCGCACTGTCCGACACCACGGTCAAGATGGAGAGCTGGCGCTCGGCGCTGGAGGGCTCGCTCGGTACCGGCAAGACCAACTTCGCCGACCCCGACGACTTCGGTGACCTGGCCTCCAAGCGGCTGGCGAACATCGAGTCGGTCGCCACCGACACGGCCCGCTTCACCCTCAAGTCCGCCCAGGACTCCGAGACCGGCGCCCTCTTCCGGGTCGCCCTGGTGGCCGGCGCCGTGCTCCTCACGATCATCGTCGTGAGCGCCCTGCTCACCACGATCGCCCGCACTGTCACCGCCCCCCTGCGCCGTCTGCGCGCCGGTGCCGTCGAGGTCGCCAGCGTGCAGCTGCCGGCCGCGGTGGCCCGGATCGAGCAGGACGGCGTGGGCGCCGACATCTCGCTGCCGCCCGTGCTCCCGGCCGACTTCAACCCCGGTCCGGAGACCCTCGCGGTGGCCCACGCGGTCGACGACCTGGGCGCCGAGGCGGTCCGGCTGGCCACCGCGCAGGTGCGCCTGCGGCGTGCGCTCGACGAGGCCTTCGTGTCGATGTCCCGCCGCAGCCAGTCGATGGTGGAGAAGCAGCTCGCCATCATCGACAACCTGGAGAGCCAGGAGCAGGACCCCGACCAGCTGCGCAACCTCTTCCGGCTCGACCACCTGGCCGCCCGGATGCGCCGCTACAACGACAACCTGCTGGTGCTCGCCGGCTCGGCCGTGCGCACCCGCGCCACCGCGCCGGTCAAGATCGCCGAGCTGTTCCGCGCCGCCACCTCCGAGATGGAGCAGTACGAGCGGGTGCGTCTGCAGCCGGTCAGTGGTGCCTCCATCGCCGGTACGGTCGCGGGCGAGCTCGTCCACCTGCTGGCCGAGCTGCTCGACAACGCGGCGATGTACTCGCCGCCCTCCAGCGCGATCGTGCTCTCGGCGGCCTTCACCGCCGACGGTGGCCTGCAGATCGAGGTGCTCGACGCCGGTGTCGGTATCAGCCCCGGCGAGCTCGACCGGCTGAACTCCCGCCTCACGCAGCCCGAGGCGATCGACACGCAGGTCCCGTCCCGCATGGGTCTGTTCGTGGTCGCCCGCCTGGCCCGCCGCGGCACCTTCGGGGTGCAGCTGCAGGCCCGGCCCGACGCGTCCGGCACCATCGCCCTCGTGCGGGTCCCGGCCTCGCTGGTCATCGGCGCCCCGGGCAGCACCGGCGAGAACCCCACCGGAGCCAACCCGCAGCTGCGGCCGCTCACCCCGGCCGCCGGGATGCCGCGTCCGCAGATCACCCCGCAGCAGCCGCAGGGCAACAACTACGACACGTTCGGCCAGATCGGTCAGACCGACCAGCTGCCCCAGGGCTACCCGTCGCCGGCCGCCGCCGCGGCGGGAGTCGCGGCCCAGGCCGCGGCCGGTGTCCGCTCGGTCGCCGAGACCGACGACTCCGAGCTGCCCCGTCGCCGTCGGGTGCCGGGCGGCAACGCCGGTATGCCGCCGGAGGCCAGTCAGGTCGCCGAGTCCGGCTCGACCGGCCTGTTCACCCCGAACGTGCCGACCGTGCCCGGTGAGAACGCCGAGCGCGGCGCGGCCGCCCTCAGCCGCAACCCGGGTCAGAACTCGGGTCCGCAGCAGCCGGCCTTCGGGTTCACCCAGGACCAGCCGCCCGCCTTCGGCTTCGGCGCCGACCAGTCCGACCAGCCCGCCGCCTTCGGTCGGCAGGAACCCATGTCGGGCCGCACCGCCGCGCAGTTCAACGTCCCGCCGGAGACCACTCCGGGTGGCATCCCGAGTCTGCCCACCCGTACCCCGGGTGAGCGGGCGCCGCGAGGCAGCTTCGGGAGCCCGGGCCAGAACGGCCCCGGCCAGAACAGCCCCGGCCAGAACAGCCCGGGGCAGGGCGGCCAGAACCGAGGTCTGCCGGGTTTCGGTCAGAACCAGAACCAGCCGGGCCCGTTCGAACAGCCCCTCCAGAGCCAGAACCCGGGGTCGAACGAGCAGGGCTTCGGCCGGAGTGACCTGGGCTTCGCCCCGCGACCGGGCCAGCCGCTCGGTCAGCAGCAGAGCCAGGGTCCCGACAGCCGCCAGCTGCCCGCCCGCCCCACCGGCTACGGCCAGGGTCAGCCCGAGAGTGGTTTCGGCCAGGCCGAGAACACCCCGGCCGCCGGCATCTCCGGTCTGCCCGGCCTGGCCCGCCGCCCCTCCGGGTCCGGTCCGGCCGCGTACTCCGGATCCGGCCCGAGCGGTTACAGCTCGCCGAGCACCGGCCCGGTCCGCACCACGGGCCCGGCCACCGGCAGCCTGCCGGTCAGCGACCCGCTGTCCACCCCGACCGGCTCGTTCCGGGCAGCCCCCAACCAGGGTCTGCCCACCGGCGAGGTCACCCAGGGGTGGCAGGATCCGGAGCTGCCCAGCGAGCTGGCGGCCCGGGCCTCGGCGGCCGCGGCCTACCGCCCGTCCGAGCCGGGGGCGCCGATGATCGGCGAGGCCCCGGGATCAGACTTCAACGATCCGACGCCGATCTTCGACCAGATCTCGGTCTGGTTCAGTTCGGAGCCGGCACCGGCCGCCCCCTCGATCTCGGTCGAGAACGGCGACCAGCGGATCATTGATCTGCGCGACCACGAGCGGGAGCGCAACAAGCAGTCCAGCCGCTGGGCGGCGCTCGGAGACCAGCGATGGCTGGCCACGAACGCCCGCGCAGCGTCGGCCCCGGACACCGACGGTCGTTCCGAGGCGGGTCTGCCGACTCGCCGGCCCGGTGCCAACCTGCTGCCCTCCACGGCGGCAGCGGTCACCGACGGGTCTCCGGTGCGTGCTCGTCCGGCGGCGAAGGCCCAGCCGGCCGACGCCTCGGTTGTTCGTGGCAAGCTGGGCAGCTACCAGCGTGGTCTTGCCAATGCACGTAAGGCACGGGCGAAGTCAGACCCGGCGCCGGCCTTCAATCCGGTCGGGGCAAGCCTTTTCACCACCAACAGCGACGGCGGTGCCGATAGTGGCTCCTCCGCAGAGCAGGGAGGGGACCAGTGAGCACGGGCACCGGCACCGACGTCACCTGGCTGGTCGACGGGTTCGCACAGCGGGTACCAGGAGTGGCGCACGCAGCCGTGGTCTCGGCCGACGGTCTTCTGGTGGCGAGTTCCGCAGGACTCCCACGCGACCGCGCCGACCAGTTGTCCGCAGTGGCCTCCGGCCTGGGCAGCCTCACGAACGGCGCGGCCATGTGCTTCGCCGCGGGTGCGGTCGTCCAGACGGTTGTCGAGATGCAGGGCGGTTTCCTGCTTCTCATGGCCATCTCGGACGGATCCTGGCTGGCGGTTCTGGCTGCGCCGACCTCCGACATCGGACTGGTCGGCTACGAGATGACACTGCTGGTCGACCGCGTCGGTCAGCACCTGTCGCCGGAGATCCGCCACAACGGCCACGGCGGCTCGCTGCCACCGATGTGAGCAGATTGCCGCGATGACCGACTATTCAGCTCATGAGGGCGGGGACCCGCCACCGTCGATGGTGCGTCCTTACGCCCGTACCGGTGGCCGGACCCGTCCGGTGCACGACCTCGACCTCGAGGCCCTGGTGGTGACTACGGTCACCGGTCAGGACCCGGGAATGAACGACTTGCTCTCGCCGGAACACAGCACGGTGATCGAGTTGTGTGAGGGAACGATCTCCGTCGCCGAGATCGCCGCCCGACTGCACACCCCGCTCGGCGTGGCCCGCGTGATTATCGCGGACATGGTCGAGCTGGGTCTGGTCGAGGTGCTGAGCACGGCGAACGCTTCTGGTGACGAACGTGATCCAGCTTTCTTGAGGAGGGTGCTCAGTGGCCTTCAGCGGCTCTGAGACCAGGGCCACCCGGTCGACGAAGATCGTCATCTCGGGTGGATTCGGTGCGGGCAAGACCACGTTCGTGGGTGCGGTCTCCGAAATCATGCCGTTGCGAACCGAGGCCGTCATGACCTCGGCCAGCGTCGGCGTCGATGATCTGACGGCCACGCCCAACAAGACCACCACCACGGTCGCGATGGACTTCGGCCGCATCAGCATCGACCAGGAGCTCGTGCTCTACCTGTTCGGCTCCCCGGGGCAGAACCGGTTCTGGTTCATGTGGGACGACCTGGTCCGTGGTGCAATCGGTGCGGTGGTCCTGGTGGACACCCGCAGACTCGAAGACTGTTTCGGCCCGATCGACTTCTTCGAGGCCCGCAACCTGCCCTTCGTGGTCGCCATCAACGCCTTCGACGGTCTGCTCCGGCACCGCCCCGAAGACGTCCGCGAGGCGCTGCAGCTCAGTCAGGACGTTCCTGTCCTGGTCTGTGACGCACGAGAGCGGGAATCGGCCAAGCAGACGCTGATCTCGGTGGTCGAGCACGCGCTCGCCACCTGGAGCCGGGCCTAACCAGGCCCGGCCCCACGGGGTCGTCGTCAGTCGGTGGGCTCCAGCAGTCCGTCGCGCACCAGATTGCGCACATCGCTCAGCAGTTCGGCCCGCAACGCCTGAACGTCGACCTCCAGCAGAGATGCGAGGGCGGCGATCAGGCGGCCCACCGGGATGTCGCCGGAGCTCGCTCCGACGAATCCGGTGAGTGCGGTGCCGGCCTGCACCACGCGTCCGGCCCCGCCGCCCTGCCTGAGCAGGATCGCGGTCGGGTCTTCGGCGCCGGGCAGATGGTGGCGTTCTTCGGTGACGTCCGCCGCGACCTTCAGCATGGCCGCGAGCAGGGCGTCGTCGTCGTGCCCGGCCAGCCAGTCCTGACGCTCCAGCGTGGCGATCACCTCGTCGCCCCACGGCAGCCCAGGACCGCTTCGGCGTTCCTCCACCACGCGTAGCCGCGGTTCACCGGAAACCGGCCGCCGCAGCGTGATCAGGCCGAACCCCACACCCTCGACACCCCGCGACGCGAAGTCGTCGAGCCACGACGCGTAGAGCTCGTCGGCGTCCTTGCCCAGGTGCTGACCGGAGTCGCGGATCCAGGTCTCGGCGTACTCGGCCGGGTCCTGCCACTCTCGCTGCACCACCCAGCCGTCCAGCCCGGACGCCTCGAGCCACGACGTCACCCGGTCCGTCCAGCCCTCGCCGCGTCGTCCCTCCCAGTTGCCCAGGAACTGGGCGACACCGCCGGGAGCCAGCACCGAGCCGATCGACTCGACCAGCCGGCGCACCAGGTCGTCACCGACCAGACCGCCGTCGCGGTACTCGAACGCGGCCGCGGGGGTGGACCGCGGCGTGATCACGAACGGCGGGTTGCTCACCACCTGGTCGAAGAACTCGCCGGTGACCGGCTCGAGAAGGCTGCCACGGCGTCCCTCAATGGTGCCCGAGGCCTGGTTGAGTTCCCAGTTGAGCTGGGCGAGGTGAAGTGCGCGAGCGGAAATGTCAGTCGCCACCACGTGTTTCGCGTGCCGGGCGGCGTGCAGGGCCTGGATGCCGCAGCCGGTGCCGAGGTCCAGCACGCGCCCGGTCGGGCGCCGGATCGTGCTGCGCGCCAACGTGAGTGACGCGCCGCCGACGCCGAGCACGTGGTCTTCCGAGAGTGGTTGCCCGGTGGACACTTCGGAGAGGTCGGAGGCGAGCCACCAGTCGGCCGGGCCTAGGGAGTCCACGGTGGCGTAGGGGCGCAGGTCGACGAGAGCGCGCACCGGGTCACCGGAGTCGTGGCCGGCCCGGGTGACCAGACCGAGTTCGGCGAGTGCGTCCAGGCCGGTGGAGGGCACGGCGGCCGCCAGTTGCCGGGCCGGAACCTCAAGCCCCAGAACGAAAACCGCGATCAGGGCGGCGAGGGGCTCGTCGAGGCGGCGGGCGACGGCGAGTCGGGCGGGCAACGACTGCTCACGGCCCAGGGCCGCCTGCGCAACCGGCCCGAGCAGCTCGTTGACCGCGTCCACGGTGAAACCGGTGAGGTCGGTGCGCAGCCGCTCGACCAGCTCGCCCCTACGGGGATCAGTGACGTCAGCTGTCATGCCTGTGTTTCTACACCGCAGGGCGGCGCTGACAGGAAACCGGCCACGCGGGTCGGGTGCCCACGTGGCCGGTTCGCTGGTTTTGATTGAGGACGCGTCGGGCTGGTGTTGCCGGTCGAGGTCGCCTTACGGGGTGGTGCGTCCCGTGGACGCCGACGGGGCCGTCTCCCCGACGTCCACCGTCTTACCGGTCGCCGGCTGGTCCACCGCTGCGCTCGGGGCGGACACCGACGTGGCCGGATGACCGGCCGTGACCGGGGCGGCAGGGCCCGTGGAGGCGCTGTCGCCGTAGTCGACGGTGCGACGCTTGGTGACGACGAGCGCGGCCACGATGATCGCGACCGCCACGCCGGCGATCGTGTACCGCAGGACGTCGGACTTGTCGTCGCCCACGCTGAGCTGCACCACGGCGGGCGCGATCAGGACGGCGACCAGGTTCATCACCTTGATCAGCGGGTTGATCGACGGACCGGCGGTGTCCTTGAACGGGTCACCGACCGTGTCGCCGATGACCGCCGCGGCGTGGGCCGGAGAGCCCTTGCCGCCGTGGTGGCCGTCTTCCACGATCTTCTTCGCGTTGTCCCAGGCGCCACCGGAGTTGGCCAGGAACACCGCCATCAGCGCACCGGCACCGATGGCGCCGGCCAGGTACCCGGCGAGCGGGCCGATGCCGAGGCCGAACCCGACGGCGACCGGGGCCAGGGCCGCCAGCAGGCCGGGCGTGGCCAGCTCGCGCAGCGAGTCCCGGGTGCAGATGTCCACCACGCGGCCGTACTCCGGCTTGACGGTGCGGTCCATGATGCCGGGGTTCTCGCGGAACTGACGCCGCACCTCGACCACGATCGCCCCGGCGGCCCGGGTGACGGCGTTGATCGCGAGCCCGGAGAACAGGAAGACCACCGAGGCGCCCAGCATCAGGCCGACCAGGGTGTTGGGTTGCACGATCTCGAGGCTGAAGCTGCGGCCCAGTTCGGTGACGGCGGCGCCGCTGTCGGCCAGGGCGGTCTGCCAGGCGTCGGTGTACGAGCCGAACAGAGCGGTCGCCGCGAGCACGGCGGTGGCGATCGCGATGCCCTTGGTGATGGCCTTGGTGGTGTTGCCCACCGCGTCCAGCTCGGTGAGGATCTGCGCGCCCTCGCCGTCGACGTCACCGGACATCTCGGCGATGCCCTGGGCGTTGTCGCTGACCGGGCCGAACGTGTCCATCGCGACGATGACGCCGACCGTGGTCAGCAGGCCACAGCCGGCCAGCGCGATGAGGAACAGCGACAGCCAGATCGAGACGCCGCCCAGCGTGAAGGCCAGGAAAACGGCGCCGGCGATGATCGCGGTGGTGTAGACGGCCGACTCCAGGCCGAGCCCGATGCCCGAGAGAACGACGGTGGCGGCACCGGTGGTGGTGGTGTCGGCGACGTCCTTGGTCGGGCGCTTGTCGGTGCCGGTGTAGTAGCCGGTGAGCCAGAGGATGACGCCGGCCAGCACGATGCCGATCATGACGGCCGCGAAGGCGATCAGCCGGGGGTCGCCGTCCAGACCGGCGACGATGTCGTCGGCCCCGCTGAAGTCGCTGAACGACGACGGCAGGTAGGTGAAGGCGGCGATCCCGCAGAGCACGGCCGAGACGACGGCCGAGATGCCGAAGCCCCGGTTGATCGCGGCCAGGCCGCTCTCGCCGGGGCGGGTGCGGGTGATGATGACGCCGAGGACGGCGGTGAGGGCGCCCAGGGCGGGGACGATCAGGGGGAAGACCAGGCCCTCGACGCCGAAGGCGGCCTTGCCCAGGATCAGCGCGGCCACCAGGGTGACGGCGTAGGACTCGAACAGGTCGGCGGCCATACCGGCGCAGTCACCGACGTTGTCTCCCACGTTGTCGGCGATCGTCGCGGCGTTGCGGGGATCGTCTTCGGGGATGTTCTGCTCGACCTTGCCGACCAGGTCGGCGCCGACGTCGGCGGCCTTGGTGAAGATGCCGCCGCCGACCCGCATGAACATGGCCAGCAGGGCGGCGCCGAAGCCGAAGCCCTCGAGCACCGACGGGGCGTCGCCGCCGTAGAGCAGCACCACGGCCGAGGCGCCGAGCAGGCCGAGGCCGACGGTGCACATGCCGACGAATCCGCCGGTGCGGAAGGCCAGCTGCATGCCGCCGTCGCGGTCGCCCTTGCGGGCGGCCTCGGCGACGCGGACGTTGGCCCGGACCGCCAGGGACATGCCGAGGTAGCCGATGGCGGCCGAGAAGGCCGCACCGACGATGAAGAAGATGCCCCGGCCGATGCGTACCTCGGTGTCTCCGGGGAGCAGGAAGAGGACGAGCAGGACGAGGACGACGAAGGCGGCGAGGGTGCGGAACTGGCGGCGCAGGTAGGCGGCGGCGCCTTCCTGAACCGCGGTGCCGATCTCCACCATGCTCTGCGTGCCGTCGGGCGCGGCCAGGACGAGTCTGCGGAACGCGGCCGCCACCCCGAGCGCGGCGATCGAGATCACCAGGACCGCGACCACCAGGGTCAGATTTCGTCCTTCGAGATTTACCTCTGCCGTAGTGGTGGCAGCCATAGAGCCGTGCATCCGTCCTCCTCGACGCGTGCGTGGGCGACCCCCTCACCCGTCGCGGGTGGGTGGTCTCCAGAGCAGGCGACAGGGCGGAACGGGGCCTTGGCTTGCGTGGGACGCCGGAAGCCCGACGAGAGTTCCCACCTCGCGGAGTCTATGTACTGTGATGCGCACCACCAAACGTCTGGCGCGTGGCTCTTTTCACTTTGTGGGTATTCGTACCGGTTTGCTGTCACCGAAGTGGCCGTCCGGACGGCGTCGAGCGGTTCGAGATGGCTCAGCGGTGGTCTGGGGCGGGCTCGGTGGTGGCTCGGTGGGTCGGCTCGGCTCGGTGGGTCGGCTTAGTGGGTCGGCTTGGCGGCGGGCCGGTGGCTCGGCTGATGACGGGCTGGCGGTTCGACCTGGTGGGTCGACCTGTTGGCCCGGATGCCGGCTCGACTGATGGTGGACGCGTGTCAGTCTGCTGAGTTTCGCGGCAGGGCGACCGGGGTGGACCCGAAAGACGGTGGGGGCCACCACTCCAGGCGCACGAGGCCACCCGGGACACCCTGATGGGCAAGGACCTCGACGCGGTCGGCCAGGCCCTCGAGCAGCGACAGCGCCACAGGTTCCGGGCCGGGATCGGTCTTGGCCACGTCAGTCACCTCGACCACGAGTCCGGGGCCGGTGTCGTCGACGAACATCGTCACCTGGTCGCCGCAGCTGGCGGCCTCGCAGCGACGGACCGCCCGGGCACACGCCTCACCCACCGCCAGACGCAGCTCTTCCAGGTCGTGGGTGAGACCGGCGCGACGAGCCACCGCCACGGCGACGAGCCGGGCCGTACGGACGTATTCGGCGGCCGGCGGAAACCGCAGCTCGACCCCGACCACCTCGGCCGGGTCGTCGTGTCCGGTCGTCTCGTCGTGTTCGGCTGCTCTGTCGTGCTCGGTCGTCTCGTCGTGTTCGGCTGCTCTGTCGTGCTCGGTCGTCTCGTCGTGTTCGGTCGCTCTGTCGTGCTCCGTCGTCTCGCCACGCTCGGCCGTCCCGTGGCCGCCCGGCGTTCCGTCGCCGCCCGTCGTCCGGTGCCCACCGGGTGTCTCGTGCCCACCGGGTGACCCGTGGCCATCCGGTGTCCCGTGGCCACCGGGTATCCCGTGGTGGCCGGTTGCACCGTGGTGGCCTGCACCGGACTCGGGCGGTTCCGGCCCGGTCCCGGTTATGGGGTGCCTCTGAAGGACTCCCCGTTCGCGGTGCCGTCGAGCGTCTTCTCCTGGGTGCTGTCGAGCGAGATCGTGACGTGCTCGTCCGGACGTGGCTGCTCGGGCGAAGATTCGGTGGTCGCCCCGGCGTTCGGCGGACCCGCCAGAGCCTCGCCGAGCGAGGAGTGGATCGGGAAAACCTTGGTCAGCCCGGTGATCCGGAAGACCTTGAGAATCTTCTCCTGGTCGCACACCAGCTGCAGTGAGCCCTCGTGCGAGCGCGCTCGCTTCAGCCCGCCGACCAGGACCCCGAGCCCCGTCGAGTCGAGGAAGTCGACCCCGCCCATGTCCACCACCAGGTGGTACTCGCCCTCCGAGACCAGCTCGTTGAGACGTTCCCTCAGAGTGGGAGCCGTATATACGTCGATCTCTCCGGACACGCTGATGACCGTCTGGACACCTTCGCGCCGTGTCGCCACCGTGAGCTCCACATCGCCTCCCCGGGAAGTCCTGTGCCCGTATCGCGGTGCTCGAATCTTCTGTTCAGCCCTCGCCATGGGGGCGCGCCTCCGGCATTCAATCATCTGACGGTCACTCCAATGGCCTACACGGCGCACTGCGTGTCACCAATTTGGCTGACATGTTTCCTCCTCTCACTGAGAAGTGCCCGTCCCCCTTGTGGTTCTTACGCTCGTCCAACTGGTTGTGGTGGGTATCGGTGCAGGTCCGGGGCCTGCTCGGGCCCGGCCGCGGACATCTGCGGCCAGTCCCGGCACCTCGACCATCACGGTCACCAGCACCGTGCCATTTCCCTGGGGTGTGCACTCCTCGAGCCGGGCCCCGTTGATCTCCGCGACGGATCCGGCCGCCGAACACCCCTGCGGCGAGTCGACAGCTGCGAGGGCCGCGAGGTCGGCGGCAGCCGCGGCCCGGTGCCGGGCTGCGACCGCGACGCCGAGAGTGACCACCGCCGACATCAGGAGACACGTCGCGACGATCAGGCCGAGCGCCATCACGGTGCTGGCGCCTCGATCGCGCGAAGAGCCGTCACCGGCAGGCGACTCCTCGCCCCGGAAGAGACCCACGTCTCCGGCAGAACGGCTGCGGGCGACGCCGGAAGGACCGGTCCGGACGCTGCCGGCTGCGCCGGTGTTCCTGGCCGGGTGGTTTCCTGCCGGGTGGACGCTCCCGGTCGGGTGGACGCTCCCGGTCGGGTGGACGCCCCGGGTCGGGTGGACGCCCCGGGTCGGGTGGACGCCCCGGGTCGGGTGGACGCCCCGGGTCGGGTGGACGCCCCGGGTCGGGTGGACGCCCCGGGTCGGGTGGACGCCCCGGGTCGGGTGGACGCTCGCGGTCGGGCGGACGCCCCCGGTCGGGTGCGGGCTCCCGGGGCGAGGATCCGCTGCGGACGAGTGGATTCTGACCGAGACAGGCGTACCGCTCAACGTTCTCGACAACCAGTTCGTGATCACGGTGCCACCTCCGGCTCCACCTGGGCGGTGCTCTCGGACGCCACCTCGGTCTTTGGACGCCCCGGCAGCATCAGACGTATCCCGGCCGAGACCCTCACCGTGACCCGATCACCCCTCTCGGACGCCTCCACCACGGCCCCTCTCGGCCCGACCGCCTGGGCCGCCCCACGCGGATCGTCGTGCCGGGCCGCTGCCCGGGCTCCGGCGCGCGCCGCGTCGATGCACTGCAGTTGGGCCACGCCGGCCAGCAGGATGCTGAGGACCGCGGCCATGAGCAGGATGAACGCCGGTATCAGGAGCGCGAACTCGGCCGTGACCGAACCGCGCTCGCCGCGCCCGGCCTGTTCGCGCCGAGACTGAGGAAGCGATATCTGGCCGCGCGCCGACTCGGCGAGAACCACCCGACCGCACCGGGACGTGGTGAGCGTCGACGGGTCTCGCCACGACGCGGGGAGCGCTGCCGGACCGGGCCGAGACCCGAAAGGTGCCACCCGGCGCCTGGTCACGCCCGACCATGCCAACCCCGTCGACCATGCCAACCCCGTCGACCATGCCAACCCCATCGACCGTGCCAACGTCGCCGACCATGCCAACGTCGCCGACCATGCCAACGTCGCCGACCATGCCAACGTCGCCGACCATGCCAACGTCGCCGACCATGCCAACGTCGCCGACCATGCCAACGTCGCCGACCATGCCAACCCCGCCAACCCCGCCAACCCCGCCGAGCGTCCCGACCCAGCCGCGTGGCATGAGTAAGCCCACCCCGACGAGCCTTCCGACCACGTCGAGCGTCCCGGCCAGGCCAGGCTCGCCGGGCGGACCGGGGCGGTCGGCGCCGTGCCGCCCCGGCCGTCCGGCCGGATCATGCGAGGCTCAGCGCCTTCTGGATGATCCCGAGCAGCATGCTCTTCACCGGGCTGCTGCGCAGGATCACCAGCAGCACCCCGGCGAAGCCGCAGGCCGCGAGTGTGGTCATGGCGTACTCCGCCGTGCTCGCACCCGCCTCGCCCGCCGAGCGCGCCGTGGCCACCACCTGCCTCCACTGACGGTGAAGACCCGAGATCCCGCGTCGGACCGGCAGAACTGCTGAGACTCCGTGACGAATGCGCATCGTGTTCCTCTCCCCGTGGCCGGTGCCCCCGGCCGGGTCGGCCGCCCTCTTCCCGGCCACATCCAGACTCGCCCGTGAACACCTGGCACCACCCCGCAAAAGCCCGGCCTGTGGACGGAATCGGATTCCTACCGGCTGTGGACAGCACGAAAGTCATCCCGCCACCATCCTGATCACCAGCGGCATGATGCCGAGCAGGACGAAGGCGGGCAGCAGGCAGACGGCTCCGGGGATCACGATCAGCACCTCGAGCCGGTGCACGGCCACGGCCCGGGTGGCGGCCAGGCGGCGTCGCTCCTCCACCGCCGCCCGGCGGATCAGGGCCGACGGCGGCAGGCCGGAACGGGCCGCCAGGGTGAGTGCCTCGGCCAGCGCCGCCGTGGTGCTGTCGGCTGCGGCGCCGTCCGGCCCGGGGAGCGGATCGTTGATGAGATCGCCCAGCCGCAGCAGCTTCTCACCGCGGGGGTCGCCCAGCTCGGCCAGCACTTCTCCGGCACCGTGCAGGGCGCTCGTGGGTGGGGCTCCGCTCTCCATCAGGGCTGCGATCAGATCGAGCACGAGTGGGCCCGGCATGACCGTGGTGGCCGGTCGCGGGATCGGTGCGGCCGAGCGCCGGTACGGCACCAGGGCCCGGGACAGGCGGGTGCTCATGGGTTCTCCCGGGAGGCCGACCGCACGAGCTGGGCGGTCCAGCGCCGGCCCGCCCACCAGAACAGGGCCCCGCCCACCAGACAGGCCAGTCCGGGCGCACTGCCGAGCAGCACCCCGAGCGTGTTCACCCCGAGCGCGGCACCCAGCAGGAGACCGATGACCGGAAGCGTCGCCAGTACTTTCGCGGTGGTACGAGGGCCGGACAGAGCGACGTCGCGCTCGTCGGACTCCGCGATCTGGGCCAGCAGGCCGGACCCGACACCGTCGAAGATCGCTGCCGCCGGGGCTCCCGATCTCCGGACCACCTCGGCCGTCGCGGCGAGCCACTCCAGCGCCTCCACCCCGGGCCCGTCGCACCCGGACGCGGCCAGCCGCAACCCTTCGGCCGTGGTGCCGCCGACGGCCATCATCCCGGCCACGGTGGTCGCCACCCGGGCGTCCGGCCCTCGGCCCGCGGCCAGCACCTCCCAGGTCCGGCCGGGCGGGACCCCGGCCCGGGACAGAGCCGAGACCCGCCCGCAGAGCTGGGCGGCGTCATCCCGTGCCAGCCGGAAACGAGGGCCGGACAATGGTTCCGGTGACAGCCTGCGCGCGCTCATGCTCGTCCTTCGCAGTCCAGACGGGCGGCCAGGTCGGGCCAGCCGGCGCCCAGCGATCCGTCGGACGACGGATCGCGAGGATCGGCAGTCAGCGCCGGCAGCATCGTCAGTTCACCGCGCTCGCCGCGTCGGGCGACCGCGATCTGGGTGACCTGGCGCCGGTTTCCGCGCCGCTCCACGTGCACCACGGCGTCGAGCGCGGCGGCCGCCTGGGCCCGCACCGCGTCGACCGTGAGCCCGGCCAGGGCCCCCAGAGCCTCCAGCCGGGCCGGGACGTCGGCCGGGGCGTTGGCGTGCACCGTGCCGCATCCGCCCGCGTGCCCGGTGTTCAGGGCGGCCAGCAGATCGCGGACCTCGGCACCCCGGCACTCTCCGACCACCACCCGGTCGGGGCGCATCCGCAGGGCCTGGCGCACCAGGACCTCGAGCGGAACCGCGCCTGCTCCCTCGACATTCGCGTGCCGGGCCTCGAGCCGCACCAGATGGGGGTGAGCGGGGCGGAGCTCGCCGACGTCTTCGACCAGCACGATCCGCTCACGGGCGGGGACGAGCGACAGCAACGAGGCCAGGAGGGTGGTCTTGCCCGCGCCCGTGCCCCCGCTGACCAGGAACGCCGCCCGGGCCGCGATCATCGCCCGCAGCACCTCGGCCCAGCGGGCGGGCATCGAGCCGGTCGACACCAGCGTCTCGAGCGTGAGGGGTTCTTGCTGCAGCACCCGCAGCGAGATCAGCGTGCCGCCCGGTGAGACCGGGGGAATGACCGCGTGGAGCCGGATTCCGCCGTCGAGCCGGGCGTCGGCGTAGGGAGCGGCGTCGTCGAGTCGTCGCCCGGCGGTGGACGCGAGCCGGGTCGCGAGGGCCCGCACCTGCGTCTCGGCGGACAGCGCGGCCGGACAGGCCACCCGGGTGAGGCCCGAGCCCCGGTCGACCCAGATCTCGCCCGGCCCGTTGACCAGTACGTCGGTGACGCCCGGCAGTTCGAGGAAGGGCTGCAGCGGGCCGAGGCCCCAGAGTTCCGCGCTGACCCGTTCGGTGGCGGCCAGCACGTCGTCCTGCCCGAGCACCTGCCCGAGGCCGGCCGAGGTGGCGGCGACCAATGCCGCCAGCTCGCGCCGGTCGGGGCGCCCGGAACCGGCGAGGCCGCCCCGTAACCGGGAGACCAGGGCGGTCTCACCGTCGCCGGGGCGGTTCACCGGAGTTCCTCGAGCAGCTCCCGGCAGAACGCGGCCAGCGGCCCCCGGGGCCGTAACCCCGGTGGCTCACCCCGGTCGAGGGCCAGACGGAGCCGGGGCTCGGTCGGCAGCAGCCCGGCCAGGGGCAGGTCGAGAGCGGCGCAGATGCCGTCCGCCGCGATCCCGGCCGGCCCTGGCTCCCGCACCACGACCCGGACGTCGTCCACCTCCGGCCGCAGAGACGCCACCACACGCCGCGCTGCCGCCGTCGCCCGTACATCGGCGGGAACGACCACCAGACACACGTGCGCGGCCCGCACAGCGGCTCTGGCGGCCTCGTCCAGATGGCGCGGCAGGTCGAGCACGACGAGGCCGTACTCGGAGCGGGCGGCGTCGAGCACGGCCTGCACGGCGGCTGCGGAGAGCCCGGTGACCGGTCCGGAGCGGACAGCGGCCAGCACGTGCACCCCGTCGATCACGGGCAGTGTGCCGGAGAGACTGCCGGGCAGCAGGCGCCCGCGGGCCGAGGCGAGATCGGGCCAGCGCAGGCCGGGTTCGTCTTCGGCGCCGAGCAGCAGGTCGAGCCCACCGCCGAGCTGGTCGATCTCGGCGAGCAGGGTGACACCGGCCCGGGACTGCGGCGATGCGGCCGTTCGGGCCAGTGCGGCCGCGAGAACGCTGGCCCCGGCCCCGCCGCAACCACCGACCACACCCACGACCAGGCCCTGCCACCGCCCGGTGGGGACCACCAGTGGCCGGTGCCCGGCCTGAGGTAGCCGCACCACGTGGGCCGCACCGGCCGCGGCGACGGACTTGCGCAGCTGGGCAGATTCGGGCACCGAACCTGCCCCGGCCCGGCCACCGGGACGCTGCCCGACGGAGGCCAGCGGGCCAGAGGTGGGAAGACCGGAGGCACGAGGACCGGAAGCCCGTAGACCTGGAGCCGGGAGACCTGGAGCCGGGAGACCTGGAGCCGGGAGAGGCAGACAGCCGCGAGGCCCCCGGACCCGAGGCAGAACCGGTGAACGCGCAGCAGAGACCGCCGAAGGCGCAGCGGAGACCATCGGACGCGCAGCAGGGACCGTCGAACGCGCAGCAGAGACCATGCCGCCACGCTCCGCCAGCAACCCCCGACCCCGCGCTCACCCGACCGGCGCTGTGGACAAACCCACCGTCGTGCCTGCCTGTGGAAAGCCGGTCCGGAAAAGGTGGCTCGGCGTAAAGGCCCGGCCTGGCGGAACCCTCCGGTGTCAGGCTCCCCGGTCGCAGGCCCTACCCGTCAGAAAGCGCGCCCTGGGGAAAGAACCGGTCGAAGGAATCCGAATGCCCACAAGTCCGCCCCCATGAGCCTTTTCGTGATCACGAATGGCACCGGGCCAGGGAACCAGCCGGAAGGGAGAGGTGAGGCTGCCGCCCGAGCCTCCCGAAGCGTCCTCAAGCCGTCGATCGACGAGGGCAAAAGGCGACGGCCCCCGCTGGGGGGGAGCGGGGGCCGTCTGGCCGGTCCGGCTCGGGGGGGAGGAGTCGGACCGGGCGGGCACGGCAATTAAGCCGGCAACGTCAGTCTGTACCCCCTGTGGCGTCGAGTGCAACACCTACGCCACCGGACGGCGGCAACTCGACAGGAAAGAGACAGGTAAAGGGCCGTTCCGGTCACGGCCAAGTACTTTGTGTCACACTCGAAAGGAGTTCTGCTACGAGTGATCACACTGTGTCGACGGCATTCCGGATCATCCCGTCCAGGTCGGGCGCGATGAAAGTCCTTGCACAAAGCGGTCAAGCCTGTACGTCGGGTGATTTCCGGGTGCGCCTATCCTGAGCGGCATGGCTGAGGCGGCGTTCTTCGACCTGGACAAGACGGTGATCGCGCGGTCCAGCACGGTGGCCTTCTCCCGGCCCCTGCAGGCGGGTGGGTTGCTGACGCGCTCCGCGATGCTCCGCAGTGCCTACGCCCACTTCTTCTACCACGCGAGTGGCGCTGATCACACCCAGATGGAACGCCTCCGCGAGCAGGTCTCGCGCATGGTCGTCGGCTGGGAGGTGCAGCAGGTGCGCGACATCGTCGCCACCACGATCGGCGAGCTGATCGTGCCCATCGTCTACGAGGAGGCCACCGCGCTCATCGCCGAGCACCGGGCGGCCGGGCGTGACGTGGTGATCGTGTCGGCCTCGGGGGTCGAGCTGGTCGAGCCGATCGGTGCCCTGCTCGGTGTCGACCACGTCGTGGCCACCCGCATGGTGATCGCGGAGGGGCGATACACCGGCGACATCGAGTACTACGCCTACGGTGCGAACAAGGCCGAGGCGATCCGTGAGCTGGCTGCCGAGCGGGGCTACCGGCTCGAGGACTGCTACGCCTACAGCGACTCGATCACCGACCTGCCGATGCTCGAGACGGTCGGCCATCCGGTCGTGGTCAACCCGGACAAGGGGCTGCGGCGCGAGGCGTTGCTGCGGGACTGGCCGGTTCAGGACTTCGTGCGGCCGATCAGCCTGCGCCCGAAGTTCCCGGCCCAGAGCACCGCGGCACTCGGCACCGCCGCCGCGGGAGTCGCGGCCGGCCTGGTCTGGTACGGCAATCGCCGCCGGGAGACGGCCCGACGGCCGTCCGGCCGGGAGGAAGCCCGCGTGCGTCGGGCGCCCTCCCGGCCGGAGCAGTAGAACTGTTCTCGGTCAGGCTCTTTCACGCATCACCTCGAATCCTCTGACGGGGGTCACGATGTGACGGGTGGCGGCGCCCCGCAGCCGGGCGCCGCCACCCAGGAGCACGGTGTTCGGCTACCAGGCGCGCAAGGTCAATTCGCCGGGTGGGCAAGCCCACCCTGACGGGTCCTCACGAGGACTGCTCGCGCGTGGGTACCGAACTGCCGTGCTGTCCGTGTGGATCCGGAAACCTCGGGTGTGGAGCCGGTTCCCGGTTCGTGGTGACAGGTCTACTCCCCGAAGCCGGGCCGCAACAGGCTTACCCATGAGTAGCCGCCGTTCGTGCGACGAGCGGTTGGTCGAGTAGTCCACGCCGGTGACCATTTTCGTCGAACATTCAAGCAATGGACGACGAACGCACCTCGGCGTCAAGCACTTTCGTTCCGGAATGGGAAGGTTTCAGGACCGGGTGACGCGTCCCGCGGTGACCGCGTCGCAGACGACGCGACCTTCCCCGGCCCCCTTGACCACGGCGTCGGCGCAGTGGATCAGCCAGTCCGCCACCGCGTCCACACGCCCGCTCGTGTACGCCTGGAGCCGGCGATGGTAATCCGGACCGGCGTCGAGATGTGCTGCCTCCCAGACCACCACGCCCATCGGGTCGAGGCCGCGCCCGATCATCACGGCGTGCGCCAGTCCCCGGGCGACCAGGCCGTTGCCCGCCACGAACGGCCGGGCGGTGAGGATCTCGGCGTGCACCAGCGCGGCCACCACGAGCGCCGGGGCCGAGGCGGGGGCGGACAGCAGGCCGGTGATGCCGGTGAGGCGCCCCGACAGCTCGGCGCCGATCGGGGCGCCCGCGGGGTCGCCGATCCCGTCCGACGGCAGTTCGGTGCCCTGCCGGGGCCGGCCCACCTGGTCGCCGGGCAGCAGTCCTCCGGCGGCCGCGAGGTGCAGCCGGGCCAGGGCCTGGGCGGGAGCCTGGGACAGCGACTTCTCGAGCAGGGCGGCCTCGGAGTAGACGCGCACGGCGGCCTGGGCCAGTCGCCCGGAGCCGTCGGAGGGCAACTCGGCCGCACCCCGGGCCACGTCGCGCACGAGGTCGACCGGGTAGCGGGCTCCCTCCAGTGCGGCGGAGCTGCGGGCCGAGCGCACCGTGGCCTCCGCGCGGGCCTCGGCCGAGCGCCGGCGCAGGGCGTTGTGCCAGCGGATCTCCGTGCAGGCCGTGCGGGCCGACTGCACCGCCCCGGCCACTCCCGGCAGGTTCTCCAGTGCGGCCAGGCTCTCGGCGAGGGAAGACGTCACAGCCGGAGCCTACGGAAGTCCGTCCGGGACCCCGCGCCGGTGTGCTCCACGGCATCGACGCGCTCCACGGCAGTGCCTGCCCCACGGCAGCGCGTGCTCTACGGCAGCGCGTGGGACCCGGCCGTGCGGGGGAGACGTAGTCGCAGGGCGATGAACCGCAGCACCGTCGACACGGCGTTGGCCACCGTCAGCACCACCACCTCGACCCAGTGCGCCTCGACGCCGGCCCAGTGCACGAGGAAGAGCGAGCCGTTGGTCAGGCCGAGCCCGACGGCGAAGGCCAGCAGCCCGACGGCGTGGTCGCCGGCCAGGCCCTGGTTGCCCCTGACCCCGAACGTGACCCTCCGGTTGGCTGCGGTGTTGGCCACGGCGGTGATCAGGAGGGCCAGGGTGTTCGCGGCGAAGGAGTTCAGGAAAGTTCGCAGGATCAGGTAGAGCAGCGAGTAGGCCAGGGTGCTGACCACTCCGACTCCGGCGAAACGGATCAGCTGCCCCAGGGTGCGACGCCTCTGACCTGCCCGTTCGTAGGATCCACCGGTGCCCGTGGGGAAGTCCGTGCTCATCGGTGCGGTCATGACAACGAGGGTGCGCCGCGAAACTCAAAGTCGTCTGTGTGTGACTTATGGAAATTCATAGGTTCACAGAGGCACTGTGCGTCCTTACTCTTGGACACATGGCAACGGCGCCTGGGAACGTGACGGCAATTGGTCGGGGTAGAACTAGTGGTCCGCGATGGACCCATCCCCCGGACCCGACTCCGCTGCGGGCACTCATCGTGGACCCGGACGGAGCGGCACTCGCCCGGATGACCCAGTTCCTCCGGGCTGATCCGCGGATCAGTGCTGTGCGCACCACGCGAAACCGCGCGGGCGCACTGCAGATACTCCGCGACGACCCGGTGGACCTGCTGGTCTGCGACGTGTCCACCCCCGGGCTGGACGGGCCGCACCTGGCCCGTGCTCTCGCCCGCATCGACCGGCATCCGCACCTGGTGTTCACGGTGCCGGCCCGGCAGCATCCACCGCGTTCGTTCGAGCTGGACTCGGTCGAGTACGTGGACAAGCCGGTGACGGCCGAGCGGCTGGCCGATGCGGTGCGGCGCACGGTGGCGGCCTCCACCGACGAGACCATCGCGGTCGAGCTGGCGGGTGTCACGCGGTTCATCCGGCGCTCGCAGATCCTGTTCGTGCAGGCCCAGGGCGACTATGCCCGGCTTCACACGGCCAGTGGCAGTCACCTGATCCGGGTGCCCCTCAGCACTCTCGAAGAGCGGTGGGAGCCCTACGGCTTCCTGCGCATCCACCGCAGCACGATGGTCGCGCTGCCGCATGTGGACGAGGTGCGCACCGTGGGCGGTCGGATGCGGGTACGTCTGCGGGGACGAACGCTGCAGGTGAGCCGGCGTCAGGGCCGGCACGTGCGTGAGGTCCTGCTGGCCGGTGCCGGTGAGGCGCCGCCGCGGGTCGAGGCTCGCCCCCAGCAGCATCGTGTGGCCGACGTCGGCTGAATCCCGCATCGCTGAGCGGAGACACACCCCCTATACCCATTGGGTATAGGGGGTGTGTCTGTGCCGGGGCGGGAGGAGAACGGGCACTGCTTGAGGACGCGGTGGCGAACCGGATGCGGACACGCAGGCACCGAGGTGGGGACACGGCCACGAACCAAGGCGGGGAACCAGGGCGGGGAACCACGGCGGGGAACGATCGCCGGAGAGGGGATCACCACACCCATGTCGCCACCGGGCGGGGACGATTAGGGTCAGGGTGAGCACGGCCACACCAGAAGACCCACGAACACACGCGAAGACGCTTGGAGAAGGGGATCCGATGACGGACGAGACCCTGTCGAACCTGCTGCACGAGGACCGGCGCTTCCCGCCGGATCCCGCGTTCGCCGAGGCCGCTCTCGCCCAGCCCGCCCTGTACGAGCAGGCGAAGGCCGACCGGCTGGCGTTCTGGGACGAGCAGGCCCGGGCGCTGAGCTGGGCCACCGAGTGGACCCAGACCCTGGACTGGTCGGGCGCCCCATTCGCGAAGTGGTTCGTCGGCGGCACGCTGAACGTGGCCTACAACTGCGTGGACCGGCACGTCGAGGCCGGCAACGGCGACCGGGTGGCCATCCACTTCGAGGGCGAGCCCGGCGACACCCGCAGCATCACCTACGCCGAGCTCCAGAAAGAGGTCTCGAAGGCCGCCAACGCCCTGCTCGGGCTGGGCGTCGAGGCCGGTGACCGGGTGGCGATCTACCTGCCGATGATCCCCGAGGCGGTGATCTCGATGCTGGCCTGCGCCCGCATCGGCGCCGCGCACTCGGTGGTCTTCGGCGGGTTCAGCGCCGAGGCCCTGCGCAGCCGCATCGACGACGCCGACGCCAAGGTGGTCATCACCTCCGACGGCGGCTACCGCCGGGGTGCCCCGAGCGCGCTGAAGCCGGCTGTGGACGAGGCCGTGGCCAAGGCCCCCTCGGTGAAGAAGGTGCTGGTCGTCCAGCGCACCCAGCAGGACGTGGCCTGGAACGACGAGAAAGACGTCTGGTGGCACGACGTCGTCGACAGCGCGTCGGAGACCCACGAGCCGCAGGCCTTCGACGCCGAGAACCCGCTGTTCATCCTCTACACCAGCGGCACCACGGGTAAGCCGAAGGGCATCCTGCACACCTCCGGCGGCTACCTGACCCAGGCCGCCTACACCCACCGCAACGTCTTCGACCTGCGGCCCGACAAAGACATCTACTGGTGCACCGCCGACATCGGCTGGGTCACCGGGCACAGCTACATCGTCTACGGCCCGCTGGCCAACGGCGCCACCCAGGTCATCTACGAGGGCACGCCCGACACCCCGCACAAGGGCCGCTTCTGGGAGATCATCCAGAAGTACAAGATCACGCAGCTCTACACCGCCCCCACGGCGATCCGAACGTTCATGAAGTGGGGCGACGACATCCCGGCCCAGTACGACCTGTCGTCGCTGCGGGTGCTCGGCTCGGTCGGTGAGCCCATCAACCCCGAGGCCTGGGTCTGGTACCGCAAGAACATCGGCGGCGACCGCACCCCGATCGTCGACACCTGGTGGCAGACCGAGACCGGCGCGATCATGATCAGCCCGCTGCCCGGCGTCACCACCGCCAAGCCCGGCTCGGCCCAGGTGGCGCTGCCCGGCATCGGCATCGACGTGGTCAACGACACCGCCGAGTCGGTGCCGAACGGCTCGGGCGGATACCTGGTGCTCACCGAGCCCTGGCCCTCGATGCTCCGCGGGATCTGGGGCGACCCGGAGCGTTTCAAGGAGACGTACTGGTCGCGTTTCGACGGCCTGTACTTCGCCGGCGACGGTGCGAAGAAGGACGAGGACGGCGACATCTGGCTGCTCGGCCGGGTCGACGACGTGATGAACGTGTCGGGTCACCGCCTCTCCACCACCGAGATCGAGTCGGCGCTGGTCTCGCACCCCAAGGTGGCCGAGGCCGCCGTGGTCGGGGCGGCCGACGAGACCACCGGCCAGGCGGTCTGCGCGTTCGTGATCCTGCGCGGCGACGCGGGTTACGACGAGTCGCAGTCCGAGGCCGTGATCGCCGAGCTGCGCAACCACGTGGCCAAGGAGATCGGCCCGATCGCCAAGCCCCGCCAGGTGATGGTGGTCAACGAGCTGCCGAAGACCCGTTCCGGCAAGATCATGCGGCGCCTGCTGCAGGACGTGGCCGAGAACCGCACCGTCGGCGACGTCACCACGCTGGCCGACTCCACCGTGATGGACCTGATCAAGAAGGGCCTGAGCACGGCCGACTGACAGCGTCTGCCGGGATCGTGCAGACTCTCCGCGCGAGAGTCTGCACGATCCTGACCGAGGAGATGCGCATGCGCGGGGCCCTGCACCACGTCGAACTCTGGGTGCCCGACCTGGCCCGGGGAGTGGCCGAATGGGGTTGGCTGCTCGGTGAACTCGGCTACGAGCAGTTCCAGGACTGGCCCGCCGGGCGCAGCTGGAGCCGTAACGGCACCTACCTGGTGATCGAGCAGAGCCCGGCCCTGTCGGCCGACCGGCACGAGCGCCTGCGACCCGGGCTGAATCACCTGGCCTTTCAGAGTGGTACCCCCGAGCAGGTCGATGCCCTGATGGAGAACGCGCCCGGGCACGGCTGGAGGCCGCTCTTCGCGGAGAAGTATCCCCACGCGGGCGGCCCCCAGGTCTATGCCGGGTACCTCGAGAACAGTGACGGTTTCGAGGCCGAACTAGTCGCCGGCGGCCTCGAAGATCCAGGCCGTTGAGTCGTTCTCGGTGCCCGACCAGGTGAGGCTGTCGCCGTCGGCGGTGACGTACATCGACCCGGATCGCTCCCTCGAGACGGAGGAGAGCGAGTAGGTCGCGCCGTCGTCGGATCGCACCACCCGGAACTGCTGCTTGACGTCGGAGTCGTCGCAGATCTCCGTGCGGAAGTCGGCCTCGCCGACCGTCACGCACATCAGGTCGGCGTCGCTGGACGGGTCGGCCATCTCCCAGACGTCGTCGGTGCCGGGAATTGGGATCAGCAGCATCTGCCCGGAGTAGCCGTGCCAGGTCTCCTCGCGGTCGGCCTTCGTGAGGTCCAGCAACCCGCTCTCCGGCCCGTACGTCAGCATGCGGGAGCCGTCGCCCGCTGCCCAGATCCAGAACTGCTCGTTGCCGTCGCGGGTGAGCGCGTCGGTCTTCGACGGCACCTTCACCGCCGAGCCCGAGGTGGAGCTCGTGGGGGTGGGGGTGCCGTCGCCCGTCGGCCGGGGGGCGGCGGTGGACGTGGTGGCCGGCCCGGCGGGGACGGCCCGGCCGAGGTCGTCGTCGGGTCCGATCCAGGCGGTCACACCCCCGGCGATCACCGCCACCACCGCGAAGGTGCCCACGGCCAGCCGGGCCCGCTGCGCCGTGCGCCGGCGATCCCCCCGGCGTCTCAGCTCGGCCGCCGACGGCAAGCGGCCCGACTGCTCGGCGGCACCCTGCAGTTCCCGGAGCCGGTACTCCGTCTCGTCCATCAGTACTCACCCCTTCCACGGTGCATCGAGGAGGCGGACTCCCCGAGTTCGGTCTTCAGCGCGGCACGGCCGCGGGACAGCCACGACTTCACCGTGCCCTCCGAGGCCTGCATCTCCGCGGCCACCTCCCGCACGGGCAGATCGGCGATGAAGTGCAGCACCAGCGCCTGCCTCTGCCGGGCGGGCACCTTCTGCAGGGCCCGCACGAGCATCACGCGGTCGGCGTCGGGCGAGGGCGCCATCGGGTCGGTGTACTGCTCCCGGCGGTGAGCCAGCAGACGGTTGCGGGCCTTGCGCCAGCTGCTCACGGCTGTCCGCATGGCCACCGTGCGCACCCAGGCCTCGGGCGAGCCGTACTTCTGCAGGCTTCCCCAGTTCTGCCAGGCCCGGGCGTACGCCTCCGCGACGGCATCCTCGGCGGCGCCCAGATCACCCGTCATCACGTAGACCTGGCTCAGGAGCCGACGGGAGCCGGCGGCGTAGAAGTCGTCGAAGTCGAGACCCTTGTCGTCCATCCTGCCCACCTCCCTCCCGGCGTCGGCCGGTGCTGTCGTATCCACACCTGGAAACACGCGTGGCCGGTGGGCGCGGTTGCAGTCCGGGCCGAGTTTTCTCAGAAGCCCCTGGGACGTGGTCAGCGTAACCGGGCCACCGCGGCCTGCCCGGCCTCGGTGAGCTGCCGCACCCGTGACCGCGGCACGGTGTACGAGACCTCGAACAGGTCGGCGCGCTCGCGGGCCCGCAGCAGGTAGTCGTCGCTGGTGCTCAGCTCGTCCACCAGATTCAGCTCGAGAGCGTCGGTGCCGTACCAGTACTCCCCGGTGGCCACCCGCTCCAGGTCGATGCCGGGCCGCTGCTCGTGCACGAAATCCTTGAACAGGTCGTGGATCTCGTTGACCTGCTCGGTGACCTTGGCCCGGTCGGCGTCGGTGTTGCGGCCGAACATGGTCACGGTGCGCTTGTACTGCCCGCCGGTGAACTGCTCCACGTCGATGCCCAGCCGGTCGAGCAGGCGGTGGAAGTTCGGCACCGACGAGACCACGCCGATCGAGCCGACGACCGCGAACGGCGCCGCGACGATGCGCCCCGCCACACAGGCCATCATGTAGCCGCCCGAGGCCGCGACGGTGTCGACGCAGACGGTCAGGGGGACGCCGCGGTGACGCACCCGCTGCAACTGCGACGCGGCCAGCCCCTGGTCGCTGACGGCACCACCCGGATTGGTCAGGCGCACCACCACCTCGTCGTCCGGGGTGGCCAGGCCGAGCACGGCCGTGATCTCCTCGCGCAGCCCCTTCACCCGGGAGGCGCGCAGGTCACCGTGGAAGTCGAGCACGAACACCCGGGGCCGCTCGCCGGTGGGCCTGCGCCGGGCCCGTCGCCGTTCCTTGCGCGCCGCCTTCGGCAGCACCGCCTCGGCCAGCCGGTCGTGCAGGTGGTCGTAGTGCTCGCTGACGTTCTTCACCCGCAGCCGCGATCGTGGCTTGCGGGGGCGGCCGAGGGTGACCAGGGCCACCCCGAGAGTCGCCAGCAGAGCGACCACGGTGACCCCCTCGGCCAGGAACAGGAAATACGAGGTCAGCGCGTCGGGCATGTCCGGATTTTAGGCGGGTCGCCCGCGACGGCCGCAGAAGGGCGGAGGGCAGCACGGTAAAAAGACATCGTGATCCGGGTCACACGGCCAATTGGTTTGACCAACTGCCCAGAATTCTCCTGGACATCCGTCCAGAAAGCGACCACCACGTCCATTCGCAGGTGCCTTTTCCGCTCTCGGGAAGGCGCTTTCACACATGCCCGGAGAATGAGTGAACCGGTGCTCGGCGGGAATGCCGGGACGGCCGGGGAGTGAGGTAACGGTAAAACCCGCACTGTTTGCCGGTTCTTGAGTGCGGCGAGCGGTGTTCGGCGAGAAGGCGCGGGTGTTGCGGCGCCGATATCGTGCGGTGCGACGGGCGCATTGGTGTGGACACGAGCGACGAGATCCCACGGGGGAGACTGTGGCTGAGCCAGCGGAACGACCCGGGGTGGCCGGAATCGGAAGACCGGAACGCCGCGCGGGACGGGGTCGGGGCAGCGGCAAATTCGAGCAACGCCGCACCGAACTCGCCGACGCGGCCCTGAAAACGTTGTCAGAACTGGGATATGCCCGCACCAGTCTGCGGGAGATCGCGCAGAATTCCGAGTTCTCGCACGGGGTGCTGCATTACTACTTCGCCGACAAGGTCGACCTGATCACCTACTGCGTGCGGCAGTACAAGAATCACTGCATGCGCCGTTACGACGGCATCATCGCGACTGCGGTCACCGCATCACAGTTGCGCCACGAATTCGCCCTGGCCATGGCCGAGACCCTGGTGCGTGACGGCGACCTGCACCGGCTCTGGTACGACCTGCGCTCGCAGTCGATGTTCGACCCGGCCTTCCGGGCCGACGTGGAGGCGATCGATACCGGATTGCAAGACATGACGTGGCGTGTCGCCACGCGCATCGGCGAACTGGCCCACGTCGCGCCGCCGTTCGGCCCGGACGTGACCTACGGCATTCTCGACGGCCTCTTTCAGCAGGCGCTGCTGCGGCACTGCGCCGGTGATGCAACCGCGGCCGAGTCCCTGATCGCGGCGATCGACGAGGTGATGGCGAGGTTCATGCCCCTGGCTCCGGTTTGATCCATCAGGCCCTATCGTTGCGGGCTATGGAGAAACGGACGCTGGGCCGGACCGGCAGGAGCGTTGGTGTCGTCGGTCTGGGTGCCTGGCAGCTCGGGGCCGACTGGGGCTCGGTGAGTACACACGACGCGCTCGCGACCCTGCACGCCGCAGTCGAGGCCGGGGTGACGTTCATCGACACGGCCGACGTCTACGGCGACGGGCGCAGCGAGAAGGTCATCGGCAAGCTGCTGAAGGAACTGCCCGACGCCGGGCTGACGGTCGCGACGAAGCTGGGCCGCCGGGCCGAGCCGTTCGAGCCGGCCACCTTCACGAAAGACAACATGAAGGCCTGGGTCGACCGCAGCCGGTCGAACCTGGGCGTGGACACGCTCGACCTGGTCCAGCTGCACTGCCCGCCCACTCCGGTCTACTCGACCGACAAGGTCTTCGACGCCCTCGACTCGATGGTGTCGAAGGGCCGGATCGCGGCGTACGGCGTGAGCGTGGAGACCTGTGCCGAGGCGATCACCGCGATCGCCCGGCCGAACGTGGCCACCGTGCAGATCATCCTCAACCCGTTGCGCCAGAAGCCGCTGGAGCAGGTGCTCCCCGCGGCCGAGGCGGCCGGCGTCGGCATCATCGCACGCGTCCCTCTCGCCAGCGGCCTGCTGTCCGGCCGCTACACCGAAGACACCACGTTCGCCGACGACGACCACCGCACGTTCAACCGCTCGGGCGAGGCGTTCGACGTCGGCGAGACCTTCGCCGGCGTCCCGTTCCGGGCCGGGGTGCGTGCGGTTCGCCGCCTGCAGCAAGAGCTTTCCGACGACGAGGGCACCCTCGCCCAGACCGCCCTGCGCTGGATCCTCGACCAGCCGGGCGTCAGCACCGTCATCCCGGGCGCCCGCAACCCCGACCAGGCCCGGGCCAACGCGGCCGCCGCCGAGCTCCCCGAGCTCAGCGACGACGTGCGCGGCGTGATCCGGCTGATCTACGACGAGGACATCCGTCCCCTGGTGCACAACCGCTGGTAGAACCTCAGGTCCTAGGCCGAGGCCGTGGTCAGCTCCGCGACCTCGGCCTCGGTCAGTTCCACCTCGCCCGCCGCCAGCAGCGCCGGAAGCTGGTCCACCGTGCGGGCACTCGCGATCGGCGCCACCACGTCCGGCCGGCTCAGCAGCCAGGCCAGCGAGATCGTGGTCACCGGCACCTCGTGCGCCGCGGCCACCCTGTCCAGCGCGTCGAGCACCCGGAAACCGCGCTCGTCGAGGTACTTTCCGGCCCGGTCCCCCCGCTCGCGGCCCTCTACGTCGTCGGCCGTGCGGTACTTGCCGGTGAGGAACCCGCTCGCCAGCGAGTAGTACGGGAACAGCGCCAGATTCTCCTGGGCGGCCACCGAAGCCAGCGGCCCCTCGACGGTGTCCCGCTCCACCAGGTTGTAGTGCGGCTGCAGCCCCACGTACCGCGGCACCCCCAGCTCGTCGGCGGCCCGCAGCGCACCGGCCAGCCGGTCGGCGGTGAAGTTCGACGCCGCCGGGTAGCGCACCTTGCCCTCGGCCACCAGCTCGCCGAACGCCGCCGCGGTCTCTTCCTGCGGCGTGTCGGGGGCGTCGTAGTGCGCGTAGTACAGATCGATGTAGTCGGTCTGCAGACGCCGCAGAGAGCCCTCCACGCCCTTGCGGATACCCTCGCGGGACAGGTCCTTCAGCTTGGTCGCGATGATCACGTCGTCGCGGCGCCCGCGCCGGGCCAGCCAGTTGCCGATGATCGTCTCCGACTCGCCGCCCTGGTTGCCCGGCACCCAGTGCGAGTAGCCCTCGGCGGTGTCGATGAAGTTGCCACCCGCCTCGGTGTAGGCGTCGAGCACGGCCATCGACTGCTGCTCGTCCGCGGTCCAGCCGAACACGTTGCCGCCCAGGCACAGCGGCGACACATCGAGGTCGGTGCGGGGGATCAGGGACACGAGGAACCTCCTACGGGCGAGCGATGACGTCGTGAGGCGACAACACCTCACGGCCGACGATATGCCCCGTCCCTACGCCGGCCGGCGCGCGAACCGGCCCGGCGTGGTGCCCAGCATGCGCCGGAAGTGCCGGGCCAGGTGCGACTGGTCGTAGAACCCGGCCCCCACCGCGGCCTGGGCCGGGGTCTCGCCCGACAGCAGCAGCCGCCGGGCCTTCTCCACCCTCCGCCCGGTCAGGTACAGATGCGGCGGCATGCCGAACTCCCGCGTGAACGCCCGCACCAGGTGGGTCGGATGGCTGTGCAGGGTCTGGGCCGCGTCTTCCAGGGCGACGCCCTCGACCACGTTCGCGTCGAGCAGGTCACGCAGGTCGTGGGCCAGGCCGGCGCGCGACGGGCCCGGACCGGCCGAGGATCCCAGCGAGGTGTGCAGGCGCTCGCGGATCAGGGCCAGCCGGCTCGCCGCCTCCAGCGACTCGGTGCGGCGCGACAGAGCCACGTTGAGCTGGTGCACCCGCCGCCGCAGCAGCGGGTCTTCGAGGGAGGGGTTGCGCAGCGCGGCGTCGAGCAGCCCCGGGGCGAACAGCGAGTCGTCGAGGTAGACCACGCGCTTGGTGAAGCCCTCCGGCCCGGTCGCCCGCCCGTTGTGAGGGACATTCGGGGGCAGCAGGGTGACCAGGGACGTCGACGATCCGTGCTCCTCGCGGCCCAGGTTGTACCGCACGGTGCCGAGGTCGAGCAGCATGAGCGTCCACGAGTCGTGCGCGTGCATCGGGTACGCGTGCCGCCCGAACCGGGCGTGCAGCACCTCCCGGACGCCGTGCACGTCCGGCTGCCAAGCCGTCAGCTGCGGCGCCTCGTCCGCCATACCGAAGAACGTACAGCCGTACCGAAGGACGTACAGCCATGCCAAGAACGTACAAGAGCCCGATGGTGGACGCGCGGCACCATCTCCTTCGTGAGTGAGACAGAGACCGAGATCCGCTTCGACACCAAGATCGCCGTGCTCCTGCGCGACGACCTCGCCGCCTGGCAGCGCCTCAACGTGTGCGCGTTCCTGGTCAGCGGCATCACCGGCGGGCAGCCGGACCTCATCGGCGAGCCCTATGCCGACGCCGACGGCACCGGCTACCTGGGCATGATCCGGCAGCCGATCCTGGTGTTCCAGGGCTCCCGCGAGGTGCTGACCTCGGCGCACACCAGGGCCCTGGGACGCGGGCTGCCCATGTCCATCTTCACCTCCGAGCTCTTCACCAGCGGCAACGACCGCGACAACCGGGCCGCCGTGGCCGCCGTGCCCCGCGACAAGCTCGACCTGGTGGGACTGGCCGTGCACGGCCCGAAGAACGGCGTGGACAAGGTGCTGAAGGGCGCGGTCATGCACCCCTGAGCACCTGATCAGCCGCGCAGCCGCTTCATCTCCGGGTCGAACAACGGCTCCGCCGCCACCGTGGCCGGCAGCCGCCGGTCGAAGTAGCCGATCTCCACCCGCTGCCCGGGCACCGACAGCTCAGAAGGCAACCAGGCGTAGGCGATGGGCGCGTTCACCGTGTACCCGTAGGCAGCGCTCGTCACGTAGCCCACGCAGGCGTCGCCGTCGAAAACCGGTTCCTTGCCCAAGGGCTGGTGATAAGAGGCGGAATCGTCGAGCAGCAGACAGGTCAGCCGGCGCTTCACGGCCTCGCGCCGGGAGACCACCGCGGAACGACCGAGGAACGACTCCTTCTGCAGCCGCACCGCGAAATCCAGCCCGGCCTCCCAGGGATCGTGCTCGAACGTCATGTCCGTGCCGAACGACCGGTAGCCCTTCTCCAGACGCAGACTGTTGAAGGCGCCCCGCCCGGCGGCGATCAGGCCGTGCTCCTGCCCGGCGGCCCAGATCGTGTCCCACAGTTTCTGCCCCTGGTCGGCGGTGGTGTAGAGCTCCCAGCCCAGTTCCCCGACGTACGACAGGCGCATCGCCGTGACCGGCACGTGGCCGACACGGATCTGTCCGGCGCGGAAGTACTTCAGGCCCTCGGCGGAGACGTCGTCCGGCGTCAGCGGGGCCAGCACCGAACGGGCCAGCGGCCCCCACAGGCCGATGCAGCACGTGCCGGGGGTGATGTCGCGGACCTGGGTGAGACCGTCGGCGGGCAGGTGCCGCGCGAACCAGGCCTCGTCGAGCGCCCCGTTCGCGCCGACCTGGTAGCGGTCTGGGCCGAGCCGGGCGATCGTGACATCGCTGCGGATGCCCCCGTCGGTGTCGAGCAGCAGGCCGTAGGTGACCGAGCCGACCGACTTGTCCACGTTGCCGGTGAACATCGACTGCAGGAAATCCGTTGCGCCGCGCCCGGTCACCTCGAGTCGCTTGAGCGCGGTCATGTCGAACATCGAGACGTGCTCGCGGGTGTGCTGCGCCTCGGCCGCCACGATCGGCGACCAGTACCGCGCGGCCCAGGCGTCGGGCACCTTCGACGGGTACTGCGCCACCAGCGGGGCATTCGCCTGGTACCAGTGCGGCCGCTCCCACCCCGACGCCTCCAGGAACACGGCCCCGAGTTCTTGCTGCCGGTGGTAGAAGGGTGTCGTGCGCAGCGGCCGGGGTTCTTCCATCGGCTGCAGCGGGTGCTTGATGTCGTAGACCTCGACGAAGTTCTGGCAGTCCCGCGCCAGCACGTAATCGGGTGTCAGCTGGTGCTTCTCGAACCGATTGACGTCGCACTCGTGCAGGTCGAACGAGGAGCAGTGCCCGTCGACGAGCCACTCGGCCATCGCCGCCCCGACCCCGGCCGAGTGCGTGACCCAGACCGCCTCGGCCACCCAGAAACCCTCCACGTCCGGCGAGGGGCCGAGCAGGGGGTAGTCGTCGGTGGTGAACGAGAAGATGCCGTTGATCCCCTCCGAAACCGAGGAGGAAGCGAGATCAGGCAGCAGGCGGGCACTCTCGGCCCAGGCCGGCTCGAAGTCAGCCGGGGTGAAGGGCAGAACCGAGGGCATCTCCCCGGTGCCGAGCTCGGAGAGCGAGACCGGCATCGGCCGGTGCCCGTAGTACCCGATGCCCAGCCCCTCGAAGTTCTCCCGGTAGTACAGGTCGGCGTCCTGGTGGCGAAGGATCGGACGCGCAGCCTCCATCGAAGACCCGGCCAGCGAGGGCACCGGCGCCGTCCAGGCCAGCTGGTGCCCCAGCGGCGTGAGCGGCAGCGTCATCCCCACCATGGCCGCGATCCTCGGGCCCCAGAACCCTGCGCAGCAGACCACGATGTCGGCCTCGATGTCACCCTGGTCGGTGCGCACCCCGGTGACCCGGCCTTCCGAGACCAGAACGTCCAGCACCTCGTGCCGGTCCAGCACCGTGACCCCACGCGACCGGGCCCGCCGCAACTGCGCCTCCACCGCCCGCACCGCCTTGGCCAGTCCGTCGGTGGGCAGGTGGAGACCACCCAGAACCAGTGACGGGTCAAGCATCGGCCACAGGGCCGAGCACTCGGCCGGAGTGATCACCGACGCCGGGATGCCCCACGCCGTCGCCCACCCGGCCCGGCGGTGCAGCTCGGCCAGTCGCTCCGGGGTGGTCGCGATCTCCAGCCCGCCCACCTGCAGAAAGCACGGCTCCCCGTCGAGGTCGAGCGAGACCAGCTTCTCCATGGTGTATTTCGCCAGCTGGGCCATGGTCTTCGACGGGTTGGTCTGGAACACCAGCCCGGGTGCGTGAGAGGTCGAGCCGCCGGGCCGGGGCAGCACCCCCTGCTCGAGGACCGTGACGTCTCTCCAGCCGCGCTCGGAGAGTTCGTCGGCGAGGGCTGCGCCGACGACTCCGGCTCCGATGATGACGACGCGCGGACCGCTCACGACAGCCTCCTGTGGGTGCGTAATACGCAACTCGGATCATCAAGCGCAACAGCAGGGTGCAACGCCGCTTCCCGGCCCGTCAAGAGGCAGGGGCCACGCGGACAGTCCAAGGCCCAGAAACGTCCAAAAGCAGTTCGACACAACAAAACGGGGGCGGGCAGCCGCAGCCGCCCGCCCCCTCGTCAGCGACCTACTTGATCCAGGCGTCGACCTTCGCCTGGTTCGCGTCGACCCACTTCTTGGCGGCGTCGTCGTAGTCGAGCTTGTCCTCGGCGATGTACTTGGCCACGAGGTTCTGGTCGTCGTTGGTCCAGCTGAAGTTCTTGACCAGCTTGGCCGCCGGGCTGTCCGAGGTGATGAACTCGGTGCGGGCGAACTTCAGCAGAGGCGTCTCCGGGTAGTCGCAGTCGACCTTCTCCGGGTCGGCGTCGCAGCCCTCCTCGTAGGCGGGCAGGTCGACCTTCACCAGCGGCACCTCGGACAGGAACCACTGCGGCGTGTAGAAGTAGCCCAGCAGCGGGGTCTTCTTCTCTTCCGCCTGGCGGAACGCGGTGATCAGCGCCGCCTCACTGCCCGCGTAGACCACCTTGTAGTCGAGGTCCAGGTTCTTCACCAGGGCCTCGTCGTTGGTGACGTACGAGGGGTCGCCGTCGAGCACCTGCCCCTTGCCGCCCGACTCCGACGTCTTGAACTGCGAGGCGTACTTGTTCAGGTTCTTCCAGTCGGTGATGTCCGGGTACTTCTCGGCCATCCACGGCGGCACGAACCAGCCGATCTGGCCCACGTTGCCGGTCTCGCCGACCTTCGTGGCCACCTTCTGCTCGTCCACGTACTGCTTCTCGAGGTCCGGGTGACCCCAGTCCTCCATGATCACGTCGATCTCACCGGAGGCGAATCCCTGCCAGGAGACCTCTTCCGTGAGGTCCTTGGTGTTGACCGTGCACCCGAGTTCCTTCTCGGCCACGTACTTCACCACGGCCACGTCGGCCTCGAACCCGACCCACGGGTTCACCGCCATGTTGACCGTGCCGCAGTCGCCGCCGGAACCCGAGCCGCCCGAGCTGCCGGACTCCACGGTCGCGCCACCACATCCGGCCAGAACCAGCGCGAGCGCGGCCACGCCCGTCCCGACCCGCCTGGCCTTCATCGTATGAAGCACTGTGTTTTCATCCTCCTGATGAGACGATCTCAGGCGCCGCGCCGGCGTTCTGCTGCGGCCTGAGTGATCCGGTTGAGCAGAATGCCCAGGATGACGATGGCGAACCCGGCGGTGAGCCCCTTGCCGAACAGCTCACCCTGCGAGAAGCCCGCCACCACGTCGTACCCCAGCGCGCCGGCGCCGACCAGGCCGCCGACCACGATCATCGCGAGCACATAACAGATGCCCTGGTTCGCCGCGAGCACCAGCGCCTGGCGGGCCATCGGGAGCTGAACCTTCCAGATGATCTGGCCGGCACTGGATCCCGAGGCGGTCGCCGCCTCGACGGTGGTGGCGGAGACCGCGGTGATGCCGTCGGCCACCACCTTGATCGCCACCGGCGCCGCGTAGAGCACGGCGGCCAGGATGGCGGTGAAGCGGCTCGCGGCGAACAGCGCCAGGAACGGCACCAGGTAGACGAACGGCGGCATCACCTGCAGCGCGTCGAGCACCGGCCGGATGGCCAGGTCGGCACGGCGGCTGCGGGCCATCCAGACGCCGAACACGACGCCGAGCAGCATGGTGGCGGCGGTCGCGATCAGGGTGGCGGCCAGGGTGGTCATGCTGTCCTGCCAGAGTCCGCTGCCGATCAACCCGGCCACGCAGAACGCGCTGATCACGGTGGTGCGCAGGTCGCCGAGCAGGAAGGCCAGCGACAGCACCAGGGCCGCCACGAGCCACCAGGGCGACTCGACCAGCAGCGTCTGCACCGGGTCGATGAGCAGCGTGGTGGTGCTGTCTTTCAGCTGCCCGGTGAGGTCGGAGAAGTGCAGCGTGACCCACTCGGCCGCGTTTCCGCTGATGCGGGCGATGTCGTTTCCGATGTTGATGTCGGTGGCACCCAGCGTGGTCGGGAACTCGGCGGCCCACAGGTAGGTGCGTGAGAGGTATACGGCGAACACCGTGAGGACGCCCGACACGGCGAGGACGGGGAGCCGGAGTCTCGAGGGGCGGCGGGTTTTCGAGCGGCTGATCGCGGTGGTCAGCCGGTCGAGCAGGATCGCCATCACGACGATCGCGAGCCCGGCGTTGAACGAGACCCCGACGTCGAGCGTCTGCAGCGACTTCAGGATGGTCTTGCCCAGCCCGGGCGCGTCGATCAGCGCGGCGACCGTGGCCATCGAGAGCGCGGCCATGATGGTCTGGTTCAGCCCGAGCACGATCGTGCGCCGGGACATCGGCAGCAGCACCCCGGTGAGGCGCTGGAAACTGGTGGAGCCCAGCGACTCCGAGGCCTCGACGCTGCTGCGCGGCACCGAGCGGATGCCGTGCGCGGTGTAGCGCACGGCCGGCGGCAGCGCGTAGACCAGGGTGACCAGCGTGGCCGAGGCCGGGCCGATCAGGAAGAGCAGGGTGAACGGCGCCAGGTAGACGAACGTGGGCATGGTCTGCAGGAAGTCGAGCACCGGGGTGACCACGGCACTGGCCCGGTCGTTCAGCCCGGCCCAGATGCCCAGCGGGATGCCGATGACCAGGGCCAGCAGCACCGCGCTCAGGGTCAGGGCGAGCGTGTCCATGCTCTCTTCCCACAGGCCCTGCATGCCGATGAACACGAAACCCACGGCCAGCAGCAGGGCTACGCGCACTCCGGCGAAGGCCAGGGCGACGAGCGCGAAGATCGCGACCACGCCGAGCCAGCCGATCACCGGCACCGGACGGCCGAAACCGGGCTGGGAGATGAGGTTCTGGAAGAGCGTGGTCAGCGCGTCGACGAACGCCCGGATCTCGTTGAAGAAGTAGAGGAAGATCGGGCTCTCGTTGCGGTTGCTCGAGACCCAGTGGTTGAGGTCGTTGAGCCGGCGGTGCAGGGCTGTGGTGTCGGACGGCACCAGGCCGAGGGTGTCGCGGCCGCGGAACACGGCGGCCAGCACCACGAACGCCACCAGCACGGCGGCGATGATGCGCCCCCGGCCGGGTTTCGTGACGGCGGCCCGGGAAAGGGGGAGAACGGTCACCGGACGCCCGCCACGATCGCGAGAATCTCCTCGTGGCCGACGATCCCGACCACTGCGCCGTTCTCGACCACGCGCACCGGCTGGTGGTTGCTCAGCACCAGGCGGGTCGCGTCGCGGATCACCGTGTCGGGGCTGACCTCCGGGCCGTCGGCCGGATCGGCGTCGGTGACCGGGCGCATGATCCAGCGCAGGGTGAGCACGTCGCCCTTGGGCACGTCGGAGACGAAGTCGCGCACGTAGTCGTCGGCCGGCGCCCCGACGAGTTCGTCGCCGGTGCCGATCTGCACGGGCTTGCCGTCGCGCATGATCAGGATGCGGTCGCCGAGCTTCAGCGCCTCGGACAGGTCGTGGGTGATGAACACCATCGTCTTGCCCAGTTCGCGGTGCAGCCGGATGACCTCGTTCTGCATGTCGCGCCGGATCAGCGGGTCGAGCGCCGAGAACGGCTCGTCGAACAGCATCAGGTCGGGCTCCACGGCCAGGGCCCGGGCCAGGCCGACGCGCTGCTGCATGCCGCCGGAGAGCTCGTCGGGGTAGGAGTTCTCGTAGCCGGCCAGGCCGACCAGCTCGATCACCTCGGCCGCTCGCTCACGCCGCTCGGCCCGCCCGGCGCCGCGCACCTCGAGGCCGTAGGCCACGTTGTCGACGACGCGCCGGTGGGGCAGCAGGCCGAAGTTCTGGAACACCATGGAGAACTTGTGACGCCTGAGCTCACGGAGGCGCTTCGCATCGGCCTCGAGCAGGTTCTCGCCCTCGAACACGACCGAACCGGCGGTGGGTTCGATGAGACGCGTGAGACACCGCACCAGCGTGGACTTACCGGACCCGGACAGGCCCATCACCACGAAGACCTCGCCGGGCGCCACGTCGAACGAGATGTCGCGCACGGCAATGGTGTTACCCGTGCGCTCCATGAGCTCGCGACGGGAAAGGGCGCACAGCTCCTCGTTGTTCGGTACGGTGGCGGCCTTGGGGCCGAACACCATCCACAGGTCGCGCACCGAGATCAGCGGTTTCCCGGCCGTGGTGGTGCTTTCGCCGGGCGTCACGGTCAGGTCCTGGCTGTTCTCGGTGACGGCGGCCATCGCTCACCCTTTCTGGTTTATGACAGTAGGGGCGAGGGGCCCGCGAGCTCTGCATGAGGTCTTGCGTCTCACCGGGGGACACACTGTGCCCGCCGCGAGGTCATGGTCAAGGTATGCCCCCGTTTCGGTGTGGTTAATCTAGCCAAAGCCGTATGTGAGGCTTAATTCCGCGGCCCAATCGTGACATGACCGAGAGTGGGTCATTCGGCGACGCAGAGTAGTGCGTGCGGATGTCCATCAGTCCTTTTCTGCATCCTGCGGTGCCTGGGTGGGGTCGTGGGGCCAATTGCGCCGAACGGTTTTCCGTCGCTCTGGTCGAAACCGCGTTGAACTTTATTGAAGTGAATGGTGGTGCCGGTAGTACGGCACCGGCTGCGGCTCGAGCGGTGCGGTGCCGCGGATCAGGTCGGCCGCCTTCTCGGCGAGCATGATGACCGGTGCGTAGATGTTGCCGTTGGTGACGTAGGGCATGACCGAGGCATCGGCGACGCGAAGCCCCTCGACGCCGTGCACGCCCATCGTCTCGGGATTCACGACGGCCATCTCGTCGGTGCCCATCCTGGCCGTGCAGGAGGGGTGGTAGGCGGTCTCGGCGTCGCGGGCCACCCAGTCGAGGATCTCGTCGTCGGTGCTCACACCCGGCCCGGGGCTGATCTCCCCGGCGCTGAACTCACCGAACGCGGGCTGGGAGAGGATGTCCCGGGCCACCCGGATCGCCTCCACCCACTCCCGCCGGTCCTGCTCGGTGGACAGGTAGTTGAAGCGCAGGGCCGGGGCCTGCCGCGGATCGGTGCTGCTGATCTTCACGCTGCCACGGGCGTCGGAGTACATCGGCCCGATGTGTACCTGGTAGCCGTGGTCGGCGGCCGGTGAGGTGCCGTCGTAGCGCACGGCCACCGGCAGGAAGTGGAACATCAGGTTGGGGTAGCTGACATCGTTGTTTCCACGGACGAAGCCGCCGGCCTCGAAGTGGTTGGTGGATGCCGGGCCGGTCTTGCGCAGCAGCCACTCCAGGCCGATCGTCGGGCGCTTGTAGAGCTTGAGTGACGGATTGAGTGAGACCGGCTGCTTGCAGGCGTGCTGCACGTAGACCTCGAGGTGGTCTTGCAGGTTCTCGCCCACACCGGGCAGGTCGGCCACCACGTCGATGCCGAGTTTCCTCAGGTCCGCGGCATTTCCGAGGCCGGAGAGCTGGAGCAGCTGCGGGGTGTTGACGGCTCCGCCGGCCAGGATCACCTCTCCCGCCTCGACCCGCCTCAGGCCCGTGCCGACGCGTCCCAGGGGCCCGTTGAAGGGAAGGGACCGCGTGTACTCCACCCCGACCGCGCGTCCACCATCGAAAACGACCCGGTGCACCATCGAAAGTGTGCGCACCGTCAGGTTTTTGCGGTGTTTCAGAATCGGGTGCAGGTAGGCTCGGGCGGCCGACAGGCGGCGGCCGCCCCGGATCGTGCGGTCGAAACGGTTGAAACCCTCTTGCCGGTAACCGTTCACGTCGTCGGTGAGCGGATGGCCGGCCTCTTGCACGGCCTCGAAGAAGGCCTGGAACAGCGGGTTCGTGGCCGGGCCGCGTTCCAGCTCGAGCGGCCCGTCGCCACCGCGCCACTCGTCTTCGCCCGCCAGGCAGTTCTCCATCTTCTTGAAGTAGGGCAGGCAGTGCGCGTAGTCCCAGGACCCCATGCCCGGGTCGGCGGCCCAGCGCTCGAAGTCGAGCGGGTTACCGCGCTGGAAGATCATGCCGTTGATGCTCGACGAACCGCCCAGCACCTTGCCCCGCCCGTGCGCGATGCGTCGCCCGTGCATGAAGGGCTCGGGTTCGCTCCGGTAACGCCAGTCGTAGAGCGGGTTCCCGATCACCATGGTCAGGGCCGCGGGCATGTGGATCAGCAGGTCCCAGGCGAAGTCCGAGCGGCCCGCCTCGAGCACGAGCACGCTCGCCGAGGAGTCTTCGCTCAGTCTGTTCGCCAGGACGCACCCGGCCGAACCGCCGCCGACGATGACGTAGTCGTACCGCTCGACCCTTGCCTCGGCCATGATGCCGACCTCCTGATGCGTGCTTGATGCTGTGGTGGTGGTTCCCGCCTACCATTCGTTGCGTCATGCGCACCGAGTTCCAGACAAAGCAACAGGCACAGTGAATCATCACGATTGGTGAGGGGTCTAGATGTCATCCCCGGCAACTCAGCTCGCAGTCGCCCCCGACGGCACTCCAGCGTTCGAGGGGACGCTCTACATCGGTGGGCAGTGGCGTGCGGCCTCGGCCTCCCGGCCGGTGCTGAATCCCGCTGACGGCAGCGAGATCTGCCAGGTGGACGAGGCTTCCGCCGATGACGTGCGGGATGCCGTGGCGGCCGCGCGGCGCACGTTCGACGCGGGGGAGTGGAGCGCGACGCCGGTCTCCGAGCGCAGTGCGATCCTGAACCGGGTGGCCGATCTGCTGCAGGCCAACCGCTCGCAGATCGCCCGGATCGAGACCCTCGACACCGGAAAGACCCTGCGGGAGAGCGAGATCGATGTCGACGACGTGACATCGGTGTTTCGCTACTACGCCGCCCTGGCGCTGGGGGATCCCGGCCGGCTCGTCGACGCGGGCGATCCGGCCGTCGTCAGCCGTGTGGTTCACGAGCCGGTCGGGGTCTGCGTGGCGATCGGGCCGTGGAACTATCCGCTGCTGCAGATCTCCTGGAAGGTCGCGCCCGCGCTGGCGGCCGGCTGCACCGTCGTGATCAAGCCGAGCGAGGTCACGCCGCTCACCACGGTGATCCTGGCGGGCCTGCTCGAGGACGCGGGGGTACCGGCGGGGGTCGCGAACCTGCTGCTCGGGTCGGGTGCGGTGGTGGGCGCGGGGCTGGTGGCCAGTGAAGACGTCGACCTGGTCTCGTTCACCGGCGGTCTGGACACCGGGCGCACGATCATGCGGACCGCCGCGGACACCGTGAAGAAGGTCGCGCTCGAGCTCGGCGGCAAGAACCCGCACATCGTGTTCGCGGACGCCGACCGGGAGGCCGCGCTCGATGCGGCGCTGACCGGGGTGTTCCTGCATGCGGGCCAGGTCTGCTCGGCGGGTACCCGGCTGCTGCTGGAAGACTCTCTGCACGACGAGTTCGTGGCCGAGCTGGTGCGGCGGGCGGAGCTGATCCGTGTCGGGCCCGGCCTTGATCCCTCGTCGGAGATGCCGCCGCTGGTGTCGGCGGAGCATCTGGCCAAGGTCGAGGGCTATGTCGCTCTCGGTCTGCAGGAGGGGGCGAAGCTGCTGACCGGGGGTGCGCGACTCTCCGCCGATCAGGCCGGGTACTTCTACCGGCCAACGGTTTTCGCCGGGTGCTCGCGGGAGATGCGGATCGTGCAGGAGGAGACGTTCGGGCCGATCGTCACGGTCGAGCGGTTCTCCTCGGAAGACGAGGCGGTCTTCCTGGGCAACGACACCCGCTACGGGCTGGCGGGCGGGGTGTGGACGTCGGACCGGGCCCGCGCGCACCGGGTGGCCGGGCGGCTTCGGCACGGCACGGTCTGGATCAACGAGTTCGGGCCCTACCTGCCGCAGGCCGAGTGGGGCGGGTTCAAGCTCTCCGGCACCGGGCGGGAACTGGGGCCCAGCGGGCTGGCGGAGTACCGGGAGGCCAAGCACCTCTACGAGAACACGGCCCCCTCGGCGCAACACTGGTTCTCCGGGGGCGCTTCCGCCTGACGACCGGAACGCCCTGGTCGGGTACGCATCCTCCGTATTCGACGTCAGGAGCGCCACGTGTCTTTCGCAGAAGCCGTCACCATCGTTCTCCGGCACAAGTACGCCACGTTCTCGGGCCGGGCCCGGCGGTGCGAGTACTGGTGGTTCTACCTCGCCGAACTGCTGGCGATCGGGGTGGTCTGGATCGTGCTGGGCCTCATCGCCTACCTCACCGAGGGGAGCGAGGCGGTCGGGGGGATCGCCGGGCTCGCGATCCTGGTCATCTACCTCGCGCTGCTGGTGCCCAGCACCGCGGTTCTGGTGCGGCG
This sequence comes from Kineosporia succinea, assembly GCF_030811555.1. Classification (NCBI taxonomy): domain Bacteria; kingdom Bacillati; phylum Actinomycetota; class Actinomycetes; order Kineosporiales; family Kineosporiaceae; genus Kineosporia; species Kineosporia succinea. The sequence goes on along the minus strand of NZ_JAUSQZ010000001.1, from coordinate 2,000,661 downwards.
GCTGCACGACACCGGGCGCACCGGCTGGTGGTTCTGGATCAGCCTGCTCCCGTTCGGTGTCCTGGTGCTGCTCGTCTTCCTGGTGCTCGACAGTGAGCCGGGCAGCAACCGCTACGGCCCGAACCCGAAGGGCGTCGAGGGTGGTGAGGTGCGGCCAGGGGCCGGCTGGTGACGGCTGGTGACGGCTGTGGTGGGGTGCTGACACGACGATCTGGAGGAGGCTGTGCACCGGCACTGCCGGTGCACAGCCTGTCGACGCAGAGCAGCCGTGCTGCTCCGTTCGCCGCTGTCAGGGTGTCGGCACCGGGTGAAGGGTTGCTAGGTTCGCGCGGCCCTGACCATCCGCACGTCCAGATCACGCGTACGCCCTGACCACCTGTACGCCCTGACCACCGACATCATGGAGAACCCGCGTGTCGATCCAAGACGCCGTCAGAATCGTCCTGACGCAGAAGTACGCCACGTTCCAGGGCCGGGCCCGGCGGTCCGAGTACTGGTGGTGGTACCTGGCCTACGTGCTCGGGGTGTTCGCCAGCCTGATCGTGGTGGGAATCCTCGTCGCCATCCTCGGTGACAATGCCCTGTCGTCGGCCCTGCTCGTGCTCTGGTACGTCGTCGCGGTCTTCGGCTTCCTGGTGCCGAACCTGGCCGTCGGGGTGCGCCGTCTGCACGACACCGGCCGCTCCGGCTGGTGGTGGCTGATCTCGATCGTGCCGTTCGGCGGCCTGGTGCTGCTCGTCTTCATGGTGCTCGACAGTGAGCCGGGCTCGAACCAGTACGGTCCGAACCCCAAGGGTGCTGAAGGTGGTTACGGGCAGGGCGGTTACGGCCAGCCGGGGTATGGTCAGCAGGCCGGTTACGGTCAGCAGCCTGGATACGGGCAGCAGGCGGGCTACGGTCAGCAGTCCGGCTACGGTCAGCAGCAGCCGGGGTACGGCCAGCCGGACCAGCAGTACGGCCAGCAGCCGGGTTACGGCCAGAACCAGGGGTATGGCGAGAATCAGGGCTACGGCCAGCAGTCCGGCTACGGCGACCAGTCGGGCCAGTACGGTCAGCCGGGTCAGAACGGTCAGCAGGGTGAGAACGGCCAGCAGGGCTACGGGTCCTCGGGCAACGACAACTGGCGCTGACGCACCCGCTTCACCACGTCGTCCTGACGCACCGGAACCACAACGGCACGCGACCCCGTCACGGGTGGCGTGCCGTTGTTGTCGGGTTGTGACCATAAAGAGCATTTAGCCAGGTAGACGCGCATTCATACTTCTCCTGACCGATGGATGGCCGAGCCCGTCCGTCGTGCACACATCCCTCGCACTACGACGTCAGGAGTCGCAGCGTGTCGTTTTCAGAGGCCGTCAACACGGTTCTCAAGCAGAAGTACGCCACGTTCTCAGGCCGCGCACGGCGCTCGGAGTACTGGTTCTTCACCCTGGCCTCGATTCTGATCAGCATCGTCGCCACGATCATCCTGGTGGTCGGTCTGGTCGCCGGGCAGGACGCCCCGGCGATCGCCGTCATCGGCGGAATCATCTACGCCGTCATCTCGCTCGGGATGTTCATCCCCAGCCTGGCCGTGTTCGTCCGCCGGCTCCACGACACCGGCCGCACCGGCTGGTGGATCCTGCTCGGCATCGTGCCTTTCGGCAGCCTGGTGCTGCTCGTGTTCACCGTTCTCGACAGTGAGCCCGGCAGCAACGCGTACGGCCCGAGCCCCAAGGGTCTCGACGCCGGCTACGGCCAGCCGGGCTACGCCCAGGCCTGATGCCGAGTGCGCCGTCCCCTTCGAAGGGGGCGGCGCACTGTTCGTCTACGCGCCGAAATACCCCAGGCGTGAGCTGATCTCGGCCGCGCCGTCGACGAGCCGGGCGGCCACCGGCTCGAACCGGTCGCGGGTCAGCCGGAACGACGGCCCCGACGCACTCACGGCCGCGATCACCTGACCACTGCCGTCCCGCACCGGGGCGGCCACCGCGGTCAGGCCGATCTCGAGTTCCTCGTAGGTCGAGGCCCAGCCCCGGCCGGTCACCTCGACCAGTTCGGTGAGCAGCTCGTCCGGGTCGCTGAGGGTGTTCTCGGTGAGCGGCTCGAGCGGCATCGACAGGAAGTGCTTGCGCACCGACCCGTCGGCGAAGGCCAGCAGCACCTTGCCGCTCGAGGTGGCGTGCAGCGGGGTGCGCCGCCCGATCCAGTTGCGGGTCATCACCGACGCGTTGCCGTACTCCTGCAGCACGTTGACGGCGCTGTCGTCGTCCATGATCGCGATGTTGACGGTCTCGCCCAGCTCGTGGGCCAGGCGCTCGCACACCTCGCGGCCCTCCCGGCTGACCTCGAGCCGGCCCGTGGTGGCCGCCGCCAGACGCAGGACACCCAGGCCGAGGCGGTACTTGCCGCGATCGCCGACCTGCTGCACCAGGTCGCGGCGTTCCAGCGCGGTGACGAGCCGGAAGGCCGTGGACTTGTGCACGGCGAGTTCGGTGGCGAGTTCGGTCACCCCCAGCTCGCCCCGCCGGGCGAGCAGGTCCAGCACCATGAGTGCCCGGTCGACGGACTGCACCTGTGAGGCGTCGCCTCCGGCGCGGGTCGTCTCCGCCATGGCTGAAACCATAGCTGCCCACCAGTAACCCCGTTATGTCTTGACGCGCGGTATCCATCGGCCGCACGCTGTTGCATATCGCACTTCGTGTTGTGCAAGACGCAACAAGCGCACCACCTTCTCCCTCCAGGTCCTTCGTCTTGAGATGAGGCGTGCCGTGATTCGGGTCTGTGCGGTCGGGGATGTCCCCGAGGGTGAGGCACTGCGGGTCGAGCAGGGGCCCGACGGTGTTCCGTTAGCGGTGTTCAACGTGGGCGGGCGGCACTACGCCGTCGACGACACCTGCACCCATCAAGACGCGTCGCTCGCCGACGGGTACGTCGAGGAGGCGGACTGCGCGGTCGAGTGTCCGCTGCACGCCAGCTGCTTCGATCTGCGCACCGGGATGCCGAGCGGTCCGCCCGCGCGGGTGCCGGTGCGCACGCACGCCGTGCTGATCGAGAACGGTGAGGTGTTCGTGGCGCTGAGGCCGGCCGACTCGGTGTCCGCCTCCCTCGCCTAGCCTCTGGTGCGTGAGCAGTCCTGATTCGTCCTCGGCCGTGGAGCGGAAAGCGATGACAACCGAGCACCCCTCGCCGGCGGTGGTTGCCGTGGTCGGAACCGGCCTGGCCGGTCTGTCCTCGGCGCGGGCCCTGCGTGAGCTGGGGTTCACCGGCCGGATCGTGCTGATCGGAGACGAGAAGCACGAGCCCTACGACCGGCCGCCGCTGTCGAAGGCGTTCCTGGCCGGGGAGTGGGACCCGTCGAAGATCGCGCTCGGGCTGCCCACCGACGCCGGGCTGGATCTGGACTGGCAGCTGGGGCGGCGGGCGGTCGGGTTGCGGGCCGACGGCGCGGGTCCGGGCTGGCTGGTCGAGCTCGAGGGCGGTGACAGTGTGCGGGCCGACGGCGTGGTGATCGCGACCGGAGCACGCGCACGCTCGCTGCCGGGGGTGAAGCTCGACGGGGTGCACACTCTGCGCACTCTCGACGATGCGCTGGCGCTGAAGGCCGAGCTGGTGCCCGGAGCCCGGCTGGTGATCGTGGGCGGCGGGTTCATCGGGGCCGAGATTGCCTCCACGGCAGTCACTCTCGGGGTCGACGTGACGCTGGTCGAGGTGGCGCCGGTGCTGCTGGCGGGGCCCTTGGGGGCCGAGGCGGGGGCGGCCCTGAGCCGGCTGCACGCCTCGCACGGCGTCGGGGTGCTCGCCGGGGTGGGGGTTTCGGCGCTCGGCGAGGGCTCACCCGGTCGGGTCGGGTCGGTCTCGCTGGCCGACGGGCGTTCACTGCTTGCGGACGTGGTGGTCGTCGGCATCGGTTCGGAACCGAATGTCGAGTGGCTGGGTGGGTCGGGCCTGGAGCTCGACGGGGGTGTGCTCACGGACGAGGCCGGCCGCACCTCGCTGGACGGGGTCGTGGCCACCGGCGACTGCACGGCCATGCACCATCCCTTCGCGGGAAAGATCATGCGGCAGGAGCATTGGACCCATGCGGCGCAACATCCGGCCCAGGCGGTGGCGGCGCTGATCGGTGTGCCGGCCCCGGCCGTCGCCCCGGCGATGCGGGTGCCGTACGTCTGGTCGGAGCAGTACGGCAAGCATTTCCAGTTCGCCGGGCACCATCAGCCTGGCGATGCGGTGGAGGTGGTGGACGGCGATCTCGACGGCGAGGCGTTCACCGTCGTCTACCGCCGTGACGGGGAGCCGGTCGGCGTGTTCGGCGTCGGTCAGCCCAAGGTGTTCGGCCGGTGGCGGCGAGAGCTGGCGAAGCGTCTCGCCTGACCGGTTCTGCTCTGTTCTTCTGACCGGCAGCGGTTTTCGGGCTGCGCGGATCCCTCGACAGGAGTCGACATGACCAGTGTCAGTCTGCCACCGAGCCTCGTGGCGACGCTGCCCGGCAACATCTACGCCGATCCCGCCGTCTTCGCGCTGGAGCAGGAGAAGATCTTCGAGCGGATGTGGTTCGCGGTCGCGCGGTCCGCCGAGCTCGCCGGCGCCGGAGCGTTCGTCACCAAGCAGGTCGGCCGCGAGAACGTGCTGGTCGTGCGGGGGCGCGACCAGAAGCTGAGGGCCTTCCTCAATGTCTGCCGTCACCGTGGGGCCCGGCTGTGCTCGGAGGAGTCCGGGGCGCTGCGCCGCAACATCCAGTGCATGTACCACGCCTGGACCTACGGCCTCGACGGCAAGCTCGTGGCCGCCCCGAACCTGACCAAGATGCAGGACATCGACCGCGGCGAGTACGGCCTGATCGAGGTGGCCCTGCGCGAGTGGCTGGGCTACGCCTGGGTCTGCCTGGCCGACGAGCCCCCGTCGTTCGAGACCGACGTGATCGCCGCCGCCGACGAGAGGCTCGGCGGTGAAGGGCTGATCGGGGGCTGGCAGGTGGACGACCTGTCCGTCGGCCGTCGCATCACCTACGACGTGAAGGCCAACTGGAAGCTCATCATCGAGAACTTCATGGAGTGCTACCACTGCGCCACGATCCACCCCGAGCTCACCGAGATGCTGCCCGAGTTCGCCGGGGGCTACGCGGCCCAGGCGTTCGTGGGGCACGGCGCCGAGTTCCGGGAAGACGCCTCGGCCTTCACCATCGACGGCTCCGGCGGCCACGAACGCATTCCGGGCGTCGACGAAGACCACGACCGCCGCTACTACGCCATCACCGTGCGCCCCCAGGTCTTCATCAATCTGGTGCCCGACCACGTCATCTTCCACCGGATGTTCCCGATCGCCGTCGACCGCACGATCGTCGAGTGCGACTGGCTCTACCTGCCGGGCGTGGTCGAGTCGGGGGCCGACCTCACCCGCTCGGTGGAGCTTTTCGACCGGGTGAACCGCCAGGACTTCGAGGCCTGCGAGGTCACGCAGCCGGGCATGTCGTCGCGCGCGTACCGGGCCGGCGGGGTGCTGGTGCCGAGCGAGCACCACATCTCGGAGTTCCACGAGTGGGTGCAGGAGCGCCTCGCCGGTTGACCTGCTGCGGGATGGCGGTCGCGCTCTCGCGCCGGTTTCCGGCTGTCCGTCCCCGGCTGCTTGTTTCCGGGCGCTGGTCGCCGGTCGTCTGCTTCTGGCTGCTTGTTTCCGGGCGCTGGTCGCCGGTCGTCTGCTTCTGGCTGCTTGTTTCCGGGCGCTGGTCGCCGGTCGTCTGCTTCTGGCTGCTTGTTTCCGGGCGCTGGTCGCCGGTCGTCTGCTTCTGGCTGCTTGTTTCCGGGCGCCGGTCCCCGGCCGTCTGCTTCCGGCCGCCCGTGTGCTGAACATCGGTGGTGCGTCGGTGGTGTGTCGGAACTGCCACGTCGGGGCGCGTGTCTGCCGTCTGCTTAAACCGCGGAGTCGCCCGTGCCCAGAACCCTTCCGTCGGTGAGCTGGAACCCGTCGGCGGTGCGGGCCTCGACCAGGCCGCCGCCGTACTGCTGCTCGTACAGTGCGGCGTAGGCCCCACCGAGCTCGAGAAGGGTTTCGTGGCTGCCCTTCTCGACGACGCGGCCGGCGTCCATCACGAAGATGACGTCGGCCGAGCGGATCGTGCTCAGCCGGTGCGCGATCGCGATCGTGGTGCGGCCCGCCATCAGGGGTTCGAGGGCGGCCTGCACCCGGCGCTCGCTGACCGTGTCGAGGGCGCTGGTGGCCTCGTCGAGCAGGAGCACGCGAGGGTCTTTCAGCAGGACCCGGGCAATGGCCAGCCGCTGTTTCTCGCCCCCGGACAGCCGGTATCCCCGCTCACCCACCACCGTGTCGTAGCCGTGTTCCAGTTCGAGGATGCGGTCGTGGATGAACGCGGCCCGGGCCGCGGCCTCGATCTCGTCGTCGGTGGCCTCGGGACGGGCATAGGCCAGGTTGTCGCGCACCGTGGCGTGGAAGAGGTACGTCTCCTGGGTGACCATGCCGATCGCCCCGGCCAGCGAGTCGAGCGACAGCGTGCGTACGTCGTGGCCGTCGAGCCGTACCGCGCCCGAAGTGACGTCGTACAACCGTGGGATCAGGTAGCTCAGCGTGGTCTTGCCCGCTCCGCTGGCCCCGACCACCGCCGCGAGTTGCCCCGGCAGCACCGTGAGGTCGAGCCCGCGCAGGGCCCAGCGCCGGGTGCCGGAGGTGTCGGTCACGGCGCCGTCGGGGGAGGAGGGCACCGTGGCGGTCTCGATGGGGAACATCGGGTCGCCCGGGCCCCCAGAGGTGGCGCGGTCGAGCGAGGTGGCGCCGTTGTGGGAGGTGGCGCCGTTGTGAGAAGTAACGCGGTCGTGGGAGGCAGCGTGGTCGTGAGAAGTGGCGGGGTCGTGGGAGGCAGCGCGGTCGTGAGAAGTGGCGCGGTCGTGGGAGGCAGCGTGGTCGTGGGAGACAGCGTGGTCGTGGGAGACAGCGTGGTCGTGGGAGGCAGCGCTGCTGGGGGAGGCAGCGCTGCTGGGGGAAGTCGTGCGGCCGTGCGGGGTGGCGCCGTTGTGCGAGGCGGCGTTGCCGAGGGAGCTGGCGTCGTCGTGCGGGATGGCGGGCGAGGGGGAAACGGGCTCGTCTTCGATGTAGCTGAACCACACGTCGTCGAGTTGGATCTCGCCCTTCACGTCGACGGGGTCGAGGCGCACCGGACGTTCCGGCTCGACGATCTCCGCCCGCAGGTCGAGGTAGCCGAACACCCGCGAGAACAGGGCCAGGCTGCTCGACACCTCGGTGCTGGTCTGCAGCACCTGGCCGATCGGCATGAACAGCCGCGACTGCAGCGTGGTGAAGGCGATGATCGTGCCCGCGCTCGGCCCACTGCCGTTGGACAGCTGCAGCCCGGCCACCAGATACACCAGCACCGGCGTGATCGAGAAGAACGTGGAGACCACCGCGAAGAACGCCCGGCCCACGATCTGCTGCCGCACCTGCAGGTCGGCGAGCTTCTCGTTCTGGCGGTGGTAGCGGTCGGCGTCGCGGTCCTGCCGGCCGAACACCTTGGACAGCAGGACCCCGGAGACCGACAGCGACTCCTGGGTGATCGCGCTCATCTCGGCCAGGGCCGTCTGGGTGCGGCCGGTGATGTCACGGCGGATGCGCCCCACCCGGCCGGTGAGCCAGACGAACAGCGGCAGCATGACCAGCGACAGCAGCGTGAGCTGCCAGCTCAGTACGAACATCGCGATCAGCGTGGAGATCAGGATGACGCTGTTGCTCAGCAGAGTGCTGGCGGTGTCGGTGATGACGGTCTGCAGGCCGCCCACGTCGTTCTGGAGCCGGCTCTGGATCTCGCCCGTGCGCGTGCCCGTGAAGAACCGCAGCGACAGGCTCTGCAGGTGGCTGAACAGCTTTCCGCGCAGGTCACGCATGATCTGCTGGCCGACGAAATTGGTCTGGTAGGCCTGCACCACCCCGAGGGCGCTCGACGCCGCCGGCACCGCGACCATGATCGCGCTCAGCGTGAACAGCAACGGCAGGTCGGGCCCACCGCTGACGAACAGCGCCTTGTCGAAGATCTCGCGGATCAGCAGCGGATTCGCCACCCCGAGCCCGGCCGTGACCAGGATCAGCAGCGCCACATAGGTGACCCGCCGCCGGTAGGGACGGAACAGTGCCACCACCCGTCGCAGCAGCGCGCGGTCGGCCGCCGCGGCCTTCAGCCCCGCGGCCGCCTCGGACACGGTGGCTCCCGGATGCCGCCCCGCGTGCCCGTGCCCCCGCATCCCCGGCGCACCGGAACCAGCACCGGAACCGGCAGCACGAGGACCACCGGATCCACCAGCCCGACCAGAGCCGTCGGGGCCGCCGGAACCACTCGGGCCGTCCGGCCCCCCGGGGGAACCGGAGTCACCGGGCGCCGTCGCACCCGTCCTTGCCGTCCGCTCGCTCAACGTCGCCCCTCCCGTCCTGCCCAGATGCCGTGGAAACCCGCGAACCCGTGGAAACCCGCGAACCCGCGAACCCGTGGAGCCCACGAACCCGTGGAACCCACGAACCGTGAAACCTGACCGACCCACCGAATCCCGGCCGTCCCGACGACCGTACCGGGCACCCCCGACAATTTCGCGCCGGAGGTGCCCCTCCCGCACGGGTGCTCAACGCGTCCTCAAGCACTGATCTTTCGCTGTTCACCCAGGGCCGAACCGCCGCCCGCGGGCAGGTGTGCCTACGATCAAGGAGTGACGGACGACGTGAAGATTGGCCTGGCCGGTTTCGGATTCGGCGGGAAGTACTTCCACGCCCCGCTGATCGCCTCCGCGCCGGGCGTGGAGTTCGCCGGTGTGGTGACGAAGTCTCCCGAGCGGCAGGCGGAGGTGGCGGAGCTCTACCCGGGCGTCCCCACGTTCGCCTCGCTGGCCGACCTCAAGGCGGCGGGTGCGCAGGCGGTCGCGATCTCGACCCCGGCCGACACCCACATCCCCCTGGTGCACGAGGCGATCGAGCTGGGGCTCTCGGTGGTCTCCGACAAGCCCTTCGCGCTCAAGAGAGAAGACGCGCTGGGCGCGGTGGAGGCCGCGGAGAAGGCGGGCGTGAAGCTCTCCGTCTACCAGAACCGCCGCTGGGACTCCGACCTGCTCACGGTCAAGAAGCTGGTCGAGACGGGTGAACTCGGCAGCGTGCACCGGTTCCAGTCCCGGTTCGAGCGCTTCGAGCCGACCACCAGGCCCCCGGCGGCCGGCGGTGGCATCCTGCACGACTTCGGCAGTCACCTGGTCGACCAGGCCCTCTACCTGTTCGGCCCGGCGGCCTCGGTGTACGCCGAGCAGAACGGCGAACTCGACTTCTTCGTCGCGATCAAGCACGTCAACGGCGTCAGCTCGCACCTCATCGGCAGCTGGCTCGAGGGAGCTCCCGGTCCGCGCTACCGGGTCACGGGTTCTTCCGGCTCGTTCGTGCTCGAGAAGCCCATGGAGGGCCAGGAGCACCAGCTGCTGCAGGGCCTCAACCCCCAGACCGCCGGTGACGCCTGGGGCGTGGAGCCGGAGTCGGACTGGGGCAGGCTCTACCGCGCCGACGAGCCGACCGCCGTGCCCACCGAACGGGGCAGCTGGGACACCTACTACCCGGCCTTCGCCGCCGCCGTGCGCGGAGAGGGCCCCGTGCCGGTCGACCCGCGCGACGCCGTCGCCTCCACCGAGGTTCTCGACGCGGCCCGCACCAGCGCCGCGACCGGGCAGGTCGTAACGCTCTGACCAGAGCCGTACCCTGACCTCCGTGAGCTCACCCGACAACCCCGGAGTCACGGTACGGATCCTGCGCGAGGAAGACGCCGAGCCGCTCGCCCGGGCGGTCTCGGCGAACCGCGCCTTTCTGCAGCCGTGGGAACCGATCCGCGACGAGTCGTACTTCACCACGCTCGGTCAGAGCCGCCTGATCGACGACGCGCTGCTGCTCTACGCGGGCGGCGTGCTGCTGCCCTGCGTCATCCTCGTGCGGGGCGAGCTGGTCGGGCGCATCAACATCAACAACATCGTGCGCGGCGCCCTGCAGTCCGGTGACGTCGGCTACTGGGTGGCCGAGTCGCACGGCGGCCGCGGGGTGGCCACGGCCGCCGTCACCGGCATGCTGAAGATCGCCTTCGACAGCTTCAACCTGCACCGCATCGCCGCCAGCACGATGGTCAGCAACGTGCGCTCGCAGCGGGTGCTGGCCAAGACCGGGTTCGAGCGCATCGGCCTGGCCCCGGACTTCCTCTACATCAACGGCGCCTGGTCCGACTCGATCCTGTTCCAGAAGATCAACCCGGACTACTACGGCTGAGGGCCCAGAGCCTAGGAGGCCGGGACCTCGAACGCCCGGGCCAGCGGCACCCCCGGCCGGTAGGCCAGGTGCAGGTACGACGGAGCGTTCAGCACGGTCAGGTCGGCCCGGGCACCCACCCGGATCCGGCCCACGTCGCTGCGCCGCAGGGCCAGGGCCCCGCCGAGCGTCGCGGCCCAGAGTGCCTGCGCCGGGCTCATGTTCATCTCCCGCACGGCCAGCGCGATCACCAGCGGCATCGACGAGGTGAAGCAGCTGCCCGGGTTGCAGTCACTGGCCAGCGCCACCACGGCCCCGGCGTCGAGCAGTCGCTGGGCGTCCGGGTAGGGCGAGCGGGTGGAGAACTCGACACCCGGCAGCAACGTGGAAACCGTTCCGGTGACCGGGTTCTCCACGTCCACGAGGCGACCGGCCGCGCCCAGGGCGGCCACGTCGTCCTCAGTGAGGTGGGTGCAGTGGTCGACGCTCGCCGCGTCGAACTCCGCCGCGATCCGCGCCCCCGGCCCCTCGGAGAGCTGGTTGCCGTGCACCCGCAGCGCGAGACCCGCTTCGGCACAGGCCTTCAGGATCGTGCGGGTCTCGTCGCCGTCGAACGCGTAGGCGCTCGCGGGCTCGCAGAACACGTCGGCCCAGCGCGCGTAGGGACGGCAGGCCTCGAGCATCTCGCCGGCCACCAGGGCCACGTAGTCGTCACGGCGGTCACGCATCGAAGGGGGGACGACGTGCGCACCGAGATAGGTCACCTCACTGGTCACCTGGGCGGCGATGCGCAGGGCCCGCACCTCCTGCTCGACGTCGAGCCCGTAGCCGCCCTTGATCTCGACCGTCGTGGTTCCCTGCGAACGCATTTCGGCCACCAGGCCGCGCACGTGCGCCAGCAGGTCTTCGTCGGAGGCGGCCCGGGTGGCGGCCATCGTGGTCGCGATGCCCCCGCCGGTGTACGGCTCGCCGGTCATCCGGGCCGCGAACTCACCCGCGCGGTCGCCGGCGAACACCAAGTGCGAGTGCGAGTCGACGAAACCGGGTACGACCGCGCGACCTTCGAGGTCGGTCGTCGAGTCGGTCGCCGGAGCCTGCGCGGAAGGTCCCACCCAGGCGATCCTCTCGTTCTCCAGCACGACCGCGGCGTCGTCGAGCAGACCCAGCGCCGAACCGTCACCGACCGCGGGGTCGTTGGTGACGAGCTGGCCGATTCCGGTGACCAGGTGACTCACGGGGGTAATTCCCTTCAGTTCGAGAGGTTGTCGATAGCGCTGCGCAGGAGTGCGCCGACGTCGCCGAGTCGGTGCCGGCCCTCGCTGACCACCATCTCACCGCCCACCACAACGGTGTCGACGTCGGTCGCCGTCGCACTGTAGACAGCCTGCGAAGGCTGGGTTCCGGCGGTGCGCACCGAGTCGAGCCGCACCGCGACCAGGTCGGCCGGGGCCCCCGGTTCCAGGCGGCCCAGTTCGTCCCAGCCCAGGCTGCGGTGCCCGTCGCCGGTGAGGGCCTGGAGCAGCTCGGCGGGGGAGAAGCGCCCGCGCTGCCGCGTCGAGAGCCGCTCGTGCATCTCCAGCCCGCGCGCCTCCTCGAACAGGTCGATCACCGCGTGCTGGTCGCTGCCCAGGGTGAGCGTGGCCCCGGCGTCGGCGAGGGCCCGGGCCGGGCCGATGCCGTCGGCCAGGTCGCGTTCGGTGGTGGGGCAGAAGCAGGCGAAAGTGCCGCTCAGGTCGGTGATGTCGGTGTCGGTCAGATGGGTGGCGTGAACGAGGGACGTGCGTCCCGACAGAACGCCCGCGTCCTTCAGGAGCGCGGTGGGCGTCTTGTGGTGCAGGGCGAGGCAGGCCTCGTTCTCCGCGGGCTGCTCCGAGAGGTGCACATGCAGAGGGCTTTCCGGTGAGAAACTGGCCACCGTGCCCAGCTGGTCGGCCGGCACCGCTCGCACCGAGTGGATGGCCGCGCCGACCCGCAGGTTCGCCGACGGTTTCAGGTCCGCGACCCGCGCGGCCCAGGCGTCCGCGTCCCCGTCGCCGAAACGCCGCTGAACCTCGTTCAGCGGGGTGTAGCCGTCGGCCGTGAGACCGCCGGTCAGATAACAGGTGTCGAGCAACGTGATCCGGATGCCCGCGTCCACCGCCGCCTGACGCAGGGCCTCGCCCATCGCGTTCGGGTCGTCGTAGGCCGTGCCGTCGGGATTGTGGTGCACGTAGTGGAACTCGCCGACCGTGGTGACCCCGGCCAGCGCCATCTCCGCGTAGACCGCCCGGGCCAGAGCCAGGTACGAGTCCGGGTCGAGACGGCGCGCCACGTCGTACATCACCGTGCGCCAGGTCCAGAACGACCCGCCGTCGGCGTGGGTGCGCCCGCGCAGTGCCCGGTGGAAGGCGTGAGAGTGCGCGTTCGCCAGGCCGGGCAGGACGACACCCGGCAGCCTCACGTCGTCCCCCGACGCCGGGACCCCGGTCCCGACGGCCGTGATCCGGCCGTCGGAGACCGAGATCCGCACGTCGTCGGCGACCCCGGAGGGCAGCCAGGCGTGCGGTGCCCAGTAGGCGGTCATGCGGCCAGCTCTCGCAGCACGGTGGTGAGGGCCTCGACGCCCGCCAGGCAGTCCGCCTCGGGGGCGAACTCGGCCGGGGAGTGCGAGATACCGGTGGGGTTGCGCACGAACAGCATGCCGGTGGTGACGCCCGCCGTGGCCAGGATGCCCGCGTCGTGACCCGCGCCGGTGCCCAGAAGCGGTGCACCGCCCAGAATCTCGCTCAACCGCTGCGCCAGCGGAACATCGAAGGCCGTGTTGCCCGTCCAGGATTCTTCGGTGACGCTGGCACCCAGCTGCTCTGCGTGTCTGACCAGATCGTCCAGCGTGCCCCGGACGCTGTCCTCGGACGGCGCCCGCGAGTCCAGCCAGGCCCGCACCAGCGACGGAATGGCGTTGACCCCGTTGGGTTCCACGAGCAGCTTGCCGAAGGTGGCCACCGCCTCGTGAGAAGCGGCGATCGAACGGGCCGCGGTCACGGTGGACGCGTACGACAGCATCGGGTCGTCGCGGTCGACCAGCCGGGTCGTTCCGGCGTGGTTGGCCTGCCCGGCGAAGTCGAAGCGCCAGCGCCCGTGCGGCCAGATCGCGGTGCCGACGCCGACCGCCGCGTCGTACTCGTCCGTGGCCAGCGCCTTGCCCTGCTCCACGTGCAGCTCGACGAAGGCCCCGATCCGGCGCAGGGTCTCCTCGTCCCGTCCGAGGTGCTCCGGGTCAAGGCCCGCCCTGGACATGGCCTCGTGGATCGACGTTCCGTCGGCGTCGCGGAGCGCCGCCGCCCGGGCGGGCGTCATGGCGCCGGTGATCAACCGCGACCCGGCGCAGGCGACCCCGAACCGGGCGCCCTCCTCGTCGCCGAAGTTGACCACGCCGATCGGCTTCGACGGCCGGAAACCGCTGGCCTGCAAGGCTTCCACGGCCGTCAGAGCACTGACCACCCCGAGCGGCCCGTCGAACGCGCCGCCGTCCGGCACCGAGTCCAGATGGCTGCCGGTGACGATGCCCGGCGCGGCGTCCGGGTCACCCCACCAGGCCCACTGGTTGCCGGCCCGGTCGAGCGTGAGGTCGAGCCCGAGCGCGCCGACCTCAGAAGCGAACCACTCCCGCAGGGTGGCGTCCTCCCGGGTCCAGGCGAACCGCCGGTACCCACCGGACGCGGCGCGTCCGACAGGGTCCAGCTCGGCCCAGCGACGTGCGAAACTCACGCCTCACCCTCGCGCATCGGCACCCGGACGCCGCGCTCGGCGGCGACCCGGTCGGCGATGTCGTAACCCGCGTCCACGTGCCGGATCACACCCATGCCCGGGTCGTTCGTGAGCACCCGCTCGAGCTTCTGAGCGGCCAGCGCGGTGCCGTCGGCCACCGTGACCTGACCGGCGTGCAGGGAGCGCCCGATGCCCACGCCGCCGCCGTGGTGCAGCGAGACCCAGGTGGCGCCGGACGCGGTGTTAATCATGGCGTTGAGCAGCGGCCAGTCGGCGATCGCGTCGGAACCGTCGAGCATCGCCTCGGTCTCGCGGTACGGCGAGGCCACCGAGCCGGAGTCCAGGTGGTCACGGCCGATCACCAGCGGGGCGCTGATCTCGCCGGAGGCCACGAGCTCGTTGAAGCGCAGACCGGCCTTGTCCCGCTCGCCGTAGCCGAGCCAGCAGATCCGCGCGGGCAGGCCCTGGAACGCGACCTTCTCGCCGGCCGCCTTGATCCAGCGGTGCAGGTGCTCGTTCTCCGGGAACAGGTCGAGCACGGCCTTGTCGGTGACCGCGATGTCCTTGGGGTCTCCGGACAGCGCCGCCCAGCGGAACGGCCCCTTGCCCTCGCTGAACAGCGGCCGGATGTAGGCCGGCACGAAGCCCGGGAACTCGAAAGCCCGCTGGTAGCCGCCCTGCCGGGCCTCGTCACGGATCGAGTTGCCGTAGTCGAACACCTCGGCGCCGGCGTCCATGAACCCGACCATCGCCTCGACGTGCTTGGCCATCGCCGCGCGGGCCCGGTCGGTGAACTCCTCGGGCTTGGCGGCGGCGTAGTCGTGCCAGTCGCCGAGCTCGACGCCCTCGGGCAGGTACGACAGCGGGTCGTGCGCCGAGGTCTGGTCGGTGACGATGTCGATCGGCACCCCGCGGCGCAGCAGCTCCGGGAAGACGGTGGCGCAGTTGCCGACGAGACCGACGGACAACGGCTTACGAGCGGCCTTGGCGGCGACGACCCGCTCGATCGCGTCGTCCATGTCGGTGGCGATCTCGTCGAGGTAGCGGGTCTCGACGCGCCGCTTGAGACGGGTCGGGTCGACGTCCACGATCAGGCAGACACCGTCGTTCAGCGTCACCGACAGCGGCTGCGCGCCGCCCATGCCACCGGCGCCGCCGGTCAGCGTGAGGGTGCCGGCCAGCGTTCCGTTGAAGCGCTTGGCGGCGACGGCGGCGAACGTCTCGTAGGTGCCCTGCAGGATGCCCTGGGTGCCGATGTAGATCCACGAACCGGCCGTCATCTGGCCGTACATGGTCAGGCCGAGCTTCTCCAGGCGGCGGAACTCGGGCCAGTTGGACCAGTCGCCGACCAGGTTGGAGTTGGCGATCAGCACGCGCGGCGCCCACTCGTGGGTGCGCATGACGCCGACCGGCTTGCCCGACTGGACGAGCATGGTCTCGTCCTCGCGCAGCGTGGTCAGCGTGCGGATCATCGCGTCGTAGCTGTTCCAGTCCCGGGCCGCGCGGCCGGTGCCGCCGTAGACGACCAGGTCGTCGGGGCGCTCGGCGACGTCGGGGTCCAGGTTGTTCTGCAGCATCCGCAGCGGGGCCTCGGTCTGCCAGCTGCGGGCGGTCAGGGTGGTGCCGGTGGGCGCCTTAACCGGACGCGGCCCGGAAATCGAGGAGGTCATGGGTCTATTGCAGCGCCGTTCGGGCGCCGGTGACAGGACCGCCACGGTGATGCTGTCTCGAATCCGAGACACTGGTGACGTGACGAAACCTCCGGCCGCGACCCGGGCCCTCGCGATCCTGCGGCTGCTGGCCCGGGCTCCCGGCCCGCTGCCCGCCGGGGCGCTGGCCCGTGAGCTCGGCCTGCCCCGCAGCACCGTCTACCACCTGCTCGAGGCCATGACCGAGCAGGGGTTCGTGACCCACCTGCCCGAGGAGCAGCGGTACGGGCTGGGGGTCGCGGCGTTCGAGATCGGCTCCGCGTACACCCGCCAGGAGCCGTTGCAGCGTCTGTCCCGGCTGGTGCTCTCGCGGCTGGTGGACGCGGTGGGCCACACCGCCCATCTGGGGGTGCTGCACGGCCGGGAGGTGCTCTACCTGATCGAGGAGCGCGCCCCCGGACGTCCGCCGCTGGTCACCGACGTGGGGGTGCGGCTGCCGAGTGAGCGCACGGCCAGCGGTCGCGCGATGCTCGCGGCGCTGCCCGCGGCCCAGGTACGGGCGCTGTTCCCGACCCGCGAGGCGTTCGGCCCGGACGGCCCGCAGAGCCTGCCCGAGCTGCGGCGGGTGCTGGCGGGGGTGCGCGGGGCCGGGTTCGCCGAGGAGGTGGACGAGGTCACGGCCGGGTTTTCGTCGGTGGCGGTCGCGGTGCTCGACCACACCGGGCACCCGGCGGCGGCGGTGGCGGTCACCTTCTCGAGCGACACGATGACGGACGACGCGAGGTCGCGTCTGGTCGCGTCGATCCGGGCGGCCGCCTCAGCCCTGGAACGGCGGTTGCACGGCGGCCGGGCCTGAGGACGTCAGGCCGGTTCCAGCGTCCGGTTGATCACCGTGATCCCCATGATCACGCCGATGACCACGCCCAGCGTGCCCCCGATCCAGTCCGCCCCGGTGCAGGGCCGGGTGTTCGAGAACGCCTGCCAGGCCTCGATCCCGGCGGCCAGCGCCGACAGCGACAGCGTGCTCAGCACCGGCCGGCGGGTCATCACGGTGAGCACCAGCGCGGGCAGCACGAACAGCAGCACGTTGACGTATTTCAGGCCCTGCATGGTGAACCAGGTGTGCGGCGTGAAGCAGGCCGAGAGCACCTTCATGCTCGGCTCGGCGTCGGCCAGGGCGCCCCAGCCGCCGGGCGGTGGCACGGTGACGGCCAGCACCACGGCGATCAGCACGACGAAGGCCAGGCCGAGGCCGGACACCCGGTCGCGGATCCGGGGCGACATCATCGCGATCACCACGACCAGCAGGATCACGACCAGGGTCGCCAGAACGTCCTGCTGCTCGAACAAGGCTCGTACCTGCTGCATAACCGCCCATCCTGCCGGTCGAACGTGTGCGCTGCGGCACGGTCGAACAGGAAATCACGCTCGGACGATCAAGTGCGGCATTGGCCTGCACGAGGCGACAGAAATGTCCAGCACTCTTGACGCTTGGAACTTAGGTCAGCCTCACCTAATCTCAGCAGTATGGGCGTGAAGAAGGCGAAGAAGAAGTGCTGCAAGGACAAACCCCGGTGCAAGAGCTGCCCGGTGGTGCTGAAGCGGCTGTCCGACGCCGGTTTCGCCACGCGCATCAACCTGACCACGTACGAGTTCCCCGAGAAGCCGCCGAAGAAGGCCGTGTCCGAGGCCCGCTCGCGCTGAGCCCGGCATGAGAAGTGCCCGCCACCCGGGGATCGGGGGCGGGCACTTCTCACGTCACCGGGGTGATCAGGAGGAGAGCTTGTTCGTCTCCAGGAACTCCTTGGCCACGTCGGCCGGCTCCTGCTGCTCGAGCGTGACCTTCTCCATCATCTCGGAGAGGTTCTCGGTGGTCAGCACGCCGGAAACGGCGTTGAGCGCGCCCTTCACCGTGTCCGAGGCCTTCTCCTCGTTGATGATCGGGAGCACGTTCTGGGCCGCGAACTGGTTCTCCGGGTCTTCGAGCATGACCCAGCCGTTGGCGATGATGTTCGGGTCGGTGCTGAACAGGTCGGCCGCGTCGACCTGGCCGTTCTTCAGGGCGTTGACGGTGAGCGGGCCGCCCACGTCGAGCACCTTGTACTCCTTGAAGGTGACGCCGTAGTTCTTCTCGAAGCCCGGGACGCCGGTGGGGCGGGTCTTCCACTCCGGCGGGCCGCCGAGGACGAGGTCCTTGCCCTTCATGTCGCCGATCGACTTCAGGCTGTACTTGTCGGCGGTCTCCTTGGTGACCGTCACGACGTCCTTGTCCTCGGCGGTGGACTGGTCGAGAACCGTCAGGCCCTCGGGCAGCGCCTCGGGCAGGGCGGCGAAGACGTCTTCGGAGCTCACCGCGGTGGCCTTGTCGTCGAGGTACGAGAGCAGGTTGCCCGAGTACTCCGGCAGCAGGTCGATCGAGCCGTCTTCGAGGCCGGGGATGTAGGCCTCGCGCGAGCCGATGTTGAGCTTCTTCGAGACCTTCACACCCTTGGCCTCGAGTGCGCCGGCGTAGATCTCGGCCAGCAGCTCGTTCTCCGGGAAGTTCGCCGAGCCGACGATGATCGACTCCGACGAGGAGGAGCCGCCGCTGTCGGCGTCGCTGGAGCTGTCGAGCGGGTCGCTCCCGCCACCGCACGCGGTCAGCGCCAGGGCAGCGGTGGAGACCAGGGCAGTGGCGAAGGCCATCCTGCGTCGATTCATCAGTGCACTCCTGTTGGGGTGTGTGGGACCTCAGCTGACAGCATGTCGCCTGCCACTGACAGTCTTGAGGCACTACTTCGGCGGGCGGGTCTCAACTCGGCAACGTCTTTGGTCCCGAGTCGGCCCAGACCGTGAACAATCAGGTCAAACCTCGAGGCGGGACTCCGCCGCCACGACGTCGGCGTTGGGTGCGGGCCGGGCGTAGCGGCCGGTGATGCCACGCGACACCACGTAGCGCTGGGCCACGGCCATCACCAGGTCGAGCGCGACCGCGAGCACGGCCACGAGGATCGCCCCGCCGGCCATCTGCGCGTAGTCCTGCTGGGAGAGCCCGTCGATCATGAACCGGCCCAGACCACCCAGGGTGACGTAGGCCGCGACCGTGGCGGTGGCGATGATCTGGAGCATCGAGCTGCGCACGCCGGACAGGATCAGCGGCAGCGCGTTGGGCACCTCGACCCGCCAGAGCACCTGCCAGCCGGTCATGCCCATGCCCCGGGCCGCGTCGCGGGCGGCCGGGTCGACGTTCTGCACGCCGGCGTAGGTGTTGGACAGCACGGCCGGCACCCCGAGGACCACCAGCACGAACAGCGACGGGCCGAGGTAGGCCCAGTCGGCGGGCAGGTCGCCGGAGAACTGGATGACGACGTACACCAGCAGGCCGAACGTGGGCAGGGCGCGCAGGGCGTTCGCGGAACCCGCGATGGCGACCGCGCCCTTGCCGGTGTGCCCGATGAAGAGCCCCAGCGGGATGCCGATGATCAGCACGAACACCAGCGCGCCGAACGAGTACTGGAGGTGCTCGATCAGCCGGTTGGTGATGCCGTCCTCACCGGACCAGTGGCTGCCGTCGGCCAGCCAGTCGAAGACGTTCCCGATCATCGCTTGGCCACCGCCCGCTGCCAGGGGGTCAGCATGCGGCTGCCCAGAAGGATGAGCCCGTCCAGCACCAGGGCCAGGAGCAGACAGAGGATGACGCCGAGCAGCACGATGCCGGGGATGTAGCGGCCGAAGCCCGTGGTGAAGAGCGAACCCAGCTGGGGCACGCCGATCAGCGCGCCGATCGAGACCAGGCTGACGTTCGACACCGTGGCCACGCGCAGCCCGGCGGTGATGACCGGCACCGCGATCGGCAGGTCGACCTTGAGGAAGCGGCTGAAGCCGGTGAAGCCCATCGCGGTGGCGGCGGCCCGGACGTCCGGGGCCACCGAGTTCAGGCCGTCGGCGACCACGCGCACCAGCAGGGCCACGCTGTAGACCGACAGGGCCACGACCATGTTGACGGGCGAGAGGATCTTCGTGCCGAGGATGGACGGCATGATGATGAACAGCGCCAGTGACGGGATCGTGTAGAGCAGCCCGGCCAGGTTGGTGATGGGCGGGTAGCTCCACTTGTACCGGCTGGCGATCCAGCCGATCGGCAGCGCCACGACCAGCCCGACGACCACCGGCAGCACCGAGAGCCACAGGTGCGCGAAGAACCACTGCGCGACGTTGTCCGGGTTGTTCTTGAGGTAGTTGATCACCCGCCGCTCACCGCCTCCCGGCGCCCGGCCAGCTGTGCCTCGATGCGCGTGACCACCTCGCTCGCCGTGACCGTGCCCACCAGAGCACCGGCTTCGTCCACCAGTACGCCGCGGCCCGAGGGGGAGGAGAGCGCCGCGTCGAGCGCACCCCGCAGTGAGC
Organism: Kineosporia succinea; assembly: GCF_030811555.1. Classification (NCBI taxonomy): domain Bacteria; kingdom Bacillati; phylum Actinomycetota; class Actinomycetes; order Kineosporiales; family Kineosporiaceae; genus Kineosporia; species Kineosporia succinea. The sequence goes on along the minus strand of NZ_JAUSQZ010000001.1, from coordinate 1,980,640 downwards.
CGCTCACCGGGGCCAGCGTGCCGCCGCGGTGCAGAAGGTCGGAGGCCACGGCCTTTCCGGACGAGAGCGCCGCCACCCGGACCCAGCCCAGGGGGCGGCGGGCGTCGTCCACCGCCAGCACCCACCCGTCCCGGGCGGCGCGCCCGGCGGCCACCGCGTCGTCCCCCATCCTGATCGTCTGCTCCGGCTCGGGAGACAGTGAACCGGTCTCGAAACCCAGTGCGCGGTAACCACGGTCGCGCCCGACGAAGCCGGCCACGAAGTCGTCCACCGGGTCGGTGAGCAGTTCGGCGGGGGTGGCCAGCTGGGCCAGCACCCCACCCACGCGCAGCACCGCGACCTGGTCGCCGAGCTTCACCGCCTCGTCGATGTCGTGCGTGACGAAGATGATCGTCTTGCCCAGTTCCGACTGCAGGCGCAGGAACTCGTCCTGCAGCTCGGCCCGCACCACCGGGTCGACGGCGCTGAACGGCTCGTCCATCAGCATCACCGGCGGGTCGGCGGCCAGCGCCCGGGCCACCCCGACGCGCTGCTGCTGACCGCCGGAAAGCTGTGCGGGGTAACGCTTCGCGAAGTTCGGATCGAGGCCGACCCGCTCCATCAGCTCCAGCGAGCGGGCGCGGGCCTTCTTCTTGTCCCAGCCCATCAGCAGCGGCACGGTGGCGATGTTGTCGACGATCGTGCGGTGCGGGAACAGCCCGGCGTGCTGGATCACGTAGCCGATGCCGCGGCGCAGTGTGCTCGCGTCGACCTTGCCGGTGTCCTGGTCGTCCAGCCAGATCGTGCCCGAGGTGGGCTCGATCATCCGGTTGATCATGCGCAGCGAGGTGGTCTTGCCGCAGCCCGAGGGGCCGACGAACACGGTGATCTTGCCCGACGGGGCGACGAGGTCGAGCCCGTTCACCGCCACGGTTCCGTCCGGGTACTTCTTCACCACGGAATCAAACTTGATCATGCGCTCATCTCTGCTCTCGGTGCTGTGTGTCCGGGTCAGCGGGGCCTGCGGGTTCAGCAGTGGTTGCGTTCGAATGAGGGACGTCGGGACCGGCGCCCAGCTGAAGGCCCAGCTGGGTGGCGAGACGGGTGAGGAGAGGACCGAAACGGCCGATCGCCGATCCGTCCAGGCGGTAGGTGGGGCCGACGATGCTGAGCGCCGCCACCACGCCGCCCGGCCCGGTGACCGGGGCCGCGACCGCGGTGACGTCGGGCTCGATGCCGGAGGCGATGCTGGTCCAGCCCCGCTCCGGGGTGCGGCCCAGCAGCACCGATCCGGCCGCGCTCCCGGCCAGCGGGAAGGCCCGGCCGACCCATCCGGCGTGCCGCACCGAGTGAGTGCCCGGGGCCATGGCCAGGTACAGCGCGGTGGTGCCGGGACCCGGCACGCTCAGGTAGGCCGACTCGCCGGTGGCCGCGACCAGCTCGTTCAGCGCCGGCCCGCTGAGCGGAACCAGGTGCTCGTGCGAGAGGGCGCGGGCACCCAGCTGCATCATCCGCGGGCCGGGCCGGTAGCCGGCTCCCTCCGACCGGGTGACGAACTGGTCGCGCTCGAGCGTGCGCAGCAGCCTCAGGGTGGTGCTGACCGGGAGGCCGACGAGCCGGGACAGCTCGACCAGGGTGTCGGCACCCCGAGGGCCCCCGGTGCAGACGGCGGCGAGCAGGGCGAGGGCCCGCTCGACCGAGCGGGTCGACGAAGGGCTGGCGGGGGGCTTGCCGGGCATCTGCGGCGCCCCTCTCGATCGGTGGATGACCTTTTCTACCTCACCAGAAGAACTGCGTCTCGGCAGAGGCTCATTTTTCACGTGACGGAAACACCTTGCCGAGCAGCGGAAAGTAGAGTCTCCTCGTTCTGAGGGACGGGCCTTGAGCCGACCGTTACTTCATGAGGTGGATCGGGAGCGAAGCGTGTCGATGGATCTGACCCCGGCCGACCGGGCCGCGGCGGCGGCCGCCGCGGACGCCGCCCCGCCGGCCCGGGTGCGCCGGTCCGGGGTGCCGGCGATGACGATCGACGGCCGCACCCTGACCACCCGCAAACTCGTGGCCCGCGTCGACGCCCCGCTGAAGGTCAAGGTCACCCCGACCGCCCGGCGGCGCGCCCAGGCCTCGCACCAGGCCGCCAACGCGGCGGTCGGCCTGCGCCCGGTCTACGGCCGCACCACCGGCGTCGGCGCCAACCGTGAGGTGGCACTGCCTGCCACCGAGGGCGCCCGCTACACCCTCGGCCTGCTGCGCAGCCACGCCACCAGCGCCGGTCAGGTGCGCAACGACATCCGCATCCGCGCCATGCTGGTCGTGCGCCTCAACCAGCTCGCGGCCGGCGGCAGCGGCATCTCGATGGCCGCGATCGACGGCCTGCAGGCGATGATCAACGCCGACGCCCTGCCCCCGATCCGCGAGCACGCGGGCATCGGCACCGGCGACCTCACCGCCATGGCCACCACGGCCCTCGGCCTGCTCGGCGAGGCACCGCTGACCAACCCGCTGCACCCGATCTCGCTCGGCATCCACGACGCGCTGCCGTTCCTCAGCTCCAACGCCGCCACCCTGGCCGACGCCGCGCTCGCCGCCGCCCGCCTGCAGACCCTGGCCCGCGCGAGCCTGGCCGTCGCCACCCTGACCGGGGTCGCGGTGCGGGCGAACTGGGAGGCGTTCGGCCCGGCGGTGGCCCGGGTGACGCCCGGCATCGGGTCGCGCCGGGTCTGCCGGGTGGTGACGGGCCTGGTCACCGAGCCCGGTCAGGACGGCCCGGTCGACGATCCGGCCCGGATCCAAGACCCTTTCGGCATGCGCTGCCTGCCCCAGGTCAACGGCCTGATGTGGGAGACGCTGCAGCAGCTCGACCGGGTGGTGGGCGCGCACCTCAACGCCGCGTCCGAGAACCCGGTGATCCTGGCCGGTCCCGCCGTGCTCGGCCCCGACCCGGCGCCGGTCGTGGCGCACCACGGCGGTTTTCACATTCCCGCGGTCGCGCTGGGGTGTGACAGTGCGGCCATCGCGGCGGCCCAGTCGGCGTCGCTGCTGCAGGCCCGGCTGGCGATGCTGGTCGACCCGGCCGCGACCGGCCTGCCCCCGTTCCTGGGAGACGGCACGCCCGGCGCCTCCGGCGTGATGATGCTGGAATACCTTGCGGCGTCGGCCTTCGCGGAGCTGCGCTCGGCCGCGTCACCGGCCTCGCTGGGTTCCGTCAGCCTGTCGCGCGGCACCGAGGAGCACGCCAGCTTCGCCTCCCGCTCGGCGGTACAGCTGCTGAACGCGGGTGACGCCTACGCCACCGCGCTGTCGTGCGAACTGCTCGCCGCGGTGCGGGCTCTGCGCATGCAGGGCACGAAAAGCACGGCGCCGTGGGCGGAACTGCTCGAGGCCTGTGCGTCGCTGGGCGAGAGTGCGGCCGACCGGGACCTCACCGGCGACCTGGCCACCGCGCAGGAACTGCTGCCGGTGCTGGCCGACCTGGTCGAGCAGTTCGAACCCGACCACTGAAATGGTGGACGTTCCGGTCGAGTCGACCGGAACGTCCACCATTCCGGTTGGTTCAGTTCGGGATCTGGGCGTCGCGCAGGCGCTCCTGGTCGTCCGGGAACGGCTCGTCGACCGGGCGCAGCTCGTCGGCGTAGGAGACCGAGGTGCGGCGCAGCACACCGGTGTTGCTGATCGCGTACTGCCCCATGCGCCACAGCGGCGGTGAGTAGGCGTGGATCGAGACGCTGCCCTCGGCCACACCGGTCATCCGGTGGATGTGGTCGGGACCGAAGCTGAACGAGTGCCCGGCCGGCACGCTGACCTCGAGGGCCGCGCTGCCGATCACCAGGTTGTGCTCGACGACCTCGCCGTGCGCCACCGCGACGGCCCCGGACGAGACGTCGTGGTCGTGCCAGCCGGTGTCGTTGCTCGGGGTCCAGCAGAGCACCCAGACGTCGACGTTCGCGTCGCGGTGCAGGCAGACGTAGTGCCGGTGCTCGTCGTCGTAGGCCACGTGCTGCTGCCAGGCGGACGGGTCGTCGGCGATCGACGAGACCAGCTCGCGCAGTTCCGGCCGGGTGAGGACACGCTGCGGAAGGTCGTTGAGAGCAGGCACGGCTGAGGTGCCAGTGTCGGGAAGGGCGGTCATGGCCTACCTCCGATCAGGAAGCGCTGCGGGTTGCTGACATCGATGGCACGGTCGGCGGCGGTGCCGAAACCGAGCGGGACGGGCTGGGCGTACGGACGGTCGCTGCCCCGGACCAGGGCGTCGATCCCGAGCACCCGCACCAGCGCGTCGACGGCCTGCGGGCCGTAGCTGGAGGTCTCGACGAAGACGCCGGGATCCAGCCGGCCCATCCGCCCGCCCCGGGCCTGCAGCCGCTCGTGCTGCAGCGGTGCGAGCCCGGCGCCGGCGACGAAGCCGATCCGGAGGTGGGGCAGCAGTGAGCGGCCCCGATGGTGCCAGGACCACCACGCCGCCGAGAGCTGGGCGGTGTAGTCGACGACGGCGGGCCACCAGCCGGGCAGCTCTTCCTGGGCCGGCTGGGCGACTGCTCCGGGGTGCACGAGGACCGGCTTGTCGGCCTCCTCGCAGACCCGCAGCACGGGGGCGAGGACCTCGAGCGCCTTCGGGGTGGCCAGCCAGGTGGCGGGCACCTGGAGGCCGACGAAGTCACCGGCCAGCAGCTCGGCCAGACCGGACCGGTCGGGCTCGTGCCGGCTGACCGCGGCCCAGGCCCCGAACCCGGCGGGGAGCTGGGCCGCTCCGGAGTGCCAGGTGTCGAGAAGAGGACGCGCCTCAGCCGCGGGCAGGTCTTCGAGACCGAGCGGGCTGGACAGGGAGACCAGAGCCCGGACATCGCCCTGCAGGTCGAGACGGGCGGCGACATCGTGATCGGCCGGGTTCACCTCGTAGGGCGGCTCGCCCGGCAGGTGAAGCGTCCAGCCGCGCAGCAGGGGTGGTTCGTCGCGGGCCCGAAGGGCGGTGATCAGGTCGGAGGGCCAGAGGTGCTGATGCACGTCGCACGAGACGTCGGAACGCGACGACACCTTGACCACCTCTCCGCATATCCCGGCCCTCCCCGCCCTGACCTGCATTCTCGACTAAATCTATAGACTTATTCAATCGGTTCGCCCGCTCGATGGCAAGTGCCGGGGCGCGCGAGTTCGCCGTGGGTGAACACCTCAGGGCCGGGGGGTGGCCATAATCCCCGAGGATTCGGCCTGACCTGTGGTGAAGCGCTTCACTTGCGATCTATTGAAGCGCTTCACCTTGATCAATTCAAGGGGGAACTGTCGGTGGTGTTCGTTACGGTGACCACATGGCACAGGGGCGTCACCGACCGACGCTGCGCGACATCGCCGACGAGACCGGTCTCTCGACGGCCGCCGTCAGCTACGCCCTGCGCGGTCTGCAGGTCACCGAAGAGACCCAGGCGCGGGTGCGCGAGGCGGCCAAGCGGCTCGGCTACGAGGCCGATCCGATCGCCCGGGCCCTGGCCTCCGGGCGCACCGAGACGATCGGTGTGCTCTGCGGGTCGCTGGCCGACGGGTGGCAGCAGCAGGTCGCCGCGGCCCTGGGCCGGGGCCTGCTGGGGGCGGGGCGCAACCCGGTCACGGTCGACGCCGGCAACGACCCCGAGCGCGAGATCACCCTGGCCAAGCGCATGGTCGACCAGCGGGCCGACGCCCTGATCGTGCTGCCGGTCGATCCGAACGCGCCGCACTGGGCCGAGATCGCCGACCGCACGGTGCTGGTGGCGGTGGGCGACGGCCTGCCGGGGGCGCCCGCGGCGGCCGAGGTGGTGTTCGACAACGACACCGGGGTCAGTCACGGGCTGCGGATGCTGGCGGCGGCCGGGCACACCCGGGTCACGCTGCTCACTCCCACCGACCGGGCCACGCCCGACCGGCCCGCCGAGCAGATCGTGCAGCGCCTGGCCCCCGAGCTGGGGCTGGCCGCGGTGGTGCGCAGTTGCCCGCACGACCTCGACCGGGCGGCGGCGGTGGTGCGCGAGCTGCTCGAGGCGCCGGCCCCGCCCACGGCCTTCCTCTGCCTGGCCGACTCGATCGCGTTCGGCGTCTACCTGGCCGTGCGCGAGCTGGGACTTTCCGTGCCGCAAGACGTCTCGGTGGTCGGCTACGACAACCTGCCCGCCGGCCGGCTGCTCACCCCGCCGCTGTCGAGCTACCGCTGGCCCATCGACGCCCTGGTGGCGGCCGTGGTGGAACACGCCGTCGAGGCCATCGACAGCAAGAAGCCGCCGGTGGCGCGGCGCACCGTGCTGACGCCCGAGCCGATGCCCCGCGGGAGCGTGGCACCGCCTCGGGCGTAAGGGATTACGACACGGTGATGCCGATCGGCTCGCTGTACGAGGGGGCGCTCACGACGTCACCGCGGTACTTGAGCCGGTAGTCGCCGGAGGTCTCCGGGTTGACGTACAACTCGACGAAGCCACCGGTCTTCTCCTTGACCGTCGTCCAGCCGTCTGCGCCCTCGGCGCGGAACTGGATGTCGTAGGCCGTCCAGCCGGCGTCGAACGTCTTCCAGGACCTGGTGTCCCAGTCCGCCCGCTGCACGGTCGGTTCGAACGTCACCTGCTCGCCCGCGGCGACCGTGGTGGCGGACGCCGACACCGCGGTGAACTGCGTGGCCCTCAGTGCGGTGAGCGTGCCCTCGTGGTCGAGGGTCGGTTCCCCGTCCTTCCAGTTCTCCCGGCCCGTGTCGACGAACGCGCTCCAGCTGGCCCGGAACGGCTGACCGGCCGCGATGTTTCCCGCCACCGGCCGGATCTCGAACGGGTACTGGCCGTCTTCCCGGTGCAGGGGCCTGGCCGCGCCGACGTAGGTGACCATCGAGGCGCTGTCGCCCTGCCAGTTGTACGGGACGCCCTCGGGCCAGCCCGCGGTGAAGCTGAACTCGACCGGTGATCCCTCGGGGCAGTCGGTGGTGGGCACCAGGGAGTTGAGCGTGGTGCCGGTGCCGATGACGACGGTGGTCGGCACGTCGGTGATCTCGCACTCGGCGGCCGCGGTGGCCGGGCTCGCGACGAACGCGGTGGCGGCCGTGGTCGCGGCGGCGACGGTGAGCAGGACGGGAGTCTTCAGGAAGCGCACGGTATTTCCCCCTCCAGGGATGATCAGCTGACGGTGACGGGCAGGGCGGGGCCGGCGGACTGGGCACTGGACTTGTCGCCGGGGTGGAGCAGTCGGTGGTCGCCGCTCCCGGTCGCGGTCGCGTTGTAGCCGGTGCTGACGGTGGTCCAGGTCGTTGTCCCGGCCGGGCGGAACTGGACGTCCAGCAGCTCGTGCCGGGAGAACTGCTTCCGGGTGCCGGATTCCCGGTCCGCGCGCTGGATGACGGCGTCGAAGCTGATGCGGTCGCCCTTCTTGGCCGTGGTGCTGCCCGCGGTCGCCTCGACGACCCCGGCCGGCAGGTTCCCGGCGGACGAGATCCGGGGGCGCGGTCGCCCTCCTCCACATCGCCTGGCCATCGGGTAGGTCGACAGGTGATGTACGGGAAACCGCCCGGGGACTTCGCCGTGTAGCAGCAGTGGATCGTGGCGTCGGCCGGGCAGTCGGTGGTCAGCGAGAAACGGATCTCCTGCGGCACCGGGCGCAGGCTGACACGGGTTCGAGTTTTCGCATGTCTTGAGTTCTAACCCGCGGCAGAACCCGTTCGCAGGGTTTTGGGGAACAAAGTCGGTTTTGGCCTGATCGGGTGGAGTGGGATGCTCCTTCGCCCCAGGGGGCGGCGAGATGGCTTTGCCGACAAGGGGATTCAGCTCGGGTTGACGTGTCCGCCAGGTGGGTGAGACTGAGGCGGTGACCACAGGTGGCGACTCCCGACAGGACGCCGGACGCATCCGTACCGGCCGCGTGGCCCGGGCCGCACCACTGGTGGCCCTCACCGGTCGCACGGCCGGTGAGGCGGTGATCTCCGCGTTGCGCCGAAAAGACCGTGCGGGCGTGCGGCAACGGGGTGCCGAGCGCTACGCCGAGTCGCTCGGTCGCAGCCGGGGCGTGCTGATGAAGGCCGGGCAGATCCTGTCGTTCGTCTCGCTCGGGTCGATGGTCGAGGGCAGCAGCCAATCGGTCTACCAGGCCGCCCTGGCGCGCCTGCAGGACGATGCGCCGCCGATGGAGCCCGAGCTGGCCGCCGGGGTGGTCACCGCCGAGCTCGGGGCGCCGCCGCACGAGGTCTTCGCGGAGTTTGCGCCGCACCCCCTGGCGGCGGCCTCGATCGGTCAGGTGCACGCCGCCACCACGCACGACGGGCGCCGCGTGGTGGTCAAGATCCAGTACCCCGGGGTCGACGAGGCGATCCGTGCCGACCTCGCCAACGCCGAGCTGCTGGCCACGTTCTTCCAGGTCATCCGCGGTGTGCTGCCCGATCTGGGGCGCACCGACGCCCGCGCCCTGGCGGCCGAGGTGACCGAGCGCATCGGTGAGGAGATCGACTACCTCACCGAGGCCTCCAACCAGCAGATCTTCGCCGACGCCTATCGCGGCCACCCGTTCGCCCGGGTGCCCGAGGTGCTGCCCGAATTCAGCACCGGTCGGGTGCTCACCATGGACCGCAGCGACGGCCTGCGCTGGGCCCAGGCCCGCGAGGCCGACCAGGAGCTGAAAAACCAGTGGGGCGAGGCGATCTACCGCTTCACCCTGGGCAGCCTGCGCCGGATGGGCCGGTTCAACGCCGACCCGCATCCGGGCAACTACCTGTTCCATCCCGACGGCAGCGTCACCTTCCTCGACTTCGGCTGTGTGAAGTCCTGGCGCGACGATCAGGTCGAGTGGATGGTGCGGGCCGTGCAGGCCGCGGTCGAGGGCCGGGCCGACGATCTGCTGAGGCATTACACCGAGCAGGGTTTCGTGCCCGGGGAGCCGCCCGACGCGCAGGCCATGCTGGTCTGGGCCCGCGAGGCGCTGACCCCGGTGCTCGGCGATCAGCCGTTCACCTACACGCCCGAGTTCGCCGCGCGCATCGTCGATCTCGAGTTCTCGCCGCGCGGGCCGCATTCCGCGGTGGTGCAGAAGCTCGCGCTGCCGGGGGAGTACGTGGCCCTCACCCGCATCGATCTGGGGCTGACGTCGGTGCTGGCCGGCCTGCGGGCGCAGGGCGACTGGCGCAGCATCCGTGACGAGCTCGACCTCGGTGCCGAGCCGGTCACGGCCTACGGCAAACTCGAGGCCGCCTACCGGGAGGGGCTTTCGTGAGCCACGTGACCTGGGACGCGTCGGTCGGGGCCTTCCGGGTCAGCGGCTTCGACGAGGCCAATGCCGTGCTGCGCGCGCCGGGCTGGAGCAGCGACCCGGCCAACAGCCCGCTGGTGCCGTCCGACGCCGTCGGCAACCCCGCGTCCATCATGCTTTTCACCGACCCGCCCACCCACACCCGGCTGCGCCGCCTGGTCGCGCCCGCCTTCAGCGCCCGTGCGGTGGAGGCGTTCCGGGGGCGCGTCGCCGCGATCGTCGATTCGTGCCTCGACCAGCTCGACGACGCGCCGGGCCCGGTCGACCTGCTCGCCGACTTCGCCTACCTGGTGCCGCTGGCGGTGATCGCGGAGCTGCTCGACGTGGGGGTGGAGGGGGCCGAGGTGTTCCTCGAGCAGACCCCCGACCTGGTGCGGCTTCTCGAGGTCGACCCGACGGCCGACGACGTGACCGCCGCGATGACGGCGGGCATCGAGGTGACGATGTTCCTCACCCCGGTGCTGGCCGCGCGCAAGGGCGGCGACGGCACCGACTTCATCAGCCAGCTGCTGCGCACCGGCCTGAGCGTCGACGAGGTGATGTCGACCTGTGTGCTGCTGCTGGCCGCCGGGCACGAGACCACCGCCAACCTGATCGCGAGCGGTGGCCTGGCCCTGATGCGGCACCCCGACCAGTTGCCGGCCCTGCGGCAGAACCCGGCGCGGGCGGTCGACGAGCTGGTGCGGCTCGAGGGCCCGGTGCGGGTGATCGGGCGTACGGCGGTGGCCGATCACGAGGTGGGCGGTACCCACGTGAGCCCGGGCCAGGCCGTGCTGGTCGAACTCGACCGGGTGGGGCGTGACGAGCGCCGCTGGCCCGACGCCCACCGCCTCGACCTGACCCGTGAGGGGCCGGGCGGCCTGGGGTTCGGCACCGGCATCCACTTCTGCCTGGGCGCCGCCCTGGCCCGGCTGGAGGCCGAGGAGGCCCTGACCCGGTTCTTCGGGCGCCACCCGCGGGCCCGCCCCCTCGACCCGGAACCGCGCTGGCGCGACTCGGCCACCTTCCACGCCCTTGACGAGTTGCCCGTCGCCCTGTGATTACGTGAGGGCATGAGCCTTCACGAGATCCCCCTGACCACTCTGTCCGGTGAACCCACCAGCCTCGGCGCCCACGCCGGTCAGGCCCTGCTCGTGGTGAACGTCGCCTCGAAGTGTGGCCTCACCCCGCAGTACGAGGGGCTGGAGCGTCTGCAGAAGACCTACTCCGAGCGCGGCTTCACGGTGATCGGGGTGCCCTGCAACCAGTTCAAGGGTCAGGAGCCGGGCAGCGCGCAGGAGATCGAGGAGTTCTGCTCGCGCACCTACGGCGTCACGTTCCCGATGCTGGCCAAGACCGAGGTCAACGGGGAGGGCCGCGACGCGCTCTACCAGCAGCTCACCCGGCAGCCCGACGCCGAGGGCGAGGCCGGTGACGTGGAGTGGAACTTCGAGAAGTTCCTGATCTCGCCGGCCGGCGAGGTCGTCGCCCGGTTCCGTCCCCGCACCGACCCGGAGGCCGCCGAGGTGATCAGCGCGATCGAGGCCCAGCTGCCCTAGAGCCCCGACCGCAGCCGGTCAGTCGCGTTCGGCCAGAGCCTCCGCCGGAGGCAGCCTCAGCGCGTGCCGGGTCGCCAGCTCGATGCTGGTGAATCCGATCAGCGCCACCACCGCGACCGTCACCGGCACCAGCCAGACCGGGCCCGCCGGGTAGGGCCGGCCCAGCAGCCCCAGCCCGAGGAACAGCATCGGCAGCGCGGCCAGGCCCAGCCCGGCGGTCACGGCCGTCACCGTGATCAGGCCGGCCTCGCGCCGGGTCATCGCCCGGATCTGCCGCACCGTGCTGCCGTTCAGCCGCAGGGTCGCGAACTCGGCGCGGCGGGCCGTGGTCGCGGCCACCAGCTTGTTCGCGATGCCGAGCAGCAGGTAGCCCAGCAGCACCCCGATCGCGGCCAGGTTGATCCACACGTCGGCGGGAATGCCCCGGGGGCCGGTGGACGTGGCGTCCGGGTCGGTGAGCACCAGCCCGGGGTGGGTGGAGACGTAGGCGGAAAGAGCGTCGGGGGACGACGTGCTCACCAGGACGGACGTCACCAGCCCGTTGGTCAGGTGGCCGGCGACCAGGTCGGGGGAGGCCACCAGGGGCCCGAAACCCAGGTCGCGGTCGTACACGGCGACCACCCGGGCCGTGGCCGGGGTTCCGTCGCCGAGGTACAGCGTGGCTTCGTCACCGACCTCCAGCCGGGTCGAGGCGCCCGCCGCGATCGTGTCGCCGGTCAGGTCGTCGAGCGTGCCGTCGGTGACACCGAGGTCGAGCACCGACGAGGCCCCGGCTCCCAGCACCAGGGCCGAGGAGCTCTCCACCTCGTCGTCGCCCAGCATCGAGTACCTGCGCAGCAGCGTGGTGTTGCGGACCTCGGCCGCGCCCCGCACCCCGTCGAGGGAACGCACCTCGCCGAGGACACCGCCGGGCAGCCCGCCGAGCGCCGGGGCCGAAAGACTGTACTGCGCCGTGGTTCCGGTTCTGGTGTCGTCGGACTGGGCCCGCATCAGCGAGGTCTGGGTGAAGGCGTAGGTGGTCACGAACACCACCGCGATGCCGAGCGTGGTGACGGCCCCGGCGAAACGCCGTGAGTAGCCGTGCAGGTTCGAGACCGCGAGCCAGCCGGTGGGGGAGGACGGACGCGGGAGCCGGGCGGTGAGCCGGTGCAGCTGGGTCGGGCCGGCCAGGGCCAGGCCGATCGAGGCGATGATGCCCGCCAGCGCCGAACCCGAGATCGCCACCACCGAGCGGGAGACCAGCGGCATCACGGCCAGGCCGGTGCCCGCCACGATGAGCAGCAGACCGGCGCCGTTGCGGACCCGCCCGGGGGCCGGGGCCTCGGTGCGGGACTCGGCGACGGCCTCGGTGGCCGGGCGCCGCGACACCCGCCAGGCCGCGCCGCGCGCGGCGACCTGCACGGTGAGCAGCAGCAGGGCGGCGGTGCCGAGAGCCGGGAGCGGGCTGTAGCTGAGCGGCAGGTCGTCGGGCAGCATGCCCAGCCCGACGAGCATCCGGCCGGCCTGGTCGGCCAGCAGGTAGCCGAGGGCGAGGCCGGGAACCAGGGCCACGACGGCCGCGACCGTGGCCTGTCCCGCCGCGAGACGGCGGATCTGGCGCGGTGTCGCCCCGACGGCCCGCAGCAGGGCGAGCTCACGGCGCTGGTTGTCGATCGACACCCCGAGCGCCCCGGCCACGACGAAACCGACCAGGACGAGGGTGATCCCGGCCATCGACCCGGCCAGCACGGTCAGCAGCGTGCGGGCCGCGCCGAGCTCGGGGTCGAGCACGTCACCCCGTTCGTCGCCACCCGCGACGGTGAGGTCCGGGTACGTGGCGCGCAACGCGTCCACCGTCGGGCCGACCTCGCCGGAGGCCACTTTCAGGGCCACCAGGTCGGGCGCGGCGACCTCGGAGTCGGCGAAGTAGATGCCCGCGTCGTTCCCGCTCACCACCGAGGTCACCCGCACGCTGCGGGTCACCCCGTCGGCGACGACCCGCGTGGTGTCACCGATCCCGAGGCCGGTCGCCTCGGCCAGGGCCTGGCCGACGCCGATCTGCCCGGCCCCGGAGGGGGCGGTACCGGTGGTGGGCCCGACGAAAGCAGTGATGGACCAGCCGTGCCCGGCGACCGACGCGTCCTGGACCGAAACCGGCTGTCCACCCGGGGTGAGCACCGCCGCCGGGAAACTCACGTCACCGGCGGCCGTGACGACACCCGGCTGGTTGTTCAGCTCGGCCACCAGATGACCGGGCAGAGAGGCTCTCTCGGGCAGCGGGAACGCCTCCCCGGCGTCCTGCCGGAAGGTCTGGTCGGCCCCGATCAGGATGTCCGCCCCGGCCAGCCGGGTGACCGGTGCGTGCGAACGGAACCCGGACTCGCCCAGCACCCCGGTCGCCGTGATCAGCGCCGCGCCGCCCACCACGGCACTCGTCACCGCGACCAGTGAGGCGATCCGGCGGCGCGCCATCTTCCGTGCCACGTAGAACATCTCAGACCTCCCCGACCCGGATCAGGCTCGCGGCCAGGTCGGCCGCGCTCGGGACGGACAGCGTCTCCACGATCCGGCCGTCGGCCATCACCAGCGCCCGGTCGGCACGGGCGGCGGCCGCCGGGTCGTGGGTGACCATCACCACGGTCTGGCCCAGGTCGTCCACCGTCGTCCGCAGCAGCGCCAGCACCTCCCGGGCCGCCCGCAGGTCGAGCGCACCGGTCGGCTCGTCGGCGAACACCACCGCGGGCCGGGCCACCAGCGCCCGGGCGATCGCCGCGCGCTGCTGCTGGCCGCCCGAGAGCTCGGCCGGCCGGTGACCGGCCCGGTCGCTCAGCCCGACCCGCTCGATCAGCTCGGCCACCCAGGCCTCGTCGGGAGTGCGCCGGGCCATCCGCAGCGGCAGGGTGATGTTGTCGCGCACCGTCAGTGACGACACCAGGTTGTACGACTGGAACACGAAACCGATGCGCTCACGGCGCAGTTCGGTGCGGCGGGTCTCGCTCAGCCCGCCGATCGCGGTGCCGCCGATCAGCACCTCGCCCCGGCTGGGGGTGTCCAGCCCGGCGGCGCAGTGCATCAGCGTGCTCTTGCCGGAGCCGGAGGGGCCCATGATCGCGACGAACTCGCCCGGGGCCACGTCGAGGGACACCTGCTGCAGGGCGACGACGCCGTTGCCGTACTCCTTGGCGACCCCGGTGAGCCGGATCGCGGGAGCCAGGGTGACCACGCTCATCGCCGGCGCATCCAGTTCAGCACGAGCGTGACCACACCGACGGCGGTGAGCGTGCCGAAGGCGAGGTTGAGCAGGAGGAGGTCACCGGCGACCGAGGCCACCGAGTTGCCGACCACGCCCAGCACCACGGCCAGCCAGGCCGCCCGAACCATGACCGGGGTGTTCTCCGTCATGACGTTCTCCTTGTCCGAGAGGGGTTTCCGTCACCGGAAACGCTAGGGACGACGACCCCTCCCGGCCGATCCCGGCTACTGCCGGATCGGGGGTACAGCAGGCACTACTCCTCCGGAGCCGCCTCGTTCAGCCGCTGCTGCAGCCGCTCCCGGATCTCCTCGGCTGAGTACGACTTGCGCTGCCGCTCGTTGCGCACCACCAGGACCCCACCCGCGGCCACCCCGGCCGCGCCCGCCAGACCGAGGAGCTTCCACCATGCGATGCGCTGCTTCTTCGCCATCGGCCTAGGGTATGGGGCGTGCCAGACATGCGTGATCAGGAGCCGCTTCATCTGTCCCAGGCCGCCGCGCTGACCCGCACCGGCGACGTCTGGCTCTTCCGCGGCCGCAGCAGTGCGGACCGGGCGATCCAGGCCTTCACCAACGCGCCGGTGAACCACGTGGGCATGGCCGTGGTCCTCGAAGACCTGCCACCGCTGATGTGGCACGCCGAGCTCGGCCGGTCCCTCCCCGACGTCTGGGTCGGCGAGCACCGCCGCGGCGCCCAGCTGCACGACCTGTCGGCCGCCGTGACCACCTGGGTGACCAAGTACCGGCAGCGCGCGTGGTTCCGCCAGCTCGACCCGGAGGTGGGCCGGGAGGCCGAGGACGCGGTGCTGCGCACGATCGCCCGGATGGACGGCACACCCTTCCCGAGCACGGTCGGCCTGATGGGCCGCTGGGTGGCGAACAAGAAACTGGTGCGCACCCTGCGCCGGGCCGGCCGCACCGACGAGGCCGTGGCCCTGGAGACCGCCTACTGCGCCGAGATCGTCGCCATGACCTACCAGGCCATGGGGCTCCTGCCCGAAGACCGCGCGCCCGGCTGGTACGACCCCGGCCGGTTCTGGAGCGGCGACAAGCTGCCCCTGGTCGGTGGGGCCCAGCTCGGGGGCGAGATCAGGGTCCGGCTCGACGACGCGGTCTGAGGCCGGGTAAGGGTCGCTCAGGGTGCGTCTGGGGTGATTCCCGATATGCCTGTCGTCCACAGTTGAAGGAGGGTGGACGAGTCAGCCCACCGGGACTCAGATACGACTCAGCGAGGACGTGACCACACCATGAACACCGTTCATCGGAACATGTACGACCAGGGCCTCTACCGTCCGCGCCACGGCGGGATGCTGGGCGGCGTGTGCGCCGGTCTGGCCAAGCGCTTCGGCATCGGCGCCACGATGATGCGGCTCATCTTCGTGATCACCCTGTTCGTGATCCCGGGCAGCCAGATCCTCGTCTACCCGCTGCTCTGGCTCCTCATGCCCAAGGAGCAGGCCTACACCAGCTACCAGAGCCCCACGTCGCACCCCATGAGCTAGTGCTCGGGGCGCGGCGCGACCAGGCGCCGGTGCAGCCCGGCCAGCTCGGCCGCCGGATCGGCGGTCACGCCGGAGTGCACCGGTCCGGTCTGCACCACGGAACTGCGCGGGGCGGTGAGCCAGCCGAACCGGGCCCGCAGCGGCTGCTCGCTGATCAGCCCGGCGGCCGCCGCCCCGTCACAGACCGAGCCGATGCCGCGCAGCACGGCGTCGAGCTGCTCCAGGTCGACGGCCGGGTCGATCGCGCGCAGCCGGTCGTCGCCGACCTGCCGGGTGCAGGAGAGGAACTCGTGGTGCTGCGAGTACAGCACCACGCCCACGTTCACGAACTCCCCGCGCTCCACCCGGGGCACGGCGCGCACGGTGGCCCAGTAGAACGGCCGGGGGCCGTCGTCGCCGCTCTCCACGTTGGCCACGGCCGGAGCGCTGTTCAGGCCGCTGTCCAGGCCTCCTCGGCGGGTGCTCACGAGCTCACCGGGGCCAGCTCGGGACGCCAGGGGGCGCGGTCGGTCAGCCGGGCCAGCAGGTACTCGCGGTAACGCGCCCGCCAGGCCGCCGCGTCGCGGTCGTCGCCGATGGCCGCGTTCATCGTCAGCAGCCAGTCTCCGGGAACCAGGTTCAGCACCTCGTCGAGCAGCTCCGGGGTGATCCTCGCGGCCAGCGCCGCGTCCAGGGCGTCGAGCTGCGCGCGGCCCAGGGTGTCGGCGACCGGGGCCAGAATGTGCTCACTCAGGTCGTAGCGGCGGGTGGCCCAGCGTTCGAGCGGTGGCCAGGCGTGCTGGAACACCAGCGCGGCGCCGTGGTCGATCGCCCACAGATCGCGGTGCCAGATCAGCAGGTTCGGGTTGCGCCAGGTGCGGTCGATGTTCGCGGCGAAGGCGTCGATCCAGCGGATCGTGGCGGCCTCGGGGGCCGGCGGCTGCCAGTGGATGCCGTCGTAACCGAACGAGCCGGGCAGGTAGTCCATGCCCAGGTTCTCTCCCGCGCTGCTGTTGAGCAGCTCCTGCACCTCTTCGTCGGGCTCGAGCCGCGCGGTGCGCCCGTCGATCGTGATGCGCACCAGTTCCGGCACCCGCACCCCGAGCCGGCGCGACAGCTCGCCCACGATCACCTCGGCGACCAGTGAGGCCGTGCCCTGCCCGGCCCCGCGGAACTTGACCACGTACATGCCGTCGTCGTCGGCCTCGACCAGGCCCGGCAGCGATCCGCCCTCCCGTAACGGGGTCAGGTACGCGGTCGCGGCGACGGTTCGGAGCACGCAGGTCAGATTAAGGGCTGACGGACGCGTGGGGGCACGCAGGGTGCCCGGGGCGCCTTCGGTGCCCCGGCGCGTCCTCAAGCCAAACGGCGGACGGTGCCCGCACCCCTGAGGGGTGAGGACACCGTCCGCCGTGGTCGTCCGCCCCTAGGAGGCGACGTTCTTCGCGGTCTCGGCCCGCTCGGCCTGCGTGGCCAGCTTCTCGCGGTGCAGCGCCATCCGCGCGAACACCTGCTGGTCGGTGACCGTGCGCTCGGAGCGACCGCGGCCGATGAACGTGACCGCCCAGTGCATGAGCGTGGTGACCCGGTTCTTGAAGCCGATCAGGTACACCAGGTGCACGGCCAGCCACATCAGCCAGGCGATGAAGCCGGAGAGCTGGATGCGCTCGTTGATCTTCGCCACCGCATGGAAGCGCGAGACCGTGGCCATGCTGCCCTTGTCGAAGTACTCGAACGGCGGGAGCTTCTCGCCGCCCGGGTGCTTGAGCCGGTGCTGGATGGTCTTGGCGGCGTACTTGCCGGCCTGCATCGCCACCTGGGCGACAC
Organism: Kineosporia succinea; assembly: GCF_030811555.1. NCBI lineage: Bacteria > Bacillati > Actinomycetota > Actinomycetes > Kineosporiales > Kineosporiaceae > Kineosporia > Kineosporia succinea. The sequence goes on along the minus strand of NZ_JAUSQZ010000001.1, from coordinate 1,963,347 downwards.
CCGGGTAACGGTTCAGCGACATCATGTCGCCGATCACGAAGATCTCCGGGTGACCGGGGAGCGTGCAGTCTTCCTGGACCAGCACGCGACCCGCGCGGTCGGTCTCGGCGCCGGTCTGCTCGGCCAGCTGCTTGCCCAGCGGCGAGGCCTGCACGCCGGCGGCCCAGACCTTGGTGCGGGCCTCGATGCGGCGGGGGCTGCCGTCGGGGTCGATCACGTCGACACCGCCCTCGTCCACGTTCACGACCTTGACGTCGAGCTGGACCTCGACGCCCATGGTCTCGAGCTGGCTCTGCGCCTTGCGCCCCAGCTTCTCGCCGAACGGCGGGAGCACGGCCGGGGCGGCGTCGAGCAGCAGCACGCGGGCCTTGGTCGGGTCGATCTTGCGGAAGTCACGCTTGAGCGTGCGGTGCGCGAGCTCGGCGATCTGGCCGGCCATCTCGACACCGGTGGGGCCCGCGCCGACCACGACGAAGGTGAGCCACTGCTGGATCTCCTCCGGGTCTTCGGTGACCTCGGCCATCTCGAAGGCGCCGAAGATCCGGCCGCGCAGCTCGAGAGCGTCGTCGATGCTCTTCATGCCGGGCGCGAACTCGGAGAAGTGGTCGTTGCCGAAGTAGGACTGACCCGCCCCGGCGGCCACGATCAGGGTGTCGTACGGCGTCACCGTGTCGGCGCCGGTGGGGGTGCTCGAGGTGACCGTCTTCGAGGCCACGTCGATGATCGTGACCTCTCCGAGCATCACCCGGGCGTTCTTCTGGCCCTGGAGCACCTCGCGGGTCGCCGGCGCGATCTCGCCCTGGGACAGCACACCGGTCGCCACCTGGTACAGCAGCGGCTGGAAGAGGTGGTGCGAGGTCTTGGCGATGATCGTGACGTCGACGTCAGTGCGGGCCAGCTTGCGGGCGGCGAAGAGGCCGCCGAAACCGGACCCGATGATGACAACCCGTTCGCGGGCCGGTTTCACGGCCGCGTCGCGGGTCTGTGCAGGCTGGTTCGACATCGTGTCTTTTTCCACTCCCGAAGGTCTTGCCACGTGCGCTCAGTCTTGCATTGGCATCATCTGGAACAATCGGCGGCAAGGGTTTGTGCCATCTGTCCGGATCGACCGGCAGGTTTCCGCACCACTACGTCGTCGCTGCTCAGGGCGGGTTCGGCGACGTCCTCGGCGCCTTGCCGACCTCCCTGTCGGGATTGGTCGGCGGGTCTCGGCGTCGGGTTGAGCCCTCTGCCTCGGACGACTGTGTCCTGCGCCACTCCGGGCGACCGTTCGGCGCACGGAACTACCGTGCTCCTGGTCCGGCCGGTCCGTCCGTGGTCGCGGCGTCCAGTTGGTGCCACCGGCGCCGGGGCGCTGGTGGCGTGGTCCGTGGCCGGGTCTGACGTAGTGGTCGGCGTCGGCCTCTGCGTCTTGTGACCAAAGCGTATCCGGGCCCGAATCCGGGTCTCACCAGGGGGTGTACCGATGCTGCACCGGATGGTAGAGGCGCTGGGCCCGGCGGGCACGGCCAGGTGGCCGGAGCTGTGGCCCGGCTGTTCGGAACGGGAAGGAACCAGGGCCCGGAGCGGTCACGGGAGGAATTTGGTGGGCGCGGGGTGAACGGGAGGGACTCGTTCATCCCCGCGCCATGTCGTAACAATACGAGTGACCGATGAGTAAATGCAAGGATTGCAAACTCATTTTGCGCTTGTCCGGGTGAACACTTGACCGAAAGGATGAGGTCCATGGCCTCGCGCACGCCGCCGACCGTCCGAATGCGCAGACTCGCGAGCGAGCTGCGCCGGTTGCGGGGTGCTGCCGGGATGAGCCGCGAGGACGTCGCCGGACGCACCGACATCAATGTCGCCACCCTCTACCGGCTGGAGACCGCCAAGGGGCGCCCGCAGCGCCGCACGCTGACCAGCCTGCTGGAGCTCTACCAGGTCGCCCCCGAGGAGCGGGACGCGCTGTTCGCCCTGCTCAAGGCGGCCGGCGAGAAGGGCTGGGTGCAGCCGTACGCCGGGTCGATCCCGGAGGAGTACAGCATGTACATCCAGCTCGAGTCCGAGGCCGCGTCGGTGCGCAACTACGAGTCGCTGCTGATCCCCGGCCTGCTGCAGACGGCGGGCTACATCCGGTCCTCCTCGGCCGGGCAGATGCCGCTGATGCCGGCCGACCAGATCGACCTGCAGGCCAAGATCCGGGTCGGGCGTCAGGATTTGTTAACGCGCAGTAATCCCCTGGCTCTGTGGGCCATTGTCGACGAAGCGGTGTTGCATCGGGTTGTCGGAGGGCCCGATGTGATGCGTGATCAATTCGAGCACCTGCTGTCGATGATGGAATTGCCGAACGTGACTTTCCAGGTCGTGCCCTTTAGCGCCGGTTCTCACGTCGGCATGCTCGGCTCGTTCTCGCTGCTCGACTTCCCCGATCCCGACCCGACCGTGGCCTGTGTCGAAACCATGGCGGGGAGCATGTTTCGGGAGACCGAGGACGAGGTCCGGGCCTGTACTGTTGCCTTCGACCACTTGCGGGCCACGGCCGCGTCCCCTGCCGAATCAGCGCGCATGGTGACCGACCGACTGCGATGAAGGACGGAACCGGGCAATGCGAACTGACGAGCTGGCCAATGTCGTCTGGATCAAGTCCAGTCGCTCCGGCGTGAATGGGAATTGCGTGGAAGTCGCATTCCTCGGTGAGGGTCGTGTAGCTCTGCGTGACAGCAAAGACCCCGAGGGGCCGGTGCTGCGTTTCACCCGGGGTGAGTGGTCGGCGTTCGTCGACGGGGTGGCCGGGGGCGAGCTGCGCACGCCGTAGCTCGTGCTCTGCCTGGAAAGAGGGGTCCGGCTCTGGCAGCCGGGCCCCTCTTTCAGAGGGTGGGCAGTTCCTTCACCAGGTGCGCGCCCAGCCGCAGCGAGAGCGCCACGATCGTCAGCGTCGGGTTCACCGAGCCGCCGGTCGGGAACACCGAGCTGCCGGCCACGAACAGGTTCGGCACCTCGTGCACCCGGGCGTCGGCGTCCACCACGCCGGTGGCCGGGTCGGGCGACATCCGCACACCACCCAGGTGGTGGTGGTTGCCGCCCAGCAGACGGGGCTGGCCGCCGTCCCAGTCGGTCTGCGCGAACTCACCCAGCCCGGCCTCGGAGAACGCCTGCGCGTAGAGGTTGCGTGAGCGGGTGATGCGGCGGCGGTCCTCGGCGCTCCAGTGCCAGTTCAGCACCGGCACCGGCCGGCCGAACCGGTCGCGGGTGTCGCGGTCGAGCGTGATCCGGTTGTCCGGGTCGGGCGACTGCTCGGTCTGGTGCACGATCTCGAACACCCGGAACCGGCCCGCGTCCGGCTGCCGCGACCAGCCGGACAGGTCGAGGCCCGGCTGCTCGGCGATCGCCCGGCGGGCGGTGAGCAGGTTCTTCGCCCCCAGCGCGATGCGGGCGCCCAGCGCCGCCTGGTGCAGCAGCCCGGAGCCGCGGCCGGAGGGGCTGCGGATCTCGGTGTAGGCCTGCACGGCGCTGCCCGCGATCACCTCGTGCCGGGGCAGGAAGAGGCAGCTCGTGGAGAGCAGTCCCTCGCGTCGCATCCGGTCGGGGGCCACCGACAGCTTGGCCATCATCTTGGTCGAGCCCTGCCAGTGCGCGTCGTAGAGCTTGAGCCGCTCGCCGAGCTTCGCCCCGGGGCGGGCGAGGAGCATGCCGCCGCGCACCAGCGGGTGCTCCATCCAGTAGCGGCCCACCTGGTCCTTGGTGTTGCCCAGGCCGCCGGTGACCCGGTCGTCGGACATCAGCAGCAGCCGCGCGGTCTCGATACCGCCGGTGGCCAGCACCACGGCCCGGGCGCGCACGCTGTCGGTGGTGCCGTCGGTGCGGGAGAAGTGGACGCCGGTCACCCGGGTGCCCGGGGTGTCGACCTCCAGACGGGTCACGTTGGCGTCGGTGACGATCCGCACGCCGGCGGCCTGCAGCGCGCCCGAGACCTTGCGCACCCAGATCGAGGCCGGGGCGAACTGGAACATCTGGGTCTCGACGAGCGACGGGTCGAGGTCGAGGGGCTGCGCCTGCGGGGTGCTCCAGGAGTTCGGGTGGTAGGCGAACTCGCCCAGCCCGGCGATCTTCTGCGCCTTCGAGTACCAGGGGTCGAGGTCGGAGCGGGTGATCGGCCAGCCGGAGTGCGGCACCTCCTCGCGCCGCTCGAAGTCGATCGCGTCCAGCGGCGCGTAGCGGCAGCCCCGCTCACCGGCCTCCGGATCGGCGTCCACGTTGTTCATCCGGTAGCTCCACTGACCGGCCGTGCCGCCGATGCCCGAGCCCCGGGTCTGGGTGACGTCGCTCTGCGGGTAGGCGTCCTCGCCCTCGGAACGCACGTCGGCGAGCTGGCGCCAGGCCGCCTCGGAGCCGCCCTCGAGCAGCACCACCCGCACGCCGGACCCGGCCAGCACCGACGACACCGACAACCCGGCCGGACCGGCTCCGACCACGCAGACATCGGCCTCGATCACGCGGTGACCTCCGGGGCCTCGCCGTTGTGGCCGTCGAGCGACAGCCGGTTGTGCAGCGCGTTGCCCCGGCCCCAGCCGACCGCGCGCTTGAGCACCCGCAGCGCGTTCGGCGGGATGGTGCGGTTGGCCAGGACGCTCAGGCGCATCCGGCGGTCGGCCTCGGCCACGATCGCGGCCAGCTCGGCCCTCAGCTCGGGGCTGATGTCGGCGCGCTGAACGAACCGGCCGTGCGCCTGCAGGGTGGCGTCGGCGTGCTGCATGGTCAGCTGGTGCCGGCCGCCCGCGACCTCCACCAGCTGGAAACCGGAGCTGGCCGAGCCGCCGTGCACCATGTAGCCCGACAGCGGCGCGGCCAGGAAGCCGACGTCGGACCGGGCGGCGATGCGGCACCAGAGCGCGATGTCGGCGTACGGGCCGTCGGAGATGTCGAAGCGCTCACCCGCGACCATCGAGCTGCGGGTCATCACCGAGGAGACGCAGACGATGCCACCCACGGCCAGCGAGCGCCGCAGGAAGGCGACGCCGGGCTCCAGGGTGTCGGCGGTCAGGCGGGACCAGTTCTGGGTCTCGGGCTGCGGTTCGGGACCCGCGTCGAGGTACCGGAACGCGGAGTGCACGAAACCCGCACCCGGATTCGCGTCGAGGAAGGCGACCTTGGCGGCCAGGTTGCCCGGCAGCATGCTGTCGTCGTCGGGGAGCACCACCCGGTAGCGGCCGGAGCCCAGGCCCAGGCAGCGCGAGAGGTTGCCGAAGAGGCCGATGTTCGAGGGCAGCCGGTCGTAGCGCAGGCGCGGGTCGTCGAGCGACCGGACGTAGTCCTCGGTGCCGTCGGTGGACGCGTTGTCCGAGACGATGATCTCGGCGTCTTCCCAGGACTGGTCGAGCACACTACGGAGACTGCGGGCGAGCAGCTCCCGGCGGTTGAACGTGGGGATGCACACGGTCACCGCGGGCCGGTGAGTGGTCATGAGGCGCCGTTCGTGAGGACCATCGGTTTGATCCTGTCTTGATCGTGGGCCGGATGCCCGGAGCGTAGCCGCCGTATGTTTCACACACGGGGCAAGTCCGGAACCAGCCGCGCGCCGACGCCGGTGAACCCGCTGTCGGAGGACTTTAAACCGGATCTGACGGGCTTCGGAACCCCTGGTAGCGGGCCGTCACGGTTCGCCGTGCAAGTGGTTCTCCGGGCTGGTCCGAGGCCGCTCGCGACGCCACGGGGTCTCAGCAGTGGTTAGGGTCTGGGGGTGCCCACGACTGACGCTCCCAAGCCCGGCGCCGCCGGTACCCCCCGCGCTCTGCTGGTGACCAAGGAGTTCTCCGCGGTCCCGACCTCGGGCGGCACCCTGCGCACCCTCGCCATCCTGGAGACGCTGGCGACCCGCTACGACACCACCGTGGTCAGCCCCGACGGCGTGGTCGCGAAGGGGCCCGGCCGCCCGCTGGAAGAGCACCCGGGCCGCGCCTCCGGTGGAGACGCGCTGCGCCGCCTGCGCACCAGCTGGCGCTACAAGTCGCTGAGCGGGATCCGCACCGGCGGCTCGAAGCTGCTCGACAACCTCTGGAACGCGGCCGAGGGCCGCTACGACGTCGGCATCATCGACCACACCGCCCTGGCGGGCCTGACCGACGAGGTCGCCGCCGGTTGCGACCGGGTGGTCGTCAGCATGCACAACATCGAGTCCGACCTGATGAATCAGCGCGCCCAGCTGGCCACCTCGGCCAAGGCCCGGCTCGCCATGAACGCCGAGGTGCGGTTGCTGCGTCACCTCGAGGCGCACGTGGCCGACCACTACCCGGTGATGGTCTGCACCGCGGCCGACGCCCGGGCCCTCAACGCCAAACGCGGCGGGATCGTGGCCAAGAACGGCATCTTCGCCGGGCAGGTCACGCCCTCGGGCAACCGCCCGCCGAACTCGATGGTCTTCTCCGGCGCCCTCGACTGGGAGCCGAACATCGACGGCATCGTCTGGTTCTCGGAGAAGGTCTGGCCGCTGGTGCGGGCCCAGATGCCCGACGCCACGGTGACGATCGCCGGCCGTAACCCGGGCAAGGCCGTCACCGAGGCCTGCGCGCCCGACGGCATCACCCTGCTGGCCAACCCGCCGGTCATGTCCACGGTGCTCGACGCCCACCTGCTCGGCATCGTGCCGCTGCTGGCCGGCGGCGGCTCCCGCATCAAGATTCTCGAGTACCTGGCGGCGGGCATCGACATCGTCTCCACCGACGTCGGCGCCTCCGGCCTGGAGGACATCCCCTCCGAGCTGGTCGACCGCCTGGCCATCGACCCGCAGCTGTTCGCCGACACCGTGGTGGCGCGGCTGCGCTCGCCGCGCGACACCTCGGCCGTGGCCCAGGACTGGGTGAAGAAGCACTACTCGTGGGACGTCACGCTGCAGCCGCTGCTGGACTTCCTGGAGCACTGAGGACGCGTCGAGAAGGCGGCCTTCCCGGTACCCACCGGGGAGGCCGCCTTCTCGTACGAGCAGGACCGGGTCGGGCTCTCAGCCGGCCTGGCGCAGCTGGCTCTCCGAGGACGGGGCCGGAGAGGCCGTCAGCGCGGGCAGGGGCGGCAGTTCGTCGTCCTTGTAGGCGCGGTGGCCGACGTGCCAGCCCACGGCCCACAGCAGGGCGCCGGGGGAGGGGTTCTCGCGCAGCAGCTTCAGGGCCCCGGCGACCGGACCGGCCGAACGGGCGTTCTCGGACTCCTGGGTCGCCTTGATCACGGCGAGCGAGGTGGTGACGGCGGTGACGCTGGCGATCGGCTTGCTGCCGTAGCGCTGCTCGAGCAGGGCCGAGGCATGGCCGTAGTTGAGCCCCTGGCGCCACATCTTGCGGAACGAGCTGCGCAGGCGGACGTGCACGTTGACGTCGGGCGCGAAGATCAGGGCGGTGCCGGAAAGCTGCACGCGCCAGCACAGGTCGGTGTCTTCGAGCGTGCCGACGGCCTGGTCGAAACCGCCGACGGCGAGGAAGACGTCGCGCTTGATGCCCATGTTGCCGGCGCCCGCGTGCGGCAGCCCCGGGCCGAACGGGGACTCCTGCAGGCCGGTGTCCTGCTGCAGGGGGCGCGAGCGCCAGACCCGCTCGGAGTTGAGCTTGCGGGACTCGAAGCGCCCGGCGACGAACGGGTTGCGTGCCAGAGCGGCCGTCATCGTGCTCAGCCAGTCTTCGGCCACCTCGTCGTCGGCGTCGCAGAACGCCAGGAAGTCGGAGGTGGAGACGTGGGCGGCGACATTGCGGGCGTGCCCGGCGCCGGCCCGGTCGGAGGAGTCGACGATCTGGAGGCCCGGCAGCACGCTCATGTAACGCTGCGCAACAATTCGCGTGTGGTCGGTCGACCCGTTGTCGCTGATGATGACGTCCCACTCGCCGTCGTACTGCTGGCGGGACAGCGCTTCGAGTTGAATGCCGAGTGTGTCGGCAGCGTTACGGCAGGCGATCACCACGCTCACAGACGGCATGTTCGATCAGGCCTCTCCGTAGGCAACACGTACGAAACTACTCTTTCATGCTTCCATGCACATCCTAAGGCCAGCTGAGAGCCAACTGAGAGAAGTGCATGTCTAGTTAAGGGCCTTGGCCTGTGTTGTACCTGGCAATCACCACCGCGTCAGCCGTTTGGCCGATCTGGTTTTGCGTTAAGTCCGTCTTGATGCTCTTTAGGTGGTCTTGTGGGTTGCCGGTAGGTGAGTTCCAGAAGAACGAGGGTGTCGCGAAACCGGGGGACGCGGCGGCCGGGCCCCGGAAAAACGACCGGGTTTGCGCTCGGCGGGCACCCGGGCAGTCCTCGGCGGGGCCCCTGGCGAAAATCACAGCGAGTAGCGACGCCGCAAGTGCACCCCTGACTCGCCCATTGACGCGTCCGCCTCGCTGCCGGACGCTCGTGACCTGGCTCGGGTGCGCTGCCACATTCTGCTCGTAGGACGCGAAAGGCTAGTCTCGGGGCTTCGGTCGGCGTCACGGCGAGGAAGCAGACCCGGTCCGGCAGGTCCGCGCGTTCACGAAAAGGTGACTTATGTTGTTCGTTCCCGCTCCGGCCTCGCCCGGGAACCGGCCGTGATGCCCGGTCAGGACGACACCGGTCCGGTGGCGGTGCAGACCACCTCGGGCGACAACTACGCCGGCCGCAGCCGGATGCTCTGGACGTTCTCCGACCAGGCGCTCTCCAGTCTCACCAACGCGGCCCTGTCGATCGTGGTCGCCCGTGCGGTCGCACCCGGCGTGTTCGGCTCGTTCGCCCTGGCCCTGCTCACCTACGGCTTCGTGGTCGGCCTGGTCCGGGCCTTCGTGGGTGAGCCGTACATGGTCCGGTTCAGCGCGGCCAACGCGTCCGAGCGCCGCCGGGGCACCGCCTGGGCCACCGGCGCCGCACTCGTGATGGGTGTGGCCGCCGGGCTGGTCTGCCTGGTCGTGGCCCTGGTCGCGTCGCTGTTCAGCGGTTCCGCGGCGGCTGCCTTCACCGCGCTGGCGATCTCGCTGCCCGGTCTGGTGCTGCAGGACACCTGGCGGCACCTGTTCTTCGCGGCCGGCCGCCCGGCCTCGGCCACGATGAACGACCTGACCTGGGCCGTGCTGCAGTTCGGCGCTCTCGGGTTCCTGTTCCTGACCGGCAAGCCCTCGGTCTTCGTGATCACGCTCGCCTGGGGGCTCTCGGCCCTGGTCGGGGCGATCCTGGGCTGGCAGCAGACCGGGGTGGCACCCTCACCGCGCAGGGCGAAGGCGTGGGTGCAGGAGACCAAGGACCTCAGCTACCCGCTCGGCCTCGGCTACGCGATCAACACCGGGGCGGTGAACGCGGTCACCTACCTGATCGGCTTCATCGTCGGTGTGGTCGCGGTCGGTGCCATGCGCGCAGCCCAGACCCTGCTCGGCCCGCTGAACCTGCTGTTCGCCGGGTTCAACGCCTTCATCCTGCCGCTGATGTCGCGGGCGGCGGTGCGCGGTGAGCGCCTGCTGCGCCTCGCGATCCTGTGCAGCGCGGCCCTTTCCACCATCACCGCGATCTGGGTCACCGCACTGGTGGTGCTGCCCGACAGCATCGGCGTGAAGATCCTGAAGGACAACTGGGACGGCGCGGCCAAGGTCATGCTGCCGTCCGGCCTGGTGCTGCTCGCCGGTGCGGCGGTGCTCGGGGCCAGCAGCGCGCTGGTCTCCCTGGGCCGTTCCGACCTGATGCTGCGGATCACCCGGATCCAGGCGCCCCTGATGCTGGTGCTCGGTCTGGCCGGGGCCTGGGCCGGAGGCGTCGTGCTCGGTGTCTACGGGCTGGCGGCGGCCCAGACCATGGGCCTGGTCTACTGCTGGGTGCTGCTGCTGAAGGCCGACGGCGACCCGCGCCGCGGGCTGGCGGACCCCGAGCCGGCCTGAGGCCTTGACTCCCTGAGGCATTGAGTCCCTGAGGTCGGTGTCAGGCCCTTCGGGGCTGTCCCGGTCCGGCCTCACCCGGCCTGACCGGGACGGATACCCGTCCCGGTCAGGTGACCGACGCGTCCGTCATGGGTGAGAGTTCTTCACCGCCACATCGATTCGAGAACGCGCAGACGCTCGGCGTGCTTGCGCACCCCGATCTCGACCAGGCCCGGCTCGTCGGCGTAGAAGGCCAGGTGGGCGGTGACCACGTCGGAGCGGCTGAACGTGCCCTCGGGCGTGATCCACTCGCCCCGGGTGTCGGCGTCGGGCTCGCCGCCCAGCGCCCGCACGATCTGCGGCTCGAGCGGGGCCGAGGTGTGGTCGAGGTAGAACTGCCGCGAGTCCAGCACCCGGTCGGCGTCCGCGTACCCGAGCTGGGTCAGGAGCTGGCGGGCCACCTGCGTCACCAGGCCGTTGACCGGGTGGTTCAGCGTGCGGAAGCTGGTGGTCGGGTGCTCGGCGATGATCGGGGTCAGCCGTGCCGTGAGCTCCGACTCGCGCTTGGCCAGCTCGCCCAGCGAGCGCTCGGCGTTGCTGCGCACCCAGTCCGGGTCGAGCACCAGCTCGTCGAGCTTGCGCAGCGTGGTGGTGGCGTTCCAGCCCTTGCTCGCCGCGTAGAGGTGACGCAGGTCGTGGTACTCGGTGATCGGGGCGGACGCGTTGATCGCGGTGCCCTCGCGGTTCACGTACACGTGGAACGGGAACGGGCCCTCGAAGTAGGCCACCGGGTAGCCGAGCGTGCGGGCCGTCGAGGGCAGCTTCTGGGCCAGCTCGGTGGTGCCCAGGGCCATGCCGCGGTAGCCCGGCTTCACGTTCTGCGCGATGAAGACCTCGACCTCGGGCAGCCGGGCCTCGATCAGCTCGAGCTCCTTGGCCGAGATCTCGTGCACCGCCGGGATTCGCAGCAGCTGGTAGCGCTCCGCGAAGCCGGGGTGGGTGACCAGCACCCGGCGCAGCGCCTCGGCCTGGCAGTTGCCGAACACCAGAGCGATCGGACGGTGGTCGCGCCGCAGCTGGGCGGGCATGTAGAGGTCTCGGTGCACCGCGACGCTCAGGGCGGGCGCCGGGAGGGCGCGGGCAACCGTACGACGGATCAGGCTCATCAGCACTCTCGATCTGTGCGGCGAGGATCGGCCGCGGCTTCGGCTTCCGGGGGCGTTCGAGCATAGTTCAGCACCGCTGCGCCCACCGCGTCGTTGCGGCCGACGATCGACACCCGCTCAGCCACCCCTCAGGGGTAGTTGCCTACCTTTGGGTGACTTCACTGTTCAACATCCTGCCCCCGAAGGATCATCCGGACCATGGCGGTCGTCAGTACGCACGGCCGGGCGGAGACGACCCCGTCCGGTCCTCGCCCCTCCCGGCGGCTCGGGCTCCGGCTCCTCGCCGTCGCGGTGGTGCTCCTGCTCGTGGTGGCCGCGGCCGTCGTGTGGTACCTGCGCCGCCCCGACCCGGCGCTGTCCGGGCCGGTCCTCGACCGGCCGCCGGTGACGACCCGCGTGGGGGTGTTCCGGGGCACGGAACCGGCCGAGGTCCGGTCGTTCGCGACCTGGCTGGGCCGTGACGTGGACTACGTCGTCGACTTCTCCACCCGCGAGACCTGGTCGGACATCGCCGATCCGGAGTACATGATCGAGGCCTGGGCCAAGACGCCCTACCGCCCCGTGTACTCGCTGGCCATGCTGCCGGAGGCGACCGACGACACGATGGAACGGGGCGCGGCGGGGGAGTACGACCAGTACTTCACGCAGCTGGCGACCAACCTGGTGGAGGGCGGCCAGGAAGACGCGATCCTGCGGCTGGGCTGGGAGTTCAACCTGGAGGGCTCGCGCTGGGCCACGGACGACCCGGACGTGTTCATCGCCTACTGGCGGCACGTCGTGACCGCCATGCGCGCCGTGCCCGGGCAGGAGTTCGAGTTCGACTGGAACCCGAACAACGGCAAGAACACCTACGACGCGGTCGACTACTACCCCGGCAACGACGTCGTCGACTACATCGGGATCGACGCCTACGACAACGCCTGGGGCCTGTTCACCTACCCCTACCCGGACGACTGCGACGCCGGGTGCCGGGCGGGCCGGCAGGAGAACGCCTGGAACCGGGCGATCTACGGCGGGCACCGGGGACTGCACTTCTGGTCGCAGTACGCGGCGCGCAAGGGGAAGCCGATGTCCCTGCCGGAGTGGGGTCTCTGGGACCGGGAGGACGACCACGGCGGTGGCGACGACCCGGACTACCTGCGCCGCATGCACGAGTTCATCGCCGACCCGGAGAACCGGGTGGCCTACCAGGCGTACTTCGAGGTCGACGGGCACGACGGACCGCACCGCCTGATGACGACGTACCCGCAGGCCGGGCAGGTCTTCCGGGAGCTGTTCGGGGCGTCGGCCGGGTGATCGACCCGGGGCTCGGGGAGTGGTTCCGGGTCGGCCGTGCGGACGGCCGGGTAGAGACGAACGGTTAGTCTGGGGCGCCGGAGATGTACCGGCCCGCCGTCTGCGCGGTGACATCCATCGGAAAGGTGTGCGTGAATGCCCGGCCGCACCTGCGCACCCGTTCCCGTCCCGCGTCCCTCCCACCGCCGTCGCTCCGGCACCCCGGTGACCTGACGTGGTGGTGACCGGCCGGCACCTGGCCCCCGACCCCTCGGACCTCGTGGCCGAGGTGGACATGCCGCAGTCCGGCCGCAGCCGGATGATCTGGACCTTCTCCGACCAGGCCCTGTCCAGTCTGAAGAACTTCGCGCTGGTTCTGGTGATCGGCCGCGAGCTGAGCGCCGAGCGGTTCGGCGCGTTCTCGCTGGCGCTGGTGACCTTCTCGTTCTTCATCGGGCTGGGCCGCAGCGCCGTCGGTGACGCCTACGTGGTCCGGTTCACCGACGCGGAACGGCACGTGCGCCGGCGGGCCACCCGCCAGGCCACCGGGGCCGGGCTCACCCTGGGCGTCGTCAGCGCGCTGATCTGCGCGGTCATGGGCTTCTTCTTCAGCGGCGACAGCCGGATGGGCCTGCTCGCCCTGGCGCTGTCGATGCCGGGCCTGATGCTGCAGGAGATCTGGCGCAGCATCTTCTTCGCCGAGGGCCGGCCGCGCTCGGCCACGATCAACGACGGGATCTGGACCGCGGTGCAGTTCGGCCTGCTGGTCGTGCTGCTGTCGTCCGGTTCCGAGTCCATCTTCCTGATCACCCTGGCCTGGGGCGGGGCCGCGATGGTGGCCGCCGTCGTCGGGATCGTGCAGGCCCGGGTGGTGCCCGACCCGTTCGAGGCCCTCGCCTGGTACCGCGAGACCCGCGAGATCAACGTCAAGATGGGCCTCGACTTCGCCTTCAACCAGGGCGCCACCACGCTCGTCGGGTACGCGATCGTGGGCATCGTCGGCACCACCGCGCTGGGGGCGATCCGGGCGGCGCAGACCCTGCTCGGGCCGCTCAACCTCTTCTTCTCCGGGTGCGCCGCCTTCGGGCTGCCGTTGCTCACCCGCACCGCGCAGACCGGGCGCTCGCTGCTCAAGCAGACCCTGACGATCAGCATCGTGATCTGCGGGACGGCCTGTGTCTGGCTGCTGCTCCTGATCGCCGTGCCGCAGTCGCTGGGGGCGGTGCTCTTCGGTGACAACTGGGCGAACGCCCGCGAGGTGCTGCTGCCGATGGGCCTGGTCACGGTCACCGTGGCCTTCGCCTACGGGGCCAGCCTGGGGCTCAAGGCCCTGCGCCGGGCCGACCAGATGTTGCGGGTGACGTTCATGCAGGCCCCGCTGATGCTGGGCCTGGGCGCTCTGGGCGGTGCGGTGGCGAGTGCCCAGGGCGCGGCCTGGGGCATGGCCGTCGCGCAGACGGTCGGGCTCTTCGCCTCGTGGTTCATCTTCCTGCGGGCCAACGGGGCGCCGCGGGAGTGGACCGAGGACGGGCCGCAGAGCCAGGTGGTGGACGTCCGGTCGGCGGGTGAGCGGCCGGGGTACGACGGGCCCGGGTACAGCGGGTCCGGGTACAGCGGGCCTGAGTACAGCGGATCTGAGTACGACGGGCCTGAGTACGACGGGCCCGGGTACGACGAGGAGGCCGAACGGCCTTACGGCGGGCGGGCTCTCGAGCCGTACGACCAGTCTCGCGAGCAGCCTTACGACCAGTCCTACGAACCGCCCTACGGCCAGCCTCACGAACGGCCTCACGAACGGTCTCACGAACAGCCGCAGTACGCCGGGCAGTTGCTGGGTGGCCCGCGGTACGACGAGCCGTACGACCAGTACGACGACCGGGCCTACGACGAGCGGGTCCGGAACGGTCGCGAGAACCCGGGGCGCGGCAGCAGCGAGCGTGAGGACGTGGTGTACGGCGACCGCGGGTCCGCGGGCCCGGTTCGGGGAGGCCGGGTCCACGACAACCAGGCGCACGGCGGCCAGGGGTACGACATCCAGGCTTACGACGTTCGGGGCCACGACAGGGCGACTTACGGCGCCCAGGCTCACAACGGCCAGGCTCACAACGGCCAGGCTCACAACGGCCAGGCTCACAACGGCGAGGCTCACAACGGCCAGGCTCACAACGGCCAGGCTTTCGATGACCAGGCTTACGACGCTAGGGGTCGCGACGCTCGGGGTGCTGGCGGTCGGGGTGACGGTGGCCGGGGTGATGGTGGCCGGAGTGACGGCGGTCGGGGTCACGAACGTGGATACGGCAACCCGGTTTACGACGATCGCCAGCCTTCTCGCGACCCCCGGTTCGCTCCGGGCGCGCGCACCCGGGACCAGGACGGGCAGGACCGCCGGCCTCGACCGGAGACGGATCAGACCTTCTTCATGCCGCCGCTCCCGCACGAGCCGGGCCCCGGACCCGAGCCGCTGAGGCACCCGCGTCCGGCCGCCGGTCGTACCGGCCCGCCCCGTCCGTCCACCCCGGCCCGTCCGTCCAACCCGTCCGCATCGGCCTGGCCGTCCGCGTCGGCCTGGCCGGACGAAGAGGAGGAGAGCCACTCCACCGATCCTCGGGACCGGTGGAGGTAGCCCTCCTCCTGGTGGTGCTCGGTGGAACCGGCTGACCTCAGCCGACTCCGGCCTTGTCGCGCCGGACCACCGCGGCCAGTGCGTCCGAGACCCCGACGGTGACCGGCTTGCCCCACAGACTCGTCATCAGCCACGCCAGCACGATCGTGTGTGGCTGCAGGAGACTGCCGGACAGGAAGAAGATCATGATCGTGATCGCGGTCGGGACAACCGGTATCGGTGGTCCGCGGTAGATCGAGACCAGCAGGAAGCCCACGAAGAAGACCATGGCGACCAGGCCGTACTCGAAGGCCGTCTTGGGCAGGATCGTGTAGACGACCGCGTCACCACCCGACCGGGCCGAGGTGAGCAGCCGGTCGGACGATCCGGGACCCGCCCCGACGAAGAGCCGTGAGGTGTCTTCGGCCAGGGCTTTCGAGACTTCGGTGTACGGCTGCACGAACCGGATGTAGCCCGACGAACCCTGCTGGGACGTCTCGTTCCTCCGGTCGAGCAGGATGTCCGCGGCCGGTGTGGCGAACACGATCGCCAACCCCACGGCACCGGCCAGCACGTAGGTGGGACGGATGCGGTTGGGGGCCACGACGACCATCACCAGCACGCTGACGACGAGCAGCAGGATGCCGGTTCCGGACAGCGTGGCGGCCATGCCGACGCCGAGAACCGCCGGTTGCCAGGCCGAGGCCCGGATCATCAGCGAGAGCACCAGGGCCAGGGCCAGGTACTGACAGAGGAACGACGGCTCGAGGAAGACGAAGGCGTTGGCCTTGGTCGTCGGGTCGTTCCAGGCCAGTTCGTACGAGGTGTTGTAGTTCTGGGCCAGGAAGTTCTCCGGCACCCAGGACAGGATGTAGTCCTTGTAGACCCAGGCCCCGGAGAGCTGGGCGGCCATCTGCCCCAGGCCGACCACGGCGGCGACCAGCATGATCCGCACGAAGAGCCGCGCGAGCGGCACGTACAGATCACGGAACTGGGCGCTGATGCAGAAGATCCACGGCAGGTAGATCATCAGCAGCAACAACACCGAGTTGATCGAGATGAAGTTGCCGAGCATGCCGGAGACGTACGTGGCGATCATGATCAGCGCCGCCGAGGCGATGAACAGCTCGCTGCGCACCCGGTTGTAACGCACCCCGCCCCGGGCCCGGGCCGCCGCGACCGCCACGTACGAGGCGACCAGCGGCAGGGAGATCGGCAATCCACCCAGTGGGAGCGTGAACCGCTGCCCGATCACGGCCACGATCAGCGTGATCTGCAGAACCCGCAGGATGTACTTGCGGTCGGCCTCGCTGACCGGACGCGTCGCCAGGGCGTCGACCAGCCGCAGCCGGCCGGAGCGCTCGTCGTAACTGGCGAGCGCGTCCAGCGTGGGCTGCGGGCTGGAGGACGAACGCCTCCAGCGGGTGCGGGACTGCCGGGTCAGCCGGCCGGTCGTGGCCGGGACCCGGCCGGTGCCGGGCCCGGGGGCGGGGACGTCACTCACGCTCTGGTCACCGTGCGGCCGCCCACGCTGGCCCGGCCGGTGGTCACTCCGAGGATGTAGCTCCAGTGCTCGGTGGCCCGGCCCTTGTCGCCCTTGGCCAGGGCCAGCGCGATGCGGGGCGTGTAGCCCAGCGCGAGCGCCAGCCGGATGCCGCGGGCGGTCTCGGTGCTGTTGTGCTGGGCCACGTACCGAGCCATCGAGGCACCGCGCAGGCGCAGCATCTCCTTGGACGGGGCGCCCGAGTTACCGGCCGCGTGCTGCACCAGGACATCGGTGCGCAGCAGCTGCGACAGGTTCTTCTCGCGCACCGCCCGGCCGAACGCGACGTCTTCGTTGTAGACGTAGAACTGCTCGTCGAAACCGCCGAGGCCGATGAAGGTGCTGACCCGCACCGCCATGCAGGCGCCCGTGGTCCAGTCCACCGAGATCGGCAGGTAGGGCCGCGGCTTGGCGAAAAGCCCGGCCTGGGGCGCGATCTTGTGCAGGCCGACCGCGTGCACCAGGGCGCGGCGCAGGGTCGGCTCCCAGCCACCGGTGCCGATCTCGACCGAGCCGTCGCCGGAGACCGTGGTCGCCGCGGCGGAGGCCAGGTTCGGCTCGGCGGCCAGCGCCGAGACCAGGCTGTCGAGGCCGGCGAGCGTCGGCCGGCAGTCCGGGTTGACGAAGATCACATACTCGTAGGCCGAGCTGCGTGCGCCCGCGTTCGCCGCCACGGCGAACCCTTGCCCGGCACCTTCCAGGTAACGGGCGTTCGGGCGGTCTTGGATGAGCTCGCGCAGATTGTCGGCTCCGCGCGCGTTGTCCACGAGGGCGAAGGGCAGGTCTGCGGGCAGACCGGCCAGCAGCCCTTCTACCTGTGACCGGCTGTTGTAGCTGACGATGATCAGCTCGTAAGCGGGTGCGGCCCCGTCCTGGGCGCCTGAATCCACGTCACTCCTCAAGTGAAGAGGCCTGCTCGGCAGGCCGCGACATGCTCTCCGTGACGGCGCAGAGGCACTGCGTCATCGGCATGCATCCGATCGTTGCAATGAGAGGGGACGGACAGTCTGAGACTGTTCATCCCTGCCGCTCTGGCTGGGCGTTCGTGTCACACTGATGCAGGTATGAGGGTAGCTCCCGTGGAGAGAAACCTGTCCGGCTACGGGCGCTGAACCCCGTTCGGCGGACCAGGCCGGGGCGTCCGGGAGCCGTTCGATTTTCACGACCAGGAGGACTACACGTGCAGGACGTCTTGGCGCGCCAGCCCGACCGCAGCGCTGCCGCGGAAGAGGCGCCGAGCCTGGTGAATGCCATCATGCGGGAGCGCTGGGTGGTTCTGGCCTGCGTCGTGATCGCCGCCCTTCTGGGGATCGGGCTGAGCACGCTGCAGTCGCCGCAGTACGAGGCGAGCAGCACGATGTTCCTCAACAACAAGGGCGATTTCGATCCGCTCGCGACGGCCGGCAGCACCCAGGACATCGACCGCTTCCTGTCCAACCAGGTGGCTCAGATCGAGGCCGAGTCGGTGCTCGACGCAGCGAAGAAGGAGCTGGGCGAAGACTCGCTCAGCGTCCAGGAGTTCGCGTCGCGCATCACCGTGGTGCAGTCCGAGACGGCCAGCGTGATCACGGTCACCGCCACCTCGGGCACCGACACCGGTGCCGCCGCCGCGGCCGACGCGGTGGTCAAGGCCTACCGCGCGGTGCGGGCCCAGCAGATCAGCGACACGGTCGACAGCGCGGTGCAGCAGAACAGCACCGGCGTCGCGGCCAGCACGATCCGCGCCTCGGCCGCGGCCTACGGCGACGGCGTCACCTACGTCCAGGCGGCGTCGGTCCCGGCGGGCAAGTCCTCGCCGCAGCCGATTCGCAACGCGCTCATCCTGGCGCTGGTCGGCCTGATCGCCGGCACCGGATACGCCCTCTACACGCAGTCGTTCTCGCGCCGTAAGGTCGGTCCGGCCGAGGCCAGCGCCATCTTCGGCGCCCCGGTGCTGAGCGAGGTGCCCGACCGGGGCCGCATCGGTTCCGACGACTCGATCGCCGCCGCCTACTCCGAGCCCGGAGACGCGTACCGGATGGCCGCGGTGGGTCTCGACTACATCCGCGGAACGGCGCCCGGTGTCTTCCTGATCACGGCTCCGCACGACGGTGCCGGTTCCAGCCTCACCGCGCTGAACCTGGCCGCGGCCGCCGCCGACCACGGTCGTCGCGTGTTCCTGCTGAACATCGAAGACACGGTGCGTCCCCAGTCGCAGGCCGACAGCGGCATCTCCCGGGTCCCGCTGCACGACCTGGCCCAGGGGCACATCGACCTCGGCCACGCGGTCGAGCGAAAGGCCGCCTCCCGCGCCCAGTTCGGCGTCATCCGCCTGCAGGTGCTGCAGCCGGTGCAGGGGCACCCGGTGCCCGACGTGCAGTCGATCCTCGACCAGCTGCCCGACGACACCGACCTGGTCCTGATCGACGCGCCGCCGCTGCCCGCGTCCTCCGCCTCGTTCGTGCTGGCCGGTCAGGTCGACGCCGCGGTCGTCGTGATCGACGACGTCACCACCCCGGCCGACCTCGAGGAGCTGCAGCGCCGCTGCCGTCTCGCCGGGATCCCGGTCGCCGGTGTCCTGGTCAACCACATCCGCCGGTCCAGCAACCTGGTCACCCGTCGTCGCCAGCGCGCGGCCATGGGCTCGCTGCCCGACCGGATGTACGACACCTCGCCCCGGGGGCTGCCCATCCTCAGTGCCCCGGCCGGCGACCAGCGCGACCCCGCGTACTCGTCCTCCGGCGGTCGTGGCGGCTACCGCGACGACGCCTACAACACCGGTGGTCAGGGTTACGGCGGTGGCCAGGCCCGCGGAGACAGCGGTGAACTGCCGTGGTCGGCCGTCACCGGTGGGGCTCCTGACGACGACCCGAGTTCACGCCGCCGTCACCGCTGAGCCGGTGGGCTCCGGTGCCCACCGGAGTCGGTAGCACCACGAAAGATCAGCAGGCACGGGTGTTCCTGTGATCACCGAGCGTAGAAGCTCGGTGGCTACAGGCCCGTGCCTGATCTGTTTTGGTACCGCTGAAGCCGGGGCGGCGATATGCTCTTATGTGCCCTTTAAGGGGAATTTTCGAGGATCCAACAGGACGGGGTCGTGACAGGTCCCGTCGTTATGCTCTGCCCCGTGATCCCGTTCCCATCAGACGACTTGGGAGATCAACCGGCCGTGGCGTCATGTGTCAGTACCCCGCTGGTTGTTCGGATGCTCCATGTCTGACCGGATCACGGAGACCGACCCGTCCGGGATGCACCGCAGGTCCTCCAAACACCTCAATTCCCCGGCCGAACGGTCGAGGCTTTCAGGTATGGAGCCCGAGGCAACCCCGCGTCGCCGCTCCATGCCCGCCCCTGACACGGAGCCCGGGCCCACCTCGGGTCGCCGCTTCGGGCCGCAGGCCCCGGTGAACGAGTCCGGGGGCCACCGGTCCGGCTACGAGTCCGAGAACGAGGCCGCGCCGGGTCTGCGCCGGCGCGGGGCCGGTCACGGGGGCAACCCGTCCGACCCGAGCGCCGAGCCCGTCCCGGGCCTGCGTCGCCGCTCGGCATCCGGTTCGCCGGCGGAGTCCGACCGCGGTTACTCACCCTCCGCGTACGACGCCCAGCCCGGAGAGCCCCGGCCGCGTCGCATGCAGCCCCGGCCCGACACCCGCACCGAGCGGGATGCCCGTACCGAGCGGGATGCCCGTACCGAGTGGGATGCCCGCACCGAGTGGGATGCCCGCACCGAGTGGGATGCCCGTACCGAGCGGGACGCCCGTACCGAGCGTGACGCCCGCGGCGAGCGCGGTAACCGCGACGGCCGCGGCGAGCGCCCCGAGGCCCGTTACGACGGCCGCCAGGGGGAGTCCCGCAGCAGCCGCGAGGCGCCCCCGTCCCGCCGTTCCCGCGGCTCCGGCGACGACGTCTCCTTCCCCACCCTGGGCGACAGCCGGCGCACCCCTCCTCCGCCGATGGCCCTGCGCCAGACGCAGCCCAAGGAGAGCCCCCGCAACCGCAGGCTGGCCCTGATCGCGGCCGCCGTCGTCGCCCTGCTGGTGATCGGCGGGGTGGCCTACGCGCTCGACCGTGATGACAGCAGCGTCACCCCCACCACCACGGCCGCCCCGAGCGCCGAGCCCGACGTGCAGCCCTCGACCTCCACCGCTGCCGAGGCGCCGTCCACCGGCGCCGCGAAAGACGTTGCCCTGGGCGTCTACCGAGGCACTGCCCCGTCATCGGTGCGTGAGTTCGGCAACTGGCTGGGCCGCGACGTGGAGTACGCCTCGGACTTCTCCAGCCGCACCACCTGGTCGGAGATCTCCAGCCCGATGTACATGCTGAACGCGTGGCAGGGGCAGGGCTACCGCATGGTCTACGGCGTGGCGATGCTGCCGACGCAGCAGAGCGCGACGATGGCGGCGGGGGCCAAGGGCGACTACGACCAGTACTTCCGCACCCTGGCCCAGAACCTCGTGGCCACCGGTCAGGGCGACGCGATCCTGCGGCTGGGCTGGGAGTTCAACCTCTCGGCGTCACGGTGGCACCCGGACACGAAGGCCAACTTCATCAACTACTGGCGCAACATCGTGACGGCGATGCGCTCGGTGCCCGGCACCGAGAAGCTCCAGTTCGACTGGAACCCGAATGTCGGCGGCGAGACCTACAACTCGACCGTCTTCTACCCGGGCAACAAGTACGTCGACTACATCGGCGTCGACACCTACGACATCTCCTGGGAGAACTACCCCTATCCCAAGGACTGCACCGGCAAGTGCCGACTGGCTCATCAGCAGGAGGCCTGGAACAGCCTCTACAGCGGCTCCTACGGGCTCGCCTTCTGGTCGGACTTCGCCGCGTCGAAGGGCAAGCCGCTGACCCTGCCGGAGTGGGGCATGTGGGACCGGCCGGACGGGCACGGCGGCGCCGACAACCCGTACTACATCAAGCAGATGTTCGCCTTCATCGACGATCCGTCGAACAACGTCGGCTACCAGATGTACTTCGAGTTCGACGTCCCCTCGGCCGGTGACCACCGGCTCGCCACCCTGACCTCGGGCGGCAAGGCCTATCAGAGGCTGTTCGCGAAGGACTGATCAGCGCGACGGCTCGATCGGCACAACGCCGCTCGACCGGCACGCCGGCACGAAAGCCCGGCCAGGCACAACGAAAAGGCCCCGGACCGTGAGGTCCGGGGCCCTTCTCGTACCGGAAGATCAGGCGAAGAGCGCAGCCTGCTCGATGCGCAGCGCGTCGATCAGCCGGCCCTCGGGCAGCGTCACGTCGGCGTAGGTGAGCACCTCGTCCTTGGCCACGTCACGGGTGAGAACGCAGTTCTCGGCGACGCCCATCGGGAGCAGGTTCTCGTCCTTGGTGACCGCAGCCTTCTCGGCCACCGCGTAGGTGTCGTAACCGCCCAGGCCGTCGATCGTCTGACCGGCCTTCAGGTCGCGCTTGGCGACCGCGACGACCTCGACCGTGGGCGCACCCAGCGGCTGCATCACGGCGTCGTTGAAGAGCACGGCCCGCGCCACCGACAGCGGCACTTCGAAGTGGCACAGGTGGTACGGCGTGTAGAAGCTGTACAGCGGGCCCTCGCCGAGCTTGTACAGGTTCAGGTAGTGCTTCTGCTTCGGGTCGTCATGCGTCGCGAGCACGAAAACGCCCGGGCCGGGCTGGCTTCCGACGACGTAGTCGACGTAGCCGCCGTTCGCCTTGAGCTCCTCGACGTCGTACGCCTTGGTGAGCTCGTCGACGTGCGCCCGGTGGTCGGTGCCGCGCATGCCGCGCTTCTCCACCGTCATCCCGGTCGCGTTGGCCACGATCGCCTGCTCGAAGGAGATCTTCGTGCCGTCGGCGAAAGAGGTCACCATGTAGGGGTCCTGCCCCCACTGCTTGGCGAAACCCTCCTGCGTGGTGGGGTTGCGGTACTCGTCCTGCAGGCCCTTGATGTTGCCGGCCACGAGCGGGGTGAGGCCGATGCTCTTCACGAAGCGCACCAGGTTCATCTGCACACCCGGCTGGTCGCCGTCGCAGCCGGTCACGATGACGCCCTTGGCGTCGGCGCGGGCCTTGAGGGCGGAGCCCACCGTGCCGTCGACCTCGGCGTTCAGCAGCACGACGTGCTTGCCGCCGTCGATCGCCGACGTGACCACGTGGGCGCCGAACTCGACGTTGCCGGTGGCCTCGACGATCGCGTCGATGCCCTCGGCCAGGGTGACGGCCTCGTAGTTCGAGGTGATGACCGGGATGCCGGCGGCAACGGCCTTGGAGGTCGCCTCCGCGGTCTCGGTGACCTCCCACGACGTCACGCCGGCCTCGGTGTACGCCCGCTCGGCGTTGGCCTGGGTGCGGTTCACGATGGCGGCGACGACCATGCCGGGAACCGAGTTCACGACCTGGTTGACGAAGCCGCGGCCCATGAAGCCGGCGCCGACCAGGGCGACCCGCACCGGGTTGCCCTCGGCCTCGCGCTTGGCCAGGGCGGTGTCGACGATGATCACTGGCCGGCACCTTCCAGCAGCGCCCAGGAGGCGTCCTTGGTGCTGATGACGCTGACCGGCAGCGGCCAGGTCAGGCCCAGGGCCGGGTCGTCGTACCGCTGGCCGCGCTCGGCGTCGGGCGTGTACTTGCCGGTGACCTGGTACATCACCTCGGTGTCGTCGACCAGGGTCTGGAAACCGTGGGCGAACATGGCCGGCACGTAGAGAGCCTTGCGGTTCTCGGCGGTGAGCTCGACCGACACGTGCTGCAGGTAGGTCGGGCTGTCGGGCCGCATGTCGACGATCTGGTCGACGACCGCGCCACGCACGCAGCGGATGAGCTTCACCTCGGGGGCGTAGTCCAGCTGGTAGTGCATGCCGCGCAGCGTGCCGGCCTTGTGGTTGTACGACATGTTGCACTGCTCGACGGCCGGGTTCAGGCCAGCGGCCTCGAACTCGGCGACGTCGAACGTGCGGGCGAAGAAACCGCGGTCGTCTTCGCGGCGCTCCAGCTCGACGATCGCGACGTCGGGGATGTGCGTCTTGGTGATGATCACTTGGACGCCGCCTCCTTGGTCCAGAACAGGTCGGCGTCGAGCTGCTTGCTGTTGATCAGGTACTGCAGCTGCTTGAGGCGCGTGTGGCCGCGACCGGTGAAGGTCTCCTCGTCCATGTCGATGGCCTGGAAGACCTGGTGCAGCTGGGCGGCACCCTTCTGCGCGTCCCAGTCGCAGCTGAAACCGGGCAGCTGGGAGGAGATCTTGTCGAAGTTCACCTTGTAGCTGCGGTTGTCGCCACCGGCCGGGCCGAAAGTGACCTCGCAGCCCGGGAACTCGGCGCCGACGGTCTCGGCGATGGTGCGCACCTGGTAGTTCTGCTCGTTGCTGCCCACGTTGAAGACCTCGTTGTGGACGGCCTCCCGCGGGGCCTCGAGCGCGCAGTAGATCGACTTGGCGATGTCGAGACCGTGCACGAGCGGACGCCAGGGCGTGCCGTCCGAGTTCATCGCGATCTTCTTCGTGGTCCAGGCCAGGCCGGACAGGTTGTTCAGCACGATGTCGAAGCGCTGACGCGGCGACGCACCGAAGGCGGTGGCGTTGCGCATGAAGGTGGGCGAGAAGTTGTCGCTCGCCAGGGCGCCCAGGTCGCGCTCCACCAGGGTCTTGCAGTCGGCGTAGGCGGTCTGCGGGTTCACCGGCGACGTCTCGTCGACGGTGCCCTCGGCAACGCCGTACACGCTGCAGGAGCTCATGTAGACGAAGCGCTCCACACCGGCCTGGATGGCCAGCTCGGCGAGCTTGACCGAGCCCTTGTGGTTGACCGTGTAGGTGACCTCGGAGAGCAGCTCACCCAGGGGGTCGTTGGACAGCTCGGCCATGTGGACGATCGCGTCGACGCCCTCGAGGTCCTCCACGGTGACGTCGCGGATGTCCTTGGCCAGGGTCTTGGCCGTGAACGGCACGCCGTTGTAGAGCCAGCCCTGCCGGTAGTAGCCGGTGTCGACGCCGATCACCTCGTGACCGCGCTTCATCAGCTCGGGCGCCACCAGGCAGCCCAGGTACCCCTCGGTGCCTGTCACCAGGACCTTCATGGTCAATTGCTCCTTGTCGTACGTACTGCGGTCAGTGTGGAGAGGGACGGGCAGGCTCAGTCTTTCCAGAACTTCCAGACGGCCTCGCCGCGGTCCCACATCTTGTTGAGCTCGGTCCAGTCCCGGTAGGTGTCCATACCGAGCCAGAAGCCCTCGTGGCCGTTCAGAGAGAGCTGACCGTCGCGGGCCAGCTGCTGCAGCGGCTGCTGCTCGAGCATCATCGAGTCGTCTTCGATCGGGTCGAGGTAGGTGTCGATGAAACTGCGCTCGAACATGAAGAATCCGCCGTTGACCCACCCGGTCGCCAGGGTCGGCTTCTCGTTGAACTCGACGACCTGGCCGTTCTCGACGTGCATCTCGCCGTAGCGGCTGGTCGGGTGCACGGCGGTCACGGTACCGATGCGGCCACCGGCGCGGTGGGTCTCGACGACCTTGCTGATGTCGACGTCACCGACGCCGTCGCCGTAGGTCAGCATGAACTGGTCGGCCTTGAGGTGCTGGGCGACCTTCTTCACGCGGCCGACGGTGCCGGTCTGCAGGCCGGTCTCGACGAACGTGATCTCCCAGTCCTCGACCGCGCCGGCGGAGTGGAACACCGGGTCGGCGCCGTCGTGGGTGAGCGTGAAGTCACCGGCCGCCTGGCGGTAGTCGAGGAAGTACCGCTTGATCACGTCGCTCTTGTAGCCCAGGCAGATCACGAACTTACGGAAGCCGTGGGCCTGGTACATCTTCATGACGTGCCACAGCACCGGCCGCCCGCCGATGTCGACCATCGGCTTGGGCAGCTTGTCGCCGCTGGCCTCGCGAAGCCGGGTACCCATGCCCCCGGCGAGCAGGACCACGGGGATCTCGGAGACGGGCAGCTGTTCAGTCACAGGGCATTCCTCGCACAGATGGGGGGTGTGAACGGTCGGGTTCGGTAGTCGCCTTGATCACCTGTGGTGACCAGTATGGCGGCGCAGCGGGGGTGTTCCGTTCCGGTCCGGCCGGGAAAGACCGGTTCGGCCCAGAGACATACCCCCTGATCAGACGCAGGCGGCCGCCGGAGCGTTGCGTCGGATCAGCCGCCCTCGGCCCGGATCACGGACATCGCCGTCCGCATCAGGATCTTGATGTCGAGCCAGAGCGACCAGTTCTCGATGTAGTAGTTGTCGAACCGGGCGCGCTCGGCGATCGAGGTGTCGCCGCGCAGGCCGTTGACCTGGGCCAGACCGGTGAGGCCACAGGGCACGCGGTGCCGGGCCACGTAGTGCGGGTGCTGGCTGCGGAACGTGGCCACGAAGTGGGGACGCTCGGGGCGGGGGCCGACGAGGCTCATGTCGCCCCGCAGGATGTTGAACAGCTGAGGCAGCTCGTCGAGCGAGGAGCGGCGCAGGAACTTGCCGACCGGGCCGAGCCGGTCGTCGAGCGCGATGTTCCAGTTGGTCTGCGACTCGGTCTCGTCCACCGGCTTGAGCGAGCGGAACTTCATCACCGAGAAGTGCTGGCCGTCGACGCCCACGCGCTCCTGCTTGAAGATGATGCCGGGGCCACCCTCCCAGCGCACCAGCGCGGCGATGAGGGTCATCAGCGGCGACAGCAGGAACAGCGCGAAGCCGGAGAAGGCGATGTCGATCGCGCGCTTCACCTGCCAGGCGCGGCTGCGGTAGGCGGCGCGGCGCAGGCGGATCAGCGGCATGCCCCACGCGGTGTCCATCTCGCCGCCCACGTGGTGCAGCTCGAACAGGCGCGGAACCACGAAGATCTCGCAGTGCAGGCGGTCGCAGGTGCGGATGATGTCGACCAGCTCGGACTCCCGCATCGAGCCGAACGCCACGATCACGTTGCGCACCTGGTGGTCGAGCAGGACCTCGACCAGCTGCTCGGGACGGCCCAGGATGCGGTGCGAGGCGCTGACACCCGGCCGCGGCGGGTCGATGTCGAGGAAGCCGATCGGCTGCAGGCCGTACTGCGGGTGCTGCGACAGCGACTCGGCCAGATAGGTGCCGACCCGGCCGGCGCCGAGGATCAGGGTGCGGTGCGCGATCCGGCCGGTGCGGCGGGCGTACCGCACGAGCCCGTAGGCGGCGCTGCGCAGGCAGATCGTGGCGACACCGGTGACGGCGGCCGCGATCAGCAGCTTCCAGTCGACCATCTCGACGTCCCAGCGCAGCTGGTTCAGCGTGAGCTGGCCGGTGACGGTGAGGGCCAGGACCACCAGGAGACGGCCGGCCAGGGCCGGGAGGTCGTCGAGAATGCCGGGCGACAGCCGCGAGCGGTACAGGCCGGCGGTGGCGTAGGCCGAGATCAGCAGCAGCGTGAAGAGGCCCATGATCGGGCGGACCCCGCCGGAGGCCAGGGCGCCGGCCAGGCAGGCCAGCAGGTCGAGCAGCACCAGCATCGGGCGCACCCCGGCGCGCACCAGCGGGCCGGTCCAGGTGCCGGCCGGCGGGTCGTCGTCCTGGGCGCCGTTGGCGACGAAGGGTGCGTCGGCGGGGCGGGCCGACAGCTGCGGCGAGTTGAGCTGGGGCAGCTGGATCGGCTGCGTGGCCATCTGCTGGTTGAACCCGGGGGCCGGCGCGTAACCGCCGTAGCCACCCGGTGAGGCGTTCTGCTCCGCCAGCAGGTGCGCCGGCGCCGGTTCTCCGCGTAGGTCGACGACCCGCCGTGTTTCGTCCGGACGGGCGGCGTCCGGGGTGGAGTCCCCGGCGTTTCGCGCAGCCCTTCCCATCGGATCACGGAGCGTCACTTGAAAGCCCTCCCTGTCGCACTGATCGTCCGCAGCCCCGCACTGCCGTCCCTGCCAACGTACGGTCTCGCCATCTCCATCGTTAGCCAATGCAGACTTCGTTACCGCAACGCACGTGTCGAGTGACGGTTCTGGTATCAGCAACTACGTCGCGTAGTCACTGACGCAACTCCGGGATTCAAATCGGGCAAACCGAAAATTATCTTTCGGGCGATTGCCCGTCGAACCGCCGATCCCGGGCAGCACCAGAAGTATGGCCGTTCGGACGAGGTTTGAGATTCGACGTTCACCCGAGCGACAGCGCCGGGTGGATCGACAGCGGCACTGCTGCCCCCCGTCCGTAAGCATGCCAGGGTGCCGCAGTCGTTGGGTCCAGGGTCATGAAGAAAGCATGAAGAATCCGGATATAAGTAACACCGGTCACAGGCCGTGAGTTCACCCGGAAGAGGCAACTCACGGCCTGTGGACAGGGCCGGATCAGGCGGTCGGGGAGACCATCAGATCCTTCAGCTCGTCGGTGATGTACTCGGCGATCGCCAGCGACGAGGTGGCGGCCGGTGAGGGCGCGTTGCGCACCGCCATCACCTTGTCGAGCTTGGAGATGCGGAAGTCGTCGACCAGCGAACCGTCACGGTCGACGGCCTGGGCGCGCACCCCGGCCTGGGCCTTGACCAGGTCGGCGGCCTGGATCTCGGGCACGTACTGCTGGGCGAACTTCACGTACAGCTGCTTGCTGAACGAGCCCGCCATCTCGTTCGCGCCCATCTTCCAGTGCTGCGCCGCCAGCTTGCGGAAGCCCGGCCACTTCAGCGTCTCGAACAGCTCCGAGGCCTTGAATGTGCCCCGGTTGTAGCCCTCGCGGGCGAACGCCAGCACCGCGTTCGGGCCGAGGTCGACGCCGCCGTGGACCCGCTTGGTGTAGTGCACACCGAGGAACGGGTAGTCCGGGTTCGGCACCGGGTAGATCAGGCCCTTGACCATGTGCGTGCGCTCGGGCACGAGCTGGAAGTACTCACCGCGGAAGGGGACGATCGCGGGGCCCGCGTCGTCGCCCGCCCAGGTGGCGACCTTGTCGGACTGCAGGCCGGCGCAGACCACCAGGCGGTCGAACACCAGCGTGCGGCCGTTCGACTTCACCTGGACCTTGCCGTTGTACTGGCTGATGCCGTCCACCGGGAAGTTGAACTCGATGGTGCCGCTGGCCGCGCGCACGTCGTCGGCGTAGGCGTCGGTCACCGCGACGTAGTCGGTGATGGCGGTGTGCGGCGAGTGCAGGGCGGCGACACCGGCCGCGTACGGCTCGAGCTCCCGCAGGCCCACGTTGTCGAGCCACTTGACGTCCGGCACACCGTTGGCGGCGGACTTCTCCTGGATCTTCTTCAGCCCGGCGATCTCGGCCTCGTTGATCGCCACGACGAGCTTGCCGCACTCGTCGTAGGGAAGGTTCTTCTCCTGGGTGTACTCCTTCAGCAGGCCGACACCGCGGCGGCACAGCGTGGCCTTGAGCGAGCCCGGGGTGTAGTAGAGGCCGGCGTGCACCACACCGCTGTTGTGGCCGGTCTGGTGGACGGCGGGCCGGTCTTCCTTCTCCAGCACCGTGATCTGGGTGCCGGGGTAGACCTCGGTGATCCGCCGGGCCACCGCGAGACCGACGATTCCGGCGCCGATGACGCCGACGTGCTGAACGGACATCTGGGGAATCCTCCGAATTCGAGAAGGCTTCGAGGGTATCCAGCACGGCGGGGTGTTGATGACCGTCTTACGTCCCGCTCACCCGGTTCGGTGTACGGATTCAACGGATTGTCGACGACGAACCTCGCGAACGTGGTGGTTCTGCGCCGGACCGGTGGCCCTGCGTAGTCTCGAAGGGTTCATCACAGCCGTGTCGATAAAGTCGGGGGATGACGAGCTCCGTCCGGCGGCCGGTCCTGGACCTTTCGGCCAAACTGGTGCGCCGCGGGTACATCTGCGACTACGAGGCCGGCGAGCGGCCGCTGCCCGGTGCCGACAAGGTGCTCACCTACGGCCGCCCGGCGTTGCTGGGGGTCAGCACGGTCGCCTGTGTGGCGACCGACGAGAAGGTGGTCAGCCTCACCTACGACGACGGCCCGAACCCGGTGTTCACCCCGCAGATCCTCGACGCGCTGGGCGGCGCCGGTCAGCGGGCCACTTTCTTCGTGCTGGTCGAGCAGGCCGAGCGCTATCCGCACCTGATCCAGCGCATCCTGCGCGACGGGCACGAGGTCGCTCTGCACGGCATCGACCACACCCGCCTCAGCGCGTTGCCCCTGCAGAAGGCCGTCGCCCTGATCAAGGACGGCAAGAACCGCCTCGAGAACGTCGCCGGGCGCCGGGTCACGTTGTTCCGTCCCTGCTACGGCGCGCAGACCGTGGGTCAGTACCTGGCCACCCGGGCGCTGGGCCTGGAGGTCGCGATCTGGTCGGCCTGGGCGCGTGACTGGGAGGGCGTGAGCGCCGAGGTGATCGCCGAGCGCGCGATCGGCGCGCTGCACCAGGGCGGGTTCGTGCTGCTGCACGACCACTCCGGTGACGGCGTGGGCGCCGAGGGGCTGGAGCGCGGTGAGGCGACCCGGCTGCTGATGCGGGGCATGGCCGAGAAGGGCTACACCTCGCGCACGGTCACCGAGCTGCTGAACGAGTACCCCGCGGTGCGCACGGTGTGGGCGGAGAAGCGCGACCCGAACCGCGCCGACGGTGGCATGCCCGACGCGAACTGAGAAAACATCAATGGTGGACGTCGTGGTCGGGTGACCACGACGTCCACCATTGGTGTGAAAGCCCTTTACAGACGGGGCAACTGGATCGGCCGGGTCTCCGGCGGGATCGCCCGGGCCAGGCCGAAGATGTCGTCGTAACGGCGGCGCACCACCGACGGCGAGTACTTGGTGTCCCAGGCCGTGCGCGCGGCGGCGGACAGCTGCTGGTTGCGGATCGGGTCGGTGGCCTTGAGCATCGCCGCGGCCAGGTCCTGCGGGGTCTGACCGACCAGCAGGCCGGAGGTCTCGTTGCCCTCGATGCCCTGAACCCCTGCCGGGGTGCCGACCACCGGCAGCGCCCGGGCCAGCGCCTCGAGCACCTTGATCTTCACGCCGCTGCCGGTGCGCAGCGGTGACAGCAGCGCGGCGCTGGAGTTGAGCACGGTGTCGAGATCGTCGACCCAGCCCAGGAACCGGACCTGGCCCTTCCAGGCCTCGCCGGAGGGCAGGCCGGCGTCGGTGCCCGGGCCGACCACGTTGATCACGGCGTTCGGCAGCACCTGCTGTACCGCTTCGCGGCACTCGGTCAGGAACCAGTCCAGGCCGTCGCGGTTCGGGGCGTAGTCGAAGCCACCGATGAAGGTGAACTCGGGGGCGCCGGTGTAGTGCCGGGGATGGCTGTTCGAGGGCTCGCGCAGCAGCGGGGGCAGGGTGCCGATGTTGGCGCCCGGCACCTTCGACTGCAGGCGCGCGGTCTCCTCGGGACTGATCAGGTAGGTGCCGTCGAAGTACTCCGGCTGGCGGGTCTCCGAGGCGGCCACCAGGTCGCGCTCCAGACGCAGCAGCGGACGGTGCACGCGCGGGTTGGCCAGCAGTTTCTTGGCCGGGCCGGGCAGCAGCTTGGCGAACTCGCCACCCGGGTTGCCCGAGCCGCCGGTCTCTTTCAGCATCGCGTCGTAGCGCTCGGAGAACAGGTCGTCGGCGTACAGAATGCGGCGTTTCACCTGGTGCCCGGCGGGCGCAGAGGTGGGCCACAGGGCCGAGCGGTCGCGGGCGGTCTCGCCGCGCTCCAGCACGTACTGGCCCATCCGTACCGTGTCCCAGATCTCGAGGTCGGCCTCGATCTCCTGCACCTTGGCGAAGATCCGGGTGCCCAGGGCCGGCGAGTGCAGCACCGCCTCCTGCAGCGGGTGGCGGTAGCGGCCACCGCCGCGCTCACCCGCGTTCTGCCCGAATCCGGCCGGCCGGAAGCGCGGCGGCAGCACCACGTTGGCCAGCACCGAGGTGGCCTGCTCGACCGTGCCCGGCTTCGACAGCACGTGCCGCTGGTAGCGCACGTCGGGCCGCTGGATGTCGGCCCGCCCGATCAGCACCAGGTGCACGTTCTCCGGCCCGAGCCGGTCGCACAGGTGGTCGAGGATGCCGCCGATCACCACCGGCTTGCCGTACTTGCGCGGTTCCGGCTCGGTCGCCGTGACGAAGACCGCGCTCGAGATCGTTCCGTCGTTCGTGCCCGCATCCATGGCACGAACCATATCGGCGGATCCGTCGCCGGCAGCTGGGGAATCAGCCGCCCGGATCACTCCCGTAGCGCAGCCGCGAGCTCCTGTGCCGGTGCGGTGATCGCCTCGGCCCACGACGGGAAGGCGTGCGGCTGGTCGGCGAGCGCCTGGACGGTGACCCCGGCCCGCACCGCGAGGGCCAGTTCCGCCGCCCAGGAGTCGGCCTCCGGGCCGATCGCGGCGGCGCCGATGAGCACGCCGGTGTCGGCGTCGGCGATCAGCTCGATCGCGGCCGGCCGGTGGTCGTCCGGGTTTACGGTGCGTTCCACCGCGGCCCGGGTGGTGCCGGTCGCGTCGGAGCGGGCCGTCGAAGTGCGGACGTGGTGGTCGGCTGCGGTTTTCTCGGTCTCGCCGACGGCGAGCACGGTGGGGTCGGTGTAGACGACGCGAGGGGTGCCGGAGTGGTCGGCGTCCCGGCCCCGCCCGAGGAGCTCGGCGGCGACGATGCGGGCCTGGTAGTTGGCGCCGTGCGTGTACGGGTTGATCGCGGTGAGGTCGCCGACGGCGAAGATGTCGCGACTGCCCTTCACCCGCATCCGGGCGTCGACGGTGAGGTTGTCGGGGTCGAGGCCCAGTGCCTCGAAGCCCGTGGTGACGGGCTTCTTGCCGACCGCGACCAGGAGCCGGTCGGTGTCCTCGGTACCGTTCCGGGTGGTCAGGCGCAGGCCCTCCACCTTCGTGAGCTCGGTGCCGGTGCGCACGTCCACGCCGATGTCGCGCAGGGCCTGCGCCAGGGTCTCGCCGAGCCAGGGCTGCTCGCGGGGCAGCAGGTTCGGGGCCGACTCCAGCAGCGTCACCCGGCACCCGAACGACGCGTAGACCTCGGCCAGTTCGCAGCCGATCGCCCCGCCGCCGAGGATGGTCAGCCGGGCCGGGAGCTCGTCGCTCGAGAGCGCGACGTCCGAGGTCCAGACCCCCGGCGCGTCTTTCGTCAGGCCCTCGATCGGCGGGATCACCGCGTCCGCCCCGGTGGCCAGCACCAGGGCGTCGTTCCAGCGCACGGTTGCCTCGTGATCCAGGTGCACCTCACCCGGGGAGAAGGTCGCGTCGGCCCGCACCAGCACCACGCCGTCGTCGAGCATGCCCTTCGCGGCGTGCAGGTCCTCACGGTGCCAGACCGTCTTGTCGCGCACCGCCACCGCGGTGCGGAAGGCCTCGGCGTCGGGAGCGGCCGGGTGCGCCCGGTGCTGCCGGGCCGAGACCAGCATCGACTTCGACGGGACGCAGGCCACGTAGGCGCACTCGCCGCCGAACCGGTGCCGCTCGACCGCGAGCACCCGGCGGCCGGCCCGGGCCAGTTCACCGGCCAGCGGCTTGCCCGCGGAACCGGTGCCGATCACGATCACGTCGAAGCGCTCGCCGTCGATCTCCGCCGCCGATTTCACGGCTTTCCCGACAGCCTCTGCCAATTCACTGTCGCTGGACCCTCGCATGACCCGAATCCTGCCGCCGACCTGGTGCTTCGGCATCTCGGCGGGAAGCTCGGCGGATGCTTCCGGGCGGCTCAGCGGTTACCGTGGACCATGGCCGGATTTCTTGGGAAAGTCAGCGCGTTCGCCCGCTCCTCGCAGGGGAAGAAACTGATCCAGCAGGTCCAGACCGCCGCCAAGGACCCGGCCACCCGGGCCAAGGTGCAGGCGCAGGCCCAGCAGATCAGCAAGAAGCTCAAGGACCCGGAGACCCGGGCCAAGGTGCAGGCCCAGGCCCAGGGCCTGACCAAGCGCCTGAAAGACGCCGCGGGTGACAAGCCCAAGGGCGACCAGCCGCAGGGCGGGGCCGCATCACCGCAGCGCTCGACCGGGCAGAGCTCGACCGGGCAGGCCTCGTCCGACGCCCCGGCCTACGGCACCCCGCCCGGCGAGGCCCCGAAGTACGGGCCGCCGTCGCAGCACTGAGACACCCGGTGCCGGTCCGACGCACCTGACCCGGCTGACTCGCCCGCCGCTGCGTGGGGGCACCGGGCCCGGGGCGACGCTGCCTTTCGCCGTACCCCGGTCACCTACCGCACGAGGGGATCAGGCGCTCGGCTCCGGGTCGGGCGCCGTGCGGGCCTTGGTGTCCGCGCGCCCACCCGGCCCGATGGGTGACGACGCCTGGGGTCCGGCCTGGGCGAGCGACGTCTCGAACCGGGCCGCCGGCCCCCGTCCGAGCAGGTGCACCACACCCGGCATCACCCCGCGCACCGGCCTCAGCAGCCGGATGAAGCGCTGCCCGTACACGTAGGTCGACCGCCGCTCGATGCCCGAGACCAGCCGGCCGATCGCCGAGTCGAGGTCGTGCAGCCGCAGCCGCCCGCTGCGTCCGGCGACGCGTCCCATGTCGGTGTCCGTGAACGACAGGTAGGCCACCCCGGCCCCCACCCCGTGCCCGGCCAGCTCGGTGCGCAGGCCCAGGGCGAAGGCCTCCACCCCCGCCTTGCTGGCGCCGTAGGCGGTGATCATCGGGGTCGGTGACAGTGCGGCCAGCGAGGCGATCTGCAGGTAGTAGCCCCGGCTGCGGATCAGCAGCGGCAGGAACGCCCGCACCGTGCGGATGCTCCCCATCAGGTTGACCTCGATCACCCGGTCGTAGGCGTCCGGGTCGGACAGCCGCAGCGGGCTGCCCATCGCGATCCCGGCGTTGGCGACCAGCACGTCCACCCCGCCGAACCGCTTCTCGACGCCGGCCACGGTCTCGGCCAGCGCCTCGGGCGAGGTCACGTCGCACTCGAACCAGGCCGCGCCGCGCCCGCAACGGGCCGCGACCGCCGCGAGCTGCTCCGGCTCCAGCCCGACCAGGGCCACGCGGGCCCCCCGGTCGGCGAGCCGTTCCGCCAGCGCCGCGCCGATACCTCGAGCCGCGCCGGTGATGACCACGACCTTGCCGCCGATCGGCTCCGGGGTGCGCATCGCGCTGAGTCTCCTCGATGTCGGGGGCGGACGGGAATCCCGTTGACGAAGATGCTCGGCCGCCTCCGGCTGATACGTCTGCGGCACTGTGTGACATGGGCGACGTCGTTCGCGGCCAGGCGTGATTCAC
This sequence comes from Kineosporia succinea, assembly GCF_030811555.1. Lineage (NCBI taxonomy): Bacteria > Bacillati > Actinomycetota > Actinomycetes > Kineosporiales > Kineosporiaceae > Kineosporia > Kineosporia succinea. Next base: position 1,928,884 of record NZ_JAUSQZ010000001.1, on the reverse strand, counting down.
GGAGCGAGCCGGTCAGGAATGCACTGGGTGTCGGCGTAGGTTCGCACCAGGGCAGGAGGACCCCCGCCAGCACCACCACCGCAGAGGAGTCTTACGTGACCCAGACGCCGACCCCGGCCACCGGCCCGGCACCGACCGACACCGCGTTGCGCCGGGCCCTGCGGCGGGCCGAGGACGGCGTGACCCTGGACCCGGTGGAGGCCGAGGTACTGCTGCAGGCCCGCGGTGAGCACCTCGAACGGCTCCTGCGCGCGGCCGGTGCGGTGCGCGACGCGGGGCTGGCCAGCGCGGGGCGGTCGGGCGTCGTCACCTACTCCCGCAAGGTGTTCGTGCCGGTCACCCACCTGTGCAACGACCGCTGCCACTACTGCACCTTCGTCAAGACCCCGAAGCAGCTCGAGCGTGAGGGCAAGTCGCTCTACATGACCCCGGACGACGTGCTCCGCGTCGCCCGTCAGGGTGCCTCGCTCGGCTGCAAGGAGGTGCTCTTCACCCTCGGCGACCGCCCGGAGGACCGCTGGCCGGAGGCCCGGGAGTGGCTGGAGGAGGCCGGGTACTCCTCCACCCTGGGCTACATCCGCTCGCTCGCGGTGCAGGTGCTCGAGACCACCGGCATGCTGCCGCACCTGAACCCGGGCGTGATGTCGTGGCAGGACCTGGGCCGGGTGAAGCCGGTCTCGCCGAGCGTCGGGATGATGCTCGAGACCACGAGCCGCCACCTCTACGAGACCCCCGGCCAGGCCCACTACGGCAGCCCCGACAAGGACCCGGACGTGCGGCTGCGGGTGATCGAAGACGCCGGGCGCCACAACATCCCGTTCACCACCGGCCTGCTGATCGGTATCGGGGAGTCGTTCACCGACCGCGCCGAGTCGCTGTTCGCGCTGCGCCGCCTGGCCCGCGAGTACGGCCACATCCAGGAAGTGATCATCCAGAATTTCCGGGCCAAGCCGAAGACCGCGATGCGCTCGGTCGCCGACGCCGGTGACGACGAGTACCTGGCCGCCGTCGCGGTCGCGCGCATCGTGATGGGCCCGCGGATGCGGATCCAGGTGCCGCCCAACCTGTCCGAGCCCGGGCAGCTCGGTCTGCTGCTGAGGGCCGGGGCGGACGACTGGGGCGGTGTCTCGCCGCTCACGCCCGACCACGTCAACCCCGAGCGCCCCTGGCCACACCTCGACGACCTGGAGAAGTACAGCGCCGACGCCGGTTTCGAGCTGGTCGAGCGGCTCACGGTGCACCCGGAGTACGCGGCCGTCGGTGAACCCTGGCTCGATCCGCGGGTTTACGGGCACGTGAAGGCCCTCATGCTCGAGGGTGGGGATCGGGAGGGCCTGGCCGATCCGACGAGAATGCCCAAGGGGATGCCCTGGCAGGAGCCGGATCCCGAGTGGGGCAGTAGTGGCCGTATCGACCTGAACGTCACGATCGACACCACCGGCCGCACCAGTGACCGGCGCAGCGACTTCGATGACGTGTACGGCGACTGGTCCGCCCTGCGTGAGAAGGCCCTGCAGACCGGCGCTCCCGAGCGGGCCGACGGTGACATGGTCAAGGCGCTCAGCACGGCCGAGAGTGACCCGCAGGCCCTCACCGAGGAGCAGTCGGTGCTGCTCGCCTACGCCGAGGGCGACGCGCTCAAGCAGCTCGCCCGGATCGCCGACGACCTGCGCCGCGAGGCGGTCGGCGACGACGTCACCTACATCGTCAACCGGAACATCAACTTCACCAACGTCTGCTACACCGGTTGCCGCTTCTGCGCTTTCGCCCAGCGCCGCAACGACGACGACGCGTTCACCCTCTCGCTCGAGGAGGTGAAGAACCGGGTGCGCGAGGCCTGGGCCGTGGGTGCGACCGAGGTCTGCATGCAGGGTGGCATCGACCCGCACCTGCCCGCGGGCGCCTACTTCGACATCGCCCGGGCCGTGAAAGAGGCCGTGCCGCAGATGCACATGCACGCCTTCAGCCCGATGGAGGTCATCAACGGCTCGACCCGCACCGGCCTGCCGATCCGAGAGTGGCTGCAGCAGGCCAAGGAGGCCGGGGTCGACTCGATGCCCGGCACCGCCGCCGAGATCCTCGACGACGACGTGCGCTGGATCCTGACCAAGGGCAAGCTGCCCACCGCGGAGTGGATCGAGGTCGTCACCACTGCCCACCAGGTGGGTCTGCATACGTCGTCCACCATGATGTACGGCCACGTGGACAACCCCGCGCACTGGGCCCGGCACCTACGTCTGCTCGCCGAGCTGCAGGACCGCAGCATCGAGTACGGCAACGCCCGGTTCACCGAGTTCGTGGCGCTGCCGTTCGTGCACCAGAACGCGCCGATCTACCTGGCCGGTGTCGCCCGCCCGGGCCCCACGATGCGCGACAACCTGGTGGTGCACGCGCTCGCGAGAATCCTTCTGCACGGCCGCATCGACAACATCCAGACGTCGTGGGTCAAGCTCGGCGTGGACGGCACCCGGGCCATGCTGCAGGCCGGTGCCAACGACGTGGGCGGCACGCTGATGGAGGAGACCATCTCGAGAATGGCCGGTTCGCAGTACGGTTCGCTGAAGACCGTGGCCGAGCTGGAAGACATCTCCGAGCACCTCGACCGGCCCGCCCGGCAGCGCAACACCCTCTACGAAGAGGTGCACCTGCAGGCGAACTGAACCGGGACGCCCACGGTGGACGCGCCGGTCGAGGTGACCGGCGCGTCCACCGTTGGTGTCTGAAAAGCCTTACAGAGCCCAGTTGATCGGCTCGGCGCCGAGATCCTCGAGCTCGGCGTTGGCCCGGCTGAACGGCTTGGAGCCGAAGAAGCCGTTGTTGGCCGAGAGCGGGCTGGGGTGGGCGCTCTCGATCCGCGGGATGTCTTCCAGCGCGGGGGCGAGGGAGCGTGCGTCGCGACCCCAGAGGATCGCCACCAGCGGCTCGTCCCGCTCGACGAGCGCGTGGATGGCCTGGGCGGTGATCTCTTCCCAGCCCTTGCCGCGGTGCGAACCGGCGGCCCCGGGCGCGACGGTCAGCACCCGGTTGAGCATCAGCACGCCGCGCTCGGCCCACGGGGTCAGGTCGCCCGACTTCGAGGGCTCGATGCCCAGGTCGTCGTGCAGTTCCTTGAAGATGTTGTTCAGGCTGCGCGGCAGCGGACGCACGTCGGGCGCCACCGAGAACGAGAGCCCGACCGCGTGACCCGGTGTGGGGTACGGGTCCTGGCCCACGATCAGTACGCGCACCTCGTTCAGCGGCTGCTTGAACGCACGCAGCACGTTGGGGCCGGCAGGCAGGTAGGTCCTGCCCTCGGCGATCTCCTGACGAAGGAAGTCGCCCATCTCGGCGATCTTCTCCTCGACCGGGGCGAGGGCGGCGGCCCAGCCCGGGTCGATCTGTTCCGCGAGTGGTCGGCGTGTCACGATCGCCGAATCTAGCGTCAGCTGGACATAGACTGCACATCCGTGCATCGCTACGACGCCGGGACAGAGGTCCTCGCCGAGGCCGTGATGAGCTACTCACGGGACCGGATGAGTTACCAGCACGTCCCCCTGGATTCCCCTCGCACCGCGGCCGAACTGCGCGCCCTGGTCGGCGAGACCGTCACCCCTGAGGGCATGGGCGGTGAGAAGGCCATGCGGTTGTTCGGCGACGTGCTCGCCCAGGCCTGCATCTCCACCGACCATCCGCGCTACCTCTCCTTCATCCCGTGCGCCCCGACCAAGGCGTCCACCCTCTTCGACCTCGTGGTGAGCGCGTCCAGCCTGTACGCGGGCACCTGGATGGAGGGCTCGGGCGCGGTCTACGCCGAGAACCAGGCGCTGGCCTGGCTGGCCGGCCTGGCCGGGCTCCCGCCCCAGGCCGGCGGGGTCTTCGTGCCGGGCGGCACCTTCGGCAACCTCTCGGCGCTGGTCGCCGCGCGCCACCGGGCCCGCCTGTCCCGGGCCGGCCGCCTGCCCGGCCGCTGGGCGATCGCGGGCACGACGAATGCCCACTCGTCCATCGTCAGCGCCTGCGACGTGATGGACGTCGACTTCGTCGGGGTGCCGGTCGGTCCGGACGGACGGCTGACCGGCTCGTTGTTGCGCGCGGCGCTGGCCGACTCCGGGCACGACGGGGTGTTCGCGGTGGTGGCCACGGCCGGCACCACCAACCTCGGCATCGTCGACGACCTGGAGTCGGTCGGCGCGGTCTGCGAGGAGCTCGGTCTCTGGTTCCACGTCGACGGGGCCTACGGGCTGGCCGGACTGGCGGCACCGAGCGTGCGTCACCGGTTCGCCGGGATCGAGCGCGCCGACTCGTTCGTGGTCGATCCGCACAAGTGGCTGTTCGCGCCCTTCGACTGCTGCGCGCTGGTCTACCGCGATCCGGCGCAGGCCCGGGCCGCGCACACGCAGCGGGCCGGCTACCTGGAGGTGCTGAGCCAGGACGACGAGTGGAACCCCAGCGACTACGCGGTCGGCCTGACCCGCCGGGCTCGCGGGCTGCCGTTCTGGTTCTCCCTGGCGACCCACGGCACGCAGGCCTACACCGACGCCGTCGAGCGCACGCTGACCGTGGCCCGGCACGCCGCCGACCGGGTCCGCGCCAGTGACGTGCTCGACCTGCTGCACGAGCCGGAGCTGTCGGTGGTCTGTTTCCGCCGCCGGGGCTGGACGCCGGACGACTATCGCGCCTGGTCGGAGCGGTTGCTGGCCGACGACGTCGGTTTCGTGGTCTCGACCGTGCACGCCGGGGAGACGGTGACGCGGCTGGCCGTGGTCAACCCGGAGACCAGCGAGGCGGATATCGACCTGATCCTGGACAGCCTGGTGTGAATGACACCCGTGCGGACGCGGATCTAGAGTGGATCCGGCACGGCTGTCAGGAGGAGATGGGATGGAACCCGAACCGGATGCGCCCACGGGTGGGCTCAGCGAGCAGGAGGCCGGGATCCTGGCCTTCGAGCGCCGCTGGTTCCGCTTCCCCGGGGCCAAGGAACAGGCCATCCGTGAGCTCTTCGACCTGCCGGCCACCCGGTACTACCAGGTGCTGAATACGCTGATCGACCGACCCGAGGCTCTTGCCACCGACCCTATGCTGGTGAAACGCCTGCGCCGGATGCGTCAGACGCGACGCCGGAGTGGTTCCGCTCGGTCACTGGACACTCACGGCTGAGTGACCAGAGTCATCCGATGGGGCACACCACAGTGATATGGCGTTCTGAGATACCTGGTCGGGAGGGGCTGGGTCGGTAGTCTCAGGCCGTCGGGTGCCCCTGAACCGGGCGGTACCCGTTCCATCGTTCTGGGAGTCATGCGATGACCGCCACGAGGCCTCCGGGCTACGACGACCGCTCCGCCGCACCGGTGGAGGCGAGCCGCCGCGGTGCACACCGTGCGCGGCCGAAGGCGGTTGCCGCGATCCTGCCGGTGATCGCCGGCTTCGCCGTCGTGGTGCTGGTGATCGGCGCCGTGTACACGGTCGCGGGCAACCGCGGCGACACCAAGAACTCCGCCGCCGGGCAGTCGCTCAGCGAGGACGAGGACACGAAGGCCACTCCGGCGGCCTCCGCCTCGGCCTCGGCCGACGCGGGCGGGGCCGCCGGCGACGACACCGGGACCGGTAGCGACGCCGAGGAGACCACGGGGGCCGAAGACGGTGACGGCACCGGTAGCGGCACCGACGAGACCGCGAGCGACGTGGACAAGTCGACGAAGCTGGTCGTGCTGAACTCGCTCGGGGTGGCCGGCCTGGCCGGCAAGTACCAGGACCAGCTCGAGGGCGAGGGCTGGACGGTGTCCCGCACCGACAACTCCGCCAACCGCGATCTGCCGGTCTCGAAGATCTACTACAACGACGCCGCCTCGAAGGCGACGGCGCAGGCCGTGAAGAAGTCGCTGGGCCTCGGTGAGCTGTCGCTGAACGCCTCGGTGAACCCGGGCTTCATCACCGTCGTCCTGGGGTCCGACACCCAGTAACCCGATGCTCAGGCCTTCGGCGCCCGGTACCCCTCAGGGGGTGCCGGGCGCTTTCGTCGGGAGACTCGAGAAAGGGCGCCGGCAATTCATCGCGAGTGCCGGTCGCGCCTAAGTGCGGTTCACGATGGACGCTAAGAGTTGGTATCTCCCGCCTGTGCGATTCAGGCGCTACTGTAGGTGGCGGTCGAACAGTTCGATGAGCAATGTCCTCTCCAGCTTCACGCCAGAGGCCCGCACGTTGGACCATCCCGGACCAGCCCTCTCGGGGGTGGGCTCGGCGAGCGTGAGACCCGGTTCGTGTGCAGTGCTCGAACCGCGCCGCAGTTACAGCAAGCAGGAGTTGGAATGGCTCAGGGAACCGTCAAGTGGTTCAACGCCGAAAAGGGTTATGGCTTCATCACCGTTGACGGTGGTGGCGCGGACGTCTTCGTGCACTGGTCGGCTATCCAGATGGACGGCTACCGTTCGCTCGACGAGGGTCAGCGCGTGGAGTTCGAGGTCGGTCAGGGCCAGAAGGGCCCCCAGGCCGAGGCCGTGCGTCCCGCATCCTGATCCGTCTGTCGTGGGCCCTCGGCGGGCTTAGGACTTGACTCGTCACCGAAGCCGCCCCCGGGTCCAGCCGGGGGCGGCTTCGCGTGTTTGCGCAGGTTTTACAATTCGGTTATCGAGTCGACCTAATCGTGCCCTCTTCGTCGCCCACATCGTCATCGGCATCGTTGTCGCGCGGTCGCCGCCGAATTCACCGAGGCCATTAGCCGGTCGGCCGGGTTTCTTCAAGGGCTTCGCCGGATCTCGTCGGTCTGACCAATTCGGATCCGTGATTGTTCGGCGAACGAACCGTCCAGCCCTCGGCGCGCTAATTGCGATGAGCGGCTAATTCTTCTCGGCATAGGACGCGATCGGTGCGGCCGCCAGCGGGATACGAACCCCGCGATCCCCGAGAACCAGCGAAGTGGCCTCCGTACCGCTCTCCACGATCGCGGTGACGGCTTCTCCGGCGAGAGCGGCGGGGGCGTGAACGATGACCTCGTCATGCTGGAAGAAGACGAGTTCCGCGCGGCCCCCGGATTGCGGAAGAACGGAAAGACGGCGGCGCAGTCCGGCCACCAGGGCGTTGGCCCAGTCGGCGGCCGAGGCCTGGATGACGAAGTTGCGGGTGAAGCGGCCGCGCGCCCGGGAGCGGGCCAGGGCCTGTTCCATCGGGACGTCCTGCCAGGTGGGTTCCGGCGGGGGACAGGTGCGGCCGAGTACCGAGCGCACCACGCCACCGTTCTCGCCGGTGCGGGCGGCCCGCTCGAGCAGGTCGAGGGCCTGCGGGAAGCGGCGGCGCAGGGCGACCATGGCGGGGGAGTTGGCCCGGGCGCCGTACATGGCGGACAGGAGGCCGATCTTGGCCTCGTCGCGGGCGTCGGGACGGCCCAGAGCCTGCCGGGCGAGGGCGGTGTAGAGGTCGGGGTCGGCGGTGGCGGCGATCATGCCGCGGTCGCCGGAGAGGGCGGCCAGGATGCGGGGCTCGAGTTGGCCCGCGTCGGCCGCCACGAGCACCCAGCCCGGGTCGGCCACCACGCAGGCCCGCATCACCTTGGGGATCTGCAGCGCCCCGCCGCCGTCGGTGGCCCAGCGCCCGGTGACGACGCCGCCGGGGACGTACTCGGCGTGGAACCGGCCCTGGCGCACCCACTCGTCCTGCCACGACCAGCCGTGGGCGACGTGCAGCCGGGAGAGCTCCTTGTACCGCAGCAGCGGCTTGATCGCGGGGTGGTCGATCTCCTTGAGCTCCCCGGCCCGGGTGCTCTTGGCCATCACGCCCTGCCGCTTGAGGGCCTTGAGCACCTCGACCGGGGAGTCCGGGTTCACGGCCAGGCCGGGTCCGGTGCTGTTCGGCACGAGCTCGCGCGAGACCTCCTCGGCCAGCGTCTGCAGCTTGCGCGGACGACCGTGGTGCTGCGGACGCGGGCCGAGCAGATCGGTGAGCACGTCGTCGTGGATGCGGGTGTTCCAGGGCAGCCCGGCCCGCCCCATCTCGACGGCGGCCAGGTGCGCGGCGGACTCGGCGGCCACCAGCAACGGGAACCCGGGGCGAGCCGACCGGACCCGCTCGACGTGGGCCAGCTGCGCGGCGTAGAGCCCGAGCAACCCGGGCAGGTCCTGGGGAGGCTCCGTGCGCGTGTCGGCCTGCTGGACCACCGCGCCGCTGACCGTCGCCTCGCCGATCGTGCCGCTGCCCGTCGCCTCGCCGACCGTCGCCCCGCTGATCGTGCCGCTGCCCGTCGCGCCGCCGACCGCCCCGCTGGTCGTCGCCTCGCCGACCGTGCCGCTGACCGCCCCGCCGCTTCCCAGCGACACGCCGGCGTCTGTCGGCACCCAGCCGCCGCCGACCTCGTCCGGCCCGTCGCCCTCGTCCGAGCCGCTCATCCCGTTCAGGTCACCCGCGTTGTCGGGCCCGGCTGTCTTACCGGAGCTCTCGGCGGCGTCCCGGCCCCGGCCGGAGAAGGTGCCGCCACGCATCCTGGTTCCACCACCCGCCTCCCCCTCACCGAACAACGAGATCTGCGTGCCCCGCCGCGAGGCCGCGGCGGCGGCTGCCGCGGCCTCCCGCCCCGCCGACTGCGGTGGCACGAACGGCTCGCCCTCGTAGGTGTGCAGCAGGTTCTCCACGGCCGACAGGTCATGACACCGCGCCACCCGAACCCCGGCCTCGAGCAACAGCGGATGCACCTCGGCCGTGCGCCACCAGACCCAGCGCGGCCCCGCCGCCCCCGAACTGGCCGCAGCCGAGCTGGCCATCCGCGAACTGGCCGTCCCCGAACCGGCAGCGTGCGAACCGGTCGAGCCCAAACTGGTCGAGCCGGCGCCCGGCGCACCCCCGGACTCCAGCCGGGCGACCTCGGACGCCAGATCGCTCACCCGCGCCGGCGCCCCCACCGCGCGCCCCGACGCGTCGACCGCCTGCAACAGAAAGCCGGCGCCCGCCCGCACCACCAGAACCCGCCCCGCCGCGACCACGTCAGCAGCGGACAGCCCGCCGTTCACCGCACCGCCCGACACGAATCCCATGCTGCCACCGACCACCGACAGTCTTGGCGGCGCGCGGGTCCGGACCCGGTTCAGCGCTCAGGAGAACACTGCACGAACGGCCCTCCGGCACCGCCCGCGAGGTTTGCACTCACCAGGGTCGAGTGCTAATCATTGAACTAGCACTCTTCTAGTGAGAGTGACAGCTTTGCGAGTACGGCCAGGTGGATGAGGGCCGGTGCCGGGCGGGACAGGACCGTCGGGCGTCGTTCCGTCCGTCGCGGGCATCTCCCTGGCCAGCAACCCACCCACGTGGAGGGAACACCACACGATGGCCAAGATCATCGCGTTCGACGAGGAAGCCCGTCGCGGCCTCGAGCGGGGCATGAACCAGCTCGCCGACGCCGTCAAGGTGACCCTTGGGCCGAAGGGCCGCAACGTCGTTCTGGAGAAGAAGTGGGGCGCCCCCACGATCACCAACGACGGTGTGAGCATCGCCAAGGAGATCGAGCTCGAGGACCCCTACGAGAAGATCGGCGCCGAGCTGGTCAAGGAGGTCGCGAAGAAGACGGACGACGTCGCGGGTGACGGCACCACCACCGCCACCGTGCTCGCCCAGGCTCTTGTTCGCGAGGGTCTGCGCAACGTCGCCGCCGGCGCCAACCCGATGGCCCTGAAGAAGGGCATCGAGGCGGCTGTGACGGCCGTCAGCGCCGAGCTCCTCGCGCAGGCCAAGGAGGTCGAGACGAAGGAGCAGATCGCTGCTACCGCGTCCATCTCCGCCGCTGACCCCGCGATCGGCGAGCTCATCGCCGAGGCGATGGACAAGGTCGGCAAGGAAGGCGTCATCACCGTCGAGGAGAGCAACACCTTCGGGCTCGAGCTCGAGCTCACCGAAGGTATGCGCTTCGACAAGGGCTACATCTCCGGTTACTTCGTGACCGACCCGGAGCGTATGGAGGCCGTCCTCGACGACCCGTACATCCTCCTGGTCGAGGGCAAGATCAGCACGGTCAAGGACCTGCTGCCCCTGCTCGAGAAGGTCATCCAGAGCGGCAAGCCGCTCGCGATCATCGCCGAGGACGTCGACGGCGAGGCGCTGTCGACCCTGGTCGTCAACAAGATCAAGGGCACGTTCAAGTCGATCGCCGTCAAGGCGCCCGGCTTCGGCGACCGCCGCAAGGCCATGCTGCAGGACATCGCGATCCTGACCGGTGGCCAGGTCATCTCCGAGACCGTCGGCCTCAAGCTCGAGACCGCCGGCCTGGAGCTCCTGGGCCAGGCCCGCAAGGTCGTCATCACCAAGGACGAGACCACGATCGTCGAGGGTTCCGGTGACGCCGAGCAGATCGCCGGCCGCGTCAGCCAGATCCGCAACGAGATCGAGGCCAGCGACTCCGACTACGACCGCGAGAAGCTGCAGGAGCGCCTGGCCAAGCTGGCCGGCGGTGTTGCGGTCATCAAGGCCGGAGCGGCCACCGAGGTGGAGCTCAAGGAGCGCAAGCACCGCATCGAAGACGCGGTCCGCAACGCCAAGGCTGCCGTCGAAGAGGGCATCGTGGCCGGTGGTGGCGTCGCGCTGCTGCAGGCTTCGGTCGTCGCCTTCGGCAAGCTCGAGCTGACCGGCGACGAGGCCACTGGCGCCAACATCGTCAAGGTCGCCGTCGAGGCCCCGCTCAAGCAGATCGCGATCAACGCCGGTCTCGAGGGTGGCGTCGTGGCGGAGAAGGTGCGCAACCTGCCTTCCGGTCACGGTCTGAACGCGGCCACGGGTGAGTACGTCGACCTGATCGCCAAGGGCATCATCGACCCGGCCAAGGTCACGCGTTCCGCACTGCAGAACGCCGCCTCCATCGCGGCGCTGTTCCTGACCACCGAGGCGGTCATCGCCGACAAGCCGGAGAAGGCGGCGGCTCCGGCCGGCGGCGCTCCGGACATGGGTGGCATGGACTTCTGATCCACCCTGCACGACTGATCCACTCTGCACGACCGGGGGCGGCTCTCCTTTCGAGGAGGGCCGCCCCTCGGGCGTTGCGGCGCCTATGGTGGACGTCGTGGTCGTCGCCGGGATCGTGCTCGCCGCCGGTGCGGGGGTCCGGATGGGCCGGCCCAAGGGGCTGGTCACCGATGCGCGCGGCACCCCCTGGGTGCGTATCGGGGTAGCGGCGCTGGTGGACGCGGGGTGCACGCCGGTCGTGGTCGTCACCGGGGCGCGCAGTGAGGACGTGTCGGTGCTGGTGCCGCCGTCCGCGTCACCGGTGTACGCGGCCGACTGGGCGGAGGGCATCGGGGCCTCGCTCCGGGCCGGCCTGAAAGCCCTTCAGGGGCAGCCCGATTCGCCGGATGCCGCCGTCGTCGCGCTCGTCGACACCCCCGACGTGACCGCCGCGGTGGTGAGCCGGGTCGTGAAGGTGACCGCGACGTCCAAAGGCCCTCTTCCGAAAGCCCTTACGCGAGCCTGCTACGACGGTCGCCCCGGCCACCCGGTGCTGATAGGGCGCGACCACTGGGCGGGCGTGATCGCCGCCGCGAAGGGTGACGCGGGCGCCCGGCACTACCTGCGCGACCGCGACGACGTCGTGCTCGTCGAGTGCGCGGACCTGGCGTCGGGCACCGACCGGGACACCCCCGAGGCGCTCCGTGACCAGGGCGAGGGACCGGAGTAGGCGACCGGCGCGTCCGCAGTTGCGGCTGCCCACCGGCCTCGTGCCCGTAGAAGCGGACCCGTGCGCGAGTCGGGACCAACCCTGCTTACCCTGGTTCGGTGCCGATCGAGACCACACGCGACCACAGCCGCCTCGTCCCGCCCGCCCGGCAGGTGCTGCGCGCCCAGGTGAGCGATCAGGCGCTCGATCTGCAGGCGCACGCGGCCCTGGTCGAGGGCGCCTCGTCGGGTGCCGTGGTCACGTTCGCCGGGGTGGTGCGCAACCACGACGGCGGCCGGCCGGTGACCCTGCTGGAGTACGTCGGGCATCCCACCGCCCAGGCCGTGCTGGAGCGGGTCGTCGCCGAGGTGACGGCGGCCGGTGACGTCGAGGCGGTCGCGGTCTCGCACCGGGTGGGCACACTCGCGATCGGCGACACGGCCCTGGCCGTCGCGGTCGCCGGAGCGCATCGGCAGGAAGCCTTCGAGACCGCCATGCGCCTGGTGGACGAGGTCAAGGCGCAGCTGCCGATCTGGAAGCGCCAGGTGCTGGCCGACGGCACCGATGAGTGGGTCGCCTGCCCCTGAACGGCTGAACCGCTCAGGGGTTACGGCTCGATGCGGTAGACCAGCGAGTCGCCCTCCGGCCGAACACTGACCCCGAGCCCCTCGGTTGGGCGTGAGGCCGCTTCGGCCCAGGGAGTGCCGTCCGACGGCATGAGCACCACCGACTTCACCCCACGTTCGCGCAGGTAGGCCACGCTCGCGGCGTCGGGGAACGTCTCCACGCGCTTGCGCAGCTCGGCCTGGTAGGGCGGGTCGTAACCGCTGCCGCCGTTGGCGATCGTGGGCCAGTCGTCGGCCGACCAGGCCATCACCAGGTAGTCGCCCGCCCGCGTGATCGGCAGCACCAGCACCGGGCCGGGCAGGCTGCTCAGCTTCACCGGGGGCTCGGGCACGCGCGCCGTCGGCACCTGGCCGAAGCCCTCGACCGCGATGAGCGCGGCCAGAACCGCAGGCACCAGGCGCTGTTTCGTCAGCCGGCTGACCAGACCGGCCGCGAGCAGGGCGAGCGCCAGCGAGACCCACAGGATCAGCCGGCCCGAGGTGCGCACGCTGTTCCAGCCCGGCGCGTGGTCGAACAGCAGCAGGAAGGTGAGACGGCCGCCGAACGGGGCGTGGGTGCCCAGGGCGAACAGGGCGGCCAGTACCGCGACGGCGCCCAGGGCGATCCGGCCGGGCACCGACCAGCGGCTGGACACCAGACCCAGGGCGGCCAGGACGAGCAGGACGAAGCCGGGCAGCAGGGTCTGCTCGATCGGCGACTGCATGCCCTCGCGCCAGCCCTCGGCCAGGTCGCCCCACAGCCAGCTCTCGGGCGGCGCGGTGATCAGGCCGACGACGGGCGGGGAGTGGTAGTTCAGCGCCCCCACGGTGCGGACCGCGGTGGGGAAGCTCCGGGTGACCTGCAGCAGGGGCAGCGCCATGGCGATCCCCACCAGGCCGTAGACGGCGCCGCCGATGAGCGTCGGGCGCACCACGGCCCAGTTCGGGCGGCGGCCTCCGCGGGCGAGCCAGAGCACCACGGCCAGGAAGAGCACGAGGGCCAGCGCGTACGAGAACGACAGGCCCACGGCGAAGCCCAGGCTGAGCTGCCAGGCGGCGAGCAGCCAGCCGCCGATGATCCAGCGCGGCCGGGCCTCCCCGCGCTCGCCGGTCAGACGCCAGCCGTAGCCGTGGGCCAGCGCGGCCAGGGCCAGGGTCAGTACCCCGGTGGAGAGAACGTTCAGGTGCCGCTCGTGCCCCAGCCGCCAGGGCACGAAGGTGAAGGCCACGGCGCCGACCAGGGCTCCGGCACGGGCCGCGCCGAGCACCCGGGACAGCCAGTAGACCCCGCCGAAAGCCGCACCGCTGTTGAGGATCAGGAGGATGTTGTAGAGCGCCACCGCCCCGCCGGTACCCGAGACCAGGGCCGCGAACGGCGCGTAGCCCAGCATGGTGTCGGTGTAGGCCAGGCTGTTCTCGGCGCCGAGGAAGGCGTTGGTGGTCCACAGGCCGGCCGGGTCGGTGCGCAGGGCGTGCCCGAGCCACCCCAGCTGCCACACGAAATAGGCCGGGTCCTGCAGGTCCTGGGGGATGCGGGTGGGCAGGTGCAGCACCACCGGCCAGGTCGCGACGATCCCGGCCAGCAGACCGGCGGCGGCGACCAGGGAGATCTCCCGGGACCGGCCGGAGTGGCCCGGCGGCTCGCCCGGCGGGCGGCGCTCAGAGGCCGGTGCGGCCCCGAAGACCCTGAGCACTGCTACCTCCGCTGAGCCGGTTGTCGGGCATTGTCGGGATCCAGAATGCGAAATTGGTATTCCGGGCGGTGCAGTGTAGCGCACGGAAGTGGATATTCAGCGGTCGGGGTGGGGTGCTCACGGCCTATCACGGTGTGATTACGGGAATTCATCGGGTGAGTCCGCCGGTTGTCGCGGAACCGTTCGCCGAACGGGATCCGGTACCTGGATTTACTATTATCAAACGTTGCCTGAGGTGCTAGGGTGGCGCGGTTCGGGCCGGGAAAGTCCGGCTGGTTGTCAGGTCCCTTCGCGTGACGCGGGATGGGAAGCTCGTGTCCAGTGCCATGCGGAGTTCTACCGGTACGCCCTCGTCCGTGCAGGTCACGCGAGCCGAGGCGGTCGTCGGGCGGTTCGGCCCCACCATCGCCCTGACCGTGGCCCTGGCCGTCTTCAGCTGGCGGGTCCGGAGCCCCAGCCCGTGGTGGGACGAGGCCGTCACCCGATATGCCGTCGGCCTTTCGCTGCCCGATCTGGCCGACATGATTTCCCGGGTCGACCTCGTGCACGCGCTTTATTATCTGGCCGGGCACATTCTTTATCTTCTGCTCGGCCGACCCGACGACTCGAATCAGATATATCTGGCCCTGCGCCTGCTCTCGGTTCTCGCCAGCTCGTTCACCGCGCTGATTCTTTTTCGACTCGGCCGGAATCTGGGCGGCCCGGCGGTGGCGGTTCTCGCGGTCGCCTTCTACGTGATCTCGCCCTTCGCGCTGCGGTACGCGCAGGAGGCCCGCTCCTACGCGCTGGTGTCGATGTTCGCCACGCTCGCGGTGCTCCTGCTGGTGCGCTGGACCCGCACCGGCGAGGCCCGGCTGCTGCGGCTCAGCTCGGCGAGCCTCGCCCTGGCCACGCTGCTCAACGAGATCAGCGCCCTGACGGTGCTGCCGCTGGCCGTGGTCTGCCTCCTGGCGCGCCCCAGCGGGTTTCGTCGTTGGCTGCTCTCCGGAGGCGTGGCCCTGGCGGTGGCCTCCCCCCTGGTGCTGTTCAGCCTGGGGCAGTCCGGCCAGGTCAGCTGGCTGTACTCGCCGACGCCCACGATGTACGCCGACTTCTCGCGCTACCTGTGGGGTTCGGCGACCGCGGCCGGGCTGGTCACCGTGATCGCCGCCGGGCTGGTGTGGCGCGGGCGGACGCGGGTGGCGGCCTCGGGTCCGCAGCTCACCATGCTCGTCGGCCTGTCGATGTCGCTGCTGCCCTCGGCCGTGCTCTGGGTCGTCTCCCAGGTCGAGCCGGTGTTCGTCCCGCGCTACCTGGTGTTCGTCCTGCCGGGCGCCTGCCTGGTCGCGGCCGGGCTGGCGGCCTGCCTGCCCCGGGCCGGCGCCGTGATCATGGTGGCGGCGCTGTTCCTCACCGGCTTCTCGCTGCAGGACGCCTATCGTCAGCCGGTCACCGGTCACGGTGAGGACATCCGGGGCGCCGCCGAGGCTCTCGGGGCGCAGGCCCGGGCGGGGGACGCGGTGGTCTTCCTGCCCCGCGACCGGCGCGTGGTCTCGATGGGCTACCCGGAGCGGTTCGACGGGGTCGCCGACGTGGCTCTCGCGGGCCGGTACGACTCGATCTACGGTTCCGAGGTCGGGCCCGACGTGCTGACGCAGCGGCTGGCGGGGCGCTCGCGGGTGTGGGTGGTCTCGGGAAAGCAGCGCCTGGGCGACACCCTGACCGCCACCGACGAGAAGAAGCAGGAAATCCTCGGCCGCGGTTATGCGCCGGTCTCGGTCTTCAACACCCGCACCTATTCGGCGGTTCTCTACGTCAGCGACGAGGAGATCGCCGCGCAGGGGCTGACCGCACTGGGCGACGAGAAGCTCGATCAGTGCCCCTACTGTCCCTGAGACCGGGGCTCAGCCACCCGCGAACGGTGGCAGCACGTCCACCGTCGCGCCCGTCGGGACCACCCGCGAGCGGTCGCCCGCGACCTCGTCGATGAGGAACGACGACGCCTCGAGCACCCGGGTCAGGGCGGCCCCGTGCCGCTCGGCCAGCTGCGCCGTGAGCTGGGTGAGGGGGGTCGGCCCGGTGACGGGCAGGGTCTCGGACTCGATGCCGGAGGCCGCGCGGGCCCCGGCGAAGTAGCGGACCGTGATGGTGGTGCTCATGGCGGGTGCCTCAGCCTCCGATCGCGCTCATCGGCCGGTCGGGCTGGATGAACGAGGTGTCGTTGATGCCGTGCCCGGCGGCCTTGCCCCACATCGCCGCCCGCCAGAGATCGGCGATCTTCGCGTCGTCGGCCCCCGAGCGCAGCAGGGCTCTCAGGTCGGTCTCGTCGCGGGCGAACAGACAGTTGCGGATCTGGCCGTCGGCGGTGAGCCGGGTGCGGTCGCAGTCGCCGCAGAACGGGCGGGTCACCGAGGCGATGATGCCGACGGTGCCCTCGTGGTCGCCGTGCCGGACGCGCCAGGTCTGCGCCGGGGAGGCGCCGCGGGCCCGCGGATCGGTCGGCACCAGGTCGAACTCGGTGGCCAGGGCCTTCTGGATGTCGTCGGCGGTGACCATCGAGCCGCGCTCCCAGGCGCCCTGCGCGTCGAGGGGCATCTGCTCGATGAACCGCAGCTCGTAGCCGTGACTCACCGCCCAGCGCACGAGCGGCACGGCCTCGTCGTCGTTCACCCCCGGCAGCAGCACCGTGTTGATCTTGATCGGCCCGAGCCCGGCGGCGGCCGCCGCCTCCAGGCCGGCCAGCACGTCGGCATGCCGGTCGCGGCGGGTGATCTCGTGGAACCGCTCGGGGTCGAGCGTGTCGAGGGAGACGTTGATACGGGCGAGGCCGGCGCTCTTGAGCCGGGCGGCGCGCTTGTCCAGCCCGACGCCGTTGGTGGTGAGCGCGGTGACCGGGGCCCGGCCCGCAGCGGTCTTCAGCTGCGCCGTGGCCTCGATGATGCGCTCCAGCCCCCGGCGCAGCAGGGGCTCACCGCCGGTGAAGCGGACCTCGTCGACGCCGAGGTCGTCGACGGCCAGGGTGATGAGCCGGATCAGCTCGTCGTCGGTGAGGACCTGCTCGGTGGGCATCCAGTCCAGGCCCTCGGGCGGCATGCAGTAACCGCAGCGCAGTGAGCACTTGTCGGTCAGGCTCACCCGCAGATCGGTGGCGACACGGCCGTAGGTGTCGATGAGGCGCGGATCGCCGGGCCGCCCCGCGAGTGCGGGGGAGTGCCCGTCCTGCCGCGTCCTCGGGAGTCCGAGCATCACCGTTGCCACCTCGACAGCCTAAACAACGTTCGGTGTCTGCGACGTTCGGGCCGTTTCTGAGGGCCGGGGGCGTGAAGGTGACCGTAATTGAGGACGTCGTGGTCGGCTCGGGCGGTGTTCTCCCGGTGAGCGTCGGGCCGGGCGGTGGCCGGCCGGGGAACCCGGACGGGTCGGCAACCGGGCGCCGACCGGTTCGACCGGGTGAGTCGCGAGGGCGTCGGAGCAGTGGATGTGCCGGTTTCGGGCGGTTTCCCGAGGCCTTGCGTCAGTGTGACGTGTTCAATGCCCGGTTCGTGTTCGCGGCATTGTCCGCCCTTGTCACTCGGCTGGCGGACCGCGAAAACCCGCTCTGACGTGCTGTGATGACAGATATGGCAACAAGCGCCACTGATGGTGAAGCTTGGTCGGGCGAGTAACGCGGAGTTCCGCTGCGGTATCGCTGAACTTGACCAGGTGCTAACCTGAAGGTGAACAAAAGATGAACGAGAGGTGGCTAGACGACCATGAAGCGAATCCACGGTCTTGAAACAGTCTCTGCCGCGTCGTCTACGGAATCGACTTCCGCGGCGACCGGCTCGTCGCTGCACGAAGGTCACCCGGAGTGGACGGCCAAGGGGCTGAGCCCCGTGGCCCACTGGGTGAAGCTGCCGGACGGCAAGGGCGGCCGTCGGCTGTCCATGGTGTGGGAGGTCCCGAACCCCCTGCCCTCCGCCGCGCACTGACCGCGTACACCTGATCCGGCGGGGTGATCGCCGTCGGGCGATCGCCGGGATCGGTCGAGAGGTCCCGTCCTGACTGATTCCGGTGTGTCCGCGCGATCCCCGTCGTCCGCCGCCGCGTGCGGCCCTCCTGGTGAGGGCTGTGCGCGGCGGCGGCATTTTGGCGTCCAGCCGTGGTGGTGACTCACACGACGGCGGGGTTTTCCACAGGCTCGGGGTGTGTGGACGACGCGGAAAGTGTTCTGGGGGAACGTGTCATGGTCGTGGTGGGCCGCTCGTCGGCGGCTTCGGCATCAGGGCGACAGAACGGGGAGGCAGGCATGCCCAGGTTCGAGGTTGACAGTGTCCAGGTGGTGCAGGCGAGCGGCGCGGTGCAGGCGTCGGCGCAGCAGATCGGCACCGAGGTCGACCGCATGATGCGGCATCTCGTGCAGTTGCAGGGCAGCTGGACGGGGGTGGCGGCGTCGCAGTTCCAGACGGTGGTGAACGACTGGCGGGGCACCCAGGAGCGGGTGCGGGTGGCGCTGGAGCAGATCCAGGCGGCACTGGCCCAGGCCGGGCGGCAGTACCAGGAGGTGGAAGACGCGGCGGTGCGCATGTTTACGGCCTGAGGCCCGCGCCGGGCGCCGGGAGTGGCAAAAGCGCAGGGCCTCCGGTGATCCATCGGATCTCCGGAGGCCCAGCGGGAAAAGGCTGCTCGGATCAGCCCTTTCGCGGAGAGGGCCGTGGGGGGCCGGCCCTCGTGACCGTCCGCCCCTGGTGGGGGACGGGGACGGACGGTGGTGCGGTGTCGGTCAGTTCGAGCTGTCGGGGCGGGCGGTCAGGGTGACCTTCACGTCCTGGCTCTTACCATCTCTGACGATCGTGACGGTCACTTCAGTTCCCGGCGAGCGCTCGCGGATCTGGGCCATGAGCGATTCGGCGCCGTTCACGTACTCGCCGTCGACGGCCACCACGGTGTCGCCCTGCTTGATTCCGGCGTCCTCGGCGGGCGAGTCGGCGACCACCGACTGCACCCCGGCGCCGTCACGGTTGGCGTCGTCCACCTTCACCGTGGTGTCGCTGAGGGTGATGCCGAGCCACGGGTGCTGGGCGGTGCCGTTCTTGATGAGCTGGTTGGTGATGTCCTTGACCTGGTCGACCGGGATCGCGAAACCGAGGCCGATGCTGCCCGACTGGCTGCTGCTCTCCTGGCCGAAACCGCTGCTCTGGCTGAGGGTCGCGATCGACGAGTTGATGCCGATGAGCTTGCCGGTGGCGTCGACGAGGGCGCCGCCGCTGTTGCCGGGGTTCACCGCCGCGTCGATCTGGATCGCGTTGGTGACCACGGCCTCGCTGCTGCCCGTCGACGACTGGCTGCTCTCCGACGAAGAGGTGGTGACCGGGCGGTCGACGGCGCTCACGATGCCGGTGGTGACGGTGCCGGCCAGGCCGAGCGGGTTACCGACGGCCATGACCGAGTCGCCCACGCTGACCCCGTCGGTGTCGCCGAGGGTGATCGGCTTCAGGTCGGACGGCGGGTCTTCCAGCTGGATCACGGCCAGGTCGGTGGCCGAGTCGGTGCCGACGACCTTGGCGGTGTACTTGCGGCCGTCGTTGAGGACCACCTGGATGGTGGTGGCGTCGGCGACCACGTGGTTGTTGGTGACGATGCGGCCTTCGGTGTCGAGGATGACGCCGGAACCCTCACCCTCGGACTGCTGGCTGGTCACCTGCACCGAGACCACGCTGGGCTCGACCGCGGAGGCCACGGCCTTCCAGTCCGGGTTCTCCGAGGTGCTGCCGGTGACCGGGGCCTGCGCCGACTCCTCGTTGCTCTGTGACGAGGAGGTGAGCGAGGTGCTGGCCGGGCTCGCGTCGTCCTGGGTGGCGATGACCACGCCGGCGGTGAGCAGGCTGGCGATCAGGGCCGCGCCGAGACCGGTCGCGATCACCCCTCGCCAGCCGGGCTGCCCGAACTCCCGTCGCTTGCGGCCGTTCGGCGGCAGGGGCGGCTGGCCGCCCTGCCCCAGACCACCCGGCAGACCGGGGCCGGGCTGGCCGTAGTGGCCGGGCTGGTTCGACGTGCCGGTCTGCCCCCAGCCGGTCTGGGCGCCGGTCTGGGTTCCGGTCTGGTCGGGCGTGGTGGTCGTCGCGGTGCTCGGGTACGCGGTGAGCGTCTGCGTGCCGCCGGTGGTGTTCTGCATGGTGTTCTGGCCTCCGCTGGTCCAGCCCGTCTGCTGGTTCTGACCCTCCTGGGGCCGCGAGTACGGGCTCTGCCACTGGTTCTGCTGGTGCTGCTGGCCGTGCGGGGCGCCCTGCGGCTGCTGCCCGTAGGCCTGCGGGTTCTGCTGGTACTGCTGGTGCTGGGTGCCGTACTGGTGCTGGGTGCCGTACTGGTGCTGGCTGTCGTACGCCGGCTGGGGCTGCGTCGGCTGCCCGCCCTGAGGCTGTGCGCCCTGGGGCTGCCCGCCCTGAGGCTGTGCGCCCGGGTGGGTCTGCCCGTACGGAGCCGGTTGCGGGGACCAGGCCGGTTGCGGGGCCGTCTGGGCGTACCCGGTGGCCGGCGCCGCGGCGGTCGACGACCGCTCGTCGGCCTCGGTGCCGCCGGTGGGCGAACCGCCGGTGGGTGAACCGCCGGTGGGCGAACCGCTGGTGTCGGCCTCGCTGGCCGGGGCAGAGGCCTGCGCAGCCGGACCGGGCTGGTCGCCCTGGTTGTTGGCGGACGAGTCGTCCCCCGGGCGACGGGCCCAGGAGTAGGGGTTCTCGTCGTGGTTGTTCGTGGTCTGCGTCATTGTTCTCACCCTCGTGGCCAGCTTGCTGACGTGAACAAGTTGACCGTGCGCCCCTCGGCGTTCGCTGCACCGCGTCTGTGAGAAGCCTGAGAACGTGAACGGGTCGTGGTCTCACGGCAAAAAGCGTGATGCCCCGGTCCGGAGACCGGGGCATCACGCGATTGAACGCAAGCGTTCTAGGCGTCCTGAGTGGTGAGGACACCTGGCGGCCCGTCAGGGCCGCGGTGTCACTCGGCCGAGGACGTAGTGGCCGGAGCGCTGATCGGACGACCGTCGGCGCCGAGGCGCGTGCGACGGGGGTTCGCGACGGTCGAGGAACGAGGAGCCTCAGTGTCGTCACGGTCCGGGGTGGTCGCGGTGTGGATCATCTTCCCTCCTTAACAAAGGGTCGTAGGCCGTTGTGCTCTTCCGGAGCCAGTCGATCGCATCTTCGTGACCATCTGGTTTCGGTTCAGGGAACGCCGTGTACACCCCGAAAAATGCCCGGGGGCAACCGGAACCGCCTGTACGGACAACTATATCCCCGCAGGCCAGACCGTACGAGTCGGATTGACGAGATCACCCTGTGGTTGGCATCACGCTGGAGTAGTGCTTTTCCTGCCTGGCGTCGGAATGTGCCGGTGGGAAGCCTGGGACGGCAGAGGAAGGGCCCAAAGAACTGCCCGCCCGATGGTCGGCCATTCGGGCGGGCAGTTACTGTCGGTCAGTGATCTTCGCGTCAGCTGGACGGACTGGCACCGGGTGACAGGGGCTGGCCGGGCTCGTCGTCAGGAACGTCGGGGGTGTCCGGGGCGTCCGGCGTCTCGTCCGGGCCGGCGCCGGTCAGAGGCAGCTCGACCCGGAAGGTGGCCCCGCCGCCCGGGGTCTGGGCGACCCCGACGCGTCCTCCGTGCGAACCGATCACCGCCGCGACGATGGACAGGCCGAGCCCGGATCCGCCGCCCTGGTGCCGCGCCCTCGACGCGTCCACCCGGTAGAAGCGCTCGAACACCTTGCTCGCGTGGTCGGGGGTCAGGCCCTCGCCGTGGTCACGGACCTCGAGCACCGCGACGTTGTCCTGCCGGCCCACGGCCACCTCGATCGGGCTGCCCTTCGGCGTGTGCCGCACGGCGTTGGCGACCAGGTTGGCCACCACCTGCCGCAGCCGGTTGTCGTCACCGGTGACCACGGCCGGGGTCGGGCCCTGGGTGTCGGTCAGGCCGACCAGGCGCACCTGACGGTCGGGGGCCAGGCCACGGGCGTCGTGCGTGGCGTCACCGGCGAGCACGGCCAGGTCGACCGGTTCGCTGCGGGCGGGGCGCTGCTCGTCCAGCCGGGCGAGCAGGAGCAGGTCTTCGACCAGCGTGCCCATCCGGCGCGACTCGTCCTCGATCCGGCTCATCGTGCGGGCCACGTCCTCCGGTTCGGAGACGGCCCCCTGCCGGTAGAGCTCGGCGAATCCGCGGATGGAAGCCAGCGGCGTGCGCAACTCGTGCGACGCGTCCGCGGCGAACCGACGCGTCCTGGATTCGGAAGCCTCTCTCTGCCGGAACGCGCTCTCGATCTGGGAGAGCATGCCGTTCAGGGAGTGAGTGAGGCGCCCGACCTCGGTCGTCGGCGGGTGGGCGGGCACGCGGCGGGAAAGGTCACCCGCGGCGATGGCGGCGGCGGTCTCCTCGACCTCGGTGAGCGGCTTGAACGAGCGCCGGATCACCAGCCAGCCCAGGTTCGCGAACAGCACGGTCACCATCAGGCCGAACATCGCGATGAGGATGCGCAGGCGGTTGACGGCGTCGTCGATGTCGTCGAGAGGCATGGCGATCTGCACGCTGCCGGTGAGACCGACCGCGTCCTGGGTCCATCCCGAGGAGATGACGCGCCACTGGGTCTCGTCACCCTCGTTGGAGCTGACCGTGTAGATGCCGTCGACGCGGTGTTCCTCGGCCTGGTCGTAGCTCATGGTGCTGAGCTCGGGGATCGGGCCGTAGTCGGGCAGGAAGTCGCTGCCCACCCCGCCGTCGTCCACGCAGATCTTGATGCCGTAGCGGGCCAGCGACCAGCTCTGGGCCTCGGACCGGGTGATCTGGTTGCGCGAGATGGCGTTCTCGATCTTGGGCAGCGCCTGGGTGAGCTGGCTGTCGACCTTGCCGATCAGGTAGCTCTTCAGCACGTACTGGGTGGCGAAACCGGTGAGGGCCAGGCCGGCCACCAGCAGCACGACCATGATGCCGACCAGGCGGGCCCGCAGCGGCGCCTGGTTCCAGCGGGCGCGGGCGGTCTGGACGATTCCGGGGGCCTTCGGCGCCTCGGCGGGGACGCCCGGCGGAAGGTTCAGTGTGGGGGTGCTCATCGCGGATCAGCCCTGATCAACTCTGGGGAGGAAGACGCAGCACGTAGCCGACGCCCCGCTTGGTGTGGATCAGCGGGGGCTCGACGTCGTCGATCTTGCGTCGCAGGTAGGAGATGTAGGACTCGACGATGCCGGCCTCGCCGTTGAAGTCGTAGGCCCACACGTGGTCGAGGATCTGCGCCTTGGACAGCACCCGGTTCGGGTTCAGCATCAGGTAGCGCAGCAGTTTGAACTCGGTCGGGGAGAGCTCGACCAGGCGGCCGGCACGGCGCACCTCGTGCGAGTCCTCGTCGAGCTCGAGGTCGTGGAAGACCATGCGCCCGCTGGCGGCGTCGGTGGCGACCCCGGTGCGCCGCAGCACGGCGCGGATCCGGGCGACGACCTCCTCGAGGCTGAACGGCTTGGTCACGTAGTCGTCGCCGCCGACGGTCAGGCCGGTGACCTTGTCACCCGTCTCGTCACGCGCGGTCAGGAAGACGACCGGGATGTCGCGGCCCCGCTCGCGCAGCTTGCGGGTGACGGTGAAGCCGTCCATGTCCGGCATCATCACGTCGAGCACGACCAGGTCGGGGCGGTGCTGCTCGGCGAGCGCGAGGGCCTCGGCGCCGTCACCGGCACCCACGACGTCGAACCCGGCGAACCGCAGACTCGTCGTGAGCAGTTCGCGGATGTTCGGTTCGTCGTCCACGACCAGCAACTTCGCCTCAAAGGTCTTCTCAGCCACGTCGCCTAGCGTGCACCCGCAGTCTGGGAAGTTCCTGGACGTCAGCCGTCAGGGTGTGTCACGTTCCCGAGCGGAGGATCCCGATGATCCGCGCCAGCTCGGCCCGGTCGGAATCGCTGAGCCGGTCGAAGAACGCCTCGGCCTCGGCCGCGCGGGCCCGCCGGACCGCCGTCGCGACCTCCTGCCCCTGACTGCTCAGCGTCACCAGCGTGGCCCGGCGGTCGTCCAGGTCGGGGGAGCGCTCGACCAGGCCGCGCTCCTGCAGGGCGTCGACGACCTCGGTGCCGGAGCGCGGTGCGATGCGCAGGTGCTCGGACAGGGTGCTGATCCGCATGCTGCCGTGCCGGCTCAGCATCCCGATCGCCCGGGCCTGGCCCGGGGTGATGCCGAGGGGGCTCACGCTCTCGTGACTGCGGTGACGCAGATGCCGTGACACCGCCCAGAAGGCCTCGGCCAGCGTCTCCTCGTCATCCCGGCTGCTCACGCGGAATACCGTAACCGAGGTTACGGTTGGAGCCTCATAGTGAGGTAACCTCACTAAAACCCGAGCCAGGAGGTAGCCCTTGCCAAGGCCCCCGGAAATCTCCCCCTCCCAGCGTGCCGCCGAGAAGGCCCAGGCCGAGCACGTGTCGCTGCGCCGCATCGGCGCCCTGTTCAGGCATCACCGCACTCCGCTCGCCGTGGTGGTCGCCATCATCGTGGCGTCGTCGATCATCGCGATGGCGTCACCCTTCCTGCTCCGCGAGGTCATCGACGTCGCGATCCCCGACCAGGACGTCCCCCTGCTGGTCGGTCTGGTCGCCGGCATGGTCGGCGTCGCCGCCGTCACCAGCGTGCTCGGCGTGCTGCAGACCTGGATCAGCACCCGCGTCGGCCAGGAGGTCATGCACCGCCTGCGCACCGACGTGTTCACCCACCTGCAGCGCCAGTCCGTCGCGTTCTTCACCCGCACCCGTACCGGCGAGGTGCAGTCGCGCATCACCAACGACATCGGTGGCATGCAGAGTGTGGTCACCAGCACCGCCACCTCGATCGCCTCCAATCTCACCACCACGGTGGCCACGGCCGTCGCGATGATCGCGCTCTCCTGGAAGCTCTCGCTGATCTCGCTCGTCGTGATGCCGCCCGCCATCTACCTGAGCCGCAAGGTCGCCGCCCTGCGCCGGGTCATCACCATGCAGCGTCAGCGGGCGCTCGCCGACCTGAACGTCACCATCGAAGAAGGTCTTTCGATCAGCGGCGTGCAGCTGAGCAAGACCCTCGGCACGGCCGGCGCGCTGATCGACCGCTTCGACGCCACGTCCCAGCGCCTCATCGACCTGCAACTGCGCTCCGACCTGGCCGGGCGCTGGCGGATGGCCTCGATGACCGTCATCTTCGCCGCCATCCCGGCCGCGATCTACCTCAGCGCCGGTCTGCCCGCCACGGCCGGCGGCATGACCATCGGCACCCTGGTGGCCTTCACCGCGCTGCAGCAGAACCTCTTCCGCCCGCTGACCAGCCTGCTCAACGTCGGGGTGTCGATCACCTCGTCGCTGGCCCTGTTCGCGCGGATCTTCGAGTACCTCGACCTGCCGGTGGAGGTGGACGAGCCGGCCGACCCGGTGCACGTCGACCCCGCGGCCGTCCGGGGCGACGTGCGCATCGAGAACGTCACCTTCACCTATCCGGGCAACGACACCGCGGCCCTGGTGGGCATCGACCTGACCGTGCCGGCCGGGGACACGCTCGCCCTGGTCGGTGAGACCGGTTCGGGCAAGAGCACGCTCGGCTCGCTGGTGGCCCGGCTGGCCGACCCCACGGCGGGCCGGATCACGATCGACGGCATCGACCTGCGCCACTTCCCGCTCGAGGACCTGGCGAAGATCGTCGGGGTGGTCAGCCAGGAGACCTACCTGCTGCACACCACCGTGCGCGAGAACCTGCGTTACGCCCGGCCGGACGCCACCGACGAGCAGATCGAGGCCGCGGCCCGCGCCGCCCAGGTGCACGAGCTGATCGCCTCGCTGCCCGACGGTTACGACACCATGGTCGGCTCGCGCGGTCACCGGTTCTCGGGCGGCGAGAAGCAGCGCCTGGCCATTGCCCGCACGCTGCTGCGCAATCCGCGGGTGCTGGTGCTCGACGAGGCCACCAGTGCTCTCGACACCACCACCGAACGGGCCGTGCAGCAGGCGTTCGACGAGCTGGCCCGAGGCCGCACCACGATCACGATCGCCCACCGCCTCTCCACGGTGCGCGACGCCGACCGGATCGCGGTGCTCGACCACGGCCGCATCGTCGAGACCGGCACCCACGAAAGCCTTCTCGAGCACGACGGGCGTTACGCGGCCCTCACGCGGTGACGCGGGCCGGCCCGTCGATGCGGTGGCCGGTCGTCCGGGCCAGGGGGTCTCGGTCGCGAACTTCCGCGCGCGTCGGGCATCGCGGCGTCGCGCACGAGTGCGCTCACCGGACCGATCGCCGGACCGCTGCCGTGGCGCGTCCGGCCGCCACCACCTTCTCCACCCGGGACCGCCGGATGCACTGGTGCACCCGAAAGTCTCGACCACCGTGGGAAGGTCACGCGGACAGCGGGCCAGGACCATCGCGTCCTCGTTCGCGATCGAATCTCCCGGCCCGCCCGGCGGCGATCAGCTCTCCGACGCCGGCTCCTTGCCGATGTCCTCGGCGTCGACGATGCGGTAGGCGTAGCCCTGCTCGGCCAGGAACCGCTGGCGGTGCGCGGCGAACTCCTGGTCGAGGGTGTCGCGCGAGATCACCGCGTAGAAGCGGGCGCCCTTGCCGTCTTTCTTGGGGCGCAGCAGCCGGCCCAGGCGCTGGGCCTCTTCCTGGCGGGAGCCGAACGAGCCCGAGACCTGAATGGCCACACTGGCTTCGGGCAGGTCGATCGAGAAGTTCGCGACCTTGCTGACCACCAGGGTGGAGATCTCACCGGAACGGAACGCGTCGAACAGCCGCTGCCGTTCGGTCACCGACGTCTCGCCCTTGAGAACCGGTGCGTCGAGCCGGTTCCCGATGTCGTCGAGCTGGTCGAGGTACTGCCCGATCACCAGGATCTGCTCACCCGCGTGCTGTTTCACCAGCTGCTGCACGATGCGGGTCTTCTGGTCGCTGGTGGCGCACAGACGGTAGCGCTCCTCCGGCTCGGCCGTGGCGTAGGTCAGCCGCTCGCGCTCGGGCAGGGTGACCCGCACCTCCACGCAGTCGGCGGGCGCGATGTAGCCCTGCGCCTCGATGTCCTTCCACGGCGCGTCGTACCGCTTGGGCCCGATCAGGCTGAAGACGTCACCCTCGCGCCCGTCTTCACGCACCAGGGTCGCGGTCAGGCCGAGCCGGCGGCGGGCCTGCAGCGAGGCCGTCATCCGGAACACCGGCGCGGGCAGCAGGTGCACCTCGTCGTACACGATCAGGCCCCAGTCGCGGGCGTCGAACAGGTCGAGGTGGGCGTAGGCGCCCTTCCGCTTCGTCGTCATCACCTGGTAGGTCGCGATGGTGACGGGGCGGATCTCCTTGCGGGTGCCCGAGTACTCGCCGATCTCGTCTTCCGTCAGCGAGGTGCGGGCGATCAGCTCGTCGCGCCACTGCCGGGCCGAGACCGTGTTGGTCACCAGGATCAGCGTGGTGGTGCCGGACTTCGCCATCGCGGCCGCACCCACCAGGGTCTTGCCCGCGCCGCAGGGCAGCACGACCACCCCGGAACCGCCGTGCCAGAAGCCCTCGACCGCCTCGGACTGGTACGGCCGCAGCTCCCAGCCGTCGGGGGCCAGGTCGATGCGGTGCTTCTCGCCGTTCACGTAGCCGGCCAGGTCTTCGGCGGGCCAGCCCAGCTTCAGCAGCACCTGCTTGAGGTTGCCGCGTTCACTCGGATGCACCAGCACATCGGTCTCGCTCAGCCGCTCACCGACCAGCGGGACGACCTTCTTGCTGCGCAGCACCTCTTCGAGCACCGGCCCGTCGAGGCCCCGGAGCACCAGGTTCGGACCGTCTTTGATCAGCTGCAGCCGGCCGTAGCGAGCCATCGTCTCGGCCACGTCGACCAGCAGCGCGTGGGGCACCGGATAGCGCGAGTACTCCAGCAGCACGTCGACCACCTGCTCGGCGTCGTGCCCGGCCGCGCGCGCGTTCCACAGGCCCAGCGGCGTCAGCCGGTAGGTGTGCACGTGCTCGGGGGCGCGCTCCAGTTCGGCGAACGGGGCGATCGCCCGGCGGCAGGCCGCGGCCTGGTCGTGGTCGATCTCCAGCAGCAGCGTCTTGTCGCTCTGGACGATCAGTGGTCCGTCACTCACGTAACGCAGTCTCCCTCATCGAAGCCGTCGGCCGACCTGGGTTCAACCCGCTCAGTCGCCGGAATCATCCGTCCCGGCGACCGCGATCACCCGGTGCACCGAATATCCGCGGACCTTGCCGGTGGACAGCTCGAGCGCCCGGATCCGCCCGCCCTCCACCGCCAGCGGCTCGATGATCTGCTTCACCGGCCTCCCCGCGTCCTCCAGGTAGCCGATCCACAGCGGGCGCCGGGTGGCCGCGGCCTCGCGCAGCACCGCGATCGCCCCGGCCGGGTCCATCGGCACCATCGGCGGCGGCTCGCTCCCGACCACCGCCGGGCGCCGCTGGTTCTTGTCCACCGCCCGCATCGCCTGCACGGCCTTCTGCAGGGCCGTGGTGGTGGCGGTGGGCGGCGGCTGGCGGCGGGCCACCGGGGCGCCACCCGTGCGGGCGCGGCGCGGGGGCACGGCGTGGATCAGCAGGTCACCGTCGGGGGACTCGGCCGCCGGGGCCAGGCCCATCTCCCGCAGGGCGCTCAGCACCGTCTCGGGCGGGGCGCCGGCGGCGAGCACGGTCGGGGCCAGCCGGCGCAACCGCAGACCGGCGGCCCGGCGGTCGGCCAGCACCTCGGTGAGGAGCGCCTCGTCGTCGGCCCGCAGATAGGCCGACGCGACGCCGACCCGCAGCCGTCCGTAGCGGCGCGCGCTGTCGGAGATCAGGTACTCCAGCGGCTGCGGCACCGGTGTGCGGCTGTGCTCGGTCAGCCAGCGGGTCAGGTCTTCACCCGTGCGCCCGGCGTCCAGTGCCCGCCGCACCGAGGCCCCGGTGAACCGGAACACCGAGGCACCGCCCCGGCTCTCCACATCGGCCATCAGCATCAGCTCGCGCTCGGTCGCGGCCGGCAGCCGGCCCGGGGCGACCACGGTCAGGTCGGCCTGCAGCAGCACGTGATCGACCGGCTCGGGCAGGGTTTCGTCGAGCCGGGCGGCGGCCGCCCTCACGCCCTGGGACCGGCGGCCGGGCTCGGCCCCGCTCCCGTACCCCGGCGCGGTCTCGGCCTCGTCCAGCAGCGCCCGGCCGAACGACGACAGGGAGGCCATCCCGGTGATGCCCAGCCAGGCGGCCTCGTTCAGCGCCCACCGCACCAGCTCCGGCACCGACGCCGAGGCCCGGCGCGGGGCCGTCCACACCATCCGCTCCACCAGCCCGGAGCCGTTCGGATCGGTCAGGGCGTGCGCCGGGTGACGCATCGTCTCGGTGGCCAGATCGGTGAGCACCTGCTGCCGCACGATGCGCGCCTGTGGGCGTTCCACCCCCGGCCCGAGCGCGGCGACCGGGCCGTCCTTGGGCCCGCGGGTGCCGATCAGCGCCGCTGCGCGAGGGGTGTCCCACCAGGCCAGGGCCAGGCGGGCCCAGCGCTCGCCGATGCTCCCGGTCAGCCAGACGTCGAAGTCGGCGGTCGGCAGCCACGACGGGTCGGCCTCGCCGTCGTCGGCGATCAGGCCTGCGGCCAGGGCGATCTCGACGATCAGGCCGGCCGTGGCCTCGTCGACGTCGAGCTGGGTCGCGGTGCGCCGCAGGTCGCGCACGCTCAGGCCGCCGGCCCGCAGCAGGGGCGGCGGGTCGGAGCCCCAGCGGCTGCCCAGCTCCTCGGTCAGCCGCACCGCCTCGGCCGCGGCCAGCCCGGCGGTGTCGTCGACCTGGTCGGCCCTGCGCTCCTTCACCTCGAGCGCGGGCGGGGTCTGCTCGGGGCGGCGGTGCACCTTGCCGCCACGCAGGGCCAGGCCGATCTCGCGGGGGAGGACGACGTGGCCGGGGTCGGCGACAGCGAGAAGGCCGTGCGCGAGCAGCCATTCGACGGGGGAGCCGGCCGTGCCCGCGCGCACCGGGCGGTCGGCGTCGGGCACCTGGCCCACGGGCGGGCCCCAGACCAGGCGCTCGAGCACGCTCGCGGCGTTCGGCGGGGCCTTCTCCAGCAGCGCGGTGACGGTCGCGGGGGTGCCCAGGTGCTCGGCCAGCCGGGCCAGCGCGGTGTCCGGATCGCCGGACGGCGGCAGGCCGAGGTCTTCCATCACCTCGGCCAGGCGTTGCGGTGAGCGCCGGCCCAGGGCCTCGGCCAGCGGCGGGCCCAGCCCGGCGGGGTGGGCGCCGAGGCTCTCGCGGGCCGCGCGCACCAGGTGCAGTGAGCGAGCACCGCCCCAGACCAGACCGAGGCCGCGCAGACGGGCCAGCGGGGCGGTGACCGAGGCGCCCCAGCGGCGGCTGAGTTCGCCCGACGACACCGGTTCGGGGCTGACGGCCATCACCTCGAGCACCTGGAGCGTGCGGGCGTCCAGACCGTCCACCGCACGCTGGACCGACAGACGGCTCACGGCGGTGGTCGCCAGACCGCCCAGATCGGCCGGTGGGGGCACGGTGAGGTCGGGGCGCTGGTCCAGCAGCGCGACCAGCGCCTCGTCGTCCCAGCTGCGCAGTTCGTCGGCCAGGCTGCGCACAGGGGTGGGGGGCACGCACCAACGTTAATAGCAATGAGGCGCATTGATCGGCCTTGACGTCGGCCCTTGCATCTCGACAGGCGCTTTGCCGGGTCTGTGGTGATCCTGATCAAGGAACGCATGCCGGGGCGTCCGGTGAGCGTCTGAAGAAGGAGGACGCATGGTTACGGCGATCGTCATCATCGTCTTGCTGGCGTTGCTGCTGCTCGGCGTGTTCGCCTTCATGAAGGCCCGCCGCAACGCGGAACTTCAGCAACGGCGGTCCGAGCTGAAAGACCGTTTCGGTCCCGAGTACGAGCGCTACCTGGCCGGTTCGGACAACCGCGCGAAGGCGGAGCGCAAGCTGGCGGCCATCGCCGACCGCCGCGACAAGCTGCAGGTCCGTGAGCTCGGCAACGAGGAAAAGGCCCGGTTCGGCACCCGCTGGTCGGCGGCGCAGGCGCGCTTCGTCGACGAGCCGCCGGTGGCCGTGGACGAGGCGGAGGCGCTGATCACCGCGGTGATGAAGGAGCGTGGCTACCCGGTCGACGACTTCTCCACCCGGTCCGACATGGTCATGGTCGACCACGCGGAGATCGTGCAGCACTACCGCAGTGCCCACGAGTCGCACGAGCGGCACCGCAGCTCGGGTCAGCTCGACACCGAGGACCTGCGTCAGGCGTTCATGCACTACCGCAAGCTCTTCCACGCCCTGGTGGGCACGCCGGAGCCGGACGGGTCGACCCGTCCGCTGCCCGGTGGCAAGCACGCCGGGGGTTCGGCCACGGCTGACGTCCCGGTGAAGGACACCGTTCCGCTGCCCGCCGACGGCACTCGGGCCACCGACGAAGCACGCGCCTCCGCTCCCGGGCGGGGCACAGACGGGCAGGACGGCGAGCGCCGTCCGCCGGTCTCCTCGACGCGGTCCGGGGTCACTCAGGACGAGGTGGTGGCAGGCCGTACGTCCGCGACCACCCCGACCGTCGAGACTCCACGGAACCCCGAGGGCTCGCGCGAGACCGCGCCCAACCGCACCGTGCAGGACACCCGGCACCCGCAGGAGACGCGATGACGAGCCCGACCGACGACGCCGGCAAGAAGAACCCGGCCACCGACGACACCGAGATCTACCATCCCCCGGCCGGTGGGCGTACCGACGAGCGGGTTCCCGACCGGATCCCGGCGAGCCGGGCCGACGTGAACCGCGACGACCTGAACCGTGACGACTCCGTCCCGGGGGCCCGTTCGGAGGTCCCCCGGCGTTCGGAGGCCGCCGAAGGGGCCGACTCCGCTCTTCCCGAACCGGCCACCGATGCCGGGCGTACCGGCGGGACCGAAGGTGACCGGGGCGTCCATCGTTCGACCCCGGCCACTCCGGCTGCCGCCACGACCGAGGTGCCGGTGACCCCGGACGCGGCCGCCGCCGACCGGCGGGCCGAGGAGGCCACCCGGGCCGGCGACCGCTCGGGCACCGACCCGGTGGGCAAGAGCTGGCCCGGGCCCAGTGCGGCCAGTTCGGTGGGGCAGGCCGCGCCGGTCTCACCCGTCTCCCCGGCCCCGGATTCCGAGAAGGCCGAATCAGGGACGTCGTGGGCTGGTCCCACGGTCGTGGCACCGGAGCGGGGCGACCCCTCGGTGCGCGAGAACTACGTGTCCGCGGACGCGGAGCGCAAGGTCGGCGCTCAGGTCGACGACGCGGACGCGACGGCACCGGCTCCGGTCACGTCGATCACCAGCGGGCGCCGGCGTTCCGAGGCGAAGGCCGACGCGGTCGACGGGCGCAGCGACGTCACCTCGGACGAGGAGTGGCGTGAGCTGCAGGCGCGGTTCGTCGACGACCCGGAGTCCACCGTCGCGGAGGCGGCCACGCTGATCGAACGGGATCTGGCGGGGCTGCGCTCGAAGCTGGCGGGCGGTTCCACCGAAGACCTGCGCAACGCGTTCAAGCGCTACCGGGGGCTTCACGAGTCGCTGGGCTGAGTCCCTCCAGGTGCGGGCGGCGGGGTCTTCCCGTCGTCCGTTCCTGTGTCCGCAGGCCCCTAAAGTGGGGGACGTGCCGAGTGAGCAACTGGTGGTCGGATTCGACCTCGACATGACCCTGGTGGACTCCGCCGACGGCATCGTGGCGACCCTCCAGCGCACCCGGCAGCAGGTGCTGGGCGATGCGCCGGGTCCGGTGGTCGACCGCAAACGTGCCTGGCCGCTGATGGGTTACCCCCTCGACCGCATCATCTCCGAGCTGATGCCGGGGGCCGACGTCGATCTGCTCGCCGACACCTACCGCTCGCTCTACCCCACCACCGGCCTGGCGCGGAACACGCTGCTGCCGGGGGTGCACGAGGCGTTCGCGGCGATCCGTGAGGCGGGCGGCCGGGTGCTGGTGATCTCGGCCAAGTCCGAGCCCGGCGTGCACACGGTGCTCGAGGCGCTGGGACTGCTCGACGGCAAGCACCGGCCCGACCTGATCGCGGGTGGGCGTTTCGGCGTCGCCAAGGGCGAACTGCTCGCGGTGGAGGGTGCGTCGGCCTACGTCGGTGACCACGTCGGCGACGTGGCGGCGGCGAGGTTCGCGGGCGCCGCCAGTGTGGGTGTCAGCACCGGTCCGCAGTCGGCCGACGAGCTCAGGGCGGCAGGTGCCGACGTCGTCCTCGAGGATCTTCTCGGATTTCCCCGGTGGCTTTCGGGTCATCTGGCCGGATTAAGCCGTTCGCACGTCAGCAACTGACGGCTAATCTTGAGGAAACGACAGAACGTGAGCGAGAACGGTTGCCGCGGATACCAAGGTCCGCGGCAATCGTCACGTGACAGGGGATAAAGACGTGCCGACTGGCAGGGTCAAGTGGTTCGACGCCGAGCGAGGCTTTGGTTTCGCCAGCAACGATGACGGTGGCGAGGTGTTCGTGCACGCCTCCGCGCTGCCCGAGGGTACGACCACGCTCAAACCGGGTGCCAAGATCGAGTTCGGCGTCGCCGAGGGCCGTCGCGGTCTGCAGGCCCTGTCCGTGCGTCTGGTCGAGGCCACGCCGTCGGTCGCCCGCGCCATGCGCAAGCCCGCCGAGGACATGACCGTCATCGTCGAAGACGTGATCAAGCTGCTGGACAACGTGTCCAACAGCCTGCGCCGGGGGCGCTATCCCGACCGTTCGTCCGCGAGCAAGGTGGCTACCGTGCTCCGCGCCGTCGCGGACGACCTCGAGGCGTGATCGGCCGACCGGCTCGCCGCCCGCGCCTGCTCGACACCCTGCGCGGATGGGGGAGACTTGCGGGTGCGGCTTCCGCGCGCTCGGCGCCACCACCGTCGTCGACGATGGGGGGCACGGTGTCAGTGGAGCGGGGACAGGCCGGCCGGGGTGCAGCAGAGGTGGAGCAGATGACGGACCAGCAGATGACGGCAACGGTCGACGAGACCGACGCGGTGGCGCCGGAGCAGACCGAAGCGCAGGTGGACGCCCCTGTCCGGGTGCCCTCGGAGCCCGACCCGCTGGCCGCGGCCGCCGTGGACATCGCACGCCAGGCCGCCGAGGATGTCGCGCAGCCGGGCACCGTCGGGCGGCACCTGTCGGTGTCGGTCGACCAGGCCGGGCTCACGATGCACGCGTTCGACTGCACCTCGAAGGGCTACCGGGGGTGGCGCTG
This sequence comes from Kineosporia succinea, assembly GCF_030811555.1. NCBI lineage: Bacteria > Bacillati > Actinomycetota > Actinomycetes > Kineosporiales > Kineosporiaceae > Kineosporia > Kineosporia succinea. The sequence continues at coordinate 1,894,830 of NZ_JAUSQZ010000001.1, read as the reverse complement.
GGCGGTCACGCTCGCTCACGTTCCCGGGTCCGACCGGGTGACGGTCTGCGACACCGTCCTGCTGCCGGGCGCCGAGTCGATCATGGCGCCCGACTGGGTGCCGTGGAGCGACCGCATCGCCCCGGGCGACCTGGGCGCCGGTGACGAGCTGCCCTACAAGCCCTCCGACCCGAACCTGGTTCCGGGCTACACGGTCACCGACGAAGACGACTCCGACCAGCAGCTCTTCTGGGAGCTCGGGCTGGGGCGCGAGCGGGTGCTGGGGCCGGAGGGCGTCGCGAGTGCGGCTGACCGTTGGCACCGGGGTTCGCACGGGCCCACGGCCGACACCGCGGTGCAGGCGTCCGCGGCGTGCGTCTCGTGCGCCTACTTCGTGCCGCTGTCGGGTTCGCTGCGTCAGGCGTTCGGTGCGTGCGCCAACGAGTGGTCGCCCGCCGACGGGTCGGTGGTCGCGGTCGACTTCGGGTGCGGCGCGCACAGCGAGACCGATCTGGAGATGCCGGCGCCCGAGCCGCTGGGCGATCACATCCTCGACGAGACCGTGGTCGACCGGATGGATCTGGCCGAGCCGGAGCCGGCGCCGGGCATCGAGACCGGGTCGAGTGTGGACGACGTGGAGGCTTCGGCGGTTACGGAGGCTTCGGAGGACACGGGTCCGGGGGGTGCTGTGGCTTCCCCGGAGGCCGGCGTTGCCGGGGTTGCCGGCGATTCCGAGGTTGCCGGGGGCATTGAGGACGTTGTGGTGGCCGGAGATGCTCGGGTCACCGAGGACGTTGTGGTTGCCGGGGACGCTCGGGTCACCGAGGACGTTGTGGTGGCCGGAGATGCTCGGGTCACCGAGGACGTTGTGGTGGCCGGAGTCGTTGACGAGACGGTTGCTGACGATGTGGTTGCCGACGAGACGGTTGCCGACGAGACGGTTGCCGACGATGTGGTTGTCGGTGAGGCGGTCGGTGGCGTCGGTGCGGGCGAGTCTGCTGCTGGCGAGTCTGCGGCTGATGAGTCTGCTGCTGATGAGGCGGTTGCGGTCGGCGGCGTGGTTGCTGACGAGACGGTTGCCGACCAGGTGACCGTGGATGGCGCGGTTGCCGACGGAGCGGGTGTCGGCGGGACGGTTGTCGAGCCGCGGATTCCGCGGGACGCCGGCGGTACCACGGCCGATCTGGTCGAGCCCGAGACGGCGCCGCCCGTGGAGATCACGGTCGAGTCGACGCTCGACCCCGAACCGGTTGCCTCTCCCGAGGATTCGGTGCAGGTGCGGTCGGTCGAGGCGTCCGTCGATTCGGTGGGTGGATCGGTCGAGTCCTCGGAGGTCGAGTCCTCGGGTGCGCCGGAAGACGTGCACGTCCTCCGGTCCGAGCCGGAGACCGACCAGGCGCCGCCCGTCGCGCTGAGCCCGGAGGCCGCTGCGGCCGACGATGCTGCGCTCGAGGCGGACCGGGCGGCCGAGGAAGCCGGCGAGTCCGGTGACGCGGGTGGCCCGGGTGAGTCGATCGAGGCCGCTCAGGGACAGGCTGTCGACGTGACGGGCGAGTCCGCCCCGGCCGGCGCCGTCGCTTCTGAAACCGCCGCGGCCACGGGCGATTCGGATAGCGGGTTCCTCCCGGCCGGGTCCACGGCGACCGATGCGGTGCCGACCGAGATCGTGTCGGGCGGGGCTGCGTCGGCCGAGGATGAGGCTGTGTGGGCCGCGGGCGAGGCCGAGACGGCTTCGGACGTTCCTGGCGAGCAGGCCGAGCGCCGGACCGAGGTGCCGCCGCAGTCGTGACCGACGACCGGTTCGGTGCCGCGGACATCCGGCACCGGGTCCTGGCGGCCTGGGCCGCCTCACCGACCCGGTTCCGGGAAGACGCCAACGCCGAGGAAGAACTCGTGCTCGGCGGCTACCGGGACCGGCTCGTGGTCGAGCTGGCTCAGAACGCGGCCGACGCCGCGCTGCGGGCGGGCGTCGAAGGGCGCCTGCTCCTGCAGCTCACCGAGGGAGACATCGGCCCCGTCCTGGTCGCCGCCAACACCGGCGCCCCGCTCGACGCCGACGGTGTGCAGGCCCTGGCCACCCTGCGGGCCTCGGCCAAACGTGACGGCGGCACGGTGGGCCGGTTCGGCGTCGGGTTCGCCGCCGTCCTGGCGGTCACCGACGAGCCCGCGGTGCTGAGTCGCTCTGGGGGAGTGCGCTTCTCGGCGGCGGACACCCGCGAACTGGTGCGCACCACGTCCCTCGACGACGGCGCCCCGAAACTGGCCGAGGAGCTGCAGCGCCGCGACGGGCACGTCCCGGTGCTGCGTCTGCCGTTCGAGGCCGAGGGAACTCCGCCCGAGGGCTACGACACGGCGGTACTCCTGCCGCTGAACGGGCCCGACGCCGTGGCCCGCGTGCGTCAGCTGCTGGCCGAGGTGTCCGACGTCCTTCTGCTCGCCCTGCCCGGGCTGGAGCAGATCGTCGTCGAGCTGCCCGGTGAGAACCCGCGTGTGATCAGCGATGTCGCGCGTCGCTGGCGCATCCTGCGTCGCGAGGGCGAGATCCCGGCCGGGCTGCTGGCCGACCGCCCGACCGAGGAACAGGTCCTCACCCGCTGGAACCTGACCTGGGCCCTGCCGCTGGGCGAGGCCGAGCTGCCCGATCCGGCGGTGCTGAACGCTCCCACCCCGAGTGACGAATCCCTGCCCTGGCCCGCGGTTCTCATCGCCACCGTGCCGATGGACGTGACCCGGCGGCACGTGGTGCTGGGCCCCGTCACCGACCTGATCGTCGAGAACGCCGCCCAGGCCTACGCCGACCTGCTCACCGAGGTCACGGCCGACGGTGGTGAGGCCTGGCCGCTGGTGATGACCGGCCTGGCCGCCGGGCCGGTCGACAGTGCTCTGCGTGAGGCGGTGTCGGCGCTGCTGCCCGGTATCCCGCTCCTGCGTTCCGCCGAAGACCCCAAGGTGCTGCTGCGTCCCGCCGAGGCTCTGGCGCTCGCCGGGCCGGTGGGCGCCGACCGCGCCGTGGTCGGTGTCTTCGCCTCCTGGCTGGCCGGTCTCGTGCACGCGCCGCGTCCGTCGTGGCCGGCGCTGGAGTACCTCGGGGTGCGCCGGATCTGGTTGTCCGACGCGGTCGAGGCCCTGCCCGCGCTCCCCGACCCGCCACGCTGGCGGGCCGCCTACGAGGCGCTGGCCGGGCTGACCCTCGACGAAACCATCCGCGAGTCACTGGCTTTCCTGCCGATCCCGCTCGCCGACGGCACCGTCGCGCGCGGTGCCCGCAGTCTGCTGCTGGCCTCGCCGGAGACCGATGTCGACGCCGGGGCGCCGATCTCGGTGCCCGAGGCACTGGGCGTGCTCGGTGCCAAGGTCGTCCACCCGGAGGCGGTGCACCCACTGCTGGAGCGGATGGGCGTCACCGTGGCCGGGCCGCGGGCGCTGGTCGAGCTTCCCGTCGTCCGCACCGCGATCCACGAGATCAGCGACGAGCCGGGCGGTTTCGCCGATCTCGGCCGCAGCCCCGACGAACTGCGTGACGCCGTGCTGGCCCTGGTCGCGGTGGCGGTCGCGGCCGGTGAGCTCGGGCCGGGCGAACTGCCGTGGCTGGGCGACCTGGAACTGAGCGACGAAGACGGTGAGCCCACCCCGGCGTCGGCCCTGGCGATCGAGGGCAGCCCGGCGGCGGAGTGGTTCCACCCGGACGACGTCGGCATCCTGCCCGAGTGGTGGGCGGAGCGCTGGGGTGAGAGCACCCTGGCCGCGGTCGGTGTGCTGCACGGACCGGGCGCCTTCCTGGCCTCCGAGGTGTCGCTCGAGCCCGATCTGCTGGGTCTGGACGACGAAGAGGGAACGCCCTCCGCCGAGCTCGACGGGTGGGAGGACTACGCCGCCTGGGTGCAGGCCGTCAACCCCGAGATGCTACCCGGTGGAACGATTTCCGAGCTCGTCGCCGTGCGTGACCTGGACCTGGTGCGGCCGGAGTCGCTGCCCGACGTGGTGCTCGCGATCGCCGTCGACCCGCTGCTGCGCCCCGCGCTGGTGCGCCCGGCGCGGGTGGTCTCGGCTGGCCGGGGCTTCGACGTGCCCTCGTACACCGCCTGGTGGCTACGTTCGGAACTGACCGACCAGGACGACGAGGGCGGGGTTCTGGCCGCGCCCGGTGCCGAGCCCTCCCTGCGTGCACTGCTGCCTGCCGCTCCCGAGTGGATGTCCGGCCTCGACCCCGCCGCGGCCCGGGCCGTGGGTGTGGTCAGCGCCGTCGACGACCTCGACGCTCAGGGGCTGCACGACGTGCTCGACCGTCTCGCCGATCCGGACGTCGATCTCACCGCGGCGATGCTGCTTCCCCTGCTCGACCGGATCGCCGATCTGGCGACGGCGTCGGCCGCCACCGACACCGCTCCCGGTGACCACGACGTCCGTGCGCTCGATCCCGAACACCCGGCCGGTACCGCCGTGGTGCCGGCCGACCAGGCCGTGCTCGTCGACTCGCCGATGTATCGCCAGCGCGTCGACCTCGGGGTGCAGGTGCCGGTCGCACCCGGCAAGGCGGCGGCGCTGGCCGGGCTGCTGGGACTACGGCGCGCGCAGGACCTGGTGGCGGGCGAGGTGGACGACACCAACGGCACCGACCAGACGGTGCACGACACGGTGCTGGCTCTCCTGCCTCAGGCACCGACCACCTGGCGCGAGCACGAGGAACTCACGGTTGACGGCGTGGAGGTGGACTGGTGGATCGACGCGCCCGACGGGCGTGTCCATGCGTCCACCATCGACGGACTCGCCCGCGCCCTGTGCTGGGCCAGTGACCGCTGGGAGCTACGGGACCTCGTCGCCGTGGTGCTCGCCGACCCCGGGCTTGGACCGGATGCGCTGGTTGATCAGGTTTTCTGAGGCCTGACGCCGCAGGCGGGTGAGCTCGGCGCTGTGCCGCGGCACGTCGTCGACATCGCCGGTGTAGCCACTGGAGGGTGCCGTCTCGCCCGGCGCCGGCCGAGGGCGCCGCAGCAGCAGGTAGGTGTACCCCACGATTCCGAGAAGCACTCCGGAGGCGGCGGTCCAGATCCACCATTCGCGCCCGGACTCCGCCAGCTCGGTGCGCAGGGTCAGGCCGAGCACGAACAGCAGCGCCCAGACGCCGGTGCCGACAGCGACCGGGAGGCGCTCGCCCATGCTGCCCTGGGTGACCTGGTAGGGCACTCCGTGTTCTCCCACTCTTTCGAGGTTACCTGTCGAAACGTGCGGACCTGGGGTTATGTGCCGGTCTGCAGGACGATCTTGCGTTCGTTCGCCCGAACGGGCGAATGCGAACACTGGTTGCCCGGGGGAATAGTTAGCTCAGCTAAGAAGTTGGCTAGACTTGTGAACGTGCTCGAGGAGACAGAGCTGCGCGTGTCCTTGATGAAGGTGACGCGCAGGCTGCGCGCGGAGAAGTCGGACAGTGAACTCACCGACAGTCAGCTGTCGGTGCTCGCCGTGCTCGACCGCCGTGGCCCCCTGACCCCACGCGCACTGTCTGATTTCGAACGGGTGCAGCCGCCTTCGATGACGCGCACCCTCGCCGCCCTGGCTGATCGCGGTCTGGTCAACCGCGAGCCGGATCCGGCTGACGGCCGGCAGATCATCGTCCGGATCACCGGATCCGGGGTCGCCGCCGTCACCGAGACCCGACGGCAGCGCGACGCCTGGCTGGCCCGACGGCTGGCCGACCTCGACCCGGACGAGCGAGCCGTCCTCGCTACTGCGTCACAGATCTTGAGGAGGATCGCCGACTCGTGAGTCCCATGTTCCGGGCCCTGAGTATCCGCAACTACCGCCTCTGGGCGTCCGGTGCCATCGTGTCCAACACCGGCACCTGGATGCAGCGCGTGGCCCAGGACTGGCTGGTCCTCACCCAGCTGACCGACAACTCCGGCGTCGCCGTCGGCATCACCACCGCGCTGCAGTTCGCCCCCGTGCTCCTGCTGGCTCCCTGGGCCGGCGCGGCCACCGACCGGTTCGACCGGCGCAAGGTGCTGATCGCCACCCAGATCGCCTCGGCCGTGCTCGGTCTGACGCTGGGCCTGCTCGTGGTCACCGGCCTTGCCGAGCTCTGGATGGTCTACGCACTGGCGACCGGCCTCGGCATCGTCGCCGCCGTCGACGGCCCCGCGCGCCAGGCCTTCGTGTCCGAACTGGTGCCGGTCGACTACCTGCCCAACGCCGTCGGCCTCAACTCCGCCTCGTTCAACGCGGGCCGCCTGCTCGGCCCGGGCATCGCCGGCCTGCTGATCAACTGGTTCGGCACCGGCCCGGTCTTCTTGATCAACGGCGTCAGCTTCATCGCCGTGGTGTTCTCGCTGACCCGGATGAACCGCGCCGAGCTCGGCCACCAGCAGCGCCCCGCCCGGGGCAACCGCTCGGCCCGGGCCGGTCTGGCCTACGTGCGCAGCCGCCCCGAGATCGCCCTGATCATGGGCATCGTCGGCCTGGTGGCCATGCTGGGCCTGAACTCGCAGATCACGATCGCCCTGATGGCCCGCCTGACCTTCGACAAGGGGGCCGGTGAGTACGGCATCCTCGGCTCGGTCATGGCGATCGGCTCGCTCGGCGGTGCCCTCCTGGCGGCCCGCCGTGAGCACCCCACCGTGAAGCTGGTGATCGGCGCCGCCGCGGCCTTCGGGGCCACGTCGATCCTGTCGGCGCTGATGCCCACCTACTGGTCGTTCGGCCTGATGCTGATCCCCGTCGGCCTGTTCGCGCTGACCATGCTGACCGCCGCCAACGCCACCATCCAGCTCGCCACCGAACCGGCCATGCGCGGCCGGGTGATGGCTCTGTACATGGCGATCCTGATGGGCGGCACGCCGGTCGGCTCGCCGATCATCGGCTGGATCGGCGAGGAGTTCGGCCCGCGCTGGACCGTGCTGATCGGCGGTATCGGCACGCTGCTCGTCGCGCTGGCCGCGATGGCTCTGGTCAGCCGCTCGCCGGTGCTGCAGGAGGCGGTGGCCCGCGCCGACCGGGGCCCCGCGCTCACGGTCACGGCGACCACCGAGCGGGCCAAGACCACCGGCACGCCGGAGTCGGAGGCCGTGGCCCGGGCCACCGCCTCGCGGGCCGAGACCACGACCGAGGTCACCGGTAAGTCCGCGGTGTGAGCCGGTTCCGCGTCGCCCGAGGGCGGCGCGGAACCGGCTGCCGATCTCGCGGGTCAGCCCAGGAGACGGTCGATCACGTCTTGGAACAGCTGATAGCCGACGAAACTCGCGATGTCGAGAATGGTGTGGGCCACGATCAGCGCCCACACCCGCCCGCCCCTCCGGTACCACTCGGCGAACACCACGCCCATGATCGCGTTGCCGACGAAGGCCCCGAACCCCTGGTACAGGTGGTACGAGCCGCGCAGCAGCGCGCTCGCCGCCATCACCCCGGGCCAGCCCCAGCCGAGCCGCCGCAGCCGGTTCATCAGGTAGCCGACCACGATGACCTCTTCGAGCACCGCGTTCTTGACGGCCTGGAGGATCAGCACCGGCACCGTCCACCAGTATTCGTCGAGCCCGGAGGCCACGACCGTGGTGGTGATGTTGAGCCGGTTGCCGATGACGTAGAGCACCAGCCCGGGCAGCCCGATCAGCGCCGCCAGGCCCGCCCCGTGGGCCAGGTCGCGCCAGGCGGAGCCGGTGTTCAGCCCCAGCCGGGCCCGCCAGCGCGGGGTGTCTCCGGCCAGCAGCCAGATCACCAGGGCCACCGGCACCAGCGTGTTGACGATGCCCAGCAGCTGGTAGGTCAGGTCGAGGTACTCGCGGACGCTCTGCGAGGCGTTCAGCGTGGAGGTCTGCGACCGCAGGCTGCCCTCGGCCGTCAGCTTCGCGATGATGCTGACGAGTGAGTAGACGCCGGACATACCGAGCGAGAGCCCGAGCACGATCCAGATCTCCCAGCCGAGCCGGCGCCGGGCCGGGGGGTCGGTGTGCGGAGCCTCCTCGCTGACGTCGCGGCGCAGCGCCGGAGCCTTCATCCACCAGCGGTTCTGCGCCGTACCGGCGTCGCTCTGAGACACGTCGCCAGCGTAGACAACCCGTCTGTGCCGGGAGCAGTCGCTTCATCGGGGTGAGCCGTCCGGATCAGTGCCCCGCTGCCCGGCCCCCGCCCCCGCCGGGGCGAGTGCCCCGGCCACCGCGGCGGGCACCGTCTGGTCGACCGGCACCCGCTCGATCACCCCCGACGGCGGCAGCAGCGACTTCTGCAGGTACTCGGCCCCCTCCGGCACCGGCGCGGTGCGGTAGCGCTCACCGATACGGGCCGTGAGCTCGTCTTTGCGTGTCTGCGGGGTGCCGGTGCGGCGGAGCTCCTCGTACATCCCGTGGGTCTCGCGGGTGACCTGCCAGGAGGCGGGGGTGTGGAACTGCACCTCGAACACCACCCCCGTGGACGGCTCGGCCCAGGTGGTGTTGAGGCCGCGGTAACGCGGTGAATGCCACTTGTTCGCCACCGAAAAGTTCTGATATCCGCGGCGTTCCAGCAACCTCGACACCTGCTGCACCCCGGAGACGTACGACCGGGCGTCGAGCACCACCGTGTAGCGCACCGCGTCTCCGGCCCGGTCGAGCAGTGCCGGCAGCGAACTCCCTCTCTCTGAGGCCACCTTGCGCTTGAGCGACTCGCCGTCTTTCAGGCGGTGCGCGAGCCCGGCCAGATCGCCCCGGGCCGCCCGCGACACCTCGCGCATCACCGCCGTCAGCCCCGGCTCACGGGCGGCCGTCAGCGCGGCGTACCGCTCGATGGCCGCGCTGGCCTGCGGCGTGAGCCCCTGCCCGTCTTCACGGAGCCAGGGCCGGAGCCGGGAGGAGGCCGGGGTGGTGCTGCGGCTGATCAGCTCGGACCGCGCCGCGCGCGCCGCCGCCTCGGTGGCGGCCCGCCGCCCGGCCTCGTGCGCCCGGGCCAGCACGGCCGCGCGCTGAGCCCGGGCCAGCTGACCGGGCCGGAGCGTCGCGGCCAGGTTGGCGCCGCCGAAACCCCCCGCCGCACTGGGGATCAGGTGACCGGCGGCCCGCGCCGGGTTGGTGCGCCAGGTCTCCCAGTCGACGACGCCCTGGAAAGTCTCACCCGGCTGCGTGGCCGCGAAACGCAGCCCGCCCAGGATGGCGCGGGTGGTCTGCAGATCGGGACGTGTCGGGTAGCGGCTGAAACGGGCCGCCGTGACCAGCGTCGCCTGGGCCGCCTCACCACCGCCCAGCACCACCTCACCCCGCAGATCGTTGAGCGTGCCGAGCCAGCGCCGCCACCGGGGCGGCCGGGCCGGGGCCACCGCCGCCAGCCCGGAGAGGGTGGACGCGGTGAGCCGGGCCGAGTCGGCCGCTTGGCGGGCAGCATCGCGCCGCAGCACCTCGGCCAGGTCGGGAGGCACCGAAACCGACCTCTGCAGACCGTGAATCGCCGATCGCAGGCACTCGGCGTGCTGCGAGTAGGCGGTGGCCGCGCGGCGGCAGGCCGAGGCGACCCGGTGGAACCCGCCGGGTTGCGCACCCAGCAGGGCGCTCACCGCCGAGGCCGCCGGAGCCGCCACCGCCTGCGCCACCGGGGTGGGCAGCCGCAGCGACGCGGCCTCCAGCCCGGCGGCGATCACCAGCAGGTGTCGGCTCAGCGATTCGGCCGCCCCGACCTGCGCCGACAGCCGGGTGAGCTCGCCGGGGGCGATGCCTCCGACGGTGGCCTGCTGCACGGCCCTCACGGCCGGAACCCCGACGCCGCCAGCCTTTCGGCGTCTTCGCAGGTCTGTGCGGCCAGGGCGAGCAGATCGGCGACGCGCCCGGCGTCGGCCACCACCTCGCCCAGACCGTGCGACCAGCGCTCGAGGAAGTCGTGCGACGCCGAGACCAGGGCGGCGTCGGCCAGGACGGCCATGGTGGCCCGCATCGGGCCGGGGCGGGCGTGCAGGTTCGACGCCTCGGACGCGGCCGCCCGGACACGGGCGGCCAGTTCGTGGAGCTGCGCGGTATCGACGTGAAGCCCTGGGCTCATGTCTTCAGACCGTAGGGCAGACCACCGACAGTCTTGGAAACTTATCCACAGCCGAGGTTTTCCACAGGACGAGTGCAGTCACGGCGTGACGTTGCCACCCTGAGCTGTCACATCATGCAGATGATGCACCGGGTCGTGCAGGAAGTAGCGGGCGAAGCTGTCGACCGTGAAGCGCGCGCCGTCGCTGCGGCGGCCGGGGCGCGACCACTGCGCGTCGGTGACGGCGGCGAACCGGTGGGCGATCGCGTCGCCCGCCTCCAGCAGCCCGCGCGAGACCAGAACCGGATCCTGCTCCCAGTACCGCTCGGCGATCGCGGTGTCGTCCTGGTCCCAGTTGGGGAAGAGCGGGTCGTTCTCGGTCAGCATCATCTGCAGACGCGCCTCGAAGATCCGGAAGGTGTCACGCACGTGGCAGGCGTACTCCAGCGGTGACCAGACGTGGTCGGCCGGACGCCGCCGCACGTCGGGCGTGACCAGCACCTCCAGCCACGCGGCGGCATTGGCGCGGATGAGCGACGGCAGGCGCCACATCTCCACCGACCGGGACTCGAACCCGCACTCCGGGCAGGTGCGATCGAGTACCCACGTCCAGTCCTTGGTGTCCTTCGCGATCGCCATGCCGCAAAGATTAGTGCGGACCTTCCGGGTGAATCCCCCTCTACGTGCACTCCGGTCACAGAATTTCCGAAGTCCTAACCTGTGACCCATGAACCTGGTCGTCGAACCCGCCCGCCCCGAGGACGCCGCCGACGTGTCCCGTCTGCTGAGCGACTACCTCACCCGCACCGAGCTGGAGAAAAGCGCGCACGGCCTCGACGTCCCCGAAGAGCTTCCGGAAAGATACCGGCGCGAGATCGACCACCCGGCCGAGCTTCTCGAGCACACGCTGGTGGCCCGGCAACCGCCCCGCACCATCGGCCTCGTCATCATGAGGAACAACGAGATCAAACGCCTCTGGGTGGACGAGCAGGCCCGCGGCACCGGGGCCGGCCGAGCGCTGGTCGAAGCCGCTCTCACGAAAGCCGCACCCGGCCCCGTCACCCTCACCGTCTGGGACTGGCGCACCGCCCCGATCCGTCTCTACCGATCGCTGGGCTTCGAGGTCAGCCCGTCCTGGGACGCCCGGGAACACCTGATCTGCCTGACCTACCCGAGCAGATAGCCGCGCAGGATCTCCGGCACAGCGGTCAGCGTCGACGTCCGCAGTCGGTCCGCGTCGTCGATCGACAGGTCCGGCACCTCCTGCAGCAGTTCTTCCTGGTGCCCGCCCGGCAGCGCGTTCAGGTAGCGCAGCGTCAGCGAAAGCAGTGCGGCGTCGTCGAGTTCGCCCAGCAGGCGCACCCGTGACATGCCCCCGTCCGGGTACACGTCCATGCGCACCTGCGTCACCACGTCGCGTGTCGCCCGGAACCGGTGCACCGAGTCGGGGCGCACCGGTGTGCGGGGCAAGAGCTCGATGGGGGACGTGGTGGTCGCCCCGTCGGTCAGGCGCACCTCCCCGGGGGCGTTGCCCAGGAAGTGGCTGGTGTCGATCACCGCCCGGCGCAGCCGCCCGGCCCCGGCCAGGGAGAAGAGCACCCAGTCGTTGCCGCCGTCGCGGCGCCGGGCGTTCTCCCAGCCGCCCTCGGTGGTCAGCGGGTCGCCGGGCAGGATCAGCTTGCCCGCCGAGGAGTAGAACATGTCCGAGCACCCGGTCACCGCACCGCCGTTCGCCAGCGCGGCCAGGTCGACGGTGCCGGTCAGGTGACGCGGGTCGGCCACCGGCTCGCCGTGCACCCGCAGCCGGGCCACGCCCCCGTCCGGGTAGATCGACAGCCGCACGTGCGTCCAGCGCCGGTCGCTGTCGACCTCGAAGGTGTTCGGCGAGTCACCCTTGAGCGCGACCTTGGGCAGGATGGTGGTCCACGCGCTCTCCGGCAGGTCTTGCGCCACCGGGTGCCCCTCGCCGGCCGCCGCCTCGATCGACGCGAAAGGCGGGTAGTTGCCCTTGAAATGGGCGGTGTCGATGGTCACCGACCGCACGACGCCGGGCAGCCCCAGCCGCACGATGGCGAAGTCGTGTCCGGGCTCGCGCCGGCGGCGGGTCTCCCAGCCGTCGTAGATCTTGCCGTCCGGCCCGAAGGCCGTCACCTCGTGGGCCGAGGGCTCCGGGCGGATCAGGTTGCGCCGGTCGGCGAACAGCTGGTCGTTCGCGTGGACCACCCGCCCCCCGACCGCGGAGGATGCGAGATCCGGGTACCCGCCGAGCTGTTCAGCCATGTCGGCCACCTTTCCAGTCGTTGCCGTGCCGTGGCCCGCAGGCCGGGGGAGACAGTTCTCTACACGTCACCCCGGCGCAGCAGCCGCCCGCGCGGCGCCGCTCCCAGGTCGATGCGGGCGCCGCCGAGCCAGGTCTCGCGCACCACCCCGGCCAGGGCCATGCCGTCGTACGGGGTGATCGGGTGCTTGTGCTCGAGGTCCGAGGCCGACACCACCGCCGCCTCGTCGGGGGCGAACAGGCACAGGTCGGCGTCGTAGCCCAGGGCGATGCGGCCCTTGCGGCTCAGCCCGGCCAGCCGGGCGGTTCGGGCCGACATCCACTCGGCCACGTCGGCCAGCGTGTAGCCGTGGGTGCGGGCCTGGCTCCACACCGCGCGCAGCCCGAGCTGCAGCGACGAGATCCCGCCCCAGGCCACGCCGAAGTCGCCGATGTCGAACCGCTTGAGCTCGGGCGTGGAGGGGGAGTGGTCGGTGACGACGCAGTCGATGACGCCGTCGCCCAGCCCCTGCCACAGCTGCTCGCGGTTCGTCGACTCCCGGATCGGTGGGCAGCACTTGAACTGCGTGGCGCCGTCGGGAATCGCCTCGGAGGTGAAACTCAGGTAGTGCGGGCAGGTCTCGACCGTGATCAGCACCCCGTCGCGCTTGGCCGAGGCCAGCATCGGCAGGGCGTCGGAGCTGGAGAGGTGCAGGATGTGCACCCGGGCCCCGGTGTACCGCGCGGCCTCGATCACCTCGGCGATCGCCACGTTCTCGGCCCCGCGCGGGCGCGACGCCAGGAACCGCCGGTACCGGTCGCCCTCCGGCGCCGGGGCCCGGTCGATCGCCTCCGAGTTCTCCGCGTGCACGATCATCAGCGCGCCGAAGTCGTGGAGCCGGAAGAGATACTGCTCCAGCTCGTGCGACGACAGTGGCAGGAACTCGTCCACCCCGGAGTGCAGCAGGAAGCACTTGAACCCGAAGACCCCGGCGTCGTGCAGCGGGCGCAGCTGCTCGAGGTTGCCCGGCACCGCACCGCCCCAGAACCCGGTGTCCACGAAAACCGCTCCGTCGGCGGCCTTCCGCTTGATCTCGAGGGCCTGCACCGTGGTGGTGGCCGGGATCGAGTTCAGCGGCATGTCGATGACCGTGGTGACGCCCCCGGCCGCGGCCGCGCGGGTGGCGGTGGCGAAGCCCTCCCACTCGGTGCGGCCCGGCTCGTTGATGTGCACGTGCGTGTCGACCAGGCCCGGCATCAGCACGACGTCGTCACCGAGCTCGATCACCTCGGCGGCCTCGAGCGGGGCGTCGAGAGGCTCGATCGCCACGATCCGCCCGTCGCGGATCCCGATCGAGCGGGCCGACTCACCCACCGTCGTGATCACCCGGGGAGCCCGGAAAACCGTGTCCAGCACAACATTCCCCTAACGTCGGGCCAGCGCGAGCAGAGCGGGGCGATCCAGACCGCAGGCCGCGACCACCTCGGCCTCGTCGCAGGCGCCGCAGTCGACGGCCCGCAGCACCGCGTTGGCCAGGGCCTGGGCGGTGGCCGGCTCGTCCATGACGCCCGAGTCGGCCTTGGCCACGTAGGTCTTCAGCCGGGCCGCACTGGGCGCCAGCTGGGCGCGGTAGAACACGTAGGTGGCCGCGTACCGCGACACCAGGTGGCCCGGGTGCAGGTCCCAGCCCTGGTAGAGAGCCCGTTCCAGGGCCCGGTGCACCAGCCGGGCGTGCAGCCGCCAGGCGGCGCCCACGTCGGCGGCCGACCCGACCGGGATCACGTTCGTCGAGCCGTCGCTGACCCGCACCCCGGTCTGCGCCGCCGCGAGCTGCATCACCGCCTTGGCGTGGTCGGCCAGCGGGTGCTCCAGCGACTGGTACCCGGCGACCACCCCGGCCGCCGCACTGAAGTCGTAGGTACCGTAATGCAGTCCCTCGCAGCGACCTTCGGCCGCGTGCACCAGCCGGGCCACCGCGGCCGAGCCGTCGGGCCCGTACACCGCCTGCGGCACCTCGATCTGCAGCTCCAGCCGCAGTGAGCCCTCGGCCAGCCCGAAAGCCTTTTCCAGGCGGTCGAGGATCAGCACCCCGGCACGGACCTCGGCCACGTGCGCCACCTTCGGCAGCGTCACCACGAACCGTTCCGGCAGCCCGCCCGCCGGGACCGCCGCCGAGATCAGGAGTTCCAGCGTTCGCAGACCGCGACCGCGGGTGGACGCCTGGAGCCCCTTGATCCGGGTGCCCGCCATCAGGGGTGGGCTGGTCAGGGCGGCGAGAGCCCGGCCGGCGGCGGTCGCGGCGGCGTCTTCCTCCGCGTCCGGACGCAACCCGTACCCGTCCTCGAAGTCGACCCGCACGTCTTCGATCGGCTGGGACGTGAGCTTCTGGCTCAGGCGCGGGTACGCGTGCTCCAGCAGATCAGCCGGAAGGCCGCTGAGTGAGGCCAGTTCGGAGGAGGACGGCGCGATCGTGCCCAGCAGTGCCAGCGCCTGCGTGCCCCACCGGGTACAGACGTCGGCGTCGAACTGGTCGGCCGGGACGTACACCGTGTGCACGGGCTGACGGCTCGCGGCCTCACCCGGAAAGGCGGCCGCCTGGGCGTCGGCGGGGGCCAGCAACGCGTCCAGTTCGGACGTGAAGGACTCGTCGAAAACCATGGAGCTCCCTGTGAAAGCGGTTCAGGCGAAGCCGGGGACGAACTGCCAGGCCGACCCGGCGTCGGGCGCCTCCTCGCGCAGCACCTGGCCCTCGATCAGGCCGTAGGGCCGGTCGCCGGCGATGAACACCTGGTTGGGGTTGTCCAGCCCGAACGGCGTCAGGTCGGCCAGGTAGTGGTGCTTGTTGGGCATGGAGAGCCGGACCTCGGCGACCTCCGCGAAGTCTTCCAGCACCGCCGAGCCCATCGCGTACAGGGTCTGCTGGAGCGCGAGACTGTGCGTGGAGGCGAAGGTCTCGAGCATCCGCGAGCGAATGCCCGTGAACAGCGCCCCGAAATCGAGGTCCAGCGACGAGTACCGCCAGCGTGCCGTCACCGATGTCGCCAGGATGCGGTCGGTCGTCTCGGGCAGCGTGGTGTACTCGTCGCGCGGGAACCCGTGGAACTCCGAGCCGGTGGTGTTCAGCACCACCAGATCGGTGAGCCCGGAGACGACCCACGCCGACGAGCCGTCGAAAGTGACGCTCGTGGTGCGGCGTTCACCGCCGGGCCGGGAGAACGAGTGGTCGCCGACCCGGGTCCAGGGCAGCTGGTCGATCTCGATCTGCGCCCCGGTCACCGCCTCCTGCGACTGGACGAAGTGCCGCCCCAGCCGCAGCGCGAACTCCTCCGGCTCGCCCACGCCGAACTGACGGGCGAAGGCGTACACCGTGTTCTTCTGCGTGTCCGTGGCCAGCACCGACGAGTTGTCGCCGGTGAGGTAGGTGGCGTCGAACGCCCCGCGCAGGTGGGTGCTCACGTTCAGGTCGGTGAGCACGTGCTGCGGTGCGGAACGGTCGACGTGCACGAGCCGCACCTCGGCCTTGCCGTACTGGTTGGCGCCCAGGACGATGCCCATGCCTCAGCTCCCGCGGTAGGTCGAATAGGCGTAGGCCGACAGGAGAATCGGCACGTGGTAATGCGTTTCGTCGGTCACTGTGAAGGCGACCGTGACGAAGGGGTAGAAACACTCCCGGCCCTGGGCCGCGAACCAGTCGCCGGTGGCGAAGGTGAGCCGGAAGACGCCCTCGGCCACCGCGGGGAAGTCTCCGCGCACCCGGCCGTCGGCATCGGTGACCGCCGTGACCACCGGCGTCCAGTCGTCCGCAAGCCGTTCGAGCGTGACCGAGACCCCGGAAGCCGGTCTGCCCGTGCCCGAATCCAGCACGTGGGTCGAGAGCGAAGCCATCAAACCGGCTCGCTCAACAGCGAACCCAGGCGCAGCTGGGCGATCTGGGCGAGCTGGTCGCGCACCACGCCGGCCTCGGTGTCAGGATCGTGGGCCAGCCTCTCGTTGAGCGCGGCGAGGATCTCCGGCCCGCTGCGCCCGGCCGCCCGGATCAGGAAGACCCGGTTAAACATCTTCTCGTAGGCCAGGTTTCCGGCGTGTAACGCCTGCGCCAGCTCGGCGTCGGAGGCGTCCACCCCGGACTGCTCGGAGCGGGAGTGCGAAGCCTCGCGGGACACCTCGGCAGGACGCTCACCGATGCGCGGATGCCGGCTCAGCGCCGCCTCGAGGTCGTCGTCGCTGAGCACCAGCCCGAAGCGGTAGGCCGTGGCCAGCAGGCTCTCGGCGTCCGGATAGGGCCGCCCGGCCAGCACCGCCTCCGCCCAGCCGGGCCCGTGCAGGCAGGTCAGCAGCCGTTCCCGGGCCGTGGCGGCCGGGAGCTCGTTGAACGGGGCGACGTCCTGGCCTGGGGGCACCTGACTCCTCGAGATCGTTCCGTGACTGCCGCCACGATACTCAACGACGGCGTCTGCGAGAACGTCTCGGGCGCACCATGATCGCGACGGCGAACAGGGCGACCGCCGCCACCGCCGCGCCGCCCGCCCCGACGAGCAGTTTCAGCCGGTTGTCGTCACCGACCAGATTCTCGATCCGCACCGCCGCCGGCGACGCGGCTGAGGACGTGGGCGAAGGGGTGGGCGTAGCGGTCTCGTAGGCGGGGATGTTCACCCGCAGAACCGGCTGATCAGCACCTTCCGACCCGACCAGGGCGTACCCGTCCATCACCGCGATCGACTCGCCCTGCTCCTGGTCGGGCAGCGCGGCGGAGGCCAGCGTGCGCAGCCGGCCGCCGTCGGCGTCGCGCGGCGACTCGACCACCGACACGTTCCCGTAGCCCCGCAGCACGATGTTCCCGTCGGGGAGAAAGGCCCCGTCGGTGACGAACGACGCACCGGTCGAGGCCACCTTCTTCATCCGGGTGATCTTCGACGAGCCGCGACCGGAGGGCCACAGCGACGTCGGAACGGCGTAGACCTCCGACCCGAACAGCGTCTTGGAGACCACGTAGAGGCGACCGGTCGAGGGATCGGCCATCAGCGTCTCGGCGTCACGCGCACCACCCGGATAGGTCAGCCGCAGCACCCGCACCGGGCTGACGGTGGTGTCCGCCAGCGCCGACGGTTCCTCGATGATCGCGATGCGCACGTAGTCGTGCACGCCGTTGTTGTCGCCGATGTCCCCGACCGCGATCATCGCGGTGCCGTCGGCGGCCTTCCAGCTGGTGACGGCCTCCCAGTCCCGGGCGTCCTCACCGGCGATCGTGACCGTGGCGGCGGTCGAGCCGTCTTTCGCGATCGCGTAGATCTGGTTGAGCCCGCCGGAGTCGTTGTGGGTCCAGAGCACGTCGTCGTGGAGAAGGCTCGGCGCCAGACCCGAGCTCTCGAGGATGCGCGGATCGCTGATCACCCGGTCGACGCGGGTCTTGGCCTGAGCGGTCGCCGGCCACCCGAGAAGGAGGGCCAGCACGACCAGGGTGACCAGACGCGTCCTCAATTCGCCAGCACCGACTCCACCTCGGGGGCCAGCCGCTCGGCCAGCGCGGGCTCGATGTGCCAGGCCGAGACCAGGTCGGTGTACTCGGCCACCCGCCGGGCGGTGGGAGCGGTGCCGGTGTGCACGGCGCGGATGAGGGCGTTGCGCGGGGTGTGCCGGGAATCGATGAACTCGACCACCTCGACCCGGTAGCCGAGCAGCCGCAGCAGATCGGCGCGCACGGTGTCGGTGAGCACGTCGGCGAACCGCTCGCGCAGGATGGCGTGCCGGGTGAGGCCCGCGAACGGGGCGCCCGCGTCGGAATCGGTGAGCTGGCGCTGGATGTCGTGGTGACAGCAGGGCGCGGCGAGCACCCCGCGGGCCTGCCAGCGCACCGCCAGGGCCAGGCTGTCGTCGGTGGCGGTGTCACAGGCGTGCAGGGCGAGCACGATGTCGACGCCGGTGAGCTCCGGATCGGCGGCGGCCTCCTCGATCGACGCCGCCTTGAAACCCAGCCCGGTCAGGCCCGCCTCGGCCGCGACCCGGGCGTTGCGGGAAGCCATCTCGGGCCGGATGTCGACCCCGAGCGTCTGCACGTCCGGGTCGATCTCGGCGGCCAGGTACCGGTGCGCGGCCATGGTCAGGTAGGCGTTGCCGCAGCCCAGGTCGACCACCCGGAGCGGACGGCCCTCGGGCTTCACCCGGCGGGCGATCGGGGCGAGCTGACGGAGGAAGGCATCGACCTGACGGCGCTTGGCGGCGTCGGCACCGAGGATGGTGAAGAGCGGGTCGGCCGGGTCGATGAGGTGGTTCTTGGCCCGGTCGTGGGTGGTGTCGGCGGCTTCGCCGGAGGCGGCCGAAGTGTGCACCTGGGCCTCGCCGCGCTTGGTCACCCGCAGCTGGACGACCGCCTCGCGGGTCTCCACGTGCCAGTTGCCGTAGGGCTGGGCGAGCAGGGAGTCCACGGCCGCCTCGGCGTCGGGGCCGGTGTGATTGAGGACGACGGGGGTGCGTCCGTCGGTCGCGGTCACCTGGAGGTGCCGCTCACCTCGGAGGTCGACGGGACGCAGCTCGGCGCGCGTCGGGTCGGGATGCTCGGCGCGGCGCCGCCCGGAGGCCACCGCCCGGATCAGCCCCTCGGTGTCGAGCAGGAGGGGGCGCAGGCGATCGAGGGCGGGCTGGAGCGGTTCGGGCACCCGCTGATTGTCTCAGGGGGTGAGGGTGATGGCCGACAGCGCGGGGGTCGACCGCGCGGTGGCCGACCTCGCCGGCCACCGCGTCCGGGGTCACCGCTACCGGGCCAGCCAGGCGTCGGGCGCCTCGGCCATCTCCCGCACCGTGGTGGGGAGCTGCCCGGTGAGCACGTCTTGCAGGGTGGTCTCGTCGAGCACCATGCGCAGGCTGTGCCGCATGGCCACCCACACCGTGGGCAGGTGCTCGGCGACACCCGTGTAGGCGGTCTCGTGGGGACGAAGGCCACGCACCTCGGCGAGCGGCCCGTCGACGACCCGGATCACGGAACCGATGGTGATCTCGTCGGCGGGACGGGCCAGGGCGTAGCCGCCGTCGGCACCGCGCTGAGAGCGCACGAGGCCTGCCCGGCGCAGCTCGGAGAGGATGGCCTCGACGAACTTGCGGGGCAGATCCTGCTGCGCGATCAGCACATCCACCTTGACGAGATCGGGTGACTTCGAGGCGAGCATCAACAGCGCCCGCACGGCGTAGTCGGTCTTGGCGGAGATCTGCACGGCTCTATTGTCCCCATAGCTGGGGCCTCGCGCCGCCCGGCCTCGGCCGACACGCCCGGGTGGGTGCAACTGCGGGCCGAACGGGCGCGATCAGGCGCCCGTGAGCACACCCGATCCGCCCCACCGGTGGCCCGCCGCTCAGGAGACCGCGAGGGTCTTCGGGGCGCCGCTCGTGCGCAGCCAGACCGACCGTTCCGGCTCCAGCGCGAGCTCCTCGGCCTGCCCCCGGGTGAGCTGCACCCAGGGCTCGCTGCCGTTGGCGGTGCGCAGTTCGGCCCGCACCTCGTACCCCACCCGCGTCAGCCGGGTGACGGTGGCCGCCACCGTGTCCGGACCCGGCGTCCGCAGCACCTCGATGTCGTGGGGCCGGATCAGCGTGCCGTCGAGGGTGGTGACCGGGCCCAGGAACTTCATCACGAAGTCGTTGGCCGGCTTGTCGTAGAGGTCGGCCGGGGCGCCCACCTGCTCGATCCGGCCGCCGTTGATCACCACGATCTCGTCGGAGACCTCGAGGGCCTCCTCCTGGTCGTGGGTGACGAAGATGGTGGTCACGTTCATCTCGTCGTGCAGGTTGCGCAGCCAGTCGCGCAGCTCCTTGCGCACCTGGGCGTCGAGGGCGCCGAACGGCTCGTCGAGCAGGAGCACCTCGGGCTGCACGGCCAGGGCGCGGGCCAGGGCCATGCGCTGCCGCTGACCGCCGGACAGCTGCGACGGCAGCCGGTCGGCGAACTGCTCCAGGTGCACCAGCTCGAGCAGCTCCGTCACCCGCTTGCGGATCTCCGCCTTGGGCTTGCGCCGGATCTCCAGCCCGAAGGCCACGTTCTTGAACACCGACATGTGCTTGAACGCGGCGTAGTGCTGGAACACGAAGCCCACGCTGCGTTTCTGCGGGGGCAGCCAGGTGGCCTGCACGCCCTCGATCTCGACCGTGCCGGTGTCGGGGAACTCCAGGCCGGCGATGATCCGCAGCAGCGTGGACTTCCCGCCGCCCGAGGGGCCGAGCAGGGCCGTGAGCCGGCCGGTCGGGACCTCGAGGCTGACGTCGTCGAGCGCGACGAAGTCGCCGAACCGCTTGGTGATGCCGGAAACCGCGATGCTCATCTCTTCTGCTCCTTCGGGCGCACCAGGGCGATGATGACGATGAACAGGACGGCCACGCACATCAGCAGGAAGGCGGCGGTGAACGCGTCCTGCTCGGCCTGCTTCCCGAACTCCTGGTAGCTGTCGTTGACGAACAGCGTGAGGGTCTGGGACTCGCCGGCCACGCTGCCGCTGACCACCCGCACGGCGCCGAACTCGCCCAGCGAACGGGCCAGGCTGAGCACCACGCCGTAGGACAGGGCCCATTTGACGGTGGGCAGGGTGATGCGCACGAAACGCTGGAAACCGTTGGCGCCCAGTGACTGCGCGGCCTGGTCCTGCTCGGTGCCGGCCTCTTCGAGCACCGGGATGACCTCGCGCACCACCAGCGGCAGAGCCACGATCACGGTGGCCAGCACCAGGGCCGGGGTGGCGAAGATGATCTGGATGCCGGCGTTGCTCAGGGCCGGGCCGAACCAGCCGCCCGAGCCGTAGACGAAGATCAGCGCGATGCCCACGACGACCGGCGAGATCGAGACCGGCAGGTCGATGACCGCGTTCAGCAGGCGGCGGCCCGGGAAGCGGTAGCGCACGATCAGGATCGAGATGCCCACGCCGAACACGGTGTTGATGACGACGCTGATCACCGCGACGAGCACACCGAGCCGGGCGGCGGAGCGCAGGTCGGGGTTGCGCAGCGACTCCAGCACCGGCTGCAGACCGTCGGCGAAGGTGTGCTGAACCACCGTGCCGACGGGGAGCGCGACCAGGCCGAGCACGTAGCCGACGGCGATGATGCGCAGCACCCAGCGGGTCACCCCACCACCCGACCGCCGCGGTCGCCGCGGGGACTGCGCGACCGTGACCGACGGCGTCCTCAGTTCTGGCTTCTCCAGGGAGGTCTCAGTCACGACGCGCCGCCAGTCTCTGCAGGGAGTCGAGCAGCACCAGCACGATCACGGCGACCACCAGCAGCAGCGTGGCCACCGAGGCGGCGCCGGTGGTGTCGTTCTGCTCGATCAGCTTGAGCATGTAGGCACTGCTGACCTCGGTCTTGCCGATCAGGTTGGCCGAGATCAGGATGACCGAGCCGAACTCGCCCAGCGCGCGGGCGAAGGCGAGGGCGGAACCGGCCAGGATCGCCGGGGCGATCGTCGGCAGCACGATCCGGCGGAAGGTGGTGAGATTCGAGGCACCGAGCGAGGCCGCGGCCTCTTCGACGTCGCTTTCCATCTCCATCAGCACCGGCTGCACGGAGCGCACCACGAACGGCAGGGTGACGAAGAGCAGGGCCACGAAGATGCCCCGCCGGGTGCCGACCAGGTTCGCACCGAACGGGCTCTGCGGCCCGTACAGCGAGATCAGCACGAGGCCGGCCACGATCGTCGGCAGCGCGAACGGGATGTCGATGATGACCTCGACGATGCGCTTGCCCCAGAACTCGTCACGCACGAGCACCCAGGCCACGAGCGTGCCCAGCACCGCGTTGATCACGGTGACCAGCACCGCCGCGCCGACGCTGAGCTTGATCGTGTCGAGGGCCTCGGCATCGGTGACGGACTCCCAGAACGGGCCGAAACCGGTCTGGAGGGCCACCACCACGATGCTCGCGATCGGCAGCAGCACGATCAGCGACAGCCAGAGCATGCTCACGCCCAGGCCGATTCCCGAGGCGGTGGTCAGCCGCCCGGACGAGACCGGGCGAGGGCGCCGTCTCGGCGGCGCGGGGGTGGTGGTGGCCATCTCCACGACTACTTCCGCAGCTTCGTGACGATGCCGTCGTCGCCGAAGAACTTCGCATCGACCTCGTCCCAGCCGCCCAGGTCGGCGATGGTGGTGAGGGTCTTCACCGTCGGGAACGGGGCGGCCGGGTCGTTGGCGCCCTCGACGTCGGTGGGGGTGACGCCGTCGATGATCGGGCGGTAGCCGTCTTTCGCGAGGATCTGCTGACCCTCGGTGCTGCGGATGTACTCGAGGAACTGGGAGGTGGCCTCGGGCGCGTCTTTCGTGACGGCGCCCGGGTTCTCGATCAGCAGCGTGCTGTCGGGCACGATGTAGTCGAGCTCCTCGCCGGCCGCGCGGGCCGCGATGGCCTCGTTCTCGTACGAGATCAGCACGTCGCCGGTGCCCTTGAGGAACGTGTCGGTGGCGTTGCGGCCACTGTCGTTCCAGCTCACCACGTTCCCGATGAAGCTCTTCAGGTAGGTCTCGGCGGCCGCCTCGTCCTTGTCGGTGCCGAGGGCCTGGGCGTAGGCGCCGAGCAGGTTCCACTTGGCGGCGCCGGAGGTGCCCGGGTCGGCGGTGACGATACCGACGCCCGGCTCGGCGATGTCGGCCCAGCCCTTGATGCCCTTGGGGTTCCCCTTGCGCACGGCGATGACCACGACCGAGCTGGAGTTGATGCCGTCGGTGTCGCCGGCGTCCTTCCAGGCGGCGTCGACCGTGCCCGCCTCGACGACCTTCGTCATGTCCGGCTCGAGCGAGAAGGCGACCAGGTCGGCGGCCTGACCGGCGACCACCGCGCGGGCCTGCGCCCCGCTGGCGCCGTAGGAGCTCTTGAACGTGACGCCCTCACCGGCGGGCGTCTTGGCGAACGCCTCGCCGAGGTCGTCGTACGCGGACTTGATCACCGAGAAGCCGACGATGTCGATCGTCTTGTCGTCGCCACCGCCCCCGCCGGAGCTCGAGGCGGTCCCGGTGTTCGAGCCGCACGCGCTCAGCCCGATCGTGGAGGCCGTCAGCAGGGCGAGCACGGCGGTCGTGCGGCCGCGTCCACGCAGAAGGTTCATCTCGGTGGGACTCCAACTCTGTCTCGGACCGTTCCGGGGCCCTGGGGACCAGCAGGGGACCAGCAGCAGGCAGACCCGGCGGTCGGGCGTCCCGGGCTGCGGTAACCATACATTAACTCTATCTCGCCACTAGAGAATAGAGGAAAAGCAGGGTTTTGAGCTCAGATCCTCGTGAGACGCCGGTGATGGCCGGTGATGCGCCGGTGATGGTCCGGTGAACGCTGTCAACGTGCCGTTACAGGACGGCATCGCCGGTGGTCGGGCGCGGTCGACCGTCCGGCAGACCGCGGCCCGACGACCCCTCGCCGTGCGGGCACGAAAAAGCCCCCGGCCCGGGGCCGGGGGCTTTCGGGGACGGACTCAGCCGAGCCGTTCCGCCACGTACTCCACGCACGCCAGCAGGGCACTCACGTCGGCGGGGTCCACGGCCGGGTAGACCGCGATCCGCAGCTGGTTGCGACCGAGCTTGCGGTAGGGCTCGACGTCGACCACGCCGTTGGCCCGCAGCACCCGGGCCACGGCCGCGGCGTCCACCCCGTCGAAGTCGACCGTGCAGACCACCTGACTGCGCGCGGCCGGATCGGTCACGAACGGCGTTGCGTAGGGCGACTTCTCGGCCCAGGTGTAGACGCGCTCGCTGGAGTCGGCGGTGCGGGCGCTCACCCAGTCCAGGCCGCCGCCCGCCTGCATCCAGTCGATCTGCGAGGCCATCAGTGCCAGCGTGGCCACGGCCGGCGTGTTCACCGTCTGGTCTTTGCGCGAGTTGTCGATCGCGGTCTGCAGGTCGAGGAAGTCCGGCACGTAGCGGCCGCTCGCGGCGGTGCGGGCGCTGCGCTCGAGCGCAGCGGGGGAGAGGAAGGCCAGCCACAGGCCCCCGTCGGAGGCGAAGCTCTTCTGCGGGGCGAAGTAGTAGGCGTCGGTCTGGCTCACGTCGACGGCCATGCCCCCGGCGGCGGAGGTGGCGTCGATCAGCATCAGCGCCTCCCCCGGAACCCGCTGAACCGGGGCCTGCACCCCGGTCGAGGTCTCGTTCTGCGGCCAGGCGTAGACGTCCACGCCCTCCTCCGGCTCCGGCGCGGCCACCGACCCGGCCGGCGCCGAGATCACCGTGCTCGCGCCCAGGAACGGCGCCTTCTCGGTGACCGCGGCGAACTTGGCCGAGAACTCGCCGAACGTCAGGTGCTGCGCGCGGTGCCGGATCAGGTTGAAGGCCGCGATGTCCCAGAACGCGTTCGAGCCACCGTTGCCCAGGATCACCTCGTAGCCCTCGGGCAGGTCGAAGAGCTCGGCCAGACCGGTGCGCACCCGGCCCACGAGCTGCTTGACCGGGGCCTGGCGGTGCGACGTGCCCAGCACCGTGCGCTCGATCGAGGCCAGGTACTCGACCTGCTCGGGGCGGATCTTGCTGGGGCCGGACCCGAAACGGCCGTCGGCGGGCAGCAGGTGCGCGGGGATCACGATGGCGGCGTCACTCACGCGCGCCAGTGTCGCAGGTCAACGCGTCCGGCCCCTAGGACGCCCTCGTCCGGGTCCCTCAGGCCGTGTACCCGTCCACGCTCTCGATCCCGCGCGGCCCCTCACCGACGTACCGCGCCGACGGCCGCACCAGCCGCCCCGTGGCCTTCTGCTCCACGATGTGCGCCGACCACCCGGCCGTGCGGGCACAGGAGAACATCGGTGTGAACATCCGGGCCGGCACCTCGGCGAAGTCCAGGATCACGGCCGCCCAGAACTCCACGTTGGTCGCCAGCACCCGGTCGGGACGGCGTGCCTGCAGCTCGGCCAGGGCCGCCTGCTCCAGCGCCCGCGCGGTCTCGAAGCGCGGGGCCCCGAGCCGTTCGGCGGTGGCGCGCAGCACCTGGGCGCGCGGGTCCTCGGCCCGGTACACGCGGTGCCCGAAGCCCATCAGCCGCTCGCCCCGGTCGAGCACCTGCTTCACGTAGGCGGTCGCGTCGCCGGAGCGCTCGACCCCCTCGAGCATGTGCAGCACCCGCGACGGCGCCCCGCCGTGCAGCGGCCCGGACATCGCCCCGACCGCACCCGACAGCGCCGCGGCCACGTCGGCCCCGGTCGAGGCGATCACCCGGGCGGTGAAGGTCGACGCGTTCAGGCCGTGCTCGGCGGCCGACACCCAGTACGCGTCCACGGCCTCGACGTGGCGCGGATCCGGTTCGCCCCGCCAGCGGATCATGAACCGTTCGGTGATGGTGCGTCCCTCGTCCACCATCTTCTGCGGCACCATCGGCGCGTTCTGGCCCCGGGCCGACTGCGCCACGAACGACAGCGCCATCACCGAGGCCCGCGCCAGGTCGTCGCGGGCCTGCGCGGGGTCGATGTCGAGCAGCGGCTTGAAACCCCACAGCGGAGCCAGCTGGGCCAGGGCGCTCTGCACGTCGACCCGCACGTCACCGGTGTGCACGGGCAGCGGGAACGGCTCGGCGGGCGGCAGCCCGGGCGTGAACGAGTTGTCGACGAGCAGGCCCCAGACCTGGCCGAAGTCGACCCGTCCGGCCAGATCGACCAGGTCGACGCCGCGGTAGCGCAGCGCGCCGCCGTCCCGGTCGGGTTCGGCGATCGCGGTCTCGAAGGCGACGACGCCCTCCAGGCCCGGTACGAACTCGCCCATGTCGGAACTCCCTCGCTCGTGTGGGCCTCCAGTCCAGCTCACGTCAAGGGCCGCCGGTAGTGCCCGCGGTATCGGGAAGACCACACTGGCGCCATGAGCTTCGACCCCGCCTTCAGTGCCCAGCGGCTCTCGTACCAGGTGCCCGGCCTGGGCGAGTCCGAGCTGGCCACCACCCCGCTGGCCCAGTTCCGCACCTGGTACGACGACGCGCTGGCCCACCCGGACGTCACCGAGCCGAACGCGATGGCCGTCGCCACGGTCGACGCGCACGGCGCCCCGTCGGTGCGCACGGTGCTGCTCAAGCAGGCCGAACGGCTCGGTTTCGTCTTCTTCACCAACTACGCCTCGCGCAAGGCCACCGACCTGGCGGCCCGCCCGGTCGCCGCGCTCGACCTGGTCTGGATGCCACTGCACCGGCAGGTGTCGGTGCGGGGTGTGGTCGAGCGGGTGGACGCGGCGGCGACGGCCGAGTACTTCGGCTCCCGTCCGTGGGGGTCACGGATCGGTGCCTGGGCCAGTCACCAGTCGCGGGTGGTCGCGTCCCGGACGGTCTTCGAGGACCGGCAGCGTGAATTCGCCGAGCGCTGGCCCGATTCCGGCCGCCCGGACGACGTCCCGGTGCCGCCGGACTGGGGTGGCTTCCGGGTGCGGCCGGTGGAGATCGAGTTCTGGCAGGGGCAGCCCTCACGCCTGCACGACCGGCTGGTCTTCCTGCCCGCGGGGGCCGATCCGGAGGCGGTGCGTGTCGACGCGGGCGCCGGCCTGCCGGTGCTCGACGATGCCTCGGGGTGGCAGGTCGTGCGCCGCGAGCCCTGAACCCTCACCGGGAGGACGTGGTGGTGCGGTTCGACCGGCAGCGGGCCGGAGGTCAGGAGCCGGTTTCGCAGAACCGGTTCCAGGCCTCCTCGGCCTCGTCGTCGCGCCCGGCCCCGCCGAGCACGGCGGCGAGCCGGGCGCCCAGACCGTGCCTCTGTTCCGCCTCGCCGACGTGGGCCGCGGCCTCCGCGGCCTCCCGCAGGTCGGTCACCGCTCCTTCGAGATCGCCCAGCTCGGCGCGCAACTGGCCGCGCAGGCCCTGCAGGTCGCGGGCCGACCAGGCGTCGTCGAGGGCGCGGTACTCGTCGACCAGACCGTCGGCCACCTCCATCGCCTCGCCGAACCAGCCGCCCAGCGCCAGGAGCCGCGCCCGCTGCTCGGCGATCGCGACCCGGTGCCAGCGCATCTGGACCTGCGCCAGCTCCCGTTCCGAGGGCTGGACCCGGCGCCCGGTGAGGGCCTGGGCCCAGTCGTCGAGCGTCTCGTCGGCCTCGTCGAGCGCGGCCAGGGCGGCGTCGTCACCGGCGTCGGCCCGCACTGCGGTGACCCGCTCCCGACGGCAGGTCGCGGCCCGGGCCCAGTCGCCGCCGGCCTCGGCCAGCTCGGCGGCGCGGTCGAGGTCGGCCGCCACCCGGCCCGGCCGCCCGGCCACCCGGGCGGCCAGCTGCCAGGCCTCGGCCTGCCCGATCGGGTTGCCGTTGCGCGCGTGCCACTGGGCGCTGCGGATCGCCAGGCGCCGGGCCGGTCCGGGAGTGCCCGCCGTCGAGTTCGCCTCGGCCGCCGCGAACGCCGCCGCCCCGGCCAGATGAATGCGGGAGGCCACCTCGGGAGTGAGCTCACCGGGCGGCATCTCGACCTCGTCCGGGGCCGGGCGCTCGCCCGGCTCGCTGCGCACGGCGGGCGTCTCCATACCCTCGGCCCGCAGCACCTCCACCACGTCGGCGAACGCGGCCTCGGCACTGGCCGCCGCCGCGAACGGCCGTTCCAGCTCGAGCAGCACCCGGGACAGGTCCACCCGGCACTGCCCGGCCAGCGCGGCCGGGGCGTAACGGTCGAGCAGCGGCACGGCCCGGGCCAGGTCGGCGGCCGCGATCGAGGCGTCGCCCACCCGGTGCCGCAGCATCGCCGAGGCGGCCAGCAGAGTACCGAGAATCGGCCCCTCGCCCGATTTTTCGGCGTCCTCCACGGCCCGGTCCCAGATCGCGAGCGCGGCCCCCGGGTCGCTCTCACCGAGCACCGAGGCCAGATCGGCCCCGGCCTGCGCGCGCTCCAGCGGGCGCACCCCCTCGGGCAGCGTGGCCACGGCCTGCATCAGGGTGCTCACCGCGGCCGAGCGGGGTTCGTCGCGGGCGCGCAGCCGCAGCATGCGGGCCAGCGCCCGGAGGTGACGGTGCTCGAGACGTTCCGGCGGGACCGACCGCAGCTGGGCGATCGCGGTCTCCAGCGGGTCGAAGTTCACCAGGTCGAGCGTCTGCGCCACCTCGAGCACGTCCTCGGGCGTCATCTCGGCCCGCAGCTGCTCCATCGGGTCGAGGCGGCGCCGCGACTGCCGGGGGTCGTCGTCGCCGTGCCAGGGCCGGTGACCGGGGGAGTCCGAGGGCGTCACCGGGATCGGCGTGGTCATGAACGGGCCGATGAGTGACGTCGGCATCGACGAGGGACCGAACGGCTCGGCCACCGCCGGGTCGTGGATCGGCTTGACCTCGTCCTCGTCCTCGTCCTCGTCCTCGGGGATCTCGTCCGGAACGGCTTCGTCGTCGGGTGCGGAGACCGGGATCAGCCCGGTCACCTCCTCCGGCACCGACCCGTGCACCGGCACCAGCTGGGAGATCTGGTCGGGCACCTCGACCCCGGCCGCGGCCGCGATCTCCCGGGCCAGCACCAGGCGCGACAGTGCCTCGCCGAGGTCGGGCCCCGACCCGGTCCCGGCCACCTCGGCGGTCAGTTCCTCGATCCGGTCCATCGCCGGACCGGGCTCCAGCAGCCGGTTCTGGGCCGCGATCAGCACGCAGGCCTGGTCGTGCAGCAGCGACTCGAGCACCAGGCCGCCCGCCCGCAGCCGCTCGGTGGCGGTCTGCGCCGCCTCCAGCAGCACGGGGGCCTCGAGCGGGAGCCCGGCCGCGGGATCGACCGGGTGCGAGGAGATCTCGTCGAGAGCCAGCCAGCCGTCGAGCCGCGCGGCGGCCCGCTCGGCCTCCGGGTCGCCCTCGGTGGGCACCCGCGACCGGATCGAGCGCCAGGCCTGCATCACCGCGCGCATCGCCTCGGCCGAGTCGGCCCTCAGCCCGTCCTCGAACTCCTGGGCCAGCACGGTCAGGTCGGTGCTGTCGGCGGCCGTGCCCTCGGCCCGGCGCCCCCGGCTGACCGGCTCCGGCGTCCACTGCTCCAGCCCGGCCCGCTCGAACGCCTCTAGCGGCATGTCCGGCAGCGAGCCCGAGCCCAGCGTCTCGCGCAGCCGGGCACCGACCTCGGCGGTCTCGTTGCGCCGGTCGAACTCCGCGGCCAGCCGGCTGCTGTCGGCCAGCACCAGCTCACTCAGGCGGGACACGGTCAGGTCGGCGCCGGTGACGTAGGCCTCCGGCAGCATCTGCGCGCGATCGGCGGGCAGCACCAGCTCACCCGCGCGCCCGACCTCCTCCAGGGCCCAGGCCAGGCGGGCGATCGCCGCCGCGTTCTCCAGCCGGGCCAGCGGTGAGGGCGCCCCGGTGAGGGCGGGCAGCCATTCGCGCAGCAGGTCCAGACCGTGGCGCAGGCGGCCGCTGCGGGCGCAGGCGAGCAGCTGGTCGGCGGCGCCGGTGCCGTGGATCGCGGTCGCGGCCAGCGCGACCCCGGCCCGCGAGTCACCCGTGATACCGGCCGCGGCGGCCGCGCCCGCCACCCGGGCCCGGATCAGCCGCACCGCACGCACGTGCTCCGACGCCGCCGCCCCGACCTGCCCCAGACGCAGCAGCGCCGGGACGACCGCGCCGATCATCCCGGCCGGCTGCTGTTCGCACTCCGAGGCGGGGGCCCTCAGCACGGGGGCGGCGTGGTCGACGGCCCGCTGGTAGGCGCCCAGCTCGACCAGGTGCCGCACCTGCTCGGCGCGCTCGCAGTCGGGGCAGCCGATCCCGGCGGGGGAGGGCCCGGCCCCCAGCCAGGCCTCGAGCTCACCGCTCGCCGTGGTGATGCCGTGCACGTGCCGGGTGAACAGGAACCGGGCGCGCAGCACCGGCCCGGCCGGGGCCCCGGCCTCCGCGTAGCGCTGCTCGGCGCCGGTGACGATGTGATTGATCAGGGACCGGGACACGTCCGGGTGGGGCAGCAGCCCGGCCCCGGCCTCGGCCAGGTTGGCCAGCAGCCGCCCCGACAGTTCCTCGCCGAGCCAGCCCGGGTTCTCGTCGTAGCGGGCGGTCAGCCAGCCGAGCAGCTCCGGCGCGCGGTCGTGCCGGCCACCGTCCAGGCAGGCCGTCAGCAGCGCGCTGCGGATCTCGGTGCCCAGCCGGCCGACCTCGGGTGCGCTGCCGGCCCGGCCGACGGACGACAGCAGCGCGTCGAGCGCACCGATGCGTTCCTCACCCGGAGGAAGCTCGTGCGTGCCGGCCAGGGCCGCGCGGATCTCTTCGGACGCCGTGCTCACTCGCACGATCATGCCTTCTATCGGGGGTCCGTGTCGGCCGTCCGGACTACTGGCTGGTTCGCCGTCGGAGAAACCGCGGGAAAACCCGTTGCCGCCCGGCCGGGGGCGTACGTACCGTCGTGCCACACGAGAGAGGAGGTGGTTCGACAGTGAGTTCATATCGGACGCGTGAGGTGGCCGTCAGCTAGCCGCCGTCGTTCCGGACGGACTGCTCTTGTTTCTCGAGAGTGATTCACGGTCGACACGGCCGGCGAATTCCAGGCAGTCACCGCAGCCCGCAGGGGGCGCGCATCGTCCAGCGCGCCACCGCCGGATCCTTCCGGCGAGCCTGCGGGCTGTTGCCTGCCCGGGCCCGGTGCGGCGGGCGGCGCGATCGCCGAGAGGCGTCGGTGCGGGCGGCTCCGGTTCCCGCACGATGCGTCACGTGACGACGCTCAGGCTGCCGGTGGATGGTGCTCGGTTGCCCGAGGGCGGACAATGGCCGTGTGAGCGACCTCATTGACACCACCGAGATGTACCTGAGAACGATTTTCGAGCTCGAGGAAGAGGGCGTCGTCCCGCTGCGGGCCCGGATCGCGGAACGTCTCGGTCACTCGGGGCCCACCGTGTCCCAGACCGTCGCACGCATGGAGCGTGACGGGCTGCTGCACGTCTCCGGCGACCGCCACCTCGAACTGACCGAGATCGGCCGGGCCAAGGCCACCCGGGTCATGCGCAAGCACCGCCTCGCCGAGCGTCTCCTGCTCGACGTGATCGGCCTGGAGTGGGAGCTCGTGCACGACGAGGCCTGCCGCTGGGAACACGTGATGAGCGACCACGTCGAACAGAAGCTGCTCAAGATGCTGGCCGGCCCGATGGAGAGCCCCTACGGCAACCCGATCCCCGGGCTCGAGGAGCTCGGTGGCCCGGAGGCCGCGCCCAACGCCTTCCGCGAGGGCGTGCTCAGCCTGCCCGACGCGGTGGCCTCGGCCGACAGCCCGAACGAGCTCCTGGTGCGCCGCCTCGGCGAGCGTCTTCAGATCGACACCCAGCTGATGAAGCAGCTGCAGGGCGCCGGCATGGTGCCCGGCTCGCGGGTGCAGGCGCAGCGCACGCCCACCGGCTACATGGTCAACGTGGTGAAGCTGCCCGAGATGCGCTCGGCCGAGTCCGACGCCGGGGTGGCGCTGCCGGCCGACGTGGCGCGTCACGTCTTCGTCGAGGCCGTCTGAGCGGATCCCGCCGCACCCCTGGCCGCAAGGGCCTGCTCACAACGGCGCGCTCGCTCGCCAGCCCCGTCCAGCCTCGGCTGGGCGGGGCTTGCGTACGTATGGGTCAATACCAGACCGAAGTCCCCTCGGTGCACCGCCGTCGGCACGCAGAGTGGTTGCCGACGGCCACTAGCAGCCGCCGTTCGGCACTGTCAAAAAGTGCGCGACGCGCCGAGCCGTGTTAGAGGACGTCGCAGCTCAGGATGCTGATCGAGAGGTTAAAGGCGTTGGTGGGGCTTCTGTGCATCGCCGGAACGGCCTACCGGAAGGTGCCGTTCGACCGGCCTTTGGTCACCCGAACGTGCTCACTCGGTCACTTTCCGTAAAGTTTTTCCGGGGTGTCGTGACACAGACGTGACATGCCTTCGCCTGTTCGGGTAGCTTCACGTTCGCTTCTCTCCCTCCGAGAAGCCCCCGAGGTGGACGCCGAGCTCTGCCATCACCCCGGGGCAACACGAACACCGCATGGCAGAGGCGGGGGACCCAATTCCGGGCGTCCGAACCTTGGACGTCCTCGGGGTGAAGCCGAGATCCGACTCGCAAGAGGCAGATCCGGCCGGATGACTTCTCCCATCCGAACCCGACAGCTGACCTCGTAGGCGTTCGGAGAGGTAAACCGTGACTACTCGGGCCACGGCGCGCCATCGCGCGCCTGTTCGTCCTGCAACACCGCTGTCGTCCCTGGGCACCGCGATGACCGGCCAGATGTCCGTCCTGGGTCGGGGTGGCGCGGTGATCGCCATGTCGGGTGGGCTGGTCGCCACGATGGGGATGTCTTCCCAGGCCGCCACCCGCACCGCCACCGGCGCCGAGGCGGCTGCTCCGGCCACCGCCCCGATCTCCGTGCAGCCGGCTGTCGCGTTCTCCGGGAGCCTCGCGGCGCCCGTCGGTACGCAGACTTCCTCGGCGTCGCTCACGGCACCCGTCGCCGCCACGGTATCGTTCGAAAGCAGCGACTTCACCGCTGTTCCGAACAAGGTCGTTATCTCCGCCCAAAACGGAGAGTCGTCGACGGGTACGAGCGTGTCCAGTTCATTCGGCAGTGCGCGGGGAGCCTCCGTGCTCGCTGTTGCTGCCCGCTACATCGGTGTCACCTATCGCTACGGTGGCGTGAGTCCCCTCGCCTGGGACTGCTCGGGCGCCACCAAGTACATCTTCGGCCAGGTCGGCATCGAGCTGCCGCGCACGGCCAACCAGCAGATGCTGAGCTCCACCCGCATCTCCCGGTCCGAGGCCGTGCCGGGCGACCTGGTGTTCTTCACGTCCGGCGGCAGTGCCTACCACGTGGGCATCTACGCCGGCGGCAACATGATGTACGACGCCGGCCGCACCGGCACGTCGTTCAGCAAGCGGGCGATCTGGACCAGTGCCGTCACCTTCGGCCGGGTGTCCGCCTGATCGCACCACCACGCACGAGCACAGGAGGTCCGCCGGTCCGGCGTGGCCTCCTGTGTTCGTTTGCCGGATGGTCACGCAGATCACTGAGGTAAAGGGAGTGATCTGGCGGTGGGTTCCCGCTTACTCTGTCAAGCAGAGTCCGACAAGCTGGCATACCGGTGAGGAGGTCGCCGTGGCAGCACACATACGCGACTTCCTGACGGCCAGGGCGCGGGCCCATACCGGGTTACCGGGCCTGCATCGGCAGGTCGGCAGTAGTTCGTTCCAGATATTCGAGATACCTGGCGGCCTCGTGCCGTCACTCTCCAAGGCGTCGTTCCCCTGCGGAACGGCGCCTTTTGTCGTCCGGGACCCAGGAGGTGGCCGCTGATGCGCACCCTCGTTCTGAACGCCGGCTACGAACCATTGGCCGTCGTCTCCTTCCGCCGGGCCATCGTGCTCGTCCTCGCGGGCAAGGCCGCCGTGGTCGAGAACGGCCCTCATCCCGTGGTCAGCGAGATGCTGACGGTCGACCGGCCGTCGGTCATCGTGCTGTCCCGCTACGTCAAGGTGCCGCACGGCCGGGTCATCCCGGTGAGCAGACGTGGGGTGCTGCGTCGAGACGAGCACCGCTGCGCCTACTGCAACGCCCACGGCTCGACGATCGACCACGTGCTGCCGCGGAGCCGGGGCGGTCAGGACACCTGGGAGAACCTGGTGGCGTGCTGTATTCGCTGCAACAACGTGAAGGGCAACCGCACGCCGGAGGAGATGGGGTGGACGCTCTCGGTGCGCCCGCGGGCCCCGCGCGGTCCGGCCTGGGTGGTGCGGGGGGCGGACGTGCGGGAGCCCTCGTGGGAGGAGTACCTGGGAGCGGCGGCGGCCTAGGCCCGAGAGGGCGGCCAAAATACCAAGGTCTGAGCCAGTGGGTCCCTCCAACCTCTGGCTCAGACCGAGGAGATCGCAGTGGCCACTGATGAAAGCCGACCGGGGAGCGCCCGCCCGTATCCGGGTGACACGCAAGAAGTCTGGTGCACCGGCGCTCTCGGCGCCGGTGCGTTGGAGAGCCTGCCACACGGATGCTGATTTAGCAAAGTGTCATGACTGCCCGTAATCAGACCATTAGTCATTGCAGGTCGGATTTATGTGACCGACACGTATCGCAATCCCGGTCGGCCGCTCAGCGCTTGCCCGTATCGAGCCGCACGGTGCCCGTCCAGGCCGACCCGGGCGCCAGCTCCACCGGTTCGAGCAGCGCCGGCTCGATGCAGACGAAGCCGCTCTCGCCTCCGGGGGGCACGTCGCCGAGTCCGTGGCCGGCTCCCGGGTTCCAGACCACGCGGTCAGGAAAGCCGTTGGCCGTGACCACCAATCGGCCGAGCCGGGAATCGTCGAGGGTGACCGGGCCGCCGGCCCCCTCGACGGCGATGTCGCGGGTGCCGAGCGCGAGCAGGGACTCGTCCAGCTGCTGCTGCGAGCCGTCCGCGTTGTCCGAGGCGGTCAGGCCGCCGAGTCCACCGACCGTCGTGGCGGGATCACCCACGGTGAAATAACTGTGCAGGGCGGCGGTGAAGCTCCACGGGCGGTCATCGGTGTTGCGTGCGGTCAGGGCCAGGTCGAGGGTCTGGCCGGCGGCGCGGGCCGTCAGCTCCAGCTCGAACGCGTAAGGCCAGATGTCACGGGTGTTCTCGTCGTCCGTCAGCTTCGCGGTCCAGGTGCCGGCGCCGGACTCGACGACGCTCCAGGCGCGGTTGCGGGCCACGCCGTGCTTGGGCAGCGGGCCCCGGCCGGCGAACTGCGGGAAGATCACCGGCACGCCGCCGCGGATGGCCAGGCCCGGACCGCACTCGGCGGTGGGGCTCAGCCAGAGCCGGGGCTCGCCGCCCGCCGGGGTCCAGCCGAGCACGTGCCCGCCGTGTGCGCAGACCACGAGTTCGGCGCCGTCCGGGCTGGTCAGGGTCTGGGAGGTGCAGGGGTCGATCGCCATGGCGGCATTCTGTCGGCCCGGGGTGAACACGAGAGGCAAGCACGCCACGCGAATAAGCAAGAGAGCTGGACTGCCCGGCGCCGGTAGCATCGATCGAGGCAAAAGCCCTACCTGGTGAAAGGTCCTTCGATGCACGACCCGCGCGCCCTGCTCGACCCGGGAACCGAGGCGGTCCGCCGTCTCGCCCGCCGGGGGTACGACCTCGACACGGCTGCCCTGGAAGAGCTGCTGTCCACCCGCAACGCCGGCATCAAGACCGCCGACGACCTGCGCGCGGAGTCCAAGAAGGCGGCCGCGGAGGTGGGAAGGACCGCCAAGGCCGGCGGTGACGTCACCGCGCTGAAAGAGCGCGCCCGCGAGCTGAAAGACCAGATCAAGGCGGCGGAGGAGAGCGCCGAGGCGGCGGCCGCGGATCTGCGCGACCTGATGCTGAGCATCCCCAACCTGCCGCTCGACCGGCTGCCCGACGGCTTCAGCGACGAAGACGCCACCGAGGTGCGCCGCTGGGGCACGCCGCCGCAGTTCGACTTCACCCCGCTCGACCACGTCGAGCTGGGCGAGCGCACCGGCATCCTCGACTTCGCCCGCGCCACCAAGCTCTCGGGACCGCGCTTCCGCGTGGCCCGCGGTGCCGGTGCGGCCCTCGAGCGTGGCCTGGCCTCGTTCTTCCTCGACGTGCACACCCGTGAGCACGGCTACACCGAGTTCTCGGTGCCGCACCTGGTCATGCCGAGCGCGCTCGAGGGCACCGGGCAGCTGCCCAAGTTCGAGGAAGACCTGTTCCGCACCCAGGCCGGCACCCGTGACCTCTACCTGATCCCGACGGCCGAGGTCCCGCTCACCAACCTGCACGCCGACGAGATCGTCGAGCCCGGTGAGCTGCCGCTGGCCTACACCGCGTGGACGCCCTGCTTCCGCTCGGAAGCCGGTTCGTACGGCCGGGACACGCGCGGCCTGATCCGGCTGCACGAGTTCGAGAAGGTCGAGATGGTCCGCATCGTCGCGGCCTCGCAGTCGCAGAACGAGCTGGAGAAGCTGGTCGGCCACGCCGAGACGGTTCTGCAGCGCCTGGGCCTGGCCCACCGCACCATCCTGCTGGCCGCCGGGGACACCGGTTTCGGCAGCCAGAGCACCTACGACGTGGAGGTCTGGCTGCCCGGCCAGGACACCTACCGCGAGATCTCGAGCTGCTCGGACTGCGGCCAGTTCCAGGCGCGGCGTGCGAACATCCGCACCCGCACCGAAGACGGCAAGCGCGAGTTCGTGGCCACGCTCAACGGGTCGGGCCTGCCGATCGGGCGCACGATGGCCGCGGTGCTCGAGAACGGCCAGCAGGCCGACGGGTCGATCGTGATCCCCGAGGTGCTCGCCAAGTACACCGGTTTCAGCACGATCCACGCCGACGGCAAGACCGACTGAGCCGACCACGCGAACGAGGGACGCGTCGGCACCCACGGGTGCCGACGCGTCCCTCGTTCGTTCTGGTCGCCTACTGAGTCACCACGCGCTTGGCGTCGATCCGCTTCTCCTTGGGCCACTTCACGTCCCAGACCCACCCGGCCTTCTCGAACAGCCAGATGAGCCGGGCCGAGATGTCGATCTGGCCGGGGTCGACCCCGTGCCGCGCACAGGTCGGGTCGGCGTGGTGCAGGTTGTGCCACGACTCGCCGAAGCTCGGGATCGCCAGCAGCCAGACGTTCGAGGCGCGGTCCTTCAGCGTGGTGCGGAACGGGCGCTCGCCCAGCACGTGGCAGACCGAGTTCACCGACCAGGTGACGTGGTGGATCAGGCCCACGCGCACCAGCCCGGCCCAGAAGTACGCGGTGACGAAACCGTGCCACGACTGCGTCACCAGCCCGCCCACGACCGCCGGGCCGAACAGGCTGAGCAGCAGGAAGGCCACGAAATTGCGCTGGATGAAACGGATGTCGCGATCGGCCACCAGGTCGGGGGCGAACCGCCGGGAGTTCGAGTTCTCCCGCGTGAACAGCCAGCCCATGTGCGCCCAGAGCATGCCCTTGGCCAGGGCCGGCACGCTCTCGCCGAAACGCCAGGGGGAGTGCGGGTCGTTCTCCTCGTCGGAGAACTGGTGGTGACGGCGGTGGTCGGCGACCCAGCGGATCGGCGCACCCTCGATCGCCATCGTGCCCGCGACCGTGAGCAGGATCCGCATCGGGCGCTTGGCCTTGAACGCGCCGTGGGTCAGGTAGCGGTGGAAGCCGACCGTCACTCCGAGCCCGGTGAACAGGTACATCACCACGAACAGCACGACGTCGGTCCAGCCCAGCCAGCCGCCGATCCAGGCCACCGGAATCGCGGCGGCCACGGCCAGGAGGGGCGCGGTGACGAAGAACCAGAGGAAGGCGATCTCGGTGCTGCTCTTGCGTCCGTAGGTCAGGGGGAGCTGCGCGCGGCGGGGTTTCCGCCCCGCTGTTCCCTCGATCTCGCCGGCGGTCATGGCAACCCCTGTCGATGGCGTCATGGCGGCCCGTCCGGGCCGCTTTCTTACGCAACCGTAAGCTACGAACCCGTAGGTTGCGCAAGCCCCGGGGGCCGTGTGAAGGAAGTGACGCACGGGTCGAGCTGGCCAATTGGCACCGGACGGTAGGTGCCCGACAGAATCAGTGGTCGTGCCGTCCCAGCGTGTTCTCGCCGTGACCGCCCTCGCCGCTCTCGGTGGCCTGGCCGGGTTGCTCAGTGCGGGTGGATCCGGCTCCGCCGACGACTCGCAGGCCACCTCCCAGGTGCGCGGCGGGCTGGTGAGCGCGGCCGCTGCGGGCACCGTCGGCGAGGAGAACGCCCTCCCCGGCACCCGCGAGTGGCGCATCACCGCCGCCCAGGGGCGCGCCTCCGGACTGGCCGCGTACGCCGGAGCGACCACCGCGTCCCCCGGTGACAAGGTTCCCCTCTTCCTGAAGGGCGAGGGGCCGGTGCAGGCCACCGCCTACCGCCTCGGCTGGTACGCCGGAGCCGGTGCGCGTCAGGTGCAGCAGGCCGTCTACCAGGCCACCCCGCAGACCGGCGCTCCCGCGTCATGGACCTCGACCGCCACCGTCGACACCACCGGCTGGCCCGAGGGGGCCTACCTGATCCGTCTCGACCTGGGCGCGGCCAGCCGCTACGTGCCGCTGACGGTCACCACCGGGCGCAACGGTGTGGCCGGCCGGGTGGTCGTCGTGACCTCCCCGATGACCTGGGCCGCGACCGGCCGGGCGACCTCCGCACAGCAGGGCGGCAAGGTCACGCTGAACCGCCCGTACCTCACCGGCGACGGCAGCGGCGGGCTGCTCGCCGAGGCCGGGCTGATCGCCCAGATCGAGCGCACCGGAACGGATGTCGTGTACCTGACCGACGCCGACCTGGCCACCGCCCCGGAGCTCGCCGACGGCGCCACCGCGCTGCTGGTCGACGGCGACAGCCGCTACTGGACCGCCCGCATGCGCAACGCGGTGAACGACGCCGTCGAGGGCGGTACCAACCTGGCGTTCTTCGGAGCCGGGTCGGCCCAGACCAACGTCGTCCTGCAGGGCGCCGACGGGCGCACGTTCACCGTCGCCGCCCTGGCGACCGCGTCGTCCACCCGCCTCACCGGCTCGGCCGCCACCTGCACCGCCGCCGAGCCCACCGGCCTGCGCGTGACCGACCCGTCGTGGTGGGGCTTCCGGGGCACCTCGGCCGACAACGGTGAGGTGCTGCCGCAGCTGGTCTCCGGGCGGCTCGACCGGCTCAACGAGTCGCAGGGCGCCACCGTGGTCGCCTCGGCCGACCTCGACTGCGGCGCCACCCAGGCCACCAGCTACCTCGAGAAGGACTCCGGCGCCGGGATCTTCACCGCCGGCACCCAGGCCTGGGCGTGCACGATCAGCAACGCCTGCACCGACGCGTCCGGCCGCCGCATCCAGGTCGACGCCCGCTCGCAGCAGGTCGCGGTCATGGTCACGCGCAACGTCGTGCAGACCTTCGCGACCGCCAAGGCCGCGCGCAACCTGCCCTGACCCGGCCCCGGCCGAGCCTCGGACCCGACGCGCGCCGGAGCCCGCGAACAGCCTCTAACGGGTCGGAGGGTCCAGGTCGGCGTCGTGGGCGAGGATCGCGATCTGCACCCGGTTCGACACCCCGATCTTCGTCATCACCCGGGACACATGAGCTTTCACGGTGGCGACGCTCATGTAGAGCTCCTCGCCGATCTCCGCGTTCGACCGGCCCTGCCCCACCGCCACGGCCACCTCGCGCTCGCGGTCGCTCAGCGGGTCCAGACGGGTGCGGGCGGCCGCGCGGCGCTTGGCGTGGTCGGGCACCGTGGGCGGGGCGCCGACGTGCCGGATCAGCTGCCGGGTCACGGCGGGCGAGAGCATGGCGTCGCCCGCGGCCACCGTGCGGATGCCCCGCACCAGGTCGGCGGGCGGGGTGTCCTTGAGCAGGAACCCGCTGGCCCCGGCCCGCAGCGCGCGCAGCACGTACTCGTCGGCGTCGAACGTGGTCAGCACGATCACCTGCGGCGCACCGGGTTCGCGGGTGAGCTGCTCGGTGGCGGCCAGGCCGTCGACGCGCGGCATCCGGATGTCCATCAGCACCACGTCCGGCCGGGTCTCGCGCACCACGGCCGGCACCTGCGAACCGTCGTCCGCCTCCCCGGCGACCTCCACCTCGTCACTGCCGGACAGCATCATCCGCAGCGCCGCGCGCACCAGCGCGTCGTCGTCGACGATCAGGACCCGGGTCTTGTCAGACGTCACGGGCCCCAGCCTCGTCCTCGTCCACGGGCCAGGGCAACCAGGCCCGGAGCCGGAAGTCGCCGGTGGTGGTGCGCCCGTGCTCGAGTCGCCCCTGCCCCAGATTCACCCGCTCGGCCAGGCCGACCAGACCCTGCCCGGCCCCGGGCATCTCGTCGGGCGGGGCCAGGGGTGCGCGGTTGACCACCGTGACGTCGATGCCGGTGCCGGGGGCGCCCGTCACCGTGACCCGGACCGCGGTGT
Organism: Kineosporia succinea; assembly: GCF_030811555.1. Lineage (NCBI taxonomy): Bacteria > Bacillati > Actinomycetota > Actinomycetes > Kineosporiales > Kineosporiaceae > Kineosporia > Kineosporia succinea. The sequence goes on along the minus strand of NZ_JAUSQZ010000001.1, from coordinate 1,854,902 downwards.
GCGGGGCGTGCTTGCGGGCGTTCGTCAGGCCCTCCTGCACGATGCGGTAGACCGTGCGCCCGATCAGGCCCCCGGCCTGCGCCCCCAGCTCGAGCGAGACGTTCATGCCGGCCCGGCGGGACTCCTCGACCAGGTCGGGGATGTCGCCGAGCGTGGGCTGCGGACGGTCGGGGATGTCCTCGTCGCCGTGGGTGCGCAGCACGCCGATCACCTCGCGCAGCTCCTGCAGGGCCTGGTGCGCGCTGGCGCGGATGACCGCCGCCGACTCCGCCACCTCGGGCCCGGCCTTGTCGGCGCGGAACTCCAGGGCGCCCGCGTGCATGGTGATCAGCGAGATCCGGTGGCCGAGCACGTCGTGCATCTCGCGGGCGATGCGGGTGCGCTCGGAGGCCCGGGCCTGCTCGAGCAGCAGGTTGCGCTCGCTCTCGGCCCGTTCGGCCCGGTCGCGCAGCGAGACCACCAGCTGGCGCCGGGCCCGGGTGAACAGGGCCCAGGCGGTCACCGCGGAGATCAGCAGCACGTTGATGAACAGGTTGCCGAGGGCGCTGCTGCCGTTGAGATCGGGCCGGACGTAGAGGCTCAGGCAGCCGGCGGCCAGGTTGAGCAGGCCCAGCGGCAGCAGGTGCCGCAGCGGCCGGTGCACGATCACGGTGAAGTACAGGGCCAGGGCCGGCAGACCCGCGATCGCCGAGACCGCGGTGAGCGGGGCCATCAGGAAGGCAAGCCGCACCGGCCACCGCCGGCGCCACCACAGCAGCAGGATGCAGGGGACCCCGAGCGCCACGTCGAGCCCCTGCAGCACCGGGTGAGGGGGCCGGTCGGGCTCGGCGGTGACCATGAGCAGGACCACCATGAGCCCCGCGAGCAGGAACAACAGGGTGTCGACCGCCCAGTCGCGACCCGACCGCGGGCGGTGCCCACCCGCGTCCGTCATTCTGTTCATCTCGCCCGGTAGCCAGCCGGACATCGCGGGGGATTCGAGGCTCACCCCGCCACCGTAGGCACCCGAACGGGCCGTCACCATCACCCCAGGGATACCCGAGGTATGCCGGGGGACCGACTTTCGTCTAACCCGGAGGTGGACCGAGGGGGCCTCGAATCGGTCCGAAGACGGACGCGGGGAGGGCTACCGGCAAGGAAAGGTTGTTCCCGTGATCGAGATCGAGAACGTGACGAAGAGATACGGCAGCCAGACGGCCGTCGCCGATGTCTCCTTCCGCTGTGAGACGGGCACCGTGACCGGCTTCCTCGGTCCGAACGGCGCCGGTAAGTCCACCACGATGCGGATCCTGGCCGGCCTCACCCCCGCGACCAGCGGGCGTGCACTGATCGATGGCATTCCCTACCGCAGCCTGCCCAACCCCGGGCGCGCGGTCGGTGTGCTGCTCGACGCCTCCGCACAGCACCCCGGCCGCACCGGCCGGGAGGTGCTCACCCTCGGTTCCATGCTGCTCGGCCTGCCCCGCGAGCGGGTCGTGCAGGTGCTCGACCTGGTCGGCCTCGACAAGAAGGCCGCCGACAAGCGGGTCGGCAACTACTCGCTCGGCATGCGCCAGCGCCTCGGCCTGGCGCACTCCCTGCTCGGCAACCCGTCCACGCTGGTGCTCGACGAGCCGGCCAACGGCCTCGACCCCGAGGGCATCTTCTGGATGCGCGGTCTGCTGCGGGAGTTCGCCGACCGGGGCGGCACGGTGCTGCTCTCGTCGCACCTGTTGCACGAGGTCGAGGCGGTGGCCGACCACCTGGTGGTGATCGGCAACGGCCGCATCGCCGCCGACGGCAGCAAGAAGGAACTGCTCGCCGGGGCGGGCACCCTGGTGCGGGCCCTCGACCCGCAGCGGCTGGGCCAGGCCCTGGCCCAGCAGGGCGTCAAGGTCACCCCGACCGCCGACGGCGCGCTGCTCGTCGACGCCGAGGCACTGGTGGTCGGTCAGGCCGCAGCCGCCTCCGGCACCGTGCTCAGCGAGCTGCGCCCGGCCGACGGGGCCGGGCTCGAGGCCCTCTTCCTGCAGCTCACCGCCACCGCGACGGCCGCCGCCCCGGCCGGAGCCGTCAACAACGCCCCGATGGAGGCCGTCCGATGAGCGCCCAGACCGCCCTGCCCGCCTGGGCCGCGCCCGGCGCCACGCAAGACCTGAAGGTCAACCGCCCGAGCATGCTCACGCTCACCCGGATCGAGCTGCGCAAGATGGCCGACACCCGGGCCGGGCGCTGGCTGCTCATCATCACCGCGGGTCTGGTGGCCCTGGTGATCGGGGCGATGGCGATCTGGGGCGACGACGACAGCACCCTGCTGACCTACGTGCAGCTGGCCGCGTTCCCGATCACGGTCTTCGGGCCGGTGCTGGGGATCATGACGGTCACCAGCGAGTGGAGTCAGCGCACCGCCCTCACCACCTTCACCCTGGTGCCGCAGCGGGGCAAGGTGATCGCGGCGAAACTGCTGGCGGCGCTGGTGCTCTCGGTGATCACCATGGCCGTCACGCTGGCGGTGGCCGCCGTCGCCACGCTGTTCTCCGGTGCGCGCGACCCGTGGGACGTGACCGCGGTGGTCGTCGCCGAGCTGGTGCTCTTCGTGGCGATCAACTTCGCGATCGGCGTCGGGTTCGGCCTGCTGTTCGGCAACACCCCGGTGGCGATCGTCTGCTTCTTCGCCCTGCCGATCGTGTTCAGCCTGGCCTCGATGTTCTCGGCCCTGCAGACGCCGAGCGAGTGGCTCAACCCGAACGCGACGCTCGAGGTGCTCATCAACGCCGAGGGCATCAGCGGGCAGGAGTGGGCCAAGGTCCTGGCCACGGTGGCGCTCTGGATGGTCGCGCCCCTGGTGATCGGGGCCGTGCGCACGGTGCGGCGTGAGGTGAAGTAAGGCCTCTTCCGGGAGGGGACGGGAGCCGGTGGCCACGGAGGGTGGCCGCCGGCTCCCGTTGTCGTCCACGGGGTGTCGTCTGCGAGGGCACAGCACGCGGAGGGCATCTCATAGCTGGTTCACAGCGCGGATGCGGGATCTCCCCATCGGAGGGCCGAACTCTGGGGACATGGCAGAAAACCAGGGGCAGACGACGACCGCGGTGCCGGTGGACAACCACCCGGCCCCTGTCCGCAGCGACGCCCAGAACCAGACGCAGGCATCGGGCACCCCGATGTGGGCCCCGCCGCAGCCGGCCTCCGGTCAGCCCGGGGCACCGACGCAGCCCGGTCAGCCGGTGCAGTCGACCCAGCCGACCCAGCCGATCCAGCCGGGTCACCAGGCGCAGCCCGTGCAGTCCCTGCCGTCGGGCCAGGCCGGGCAGCCGGGCCAGATCGCGCAGCCGGACCAGATCGCGCAGCCGGGCCGGTCGGTGCAGTCGACGACCCTGATCGGTCCCGGTCAGCCGGGGCCCTACCCGCAGCAGTCAGGTCTCACCTTCGAGGTCCCGCAGGACCAGCTCGGCGGTGTCCCGGTGGCCGCCGGGGGCAGGGGTGGCAGTCTCACCGAGAAACTGAAGACGCCCGTGGCGGCGGCGGTCATCGGGGGCATCCTGCTGCTCGGTGTCGGTTTCGCGACCGGTTACGTGGTCGGCCACGATCGGGGGGCTTCCGCCTCGTCCACCACCAGCGACCAGAGCGGTTTCCCGGGTGGCGGTTTCGGCGGTCAGATGGGACAGGGCGGCCAGGGCGGCTTCCCGGGCCAGGGTGGCACGCAGGGCGGTACCCAGGGCGGTACTCAGGGCGGTACTCAGGGTGGGACCCAGGGCGGCACCCAAGGTGGGACGCAGGGTGGCACCGGCACGCAGGACGGCACCGGCACGTCCCAGGACTCCAGCGGCACCTCGCCGTTCGGTCAGTTCGGTCAGGGGCAGGGCCAGTTCGGTCAGGATCAGGGCCAGCTCGGTCAGGGCCAGAGCCAGGACGGCACGAGTGGCACCACCGACGGCACCACGGGTGGCACGACCGACTCGACCACCTGAGCGCACGGCCGGATGCCGGCGGGACATCCCCTCCGGTGGCCCGATGGCACCGGCCGTGCACTCTTCTGCGGAGGCTGTCGGCCCGCCGCCGTTCCCGGCGACGGTGGGACCGCCGCTCGACAACCGCTGTGACAGTAGCTCTCCGTCGCCACGCCCTTGTCCGGAACCGAGCCCGGTTGGGGTGTTCGGGCGACCGTGAGGCCGCCCGACCGGCGCCGGAGGAGCATTCTGCCCCCAGGTGCCGACAGCCGACAGATGCACCCCTGCACTCGGGAAACCCCCGGTCAGCAAGGGTGCATGCGTCGGCCGCTCAGTCTCCGAGGAGGTTGCGGGCGGCATCGACGTCGAGCTCGCCGGTGGCCAGCGCGCGCAGGGTGGCCAGCCGGGTGGCCTCGTCCGGGGCACTACGTTCCGTCGCATCCGCCGTGGTGGCCGGTGCCGGGGCCGAGGTGGCCGAGGGGCGCAGGCCGAGCTTGGACAGCAGGTCGTCGAACCGGGCCCGGGCCGTCGGGTAACTGACCCCGAGGTGCCGTTCGAGTTCCTTCATGTTGCCGCGCGAGGCCAGGAACACCCGCAGCACATCGAGTTCCGACTCCTCCAGTGCACAGAAGTCGCAGTGGTGGAAATGCCCGCTGATACCGGTGCCGCAGGAGTCACAGCCGAGCTGGGTGAGGTGCAGTTCGTCGCCGCAGACCGGGCACTGCTGGGGTGCCCGGTAGCCGCGCTCGCCGGAGGTGGAGCTCACGAAGGCACCTCGTCCCAGACCTGGGCGCCCACCGTCACCGAGCTCATCACCGCTTCGACCTTCAGCAGGTCGCGCCCGGAACCCACCACCGCCTCGGTGGTCTGGTCCTCCAGCGGCAGCGTGCTCACCGGGCGGTCGGGCAGCTGCAGCCGGCCCATCCGGTTCGTGCCGGAGATCCGCAGATCGCTGCCCTCGCGCAGGGTGATGCGGGCGGACGAGCTCTCCACGTAGATCCGGGACTCACCCAGCGGCACCGTGCTCAGCTTGACCGACGACGACATCGCCTCGAGATCCAGCTGCCCGCGCAGGTTCTCGGCCTTGAGCGAGCTCGCCACCACGCGCACCCTGAGCCCGCCGACCAGGCCGTTGAGCTTGACCTCGGCCCCCGTCGCCTCGAGCTCGACCAGCAGCTCGGGGTTCACCCGCACCAGAAGCTGGTGCTCCTTCCACGACCGCGCCCAGGTGAGGGTCTTGGGCAGGTCGCTGAAGCTGAAACCGCCGGGCAGGTTGCCGGAACGGTTCGCCGGGCCGGGCTCGTCGAGCGGCCCGGTGCCGGACACGACGAGGGTGGTGCCCTCCTGGCTGATCCGGTGCGGGCCGGTCACGTAGAGCTGGGCCACCGACGGGTCGGCCACGACCTGCACGGCCCGGTACGAGCCGAGTACCCGCACGGTGCCGATGGTTCCGCTGATCGGCGGGGTGCCACCCGCGTGCCTCGACGGCGGGGTGCCGAACACCGGGCCCCCGGACGCGGGCCTCCCGGTCGCCGCGGTCGTGGACGAGGTGCTGGGGGACGCCGGGGCCGCGGGCTCCGGTGCCGGGACGGGCGCCGGTGGTGTGGCCGGCTTCACCTTCTGCTCGTCGATCGCCTTCATGGCCGCCTCCGGGCTGATCTCCCCCGAGGCGACGCTCCTGAGAATCGCTTCCAGTTCGTCACTCATGCTCAATAGTGAAACCCAAGCTTCGACAATTGTGAACCCTGACTTTCCACTTTGGGGGGACACCCTGAGATGCGGAGATCGCGTTCAGGGGCGAGAGTGAAGGCAAGCGAGCTGAAGGAGATCGTCATGAGTGCCACTGACAAGATCAAGAACACCGCGCAGAGCGTGGCCGGCAAGGCCAAGGAAGCCGTCGGTAAGGGCACCGACGACCAGCGCCTGGAGAACGAGGGCCGCGCCGACCAGACGTCGGCCGACGTCAAGCAGGCGGGCGAGCACGTGAAGGACGCGTTCAAGCACTGACGGGTTCTGTCCCGCGCTCCACGTCGAGTCCTCCCCGGCTCCTCCGGAACTCTCGTTCCGCAGGAGCCGGGGATTCGTCGTTTGGTGACCGGCGCGTCCCTGATCGAAAGGCAGGGTTTGCGTCACTGAGTGCCAAAACGCGCTTACCGTCCCGCCTCGGAGGGGTTAGGCGGGACGGTAAGCGTTACTTGCAGAAGCCGGCCCAGCCGCAGCGCAGCGTCTCGGGGGGAAGACGGGTGCGCGCGTAGTCATGAGACCGACGGCATCCATGGTGCCATCGAGGTCGTTGCGCCGTCAACCATTAGCGGTAAGCTGGACCGGGTGCATGAGAACGACGCCCCCGCCGCCGACGACACCTGGCTCAGCGAAGCCGAGCAGGGCGCCTGGCGGGCGTACCTGGACAGCACCCGCATGCTCTTCGCGGCTCTCGACCGGCAGCTCGCGGCCGACTCCGACCTGACGCTCACCGACTACGACCTCCTGGTTCGTCTGTCCGAGGCGCCCGACGGCAAGCTGCGCATGCGCGAGCTGGCCGATCTCACCCTCTCCACGCGCAGTGGGGTCACGCGGGCGGTCACCCGGGCCGAGCAGGCCGGCTGGGTGCGCCGGGTGGAGTGCGAGGAAGACCGCCGGGGCATGAACGCCGAGCTCACCGACGCCGGGCGGGCCAAGCTGGCCGCCAGCGCGCCGGGTCACGTGCGGGCCGTGCGCGAGATGCTGATCAACCAGCTCACCCCCGAGCAGCTCGGCCAGCTCACCGAGATCGGCCTGCGCGTGCAGGGCAAGCTCCACGCGAACGAGAGCTAGAACAAAACTCGGTCACGGAGGGTCAAGCGGGTTCACCCGTTTGCCGATGCGCCTGTCATGAACCCCTCCGCCATCCTGCTCGAACGCCTCCTCGGAATCGCCGAGGGGGTTGCCGCTTTCGGTGACCAGCTCGACGAGCCGGCCGGTACCCGCCTGTCCGCCGCCGCCCGCGAGGCGGTCGACGAGTACTGGGAGCAGATGCGTGGCTACCCGAACGGTGCTCGTTTCTGGCGGGACGAGATCTTCGCCCTCCTGATGAGCACCAAGCACGCGGCGGTCAGCTGAGCAGTTTCTCGGTCTCGCGCCCGGGGGCAGGATCCGCGTCCGGCCCCCGGGAGCCGATCGCCCGGGCCGCGAGATGGTCTGCCACGGTGACAGATTCGTAACGCACGTCTTCGTCGGCGCAGCCGGGCAGTACCGAGATCACCGCGTCGGCATTGCCGTCGTGGAAGAACGCGGCCGAGCGGCGGCGCACCAGGGTGCCGTTCTCGTCGGTCGGCGGCAGCACCCGGTGCGGTGTGGAGACCCAGCGGTCGTTGGTCCAGCGGGCCAGCAGATCGCCCAGCTGCACGAGAAGTGCTCCGGGCTCGGGGATCACGTCGTGCCATTCACCGTTCGCGCCGAGGACCTGCAGCCCCCGCACCGACGGGTCGGCCCACAGCACGGTGAGGATGCCCGGATCGGTGTGCGTGCCCAGGCCGACCTGCCCGGTGGGCAGCGCGGTTTCGGGCGCCGGGGCCCGGTAGTGGTTGAGCCGCAGCACTTCCAGGGCGTGGTCCTGATAACCGGTGAAGAAGGCCGGGTCGAGCCCGAGCGCCACCGCCATCACCGACGTCATCTCGCGCGCCACCCGCGCCGCCTCGCCGAACCAGGCCAGCACGCCGGGCTCGAAGCTCTCCGGGCGCAGCGGCCAGAGGTTGGGCGCGTACTGCAGTTCGTCGAGCTCCAGGCCGGGGAAGTCCTCGCTGCTGCGGCCCATGTTGAAGGCCTCGAAGAGGTCGGCGGCGGAGTGCGAGCCGATCCCGAGCCGTTCGGCGCGCGGTGGCGTATATCCGCGGTTGAACTCCGGCGACGCCGGGCGCAGAGCCTTCTTCTGCCACATCGGCAGGCCGAAGAATCCGTCCATCGCGGCGATCAGCCCGGCCTCCACCTCGGCCGGAACGCCGTGACCCACGACCTGCACGAAACCGGCCGTGGACCCGGCCCGGTCGAAGGCCGCGGCCACGAGGGCGCGGTCGGCCGCCGTGCCGTCGCGGAACACGGCCAGGTCGATCGTCGGGACGTCGAGTGTGTGGCCTGTACCCATGAGCCTGATCTTCCCCTCCGTCGCGCCGATCGGCTCGCCGAGTGATCCGGCGAAGTTCCGACGGTAGAGGCCGGCCATGAACACGGCGTTACGCCGCGCCGGGCTGGATTTCACCGTGATTGCCTGACGTTCACGGCCCGGTGACGCTCAGATCGTGTACGACCACGCGGGGCTCACCGGACGCCGGGCGACCCGGGCGGCGTTGAGGCTGCCGGTGGCCGCCACGATCCAGCCGGTGAGCAGGCCGGTGAACAGGGCCACCGCGAGCCACTCGAGCACCAGGGCCCCGGTGGCTCCGGCCAGCCCGGCCGCCCCGGTGGCGCAGGTGCCGACCGGGAAGGTGAAGGCCCACCAGGTCGGGGCGAACGGCAGTCCGGCCGGGGTGCGGGCCGTGTGCAGGGTGAGGGCGAACGCCAGAACGGCCCACAGCAGGGCGAATCCGAGCACCGGCACGCCGTAGACCACGCCGAAGGCCCGCAGCGCGGTGGCGTAGGGATCGGCGATGGCCGAGTCCGCCTGCCGCCCGAGCGCCACCGCGGCGGTGACCGACTGACCCAGCGGGCCGAGCACGATCCACAGCGTGGGAACCATTTTCGCGGGCGGCAGGCCGTGGTGCAGCAGCCGGGCCCAGATCTGGGTGATGATCACGACCGAGGCGATCAGGCTGACCCCGAACAGGCCGTAGAGCGCCAGTAACAGGGTGAGGCGGGGCTGGCCGGCCGGCAGGTGCGGCAGGAGGGCGGCGCCGGTCGTGGCCGAGACCATCGGCGGTACCACGGACATCAGCCACCCGCCGAACGCGGCGTCGGCGCGGCCGAGCCCGCCCGTGATGTGCCGATAGGGCACCAGGACGGCACTGACGAGTCCCATCGCCGTGCCCAGCGTCCAGAGCGTGGAGGCGGCCACCAGGGCGGCGCGTTCACCGATCAGGTCGCCACCCACGAGCAGCGCCCCGGCACCCACGGTGAGCACGGCCATCGGCGGTGCCCCGTAGAAGTGGGCGACGACCGGGTGGCGAAGGTGTGAGCGGGCGATCGCGCGGTGCCGCACCCACTGCGTCAGTGTGCCGACGGCCAGGACTACGAGCGTCGCGGTAGCCGTGAGCCAGGCCCCGACCGCGAGTTCGTGCAGGCCCCGGCCGGGGGAGAGGGCCGTGGCCGCGGTGGCGACGATGCCGGTGCCCATCACCGCGGCGAACCAGTTCGGGGCGAGAGATGCGGTCAGGCCGGGTTTTTGCGTCCGGACGCGTCGAACGGCGGTGCGCGGTGCGGTGAGGGTCACGCTGTCGAGTCTGGTTCGGTGCCGGGTCCGGCGGAACGGGGCGCGCACCTGGATGGTCACAGGGTGGCCTTGTGACCCTCAGGGTAGGTACCGCGCTCGTAGTAGGCCCAGGTGTCGATTTCTGGACGATGTGCCCGGCCGCCGTGATCACCATTCTTCTGAGGGTGGGGCGTCGCCGCCCCGCTTCTCGGAAATCAGTCACCTGGAGGGGATTCATCCGTCATGACCGCACTCGCCCGATGGTGCTATCGGCACCGGTACGTCGTTCTCGCGCTCTGGCTGGCGTTGCTGGTCACTCTGGGCGCCGTCACCGCGGCGCGCGGTACCTCGTACTCCGACGAGTTCAGCCTGCCCGGAACCGAATCCTCCAAGGCGCTGGAGCTTCTCGAGCAGGCCAGCCCCGACCAGGCCGGTGACACGGCCCAGATCGTGCTGCACGCCGAGAGCGGCAGCATCACCGACGCCGCGCTCGAGCAGCGGGCCGCGCCGATGCTGGCCGAGGTCGCGCAGTTGCCGCACGTGGTCAGCGTGACCGGTCCCTACGACGAGGCCGGCGCCGGGCAGGTCAGCCAGGACGGCACGATCGCCTTCGCCACCGTGCAGTTCGACGGCCTGGCCGCCGACATCCCGGTCGAGGACATCGACAAGGTCATCGACACCGCGCAGGCGGCCGACGGCGACGGGCTTCAGGTCGAGCTCGGTGGCCAGGCCGTGCAGTCGCAGGAGATCGGCGGGGTGGCCGAGATCATCGGTGTCGTCGCCGCCGCGATCATCCTGTTCATCGCCTTCGGCTCGCTCTTCGCCAGCCTGATGCCCATCCTGGTGGCGCTTTTCGGCGTCGGCGTGGGCATCATGGCGATCGGCCAGCTCTCGTTCGGCATGTCGCTCTCGCAGATCGCGCCCACCCTGGCCGCGTTGATCGGCCTGGGCGTCGGCATCGACTACGCGCTCTTCATCGTCACCCGCTTCCGTAACGGGCTGAAATCCGGTCTGCAGCCCGAGGAAGCGACCGCGCGGGCGCTGAACACCTCGGGCCGGGCCGTGCTCTTCGCCGGTGGCACCGTGGTCATCGCGCTGCTCGGCCTGCTGGTGCTGAACGTGAGCTTCCTGGCCGGCATGGGCGTCGGCGCCGCCATCACCGTGCTCGCCACGGTCGCCGCCGCGATCACCCTGCTGCCCGCCGCGCTCGGCTTCTTCGGGATGCGCCTGCTGAGCCGCCGCGAGCGGCGACAGCTGGCCGAGAACGGCCCGTCGGCCAGCCATGCGCAGGAGGGCTTCTGGGGACGCTGGGCGCACCGGATCGCCAACCGGAAGGCGCTTTTCGGAGTGGTCGCGACCGCGATGATCGTGGTGCTCTCGCTGCCCGCGCTGTCGGTGCGCCTCGGCCTGTCCGACGCCGGCAACGACCCCGAGACCAGCACCACCCGTCAGGCCTACGACCTGCTGGCCGAGGGCTTCGGCCCGGGTTCCAACGGCCCGCTGCTGCTGGTCGCCGAGCTCGGCGACGACTCCGACGCGCAGGCCCTGACCTCGTTGGCCACCACGCTGCAGCAGACCCCGGGCGTGGCCGCGGTGACCGCCGTGCCCACCCAGCCGGGCGCCACGATCGGGATGATCCAGGTGATCCCGACCAGCTCGCCGCAGGACGAGAAGACCAGCGAGCTGATCCAGCGCCTTCGGGACGACGTGATCCCGCCGGCCGAGAACGGCACCACCATGCAGGTTCACGTGGGTGGTGCGACGGCGATCTTCGACGACTTCGCCGACGTCCTCACCAGCAAGCTGCCCCTGTTCATCGGCGTCATCATCGGCCTCGGGTTCCTGCTGCTCCTGCTCGCCTTCCGCAGCATCGTGGTGCCGCTGACCGCCGCGGTGATGAACCTGATCGCGGCCGCCGCCTCGTTCGGTGTGCTGGTGGCCGTGTTCCAGTGGGGCTGGGGCTCGGAGCTGATCGGCGCCGGGCCGGGTGGTCCGGTCGAGGCCTTCCTGCCGGTGATCATGCTGGCGATCCTGTTCGGCCTGTCGATGGACTACCAGGTGTTCCTGGTCAGCCGCATGCACGAGGAGTGGACGCACACCAGGGACAACGCCCGGGCGGTGACCGTGGGCCAGGCCGAGACCGGCCGGGTGATCACGGCGGCCGCGCTGATCATGATCTTCGTGTTCGCGGCCTTCATCCTCGAGGGCCAGCGGGTGATCGCGGAGTTCGGTGTGGGGCTGGCGGCGGCGGTGGCGATCGACGCCTTCCTGATCCGCACGATCCTGGTGCCGGCCGTCATGCACTCTCTCGGCAACGCCAACTGGTGGCTGCCGGGCTGGCTCGACCGGATCCTGCCGCACCTGTCGGTGGACCCGGCCGACGAACCGCTCCCGGAGGAGACCGCGGGGGAACCACCGGCCGCCGAACTGGTGTCCCGGTGACGAGTCCCCGGCCTACAGTGCTCAGATGGGACTGACTCTGCCGAAGACCGTCGGCCACCCCCGGATCCATCCCCGGGTGGCCGACGGTCTTCGGGCCGTGGCGCTCCTGGTCCTGGCCGTGACGATCAGCCTGAAGCTCGACGAGAAGCACCCGGGCACCGGCTCCGGCCCGGTCATGCTGGCCGTGACCGCGATCTTCGCGGTGCTGCTGCTCTGTTCACCCTGGCCGAAGCTGGCCCTGGCCTGCACCACACTCGGGGTCGCGGGTGTGCTCTGGCACCTCGAGGGGGCCACCTCACCGGTGATCCTGGCCGTCGGGGCGGCGATGGTCTCGGTCGGCCTGCAGGGCAACCGCCGTCACAGCATCATCTGCTGGGGGCTGAGCAGCGCCACGATCATCGTCGGCGAGAACCTGGGGGCGGGTGGGATCGACGTCGGCCGCAGCATCGGGTCGCTGCTGTGGGTGGGCTTCTTCGCCGCCGTGGGGGAGGCCGTCGCCAGCAAGAAGGCCTACGTCGCGGCGATCGAGGAGCGTGCCCACCGGGCCGAGCAGTCCCGCGAGGAGGAGGCCCGGCGCCGGGTCGCCGAGGAGCGGTTGCGCATCGCCCAGGAACTGCACGACGTGGTGGCTCACCACATCGCCGTGATCCACGTGCAGGCCTCGGTGGCCGAGCACCTGGTGCGCGACAAGCCCGACGAGGCCGGAGAGGCACTCACCCATGTGCGCCGTTCCAGCCGAACGGTTCTCGACGAACTCACCGGGCTGCTCAACGTGCTGCGCCGGCCCGGTGACACCAAGACCCCGGTCGAGCCCGCCGCCGGGGTGGAAGACCTGCCCGGCCTGATCCACTCGTTCGAGTCCTCCGGCCTGCGGGTGGTCTGGACCATCCGGGGCGAGCGCCGTCCGCTGCCGCCCGCGGTCGACCTGGTGGCCTTCCGCCTGGTGCAGGAGGGGCTGACCAACGCGCACAAGCACGGGTCCGGCTCGGCCCGGCTCGACGTGGTGTTCACCGCCGAGGCCGTGACGATCGACGTGGTCAACGCGCAGGGGGTGCTGGCCCGGCCGGCCCGCGACGACGACTCCCTGCTCGGTGGGTACGGCCTGATCGGCATGCGCGAGCGGGCCCTGGCGGTCGGTGGCCGGCTGCGGGCCGCTCCCGAGCCCGACGGCACCTGGCGGGTGCGGGCCGAGCTGCCGGTGCGCCCGGAGGAGCCGGAGAAGAAGGAACCCGAGAAGCGGGCCCCCGAGCCGGTGGCCGCCGAGAAGACCAAGGGCCCGGCCGTCTGCCTGCCGGCCCGGCTCACCGGTGCCTCGGCCTCAGCGTCGGTCTCCACCACGGCCGAACCCGGCACCGCCTGAACCCCGGAACCCGCCTGACGCCTGGAACCGCCTGAAGTCCGGAACCCGCCTGACGCCTGGAACCGCCTGAACCCCGGAACCCGCTTGAGCCCGGAACCGCCTGACCGCCCTGATGCCCGGAAACCCCTGACAGCCCCGAACCGTCCCGGGCGTCCCCTGAGAGAAGCGTGATGACGAACCAGAAGACCCGCGTCCTGCTGGCCGACGACCAGGCCCTGATCCGTGCCGGGTTCCGGGTGCTGATCGACTCGGCCCCCGACCTGGAGGTGGTCGGCGAGGCCGGCACCGGGCGGCAGGCCGTCGACCAGGTGCGCTCGCTGCGCGCCGACGTGGTGGTGATGGACATCCGCATGCCCGACCTCGACGGCCTCGAGGCCACCCGGATGATCTGCGCCGACGACGATCTGGCCGGTGTGAAGGTGCTGGTGGTGACCACTTTCGAGATCGACGAGTACGTGCTCGCGGCGCTGCGGGCGGGGGCCAGCGGGTTCGTCGGCAAGGGCGTCGAGGCCGACGAGCTGCTCACCGCCATCCGCACCGTGGCCAGCGGCGACGCCCTGCTCTCGCCCCGCGCCACCCGTGGCCTGATCACCGAGTTCCTGGCCCGCCCGAGCAGCGTGAGCCCACCCACGCCGGAGCAGTTCTCGGCGCTGACCGAGCGTGAGCGGGAGGTGGCCACGCTGGTGGCGCTCGGCCTGTCGAACGACGAGATCGCCGAACGGCTCTTCGTCAGCCCGCTCACCGCCAAGACCCACGTGAACCGGGCCATGACCAAGGTCGGCGCCCGCGACCGGGCCCAGCTGGTGGTGGCCGCTTACCAGAGCGGCCTGGTCAGCCCCTAGTTTTCGTACGTCACGCCGCGCCAGAACGCCACCCGGTCACGGATCTGGGCCGCGGCGTCCTTCGGTGTGGGGTAGTACCAGACCGCGTCCGGGTTCGTGGCCCCGTCGACATTCAGGGAGTAGTACGACGCGGTGCCCTTCCAGGGGCACACCGTCGTGGTGTCGCTCGAGGTCAGAAGGTCTTGCCGCAGCGACGAGGCCGGGAAGTACGGGTTGCCCTCGACCTCGACGATGTCGTCGGACTCGGCGATCACGGTGCCGTTCCAGATGGCGCGCACGTTTCCTCCAGTGACTCGTCCCCGATGACTGTGAATCAGGATCCATTCACCCAACGGGGCTGACCTCCGGCGTATTTCTGCTTAAGGTTCTGGGGTGCAATGGACCGATTCGGCACGATTGATCCGGGGCAGCGCCACCGCGCTGCGCCGGTCAGCTGCGGTGGCGGCCTTTCTCCTGGCGGTCGCCGTGGTCCTGATGATGTCCGGATCAAGCGTCGCGCAGGAGAAGAAGACCCTGGCCGACCAGGCCACGGTCAGCCCCTCCGGCACCGCGTTCGCCACTCCCACCAGCTCCTATCCGTTTCCGACGGCCAGCCTGATGCCGAGCGCCGGCACCGCCACGGCCTGGCCGTTCGACTCGCTGCCGAGCAGCAGCAAGTCGCCGACGCCGACCGCCGAGGGTGCCTACGGCATCAGCAAGACCGACGGCCTGACCTCCTCGGGCATCCCGGCCCGGGCCGAGCAGGCCTACCGGGCCGCCGCCGCGTCCCTCGCCCGCACCGACCCGTCGTGCCGGATCGACTGGTCGCTGATCGCCGGGATCGGCCGGGTCGAGAGCAACCACGGCCGTTACGGCGGCTCGTCCATCACCTCGGCCGGCGTGGTCACCCCGTCCATCCTGGGGGTGCGGCTCGACGGCTCGACCCCGGGCACCGCGCGCATCGGTGACACCGACAACGGCGCCTACGACGGCGACTCGTCCGTCGACCGCGCCGTCGGCCCGATGCAGTTCCTGCCCGGCACCTGGAAGGCCTACGGCAAGGGCAACCCGCAGAACATCGACAACGCCGCTCTCGCCGCGGGCACGTACCTGTGCGCCGGTGACGGGGTTCTCGACAACCGCACCGGCCAGGCCGCCGCCGTCTACCGCTACAACCGCAGCAACAGCTATGTCTCGCTGGTGCTCTCGCTGGCCACCGCCTACCGCACCGGCCAGTCGCAGACGGTGCCGGACACCTCGGACGACGAGACCCCGAGCCCGGGCCCGACGCACACGGATCCGCCCGGCACCGCTCCCGGTCCGCCGCCGGCGATCCCGAAGCCGCCGAAGAGCACGCCCACCAAGACGAGCACCCCCAGGCCGACGAGGTCGACGAGCAGGCCGACGCCGACGAAGTCGACCACCAGGCCGACTCCCACCAAGAGCACCGGCAAGCCCCCCGCGTCCCCCACTCCCACCAAGACCACCGACAAGCCGACGACGAGCCCCACCACGGGCCCGACGACCGGCCCCACGACCGGGCCCACGACCAGCCCGACCCCGAAGCCCGACGACCCCACCACGTCCCCCACCCCCACGGACGATCCGACGCAGACCTGCGAGCCCGAGGAGACCCCGACGTCCACCCCGACGCCGACTCCCACCGGCACGCCGTCCCCGACGCTCACGCCGTGCGACGAGGAGACCGAGGCCCCGGCCGACGGTGACCGCCCTTCGGGCACTCCGGTGGCGAGTTAGCGGCCGAACCAGAACCCGGCCCACGAAGGACGCCCACCAGCCCGCATCGGGCTGTTGGGCGTCCTTCATGGGGTTGCCGGAGAATCAGGAAGGGCAGCCAAACGGTTGCCTTTCCGGATAGGCAGCTATTAGGCTGCCTGTCGTAGGAGGAAAGCGATGGACGATGCGGTGTTCAAGGCCCTGGCCGACCCGACCCGGCGAGCACTGCTCGACCGGCTCGCGGCCGAGAACGGGCAGAGTCTCAAGCAATTGAGTGCTGGACTCGGCATGGCCCGGCAGTCGGTGAGCAAGCATCTGGCGGTGCTGGAGGCGGCCGGTCTGGTCACCACCCTGCGCCAGGGGCGGGAGCTGCTGCACCACCTGAACGCCGAGCCGATCAACGCCATCGCCGACCGGTGGATGTCCAAGTACGACCGGAGCCGGGCGCAGGCCCTGGCCGGTCTCAAAAGTGCACTGGAGGGCGGAAACATGAGCAGTTTCGTCTACACCACGTTCATCCGGTCCACGCCGGAGAAGGTCTGGCGCGCGATCACCGAGCCCGAGTTCACCAAACAGTACTGGGGGGTGGAGTTCCGCACCGACTGGAAGAAGGGCAGTGCCATCGTCTGGGACTTCGAGGGTGTCGTGATGGATGACCCCGATCAGCGGGTGGTGGAGTCCGAGCCGTTCGAGCGTCTTTCGTACACCTGGCACGGCCTCACGCCGGAGTTCGCCGACAAGGTGGGCTGGGACCAGGAGGTCCGCGCGAAGGTGGCGTCGGAACCCCGCACCACGGCCACGTTCACCCTCGAACCGCAGGAGAACGGCGTGGTCAAGCTGACTCTCGTGCACGGCGGTGAGCCCGGCAGCGCGATCGTCGAGATGGTCGAGCAGGGCTGGCCCTCGGTGCTCTCCGGTCTGAAAACCCTTCTCGAGACCGGTAAGACGCTCTAGACCTCGATCCGCGAACCCACGATGACGGTCTGGTCGCGGGGCAGGCGGAAGTAGTCCGCCGCATCCGCCGTGATTCCGGACGTGGCCACGAACAGGCGTTTTCGCCACATCGTCATGCCCGGCGCCTGGCCGACCTCGAGGTCGATGGTGGACAGGAAGTACGACGCGTCGCCGAGCGAGACCGGTAGCTCGGGGGCGGTGCCGCAGATCAGGGCCAGGGCGGCGGGCACGTCCGGTTCGTCCATGTAGCCGAAATAGGCCGTGACATGGGTGATCCCGTCGTTGGCGTAGCCCAGCTCGTCGAGCACCATCCGCTCGGCGGGCGGCACGTACGGCACCGGGCGGGTCGCGATCGACACGATCACGGCATGCTCGTGCAGCACGTGGTTGTGCTCGACGTTGGCCCGCATCGCCAGCGGGGTGGTCTCCTTGCCGCGGTTCAGGAACACCGCGGTGCCCGGCACCCGCACCGGTTCCGGCTTCCGGGTGTGCAGGCTGTCCACGAAGTCCCGCAGCGAACCCTCCTCGGACTCGCGGCGTTCGGTGACCAGGGCGCGTCCTCGCTGCCAGGTCGTCATCACGGTGAAGACGGTGACGCCGATCAGCAGCGGCAGCCAGGCGCCGTGCACCAGCTTGGTCATGTTGGCCGACAGGAACAGCACGTCGAGGGTCAGGAAGACCCCGGCCAGGCTGAAAGTCAGCCAGCGGGAAACCTTCCAGCGGTGCTGGGCCACGTAGAAGAACAGGGTGGTCGTGATGGTGATCGTGCCGGTCACGGCCATGCCGAAGGCGTACGCCAGCTTGTGCGAACTCTGGAAGGCGAAGACCAGCGTGAGCACCGAGACCATGAGCGCCCAGTTGATCCAGGGCACGTAGATCTGGCCGATCGACTGGGCGCTCGTGTAGAGGATGCGCAGGCGCGGCAGGTAGCCCAGCTGGATCGCCTGGTGGGTCACCGAGAACGCGCCGGTGATGACGGCCTGCGAGGCGATCACGGTGGCGGCGGTGGCCAGCAGTACCAGGGGCAGGCGGCCCCAGTCGGGCACCAGCAGGAAGAACGGGCTGCTCAGGTTGGCCGGGTCGTGCAGCACCAGCGCGCCCTGGCCCAGGTAGCTGAGCAGGCAGGCGGGGAAGACGAGGAACAGCCAGGCCCGGGTGATCGCGGCGCGGCCGAAGTGGCCGAGGTCGGCGTAGAGGGCCTCGGCGCCGGTGATCGCCAGCACCACGGCGGCCAGCGAGAAGAACGCGATGCCGAAGTGCCCGAACAGGAAGCTGATCGCGTACGTGGGCGACAGGGCCTTGAGCACCTCGGGGTTGCGGGCGATCCCGCTGATGCCGGCCGCCCCGATGGTGGTGAACCAGATGATCATCACCGGGCCGAAGAGCCGCCCGACCCTGGCGGTGCCGAACTTCTGGGCGGTGAACAGCCCGACGATGATGACCGCAGTGATCGGCACGGTCCAGCTCGCGAACGACGGGCGCACCACTTCCAGGCCCTCGACCGCCGACAGCACCGAGATGGCCGGGGTGATCATGCTGTCGCCGAAGAACAGCGAGGCGCCGAAGATGCCCAGCGCGGCCAGCAGGGCCTTGGTGCGGCGGGTGCCCGGCACCGCCCGGCGCTTGATCAGGGTGATGAGCGACAGGATGCCGCCCTCGCCGTCGTTGTCGGCGCGCAGCACGAAGAGCACGTACTCCAGCGTGACGATCAGGGTCACCGACCAGATCATCAGCGAGATGACGCCGTAGACGTTCTCGACCGAGACCGGCACCGGGTGCGGGTCCTCCGGGTTGAACACGGTCTGGATCGTGTAGATCGGGCTGGTGCCGATGTCCCCGAAGACCACGCCGAGCGCGCCGACGGTCAGCGCGAGCCGCGCCAGCGAGGGGTTGCGAGTGGCCTGGTCAGGGTTCTGCACGCCGCGAGCCTGAGGCCGGGTCCGTGACGGCGCAACATTTTGACAGGATCTTGACACGTGTCCGGACGGTCACCGAGGGTGCACCGGGGGCTCGCTCACGGGGCAGTTGTACGGCTGGGGCTCGGGCTCCAGGATGTCGTCGCGGATCTGGGTCCAGGCGATCGCCGAAGCCAGGATCACCAGGACGGCGCAACCGACGACGGCGGTGTGGAAGCCGTCGGCCAGCGGCCCGGCGCGGTTGAAATCGTCGCCGGAAAGGCCCATCACGAGCGGCAGAACGGCCACCGAGAGCAGTCCGGCGGTGCGGGCGACGGCGTTGTTCACGCCCGAGGCGACGCCGGCGTGCCGGTCCTCGGCGGCGCCCAGCACGGCCGCGGTGAGCGGGGCGACGGTCAGGGTCAGGCCGCACCCGAAGACCAGGATCGCGGGCAGGGCGGTGGTGAGATAGCCGGTGCCGACGTCGATCCGGAGCATGAGCAGGAGCCCGGCGCTCATCACCAGCGGGCCGATCGTCATCGGGCGGCGGGGGCCGATACGGGCGGCGAGGGCACCGGTGCGCGACGACAGGGTGAGCATGAGCAGGGTCAGCGGCAGCGTGGCCGCTCCGGCCTGCAGGGGACTCAGCCCGACCACGGTCTGGAGCACCACCGCGAGCAGGAAGAAGGTGCCGGAGATGGCGGCGTAGAGGGCCAGGGTGACCAGGTTGGCGGCGGTGAACTGGCGGTTGGCGAAGATGTCGAGCGGCACCAGCGGGTGGTTGCTGCGGCGTTCGACGAGCACGAAGGCGGCGAGTCCGGTCAGGCCCACGGCACCCGCGACGAGACTGGGCAGGCCGCCCGCGGCGATCAGGGCGTAGGTCACGCCGCCGAGACCGATCGCCCCGCTCACCGAACCCGCCAGGTCCAGGCTCTTGGCGGCCCCCGGGTCGAGGGACTCCGGCACGTGCCGCAGGGCCAGCACGATCACGAAGACCGTGAGCGGCAGGTTGATGAGAAAGATCAGGCGCCACGACTGCTCGAGCAGGGCCCCGCCCAGCAGCGGCCCGGCGGCCGCGGACACCCCGCCCAGACCCGACCAGGCGCCGATCGCCCGCGCCCGGTCGGCCGGATGGAACGACGACGAGATCATCGCCAGGCTGCCCGGGGTCAGCAGCGCCCCACCGATGCCCTGCAGGGCCCGGGCCAGCACCAGCACCTCCAGGTTCGGGGCCAGGCCGCACAACAGCGAGGCGATGCCGAACCAGCCCACGCCGATCACGAACACCCGGCGCCGGCCGAACCGGTCGCCGAGCGAACCACCGAGCAGGATCAGGGCCGCCAGGGTGAGCGCGTACCCGTTGACGGTCCACTGCAGCCCGGCCACGTCGGCGTCCAGGTCCCGCCCGATCGTCGGCAGCGCCACGTTGACCACCGTGGCGTCGAGGCTCACGACCGCGCTGCCGAGGACGGCGGCGGTCAGGACCCAGCGGCCCTGTGGGGTGGCCAGACGCAACGGTTCTTTGACAGGCATGTCACTGAGACTGCCCGAAATCGTCACGGACCGTCGAGGTTTAGGTTGTCCGGCATGGACTACGTCAAGCTCGGTTCCACCGGTCTGGAGGTCTCGCGCCTGGCGCTGGGCTGCATGAGCTACGGGGAGCCCGCCCGCGGCACCCACCCCTGGACCCTCGACGAGGAGAGCAGCCGGCCCTTCCTGAAGGCCGCGCTGGAGGCGGGGATCACCTTCTTCGACACCGCCAACATGTACTCGGACGGCACCAGCGAGGAAATCGTCGGCCGGGCGCTGGCCGAGCTCGCGCGCCGCGACGAGGTGGTCATCGCCACCAAGGTCTTCTACCCGATGAGCGACCGGCCGAACGGCCGTGGCCTGTCCCGCAAGGCGATCCTGGCCGAGATCGACAACAGCCTGCGCCGTCTGGGCACCGACTACGTCGACCTCTACCAGATTCACCGGTGGGACTACGAGACGCCGATCGAGGAGACGATGGAGGCGCTGCACGACGTGGTGAAGGCCGGGAAGGCCCGCTACATCGGCGCTTCCTCGATGCACGCCTGGCAGTTCGCCCAGGCGCAGTACACCGCCGACCTGGGTGGGTGGACGCGGTTCACCAGCATGCAGCCGCACTACAACCTGCTCTACCGGGAGGAGGAGCGGGAGATGCTGCCGTTCTGCGCCGACCAGGGCGTCGGGGTGATCCCGTGGAGCCCGATGGCCCGCGGACGCCTGACCCGCGACTGGGACGCGGCCAGCCCGCGGCAGGAGACCGACGCCGTCGGCCAGACGCTCTACCTCGACAGCGACCGGCAGATCGTCGAGGCGGTGGCCCGGGTGGCGGACGCGCGGGGCGTCTCCCGCGCGCAGGTGGCCCTCGCCTGGGTGGCCCGCAACCCGGTGGTGACCGCTCCGATCATCGGCGCCACGAAGGCCCACCACCTGACCGACGCGCTCGCCGCGCTGGACCTGCGGCTGACCGACGACGAGGTGGAGCAGCTCGAATCGCCGTACACCCCGAGGGCCGTGGCCGGGCACGCATAGCATCCCTTCACCGAGGTCGTCCGGAAGGAAGCGGCCGGAATCCCCCGGCTCGCCTACATTCGGTGAGGAACCACGACGCAGCTGTCGCCCCGATCGCTGTTAGTCACAAGTTGGTCTCGGTGTGTTGCCCAGGTTGTCCGGATCATGACGGGAGATTCCTTGCCCGTTTACCATCCGGTCAGCCATCCGCCGCTCCGTCACCCCGGTTGTCGTCCAACGAACGTGTCACTGTGTTCAGCGTTCAACTACGCGGGGGCAAAAGTGCCTGAGGAGGCAAGAAACTCGTGAAGAAGGTCATGCGCGGAGTCGGCGCGAGTGTGGCGGTGGGCGCAATCGTGGCCCTGGCCGCCTGCGCGCCGCCGAGTGACGACGACAGCAGCTCCACCGGTGCGGACGGCGTCAGCGCCTCCTCCGCCACCTCCGCCGAGGAGTTCGGGGGGATGGACGCCCTGGTCGAGGCGGCCAAGAAGGAGGGCGAGCTCAACGTCATCGCCCTGCCCGACGACTGGGCCAACTACGGCGAGCTCAAGTCGGCCTTCACTGCGAAGTACGGCGTCAAGATCAACTCGGCGAAGCCCGACGCGGCCAGTCAGGACGAGATCAACGCGGTCAAGACCGAGAAGGGCCGCAGCTCGGCCCCGGACGTGCTGGACATGGGCGGCGCCGTCACGCTGGCCAACACCGCGCTGTACGCGCCCTACAAGGTCGCGACCTGGGAAGACATCCCGGACAGCCAGAAGGAGCAGACCGGCCTCTGGGTCAACGACTACGGCGGCTACATGTCGATCGGCTACGACTCGTCGAAGTTCAACGGCGTCTCGGCGCTGAAGGACCTGCTCGGCTCGGACTTCAAGAACTCGGTCGCCCTCAACGGTGACCCGACGCAGGCCGGTGCCGCGTTCGCCGGTGTCGCGATGGCGTCGCTGGGCAACGGCGGCTCGGCCGACGACATCAGCAAGGGTGTCGACTTCTTCACCGAGCTCAAGAAGGCCGGCAACTTCGTCCCCGTGCAGGCCTCCCCGGCGACCATCAAGACCGGCGAGACCCCGGTCGTCTTCGACTGGGACTACCTGAACGCCGCGCAGACCTCCGAGAACAAGAACTGGAAGGTCGTGGTGCCCGAGGGCGTCGTCCTGGGCAGCTACTACAACCAGGCCATCAGCAAGGACGCCCCGCACCCGGCGGCCGCCCGCCTGTGGCAGGAGTTCCTGTTCTCCGACGAGGGCCAGAACCTGTGGCTCAAGGGTGGCGCCCGTCCGGTGCGCATGGAGGCCATGACCACGGCCGGCACCATCGACGCGGACCTCGCGGCGAAGCTGCCCGAGGTCAGTGGCGAAGCGGTGTTCCTGACCACGGATCAGACCGCGACCGCCACGAAGTTCCTGACCGAGAACTGGGCGAAGGCGATCGGCTGACGCCGTGACCTCCGTGTCCGTCGACGCTGACCCCGCCGGCCGGTCCCCCCGGGCCGGCCGGCGGGTGCCGCTCAGCTGGATCGGCGTGGTGCCCTTCCTGGCCTACGTCGGTCTCTTCCTGCTCCTGCCCACCGCCCTGGTGGTGATTCAGGCGTTCGGCACCCCGGAGGGGCAGCCGACCCTCGCCAACGTCCGCGCGCTGGGCGAGAGCTACGTGCTCACCGCGTTCTGGCGCAGCATCCAGCTCTCGTTCGCCACCGCCGCGATCGGCGCGGTGCTCGGCGCCGTGCTGGCCTACATCGTGGTGCAGGGCCCGGCCGACGGCATCGTGCGCCGCACGGTGACCGCTGCCGCCGGTGTGCTCGCCCAGTTCGGCGGCGTGACCCTCGCGATGGCCTTCATGGTGAGCGTCGGCAACCAGGGTGTCGTCACCCTGCTGCTGCGCGACGTCGGGGTGAACGCCTCCGGCGGGTGGCTCTACGAGCTGTCCGGCCTGATGGTCGTCTACCTGTACTTCCAGGTGCCGCTGATGGTCCTGGTCTTCCTGCCCGCGCTCGACGGCGTGAAACCGCAGTGGCGCGAGGCCACCGAGAGCCTCGGCGGAAGCGGCTGGGCCTACTGGCGGCACGTCGCCTTCCCGCTGCTCACCCCGCCGTTCCTGGGGGCGTTCCTGCTGCTGTTCGCCAACGCGTTCGCCGCCTACGCCACCGCCGCGGCGCTGATCAGCCAGGGCGGCATCATCATCCCGCTGCAGATCCGCGCGGCGATGACCAGTGAGACGGTGCTCGGCCAGGAGAACGTGGCCAAGGCCCTCGCCCTCGGCATGGTGGTCGTGGTGGCCGTGGCGATGGCGCTCTACTCGTGGATGCAGCGAAGGAGCTCGAAATGGCTGCAGTGACGAGTGAACTCACGAAGACCCCGGAGCGTCGGGAGCAGCGTCCCGGTGGCCTGCGGGCCCGTTCGGCCCGCCGGGCGCGTCTGCTGCGCTCGCTGCTGCTGATCCCGTTCGGCCTGTTCTTCGCGGTACCCCTGCTGGCCCTGCTCGAGTTCAGCACCCGGGCCGGTGATCTCTACGGCGCCCGCACGCTGGACTACTGGAAGGCGATCGGTGACAACCCCGACCTGCTCAAGGCCCTGCGCGACTCGCTGCTGCTGGCCCTGATCACCTCGGTGGTGGCGCTGGCCCTGCTGGTGCCGACCATGGTCTGGGTGCGGCTGCGGCTGCCGAAGATGCAGCGTCTGGTGGAGTTCCTCTGCCTGCTGCCGCTGACCATCCCGGCGCTGGTGCTGGTGGTCGGCCTCGGCCCGATCTACCTGTGGATCGCGTACTTCACCCCGTCCGCCTACGACTCCTCGCCGCTGGTGCTGGCTTTCGCCTACGTCGTGCTGGTCATGCCCTTCATGTACCGGTCGCTCGACGCCGGTCTGCAGGCCATCGACGTGCGCACGCTGAGCGAGGCGGCCCGCAGCCTGGGGGCGAGCTGGTTCACCGTGATGGTGCGGGTGATCCTGCCCAACGTCATCTCCGCGGTGCTCAACGCCTCGCTGCTGTCGGTCGCGCTGGTGCTCGGCGAGTTCACCGTCGCCTCGCTGCTCAACTACAACAACCTGCAGGTGGCGATCAACCTGCAGGCCCAGGCCAGCGTCGGGGTCTCCGTCGCCCTGGCCGCGGCCTGCCTGATGTTCGTTTTCGTGCTGCTGTTCGCGCTGTCGTTCATCGGCCGGCGCCGCCCGGCGCGCGTCGGTGCTCCGGCTGCTGAGGAGAAGTGAAGTGACCGAAACCGTTGCCCCGCCCCAGGAGACCGCCCGGGCGGGCGTCGAGGTCCGGCTCGAGGGGCTGCGCCGCCAGTACGGCTCCGTGACCGCCCTCGACGGCCTCGACCTCACCATGAACCCGGGCGAGTTCATCGCCCTGCTCGGCCCCTCCGGCTGCGGGAAGACCACCGCACTGCGGCTTCTCGCCGGCCTCGAGGACGCCGACGGCGGACGCGTGGTGGTCGGTGGCAAGGACGTCACCGGTCTGCCCACCAACAAGCGCGACATGGGCATGGTGTTCCAGGCCTACTCGCTCTTCCCGCACATGACCGCGCGCCAGAACGTGGCCTTCGGGCTGCGGCTGCGCAAGGTCGGCGAGACCGAGCGCAACCGCCGCGCGGGCGAGATGCTCGAGCTGGTCGGGCTCTCCGCCCAGGCCGACCGGTACGCGCACCAGATGTCCGGCGGCCAGCAGCAGCGCGTCGCCCTGGCCCGTGCCCTGGCGATCCGCCCGACCGTGCTGCTGCTCGACGAGCCGCTGTCCGCCCTCGACGCGAAGGTGCGCGCGAACCTGCGCGACGAGATCCGGCGCGTGCAGCTCGAGGTCGGCATCACCACGCTGTTCGTCACCCACGACCAGGAGGAGGCGCTCGCCGTCGCCGACCGGGTCGGCGTGATGAACGCGGGCCGGCTGGAGCAGCTGGCGGCACCGACCGAGGTCTACAGCCGCCCGGCGACGCCGTTCGTGGCCGAGTTCGTGGGCCTGTCCAACCGGCTGCCGGCGACCGTGAACGGTTCCGGTGTGGACATTCTCGGGGCATCGCTGCCGGCCATCCCGGGCTCGGTGAGCGGCGCCGGGGTGGCGCTGGTGCGTCCCGAGGCGGTGGACCTGCTGCCGGTGACCGACGGCTCGGCCGGTCCGCTGATCGGGTCGGTCGTGGCCACGTCGTTCCTCGGTGCGGTCAGCCGGATCACCGTCGACCTGGGGCCGCACGGAACGGTTCTCGCCCAGCTACCGACCTCGCAGGCCAGTGGTTTCGGGGCGGGCAGCACGGCCCGGGTGGCCTTCCGGCCCGACCCGGTGCTGGTCGTCGCGGGTTGACGGTGGACGTGGTGGCACCTCGGGCGGTCCGGGTCGCCCGAGGTGCCGTCCTTGCGTTCGAGAACCGTCAGAGGTAGGCCTCGACGGCCAGATGCACCGCCAGGCCGAGTCCGGCCAGGGCGATGAGCACCCGCAGCGGCCCGGCCGGGGCGTGGCGCACGACGAGCGGGCCGATGCGCCCGCCGACCAGGAAGCCCACGGCCAGCGGCAGGCAGTAGAGCCAGTTCACCGGGCCGAAGATCGCGAAATACAGGGCGGCGACGGCGTTCGCGCCGGTCAGCACCGCGGTGCGCACGGCGCTGGCCCGCGGCAGGCTGAGGCTGGTCAGGCCGAGAACCAGGGCCAGGATCATCACCCCGGCGGCGGCCCCGAAGTAGCCTCCGTAGACCCCGACCGCGAAAGAGCCCACCAGCAGCGCCTTCGGCGTCCCGACCGGGGGTGGGTCGGCGGCGACGTCGGCGGCCGTGTGCGGGATCTCGTCGGCCGGGAGCTCCTGGGTACGCCGGCGGAACAGCACGGCCAGGGCCGCCCCGCCGATCAGGACCGGCACCACCTTCTCGAACGAGTCCGAGGGAGTCAGCAGGAGCAGCACGCTGCCCACGACGCCGCCGGGAACGGCCCACAGCAACAGCTTTCGCACCAGCGTGCCCTGCCCGCGCAGCTCCGGCCGGGAGCCGGCCAGGGTGCCGGCGCCGGACGCGATCAGGGCCACCGTGTTGGTGACGTTGGCGCTGATCGGGGAGATGCCGGTGGCCAGCAGCGCGGGGTAGCTGACCAGGGAGGCCAGCCCGGCGATGCTGCCGGACAG
Organism: Kineosporia succinea; assembly: GCF_030811555.1. NCBI lineage: Bacteria > Bacillati > Actinomycetota > Actinomycetes > Kineosporiales > Kineosporiaceae > Kineosporia > Kineosporia succinea. The sequence goes on along the minus strand of NZ_JAUSQZ010000001.1, from coordinate 1,828,748 downwards.
CCCGCCGCCGATCCCGGCGAGCAGGAGCAGGGCGAAGGTCATCTCGTGAGCACCGACACCCGGTCCGGGTCGCGCAGATCGGTTCCGGCGTCCAGCCAGAGCTGCCGCAGATGGGCCGCGCCGCGGGCCCGGGCCAGGGCGGCCTCGTCGGCGGTCATCGGCAGCACGGGGTGGAAGCGCACGGGCTCCATCGGGTCGGGCAGTTCGAGATCGGGCACCAGCCCGGCCTCCTCGCCCAGCAGCACGGCGCTGAGCCGGGCGCCGGGCCACAGGGGCTGCCCCAGGTCGATCGTGGCCCCGGCGGTCAGCACCAGGCCCTCGACCTGCGGGGTGGCGGCGAGAACGGCGAGCGTGCGCAGCACCTCGTCACGCCCGGGGCGCAGGCTCAGCACCAGTTCGGCGCGGGGGCCGAGCACCGGGTCGACCACGCTGGCGGTCGGTGGGTGCATCGGCGCCTCGCTCACGCCGACCGTGGCGTAGCGCACCAGCCCGGACGCGTCCGGCCCGAAGCGGATCACGGTCAGCGCGGTGGTGCCGAGGAAGGTGACGGACGCGGCGGCCTGGGGACCGGGGAACGTCGCCGTCAGCCGGGCACGGACGAGATCGGTGACGACGGGCACGGGCGCATTCCATCATGAGCCTCCGGCGTCCCGGCCGAGGGGCGGGCGTGCGTGCCACCATGCTGGGATGCACGCGGACGAGGAACTCCTGCGCCGGGCCCGTTCGTTGCTGGCGGGGGAGCTGGAGCCGGTCCGGCCCCGGGCGGCGGCCACGGTGGCGCTGCTGCGGGACGGGGCCGAGGGGATCGAGGTCTACCTGCTGCGGCGGGTGCCGAAGATGGCGTTCGCGGCCGGCATGTACGTGTTTCCCGGCGGTTCGGTCGACGCGGCGGACGCGGTGCCCGGGGACGCGTGGACGGGCCCCTCCGGGGACGTGTGGGCGGGGAGGCTGGGCACCGACGTGACCACCGCGTCCACCCTGGTGAGGGCCGCCGTGCGCGAGACCTTCGAGGAGACCGGGGTTCTGCTCGCCTCGGGCGACGGCTCGCCCACCGAGCCGGAACGCGCGGACCTGGAGGCCGGGCGTCTCTCGCTGGCGGCCCTGTTCGCCCGGCACCGGCTCACCCTGCGGGCCGACCTGCTCGCGCCGCTGCAGCACTGGATCACCCCGGAGCTGGAGCCGCGTCGTTACGACACCTGGTTCTTCGCCGCCGCGCTGCCGCCGGGCGCGCAGCCGCGCGAGGTGGGCACCGAGGCCGACCGGCGGGTCTGGATCACCCCGGCCCGGGCCCTCGAGAGCGACCTGACGCTGATGGCACCCACCCGGGCCGCGCTGACCGATCTGGCCGGGCACGCCACGGTGGCGTCGGTGCTCGCCGCCGACCGGGAGATCACCACGGTGCTGCCGCGGTTCGAGATCGTGGACGGGCGCGTGGTGCTGATCCGGCCCTGAGAATCTGACAACGCGCAGGGCCCGGTCGCCGACGGTGTGTCGGTGACCGGGCCCGGCGGCGTCTGCTATTTGCTCGGGTAGGACTTGCGGAACTTCGGCGGGCGGTTCTCGAAGTTGCCCCGCTGGCGCTGGGGAGCCGCGCCGTCGGTCTTGGTCAGCTGGATCAGCTTGCCCGAGATCCGGGTCTGGGTGAGCGCCTCGACGGTCTCCCGCGACAGGTTCGCGGGCAGCTCGACCAGCGTGTGGTCGGCCTGGATGTCGATGTGGCCGAAGTCGGACCGGCCCAGACCACCCTCGTTGGCGATCGCACCGACGATGGCGCCGGGCTGGACCCGGTGCCGGCGGCCGACCGCGATCCGGTAGGTGGCCAGGGGCACGTCACCACGGGGGCGACGCGGGCCGGCGACCCGGGGAGCCGCACCCCGGGCCCCTCGGGCGCCGGCGGGCTCCCGGGCGGGCCGGCGGGCCGACGGCGGCGGGTCGGGCGGCAGCAGGAACGACTTGCCGTCCTGGGCGATCACGGCCAGGGCCGCAGCCACGTCGGCGGCGGGCACGTCGTGCTCGGCGATGAACTCCTCGATCAGGCCGCGGAAGACGGCCGCCTCGGGGCTCTCCAGGTTCGCCTTGATCGAGTCGGTGAACTTGCCCACGCGGGTCGAGTTCACGTCGTCGGCGCTCGGGAGCGGCATCTCCTCGATCGTCGAGCGGGTGGCCCGCTCGATCGAGCCGAGCAGACGCTTCTCGCGCGGCGTGACGAACAGCAGCGCCTCGCCCGAGCGCCCGGCCCGGCCGGTGCGGCCGATGCGGTGCACGTACGACTCGCTGTCGTGCGGGATGTCGTAGTTGACGACGTGGGTGATCCGGTCGACGTCGAGACCGCGGGCGGCCACGTCGGTGGCCACCAGGATGTCGAGCTGACCGGACTTGAGCTGGCCGATCGTGCGCTCACGCTGCTGCTGGGCCAGGTCGCCGTTGATGGCGGCGGCGGAGAAGCCGCGCGAGCGCAGGCGCTCGGCGAGTTCCTCGGTGGCCTGCTTGGTGCGCACGAAGATGATCATGGCTTCGAAGGACTCGACCTCGAGCACCCGGGTGAGGGCGTCCAGCTTCTGCTGGTGGCCCACGAAGATGTAGCGCTGCCGGGTGTTGGTCGAGGTCACCGTGCGGTTCGCCACCGTGATCTCGGCGGCGTCGGTGAGGTACCGCTTGGAGATGCGGCGGATCTGCGGCGGCATCGTGGCGGAGAACAGGGCGACCTGCTTCTCCTCCGGCGTGGTCGCCAGGATCGTCTCGACGTCTTCCTGGAAGCCCATCTGGAGCATCTCGTCGGCCTCGTCCAGCACCAGGTACTTCAGCTGGGACAGGTCGAGCGTGCGCTTCTCCAGGTGGTCGATCACCCGCCCGGGCGTACCGACGACGATGTGCGCGCCGCGCTTGAGGCCGGCGAGCTGGACGCCGTAGCTCTGGCCGCCGTAGATCGGCAGCACGTTGAGCCCGGGGATGTGGTGGGAGTACCGGCCGAAGGCCTCGGCCACCTGCAGCGCCAGTTCGCGCGTGGGGGCCAGGACGAGCGCCTGCGGGGCGCGCTGCGTCAGGTCGATACGGCTGAGCACGGGCAGCGCGAAGGCAGCGGTCTTACCCGTGCCGGTCTGCGCGAGCCCGACCAGGTGGCGCCCCTCCATCAGCGGCGGGATCGCCGCGGCCTGGATGGGGGAGGGCATTTCGTAGCCGACTTCGCTGAGCGCGCGCAGCACCCGCTCGTCGATCCCGAGGTCGGCGAACGTGGGCAGGGCCTCGCCCGGCGCCTCGTCACGCACGGCCTCGGAGGTGGTTTCGGGGGAGTCCGCGGGGTCTTCCGGCGTGTCGCGGACGGCGGGATCGTTGTTCATCGCCCACCAATCTACGGAGGCCGGGGCCTTCGTGCACAACGCGGCCCCCGGGAGCCGACTTGTCCCGGGGGCCGCGTGTGTGCTGCTGCTTTGTCTCGTCACCCACTGCTGCTGGTCTGCCCGACCTCCCCGGAGGCGGCCGGAGGGGGCGTCGCGGGGGCCCGGTCGACCGTGTAGTCACCCGCCTGGGTGGCGTCCGGGGTGTCAGGTGCACCCACCTGCCGCAGAACCAGGGTGAGCACGACGGCGACCAGCAGGTTGGCCAGGACCGCCACGAATCCGACATAGATCTGCTTGTCGCTGTCGAGACCGGCCAGCGACAGCTTGTAGGCCGATCCGCCGAAGTGCTCCTTGCCGTTGTTCGGGTTGGGGATCTGGTAGAGCATCCCGATCCCGACGGCCAGCCCGGCGATCAGGCCGGTGCTGAGGGCCCACGGGTGCAGCCAGCGGGTGTACACCCCGAGGGCCACGGCCGGCAGCGTCTGCAGGATCAGGACTCCGCCGATCAGCTGCAGGTCGATGGCGAACTGCGGGTCGAGGAAGAGGATCACCGCGACCGCCCCGAGCTTGACCACCAGCGAGGTGATCTTGCTGACCGACGCCTCCTGCTTCGGCGTCGCGTCCTTGCGCAGGTACTCCTTGTAGACGTTGCGGGTGAACAGGTTGGCCGCGGCGATCGACATGATCGCCGCCGGCACCAGCGCGCCGATACCGATGGCGGCGAACGCGACGCCGGTGAACCAGCTCGGGAACATCTGGTCGAACAGCTGCGGCACGATCGTGTTGGTGTCGGCCTTGCCGTCGCTGGTGACCGGTTTGATGCCCGCGGCCAGGGCCATGTAGCCCAGGAGCGCGATCAGCCCGAGCAGGAAGCTGTAGGCCGGCAGGGCCGACATGTTCTTCTTGATCGTGTCGCGGTTCTTGGCCGCCAGCACGCTGGTGAGCGAGTGCGGGTACAGGAACAGCGCCAGGGCCGAGCCGAGGGCCAGGGTGATGTACTGCAGCTGGTTGTTGGCGTTGAGCAGGGTGCTGCCTCTCGGCAGGCCGGTGTTGGGGTTCGGCTGTGACAGGGCCGCCTCGGCGCTGCCGAAGATGACGCTCCAGCCGCCGAGCTTGTAGGGGATCACGATGACGGCGACGATGATCACCAGGTAGATCAGCGTGTCCTTCACGAACGCGATCAGGGCGGGCGCCCGCAGACCCGAGTTGTAGGTGTAGAGCGCCAGAATCAGGAACGCGATGATGATCGGCAGGTGCCCGTGCACGCCCATCACCTTCAGCACCGCCTCGATGCCGACCAGCTGCAGCGCGATGTACGGCATGGTGGCGACGATGCCGGTGATCGCGACCAGCAGTGCCAGGGTGGGTGAGCCGAATCGGCCGCGCACGAAGTCGGCCGGGGTCACGTACCCGTGTCGGTAACTCACCGACCAGAGCCGGGTGAGCACCAGGAAGGCCATCGGGTAGATGAGGATCGTGTAGGGCACGGCGTAGAAGCCGATGGCCCCGGACGAGAACACCAGAGCCGGCACGGCCACGAAGGTGTAGGCCGTGTAGAGGTCGCCGCCGAGCAGGAACCAGGTGATCCAGGCGCCGAAATTGCGCCCGCCGAGCCCCCATTCGTCGAGATGGTCGAGCGAGTCGGCGCGTCGCCAGCGGGCGGCGACGAACCCCATCACCGACACCAGGGTGAACAGGAGGACGAAGACGACGATTTCGACGACGTGGTCGGAAGCGCTGGGCATCAGTCCCTCCGCTTCGTCTTGTTGTAGACGATCGCCGTGCACCCGACCCCGAGGAGCACGAAACCCAGCTGCAGCCAGTAGAACAGCGGGAAGTCGAGCAGTTTCGGGGTGTCGTGGTTGAACAGCGGCGTGCAGAGCGGGATCACGATCGGGACGAGCAGGAGCCAGTTCCAGTGACTGTGATCGTCACGGTGGGGTAGATCGGCCGGCGGCTCTTCCGGGGTTTCTGGAGACGTCACTGTCTGCTTCCCCTCGCTGACGTTTTCGGCAGAGGCGAGGGACTGTCTATCAGGTCACAGTTTGTCCGCCAAGAACCTGGATCAGATTGGTTCGGAAATCGCCTTGATGATGATGGTGAGGGTGCGACGGCAGACGTCCGGATCCTCGGGGCGGCCGGAGGCCGAGGAGATCCACAGATCGGTGGTCCCGGTCTCGTACCCCGAGATCAGTGCGTTGAGGGCGTCCTCCACGTCGACCGTGAGCCGCCGCCCGGCCCGGTCGAGACCCTGCAGCACCAGCCGGGCCAGCTCCGCGCGGAACGGGGCCATGGCCGTCAGCAGGGCCGGCGCGTGCTCGGGGTTACGGATCATGTAGAGCCCGATCTCGCTCTCCACGAGCCGCGACTCCCGGTCGAGGGGGTACGCGGCCAGCACCCGGCCGACCAGGTCGTCGATCACGTCGGGTGCGTCCTGGGTGGGCTCGGAGTCGAGGATCGCCCGGATGCCGTCGAGCAGCACCTGGTGCTTGGCCTCCATCAGTGCGTTGAGGAGGGCTTCCTTGCTCTCGAAGTTCGAGTAGAACGCGCCGCGGGTGAAACCGGCCTCCTCGCAGATGCTCTCGACGCTGGCGCCGTTCACGCCGCGCTCGGCGACGACCGTGCTCGCGGCGGCGAGCAGGCGCCGGCGGGTGGCGGCCCGGCGGGTGCTGATCCGCGGGGTCGGCTCGGTCTCGGTCACGGTGGTTCCTCGGTGGTCGGCAGGTTCGGTGGTCGGGGCTGCCAGTTTCTCCCAGAAGGCCGCCCCGGTGGTGCATCCCGGGTGGGCATCCCGCTTTCAATACACTACTGTATTCAATACAACCCTGTATCGAAGCTGCTCAGCCGCCCTCTGCCCCGGGCGCTGATGGGAGTACACGTATGTCCACGCTGCTCTATGCGCTCGGCCGGCGCGCCTACCGGGGGCGCCTGGTCGTCGTCGGTGTGTGGGTGCTGCTGCTGGCCGGCCTGGCCGCCGGCGCCGCCACCCTGGGAACCGGCACCAGCGAGGAGTTCCGGATCCCCGGCACGGCCTCGCAGGAGGCGCTCGACACGCTCGGCGACCGGTTCCCGGAGCTGGCCGGCGGTCAGGCCCAGGTCGTCGCGGTCGCCTCCGACGTCACCGATCCCACCTTCCAGAAGGCCGTTCAGGCCTCTCTGCTGGCGATCTCCAAGGTCGACGGGGTCACCGCCGTCGTCGACCCGTACAACGAGCAGGTGCAGGGAGCGATCTCCGCCGATCGGCAGGTCGCCCTCGGCACGGTGCAGGTCGAGGCCGACTGGCGCTCCGACTCCGACACCCTGCGCGAGGCCATCGAGAAGGCCGCCCAGCCGATCGAGGACGCGGGTGGTCAGGTCGAGTTCGGTGGCGAGGTCTTCGCGGTGTCGCTCCCGTCGGTCACCCCGACCGAGGGCATCGGCGTGGTGGTCGCGCTCGTCGTCCTGATCGTCACCTTCGGCTCGTTCCTGGCCGCCGGGCTGCCGCTGCTCACCGCGCTGCTCGGTGTCGGCGCCACGATGGCCGCGATCTGGCTGTTCACCCCGGTGCTCGACATCTCCAGCACGGTGCCGCTGCTCGCGCTGATGATCGGCCTGGCGGTGGGCATCGACTACGCCCTGCTGATCGTCTCCCGCCATCGCGACCAGCTGCGCGAGGGGCTCGACCCGGAGGAGTCGGCCGCCCGGGCCGTGGCCAAGGCCGGGTCCGCCGTGGTGTTCGCCGGGATCACCGTGATCATCGCCCTGATCGGCCTGGCCGTCGCCCGCATCCCGTTCCTCACCGTCATGGGGGTGGCCGCGGCCGGGGCCGTGCTGGTCGCGGTACTCGTCGCACTCACCCTGCTGCCGGCGCTGTTCGGGTTCCTGGGGGCTCGTCTGGCGCCCAAGGCCGGGGGCGCTCAGGAGCGGCACCGCTTCGCCAACTCCTGGCTCAGCACCGTCATCCGCGTCCCCGTGGTCACCGTCCTCCTCGTCGTGGTCGCCGTCGGCGCCCTCGCGATCCCGGCCAAGGACCTCCGCCTCGCCCTGACCGACAACGGCGCCGCCGCGTCCGACACCACCCAGCGCCAGGCGTTCGACCTGGTGGCCGACCACTTCGGCGCCGGGGCCAACGCCCCGCTGCTGGTCACCGCCGACCTCCCGGAAGGCACCGACCCGCAGGCCGTCCTGGCCGGCCTGGCCCAGGACCTCTCCGGCCTCGAGGGGGTGGCCGGCGTCAGCTCGGCCGCCGTGAACTCGACCGGCGACCTCGCCGTCGTCGCCCTGGTCCCCCAGGGCAGCGCGTCCTCAGTCGTCACCTCCGACCTCGTGAAAGAGGTGCGGGACGACACCGCGATCGCGCAGAAGTACGGCGTCACGCTCGGCGTCACCGGCCAGACCGCGATCGCCATCGACATCTCCGACCGTCTCCGTGACGCCCTGCTGCCCTTCGGCATCGCTGTCGTCGGCCTCTCCCTGATCCTGCTCGGCGCCGTGTTCCGCTCGGTCGCCGTCCCGGTCAAGGCCGCCCTCGGCTACCTGCTCTCGGTCGGCGCCTCGTTCGGTGCGGTCACCGCCGTGTTCGAGTGGGGCTGGCTGTCCGGTCTGCTCGGCGTGCAGCGCGAGGGCCCGGTCATCAGCTTCATGCCGATCATCCTGATGGGCGTGCTCTTCGGCCTGGCCATGGACTACGAGGTGTTCCTGGTGGCCCGCATCCGTGAGGAGTTCGTGCACAACGGCGGCGACGCCCGCAAGGCCCTGCGCACCGGCTACGCCAGCGGCTCCCGGGTGGTCACGGCCGCCGCGCTGATCATGGTCTCGGTGTTCACCGCCTTCGTGCCCGAGGGTGACGCCAACATCAAGCCGATCGCGCTGGCGCTCGCCGTCGGGGTGTTCGTCGACGCGTTCGTGGTGCGGATGATCTTCGTGCCGGCCGTGCTCGCGCTGCTCGGCAACTCGGCCTGGTGGATCCCCCGGTGGCTCGACCGGCTGCTCCCGCACTTCGACGTCGAGGGTGAGGGGCTCGAGAAGAAACTCCAGCAGGAGAAGGCCCCCAGCCCGGTCTGATCTCTGGCTGAACCCTGCAGGCCCGTCCCGTCCGGGCGGGCCTGCAGGCGTTGGCCGGAGGGTCGGCCACCGCCGATCGAGTGATCACCGAACCTTGCGTAACTTGTGTCATCGACTGGGTATTCAGTTGGCGGCCAACCGGACGATGAAGTGGTGACGGTCCGCACGGACCGACCCCCCGACTCGCTCGAGAACCCGGACGCCCCCGCGCCCGGGAGCCGAAATCCGGAAGGCCCTGGACCCCGCCATGACCGTCCCCACCCCCGGCGCGCCCTCCCGGCGCAGTCCGCTGCGGCTGCTCGCCGATCTCCGGATCGGCGTCAAAGTTCTTGTCCTGGCCATCTTCTCGGTCATCCTCACCGCTGCGGTGGGAGTCACCGGACACCTCGCGGTGGGCGGTGTGCAGGAGACCGGCGAGCGCATCGTGAACGTCACCGCCGCGCAGAGCCAGATGGTGATCCGCTCCCGCTCCAACTTCAGCGGTTTCCGTCGCCAGGTCCTGGCCGTCGCCGTCGCCCAGAACGCGGAAGAGCGTGACGGCGCGGTGGCGGGTGCCGAGGAGAACTGGACCGAGGTCCGGGACGCGATGAAAGAGCTTCAGGGGATGGAGCTCTCGGACGCGGAACGCACCGTCCTGGAGCAGGAGATCCTTCCCGGCCTGGACGGGGTCTGGCAGATCTGGAGCGAGCAGCTCCAGCCCGCCGCGGCGCTGAACCTCACCCGGGCGCAGATCAACGCCTACGTCGCCTCGATGGACGGTGACTTCGGTGACGCCGTGCAGAAGTTCCTCGACGGCAACACCGCGCTCACCAAGCTCCTCGATGCCTCCATGTCCGAGCAGGTGGACCGGTCCGGTGCGGACGCCCGCGGCGCCACCGTGCGGATCTGGGTGCTCACGGTGGTCGGTGCCCTGCTCGTCTTCGGGATCGGCCTGCTCGTGGCCCGTCTGGTGTCCTCCCCGGTGAACCGGTTGCGGCAGTCGCTCAAGGCGCTCGCCGAGGGGGACCTGACGGCGGTCGCGGACGTCGACAGCCGTGACGAGATCGGCCAGATGGCCCAGGATCTCAACGAGGCCACGGTGTCGCTGCGGTCGGCGATGATCCAGATCAACGGCACCTCGGGCACGCTGCAGGACAGCTCGCGCAGCCTGAGCGCCATCTCCTCGCGCATCGCCGAGAACGCCGACGCCACGTCCGGCCAGGCGTCCGGCCTGGCGGGCACCGCCGGTGAGGTCTCGAGCAGCGTGCAGACGGTCGCGGCCGGCACCGAGGAGATGGAGGCGAGCATCCGTGAGATCGCCTCGTCGTCGGCCGAGGCCGTGCGGGTCGCGGCCAGCGCGGTGAACGAGGCGATGACCGCCCGGGCGACCGTGGCGAAGCTCGGTGACTCCAGCGTCGAGATCGGCAACGTGGTCAAGGCGATCACCTCGATCGCCGAGCAGACCAACCTGCTGGCCCTGAACGCGACCATCGAGGCCGCCCGCGCCGGGGAGGCCGGCAAGGGCTTCGCGGTGGTGGCGGAGGAGGTCAAGCAGCTGGCCCAGGAAACGGCTCGCGCCACGGAGGACATCTCCCGCCGCGTGGAGACGATCCAGGGTGACACCCAGGAGGCCGTCGACGCGATCGCCCGCATCTCGCAGACGATCGAGGACGTCAACTCCTACCAGACCACGATCGCCTCGGCCGTGGAGGAGCAGACCGCCACCACGTCCGAGATCACGCGCAGCATCACCGAGGCCGCCGCCGGATCGGTCAGCATCGCCGGCAGCGTCGACTCGGTGGCCCAGGCCGCGCAGGCCTCCAGCGCGAGCATCTCCCAGGCCGAGCAGGCAGCGGGGGAGCTGGCCGGGCTGTCGGCCGAACTACGCCAGCTCGTCTCCCGGTTCCGGCTGTGACCCAGTGCTGACACTGCACCCGTGCCGGAGCACCTGTCCGGGTGAGTCGGTGACACAGACATGAACCATGGCCACGCTGAGTATTTCAGTCGTGCCGATCCGCTGCCGATGGGGTCTGGACGAACCGATCCGCCAGGCAGTCCTGGCGGCCGGTCCCGACCCGCAGCACCGCACGCAAAGACGCAGGCACAGATCCACCGCACACACCACGAACAGCACCACGCTCCGACCCCCTCCCCGCAGAGCGCCATCCCCCCGAACTGCCGGCCGCCTCCCACGGCCGTGCCGACGGAAGGTAGTAGGACCACCTCCCATGACAGCCGCCAGCGACATCTTCACGTCGCGCACCGTGGCCGGGACCCCCACCGGCCGCTCCACCCCCCTCCGGTTCGTCGCGGACCTCCGGATCGGGGCCAAGATCCTCATTCTCGCCGGGGTTGCCGTGGTGCTGACGGCCCTGGTCGGCCTGACCGGGCAGACCGCCGTGAGCAGCGTGCAGAAGACCGGGGAGAGCATCGTCAACGACACCGCCGAGGCCAGCACCCTGATCCTCGGCACCCGGTCGGACTACAGCGCCTTCCGCCGCTACGTCTACACCACCGCGATGGCCCAGAACGCCGAAGGCCGGGACAAGGCCCTCGAGAACGCGAAGGGCAACTACGACGACGCCCTCGCCGCCTGGAAGCAGCTCGGCACCATGCCGCTGTCGGCCTCCGACCTGGACACGCTGAACAACAAGCTGATCCCCGCGGCCGAGCAGTCCTGGCAGCTCTGGGAACAGCAGCTCCAGCCCACCGCGTCGAACCTGAACCTGAACATCCGCCAGCTCGACGCCTACACGGCCAAGGCCAACGCGGAGTTCGACCCGATCGCCGACGTGGTGCGCGACCAGATCGCCGCGATCGTGAACAACCTCGACCAGACCATGTCCGACCAGGTCACCCAGTCCGCCTCCGACGCCCACGGTGCCGTGTTCCGGATCTGGGCCATCACGATCGTCGGCGCCCTGGTGCTGTTCGGTCTCGGCCTGTTCATCGCCCGGATGGTGTCCGGCCCGGTCAACCGCCTGCGGGACGCCCTGGTCTCGCTGGCCGAGGGTGATCTGACCTCCACCGCCGACGTGAACAGCCGCGACGAGGTGGGTCAGATGGCCCGGGCCCTCAACGACGCCAGTGTCTCGCTGCGCTCGGCGATGATCCAGATCAACGGCACCTCGGGCACCCTCAGCGACTCCTCGCGCAGCCTCGGCTCGATCGCCGGGCAGATCTCCTCGAACGCGGACGCCACCTCGCACCAGGCCTCCAGCCTGGCCGGCACCGCGACCGAGGTGTCCGGAAACGTTCAGACCGTTGCCGCGGGCACCGAGGAGATGGAGGCGAGCATCCGTGAGATCGCCTCGTCGTCGGCCGAGGCCGTGCGGGTCGCCGCCAGCGCCGTGAACGAGGCCGTCACGGCCCGCGCCACGGTGGCCAAGCTCGGTGACTCCAGCGTCGAGATCGGCAACGTGGTCAAGGCGATCACCTCGATCGCCGAGCAGACCAACCTGCTGGCCCTGAACGCGACCATCGAGGCCGCCCGCGCCGGGGAGGCCGGCAAGGGCTTCGCGGTGGTGGCGGAGGAGGTCAAGCAGCTGGCCCAGGAAACGGCTCGCGCCACGGAGGACATCTCCCGCCGCGTGGAGACGATCCAGGGTGACACCCAGGAGGCCGTCGACGCGATCGCCCGCATCTCGCAGACGATCGAGGACGTCAACTCCTACCAGACCACGATCGCCTCGGCGGTCGAGGAGCAGACCGCCACCACCTCGGAGATCTCCCGGAGCATCACCGAGGCGGCGGCGGGTTCGGCCAGCATCGCCTCCAGCGTGGACTCGGTGGCGCATGCGGCGCAGGCGTCCAGCGACAGCATCTCCCAGGCCGAGCAGGCCGCCGGGGAACTCGCCGGACTGTCAGCCGAACTACGTCAGCTGGTTTCCCGCTTCCGGCTGTAAACCACTGAAATACAACCGAAATCACTGACCAGCTGAGATCAGCACGAAGAGAGATAGGCGGATCATGCAGGCACTAGTCGTCGACGACTCGCGGGTGATGCGGACCATCCTGACAAAGCTCCTCACCGGCCTGAACTTCGATGTGGTTCAGGCCGGCGACGGGGCGGAGGCACTGGCCGCTCTCGACGCCGGCGCCCGGCCGGAGGTCGCGCTCGTGGACTGGAACATGCCGGTCATGGACGGTCTGACCTTCATCAAGAAGGTCCGGCAGAACCCGGAGTACCGGGACGTGGTGCTGATGATGGTCACCACCGAGAGCGAGCAGAACAACATCGTGCGGGCACTCGCCGCCGGTGCGCACGAGTACGTGATCAAGCCGTTCACCGACGAGGTCATCGCCGAAAAGCTGGAAATGCTGGGGCTGATCGAGCGATGAGCACGGAGCAAGAGCTAGCAGTGGGTGAAGGGAGATCCCCCCGATGAGTATCGCGACCACGGACTTCACCTTCGTGGCCGACCTGGTGCGCCAGCGCAGTGCGATTGATCTGCAGCCTGGCAAGGAGTACCTGGTGGAGTCCAGGCTGGTGCCGCTGATGCGCACCAGCGGGGAGAGTGACCTGAGTGCGTTCGTCGGCCGGCTGCGCCGGGGGGACGCGAAGCTGATCGACTCGGTCATCGACGCACTCACCACCAACGAGACCCTGTGGTTCCGGGACACGGCCCCGTTCGACGTCTTCGCCAAGCAGTTGCTGCCCGATGTGGCGAAGAGTTCGCTGACCAAGAAGATCACCGTCTGGTCGGCGGCCTGCTCCTCCGGTCAGGAGGGCTATTCGCTGTCCATGCTGCTGCTCGACTGGCTGCCCCGGAACCCGGGTTTCGAGGCCCGGGTGGTCGGCACCGACATCTCGCACAAGATGGTCGAGCGGGCGAACGCGGGCAAGTACTCGCAGCTGGAGATCAACCGCGGTCTGCGGGTGCCCTACCTGGTCAAGTACTTCGACCAGGTCGGCCGGGACTGGGTGCTCAAGAAGGACGTCCGTGACCTGGCGACCTTCAAGTGGGGCAACCTGGCGCTGCCCCCGGTCGGTCATCCGCAGTGCGACATCATCTTCCTGCGGAACGTGCTGATCTACTTCGACGCGGCGACCAAGAAGCGCGTCATCGAGAACTGCCGGTCGGTGCTGCGCCCGGGTGGGTACCTGGTTCTCGGCGGCGCCGAGACCGCCCCCTCGCTCGGCCCCAACTGGAAGCGTGTAGAGGTTGACCGCGCGGTCGTTTTCCAGCACCAGGGAGGTGGCGCATCATGATCGACACCGAGGAACTGGCTTCTGCCCAGCCCGATCTGGAGATGCTGCTCGTCGAGATGATCGCTTCGGTCCTCGGTGAGCACGCCGAGCCGACGCCCGAGCCGCTGCCCGCGGCCGTCGGCCTGGCGGTCTCCCGCCTGGTGATCCAGGACCCCGAGGACGGCACCTTCCTGGGTGTCGACGTGCGGGCCGAGGGCAACCTCATCACCACGCTCGCGGCCACCCTGCTCGGGGTGGCGGAGCCGGCGCCCGACGACATGCTCGACGTGATCGCCGAACTCGGCAACATCGCGGCGGGCAACGTGAAGTCGCTGCTGTGTCACAACGGTCAGCTCTCGCTGCCCGCGCCGCAGCTGGCGTTCGAGCACGAGGGTGACTCGCCCGACGCGGTGCGCGCCGGTGCGAGCCTGCTCGGCAACGTGGTGGAACTGGTGGTGATGCCGCTGCACTCGGCCGATCCCCAGACCCGCTGGCCCTCGGGTTCGGCCCAGCACGCCGCCGCAGGCGTCTAGAACATCGGCCGGCACTCCCTGCACGGGGGTGCCGGCCGATTTCTGTCTCAGGCCTTCTTCTGCGCCTCGGCAATACGTTTCAGCTGGTCGTCGGTGATCGAGGGCCGGTGGCTCGGCACCGGCTCGATGCGCAGCGCGGCCAGGTGCAGGTCGAGATGACGCTGCCAGGCGTCGGGCGCGTTCTGCCCGGTGACCGCCACGATGCCACGCAGCGCCCACATCAGGGCTCGGACGTCGCCGAACGAGACATCGGGTGAGATCCGGCCGTGCGCGCAGGCCTGCGTGTGCAGCTCGGCGATCAGTGCGTTCAGCTGCAGCTGGTGCTTCTCGTTGCCCGGGCTGAAAAGCTTGGCCGAGTAACCGTGATGGCGGGCCAGCGACCGCCCGAAGGCCCGCAAGAACGTCTCGAGTCCCCGCTCGTCTTCCAGGCCGGCCCGGGCGGTGCTGATCAGCTCGTCGAGAATGATCCGGACCAGCTCGTCGACCAGCGCCTGCTTGTTCGGGTAGTGCCGGTAGAGCGTGCCCACCCCGACGCCGGCCCGCGAGGCGATCTGCTCCATGCTGGCCTCGACGCCGGACTCGGAGATCACCTCACGGGCAGCCGTGAGCACTGCTTGGAGATTGCGCGCCGCGTCGCGTCGCATCGGGCGCAGAGACGTTCCCACGGCGCTCACCTCAGACGGGCCGTCACTCCGGTTCATCACCCACGAGCGTACCGCCCGGCACCAGGGCGAGTTCCGGGGTGGCCACCGGGGTTTTGCTGTCCGTGGTGGACGTGGTGGTCGCCGTGGTCACGGCCCGCGCCTTCGGGCGCAGGTCGGGGATGAGCAGCCCGGCCAGCGTGGCCAGCACGAGAGCTCCTGTGAGCAGGGTGAAACCGAGCGTGTACCCGGACTCGGCCGGGAACCCGGCCGGGCCGGCGTGCGAGGTGACGACACTGGCCATCACGGCCGAGCCGATCGCCCCTCCGATCGTGCGGATGTTGGCGTTCATGCCGCTCGCCACCCCGGTCTGCTCCTGCGGCACCCCCTGCACGATCAGCCCGGACATCGCCGAGAACACCAGTCCCATACCGAATCCGAAGACGGCGCAGCCGATCAGGATCTGGAGCACGGTGTCGTGGGCGAAGGCGAACATCAGCATCGAGAGCATCGTCACGGCGCACCCGGTGACGGTGAACCACTTGCCGCCGAAGCGGGCCGAGAGGTTGCCCGAGAGGATGCCGGTGGGCAGCTGCACGATGCACTGCGGGGCCATCATCAGGCCGGAGAGCGTGATGCCGGCGCCGAAGCCGTAGCCCGCGGCCTCGGGGGTCTGCAGCAGCTGGGGCAGGAAGCCGAACACCGCGTACATCGCCACCCCGAGCAGCAGTGCCACCAGGTTCGCGGTCCAGACCGGCCGGCGCCGCATCATCCGCATGTCGATGAGCGGTGTGGTGGCCCGGGTCTCGGCCAGCACCCAGAGTGCGGCCAGCGCCGCCGCGGCCGCGATCAGGCCGAGCACCGGCAGTGAGATCCAGCCCCACGACGACCCCTGGCTCAGCGCCAGCAGCAGGCAGACCAGCCAGGCCGACAGCAGCAGGGCGGGCGGCCAGGAGATCCGGCCCGCCGAGCGCACCGGCGAGGCGGGAACGAGCCGCCAGGCCGCCACCGCCGCGATCGCCGTCATGATCATCGGGATCCAGAACAGCCAGCGGTAGCTCAGCACGTCGACGATCGGGCCGGCGAGCACCAGGCCCAGCCCGCCCCCGACCGCGCTGAGTGAGGCCAGGCTGCCGACCGCGCCGGTCACCCGGTGGGCCGGGTACTCGTCGCGGATGATGCCGAAGGCCAGGGGCAGCACGCCGCCACCGAGGCCCTGGATCACCCGGGCCACGATCATCACGGCCAGGTTGGGCGCCAGCGCCGAGAGCAGCGAGCCGACCGCCAGGGCGATCAGGGTGGCGACGAAAACCCGTTCCTTGCCGGCCAGGTCACCGATCCGGCCGAGGATCGGCGTGGCCACCGAGGCGGACAGCAGGTAGGCGGTGAGGACCCAGGTGACGCCGTTCTGGGTGGTGCCCAGGTCGTGCTGGATGGTCGTCATCACCGGGATGACGAGTGACTGCAGAAGGGTGAACGCCGCGACCCCGAGGGTGAGGACGGCGAAGGTGACGCCCGGGGCGGTGCGGCGGGGGCTCCTGGGCCATGACTTCTCAAGATCGGATTCTGCGCTCGGAATTCCGGCGGCGGACCGCATCGTGCTCCTTGTTCGCTGGTCGACGGAACTGAGATTCCGTTGCCGTCCCAAACTACCGAACTGCGGAATGCAGATTCCGTTTCGCCGCCCGACTGGCTCCCGGATGTGATGTATGCCTCAGGGCCGGGGGAGCATCTATTGCCAATCGGGCACGACGCCGGAACACTCAGCGGAAATACAGATTCCATCAATCGTGATCAAGAGGGCAGATGGTGAAAAAGAAGATCGTGGTGATAGCGGCTTCCGCCGCGCTGGTGGCCACCTCTGTGGTGACCGGCTCGGTGGCGCAGGCTTCCGGTTCCGGGAGCGGTTCCACGACTGGAGTCGCTCAGGCGGCGCCTGCCCCCACCCAGGTGGCGTTCAGCCCCGAGCCGATCAAGTGGGGCAAGTGCGCGAGCGCCGGCCTGCAGTCGCTCGGCGCCAAGTGCGGCTTCCTGACGGTGCCGCTCGACTACGACAAGCCCAAGGGCAAGAAGATCAAGCTGGCCGTCTCACGGATCTCGCACACCGTGAAGAAGGCCAAGTACCAGGGCGTCATGCTGGTCAACCCGGGTGGTCCGGGCGGTTCCGGCCTGACCCTGTCGTCGCTCGGGCAGTACGTGCCCGACAACGCCGGTGACGCCTACGACTGGATCGGTTTCGACCCGCGCGGCGTCGGCTCGAGCAAGCCCGCGCTCTCCTGCGACGGCAACTACTTCTCCTACGACCGGCCGAAGTACGTCCCGAAGACCACGAAGGACGAGAAGGTCTGGCTGAAGCGCTCGAAGGGCTACGCGCAGGACTGCGCCAAGGCCGGTGGCGCGCTGCTCGACAACCTGAAGACCACGGACAACGTCAAGGACATGGACGTCCTGCGCAAGGCGCTGGGCCAGAAGAAGATCAACTTCTACGGCTTCTCGTACGGCAGCTACCTCGGCCAGGTCTACGCCACCCAGTACCCGACCCGGGTGCGCCGGATGGTGCTCGACGGCGTGGTCGACCCGCGCAACGTCTGGTACCAGGCGAATCTCGACCAGGACATCGCCTTCGACGCCAACATGGACGTCTTCTTCGGCTGGGTGGCCAAGAACAACGCCACCTACAAGCTGGGCAAGACGGCCGCGGCAGTGAAGAAGCTGTACTACCAGCAGCTCAACGCCCTGGACAAGAAGGCCGCCGGCGGCAAGATCGGCGGTGACGAGTGGACCGACATCTTCCTCGGCGCCGGGTACTACGTGTTCGGCTGGGAGGAGACGGCGGACGCCTTCGCCGGCTGGGTGCACGACGGTGACTGGAAGACGCTGAAGGCGCTCTACGACTCCTCGAACCCGCAGGGGCCGGGCGAGGACAACGGCTTCGCGGTCTACCTGGCCACCCAGTGCACCGACGTGCAGTGGCCGAAGAGCTGGGCGAAGTGGAAGAAGGACGCCCGGGCCACGCACCAGAAGGCGCCGTTCATGACCTGGTCGAACAACTGGTTCAACGCGCCCTGCCTGTACTGGGACGGCGAGGTCGGCAAGGCGGTGAAGGTCGACGGGTCGAAGGCGCCCGGCATCCTGCTGATCGCCGAGACGCACGACGCGGCCACCCCGTACGCGGGTGCCCTCGAGGTCCGCAGCCGGTTCCCGAAGTCGGTGCTGATCGAGGGCAAGAACGGCACCACGCACTCCGGCTCGCTCAACGGGGTCGCCTGCACCGACGACACCATCGCCGCCTATCTGAAGGACGGCACCCTGCCCAAGCGGGTCAAGGGCCGGACCTCGGACAAGCAGTGCTCCCCGGTGCCGCAGCCGACCCCGGCCGGCAGCAGCACCACGGCCAAGGCGGACACCGGCAAGAACGCCGCCTGACGATCACCTGAAACCGCAGAAGGCCCGGTCCCCGAAAAAGGAGGGCCGGGCCTTCTGCCGTGCCGGATCAGGCTGGATCAGTGCTGCTGGTGCTCCTGCGGCTGGCCGAGGCCACCCTCGCCCGGCCCGTCGTCCTCGGACTCCTCGTCGTCGAGGTCCTCGAGGTCGTCGATCTCCTCGAGGCTCTCCACCAGGTAGGGCGGCAGCGACCGGTCGGCGTTGAACGGCGTGAACCAGTGCACGAAGCCCATCGGCGCGGAGTCCTCGGACAGCTGCAGGTCCTCGTCCTCCTCCTCGTCGTCGTCCTCGGACGGGGCGTCGAAGAGGATCTCGTGGTCGGAGTCCTCGAACAGGTTCGCCTCGATCGCCTCTCGCCAGCCCTCGTCGAGCTCCACGTCGGCCTGGTCGAGCTGCACCTCGGCGTTGTCCAGGAGCAGGCGCAGGGCCAGCTCGTGGGCCACGCACGACAGCGGCTCCCATCCGGCCGTGAAGCGCCGGGTGACGTCGGCCGTGGCGACGATCAGCCGCTGCGTGAACAACGCGTCGTAACGGTCGGTGTACCGCTCGGGCAGGCCGCCGAGCACGAAGAACACGTCCTCCGGGGCATCGGCCACGGTCTCGGTGACGCCGTCGCGGGTCAGCGTGTCCAGGTCGACGAACAGCTGGTCGACCACGGCGACCGAGGCCTGGAACAGGGCCCCGGCCACGAAGCGGGCCTGGGTGATCGCTTCCTCCCCGGCCTCCTCGTCGTCGCTCTCGGTGTCGAGCGCCGTGAGCAGGGCCAGGTCGACCCCGGTCAGGACGCTCGCGCTGTGCAGCAGCTGCTCGCGGCTCGCCTCGGTGTCGCGGCTGGTCTCGATCCCGGTCAGGCTGAGCCCGTCGGGACCGGTGACGACCACCACGGTCTCCACGTCGAGGTCGCCGCCGGAGTCGCCGTCGAGCTGCCGGCGCAGTTCCTCGACCTCGTCGTAGTCGTCCAGGACCTGCAGGTCCGGGGCGTCGTCGAGGCCCTCGGTGACGTCGGCCGACTCGCCGGTGACGCTGACCGAGAACGGTCCCCAGCCCGGGTTGGCCGGGTCGTTGATCAGCGCCGCGACGCTGTCGCCGACCAGGCTCAGCACCTCGGCCGCGGCCAGACCGGGAGCCGCGACGGTCAGGCTGATGTCGGCCTCGCCGGTCATGCCGTTGGTGAGGTAGCCCTCGTTGGTGCACTCGGCGATGGCCAGCGTGACCGATTCCTCCAGCCGCCGCAGCATGCCGTCGCGTTCCAGCGCCGTCGAACCCTCAGCGGCGCCCACCAGGATGGTCAGCTCGTCGTCGTCCTCTTCCATGTGGGCAGTCTGCCCGACCCGGGACGTTCCCGTCAGTGGGGGCGGTCGCCGAGGACGTCTCAGGCGCTGCGGACCCCGAGTTCCTGGTGCGGGTGCAGACGCCGGTAGGTGCCGTTGAAGTAGAGCAAGGGGTGCAGACCGGGCGTGGCGTGCAGTGACCGCACACGACCCACCGTGAGGTAGTGGTCGCCGGTCACGAACTCGTTCTCCAGGTCGCAGTCGATCGTGGCCAGCACGCCCTCCAGTCGCGGCGCCCCGGTCGTGCCGGGCTCCCAGGCCACGCCGCGCCACTTGTCGCCGCCGCTGCGCGCGAACTGGTTGCAGAGAGCCTCCTGGCCCGCCTCCAGGATGTTCACCGTGAACGCCCCGGCCTCGCGGATGCGCGGGTAGCTGGTCGAGGTCAGCGCCGGCGAGAAGGCGATGAGCGGCGGGTCGAGCGAGAGGCTGAAGAACGACTGCATGGTGAGCCCGACCGGCTCGCCCTCGTGGAGCGCGGTGACCACCACGATGCCGGACGCGAAGCCGCCGATCACCCGCCGGAACTGGGCGGCGTCGAAGTCGATCGTGTTGTCGCTCACCGGGTCACCCCCAGGCGGCCGGTGAGGGCCGGCACCAGCGTGGCCGCGTTCGCCCGGGCCCAGTCGGAGGTGATCGCGTCGAGCTCGGCGATCCGGGTCATCACCAGGTAGAGCCCCCGGCTGGGCACGGTGGCGCCCAGCTC
Source organism: Kineosporia succinea (assembly GCF_030811555.1). NCBI lineage: Bacteria > Bacillati > Actinomycetota > Actinomycetes > Kineosporiales > Kineosporiaceae > Kineosporia > Kineosporia succinea. The sequence goes on along the minus strand of NZ_JAUSQZ010000001.1, from coordinate 1,808,545 downwards.
GACGAGCAGCGGGCGCAGGTTCACCTCGGTGGCCATCGCGTGGTCGGCGGCGGCCCCGGTCATCACCGGCACGGCCACCACGCCACCCAGCCCGTTGCTGGGGTAGCGGTCGAGGAAGGCCTTGAGCAGGCCGGTGTAGGTGGCCTTGTAGGTGGGGGAGGCGACCACGAGCAGGTCGCTGGCCGCGACCGCGTCGTTCAGCTCGGCCAGGGTGGGCTCGGGCCACTCGAAGAGTCTCGAGGAGTAGTCGGCCAGATCGATCACCTGGCGCTCGGTGGGCTCACCGGGCAGCAGTTTCTCGATCGCGTCGGTGACGGACTCCGCCACCCGCAGGGTTCGTGAAGCGGGCTTGGGATTGCCCACGACCACGGCGATCTTCACCGGTTCCACATCCTTCAGCAGCCGGGCGCGGCGTCTCTCAGACGCCGCACGGACGAGATGGTCAGTCCCCGCACACCGGCCCGTTCCGCGAAGCGCGTCTTTGGGCAGCCCGAAGTGCCTGCAGTGCAGGAACATTCACCTGTCGCGTTCTTGTGTCACGACGGCGGCTGCAACGTCTTACGCTGCTGCATTCGATATTAGGTTCGCCTGACGCGATGTCAAGATTGTTGACCGGAACAGTGAGGTTCGCCTCTCCCGGACCCGAACGGACGTGGTGGCCGCCCTCCCGGGGCGACCACCACGTCCATCATCTGGGCCTCTACTTCACCGAACCGGCCGTGAGCCCACCCACGAGGTGCTTCTCGATCAGGGCGAAGAGGATGACGACCGGCACCACCGCGATCAGCGAGGCGGCGAACAGCTCGTCCCAGTGCTGCTGATAGCCGGTGACGTAGGAGTTGATGCCGACCGTCAGCGGCTTCTTCGAGTCGTCGCTCATCAGGGTCAGGGCCACCACGTACTCGTTCCAGGCCGCGATGAAGGTGAAGATCACGGTCGTGACCAGCCCGGGGAGGGTGAGGGGGAGCATCACGTGCCAGAGGGTGCGGGCCCGGCCGCAGCCGTCGAGGTGCGCGGCCTCCTCCACCTCACGCGGGATCGAGGCGAAGAACCCCTGCAGGATCCAGATCGCGAAGGCCAGGTTGAACGCCGCGTTGGTGATGATGATCGAGGCGTAGGTGTTGACCATCGTGAGGTCGAAGAACTGCCGGTAGAGGCCGACCACCAGCGAGGTCGGCGAGAACATCTGGGTCACCAGCACGGCCAGCAGGAACGCGGTGCGCCCGGGGAACCGGAAGCGCGCCGTGAAGTAGGCCGCCGGAACCGCCGCCGCCAGCACGATCGCCGTCGACGAGATCGCCACCAGCAGTGAGGTCTTCAGCCAGTTCAGGAACCGGCTGTCCGACAGCACGGTGCCGAAGGTGTTCCACTGCCACTCGCGCGGCAGGAACGACGGCGGTGAGGCCAGTACGTCGTGCGCGGGCCGCAGCGCGTCGAGCAGCATCACCGCGTACGGCGACACGAACACCAGGGTGATGGCGAGGCCGATGAGTGAGAGGTAGTAGGGCCGGGCCTTCTTGCGGACGGACACGGTGGCCGCGGTCATCCCTGGGTCACCTCCCTCCAGCGGATGATCCGCAGGTACACGAGCACCACCACGAGGATCAGCAGCACGTTGAGCACCCCCATCGCGGCGGACATGCCGACACTGCGCTCGGCCGCCTTGAACGCCAGCTTGTAGCTGTAGGTGATGGACGTGTCGTGGCTGAACCCGGGATTGCGGTCGTTCAGCGTGTAGATCAGCGGGAACGAGTTGAACACGTAGATCAGGTTCAGCACGCTGGCCACGAGCAGCGCCGGGCGCAGCAGCGGAAGGGTGATGTGCCAGTAGATCTTCCGGGGCGAGGCGCCGTCGACGCGGGCGGCCTCGACGATGTCGGCGGGGATCGCGTTCAGCCCGGCCAGCAGCACGTAGGCGGTGAACGGCAGCGAGACGAACACCCCGACGCCGATCATCGCGGGCATCACCCAGGTGTCGTCGCCGAGGAAGTCGATCGGCTCACCGATCAGGTGCAGGGTGACGAGCAGCTGGTTGAGCACGCCGTGCTCGTAGTCGAGGATCAGCGTGAACAGCCGCGCGGTGATCACCAGCGACGCCGCCCACGGGATGATGATCGCCCAGCGCATCACCGTGCGGCCGTAGAAGTCCTTGGCCATGAACTGGGCCAGGCCCAGGCCGATCAGGATGGTCAGCGCGACCACCACGACCACCCAGATCCCGGTGTTGGCCAGAACGGTCCACAGGTCGTCGTGGCTCAGGATGTCGGTGTAGTTGCCGAAACCGGCCGACCCCTTGCGCAATCCGGTGATCGAGTACTCCGACAGGGACGCCTGCACCAGGGCGATCGCGGGGTAGACGACCACGCCGGCGATGAGCAGGACCGGCACGATCAGCCAGGGGATCGCGGAAAGGCCACTGGCGTAGCCGGTCTCAGTGCGCTTCGAGCGCCGGCGGGGCCCCGTGCCCGTGGTCACGGGGCCGGCCTTCTCGAGCTGGTCGGTCACCTCAGCTCCCGGACTCGGCCTGCTTCTGCAGGTCGTCCAGGATCGCCTTCGGGTCGCCGTCCGGGCCCACCGCCGCGCCGATCTCCTGCTGCACGGCCAGTTTGATGGTGTCCCACGTCGGGTCGTCGGTGGGGGTGAGCTGCACGCCGGTGAGGGTGTCGAGGTAGACCTTCAGGTCGGCGTCGGAGCTGAACTTCTCCACGCCGCTCCGGGTGACCGGCAGGAAACCCTCGTTCTCGATGAACGTGTTCACCTGGTCGGTCTGGTAGTACAGGTCGTAGAAGGCCTTGACCGCCTCGGCGTTGCCGTCCTTCTTGAACGCCATCAGGTAGTCGGTGACGCCGTACGACTTGGGCTCGTCACCGGTGTTCGAGGGCATCGGGGCGACCCCGTACTCCACCTTCTTCGCCTCGTCGAGCTGTGCGGCCAGCGGCGAGAAGCCCACCACCATGCCCGCTTTCCCGGCCGCGAAGTCGGCGAACGCGCCGTCGGTGCGGTTGGTCTTGCCCGGGTTGTTCTGCGTGACACCGTCGGTGCTGAGCTTCTTCAGGAACTCCAGCGTCTCGACGTTGGGGGCCGAGTTGATCGACCACTTGCCGTCGGTCTTCCAGTTGCCGCCGTTGTTGAACATCCAGATCGAGAACTCGGCCTGGGCCTCCTCGGGCCCCAGCGGCTCGGCGTACCCGGCCGCGCCGTCGCCGGTGTCCTTGATCTTCTTGGCGTCGGCGGCGAACTCGTCCCAGGTGGTGGGCGGCGCGTCGATGCCGGCCTTCTCGAACAGGTCCTTGTTGTAGAACAGGGCTCGCGCCGACGACAGGTCGGGCATGCCGTAGAGCTTGCCGTCGTAGGTGCCGCTGGTGACGAAGTTCGGCAGCAGATCGGACTTCACGTCGGGTGAGAGCACCTCGTCGGCGCTGTAGAGCAGGCCGTCCTTCGCGTAACTGGCGTAAGCATTGAGGTTCAGGATGTCCGGCGGGTTGCCGTTCTGGATCATCGTGCTGCTCTGCTGGTCGATGTCGTCCCAGCTGACCACCTGCACCTCGAGCTCCGTGCCGGTCTTCTCCTCGTAGGTCTTGGCGAAATCCTGCCAGAAGCCCTGGGTTTCGGAGCTGTACTCGGCCGCGACCAGCTTGATCGAGTCGACCTTGCCGTCACCGCCGTCGCTCCCGGTGTCACTCGCGCCGGTGCCGCCACCGCACGCCGCGAGCGTGAGGGCGAGGCCGGTGACGCCGACCGTGAAGGCCTGGGCTCGTCTGTTCATCGCAGAAACTCCTGTTGTCGGACGGGAGGGGGAGGCGGGGCGTAAGGGTCGCCCCTGAACTGCTGCGAAGGGTTTGTAAAGACGCTTTACGATTCGGCCGTAACCATCGCGCAGGATCCCGGTGGCGTCAAGAGGTGTTCATCCGGGTCTGTCCCGGTTCGCCCCGTCGGGGCTTCTGCTAAAGGGCTTTCACCTGCGATGGGGTGCGGAGGGGGCAAATACGAAGGACGCCGGAGAGCGATGCTCTCCGGCGTCCCGGTGGTTGCCCGGACGGGCAGATGGTTACCGGTGCTCGCGCCAGGCCCGCTCGAACGGCAGGCGCCAGGCGTGGGGGGCGATCAGCTGGTGGATCGCGTTCGGCCCCCAGGTGCCCGGGGCGTACGGCTTCACCGGCGGCGGGTCTTCGAGCAGCGGGATGGACCGCTCCCAGAGACTCTCGATGCCCTCGGCGGTGGTGAAGAGCGTGTGGTCGCCCTTCATCGCGTCGAGGATGAGGCGCTCGTAGGCCTCGAGCACGTCGCCGGCCCGCTCGGTCTCCTGCGTGGAGAACTGCATGCTCAGCTTGTCGAGCTTCATGCCCGGGCCGGGCCGCTTGCCGTAGAACGACAGCGACACCTTCGAGGCGTCGGCCAGGTCGAACGTGAGGTGGTCGGGACCGGCCGCGCCGACGCCCGAACCGGCCGGGAACATCGACTTCGGCGCCTCCTTGAAGGCGATCGAGATGATCCGGGCGCCCTCGGCGAGTCGCTTGCCGGTGCGCAGGTAGAACGGCACCCCGGCCCAGCGCCAGTTGTCGATGCCGGCGCGCAGGGCGATGAAGGTCTCGGTGTCGGAGTCGCGGGCGACCCCCTCCTCACCGCGGTAGCCGCTGTACTGACCACGCACGACGTCGCGCGGGTCGATCGGCAGCATCGAGCGGAAGACCTTGTTCTTCTCCTCGCTGATGGCCCGCGGCTCCAGGGCGGTCGGCGGCTCCATCGCGACGAACGCCAGCACCTGGAGCAGGTGGGTGACCACCATGTCCTTGTAGGCGCCGGTGCTCTCGTAGAAGTTCGCCCGCCCGCCGAGGCCGAGGGTCTCGGGGATGTCGATCTGGACGTGATCGATGAAGTTGCGGTTCCAGATCGGCTCGAAAAGGCCGTTGGCGAAGCGGAACGCCAGGATGTTCTGCGCCGCCTCCTTGCCCAGGAAGTGGTCGATCCGGAAGATCTGGCTCTCCCGGAAGGTCTCGTGGACCTGGTCGTTGAGGATGATGGCCGACGTCAGGTCGGTGCCGAACGGCTTCTCCATCACCACCCGCGACCGCTCGACCAGCTTCGCGTCGCGCAGCATGGTGATGACGGCGAGAGCGGCCTTGGGCGGCACACTCAGGTAGTGCAGCCGCCGGGCGTCGGGCCCGAGCTGGGCCTCGGCGTCGTTGACGGCGCTGGCCAGGGCCTCGGGCCCGGCCGACTGGGGCACGTAGCAGAGGTTCTTCGCGAAGGTGTCCCACTGCTCGGGCGAGAGCTTGTGGGTACCGAACTCCTGCATGGCGGCCTGGGCGAACGTGCGGAACGCGTCGTCGCTCATGTCCTCGAGGGAGGTGCCGACCACGCGGATGTCCGGCGCCAGGGCGGATGCGGCAAGGTGCGCCATGCCGGGCAGCAGCTTGCGGCGGGCGAGGTCACCCGTAGCCCCGAACAGCACGATCACGTGCGGGGCGAGGGAGTCCTCCCCCTTCCGCGACGGCCGTGACCCGGGGGCCGGGTAGGAAATCGTCTGGGGTGCTAGATCGGACACAGCTTCGATGATGGCACCATCGACCGTCCGGCGCGAAGGAGCCCGGTCGATCGGGCTCGGATGTCTGCCTCTGCGTCACAGGCCGATAGTCCCTCCGGAAACGGTCCAAGGGCCCCTCCACTCCTTCGGGCAGCGTGCCGATACCCGCGCTGAGATGACGATTGGTGACGCGGGAGCCGCACAGACGCCTCGGGGGGACGGGACGCCTGCCGATGAGACGTGCCCGGTCCCGCGACAGTTCACCCCGGTGGATCATCCGGACGAGGCCCGGCGCCTGACCGAACTGCATTCGCTGGGAATCCTCGACTCCGCGCCCGAACCCGGTTTCGACGACCTGGCCCAGCTCGCCGCCGACCTCACCGGCAGCCCCGTCGCCCTGGTCACCCTGATCGACGAGCAGCGGCAGTGGTTCAAGGCCAAGGTCGGCACCGACCTGTGCGCGGTCGGCCGGGACATCGCCTTCTGCGATCACGTGGTGCGGGGCCGCGCCGAGCTGGAGGTCTCCGACCTGCGGATCGACCCGCGGTTCGCGAGCAACCCGTTCGTCACCGGCCCGCCCCACGCCGTGTTCTACGCCGGATTCCCGGTGCTGCTCGAGACCGGCTCCATCCTGGGCACCATCTGCGTCATCGATCTGCACGAGCGGGAGCTCACCGAACGCCAGCGCGAGCAGATGCGGGCGCTCGCCCGGCAGGTCTCGACCCAGCTGGAGCTGCGCCGTCGCACGATCGAGCAGGCCCGCGAGATCGAGCTGCGCACCACCGCGCAACGGCAGCTGGCCCGGTCCCGCTCCGAGTACCGGCTGCTCACCGAGAACTCCGGTGACGTGATCGCGCGCTGGACGGTGGACGGGCGGGTCACCTACATGAGTCCCTCGGCGGGCTCGGTGCTCGGTCTGGACACCGAGAGGGACCTGGGTACCCGGTTGATCGACCGGGTGCACCCGGACGACCAGCCGGTGCTGCGCGAGGCGCACGCGGCGGTGCTGCGGGGCGGGGCCGAGCTGATCACGCTGCGGATGCCGGCCTCCGGCGGGGACTGGCACTGGCTGGAGTGCACGCTCTCACCGCTGCACGACCCGGACAAGGGTGAACTCGAGATCCACTGTGCGGCAAGGGAGGTCACTGAGCGGGTGACCGCCGCGGCGAGGATCGCCCAGTCGGAGGAGCGATTCCGCAGCATCTTCCACGGGTCCCCGATGGGTATCACGCTCACCGACACGACGGGCCGGTTGATCTCGGCCAACCCGGCGATGTGCCGGCTGCTCGGGGTGCCGCACGACGAACTGATCGGGCGGATGCGCTCCGACTTCGTGCACCCGGCCGACAGTGCCATGCACCCCTCGGCGATGCGCGACCTGATGAAGCGGCCGGGCACCAGTGTGGAGGTGGTGGTCCGGTTCCGGCGTCATGACGGGGTGCTGGCCTGGGCCTCGGCCTGGCTCAGCTGGATCCACGACGGCGACCCGGAACCGCACCTGCTGGCCCACGTCTTCGACATCACCGACCGGCGCGCGGCCGAGCAGGCGCTGGCCGACAGCGAGGCCAACCTGGCCGCGATCAACCGGGTCACGCGCCGGATCCTGTCGGGCGAGCCGGCCCGCACGGCGATCGTGACGGCGCTGGTCGACATCGCCGGGGCCTCGCTGGCCACGGTGCTGGAGAAGAACGACGCCGACGAGTTCGTGATCACCGGCTGCTCGGACGCCCAGCGGGTGGGGGAGGCCTACGCGGCGGCGAGCACGCCCGCGACCGCCGGGGTGTGGCGCGACAAGAAGTCGCTGTTCATCGAGAAGGTGCCGGGCAACGCGCTGGTCAACCAGAAGCTGGCCCGGATGATCAACGCACAGTCGATCCTCTACCAGCCCATCATGAGCGGTGACGAGATCATGGCGCTGCTGTCGGTGTCGTGGGAGACGCCGGTGTCGGACCTGGACGACCGGCGGCTGAAGGCGGTCGAGCTGCTGGCCGACGAGGCCGCGTTCGGGCTGGCGCACGACGCGCTGGTGCGCCGCTACGAGAACCTGGCCGGCACCGACCAGCTCACCGGCCTGCCGAACCGGCGCAGCTGGGACGAGCGGCTGTCGGTGCTGGTGGCGGCGTCGCAGCGCACGGCCGAGCCGTTCGTGGTGGCGGTCGCCGACGTGGACCGGTTCAAGGTCTACAACGACACCCACGGGCACCTCGAGGGCGACGTGCTGCTGCGCGAGGTGGCCCAGGCCGTGCGCGCGGAGCTGCGGGCGGTGGACACCGTGGCCCGCTGGGGCGGCGAGGAGTTCGCGATCGCGCTGCCGAACTGCCGGGAGAGCGACGCCCGGCGCGCCCTGGAACGGGTGCGCCGGGCGATGCCGCGCGGGCAGACCATCTCGATCGGCTACTGCCACTGGGACCTGCAGGCGAGCGCGGACAGCCTGATGAACCGGGCGGACGCGGCCCTGTACGAGGCCAAGCGCTCGGGCCGGGACCGGGTGGTCGCGGCCGCCGACCTGCCCCCGGCCTGATGCGGCGAGGCCGTCCGAGAAGCCTTCTACCGCAGGCCGGCCGCCACCCGCTCGAGCGCGTCCATCGACCCCTGCATGCCCTCTTCCATGCCCGAGTCGATGTGCGCGTCGCGGTGCGCGGCCTCGGTGTGCTCGATGAGCATCGTCAGCGTGGTGCGGCCGCCGGACTCGGCGAAGGTGATGGTGTTGACCGAGTAGGCGTCGGGCATTCCCTCGAAAGTCTCGGTGCAGACGATCTTCTCGAGGTCGACGATCTCGCGGAACTCGCCGTTGAAGCCGACCTCGAAACCGGGCCCGGCCACCATCACCTGGCGCCAGCGCCCGCCCACCCGGAAGTCCGACTCGACCAGGGTGACCTCACCCTTCTCGCCGGCCCACCAGCGCTTGATCAGCTCGGGCTCGGTGTAGGCGCGCCACACCAGGCTTTTCGGTGCGTTGAACTCGCGGGTGATCAGGATGGTGGTGTCGCTCGGGAGCGTCACCACCGCGGTGCCGGTGCTCGTGGAAGATGTCATGTCCCCTGCCCCTTCTCGGATTCGGCCTCGAGTTCCGCGAGGACGTCGTCCAGGGCGGAGAACCGCCCCTGCCAGAGCCGCTCGAACGACGCCAGCCAGTCGTGGATCGGTTGCAGGCCCTCGGGATTCAGGCGGTAGAGCCGTTGCCGTCCCTCGTCCCGCGCCGTCACCAGACCCACTTCGCGCAGTACCCGCAGATGTTTCGACACCACCGGCTGGGCCAGGTCGGTCATCCCGACCAGGTCGTTCACCGGCAGTTCCCCCCGGGCCAGCAGCAGCAGGAGCTGTCGCCGGCGCGGCTCGGCCACGGCGCTGAACGCATCGGTCGTCGTCGCGGCGCGGGCCATGCCACTCATCGTATTCCGATATAGGCATACGTCAACACCCGCAAAATGGGGGACGCGCCGGTGGCACCTTTCGGGTCGAAGGTGACCGGCGCGTCCTCCCCGAGGTTTTCAGGCGGCCGGCAACTGGCCCGCGCCGCTCTGCTCGACCAGCGGTTTGATCGAAATGCCGCTGTCGGTGAGCTGATTGCCCTGGATGTCGGTGATCCGGACCGTTCCGCCGCAACCCTCGCCGTTCGCGGAGAGGAAGTAGTTGTACATCTGCCGGTCGAGAGTGATCCAGCCGTTGGGGCCCTTGAGCTCGACCTTGCGGATCGGGTTGCGGTGGTCACGCACCTGGATGCCGCACCACCACTGGGTGCTGCCTTCCTTGTACACGTACTTCACCGGCCCGGACAGGCTGGGGCTCACCATCTTCCAGGTGATGTCGATGCGGCCCTCGACCGGCTCGGCCAGCTTGGCGAAAGCCTGGGCGGAGAGGTCGATGTGGCCCGGCCGGCACTCCGGGCAGCGGTCGACGATCTTGACCCGCACGGTGTTGCCCGCCGGCCCGGTGACGTCGACGTAGGCGCCGCAGGCCTGGGAGCCCTGGTAGTCCTGCTCGTTCATCGCGGCCACCATCAGGTCGGTGGTGGGGTCGTAGGAGCAGTTGCCCGCGCCGGTCGCGCCGTAGAAGGTGGCGATGCCGTCGTAGGTCTGGCCGAACACGATGCGGTCGCCGGAGGTGTCGGCCGCGACCTTGCTGCTCGAGGCGGCCTTCTTCGGGGCGGCCGCCTTCTTCGTCGGCGACGTCGCCGCCGCGGTCAGCGGTTCTTCTTTCTCGGCCGTCTTCTTCGGCTTCGGTCTCGGTTTCGCCGAGGGGGAGACGGATGCGGAGGGGGACGTGGTGGGGTCGGCGCCGCTGTCGGGCGCGTCGTCGGGCGCCTGGGCGCTCTGCGTGGCGATGGCGACATCGGGTCGCGACAGCACCAGCTGGGCCTGACCGGCGTCGGAACCGGAGCGGGCGTAGAACACACCGCCGGTCACCGCCACCACGGCGAAGGCGACGAGGGCCGCAGCGGCCCGGGCATCCATCTTCTTTCGCGACACGTTCGGGGAGTCTGGGTGCCGCGACGTCAGGCGTACCTTCTGTCCGGGTTAAGAAAGGTCTTCGCAGGCGGCGCACAGCCACTTCCCAGGAATCCGGGGTTTCGTGGGCGCATGGAAGAGAACCGGGCCCGGCGCGTGGTCGACGCGCTGCGGGATCGAGGCATCGACGCGCGCATGGAGAAGGCCGGGGTCTACCAGTTCGGCCTCTGGATCAAGATCCCCGGCGGCCGCGAGGCGATCTGGGACACCGACGGCTCGGCCGGGCTGGAGGCCCAGGTCATGCGCGACGGTGTACTGGTCGGGTTCGTGCCGTCGATCCCGGGCTCCGACGATTTCACCGAGGAGCAGGTCGTCGACGCGATCGCCCGCACCGACTACGACCAGCCCGTGGCCACGCAGCGCCGCACCGCACCGGTCCCGGCCGCACCGCTCCCGAGGCAGGGGGGCGTGTTCCGGCGCTTCCTCGACGGGTTCCGCTACCGCGACTGAGTCTGCCCATTCGCGGCAAAAGGCGCAGGTACGTATTAGGTTGGGCTGGTGAACCGGGTGGTGGGGTCAGGCGCTCCGGCGAGCCGGGCCGCGGCGCGCCGGGATCCGGATGTCCGCGATCCGCTGCTCGCCCCAGGCCACGTCCGAGCAGATCCAGTCCTCGAGCCGGTCGGCCAGGTAGTAGGCCACCTCGCCGAGTGTCTCCTCGGGATCGGCGCCGAACCAGAAGCCCGAGTTCCAGGTCTGGCCGCGGGCCGTCACGGCCAGCCGGATCTCCTGGCCCGGGCCGCGGGCCACGTCGGCCGCCTCCAGTTCACCCGGTCGGAGCAACCCGTCCAGAACGGGCACCACCACTCGGTCGCGGACGTCTTCCAGATCCGTGGAGTCGAAGCGGTCGTCGATCCCCGGACCGCGCAGGCTGGGCATGCGCACAGGCTGACAGTCCGGGGCGGCACCGACAACAACCCCGGCCGGATTCAACAGGATCGAAACAGGGGATATCCCTCTTGTCCGAATCTTTGTAGGCCATCAGGGTGAATACGGTGAGGACGACGTCTCTGGCGCCGACGTCCCAGCAACGTCCACCACCGCTCTCGCCGAGCCGCCAGTGGTCGCACACCCTGGCCGTCACCGGTGCCCTCACACTCCTCGGTGCGTTCGTCTTCGGCCCCCTCTGGCGTGAGTACCCCGAGGTCGCCGCGGGCAGCATCCTCTTCACCGCGATGTTCAGCGGTGCCGGGGCCATCCTGTGGAGCGAACCCGGCCACCGCCGCACCGCCGTGCTGCTGGTGCTCGCCGGGCAGTTCTGGGCCCTCGGCTGGAGCGAGGAGTGGCGGGTCAGCCCGTTCCCGCTGGTCTCCGGCATCTCCAGTTACGTGGCGCTCTCGCTCGCCGTCTGGGCCATGTTCCGCTACCCGGATCCGGCCCTGATGAACCGCGTGGAGCGGGTCTTCGTGCGGGTACTGGCCGTCACCGTGATCGGCGGGATCCTCGCCGAGACCGTCACCATGCGCCCCGAGTGGAAGGACTACGACCCGGGCACCCTCTGGATCACCCTGCACGCCGACCGTGCCCTGCACGACGCGATCGGCGAGGTCATGCAGACCGTCCAGGTCCTGCTGGTGGCCGGGTTCCTGCTGCTGTGGATGGTGCGGATCCGCCGGATGCGCGGCCTCGACCGGGAACTGCTCGCCCCGATGGCCCTGGCCGCACCCGCCGCCGGGCTGGCCGCGGCCGCCGTGCCGGTGGCCCGGCTGTTCGGCCTGAGCGGCACCCGGATGGACACGGTGTACGCCTTCCAGCCCGCCGTTCTCGCCGTCGTGCCCCTCGCCTTCCTGGTCAGCGTGGTGCGCCGGCGCCTCGCCGACAACGCCGTGCTCACCCTGATCCAGCAGGTGCAACGCCGCCCCACCCCCGAGGCCGTGCAGACAGCGCTGCGCACCGCCCTGCGCGACGCCACCCTCCGCGTGCGCTACTGGGCGCCCGACCTCAACGCCTACGTCGACGTCACCGGCACCCCCATCGACGAGCCCGTCGACCAGTCCGGCGGTGACCGGCTCGAGCTCGTCGTCACCGCCCCGGCCGGCGGCCCGCTCGCCGTCATCGACGCCGATGCGGTGCTGCGCCGGCATCCGCACGTGGTCTCCAACGCGCTCGCCGCCAGTGGCCTGGCCCTGGAGAACGCGCAGTTGCAGGCCGCGGTGCTGGGCCGGCTCAGCCAGGTGCGGCAGGTGCGCATGCAGGCGGTGCAGGCCGGGGTGGCCGAGCGCCGCCGGGTCGAGCGCGACCTGCACGACGGCGCCCAGCAGCGGCTCCTCGCCCTGCGGCTGGTGCTCGCGGCCTCGGACTCGCCCGACCTCAGCGACTCCTCGCGGGAACGGCTGCGCAGCATGAGCCATCAGATCGCGCTGGCCCTGAACGAACTGCGCGACCTGGCCCGCGGCATCCACCCGGCGGTGCTGAGCCAGGCCGGGTTGTCGGCGGCGATCGAGGCGATGGCCCAGCAGCAGCCCCTGGTGGTCGACGCCGACCTGCCCGCCGGGCGTTTCCCGGCCGCCACCGAGGAGACGGCCTACTACCTGATCTGTGCCGCGCTCAAGGGAGCGGCCGAGCAGTCCGGGGCCCGGGTCAGCATCCGCGGGCACGAGACCGACGGTGTGCTCACCATCGAGGTGGAGGACGACGGGCGGCGCCCGGCGCAGATGCGTCTCGACGCCGAGTTGCCCGGGATGCTCGACCGGGTGCGGGCTCTCGGCGGCGACATCATGTTCTCCACGCTCTCCCGCGGCGGCTCGCTGATGGTCGCCGCCATCCCCTGCGCCTGAACGCAGCCGCCCCTGTGCCCGAACACCGCTACGGCAGCGGACCGGAGCACGCAGCCGGTGAGACGCCTGGTCACACAGTGCCCTGTGAGACGTGAGATCCGTCCTGGATGGGGTCATTGCGCCGAGCAGCCGATACTCTCTGATGCTGTTCAGTAACAATGGACGACGAAAGCGGCGGATCGCCCGGTGTCGGGCAGAACCGCTCAGTCCGGGGCACTTGTCGGCGCACGTGAGCATCGGGCACGAGGGACGGATTGTCAGCCAACGCCATGGCCTCCCGGTTCACCGGGTCGCGCGGGTCCGCACCGGCGCCCTCCGGGGGTAACGGGGGTTCGCCGGCCGCCCGCCTGCGCCCCGTGTTCTGGCTCGCGGCGCTGCTGGCCGGCAGCACGGTCACCGCCGTCGCCTCGATCGGCATCAGCTCGCTCTGGGCCAAGAACCCGGCCCTGGCCGCACCCACCGTCGTCTTCGCCGGGGCCCTGGTCGCGGTCGGCGTGATCCTGGCCCGCGAACCCGGTCAGGGCCCGGCCGGGCGGGCCATCGTGCTGGCCGGCTGCGTCTGGCCGCTGAGCTGGGTCGAGGAGATCACCCGGGGCCCGCTGCACCTGGTCTCGTTCCTCGCCGCGCCCCTCACCCTGGTGCTCGCGGCCTGGGCCATCTTCGGCTACCCGGACCCGGCCTCGGTCGGCCGCGCCGAGCGCCGCTTCCTGTTCTCGCTCACCGCCTGGGTCCTCGTCGGCCGCGTCCTGGTGGTGGTCAGCTCCGACCTCGCCGCCGAACGCGACCACGGCGCCGCCTGGTGGCCCACGGTGCAGTCCGACCCGGGCTTCCACCGCACGCTGGCCTACGTCTCCTCGGTCGGCGAGGTGCTGCTCGCCACCGGCTTCCTGATCCTCTGGGTGCGCCGCAGCCGGCGCATCCGCGGCCTCGACCGCAAGCTGCTGCTGCCCGTCGCCGGGGCCGCCGCGATCGCCGGCACCGCCAGCATGTGCGGCTCGCTGGCCCAGGTCATGGGGGTGCGGGGCGACCTGCTCGACGACATCCTGGTGCTGCAGACCACGCTGCTGCTCACCGTGCCGGTCGCGTTCGTCGTCGCCACCGTGCGCCGCCGCCTGGCCAGCGTGGTGATCGCCGACCTGCTGCCGCTGCTGCGCGTCGAGCGCACTCCCGAACGGCTCGAAGAGGCCTTCCGCAAGGTGCTCGGCGACCCCGGCCTCGAGATCCACTACTGGGCCGCGGAGATCGGTGCCTACGTCGACCGGCACGGCGCCACCAAGGCCGAGCCCGGCGGCGAGACCGGCGAGGAGGCCCTGCTCCTGCCGATCACCTCCACCAACGGCTCGCGCCTCGCGATCATCCGCGCCGACCAGGCCCTCTGGCGCTACCCCGACCTGGTCGAGGCGGTCGGCTCGGCCGCCGGCCTGGCCATCGAGAACGCCCGCCTGCAGGTCGAGGCCCGCGCCCAGCTCGAGCTGGTGCGCGCCTCCCACGCCCGCATCGTCGCCGCCCAGCTGGCCGAACGGCAGGCCCTCGAGAAAGACCTCGACGACGGCGCCCTGCGCCGCGTGCAAGACCTGCTCACCACCATCGAGCCGGTCGAGGGCATCGAGGACGCCGTCGGCTACGCGGCCGAGCAGCTGCGCGCCACCGTGGCCGAGCTGCGCGAGATCGCCGCCGGGCTGCACCCCTCGATCCTCGACCGCCTGGGCCTGGCCGAGGCGGTGCGCCGCATCGGCCAGGCCCAGCCGGTCACCGTCGCCGTCGACCTGCCCGACCGTCTGCCCGGCCTGCCGATGGCGGCCCAGGTCGCCGGGTACTTCGTCGCGGCCGAGGCGATCACCAACGCGGTGCGGCACGCCGCCGCCTCGCGCATCGACGTCCGCGGCGCCGACACCGGCAGGACGCTGCGGCTGACCATCGAAGACGACGGGCGCGGCGGGGCCGATCTGGCCGCGGGCACCGGACTGAGCGGACTGGACGAAAGGGTCAGGGCAGCCGGGGGAACGCTGCTGCTCGAGAGCCCACCGGGGGCAGGGACCACGCTGACGGCGGAGATCCCGTACCGATGAAACGAGTGAGGGGCGGGCGCGTAGTGAAGAACGGGCACCACGGCGGCACCGGATCATCCAGGAGGCGCACGTGAGGGTCGCGATCGCAGACGACTCCAGCCTCTTCCGGGGCGGACTCAAACTGCTGCTGGGCCAGGTCGGGGTGGAGGTCTGCCTGGAGGCCGGCAACGCCGACGACCTCGTCGAGGGCATCACCGAGGCGAAGCCCGAGGTGGCGATCCTCGATATCCGGATGCCTCCCACCTTCACCCGGGAGGGCCTGCACGCCGCCGCGAAGATCCGCGAGACCGACCCCTCCATCGGCGTTCTCATCCTCTCCACCTACGCCGAGACCACCTACGCCGCCGAGCTCTTCGCCAACGGCAGCGCGGGCCGCGGTTACATGCTCAAAGACCGGGTCGACGACGTCGGCACCCTCCGCGACGCGCTCGTGCGCCTCGCGGCCGGGGAGTCCCTCGTCGACGCCACCCTGGTCGACAGTCTCATCGGTCACTCCCGACGGCAGGACGCGCTCGCGGCCCTCACCGTGCGCGAGCGTCAGGTGCTGCGGCAGATGGCCGAGGGGCGTTCCAACGCGGGTGTCGCGGCGGTGCTCAACCTCAGTCACAAGACCGTGGAGAACTACGCGGCCAGCATCTTCGGCAAGCTGGACATCCCGGCCGGGTCGGACGACAACCGGCGCGTGCTCGCGGTGCTCTCGTGGTTGCGGGCGGGCAGCAGCGGTTCGTAGGGCCGTTCCCCCGCGGCTTCTTTCACGGGTTTTTTCACGGGCTCTCACGGGCTTGAGGACGTCGTGGTCACCTCGCTCCCCGAGGTCACCACGGCGTCCTCGCGGGTTCACGGATCGGATCATTCCGGCCGAGTGACCAGTCGCCGCAACGCGATCCGGGCGGCCGGGGCGTAGGGCAGCACCAACGGTGCCGGCCCGCGCAGTGCCAGCCAGGTGCGGGTGCCGGACCCGGCCGCCTCCACACCGTGCTGCAGCACCACCGAGACCGGTCCTCGCCGCACCACCCAGGTCCAGGTGCGGGCGGTCTCGTCGACGTCCTCCACCCAGAATCCCAGCCAGACGCCCAGCGGCCCGACGACGCGTCCGCCGGTCCCGGACTCGAGCCGCTGCGGCGCGTACTCGACGCGGCGCAGCTGAGGCGACCACGACGTCCACCGTTGTGGTTCGACGTACCGCAGCCAGGCCAGATCCGGATCGACGGGCCCACGGGCGGTCAGCTTCAGAGTCATCATGATGTGCACCCCCGCCCCAGCATGGCGGTGTTCAACCTCACTGTCACCTGGGCCACATGGGTGTCTCAGCGATTGCGCCCGCGCATCAACGTGTGTCACTCTCGAAGAGTTCCGGAGGGGAGTAGTCCGCGAACTCACGATCGACATACTGAGAGCTTCGGCCCTCCGGTCGTGAGACCTGCCTCGCAGCAGGTGGACGAGACCTTTGGTCCCGACAGATGCACGCTACAAGTGTGTCTGCTATCGGGATCAAGGCCGCCCCGCCAGCCGAGATCCCGTCTGCGGACGCGGAAATGGCTGAGGAAAACATCGTGTGGCACTTCGTGTTACTCATCACCTGCGCGGTGGCGATCTATCTCTCGTGTGAGTGGTTCGTCAACGCGGTGGAATGGCTCGGCCAGCGACTCAACGTCGGAAAGATGGCCGTGGGAACCATTCTCGCGGCCTTCGGCACCGCCCTCCCGGAATCCGTGGTCACCCTGGTGGCCGTCACGACCGGTGCCACCGAAGACGCCAAGAACATCGGCGTCGGCGCCGCGATGGGCGGCCCGCTCGCGCTGGCCACCGTCGCCTACGGCGTCACCGGCGTGATGCTGCTCTACCGCAAGCGCATCATCAGCCGGGAGCTGGTGGGTGCGGGTGGCCCTCCGGCCGCTGAAAGCCTCTCCGGTGAAGACGCTCTCGGTACCCGGGAAGACATGGCCCGGCTGGCCCGTGACCAGAAGTGGTTCCTCGGCGTCTTCGTGTTCAAGGTCGCGCTCGGCCTGGTCGCGTTCGCGTTCAAGCCCTGGCTCGGTCTGCTGTTCTTCGCCGTCTACGCGCTCTACTTCTGGAAGGAGATGAGCGGCGGCGGTGACAGTCACGGGAGTGATGACGACGAGGAGCTGGAGCCCCTCAAGATCCAGCCGAACGCGAAATCTCCCGCGACGTGGGCGGTTCTGGCCCAGACGGCAGCCACGCTGGTCGTCATCTTCGTCGCCTCGCAGCTCTTCGTGCACCAGCTCGACGCGATCGGCCCGATGCTCGGCCTGTCCGGAACCGTGACGGCGCTGCTGCTCTCACCGGTCGCGACCGAGCTGCCGGAGATCATGAACGCGATCATCTGGGTGCGCCAGGGCAAGGTGAAGCTGGCGCTGGCCAACATCTCCGGTGCGATGATGATCCAGGCCACCGTGCCCAGCGGTCTCGGTCTGCTGTTCACCAGCTGGCATTTCGACCACGCGCTGACCTGGTCGGGCGGCGTCACCATGGTCGCGATCGGGTATCTGCTCGCGCTCATGGCGGCCCACAGGCTCACACCGGCACGGCTCGCGGTGGCCGGGTTGTTCTACGTGGTGTTCGCGATCGGTCTGGTTCCGATTCTCGCCTGACACCCGCCGAACTGAAGGACGCCCACGCGAACGTTCGCGTGGGCGTCCATCATGGGGATCTCAGGCAGTGCGCAGAACCGTGAGTCGCCCGGCCACGTCCTCCCGGCCCGTGGCCCGCGCCTCGGTGACGGCCCGGTCCATCACCGGCGGCGGCACGTGCGGCCCCAGAGGCCCCTGCAGGGTGTGGATCAGTGCGTCCCAGTCGTGTTCCAGGGCCTGCGTGAGGGCCAGGATCGCGGCCAGGTTCGGGTCTTGGGGACGCCGCTGCGTCTCCTGCTCGAGCAGTGCGTGCCCCTGCTGCGGGTCACCGGTCAGGCTCAGCACCGCGCCGTGCAGTGCCAGGTCGATCGCCACGCCGTCGGGCAGCGACTGCATCACCTGACGGGCGCGCTCGGCCTGGTTGCGCCAGAGCATCTCGACGATCATGGTCTCGGGCGACTGACCCGGCCGGGGACCGCGCAGGCCGTCCTGGCTGACCGACTCGTTGCGCGAGAGGTCGCGCACCGTCATGAAATTACTGGCGGCGAAGAACAGCAGGAAGATCGTCAGGAAGATCCGGCCGTCGAGCAGGTAGTAGGCGGCGGCCGCGGCCAGCAGCGCCACCACCAGGGAGACCCAGGCCGCGCGGCGCAGCCGGGTCAGCGGGTCGCCGGGCAGGAACTCGCGCATCGCCTGGCCGCCGTCGAGCGGCAGGATCGGCAGCAGGTTCAGCACGCTCCAGCCGAGCGAGGTGAAGATGCCGAACTCCAGCAGCCAGTAGGCCCATTCGGTGCTGATGTCGGTCCACACGGTGCGGCTCAGGAAGAGCAGCGTGATCCCGATGACGATGCCGACCGCGGGGCCGGCCAGCGAGATCGCGATCGACCGGGCCCGGCTCAGCTCGCGAGGAGGGGTGAAGCTGGTGACGCCGCCGAAGCCGGCCAGCGCGATCTCCGGCTTCGCCCCGGTGGTGCGGGCGACCACGGCGTGACCCAGCTCGTGGGCCAGCACCATCACCGGGGTGATCAGGACCCAGACCACCAGGCCGGTGAGGCTCGGCGAGGAGAGGTAGCCCAGGATCGCCATGATGATGATGAACGACCAGTCGATGTGCACCGGGAAGCCCAGCACCTTGCCCTTGAACAGGGCGCGGCCGCCCTCGACGGGCCCGCTGGTGGGGCCGCTCAGGCTCATGATCGGGTTCCCGGGCAGATTTCGTGTGTCACCCTGCCATGCTCTCCCGAGCACAGGCCGTAGAGCGAGTCGGCCCAGGGGATTGCCAGGCAACTTTCAGTACTCGTAGAACCCGCGGCCGCTCTTGCGACCCAGCAGACCGGCCTCGACCATGCGGTTGAGCAGGGGCGGAGGAGCGAACAGGGGCTCCTTGAACTCGGCGTACAGCGACTGCGCGATGGCCGCCGTGGTGTCCAGCCCGATCAGGTCGGCCAGCCGCAGCGGACCCTGCGGGTGGGCGGCGCCGCGCACCAGGCCCTCGTCGACGTCCTCGGCGGTGGCGAAGCCCGACTCGACCATCCGCACCGCGGACAGGATGAACGGGACCAGCAGCGCGTTCACGATGAACCCGGCCCGGTCGGGGCTGCGGATCGCGTGCTTGCCGAGGCTCTGCTCGGCGAAGTCCTGCGCCCGGCGGGTGGTCTCGGGCGAGGTGAGCAGGCTGGGCACGATCTCGACCAGGCTCAGCACCGGCACCGGGTTGAAGAAGTGGATACCGACGACGTTCGCCGGGCGCTGGGTGGCGGTGGCCAGTTTCATGACCGGGATGGAGGACGTGTTGGTCGCCAGGATCGCGTCACTCGCCTTGACGACCTGGTCGAGTCGGGTGAACAGGTCGAGCTTGGTCGGCTCGTGCTCGACGACCGCCTCGATCACCAGTTCCCGGTCTTCGAGCTGGTTGAGGTCGTCGGTGAGCCGGATCCGGTCGATCGCGGGCTGGGCCGCCTCGATCTTGCCCTTGCTCTGCGCGCGCTGCAGGGAGCTGACGATCCGGTCGCGCCCGGCGTCCACCCGCTCCTGAGTGGACTCGACCACGATCACGTCCTGACCGGCCCGGGCGCACACCTCGGCGATGCCCGCGCCCATCAGCCCGCACCCGACCACGCCAACCCGCATCGTCTGCACACCTTCGCTCGTGTCGTCCGTTGCTGTTCGAGGCTAGCTTCGTCCGGTCTTCGCGGCCTGTCCGGTCTTCGCGGCCTGTCCGGTCTTCGCGGCCTGTCCGGTCTTCACGGCCTGTCCGGTCTTCGCGAGTCCTCGCCGGTCCTCGCCGGTCTTCGCTGGGTCTTCGCGGGGCTCTCGGGCTTACCGGCTCTCGGGCCCGTGGGCCCGAGAGGAGAGACACCCCCTATACCCAATCGGTATAGGGGGTGTCTCTGCTGCCGGGATCGTGAAGGCGCGTTCCGGCCGGCTCAGGCGGCGAACAGCATGCCGTGGTGGAGGCGGTCGTGGATGGCGCGCAGATGTGCGGCCTCGGCTGCCGGGAAAGGTCCGCCGACCAGGTTGCAGGTCTCGCACGACATCATCGTGCCGGACTCAGAACCGTTGGGGGACAGGGAAGTTGTCGTGGTGGAGACGGTTCCCAAAACATCGTTGTTCATGGCGAACTCCCGGATTTCCCAGTGCCGTTTACACGTACTTCACGGTAAACGTGCATCATGTAATGCGATAGTCGATCAAGATGTGACCGGGAACTCGCGCTGCATCTATGGGCAAAAAAGCTGACACGTGCTAGCGGCATTCAAGCGGGTTCGGCCTGGTCAGCCCGTCAATCGCTCCCGCAGACCGGTCGCCCGCGCCGCCGGCTTCACGATGGCGGCACGCAGTGCCTCTTCGGACCCGATCACCCGGACGTGTTCACGGGCCCGGGTCACTGCGGTGTATAACGTCTCGCGGGTGCACAGCGACGAGGCCGCGGCCGGCAGCAGCACGCTGACCCGGTCGAACTGGCTGCCCTGGCTGCGGTGCACGGTCATCGCGTAGAGCGGGCGCACCGCCCCGAGCCGGGCCAGCGGCACCGGGATCGGGTCGCCGCCCCGGCCGAACACCGCGATCAGCGAGTCGTCGGACTGGGCCACGACCACGCCGGTATCGCCGTTGTAGAGCCCGGACTCGTAGTCGTTGGTGGTGACGAGCAGCGGTTCCCCGGCGTAGCGGCCGTCGCTGCGGGGCACCACCGGATGGTCTTCGAAGATCCACCCGGCGGCCAGGTCGCTCCACAGCTGCACGCCGCGCGGACCCCGCCGGTGGCTGCAGAGCAGGCGGTGCTGCTCCAGCCCGGCCAGGGCGCCCACCCGGTCACCGGCCAGTGCGGCGGCCATCACCTGCGTGGCGCTGTTGCGGACCTCGGTGCGCACCGGCTCCAGCTGCTCCGGCCCGGCCCGGTCGTCGTCGGCCAGCTCCACGAACTCGACGGCGCCGGACATCGACCGCAGCACCTGCACCGCCCTGTCCGCCTCACCGTCGCGGATGGCGGCGGCCAGCGCGGCGATGTCACCCCCGGCCGCGAAGCGCCGGGTGGCCAGCAGGGTGCTGACGCCGTTGCGGAACCGGGCCGTGGGCGTGTCCTTGGCGGGTTCGCCCGGGCTCACGGACGGCAGGACCCGGCCCAGCGCCTCGGCGAAGTCGGTGGTGCGCCGCCCCAGCTGGTTGCGGTCGACCAGGTCGCCCAGCACCGCTCCGGCCTCCACCGAGGCCAGCTGGTCGGGGTCGCCGATCAGGATCAGCCGGGTGGACGGGCGCAGCGCCTCGAGCAGCCGGGCCATCAGGGTGAGAGAGACCATCGAGCTCTCGTCCACGATGACCACCTCGTAGGGCAGCCGGTTGTTGCGGTCGTGCCGGAACCGGCTGCGCGCGTCCGGGCGCCAGCCCAGCAGGCGGTGCAGCGTGGTTGCCGTCAGATCGGAGCCGAGCCGGGCCGCGTCGACCGCGGGCAGGTCGGCCGTGGACGAGCGCACCGCCTCGTGCAGCCGGGCCGCGGCCTTGCCGGTGGGTGCGGCCAGGGCGATGCGGTACTCCGGGTGCTGCTCACGCAGCAGGGCCAGCAGGCGCGAGACGGTGGTGGTCTTGCCGGTGCCCGGCCCGCCCGCGAGCACACCCACCCGGGACAGGGCGCAGACGGCGGCGGCGAGTTGCTGGTCGGCGTACTGCTTCTCGCTGAACAGACGCTGCAGACCGGCGGCCAGCACCGGTTCGTCGAGGTCGTCGGGCCGGGACGCCGCGCGCAGCAGCAGTTCCGCCGCCACCGCCTGCTCCTGTTCCCAGTACCGGCTGAGCCACAGCTGTGACCCGGTCATCCGGATCGGCCCGGACACCAGCGGGCTGGCCGCGCAGCGCGTCACCCAGTCGGTGATGTCCGGCCAGGCCAGCTGCACGAGCGGGAGGGTCTCGTCGAGCTCCTCCTCCTCGTCGTCGGGGCTGATCGTCGCGGCCGCCGTGGACAGGTCCAGCACGACCGAGCCGTGCCGCACCGAGCGCACCACGAGAGCCACCGCCAGGAGCACGGTCTCGTCCGGCTCCGAGCCGAGCACGCCCAGCCGCCGGGCCACGTGCACGTCGGCCGCGGTGAGGATGCCCGCCTGGTTGAAGTCGGCGAGCAGACCGGTGGCCGTCGCCGCGACGCGGTGCGGGTGCCCGGCCTCGTCGGTCTCGGGAGCCTTCATCGGATACCCGCCAGCAGGTCGGAGGTGTCGGTGATCAGGGCGGTGGGCGGGTCCCAGGTGAACACGCCCGGCGCGGTGCCGTCGTCGCTCAGCACACCGGGCCCGGACATGCCCCGGAGGAACAGGTAGCGCACGCCGCCGAGGTGAACCGCCGGGTCGTAGCCGGGCTGCCGCCAGCGCAGGAAACGGTGCAGCGCGACGGCGTACAGCAGCGCCTGCAGCGGGTAGTGGGCCTCGATCATGGCCTCGGTCATGGCCTCGGGCCGGTAGTGCCACGCGTTCACCGGCGCGTCGGGCGTCCCCAGGCGGTTGGTCTTGTAGTCGACCACCACGTACCGCGGGCCGGGCACCCGCAGCACGGCGTCGATGCTGCCGTTCAGGTAGCCGCGCAGCGTCACCGGATCGAGATCGGCCAGGGCGTCGGCATACTCGGCCAGCCGGGTGCCGGGCGGGCAGTGCCGGCGCCAGATCGGCACCAGGTCGGACAGCGCCACGTCGCCCGCCACCGGACGGTCGCCACCGGCCAGGGGCAGTTCGAAGACGAGCTCGGACAGGCGGTCCCGGGTGTCGATGTCCCGCAACGTCAGGTCGCCGAAGCCCAGCGGCGTCGAGACCGCCGGGATCAGCGCCTGCACCAGGGTCTCCACGTCGACGGCGGGCCCGGAGCGGGCCACCCGGGCGGCCACGGTGGTCCGCAGCTCGTCGGTGTTGCCCGCGTCGGCGGCCAGTTCCAGCACCTCGTGCACCAGGGTGCCGAAGCGCGCGCCGGCCGGGAGGTCGTTCCAGGCGCTGGGAACCGCCTGCAGCGGATGGCTTTCCGGCTCCCCGGCACCGAGCGGCAGGTCGGCCTCGTCGTCCTTGAGATGCACCTCGGGCTCGCTGCCGAGGTGCTGCTCGTGGGCCGAGGCGGTGAGCGCGCTGTACGAGGTGCGCCGCCAGTCCAGGTCGAGTTCGCGCTCCAGCCGCGCCACGCTCAGCGCGGCGGGCTCCGGGGCGGGTGCCTTCCAGGTCGGCGAGGGACGCTTCGGCACCAGCTGCACGGTCAGCCCACCGGAACTGCGGCTCGCCAGCCGTTCGAAGTCGGCCAGGGCGCCCGGGTCGGAGGGAACCGGGATCCGGCGCGGGGCAGGCTGTTCCGGGTCAGGGTTGAGCAGGATGCGCTGCAACGGGGCCAGCTGCGTGTTGAAGGTCGGGGCCCACCACAGCACCAGGTGCGACTGGGCCCGGGTGAGAGCCACGTAGGTGAGGCGCAGTTCGTCGTCCGCGTCTTCCTGCAGACTGGCCGCCAGGTGCCCGGCCCAGCCCGGCGACCCGGCGCCGCCCACGTCGCGCAGTCGTCGGTCGCCCTCGTGGAACGTGACCGTCGTGATCTCGCGCTCGTTCGGCGCCCACTGGTTCCAGGCGAACGGCACCAGCACGACCGGGAACTCGAGGCCCTTGCTGGTGTGCACGGTCATCACCTGCACGGCCGCGGCGTCGGACTCCAGGCGGCGGCTGCGCTCGAGGGTGCCCTCACCGCTGGTCGCCTCATCCTGCCGGTGCCGCAGCCAGACCAGCAGCCCGGTCAGCCCCAGCTGCCCGGTGTCCGAGGCCTCGTGCAGCGCCTGGGCCACGTGCCGCAGGTCGGTGAGAAGTCTTTCGCCGCCCGGCTTCTGCAGGATCCGCCGCTGCAGGTGCGTGCGCATGGCCACGATCTCGAACAGGGCCCCGACGCCCCGCTCCGCCAGCATGCGTCCCCACTCGCGCAGGTTCAGGGCCAGTTCCTCGTCGATCTCCTCGCCGCGCTCGTCGAGCTCGCGCGCGGTGGCCCCGTAGAAACAGCTCAGGGCCAGACGACGGACGCGGGTGGTGCGGTGCGGCTGCTCCATCGCCTCGAGCAGGAGGCGCCACTCGGCCGCGGCCGGCGTGTCGAACACGCTCGTGCGCCCGGTCACCACCACCGGCACCCCGGCCGCGGACAGGGCCGAGTTCACCTGCTGGGCCTGGCTGTTCGTGCGCACCAGCACCGCGATGTCACCGGGGCGCAGGTCGCGCTCGGGCCGGTCGTCGCGGGGCTGCAGGCGGGCGGCCCCGTCGAGCAGGTGCACCGTCTCGGCCACCAGATCCTTCAGCACCGCCGCGCGCGCCTGCGGCGACTTGGCCAGGCCCCGGTCGGTCTGCGGCAGGTCGTCACGGGTCAGCACGCGCAGCCGGACAGCCGCACCGGTTCCCTGTACCCGCACCATGCGCCCGGTGTGGTGCGCCTGGACCGGCTGCACCCGGATGCGCTCGTCGCCCAGGGCGGCACCGCGGAACACCGCGTCCAGACCGTTCAGCAGCCCGGCGTCACTGCGGTAGCTCGTGGGCAGCGTGCGCACGGTCTCGGCGGTCTCGAAGGCGTTCAGGTAGGCCTGCACGTCGGCGCCGCGGAATCCGTAGATGGCCTGCTTGGGGTCGCCGATGAGGATCAGCGTGGCGTGCCCGTGGAACGGCCGGCGGATGATGTCCCACTGCACCGGGTCGGTGTCCTGGAACTCGTCGACCAGCACGAACCGGTAGCGGGAACGGAGCCTTTCGCAGGTGGCCGGGCCGGTGAGCGGGTCGCTCAGCGTCGCGGCCAGGCGGGTCAGCATGTCGTCGTAGCCGAACACGTTCAGCCGCCGCTTACGCCGCTCCACCTCCTCGCGCACGGCCCCGGCGATGCGCGCCCGCAGCCCGGGGATGCCGCCGACCGACGGCTCCGGCACCAGGTCGGCCATCTCGGCCACGGCGTCGAGCGCGAGCCGGTGGAACTCCTCCCGGCCCAGGTCCGGAGCGGGTGCCCCGGCGCTGCCCCACTTGCGCAGGTACAGGTCGTCGGCCACCTCGTGCACCAGATCGGCGACGTCCTCGAGCAGCACGGTGTCCGGGTCGTGGTCGCCGTTCGTGCCCAGGGTGGTCAGAACCTGCTGGCAGAAGCCGTGAATCGTGGTGACGGTCGCGGCGTCGA
Organism: Kineosporia succinea; assembly: GCF_030811555.1. Taxonomy (NCBI): domain Bacteria; kingdom Bacillati; phylum Actinomycetota; class Actinomycetes; order Kineosporiales; family Kineosporiaceae; genus Kineosporia; species Kineosporia succinea. The sequence continues at coordinate 1,783,435 of NZ_JAUSQZ010000001.1, read as the reverse complement.
AACTGGCCAGGGCCTTCTCCAGGCGTTCCCGCCGCCGCTGCCTGCGGGAGGGATCGACGTCGGCCAGGTGCACCAGCACCTCGTCGGCCGGGTCGATCATCGCCGGGTCGGCCAGGGCCAGCCCGTCGCGCACGCTCACCAGCCGCTCCCGCACCCGCTCGCGCAGCTCCCGCGTCGACTCCCGGCTGAAGCTGACCACGAGCAGCTCGCTCATGTTCTGCGCCCAGCCCTCGGCCAGGTAGCGGGTGACCAGCGCCGCGATGGTGAAGGTCTTGCCGGTGCCCGCGCTGGCCTCGAGCATCGTCGTGGTGTCGCGGGGGAGCTCACCGTGCAGGTCGAACGGGGTCTGCCGGCGCAGGGTCGACTGTCCCGGGATCATCGGCCCTCCAGGCGTTCGGCGGCCAGCAGCGGGTCCCACAGGCGGCGGCTGAGACGGCCGAACCGGTCGGTCTCGTCCATCACCCAGCCCTCACCCTCTTCGTCCACGGCCGGGCGTTCGGCGACCAGCGCGTCCATCGTCGCCGTCCCCCCGAAGACCAGCCGGTGCTCCGCGTCGGACTGCTCGCCCGCCATGAAACCGAAGCGGTCGTCGGTGCGGTCGAGCCAGGCCTTGGCCGCCTCGACGCGCGCGGCCGAGACGATCGAGCGCCGGAAACGCCGTTCGGCGTACGCCGCCGAGGTCTTCATCGGCAGCGGGAGCGGCGACCGCAGGCCGGACCGGTAGAGCCCGACCAGCTCGGTCAACGTGGTCAGCGCGAGCTCGGCGTCGATCGGGTCGAAGACGCTGCGGGCGGCCCCTCCTCGGCCACGCCCGACGGTGACGGCCGAGGGCGCCTTCACGCCGGGGGTGGCGGTGAGCGCGAGCAGGTCGATCCAGCTGTCCAGGCGATGTTTCGCGGCGAGCCGCGAATACGACAGCGACAGGATCGTGCCCTCGCGCACCCCGCCGACGGTGCCGGTGAGACGAGTGCCGTCGGGCAGCGTGACGTCGACGTCGCGGGTGTCGGCCGGGGCCGCCCGCTCGATCGTCGAGGCCCGCAGCACGTTCTCGACGTTGCGCCCGACCTGCGCCAGCACCGCCCGTCCGAGCTCACCCGGGGGCAGCAGCCCGCGTCGCTGTTCGAGGGTGATGCAGTCGGCCGGGGACAGACCCGAAAGGCGCAGCCGCAGAAGCCGATCGCCCACGCTCCACTGCTGCAGGGCATCGAGCTGCACCGGCAGCGTGTCGTCGGGCTCCTCGTCGGTGAGGGCCATGCTGACCTGGAGCCGCTGCCGCAGGAATCCCTTGGCCGGGTGCTGCAGCAGGCGGTGCAGGTCGGCGAGCTCGATGTCCGTCTGCCGCCGCGGCGCCGGGAGAATGCCCTCCAGGAAGGGCTTCTCGGCGACCTTGGCGCCGGTCAGGGCCCGGGCCCCGTCGAGCGCGGGCTGGTCGAAGCTGAACGGCCCGGGCCGGCCCAGCGTCCCCGCCGTGAAGTTGCGCGGGTCGAACGGTTGCAGTGGGTGGTTCATCGTGATCCGGTCACGCACCCGGCCGTCTTCGACCCAGGCCGTGCGGTCGACGGCGTCGAGCAGCTCACCCAGCGGCACGGCCGGCGGGATCGGGGTGCCGGTGCGGTCGTCGGCGCCGGAATAGGTGATCACGAGCCGCTCTTCGGCCGCGCCGACGGCGTCGATGAAGAGCTGCCGGTCTTCGCTGCGGGCGTCGCGTTCGCCCACCCAGGGGTCGCGGCCGAGCACGTCGTCGCCGTCCGGATCGGCGCGACGGGGGAAGTTGCCGTCGTCGAGGCCGAGCAGGCAGATCACCCGGTGCGGCACCGAGCGCATCGGCACCAGCGTGCACACGGTGAGGGTGCCGGTGCGGAACGAGGAGCGGGTGGGGCGACCGGCGAGCAGGTCCGAGAGCAGCGACCGGATGTCGGCCAGACCGCACGGCGACGAGCTGCCCGCCGCGGTCTCGATCACGTCGAACAGCTCCGACCGCAGCTGGTTGACCTGCCAGGCGGTGGTGCGGTCGGTGCCGCCGAGCCCGAGCACGGCCTCTTCCAGGCCGGCCAGCCAGTGCCCGACCGGGTGCTCGCCGGCCATCAGCGACTGCGCGGTGGTGAGCCGGTCGACGAGCTCGGCCAGCCGCCCGGCCAGGTCGATGTCGGCGCTGTCCACGTCGTCGAGACCGACCACGCCGCCGAGGTGCTCGGTGTCGCCCTCGACCGCGACGCCCAGCAGCAGCCGGTCCAGCCCGGCGCGCCAGGTGCCCTGCGGGATCGAGGCCAGGTGCCAGGTCTGGCGGTGCGACTCGTCAAGACCCCAGCGGATCCCGGCCCCCACCAGCCAGTCCCGCATCCGGGCGAGGTCGTCGTCGTCGAAACCGAAGCGCCGGCGCACGGCTTCGCGCCCGGCCAGGTCGAGCACCTGAGGCGCGGTGATGCGGGCGGTGCCGAGGTCGAGCAGCACGCCGAGCACGTCGTAGAGGGCGTTGGTCTGGCGCGGCGAGCGGTCGGCGACGCGCACCCGCAGGCGCTGGGCCGGGTGCCCGTCGTCGCTGTCGTGGTCGTCGCCGATGGCGAAGGCCGACGCGATGATCGGCGCGAACGTCTCCACGTCGGGGCACATCACCAGGATGTCGCGCGGTTCCAGGGTGGGGTCGTCGGCGAGCAGGCCCACGATCACCTCACGCAGCACCTCGACCTGGCGCACGCGGCCGTAGCAGGCGTGCACCTGCACGCTGGTGTCGCCGGGATGCAGGGCGGGCCGGTCGGCCACGTCGATGATCTCGCCGGTGTAGAGATCGTGCTGGAGACGCCCGAGCAGGGTCGGTGGACGCGGTGGCACCGGGTGCTCGATCGTGCGGGCCTGCGGGGCATGTCTTTTCAGGGTCTGCTGCAGCTCGAGCAGATCCCGGGACATCGACGCCAGCAGCGGGTTGTGCACCCGGCTGCGGCTGTCGTCGTCGGCCCGTCGCACGGCGGGCGCGCCGGTCGCCTCCCAGAGCGCGGGCGAGGGGTGGTGCATCCACAGGTGAACGTCGCGGTGCTCGGCCAGGGCGGCCAGCACCTGCACCCGGGCGGGGGAGAGGCGGCTCGCGCCGAAGATCGAGATCCGGTCCGGAAGGGCCGACAGAGCGGGGTCTTCGCGCAGTCGGGTGCAGGCCTCGTCGAGCAGCTCACCCGGCGCGGGGCGGCCGAGCAGGTCGCGCAGGCGGCGCCAGAGCTCGGCCTGCCCGATCAGGTCCGGGTCGAGGCGGTGCCCGTCGCCGAACTCGTCACGGCCCTGCGCCCAGGCGGTGATCATGGCCGGGCGGGACTGCCCGTACTCGTCGAACAACCGGGCCAGGCGGGTGGCCACGGCCAGACGGCGGCCGCCGTGCCGGAGGTGCCGGGCCAGCGGTGCGCACCAGGGCTCACTCAGCGAGACGTCGATGACCTCGATCAGGGGCCAGCGCACCCGGTCGGGGGCCCACGCGCGTACCGACGCCGCAATCTCCGGTGAGGCCGCCCGCACCGCCTGTTCGACCACCTCGGCCGGCGTCGGGTAGTCGACGTTGGCGCAGACCCCGTCGGGTGCAGTTCGAGTGCCGGTCGCGGGGGCGGTGCCGAGCACGTGGGAGAGCCTCTGGGTGAGCCAGCGCTCGACGCCCTTGGCCGGGACGGCGATCATCTCGACGGCGAACGGGTCGGCGAGAGGCTCCGCCAGCACGTCGGCCAGAGCGTGCGCCAGAGGAACCCCGTGAGCACTGCGGTGCACGGTCAGCACGATTCAGGGGTGCCCGTCTGACGTGTGCGGCCCGTCTGCATGGACACCAGTTCTATCCCACTGCCTTGCCGGTCGGTGACGAGGGCACGCCTTGCGGTGCGATTGCGCGTGACCGCGCCCGCGGTGCCCGTTCGCGGGCGGGTGACCACCCCGTCCATCATCGGTCACCCGGACCGTGACCATGCCCCGGGGTGCCGGGGCACGATCACGGCCGGTCGAGTGCCGTCAGGCGTTGGAACTGACCGTAGCTCCCTCGCGCACGTCGACGGTCGTCCCGCCCGTGTCGGCCGCCTGGCCGACCACCGCCGCGTCACCGGGCTTCGCCAGGGCGTCAGCGGCCTCGGCCGCCTCGACGGCCTCCGCCTCGGCCACGGCCGCCGCGACGTCGGCGTTGATCTCGTCGTCACTGACCGACGTGCCCTGCAGCTGGTCGGCCTCGGCGTTGATCTGCGCCACCTCGGCCTGCAGCCGGCTGCTGCCGTCGGCGAACGCCTGGGCCACCTCGGCCGACGAACCCGACGCCAGCGCCGTGACGGCCTTGATGAGCGTGTCGAGCTGGGCCTTCATGGCCGCGTCGCGCTTCGCCGAGGCCGCCGCGAACGCGGTCAGGTCGGCCTGCGTCTTACGCGCCAGGGTGGGGTAACGAACCATCAGCCCGAAGGTGATCTTGTCGCCCTCCTTGTAGGGCTTGCCCCAGATCTTGGCGTCCGTGGAAGTGAGCTTGACCTGATCGGTCCACTTCATGTCGTCCTCTTCCTCCAGCTTCTTCTGCAGCACCGTGCGGGCCCGCTTGACCATGGCCGCGCTCACGTTGATCTCGAAGTGCATCCCGTCGACCCGGCCGACGTAGTCGTTGCCCCAGCGGAAGACCTTGTGCCCCTTGCCGTCCGTGACGGCGGCGAGGATCTTGTGCACCTTGGCGATCTCACTCCTGGTGAAGGTGCCCTTCACGCCCAGCGGGTGCTGGGTGGCGTTCAGATCCCAGGCGGTCGCGCTGGCGTGGTTGCTGATGACGGACGAGCCGCGCACGTTGCGCGCGGCCCAGGACCAGTCGTCGAGCACCTTGCCCTTGATCGGCTCAACCTCTTTGCTGAAGCGTTCGATCAGGTACTTCGCCAGGAAGGCGACGTCGGAGTTGGCCGCGGCGAACCGGCCCCCGGCTGCGGTGAACCAGGTCAGCCGGTTGCTCGACAGGACGGGCCACCCGTTCTGCGAATGTTCTGCCATATCGCCCGGAGTCTAGGGGCGCATAGAGTTGAGTGCATCCGTGGGCGAAGGGGCTTGTGGCGATGACAGTGCACCCAGACAGCAGTTCGGCTGAAATCCTGTGGCATCCCGATGCCGAACGGGCGGCGCGGAGCCAGATCGCTGAATTCGGGCGGTGGCTGGGCGATCACCGTGAGGTCGTCGTCGATCCGCTGGACTACGCAGCGTTGCACCGCTGGTCGGTGCGGCATGTCGGCGATTTCTGGTCGGCGGCGGCAGAATTCCTCGGCGTCCGCTTCGGTGCGAAGCCGGTGCGCCCCCTGGCCGACGCGAGCATGCCCGGGGCGCAATGGTTTCCCGGGGCAACACTGAACTACGCCGAGCATGCGCTGTCCCACGACGGGGCGGCCGTCATCTTCGTCCGGGAAGACGGCCTGGAGCAGCAGCTGACCTACGCCGGGCTGCGTGACCTGGTCGGCCGCGCCCGCACCGGCCTGGTCGATGCCGGTGTCGGCCGCGGCGACCGCGTGGTGGCCCTGGCTCCCAACGGCATCGCGGCCCTGGTGCTGTTCCTGGCCACCGCCTCGCTGGGCGCGATCTGGTCGAGCTGCTCACCCGACTTCGGGGCCCGGGCCGTCACCGACCGGTTCGCCCAGATCGAGCCCAAGGTGCTGTTCGCCGTCGACGGATATCTCTACGGCGGCAAGCGTTTCAGCATCCGTGACACCGTGACCGCCCTGCGTGAGTCGATGCCCTCGCTGACCCGCACGGTGATCCTGCCCTACCTCGATCCCGGCTCCCGGCCTCGGGCCGGTGAGATCAGCTGGGCCGAGTTCACCGCCCGGCCCGGCGAACTGGCCTTCGAACCGGTGCCGTTCGACCATCCGCTGTGGGTGCTCTACTCGTCCGGCACCACCGGCCTGCCCAAGGGCATCGTGCAGGGCCACGGGGGCATCCTGCTCGAGCAGCTGAAAACCCTGCGGCTGCAGCACGACCTGCGCCCGGGCGACGTGCTCTTCTGGTTCACCACCACCGGCTGGATGATGTGGAACTTCCTCGTCGGCGGTCTGCTGGCCGGCTCCACGATCCTGCTGTACGACGGCAGCCCGGCCTTTCCCGACGCGTCCCGGCTCTGGGAACTGGCGGCCCGGCACCGCATCAAGCTCTTCGGGGTCTCGGCGCCGTTCGTGCAGGCGGCCTCGCGTTCCGGTCTGAGGCCTGGTGAGCAGTTCGACCTCAGCGCGATGGAGTCCCTCGGCTCCACCGGATCGCCGTTGTCGCCCGAGAACTTCCGCTGGATCGGCTCGGCCGTCGGCGAGCACGTGCGCATCTGCTCGGTGTCCGGCGGAACCGACGTCTGCACCGCCTTTCTCACCGGCGCACCCACCGTGCCGATCTGGCTGGGTGAACTGTCGTGCGCGTCACTGGGTGCCGACGTGCACTCGCTCGACGAGGCGGGACGCGACCTCATCGACCGCGTCGGGGAGCTCGTCATCGGGCAGCCGATGCCCTCGATGCCGGTGGCCTTCTGGAACGACCCCGACGGAACCCGCCTGCGCGAAGCCTATTTCGAGACCTATCCGGGGCTGTGGCGGCACGGCGACTGGGTGCGGGCCACGCCGCGCGGGTCGTTCGTGATCTACGGGCGCAGTGACTCCACGCTCAATCGCGGCGGGGTGCGCATGGGCACGGCCGAGTTCTACTCCGTGGTGGAGTCCTTGGCCGGCGTGGCCGACTCGCTGGTGATCGACGCCGACGAGCTGCTGTGCTTCCTCGTTCTGCACGAGGGGGTTTCGATGGCGGACGTGGAGGCACCTCTGCGGACGATGCTCCGGTCCCAGTTGTCCCCGAGGCACGTGCCGGACCGGTTCATCGCGATCCCGGCCGTGCCGCGCACGCTCAACGGCAAGAAGTGCGAGGTTCCGGTGAAGCGGATCCTGAGCGGGGTGCCGGTCGAGCAGGCCGTGAGCCGTGACGCGCTGGCCGACCCGGACTCGCTCACGCCGTTCCTGGCCCTACTTCGTCCCGAGGGCGGTCGATCTTTGGCCTGACTCTGCACAAAGAATTACCCGCTGCAGTGATTCTGTGACACGAGGTGTTGTCACGCATCGTCCGGCTTGTTACCTTTTGGAACGGACATCGGCGTCGCAGGTGACCCGGTGCGCGTGCCGGGGAGGTGCCGACAATGGCTGTCGGGCTGTGGCTGGTCGGGGCCCGAGGGTCCATCGGAACCACCGTGACGGCGGGGCTCGCGCTGCTGCCGACGAATGCGTCGACCACCGGAATGGTCACGGCGCTGCCCGAATTCGCGGACGTGGGCCTGCCCGATCCGGGTGACCTGGTGGTCGGCGGGCACGACGTGAGCGAGGTGCCGCTGGCCGAGCGGGCGGCCGGGCTCGCGCGGGCCGGGGTGCTTCCCGCGAACGTGCTGTCGCTGGTGCGGGCCGACCTCGAGGCGGCGGACACGCGGGTGCAGCCGGGGGTGCGGGGCGGCGGTCGCCCGGGGATCGAGCAGATCCAGCGAGACCTGCGCTCTTTCAGTTATCAGCATCACCTCGAGACCGTCGTGGTGCTGAACATCGCTTCCACCGAGCCTCTTTCGGCTCCGTTCGGTGGCACGCTCGCCGAGCTGGACTCCGCCCTCGATGCCGGTGAAGACCCTCTGCCCGCCAGCGCCCTCTACGCCTACGCCGCACTGGACGCCGGGCTGCCGTTCGTCGACTTCACCCCGTCCACCGGGGCGGCGGTCCCGGCCCTGCACCAGCTGGCCCTCGACCGCGGCACGGTCTACGCGGGGCGCGACGGCAAGACCGGCGAGACCCTGGTGAAGACGGCCCTGGCCTCGATGTTCGGCAGCCGGAACCTGACCGTGACGTCGTGGGCGGGCCTGAACCTGCTCGGCGGCGGTGACGGGCGGGTGCTGGCCGATCCCGACCGGGCCGCGGCCAAGCTCGCCTCCAAGGCCCGCTCGGTGCGCGAGACGCTGGGTGAAGACGTGGTGGCGCCGGTGCACATCGACTACGTCGAAGATATGGGGGAGTGGAAGACCGCCTGGAACCAGGTGCGTTTCACCGGTTTCCTGGGCACGCCGATGACCATGCAGATCACCTGGCAGGGCTGCGACTCGACGCTGGCCGCGCCGCTGGTGATCGACCTGGCCCGGCTGACGGCCCGGGCGCGATCGGTGGGCCGCGTCGGGGCGCTCGACGAACTGGGCTTCTTCTTCAAGGATCCGCTGGGCAGCGACGAGCACCGGCTCGACCGCCAGTTCCGGCGCCTGGTGGCCTGGGCGCAGGGGCTGCGCGACCTGGCGCCGGTGGTCGCGGTGCCGTCCACGGTTCGTCCCGGGCGTTCGAAGGTGGCCCGGCGTATGGACGCGGTGGCGGGCCTGGGCGCGCCGGTGCGGGTCGACGGGGTGGCCGGGCGGGGCGAGGGAACGGGCTGGGTGGGTGCTCCGGTCACGAGCCTCGACGCCCGGGGCATCGGTGAGGCGTGAACGTCTACGCCGACCTGGTGCGGCTCCCGGCGGTGCTGAGTGCGCCGGGTGACGCGCTGCTCGGGGCTGCGGCCGGTGGTCGCGCGGGGGTGGTCCGGCCGACGGCGTCGGCGGCCTTGTCGTCGGCGCTGACCTATATGGCCGGGATGGCCCTCAACGACTACGCGGACCGGCACGTCGACGCGGTGGAGCGCCCCGGGCGTCCCATCCCCTCCGGGCGCATCTCGCCGGGGAAGGCCCTCGCCGTGGGCACCGGACTCCTGGCGGCGGACCTGGTCGTGGCCTGGTGGGGATCGGGCCGTCGGGGGGTGGCCTGGTCGCTGGCCACCTCGAGCGCCGTGATCGCCTACGACTTCGCCGCCAAGGACACCCCGGCCGGTCCGGCGACGATGGCCCTCTGCCGGTTCCTCGACGTGCAACGCGGCAGCCCGAGCGTGCGGGCCGCGGTGTGGCCGGCCGCGCTGGTGGCCGCTCACACCTACGCGATCACGCAGGTCAGCCGGCACGAGGTGAAGGGCGCAGACCCGGCCGTGGGCCAGGTCTCGGCCGCCGTCACCGCGATGGTGGCGGCGGCCGTCACCGCCTGCGCCCCGGGCCGGAATGCACTGGTGACAGCCGTCGCCACCGGGACGTATCTGGTGCCGTCGGTGCGGGCCTCCCTGACGGCGGCCACGGACCCGACACCTCAGCACGTGCAGAAGATCGTGAAAACGGGGGTTCTGGGCATGATTCCGCTGCAGAGTGCGCTCATCGCGGCGCACCGGAAACCGGTCACGTCCGTCGCGCTGCTGGCTCTCTGGCAGGGCGCGCGCACGCTCGCGGCCCGCCGGCGGGTGACCTGACGTGCCCGGCCTGCGGTACGCCTACGTCACCAACGGTCTCGGCGACCACCGCCTCGACGATGCGCTGAGCCTGCTCGCCGACCACGGTTACAAGGGGGTCGGGCTGACGCTCGATCACCATCACCTCGATCCGTTCGGCCCGGACCTGCCCCGCAAGGTCGCCGTGATCGCCGACAGACTGCGTGATCTCGGTCTGGCCGTGGTGGTCGAGACCGGCGGCCGGTTCGTCATGGACCCCCGTCGCAAGCACGAACCCACCCTGCTCAGTGACGAGGGTCGCGACCGGCGCGTCGAGTTCCTGCGTATCGCCACCCGTGTCGCGAACGATCTGGGGGCCGAGGCGGTCTCCTTCTGGTCGGGCGCCCGTCATCCCTCGGTCGGGCCCGGGCTGGCCTGGCGCCGCGTGTTGCAGGGGTGTGAGGCCGTGCTCATGACGGCCGAACCGCTGGGTGTGAAGCTGGCTTTCGAGCCGGAGCCGGGGATGTACATCGAGTCGGTCGACGACTGGCGCGCCCTGGACGAGCAGCTGAGCCACCCGCTGTTCGGGCTCACGCTCGACATCGGGCACTGTCTGGTCACCGAGAAGCGGCCGGTCCCTGAGGTGATCGAGCAGGTGCGTGACAACCTCACCTACGTCCAGATCGACGACATGCCCCGGGGTGTGCACCAGCACCTGAACTTCGGTGAGGGTGACGTCGACTTCCCGCCGGTGATGAGGGCACTGAAGGGTTTCGAGGGGCTGGTCGCGGTCGAGCTGTCGCGGCACTCGCACACGGCGCACACGGCGGTCCCGCGGGCGATCGAGTTTCTCCGTCACGCCGAACACGTTCGTCCGCGAGAGGATTTCACATGAGGGCAGCGATGACGGACGCGTCGGGAGACCGGGCGTGAACGGGGACGTCTGGGTTCGCGAGTCACTGGTCCGGATCGAGGCCGATCCCGCCAGCATCCGCCGGTTGTTCCCCATGGTCACGCGCAAGGTCGGCGCCGGGCACGAGCAGGTGCGGGCGCGACTGCTGCGGGCCCTGCCCGACCGCAGCGAGCTTCCCGGCCTCTACCGTTACGGTGACGTTCACGAGCGCCGGGCCGTGATCGCGTCCGCCGCGGTGCTCGGGGTCGATGACACTCTGCTCGAACTCGCCCGAGACGCGTTCCGCAGCAACGATCCCCGGCTCGTCACGGCGTCGGCCGCGGCTGCCGTCGTCGAGCGGCTGAGTGACGACGAGGTCGACCAGGTACTCATGAAGTGCGTGTTCATGGGCATCGACCTGAGTGAGGTGCCGGCGCTGACGGCCCGCGCCACCGCCCGCACCTCGAAGATGGTGGCCGGGTTCGCGCTGGAGCGGATCGTGGCCGGCCGCGACGTGGCACCCCAGCTCTGGGGCGTGATCGACCGTTATCCGCCGGACGTCGAGATCGCCCAGATCGAGCGGCAGCTCACGGCCGACGACCCGGAACGGCGAAGGGCGGCGGCGCAGGCCCTCGCAGGAAGAGGCTGACATGAGGATCTTCGAGCCCCACATCCACATGACGTCGCGCACCACCGACGACTACGAGGCGATGGCCGCGTCGGGGGTCACCGCTCTGGTGGAGCCCGCGTTCTGGCTCGGCCAGCCCCGGTCGGGCGCCGGGTCGTTCGTGGACTATTTCAACGCGCTGATCGGCTGGGAACGCTACCGGGCCGCGCAGTTCGGCATCGCGCACCACTGCACGATCGCGTTGAACCCGAAAGAGGCCAACGACCCGTCGTTCCGGGCCGAGGTGATGGACCTGCTGCCGCGGTACCTGGCCAAGGACGGCGTGGTGGGTGTGGGGGAGACCGGGTACGACTCGATCACCCCGGCCGAGGACGAGCTGCTCGCCCGGCACCTGGAGCTGGCTCTCGAGTTCGACCTGCCGGTGCTGGTGCACACGCCGCACCGCGACAAGCTGGCCGGCACGCGCCGCACGCTCGACGTGGTGAAGGAGTCGGGCCTCGCACCGGAACGGGTGCTGATCGACCACAACAACGAGCTGACGGCCCGGCTGGTGGTCGAGAACGGTTTCTGGGCCGGCTTCTCGATCTACCCCGACACCAAGATGGACGAACGCCGCATGGTGCTCGTGGCCAAGGAGCTCGGTCTGGCGCGGATCATCGTGAACTCCGCCGCCGACTGGGGCCGCAGCGATCCGCTCAAGGTCGCCAAGACCGCGCAGGCCCTGCTGGCGGCGGGGTTCAGTCACGCCGAGGTGGAGGGCGTGGTCTGGGGCAACCCGGTCGAGTTCTTCGGTCAGAGCGACCGATTGGACCTGACGCCGCCGTTGAGAGATGATCTTTCGCAAGGCAATTCGATCCTTCGGGGGGAGCGAAGCTGATGCGGTTCCGGCATCCTGACGGCAGTGTGATCCACCTGTCGTACTGCACCAACATGCATCCCGCCGAAGACCTCGAGGGCATCCTGGCGCAGTTGCATCAGTACGCCGGGCCGGTGCGGCGCAGCCTGGGCTGGCCGCTGCTGGGGGTGGGGCTGTGGCTGCCCGCGCCGGCGGCCCGGCACCTGGCGCAAGACCGCAAGGCGCTCGATCTGCTGTGGCGTACCCTCCGGGCCGAGCAGCTCGAGGTCGTCACGCTCAACGGCTTCCCCTACCGGGCCTTCCAGGCCGAGGTGGTGAAAGGTGCCGTCTACCGGCCCGACTGGCTGAAGCGCGAGCGGCTCGACTACACGCTCGATCTGGCCTCGATCCTGCACCAGCTGCTGCCCGGCGACGCGCTCTCCGGCAGCATCTCCACGCTGCCCTTCGGCTGGCGCACCCGGTTTCCCGACGGCACGGCGCCCGCCGACGCCGCGATGCTGGGCGTCGCGACCGAACTGCAGGCGCTGGCGGGGGAGTACGGGCGCCCGGTGCGGCTGGCCGTCGAGCCGGAACCCGGGTGCGTGGTCGAGACGATGGGCGCCGGGGTCGCCGCGGTCTCGCGGCTGGGGGTTCCCGGGTGGATCGGGATGTGCCTGGACGCGTGTCACCTGGCCACCCAGTTCGAGGACGTTCCCGACCTGGGGGAGGTGTCGATCTACAAGGCCCAGGTCTCGAACGCGCTGCGGGTCAACGGAGACGAGCGCGAATGGCTGGGGGAGTTCGCCGAGCCGCGGTTCATGCACCAGATCCGCCAGCAAGACGGCTACGGCGAAGATGATCTCGACATCGCCACGGTGAAGTCGTTCGACGCGGAACAGGAATGGCGGGTGCACTTCCACCTCCCGCTCGACCAGACGGTGAACACCACGCAGCCCGAGCTGGTGAACACGCTGAGGTACCTGGTCGGCGAGGAGCGGGCGCGCACCACCCACCTCGACGTCGAGACCTACACGTGGTCAGTGCTCCCCGGGCCACAACGTCCGCAATCGACGCATGATCTGGTGAAAGGCATTGCCGGGGAGCTCAACTGGACCGCCACCCAACTCGCCGCCCTGGGCCTGGAGCCGATCCGATGACGAAGAACCCGGTGCTCGTGATCAATGTCGTGGGTCTGACCCCGCGGCTGCTCGCGCACATGCCGCGCGTCGCCTCCACCGGATTCGTGGCGAACCTGGGCACCGTGCTGCCCGCCGTCACGTGCAGCGCCCAGGCCACGTACCTCACCGGCAAGCTCCCGTCCGACCACGGAATTGTCGGCAACGGCTGGTATTTCCGTGATCAGGGCGAGGTCTATCTGTGGCGTCAGCACAATCGGCTGATCGAGAGCGAGAAGGTCTGGGAGACAGCGCGTCACCACCGGCCCGGGCTGACCGCGGCGAACATCTGCTGGTGGTACGCGATGGGCGCCACCACCGACTGGACCGTCACCCCGAGGCCCATCTACTTCGCCGACGGCAAGAAGGATGCCGACTGTTACACGCGGCCTCCGTCACTGCATGACCGGCTCACGGGTGAGCTCGGCCCCTTCCCGCTGTTCACCTACTGGGGGCCCACCGCGTCCATCCGCTCGTCGGCCTGGATCGCGAACGCGACCCGCCGGCTGATCAGCACCGAAAGACCAGATCTGGCACTCTGTTACCTGCCTCATCTCGACTACGACCTGCAGAGGTTCGGCCCGCACAGCCCGCAGGCGGTGGCCGCGGCGCAAGAGATCGACGCGGTGGCGGGTGATCTCATCGCCTGTGCCCGGGGTATCGGTTACACGGTGGTCGTGCTCTCGGAGTACGGCATCACCGAGGTCGACCGGCCGGTCGACGTCAACCGCCTGCTGCGGCGAGAAGGGCTGCTCGAGGTCTACACCCAGGCGGGTATGGAGTATCTCGACCCCTGGACCTCGCGGGCGTTCGCGGTCTCGGACCACCAGATCGCACACGTGTACGTGAACGATCCTCGTGACGTGCCCCGGGTGCGGGAGCTGCTGACCGCTCTGCCGGGAGTGGAGACGGTGCTCGACGCCGACGGCAAGAAGGAGCACGGGCTCGACCACGCGCGCAGCGGTGAACTGGTGGTGGTGGCCGACGAACGGTCGTGGTTCACCTACTACTACTGGCTCGACGACGCGCGGGCTCCCGACTTCGCGCGGGGTGTCGAGATCCACCGCAAGCCCGGTTACGACCCGGCCGAGCTGTTCATGGATCCGGACGACCGTTTCGTGAAGGCCCGCGCTGCTCTGACCCTGGCCCGGAAGTTCAGCGGGCTGCGTTATGCGATGAGGGTGGTGCCGCTCGACCCGAAACCGGTGCGCGGGAGTCACGGTCGTGCGGCGGTGGATCCCTCGGACGGTCCGGTCCTGCTCTGCTCCGACTCATCCGTCGCAGCAGCATCGTTCGAAGCCACGGCCGTGCGCGACCTGATCCTGGAAGTCCTGCTCTGAGGTCACCGAATGCCACTGGTTGACTCCCGTTCATCCTCTGGTCGACCCTGCCTCACCCCCGCTTGAAAAGCTCCGCCCGACCAGGCAACAGATCGTGAGGAGTGACGTGGGTAAGAGGCAGACCGGGGTTCGCACCGCAGCCGTGTTCACCGCGACGGCACTGGCGGGGGCGGCCCTGGCGGCCGTCGCGCAGCCCGCCAGTGCGGGGTCGTCGCACGGCCGGTTCTTCTCCCGCACCGACACCTACGCGGTGTACCAGAACCGCCCGGCCGGTGCCGCGGTGTCCGACGAGACGGTGGCCGAGATCTCGACCGTCACCAAGGACGGCAAGACGATGATCTACACCGATGCGGCGGGCAGGCGCATCGGTTTCCTCGACATCTCGAACCCGGACGAGGTGAAGGGGCTCGGCACGCTGTCGCTGGCCCAGCTGGGCGACACCGAGGACGAGCCCACGTCGGTCACGGTGGTCGGTGACTACGTGCTCGTGGTGGTCAACACCAGCAAGAGCTACACCGAGCCGTCGGGCCGGGTCGATGTCATCCGCGTCTCCGACCGCACGCGGGTGCGCAGCATCGACCTCGGTGGCCAGCCCGACTCGATCGCGGCGAACAAGGCTGGCACCCGGGTCGCGATCGCCATCGAGAACGAGCGCGACGAGGAGGCCACCCCCACCGGTGGTGAGGAGGGCGACCTGCCGCAGCTCCCGGCCGGTTTCGTGCAGATCCTCGACCTGAGCCGGCCGGCCGACCCGGCGACGTGGACCGCGCACAAGGTCTCCCTGGTCAACGCCGACGGCTCGGCGCTGAAGTCGTTCGCGGACGCGGGGATCGACACCCCGATCGACCCCGAGCCCGAGTACGTCTCGTTCAGCGACGACGGCCAGCTGGCCGTGACGCTGCAGGAGAACAACGGCATCGTGCTGATCGACGCTGCCTCTCACCGGGTCAGCAAGGTGTTCAGCGCCGGCACCGCCTCGGTCTCTGGCATCGACACCGAGGACGACGGGGTGATCGACCAGACCGGCTCGATCAAGGACGTCCCGCGCGAGCCGGACGCCGTGGCCTGGCTGGACAACCGCTACCTGGGCACCGCGAACGAGGGTGACTGGAAAGGCGGTACGCGCGGCTGGACGGTGTTCGACTCGAAGACCGGCAAGGTGCGCTGGGACTCGGGCAACGAGCTGGAGAAGCTCGCGGTGCAGATCGGGCAGCACTCCGAGTCGCGGGCGGGCAAGAAGGGCATCGAGCTCGAGGGCCTGGCCACGGCCGACTTCAACGGCCAGAAGTACGCTTTCGTGGGTTCGGAGCGCAGCAACTTCGTCGCGGTCTACGACATCTCGAAGGCTCGCGACCCGAAGTTCGTGCAGGTGCTGCCGACGACGAACGGGCCGGAGGGCATCCTGCCGATCCCGTCGCGCGGTCTGCTGGCGGTCTCGAGCGAGGTGGACGACGCGGACGCCGGGGTGCGTTCGTCGGTGGCGCTCTACGAGCTGGGTGCTTCTTCGTCGTCGTACCCGCAGATCGAGTCTCGCGAACGTCGTGGTGCACCGATCGGCTGGGGCACTCTGGGTGCCCTGTCGGCGGTGCCGGACTCCCGCGACCGCCTGGTGAGCGTGACGGACGCCGGCTACAGCACCACGGGCATCCTCACGATCGACACCTCGTCGAAGCCGGCGCGGATCACGAAGCGTCTCGACGTCACCGATTCCACGGGCAAGGCGGTGGCGCTGGACGCAGAAGGCATCTACGCGCGTCCGTACTCGTCCGGTGGCGGTTACTGGCTGGCGGTGGAGGGTGCGACCGGCGCGGAGAACAAGCTGGTGCGCGTGGACAAGCGCGGTGTGGTGGCCCAGACGGTTCCGCTGCCCTCGGACGTGGCGGTGGGCCTGAAGTCGCAGGGTTTCGAGGGCGTCACGGCCACCTACGACCGTAACGGTGAGCACCTGTTCGCGGTGGTGCAGCGGGCGTCGTCGAAGGACCCGGCGAACGTGGCCCGGATCGGCCGCTACGACGTGAAGACGGGCAAGTGGACGTGGTTCGGCTACCAGCTGGAGACCACGACGACGGCGGGCGACTGGATCGGTCTGTCGGAGGTGACGGCGCTGTCGGACGGACGGCTGGCGGTGATCGAGCGCGACAAGCTGAACGGCCCGAACGCGAAGATCAAGCGGGTCTACACGGTGACGCTGCCGTCGAAGGACCCGGCGCCGGGGACGCTGCCGGTGCTGTCGAAGAAGCTGGCGGTGGATGTGCTGCCGTTCCTGCAGGCGGGGAACGGGTGGACGCAGGAGAAGCTCGAGGGTCTGACGGTGGGCGGTGACGGTCAGGTGTGGATCTCGACCGACAACGACGCGCTGGACGACTCGACGGGCGAGACGGTGTTCATGTCGATCGGCAAGGCGAACAAGATCTTCGGTAAGAAGTGACCTGAGCTCCTGCTTCTGGAAAGGCCCGCAGCTTCGGCTGCGGGCCCTTCCGCTTTTCCGACGGCTCGCCGCGTCTTAGGCTCGCCGCGTCTTAGGCTCGCCGCGTCTTAGGCTCGCGGCGTGACCGAGACCGTGACGATATCTATGTGGACTCGGCCCAACCACTGTTCGCAGCCTGGACCCCATCCACCTTGAGCTTCCTCGACCCCGGCGAAGTGGCTCTCGTCGCGAGAACGCTGGCCTCTACAGACCCGGATCAGGTCATTGCAGGCCTGGCGCTCCGGCCTCCGAGGCCCGAGAGAGTCCTGCTTTCGATCATCGATAATCGAAAGCAGGACTGTCCCGCTGATCCGAACTACTGGGGCGGCCCGCCGCTGAACACCCGATCTGTGCGGCCCCGAGAGGATTCGAACCTCCGACACAAGCTTGAGGAAACCTCTGCTCAATCTTCTGAGCCGGGGCACGGATGCAGTCGGAGAAGTCTTGACGTCCAGTTCTGGATCGGCCTCGGCCACAGGGGCAGAGAGTTCCTCAAAGGGAATCACCAGTTTCAGTGGCCATGCGCGACCACCTGTCAGGGCTTTCCTTCGCGGTGATGTGCGCTTCAAGTATCACGCCAGCCACAACACCACCCCCGTCACCCCGCTCAGCACGCTCGCCACCCCTGCCCGCACCGCGTCCCCGCACCGCTCGGCCGTGAAGGTCGCCGGGTCGAACTCGGACGACGCCTGCAGCTCCGCACCGCGGTAGGCAGCTCCCGTCCAGTCCACCGCCGTGACATTCGCCGTCGGCTCGCCGGTCTCGGCCCCGATCACCAGGAACTCCTGGTCGAGGTGACTCGCGCTCACCAGGGTCAGGGGGTCGATCAGGGCATTGCCCGCGCTGATCACCAGGTCGCCGTTCATCCCGATCGCCTCGGTGATCCTGGGGACGAGGTCGTGCTCACCGGTGCCGTCGACCGTACGCAGGTCCACGTCTTCCGCGGAGGCCCAGGACTCGACCGCCGAGACCAGCGCCCGGGTCGGGGCGTCGTCGCCGGCCGTCAGCAGCACCACGCGGAAGCCCTTCGACGGGCGCACCTCGTCCCACGAACCGGGTGCCGGGGTGAAGGTGGCCTCCGGGCCCGGGGGTGAGGCGGGGTCGGTGAAACCGGCTCCGAGAGCGCCGATCGCGGTCGGCATCGGGCGGGACTGCGACCAGTCACCCGATCCGCAGGCCGCGGTGGCGAGCACCGCCGCCAGAAGTACTGCCGCCGGAAGTACAGCCGCCGGAAGTACAGCGGGCCAGGGGCGCACGGGCTCCTCCTTCATGAATGCGTCCGTACTTCTTACCCCCTTGAAGACGTCCAACCCGATCGAGACCGTTTCGGGCCGGAGTGTTCCGTCTCTGTTGGCCGAGGCAACGTTATTCATTCACCTGGAACGGGAAGGTTGCTCGCGCCAACCGTAAGGAGTCCCATGTCCAGCCGCCCTCTCCGCGCCGCCGTCCTCGGGGTCGTCGTCGCCGCGGGGATCGTTCTCGGTGCGGCCCCGGCTCAAGCCCACGGCTTCACGTCCGTGGTGTACGTCGACGCCACCGCACCCGAGAAGAACCACGTCACCACCGAACTCGGCCTCGAGTACGACCTGCTCGTCGTCTCGGCCGCGGACGCCGCCCAGGAGGACGCGCTCTTCCAGGACGGAACCGCCGCCTTCGAGAGCGGCGACGCCACCGCCCAGGCCCAGGCTCTCGAGAAGCACACCGCGGTGGTGACCGACTACGTCACCCAGCGGTTCCAGGTGAACGGGTGCACACCTTCCCTCAGTGAAAGCATGGGGATCAAGCAGCGCGAGGGCGTGCCCTACGCCTTCCTGACGCTCGACCACGCCTGTACCTCGGACGATTACGTGGTCACGAGCAAGCTCTTCCCCGACAGCGAGACCTTCGTCCGGGACACCAGGACGATCGTCACCTACTCGGTCGGCGGACTCCACGGCTCCGCCGCCCTGGACGCGTCCAACCCCTCGTTCGACCTGTCGCAGAGCGGTTTCCAGCGCTTCCGGGAGTTCTTCAAGCTCGGCGCCGAGCACCTCTACGAGGGCCCCGACCACCTGCTCTTCCTGCTCGCCCTGATCGTCGGCTCCCGTCGCCTGCGCGAGGTCGTGCTGGTCGCGACCTCGTTCACCCTTGCCCACTCGGTCACGTTCATCCTGGCCGCCCTCGGCCTGGTGAGCGTCTCGGGCGACGTCGTCGAGCCGATCATCGCGATCTCCATCGCCGGCGTGGCCGCCTGGTACCTGTGGCGCCTCTTCCGGAAGGGCTCGAGGGCCTCCGACATCGATACCGGCGAGAGCCATTTCAGTCTCGACCGGGCCGGATGGACGCGTCTGGGCGTGGTCTTCTGCTTCGGCCTCGTGCACGGGCTGGGTTTCGCGGGGGCTCTGGGCATCGACGAGGCGTTCTCCTGGTCGCTGCTCTGGTCGCTGCTGGTGTTCAACATCGGGATCGAGGCGGTGCAGCTCGGCATCATCGCCGTGATCTTCCCCGTGCTCGCGCTGATGCGTCACCGGGCCCCGACCGCGGCGGTGTGGACGAGCGGCCTGATCTCGGTCGTCGTGACCGTCGTCGGCCTCTACTGGTTCGTGGAACGCGTCTTCTAGATAACGAAATGGCACACAGTGTCATGTCTTACGACGATCACCCCCAGAAACAGTGGGGCCGTTCACCGTTCGTTCATCGCACCGCTGAACATTGAGCCCGCCTCATTTCTGTTCACCCTGAAAGGGATGAATCAACGTGTCTCACAAAGACGCTCGCCGGCCGCTGCGGCTGGCCCGGCCGATCGCGGCGTGCGCGCTCGGTCTGGCCGTCGCGGTCGGTGGATTCGCCGCTCCCGCGTCGGCGGCCGACACGGTCAACCTGACCGGTGTCATTCTCGGTGTCGGTGCCGACGAAACGCAGCGCATGGTGTCCTGGTACTCCTCGGGCGACACCACGCAGGCTGTCGAGGTGGCCCCGGCCGCCTCGGTCAAGGACGGTGAGTTCCCCGCCTCCGCCAAGAGCTTCTCGGCGGTCGGCGGCGCCAACATCGCCTCGAGCGGTGGCTACAACCGGAACGCCACGATCACCGGTCTGGCCGAGAACACCTCGTACTCCTACCATGTCGGGTCGGAGGGCAACTGGTCGAAGGCCTACACCTTCAAGACCCAGGACTTCGACGGGGACTACGACTTCCTGTTCCTCGGTGACCCGCAGATCGGTGCGTCCGGCAACGTGGCCAAGGACCAGGCCGGCTGGGCGGACACGCTGGCCGTGGCGACCAAGGCCAACCCGGACGCCGAGATCCTGGTGTCCGGCGGCGACCAGGTCGAGACCGCCAACACCGAGACGCAGTGGGACGCCTTCCTGGCTCCCGACCAGCTGCGCTCGATCCCCTGGGCGGCGACGATCGGTAACCACGACGTCGGTGGCAAGGCCTACGAGCAGCACATGGCGGTGCCGAACAACGATCGCTCGGGTGCGTACTACTCGAACGGCAACCCGTCGTCGAACACCTCCGGTGGCGACTACTGGTACATCTACAAGGACGTGCTGTTCATCGACCTGAACAGCAACAGCTACGCCACCTCTCAGGGTGGTGGCGGTGACGAGGCACACCTGGGCTACGTCACCGACGTCATCAACAAGCACGGCAACGAGGCCAAGTACAAGGTTCTCGTGTACCACCACGCGATCTACTCGCCGGCCAGCCACGCGAAGGACAGCGACGCCAAGGTCCGCCGCGTCGACTTCCCGACCACCTTCTCGAAGCTGGGTGTCGACCTGGTTCTGCAGGGCCACGACCACGCCTACACCCGTAGCTACCTGATCAAGAACGGCGAGAAGGCGGACGCGGCCGAGCGGCCGGGGGCCGAGAACGTCTACCCGGGTCCGGGTGGCGTGCTCTACGTGACGGCGAACTCGGCCTCCGGGTCGAAGTACTACGGCATCACGGCGCCGGACAACAGTGGGACGAGCGGTGCCGGTAACGGCGCCGACCCGCTGAACCCGGGCAACTACTGGTACAACTCGGTCCAGAACCAGGAGAACACCCGCACCTACGTCAAGGTGAAGGTGCGCTCCGACGAGCTGGTCGTCGAGAACATCCGCAGCGAGACGAACGTCGGCTCCACGGTCGACAAGGTCACGGTGCACCCGTACCACGGTGAGGGCCAGGAGATCCAGGTCAAGGTGCCGAAGGCCGCCCCCGGTGAGTTCGGGTGGACGATCGACGGCAAGAACGGCCTGGTCGACATGGGCACGGCACAGGACAAGGACGGCAAGTACCTCGGCGCGACCGGCACGATCAACCCGATCGCGGTCACCGACACCCGCAGTTCCCAGGCCCCGTGGTCGATCTCGGCCTCGGTGGGCGACTTCAAGGACGGCGACAAGACGTTCTCCGGGTCGTACCTGGGCTGGACCCCGGAGGTGGCGCAGGCCGGCGCCGGGGCCAAGGCGGGTGCCGAGGTCGACTCCGGCCTGGACGGCGGTGACGGTCTTTCCGTCTCCCGCACCCTGGGTCAGGCCGACCAGGGACACGAGAAGGGCGAGGGCAAGCTCTCGGCCGACCTCGATCTGAAGATCCCGAGCAGCGTCGAGACGGGTAGCTACCGCGCCACCCTGACCATCACCGCGCTCAGCAGCTGATCCACCCGGTGGGGCGGTCCCGTACCGGGGACCGCCCCACCGACTCTCGAGGAATGAGCCGGTTCGTGAAGACCGTAAAGATGCTTGCCGCCATGGTTCTGGCCGCGAGTGCCGCCCTGGTGGGTGCCGCACCCGCGTCGGCCACCACGTCCACCATTGCCGCTCCCACCGATGACGTGACCTGGACCGTGCGCACGGCGTCGAACGACCTGGGCGAGAACCGCACCAGTTTCAGCTACGACATCAGGCCCGGCGACACGCTCGAGGACGCCATGGTGGTGGCCAATCGTGGCAAGACCCCGCTCACCCTGGGGGTCTACGCGGCCGACGGATTCACCACCGAAGCCGGCCAGATGGACCTGGTGACGAAGGACGCGGAGTCGATCGCGGTGGGCTCGTGGGTGCGGCCCACGTCCGACAACGTCACGATCAAGCCCGGCAAGAGCGCCGAAGTGCCCTTCAAGGTAATGATTCCCGAGAACGCCACGCCTGGCGACCACGCCGGTGGCATCATCACGTCGCTGGTGCAGGAGGACTCCGAGGAGACCATCAACGTCGACCGGCGGCTGGGCATCCAGATCAAGCTACGCGTGGACGGCGACCTGAAGCCGGGTCTCGCGATCGAGGGCCTTTCCGTCGAATACCGGGGCACTCCGAACCCGGCCGGAAAGGGTGACGCTGACGTCAGTTACACGATCCACAACACCGGCAACGCGATCCTGTCGGGTCAGGGGAACAGCACGATCACGGGCCCGTTCGGCTGGTTCGAGGCCGACGGTGACGCACAGGTCGTGCCCGAGCAGCTCCTGCCGGGCGAGAGCTGGAAGGTGACGGGCGTCGTCCATGATGTCGTGCCCTCTGGCCGCCTGACCGCGAGAGTGACTCTGGTGCCGATCATCACCGATGCGGCGGGTTCGAGCACGACGCTCCCGCCGGTGGTCGAGACCGCCACCACGTGGGCACTGCCGTGGACGCTCGGGCTGCTGATCGTGGTCGTGGTCGCCCTGGTCGTGGGAATGGTGGTGCTGTCGCGGCGGCGTCGCCGTCGTCGGCAGGAGCTTGAGGACGCGCGGGTCGACGCGGCGGTCAAGGAGGCCTTGGAGACGCGGTGACCATTCCGGGCCGCAGCAGTTCTCGGTCCTGTCGACGGCGCATCGGCACTGAAAGTCCTTCCGAATACGCTGACGTCTGGCTTCCGGGAAGCTGACGATTTCCGAAAAAGTGTTTCGCTGAGGCTTTTTGGCTCGTCGAGCGAGTTTCGGCTCCGGTCGCCCACCGGCGTTCGTCCTCCTAGCCTGACAGCAGTCGAGCGATGGACGAAGGAGCAACGGTGAGCCAGGCCCAGGACGTGAAGATGGCGGACAGCCGGGACATGGTCGGAGCGCACGACATGTTCCGGCTCCACTACGGAAAGCTGCCCGCGCTCGTGCGGGGCGTCGCGCCCGGAGACGTGGAGCGCGCCGGAGTCGTGACCGGCCACATCGAGCTGCTGGCCGCTCTGCTGCACGGGCATCACGGCAGCGAGGACGACCACGTGTGGCCGCTGCTGCACGAGCGCTGCCTGGAGGAGGTGCAGCCGCTGGTCTCCACCATGGAGGCACAGCACGACCAGCTCGACGTGGGGCTGCAGGAGCTGGTGGCCGGGGCCCGGAGCTGGGCGGTCTCGGCGGGCGAGGCGGAGCGCGACGCGCTGGCCGCCGTTGCCGACCGGGTCGACGCCGCGCTCCGGGAGCACCTGGAACTCGAGGAGAACCAGGTGCTCCGTCTCATCGACACGTACCTGACGGACGCGGAGTGGAAGGCCACGGTCGCGGCCGCCTCGGGCAAGCTGACACCCGAGAGCGGTGCGCTGGCGATCGGGATGATGCTCGACCAGGCGGACGCGCCGATGCAGGAGATCATCCGCGAGGGGGTGCCGGAGGAGTTCTGGCGCGAGGTGCGGCCGGCGGCGGTGGCTGCTTACCAGGACTACGCGAAGCGGGTCTACGGCTGAGCCTCATGAGGCCGCGTTGAGCAGGTCCAGGGCGCTGAGCTGGCAGGTGTGGCCGGTGCCGGAGTGGCCGTTCGTGACCGGGGCCCAGTCCCAGCCGTAGAAGTCGGCGGCGTTGCGGTCCGTGGACCAGGCACTGTCGGCGTTGGTCTTCAGGTAGCTGGAGTAGGCGCTGTTCGTGCTCTTGTTCAGTACGCCCAGTCCACGGATCGCGGCGCCCTTGAAGGTTCCGCCGTCCTGGTCGCAGTTGTTGCCGTTCGGCGGCTCCTGCAGCACGCCGGCCGGGGACAGGCCGGTCTTCGAGGTCATCGCGTCCGCGATCGAGCGGGCCTTGGCCAGCGTGGTGGCGTCACCGGTGGTGCGGTGCAGCTCGGTGAGGGCGTTCACCAGCACGCCCTGGTTGTACGTCCAGGTGGTCGATCCGTTGTTCTTGCAGGTGCTCATGTTCAGGCCGTCGTTGACCAGGTTCTGGCCGTTCACCAGGCCGGACTCGTTGAACCACTTCCAGCCCGCCTGAGCCCGGCCGCGGTAGGTGGTGTCACCGGCGATGCGCTGGCTGAGCTGGGCGTTGAGCTGGATGTAGAGGCTGTTCTCGATCGCGTTCTTGGCCTTCTTGTCGGTCTTCCACCAGACCCCGCCGCCGCACGTGGTGTCCCAGTACTGCTGCAGGTGATCGGCGTCGGCCCGGGCGGTGTCGAGGTAACGCTGATCCTTGGTCAGGTCGTAGGCCTTGATCCAGGCCAGGCCCCACCAGGCGGTGTCGTCGAGGAACTCGTTGCGGAACTGGCCCGCGTGGGCGTTCTTCTGCTTGTCGTAGGTGTTGGCGATCGCGTACCGGTAGCTGCCCATCGAGCTGCTGCTGATGTTGTCCATCACCGCGGTCAGGGCGTTGGCGCTGGTCCACCACGCGTTGTTCGCGAAAAGCCCGGTGTTCTGGTCGTAACCAGTCATCAGGGCAGTGGCGGCGGCGGTGCTGCGGGTCGACGCGTTCCAGGTGCTGCGGGCCCAGGGGGTGCAGGCGATCTCGGTGCGGTCGCCGGCCTTGCCGCAGGCGCGCACCAGCCCGACGCCGCGGGTGTTCCAGTCGTCGACGTTGAACTGGGTGGTGCGGGCGCTGCGCTCGGTGGCCTTGGTGGCGCCGAGCCGACTGCCCGCGCTCCAGGTCTTGCCGCCGTCGAACGAGCGGTCGAGCCACACCTCGTCGGCCGGGTTGCCGGTCTCGAGCGAGGCCCAGGCCATCGAGTCGGCGTCGTTGACGTGCAGTTTCACACTGCGGCCGTGCACCGCGGCGTTGACGGGGATCCGGTCGCCGGCGGCGGACGCGGCGTCGCGGCCGTCGCAGTAGCGGTTGCAGATCTGGCCGGCGGCGGCCTGCGTGGACGCGGTCTGGGCCTCTGCCTGGGCCTGGGCCTGGGTCTGGGCCGACGACGACATCGGCCACTGGATCACGACGCCGACGGCCAGCGCACCGGCGGCGGCCACGGAGGCGAGCTTGAACCTGGAGGGACGCATCCGGGGAGGCTAGGGGCGGGTGCCCTAAGCGTTGTGGTCGCGCGGGGTTAAGAGCCGCGCAAGGGCGTGGGCCGGGCGCCTGAACAGGGCGGATGCGGAGTTGCCCGGGCTCTGCGATAGCCTGGACCCGCGCCTTGCCCCCGTAGCTCAGAGGATAGAGCAGAGGTTTCCTAAACCTTGTGTCGGAGGTTCGAATCCTCTCGGGGGCACCACTGGTCAGGGCCGGGAAACCGGCCCTGCATTGACACTCATTGCCCACAGCATGCGGCCAGGCACTGCCGCATGCTGTTCGGCGCGTCGAAGTGAACCGCCGCGGCGCTGTCCCGTGCCCCTGGCCGCGACGATCCGCAGGCCCTGCGCATCGCCCGGGGCCTCCTCAGCGCGTACCTGCTCTGCGCGCTGCGCCGCGAGGTCGGTGAACTGCGCGCTCAGGACTCCAGCGGGCTGGATACGGCGCAGAGGCAGAGGGCGCTGGGGCCGTATCTGGGACGTCAGCCGGCGACAGGCGACCTGCCAAGGGTCGAGAGCGTCGTCCGGGCGCCGGACGTCTCACCCGAGGCGACCTTCGAGGCCGAGCTCACCTCGTCCTCAATTCTCTGAGGTGAGGATGTAAGAGTGTGAGAAGAGAGCATCATGCCACCATGACGCTTCCCGACCCCCAGGCCTTCGCCGCCCAGTGGCTCGCCGCCTGGAACGCCCATGACCTCGAAGCCGTGCTCGCACACTTCGCCGAAGACGTCGTCTTCACCTCCCCGGTCGCGCGGCAGTTGCTCGACGGGTCCGACGGCGTGATCCTTGGCAAGGCAGCCCTGCGCGAATACTGGACCCGAGGGCTGCAACTCATTCCCGACCTGCGGTTCGAGATCGTCGGCGTGTACGCGGGAGTCGAGGCGATCGTCGTCCAGTACCGCAACCAGAAGGGCGGTCTGGTCTGCGAGGTGCTCATCTTCCGCGACGGGCTGGTGGCCGAGGGGCACGGTACCTACCTGGACGCCGCGATCGACGGCAACCTGGCGGGCGCCGGAAAAGCCGGCATCACGCCACGATCGTCGTGATGCGGCACGGAGATCATTTGTTGGCCGAAACCTTGGTGGGCGGCGCGGGCGGCGGACGAAATGCCCTGCAGGTGTCGGACAATTGGGCAGAGGGGGCGGGTCAGATCCTCACCAAGGGGTGATTTCACCGGCTGGTCAAAGGCTGGGCGGGCGCGGGATAATCGGGCATGGCGACGAAGCAGCAACGCTCCGAGTTCGCCGTCAGTCTGGCCGAGCTGGAGCGCACCACCCGCGTTCCCGTCGAAGACCAGGTGACGGAGCAGGCCATCACCGATCGTGAGCCGGCCATCAGTGAGTACGACCTCCGTCTCGGCCGCCTTCTGGGCATCGAGCACGCCGGGTAGAACGCTGCTCACGCCCTACCCTGTTTCCTTCCGGACGTCGGCGGGGGCGGAACGGTGCGGGCATGGACGGGCAGACCTGGGCCAACATCTTGGCCGTGGGGGGATCGTTGCTGGGCGTGGTGGTCGGCGGGGCCCTCGCGTCCCGGGCGCAGCAGCGGCACTGGCGCTTCGCCGAACAGGCCGACGCCTGCTCCGAGTTCCTCGCGGCCTACTCCGGCGTCTATCTGGCCCACGTCGCCGCGGTGCGCTCGGGCCGCACCGAAACGGCCTCCTCGAGCTCGGGTTTCATCGACTGGCACGAGTTCGACCAGGCCACCGAGAACCTGAACCTGCGGGTGGACGCCGAGGTGGTCCAGGCCGCGCACGACCTCGACAAGGCCCTGTGGGAAGTGGCGCCGCAGATCGTCGGCCGGCCGGTCACGCTGGAGCAGTGGAACGCTCTCCGCCGCCCGCTCGACGCGGCCAAGCTTCGGTTCGTGAACGTCTGCCGCACCCGGATCGGCCGTCGCTCGGTGCCCCTGACCAGCCTCAACGGCCGTCCGGCCGACGATGATCCGCACTGGGACGAACATCGTTCAGGGTGTCCCGTACCGTCTCCAGCGCCGCCAGCAGATCACGCCGCCGGCTCTCGCTGAGGTTCGCCACCGTCCGCCGTTCCAGCTCCTGCCAGGCCTCCTTCGCGCGCGGAGCCGCCTCGGCCCCGGCCGGCGTCATCTCGACGACCATCGCCCGCCGATCGGTCGGTGACGGCGTACGCACCACCAGCCCCGCCCGCTCCATGGCCTGCAGGGTTGCCGTCACCGTGGAGCGGTCGCGGGCCAGGTAGTGCACCAGATCGGTCTGCGGCACCGGGCCGTGTTCGTGCAGGTAGAGCAGCACGATCTCGTGAGGCGGGGTGACGCCCGCCGCCGTCAGCAGCTCCGTGCCCATGCGCGCGTGCGCCCGCAGGGCCTGCAGCAGGGCTGAGCCGATCGGGGCCCCGTCGATCGATGTGCCCACATGGTTCGTCACGTCCACAGGATAGTTGGCATGCCAGCGAACGGCGGGTACGTTTGTTGGCATGCCAGCAATGAGGGACGCGTCGGTGGACCGGGAACTCGTCCGGCTCGTCGGTGTGCTGCTTCTCGGGGCGATGGCCGCGCTCATCGACACGACCGTCGTCAGCGTCGCCCTGGGTGACCTGGCAAAGGTTTTCGGGGTGGACGTGTCGGTCGTCCAGTGGGCGTCGACGGGTTACCTGCTGGCCATGGTCGCCGTGATCCCGCTGCTCGGCCCTCTGGTCGACCGTTTCGGCACGCGCCGGCTCTGGTTGGGCACGATCTCGGTGTTCCTCACCGGGTCGGTCTTGTGCTCGACGGCCTGGTCGATCGAGAGCCTGATCGTGTTCCGGGTGGTGCAGGGGCTCGGCGCCGGGCTGATTCTTCCTCTGGTGCAGGCCATCCTGGCTCAGGCGGCCGGCCCGCAACGCATCGGCCGGGTGATGGGGCTCGTCGGGATCCCCGGTCAGCTCGCGCCCGTCCTCGGCCCGGTCGTCGGTGGGCTGATCGTGGGTTCGCTGGGCTGGCGCTGGATCTTCCTGGTCAACGTGCCGATCTGCGGGGCGGCGTTGCTGCTGGCCGGGCGCAATCTGGAAAGTCCGGGCACGACGCCGACTTCGAGGGGATCCCTGCTGAAGACCCGGTCGCTCGTTGTGGGAGCCTTGCTGGTCTTTCTCAGCGGTGCCTGTCTGTATGCTCCGATGTTGTTGACCCCGCTCTTCTTTCAGCAGGTCCGAGGCTATGACGTGGAACAGGTCGGGCTTCTGCTGGCGCCGCAGGGCATCGGGCTGATGGTCTCGCTGTGGTTCACCGGGCGCTGGGCCGACCGTTCGGGGCCGCGTGTCGTGGCCGCGTTCGGCGCGCTGATGCTCGCTCTCGGGGTCGTGACGCTGGCGCTGGGCGCGAGGGCGCCACTGTCGGTGCTGCTCACGGCTCTGGTCTGCATGGGGATCGGGTTGGGCGGCATCGGGATCGGGGCCTCGGCAGCCAGTTATCGCGATGTGCCGTCCGGTTCGATCCCGCGGGCGGCGGCGTTGGTCAGCGTGGTGCAGCGGGCCGGGGCATCAGCCGGCACGGTCACGGCGGCGCTGGTGCTGCAGAGCGGTTCGTTCGTGCGGGCGTACGGCTGGGTGCTGGCGTTGATCGGGGTCAGCGGGGCGGTCGTGTGGTTCCTGCCGTCGGGGGCGGCCGGGGGTTCGAGGAGTGACGCGATGAGGGAGGCTGCGGATGTGGACTGTCGTTGCTGAAAGAATCGGTGGTCCGGAGGTTCTGACGTATCGGGAAATGCCGGATCCCGAGCCCGGTGCTGGGCAGGTGCGGGTGCGGGTGGAGGTCGCCGCCGTCACCTTCATGGACGTGATGCGGCGCTCCGGCAGCCCGATCGGCCCGCCGGCCTCGTTCCCGATCGTGCTGGGCAACGGGGTGGCGGGTGTCGTCGACCGGGTCGGACCGGGAGTTGACGAATCCTGTTTGACGACAAGGGTTGTCACCACAACCGGAGGCTCGGGAGGCTATGCGAGCCTGGCGGTGGCGAACGCGGCCGATCTGCACGTCGTCCCTCATTCTCTCGATTCAAGGTCGGCGGCAGCGGTTCTCGCCGATGGTCGCACAGCGCTCGGGTTGTTCGAGGCAGCGAAGATCAGAACGGGAGACGTCGTGGTCGTCACCGCGGCGGCCGGCGGTGTGGGCAGCCTGCTGGTTCAGCTGGCCGTCGCGGCGGGAGCCCGGGTGACCGGACTGGTGGGAAGCGCGACGAAAGCCGAGAGCGTGGGGCTCGACAATGTCCTCAATTACCGCGAAACCGGCTGGAGCGGAAGGGTGCCGCAAGCTGATGTGGTTTTCGACGGGGTCGGTGGCGAGATCACGACGGCTCTGGCCGCCCGTATCCGGAGCGGCGGGAGGTATCTGCAACACGGTGCCGCCAGTGGCACCTGGGGTGTGATCGAGCCGCGATCAGACGTCGACGTCATCCCTCTGTCGGTGATCTCGGTGGACGGGATGGCCGCACGAGCCCTCGAACTGACTGCGGCCGGAACGCTGAAACCCCTTATCGTGCAGACCTTCCCGCTGGCCGAGGCGGTCCGGGCGCACGAGGCGATCGAGGCCCGCACGGCCATCGGGAAGACCCTGCTGATCCTCAGAAGCTCTTCCAGGTCCAGCGACCACCGAGAAGCGTTGCGGCCACGGGCAGACCACGCAACGCCGACGAGTCCAGGCTCGACGGATCCTCGTCCAGCACGATGAGATCGGCCGGTTCGCCGACGGCGATGCGGGAGCGGGTGCTGGCGTCCAGAGCCACGGAGAACGGAATCCGCTGCTCCGGGTGCCAGGCCTCGCGGCCGTCGCGGTCGCGTCCCACGGCGGCGGCGATCGCGATCCACGGGTCGAGCGGGGCGACCGGCGCATCCGAGCCCAGGGCCAGCGCAGCCCCCGCGTCGATCAGTGAGCGAAATGCGAAAGTGCGCTCGGTGCGGCCCTTCCAGAAACGGTCGGCGACGTCCCGGTCGTCCATCGCGTGTTCGGGCTGCACACTCGCGACCAGACCCAGGCGGCCGAAGCGCTCGAAGTCCGTAGCCGCCACCAGTTGGGCGTGCTCGACGGTGCCGGTGACGCCCAGACGCTCGTACTCGTCCAGCACCAGTTCGTTCGCCCGGTCGCCGATCGCGTGCACGGCGGCCGTGATCCCGTTGCCGTAGGCGGTTTCGAGCAGGTCGCGCAGCTCCGCCGGGCTGAAGCTCTGCACTCCGCAGGCGTGGGGCGAAGCGGGATCGAGGCCGGGGTAGGGCTCGTGGCAGAGGGCCGTGCGGGTGTTCAGCGAGCCGTCGACCACGACCTTCAGCCGGCCGACCGTGATGAGCCCGTCGGGGTCGAGCACTGCTCCGGTGCGCAGACCGCCCGCCACCGCCGCGGCCAGCCGGTCGGGCCAGATCGACGCCTCCACCCGTAGTGACCGGATGCCGGCCGCGACCCGGGCGGGCCATTCGGCCACGTTCTCGGTGGCCTCGAAATCGACGATGCCGACCACGCCCCGCCGGGCGGCATCCTCGGCCGCCGTGGCGAAATGCTCGAGCAGAGGCTGGGTCTCGGCGCCCAGACGGCTCTGTCCCTGCATCCACTCGGCCTCGCGCACCAGTCCGAACTCGTCGGGGACCATGCCGACCGAGGCCGCGGCCCGGGTGTTGATCCAGCCGCAGTGCAGATCGCCGCTGACCAGGATCACCGGACGGTGGGGCGCCAGCGCGTCGAGCGCCGCCAGGGTGGGCGGGTACGGCCACAGCCCGTCGCGGAACCCGTAGCCCACCACCGCCGTGCCGTCGTCGGGCCGCGCGGCCAGCTCGGCGGCGACCACCGCCAGCACCTCGTCGGGGCTGGTGGTCGCGGACAGGTCGATGCGCTGCCGGGCCCGCACCCACTGGGTGAAGTGCACGTGGTTGTCCCACAGGCCGGGAGCCAGCCAGCGGCCGTCCAGATCGATGACCTCGGTACCGGTGCCGGTGACGGAGCCGGCCGGGGCGATGCGCCCGTCGCGCACCTCCACGTCGACGAGGTCACCGGAACCGAGAAGCCGGGCGTGCCGCAGAATCATGGGCACCACTCTGGCTCACCCGGCGCTCACGGACCAGCTTGTGTGACACGAAGATCATTCCGAAAACCTCTGGCATGCATGATCAACCGGCGAAAAGCAAGCCCCGGTGCGGTAAAGAGACGCGTTTGCCAGGATTTCCCCGGTAAATCTAAGGTTTGGAGGTCCGGCTGGGCCGACGAAGGAGTCACCGGTATGCACCGCTCGAAGATTCTCCGGCGAAGTGTTGCCGTGGCTGCGCTGGCCGCCCTGGTTGCCTGCGGAGGGCCCGCCTCCTCCGACAGCAGCGCGAGCAAAGACACGCTGACCGCCGTCATCGGCTACGGCAACAACCAGAGCTGGGACCCGACCCAGACCGCGTCCGCCTTCTCGATGGCCGCGTTCACCAACGTCTACGAGCCTCTCGTCACGGGCGACCCGATCACCCGGGAGCCGGAGGCGGGCCTGGCCGCGGTGCCCGACGACATCGACGGCGACACCATCACCTTCGAGTTGCGTGAGGGCGCGAAATGGTCTGACGGGCAACCGGTGACGGCCGAGGACGTGAAGTTCACCTACGACCGCATTCTCGATCCCGACGAGAACGTCCAGTTGCGCGCGTTCTTCTCGGGGTGGCTCGAGGACGTCGTGGTCACCGATGACAGAAGCGTCGAGTTCCGTCTCAAGCAGCCCTTCCGGTACGCGCTCAACCGGGTCGAGACCGCGATGATCCTGCCGAAGCACGTGTTCGACGGAAAGTGGGAAGACGCGGCGGGCGGCAAGACCCTGGGGTCGGGGCCGTACAAGGTCACCGAGCAGGCCCCGCTCGACCACACCACCTTCGTCAAGAACGACCAGTACAACGGCGATCACCCGGCGCAGTACGACACTCTGGTCTGGCGTTCGATCGTCGACGCGGCGCCGCGCGTGGCCGCGATCTCCGGGGCCCGTCCGCAGGCGCAGATCGTCGACAACATTCCGCCGGCCAACCTCGAGCAACTGCGCGAAGACGGGCGCCAGGTCGAGGCCGTGCAGGGTCAGAACAACGTCTTCCTCATGTTCAACACCACGAAGAAGCCGTTCGACGACAAGCGGGTGCGGCAGGCCCTGCACTACGCGATCGACAAGGACAAGGTCGTGCAGGTCGCGCTCAAGGGGCAGGGCGTGGGGGCGGACTCGTACCTCAACCCCGAGCTCGAGGCGTACCAGAAGGCGTCCACCGACTTCGCCTACGACCCCGACAAGGCCGAGCAGCTGCTCAAGGAGGCCGGGGTCAGCGACCTCAGCATCACGCTCGGCTCGACCAACACCTCGCTGGTGGCCGACACGATCAACGTGATCAAGGAGGGGTGGGACGCGATCGGGGTGAAGACCACCCTGAACGCGCAGGACACCAAGGCCCTGTTCTCCAAGCTCGACGGCGGCGAGGACTACCAGGTCGTGGCCGCCTCGGGTAACCCGCAGCAGTTCGGCAACGACCCCGACCTGATCGAGCGGTTCTACTACAGCAAGTCGTCGCTCTGGTCGGCCACCTATGCGCGCTTCACCGGGCCCGACGCCGACGCGCTCTACGAGCAGATGGACAAGGCCGCCTACGCCGCCGACGAGGCCGCCGCCAAGACCGAGAACAAGAAGGTGCTCGACACCATCGCCGACGAGGCGGTGCTCTACCCGGTGGTGTTCACCAAGCTGGTCACCGCCTGGAACGGGTCGCGGCTGGAAGACATCCAGCCGCAGGGGTATCCGGGCATCAACATCGTGCGGGCACAGAGAATCGACGAGCAATGACCGTGGTGGCACGGATGCTGGCCCGGCGTCTGCTGCTGTTCGTGCCGCTCGTGCTCGGGGTGGTCCTGTTCGTCTTCGTGGTGATGCGGTTCGCTCCGACCGACCCGGCCCTGGCCGCGTTCGAGGGCGGCAGCGCCACGGCCGAGCAGCTCGAGGCGTTCCGCGAGGCGAACGGGCTCAACGATCCGCTGCCGGTGCGCTACGTGAACTTCGTGATCGACCTGGTGCACGGTGATTTCGGCACCTCGCTGATCACACGGCAGCCGGTGCTCGACACGATCCGCACCGCGCTGCCGCTCACCGTTCAGCTGACGGCACTGGGCATCCTCATCGCCCTGAGCCTGGCGGTGGTCCTGGGCGTGACCGCGGCGGTGTTCCGCGACCGCTGGCCCGACCAGCTGATCCGGCTGGTCAGCCTGGTCGGGGTGGCGGCGCCGCCGTTCTGGGTGGCGCTGCTGCTGATCCAGTGGCTGGCGGTGGGGCGAGGGTTGTTCCCGACCGGGGGCTACGTCAACCCGGCCGAAGGGGTCGGTCCCTGGCTGAACTCGCTCGCACTGCCCGCCGTTTCGCTGGCGATGCCGGTCGCGGCCCAGATGACGCGGGTCATCCGCACCTCGGTGGTGGAGGAGCTCGACAAGGACTATGTGCGCACGGCCCGCGGTCTGGGGCTGCCGCCGCTGGTGGTGGTCGGGCGCAACGTGCTGCGCAACGCCCTGGTGAATCCGCTGACGGTGCTCGGGCTGCGCATCGGCTACATGCTCGGGGGAGCGGTGGTGATCGAGACGATGTTCGCGTTGCCGGGTATGGGGCAGAACATGATCCAGGCCGTGGGCGACGGTGACACCGCCAAGGTCCAGGGCTTCGTGCTGACGATCGCCATCGGGTTCCTGGTGGTGAACCTGGTGGTCGACGTGCTGTACCTGATCGCCAACCCGCGACTGAGGACGGCGTCGTGAGAGGCTCGCTGAAAGCGCTGGCCCGGCCGGGCGTCCGGTTCCGTCGGCTGGGCCGGGCTTCCTGGCTGGCCGTGGGTGTGGTGGTCCTGCTGGCGTTCGTGGCCTTGCTCGCGCCGTTGATCGCTCCCTACTCGCCGAACGAGCTGAGTTCCGACACCGGCGGGCCGTCCGGCGCCCACTGGTTCGGTGTCGACGACAACGGGCGTGACGTGTTCACCCGGCTGTTGTACGGCACCCGCTGGTCGCTGGCCATCGGGCTGCTGGCCACCGCTTTCGCCCTGCTGTGCGGTGCCTTTCTGGGGGCCTTCACGGCCACCGCGGGCAAGTCGGTCGACGAGGTGGTGATGCGGGTGCTGGACGTCGTCATGGCGTTCCCCGGCATCGCGCTGGCCGCGGTGCTCGTGGCCGTGTTCGGGCGGGACATCCCGGTGCTGATCCTGGCCATCGGCTTCCTGTACGTGCCCCAGGTGACGCGGGTGGTGCGGGCGAACGTGCTCGCGCAGTACGCGGAAGACTACGTCGCGGCCGAGAAGACCATCGGGGCGCGACGTTTCTACACGCTGACCCGGCACGTGGCGGTGAACTGCGCGGCGCCGGTGCTGGTGTTCTGCACGATCCTGGTGGCCGACGCGATCGTGTTCGAGAGCTCACTGTCCTTCATCGGCGCGGGTATTCAGCCGCCCGACCCGTCGTGGGGCTCGGTGCTCGCCGACGGAAAAGACCTGGTGCTGCTCGGCGGATGGTGGGCCACGCTGTTTCCCGGCCTGCTCATCCTGATCACCGTGCTCGCGCTGAACGTGCTGGCCGAGGGCATCTCCGACGCCTGGGCGGCGCCGTCGGCCCGGCCGCAGGCCCAGCAGGCGGTGCAGGCCGACGTGGCCCGGGCGGCTGCTTCGAACACGCTGGTCTCTCTTCCCGACGATGAATTGAAGACGGTCGGGTCGCGTCTCGCGGAACGGCACCGGGATCGTGGATCGGCTCCGGTGGTGCTCGACGTGCGGGGCCTGTCGATCACGTTTCCCGCTCGGCACCAGGGAAAGTCGGTGGTGCAGGACATCTCGTTCAGCGTGCGGGCGGGGGAGGTGCTGGGGCTGATCGGGGAGTCGGGGTGCGGCAAGTCGCTGACGGCCCTGGCGGTGATGGGACTGCAGCCTCCGGGCGCCGTGGTGAGAGGCGAGGTGCTGTTCGGGGGGCGTGATCTGCTGACGTTGAAACCCGCCGAACGCCGTCGGCTGATGGGCCGCGAGATCGCGATGGTCTACCAGGACGCGCTGTCGTCGCTGAATCCCGCGTTGACCGTGAAGAGTCAGCTGGGGCAGGTGGTGCGGCGGGGTGGCCGCCGGTCGCCGGAGGAGCTGCTGCGGCTGGTCGGGCTGGATCCGGAGCGCACCCTGCGGTCGTACCCGCACGAGCTCTCCGGCGGGCAGCGGCAGCGGGTGCTCATCGCCCTGGCCCTGGCCCGGGATCCCCAGCTGATCATCGCCGACGAGCCCACCACCGCGCTCGACGTGACCGTGCAGGCCCAGGTGATGGAGCTGCTGCTGCGGCTGCAGACCGAGCTGGGGTTCGCCCTGGTGCTGGTGTCGCACGACCTCGCGCTGGTGGCCGAACTGACCGACCGCGTGGTGGTGATGTACGCCGGGCAGGTGGCCGAGAGCGGCCTGACCTCGTCACTGATCGCCGGGGCGCGACACCACTACACCCGGGGTCTGCTGGCGTCGGTGGTGTCGATCGAGCGGCAGGAGCAGGTGCTGGCCCAGATCAAGGGCGTGGTGCCGGCCCCGGCCGACTTCAATCACGGCTGCCGGTTCGCCGATCGCTGCCCGGCCGCGGATTCCGACGTGTGCCCGGTGCAGTTGCCCCCGGTGGTCGGGGAGGCCGATCACGAGGTGGCGTGTCACTACCCGGTGGGGGTGTCGGCGTGAGCGATCTGATGACGCTGAACGGGGTGTCGGTGGTGCACCGCATCCGGGGCCGGGGGTTGTTCGGCCGGGCCTCGGTGCACGCGCTGACCGAGGCCACGCTGTCGATCCGTGCCGGTGAGACGGTCGGTGTGGTGGGTGAATCCGGTTGTGGCAAGACCACTCTGGCGCGAGTGCTGGTGGGGTTGCAGCGTCCGACGGCCGGGGAGGTGGCGTTCGAGGGCACGTCGCTGTGGTCGATGTCGGCCCGGGAGCGGCGGCTGATGTTCGGTGCGCGGGTGGGCACGGTGTTCCAGGACCCGTCCACGGCGCTGAACCGGCGTCTGAGCGTGCAGCGGATCATCGCCGACCCGCTGGTGGTGCATCAGCGACGTGGGCGGGCCCGGCGGGTGCGGGATCTGATGGACCTGGTCGGGTTGCCCTCGGCGGTGGCCGACGCCGTGCCCGCACAGCTCTCGGGCGGGCAGCGGCAGCGGGTGGCGATCGCCCGGGCCCTGGCCCTGGAGCCCTCGCTGCTGGTGGCCGACGAGCCCACCTCGGCGCTCGACGTCTCGGTGCGGGCGCAGATCCTCAACCTGCTCGACGTGCTGCAGGCAGAACTGGGCCTGGCCATGGTGTTCGTGTCCCACGACATCCAGACGGTGCGGCGCATGTCCGACCGCATCGTGACGATGTACCTGGGCCGGATCGCCGAGGAGGCCCCGGCCACCGGGGTCGAGGAGGTGGCGCGGCATCCGTACACGCACGCCCTGTTCTCGGCCACGCCCCGCCTGCTCACCACGGCCCGGCCGATCCCGCTGCGCGGCCGGGTGCCGTCGGCCACGAATCCCCCGTCCGGGTGCAATTTTCGCACCCGCTGCTGGCGGGCGGGCCCGGAGTGTGCGCAGGCCCTGCCCCCGCTCTCGACGGAACCTTCGGGCGTGGCCTACCGCTGCCTGCACCCGATCCTCGAACCGGGCGACCTGGAGCAGCCGGCCCCGGCCACCTAGGCACTGTCAGCTGTCCGCGATCGCCTCGAACCGCGTCCTCAATTCCTCTCCCGACCACCCGTGCATCAGGCACAGCATCAGCAGCAGACGGGCCTTCACCCCGGTGAGGTGCCCGCCCCAGATCAGACCCCGGGCCAGCAGGTCGATCTCACCGCCCGGGTAGCCGTAGGTGCGGCGCAACGTGGGGCCGGCCCCGGCTCGGCTGCACAGCACCACGGGCACCTCGCACGCGGCCACCGCCGACACCGCCCGGGCCGCGACGTGCCCACCGCCCATGCCCTCCAGCGCCACACCGACGTAGCCGAAGGAAGCCAGGCCGGGCAGGAGCCTCAGGTCGTCGTCGACGCCGGTGCTGATCAGGGCCACCGCGGGCGGTTCCCCGGCCGGAACCGGCACGGGCAGCGTGGGCTCCCCGGCCGCGCACAGCGGCAGGTGCACCTCCCCTTCGCGCACCAGGCCGAGCGCGCCCCACGGCGAGGCGACGAAGGCGTCGGCGTGCACGGCGCTCTCCTTGCGCACGGTGCGTCCGGCGAAGATGCGGTCGGCGAACACCACCAGCACCCCGCGCGCGGACGGTGACGCGGCCACGTTCACGGCCGCCACCAGGTTCGCCGCCCCGTCGGCGCCGGGGGTGTCCCGGTCGCGCATGGCCCCGGTGACGACCACCGGGCAGCGGGCGCCGGCGCCGAGCACGTCCAGGAAGAACGCCGTCTCCTCGAGCGTGTCGGTGCCTTGCGAGACCACGATGCCCGACGCGTCCTCACTGGTCGTGATCAGCTCGAGCAGGGCGAACAGGTCGGCGAGACCGAGCGAGGGCGAGGGCAGCAGCCGCAGCTCGTGCGGCACCACCCGCACGTGCGGGAGCCAGGGTGCGAGCTGCCCGGCCATCTCGTCGGCGCCGCTGCGCGGGATCACGCCCGGGGACGAGCCGTCGGCCGACGAGCTGATCGTGCCACCCAGAGTGATCAGGAGAACGTTCTTCACGGTGGCCACAGTGGGGCCAGGGGGCCTGCCACGTCTAATCGGCCTTCGGTCCGCATCACCTGAAGCCACCTGAAGTCCGCTGAATTTGCAGTGCCTGTCAGTGAAAACGTAGATCGACCGTGACATCGGCATGACCGCTGCACCTAGCCCCGTCCGTCGTTGCCAGGGGTTCTCGAGGCGCGTGAAACTGCTGAGAGCGCTGAGGCGTACGGACGCGATTCCATGGCGAAATGCGTCCGTGACACTGGTTTCTGTTGTGACGGGGTGCGGCGGTGACAAGTTCAGTTGTCGAGTCTGGGTGGTCAGGGCAGGGTTTCGGTGCGGACCACGGTGTAGGTGCTCTGCGTGACATCGAGTTGTTCCGGGTTCCGGAGAGCGAGTGGCGGGTGCTGCGTGACGCGCGGCTGAAGGCGCTGCGCTGCTCGCCCGAGGCCTTCTGCGGGAACTACGCCCGCGAGCGCCTGGTGCACCGGCGCACCTGGCGGCGCCGGGCCCGCACCGGG
Organism: Kineosporia succinea; assembly: GCF_030811555.1. Classification (NCBI taxonomy): domain Bacteria; kingdom Bacillati; phylum Actinomycetota; class Actinomycetes; order Kineosporiales; family Kineosporiaceae; genus Kineosporia; species Kineosporia succinea. Next base: position 1,745,575 of record NZ_JAUSQZ010000001.1, on the reverse strand, counting down.
CAGTGGACGGTGGCCCGGTCGGGGGGCGAGATCGTGGGGCTGGCCGGGCTGCTCGACGACCCGGACCAGGAGCTGGGGGCGCTCACGAGCAAGTGCATCGAATCGGTCTGGGTTCACCCCGAGCGGCGCCGCCGGGGGCTGGTGCGGCACATGCTGGGAACGATCGAGGAGAAGGCGTACCGGCAGGGGGTCGGCACGCTCGTGCTGTACGTGCTCACCGCCAACCAGCCGGCCCGCGAGGTCTACCGCCGGCTCGGCTACCACGACGTCGGCCTGGACTCGTTCATCGAGGTGCGGCGGGGGTGGCAGAGCCGTCCCGAGCCCGAGCGCCGGCTGGTGAAGAGCCTGGTCTGATGCGCCCGGCCTCGGCCGCGTACCCGGTGGCTCCGGGTACGCGGCCTTTTCCGGTTCTGCGGAGAGTTACCCGGGGGCTCGCCCGGAGGGGCCGTGCGTCTCGGTAAGGCGACGATCGGTGCGGCGAGCCCGGCGGGGCGCGCAACGAGTGCGGGCCGGGGCGGAAAAGCATTATTGTTCCGCTGTCTTTCACCTCTTCGCAGACAGAGAGCGACGCCGTGGCCACGACAACGGGTGAGCGGATCGACACCGATCGGGCTCACGACGGGCCGATCGACGCAACGGGGGCCGAGCCGGCCGGCGGGCCGACCCGTCAGCCGGGCAGCAAGCCGGCCGGCAGGCCGATCGGGGTGCCGGCTCAGACGCCGTCCCCGTCTCCCGTGCGGCTGGTCCGGCTGACCGGCGAGCACTGGGAGGTGCTGCGCGACCTCAGGCTGCGCGCACTGTTCGAGTCACCTCAGGCCTTCCCGGTGCCCTACGAGCGGGAGCGGCACTGGCCCGACGCCCGCTGGCGCGAGCGCTGCACCTCGTCGGTGTGGGTGGCGGCCGAGTGCGCCGGGACGTACGTCGGTCTCGCCCGCCTCACCGGTGAGCCCCCGGCCGACCACGGCAAGCCCTACCCGCCGCACGAGGTGCGGTACGTGGAGTCGGTCTGGGTCGATCCGTCGGCGCGGCGGCAGGGGGTGCTGCGGCAGATGCTGGCCTTTCTCGAGGTCGAGGCCCGCCGCGACCCGAAGGTGCGACGCCTGTTGCTGTGGGTGCTCCGGGGCAACGACGGAGCCTCGAAGGCCTACCGCCGCCTGGGTTTCCGCTCGGCGCGGGGCAAGTTCTGGCAGGTCTTCACCATCTCCGAGACCGAGTCGGTGTGGGAGTGCCGCCTGCGCAAGGAGCTCTACCCGACCTCGAGCAGACCGGTCGGCTCCACCGCGCTCAGCCCCAGGTAGCCCACGGCGGCGCGGCTGGTGCCCAGGCCGTTGAGGCGCAGGGTGGCGCGCTCCCAGTCGGCCAGGTCGGCCTGCCAGGCGGTGAGGAAGTCGGCGCACAGCTGCGGACCGATGCGGTCGAGCTGGTCGGTGGCGGCGCGCAGGGATCGTACGGCGCGGCGGGCCGGCCGGTCGGGGCGCCGCCTCAGCAGCACGGCGGTGCGGGTCAGGTCGGCCCGGCGGGCCGCGATGAAGTGCTCCCAGTAGCCGGCGGTGGCCCCGCGAAGCCTCTCGTCGAAGGGCATCTCGGTGGGCTGGCGGTCGAACAGTGCGTAGAGCCCTTCGGCGAGCAGGTCGCCGAACTCCTCCTGCCGGGCGCGCAGCGGGTTCTCGTAGGGGTCGTACGGAGTCTGCCGGGCCTCGCCCACCTGCGACAGCTCGCGGCTCGCGGCGTGGCGCGAGAAGAAGAACCAGTCTTCGTTGTAGATGTCGGGGAAGAACGGCAGCGGCTGGTCGGAGCAGTTCACACCGAGCGCGCCGCCGGTGACGAAGTTGTCTTGCGGCAGCCCGGCCAGGCGCCGGGCGTGGCACACCACCGAGTTGTCGGGGAACGAGCGGCACACCAGCCCCGCCACCTGGCGGGAGTCGAGCTCACGGCCGAGGCGCTGCACGGTGGCGGCGTCGAGCCCGGGCCCGGCGCCGCGAGGGGTGGCGATGTCGTCGTCGAGAAAGAGGATCTTGCCCCAGCCGTGCAGCCGGGCCAGCAGCAGCCCGAGGTTGCGCTTGAGGCTGAGGTCGCTGGTGCGGCCCACGCTCGCCTCGGTGAAAGGGGACGCGGCGGTGCGGCCGGGCAGGATCGCGTGGGTGTAGTGGGCGGGGACGTCGATGGCCAGGACCCGGGCGCCCGGGGTACGGCTCGCCAGCTCGGCCACCTCGAAGGCCCGGGTGCGGCGGCTGCACAGGGCCACGAGCTGCACGCCGAGCCGGGCCGAGAGGTCGAGCGCGCTGCGCAGGGAGGCGGCGCCGCGGGCGGCCGGGACGACGATCGCGTCGAGCGTGGCGGTTTCGGGCCGGCGCCCGGGATCGCGGGCGCCGCCCAGGAGAACGGCGTGGGACGGCTGCTGCCGCACGGAGGACGGGCCCGGGGCGAGGACCTGGCGGGCATCGGCGACCAGTTCAAGGGCGGGGCCACCGGCCGCCCGGGAGACCCCGGCGGGCTCGCGCCCCGCCGGCGCCGTCACTCCGCTTCCTCGTCGGCCGCCCACTCGAAGAGCCGGGCCCGGGCGTTCTTGAAGTCCGGCGCGATCACCTTGCCCTGGATCACCGGAACCCGCATGAGCAGGGCGAAGTTGCCCACCGGGAAGCGCTCGCCGAGGTACTCCTGGTTGCCCGTGCGGATCGTCTCGTCGGTGACCGCCAGGGCCGCGCCCAGCACGCCCCGGCTGTGGATGCCGTTGAGGATCGTGAGGGTGCGGTTGGAGTTGAACGGGTTGGACACCCGGGCGACGAGGGCGACGTCTTCGGTCAGCTCACCGGTCTTCTCGTCGGTGACCGGGAAGAACACCCGCTCCTCGGTGGCGCCGGACTTGGTCAGCCGGAACACCTCGCCGGTGTCGAGGTCGGGGTGGTCGATCTGCTCCACCGGCATGTCGATCAGCGAGAGCACGCGCCGCGTGGTGCGGCTCCAGCCGATGCCACCGATGAGCACCAGGTGGTTCTGGATCTCGTTGCGGCTCACGCTGTCGGAGGTGCGGTAGTACACCTTGCGCTCGGGGTTCAGCGCGCGGATGTGGCCGAAAACCTCGATCAGCGCGTCGGTGTCGGCGAACTGGTGCAGCAGCGTGTAGTTCGGCGACGCGTCGACCGCCAGCGGCCCGCGCGAGTCGGTGGGCGCGTCGGGGCAGATGATGACGATGTCGCCGTCGTCGAAGTCGAGCAGGGTGCGCTGGCCGGTCTCGGCCTCGATCACGTCTTCGCCCTGCAGCAGCTCGACCAGCTCGGCGTGCAGCCGGTCGTAGGCCAGCAGGTCGTCGGGGTTGTCGCGCAGCTCGGCGTGGGTGGGCAGGTGCGCCCGGCGGCCGTCGAACGAGCGGTCGACCGCGAAGAACCGGGCGTAGGCCTCGAGCCGGGTCGGCGTGGGGGTTTTCGGGTTGTTGGCCGACTCCCACGAGCTCAGCGTGGCCGCGGCCACCCTGGCCTCGGTGCTCAGTGCCCCCGCCAGCAGGTTCTGGGTGAGACCGGGCCTGCCCTCCCGCAGCTCCTTGAGTCTCTGCGCCAGACGCGCGGCGTTGCCCACGCTTGCGGCCATGCCCCCAACCCCCTCCCGGTCAGCAGCCAACTGCGGCGTAATGGAACGAAACATCCGCATTCGGAGTCTACGGTCTTACTGCGAGCTTTGGCGAGGCTCACCCGGGGTTGGGTGGAGTGCGGGGCAACTTGCTCACCGCACCGGGTAGACGAAGGCGGCATGAAGGGGTGCACCTTTCCCGGCTTGCGGTGAGCCGGCCCGGGCCCCGGTCTGCTCACCGCACGAAAATCACTGCCGGGCAGGGCGAAATCCACGGCACCGTTTCTGCCTAACCTGACGCATGACCGATCCCCGACCGGGGCAGGTAGCCACGATGACCATGACCACCGCCGCTCCCCGCCCCCTCGCCCCCGCCGTGCACGCCCTGGAACGCGGCGACTGGCGCACCGTTCTCGGGCCGCGCTCGCCGCTGTCCGGGGGCGACCGCACGATCCTTCACCTCACCCACTGCCTGCGCCTGGTCGCCGACGCCATGCGACTGCAGACCCTCGGCCAGGCCGTGGCCGCGCAGGCCCGGCTGAACGAGGCCGTGCCCCCGTTCGTGGCGGCGAACGGACGCAGGGCGATCGGCCCCGAGCCCCGCCCCGGCCGGGTGGCCGAGCACCTGCTCTGGCGCACCGGGCGCGTGCTGGAGCGCGAGCACGACGAGCTGGCCGCGCTGCGCCGGGCCGGCGGCGCGCTGGCCAAAGGTCAGCCGGAGCTGGTCTGCGCCTGCGTCGAGCATCTGACCTGGGTCGAGTTCGACCCGTTCTCGGTGCGCCCGGGCCCCGACGAGGCCCGCCGCCTCGGCCTCGACGACCCGGCCGCCCTCGAGCGTTTCGGCAGCGGCAACCGCATCGACCTCTGCGACCGCGCCTCCGACCTGCGGCAGCTCGCCGGTGTCTGGACCGGCCCGGTCAGTGGCCGCACCTGGCAGCGGGCCGGCGGCTACCGGGTGCTCCGCGCCGAGGCCCTGACCCTCCTGGCCGACGAGCCGCCCTCTCGGGCGTCGTCGCTGCCGGTCCCGCCCCGGCTCGGCCGCCTGCGTGCCTGGGAGTACGCCCGGCAGTGGAGCAGAGACAGCGACCCGGCCGAAGTCGCCTGAAGCCGAATCACGTTCAAGCGGGGTTCAGTGAAGTTCAGCGGGACTTCAGGCAGGTCTGACCACGGCGAACCGGGCTGAGGAACATTTGAGGGTGACTTTCTCCGACTCCCCTCAACGAGAGCGACCGGTGGGGCACTCGCGAGTAACTCCGGCAAGTGCGGATTTCATGGTCACGGCGGCGGAACCGCCGGACGCCGGATGCGCAGGTCGGCGGGCCGCAGGGGTTACCTAGAGATCGTGAAAGTCCCGAAGCAGGACTTCCGCCGCTGCGCCATGAACCCGCGCAGCACGCTCATGGCATGACCACGACGCGAAGAGAAATCCTCAGAGGCCTTCCCCGGGTGCGGATCCCGTTCCAGTACAACGAGTCCCACCCCCAGCCGCCCACGGGCGCGACCGGGGCGCCCGTGAAGGCGACCCGACCACCCGCGAACGAGACCCCGCCGTCCGAGCCGGAGACCCGCTCGTCCGAGAACACGACCCGGCCCGCAGGAAAGGAGCGCCGGACGCCCGAGCCTCCGGAACGTCCGCCGCTGGACGTCTACCTCACCCGATTCCTGCGCGGCACCGCCGTGCTCGACCTGGCTGCCGGCACCTGGCTCCGCCTCGTGGACACCGGCCGGGCCCCGTGCGGCACCCGGCTCTGCGAGGTGGCCACGCTCAACGGTCACGAACACGTCGCCGGCCTCGTCGCGCTGATCGCCGCCGCCGTGCTCATCCTCGCCCTGCCCCTCACCGCCGGCCTGACCCGGGCCTCGATCGTCACCGCCACCGCTCTCGGCGGTGTCGCCGTGATCGGGCTGGGCGCGGTCACCGGCGTCGTGATGGTGGCGGTGCTGCTCCTGTCCGTCGTCGTGGTCACCCTCGCCGCCGTGCTCGGCGTGATGATGGGCGCGATCCGCGGGGAGCTGACCAGATGACCGAAACCCTTGCCGCACAGGAGGTGACCGTGCAGACGAAGGCACCGCGACGTCCCCCGTCGCGCTACGGCCGCAAGCCCTGGGCGCTCGTGCTCCTCGACGTGCTGGCCGGGGCCTGGACGACCACGGCCGGCCCCTGGATCGACGACGCCGGGGTGCTCGCGGTGATCACGCTGGGCGGGCATCACGAGGTCGTGACCGCCCTGGCCGCGGTCAGTTTCGTGATCCTGACCGCGCTGTCGGTGACCACTCGGGGCTTCGCCCGGGCGTCCGGGCCCGAACTGGTTCTGCTGGCCACGGCCGGGCTGCTCACGCTGGTGGCGCTCGCCGGGCTGCTCTCGGTGGTGCTGCTCGTGGTGCTGGGCGGTACCTCGGTGGGGCTCGCGCTCAAACTCCTACGACGATGAGGCTTTTCGCCGGGCCCGGTAGGCCCGCACGTTGGCCCGGTTACCGCACGTGGCGACGTCGTGCCACGTGCGGCTGTTGTTCTTCGAGCGGTCGTAGAAAATGACGGTGCACCCCGGGTTGTGGCACAGCTTCAGGCGCCGGAGCAGGTCGTGCTCCTGGGCCCGGAACAGCTCCAGCGTCACGGCCGAGGCCAGCCAGTCCACGCCGGTGCCGACGGGTGATCCCTCTACCCCGTTCGGGCCGGCCCTCAGGTTCACCGGTGCGTCGAGCGGCGGCTCCGCGCCGGAGTGCAGGGTCTCGTCCCCCCGGGCCAGAAGCCGGTGCAGGCTCGCGCGAATCGCCCGCAGCCGCTCGATCTCGCCGGGGCCCAGGCGGATCACCGGAGCGCCGGGATACTCCTCGAGCAGCCCGTCGAGCCAGGCCTGAGCCGGCTCCGGGGTGTCGAACAGGTCGATGCCGTAGGTCGGAGGGCCCTGCGAATTGGCGAGTTCCTGTGTGAGCAGCAGATCTTCCGGGGCGACCGAGGTGTCCAGTCGCTCCGTGGCGGCGAATCGTGGCATCCCGGCCTCCCTCTGAGCCTCACACGATAGCGAGAGCCTCCGGCGGTCCGCTCAGCGCGCCCTTGGCCCAGCGGCTCGCGTCGTCGGCCAGGTACTCGCTGTCCCCGGCGACCAGTGCTTCGACCATGCCGCGGGCCACGTCGGCCGGGTCGATCTTGGGCACGTCGAGCCGGGCGGTCATGTCGGTGTCCGCGTAACCGAGGTGCACGCCCAGAACCTGGGTCCCGGCCTTGCCGAGCACCGGGCGCAGCGAGTTGGTGAGCGACCAGAGCGCCGCCTTGGACGCGCCGTACAGGCCGCTCCCGGCCAGCCAGCTGAGCACCGAGTGGATGTCGACGAGGGCACCACCGCCGTTGGCGGCCAGGATCGGTGCGAACACCTGGGCCACCCGCAACGGGCCGAACACGTTGGTCTCGAAGATCGTGCGGGCGTCGGCCAGGCTCGCCTCGGTCACCGGCGCCGGAACGGTGACGCCGGCGTTGTTGACCACGATCGTGACGTCGGGTGCGGCCAGGGCCAGGTTCCGCACGGACTGCTCGTCCGTGACGTCGAACGGCAGGGGGACCAGCCGGGGGTCGTCAGTGGGAACCGGGTTCCGGGCTGTCACGTAGACCTTCGCCGCTCCCGCGTCGAGCAGGGCCTGGGCGAAGGCGCGCCCGAGTCCGCGTTGCCCACCGGTCACCAGTGCCACTGAGCCGCTGACGGTCGTCATGTCCGCTCCCTTGGTTGAGTAAGTAGTGAACATCGAACGCCTCTTACGGCAATTATGCAAGAGGTAAATGGCGGACGCCTCTGTCAAGGGATTGCGTGGGTGCGTCACCGGACGGGTGCGTGGGAGGGCGGACCGCGAGACGCTGGGGCGTATGACTCTGCGTGCGCTGATCACGAACGACGACGGGGTGGATGCCCAGGGCATCCACGTTCTGACCGAGGTGGCGCTGGCGGCCGGGCTCGACGTGACGGTCGCGGCGCCCCATGAGAACCGCAGCGGCACCGGCTCGATGCTGAGCGCCCTGGAGCAGGGCGGGCGGCTGCTGTACGACCGGGTCGAGGTGGCGGGGGTGAAGGCCTTCGCCGTGCACGCGTCACCCGCGATGATCGCGTTCGTCGGGGTGCGCGGGGCGTTCGGCGACGTGCCGGACATCGTGCTGTCGGGGGTGAACCACGGCGCGAACACCGGCCAGGCCGTGATCCATTCGGGCACCGTGGGGGCGGCGCTGACGGCCGCCAACCACGGCGTGCCGGGCCTGGCCCTGTCCGTGGACGGCTGGCCGCCGCAGCACTGGGACACCGTGCGGGCCGAGACGCCCCGGGTCCTGCGCTGGTTCGCCGAGGCCCGGGCCGGGCTCTTCGCGGTGAACGTGAACATCCCCGACCGCCCGCTCGATCAGGTCAGGGGCCCGAAACCGGCCGGGTTCGCCGACTTCGGCGTGGTGCAGGCCGAGATTGGTGATCCGGGAGAGGGTTTCGTGACGATGGCGTTCCGCGAGCCGGGCGAGCACGCCGGTCCGGGCAGTGACCTGGCCCTCCTGCGCCAGGGCTGGACCACGGTGACCGCGATGCGGCAGCCGATCGTGGCCGAACCCGCCCTGCCTCCCGGACTGTGACGGGTCAGGCCCTCCTAAGCCTTGAGGCGTCCATTCGATGGTCGCCTCTGTGTCACTTCCTGATGGCGTGGTGGTCCCCGGCGGCGAGCAGCCTGAAGGCCATGCCTAACCCTGTCTCCCGGCCCTCCCGGCGTGGAGTGCTGCGTGGCGCCCTCGGTATCACCGGCGTCACCGCCTCCGGCGTACTCGTCCCGGCAGCCTCCTCGTCGGCTCTGGTCGACACGGCCAGACCCTCCATCACCCACGGCGTACAGGCGGGTGATGTCACCGCCGACAGCGCGGTGGTCTGGACCCGCTCCGACCGGCCCGCGCGGATGTTCGTGCAGGTCTCGCCCACCGGCCGGTTCTCCGGGCGCAGCCGGGTCTTCCGCGGTCCGGTGCTGACCGGCCGCAGCGACTTCACCGGCCGGGTCCAGCTGCACGGGCTGCCCGCTGGTGAGGACGTCACCTATCGCGTGGTGCTGACCCACCCGGACTCGCACCGGGTGGTCGGAGAGCACACCGACGGCCTGCTGCGCACCGCCCCGCGCAAGGCCCGCGACCTGCGCTTCCTGTGGAGCGGCGACCAGGCCGGCCAGGGCTGGGGCCGTAACCCCGACCTCGGCGGCTTCCCGATCTACCGGGCGATGCGGGGGCGTGACGCCCACTTCTTCCTGCACTCCGGCGACTCGATCTACGCCGACGGCCCGATCACCGGCGACGTCACCCTGCCCGACGGCCGGGTGTACCGGAACGAGCTGGAGGAGGCCAAGTCTCACGTGGCCGAGACGCTCGCCGACTTCCGCGGTGCGCACCGCTACAACCTCGGTGACGCCGGGCTGCGGGACTTCTACGCGCACACGCCGCTGGTGTCGCAGTGGGACGACCACGAGGTCAGCAACAACTGGTACCCGGGCGAGATTCTCGACGACACCCGGTACTCCGAGAAGGACACCGACGTGCTGAAGGCCCGTGCCTACCAGGCGTGGACCGAGTACCAGCCACTCAGCCCACGCACGGTGCGCGACCACCAGATCTACCGCAAGGTCTCGTACGGCCCGCTGCTCGACATCTTCATCCTCGACATGCGCACCTACCGGGACGCGAACACCCCGGGCCTGCAGGCCGGGGGACCGTCGCCGGACGGCGGCATCCTCGGCGGCGAGCAGGCCCGCTGGCTGGTCTCGGAGCTGAAGAAGTCCAAGGCCACCTGGAAGGTCATCCAGTCGGACATGCCGATCGGGCTGGTCGTGCCGGACGGCGACGACATCGAGGCGGTGGCGCAGGGCAACGCGGGCGCGCCGCTCGGCCGGGAGCGCCAGATCGCCTGGATCCTGCGGGAGATCAAACGGCGCCGGATCGGCAACACGGTGTGGCTCACGGCTGACGTGCACTACACGGCCGCCCACCACTACGACCCGTCCCGCGCGGCCTTCCAGGACTTCGACCCGTTCTGGGAGTTCGTCAGCGGCCCGCTGCACGCGGGGGCGTTCGGCCCCAACGCGCTCGACTCCACGTTCGGGCCGAAGGCCGAGTTCGTGGCGGCGCCACCGCGGGCGAACACCTCGCCGATGGAGGGCTACCAGTTCTTCGGTGAGGTCGAGATCGACGGCCACAGCCGGGATTTCACGGTCCACCTGCGGGACATCGACGGCAGGTCGCTCTGGTCGAAGACCCTGAAGCCGGCCTGAGAGTGATCCGGCGAGACCGTCACTTGATGGTGATGGTCTCGCTGGTCGCCCGGGTGATCGAGTAGGCCCGGCCGTTCAGCGGGGACTTGTTCACGCCCATCAGGCTGAAGGTGTACTGGGAGCCCTTGGCCAGGCCGGTGACGGTGGTGCTCATCTGCTTGCAGCCCTTGGACGCCTTGACCTCGGTGAACTTCTTCGGCGGGTCGGCCCTGGGCCTGGAGTAGTCGTACTGGTTCACGTACCGCGGCACGGCCACTACCTCGTAGGTCTGGGTGTCCGGGTCGCCCATGTCCCACCAGCGCACCGAGACGCTGCCACCGCCGGTCGCCGTCACCACGAAGTTGTGGGCGATCGAGACCGGGTTGTGCGGCTGCATGCAGTCGTCGCGCGGAGCCAGGCTGTAGGTCGGCATCGGGGGCTGGCCGGAGAAGATGAAGCGGTGCGGGCTCTCCGGCGGGGCGATGGTCGGGCGCACCGCGTCGGTCGGTGCCGACGGCCGCTGCACCTTCTCGGGAACACCTCGCACCTGCGACCAGTCGGGCACGTCGTCGGTGTACATCCAGTCCGCGACCTTCTCGGCGTTCAGCCCGTTCGCGTCGGACGAGCCCGAGGACACGTAGGCGACCACGTCGTGCACCACCGGGTCGAGGGTTCCGCTGACGAACAGGCCCCCGGTCATCGCGGCCACGCCCAGTGACACGGTCAGCAGGGTGGAACGGCGCCGTCTGCGAACGGCTCGTGACGGCTGGGACCGGTGCTCACGTCGTCCACCCTTCTTCGCCCCTGCCACGCACCCCTCCTCGATCGACCGGCTTTACCGAGAAGGGGCATCGGCACGAGGATGGCCCACCTGGCCGAACGAACGACACCGTCACCCGGCCGGGCGTCACCCGACCGGCGGTGCGCCGCCCGACAGGAATGGCGCGTAAGGTACAGCGACGCCCGAACGCTCACAGAAACCCGCTGATGGAGAGGCAGGCATGAGGCCCAGGCACATCCTCGGGGCCGCGGCCGCACTGGTCGCCGCCACCACGATGGTGGGGTCGCAGGCCCTCCTGACCGAAACGGCACAGGCTGCCGGTTCGGTGCACGCCGCGGACTCGGCACGCGCTGTTGACGGGGCGAAGAAGAAGTCGAGCTGGTCGCTCAGCAGCGAGGTCAACTTCAACGGCTCGTCCCTGGCCGACGGCTGCGTCAGCTACTCCGGCAAGTACGCCGCGGGCAACAGCGCCTGGTCGTCGAAGAACGTCACCATGGGTGACGGCGAGCTCACGATGAAGGTCGAGAAGAAGAAGACCGACGGCCAGACCTACACCACCGGCGGTTTCGGCTGCTGGGACTGGGCCCAGAAGTACGGCAAGTGGGAGATCAAGGCCAAGGTCCCCTCCGGCCAGGGCATCAACAGCTACATCACGCTGTCTCCCTCGAGCGACGACGACAACGCGCTCACGAGCATCGAGCTGCTGGCGCCGGGCACCGACACCGCCTACGTGAGCAACGGCTACGGCAAGGGCTCCGAGCAGGCGTTCTCCGAGCAGGACTTCGCCGACAAGAAGTTCCACACCTACACGATCGAGTGGGCGCCCAAGCACCTGCTGGTGCGCCTCGACGGCGACGAGATCTTCTACTCGGACAAGGCCTACACCAAGGCCCGCTGGATCAGCATGGCCACCACCACCGGCGACGAGCTGACCGGCAGCCCGAACAAGAAGACCAAGCTGCCCGCGTCGTTCGTGATCACGCAGATGAAGACCTACAAGTACACCGGCGTGAAGCCCACGGCCGGTGAGACTCTGAGCACGCAGACGGACGCGTCGGCCGCCGGGGCGACCCCGTCACCTTCGGTCTCGGGTGAGGCCGGGGCCACCCCGGAACCCTCGGCCAGTGCAACACCTCTCGCCGCCGAGAACACCTCGGGTTCCTCGGGGGACAGCAAACTCACCGGTGGCGTGTGGCCGTGGCTGATCGGCGGCAGCGTGATGGCCGTGACCGCGATCGGGATCCTCAGCTACCCGGGGCGGCGTAAGCAGCAACCCGCGCGGCGTTCGTAGCCCCCAGCAGGTCGGCCTCGACCGGCAGCAGGTCGCTGCCGGTCGCCGTGACCAGAAGGCCCCCACCCGCCAACGGGAGGGCCGACGCGTCCCCCGTCGTGGCCGGCGTGTAAGAACCTTCGGTGCTGACGAGCGTGGAGATCACCCGGACGCCGCCGACGGCCACCAGCGACGAGCGCAGGGTGTGCCGCAGCAGAGGGGAGCCGTCGCGGGTGACGACGGTGCGCCCCGCCCAGACGCCCGGCGGCTCGTAGGCCCGGCCGAGCAGCACCTGCTCCACCACCCGAGCCTGTCCGGAGCCGGAAAGGCCGATCGTGGTGCGGTTCTCGTGGTGCGCGCCGTGACAGACCACCGTCGGTTCGGTGGCCAGGTCGAGATACGCGCCGTCGTGAACGTGCAGGTTCAGCTCGACCACCGAGTCGGGCTGCAGGCGCCCGGGCTGAATGATCGTGGCCCCCGCGCTGCGCACGCTCAACCGGGCACCCTCGTGCACGTGCACGTCGACGACCGCGTGGTCGCCGCCGAGCGGGCCCGCCGCCGTGCCGACCAGGTGCACGGTGCCCGGCTCGGTCTGGCGGCCGGCGAAATGGCCGCCGCCGCGGATGGCGCGCACGACCGTGCGGCCACCGCGGAGCTCGGCGACGATCTCGAGACGACTACGCATGAACCGGGTTCATCTGAGCCATCACCCAGTTGACGACGTCGGTCGCGGCCGGGTCTTCACGCAGCGACTGCAGCACCACCGGCTTGTCGCCGCGCACCTTGTGGGCGTCGCCGGACATCACGCCGAGGTCGGCGCCGACCAGGGGAGCCAGGTCGGTCTTGTTGATGACCAGCAGATCGGCCGTGGTGACGCCGGGACCGCCCTTGCGGGGCACCTTGTCGCCACCGGCCACGTCGACGACGAAGATCTGCACGTCGACCAGGCCCTTGCTGAACGAGGCGGTCAGGTTGTCGCCGCCCGACTCGACCAGCACCAGGTCGAGCGGGGCGAGCCGCTCGTCGAGGTCGTCGATGGCGTCGAGGTTGGCCGTGATGTCGTCGCGGATCGCGGTGTGCGGGCAGCAGCCGGTCTGCACCGCGACGATGCGCTCGTCGGGCAGAACCGCGTTGCGGCGCAGGAAGTCCGCGTCTTCGGTGGTGTAGATGTCGTTCGTGACCACGCCCAGCTGGAGCTTCTCGCCCAGCACCCGGCACAGGGCCGCGACCAGGGCGGTCTTGCCCGAGCCGACCGGGCCGCCGATACCGACGCGCAGCGGGCCGTTCTCGCCCGAGAGCCGGCCCGGGCCCGCGAGGTGCTCGTGCGGGTCGTCGCCCGGCAGTTCGTGAGGGAGAGCGGCGGGACGGGGAACTCCGAGACGAGCTTCGGAGTCGGTGAGAGACAGGTCAGGACGCAAAGAGGCGCTCCTCTCGGGCGGCGTGGCGCTCGGCCAGCAGATCCAGCAGGGGGTCGGAATCGTCGGGCAGTTGTGACATTTCGAGGTTGTGCACGGCAACCGCCGCGATCTCCTCGATCACGGGGCTCAGCCTCACCGTCACCGCGGCGACCGCGACCGGGTCGAGCGCCAGCAGGCGCTGGGCCGCGGTCGAGGGGGCGCTCACGGACAGGTACGCGGCGGCCAGGGCGGCTCCCTCGGGTTCGATGCCACCGGCGCGCGCGGCGCAGCCGAGCACGATCGGGTGGTGCGGGCGGGCACCCAGGTCGCTCCAGTTCAGGGTGGCCGACGGGGCGGCCCAGGCGGCCTTGGCGGTGCGCAGCAACCCGCGCCCCTGGGCCCGCGAGGCCAGGCGCTGGGCGGGGGACGGGGTGCGGGCGTCGGCCTCGGCGTCCAGTTCGGTGATCTTGAGTTCCTGGTCAAGGGTGGACGCGGCGGCGGCGAGTCCCGCGGTCACCAGCCCGGTCGTGCGCAGCCGGCGTTCGAGGAAGCGCTCCAGGGACCGGACCCCGGACACCAGCCCGTCGGTGATCGCCTGCTCGACGCCGCCCGAGTGCACGTGACCGCCGCTGGGCAGGCGCTGATCGGCCAGCGCGAGAAGAGCGGCGGTTCCGGGGGCGAACATGGGGCCAGCGTATGTTCGTTGTGTTACAAGCGATGTCATCGGCCGGTCGTAGGCTGACGGGCGTGTCACACGAACCCGGGCCCGCCCGCTCGGCCTGGCCCTGGTTGATCCTCCTGACCCTCGTCGTCAGCATCTCGCTCCTGCTGCACCTGGCCGGCCTGCCCTCGCCCGTGCTGTTCGGGGCGCTCGCCGCCGGGCTCGCCTACGCCCTGGTCGCGCCGCACCCGCCGACCGTGCCGGGCTTCGCCTTCACCGCCGGTCAGGCCGTGCTCGGCGCCTCGATCGGCAGCACGCTCGACCCGGCGGCCCTGTCGTCGCTGCAGGCCGACTGGTTCCCGGTGATCCTGTCCTGCCTCGCCACCCTGCTGCTCAGCGTCGGGGCGGGCTACCTGCTGCGGCTGAAGAGCGGGATCTCCACCGCCACGGGCGTGTTCGCGATGGTCGCGGGCGGGGCGTCGGGCATCGTGGCGATCTCCCGCGATCTCGGGGCGGACGACCGGGTGGTGGCCGTGGTGCAGTACCTGCGGGTGCTGATCATCCTGGTCGGGATGCCGCTGGTGGCGCAGTTCGTGTTCCGGGCCGATCCGGTTGCCGATCCGGTCACCGGTGCGGCCCCGGGCCTCACGCCCGAGTCGGCCGGGACCTTGCGCGAGATCGGGGCCGGCCTGGCCCTCACCGCGCTCGCCCTGGTCATCGGGATCCCCCTGGCCCGCCGGATCCCGCTGCCGGCCGGCGCCCTGCTCTTCCCGCTCGTCGTCACCGCGTCGCTGACCGGCACCGGCCTGGTCGACGCGAGCGTGCCGGGCGCGCTCGAGAGCGTCGGCTTCGCCCTCATCGGCCTCCAGGTCGGCCTGCGCTTCACCCGGGCGAGCCTGAAGGCCGTGGCCGCCGTGCTGCCCCTGGCCATGCTCGCCATCATCGGCCTGATCGTGGCCAGCGCCGGCCTGGGTGTGCTGCTGGCCCGGGCCACCGGCCGCAGCCTGCTCGACGGCTACCTCGCCACCACCCCCGGCGGCCTCTACGCGGTGCTGGCCACGGCGGTGGGCAGCGGCTCGGACGTGACCTTCGTGCTCACGGTCCAGATCGTGCGGCTCTTCGTGATGCTTTTCAGCGCACCACTTCTGGCCCGGTTCATCAGCCGATCGTGACCTCGGGCATTCGGTTCGTCCCGAACCGAACCGCCCGTCCGAAGACGCCTCGTTTCCTAGGTTCGGCCCATGCTGAGACGACTCGGGGCAGTCACGGCGCTCGCCGCCGGACTGGTCCTCGCCCCACTGACCCCGGGCGCCGTGCACGCGGCGCCGGTGACCTCCGATCCGGTCCAGACTTCCGCCGTCTGCGATTTCGGGCCGCGGGCCGTTCGGCTCGGGTCCAGCCCCCGGCGGGTGGAGTTCGACGTGCCGGGCGCCACGCAGTGGCGGGTGCGGGTGCCGGACCTGGGCATCGACGCGCGGCCCGGCCATCGCGTCAAGACGTTCGACCCGGCCCGCTACGACAACTCCGACGCGGGCCTGCACCCGGCCCGGGTCACCGTCGACGGCAACAGTTGCGACAGCACTTTTCGGCTGCTGCGGGCCAGTAACGTCGGGCTGCTCGTACGGCACCGGCACCCCTACCGCTACCTGACCGGCACGGTGACGCGGGTCGGCTTCGGCGACCGGACCGGCGTCAGCCGGGTGGGCGGCGTGCGGGTGGCGGTACAACGGCGGACCGGGACGGGCTGGGTCACCGAGAAGGTCCTCACCACCGACAAGAAGGGGCGTTACTCGGGACGCGTCGCGATCGGGAAGCGGGTCTGGCGGGCGGTGGCCGGGCCGACCGCGACCACGGCCGGGCAGGTCTCGGCGGTCGCGAAACACGAGAAGGAGTGGCCGAAACCGAAACCGAAGCCCAAGCCCAAGCCGAAGCCCGAGCCCAAGCCGGAGCCCGCTCCCGAGCCCTACTACGAGAACTGCGACGCCGTGCGCCGGGCCGGAGCGGCGCCCCTGCACCGCGGGGAACCGGGCTACGCCTCGCACCTCGACCGCGACGGTGACGGAGTCGCCTGTGAGTAGACGGTGACGGAGTCGCCCGCGAGTCACCGCAGCGGGCGAACGAAACCGCCCGCGTGGTCACGGTGGTGGTGCGCGTCCAGCCCCTGACAGACCGGGGGTGGCGTCAGGAGTTCGGGCGAGACTGCCGCGAACGCTGTCCTGACGTCACAGTAGGCACCTACGGTCACTGGCATGTTCAGAAGACTCGGGGGAGTCTCGGTGATCGTCGCCGGGCTGGCCTTCACACCACTCACGTCGGGCAGCGCACTCGCCGCCCCCGCCAGTTCCGAGGGCGGCACCGTGACAACGGCCGCCGCGACCTGCGCCTTCACACCGAACACGCTGGTGCTGGGCGCGGATCCCCGGGCCGTGAAGTTCGCGGTGCCGGGGGCCTCGGACTGGCGGGTGCGGGTGCCGGACCTGGAGATCGACGCCCGGCCGGGTTTCCAGGTCAAGCATTTCGAGCCGAAGAAGTACCACAACGCGGACGCCGGACTGCATCAGGCCACCATCAGCAAGGACGGCGAGAGCTGCATGGCTCGCTTCCGGCTGCTGCGGCCCAGCATGCTCACGCTGGTGGTCGTGCACAACCAGCCCTACCGCTACATCGGCGGTCAGCTGGTGCGCGCGAACTACGGCAAGGGCGCCGTGCGCAGCCCGATGCCGGGTGCCCGGGTCGCGATCCAGTACCGGACCGAGAACGGCTGGAAGACGACGGCCCACTTCACCACGAACAAGAAGGGCATCTTCATCGGCCGCCTGAAGTCTCCCAAGCGGACCTGGCGCGCGATGCTGGAACAGACCACCACGACCGCGAAGTCGGTGTCCCGGGTCGCCGCCGACGAGACCGAGTACAAGGACACCGCCAGGTAGAACCTACGCGGCGCCGACGATCTCGGCCGGCGACGAACCGGCGACCGCGTTCTTCAGCGCGGGCGTCAGGTGCTCGAGCACGTACGTCAGGCTCAGCGGCGTCACGAAGTACATGGCGCCGGACAGCGTGGGGTCGGTGTAGACGACGCCCTGGTTCTTGACCACGTCGAGCGCCGCGTAGGTCGGCACCTTCTCCAGGGCCGCGATGTCCGCGGCCTTCTCGGCCGCGATCACCAGCACGTCGGTGTCGATCACGTCCAGGCGCTCGGACGAGATCGCCGCCTGCTCGCCCGGTTTCGCCAGGGCGGCGAGATCGGGGTTGACCGTGAACCCGAGCATCGAGAGGAAGTCGGTGCCCAGGCCGGCCGGGTAGACGTAGATCAGGCCGTCGTAGAAGCCGTTCTGGCTGAACGTGGCGACCTTGTCCTTGAACTCGGGGTGTTCCGAGGCCGCCTGCGCGTAGGCGTCTTTCACCGAGTCGATGAGCTCCTGGCCCTTGGCCGAGGAGCCCAGCGCGGAGGCGATCAGCAGCGTCTGGTCCTCCCAGGGCGAGAAGTAGTCGGTGCCGCCGACGACCCCCGGCAGGGTCGGTGCGAGCTCCGAGAACTTCTCGTAGTCCGACTCCTTCATGCCCGAGTTGGTGCCGATGATCAGGTCGGGCGCGAGCGCGGCGATCTTCTCGAACTGGAACCCGTCGGCGGTGCTGAGCACGGTCGGCTTCGCGTCGCCGAGCGCTTCCTGCGCCCACGGCCAGACCGCGTAGGGCTGCTCGCCGTACCACTCGGTGGTCGCGACCGGCGTGAAACCCAGCCCCAGCACGATGTCCTGCTCGGACAGGCCGACGATCACGATGCGCTCGGGCCTCTTCGGCACGGTGGTCGAGCCGAACCGGTGCTCGACGGTGGCCGGGAACGTGCTCTCGGGCGAGGACGAGGAGGATGACGCGGACGCGGCGGTCGTCGAGCCCCCGGACGACGAGGAGCCGCAGGCCGCCAGGGCCGCTCCGCTCACCACCGAGACGCCCGCGAGCAGCGCTGCGCGGCGGGTGAACTGGGCGGAGTCACGGGCCAGGATCGGGGTCATGAACCGGAAGGTAGCAGAAGGAAGGTAAGCCTCTCCTTACCAATCGGAGGCAAAAGCGCCCGGCGACCACCACGTCCTCGATCAAAAGCACTCAGAACATGAAATACCGCTGCGCCATCGGCAGACTCGTGGCGGGCTTCTCCTCCCAGACCTCGCCGTCGATGCGCACCGTGAAGGTGTCGGGGTCGACCTTGATGTCGGGGGTGGCCGTGTTCTCGGGCATGTCGGCCTTGCCGCGCTGCCGAACGTTCTCGACCGCCACCAGGCGCCGGTCGACGTTCAGCCGGCTCGCCAGCCCGTCGTCGATCGCCTGCGGGGCCACGAAGTGCACGCTGGTGGCCGCCGCGACCTTCGGCGCCGCGCCGAACATCGGCCGCGGGAGGATCGGTTGCGGGGTCGGGATCGAGGCGTTCGCGTCGCCCATCTGCGCCCAGGCGATCATGCCGCCCTTGACCACCACGTGGGGCCGCACCCCGAAGAAGGCCGGGTCCCAGAGCACCAGGTCGGCGAGCTTGCCCTTCTCGATCGAGCCGATCTCCTGCTCCATGCCGTGCGCGACGGCCGGGGCGATCGTGTACTTGGCCACGTAGCGCCGGGCGCGCAGGTTGTCGTTGTGCACGTCGCCCTCGAGCAGGCCGCGCCGCGTCTTCATCACGTGCGCCGTCTGCCAGGTGCGCAGCACGACCTCGCCGATCCGGCCCATCGCCTGCGCGTCCGAGCCGATCATCGAGATCGCCCCGAGGTCGTGCAGCAGGTCTTCCGCGGCAATGGTGCTGGGGCGGATCCGGGACTCCGCGAAGGCCAGATCCTCGGGAATCGACGGCGACAGGTGGTGGCAGACCATCAGCATGTCGAGGTGCTCGGAGAGCGTGTTGACGGTGTGCGGCCTCGTCGGGTTGGTGCTCGAGGGCAGGATGTGGCCGTAGCCGGCGACCGTGATGATGTCGGGCGCGTGACCGCCACCCGCACCCTCGGTGTGGTAGCTGTGGATCGCCCGGCCGTTGATCGCGGCCAGCGTGCTCTCCACGTAGCCGGCCTCGTTGAGGGTGTCGGTGTGGATGCTGACCTGCACGCCGCTGGCATCGGCCACCGTGAGACAGGCGTCGATGGCCGCGGGGGTGGTGCCCCAGTCCTCGTGGAGCTTGAAACCCGAGGCGCCGGCGCGCAACTGCTCCCACATCGCCTCGTGCGAGACGGTGTTGCCCTTGCCCAGCAGGGCGACGTTGACGGGCTGGTCGTCCATCGCCTCGAGCATGCGGGCGAGGTACCAGGAGCCGGGCGTGACCGTGGTGGCCTTGGTGCCCTCGGCCGGTCCGGTGCCGCCGCCGATCAGCGTGGTGATGCCGTTGCCCAGGGCCTCCGGCACGATCTGCGGGCAGATGAAGTGCACGTGGCAGTCGATGCCGCCCGCCGTGAGGATCTTGCCGTTGCCCGCCAGGATCTCGGTGTTCGGCCCGATCACCAGGTCGGGGTGCACGCCGTCCATCGTCTCGGGGTTGCCGGCCTTGCCCAGGGCCACGATCCGGCCGTCGCGGACACCGACGTCGGCCTTGATCACACCCCAGTGGTCGAGCACCAGCGCGCCGGTGATGACCAGGTCGGGCGTGCCCTCGCCGCGGGTGACGCGACTCTGGCCCATCGACTCCCGCAGCACCTTGCCGCCGCCGAACACGGCCTCCTCGCCCGCTCTTCCGGGCCCGCCGCACCGGTCCTCGGTGGGGGAGATGACCAGGTCGGTGTCGGCCAGCCTGACCTTGTCGCCCACGGTCGGGCCGTAGAGCTGGGCGTAGCGGGCGCGGGAGAGGTCCAAGCGGTCAGCCTTCTTTCTGATGGACGCTTCGGTCCGGCTTCAGCGGTCCAGCGGACCGGGAGCCGGGAGACTCAGGCCGGGCACGACCCGGGTGCCGGCGATCGGCACCAGGGTGACCTCACGGTCGACGCCGGGCTCGAAGCGCACGGCGGTGCCGGCGGCGATGTCGAGCCGCTTGCCGTGGGCCAGCTCGCGGTCGAACTCCAGGGCCGCGTTGGCCGAGGGGAAGTGGAAGTGCGATCCGACCTGGACGGGCCGGTCGCCGGTATTGACCACACGGACGACGGTGCGCTCGGCGCCCTCGTTCAGGGTGATGTCGCCGTCTTCGGGGATCACTTCGCCGGGGATCATGGCGTCTCTCCTGCCGGATCAGACGATCGGGTCGTGAACGGTCACGAGCTTGGTGCCGTCCGGGAACGTGGCCTCGACCTGCACCTCGGGCAGCATCTCGGGCACGCCGTCCATCACGTCGTCGCGGCTCAGGACCTCGCGCCCGGCCTGCATCAGATCGGTGACCAGACGGCCGTCGCGGGCACCCTCGAGGATGAACGAGCTGAGGATCGCCACCGCCTCGGGGTGGTTGAGCTTCAGCCCGCGGCCCTTGCGGCGCCAGGCCAGATCGGCCGCGTAGGAGAGCATCAGGCGTTCCTGCTCGTGCGGGCTCAGCTGCATTCCGGGATCCGCTCCGTTCCTGGGGACTCGGCGGCACGATACTGATCTCTTGTTACAACCAGGCGCATGCGCGGCCGCGTTTCCGGGCCCGGACCGGGCCCAGCCGCACAGGAACTTATGTGAAACTTGAACTTGTTCTGGATCGTTGCTGGTGGGGCGGTACCGTGGCCGCGCTCTTTCCTGTGAGAAGTCCGGAACTGCGGCGCTTCGCCGTCCGTCTGTTCCTTGTCGATGCCCCCAGACCCCCGAGAGGCACCCAACCGTCATGACCAACGCCAGGAAAGCCCGGCAGGCCACTGCCGAGAAGGCGGCGAATCTTCGTGCCCAGCAGGCGAAGGCCGAGCGCAACCGGCGCTTCGCCCTGGCCGCCGGTGCCTTCGTGATCGTGCTCGCGGTCGTGGGTGGGGGCACGGCGATCGTGATGACCGCTCGCGGCGACCAGGCCGAGCTCGACGCCACGTCGCTGACCGGTCTGAAGGAGTACAAGGACCTCAGCCAGAACCACGTCACCACGCCGGTGACGTACGAGCAGACCCCGCCGGTCGGTGGCGACCACAACCCGGTGTGGCTGAACTGCGGCGTCTACGACGCGCCGGTGCAGAACGAGAACGCGGTGCACGCGCTCGAGCACGGCGCGGTCTGGATCGCCTACCAGGAAGACCTCCCCGAGGCCCAGGTCGAGACGCTCAAGAAGACCGTGGGCAGCCAGACCTACATCGTGCTCTCCCCGTACAAAGACCTGAAGAGCCCGATCTCGGTGCAGGCGTGGGGCCTGCAGATGACGGTCGACGACGCGTCCGACCCGCGCATCAACAAGTTCATCAAGGAGTACAAGCAGGGCGAGCAGACGCCGGAGCCGGGTGCCGCGTGCACCGGTGGCGTGGGTACGCCGGAGGGCTAATCACAATGGTGACCATGAGCGAGCCCGATCAGGACGTCCTGCACGACGAGCAGGCGCCGCCCAGCCGCGGCTCCTGGCTGACCGGGCGCGCTCTGGTGCGCATGGCCATCGGCGGCCTCGTGCTGCTGGCGGGCATGCTCCTGCTGGTGTCGTACGTGCAGGGCCCGGCCACGCCGACCGACAACTCGGCCGCGGCCGGCCTGGCCCGCGACATGATCGACCACCACGCGCAGGCCGTGGACATGGCGACGATCGTGCAGCGCCGCACCCAGGACGACGACATCCGGTACCTGACCACCGACATGGCGCTGACCCAGTCCAACCAGATGGGCCAGATGCAGGCGTGGCTCAACGTCTGGGGCCTGTCGATCGGGCGCAGCGGTGAGCCGATGGCCTGGATGCAGGGGCACGAGGCCGAGCACCGCAACGCCGGGCTCTCCGCCGACGAGACCCATCTCGACGAGAACGGCCTGATGCCGGGCATGGCCACCCAGGCCGACGTGAACAAGCTGCGCACGCTGCCCACCGAGCAGGCCGACATCCTGTTCCTGCAGCTGATGATCAAGCACCACCGGGGCGGGGTGGCGATGGCCCAGGCCGCGCTCAACCTCACCGACGAGCCGGTGGTGGTGAGCCTCTCCCGGGCGATCGTGAAGGGCCAGGAGGCCGAGATCACGCTGATGGAGAACATGCTGAAAGAGCGTGGCGCCCAGCCTTAGTACCGTTCGGCGCATGGCGACCCCCGAATTCATCCTGAGGCTGCGCGAGAAGATTGGCACCGAGCAGCTCTGGCTCCCCGGCGTCACCGCGCTGGTACGTGACGACGCCGGGCGCGTCCTGCTCGGGCAGCGGTCCGACAACGGGCTCTGGTCGCTGCCCAGCGGGATCTCCGAGCCGGGCGAGCCGATGGCCCTCACCTGTGCCCGCGAGGTGGAGGAGGAGACCGGCGTCCGCGTCGAGGTGGTCGCGCTCATCTCCATCCACAGCACCCTGCCGATGGCCTACCCCAACGGCGACCGCTCCGTCTTCGTGGACCACTTCTTCGAGTGCCGGGTGCTCGGCGGCGAGGCCGTGGTCAACGACGACGAGTCGCTCGCCGTCGGCTGGTTCGCGCCCGGCGAGTTCCCCGAGCCGCTCTCGCCCCAGGTCACCCGGTGCCTGAAGCAGGCCGCCGAGTTCGCCGCGACCGGCCGGACCTTGTTCGACACCTAGAGCTGGCACTCGGGGGGTCTTGTCTGCTAACGCCCTCGTGCCGCACCGTGTGATCACGTGCGACGGAGCGCCGTGACGTCCCGCGCGTCCGGTGCCTCCGTTCCTGGAGGGAGTCGGCATGTCAGATTCTGCGAACCTCTCGTCCGTCGAGATCGCCCCCTACCAGGGCCGAGACGACCTGCTCAGCGGGTTCGTCGTCAGTGGACGCTGGCCCTCGTCCACCCGGGAATGGGCGCAGTTCCTGCTGCTCGCGGTGCGGCTCGCCGCCGTGCCCGGGCTGGTCCCGACCACCACCGTGTTCCGGGCCGTGGACGACACCCCCGAGGGCCCGCTGCCGGGCGCGGTCGGCCTGGTGACGTCGGCGGGTCCGGTACTCGGCGACGGGGCTCCGGCGCCCGGTGAGTTCGGCCGGCACACCCCGGCCGCGCTGCTGCTCCTGCACCCGCCGTCGGAGAGCCGCCCGTCCATCCCCGAGGCCGCCGCCGCGGCGTCCGGCTGCGTGCTGCTGCCGGGTGTGCCGCATCTCGGCCTCGAGCACCGGGCGTCGTGGGTCGAGGCCGAGCGCGACGGCACGATCACCCGGCTGGTCAGCAAGGTCGGCGTCGACCCGGCGCAGGACCCGGACACCGCCGTCCTGGCGATGCTCCTGGCGGCCTGAGCGCGCCGTCGTTTTGCCGTGATCATGCAGGTTCCGCCCGTCGGCTCGGTTTTTGGTGTCCCACGTTCCGGTGTCATACCGGTCACACCACTTTCCGGGTCCGGAACCCCGAAAACCGCCCTCACCAGGCTTGTTACTCGTCCGTCCGGTGGGGCGTGACCGTCCTCCGAGCGGGCACCGAACAGAGCGGTCCTCCGGCGCGCCGGGTGCGGTTTGTGGGTCCACCGCGCCGTGCGGGCTAGCGTTGGGTGGTGCCCGAGCAGTCCGCCGGGGGGCCGCTGATCCAGCGGCCCCTGACGCCCCGTGTCGAGCGCCCGGCGGATCCGTCTGCGGGCGCTCCCGGTGTCGATGTCGAGAGAGTCGCCGCCGCCGTCGATACCTGGCGCCGTGCGCTGGCCGGATCCGGCCTGCCCGACACGCTTCTCACCACCGGTCCGGCGGCCCGCGACTCCTGGCTCGATCTCACCCACGCACACCCCTCCGGCCTGGCCCAGCTCTTCGCCGGCCGCCCGACGCGGCTCTCCAGCCTGTTCCGCGAGCCCGACGCGCACGACGTGGCCTGGAACCAGGTCCGGATGATCCGCCGCGCGGCGATCGTGCTCTCGGCCCAGCGCGGTGTGCAGGCCTGCTGCCTGTCGATCGGCGTGGCCACCTGGCGGCCGGCCGGGGCCAGCGATCCGGTCAACGCGCCGGTGGTGCTGCGGGGCTGCTCGATCCGCCCGCGCGGGGGCGAGAGCGACTTCGACCTCGACCTCGACGACGCGGTGCTGATCAACCCCGAGCTGATCCGCCTGCTCAACGACGACTACGGCATCGAGGCCGACGGCAACGAGCTGGCCGCGATGGCGCACGGCGAGAAGGGCTTCGACCCCCGCCCGGTCTACACCTGGCTCGAGGAGCACTGCGGGCAGCTGCGCGACTTCACCATCGAGCGCAGCCTGGTGCTGGCCACGTTCGCCGCCGGTTCCGGCGCCGTGCTGGCCGACCTCGACGCCGCGGTGCCCGCCATCGCCACGAACGAGCTGCTGAGCGCGGTGGCGGCGTCGATCGCGCCGACCGTGATCCGGCTCCCCGACACCACCACTCCTCCTCCGGCGGCCGACAGCTCCGGTGACCCCGGTCCGTCCCTCATTCCCGCCCAGAAGTTCAGCCCGGCCGAGTCGGACTCGCGCCGCCTCGCCGTGGTGGGCCGGCTCGGCCCGCGCGGTGCGCGCCCGGTCAGCCCGCCGCAGCAGGCCGACCCGGCCGACGAACTGCTGGTGCTCGACTGCGACCCGGCCCAGAGCGAGGCCGTGGCCGCCGCCCTGCGCGGCGAGCACCTGGTGATCGAGGGCCCGCCCGGGTCCGGCGCCACCCACACGCTGGCCGCCGCGATCGCCGGGCTGGTGGCCGCGGGCCGCCGGGTCCTGGTGCTCAGCCCTCGCCGGGCCAGCACCGAGACCCTGCTCAGCCGCCTGTACGACGCCGGCATCGGCGACCTGGTGCTCGACCTGCGGGACTCACCCGGGGGCCGTCCGGCCACCCGCACCGCCCCGCTGACGGCCACCCTGACGGCCGCGCTGACCGCCGCGACCAGCGAGAGCGCGGGCGATCTGCCGCCGGTCGGCAAGGCCGCTCTGGACGACGACTCGGCGCGCGCCATCCGCCGGGCCCGGGCCCTGCTCGACGGCGACGTCATCGCCCTGCACGAGGTGCGCCAGCCCTGGGGGGTGAGCGCCTACGACGCGATGGTGGCCCTGGCCGACCTGAGCCGGTCCGGTCCGGTGGGCCAGGTCCGGATCGGTGACGAGGTGCTGCGCGGTCTCGACGGCATCACCCGCGAACGCGTGCGCGCCCACCTGCACGCCGCGGCCGCCGCCGGGGCCTTCACCCTGACCCGTGACGACACGCGGTGGTACGACGCCCGGGTCACGACCAACGAAGACGCCCGCAAGGCGCTCGAGGCCGCGCTCGTGCTGCGGGCCGGCCTGCGGCGTACCCGGATCGCGATGGACGGCGTCACCGCCGCGGCCGGCCTGCGCCCCGCCACCACCGCGGAGGAGTGGCTGCCGCTGCTCAACCTGCTGCTCGGGGTGCGCACGGTGGTGGACTCGATGCTGCCCCAGCTGTTCGACGCCCCGCTCGACGAACTCGCCCTGGCGCTCGCCCCGCGCGCCGAGCGCTCGGCCTCCGGGCTGGGCCGGGTGGAACGCCGCCGTCTGCGCCGCCAGGCCCAGGCCCTGGTGCGGCCCGGCGTCAGCGTGCCCGACCTCTACCGGGTGCTGCGCTCGGCCCAGGACCTGCTGAACCGCTGGCAGGATCACGCTCTCGCGCCGTCGGCGCCGCGGGTCGTGGTCGGGCTGACCGAGGCCTCCGCCACCGTCACCGCCGCCATGGGCGCGATCGCGGTGCTGGCCGAGACCTTCGCCGGTACCCCCACGCCGCAGCTGCGCGCGATGCCGCTCGACGACCTCGAGAAGCGCGTCGGTGATCTGGCCGGCGACACCCAGGGCATCCTCGGCCAGCCTCGCCGCGCCCGCCTGCTGCAGGCCCTGCGGGACGCCGGGCTCGGTGACCTGGTCGACGACCTGCGCACCCGGCGGATCGGCCCGGACGACATCGACGGCGAGTTCGACCTCGCCTGGTGGTCGTCGGTGCAGGCCAGCATCGTGAGCTCGGACGAGCGCCTGGCCGCGCACGACCCGGCCGCCCTGCGCAGCGCCGCCGCACAGCTGCGGGCCGCCGAGATCGCCCGGATCGAGGCCGGTTCCACGCTGGTGCGCACCGCCGTCACCAACCGCGCCGCCAAGGTGGTCGCCGCCCAGCCCGGCCAGATGAGCACCCTGCGCACCTGGCTGACCCGTGACGACTCCCGTCCGCGCCTGTCCGACCTGGTGCGTCGCTGCGGTGACGTGCTCTCCGCGCTGACCCCGGTCTGGGTGATGAGCCCGGACACCGTGGCCGCCTGCCTGGCGCCCGCTCATCCCGACGTCACCCCGGTCGTCGACACCGTCGTGGTCGACGACGCCGGGCACATCGGCCTGCCCGAGGTCGTCGCCGCGCTCGCCCGCGGTGGCCAGGTGATCGTGGCCGGTGACCGCCGCCGACTGTCCCCGCCCGACGGCAGCCGCTCGGTCGTGGAGTCACTGGCGCCGTTCACCCGGGTCTGCCGTCTCGACCGCGACCACCGCAGCGTCGACGGCCGCATGCTCCTGCCCCTGGCACCCCGTTACCCGGAGGGCTGGCAGCAGACCCCGGGCACGGCCGTGCAGGCGCCGCTGTACCTGGAAGCCGTCGAGAACGGCATCGCCATCCCGCCGCCCGGCGAGGAGCTCCCGGTCAGTGCCGACGGCGAGGTGCTGCGGGTGATCGAGCTGGTCGAGCGGCACGCCGTGCAGCATCCCGACCAGTCGCTCATCGTGATCACCCTGAGCGAGCGGCACGCCGAGCGCATCGAGGAGTCGCTGCGCATCAGCCTGCCCGAGCGTCCCGCCCTGGCGCAGTGGCTCAGCCGTCAGCGCCGGGCCGGTCTGGCCGAGCCGTTCACGATCCGCCCGGTGCAGCGTCTGCTCGGCATCGAGCGTGACGCCGCGGTGGTCTCCATCGGCCTGGCCCGCACCCCGCACGGCCGGGTGCTGCACCGCTTCGGTGTGCTCGACGGTGACAAGGGCGCCGCCGCACTGACCACCGCCGTCAGCCGGGCCCGGCACCGCACCACGGTGGTCTGCTGTTTCACCGCCGACGACCTGCTGGTCGACCGGCTGCGCACGGCCGGAGCCCGGTTGCTGCGCGACGTGCTGCTGGCCGCCGGCGGCCGCGGCACGAGCAGCGCGGGCCGCGTGCCCAAGACCTCGGACGCTCTGGCCGGTGACCTGCGCGATCGCCTCACGGCGGCCGGGCTGCCGGTGAAGCTGCGGGTCGGTGACGGGGCCTGGCCGCTCGACGTCGCGGTGGCCGACCCCCGCGTCCCGGGCCGGATGCTGGTGGCCGTCGACCTGGACGGACCCGCCTTCGCCTCCCGCAACACCCGCGAGCGGGAGCGGCACCGTCCGGCTCGCTGGGAGCGGGCGGGCTGGGCCTACTACCGGGTGTCCGCGCTCGACCTGATCGCCGATCCCGACCGGGAGGTGGCGAGGGTGCGGGAGGTCTGGGAGTCGGCCATGACGCGTCCGCTGCCGCCCGAGGTCTACGGGCCCTTCGAGGTGCTCGACGACGCGTCGGTTCACCACGGCGCCCAGGTTCACCAGGGCGACGGGGTGCTTGAGGACGCGTCGGGGCACCTGGGCGACCGGGGTCACCGGGGCGGCCCGGAGTTCGGGAACGTGCCGGGACACGCGGGCGCCGGGGTGTTCGAGGACGCGTCGGGGCACCCGGGCGGTGCGGCTCGACCCGGTGGTGAGGCGTTCGAGGACGCGTCGGGGCACCTGAACGGCATCGCTCAGCCGGTCAATGGGCCGGTCCAGGACGTGGCGGGGGACCCGGGTGGCTCGGCCCACCTCGGTGGGGGAGCGCCGGAGGACGCGTCGTGGAACCGTCCCGAGGTCGTGGGGCCGGAGGCGACCGAGGCGGCGGCGGTCGCCGACGCCTCTTCCCGACCGGCGGATGACGAGGGGCTGAACGCTCCGGAACCGGTGGCCACGGTCATCGAACCGGCGGCGGACGAGCGGGTACTGTCTGACTCCGTGCGTGAATCCCTGGGGCCCGAGGACGACGAGCCCGCTTTCCCGGACCGTTCCGACGACGACCGCGACGAGGGCTGGGGCGACGACAGCCCGGGCAACCGCGACGACGACATGCAGCGCGAGCGCCCGCCGCACTGGGAGTAGAAAGTTTTTCCGGCCGGGTTCCGAACTTTTCCGGGACCTGGCTGCATCCAACCTGATGACCCAAGCGTGTTCTTCACGTGAGCGCGCCACCCGTGAGGGTGGCCAGGCCAACATCAGGAGGATCCATGTTCTCGGCGCGAATCTCCCACCGAGCGAAGACCGTCACCGCGATCGCCGGAGTGCCCGCCGTGGCGGCCGGACTCTGGCTGACCACCGCCGGTACCGCCCAGGCCGCCGAGAAGCCCTCGTCAGCGGCAGTTTCCGCGGCCGCCGCGAAGCCGCTGGCCGGCGAGCCGGTGCTGATCAAGGGTTCGAAGTACAAGGGCAAGGACCGCATCGTGACGGTGCGCGGCACCGGCAAGGTGGACCTGTCCCGGTCGAAGCCGACGGCGTCGAACGGTCTTTCGGCCGACGGCACCAGCATGGTGCTGAAGAAGGTCGGCGGCCGGACCTCGACCAAGTACACGATCATGAGCATGAACGACAGCGAGGAGATCAACGCCTACTGTCTGCAGCAGAAGAAGAACGGCACGCTGAACATCGTCGTCTGCGACAGCGCGAAGACGAACCAGCAGTTCAACTTCAAGGCCAAGGGCACGAGCTTCTCGGTCACCGGCAAGTGGGGCGCGCTGCGGGCCGACAAGCGTCAGCTGCGCACCGTGAAGTCGGGCGAGTCGGCGAGCAACTTCAAGGTCGTCGCCCGATAGTCACTGCTCCAGAAGACCTTTCAGGCGTTCCAGGTCGGCCGCCACGGCCTCGGTGTCACGGGCGAACTCCTCGTCCGTGACCCCCTCGGCGCGGCGCACGCTGAACACCACCTCGCTGCTCGCCCGATCGAAAGCGAGCACCCGGAACGGGTTGTAGAACGTCTGCCCGTCTTCGAGCGTGACCCAGTGGTCGATGACGCCGAAGTCGTTCTTCGGGGCGAACTTCACCCAGGCCCGGCCCATCGGCGAGGAGACGACCCACTCGTCGCCCTTCGGCTCGATGCTGTCGCACAGCCCGGGCGCCCAGTCGGGCAGGTGGGCCGGGTCGGAGGCGTACGCGTAGACCTCGCCGAACGGCCGGTCGATGCGGGTGCTGACGTGCCGGGAGTCGATCGCCATGACGCCCATCGTGCCAGCTGCCGCAACGGAAGGCGCCGCTGTCACGGCCGTACCGTGACAGCGGCGCCTTCGTACGCACATGGTCCGGGCATCGGCATCGGCATCGGCATCGGCATCGGCGGTCGGCATCGGCGGTGAGCCCGGTGCGGTGAGTCTGGTGCGGTGACGGTGAGTCTGGTGCGGCGGGCTGATGCGGTGCTGTGCGGTGCCTGGGTGAGCGGCTGCCCGGGGTGCTGGGCTGTTCCTCGGGGGTGGTGGACCCGGAGCGGCAGGCTGCTGCCGACCCGGTCGCGCGGTGGGTCGCGTCAGCCCTGCTGTCCCTGCTGCATCGGACGGTCACGCAGCAGGTCGCGGATCTCCTGCAGCAGCAGGATGTCTTCGGCGGGAGCGGCCGGCTCCGGCTCCTCGCCGCGGCGACGGCGTTCCATCAGGGCGTTCATGGGCACGACCACGAGGAAGTAGACGACCGCGGCGACGATCAGGAAGTTCAGCAGCGACGAGATGACACCGTTCAGATCGACCAGGGTCGCATCGTTCTTCGGCCGGATCTTGAAGTTCAGGCCACCGACCTGCGCCGAGCCGACGGATGCGATCAGAGGCTGGACCACACCCTTGGTGACCGCCGTGACGACCGAGGTGAACGCGGCACCGATGACGACAGCGATGGCAAGTTCCATGACGTTGCCACGCATGATGAACTCTTTGAAGCCCTTGATCATGACCTGCTCTGCCTCCGGGGGAAGGGGTTGGACCATCGGCGAGGTTAGTGCGCCCACCTGACTGCTGCCCTCTGACGGCGCCGCCGGTGCAGGAGGTCATGGCAACACCACCACGGACACGGCGGCTTCGGTGGCCGCGCCCGCCAGTCCGTCGGCCTCCTCGGCCGGGACCGCCAGGACGATCAGCCCGGCCAGCGCGTCGGTGCTCGCCTCGTCGTCGAGGCGGTTGCCGAGACCGGCGCCGGTGAGGGGCGCGCTGCTCCGGCCGGTTGTGCCGATCGTATGGGCGGTGAGGTCAGAGGCCGCCACTACCAGGGCATTCCGGGCCGCGCGGCGGGTCGAGGCGGAGCTGAGAGTCGAGCTGCCTCCGGCTTCGTCGGCCGACCAGGAGGCGGGGGTGCTGACGAGCACGTCGACCCGGTCCCCGGCCCGTACCAGCGCTGCACTCGGCGGATCGCTCAGCCGCACCGGCACCGCGACGGTTCCGGCGGGCTGGCCGCGCAGGAGGCCGGGGCCGAGCAGACGCGCGTCGCTCAGTGGTTCGCCGGCCCGCACCGCCCCGGCCAGCACCCGCCCGATCACCGCATCCGGCTCCGCGCCGGCCTCGGCACCGCCCCCGGCACTGGCCCCGGCTCCCGGGAGGGTGGCTCCCGGGAGGGTGGCTCCCGGGAGGGTGGCTCCCGGGAGGGTGGCTCCCGGGAGGGTGGCTCCCGGGAGGGTGGCTCCCGGGAGGGTGGCTCCCGGGAGGGTGGCTCCCGGGAGGGTGGCTCCCGGGAGGGTGGCTCCCGGGACGGTGGCTCCCGGGACGGTGGCCCCCGAGACGGTGGCCCCCGAAACCGCCCCTGCGCCGTCTCCCGAATCGCCCCCTGAACTGGTGCCCCCTGAGTCGGTGGCCACCGAACCGGCGGCCCCTAGATCGGCAACCGAACCGGCAACCGAACCGGCAACCGAACCGGCAACCGAACCGGCGGCTGGATCGGCGGCTGGACCCGCCACTGAACCCTCTCCTGAACCCGCCCCTGTACCGGCCATCCACGCCACCTCCGAGGAGGAGGAGTGCGCGCGGGCGCTGGAGCACCTGGCGCAGGTGATCGCGCTCGAGCCGACAACCGGTGAGGCAAGAGCACTCGGCTGCGTGCCGCCCGGCACCAGATCGACCGGCCACTGCACCACTTTCACGTCGGTGGCCGTCAGCCGGGTGCCGCTGGGAAGGTCACGCGCGGCCACCACGACCGGCAGCGTGCGCGGTGGGTCAGGAGCCGCCACCCGCACCGTGACCCAGATCGCGAGCAGCACCAGCACCACCGACACGGTGCGCCGGTGGCGGGCCAGCAGAAGGCGGGCTGTGCGGACGCGTCCGCTGCCGAGCCTTGGCGGGTGCCTCACCGCTCGGTACCGGGCCAGCGCCCGGGACTCCTTGAGTCGCCGCAACCACTGAGCCCCATTGGGTTTCGGTTGGGGGTCCGACCAGGCCGACGGTGGCCAGTCGGCCGTCGGGCTGAGC
The DNA here is from genome assembly GCF_030811555.1 of Kineosporia succinea. NCBI lineage: Bacteria > Bacillati > Actinomycetota > Actinomycetes > Kineosporiales > Kineosporiaceae > Kineosporia > Kineosporia succinea. The sequence continues at coordinate 1,714,253 of NZ_JAUSQZ010000001.1, read as the reverse complement.
GGCCGGGAGGAGCCGGGCCAGGTGGAGCCGGGCCGGGAGGAGCCGGGCCGGGAGGAGCCGGGCAGCCGGGAGGAGCCGGGCCAGGTGGAGCCAGGCCAGGAGGAGCTGGGCCAGGTGGAGCCAGGCCAGGAGGAGCTGGGCAGCCGGGACGAGCCGGGCCGGGAGGAGCCGGGCGGCCGGGAGAGGAGGTCGTCGTCCCACTCGTGCCCCGCATCAGTGAGACGAGAGGCGTCGGTGCGTGTTTCGTCGTCGAACAGGTGGTCTCCCGAGCGCCCCGGTACCCATCCGACCCCGTCCTTACCCGTCACTGCCATGCCCACCACGCTAGGGAAACCGTCCCGCCCCCGGCGCCCCCACGCGTCCCCCTGTGGAAAAACCCCGCCTCCGACCCACCTGTGGAAGCCCCCCAACGCGACCACCCCCGCGACCCGGAGGGCGCGGGGGTGGGAAGGCGGATCAGCTCAGGCGGCGCTGCTGCCGCTCGACGCCGACGTGGAGGCCGGCGTGCTGCTCGACGACTTGGAGTCCGACGACTTGCTGCCGGACGACTTGCTGTCGGACGAGGTCGAGGAGCTCGAGGAGTCGGACGACGTCGTGGTCGACTTGCTGTCGGACGAGGTGGTGGTGCTGGAGTTCGAGCCGCGCGAGTCGTTGCGGTAGAAGCCCGAGCCCTTGAACACGATGCCCACCGAGTTGAAGACCTTGCGCAGCTTGCCGCCGCACTCCGGGCACTCGGTCAGAGCGTCGTCGGTGAACGCCTGCTGTGCCTCGAAGCCGTGGTTGCACTCGGTGCACGCATAGACGTACGTGGGCACGTCGTCCTCCTGTAAGCCTGGGCTGGCACTCTCTGCCGTTGAGTGCCAACAGCATAATGCACCCGAGGGTGTCGCTCCGACGGATGACCAGGCGAGAATCACCCTGGCGGCAGTGGAACAGGACCGGGGGGATCTCCATTCCCGCCTGCCAGTATCGGGTCTGACCAGGTCATCCGTCAGGATCCCCGACCGGCTGCGGGCCGGGCCGACCGGGGGAAAGACCGCGGGGCCGGCACCTGCCCAGACCGAGAGACGGGACTGCGAATGGCGAGCGACGCCGAGATCCGAGCGATGCGCCGGGCGATCGAAGTGGCGGCCCGGGGGCTGCCGACGGCCCTGCCCAATCCGGTCGTGGGGTGCGTGCTCCTCGATGAGGCGGGCACCGTGGTCGCCGAGGGCTGGCACGAACGGGCCGGGGGACCGCACGCCGAGGTCGCCGCCCTGAACGCGGCCGGCGGGCGGGCCCGGGGCACCACCGCCGTGGTCACGCTCGAGCCCTGCGACCACACCGGGCGCACCGGGCCGTGCTCCGAGGCCCTGATCGCGGCGGGCGTCAGCCGGGTCGTGATCGCGGTGCCCGACCCGACGGACACGGCCGGGGGAGGGGCCCAGAGACTGCGGGAAGCCGGCATCGAGGTCGAGATCGGCGTGCTCGAGGACGAGGCCGTGCAGGGTCTGGAACCGGGCGAGGGCAACGAGGTCTGGCTGACCGCGGTGCGCAACCGGCGTCCGTTCGTCACCTGGAAGTTCGCGGCCACGCTGGACGGGCGGGTCGCCGCCCAGGACGGCACCAGCCAGTGGATCACCAGCGTCGAGGCCCGCGGCGACGTGCACCGGCTGCGCGCCCAGGTCGACACCATGCTGGTCGGCGTGGGCACGGTGCTCGCCGACGACCCGATGCTCACGGTGCGGGACGCCGACGGCAATCCGGCCGGCCGTCAGCCCCTGCGCGTGGTCGCCGACACTCACGGCCGCACCCCGAAAGACGCGCGGATCCGGGGGGACGACGCTCCCACCTGGATCGCGACCGGCGCCGAGGTGGGGCTCACGGCGGACGGCACACTCGACCTGCCCGCCCTGATGACGCAGCTGTACGCCCGCGACCGGCGGCACGTGCTGCTGGAGGGCGGGCCGCGGTTCGCCGGGGCGATGGTCGAGGCGGGCCTGGTCGACCGGGTGATCGCCTACCTGGCGCCCGCCCTGCTCGGCGCCGGGCCCAACGCCCTGCTCGACGCCGGCATCACCACCATCACCGACGTCTGGCGTCTGGATCTTCTCGACGTGCGCCGGGTCGGAGGCGACGTGCGAGTGCTCGCGCGGCCCCGGGCACGCCACTGACGCCGGGCGCGTCGGGCGGGAAGCCGGGGCGGGGGCCGGTCGTGACCGGGCTTCCCGCCACCAGGGTGCGCTTCTCCTTGTCGTGCCAGCCGGAGAGCTTGCCGCCCGCGCTGACGGCCTTGAGCCGGTCTTCGGTGGCGGCCCGCACCCCGGCGGGGGTGACGATGATCAGGTCGTCGCCGTGCCGCAGCGCGGTGCGGCTGTCGGGCACGATCGCCTCGCCGTCGCGCAGGATCAGCGTGACGTTGGCGCCGGTGGGCAGACGGAGCTCGAAGATCTCCACACCGTGCAGCCGGGAGCCTCGGCTGACCTTGCACTCCAGCACATCGGCATCCTGGGCCCCGAGCGGCACGCTCTCCACCTCGAGGCCGACGGTGGGGGAGTCTCCGCTCAGGCCGAGCCGTTTCGCCACCCAGGGCAGGGTCGGCGCCTGCACCAGCGTGAAGATCAGCACCAGGCAGAAGACGATGTCGAAGAGCTCGCGGGAGTTCGCCACCCCCTGCGCGAGCGGGACCGCGGCCAGCACGACCGGCACCGCGCCCCGCAGCCCGGCCCAGGACAGGAACACCTGGTCGCGGATCGACAGGCCGAACCAGGACACCGACGTCAGCACCGACAGCGGCCGGGCCACCAGGAGCAGCACCAGCCCGATCACCAGGGCCGGGCCCATCGCGGCGGGCAGCCGCTCGGGCGAGGCGAGCAGCCCGAGCATCACGAACAGGCCGATCTGCGCGATCCAGCCCAGGCCCTCGGCGAAGCCGCGCACGGCGACCCCGTGCGGCAGCCGGGAGTTCCCGATCACCAGCGAGCACAGGTAAACCGCGATGAAGCCGGAGGCGTGGATCGTGGCGGCGGCCCCGTAGGCGCCGATGGCGAAGGCGAACACCGCGATCGGGTAGAGGCCCGACGAGGGCAGGGCCACCTGGCGCAGCGCGTAGGCGCCCAGCGCCCCGATGCCCAGGCCCATGGCGGTGCCGACGACGAGCTCGAACCCGGCCTCGTAGAGCAGGTATCCGATGCTGTGGTGGGCCGTGCCGTGCGCGACCTCGGTGAGCGCGATGACCATGATGACGACCGGCGCGTCGTTGAAGCCCGACTCGGCCTCGAGCATGCCGACCAGGCGCGGCGGCAGCGGCACGCGGCGCAGCACCGAGAACACGGCGGCCGCGTCGGTGGACGAGATCGCGGCGCCCAGCAGCAGGGCGAGCGGCCAGTCGAGACTGAGGACGTAGTGGGCACCGGTGCCGGCGACGGCCACCGAGACGGTGGTGCCCACGGTGGCGAGAAGGGCGGCCGGGGCCACGGAGGGTTTGATCGTGGACCAGCGGGTGGTGAGCCCACCCTCGGCCAGGATGAGGACGAGTGCCGCGTAACCGAGGACCGAGGTGAGTTCGGCGTCCTCGAACTGCAACCCGAAGCCGCCCTCGCCGATGACGAGACCGAGCGCCAGGTAAAGAAGAAGTGACGGTAGGCCGGTGCCCGTGGAGAGTCGCACCGCGACCACGGCGACCAGCAGAACAGCCGGACCGGCGAGCAGCGCCAGGTTGAGCTGCTCAATCGTCAAATCTTCGGCCTCTCATCACCCACAGGTATTTATCAGGCCACCCTCAGCCTGAACCCGATCCTATCGGTAGCACACGGTGAGCCAGCCGACGGCCGGTACGGCGTGCCCCGGGACAGTGGCTATTGTTCCTGCCGTGACCCGTCGCCGTGCCCTCCGCGTATCGGCCATCGGCTCCGCTGTCGTCGCCGTGATCGCTGTCGTCGTTGTTGCCGTGCTGACCGTCTCCATCATTCGTCGGCCTCTGCCCGACCGTGGTGGAGAGGTGTCGATGCCCGGCCTCACCGGCTCGGCCAGCGTCATCCGCGACGACCTCGGTGTGCCGCAGATCTACGCCGACAACGCCGCGGACCTCTTCCGGGTCCAGGGCTACGTCAACGCGCAGGACCGCTTCTTCGAGATGGACCTCCGCCGCCACATCACGGCGGGCCGTCTCAGCGAGCTGGTCGGCGCGAACGACGACGCCCTGACCGCCGACAAGCTGGTGCGTACCCTCGGCTGGCGTCAGGTGGCCGAGAAGGAGTACGCGTCGGCCCCCGACACCACCAAGGCCTACCTCGACGCCTACGCGGCCGGGGTGAACGCCTACATCCACGAGCGTTCCAAGTCCGAGCTGTCGATCAGTTACACGGTGCTCGAGCGCAAGAACGACCTCGCCGACATCGAGCCGTGGACCCCCGCCGACTCGCTGGCCTGGCTCAAGGCGATGGCCTGGGACCTGCGCAGCAACTACGACGAGGAGCTCGACCGGGCGCGCGCCATCAACGTGGTGCGCAACGCCGACCGGGTCAAGCAGCTCTTCCCGGACTACCCGTTCGACGAGCACTCCACGATCATCGACGGCGAGGCCGCGGCGGGTAACCAGCCCGGTTCCGGCAGCAAGACCGAGACCGGCCGCGGCACCGAGACCCCGGGCGACACCGGCGGTGCCACGCCCGGCGCCACCGGCACGCCCGACGCGGGCGCCTCACCCTCCCCGTCGACCACGAACCCCTCGAGCCCCTCGGCCGGCGCCAGCCCCGACGACGCGTCGGCCTCGCTGGTCCCGAAGGGGACCGGAACGCGAACCCAGCGTTCCGCGGACGACGAGACCACCACGTCCTCAGGCAGTGCCGCCAACGTGAGCGACGTCTACACCAGTGACGCCGCGCAGGAGGCCCTCTCGGCCGCCAGCGACGCGCTCGCCTCGCTGCCGAGCGTGCTGGGCGACAGCAACGAGGGCAACGGCTCGAACTCCTGGGTCGTGGCCGGCGACCTGACCGAGAGCGGTCTGCCGCTGCTGGCCAACGACCCGCACCTGGGCGTCTCGATGCCGGGCATCTGGACCCAGGTCGGCCTGCACTGCAACACCGTCTCCGAGGAGTGCCCGTTCGACGTGGCCGGTTACGGCTTCGCCGGACTGCCCGGCGTGGTCATCGGCCACAACGCCCGGATCAGCTGGGGCCTGACCAACCTGGCGCCCGACGTCTCCGACTTCTACCTGGAGAAGGTCAGCGGCGAGACGTACGAGCAGGACGGCAAGGCCCTCAAGCTCACCACCCGCACCGAGACGATCAAGGTGGCCGGCGGCGACGACGTCACGATCACCGTGCGCTCCACCAAGCACGGCCCGCTGGTCTCGGACGTGCTGCCGGACGTCGCCGAGGCGGGCAAGACCTCACCCGTGCCGGGCGAGAAAGTGCTGCGCAGCACCGTTTACCAGGTGGCGCTGAACTGGACCGCTCTGCGGCCGGGCACCGCGATGGACGCGATCCTCGACCTGAACGTGGCCGGCGACTTCACCGAGTTCCGCAAGGCCGTGCTGAAACTCGACTCCCCGGCGCAGAACGTGATCTACGCCGACGTCGACGGCAACATCGGCTACCAGGCGCCGGGCCGGATCCCGGTGCGCGGCAGCGGTGACACCCAGAACCAGAAGGTGCCCGCCGACGGCACCTGGCCGATGATCGGCTGGGACTCGCGCTACGACTGGACCGGCTACGTCAAGAAGACCGACCTGCCCTGGGTGGAGAACCCGAAGGACGGGTACATCATCGCCGCCAACCAGGCCGTCACCGGCCCGGACGGCACCGCGCAGATCACCGGCGACTGGGACTACGGCTACCGGTCGGAGCGCATCAAGGACCTGATCGAGAAGGCGCACGCCGAGCACCCGCTCACGGTCGACGACATGCGCGCGGTGCAGACCGACACCTACAACTCGATCGCCGCGCTGCTGGTGCCGATGCTGCTCGAGCAGACCACCGACGAGTTCACCCAGTCCGGCGTGGACCTGCTCAAGGACTGGGACTTCGAGCAGCCGACCGACTCGGCCGCGGCGGCGTACTTCAACACCGTCTGGGCCAAGCTGCTCGACCTGACGTTCTCCGACGAGCTGCCCGAGGGCTTCAAGCCGGACGGCGGTGACCGCTGGTTCGAGGTGGTCAGCCAGCTGCTGGAAGACCCCAAGGACGAGTGGTGGGACGACGGCCGCACCGACGACGTGGTCGAGACCCGCGACGAGGTGCTGCGCCGCGCGCTCACCTCGGCCCGCCTGGAACTGACGCAGCGTCTGGGCAAGGACCCGTCGAAGTGGCGCTGGGGCAAGCTGCACCGGGTCACGCTGGAGCAGACCCCGCTGGGCGGCGACGACGTGCCGAAGCTGATCCGCAAGCTCGTCAACAAGGGCCCGTACGAGGCCCCGGGCGGCTCGTCGATCGTGGGTGCGTTCTCGTGGGACGCCTCGGCCGGTGACTTCTCGGTGACCGCCGCGCCGTCGATGCGGATGATCGTCGACCTGTCCAACCTCGACAACAGCCGCTGGGTGGGGCAGTCCGGCATCTCCGGTCACCCCTGGGACAAGCACTACGACGACCAGCTCGACGCCTGGATCGAGGGCCGCGACTACGCCTGGGCCTTCACCGCCGACGCGGTCAAGGCGGCCAAGGACGAGCAGCAGACGTTCAAGCCCGCGAGCTGAGGCTCCTTCGCGGGGTGATGACGGCGTCCACCCTCCGGTCGTGCGGTTCGGCCGGCACCGGGGTGGTGGACGCGTCGAGCAGTTCGTCGTCGTGCACCAGAGCGATGACCGTGGCGTTCGGCCTGAGGTCGCGGAACCGGGCCAGGGCCACGTCGTAGTAGCCGCGGCCGCGGCCCATCCGGACACCGCTGGTGTCCACCGCCAGGGCCGGGATCAGGAGCACGTCGGCCTGGGTGACCGCGTCCGGTCCCAGCCGTTCCCCGGTGGGTTCGGGGAGCTCGAGGACGCCCGTGGTCGCCAGTGGCCCGGTGTCCAGGGCCCAGTCCAGCGTGGGCGGTCCCTCGCCCTCCACCACCACCGGCAGTAACACCCTCACGCCCTCGCGGTGCAGCGCCGCGCGTAGTTCGCCGGTGCCCGGCTCGTCGGGCAGCGAGGCGTAGACGGCAATGGTGGACGCACGGCGCACGGCTTCGTGGGTCAGCACCCGTCGGGTGAGGCTCACCTCGTCGGCCCGTTTCTGCTCGCCGGTGCGCGCGGCCCGGCTCCGGCGCACCCGGCGCCGCAGGGCCTGCTTGGCCTCCCGCGCCCGCTCGACCCCGGGCACCTGCTCGACCGGCTGCTCGACCGGCTGCTGGGTCGGCCGCGGTGGTTCGCCGGGGTTGACCGGCTTGCCCGGCTGCGCCTGAACGACTTCGGTCCCGTCCGTCTCCACCGTGTCGTTTTACCGTCCCTGCCTGGCGAGGACCAGGCCGTCAGGACGCTACTCTCGGTGTGTACCTGTTTACGGGCGGTTGTCTTCGCCGTCCGTTGAGCACCAGCTTGCACCACCTGCACCACCCGAAACATTGACATCACTAGGTGTCAGAAGGCGCGTCAGTCACACAGGGCACAGGCGAGATGGGACAGATGAACACGGTGATCCAGCGATGACCGGGTCGACGAGCGGGCCGGCTCCCGCCGCCCGGGCGGGCCGGGAGGCACTGGCCCGGCTGCGGTCGCGCCTCGCCGTGGTGCTGGCCGTGGTGACCCTGGTGCCGCTGCTGGCCGGCGCCCTCCTGCTCGGCCTGATCGCCCCCGCCCACGCCCGCTCATCCGCCGTCACCGCCGCCACCCGCGACGCCGACGCCGCCGCGGTGGCGCTGGCCGCGAGCTGCGACACGGTGCGCTCGAGCACGCGGGTCGCGGCCGGCGAGATCGCCGCCTACGCCACGCGCAACGGCGGTGTCCTCGACCGCCCGGCCGCCGAGACCCTCGCCGCGCGGGCCGTGGCCCGCCGGCCGGGCAGCGCCGTGGCCGTGTACGGGCCCGACTCCGAGGTGCTGGCCACGTCCGGCCCGGCCGCCGGGCGTGCCGTCGCGGCCAGCATCGGCAGCGAGTTCAGTTCGGTCAGCCCGTCGTGCTCGGCCGGCCGGGCCGGGGCCACCGGCGACGCGGCCGGGCTCACCGAGATCTCCCCGGTGCTGATCAACCCCGCCGGCACCACCGCCAAGGTCGGCGTCGCCACCGTCGTCACCTGGCTCCCCCTCGACCAGGCCGCGCTCGGCGTCCTGCGCACCAAGCTCTCCACCACCGGCCAGCTCAGCGTGCTGCCCGCCCGCGGCCAGACCGTGGTGCTGGCCACCAGCGGCGACCGGGAGGCCCTCGCCGGTCTGCTGCGCACCCTGCCCTCCGCCGGTCAACAGTCCGGCACCCACGGGGGTCTCGGCTACCGGCTCACCGACACCGGTACCGGCCTGCCCTACCGGGTGCTGGCCACCGACCCGATCGGCGGCACCGGGCTGCGGGTGGCCGGCTGGGCGCTGCTGGCCGGTGCTCTGGCCCTGCTGATCCCGCTCTGGATCGTGCTGATGCGCCTGACCCGCCCGGTCACCCAGGAGCTCTCGGCCGCCGGTGACCAGCTGCGCGCCGGGCGCATGGCCCTGGCCGACAGTCTCGACCGGTTCGGCGAGGCGCTCGCGCACACCCACGACCTGAACGAGCTGCTCGCCACCGTCTCCGGCACGGCGCTGTCCGGCACCGACGCGGCCGCCGCCCTCGTGCTGCTGGTGACCGACGAGCGTGACCTGACCGCCGGCACCGGCGGCACTGCTCAGGCCGCCGGAACCGGTGGGGCGGGTGACCGCCGGGCCGCCGACCGGTCGGCCGGCGGCACCGGTGACCGCCTGAGCGTGCGGTCGGAGACCGGCCGTGCCGACGCCGCCGGCGACGAGGCGCGGGGCCTCTTACCAGCCTTCGCTGAGCAGCACTTCGCCGAACTCATCGAGAACTCACAGACATCACAGGTTTTCGCCGAGCCGGAGCTGTTCCACCTGCCCGGTGCGGGCCCGGTCGCGGTCATCGGTATCGGGGTCGACGTGCTCCCGGCCGACAGCACCGCCGAGCGGGGCCCGGCCCGGCGCCGGCTCATCGGGGTGCTCGTCGTGGCCCGCGGCGAGGGGGCGGCCGCGTTCGACGCGCTGCACCTGACCCGGCTGCGGGCACTGGCCGGCCAGACCGGCACCGCGATCACGAACATCCGCCGCTACCAAGAGGTTCGGCGGCTCTCGATGACCGACACGCTCACCGGCCTGGGCAACCGCGCCCAGCTCGTCGGGGCGCTGTCCCGGGAGATCGCGGCGGCCAGCCGGGGCGATGGTGTGCTCACCGTGCTGATGCTCGACATCGACCACTTCAAGTCCGTCAACGACACCTGGGGCCACGGCTTCGGCGACATCGTGCTGCGCGACTTCGCCGGCCGGCTGCTCGCCTGTGTGCGCGAGGCCGACACGGTGGCCCGCTACGGCGGCGAGGAATTCGTGGTGCTGCTGCGTGACACCGACGCCGAGGGCGGCTGCCGGGTCGCCGAACGGGTGCTCAACGCCGCCCGGTCAAGGCCTTTCGAAGATGCGGACGTCAGCCAGCCGGTTACGGTCTCGATCGGGGTCGCCGCCTACCCGCGTGACGGTCGCTCGGCCGACGACGTTCTGCAGGCGGCCGATTCCGCTCTGTACGCGGCTAAACGTGACGGTCGTAACCGTTGGCGTGTCGCCGAACCGCTCCACAACGCGCCGATTCCCTCTCTACCTGGGTAGGTTTTGATCATGACGGAACCGATCATTCCCGCTGACCTCGCGTCCCTCGGCGACGGCGCCCCCGGGCCTGCCGTGGTCAAGGCCGTGATCCCCGCGGCCGGCCTGGGCACACGCTTCCTGCCGGTGACCAAGGCGACGCCCAAGGAGATGCTGCCGGTCGTCGACCGGCCGGCCATCCAGTACGTCGTCGAGGAGGCCGTACGTGCGGGCCTGGGAGACGTCCTGATGATCACCGGGCGGGGCAAGCGGTCGCTCGAAGACCACTTCGACCGCGCCTGGGAGCTCGAGGCCGCGCTCGAGGCCAAGGGCGACAAGGAGCGCCTGGAGCAGGTCCGCGAGTCCGCCGACCTGGCCGACATCCACTACACCCGTCAGGGCGACCCGCGGGGCCTCGGCCACGCCGTGCTCTGCGCCGCCCACCACGTCGGCGACGACGACCCGTTCGCGGTGCTGCTCGGCGACGACCTGATCGACGAGCGCGACGAACTGCTCACCCGGATGATCGGCGTGCAGCGGCAGACCAGGGGCAGCGTCGTGGCGCTGATGGAGGTCGACCCCGACCAGGTGCACCTGTACGGCTGCGCCGCCGTGGAGACCACCGGCATCGACGACGTCGTGCGGGTCACCGGCATGGTCGAGAAGCCCGACCCGAAAGACGCCCCGAGCAACCTCGCGGTGATCGGCCGCTACGTGCTCCACCCGCGGGTCTTCGAGGTGCTGCGCGAGACGAAGCCCGGTCGCGGCAACGAGATCCAGCTGACCGACGCGCTGCAGACCCTCGCCGCCGACCCGGAGACCGAGGGTGGCGGCGTCTACGGCGTCATCTTCAAGGGCCGCCGCTACGACACCGGTGACCGCCTCGACTACCTCAAGGCCGTCGTGCGCCTCGCCAGTGAGCGCGAAGACCTCGGCCCTGACCTGCGCGCCTTCCTGCGTGAGTTCGTGGCGGGTCTGCCGGCCGAGTGATGCGCTCCGTCGACGAACACCTGGCGCACTGCCTGCGCGACCTGGTCCCGCTCCCGGCGGTGGAGATCCCGCTGCCGGAGGCGGCCGGCTGCGTGCTGGCCCTCGACGTGGTCAGCGGCATCGACATGCCGCGCTTCGACAACTCCTCGATGGACGGCTACGCCGTGCGCGCGGCCGAGGTCGAGGCGGCCACCGAGGGCCGGCCGGTCACCCTGCCGGTGCTGGGCGACATCCCGGCCGGGCGCGGCGACGCGCTCGAGCTGGCGCCCGGCACCACGCTGCGCATCATGACCGGCGCCCCGATGCCCGCCGGGGCCGACGCGGTGGTGCAGGTCGAGTGGACCGACGGCGGCACCGAGCAGGTCCGCATCCACTGTCCCTCGCCGTCCGGCAAGAACATCCGCCGCTCCGGCGAAGACGTGCGCGAGGGCGAGACCGTGCTCACCGCGGGCACGCTGCTCACGGCCCGGCACATCGCGCTGGCCGCCTCGGTCGGCGTCGACCGCCTCACCGTGCACCCGCGTCCCCGCGTGGTCGTGATGCCCTCCGGCAGCGAACTCGTGCCGCCCGGAAAGCCCCTGGCCCCCGGGCAGATCCACGACTCCAACGGCTACGCCCTGGTCGCCGCCGCGAACGCGGCCGGCGCCCGGGCCCGGCACGGCGGCATCATGACCGACACCCCCGAGGCCGTCGGCTCGATGCTCGAAGAGGCCACGCGCGACGCCGATCTGGTGATCACCACCGGAGGGGTCAGCGCCGGGGCCTACGACACGGTCAAGGCCGTGCTGCGTGAACTCGGCACCGTCGAGTTCACGCCGGTGGCCATGCAACCGGGCAAACCCCAGGGCTTCGGCACGATCAAGGGCGTTCCGCTGTTCACGCTGCCCGGCAACCCGGTCAGCGCGCTGCTGTCGTTCGAGGTCTTCGTGGCGCCCGCGCTGCGCCGCCTCGCCGGCCGCCCCGACGTCACCCGCGAATTGCCCTCCGCCACCGTGGTCGAGGGCTGGCGCTCGCCGCCCGGGCGGCGCCAGTTCGCGCGCTGTCTGCTCACGATCACGGCCGGGGGGCCCACCGTGAGGCCGGTGGGAGGGCAGGGATCTCACCTGGTGGCCGACCTGGCCGGGGCGAACTGCCTGGTCATCGTGCCGGAAGAGACCACCGCGGTGAGCGAGGGTGACGAACTGCCGTACATCGTGCTGGAATCTGGCTCATGATGTGCCGGTGACCCAGCAACACCTGACCCACGTCGACGCCTCCGGTGCCGCCCGCATGGTCGACGTCTCCGCGAAAGCGGTCACGGCCCGCGAGGCCACGGCCAAGGGCGTCGTGACCTGTTCGCCGGCGGTGATCGAGCTGCTGCGCGGTGAGGGCGTGCCCAAGGGCGACGCTCTCGCCGTCGCGCGCATCGCCGGGATCCAGGCGGCCAAGCGCACTCCCGACCTGATCCCGCTGGCGCACCCGATCGCGGTGCACGGTGTCGTCGTGGATCTGGCGGTGGAGGACCACGGGGTCGAGATCACCGCCACCGTGCGCACGGCCGACCGCACGGGCATCGAGATGGAGGCTCTCACCTGCGTCGCGGTGGCCGGTCTGGCCCTGGTCGATATGATCAAAGCCGTTGACAAGCTGGCCGAGATCGGCCGGGTGCGGGTGGTGGCCAAGAGCGGTGGACGATCCGGTGACTGGCGTCGTGACTGAGACCTCGACGACGCTCAGGCGCGCCCTGGTCGTCACCGCCTCGAACCGGGCGGCGGCCGGGGTCTACGAAGACACGGCGGGCCCGGTGCTCGTCGAAGGCCTGCGTGAGCTGGCGTTCGACGTCGACGGCCCGATCGTGGTGCCTGACGGTGAGCCCGTCGGCGTGGCTCTGCGCCAGGCGGTCGACGACGGTTACGACGTCGTCCTCACCACCGGGGGCACCGGCCTGTCGCCCACCGATCGCACTCCCGAGCAGACGCGTCCCCTGCTGGATCTCGAGGTGCCCGGGCTCGCCGAGGCGGTCCGCCGCTACGGCGCCGACCACGGCGTCCCCACCGCGGTTCTCTCCCGGGGCCTGGCCGGCGTGGCCGGGCGCACCCTGGTGGTGAACCTGCCCGGTTCGAGGGGCGGGGCCCGCGACGGCCTGGCCGTGCTGGGTGGGGTGCTGGCGCACGCCGTCGACCAGATCCACGGCGGCGATCACCGATGAGCGAACTCGGCGCGGGGCTGGGCTGGCCGATCGAGCTGTCCGACGGCCTGATCACGTTGCGGCCGTTGCGGCGGCGCGACGCGAAGTCGTGGAACGCGGTGCGCTCGGCGAACGCCGAGTGGCTGGCCCCCTGGGAGGCCACGCACCCGGAGGGCGGCGGGCGTCCGCTGACGTTCGGGGCGATGGTGCGCAGCTTCGACCGCGAGGCCCGGGCCGGCCGGATGATCCCGCTCGCGGTGCAGTTGCACGACCGCATCGTGGGGCAGGTCAGCGTGAGCGGCATCGTCTGGGGCTCGCTGCGTTCGGGCCAGATCGGCTACTGGGTCGACCGTTCCGTGGCCGGGCAGGGCATCACGCCCACCGCCGTCGCGATGATGGTCGACCACTGCCTGTTCGGCCTGGGCATGCACCGGCTCGAGGTGAACATCCGCCCGGAGAACACCGCCAGCCTGCGCGTGGTGGAGAAACTCGGCTTCCGGTCCGAGGGCATCCGCCGTCGTTACCTGCACATCGACGGTGCCTGGCGCGACCACGCCAGCTTCGCCGTCACCCCGGAAGACGTGCCGGGGGGCATGCTGACCCGGTGGAGACGCTCGCAGCGGGTTCTGGCGGCGCGCGAGCACGAGCAGCACACCCGATGGTCTGAGCAGACGTAGGGTGATTCCTTAGGATTGGCTGAACGCAGCCGACACACCGTACGCATTACGTGATCATTTGGGCGGGGCACCGTAGCGTTTTGGCGTGCAGCCCAGCAGCCTCATTCTCCTCGCCATAGTGCTGGTGTGGGCTGCCTACCTGGTACCACACTGGGTGAGACGTCGTGACGAAATGTCACAGTCCCGGGCCGGCGACCGTTTCTCCAGTGGCCTTCGCGTGCTGCGGCGGCGTGAGCGTGCGGCCGGTTCCGGCTCGGGTCGTTCCGGTGACCCGCTGCTGACCTCGCCGCGGGTGGTCGTCGACTCCGACGGCGAGCTGCTCTACATCCCCGCCGACCGGATGGTCAGTGAGCGGCTGTCCGGTTCGTCGGCCAGTCTGCCGCAGAGTGCGCAGGGTGGCGAGTCGGGGGAGAAGGCCGGCATCGAAGACGTTCCGGTCGACCCGGCTTCGTCGGTCGCCGGTGAAACTGCTGGTCCGGTCGCGGTTTCCGGGGGTGCTGAGGTTTCCTCGGCGGTCACCGGTGAGGTTTCGACGGTGGACGCGGCGGACGCGTCGGGTGCCGAGACTCCCGAGGGTGCGGGTCGGGGCCGGGTCGATGCGGCCCGGGACGATGTGACCCGGAGCCCGGGTGGACGCAGCGGCGAGACTCAGGGGGACGGGAGCCAAGGGGCCGGGACCCGGAGCATTGCGGCTCGTGACGGTGCGGCTCGTGATGGTGCGGCTCAGGGTGGCGTGGCTCAGGAGGACTGGGCGCAGGGTGGCGTGGCTCAGGAGGACTGGGCGCAGGGTGGCGTGGCGCAGGATGGCGCGGCTCAAGGGCGCGTGACTCAAGGGGGCGCGGCTCAGGGTGGCGCGGCTCAGAGTGGCGTGACTCAGGGGAGCGCCGCTCAGGATGGCAGCGGTGACCGGGACGGGCTGATCTGGCACGGGCCGGGGCGCCGGACGTCCGAGCGTCCGGAGCGCCGCAGTGACGAGCGCCTGGGGGACGAGCGCCGGGGCGTCGAGCGCCGGGGCACCGAACGACGAGGGGGGCCGGAGCGCAGGGGAACGGGGCGTCCGGGGTTCGAGCGCACGGGCGGGGACCGACGCAGCAGCGATCGCCGCACCCGGCGCGCGGCCGAGGGGGATCCGGGCAGCACGATCCTGCCGCGCAACGCTCCGCCCACCAGGTCGCGGCCCGCGGCTCCGGAGCGGCCTGTGCTGCCGGTGGCGGTCGACGCCTCGCTCGCCGGCGCCCCCGAAGACGGCATGGCCGAGCTCGAGGCCGGTCTGCTGGCCGGGTTCGGCATCGATCCGTCCGCGGCCCGGATGATTCCCCAGTTCGAGATCGCGCCGCCGGCCCCGGCCGACCCGGCGCCGCCCTCGGTGAGCCCGGGCGGCTCGGGCGACGACGGGGACGCGGGGCTCTCCGAGCTGGCCGCCGGACTGCTCGCCGGTTTCGGCCTCGACGCCCGGGACCTGTCCGCCTTCGGCGAGACCCGCCAGGCGGTCGAGACCCAGCAGAGCGCCGAGGCCCGCCCGGCCGCCGAGACCCAGCAGAGCGCCCAGACCCAGCAGAGCGCCGAGGCCCGCCCGGCCGCCGAGACCCAGCAGAGCGCCCAGACCCAGCAGAGCGCCCAGACCCGCCCGGCCGCCGAGGCCCGCCACGCCGGTGCGACGCGCCAGAGCGCCGAGACCCGCCAGAGCGCTGAGACCCGCCCGGCCGCTGAGACCCGCCCCACCGCCGAAGCCCGCGCGACCGGTGAGGTCCACCCGCCCGAGCCCGCGCCCCCCGCGCCCACGGACCCCGCCCACGCGACCGGCGCGTCCTCGAACCCCGCCGCCGGGCCCGCGGGCCCCGGCAACCCGGCCGACGCGTCCTCCCGCACCGGAACCCGCGCCCCCCGCGCCGAAATACCCACCCCCGCATCGGACCCCACCGCGGAACCGGCCTGGACGGTCGAGGCCCCGGCGGCGCGGGTCACCGTGCCCGTCACCACCTCGGCCCCGATCGCCGAGAGCACCGAGGCCGCGCAGGAGTCGTTCCAGGAGCTGGAGAAGCGGCGCCCGGACGGTGCCCCGGCTCGTCCCCGCTACACGCAGGCCGAACTCGACCGGGCCCTGCTGCAGCGGGCCAACATCGACCAGGCCGACCTCGAGCCCGACGACACCGGCAGCTACGACGCGACCCTCACCACCACCGACCTCGACTCCGCCCGGCTCGGCGCCCGGGTCGCCGCCCGCCGCCGCGCCCGCAGCATGGCGGTACTGCTGATCGCCACCGGCGCGTCCTGGGTCAGCGCGTTCGTGGGCCCGGTGGCGATCTTCGTGCCGATCGCGGCGACGCTGCTCCTGGCCGCTCACGGGGTCGCCTCCCGCACGGCCGCGGTGCGCAGCCGCGAGAGCCTCACCATGCTCGCCGCGCACCTCTACGCCGCCGAGATGGCCCGCGAGCACGCCGAGCGCCGCCGCCAGCAGGCCGCCCGCCTGCGCGCCCGCGCCGAGGCCGAGACCCGGGCCGCCAAGCCGGTTCCCGAGCGGGTCTCCCGCCGGAACGCGGCCGTCAGCGGCGACACCTGGGACCCGGTGCCCGTGCCGCCGCCGACCTACCAGCTCAAGCCCGCCGTGCACCGTCCCGCGCCGCCGCCCCTGCCCGAGCCGGAGGCGAGGCCCGCCGACGGTGACCGGTCGCGCAGCACGATGCCGCGCCGCGCGGCCGACATCGAGCGCATCCTCAAGCTGGACCAGGACCCGGACCGCCCCCGAGCGGTCAACGAGTAGAACGCTTTTCAGGCCTCGAGGCTGACCCAGAGCGCCTGGGCCGGCTCCGCCCCGCGGTTCACGATCCGGTGCGGCCGAGACGACAGGTACGCGATCGAGTCGCCCGGGTTGAGCACGTGCGCGTCGCCGTCGAGCTCGACGGTGAGCTGCCCGGAGATCAGCACGCCGACCTCCCGGCCGTCCGAGTGCTCCGGCAGGTTCGAGCTCGCACCGCCCGGAACGTACTGCTGCACGGTCATCTCCACGCCGGACCGGGGGTCGCGGTAGGCGATGCGGTGCACCCCGCCCGCCCCGGTGGTGGCCGTGACCTGCTCGTCGGCGCGGGTGACCGGCGAGCGGCCGGCCTCGTCGCCCGGCCCGAACAGGTCGGACATGTGCACGCCGAGCGCCGTCGACACCGAGACCAGGGTGCCCACCGACGCGCTGGCCAGGCCCCGCTCGACCATGCTCAGCATCGAGACGCTCACGCCGGTGCGGTCGGCGAGCGATTTGAGGGTGAGGTTCTGCTGTTTACGAAGAAGCCGGACGCGTGCGCCCATCATCCGGATGGTGCGTTCGGCCTCGAAACCGCCGGCCGGCCTGCTCGCCGGCACCGTACGTGCCGGGGTGGCCGATCTGACCGTTCCGGGAGCCCCCGTGTCCGCCATGGTTGTGTCGTCCCATTTCTCGCAACTTTGTGAAAACCGGAAGATGTGGCTGGAACGACACGGATCGTGCCACATCCGTCCCGATCGTTGCTCTTTTAGGGGGCGCGACAGGGCAATTTAGGCGCAACGTTGCCCAATTGTCACGCAATGCTGTTCGGGATTCCTGAGGTGATCGAGAATTCGTCGGACGTCTCGGTGAATCGCGGGCGTCACGGCAAAAGAAAAACACGTTCCCGAGGGCTGCCTGCGGCCCTCGGGAACGTGTGAATCGGTCGGAAGATCAGGCGTGCCGAATCTTCTCCCGCAGCGTCGCCGCGGTCACCTCGGGCGCGATGTCGGTGGAGTAGGCCCCACCCATCTGCTCGGTGCCCGCGATGTACTTCAGCTTGCTCTCGCTGCGGTTCGGCGGCGAGATCAGGAAGTGCAGGTGCGAGATGTCGCTCCAGTCGCCGTCCCAGCCGGCCACCGACGGGGAGCCGTTGGTGGGCGAGGAGAAGATGCCCAGCACGTACGGCAGCGGGAACCCGAACAGCGAGTCCAGGCCGGTGAAGACCTGGTGCATCACGCGCGAGAGGTCGGTGCGGGCCTCGTCGGCCACGGCCACCAGCGACGGCGTGTGCTGCTTGGGGGAGATGCGGACCTCGTACGGGTAGCGCGCCCAGAACGGGACGTGGGCGATGAAGTACTCGCCCTCCACGATGACGCGCCGCCCGTCCTTCAGCTCCTCGGCCACCACGTCGCACTCGACGCACTGCCCGGTGCGCGCCCGGTAGGCCGCGGCCGTCTTCAGCTTGCGCAGCGGACGGGCCGGGATGTCGTCGTAGGCGTAGATCTGGCCGTGCGGGTGGTGCAGCGTCACGCCGATGGCCTCGCCGCGGTTCTCGAACGGCAGCACGTAGGTGTGCCCCTCGGCGCCGAGCACCTGGTAGCGGTCGGCCCAGGCGTCGATCAGCAGGCGGATGCGCTCGGGGCCCAGCTTCGCCAGCGTGGCGTTGTGGTCGGAGGAGTACGCGATGACCTCGCAGCGGCCGCTCGCGGGCTCGACCCGGTAGAGCTCACCGTCTTCGACGTCGGGCACCGGCGGGGTGGTGCTCAGCGCCGGGAAGCGGTTGTCGAACACAGCGACCTGGTAGTCGGTGCGCCGGATCTCGCCGTCCCACTCGTTGTTCGGGTCCGGGCACAGCGGGCAGGCGTCGGCCGGGGGCAGGAAGGTGCGGTTCTGCCGGTGCGTGGCGAAGGTGATCCACTCGCCGCTGGTGGGGTCGAAACGCCGTTCGCTCACTGTTCCTCCCCGTCCTTCGGCAGAACCTCAGCGGTCTCGGGGGCGGAGTCGGAGGCGTAGTAGTACGTGATCCGCCTCCCGTCGTCCATGCTCGTCACGTCGCGGACAGTCGCCACGTCAAACCCTCGCTCTTCCAGGTCTCGAACCCAACGTCAAGACTTGAACATAATCTGTCATGACCGATCGGAAACTGACAACAGATCACTCTTCCGGCTCACCTGAACACTCCGCCACGTGCACGTCGGTGCCCAGGAGACGGAAACCCTCGAGCGCCTCCGCCGAGACCCGGTCACTCGTCACCAGATGCCCGATCTGATCGGCCGGCACGGTCTGCGCCATCGTCTCCAGGCCGATCTTGGTGTGGTCGGCCAGCACCACGACCTCCTCGGCCGAGGCCGCCATCGCCCGGTCCATCCCGGCCACCACCAGGTTCGGCGTGGACAGCCCGCGCTCGGCCGTGAGCCCGTTGCCGCTCATGAACACCCGGCGCACCCGCATCCCGGCCAGGGCCTGCTCGGCCACCGACCCGACCAGGGCGTAGATCGACCCGCGCAGCGTGCCGCCGGTCATCACCACCTCGATGCCGCGCGAGCGGGCCAGTTCCTGCGCCACCAGCACCGAGTTGGTCATCACGGTGAGCTCGCGGAACCCGGCCAGATGACGCGCGAACGCCTGGGTGGTGGTGCCCGCCCCGACGCAGATCGCGTCACCCTCCTCGACCAGGCCCGCGGCCAGTGCCCCGATCGCCACCTTCTCGCGCGAGGCCACGCCGGACTTCTCCGAGTAACTGGGCTCGTGGTTGAGCCCGCCGGTGGACACCGCGCCGCCGTGCCGCCGGTCGAGCAGGCCCTGCGACTCCAGCAGGCGCAGGTCGCGGCGCACGGTGACCTCGGAACTGCCGACCACCCGGGCCAGCTCCCGCAGGGACACCGCTCCATTGGCCCGGACCAGGTCGAGGATCTTCTGGCGGCGCTCGTCGGCGAACATTCTCCCGAGCTTAGACGGGCCGTCCGAGAGTGCGGTCGAAAACGATCATAAGAGGTGTCAACCCGATCACATGCGCGGGTCAAGAGCAGTCATAATCTGGCGTGACCCGAGCTGGTGGGACACCATGTGAGCCCCAGCAAGCACCGTGCCCGTAGATCGTGCACCTGACGCCGAAGGCGTGACGTGACCCAGAACAATGCCGTTGCCGAACCGGTCGAGGCCGTTGCCTCAGCCTTCACCGCCCTCTACGGGAATGCCCCGGCGGGCGTCTGGTCGTCACCCGGCCGGGTCAACCTGATCGGTGAGCACACCGACTACAACAACGGCTTCGTCATGCCGGTCGCGATTCCCGACCGGGTCACCGTCGCGGCGTCCACGAACGGCGCCCGGGTGCTGCGCATCGCCTCGGCCCAGGTCGACGAGAAGGCCGAGATCAACCTCGACGACCTCACGCCGGGCTCGGTCTCCGGCTGGGGCGCCTACGTCGCCGGTGTCGCCTGGGCGTTGCAGCAGAAGGGTTTCAGCGTTCCCGGCGCCGATCTCTACCTGGACGGCCGGGTTCCGCTGGGGGCGGGCCTGAGCTCCTCCGCCGCCCTCGAGTGCGCGGTGCTCACCGCGCTGGTCGAGCTGGCCGGCGAGCCGGACGCGCCCCGGGGCCTGGCCCTGGCGCAGCTCGCGCAGTTCGCCGAGAACGAGTACGTGGGGGCCAAGACCGGCCTGATGGACCAGGCCGCGAGCATCCTCTGCACCGAGGGCCACGCGCTGCTCTTCGACGTGCAGGAGCTCAGCACCGAGCAGGTCCCGTTCGACCTGGCCGCCGCCGGTCTCGCGCTCGTCGTCATCGACACCCGCGTCACCCACAGCCACGCCGGTGGTGAGTACGGCGAGCGTCGCGCGTCGTGCGAGGCCGCGGCCGCCGCCCTCGGCGTGCCGATGCTGCGCCAGGCCACCGTCGCCGACCTCGACCGCCTCGACGACCCGCTGCTGCTCAAGCGCGCCCGGCACATCGTCACCGAGAACGACCGCGTGGTCGCCGCCGGCCAGGCGATGAGCCGCGGCGACTGGGCCACCTTCGGCCGCCTGATGGTCGAGTCGCACGCCTCGATGCGCGACGACTTCGAGATCACCGTCGAGGAGATCGACGTGACCGTGGAGACGGCCCTGGCCAACGGCGCGGTCGGCTCCCGGATGACCGGTGGCGGCTTCGGCGGCTCGGCCATCGCGCTGGTCCCCCTCGCGCAGGTCGAGAGCCTGGGGGCCGCGGTGCTGGCCGTCTTCGCCGCCAAGGGCTGGACCGAGCCGACCATCCGGGTCATGGAGCCCTCGCGGGGCGCCTCGCGCGACCGCTGAGCCACCGCGTCCCGAAAGCCTCACGACCAGGGCGACCACACCGTCCTCAAGCACTGAGGGCCGGAAGGGCACCCCTCGCCGCACCGACGGGCAAAAGGCACCTCGACGAACGTACAGGTGCCTTTTGCCCGATTTGCTGATGAGCTGACGCCCCCAGCGAAGGGAGCTCGCATGCGTCAGCACTCGCCTGCCCTGAACCAGGCCGAGTCAGGTGTGTCGAAAGTCAGGTTCGGGACGGCATGGGCGGCCACCGCACTGCTCACCCTGGGTGGGCTGCTGGCCGGCGGAACCGCTCAGGCCGACACCTGGGCACCCAAGGAACCCCCGATGACCACCCCGTGGACCGATCAGGTCTCGGTGGACAAGCCGCACGCGGAGTACCCGCGCCCGCAGCTGACCCGGGCGCAGTGGCAGAACCTCAACGGGATCTGGGATTTCGAGGTCACCGACAGCTCGCAGACCACCCCGCCGAGCACGTTCAGCGAGCAGATCCGGGTGCCGTTCGTGGCCGAGTCGGCGCTGTCGGGCATCCAGCGGCGCATCACCGGTGACGACAAGCTCTGGTACCAGCGCACGTTCACGGTTCCGGCGGGCTGGAAGGACCGGGTCAAGCTGAACTTCGACGCGGTCGACTACAGCACCGACGTGTGGGTGAACGGGAAGAAGGCCGGGGCCACGCACGACGGCGGGTACGACGCGTTCAGCTACGACATCACCCCGCTGCTGAAATCCGGCGGGAACACGCTGACCGTGGGTGTTCACGATCCCGGCCAGGGCGGCACGCAGGCGGTTGGCAAACAGGAACCGCAGAGTGTCACCCCGGAGACCGGCGGCGGCATCTTCTACACCTCGGCCTCGGGCATCTGGCAGACGGTCTGGCTCGAGCCGGTGAACGCCACGCACGTCACCAAGGTCGACATCACACCCGACCTGAAGTCGTCGACCTTCAAGGTCAAGGCCGGGGTCTCGGGTCAGGGGACGACGGTGGTCACCGTCTCCTCGAACGGCCAGAAGGTCGTCAGCGCGAGTGGGGCCGCGGGACAGACGGTTTCGCTGAAGGTGGCCGAGCCGCACCTCTGGTCGCCCGACGACCCGTTCCTCTACGACATCAAGGTGGAACTGCGCAAGGGGCAGACCACCGTCGACACCGTGGGCTCGTACGCGGGCATGCGCTCGATCGCGGTCGAGGAGGTCGACGGCAAGCAGCGCCTGGTGCTGAACGGCGAGTTCCTCTTCCAGTCGGGCACTCTCGACCAGGGATACTGGCCGGACGGTATCTACACGGCGCCCACCGACGAGGCCCTGCGCTACGACCTGGAGCTGCTGAAGTCGACCGGCTTCAACATGGTGCGCAAGCACATCAAGGTCGAGCCGCAGCGCTGGTACTACTGGGCCGACAAGCTGGGTCTGCTGGTCTGGCAGGACATGCCGTCGATGCGTCCGGACTACCGGCCCGACGCGGCGGCCAAAGCGCAGTGGGAGAAGGAGTTCAAGGCACTCGTCGACCAGCACCGCAGTTCTCCCTCGGTGGTGCTGTGGGTGGCGCAGAACGAGGGCTGGGGCCAGTACGAGCAGGCCCGGGTCGCCGATCTGGTCAAGAGCTGGGACCCGACCCGGCTGGTCGACAACATGAGCGGCGTCAACTGCTGCGGTGCGGTCGACGGTGGAAACGGCGACGTGCTGGACAACCACAACTACACCGGGCCGGGTATCGCACGGCCGACGTCGACCCGGGCGGGTGTGGTCGGGGAATTCGGCGGACTCGGGCTGAAGGTCGCCGGGCACGAATGGTTCCCGGGCGGCGGGTTCAGCTACGAGGACCAGGGCACGGCTGATCGCCTGAACCGGCGGCTGGTCGGGCTGTGGACGCAGATGACCACGTCCGGGGTCCCGAACGGGCTCTCGGCGTCGGTCTACACCGAGACCACCGACGTGGAGAACGAGGTCAACGGCCTCGCGACCTACGACCGGCAGGTGGTCAAGGTGGACGTGGCCCGGCTGAGGGCGGCGAACGAGAAACTGCTCTCGACCTCACCGGCCTCCAACGCGGCTCCGGTCGCCAAGGGGCGTCACTCGCTGCGCGCCACCACGGCCGGCTTCGACAACCGTTACATCCGGCCCCGGGAGGCTCTGGGCTACACCGAGGTGGTGAACGACTCCAGCTCCCAGCTGCTCAAGAACGACGCGACCTGGAACATCGTGCCGGGACTGGCGGACAGTCAGTGCTACTCGTTCGAGAGCGTCAACTACCCGGGAACCTACCTGCGGCACCAGGCCTTCCGGGTCAAACAGAACGCCGGTGACGGATCGGCACTCTTCAACGCCGATGCCACCTGGTGTGCCGAAAAGGGTACAGGGGGAGTGAAGTTCAGCTCGTGGAACTATCCGGGCCAGTATCTGCGTCATTTCGACGCCGAGCTCTGGCTGGCGGTTCCGGGTGGAAATGCGGCCCGGGACGCGGACACCTCGTTCGACGCGGACACGACCTGGGCCGTGGAGGCGCCCTGGGTCCCGTAAGTCCGGGGTTCCCTGTCCGTGAAAGCCCGGTTCGAGGGCGGTTCCCCGCTCTCGGACCGGGCATCACGCGCGGTGACCGATCTTCGCCCGCCCGGGCGACACCCCAGGTGTCCTCTTCCGCGCGTGCAGGACTCCCACGCATCGACCGAAGGTGATTGAACACCAGGTCGGCGCGTGGGGGTGAAGCTTTGCGGACGTCTCGCTCCACGGGGACGCCTGCGGCATGCCCAGTTCCCCCGCCCGACCAGCGATTCCGGCTCACCTGGGTGGCCCGGATGATCGTCGTCGTACTGCTGGCCTGGGTGCTGGTGCCGGTGGTGGCGGAGAAGAGCGCGGCGTTCACGGGAATCGTGGCGGCCAGCGCCTACGGTGGCCGTGACGTCACGGGTAACACGACTTACGGGCAGTCGGCCTACCCGGCGACGCCGTCCGGCACCGGCGCCGGAAACACACTGGTCAGCACGTCGACCGCGGATCCGCTGGCGGACACGGCCAAGTCGACCGCCGACGTGCAGAACTTCAGCCTGCTCGGGCTCATCGGCCTGGCCGCCGGGCACGCCGAGTGCACCGCCACGTCGAGCGGGGTCTCGGGCACGGCCACCGCGGCCGGGCTGACCCTGCTGGGGCTCCCGCTGAGCAACGTCCCGGCGAATCCGGCGCCGAACACGACCGTTCAGCAGACCAACATCCTGAATCAGAACATCGGGTACATCGTCTACAACGAGCAGACCTTCTCGAACACCGCGACCCAGTACTACCTCAAGGTCACGGCCGCGCACATCGTCAACAAAGACATCTTCGGCACGGTGACCAGTGAATACGAACTGGCCCACGCCGAGTGCGGTTCCACGAAACCGGTCACCCCGACCATCTCCGCGATCACCCCGAACCAGGGACCGGAGTCCGGCGGCACCTCGGTGACGGTCACCGGCACGAACCTTTTCGCGATCACCAGCGTGACGTTCGGTGCGTTCAACGCCTCCAGCTACACGATGGTCTCCAATGTGGCCACGAGTCTCACGGTGGTCGCTCCGGCCGGTACCGGGGTGCAGGACATCCGCATCGCCAACGGTGCAGGGACGTCGTCGATCTCGGCCGCGGACAAGTTCACCTACGTGCCCGTACCGGCCATCACGGCGGTGAGCCCCATACTGGGGCCGACGTCGGGGGGAACCTCTGTCGTCATCACGGGGACGAACCTCTCGACCGCGACAACCGTGAAATTCGGCTCCGTGAGCGTCAATCCGGCCAACTTCACGGTCAACAGCAACACCCAGATCACGGCCCTGGCCCCGGCCCAGAGCGCCGGGCAGGTCGACATCACCGTCACGACCGTCGGCGGAACCTCCCCCGCGGTCACTGCCGACCAGTACACCTACGTCGCCCCACCCACGGTCACGGCCGTGAGCCCGTCGGCCGGGCCTCTGACCGCCGGGGCGAGTGTGGTGCTCACCGGAACCGACTTCACCAGCGGTTCGACCGTGAAGTTCGGGGCCACGAACGCCGTGGGCGTGACCGTGAACAGCGCCACCCAGATCACCGCCGTGGCCCCCGCCGGCACGGCCGGCACCGTGAATGTCACCGTGACGGCGATCGGCGGTACCTCCGCGACAGCCACGGCGAACCAGTACACCTACACCCCGGCCCCTACGGTG
This sequence comes from Kineosporia succinea, assembly GCF_030811555.1. Classification (NCBI taxonomy): domain Bacteria; kingdom Bacillati; phylum Actinomycetota; class Actinomycetes; order Kineosporiales; family Kineosporiaceae; genus Kineosporia; species Kineosporia succinea. Next base: position 1,689,500 of record NZ_JAUSQZ010000001.1, on the reverse strand, counting down.
ACCGCGGTCGCACCGGCATCGGGGCCGACGTCGTCCGGCACGGCGGTCGTGATCACCGGAACCGGCTTCACCGGGACAGGTTTCACCAGTAGTGCCGTTTCGGTCGGATTCGGGGCGAACGCCGCCGTGAGCTTCACCGTGAACAGCGCCACCCAGATCACCGCCTTCGCCCCGGCGGGCAGCGCCGGGACGGTCGACGTGCGGGTCACGACGCCGGGCGGCATCTCGGCCAACTCGGCCGCCGACGACTACACCTACACCGCTGCCCCCACCGTCACGGCCGTCAGCCCGGTGCGCGGGCCCCTGGCGGGCGGCACCAGCGTGGTGATCACCGGGACCGACTTCACCAGCGGGTCGACGGTGAAGTTCGGCTCGGCCAACGCCACGAGTTTCACCGTCAACAGCCCCACCCAGATCACGGCCGTGGCCCCGGCCAGCATCGCGGGCACCGTGGACATCACCGTCACGACCGCGGGCGGCACCTCGGCCACGAGCAGCGCCGACCAGTTCGCCTACACCGGCCCCCCGACGGTCACCGGCCTGAGTCCGGGCAACGGCCCGATCGCCGGCGGAACCAGCGTCACCGTCACCGGCACCAACTTCCTCGGTGCTACCGCCGTCACCGTCGGAGGCACTGCGGCCACCTCGTTCACGGTCAGCAACAACACCCAGCTGGTGGTCACCACCCCGGCCCACACCGCCGGGGGCGCCGACATCGTGGTGACGGCCCCCGGTGGCACGTCCGCGGTCACCAGCAACGACGTCTTCACGTACCACGACGCCCCCACGGTCACCGCCGTGTCGCCGAGCAGCGGCCCGACCACGGCGGGTACCACGGTCGTCATCACCGGTACCAACTTCGCTGCCGTCAGCGCGGTGAGATTCGGCGCCAACGTGGCGACCGGCGTCGTCACCAACTCGTCCACCCAGATCACCGTCACCGCCCCGTCCGGCAGCGCCGGCCCGGTCGACGTCACCGTCACCACCCCCGGCGGGACCTCGGCGATCACCGCCGCCGGCCGGTACACCTACGTCGCCGCCCCCACCGTCACCAGCGTGAGCCCGAGCCGGGGGCCGCTGGCCGGGGGCAACCCGGTGGTGATCACCGGAACCAACCTGAGCAACGCGTCCGCCGTGAAGTTCGGCGCCACCGTCGCCACCGGCGTCACCGTGAACAGCCCCACCCAGATCACCGCCACCGCCCCGGCCGGCTCGGCGGGCCCGGTCGACGTCACCGTCGTCACCTCCGGCGGCACCTCGGCCACCAGCAGCGCCGACCAGTACACCTACGTCGCGGCGCCCACCGTCAGCAACGTCTCCCCGGCCACCGGCCCGACCACCGGCGGTACCTCGGTCGTGATCACCGGAACCGGCTTCACCGGAGCGAGTTCCGTGACCTTCGGGGGCATCCCGGCCACCGGGGTGATCACGGTCAGCTCCGACACCCAGATCACCGCGGTCGCGCCGGTCGGCTCCGCGGGAACGGTGGACGTCGTGGTCACCGCCCCCGGCGGATCTTCGGCCACCGGGGCGGCCGCCACGTTCACCTACGTCGCCCCGCCCGCCGTCATCGCGGTCTCCCCGAACAGCGGACCGGTCGCCGGCAGCGTCCTCGGCACGATCACCATCACCGGCACCGGCCTGTCGGGTGCGACCGGTGTGACCATCGACGGGTTCCCGTTCCTGACCGTCCTCAGCAACACCGCCACGCAGATCGTGGTGCGCGGAATCCCTCCCCACGTCACCGGTCCCGCGCACATCCAGGTCACCAATGCCTACGGCACCAGCGTCCAGAACTCCGCCGACGTCTACACCTACCAGGGCCTGCCCTCGCTCACCGGCCTGAGCCCGGGCAGCGGCCCGGTCGCCGGGGGCAACACGGTCGTGCTCACCGGAACCGGTTTCACCACCACGACCGGCGTGACCTTCGGATCGAACGCCGCTGTTTTCACGGTCAATTCGGACACCCAGATCACCGCGACCGTGCCGGCTCACGCGGCAGGCTCGGTCGACGTGGTGGTGCAGACCCTCTACGGCCTCACCGGCGGCTCGAATCCGCTGCAGTACACCTACGTTCCGGTGCCGGTCGTCAACGTGGTCTCACCGGGCTCCGGCCCGATCGCCGGTGGAACGGTCGTCACGGTCACCGGAACGGGTTTCACCGGAGCGACATCCGTGAGTTTCGGGGGAACGGCGGCCACCGGCGTCTCGGTGAGCTCCGACACCCGGATCACCGTCTTCGCACCGGCTCACGCGGCGGGCACCGTGGACGTCACGGTCACGTCCGCCGGGGGGACGTCGGTCACGAGTGTGGCCGACCGGTTCACCTTCGTCGCGGCCCCCACCGTGACCGCGCTGTCGCCGGGCACCGGCCCGACCACCGGAACCACCAGTGTGGTGATCACCGGCACCGACCTGCTCAACGCGTCCACCGTCGTTTTCGGGGGCAACAACGCGACGAGCTTCACCGTCGACTCGAACACTCAGATCACGGCCGTCACACCGGCCCACGGGGCGGGCACGGTGGACGTCCGGGTCACCGCGGTCGGTGGCACCTCGGCGATCTCGGCCGCCGACCAGTACACCTACGTCGCCGCGCCCACGGTCACGGCCGTCTCGCCGAACGCCGGTCCGCTCGCCGGGGGGACCACGGTCGTCGTGGCCGGAACCAACTTCACGGGAACGACTTCCGTCAGCTTCGGGGGTTCGGCGGCGAGCTCCTACACGGTGAACTCGGCCACGCAGATCACGGCGGTGGCCCCCTCGGGCGGTGCGGGCACGGTGGACGTGCGGGTCACCACGGCCGGCGGCACCTCAGCGGTGGTCTCGGGAGACGCCTACACCTACCAGGCCGCGCCCGTCGTCACCGGGCTGTCGCCGAACCACGGTCCGGTCGCGGGCGGAACCCTGGTCACCATCACCGGGTCCGGCTTCAACGGTGCGACGGCGGTGACGTTCGGCGGGGTTCCGGCCACCGGGGTGATCTCGGTCAGCACCGACACGCAGATCATCGCCCAGGCGCCGGCTCACGCGATCTCGACGGTGGACGTGGTGGTCACCGCACCCGGCGGTGTCTCACCGGCCGGCGGCACGGCCAACGACTACCTCTACGTCGGCGCGCCCACGGTCACGGCGCTCTCCCCGCTGAACGGCCCGGCGGCGGGCGGTACCTCGGTGGTCGTCACCGGTACCGGCTTCGCCACCGCGACCGGGACCTCCGCCGTGCAGTTCGGTGGAACGAACGCGGCGAGTTACACGGTGAACAGCGACACCCAGATCACGGCCGTGACCCCGGCCCACGCGGCGGGAGCGGCCGGTGTCGTGGTCAGCACGGCCGACGGCGGCGCGTCCACGGTGACGGCCGCGAACACGTTCACCTTCGTCGCGGTGCCCACCCTCAGCGGCATCTCGCCCGGGCTCGGCCCGGAGGCGGGTGGAACCAGCGTGATGATCAGCGGTTCCGGGCTCGGCACGGCGAGTTCCGTGCAGTTCGGCGGGGTCCCGGCCTCGTTCACGGTGAACTCCGACACCCAGATCACCGCCACCACCCCGGCGGGCACCGGCCTGGTCGATGTCTCCGTCACCACGGTCGGGGGCGGTGCGGTCACCGCGGCGGCCGATCGGTTCCGCTACGTGGGGACGCCCACGGTCACCACGATCTCTCCGACCAGTGGCCCGGTGGCCGGGGGAACGTCGATCACGATCACCGGCACCGGCTTCTACGGGGTCACCGGTATCTCGTTCGGTGGAGGTGCGGCGACCTCGTACACCGTGGTCAGCCCGACCAGCATCACGGCCACCACCCCGGCCCACGCCGCGGGCCCGGCCGGCGTCGAGGTGACCACCAGCTACGGCGGAACCTCAGCGGCCGGTGGTCCTTTCGCCTACGTCGCGGATCCCGTGGTGACCGCGCTCAGCCCGACGAGCGGCCCCACCGTCGGCGGAACCACGGTGATCATCACCGGTTCCGGCTTCAGCGGCGCCTCGGCCGTGCGCTTCGGCTCGACCCCGGCCGCGTCGTTCACCGTCAACAGCGGGACCCAGATCTCGGCGGTCAGCCCGGCCGGGGTCCCCGGCACCCTCGACGTGACCGTGGTGGGCCTCTACGCGACCTCCGCCACCACGTCCGCCGATCGGTTCACCTACGTCGCCGCCCCCACGATCACCGCCGTGAACCCGGCCGCCGGGCCGCTGAGCGGGGCCAACCCGGTGACGGTCACCGGCACCGGATTCACCATCGGCACGACGGTCAGCTTCGGCGGCACCCCGGCCACGTCGACCACCTTCGGCTCGGCGACGCAGCTGACCGCCGTCGTGCCCCCGGGCGGCGCGGGACCCGTCGACGTGGTGGTCTCCACCCCGTACGGCCAGGACACGCTGACCAACGGATACCGTTACCGGGCGGCCCCTTCCGTGACCGGCCTGAGTCCCGGCGTGGGACCGGAGGCGGGTGGCACCGTGGTCACGATCACCGGCACCGGCTTCAGCGACGCGACGGCCGTGCGCTTCGGCTCCACCCCCTCCACGCTCTTCACCGTCAGCAGCGACACCTCCGTCACGGCCACCGCCCCGGCCGGCACCGGCATCGTGGACGTGACCGTCACCGGCCCGGGCGGGACCTCGGCCACCGGTGCGGCCGACCGTTTCCGTTACGCCCCGGTGCCCGCGGTCGCCTCGCTGTCCCCGGTCTTCGGGCCGACGGTCGGCGGAACCACCGTGAGTGTCGCGGGTTCGGGTTTCACCGGCGCCACCGCGGTCCGGATCGACGGCACCACGGTCTCGTTCAGCGTCGTCAACGATTCCACCATCACCTTCACCACCCCGGGCGGCTCCGGTGACGTACCGGTGACCGTGACCACTCCCGGCGGCAGCACCCTCGCCCGGACCTTCACCTACGCCAACAGCCCGACCGTCAGCGCCCTTTCGCCCGACCGGGGTCCGCTGGGCGGCAACAACACCGTCACGATCACCGGAACCGGCTTCACGAGCGGATCTTCGGTCAGCTTCGGCGGAACCCCGGCCTCGGTGCAGTTCGTCAACGACACCCGCCTCGACGTGACCGTGCCCCCGGGCGGCGCGGGCCCCGTCAGCGTCACCGTGACCACGCCCTACGGGACCTCCGGCGCCGCCGTTTACCGGTACGTGGCCGCGCCGGTCGTGAACGCGGTGCAGCCCGGCGCGGGGCCGCTGGCCGGGGGCACCACCGTGACGATCACCGGTACCGGCTTCGCCGACGTCGCGGCCGTCACGTTCGGCACCACCCCGGCCACCGGCTTCACCGTCGACAGCCCGACCCAGATCACGGCCGTGGCGCCCGGGCACGTCGCGGACACGGTCGACGTCACGGTCACCACCCCCGGCGGCACCTCGGCCACCTCGATCGCCGACCGGTTCACCTATCTCGCCGCGCCCTCGGTGGGCACGGTGTCACCCGCGTCGGGCCCGGTCGGCGGCGGCGCGACCGTGACGATCACCGGCACCGGCTTCAGCGCCACGACGTCGGTGACCTTCGACGGCCAGGCGGCCACGGTCGGCGCGATCACGCCGACCCAGCTCACCGTGACCACCCCGGCCGGATCCGGCCCGGGCCCGGTGCTGGTGCGCGTGATCACGGCGGGCGGTTCGGACAGCGGCCTCTACACCTACCGCTCGGCCCCGGCCGTCACCGGCCTCACCCCGGGGGCGGGTCCGGAGGCGGGCGGCACGGTGGTGACCATCGACGGTTCCGACTTCACCGGGGCCACGCAGGTGCGATTCGGTTCGGCCGTGGCGGTTTTCAGCGTCAGCAGCGATGCCCGGATCACGGCCACCGCCCCGGCCGGCACCGGCATCGTCGATGTGACCGTGACCGGCCCGGGCGGTACCTCGGCCACGAACGCCGCCGATCGCTTCCGTTACGCTGCCGTGCCGGTGGTGTCCGCGACCGTGCCGGCCTCCGGCCCGACCGCGGGCGGAACCGTGGTGACCCTGACCGGGAGCGGTTTCACCGGCGCCAGTCTGCTGACTCTTCAGGGAGTTTCGGTTCCCTTCGTCGTGACCGGCGACTCCACCATCACTTTCACCGCTCCCGCCGGAGTGGCCGGGCCCCAGAACCTGCTGGTCACCACACCGGGCGGTTCTTCGACCCCGGTCCCGTTCCTCTACGCCGACGCACCCTCCTTGTCGCAACTGACCCCGGACGCCGGGCCGCCGGGCGGCGGCACGGTGGTCACGCTCTCGGGTTCGGACTTCACCCCGGGCTCGAGCGTCACGTTCGGCGGAACCCCGGTGAGCGTCACCTACGTGAGCGCCTCGCAGCTGACGGTAGTCTCACCCGCGCGAGCGTCGACGGGCGCGGTGAACGTGGTGGTGACAACGGCTTACGGTACATCCAGTGCGGGCCCCAGTTTCACTTACACGAACGCGCCGACGATCTCGACGGTGAGCCCGGGGGCGGGCCCTCTGAGTGGTGGAACCACGGTGACGATCGCTGGTTCCGGCTTGACGGGCGCTTCGGCGGTGACGTTCGACGGGGTGGCGGCGGCATCGTTCACGGTCAACGGCGATGCGAGTATCACGGCGGTCAGCCCGGCGGGTTCGGCGGGGAATGCGGTGGTGCGGGTGACGACGGTGGGTGGTTCGGACACCGGCACGTTCCGCTACGCGGCCGCGCCCACGATTTCCGCGGTGACCCCGGCGGCGGGTTCGCAGGCCGGTGGAACACTGGTCACGATCACCGGTTCCGGCTTCACCGGGGCCACGTCGCTCACCTTCGGCCCGAACCCGGCCACCGGCCTGACCGTCAGCAGCGACACCGAGATGTCGGCGTTCGCCCCCGCGGGCACCGGCACCGTGAACGTCGTGGTGACGACCCCCGGCGGAACCTCGTCACCGGCGCCGTACCGGTACGCCCCCGTCCCCGCCGTGACCCAGCTCAGCCCCGCCTCCGGCCCGGTGACGGGTGCTACGCCGATCACCGTGACCGGCAGCGGCTTCACCGGCAGTTCGGCCGTGACCGTCGACGGCTCGTCCGTGGCCCACACGGTCGTCAACGATTCCACCATCACCCTGACCGCACCGGCCCACGCCGCCGGGGCGGTACCCCTGGTGGTGACCACCCCTGGCGGCAGTTCGGTCCCGGTGGCCTACACCTACGTCAGCGCCCCGGCCGTCACGAGCCTGACCCCGCCCGCCGGCCCGCTCGGCGGCGGCACGGCGGTGACGATCCGCGGCACCGACTTCACCCTGGCCTCCACCGTGACGTTCGGGGGAATGGCCGCGGGTCTGACCTTCGTCAGCTCTACCGAGCTCACCGCCGTCTCCCCGCCGCGGGCCTCCGCCGGGGCCGTGAACGTGGTGGTGACCACGGGTTACGGCACCTCTGGGGTGGGGAACAGCTTCACCTACACGAACGCGCCGACCATCTCGGCGGTGAGCCCGGGCTCGGGCCCTCTCAGTGGTGGAACCACGGTGACCATCGCGGGTTCCGGCTTCTCGGCGGCCTCGGGCGTCACCGTGGACGGAGCTCCGGCCGGCTTCACGGTGGTCGACGACTCGACCGTCACCGTCATCATGCCCGCCCACGCCGCGGGCAGCGCCCCGGTGGTGGTGACGACGGCGGGCGGCAGTTCGGCCCCGGTCCCGTTCGTCTACGTGAACCCGCCCGTGATCACGTCGATCACGCCGCGGGCCGGGCCCGAGGCCGGCGGAACCAGCGTGATCATCGCGGGAACCGGTCTCAGCGCCGCGACGGAGGTCCGGTTCGGCACCGTCGCAGCCGGTTTCACCGTTGATGGTCCCACCCAGATCACCGCTGTCAGCCCGGCCGGAACCGGGATCGCCGACGTGACCGTGACCACCGCGGGCGGTACCTCGACCACCGGTGCGGCCGATCGCTTCCGCTACGCCCCGGTGCCCGCCCTCGGGTCGGCGGGTCCGAATGTCGGCCCGATCGGCGGCGGTACGGTCGTGACGGTCTCGGGCACGGGCTTCACCGGGGCGATCCTGCTCACCGTCGACGGTGCGTCCGTACCCTTCACCGTCGCCGACGACTCGACGATCACCTTCACCACCCCGCCCGGCTCGGCGGGGGCGAAGAACATCGAGGTGACCACTCCCGGCGGCGTCTCGGGGACGACCTCGTTCACCTACTTCGACGCCTCGGTCGTCACCGGCCTGGCGCCCGACGAGGGACCGGTCGCCGGGGGAACCGTGGTCACTCTCACCGGTCTCGGGTTCACCGGCACCACCGGCGTGACCTTCGGGGGTGTCCCGGCCACGAGTTTCGCGGTGAACGGCCCCACCCAGATCACCGCCGTCAGCCCGCCGGGAACGGGATCCGCGGACGTCGTGGTGTCCGGCCCCGGCGGATCCTCCCCGCCCGGAGCCACGTTCACCTATCGCCCGGTCCCGGGCATCGGTTCGCTCTCGCCCACCTCCGGGCCGGTGACGGGCGGAACGGTGATCACGGTGTCGGGCAGCGGGTTCTCCGGCGCCGGGAGCGTCACCGTGGGCGGGGTCGCCGTTCCCTTCACCGTGGTGGACGACCAGACCGTCACCTTCACCACTCCGCCCGGATCGGCCGGGGCCGAGGCCGTCATCGTCTCCACCGCGGGTGGTTCGGCCACAGTGACCTTCACCTACGCCAACGCGCCCGCGGTCACGGCGCTCTCGCCCTCGGCGGGGCCGCGTGGGGGTGGCACCGGCGTCACGATAACGGGCACCGGGTTCACGCTGGCGTCCACGGTGGCGTTCGGGGCGCAGCCCGCAGCCTCGGTGCAGTTCGTCAGCAGCACCGAGCTGGTCGCGGTCTCGCCGTTCTCGGCGACGGTCACCACGGTGGACGTGGTGGTCACCACCGCGTACGGGTCGTCGGGGGCGGGGAACGGGTTCACGTACAGCGAATCGCCCGTCGTCACCGACGTCCAGCCCAGGAGCGGCCCGATCAACGGTGGAAACACGGTCACGATCACGGGTCTCGACTTCCAGGGCATCACCGGGGTGAGCTTCGGGGCCGTCTCCGCCGCGGCCTTCACCCGGGTGAGTGCCACCGAGATCACGGCGACGGTGCCGGGGCAGGCGGCGGGCCCGGTCGACGTGCGCGTCACCGGCAGTGGAGGAACATCGCCGATCTCGGCCGGCGACCGCTACTCCTATCTGACCGCGCCCTCCGTCACGAGCCTCGCCCCGAATGCCGGGCCGGTCGCGGGCGGCACGAGCGTCACGATCACCGGCTCCGGTTTCGTCACCGGCTCCACGGTCACGTTCGACGGGGCGAACGCGAGCTCGGTGCAGTGGGTCTCCGCGAGTCAGCTGATCGCGACGACCCCTTCGCACACAGCGGGAACGGTGGACGTGGTGGTCACCACGCCGGGTGGGCCGTCGGCGGTGGGGGTCACCTTCGAGTACCAGAACGCCCCGGCCGTGAGCGGTCTCGTCCCGGCGTCCGGGGCGGCGGGCGGCGGCACCCCGGTCCGGATCAGCGGGTCCGGCTTCACCTCGCTCTCCACGGTGCGTTTCGGTTCGGTGCCGGCGGCCTCGGTGCAGTTCGTCTCGGCCGGGCGCCTGGACGTGGTGAGCCCCGCGGGTGCGGTCGGGCCGGTGGACGTGGTGGTCAGGACCGGGGGCGGGGAATCGGCTCCGGAGGTGTTCACCTACGTGGCCCGGCCGGTGGTGACCGTGGTGCAGCCCGGGAGCGGGCCCGAGGCCGGGGGGAGTGCGGTGGTGGTGACCGGCACCGGCTTCACCGGGGCGAGCGACGTGTACTTCGGGTCGGTGCCGGCCACGTCCTTCAGCGTGGACAGTGACACCCGGATCACCGCCGTGAGCCCGGCCGGGAGCGGCACGGTGGACGTCACGGTGAGGACGGCCGGGGTTACGTCGGCCACCTCGGTCGCCGACGGATTCACCTACTACCCGCCCCCGCAGATCGTGACCGTGCTGCCCCCGAGCGGCCCGGCGGCGGGGGGCACCGAGGTCACCCTCTCCGGCAGCGGTTTCACCGGCGCGACCGGTGTGCTGGTGGGCCCCGACCCGGCGACCTTCCGGGTGGTGGACGACTCCACGATCGTGCTGACCGTGCCCGTCGGTCCGGTCGGCAACCGGGTGATCACGATCGTGACGCCGGGCGGCACGGCCACCGGCGGCTTCGGCTACCTGAACCTGCCCGGTGTCACGGGGGTCTCGCCCGTCCGGGGCCCGCTGGTGGGTGGCTCCACGGTCACGATCACCGGCTCCGGTTTCCTCGGGGCATCGGCGGTCGCGTTCGGGTCGCTGCCCGCGGTGAGCTACTCGGTGGTCGACGACACCACGATCACGGCTCAGGTGCCCGCCGCCACCCAGCCCGGCGGGGTGGACGTGAGAGTGACGGTGTCCGGCGCCACGTCACCGGTGGTCGCGGCCGGCCGCTACACCTACGTGGCCGCCCCCGTGCTGAACGGTGTGTCCCCGGCGAGCGGGCCGGTGGCGGGCGGCACCTCGGTCGTCCTGCGGGGCAACGGATTCACCGGCGTGACCCGCGTGCTCTTCGGTGGGGTGCCGGCCACCGCGGTCTCGGTGCAGGACAACGGGAGCACCGTCACCGCCGTGACCCCACTGCACGCGATGGGTTCCGTGGCCGTGGTGGTGACCACCGACGGAGGTGACTCCGCCCCGGGCGTTTTCACGTACGTCCCCACGCCCCTGGTCGCCGCGGTCGCCCCGGACTCCGGGCCGACCGACGGCGGAACCGCCGTGACCGTCACCGGTTCCGGTCTGGAGAACGGCACCGTGACGCTCGACGGCGTGGCTGTCACACCGGAATCGGTGACCGACGCGTCCATCGTTCTGCGCACTCCCGCTCACGCCGCCGGGCCGGTGACGATCGGGGTGAGCACGGCGGGCGGCCGCGCCGACAGCACGTTCACCTACGTGGAGCCGCCGTCGGGGCCGGTGCTGACGGGGGTCGACCCGGCGAGCGGACCGGTGGCGGGCGGTAACTCGGTCACGCTGACGGGCCTCGGGTTCGGCGGGGCGACCCAGGTGCGGTTCGGCCCCGAGGACGCCGGGTTCACGGTGGTGGACGACACCACGATCACGGCCACGGTTCCGCCCGGAAGCGTCGGCGCGGCCGCTCTTTCGGTGACCACGCCGCTCGGCGTCACGAGCGGCGACGTCACCTACGCCTACCTGGCCCCGCCCGAGGCACCCACGATCAGCGATGTCACCCCGGCGATCGGCCCGACCGCCGGAGGCACCCGGATCACCCTCACCGGAACCGGTTTCGACGCCGACACCGCGGTGTCGTTCGACGGGATCCCGGGGACCGAGGTGCAGGCCGGTGTCTCGGTGCAGTCGGTGGTGGCGCCGGTGCCGGCCGGGATCCGCGCGACGGCCTCGACCTCGCTGACGGTGGTGAGTCCCCCGCACACCGAGGGGCCGGCCGAGATCCTGGTGTCGAACTCCGCCGGAAGTGCCGCCGCGAACGTGGACTTCGTCTACGTCCCACCGCTCGTGGAGGCCACGATCAGCCTGGAGGTGCAGACCAACGAGGCGACGGCCGTGGCCCCGCAGGGCTCGCTCTACGCCGGGCTGGAGGTGCAGTCGTGCTCGACGCCGAACCGGGGCGCGGCCTCGGTCGGGCGCAATGCGGTGTTCTGCCGTTACACCGCGCCGGATTCCGTGGGGGTGGACGCGTTCACGATGGCGGTGACCGACGACCTCGGGCAGATGGCGCGGCAGGCCGTGCGGATCACGGTGACGGATCCCGACCCGGGAGGCGAGGGCACCGGCGGTGAGGGCGGCAACGACAACGGTGGCGACGACGGGGGGACCGGCACCGGCGGCGAGGGGGGCAACGACAACAACGGAGGTTCGGGGGGCGAGGGGGGAAACGGCAACGGGGTCGACGGCGGGCCCGGTGCCGGCGGTGGCGCGACCCCTCCGCCCGACGGGACGTCCACCAGCAGCCCGGTTCCCAGCGTGGCCGCGACCCCGGGCCCGGGCACCGTCGTGGCCGACCCGCCCGGGGTGGGCGGCCCGGTGGCGACGGCCACGCCGGCGCCGGAACCCTCGTCCTTCAGCATCAACCGGCTGCCCTGGTGGGTCTTCCCGCTGATCGCCCTGCTGCTCGTGCTGCTGGTCTCGGCGCTCGGCCGGTTCTGGTGGTTCCTGGCCGGCCGGCGCCGTCGCCGTCGTGACGGCGAGTCATAGCTCCAGGTACTGGGCCGTGAAGGCGTTGGTGAAGGTGCCCTGCGGGTCGGTGCGGTGCACGAGCTCCTCGAAGTCGGCCAGGCGCGGGTAGAGCGAGCGCACCCGGTCGCGGCCGATGCCGAAGAGCTTGCCCCAGTGCGGGCGGGCGTCGAACTCGGCGAGGGCACCCTCCAGCGCGGCGATCGCGGGCGTCACCCTGCTCAGGTCGTCGACCCAGGTGAAGTGCAGGGCCACCGAGGTGCGGCCGTAGCCCGGGCTGAGCCAGAGGTCGTCGGCGGCGATCGTGCGGATCTCGGAAACCTGCAGGGCATCGGCGATCTGGTCGGCCACCCGGTGCACGGCGGCCAGGGCCTGCGGACCCTGCTCGATCGGCAGCAGGTACTCCGACTGCACCTCGTCACCGTTCGACGGGGTGAACTCGAAGCGGAAGTGCGGCAGGCGCTCGTGCCAGGGGCCGGGCACCCCGAGCTGCTGGGTGGCGTTCTCGGTGGGCATGCCGGCGATCGGGTGCCGGGCGCCGTCGGCGAGGGTGGCGCCGAAATAGGTGGCGGGCCCGGCGGGGGCGTCGGCGAGCTGCTTGCGCCAGAGCGTCTCGAAAACCGGCCCGCGCCAGTGGGTGAAGGCGCTGACGCTGTAGGCGCTGTTCATGATCTCGTCGAAGTTCTCGATCAGCGCGTCCAGGGGCAGGCCGTCGTAGACGTACTGCCGGACGTCGAACGTCGGCTGGGCGCGCAGGGTCAGGGCCGTCACCACGCCGGCCAGGCCCATCGCCACGACCGAGCCGTGGAAGTCCGCCTCGCCCGCGGTCAGCGTGCGCAGTTCGCCGTCCGGTCCGATCAGCTCGATCGCGGTGACCCCGGCGGCGAGACAGGGGTTCTGGGTGCCCGAGCCGTGCGTGCCGGTGGCGCTGGCCCCGGCCACCGAGATGTGCGGCAGCGAACCGGTGTTGTGCAGGGCGAGACCGGCGGCGTGCAGGGCGGGCATCACGTGGGCGAAGCGGGCGCTGGCGGTGACCCGGGCGGTGGAGGTGGCGGTGTCGACGTCCACCTCCAGCGGCAGGTCCTCGAGGCTGAGCAGGAGCCCGTCGGTGGCGGCGACGGTGCTGAACGAGTGGCCGCTGCCCAGCACCCGCACCCGCGGTGCCTCCGCGACCAGCTCCTGCACCTGCTCGACGCTCTGCGCCCGCACGAAGCGCTCCGGGGTGAAGACCACGTTCCCGGCCCAGTTGGTCAGCTTCATCAGCGTGTTCCGTTCCTCTTCGCGTGCCACAGCCGCGTGGCAGATCACCAGGATCCTGCCATTCCTGGTCGCCGCCGAATAGCGTGGTTCCCATGAAGCTGTGGAACGGGGGAATCACCACAGTGCCCGCCGAGATTGTCCGGTGCGGTACGAAAGAGCAGGTTGCGGCGGTGGTGAGACGAACGGTGGACGCGGGTCTCCCGCTCTCGGTGCGCGGCGGCGGTCACGACTGGGCGGGGCGGGCGGTGCGCGAGGGCGGTGTCGTCATCGACCTGTCGCCGATGAACCGGGTCGCCGTCAGCGGGGACGTGGCGCACGTCGGTGGGGGAGCGACCTCGCTCGACGTGATGGAGGCCGCGGTCACCGCCGGGCAGACGGTGGTGACGGGGACGTCCGGGTCGGTGGGGATGGCCGGGCTGGCTCTGGGTGGGGGTTACGGGCCGCAGCTCGGTTCGGCCGGGCTGGCCTGCGACCAGATCGTGGGCGCGCAGGTGGTGCTGGCCGACGGGAGCACCGTGACGGCGCCGGACGACCTGCTCCGGGCCCTGCGCGGGGGTGGCGGCAACTTCGGGGTGGTGACGGAGCTGCACCTGCGGCTGCGGCCGTTCGCGACGGCGCTGACGGGGGCGATCCTGTTTCCCTGGGCCCAGGCGCACCAGGTGCTGCACGCCTGGGCGTCGGTGCTGGCGGACGTCCCGGACGAGCTGGCGGTTCAGGTCGGCTCGCTCACCGGGCCCGACGGCGCCCGGGTGATCGCGGCCAACCCGACCTGGGTGGGCCCGGCCCCGGAGGGAAGGCACTGGGTGCGCGTCGTCGAGGGCTGGGGCACGCCGCTGGTCTCGCAGGTGGCGAGCCTGCCGCTGACCGAGACGCTGCGCGCGACCGACGAGCTCTTCCCCGCCGACGGACGCTCCTGGCACCTGCGCACCCGCAACCTGCCCGCGCTGACCCCGGAGGTGATCGGGCTGCTGGTGGAGGCGGGGTCGTCCGCCCCGCCGGGTGCCGCGTTCGGGATGCACCACTTCCACGGCCGGGCCACGCGGCCGGTCCTGCCCTCGGCCTTCGGGCAGCGCGCGCCGCACCTGATGCTCGAGCTGATCACGAGCTGGCGGGAGCCCGCAGAGTCCCACCTCGGCTGGTCGCGCGACCTCGGGGAAGCCCTGGCCGGGCACGCCCTGCCCGGGGGCTATCCGAACGTGCTGGGTCCCGACGACACCGACCAGATCGAGCGGGCCTGGGGCCCGGACGCCGCCCGCCTCCTCGAGGCCAAGGCAAAGTACGACCCGCACAACGTCTTCCGGGGCATCCCCCTCCCGCGGGCGGGCACACCGTAGGGTGCCCCTGTGTCGAATCCGGAGTTGAACGATCACCGTGCGTCGCTGACCCGCCGAAGCCTGGTCGGTCTCCTGGGGCTGGCGGGCCTCGGGCTCAGTGCCTGCGGGGGGTCGTCGAGTGCCGGTACCGCCGCGGCGCCGACTCCGGTGACCTCACCGTCTCCGGCGACCACGACGTCCACCGTTCAGGCCGACGCGACCGAGAGCCCGGAACCCGGCGGTGACCCGACCGCCGGCCCTTCGGAAGCCGTGTCCGCGCCGGACGAGACCGCCGAGGACACCACCACGTCCTCCGTCACCGACACCTTCGCCGCCCTGGAGAAGACCTACGACACCCGCCTCGGCCTCTACGCCCTCGACACCGGCTCGGGCAGGAGCCTGACCCACCACGCCGACGACCGCTTCGCCATGGCCTCGACCTTCAAGGTGCTGGCCGTGGGGGCGCTGCTGAAGAAGAACGGCACCGACGGCCTGTCGAAGGTGATCCGGTACGGCCGCGCCGACCTGGTGCCCAACTCGCCGATCACCCAGTCGCGCACCTCGATGAGCCTCGGCGACCTCTGCGCGGCGGCCCTGCGGTACAGCGACAACACCGCGTCGAACCTCGTCCTGCAGCAGGTCGGTGGGCCCCTGGGCGTCACGAGGTTCGTGCGCACCCTGGGCGACGAGGTCACCCGGCTCGACCGCACCGAACCCGCCCTGAACAGCGTCACCCCGGGCGACAAGCGTGACACCAGCACGCCGCGCAATCTGGGCAACAGCTACCTCGCGCTGCTGGGTGGCGAGTACCTCGACGAGGTGTCGCGTAACCAGCTGCGGGAGTGGCTGCTCGGCAGCACCACCGGCGACAACCGGATCCGGGCGGGCGTGGCCAAGGGGTGGAAGGTCGCGGACAAGACCGGCACCGCGAACTACGGCACGATGAACGACGTCGGGCTCATCTACCCCACCCGAAACCGGGCTCCGATCGTGCTGAGCATCCTGACCGGCCGCGACAGCAAGAACGCGGAACGGCACGAGAAGCTGATCGAAGAGGCGACCCGGGCGGTTCTGAAGGCTCTGTGAACACGTCCTCACAACGTCCCCGCGCCCTTGTGAGGACAACGTAGCTGCCGGGTAATGACGGCGGTGTGGCCGGGTAACACGCGTTCCTTAGCGTCGACGACACGTCGACCGCGCGTTACCCGGACCCACGCCGAGGAGCATCCCGATGGCCGAGACCGTCCTGACGCCACCCGCCACCCAGACCGCGAAAGGGCGCTGGATCGACCACTGGGACCCGGAGGACCCGGACTTCTGGCGCGAGACCGGCCGGCCGATCGCCCGCCGCAACCTGATCTGGTCGATCTTCGCCGAGCACATCGGGTTCTCGGTGTGGCTGCTCTGGAGCATCGTCGTGGTGCGCCTCGACGACGTCGGCTGGAACCTCACCACCAGCCAGACCCTCTGGCTCACCGCGGTCCCCAGCGGCGTGGGCGCCGTGCTGCGCCTGCCCTACACGTTCGCGGTGCCGAAGTTCGGCGGCCGCAACTGGACCATCGCCTCGGCGCTGCTCCTGATCATTCCCTGCGCCGGTCTGGCCTGGGCGGTCGAGCGCCCCGAGATCGGTTACGGCACGCTGCTTCTGGTCGCGGCCACGGCCGGTCTGGGCGGCGGCAACTTCGCCTCCAGCATGGCCAACATCTCGTTCTTCTACCCGGAGAGGGAGAAGGGCTTCGCGCTCGGGCTGAACGCGGCCGGCGGCAACCTCGGCGTGGCCGTGGTGCAGAAGGTCGTGCCGCAGGTGATCGTGCTCGGCGGTGGCCTGGTGCTGGCCTACGCCGGTCTCATGTACATTCCGCTGGCCGTGATCGCCGCCGTCTGCGCCTTCCTGTTCATGGACAACCTGAGCGAGGCCAAGGCCGACCCCAAGCCGGTCTGGCGCTCGCTGCGCCACCCCGACACCTGGGTCATGTCGCTGCTCTACATCGGCACGTTCGGCTCGTTCATCGGTTACTCCTCGGCCTTCCCGACCCTGCTCACGGCCGTGTTCGACCGTCAGGACATCGCCCTGACCTGGGCCTTCCTCGGGGCGGGCATCGGCTCGCTGGCCCGGCCGCTGGGAGGCCGGCTCTCCGACTCGATCGGCGGGGCCAAGATCACCATGGTCAGTTTCGCCGGTCTGGCCGTGGGGGCGTTCGCCGCGCTGTGGTCGGTGCAGCACCAGAACCTGGGCGTCTTCTTCGTCAGCTTCATGTTCCTGTTCGTCGCCACCGGCATCGGCAACGGCTCGACCTACCGGATGATCTCGCGCATCTTCCAGCTGAAAGGCCAGGCGGACGGCGGGTCTCCGGAGACCATGCTGCAGATGCGCCGGGAGGCGGCCGGGGCGCTCGGGGTGATCAGCTCGGTCGGGGCGTTCGGCGGATTCCTCGTTCCGATCTGCTACGCCTGGTCGAAATCGGAGTCCGGCACCATCCAGCCCGCGCTCAGATTTTACCTCGTCTTCTTCGTGGTTCTTCTGGTCGTTACCTGGGTGCGCTATGTCCGGCGAGGCAGTTCGCTTGCAGCACAAGGAGTTTAGAATACGAGCACATCCACCTCGGGAGGTGCGGATCCATGGCCACCGAGGCCCTGCGCGGATTCTCCGTCCTGCTCACCTGTGACCGGCGGGCCGATGAACTGGCCGCGAACTTCACCCGGCGCGGCGCCAGTGTGCTCCAGGCTCCCACCCTGCGGTTCCTGCCGCTCGAGGAGGATGACGAATTGATCGACGCCACCACGAAAGTCGTGCGCACCCCGCCCGACGCGGTGATCGTGACCACGGCCATCGGCTTCCGCGGCTGGGTCGAGACCGCCGACGCGGTGGGTCTGGCGCCGCACCTGCTCGAGGTGCTGGCCGAGAGCCGGATCATGGCGCGGGGTCCCAAGGCGCGCGGCGCGATCCGGGCGGCCGGGCTGATCGAGAACTGGTCGGCGGCCTCGGAGACCACCTCCGAGGTGGTCGAGGCGCTCATCGCGCAGGGGGTCGCCGGGCGCCGGGTGGCGATCCAGCTGCACGGCAACACCGACGAGGTGGCCATCGCGCGGTTGCGTGAGGCGGGGGCCGAGGTGATTCCGGTGCCGGTGTACCGCTGGGGCCCGGCGCCCGATCCGGTGGCGGTGGAGCGGTCGATCGAGGCCACCTGCAACCGCACGGTGGACGCGGTGGTCTTCACGAGTGCGCCCGGCGCCCAGGCGTTTCTGGACGCGTCGGCGCGGCTCGGGCTGTACGACCCGCTGGTCTACGCGCTGCGCGACGACGTGGTGGCGGCGGCCGTCGGGGCGATGACGGCCCGTCCGCTGGTGGAAGCGGGGGTGGAGCCGCTGGTTCCCGACCGGAGCCGGCTCGGGGCGCTCATCCGCACCACGGTCGATCACCTGGCGACCTCCCGGGTGCGGGTGCTGCCCACGGTGGCGGGGACGCTGGAGCTGCGGGGGCAGGACGTTCTGCTGGGCGGTTCGCCGGTGGTGCTCTCACCGGCTCCCCGGGCGATCCTGCGCGAGCTGGCGCGCAGACCGGGGCACGTGACCGACCGGGCCACGTTGCTCGCGGCCCTGCCCGGCGCCTCCGATCTGCACGCGGTGGAGGTGGCGGTGGCCCGGTTGCGGGCGGCGCTGGGGGTGTCCGGGCTGGTGCAGACCGTGGTGAAACGGGGCTACCGTCTGGCGGTCCCGGCGTGAGAACCCAGACCCACTGCCCGTACTGCTCCCTGCAGTGCGGCATCGTGCTCGAGGCGGGTGCCCGGCCGGCCACCCTGCAGCCCGTGCCCGGCGGAGGCCTGTGCTCGAAGGGCTGGACCGCCGCCGAGCTGCTCGACCACCCCGACCGCCTGGTGCACCCGCTGGTGCGGGGTGACGACGGTGAGCTGCACCGCGCCGACTGGGACGAGGCGATGGAGCGCATCGTGCGTGGCATCCGCCGGGCCCAGTCACGCCACGGTGTGGAGGCGGTGGGCTGCTTCGGCGGGGGCGGCCTGACCAACGAGAAGGCCTACACCCTGGGCAAGTTCGCCCGGGTGGCGCTGCGTACCCCGGCCATCGACTACAACGGCCGCTGGTGCATGTCGTCGGCCGCGGCCGCGGCCAACAGCATGTTCGGCATCGACCGGGGCCTGCCCTTCCCGCTCGAGGACATCGCCCGAGCCGAGGCCGTGCTGCTGGTCGGCTCGAACGCGGCCGAGACCATGCCGCCGGCCATGCAGTACTTCGACGCGGGGCGGGCGGCGGGGGCCCGGCACATCGTCGTCGACACCCGGGCCACGCCCACGGCCCGCGGGTCGCACCTGCACCTGCAGCCGCGGCCGGGTACCGATCTGGCGCTGGCGAACGGGTTGCTGCATCTGGCGATCCGGCGAGGGCTGGTCTCGCAGGAGTACGTGGACTCGCGCACCCGGGACTTCGAGAAGGCCCGGGCCGGTGTGATGTCGTTCTGGCCCGACCGGGTCGAGCGCATCACCGGTGTGCCCGAGGCCCAGCTGCACGAGACGCTCGACATCCTCGGCTCGTCGAAGAGCGCCATGATCCTCACCGCGAGGGGCGCCGAGCAGCACAGCGCCGGCACCCGCACCGCGCAGGCGTTCATCAACCTGGCCCTGGCCCTGGGTCTGCCCGGCAAGCCGTACAGCGGCTGGGGCACGCTCACCGGGCAGGGCAACGGCCAGGGCGGGCGTGAGCACGGCCAGAAGGCCGACCAGCTGCCGGGTTACCGCAAGCTCGACGACCCGGCGGCCCGCGAGCACGTGGCCCGGGTCTGGGGCGTCGAGCCCGGTGAACTCCCGCAGCCGGGGCTGTCCGCGTACGAGATGCTCGACCGGCTCGGCACTCCCGGTGGGGTGCGCGCCCTGCTGGTGATGGCGTCCAACCTCGTCGTCAGCGCCCCCAACGCCGCCCACGTGAAGGAGCGGCTGAAGAGCCTCGACCTGCTCGTGGTCAGCGACATCTTCCTGACCGAGACCGCGGCCCTGGCCGACGTGGTGCTGCCGACCGCGCAGTGGGCCGAGGAAGAGGGCACGATGACGAACCTGGAGGGCCGGATCATCCGGCGCCGCGAGGCACTCAGGCCACCGCCGGAGGTGCGCACCGATCTGGCGTTCCTCAGCGATCTGGCCTCGCGGCTGGGTGCCCAGGGGTTCAGTGACGACCCGCGCACCGTGTTCGAGGAGCTGAAAGAGGCCAGCCGGGGCGGCATCGCCGACTACAGCGGAGCGGATTACGACGCGGCCGACCAGTTCTGGCCCATTCCCGTCGGCTCTTCGGGCAACAGCCGCCTGTTCGCGGCCGGCTTTCCCACCCCGGACGGCCGCGCCCGCTTCATGCGCACCGACTTCCGCGAACCGGCCGAGGCCCCCGACGCGTCCTACCCCTATCTGCTCACCACCGGCCGGGTCATGCAGCACTACCAGAGCGGCGCCCAGACCCGGCGGGTCAAGTCGCTGCGCCTGGCCCAGCCCGAGGCGTTCGCCGAGATCCATCCGGATCTGGCCCGGGCCCGGGGGCTGAGCCCGGGGGCCGAGGTGGAACTGCGAACCCGGCGCGGCAGCGGTACTTTCCGCGTCCGCATCACCGACACCGTGCGTCCGGACACGATCTTCGTGCCCTTCCACTGGGGCGGCCGCTCGAACGTGAACGCCCTGACCAACCCCGTGCTCGACCAGTTCTCGCGGATGCCGGCCTTCAAGGTCTGCGCCGTGGCCGTCAATCCCTTGAAGGAGCCCGAGTCCATGCACAGCAGCCCGCGTTTTCTGCAGGGGATCTACGGTTTCACCGGAGCGGGCGCGGCCAAGCCGGTTCCGGTCGATCCGTCACTGAGTTTCACCGTCCCGGCCGGCAAGACGGCCCAGGCGCTGTACTTCCGTGGTGGTAACTCCAGCGCCGAGCTCGTGACGGTGGTGCTGATGCGCGACGGCTCACCCATGCGCTACTTCCCGATCGGTGCCCGTTCCGACGTGCACGTGCCGCTGCGGGTGGTCGAGGACCTCACCGGCGGAACGGTTCTCGAACTCCAGCTGGCGGCGCCCGAAGACCTCGACGGCACGCTGGTCATCGACTTCGGTCTGGTGGAGGTGTGAAGCGCCGGCTGGTGGTGGTCGGCAACGGGATGGCGGCCGGCCGCACGGTGGAGGAGATCCTCGAGCGCGGCGGCGCCGACCAGTTCGACATCACGATGTTCGGGGACGAGCCCTACGGCAACTACAACCGGATCATGCTGTCGCACGTGCTCTCCGGTGAGGAGGACGAGTCGGGCATCTTCCTCAACGACCTGTCGTGGTACGAGGAGAACGGGATCACGCTGAGGGCGCCGGTGCGGATCACCCGCATCGACCGGTTCGCCAAGGTGGTCGACGGCGACGACGGAAGTTCCACCCCCTACGACGTTCTCGTCGTCGCGACCGGCAGCCGCTCGTTCATCCCACCGATGGAGGGCGTGTTCCGGCCCGACGGTTCGCTGCTCGACGGGGTGCTGGGCTTCCGCTCCATCGACGACACCCGCGAGATCGTGCGTCTGGCCCGGCTCCACGAGAAGGCCGTGGTGATCGGCGGCGGGCTGCTCGGGCTGGAGGCGGCCCGGGGGTTGCAGTCGCACGGGGTGCACGTGGAGGTGCTGCACGCGGCCGGGCATCTGATGAACCAGCAGCTGGACGCGGCGGGGGGCGCGTGCTTGCTCACGTCGGTGGAGGCGCTGGGCATCGACGTGCGGCTCAATGCCCGCAGCACGGCCGTCACCGGCGACGACCACGTCACCGGCGTGATCCTGAAAGACGGCACCGAGATCCCCTGTGACCTGGTGGTCGTGGCCGCGGGCATCCGGGCCAACACCGATCTGGCCGTCACCAGCGGGTTCTCGGTGGAGCGGGGGATCGTGGTGGACGACTCGATGGCCACCGTCGACGACCCGGACGTGTTCGCGGTGGGGGAGTGTGCCCAGCACCGCGGCGAGGTCTACGGTCTGGTGGCGCCGATCTGGGAGCAGGCGCGGGTGCTGGCCTCTCGCCTCACCGGTTCGGACGCGGAGTACCACGGCTCGCGGGTCACCACGAAGCTCAAGGTCGCGGGGGTCGACGTGGCCTCGATGGGCATCACCGCCCCGGAACGCGACGACGACGAGTTCGTGGTGTTCAGCGAGCCGCGCCGGGGCGTCTACAAGAGCGTGATCATCCGTGACGACCGGCTGATCGGCGCGACCTGCGTGGGCGACGTGAAGAAGGTGGCCTTCCTGCTGCAGGCCTTCGATCGCGGGCTTCCGCTGCCGGAGGAGAGAGTGGGGTTGCTGTTCGACCTGGGAACCGCGGCGGCCGAACCCTCGGTGGACGAGCTGCCCGACGACACCCAGGTCTGCAACTGCAACGGGGTGAGTAAGGGGGCTCTGGTCAAAGCGGTTGCGGACGGCTGCAAAACGGTGCCGGCCGTGATGGACTGCACCCGTGCGGGCAAGGGCTGCGGCTCGTGCAAGTCGCTGGTCACGAAGATCGTGGAGTGGGCCGCCGGCGACGACATGCGCGTGGATCCGGCCGAGCACTACTACGTCCCCGGCATCCCCCTGGCCAAACCCGAGCTGATGACCGCGATCACCGAGCAGAGGCTGTACTCGGTATCAGCGGTGTTCGCGGCCCTGGCCCCGGGCGGCACCGAAGACGCGAAGAGCAAGATGGGCCTGACCTCGCTGCTGCGCACGATGTGGCCGCAGGAGTTCGTGGACGAGCGCGACGGCCGGTTCATCAACGACCGGGTGCACGCGAACATCCAGCGCGACGGCACGTTCTCGGTGGTGCCGCAGATGAAGGGCGGCGTCACCTCGGTCGAGCAGCTGCGCACCATCGCCGACGTGGCCGAGAAGTACCGGGTGCCGATGATCAAACTCACCGGCGGCCAGCGCATCGACCTGCTCGGGGTGCCGAAGGAAGACCTGCCGAAGATGTGGGCCGACCTGGACATGCCCTCGGGCTACGCCTACGGCAAGAGCTTCCGTACCGTGAAGACCTGTGTGGGATCGGACTTCTGCCGCTTCGGCCTGGGTGACTCCACCGCGCTGGGCGTGGCGATCGAGACCCGGTTCCAGGGCATCGAGTCGCCCGGCAAGGTGAAGATGGCCGTCAGCGGCTGTCCCCGGAACTGCGCCGAGTCGCTGGTGAAGGACATCGGCGTGGTCGCGGTCGAGGGCGGGCGCTGGGAGATCTACATCGGCGGAGCGGCCGGGGCGCACATCCGCAAGGGTGACCTGCTCGTCACCGTCGACACCCCCGAGGAGGTGCTGACGATCAGCGGCCGCTTCCTGCAGTACTACCGCGAGAACGCGAAGTGGCTGGAGCGCACCTACGCCTTCGTGCCGCGCATCGGTCTGGAGAGGATCAGGGACGTGGTGGTCGCCGATTCCGACGGCATGGCGGCGGATCTCGACGCGAGGATGCAGCAGACCGTCGAGGGCTACCGCGATCCGTGGAAGGAGGGCCGGGAACCGGCCGTGCCCGGCCAGTTCCGCACCGCGCTGCCCCTGATCTCGCTGCCGCAGGTGCCGGTGCGCGACGGCAGCACCGCTCTGGGGGGCCGGGCCGGGCGATCCGTGGCGACCGATCCGAGGCGGTTGCCGTGATTCTCGGTCCGGTCGACGAGATCCCGCCCGGCGAAGGCCGGGCCTACACGGTGCAGGGGCGCACCCTGGCCGTCTTCCGGCTGCGGTCGGGGGCGCTGAAGGCCTTTCCGGCCGCCTGCCCGCACTCCGGCGGCCCGCTGGCCGACGCCCAGATCGACGAGAACGTGCTGATCTGCCCGCTGCACCTGAACACCTGGGACCTGACCACCGGTTGCTCGCGCTCCGGGCAGCCCGACCTGGAGGTGATCGGGGTGCGGGAGGTCGCCGGGCAGATCGTGTTCTCGCCCTGAGTCACGATCCGATTACACCTCTGCGGACGTTTTGAACCCTTTTCCCTCCGGTCTCGTGTGGTGGGGGAAGGTTTCGCCACGACGCGGAGGATGTTCGATGGAGGACACGCGGTGAGCCGGGCCCACACGGCTTCGGTTCCGGCGATCGCCCCGGTGGTTCCCCGGGTGAGCCAGGTACGCCTCGTCCTCGTCACCGCCGACCCGTTGAGCCAGGCCGGGGTGGAGGGCATGCTCGCCGATCACCCCCGGCTGCGCCTGGTCCCGGCCTCCCGGGCGGTCGACGCGCACCTGCTGGTGCTGGTGGCGCCCCGGCCCGACACCCGGGCGGCCGAGGCGGTGCGACTGGCGTCGCGCTACCGCCGGCTGCCGGTGCTCGCGGTGCTGGGTACGCCCGGTGACGGCGACGAGGCCGAGGCGCGCCTGTCGCAGCTGGGGGTGGTGGCCTGCCTGTGGCGGCCCGACGTCACGCCCCAGCGCCTGGCCGAGGAGATCGTCCAGGTCTCGCACCTGGGCCTGAACTCCCGGCTCGGTCACGACCTCGACGAGTACCGCCGGCGCCACGCCCCGGACACCGCCGACAGCACGCCCAGCGGCCGCGAGGCCGACGTCCTGCGCCTGCTGGCCGACGGGTTCGCCATTCCCGAGATCGCGAGGACCCTGAAATTCTCCGAACGCACCGTGCAGAAGACCCTCTTCGCCGTCACCTCCCGCCTGCACCTGCGCAACCGCACGCAGGCCATGGCCTACGCCTGGCGAAAGGGCGTGCTGTGATCCCGACCCCGGCCGACACCACCGAGTCCCCGGTCACCTCGCTGCTGCGGGTCAGCGTGCTGGCCGCCGACCAGCTCGACGAGGCCGGCGTGGTCAACCTGATCGGCCGCCGTCCGGAGCTCACCGTGCAGCCGATGAACCGGCTGGCCGAGGCCGATGTGCTGGTGGTGGTCTCGTCCACGCTGACCGCTCAGCTGCTGCGCCAGATCCGCGACCAGGTGGCCGGGCGCAACCTCCCGATCGCCACCATCCTCGAGCGGTTCGGCGAGGTCGACCTGCTCACCGCCGTGGAAGTCGGCCTGCGGGGCGTGCTCTGGCGACCGCAGGTCACGGCCGGCCGGTTCGCCGGTCTGATCCAGACGGTCGCGGCCGGTGACAGTGACCTGCCCCGCGAGGTGGCCAGCCGCCTGGTGCGCGACATGGCCGAGCTCCAGCGGTCGGTGCTGATCCCGCGCGGCCTCACCCCGTCCGGGCTGGAGCGCCGCGAGGTCGAGGTGCTGGCCCTGATCGCCGACGGCCTCGACACCGCCGAGATCGCCGAGCGCATGCAGTATTCCGAGCGCACGGTGAAGAACATCCTGTCCGGCGTGATGGCCCGGCTGGGGCTGCGCAACCGTTCTCACGCCGTGGCCTACGCGCTCAAGGCGGGTCTGCTCTAACAGCCGCGCTGCGCGGCGACTTTCACATAACCCAGGGTCTGCCGCACGTACTGGTAGGTCCAGTTGAACGGGGAGATGCGCAGCGGGGTCTCGACCATCAGCAGGTCGCCGTCGTAGCAGCGGTCGACGATCGAGCGGGTGCGGCTGATGTGATACTTCGCGGCCAGCACGGCGACCCGGTCCCAGCCGTTCTCCCCGGCCAGCCGCCCCAGCGCGCGGGCCTCGCCACGGGTGGTCATCGGGTCGGGGCGGAAGCAGATCAGCCGGTAGTCGGTGGGCTGCGACGCGCACAGGTCGTGCACGGGCTGGAACGCCGGGTCGTCGGTGGGGTAGGGGTTGCTGACGATCAGCACCTTCGTGCGCCCCTGCTCGGCGAGTTGCTGCCCGTAGAAGGCGGTCTCGGTGCGCCCGCCGAGCGCGAGGATCGCGTCGACCGTCTCGCCGTCGTCGAGCGTGTCGGTCTGCGGGAACGAGTACAGGCGCCCGCCGGTGGGCGCGATCACCAGCACGGCGACCACGACGAGGACCGCCAGCCGGGCGATCCACCGGCGCCGGGGCAGGGTGATCGGGGCTCCGCGCCCGCTCATGAGGCGTTCGCGCAGGAGTCGGCCACCCGGGCCGCCTGCTCCCCGTACGAGGCGCCGAAGAGCACGGCGTGCACCAGCAGCGGGTGCAGCTGGTGCAGGGGCATCCGCTCGCGCCAGCCCTCCGGCAGCGGGTTCTCGGCGGTGTAGGCCTCGAGAACCGTTTCCAGGTGAGGCAGTCCGAACAGGGCGAGCATGGCCAGATCGGTCTCGGGGTGGCCGCCGTGGGAGGCGGGGTCGATGAGAACCGGGCCCCGACGCGTCCACAAGACGTTGCCGCTCCACAGATCACCGTGCAGGCGCGCGGCGGGGACTTCCGGGTGCTCTCCCTCAGTCAGTCGATCGCAGAGCTTCTGCACGCTCCGGAAACCCTTTTCGCTCAGGGCCCCGGAGTCGTGGGCGGCCCGGGCGAACGGCTCGAGGCGGCACCGTGCGTAGAAATCGCCCCAGTGCGGCGGGGGCTCGTCGAGGTGAGGCAGGGCAAGGGTGGCGATGAAACCACGGCGGACGCCGGGGGGAGGGGATCCGTGGTGGGGCGCGCCCTTTCGGTGAGTGCGGGCGAGCCCGCGGCCGAGGATACGGGCCTGGTCCGCGTCCGGGCTCACGGTCTCGTAGCGTCTCAGGCTGATGGACGTGTCGGTCACCTCGAGCACCTCGGCCACCTCGAGTCCGTCCCCGGCTTCTCCCAGCCACCGCAGGCCAGCCGCCTCGGCCTGGTAGAACCCCTCGGCGGCGTGCGGGTCGCGCTTGGTGAACTCCATGTCAGGCGGGGTGTTCCGTGCGCTCGGCCAGGAACTCGACCAGCCCGTCGCTCGCCGCCTCGAGCTGCTCGACCATCTCGGTGAACGCGCTGTCCGGGCCGTAGTAGGGGTCGGCGACGTCGATGTGCGGGTCGTTCTCGTCGAGGTCCTCGGCGTCGATGTCGAACGAGCGCATCAGCCGGATCTTGGCCGCGGCCTCCTCGTCGGGAGCCATCGCGTGCAGCAGGCGGAAATGGCCGCGGTCGAGGGCCACGACCAGGTCGCGTTCGGCGAACCAGCCCTCGTCGAACTGGCGGGCCACGTGCGCGGTGCCGTCGTAACCGGCGGCCTTCATCGCGCGCAGCGCCCGGTAGTCGGCGCCGTCACCCACGTGGTAGCCGTCGGTGCCGGCCGAGTCGACCACCACGTCCAGCCCGGCGTCGTGCGCGCGGGCCCGCAGGATGACCTCGGCCGAGGGGGAACGGCAGATGTTCCCGGTGCAGACAAAGCAGATGCGGTACGCCGACATGCGGCTCATTCTCGCAGTTGCCGCCCGGTGTGGGTTCGCCGTCCCGGCCGGGCGCGGTGTCGCCGTTGCTGCCCTGTGCGCTTCCGCGGTCCCGGCCGGTGCGGGCGCGATCGGGTTCGGTGAGCCCGATCGCGCCCGCACCGGGTCAGGCCACGTTCTCCGACTCCGGGAACAGCCGTCCCAGCAGGTCGGACAGGGTGATGACGCCCACGAACAACCCGGCGTCGTCCGTCACCGTGGCCAGGTGGTTGCGGGTCTCGCGCATCTGGTTCATCGCCTGGAACACCCGGGTCTGCGACGGCATCGAGTACACCGGGCGGGCCAGGGTCTGCACCGGGGCGTCGTCGGGGGCCATCAGCGTGTCCCGGACGTGCACCACGGAGTCCATCGCGGCGCCCTCACCGATGAGGATGCGCAGGTGCCCCGAGGCCAGCGAGGCCTCGCGCACCGCCCGCACGTCCGAGCCCGGGGGCACGCTGGTGGTGCCCCGTTCCCGGTCGACCAGGTCGCCGACGGTCAGCGACTCCAGCTGCAGGGCGTTGTTCAGGCGGTTCGAGTCGCCCTCCTCCAGCGCCCCGACGCTGGCCGAGTGCTCGACCAGGCTGCGCAGCGCGGCCGGGTCGCGGCCCGAGGCCACCTGGTCGGCCGGGTCCACGCCGACCCGCCGCAGGCACCAGTTGGCGATCTCGTTGAGCGCGGTCAGCAGCGGCCGGGTGGCGGCCATGAACGCCCGCATCGGCAGTGCCAGCAGCACGGCCGAGGTCTCCGGGTGCGCGATGGCCCACGATTTCGGCGCCATCTCGCCCACCACCAGGTGCAGGAAGGTGACGATCATCAGGGCCAGCACGAAACCGGCGGCGTCGGCCGGCCACTCGCCCAGGCCCCAGTTCTCGAACATCGGCGTGAGCCAGTGGTGCACGGCCGGTTTGGTGACCGCGCCGAGGGCCAGGGTGCAGGCCGTGATGCCGAGCTGCGACCCGGCCAGCAGCACGGTCAGCTCGCTCGAGCTCTTCAGCGCCGCGCGTGCGGACCGGCTCGAGGTGGCCAGGTCTTCCAGCCGGTGCCGCCGGGCCGCCAGCAGGGCGAACTCGATGGCCACGAAGAACGCGGACAGGGCGATCAGCGCCACGGTCACCGCGATCACCACGATCGGGTTGCTCATGACTCCACCTCTTCCACGGTCTTCTCACTGATGCTCAGACGCAGTTCGGCGGGTACGTGCCGTTCCACCCGCGTCACCTCCGCCGTCATCACGAACAGGGGCGGCTCACCGTCCATCGCCAGCAGCGCCGGGTCGGTCGGCAGCTCGACCTCGACCACCGTGCCCACACCGGGCAGGGAGCCGTGCCGGGCGATGACCAGACCGGCCAGCGTCTCGAAGTCGCCGCGCGGGAGCTCACGGTCGACGGCCCGTTCCGCCTCGTCGAGCGGCGTGGAGCCGGACAGCACCCAGGTGCCGTCGTCGGCCTGCGGCGCCCGCGGGCGCAGGGCCGGGTCGTGCTCGTCGGTGATCTCGCCGACCAGCTCCTCGGCCAGGTCCTCGGCGGTGATCAGGCCGGCGAAACCGCCCCACTCGTCGAGGACGCAGGCCATCTGGGCCCGCCGGATCACCAGCAGCTGCAGCAGCGCCGTCAGCGGCATGGTGGTCGGCACGAGGGTGGCCGGGCGCATGATGTCGCGCGCCGTGCCCTCGTGGTCGCGGTCGAGACGCAGCACGTCCTGCAGGTGCACGACCCCGAGCACGGCGTCGTCCTCACCCAGCACCGGGTAGCGGCTGTGCCCCTTGCTCATCAGCTCCCGCACCCGGGTGACCGGGTCGTCGGTGTGCACCACACCCACGGCGGTGCGCGGGATCATCGCGTGCTGCACGTCCTGCTGCGGGAAGTCGAGGATCCGGTCGAGCAGCAGCGACAGCTCCTTGGGCAGGTCACCGCTCTCGGCCGACTCGGCCACGATGTGCTCCAGGTCGCGAGCCGTGGCGGAGTGCTCCACGTCGTGCGCCGGCTCGATGCCCAGCACCTTCAGCAGGGCGTTGGAGGCCTTGTCGAAAACCTGGATCAGCCAGCCGAAAACGGTCAGGTAGCCGGTGGTCGAAGTGGCCAGCCAGAGCGAGACCTGGTCGGGCCGGGCGATCGCCAGGTTCTTCGGGAAGAGCTCGCCGAAGATCATCTGCACCAGGGTGGAGAACAGCAGTGCCAGCACGGTGCCGATCGCCACGCCGACCCCGGTGGGGATTCCGACGCCGCCCAGGGCCTCGCCGAGCGACTCACCGATCAGCGGCTCGGCGACGTAGCCGACGAGCAGACCGGTGACGGTGATGCCCAGCTGGGCGCCGGAGAGCATGAACGAGGTGCGCCGGGTGACCTTGAGCGCCCTCTCGGCCGCCGTGTCACCGGCCGCGGCCCGGGCGCTCAAGGCGGACCGGTCCACCGCCATGAACGCGAATTCCTGCGCCACGAAGTACCCGGTGACGGCGGTGATCGCCAGCACGACCAGGACACCCAGGAGCAGGGACAGGATCCACATCAGTTCGTTCCCCCCTTCACCGCGTCTGCCAGTTGCTCACCGGCGCAGTTCAGGGGGCATGGATAGTCGTGGTCGTCCATCTCTCTCCGTCGTGGGGGTCAATCTCCCCGGCACAACGTGCCTGTCCAGGTGCCGGTTCCCGGGTTCAGCCGATCGGCTCCAGCACGAACACCGGGATCTGCCGTTCTGTCTTGGTCTGGTACTCGCCGTAGTTCGGGAACGTGGCCACCGCCAGGTCCCACCACGGTGTCTTCTCCTCGCCCACCACCTCACGGGCCCGGTAGGTCTTCGTCTCGGTGCCGTCCTGCAGCTGGACCTCGGGATGGGCCTTGATGTTGTGGAACCAGGCGGGGTTGCGGTCGGAACCGCCGAGCGAGGCGACGACGACGTAGACGCCGTCCTTCTCCACCCGGATCACCAGCTGATAGCGCAGTTTGCCGCTCTTCGCCCCACGCACGGTGAGCAGGACGACGGGGGCCGGGCCCGTCAGCGAGGCGGTGGTGCCGGTGGCGAGCACCTGCTCGGTCTGGTCGCGGACCCACGGCGTCGGGCTGAGTTCCACATCATCGGAGGTCATGGCCCACGGTAACTCCTCGGCCACTCGACCGGCGGGATGATTGAGAGCACAACTAGTGTTGAATGGCGGCATGGACAAGAAGATCGGGTTCCTGTCGTTCGGCCACTGGCGGGACGTCACCGGGTCGCAGACCAGATCGGGTGCGGACGCGCTGATCCAGACGATCGAGCTGGCCGAGGCGGCCGAGGAGGCCGGCATCGACGGCGCCTTCGTCCGGGTGCACCACTTCGAGCGCCAGCTCGCCTCGCCGTTCCCGCTGCTGTCGGCCATCGGTGCGCGCACGAAGCACATCGAGATGGGCACCGGCGTGATCGACATGCGCTACGAGAACCCGCTCTACATGGCCGAGGAGGCCGCGATCGCCGACCTGATCAGCGGCGGGCGCCTGCAGCTGGGCGTGAGCCGGGGATCGCCGGAGACCGCCCTGCGCGGCGCCGAGAACTTCGGCTACGTGCCGCCGGAGGGTGTGAGCGCCGCCGACCTGGCCCGCAGCAAGACCGAGATCTTCCTCAAGGCGATCCAGGGCGAGCCGATGGCCGTCACCGACCCCGAGCGCACCGGCGGGATCAGCGGGGGCCTGGCGATCCAGCCGCAGTCGCCCGGTCTGGCCGAGCGCATCTGGTGGGGCGCCGGCACCCGCGCCACCGCCACCTGGGCCGCCGGCCTGGGGATGAACCTGCAGAGCTCCACGCTGCTCACCGAGGACACCGGCGTGCCCTTCGACCAGCTCCAGGCCGAGCAGATCCGGATGTACAAGGACACCTGGAAGGAGCAGGGCTGGGAGCGCGAGCCCCTGGTCTCGGTCTCCCGCAGCGTCATCCCGATCACCACCGACATCGACCGGATGTACTTCGGCGACCGCAGTGAGGACGACCAGGTCGGCATTCTCGACGGCGCGCGCTCGCGGTTCGGCCGCAGCTACGTGGGGGAGCCGGACAAGCTGGCCCAGGAACTGGCCCGGGACGAGGCCGTCCTCGAGGCCGACTACGTGCTCTTCACCGTGCCCAACCAGCTCGGCGTCGAGTACAACGCCCGGCTGCTGAAGACGATCGCCGACCACGTGGCCCCGGCCATCGGCTGGAAGAAGAAGTTCTAGCCGGTGATCTGCGCGATCAGCGCGCGGGCCGCCGCACTCGGCGTCCGCCCCTCGGGAACCGCCAGTGACACCGGGAACTCGAGGTCGGCGTCCTCCACCGGCACCCGCACGATGCCCGGCGCCCCCTCCACCGCGAACCGGGGGAACAGGGCCACGCCCAGCCCGTTGCGCACGTAGTCGGGCCCGAACGCCAGCTCGGTGATCTCGATCGTCACCTGCCGCCGCAGACCGGCCGCCGCGAAGGCCCGGTCGGCGGCGGCCCGGTTGCCGTAACCGGCCGGGGAGTCGATGAAGTCGAGCCCGGCCAGGTCGGCCATGGTCACGGAGGTGCGGGAGGCCAGCGGGTGCCCGGCCGGCAGCGCCAGGTCGAGCACCGACCGGGCCAGCTCGATCAGCCGCACCCCGGGGGTGGCCAGGCCCGACGGGGTGACGAAGGCCAGGTCGAGGCGGCGTTCGGCGAGCATCTCGATCAGGCCGAGCGTGCCGGTGGTCGAGGCCCGGGTGTAGAGCTGCACGCCGGGATGACGACGATGGAACTCGCCGAGGATCGCCGGCACGTCGACGATGCGGATCGAGGTCAGGACCCCGATCCGCAGCGGCCCGCTCAGCCCGCCGCGCACCCGGGCGACGGCGTCCCGGGCGTCTCTCGCCGCGTCCAGAGTCGTGCGGGCGTGCGGAAGGAACTCGGCCCCGGCGTCGGTCAGCGTGACCTGCCGAGCCCCGCGTTCCAGCAATGGCGTGCCGAGCTCACGCTCCAGCGACTTCACCGCGGCCGAGACCGCCGACTGCACGATGTGCAGGCGCTGCGAGGCGCGGGTGAAGTTCTGCTCCTCGGCGACCGCGACGAAGTACTCCAGATGGCGAAGCTCCACGATCCCAAGCTATCGCGATCGGCGATAGCAAGTAGCGGAAACATTCGTTGGACGCGATGGCGACCGTCGAGCACTCTGAGGACGCCGAACCAATCGCAGCCAAGGAGCGCACGTCATGTCCCAGACGATCTTGTCGAGGCCGGCCCGCCCGGCGACGTCGAGCCGTCACGGCCGGGGTTTCTGGCTCGTCGCCTTCGCCTTCGGAGTCGCGATGGCCTTCTCCACCGTCCCGACCCCGCTCTACCCGCTCTACATGGCCCGCGACGGGTTCTCCACGTTCATGGTCACCG
This sequence comes from Kineosporia succinea, assembly GCF_030811555.1. Taxonomy (NCBI): domain Bacteria; kingdom Bacillati; phylum Actinomycetota; class Actinomycetes; order Kineosporiales; family Kineosporiaceae; genus Kineosporia; species Kineosporia succinea. The sequence continues at coordinate 1,657,217 of NZ_JAUSQZ010000001.1, read as the reverse complement.
TGGTCTTCGCCGCCTACGCGGTCGGGGTGGTGATCAGCCTGCTGCTCGCCGGGCACGTCTCCGACTGGGTCGGCCGCCGCCGGGTGCTGGTGCCCGCCCTCGGGCTCGAGCTCGTCGCGGCCGTGCTCTTCCTGGTCAGCACCGACCTGACCGTGCTGCTCGTCGCCCGCCTGGTGACCGGCCTGGGCGTCGGCCTGATCACCGCCACGGCCACCGCCCACCTGGCCGAGCTGCACGCCGCCCATCGTCCCGGCGCCTCCGGCCAGCGGTTCGAGATGGTCTCCACGGCCGCCAACATCGGCGGCCTCGGTTTCGGCCCGCTGGTCGCGGGATTCCTGGCCCAGTGGGTGGATTCGCCGCTGCGCACCCCGTACCTGGTGTTCGCCGGGCTCCTGGTGCTCGCCGTGGCGGCGGTGCTCGCGGCCCCCGAGACCGTGACCCCGCCCGCCGAGAAGCCGGTCTACCGCCCGCAGCGCATCAGCGCCGACCACGGCGACCCGGCCGGTTACGTCGCCGCCACCGCCGCCGCGTTCTCCGGCTTCTCGATCTTCGGCCTGTTCACCAGCGTGGCCCCGGGATTCGTGGCCGGCACCCTGCACCACCCGTCGCGGGCCCTGGCCGGCGTGATCGTGTTCGCGGTCTTCGGGGCGGCCGCCGCGGCGCAGAGCCTGACCGCGAAACTGCCTGCGCGGGTGAAGATGACGACCGGTCTGCTGGCCGAGGCGCTCGGCCTGGTGGTGCTGGTCGTGGGGGTCCGCACCGAGGCCCTGGCCGCCTTCCTGGTCGGCGGGGTGCTCGCCGGCATCGGGGCGGGCGTCATCTTCAAGGCCGCCATCGGCCGGGTGGTGGCGATGGCGGCCCCGGCCCGGCGCGGTGAGGCCCTGGCCGGGCTGTTCCTCATCGGCTACCTCGGGCTGATCGTGCCCGCCCTGGGCATCGGGGTGGCGGTGCGCAGCTTCGACACCGCCACCGTGCTCACCGGTTTCGCCGGAGTGCTCCTGGCCCTCCTGGCCGGCGTCGGGGTGCTGAACCGCCGCTCCTGACGAACGGTCCCCCGGTTCCGGCCCGGGGGACCGGGAGCGCCCACCACGTTCCGGGAGCGCCAGACCCTAGGCTGTCTTCTTTCGACCCAGGAGGCAGGAAGACCATGTCCGTTGTCGTCGTCGGCAGTGTGAACCTCGACCACGTGGTTCGCGCGCCCCGCATCCCCGGGCCGGGCGAGACCATCCTGGGCACCGACGTCGCGGAGCATCCGGGCGGCAAGGGGGCCAACCAGGCCGTCGGGGCGGGACGCAGCGGGGCGGAGACGGTTTTCGTCGGGGCCCTGGGTGACGACCCGGCGGCCGCCCGCCTGCTGTCCGAGCTGCGGGGCGCGGGGGTCGAGACCCGTCACCGCACGGTCGACGTCCCCACCGGCACCGCCTGGATCACGGTCGGCGACGACGGCGAGAACGTCATCATCGTGGTGCCCGGCGCCAACATGAGCATCACCGAGCTCACCGAATCCGAGCGCGAGATCGTCGGCTCCGCCCGGGTGCTGCTCATGCAGCAGGAGATTCCCGAGAGCGCGATGGTGGACGCGGCGGTCGCCTCGGGCGGTCTGGTTCTCCTGAACGCCGCCCCCACCCGCGAGGTGCACCCGGCCCTGCTCGCCCTGGTCGACGTCCTGATCGTGAACGAACACGAGGCGGCCGACCTGAACGGCGCTCCCGCCCCCGCCGCCGAGCTGGTTTCCGGCCTGCTGGAACGGGTTCCGGCCGTGGTGCTGACCCTGGGGGCCGAGGGGTCGCTGATCGCGGTGCGTGGTGCCGAACCCGTCGCGGTGCCCGCCCACCGGGTGCAGGCCGTCGACACCACCGGCGCCGGTGACGCGTTCTGCGGAGCCCTGGCGGCCGAGCTCGACCGCACCGCTCCGCACGGCATCACCGGCCCCGGGCCGCTGGGCGACCTGCTCACCCGCCTGGTCGAGGCCGCGCGCTTCGCCACCTCGGTCAGCGCGCTCGCGGTGCAGCGCCCGGGGGCGGCCAGTGCGATCCCGGCCCGGGACGAGGTGCTGAAGGCCTACCCGGCCGGGTAGTGCTGCCGGGCAGCGCTGCCGGGGAGTCTCCGGGACGAAAAGCGCACTGCGGCGGGCGGAACGGGCGCTGGACAACCGGCCCCGGATTTGCCACCCTCGGAGCAGGGTCGCTGCGACGCGGCCCCCGGACGAGGGGTGCCGTACCCGGAACGCGACAAGACGGCGCCAGGAGGCTCGTCATGTCCTGGATCGTCCTCGTCGTCTCCGGTGTTCTCGAGGCCGTCTGGGCCACTGCCCTCGGTCGCTCCGAGGGATTCTCGAAACTCGTTCCCACCGTCGTGTTCGCGGTCGCCGTGATGGCCAGCATGGCGGGCCTGGCCTGGGCCATGCGCACCCTGCCGGTGGGCACGTCCTACGCGGTCTGGGTCGGCATCGGCGCGGTGCTCACGGTCGCCTACGCCATGATCACCGGTGACGAGCCGGTGTCGGCGCTGAAGATCGCCCTGCTGCTCATGATCGTGGGCGGCGTCGTGGGCCTGAAGCTCGCGCACTAGGCCCCGGGCAGCCGGTCACGGGTCTGCGGGCGGTGCGGGTCACGTCGCGGCCCATGGCCTCTCCTGGACGCCGGGGAGCTTCGGTGACCTGCCGTATCGCTCACGGTCCAGAGGCCGTCACCGGTAGCGACCGGAGGGGGCGTCGGCGGAGCTGGTACCGCTGATCCGGGCAAATCGCCCGTTCGTCGCGCCTGGACGACCGTTCGTCGTGCGGTGACCAAATCGTTGTCGGTTCACTCTCAACGGCCACCGTTTCAGGAGGGCCAAAACCCGTCACTGACGGGTGTCTCGTGAACCTTCACAAAGGCGCAGCTCAGAGTGCGGTGTCCGTTACGGCACAGACAGTTTTGGCCCCTCTGAACTGGGGTTCAGTGCTCGAAACACTCTCGGCGCAAGAACCGAACAAGGCTCTTGACAGCCTGGTCCCACAGGCTCGAAGCTCACTCGTCGGCGAACGTTGTGAACGTTCACATTTTTGCGTGGGACTGCGTCGAGGGAGACGGGCATGGCGGTGGAACGACTGCGGCACTCGCCGGCCGGCCTCACTCTCGGCAGCGTCACCCCGACGGGAACGACCGCCCAGCGGCACCGGGTGCCCGCCGGGCAGATTGCTGGGAAACAGTGACCATCACCGAAGACATCCGCTCCACGATCACCTCCGTCCGTGAGGAGGTGGCCCGGCTCCACGCCGAGCTGCCGGCCAACGGCCTGGTGGTCTGGACCGCCGGCAACGTCTCGGCCCGGGTGCCCGGCGCCGACCTGCTGGTGATCAAGCCGTCCGGTGTGCGCTACGACGAGCTCACCCCCGAGTCCATGGTGGTGTGCGACCTCGACGGGAACCTGGTGGAGGGCGAGCACTCGCCGTCGTCCGACACCGCGGCGCACGCCTACGTGTACAAGCACATGGCGCACGTCAACGGTGTGGTGCACACGCACTCCACCTACGCCACCGCCTGGGCGGCCCGGCGCGAGTCGATCCCGTGCGTGCTGACGATGATGGCCGACGAGTTCGGCGGTGACATCCCGGTCGGCCCGTTCGCCCTGATCGGCGACGACTCGATCGGCCAGGGCATCGTCGAGACGCTGACCGGCCACAACTCGCCGGCGGTGCTGATGGCCCAGCACGGCCCGTTCACCATCGGCCGCAGTGCCAAGGCCGCGGTCAAGGCCGCCGTGATGCTCGAGGAGGTCGCGCGCACCGTGCACATCGCGCGCACCCTCGGCCCGGTGGAGCGCATCGACCAGGCTCAGATCGACAGCCTTTTCGACCGCTACCAGAACGTCTACGGCCGCTGATCGTCCGGCCCCGCTAAGGATTTCGACATGACGCAGAGCACCACCCGCACCATCTGGTTCCTCACCGGCAGCCAGAACCTGTACGGCGACGACGTCCTCGCCCAGGTGGCCGACCAGTCCCAGGCGATCGCCCGGGCCCTGGACGCCTCCGACGAGATCCCGTTCGAGGTCGTCTGGAAGCCGGTGCTCAAGGACTCGGCCTCGATCCGCCGGCTCATGCTCGAGGCCAACGCCGACGACAGCGTGATCGGCCTGATCGCCTGGATGCACACGTTCTCCCCGGCGAAGATGTGGATCTCCGGCCTGGACGCGCTGGACAAGCCGCTGCTGCACCTGCACACGCAGGCGAACGAGGCCCTGCCCTGGGCGTCGATCGACATGGACTTCATGAACCTGAACCAGGCCGCCCACGGCGACCGCGAGTTCGGTTACATCCAGACCCGTCTCGGCGTCCCCCGCAAGACCGTCGCCGGTCACGTCAGCTCCCCGCGCACCACGCAGAAGGTCGGCGTCTGGGCCCGCGCCGCGGCCGGCCGTCACGCCGTGCGCACCCTGCGCCTGGCCCGGTTCGGCGACAACATGCGCAACGTCGCCGTGACCGAGGGCGACAAGGTCGAGGCCGAGCTGAAGTTCGGCGTCTCGGTGAACACCTACGGGGTCAACGAGCTGGTCGAGGTCGTCGACGCGATCGACGACGCGGCGATCACCGACCTGGTCACGGAGTACGCCGACCTCTACGACGTGGCCGAGGAGCTGCGGGCCGGTGGCGACCGCCACGACTCGCTGCGCTACGGCGCCCGCATCGAGCTCGGTCTGCGGACCTTCCTCACCGAGGGCGGTTTCGGGGCCTTCACCACCAACTTCGAGGACCTCGGCGGCCTGCGCCAGCTGCCCGGCCTGGGCGTGCAGCGCCTGATGGCCGACGGCTACGGCTTCGGCGGCGAGGGTGACTGGAAGACCTCTGTTCTCCTCCACACCCTGAAGGCGACGGCGGCCGGTCTGCCCGGCGGCACGTCGTTCATGGAGGACTACACCTACCACCTGGTGCCTGGCCAGGAAGTGATTCTCGGTGCGCACATGCTCGAGGTCTGCCCGAGCATCGCCGTCGGCAAGCCGAGGATCGAGATCCACCCGCTGGGCATCGGTGACCGCGAGGACCCGGTGCGGATGGTGTTCGACGCCGCACCGGGCGAGGCGGTCACGATCGGTATCGCCGACATGGGCGACCGGTTCCGGTTCGTCGCCAACCAGGTCGAGGTTGTCGCGCCCCAGGAAGCTCTGCCGAAACTCCCTGTCGCCCGGGCTGTCTGGAAACCCCAGCCGGACCTGGCGACGTCCGCCGAGGCCTGGCTCACCGCGGGTGGCCCGCACCACACGGTGCTGTCCACCGCCCTCACCGGTGAGCACCTCGGTGACCTGGCGGACATGCTCCAGACCGAGCTCGCGCTGATCGACGCTTCGACCGACCTTCGGTCGTTCACCCGCGAGCTGCGGTGGAACCAGGCGTACTACCGCCTGGCTCAAGGGTTCTGACGTACTGCCCCTCCCCAGTAAGACACACTGCCCGGCGGCCAAGGATGGCCGTCTCAGAAACCGGAGAGAACTAATGCAACGCAGCAGAGTTACCCGGATCGTCGCCGGCTTCACCATGGTGGCGGCCCTGGCCGCCTGTGGTTCGGCCGAGAAGACCGGTGACGACACCCCGAAGGTGGGCGAGGACGTCGCCGGTTCGCTGGTCGGCGTGACCATGCCGACCCGTTCGTCCGAGCGCTGGATCGCCGACGGCGACAACGTGAAGGCTGCTCTCGAGAAGCTGGGCTACAAGGTCAGCCTCGAGTACGCCGAGGACAAGATCCCGACCCAGGTCGAGCAGATCGAGAACCAGATCTCTCAGGGCGCCCGCGTTCTCATCGTCGCCGCGATCGACGGCACCGCGCTGACGACGCAGCTCGAAGCGGCGAAGGAGGCGGGGATCAAGGTCATCTCCTACGACCGCCTGATCCGCAACACCGACGCTGTCGACTACTACGCCAGCTTCGACAACTACAAGGTCGGCGTGCAGCAGGCCACCTCGCTGCTGGTCGGTCTCGGCCTGAAGAAGGAGGACGGTTCCGACGGCGACGCCAAGGGCCCGTTCAACATCGAGCTGTTCGCCGGTTCGCCCGACGACAACAACGCGACCTTCTTCTACAACGGCGCGATGGACACCCTGAAGCCGTACCTCGACAACAAGACCCTCGTGGTCCAGAGCGGCGAGACGGACTTCAAGACCGTTGCCACCCTCCAGTGGAAGCCCGAGACCGCTCAGGCCCGCATGGAGAACGTCATCACCAAGGCGTACAAGGGTGACACCAAGGTCGACGGTGTGCTTTCCCCGTACGACGGCATGAGCATCGGCATCCTGTCCGCCCTGGGCAGCGCCGGTTACAAGGGCGACGACATCCCGGTCGTGACCGGCCAGGACGCCGAAGAGGCGTCGGTCAAGTCGATCATCAAGGGTGAGCAGTACGCCACGATCTACAAGGACACGCGCCAGCTCGCCGACGTCGCCGTCTCGATGGCCGACAAGGTGCTCAAGGGCGAAGAGGTCACGGTGAACAACACCGAGGACTACGACAACGGCAAGAAGGTCGTTCCGTCCCAGCTCCTCGAGCCGGTCATCGTCTACAAGGACAACTACAAGGAAGTTCTCGTGGACTCCGGCTACTACAAGGAGTCGGACCTCAGCTGAGCTGAGTTCCCCTAGCTGCCGGGCCGCCCGCAAGCCATCCCCTCCGGTCGGTGGGCGGTCCGGCGCATCCTCTTTGCGGGATCATCTGAGGAGTACCGATGCCCGGCAACATCCTGGAAATGCGTAACATCAGCAAGACCTTCCCGGGCGTGAAGGCGCTGCAGAACGTCACTTTCACAGTGGCCGAGGGCGAGATCCACGCCATCTGCGGCGAGAACGGCGCCGGGAAGTCCACCCTGATGAAGGTTCTGTCAGGGGTCTACCCGTTCGGCGACTACGAGGGCGACATCGTCTTCGACGGCAAGACCTGCGAGTTCTCCGGCATCCGCGACAGCGAAGAGCGCGGGATCGTCATCATCCACCAGGAACTCGCTCTGGTGCCTGAGCTCTCGATCGCCGAGAACATCTTCCTGGGCAACGAGACGGTCAGCCGTGGCCTGATCAACTGGGACGAGACCAACCACCGCGCAGCGCAGTTGCTGAAGCGCGTGGGCCTGGACGAGAACCCCACCACCAAGATCATCGAACTCGGTGTGGGTAAGCAGCAGCTCGTCGAGATCGCCAAGGCGATGTCGAAGAAGGTGCGCATGCTGATTCTCGACGAGCCCACCGCGGCGCTCAACGACGACGACTCGGCACATCTGCTCGATCTGCTGCGCGGTCTGCGTGACGAGGGCATCACCTGTGTGATCATCTCGCACAAGCTGAACGAGATCCAGGCGATCTCCGACCAGGTCACGATCATCCGTGACGGTCAGACGATCGACACCCTGCACATGAAGCGCGACGAGGTCACCGAGGACCGCATCATCGCGCTCATGGTCGGCCGTTCTCTCGAGAACCGCTACCCGGACAAGGATCCCGGCGTCGTCATCGGTGACGAGGTGCTGCGGATCGAGAACTGGACCGTGCACAGCCCCACCCAGCACGGCCGGGTCCTGATCCGTGAGGCGAACCTGTCGCTGCGCGCCGGCGAGATCGTCGGTCTGGCGGGCCTGATGGGCGCCGGCCGCACCGAGCTCGCGATGAGCGTGTTCGGCCGCAGCTACGGCACCAACATCAGCGGCCAGCTGTACAAGTACGGCAAGCCGATCGAGGCGAAGAACGTTCGTCAGGCCATCAAGCACGGCCTCGCGTACGCCACCGAGGACCGGAAGCGCTACGGCCTCAACCTCATTGACAACATCACGCGGAACGTCTCCGCCGCGGCCCTGGGCAAACTGGCCAAGGGCGGCTGGGTGGACGACAACCAGGAGCTGTCTGTCGCCGAGGGGTACCGCAAGAGCCTGCGGATCAAGGCGCCCACCGTGGCCTCGATCACCGGGAAGCTCAGCGGCGGTAACCAGCAGAAGGTCGTGCTGGCGAAGTGGATCTACACCAACCCGGACGTGCTGATCCTCGACGAGCCGACGCGCGGTATCGACGTCGGCGCCAAGTACGAGATCTACCAGATCATCAACCAGCTCGCGGCGGAGGGAAAGGCGATCCTGGTGATCTCCTCCGAGCTGCCTGAGCTGCTGGGCATCTGCGACCGGATCTACACCCTCTCCTCGGGTCGGATCACCGGTGAGGTGCCTCGTGAAGAAGCCAACCAGGAGCTGCTCATGCAGTACATGACCAGAGGGCAGGAGTGAGCGACATGTCGACGACCGATTCCTCCTCGACGCCCGGCACGGATGCCAAGGACACGGAGCCCAAGGACACCGAGTCCACGGACACCACCCCCGAGGTGACGTCCGACAGCACCTCGCAGACCCCCAAGACCGAGGACGCCGCGGTCACCCCGGCCGACAAGGTCACCCCGGCCGACAAGGTCACTCCGGCCGACAAGGTCACCACGGTGGACGAGCCGGCCAAGGCCGACGAGCCCGCCGCGGTGGACGAGCCGGCCAAGGCCGACGAGCCGGCCAAGGCCGACGGGCCGGGGACGACGGAGACCGTGACGGAGACGGCGGCGGCGACCACCGCGTCCACCGTCACCGAGACCAAGGCCGCCACGGCGACCGCCACGAAGACCGCCCCGGCGAAGAAGAAGAGCTCCTTCTCCTTCAACGCCGGCAGCCTGCGCCAGAACGGCATCTACTTCGCCTTCGCGGCGATCGTGCTGCTGTTCGCGGTGCTGACCGGCGGCGACCTGCTGCAGCCGCAGAACCTGTCGAACATCATCGTCCAGAAGAGCTACATCCTCATTCTGGCGATCGGCATGATCCTGATCATCATCGCGGGTCACATCGACCTGTCGGTGGGTTCGGTTCTCGCTGCCACCGGCGCCTTCTCGGCCGTCCTCATGGTCAACCACGACGTGCACTGGGCCATCGCGATCCCGCTCACCCTGATCATGGGTGGTCTGATCGGCGCCTGGCAGGGCTACTGGGTGGCCTACTTCGGCATCCCGGCCTTCATCGTCACCCTGGCCGGCATGCTCGTGTTCCGCGCGGTCACGCTGGTCATCCTGGGCAACCAGGGCATCGGCCCGTTCCCCGACACCGTGCGCAACATGGCCAACGGGTTCACCCCGGGCTGGTTCGGCAACATCGCGCTCGGCCCGCTCGGCGGTGCCGACGTGATCACGCTGCTCGTCGGCGTGGCCCTGGTCGCCTCGATCGTCTGGACGCAGTGGCGGGCCCGCGCGGCGCGCCAGAAGCTCGGTCAGAGCCTGGAGCCGTTCGGTCTGTTCCTGGCGAAGATCATCGCCCCGTCGATCGTGCTGATGTTCGTCATCGTGCAGCTGGCCCGGTTCAAGAACCTGCCCTGGGTGCTCGTGCTGCTCGGTGTGCTGGTCGTGGTCTACACGCTGGTCACCAACCGGGCCGTGTTCGGCCGTCACATCTACGCGATCGGCGGAAACATCAACGCCGCCACGCTTTCCGGTGTGAAGGTCAAGCAGGTCACGTTCTGGCTGTTCGTCAACATGGGTGTGCTGGCCGCCGTGGCCGGCATCATCTTCTCCGGCCGCCTGAACCTGGCCGGCCCGACCGCCGGTAACAGCTTCGAGCTGGACGCCATCGCCGCCGCGTTCATCGGTGGTGCGGCCGTGCAGGGTGGCGTCGGCAAGGTCATCGGTGCCATCACCGGTGGTCTGATCATGGCCGTCATCGACAACGGCATGTCGCTCCTGGGCGCCGGTAGCGAGCAGGTCATGCTCGTCAAGGGTCTGGTCCTGCTGGCCGCCGTCGCGTTCGACGTCGTGACCAAGCGCCGGGCCGGAGCCAGTTCGCGCTAGACATTTCACCGGTATCGGTCCATCGCGGGACCAGAACCCCCGGCTCGGAACGCTGTTCGGCAGCGCCCGGGCCGGGGGGACACCCCGGACTGATCCCGTCCGTGAATTCCGCGACGTTAGGATCAGATTCATGACACCTCCGTCCCGGGCGTCGGCCCAGGCCGGCGGCGATCCAGGGAAATCCGGCAATCCGGGAAGTGTGGGACAGCGCAAACGTCCCGGGATGCATGACGTCGCCAGGCTCGCAGGGGTGTCTCACCAGACCGTCTCGCGCGTGCTCAACGGCAGTGACGGCGTCAGCTCCCGCACCCGTGCGGTGGTTCTCGCCGCCATCGAAGAACTGGGCTATCGCCCCAACTCAGCTGCTCGCACCCTGGTGACCGGAAGGTCCAAGGTGCTCGGGCTCGTCACCATCGGTGGCGCGCTCTACGGGCCGATGTCGATGCTGTACGGCGTCGAAGCGGCCGCTCGTGAAGAAGGTTACATCCTCACCGTCGCGAATGTGGGCGGTGGGGAGGGTGGTTCGGTTGAACGCGCGGTGACTCGCCTGGAACGTCAGGGGGTCGAGGGCATCGTGGTGGTGGCCCCGCTCACCTCGGTGGGGGAGTCGCTCGCGTCGATGGCGCGGCACCTGCCCCTGGTCGCGGTGGAGAGCTCGCTCAAGAGCTCGCTGCCGGTGATCTCGGTCGACCAGATCGCCGGGGCCCGGATGGCCACCGAGCACCTGCTCGGGCTCGGGCACCGCACGGTCTGGCACGTCGCCGGCCCGGGGCACTTCTACGAGGCCCAGGACCGGGTGGCCGGCTGGACCTCGGCGCTGGAAGACGTCGGGGCCGAGGTGCCGCCGCTGCTGCACGGCGACTGGAGCGCCGCGACCGGCTACGACGCGGGGCAGATCCTGAGTCGCATGAGTGACGTCACCGCGGTGTTCGTGGCCAACGACTCGATGGCTGTCGGCGTGCTGCGGGCGCTGCGCGAGAACGGTCGCGACCTGCCCGGCGACATCAGCGTGGTCGGGTTCGACGACATCCCCGAGGCCGGGTTCTTCAGCCCGCCCCTCACCACCGTGCGGCAGCCCTTCGAGGAGGTCGGCCGGCGCAGTCTCAAGACCCTGCTCGCGCAGATCGAGACCGGCGAGGGCGAGCCCGGCCGCACCGTGATCGCTCCCGAGCTGGTGATCCGGGAGAGCAGCGCCTCACCGCGCTGAACCGCCCGGACGACGATCGGGGCGCGGTCCCTCCCCCGTCAAGCAGGGACCGCGCACCGTCGTCGTGCGCCGCTGCCCACCTCGGCGCCCAACCCACCCGCGGGGCGTCCGGCATCCGTTCCGAGAGGACGGTGCCGGGGGCGAGTGGCTCGCTTCCAGTAAGCCCGACCGGACCGAACCGGACAATAAGCGTTATGTGGACATCAAGCCTGTCTTCATGGACGTATCAAAGCGTGACGGATCGGGCATCCTCCGGACGTCACACCCGGAAACGTCGCACGACTTCCTGCAGCCCCTGCGACGACGCGTCGAGGGCGGCGGCGGCCGCCCCGACCTCGGCCAGCTCGACCGACGTCTGCTCGGTCGCCCGGGCCACGAGCCCCACGTTGGCCGCGATCTCGCCGGATCCGTCGGCGGCGTAGGCCACGTTGCGGGCCATCTCGGCCGTCACCGCGGTCTGTTCCTCGACCGCCGCCGCGATGGTGTTCTGGTAGGTGCTGATCTGGTCGATGACCTCGGAGATCTCGCTGATCGCGGCGACCGCGGCGGAGGTGTCCGACTGGATTGCGTTCACCTTGGTGACGATGTCCTCGGTGGCCTTGGCCGTCTCCTGGGCGAGTTCCTTGACCTCGTTGGCCACCACCGCGAAGCCCTTGCCGGACTCCCCGGCGCGGGCGGCCTCGATCGTGGCGTTGAGCGCCAGCAGGTTGGTCTGCTCGGCGATCGAGGTGATCACCTGCACCACCGTCGCGATCTCGGCCGAGGCGTCGCCCAGCCGTCCGACCACCTTGCTCGTCGTCTCGGCGCTGCCCACCGCCTGGGCGGCGACGCGGGCGGCCTCGGTGGCGTTGGAGGCGATCTCCTGGATGGACTGGCCCATCTCGTGACTGCCGGCCGCGACCGTCTGCACGTTGGTGGAGATGTCGTCGGCCGCGTGCGCCACTCGCCCGGCCTGCTCCGCGCTCTCGTTGTTGCTCTCCGAGAGCTTCGATGCGGTGCGGCCCAGGTCGGCCGATAGCGAGGTCAGCGTGTGCGAGCCCTGGGTCAGGGCCTGCACAGCGGCGCGGGTGTTGCCCACGGTCTCGGCCATCGCCGCGTCGGCGGTGGTGACCTCGTCGCTGCCCTCCGGCACGACCCGCACGGTCAGGTCGCCCGAGGCCACCCGCCGCAGCGAGGCCACGTGGTGGGCGAGCGGCCCGGTGATGCTGCGCGTGACCACCCAGGCCAGCAGGCCGGCGAGCACCACGGCGATCAGGAGCACGGCCGTGACCAGGGTGCGCACCCGGGAGGCGCTGGCCGAGGCGGCGTCCTGCTCGGCGTCCATCCGCGCGTTCACCGAACTCACGAGAGCGTCTGTCTGCGTGAGCATCTCGCCGTAGATGGTGTAACCGACGTTGACGATCTCGTTGTCGCCCACGGTGATCCGGCCCGCCCGGTAGTAGGCGAAAGCCTTGTCGTCGGAGGCGAAGAAGTCGGTCCAGCCCTGGGAGATGGCCTGGAACGTGGTGTTCTCGTCCGCGGTCATCGACCCGATGGGGAACGAGGCCAGGAACGCCTGCAGCTTCGCCTTGTCGGCCAGGAAGCCCGCGCGGTTCGGTGAGTCGTCGGCGAGCGGGTTCGCCACCGACGGCTTGCGGATGTCCCAGGCGTAGGCGGTCTGCCAGCCCGTCACGTCCGCGTTGTAGAAGCTCACCATGTCCACCGCGTGGACGAGCTCGCTGAGGGTCTCGACCCGCTGCGCCGAGGCGCGTTGCTGGGACAGCCCCACCAGGGCAGCCGTCGAGGCCGCCGCGAGCATGAGTGTGACCACAGCGAACGCCACTGCGAGACGGGTTCCGATGCGGAACCTGCGAAGCTGTTTGAGCACCGATCCTCCAGACGAGCCGACACCATTGCTTCGGTTCACCCGGGCGGCCGATTGAGTAATTACCTACCGGTCAGAAACGTGAGCTGGGCCGCAACCTCACATGATGAACCGCCGCACGACGTCCCGGAGCTCCGGCGACGACGCGTCGAGGGCGAAGGATGCCCCGGCCTCGGCCGGCGTCTGCTCGGTCGCCCGCACGACAAGCCCCACGTCGGAGGCGATCTCGCTGATCGGGGCGGAGGTGACCGGGCCGGCAGGGCGGCCCGGACGACGGCGAGCGGCAGCACGCCGACCACCAGTATTCGCACGGCGTAAGCCGTGCCCGCCGCGGAGGTGCGCTCGTCGTCCATTCGCTGATCGACGGAGCCGGTGATGGCGGCAGTCCGCCCGAGCGGCGGCGAGTGACGAATGAACTATTGGACCCGGAAACGGTCGAGTTGACGGCGTTCGCGTTTGGTCGGCCGCCCGGCGCCCCGGTCGCGAACCGCCACGTGCACGATCTCCTCCTTCGGCGGGGGAGCGGGCGTCAGGTCCTCGTAGCAGGTGACGGCCACGGCCGCGCCCACCCGCTTGTGAATCAGCTTGCGCACGATGGTGATTCGTTCGCCGCCGGGGGTGAGGGACTCGACCTTGTCGCCCACGCGCACCATCGTGGAGGGCTTGGCCTTGTTGCCGTTGACGCTCACGTGGCCGCCGCGGCAGGCGCTGGAGGCCGCCGAGCGGGTCTTGAACAGCCGCACGGACGAAACCCAGACGTCCAGCCGCACCTCCACGTCGTCCATGCGTCCACCCTAACCAGGAAGTCCTTCCCGTCGCCGCCGGGATAAAAGCGAACGAAGTTCATGAAAAACCCCACGACGCTTCCTGGGATGCGCTAGGGCTCGTGTGCTAGGTTTTCGGCGCATTAGTCCGATACGGAACATAAGGGTCATTTAAAAGGGCCGCATTCGTCTCGGATCAGTGAAACGCATGCACCGACCCGCCTGCGACGTGAAGGGTGTCCCTTGACGAGCTCAGCCCGGCCTCCCCGCCGTTCCCCGTCTCCCTGGCTGGTCGGGGCGCTGGTCGCCGGGGCTGCGGCCTGGGCGCGTCACCGCTCGGCCGCACCGGCGGCCCCGGTCTGGCAGCAGCACGCGCCTCGGCCGGCTGAACAGCACGCGCCCCGGCCGGCTGAGCATCACACCCCCCGGCCGGCCCTGGCTCCCGACCCCCGCCTCGCCGAACTGGAGTCGGCGCGCGACCAGATCCAGCTCGAGCTCGAGCATCTGGTGAAGGTCCGGCTGCCCGCTGCCCTGGCCGGGAGCCCGGTGCCCGGCGCCCAGTACCCCACCGACCTGCCCCCGGAGTCGGCCGCCGCTCTCGACGAGCTGCTCTCCCAGGTCACCACCGCGCTGATCGACCGCGAGGAGTCGCGCCGCCTGGCCCTGGTCGAGCTGGCCGGTCGCGTGCAGACCTCGGCCCACCGCATCCAGCAGGCGATGAGCGGCCTGGCCGAGCGCAACCCGGGTGATCCCGACCTGCTCGAGACCACGATGCGCGTCGACCACGCCGCCACCCAGCAGGCCCGGCACGCGCAGAGCGTGAAGGTGCTGTGCGACGAGTGGCCCGGCCAGCAGTGGCCCGCCGCGCTGGCCCTGGTCGACGTGGTGCGCGCGGCCTCCGGCCGGATCGTCGCCTTCAGCCGGGTGCAGGTCACCGGCGACCAGACCGTGGCCGCGATGCCGTCGGTGGTCGAGCCGCTGATCCACCTGGTGGCCGAGCTGCTGGCCAACGCCACCGAGTACTCGGCACCCTCCACCCCGGTCGCCGTGTCGGTGCGCGGCGTGCAGCGCGGCGCCGTGATCGAGATCGACGACAGCGGTTTCGGTCTCGACGAGTACCGGCTGGCCGAGGCCCGCGAGATCGTCTCCGGCCGCCGCCTGCTCGGCGTGGGTGACGTCGGTGAGATCCCGCAGACCGGCTTCGCCGTGGTCGGGCGCTTCGCCCGGCGTCACGGGCTCACCGTCGACCTGGGGCTCTCGCCCTACGGCGGGGTGCGGGCCGTGGTGCTGGTGCCCGACGCTCTGGTGGAGACGGTCGACCTGCCGGCCCCGGCGTCGGTTCCCCGCACGGAACCCGAGAAGCCCGAACCGCGGCCCGAACCGGTGGCCCGCACCATCGACACCCGGGTCGCGCCGCCCGCCGACCTCACGCCCCCGGCCGGTCTCGACGGCTCGGAGATCCGTCTGCCGCAACGGCGTTCGGCCCGGCGTCGTGACAACGACACCACTGACTCAGGCACCCCGGCCGGCCGACCCCGGCCGGTGGTGCCCACTGCTCCCGCCGTCGCCCCGGATGCCGCCGGCGACTGGATGGAGCGGTTCTTCGAGGGTTCCCAGCCGATCCCGGTGACCCCTCAGCCCGAAGACCCTGATTCGGAGAACACCACGACCACGAACGAACTCGAGGGTCCTCCCTCGACCTCCCGGAAGGACGCCGCCCAGGGATGAGCGACTCGCAGAACAACGGCCAGCACGACCGGGGCTGGATGATCGCCGAGGTGAGCGTCGTTCCCGGCGTCCGCGACGTCGTCGTCTTCAGTGTTGACGGACTGCTCCTGGCCGGCTCGCCCGGCCTCGGCCGCGACCGCGCCGAACGGCTCGCCGCCACCTGCTCCGGACTGCAGTCCCTGGGGCGCGCCCTGGGGCAGGAGTTCGGCACCGGCGACGGTGCCGTGCGGCACCAGATGATCGAGTTCGACGGCGGTTTCCTGTTCCTGCGCAGCGCCGACGGTGCCCACCTGGCCGTCGTCGCCGACCCCGTGGTCGACCCCCGTCAGGTGGCGCGCGCGATGCAGGCCCAGGTGCTGAAGATCGGCGCCGCCAACCTCAGCAGTCCGGCCCGGCAGGACCCTGTCCAGTGACGAGGTCTGGGGAACCAGACTTCTCGGCGCGGGCCCTGCGCCCTTACGTCATCACCCGCGGCCGGGCCCGGGCCAGCCGTAACACGGTCGGGGTGGAGACCCTGCTGATCGCTCCCGACGCCACCCGGGAACTGCCGGTCACGGCCACCCGGGAAGAACGCGCGCTGGTGGCCATGTGCGCCCACCTGCTCTCCCTGGCCGAGGCCTCGGCCCATCTCGACCTGCCGGTGAGCCTGGTCGGAGTGCTCGCCTCCGACCTGATCGACGCCGGCTACCTCACGGCCCGCTCGGGTACGCCCAAGCAGGCCGCCCCCGACTCCCAGCTCCTGCAGGAGGTGCTGCATGGACTCCGCGGGATCCGCTGACCGTCCAACTCCCGTCTACCTCCCCGACACGGTCACCCGCTCGGCCAAGATCCTGGTCGTCGGCGCGTTCGGTGTCGGCAAGACCACCCTCGTCGGCTCGGTCAGCGAGATCACCCCGCTGCGCACCGAGGAGGTGATGACCGAGGCCAGCGTCGGTGTGGACGAACTGAGCCGCAACAGCGACAAGCGCACCACCACCGTGGCGATGGACTTCGGCCGGATCACGATCAACTCCGAGCTGGTGCTCTACCTGTTCGGCGCGCCCGGCCAGCGCCGGTTCTGGGACCTCTGGACCGACCTGGCCGTCGGCGCGATCGGCGTGCTGGTGCTGGTCGACCTGCGGCGCCTGGAGCAGAGTTTCGACGTGCTGGAGCAGCTCGAGGAACGCGACCTGCCGTTCGCGGTGGCGGTCAACCGGTTCCCCGACAGCCCCGACGTCGGGCTCGAGGAGGTGCGCGGCGCACTCGACCTGCTGCCCGACACCCCGATCGTCGACTTCGACGCACGGCAGCGGAAGTCGTCCGCCAACGCCCTGCTCGCCCTGGTCGAGTACGTCGCCCACCACGACCCGCGTTCGCACCGGGAGTTCGCCTCGTGACCCAGACCCCGCCCCCGGGCTGCCCGGCCCACCAGAGCCACGCGGGCATGCCCCTCATCGACGCCACCGGCGCCCCCGACCACCGGGTGGTCTTCCGGGAGCTGCGCGAGAACCACGGTCCCGTGGTCAAGGTCGAGCTCGAGCCGGGCGTGGAGGCCTGGCTGGTGATGGGCTACCGCGAGCTGCTGAGCGTCACGCGTGACGAGCGGCTCTTCGGCCACGACGCCCGCAACTGGCGTGACCTGAACGACGGCCTGGTGGCGCCCGACTCGGGTCTGCTGCCGATGATGGGCTGGCGCCCCAACGTCTTCCAGGCCGACGGCGAGGAGCACCGCCGCCTGCGCCGCCCGGTCGACGAGGCGATCGCCGGCATCGACCAGCGGGCCGTGCGCCGCGAGATCGAGGAGATCTGCACCGACCTGATCGCCGCCTTCTCCGGGCGCGGGAGCGCCGACCTGATCGCCGAGTACGCCCAGGTGATCCCCACTCTCGCCCTCGCCAGCCTGTTCGGGCTGGACCGCGAGGGCGGCCAGGAGCTGCGCCGCGCCCTGATCGCGCTGTTCGGCAGCCAGGAGAACTCGCAGGCCGGTGACCGCGCGTTCGACCAGATCCTGGTCGACCTGGTGCTCAGCCGCGAGCACGACGGCGGCCGCAAGGACGTCACCAGTGTGATCGTGCGCCACGAGTCGCTGAACAGCCTCGAGGAGCGGGTGCAGACGCTGGTGCCGTTGATCGGCGCCGGCAACGAGACGATGACCTCGTGGATCGCGCACACGCTGCGGCTCCTGATGACCGACCCGCGGTTCTCCGGGCAGCTGCGCGGGGGCAGCCTCGGCGTGGACGACGCCCTCGACGAGGCGCTGTGGCGCGAACCCCCGATGAACGTCATGCCGGCCCGGTACGCGTTGCAGGACACCGAGCTCGGCGGCCAGAAGATCCGCAAGGGCGACGTGCTGGTGCTGGGGCTGGGCGCCGTGGTCGACGACCCGATGATGCAGACCGGCAACGGGCCGATCGCCGAGCCGGGCAACCGCGCGCACCTGGCCTTCGCCGCCGGGCCGCACTCCTGCCCGGCCCGGGTGCCCGCCCGGGTGATCGTGCGCACCGCGGTCGGCACCGTGCTGAACCTGCTGCCCGACCTGCGCCTGAGCGTGCCCGCCGAGGACCTGACCTGGTTCCCCTCGCCCTGGACCCGGGTGCCGACGGCGCTGCCGGTCGAGTTCTCCACGGTCGAGCCGGCCACCCCCGAGACCCGCGCCTGACTCCCCGAAGGCCGGTCCCCGCGTCCGGAACCCCACAAGTCAGAACCGAAGCCCCTGATCAGTCTCACGGAAGAGCCTGACCCTCACAGAAGATCCCCCTGCCAGGAGGCCGTTGTGTCCGAAACCCCTCTCGTCGAACTAGATCCGGCCGGACGTGACCACCAGGGCGAGGCCGCTCGGCTGCGCGAGCTCGGCCCGGTGGTCCGGGTCAAGCTCCCCGGTGACGTGACCGCCTGGAGCATCACCGACCACGCGCTGCTCAACGAGCTGGTCAACGACCCGCGCATGAGCAAGAACTGGCAGAACTGGAACGACATCAAGTCGGGCCACGTGGGTGACGACTGGCCGCTCATCGGCATGGTCAAGGTGACGAACATGCTCACCGCCGACGGTTCGGAGCACCGCCGCCTGCGCCGGCTCGTCACCGGCACCCTGACGCCGCGCCGGGTCGAGGCGCTGCGTCCCCGGGTGGAGCAGATCGTCGGTGAACTGCTCGACGCGTTGCCCGGCCACGCCGACTCCGACGGGGTGGTCGACTTCCGCAAGTACTACTCCGACGTGGTGCCGGTGCTGGTCATCAGCGAGCTGCTGGGCCTGCCCGAGGAGTCCCGGGCCGATCTGAAGGCGTTCATGGACAACGTCTTCCGGTCCGACCTCACCCCGGAGGAGGTCCTGGCCAACCAGATGGGCCTCTACCAGTTGCTGGCCAACCAGGTGCAGTACCGCCGCGACAACCCGGGCCCCGACCTCACCAGCGCCCTGATCGCGGCGCACGAGGAAGACCCGGAGTCGGTCAGCGAGGAAGAGCTGGTCGGCACCCTGCTGATCATGCTCGGCGCCGGTCAGGAAACCACGGTCGCCCTGATCACCAACGCCGTGCGGGCCCTGTGCACCCACCCCGACCAGCGCGAGATCGCCGTCACCGGAGACGCTTCGACCTGGGCGGGCGTGGTCGAGGAGACCCTTCGCTGGGACGCCCCGATCGGCAACTTCCCGTTCCGCTACCCGCTGGAGGACGTGGTGATCGCCGGGGTCACGATCCCCAAGGGCGAGGCGATCATGGCGCCGTACAGTGCCGTGGGCCGGGAGAAGAAGCAGCACGGCGACGACGCCGAGAGCTTCGACATCACCCGCACGCAGCGCAAGAACCTGGCCTTCGGGGCCGGGCCGCACATCTGCGTGGGGGCGGCCCTGGGTCGGATGGAGGGAAACATCGCCATCCCGGCCGTTTTCGACCGCTACCCCGGCATCGAGCTGGCCGTCGACGAAGACGACCTGGTGCCGATCCCGTCGCTGTTCTCGAACAGCTCCTCGACCCTGCCGGTCCGGCTCAAGTAGCGCGGCCCGACACGCATCGCACGGCGAACCTGCTGTTCCGGTCGGCGGGGGACTCCTCCCGACCGGCGGAAAGGTCCACGGCATGGGCCTGTTTCGAGCCGTGGGCGGTCGATGTCCAGAACGATCCGGCCGGGGTGTCGGGGAACGCGGCGGTGTCGATCGCGCCGGTGCCGATCAGGGTGACTGCTTCCTCCCTGGTCGGCACCCGCCACGTCCGGTCGCCGAGATCCAGCCCGGCGCAGTAGATCTGGGCGTGCGCGAAGCTGTAGGCGTTGGCCGCGGTGGCCCGCTGCCAGACCAGGCAGTTCGCGGTGGCGAACACGATGCCGCCGGGGCGGGCTTCGTAGCCCGGGTTTCCGGTGCAGTCGGGGCTTGAGGACGCGTCGGTCGACGCGGCCGGTCCGGTCGCCTCAGGGGGTGTGGTCGAGGTGGCCGGGCTGATGTCCGAGGTGCCGGGGCTGGTTTCCGAGGGGGCGGGGCCGGTTTCCGAGGTGCCGGGGCTGGATTCCGAGGGGGCGGGGCTGGCCAGGGAGGCGCTCAGGGCTGAGGTGTCGCGCTCGTGCCGGATCTGGGGCGTCTGACTGACGTCGTAGACGAAACCGCCCGCGAACAGCATCAGCGTGGCGGCCGTGGTCACCGTCGCCACCCGCCCGGCCCACCGCACGGTGTGCCAGGTGCTGCGGGCGGGCTCGTCCGTCGTGGGGGTGGACTCGGGGGAGGTGGGCTCGGTCTCCTCCCACTGCTCGGCCGTGAGTAGCCCCTGGGCCGACAGCGCCGCGATGAGGGCCGTGGGCAGCGGCAGCAGCTGCATCCCGGAGATCAGGCGCGGGGCCGGCAGCTGGTCGCCGGACTCCCGCAGGCACACCACACAGGTGCGCACGTGCTCGGTGATCCGCTGACGCCACAACGGGGTCGGTTCACCGTCCCAGCCGTTCGAGCCGTCCCGGCCGTTCGAGCCGTCCCAGCCGCTCGAACCGTCCCGACCGTTCGAGCCGACCGACCCGCCCACCACGGCCGAGAGCCCGGCGCACGGCGGACGCCGGTCGAGCGCGGCGACCGCCAGCCGGCACTGCTCGAGCTGCTCCCGCATGCGCTGCAGGCGCATCGCGGTGCCGGCCTCGCCGAGCTCCAGCGCGGTGGCGATCTCGCGGCGGGTGATGCGCCCGGCACACTCCTCCCACCAGAGCGCCAGCAGCGCGCGGTGTTCCGGGTCGACCCAGTGCCCGGCCCGCACCAGGTCGCGGTGCTGCCCCCGGAGATCGAGCCAGAGCACGGCGAGTTCCTCGAAGTCGAGGCCGTTCTCGTCGTCCCGGGGTGCCCCGCCGGCCGGGCGGCGGAAATGGTCGTCGATGTGCTGCGCCGTGATCTCGACGAGCCGGGCCCGGAACTCTCCGGGCCCGGGCAGGTCCCGCGCGACCTCGAGCAGAACCCGCTGGGTGACCTCGTCCACGGCGGCCGGGTGGCTCACGGCCCGGCCGGCGAGGTTGTAGACCAGGGGAACGTACCGGGCCAGGAGCTCACGCAGAGCGTCGTGATCGCCGGCCCGCGCTTCACGCACCAGGCCCGGTTCGTCCTCTTGCATCAGGCTTCCTTCGTAGGTCTACTTCTGCAGCGCGAAACTCGGGTGCGGCGGCTGGTTGTACGCCGTGTTCTGCCACGCGACCGCCACCCGGTACTGCGAGTCGTGCACGAGGGTGGTGAAGCGCAGCGAGGTCTCGATCGGCGTGCTGTAGATGCGCAGCGCGGTGTCGTCGGACTCCGGCCAGATCACCTCTTCACGCCAGTCTCCCAGGATGTCGCCGGACAGCGACGGCGTGGACTTCGTGCTGTTGTTCGAGTGCACGCCACTGGCGGTCAGCAGGCGGGTCTCACCGGTGGGCGCCCACTTCGAGATCTTGTTGGAGTCGAGCAGTTCCCGCGAGGCGTCGCCGTCCCACCAGACCAGGAAGTTCGTGGAACTCGGCTTGTTGCCGATCTTCTGGCCGCTGGAGTCACGCAGCCCGTCGACGCTCGACGACCACTGCTCGGCGCCCGGGCTGCCCGCGTAGATGTCGCCGGCCACGCCGCGGCCGGTGTCGCAGGCGCAGCTGGCCGACTTGCTGATGATCTTGCCGGTGGCCGCGTCGGCGATGAAGTCGGCCGGGCCGCTGTTCTTCTCCTCGCGCGGCTTGTAGACCTCCAGGCCCGCGCGTGACGGGATCAGGTCACCGACGTGCAGGGCGTCGCCGTGGCCGAGCTTCGTCGTCCACAGGCCCTTGCCGTTGTCGTCGAGAGCCATCGAACCGTAGACGATCTCGTCCTTGCCGTCGCTGTCGACGTCGGCGACCGAGAGCTGGTGGTTGCCCTGCCCGGCCCAGTCGCTCGGCGTGGTCTGCTTGGCGGAGTCGAACTGCCAGCGCTGGGTCAGCTTTCCGCCCGTGTAGTCCCAGGCCGTCACGACCGAGCGGGTGTAGTAGCCGCGGGCCTCGATCAGGCTGGGCGTGCTGCCGTTGAGGTACGCGGTGCCGGCCAGGAAACGATCGACCCGGTTGCCGTAACTGTCGCCCCAGCTCGAGACGGTGCCGCGGGCGGGCAGGTAGTTCACCGTGGACGCGGCGGCGCCGGTCTGGCCGTTGAACATCGTGAGGTACTCGGGACCGGACAGCACGTAGCCGCTGGAGTTGCGGTAGTCGGCGCTCGAACTGCCGATCACCGTGCCCTTGCCGTCTTTCGTGCCGTCGGCCGTCTTCATCGCGACCTCGGCCTTGCCGTCACCGTCGTAGTCGTAGGCCTGGAACTGCGTGTAGTGCGCACCCGCCCGGATGTTCTTGCCCAGGTCGATGCGCCACAGCTGGGTGCCGTCGAGCTCGTACGCGTCGACGTAGACGTTGCCCGTGACGCCGCTCTGCGAGTTGTCCTTGGCGTTGGACGGGTCCCACTTGAGCACGATCTCGTACTCGCCGTCGCCGTCCAGATCGGCGACCGAGGCATCGTTGGCCGCGTAGGTGTAGTCGCTGCCCGCGGCCGGCTTCTTCAGCGGCACACGCAGGTAACCGTCGGTCAGGTTGCGCGCGGTGGCGCTCTCCGAGCCGGTTTTCACGGTGTACGTCGCGGTGGCCGCGGCGCCCTTGTCGAGAAAGTTCGTGGAGCCGGTGATGCCCGACTTGACCTTGGTGCCGTCGCGGTAGACGTCGAACGAGGCGGTCTGGGCGTCGGTGGCCAGCAGCCGCCAGCTCACCAGGTTGCCCGCGCTGGAGTGCACGCTGACCGCTCCGCGGCCGAGCGTCTCGAGCTGGTGCCCGGCGACGGTCACCTTCGCGGCCTTCACGGCACTGCTTGAGGACGACGTGGTCGCCGCGGCCGTACCGGTCGCGTTGCTGCGGCCGACGGCGAAGCTGGTTCCCGCCGCGGCGAGGGAGCCGGTGAGGGCGATCCCGGCCGCGACCGCGACGGTGCGGCGCCTGCTGGTGTGACGTCGTTGACTCACGGATTCCTCTTTCGACGGCGTGCAGGGGGTTTCGGCGTCGTGAATCCTGATGAACTCGGAATGGGCTGTCAAACAAGGAAAAGGTTGCCCGGAGTTCGGTCATGAGTAGGTGCGGAGAGCGTCAAGAATTGGTTTGCGGCCCGGATCTTGACGAGGAGCCGACCAAGATTTCACGGAGACCCGGGCAACCTTTCCGGCCGTTCTCGCGTAACCAGGCGGATTACCCGGTGTCAGAACCTGCCTCGAGAACGAGATTCGGGGCGCCGGGCGGCGGTCATCACGTCGGGTGCCGGTGCCCCTACGACATGTTGCAGTTTTCCGGCCACGAACTGTTACGAGCGGTGGCGGATGCTCATAGCCCGGTCAAGGCCCGTTTAAATGACCGTTGCCAACTTGAGATCGGTGCTCCGGACTGAGAACTATGGTCACGTCCGGTCGATCTACCGGGCACTCCATCCCTGACAGGAGTGCTGTTCCATGCTGAAAGACCGTCGCAAGGTCGTGCTTCCGCTGGCGACGATGGGCACGCTGTTCGCCGGTGTCGCCCTGGCGGGCCCGGCCGGTGCCCACGGCTACATCTCCTCGCCGCCCAGCCGGCAGGCCCTGTGCGCCAGTGGCGGCGTCACCGGTTGCGGCCAGATCCAGTACGAGCCGCAGAGCGTCGAGGCCCCGAAGGGGTCGAAGAAGTGCAGTGGCGGCAACACCAGCTTCAGCGAGCTCGACGACGAGTCGCGTAACTGGCCGCACGCGAAGGTCGACGGTGAGGTCACCTTCAACTGGACCCTCACCGCGCGGCACTCCACCAGCACCTGGGTCTACTACGTCGACGGCAAGCAGGTCGCCTCGTTCGACGACAAGGGCAAGATCCCGGGCGCGACCGTCTCGCACGACGTCGACCTGTCGGCCTACTCCGGCGAGCACACCGTGCTGGCCGTCTGGAACATCGCCGACACGGTCAACGCGTTCTACAACTGCGTGGACGTGAACATCGGTGGCACCGGCTCGGGTTCGGGCAACGGGTCGGGCTCGGGCAACGGCTCCGGCAACGACTCGGGGGGCTCGACCGAGACGCCCGACGACGAGGCCACCCAGGAGCCCACCACCGCGCCGACCACCGCCGCCCCGACCGCCAGCGCCGCGCCGAGCACCACCGAGCCCACGCAGACCAGCACCACCGCCCCGGCCGACGGCCAGGCCTGGAAGGACTGGACCTGGTACGACCGCGGCGACACGGTCACCTACGACGGCACCACCTACGAGTGCCGGCAGTCGCACACCACGCTGCCCGGCTGGGAACCGTCCGAGGTCCTGGCCCTGTGGCTGCCGAAGTAGGGGGAAGGGCAATGGCTCTGAAGGGAATCCGGATCGTCCCGCTGGCCGCCGCCGCGGCGCTGCTGCTGGGCGGGTGCGGCGCGATCGACGGCCTGACCATCAGCACCGACAAGGGGTCGGCGTCGATCTCGACGTCGGAGGAGTCGGGCCACGAGGGGCACGGCACGCACGCGTCGGCGACCACCACGGCCGACGACGGTGACTCCGCCGAGAGTGGCTACAACGCCGCCGATGTCATGTTCCTGCAGATGATGCTGGCGCGGCAGGCCGAGACGGCGAAGCTCGACGCCCTGTCCGACGGGGGCACACTCTCCAAGGAGGCTAAGGCGCTGGTCGCGGCCATCGGCAGCACCGAGGTCGAGGAGAGCGAGCAGATGACGGCCTGGCTGGAGAAGTGGGGCGAGAAGACCGACGCCGACGACGACGCCGATCTGCACAAGGAACACGGCGGGGTCACCACGCTGACCAAGGGCGACATCTCGAACCTGAAGTCGGCCGCGGGCAGCGACTTCCAGACCACGTTCCTGAACCTGCTCATCGCGCAGCAGAGCAACGGCGCCGAGATCGCGCAGTACGTGATCAGGAACGGTGAGAACAGCGACGTGATCGAGCTGGCCGAGCGGCAGAAGGAGTCGAGGTCGGCCCAGGTGCAGCAGATGCTGGGCATCCTGTCCTCGTGAGCTGAGCTGAGCTGAGCTGAGCTGGGCCGGGCACCGGGTCGGGCCGGTTCGGGCGTGATCACGGCGGGGCGGTGGGGGTACCCCCTGCCGTGATCACGGCCGAACCGCTCTGATCCTCAGCAGGTGCCGGCCTCGGCCCAGGTCTGCCCGCGGGTGCTCGGGGTCTCGCTGGCCGTGGTCTTCGTCGCCCGCCACACCTTGCCGTTGAACGTGACCTCGTCGTTGTTCAGGTAGGTGGTGGCGGCGTTGTAGGGCTCGGGGCAGCCGGAGGAGGTCTGCTGCCAGACGACGAGTCCGGCCGCGATCACGACCACGGTGACGGCGGAGGCGAGAATGCCTTTTCTGGCGGTCATCGGGCGCACGTGTCCTCTCGGCGTTGAAAGAAGGAATCACGCCGGAAAGAAGGGCCCGGCGGATGAGCGCGTGAAAGCTACCACGGTGATTCCGGGCCTTCGGGCAATCGAACATCCGGTGCACCGGTACAGGTCCGACCGAATTTCTCGTCACCTGTCGAATTGGTCGGACGCTCGGTGACGAGCGGTTTTCCACCGCCTCGGTGACCATCCGTTCCCGAGCAGGTCGGAGGTGGCCGGAGGGAAAACACCTGGTGACGCCGCGTAGGTCGACGACACGCGTCGAATCCCGCCAGAACCCGGAAAAGGTCGGATGTTTCGCGCGCCGGCGGCGTCCTCAAGGTGAGGTGTCCAGCTCCTGCCGGAGGTGGGTGAGCATGCGGCGGCCGAGCGCGCTCATCACCGGGTTCGAGCGCTCGTAGTACCAGACCAGGCCCATGGCCTGCTCGAACGCCCAGGCCCGGCCCCGTTCCCAGTCCAGGTCGCCGGCGGCGAGCCGGCGGCGCAGCACCGGCCGGGTCTCGCGGTCGAGCAGCGACCAGGCGCCGATCAGGTCAAGTGCGGGATCGGCCGGGCCGAAGCTTCCGAGGTCGAGCACCCCGGCGAGTCCGAGGTCCGGTGAGACCAGAACATTCCCGCCGATCAGATCGCCGTGACTCATCACGTCGGCGGCTTCTCTCGGCAATTCCCGCCAGGTTTTCCAGCGCCCCCGCCAATAGGGCACGTCGAGAATTCCGTAACTGGCGGCGAAACAGGTCTCCATCCAGGCGTCGTGATCCTTCAGATCACCGCCCCGCCCGCCCCCGGAAAAAGTCCGCCCACCGGTGTCGATGCCCCGCACGTCCTCGATGAAATCCGCGAGATCCCGGGCGAAAGCCGGGGATCCGGCCGGATCGAGGTCGGTCGCGGTGGTGCCGTCGAGCCAGGTCTGGATCACCCAGGGCAGCGGGTACCCGGGGCCGGGCGTACCCGTGGCGAGCACCTGGGGCACCGGAAAACGGCTGTGACGGGCGATCTTCAGGGCCCCGTCCCGTTCCCGGGCGAAGTCGCGCGCGATCCCCGCCGGGTCGCCGGGACGCAGCGGCAGCCGGGCGGTCAGGTCGTCACCGATCCGGAAGACGGCGTTCACGGTGCCCTCGGCCTGCACCCGCCGCACGTCCGCACCGCTCCACTGCGGGAACTGCGCGGCCACCAGAGCGCGGACGAGCTCCGGCGATACGTCGAGCTGATCGTCATGC
This sequence comes from Kineosporia succinea, assembly GCF_030811555.1. Classification (NCBI taxonomy): domain Bacteria; kingdom Bacillati; phylum Actinomycetota; class Actinomycetes; order Kineosporiales; family Kineosporiaceae; genus Kineosporia; species Kineosporia succinea. Next base: position 1,630,788 of record NZ_JAUSQZ010000001.1, on the reverse strand, counting down.
ACGACCTGCATGGTGCCCTTCCGGGGTGGACGAGTCACCCGATTTAGGACGCGTCTGTGAAAGACTCCGCCTCGTGGAGCAGTTGCGACTGGATGTCAAAGGTGACGGGCACGATCTGCGGATCCCGGAGAATCCCGGGTTCAAGGGCCAGATCAAGGTGCGTGACAACGCCGGGCCGTGCGCCCTGCACATCGCCGACGGGGTGAAGGGCACGTGGAACATCAACGTGTCCGGCGGGGCCACCGTCAAGATCGGGGCCGGTTCGACCTGTGAGACCGCGCTGGTCGTGGCCCAGGGCACCGACGTGATCATCGGTGAGGACTGCATGTTCTCGTTCTCCGTCGAGATCCGCACCACCGACACCCACGCGATCTACGACATCGACAGCGGCAACCGCATCAACCCCGACAAGCCCATCCTGATCGGCGACCACGTCTGGCTCGGCAAACAGGCCATCGTGCTGAAGGGCGCCTCGATCGGTTCGGGCAGCGTGGCCGGGGCCCGCGCGATCGTCTCGGGCAAGGTGCCGCCGCTGTCCGTGGTGGCCGGTGTGCCCGCCCGGGTGGTGCGCAGCAACGTGGTCTGGACCCGCCGTATCGGTCAGGGGCGGCTCGACCTCGACCCGAAGGCGATGCAGGTCGTCGAGGCAGTCCGCGCCACCGTGTGACGGTGGCCGGCGTGCGCTGATCAGGAATCGAGAAGTACGGGACGGCGGGGGCCGCTAGCGTCGTGGCGTGATCGAACCGGTGCGCTTCGTCATGGCACCATGCCAGGGACCGGCGCCCCGTCCCCGACCTCTGGAGACCCGATGAGCAAGGCCGCCCCGCAGCCGCCCGTTGACGAGCCCACCGGTGAACACGTCGCCGACAGCCACGAGATCATCCGGGTGCTCGGCGCCCGGCAGAACAATCTCAAGGACGTCAGTGTCGAGCTGCCCAAGCGCCGCCTGACGGTCTTCACCGGGGTCTCCGGCTCGGGCAAGAGCTCGCTGGTGTTCGGCACCATCGCAGCCGAGTCGCAGCGCCTGATCAACGAGACCTACTCCAGTTTCGTGCAGGGCTTCATGCCGTCGCTCGCGCGCCCCGACGTCGACGTGCTCGAGGGCCTGACCACGGCGATCATCGTCGACCAGCAGCGCATGGGCGCCGACCCGCGTTCCACCGTGGGTACCGCGACCGACGCCCACGCCATGCTCCGCATCCTGTTCAGCCGGCTGGGCAAGCCCTACATCGGCGGGCCCGGCGCGTTCTCGTTCAACGTGGCCTCGGCCTCGGGCAGCGGGGCGATCACCGTCGAGCGCGGGGCGGCCACCCGGGCCGTGAAGGCCGAGTACACCCGGGTGGGCGGCATGTGCCCGCGCTGCGAGGGCCGCGGCTCGGTCAACGACATCGACCTGTCCCAGCTGTACAACGAAGACCAGTCGCTGAACGAGAACCCTTTCACCATACCGGGTTACAGCATGGAGGGCTGGTACGGCCGGATCTTCATCGGCAGCGGCTACTTCGACCCGGACAAGCCGATCAAGAGGTACACCAAGCGCGAGCTGCACGACCTGCTCTACAAGGAGCCGACCAAGATCAAGGTCGACGGCATCAACATCACCTACGAGGGGCTGGTGCCGAAGATCCAGAAGTCGATGCTCTCGAAGGACGTCGACTCGCTGCAGCCGCACGTGCGCGCCTTCGTGGAGCGCGCCGTCACGTTCACGACCTGCCCGGAGTGTGACGGCACCCGGCTGGCCGAGGGTGCGCGCTCGGTGAAGATCAAGGGCATCAGCATCGCCGACGCCGCGCAGATGCAGATCAGCGACCTGGCTCAGTGGGTCTCCGGATTGAGAGAACCCAGCGTGGCCCCGCTGCTCGGCAAGCTCAGCCACACCCTGGACTCGTTCGTCGAGATCGGCCTCGGCTACCTCAGCCTCGACCGGCCCGCGGGCACCCTGTCGGGCGGTGAGTCGCAGCGCACCAAGATGATTCGTCACCTCGGCAGCGCGCTCACCGACGTCACCTACGTCTTCGACGAGCCCACGATCGGCCTGCACCCGCACGACATCCAGCGCATGAACCAGCTGCTGCTCGAGCTGCGCGACAAGGGCAACACCGTGCTCGTGGTCGAGCACAAGCCTGAGGCCATCGCGATCGCCGACCACGTGGTGGATCTCGGCCCGCGCGCCGGCACCGGCGGTGGGCAGGTCGTCTACGAGGGGACGGTCGGGGGCCTGCGCTCCAGCGGCACCCTCACGGGCAAGCACCTCGACGACCGGTCGCAGCTGAAGCCGTCGGTGCGAGAGGCCGCGGAGGTGCTGCAGATCCGGGGCGCCGAGGCCAACAACCTCAAGTCGGTGGACGTCGACATCCCCCTGGGTGTCCTGGTGGTGGTCACCGGGGTGGCCGGCTCGGGCAAGAGCTCGCTGATCCACGGTTCGGTGGCCCCTCTGGACGACGTGGTCGCCATCGACCAGAGCTCGATCCGCGGGTCGCGGCGCAGCAACCCGGCCACCTACACCGGGCTGCTGGAGCCCATCCGCAAGGCCTTCGCCAAGGCCAACGGCGTCAAACCCGCTCTGTTCAGCCCCAACTCGGAGGGCGCCTGCCCGGTCTGCAACGGCAACGGGGTGATCTACACCGACCTGGCGATGATGGCCGGCGTCGCCACCCCGTGCGAGGAGTGCGAGGGCCGCCGGTTCCAGGCCTCGGTGCTGGAGTACAAGTTCGGCGGCAAGGACATCAGCGAGGTGCTGTCGATGCCGGTGGCCGAGGCCGAGGCGTTCTTCGAGTCGGGCGAGGCGAAACTGCCCGCCGCACACAAGATCCTCGACCGGATGGAAGACGTCGGCCTGGGCTACCTCACCCTCGGCCAGCCGCTCACCACCCTGTCGGGCGGTGAGCGGCAGCGTCTGAAACTGGCCACGCACATGGGGGAGAAGGGGGGCGTCTACATCCTCGACGAGCCCACCACCGGCCTGCACCTGGCCGACGTCGAGCAGCTCCTGGGCCTGCTCGACCGCCTCGTCGACTCGGGCAAGTCGGTGATCGTCATCGAACACCACCAGGCCGTGATGGCGCACGCCGACTGGGTCATCGATCTGGGGCCGGGCGCCGGTCACGACGGCGGGCACATCGTCTTCGAGGGCACCCCGGCCGATCTGGTCGCCGACGGTTCGACCCTGACCGGTCAGCACCTGGCCGCCTACGTCGGCGCCTGATCCGCAAGGCCCGGCGCGTGGTGCGAAGGCTCAGTGCCGACTCGCAGATCCCGGGGCGCGGATCCGGTGCGTGGTGCGAGTGCCCGGTGCGGGTGCTCGGTGAGGCACCGGATCAGGGATCTTCGTGCCCGGCCCGGTTCAGCACGGCGACCGCCTGGTCGTAGATGTTGCCGTGGTCGGCCCGGGCTCGTCGCACCAGTTCCTGGTACCCCTCTTCCGGCGTGAGGCCCCGTTCCAGCAGAAAGCCGATGGCCTGATTGATGGTGCGCAGCCGATCGGTGGCCGGAATCGCGTCCCCGGCGCCGTCGGGCTCGGGCAGGTGGGCCGCCGCATCGAGGTCCTGGTCGATCACGAGCCGGTCGAGTTTCGCGGTGGGCCCGGCGAAACCGTCGAGGAACAGCGAGGCCAGGTGGCTGTACTCACCGGGTGCGTCGGCGAGAAAGATGACGCTGTGCACGTGCTGGTCAGGGCCGGCGGTGGTGATCTGGGCCCGCAGTGACGAGCGCGCGGTGGTGGCCCCGGACCGCAGGCGGTCGTCAAGGGCGTAGAAGGGTGGCTCCTGGTTGAGAGTGATGATGACGGCCACGCAGGACGAGCTGGACGACGCCGCCGAACGCACGAGATCACGGAACAACACGAGAAGGTCAGCACCGCTGAGCTCCGCGAGTTCGTTCAGCCGGGCCACCGTGTCGTCGGCCAGATCCATAGATTGCTCTTCCCGCGGCACCGGGGGTGCCCGTTACCGGCCCTGCGCCTGGGGCGCGCAGAGCGCGGTCTGATTTCGGTGACGGGCAGGAGAGGTGCCCGTGATCGTGCTGTGCCGGACGGGCTATTCCGTGGCCTCGCGCCGGGCCCGCGCTCGGGCGAGGGCCTGAAGCACGATCTGGGTGGCTGCTTCACCGATGTCGACGTGGTCGCGCTCACTGCCCTCACGAAGCGTGGCCAGCGCCTCTTCGGCGGTCTTGCCGGTGCGGCTCATGATGATGCCGATGGCCTGGTCGAGGGTGGCCCGGCCGGCCAGGGCCTGCTCGAGCTGGACCGCCAGCCGGCGGCTCTCCTCGAGCAGGAGGGCCTGGGAGGCGGTGACGGCGGCGGGCTTGGCGAACTCCTCACCGATGAAGGCGGACTGCTCGTCGAAGGCGTCGTGCGCCCGCCCGTAGACGTTCAGGGCCCCGACCGGCTGGCCGGCCACGAGCAGCGGCAGGGAGAGGGCGCTATGAACGCCCAGCCCGCCCGCGCGGGGCCCGAACCGCGGCCAGCGGGACTCGCGGGCCAGGGAGCCGGACCGCTGGGTCGCTCGGGTCTCCACGGCCAGCAGGCACGGCCCCTCACCGATGCCGTACTGCTCGGCGTCGACCGCCCGCACCAGGTCGTCGCTGGCCACCATCGTGTCGGGCCCCTGCCGCTCCAGCACCGTGACGCCGGCGCCGTCGGCGCCCGGGATCGCCGAGACCGCGAACGCGGCCACCTGGAGCAGGGTTTCGGTCAGGGGCTGGGTGGCGGTCAGGATCTCGGCCAGGCCGGTCAGGCTGTCCCGCAGGTCCCGTTCGGGATCCGCTGTCATGTTCGTCCGCCCCTTAACGTTCGCGTCGACGCCGGCTCGTGCAGCCGACGGCCGACGTGGACCTCTGGCACGAGCCGGGGCCCATCAGTCGCCCCGCTCGGCCGGACCCGGGATTCTCAGCCGGGCCCGGGCTCGGGCCCGGGCCTGCGCGACCACCAGGGCGGCGACCTCGTTCAGCTTAACGTGCTCCCGCTGACTCTGACGGCGAAGAACCTCGAAGGCCTCCTCGGGCGGCTTGCCGGTGCGGCTGACGATGATGCCGATGGCCTGGTCGATGGTGGCCCGGGTGGTGAGCGCCCGCTCGAGGTGAGCGGTCTCCCGTCGGCTCTCCTCCAGCAGGAGGGCGTGCGCCGAGGTGACGGCGGCCGACCGGGAGAACTCCTCGCCGGCCCGGGCCGAGCGCTCGTCGAACGCTTCACGGTCGTGGGCATAGATGTTGAGGGCGCCCACGACCCGCCCGGACAGCAGCATGGGCACCGACAGGGCGCTGTGCACGCCCATCTGCCCGGCCTGCGGCCCGAAGCGGGGCCAGCGGGTCTCGGCGCCGAGAGACCCCGACCGCTGGGTGATGCGCGTCGCGACGGCGAGAAGACACGGGCCCTCGCCGATGCCGTACTGCACGGCGTCGACCTCGTCGACGAACGGGGCACTGGAGACCAGGGTGTCGGGGCCGTACGCCTCGATCAGGGTGAGCCCGGCGCCGTCGGCCCCGGGCACGGCCGCGACCGCGAGGCTGGCCACCCGCACCAGGGTCACGGACAGGGGCTGACGTCCGGTCAGGGCCTCGGACAGGTCGGAAAGGCTTGCGCGGAGATCACGATCGGAATCTTCCGGCATCGTGAGTGTGCCCCCTACTCAGTGGCGGACTGCTGGAGGAACCGCAGACGCCGGACGGCATCGTCGGCGAGAACGGCGGTGATCGAAACGGCTGCGTATCCCTCACCGCCCGAAAGAGCAAGCGGTGGCCCTGCCGCCCGGTGCAGTCTGGTGAGCAACTGGCTCAGTGGCTGCCAGTCGGAGACGCCCAGGCAGGTCATACCCAGACAAGTGTCGCCAATGTGCTCGAGCCTATCCTCCTGACGCACAGCAGTGCCTAGGCGTATCGCGTATCGGGGCAGTACGAGTTCTACGAGAGACTGTTGCAACGGCGACTCGTCGGGTGTTCTGACGACCTTGATCACGAGGAGTGCTCCTCGGGCGGGAGCGGGCCGCTCCTGCCCCGACACGTCGTCCCGACGGCGTGCTCGGGCGCCGGGCAGCGCGAGTTCGCTGCGGGGCGGGAGAGGGATGCGGGCATCGTTCGTGGTGAACATGTCTGCTCCGGAACTGGTAGCGCAAGAGTCTCCGGCATCGGCGAATGCGCCCGAGGCACGAGGTGAACGGTGTTCTCGGTCCGGAGTGGCTGTTGGCCCAGCAAGGTCCACCATAGGCGATACGGTCACGGTTCGTCGCCCTGAGTGATGAATGAGGCCTGGGTGAGATTCTGGGCCGGTCGGGGCTAGTGGGGGGTCTGCCGGGCCTCGGTGGATCTTGGAAGCACCGTGGTGACCGCTCTCCCGGCGAGGGGCCGGTGTCGACGGGCGGCCTGGTGCCGGTTCGCCCGGGTCTCCTCACATCGCTTCGGTATCTCGGCCCGATGCTCTCCGGCGGACGTCGGTCAGCTTCGAGGAATTCGAGCGGCCCCCGTCCCTGTCCTCGAAAGTTCCTGGCCGGGGCCATGGTTCGTCCGCACCGGACTTTGCCGGCCCGGGCGCGGTGGGCTGTGAGTCGTGTGAGTTCGGTTTTCCGGGAGACGTTTTCGCTCAGCCGCCTCGGGCTCATCGTGGTCGCGTGGCCGGGTGCGGTGAAGCCGGGGTGGGAGTGGATCGGCGCGGTCGGTAAATGGCCCGCGTGAGAACTGATTTCAGGGTGGATCCGAGCAGGGAGTAGCGGATGTCGTGCTGGTGTCGTCCGGATGCGGACCCGCTCGGGGGGCCCGCTCCCGTACCGCGCACCGGTGATGTGGGGACACGGGGCTGATGCGAGTGTGCCGGGGGTCCGGGGCGCGGGCGTGCCGAGCGCCTCCTTGACGAGACGGTCGCCGCAGCGAGAACCAGGGGCGCCGGTGACCGGTGTGGCCTCGTGCTGTTCGACCGCGTCGGCGATGCAGTCGCCGTGCAGTTCCGTTGTCTTGGAGCGTGCCAACAAGCTGCACTTAAACATCGGGTGTCTTGTTCTGCGAAGCGCGATGGCGTCTTGTCCGGGTTCGCCGGTTGCGGGTCGTCTGGTTTGCGAAGTCTGTGAGCCGCAAAGCCTGGAACTGCGACGACACCCGCGACCCGGCTGTACTGAGCCGTTGACAAGACATCGGATGTTTGTGAATCTCAACGCCAGAGATCGGATGACTGGAGTAGTGATGAAGCTGCTGCGTGTAGGAGATCCCGGCGCGGAACGCGTCGGTGCCCTGCAGGACGACGGGCGTGTGCTCGACCTGACGGGTGTTCTGGAGGCCGACCGGGCCTGGAGCTTCGCGGATCTCGACCGGGCGCGCGCCGCCGTCGCCACCGGCGACCTCCCCGAGCTCGAGACCCGTGACGAGCGCACCGGCTCGCCGGTGCCGCGTCCGGCCGCCGTGATCTGTATCGGCCTGAACTACCGCGACCACGCGGAGGAGACCGGCGCCGCTATCCCGGCCGAGCCCATCATCTTCATGAAGATGCCCTCCACCGTGGTCGGCCCGAACGACACCGTGCTGGTTCCCCGGAACAGCCAGAAGACCGACTACGAGGTCGAACTGGGTGTCGTGCTGGGCCGCCAGGTGCGCTACCTGGACAGTGCGGAGGAGGGCCTGGCCGCGGTCGCCGGTTACGTCGTCTCGCACGACGTCTCCGAGCGCGAGTTCCAGATCGAGCGCGGAGGGACCTGGGACAAGGGCAAGAACTGCGAGACCTTCAACCCGCTCGGCCCCTGGTTCGTCACGGCCGACGAGGTCGGTGACCCGGGTTCGCTGGGGCTGCGCCTGTGGGTGAACGGGGAGCTGCGGCAGAACGGCAGCACCAGCAACCTGATCTTCGGCATCGGCGAGGTCGTGCGGTACCTCAGCCAGTTCCTGGTGCTCGAGGCCGGCGACGTGATCAACACCGGCACTCCCGCGGGTGTCGCGCTCGGCATGCCCGACCCGAAGCCGTACCTGCGGCCCGGTGACGTCGTGGAGGTCGAGATCGACGGCCTCGGACGGATGCGCCACGAGATGGGAGCGGCCTGATGCCGAGCTTCACCCGGTTCGAGACCCACGACGTGCGGTTCCCGACCTCGCGTGACCTGGACGGCTCGGACGCGATGAATCCCGACCCGGACTACTCGGCCGCCTACCTCATCATCGGCACGGACGCCGCCGACGGCCTGGAGGGTCACGGCTTCGCGTTCACCATCGGCCGCGGCAACGACGTGCAGGTGGCCGCCATCCAGGCGCTGGCCGAGCACGTGCTCGGTCTCGACGTCGACACGGTGCTGGCCGACATGGGCGCCACCTGGAGGCTGTTCGTCGACGACTCGCAGCTGCGCTGGCTGGGCCCGGAGAAGGGCGTCATGAACATGGCCATCTCGGCCGTGGTCAACGCCCTCTGGGACCTCAAGGCCAAGCGGGCCGGCCTGCCGCTGTGGGACCTGCTCGCCGGGATGAGTCCCGAGGAACTGGTCGCACTGGTCGACTTCCGCTACCTCACCGATGCGCTGACCCGCGAAGAGGCCCTGGCGATCCTGCGCCAGGCCGAGCCGGGCCGCGCGGCCCGCCGCGAGGAGCTGCTGCAGAAGGGGTTCCCGGCCTACACCACCACCCCCGGCTGGCTCGGCTACTCCGACGAGAAGCTGGTGCGTCTGGCCCGGGAGGCCGTGGAGCAGGGCTACACCCAGATCAAGCTCAAGGTCGGCGGCAACGTCGACGACGACGTGCGCCGCATGCGTCTGGCCCGCGAGACGGTGGGCCCGGACATCCGCATCGCCACCGACGCGAACCAGCGCTGGGACGTCTCCGACGCGATCGCCTGGGTCAAGGCCCTCACCCCGTTCGACCCGTGGTGGATCGAGGAGCCGACCAGCCCGGACGACGTGCTCGGGCACGCCGCGATCCGCAAGGCCGTGGCCCCGGTCAAGGTGGCCACCGGTGAGCACGTGCAGAACCGCATCGTGTTCAAGCAGCTGCTGCAGGCCGGTGCGCTCGACGTGCTGCAGATCGACGCGGCCCGGGTGGCGGGTGTCAACGAGAACATCGCGATCCTGTTGCTGGCGGCCAAGTTCGGCGTCCCGGTGTGCCCGCACGCGGGCGGGGTCGGGCTCTGCGAGCTGGTGCAGCACCTGAGCATGTTCGACTTCGTCGCGGTCTCCGGCACCACGCAGGACCGGGTGATCGAGTGGGTCGAGCACCTGCACGAGCACTTCCTGGCCCCGGCCCGGGTGGAGAGCGGCGCCTACGTCACCCCGACGCAGCCCGGCTTCTCGGCGCAGATGGTGCCGGCCACCCTGACCCACTTCGCTTTCCCGAACGGCGCCGAGTGGGCGCCCGCCCAGCTGGAGGTGTCGGCGTGAAGGATCTGAAGGTTCTCGTCACCGGTGGGGCGTCCGGAATCGGGGCCGCCACGGCGCGCCGTTTCCTCGAAGAGGGTGCCCAGGTGGCCATTCTCGACCGCGACGTCACGAACGCACCCGAAAACGTCAGGGCGTTCGTGGCCGACCTGTCCGACGACACCACCGTGCAGAAGGCCGTGAGTGACGCGGCGCAGGCCCTCGGCGGCCTCGACGTCCTGGTCAACAACGCCGGCATCGGCGCCCAGGGCACGATCGAGACCAACGACGACGCCGAGTGGCACCGCGTGCTCGACATCAACGTGCTCGGCATCGTCCGCGCCTCCCGCGCCGCGCTGCCCCACCTGCGCGACAGCGACCAGGCGTCCATCGTCAACACCTGCTCCATCGCCGCCTGGACCGGCCTGGTCAACCGCGCGGTCTACAGCGCCAGCAAGGGCGCCGTGCAGGCGCTCACCCTGGCCATGGCCGCCGACCACCTGCCCGAGGGGATCCGCGTCAACTGCGTGAACCCGGGCACCGCCGACACCCCCTGGGTGCAGCGACTTCTCGACTCGGCCGACGACCCGGCCGACGAGCGGGCGAGACTGACGGCCCGGCAGCCCACCGGCCGCCTGGTCAGCGCGGACGAGGTGGCCCACGCCATCGTCCACCTCGCCGACCCGCGCTCCGGCTCGACCACCGGCACCGTGCTCGCCGTCGACGGCGGCATGCACACCCTCCGACGTCCCCCGGCCTGACTCGAACTGCCCGAACGAGTAAGCATTCTCAACGAGGAGAACCCCCATGAAGCACTCCATCCCCCGGTCCCTGGCGGTCCTCGCCGCCGCCGGCCTGAGCATCTCCGCCCTGGCGGCCTGCGGTAGTAACGACGGCAGCGGCAACGCCGGCGGCAGCACCGACGCCGACGGCAACGTCACCGTCGACTGGTCGATGTGGTCGGGCGGCACGGCCGAGAAGGACGCCTGGCAGGCGGCCGCCGACGCGGTGCACACGGCCAACCCCAAGATCACCGTCAAGCTCGAGACCACCTCGTTCGACGACTACTTCACCAAGATGGGCACCCGCATCGCCAGCGGCTCGGCCCCCTGCATCGTCAGCGTGCAGAGCCTGCGCCTGGGCGCGCTGAAGGACGGCATGCTGCCGCTCGACGACCTGATCAAGAGCAAGAGCCTCGACACCGACGACTTCGTGCCGGCCTCGCTCGAGGGCCTGGCGTCCGACGGCACGCAGTACGGCATCCCCTACGACAACGGCCCCATGCTCATGCTCTACAACGTCGACCGTTTCAAGGAGGTCGGCGTCGACGCCCCGAAGAGCGGCTGGACCTGGAACGACTTCTCCGCGGCCACGAAGAAGCTCACCACCGGGGGCAAGTACGGCTTCGCCGCCTACCCGGCCGACCTGCAGATGTTCCCGATGCTGCTCAGCCTGTCCGGCCAGCAGCCGGTGAGCGAGGACGGCAAGCTCGCCCTCGACAACGCCGACCTGCAGGCCGCCGGGCAGCAGTACGCCGACCTGGTGGGCAAGGACAAGGTCTCGCCCGAGCTCTCCGGCAACGACAGCACCTACGCCTACAACCAGTTCATCGCGGGCAACGCCGCGATGGTCGTCGACGGCCCCTGGGACCTGCTGAGCATCCAGTCGCAGAGCGACTTCCAGCTCGGCGCGGTCGAGATCCCGGCCGGCCCGAGCGGCAGCAAGACGCTGAGCGCGGGCTCCGGCTTCGGCATCTCGAAGAGCTGCAAGAACCCCGAGGCGGCGTTCGAGGCGATCCAGACGATCACCAGCACCGAGCAGCTGTCCAAGCTGGCCTCCGACGGCCGGGCCTTCCCGTCCCGGGTGAGCGCCCAGGCGCCCTGGTACGACAACGCGTTCGACGGGGCCAAGGAGGCCCTGGAGGCGGCCGGCGCGACCGCCGAGCCGATGCGCACCACCAGCAACTGGACCAAGGTCGGTTCGGACCTGATCCAGTACGGCGTGCCCGCCATGAACGGCACCAGCACCGTCAAGGACACGTTCAGCCAGATCCAGTCGCAGGATGCGAACTGACCGAAGGGTCTGACGGCAGGGAGTACCGATGACCATGGAGAGCACGATCTCGCCGGCCCCGGAACGGCCGGTGCCGAGCGGGCCACCCAGGAGCAAGAAGTCGTGGCGGGACTCCGACACGGCCGCGGCGACGGTGTTCGCCGCACCCAGCACCATCGGCCTGACCGTCTTCACGGTCATCCCGATCGTGATGTCGCTGGTGATGAGCTTCTACAACTGGCCGGCGTTCGGTGACAAGTCGGTCGCGGGCACCGCGAACTTCTCGGATCTGCTGAGCAGCCCGGAATTTCGGCGGGTCGTGCTCAACACGGTCGTCTTCACGGTGCTCTACCTGCCGCTGAACCTGCTCGTCTCGCTCGGCCTGTCCCTGTGGATCTCCACGATGCGCAGGGGCAGGCAGACCCTCCGGGTGCTGTTCTTCGTTCCGGTGGTCACCCCGATCGTGGCCAACGTGCTGGTCTGGAAGATGATCTACCAGCCCAACGGCCTGATCGACGGGATCGGCCAGCAGTTCGGCGTGGACATGCCGAACTTCCTGGGCGACCCCAACTGGGCGATGCTCGCCCTGGTGCTGATGAGCGTCTGGCAGGGCTTCGGCTACAACCTGCTGGTCTTCTCGGCGGCCATCGACTCCATCCCGCAGTCGCTCAACGAGGCGGCCAGTCTCGACGGGGTCGGCCCCTGGCAGCGGTTCCGGCACATCACCCTGCCGATGATCTCGCCGTCGATGTTCTTCGCCACCACGATGACCCTGATCACCACGTTCCAGGTGTTCGCCCAGCCCTACCTCCTCACCGGGGGTGGGCCGGGCGCCACCACCGAGACCCTGGTCCTGTTCATCTACCGCGAGGGCTTCTCCAACTTCGCCCTCGGCACGGCCGCGGCCGGTGCCTGGGTGCTCTTCGCGATCATCCTGGTCATCACCGCGCTGCAGTTCCTCTTCCAGAAGAAGTGGGTGACCTACGATGTCTGAGCTCGCACCGCCGAGCCCCGCGGGCCGCTCACGCAACACCAGCGCCGCGAAGATCCGGCACGGCCTCTCCGCCACCCTGCTGTGGCTCGTGGCCCTGCTCTTCCTGACCCCGCTGATCTACACGGTCGCCACCTCGCTCAAGCCGGCCAGCGACGTGTTCAGCGTCCCGCCGAGCCTGGTGGGCAAGGAGATCCGCTGGCAGAACTACGCCGACGCCCTCGACTACCTGCCGTTCCAGAAGTTCATCCTGAACGGCCTGATCGTCGCGGTCTCGGGCACGCTCATCACGCTCGCGGCGGCCAGCATGTCGGCCTACGCCTTCGCCCGGCTCAAGTTCCGCGGCCGCAACGTGCTCTTCGCGGCCTTCCTGGCGACGCTGATGATCCCGCAGGAAGTTCTGGTCGTGCCGATGTTCTCGCTGATGCAGGAGTTCGGCTGGGTCGACAGCTACCGCGCCCTGATCCTGCCCTGGGCGTTCACCGCCTTCGGCGTCTTCCTGATGCGGCAGTTCTTCCTGACCATCCCGCAGGAGCTGGCCGACGCGGCCTACATCGACGGCGCCGGCAAGTTCCGCACCTTCTTCTCGATCATGCTCCCGCTGGCCCGCCCGTCGCTCGCGGTGCTGGCGGTGTTCACCTTCATCAACTACTGGAACAGCTTCCTCTGGCCGCTGATCATCACGAACAGCGTGGAGGACAAGGGCACCGTGCCGCTGGGCCTGAGCCTCTTCTTCAGCCAGCAGGGTTCGCAGTGGAACCTGGTGATGGCCGCGTCGGTGATCTCGATGATCCCCACCGTGCTGTTGCTCCTGCTGCTGCGCAAGCACCTGGTCAGCGGTATCGCCACCACGGGCATGGGCGGTCGGTGATGCGGAAACAGAAGGTGGGACGTTCGGGACTGTCGGTCTCGTCCCTCGGCTACGGGGCTGCTCCCCTGGGGAACCTGTACTCCGCGGTGTCGGACGACCAGTCGCGGGCCGCGGTGGACGCGGCCTGGAAAGCGGGAGTCCGTTACTTCGACACCGCACCGCACTACGGCCTGGGGCTCTCGGAACGGCGCACGGGAGAGGCACTTCGCGACCGGCCTCGCTCGGAGTTCGTGCTGCAGACCAAGGTCGGGCGGTTGCTGGCCCCCAGCGACCGGGGCGCCGAGCGAGACCTGGACTTCGGGTTCGACGTGCCGAAGAACCACGAACGGGTCTGGGACTTCTCGGCCTCCGGGGTGCGCCGCTCGATCGAGGAGAGCCTGCAACGCCTCGGCCTCGACCGGATCGACGTGGCCCTGGTGCACGACCCGGACGACCACGAGCACGAGGCCCGCTCCGGCGCGCTGCCGGAACTGCTGAAACTGCGTGACGAGGGTGTGGTCCGGGCGGTCGGGGCGGGCATGAACGCCTCGGCCATGCTGGCTCGGTTCGTCGACGAGTTCGACCTCGACGTGGTGCTGCTGGCTGGCTGCTACAACCTGATCGAGCAGGACTCGCTCGACGACCTGATGCCCGCCGCGCTGCGCCGGGGGACCTCGATCGTGCTCGGCGGGGTCTACGGTTCCGGCCTGCTGGCCACCGACGAGCCCTCGCCGGATGCCACCTACCGCTACGAGCCGGTGACCGCCCCGGTGCTGGCCCGCGCGCAGCGGCTGGCGGCGATCGCCCGGGAGCACGGCGTCTCGCTCCCGGCGCTGGCCGTCCAGTTCGCCCTGGCGCACCCGGCCGTCGCCTCGGCCGTGCTGGGCATGCGTCACGCCGACGAGGTGCGGGCCAACGCCGCGCTCATGGACGCCGTGATCCCGGGCGAGGTCTGGGACACCCTGCGGGCCGAAGGCCTGGTGCGCGAGGACGCGCCGCTCCCGGGGGTGGTCACCTCATGAGAATGGTGGACGCGCACCACCACCTCTGGGACCCGAGCGAGCGGGAGTACCCGTGGATGGCGGGGGAGCAGGCGCAGGCCTGGCGCCGCCCGTTCACCACGTCCGACCTCCGGGAGGTGACCGACGAGGCCGGGGTGTCGCACACCGTTCTGGTGCAGACCGTCTCGTCGGTGACCGAGACCCAGGACTTCCTGGCCACCGCCGCCGCCTCGGACGGCCTGATCGCCGCCGTGGTCGGCTGGGTCGACCTGACCGCGCCGGACGTCACCGACGTGATCGGCCTGCTCCGCGCGGGCCCGGGCGGAGACCTCCTGGCCGGCGTCCGGCACCAGGTGGAGGACGAGCCCGACCCGGATTGGCTGCGGCGCGACGACGTCCGGGCCGGGGCGCGAGCCGTGGCGGAGGCCGGGCTCACGCACGACCTGCTCGTCCGCTTCGACCAGCTGCCCGCCGCGGCGGCCCTGACCGCCGAACTGCCCGACGCGTCCTTCGTTCTCGACCACGCCGCCAAACCCCCGCTCGGAGACCAGAAGGCGTTCGCCGCCTGGGCCGCCAACGTGGCGCGGCTGGCGGCCTCCCCGAACGTGCTCTGCAAGCTGTCGGGCCTGTTCACCCTGGGCGGCAGCGACGACCAGCTCCGCCGGGCGCTCGATCACCTGCTGGCCGTGTTCACCCCGGAGCGGCTGGTCTTCGGCACCGACTGGCCGGTGAGCGTCATCGCCTCCACCTACGCCGAGACCGTTTCCCGCACGGTCGATCTCGTCGGTGGGTTCTCCGAGACCGAGCGGGCCGGCTTCCTGTCCGGGAACGCCGAGCGCGCCTACCGCATGTCCGTCCTTTCCGACCAGCAGCACTGAAACTCAGCGAGGAGATTCATCCCGATGGCGATGTTCCACGACACCCCCGAGCGTCCGGAGCTGTACCAGAAGTTCGTGAGGGAGGTCCCCGCCTGGTACCGCGAGGCCAAGTTCGGCATCTTCGTGCACTGGGGCGCCTACTCGGTGCCCGCCTGGGCCGAGCCGATCGGTGAGCTGGGCACGATCGACCGCCCGACCTGGTTCAAGCACAACCCTTACGCCGAGTGGTATTTCAACACCATCCGGATCGAGGGCTCCCCGGCGGGAGAGCGCCAGAAGACGGTCTACGGCGGCGCCGCGTACGACGACTTCCTCGACCAGTGGACGGCCTCGGAGTGGGACCCGCAGGCCATGGTCGACCTGTTCCGCCGCGTCGGCGCCGAGTACGTGGTGCCGACCACCAAGCACCACGACGGCATCACGCTGTGGGACGCACCGGGCACGGGTGAGCGGAACACCGTGGCGCGCGGCCCGAAGCGCGACATCGTCGGTGAGTTCGCCGCGGCCGCGCGGGAAGCCGGCATCAAGTTCGGTGTCTACTACTCCGGTGGCCTGGACTGGCACTTCCACACCGACGACGGCCCGATCGCCGACGACGACACGATCGACTGGAACCGCCCGGTCGACGAGGCCTACAACGAGTACGCCTTCGCCCACGTCAAGGACCTGATCGAGAAGTACTCCCCGGAGGTGCTCTGGGGTGACATCGAGTGGCCGGACGCCGGAAAGCCCGACGGCCCGTTCTCTTTCGCGCGGATCCTGGAGCAGTACTACAGCGCGGTGCCGAACGGTGTGGTGAACGACCGCTGGGGCCTGACCCACTGGGACTTCCGCACCAGCGAGTACCAGCAGGGGCGCGACACCGAGAACGACGACACGATGTGGGAGAACTGCCGCGGCGTCGGTTTCTCGTTCGGCTACAACCAGGTCGAAGACGCGTCGCACTACTTCGACGGGCCGGGCGCGGTGCGTCACCTGCTCGACGTGGTCTCGCGGGGCGGCAACTTCCTGCTGAACGTCGGCCCGGACGAGGCCGGCCGGATTCCGGAGCTGCAGCTGCGGTGCCTCGAGGGCATCGCGGCCTGGATGGCGGTCAACCGCGAGTTCGTGCACGCCTCGGAGGTTCTCGACCCCGCTGTGGCCTCGGCCTCGGACGAGCCGTGGATCCGCTGGGTGGCCAAGGGTTCTCAGGCCGTCGCGTTCGTGCAGGCGAGCGGTGACGTGACCCTGACGGCCGACGCGTCGAAGCTGAACCTGGCCTCGGCCCGCACGGCCGACGGCACGCCGGTCACGGCGTCCGCCGTCGACGGGGGCATCTCGGTGGCTGTGCCGACCTCCGAGGTGGCGGGCCCGGTTGCGGTGGTCTTCGACCTCGCCTGAGTCTCCGAACGCGAAAGGGGACGTTGTGCGCACCGGGTGCGCGCAACGTCCCCCTTCCGGTGTTTCAGGGGGTGATCAGTGGATCCAGATCGCCCGCCGCGGCCGCCTCGGAAAGCGTTCGCCGCAGCCACTGTTCGACCCCGGCCACGTGCACGCTGGCCCAGGCCGAGGCCACGTCGGGCTGGCGCTGGGCGATAGCGAGCTGGATGGCCCGGTGCTCGTCGAGGGTGCGGGACACCGCCGAGTCCTGCGTGAGGCCCCGCCAGACCCGGGCGCGATGCGTTCGGCCCGAGACGCTTTCGATGAGTGACGCGAGCACGTCGTTGCCCGACGCCCGGGCGATGCGGCGGTGGAACTCCTGGTCGTTGGCCACCAGGGCCTCGACCGTGGGGGAGTCGCCGAGACTGTCGAGAAGCTCGGCCAGTTCACCGACCTCGTCGTCGGTCATCCGGTAGGTGGCCATGCTGGTCGCGGCCGGCTCGAGCAGCCGGCGCACCTCGAGGAACTCCAGCACCGACCCGTCGTGCTGCAGGTCGACGATGAACGAGATCGCCTCGGTGAGCATGCCCGGGGCCAGGCTGGTGACGTAGGTGCCGTCGCCCTGACGCACGTCGAGCACGTTGATCAGGGCCAGGGCGCGCACCGCCTCGCGCAGCGAGTTACGCGAAAGTCCCAGCTGGGTGGCGAGATCGGCCTCCCGGGGGAGCCGGTCGCCGGGGGCGAGACGACCGGAGATGATCATTTGCTTGATCTTGTCGATGGCGTCGTCGGTGAGGGCCATCGGCTACTCCGGCTTCTGGAGTTGCTGCGTCAGGCTCCAGACGAAGGGCAGGCCGTCGTCGTCGCCGGAGTAGTCGTCGGGCGTGGACTGCAGCGGGGTGACCTGCGCCTGCCAGGCGATGTTGGCCGGGTGGTCGCGCAGCACGTCACGCATGCGGTTGTAGTCGTCGACGTCGACCACGTGGAAGACGTCGCGGCCGTCGCGCCAGATGCGCCAGTCCCGCACGCCCGCCTCGACCAGCGCCGCCGCCAGATCCTCGGGGACCGTGGCGTGCAGCCGGTCGTACGCCTCTTCGCTGCCTTCGTGGAGACGGGTGTGCAAAGCCTTCTGAACCACGCTGTTCACGCTCCTGGATCGACGCATTGGTGCTCCGCCAGAATACATCCGATGACTGTACCGAGAAGGCGCTATCAGGGCGGAATGCTGGAGTGGCTTTCGCTCATTCATCGGAGGTCTGGGTGGGAAGTGGGCACACAAAAAGGGACGACGTGCGCACGGGGTGCGCACGTCGTCCCCTGGTCGTCGCTACCGCAGGTCTTCGGGGACCGACGGTTGCGCCGTCCGCTCGAACGGCACGCTGAGCATCTCCCGCAGGGTCACGGCGTCGGTGTTGGCCCCGAAGAGCGGGGTGCCGGGCTGGAGACGCACGCCCTCGGCGAGCGAGTCCAGCACCACCGCGTCGAAACCCAGGTCGTCCACCAGTGAAGCGACGGTGCGCACGTCGTCCTCCGTCGAACCGGCCACCGCGATCGCCTTGCGCCCGGGATCGCCCGAAGGACGGGAGCCGCCCTCGAGGTCGTGATAACCCATGTGGTTGAACGCCTTCACGAGGCGGGAGCCGGCCAGGTACTCCTGCACGATCTCGCTGGAGGTCGTGCGCGGGTCGGTGAGGTCGTCACGCACCCCGTCGATCTCCCACCAGTAGTTCATCGCGTCGATGACCAGCTTGCCGCGCAGTGCGTCGACCGGGATCGACCGGTACTTGCCCAGGGGCAGCGCCAGCACCACGATGTCGGCCCGCTCGGCAGCCTCGGCGGTGGTGACCGCGACGGCACCGGGCGCCAGCACCCCGACGATGAGCGAGATCTTCGACGGGTCACCGGAACCGGAGATGAGGACGTCGTAACCGGCCTTCACGGCGAGGCGGGCCAGAACCGTGCCCACCTTGCCGGCGCCGAGGATGCCGAGAGTCGTCATGTTCTTCGTCAGCCTTCCACCATGTCGCGGACCATCGGGATGACTTTGGTGCCGTAGAGCTCGACCGTGCGGGCGCGGGCCGCGACGGGCAGCGGGCCGCCGGTGTAGGTCAGGTCGAACCGGCCCACTCCCACGTCTTTGACCGCCTTCGCGATGCGGCGGGCGACGGTCTCCGGCGACCCCACGTACAGCGAACCGGTCTCCACCTCGGACTCGAACTGCGCCCGGGAGACCGGCGGCCAGCCGCGGTCGGCGCCGATCTTGTCGCGGGTCTCCTTGAACGGCCCGAAGTACAGCTCGCGGGCCTCCTCGTCGGTGTCGGCGATGAAGCCGTGCGAGTGCATGCCGACCGGGTGGGCCGTGGTGCCGAGCTCGTCCGCCGCCCGCTTGTAGAGGTCCACGTAGGGGGCGAACCGCTCAGCCGGGCCACCGATGATCGCCAGCATCAGCTTGAGGTCGTACTGGGCCGTGCGCACGACCGACTGCGGGGAGCCTCCGACGCCGATCCAGGTGTCCAGGCGCCCGGACTCGGTCTTCGGGAACACGTCGGCGTTGCGCAGGGCCGGGCGCTTGGTGCCGCTCCAGGTCACCGGCTTCTCGTCGAGCAGCTTCACGAAGAGGTCGAGCTTCTCCTCGAAGAGCACGTCGTAGTCGGCCATGTCGTAGCCGAAGAGCGGGAAGGACTCGGTGAACGAGCCGCGGCCCAGGATCGCCTGCGCGCGGCCGTTGGACAGGGCGTCGACGGTCGCGAACCGCTGGAACACGCGCACCGGGTCGTCGGAGCTGAGCACCGTGACGGCCGTGGCGAGCTTGATCCGCTCGGTGCGGGTCGCGATGCCGGCCAGCAGGGTCTCCGGGCTGGAGATGGCGTACTCGGAGCGGTGGTGCTCGCCCAGCGCGATCACGTCGACGCCGGTCTGGTCGGCGATCACGGCCTCGTCCACCACCGCGCGGATGGCCGCGGCCTGGGACACCAGGGCGCCGGAGTCGTCGACCGGCACCTCGCCGAAGGTGTCGAGACCCATGACGAGCTCGCTCATGACACTGTCCTCCACTGGTTGCTTGCTCAACTACTTTGTTACTGACCGCCCTAACCACGCGGGGCGCTGGATTATGCCCTGAGCGATTCCGTCCGCATGTGCCCCGTCCGGGCCATCAAGGATCACCGGTGGTCAATCAAACTCGACGGTCACTTTGGTTAAGGGGCCGACCGGGTGACGCCGAAGGACTCATCAGTGCCACGGGGGGCAGGACTTCTTCAACGTGGAGCGATGTGTGTTCAAGCGAACGCCCAAGAACCTAGCCATTCAGGTGCAGCAGTCGGTCCGCGAGGCCCATGCTGACGTGGTGGCCGTCACCGACGTGGTGACTCAGCTCAACCAGGCCACCACCCCCGAGCAGGCGGTGAAGACTTCACTGGAGGTCGTGCGGCGTCACTTCGGCTGGGCCTACGGGTCCTACTGGGTGCGCGACACCTCCGCGGAGGTCCTGCGGTTCGCACTGGACAGCGGGGATGTCGGCCCGGAGTTCCGGGCCGTCACGCTCGAGGCATCGTTCGCCGAGGGTGTGGGCCTGTCCGGCCGGGCCTGGCGTCAGCGTGACCTGGTGTTCGTCGAGGACCTGGGCACCATGACCGACTGCGTCCGGGCCCCCGTCGCGATGAAACAGGGTGTGCGGAGCGGTATCTGCTTCCCCCTGATCGAGCAGGGTGAGGTCGTCGGCACGATGGACTTCTTCACCACCGAGGTCCTGACCCTGTCCGAGGACCGCCTGCAGGTGCTGCGGGCGATCGGCGTGCTGGTCTCGTCGGCGCTCGAGCGGCTGCACGAGGCCGTGCGTCAGGAGAAGGCCGCGCAGGACGTGGACGCGGTGTCCACCGTCATCCGTGAGCTCACCGCCGCCACCAGCGAGGAGCACGCGCTGCGGGTGGCGATGGAGACCATCCGCCGCGACTTCGACTGGCAGTACGGCTCTTTCTGGCGGCTGGACGAGGACGCGCAGGTGCTCAGGTTCGCCAAGGAGTCCGGCGACGTCAACTCCGAGTTCCGCGACGTCACCCTGTCGGCCTCGTTCGCGAAGGGCGTCGGCCTCTCCGGCCGGGCCTGGGCGCGCAACGACTTCGTGTTCGTCGAGGACCTCGGCGAGCTCACCGACTGCGTGCGGCGCCCGGCGGCGCAGCGTGCCGGTGTGAAGTCCGGCGTCTGCCTGCCGATCACGGTCAACGGCCGCTTCATCGGGACCATCGACTTCTTCGCCACCCGCACCCTGATCATGGCCAAGAGCCGTGAGATGGCCCTGCGCAACACCGCTTTCCTGATCGGGCAGGCGATGGAGCGCTTCGGTGCCAGCGCCCACCTGAAGGTCGCCGGCGAGCGGCTGATGGAGTCGATCGGTGAGGTGGAGCGCAACGTCACCTCGGCCTCCGACGTGGCCTCGCGCAGCGGTCACCTGACCGAGGAGGCCAATACCCAGGTGGCGGCCCTGGGGCAGGCCAGCGCGGAGATCAACAAGGTCGTCCAGGACATCCAGACCATCGCCGCGCAGACCAAGCTGCTCGCGCTGAACGCCACCATCGAGGCGGCGCGTGCGGGGCAGTCGGGCAAGGGCTTCGCGGTCGTGGCCGAGGAGGTCAAGGAACTCTCCAGCCAGACCGAGCGGGCCACCACCGACGTCAGCGACCGCGTCAATGCGATCCAGAGCCGTGTCGAGGCTGTCACCACCTCACTCGCCGACATCCACCACGCGGTCGACGAGATCAACCAGACCCAGCAGCTGATCCAGGGGGTGCTCACCGACCAGGTGAACGTCACCCGCGCGATCCTCGACTGAGACCCCTCCCCGTAACTCCCACCCCTGAAGGACGGAAAGACATGACTCCCGCGGACACGAAAATCGACGCGCCCAAGGAGAAGTCGGCCAAGAAGGCGGACAAGGCCAAGGCCAAGGCGGCCAAGGGCGTCAAGACGCTCCCGCTGCAGCGCCGGGCCTCTGACCAGCGGGCCGCCGCGGCCTGGAAGCGGCTGCAGGAGGGCAATCAGCGGTGGGCCGCCGGCCTGACCGGTGCCGCGCTCTCCCGTACGCCGGAGCGCCGGGCCAGCCTGGTGCAGGGCCAGGCCCCGTTCGCCATGGTGCTGGGCTGCGCGGACTCCCGGGTGCCGGCCGAGCTGCTGTTCGACCAGGGCCTCGGCGACATCTTCGTGGTGCGCACGGCCGGTCACGCGGTGGACGACGCGGTGCTCGGCTCGGTCGAGTACGCGGTGGCCGTGCTCGGGGTCGACCTGGTGGTCGTGCTCGGGCACGAGAGCTGTGGCGCCATCGCGGCGACGGCGAAGACGCTGGGTCAGGGCACGGTGCCGGGTGGGTACATCCGGGGCATCGTCGAGCGCATGACCTGTGACATGGCCCGGGGCCAGCAGGCCGGCCTGACCAACCTCGACGACCTGGCCCGCTGGCACTCCAGCGCCACGGCCGACCTGGTGCAGTCGCGCTCGTCGATCGTGGGTGACGCGGTCACGAACAACGGCCTCGGCATCGTCGCGGCGACCTACGAGCTGGGCAGTGGCCTGGTGAAGCCGGTCACCGCCTGAGTCCTCACGGGCAATGGGGGACGACGTGCGCACGTGTGCGCGCGTCGTCCCTCTTTTGTGGGTGGGTACGTCGTGGGGCTGGTTCAGCCGACGACGTGCGTCGGGCTCGGCCGGGTTCAGGCTGACACCGGTCAGGAACCGCCGACCGCCGACCTTTCCGAGCTGACCGCCACCGACGCGCTGCTCGACCGGCTGGCGGCGCGCGACGCGTCCGAGCAGAACCTGCTCGACCCGAGCCGGGTTCAGGCTGCGCTGGCTTCAAGCCGAGCCTGGCTCAGGCTCGCCCGGGCTCAGGCTCGGCCGGGCTCAGGCTCGGCCGGGCTCAGGCTCGGCCGGGCTCAGGCTCGGCCGGGCTCAGGCTCGCCCGGGCTCAGGCTCGCCCGGGCTCAGGCCAGGGCGGCCAGTCGCTGGTCGACGCCCATCGCGACGTCGGTGGGGGAGTACCCCTTTACCGCGAACTCGAACACGGTGCTGCTCAGTTCCTGACGCACGGCGGCCCGGGCCTCGGCGTCGCCGTTGCTCAGCACCTCTTCGACCCGGTCGAACAGCTGGTCGACCTGCGCGGTCTCGAAACCGCGCGGGACCACAGGGAATCGCTTAGCCATACGGTGGAGTGTAGCCGGGCGACATCAGGACAGCCCCGCGTCAACGGCCAGGTGGTGCTGCACCAAGGCGTCGCGTACGCGGAGACGCCGGTGCTCGTGTTGGCGCAGTGCCTGGAGCGAGAACAGTGCGCTGACGCGCGACTCCGGCATCAGCTCCCGGAACCAGTCCAGTGCGGAGAGACGGGTGTAGACGGACTCCTGCGTTCCCGCGGGTGCCACACCGGTCTCCGGGAACCGCAGCACTCCCCACCTGCTCATGTAGAGCGTGAATTCGGGCAGCGGGAGCCCGGAGTCCAGAACGGCAGGAAACTGCGGCGCACGCAGCACCGCGGGTGTGTAGTTCGGCTCGGTGGCGTCGAGCACGTCGAGCTGTTCGGCGGTGAGCCACAGAAGCCGGTGCGTGTGCGGTTCTGGGCCCGGGACACGGACCGGTGCGTAGGGGATGTACCCCGGCGTGCTCACGTGGGCCGAGTGGGCGGCGGCCAGACCCGGGACGTGGACGACGCTGATCGGGACGACCGGCGCGGTGTGCTCGTCGGGTGCCGTGTACTTGTGCAGCAGCTGCCCCGGCGAGGCGTTCGACCCGATGGCCAGGACGGGACGGCGCTGCTCCGGCCCGGCCACTCCCAGTGCCCGCAGCACGTCTGGCATCGGGTGAGGCCCGTGCGGGAAACGATCGCGCAGGGGCCCGCCGTCGTTCTGCACCAGGGCGTCGAACCAGTTCGCAGCGCCGCTCGGGGTGGCGACCGGATACAGCCAGGGCCCCACGAGCAGACCGTCTGCGGGTACGGGCGCCCCGGGGTAACTCAGCGGGGTCACACTGGGACTCAGGCCCAGGCCGATGCTGTCGACGTGCGGCATCTCAGGAGACCAGCCGGTTCTCGGCGGTGATGACGTCGAGAGCGCCGGCCGGGCTGGCGACGGTGGCGGTGCCGTCGACAGGAAGCCACGGACCACCGGCGACGGAGTACTCACCGCTGTAAATCGTTGCCAGACGAACTTTCTGAGGCCCAGGCCGCTCGTAGACGTGAGCCGTGCGCAAGTCCGGATAGGGCGCACCCGGATCGTCGGTGATGAGCGAGTTCCCGTCGCCGTAGTGCCAGCGGAACTCCTGCGGCGTTGCGCGCACCCGCACCGGCTGGCCGAGAAGCGTGGTCGGGAGGGTGACGGTGTCTGCGGCGGTGTAGAGGTTGGTCGGGATGTTGACGAGGGTGCGGCCGTTGGGCGGCTGCATGACGATGGGTGCGGCGGGCAGGGGAAGACGCCGGAAGTCTTCGGCGGTGAGCACGGGAACGACCGGTGGCGGGGCGTCGGGATCAGCTTCGGCGCCAAGGCACAGGTAGCCGCCGGTGGCGGTCCAGTCGGTGGTGCCGGCGGGCGCGCTGAAGATCCAGTATCCGAGGTCGGTGGGTGTGGTGGAGTCGGAGCACATGGCCAGTGCGGCCGGGCAGCTCACGGTCTCGCTGCGATCAGGGCTGTTGCCGTCGCAGGCGGGGACGTAGGTGCGCACGAAGCGGGGCTTGGAGGTGTGGGCGATCGGTGAACGTGGATGCCCGGGTCGTTCTCGTTCTTGTTGTCTGGCCCAGAGCTCGGCGTAATTGGCTGTGGCCCGGGAGGTGACCTGGGTGCCTTCGGGCGATGGCGGATCCGCCGCCGGCAATGCGGGGAGCCCCATCATGGCGAACAAGGCAGCCGCGGCGAGAGCCCCAGGCATCAGCTCTCCTCGATAGCGACATCGGCGACCATCCAGTGGCTTTCTGCCCAGTTGAGGCTCACGAAGCTCTGTGCCGAGGGAATGGCCGCCGCAGTGGTCTGGGTGCCGTCTTCGTGCAGCAGGCGTGCCGCCTCCTGGCGGATCGTGCCCGACACGATCACTCCGGTGGTGATCTCGGCCGGAGGAACGGCCAGGACACCGGCATGAACCCGGGAGCCTTCCACCTGGGTGCCAGCCTCGCGCAGGCCGGAGATGTTCTTGACGGTCGACCGGCAGAAGGTGCAGTCCGCGTCGGAGATCTCTTCGAGGGGCCCGGTATCGAGAGTGGCGTACGCATAGTTGTGCACTGCCCAGAAGTACTGGACGAACGCCTTCGCGCTCTCTGCGCTCCGCTCAGCGTCCGGCGCCACCGGTGGTTTCACCGTGACCTCTGGACTCGGCACTGCAGACGTCGAAACCCGCGTGCTCGGTGCGGGGCCCGGGTCGTCGCTGTCTCCGGTGCACGCAGCAAGCCCCAAAACCCCAGTCAGCACAGCAGTAACAACGAGCGCTCGCATGTGGATCCCTCCCCCGATCATGAAAGAAGGGTAACCAGCTGCCGCCCCGAAAGCCCGCCTCGTTCCCCAACCTGTGGATAACCGCGGGTCTCAGGAAGGGGCGCCGATCTCACGGCCCGGAGGCCTCCGACAGTCGACACAGGCCCCGTCCACCAGGAGCTGTCAGGAACTGTAGGTGCGTCGTAGCCTCACTGCTACAAGCCTTTGCCAACCCTTCTCGCGATCGTGA
This sequence comes from Kineosporia succinea, assembly GCF_030811555.1. Lineage (NCBI taxonomy): Bacteria > Bacillati > Actinomycetota > Actinomycetes > Kineosporiales > Kineosporiaceae > Kineosporia > Kineosporia succinea. The sequence continues at coordinate 1,605,658 of NZ_JAUSQZ010000001.1, read as the reverse complement.
GACGCCGGAAGGGGCAGTGCGCCATGCAGGTTGCCGCGCGGGGCCACAACCGAATGCCCGGTCGCTCGACGTGAGCACGCTCGACGTGAACACGCCACCCCATCGCCTTTGTTCGCCTTGATCACCCCGGTCTCCCGGCAGTCACTGGCTCCCATACCCGTCGAGGCATCTCGGGGCTTCGGGAACTGTGCTGCTTTCGATTATCGATAATCGAAAGCAGCACAGTTTGGTTCGCCCACCCGCAGGCGCCTATTCGGGCCAGTTTCTCAACCGACTGGACCGGCTGGGTCGACCGGGGCGACCGGGGCGACTGGGGCGACCGGGGCGACTGGGGCGACCGGGGCGACTGGGGCGACCGGGGCGACTGGGGCCGACCAGGCCGACCGGGGCCGACCGGGCCGGCTGGGTCAACCGGGGCCGACCGGGCCGGCTGGGTCGACCGGGCTGACCGGGCCGACTGGGGTCGACCGGGCCGGCTGGGCTGACTGGGCTGACTGGGCTGACTGGGCTGACCGCGCTGACTGGGCTGACCGCGCTGACTGGGCTGACCGCGCTGACTGGGCTGACCGCGCTGACTGGGCTGACCGCGCTGACTGGGCTGACCGCGCTGACTGGGCTGACCGCGCTGACTGGGCTGACCGCGCTGACTGGGCTGACCGCGCTGACCGCGCTGACCGCGCTGACCGCGCTGACCGCGCTGACCGCGCTGGCTGGGGCCGACTGGGCGACTGGGCCGTCCGAGCCGTCCGAGCTGTCCGAGCTGTCCGGGCCGACCGGTCGACGAGGCCGCGACCCGCTCGAGAGGCTCTGTTGTGTGGTGAAGCATCCCGGCCGCGAGACTGCTCAGCGCCCCGCCGCGCATGCACAACTCGTATGCGCTGCTCGCCAACACCGGGCGAGCGCGGCGGCGAAGACTCGTCGTCACCGAGCGACGAGTCAGGAGTTCAGCGATGACCGTGAACACAGGCTTTACCACCGAACTGTTCATCGACGGCGTCTGGTCGCCGGCCGAGGACACCTTCGACAACCTCGAACCGTCCACCGGCGCCCTGCTCACCAAGGTGTCGTCGGGTACGGCCGCGGACATCGACCGGGCCGTGCGCGCCGCCCGCAAGGCGCTCGAGGGAGAGTGGGGCGCGACCTCGGGACCGGCGCGCTCGCTCTTGCTGAGCCGCCTCGCCGACCTGATCGAACGGGACACGGCCGTGCTCACGCAGCTCGAGGCACGGGACATCGGCAAGCCGCTGATCCAGCCGAACCTGCTCGATCTTCCCAACACCATCGCGACCTTCCGGCACTTCGCGGGCTGGGCCGACAAGGTGCAGGGGCAGACCATCCCCACTGCTGGTTACCAGGGGCGTCCCACATTGTCATACACCCTGCGCGAGCCGATCGGCGTGATCGGGGCCATCATTCCCTGGAACACGCCGCTGATGATCGCGGCCTGGAAGCTCGCACCCGGGCTGGCGGCGGGAAACACCTTCGTGGTCAAGCCTTCTGAAGACGCGCCGCTCAGCATTCTGCACCTGGCCAAGCTGATCGAGGAGGCGGGATTCCCGGCGGGCACCGTCAATGTCGTTCCCGGGCTGGGAGAAACGGCCGGGGTGGCGCTCGTCGAGCACCCGGACGTGGACAAGATCAGCTTCACCGGATCGCCCGAGGTGGGGCGCAGCATCCAGCGGGCGGTGGCCGACACGTTCAAGCGGGTGGTGCTCGAGCTGGGGGGCAAGAGCCCCCAGATCGTGCTGGAGGACGCGGACGTCGAGGCGGCGGTGCAGGGCGTCGCGATGGGCCTGTTCTTCAACCAGGGTGAGGTCTGCGCCGCGGGGACCCGCATCCTGGTGCACCGTTCGCTCTACGACACGGTGGTGGAGGCACTCGGGAAGGCCGCCCAGGCACAGGTTCTCGGCGACCCGCTCGATCCCGGCACGACCATGGGTGCCCTGGTCAACGCGTCCCAGAAGCAGCGGGTCGAGGAGTACATCGAGAAGGGACGCGCCGAGGGGGCCCGGGTGGTCGCCGGCGGAGAGGCGCATGAGGGTGATGGCTTCTTCGTGCGTCCCACCATCTTTGCGGACGTGGACAACAGTTCCACGATCGCGCGCGAGGAGATCTTCGGTCCGGTCGGTGCGGTGATCCCGTTCGACACCGTGGACGAGGCGCTGAAGCTGGCCAACGACACGATTTACGGCCTGGCGGCGACGATCTGGACCCGTGACATCACCACCGCCCACACCCTGGCGGCCAAGGTGCGGGCGGGTGCGGTCGCGATCAACGGCTGGGCCCCGATCGACCCGGCCCTGCCCTGGGGCGGTATGAAGACCAGCGGTATCGGCCGGGAACTGGGCTGGAGCGGGATCCTGGCCAACACCGAGGAGAAGGTCGTCACGGTCGTGCTGTGACGCCCTTGCGGTAGTCGCGGGGGGATTCCCCGTACGCGGCCCGGAACAGCCGGGAGAAGTGGGCCGCGTCGGGGAAACCCCAGCGCTGGCGGATGACGGTCAGTGGGGTCTCGGCCAGGATCGGGTCGCTCATGTCGCGGCGGCACCGTTCGAGCCGGCGGGTGCGCACGAGCGTGGAGATCGACGTGCCCCGGGCCTCGAAGACCTTCTGCAGATGACGCACCGAAACGTAGTGCGCGTCGGCCACGGACTGGGTGTTCAGGTCGGGATCGGCCAGGTGCCGGTCGACGTACGCGTGCACCTCGGCCACCAGCGCGCGGTGCGACTCGGGCGCTCCGTCGCGGGTGGGCAGGGCCATCTGCTGGGCGAACGCGGCCGTGACCAGGTCGACCACGGCGTCTCCCAGGTGCGTGGCGATGATGCCGCCGTCGGAGCGGCTGTCGGCCAGGCCCCGCATGAGCGGCGGGATGAGGGCGCCCAGGCCGGTGTCGCCCGCGAGCCGGACCGCGGTCAGATCGGCCATGCGACGCTCGGGCAGGTGCACCAGGTTGCGCGGGAACATCGCGACGGTCATCCGGAAGTCGGCGCCGCACGAGAGGCGGTAGGGCCGGGAGGTGTCGTAGATGGCCAGATCGCCGGGATTCAGCCGGGCCTGGCGGGAGTCCTGCTCGATCACGCAGCTGCCGCTGGTCTGCAGGGCGAACTTGTAGAACTCGGGATCGTCCTGGCGAATCAGGCGAGGGGTGCGCTCGACGACGGTCTCGTGCGCGGCCACCTCGGCGAGGATCACCGAGCCCAGCGGCGTGGAGTCGACCCAGCCGTGAAAGGCGCTGCCGGACAGCGACTCCCGGCGGGCCCGCAGGGGGACGAACGTGCAGCTGATCTGCTGCTCCCACTCGTCGAACCCGGCGCCGGACTGCTCCAGCACGGACAAACTCATCGGACCTCCTCGTCCTGGTGCTACCCCCACAGCACATCACGTTCGGCGCTACGTCAAGAACTCTGCGCCTGTGGTCAAGTCGCGACCGCCGGCGGGTGTGACTCTCGAACGAGGGACAGAACGCAGAAGTTCTGATGGAGGAAATCGACATGCTGGATCTCAGCCCTCGTGCGGGCGATCTCGACGCGATCGAGACGTCATCGGTGGACGAACTCAGGGCCCTGCAGCTCGAGCGGTTGCGGTGGAGCGTGCGGCACGCCTACGAGAACGTCGCTCACTACCGGGCCGCGTTCGACGCGGCCGGTGCTCATCCTGACGACGTGCATCAGCTCTCCGACCTGGCCAGGCTCCCCTTCACCACGAAGGAGGACCTGCGGCGGAACTATCCCTTCGGGATGTTCGCGGTGCCGCGGGAGGACGTGGTGCGCGTGCACGCGTCCAGTGGCACCACCGGGCGTCCCACGGTGGTGGGGTACACGAAGGACGACCTGGAGACCTGGGCGGACGTGGTGGCCCGCTCGATCCGGGCGGCGGGCGGACGCCGGGGGATGGTTCTGCACAACGCCTACGGGTACGGGCTGTTCACCGGAGGGCTGGGTGCGCACGCCGGCGCCGAGCGGCTGGGCTGCACGGTCGTCCCCGTCTCCGGCGGCATGACCGAGCGCCAGGTGCAGCTGATCCGGGACTTCGAACCGGACATCATCATGGTGACCCCGTCGTACATGCTCAACGTGATCGACGAGATGGAGAGGCAGGGGATCGACCCGGCCACCACGTCCCTCAAGATCGGGATCTTCGGCGCGGAGCCCTGGACAAACGAGATGCGCCGCGAGATGGAGCAGCGCCTCGACATCCACGCCGTGGACATCTACGGGCTCTCCGAGGTGATCGGGCCTGGTGTGGCCAGTGAGTGCGTGGAGACGAAGGACGGGCTGCACATCTGGGAGGACCACTTCTATCCGGAGGTGGTGGACCCGATCACCGGCGAGGTGCTGCCCGACGGGTCGGAGGGCGAGCTGGTGTTCACGTCGCTGACCAAGCAGGCCATGCCGGTCATCCGCTACCGAACCCGGGACCTGACCCGGCTGCTGCCCGGCACCGCCCGCACGATGCGGCGGATGGAGAAGATCACGGGACGCAGTGACGACATGATCATCCTGCGGGGTGTGAACCTGTTCCCGACTCAGGTGGAGGAGCTGATCCTGGGGCTGCCCGAGCTCAGCCCGCACTTCCAGTGCGTGCTGGACCGGGAGGGGCATCTGGACGCGTTGACGGTGAGGGTGGAGAGGCGTGAGGCCACTCCGCTCGACCAGGCGGCCAGGGCCGGGGCCGGACTGCGGAAGCTGGTGAAGAACCGGATCGGGGTGTCGGTGGAGGTGGACGTGGTTGATCCGTACACGATCGAGCGCTCGGTGGGGAAGATGCGTCGGTTGGTGGACCAGCGTCCCCGCCGCTGAGGTTGAGGGGTGCCCCCCGATTCGGAGCATCGGCCCCACCGGTGGTAGTGTTTCTTCTCGTTGGGGCTATAGCGCAGTCTGGTAGCGCACCTCGTTCGCATCGAGGGGGTCTAGGGTTCAAATCCCTATAGCTCCACCGCTCATCAGGGGCGGTCTTCCTTCCGGGAGGCCGCCCCTGACGGCTTTGTCAGGGCTCATCGGTGGGCAACGGAGGACAGGATGTCGGCTCAGATCACTCTCGGGTTCGGGGCGTTCTTCGCCGTCATAGCGATCATGCGCCTGACCGAGCTGCTCGACGGGACCAAGGAGCCGAACGTCTGGAGCTGGCTGGTCTGCCTGGTCTCGTTCCTGACCGCCGGGCTGGCGTTCTGGAGCGGGTACGAGACGTGGAAGAAGGAGAAGCGCGAGAAGCGCGAGACCGAGCTGGGGCAGTAGGCGCGTCGCCTGCGAAGCGGGAGACGTCCTGGGCTGGGTGTCAGGGCGACCGCGTCGGCGGGCAACATTGCGACATGGGTTTGCTTTGGAAAAGGCTTGACGCAATACTGAATGGGTGACGTTCAGTGATGCCATGACCACGGCGGAGGCCGCTGGGCGCCTCGGCGTCACGGCGGAGCGGGTGCGTCAGCTCTGGCGCAACGGTGACCTGATCGGCGAGCGCAGATCCACCCGCCTGCTGCTCGATCGCCTGAGTGTGCTCGACCTGGCCGAGCGCGACCGACCTGCGACACGTCCCCTTTCGGTCCGCAACGCGTGGGGCCTCCTGCTCATGCTGGCGGGGGAGAAGTGTTCTTGGCTCACCGCTCCTGAGCGATCGCGTCTGCGCAGCCAGGCCCGGTCACGGTCGGAGGCTGAACTGGCCCGGCTGGTGCGTTCCCGGGTGACCACGCTGCGATTCGACGGCGCCGGGGGTGTCGGCGAGCGCGTGCAGGTGAACGAGCGAACAGTGCTGTCCGGCGCGTCCCTGGCTCATCTGAAAACGGATCTGGTGGTCGACGGGCTCACCGAGGTCTATGCAGCTCAGGAAGACGCGCAGGTGCTGGCTGCCCGGCTGCGCCTCTGGCAAGACACGCGGGGGGCGATCGTTGTGCATGCGGTCCCCGACGACGTGGCGTACGTGCTCCACGGCCGTTCGCAGATGCCTTCCTCGGTCGTCGCCGTCGACCTCCTGGAGAGTGGCGACCCGAGAAGCCGGCGGGCCGGAGAAATCCTCTGGAGCAACACAGTTCATGAGTGGCGGCAAGCCGCGTCGAACCGTCGAGCGGGCGACCGCGGTGACTGATGAGGAAGCGCGTCGAGCGGTGTCGGAGCGCATTGTCGACGCCCGGATCGTCCTGGCCTCACGTCCTGACGGTTCGGAAGACATCTGGTCCGTCCTGCTCGACCTCGCGCTAGTCCTGCGCCCGACGGAGTGGTGCCTCATCGGAGGACAGATGGTCGCGTTCCGGGCGGCGATCGTCGGTGTCCCGGCGCCGCGGACGTCCGACGATCTCGATGTCCTCTCGAACATCTACCTGCATCGTGACGCTGTCGTCCGCTGCGCTCGTACGGTGCGCTCTCTAGGGTTCGAGGTCGAGGAGATGCACACGTCCGGCCATCGCTTCACCAAAGGCAGGCTCGTCATCGATGTCCTGGCCCCGGATCATCCTCCGAAGCAGTCGGACCTTCGAACCGCAGGGCCGAGGACGACGATCGAAGTGCCCGGAGGAACGCAGGCCCTGCAGCGAACCGAGTTCGTGTCGGTCGAGCACAATGGCCGGGAGGCGCTCGTGCCCATCCCCAGCCTGCTCGGTGCTCTGCTGCTGAAAGCGGATGCGACCCGCTTGCCCGCCCCGGAGCGGCACCTGATGGATGTTGCCTTCCTGGCATCGCTGATCGACGACCCCCTGAAGCTGCGCACTCAGCTCACCGGCTCGGACCCGCGGCGGTTACGAACGGCTGACCGGCAGCTCGCGGACGAGGAGCACCGAGCCTGGCGCTCTCTGGCTCGCGACACACAGCGGCGAACCTACAGTTCCTGGCGGCTTCTGGTGGACGGGGCCTGAGTCCCGCCTGGGCGGCTCCCCAATTCTGCGTCCAGAGTTATCCACAGTTTCGGAGCGAGGCGGGCGTTTGGGACGGCGGCTGGCTACTCTCCTTGCATGATCGGGGGAGAGATTCAGATGCGAGTGCTCGTTGTTACTGTTGTGCTGGCTGGGGTTTTGGGGGGTGGCGGCCTGCACCGGGGATGGTGGAGAGTCGAGTCCCACTCTGGCGACATCAGTTTCGCCACCCACCTCAGCAACCCCAGAGTCCGCCGTGACGCCTCCGGTCAGGCCGGCAGACAAGCGCAATGCCGAAGGCGCGGAGGATTTCGCCCGCTACTTCTGGGCTGTCTACAACTACAGCTACGAAGAGTCCGACTCGGCGCTCCTCGGCAGCCTCAGCGAGCCGGCCTGCAAGTTCTGCGCCTCGGTGGGCGATGAGCTCACCCAGTTCGCCCAGACGGGCGCGAGGCGCGAGGGCGGCCAGATCTCGGTCGAATCGATGTCCGTCCCGCCGGTCGAGAAGCCGACGCGCATTCTTGTCGCGGCCGAGATCAAGCAGGTGGCCGGGACCGTGATCGCGAAAACCGGAAAAGAGACGCCGGTGGCGGAGATTCGTGATGCCGGCGCGGTCATGGGCCTGGCGTGGACCGACGGGGCCTGGATGGTGCACGGCGTGAGCATTGATGCCGACTGATGACTGTTCTTCGCCTGCCCGTGCTCGCTCTCGTCATGATGGTCATGGCCCTCGGCGTTGCGGCACCGGCTGCGGCTGACGAACCGGGTGTCGGAAGCATCAAGTCCCGCGGTGACGACGACACAATTTCCCTCGACGGCTGGAGGCAGACCGGCGGAGGGCATGGGGCACGGCGCCCTGCTGCTGCATCGGCGAAACCTCGCTTCATCCAGACCTACGTTCCCGCTTGTGAGGGCAACAGTCCCACCCGGAGCGAAACGGTGCTCTGCGGTGGCGCCCTGGCTCTGTGCGCGGACACCGCCGAATCAACCGAGATCGGCTACTGGGTCTTCACCGCCCCCGCCGGTACCAGCAACTGGACCTCCACCGGCGCCTACGTCTGCCTCGGGCGCACCGAACCCGGCGAGCCACGGCCGATCGTGCCCGTGCTCACCGCTGAGGACTTCCGGCGTCTGCCGCTGCTCGCGTCACCGATCGTCGTCCAGCCGCCGAACCGCCGCACCCTCGTCAACATCCCGACCAACCTCTACACCGATGGTGCTGTGGTTACGCTGCCCACCGAACTTCTGGGCCAGCCGGTGCGCGTGCGGGCCGAGCCGTACGAGTTCCGGTGGAGCTACGGCGACGGGGACACACGGATCACCAGCGATGCCGGGGCGCCGTATCCCGAGTTGCGAACTGCACACGTGTATCTGGAGGCGGGGCCGCAGCGGGTCGAGCTCACCACCATCTTCCGCGGTGAGTACTCGGTTGCGGGAGGCCCCTGGCTTCCCGTCGACGGGACCGCCAGCGTCGACAGTCCGGGCAGCACCCTTGAGGTGCTGACGGCCGAGACCCGGCTGGTCTCTTGACCCCTGCAAGCCGTGCACGTCACGAACGAGACGGCCGGATCAGATCACGCCGCAGCGCGAGGTCAGGGCCTTCTGCGCCGCAACCGCCGCCTCGGCGACCGAACCACGCAACAGTTCCGGGCGTCCACCATTGATACGGGCCGGAACCCACGACGTACTCACCACACCGCCCCGATCCACCACGACGTTGTAGACCCCCGTCTCCGCACCGGCCCCACCCCGGGCGTAGAAGACGAAATTGCCCAGCCCGTAATGAACCGCTGTCCGCCCCGACCGCACCGCCGGCTCGAGCACGTGCGCGTGGCTGCCCACCACCACACTCGCCCCCGCCGACGTCAGTGACGCAGCCAGCTCACGCTGCCGCGCCGACGGGCAGGACTGCCGCTCCACACCCCAATGCAGCACCACCACAACGACATCCGTCAAGGAAGCCTCACGCACCGCTCTCAGGAGCCGGGCCGGGTCCTTGGACGACGCCAGCCCGGGTCGCGAGGTGGTCGCCGGCCAGGACGACGTGGCGAAGCTGTCGAGCACGTCCGTCGCCCCGAAGACCGAAAGACGCACCCCGTGAATCGTGCGGCGATAGGGCGTGAAAGCCTGGTCGGCGTTCAGCCCGGCCCCGATCATCGGCATTCCCGAGCGCTTTCCGGCCTTCAGTGTGTCTTCCAGACCGGTGCGCCCGTAATCCATTCCGTGATTGTTCGCCACCGTGACCACGTCCACGCCATTCCGGCGCAAAGCCGTCAGCCCCGAAGAAGGCGACCGGAACGTGTACTGCTTGGGCTCGGCCGTACCCCCGGAGGTGATCGCGGTCTCCAGATTCACCACCGCCAGATCGGCCTTCGACAGAATCTTTCCGGCGCTGCCGATGTCGCCCCCCAATGCGCTCGCCGACGCCCCCTGGAAATGGACGTCACCCGCGAAAGCCAGGCGTACGCGTCCCTTATGGAGTTTCTTCCTCGGTGTGACGGTGGGCTTGGTCACGTCCGGGACGCGCGGGGGAGCCGCGTAGGCTGGGGCGTCCGCAGGGTCCGCCGACGTCACGTAGCCGCTGGAGGAGGAACAGGCCGCCGCCAGGATCAGCACGGCTGCGCTCGTCAGGTTACGTACGCGGTGCCGGTCGATCACGCTGCGCCCACCACCAAGCTCCTGACATCGATGCCACCCGATCGGCCCCTCAAGGTGGGGTCGCTGATGCATCGGTCGCCGCCTGGTGATGCTTGATCACAGCGGGTCCAGAATTACCAGTGTCCGGACAGAGGATCCGACACGCCCACAACATGTTGTGTCGCGAGAAGGGGGGCGCACGGCATATGGTGCTCCCTGTTGCTGGTTCGCCCTGCCGGCCAGGTAGGGCGTCGTAAGAGGGAACCCGGCGTGAATCCGGGACTGCCCCGCAGCGGTGAGCGGGAACGACCGCCGTCAACAGCACTGGGCGCCCTCGGCGCCCGGGAAGCGACGGCCACTAGATGCGCCTCGGCGCGCGCCCGCGAGTCCGAAGACCTGCCAGTGATGTGCGTCGCCCCTTGGGGCGGCGCGCGTCCGTGGAGCCGCGAGGGACGGTGCCGGGTGATAAGCCATACAGCGCTGTCTTCCCCGGGAACCACCCCCGCGCTCCTGACTTTCATGACGATCGGGATGTGCCCTATGACGATTACCGTTTACAGCAAGCCGGCCTGCGTGCAGTGTGACGCGACCAAGCGCGCCCTGGAGAAGTCCGGCCTCGCCTACGAGGTCATCGACATCACGCAGGACGACGCGGCCCGCGAGCACGTGCTGTCGCTGGGTTACCTCCAGGCCCCCGTCGTGGTGGCCGGCGAGGACCACTGGTCGGGCTACCGCCCCGACCGCATCCGCGCGCTGGTGGTTCAGGCCGCGGCCGCCGTAGCCTGAATTGACCAGGCTGGTCTATTTTTCCAGCGCCTCCGAGAACACCCACCGCTTCGTGCAGAAGCTGGACCTGCCCGCCGAGCGCATCCCGCTCCGGCCCACAGACCCCTTCCTGCACGCCCAGGAGCCCTACGTGCTCGTGGTGCCGACCTACGGCGGTGGCAACGACGGTGGCGCGGTTCCCCGGCAGGTGATCCGGTTCCTCAACGACGAGGTCAACCGCTCACTCATTCGCGGCGTGATCGCGGCGGGGAACACGAATTTCGGCACTGCGTACTGCATCGCCGGTGACATCATCGCGGCGAAGTGTCAGGTGCCTTACCTGTTCGCCTTCGAGCTCATGGGAACGACCGAGGACGTGGAACGCGTCCGCGAGGGATTGGAACGATTTTGGCAACGACAGCCGGTGTGAAGGACGACCTCCAGGTCATCGAGACCAATCCGGTCAGCCTCGACTACCACTCGCTGAATGCCATGCTGAACCTCTACGGTCCCAGCGGCGAGATCCAGTTCGAGAAAGACCGGGAAGCGGCGCGGCAGTACTTCCTGCAGCACGTGAACCAGAACACGGTGTTCTTCCACGACCTCGACGAGAAGCTCGACTACCTGGTCGAGAACAAGTACTACGAGCCTGAGACGCTCGAGAAGTACGACCGCGCGTTCATCAAGCGTCTTTACCAGCACGCCTATTCGAAGAAGTTCCGGTTCCCGACCTTCCTCGGCGCGTTCAAGTACTACACCTCGTACACGCTGAAGACGTTCGACGGCAAGCGTTACCTGGAGCGCTTCGAAGACCGGGTCGCGATGGTGGCGCTGGCCCTGGCCGAGGGCAACGAGGAGTTCGCCCTGCAGCTGGTGGACGAGATCGTCTCCGGCCGTTTCCAGCCGGCTACCCCGACCTTCCTCAACCTGGGCAAGGCCCAGCGCGGTGAGCCGGTCTCCTGCTTCCTTCTGCGTATCGAAGACAACATGGAGTCGATCGCCCGCGGCATCAACTCCGCCCTGCAGCTGTCCAAGCGCGGCGGTGGTGTGGCCCTGCTCCTGAGCAACATCCGTGAGCACGGCGCCCCGATCAAGCACATCGAGAACCAGTCGTCCGGCGTCATTCCGGTGATGAAGCTGCTCGAGGACTCGTTCTCGTACGCCAACCAGCTCGGCGCGCGTCAGGGCGCGGGCGCAGTGTACCTGCACGCGCACCACCCCGACATCATGCAGTTCCTCGACACCAAGCGGGAGAACGCGGACGAGAAGATCCGGATCAAGACGCTCTCGCTGGGCGTCGTCATCCCGGACATCACGTTCGAGCTGGCGAAGAAGAACGAGGACATGTACCTGTTCTCGCCGTACGACGTGGAGCGCGTCTATGGAAAGCCCTTCGCCGACGTGAGCATCAGCGAGAACTACCGGGACATGGTCGACAACGGCCAGATCAAGAAGAAGAAGATCAACGCCCGGGACTTCTTCCAGACCCTCGCCGAGCTGCAGTTCGAATCCGGCTACCCGTACATCCTTTTCGAGGACACGGCGAACCGGGAGAACCCGATCGAGGGCCGGATCACGCACTCCAACCTGTGCTCCGAGATCCTCCAGGTCTCCACGCCGTCCACGTTCAACACGGACCTGTCGTACGACCACATCGGCCGCGACATCTCCTGCAACCTGGGCTCTCTCAACATCGCGCTGACGATGGACTCGCCCGACTTCGGCCGCACCATCGAGACCGCGATCCGCGCGCTGACCGCGGTGTCCGACCAGACGTCCATCGAGTCGGTCCCCTCGATCAAGCGGGCCAACGCCGGCGGTCACGCCATCGGCCTGGGCCAGATGAACCTGCACGGGTACCTGGCGCGTGAGCGGGTCTTCTACGGCTCCGAAGAGGGCCTGGACTTCACGAACATCTACTTCTACACGGTGGCGTACCACGCCTACCGTGCCTCGAATCTGCTCGCCAAGGAGCGGAACTCGCGCTTCGCCGGTTTCGAGAAGTCGAAGTACGCCGACGGCTCGTACTTCGAGAAGTACGTGACGAAGACCTGGGAGCCGAAGACCGCTCGCGTCAGGCAGATGTTCGCGGACGCGTCGGTCACCATCCCGACGCAGGCGGACTGGGCGGAACTCGCCGAGTCGGTGCGCGAGCACGGCCTGTACAACCAGAACCTGCAGGCGGTTCCGCCGACCGGCTCGATCTCGTACATCAACAACTCGACCTCCTCGATCCACCCGATCGTCTCCAAGATCGAGATCCGCAAGGAGGGCAAGCTCGGCCGCGTGTACTACCCGGCGCCGTTCATGACGAACGACAACCTGGAGTACTACCAGGACGCGTACGAGATCGGCTTCGAGAAGATCGTCGACACCTACGCCGAGGCGACGCAGCACGTCGACCAGGGTCTGTCGCTGACGCTGTTCTTCAAGGACACCGCCACCACCCGCGACATCAACAAGGCCCAGATCTACGCGTGGCGCAAGGGCATCAAGACGCTGTACTACATCCGGCTCCGGCAGCTCGCCCTCGAGGGCACCGAGGTCGAGGGCTGCGTCTCCTGCATGCTCTGAGTTGTCAGTCGCTTTAACAGAATTGAGGACGTTGTGGTCAAGCTGATCGATCGGGTCCAGGCGATCAACTGGAACAAACTGCAGGACGAGAAGGACCTCGAGGTCTGGGACCGTCTCACCGGCAACTTCTGGCTGCCGGAGAAGGTGCCGCTGAGCAACGACATCCAGTCGTGGGCCACGCTCACCGATGTCGAGAAGCAGATGACGACGCGGGTCTTCACCGGTCTGACGCTGCTCGACACCATCCAGGGCACGGTCGGCGCGGTCAGCCTGATCCCGGACTCGCTGACGCCGCACGAAGAGGCCGTCTACACGAACATCGCGTTCATGGAGTCCGTGCACGCGCGCTCGTACTCGTCGATCTTCTCCACGCTGATCTCCAGCCGCGAGATCGACGAGGCGTTCCGCTGGTCGGAGGAGAACCCGAGCCTGCAGCGCAAGGCCGAGATCGTGCTCAGCTACTACAACGGTGACGACCCGCTGAAGCGCAAGGTCGCCTCGACCATGCTCGAGTCGTTCCTGTTCTACTCCGGCTTCTACGCGCCGATGTACTGGTCGAGCCGGGCGAAGCTGACGAACACGGCCGACCTGATCCGTCTCATCATCCGTGACGAGGCGGTGCACGGGTACTACATCGGGTACAAGTTCCAGAAGGGCCTGGAGCTGGTCACGTCTCAGGAACGGGACGACCTGAAGGAGTACACCTTCAACCTCCTGTTCGAGCTGTACGAGAACGAGGTCGAGTACACGCAAGACCTTTACGACCCGCTCGGCCTGACCGAGGACGTCAAGAAGTTCCTGCGCTACAACGCGAACAAGGCGCTGATGAACCTCGGTTACGAGGCGCTGTTCCCGAAGGACGAGACCGACGTGAACCCGGCGATCCTGTCGGCGCTCTCGCCGAACGCGGACGAGAACCACGACTTCTTCTCGGGTTCCGGTTCGTCGTACGTGATCGGCAAGGCCGTGAACACCGAGGACGAGGATTGGGACTTCTAGCTCCCGCCCGCGACCGGACCGGGAAGAGCGCGAGGCCGGGCCTGAAGGGCATAGCTGTCCTGATGGGCCCGGCCCTCGTGGCCGCCGCGGCCTACGTCGACCCGGGCAATGTCGCGACCAACACCACGGCCGGCGCCACCTACGGGTACCTGCTGGTCTGGGTGATCGTCGGTGCCAACCTGATCGCCGCTGCGCTGCAGTTCCTCTCGGCCAAGCTCGGCATCGTCACCGGGCAGTCGCTGCCGGCGGTGCTGCGGTCACGCCTCGGCCGCAAGGCCCGGATCGCTTACTGGCTCCAGGCCGAACTGGTCGCCATGGCAACGGATCTCGCCGAGATCGTCGGCGGCGCCCTGGCCCTGAACCTGCTCTTCGGTGTGCCCCTGGTGCCGGGAGCCCTGATCACCACGGTGGTCTCGATGCTCGTGCTGGGATCGGGCGGGTTCCAGCGCATCGTCGTGGCGATGCTCTGCCTGGTCTTCGTCGGCTTCACCGCGGGACTGTTCTTCGCCCCGCCGAGTGCGTCCGGCGTGATGTCCGGCCTGGTGCCGCGTCTCGAGGGCACCGACAGCCTGCTGCTCGCGGTGGGCATGCTCGGCGCCACCGTGATGCCGCACGCCATCTACGCCCACTCGGCGCTGGCGGCCGACCGGCACGGCCACCACGAAGACAAGCCGAGGGTTCTCGCCGCCACGCGTACCGACGTCGGCGTAGCCCTGCTCGCGGCCGGCGCGGTGAACCTGTCGCTGCTTCTCCTGGGCGCGGGCGCGCTGCAGGGGATGGGCGGCGTGGACTCGATCGAGGGCGTGCACGCGGCCCTCGGCGCCGCGATCAGTCCGGCGGTGGCGCTGTTCTTCGCGGTGGGCCTGCTGTTCTCGGGCCTGGCCTCGACCGCGGTGGGTTCCTACGCCGGTTCGGTGATCATGGGCGGCCTGCTGCGCCGTCAGATCCCGCTGGCCGTCAGGCGTCTGGTCACGGCCGTGCCCGCCCTGGTGCTGCTGTCGCTGGGCGCCGATCCCACGACGGCGCTGATCTATTCGCAGGTGGTGCTGTCGTTCGGCATCCCGTTCGCGCTGGTGCCGTTGCTGCGGCTGACCTCGGACCGGGCGCTGATGGGCGAGCACGTCAACGCCCGCTGGACCACGCTCGCGGCCGGGGCGGCCTGCGCCCTGATCATCGGCCTGAACGTGGTGCTGCTGGTGCTGACCTTCTAACGGCCTTCGAACGACGGACGCTCCTTGGCGAGGAACGCCGAGACCGCCGCCGGGTGGTCGTGGCTGAGTCCCAGACGGGCCTGGGCCAGCGCCTCCCGGTGCAGAACCTCGGCCAGGAGGGCGCTGTTCACCAGGCTCTTCGTCTCGGCGTAGGCCCGGGTCGGGCCGGCTGCCAATCGGCCGGCCAGGGACGACGCCTCCGAAAGCACCTCAGAGCCGGGCACCACCGACCCCGCCACGCCCCACGACACCGCCTCGGCCGGGCTGAACGACGACCCCAGCAGCAGGAGCTCCTTCGCCCTCGACTCGCCCACCGAACGGGTCAGGGTCAGCGACAGGCCGGAGTCACAGGTCAGGCCGATCGCGGTGAAGGCCGTGGACAGCACCGCGTCGTCGGCGAACACCCGCAGGTCGCAGGCCAGGGCCAGGGCCAGGCCGGCTCCCACGCAGGTGCCGGACACCGCCGCGATCACCGGCTTCGGCATCGTGGCCAGCGCCGTGACGATCGGGGCGTAGTCGGCCTCGACCGTGTCGAAGGCGTGTGAGGCGTCGGCCGCCAGCGCGGCGGCGTGCTCGGCCAGGTCCTGCCCACCGCAGAACGAACCGCCGGCACCGGTCAGGACCACCGCCCGCACGTCGGGCGCCTCGGCCACGGAGACGAGGGCGGCACGCAGGGCCTTCTTCGTGACGGCATCGAGGGCGTTGCGGCGCCGGGGGCGGTCGATGGTCACCACCGCGACCGCCCCCTCCCGCGACACCGTGACCGTCATGACTTGGCCACCAGCGTCAGCACGTCGTAGGTCGCCACCGGCGACCCGTCCTGGTTGGTGACCACGGCGTCCCAACGCACCTCGCCGTAGTCGGCACTGTTGCGCGGCGTGATCTGCTTGACCGTGAGCTGCACCGAGATGGTGTCGCCGACCTTGACCGGGGTGAGGAACCGCAGGCCGTCGACCCCGAAGTTGGCCAGCACCGGACCCGGCGCCGGGTCGACGAACAGCCCGGCCGCCAGCGAGACCACCAGGTAGCCGTGGGCCACGATGCCGCCGAAGAGCGGGTTCCGAGCCGCCGCTTCCGCGTCGGTGTGTGCGTAGAAGTGGTCACCTGTGAACTCGGCGAAGTGCTCGATGTCGTCGAGAGTGACGGTGCGGCCCTCGGTGGTGATGCTGTGGCCCACCTGAAGCTGAGCCAGCGAGTACCGGAAGGGGTGCTCCGAAGGAGCCAGACGCCGAGCGCCGGGCGTCCACCGCCCCGTGATCGCCGTGAGCTGGTCGGGCGAGGCCTGGATCGCCGTGCGCTGCATGTGCCCGAGCACCCCGCGGACACCGCCGAGCTCCTCGCCGCCCCCGGCCCGCCCCGGCCCGCCGTGCACCAGCATCGGCAGCGGAGAGCCGTGCCCGGTGGACTCTTTCGCGTCGTCGCGGTCGAGCACCAGGATCCGGCCGTGCCAGGGCGCCAGCCCGAGCACCAGGTGCCGGGCGACCGCCCCGTCGTGCGTGACCACCGACCCGACCAGGCTGCCCTTGCCCCGGGCCGCCAGGGTCACCGCCTCGTCGAGCGTGTCGTAGGTGAGCACGGTGCTGACCGGGCCGAACGGCTCCACGTCGTGCGGCTGCACCGCACCCGGCCGGGCACGCAACAGAAGGGGCGAGAGAAACGCGCCCCGTGCGTCCCCCATCGAGCGAGAAGGATCGCCGAAGACCAACTCGGCCTCGGACCGCAGCGCCTCGACCGCCTTACGCACCTCGTCGCGCTGCCCCAGACTGGCCAGCGCCCCCATGCGCACGTCGGGATCGCGCGGGTCGCCGACCGTGATCGTGGCCAGTCGCGCCGCCAGCGCGTCCGAGACGGACGAAGCAACCGCAGCCGGCACGATGACCCGCCGGATAGCCGTGCACTTCTGCCCGGCCTTCACCGTCATCTCGGTGACGACGCCCTTCACGAACAGGTCGAACTCCGGATCACCGGACTGCACGTCGGGCCCGAGCACCGAGCAGTTCAGCGAGTCGGCCTCGACGCCCAGGTGCACGCCCCCGTCGAGCACGTTCGGGTGCCGCCGCAGGATGCCCGCCGTGTGCGCGGAGCCGGTGAAGGCCACGCTGTCGTGCACGCCGAGCTCGTCGAGCAGGGAACCCGCACTGCCCGAGACGAGCTGCACAGCGCCCTCGGGCAGGATTCCCGAGGCGATGATCAGCCGCACCGTGCGCTCGGTCAGATAGGCCGTCTGGCTGCCCGGCTTCACGATCGAGGGCAGGCCGGCCAGGAACGCCGGGGCCAGCTTCTCGAGCATGCCCCAGACCGGGAAGTTGAACGCGTTGATCTGCACGGTGACACCGGGCCTGCTGGTGTAGACGTGCTGGCCCACGAAAGTGCCGTGCTTGCCCAGGGTTTCCAGGTTTCCGTCGAACGCGATGGTGTCGTTCGGCAGTTCCCGCACGCCCTTGGACGCGAAGCTGAAGAGAGTGCCGATGCCGCCGTCGACGTCCACCGCGGTGTCGCGGGTGGTGGCGCCCGTGCGCACGCTCAGGTCGTAGAGCTCCGGCTTGTGCTCGTTCAGGTACTGCGCGAGCGTCTTGATCAGCTTGGCCCGCTGGTGGAAGGTCAGGGCCCGCACGGCCGGCCCGCCCACCGAGCGGGCGTGATTCACCATCGCGGCGTAGTCGAGCCCGCGGGCGGAGATGCGGGCGACCTCCTCGCCGGTGGTGGCGTCGAGCAGGGGTTCACCCTCGTCGGACGCCCGGAACCAGTGCCCGGCGGCGTAACTCTCCAGAAGCGTGGTCACGTGCGGCCCCTTTCTTGGAACACCCCATTGCGTTCGGCCCCGACTCGTGTCACGTTATTACAGACCGATCGGTAAGTAAATGGCGAGTAGCCCGGCGGCGATGGAGGCGGCGATGACCGACAGTGCAGTTGAGGCGCACTTCGACGAGGTGATCGCGCGCCACGACCGGATCGAGCCCCGGGACTGGATGCCCGACGCCTACCGGCGCACGCTGGTGCGGCAGATCGCCCAGCACGCCCACTCCGAGATCATCGGGATGCAGCCCGAGGGCAACTGGATCAGCCGCGCGCCCTCGCTGCGCCGCAAGGCGATCCTGCTGGCCAAGGTGCAGGACGAGGCCGGCCACGGGCTCTACCTCTACTCCGCGGCCGAGACCCTGGGCGTCAGCCGCGACGAGCTGGTCGACAACCTGCTCACCGGCAAGCAGAAGTACTCCTCGATCTTCAACTACCCCACGCTCAGCTACGCGGACGTCGGCACGATCGGCTGGCTCGTCGACGGTGCGGCCATCTGCAACCAGGTGCCGCTGTGCCGTACCTCGTACGGGCCGTACGGGCGGGCCATGATCCGGATCTGCAAGGAGGAGTCGTTCCACCAGCGGCAGGGGTACGAGCTGCTGATGACGATGATGCGCGGCACCCCCGAGCAGCAGGAGATGGTGCAGGAATCGGTGAACCGTTTCTGGTGGCCGTCTCTCATGATGTTCGGCCCGCCCGACGAGAACTCGCCCAACAGTGAGCGGTCGATGGCGTGGGGCATCAAGCGCAACTCCAACGACGACCTGCGGCAGAAGTTCGTGGACATGACCGTGCCCCAGGCCGACGCGCTGGGGATCTGCCTGCCGGATCCCTCGCTGGCCTGGAACGCGTCGAGGGAGCACTACGACTTCGGCGAACCGGACTGGGACGAGCTCGCGGCGGTGATCCGCGGTGACGGGCCCTGCAACGCGCAGCGCATCGAACACCGGCGCAGGGCGCACGAGGACGGGGCGTGGGTGCGCGAGGCCGCCACGGCGTTCGCCGCAGGAGGGGAGATCGGTGACTGATCGTCGGGAATGGCCCCTGTACGAGATTTTCGTGCGCGGCAAGCGCGGCCTCAACCACGTTCACGTCGGCTCGCTGCACGCCGCCGACGACGGGATGGCCCTGCGCAACGCCCGCGACGTCTACACCCGCCGCAACGAGGGCGTGAGCATCTGGGTGGTGAAGGCCGACGCCATCACCGCCTCCAGTCCCGACGAGAAGGATGCGTTGTTCGCCCCGAGCGGCGACAAGGTCTACCGCCACCCGACCTTCTACACGATCCCCGACGACGTCCCCCACATGTGAGGAGAGCTCGATGCACGACGACGATTTCGAGGCCGACTCCTCGCAGTGGGCGTTCGGCACCGACTTCGAGGACCCCCTGGCCGG
The DNA here is from genome assembly GCF_030811555.1 of Kineosporia succinea. NCBI lineage: Bacteria > Bacillati > Actinomycetota > Actinomycetes > Kineosporiales > Kineosporiaceae > Kineosporia > Kineosporia succinea. The sequence continues at coordinate 1,586,440 of NZ_JAUSQZ010000001.1, read as the reverse complement.
GGTCGACACCAGCATCCCGGCCGGCGTCGATCCGGACGAACTGGCGCGGTACTGCCTGGGTCTCGCCGACGACGCGCTGATCATGTCGCAGCGCCTGGCCGAGTGGTGCAGCCGCGCGCCCGAGATGGAAGACGACGTGGCGCTGGCGAACCTGGCGCTCGACCTGCTCGGCCAGGCCCGGCTGCTGCTGGCCCGGGCCGCCGCGGCCTCGCCCGGGATCGTGCCGGAACTGCCGGAGGGATCACCGGTTCCGCCCGAGGACGCGCTCGCGTTCTTCCGGGAGGCCGGGCAGTTCCGCAACGTGCGCCTGGCCGAGGTGCCGAACGGGGACTTCGCCCACGTGGTCGTGCGGCTGCTGCTGTTCTCGGTGGCCCGGTTCGAGGTGCTCGAGCGGCTGCGCCTCAGCCGGGACCACGTGCTCGCGGCGGTGGCCACGCGCGGGGTGAAAGAGCTGTCGTACCACCGGGACTGGTCGGGCCGCTGGTTCCTGACCCTGGCCCGGGGAACGCAGGAGTCGCACCGGCGGTTGCTCGCGGCGCTCGACGAACTGTGGGTCTTCCGCGGCGAACTGACGGCGGCGGACGCCTCGGTGACCGATGTCGGGGTCGATCCGTCGACGGTCTCCGCGGCGGTGGACGCGGTGCTCGAGCAGGTGCTCGCGACCAGTGGGGTGGAGCGTCCGTCGAAGGGCGCACTGGCCGGGGTCGGCGGGCGGTTCGGGCGGGACGGCGTGCACACCGAGCACCTCAGTCTTCTGCTGGCCGAGATGCAGGTGGTCGCGCGGGCGCACCCGAGCGGGCGGTGGTGACGATGACCACCGCCTACGACGTGGCGCGCACCGTCACCGATCCCGAGATGCCGATGCTCACGCTCGAGGATCTCGGCGTCCTGCGCTCGGTCGAGATGAAGGACGACGTGGTCGTCGCGTCGATCACGCCCACCTACCTGGGGTGCCCGGCGATGGCGACGATGCGCGACGATCTCGTGCACCGGCTGAACGACGCGGGTTTCGAGCGGGTCGAGGTGCGGGTGACGCTCGACCCACCGTGGTCGAGCGACTGGATCACGGCGAAGGGCCGCCGGGCCCTGACCGAGCACGGCCTGTCGGCGCCCGGGAGTGTGCGCCGCTCGGTGGGGCTCTCGCTCGGCCCGACCCGGCGCCGGCTGCACTGCCCGCGCTGCGGATCCGCGAACACCCGGCTGAGCTCGGAGTTCGGTGCGACCGCGTGCAAGGCCCTCTACCGCTGCGACGATTGCCTCGAGCCCTTCGAGCACGTGAAAGAGATCTGATGACGTTACTTCTCGAACCGGTCCAGGCCCGCGCCGGGTTCCACCGGCTGACGGTGCGGGCGGTGGAGCGGCTCTGCGAGGACGCGGCCGCGGTGACGTTCGACGTGCCCCCGGGGCTCGAGAGCACGTTCGCCTTCGAAGCGGGCCAGTCACTGACCCTGCGCCGGACGGTCGACGGGGTGGAGCACCGGCGCTCGTACTCGATCTGCTCACCCGCCGGCAGTCGTCCCCGCATCGGCGTCCGCGAGATCCCCGACGGGATGTTCTCGTCGTGGCTCGTGCGTGAGGTGCGCCCCGGTGACGAGATAGAGGTGGCGCCCCCGGCCGGGTCCTGGCGGGCCGACGCGTCGAAGGGCGAGCGGCACCTGTGCATCGCCGCCGGGTCGGGCATCACGCCGATGCTGAGCGTGGCCTCGACCGTGCTGCAGCATCCGTCGGCCCACGTGTCCCTGCTCTACGGCAACCGCAACAGCCGCACCGTGATGTTCGCCGAGGAGCTGGGCGACCTGAAGAACGCCCACGGGCCGCAGCTGCAGGTCGTGCACGTGCTCTCGCGTGAACCCCGTGACGTGGAGCTGTTCTCGGGCCGGCTCGACGCCGACCGGGTGCGCCGCCTGCTGACCGAGCTGGTGCCGGTGGAGACGTTCGACCACGTGTGGCTGTGCGGTCCGCTGGAACTGGTGGAGTCGGCCCGCGCGGTGCTGCTCTCGCTGGACGTGCCCGCCGACCGCATCCACGTCGAGCTGTTCTACGTGGACGCGCCGCCGCCCCGGCCTCGCCGCCCCGAAGGTGCGGTCGAGGGGGAGACCACCGAACTCACCACCGTGCTCGACGGCCTGCGCGCCACCGCGTCCGTGTCCCGTGACGTCACCGTGCTCGACGGCGCCCAGGCCACCCGCGCCGACCTGCCCTTCGCCTGCAAGGGCGGGGTGTGCGGCACCTGCCGGGCGGTGGTGCGCGACGGCGAGGTGGACATGCGCCGCAACTACGCCCTCGAACCGGCGGAGGTGGAGGCCGGGTTCGTGCTCACCTGCCAGACCTTCCCGGTGAGTGACTGCGTGACCGTTGATTTCGACGCCTGATCAGTGGAGAACCCCCATGACTGAAGCCTTCGTCGTCGCCGGAGTCCGCACTCCGATCGGCCGGTACGGCGGCGCGCTCGCCCACGTGCGGCCCGACGACCTCGCCGCACTCGTGGTCGGTGAAGCGGTGCGACGGGCCGGCATCGATCCCGCGCTGATCGACGAGGTGGTGTTCGGCGCCGCGAACCAGGCCGGCGAGGACAACCGCAACGTCGCCCGGATGGCCGTGCTGCTGGCCGGTCTGCCCGACACGATTCCCGGGTTCACCGTGAACCGGCTCTGTGCCAGCGGCCTCACCTCCGTCGCCACCGCGCGGGCCCTGATCGCGGCCGGGGACGCCGACGTCGTGGTCGCCGGTGGCGTGGAGTCGATGACGCGCGCACCCTGGGTGACGGAGAAGCCCGCCAAGGCGTTCGCCAAACCGGGAGCCTCGTTCGACTCGTCGATCGGATGGCGATTCACCAACCCCCGGTTCGACGAGTCCACCACCGCGAGCATGCCGCAGACCGCCGAGAACGTGGCCGAACGCTGGAAGCTCGGCCGGGAGCAGCTCGACGCGTTCGCGTTGCGGTCGCACGAGCGGGCGCTCGCGGCGATCAAGGAGGGACGCTTCGCGGACGAGATCGTGCCGGTCCCGGTCAAGGGCGGTGTGGTGGACGTGGACGAGGGGCCGCGCGCGGACACCAGTCTCGAGCGGCTGGCCCGGTTGCGTCCGGTGAACGGGCCGGACGGGCGGGTCACGGCGGGCAACTCCAGCTCGCTGAACGACGGGGCGGCGGCGGTGGTGATCGTGAGCGAGCGGATTGCTTCCCGGCTGGGGCTCCGGCCGAGGGCCCGGCTGGTGGCGGCGGCCAGCGCCGGGGTCCCGCCCGAGGTCATGGGGATCGGGCCGGTGCCGGCCACGCTGAAAGCCCTGACCCGGGTGGGCTGGTCGGTCGACGACCTCGACACGATCGAGCTCAACGAGGCCTTCGCCTCGCAGAGTCTGGCCTGCATGAGCGATCTCGGGCTCGACCCGGATCGCGTGAACGCCGACGGTGGGGCGATCGCGCTCGGGCACCCGCTCGGGGCCAGCGGCACCCGCATCCTGGTCACGCTGCTCGGGCGGATGGAGCGCACGGACGCCCGGAAGGGCCTGGCCACGATGTGCGTCGGCGTGGGGCAGGGCAGTGCCCTGCTGGTGGAGCGGGCATGAGCGCGCCGCTGATCACGGAAGACCACAAGGACCGCGTCCTCTGGCGCCTGAACCGGCCCGAGCGCCGCAACGCGATCGACAAGGAGCTCGTCGACGCCCTGCACGCGGCCTGTTCCGAGGTCGAGGCCGAGCCCCGGATCGTGCTGGTCACCGGCGAGGGCGGGACGTTCGCGGCCGGGGCCGACATCGCCCAGCTGCGCGAGCGCCGGCGCGACGCGGCGTTGCAGGGCATCAACTCGACGATCTTCGACCGGATCCACCGGCTGCCCATGCCCACGATCGGCCTGGTCGACGGCTACGCGCTGGGTGGGGGAGCGGAACTGGCCTACGCCTGCGACTTCCGGATCGGCACGCCCGCCACGAAGATCGGCAACCCGGAGACCGGCCTGGGCATCCTGGCCGCGGCCGGCGCGTCGTGGCGTCTGCTCGAGCTGGTCGGAGAACCGCTGGCCAAGGAGATCCTGCTCGCCGGGCGGATTCTCGGCGCCGAGGAGGCGCGCGAGGTGCGGTTGCTGAACGAGATCGTCGAGGCGGAGGACCTGCTCGCGGCCGGGCACCGCTGGGCCGACCGGATCGCGGCGCAGGCCCCGCTGGCCACCCGCCTGACCAAGACCGTGATGCACGCACCGCACGGCGCCCACCCGGTGATCGACGACCTGGCGCAGGCGGTGCTGTTCGAGACCGAGGAGAAGCACACGCGGATGACGGCTTTCCTGGAGAAGCGGAGGAAGTCGTGAGCGTTCCGGAGCATGTCGGGGTCTACGGCGGAGGACGCATGGGGGCGGGTATCGCCCAGGTGTTCCTGACCGCGGGCAGTTCGGTCACGGTGGTGGAGAGCTCGCCCGGGTTCGCGGCCGCGGCGCGCGAGCGGATCGCGGCCGGGTTGGCGAAAGCGGCTGCCAAGGGTGCGCTCTCGTCGTCCGTCGAGGATCTGATCGACCGGCTGCACGCCACTGATGACGCGTCGGTCCTGTCCGGCGCCTCCCTCGTGGTCGAGGCCGTCCCCGAGGACGTGGACCTGAAAGCCGGTGTCCTGCGGACGATCGAGAAGCACGCGCCGCAAGCGGTGGTGGCCTCGAACACCAGCAGCCTGTCGATCGACGGGCTCGCGGGAGCCCTCGAGCGGCCGGAGAACTTTCTGGGGCTGCACTTCTTCAACCCGGTGCCGGTGAGCAGCCTGGTCGAGATCGTGGTGGGGGCGCAGACCGCGGACGCGCTGGTCGTCCGGGCCCGGGAATGGGTTGCGGCGCTGAGCAAGACAGCGATCACGGTGACCGACTCGCCGGGTTTCGCCAGCAGCCGGCTCGGGGTCTCGCTGGCGCTGGAGGCGATCCGGATGGTCGAGGAGGGCGTGGGCTCGGCGGAGGACGTCGACACCGCCATGACCCTGGGCTACCGCCACCCGACCGGACCGCTGCGCACGACCGACATCGTGGGCCTGGACGTGCGCCTGGCCATCGCCGAGCACCTGGCCCGCGAACTCGGCCCGCGCTTCGAGCCGCCGCGGCTGCTCCGTGATCTGGTCGCGGCCGGGCACCTGGGCCGCAAGACCGGGAAGGGGTTCTACGAGTGGTGAGCGACGAGCAGCAGCTGGCCGAACGCTCGGTCGCCGCCATGCTCGGCGGTGACCGGGCCAGCGCCGCCCTGGGGATGAAGCTGGAACTCGTGACCCCCGGACGCTCGGTGGTGTCGATGCTCGTGCGCGAGGACATGACCAACGGCTACGACCTCTGCCACGGCGGGCTGATCGCGTCGCTCGCCGACACGGCGTTCGCCGCGGCCTGCAACACCTATGGCGACGTGACGGTGGCGGCCGGATTCGACATCACGTTCCTGGAGTCCGCGCGGCTCGGCGACCGGCTCGAGGCCCGGGCGTTCGAGAAGGCGCGGCGCGGGCGTTCCGGGCTGTACGACGTGACGGTGGTGCGGTGTGCGGAACCGGAGGTCGTCATTGCCGAGTTCCGCGGGCGGTCACGGTCTTTGGGCCGGCCGATCGGTCAGGCCCTCGAAGGCCAGTGACGTCACGGCGCCGGCCACCGTGGCCGGATCGTAGGAACCCTCTGAGTGGTACCACTCGACCAGCGAGTTGACCATCCCGAACAGCAGACGGCTGACCAGACGGGGCGGGATGTCGGCGCGCAGCGAGCCCTCGCGCGCCGCCTCGGACACCAGCTCGGCCAGCTGGTCGTCGAGCCGGCGGCGCCGGGCCAGCGCGGCGACCTCGACCTCGCTGTTGCCCCGGACCCGCAGCAGCAGCGTGACACTCGGCTGGTGGGCCATCAGCACCTCGACGCTGCGCCGCACCACCGAACGCAGGCGCTCGTGGGCGTTCGTGCCCTCGTCGCGGATCGCCTCTTCGACAACCGCTTCCAGCTCGTCGAGCGCGTCGTTGAGCGCCGCGGACAGCAGTTGCTCCTTGCCGTCGACGTGGTGGTAGATCGCGGCCTTGGTGAGGCCCAGTTCCTTGGCCAGGTCGCCCATGCTGGTGGCGTCGTAGCCGCGGCGGTTGAACAGGTCGACCGCTGTGCGCAGCACCGTGGCCTGGTCGTGGCCGGGCCGGCCTCGGCGTCGCGGGGCCGACGGCTCGGGAACGGCGGCGCTGGTCACGGGTCCAGACTCTCACGCGTGCCCCCGAAGAGCCGGACCGGGGCGCCCAAACTCGGCCATAACGTCCTCAATCGTCCCGAAAACTGCTCTGTTTCAACAACTCCTGGCGCGCAACGGTGACTTCCGTGCGCCGGGAAGCAAGTCCTACGGATCGGTACGGAGGACTCTGGACGGAAGCCGACGAGGGCCGACCGAGAGGAACCATCATGCCGATCACCACCCGCGTCTCCCTGGTGCGACAGGCCCCGGGCACCTACGAGACCGCCACGGTCGAGCTCGACGACCCGCGCCAGAACGAGGTCACGGTCAAGCTCGCGGCATCCGGTCTGTGCCACTCCGACGACCACGTGGCCACCGGCGACGTACCGGTGGCGGTGTATCCGTACGCGGGCGGTCACGAGGGTGCGGGCGTGGTCACCGCGGTCGGCCCGAACACCCCCGGCTACGAGGTCGGTGACCACGTCGTCTTCTCGTTCCTGCCCGCCTGCGGCCACTGCGAGTTCTGCGCCCGGGGCCTGAGCAACCTCTGTGACCTCGGCGCCTCGCTGCTCACCGGCGCCCGGGCCGAAGACCCGACCAGCTTCCGGATGACCGAGAACGGCAAGCCCGTCGGGCAGCAGTGCGGCATCTCGACCTTCGCCGAGTACACCACCGCCTCGGTCGATTCCGTGGTCAAGATCGACAAGGACATCCCGCTCAAGCTCGCCGCGCTGATCGGCTGCGGCGTGCCGACCGGCTGGGGTGCGGCCACCCGCTCGGCGAACGTGAAGACCGGTGACGTGGTGATCGTCGCCGGGATCGGAGGCATCGGCGCGAACGCGTTGCAGGGCGCCCGTTTCGCCGGGGCGCGCGCGGTGATCGCCGTCGACCCGGCGCCGTTCAAGCAGAAGGTCGCACACGAGTTCGGCGCCACGCACGCCTTCTCGAACATCGCCGAGGCCACCGAGTACGCCCGGTCGATCACGAACGGCCAGGGCGCCGACTCGACCATCATCACGATCGGGGTGGTGAAGGGGGAGCACGTGGCCGAAGGCCTGGCCTCGATCCGCAAGGCCGGCACGGTGGTGCTCACCGGCCTCGGCGACCTCACCGAGGTCGGGGCGCCGATCTCGCTGGGCGACCTCACGCTCATGCAGAAGCGGCTCCAGGGCTCGCTGTTCGGTGAGTCGAACCCGCGGTTCGACATCCCGAACTTCCTGCGGCTCTACCGCACGGGCGATCTCAAGCTGGACGCGCTGGTCACCAAGGAGTACACGCTCGATGAGGTGGCCGAGGCCTACCGGGACATGCACGCGGGCACGAACATTCGCGGTGTGATCGTCTACTGAGACGAGGCCCCTGGGCCTGGGGCCCCGCGTCGGTGAGATTCGCGCGAATCTCACCGACGCGTCCTCCGCGCCGGTTACTCGCCGACCACGGGCCGGGCGGCCCGGTCGGGCTCGGTGCGCAGACGCGAGTGCCGGTAGCCGTAGACCGCGTAGATCACCAGGCCGGCCAGCAGCCAGACGGCGAACCGCAGCCAGGTCTCGCCCGGCAGGTCTTTCATCAGGTAGGCCGCGAAACCGATGCCGATGAGCGGGAGCAGCGGGTTGAGCGGCACCCGGTAGGCCCGCGGGAACTCCGGGTTCTTGTACTTGAGGATGATCACGCCCGCGTTGACCAGGATGAACGCGAAGAGCGTGCCGATGTTGACCAGCTTCACGATCTCGCTCAGCGGCACCAGCGCGGCCAGGATCGCCACCAGGACACCGAGAAGCACCGTCAGTCGGGCCGGCGTGCCGAAACGCGGGCTGATCCGGGCCAGGTTCCGCGGCAGCAGGCCGTCGCGGCACATCGAGTAGAAGATGCGGGTCTGGCCGAAGAGGATCACCAGGCAGACGCTGGTGATGGCGATCAGGGCGCCGAAACTCAGCAGCGCGGCGGCCCAGGTGATGCCCGCGCCGTCGTCGAGGGCGGCGGCCAGCGGGGCGTCGCTGCCGGAGAGCTGGTCGGTGCTGGCCAGCCCGACCGCGCCGAGCGAGACCAGCACGTAGAAGACGGTGACGATGGCCAGGCTGGCGAGGATGGCGATCGGCAGGTCGCGCTTGGGGTTTCGGGCCTCCTCGCTGCCGGTACTGATCGCGTCGAAGCCGATGAAGGCGAAGAAGATCACCGCGGCCGCGCTGACCACGCCGTCCTGGCCCTCGGGGGCGAACGGGGTGAGGTTGCCGGAGCTGAAGTTGGCGAACGCGATGATGATGAAGAAGACCAGGATCGCCATCTTGATGCCGACCATCACCAGGTTGACGCGGGCGCTCTCGCGCACGCCGAGCACCAGCACCAGGGTGATCGCGAGCACGATGAAGACGGCGGGCAGGTTCAGGACCCCGCCGTCCTCCGGTGACTTCGCGATGGCGGTTGGCAGTTCCCAGCCGAAGGCGTTGTCGAAGAAGGCGTTCAGGTTGCCGCCCCAGCCGACCGCGATGCCGGCGACCGAGACGCCGTACTCGAGGATCAGGTCCCAGCCGATGATCCAGGCCACCAGCTCGCCGAGAGTGGCGTAGGAGTAGGTGTAGGCGCTGCCCGAGACCGGGATGCTGGAGGCCAGCTCGGCGTAGCTGAGGGCGGAGAACATGCAGGCCACGGCGGCCAGCACGAACGAGAGCACGACCGCCGGGCCGGCCAGGGACGCGCCCTCGCCGATGACGACGAAGATGCCGGTGCCGATGGTGCCGCCGATGCCCAGCGCGGTGAGCTGGGTGGCGCCGACGGCCCGTTTCAGCTGGGTGCCGTCATTGTCGTCGGGTTCGGCGGTGAGGCTCTCGAGGGAACGCCGGGTGGTCATGTTGCGGGTGGCGACACGGGAGTCGTGGGCCAGACGGGAGAAACGCCCGCCTCCGCCCGGTCCTGTGGTCAGGGCCATCTCGGCACCTTCTTCCAGCCGGGGCCAGGGCGCGGTCAGGCGCCCTCCACGACGTCCCCCTCGCCCATGACCGGGTCAACTATCAGAATTCAGTTCTAGAGTGCGCGTGAACCAGTAGTAAGCCCCCGGCGGTGGATGCGCCACCGGAACGCGGGAACGAGCGCGGGGCGGGCCTTCGGCCGGGGTGCTGGCCGGGCTTCCGACCGGGCTTCCGACCGGGCTTCCGACCGGGCTTCTCGTCGGGCTTCTGGCCGGGCTTCTCGTCAGGCTTCTGGTGGGGCTTCCGGTCAGGCCTCGAGCGAGGCCTCGTCGGGCGAGGAGAGGCTCAGCACCACGCCGGCCACGGCGGGGGACGCCGCGATCTTGGCCTCCAGGGCCCGCAGCCGCACCGCCAGGTGGGACTCCACGTCGTCACCGGCCAGGTCGACGTCGCCGATCAGGGTGACCATGCGCGGGCCGATGATCTCGATGCGCAGGTAGGTCACCCGGGCCACCTCGGGGAGCTCCAGGAGGGCCTGGATCACCTGGGACCGCACGCGCGGGTCGGCCTCCTGACCGATCAGGAAGCTGCGGTTGCGCTGGATCAGCACGATCGCGACCACCCCGAGCACCAGGCCGACCAGGATCGAGCCGATCGCGTCGGGGATCGGGGAGCCGGTGATCTGGTGCAGGGCCAGCCCGCCGCCGGCGATGAGGATGCCGATGAGCGCGGCCGAGTCCTCGAAGAACACCGCCCGCAGCGTCGGGTCGGAGGTCTGGAGCACGTGCTCGAACACGTCGCGCTGCATCGACGCGGCCTCCGGCCGGGCCTGGCGCAGCGACTGCAGGAACGACGTGCCCTCGAGCAGGAACGAGACCGCGAGCACGACGTAGCCGATGATGAAGTCGCCGGCCTCCTCGCCGTTGAACAGCTCCTGCACGCCGTGGGTCACGGACACCGCGGCCCCGGCGACGAACAGGCCGAGCGCCGCGAACATCGACCAGACGTAGGCCTCCCGGCCGTAGCCGTGCGGATGCGTGGCGTCGGCCGCCCGGCGGGACCGGCGGTTGGCGACGACCAGGAAGATCTCGTTGCCGGTGTCGGCCCAGGAGTGCGCCGCCTCGGCGACCAGGGAGGCCGAGCCGGTGAGGACGGCGGCGACCGACTTCGCTATCGCGATGAGGAGATTGGCGGCGAAGGCCACCGCGATCGTGAGAGTGCTCTCGTCACCGCCGTCCTCCCCGGTGAGTTCCATCGGGATGTGGACGATCGACGGTTCCGGTACCTGGTCGGCCCTGGTCGGAAGTGCTTCGTTCTGTGGGTCACCGGGCATGCGGCAGGTCTAACACGATCGGTACCGGCCCGCCCGCCGGGTAAGTGCGTAGCTGTGACCCGGCTGTGAGAGTAACGGCTTGATCATCTTTCTTGATCATGGTTGATGACGCTGAGTTTGATCCGGTGGAACGCGTCGCTCGTTGTCAGAAATTGCACCGGCACTGCCCCCGTACGTTCCGTAGTCGTCAAAAGTGCCGCCTGACCTGCCGTCTCGGGTGCTGGGCAGCACGGATGCGCCCCTGGACGAGTGGTAACAAAACGGGCACGGTGACAGGCTGCGCACATCCCCTGAATCCCATCCTGAACTGCAGACTCTTTCTGTATGTCAGGAAACAGTGACACTCCGTCGTGAAACTGTTTGAACTTGACGTCTCTTTAAGATTCAGACAATTGCGTGACTGCACTCTGTTACCTGCGCCGACTCGGCGTGGATCGCCAGACGAGCCGAACAGGGGAGTGGCAAGGCGTGCTGACCAAGAAGCGGGTGGTGGGGGCGACCGCACTGGTGGTGGTCGCGGCCGCCATCGGGACCGTGCCGGCGATCGCCGGCCAGGATCCGAAACCGGAAAAGACAGCGGTCGGGCCGGCCGTCTCCTGGACGAGCACCGACGGCGCGGCCTACATCTCGGACTACTCACACAAGCCCAAGAGCAAGAAGTGGCGTCGTGAACACCGCCGCAGCACGGCCAACTGGCCCGGGCGCTGGCAGGACGACGTCAATCCGGACAAGGACCGCCCGAGCACCCCGCCGGGCCCGGGCACCGAGACGCCGACGGTCGGTCCCTCGGCCTCGGCCACCACGGGCCCGACGGGTTCCGTCACCACCGACCCGAACTACCCGACGGCGACGAGCACCGGCGAACAGGGTTACACCTCGGGCAGTTTCACCACGAGCACCACGACCACCTCGCTGGCGCCGAGCGCCACGGTCGCGCCCTCGGGCGACCAGACCGGTTCGCCGACCCTGCCGGGCACCGGGCTGCCCACGGTGACGGGCAGCGTGAGCCCGTCCGACGGGGTCACCGCCCCGGGAACCTGCTCGACCTCGACCGACGAGCCCACCACCGGCACGGCCACGGGCTCGGCGACCGCGGGCGAGGGGCAGACGGCCACCCCGTCGTCCACCGCCACCGGCGAGACCAGCACGACGACCAGCACAACGTCCACCACGACCGCGTCCACCACCACGTCCACCGGCACCCCGTCCACCACGGCCACGCCGGCCGAACCGGGTGCCGAGACGACGCCCTCGTGCGACATCCCGAACCGTTCCGGGGTGCCGTGGGGCGCCAGCGGCGTGTTCATGCCGGGCGACAACCCCGCCGACGTCGACGCTTTCGGCCAGTGGCGGGGTGCCCCGGTCGACGTGGCGGTCACCTGGCCGGCCCGTCAGACCTGGGACGACGTGATCAACCCGGCCTGGGTGTTCTCGGCCTGGAAGGACACGCCGTACACGATGGCGCTCGGGGTGGCCCCGGTGCCGGAGGCCGACGACAGCGCCACCATGGCGGGCTGTGCGGCCGGGCAGTACAACGACAAGTGGGTCCAGTTCGGCCAGAACTTCAAGGACGCCGGGATGGACGACTCGATCATCCGGCTGGGCTGGGAGTTCAACGGCAACTGGTACAAGTGGAGCGCGAGCAACCCGGGGCAGTTCGCCGAGTGCTTCCGGCAGATCGTGAAGAGCGCGCGCACCACGGCTCCCGACCTGAAGTGGGACTGGACCGTGAACCGCGGTGTCAGTGCGGGTCTCGCCGACGCCACGCAGGCCTACCCGGGTGACGAGTACGTCGACTACGTCGGCATCGACTCGTACGACATGTGGCCGGGCGCCAACAACGACCAGACCTGGGACCAGCACCTGAACGGTGAGTTCGGGCTGAAGTTCTGGGCCGGGTTCGCCAAGGAGCACGGCAAGAAGCTCACCATCCCGGAGTGGGGCGTCTACCCGGGCACCGGCAGCGCCGGGGCGAACGGCGGCGACAACGCGCTGTACGTCAACAAGATGTTCGAGTTCTTCAAGAGCATGGGCTCGGACCTGGCCTACGAGGCGTACTTCAACGAAGACGCCAGCTACTACGCCGGGGCCATCTTCGCGCCCAACCAGAACCCGAACGCGGCCGGCATCTACCAGACGATGATCGCCTCCGACGCGGAGTCGTCCGGTAACCAGTAGATCCACCGGAACGCCGGAACGGCCGCACTCATTCACATGAGTGCGGCCGTTCTGATTACCGGGGCCGGGTGAAACCGCACCCGGTACGCCGGTTACGGCCCTCTTCGCCCGGAACCCCGGCTCTAGCCTGAGGCTGTCACTCGGGGATCCGCGCGAAGGAGGTACCGATGTTTCTCGTCAGCGTGTGCCTGCTCCTCACGGTGGTGGCCGTGGGAGCCGTGATCGGCATGTATCTGCGTGACTCCCGCAACGCCCACCGGATCAGTGACGAGGGCAGCGAGTTCCTGGAAACCCTGGAGACCGCGCCACCGAACCAGAAGGAGGACTAGGAGCGCGCGCCGACGGCGTGCTCCAGCGCCAGCTGGTTCAGCCGCACGAAGCCGAAACCGCGCTCGGCGACGGCCTCCACGTCGAAGTCCTCGTAGGTGCTGCGGTCGGCCAGCAGGTCGGCGAGAGTCTCGCCCTCGGCCAGCGTGGGCTGCGCGAGCTCGAGCACACCGGAGTAGGCCAGCGCCTCCTGCACCTCGGGGTCGGCGCGGAACGCCCGGGCCCGCTCGGCGAGCAGCAGGTAGCTGGCCATGTTCGCGGCCGCCGAGTCCCACACACCCTGCTTGTCCTCGGTGCGCGAGGGCTTGTAGTCGAAGTGGCGCGGGCCGTCGTAGGTCGGGCCGCCGGCCGGGAAGCCGTTCTCGATCAGGTCCACGGTGGCGAACGCGGAGAACAGGTCGCCGTGGCCGAACACCAGGTCCTGGTCGTACTTGATGCTCTTCTGGCCGTTGAGGTCGATGTGGAAGAGCTTGCCCGCCCACAGTGCCTGCGCGATGCCGGTCGTGTAGTTCAGCCCGGCCATCTGCTCGTGGCCGACCTCCGGGTTGAGCCCGACGATGTCACCGTGCTCGAGCTTGGCGATCAGGCCGAGCGCGTGACCGACGGTCGGCAGCAGGATGTCGCCGCGCGGCTCGTTCGGCTTGGGCTCGATCGCGATCCGCAGGCCGTAGCCCTTCTCCTTGATGTACGCCGCGACGGTGTCGATGCCCTCGGCGTAGCGGTCGTGGGCGGCGTTCAGGTCCTTGGCGCTGTCGTACTCCGCGCCCTCGCGCCCGCCCCACATCACGAAGGTGTCGGCCCCGAGCTCGGCGGCCAGGTCGACGTTGCGGATGACCTTGCGCAGGCCGTATCGGCGCACCCGGCGGTCGTTCGAGGTGAACGCGCCGTCCTTGAAGATCGGGTGGCTGAAGGTGTTGGTGGTGAGCATCTCGACGGTGATGCCGGTGTCGGCCAGCGCACCCTTGAACCGCTCGAGAATCTTCTCCCGCTCGGTCTCGCTGCTGCCGAACGGCACCACGTCGTCATCGTGAAAGGTGACGTGAGCGGCGCCGAGCTCGGCCAGCTTGTGCACCGACTCGACCGGGTCGAGATCGGGGCGGCTGGCACTGCCGAACTGGTCCTGACCCGGCCAGCCGACCGTCCAGAGCCCGAACGAGAAACGGTCGGCGGGGGTGGGCTTACGCGTCATCGCGGAACACTCCAGTCGCATCGCGGATGCATTTAATCTACGCCGTGAATTTATCCATCGCCGACGGTAGGGTCAAGACATGTCACCCGCCGTTGCGCCGGCCCGGCAGGACGGGATGCGTGAGCACAACCTCTCGCTCGCCCTGTCGGCCGTGCTGGAGTCCGCCGAGCCGGTGTCCCGGGCCCAGGTGGCGGCCCGCACCGGCCTGTCCCGGGCCGCGGTGACCAACCTGGTCGACCGGCTGGTGGAGTTCGGCCTGGTGCGGGAGCTGGCCCCGGTGGCGCTGCCGCGGGGCCGTCCGGCGGTGCCGCTCGTGCCCGCCGCGCGCACCCTCGCCGCCCTCGGTCTCGAGGTCAATGTCGACTACCTGGGTGTACGGGCGCTCGACCTGACCGGTGAGGTCGTCGCCGAGCAGATGGTGCGGGGTGACCTGCGCGGGTCCGAGCCCTCCGAGGTGGCGGGCCGTCTGCGGAGGGTCGCGGACGAGGTGAGGGCGTCCGTGGTCGCGCAGGGGATGCGCGTGGCCGGGGCGACCCTGGCGCTGCCCGGCCTGCTCGACGCCAACTCGGTGCTGCGCACCGCGCCCAACCTGGGCTGGCGCGACCTCGACACGCTGAGCCTGTTGCCGGCCGGAACCGTGGCCGGGGCGGCCGGTTTCGCGGTCGCCAACGAGGCCGACCTGGCCGCCCGGGCCGAGATCCGGGTGCGCGTCACCGATCCGGCCGGTGGGACGGAACCCAGCTTCTTCTACGTCTCCGGCGAGATCGGGATCGGCGGGGCCCGGGTGCTCGACGGAGAGCTGATCGCCGGGCGGCACGGCTGGGCCGGGGAGATCGGGCACGTGGTGGTGGGTTCGGGTGGTTCGGCCGGGTCCGGTCTGGTGCGGCTGGAGGACGTCGCGGGTCAGCACGCGCTGCTGCGCGCCGCCGGGCTGCCTGCCGGGGCCCCGCCGACCGCACTGCTCGAGGCCGTGACCAACCGGAACCCCGCGGCCCTGAACGCGGTTCGCGACGCCGGCCGGGCCCTCGGCATCGCGCTCGCGGCCGTCGCGCACATCTCCGACATCGACGAGGTGGTGCTGGGCGGCACGTTCGCCGCGCTCTTCGACGCCGTCGCCCCCACGGTCGCGGCGGTGCTCGGGGAACTGGTGGTCTTCAGCGACTGGGCGCCGATGAGTGTGACCCGAGCCCGGGCGGGCGACTACGCGGCCCTGAGCGGCGCCGCGTACACCGTGATCGATCGGCTGGTGTCGCAGCCCAGTCTCTGGGGCCCGTTGCGTTCAGTGAACGGGTGAGGTCCGGCCGGGTGGCGCCGGGCGGGGGGAGCTCAAGCCGGAGGCCGTGACCGTCGAGCGTTCCGGCAATCGTCACGGGACGGAGGTCGCGGTGTCGGACACTGTGGTCGACGAGGATTACCTGGCCGAACTACGCAGCCAGGTCGAGGCTTACGGGCGCGGGCAGGCCCGGGCCGAGTACGCGCTGGACGGAACCGTGCTGGCGGTGAACGAGAGGTTCGCCGACCTGATCGGGTACACACCGGGTGAGCTGGTCGGGCGCAACCACAGCGCCCTGGTGCCGGACGAGGTGGTCGGGTCGCCGGAGTACGAGCGGCTCTGGGACGAACTGCGTTCGGGCGGCAACCCGAACGGCGAGTTCCGCCGGGTCTGGCAGGGCAAGCGCGACCTGTGGATCCGCTCCACCTGGACGCCCGTGCTCGACGCCGCCGGTGACGTGGTCAAGGTGATCGAGTACGCCCTCGACATCACCGCCGCCAAACGCGCCGCCGCCGACGCCCAGGGCAAGATCGACGCGATCAGCCGCTCCCAGGCCGTGATCGAGTTCGACCTGGGCGGGGTGGTGATCGACGTCAACGACAACTTCCTCGAGACCGTGGGCTACGAGCGGGACGAGGTGATCGGCAAGCACCACCGCATGTTCGTGCCGCCCGAGGACGCCCGCTCCGCCGCCTACCGTCAGTTCTGGCAGCGCCTGGGTGAGGGCGAGTTCGTGGCCGGCGAGTTCCACCGGGTCGGCAAGGGGGGCCGCGACGTCTGGCTGCAGGCCGTCTACAACCCGATCCTGGACATTGACGGAAAGCCCTGGAAGGTGGTGAAGTTCGCGGTCGACATCACCCAGGTCAAACGGGCCAACGCCGACTTCGAGGGCAAGGTCACCGCGATCGACCGGTCCCAGGCCGTGATCGAGTTCGACCTGAACGGTGTGATCCAGACCGCGAACGACAACTTCCTCGAGACCATGGGCTACGACCGGGACGAGGTCATCGGCAAGCACCACCGCATGTTCGTGCCTCCGGCCGAGGCCAACTCCGAGGAGTACCAGCGCTTCTGGAAACGACTGCGGGACGGCGATTTCGTCTCCGGTGAGTTCCACCGCCTCGCCCGCAACGGCCGTGACGTTTGGCTCCAGGCGATCTACAACCCGATCTTCGACATCGACGGGAAGCCGTGGAAGGTGGTCAAGTTCGCGGTCGACGTGACCGGGGCGAAGACCCGCAACGCCGACTTCGAGGGCAAGATCACCGCGATCATGCGCTCGCAGGCGGTGATCGAGTTCGACCTCGAGGGAACGGTACTCGACGCCAACGACGCCTTCCTCGACCTGATGGGTTACCGCCTCGAGGAAATCCGAGGCCGCCACCACCGGCTCTTCGTGCGCTCCGACGAGGCGGCCAGTGCCGAGTACCAGATGTTCTGGGACAAGCTCTCACGCGGCGAGTACGACTCGGGCGAGTACCTGCGGGTGGGCAAGGACGGGCGCGAGGTGTGGATCCGCGCCACCTACAACCCGATCCTCAACGCCGAGGGAAAGCCGTTCAAGGTGGTCAAGTTCGCCACCGACGTGACGGCCGAGAAGCTGCGCAACGCTGAGTACGCCGGGCGGGTGGCGGCTCTGAACCGGGCCCAGGCGGTGATCGAGTTCGACCTCGAGGGAAAGATCCTCACGGCGAACGACAACTTCCTGGCCACCATGGGCTACACGATGCGCGAGATCGTCGACCAGCACCACAGCATCTTCTGCACACCCGACTACGTGACCTCGCCGGAGTACCGCGACTTCTGGTTGCGCCTGCAGCGTGGGGAGTTCCGCTCGGGCCGGTTCCGCCGGGTCGGCAAGTACGGGCGCGACGTCTGGATCCAGGCCAGCTACAACCCGATCCTCGACCTGTCGGGCAAGCCGGTGAAGGTGATCAAGTACGCGTACGACGTCACCGAACAGGTACAGCTCGAGCAGCGCCTGCAGGCCAAGACCGAGGCGATGAGCGCTGCGGTGCAACGGCTCACCGAGTCGATCGAGGCGATCTCGATGAGTACCCGCGACGCCAGCCGCTGGTCGGACTCGACCCAGGAGGACGCCGAGACCGGATCGGCGGCCCTGCGCGAGTCGTCGGAGGCGATCTCGCTGATCCAGCGCAGCTCGGCCCAGATCGGCGAGATCGTGCAGGTGATGAGCGACATCGCCGACCAGACCAACCTTCTCGCGTTCAACGCCTCGATCGAGGCGGCCCGCGCGGGGGAGCACGGTCTGGGCTTCTCGGTGGTCGCGGGGGAGGTGCGCAAGCTGGCGGAACGTTCGGCCGACGCGGCGCGGGAGATCTCCAAGCTGGTGCAGGAATCCACGACCCGGGTGAACCAGGGGGCCGAGGTCTCGCGCAAGGCCGGCGACGCGTTCGAGGAGATCGTCACCAGCGTGGGCCGCACGAGCACCTCGATCGAGCTGATCGTGCAGGCGACGCTGACCCAGGTGGAGGCCTCGGGCGAGGTGTCGTCGCTGATCGCGGAGCTGCTGGGCGGCTCCGCCTCCGAAGCGACCACCCAGCCCGGATGACCGCCACCTACGGCCTCTTCGCCATCGGTGAGGCCTGCGTGGCGCTGCCGCTGTCGGCGGTGCGGGAGGTGACGCCCTGCCCGGAACCGCTGGCGGCGCTGCCGGTCTCGGCCCGCGGGCTGCTCGGTGCGGTGAACCTGCGCGGGCAGGTGATCGCCGTGCTCGACCTGCTGCCGGAGATCGACCACGGTTCGGCCGGGCACCGCGTGGTGGTGGTCATGCACCACCGGGACCGGCTGCTCGGGCTCCTGGTCGACAGCGTGCACGGGGTCACCTCGCCGCCGGCCCTCCAGCAGGTGGGGACGCACGAGCACCGGCTCCCGGTGTCGCACGCCTTCCCGGCGCCGACGCAGGAGGACGAGGGCAGGGGCATCGTCTCCGTGCTCGACGTGGAGGCCCTGTTCGCCCTGCCCGGTATCCCGGCGCTGCGGGAGGACGAGGCCGGGGACGGGGTCTTCGGGGCGGACGGGACGGCGGCCGACGCCACCGACCTGGCCGGGTCGATGCTGCTGGTGCGCTGCGCGGACCACCGGCTCACGCTGAACATCGACGCCGTGCACACCATCGTGCCCCGGGTGACGGTGCGCAGCTCGCCGTTGCGGCACGGATCCTGCCGCGGGGTCACCGACTACGGCGGCGCCGAGGTGCCGGTGTTCGACCCGCTGGCCCTGGCCGGTCTCGGCGAGCTCTCGGCGGGCGACACCGAGGGCGTCGCGGTGAAGTTCCGGGACGGGGTGGTGGTGATGCTGCTGTCCGAGGTGCTCGAGCTGATCCCGGCGTCGGCCGGGCAGCGGTTCACGCTGCCCGGGGTGCAGGTGCCCGGTCGCCGGTACCTGGACGGGGTGGTGCGGGTGCCCGGGCGGGGCGACTTCCTCTCGCTGTCGGTCGAGGCCATCCTCGCGCACGAGGACCTGAACGCGCTGTCGCGGCTGAACACCCCTCCACGCCACGAGGGGGTTCCGGCCCCGCGGGCGGCGGACGACGAGGAGAGCGCGGGGCAGAGCCGGGCGGGCGGGACCTACCTGACCTTCTCGGTGGGCCGGGACTTCGCGGTGCCGCTCGAGCAGGTGGTCGAGATCCTGCCCTTCCCGGAGCAGTACTCGGTGCTGCGAGCCGGTGACGAAGACGTCCTGGGCCTGTTCACCCACCGCGACACCGTGGTGCCGCTCTACCGCCTGTCCGGTCTGCTCCGGGCCGGGGACCCGTCGCTGCCGGCCGCCTACGTGCTCGTGGTGAGCGCGGGGCCGGACGGGCGGGTGGTCGGCCTCGCGGTGCACGCGCTGCGCGCCATCGAGCGCTCGATCTGGGAGGACCCGGCGGCGCCGGGCGAGGCACCCTCCGGGGAACCGTCGCTGGAACAGGCGCTGGCCCGGCGGCGCACGATCCGGCTGGCGGCCATCGGCACCTCCGACGAGCCGCGGATGCTGACCCGGGTGGACCTCTCCGCGGTGGGAGCCGCGCTGGTCCCGGACTCACCCACCCGGTTGACCACCACGTCCTCAGGCACCGGAATTCTGGCACCGCATGCCAATTGACAGTGGGTGAAGCAATTCGCGTCACCCGGTCGGTTCAGCTGCTCCGAACGGGTGACCGTTCCGGCCGTCGGCTCAATCTCTCACGTTCCGTCACCGAGCGAGACCCATACGGGGGTCAGGCGTCCAGGTGCTGGAACGGAGAACGAAGTTGTCGGACGACACGGGCCTCTCGCATGAGGAGCGCGAGCTTCTCGCGGAGCTAAGAAGCCAGGTTGATGCGTTCGGTCGAGGTCAGGCCGTCGCGGAGTACGCCCCCGACGGCACGGTGATGCGGGCCAACGAGCGCTTTGCCGAGCTCATGGGCTACAGCACGGTCGAGATCATCGGGCGCAATCACAGTTCGTTCGTGCCCAGCGAGGTGGTCGAGACCTCCGAGTACGCGGAACTCTGGGAGGAGCTGCGGTCCGGTGGCAACCTCACCGGCGAGTTCCGCCGGGTCTGGCAGGGCAAGCGCGCCCTGTGGATCCGTTCCACCTTCGTGCCGGTGAAGAACGGCGAGGGCCGCGTGGTGAAGGTGGTCGAGTACGCGCTCGACATCACCGGCGGACGCCGCGCCACGGCCGACGCCGAGGGAAAGATCCAGGCCATCAACCGTTCCCAGGCCGTCATCGAGTTCGACCTCGGTGGGGTGATCCTCGACGCGAACGACAACTTCTGCGAGGCCATGGGCTACTCGCGGCAGGAGGTCGTCGGCCAGCACCACCGCATGTTCGTGCCCGCCGAGGAGGCCCGTTCCGCCGCCTATCGTCAGTTCTGGGAGCGCCTGGGCGAGGGCGAGTTCGTGGCCGGCGAGTTCCACCGGGTCGGCAAGGGCGGTCGTGACGTCTGGCTCCAGGCCGTCTACAACCCGATCATCGGGATCGACGGAAAGCCCTGGAAGATCGTGAAGTACGCGGTCGACGTGACCGCGGCCAAGCAGGTGAGCGCCGACTACGCGGGCAAGGCCGCCGCGATGGACCGCTCGCAGGCCGTCATCGAGTTCGACCTGAACGGCAAGATCCTCTCGGTCAACGACAACTTCCTGGCCACGGTCGGGTACGACCGCGACGAGGTCGTCGGCCAGCACCACCGGATGTTCGTGCCCGCCCAGGTCGCCGAGTCGGACGAGTACGCCGACTTCTGGCGCCGCATCCGCGAGGGCGAGTACCAGACCGGCGAGTTCCACCGTCTCGGCAAGGGCAGTCGCGACATCTGGCTCCAGGCCACCTACAACCCGATCTTCGGGCTGAACGGAAGGCCCTGGAAGGTGGTCAAGTTCGCCACCGACGTGACCGCCGAGAAGCTGCGCAACGCCGACTTCGAGGGCAAGATCGATGCGATCGGCCGCTCCCAGGCGGTGATCGAGTTCGACCTCGAGGGCAACGTGCTCACGGCGAACCCGCTGTTCTGCGACCTGATGGGCTACCGCCTGGAGGAGATCCGCGGCCGCCACCACCGGTTGTTCGTCTCCGCCGACGAGGCCTCGCGGCCGGAGTACCAGTTCTTCTGGGAGAAGCTGGGACGCGGCGAGTTCGACTCGGGTGAGTACAAGCGGATCACCAAGAACGGCCGTGAGGTCTGGATCCGGGCCACCTACAACCCGATCCTGACCAGCGAGGGCCGCCCGTTCAAGGTGGTCAAGTTCGCCAGCGACGTGACCGCCGACAAGCTGCGCAACTCCGAGTTCGCGGGGCGCGTGGCGGCGATCAACCGGGCCCAGGCCGTGATCGAGTTCGACCTCGACGGCAAGATCCTGGTCGCCAACGACAACTTCCTCAAGACGATGGGCTACACCCAGAGCGAGATCGTCGGCCAGCACCACAGCATCTTCTGCACCCAGGACTACGTGCTGTCGGAGGACTACCGGGACTTCTGGCTGCGGCTGCAGAACGGTGAGCTGCGCTCCGGAAGGTTCCACCGGGTGGGCAAGTTCGGCCGCAACGTGTGGATCCAGGCCAGCTACAACCCGATCCTCGACCTCTCGGGCAAGCCGATGAAGGTGATCAAGTACGCGTACGACATCACCGACCAGGTGCAGCTCGAGCAGCGCCTCAACCAGAAGGCCGAGGCGATGAGCGAAGCCGTGCAGCGGCTCAGTGAGTCGATCGAGGCGATCTCGATGAGCACGTCCGACGCCAGCCGCTGGTCGTCGTCCACCCAGGACGACGCCGAGGCCGGATCGGCGTCGCTGCGTGAGTCGGTCGAGGCGATCTCGCTGATCCAGCGCAGCTCGGCCCAGATCGGCGAGATCGTGCAGGTGATGAGCGACATCGCCGATCAGACCAACCTTCTCGCGTTCAACGCCTCGATCGAGGCGGCGCGGGCCGGTGAGCACGGTCTGGGCTTCTCGGTGGTCGCCGGTGAGGTGCGCAAGCTGGCCGAGCGGTCGGCCGACGCGGCGCGCGAGATCTCCAAGCTGGTGCAGGAATCCACGATGCGGGTCAACGAGGGCGCCCGGGTGTCGGAGAAGGCCGGTGAGTCGTTCGAGGAGATCGTCGGCAGCGTCTCGCGCACCAGCGCCTCGATCGAGCTGATCGTGACCGCGACGAAGACCCAGGTCGAGGCCTCGGCGAAGGTCAGCCGGCTGATCGAGGAACTGCTCGGCGCCTCGCAGCAGAGTGCCCAGGGATGAGCGAGAGCGCCGATCTGGCCTCGACCACCTACGGGCTCTTCGCCACCGGTGAGGCCTGCGTCGGGGTGCCGCTGTCGGACGTGCGGGAGGTGACTCCCTGCCCGGACAAGCTGGAGGTGCTGCCGGCGAACGCCCCCGGCCTGCTCGGGGCGCTGAACCTGCGCGGCCAGGTGATCCCGGTGCTCGACCTGCTGCGGATGCGGCCCGAGCACGCGCTCGGGGCGGACGGTTCCTCCGGGCGGGAGCCCGGCGACGGTCACACGCCACGTCGCGTCATCGTGGTGCTGCTGCGCGAGCGGCAGTTGCTCGGTCTGATCGTCGACAGCGTGCACGGGGTCACGACTCCGCCCCGGCTGACCCGGATGGGGACGCCGGACGGGCAGGGGCTGCTGGTGTCGCACACCTTCACCCGGGCCGAGACCGGCGGCATCGTCAGCGTTCTCGACGTCGCCGCGATGTTCGCGCTACCCGGTGTGCCGGTGGTGCAGGAGGAGGGACGCGCGGACGGGCTCTTCGGGGCCGGTGCCGGTGAGCCGGGTTCGGTGCTGCACGTCGGCACCGGGCAGAACTCGATGCTGCTGGTGCGCTGCGCCGAGCACCGGCTGGCGATCTCGATCGAGTCGGTGCACACCATCCTGCCCCGGGTGAAGGTGCGTAGCTCACCGCTGAGACACGGCTCCTGCAAGGGGGTCGCCGACTACGGAGGGGCCGAGATCCCGGTCTTCGACCCGCTCGAGCTGGCCGGGCTGGGCAGTTTGAACAACGAGGACGCCGAGGGCGTGGCCATCCGTTTCCGCGACGGGCTGGTGGTGATGCTGCTGTCCGAGGTGCTGGAGCTGATCAACACCGGCTCGGTGGAGACGATGGCGCTGCCCGCGATCCAGGTCCCCGGCCGGCGCTACCTCGAGAACGTGCTGCGGGTGCCCGGTCACGGTGACTTCCTCACCCTCGCGGTCGGCTCGATGCTCGAGCACGACGACCTGAAGGCCCTGTCCCGGCTGAACACCCCCCACGACAGCGGGGTTCCGGCCCAGCGGCTGGGCGAGATCTCGGACGCCGACACCTGGACCCGGGAGGCCAAGACCAGCGAGACCTACCTGACGTTCTCGGCCGGCCGGGACATGGCCGTGCCGCTGCGCCAGGTGGTGGAGATCCTGGAGTTCCCGGAGCGGTACTCGGTGCTGGAGGCCGGGCACGAGAAGGTGCTCGGCCTGTTCACGCACCGCGACACGGTGGTGCCGCTGTACCGGCTGACCCGGCTGCTCGAAGTGCCCGACTCGCCGCTGGAGTCGTCGTACGTGCTGATCGTGAGCACCGACCCGGAAGGCGGCAGCGGCCAGGTGGTCGGGCTGGTGGTGCACGCGCTGCGGGCGATCGAGAAGGCCGTCTGGGAGGACCCGGACCCGAAACGCTCCGGCCACCCGGCCGGTTCGCTCGAGGCCGCGCTGCTCGACTTCACCATGATGCGGGTGGCGCCGATCGGCACGGCCGACGAGCCACGGATGCTGCCGCGGGTCGATCTGTCGGCGATCGGGTCGGCCCTGGTGCCCCTCGACATCGAGGAACCGGTGAGCGTCTAGGGGTTGGCTGGTGGCCCGGGGGATAGCAAGATGGGCGGCCAGCCATCCTCGAGCGTTCCAGGAGGCACTTCAGTGCGGATCGGTATGCCGCTGCCGTACAGCGGGAGTTTCGTCGAGACCGTCGATCAGCTGCCCGATTACCACGCGGCCGGCCTGGGCATCGTCTACGTCGCCGAGGTCTACGGCTTCGACGCCGTGAGCCAGCTCGGGTTCATCGCCGCGAAGGTGCCGGGCCTGGAGATCGCCTCGAACATCCTGCCGATCTACACCCGCACCCCGGCCCTGCTGGCGATGACCGCGGCCGGGCTCGACCACGTCTCCGGCGGCCGGTTCACGCTCGGCCTCGGGGCCAGTGGTCCGCAGGTCATCGAGGGGTTCCACGGCGTGAGGTACGACGCCCCGGTGGGCCGCACCCGGGAGATCGTCGAGATCTGCCGGCAGGTCTGGCGCCGCGAGAAGCTCGAGCACGCGGGCCCGCACTACCGGATTCCGCGCGAGGGCGGGCTCGGCAAGCCGCTGAAGCTCATCAACCACCCCGAGCGCGGGCGCATCCCGATCCTGATCGCGGCCATGGGCCCGAAGAACGTGGAGCTCGCGGCCGAGGTGGCCGAGGGCTGGGCACCGTTCTTCTTCCGGCCCGAGGGTTTTCAGGAGGTCTGGGGTGCGTCGCTGGCCTCCGGATTCTCCCGGCGGGCTCCCGAGCTGGGTGCGCTCGACGTGGTGGTCCCGGTGCCCGTCGCCATCGGCGACGGCACCGAAGCGCTGCTCGAGTTCGCGCGTCCTCAATTCGCCCTCTACATCGGGGGAATGGGCGCGAAGGGCAAGAACTTCTACCACGACCTGGCCACCCGCTACGGCTACGGGGCACAGGCCGACCGGATCCAGGAGCTGTACCTGGCCGGGCGCAAGGAGGAGGCCGCGGCCGCCGTGCCGGCCGACCTGCTCCGCTCGACCGCACTGGTGGGGCCGGCCTCCTGGGTGGCGGAACGACTGGCCGCGCTGGACGAGGCCGGGGTGACCACACTGTCGATCCAGCCCTTCGACCGCACGCATGCCGAGCGGGTGAAGACGATCGAGACCCTGGCCGGGCTGTTGCCCTAGATCCAGCTGGGCAGCCACATCCGGTCGCTCCAGCTGGACTGCGGGATGACCTGAGCGGTGTAGATCGGCACGAAGAACCAGAAGGCCAGCACCGCGAGCACGACCACCGAACCGGCGAGCCAGGCCCCGTTGCGCCGTCGCCGCGAGGAGTCGTGGGTGCGCCCGAGGATCAGGCCGAGCACGTAGACCAGGGTGAGCACGACCCACGGGGTGAACGCGATCGTGTAGAAGTTGAAGATCGTGCGGTGCTGGTACTGGAACCAGGGCAGGTAACCGGCCACCAGCCCGGCCAGCACGGCCCCGGCGCGCCAGTCGCGGCGCGCCGCCCAGCGGAACAGCAGCACCACGATGCCGAGCGTCGCACCCCACCAGATCACCGGGTTGCCGAGCGCGGTGATGGCCTCGGAGCACTGGTCGACCGTGCAGCCCTTCTGCCCCAGCGTCGGGTCTTCGTAGTAGAAGGCGGTGGGGCGGCCCATCACGATCCACGACCAGGGGTTGGCCATGTACGGGTGCGTGGCCTCCAGGTTGATGTTGAAGTTCCACATCTGCGAGTGGTAGAACGCCAGGCTCCGCAGCGCCTCCGGGAGCCAGGTGATGCCCTGCCCGGGGTTCTCGGCGGCCCACTGCCGGTCGTACCCGTCGCTGGAGAGGAACCACCCGGTCCACGAGGCCAGGTAGGTGGCACCGGCGACCACGAGCATCCCGGCGCCGGAGATCGCGCCCCAGAACACCGAACCCAGGAACCAGTGCCGCAGGCCGACCGCCCGGCGGGCCCCGGCGTCCCACAGGATGATCATGATGCCGAAGACCAGGGCGAAGTAGAGGCCCGACCACTTGGTGCCGGCGCACAGGCCGAGGCAGACCGCGGCGGCGATGCGCCACCAGTGCACACCCATCCACCAGCGGAACGAGTCGCCGGTGGTCTGCTCGCGCTCGGCGAACTCGGCCTGCGCCCGCAGCGCCAGCCGGCGGCGGCCGGTGTCCCGGTCGACCAGCACGCACCCGAACGCGGCCAGGGCCCAGAACATCACGAAGACGTCGAGCAGACCGGTGCGGCTGTGCACGAAGTGCTCGCCGTCGATCGAGAGCAGCAGACCGGCGGTGAGGCCGAGCAGGGTGGACCCGAACAACCGCCGGGCGATCAGGATGATCATCAGGATCGACAGGGTGCCGACCAGGGCGGACGAGAAGCGCCAGCCGAACGAGCTGGTCGGGCCGAAGACCCACTCGCCCAGGCCGATCATCCACTTGCCGACCGGCGGGTGCACCACGAAGTCGGGAGAGCTGGTGAAGACGTCGATGTCGCCCTTGTTCCAGCGCGGGTCGACGTCCTCGCCCTTGCCCTGCCAGGCCAGCTCGTAGCCGGCCCGGATCATCGACCAGCCCTGCTTGACGTAGTAGGTCTCGTCGAACACCAGGGTGCCGGGACGGCCCAGGTGCCAGAACCGGATGAAGCCGCCGAACGCGGTGACGGCCAGCACGGCGAGCCAGCCCCGCGGGCTCAGGCGGGGCTGGCGCCGGATCGGCGAGGGGGGCTGGACCTCGCGCACCGCGGCGCGCGTGGCCACGGCTGAGCTGGTCACCCGCGTCATCGTAGGGCCTTCGTCTTTGAGGTACTGGTGGACGAGGTGGGTGCACCTGCCAGACTTGGGGCGCCGACCGCTTCGAGCGGGTACGGGGAGCGGATGAACTGGGAGGACGGGCACGGGTGAGTGCGTCGGCGGAGACCACACCGGTCGATCAGGAGCCTCGGCCTCCGGAGGAGACCCGGTGGGAGAGGCTCCTGAGGCTGTTGAAGACCCGGCCGGACGATCCGTCGGGGCCGGTCCTGGTGTTCGTGGCCCTGGTCGCGTTCGGGTTCGGGCTGTACGCCACGTCGGGTCTGTGGGGCGGGATGGCGAGCCGGGTGATCTCCGGCAACGTGCCCGACGCCATGCACTACTCGTGGTGGCTCGGTCACACCCCGCACGCGCTGGGCTCTTTCGAGACGCCGTTCGAGACCGACGACATGAACTGGCCCGGCGGCGTCGGGGCGATGAACAACACCACGCTGCTGCTGCCGGCGATCGTGCTCTCGCCGTTCACGCTGCTGTGGAGCTCGCTGTTCACGCTGAACCTGCTGAACGTGCTGGCGGTCCCGGCCTGTTTCGCGGCCGGTTACTGGGCCCTGCGGCGGGTGCCGGGCGTCTCCACCGGGGCCGCCTCGGTCGGCGCGATCTGCTTCGCGATCTCCCCGGCGATCGTGAACTCGCTGACCGGGCACATCACCATGGCCTTCGCGCCCGGCCTGCCGATCCTCATCGCGCTCAGCGTCGAGGCCTGGACCACCGACCGCTGGCGCCGCACCGGCGTCTGGCTCGGTGTGGTCGCGCTGCTGCAGGTGTTCGTCGGTGAGGAGGTGCTGTTCCAGGCCGGTCTGGGCGCGCTGCTGATCCTGCTGACCGCCGCGGCCTGCCGTCCGCGCCAGATCCGGGTCGCGGCCAAGCGCCTGGCCCGTACCCTCGCGGTGGCCTTCGCGGTGTTCCTGCCGTTCGCCGCGTACCCGCTCTACCTGCAGTTCTTCGGGCCGCACGCGCATCACGGAAGTCCCTTCGCCAAGGACTACTTCGGCGCCGACGTGACGGCCTTCTTCACCCCGACCTCGGGTGTGCTGTTCCACACCGCCGAAGACCTGGTGCAGGCCCGGCGGTTCGCCGGTGGCATCGAGGAGCACCTCGCCTACCTGGGCTGGCCGCTGCTCGTCACCTGCCTGGTGACGATCGTGCTGGGCTGGCGCATGGTGGCCGTACGCTGCGCCGCGGTCGGCCTGGCGGTCACGATCGCGCTGTCGCTCGGCGGCCGGATCTGGATCGAGGGCGTGTGGACCGAGCACCAGGGCCCCTACGCGCTGCTGCAGAGCCTGCCGGTGACCGAGGCCTCGCTCGCCACCCGGCTCGGGCTGCTGGTGGCGGTGTTCGCGGGCACGCTGCTCGCGCTCGCGGTGCAGGGGCTGCGCAGCGGTTCCCGGCACCGGTTCCTGCAGCCGACGACCGGCCGGTCCGTGACCACCTGGGCCGTCACCGCCCGCGCCGTGGGAGCGGTCGGGGTGTCGGTCGTCTGCCTGGCCCCGCTGTTGCCGGCGGCGATCCCGGTCGAAGACGCGCCGGTGGTGCCCGCCTGGTTCACCGACGAGGCCCCGCAGCTCGCCGACGACACGGTCGTCGTGGTGCTGCCCTACCCGGTCGCCACGCTGCCCAAGGCGATGCGCTGGCAGTCGGCCTCGGGTTACGCGTTCAAGATGCCCGGCGGCTACTTCCTCGGCCCGGCCTCCGACGGCCAGGCGTACGTCGGGGGTGAGGCGGATCCGACCACCGCCCGGCTGCTCACCGAGGTGCAGTACACGGGCAGCGTTCCGGTGGTCACACCGGCGATGCGGCAGCAGGCCGCGCTCGACATCCAGGCCTGGGGGGCTGACCGCATCGTGCTCGGGCCCGACTCCTCGCAAGACGCGCTGCGGCAGACGGTGACGGCCCTGATCGGGTCCGAGCCGGTGGCCGAAGACGGTGTGCTGGTCTGGGATCTCACGTGACCGGCCGCCTGGTTCTGGCCGCCACCCCGATCGGCGACCCGGAAGACGCCTCGGTGCGGCTGAGCCGCCTGATCGAGACCGCCGACCTGATCGCCGCCGAGGACACCCGGCGGTTCCGGCGTCTGGCCGCGGCCCTGGGGATCACCCCGCAGGGCCGGGTGATCAGCAACCACGAGCACAACGAGGGCTACCGGTCCACCGAGCTGCTCGAGGTGGTCGCCGGTGGCGGCACGGTGCTGGTGGTGAGTGACGCGGGCATGCCGGGGGTCTCGGATCCCGGGCTGCGGGCGGTGCAGGCCGTGGTCGATGCCGGGTTCCCGGTCACGGCTCTGCCCGGGCCGTCGGCCGCGCTGACCGCGCTGGCGCTGAGCGGGCTGCCCACCGACCGGTTCTGCTTCGAGGGGTTCCCGCCCCGCACCAGCGGCAAGCGCTCGTCGGCCTTCCGGGCGCTGGCCGCCGAGCCACGCACGATGATCTTCTTCGAGTCGCCGCGCCGGACGGCCGACACCCTGGCGGCGATGAGTGACGCCTTCGGGGCCGACCGCCCGGCGGCGGTGTGCCGGGAGCTGACCAAGACCTACGAGGAGATCCGGCGCGGCCCGCTGGGCGACCTGGCTTCCTGGGCCGCGTCTTCGGAGGTGCTGGGGGAGATCTGCCTGGTGGTGGGTGGAGCCCCGGAACCGGTGCCGGTCGACCTGTCCGACCCGTCGGCGGCCTCCACGCTGGTCACCCAGGTGCTCGAGCGGGTGGACGCGGGGGAGCGGCTCAAGGAGGCCGTCGCCGCCGTGGCGGCCCAGGCGGGTGCGAACAAGCGCGGGCTCTACGACGCCGCGGTGCGGGCGCGTTCGGACTCGTAGCGCTCCTTCGTGATGCGGTGCAGCACGTGCGGGCCCTGCCAGAAGCCGGGTTCGTAGTCGGGGTTGATGAAGTCGTCGTCGGGTGAGTAGGTCATGCCGATCTTCGTCATCACCCGGCGTGAGGCCGCGTTGGTCACCGTGGTCATCGAGACCAGCTCGGGCTTGCCCAGCGTCCCGAAGGCGAACTCCAGCACCGCCCGGGCTCCCTCGGGCGCGTAACCCTTGCCCCAGAACGGCTTGTCAAGGCGCCAGCCGATCTCGGTGAGGTCGGCGGCCGGGAAGCCGGCGGGCATGGGCCAGAGTCCGATCGTGCCCACGAACTGGCCGGACTCCTTGAGCTCGGTGGCGAACAGGCCCCAGCCGAACTCGTCTATGTGGTGGATGAACCCGTCGACGGCGAGGTCGGACTGCTCGCGGGTTCGGGTGGAGGGGAAGAAGTGCAGCACCTCCGGGTCGGCGTTCATCGCGGCCCAGGGAGCGCGGTCCTCGTCGCGCCACTGGCGCAGGATCAGGCGGTCGGTCTCCAGTCGGATCGTCACCCCGGGAGTCTTTCGTGCTTCCGGTCGGCCGGCCGATCGGTTTCGGGGGCGCTGCGGGGGCGCGTTCCGGGATCGGGCGACTCAGGGGGCGGGGTTTCTCCGAGGGCCGGGCGTTTCGAGGGGCCGGGCGTTTCGAGGGGGCGGGCGTCTCAGGGGGTGAGGTCTTCTCAGGCTCGGGGGCGCAGCACGCAGAACTCGTTGCCCTCCGGGTCGGTCAGCACCGTCCAGGTGACCTCGCCGGGGGCGGCCTGCTCCTGGCCGACGTCGGTGCGCAGCGCGCCCAGGTTGACGAGACGGCTGACCTCGGCGGCCTGGTCGTCGTCGGCGTAGGGGCGAACGTCGAGGTGCAGGCGGTTCTTCACGGTCTTGGGGGCCTCGCTGCGGATGAACTCCAGCAGCGGCCCGGGGGTGGTCAGCTCGATCGTGGCGGTCGGGCCGTCGGGGGCCTCGAGCTCACCGCCGGCGGCCTGCTGCCAGAACGAGCCGAGGGCGGCCGGGTCGTGGGCGAACGCGACGACGGCCGCGACCGGGCCGCGGTTGTCGTACTCGTCGCGGTGCTCGAGCACGCAGAACTCGTTGCCCTCCGGATCGGCGAGCACCACCCAGGGACGCTCCACGCCGATGTCGACGCGGGTGGCGCCGGCCTGCTCCAGCCGGGCCACGGTCTCGGCCTGGTGCGCGGCGTCGCGGGAGGCGAGGTCGAGGTGCAGGCGGTTCCAGCCGTTCTTGGCCTCGGGCACCGGCACGAACGTGAGCTCGAGGCCGGGCTCGCCCGGGGCCGGGGTCAGGTCGCTCTCGTTCACGTCTTCGTAGGAGACGGTCCAGCCCAGTGCCTCACCCCACCAGCGGGCCAGGGCGGCGGGGTCGGCGGAGTCGATCACGAGGTTCGTCAACCGGGTCGGCATGAAGGCAGTCTGGCCCAGACCGGTCAGGGCCGCAGCCGCTCCACCAGATCTCCTGCCGCACCGAGCAAATGGACTGTGCCGTAGACGGCCGGGGCGGTCAGCAGGGCGGCCCTCAGCCGCACGCCGAGCGGCACCGGGGCCAGGAGCAGCAGAGCCGCGGCGGCCACCAGGTCGAACTGGGCCACCGGGTCGCCGAACGGGCTGCTGTGCCAGGGCCGGGCCTCGGCGATGAGCAGCGCCGACGGGCAGGCCAGCACGATCGAGCCGAGCCAGCCGCCGCGCCGGGCCTCGTGGGCGAAGCCGGCCAGCACCGGGGCGGCGACGGCGGCCAGGACGCACCAGCCCAGGGTCTGCTCCGGCGGCGGGTGGGCCGGGCCGAGCCCCAGATGGGCGGCGACCGTGAGGGGCATCTGCACGACCGTTCTCAGCACGGCCCGGTCGGTGCTGGGGGCGAACAGCCCGATCACCGTGATCAGCGCGATCCACAGACCGGCCGAGGTGAAGATGCCGCCCCACAGGTCGCTGGCCGCGGCCTTTCCCGACACCACCCCGAGGGTGACACCCGCGACCGCGGCGACCACCACGTCCGCCATGACTGCCGCTCGGGAGCGCCACCGCGACGGCGCGGGCTCGTCGATCCACTGCACCACGTCTGTCTCCCCCCTCGGGCCGCGTCCGATCCAAGCTCTGGCGCGCACTCTGCGTCAAACACCCATGATCGGTACGTATGCAGGGGCTTGATGCCACTTTCCGTGACGGACGGTGGTGGAGTGACTCCTGCTTGATGCTGGTGTGAACAGATTCACCGATGGGACCGGCATGGCCAGGATCAGGCGATTGGCTATCGGGGCATCGCCGGTGCGTTCACTACCGTTGCCGCGGTGGAGTTCAGGAGAATCCCGGGGTTGCCGCCGTACGTCTTCACCATCATCGACGGGTTGAAGCTCGAGGCGCGACGAGCCGGGAAAGACATCGTGGACCTGGGTTTCGGTAATCCGGACATCCCCAGTCCGGAGATCGCCGTGGAGAAGCTGGCCGAGGCCGCGCGCAATTCGCGCAACCACCGGTACTCCTCGAGCCGGGGCCTGCCCAAGTTGCGCGAGGCGATCGCGGCCCGTTACGCCGACCAGTACGGCGTGGAGCTCGACCCGGTGGCCAACGTCATCGCCACGATCGGCGCGAAAGAGGGCTTCAGTCACCTGATGTGGGTGCTGCTGCAGCCCGGCGACGCGGCGCTGGTGCCCTCGCCGTCGTACCCGATCCACATCTGGGGCCCGTACTTCGCCGGGGCCGACGCCCGGCAGGTCACGATCGGGCCGGGTGGTGCCTCCGACTACGTGGACGCGGTGATGGAGGCCTGGGAGTACGGCTGGCCCAAGCCCCGCGTGGTGGTGCTGTGCTTCCCGCACAATCCGACCACCGCGACCGCCACCAAGGAAGACCTGCAGCGTCTGGTCGACTGGGCACGGCAGCGCGACGTGGTGCTGGTGCACGACTTCGCCTACGCCGACGTCTGGTTCGACGGGGTGCGGCCGCCTTCGATCCTGGAGTGCGAGGGCGCGCTGGAGTGCGCGGTCGAGCTGTACTCGATGACCAAGTCGTTCTCGATGGCGGGCTGGCGGATGGCCTTCCTGCTGGGCAACGCCGAGGTGGTCGCGGCGCTGGCGAAGCTGAAGAGCTACCTCGACTACGGCTCGTTCCAGCCGGTGCAGATCGCGGCCACGGTGACGCTGAACGAGGCCTCGGAGTACCCGGCCGAGGTCAACGCCATCTACGAGGCACGGCGTAATGCCCTGTGCGACGGGCTGACCCGGATCGGGTGGGAGGTGGAGCGGCCGGCCGGGACGATGTTCGTCTGGGCTCCGATCCCGCCCCGGTTCCGCGCGGAGGGCTCGATCGCGTTCGCGACCCGGCTGGTGAAGGAGTGCGACGTGGCGGTGTCGCCGGGTGTCGGGTTCGGGCCGGACGGGGACGGGCACGTGCGGTTCGCGCTGATCGAGAACGAGCACCGCATCGCGCAGGCGGTGCGTCAGATCAAGCGGGGGCTGTTCTAGGGCCTCGTCGCTCTTGCGGGCTTGCGGGCTTGCGGGCTTGCGGACGCGTCGGTCGGGTTCCCGGGCTCCGGTCGGGTGGGGTTGCCCGGGTTGGATCAAGATTGTCGGACCCCGTCGCTACGTTGTGAGGCATGGAGTCGGTCCAGACCTACAGCTACCGTCGGCCGTCCAGTCTCGCCCCCGGCGAGCTGGACCTGGAGACGTCCGGGGGCACCGCGCTGCGCGGTCCCTCCGGCGCGGGGGCACATCCGCGGTTCTTCAACGGGTTCCTGCAGCGCCCCGGGGTGGCCGCGGCCGGTTTGCTGGCTGTGGCAGAAGTGGCGCG
Organism: Kineosporia succinea; assembly: GCF_030811555.1. Classification (NCBI taxonomy): domain Bacteria; kingdom Bacillati; phylum Actinomycetota; class Actinomycetes; order Kineosporiales; family Kineosporiaceae; genus Kineosporia; species Kineosporia succinea. The sequence continues at coordinate 1,553,434 of NZ_JAUSQZ010000001.1, read as the reverse complement.
CACCCGCTACTTCCAGCCCGCCGACACCGCGTTCCGCGATCCGGTGGTCACCAGCGACGGTGAGCGGCTGCGGTTCGAGTCGTTCTCGGTGTGCGGTGGCGTGCACCTGCGGCTCGACGTGCTGAGCGCGGGGTACGACGGCGACGTGGTCGATCACGGCACCACCAATGTCGACGTCAACGAGCCGCTGCGGCGCCTGCTGAGCGGGGTGCTCGACGGCAGCGCCCTGCACCTGGCGGTCGGTCCCGACGACGTCACGGTCACCACGAAGACCGACGCGGTGGTGGAGAAGAAGGTGCCGCTGCCCGAGCGGTGGGTGCGTGGGTTCGGCGAGATCTATGTGCTCACAGGCGATTTCGAGGCACGGGCCGAGATCCCGGCGGCCGAGGCGGCCCGGTTGCTGCGCTCACTGCCGAGTCAGCGGCGGGCGAGCGGGGCGTTCTGGTTCGCCCCGGCCGGCCGGTCGCTGCGGCTGGTCTCCCGGCCGACGCCGGGCGCGGTGTGTCTGCCCGCCCCGCAGCGGCTCTCGGCGATCCTGCCGTTGCTGCGGTTCGCCACCGGGCTGCGGGTCTACGGGCCGCCCGTCACCGGGGCCGGTCATCCGGTGGCCAGCGCCTGGGAGCTGACACTGCCCGGCATGCGGCTCACCGCCACGCTGTCGCCCGACGCCACCCGCGGTTTCTCCGGTGAGGGCGCGGTGCTCGACGCGCTCGCGTCCGACACCGGGGCCGAAGACGCCGACCTGGTCAGTGTGCTGCTGGCCTTCGAGCCGCGCATCGACATCGCCGAGCTGGCCGCCGGTTCCGGGCTCACACCGGCCCGGGTGCGAGACGCGCTGGTGCGGCTCGGGGCGTCCGGGCGGGTCGGGCGAGATCTGGCCGAGGCCGCCTCGTTCCACCGTGAGCTGCCGTTCGCGGGTGACGTGATCGAGCGCATGAATCCCCGTCACGGGGCCGCGAGAGCGCTGGTCGCGAGTGGGGCGGTGTCGGTCGGGCGCAACCAGCCGGGCGAGGTGTCGGCGCTGGTGAGCAGCGGCGACCACCGGCACCGGGTGCGCCTGGTGGGAGATCGCCGCTCGTGCACCTGCCCGTGGTTCGCGAAGCATCAGGGCAGTCGGGGGCCGTGCAAACACGTTCTCGCGGTGGAGCAGTCGGTTCGTGGGGAGATCTGAGGTCATGGCAGAGGCAGTGGTGGACGTGGTGGACTGGGACGGCCTGCTCAAGGTCATGCGTAAGGACGGGGCCGAGGTCACCGAGAAGCTGGTGCTCGGGCTGACCGAGGCACAGCGCCGCGAGCTGGCGCCGAAGGTCGCGACGTTCGCCCGGCTGGCCACGCGGTGGTGGGACGACGACAACGAGCAGGCGCACGTGTTCCGCAACCCCCGGCGGGGGCCGGACGGCCTGATGGCCTGCCTGGCGATCGCGGCCGTGGGCACCCTGCCCGCCTCCAAACTGGTGGTGGCGCTGCGCCGGATCGAGGTGGACGACGCCCGGGGGGTCGACACCCTGACCGCCCGTCTGCTGCGGGTTCTCGAGGTCCGGGGGCTCACCGGGCAGCCGAAGCTCGCCGCCGACCTGGCCGGGCGGGTGCGGGCCGACGACCTCTGGAGCGAGGCCTGGTTCCCCCGCCTGGCGCTCGAACTGGTCCGGCTCGCCCCCGGTGAACCGCCCACGCCGCCGGCGTTCTCGCTGTACTGGGTGCGTGACGTGCAGCGGGTGGTCGCCGACGTGCGGGCCCGGCCGTCCTGGTCGGTGCTGGTGATGCGGGCCCTGGCACTGCGTGACGGCGGTCAGCTGTTCGACGAGGAGGGGCGGGGCGAGGCCCTGGTGCGGCTCGCCGCCGAGGGGGCGCTGTCCCGGTCCGAGCTGGTCGACGCCTGTGTCGGGGCGCTGCAGACCACCGACCGCAAGGTCGACCTGCACGGTCTGCTGGTGCTGCACGGCCAGATCGACCCGACGGCGGCCGAGGTCGGCAGCCGGCTCGGGCAGTACGTCAGCCTGGTCGCGGCCGCCCCCGCGAACGTGGCCACGATGGCCCAGCAGCGGCTGCGCCGGCTCGACGAGGCCGGTGAGCTGCCCGCGTCGATTCTCACCGAGGTCACCTCGGCGATCATGGTGCGGCCCGACAAGGGGCTGTTCAAGGGGCAGCTCACCTGGCTGCGCACCGCTCTGCGCGGTGCTCCGCGGGAGCCGCTGGTTCTGGCGACGGCCTCCGGGCTGGGCCATCCCGATCCGGCGCTGCAGAAGCGGGTGCTCGACCTGATCGCGCCGCACCTGGGGGAGCTGTTCGAATTGGCCCGCGCCGAACTGGTTCTCGCGGCACAGGCCCTGGCGCCCGACCTGCGGATGCGGGCGGCCGGGCTGCTCGGTGCGGTTGCCGAAGAGCCGATCGCCGGCCCGGAACTGCCCGTCCCGCAGCCCGCCCCGGCGTTCGAGGCGATCACCGACCCGGAGGAGCTGGCCGAGGAGCTGGCGGTGTACCTCCGCGGAGACGACTGGTGGCGGCAGAAAGACGTGGTGCGCATCGAGCGCTTTCTCGACGCGCTGGTGCGGTTCTCCTGGCACGACCCGGAGGGGCTGCGCGCGGCGCTGGCCCCGGTGGCCGAGCAGCGGACGTGGCTCAGTGCGGAGGTACCGCCCCAGAAGTACTCGAAGAAGCTCGGTAACGCCCACGCCGTGCGGGACCTCGGCGACGCGCTGCAGGGCTGCGTGAGCTCGGCGCTGGCCTGCGCCGACCGTCCGGCCGGGGAACGGCACCGCCAGGCGGTCGCTCTCGCCGACCTGGCGCTGCCGAGGGTGTCCTGGTCGGCGCCCGATCCGAGTGTGCCGCTGTTCCACCGGTTGTGCGAGATTCTGGCCGGCATCTGGTGGGCGCCGGTGCCGGTGCTGCTGGCCACGCCGAGCACCGTCGACGGCGCGGTCGAGGCCGCCGAGCTGGTCCGCCGGCTGCAGCTGATCGAGGCGGCCGGGTGCCTTCCCTGGCCGCACGACCTGAGCCAGGCCTGGCTGCGGGTGCGGCCGGCCGATCGGGCCGGGGTGCTCGAGGTGGTGCGCCGGGTCGCCGGGGCCGAGCGGGCCGAGCAGCTCGACGTGCTCGGCGCGGCCGAGGCCCGGGTGGACCTCGACTCCTGGACCCGCAAGAGCGACACCTGGTTCTACGGGCCTCAAGACACGTCGTACATCACCTCGCCGGTCGCGACCCTGACCCCGAACGAGTCGGCGGCGCGGCTGCCCGACCCGTGGAAACGACTCTGGGATCTACCGGTTCCCCAGACCCACGCCCACACCTACCGCGACAAGACCTGGCTGAACTTCTGGACGGCCATGCTCCCCTTCGACCGCGACGTGGTGGCCGCCCACCTGGTGCACGAGGTGCGCGAGCTGGATCGGGACGCCGGGGTCGTGCTGCAGTTCCACGGCGAGGTGGCCGGGCCGACCGGTCGGGCCACGCAGTTGCTGTACTGCTTCGGGCTCGACCTGGCCGACGCGACCGAGCGGGCAGGCACCACCGAGGCCCTGATCGCGGTGCTGGCCCGGGGCGAGCTCGACCCGTCCGGGTTCGGGGCGCTGCTCGGTGAGCTGGTCGCCGATCGGCAGGTGAAGCTGAACCGGGTGGTCGAGGGGCTGCGGGGTGTCGGGCAGGCCGGGGGCTGGGCGCAGCTCTGGCCGGTCCTGGCCGCGGCGCTGCCGGCCTGTCTGCCCCGGGGTGACGACGACCCGGTCAACCGGCTCGGCGACCTGCTGGCCCTGGCGGTCGAGGCCGCCCAGTCGGGCGGGGTGGCCCAGCTGGGTGAGGTGGCCCAGTCGGGCGGGGTGGCTCAGCCGGGTGAGGTGGCCCAGTTGGGTGAGGTGGCCCAGCTGGGTGAGGTGGCCCAGCTGGGTGAGGCGGCAACAGCACCCACGACCGGCGCCGAGCCGACCGGCGCCGAGCCGACCGGTGCCGACCTGCACCAGAGACTCACCGAGGTCGCCGCCCGCCGGAGTGGGAGCCGGGTCCGCAGCGAGGCCCGTCGCCTCCTCGCGGTGCTGCCCGGGCCCCGTCCGTCATAACGGCTCGCCAGACGTGGAAAGATTCAGAACATGACCAGGATCCTCACCGCGGTCGCTTGGCCTTACGCCAACGGCCCTCGTCACATCGGCCATGTCGCCGGCTTCGGCGTGCCCTCCGACGTCTACAGCCGCTACATGCGAATGGCCGGTCATGACGTGCTCATGGTGAGCGGCACCGACGAGCACGGCACGCCGATCCTGGTGCAGGCCGAGCAGGAAGGCGTGACGCCGCGCGAGCTGGCCGACCGCTACAACCGCATGATCGTCGAAGACCTGCACGCCCTCGGCCTGTCCTACGACCTGTTCACCCGCACCACCACGGTCAACCACTACACCGTGGCGCAGGAGCTGTTCCGCACCGACCACGCCAACGGCTACATGATCGAGCAGACCACGACCGGGGCGGTCTCGCCGTCCACCGGCCGTACCCTGCCCGACCGCTACATCGAGGGCACCTGCCCGATCTGTGGCTACGGCAACGCCCGCGGCGACCAGTGCGACAACTGCGGCAACCAGCTCGACCCGGCCGACCTGATCAACCCGAAGAGCAAGGTCAACGGCGAGACCCCGGAGTTCGTCGAGACCACGCACTTCTTCCTCGACCTGCCCGCGCTGTCCGAGGCGCTGGGCGAGTGGCTGAAGACGCGCACGGGCTGGCGTCCGAACGTTCTCAAGTTCTCGCTCAACCTGCTGGAAGACCTCAAGCCCCGCGCGATGACGCGGGACATCGACTGGGGCATCCCGGTTCCGCTCGAGGGCTGGGAAGACAACAAGAGCAAGCGGCTCTACGTCTGGTTCGACGCGGTGGTCGGCTACCTGTCGGCCTCGATCGAGTGGGCCCGGCGCACCGACGACCCGGAGCAGTGGCGCAAGTGGTGGAACGACACCGAGGCGGTGTCGAACTACTTCATGGGCAAGGACAACATCACCTTCCACTCGCAGATCTGGCCGGCCGAGCTCCTGGCCTACGCGGGCAAGGGCGCGAAGGGGGGCGAGGTCGGTAAGTACGGCGAGCTGAACCTGCCCACCGAGGTCGTCAGCAGCGAGTTCCTCACGATGGAGGGCAAGCAGTTCTCCTCCAGCCGCGGCGTGGTCATCTACGTGCGCGACATCCTGAGCCGCTACCAGCCCGACGCACTGCGCTACTTCATCTGCGCCGCCGGCCCGGAGAACCAGGACACCGACTTCACCTGGGCCGAGTTCGTGCGCCGCACCAACGACGAACTGGTCGCCGGCTGGGGCAACCTGGTCAACCGCACGGCCTCGCTGATCAACAAGAACCTCGGTGAGATCCCGGCGGCCGGTGAGCTGCAGCCGGTCGACACCCAGCTTCTCGAGACCACGAAGGCGGGTTTCACGAGCGTCGGTGACCTGCTCGCCGCGCACAAGCAGAAGGCCGCGCTGGCCGAGGCCATGCGCATCGTCGGTGAGACGAACAAGTACCTCTCCGACACCGAGCCCTGGAAGCTGAAGAAGACCGACTTCGAGCGCATGAAGACGGTTCTGCACGTGGCTGCCCAGGCCATCAGCGACTGCCGGGTGCTGCTCAGCCCGTTCCTGCCGCACAGCTCGCAGAAGGTGTACGAAACCTTCGGCGGCGTCGGCACCGTGGCCCCGCTGCCCGAGATCCGCGAGGTCGAGGACCTCGACGGCGGCCCGGGCTACCCGGTCCTGATGGGCAACTACACGCTCGGCGAGACCGTGGCGGCCTGGGAGTCGGTGGCGATCGTGCCCGGCACCCCGATCGCGGCGCCCACGCCGATCTTCACCAAGCTCGACGACTCGGTGGTCGAGGAAGAGCTCGCCCGCCTCGCCGACAAAGACAAATAAGAAGGAGCGCATGAGGGACGCCCGTGGTGACCACGGGCGTCCCTCATCAGGTTTGCGATGAAGAAGAACGACGAACCGGTCCCGCTGCCGGAGGCCCTGCCTTCGCCGGTCGTGGACAACCACACCCACCTCGACCACGTGCGGGGAACCGAGGTCGGCAGCACGCAGGCCGAACAGCACGTCAAAGACCTGATTGGGAAAGCGGTCTCGGTCAACGTCACCCGCATGGTCCAGATCGGTTGCGACCTCCCGGCCGCCCGCTGGACCGTCGAGGCCGTCGACCGCTTTCCCGAACTGCTCGGCGGTGTCGCCCTGCACCCCACCGAGGCCACGAAACACGCTGCCTCGAAAGAACTCAATGCGGCCTTCGCCGAGATCGAGCAGCTCGCGCGGCATCCCCGGGTGCGGGTCATCGGCGAGACCGGCCTCGACCACTACTGGGTCACCGACGACGACGGAAAAGCCGCACAGGAAGACTCCTTCCGGCGTCACATCGACCTGGCCAAGCGGCTGGGCAAGGCGCTGCAGATCCACGACCGCGACGCTCACGACGACGTGATCCGGGTTCTCGACGAGGAGGGAACGCCGGAGAAGACGGTGTTCCACTGCTTCTCGGGCGACGCCGCGATGGCCCGGCTGGCGGCCGACCGCGGCTGGTACCTGTCGTTCGCCGGCACGGTGACCTTCAAGAACGCCGCCGACCTGCGCGAGGCCCTGAAGGCCGTGCCGCTCGAGCGGGTCATGGTCGAGACCGACGCTCCCTACCTGACTCCCGTGCCTCACCGGGGCCGGGTCAACGCGAGCTACCTGGTGCCGCTCACGGTGCGGGCGATGGCCGCGGAGCTGGGGCGCGATCTGGACGAGGTCTGCACCATCCTCAACAGCACCACCGAGAGCGTCTACGGTCCCTGGTAAATGGCTCCCGAACGGCCGAAAGCCCAACGATGATCACGAAAGGGACGGAGCGGCCGTCAAGGCCCTCCGTGACCCTCGGTGCAGCCCCGTTCTCGTGGTCCGCTACCCCACCCGTGACGTCTTACGGCCCAGTTTCTGACTCTTCGCCGTGTCACTATTTTGGGGGGTCCCGAAAGGCTTGAACGGCACTATTTTTCGCACCGTGACGCAGGTCATGGCGGCCGTCCCGACCTGCATCGATCAGGTCTGACCGGAACTGTCCGAAGATCGCGAACGGGTGCTCCGGCTTGGGATCCGGTCTCGTTTCGATTACGGTGTGCGGTCGACAGCCGGGATCGGACCCTCCCGGCGGAGGTCCGGAAGCCGCCGAGCAGGTGGTTCGAGGACGAAACGATCACCCTCCGGATCGTCTCCGCCAGCCGTGCCCGGAGAGTACGAGGCTTGGAGCATCGTGCGCTCGCTCGTCCACAGCAGACCGGCGCGCTACATCGCGCAGGCAGTAGTCGTCGCCGCAGCCGTCGGCGGTAGCGTCTGGTACAGCCAGGCGAACAAGACCATCACCCTCTCGGTGGACGGTCGTACGACCGAAGTCCACTCCTTCGCCTCCAGCGTCTCGGACCTCCTCGACGACCAGAACATCTCGGTCGGCGATCGTGACCTGGTCGCTCCCGCCTCCGACGCGTCGGTCGGCGAGGGTGACACCGTGGTCGTCCGCTACGCGCGGCCCCTCAACCTCACGGTGGACGGCACGGAGCGCACGTACTGGACCACCGAGCTCTCGGTCGACAAGGCGCTCCTGGCCCTCGGTGTGCGCACCGACGGGGCGGAGCTGTCCGCATCGCGTTCCGCCCGTATCGACCGGGCCGGGATGACGATGTCGCTGAGCACGCCGAAGGCGGTGACCCTGATCGCCGACGGCGACCAGGACAAGATCACCACCACCGCGGCCACGGTGTCCGAGCTGCTCACCGACGAGAAGGTCAAGGTCGGTTCGCTCGACAAGCTGTCCCAGGTGCCCAGCACCACGCTGCGCGACGGCCTCACGGTCAAGGTGCAGCGGGTCACGCAGAAGAACGTGACCAAGACCAGCGCCGTCGACCACTCGACCAGGAAGGTCGAGACCAGCAAGCTCTACGAGGGCGAGACCAAGGTCGCCACCGAGGGCAAGGACGGCGTGAAGAAGGCCGTCTGGAGGATCACCCGCACCGACGGGAAGATCACCAAGCGCACCCTGGTCCGCACCACGGTCTCCACGAAGCCGGTGACCGAGGTCGTGCAGGTCGGCACCAAGGAGAAGCCCGCGGCTTCCTCCGGCTCGAGCGGCGGCTCCTCCGGTTCGGGCGGGGGTGGCAGCGTCGGCGGTGGCGTCGACTCGCTCAACTGGTCCGCCCTGGCCCAGTGCGAGTCGGGCGGCAACCCGAAGGCGGTCAACCCGGCCGGCTACTACGGGCTCTACCAGTTCAGCACCAGCACGTGGGCGGCGGTGGGCGGCTCGGGCAACCCGGCCGACGCCAGCGCCTCCGAGCAGACCTACCGCGCCAAGCTCCTCTACAAGAAGGCCGGCGCCGGTCAGTGGCCGGTCTGCGGCAAGAAGCTGTAACCGCTCGTCCTGGGAAGGGGCTCGTCCGCAACCGCGGTCGGGCCCCTTCTTCGGTCGGGCGACGATGATGGACGCGTCGGTCGGGTGAGAGCCTTCGGTCACCTCACCTGTATCGTCGGCGGTTGTGTCCACGTCGTCCATCTCCCTCCTCGGCCCGGCCGACGTCCGTCAGCTGGCCGAACGGCTCGACGTCCGCCCGACCAAGACCCTCGGCCAGAACTTCGTGGTCGACGCGAACACCGTGCGCCGCATCGCGCGGCTGGCCGGCATCGGTGAGGGCGACCTGGTCACCGAGATCGGGCCCGGCCTGGGCTCGCTGACCCTGGCGCTGCTGGAGACCGGCGCGACCGTGGTCGCGGTCGAGATCGATCCCAAACTGGCGGCCGAACTGCCGGCCACCGTCGCGGCCAAGGCGCCCGACGCGTCCTCACGCTTCAGTGTCGTTCTCTCCGACGCCCTGCTGGTGCACGCACCGCAGCTCGAGGTCGACGGCCGCACCCCGACCGCGGTGGTGGCCAACCTGCCCTACAACGTGGCCGTGCCGGTGCTGCTGACCCTGCTCGAGCGGGTCGACACCCTGCGCTCCGGCCTGGTGATGGTGCAGGCCGAGGTGGCCGACCGGCTCGCGGCCCGCCCCGGCGACAAGGTCTACGGCGTGCCGTCGGTGAAGGCCGCCTGGTACGCGGACGTGCGCCGGGCCGGTGCGGTCGGGCGGCAGGTGTTCTGGCCGGTGCCGAACGTGGAGAGCGGGCTGGTGCAGTTCACCGGCCGCCCGCAGCCGGAGACGACGGCCACCCGTGAAGAGGTGTTCGCCTGCGTCGACGCCGCCTTCGCCCAGCGCCGCAAGACGCTGCGGGCCGCGCTGGCGGGCTGGGCGGGCTCGCCCGACGCCGCCGAGGCCGCGCTGCGCCAGGCCGGGATCGACCCGAAGACCCGCGGGGAACGGCTCACCGTGCAGCAGTTCGCAGACGTGGCGGCAGCTCACAAAGGCTGAGAAGCTCGGATATGCGATGAGTCCGACATCTCCTTCGGCCGTTTCGCCGGGCCGGGCACGGCCTTACAGCGGATTTTCACGTCGCGGTGTCGATATGTCCGTGTCGTCGGGAGGCGTCGCCCGATCAGGGGTCGTAGGTTCACCCGCATGACAGAGAACGGAAGCGTGGGCACGCCGACCATCAGCGTCGCCACGATGAGCGCCATCAGCATCGACCTGGAGCAGCGCATCGCCACGCTCCCGCGTCAGGTGCGCCCGGGCGCTGCACCGCTGGAGCCCGCTCAGTCCTGAGCCAGCCGGGACTCAGCCCTGAGCTCGCCGGGACTCGGCCCTGAGCTCGCCGGGACTCGGCCCTGAGCTCGCCGGGACCCGGCCAGGAAAATGCATTGAGATCCGCGCCGAAATAACGGCAATGTAGGTAGGCCGCCCCCGCCTGCCGAAGGATCTGCTTGTCATGCGCCTGCTCCGAGACCTGTGGCAGACCTCCCCACGACAGTGCGCCCTAGTGGTCGCTCTCGTGGTGTTCGGGGGTGCGGGCCAGGCCGCCGCGGCGGCCGTGGCCGGGCCGGTGCTGGTCGACCGTTCCGGTGTGATGTTCACCGTGCTCGCGATCGGCCTGGTTCTCTACGTGCTGGGCGATCTCGCGGTCAACATGGTGGCCGCGCGGCTCACCGCCGACTGGTCGGCCGACCTGCGCGGGCGCCTGTGCACGGTGGCCTTCTCGCAGCCGCTGCAGGCGCTCGAGGGCACCCCGGTCGGCGAAATGCTCGACCGCATCGACCAGGACATCTACCAGGTCGCCAGCGAGCTGCGGAACAGCGGCCTGCGGATCTTCCAATATGTCGCGGTGGCAGCGCTTTCCATCCTCACCGCGCTGTTCGTGTGGTGGCCGGCCGGTATCGGCATGATCGTCGTGGTGGCGGTCGCGGCGAAGGGCCTGGCGCCCCAGGTGCGGCGCATCAACCCTGCCCGCATGCGCGAGGAAGAGGCCTGGTCCGACCTCGCCGCGGTGATGGAGGAGTCGATCCACGGGCAGGACGACGTGCGCACCACCCTGGCCCGTCCTTACGTCCTGAGGCTTTTCACCGACCGCTCGAGCCGTGTGCTGCGCCGGGGGCGTGAAGTCTGGCGGCTGAGCGCGCAACTGGCGGTCGCCGCCTCGTTCATCGTGCGCGGGGCGATCGCCGTGGTGGTCCTCGGCGGGATCTGGGCGCTGCAGGCGGGTCATCTCGACGCCGCCCGGCTGACCTCGATCTGGCTGCTGGCCCTGGCTTTCGGGGCCACCGTCGACCACATCTGCCGCATGGTCCCGCACCTGCAGCAGGGGCTCGGGGCGTGGAGCCGGGTGGTGCAGCTGGCCGCCTCGGAGGTCGAGCCGACGGGTGGCGAGAAGCCGGAAGACGGCGAACTCACCATCCGCGACCTGACTTTCACCTATCCGGGGGAGTCCGAGCGGGGCGCCGTGCTGCACGGGGTGTCGCTCACGTTCACGCCCGGCCGCTCGTATGCGCTGATCGGCCGCACCGGGTCGGGCAAGTCCACGCTGGCCAAGGTGCTCACCCGGTCGGTCGAGGTGCCCGACGGCACGGTGCGCCTGGCCGGCACCGATCTCAACACCATCGACCTGGAGCAGCTGCGGCGCTGGGTGGCCGTGGTGCCGCAGCGCACCGAGATCCTGGCCGGGTCGCTGGCCGAGAACATTGCCCTGTTCGACCCGGAGCTCGTCGGCTCGGCCGGCCGGGTGATGGACGAGCTCGGGCTCGGCCCCTGGGTGGCCGGTCTGCCCGACGGGCTGGACACCCGGCTCGGCGACGGCGGTTACGTGCTCTCGGCCGGTCAGGAGCAGCTGGTCGCGTTCGGCCGGATCCTGGTGCGCGAACCGCACCTGGTGATTCTCGACGAGGCCACCGCCCGCATGGACCCGGTCACCGAGGCGCAGGTGCAGCGGGCCAGCGCCCGGCTGCTCGCGGGCCGTATCGGCATCGTGATCGCGCACCGGCTGTCGTCGGTGGCCGACTGCGACGAGGTGGTGGTGCTCGAGAGCGGCCACGTGGTCGAGTCCGGCCCGCTGGCGCAGTCCGAGCGGTTCGCGCGGCTCGCCGAGTCCAGCCGGCTGCGCTCGCCCGTGATGGCGGGCGGGGGCGGTCACCTTCCGGCCCAGCGGTCGGCCTCCGGCGAACTGCTGGAGGACGCGTCGGTCGCGTCGGCGCCGACGGCCCCCGAGTCGGTGATCACCGAAGCCCCGGGCCGCACCGACCCGCCACCGGTCGACGGCGAGGTCCGCGGCTCGACGGTCAGGGAGATCTTCCGGCTCCTGCGCAACGACGCCCGCTACGGCATGTCCGCGATCGGCGTGTTCCTGGTGCTGCTCCTGCTCGGCCTCGACGGCTCGGTCCTGCCCTGGCTCTGGGCCGACCTGGTCGACGGCTCCGGCGGTGTGCTCTGGCCGGCCGTCGGCATCGTGTCGGCCCTGCTGATCACGGCGCCCCTGCCGTGGTTCACCGACCGCTGGTTCCCGGAGTGGTGGGTGCGCCAGATGCTGCGCATCAACCTGCGCCTGACCCACGGCCAGACCGGTGACCGGCGCGTCAGTAACCACACCCCGGCGGCGGTGATCGCGCAGTCCGGCGACACCGAGCGGGTCGTGCAGCTGGCCGACAACATGGTCGACAACATGATCGGCGTGCTGGTGATGGTCTCGATGACCGTGGTGTCCGGCTCGATCGTGCCGGCGCTCTTCTTCGGGGCCACCATGCTCCTGTCCGGCCTGGTCGCCACCGGGTTCGGGCCGAGGCTCGAGAAGGCGGCGGCCCGCACGGTCACGGCCCGGGCGTCGTTCGCGACCGCCCTGGTGTCGTCGCTGTCGGCGGCCCGCACGGTGAAGCTGAGCGGGGCCACCCGGCCGGTGCTCGGCCACCTGGCCGGTCTCGACCGGGTGCGCAGCGACCGGCAGCGCGAGGAGATCATGATCCAGGTCTGGTCGCGCTCCACCCCGGCGCTGACCACCGGCCTGCTGCCGATCGGGGCCTGGGCGCTGTACCTGAACGGGGGCCTGACCTCGGCCGCCGTGCTGATCGTGGTGTCCACGCTGGGCTCGGCCCGGTGGTTCGCCTGGACCACGGCGTCGTTCGTGTCCCAGCTGCCGTCGGCCCGGGTCTGGACCCGTCGCACCCACGCGATGATCGGTGAGGCGAACTACTCGGCCGCGCTGGCCGAGGTCGACCTGGCGGAGGGCACCGCACCGGCACCGGTGCTGCCCGGCCGGGAGCCGCTGCGCGAGCTGACGCTGTCCGGCTTCACCGCCGTGCACGAAGACGGTGTGGTCGGTGCCCGCGACGTCGACCTGACCGTGCACCGCGGTGAGCTGGTGCTGGTGGTCGGCCCGGTCGGCGCGGGCAAGTCGTCGCTGCTGCGGGCGCTGGCCGGGATCGTGCACCACACCGGGTCGCTGGCCTGGAACGGGTCGGAGGTGACGGAGCCGGAACGGTTCCTGCGCCCCAACCAGGTGGGCTACGTGGGCCAGGTGCCGCGGGTGCTGTCGGGCACGGTCGCCGACAACATCTCGCTCGGGCACGACGTGGACATGCACACGGCCGTGGCCACGGCCCAGCTCGAGCGCGACCTGAGCGAGGCCGGGGCCGGGCTCGGGCTGATGATCGGGCACAAGGGCACCCGGCTCTCGGGCGGCCAACTGCAGCGGCTGGCCCTGGCCCGGGCGCTCGCCCCGCGCACCGAGCTGCTGGTGGCCGACGACGTGTCGTCCGCACTCGACGTCGGCACCGAGCTCGACCTCTGGCAGGCCCTGCGCGAGCACGGCGTGACGGTGGTGGGCTCGACCTCGAAGCGGGCGGCGCTGGAACGGGCCGACCGCGTGGTGGTGATGATCAGCGGTCACGCGGTGGCGCAGGGCCGGTGGTCGGAGCTCGACAGCCGCTGGAGTCACCTGGCCGGCTGATCCGCCCCATGGTCGGTCCGGGCCGCGACATTGAATAGAGTGGCCGTATGGCGGCGACGGAAGCAGTGATCGTGCGGGCGCCCGCCAAGATCAATCTTGAGCTGCGGGTGGGCCCGGTCCGGGACGACGGCTATCACGAGCTCGCCACGGTGTTCCACGCCGTGGGGCTGTTCGACGACCTCACGGCCCGGGCCACCGAGCCCGGGGCGGGAGTGTCGATCACGGTCGACGGAATCCAGGCCGACGCCGTGCCCACCGACGACTCCAACCTGGCGGTGAAGGCGGCCCAGCTGCTCGCCGCGCACATCGGGCTGGAGAGCGCCGACGTGGCGTTCGAGCTGCGCAAGGGCATCCCGGTGGCGGGAGGCATGGCCGGGGGCTCGGCCGACGCGGCGGCCGCCCTGGTCGCCTGCGACGCGCTCTGGCACGCCGGTCTCGACCGTGAGCAGCTGCTCCAGCTCGCGGCCCAGCTCGGTTCCGACGTGCCGTTCAGCCTGCTCGGTGGCACCGCGATCGGCAGCGGCCGGGGCGAGCTGCTCACCCCGGTGCTGGCCCGCGGCGAATACACCTGGGTGGTCGCGCTCGCCGACGGCGGGCTGTCCACGCCGGCCGTCTACGGCCAGATCGACGCGATGCGCGAGGCCGGCGAGGCGCCGCAGCCCACGCCGGTGCCGGAGCTCGACGACGCGCTGATGGCCGCCCTGCGGGCCGGTGACGCCGAGGCCCTCGGCTCCCGCCTGCACAACGAACTGCAGCCGGCCGCCCTGGCGCTGGCTCCCCATCTCGAACGCGCTCTGGAGATCGGCCGCAAGGTCGGCGCGCTCGGTGGCATCGTCTCGGGTTCCGGCCCGACCACGGTGTTCCTGGCGCGCGACTCCAGTCACGCTCTCGATCTCGCGGTCGCGCTGACCGCATCCGGGGCGGCCGTCGACGTCCGCCGTGCTCACGGCCCCGTTCCCGGGGCCCGTCTCGTCGAATCGGTGCGTGGGTAAAACCTTGGCTCACCTTCTCAATGCAGAGTCCGTCACCGTGGTGCACGGGTCCAGAACGCTTCTGGACGCGGTGTCCCTCGGTCTCGACGACGGCGACCGGATCGGTGTGGTCGGCCGTAACGGCGAGGGCAAGTCCACGCTGCTCCGGGTGCTCGCCCGGCTCCAGGAGCCGGACGGCGGCCGGGTCACCCAGGGCGGCCAGGTTCGCCTGGGCGCGCTCTGGCAGGAAGACCGGCTCGACCCGGAAATGACTGTGCGGCAGGCAGTCATGGGCGACCTGGAGGCTCACGAGTGGGCCGGCGACGCCCGCGTGCGCGACGTTCTGGGCGGCATCCTCGGCGGGCTCGAGGCCGACGCGGTCGGCGGTCTGGACGCGAAGTTCGGGCAGCTGTCCGGGGGCCAGCGCCGCCGGGTCGGCCTGGCCGCGCTGCTGATCGGCGACCACGACCTGGTCATGCTCGACGAGCCCACCAACCATCTCGACGTGGAGGGTGTGGCCTGGCTGGCCCGTCACCTCAACGAGCGCTGGCCCGCCGGTCGCGGCGGCCTGCTCGTCGTCACCCACGACCGCTGGTTCCTGGATGCCGTCTGCGGGCACATCTGGGAGGTGCACGACGGTGTGGTCGACAACTACGACGGCGGTTACGCCGCCTACGTGCTCACCCGCGCCGAGCGCGCCCGGGTGGCCGCGGTCACCGAGGAACGCCGCCAGAACACCCTGCGCAAGGAGCTGGCCTGGCTGCAGCGCGGTGCTCCGGCCCGCACCAGCAAGCCCCAGTTCCGCATCGACGCGGCCGAGAGCCTGATCGCGAACGAGCCGCCGCCGCGTGACCAGATGAACCTGGCCAAGATGGCGACGGCCCGGCTCGGCAAAGACGTGGTCGACCTCGAGGACGTGACGCTCACGGTCGGGTCCGGCGACACCGCGAAAACCCTTTTCGAGCACGTGACCTGGCGTCTGGGCCCGGGCGACCGGATCGGCATCGTCGGCGTCAACGGCTCGGGCAAGACCACCCTCATGCGGATGCTGCTGGGCGGCCCGAACGCCCCGGCGCCCACCGCGGGCCGGGTGAAGCGCGGCAAGACCGTCCAGGCGGTGACGCTCAGCCAGGACGTGCGCGAGCTCGACGCCGTCGCCGACCAGAAGGTGCAGGAGGCGGTCGAGAAGGTCCGCGGCACCGTGCGGATCGGCAACAAGGACGTCACGGCCGGCCAGCTGCTCGAACGGCTGGGTTTCACGAAAGACAAGATCTGGACCCGGGTCGGCGACCTGTCCGGTGGTGAGCGCCGCCGTCTCCAGCTGCTGCGCCTGCTGATGAGCGAGCCCAACGTGCTGCTGCTCGACGAGCCGACCAACGACCTCGACACCGACACCCTGGCCGCCATCGAAGACACGCTCGACGAGTGGCCCGGCACGATGATCGTGGTCTCGCACGACCGGTACCTGCTGGAACGGCTGTGCGACCGGCAGGTCGCCCTGCTCGGCGACGGCCGGATCCGCGATCTCCCGGGAGGGGTGGAGGAGTACCTCCGCCTCCGGGCGGCGCAGGAACAGACCGGCCCGACCACGTCGTCCCCCGTCGAGAACACGGACAGCCCGGTGGTGAGCGCCGCCGACACCCGCGCCGCTCGCAAGGAGATGGCCCGGCTGGAGCGGCAGATCGCGAAACTCGGCTCCCGCGAAGAGAAACTGCACGCGCAGATGGCCGAGAAGGCCACTGACCACGCGGCGGTCGCCAAGCTCGACGCCGAACTGCGTGAGGTGAGCGCGGAGAAGGAAGCGCTCGAAGAGGCCTGGCTCGAGGCGGCCGAAACCGCCGGCTAGCAATGAAAGACGACGTGCGCACCGATGGTGCGCACGTCGTCCCTCATGCCGGCCGGGTTCTACTTCACCGCGCCCAGCGACAGACCGCGAACCAGCTTGTCCTGGGCCGCGAATCCGGCGATGAGCACCGGCAGCGACACCAGAGTGGCTGCCGCGCAGAGCTTCGCGAGGAACAGGCCCTCGCTGGTGATGAAGCCGACCAGGAACACCGGGGAGGTCGACGACACGGTGGCGGTCAGGTTCACCGCGAACAGGAACTCGTTCCAGCTGAAGATGAAACAGATCAGGCTGGTCGCCGCGATGCCCGGGGTGATGATCGGGACGATGACGCTCCAGATCACCCGGAGCGTGCCGGCCCCGTCGACCTCGGCGGCCTCCATGATCTCCTTGGGCACCTCGGCCAGGAACGACTGCATCATCCAGACCGCGATCGGCAGGTTCATCGCGGTGTAGAGGATGACCAGCACCCAGATGTTGTCCAGCCCGCCGACCCGCTTGACCAGCAGGTAGATCGGCAGCAGGGCGGCGATCGCGGGCAGGAACTTGGTGGAGAGGAAGAAGAACATGACGTCCGTCCACTTCTCCACCGGGCGGATCGCCAGGGCGTACGCCGCCGGGATCGACAGGGCCAGCACGAGCAGCGTCGAGATGATGCTCGCGGTGGCCGAGTTGATCAGGAACGGCATGACCCCACGATCGAACAGGGCCGAGTAGTTCTCGAACGTCAGGCCGCTGAACAGGGTCGGCGGGTTGGTGGCGGCGTCGGCCTCGGTGTGCAGCGAGGTGAGCAGCATCCAGGCCACCGGGGCGAAGAAGATCAGGGTGATGATCCACGCCGTGGCGGTCCAGGCGATGCCCCCGGTCTCGGCGAGATCGCCCTCTCCCCGGGCGGTCTTCTTGCGCTGCTTCAGAAGTGTGGTCATCGGGCCTGCTCCTGACGGAAGAGCGAACTGACCACCCGCAGCGCGAACGTGGCCACGATGATCGTGCCGATCACGGTGATCACACCCGCGGCCGCAGCCTCGCCGTACTCGAACTTGCGGAACGTCGTCAGGTAGATCTCGTAGGGCAGGTTGGTGGTCGCGCTGCCCGGACCTCCCTGGGTGATCGAGAAGATCGCGTCGAACGCCTGAACGATGTAGATCGCGCCGAGCAGCGTCGACAGCTCGATGTACTGCCGCAGGTGCGGAAGTGTGATGTGGCGGAAGATCTTCGGGCCGTTCGCGCCGTCCACCCGGGCCGCCTCGAGGATGTCCGTCGGCTGGGCCTGCAGCCCGGCCAGCAGGATCAGCATCATGAACGGCGTCCACTGCCAGACCAGCGCGGCGACCACGGCGGGCATCGGGTAGCTGGAGACGAAGTCCACGGTGGGCCCGTGGTCGGCGCCGAACAGCTTCCAGATCCCGTTGATGACGCCGTTGAACAGGCCGTAGGTGGGGTTGTAGAGCGCGTGCTTCCACAGCAGGGCCGAGGCCACCGGCATGACCAGGAACGGTGCGATGAGCAGCGTGCGGGCCAGGCCGCGGCCGGGGAACTTACGGTCGAGCAGCACGGCCAGGGCCAGCCCGAGAAGCAGGCTGATCAGCACGACCGACACGGTCAGCGTGATCGTGTTGACGACCGCGCTGCGCAGTCGGGGGTCGGTGAAAACGGTTGCGTAGTTGTCGAAGCCGACGAAGTCGTTGTAGTTGCCCAGGCCCAGGAAGCTGTGGTCGCCGGGGCGCAGTGCGCTCCAGCTGACCGACGAGAGCGCCAGGGTGACGAGGAACGGGATCTGGGTGACGACGATGGTGAAGACGAGTGCGGGCAGCAGCGGTGCCCGCCGCTTCCACCGGGTCCTCGAGGAGGGCCCGGTGGGGCGGCGAACCGGTGGAGCTGCGTCCTCGTCCTGATGCGTCGTTGCAACGGTGGCCACGGCCACTCCTCAGGGTCGGAACGGGAAGAGCGTCACTTCTGTTGCGCAGCCACTTCCTCGGCCGCCTTCTGGCCCTCGTCCAGGGCCTCCTTCACCGTCGTCTTACCGGTGAACACCCCGCTGATCGACTGCGACACCTTGGTTCCCAGGTCGGCGAACTCGGGGATGGTGACGTACTGGATGCCCACGGTGGGACGCTCCTGGGTGCCCGGGTTCACCGGGTCGGCGTTCTCGATCGACTCCAGCGTCAGCTGCCCGAAGTCACCGGAAGCCTCTTTGTACTCCGGGATCTCGTAGGTGCTGGCCCGCTTGCCGTTGGGAACCCGTGCCCAGCCGAGCTTCTCGCCGACCGTCTCCTCGTACTTCTTGCTGGTCGCCCAGAGCGCGAACTTGGCCGCGGCGTCGGCGTTCTTGGTGGTCTTGGGCATGGCCCAGTTCCACGACCAGAGCCAGCCGCTGTACTCGGTCTCCTTGACCGGGGCGTAGGCGTAACCGATCTTGCCCACGACCTTGCTGCTGGCCTCGTCCTCGAGCGAACCGGCGGCCGAGGTGGCGTCGTACCACATCGCGACCTTGCCCTGGCTGAGGGCGTTCAGGCACTCGGTGAAACCGGCCTGGGCCGCACCGGGCTCACCGTGCTCCTTGACCAGCGTGGTGTAGAACTCGACCGCCTCGGTGAACTCGGGGGAGTTGACCTGGGCCTGCCAGTCCTTGGTGAACCAGGTGCCGCCGAACGTGTTGACCACCGTGGTCAGCGGCGCGAACATCTCGCCCCAGCCCGGAAGGCCGCGCAGGCAGATGCCTTTCATGCCGGGCTCGGCGCCGTCCGCCTTGGCGGCGAGGTCGGCGACCTCGTCCCAGGTGGGCTTCTCCGGCATGGTGAGCCCCTTCTCCTCGAAGATGTCCTTGCGGTACATCAGGAACGAGGACTCGCCGTAGAACGGCAGGGCGTAGAGCTTTCCGTCTTCGCCGGACAGGCTCTCGGCGACCGGCTTGAGCAGGTCGTCCGCGTCGTACTCGGAGTCGGCGTCGGTGTACGAGCTGAGTTCGTGCAGCCAGCCGTTCTTCTGCCAGAGCTGGGTCTCGTAGGCGCCCACCGTGGCCAGGTCGTACTGGCCGGCCTGGCTGGCGACGTCCTGGGTGACCTTGTCGCGCAGCTCGTTCTCGGGCAGCACGGTGAAGTTCACCTTGATGCCCGTGTCCTTGGTGAACGTGTCCGCGGTGAGTTCCTGGATGTCGGTCATCTGCGGGTTGGCGACCATCAGCACGTTGATGGAACCGCCGCTCTTGCCGTCGCCCGCGTCCCCTCCACCGCCTCCGGCACCGGCACACGCGGTGGTGATCAGAACCGACGCGGCGGCTGCTGCCGTCACACCGATCCTCCAGCTGCTATTCGTCCGGGTCACGAATCCTCCTCGACTGTGCGGGACCTTTGAAAAGCGCAGAATGTTACGTATTAACTACTCATGGTGATGACAAGGTTGTCAGAACAGGGTTGGTGCGGTCCTTGGGTAGTGCGGGATCAGACCATCACCGCCTCCACGCCGATGGCGCGCAGTCGCCGGATCTGTCCCTCGTTGGCCGAGCGGTCGGTGACGATAGTGGAGAAATCCCTCGCCTGCGCAAATCGGTAGGACGAGTCGGAGCCGAGTTTGGACGAGTCGGTCACCAGCAGGGTGCGCCGGCTGGCGCTCACGGCCCGCGCCTTGATCGCCGCCACGGCGGCGTCCGGGCAGGTCGCGCCGCGTTCGAGGGTGAGGCCGTTGGTGCCGAGCACGCTCAGGTCGAAGACGAAGTCCTCGAGCATGCGAAGCGCCCAGTGGTCGATCGTGCCCAGCGTCTTGCCGCGCACCCGGCCGCCGATCAGCACCACCGACACCGCCTCGCGCGGGGTCATGGCCAGCGCGATCGGGAGCGAGTTGGTGACGACCGTGAGCGGCCGGCGAGGGGTCAGCCGCTCGGCGAAAGCCTGCGTGGTGGAACCCTCGTCGATGTAGATGGACTCCGCCGTGCCGACCAGGCCGATCGCGTGGTCGGCGATGCGGCCCTTCTCGTCGGTGCGAGAAGTGTTGCGCAGAGCCAGCGTTCCCTCGAATCCGAGGCGCTCCACCGGAATCGCCCCGCCATGCACCCGCCGCAGCAGCCCTTCGGCCTCGAGTGCCGTCAGATCACGCCGGACCGTCTCCTTGGCCACCGTGAGCTCACGCGCAACTTCCGCCACATCGATCCGTCCAGCCTGCCTTGCCTGATCGACCAGCCACCGCCGTCGTTCATAGGCATAGAGCTCCATTGCCCGCCTCCGCCCGTCCGGGACCGAACCGGCCCGGTGCATGTGTCTGTGATGTAAACCTCAGGCACAGCGTCTCCACAAGGGGGTAGAGCCAAGCGGGCACCATCTTAGGCCAAACGGACACGTGCGGGCGCCCGAACGGGTCACGATTGTCCGTTTCGTGACACAACGGGATGACGAGAACGGCGCTCGGTGAAGAGCGCTCGGGCCGGGGGCTAGGCCGGGTCGAACGCCGTCAGCAGGTCGCGCAGAAGGTGGGAGAGCTGGTCGTGCTCACCCGTCTGGAGCACCTTCAGCACCGACCGCTCGACCTCCAGGAGGTCGGCGAGGGCGGCGTCGGTGACGACCCGGCCACTGTCTTCCAGACGCACCATCACGCCCCGCCCGTCGGCGGGGTCGGGCAGGCGGCGCACCAGGCCGCGCCCGGCCAGCCGGTCGATGCGGTTGGTCATCGTGCCGCTGGTGACCATCGTCAGGCCGACCAGCTGGCCGGGGGAGAGCTGGTAGGGCGCGCCCGCCCGGCGCAGGGCCGAGAGCACGTCGAACTCCCATGTCTCCAGGCCGTGTCGGGCGAACGCGGCCGAACGCGCCTTGTCGAGCAGGCGGGACAGCCGACTCACCCGCGAAAGCACTTCCAGCGGAGCGACATCCAGGTCGGGACGTTCGCGGTTCCAGGCCTCGACGATCCGGTCGACCTCATCCACGCCGGACGTCGCCCTTCGGGATCGAGCGCAGCCGGGGACGGGTCTCCAGGCCGGTCAGGCCGTTCCAGGCCAGGTTCACGACATGGGCCGCCACCACGGCCTTCTCCGGCTTGCGGTGGTCGAGCCAGAACTGACCCGTCATGGCGATCATGCCGACCAGCATCTGGGCGTACAGCGGGGCCATCTCGGGGTCGAAACCGCGCGCCGCGAACTGCTCGCCGAGGATGTACTCGACGTGCCCCGCGACATCGCTCATCAGGCTGGCGAACCCGCCGTCCTGCTTGGTGATCGGCGAGTCGCGCACCAGGATACGGAAGCCGTCGGTCTCGGTCTCGATGTAGTCGAGCAGGGTCATCGCGGCGATCTCGAGCACCTGACGGGGCGGCGCGGGCTGGGTGAGGGCCTCGGTGATCGCCTCGAGCAGCTTGGCGGTCTCGAGCTCGACCACCGCCGAGTAGAGCCCCTCCTTGCCGCCGAAGTGCTCGTACACCACGGGTTTGGAGACGCCGGCGGTGGCGGCGATCTCTTCCACGCTGGTGCCCTCGAACCCCTTCTCGGCGAAGAGCCGGCGGCCGATCGCGAGCAGCTGCTCCCGCCGCTGGGCCCCGGTCATGCGGGCACGGCCTCCGGTCCTGGACGCGCGCGGACGGTCGGGCGTCGGGGACTGGTTGGCTGTGCTCACCGGGCTATCATGCCCAACTCGCGAGATCGGCGTGGACGTCGACCGGCCCTGTCGGCTTCGCTGAACAACTGCTACGCGCGCCGCGCGGCCAGGCGCGTCGTGTCCGGCCAGCGCACGTTCGTGGCCCATCCGAACTTCTCGAAGAACCAGATCACCCGGGCGCTGGAGTCGATCTGGCCGCGCAGCACGCCGTGCCGGGCGCAGGTGGGGTCGGCGTGGTGCAGGTTGTGCCACGACTCGCCGAACGAGAGCAGGGCCAGCCACCACACGTTGCCGGAACGGTCGCGGCTCTTGAACGGCCGCTCGCCCATCGCGTGGCAGATCGAGTTGATCGACCAGGTGACGTGGTGCAGCAGCCCCACGCGCACCAGCGAGCCCCAGAAGAAGGCGGTGGCGGCACCCTGCCAGGTGCCGGTGATGAGGAAGCCGAGCAGGGCGGGCAGCCCCATCGACGCGATCACCAGCGGGCCGAACGCACGGGACACGAACATGACGCCCCGGTCGCGCAGCAGGTCGGGGGCGTAGCGCTGGGGGTTGGTGTTCTCCGGGTCGAAGAGCCAGCCCATGTGCGCGTAGAAGAGGCCCTTCATCAGGGCGGGCACGGTCTCGCCGTAGCGCCAGGGGGAGTGCGGGTCGCCCTCGCGGTCGCTGAACGCGTGGTGCCGCCGGTGGTCGGAGACCCAGCGCAGCACCGGCCCCTCGACGGCCAGCGAGCCGGCCACGGCCAGCGCGATGGTGAGCGGGCGGTTGGCCCGGAACGAGCCGTGGGTGAAGAAGCGGTGGAACCCGACCGTGATGCCGAGTCCGGAAATCATGTAGAGCACGAACGCGATCACCAGGTCGTGCCAGTTGAGCACCCGGCCCCAGGCCATCGGCACCGCGGCCACCAGGGCCACGAACGGCACGGCGATGAAGAGGAACAGGGCGGTCTGCTCGCCCCGGCGTTTCGGGTTCGGGTCGACGTGGGGCTGGGGAGTCGCGGGGGACGCCGCGGTCGCCGCGGTCGGTCGGCCCGCCTCGGGTGACGCTTCTGCCGGTGTGCTCACGGTGCGATCCCATCTGCCGATGCCGGTGGATGCTTCCGGGCAGCTGCACGGCGGGCTCTGCTTGCCTGCGACGGGCAACCTACGGTCCGTAACCTACGAAAGCGTAACCCGGCGGATCACGATGTGGCAGAGGACACGACGTGAAGTTCCGGAAGCGTTCCGGGCAGCGGTCCGGGTGCGGCTCCGGAGGCGGGACGGGGTGGCCCTCGGCAACGATTCGGGCAATTCCTCCGGGCGTCCGGGACACCGATGCGACGAAGACGCCCAACACTTGGCAGACTGACCCCTGGTCCTGGCGGGCGGATACGTCTGCGAGCGGCCTTCCCCCCTGGTGTAACGGCAGCACACAGGCCTTTGGAGCCTTGAGGTACCTGTTCGAATCAGGTGGGGGGAGCGTTGGCGTCGCGTGGTGGAGGAATGGTCGTCCGTGAGTACACAGCAGCCGGCAGCGGTCGTGGTCCTGGCCGCCGGCGAGGGAAAGCGGATGCGCTCGCGCACCCCCAAGGTGCTGCACCGCATCGGTGGGCGCTCTCTCGTGGGGCATGCGCTGGCCGCGGCCTGGAGTCTCGAGCCGCAGCACCTCGTGGTCGTCGTCCGGCACCAGCGTGAGCTCGTGGCCGGGCACGTCGCCGAGATCGCCCCGGCCGCGGTGATCGCCGACCAGGACGAGGTTCCCGGCACCGGCAGTGCGGTGGCGGCCGGGTTGCGCGCCCTGTCCGGCATCGACGGCACCGTCGTGGTGACCTACGCCGACGTCCCCCTGCTCTCCGGCGACACGCTCTCCGCGCTGGTCGCGGCGCACGAGGCCGAGCAGGCCGCGGTCACCGTGCTCACCGCCGAGGTCGGAGACCCCACCGGCTACGGCCGGGTGCTGCGTGACGCGTCCGGCGCCGTCACCGGCATCGTCGAGCAGCGCGACGCCACGCCCGCGCAGGCCGCGATCCGGGAGATCAACTCCGGCATCTACGCCTTCGACGCCAAGGTGCTCACCGACGCGCTGAGCCGCATCGGCGCCGACAACGACCAGGGCGAGGTCTACCTGACCGACGTGCTGGGCATCGCGCACGCCGACGGCCGCCGGGTGCGGGCCGTCGCCACCACCGACCTCTGGCAGGTCGAGGGCGTCAACGACCGGGTGCAGCTCGCCACGCTCGGCGCCGAGCTCAACCGGCGCGTGCTCGTCGCCCACATGCGTGGCGGCGTCACCGTGGTCGACCCGGCCACCACCTGGGTCGACGTCGACGTGCGGCTCGCCCCCGACGTCACCCTGCTGCCCGGCACCCAGTTGCACGCCGGCACCACCGTCTCCACCGGCGCCACCGTCGGTCCCGACACCACGCTCACCGGCTGCTCGGTCGGCGAGGGGGCCTCGGTCGTGCGCACCCACGGCAACGGCGCGGTGATCGAGACCGGCGCCAGCGTCGGCCCGTTCAGCTACCTGCGCCCGGGCACCGTGCTCGGCCCGGACGGCAAGATCGGCGCCTTCGTCGAGACCAAGAACACCACGATCGGCGCCGGGGCCAAGGTGCCGCACCTGACCTACGCCGGTGACGCCACGATCGGGGAGGGCGCGAACATCGGGGCCGCCACGATCTTCGCCAACTACGACGGCGTGAAGAAGCACCGCACCGTGGTCGGCGCGCACGCCCGGGTCGGCAGCGACACCGTGCTCGTCGCCCCGGTCACGCTCGGCGACGGCGCCTACACCGCGGCCGGTTCCACCGTCACCGGTGACGTGCCGGCCGGTGCGCTGGCCGTGGCCCGCAGCCGTCAGCACAACAGTGAGGGCTGGGTGCTGCGGCGCCGCGAGGGCACCCCGTCGGCGCGGGCGTCCGAGGCCGCACTGTCCGAGGGGGACACCGCCCCCGAGTAGCACCGGGCGGCCTGCTCGCGGGCCGCGCCGGTCCTGACCGTGATCAGGCGGAGCTGACCGGCTCCGAGCCGCCGCCCGGGATCGGTGGCCGCACCGCCGCGTCCCCCGTTTCGCCGGTGATCCTGCCGTCTTCGCCCCTTTTCACTCGGGGCACACGCAAGATCACGAAGAAAGACGAGGTCGGGTCAGGTGTATGGGCGAATCTGGGCCCTGGCCGGTCATGTACAGTGGTCCGGTTACCTCGGCGAGGGTTGCGCGACAAGCTCGAGCAACCGTGATCGACGCGGACATCACTACGTGAATGTTGGCGCCTGTGACTTCGCCGGGTGTGCCGCATACATAACGAACGTTTCGCCTGCTGATTCTGCGCGCGGCCTCGGTCGCGCCCTGTGATTGAGGAGATCTCCCGTGTCCGAGGTAAAGCTCAGCGCCACGCCGCGTAACGACTTCGGCAAGGGCGCTGCGCGTCGGCTGCGCCGCGACCACCAGGTGCCGGCCGTGCTCTACGGCCACGGCACCGACCCGGTCCACGTCGCGCTGCCCGGGCACGCGACGATGCTCGCGCTCAAGGGCAACGCCAACGCTCTGCTCACCATCGACATCGAGGGCCAGAGCCAGCTCGCCCTGCCCAAGGATGTCCAGCGTCACCCGCTCAAGGGCACCATCGAGCACGTCGACCTGCTGATCGTCCGCCAGGGCGAGAAGGTCACCGTCGACGTCCCGCTGCACTTCGCCGGCGACCCCGCCCCCGGTGGCCTGGCCCAGGTCGAGCTCACCTCGCTGAGCCTCGAGGTCGAGGCCACCGCGATCCCCGACGGTGTGGAGTTCAGCATCGAGGGCCTCGAGGTCGGCGCTCAGGTCACCGCCGGTTCCATCGCCCTGCCGAAGGGCGCCTCGCTCGCCGGTGACGCCGACGCCATCGCGCTCGTCGTTTCCGACGTCAACCGCTCGGTCACCGAAGAGGCCCCGGCCGAAGAGGCCGAGGCCACCGAGGCCTGAGCCTTCCGGCACCCGGCTCCGTAACACTGGCTCTCAGGGCCGGTTCCCCGCACGGGGGACCGGCCCTGAGGCGTGTCCGCCGCACCGCGGGGCCGCCCGCGCCCCGGACCGCAACGTCCGCCCGCAACCCCGGACCGCAACCGGGCCCGCAACCCGGGCCCGCGACCCGGGCCCGCTATCCGGGACCGCACCCGGACCGCGACCCGGGCCCGCAACCCGGGCCCGCAACCCGAGCCCGCGACCCGGGCCCGCAACCCGAGCCCGCGACCCGGGCCCGCACCCCGGACCGCGACCCGAGCCCGCCGCGTCCATCATCGAACGCACCTGCCCACCGGAGACCGCGATGCCCACCGAGCCCCCCACCGAGATCAGCGACCTGCCCTGGCTGGTCATCGGTCTCGGCAACCCGGGTGACAAGTACGCCCGCAACCGGCACAACATCGGCTACCGGGTGGCCGACGAGGTGGCCGGGCGGATGGGCGGCCGCTTCAGCACCCACCGGGCCCGCGCGCAGGTCTGCGAGGGCCGCTGGACACCGGGCGGCCCGCGCATGATCGTGGCGAAACCCGTTACGTACATGAACGAGTCGGGCGGGCCGGTGGCCAACCTGCTGAAGTTCTTCAAGCTGCCCGCCGACCGCCTGCTGGTGGTGCACGACGAGCTCGACATCCCGTTCGGCCAGCTGCGGATGAAGTGGGGCGGCGGCGAGGGCGGGCACAACGGGCTGCGCTCGATCAGCAAGGCGATCGGCACCAAGGACTACGGCCGGCTGCGCCTGGGCATCGACCGGCCGCCGGGCCGCCAGGACCCGGCCGACTTCGTGCTGCGGGACTTCCCGGGTGCCCAGTCCGAGGAGGTGGCCCTGCTGGTGGGCGACGCCGTGGACGCGCTCGAGGACCTGACCCGCGCCGACTTCGCCCGGGTGCAGGGCACGGTCAACACACGCA
Source organism: Kineosporia succinea (assembly GCF_030811555.1). NCBI lineage: Bacteria > Bacillati > Actinomycetota > Actinomycetes > Kineosporiales > Kineosporiaceae > Kineosporia > Kineosporia succinea. The sequence continues at coordinate 1,526,818 of NZ_JAUSQZ010000001.1, read as the reverse complement.
CCTGACTTTCCGGTCAAAGGGTACCCATGGGTCCCGGATCGGCGCGATCATGATGCGTATGGAACCAGGCGGCGCGGGTCTCGACGAGCTGCCGCTCACCGAGGCCATCCGGGGAGAGGGCACCGGTCACCGCACGCCGCGTCACGTCGGCCGGGGCGGCCGGTCCGAGCCCGCGGTGTTCCTGCTGCGCTATCAGCGCCTGGTGATCGCGGGCGACCTGCTCGCCGCCGTGCTGGCCTGCCTGCTCGTCACCCTTCCGCTCGACGACGTGTCGCTCGTGCTCACCTGCGCGCTGCCGCCGGCCTGGGTCACCGTGGTCGCGGTGCGGGGCGGTTACGAGCGCGTCTTCCTGGGCAACGGGCCGGAGGAGTACCGCCGCGTCCTGTCCGCCGGGGTATTCCTGTTCGGCGCAGCCGCGGTGCTGGCGTTCGCCCTGCGCAGCGAGACCGCCCGGCCCTACGTCTTCCTCGCGGTGCCGGTGATGACCGGCCTCGGGGTGCTCGTGCGCTGGCGGCTGCGCTGCTGGATCGCCGGGCTGCGCGCGCAGGGGCAGGCGCTGCAGCGGGTGCTGGTGGTCGGCCGGTCCGGGGCCGTGGTGGCGGCCATCGAAGAGCTCGACCGCGAGCCGGAGCACGGCCTGGTGCCGGTCGGGGCCTGCGTGCCGTTCGTCGGGGTCGAGGTGTCGCACCTGCACGACGTGCCGGTGGTGGGCGACCCGGGCCGGGTGCTCGAGGCCGTCGAGGACACCGGCGCGCACGTGGTGGCCGTCGTCTCCCACCCCGACCTGTCCGGCCAGGCGCTGCGCAAGCTCTCCTGGGCCCTCGACGAGCGCGGTGTGCAGCTCGTGGTCTCACCCGGCATCGTCGAGGTGGCCGGGCCCCTGGTCTCGGTGCACCCGGTGGCCGGTCTGGGGCTGCTGCGCCTGCACCGCCCCCAGGCCGACGGGCCGCGCCTGCTCGGCAAGGAGGTGTTCGACCGGGTCACCGCGATCGGCCTCACCGTGGTGCTCTCGCCGCTGCTGCTGGCTCTGGCGCTCGCCGTGCGGCTGACCAGCCGCGGCCCCGTGCTCCACCGGCAGCGCCGGGTCGGGGCCGCCGGTTGTGAGTTCACCGTGGTCAGTTTCCGCTGCACGGTGATCGATCCGGAGCGTCGCCGCGCCGATCTGCTGGCCGCCAGCCGGGGCCGGGGCGTGCTGTTCAAGCTCAGCCGCGACCCCCTCGTCACCCCGGTCGGCCGTCTGCTGCGCCGCTGGTCCCTCGACGGGCTGCCTCAGCTGCTCAACGTCGTGCGTGGTGAGATGTCGCTGGTGGGGCCCCGTCCGGAGGCCCCGGGCCAGGGGGCACCCCCGCTCAAACCGGGCCTCACCGGACTGCCACAGGCGGCCGAGTCGAGTCGCGAGGAGTCGATGCGCCTCGGCCTGCGCTACCTCGACAACTGGTCGATGGCCCTCGATCTGTCCATCCTGTGGCGTACTCTGCGCGCAGTGGTGAGAGGTGCCGGAGCTTACTGAGACAATGCCCCTTCGGCTGCTGCGAAGGGAACTGCGATGACGATCGAGCCCGGTGGGGACGACGCCCGTCTTGCCCGCACTCTGGCTCAGGCGGCCGGCCTCGCCCTGCTTGAGGTGCGAGCCGGTTCGGCGGAGGGCACGGAGCTCAAGGACGCCGGTGACGCCCGGGCCCAGGCGGTTCTCGCCGGCCTGCTGGCCGAGAGCTGTCCCGGTGACGCGGTCCTGAGCGAGGAGGCCGCCGACTCGGCGGCCCGCCTGAGCGCCGACCGGGTCTGGATCATCGACCCGCTCGACGGCACCCGGGAGTTCTCCGAGCGCCCGCGCAGCGACTGGGCCGTGCACGTGGCGTTCTGGGAGAAGGGCGAGCTCGCCGCCGGCGCCGTCGCCCTGCCCGCGCGCGACGTCGCCTACGGCACCGACGAGCCGCCGGTGCTGCCGGTGCGCGCCGAGGGCCCGATCCGGCTGGCCGTGAGCCGCTCCCGCCCGCCCGCTTTCGTCACCGCGGTGGCGGAGGAGCTCGGCGCCGAGCTGGTGCCGATGGGCTCGGCCGGGGTCAAGTGCTCGAGCGTCTGGACCGGTGAGGCCGACGCCTACCTGCACGCCGGGGGCCAGTTCGAGTGGGACAGCGCCGCCCCGGTGGCCGTGGCCCGGGCCGCGGGCCTGCACACGAGCCGCATCGACGGCTCGCCGCTGGTCTACAACCGGCCCGACCCGAAACTCCCCGATCTCCTTGTGTGCCGCACAGAGTTCGCTGAGACGATCCTGAAGACCGTTGCCCGTCACAATTCTGAGGTGAGCACCCGATGACCGCGTCGGAGTACCGGCTCTCCCAGCTGCAGACGCTGGAGGCCGAGTCCATCCACATCATCCGGGAGGTGGTGGCCGAGCTCGAGCGTCCCGTCCTGCTCTTCAGCGGCGGCAAGGACTCGATCGTCATGCTGCGGCTGGCCGAGAAGGCCTTCTTCCCGGCCCGCATCCCGTTCCCGGTGATGCACGTCGACACCGGCCACAACTTCCAGGAAGTCCTGGACTTCCGTGACCAGCGGGTCGCCGAGCTGGGCGTGCAGCTGATCGTGGCCAGCGTGCCCGAGGCGCTCGAGCGCGGTCTGGTCACCGAGCCGCCCGACGGCACGCGCAACCGGATCCAGACCCCGGTGCTGCTCGACGCCCTCGAGAAGTACCGGTTCACGGCCGCTTTCGGCGGTGCCCGGCGCGACGAGGACAAGGCCCGGGCCAAGGAGCGGGTGTTCTCGTTCCGCGACGAGTTCGGCCAGTGGGACCCCAAGAACCAGCGTCCCGAGCTCTGGGACATCTACAACGGCCGGATCCAGACGGGTGAGAACATCCGGGTCTTCCCGCTGTCGAACTGGACCGAGCTCGACATCTGGCAGTACGTCAAGGAAGAGGGCATCGACCTGCCGTCGATCTACTTCGCGCACCGGCGCGAGGTGTTCGACCGGGGCGGCATGCTCTACGGCGTGCACGAGGTCTGCAAGCCCAAGGCGGGTGAGGAGGTCTTCACCGAGACCGTCCGCTACCGCACCGTGGGCGACGCCAGCCTCACGGCGGCCGTGCGCAGCGAGGCCGACACCCTGGACAAGATCATCGACGAGGTTGCTTCCACCCGCATCACCGAGCGCGGCGCCACCCGTGGTGACGACAAGTTCAGCGAGGCCGCGATGGAAGACCGCAAGCGGGAAGGGTACTTCTGATCGTGGACATGTTGCGTTTCGCCACCGCCGGATCGGTGGACGACGGCAAGAGCACCCTCATCGGGCGGCTCCTGTTCGACTCGAAGTCGATCTTCGAAGACCAGCTGAGTGCGGTCGAGGCGGCCAGCACGGCCAAGGGCGACGACTACGTGAACCTGGCGCTGCTCACCGACGGCCTGCGGGCCGAGCGCGAGCAGGGCATCACGATCGACGTGGCCTACCGCTACTTCGCCACGCCCCGGCGTAAATTCATCATCGCCGACACTCCCGGGCACATCCAGTACACGCGCAACATGGTCACCGGTGCCTCCACCGCCGACCTGGCGATCATCCTGGTCGACGCCCGTAAGGGCCTGGTCGAGCAGAGCCGCCGGCACGCGTTCCTGGCCAGTCTCCTACGCGTGCCGCACCTGGTGCTCGCGGTGAACAAGATGGACCTGGTCGACTACTCGCAGAAGGTCTTCGAGGAGATCCACGACGAGTTCGCCCGGTTCGCCGACAAACTCAACGTCACCGACCTGACCACGATCCCGCTGTCCGCGCTCAAGGGCGACAACATCGTCACCCGGTCCGCGAACATGCCGTGGTACGAAGGGCCTTCGCTGCTGCACCACCTGGAGCACGTGCACGTCTCCAGCGACCGCAACCTGATCGACGTGCGGTTCCCGGTGCAGTACGTGATCCGCCCGCAGAGCTCGCAGTACCCCGACTACCGGGGTTACGCGGGCACGGTGGCCAGCGGCACGATCAAGGCCGGCGACCAGATCATGGTCCTGCCCTCGGGTTTCACCAGCACGGTGGCCTCGGTGGAGACCGCCGACGGCCCGGTGGCCGAGGCGTTCCCGCCGATGGCGGTCACGGTGCGGCTGAACGACGAGATCGACATCTCGCGGGGCGACATGATCTGCCGCCCGCAGAACGCCCCCAAGGCGGCGCAGAACATCGACGCGATGATCTGCTGGATGTCGGAAGACGCACTGCGGCCTGGGCGCAAGCTCGGCATCAAGCACACCACGCGCAGTGCCCGGGCCATGGTGAAAGACCTGGAGTACCGGCTCGACGTGAACACGCTGCACCGTGACCTGGGTGCGACGGAGCTGAACCTCAACGACATCGGCCGCATCCGCCTGCGCACCACGCAGCCGCTGCTGTGCGACGAGTACAGCCGCAACCGCGAGACCGGTGGGTTCATCCTGATCGACGAGAACACCAACCGCACGGTCGGCGCCGGGATGATCACCTCGGCCGACTGAGGGCTACGAGAACGCAGGGCCCGGCCGGATCTTTCCGGCCGGGCCCTCAGTTCTCAACGGGGGACGTCAGTGGGCGCCGGACGTGGTCGGCTCACGATCCGACGGGGGCGCCGAAACCGCGTGCCGGCGCACCAGGTACATCCACACCACCGGCGTCACCACCAGGAAAGCGCCCAGCGCGAGAGCGGTCTCGAGATTGCCCACGCCGAACATCTTCAGCGCCGAGGCCAGCAGCACGAACGCCAGGGCCCGCTGCACCAGCCCGCCGGGCAGGCGGGTGGACAGCTGGGCGCCGAGCCAGGCCCCGGGCACGCTGCCGACGATCAGGGCCAGCGTGAGGTCGAGGTGGAAGTCGCCGAAGAGGATGTGCCCGATCGCGGCCGAGAACACCAGCGGCACAGCCTGGAACAGGTCGGTGCCGACGAGCTGGGCGGCCTTCAGGGTGGGGTAGAGGGCCATCAGCGCGATGATGATGAGCGAGCCGGAGCCCACCGAGGTGATGCCGACGATCAGCCCGCCGAGGATGCCGACCAGCACGGTGGGCACCGGGCGGGCGGTCACCGGGGTCTCCTCGTCGATCACCGGGACCACGCCGTCGCGCTGCGCGGCCTGTTCCACCAGCTTCTGGTAGGCCCGGATCCCGAGCCCGGCCGCCGCGATCACCAGGGCCACGCCGAGCGCGATCTTGATGCCGTGTTGCACCGACTCACCGCTGCCGAACGCCCGCGCCACCAGCACCCCGCCGAACGCCGCCGGCACCGAGCCCAGGCAGAGCCAGCCCACGAGCGAGAGGTTCACGGTGCCGCGCCGCAGGTGCACCCACGACCCGACGGGCTTCATCACCGCCGCCGCGACCAGGTCGCTGGAGATCGCGGCCATCGGCGTGACGCCGAAGAACAGCACGAGCACGGGGGTCATCAGGGCGCCGCCGCCCATGCCGGTCAGGCCCACCACGATGCCGATGCCGAAGGCCGCGAGGGCCATCAACGGATCAAAGTCCATCGGGTGACTATAAAAGCTAGAGAAGAACCTGCACAGTCCGGTGAAAGGAGGGTTACGAGAGTCACGCCGGTCGCGCTCCGGCCAGGGGGGATGCACAATAGTTGCGTGAGCAACGATCAGAACGCAGAGACGTCGACGGCCGGTGCCTACATCACCAGCGGCCAGGAATTCACCCGGGACACCAACTACATCACCACCCGCATCACGCGGGACGGTGCCGACGGTTACCCGGTGGAGGCGGGGCGCTACCGGCTCGTGGCTGCTCGCGCCTGCCCGTGGGCCAACCGCACGATCATCGTGCGCCGGCTCCTGGGCCTCGAGGACGCGATCTCGATGGGCATCACCGGGCCCACTCACGACCGTCGCAGCTGGACGTTCGACCTCGACCCGGGCGGCGTCGACCCGGTGCTGGGCATCGAGCGCATCCAGGACGCCTACTTCGCCCGGTTCCCCGACTACCCGCGCGGCATCACCGTGCCCGCGGTGGTCGACGTGCCGACGGGCCAGGTCGTCACCAACGACTACGCGCAGATCACGCTCGACTTCTCGACCGAGTGGGCGCAGTACCACCGCGAGGGGGCCCCGCAGCTGTACCCCGAGCCCCTGCGTGACGAGATCGACACGGTCGCCCGCCGGGTGTTCACCGAGGTCAACAACGGCGTCTACCGCTGCGGTTTCGCAGGCAGCCAGGAGGCCTACGAGAAGGCCTACGACCGCCTGTTCACCGCGATGGACTGGCTCGAGGAGCGCCTGACCGGCCAGCGGTTCCTGGTGGGGGACACGATCACCGAGGCCGACGTGCGGCTGTTCACCACGCTGGTGCGCTGGGACCCGGTGTACCACGGGCACTTCAAGACCAACCGGCAGAAACTGATCGAGTTCCCGGCGCTGTGGGGCTACGCGCGCGACCTGTTCCAGACCCCGGGTTTCGGCGACACGGTCGACTTCGACCACATCAAGCGGCACTACTACGTGGTGCACGAAGACATCAACCCGACCCAGATCGTCCCGGCCGGGCCGAACCTCGACAACTGGCTCACGCCGCACCACCGCGAGCAGCTCGGGGGCCGTCCGTTCGGTGACGGCACGCCGCCCGGGCCGGTGCGCGAGGGTGAGCGGGTCGATCCCGCGCACACGCCGCTGCGCTAGCCGGGCTTTTCAAATGGTGGTCCCCCTGGACCTTCGGCCCGGGGAGGTGCCGCCAGCGTCGGTGACCTTCCGATCGGAAGGTCACCGACGCGTCGACCATTGATCTAAACCGCGGTCTGCCCCTTCGCGCCCGACGTCGAGTACGCGACGTCGCGCAGCTCGATGTACTGCGGGCGCAGATCGCCCGAGTTGTCGTGCCGGGCCAGCTCCAGCGCCATCTGCGCCGCCGAGGCGAGCGTGACGTGCCGGTACCACCCCCGCCAGCTGCGCACCTCGTAGTGACCCAGGCCGGTCTTCTGCTTGACCGCCCGGCAGTGCGCGGCCGCGCCCTCGATCAGCTGCACGATCGGGACCACCTCGGTGAGACCGGCGTGAGGTCTGAGGTAGGCCGTGTAGTACGACCGCGCCCGGGCGTTGCGGCTGGTGCCGGACAGCATCAGGTAGGACATCTCGATGCGGGCCGGATCGCTGCCCCGACTGGAGAAGCGGTGCAGCACGGTGTTGCGCAGCTGGAGCATCTCGTGGCCGGGGACGGTACCGCTCGCCGAGCCGTTCGGCGCCGACTCGTCGGTGAGCACCCGCCCCGCCCCGCCCGCCTGCATCTCGCCGGCACTGCCCGCGACCAGGTGCTGAACCCCGTAACGCCGTAACTGCCGGTGAATGATGGCCTTCTCGGTGCACACCAGATTGCATGCCACCCAGACCGGCCGGATCGAGCTTTCCCAGGCCCGCCGAATCATCTCGGCCCCGATCGCGGACTTGCTCCGGTAAACCACTTCGGGCGGGATCTGCGCCTGCTCACGACGTTTGGGGTCGCTCACCCAGGACGGCGGCAGATAGAGCTCAGAGTCGATCAGGAATGCCTGCCGGTCGGCGGTCAGATAGAAGAGCAGCAGCCCGATCTGGCAGTTCTCGACGCGCTGGGTGTCGTGACTGTACTGACGTTCGACCGCTACCGCGTTGCGGCCCTTCTTGGGGAAGGCGATCTCGGTGAGGAAGAGGGTGCCCCCGGTGCGACCCCCGGCCTGAATCGCGATGGCGCGCAGCTCTTCGCGCACCGAGAACTCGTCCCACCGGGCGGAGGTGAGCAGGCGCTGCACCCCGTCCGCGCGGATTTCCCCGGAATAGTGACCGACCGTCTCGCCTCGTCGTAGACCGGCCGAATGGGCTCTGGGAAGGTCGACGAGATAGTTCCAGGCGCGCTTGCGCGGTTCGGCGCGACTGAAATTGTGTGCGATCCGATCGTAGACGACCTTCAGTGATCTCTCGTACGCGGGATCGTGCACGTGCCCCCTCCACAGATGCCCAGCGTCGTTCTCCCGCGAGTTACCCCGCGGGAATCGACCCGCCGGAATCCCGGCCCCGTGCCGGTGTGCGTTTCCGGATCCGGATCATTTTATGAGTCGGCCGGATTTGCGCCAGATCCCAGAAATTCTCCTTGCCACCACAGTGCGGTGTCGAACGCATATCTATGCCCTCCAGGTGTCGCCTAAATCCGCGTTCGGGCTGATGGCCTGCGGAAATCACCCCGGGTGGCACTTCGGCGCCCATCACGCCCCCGACCGGAATTCGCCGTAAGCTGACAACGGCCCGGACTGCTCGTGCAGTCCGGCGCGTTGTGCTGTTCGAAAATCGCCCCACATCCCCGCCGTAGCCCCGGAGCCATGAGCCTCACCGGAATCCTCGACCTGCTCGCCGCCGACCGCGCCGTGAACGATGTTCTGCGGATCGCCCGGGAGGGCGGCGAGCCCCTGCTCGACCTCACCGGCCCGCCCGGCCTGCGCGCACCCCTGGTCGCCGCGCTGGCCGGCGACGCGCCCGCGGGGGCCGCCCGCCCGGTCCTGGCGGTGACCGCCACCGGCCGGGAGGCCGAAGACCTGGCCGCGGCCCTGCGCTGTTTCCTGCCCGAGCACACCGTGGCCGAGTTCGGGGCCTGGGAGACGCTGCCGCACGAGCGTCTGAGCCCGCGCAGCGACACCGTGGGCCGCCGGATCGCGGTGCTGCGCCGCCTCGCCCACCCGGAGACCGACGAGCACGGCCCGGTGCGGGTCGTCGTCGCCCCGGTGCGGGCGGTGCTGCAGCCCGTGGTGGCCGGTCTCGGCGACCTCGAGCCGGTGGCCCTGCACCAGGGCCAGGAGGCCGAGCTCACCGACGTCGTGGAGCGCCTCGCCGCCGCGGCCTACAGCCGCACCGACCTGGTCGAGCGGCGCGGCGAGTTCGCCGTGCGCGGCGGCATCCTCGACGTCTTCCCGCCCACCGAGGAGCATCCGCTGCGGGTGGAGTTCTGGGGCGACGAGGTCGAGGAGATCCGTTACTTCGCGGTGGCCGACCAGCGCTCGCTGCAGGTCGCCGAGAGCGGGCTGTGGGCCCCGCCGTGCCGGGAACTGCTGCTGACCGACTCGGTGAAGCTGAAGGCGGCCGATCTCGCCGAGCGCCTGCCCGGCGTGGCCGACCTGCTCGGCAAGGTCGCGGCCGGCGTCGCCGTCGAGGGCATGGAGTCGCTGACCCCGGTGCTGGTCGACGCGATGGAGTCGGTGCTCGACGTGCTGCCGGAGGGCACCCACGTGGTGCTGGCCGACCCCGAGCGCATCCGGGCCCGGGCCCACGACCTGGTCGCCACCAGCGAGGAGTTCCTGCAGGCGAGCTGGCTGAGCGCGGCCGCGGGCAGCGCGGTGCCGGTCGACCTGGAGCCGGTCCTGGGCACCGGCTCGTTCTGGACGCTGGCCGACGTGCGCGCCCACGCCCTCAAGCAGGGCCTGCCCTGGTGGACGATCTCGCCGTTCGGCCTGGACGAGACCGGGCAGGCGGCGCACGACGAGGGTGACGAGGGCGCGGTCGTCCTGGTGCCCGAGATCAACGCCCCCGAGCCGTACCGCGGCGACCGGGAGCGGGCCATCGCGGACATCGGCCGCTGGCTGCACGACGGCTGGCGGGTCGCCGTGATCACCGAGGGCGGCGGCCTGGCCCGGCGCGTGGTCGAGATGCTGACCGAGGCCGACCTGGCCGCGGTGACGGTCGAATCGCTGGACGAGCCTCCCGCGCCCTCGGTCGCCGCGGTCGGGACCGGCCGTCTGGGGCAGGGTTTCATCGCCCCGGCGCAGCAGTTCGCGGTGCTCACCGAGACCGACCTGACCGGTGGGTCGGCGCCCGGCACCACCACCAAGGACATGCGCCGCATGCCCGCGCGGCGCAAGAACGTCGTCGACCCGATGCAGCTCACCACCGGCGACAACGTGGTGCACGAGCAGCACGGCGTGGGCAAGTTCGTGGAGCTGGTGCAGCGCACGGTCGGCGGGGCCACCCGCGAGTACCTGGTGATCGAGTACGCGCCGAGCAAGCGGGGCCAGCCGGGCGACCGGCTGTTCGTGCCCACCGACGCGCTCGACCAGGTCACCCGCTACGTGGGCGGCGAGCAGCCGACGCTGAACAAGCTCGGCGGCACCGACTGGGCCAAGACCAAGGGCCGGGCCCGCAAGGCGGTCAAGCAGATCGCCGGCGAGCTGATCCAGCTCTACTCGGCGCGGATGGCCACGAGCGGCCACGCGTTCGGGCCCGACACGCCCTGGCAGCGCGAGCTGGAAGACGCCTTCGCCTACGTGGAGACGCCCGACCAGCTGGTCACCATCGACGAGGTCAAGCAGGACATGGAGAAGACGGTCCCGATGGACCGGCTGATCTGTGGTGACGTCGGCTACGGCAAGACCGAGATCGCGGTGCGGGCGGCGTTCAAGGCGGTGCAGGACGGCAAGCAGGTGGCCGTGCTGGTGCCGACCACGCTGCTCGTGCAGCAGCACCTCGACACCTTCGTCGAGCGGTACGTGAACTTCCCGGTGAACGTGAAGGGCCTGTCCCGGTTCTCGAGCGAGGCCGAGGCCCGCGCGGTCAAGGAGGGCATCACCGACGGCTCGGTCGACGTGGTCATCGGTACCCACCGGCTGCTCACCGGCGAGATCACGTTCAAGGACCTGGGCCTGGTGGTGATCGACGAGGAGCAGCGCTTCGGCGTCGAGCACAAGGAGCGCCTGAAGCAGCTGCGCACCAACGTCGACGTGCTGGCGATGAGCGCCACGCCGATCCCGCGCACACTCGAGCTGGCCGTCACCGGAATCCGTGAGATGTCCACGCTGGCCACGCCTCCCGAGGAGCGGCACCCGGTGCTGACCTTCGTGGGGGGTTACGACGAGCGGCAGATCTCGGCCGCCATCCGGCGTGAGCTGCTGCGTGAGGGGCAGGTCTTCTTCATCCACAACCGGGTGGAGTCGATCGACCGCACCGCCGCGCGGCTGCACGAGCTGGTGCCCGAGGCCCGCATCGCCACCGCCCACGGCAAGATGGGTGAGCACCAGCTCGAGCAGGTGATGGTCGACTTCTGGGAGAAGCGCTTCGACGTGCTGGTCTGCACGACCATCATCGAGACCGGCCTGGACATCTCCAACGCCAACACGCTGATCCTGGAACGCGCCGACATGATGGGCCTTTCGCAGCTGCACCAGCTGCGCGGCCGGGTCGGCCGAGGGCGGGAGCGGGCCTACGCCTACTTCCTCTACCCGAGCGAGAAGCCCCTCACCGAAACGGCTCTCGACCGTCTGCAGACCATCGCGGCGAACACCGACCTGGGCGCCGGTATGCGCGTCGCGATGAAAGACCTGGAGATCCGCGGCGCCGGTAACCTTCTCGGCGGTGAGCAGTCCGGGCACATCGCGGGCGTCGGGTTCGACCTCTACATCCGGCTGGTCGGCGAGGCCGTGGCCGAGTTCCGCGGTGAGAACGAGCAGGAGCACCAGGAGGTCAAGATCGACCTCCCGGTCGACGCGCACCTGCCCACGGCCTACCTGCCCGACGAGCGGCTGCGTCTGGAGGCCTACCGCAAGCTGGCCGAGGTCTCGTCCGACGAGGCGCTGGACGCCGTGAAGGCCGAGCTGGTCGACCGTTACGGCCCACTGCCCGACGTGGTCACGAACCTGCTCGAGGTCGCCCGGCTGCGGATCCTGGCCCGGCAGGCGGGGCTCTCGGAGATCACGACGATGGGCAAGGCGATCCGGTTCGGCCCGATCGACCTGCCCGACTCGGCCCGCATGCGGCTGCACCGGCTCTACCCGGGCACGCAGGACAAGCCCGCCACCAAGACGGTGCTGGTGCCGGGCCCGACGACGGCCCGCATCGGTGGCCGGCCGCTGCGTGACGTGGCGGTGCTGACCTGGGCGCGCGAGTTCATCGAGTCGGTGCTGCTGAACTCGGTGAGGGCGGCGGCGACGGTGGGCACCAAGCGCTGAACCACTGATCAACTGATGGCGGACGCGTCGGGGCACCGACGCGTCCGCCATCGGGTTTTGTTGTGAAGGTCACCCTTACCCTCCAGTGGCTCGTGCGTGAGCGGTAGCATCCCGAGCGTGATTGCGACCCGGCGCCGGGTGGGCGCTCTAGTGGCTGGTGTTCTTGCTCTGACGCTCGCGGGCTGCGGCAGCAGCCAGGCCGGGGCGGCCGCGGTCATCGGTGACCGCCGGATCCCCGTCTCCGACGTGCAAGACGGATTCAGCGACGTGGTGCCGCTGGTCGGGCAGGACGCCCAGATCACCCAGGCCCAGATCCTGAACCTGCTGATCCTCGAGCCGTACCTGAGCCAGGCCGCGGCCTCGCTGGGGCGCGGGGTCTCGGACGCCGACGCGAAGCTCGACATCGGTGCCTCGGGCGTGGTGAAGGCCGAGGACGTGAGCGAGGCCGGCCTCGAGGTGTGGAAGGCGAACATGGCCAACACCGCCCTGCAGACCGACCGCAGCGCCGACGACATCACCACGTCGTACAAGGCGATCGAGGCCGAGATGAAGAAGGCGGGCGTGCACATCAACCCGCGGTACGGCGACGGCATCGACTACTCGACGTTCAGCATCACGCAGTCGCAGCCGGACTGGCTGGCGGGTGGGGCCGAGACCCCGGCCGCCGAGGTTCCGGTGGAAGAAGCCCCGGCCGACGGGGCGACGCCGTAGTGGCTGCTCGCGTCACGGTTCTGCTGACCAGCCCCCGTACCGCCCCCGGCCTGCTGAGCTTTCCGGCCTGGGAACGGCTGCGGGCGGCCGACGCGGTGCTCGCCGCCGACCCGGATCCGGCCTGGCAGGAGGCCTTTTCGCAGGCCGGCGTGTCGCTGGAAGACGTCTCCGGGGTGCCGGTGGCTCTCCGGGCCGGGCGGCTGGTGGAGGAGGCCGCCGACGGTCGCGAACTGGTGTGGTGGGGGAGTGAGGACGGCGACCCGGGGCTGACCGACGCGCTGGCCGAGCACCTCTCCCGGCGGGCGGTGGCCTCGCGGCCGCCCGAGGTCGAGGTGCTCACCGGCTCGTACGACATGCCCGGCGCCCGGCTGCTCGACCTGGTCGCGGTGATGGACACGCTGCGCTCGCCCGGCGGCTGCCCCTGGGACGCCGAGCAGACCCACACCTCGCTGCTGCCCTACCTCCTGGAGGAGGCGCACGAGGTGATCGAGGCGGTGGAGTCGGACGACGCCGCGCACCTCGAGGAAGAACTCGGAGACCTGCTGCTGCAGGTGGTGTTCCACGCCCGGGTGGCGCAGGACGGGTACGGGTTCGGGATCGACGAGGTGGCCGCGGGGATCGTGGCCAAGCTGATCCGGCGGCACCCGCACGTCTTCTCCGCGGCCGGGTCCTCTTCGAGTGCGGCCGAGGTCGAGGAGACCTGGGAGATGCTGAAGGCGACGGAGAAGGCCGGCCGCTCCGGGTTCGAGGGGATCCCCGCGACCCTGCCCGCCCTGGCCCGGGCGCAGAAGATGCTGGGGCGACTCTCCCGGGCCGGGGTCGATGTGGACGTCGCGGTCGAGAAGGCTTCCCAGGGGGACGAGCTGGCCGCCGCACTGTTGCGGGTCGTCGTGCTGGCGCGGGCCTCGGGGGCGGACGCCGAGGCCTCGCTGCGGGCGGCGCTGGGACGGCTCGTACCGCCGGAGCAGTAGGTTGTGCCCTTCTGCGACAACCCGAAAGGCAGTTCACCCATGAGCCCGCAGCTGCTCCACTCCGGCAAGGTGCGCGACGTCTACGCCGACGGTGACGACCTGATCCTGGTCGCCTCCGACCGGGTCTCGGTCTACGACGTGATCCTGCCGACCCCGGTGCCGGACAAGGGCAAGATCCTGACGCAGCTCTCGCTGTTCTGGTTCGATCAGCTGAAAGACCTGGTGCCGCACCACATCGTGTCGGCCACCGACGTCCCCGCCGAGTGGGAGGGCCGGGCCGTACGGGTCAAGAAGCTCAGCATGGTGCCGGTGGAGTGCATCGCCCGCGGCTACCTGGCGGGCCTCGGCCTGGAGGAGTACCGCCGCGACCGGGCCGTCTCCGGGGTGTCCCTGCCCGACGGCCTGCTCGAGGGCTCGAAGCTGCCGTCGCCCATCTTCACGCCGACCACCAAGGCCACCGAGGGGCACGACGAGTTCATCACCTTCGACGAGGTGGTGGCCGAGCACGGCGCCGACCTGAGCGACCGGCTGCGTGAGCTGACCCTGGCCGTGTACGCCCGGGGCGCCGAGATCGCCGCCCGCAGCGGCGTCATCATCGCCGACACCAAGCTCGAGTTCGGCATCGACGCGTCCGGTGAGCTGGTGCTGGGCGACGAGGTGCTCACGCCCGACTCGTCGCGGTTCTGGCCGGCCGACACCTGGACGCCGGGTGGCCCGCAGAAGTCGTGGGACAAGCAGTTCGTGCGCGACTGGTCGCTGAAGAGCGGCTGGGACAAGACCTACCCCGGTCCGGAGATCCCGCCGGAGATCGTGGACTCCACGCGCGCGCTCTACGTGGACGTCTACGAGCGCATCACGGGCAACCGCTGGTAATTCTGCCTTCCGGCACCGGTTCACGAACGGGCATCGTGCGGCACGATGGGGTGCATGCGCGAGCAGCAGGACGACGACCCGATCGTGACCGCCCGGTTCCGTGACGCGGCGACCAAGGTGCTGGACGCCCTCCTCGAGGCCGCACCCGAGGAGGCCACCCGGCTCGGCGAGCACCGCTACGACGAGCTCACCACCGAGCTCACCGTCGAGGCGACCATCCGCCGGGCGTCGATGCTGGTCGACGCCATGTCGGCGCTCGACGACGTGGACGACACCGCGCTCACCCCCGACGACCGGGTCGACCTGGAGATCCTGCGCACCCGGGTCAGCGGCACGCTCTGGGAGCAGACCGAGCTGCGCCGGTTCGAGAACGACCCGCTGCTGCACCTGCCCGGCGAGGGGCTCTACCCGCTGATCACCCGGGAGGGCCCGGCGCCGGAGCGGCTGCGCGCCCTGGCGGCCCGGCTCGGGCAGGTGCCGCAGCGGCTCGAGCAGGCCCGCTCGGTGCTGCGCGACATGCCCCGGCTCTGTGTGCAGACCGCGGTCGACCAGGCCCGGGGCACCCGCCCGCTGCTCACCGAAGACCTGGAACCGCTGCTGGCGCAAGACGAGTCGCTGGCCGTGGCGGTGCGCAAGGTGCGTGACGAGGCCCTCGAGGCGCTCGAGGACCACACCCGCTGGCTGGAGTCACAGCTGCCGGTCAGCGACGGCGACCCGCGCCTGGGCGAGCTCAACTACGCGGCCCGGCTCTGGTACACGCTCGACACCGAGACCAGCCCGGACGCCCTGCTCACCCGGGCCGAGAGCGACCTGCAGGCGATCGAGGAGGAGATCGCCGAGCTGGCCGGGCGCATCAGTGGCCGCCCGATGTCGGAGACCCTGGTGCGCGAGGTGCTCGACGAGGCCGCCGCGTCCGCCCCGGTGACCGATGCCACCGTGCGCCCGCTCTGCGAGGAGGCCCTGGTCCTGCTGGCCGACCGGGTGCGCGAACTCGACCTGGTCACCGTTCCGCCCACCCCGGTGCGGGTGATCGGGATGCCGCCGTCGCGGGCCGGGATCTCGGTGGCCTACTGCGACCCGCCCGGCCCGCTCGAGCCGGGGGCCGCGCAGGGGCTCCTGCCCACCTTCTTCGCGGTGGCCACGGAACTCGGCGACGAAGACCTGCGCCGTGAGTACAACGGCCACATGCTGCGCAACCTCGCGGTGCACGAAGGGTTTCCGGGGCACGCGCTGCAGCTGGCGCACGGCAACCGTTACCGCGGCTCGACGCCGGTGCGCAGCGCGATCCGCAGCGGCACGTTCATCGAGGGCTGGGCGGTGTACGCCGAGGAGCTGATGGCGTCGTTCGGGCTCGGCGCGGGCCGGGCCGAGGACGATGTCTGGCTGCGCCTGATGACCCTGAAGATGGCCCTGCGCAGTGCGATCAACGCGGTGCTGGACGTGCGGGTGCACGCCCACGGGATGACCCGCGACGAGGCGATGCGGCTGATGACGGCCCGGGGGCACCAGGAAGAGGGCGAGGCCGCGGGCAAGTGGCGCCGGGCGCTGCTCACCTCGACCCAGCTGTCCACCTACTACGTCGGGCACCGCGAGATCCGCGATCTGGCCGGGCGGGTGCACGCCGAGAACCCGGAGTGGTCGAAACGGCAGGTGCACGACGAACTGCTGGCCCACGGGGCCCCGCCGCCGCGTCACCTGCGTGCCCTGCTCGGCCTCGAGTGAGCATTCGCAGGACCTTTGGCCCCCGGACACCTGCCCCCAGGTGAGGGGAGGGCGTCAGGCCTGACGATAAGGTCGGTAACGCAGTTCTTCCACAGTCGTAACGGTCGGCTATTCGGTCTGACGAGCAGGAGCGCGAAACATGGCAACCATCGAGGCCGTCGGAGCCCGGGAAATCCTGGACTCGCGGGGCAACCCCACCGTCGAGGTCGAGGTGGCGCTGGACGACGGCACCATCGCGCGGGCCGCGGTTCCGTCCGGCGCCTCCACGGGCGCCTTCGAGGCGGTCGAGCGCCGTGACGGTGACAAGAAGCGCTACCTGGGCAAGGGCGTCGAGAACGCGGTCAACGCCGTGCTCGACCAGATCCAGCCCGCGCTGCTCGGCTTCGAGGCCAGCGACCAGCGCATGGTCGACCAGGCGATGCTCGACCTGGACGGCACCGACAACAAGGCCAACCTGGGTGCGAACGCCATCCTCGGCGCCTCTCTCGCCGTGGCCAAGGCCGCGGCCGAGTCGGCCGAGCTGCCGCTGTTCCGCTACCTCGGTGGCCCGAACGCCCACATCCTCCCGGTGCCGATGATGAACATCGTCAACGGTGGCGCCCACGCCGACAGCGGCGTGGACGTGCAGGAGTTCATGATCGCCCCGTTCGGCGCGCCCTCCTTCAAGGAGGCCCTGCGCATGGGCGCCGAGGTCTACCACTCGCTCAAGTCGGTGCTGAAGGCCCAGGGCCTCTCGACCGGTCTGGGTGACGAGGGTGGCTTCGCCCCGAGCGTCGCCGGCACCAAGGAGGCCCTGGAGCTCATCGCCACGGCCATCGACAAGGCCGGCTACGTGCTGGGCACCGACCTGGGCCTGGCGCTCGACGTCGCCGCCACCGAGTTCCACAGCGAGGGCGTGTACTCGTTCGAGGGCGCCAAGCGCTCCTCGGCCGAGATGATCGAGTTCTACACCAGCCTGGTCAACGACTACCCGCTGGTCTCCATCGAGGACCCGCTGGACGAGAGCGACTGGCAGGGCTGGACCGACCTCACCACCGCGGTCGGCTCCAAGGTGCAGATCGTCGGCGACGACCTGTTCGTCACCAACCCGGCGCGTCTGCAGCAGGGCATCGAGACCGGCGCCGCGAACGCGCTGCTGGTCAAGGTCAACCAGATCGGCACCCTGACCGAGACGTTCGACGCCGTGGCCCTGGCCCACCGCAGCGGCTACCGCGCCATGATGAGCCACCGCTCGGGCGAGACCGAGGACACCACGATCGCCGACCTGGCCGTCGCGGTCGACTGCGGTCAGATCAAGACCGGTGCCCCGGCCCGTTCCGACCGGGTGGCGAAGTACAACCAGCTGCTGCGCATCGAGGAAGAGCTCGACGACGCCGCGGTGTACGCCGGCGCCGGCGCGTTCCCCCGGTTCAACCACCGATGAGCCCTCGCCGTCCGCCCGCACCCGGCTCCGGTGGGATCCCCGATCCCGCCGGAGGGCCACGTGCCCCCCGGGCGCGGGCGGGCGGCTCCGGTGCGTCAGCCGGTTCGGCCCGGCAGCCCGGTTCGCCCCGGCAGCCCGGTTCGCCCCGGCAGCCCGGTTCGGCCCGGCAGCCGGGTTCGGCCGGGTCGCCGGGTTCGGCCCGTAAGGCTGCTGCTCCCCGCGCGGGACAGCCGCTGAAGGCCTCTTCGAAGAAGCCGGTGAAGAAGCCCGCGACGACCGCCGAGAAGGTCGTTGCGGCCAAGAAGAGGCAGGCCGCGGCCGTCCGCGCCCTGCACACCCCGCCGAAGAAGCGCGCGGTCGCCCGCACCACCGCCTCCCGCTCCGGCGGGCTGCGGCCCACGAGCACCCGCCCGGGTTCGGCCCGGCCGCGGTCGGGCTCGACCGGCCGTGGCTCCCGCGGCCGCGGGTTCGCCCTCGGAACCGGCCGCCCGATCTGGGTTCTCGGTGCCGTGATGGCGGCCCTCGCGCTGCTCACCCTGCCCTACTTCCAGAAGTGGCTGGTGCAGCGCGCGGAGATCGAGTCGATGCGTTCCGAGGTCACCCAGGCCCAGAACGACGTCGAGTCCCTGAAGAAGCAGCAGGAACGCTGGAAGGACGACGACTACGTGCGAGCCCAGGCCCGGGCCCGGCTGGACTACGTGATGCCCGGTGAGATCGGTTACGCGGTCCCCGGTGCCACGCCCACGCCGCAGGCCGACCCGAGCAGCACCGGCGCCGCCGACGTGCCCGCGGGCAACCAGTCCTGGTTCTCCAGCGTCTGGGTGTCCGCCCAGGCCGCCGGTTCCCAGGGTGAGGCCCAGGCCACCACCGAGGTGCCGTGAGCGCCGCCGAAGCCCAGCGCGATCCGGGTCCCAGCCCGGCCACCGCTGAAGACCTCGAGATCATGCACCGCCAGCTGGGCCGTCCCATGCGCAATGTCGTCGCCGTCGGGGCCCGTTGCCCTTGCGGTCAGCCGGATGTGGTGCAGACTGCCCCCAGGCTGGACGACGGAACGCCGTTCCCCACCATGTACTACCTGACTTGTCCCAAGGCCGCGGGTGCGATCGGCACCCTCGAGGCCGGCGGGCTGATGAAGGAGATGACGGCCCGGATCGCCGACGATCCGGACCTGGCAGCCGCCCAGCGTCGGGCGCACGAGGACTATCTCCAGCGGCGGGCCGAACTCGCCCAGGTGCCCGAGATCGCCGGCGTCAGCGCCGGTGGGATGCCTGACCGGGTGAAGTGCCTCCACGTCTACGCCGCGCACGCGCTCGCGGCCGGCCGGGGGGTGAATCCGCTGGGGGACGAGGTTCTCGACGCCCTGCCGTGCTGGTGGGAGAGAGGGCCCTGCGGAGTGGAGGAACGATGACGAGGGTTGCTGCGATCGACTGCGGCACCAACTCGATACGGCTGCTGATCGCCGACATGAGCCGCAGCCGCGGCACTCTCGTCGACGTCGAGCGCCGGATGGAGATCGTGCGGCTGGGCCAGGGGGTGGACCAGACCGGTGAGATCAATCCCGAGGCGATGGAACGCACCCTGGAGGCCGCGCGCCGCTACGCCGACCTCTGCCACCGGCACGAGGTGCACGCGATCCGGTTCGTCGCCACGTCGGCGACCCGGGACGCGCGCAACCGCAAGATCTTCGTGGCGGGCATCCGTGACGCGCTGGGCGTGGAGCCCGAGGTGATCCCGGGCGCCGAAGAGGCCGAGCTGTCGTTCACCGGCGCCACCGCGGGCCTGCCCGGCACCCACCCCGCGCCCTCCCTGGTGGTCGACCTGGGCGGCGGCTCGACCGAGTTCGTGCTCGGCGAGAAGCGCGTGGAGAGCGCGATCTCGGTGAACGTGGGCTGTGTCCGGCTCACCGAGCGGCACCTGCGCAGCGACCCGCCGACCCCCGCCGAGATCGCCGCCGCCACGGCCGACATCGACGCGGCCCTGGCCCAGGTGGCCGAGAAGGTCCCGCTCGAGGAGGCCCGCACCCTGGTCGGGGTGGCCGGCTCGATCACCACCGTCACCGCCCACGCGCTGGGCCTGTCGTCGTACGACCCGAAGGCCATCCACGGCGCCGAGCTCACTCTCGACCAGGTCGAGCGGGCCTGCACCGAGCTGATCGAGATGCCGCGCGCGCAGCGGGCCGAGCTGCCGTTCATGCACCCCGGCCGGGTCGACGTGATCGGCGCCGGGGCCCTGGTGTGGCGCCGCATCGTGGAGCGCATGGGGGCGACCGGGCGCATCAGCACCCAGGTCACCTCCGAGCACGACATCCTCGACGGTATGGCCTGGGGACTCGCCTAAACCGTCACGGGAACCTCTACGCGCACCCGCGAGGCGTGCGCGTAGAGGTTCATCGAGTCGCCCCGCACGAACCCGGCCAGCGTCAGCCCGGCCTCCTCGGCCAGATCGACCGCGAGCGTCGAGGGTGCGGAAACCGCCGACAGCACCGGGATCCCGGCCATCGTCGCCTTCTGCGTCAGCTCGAACGAGGCCCGCCCGCTGACCTGCAGCACGGTGTTCGACGCGGGCAGCAGCCCGTGGGTGAGCGCCCAGCCCACGACCTTGTCCACCGCGTTGTGCCGGCCCACGTCCTCCCGCACGCAGAGCAGCTCGCCCTCGGGCGTGAAGAGCCCGGCCGCGTGCAGGCCGCCGGTGCGGTCGAACGCGCGCTGCGCCTCCCGCAGCCGGTCGGGCAGCGACACCAGCACCCCGGCGTCGATCAGGGGCGCGACCTCGAGCGGCCGGTCGGGCCGCCGGTTCAGCACCTCGGCGATCGTGTCGCTCCCGCACACCCCACAGGCCGACGACGTGGCCCCCAGACGCGGCTGCGGAACCGGGACGCCGGGGGCGAGACCCACGCGCACGGTGTCGGTGTCGCACGAGGTCAGTTCGGTCAGGTCGGAGGACGAGCGGGCCACGCCCTCGGCCACCAGCCAGCCGAGCGCCAGCTCCAGGTCGTGACCCGGGGTGCGCATGGTGGTGGCGATGGTGGTCTCACCGGCCTTGATGGTCAGCGGTGCCTCCACCGCGAGTGAGTCGGGGCGGGTGGTCGCCGCGGCCCCGGGGCTTCCTGCCCCACGCACGCGGACGACCCGGCGACGGTCCACGAGATGTCCCATGTCATCAGCCTAAGCCTGCCCGGCTTTCTGTGACGCTCGCCGGTTCCGCACACCGGGCCCGCGCGACCGCATAACCTGTGATCCACGCCCTCGTAGCCCAACGGCAGAGGCAGGCGCCTTAAAAGCGCTTCAGTACGGGTTCGAATCCCGTCGGGGGCACCGGACCCGCCACGGCGCGGTCATGTTCGGTTCCCTCGCGGTCTGGTCGGTACTAGCGTCCGTCGTCCCGTGGGCCTAGGCGGGCGTCATGGGTTGGAGTCGAGACACTCCGGTTGTGGATGAGCCAAAAGGTGGCGAAGTCGGCCAGCATTGATCGAAACTCGGCCGGCCGCATGGGCTTGACGAGGAATCCGTTGGCTCCCCTGTCATAACACTGCTGAATGTCCCGCTCGCCCTCCGACCCGGTGAACATGACGACCGGTATGTGACGGAACAAGGGGTCACTCTTGATCTCCCTCAGGAGTTCGAGCCCGTCGACCCTCGGCATCTTCAGATCGCAGAGCACCACCCGCGGATCGTGTCGGCCTCGACCGGTGAAGGCCTCACGTCGGTGGAGGTAGTCGAGTGCCTCGGCCCCGTCGTTCAGGCAGTCCATGCGGTCGGCGGCCCAACCGGCCGAGACCAGAGCGTGGGTGATCATCTCCTGATCAGTCGGATCGTCGTCGACCAGCAGGAGACGGTCCTGGGTCAGGACGTTCACGACGCCTCCGGGCGGGTGTGGGGCAGGGTGAACCCGATGCGGGCGCCGCCGGAGGGCTCGCTGTTGGCGAAGACCTTTCCACCGTGGCGCTCGATGATGCGGCGGACCGAGGCGAGGCCGATGCCCGTGCCGAGGCCGGCACGATCCTCGTGCAGTCGTACGAAGACGTCGAACACCTTCTGCTGGTAGTTCATGTCGAAGCCGATTCCGTTGTCCGAGACGGTGCAGACGACCTGGCCGTCCACGATGTCGCCGGCGATGCTGATCCGGCTGGGCCGGACCTCGGCCGTGTACTTGATCGCGTTGTCGACGAGATTGTGCAGGGCCAGCATCAAGAGCTGCTCGTCCCCGAGGCACACGGGGAGCCGGGCGATCTGCCACTCCACCGGGCGGTCAGGATTGTCCCGGGCGAAGGCGTCGCAAACAGATCTGGCCAACGCGTCCAGGTCGACATCGGTGATGCGGAGCGAGGTCCGCCCGAGACGGGCGAAGGCCAGCAGGTCGTCGATGAGACGACCTCCCCAGTCGGCCGAGCGGGTCAGGCTGTCCACCAGGCCGGACAGCCCGTCGGGCACCGCCGGACCGGTATCCACGACCTCGCGAATCCGCTCGGCGAACTGTGAGATGTGCCGGAGAGGTGCCCGCAGGTCGTGGGCCACGGAATAGGTGAAACTCTCCAACTCGCGGTTGGCGTCGCTCAGCTGGACGCTGAGCCTGGACTGAACTTGCACGGTCTGCCGCAGCAGCAGACTGGTGACGACGTCGCGCATCTTCTCCGCCATCTCGTTGTCGATGGGTGACCAGGCACGTGACCGGTCGTGGATCTCTTCGTCCCACGGCGAGAAGTCGGCCGGCAGCAGCGAGGCGGGAAACTGCTCGCCGGCACGGGGTCGCTGTTCACCGGCCCACGAGACGATCTGGCGGACCGAAGAGCGAAACCACAAGAGGTACCGCGGACGTTCGCCCGGGAGGGACACGGCCAGCAGCCCTGTGACCGAGTCCCGCAGCGGTGCCGGAAGATGCGCCGAGGATTCGTACGCCGCGATCTCACCGTGGTCGTCCTGATCCAGGAAACGAGCCAGCGAGGTCAACTCGGCGGGAGACGGGGTCCGGCCCACCCGGGTGACCGCGTCGCCTGTCACCTGCGCCACCCCGTCGGCCTCGGTCAGACTCAGCCAGAGGTCGGGACGGATCGTGATGCAGGCCCCCGGCTCCGGCACAGTGCTCAGCACTTCGGCCAGTTCGGAGGCCAGGCGCCGTCGTTCGCCATGGCGCCTCTCCTGTTCGGCCCGGAGCAGAGATCCCCAGTGTTCTGAGGCGATCTGGCCGACCAGCGCGCACACGGTCCGGGTGCGTCGGTCGATCGCACGGGGGCGGTCGTGATGGCACGACACCATTCCCCAGAGTTCCCCGTCGATGACGAGGGAGACCGACATCGAGGCCGGTGTACGCATGCGGCGCATGAACTCGCGGTGGTGATCGGAGGTGCTGCGAAGGTGAACGGCACCGAGGTCGAGAGGCTGTCCGTCGACCGGGCTCAACTCCGGTTCCAGCGGTACCGGGACGTAGTCGACGTCGGGGACCTGCCGGACGGGAACCTGGAGGTAGAGACGGCGGGCTTGGGCCGGGACGTGCCGAGCGGGAAATCGGAGCCCCAGATAGGCGGTGGTGCCGTCGGCGCTCTCCTCGGCCAGAACAGTGCAGTCTCCGTTCTCGGCGAACTGGTAGACGACGACACGGTGAAAACCGGTGAGGACCCGCAATTCTGAAACCAGCTGGGCTGCCAGGTCCTGGCTCCGGTCGGTCGCCAGCAATCGCGCGAAACGGCTCGACAGGTCTCCCAGCGCCTCCGGGGGGTCACCGGGCCGGGAGGTGCGCCAGGGTTCGAACTCAACAATGACACCCTGCTGTGTCAGATGGGCCAGGGTGCTGAGGTCCCTCGCCGGCGCGGCGAGGCGCAGGCCGAGAGGGGAGGTCGGGCCCAGAGGCAGCCATTCGGCCAGGGCTGTGGTCAAGGGCTCGAGCCAGTCGTTCCCCGGGTGCGTCAGACAGGTGCCGACGGGCAGATCGCTGCCGGTGACCAGTTCGAGATTCTGACTTCTCTGCATCATCTGGAAACCTTGTGGGTCCAGGACCATCAGGGCACCGTGCGGCTGAATGCAGCCAGGTGTCCGGATGGGTTCACGTGAGCACGGCTCCAGCTCCAGTTCCGGGAACGTCGTCATCGCCACACAGGTCCGGTCTGACCGGGGGCGGTGGGCCGTGCGCCGGGACCGGCCGGTCCTGGACGGGAGGGTGATGGGGCGCAGTCGAGCGGCGTTCGGGGTCCGGCCATTTCGGCCCTCCTTCAAGAAGACATCGGCGTACGCGGTGGGCGGCAAGATCGGATCTGTTCAAGGTGGGACGTGGCCGCGGTCGCAGCCGGTGAGAAAACCCCGCTCATAGTGGCCCGAGAAATAAAGTGCGTAAAGAGATCTCATCAGAACGGGGTCCAAGGTCCTGAACCGAATTCGGATCGACGGTCGGTATGGACGGCACGGGTCTGTTTCGTCGGCCTTCTTTGCCCTCGATGACCTCGATGCGGGGTCATCTGCGATGCATAGTGGTGTCATGGTTGATCAAGGAAGATCAAGACGGTGGATGCTGGTGTGTACGGCTCTGATGCTCTTGCTGCCAGTGGTTCCGGCCCGGGCCGCGACGGCGACAGATGCGGGGATCGCCGGTCGTGCCACGGTGAGGTCGGGCGCCGCCCGCTTCCAGGTGCTCTCGCCCACCCTGATCCGCACCGAGTACGCCGGTGACGAGAAGTTCGTCGACGCGGGCACGTTCAACGTGGTCGGCCGAAAGTCCTTCGCACCGCCCCGGTTCACCAGCCGCACCAGCCAGGGCTGGCTCACCATCGACACCGGTGAGCTCGAGCTGCGCTACAAGACCGGCTCGGGCGCCTTCGGCGACGACAATCTGCGCATCGCCCTGAAGGCGGGCAGGCAGAACGTCGAGGCCTCGCCGTGGGCCGGGAAGGGCGTCAAGAGCTGCGACTACGGCAGTCTCTGCGAGGCCGAGGGGCTCACCTCGGAGGGTCTCGGTGTGGCCACCAACCACAGTGGTTACACCGGAGCCGGTTTCGTGGCCGGGTTCGAGAGCACGGGCAATGCTCTGAAGCTGATGGTGGACGCGCCGGTCGCCGGCGCCTCGCAGCTCGCCCTGCGCTACGCGAACGACCGCGGTGCGGACGGGCAGGTCACCGCCCGCACGTTGCGGGTGTCGGTGGACGGGGACGCGGGGACGTCGTTCCCGTTGCCTCCCAGCGGTTCGTGGGACACCTGGGCCGTGGCCACCGTGCCGCTGTCGCTGACCGCGGGGCGGCACGAGATCACCGTGCTGCGCGGTCCGGCCGAGTCGGGGCAGGTGAACGTCGACAGCCTGGCCGTGCTCGCGGCCGGGGCGGCCTACCCGGCGCCGAGTGCGCCGGAGCCGGAACCCTGCGTCTTCGGCACGGTCTGCGAGGCCGAGACCGGCGCGCCGGCCGGTGGGGCGAAGGTCGCGGACGACCACAACGGCTTCTCCGGAAGCGGTTTCGTGGCCGGGCTGGAGAGCGCGAACGCCTCCGACATGATCACCGTGACCGGGGTGCCGAAGGCCGGCCGGTACCGCCTGCAGCTGCGGTACGCCAACGGCAAGGCGGGTTCCCAGGCCGTGCAGAAGCGTTCGGTGAGTGTGCGGGTCGGCTCGGCCGCCGCGTCCACCATGGAGCTGGAACCCACCAGCGGCTGGGACTACTGGCGCACCGACACCGCCCCCGTGACCCTGGCCAAGGGCACGAACACCGTGAGGATCGCCTGCCCGGCGGCTGATTCCTGCCACGTGAACATCGACACGGTGGCCCTGACCACCTCGGCGTCACCGGTGCTCGCCCCGCACGCGGCCCTGGGCGGCTACCGGCGCGGGCTCGACGGCGTGAACGGTGACACGAAGACCAACCCGGGCCTGCTCTACCACGACGGCTGGTCGCTGCTCGACGACACCACCTCGGCGCTCTGGGACCCGTCGAAGAAGAAGGTGACGCAACGGGTCTCGCACACCGGCGGCTATCAGGACGGTTACGTCTTCGGCTACGGCCAGGACTACACCACGGCCCTGAGCGACCTCTCCAAGCTCACCGGGCCGACCCTGACGCTGCCCGAATGGGCCTACGGCGTCTGGTACGCCGAGTACTACGACCGCACGGACGCCGAGTTCAGGGCCATCGTCGAGCGTTTCGAGAAGGAGAAGGTGCCGCTCGACGTGCTCGTGGTCGACACCGACTTCAAGGCCCCGGACAAGTGGAACGGCTGGTCGGTCGACCCGACCCGGTTCCCCGACCCCAAGGCCTTCAACGCCTGGCTGCACCAGAAGGGTCTGCACACCACCTGGAACATCCACCCGAGCATCCTGGGCAGCGACCAGAAGTTCGCGGCCGCACAGGCCACGGCCAAGGGCAAGCTGCAGCGCACGGGCTGCAACGGCGGCGCCGACTGCTACACCTTCGACTGGGGCGATCCCGACCAGCTGAAGGCCTATCTCGACCTGCACGACGACGTCGAGAAGACCGGCGTGGACTTCTGGTGGCTCGACTGGTGCTGCGACGCCTCCCGTTCCACGCTCCCGGGCGTGACCGGCGACGCGTGGATCAACCAGCAGTACGCGCAGCGCAACGGTTTCGCGTTCAGCCGGGCCTACGGCTCGCTCCAGTCGGGCGGCTACGGCAACCCGACGGCGGTCTCGACCGGTCCCTGGGCCGACAAGCGCACCACGCTCCACTTCACCGGTGACACCATCTCGACCTGGGAAACCCTGCGGATGCTGGTCGGTTACACACCCGGCGAGTCGGTGGCGACCGGTCTGGCGTCGATCAGTCACGACATCGGCGGGCACACCGGCGGGCTGCAGGAGCCGGGCACCGAACCGGGCAGCACCAAGCTTCCCGACGACCTGTACGCGCGCTGGGTGCAGCTCGGCACGTTCCAGCCGATCGACCGGCTGCACTCCAACCACAGCGACCGGCTGCCCTGGCAGTACGGAGCCGAGGCGGAGGCGTCGGCCGCGAAGTTCCTGCGCCTGCGCGAGAAGCTGCGGCCGTACACCTACCGGGCCGCCAAGGAGGCGACCCGCACCGGTACCCCGATCGTGCGTCCGCTCTACCTGGCCTACCCGGGCGAGCAGGAGGCCTACGCCACGGCCGGGGCCGAGTATCTCTACGGTCCGGACTATCTCGTGGCCCCGGTGACGACGGGCGGCGCGAGCGCGACCACGTCGGTGTGGTTCCCGCCGGGCAGCAGCTGGACGGACTACTTCACCGGCAAGAAGTACAAGGGTGGCACGACCGCGGAGGTGACCACCGGGCTGGACACCATGCCGGTGTTCGTGCGCGGGCGCTGAGTCGTGGCGGTGGGCCGGGCCCCGCGGGTCCGGCCCACCGCTCAGTCCTCCGGGTCCTGCCGGATCACCAGGGGATTGGTCGCGTTCGGGTCGAAGGCGGGGTTGTCGTAGCTCAGGTCGTCGTAGCCGGGCGGCCGGAAGGTCCAGGCGGTCTCCGGCTCGGGCGCGGGCTCGACGGGCACGAACGGGGTGAAGCCGGTCGGCGGGTTCAGGCTCTGCCAGCCCGGTTTCGGCGCCGCCAGCAGGTTGCCCTGAGCGTGGGTGACCCCGAGGGCGGCGAGGTGGCCCAGGTCGCGGGCCGTCTCGGCGCCCTCGGCGCAGATCAGCGAGTTCATCGACTCGGCGTAGTTCACCAGGCCGCGCACCACGGCGGTGCGTCCCCGGTCACCGGCGCTGCCGACCACCAGGGTGCGGTCGATCTTGACCATGTCGGGCTGGAGCATGGCCAGCCGGGCGAACTCCTGGGCGCCCGCGCCGACGTCGTCCAGGGCGATACCCGCGCCCCGGTCGCGCAGGTCGTTGACCACGCGCAGCAGGTCGTTCATGTCGACGTCGCCCGGGTCCTCGCTGAGCTCGATGGTCACGCCGGCCAGGTCGTCGGGCAGGCCGGTGCGCATGCGGGCCGACATCAGTGCGCGGGCCGAGGCGTTGACGTAGAGGTCGTGGTCCTTCGGGCGGTCGGGCAGGTCGAGAGCGGCCCGGATCGCGGCCAGTTCGAGCAGGTCGCCGAAGCCCTCGCGGTAGGCCTGGCGGAACACCTCGCTGGTGTCTGGGAAGGTGCCGGGGAAGTCGAAGCGGGCCAGGGCCTCGTGCGCGCAGACCTGCTGCACCCGCAGGTCGACGATCGGCTGGGTGACCATCTCGAACTTCGGCATCCGGTGCACCCGGCGGCGGCCACGCCGCGAGGCCAGGGGCGGCCCGGACTCGTCGGCCGGGCGGATCGGGTCGGCCTTGACGGTGATCGAGGTGAACGAGATCGGGCCGGTGGGCGGTCCGGCCGGGGGCTCGTCACCGGCGATGACGACGCGGTCGCGGCCGGCGCGCTTGGCCGCGTACAGCGCCTCGTCGGCGGCCGCGACGGCCTTGCCCGGGTCGGTCAGCGGGTCCCACTGCGCGACCCCGGCCGAGAAGGTCTGGCCGTGCGGCGTCACCGACCGCAGCCGCTCCAGCACGGTGGCCAGCTGGAGCGGGCTGAAACCGGGGGCCAGGAGGGCGAACTCCTCGCCGCCGTAGCGCGCGAGCAGGGCCGGCGGGCGGATCTGGGCGGTCCAGGCGGCCACCGAGTCGCGCAGCAGCATGTCGCCGGCCTGGTGCCCCTTGGTGTCGTTGAAGGTCTTGAACTTGTCCAGGTCGATCATCGCGATGCACAGCGAGGTCCCGTGTTCGCGGGCCATGTCGGTGGCCCGCTTGAGCTCGTAGTCCCAGGTGCGCCGGTTCGGGGCGCCGGTCAGGCCGTCGGTGCGCACCAGGCCCTCGAGGCGCACCGACTGGTCCTGCACGGTCGAGATCAGCCAGAGGATGCGCACCAGGATGAGCAGGCAGACCAGCAGCATGCCGGCGGCGATGATCGGCCAGTGCCGGGCCGCGCTGCCGAAACCGTCGGCCAGCAGCACCATGCCGGGAAGGATCAGCGCGACCACCAGGGCGGCCTGGCGACGCAGGCTGAGCGTGGTCTCGGCCGGGGTGGGCTCCGGGTCGGCCAGTTCGCGCATCGACGGGGTGCAGGCGGCGGCGCCGATCAGCAGGTACCCGAACAGCCAGCCGGCGTCGACCAGGCCGTTGGAGTCGGCGCTGGAGGTGATCAGCGAGGTGACCTGATAACCGGTGTCGGCCGCCAGCATCAGGAACAGGCCACTGGCGAGCAGCGTGTACGAGAGCGTGTGGGCGCTGGGCACCGAGTACATCCGGGCCAGCACGCCGAGCAGGAACAGGTCGCCGAGCAGGTACGCGGTGCCGACGGCCTTGGTGGTCAGGGTGAGTGACGAGGTCTCGGCCAGCGGGGCGATCAGGAACACGCCGATCACCACGCCGACGCTGGTGGTCACCACCAGCGCGTCGATCACGGCGCCGGCGTCGCGGCTGCCGCCGCGGGCCCGGGAGAAGTCGAGCGTGGCGGCGGCCAGCACCGGGAAGGCGCACAGCGAGAGCAGGTCGGACAGGGCGGGGAGGTTGCTCGACACGTCAAGGCCGCCGTCGAGGACGGCGACGACGTCGCCGAGGACCCAGAGCGCGGCGCCCCCGAGCATCAGGTACCAGCCGCGGCGGCGGGCGGGGCGGTGATGGAGGACGCCGAACAGCCCGGTCAGCACGGCACCGATGGCGACGAGCGAGTGGAGGAGGTCGGCGGCGGCACCCGGCACCAGGGCCTGCAGCGCGATCAGGAGGACGAGCACACCCAGGGCGCCGAGCAGGACGGGCGAGGGCGTGTTGCCGCGCGCGGCCGGTTCGGTCTCCTCGCGCCGGTCCTGCCGATCGCGGGTCAGCACGAAGGCTTGCACCGGAGCCCGTCGGTTCCGCGGTGCCGGGACAGCCGGTCGGGCCGTCCCGTCCGGGCGCCGCTCATCTCGTCCTGACTCCTGCCTCATGGGTCCTGGCTGCTCCGGGCGCCTGTCCCGGAGGGGCCTTTCGGCCGACATCCCGCGGTGCAATCGCCTGGATCAGAAGGATATCGGGGACAGGCCGGTGTGGACACAGCCATCACAGGTGTAACCGGGGCCCAACTGGCATCGGTGTCAACAGCGAGTGATACGGGCGAAACGCATCGTGATCATGGAGGCCGGTCGAGGTCCGGTGGGAGTGGGGGCGGACGGCATTCCGGCAGGTCGGGCGGCAACGGACAGCGACCGGGGGCGTCCGGCAAGATCTTGGTAAAGATTCGCAGAAAGATCTCGCGGCGGGGAACTTCCTCGGGCGGACGAACATTAGATTCACAACGGTCGCAGAAGTCGGCCGTGCCCGGACGTGGTGGTCGACGTGGCCGCCACGGGCAGAAGGAGCACACGAACAAACGGTCGGAGGACCGATGGAAAGCAGAAACCCTGTCTTCGGGCGCAGCGAGGAATTCGCCCGAGGGGGTTACGCGACGTTCGACACGCGCACGCCGACCGCCGACGACCTGCAGGGTATGTACGACAGCCCGGCGGCGCGGTCGCGCAACACCGACCGGATGACGATCGACGACGTCGTGATCCGTACGGCGTCGCTCTTCGGTGTGCTGCTCGTCGCGGCCGTGGCTGTCTTCGCGCTGCTCAAGCCGGGCGACCCGGCCCTGATGATGGTCACCTTCGGTGGCGCCATCGTCGGCCTGGTGCTGAGCCTGGTGATCTCGTTCAGCAAGAAGATCCGCCCCGCCCTGATGCTCACCTACGCGGCGGCCGAGGGCCTGTTCGTCGGCGGCATCAGCCTGATCTTCGAGACCGTCTACCCGGGCATCGTGATCCAGGCCGTGCTGGGCACCCTGGGTGCCTTCGGGGCCATGCTGGCGCTCTACAAGTTCAACGTGGTGCGCGCCACGCCGAAGTTCACCCGCACCCTGATGATCGCGGGTGCCGGCTACCTGGTCTTCGGCCTGATCAACCTGGTGGTCTCGCTGGTCACCGGCAGCAGCGCCTACAACAGCCCGATCGGCTGGGCGATCGCCGCCGTCGGTGTGGTGCTGGCGTCGTTCTTCCTGATCCTCGACTTCGACTTCGTCGAGCAGGGCATCCGTAACGGCCTGCCCCAGCAGTACGCCTGGACCGCCGCGTTCGGCCTCGTGGTCACGCTGGTCTGGGTCTACATCGAGATCCTCCGTCTCCTCGCGATCCTGCGCGGCGACGACTGATCTCCCGCTCCCTCACGAGCAGATCGCCCCCGCCCGGCTCCTCCGGGCGGGGGCGATCTTTGTCATGGCCCGCCCAGCTTCAGCACTTAGGCTGATCGACGTGCCTGAACGTGATGACGCCGCTACGACCGACGCGCCCCTGAGCTGGCACCCGCCCCAGCCCCTGCTCGAGATCGCCGAGCTGGTGCTGAGCGGAGCACTGCCGGTCGCGGCCGGGCTGGACCCCGCGCTGGACCTTGCCCTGGACCTGCCGGCCGCGGTCGAGCAGCGCCTGTCCGCCGGTGAGGCCGTCACGCTCGAAGACGCCGAGGGCACCCCGGTCGCCACCCTGACCCGCAAGGCCGGTGCGCCGCCCCTGCCGGAGTTCACACCGCTGCGGCCGTTCACGCACGGTCCGGTGCGAGCGGCGCGGCGGTCGCCGGCCCAGGTCCGCGAGGCTCTCGCCGCCGATGAGGTGGTGCTGGCCGTACCGGTTCTCGACCTGCTCACCTCGGCGCAGGTCGAGGAGGTGCGGACCCGGGCCGCCCGGGCCGGGGCCCGGGTGCTGTGGATCGCGGTGATCGGCGCCGGTCGCCAGCTGCCCCTTCCCGCCGACGGTCTCTGGCGGGCGGTGCGCGATGTCGCGGCCGTCGTCCCCGGCAGCTCTGACGTCCCCGGCAGCTCTGACGTCCCCGGCAGCTCCGACGTCCCCGGCAACTCCGACGGCCAGGGCCGCCCCGCCGACCAGGCCGTCGTGGTCGCCGTGCCCCGGCTCGCCCACACCGACGACACCGCCCTCATCACCGCCGTGGCCCGCGGCCACGGCGCCACCGACGTCGTCAGCCCCGCCGCGTCCGAGGTGACCGCAGCGTCCGAGGTGACCGCAGCGTCCGAAGCGACCACCGCGTCCGAGGTGACCAGCACGACCTCCGTCACCGGCGTGCCCGCGACGGCCCCGTTCGAATCCCCGGCTCCCCGCCCGCGGGCGGCGGCCGGCTCCGAGGTGACCACCGCGTCCATCATCGGCGCCCTGCACCCCGCCTTCGCCCGCGAGCACGCGCGCGCCGTGCCACCCCCGCACCGCCGCGGCCTGACGCTGTTCTTCACCGGCCTGTCCGGGTCGGGCAAGTCCACCGTGGCGAAGGCGCTGGCCGAGAGGCTGCTCGACCACACCGTCCGCACGGTCTCGCTCCTCGACGGCGACGAGGTGCGGCGCATGCTCTCGGCGGGACTGACCTTCAGCCGGGCCGATCGTGACCTCAACATCCGGCGCATCGGCTACGTGGCGGCCGAGGTCACCCGGCACGGAGGGCTGGCCGTGTGCGCGCCGATCGCCCCGTTCGAGACCGTGCGCGCCCAGGTGCGGGCGGGGGTCGAGGAGGTGGGCGACTTCGTGCTCGTGCACATCTCCACACCGCTCGAGGAGTGCGAACGCCGCGACCGCAAGGGGCTGTACGCCCGGGCCCGGCGCGGGGAGATCGCGGACTTCACCGGGATCTCGTCGCCGTACGAGGTGCCGGAGCGTCCGGAACTGCGCATCGACACCACGGGCATCACCGTCGAGGCGGCCGTGGACCAGGTCTGGGCGCTGCTCACCGAGCGGGGCTACGTCTCCTAGAAAGGGAATCGCGGTGCTGGAGCTGGATGAGTTCGAGCGTCTCGTCAACTCCGGGCACGTCGACACCGTGCTGGTGGTGTGGACCGATCCGGCGGGGCGCCTGCAGGGCGAACGGGTGCACGCGCGGTACTTCTCCTCGACCGTGCTGGCCAACGGGCTGAACGTGGAGCCGGTGCGCGCCGACCCGAGCGCGGTGAGCCTGGTCGCGCCGTCGGGCGCACTGGTGCTGCGGCCGGACCCGGCGACCCTGCGCCCAGCGCCCTGGATGGCGGGCTCGGTCATGGTGCAGGGCAATCTCTTCCGGGCCGACGGCCTGCCGGTGCGCACCGCTCCCCGGCAGGTGCTCGCGGCCCAGGTGCGGGAGGCCGCCGATCTCGGGGTGGTGCCGGCCGCGTCGGTGGCGCTGCAGTTCACCGTGTTCGGCACCGGTTACGCCCAGGCGGCGTCACAGCACTGGACCGGTCTGGACCTGGCACCTGCCAGTCGTAGCCTGGGCGGCACGAACGCCGACGAAGACCTGCTGCGCGACCTGCGCCAGACCGCCTACAACTCGGGCCTGACCGTGCACTCGTCGCACGGCACCGGCGTGCCCGGGCAGTACGACCTGACCTTCCGCCACGACGATCTGGTGCGCACGGCCGACCACCACGTCGCCTTCCGGTCGGCGGCCACCGAGCTGGCCGGGCGCCACGAGCGGGCCCTGACCTTCATGGCTCGCTACGACGACCGGCCCGGCAACGGCGCGCGGGTCTCGATGAGCCTGCGCGGCCTGGACGGGAGCTTCGTCTTCGCCGACCCCGCCGAGGCCGGCACCAGCGGCGACGGGCGCAGCGCGGTGTTCCGCAGTTTCGTCGCCGGGGTGCTCGCCACCCTGCGCGACTTCACCCTGCTCTACGCCCCGACGGTCAACTCGTACAAGCGTTTTCGCGACGGCGGCGGGGCCCCGGCCGCGATCACCTGGGCCGAGGGCGGTGCGGGCGGTGCACTGCGGGTGGCCGGGCGGGGCGAGTCGCTGCGGGTGCAGAACCGGGTGCCGGGCTCGGACGTGAACCCGTACCTGGCGCTGGCCGGCATGCTCGCGGGCGGTCTGTACGGCATCCGCGCCGGGCTGCCGCTCGAGCAGCCGCTGGTGGGAGACCTCCGCGCGCCGGGGCTGGCCCGGGTGCCGGCCTCGCTGAGCGCGGCCCGGCAGGCGTTCGCCGGGTCGGACCTGGCCCGCAACGCCTTCGGGGAGGACGTGGTGGCGATGGTGCTGCGCGCCGCGGACGCCGAGCTGGAGGCCTTCGACGGGGTGGTGACCGACTGGGAACGGCGCCGCGGGTTCGAGATGCAGTGAAGGGTGCGATGATCGGGCCGTGCTGAGCCCCACCCACGAAGAAGCGGTCAAGCGTCTCGACCGGCTCGCCGACCGGCTGCGCGTGGTCGGCCCGCGGATGGCGGCTCGCAGCAGCGACGAGGCCGCCGAGCTGCTGGGCCGGATCCGCGCCGGGTTGCAGCGCATCGCCGACCTGACCGCCGAGGCCGACGGCGAACCGCGCCGTGAGGTACCGGTACTGGGCGCCCACGCCCTGGCCGACCAGGCGCTCGTGCTCGGGCACGACCTGCTGCGCGGGGGCGATCGCACCGACCTGTTCCGGGTCACCGCCGTCGAGGCGATCATCGCGGTGCACGACCTGGTGTAGACCGCGTCACAACCGGGAATGAACGGCCGGAGCCGAGGCGCTGCACTGGCTGGGCGTAGCGCGTCTTCATGGGGCTCCCGGCGACGAAGGTGGGAAAAGAAGCCAGAACTGGTGAACAGGCCGTGGTTACGGTGTTGCCGAAACGCGTCTGCGCTGTTCAACTGCGAATGGGGTACTCGTACCCACTGGCGAAGGGAGCGCACCGTGAGTCGAGCCGAGAGGGCACGGAGGATCGCGACGGCGGCGGCCTTCGGAGGTGGGGGCCTGGGCGCGATCGGCGCCGCGGCCTACGGGGTGCTCCTGACCGAGGTGCAGATCGCCCGCAAGGTGATCGGGCAGCCGTTCGGCAACGCCGGTCCCGGTGGTGAGGGCCTCTACGGCGACTTCCCCGGTGAGCCGATCCAGCTGGTCATGCTCGGCGACTCGACCTCGGTCGGGCTCGGCGCCGACCACGGGTCGCAGACCCCGGGCGCGGTGATCTCGGCCGGTCTGGCGTCGATCGCCGGGCGTGGGGTGCAGCTGCGGATGTTCGGCCGGGTCGGCGGCCAGTCCTGGGAGCTCGAGGGCCAGACCGCCCGGGTTCTCGACGAGAGCCCCAAGCCCGACGTGGCCGTGATCATGGTCGGCGCGAACGACGTCACCCACCGGATCAAGCCGCAGGTGGCGGTGCAGGCGCTCGCGGCGTCGGTGCAGCAGTTGCGGGAGGCCGGGGTCGAGGTCGTCGTCGGCACCTGCCCCGACCTCGGCACGATCCAGGAGATCCCGCACCCGCTGCGGTTCGTCGCCCAGCGCATGAGCCGTCAGCTGGCGGCCGCGCAGACCATCGCGGTGGTCGAGGCGGGCGGGGCCTCGGTGTCGCTGGCCGACCTGCTGGCCGACGAGTTCCGGCAGCACCGGGTCGACATGTTCGCCAGCGACCGGTTCCATCCCTCGGCCACCGGTTACGCGCGGGTGGGCGAGGCGATCCTGCCCAGCGTCGCCACCGCCCTGGGGTACCTGCCCGCCGAGCGCGACCGGGTGCCCGACCACGACCGCGGTGAGGGCATCGACGACGTGGCGCACGCCGCGGTGCTGGCCGCCGACAGCGCGGGCACCGAGGTCTCGGCGATCGAGGTCTCCGGCTCCGACCGGGGTCCGCGGGGCCGCTGGGCCGCGTTCCGGCGGCGCCGGGCGCCGCGGGATGCCGAGCAGCTGGCGTCCGCCTCGGGTGACACCGCAGCCTAGGCAACAGCTTTCGGTGCCCACGGGGGACGCCGGGCCCGGCGTCCCGGGGGCCCGGCTCGCCCGGGCGGGCCACCGCGCTCAGGAGGGCCGAGACGTCCCGGTGAGTTCGCGCGTCCCGCGTTCGGGGTGACCGTGGACCGGTCGGCCATCACAAAACCCGTGGACACGTGCCCCGGGCGGCCCGTTGGGGTTTGATGGCCTCGTGAAGTACGCCGAATCGATCGTTGAGCTCATGGGTAACACCCCTCTGGTCAAGCTGGGCCGGGTGGCCGAGCACGTGGCACCCCTCGTGCTGGCCAAGGTCGAGTACCTGAATCCCGGCGGTTCCGTGAAGGACCGCATCGCCCTCCGGATGATCGAGGCAGCCGAGAAGGAAGGGCTGCTCAAGCCGGGCGGCACGATCGTCGAACCGACCTCCGGCAACACCGGGGTCGGCCTGGCGCTCGTCGCCCAGCGCAAGGGCTACAAGTGCGTTTTCGTCTGCCCGGACAAGGTGAGCAAGGACAAGCGTGACGTCCTGGCCGCTTACGGCGCCGAGGTCGTGGTCTGCCCGACCGCCGTCGCCCCCGAGCATCCCGACTCCTACTACAGCGTCTCCGACCGCCTGGTGAAGGAGATCGACGGCGCCTGGAAACCCAACCAGTACGCCAATCCCGAGGGGCCGGCGAGCCACTTCGCCACCACCGGTCCGGAGATCTGGAACGACACCGAGGGCCGGGTGACGCACTTCGTCACCGGCGTCGGCACCGGGGGCACCATCACCGGCACCGGCCGCTACCTCAAGCAGCAGGGCCCGGTGAAGGTCATCGGCGCCGATCCGGAGGGCTCGGTCTACTCCGGCGGTACCGGCCGTCCGTACCTGGTCGAGGGCGTCGGCGAGGACTTCTGGCCGTCGGCCTACGACCCCTCGGTGCCCGACGAGATCATCGCGGTCTCCGACACCGAGTCGTTCCTGATGACGCGCCGCCTGGCCAAGGAGGAGGGCCTGCTCGTCGGTGGCTCCTGCGGCATGGCCGTGGTCGCGGCGTTGCGGGCGGCCGAGAAGCTGACGAAGGACGACGTGGTCGTCGTTCTCCTGCCCGACGGCGGACGCGGCTACCTGGGCAAGATCTTCAACGACCAGTGGATGAAGTCGTACGGCTTCCTGAACGAGGACGGCGGTCTCACCGTCGGCGACGTGCTCCGCGCGAAGGTCGGTGACCTGCCCGACCTGGTGCACACCCACCCCACCGAGACGGTGCGCGACGCGATCGGGATCCTGCGCGAGTACGGGGTCTCGCAGATGCCCGTGGTCAAGGCCGAGCCGCCCGTGATGGCCGGTGAGGTGGCCGGTTCGGTGAGCGAGCGGGCCCTGCTCGAGGCCGTGTTCACCGGCCGGGCGAACCTCGCCGACCCGGTCGAGCAGCACATGTCGGACGCGCTCCCGCTGGTCGGCGCGGGCGAACCGGTCGAGGTGGTCAGGAAGTCGCTCGAGCAGGTCGATGCCGTGATGGTGGTCGCCGACGGCAAGCCGGTCGGGGTGCTCACCCGTCTGGACCTCCTGCAGGTCTACGCCGGCTGACGTCGCGCTACGCCGAACGGGTGGAGGCGGCCGGGCACCGTAACGGGCTGTCCGGTCGCCTCCGTTCGGTGGGCTGCCACTCGTCGTAGCAGGTGAAACGGCTGCTGACACTGCGTCAGGCGGCTGTCCCCACAACGGGCCGGACGGGTGTCACGGCCGCCCGGTACTGAAGGAATCACCTCCCTCGTGTCGATGGGTCAGGGCAAGCGACTTCCCCGGAACATCCCGCGAACGAGGAGGCACCGTGGCCCGACTGCTGGTGGTCGAGGACGACCCGGACGTCCGTGATCTGATCTCGATGCGACTGGTCATGGTGGGCCACCGTGTCATCGCGATGCCGGACGCCGACCTGGCCCTCGACTCGGTCGACCAGTTCGGGGCCCCGGACGCCTACGTGCTCGACGTGGGCCTGCCCGGCATGGACGGGTTCGACCTGCTCACCCGGCTGCGGCACGGGCACGAGGACATCCCGGCCATCTTCGTCTCGGCCTCCGCGCGGGAACGCGACATCCTGCGGGGCCACGAGCTCGGCGCTGCCTACCTGACCAAGCCGTTCGCCGCCCATGCCCTGCTGGACGCCGTCGACGAGGCCATCACCGGACGGCCCATACCGTCCGTGACCGAGCACGCGTGGTGATCCCGATCCGTTGGTGAGAACGACTGAGAAGGCCGGGGGTGGCGGCGTGACCAGCAGTACCTTCCCGCCGATAGCCCCACCCGCGGCGTTCGTCCCGCCGATCAGCGGCGGGCACTCGCTGATCGACCTGCTCTGGCGCAACTCCGAGGCCTCCATGGCGGTGGTCGACGCCGATCGCGTGCTGCGGCACGCGAACCCGGCGGCGGCCTCGCTGTTGGAGGTGCTCGGCGTGACCGTCGGCGACCGGATGGAACGGCTCGCCCGGCGGGTCACCGGCGCCGGCAGCCCGGCCGAGATCGACCCGCTGGCCAAGGTTCTCGCCGGCGAGACGATCTCACGCGAGCTGATCAGCGTGAGCTTCGACGCCGGTGGCGGACCGCGCCGGATGATGATGTCGGGGCAGCCGATCGAGCTCGACGACGGCACGTCCGGCGCGTTGATGATCTGGAACGACATCACCGACAGCTGGCAGTTCGCCGAGCGCAGCCGCAGCGAACTGGACCGGCTGGCGAGCCTTCTCGAGGGGGCGTCGGACTACGCGATCATCATGCTCGACGCCTCCGGCCGCGTGCACAGCTGGAGCGCGGCCGCCGAGCGGATGCAGGGCTACGCCTCGAAAGACGTCATCGGCCTGCCCTACGCCGCCTTCTTCGACGCCGCCGACCAGGCCGCCGGGGTACCGGCGAAGATCCTGGCCGACGCCGCGGCGCTGGGCAAGATCAACGTCGAGGGCAAGCGGGTGCGGCGCGACGGGTCGGTCTTCTGGGCCCACGCGTCGATCTCGGCGATGCGGGACGAGCAGGGGCGCCTCCAGGGTTACGTGAAGGTCACGCACGACGTGTCCGAGCAGCGGGCCCTGCAGCAGGCCAGCCAGGAACTCACCGAGCTGCTCGAGGAGCGGGTGGCCGAACGCACCGTGCAGCTGGAACAGAAGAACGCCGACCTGGCCGCGGTCAACTCCGAGCTCGAGGCGTTCTCGTACAGCGTGTCCCACGACCTGCGGGCACCGCTGCGGGCGATGAGCGGGTTCGCCCGGATCATGGCCGAGGACTACGCCGGGGAGATGCCGCCGGACGCCACCCAGTACCTGCGCAAGATCACCGAGAACGCCGAGCACATGGGCAATCTCATCGACGCGCTGCTGGCCTTCTCCCGGATGCAGCGCCAGCAGATGCAGTCGCAGCCGATCGACATGACGTCGCTGGCGCAGGACTGCTGGAACGCGCTCGAACCGGCCCGCGAGGACCGGGTGATCGAGTTCGTGCTCGCCAAGCTCCCGCCGGCCTACGGGGACCGCCGCCTGATCCAGCAGGTGTGGATGAACCTGCTGGACAACGCCATCAAGTACACGGGGAAGAAGGAGTCGGCCCGGGTCGAGGTCCGGGCCGAGATCGCGGAGGAGGACGACACCCCGGGCACCCGGCCGGGGCCGCTGGAGGTGCCGGACACGGTGATGTATCTGGTGAAGGACAACGGTGCGGGGTTCGACATGCGGTACGCGGCCAAGCTGGGGCAGGTCTTCCAGCGGCTGCACCACAACGAGGAGTTCCAGGGCACCGGTATCGGCCTGGCCCTCTCGCAGCGGATCGTGCAACGGCACGGCGGTCAGCTGAGTGCGGTGGGAGAACCGGGGGTGGGGGCCACGATGGGCTTCACCCTTCCGGCGCCGGGAGGTGACCTGCGATGACGCCCTGGTTGCTGCTCGTGGAAGACAGCCCGCACGACCGCGAACTGGCCCTGCACGCCCTGCGCAAGGGGCGGTTCCCGGGCCGGGTGGAGGCCGCGAAGGACGGGGTCGAGGCGCTGGACCTGCTGCTGTGCCGGGGGCCGTGGGCCTCGCGGGACCCGAACGACCTGCCCCGGGCGGTCCTGTGCGACATCAAGATGCCCATGCTCTCGGGCATCGACGTGCTGCGGGAGATCCGGGCCACCCCGGCTCTCGCCGACGTGCCGGTGGTGATGATGACGTCGTCCGCCGAGGACGGCGACCTGGAGACCTGCTACTCCCTCGGCGCGAACAGCTACATCGTCAA
This sequence comes from Kineosporia succinea, assembly GCF_030811555.1. Classification (NCBI taxonomy): domain Bacteria; kingdom Bacillati; phylum Actinomycetota; class Actinomycetes; order Kineosporiales; family Kineosporiaceae; genus Kineosporia; species Kineosporia succinea. The sequence goes on along the minus strand of NZ_JAUSQZ010000001.1, from coordinate 1,487,389 downwards.
ACCGGTCGAGATCGAGCCGTATTTCGAGACGGTGCTCGACATCGGGCGGTACTGGCTGGTCCACAACCATCCGCCCCGCGATCGGAGGGTCGCGCTCGCCGGTGGGGGCCGTTGAGCGCGAATTCGCGGGACCAGTAACACATCACGGGAGAAACCATGCCATCGCCACTGCGGCTGCTGCTCGTCGAGGACCGCCCCGACGACGCGGAGCTGCTCCTCCTGGAGCTGAAACGCGCCGGGTACGAACCCAGATGGACCCGGGCCGAGACGCCGGAGGAGTTCATCACCGGTCTCGGCGAGCAGCCGGACATCGTTCTGTGCGACTACTCCCTGCCGGCCATGACGGCGCCCGACGCGCTGCGGCTGCTGCAGGAACTGCAGATGGACATCCCGCTGATCGTGGTCAGCGGGGTGATGGACGAGGACACCTGTGTGAACTCGCTGCGCCTGGGGGCCTCCGATTACCTGCTGAAGGACCGGCTGGTGCGCCTGGCCCCGGCCATCGAGCACGCCCTGGCCGGCCGCCGGCTCGCCACCCAGGCCCGGATCACCGAGCAGGAACGCCGGGAGACGGCCGAGATCCTGCGCGGCGTGGTCGATCACGCGCCGGCCGCGATCTGCGTGCGTGACGCCAACGGCCGCACCCTGCTCACCAACGCCGAGTTCGACCGGCTCAAGCCCAGTGCCTCCGGGGTCCGCCCGGCGGCCGACCGGCGCCGCCTGACCTCGGTGGAGCAGGCCTGCCTGGACGGCGCCGACAAGGTCGAGGGCGAGGAGATCTGGGCGGTCGACGGGGAGGACCGCACCTATCTGGTGGTGCGCTACCCCGTGGTCGACGGCACCGGGCGGCGGTTCGCGATCGGCGCGATCTACGTGGACATCACCCGGCAGAAGCAGGTCGAGGAGGAGCTGCGCGAACTCGACCGGCTCAAGGGCGAGTTCGTGGCGACCGTGAGCCACGAGCTGCGCACTCCGCTGACCAGCATCACCGGGTACGCCGAGATGCTGCTGGCCGGTGAGGCGAACGACGCCCAGCAGCGCATGGTGCAGGTGATCGACCGCAACTCCCGCCGGCTGCTCACCCTGGTCGAGGACCTGCTCACCCTCTCCCGCGTGGACTCCGGTGTGGCCGCGCGGATGGACGAGGAGGTCGACGCGGCCGACCTGATCGCCCAGGCCGTGGGGGTTCTCGGCCCGGCGACGGAGTCGCAGGGCGTCGAGATCGACGTGCGGGTCCCACCCGGTCTGCCCTACCTGATCGGCAACCGCTCGCAGCTGGAACGCGTTCTGCTGAACCTGCTCTCGAACGCGGTGAAGTTCTCCACGGCCGGCGGCACGGTGACCGTGTCGGCCTCGGTGCCCGACCTGACCCGGCCCACGGTGGAGATCAGCGTGGCCGACACCGGCATCGGGATCCCGGTCGAGGAGCAGGACCAGCTGTTCACCCGCTTCTTCCGGACCGAGCAGGCCCGGCGTCAGGCGATCCAGGGCACCGGGCTGGGGCTCGCGGTGGTGCGGCAGATCGTGGAGGCGCACCACGGCACGATCGGGGTGCGCAGCGCGGCCGAGGAGGGGGCGGTCTTCACGGTGTCCCTGCCCGCCCTGAGCGGTGTGGGCGTTCGCTTCTGACATCACGTCCAGGTCACCGAAACGTCCCCCACGGCCTTCTCTCACCGGCCGATGGGGGACGTCGTGGTCGCCGGGCGTCTACTCGTCGGGTGTCACGTCGATCACCTGGTGCTCGGTGGCCAGCATCGACTCGACCCGCCAGACCAGGGCTCGCGGGCTGAACGGCTTGACGATGTAGCCGTCGACGCCCGCCGCCTGCCCGTGCCGGATGTCCGACTCGGTGCCGCGGGCGGAGAGCATCAGCACCCGCACGTCGGCCAGGGCCGAGTCGGCCCGCAGGGCCTGGCAGATCTCCGGGCCGGTGTGCTCGGGGAGCATCCAGTCGAGCACCACCAGGTCGGGAGCCCGGCCGCTGGCGGCCTCCAGGCCGGCCAGTCCGTCGGCGGCGACCCGGACCGCGTGCCCGGCGCCGCTCAGCGCCTCGAAGAGCAGATCGCGGATGTCGGGGTCGTCGTCGATGACAAGGATCTCGGCCATGGGCATCCCCTGTCGTTCACGGGTCGCGGACTTCCGGGAGTCGTCGACGGGCCGGAACCGAACCTTGAACGACGGGGGAGGCTCATGAGTCGTACGGGTCAGCGCCGCCCGCGTCGCGCCTTCAGGTAGTCACTGACCACGTACTCACCCAGGCTGTCGAGACCCGGGGTGAACACGCGTCCACCGTTGCGCCGGGCGATCGCGTCGACGAACCGGCGCAGGCCCTCGTTCTCGCCCAGCATGAACATGTTGATCGCCGCGCCGTAGCGGGTCAGCGCGTCGACCTCGGCCACGGTCAGGCTGATGGTCTGCGGGGTCGGCGGCCAGTTGAAGTACGCCTCACCGTCTTCCAGGTGCGCGGTGGGCTCGCCGTCGGTGACCACGAGCACCACCGGCTCGGCGTCCGGGTGCCGGCGCAGGTGCCGCCCGGCGATCGACAGGGCGTGCTGCAGGTTGGTGCCCTGCACGTAGTCCGGCTCGATGCCGGCCAGCTGCTCGACCGTGAGTTTCGTGGCGTAGCGCCCGAATCCGACGATCTGCAGCGCGTCCTGCGGGAACCGGGTCGCGACCAGGTGGGCCAGGGCGAGCGCGGTCTCCTTCATCGGGCCCCAGCGACCCTCGGAGATCATCGAGTACGACAGGTCCACGCACAGCGCCACCGCGGCACTGGCGCGGCGTTCGGTCTCGACGACCTCGAAGTCTTCCGGGGCCATCGTGAGTGCTGCCCCCTGAGAAGCGCTCCGGTGCACCGCGTTGCGCAGTGAACGCACCACGTCGAGCGGCTGCTCGTCCCCGAACTCCCACTTGCGCGAACTGCCGGTGGCCTCCCCGGCCGCCCCCGCGTCGCGGATGTCGTGCTCGCCCCGCCGCCCGGAGCCCAGGTGCGCGAACACCTGACGCAGCGCGGTCTGGCCGAGTCGCCGCAAGGCCTTGGGGGAGAGGGTGAGTGCGCCGTCGGCGCGGGTCAGCCAGCCCTGCCGTTCCAGTTCCCGCTCGAGCTCCTGCAGCGCCTGCACGTCGGCGGCCGCCCCGGCGCCGAGCGAGCGCTCCACGGTCTCCACGTCGACGTCGTCGAGCGTGGCGCCCGGATGGCTCTGGCTGAGCTGGTCGATCAGGTCGTCGAGATCGGCCAGCTCCTGCAGCGCACCGGCGGCCTCGCCGTAGCCCATCTCGCCCTGGCCGCGCATGCGCCGGCCCTCGCCTCGGCCTTCGCCCCAGCCCTCGCCGGGCCTCAAGGCCCTCAGGTTGTCGGTCAGCCGGCCCATTTTCGACTGCAGCCCGTCGTTGCCCAGGGCCTGTTGCATGAGGCCCTGGAGCTCTTCGCGTTGCTGCGGGCTGAGCGCGTTCATCAGGCGTTCCGCGGCCGCCGCCTGGCGGGCCAGCGAATCGATGAGTTCCTCGACGTTCTGCGGGTCGTCGGGGAACATCTCGCCGTGCCTGTCCATGAACCGCTGGAAGTCCTCGGGTGTGTCCTCACCGCGAGCGTGCTTCTCCAGCAACCCGTTCAGGTCGTCGAGCATCTCGTTCATGGCCGCCATGGCGGCCGCGCGCTGCTGGGGGTCGGCGTCCGGCCCGAGCCCCTGCAGGGCGTTGCGCATGCCGTTGAACTGCTGGTCGATGACGTCGGTGCGCAGGCCGTCGAGGATCTGGCGGTAGATCTGCTCGGCCTCCTTCGAGGCCCAGCGGTATTCCGAGAGTTCCTGCACCGCGGCCGCGGTCGACCGGGGCAGGGCGTCGAGCTGGGCCTCGGAGAACCGCGCGTCGTCACCCTCGCGCAGCGCCAGCTCTTCTTTCTCGGCGGCCAGGGCCTGGTCGAGCTGGGCCCGGGCCCGGGTCACCGCTCCGTCGAGCCGCCCGCGCCGGGAGGTCTCGCGGCGCCGGCGTTCGGCCCGGGCCCGCAGTTCGTCGAGCCCGGTGCGGCGGCCGTTCTCGTCGGGCAGGCCGCGTCGCAGCAGGTCGCGCAGGGCCTCTCGGACGTTCTCGCCGCTGAGCACCCGGTCGCCGAGCGCGTCGAGGGCCCGGCGCACGTCGTACGGCGCGGCCAGCGGGTCGGGCCCGCCCCGCCACGGACCGTACCGGTATCGGGGATCGCGCCGGCGTGGGCTCATTCGCCGTCGCCCCCGTAGACGGTGCGCCCGTCGTCGAGGGTGTCCTTGGCCAGGCGGCGGGTGAGATGCAGCCCCTCGAGCGTGAACTCGATGGCGCTGGCGGCGTCGGCCGGGCTCGGGACCTCGTCGAAGCCGAGCCTCTCGAGCACGCTGGAGAGCCCGGGCACCGTGCCCAGCTGGGCCAGCAGGTCGTTCGAGGCCACGGCCTCACCGGTGGAGACGCCCTCGCCCTCGGCCACCGCCGCGACGATGCCGGTCAGGTCGATGCCCGCGAGCCGGCCCCGCCAGGTCTCGGCCACCGAGCGGCGCAGCAGGTGGTCGAGCAGCTCGACCTCGCGGCCCTCGCCGTCGGCCTCGAACTCGACCTTGCCGCGCAGGGTGCCGGTGATCGCCTCGGTGTCGCCGACCCGGGCGACCGGGGTGCCCTCCTCGCCGTTCAGCGTGGCCCGGCGCAGCGCGGACGCCGCGACGGTCTCGGCCGCCGCGATCGAGAACCGCGCCGAGACCCCGGAGCGCTGGTCGACGGCGTTGGACTCGCGCACCGCGCGGGTGAACCGGGCCAGCACCTCGACCAGGTGCTCGGGCAGCGTGGCGACCAGCTCGGCCTCCTGCCGCACGAGCGTCATCTCGAGTTCGAGGTCGGCCGGGTAGTGGGTGCGGATCTCGGCGCCGAAGCGGTCTTTCAGCGGGGTGATGATGCGCCCGCGGTTGGTGTAGTCCTCCGGGTTGGCGCTGGCGAGCAGCAGCACGTCGAGGTCGAGCCGCAGCACGTAACCGCGCACCTGCACGTCGCGCTCCTCGAGCACGTTCAGCAGGGCCACCTGGATGCGCTCGGCCAGGTCGGGCAGCTCGTTGACGGCCATGATGCCGCGGTGCATGCGGGGGACCAGGCCGAAGTGGATGGTCTCGGGATCGCCCAGGGTGCGGCCCGCGGCCACCTTCATCGGGTCGACGTCGCCGATCAGGTCGCCGACGCTGGTGTCGGGCGTGGCCAGTTTCTCGGCGTAGCGGGACTCGCGGTGCACCCAGGCCACGGGCAGGTCGTCGCCGAGCTCGGCGGCGCGGCGGATCGAGGCCGGGGTCACCGGGTCGTAGGGGTGCTCGTTCAGTTCGGCGCCCTCGATCACCGGTGTCCACTCGTCGAGCAGGCCGACGATGGTGCGGATGAGGCGGGTCTTGCCCTGACCGCGCTCGCCCAGCAGCACCACGTCGTGGCCGGCCAGCAGGGCGCGTTCGAGGTCGGGGAGCACGGAGTCGTCGAAGCCGACGACGCCCGGGAAACGGGTCTTGCCGGCGCGCATCAGCTCGAGCAGGTTGGCCGAGATCTCCTGCTTCACGGTGCGGTGCACGTGACCGGAGGCACGCAGCGCGCCGAGCGTGGTGGGCAGGTTTTCGGGCGTCGTGGTCTCAGGGGAGATCGTCACGCGAAGACCGTACGTCTGCCGGGGGCATGGCGGCACCCCGGAACGGCTATTGCGCCGGGAGCGTGATCGGGAATAAACGAGCAGTTCAACCCGATTGAGGACGCCGGACGGCCGGTGCGCTCCGGCGCCCCCCGGGTGGCCTTCCGCAGATCTTCAGCGGGGCCCGAACCGGGCCTCGCTGCGGGCGCGGGCCTTGGCCGCCTCCACCTCGCGGTTCTTCGGCGGGGCCGTGGTGACCAGTTCGTCGAGCAGCTGGTTGGTGTGCTCGGTGATCGCCGCGACCGCCCGCGCGAACGCCTCCTCGTTGGCCTTCGAGGGTGCCGCCGTGCCGGCGATCTTGCGCACGTACTGCAACGCGGCGGCGCCCACCTCGTCGCGGGTGGCGGGCGGCTCGAAGTTGGCGAGGGTACGGATGTTCCGGCACATGGTCGGCTCCCTGATCGGAATCGGAACGGGTTCTACGAACTCAGACGATCCTGCAGCCCGGAACTCACCGCGGGCCAGTCCTCGGTGGTGATCGAGAACATCACGGTGTCACGCATCGAGCCGTCGACGCGAGGCTGGTAACGCCGCAGCACCCCCTCGAACCGCGCCCCCAGCTTGGCGATGGCCCGCTGCGAGCGCTGGTTGCGCACGTCGGTCTTGAGCTGGACCCGGCCCACGCCCAGCTGGTCGAAGGCCACCGTCAGCAGGGCCAGCTTGGCGCTCGGGTTGACCCGGGTGCCCCACACCGCCGGGGTGTAGGCCGTCCACCCGATCTCCAGGCGGGCCGAGGCGGGCACCACGTCGAGGAACGACGTGGTGCCGACGACCGCGTCCTTCTCGAGCCCGGCGACCGCCTCGTCCAGCCGCACCACCCAGGCGACGTCTCCCCGTGCGTCCATCCGCTGCGTGATCGAGTCGGTGAGCTGCCGCGGGTCGGAGAAGCGACCCGGCACGTGCGCCCACACCGCATCGTGGTCGAGGGCCTCGAACAGCTCGTCGGCGTCGGCGGGCGTGAACGGCGTGAGCCGCACCGCCCCGGCCCTCGCCTCGACGCCGGGCGGCAGCGGCCAGACCATCGGGGGCCAGGAGCTGTCGTCGGGCCGGTTGTCGGTGAGGGGGGTGAAAGACACGGGAAACTCCGGGATCTGGGTTCGTCGGGGGTTCGGGAGTGCTCAGACCGTGGTGAGGTCGTCGTCCATCGTGTGCGGGCGGCCCTGGGCGTGCCAGGCCCGCGACAGCACCTCGGTCATCGCCACCAGGTCGGCCGACGGCCGCGCGAACGGCAGCCGGATCCGCGCCTCGAACGCACCGTCGAGCCCGAACCGCGGCCCGGGCGTGAGCCACACCCCCATCGACCGGGCGGCCGCGGCCACGTGCGAACTGCGCGGCTCGGGCAGGTGGCACCACAGCGAGATCCCGCCCTGCGGCAGGGGAACGACCCACCCGGGCAGGTTCTGGGCCAGGGCCTCGCGCAGCGCCAGGGCCCGCCCGGCCACCAGCTGCTGACGGTGCGCCTTGATCTGGTCGAGGTTCTCCAGCAGGTGCGCGGTGGCCAGCTGCTCGAGCAGCGGCCCGCCCAGGTCTTCGTTGCCGCGGGCCAGGCCGAGCCGGCGGATCAGCGGCTGCGACGCCCGCACCCACCCGATCCGCAGCCCGCCCCAGAACGTCTTGGACGCCGAGCCCAGCGTGATCACGTGCTCGGCCGGCGCGAAACCGGCCAGCGGGCGCGGCATCGGCAGGGGCTCGGAACCCTCTCGGCCCTGGGCGGTGGGGATCGCCGTGCGCAGGTCGAGCTCACGCATCGTCTCGTCGACGATGATGCGGCACCCGGTGTCGGCGATCATCGCGCCCAGCTCACGCCGGTCGTCCTCGGTCATCAGCCGGCCCGTGGGGTTCTGGAAGTCGGGCATCACGTAGGCCAGGTGCGCCCCGGTCTGCCGGATCAGCGTGGCCATCCGCCCGATGTCCCACCCGGCCTCGACCGGCAGCGGCACGCAGCGCCCGCCCCGGGTCCGGATCGCCTGCGCCGCCGCCGGATAGGTCGGGTGCTCGACCAGCACCCGGTCGCCGCGCTCCATCACCAGGCTCAGCACCAGGTGCAGGGCCTGCAGGGCGCCGTTGGTGACGAGGATCTGCTCGGGCGTCGTGGGCAGCCCGGCCGCGGTGTAGCGCTGGGCGATGCGGTCGCGCAGCAGGGGGAGGCCACTGGTGACGTAGCCGTTGCCGGGCAGGAACCGCGGCATCTCGGCGAGCGCGGCCTGGTAGGCCGGGTAGAGCTCGGCCGGTGCCTCCAGCGCGGCGCTGGAGAAGTCGCCGCGGGCCCCGGCCGGGTCGGGCTCGCCGCTGAGGTGCTCGGGCCAGATCGGGGCCTCCCCACGGCCTTCGCTGCGGGGCAGGGTGGTCCAGGTGCCGGCGCCCTGACTGCCCTCGGCGAAACCGGCCTCGCGCAGCAGCCGGTAGGCCGACGTGGTGGTGGTGCGACTGGTCTGCAGCGCCTCGGCGAGCGTGCGCTCCGACGGCAGCACGGTGTCGACGGGCAGACGGCCGTCGAGCACCAGCAGACGGAGCCGGTCGGCCAGGGCGCGGTAGCCCGGGATGCCCTCGCCCCCGGTGCGCCACTCCGTCAGCATTGGCATGAGTTCGCGGGCACTCACACGACCTCTTTGCTGAATTGGCTGTTTCCGGGCGGGTGGCATGTGGCCAGTCTCTAGGGATTGGCTATGGGAAGCAAGGCCAAAAAGAGGACACTGGACGTATGGCCTTCTTCATTGTGTTCGCCGCCCTGATCGTCACCATCGCCGTCGCCCCCTGGGTCGGCAAGGACTCGCGGGAGCTCGACCCCGACCGTCACGAGGCGGTTCATCCCCTCGCCGCCGACGCCGGTCTGAACGTCCGCTGATCCGCTGAGCCGGGTAGCTCCGGTGGCACCGCCGCCACCGGACGTCACTGTCCTCACCTCCGTCACGTCGCGGGTCCCATCGGGGCCCGCGACTTCTGCTTTGTCACGGGCTCTGCGCGGGTTTTGTCACGGGCTCTGCGCGGGCTCTGCCGGGATGGACGGGCTGAACGGTGGACGTGGTGGACGGGCCGGGTGCGCGACAGTGGTGTGCGTCACTCGTACCTGAGGGAGGCCCCATGAGCACCGCGCCCACGGACCCACCGGCACCGCACGCTCCGCCGCCCACGGTCTGGCCCACCTTCCGGGCCCGCGACGCCCGGCGGCTGATCGCCTTCCTGACCGAGGCCTTCGGTTTCGAGCAGACCGTCATCCATGAGGACGGCGACGTGGTGCACCATGTCGAGCTGGCCTGGCCGGCCGGGGGCGGGGTGATGTTCGGCTCGGCCCGCAACGACGGCAAGGCCATCTCCGTGGGCGGTTTCAGCTGCTACGTGGTGGTCCCGCCGCACGAGATCGAGGCCCTGCTCGAACGCGCCCGCGGTGCCGGGGCCGTCATCAGCACCGAGCTCTTCGTCACCGACTACGGCTCGACCGACTTCGAGGCGCGGGACCCGGAGGGCAACGCCTGGTACTTCGGGACCTACCCGGGAACGCCCCGGACCTAGGCCCCGTTTCGTACGTCCGTGCCTACTGCGGGGCGCCCGGGACGCCGAACTCGGCAGCGACTCACCGAACAGGTCCTAGCTACGACGACGCTGCCGGGAGGCCGAACTCGGCAGAAGAGGCAGGGGCGTGGGTGGTTTCAGCTGTTTCAGGCGCAGATAGGTCACCACGCGCCCGCCGCCGTGCGTCGCGATCCGGGTCAGGGTGTGCTCCAGGTCTTCCACGTCGCGGGCCACCACCGTGAGCCAGTAGTCCATCTCGCCGGCCACCGTCTCGGCGCTGACCACCTGCGGCAGCAGTTGCACCTCGCGCTCGAACCGCTCCGTGGCCCGGGCGTTCGCGGTGGTGACGGCCATGAACACGGTGAGCGGGAAACCGACCGCGGCGGCGTCGAGGCTGGCGCTGACGATGCGGATCGCCCCGCTCTCCTTGAGCCGGCGCACCCGGTGCAGGGTGGCGGCGGGGGAGAGGCCGACCAGCTCGGCCAGCTCCAGATTCGTCCGATCGGCGTCCTGCTGCAGCTGAGTCAGCAGCTTTACATCAATTTCATCAAGCTCAACGGCCATGAGGCCAAATAATAGTTGGCAACTTTGCCCGGTGTCCGATTTATCGGCATCCCGTGCGGAGAATCGTTGTCATGTTCGCCGCACGTCCGCCTGCCCGGGCCCCCTTCCGCAGCCTCTTCTCCGACCGCCGTACCTCGGCCCTGATCGCGCTCACCGTGGCCGGGATCTCCTGGGGCACCAGTGTTCCCCTGAGCAAGGCCGCGTTCTCCGGCTTCGGGCCCGCCTGGCTGGTCGTGTTCCGCTTCGCGCTCGCCGGGCTGCTGATCGTCGCGGTGGCCCGGCCCCGCCTGCGTCAGGTGCGCCCGGTGCTCTGGCTCTACGGCGCCTTCGGTTACGGCGCCTGCGTGCTGCTCCAGAACCTGGGCCTCGACCGCACCAGCGTCAGTCACGCCGCGCTGCTGCTCGGCTCGGTGCCGATCCTGGTGGCCGTGCTCGCGGTGCTCTTCAACGGGGCCCGGCTCGGGGCGGTGGCCTGGGGCGGTTTCGCGCTGTCGTTCGCGGGCATCGTGGTGGTGGCCGGCGCGGGCGGCGGCGGGGCCACACTGGGCGGTGACCTGATCGTGCTCGGATCCGTCACCATCGGCGCCATCTTCACGCTGGTGCAGGCCCGGCTGCTCGCCGGGCAGGACGTCCTGGCCGTCACCACCGCGCAGTTCTTCGCCTCGGCGGTCGCGGTGACGCCCTTCGCCCTGACCACCGAGGGAGTACCGGTGCCCGGGCAGAACGGTCTGGGCGGCGCGGCGCTGCTCGCCGCGGTCGCGCTCGCGGTGATCGGCACGGTCATGCCCTTCACGCTCTTCGCCTACGGCCAGACCGGTGTGGCTCCCGAGATCGCCGGGGTGTTCCTGAACCTCGAGACGCTGGTCGCGACCGTCATCGCGATCACCCTGCTCGGTGAGCCCGCCGGTCCCGCGCAGATCGGCGGTGGCCTGGCCCTGCTCGTCGGTATCTACATCGGCACGATCCGGCAGTCCCGTTCGGGCCGGCCCGCGGTGGTCGCGGCCCCCTCCCCGGCTCCGGTCTCGGTGCGGGTGCCGATGGCGGACGACGTGCACCGCGGCGCCGTCCCGGTGTCCTCCCCGGTTCCCACCCGCCGGGTCGCCGTCGTCGCCCCGGGTCTCCACCTCGTCCCCAATGCCCTGGGCCTGGGGGCGTTCGACCCGGCCGACCCGATCGCGGCCGAGCTGGAAGACCTGCTGGAACGCGACGGCCGCCCGGCGTTCACCCGGGCCGCCTAGTCCGTCAACCACTGGTTGACGCTGCTCATGCGTCAACCTATGGTTGACGCATGACGGATTCCAGTTCGACGACCCAGAGCGTGCGCCTGGACGACCTGATCCAGGGCATCAAGAAGACCCACACCGAGCCGCTCGAGCAGCTGACCGGCGCGGTCGTGGTCGGTGACTACCTCGGCGAGGTGGCCGACCACCTGATCGGGCACTTCGTCGACGAGGCCCGGCGTTCCGGCGCCTCGTGGGCCGACATCGGCCGCAGCCTCGGCGTGAGCAAGCAGGCCGCGCAGAAGCGCTTCGTGCCCAAGGGCGACAGCGAGCCGGTCGACACGCAGGACGGCTTCAGTCGCTTCACGCCCCGCGCCCGCACCGCCGTGGCCCACGCGCACACCGCCGCCCAGCGCGCCGGAAACGTCCAGGTCGCGCCCGCCCACCTGATCCTGGGGCTGGCTCACGTCCCGGACACGCTGGCCCTGAGGGCACTCGCGGCGCAGGGCGTCGCCGTCGAGGCGCTGGTCGAGGCGGCCACCGCGACCCTGCCCGCCGGTGGTGGCGAGGTGCCCGCTCTCATCCCCTTCGACGGGGCGTCCAAGAAGGTGCTCGAGCTGACCATGCGCACGGCACTGCGCAAGGGGCACGCCCACGTCGGCACCGAGCACATCCTCCTGGCGCTCGCCGAGTACGAGGACGGGCGGGGGGTGCTGGCGTCGCTCGGCGCCTCGACCGAGAGGCTCGAGGCCGACATCGACCGGATCCTGGCCGAGCTCACGCCGTGACCTCACGGCGGGCGTCCGATTAGAAATCGATCACGATCCGGCACCGATGAGCCGCCCGGCCGACGCCGGGCGGCTCCTCCGTTCGGCCGACGCCGATGGGTGAATCCCCTCACGGGGCGGAGCGGAGAGGATGCAAGCTGTTCGTCGTCCATCGTTTTCGGCCTTTTTCGCCTCGGCCCGGAACTGGTGCGGGGGCGGACTCGTTGCACGATGCCGACCGTCTCGCGCGGGTTTTCGGGGTATCGGCGAGTTTGCCTGACGATCCGTCCGGACGTGTATGGTCGGCGGGCGCCCGTCCCTCTTGCGGGGCTTTCGGCGCGCAACCACGACATCGGTCTCCGGCGGCGCAGCCGGGGACCTCGCGCAGGCAGACCGCGGCATCGTCACTCAGAAGGTGTTCCCCGGGCGCCGCAACGAAGGGGTTTGACCGCCGTGAGCTGGCTTGAGGTCATCGTTCTCGGTCTGGTGCAGGGGCTGACCGAGTTCCTCCCGATCTCGTCCTCGGGGCACCTGCGGATCGTGTCCGAGGTGTTCTTCAACCGCGACGCCGGCGCGGCGTTCACCGCGGTGACCCAGCTGGGCACCGAGGCGGCCGTCCTCATCTACTTCGCCAAGGACATCTGGAACCTCTTCATCACCTGGTGCAAGGGGTTCGTCGACGCCGAGGTGCGCCAGACCTTCGACTACCGGATGGCCTGGCTGGTCATCCTGGGCACCATCCCGATCGGTGTGCTCGGCCTGCTCTTCGAGGACGCGATCAAGGAGCCCGCGCGAAACCTCTGGCTGGTCTCCAGCATGCTGGTGATCTTCGGCATCGTGCTCGGTCTGGCCGAGAAGTTCGGCCCGCAGTACCGCGAGCAGGAGAGCCTGACCGTCAAGGACGGCATCATCCTCGGCTTCGCCCAGGCCATGGCGCTGATCCCGGGCGTCTCCCGCTCCGGCGGCACGATCACGGCCGGTCTGGCCCTCGGTCTCAAGCGCGGTGTGGCCGTGCGCTACTCGTTCCTGCTGGCCATCCCCGCGGTCGTGGCCTCCGGCCTGTTCAGCCTGCCGGACGTGACGGCGGGCGACAGCGACGTGAGCGGTCTGCAGATGGCGATCGCCACGATCGTCGCCTTCGTGGTCGGCTACGCGATCATCGCCTGGCTGCTGAAGTTCGTGGAGCGCCACAGCGTCTACGTCTTCGTCGTGTACCGCATCGTGCTGGGCCTGGTCCTGCTCGGCGCGCTCAGCCTGGGTCTGATCTCGGCCACCTGATCGGTGTTCCGCGAAGGGCCGCCCTCCGGGGCGGCCCTTCGTGTTTTGGCACTGTGGTCAGGGCCGGGCGGCCGCGAGGTAGCGATCGGTGGTGCGCCGCTGCACCTTCCGGGCCACGACGGGAAGCAGCCGGCTGCCCCAGAAGGCCTCGCGGCTCACGGCGCTGAGCTCGAAACGCACCCCGTCGCCGTCCGCGACGTAGGCGAAGCGCTCGGCCCCCGCCTCCGGGTGGCCGGGCAGCGCGGCGTAGGTGAAGGCGGCACACCCGTCGGTGTCGGTCACGTCCACCACCCGGCACGGCGCCATCGCCCACACCGGGCCCAGGCGGATGCCGAGCACGACGGTCGCGCCCAGGGCGGCGTCACCGGTGGCCGCGATCCGAAGGCCCGCGCCGCGGTGGATCTCCCAGCCGAACAGGGTGCCGCGGTAGTCCGCGACCGTTCCGGGCAGACGGACCTCGCGGTGGAAACGTTGCGCGTGCGGGGGCGGTCGCTCGAGCCAGGTCGCGGGCCCGCCGGGCTGGAGGCGCCGGGCCGCGGCCAGTGCCCGGTCGAGATCGGGGCGCAGGGCGAAGGTCATCGCGGTGAGGGCGGGTCCACGGCGGCGACGGCCTCCACCTCGACCAGCTGGTGCTCGTAGCCCAGGACGCTGACGCCCAGCAGGGTGCTGGGCGCGTCGTGATCACCGAACGCGTCGTGCACCACGTCCCAGGCCGCGACCAGGTCTTCGCGTCGCGAGGAGGCCACGTACACGGTGGTTTTCAGGACGTCGGAGAGCCCGGCGCCGCTCGCGGCCAGGGCCGCCGTGAGGTTGGCCATGACCTGCGCGGTCTGGGCGGCCACGTCGCCCGGGGCGACGATCTGATCGTGCTGGTCGATCGGGCAGGCGCCCGCGGTGAAGATCAGCCGGCCCCTGTCGACCACGGAGGCGTAGGCGTAGGGAACATCCGGAGCCAGCTCGGCCGGCCGGACGAAGGTGATGGCATCCATGCTGCCTACCCTCACTCACCGGGTGGAACCCCCGCACCCGAATATACGGGGGTCCCGGTGGGGCTACTCGGCCTTGACGCCCGTTCCGTAGAGCACGCCGACGCCGATCGGGCAGGCGACGCCCGTGCCGTGGTCGGGGCAGTAACCGTTGGGGTTCTTGTAGAGGTACTGCTGGTGGTAGTCCTCGGCGTACCAGAAGGTGCCCGCGTCGTGCGCGGACCGCGCCTCGGTGGTGATCGCGCCGAAGCCCGCCTTGTCCAGGGCCGCCTGGTAGGTCGTGCGGCTGGCCTCGTAGGCCTCACGCTGCTCGTCGGTGGTCCAGTAGAACGCCGAGCGGTACTGCGTGCCGAGGTCGTTGCCCTGACGGTAGCCCTGGGTCGGGTCGTGCGACTCCCAGAACGTCTTCAGCAGGTCGTTGATGCTGACCTTGGCCGGGTCGTAGGCGACGAGCACGGCCTCGGTGTGGCCGGTCTGGCTGGAGCAGGTCTCCTCGTACGTCGGGTTCCGGGTGTAGCCACCCTGGTAACCGACGGCCGTCGTGACGACGCCCGGCGTCTGCCAGAACGTCTTCTCCGCGCCCCAGAAACAGCCCATGGCCACGTAGACCACCTGGGTGCCCTCGGGCCAGGGGCCCTCGAGCGGGGTACCGAGAACGGCATGGCCGGCCGGCACGGTGAACGGGCGGCTGTCGCGGCCCGGCAGCGCCTTGTCCTGCTCCACCATCGTGCTCTTCAGCCTGCTGCCGAAAATCATCCGGTCCTCCTCAGGTCCTTCCGGGCGGGACGATCTCCTCCCGCATCCGCTGTGCACAACCACGTCTGGTCCCGATCCGTTCCCGGAGCCGACCGCCGGGGCGGTCAGAACTGTCGGCGCCCGGTAGTAGCTTGGTCGCCGTGAACGAGCCGAACTCGAAGTCCGCGGAATCCCGCTGGTCAACGGCCGGGTTCTCGACCCGGGCCATCCACGTGGGGTCCGAGCCCGACCCCGCCACCGGCGCTGTCGTCACCCCGATCTACCAGACCTCCACCTACGCGCAGGACGGCGTCGGCGGCCTGCGTCAGGGGCTCGGGGTGGGATACGAGTACTCGCGGTCGGGCAACCCGACCCGCACGGCGCTCGAAGACTGTCTGGCCGCGCTGGAGGCCCCCGAGGGTTCGGCCCGGGGTTTCGCCTTCGCCTCCGGGCTGGCCGCCGAAGACGCGCTGATCCGCTCGCTGGTGCGCCCGGGCGACCACATGGTCATTCCCGACGACGCGTACGGCGGCACCTACCGTCTCGTGGCCCGGGTGGCCGGTCCCTGGGGGGTCGAGCACACGCCCGCCTCGCTGGTCGACGTCGATGCCGTGCGCGCCGCCGTCCGTCCCGGCCAGACCCGCCTGGTCTGGGTGGAGACCCCGACCAACCCGCTGCTGTCGGTCTCCGACATCGCCG
Source organism: Kineosporia succinea (assembly GCF_030811555.1). Classification (NCBI taxonomy): domain Bacteria; kingdom Bacillati; phylum Actinomycetota; class Actinomycetes; order Kineosporiales; family Kineosporiaceae; genus Kineosporia; species Kineosporia succinea. Next base: position 1,471,953 of record NZ_JAUSQZ010000001.1, on the reverse strand, counting down.
CGCTGGCCGACGTCGCGCACGCGGCCGGTGCCCTGCTCGTCGTCGACAACACCTTCGCCACGCCCTACCTGCAGCAGCCGCTGAGCCTGGGCGCCGACATCGTCGTGCACTCCACCACGAAGTACGCCGGGGGTCACTCCGACGTGGTCGGTGGCGCCGCGGTGGTGTCCCACGGTGCCTTCGCCCCCTGGATGGACGGCATCGCCGGTCTCGGCGAAAGTGCGGTCGAGCGGGTCGGTTTCCACCAGAACTCGATGGGTGCGATCCCCGGCCCGTTCGACTCCTGGCTGGTGCAGCGCGGTCTCAAGACCCTCGCGGTGCGCATGGAGCGGCACTGCGACAACGCCGAGAAGATCGTCGAGATGCTGCGCCAGCACCCGAAGGTCACCCGGGTGCTCTACCCGTCGATCGACGAGCACCCCGGTCACAAGGCGGCCACCGAGCAGATGCGTCGCTTCGGCGGCATGGTGTCGTTCCAGGTCGCGGGCGGGCAGGAGGCGGCGCTCGAGGTCTGCCGCCGCACCCAGGTGTTCACGCTGGCCGAGTCGCTCGGCGGGGTCGAGTCGCTGATCGAGCACCCGGGCCAGATGACCCACGCCTCGGTGGCCGGGTCCGAGCTCGAGGTGCCCGCCGACCTGGTGCGCATCTCGGCCGGCCTCGAAGACGCCTCCGACCTGGTCGCCGACCTGGAGCAGGCCCTGGGCTGACCTCGACGTGTGATCATGGGCCGATGGCCGAACTGGTGCTCTGCGTCGACGTCGGATCGACCTTCACCAAGGCGCTGCTGGCCGATGTCTCGGACGGTCGGGTGCTGGGCACGTCCCAGCACCCGACCACGTTCCCCGACGTCATGGTGGGGGTGGCCGCCGCTCGTGAGCAGTTGGCGGCGGACGTCGGTGAGCGGCGCACGCGCGGTGCACCCGGGCGGTCGGGTGGCGGTGCGGGCGATGAGGGCACGCACGACGCGTTCTCACGCTCGGGCGGCTCGGGCGGCTCGGGCGGCTCGGTCGGCTCGGTCGGCTCGGGCGGCGGTGCGGAGGGCGAGGGGCCGCGCGGTGCACCCGGGCGGTCGGGGAGCGGTGCGGCTCGGGTCAGTCGGGCCGAGGTGCTTGCCGCCGAGATCCTGGCCTGTTCCAGCGCGGGCGGTGGGCTACGGCTCGCGGTGGTCGGGCACGAGCGCCTCGTCACGGCGGAAGCCGGTCAGCGCGTGGCACTTTCGGCTGGCGGACGGGTCGTGCACCTGAGCTCCGGCCTGCTCACCCGGGCGCAGGTCGACGAGCTGCGAGCCTCGCGTCCCGACCTGATCGTGCTCACCGGCGGCACCGACGGGGGCAACGCCGACGTCCTCGTGCACAACGCGCGCCGCATCGGCATCGCGCGTCTGCCGGTGCCGGTGGTCGTGGCGGGCAATCGTGACGCGTCCGAGGCCGCCGCCGACGAACTACGCCGGCGCGGGCGCTCGGTCACCGTCACCGCCAACGTGCTGCCCCGCATCGGTGACTACGAGCCCGGGCCCGCGCGCGAGGCCATCCGGGAGGCGTTCCTGCGGCACGTCATCGGCGGTAAGGGCCTGTCCCGCAAGGCTTCGCAGATCAATGCACGGTCCTTCGGCCAGCTCGTCCTCGCCCCCACCCCCGACGCGGTGCTCACCGGGGTCGAGGCGCTCGCCGGTCCGCGAGGGCTGCTGCTCGTCGACGTCGGGGGCGCCACCACGGACGTGTACTCGGTTCTGCCCGTGGGCCGACCGGACGACCGGACGGGGGACGTGCCGGACGGCGCGTCGGGCGGCTGGCGGTCGGTGCGCACGGTCGAAGGTGATCTCGGTGTGCGGTCGGGGGCCGTCGGGGTGGTGGACGCGGCCGTGGCCGAAGGGCTGCTGGGGAGTGAAGAGGCCTCAGCGCTGAGGATTTACGCGGAGCGGCGGGCCACGTCAGGTGCACAGGACGGCCCAGAGGCAGAACCAGAGGCCGGGCCGGAATCCGACCGAGGGCCGGGCCGAGTGCCGGGCCGGGAGTCAGGCCGGGAGTCAGGCCGGGAGTCAGGCCGGGAGCCCCAGGAGTCGGGCCGCCGAGCCGATCAGGAGGCCGACGTCCTCCTCGCCGGTCTCGCCGTCACCGTCGCCGTGCGACGGCACGGCCGCCCCCGGCGCCCGGGGGCACCGGCGCGCCCGCTGCGCGACGTCACTCTTCTGGTAGCCGGCGGAGGCGTGTTCCGGCACGCCGACGCACAGGTGTGCCGACGCGTCCTCAAGCAGGTTCTCGACGACCACGCCGGCGGGTGGGCCGTGCCCGAGCACGCCGAGACCGCCCTCGACGTGCACTACACGCTCTTCGCCGCTGGACTGCTCCACGGGCGCGCGCGGCCCGAGGTGGTGGAGCGACTGGCGAACGCCGGCCTGCACATGCTCGAGCACGAGGTGAAGCCGACACGGCCGTGACGGCGCGACACGTGCTGCGTCACCGTGCTGAACGCCCGACACGGGGCAATATGGGAAGGGTGAGCATGGAGCACGACGACCCGACCCGGGTGCGCCCGGCCGAACTCCCGCACGGTCTGCGGGTGAGCGCGGCCTGGGCCTGGCGGGTGTTGCTGATCGCGGGCACGGTCTACCTGCTCTGGCGCATCTTCTCGCAGTACCAGGTGATCTTCGTGCCGCTGCTGGTGGCGCTGATGCTCTCGGCGCTGCTGAAACCCGTGCACCGGGCGCTGGCCCGCGACGACGACAAGGTCGGGCTGCCGAACCCGGCCGCGGCGCTGCTCACCGTGTTCCTCACCATCGTGTTCGTGGCCGGGCTGATGGCCCTGATCGGGCAGCAGGCGGTGAGCGGGTTCGACGAGCTGCGCGACGACGCGGCCGACGGCATCACCGAACTGCAGCAGCAGCTCGCCGACAGCCCCCTGAACCTGACCAACGACCAGCTCAACGACTACATCGCCAGCATCCAGGAGAGCATCCGGGGCAACGGCGGCAGCGAGATCGTCTCCGGTGCGCTGGAAGTCACCAACACCGCGGGGCACGTGCTCACCGGCATCTTCATCGTGCTGTTCGCGACCTACTTCTTCCTCTCCGGCGGCGACCGGATGTGGTCGTGGGTGGTCGGGCTGTTTCCCGCGCCCACCCGCGACAAGGTCCGCGGTTCGGGCGTGCGCGCCTGGGCGACCCTGACCGCCTACGTGCGCGCCACCGTCATCGTCGCCTTCGTCGACGGGGTGGGGGTCGGCATCGGCGCGGCCGTGCTCGGGGTGCCGCTGGCGTTCCCGCTGGGCATGGTCGTGTTCATCGGCGCCTTCGTGCCGATCGTGGGTGCGCTGGTGTCCGGCGCCGCGGCGGTGCTGGTGGCCCTGGTGGCGGTCGGGTTCTGGAAGGCCGTCATCATGCTCGGCATCGTCATCGCCGTGCAGCAGCTGGAAGCGCATGTGCTGCAGCCGTTCCTGCTCGGCCGGGCGGTGCGTGTGCACCCGCTGGCGGTGATCATCGCGATCTCGGCCGGGGTTCTGCTCGCGGGCATCATCGGCGCCCTCTTCGCGGTGCCGTTCGTGGCGGTGGTGAACGTCATCGGCGAGTACCTGGCCGGCCGCGACCCCGACCAGCCGCACGAGCAACCCAGCGAGGAAGAGGTCGGGCCGCTGGCCGACGAGGCCCGCGACGGGGATTCCGAACCCGCGAGCGACGTGGACACCCCTGCGGCCGAGCGGGCCTGAGAACAACGGTCAATGACGGACGCGGCGGTCACCTTCGCGCGAAGGTGACCGCCGCGTCCGTAGGCGGTGAGAAAATCCGGATCAGCCGGTGAAGGGCTTGGCCTCGAGGATCTTGACCTTGATCTCGCGGCCGTTCGGCGCGGTGTACGAGGTAGTGTCGCCCACCTGGTGACCCACGATCGCAGCGCCCAGCGGGCTCTTCTCGCTGTAGACGTCGAGGTCGGTGTCGCCGGCCACCTCGCGGCTGCCGAGCAGGAAGGTCATCTCCTCGCCGGCCAGGTCGATGCGGACGACGCTGCCGGATGCCACCGAACCCTCGTCGGCCGTGGACTCGCCGACCTTCGCGGTCTCGAGCAGCTGGCGCAGCTGGCGGATGCGGGCCTCCATCTTGCCCTGCTGGTCCTTGGCCGCGTGGTAGCCGCCGTTCTCCTTCAGATCGCCCTCGGCGCGGGCCGCCTCGATCGTCTTGGCGATGTCGACGCGGCCCTGGCCCGAGAGATGCTCGAGCTCGTTCTTCAACCGGTCATAGGCGTCTTGGGTCAGCCATGCGACGGCAGCACCGGTCTCGCTCACGGGGCATCTCCATTTCTGGTCGCATAAAGGTCGCGCTATTTCGGCGACGGCGTCCGGGACGAAACCTTGAGCTTAACAAGAAAGCCCGGACTGCAAGTGCAGGGTGCAACGGCGGAGTGTGACGAACGGTTCCGGGCCGCCATTCCTGACGGGGCCCTACCGGTTAGCGGCGAGCGTCTGCCCGGCCATTATCGGGCCACACAGGAAACGACCTCGCCCGCCGTGGCCTCCTCACTGGTGGGGAGCGTCACGGTCATCCGGACCCGCCCGTCGTCGTCGCCCGCCACCTCGACGTCACGCAGGCCCACCTCGGTCTTGAGCGAGTTGAGCGCGTGCAGCGAGCACACGGCCGACGTCGCGCCCCGGTGCAGTTGCACGTCGAAGGTCAGCACCACCTCGGACGGGGAGGTCACCGAGAAGCTGTGGTCCTGCCAGGTGACCTGGTCGCGGTCGATCACGGTGATCCAGAAGATGAAACCCAGCACGAGCACCGCGGCCGTGGCCAGCGCCCCGATCACCAGCCCGCGGCGCGGGGCCCGGCGGCGGCGCCCGTACCGGTCGGCCAGGGCGTCGTGAGGAACGGGCTCGGTGGCCGGGGAAGTCACGGGTCTCTACCTCTGATCGCTACGGTTCGTGACACTGCCACGCAGGCGTGCCAGTCGTGGTCCGGGAATGCCCGGGCGTCCGACATGATTGTCCCCTCAGATCGGCTGCGCGCGTCAGTGGGGGAGTCGCCGTCGCGCGCCCGCATCCGCCCAGGCGATGTGAACGCGCATCGTGACGACATCTTGACCCCCAGGAGGACCCGGCATGGCCGAGCAGCTCAGGCTCATGGCGGTGCACGCGCATCCCGACGACGAGTCCAGCAAGGGCGCGGCCACGATGGCCCGCTACGTGGACGAGGGCGTCGACGTCCTGGTGGTCAGCTGCACCGGGGGTGAGCGCGGCGACGTGCTCAACCCGAAGCTGCAGGGCGACCCCGAGATCGAGCGGGACCTGCCCGAGCGGCGCCGCAAGGAGATGGCCGCCGCGGCGGCCGCGCTCGGTATCCGCCACCACTGGCTCGGGTTCGTCGACTCCGGCCTGCCCGAGGGCGACCCGCTGCCGCCGCTGCCCGAGGGCTGCTTCGCCGTGCAGCCGCTCGAGGTGGCCTCGGCCCCGCTGGTGCGTCTGGTGCGCGAGTTCCGCCCGCACGTGATGACCACCTACAACGAGCTCGGTGGCTATCCGCACCCCGACCACATCATGACCCACAAGGTCTCGGTCGAGGCCTTCGAGGCGGCCGGCGACCCGACCCGCTACCTCGACAGCGGCGAGCCCTGGAGCCCGCTCAAGCTCTACTACGACGTGGGCTTCTCGACCGCCCGGATGATGGCGTTCCACGAGGCGCTGCTGGCCATGGGCAAGGAGTCGCCGATGGGTGAGTGGCTCGAACGCCGGAACCAGGCCGACGCCCCGCCGGAGCGCAAGATCACCACCCAGGTCAACATCGTCGGCTGGATGGACCGCCGCGACGCCGCGTTGCGGGCCCACGCCACGCAGATCGACCCGGACGGCTGGTTCTTCGCGATCCCGAACGAGGTGCAGGCCCAGACCTGGCCGACCGACGACTTCGAGCTGGCGCGTAGTCTGGTCGACACGGAGCTTCCGGAGGACGACCTGTTCGCCGGCATCCGTGACCGCGCGAAGGTCTAGACGGAACTGGGTGCTGGTGCAGTGATGGGTTCAGCGACGCTGGTCGCCGTGACGCTTGCGACGACGAAGCCGGACGCGGTGCGGGTGCCCGACGCCGACACGGTCTCGCCCGGGTTCGCCGGGTTCGTGGCGATCTTCTGCCTGGCCGTGGCCACGGTGCTGATCATCCGCGCCATGACCCGCAGCATGCGCCGGGTGAAGTTCAAGGCCGACGAGGAGGCGCGGGCCGAGGCGGCTTCGGCTTCCCCGTCGGCCGAGGCTTCGCAGGCGCCCGAGGCCTCGTCGCCGGTGTCAGGGACGGTTCAGACCCCGAGCCAGGGCTAGAGCCCCCGGCACGTCGTCGACGACCAGCGCGTCGACACCGGCCGCGGCCAGGTCCGCGGCCGGGCCCAGGCCCGGTGACCAGGCCAGCACCTGCAGCCCCGCCCGGTGCGCGATGTCGATCGCGTAGCCGGGCGGCCGGTGGTGCGGCGCCGAGTCGGTGCCGTTGGCCCCGAACGACTTCCAGTGCGTCGACAGCACCTCGACGCCCAGCCGCGCGGCGGCCGGCACGGCCTTGCGCAGCGGGAACGAGATCCAGGTGATCAGCCCGCGAGGCACCCCGGGCAGGGCCTGGCCGACGAACAGCAGCGACGCCGGGTCGAACGAGGTCACCACCACCGGCCGGCGGGAGTGCTCGGCGGCCAGCGTCGGCAGCAGCAGCCCGGTGGTGTCCTCCGAGGGCTTCAGCAGGGCGTCTTCGAGGGCGGTCTTCACATCGAAGATCACGCCGACGCCGTCGGGCAGCACCTCGAGCAGGTCGTCGAGGGCGAGCAGCCCGGCGGCCCGGGCCTGGCCGGTGGTCAGGTCGGACACGAACCGGGCGTCGTCCAGCCCGACGCTGGGCCAGTGGTGCACGAACAGCCCGCCGTCGCGCGTGCGGCGCACGTCGACCTCGAGCCACGGCACCCCGTGCCGCAGGGCCTCCTGGAAGGCGGGCAGCGAGTTCTCCGGCCAGCCCTCGACGTTCTTGCCGAAGCCCCGGTGCGAGGCGATCGCGAGTCCTGGCCCGAACGGCCCGGGGATGCTGTTCACGACAGACATCTGATCAGAGGCGGCCGGCTCCGTCTGTCACCGGGGCACCCTCGGCGACCTCAGCTGGGGCCACCGCTCCAGGCCGAAGCTCTTGGGGAACCTCGATCTCCTCGACATTCTCCTCGGGCTGGGCGTATTCCGACGAGGCCTCGGCCGGGGTCACGTCGCCCACCGCGTCGCCGGAGGCCGCCGCCGCGGCCGAGGGGTGCGTCTGCCGGTTCGGCAGCAGCGCGACCATCTCGTCGCGCTGCGCCGCCACCTCGGTGACCGCGTCGAGGAAGCGCTGCGTGCTCTCACCCGGCGCGATGTCACCGAAGTAGAAGCGCCGCATCGCGATCCGCTCGGCCAGGCGCGAGTCGTGGGCCAGGCGGTCGGCCAGCACCGTGCCGAAAGAGCCCACGGTGTCGCTGTTCACGACGTCGGAGGCGCCGCTGATCGGGGCGTCGACGGCCAGCTGGGTGGGGTTGTCGCGGCGGTCGGTGATGAAGAGCGGGGCGTCGTTGCGCAGGTAGAGGAAGTCCAGGCCGACGCTCGAGACGTCGGTGACCATGGCGTCGCACTCCTGGAACAGGGCCAGGATCGAGCCCTCCATGGCGGTCGCGTGACCGGCGAGAGGTTCGGCCTCGGCGGCCTTCTCGATCATCGCCAGGATCTCGCGGTGCCCGCCCACGACCTCGAGCGTGGTGCTGCTCGCGACCCGGGGGTGCGGCCGGTAGACCACGCGCACACCGTCGAGAGCCAGCAGCTGGCGCACGATCTCGGCGCCGTAGCGGTCGACCGAGGTGTAGTTGTTGAAGTCGTTCTCGCCCTCCCAGGTGGGGGCGTAGATGACGGTCCTGCGGTCGGACGGCTCCAGCACGGTCTCGAACGACAGGTCGAGCTGCGGGCGGCCGGTGCGCACCAGCTTGGTGTGGTCGAAGTTGATCAGCGCGGCGGCGTGCCGGCGCTCGGCCGCCTCACCCGCGACGAACACCCGGTCGTAGGCCTTGGCCTGGTTGGAGACCATGCTGACCTTGTCGCTCTCACCGTGGTTCACGTGCACGTGGAGCATCGTGGCGACGGCCAGCGACTGGAAGTTGGCGACGCCGTTGTTGACGTAGATCGCGACCTTGGGGTCGAGCTCGTCGTACAGCTCGAGCACGTCGGCCAGGCGCCGCACGTAGACGGTCGGCAGCGGGGTGCGCTCGCTCAGGTTGTTGAACGAGGCCTTCGACCGCATCACCACGACCACCGGGTGACGGCGGTGCAGTTCCTCGAGAACCGGCAGCCACTGGTCGAGCTGGTACATCTTGCGACGGTCCTCGGCGAAGTACACGACCACCTCGGCGGCCGGTGCGGGGCCCTCCGGCACCCGGTTCAGCCGCGGCCCCCGGGTGGGCTTGCGCCGGCCCATCGACCTCCGCTTGTTGTTGATCGTGTTCGTCAGCGCGCCGAACGTGGCCGGGCTGGGCGAACGGAGGAAGCGGGACACGGAGGTAGGCAGCGCCATCGGGGGTCTGGTGCCTTTCGCGAATCGGTCGTACGGGGGAGGGACCGGCGCCGAGCATATGCGCCGTCCGAGCCTTTGTTCTCATCCGGAGATCTGCGCGTTTGCCTGATCGTTCTTTCGCGTTCAGATCGTTACACGCGTCCCTGCCACCTCGGCGGATGGCTCTGAGTGAGATCGGCCGGCAGGCCGCCAGGCTGAACCTGACGCTCCGTTGCCATTTGTGCTTGTCGCGCAAGGGAACGAGACTGAGCGCGAAGAGGGCCGGCACATGAACGCAGTGCTAATGTTCTTCGACTCGAGCCGACAGAACGGACCTCAGAGGGTGGATGCGCGAGGGCTTTCGGCCAAGACGGAGCTGCGGCACCGTACCGGCACTGCCGTCACCATGCGTGACGAGGTGTCCGTGGCCTCGACGATACCGGAGCCCCGACCGGTGAGCACTTCCGGATCTTCGGGCCAGCCCCTCGACATCGTTTTCCTGGAGCTTCGCCCGAACGTTCCGTCGCGGGTCCAGGCCCTGCGGACGGCGCTGGCCGAACAGGGTGTGACGATCGCCGACGAGCAGGTGGTCACGGTCAGCAGCCTGGCCGGGGTCGCCACCCTGGCCGCCGCGGTGGCCGGCCAGCCCACGCCCGGGCACCCGGTCTACGACGACGGCACGCCTCCCACCGGGGTCGGCCGCAACGCCGTGCCCCGCCGGCCGGTGGCGCTGATCCCGGCCGACCTGGTGATCAACGGCACCGCGCTGGGCGCGGTGCTCGACGACCCCCGGGTGCACTCGGGGGCGCTGGCGGGTGACGAGTCCGGCGGTCATCGCGAGCTCCTCGACGTGATCCGGATCGACGCCGCCGACCGACCCGCCGCGGCCGGCCTGGTGCACGAGCTCGACCCGGCCACGCCCAGCAGCCTGCTGCTCGACCTGGCCGCCCGCCTGCCCGGCGCCGGGGTGACCCTGCGCCCGGTGCCGATCGGTGGCTACGTCTGGGCCCGCCCGGCCGACGCCGCTCAGGCCGCGGCCGCCGAACTGGCCCTGGCCGCCGTGCCCGAGCGCCGGGTGCGGCTGCGCGAGGCGGCCCGCGGCGGTGACGGCTTCTTCTCCACCTTCGTGCTGCGCAAGCTGTCCTGGCGGCTGACCGGCCCGGCCGAGCGCCTGGGCCTCACGCCCAACCAGGTCACCGCCTTCTCGTTCGTCATCGGCCTGGTCGCCGCCGGGCTGATCGCCACCGGCGACCGGCCCCTGGCCGTGGTCGGGGCCCTGCTGCTCCAGCTCTGCGTGGTCGTCGACTGCGTCGACGGTGAGCTGGCCCGCTACCGCCGCCGGTTCTCCCGGTTCGGCGCCTGGCTCGACGCCGGCACCGACCGCATCAAGGAGTTCGCCGTCGTCTTCGCGCTGGCCCTGGCCGGGGCGCGCGCCGATCAGGACCTGTGGCCGCTCGCCGCGCTGGCGATCGGGGTGCAGACCTTCCGCAGCCTGGCCGACCTGTCCTGGTCGCTGCGCCGGGCCCAGCTCGCCGGCGCCGTGGTCGAGGCTCCGGTGAGCTGGCGCGGCCCGGCCGGGAACCTGCGCACGCCGAGCGGTTTCGTCTCCTCCACCGACACCCACGGCGTCGGCGGCTGGCTCAAGCGCATCGGGCACTTCCCGATCGGCGAGCGCTTCCTGCTGATCTCGCTGGGCGCCGCCCTCTGGACGCCGAAGGGCACGCTGATCGCCCTGTGCGCCGCCGGTCTGGCCGCGGCGGTCTACCTGCTGGCGGCGCTCGCGGCGCGGGGCCGTTCGCTGCGGGGACCGCAGCGTCCCGCGGTGCCGGCCGACACCGGGCCCTGGCTCGGGGCCGCGCTGCAGCGGCTGCGTGGCCGGGCGGCGGTGATCGCCGCGCCCACCCTGGCCGTGGTCGAGATGGCGCTGGTCTATCTGCTGGGCACCGGCGTGGGGGCCGAGCACGGCGCCGCGGTGATGCTCGTCGCGGTCGTCGCGGTCGCCCACTACCTGCAGGCCTACGGGGTGCGCGAGGGTGCGGCCACCGAGTCCTGGGTGGTGATCGGCGCCGATCTGCGGATGGTCGCCTTCCTGGTCCTGATCGTCCTGCCCGGTGTCCTCATGCCCATCGACACCCACGACTGGGTGACGGGCGGGCTCTGGGCACTCACCTCCGTGGTCGCGGTGGCCTCGGTGGCAACTTCTCTCAAGTCATGGATCGGAGTCGCGCGATGAGCGGGCCCAGCATCGCCGAGCTCCGACGGGTCGGTCAGCCCGAGCACGTCCGCAGCCGGGCCGCCGCCGAGCACTGGGTGGCTCACGCCTACCTGCGGCAGATCTCGCCCTACCTGACCCGTCCGCTGGTGGCCCTGGGCCTGTCGGCGAACCAGGTGACCTGGCTGATGATCGGGGCGGCGGCGCTGTCGGCCGTCTCCACCGCCTGGTCGGGCATCTGGGGCGCGCTGCTCGCGGCGTTCTTCGTGCAGCTGCAGATGCTGCTCGACTGCTCCGACGGCGAGGTCGCGCGGTGGCGGGGCACGTCCTCACCGGTGGGTGTCTACCTCGACCGGGTCGGGCACTACGTGGCCGAGTGCGGCATCGCGCTGGCGCTGGGCGTGCGGGTGGCCACGGGAGGCGGCCTCGGGTCGAGCCCCACGGTCACCGACGGCGGGTCCGGGTGGTGGGCCGGGCTGCTCGCCTCGCTGGCCGACCCGGCGCTGTTCCTCGGTGCGCTGCTGGCCCTGCTGGTGGCCCTCAACAAGGTGGAGAACGACCTGGTGCACGTGTCACGGCACTACGCCGGGATGACGGCGATGAAAGACGCGGAGCAGGTCCGCGTCCCCTCCGCAGGGTCGGTGCGCACGTTGCGCCGGATCGCGAAACTGCTTCCGTTCCATCGGGTCTTCCACTCGGTGGAGCTGTCGCTGCTGGTTCTCGCGGCGGCCGTCGTCGATCTGGTGGCAGGCAACCACACCGCTACGGGAGCGCTCCTGGTGGCCCTGGTCGTGGCGGTCTCCGTCACGGTCGTGGGGCACCTCGCGGCGGTCCTGTCCTCGGCGCGGCTGCGGTGAGCGCGGTGACGGAACAGAACGTGCCGGGCGCGCCGAGGACGACGCGCCCACTGCCGGTGGCCCACTACGGCGTGGTGCTGCTGAGCCAGGGCAAGCGGCCCGAGGCCCTGAACCGCGCGGTGGAGTCGGTGCTGGCCCAGCGGGGTGTGGTCACCGACGTGGTGGTGGTCGGCAACGGCTGGGAGCCGGTCGGCCTGCCCGCGGGCGCCCGCGGGGTGGGACTGCCCGAGAACCTCGGCATCCCGGCCGGCCGCAACGCCGGTGTGCCCTACGTCGAGGGTGAGCTGCTCTTCTTCCTCGACGACGACGCCTCCCTGCCGAGCCGCGACATCCTCGCCCAGATCGCGCAGAAGTTCACCGACGAGCCGAGTCTCGGCCTGATCCAGCCCCGCGTCGCCGATCCCGACGGCCTGCCCTCGCCGCGTCGCTGGACGCCTCGCCTGCGCGTCGGCGATCCGCACCGCAGCAGCGACGTGGCCGCGATCTGGGAGGGCGGGGTGGCCCTGCGCCGCGACGTCTTCACCGCCACCGAGGGCTGGCCGGCGCCGTTCTGGTACGCCCACGAGGGCATCGAGCTGGCCTGGCGGGTGTGGGACGCGGGATACCGGGTGCGCTACGACGGTGAGCTCGTGGTCAACCACCCGGTGATCGCCCCGACCCGGCACGCCGTGTTCCACCGGTTCTCGGCCCGCAACCGGGTCTGGCTGGCGCGGCGCAACCTGCCGATGCCGGTCGGCGTGATCTACGTCGGGGTCTGGTTCACGATCTCGGCGCTGCGCCTGCGCGCCCGCGACGACGCCGCGGAGATGCTCAAGGGCTACTGGCAGGGCCTCACCCAGAACGGTGGCCCGCGCCGCCGGATGGGGTGGAGGGCGATCTGGCGGATGACCAGGGCAGGCCGTCCGCCGGTGATCTGAGCCGGAGCGTGAGAAGAGGGGCGAATCCGGGATTCGCCCCTCTTTCGTTTCCGTACGGTGCGTGTCCGGCGGCGCACGGCGCGTCTGCGTGAGACCTTGGCCCACGTGGCGAACCGACTGGAGTACGCGACCAGCCCGTACCTGCTGCAGCACAAGGACAACCCGGTCGAGTGGTGGCAGTGGGGCGAGGCGGCCTTCGAGGAGGCCGTCCGCCGGGACGCGCCGATCCTGCTCTCGGTCGGGTACGCCGCCTGCCACTGGTGTCACGTCATGGCGCACGAGTCCTTCGAGGACCCCGAGGTCGCCGACCTGATGAACAAGCTGTTCGTCAACGTCAAGGTGGACCGTGAGGAACGCCCGGACGTGGATGCCACCTACATGGCCGCGACCCAGGCGCTGACCGGTCAGGGCGGCTGGCCGATGACGGTCTTCCTCACCCCCGACGGGCGGCCGTTCTACGCGGGCACCTACTACCCGCCGGTGCCGCGCGGTCAGCACCCGTCGTTCCGCCAGCTGATCACCGCGGTCTCCAACACCTGGAACCAGCGGCGGGGCGAGGTGCAGGAGGCGGGCGACCGGATCGCGAAGGCCCTGGCCGACCAGGCGATCCCGAGCGGTTCCGAGGGCGGGGCGCCGGACTGGGACACCCTGACCAGCGCCCTGCAGAAGCTGGTCTCCTCGGAGGATCCGGTGCACGGCGGTTTCGGCGGTGCGCCCAAGTTCCCGCCGTCGATGGTGCTGGAGTTCCTGATCCGCTACGCCACCGTCCAGGAGCGGACCCCGGGCGGCCGGGCGGCCCGCGACCTGGCCGGGCGCACCCTGCGGGCGATGGCGCGCAGCGGCATGTACGACCAGGTGGTGGGCGGTTTCGCGCGCTACTGCGTGGACGCCGCCTGGGTGGTGCCGCACTTCGAGAAGATGCTCTACGACAACGCCCAGCTGGCCCGGGTGTACCTGCACTGGTGGCGGCTGACCGGTGAGGCGGTGGGCTCGCGGATCGCGCTGGAGACCTGCGACTGGATGGTGTCGGCGCTGCTCACGCAGGAGCAGGGGCTGGCCTCGTCGCTCGACGCGGACACCACGGTGACCGACGAGGAGACCGGCGAGTCGCACGGCGAGGAGGGACGCACCTACGTCTGGACGCCGGAGGACCTGCTCACCCACCTCGGCCCGGAGGACGGGGCCTGGGCCGCGGCGCTGCTGCGGGTGGGGCGCCCGGGCACGTTCGAGCGCGGCACCTCCACGGCCCAGCTGGCGCAGGACGTGTGGGCCGACCCGTTCACGGCCGCTCGCTGGGAGGGCATCCGGGAGAAGCTGCGGGCGGTGCGCACGGCCCGGCCGCAGCCCGGCCGCGACGACAAGGTGGTGGCCGCCTGGAACGGGCTGGCGATCGCCGCGCTGGCCGAGACCGGCGCCCTGCTGAACCGCCCCGACCTGGTGACGGCGGCCGCGAAGATCGCGAATCTGGTGCTGCGCGTGCACATTCACGGGTCGGGAGTGGTGCCGAGGCTGTACCGGGCCAGTCGTCACGGCAACCCCGGTCATGCGGCCGGTGTGCTGGAGGACTACGGCGACCTGGCCGAGGGCCTGCTCACCCTGCACAACGTCACCGGGGACGTGCGCTGGCTGGCCACCGCGGGCAACCTGCTCGAGGTGGTGATGAGCCAGTTCATCGACGAGGACGGGGTGCACGACACCGCGCGCGACTCCACCGACCGGGCCCTGCTGGCGCTGCGCCGCCCGGCCGACCCGACCGACAACGCCTACCCCTCAGGCGCTTCCGCGGCGGCGGGGGCCCTGCTGTCGTACGCCGCGCTGACCGGGTCGCACCGGGCGCGGGCTGCGGCCGAGCGCTGTCTGGCCGCCGCCGGGGCGGTCGGCGGGCACGCGCCGCAGGCCTTCGGCTGGGCGCTGGCCGTGTCGGTGGCCCGGCTCGACGGACCGCGCGAGATCGCGGTCGTGGGGCCGGACGAAGACCCGGTGCGCGCGAGCCTGCACGAGACGGCGCTCCGGTCATCGGCTCCGGGGGCGGTGATCAGTACCGGCCGGCCGGACTCGCCCGGGGTGCCGCTGCTGGCCGGGCGCACGCTGAGCCGGTTCGGCGAGGCGCAGGCGTTCGTGTGCCGGGACTTCGTCTGCCGGCTGCCCGCGACCACGATCGCGGACCTCGAGAACCGCCTGACCGAAGAGATCTAGACGTTGTGACGCATGAGATTGCCGGGATCGGGTGACCGAGGTGCGCCCAACGGGCTCTGACGCGGCGACGGGACGCAGGTCGACGATCTAACGCAGGTCGACGAGACTCGGCCGCCCGCCGAGCAACCCCTGCCATTCGGCGCTGGAGAACACCAGGGCCGGGCCGACCGGCTGCGTGACGTCGCGGACCGCGATGCGGTTGCCGGGCTCGAGCACGGCGACCTCGAGGCGGTCGTCGAGCCCCTCCTGGGAACGCCCGGCGACCCAGGTCGTGGTGGCCGGGTCGATCACAACGCTCAGATCTGTGACCCTGCCGCTGCGCTGTGTGGTCATGCGCACAGGGTAGCGCTCTGATTGCGCGCGATCACCGGTTCGGCGAACGGCACGTGACACCGATGCCGTGCCAGGGCCGGTTCTCTGCTCAGGGAAGAACAATGATTACACGCTTGCAAGGCCTCTGTAAGCGAGTAATCATCGATGCATGGATGAAGCAGGAGCAGTGCAGGCATGGTTCGGCGCCCGGTTGCCGGCCGAGTGGAACGAGCCCGCGGCGGAGGTCACGACCGACCGCGAGGAGATCCTGGTGCGGCTGACGATCCCGGGTCCCGCCCCCACCGACGACGAGGTGGCCCGCAAGGAGGCCACCGCCGGCGCGATCGCCCGGTTCCGGGAGGACACCCGCGACCGGCGCATCCAGATCGCCCGCGAGGCCGAGCACCGGTTCGAGCGCAAGGTGGCCTGGGCGGTGACGGCGGGAGACGAGACCGAGGTGTTCACCAGCCTCGCGGTGCCGGTGATGACCCGGCTGCGCCAGCCCGAGCGGCTGGTGCTCGACACCCTGGTCGACGCCGGGGTGGCCCGGTCGCGGGCGCACGCGCTGGCCTGGTGCGTGCGGCTGGTCGGTGACAACACGAGCACCTGGCTCACCGACCTGCGCACCGCGATGGAAGAGGTGGAGAAGGTGCGAAAAGCCGGGCCTACGAGCTGAACGCGGCGATGCCGATGCCGGTGGAGTGCGCCATGAACGCCAGCACCGTGAACGCGTGGAACACCTCGTGGAAGCCGAACCAGCGCGGGCTCGGGTTCGGCTTCTTCAGGCCGTAGACCACGCCGCCCATGGTGTAGAGCGCTCCGCCGGCCACGATCAGCGCGAACACCGCCACACCACCGCCGTGCAGCAGTTGCGGCACGTAGGCCAGGGCCACCCAGCCGAGGGCGATGTAGACCGGCACGTAGAGCCAGCGCGGGGCGCCGACCCACAGCACCCGGAACGCCACCCCGAGCAGGGCCCCGGTCCAGACGATCCACAGCAGGGTGCGGGCCGGGCCCGAGGGCAGCAGCAGCACGCTGAAGGGCGTGTAGGTGCCGGCGATGATCAGGAAGATGTTGGCGTGGTCGATGCGCTTGAGCACGGCGCCGGTGCGAGGGCTCCAGTCACCGCGGTGGTAAAGGGCACTGACGCCGAAGAGCATGGACGCGGTCACCGCGAAGATCGCGGTGGAGACCCGGGTGCGGTCGTCGGGGGCGAGGATCACCAGCGTGGCGCCGAGCAGGACCGCCAGTGGGAACGTGCCCATGTGCAGCCAGCCGCGCAGCCGCGGCTTCAGCCCGTCGAGCTTGGTCTCGAGCTTCTCGACGCCGGCCTCGATGCGGTCGCGACCGGCCTCGAGGCGGTCACGTCCGGCTTCGAGACCCGCGCCGAGCAGGCCGGTACGGGGGTTGCGCTCGTCCCGGTCGTCGGGACCCGGGAGCAGGTCGTGAGGTTCCGTCATCACACCGAGACTAGCGGCGACACCTGGGAATCGGCGGTGGGTGAACCACTCGGTATTTCGTGGGCCCAGACCCCTTGACCGAGCCGTCCGGACCGTGCGAGACCGGTACCCAGGTCACTATCGTGTTGCGAGAGTGCGCCGTCTGCTTGAAGATCGGGCACTTCGCTACATCCCGGGTACCGGACAGCGCTAACGTGAGGTTCATGGGACTGCGCCGGCTCGTCTACCGCGCCTATCAGCGCAACGTCATGAGGGGCCTGGCGCCCGAGGCGATTCCCCGGCACATCGGGGTCATCCTCGACGGGAACCGGCGCTGGGCGAAGAACTCCGGGCTCGATGCCAGCGGTGGCCACCGGGCCGGCGCCGCCAAGATCCTCGAGTTCCTCGGCTGGTGCGACCAGGTCGGCGTCGAGGTCGTCACGCTGTGGCTGCTGTCCACCGACAACCTCACCGGGCGCTCGCCCGAGGAGCTGGCCGCGCTGTTCCAGATCTCCGAGGGTGTCGCCGGTGAGATCGCGGCCACCGGTCGCTGGCAGGTGCATCCGGTCGGCGCGCTCGACCTGCTGCCCGCCGCCACCTCCGGCCGGCTCAAGGAGCTCGAGGAGCAGACCCGTTCCGTCGGCTGCCCGCGCATGGTCAACATCGCCATCGGCTACGGCGGCCGTCGCGAGATCGCCGACGCGGTGCGCTCGCTGCTGTCCGACCATGCGGCCCGCGGCACCACGATCGAGGAGCTCGCCGAGATTCTCGACGTCGACCACATCGCCGAGCACCTCTACACCAAGGGCCAGCCCGATCCCGACCTGGTGATCCGCACCTCGGGCGAGCAGCGCCTGTCCGGCTTCCTGCTCTGGCAGAGCGCGCACAGCGAGTTCTCGTTCTGCGAGGCGCTGTGGCCCGACTTCCGCAAGGTCGACTTCCTGCGCGCACTGCGGCAGTACGCCCAGCGCGAGAGGCGTTACGGGGCCTGAAACCACCATGATGGACGCGGTGGTCGCTCGCCGGCCACCACGTCCACCATTTGTTGGTGGTGGCCTTTGAAAACCACGCCGGAATTCTGGACCCGGATGTTCAATCGCGCGTAACCTGGCCGTGATAGCGACGATATTGGTCTGTGATCGGCGATCACCGATCGTCAATTGCCCGTGGCTGAATTCCTGCTGGCCGCGCCGGAGTTCCCGAAGTCGCGCCGGATGTCCCCGTCAGATTTGTCACGTGGGCCGTCAAATCCGTTTACGTGCAGTGGGTTGACGTGAAGGTGTCCGGGTAGCGACCGTTATACCTCCGCGTAGCGTCAGTTGCCGCCAGGTAATACGTCGTTGCCCGGCGGGGCGCTAAGCATCCTCCAGCGAGGGGAGTCACCGTGGCATTGCCCGCGAGTTTCACCCAGGCCTCCACAGACGTGCCTGCCGCCCAGAACGATTCCGGTGGCCGCACGTTCGTGCTCGACACGTCGGTGCTGCTGTCCGACCCGAAGGCGATTCACCGCTTCGCCGAGCACGAGGTCGTCCTTCCTGTCGTCGTGATCACCGAGCTGGAGGGGAAGCGCAACCACCCCGAGCTCGGCTACTTCGCGCGGCAGGCCCTGCGGCTCCTCGACGATCTGCGGATCCGGCACGGGCGTCTGGATGCCCCGATGCCGATCGGTGACGCCGGCGGAACGCTGAGGGTGGAGCTCAACCACGCCGATCTCGCGGTCCTGCCCGACGGATTCCGGCGGGCGGACAACGACAACCGGATTCTCGCGGTGGCCCGCAGCCTGGCCACCGAGGGGCACTCGGTGACGTTGGTCAGCAAGGACCTGCCGATGCGGATCAAGGCCTCGGCGATCGGCCTGACCGCCGAGGAGTATCAGGCCGGGCTGGCCGTCGACTCCGGCTGGACCGGTCTGGACGAGCTCAAGCTCGACGCCTCCGAGGTCGGCCTGCTCTACGCCGGTGAGTCGCTGGACGTGCCCGAGGCGGCCGAACTGCCCTGCCACACCGGGCTGGTCATCGCCTCGCCCAACGGTTCCGCGCTGGGCCGGGTCACCCCCGACAAGAGGGTGAAGCTGGTTCGCGGCGACCGCGAGGTGTTCGGCGTGCACGGCCGGAGCGCCGAGCAGCGCATCGCGATCGATCTGCTGCTCGACCCGGAGATCGGGATCGTCTCGATGGGCGGCCGGGCCGGCACCGGCAAGTCGGCGCTGGCACTGTGCGCGGGTCTGGAGGCCGTGCTCGAGCGCCGTCAGCACCGCAAGATCATGGTGTTCCGTCCCCTCTACGCGGTCGGTGGGCAGGACCTCGGCTACCTGCCCGGCAACGAGGCCGAGAAGATGAACCCCTGGGCCCAGGCGGTCTTCGACACCCTCGGCGCGCTGGTCGCCCCCGAGGTGGTCGAGGAGGTGATGGAGCGCGGCATGCTCGAGGTGCTCCCGCTCACCCACATCCGGGGCCGCTCGCTGCACGACGCCTACGTGATCGTCGACGAGGCCCAGTCGCTCGAGCGCAACGTGC
This sequence comes from Kineosporia succinea, assembly GCF_030811555.1. NCBI lineage: Bacteria > Bacillati > Actinomycetota > Actinomycetes > Kineosporiales > Kineosporiaceae > Kineosporia > Kineosporia succinea. The sequence goes on along the minus strand of NZ_JAUSQZ010000001.1, from coordinate 1,452,992 downwards.
TGCTGACCGTGCTCTCCCGGATCGGCCAGAACTCCCGGGTGGTGCTGACCCACGACGTGGCCCAGCGCGACAACCTCCGGGTCGGCCGGCACGACGGGGTCGCGGCGGTGATCGAGGCGCTCAAGGGGCACCCGCTGTTCGCCCACGTCACGCTGACCCGCTCGGAGCGCTCGCCGGTGGCGGCCCTGGTGACGGAACTGCTGGAGAACTTCGTTCCGTGATCGGCTGATCGTTCCGGAAGGCCCGGCCGGGAACGGCCGGGCCTTTCGTTTTGGTTGCTCAGGGCTATCGAAGTGGCGGTGCATCGGCACTGAATCCGTGGCGCGACCGTCATCGGTGACGGAACCGGAATCGGTGACCAAAAGCGTCCTCAAGCCTGTAATCGCCTGTCGCACTAGGGATCGGATCTTCACCCAAATGCCGGTGACGACCCTCACAACCTTCGACGGTGGGTAATAGAAAGGCCAAGAAGTTTGACGCAACGCAATCACATGGCTGTGATTCGTTTGAATTCCGATGCCCCCGTCCCGCACGGTGAGTGAGTCAGCACCCCGCTCCTGTGAGTGACGACCGCACCCGCCGTTCATCGCGGCGAGGGCCCATCGCAACCGGATGGACCCGGTGCGGTCCGGTCTCGCGGGCCCCCGTGGTGTCAGCGCGGTGCCGATGGTGGGTACCGGCGGGCCCTGGAGCGGAGTGACGCAGATGCGCCGTGACCCGGGGCGCACCGTTGAAAGGCTCTACGTGCTTCCCAGCGCCCTGCGCTCCCTCTCGGTGGCAGTCCTCCTCACCGCCGTCACCGGCACCGTGATCGCCACCGCACCGCAGTCCGACCGTGACGCACAGACCTCCGCGAACGGCGCGGTCCGCCCGGCCGAGCAGGACCTGACCGGCCGGATCACTCTCACCGGCAGCACGCTGAGCAGCAGCGGCGCCGTCTCCACCCTCACCGCCCCGGCTCTCGCGACGTCGGCCCTCACCACGGCCAGCGCGAAGTCCAGCCAGGACATCAAGGCCTCGGCCGCCCGCGCGGCGGCCGTGAAGGCGAAGGCCGCCAAGGCCGCCGCCAAGGTCGCCGCCGCCCAGAAGGCCGCGGCGAAGAAGGAGGCCGAGCGCAAGGCCGCCGCCCGGCGCCAGGCGGCCGCGAAGGCGCAGGCCTCCCGCACCAGCCCGCGCACGGCCAAGGCCGTGGCCAAGCTGATGGTGGCCGACCGTGGCTGGAAGTCCGGTCAGTACACCTGCCTGGTGAAGCTGTGGGAGAAGGAGAGCAACTGGCGGCACACGGCCACCAACCGCTCGTCCGGCGCCTACGGCATCCCGCAGTCGCTGCCCGGCAGCAAGATGAAGGCCGCCGGCAAGGACTGGCGCACCAACCCCACGACGCAGATCAAGTGGGGCCTGCGCTACATCAGCGACCGCTACGGCAGCCCGTGCGGCGCCTGGTCGCACAGCCGGTCGGTCGGCTGGTACTGAGGTCCTGCTTCTCGGTGGCCCGGTTTCCCGCGAGGGGGGCCGGGCCGCTGTGTTTCCGGACACTCGTCCAAGATCATAAAAAATCACCGTGTGTACGGCCGAGTCACCCTGCGTCTACTGATTCGTCTTTTCGGTGTCAAACCTTTCTTAACCCTCACCAGGAGACTTGTGCTCGTCGTTCCGATTCGCCACGGTAGTCGCCGTGACGGCAACCATTGGGTCTGAAAACGACGAAGACCTCGCGGACTTGTGGTTGAGCACGGGAGGGGTGCCCACCAGTCCGGTCCGAGGCGACACGAAGAGCTTTCCCAAGCGTTCGGAGCTGCGCCGGGCCGAGGCCCGCGCCGCCGCCCGCCGGGGAGCGACCAGCCGGCCCTCGGGCGGTAGCCGCCCGACCGGCGCCCCGGCCGGTCGCCAGCAGCGTCCCGCGGCCCCGGCGAGTGCCCTGCGCAGCTCGGAGGCCGCCCGGCGCTCGTCGCTCCAGGCGCGGTACCCGGTTGCGGTAGCGCCCACCCCGGCCGTCCTCCCGATCCCGCAGACCGACCCGTGGCGTCCGGCCGGCATCGACATGCCGGTGCCGACGCCGATCTCGCAGGACGCGTTCCGCCAGCCCGACCGTCGTCCTCCTCTGGTCCCGATCGCGATCCCGGCTCCTGCGCGCAAGGTCGCGGCTGGGGGCCTGGCGACCTCCCCGCCCACCGCGCCGATCGAGCTCCAGGCCCCCGCGGGTGCCGGCGTCGACCCGGCCGAGTGGGGTCTCGACCTCACCGGCGACTCCGCCGATCTGCGCACGGCCACCCCGTCTCCCGCCGAGACCTCCAAGCGGCGCCTCTTCGGTGGTGGCAAGTCCACCGCGGCCCGCCTGCTGGTGATGGCACTCGTCGTCGGCGCCGAGGGCGTCGCGGTCACCCAGCTCGCCGGCAACGCGTCGCCGATCGGTGAGGGCGCCAGCGCGTCCGCCGCCTTCGAGCTCACCGCCGCCGAGCAGCAGGCCCAGGACGAGGAGAAGGCCGAGGTCGCCGCCGCGGCCGCGGCCGCCGAGAAGGCGGCCGAGGAGGCCACCGAGGCCAAGCAGTCGCTGAAGTCGGCCTCCCCGGCCAAGGCGAAGGCCGCGCTTTCCCAGTACAAGCAGGCCAAGGCGGCCGCCGACCGGATCAAGGCCGCGGCCGAGCGTCGCGAGAAGGCCATGCGCAACGCGCAGACCAACCCCAAGTCGGTCGCGCAGCTCATGCTCGCCGACCGGGGCTGGTCGTCGTCGCAGTTCTCCTGCCTGGACTCGCTCTGGACCAAGGAGAGCGGCTGGAACTACCAGGCCACCAACCCCTCGTCCGGTGCGTACGGCATTCCGCAGTCGCTGCCCGGCTCGAAGATGGCCAGCGCCGGTTCCGACTGGCAGACCAACCCGGTCACGCAGATCCGCTGGGGACTCGACTACATCGCCGACCGCTACGGCACCCCCTGCGGGGCCTGGAGCCACAGCCAGTCGGTCGGCTGGTACTGATCTCTGCTCGTCGAAAAGGCGCTCCCCGCACGGGGAGCGCCTTTTCGTTGTCAGGGATGCGTCATGGTGCTGACGTCGAGCAGCCGGTCCAGCTCCTCCTCGGTCAGTTCGCCGCGCTCCACCACGCCCAGCGCGATGGCGGCGGCCTTGATCGTGATGCGTTCCGCCACGGCGTGTTTCGCGATCTTCGCGGCGGCCTCGTAACCGAGCGGCCGGGCCAGCGGGGTGACGATCGACGGGGACGACTCGGCCAGCTCCCGGGCCCGTCGCTCGTCGGGCTCGATCCCGTCGACGACCCGCTCGGCCAGCAGCAGTGAGCCCCGGGTCAGGAGCTTGATCTGCTCCAGCAGCGACCGGGAGATCACCGGCACCATCACGTTGAGCTCGAAGTTCCCGCTGGCACCGGCCCAGGCCAGCGTCGCGTCGTGCCCCACCACCTGGGCGCAGATCTGCAGCACCGCCTCGGGGATCACCGGGTTCACCTTGCCCGGCATGATCGAGGAACCGGGCTGCAGGTCGGGCAGGTGGATCTCGCCCAGACCGGCGTTCGGGCCCGATGACATCCAGCGCAGGTCGTTGCAGATCTTGGTCAGGCTCACCGCGAGAACCCGCAGGGCGCCGGACAGTTCGACCAGGGCGTCGCGGGAACCGTGGGCCTCGAAGTGGTCCCGGGCCTCGGTAATCGGAAGTCCGGTGCTGACGGCCAGATCCGCGATCACCCCGGCCGCGAAGCCGGGCGGGGTGTTGATGCCGGTGCCGGTCGCGGTGCCGCCCAGCGGGACCTCGACGACGCGGGGGAGGGTGTCGATGATGCGCTCGATCGCCCGCCGCACCTGCGCCGCGTGACCGCCGAACTCCTGGCCCAGGGTGACGGGAGTGGCGTCCATCAGGTGGGTGCGGCCGGCCTTGACCACGTGGGCGGTGCGGCCCGCGAGGTTCTCGAAGCTCTTGGCCAGGACGTCGAGCGAGGGCAGCAGCCCGTTGACGACGGCGTCGGCCGCGGCCACGTGCACGGCGGTGGGAACCGTGTCGTTCGACGACTGCGAGGCGTTGACGTGGTCGTTCGGGTGCACCTTGGTGCCGAGGGCCTGCCCGGCCAGGTTCGCCACGACCTCGTTGACGTTCATGTTGGTCGAGGTGCCGGAGCCGGTCTGGAACACGTCGATGGGGAACTGGTCGGCGTGCTCACCCTCGGCGATCCGGGTGGCGGCCTTGGCCACCGCCTCGGCGATCTCGTCGGGCACGACCCCGAGCTGGGCGTTCACCCGCGCGGCGGACGCCTTGATCCGGGCCAGGGCGGAGATCACCAGAGGGTCGATCCGCACCCCGCTGATCGGGAAATTGTCCACGGCGCGCTGGGTCTGGGCTCCCCACAGGGCGCTGGCGGGTACCCGGACCTCGCCCATCGTGTCGTGCTCGATGCGCATGTCTTCATTGGCCATGCCCTGATCCTCGCGCCGGGGCCCGGGGGGCGGCCACCCGGGGTGGGCAGCGTGACCTCTGCTGACGATCAGCGGCGGACGCGCGGTGCCGGCCCTCGCGGGCTACGTGAGGTAGGTGGACAGGCGGCTGATGAACGACTGCAGGTTGTCGACCACCGAAAGGCCCAGGGCCACGGCGGTCAGGGCACCCGCGCTGACCGCGGCGATCAGGAGGGCCTGGCCGACGGCCTCGTGACCGGCGTCCTCGGGAAACCCCGCGTCCCCCGGGAGCCGGGCCTCTCCTTCCAAGGGGCGCCGACGCGTCCGTAAGCCCATGAAACCCGCCCCCACCCGAAGGGATCGCCGAAATGGTCACTCAAAGCTATCGAGCTGGCTCTGAGTGACCAACCGGGCGTTCAGGCGACCTGCGGATCCGGTGCCGGGGCGTCGGGGGTGGGGATCGTGCTGCTCAGCACCTGCACGGCGCCGTCGGAGAGTGCGTACTCGAGGGCCACGATGGCCAGCTTGCCCTCGGCCACCCGGCGCCCGATCACGCTGGAACGCTCGGGCAGTTCCTGTGCCACCTGCACCGAGTGCTCGGCGACGATCTCGTTGATCTCGCCGTGACCGTGACGGCGGGCGTTGATCACGCTGGAGCTGAGCATCTCGACCACCGTGCGCAGGTAGCCCGAGGGCATCTGGCCGCTGTCGTGCGCCTCCATCGTGGCCTTCACGGCGCCGCAGCTGTCGTGACCGAGCACGACCACGAGGGGGATGCCGAGCACCTCGACGCCGAACTCGATCGAGCCGAGCACCGCGTTGTCGACCGCGTGACCGGCGGTGCGCACCACGAAGAGGTCGCCCAGGCCCTGGTCGAAGATGATCTCGGCGGCCACCCGGGAGTCGGCGCACCCGAAGATCAGGGCGAACGGACGCTGGCCACCGGTGAGGGTGGAGCGGCGGTGGACGTCCTGGTTGGGATGGGCGGCGTCGTCCAGCACGAAGCGGCGGTTGCCGGCCATCAGTTCGGCCAGGCTGCCCGCGGCGTCGGGCATCTCGTCGGTCGTACTCATGTCAGTGGGCACCCTTTCCTGGAGTCCGGATGCTGCCGGACCGCAGAGGCCATTCTCTCTTGCTCCGGGCCAGCATTTCTCCACGGTGAGCTATCACGCCGGTCACGGAGGGCGCCAGGTCTGCTCCCCGGCTGCTCCCCGGCTGCTCCCCGGCTGCTCCCTGACCGCTCCCCGGCCGTCGGAACGGAAACGCCCCGAGAGTGCCGGTTCGGTGCGCGACACGCCGACACGCCGGATTGCGACACGCTCGGCTTGTCCCCCGTGTTGGTGGCATAAATGCCGCGACACGCCGTCGTGCCGACTTTCCCGCACTGGCAACGGGTTACGTGCGGGGCAAGAAGCGACGGGTGGTGCGCATGGGACGAGCTGGGACCTTTGTGGAGGGGCTGACCAGGGGGAGACAGGTCTGGACCGAACACCCTACTTTCCCTCTGCCATCCCAAAGATGCGAAACAATCCGCTACCGATCCCTTACGTTCAGTCACCTTAGGAGCCTGTGAAAGGGGAACGTGGTGGTTCCGGAGACAACACTCACCGCCCTCGGAAGTATTGAGGGCGGCAAGGGACAGGAAGTCGAACGCCTGCGTAGGCAGGTCGAGGTGATGCTCGCCCACGTTCTCGACCTGGGACTCACCCCGGCGCCGCAGGCGTGGATGTTCGAGGCCGTTCGCGACCGCACGACCGTGGTCGACCTGAACGCCGACGGATGGAACGCCGCGCCCAGCGACGCCGACCGGATGATGGCCACGGAGGCCCTGGTCCGCGCCCACCGGGAACTGAGCCGCATCGTGGCGCCGGCCCGCCCGGCCACGCTGGAGCTGCTGCACGGGTACCGCGAGGGTCTCAAGCCCTCCCGGCTGACCGGGCGCATCCCGCGTCAGGGTGGGGCGCCCGCGGTGGCCCCGGGGAAGAAGGGCGTGAAAGCCTTTCTGTTCGCCGGGATCTCGCCCGCCGGCAGCACGGTTCCGCTGGTGCGCTGGCTGATGGCCACGACCCTCGGCTTCCTGGTGGCCTTCGTGCTGCTGGCGGCCGTGCCGGCGGCGCGGGAGGCGAGCGCGGGCACCGGCCTGGGCAACAGCGACCCGGCGTTCGGCAGCCTGCTGCTGCGCGAGATCTTCCTGCTCACCGCGGCCGCGCTCGGAGCCGGGCTGACGGCCCTGTACCGGGCCGGGCGCGAGGTGGCCCGGGGCAGCTACGACCCGGAGTTCGACCACACCTTCCTGCAGCGCATCCTGCTCGGGATGGCGGCCGGACTGGTGATCGCCGAGCTGATCCCGCTGGGTGGCGGCGGTGACGCGCTGTCGGGTCTGGCCCGGCCGGCGATCGCACTGCTGGGCGGTTTCGCGGCAGATGCGGTGCACAGCATGCTGACCCGGGTGATGGCCGCGCTGGAGACGCTGTTCAACGGCGGCGCGGTGAACCGGGAGCAGGCCGAGCGGGAGCTGGCCGAGAAGCGGGCCGAAGAGGTGCTGGCGCAGGCCGACCGGGCCACGCTGAACAAGCTGCTCGAGATTCGCCGCATCGCGTCCTCCGGGGCACCGACGCGGGCCATCATCGAGGAGATCGACCGCGTGATCACGGTGGTCGCCGCGCCGGTCTGATCACGGTTCACCGCACGACGGGGGAGATGTCGGGTGGTGCGGACGACGGCCGGAGAGGTCCGGCGTCCCACACACTCACAACCTGTCCGGTCAGGTTGCTTAGTATCTGGTCATGGCTGAGTTCGCATACTCCGATCTGCTTCCCACGGCGCCGGACACGCAGACCCCCTACCGGCTGCTGAGCACGGAGGGGATCCGCACCCTCGAGGCCGCCGGCCGGCAGTTCCTCGAGGTGTCGCCCGACGCGCTCGCGCTGCTCGCCGACACCGCCATGCACGACATCGCGCACTACCTGCGCCCGGCGCACCTGGCCCAGCTGGCCCGCATCCTCGACGATCCCGAGGCCAGCCCGAACGACCGGTTCGTCGCCCTCGACCTGCTGCGCAACGCCAACGTCTCGGCGGGCGGCATCCTGCCGATGTGCCAGGACACCGGCACCGCGATCGTGATGGGCAAACGGGGGACGCAGGTGCTCACCGCTCCCGGGGCCGTCTCCGACGAGGAGGCGTTGAGCCGGGGGATCCACAGCGCGTACGACCGGCTCAACCTGCGTTACTCGCAGATGGCCCCGCTGACGATGTGGGACGAGAAGAACACCGGCACGAACCTGCCCGCGCAGATCGAGCTGTACGCCGACACGACGCCCGGGCACGAGGCCGCCTACAAGTTCCTCTTCATGGCCAAGGGCGGCGGCAGCGCGAACAAGTCGTTCCTGTTCCAGGAGACCAAGGCCGTGCTCAACCCGGCCGGGATGATGAAGTTCCTCGACGAGAAGCTGCGCTCGCTGGGCACGGCCGCCTGCCCGCCCTACCACCTGGCCGTCGTGGTGGGCGGTACCAGCGCCGAGTTCGCGCTGAAGACGGCCAAGTACGCCAGCGCCAAGTACCTCGACAACCTGCCCACGTCGGGGTCGGCGACCGGGCACGCGTTCCGTGACCTCGACCTGGAGCTCCAGGTGCTCGAGCTGACCCGGCAGTTCGGGATCGGCGCGCAGTTCGGCGGCAAGTACTTCTGCCACGACGTGCGGGTGGTGCGTCTGCCCCGGCACGGCGCGTCCTGCCCGGTGGCGATCGCGGTGTCGTGCAGCGCCGACCGTCAGGTGCTGGGCAAGATCACGGCCGAGGGCATCTGGCTGGAGCAGCTCGAGACCGAGCCGGCGCAGTACCTGCCGGAGACGACCGACGAGCACCTGAACGACGATGTGGTGCGGGTGGACCTGAACCGGCCGATGGCCGAGATCCGGGCCGAGCTGTCCCGCTATCCGGTGAAGACGCGGCTCTCTTTGTCGGGCCCGTTGGTCGTGGCGCGCGACATCGCGCACGCCAAGATCAAGGAGCGTCTGGACGCGGGGGAGGAGATGCCCTCGTACCTGCGTGATCACGCGGTCTACTACGCCGGGCCGGCCAAGACCCCCGAGGGCTACGCGTCCGGTTCGTTCGGGCCGACCACGGCCGGCCGCATGGACAGTTACGTCGAGCAGTTCCAGGCGGCCGGCGGGTCGATGGTGATGCTGGCCAAGGGCAACCGGTCGAAGGCCGTGACCGATGCCTGCAACACCCACGGCGGTTTCTACCTGGGCTCGATCGGGGGCCCGGCCGCCCGGCTGGCGCAGGACTGCATCCGCAAGGTCGAGGTGCTGGAGTACGCCGAGCTGGGGATGGAGGCGGTCTGGAAGATCGAGGTCGAGGACTTCCCGGCCTTCATCGTGGTCGACGACAAGGGCAACGACTTCTTCGCCGAGGTCACCAAGCCGATGGCGATGACGATCCAGCGCCGGGCCGGTCTCTAGGGCTGCCAGGCGTCCAGTTCCTCCAGCGTGGGGGGCTGGGCGCCGGCCCGGGTGCACGTGTAGGCGGCGATCTTCACGGCGTGGGTCAGCAGGGGGACGAGGTCCGCGGCGGGTTTCTCGGCCACCTGTTTGATGGTGGCCGGGTCGAGGAGGCCGGCCCGGTCGAGGCCGTGCAGCAGCCCGCTCATCAGTGAGTCCCCGGCGCCGACGGTGTCCGTCACCGAGATCTTCGGGGCGGCGACCTCGACCACCCCGGTGGCCGTGACACCGACCGCGCCCTCGCCGCCGCGGGTCAGCACCACCAGGGACGGGCCGCCGGCCCGCCAGGCCTCGCAGATCTGCAGCGGGTCCGCGCCGGGGGCGAGCCACTCCAGGTCCTCGTCGCTCACCTTGACCACGTCGGCCGACCGGACGATCCGCTCGATACGTTCCAGCGCGTCCGTGCGTGACCCCATCAGCGCGGGCCGCGCGTTCGGGTCGTAGGTGATCACCACGCGTCCCGCGTTCTGCTCGACCAGCCGCAGCACGTCGTCGCCGCCGGGAGCCAGGGTGGCCGCGATCGAGCCGGTGTGGAGTGCTCGCACCCCCGGGCTGACAACGATGTCGGGAAGGGCCCACCGAAGCGCGAAGTCGTAGTTCGCCACGCCTTCGGCATCGAGCCGCGCGGTGGCCGTGGACGTGGCGTCGGCCGTGACCGAGCCCTCGGCCAGGCTGACGCCGGAGGAGCGCAGGTGCTCGAGGATCGAGCGGCCGCGGGCGTCGTCGCCGATCCGGGTGAGCAGTTGGGTGCCGACCCCGAGACGGGCCAGACCAAGCGCCACGTTGGCGGGGCTGCCCCCGGGGTGCTCGACGGGGGCTCGTCCTGGGGCATGCACGATGTCGACCAGGGCTTCACCGATGACCAGGACCTCGTCCAACGCCGCCTCCTCGCGATCACGTACCGGGGGCTCAAGGGTAGGGGTCCCCGGGGCGCGGGCGTGTCCCCGCCCACCCGGTTACACGTTCGGGCACTCGGGGCGCGACCATAGGGAGGTGACCGAGACGCCCAGCACCGACAGCCCCGCCGCCGCGTCGGAGACCGCCCCGTCCGCCGGGAGCTCCTCGGCGTCCCCCGCGTCCGAGGCGCAGGTCGTCGGCTCGGCGGCGGCCCGCAGCGCTGAGCACCGGCGCAAGTCGATGAGCACCCGCCCCCGCGACATGCTCATCTCGATGGCCGTGATCGTCGGCATCGTGCTCCTGCTGCTGCTCCTGGTGCCGCGACCGAACGGGCTGCCCACGCACGACGTGAACGTCAGCTCGGCCGCGCTCGGTGCCGGCCCGTCGGTGGGCTTCGCCCCCTCGCAGCCCGACCTGCCCGCGGGCTGGACCGCCCGCTCGGCCGGCCTGGAGACGGGCACCACCAACGACATCGCCACCTGGTCGCTGACCTACACCACGCCGGGCGGGACCTACGCCGGGATCCAGCAGGCCAAGGACGTGACCCGGGCCTGGGAGTCGCGCCAGGTCACCGACGGCCAGGAAGCCGGCACCGAGACCATCGGCGGCGTCGAGTGGGTCGTGCGCAGCCGCAACGACCGCGGCACGATCAGCTTCGTCAACCGTGCCGACGACGGCATCACCACTGTGGTCACGGGCACCGCCACCGAGGCCCAGATGAACGAGTTCGCCACGGCCGTGGCCGCCGTCCTGCCGTAGGCCTCTTCTGCTCGACCCTGCCGTGGGCCTCTTCTGCTCGACCCTGCCGTAGGCCTCTTCTGCTCGACCGGACGCGCCGCGGCCGCACCTGCCGCTCGCCGGTGTTCGCGGCCGGCCCGTCTCCTCGTACGGTCCGCTCGTCGTGGTTCGCGGGGCCTGCTCGGTCGGCCCGCTGCCCTAACAACCTGGTGAACGGGCGACCCGGCCGGCCGACCGGGGCGACGGGCAGGGGGATCCGTCCTCGAAACCGGCGGTCGATCCGTAAGGTCTGCCCGCCCTCTCCTTGGCCATCGTCCGGCCGATTTCGGCAAGGACTCCCTCACCTCCTGCTCCCCCGGCCCGGCCGAAGGTGGGGCTGATCCGCTCACTGGACCGCCGCGTCCGCTATTTGCTTTGACCGCGCACTCGAGTAGACACTGTCTACGTAGCCGTGATCGGGAGGCGCCATGTTGTTCGGAATGCTGAGAATGCTGCTGTCGCCGCTGGTCTGGCTGTTCGGGCGGCCGGTGGTGACGGGGCGTCAGCATCTGCCGCGGCAGGGGGCGGTAATCCTGGCGGGCAATCATCTGTCGTTCTCCGACTCGCTGTTCCTGATTCTGGCCACGCGGCGGCGCGTCACGTTTCTGGCCAAGTCGGAATACTTCACCGGTGGGCGGTTGCGGCGCTGGTTCTTCACCGCGGCCGGGCAGATCCCGGTGGAACGTGGCAACCCGGCGAAGGCGGCCTCGTCACTCGGGCAGGCCCTGAAAATTATTGACGATGGCGGGGTCTGGGGGATTTTCCCGGAGGGGACGCGCTCGCCGGACGGGCGTCTGCACCGTGGTCGCACCGGGGCGATCCGGGTGGCGCTCGAAACCGGGGCGCCCGTGGTGCCGGTGGTGTTGCGGGGCACCGACCGGGTCAATCCGCCGGGCACCACGATCTGGCGGCCGGGGAGGGTGCGGGTCGAGTTCTGTGCGCCGCTGGATCTCGCCGAATTTCACGGGCAGGGCGACAATCGTGAACTGGTAAGGCAACTCACCGACGACTTGATGGGTGTCCTGGCGGAGCGTGGTGGGCAGGAGTACGTTGACGTGTACGCGTCGGTCGCCAAGAGGGCCGCACGGTGACGGTTTTCGTGGAACGGGCGGTGGCGGCGGGTGGCCGGTCTGGAGCAACGGCTGGTCGCGGTCGGGGTGGACCTGCTCGAGAGGGAGGGGCCCGGTCGGCTCGGGCTTCGTGAGATCGCCCGGCAGGCGGGGGTTTCGCACGGAGCGCCGCGTCGCTACTTTCCCACGCACCAGCAGTTGCTGGGGGCCATCGCAAAATCCGGGGCCAGTGACCTGACGCGAGGGCTCGAGCAGGCGCTGATGCGGGGTGGGGTGCTCGGGGCGGCGCGGGAGTACGTCACGTTCGCGCGGAGCCGGCCGGAGATGTTCCGCCTGATCTTCCGGCACGACCTTCTCGCCGACAGCGGGCACTCACTGCGTGAAGTGTGGCTGCCCCTGCTCGGGCGGGTGAGTGAGGTGGCCGGAGAGGAAGACGCGCTGTTGATCTGGACGCACGTGCACGGCATCGCGACCTTCGCGGCCGATCGGACGCTGGAGCCGGCGGGTCAGGCCGGGCGCATCGACGACCTGGTGACCCGGGCCGTCACCGACCGGCTGGGTCAGGCCTCGTCCTCGTCCTGAGCGGTCTCGGGGTGCCGCGCGTCCAGCTTCGCCTGCGCCCCCGCCAGCCAGGTCTCGCAGCGCCGGGCCAGGGCCTCACCGCGTTCCCACAGCGCGAGTGACTCCTCGAGCGTCTCCGCCCCGCTCTCCAGGCGGCGCACCACGGCGACCAGTTCGTCGCGAGCCTGCTCGTAGGAGAGCTCCGCCAGTTCGTCGGGTTCCTCGGTCTTCTTCACGCGCGGCGGGGTCACGGAAGGAGCCTAAGCCTTCGTGCCCGGGCTCCCGGTCGCCTCAGGGGCTGACCTCGGCCGTGAACTCGCCCTCGTGCACCCGCACCCGCACCGCGTCCCCGGCGGTCACCTCGTCGGGGGAGCGCACGACCTGCCCGTCCTCCCGCTGCACGACCGCGTAGCCCCGGGCCATCGTCGCGACCGGCGACAGCGCCCGCACCCGCTGCCGCAGGTGATCGACGTCTTGGCGGCCGTGCGAGAGCCGGTTGGCCAGAGCCCGCGCCGCCCGTTCGCGCTGCGCCTGCACCACGAGCGCCTGCTCGGTCAGCAGCCGGTGCGGATCGGCCATCACCGGGCGGGAGCGCAGCGCGGCGATCGTCGCCACCTCGCGCTCGAGCCGGGAGGCCAGGGCCTGGCGAGCACGCCGCCGGGTCTGCCGGATGCCCTCGATCTCCGCCTCGACGTCCGGCACGATCCGCTTGCCGGCGTCCGTCGGGGTCGAGGCCGCGAAGTCGGCCACCAGGTCGAGCAGCGGCTTGTCGACCTCGTGCCCGATCGCGCTGACGATCGGCGTCCGGCAGGCCGACACCACCCGCAGCAGCGCCTCGTTGCTGAACGGGAGCAGGTCCTCCACCGACCCGCCACCCCGGGCGACGACGATGACGTCCACGTCCTCCTGTGCGTCCAGTGTCCGCAACGCGCCCACCACGTCCTGCACCGCCTGGGGACCCTGCACCGCGACGGCCTTGATCTCGAACGTCACGGCCGGCCAGCGGCGGCGGGCGTTCTCGACCACGTCGCGCTCCGCGGCCGACGCCCGGCCACAGATCAGCCCGACCGTGCGCGGCAGGAATGGCAGCGGGCGCTTGCGGTCGGCGGAGAAGAGCCCCTCGGCCGTGAGCAGACGGCGCAGGTGCTCGAGCTGGGCGAGCAGTTCCCCGACGCCGACCGGGCGGATCTGGTCGGCGAACAGGCTCAGCGAACCCCGGCGGGGAAAGAGCTGGGCGCGGACGTGCATGACGACCCGGGAACCGTCCGACAGCGGGGCCGACAGGGCGTCGAGCACCCGGACATGGGTCGAGACGTTGAACGAGAGGTCGACATCCGGGTCACGTAGGGTCAGGTAGCAGGTGGTCTGTCCGGGTCTGCGCGTGAGCTGCACCACCTGCCCCTCCACCCAGACCGCAGGTGACCTGGCCACATAGTCGGTGAGCTTCGACGACAGCAGCCGCACCGGCCAGGGCTGATCGGCGGTCGTGTCACCCGCCGTGGCCGGGATCTTCCGGGGCGTACTGCTCATCAGGTCACGTTAGCGGAGCTGCGGGAGCCACTTACCATGGACGCGTGACCGCATCGAGCATTGCCTCCACGGCCCCCACGAACGCTGCCACGAAGAGAGTGCTCCTGGCCTCTCCGCGTGGCTACTGCGCCGGTGTCGACCGTGCCGTGCTGGCGGTCGAGAAGGCGCTCGAGGTGCACGGTGCCCCGGTCTACGTGCGCAAGGAGATCGTGCACAACCGGCACGTCGTGTCCTCGCTGCAGGACAAGGGCGCCGTCTTCGTCGACGAGACCGACGCCGTGCCCGAGGGTGCGATCGTCGTCTTCTCCGCGCACGGCGTGTCCCCGGCCGTGCGTGACGCCGCCGACCGCCGCCAGCTGAAGACCATCGACGCGACCTGCCCCCTCGTCACCAAGGTGCACAAGGAGGCCGTGCGCTTCGCGAACGGTGACTACGACATCCTGCTGATCGGTCACACCGGTCACGAAGAGGTCGAGGGCACCGCCGGCGAGGCGCCCGAGCACATCCAGATCGTCAACAGCCCCGACGACGTCGAGGGCATCGAGGTGCGCGACCCGGACAAGGTCGTGTGGCTGTCGCAGACCACGCTCTCGGTCGACGAGACCATGGAGACGGTGCGGCGCCTCAAGGAGAAGTTCCCCAACCTGCAGAACCCGCCGAGCGACGACATCTGCTACGCCACGCAGAACCGTCAGGTCGCGGTGAAGAAGATCGCGCCCGAGGCCGACCTGGTCATCGTCGTCGGCTCGCAGAACTCCTCCAACTCGGTGCGGCTGGTCGAGGTCGCGCTGGAGTACGGCGCACAGGCCTCGTACCGCGTCGACTTCGCCGCCGAGATCGACGAGGCCTGGCTCGAGGGCGTGACCACGGTCGGCGTCACCTCGGGGGCGTCGGTGCCCGAGATCCTCGTGCAGGACGTGCTGACCTGGCTCGCCGAGCGCGGTTTCGGCAAGACCGAAGAGGTCGTCACGGCGCAGGAAGACCTGCTGTTCTCGCTGCCGCGGGAGATCCGACGGGACATGAAGGCGAAGGCGGCCGAGAAGGCTGCCGCCGCCGATGAGAAGGGCTGAGCTCGAGAACCCACAACCGCCCTGTCCGATCGGACAGGGCGGTTCGTGTTTTCTGGCCTCTTCGCAAGAGGCGTGTTGTGATGGGGACGTCCACACGCTGTCGTTCGACGAAGAGGTTGATCGCAGATGGCAGGCAACCGAGGCGTTGCGTACATCGGGCCCGGCGAGGTCGAGGTCCAGGACATCGCCTACCCCAAGCTGGAACTGCAGGACGGCCCGGGTGTGCATCCCGACAACGTCGGCCGAAAATGCAACCACGGCGTCATTCTCAAGGTCGCCACGACGAACATCTGCGGCAGCGACCAGCACATGGTGCGCGGCCGCACCACCGCCCCGCCGAACCTGGTGCTCGGTCACGAGATCCTCGGCGAGGTGGCCGAGGTCGGGCCCGACGTGGAGTTCCTCAAGGTCGGTGACCTGGTCTCGACGCCGTTCAACATCGCCTGCGGACGCTGCCGCAACTGCAAGGAGGGCAAGACCGGGATCTGCCTGACGGT
The DNA here is from genome assembly GCF_030811555.1 of Kineosporia succinea. Lineage (NCBI taxonomy): Bacteria > Bacillati > Actinomycetota > Actinomycetes > Kineosporiales > Kineosporiaceae > Kineosporia > Kineosporia succinea. Next base: position 1,437,693 of record NZ_JAUSQZ010000001.1, on the reverse strand, counting down.
GAACCCGGCCCGTCCGGGGGCGGCCTACGGGTACGTCGACATGGGCGGTTGGGTCGGCGGTCAGGCCGAGTACGTGATGGTGCCGTACGCCGACTTCAACCTGCTGAAGTTCCCCGACAAGGACCAGGCGCTGGCCAAGCTCACCGATCTCACGATGCTCTCCGACATCTTCCCGACGGGTTACCACGGGGCGGTCTCCGCCGGCGTGAAACCGGGCTCCACGGTGTATATCGCGGGGGCCGGGCCGGTCGGGCTGGCCGCGGCCGTGGGGGCCCAGCTGCTCGGAGCGGCCGTGGTCATCGTGGGTGACCTGAACGCCGAGAGGCTCGCGCAGGCCAAGAGTTTCGGGTGCGAGACGGTCGACGTGTCGCAGGGCGACCCGAAAGACCAGATCGAGCAGATCCTCGGGGTGCCGGAGGTGGACGCGGGGGTGGACGCCGTGGGCTTCGAGGCCCGTGGTCACGGCGACGGCTCGGGGGCAGAAGCCCCGGCAACCGTGCTGAACTCGCTGATGGAGATCACCGCCGCCGGTGGGGCGCTGGGCATTCCGGGGCTCTACGTCACGGGTGACCCGGGTGGTGTCGACGAGGCCGCCAAGGTCGGGTCGCTGTCGCTCTCGCTGGGCACCGGCTGGGCCAAGTCGCTGTCGTTCGTGACCGGTCAGTGCCCGGTGATGAAGTACAACTACGGGCTCATGCGGGCGATCCTCCATGACAAGGTGCAGATCGCGAAAGCGGTCAATGCCGAGGTGATCTCGCTCGACGAGGCCCCACAGGGATACGCCGACTTCGACAAGGGCGCGCCGAAGAAGTACGTGATCGATCCGCACGGCATGGTTCAGGCCTGAGCTCCCGGGGTGGCCGTCTCCGTGGGGGCGGCCACCCCGGCTTATGGACGTTGCGGTACCACCGCGTCCACCATCGGCTTGGGTTTCTGGTCGGCTCAGGCGGGTCGGGCCGCGCCGGTCGGCTCCAGGACCACGATCGGGATCTCACGATCGGTGCGGGCCTGGTAGTCGTCGTAATCCGGCCAGGCGTCGGTCATCTCGGCCCACATGGCGGGTTTCTCGTCGGGCGTGGCCACCCGGGCGCGCACCGGCACGATCTGGTCTTTCACCTGGATCTGCGTGTCCGGGGTCGCCTTCAGGTTGAGTGACCAGGCGGGCGGGGCGTCGGCGCCGCCCTTCGACGCGACGACCAGGTAGGCCCCGTTCCAGGGCCGGTAGATCAGGGCGTGGGTGCGCTGTTCGCCGGACTTGTTGCCGATGCTGTCGAGCAGCAGGATCGTCGTGCCGTAGCGCCAGTCGTGCCCGTCGGCGCCCTTCGTCTCGCGGTAGCGCCGGATGTGCGCGGCGCCGTGCAGGTCGCGGGCGGTGCCGTTGGGGATCTCCTTCAGGGCCTCGACCACGGCCTTGGCGGTGCTGAGGCTGGACTGCGGGTTCTGGCCGGTGATCAGCTTGCCGTCCACCACGACCGTGTCGCTCCAGGCCGCACCGGTCTCCAGGGCGGCGCCCAGCTCTTTGAGGCGGGTCTCGAGGAACCACGGGTTGCGCTCGCCCAGGCCGCCGGTGTTCTCCTCCTCGTCGGTGAAGGCGGTGATCCGGCGGTCGGCGAAGGCGAAGCCGCCGTCGGTGGTGGTGGCGCTGAGAAGGGCCGCGGCGCCGTGGCAGAGGGTGGCCACGACCTGGTCTTTCGCCACCGCGCGGGTGAGGAGACGGCGCAGGTCGGGATCGTCGATCAGGTCGGTCATCGGGGCGTGGCCGCCCGGTACGTAGACGCCGTCGTAGTCCGGACCGGAGACCTCGGACAGCTTCTTCGGGTGCTCGAGCTCCTCGTCGATCGAGTCGAGGTAGGCGCGGAAGAGGGGCGTGTTCTCGTCACCCTCGGGCAGGCTGCCCGCATCCGGCACCGGGGCGCGGCCGCCGGGCGTCGCGATCTCGACCGCGATGCCGGCCTCGGTCAGGACCTGGTGCGACCGCACGACCTCCTCGGCCCAGTAACCGGTGGGGTGGGAGGTGCCGTCGGCCAACGTCAGGCTGTCGGCCGCGCTGAGCACCATGAGGATCTTGGCCACGGGTGTCGTCCTTCGCTCAGGGGAGTGATGATCAATTCGTACCGGCTACCGACCCGGATGCCATGTTCAGGATCGGCACATCCGCGACGCCCTGACTGCGTGACGCCCTGCCTACCGGTCTACCAGCGCAGCTCCCCGGCCGCCGCCGCAGTCCGCACTGCCCGCCCTGGCCGGAGCAGTACGGCCGGCTAGTCGGTCAGCGAGGTGCCCAGCGATCCGGATCAAAAGTGCTGGCGGCGAGAGCGTCGGTGCCGAGGGAGTTAGCATCGGGCGCGCCTGGGGTGAGGGCGTCGGGCTCGAGCTGCTCGGCGGCGGGGTCTGGCCGGTGCCGGGGGTCGGCTCTCCCGGGGCGGAGATCTCTTCCGGCCGAACGATTGTCCGACTCGTCAGGCAGCCGGGCGGCGCCGACGATGAGCTCGTCGGCGGTGAGCGGGCGGGGACTGGACTCGAGCGGGGTCAGCGCCGTGAGGTCGTGGTCGACGAGGTCGAGTTCCTGCATCTTGCGGGCGGTGACGAAGACCCGGCGCTCGAGGGTGCCGACCAGGGCGTTGTAGTCCTCGACGACGCGGTGCAGGTCGCGGCCGAGTTTGCCGGCGTGCTCCCCGAGACCGGACAGGCGGCGGTAGAGCTCGGTGCCGATCTCGAGCAGGTGCCGGGCGTTGCCGCTGACCGCCTCGGACTGCCAGGTCAGGGCCACCGTGCGGAGCAGGGCCAGCAACGTGGTGGGCGTGGCCAGCACCACGCGGCGGGCCATCGCGTGCTCGAGCAGACTCGGGTCGGCGGTGCAGGCGGCCGCCAGGAACGCCTCGCCCGGCACGAAACAGACCACCAGCTGCGGGGTCGGCTGGAACGCGGTCCAGTACTCCTTCGCGGCCAGGGCGTCGACGTGTGCCCGTAGGGCCTTGGCGTGCGCTCCCGCCGCGGCGCTCAGAGCGGCCTCACCCTTCTCGCTGGCCTCGAGGAATGCGGCCAGCGGGGCTTTGGCATCAACCACGACGTACTTGCCGCCGGGCAGGTTGACCAGAAGGTCGGGCCGGACGCCGTTGCCGTCGGGCGTGGTGCCGGAGGCCTGGGTGACGAAGTCGACGCGCGGCAGCATGCCGGCGTGCTCGACCACCCGGCGCAGCTGCACCTCGCCCCAGGCACCGCGAGATGTGGGGGAGCGCAGCGCCCCGGCCAGGGCGGCCGTCTGCGCGCGCAGCGACTCGCCGGAGGCGTGCACCGCGGTCAGGTGCTCGTCGAGACGGGAGAACTGCTCCACCCGGTCGCGCTCGAGCGTGGCCACCTGTTTCTCGACCCGCTGCAACGTCGCGGCCAACGGGGACAGCGTGGCGACCAGCTCGTGATCCTGCCCGGCCGCGGCCTCGAGGTCGGTGATGCGCTCGCGCAGCAGGTCGCGCTCGGCCTCGAGGGAGGCCTGCCGGGAGCGCATCAGGGGCGCGAAGACCGCCCGCGCGCCGAACGCCGCCAGTGCCAGGCCCAGGACCAGGCCGAGCAGGAATCCCACCGCGGTTGTCATGAGGGCCACGATGCCAGGCGCCACCGACAATTTCGGACCAGGTCCCGGGGGTGTCGTCCCCGGGACGGGTGACATTTCGGCGGGCCGCGCCGACGGTCGTCTTCTTCGTAGTCGGGCGGGATCGTGATGTTTTCGATTAACGATAATCGAAAACATCGGCGTGCGAATCGCGGAGCTCGTAGATGTGGAGATAGGTCGGGCACTGCGGCAGTTGAAGAGGTGGGGGCACCTCGGGCGACGTGTTGCTGAGGGACGCGTGATTTGAGGGTGGACGGCATCAGGCGGGGTGGTGAGGCGGGGTGGTGAGGCGGGGTGGTGAGGCGGGGTGGTGAGGCGGGGTGGTGAGGCGGGGTGGTGAGGCGGGGTGGTGAGGCGGGGTGGTGAGGCGGGGTGGTGAGGCGGGGTGGTGAGGCGGGGTGGTGAGGCGGGGTGGTGAGGCGGGGTGGTGAGGCGGGGTGGTGAGGCGGGGTGGTGAGGCGGGGTGGTGAGGCGGGGTGGTGAGGCGGGGTGGTGAGGCGGGGTGGTGAGGCGGGGTGGTGAGGCGGGGTGGTGAGGCGGGGTGGTGAGGCGGGGTGGTGAGGCGGGGTGGCAGGAGCCCCGCCGGGGGAGTCGTCTGGGGACGTGGGATCGAAGCTGGACGGCATGGCTGCGGTGGGGTGGGTGGTCTGGGGAAGGTGGAGCGGCCGGGGCGAGCGGAGCGGCGGGGTGAGCGGAGCGGCCGGGGTGAGCGGAGCGGCCGGGGTGAGGTGGGAATCAGAGGGGCGGGGAGCGGTGGTTTCCGGGACCCGCGGACTGACTGGTGGTCGTGTGCGATCGGTGCGTCGCGCGTCACTCATTGGTGCCAGAGGCGGGCGGCGGGGCGGGTGGGGGAGGCGACCGGCACGTCCGCAATTCGGGACCGGGAGCTGTGGCCAGTAACCTTGCCCCGTGGCACTCACCATCGGCATCGTCGGTCTCCCGAACGTCGGCAAGTCGACGCTCTTCAACGCGCTCACCAAGGCGGAGGTTCTCGCGGCGAACTACCCGTTCGCCACGATCGAGCCCAACGTCGGTGTCGTCCCGCTTCCCGACGAGCGGCTCGGCAAGCTGGCCGGGGTGTTCGGCAGCGAGCGGCTGGTGCCGGCCACGGTGTCGTTCGTCGACATCGCGGGCATCGTGAAGGGCGCCAGCGAGGGTGAGGGGCTGGGCAACAAGTTCCTGGCCAACATCCGCGAGGCTGACGCGATCTGCCAGGTGGTGCGGGCGTTCGTCGACGACGACGTCATCCACGTCGCGGGCCGGGTCGACCCCGCCGACGACATCGAGGTCATCCACACCGAGCTGATGCTGGCCGACCTGCAGACGCTCGAGAAGGCTGTCCCCCGCCTCGAGAAGGAGGTCAAGGGCAAGAAGGCCGACAAGGCCGTGCTCGACGCCGCCGTGGCCGCGCAGAAACTGCTCGAGGCCGGCACCACGCTGGCCCAGGGCGCCGCGAAGGCCGGCATTGAGATGGAGCACCTGCGCGAGCTCAGCCTGATGACGAGCAAGCCCTTCATCTACGTGTTCAACGTCGACGAAGACGGCCTGTCCGACGAGAAGCTGCACGCGAGGATGCGCGAGCTGGTGGCCCCGGCCGACGCGATCTTCCTCAACGCCAAGCTGGAGTCCGAGCTGATCGAGCTCGAGGAGGAAGAGGCCGCCGAGCTCCTCTCCAGCGTCGGCCAGGAGGAGTCCGGCATGGACCAGCTGGCCAAGGTCGGCTTCCACACGCTGGGCCTGCAGACCTACCTGACGGCCGGCCCGAAGGAGTCCCGCGCCTGGACGATCCACCAGGGCTGGACCGCCCCGCAGGCCGCCGGTGTCATCCACACCGACTTCCAGCGCGGGTTCATCAAGGCCGAGATCGTGGGCTTCGACGACCTGATGGACGCCGGCTCGATGGCCGAGGCGAAGTCCAAGGGCAAGGTGCGCATGGAGGGCAAGGACTACGTCATGCAGGACGGCGACGTGGTCGAGTTCCGCTTCAACGTGTAGCGCCACTGCCGGAAAACGGCAGGCGCCGTCCGGGAACTGTCTGTCTGGTGCGGGTCAAGCACGTGGTGCACGCCGTCGGGCCGCGGTTCGGGGTCGACGAGCCGGCGGACGAGCTGCTCGCCGCCGCCTACGCCTCGAGTCTGCGTCGGTGCGAGGAGGTGGGTGCGACGAGCGTGGCCTTCCCCGCCCTCTCGACGGGCGCCTACGGCTACCCGTTGCTGGAGGCCTGCCGGATCAGCGTCCAGGCCCTGCGCGCCGCCGAGACCTCGGTGAACCGTTGCCTGCTCTACGCTTTCGATGTCAAGACCCGGAGGTTCTGGGTACGTGCGCTGAGCTGACGCTGTGTGGCGCGATCGGGCCGCGTGCACAGCGGGAGCGCTCAGCCGGCTGAGCGGTACGCCTTGCCCGGCGCCGTCAGTGTACCGCCCGGGCGGTACAGGCCGGTCTCGTCCTGCCCGTTCTTCGAGGTCGGGAAGGCGAACCAGGAGTAGTGCTCGACGTAGTCGAGGCTCTCGAGCATCTTCGTCGACTTCTCCACGAACTCGGCCTGGTTCGCCGCACTCGGGAACTTCTGCGCCCCCGCCGCGAAGTTCATCAGCGAGTACTCCGTCAGCCAGATCGGCTTGCCGTACTTCTTGTGCGTCGCCTCGATGTACGACTTGAGCTGCGCCGTGGCGTTGGTGCTGTTGAAGTCCGAGCCGTACCAGTGCAGCGTGATGAAGTCGACGGAAGACCCGGCCCCGTCCATGAACCGGTCGAGCCACTCGCCGTCGGCGTCGGCGCCCCAGGCCACTGCCGGGCTGCCCAGTCGCATGCCGGTCTTCTCGAGCTGCGGCCACAGTTCCAGCGCCTTCTCGACCGACATGTTCGACTGCTCACCCAGGTCGGGCTCGTTGAAACCGAGCAGCGTGTCACCGTTCTTCTTCACCGTGGCGAGGTTGGCCGCCGTCACCGAGTCGGCACCCCAGATCATCGGCACGAACTCGACACCGGCCGGCGCCTGAACGCCCTGCGGGTCGGGTGCCCAGTTGTAGAACCAGCTCACGCCGGAATCCTTCAGCGACGCGGTGATGCCGTCCTGGTTCCACAGCGCCGCGCCCTTCTTCGCCGACGAGGTCGCCGGGGCAGCGGGAGGCGTCGTCGAAGATCCGGAACCCGAGCCGGGTTTCGGGGTGGGGCTCGCCGTCGGCCTCGCCGCTTCACGGGCCTTCGCGATGCGGGCCTTCAGTGCCTTCGCCTGCCGCCGGGCCTCGGCCGCCTTCTCTTTCAGCGCCCGGCTGTTCGAGGGGCTGATGGTGGACGTGGTGGTCGCCGTGCTGGGCGAGGTCACCGGAACGTCGGTGGAGACCAGGGCGGCCGAGGCGGCATTCGCGTTCGACGACCGCGACCGCAGACCCAGGTAGCCGAGTCCGGCGACGACCAGGGTGATGGCGGCGATGATTCCGACGAGGCGCTGATGGCGGCGAGTCACGTCCGTGAGCCTAGGAGCGCTCGTCCTAAGCCCGATGAGCCAAAAGACCTAACAGCTCGTCAAACCCGTTCCATCTCCTTGAAACCGGAACTCGACCGGGGAACGTCCGGCGCCTCAAAGGGCCGGAGACTCCCCGGTCGTGCTGCGGGTCGGGCAGTATGTGATCAGTGCGCCGAGTACCCGCCGTCCACCAGGTGGTAGCTGCCCGTGATGAAGCTCGCCGCGTCGGACGCCAGGAAGGCGACGAGCGCCGCGACCTCCTCCGGCGTGCCGAGACGGTTCAGGGCGTGCTGGCCGGCCAGGAACGACTGGGCGTCGGCGTCGAGCGTGGCGTCGACCAGCGGGGTGTGGATGAAACCGGGGCCGACCGCGTTCACGCGCACACCCTGGGCCGAGTGCTCGAGGGCGGCGTTCTTGGTCAGGCCGAGCAGCGCGTGCTTGGTGGTGACGTAGGCCGAGCTGTTGGCGATACCGACCGAGGCCAGCACCGACGCCATGTTGATCACAGAGCCGCCGCCGTTCGCGATCATCGCCGGGATCTGCTCGTGCACACCGTAGAAGACGGCGTTGAGGTTGACCTCGACGACCTTCTTCCACTTCTCGACGTCGTACTCGGCGATCGGGGCGGCCGGGCCACCGATACCGGCGTTGTTGACCGCGATCTTCAGCGGGGCCAGCGCGTTCGCGGCCTCGACCAGCGCCTTGTGCACGGCGATGTCACTGACGTCGCCGACCACGGCCTGGGCGGCGCCACCGGCGGAGATGATCTCCTTGACCACGACGTCCGCGCTCTCGGCGCTGATGTCGGACACGATGACACTGGCACCGTTGGCGCCCAGCAGGTGGGCGACGGCCCGCCCGATGCCCGAACCGGCACCGGTGACGATCGCCGAGCGGCCTGCTACGTCGTACGTGGCCATGATGTTCTCCGTCCTGAGTGGCTCAGGGCGGACGACCCGTGGTGGGGAGTCCGTCCGCCCCTTGCAATCTGTTCTGTTGACATCAAGATAACCGACGACTGTCGGATACGTATTCCGGGAGGGTTCACGAATGGACGCACGGCAACGCCGTAGCCGTGAGCGGTTGCATCAGGCCGTGCTCCGGCTGGCCGAGGAGCGGCCGGTCACGCAGGTCAGCGTGTCCGAGCTGGCCAGGGAGGCCGGCGTGCACCGGTCGACCTTCTACGAACACGCCTCGTCACCCGACGACCTGCTGCGTCAGGCCCTGCTGGCGGACCTCGACCAGCTACGGGAGGAGATGATCGCCGACACCACCCGGGACCTGGCCGACGTGGTCAACCAGGTCACGATGGGGGTGATGCGGCACATCGAGCGCAACATCCCGATCTACCGGCGCGACCTCGCCTACACCTCGGAGGTGGGTCTGCGCTCGATGCTCGGGGCGCACTTCCTGGAGTCGGGGCGGCTGCTGCTGGAGCTGGCCCGCAAGCGCGTCGAGGTGCCGGTCGACGGCATCCCCGACGAGGTGGCGGCCGACATCGCGGCCCGCATGGTCGCCGACGGCACGGTCGGGGCGATCGCCGGCTGGCTGGAACGCCCCGAACTCGGCATCGACGACTTCATGCGGATCTACCGCGAGATGGTCCCGCAGTGGTGGCCCCTGAACGGGGCGCCCCAGGGCTGAGAAGTGCATGCCGACGGGGGACGAGCCGGTCTCACCTCGAGCGGGTGGACCGGTCTCACGCGAAGCGGCGGGCGAGCTCCTCGAGCTTGTCGCGTCGCGTCGTCCGCTCGGCGTCGGTGACGTCGGGCAGGTTGGTCTTGCCCGGCAGGCGCCCGACCGCGCCGTCGATCAGTTCCCGCACGATGTCGGCGTGGCCCGCGTGCCGGCCGGTCTCGTAGATCATGTGCACGATGATCTGCTCGAGCGTGACCGTGTTGTGTCCGGCCTGCCACCAGGAAACCGTGCCGGTCGCGTCGAGGGGGAGCGCCGCGATCGTGGCGTCGGAGTGCGCGCGCACCCGGCGGTAGAGGTCGAAGAACTGCTCCGGCGTCTCGTCGGCCGTGGCGTAGAAGTCGCCGTCGGGCTCGGCGTCGTCCTCGAGCCAGGGGAACGGCTCGTCGGCGAACGGCCGCCCGAACACCGATCCCAGGTACCCGGCCTCCACGCTGGCCACGTGCTTCAGGATGCCGAGCAGGTTCGTGCCGGTGGGCACGACCGGACGCCGCAGGTCGTACTCGCTCAGCCCCTCGAGCTTCCAGACCAGAGCGTCACGCGTCTCGTCGAGGTACTCCTGGAGTTTGCTCTTCATGTCCCGGGTCATGGGAATCATCGTGGCACTTCCGGAACCGGGTTGTTAGCGTGCTCGCTCATGCAGCGACGTGAGCATCGGGTCCCGGTCACGCCGGACTACGAATTGTGGGTCGAGGAACGCGGTTCGGGCACACCGCTCGTGCTGGTGATGGGCGCGAACGCCAGCGGCGCGGCCTGGCCCGACGGGCTGGTCGACGCCCTCGCCGCCGAGCACCGGGTGATCCGGTTCGACCACCGTGACACCGGCCGCTCCACCTGGGCTTTCGACGAGCATCCGTACGCCCTCACCGATCTGGCCTCCGACGTGGTGGCCGTGCTGGACGCGCTCGGGGTCGCGAAGGCACACGTCGTGGGCATGTCGCTGGGCGGCACGCTGGTGCAGCTGCTGCTGCTCGATCATCCGGAGAGACTTTTCAGCGCAACAGTTCTCGCGACCGCCGCGCTCGACGCCTGGCAGGTCGAGGGGATGCCGGGCCCGTCGCCGCAGCTGCTCGACCTCTGGGAACACCTCAGCGACGAGCGTGACGCGCGGCAGGAGATGGCTTTTCGGGTCGAGCACTGGCGTCTGCTCAACGGTCCGGTGATCCCGTTCGACGACGACGAGTTCCGGCGTCAGGAGCAGGTCGTGATCGAGCACACCGGTCACGACGGCTCGTCGACCGCTCACGCCCGGGCGTCCCAGGACGGTCTCGATCGCGGCGCCGAACTGGCCGCGGTGACGGTGCCCACGCTCGTGCTGGAGGCGCCGGCCGATCCGATCAACCCGCCGCCGCACGCCGAGCACATCGCCCGGGTGATCGGAAACGCCCGGCTGGTGAGCATTCCCGGGATGGGGCACGCCCTGCCGTCGGCGGTGCACGCGCCCCTGGCGGCGGCGGTGCTGGAGTTCACTTCTTCGGTGCCCACCAACGATTGAGGACGCGTGGGGGCACCGGGCCCCCACGCGTCCTCAATGGTGTTTGTTCAGCTCTCGATCGAACTCGGCCGATGTCGGCCGATCTCAGCCGACGTGGACCATGTCGCCGGCGGAGAGGTCCTTGCTGCGGGCGTTGACCATGAGCAGCACGGCGACCGTGGCGGTGGCGATGAACGCCGAGCCCACCCAGAAGGCCACGTGGTACCCGTGGATCGCGGCCTCGGCCGGGTTGCCACCGGCCGCGTTGTCGACCATCCAGTTGGTGACGGCGCTCGCGAAGAGCGTGTTCAGCAGCGCCGTTCCGAGCGCGCCACCGATCTGCTGGCTGGTGTTGAGCATGGCGCTGGCGACACCGGCGTCGTGCTCCTCGACCTTGGTCAGCGCCAGGCTGGCCGAGACCACGAAGAACAGGCCCATGCCCAGGCTGATCAGGACCTCGGCGGGCAGGATCAGCGTGAGCCAGCTGCTGTCGAGCTCGATGCGGGTGAGCAGCGCCAGACCGGCCGTTGCCAGCACACCGCCGACGACGAGCAGGATCCGTGGGTTGACCTTCGGCATCAGGCTGCTGGCCACGGTGGCGGACACGATGATGCCGGCGCTGAAGGGCAGGAACGCGAAGCCGGACTTGACCGCGCTGTAGCCCAGGTTCTGCTGGAAGTAGTAGGCCAGGAACAGGAACATGGCGAACAGGCCGGCCCCGATGAGCAGGGAGGACAGGTACGCGGCACCCCGGTTGCGGTCGAGCACGACGCGCAGCGGCAGGAGCGGGTGGTGCGTGCGGGTCTCCCAGACCACGAAGCCGATCAGCAGCACGGCCGCGGCGACGAGCCAGGTGATCGTGCTGGTGTCGGTCCAGCCGTCGGTGGCCTCGGCGGCCTGGGTGAAGCCGTAGACCAGGGCGGCCAGGCCACCGCTGACCAGGACAGCGCCGGGGATGTCGTAACGGGTGTCGCCGTGGGCCTTGCTCTCACGCACCACGCCGACGGCGGCGACCGCGGCGAGGATCGCGATCGGCACGTTGACGAAGAGGCACCAGCGCCAGCTCACGTACTCGGTGAGCACGCCGCCGAGGATCAGGCCGATGGCCGCGCCACCGCCGGAGATCGCACCGTAGACACCGAACGCGCGGGCGCGTTCCTTGGCGTCGGTGAAGCCCACCTGCAGCAGCGAAAGGGCGGCCGGGGCCAGGAGAGCCGCGAAGACACCCTGCAGCGCGCGGGCGCCGAAGAGCATCACGTCGTTGGTGGCGGCGCCGCCCAGGGCCGAGGCGAGGGCGAAGCCGATCAGGCCGATCAGGAAGATGCGCTTGCGACCGGTGTAGTCGGCGATGCGCCCACCGAGCAGCAGCAGACCGCCGAAGGCCAGCGTGTAGGCGGTGACGACCCACTGGCGGTTGGCGTCGCTGATGCCGAGGTCGGCCTGGGCCGAGGGCAGGGCGATGTTCACGATGGACGCGTCGAGCACGACCATCAGCTGGGCGATGGCAATGATCCCGAGGGCCCACCACCGGCGGGGATCGGGGGCGTTGTCGACCTCGGCGGAGGTGTCGACGCTCTGTACAGACGCCATGAAGGGTCCTGTTCGTGACTAAGGGAAGTTTTGGGTCTCCGCGAGCAGGGGCTCGGAATAAGCGGAGAGGTGCCTCAACTTTGAGGACGAGGTAGACAATAGTCGGTAAGTGGAGAGGCGTGTCAACTTAGAAATGAACTCTCCACTTAGCTCGCCCGAAGAGGCGACGGCGGATACACTTGCCCTCGTGGGCGCCGACCGTGCACAGAACTGCCGGCCGCTGCGGAAAGATGCGGAGCGCAACCGGCAGCGGATCCTTGATGCTGCCCGCACGCTCGTTGCAGCGCAGGGTCTTTCGGTGAGTCACGACCAGCTGGCCGTGGCCGCCGATGTCGCGGTGGGCACGGTCTACCGGCGTTTCCCCGACAAGGACTCGCTGCTCGAGGCTCTCTTCGCCGACGAGATCGACCAGGTCGTGTGCATCGCTCAGGCCTCGCTCGAGGTCGCCGACCCGTGGAAGGCCCTCGTCGGGTTCGTCACCCGGTCGCTCGAGCTGCAGGCCGGCAACCGGGGGCTCAAAGAGTTCCTGATGCACAACGTGACCAGTGACAGCATGTCCGACTGCCGGGCCCGCATCATCCCGGTGATCGACCAGATCGTGGCCCGGGCGCACCGGGCCAACGTCATCCGGTCCGGCATCACCTCCTACGACCTGGGCATGATCCCGCTCATGGTCGGCCCGGTGATGGACGGGTGCCGCGCCGTGCAGCCCGACCTGTGGCGCCGCTCGCTCGACATCGTGCTCGAGGGGCTGCGCTCCTGCCCCGACCGCGACCAGTTGCCCGAGGCCCAGCTCGACGCCGACGAGTTCCTCGAGGTCATGCGCTGCGCCCACACCGCTTCCGGTCGTCAGGCGGCCCCGGCCAAACGCTAGGACGGGGCCTGGGCGCGGATGTGCTTCTGCGCCCGCCGTTCTGGGCGGGAGTGGGGGCGTCGTGATGTGATGCGGTGCCAGGTTGCCCGGCCTGGAGTGCCTCCTTCCCCGGCGCCCGGCGCATCCTGCGGCCGGTGCCTCTCCCGCACATCCGGGTCTTTCCGGCCGGCCCTCCCACTGCTCTGCTGCTGCCGGGCCTGGCCTCCCACGATCAGGGGATGCCGGTCTCTCGTGATCGCGACGGGAACGGGGCGACGGCAGGGGCCGGGCGGGGGATGATCGGGAAAACAGGTCGCCGACTGAGGGAGTGCGTCGTGGGGGAGCGTCGGCCGGTGGCGTCACTGGTGCTGAACGTGGATGCGCTCGGGTGCCTGGTGGGTGCGGCGTCGGTGGCGAGTGCGCCGTCGGTGTACCGGCTGGTCGACCCGTCCGGGCGGTCGCGGCCCCTCGTGACCGGGGCGCTCGTGGCCAGTTCGGTGCTGCTGCGTTCGGCGGCCGGGCGCCCGACCCGTAGGGCGCTGGGCCGGAGCGCGGCGGTGAATGCCGTGTGGGTGCTGGCCGCGTCCGTCGCGCTCACGAAACAGCAGACGCCACAGGGACGTTCGCTCGTCGCCGCGACGGCGGTGCTCGACGCGGCGATGGGCGTGATCCAGTGGCGGCTGCGCGCTACCACCTGACGAGGTGCTGCCGGGTGACGTAGGTCTACCTCGCGACGAAGGCCTTCAGACCGGTGAGCAGCCGGTCGACGTCGTCGTCGTTGTTGTAGGGGGACAGGCCGATCCGCAGGCCGCCGGCCGGGCCCAGGCCGAGCCGGCGCGCCGTCTCGTAGGCGTAGAACGAGCCGGCCGGGGCATAGACACCGAGGTCGGCGAGGAACGGGTAGGCGTCCGCGGCCTCGTGCTCGGCGAAGGTGATGAGCATCGTCGGGGTGCGGTTGGCGGCCCGTGACCACAGCGTGAGCCCGCTGACGTCGGCCAGGGTGACCAGGGCGTCCTCAATTCGGGCCCGCAAACGATCTTCGTGCGCCGTGATCGCGCGGAGCGACGAGATCAGCTGCTGCCGGCGGCCGGTCTCGGAACCGGGGGCGATGCCCGCGATGAAGTCGATGGCGGCGGTGACCCCCGCCATCAGCTCGTAGGGCAGCGTGCCCAGCTCGAACCGCTCGGGCACGTTGTTGCCGGAGGGCACCAGCTTGTCGGGCTGCAGCTCGGCCAGCAGTTCGGGGGCGGCCGCGATCACGCCACTGTGCGGGCCGAAGAACTTGTAGGGGGAGCAGGCCAGGAAGTCCGCGCCGAACTCGGTCAGCGACACCGGCGCGTGGGCGGTGAGGTGCACGGCGTCGACGAAGAAGAGGGCACCGGCCTCGTGCGCCGCGTCGGCGATGAGCCGGAGCGCTGGTTTGGTGCCGATCAGATTGGACGCGCCGGTCACCGCGACGAGGCGTGTGCGGTCGGTGAGCTGGGCGCGGACGTCGTCGAGCTCACCGGTGGCCGGGTCGAAGTCGATCCAGCGGACGGTCGCACCCGCCGACTGCGCCGCGATCACCCAGGGACGCACGTTCGCGTCGTGGTCGAGGCGGGTGACGACGACCTCGTCGCCCGCACGCCAGGTCTTGGCCAGGGTGCGCGAGAGGTCGAAGGTCAGCTGGGTCATGCTGCGCCCGAAGATCACGCCGCCCGGATCAGCGTCGAGCAGGTCGGCCAGGGCCCGCCGGGCCTGGACGACGACCTCTTCGGCGCGGCGCTCGGCGGCGGTGACCGTGTTCCGGTTGGAGATGTCCGACAGCATGGTGGCGCGCACGGCGTCACCGACCACGTCGGCGGTCTGGGTGCCCCCGGCGCCGTCGAAGTGCGCGGCGCCCTCGGCCAGGGCGGGGAAGTGGGACCGGAGCTTCTCGACGTTCATCAGATCGACCATTTCCGCTCGATACGGTCCCGGATAGAACGGTGACCGATGTGCCAGCCCTTGGAGTCCTCGCAGTAGAACGTGTCCATCGCGCCCGGCTCCAGCCCTTCCTTGAGCTCGACGTTCTTGGCGGCGACGGAGGCCACGGCGGAGCTCGGGTAGATGTTCTTGCTGTGCACCGGGCAGCGGTCGGGCGCGTGACGCACGGCATGCCATCTCCTGCCCATGCGCGTCGCCTCCTACGTCAGCACACCCGGGTGATCATCCGTTCAACCGTACCTGTCGAAGGCCCCGGTCGCCCCGCCGGGCGGACGGGCTACGGTCGGGCACCGGACGTCACGCATTGGTAACGCAACGTCGCGGCTCTTGCCAAAGCGGGCTCTTGCGGATTTATTGGACAGGACGCCGGTGAAACGCCGCCCGGGGAGGGACTTCGCTTGCGAGACAAGGCGTGGATCGCTGTGCTGACGGCCGTGACACTGGCCCTCGCGGCCTGCTCCGGGGGCGACGACGGAGACGATCGGCCGGTCGACGACCGGCCCGCTCCCACGCCGGCGGTGAGCACGGCGCCGATCACGCTGACGTACGCGACATCGGCGGAGTTCACGTCGTACAACAACAACACGGCCGACCAGGCCAACCCCGCGAACGCGGCCGTTCTCAACCAGGTGCTTCGCGCCTTCTGGTACTACGGGCCCGACGGGCAGGCGGTGCCGGACACCGAGTTCGGTTCGTTCGAGCAGACCGGAACCGACCCGCAGACCGTTCGGTACACCTTCGCCGACAAGGCCGTCTGGTCGGACGGGGAGCCGATCGACTGTGACGACGCGGTGCTGGCCTGGGCGGCCAACATCGGGCGGTGGCCCACCGGGCAGGTCGACCAGTACACGAAGGCCAAGCTGACGGCGTTCTCCTCGCTCCTGCCCGGGGCCTGGGCCGAGGCGTCGATGCCGAAGTGCGCCGATGGAGACCGCTCGTTCACGGTTTCGTTCGAGAAGCCCTACGCGGACTGGGCGACCCTCTTCGGCCCAGGGACGATCCTGCCCGCTCACATCGTCGAGAAAGGTTCCTGCGTCAAGGATCTGATCAGTGCCGTGAAGTCCGGCAAGAGCGCGACGATGCAGAAGATCGGCCGCTACTACAACACCGGATGGCTCTTCTCGCCCGGCAAGTACGACGCCGCGATCGCACCGAGTGCGGGCCCTTACCAGGTGGCGTCCTGGAAGGCGGGCAAGGAAGTGACGCTGGAGCCCAACCCGAAGTGGTGGGGCACCGTGCCGTCGGCCCAGCACATCGTCCTCAAGCTGGTCTTTCCCGAGGATCAGGCGCAGGCCCTGATCGACGGCACCGTCCAGGTGGTCACCCCGACGCCGACGGAGAAGGTTCTCAAGACCCTGACCGACGCGGGGGCAGCGATCAGCGTCACCAGTCATGACGCGTCGGGCTGGGAACATGCGGACTTCAACTTCGACGGCGCCCTCAAGAGTCTCGCTCTTCGCCAGGCCTTCGCGAAATGCCTTCCGCGGCAGCAGATCGTCGACGATCTGATCAAACCGGTGAACCCGCAGGCCCAGGTCTTGCAGGCTCGCTTCCGCCTGCCCTTCCAGGACGGGTACGACGCGTTCGCCCGGACCGGTGGGCAGGACTACGCCTCGGTGGACGTCGCCGGAGCCCGGAAGATCCTGAAGAAGGAGAAGAAACTGGGGACCCGGGTCGAGATCGGTTACCTGGCGCCCGACCTGCGCCGCGAGCGGGAGGTGGCCCTGATCAAGAAGTCCTGCGGCAAGGCCGGATTCACGATTGTGGACGCGGGCACCCCCACCTTCTACTCACGTGAGCTGGTACGTCGTGACTTCGACGTCGCCCTCTACAACTTCACCAACTCCGCCACGGTGACCCAGTCGTCCGCCATCTACGGCAGCGGGCGTCAAGACAACATGAACGGCTACAGCAGCAAGAAGGTCGACGGGCTCTACAAGAAGCTGACCGCCGAACTCGACCCCGCCGCCCAGCAGGACCTGCTGCGCCAGCTGGACACCGCCCTCTGGGACGACCTGGCCAACGTGCCCATCTTCGTCTTCCCGGCCCTCCTCGCCACCGACAGCAAGGTGCAGGGCGTGCAGTACAACCCCAGCTGGTCGGGCGTCACCTACAACGCGAACACCTGGACGCAGGCCCCGTAGGTCACTGCGTGCAGACGCACAGCTCGTTGCCCTCGGCGTCGGCCAGCACCCACCAGTCCGGTGCGAACTCGTCGGTGACCAGGCGCCCGCCGGCCTCCACCACGTCCGCCACCCGCTTCGGGGCGTCGTCGAAGGACACGTAGACGTCGAAGTGGATGCGGCCGCGGCCGGTGCGGGGCTCGTCCATCGGCTGGAACCACACCACCGGGCCCACCTCGTCGGGGTTGTGCAGCTCGATGCCCTCGTCACCCCGTCGCTCCACGTAGCCCAGGCCGGCCCGCCAGAACGGGCGGATCGCGGCGGCGTCGAGCGTGTCGATGGCCAGCTCGACCCGGGCCGCGGGCTGCAGCGCCTGGGCCCCGACGGCGTCGACGTGCATCATGATGCGCTGCGCGAGCTCGACGTCGAGCGCCGTCACCCCACCCGACGAGTGCGTGCTCAGGGTGAACGTGACCTTGTCGAAGCGGATGTCGATGTCGGGGTGGTGGTTCATCTCCTCCGCGCTCAGGGCGACGCGGGACACCAGCTCGACCGCCTGGGGGAATCCGGGGGCCTTCACCCGGACGCGCAGCAGGGACGTGCCGGATTTGTGGACGGCGGTCAGGCCGGCCAGTGCGGTGTCCAGTTCCTGCATCGTCAGCAGCTCAGGCATGGCATCGACCTTAGGGCGTGAAGGCCTTTCCCGCCTGCACGGATGTCGCCCACGCCGGCCGGTTCCGGTGTGAGAGTTGGTGCGGGAGAGTCTTTCTGGAGCGAGGGTGATCAAACCCGGATTTCCTGGTCCGGACGGTGCACCGGGAAAAGTTCGGCGTAAGGAATGCATTTCGCGCAGACCGGGAATTCGCCCGCGCACCGGGGATGAGGCATCCTGCGACGGTGAGTTCTCAGGATCCGACCATGGTCGTCGGGGGCGCCGTGGTCGATGACCTGCACCGTCCCACCGTGCTCCTGGCCGCCCGCCGCACCGAGCCGCCGCACCTGGCCGGGGGCTGGGAACTGCCCGGCGGCAAGGTCGACCCGGGGGAGGAGCCGCTGCAGGCTCTGCACCGCGAGCTGGCCGAGGAGCTCGGTGTGAAGGTCGAGGTCGGCGAGGAGCTCGTGGCCCCGAACGGCCTGGGCTGGGACCTGCCTCCGTCCCACCGCATGCGCGTCTGGCTGGTGCGGGTGACCGACGGTGAGCCGGCCCCGATCGAGGTCCACGACGAGCTCCGGCACCTGCCCCTGGGAAGCTGGACGACGGGCGTGAGCTGGCTCCGCGCCGACGTCCCGATCGTGCGGGCGCTCACCGCTCTGGCGGAGGAACGCCAGGGCCACTGAGCCCCGAGTAACATAGGAAGGGTGCCCACGAGGCACCACCCCGTCCCCACACACAACCGGATCGGCCTTCGCATGCCTACGCAGACCCGTGACGACCTGCGCAATGTCGCCATTGTCGCCCACGTCGACCACGGAAAGACCACGCTCGTCGATGCCATGCTCTGGCAGACCGGCTCCTTCGGCGACCACGCACACGTGGACGACCGGGCGATGGACTCCAACGACCTGGAGCGCGAGAAGGGCATCACCATTCTCGCGAAGAACACCGCTGTGCGGTACTCCGGTCCGGGGGCGCCGAGCGGCGGGGTCACCTTCAACATCATCGACACCCCCGGCCACGCCGACTTCGGCGGTGAGGTGGAGCGCGGCCTGAGCATGGTCGACGCGATCGCCCTGCTCGTCGACGCCTCCGAGGGGCCGCTGCCGCAGACGCGCTTCGTGCTGCGCAAGGCCCTGCAGGCGCACATGCCGGTGATCCTGGTGGTCAACAAGACCGACCGCCCCGACGCCCGCATCGCCGAGGTCGTGGACGAGACCTACGAGCTGTTCATGGACCTGCTCGACGGCACCGGCCTCGACCCCGACGCCGCCCTCGACTTCCCGATCGTCTACGCGTCGGGCCGCGCCGGACGGGCCTCGCTGACGCGTCCCGCGAACGGCGAGCTGCCCGACTCGGAGAACCTCGAGCCGCTGTTCCAGGTGCTCCTCGACGCCGTGCCGGCCCCGTCGTACGACGACAAGATGCCGCTGCAGGCGCACGTCACCAACCTCGACGCCTCGCCGTTCCTCGGCCGTCTGGCGCTGTGCCGCATCCACAACGGCACGATGCGCAAGGGCCAGCAGGTGTCGTGGTGCAAGCAGGACGGCACCATCTCCCGGGTCAAGATCACCGAGCTGATGATCACCAAGGCGCTCACCCGCGAGCCCGCCGAGGAGGCCGGCCCCGGTGACATCGTCGCCATCGCCGGTATCCCCGACATCACCATCGGCGAGACCCTGGCCGACGCCGAGGACCCGACCCCGCTGCCCCTCATCACGGTGGACGAGCCGGCCATCTCGATGACCATCGGCGCGAACTCGTCGCCGCTGGCGGGCCGCACGGTCAAGGGCACCAAGGTCACCGCCCGCCTGATCAAGGACCGGCTCGACCGCGAGCTCATCGGTAACGTCTCGATGCGGGTGCTCAACACCGAGCGTCCCGACACCTGGGAGGTGCAGGGCCGCGGTGAGCTGGCGCTGGCCATCCTGGTCGAGACCATGCGCCGCGAGATGTTCGAGCTCACCGTGGGCAAGCCGCAGGTGGTCACCAAGCTCGTCGACGGCAAGGTCCACGAGCCGTTCGAGCGTCTGACCATCGACTCCCCCGAGGAGTACATGGGCGCCATCACGCAGCTCCTGGCGGTCCGCGCGGGCCGGATGGAGCAGATGGCGAACCACGGCACCGGCTGGATCCGCATGGAGTGGCTCGTGCCCTCCCGCGGTCTGATCGGCTTCCGTACCGAGTTCCTCACGGACACCCGCGGTACCGGTATCGCCCACGCCACCTTCGAGGGTTACGAGCCCTGGGTCGGCGAGCTGCGCACCCGTCCCTCCGGCTCCCTGGTGGCCGACCGGCCCGGCGCGGTGACCGCCTTCGCGATCACCAACCTGCAGGAGCGCGGCACGCTCTTCGTCGAGCCGACCACGATGGTCTACGAGGGCATGATCGTCGGTGAGAACTCACGCGCCGACGACATGGACGTGAACATCACCAAGGAGAAGAAGCTCACCAACATGCGCTCGTCCACGGCGGACAACTTCGAGCGCCTGGTGCCGCCGCGCAAGCTCTCCCTGGAGCAGTGCCTGGAGTTCTGCCGCGACGACGAGTGCGTCGAGGTGACCCCCGAGGCCGTGCGCATCCGCAAGGTGAACCTCGACGCCACCGAGCGCGCCCGCGCCGCGGCCCGCGCCAAGAAGGGCTGAGGCCGGGTCCGGAAGTCCAGGCCTGGCGCGGGGCACCTCCTCGCCACGGCAGCGGCTTCCGAACCCGCACTGGGCCGTTCGGGTCGTCATGTACTGATGTCCGGTCAGGCTGACGGCCAGAGCGTGAAATTTCCGGAGCAGCCCCGCTTTCCGCGACGAATGTCGGGGAGCGGGGCTGTTCGATGTGCAAGGTTTGTGTCCAGCAGGTAAATTAGTTGCGCCTGTAGGTCGTGGTGTGTTCAACGTCACGGCGCAATATTTGCTTGTCCGATTCGCCTGGTTGGGCCTAGTGCGGGGGCGCATCGTGTCCCGATCGAGACCTACTTGTTGCCACTCCTTGGCGAACCGGAACCGTGGGTAGTCACCTGTGGGACCGATAGCGATCAGACCGAAGATCGTCCGGTCGAAACGGCTTTTCGAACGTGGTTTCATCGTGTTCAGCGGCTGATCGTGAAGCATCCTTGTCCGGATCGTAATCAGCTGTGAACGCCTATCGTGTCCCGAATCCGGTACCAAGAGTGCAGGCGTGAGTACTGATGAGCGCCGGCTCGGGCCGTGAAGTCGGAAACCTAAGGAGAACGACGAGTGAAGCAGCGCAGGCTGATTGCTGCTGGCGCTCTGTTCGCGGCGGGCGCTCTTGCCCTGTCCGCCTGCAGCAGCGACAGCGGTAGCGGGTCGGGGGAAGGCAGCACCGACGCCAACGCCTCGATCACGATCTACAGCACCAAGCCCCAGAACCCGCTGGTGCCGGGCAACACCAACGAGGTCGGTGGCGGCAACATTCTCGACGCCATCTTCCGTGGCCTCGTGGACTACGACCCGGACACTGCTGCTCCGGAGATGTCGATGGCCGAGTCCATCGAGTCCACGGACAACAAGACCTGGACGATCAAGCTGAAGGCCGGTCAGACCTTCCAGGACGGCACCCCCGTGGATGCCGACAGCTTCATCAACGCCTGGAACTGGACGGCCTACGGCCCGAACGCCGCGCTGAACAACTACTTCTTCGCGTCCTTCGACGGCTACGCCGACATGAACACGACCGACCCGGACGACGACGGCCCGAAGAAGGCCCCGGAGCCCAAGGCCAAGGAGCTCACCGGCCTCAAGAAGGTCAGCGACACCGAGTTCACGGCCACGCTGGCCGAGGCCCAGTCGTTCTTCCCGACCATGGTCGGTTACACGGCGTTCTACCCGCTCCCGAAGGCGTTCTTCGACGACCCGGAGGCGTACGGCAAGAAGCCGGTCGCCAACGGCCCGTTCCAGATCACCGCGGGTGACGGCGACACCGGCTTCACCCTGACCGCCTGGAGCGGCTACAAGGGCGAGGACAAGCCGAAGATCGCCGAGGCCGTCTTCAAGACGTACACCTCGGACCAGGCCGGTTACTCGGACGTGCTCGCGGGCAACCTGGACTTCATGAACCAGGTGCCGGCCGCCAACCTGGTGGACGACCAGTACCAGACGGACCGTCCGGACCACTTCGTCAACAAGGCCGTCGGCGTCATCCAGACGACGACGCTGCCGCAGTACGACGACAACTACAAGGACAACCCGGACATCGGCAAGGCGCTCTCGCTGGCCATCGACCGGGACACGATCACCAAGAACATCTTCAACGGCGGCCGTACCCCGGCCACCGGCTGGGTGTCCCCGATCGTGGACGGCTACAAGGCCGACGCGTGTGGCGAGTTCTGCACCTACGACCCGGCGAAGGCCAAGGAGTACCTGGCCAAGTCGAAGTTCAAGGGCCCGTTCACGTACAGCTTCAACAACGACGGCCCGGGTAACAAGGAAGCCGCCGAGGCGATCTGCAACAGCATCAAGACCGCCCTCGAGGTCGAGTGCACCGCGAAGCCGTACGCCGACTTCGCGACCCTGCGCGCCGACGTCACCGCTCACAAGATGGACAGCCTCTGGCGTACCGGGTGGCAGATGGACTACCCGCACATCCAGAACTTCCTCGAGCCGCTCTACGCGACCGGCGCCGGTTCGAACGACGGTCTGTTCAGCAGCGCCCAGTTCGACGACCTGATCAAGAAGGCCAACGCCGCCGAGGGTGAAGAGGCGTACGCCGACTACCAGGCCGCCGAGAAGGTCCTGGCCGAGAAGATGACGATCATCCCGCTCTGGTACCAGGCGCAGCAGTCGGTGTGGTCCGACCGTCTGAGCAACGTCAAGGTCACGCCGAAGAGCACGCTGGACCTGACCAGCGTCACGGCCTCCTGACGACCGCTCGGCGGTAAGAACAGCAGTACCCCGGTGCCGCCTCGCCTCAGCACGGGCGAGGCGGCACTCTAGGACAAACGCAATACCGCGAAACACGTTCGGCCGGTCCCGCACCAGCACTCGCGGGACCGGCCGTTCAGCGGAAGAAACCCATGAAGGGTAGGCGAAAGCCATGGGGCGTTATATAGCTAGACGCCTGCTGCTGATGATCCCGGTGCTCATCGGCACCACGTTCCTCATCTATGCGATGGCCTGGGCCGTGCCCGGTGACCCGTTCGCCTCTCGATGCGGCCAGCGTCCTTGCCCGGAAGCGTTCGTCCAGGCCGAGACCGAGCGGTTGCATCTCGACCAGCCGCTGCCGGTGCAGTACGGGCACTTCCTCCTGAACATGGTGCAGGGAGACTTCGGCACCACCTTCAGCGGTGACACCGTGCTCGAGGCCGTCTCCAAGGCCTTCCCGATCACCGTCAAGCTGACCGTGGTCGCCATTCTCTTCGAGCTGATCCTCGGGATCGGCATAGGCACGATCGCGGCCCTGCGCCGCGGCGGCTACCTCGACGGATTCTTCCTCTTCACGAGTCTTGTCGCCATTTCTTTTCCGTCGTTCGTCATCGGCTACGTGCTCCAGTACCTGCTGGGTGTGAAGGCCGGGCTGTTCAGCGTGACCGTCGCCGCCGGCGCTCCCTGGGGTGACCTCATCCTCCCCGGGTTCGTGCTGGCGTCGTTGTCGCTGGCCTACGTCCTGAGACTCACCCGGGCCAGCATGCTGGAGACGCTGCAGGCCGACCATGTGCGCACCGCGATCGCCAAGGGCCTGCCCAAGAGCATGATCCTGCGCAAGCACGTCCTGCGGAACTCGCTGATCCCGGTCATCACCTACATCGGCGCCGACGTCGGGGCCCTGCTCGGCGGCGCGATCGTCACCGAGGGTGTGTTCAACATCCAGGGCATCGGTGGCCTGATCTTCCACGCCCTGCGCATCCGCGAGAACGGCACGGTCGTCGGGGTGACCACCCTCGTGGTGCTCGTCATCCTGTTCGTGAACCTTCTCGTGGACCTGCTGTACGCCCGGCTCGACCCAAGGATCCGCTATGAGTGAGCTCGACCAGGTCGCCGCCGCCGAGACGATCGAAGGGGCCCCGGGGACCCCGACGGCCTCCGTCGTCGCGGCGGGCCGTTCCCGCACCCTGGCCGGCGACGCCTGGGAGACCCTGCGCTCGTCGTGGGTGTTCTGGGCGTCGGTCGTCGTCATCGGCGTGCTCATCGTGATGGCCGTCTGGCCGGGCCTCTTCGCCCACGCCGATCCCCTCGACTGCCAGGCCTCGCGCTCGCGCGGCAAGCCCGGCGGGGATGCCTGGTTCGGGTACGACGTGCAGGGCTGTGACGTCTACGCCCGCACCATGTACGGCGCCCGCGCCTCGATCATGGTCGGCGCGATGTCCACGGTGATGTCGCTGATCTTCGGCTCGGCCATCGGTATCTACGCCGGTTTCTACGGCGGCTGGGTCGACAGCATCCTGTCGCGGATCACCGACATCTTCATCGGTATCCCCGTGCTCCTGGGCAGCATGATCATCCTGAGCTCGATCCCGACCCCGCCCGGAAGCCAGTTCCTCGGCATCCTCAAGGTGTCGCTGGCGATCTCGATCCTCGCCTGGCCGTCCACGGCCCGGGTGGCGCGATCGGCCGTGATCCAGGTCAAGCAGTCGGACTTCGTGGCGGCGTCGCGGGCCCTGGGCGCCAGCCGCGGCTGGATGATCCGCAAGCACATCATCCCGAACTCGGCCGCGCCGGTCATCGTCATCAGCACGATCAGCCTCGGTGGTTACATCGGTGCGGAGGCGACCCTGTCGTACCTCGGCATCGGCCTGCAGCCGCCGGTGGTCTCGTGGGGTATCGCGATCAACGACGCCGCGGCGTACCTGCGCAACACGCCGCACATGCTGCTGTTCCCGGCGCTCTTCCTCGCCGCCACCGTGCTGGCCTTCATCGCCCTGGGCGACCAGGTGCGCGAGGCCCTCGACCCGAAGACGATGTGAGCGGGCGCATGTTCAGCAAGAAGACGCAGGACCTCGGCAAGCCCGAGGTCGACGAGAACCAGCCGCTGCTGCAGGTTCGCGACCTGAGCATCGTGTTCCGCACCCGTGAGGGTTCGGCCCAGGCCGTCAACAAGGTCGATCTCGACCTGAAGCGGGGCGAGACCCTGGCGATCCTGGGCGAGTCCGGCTCGGGCAAGTCGGTGTCCGCGAAGGCGATCATGGGCATCCTCGACATGCCCCCGGCCGAGATCCTCTCCGGCTCGATCAAGTTCCGCGGCAAAGACCTGCTGAAGATGCCGGAGAAGGAACGCCGCACCTACCGCGGTCAGCGCATCGCCATGGTGTTCCAGGACGCCCTGTCCGCGCTGAACCCGGTCTACCCGGTCGGTGAGCAGATCGGTGAGCTCTTCCAGGTCCACCGCGGGATGTCCCGCAAGGACGCGAAGAAGAAGGCCATCGAGATGATGGACCGGGTGCGGATCCCGGCCGCCGCCTCGCGCGTCGGCGACTACCCGCACCAGTTCTCGGGCGGTATGCGCCAGCGCATCATGATCGCGATGGCGATCGCGCTCGACCCGGACATCATCATCGCCGACGAGCCGACCACCGCCCTGGACGTCACCGTGCAGGCGCAGATCATGGAACTCCTGGCCGAGATGCGCCGGGAGACCGGCAGCGGCCTGATCCTGATCACGCACGACCTCGGCGTGGTGGCCGAGACCGCCGACATGATCAGCGTGATGTACGCGGGCCGGACCGTCGAGCACGGTCCCGCCGTCGACGTCTTCTCCAACCCGGCCCACCCGTACACCGTGGGCCTGATGGAGTCGATGCCGAGGCTCACCGGTGAGGGCGACCGGTTGTACGCCATCCCCGGTCTCCCGCCGAGCCTGCTGGCCCTGCCCACCGGCTGCCCGTTCGCGCCGCGTTGCCCGCGGGCCGAGGACGTGTGCCGTCAGGACCCGCCGCCGCCGGCCGTCGAGATCGACGGAACCCGGTACTCCGCCTGCCACTTCGCCGAGGAGGTCGTCTCCCATGGTGTCCACTGACACTCCGGACAACAGGGGCGTCACCAACGCCGGCCCCGGTATCGAGACCGGCTCGCAGCCGGCCCCGAAGCCGGATCCCGACGCCGACCCGATCCTGACCGTCCGCGGGCTGGTCAAGCACTTCCCGCTGCGCCAGGGCGTCGTCATCAAGCGCAGTGTCGGGGCCGTGCAGGCCGTCGACGGAGTGAACCTCGAGGTCCGGCCGGGCGAGACGATCGGCGTCGTGGGGGAGTCCGGCTGCGGCAAGTCCACGCTGGCCCGGTTGCTGATCTCGCTGGAGACGCCCACCGCCGGATCGATCCAGCTGAACGGCCGCGAGATGGTCGGGTCCTCGGGCTCGAAGCTCAAGACCATGCGCCGTGACGTGCAGATGATCTTCCAGGACCCGTACACGTCGCTGAACCCGAGGATGACGGTCGGCGACATCATCGGCGAGCCGCTGGAGATCCACCCCGACGTGGTGCCGAAGGCGCAGCGTCAGGAGCGGGTGCGGGAGCTGATGTCGCTCGTCGGTCTGGCTCCCGAGCACATCCACCGGTACGCGCACCAGTTCTCCGGTGGTCAGCGTCAGCGCATCGGCATCGCCCGCGGCCTGGCCCTGAACCCGAAGCTGCTGATCTGCGACGAGCCGGTCTCCGCGCTCGACGTCTCGGTGCAGGCGCAGGTCATCAACCTGCTCCAGGACCTGCAGAAGCGGCTGGGGATCTCGCTGATCTTCATCGCGCACGACCTGTCGGTGGTGCGGCACATCAGCCACCGGGTGGCCGTGATGTACCTGGGCCGGATCGTCGAGCTCGGCGAGAAGGAGCAGGTCTACAACAACCCGCAGCACCCGTACACCAAGGCGCTGCTCTCGGCCGTCCCGAACCCCGACCCGTCGATGCGGGGCAAGGGCAACCAGATCGTGCTCGAGGGTGACCCGCCGAGCCCGGCCAACCCG
Source organism: Kineosporia succinea (assembly GCF_030811555.1). Taxonomy (NCBI): domain Bacteria; kingdom Bacillati; phylum Actinomycetota; class Actinomycetes; order Kineosporiales; family Kineosporiaceae; genus Kineosporia; species Kineosporia succinea. The sequence continues at coordinate 1,411,360 of NZ_JAUSQZ010000001.1, read as the reverse complement.
CCGTCGGGCTGCCGGTTCCGTACGCGGTGCTGGAAGGCGCAGTCGGTGTGCGCCGAGGTCGACCCGGGTCTCGAGCTGACGTCGTCGGGCGCGCAGGCTGCCTGCCACTTCCCGGGTGACACGCCGTCCCGTCCCGGCGTCGCGGCCTAGAGGTCACATGATGGACGCCGGTGCGCACCTCGGGTGCGCACCGGCGTCTTTCGTTGGTGGGGGAGTCGTAGGGAGTGCAGCGCAGGTGCGCCCTCATGAGTCAACCGGCGGCGCAGTTGCCCGTGTTCTCCCCGGTGGGGGCACCTCCCGGCCGAAGGTTGGGGGAGGGCGGGGCCCGTCCGGAGGCCGAGCTGAGAGCCGGAGGCTGAGCTCAGCCGGAGGCTGAACTCAGAGCCGGAGCCTGAGCTGAGAGCCGGAGCCTGAGCTGAGCCGGTGGGTGCTCAAGGCCGGCGCACGCGAGAATGACCCGCATGAGCGACAACCCGCGGCGCATCGTCTTCGTCCACGCCCATCCCGACGACGAGACCATCGGGAACGGCGCCACGATGGCCAAGTACGTGGCCGAGGGCGCCCAGGTCACGCTGATCACCTGCACCCGGGGCGAGCAGGGTGAGGTGATCCCGCCGGAGCTGAAACACCTGGAGGGGCAGGCCGACCGCCTGGGCGACCACCGCGTCGCCGAGCTCGCGGCCGCGATGACCGTGCTCGGTGTGCGCGATCACCGTTTCCTCGGTGACCCCACGGTTCCGGGCCGTACCGCGCAGGCCGTCCGCGCGTCCAAAAGCAGCGTCTTCGCCGACTCGGGCATGGCCTACGACCACGACGGCGGCGTGATCCCCTCACCCACTCCGCCGCCCGGCGCCTTCGCTCTGACCCCGGTGGAGGACGCGGCCACGCACCTCGCCGCGGCGCTGCGGGAGCTGCGTCCGCACGTCGTGGTCACCTACGAACCCGGCGGCGGTTACGGGCATCCCGACCATGTGCAGGCCCATCTGGTCACGATGCGCGCGGTCGAGCTGGCGGCGATCGAGGGGCCCGAGGGGGAGGAGGCCTGGCCGGTGCCCAAGGTCTACTGGACCGTCCAGCCCGAGACCCTCACCCGCGAGGCGCTGCGCACCCTGAACAGCAGCCTGGGGGACGCGTACACGGGCGTCGATCCCGACGGTCGCCTCCCGAGCGTGGTGATGGCGGACGAGCTGGTCACCGCGGCGGTCGACGCCACCGGGCAGCTGGTCGCCAAGGCGGACGCCCTGCGCGCGCACGCCACCCAGGCCGTGGTCGGGCCCGGCAATGCCTGGTTCGCCCTGAGCAACGACGTGGCCCAGCCGCTGCTGGCCATGGAGTTCTACCGGCTCGTGCGGGGTCGTCCCGGCGCGGACGTCGACGAGCTGGGCCGGGAGACCGACCTCTTCACTCTGTGAGAGCAGCCATCGGCGATACGCACCAATTGCTCGTCGGCCGGGTGGGTGGTTGATCACGCAGCGTCTGTCGAAGACGTTGCTCCGAGGTGTCTTCTGGTGACCGAGGACGACTTTGGAGGACGGCTTGGCGATCGAGACGGTGCGCGCACGGCAGTTCGGCGGACGGGGAACAGGCAGGCCTGACGACGTCGACCGACTCCGGGCCCGCGGGCAGCGCCGCCGCCTGAGCCGCCTGATGGTGCTCGGCCTGGTCGTCGCGGCCTGGTGCTGGGGCCGCTTCCTGACCGGCTCGGGGATGCTGCCGACCCTGCCGTCGGTGGACCCGTTCCTTCTCACCGTCGTCATCTTCTTCGTGCTGATGCTGGCCGCCACCGCCGGCAGCCTGCTCATCGCCGGCCGCTCGCCGCACGTGCTGTACCGCCCCGAGCAGATCGACGTGCGCATCGAGGACGTGAAGGGCCTGGCCCCGGTCACCGAGGACGTGCACCGCTCGCTCGAGCTGTTCCGCTCGGCCATGACGTTCCGCTCGAAGATGGGCGGAAGCGCTCGTCGCGGGCTGCTTTTCGAGGGCTCGCCGGGCACCGGCAAGACCCACATGGCGAAGGCGATGGCGGCCGAGGCGGGTGTGCCGTTCCTGTTCGTGTCGGCCACCTCGTTCCAGTCGATGTACTACGGCGCGACCGGCCGCAAGATCCGCTCGTTCTTCAAGGAGCTGCGCAGGGCGGCCCGGCGTGAGGGCGGTGCGATCGCCTTCATCGAGGAGATCGACGCCATCGGCATGGCCCGGCAGGGTGTGAGCACGGCGATGACCCCGGTGGTGGATGCCCCGATGAACTGCGGTGGGCTCACCGGTCTGGCCATGACCCCGCAGGCGTCCGCCGCTCCGGTGCAGCACCGCATGGTCAGCGGTGACCCGGGCGCGACCGTCAACGAGCTGCTCGTGCAGATGCAGTCGTTCGACGAGCTCACCCCGGGGCAGCGCGCGCTCAGCTGGCTCACCGACCGGGTCAACCTGATGATGCCCGCGACCCGCCAGATCCCGCGCCCCCGGCCGGAACCCGTCAACGTGCTGGTGATCGCGGCCACCAACCGGGCGGACTCGCTCGACCCGGCACTGCTGCGTCCCGGCCGCTTCGACCGCAAGATGACGTTCGGGCTTCCCGACAAGGCCGGCCGGCGCGAGCTGATCGACCACTTCCTCACCCGCAAGGCGCACGAGAACGAGCTGGCCGACGACGAGCACCGCGACGCCCTGGCCGGCGTGACCCAGGGCTACAGCCCGGTCATGATCGAGCACCTGCTCGACGAGGCCCTGGTCAACGCGGTGCGGCGGGACGCCGAGGGGATGTCCTGGAGCGACATCGAGCAGGCCCGCCTGGTCACCGAGGTCGGCCTCGGCCAGCCGGTGGGCTACACCGACCACGAGATCCGGCTGATCGCCACGCACGAGGCCGGTCACGCGGTCAGCGCCTGGCTGCTCGCCCCGCAGCGCCGCCTGGAGATCCTCACCATCGTCAAGCGGGCCGGATCGCTCGGCCTGCTCGCCCACGGCGACCGCGACGACGTCTACACCCGCTCGAAGTCCGAACTGGGGGCGCTCATCTCGATCGCGTTCGGCGGTCAGGTGGCCGAGGAACTGTTCTTCGGTGACATCTCCACCGGCCCGGGCGGCGACCTGGCCTACGCGACCACGGTCGCGGCCCAGATGATCGGGGCCGCCGGTATGAGCGACACCCTGATCTCGTTCGCGGCGGCGCCCGGAAGTGCTTTCGGGGGCGGCGATCTCGTTTCCCGGGTGATGGGTGACGGCGAGGGCCGCGCGATGATGGAGAAGCTGCTGACCGAGCGCAAGCGGGTCACCCGGGAGCTGCTCGAGCACAACCGGCACCTGGTCGAGGCCCTGCGCGACGCGTTGCTGGAGCGGCACGAGCTGATCGGCGGTGAGATCGACCGGGTGCTCCGGGCGGCCCAGGAGCGGGTCGTGGTGGACCTGCGGGAGAACAGCGACGCCCCTCGGTCCTAGGGTGAGCTCATGGCAGTCGATCAGGGCACGTTCCGGCGCGCGGTGGCGCGTTTCGCCACCGGCGTCTGCGTCGTCACCAGCCTGGAGGGCCGGGCCGACCATGCGATGACGGTGAACTCGTTCACCTCGGTCTCGCTGGAACCGCTGCTGGTGCTGTTCTGCGTCGAGAAGGAGGCGCGCTTCTACGACGCGGTGATCGACTCCGGCGTCTGGGGTGTGAGCATCCTCAACCCGGATCAGCGCCCGGCGGCCAGCTGGCTGTCGAACCGGGGGCGTCCGCTGGTCGGGCAGCTCGACCGGATCCCGCACCACCGCGGCCCCGAGACCGGTGTCGCGCTGCTCGACGGGGCCGTCGCCACGATGGAGTGCCGCACGACCGCCGTGCACGAGGCCGGTGACCACGACATCGTCATCGGTGAGGTGGTGGGGGCGGCCGTCCCGGCCTCCGGGCCGGCCGACGAGGCGGGTGCACTGCTCTGGCACCGTGGGGCGTACAGCCGCATCTGACCCGTTTCGCGTCGGCCGTGATCTGAGAACGCCGCAGATCACAGCGGTTTCCGTCACTGTGCGTCGTAGCATGAACACGTGCAGGAGAGTTCACGGTCCACCGACGCGACGCAGCCGATCCCCCTCGTGCAGGCCGACGACGCGCCCGTCGTGGTGCATCACCCCGAGCCGCCCCGGCCGGATGGGGCCGGCCCGGACGAGCCGGCGCCCCCGGCCTCGCGGTCGCGCCGTCGCGGCGCCGTCATCGGTGCGGCCGTGGCCGGCGGCGCCCTCGCGGCCTACCTGGGCGCGGCCTGGCTGAACTCCGACACCGTGGCCGACGGCACCACGGTCGCCGGGGTCGCGGTCGGGGGACTGTCCGGGCGTGAGGCCCAGGCCCGGCTCGACGAGGCCTACACCAAGCTCGACGGCAGGATCACGCTGACGGCGTCGGGGCACGAGCAGGCCGTCAGGACGACGGATCTCGGCCTCACTCTCGACGCGGCGGCCGTCGCCGACCGGCTCACCGGCTTCACGCTGAACCCGGCCCGGCTCTGGCGGCAGATCGCGGGCGGCGGTGGCCACGAAGACGCGCAGCCGGGGCTGGCCGACGGCACGGTGGCCGAGGGGCTCGAGGCGTTCGGCGAGAAGTCGGCGCAGGCCCCGAAGAACGCGACCGTCGTGTTCGACGGAACCACGCCCGAGGTGCGCGAGTCGGCCGAGGGCTACGAGATCTCGCCGGACGCCCCGCAGCAGGTGCGCGCGGGCTGGCTGACCGGTGCCGTCGAGGTGCCGGTGCGGGCGAAGGCGCCTGAGGTGGACACCGCGCAGGCGCGGGAGGTGCTGACGGAGCAGGCCGAGCCGGCCGTGTCCGCCGCGTTGACCGTGCGGGTGGGCGGCACCGACGTGGAGCTCGAGCCGGAGCAGTTCGCGCCGAGCCTGTCGTTCGCCGTGAAAGACGGTGAGCTGACCCTGGCGGTGGACGGCAAGAAGCTGAGAAAGGTGGTGCTGGAGCAGGAGCCGGGCATCGCGAAGGCCCCTGTGGACGCCGGTTTCACGGTGAGGAACGGCAGCCCCGAGGTGGTGCCGGGCCGCGACGGCGTCAGCATCGCGGCGGCGACCCTGGCCGAGAAGGTCCGTGGGCCGCTGGTGCTCGCGGCGGCCGACGAACGGGTGGCGGAGGTGCCGACCTCGGCCCAGAAGCCGGAGTTGACCACGGCCGAGGCCGGGAAGCTGGGCGTGAAGGAGCGGATCAGCACCTTCTCCACGGATCTCACCGCCGACGCCGGGCGCACCGAGAACCTGCGCATCGCGGCGCGCACCGTGAACGGCACGGTGGTGATGCCCGGGGAGACGTTCAGCCTGAACGAGGTGCTGGGGCAGCGCACGCCGGAGAAGGGCTACAACCCGGCGCCCGCGATCCACGGCGGGCGGCTGGTGCAGGACTACGGCGGCGGGGTGTCGCAGATGGCCACCACGCTCTTCAACAACGTCTTCTTCGCCGGGCTGGAAGACGTTTACCACAAGCCGCATTCGTTCTACATCTCGCGCTACCCGGAAGGCCGAGAGGCCACGGTCAACTGGCCCACGGTCGACCTGAAGTGGAAGAACGACACCGAGACGGCGGTGCTCGTCGAGGCCTCGGTGGGCTCGCAGGTGACGGTCAGCTTCTACGGCACGAAGTACTGGGACATCACCGGCGCCCGGGGGGCCCGCAGCAACTACCGGGCCCCGCAGACGCACTACAACCCGGCGGCCGGCTGCGTTCCGCAGAGCGCGAGTCCGGGGTTCGACGTGTCGAACACCCGGACGTTCCGTAAGCCGGGTTCCAGTGAGGTGGTGAAGACCGAGACGTTCCACGCGGTCTACAACGCCGAGGACCGGGTCATCTGCGCGCCCGAGCCCAAGGCCGAGGAACCGGAGACCGACGAGCCGAAGATCGACGAGCCGGACGAGCCCGGGGCCGACCGGCCCGCCACCGGTGAAGGTGACCCGGAAGACTGACCCCACCCCCGCCGGGGGCACCTCCCCAGCCCGAAGGGTCAGGGGGGGCCACCATTCGAAAGCTGTTACCAGGAGTCGAACGTGGGCACGATCGCCTCGTCGATCGCGCGCAGCAGCGCCGACGCGATGAACGGCTTGGTCAGATAGGTCGCACCCATCGACTTGCCCGCCGCGATGTCGTCGTCGAGAACCCGCGCGGACAGGAAGATCGCGGGCAGGTTGTCGCTGCCCTCCATCGCCCGCAGGTGCACCAGCAGTTCCATCCCGCTCATCTCGGGCATCGTCACGTCGAGAATCGCGACGTCCGGCCGGCCCCGCTCCGCGACCGCCTGCAGAGCCGTCTTCGCCGACGTCGTCCCGATCACCCGGTGCCCGTTCGACTGCAACCTGAAGGTCACGATCCGGACCGTGTCGGGATCGTCGTCCACCACCAGCACCCGGGCCATCTCACGCCACCTCAAACCGTAGTAACCGCTGTCGTACTCGGTGGTTGTCTCGGCGCGGCGAGCGGCGATCTTGAGAAAACCGACGGCCCGCCGGTGACCGCCTTGAGGAAGTGACGCCGATTACTTCACCCGGGCGCCCGGGCTGTCGAAACGCCGTGGGTGACCCTCGCGACCAGCCTGGCCTCCTCGGCCCGGGAGCGGCCCGGACGGCTCCGTTTTGCCGTCGGCCTGCTGCTGCTCGCGGTGCTGGTCGTGGTGCCCGCGGTGGCTGCCGTGGTGGCCTACGACCGCATGGTGCGCACCAATGCCGAGCGCGAGATGCGCAACACCGCCGACCTGGCCGACGTGTTCCTGCGGGCCGAGAACGCCGGGCTCGCCGCGATCATCGGCTCGGTGTCGCAGGAGGCGGACCTGACCGCGCCCCTCGACGGCGACGGGGTGGGTGATGCACTGCGCACCCTCAGGGCGGTGGGTGGCGACGACGTGCTCTCGGTGGCCGTGCTGGACGCCGGGGGGCGGGTGCTGCGTGACCTGCCCGACCGGGTGCCCGACGGATACGACCTGACCGCCCAGCCGAGCGTGCCCGGGCTGCCGGACGACGGCGGCTACGCGATCTCGTCGGTGTATCGCAGCCCGGTGCTGGGGCAGGACGTCGTCGCGGTCACCGTGCCGCTCCTCGCCATCGACCCGCCCGCGTACGGATACGTCCGGATGGTGCGGGATCTCACCGGTTTCCAGCGGTACGTGGACGCCTACGCGCACGGACGCGGGGTGCGGCTGAGCGTGGTGGACGCCTCCGGGCAGCTGGTCGCCGACAGCGACGGGGCCGCTCCCGCGCACCTGTCCGAGGCCGCCCGGGTGGCCCGGGCCCGCAGTGTGCTCGACGCGAACGGCCAGATCGTGGGCGCCAGTTCGCAGGAGGGGGCGGTCTCCGGCGACGGCTGGGCGGACGACGACGGCTGGCGGGTGGTGGCCCAGGAGTCCGAGGCCGCCGCGATGCGCCCGGCCGTGTTCTTCCGGGCCGTGGCGCTCGGCACCGCGGCGGTGCTGCTGGCGGCCGCGGTCGTGGTGGTCTCGCTGCGTCGCCGCGCGCACCGCACCGCGCTCGCGGCGAACCGCTCGCTGACCGAGAACCAGGCCCGGATGCGGGATCTCGCCGACTCCTCGCCCGGGGTGCTGCTGCGGCTGAACGCGGACGCCCTGGTGGACTTCTGCTCGATGGCGGCCGAGCAGCTGCTCGGCATCGCGGGGGACGACCTGGTCGGCCGCGAGCTGGCGCCGTTCCTGGTGGCGGAGAGCGAGCCGGACACCGCCACCCGTCTGGCCACCCTGGTGAACACCGGTGAGCAGCAGGTGTTCCTGGCCCGCACCCGCGGCCCGGGGGGCACCCGGCGGATCGTCGAGTGCAACTTCCGGCGCCGCACCGAGGGCGAGCCCGAGATCTGGGGCTCGCTGCAGGACGTCACCGACCGGCTCAGCGCCCGCGACCAGGTCGAGCAGCTGTTCCAGCTCTCGACCGACTACATGGCGGTGGCCGACTTCACCGGGCGTCTGGTGCAGACCAACCCGGTCTGGGCGGCCTCGCTCGGGATCGGCCCGGAACAGCTGCTGGGCCTGCGGTTCGAGGAGGCCTTCCACGCCGACGACCAGCGCCGGGTGTCCGAGCAGCTGGCCCGCCTGGTGACCGAGCCCGGGGTGGCCACCTTCGAGACCCGTTTCGCGCGCGAGGGGCAGGTGCACACGCTGCTGTGGACCGCCGCCTCCGACCCGGACCGCCGGCTGATCTACGCGGTCGGCCGGGACATCACGCAGCAGAAGGAACTGCAGAACGCGCTGTCCGAGACCCGTGACCAGGCGGTCGAGGCGTCCCGGCTGAAGTCCGAGTTCGTGGCCACGATGAGCCACGAGATCCGGACCCCGATGAACGGCGTGATCGGCCTGACCGACCTGCTGCTCGGCACCCCGCTGACCGAGACCCAGCGTCGCTACGTGGAGGGGGTGCGCACCGCCGGTGACGCCCTCCTCACCGTCATCAACGACATCCTCGACTTCTCCAAGATCGAGGCCGGGCGACTGCTGCTCGACCGGGTCGACTTCCGCCTCGAGGACGTCGTGGACGACGTGGTCACCCTGGTGCGCCAGAACGCCTCGGCCAAGGGGCTGGAGCTGAGCGTGGACTACGAGACCGGGGTGCCGTTCGCGCTGAACGGTGACCCCGGCCGGGTGCGCCAGATCCTGCTCAACCTGGCTCACAACGCGGTGAAATTCACCGAGCACGGCGGGGTCTCGATCTCGGTGACGCCCGGCCGCCCGCGGTCGGACGGCCAGGTCGCGGTGAACTTCGCGGTCACCGACACCGGCATCGGGATCGAGCCGGCCCGCCTGGACCTGTTGTTCGAGCCGTTCCGGCAGGCCGACGAGGGCACCAGCCGGGCCTACGGAGGCACCGGGCTGGGGCTGTCGATCAGCCGCCGCCTGGCCGACCTGATGGGCGGGACCATCCGCGCCACCAGTGAACCCGGGCACGGCGCCACGTTCGTGGCCGAGCTGGTGTTCGCGCCGGCCGCCGACTGGGGCCGCTCGGTGCGCGGCCGTGACGCCCGCGGCCTGGCCGTGCTGATCGTCGACGACAACGAGGTCAACCGCCTGGTTATGCAGACCCAGATGACCCGCTGGGGGATGCGCCCGGTGGCGGCCGGGTCGGCCGACGAGGCGATGGACCTGCTGACCAACCGCTCCGCCCCGGCCGGGGGTTACGACCTGGCCGTGGTCGACATGCACATGCCCGGGCGCGACGGGGCGGCGTTGATCGAGCAGATCCGCGCCGTGCCCGCGCTGGCCGGGCTGCCCGTGATCGTGGTGAGCTCGGACGAGGTGGTCGGGCCGGAGCAGGCCGCGGCGCTGGGGATCAGTGCGCACCTGACCAAACCGGTGCGCCAGTCCGACCTGTTCGGGGCCCTCACCCGGGTCGCGCTGCCGGCGGCCGAACCGGCCCCGGTGGTCGACGAGTCGCTGCCGGAGCCCGAGCCGGACCCCGTCCCGGAGCCGGAACCCCCGGTGCGCGGTGGTTTCCGCCTGCTCCTGGTCGAGGACAACGACATCAACCAGACCGTGGCGCTGGGCATCCTGTCGCAGCTGGGCTACCAGGTCGACGTGGCCGGGCACGGTGAGCAGGCCCTGACGATGACCGAGCAGCACGCCTACGACGCGATCCTGATGGACTGCCAGATGCCGGTGATGGACGGCTACACGGCCACCGTCGAGCTACGCAGGCGCCCGGCCACGCGCACGGTCCCGATCATCGCGATGACCGCGGCCACGTTCGCCGCCGACCGGCAGCGCTGCTTCGACTCCGGCATGGACGACTTCATCGCCAAGCCGGTGCGGTCGGCCACCCTGCAGGCCACGCTGAACCGCTGGCTGCGCACCGACGCCGAGGCTCCGCCGCCCGGGCGCGACGGCCGGACCCAGCCGCTGGAACAGCACTACTCGGCCGTGCGGGACAAGCTCGCGGCCGTGCGCGACCAGGAGCACGTCACCGTCATGACGATGGCCCCGGCCGTACCCCGACAGGCCACACCCGTGGCGGAGTCACTGGTGGAGGAGACCCCCGTGCCCGAGGACATCGCCGACACCGACGCCCGGATCGCCGAACTGCTCGGCGACGGAACCGAGTTCGAGGTCGAGCTGGTGCGCGACATCGTCTCGTCGTTCCTGTCCCGCACCGTCGACCTGTTCCAGCGCCTCGGCCTGGCGGTCTCCGCCGACGACAGCGAGGCGGCCTACCTGCACGCGCACAGCCTGGCCGGGGCCGGGCTGAACCTGGGCACGGTCCGGGTGGTCGAGATCGCCCGGCAGATCGAGGCCGAGGCCCGGGCCGGGCACGCCGGGCGCTGCGGCCAGCTGATGGTCGACCTCGAGGTGGCCCTCGACGCGGCCCGGGTGCACCTGCGCGACCTGGCCGCGAACCTGCCCGAACCCAAGGCCTGACGCCTGCCCGAAGCTAGGGCCTGACGCCTGCCCGGACCTAGGGTCTGACGTCTGCCCGAACCTGAGGCGTGACGTAGTCGTAGCGGTGGTGGAAGGCGAACCCGGCCCGGTCGTAGGTGGCCCGCGCCCCGGCGTTGGACTCCACCACCTGCAGGTAGAGCGAGCGGGCCCCGAGCGACCAGCCCCACTCGGCGACCGTGCCGATCAGCGCGCTCGCCAGACCCTGCCGTCGCCGCTCGGGCTTCACCTCCATGCCCGCCAGCCCGGTCCAGGTGTCGGCGAGCGACCCACGGGCGACGCCCACCACGTCCCCCGTCGCCGATCTGACGGACACGAAGACCTGACGGGGCGCCGAGGTCAGCAGCCGCACCCCGTGCTCGGGCACGGCCTGACCGCGGTAGTGGTACTGCTCCAGCCAGGCCGGATCGGGTTCGTCGGCCAGCTCGAGGGTCAGGCCCTCGGGCAGCGGCCGGCCGCCCAGCCGGGGCGAGAGCCCGCGCAGCTCACCGGTCGCACCGGTCAGCACGGCGGTGGTGTTGTCGGGCAGCCGGGTCCAGCCGGCCTGGGCGAACGCGATCGCGGCGTTGCGCAGCTGGTCGGCGTCACCGTCGTCGGCCGCCGGCTCGGGCAGCATCGCGACCGGCTTCAGGCCGCGCTCGGAGTACCAGTCCACGACCTCCTCCACCGCGACGTCGAGCTGCATGCCGGGTTCCCCGACGGGCAGCACCGAGTTGGCCCGGTTGGTGAAGCCGCCGCTGGCCCGCAGCAGCCAGCCGCCCAGCCAGTCCTGCTCGGCCGCCTGCCAGTGCTTCGCCATGGTCAGCTGCAGGTCGGCCACGCTCGGGGCCAGGTGCGGGGGAGCGGGGCGGGCGGCCCTGGGCGGTACCGGTTTCCCGGCCACCACGCTGGTGAGATCCACGCTCACCGGACCGCCGCGTCCGTCGATCTCGAGGCTCTGAGGAGTGACCGACACCAGCTCGCCGAGCAGGTCACGCAACCCGTCGGGGGCCCGGTGCCGCACGACCACCCGTGATCCGACGTACTGCGCCCACTCCTGCGCGGAGGACGGCTTCATAGCCCGCGAGACCCTTCGACGACACTCTGCCGGTGAATCAGAGATACTAAGCCGGGCCCCTAGCGAGCCCCGGCGACGACCGGCCCTGGAGAGCGACCAGGGCCGCCCTACCAGGAGGACCCGACGTGACCTACGTCATCGCGCAGCCCTGCGTGGATGTGAAGGACAAGGCCTGCATCGAGGAGTGCCCCGTCGACTGCATCTACGAAGGGGAGCGGATGCTGTACATCCACCCCGACGAGTGCGTGGACTGCGGTGCCTGCGAGCCGGTCTGCCCGGTCGAGGCGATCTTCTACGAGGACGACGTGCCCGACCAGTGGGGCGACTACTACAAGGCCAACGTCGAGTTCTTCGGCGACCTCGGCTCCCCGGGCGGCGCGTCCAAGATGGGCCTGATCAACAAGGACCACGCGTTCATCGTCGCGCTCCCGCCGCAGGCCGGGGAATGACCGGCCCGGTGCTGCCCGACTTCCCCTGGGACAAGCTGGCCCCGTACAAGACCAGGGCCGGGCAGCACCCGGGCGGCATCGTCGACCTCTCGGTCGGCACCCCGGTCGACCCGACGCCCGAGCTGGTGCGTCAGGCCCTGGCCGACGCGTCGGACGCTCCCGGGTACCCGCAGACCTACGGCACCCCGCCGCTGCGCGAGGCCGTGGCCGGCTGGTTCGCCCGGCGTCGCAACGCGCCCGGTGTCGACCCCGACGGCGTGATGCCGACCATCGGCTCCAAGGAACTCGTCGCCTGGCTGCCCACCCTTCTCGGGCTGGGCGCCGGCGACATTGTGATGCATCCCCAAGTGGCATATCCCACGTACGACGTGGGTGCGCGGCTGGCCGGAGCCACTCCACTGGCCGCCGACGGCACGGCCCAGGTCGGGCCGCAGGCCTCCGCGGTGAAGCTGGTCTGGTTGAACTCGCCGGGCAACCCGACGGGTCGCGTCCTGGGGGTGGAACACCTCAAGAAGGTCGTCGACTGGGCCCGTTCGATCGGCGCCGTGGTGGCTTCCGACGAGTGCTACGCCGAGCTCGGCTGGGACGGCGTCGAGGTGCCGAGCATCCTCGACCCGCGCGTGTGTGGCGACTCGCACGAGGGCTTGCTGGCGGTCTACTCCACCAGCAAGCAGTCCAACCTGGCGGGCTACCGCGCGGCCTTCGTGGCCGGGGATCCCGTTCTGGTGCGCCGCATTCTGGAGATCCGCAAGCACGCCGGGATGATCGTCCCCTGGCCCGTGCAGGAGGCCCTGCGGGTCGCCCTGAACGACGACGAGCACGTCGCCGTGCAGCGTGAGCGGTACCGCCGTCGGCGTGAACTCATGCGCGAGTGGCTCACCGGTGAGGGCTTCAAGATCGATCACTCGCAGGCCGGGCTGTACTTCTGGGCCACCCGCGACGAACCCTGCTGGGACACCGTCGAAGACCTCGCCGCCCGTGGGGTCCTCGTCACACCGGGAGATTTCTACGGCCCGGCGGGCGCCCGCCACGTGCGCATCGCCATGACCGTCAGTGATGAAAGAGTGGCGCAACTCGCTAGCCGCGCAGCTGGTCCGGATGGCTCACTCGGATCAACGAGGGGTAACTTGCGTTAAGGCCGTGTGTCCCCGGCGAACCCGCCGGGGCACAGGTCCGTAGACCCTGGACCCAGACACCAGCGTGGGAGCGTCTTCATGTCCGACGGATCCGAACAGATCACCCTGAACTACCCGGGCGGCGAACTCGACCTGGGGGTGACCCGGGCCACCGAGGGCGGCTCCGGGGTGAGTGTCGCATCGCTCCTGTCCACGACCGGCTACGTCACGCTCGACCCGGGCTTCACCAACACCGCGTCCTGCACGTCGGCCATCACGTACATCGACGGCGATCAGGGCATCCTGCGCTACCGGGGTTACCCGATCGCCGAGCTGGCCGGGAAGTCCTCCTTCATCGAGGTCAGCTACCTGCTGATCTACGGCGAGCTGCCGACCCCGTCGCAGCTCGAGGACTTCACCCACCGGATTCAGCGGCACACGCTGCTGCACGAGGACTTCAAGCGGTTCTTCGACGGTTTCCCGCGCGACGCGCACCCGATGCCGGTGCTCTCGGCCGCGGTGTCGGCGCTGGGCACGTTCTATCCCGACAGCACGAGCATCCGCGACCACGAGCAGATCGAGCTCGCCACGGTGCGGCTGCTGGCCAAGCTGCCGACGATCGCGGCCTACGCCTACAAGAAGTCGGTCGGTCAGCCGTTCCTCTACCCGGACAACTCGCTCGACCTGGTGGAGAACTTCCTGCGGATGACGTTCGGCTTCCCGGCGGAGCCCTACGACGTCGACCCGGTGCTCGCGAAAGCCCTTGACCTGCTGTTCATTCTGCACGCCGACCACGAGCAGAACTGTTCGACGTCGACCGTGCGGCTGGTCGGCTCCGGCCAGGCCAACCTGTTCGCCTCGGTCTCGGCCGGCATCCACGCACTGTCCGGCCCGCTGCACGGCGGCGCCAACTCGGCCGTGCTGGAGATGCTCGAAGAGATCCAGCGTTCGCCCGACGGCCCCGACACCTTCATGAACAAGGTGAAGAACAAGGAGGGCGGCGTCCGGCTGATGGGCTTCGGGCACCGCGTGTACAAGAACTACGACCCGCGCGCGGCGATCATCAAGAAGACCGCCGACGACATCCTGCGCGGGCTCGGCGTGAACGACCCGCTGCTCGAGATCGCGCTGCGGCTCGAGGAGATCGCGCTCAACGACGACTACTTCATCGAGCGCAAGCTGTACCCGAACGTGGACTTCTACACGGGCCTCATCTACAAGGCGATGGGCTTCCCGACCAAGATGTTCACGGTGCTGTTCGCCCTCGGCCGGCTGCCCGGCTGGATTGCGCAGTGGCGCGAGATGATGGAAGACAAGCAGACCAAGATCGGCCGTCCGCGGCAGATCTACATCGGCGCCACGGAGCGTCCGTACCTGGGGATCAGCGAGCGCTGACGTACGTGAAAAGGGCCCGGTGATCTGCGTGATCACCGGGCCTTCGGTTCAGCACCGGGTTCGGCTCAGTACACCGTGATGGTCACGTCGCGGGTGCCCAGGCCGGTGTCGGTCTCCACCCACCCGTCGCCGGACTCGGCCCGGCTCCAGGTGTAGCCGTTGAGGGCGACCCGCTTGACGCCGAGTTCCTTGGCCCGGGCCACGGCCCAGGAGCCGAGGGCCCAGGCGTGCCGGTTCTCGGCGGCCTTGGGCACGGTGTAGGTCAGGCCGGTGCCGGCGGCGTCGACGTCGGGCTTGCTGCGGCCGAGCTCCTCGCCGGCGGCTTCACGCACGGCAGCGGCTCTTTCGGTGAATCCGCTCGACCCCGGCTCCTGCGCGGTGAGCGTGTCGTCTTCCTTCACCACGCAGTTCCAGCCGCCGGGGGAGTAACCGGCCAGCGGCGACACGATCATCCGGGCCTCCGGCTCGTGGTCGGCGTAGGCCTCCGGGTAGGCCGAGCGCTGCACCTTCTGCGCGGCCTCGGTGATGGTGATGTCGTCGAGGCTGTCGATCTTGGCCAGGGCGTCGTAGAAGGCGTTGGCCGAGTAGATCGGGTCGAGGATCTCCTCGCGCGTGCCCCAGCCCTGTGAGGGGCGCTGCTGGAACAGCCCCACCGAGTCGCGGTCGCCGTAGGTGATGTTGCGGAGCTTGGACTCCTGGATGGCGGTGGCCACGCCGATCGTGGCCGCCCGCACCGGGAACTCGCGCTTCTCGGCGATGCCGGTGATGATCGCGGCGTTGTTGGCCTGGTCGAGTTCCAGGGTGGTGCGGTCGCCGTTGCTGAACTCGCCGGTGCAGATCTGCCGGATCGCGATCGGCCCGACGGCGCCCTTCAGCCACACCCAGGCCCCGCCGACGGCGATGCCCGCGGTCAGCAGGATCACGGTCAGCCCGATGAGCAGCCCTCGAAAGGGGCTCTTGCGACGTTTTTTCGGATGGACGACGTGGTTGCGTCGGTCGGTCGCGATCGGTCGGGTGCGACCCGGGTCGGTGGGCTTGCGGGATCCCCCGGACGGCCGGTTCGCGCCGCCCGTCGGCCTTTTCGGCCGGGGCGTGCCTGCGCGGGGCCCTCCGGCGGGCATCGGCCGGGTCGGGTCGGCGGGGGTCACGTCGTGGTCGCCTTCCGGGAAAGACGCGGCGCCGGAACCGGATCCGGGTGCGGTGTCGTCCGGATGGCGGGCGTGCGGAGGTGCGCCGAACGTGTCGTCCGCGTCGTCCTGGTGCCTCGTGCCGTACTCGGGTTCCGCGCCGTACTCGGGTTCCGCGCCGGGCCCGGGTGCCGCGGCGCGGCCGGTGCCGGTCGTGCGGTGCCTGTCGGAGATGTGCTTGCCCTCCCTCTGTGCGTGATCATGCGCGGCCCACCCCTGCGCCCGGGCCGGAGCCGGGGGCGATGTCGGGTGAAACGCGCATGATCACGGAAAAGTTCGGCTCAGGCCGGTTGCGGTCAGTTCGCGTGCAGGGCGGCGTTCAGCTCGAACGAGAACGAGCCCCCGGTGCGGGCCAGTGCCTCGACCGCGCCGGTGGTCGAGTTGCGGCGGAACAGCAGGCCGTTCGCGCCCGAGAGCTGCAGCGCCTTGACCGTTTTCGGGTTCTCCTGGCTGGCCCCCGCGAACTCGCCGCTGCCCGGGTCGGACAGCAGGAGCAGCTTGGTGCCGGCGGTCAGGTAGAGCCCGGCCTCGACGATGCAGTCGTCGCCCAGTGCGATGCCCAGACCGGCGTTGGCACCGAGCAGGCAGCGCTCGCCGATCGACACGATCTCCTTGCCGCCGCCCGAGAGCGTGCCCATGATCGACGAGCCGCCGCCGATGTCGGAGCCGTCACCGACCACGACACCCTGCGAGATGCGTCCCTCGACCATCGAGTGGCCGATCGTGCCCGCGTTGAAGTTCACGAAGCCCTCGTGCATGACCGTGGTGCCCTCGGCCAGGTGGGCGCCCAGGCGCACCCGGCTGGCGTCGGCGATGCGCACGCCGGTGGGCAGCACGTAGTCGGTCATCCGCGGGAACTTGTCCACCCCGGTCACCTCGACCCGGGTGTTCGGCCCGCCGCCGGCCCGGATGCGCAGGCGGGTGGCCTCGAAGTCCTCGGCCGCGCAGGGGCCGTGGTTGGTCCACACCACATTCGGCAGGGCTCCGAAGATGCCGCTCAGGTTGATCGTGTTCGGGCGCACGAGGCGGTGCGAGAGCAGGTGCAGGCGCAGGTACGCGTCGGGCGTGTCCTTGGGCTCCGCGTCCAGGTCGATGACGGTGCGCACCACGTGCAGCCGGACCTTGCGGTGCGGGTCGGTGCCCTCGAGCGACGCCAGGTCGGCGGGCACGGCGTAGGGGGAGTCCTCGGGGGCCTCGCCGAGCTGCGGCGCGGGGTACCAGGTGTCCAGCACGACGCCCGCCTCGGTGCTGCTGGCCAGGCCATAACCCCAGGCCAGGCGGGGGCTGGAAGCGGTCGTGGGGGACGTGGAACTCACCTCGGTCATGGGCTGCATCCTACGGGTGGCAGCCATGGCCCCCGACCTCCTCGTCCGCCCCTGGCACCGCCCGGTCCCCGGGGCGGTGCCGGGTAGGCTCCGGCGCATGACTTCCGCGACCCCCGGCCCGGACCTGACCGACCCCGCCCCGGACGTCGCGAAGCTCGACCTGACCGGCAGCGTGGCGGACCTGACCCGCGCCCTGTGCGACATCCCCTCGGTGAGCGGTGACGAGCAGGCGATCGCCGACGCCGTCGAGGCCGCGCTGCGCGAGGTGGCGCACCTCGAGGTGATCCGCGACGGCAACTGCGTCGTCGCCCGCACCCAGCTGGGCCGCGCCGAGCGGGTCGTGATCGCGGGGCACATCGACACCGTGCCGATCGCCGGCAACCTGCCCACCCGCACCCTCGACGGCGTCATCCACGGCCGCGGCACCGTCGACATGAAGGGCGGGGTGGCGGTCGCCCTGAACCTGGCCGCCGGGGTGCCCGAGCCGACGCGTGACGTCACCTACGTCTTCTACGACTGCGAGGAGATCGAGGCCGTGCGCAACGGCCTGGGCCGTCTCTCGCGGGAGCGTCCCGAGCTGCTGCAGGCCGACTTCGCGGTGCTCGGGGAGCCGACCTCGGCCGTGGTCGAGGGTGGGTGCCAGGGCACGATGCGCGTCGAGGTCACCACCACCGGCACCGCCGCCCACTCCGCCCGGTCGTGGATGGGCTCGAACGCGATCCACCACGCGGGGGCGGTGCTCGACGTGCTGAACGGTTACCGGGCGCGGCAGATCGAGGTCGACGGGCTCGTCTACCGCGAGGGCCTCAACGCTGTCGGCATCTCCGGCGGCATCGCGGGCAACGTCATCCCCGACCGCTGCTCGGTGCTGGTCAACTACCGCTTCGCCCCCGACAAGTCGCTCGCCGAGGCCGAGGCGCACCTGCGGGAGCTGTTCGGGGCCTGGGAGGTCACCGTCACCGACGCCTCCCCGGCGGCCCGCCCGGGCCTGAACGCGCCCGTCGCAGCCCATTTCGTGGCCGCGGTGGGCGGCACGCCGGGCCCGAAGTACGGCTGGACCGACGTGGCCCTGTTCTCCGGCCTGGGCATCCCGGCCGTCAACTTCGGCCCGGGCAACCCCTCGCTCGCGCACAAGGACGACGAGCACTGCCCGGAGAGCGACCTGACGACCTGCCTGGACGCGCTGCGGCGGTACCTCACCGGCTGATCGCTCAGGCGACCGCGAACAGGTGGTCGACGATCGGGTCGGGCACCGCGTAGGAGTTGGCCCCGTCGATGGTCAGGCAGGTGGTGGTGCCCTGCATGAACCACACCACGTCGTCGAACTCGAACGGCACCACCGGCCGGATCAGCCAGTGCTTGAACGATTCCCGGTGCATGACGGCGAGAGTGCGGTTGCCGTACCAGAGGGTGACCGTGTCGATGCGCACGACCACCTCGATGGTGCCGACCCGCCAGCCGCGGCTGTCGGTGAGGTCGAACTCCAGCCGGCCCGTCCACTGCATGGGCGGCTGCTGCTGGATGGGCTGCGAGATCGGGGTGCGCGGTGCCTGACGGTTCAGTGAGGGACGGGACGCCTGGGGTGCGGTGTCCGCGGACCGGTCGTTCGACCGGTCGGGTTTGGAGTCGAGCCGGCTGCCGCTGGTGGTCTGCTGCTCTGTCATCAGGTCTCGATTCCGCCCGTCACCGTCGCCGGCCTCTGAACTGCTCCGCGTAGCCGGAATGGCTCCACCCACCGTCACCGCATCCCCCGCGTTCGTACCGCGCTGTTACGCCGTGCTCACACATAGGCTTAATCAAGAGTGATTAGAGCGCAATATGCCCATTTGCGCACTGGAAGAGTGCAGCAGGCGTTCGCCGAGGAGGGTGGACAGCGAGATCACCGGATGCGGGTGGTTAAGAAGTGAGCCGGATGTGGGTGCGAGAGTCTCTCGGGGCGGTGACGGCTCAAGGGGGGCCGGTCCCGAAATTAAGGGACGCGGCGGTCGCCTCACGCGTCGCCCCCACCTCGGGCGGGCGGCCGGCGTCCCCTCTGCCCGGTCACGTGCGGGATCACCGGCGCGGGCTCGCTTTCCCCGCCGGGGGAGCTGGACGCGGCGGTGACGAAGCGTCCGTGGGCGGGAGGTCTGCTCCCGGGCCGTCGTGTCCCTCGACGGAGACCGGACTCTCACCGGGGCCGCGCCGCGGAGGTGAGGTGGGTGCGTCAGGTGACCGACGCGTCCACGATCAGGTTCCTAGTCGCCCGAACCGCGGTGCCGACGGCGCGCGGACAGGTCGATGATCGCCTGCCGCGACGTGGACGGGCCCGCCTTGTCACGACGGCCGGTGCCGGGCAGACGGCCCTGGTCGGACGCGTCCGGGTCGTCATCGTCGTCGTCCTGCCAGCCGTTCTGGCCGCCCGGGGTGCCCTGGCCCCAGGGGTCGTTCGCGGCGGGGCGCCAGGGCTCCTCGGGGACGTTGCTGTAGGGCGACGGTGACGAGGGCGGCGGCGTGGACGCGGCGGGCGGAGGGGGCGTGGGCGCCGGAGGAGCCGGCGGGTACGCCGGGCTGCTCCCGTAGCCGCCGAACGCGGAGCTGCCCGAGCCGTGGGAACCGCTCGATCCGCCGGAGCTGCCGGAGCCGCCGGAGTACGAATCGCCGGGCGGGTATCCGGAACCGTTGCCGTACGAGGAGTTGGAGTACGACGAGCCCGACGACGGCAGCGGGTCGTTCAGCGGGTCGCTGAGGGCGCGGATCGTCTCGGTCGACGGGCCCAGGTTCGGGTCGGGCCGGTAGATCTGGGCCGCGGTCTCCTGGAACCGGCGGTCGGGGTCGTCACGCGGCGGCTCGGCCGGCGGCGGTGTCAGGTCGGGACGAGGCGCGCCCGGCGTGGTCGGCGCCTCGATCGCGGAGGCCGACGACGGCATCATCCAGCCCCCGGTGGCCGGGCCCTGGGCGGTCGACCAGGTACTGCTGGTGCCCGACGCCGACGCGGCCAGCTTGGCGGCACGCTCGTAGGCCTCCCGGCGGATCTCCTCGGCGGCCCGGCGCACCTCCTCCAGGCGACGGCGCTCGGACTCCTCGTGCGCGGCCTGCTCGCGGGCAGCCTTCTCGGCCTCCTCGCGCTCGGCCCGCTCCCGCACCTCACGCTCACGCCGGGCCGCGGCCGCGCGCTCGCGGGCCTCGTGGATCCGGCGCTCCCGCTCGGCGCGCTGCTTCTCCAGGCGCTCGGCCTCGGCCTTGGCCAGGGCGGCCTGACGCTCCCGCTCCAGGCGCTCCTTCTCGGCCTTCGCCGCCTGGGCGGCCTTCTCGGCGAGGGCGGCCTGCTCGGCGGCGAGCCGCACGGCCTCGAGACGCTCCCGCTCGATCCGCTCGGCCTCGGCCCGGGCCTCGGCCTCCTTGCGCTCCCGCTCGAGCCGTTCGCGTTCCCGGCGCTCGCGTTCCCGGCGCTCGGCCTCGGCCTTGGCGCGGGCCTCGGCGGCCTCGCGCTCCCGGCGGGCCCGCTCCTCGCGTTCCTGACGTTCACGTTCACGGCGTTCGGCCTCGACGCGCTCGCGTTCGATCCGCGCGGCCTCCTGGCGCTCACGCTCGCGACGTTCGGCCTCGACGCGCTCGCGTTCGATCCGCGCGGCCTCCTGGCGCTCACGCTCGCGACGTTCCGCCTCGACGCGCTCGCGACGTTCGGCCTCGAGACGTGCGCGTTCGCGCTCGACACGCTCCCGCTCCAAGCGTTCCGCCTCTACCCGCAGGCGCTCGGCCTCGAGACGCTCCCGCTCCACACGCTCGGCCTCGGCCCGGGCGAACGCCTCCTGGCGCTCCCGCTCGCGGCGTTCGGCCTCGGCGCGGGCCTCGGCCTCGCGGCGTTCCCGCTCGACCTGCTCGGCCAGCTGCCGGGCCTCCGCCTCGACGCGCTCGCGCTCTTCCTTCTCGCGGAGCTCACGTTCCTGGGCCTGCCGGGCCTGTTCGGCCTGTCGGGCTTGCTCAGCCTGCCGGGCCTGCTCAGCCTGCCGGGCCTGCTCAGCCTGCCGGGCTTGTTCGGCCTGCCGGGCCTGCTCGGCCTGTCGAGTCTGTTCGGCCTGCCGGGCCGAGGCCGCGGCGGCCGCGGCATCGGCGGGGTGCCCCACCGGGACCCCGTTGACGGGAGAGGCGGCCTCGGCGTCCCGGGCGGCCCGGCGCGACCGGCGGCTGCCCGCCCGGGGCGTGCCGGCCCCGGCCGGGCTCGCGTCCGACGGGGTACCGCTGCCGTGCCGGCTCTCACCGGAAGACGTTGCCGGACCGGCGGTCTCGGCCGGCGACGGGTTGATCGCGGCGGAGAGCCGCAGATCGGTGCCGTTCACCGGGGTGCTCGGGCGGGCCGCGTTCTCGTCGAGACCGGGATCGGTCGCCCGGCGGCCACCGTTGAGCACCTGCGGCACCGACGGCCCGGAACCGGGACGGCTGTGCGGCCCGACCACCTCGGCCCCCAGCGTGCGGTGCGTGGGCGTGGGCGGCATCGAGACCGCGGCCACGTCGTCGGTGTCGTCGTCCCATCCGGTGCTGATCGGGCCGGTGTAGAGCGAGCGCACCTCGGCGTCGCCCGGGCGCTCACGCTTGGCCGCCATCAGGCGCTCGTCGGCGCGGCGGAAGAGCTTCTCGGCGTCGGCGTCGGGACGCCGGCCGGACAGCGACCAGACCGCGGCGCAGCCGGTCGTGATCGTCACCTCGAGACCGTCGGCCAGCTCGTTCCAGGGCCGCGCGTCGACCGCCACCCGCATGCGCTCGGCGACCTGGTTGGCCTCCTCGTCGCCGGTGCCGGGCAGCAGCACCACGAACTCGTCGCCGCCGTACCGCAGCAGCTGGTCGTCGGTGCGCAGCTGCAGGCTCAGGCTGGCGGCGACCCGGCGCAGCACCTCGTCGGCCACGACGTGGGTGAAGCGGTCGTTGATCTCCTTGAAGTGGTCGACGTCGACCAGGATCAGCGCGAGCGGCAGCGAACCGAAGCGCAGCAGCTGCCGCAGCTCCTCGTCGAGGGCGCGGCGGTTGCCCACCCCGGTCAGCTGGTCGGTGCGGCTCTCGGTGCGCAGCGCCTGGTGCTCCAGGGCCTGGCGCGCGGTGTCGGCGACCAGGTCCATGCCGCGCCAGCCGAGCCGCACCAGCAGCTCGGTCATGCGCTGCAGCACCGGCACGACCTCGCCGTTGGCGTAGGTCTCGAGCCAGAGGCGCTCACGGGTGCGGCAGACCTCGAGCACCAGGTTGGGCAGCGTGGCGGGCGGGGCGATCGCGGCGTCGTCGAGGCTGCGGGCGGTGGCCAGCGAACCGACCAGCGCGTGGGCGCGCATCGCGGCCAGCGACACGATCTGCCGCTCGGCGGCGGGCAGGTCGCCGACCGTGCCGAAGGCGTCGGGCCCGAGCAGGCGCAGGGCCTCCGACGGACGGCCGCGGTAGGCGGCCGCCAAGGCACGCACCCCGTTGGCGCCGCGACGCAGGGTGCCGGGCACCTCGTCCTCGGGCAGGTTGTCGACCTTGGCGGCCAGCTCGACCGCGCGGCTCATGAGTTCTTGCTGCGGGTCCTGCGCACCGCCGGCCAGCGGCTCCATCGCGCGGGCGGCGAGCTCGGTGGCCCAGGTGGCCCAGTGCTCGGCCCGGTCGAGGGTGCCGCGTGAGGACACCGTGTGCTCGATGCGGGTGCGCACCTCGTCGGCCCGGTCCTGCAGGCGCAACCCGGCGTAGACCACGGCCAGCCCGTTGAGCAGGCGGTAGCCGCCCTCGCCGGTGAGGTCGTCGCCCGCCAGCGCGGCATCGGCCTTGGCCAGGTCGGCGGTGGCCCCGCCGATGTCGCCGGAGTCGACGCGGAACTGGGCCCGGGCGGCGCAGGCGATCGCGGCCCACAGGCCGGCCTGGCGCTCGTGGGCGGCGCGTTCCAGCACGTCACAGGCGGCGATGGCGGTCTGGTGCCCACCGCCGAGGCGCCGCAGCAGAACCGCGCGGCCGTACAGGGCCAGCAGGAGCGTCTCGTCGTCGGCGGTCTGGGCCAGACTCGGGATCAGCGCTTCGAGTCGCCGAAGAGCGAGATCAGCGCGCCCGTACCGGCCCTCGACGACGAGCTTCTCGACGTCCGCCAGTGGAGACACGCCGTCCCGGGTCAACTCCTCCGGCAGACCGCGCACGTGCCGCACACTATCCGGGTTTGAGCTCACGGCTCGAGTGGACTGGGCCGGAATTTCCCGGTGTTGGGCTCAGCGTCACCAGTCCTGACGATTCGTGACGGCCGAGACGGGTGATGTCGGTGGTGTTCGGCTAGGACAGGGGCCCGGTCAGCGCCTACCTTCAGGTCGATGAGCACGCGAACGAACGGCACGAGCCCCTTGATGGGCAAGGACGAGCACACCTCGGGCTCGACCACACTCCGTGGCGACCTGGTGCCGGAGTCCACGACCGACCAGAGGCTGCTCGACGGCCGCGGCGCGAGCGACTGGGTGCACACCGACCCCTGGCGCGTGATGCGTATCCAGGCCGAGTTCGTCGAGGGCTTCGGGGCCCTGGCCGAGCTGGGCCCGGCGATCAGCGTCTTCGGCTCGGCCCGCACCCAGCCCTCGCACCCCGACTACGCGCTCGCCCAGGAGGTCGGCGGGGCGCTGGTCCGCTCCGGCTTCGCGGTGATCACGGGCGGGGGCCCGGGCGCGATGGCCGGCGCCAACCAGGGCGCGCACGAGGCCGGCGGGGTGTCGGTCGGGCTGGGCATCGAGCTGCCGTTCGAGCAGGGCCTGAACCCGTGGGTGAACCTGGGCGTGAACTTCCGCTACTTCTTCGCCCGCAAGACCATGTTCGTCAAGTACGCCCAGGGATTCATCGTGCTGCCCGGTGGGTTCGGCACCTTCGACGAGCTGTTCGAGGCGCTCGTGCTGGTGCAGACCCAGAAGGTCACCTCGTTCCCGATCGTGCTGCTGGGCACCGACTACTGGCAGGGCCTGAAGAACTGGCTGGCCGGCCCGGTGCTCGAGCGCGGCATGATCAAGGAGGCCGATCTCGACCTGCTCACGATCACCGACGACGTGGAGAAGGCGGTGGCCCTGATGTCCGCGGCGCGCGCCGAGCACGCGGCCGCCCCGGCGCCGGGTGCGGGGGCCTGAACGCCCGAACCCCCGAACACGCCGCCGCACCGGTCCCGGGCGCGCCCGCCCGAAGCAGCGGGTGACAATGGCCCGGTGGCCCGGATCTGTGTTTTCTGCGCGTCGTCCCTGAGGATCGATCCCCGGTACGTCGAACTCGCCGCCGAGGTCGGGGCCGCGATCGCGTCCCGGGGCCACGACCTGGTCTCGGGGGGTGGGTCGGTGTCGATGATGGGCGCGGTGGCCCAGGCCGTGCGGGACGGGGGCCGGCACACCATCGGCGTGATCCCGCAGGCGCTCCTCGACCGCGAGGTCGCCGACCACGACTCGGACGAGCTCGTCGTCACGCCCGACATGCGCAGCCGCAAGGCCCGCATGGACTCCGAGGCCGACGCCTTCCTCACCCTGCCCGGCGGCATCGGCACGCTCGAGGAGCTGACCGAGGTGTGGACCGCCGCGACCCTCGGCATGCACGCCAAGCCGGTCGTGGTGCTCGACCCGACCGGGGTGTTCGGGCCGCTGCGCGAGCTGATCGGTTCGCTGACGGCGGCCGGGTTCCTCTCCGACGAGGCCGCCGGCGCACTGGTGTGGACGGCGTCCGTCGACGAGGCCCTGACCGCGATCGAGACCGGGCTCGGCTCCTCGCGCACCACACCCACCCTGACCGACCAGGTGGAGTCCGCCCCGTGACCGTCCCCGCTCCCTCCGCCCGGCTCCGGCTCGGTGGCCGGGACTTCGCGTCCGGGGTCCCGGTGATCATGGCGGTGATCAACCGCACGCCCGACTCGTTCTACGCGGCGAACCGGATGATCGACAACGACCAGGCCGCCGAGGCGGTGGCCCGCGCCGCCGACGAGGGGGCCGACATCGTCGACATCGGCGGGGTCAAGGCCGGGCCGGGCACCGAGGTCGACACCGCCGAGGAACTGCGCCGCGTGGTCCCTTTCATCGGCAAGATCCGGGCGTCCCACCCGGATCTCCTGATCAGCGTGGACACCTGGCGGGCCGAGGTGGCCCGCGAGGCCTGCGCCGCGGGGGCCGACCTGATCAACGACACCTGGGCCGGGCACGATCCGGAGCTGCCCGCGATCGCCGCGGAAACCGGCACCGGGCTGGTCATCTCGCACACCGGTGGAGCCGTGCCGCGTACGCGTCCCCACCGCATCTCCTACGGCACCGGGCCCGAGGGCGTGGTGGACGACGTGCTGGCCGGGTTGGGTGCGAGCGCCCGGCGGGCGATGGACGCGGGGGTGCCGGGGGAGTCGCTGCTGCTCGACCCGACCCACGACTTCGGCAAGAACACCTGGCACGGGCTGGCCCTGCTGCGCCGGTCCGAGGACCTGGTCGCGCTCGGGCACCCGGTGCTGATGTCGTTGTCCCGCAAGGATTTCGTCGGGGAGACCCTCGACCTGCCGGTGGACGAGCGGCTCGAGGGCACGCTGGCGGCCACCGCGGTCGCGGCCTGGTGCGGGGCCAAGGTGTTCCGGGTGCACGACGTCGCGGCGTCGCGACGGGCGGTCGACATGGTGGCGAGCATCCGGGGTGAACGGCCGCCGGCCCGTGCGGTGCGGGGGCTGGCGTGAGCGAGGTCTCCGGTTCCGGCCTTTCGGGTCCGGGCCCCTCCGGTCTCTCGGACGAGGTCGCTTCCTGGTTCGCGCGGCGCACCTGGCAGCCGGTGCCCTGGTCGCCGGCGGAACTGCTGGCGCTGAAGGGCTCCACCACGGTCAGCGTGGTGCTGCCTGCGCTGAACGAGGAGGAGACGGTCGCGGGCGTGGTGTCCGCGGTGCGGGCGGCCGGTGACCTGGTCGACGAGGTCGTGGTGATGGACGGTGGCTGCACCGACCGCACGGTCCTGCGCGCCCTCGAGGCGGGGGCCCGCGTGGTGGCGCTCGACGAGGTGCTGCCCGGCCTGCCGCCGCTGCCCGGCAAGGGCGAGGTGCTGTGGCGCTCGCTCGCGGCGACCAAGGGCGACGTGATCGTGTTCGTCGACGCGGACCTGGTCGAGGTCGGTCCGGAGGTGGTCACCGGTCTGCTCGGGCCGCTGCTCACCGAGCCGGACGTGCAGCTGGTCAAGGGTTTCTACCGGCGTCCGCTGCGGCTGGCGAACACCGAGCAGCGCAGCGGGGGCGGCCGGGTCACCGAGCTGATGGCGCGTCCGCTGCTGGCCCGCTTCGCGCCGAGGCTGTCCGGGGTGGTGCAGCCGCTGGGCGGTGAGTACGCCGCCCGCCGCGACCTCCTCACCCGCCTGCCCTTCGCCGGCGGGTACGGCGTGGAGATCGCCTTGCTGATGGACACCCTGCGGATCGCCGGACTGGACGCGATCGCCCAGGTCGACCTCGGCGTCCGCAAGCACCGCAACCGTGACCTGGCCGATCTGGGGGTGATGGCCTCGGAGATCCTCGCGGTGGTGCTCGACCGCGCGGGGGTGGACGAGGCGGTCACCCCCGTCGACCTGGTCCAGTTCCAGGAGGGGACGCCGGGGGGCTGGCATCCGGTGGTGCGCCGGGTGGAGCGCACGGGTCGGGGACCGGTGCGGCGCTGACCCCTGCGGCCTGGCCTGGGCCGTTGGTGTCGGTGCGGGGCTGGGGGACGGTCGGGTCGCCGGCCCTTGGACGGTCGGTTCCGGTCGGTTCCGGTCGGCTTCAGGCGGCGGCGGATGTGCGTCGGCTGTGCGGAATGCGAAACTGTCGGTGCCGCGTGGGACGATTCTCTTCGTGACCTTGCTGATGGTGCTGCTGACCCTCGCCGTGGTCGCCGGGGTGATCGCGGTCGCCACCGGCCTCGTCCGGGGTGGCCTCGACGAGCCCGCCCAGACCGTCCCGGCCCGGGGCCTGCCCGCCGAGGGTGTCACCGGCCGCGATGTCGCCTCGCTGCGTTTCGTGCAGGGCTTTCGCGGCTACCGGATGGACCAGGTGGACGCCGCCCTCGACACCCTCGCCGTGGAGGTCGACCGCCTGCGGGCCCAGGTCGCCCAGGAGAAGGCCGCCCGGGTGCGGCTGTCCCGTGGTGCTGCCGGTGCTCCCGGTGCTGCGTCGCCGGCCGGCGAGGGCGCCGAGCCGGTTGCCGGTCCGGGCGGTGCTGGTCCGGGTGGAGCTGGTCCGAGCTCGGCGGAGCCGGGGGCGACCGGTTCGGTCGAGGCGCCGGGCACCGGAGCGGGCCCGACCCCGGGCGCCGGGTCGTTCGAGCGGCCCAGTCCCGCGGTCCCGGATGCCTCGGGTGCTCCCCGCACCGATCAGACTCCCTCTGCGGCAATGGGTTCGGTCGCGGCCGACCCTCTGGCCGACCCGCTGACTGACCCGCTGACTGACCCGCTGACTGACCCGCTGACTGACCCGCTGACCGACCCGCTGACCGACCCGCTGACCGACCCGCTGCCGGCGGCGCTCTCCGACCCCCCGACCGGCCCGATCACGCGCTCCCTGAAACGCCCGCGCCGCCGGGCCGAGGCCGACCCCGGAGCCCCCGGAGCCGGTGGGTCCAGGCCCGGTTCCGACGAGCGCCCCTGATGGTGACGCGCTGATGGCGACGTTCCGGGTGGAGGTGCCGATCGCGGCCCCCGTGCCGCTGGTCTGGGCGCGGCTCACCGACTGGCCGGCCCACGCACAGCTGGCGCCGTTGACCCGCATCCGGGTGGTCGGGTCCGGAGACGTGCCCGGTTCGGGCTTCGTCGCGCGCACCGGGGTCGGTCCGCTGGCCTTCGACGACCCGATGCAGATCGAGCACTTCGAGCCGCCCGGCCCCGTCCGGCCGCAGGGCCGCTTCCGGGTGCGCAAGACCGGCCGTCTCCTCAAGGGCTGGGTCGAGGCCGAGGTGCGTCCCGACGAGGTCCCCGCCGGGGGCACCGGGCCGGGCGGCGGATCCCTCCTCGTCTGGACCGAGGAGATCCGGGTGGTACCGGAGTCGCTCACGCGGTTCGCCGGTCCGCTGATCGGCGCGGCGGCCCGGCTCGGCTACGGCTCGGCCCTGCGCCGGCTCGGCCGCGACATCGAAGGAGAGGCCACGCGTGGGTGAGAAGACGACAGCCCTGGTGACCGGCGACGACGGGCTCAAACGCTGTTCCTGGGGCACGTCCACGCCCGACTACCGGGCGTACCACGACGACGAGTGGGGCCGGGCGGTGCACGGCGAGACGCGTCTGTTCGAGCGGATGACCCTCGAGGCGTTCCAGTCCGGGCTGGCGTGGATCACGATCCTGCGCAAACGGGAGAACTTCCGGGCCGCGTTCGCGCAGTTCGACGCCGAGAAGGTGGCGGCGTTCGGCGAGGACGAGGTGACCCGCCTGCTGGCCGACGCGGGCATCGTGCGCAACCGGGCCAAGATCAACGCGGCGATCCAGAACGCCCGGGCGGTGCTCGAGGTGCGAGAGAGCGTCGAGGGCGGGCTGGACGCGCTGATCTGGTCGTTCGCACCGTCAAAACCGCCTCGGGCTCCCCGCGTCATGGCCGACGTGGCTGCCACGACCCCGGAGTCGACGGCCATGGCCAAGGCCCTGAAACGTCACGGTTTCGCGTTCGTCGGCCCGACCACGGCCTACGCCGCGATGCAGGCCTGCGGCCTGGTGAACGACCACTTCGCCGGCTGTCACGCCCGCCCGGTCTCCGGATCGTCGGCGGGGATCACCCCTGGAAAAAAGCACGGGTGAGTCAGGTCATGACAAAATTGCTGACACCAGCCGATGCAAGAAACCGCTCGAGGGTGGCAAATCCTGCATCGCCGGGTGAGGTGGCAGCAAAATGAGACGTGCGGAGCCCGACCGGGGCCACCGCGTTTCGTAGTGGAACCGGTAAGCGGGATAATGCTCCAAGTCACGCTCCGTGCCCGGCACGGGTGAGCGGCGGGTGTTGTGCCCATAGCATTCAGCGATTCCCAAGATCGGGAGTCGCGCCGAGGAAGGGGAGCCAGATGGCGGCCATGAAGCCGAGGACCGGCGACGGACCGCTGGAGGTCACGAAGGAAGGGCGCGGCATCGTGATGCGCGTCCCTCTCGAAGGTGGCGGCCGGCTGGTGGTTGAGATGTCCGCCACAGAGGCGAGCGAGCTGGGCGACGCACTCAAGGCGATAGGCAACTAGTGGGGATCGGCCGGCGTCGCGCCGGCCGGGCGACGGAGGTCGAGGTAGATGGTTGCGGTGACACCGGTTGAGGTGGCACCCCGCGGGGGACCTCAGACCAGCGTCGCGAACAGGTCCGGTTCGCTTGTCTCCGCGCTGCGGGAGACGGACGGCGCCGACCTGGTCGCGGTGTCGGTCCGCAAGGCCGATGGATCGGTCGTCGCGGACCGGCACGGCGATCAGGTCGCGGCCGCCTACGGGGTCGACCTGACGGCGGTGCTCGAGACCGAGCGGGTCCGGGCGGGCACCGGGGAGATCGTCCGGGTGCCGGTGACGGCTCCCGAAGGCCTGCCGCGGCGGTTCGTGCTGGTGGGCATCGGCACGGGCAGCCCGAAGGATCTACGTCGGGCGGCCGCCGCGCTGGCTCGTTCGGCGCGTGGCCGCACCCACGTCGTGACCACCCTGGGTGACGGATCGTCGGCCGAGGGTGCCCGCGCGGTGGTGGAGGGTTTCGTGCTCGGCGGCTACACCCCGCCCAGCGCCGGCCTGAAACCGCGGTCGGAGTCCGCTCCCGCGCAGCGGCTCACCCTGGTCGGCAACCATCCCGGTTCGGGCCTCGACCGGGGCCGGGCCCACGCCCGGGCCACGGTGCTGGCCCGCGACCTGGCCGAGACCCCGTCCAACCTGAAGAGCCCGGACTGGCTGGCCCGCCAGGCCGCCGACCTCGGCGCCGCCGCCGGTCTGGACGTGCGGATCTGGGACGAGACCGAGCTGGCCGAGGAGGGTTTCGGCGGGCTGCTGGCGGTCGGGGCCGGTTCGGCCACCCCGCCGCGCTTCGTCCGCATCGACTACCGGC
This sequence comes from Kineosporia succinea, assembly GCF_030811555.1. Classification (NCBI taxonomy): domain Bacteria; kingdom Bacillati; phylum Actinomycetota; class Actinomycetes; order Kineosporiales; family Kineosporiaceae; genus Kineosporia; species Kineosporia succinea. The sequence continues at coordinate 1,381,481 of NZ_JAUSQZ010000001.1, read as the reverse complement.
CCGAGGGTGGCAGCCGCCGCAAGCCGATCGTTCTGGTGGGCAAGGGCATCACCTACGACACCGGCGGCATCTCGATCAAGCCGCGTCAGTCGATGGTCACGATGAAGACCGACATGACCGGGGCCGCCGTGGTGCTCGCCACGCTGCTGGCCTGTCCCGAGGTCGGCGTCCGGCGTCCGGTCACCGCGCTGCTGCCGCTGGCCGAGAACGCGTTCGGGGCCGACTCCTACCGGCCTAGCGACGTGGTCACCACCTACGACGGCACCACCGTCGAGATCCTCAACACCGACGCCGAAGGCCGGATGGTGCTCGCCGACGGGCTGGGCTACGCCGTGCGTCATCTCGATCCCGAGATGCTCGTCGACGTCGCCACGCTCACCGGCGCCGCCGCACTCGGTCTGGGCAAGCGGCACGCCGCGCTCTACAGCAGCACCGACCGGCTGGCCGGGTCCCTGCAGGCCGCCGCCGTTGCCAGTGGCGAGCTCGTCTGGCGCATGCCCCTGGTCGACGACTACCGCCCCGCGCTCGACTCACCCGTGGCCGACATCCGCCAGATGCCCGGCCGGGGTGCGGACACCAGCGGCGGCGGCTCGATCACGGCCGCGCTGTTCCTGCGCGAGTTCACGGCCGGTGCCCGCTGGGCCCACCTCGACATCGCCGGGCCGGGCCGCGCCGACCGCGACGAGCACGAAGTCACCCGCGGTGCCACCGGTTTCGGGGCGCGACTGCTGCTGCGCTGGCTCGAGGGCCTGCGCTGAGGAGGTCCGGCGCGGCCGGGGTGTAGGGGCACCGCGGCAAGGGGCACCGCGGCAAGGGGCACCGCGGCAAGGGGCACCGCGGCAAGGGGTGCCGCGGCAAGGGGGGCACCGCGGCAAGGAGTGCCGCGGCAAGGGGGCACCGCGGCAAGAGGTGCCGCGGCAAGAGGTGCCGCGGCAAGAGGTGCCGCGGCAAGAGGTGCCGCGGCAAGAGGTGCCGCGGCAAGAGGTGCCGCGGCGGCGGAGACCGGTGCCGCAGTGAAGAAGTGCCGTGACGAGGGCACCGCCGTGCGAGGTGCTGCAGGGGCGGAGCGGCGCAAACGAAGCAGGTGCGAGGGAGCGAGCCTCAGTCGTCCACCGCGGCGACCTGCCAGGTGCTGAGGAAGTCGGGGTCGACGACAATCTCACCGGTGTCGCGCAACGTGTACCGCCCGGTCTGGGCCTTGCGGTAGGCCGCGACGTCGGCGGGCAGCACGGCCGGCTCGGGCTCGCCCGGGCGCTCCACCACCACGACCCCGTCGGCCACCTCGAGCACCCGGCCGCAGAACTGCTGGGCATTGGTGATGTTGCCGGACTCGTCGAGGAACGTGATGCCGACCAGCAGCCGGTGCCCGACCATGACGCTCAGCTGCTCACCGCCCCGCATCAGCCGCCGCGGGGCCGTGGCCCGGTTCGGGTCGATCGGGCCGGTGCGGTAGTTGCCGGTGAGCTCCTCCTCCGTCAGGCCCGACGGCTCAGGACGGCTCGGCGTCCCGGAGGAGCCGTGCGGGTCGTACGGCTCCTGGTCGTACTGCGTGAGGTCGATGCGCTGCGAGGGCGTCTCGACGGCCGCGACCACCGGGGGCGGGGAGGGGCGTTCGGGAGCCGGGACCGACGCGTCCACCATCGCGCCCAGATCGACCCCGCGATAACCGGGGGAGTCGAGCAACGGGCTGATGACCTGCCCCGTCGACCCGGACGGCCGGGACGGATCCGCCTCCGCAGGAGGCCCGCTGTGCCGCCCCCCGGCGCCGCCGCTCAGCGCTTCACCGCCAGCAACAGACCGCCCCCGGTCGGCAGCAGCGCCGGCAGGAGCTGCTTGTGGTCACGCACGGCCTTGCCCAGGTCACGCACCGAGGAGGTCATCGGGTCACGCTGGGCCGGGTCGGCCACCCGGTCGCGGTGCAGGGCGCCGTCGATCGCCAGCGCGCCCCCGGGACGCAGCAGCCGGACGGCCTGCTCCAGGTACTCCTCCACGTCGAGCGAGCCGGCCTCGAGCAGCACCAGGTCGTAGGCCGCGTCGGTGAGACGGGGCAGCACCTCGAGGGCCCGCCCGGGGATCATGCGCGTGCGGTTGGGACGGATCGCGGCCTCGGCGAACGCCTCCCGGGCCGCCCGCTGGTTCTCCACCTCGACGTCGATCGTGGTGAGCACGCCGTCGACGGGCATGCCCCGCAGCAGGTACAGCCCGCTGACGCCGGCGCCGGTGCCGATCTCGACCACCGCGCGGGCCTTCAGCGCGGCGGCGAGCACGCCCAGAGCGGAGCCGGCGCCCGGAGCGATCGCGGAGCAGCCGAGTTCGTCGGCGCGGGCGCGGGCCCGGGCGAGCACGTCGTCCTCGGGGACGAACGTCTCGGCGTAGGCCCAGCTGGCGGGCGTCGGGGCTTTGATCGCGGGCTCCAGGGGCGGTGGGGCAGGTGCTCCGGAGGGGACGGTTCCACACCGGTACCCCACAGCGTAGTGCTCCATCCTGCGGAGGGCCCGCTACTGCAGACGGGTGAGGCGGCCTGCCCGTCTACTACCGGAAGGGCAGGTGACGAGGGGTTGCGTACCACCGGTGCCCCAGGGGTACCTCAGGGTCGGGCCGGGGGTTGACCTGATGGTGGACGCGTCGGCCCACCCACGAGGATGGACGCGTCGGTTCGGTTCGGATGGACGTGGGGGAAGGCCGATGGGGGACGCGGTGGACGTCGGGTCGTCAGGACGGTCGGGGTGGTCGGGAGGGGCCGGACGGTCGGGTGATCGTCAGGTCAGCGGGAACGATCTCCCAGCAAACTCCCGGGTTCGGCTGAAAGCGTCTGTTCGTATCGATCGGGAACGCGTCACCCGAGTGACGCGTTGGGACCAGTTGAGTGAGAGGCGCTCACCCGAGTGGCACGAGGCCAGCACGGTGAGCGAGGATGGGAGGCAGGGTGTCGGCGTACGCGATGCCTGCGGGGTCGTTCCCGCTGAGGCTGTTCGGCCGTGGTCGCACGCAGGAGCGGGCGGGCGCAGGCGTGGGTGAGTCTCGTTTCACTCCGTCCGAAGGGTCCGGGTTGCCGCACGAGGCACCGAAGTCAGAGCAGTCCGCGCCGTCCGTCGCCGCGCGTGCCGTCGAGCACGCCGTGCCGGTGCAGGCCGCTGCTCCCGCAGACGTGGCCTGGACGCCGCCGAGCTGGGACGAGATCGTCCGCGAGCACTCGGCGCGGGTCTACCGGCTCGCCTACCGTCTCACCGGCAACCAGCACGACGCCGAAGACCTCACGCAGGAAGTGTTCGTCCGCGTCTTCCGGTCGCTGTCGTCGTACACCCCCGGCACGTTCGAGGGCTGGCTGCACCGCATCACCACGAACCTGTTCCTCGACCAGGCGCGCCGCAAGCAGCGCATCCGGTTCGACAACCTGACCGACGAGGTCACCGACCGGCTCCCGGGCCGCGAGGCCGGGCCGGAGCGGGCGTGGGAGCACAACAACCTCGACTACGACGTGCAGCGGGCGCTCGACGCCCTGCCGCCCGACTTCCGTGCCGCCGTCGTGCTGTGCGACATCGAGGGCCTCTCCTACGAGGAGATCGCGGCCACGCTCGACGTCAAGCTCGGCACCGTACGCTCGCGCATCCACCGTGGTCGCGCTCTGCTGCGCGAGGAGCTGGCACACCGCCGGCCCGCCCCGGTTCCCACCAGCGCCGCCGTTTCCCCCTCGCCCTCCGACGTCCAGCCCCTGGGGCAGGTGGCTCCATGAGTCATCTCGGTGGGCGCGTGAGCGACCTGGTCGACGGCGAGCTCGAGGGTTCCGCCGCCGACCGGGCGCTCAGGCATCTCGCCGACTGTCAGGAATGCCGGGACGCGCTCGAGGTCGAGCGGCTCACGAAGCAGCGTCTGGCCAGCCTGACGGTTCCGGAGCCGGGTGACGCCCTGCTCCGCAACCTGCTCGACATGCGCGGTCCGGCCGGCCCGCTCCCGCCCCGGCGTGAGCACGTGCCCGGCAGTCCGCGTCCGGCGTTCGTGTCCCCGGGCGTGAGTGCGCGCCCGGCCGGGCGTCACGAGGTGCGGGTGTTCGCCCTGCCCGCCCCTCCGACCCGGTCCGACACCACGTTCGGCGCTCGCCGCAGCCGTATGACCCGGCCGCAGCGCCGGGTCGCCGCCACCCTGGCCGGTGCTGCCTGCCTGGTGAGCGTCGGGGTGGCCGGTGGCGTGGCCAGTCACGCGGTCAGTGCGGCCGACGTGGTGGCTCCGGTCGACAGTTTCGTGGTGCGTCACATCGCCACCACCAACGTGAGTCTGTTCGGCTCGCAGAACCGCTGACCGGTCGCGCGCGGGAGCGGGAATCATCGCGTCGGGTCGCCCGGTTGAGGCTCAGCGGGACCACCGCGCCCGGGTTCCCGGCGCACGTTCCGGGCTTCCGGGCCGCTGCCTTACCCGTCGTCCGCCATTCCGGTCGCTGTCCGGAGCGCCGCTCGTGAGCAGTCGTGCCAGAGTTGGGCACGATCCGCACGAGGATCCCGGCCAATGGCTCAATTGCACCACCCGCGAGGAGCAGGGATGACTGACGAAGACCGCCCGTCACCGGACGAGCAGGTCTCCTGGGCGCCGCAGGGCACATCGCCGCGTGAGGGGTCGTCGTCGACCCCCGCCGCCCACCAGGTGAACCGCGACGACGAAACGGCCGAGCGTCCCGCCGTCGGCGGTTCCGCGCAGTCCCCGGACAGCGGCGTCTCCGGAGGAGAGGTGGCGCCGGGCGAGTTCCCGCGCAGCGGCTACTCCGACGGTGAGGCCCTGCGCAGCGAGCTTCCGGCCAGTGGGTTCTCCCGGGCCGAGGGGCAGCCGACCGAGAACGCGCCCGCGGAGCAGTCCCCGCTCTTCCGTCCGACCGGGTCGTCCTCGGATGAGTCGCCGGAGGTCGAGACGGCTTCTTCCGCCTCGACATCCGCCTCGACATCCGCCTCGACATCCGCCTCGACATCCGGTGAGACCCCGGCCGCGCCGGCCTGGCCCGCCTACCCGCAGAGCCGGAGCCAGAACCCTTCGGGCTCGGGGCCGGGGCAGCCGGGGCAGCCGCCGTCCCAGAACTCCTGGGGGCAGCCGCCGAGCGCCTGGTCGTCGCCGAGTGGCTCGAACCAGACCGGCTCGAACCAGACCGGCTCGAACCAGACCGGTTTCAACCAGGGCGGTTACAACCAGTCCGGTTTCAACCAGGGCGGCTACGGCCAGTCCGGTTTCAACCAGGGCCGCTACGGCCAGGGTGGCTACGGTCAGGGCAGCTACAGCCAGGCCGGGTACAACCAGGGCGCCTATGACGAAGGCGGCCACAACCAGGCCGGCTACAGCCAGACCGGCCCGATCAACCAGCCCGGCACGCCCAGCCAGCCCGCTGCATCCGGCCAGTACGCCACATCCGGTCAGTACGGAACGCCGAGCCAGTCCGGGGCCCCCGCCCAGTACGGGCAGTCGGTGGGGTCGGGATCCGGATCGGGCCACGCCTGGTCCGCCGACCTCGGCGACACCCAGAACCAGCCGAGCACGCAGAACCAGTCGAGGACCCAGAACCAGTCGAGCACCCCGGGCCCGTCGGACACCCACGGCCAGTCCAACGACCAGAACCAGACCACCGCTCAGGGCCAGACCACCGCTCAGGGCCAGACCACCGCCGAGGGCCAGGCAGTCGCCCCGGGGCAGTCGGGCGTCCACGACCCGGCCACCCCGCAGAGCCAGTCGAACACCCTGCTCAACCCCGCCCAGAACGCCCCGTACCAGCCCGGCTACCCGGCCTACGGCAACTACGGCAACCACTCCCAGCCCACCCTGGTTCCCGGTCTGCCGGGCGGGGGCTGGGGTCCGGCGCCGATCCCGCCGGGGCGGGGCGGTGGCCGCTCGTCGGGCCGGGCCTCGCTCATCGCGGGGGCGCTGGGCGTCGGCCTGCTCGCCGGTGTGCTGGGCGGTTTCGGCGGCAGCGCGCTCTACGACGACGTGGCCGACTCCAGCGGCCGCGCGCCCACGGTCAACCTCCCGGAGCCGGTGAAGGACAACCGCGAGCAGACCGCCGGCCAGGTCACCGGCGTGGCCACCGCGGTGACGCCGTCGGTGGTCTCGCTCGAGGTGAGCTCCTCGAGCGCCGAGGGCACCGGCTCGGGCTTCGTCATCGACGCCGAGAACGGCTACATCCTCACGAACAACCACGTGGTCGCCGCCGAGGGTGGCGGCTCCGGCAGCACCAAGATCCAGGTCGTCTTCCAGGACGGCACCCAGGCCAAGGGCACGCTGGTCGGTGCCGACGCGTCCTACGACCTGGCCGTGGTCAAGGTCAACGCCAAGGGCCTGCGCGAGCTCACGTTCGGCGACTCCGACGAGGTCCAGGTCGGTGACCCGGTGGTCGCGATCGGTGCCCCGCTGGGTCTGCAGGGCACGGTCACCACCGGCATCGTGAGCGCGCTCAACCGCCCGGTCGCGGCCGGGGAGGGCGACACCCCTGCCTTCATCAACGCCATCCAGACCGACGCCGCGATCAACCCTGGCAACTCCGGCGGCCCGCTGGTGAACGCGGCCGGTCACGTGATCGCGGTGAACTCGGCCATCGCCCGGGTGCCCGACACCACCGGCGCGGGCACCTCCGGCAGCATCGGCCTGGGCTTCGCCATCCCGAGCAACCAGGCGCAGCGCACGGCCGAGCAGCTGATCCAGACCGGCAAGGCCGACCACCCGATCATCGGCGTCACGCTGACCCCGAACTACACCGGCCAGGGCGTGCAGGTGGCCACGAGCACGTCGGGCGGCCAGGCACCGGTCACCCCGGGGGGTCCGGCCGACGAGGCGGGCATCGAGCCGGGCGACGTGATCACCAAGTTCAACGGGCGCCCGGTCACGGCCCCGGACGAGCTGATCGTGGCCATCCGCGCGGAGAAGCCCGGAGACACGGTCAAGCTGTCGGTGCGCCGCAACGGTGGCGCGGAACGCGAGGTCGAGGTGAAACTCAGTGCGTCGAGTGACTGAGCGTGAGGGCCGCAGAACGAGAAACACGAACCACGTGACCGGTCGCCGACCCCGGGCGGTTGGAGTTCCGCTCGGCAGCGCCTAGTCTCGCATCGTGTTCGGTATCAATCCGGCGGAGTTCATCGTCCTGGTGGCGGTGGCTGCGGTCGTGCTCGGGCCCGAGCGGCTGCCGCAGTACGCCCAGGGCCTGGCTCGGATCGTGGTCCAGTTGCGCAACATGGCCCAGGGCGCTTCCCGGCAGGTCCGGGAAGAGCTGGGGCCGGAGTTCGACGACATCGACTGGCAGAAGCTCGACCCGCGTCAGTACGACCCGCGGCGCATCGTGCGTGAGGCCCTGGCCGACTCCTTCGACCCCGACGACCCGCTGGGGCTGAAGCAGAACGGCTACACCAAGGAGAACCTCACCGGAGACGGTGGCGGTGACACCAAACGGTCCACCCCGTCCGCCAGTTCGGCCCGGGACGAGACCCGGGCGACCGAGGCGGCCACCCCGAAGCCGCCCGCCGGCACCCCGGCGTTCGACCCCGACGCGACCTGACCGGCGCGACCACCGACGCGTCCAAAAGCTGGAAGTAGCAACGAGAAAGCCCCCACCCGAAACGGTGGGGGCTTTCTCGTGGAGAAGGAGGAGGTCAGCGCCCCGCCGGCGTGAGCCCCAGCGAACGTCCCGCCAGCCCGCGCGCCCGGTGACCGAGCTTGCGCGCCACCTCGCCGAGAGCCTGCGCGGCCGCGCTGTCGGGGTGGGAGAGCACCACGGGCACCCCGACGTCGCCGCCCTCGCGCAGCGAGGTGTCCAGCGGGATCTGGCCCAGCAGCGGCACCTTCGCGCCGATCGACTGACCGAGCGACTCGGCCACGGTCTGCCCGCCGCCCGACCCGAAGATCTCGAGGCGCGTGCCGTCGGGCTGTTCCAGCCACGACATGTTCTCGACCACGCCGACCACCTGCTGCTTGGTCTGCAGCGCGATCGACCCGGCCCGCTCGGCCACCTCGGCCGCGGCCGTCTGTGGGGTGGTGACCACCAGGATCTCGGCGGTCGGCAGCAGCTGGGCCACGCTGATCGCGATGTCACCGGTGCCGGGCGGCAGGTCGAGCAGCAGCACGTCGAGGTCGCCCCAGAACACGTCGGTGAGGAACTGCTCGAGCGCCCGGTGCAGCATCGGCCCGCGCCACACCACCGGCTGGTTGCCGGGCACGAACATGCCGATCGAGATGACCTTCACGTCGTGCGAGATGGGGGGAAGGATCATGTCGTCCATGCGCGTGGGCGGACGGTCGACGCCGAGCATGCGGGGCACCGAGAAGCCGTAGACGTCGGCGTCGAGCACCCCGACGGTCAGGCCCTGGGCCGCCATCGCCGCGGCCAGGTTGACCGTGACCGACGACTTGCCGACGCCGCCCTTGCCCGAGGCGACCGCGTAGATCCGGGTCAGCGAACCGGGCCTGGTGAACGGGATCTCCTTGCTCACCTGACCGCCGCGGAGTTTCTCGCGCAGGGCGCCACGCTGATCGTCGGACATCACGCCGAGGCTCACCTGCACCTCGTCGACGCCCTCGACCCCGAGCACGGCGGCCCTGGTGTCCTGGGTCAGCCGGTCGCGCATCGGACAGCCCGCGACCGTCAGCAGGACGTTCACCCGCACCGTGGTGCCGTCGATGTCGACCGATTCGACCATGTCGAGTTCGGTGATCGGACGGCGGATCTCGGGATCGTTGACCGTGGCGAGAGCGGCGTGGACGGCATCGAGCAGCGGCGCTGGCATACCGCCATGCTATGACTCCTCGCGAGCGTCCCCGTACGCGGACGGTGCGCGGTACCCGCTCAGGTAACGATTCAGCGCGCGCAAACCGTCGGGGTCCCCCAAGATGGTTGCCGGGTCCGGGGGCGGCCCGGACGTCACGGGAGCCAGACCGGTGGGGGAACGAACGCCGGTAAGACCTTGGAGGTGTGGTGGGACTACCGCCACGAGCCCCGCTGCCGGCGGGCGCAGTACCCGACCTCGACGAGTTGTGCCTGCGCACGGCCCTGCGCCTGGGCAGCCCGGTCGCGCTGGTGACCCTCGTCGACGAGGAGGGCCAGGCCCTGCCCGGCGCCTACGGTCTGGCCGAGCCCTGGAGCTCCGAGCGCTGGACCCCGCTCACCCACTCGTTCTGCCAGCACGTGGTCACGTCGGGCGAGCCGTTCGTGGTGGCCAACGCCCACGACGACCCGCTGGTCGCCAAGAACCTCGCCATCCTCGACCTGGGCGTGATCGCCTACGCCGGGGTGCCGCTGACAGACCCGGACGGCCAGATCGTGGGTGCGCTGTGCGCGATCGACCACAAGCCGCGGCTCTGGAGCGACGAGAACGTGCAGGAGCTGCGCACGCTGTCCGACGAGGTCGCGCACCGGCTCGGGCTGCTGATCAAGGAGGCGTGACCGCCGTCCGGCAGTACGGGCACACGTTCCAGTCCTCCTCCAGCGCCTTGCCGCAGTTCTGGCAGTGGCCGCGATCGAGGTTCGTGGCGCAGTACGGGCAGGCCACCATGTCCTCGGAGACGTGCCTGCCGCACTTGGGGCACGAGTGCACCTCCTCGGTGTCGGACTGCGTGACCCGGATGACCTCCTCGTAGGTGGTCTTGCCCTGCCGGGCCTTGGTCAGGCCGGACAGCCGCAGCGTGGACATACCGGCCTGACGGGCGGCGGCGGCGATGGCGGCCTCGCTGGCGTCCTTCATCAGCACCTGGCGCATCGTGTTGTCGACCACCAGGACCTCGTAGACGGCGGTGCGGCCCTTGTATCCGGTGCCGCCGCACTCCGGGCAGCCGGTGCCCTTCATCGGGGTGGCGCCCTCCAGGTCGGACGGCAGCAGCCCGAGCAGGGTGAGCGTGTCCGGGCCCGGTGTGTACGGGGCCTTGCAGCTCGGGCACGGCACCCGCACCAGACGCTGGGCGATGGCGCAGGTCAGCGACGAGGCCACGAGGAACGGCTCGACGCCCATGTCGACGAGACGGGTCAGGGCGGCCACGGCCGAGTTGGTGTGCAGCGTGGTGAGCACGAGGTGACCGGTGATGGACGCGGTGAGCGCCAGCTCCGCGGTCTCCTCGTCACGCACCTCACCGACCAGGATGATGTCGGGGTCCTGCCGCAGGATCGAGCGCAGGCCGGCCGCGAAGGTCATGCCGATCTTGGCGTTCGCGCCGACCTGGGTGATGCCGGGCAGCTGCACCTCGACCGGGTCCTCGAGCGTGACGATGTTCTTCTCCGGGTCGCTGATCTGGGCGATCGCGGAGTACAGGGTGTTGGTCTTGCCCGAGCCGGTGGGGCCGGTGATCAGCACCAGGCCCTGCGGTACGGCCAGCGACTTCTCGAAGTTCTCGAGCTGGTCGGGCTCGAACCCGAGCTGCGACAGGGTGGGCACCTCGTCGCCGCGGGTGAGCAGACGGATGACGACCTTCTCGCCGTGCAGGCTGGGCAGCGTGCTGATGCGGCAGTCGATCGCCATGTTCTCGACGACGATCCGGGTGCGGCCGTCCTGCGGGATCCGGCGCTCGGAGATGTCCAGGCCCGACATGATCTTGATCCGGCTGATCACCGAGGTGGCGATGCGGCGGGGGGCGTTCATGACGTCGCGCAGCAGGCCGTCGATGCGGTAGCGCACGCGCAGCACCTCACGCTGCACCTCGACGTGGATGTCGGAGGCCCGCAGCCGCACGGCGTCACCGAAGATCCGGTTGACCAGCTTGACGATGGGCGCGTCGTCGTCCGCCGTGCCCATCGTGGCGAGGTCGGAGTCCTCCTCCTCGACGCTCTCCTCGGCCATCGAGACCGCGGCCGAGTCCGAGCCGAGCGACCAGGCCCGGGCCAGCTGGTCACGGATCTGGCTATCGGTGGCCACCATGACGGTGATGTCCGCGCTGCGCGTGTAGAGCTTCACGTCGTCGAGCGCGAGCACGTTCGTCGGGTCGGCGGCCGCGACCAGCAGGCCCTTGGAGGTCCGGTCGAGCACGAGGACGCGGGTCCGCTCGGCGACCGCCCGGGGAAGGAGGCGGACGACGTCGGGGGCCGGCATCGTGCGGGAGAGGTCGACGATCTGCAGGCCGAGGAGCTTGGCCAGGGCCTCGGCCACGTCGCGTTCGGTGGCCAGGCCGAGGTCCGACACGACCTGGCCGAGCCGGCGCCGGGGGGCGTCGGGGCGCCGCTGGTCGTTCAGGGCCTGCTCGAGCTGATCGGGGGTGAGCAGGCCGGACTCGACCAGGACGTCGCCCAGCCGCCGCCGCCCAGGTTGTGGCGACGGACCGGGTTGAGCGGGCGGACCGGGCTGGATCCCGGTGCCCTGAGGGGTCGTCGTCACGAAGTCTCTGTCGGCACCACTTCGTCGTTTGTTAAGCCAGAACGGTGATTCTCCGGCTGCGCACCGTTGCCGTCAGGCGCGGGTCCACGCTGCGCTGCCCCGTTCGCACCACCGTTCGGGCTGTCCTTCGCGTCTTTCTGTGACTTCGCCGCCTTCTTCTTGGCGCGGGGCGACGAGGGCTTGTCGCCGTACTCCTCCAGCAGCGCCCGCAGTTCCGAGCGCACGAAGTCGCGGGTGGCCACCTCGCCCAGCGCGATCCGCAGCGCGGCGACCTCCCGGGCCAGGTACTCGGTGTCGGCCAGAGCCCGTTCGGCGCGGTCGCGGTCCTGCTCGGCCTGCACCCGGTCGCGGTCGGCCTGCCGGTTCTGGGCGAGCAGGATCAGCGGGGCCGCGTACGAGGCCTGCAGGCTCAGGATCAGCGTCATCAGCGTGAAGTTCAGCCGCCGGGGGTCGAACTGCAGGCTCTCCGGGGCCAGCCAGTTCCAGGCCAGCCAGCCGCCGACGAAGACGGTCATGCCGACGAGGAACGCCGCCGTGCCCATGAACCGGGCGAAGCGTTCCGAGGCCCGGCCGAACCGCTCGGTGTCCATGGCCGGCGCGGTGCGGCGGTTGCGGCGGCTGGCGTCGAGCGGCATGTCGAGCCCGCTGCCGGCCGGCGCGGTGAGCCGGGCGAACCAGCCCCGGTCCTCGGGCCGGGTCCGGGACTTGGCCTTGGAGGTGCTCTCGGCCGGGGTCCGTTCCCTGTCGGGACGCATCTTGGCGGCCCGCTGGCGGGCGCCCTTCCGGGCGTCCTTACCCGTGCGGCCCGCACCGCCCGGCCGCACCGAACGATCAGACGACACGCGGGATCTCCCCGGTCATCCCCGCGTCGCGCAGGTCGGCGGGATCTTCGCGCCAGTGCTCGGGCAGCAGGTGGTCGAGCACGTCGTCCACCGTGACCGCCCCGACCAGGCGACCCGCCTCGTCCGCCACCGGCACCGACACCAGGTTGTAGTGCGCGAGCACCCGGGCCACCTGCTCGAGCGTGGCGTGGGTGGGCAGGGCCTTCACGTCCTTGTCCATGATCGAGCCGATGGACTGGTGCGGAGGCTCGCGCAGCAGTTTCTGGATGTGCACCATGCCCAGGTACTTGCCGGTGGGGGTCTCCAGCGGGGGACGGCACACGAAGACGGCCGCGGCCACGGCGGGGGAGAGGTCGGCGCGGCGAACGCGGGCCAGGGCCTCGGCGATGGCGGCGTCGGGCGGCAGTACCACCGGTTCCGGCGTCATCAGGCCGCCGGCGGTGTCGTCGGCGTAGGCCAGCAGACGCCGGACGTCCTCGGCCTCCTCCGGGTCCATCAGCTCGAGCAGCTGGTCGCGCTGGTCGGGCGGGAGCTCGGAGAGCAGGTCGGCGGCGTCGTCGGGCTGCATCGCCTCGAGCACGTCGGCGGCCCGGCCGAACTCCAGCTCGGTCAGGATCTCGACCTGGGCCTCCTCCGGCAGCTCCTCGAGGACGTCGGCCAGGCGTTCGTCGGTGAGGGCGCTCGCGACCTCGTGCCGGCGCTTGGGGGCCAGTTCGTGGATCACCTCGGCCAGGTCGGCGGCCTTCAGACCGTCGAACGCGGCCAGCAGGTTGGCGGCGCCCTGGCGTTCCTCGACGATGCCGAAGCCCTCCAGGTCGTCGATGTCGACGACGAAGGCTTCACCCCTCCGGGCGAACCGGCCGGGGCGGACGCGGCGCACGTAGGCACGGCACAGGCGCCACTCCTTGGTGCGGGTGGGCTGCATGGCGACGTCCTCGATCGTCACCTGCCCGCCGTCCTCCGTGAGCGTGACGGTGCGGTCGAGCAGCTCGCCCAGCACCAGCGTCTCGGTCGGCCGTTGCTCGAAGCGGCGCATGTTCACCAGACCGGTCGTGATCACCTGACCGGCGTCGATGTTGGTCACCCGGGTCATCGGCAGGAACACGCGACGGCGTCCGACCACCTCGACCACCAGCCCGACCACGCGGATCGGCTTCCCGGGCCGGAACATGACAATGACGTCGCGGACCCTCCCGACCTGATCGCCGAGCGGGTCGAAGACGGCCAGACCGGCCATCCGCGCGACGAACACCCGATTCGCGGCAGCGCCCACGAGGTGCAGCCTAGGTGGCCCGTTTCAGATCGGCTCGCTGGGGCACGGGTGGTGCCGGTCACCGATTGAGGACGTTGTGGTCGTCCGGGGCGCCCGGCCCACCGGCCGCCCGGGTCGGTGAGGACGTCGTCGCTAGTCGTCGTCGCTAGTCGTCGTCCTCGTCGCGCCGCCGCAGGCGGAGGGCCCGGCGCAGCCGGCCGCCCAGGTGGAACGGCTTCTTGCCGGTCGTCGTGCCCGGACCGCCGAGCGGGGGCAGAGCTCCGGTCGGGGTGTCGTCGCGGCCTTCGGCGGCCACGGTCACCGCGATCGGGCGCAGCAGCGAGATGACCGCGCCGGACGCCCAGCGCTCGCGCTGCTGGTCCATGTCCACGGCGTTCAGGCGGGCGGTGGAGAGGACGGTCGCCGCCGCGTCCCACTCCGGGGTGTGGGCGGTGAGCGTGTCGACGTGGGCGAGGAAGCCGATCACGGCCGCGCCGGTGTCCTTGCTGCGGGCCATCACCTCGACCTCGCCGCTCAGCACCGGGAGCATCTGCTCACCGGCGCCGTAGACCACGGCCACCGCGTCGTCGTGCCAGGTGTGCCAGACCGCCTGGTACCGCTCGGCCCCGCCGGGCTTGACCCACACCACGTCGCTGCGGCTGCAGGCCTCGGCAACCAGTGCGGCCTCGACCGGGGACAACGGCCGGCGCAGCTGCTGCTGTCCGTTTCCGGGGGAGGGGTGGGCGGTCACACCTGCGAGAGTGCCACAGGTGTCTGGTAATTCCGCCCGGTCCGCGCGGTCTGCGGCCGAGCTGTGGCCGGGACGTGACCAGATCACCGCGCGGCCGTGACTTCGAGCTCTGGTACGAGTGGGTCCGTGACTCCCCTGCGTGCCTGGATTCTCGTTGCCGTCGCTGTGACCGGCGTCTCCTCCTCTGGTCCCATCACCGCCGGCACTCTCGCCCCCGTCATCGCGATCGTGTTCTGGAGGAACCTGGCCGGTGCCGGAGTCAGTGGGATCTGGGCGCTTTTTCGCGATCGCAACGGTTTCCGACGAATGAACTGGCGTATCACCGGTCTCGCCATTCTCTCCGGTCTCGTTCTGGCCGCTCACTTCACCAGTTGGTTCGCGTCGTTGCGAATGACGAGTGTCGCCGCGTCGACGGCGCTGGTCTCGACCACCCCTGTCTTCCTGGTCGCTTTCGACCTGGCACGGCAGGTCGCCGTTCCCCGCGCGGTGCTCATCGGGGTCGGGGTGTCGATGGCCGGCGTCGTCGCGATCACCGGGGTGGACGCGGGCCGTTCCCGCGAAGCCCTGGCCGGTGACGCCCTCGCCCTGTTCGCCGCCGCCGCGGTCGCCGTCTACATGCTCGCGGGGACGAAGGTCATGCGGTACACGACGCCGGCCATCTACACGCTCATCGCCTACTCGGCCTGCGCCGCCGTGATGCTGCCCGCCGCCGCGCTGACACATACACCCCTGCATGGGTTCTCCACCCGTACCTGGATCGAGATCGCCGTCGTGACCGTCGGTGCCCAGGTGCTCGGGCACACTCTGTTCAACGTCACGCTGCCCGTCGTCGGAGCCACCCCGCTGGCCCTCGCGATCCTGCTGGAGGTGCCGGGTGCCTCGCTGCTGGCCTGGGCCTGGCTGGGCGAAGCGCCGCCCCTGGCCGTGGTGCCCGGAGCCCTCCTGATGCTGCTGGGACTCGTGATCGTGACGCGTGCTCGCGCGACCCGCGAACCCGCAGAGGTGACGGAGACCGGAGCGCCCTGAGACACGTCCTGAATTCACCGCCCGGAACAAAGACCCACCCACCCGGGAAGACGATCGCCCCGCGCGAAAAGTGAGATCCGCCCGTGGCCCCGGCACTGCACCCCGTGGCTGGCGCCCGCGACTTGATCACCTCGCGAACGGCGCCCGCTGCTCGGACGACTCGGACGGCCGACCTGGTGGGCTGGGACCGGGCGTTGAGTAGTCAGTTGCCCGCGATGATCCCGAGGGCTGCGGATGCAGTGGTCTCCGTGCCGTGCCGTGCCGTGCCGTGCCGTGCCGTGCCGTGCCGTGCCGTGCCGTGCCCCGTGTGGTGCCGTGCGGTGGCTTGCCGTTTCGTGCGGTGGCTTGCCGTGGCGTGGCGTGGCTTGCCGGGCCGTGCCCCGTGTGGTGCTGTGCGGTGGCTCGCCGTGCGGTGCCGTGCCGTGCCGTGCCGAAGCGCAGACACACCCCCTATACCCAATCGGTATAGGGGGTGTGTCTGTCGCCCGGCCAAAGAACGTGAAACTCGAACCACTTCAGCTCCGGCGATGGTGCCGGCGTCACTCGCTGGCGGCCGCTGCTGGGGCTGATCGTGAGGATGTCCGGTCAGAGGACGGTTCGAGGCGGCGAGAAGCTCTGCGGAACAACGGGTGTCATTCAGAGATTCAGTGCCTCGGCGGCCCCGAGCACGCGCTGGGCGTTCTCGACGTGCAGGTTCTCGATGAGCCGCCCGTTCACGACCGCAACGCCCTGACCCTCGGCCTCCGCGCGAGCCCATGCCTCCAGTACTGCCCGGCTGTGGGTGATCTCGGTGGCCGAGGGACCGAACACGCGGTTCGCCGGTTCCACCTGCGACGGGTGGATCAGTGTCTTGCCGTCGAATCCGAACTCCCGGCCCTGTTCGCACTCGGCCTCGAAGCCGGCGGCGTCACGGACATCGTTGTAGACGCCGTCGAGGATGATCTTTCCGGCGGCTCGCGCGCCCAGCAGGGCCGTCTGCAGGGCGGTCACCAGCGCGGGACGGCCGGGGGCGGATCCGGCTCGCAGTTCGTTGGCCAGGTCGTTCGTGCCCATCACGAGCACCGTGAGCTGCTCCGACGACGAGGCGATCGCGGCTGCTGCGAGCACGGCCGCGGGGGTCTCGATCATCGCCCAGATCGGCACCGGCACCACCTCGGCCACCGCCTGCACGACCGCGGGCGACGACACCTTCGGCACCAGTACCGCTGACGGGGATGCCGCCGCCACCGCCGCCAGGTCGTCGGTGTGCCACGGTGTGCCGGGTGCGTTCACCCGGATCACCACCTCGCGCGCGCCGAACGTCTTGGAGGCCACGAGTGAGCAGACCCGTTCCCGGGCAGCGATCTTCGCGGTGGGGGCCACCGCGTCCTCGAGGTCGAGGAGCAGGACGTCGGCGGGGAGTGAACGCGCCTTCTCCAGCGCCCGCTCGTTCGAGCCGGGCATGTAGAGCGCTGAGCGTCGCGGCTGGAAGCTCACGACGTGAACTCGTAGAGGTCGGCCAGGTCCGGGTCGCGCGCGGCCAGGGCATGAGCCGTGGAGAGGATCACGTGGCACTGTTTCACGGAGGCATCATCCTCCATCCGTCCGTCGATCAGAACGGCGCCGGTGCCGTCGCCCATCGCCTCGATCACTCGCTGGGCGTGCCGCACCTCTTCCGGTGACGGGCTGAAAACCCTCTGGGCGATGGGAATCTGCGCCGGGTGCAGGCTCCAGGCCCCGACGCAGCCGAGCAGGAAGGCGTTGCGGAACTGGTCTTCGCAGGCCACGGTGTCGCGGATGTCGCCGAACGGTCCGTAGTACGGGTAGATCCCGTTGGCCACACAGGCGTCGACCATGCGGGCGATCGTGTAGTGCCACAGGTCCTGCTGGAAGGTCGCGCGCCGGGTGCCGTCCGACGAAGGGTCTTCTCGCACCAGGTATCCCGGATGACCGCCGCCGACCCGGGTCGTCTTCATCCGCCGGTTCGCCGCCAGATCGGCCGGGCCCAGCGAAAGTCCCTGCATCCGCGGGCTGGCCGCGCAGATCTCCTCCACCCGCGACACCCCGGCCGCGGTCTCCAGGATGGCGTGGATCAGCACCGGCCGGGTCAGCGCGGCCTTGGCCTCGAGCTGGGCCAGCAACCGGTCGACGTAGTGGATGTCCTCCGGGCCCTGCACCTTCGGGATCATCACCACGTCCACGGCGTGCCCCACCTCGAGCACCACGGTGGCGAGATCGTCCAGGCCCCAGGGGGAATCGATCGAGTTCACCCGGGCCCAGAGCTGCGTCCCCGGGGTGTCCCAGTTCTTCCCGACCTCGACCAGACCGGCCCGGGCGGCCTCTTTCTCGGAGGCGGGCACCCCGTCCTCCAGGTTGCCGAGCAGCACGTCGACCTTGCGGGCCAGGTCGGGCACCTTGGCCACCATGCGGGCGTTCGACGGCGGGAAGAAGTGGATCATGCGCGACGGCACGGCCGGGATCTCCCGCAACGGGGCGGGCGCTCCGACGGCCAGCGGGCGGTAGAAGTCCTTCGGGCTTCTCATCCCCCGAGGGTAGACAGTGCCCCACCGGCCGGACAGGGCCTGCGCTGTGCGCAGGGTCACCGGCCGTCCCGTAGCCCTGCGGCTTGCGCGGCCGGCGCCGGCCCGAGGACGGCAGCCCGGGCAGCCCGCGCCGGGCGTCACCGGAGACGGGAGAACCGGGACGTCAAAGATGCGGAAGCGGCGGAACCGGGGACGATTCAAGGGCGTTGTCCACGACAGCATGCTGCCCTCTAACCGCGAGTAGGTTGAACCGACATGAGCATCCAGCCACCCGCCACGCTGGTGGGCCAGGCCGTCGTCTGCGGCATCGCCGTGGCCGCCGCCCGCTTCGTGCCCGTGCCCCTGCTCGACGACGCGATCCGGCTGCGCGCCACCCAGGTCGCCGTCGTGCGCACCCTGCGCGCGAACGACCGCACCTACGCGTCCAAGCAGGTCGCCGCCCTCTACGAGGGAGCCGACGGTGGCATCTTCTCCGACGCCGCGAAGTACCTGCGCTCGGTCCCCCGCCGCGTCGTCCTCTTCCCGGTCCGCAAGTACGTCGCGATCTTCGGTGCCGTCAAGGGCGTCCCCACCGACGTCATGAAGGTCGTGCTGCTGTCCCGCGTCATCCACCGCAGCCTGCAGCAGGGCCGGCTCACCGAACCCGGCGAGGACGAGGCGAAGGCCCTGCGCCGCGCCTACGACGAGGCGCTCAAGGGCATGGACCTCTCCCTGCTCAAGGCCGCGATCGCCGACGGCCTGTCGCAGGGCCGCAAGCTCACCCCGGCCGCCGTGAAGTTCGCCCGCGGCACCTTCGCCAAGCCCGGCGCGACCGACGAGACCGACGCTGCCGACCTCAGGCCCGACGGCGAGGTGGGCGAGAGCGCCGAGCGCGTCGAGGAGGCCCTGAACCGGCCCGAGATCCAGCGCATCCTGGAGCGTTTCGACGAGCAGTTCGAACGGGCTCTCGAGAACCCGCAGAAATGAGAGACGACGTGGGCACCCCGGGTGCCCACGTCGTCCGTCATTCTCGAAAAGGGTTTACAGGTGGATGCCGCACTCCGACTTGGCCCGGCCCGCCCAGCGCCCGGCGCGCGCGTCCTCGCCCGGCGCGACCGCCCGGGTGCAGGTGGAGCAGCCGATCGAGCGATATCCCAGCTGCAGCAACGGATTGCTGAGCACCTCGGGGTGCGCGTCCTGGTAGCTCTCCACGTCGTCGTCGGTCCAGGCCGCGATCGGCGCGAGCTTCAGCAGGTCCCGCTTCGCGTCCCAGCGCACCACCGGCGTGTTCGCGCGGTCGGGGGACTCGACCCGGCGAAGACCCGTGGCCCAGGCCCGGTATCCGCGCAGTGCGTTGTTCAGCGGGGCCACCTTGCGCATCTTGCAGCAGGCGTCCGGGTCGGTCTGCCAGAGCTTCCCGCGCTTGGCCTCGTGCTCCTCCACCGACTCCTTGGGCCGGATGCTGAGCATGCGCAGCGGGTACGAGGCCTGCACGGCCTGCGCGGTGCCGATCGTCTCGGCGAAGTGGTATCCGGTGTCGACGAAGAGCATGTCGGTGCCCGGCACGGCCCGCGAGGTCAGGTGGGCCAGCGCGGTGTCACCCATCGACGCCGTGATCACCAGGCTCTTGCCGAAAGCCTTTCCGGCCCAGCCCAGAACGGTGAGCGGGTCGGCACCCTCGAGCACCGAGTTGGCCTCGGCCGCGAAACCTTCGGGGTCGTTCTCCAGGGCGGCCGCGACGTCCTCGGGCCGGCTGATCAGGGATCCGATCATTGCTGTCACTCTCCTAGGCGGGAGCCCGCATGAGTGGATGACGTTTCAGGAATGGGGGAATCGAGCTGCGCCGGCTGGTGCAGTCCGTGAAAGCTCAGGCTGAACAGGCGAAGACAGCTCCGGCAGTGCCAGCCGCCGCGGGTGAGACCCTCGACCGTGCCGCTCGCGACCGGTCGCAGGTCTTCCTCAGCGCAGAACGGGCAGCAGTACGGAACCGCTCTCGTCGTCTCGCTCACGCCAGATCGGCCTCGTCGGCCCGGATCACCCAGGCCGCGAAGGTCTCGTCGTCCTTGCGCTGAGCGATCCAGCGGCGCACGAGACGCTCGACGTAGTCGGGCAGGTCGGCCGCCGTCGACTTCAGGCCCCGGACCTTGCGGCCGAACCCGGCGTGCACGCCGAGCCCACCGCCAAGGTGGATCTGGAAGCCGTCGACCGTTTCGCCCTGCGGGTCGGCCGGATTCGGCAGCTGGACACCCTTCAGGCCGATGTCGGCGATCTGGGCGCGGGCGCAGGAGTTCGGGCAGCCGTTCATGTTGATCGACAGGCTCGGCCCGTCGAGCGTGAACAGTTCCGGCACGTCGGCCAGCCGGTTCTCCAGCTCACTCACCAGCGTGGTCGCGGTCGACTTGGTCGCCGTGATCGCCAGCTTGCAGAACTCGATCCCGGTGCAGGCCATCGTGCCCCGCCGGAACGCGGAAGCCCTTGCGGAGAGCCCGATCTCCTCGAGCTCGTCGAGCAGGTCGGGCACCTTGGAGGCCACCACGTCGAGGATCACGATCTTCTGCTGCGGCGTGAACCGCAGGCGGTTGCTGCCCGCCTTCTCCGCCGCGTCCGCCAGCTTCGCCAGCACGGTGCCGCTGACCCGGCCGACGACCGGGGTGATCCCGACGTAGAACTTGCCGTTCTTCTGCCGGTGCACCCCGACGTGGTCGTGCCGCGAGCCCGCCGGGAGTTCCGGGGCGGGGCCGTCAATGAGCTTGCGCCCCAGGTACTCCTGCTCGAGCACCTCGCGGAAGACCTCCGGGCCCCAGTCGGCCATCAGGAACTTCAGGCGGGCCCGGTTGCGCAGACGGCGGTAGCCGTAGTCGCGGAAGATCTTGATGACGCCGTGCCAGACCTCGTGCACCTCGTCGAGCGGCACCCAGGCACCCAGGCGCTTGGCCAGCATCGGGTTGGTGCTCAGGCCCCCGCCGACCCAGAGGTCGAAACCCGGCCCGTGCTCGGGGTGGTTCACGCCCACGAAGGCGATGTCGTGGATCTCGTGGGCCACGTCCTGGCTCGGGTTGCCGCTGATGGCCGTCTTGAACTTGCGCGGCAGGTTCTGCAGTTCCTCGTCACCCACGAAGAGCTCGCGGATCTTGAGCAGCGCCGGCGTCCCGTCGATGATCTCGTCGGCGGCCACTCCGGCGACCGGCGAACCGAGGATCACGCGCGGCGTGTCACCGCAGGCATCGGTGGTGATGAGGCCCGCATCGCCCAGACGCGACCAGATCTCCGGCATGTCCTCGATCCGGATCCAGTGGTACTGGATGTTCTGCCGGTCGGTGACGTCCGCGGTGTCCCGCGCGTACCGGGTGGAGAGGTCGGCGAGCGTGCGCAACTGGTTCAGGTCGACGGCGCCACCGTCGGTGCGGACGCGGAGCATGAAGTACTCGTCGTCCAGCTCGTGCGGCTCCAGCGAGGCGGTGCGTCCGCCGTGGATCCCGGGCTTGCGCTGGGTGTAAAGACCCCACCAGCGCATCCGGCCCCGCAGGTCGTCACCCGGGATGCTCGCGAAACCGCCCCGGGCGTAGGCGTCGATGCGCTCACGCACCGCGAGACCACCCTCTTCCGCCTTCCACTTCTCGTTCGGCGTCAGAGGGGTGGTCTCGCCCAGGGCCCACTGTCCCTCCGAGCGCTTCGGCTTCGGCGGGAAGACGGTACCGGCGCCGGTCTGGGCGGTGTCGGTGCTCACGAGTGGTTCCTCCGGGATTGACTGACGGCCTTGAAGGGGTGACGGGCGGTAGCGGGCACACCCCATGACCGCGCGCATCACCCGATCGGCCGTATCCGGCGGACAGGGACGATCGGTGACGTTGTGGTCTTCGGTGGGCGAGCGGCGGATCTGGACGGTTACTACCGACAGGCGGCGCTGGCGGTCCGCAGCAGATCGACGTAGGCACGCCGGGTGAGGCTCTTCACGGTCGCTCTCGTGACCGTGGAACCTCCGGGCGGTGGCTGCGCTCGCATGTTCTCCTCCATCGGTCCTGGCGGTAGCACCGGCCCCGGCATCTGCTGGATGTCGGGTGGTTGCTGCGGCGTCGTCGAGCCAGGTCTCTCAGCCGCTCTGGATGGTTTTCTTGACCGTACGTTCACATAAGGAGATCGTCAATCGGCAAGTCCAGGATTTGGGACGACCAAAGCGAGGCTTTGGTCTCCGGTCGTGAACCCGTCCTTCGAAAACCTGCAGTCCGCACGCCTGATTCCCCGTACCCGGCGGTCACCTGAAAGAGCCGGGCCGTTACGGAGTGGTGTCGCTCACATGAGGGCCCGATGTGCCGACCCGCGTCGCTCCGGATACTCGAAGCGATTCGGCCGTACCGAGGGCGGGAGTGCGCGATGGGGCGTCTGCAGAGCACCGAGGGCCTGAGCGAAGAGCAGCGGGAGATCCTCAAGGCGGTGCGGGTCTTCGTGGACGAGCGGATCCTGCCGGTGGCCACCGAGCTGGAGCACGCCGACGAGTACCCGGCCGCGATCGTCGAGGGACTGCGGGAGATGGGCGTCTTCGGCCTCATGATCCCCGAGGAGTACGGCGGTCTGGGCGAGTCGCTGCTGACCTACGCACTCGTGGTGGAGGAGCTCTCCCGGGGCTGGATGAGCGTCTCGGGCATCGTGAACACTCATTTCATCCTGGCCTGGATGCTGCTGCAGCACGGCACCGACGAGCAGAAGCAGCGCTACCTGCCGCGGATGGCGGCGGGCGAACTGCGGGGCGCGTTCTCGATGTCGGAGCCGCACTGCGGTTCGGACGTGGCGGCGATCCGCTCCCGAGCCCGGGTCTGCGAGGACGGCGGCTGGGTGCTGGACGGGCAGAAGATGTGGCTCACCAACGGGGGCACGTCGAGTCTGGTGGCGGTGCTGGTGCGCACCGAGACCGGCGCCGACTCGGTCTACCGCAACATGTCGACGTTCCTGATCGAGAAGACGCCCGGCTTCGGCGAGGTCGCGCCCGGGCTCACGGTGCCGGGCAAGATCGAGAAAATGGGTTACAAGGGGGTCGACACCACCGAGCTGATCCTCGACGGCTTCCGGCTGGAGCAGGCGTGTCTGCTGGGTGGGGTGCCCGGGCGCGGCTTCTACCAGATGATGGACGGGGTGGAGGTCGGGCGCGTGAACGTCGCCGCCCGCGCGTGCGGGGTGGCGTTGCGGGCCTTCGAGCTCGGCATCGACTACGCCCAGCTGCGCGAGACTTTCGGGAAACCGATCGCCGAGCACCAGGCCGTGCAGTTCCGGCTCGCGGAGATGGCGGTGAAGGTCGAGGCCGCGCACCAGATGATGGTGAAGGCCGCGCGGGTCAAGGATTCCGGCGCCCGCAACGACCTCGAGGCCGGTATGGCGAAGTACCTGGCCAGTGAGTACTGCGCGCAGGTGGTGGAAGACGCGTTCCGCATCCACGGCGGTTACGGCTACTCGAAGGAGTACGAGATCGAGCGTCTCTACCGGGAGGCGCCGATGTTGCTGATCGGTGAAGGCACGGCCGACATCCAGCGCATGATCATCGGCCGGCGGCTGCTGGAGGAGTACGCGTCCCGCACGTGATCATGTGAGAATCGGGGCTTTTCGGGTCGGGACGTCTCGACCTGCGACGGGTTTTCCGCAGACCTACCGTGTGCCCATGGCTACCGCGACTTCTTCCACGAACAGCAAGAAGCAGCTGAGCACGACTCAGGTCAGCGACAACCAGCCCGACGCGTTCCGGGGTCAGCCGTCGTACACGGTGCCCGGGATGACGCTCGATCAGGGCGCGCAGACCGCGGCCGTGCTGCAGAAGATCCTGCACACCTACAACGACCTCCACCTCACGCTCAAGCACGTGCACTGGAACGTGGTCGGCCCGAACTTCATCTCGGTGCACCAGATGATCGACCCGCAGGTGGACGCGGTGCGTAACTACGCCGACGACGTCGCCGAGCGCATCGCCACCCTGGGCAGCTCCCCGCAGGGCACTCCCGGTGCACTGGTCGAGCAGCGCGACTGGGACGACTACTCGATCGGCCGGGCCGGTGCGATCGAGCACCTGGCCGCCCTCGACACCGTCTACGTCGGCGTCATCAGCAGCATCCGCAAGGCGGCCGAGGACGTCGAGGACCTCGACGACGTCACCAACGACCTGCTGATCGGCCACCTGCACGACATCGAGCAGTTCCACTGGTTCGTGCGGGCGCACCTGGAGAACGCCGGCGGCGTGCTCAGCACCGCCGGTGCGAACACCGAGAAGGGTGCCGCTGCGGCCGCGACCACGTCCTGACCGTTTCAGCTGTAGGCGGAGCCCGCTTCGGAAACTCCCCGGGTGGCCTCGCACGTTCATCGTTGTGAGTCACCTGGAAAGATCCCGGTGGTCCCCGGGCGCGGATGCGCCGGGGGGCCGGGATCGGGGAGAATGATCACATGTCGAACCTCAGCTCGCTCCGGTCGCAGTCCCAGCCGGGTCTGCCCACGCCCGCCCGTGGCGACACCATCGCGCAGTACGCCACGTACCTCGAGGCGCAGCGTGCGGTCGACTACCTGTCCGACAACCACTTTCCCGTCCAGGCCGTCACCATCGTGGGTGTCGACCTGCAGATGGTCGAGCGCGTCACCGGCCGCCTGACCTACTCCCGGGTGGCCATCGCCGGTCTGCTCTCGGGGGCCTGGTTCGGTCTGTTCGTGGGCCTGCTGATCTCGCTCTTCGGCACGGCCGAGGGCTTCAGCATCTTCGCCGCCATGCTGATCGGTGCGGCGTTCGGTGGGCTGTTCGGGCTCATTTCCTACGCGTTCACCGGCGGCCGGCGCGACTTCACCAGCACCAGCCAGATCGTGGCCGGTGAGTACCGGGTGCTGTGCCTGTCCGAGCAGGCCGGCGCCGCGCGTCAGCTGCTCGACAAGCTGGCCAGTGAGGGTGGCCCCCGCAGCCAGCCCGAGCGCCCCGACACCCCGGTCTCGCCGATGCACCAGCAGGCGCAGCACTACCAGCAGCAGTACGGCCAGCAGCCGGGTCAGTACGGCCAGGGCGGTCAGTACGGCGCGGGCCAGCCCGGTCAGTACGGCCAGCCGGGTCAGTACGGCCAGCCCGGTCAGCCGGGGCAGCCGCCGTACGGGCAGGACCAGCACGGTCAGCCCCAGTACCCGCAGCAGTCGCCTCCGCCGCAGTGGGGCCAGTCCTGGAACCAGCAGCCGCCTTACGGCCAGCCGGAGCAGTCCGGTCAGCCGGGGCAGACCGGTCCGCTGGGCCAGACCGGTCAGCTCGGCCAGGTGGGGCAGGCGGGGCAGCCCGGTGCAGCGCCGCACGACCAGCCGCAGCAGCCGGTCAGCGGCCCGACCTACGGCGAGATGATGCAGCGCAAGCGCGCCGCCGAGCGTGAGGCCGCCGAGCGCGAAGAGGCCGAACGCCACCGTCGCGAGCAGGCCGAACGTGAGGCCGCCCAGAAGCGCGCCGCCGAGCAGCCGACCGCCGCCCAGCCGACCGACAGCACTCCCGACCAAGAGCGCTGACCTTGCGCCAGAGCTGACCTCGCACGAGAGCTGACCTCGTACGACAGCTGACCTCGCACGAGAGCTGACTTCGCACCACACGCGTCTCGCGGCCTGCCGCCCCGATCCAGGGGTGACAGGCCGTGTTTCGTTGCTGTAGCCGTAGCTGTCGTAGCCGGAATTCCGGTTGCAGCTCAGACCCGGTGCCAGCCTTGGGGGTTCTGGCCGCAGACTCACAGCAAATTCATCGGGCCGGCCTCGGCTCAGACCCGCTTGCAGCCTTGGTCCTGGCATGAACCTCGCCTTGGCTGACACCGACACCGACGTGGGCGCCGGTGCTGACCTCGAAACCGGGGTGGGCGCTGGCGTGGGCACCGGCACTGACCGCGAAACCGGCGTGGGCACCGGGGTGGGCGCCGGCGCTGACCGCGAAACCGGGGTGGGCACCGGCACTGACCGCGAAACCGGCGTGGGCACCGGCGTGGGCACCGAAACCGGCACCGACACAGGCCTCGCCGACGCCCGCAGCCCCACACCGTTAGCGGCGAGCGGCCCCAGCGACGGTCACCGGCCTCAGCTCAGGACAGCGTCAGGGGAAGACCAGTGACGGGAAGCGCTCGCGGTACGACGGCACCTTGACGCCTCCGAAAGCTGTTGCGTCCGTGCCGGTCGCGGCCAGCACCGCGTCCATGACCGCCAGCATCACCGCGTCGGCCGCCGCGGCCTGCACCGCCACCACGTCCGGGAAGTCCAGCTCGACCTCGCCGCTCGCCAGTGCGAAAACCGTGTCGCCGTCGAGCAGCGTGTGGGCCGGGGCGAGGGAGCGGGCCAGGCCGTCGTGGGCGGCGGTCGCGGTGCGGCGGGTGCGGGCTGGATCCAGCGTGGCATTGGTGGCCACCACCGCCAGTGTGGTGTTCGCCGCCGGCGGGGGAGCGGCTGCGGCGAGTTCGGCCAGGTACGAGGCGTTCTCGGCAGCGGAAGGCATCGGCGGGCGGGGCAGGCCGGGCGGGACGAAGGCGGTGCCCAGCAGGGCGCCCGTCGTGGTGTCGAGGGGCGAGCCCAGAGCGTTCAGCACGACCAGGGCACCGACCACCACCCCGCCGGGCAGCTGCAGTGCTGCGCTGCCGATGCCGCCCTTGAGGGTCATCCGGGCCGCGAGGGCTCCGGTGCCCGCGCCGATCACACCGCGCGGGGTGTCGAACCCGGCGGAAGCAGCTGCCTCGTAGCCCAGTTCGGCGTCCGGGTGGGTGGCGACGTCGCCGCCCCGTCCGAGGTCGAACACGGCCGCGGCGGGCACGATCGGCACCAGCACGGAACGGGGGTCGGAGACCGGCCCGGCCGCGAACCCGAGCCCCTGCTCCAGGCACCAGCGCTGCACGCCCCCGGCACTGGCCAGGCCGAAAGCGCTTCCACCGGTGAGGGTGACGGCGTCCACCGTCGGGACGAGGGTGGTCGGGTCGAGCGCGTCGGTCTCGTGGGTTCCGGGACCGCCGCCGCGCACGTCCACCGCCCCGACCGTGCCGGCGGGCGGGACCACCACCGTGACCCCGCTCAGCCAGCCGTCTTCCGTGCGTTGCGCGTGCCCCACCCGGAAGCCGGGTACGTCCGTGAGGGAACCCCACCGCGGGCCGTCGTGTCGTGCGTCCACCATTGTCGTTCTACAACCAGCCGTTTCGCTTGAAGCCCCGGAACAACCCGGCGCAGATCGTGGCCATCAGCCCCAGCACGGCCGGATAGCCCCAGGACTGGTGCAACTCGGGCATGGTGTCGAAGTTCA
This sequence comes from Kineosporia succinea, assembly GCF_030811555.1. Lineage (NCBI taxonomy): Bacteria > Bacillati > Actinomycetota > Actinomycetes > Kineosporiales > Kineosporiaceae > Kineosporia > Kineosporia succinea. The sequence continues at coordinate 1,354,538 of NZ_JAUSQZ010000001.1, read as the reverse complement.
TGCCGTAGATGCCCGCGATCATCGTGGGCACGGCGGCGATCGCGACCCAGGCCGAGATCTTGCGCATGTCCTCGTTCTCGGCGATCGACACCCGGGCCAGACCGGCCTGCAGGATCGAGGTCAGCAGCTCGTCGAAGCCGGTGACCTGCTCGTGCACGCGGGCCAGGTGGTCGGACACGTCGCGGAAGTACTCGCGGATCTCGGCGTGGATCAGCCGCCGCGGTCGCTCCGAGAGCTCACGCAGAGGCGAGGCCAGCGGCTGCACCGTGCGCTTCATCTCGATCACGTCGCGCTTGAGCTGGTAGATGCGCTCGATGTCGGTGCTGCCGCGAGGCGCGAACACCGTGCTCTCGATCTCCTCGAGGTCTTGCTGCACCGCGTCGACGACGGCCAGGTAGTCGTCGACCACCTTGTCGGCCACGGCGTGCAGCACCGACGAGGGGCCGAGTGCGAGCTGCTCCGGGTCGTCTTCCATACGACGCCGCAGACCGGCGAGCGCCGTGTGCTTGCCGTGGCGCACGGTGATCACGAAGTACTCGCCGACGAACACCATCACGGCGCCGGTCTCGACCACGTCGCCCCCGGCCTCCCGGTCGGTCGAGTCGAGGTAGGCGAGCGTGCGCATGGCCAGGAACATGTCGTTCTCGTGGCGTTCGAGCTTGGGACGCTGACGGGGACTGGCGGAGTCCTCGAGGGCCAGCGGGTGCAGCGAGAACACCTCGCCGAGCTGCTCGAGCTGCTCGGAGGACGGCTCGTGCAGGCCCAGCCAGACGAACCCCTCGCCGGACTGCGCCTGCTGCACGGCGTGCTGGAAGTCCACCGACTGCACGCGGCGCCCGGCGCGGTACAGACCCCAGTCGACGGCGGCGTCGAGCAGGCCGAGGTTGGGGTCGACGTCGTCGTCGAGACGCTGCTTGAGCACGTCGAGCGGTCCGTAACGCAGAGCCGGGTAGACGTTGCGCAGCTGGGGCCGGGGAAGGGCCAGGGACCGGGCGAGCCCGGTGCGGTTGGTACGAGCCATGGGTCTTTCACCTCCGGTGGGCAAGGCGTGCCCCCGCTCGAAGGGTGGCGCTCGGCGCGCAGCCCTCAAGAAGCTCCGCAGACCCTCACTGTCGTCGGGAGGGCAGCGCGGAGCTCGCAATCCGCGGGGGAGTCGGTACTGGCAGGGGTGTCATCTCTGGACGGCACCGATCTCACCTCCCTCATCCGGGAACCATGGTCGACCTGCAACATCGGCCTCGCGTCAGGCGTCTTGACCGTCCGGACGGGCGTGCCGGAACAGCGTTCGGGTCGCGGGGCTCATGCTAACTCGCAGGTAGCTCGAGCGGGCGCGCAATCCGGGCGTCAGCCGAAAGAACCGGTTACAGCTTGACCCTGCACGCGTGAACACGTGTAGTGACCACCCCGACCGGCGCTCGCGCCCGGAAGTACATCGTTCAGCCCCGTCAAAACGTTACGGCCCGTTCCCCGGGGTCGGGGAACGGGCCGTGGGCGCCGATGAGGGACGCGTCGGTCGGGTCAGCGGTGAAGGCTCACCTCGGTAGCCTCAGGAACGCAGCGACGCCATCCAGGCCTCGATCCCGGCCGGGTCGCGGGGCAGGCCGGCGGACAGGTTCTCCACCCCGTCCTCGGTGACCAGGACGTCGTCTTCGATGCGCACCCCGATCCCGCGGAGCTCCTCGGGCGCGAGCAGGTCGTGCGGGCCGAAGTAGAGGCCGGGCTCGATGGTGAAGACCATGCCCGGCTTCAGCTCGGCGTCGAGGTACATCTCCTTGCGGGCCTGGGCGCAGTCGTGCACGTCGATGCCGAGGTGGTGGCTGGTGCCGTGCACCATCCAGCGCCGGTGGAACTGGCCCTCCTTGGTCAGCGACTCCTCGGCACTCGAGGGCAGCAGGTCCCAGGAGGCCAGGGTGGCGGCGATCGACCTCATCGCGGCGGCGTGCACCTCGCGGAACTTCACCCCCGGCCTGGCCGCGGCGAACGCGGCGTCGGCGGCGTCGAGCACGGCCTGGTAGACGCGGCGCTGCGGCTCGCTGAACGTGCCCGAGACCGGCAGGGTGCGCGTGACGTCGGCGGTGTACAGCGTGTCGACCTCGACCCCGGCGTCGACCAGCACCAGGTCGTTCGCGTTGACCGGGCCGTCGTTACGGATCCAGTGCAGGGTGCAGGCGTGCGGGCCGGACGCGGCGATGGTGTCGTAGCCGACGCCGTTGCCCTCGCGCCGGGCACGGCTCTCGAACACCGTCTCGACGACGCGCTCGCCCCGCACCGACTCGACCGCCTCGGGCAGCGCGCGCACGATGTCGGCGAAACCGCGGGCCGTGACGTCGACCGCGCGGCGCATCTCGGCGACCTCGAAAGCATCCTTCACGAGCCGCAGTTCGGACACCACGCGGGCCAGCTCGGCGTCGGCCTCGAGGGAGTCAGCGCCCCGCGCCTCGTCGAGCGCGGCGTCGAGCGCCGGGTCGGCGTCACGCACGATGCGCACCTTGACCGCCTCGGCGTCCTTGGTGATCGCGTCGACCAGGTCGTCGAGCGGCCGGCACACCAGGCCGGTCTCGGCCGCGACCTCCTCGAGGCTGGGCCGCACGCCGACCCAGAGCTCGCCGTAACGCGGGTCGGCGTAGAACTGCTCGGAGTCGCGCTCGGCCCGCGGCTGCACGTAGAGCACTGCCTCGAACCCGTCGGCGGACGGCTCCAGCACCAGCGCGGAGTCGGGCTCACGGTCGGTGCCCAGGCCGGTGAGGTGCGCGAACGCGGAGTGCGGACGGAAGCGGTGGTCGGTGTCGTTGCTGCGCACCCGGAAGACACCGGCCGGGATCACCAGGCGCTCACCGGGCAGCTCGGCGGCGAGCCGGGCGCGGCGGTCGGCGGCGTACTCGGCGGCGGGCAGGCGGGCGGGCAGCCCGGCCGGACGCGGCGCCCAGCCGGAGGCGATGAACGCCCGGAACGCCGCCGAGTTCGGGCGCTCGCGGTGCTCGACCTCCTGCGGCTTCGCCGACTCGCCCTCGGGGCCCTGCACCACGGGTTCGTTCTCGCTCATCCCACCATTGTGCCTGCCGGGCCCGTTCCCGGGCCCGGCGCATCTGCGCCAGTGGGCACGGGGTGAATCAGCCCACTCCTCACCCCGGTCCGTCGGGGCCCGGCCTGACGAACAGTAGGACCATGCAGTTCGGGCGAACCTACGAGGAGTTCGAGGTCGGGGCCGTGTACCGGCACTGGCCGGGCAAGACCGTGACCGAGGCCGACGACCACCTGTTCTGCCTGATCACGATGAACCACCACCCCCTGCACCTCGACGCGCACTACGCGGAGGGCAGCACCGAGTTCGGGCGCAACGTGGTGGTCGGGAACCTCATCTACTCGATCCTGCTGGGGATGTCGGTGCCGGACGTGTCCGGCCGGGCGATCGCGAACCTGGAGATCGAGTCGCTGCGGCACACCGCCCCGACCTTCCACGGTGACACGGTCTACGGCGAGACCACGGTGCTGGACCGGTGGGAGTCCACGACGAAGGACGACCGCGGCATCGTTCACGTCGAGACCATCGGTTACAAGCAGGACGGAACTCTCGTGTGCACCTTCCGGCGCAAGGTGATGGTGCCGAAACGGAACTACCTGGACAGGCGGGGCGGTGACCAGCCGGGACGCCCGGTGCCCCGGCGCTGATCACCCACGCGCGGCGGCTTGACCTGTGGCGTGAGTCACGCAACGGTCGGAGGGTGACTCTTCTGCGTACCTGTCCGCGCTGCGGTGCGGTGGCCCAGGAGCCCGGAGACCACGGGCCCACCTGGACCTGCGAGGTTCACGGCCCGATCGTCCCGGTCGGCCCGGCCCAGGCGCCCACGCAGAAACTCGTCCGCCAGGTCGCGCTCGACTCGCTGGTGCCGGTCTGGATGCCGCGCCCGATGCCGGAGGGCTGGGAGCTGACCGGCCTGCAGTGGGCGGGCGCGGGGGCCGGCGGCTCGGTCGCCTGCGTCGTGGCGGTCTCCGGACCGCACCCGTTGCCGGAGATGGGTGACGAGGAGCCGACCGTCGACCTGATGTTCGTGGCCGAGCAGCCGGGCATCGGGTTGGGGGCGCACCTGGCCGGGATGGACGGGGTGGATCCCGGGCCGCTGCTGGCCGAGAAGGCCCAGCACGACCCGGCCGAGATCAAGCTGACGGCCGACGACCACGAGGTGCCGCTGTGGTCGGTGCCGCTCGACGGGGGCCTGGCCTACGTCGGGGAGGCGTCGGGCGTCTGGCTCTGGATGCTGGCCTGGCCGAGCTCCGCCGCGCTCGCCCTGCTGCACCGGTTCTCCCTCGTCGACGCACGCAACGAGGACACCGAACCCGATCTGCCCTGCGGTGCGCTGACTCCGCGCCTACGCTGACCTGCGTGCGAATCGACCTTCACGCCCACTCCAGCGCCTCCGACGGAACGGACTCCCCGGCCGGGGTGATGGAGGCCGCGGCCGCAGCCGGGCTGGACGTCGTCGCACTCACCGACCACGACACGATGGCGGGCGTGCCGGCCGCCGCGCCGCTGGCCCGCGAGCTCGGCCTGACCCTGGTTCCGGGGGCCGAGATCAGCTGCCAGATGCACGGCATCGGCGTGCACATGCTGGGCTACCTGCACGACCCGGACGACGAGGCGCTGCTGGCCGAGGAGGAGCAGACCAAGGTCGACCGGCTGACCCGGGCGCAGCGGATGGTCGAGCGGCTCAGCGTGGACTTCGACATCAGCTGGGACGACGTGGTGCGGCAGTGCGAGCCGGACGCCGCGGTCGGGCGTCCGCACATCGCCGACGCGCTGGTCGCGGCGGGGGCCGTGAAGAACCGCGACGAGGCCTTCGCCACCGTGCTGCACGGCCGCTCGCCCTACTACCTGCCGTACCACGCGCCGGAGGCGGCGCTGATCGTGCGGCTGGTGCGGGAGGCCGGGGGAGTGCCGGTGATGGCCCACCCGCGCGCCGGTAAACGCGGGCGGCTGGTGTCCGACGCCGACATCGCCGAGCTGGCCGAGGTGGGCCTGGTCGGGGTCGAGGTGAACCACCGTGACCACGCCGAGTCCGACCGCACGCACCTGCGGCGCCTGGCGGCCGGGCTGGGGCTGCTCACGACCGGGTCGAGCGACTACCACGGCACCGGCAAGGTCAACCGGATCGGCGAGAACACCACGGATCCGGCGGTGTTCGAGAAGATCGTGGCCCTGGGCACGCCGGAGCGCGTGGTGCGTCCGTGACCGGTCAGCCCGACCTCGAGCACGATCAGCTCGAGCTGATCGGCATGCCCGAGCCGCTCTACACCTGCACGCCCACGCGCCTGGTGAGCTGGCGCGAGTGCCGGCGCCGCTACCGCTTCACCTATCTCGACAAGCCCCAGCCGCCCAAGGGGGCACCCTGGGCGCACAACAGCATCGGCGCCGCGGTGCACTCCGCGCTGGCCGACTGGTGGCACACCGAACCCGGCTTGCGGACGCGCGAACTGGCCTACCAGCTCGTGCGTCGCCGTTGGCTCGGTGAGGGTTTCGCGGACCGCGAGCAGTCGGCCGCGGCCGGGCGGCGAGCCGTCGGCTGGGTACAGGACTACCTGTTCGACTCCGCCACCGATCCGCTGGCCGAGCCCGCGGGTGTGGAGAAGACGGTGAACGCGAAGACGGCCCGGCTCTCGTTGTCGGGGCGGGTCGACCTGATCGAGGACCGCGGTGACGAGCTGGTGATCGTCGACTACAAGACCGGTCGCCACGTGCCGTCCGAGGGCGACGCGTTCGCCAGTCTGGCCCTGGCCGCCTACGCCGTCGGCGTCACCCGCACCTACCGCCGCCCTTGCCTGCAGGTCGAGCTGCACCACCTGCCCAGCGGCACCCGGGCGGTCGCCCGCTATGACGGCGGCGGGCTGGAACGCCGTATCGCGGAGGCGGATTCACTGGGTGACGCCGCGGCCGGCGCCGACCGGGCGTTCGCCGAGGGCCGCCGCGGTGACGCGGTGTTCCCGCCGAGTCCCTCGCCGGGCTGCGCGTTCTGCGACTTCCGCCGGCACTGCCCGGAGGGCAGGGCGGCCTCCGAGGAGAAGCCGGCCTGGGCGTCGCAGCTGCCGCGGTAGCCGACCCACCCGGGGACGGGCCGGTCGTTTGCGGGCGGGACCGACCCGACCGGCGCGTCCCCCCTTGACCTCTCAGGCGACCGACAAAGCCTGCTGCACGGCTTCTTCGGGGCTGGTGACGTGGGTGATGCCCTCGTCGACGGGCCTGCCGTCGGCGCCCACGACCCGCCAGCCGTCGAGCACCACGACCGGGATACCGCCGCGCCGCCGGGCCAGCGCCACCTCGCTCAGCGTGCCCCACGAGCCGCCGACCGCGATCACCGCGTCGGCGCTCCAGACGATGACGGCGTTGCGGGCCTCACCGATGTTGGTCACGATCGTCACCGACAGGTCGGGACTGGCCCCGGTGGTGTCCGGGCCGGGACGGATCCCGACCACCAGGCCGTTGCCGGCCCGCACCCCGGCGGCCACCGCGGCCATCACCCCGGTGCCCCCGCCGCAGATCACGGTGACCCCGGCCCGGGCCAGCAGCTCACCGACCTGCCGGGCGGCCGCGGCCTGCTCGTCGGTGCAGTCGCGCGGCCCGCACACGGCCACCTGGAAGGTACGGCCGGGCGGGTCGCCCTGCGGGCCGTCCGGTGAGGTGTCGTACGGTTCGGGACGCTGTGACGGTGGCAGCACGATGCGGTTCTCCCCTTCGCCGAGGCGCACGGACGGGATCGGCCGTTTGCTTACGAACGGTTCAGGACAGGACGTCCGACAGATCCCGACGGGCCGGATAGGCCCGAAACAAGGCGATCTCGTCGAGCAGCTGCCTGGATAGGTCCGAACGGGTGAATCTGGGCATTTCGAGAGTGGAGGCGGCGGTGCGCACCCGGCCCACGATCGGCTCGGTGCGGTTGTCGACGGGCAGGCTCAGCACCTGCCGCAGCTCACCGGCCGCGGCGTCGAGGTCGGACAGCGCCAGGTGGGCGTTGCACAGGTCGAGCCGGGCCGCGGCCACCAGCTCCGGCGAGCGCTGCTCCGGGATCGCCTGCAGGAGGCTCAGGGCCTCGGTGGCCTCCCGGGCGGCCAGCCGGGCGTTGTTCTCGCCGCCCAGGGCCAGCCAGGCCTCGCTGGCGTAGTAGGCGGCCTTGCCCGGCTCGAACCGGAACACCCCGGCCTGCTGGTCTTCGCCGGTGTCGCGCTCGCGGGCGGCGCGGGCCACGCCGACGGCCCGCTCGACCTCACGGGTGTCACCGCAGGCGGCCCAGGCCCGGGCCTCGGCGCTGGCCAGGCGCAGCAGGTTGCTGCCCTTGGTGGCGTGACGGCGGCCGCTGTGGGCGATGCGGGCCGCGGCCGGGAAGTCGCCGCTCCAGTAGGCCACGTTGGACTGGACCCAGCGGATGAAGGCGCGCAGCGAGTCGTCGTCGGCCAGCTCGGCGCACAGCCAGGCGGTGCGGGTGTTGGTCTCCGCGGCCACCGGATCGCCGAGATCGGCGCTGGCGTGGGCGATCAGGGCGCACAGCCGGCCGGCGAGCGAGTAGAGCGGCGCGGTGAGATGGGGGTGCTGACGCCTCTCGAGCAGCTCGAACACCTCGCGGCGCAGGCGCCAGACCGGGGTGACGAGGGCGAGGGGTGACGACGTGAGGTAGCTCGCGGCCAGGCCGCGCACCTCACCGGCGATCTGGTCGAGCAGGTCGTGGTCGAGGGCGGCCCGGCTCCCGGACGCAGGAACTCGGTTCATCCGCGGACCGCCTCGGGCTCAGGAAACTGGCCGGACCCGGACCGGCCGGTGCGGGCAGGAGCCAGGGTAACGGCTGACCCGCCCTTCTGGGTCGAAAACCCGACGTTCTGTGACGCAACGCCTACCCGAAGCGATGCGCGGCGTCCCCGGGCGTGTCGCTCGTGAAAGTGCGGGCGGGTCGCTCGGGGAAGCGCTCAGGAGACAGCCGGATCCGCTCAGGGGCGGGTGCGGTGCAGCTCGTCGCGCAGCGAGTGCAGGGCCACCGTGGCCGCGGCCGGAGCCAGTGAACCGGCGCCGTCACCGGGCCCGGACGAGTACATCGTGCGCGCCCAGCCCGGCAGCGACGACCAGGCCAGGCCGGCCACCGGGGCCCAGGTCGGCCGGTTGCGCTGCGTCATCGCGATCAGGTCGGGCACGGCCGGGCTCAGCAGGGACGAGATGAAGGCGCGGGCCTCGTGCGTCATCCGCAGCTGGGGACGTACCCGGCGGAAGTAGCGGGTCAGGTCGCGGCGCGTGGCCGGCACCCGGTCCGGCTCCAGGCCCCAGACCGCCGCGGTGCGCACCTGTTCCTGCAGGTAGGTCTCGTGCTCGGCGTCGGTCAGGTCGAGCCCGCCGCGGCGCGTCACCTCGACCGACGAGGCCACCTGGCAGCAGTGCATCCACAGCACGAGTTCCTCGTCGTCGCCGCGGAACTCGTCGCCGTCGCCGCTCCAGCCGCTGACCTGGCCCATCACCGCGCGCAACCGGGCACCGGTCATCGCGGCCTCGATGCTGTTGCCGAAGACGACCGCGCCGATGTGACGTTGCGCCCACTGCAGGCGGTCCCACGGGTCGTCGACGCGGCGGGCCGTGGCGAAGACGTTGGCCATGCCCTCGGGGTGCAGCACCTGCATCGCCAGCGCACGCAGCGTGGCCAGGCCGATCAGCGGGTCGGAGTGCACTCGCCAGGTCACCGTGCGGGGGCCGAAAAGGCCCCACTGCCCGCCCTGGTCGTTCTCGTGGTCCGCATCATGGTCGGCATCGAGCGCGTGCTCGTCGGGACGGCCGGAGTCGGCCGGGTGCTCGAGCGCGTCCCAGTTCTCCAGGGGACGCGGTGCCTCGGGCCGGACCTGCCTGTGCTCCACCTGTTCCCGCCGTCCCCACGCGCGTCGTGCCCGTCCCGCCGCCGTCTCCCCGGATCCGTGCTGTCTGCGCCCGGATTCGGGCTCCACGGTGCGTGGGGCAGCGCCGGCCAGGGGGAGAAGAGCACTGCTTCGTTCCCAGCTGTCGTCCGTCGCGCTCGCTGCCATGGGGTCAAGACTGTCGGATTCGACCCTTGATCGCCTGTCGAGCCCTCCGACGGCCCAATGGGACACAGTCAGTCGATAGTCTGAAAGCGGGTCTTTCCGGCCCGTCGTCTCCGGGAGCAGGTGCATGGGCCGCGTAATCGCCGTTGCCAACCAGAAGGGTGGCGTCGCCAAGACCACCACGGTGGCTTCGCTCGGCGCCGCGTTCGTGCTGCGGGGCCTGCGAGTGCTGCTCGTCGATCTCGACCCGCAGTCGTCGCTCACGTTCAGCCTCGGCGTCGACCCCGACGTGGTCGACCACTCGATCTCCGACGTGATCCGCGGCGAGGTCCTGCTGTCGGCCGCGCGTCTGCGCACCAGCGAGGGCATGGACCTGGTGCCCTCCACGATCGACCTGCTGGCGGCCGAGGCCATGCTGCTGCCTGCCCCGCAGCGCGAGTTCGTGGTGCGCCGCGGGCTCGAGGAGGTGCTCGGCGCCTATGACGTGGTGCTGCTCGACTGCTCGCCCAGCCTGGGCCTGCTCACGCTGAACGCGCTGGCCGCCGCCGACGAGGTGCTCGTGCCCCTGCAGTGCGAGATGCTCAGCCACCGCGGCGTGGGCCAGCTGCTCGACACCGTGGCCGACGTGCACCGCCTGCTCAACCCCCGCCTGCGGGTGCGCGGCCTGCTGCCCACGATGTACGACAAGCGCTCGGTGCACGCCCGCGCCGTCCTGGCCGACGTGAAGCGCCGCTACCGGGTGCCCGTGCTCAACCCGATCCCGCGCTCGGTGAAGTTCGCCGAGGCCCCGAGCATGGGCACGACCATCGTGGCCACGTCACCGAGCTCGTCGGGGGCCCGCGCGTACTTCCGAATCGCCGACGGCCTGCTGCGGGCCTGGCGCTTCGGCGGCCGGAAGGTGGCCCCGGCCCGTCCTTCTCGGGGTGCTCACAGCTACGGCCCGCCGTCCGCGGCCGAGCCGGAAGACACGGCCGGCGCGCTCTGACCGGTTAGCCTGCTCCGTCTTTCGGCCTGCGGCCCGGTTCGTTTCGCGCCCGGTCACGGGCTTCGAGGTCCGTCGAGGCGTCCTGGCCCGGGGAGGGCGCTTCGTGGTGCGAGAGCCCGGACGGTTCTGAACTCCGCGCCTCAGACTTTGTGGATGCGTGCGGATCCCCTTGCCCTCCGGCGGTCTGCCGCTGCCGGTGATTGCGGGGGAGCGGGTCCGGCGCCGGGGCCGGGACGTGCGGAAGGCCCGCGTCCCTGGTGGGACGCGGGCCTTCTCGGGTGGGCCGGGCCGCGGGTGGGCGGCCGGCTCACTCAGCTGTCGGCGGAACCGGCCGGGGCCGGGGCGTTCTCGGCCGGGGCGGCCGCGGACGAGCCGGAGCCCCGGGTGCCGCGACGGCGACGACGGCGGCGCTTCTGGGCGTCGCCCTCACCGTCGCCGTTCTCGCCGGCGTCATCGGCCTCGGCCGTGCCGGCGTCGGTGCCCTCGGCGCCGGCGTCCTCGGCGTCGGACGTGCTGCTCGCGGAGCGGCGACGGCCACGGCGGGACGGGGCCTTCGGCTCGGAGCTGTCCGGGCCGGTGGCCGGGGTGCTCTCGTCGCCGTCGGCGCCGTTCGGGGCGGCCTCGACGGCGCCGCCTTCGACGTCGCCCGGGGTGCCGTCTTCCGGGCTGCCTTCGGTGCCACCCTCGACCGGCAAGCCGTTGCGGGTGCGGCGGCGCTGGCGCGGACGGCGGGTGCGGGGCTCACGGGGCTGCTCCTCGCCGCCCTCGACCGACTCGCCGGCCTCGACGTCGCCGGCCTGCTCGCCCGAGCCGAGCGCATCGGAACCGCGGCCCCGGCTGCGGGAGCGACCGCCACGTGCACCGTCACGGGAACCGTCACGGCCACCGTCGCGACCGCTGTCACGGCCACCGTCGCGCCGCGACGCCGGCTTGGCGCCGCCACCGCGCTTGCCGGTCTCGCCGAGGTCTTCGAGCTCCTCGGCGTCGAGCCCGGCGCGGGTGCGCGAGGCCCTCGGGAGGGTGCCCTTGACGCCCGCCGGGATGTGCAGGTCTTCGGAGAAGTGCGGCGACGTCGAGTAGGTCTCGGCGGGCTCGGGGATACCGAGGTCGAGGGCCTTGTCGATCATCATCCAGCGGTGCAGGTCGTCCCAGTCGACGAAGGTGACCGCGACACCCGTGTTCCCGGCGCGGCCGGTACGGCCGATCCGGTGCAGGTAGGTCTTCTCGTCTTCGGGGCAGGCGTAGTTGACGACGTGCGTGACGTTCTCGACGTCGATACCGCGCGCGGCCACGTCGGTGGCGACCAGCACGTCGATCTTGCCGTTGCGGAACGCGCGCAGCGCCTGCTCACGGGCACCCTGACCGAGGTCGCCGTGGATGGCCGCGGCCGCGAAGCCCCGGTCGGCGAGCTCGTCGGCGACCTTGGCGGCCGTGCGCTTGGTGCGGGTGAAGATGATCGACAGCCCGCGGCCCTCGGCCTGCAGCAGCCGGGCCACCATCTCGACCTTGTCCATCGCGTGCGCGCGGTAGATGAACTGCGCGATCGCGAGCACCGTGGCGCCCGAGTCGTCGGGGTCGGAGGCGCGGATGTGGGTGGGCTGGGTCATGTACTTGCGGGCCAGCGAGACCACGGCGCCCGGCATGGTGGCCGAGAACAGCATCGTCTGGCGGCCGTCGGGCGTGAGGGACATGAGCTTCTCGACGTCGGGCAGGAAGCCCAGGTCGAGCATCTCGTCGGCCTCGTCGAGCACCAGGGTGCGCACGTTGCCCAGGTTCAGCAGGCCCTGCTGGGCCAGGTCGAGCAGACGGCCGGGGGTGCCGACCACCACCTCGATGCCCTTCTTCAGCGCCTCGACCTGGGGTTCGTAGGCCCGGCCGCCGTAGACGGTGAGGATGCGCACGCTGAGGTTCTTGGACGCGACCTTGAGGTCTTCGGCCACCTGGGTGGCGAGCTCACGGGTCGGCACGATCGCCAGGGCCTGCGGGGCGCCCGGCGAGGCCAGGTCGGCGTAGCCCGGGTCTTTCGGGCCGGTGACGCGGTGCAGCAGGGGGATGCCGAAGCCGAGCGTCTTGCCGGTACCGGTCTTGGCCTGGCCGATCACGTCGCTGCCGGCCACGGCGACCGGGAGGGTCATGGACTGGATGGGGAACGGCGCGGTCATGCCGGCGCCCACCAGCGCGTCGACGATGCGCGGGTCGGTACCGAGATCGGCCCAGCTCACGGCCGGGGCCGCGGCGGTCTCGTTCTCGACGACGGCGACGATCTCGCCGGCCTTCTCGAGGTCGGTGGCAGGATCGGTGCTCTCGGAATCACTCGGTGAAGCGGACACGCAGTGCCTAACTCTTCGGGGGCGCAGGCCTGCGGCCGGATCGCGCCGACCCCGGTGGGGTGGCGAAGGAAAAGGCGCTCCGGCGGGCCGCGCTGCGGCATTCGGAAGCCGACCGTGTTAGCGACCGGTCATCCACTTACGGGTGTAACAGTTACCTCTAACTAACTGATCCTACCTGGTCCAGGGCTCGTTACCCTCCTGTCCATGGAGCAGCAGGAGGACAGGTTCACCGATCCGGCATACCGGGCGGCCGTCGTCGACCTATTAGGGACCCTGGCTTACGGTGAATTGAGCGCGTTCATCCGTCTTTCCACGGATGCCGACCTTGCCCCCCGCCTTTCGGCCAAGGCGGACATGGCCGCGCTCGCCGCCACCGAGTTCGGCCACTACGACCGGTTGCGCGCCCGGATCGTGGAGATCGGGGCCGACCCGGAGCAGGCGATGGTGCCGTTCGTGGAGGCCCTGGACGCCTTCCACGAACGCACGAAGCCCTCCACCTGGCTGGAGGGTCTGGTCAAGTTCTACGTGGGCGACGGCATCGCCTCGGACTTCTACCGCGAGATCAGCGCCTACGTCGACGACGAGACGCGCGACCTGGTGCTGGGCACGCTCGAGGCGGGGCAGCGCATGCAGTTCGTGCTGCAGGAGGTGCGTCAGGCCATCAGCGAGGACCCGATCCAGGGCAGCCGACTGGCGCTGTGGGCCCGCCGTCTGGTCGGCGAGGCCCTCAGCCAGGGGCAGCGGGTGGCGGCCGACCGGGACAGCTTCTCGACGCTCCTGAGCGGCACCGACGAGCACCCGGGCATGGGGCTGGTGGGCATCGTGTCGATGTTCAGCCGTCTCACCGAGCAGCACACCCGGCGCATGGCTGAGATGGGCCTGTCGGCGTAGGACCCCCGGACGCGAGGAAGGCGCCATCCGCACGGGAGGGCGCCTTCTTCGTGTCAGAACTCAGATCGTGCCGAAGCCGACCCGTCGGGTCTCCTCCGCGCCGATCTCGACGTAGCCGATCAGGTTTCCCGGAACGACGATCGTGCGCCCCTTGTCGTCCTTGAGACGAAGCAGCGAGCCGGAGCTGATCGCGGCCTCGACCGCGTTCGCCACCGAGTCGGCCGAGTCTTCGGACTCCAGCACGATGTCGCGCGGGATGTCCCGGACGCCGATCTTGACCTCCACGCGAGTGGCCCCTTCCGTCCTTGCCGGCCCCCTCGCGGGGTGGCTTTTCCGACTGGTCGACGAAAGCCTAACCGCACGGAACGATGTCGGGACCGGTGGCACGCTCGGGTTAGCCGACAGCGGAATCGCCCCGGGGTGCCGGGGACGATCCCGCGGTGCTCACGACCGGTGGATCGTGGCGTGGCTCTCGCCCAGACCGGTCAGGTCGGTGACCGGCCGAGGGGTGTTCGGTGGGTCGGACGGCCGTTCGCCCGGCTGATCGGCGTCGATCTGGCCAGGCAGGACGTCGCGCTCGTCTTGCAGCGGGATGGCGGCGATGCCGCGCCAGGTCAGCCCGGCCAGCAACCGCACCGCCTCCTCGCGAGGCATCTGACGCCCCTTCTGCAGCCAGTAACGCGCAGCCACGTGAGCCATGCCGGACAGACCGATACCGATGAGTTCACATTCTGGCCAGGGCAGACCGGTCTGCTCGTGAATGAGCTCGGCCACCATGCGGCCACACTGCTCGTTCACCGACTCGACCCGGGCCCGGACGTCCGGGTCGTTGGTCAGGTCGGATTCGAAGATGAGCCGGAACGACTCGTTCTCGCGGTCGATGAAATCGAAGAATGCCCCCATCGCACCGGCAACCCGCTGTTTGTTGTCGGTGGTGCCCTCGATCGCGCCGCGCAGACAATCCACCACCTCGGCGGAATGCTGTTCTATCAGCGCCAGGTACAGCTCGCGCTTACCCGGAAAGTGCTGGTACAGGACCGGCTTGCTGACTCCGGCACGCTCGGCGATCTCGTCCATCGCAGCCGCGTGGTACCCCTGGGCCACGAATACCTCTCGCGCCGCTCCCAGTAATTGGCTGCGCCGTGCCGTCCGCGGCAACCGGGTTCCGCGCGAGCGCACCTCTGGTGTCGACATTGCTTGCCTCCCCGCATCAGTGCCCGTCAGCGGATGCTAAGACGCTTCGGTGGCGCCCCCGCGATTCCGATGCTTTAAGTGATTGTAAGGCTACGACGCGTTACCGAATCCCGGTGCGCCTAGACACTCTGCGGTCCTTGGTACGTCCATTCGGGTGATCGTCCCCACGTTTGATCGTCACTCAATGGGGTATAGCCGCTACCCCCGAGTTCTTAACCATCCTCTTGCTGCACTGTCCTTCCTCCTGTTGTCGGTTCAACCTTTTCCGAGGCGGGTGTTCGCCCGCAATAAATGACAGCAGTTGGTGAAAGTGTGGACGAAGAAGGGTGGGAATGGGGGACGCATGGGCCGGGTGGGTGACGACGGCGAAACGGTGACGGGTGGGCGCCGGGGAACTGGCGACGGGCGGGGGCCGGCGGGCCGGGGTGAGGGGCCGCCGGGAACGGGGCGTGTGCCTGGTGCCGGTCTCGTGGCCGGGAATCGCGCGGCGGATCGCGCCCGGCCTGTGGGGCTTCGCCCAGGTCATCACGTGATCGCCCGGCCTGGACGCCTGGCCGGGGATCACGGGTGGGGCGGGTAGCGTGCCGGACGGGGAAGTACCCGAACCGGAGGGAAGATCCAGAATGTGCTCGGGAAGGCCGGGAACGCGGCTGATCAGGTCGCTGACCCCGCTCGTGGCCGTTGGGGCGCTGGCCCTGACCGGATGCTCCTCGGGTGGCTCCGGCTCGGCCTCGGCCCCGGCGGCGACCGGTGCGGCCCCGGAAGCGACGAGCATCGGCGACCGGACCACCGCCGACCCGACCACCTCGGCGAGTCAGGCCGCGAGCTCGGCGGCGACCACCACGTCCTCAAGCACCCCGGCGGCCGGCGAAGCCGAAGGCGAGACGGGCACGACCGCCCGGCCCGAAGGGCTGACGCAGAACGACGTCGACGCCGGCGTGACCTCGGCGACCGTGAAGTGGAAGGCCTCGGGCACGCTCAGCACGGTCAAGGGCACGGCCAGGGCTCCCGGCGAGGGCAAGGTCTACAAGGTGCGGGTCCAGGTCGAGAAGGGGGTGGCCGTCGACGGTGAGAAGTTCGCCGACTTCGTGCTCGCCACCCTCAACGACGACCGCAGCTGGACCGAGAACGGCACCCGCCGGTTCGCGCGCACCGACCAGGCCTCGGAGGCGTTCACCACCGTGACGCTGGCCAGCCCGGAGACGAGTGCCGACCTCTGCCGGCCGCTGAAGACGTTCGGCAAGCTCTCGTGCCGCAACGGCGACCGGGTGGTGCTGACCACATATCGGTGGGTCAAGGCGATCCCCGAATACAAGAAGGACCGCGACGGTTACCGTCACTATGTCGTCAACCACGAGGTGGGTCACGCCCTCGGTCACGGTCACGAGTACTGCGCCGGAAAAGGGAAGCCGGCCCCGCTCATGATGCAGCAGACGAAGGGCCTGCTCGGCTGCCGCCCCAATCCCTGGCCGCACCCGTGATCCCCCTGGTCGAGCCCGCCCCCGAGCTCACTCCCGAGGAGATCACCCGCTACTCCCGTCAGGTGCTGCTGCCCGGCCTGGGGTCGCAGGGGCAGCGCCGTCTGAAGAACGCGCGGGTACTGGTGATCGGCGCCGGTGGTCTGGGCAGTCCGGTGCTCACGTATCTGGCCGCGGCCGGGGTCGGGTCGATCACCGTGATCGACGACGACCGGGTCGAGGTGTCGAACCTGCACCGCCAGGTGCTGCACGCGGGGTCGCCGACCGGGACCCCGAAGGTGGACAGCGCGGTCCGGGCCCTGCGGGAGCTCAATCCCCTGGTCGGGGTGACGGCGAGGAACGCGCGGATCACCCGCGACAACGCCCTCGACCTGATCGCCGGTCACGACGTGGTGCTCGACGGCACCGACAACTTCGCCACCCGCTACCTGGTCGGTGACGCCTGCTCGGTGGCCAGCGTCCCGCTGGTCTGGGGCTCGGTGTTCCGGTTCGACGGGCAGGTGTCGGTGTTCTGGTCGCGTCCACCGGCGGGCCACGAGCCGGTGACCTATCGCGATCTGCACCCCACGCCTCCACCGCCCGGCTCCGTGCCGTCGTGCGCGGAGGGTGGTGTGCTGGGGGTGACGTGTGCGGCCATCGGCTCGGTGATGGCGACCGAGGCGATCAAGCTGATCGCCGGCATCGGTGATCCGCTGCTGGGCCGGGTCATGCTGTTCGACGCGGCCGGGATGAGCTGGCAGACGATCCGCGTGCGGCCCGCTCCCGGCTCGTCACCGGTGACGGCCCTCGAAGGGGACTACGACGCGTTCTGCGGTCTGGTGCCCGGGCCCGCGGTCAGCGAGGTCACTGTGACCGAGCTGGCCGAGAAGCTCCGTCGGGGCGACGATTTCGCCCTGATCGACGTGCGGGAGCCCGAGGAGCGGCTGATCGCGTCGATCCCGGGGGCGATCGGTCTGCCGATGTCGGTGCTCCGCACCGGGGACGTGGCGGGGCTTGTCGGCTCCGTCGCCCGGGGGCGTCCGGTCGTCTTCCACTGCAAGAGCGGCGGAAGATCGGCCCAGGCGCTGGAACTCGCCCGGGGCGTGGGGATGGACGACGTGGCTCACGTGCCGGGGGGAGTGCTGCGCTGGATCGACGAGATCGACCCGACGCAGCCCCGGTACTGAGTCGCGGACCGAACCACGACGTCCATCCGCACCGAAAACGTCAGCGGCGCGAGCGCCCTCGCACACCCACCCCGGAGAAGTGCAGGGCCAGCAGGAACAGGCCCAGCGTGGTCAGGGTCGTGTTGGTGAAGGCGTCGCCCAGATCCGCGTTCGCGAAGTCGAGGAGCAGCGCCAGACCGAAGACCACAGCGGCGGCAATCGCGAGCATGGAAACCTCCTGTCGAGGGTCCCCAACGATGAGGACTGTCCGGGCCCGGTGATCACCGGGCGATGGGATGATCTTGGGGCTGCGCGCCCGGATGCGCATTTCGAGTGATCTCGTCCCGCATGTGACCCCAGGAGCACTTCGTGCCTTTCACCGGCAGCCACCCCGCCGCCGTCCTGCCCCTGCTGGGTACGCGCCTGGTGCCGTCGGCCCTGGTCATCGGCAGTATGACGCCGGATCTCGTGTACTACGTCCCGCTGCCGGAGTCGGCCCGCTGGCCGGTGTCGCACCACACGCACACGGTCGCCGGGATCTTCGGGCTCGACCTGGTGCTGGGGCTGGCGGCGTTCGTGGTGTGGCAGGCGCTGATCGCGCCGCTGGCCGTGGCCGTCGCGCCGGGCGCCCTGAGGGACCGGCTGGCTGCCCTGCCCGTGTCGTTACGTCATCACGTCGGGAGCGTCAATGCCGTTGCGCTCGTGGTGGTCTCGCAACTGATCGGCACGGTGACGCACGTGCTGTGGGACGAGTTCACGCATCCCCAGCGCTTCGGCACCCGGCACGTTCCCTGGCTGGCGCAGTGGCACGGGCCGCTCGAGGGCTACCACTGGGCGCAGTACGGCAGTGGGGTTTTCGGGCTCCTGGCGATCGGCTGGGTGCTGGCGCGGTGGTGGCGTTCGGCTCCGGTGCGGCCCCGGTCTTCGTTCCTGACGGTGCGGGCGGCGGCTCTGATCCGGGTGGCCGTCGTGGTCAGCACGGTGGTCGGGGCCGGGATCGGGCTCGCCGTAGCCCTTTCCGGCCCCGTGACGATCGGCCGGGTGGGCTACGACGTGTCGACCTACGGCGGTGGGGCCGGAGCGTTCACGGTGCTGGTGTGCGCCGTGCTGGTCAGTCTTCGTCGGTCTTGATCGGCGTGCCCAGCTCGGCGGCCAGCGCCTCGTACATCGGCTGACCCTCCTGGAGCCAGCCGGCGCGCTGGGGCCAGCCACGCTGCACGGTCTCGATGATGATGCGGTCGAACCCGGGAAGATCGTCGTCCTGCACCGCGGTGAGGAAGTCCGACCAGTGCATCACCTCGAGGTTGGTGAAGTACGGCGCGAGCAGCCCCTCGGCGCGGGAGATGAACGAGTCGTTGACGATGAGCGTGCGGCCCTCGATCATCGGCGCCGTCGTGGACCAGGCCCGGAACACGGCCACACCACGGCCCGAGGGGGACTCCTCGGTGTGGGCGCGGATCGTCACGTCGTCGCGGGTGACGCCGTAGACCGGCACCATCGCCTTCTTCGTGATGCCCATCAGCCGGTAGAGGTCGTTGTCGGCCTGCTCGTCCTGCACCTGCACCGCGTCGGGGGCGCCGGACAGGTCGGCCGGGGCCTCGCCGCGCGCGATCAGCGCGTCGATGACGGTCTTCGACCAGACCAGGGCGCCCTTGCTGCTCCAGTGGCTGTCGCCCTTCTGGAACACCGAGCCCGGGTCTTCGTCCTGCGTGGCCTGGAGCTGGTCCCAGCTGGTGACCACCGGGCCGGACGCCTGCGCACCCCAGGTCTGCTCGGTCTCGTCGCGCACCTGGTTGGCACAGGCCAGCAGGGCGCCGGCGCGGGAACCGAGCGCGTCGGTCATGATCGCGGACTTGTCGGGGGCGATCGCCACCATGATCGACTTGCCGGTGCCGGCCGCGATCGAGCTGAGCCGGTCGAGCCCGGCGGCGGTCCTGGCGGCGTCGAAGTCGTACTTGCAGGGCAACGTGAAGTCTTCGGACAGGAACGGGGTGCGGTTCTTCCCGAGCACCACGGCCGGGTTGAGGCTGGTGCCGAGCTTGTCGCGCGAGGCCTCGCCGATCGCCTCGGTGACGTACTGCCGCAGGGCCAGGCGGTCGCGCAGGGCGGCGTCGGTCTGCTGGGTGTCGGCGCCACTGAGAAGGCCCGACGGGGAGACGTCGGGGAACGAGGTCAGGCTGCGGTTCTCGTCGCCCCAGGGCAGGGGCGGGTCGAGCAGCCAGACGGCGAGCAGGGCGAGCGCGAACAGGGCGACGAGGCCCCGGGCGGCCCTCACGCTGCGCCTGCGGTGACGCTCGGTGCGGAACTTCTCGAGCAGCTCGTCGAGTTCGTCGGTGGCCGAGTGCGGCTCGGGGCCGGCGGTCTCGGGGTCGGTTCCGGTCGGCTTCGCCGGGGTTCCGGGGGCCTGCTCGAGGACGCGCCGGGGCTCGGTCTCCGGGGCCCGTGCGGCTTGGGGCTCGGGGGTGCCTTCCGGGGCGCTCGCGGGCTCGATGACGGGTTCGCCGTTGGGTTCGCCGTCGGGGTCGACGGCGGGTTCGGCGCCGCCGTGGGGGTCAGCCACGACAGCCCGCTCGGTGTGCCCGGCATCGGTCGTGGCTTCGCGCCGCGGTGCGTCCGGCGTCGTGGGCCGGGCTCCGGTGCCGGGCTGCGCCTCGGGGTCGGGGTGGTGGACGACCTCGAGCCGGTCGGGGTGGCGTTCGTGACGCAGGGCCACACCGGAGCGGGAAGCCGACACGCCGCTGCGTACGCCGAACCCGCCGAACGACCCCACCGGACCGACTGGCCGGCCGCCCGCGCCCGGCGAGTGATCGGGTTCGTCGTCGTCCGGAAGGATGATGATTCGGCCCACGGAGAACAGCTTGCCAGAACAATCAGAACTGGAAGTACAGGAACGGGCTGAAATCCAGCCAGAGCACCGAGATCACCGCAACCACCAGCAGGACCGGCGCGGTGACCGCGGCCAGGGGATAGCGGAACTGCAGGCGTCCGGAATGCCCGCCGTGAACCAGTTGAAAACCCGTCGCATTTCGGGGCAGGAAGAACACGAGTATCCCCAGTAACAATGCGAGCTCGTTCCACGGAGTCAGCGTGATGTAAGCGTCCGGTGATGGTGCGCCTCCCGAGAAGCCGAACATGGCCTGCCAGACGTCGACCGCCTCGGTCAGCGTCGGGGCACGGAACGGCACCCAGCTGAACACCACGAATACCGCCATCGCCGCACGTCGCAGCACCGTCATGATCGCGCCGGGGGTGCGCCGGTGGGCACCGGTGACCCGCTCGGCGAGCAGTGCCAGGCTGTGCAGTCCGCCCCAGACCAGGAATCCCCAGGTGGCTCCGTGCCACAGCGAGGTGAGCAGGAAAGTGATCAGGAGGGCGGCGTACTCGCGGCGGATCCCGTGCCGGTTGCCGCCCAGAGGAATGTAGACGTAATCCCGGAACCAGCGCGACAGAGTCATGTGCCAGCGCCGCCAATAATCCGCAGGGCCGATGCTGGCGTAGGGCGAACGGAAATTCTCCGGGAACCGGAAACCGAAGATTGCGGCGAGACCTATCGCCATGTCCGAATAGCCGCTGAAGTCGAAATAGATCTGGATCGCGTAGGCCAGGGCCCCGATCCATGCGGTGCTGGAGTTGAAAGAGCTGCCCGGGGTGCTGAATGCCGCATCGGCCACGATGCCGGCCGAGTCGGCGATGTAGGCCTTCTTGGTCAGCCCCCAGGCGAACCGGGTGAGGCCGTAGGTGGCGTTGCCGAGGGTGACCTCGCGGCTGTCCTTCAGCTCCCTGGCGATCTCCGAGTACCGCACGATCGGCCCGGCGATCTGATGCGGGAAGAGGAAGAGGTAGAGCAGGTAGTCGCGGCTCGAGCGCTCGGGGGGCAGGTCACCGCGACCGGCGTCGACCACGTACGAGATGGCGTGGAAGGTGAAGAACGAGATGCCCAGCGGCAGGGCCCAGTGGATCTGCGGGGCGCCGGGCCAGGCCGTCGAGGCGACGAACTGGGTCACCGGGGGCAGGTACTTGTAGAGCGCGATGGGGATCAGCACGAGGGCGATCAGGCCCGCGATCTCCGCCCGGGGCGCCTTCGGTGCCGCTTCCTGCGGGAGTGCGGCAGGCGCGTCCACCATTGAGGTCGCGGAGGCCCGGGACCTGGCCCTCCCCGCCATGCGGGCGCCGTAGAAGCTCACGAGGGCGACGTAGAGCAGCACGAAGACGTGACCGCCCGCGCCCCAGACGTAGAAGACGATGCTGGCCAGCAGAAGGCAGGCGTTCCGCCACGATCTGGGCACCATCAGGTACGCCAGGAGGGTCAGTGGCAGGAAGAGGAACAGGAACGTCGGCGAGGAGAAGACCATGTCCGCGATCTGTCGGCGGGGTTGTCCGAGGGGCGCTTTCCGGCTTGGAGGGTGAACGGCGGGTCAGGGAAGCTTAGGCCCTTCCGGTGTCCTACTCATCGGGCATCGGTCGAACGGATGATGCTGCGGCGCACCGGGTCACGTAGGTCTGGTTTGAGGGGTTCTTCATGGCATCTGCGCAGGACGCTGTTACTGGTGATGAGGATGAGTCGACCTCTTCGACGGCCGAGACCTACGTCGCGGACGTCCTGGACGTGGTGAACGCCATTCCGCCGGGGCAGGTTCTGACCTACGGCGACGTGGCCGCGCTGGTCGGGCACGGGGGTCCGCGGCAGGTCGGGAAGGTCATGTCGCAGTGGGGGAGTCTGGTGCCGTGGTGGCGCGTGCTGCGGGCCGGTGGACTGCCGCCGACCGGGCACGAGGCGCGAGCGCTGCGGGCGTACGCGCAGGAGGGGACGCCGCTGCGGCCCGGGGGCGAGCGCGTGGATCTGCGGCGGGCGCGCTGGGATCCGGACGTGGGCTGAGGCTTCGGGCGCAGATCGGGCGCCGGAACCGGTGGTGACCTCCGGGGTGGTCCCGGGGCGGCTCTGGTGCGGCCCCGGCCCGTGCGGCCCCGGCCGGGGTGGCCCGGCCCGGATGGCCCGGCCCGGGTGGCCTCACGCATCGTCCGGGCTGAGCGAACCTCTCTTCGGCGGGACGACGGCCGCCCCGGGCCCGGAACTTCCACCGCACCGGGCTCAAGCTGCTGGCCGGTCGGCGGTGTCCCCGGGTGGGAGGGCTCGTCACCCGGGCCGGAATCCGTGCTCGTTCCGGCTCCGGTCCGACTTGTCGGTGGCTTGTGGTCTCATGTCTGGTCATGAGCACCGCGACCCGTGAACGCCGCCCGGCCGGGCCGTCCGTGCGGCTCGTCGGGCCCGGGGCGGCGCCCCGTGAGCTCCTGGTGCCCGACGAGGCCCAGGCCGCGCTGATCGAGCGGCGGCAGGGCAGTGGGCCGGTGGTGGTTTTCGGGGCCCCGGGCACCGGCAAGACCACGGCGCTGATCGAGGCGGTGGCGGCGCGGGTCGAGCGCGACGGGCTGTCTCCCGGTGCGGTGCTGTCGATCGCGCCCACCCGGGTGGCGTCGGCCCGGCTGCGGGAGAGGCTGTCGGCGCGCATCGGCGGCACGGTGCAGGAGCCGATCTCGCGCACGCCGCACTCCTACGCGTTCGGCCTCCTGCACCGCGCCCTGTCGCTCGACGGTGATCCCTCGCCCCGGCTGATCTCCGGTCCCGAGCAGGACCGGATGCTCGCCGACCTGCTCGCCGGGCACGCCGAGGGGCTGGGCAGTGCCCCGGTCTGGCCCTCGTCGACCGGTGAGGAGATCCGGCAGCTGCGCGGTTTCCGCGACGAGCTGCGAGACCTGCTGATGCGCGCGGTCGAACGCGGCCTCACCCCCGAAGACCTGCGCCGGCTGGGGCAGCTCAACGACCGGCCCGACTGGCTCGCCGCGGCCGACGTGATGTCCGAGTATCTCGACGTCACGGCGCTCTCCACCCCCAACGCCTACGACCCGGCGGGCATCGTCGACGCGGCGACCGAACTGCTCCTGTCCGACGACGAGCTGCTCGGCGCCGAGCAGGACCGGCGCCGGCTGGTCGTGGTCGACGACGCGCACGAGCTCACCGTGGCCGCCGAGCACCTGCTCCGGCTGGTCGCGGGCGGCGGGCGAGACCTGATCCTGGCCGGTGACCCCGACTCGGCCGTGCAGACCTTCCGCGGTGCGCGTCCCAGTGCCCTGGCCGATGCGGTGCAGCGGTTCCGCCGCGCCGACGGCGGGCAGGCGGCCGTGATCACCCTCGGCCGGGTCTACCGTCACGGGCCGGCGCTGCGGGCCGTGGCCGGGCGGGTCGCAGAACGGATCGGGGCGGCGGGTACGGCATCCCAGCGGGTCGTGACCGCGGCGGGCTCCACGTCGTCCACCATCGGGGTCGAGGTCTTCGCCTCACCCGCCCGCGAGGGCGCCTACATCGCGCAGCACCTGCGCCGCCTGCACCTCGAGCAGCAGGTGCCGTGGCAGCGGATGGCCGTGATCGTGCGCTCGACCAAGGCCACCGGGCCGCTGCGGCGCTCGCTCGGCGCGGCCGGGGTGCCGGTCGCGATCCCCACCGCCGAGGTGCCGGTGCGCGACGAGATCGCCGTCGTGCCACTGCGTCTCGCCCTGCGCTGCGCGCTGCGGCCGGGGCAGCTCACCGCCGAGGTCGCCTCCGACCTGCTCACCAGCGCGATCGGAGGGGCCGACGCGATCGCCGTGCGGCGGCTGCGCCAGGCCCTGCGCACCGAGGAGCTGGCCTCCGGTGGTGGCCGCGCCAGTGACGAGCTGCTGGTCGAGGCCCTGCTCGACCCGGCCCGCCTGGCCGTGCTCGAGCCGCGCGTCTCCGCCCCCGCGCGCCGGGTCGCGACCGTGCTGGGTGCCGGGCGGGAGGCCGCCGGGCACGAGAACGCCAGTCCCGAAACCGTTCTCTGGGAGATCTGGGACCGCACGGGCCTGGCGATCTCCTGGCGGCGCACCGCGCTGTCCGGGGGCGTGGCCGGCACCCGCGCCGACCGCGATCTCGACGCCGTGATGGCTCTTTTCGAGGCCGCGGCCCGCTTCACCGACCGGTTTCCCGGTGCCGACGCCCAGGCCTTCCTCGACCACCTCGAGGCCCAGGACGTGCCCGCCGACACCCTGGCCGAGCGCGCGCCCACCGACGAGGCGGTCGCCCTGGTCACGGCCACGGCGGCGGCCGGGCTGGAGTGGGACGTGGTCGCGGTGGCCGGTGTGCAGGAGGGCGACTGGCCGAACCTGCAGCTGCGTGACTCGCTGCTCGGCGGGCAGCGTCTGGCCGAGGTGGTCGACGGCCGCGGCGATCTGGGATTCGTGGCGCAGCGCAAGGCCATTCAAGACGACGAGCTGCGCCTGTTCCACGTCGCGGTGAGCCGGGCCCGGCGGCACCTGCTGGTCACGGCGGTGCGGTCCGACGAGGTGATGCCCTCGACCTTCCTCGACCTCGTCGATCCGGACAGCGCCGAGGGGGAGCAGGAGGTGCGCCCGCTCGCCGAGGTGCCGCGGATGATGACGCTGCCGGCCCTGGTGGCGCAGCTGCGGGCGGTGGTGGTCGATCCGCTCGCCACGCGGTCGCGGCGGGAGGCGGCGGCCCGGCAGCTGGCCCGTCTTGCGCTGGCCGGGGTTCCGGGCGCCGATCCGGGTGAATGGTACGGCCTGGCGCCGGTTTCCGTTGCGGGTCCGTTGCGGGAGCCGTCGGCGCTGGTGCGGGTCTCGCCGTCGCAGGTCGAGGCGTTCGGCCGGTGTTCGCTGCGCTGGCTGCTCAACGCCTCGGGCGGGCGGCGCAGTTCGTCGACCGCCCAGGGGCTCGGCGACCTGGTGCACCAGATGGCCGAGGAGGTGCCCGACGGCAACCTGGTCAAGCTGCGCACGTTGCTGGCCGAGCGGTTCAGCCGGCTCGGGCTGGGGCAGGGCTGGGTGGCCGACACCGAGCGCGCGCGGGCCGAGGCCATGATCTCCAAGCTGGCCGCCTACACGGCCGAGGCGAAGAAGGCCGGGCGCACGCTGGTCGCCACCGAGCAGTCGGTGAAGGTCGAGGTCGGGCGGGCCCAGATCGTGGGCAAGGTCGACCGGGTCGAGCAAGACGCCCAGGGCCGCCTCGTCGTGATCGACCTGAAAACCGGCCGCTCCGCGCCGACCCGGGCCGAGGTCGCGCGGCACGCGCAGCTCGGGGTCTACCAGGTGGCGGTCGAAGAGGGCGGTCTGGCGCGGGCGGCGGCGCAGGCCGGGCTGCGGGTGCCCGAGGGCATCGGGGCCGGTGGGGCGGCGCTGGTGCAGCTGGGGCGCGAGACGGTGAAGGTCACGGTGCAGCAGCAGCCTCCGCTGGCCAGTGATCCGGAGCCGGGCTGGGCGTCCGACCTGGTGCACGAGGCGGCCGAGGGGATGGGTGCGTCCGAGTTCCCGGCCAGGTCGAACTCGATGTGTCACGTCTGCGATGTGCGGCGCACATGTCCGCTGCGCAACGAGGGTCGGCAGGTGGGCCGGTGAACGGCGAGCAGGAGGGGCTTTTCGGGCCTGAAGACGCGTCGGGGCCGGGTGATGTGGCGGCCGGCGGGTCGGGTGGGCGTGGGGACGCGTCGGGGCCGGGGCATGCGGCGGCCGGCGGGTCGGGTGGGCCCAGGGACGCGTCGGGGCCGCCGGGCTCGCCGGATTCGGTGGATTCGATGGTGGGGAAGTCCGGTTCGGGTTCCCCGGAGCGGCGGCCGGACTCCCGGCCGACGCCGCCCGCCGACGAGCAGCTGGGACTCGACCTCGACATACCGCTCCTCGAGGCACCCGCGCCGTCCGCGCGTCCGCAAGCCCGGGTGCGACCGAAACGGGTCGTCTCCGCGTCCGCCATCGCACAGGCTCTGGGGCGCCCCCAGCCCACCGCCGAACAGGTGGCCGTGATCGAGGCGCCGCTCGAGCCGATGCTGGTCGTGGCCGGCGCCGGGTCGGGCAAGACCGAGACCATGGCCGCGCGCGTGGTCTGGCTCGTGGCCAACGGCATGGTCGAGCCCGACGAGGTGCTCGGCCTGACCTTCACCCGCAAGGCCGCCGGTGAGCTGGCCGAACGCATCCGCGCCCGGCTGCGCGCCCTGCACCGCAAGGGGCTGACGCCGGAGTCGCGGCCGGTCACGGTGTCCACGTACCACGCCTACGCCGCGGCGGTGCTCGGCGACCACGCCCTGCGACTCGGGATCGAGCCGGGCGCAAGGCTTCTCGGCGAGGCTGGCAGCTGGCAGCTGGTCGACGAACTGGTCGAGCGCTGGGACGGCGACATGACCGGCGTCGACCTGAAACGCGGCACCGTGGTCGACGCCGTGCTCGGGCTGGCCGGTGAACTGGCCGAGCATCTGCTCGACGCCGGGCGCATCGACGCGCTGGCCGAGTCGGTGGTCGAGCGGGTGGCCGAACTGCCCCGCAGCGCCGGTGACGCCGGGCCCGGTAAACCCAAGGGTGACGTCGGCAAGATCGCCGGGCGGATGCAGGCCCGCCGTGCGCTGATTCCCCTGGTCAAGGCCTACGACCGGCGCAAGCGTGAGCTCGAGGTGCTCGACTTCGGCGACCAGGTGGCGCTCGCCGCCCGGCTCGCCCGGGAGTGGCCCGAGGTCGGTGCGGTGGAGCGGCAGCGGTTCCGGGTGGTGCTGCTCGACGAGTACCAGGACACGAGCCACGCCCAGGTGGTGCTGCTGCAGGAGCTTTTCGGCGGTGGGCACCCGGTGATCGCGGTGGGCGACCCGCACCAGTCGATCTACGCCTGGCGCGGTGCCTCGGCGGGCAACCTGCAGCGCTTCGGCCTGGACTTCCCGGCGGCCGACGGCGGGCGGGCGGCGACCCGTCACCTGTCCACGAGCTGGCGCAACGACCACGCGATCCTGGCCGTCGCGAACGAGCTCGCGGCCCCGCTGCGTCACACGCCGGTCTGGGGCGACCCGGATCTCACCGTCGACGTGCACCCGCTCACCGCCCGGCCCGACGCCGGTCCCGGGCGGGTGCGCATGGAGTGGCACGCCACGCTCGAAGACGAGGCCCGGGCGGTCGCCGACATCGCCGAACACGCCTGGCACCGCAAGCGGGACGACGGTTCGCGGCAGTCCGTGGCCGTGCTCTGCCGGGCCCGGGCGCAGTTCCCGCTGATCGAGGCGACGTTGCGCGGGCGCAACCTGCCGGTCGAGGTCATCGGCCTGGGCGGGCTGCTGCACGTGCCCGAGATCGCCGACCTGCGAGCGGCTCTCGAGGTGGTGCACGACCCCACGCGCGGCGACGCCCTGATGCGGTTGCTCACCGGGCCGGCCTGGCGGATCGGGGCCCGGGACCTCGACGGGCTCGGCACCTGGTCGCGGGAGCTGGCGGCGAGCTGGCGCAACCGTGAGTTCGAGTTGCCGGCGAACCTGGCGGTGCAGCACGACTCGGTCGACGAGCAGTCCATCGTCGACGCGCTCGACGCGCTGCCCGAACCGGGCTGGGAGGGGCCGCAGGGGCAGCAACTCTCCGACGAGGGGCGGCACCGGCTCGAGAAGCTGTCGGTCGTGCTGCGGGGACTGCGCGGCCGGCTCGCGCTGCCGCTGCCCGACCTGGTGCTCGAGGCCGAACGTGCGCTGCTGCTCGACGTCGAGGTGGCGGCCCAGCCGAACCGTTCGCCGGCCGCGGCCCGGGCCCATCTCGACGCGTTCGCGGATGTCGCGGCCCAGTTCGCCGACAGCGGCGACCGGCCCACGCTGGGCACGTTCCTGGGCTGGCTTACCGCCGCCGAGGAGCGCGAACGCGGTCTCGACGCCGGGGTGGTCGAGCAGCACGAGGACGCGATCCAGCTGCTCACCGTGCACGGCTCGAAAGGCCTGGAGTGGGACGTGGTCGCGGTCACCGGGATGGTCGAGGGGACGTTCCCGGCCGGGCAGAACGGCCAGCCGCCGAAACGCTCGAAGGGCTGGCTCAACGACATCGGCGCGGTGCCGTTCCCCCTGCGCGGTGACGCGTCCGGCCTGCCGCAGTGGAACTACCGCGGCGCCACCACGCAGGACGAGCTGGATCTCGAGCTCAAACGGTTCATGGAGTACTGCGGTGAGCACGAGGTGGCCGAGGAACGCCGCCTGGCCTACGTCGCCACCACCCGGGCCAAGGACTCACTGCTCCTGACCGGCGCGATCTGGGGTGACGGCGTGAAACCCCGCATCCCGTCGCGGTTCATGGTCGAGATCCGCGAGCTGCTGCAGCGCGCGCCGCGTGACGAGATCGCCGTCGGGCTGTGGAACGACCAGCCCGACGAGGGGGCCGAGAACCCGCGGGCGGTCGACGGCCGCACCGCGGTGTGGGGGGATCCGCTCGAGGGGCGCCGCGAAACCGTCGAAGACGGTGCGGAACTCGTGCGGCGGGCGATCGAGGCGCTCAGCGGTGAGCGGCGGCGGGCCTACGGAACGCGGGCACTGCCCGATGTGCTGCCCGATGTGCTGCCCGATGTGCGGCCCGGGTCGCCGTCGGAGGCCGGGCTGCCGATGGCGGTCGCCCTGACCCCTCGGGCCGGGGAGGTGCCCCCGGCGTCGGTCGACGACCCGGGTTCGGTCGAGGTGGACGCGTCGGAGTTGGGGGCGTCCGAGATCCGGGTCACCGAGTTCGGGGTGACCGAGGTGGGCTGGGCCCCGGGAGAAGACTGGCTGCCGCGCGACGACTGGGCGCCGGACGACTTCGAGCCGCCGCCGGACGATCTCGACGGGTTCGCGGGGGCCGGGCCTCGTCGTGGCGCGGACTCCGGTGCTGCTTCGGTTTTGGGGCAGGCCGGTTCGGGCACGGTTGCGGCGGGTGAGGTGGCTCCCCTCCCGAACGTGCCCGAGCCGCAGACCACCCTCCCGGCCGTGCCCGAGGCGCAGACCACCCTCCAGGCCGTGCCCGAGCCGCAGACCACCGAGGAAGCCGCCTGGGCCCGAGAGGTCGAGGTCCTGCTGGCCGAGCGTGACGCCCAGGCGAGCGGTGAGCTCACGGTCCGGCTGCCCACGCACCTGTCCGCGTCCCGTGCGGTGGCCCTGGCCGCCGACCGCCAGGCCCTGGCCGAGCGGCTGCGTCGGCCGATGCCGCAGCAGCCGAGTCCGCACGCCCGGCGGGGCAGCGCGTTCCACGCCTGGCTGGAACGCCGGTTCGGGGCCGCGGCCCTGGTCGACATCGACGACCTGCCGGGCGCCGACGACCTCGACCTGGGCGACGCGAAACTCGAGGAGCTGCAGGCGAACTTCCTGGCCTCGGAGTGGGCCGAGCGCACGGCCGAGGCGGTCGAGGTCAACATCGAGACGCCGGTGGCCGGGGTGGTGCTGCGAGGCCGCATCGACGCCGTGTTCCGCCGGCCCGACGGCGCCTGGGACGTGGTCGACTGGAAGACCGGCCGCCCGCCCGGGCACGAGCAGATGAAGGCGCTCTCGGTGCAGCTGGCCGTGTACCGCCTGGCCTGGTCGAGGCTGCACGGCATCCCGCTCGAGCAGGTCAGTGCCGCGTTCTTCTACGCCTCGACCGGGCGCACGGTGCGGCCGGTCGACCTGTACGACGAATCGGCCCTGGAGGAACTGCTCTTCCAGGAGGTCTGACGCCCGGGGCCGGGACAGCCGGGGAGAGCCGCTCGGGCAGCTCTCCCCGGGCGCTCGTCAGACCCGCGGGCGACCCAGCGCCCGGTACGTCCACCCGGCGTTGCGCCACCGCTGCGGGTCGAGGGCGTTGCGGCCGTCGAGCACGTTGTGCTGGCGCACGATGCCGGCCAGCTGCGCCGGGTCGATGGCCTTGTACTGCTTCCACTCGGTCAGGAGCAGCACCACGTCGGCGCCGTCGCAGGCCACCTCGACCTTGTCCTCGTAGTGCAGGTCGGGCCAGGCGCGGCGGGCGTTCTCGAGGGCGGCGGGGTCGGTCACGACCACCTCGGCCCCCTGCAGACGGATCTGTGCGGCCACGTTGAGCGCGGGCGAGTCGCGGATGTCGTCGCTCTCGGGCTTGAACGCGGCGCCCAGCACGGCGACCTTGCGCCCGAGGAACGAGCCCTGCAGCACCTCGCGGGCCAGGTCGACCATGCGGGTGCGGCGGCGCATGTTGATCGCGTCGACCTCGCGCAGGAAGGTCAGGGCCTGGTCGGCGCCGAGCTCACCGGCGCGGGCCATGAACGCGCGGATGTCCTTGGGCAGGCAGCCGCCGCCGAAACCGAGGCCGGCGCCGAGGAACTTCGGGCCGATCCGGTCGTCGTGGCCGATCGCCGCGGCCAGGGCGGAGACGTCGGCCCCGGCGGCCTCGCAGACCTCGGCCATCGCGTTGATGAACGAGATCTTGGTGGCCAGGAAGGCGTTGGCGGCGGTCTTGACGAGCTCGGACGTGGCGTAGTCGGACGTGAGCACGGGGGTGCCCTCGGAGATCGGGCTGGCGTAGACCTCGTCGAGCATGGCCTTGGCCCGGGCCGCGTCGTCGGGGTCGGCGGGGAGGCCGTAGACGATGCGGTCGGGGTGCTGGGTGTCGTCGACCGCGTGGCCCTCGCGCAGGAACTCCGGGTTCCACGCCAGCAGGGCCCCGGGGACGGCCTCGGAGATCATCGCGGCCAGACGCGCCGCCGTGCCCACCGGGACCGTGGACTTGCCCACCACCAGGTCGCCCGGCTGCAGATGAGGCAGCAGGGCCCGCACCGCGGCGTCGACGTAGCTGGTGTCGGCGGCGAACTCACCGGACCGCTGGGGCGTGCCGACGCAGACGAAGTGCACGGTGGGGGCTTCCGGGGTGTGGGCCACCCGCGACACGTCGGTGGTGAACGCCAGCCGCCCCGACCCGGTGGCACGCTGCAGCAGTTCGGGCAGACCGGGCTCGAAGAACGGGGCCTTCGCCTGGGTCAGGTCGGCGATCTTTCGCTCGTCGACATCGACCCCCACGACCTCGTGGCCGAAGTCGGCCATGCACGCCGCGTGCACGGCGCCCAGGTAACCGCACCCCATCACTGATAGACGCATGGCCAGAGGGTAGCGGGGGCACGAGTCCCGCACGCGTCCACGTGGATGCCGGGTGGATGCGATACGGTGTACGTATGAGTTCGACGCGAAACTTCTGGTGGCCCGCCTGACCGGCGGCCATCTCGCGTTCAGCTCCTTCCCTTTCGCGGCCGCCTCGTCGAGGCGGCCGTCGGCGTTTGTGCCACGGCGCGACCCCGACGGGCGCCCTGGCAGAAACAGGTCGTTCCATGAGCTCTCAGCACACCGGACCCCTGGGTGGAACCCAGCCGGCTGATGCACCCACGCTGCCCCTGAGTCATCCAAAGGCACAGGGGGGCGCGACTCCCCGGGTGGGTGGGGACTGCCCGGCGCCGGAACCGGAGCCGCTCGCCCCCGGGCTGCACCCGGCTCAACCGCAGGCGCGGTCGGGCGCGACTCCCCGGGTGGGTGGGAACTGCCCGGCGCCGAACCCCGGTCCGGCCGGCCTCGTCGCCCGTCTCCGGGCCGCTCCCGCCTTCGCCGTGCTGCACCGTCCGGGTGAAAACCCCACCAGAGTCGAGATACTCATCGGCGAGGGGTCGGAGGTCACGCGAATCGAAGACGTACCGCAGGCCCCTGACGAGCAGCATCCGGTGCTCGCGGCCATCGGCTTCCGGCAGATCGCCGAGCGCGGTTTCGACGTGGTCGACGACGGCACGCCGATCCTCGTGCTGCAGGTCACCGAGCGGATCGGGGTGAACCTGGACGAGCTGGTCGCCGCCCTGCCCGACGGCCCGCACAGTTTCCGCGAGACCGGCTACGACGTCCCCGACGCGGCCTACGAGCGCACCGTCAAAGACGTTCTCTCCCAGGAGATCGCCGGCGGCGAGGGCTCGAACTTCGTCATCCACCGCAGCCTGACCGGACGCATCGAGACCGAACGGGAGCCGAGAGCGGCAGCCGCTCTCGGCGTCCTCAAGCGCCTGCTCGAAGGTGAGCAGAACGCCTACTGGACCTTCCTGCTGCACACGCCCCGCACCACCCTGGTCGGCGCCACGCCGGAACGCCACGTCAGCCTGAACGACGGTGTGGTGACGATGAATCCGATCTCCGGCACGCTCCGGCACCCGTCCGGCGGGTTCGCCGACGAGTCCGCCCACACGGTCGCCCTCGAGCGGTTCCTCGCCGACGTGAAGGAGCGCGACGAGCTCGCGATGGTGGTGGACGAGGAGCTCAAGATGATGGCCGCGGTCACCGAGAACGGTGGACGCGTCTCGGGCCCCCTGCTCAAGCCGATGGCCCACCTCACCCACACCGAGTACGTGCTCGACGGCCGGGCCACGGCCGACGTCCGCGACATCCTCACCGCCACCCTGTTCGCGCCCACGGTCACCGGCAGCCCGATCCGCAACGCCTGCCGGGTGATCGCCCGCCACGAGCGCCGGGGAAGGCGTTACTACGGGGGCATTCTCGCCCTGATCGACCGGGACGCCCAGGGGCAGCAGCGCCTCGACGCGCCGATCCTCATCCGAACGGCCGAGATCACGCCCGACGGCACGGTGCGCATCCCGGCCGGAGCCACGCTGGTGCGCGGATCCCGGCCGGATGCGGAACTGGCCGAGACCCGGGCCAAGTCGAAGGGGATTCTGTCGGCGCTGACCGGACCACCGCTGGGGACGTCTCCCCGGCCCGAAGGCCTCGGAGGACGCTCGCCGGCCGGATCGACCACGACGCAGGGTGACCCGACCGGCGCTCGCCTGCTCGACCTGCTCGCCGCCCGCAACCACACGCTGTCCACGCACTGGTTGCGGCCCCCGGCCGCGACGGCGCCCGTGAACGGCCGCGTGCTGGTGGTCAACGCCGAGGACGACTTCACCGCCATGCTCGGACACCTGTTGCGCTGCAACGGGTTCGAGGTGACCGAGCACCCCTGGGAGGATCTGGCGGGACCGGCGGGTGACGAGCTGGCGACCACGTCCGCGCCCGTCGTGATCGGCCCGGGCCCCGGCGACCCGCGGGACATCATGGACCGCCGCATGCGTGCCCTGCGTTCGCTCGCCCACGCCCGCCTGGCCGTCAGCCTGCCCACGCTCGGCATCTGCCTGGGCCACCAGATCGTCTCCCTGGCCCTGGGACTCGGCGTCCAGCGCCTGCCCGCGCCCGACCAGGGCCGCCAGCGCCGCATCGACCTGTTCGGGACCGAACGTCACGTCGGCTTCTACAACAGCTTCGCGGTGCCGGTGCCCGGCGAACCCCCCGCCGGGGTGACGCTGTCGACGGACGACGCGGGCACCTTCGTCACGGCGCTGCGGGCCCGGAACCTGGCCGGGTTCCAGTTCCATCCGGAGAGCGTGCTCACCACCGACGGCGGCCCGATCCTGGCCGCCGAACTGGCCCGCCTGACCGGGACCGGGTCACTTCTCGCCGACGTGGAGGCCGTGCCGATGTGAAGAGATTCTGACGTTTCGGGCCGGGCCGCCAGGCCTCTGCGGGCCGTAGGGTGAACCGTATGCGCTTCGGATTGTTCATCCCGCAGGGCTGGCGGCTCGACCTGGTCGGGGTCGACGTCAGCGATCATTGGCCCACCATGCTCCGGGTGGCCCAGCTGGCCGAGGCCGGGCCCTGGGAAAGTGTCTGGGTCTACGACCACTTCCACACCACCCCGGTGCCCACCGACGAGGCCACGCACGAGGCCTGGACGCTGATGTCGGCCCTGGCGGCCACCACCAGCCGGGTGCGGCTCGGGCAGATGTGCACGTGCATGGGCTACCGCAACCCGATGTACCTGGCCAAGGTCGCGGCCACGATCGACCACATCTCGGCCGGGCGGGTCGAGATGGGCATCGGCGCGGGCTGGTACGAACACGAGTGGAACGCCTACGGTTACGGCTTCCCGGGGGCGGGCGACCGGCTCGGCCAGCTGGCCGACGGCGTCGAGATCATGAAGCAGGCCTGGGAGAACGGCGTCGCCACCTACTCCGGCGAGCACTACCAGGTCGACGGTGCGCTCTGCTACCCCAGGCCGGTGCAGGCGGGCGGCATCCCGTTCTGGGTGGCCGGGGGCGGCGAGAAGAAGACGCTGCGCATCGCCGCCAAGTACGCCTCGTACACCAACTTCGGCGGTGACGTGGAGACGTTCACCCGCAAGTCCGAGATTCTCGCCGGGCACTGCCGTGACCTGGGCCGCGACTTCGGCGAGATCACCCGCAGCAGCAACTTCAACGTGATCATCGGGCAGGACGAGGCCGAGGTGTCCGAGCGGGTGACGCGGCTGCGCGAGCGCTACCGGCAGTTCCTGGCGCCGGACGCGGTGGACAAGACTGTGGAGAACGTTCTCGCGGCCGGGCTGGTGGGAACTCCGGAGCAGGTCGTCGAGAAGCTGAAGGCCGTGCAGGGGCTCGGGATGGAGTACGCGATCACGTACTTCCCGGAGGTCGCAACGGATTTCAGCGGTGTCGAACTGTTCCAGAAGGAAGTCGTCCCGGCCCTGTCGTAAGGCCGCACCGCAGACCCTGTGGCACACGCCCCGGCGTCAGCGGTCAGCGCCCGGTCACGCCGTCCAGCGATTCCCGGATCAGGTCGGCGTGACCGTTGTGCCGCTGGTACTCCCCGATCAGGTGCACGTAGATCATGCGCAGCGAGAGCACCTGGCCGCGCACCTCCACGGTGTGCTCGAACGACACGTCCTCGGCGGCCTTCGTGGCGAGCGCGCACTCCTGCACGTAGGTCTCCCACCAGAGCTGGGCCCCGGAGGCGTCGGCCCGGTCGAAGTCCTCGTCCACCACCGTGAACGGGTTCTGCACGTCTTCACCACCGGCCCGGATGCGCAGCCAGACCCGTTCCACCTTGGTCAGGTGCCGGATCAGCCCGAGCAACGACATCGAGGTCGGCAGCGGGCGGGCGGCGAGCTGCTCGGGGGTCAGCCCGGCGCAGATGTTCAGCAGGGTGGCCCGGCAGAAGTCGAGGTAGCCCTCCAGCATCGGACGGTCGGGACCCACCAGCGGCCCCACCCCGTCTTCCGGCAGGACGGGCGGCGCCGGCGAGATCCACGAAGACATGCCGCGATTTTCGTCCCGCTCCAGGGGCAGCGCCAACGAATATCCGTGATTACGCTCGATCCATGAGCGACGTTGCTGATTTCCCGTACTTCGCGCTGTCCGACGACCTCCGCGAGCTCCAGGCGGCCGTGCGGGAGCTCTGTGACGACAAGATCGCGCCGCACGCGGCCGAGGCCGACGAGAAGAGCGAGTTCCCCCGCGCCTCGTACGAGGCGCTGAAGGCGGGCGACTTCCACGCCCCGCACATCCCCGAGGCCTACGACGGGGTCGGCGCCGACGCCCTCGCCACCTGCCTGGTGATCGAGGAGGTCGCCCGGGCCTGTGCGAGCACCTCGCTGATCCCGGCGGTGAACAAGCTCGGCACGCTGCCGCTGATGCTCGGCGCGAACGAGGAGCAGAAGAAGAAGTACCTGACGCCGGTCGCGACCGGCGAGGCGATGTTCTCCTACGGCCTGTCCGAGCGGGAGGCCGGCAGCGACACCGCCAGCATGCGCACGAGGGCCGTGCGCCACGGTGACGACTGGGTGCTCAACGGCCAGAAGAGCTGGATCACGAACGCCGGTGAGAGCCGCTACTACACCGTGCTCGCGGTGACCGATCCGGACGGGCGGAGGGGCCGCAACATCGGCGCCTTCGTGGTCGAGGCCGACGACGAGGGGTTCGGGGTCGGGGCCAAGGAGCGCAAGCTCGGCATCAAGGGCAGTCCCACCCGTGAGCTGCACTTCGACAACGTGCGCCTGCCCGGCGACCGGCTGGTCGGAAAGCCCGACGAGGGGCTGCAACTCGCTCTGCGCACGCTCGACCACACCCGGGTCACGATCGGAGCCCAGGCCGTCGGTATCGCCCAGGGCGCCCTCGACTACGCGGTGGGCTACGTGAAGGAGCGCAAGCAGTTCGGCAAGCACCTGGCCGAGTTCCAGGGGCTGCAGTTCATGCTGGCCGACATGGCGATGGCCGTGGAGTCGGCGCGGCAGATGGTCTACGCGGCCGCCGCCAAGAGTGAGCGCAACGACCCCGACCTGGGGTTCTTCGGGGCGGCGGCGAAGTGCCACGCCTCCGACGTGGCGATGCGGGTGACGGTGGACGCGGTGCAGCTGCTGGGCGGCGCGGGTTACGTCTCGGACCACCCGGTGGAGCGGATGATGCGCGACGCCAAGATCACCCAGATCTACGAGGGGACGAACCAGGTCCAGCGTCTGGTGATGGCCCGGGCGCTGCTGCGCTGACCGCGGGGCGTGCCGGGACGATCATGCGAATCAGGTTCAGTGTTCCGTCCGGCCGCCGGGCCGTCCGACCAGGCAAAAGACGATCACCCGCCCGATAGGGATGAGCCGCGAGTTACCTCTGGCATGCCCTGTCCCTGTCCGTCCGTGACGGCTACGATTGCCCGTGTGTGCCCCCGCCCCCCGTCGGGGGCACACACCTTTTGCCGCCCGTGAACCCGAGAAGTGGCTCCTGGCAACGTGGCAAGACGTGTCATGAGTCCCCGAATGCCGGTGAACACGCGACACGTCGGGCTGCAATCCACGGGTCCGGGTGCTCGACAGGGCAATACTGTGGCGATGTCCGTCTCCCGATCACCGGCCGCCCGACGCTCGGCGCGCCCCGGAACGGGAACTCGTCATGCACCCCCGCGACTGCGGGTGGCCCGGCTCGACGAACGGCGGACGACGAAACCACGGCGTCGTGGGGGAGGACCGCCTCCCCGGGGGCCGCGTCCACCCCGGCGGTCGCCCGACCCGGCCCTGCGCGCGCTGCGGGTACGGCGCTCGCTGACCCTTCTCGCCCTCACCCTGCTCGCCCCCGGCTCGGCCCAGGTGGTGGCCGGTCCCTCCGAGCGCCACTACGCCCTGCTCAGCCGCGTGCGGATGACGGTCGCACGGGTGTCGCTGCGGGTCTGGGCGGCCGCGCTGATCGTCACCGGCCTGATGGTGTGCGCCGCCCTGGTGAACCGCGACTGGGTGCTCGGCCTGTTCACGCACCAGTGGGTGATCCGGCCGCTGGCCGCGGTGTTCTTCACCGGTGCCCTGCTCTGGCCGCTGCTGCTGCTCGACGCCTGGCGCATCGGCCAGGCCCCGGAGCTGACCCCGAAGTCCCGGCGCTGGATCGCCCTGCTGACCGCCCTGCTGATGCTCATGATGCTCGTCCTGCCCCTGGCCCTGGGGCAGCGGGTGTGGGCCGCCGCCGACCTGCTGTCCGGGGTGTTCGGCTCGGGCAAGGACTCGGCCGCGGTGGACGGGCGCTACAACGTGCTGCTGCTCGGCGGTGACACCGGGCCGACCCGGGTGGGCACCCGGCCGGACAGCATCAACCTGGCCAGCATCGACGAGAAGAGCGGCCGCACGGCCCTGTTCAGCCTGCCGCGCAACATGCAGAACGTGCCCTTCCCGGCCGGCACCCCCGCGGCCAAGGCCTGGCCGAACGGTTACGACTGCGGTGACGACTGCCTGCTGAACGCGATCTACAAGTACGGCAACGACAATCCGTCGCTCTTCCCCGGGGTGAGTGACCCCGGCGCCGAGGCGATGATGCAGGCCGTCGAGGGAGCCACCGGGCTCAAGGTCAACTACTACGTGATCATCGACCTGCAGGGCTTCGAGCAGCTGATCGACGCGGTCGGCGGCATCGACATGAACGTCGAGGCGCGCACCCCGATCGGGGGCGGCACCTCGAAGATCCACGGCTGGATCGAGACCGGTGAGCAGCACCTCGACGGCTACCACGCCCTCTGGTACGCCCGGTCCCGCGAGGGCACGAGCGACTACGACCGGATGGCCCGCCAGCGTTGTGTGATGACGTCGATGGTCAACCAGCTCGACCCCGCCACCGTGCTGCGCAACTTCCAGGGCATCGCCTCGGCCGGCTCGAAGGTGGTGGCCACCGACATCCCGGCCAAGCGGCTGCCGGCCTTCCTCAAGCTGGCGACCGGGGCGAAGCGGACCACGATCGAGAGCG
The DNA here is from genome assembly GCF_030811555.1 of Kineosporia succinea. Lineage (NCBI taxonomy): Bacteria > Bacillati > Actinomycetota > Actinomycetes > Kineosporiales > Kineosporiaceae > Kineosporia > Kineosporia succinea. The sequence continues at coordinate 1,316,625 of NZ_JAUSQZ010000001.1, read as the reverse complement.
TGCAGTTCGTGCCGCCGCTGATCGTGCCGAAACACCCTGACTTCGCCGAGGTCCGGCGCCAGGTGGCGTCGACCGTCGCGCACCTGGAGGGGCGCACCGTCGCCGCCGCGACCACGGCCCCGGCGGCCCCGGTGGTCCCGGCCGCGACCGCACCGGTGGAAACCCCCGAGGCGACCGCGACGCCGCGGGCGACCACCGCGTCCGCAAGCGGTGAAGGCACCGGGACGGCCACGGCGTCATCACAGAGCGCGGCGGTGGATGTGCGCTCCGTGTGTGCCGCGGGCTGAGTTGGGTTGGCAGGAAAGGGAACACCGGTCACGCACGGCGAACTGCCCGTCCGTGACCTCCCTTACGCGCATAACTTTGCTGTGACATTCTGTGCCGCCCAGTTCTGGACGTGCCTGATCAGAGGCGTCTGAGGGGAGAAGCCCGGAAATATCCGGCGGATCCGCGCCCTCAGCACGGCTTCCTCCCGGATAGGCTGGCGGGCGACATGGACGGCCACCTGCCTGAGGCGCTCAGCGCCCCCTCCCACGCCGATCAGCTTCCCGCTGACGTGCCGGTCAGCATCGTGCTCTGCGTGCTCAACGAGCAGCGGCATCTCGAGCAGGCGGTGCGGCACGCGCTCGACCAGGACCACGCCGGCCAGCTGCAGCTGGTGATCGCGCTCGGTCCCTCGCGCGACCACACCGACCAGATCGCCGACCGGCTCGCCGCGGCCGACTCCCGGGTCACGCTCGTGCGCAACCCCGATCCGCACGGCAGCACGCCGGCCGGGCTGAACGCGGCGATCGCCGAGACCAAGTACCCGGTCGTGGTGCGCATCGACGGGCACGCGATGCTGCCCCGCGACTACGTGCGCATCGCCGTCGAGACGATGCGTGAGACCGGCGCCGACAACGTGGGCGGGGTGATGGCCGCCGAGGGGGAGACCCCGTTCGAGCAGGCCGTGGCCCGGGCCATGACCAGCAAGCTGGGCGTCGGCAACGCGGCCTTTCACACCGGTGGCACCGCCGGTGAGGCCGACACGGTCTACCTCGGCGTGTTCCGCCGTTCTGCCCTCGAGCGGGTCGGCGGCTACGACGAGACCTTCCTGCGTGCGCAGGACTGGGAGATGAACCTGCGCATCCGCCGCACCGGTGGCCGCGTCTGGTTCCAGCCCAAGCTCAAGGTCGCCTACCGGCCGCGCTCCACGGTCAAGGCCCTGAGCCGCCAGTACTTCTTCTACGGCCGCTGGCGTCGCGTGGTCATGCGCCGCCACGAGGGCACGGTCAATTTCCGCTACCTGGCCCCGCCGGTCGCGCTCGCCGGTGTGGTGGGCGGTCTCGGTCTCGCCGCGGCCGGGGTCAGGCCCGCCGCGATCCTGCCCGCCGGTTACCTGGTCGCGATCTGCGCCGGGTCGGCCTTCGAGGGGCGCGGCCTGCCCACCGGGGCGTGGGTGCGCCTGCCGCTGGTCACGGCCACCATGCACCTCAGCTGGGGCGCCGGGTTCATCCTGAGCCCGCGCAAGCTGGCCGAGCTGCCGAGCCGCATCGGGGGCATCACGATGCCCGACGCCTCGCACTGAAAACTGCTCGCGGGCCCGCCCGCCCCGTTCGCGGGGAGGGCGGGCGTCCGTCGTTCGTGGGCACTGATCTGGATCTGCCCGTGGTCAGTCGTCTTTCAGGGGTTCGATGAGGGACGCGGCGGTCAGGGGGCGTCGTGTCCTCGCCTCTGGGTGGTAGGGGCGGGGGAGTCGTGCCGGTTTGGCCGGACGCGGCGTAAAGCCCTGAGCGGGTGAAGTTCACGAATCGTCCAGTGCGTGCAGAAAGCCACCTGGGCGCCCTGCCCGAGGTGCTGCTCCGGACCGGCGGCTGCTCCGAGCGGGCGTTGCCCTCGCCCTCGCCCGGCGCCGGCCCGGTCCGGTGCTGTCGTGGCCCGGCGTTGTCCGGAGTCGGCGGCTGTCGTGGCCCGGTGCCGCCGCCGGGCGGTGATCAGGAGCGGGAACGGGCCGGTTCGCTCCGGCTCCAGTCGCGGATGAGCTCGGCGAAGCGGCGCCCGTCGGCCCGCCAGTCCAGGTCGGCGCGGGCCGCGTTCCAGCCGGCCGAGCCGAGGCGCTCGCGGCGCGCGGCGTCGTCACGCAGGGCCCGGATCGCGGACTCGGCCGCGTCGACGTCGGCGAACGGCACCACCGTGCCGCTGCGGTAGCGCCCCACCAGCTCGGCCGCGGCCGCGTTCGGCGTGGTCACCACCGGCACCCCGAAAGCCATGTACTCCATCACCTTGGTGGGCCGGGAGACCGCGTAGTTCGGCTCGTCGTGCAGCAGCGCCAGCCCGGCCAGGGCTCCCGGCAGCAGGCCCAGGGCCTCGCGGTTGGGCACGAAACCGTGGTGCGTGATCCAGCCCTCGGCGTGGGCGTGCGCGATCGGCCCGGCCACGTCACCGTCGGCCGGCCCGATCAGTTCGACCGCCACCTCCGGGCCGAGCCGCCGGCCCAGCTCGATCATCTCCAGCGCCCCCCGGGCCCGCGTGATGCGGCCCAGGTAGACCACTCGCCGGTCGCCGGGCGGAGGTGGCTTCTCGTCGGGCACCGGCACGCTGTTGGGCACGACCGGGTGCTCGAGGCGGAACCGGTCGCGGTAGCCCTCCTCGGCCAGCAGCAGCCGGCAGCGGCGCTCGGCCCAGCGCTCGGCGGCGCGCACGGCGGCCCCGGTGAGCGGGCGCACCGGGCGGGGCAGCCACGACTTCATGCGCAGGGCGGCCGCGGTGTCTTCGTGCACGTCCCAGACCACCTGCGGAGGACGCCGGCGGTCGAGACCGGGCACGGCGAGCAGGAGTTCGGGATCGTGCAGCAGCACCAGGTCGTGCTCGGGGCCGATGCGGTGCAGGAGTCGGCGGGCCGCGGAGATCGCGGTGAAGCGCTGCCGGCCCGCGGCGCGGGGCAGCTCGACCGCCTCCACCCCCTCGGGCGGCCGGCGGTGGGTGGCCTCGAACGGCGCCGCGTAGGTGACCTCGACGCCCGCGGCCAGCAGTGCGGTGAGCTGCCGGTAGCGAATGCGCGCGTCGTCGGGGTCGTGCACGACCGTCATCACCAGGACGCGAGGCGCCGAGGGGACAGGTGGGGCGGATGAGGATGAAGCGCCCAGCGGCATCGCGGAACTGTCCTGGGTCACCTCATCTCACCCGCCCGTGTTGGTCATTCGTCGTCGGCGGCGTTCTCGGACTCGGTGTAGGCCGTGATGACCTCGTCGACCCCGCCGTCCATGATGAGCTTGCCCTGGTCGATCCACAGCACCCGGTTGCAGGTCTTGGTGATCGTCGGCAGCGCGTGGCTCACCAGGAAGACCGTACCGGCCTGCTCCCGCAGGTCGCGGATGCGTGACTCGCTGCGCTGCTGGAACTGGCGGTCACCGACGGAGAGCGCCTCGTCGATCATCAGCACCTGGTGCGAGACCGAGGCCGCGATCGCGAACCGCAGTCGCGCGCCCATGCCCTGCGAGTAGGTGCGCATCGGCAGGTCGAGGAACTCGGGCTTCAGGCCGGAGAACTCGACGATCTCGTCGTACTTGGCCCGCACCTCCTCGAGCGACATCCCCAGGGCCAGACCGCCGAGGATGACGTTGCGCTCGCCGGAGAGCTCGTTCATCAGGGCCGCGCCGACCCCCAGCAGGGTGGGGTTGGCCTCGGAGTACACCGCGCCCTTGGCCGCCGGCACCAGACCGGCGATCGCCGAGCAGAGCGTGGACTTGCCCGAGCCGTTGGTGCCGACCAGGCCGATCGAGTCGCCCTCGTAGGCGGTGAAGCTGATGCCCCGCACGGCGTGCACCTCGCGGGCCCGCCGGATCGCCGGGGTGCGGGCCAGCAGGCCCTTCTTCTCGGCGTTGCGGCCGGAGGCGGCCTTGCCCGTCGCGTACACCTTGTAGGTGACGTGCAGGTTGTCGACGATCACGGTGGGACGCTCGCGCGGCCCCACGGGCACTCGCCGCTTGAAGGTCTTCAGGCCGGTGCGGTCGCGCTCCTTGGGAGCGGGCGCCTTCTTGGCCGGTGCCTTCTTGACGGGGGGCCTCGGCGTCGCAGCGGTCTGCTGCTGGGCGTCCTGCCCCGCCGTGCCCTTGGTCTCCACGTCTTCCCCGGGGGTGCCGGTGGCCACCGACCCGTTCGGGGAAGAGGTCTGCTCAGTCACGTCCGTACAGTCCCTCGGCTTGCCAGAAGAAGATGAACCCCACCACGAACAGCACTACACCGTACCCACCGGCCAGGGCCCACGTGGTCGCGGAGATCTCGATGTGCTTGGCCCCGGCTCCCCGGACGCTGTCGAGCATCGAGTACCGGATCAGGCTGAGGTAGACGTTCATCGGATTCAACTCCAGAACGCGCCCGGCCAGGCCCCGGTCGGCGAAGCGGTCGCCCACCAGGTAGAAGACGCCGGACATGTAGAAGATCAGCCGGTTGACGAACGGGATCAGCTGGGTGATGTCGCGCATGTGGACCGTCAGGCGGGCGGCCAGGAACGCGACGCCCGCGCTGAAGAGGGACATCAGGGCGAACGCGGGGATGATCATCAGCCACTGCAGCTCGGGCAGTTCACCGGTGAAGCACACGATGATCGCCATCACCAGCACCATGGCCACGAGTTCCATCAGCTTCTGCAGCACCGTGGCGATGGGCAGCACGGCCCGCGGGAAGTGCAGTGTGCGCACCAGGCCGCGGTTGCTCACGATCGACTTGGCGCCGTCGGTGAAGCAGCCGGAGAAGAACGAGAACGAGAAGACGCCGATGACGAGGAAGGCGATGTAGTTCTCGGGCTTGGTGCCGGTGGTGCCCGACAGCAGCACGCCGAAGATCAGGCCGTACACGCAGGCCTGGATCAGGGGGTTGAGCACCACCCAGCCCATGCCCAGCCGGTTCGCCTCGTTCTGGGCCCGGAACCGGGACTTCGCCAGCTCGAACGCGAAGTGCCGGCGGTTCCACAACTCCTTGATGTACGCGCCCAGCGGGGGTCGGCCCCCGAACTGGACCAGGCCGTACTCAGCGGCTTTCGCCGCCGCCCGCTGCGATGCGCCCGATTCGGGTCGGATCGGCAGGATGCTGGTCAAAGTCGCTCCACGGTTGCGCTGTCAGTGATGGCGCCACGGGTGTCGAGCACGAGAGGTGCGAGCCGGGCGATCTCGTCGAGATCGTAGCTTGAGTGCCGTTGCAGCAGAACGGCGATGTCCGCCCCGGCGAGGGCCTGCGCCAGGTCGGGCACGCACTTCAGCGTTCCGCCCGAGGTGGGACGGTCGCCCGCCTCGCCATCTGGTGCGAAATCGTGACCAAGTTCGCTGTCCGGATGGCCGCCGAGCGCCCAGTCGGTCACGAAGGGGTCGTGGTGCACGACCTCGGCCCCGGCCGCCTGCAGCCGCAGCGCGATCGGCACCGCGGGCGACTCACGCTGGTCGGAGATGTCGGCCTTGTAGGTCACGCCGAGCAGCAGCACCCGCGACCCGCGCAGCGGCTTGGCCACGTCGTTCAGCCGGTCCTGCACGCGCTGCACGACGTAGCTGGGCATCGCGTTGTTGATCTCCTGGGCCAGCTCGACGAACCGGAACGGGTAGCCCAGGGCGGCGCGCACCCGGTAGGAGAGGTAGTTCGGGTCGATCGGGATGCAGTGCCCGCCCACGCCCGGGCCCGGGTAGAAGGCCTGGAAACCGAACGGCTTGGTGGACGCGCAGCGGATCACGTCCCACAGGTCGATGCCGAGCTCGTGACAGAACCGGGCCATCTCGTTCACGAGCGCGATGTTGACGTGCCGATAGGTGTTCTCGAGGAGCTTCGACATCTCCGCCTCGCGGGTGCCGCGGGCGGTGACCACCTCGTCGACGATTTTCCGGTAGAACGCCGCCGCCCGCTCGGTGCAGGCGGGGGTGAGCCCACCGATGACCTTGGGGGTGTTGCGGAAGTGCCAGCGCTCGTTGCCCGGGTCGATGCGCTCGGGGGAGAAGGCGAGGAAGAGGTCACGGCCGACCTTCAGGCCTCCCTCCTCGAGCATCGGGCGCAGCAGCTCGTCGGTGGTGCCCGGGTAGGTGGTCGACTCCAGCACCACCAGGGTGTCGGGCTGCACGTGGGCGGCGACCGAGGCGGTGGCGGCCAGCACCATGCGCAGGTCGGGCCCGCCGTCTTCGGCCAGGGGGGTGGGCACGCAGATCACCACCGTGCGGGCGCGCGCCACGACCGAGGTGTCGGTGTGCGCGCTGAAGCCGGCCTCGCCCATCGCGGCGATGTCGGCGTCGGTGAGGTCGTCGACGTGGGAGGTGCCCGCGTTGAGGGCGGCCACCACGCTCCGGTCGAGGTCGAGGCCGGCCACGTGCAGCCCGCTGCGGCAGGCCTCCTGGGCCAGGGGCAGGCCGACGTAGCCGAGGCCGACGACCACCAGGTCGAACGTGTCGTCCTGCGCACCGCTGTACTGCGACATCTCCGGGGAATCCCTTCCGCGCACCGTGAGGTGTGGTTGAGGACGCCGGGGAGGGGTCTGCTTCGACCCGAAGCGTGATCCGGCCGGTTCAGGTCAGGTCAGGGCGCCCGGGTTGAATTGTGACACGCTGTGCGCATTGGTGGGGCAGCTCGTAATCATTGCCTGCTCAACCTGCACTCCAGCCCAGGGACGACCAGTCCCTTTCGTCACTCTTTGTCTGGATCGACTCAGCCGCCTCGATCTCGCTCGGTGAGGGCTGCGCGATCTTGTAGTAGCGCCCGGCTATATCGGCCCGTGCCCGCACATAGGCGTCGCTCGCCCCGGGCAGGATGTGCTCGACGTGACGTCCGTCGAACAGCCCGGGGGTCAAAGCGTCGGTCACCAGCAGCTGGTCGTTCGTGAGGTGCGGCACTCCCTGCAGCCCGGGGGCCAGGATCGGGTTCACCGACATGGGCCCACGCAGATCGCCCGGCCGGGCCAGTCGCGGCGGCCGGCCCAGCTGGTTGGCGAGGGCCGGGGGCAGCACCCGCCCGATGGTGCGCCGGGCGAACCGCTGGGCGTGCAGTGAGGCGGCCTCCATGCGCTCGCCCGCGGGTACCCCGACGGCGGCCAGGCCGATGACCGTGCGGGCCGCCTCGGTGGCGCCGGTGGGCGGTTCGAGGTCACGGCACGAGGCGGCGAGCCGGTCGCGCATCCGGGCGTCGAGCAGCCGGTCGAGGGCGGCGTCGAACTCGCGCGGGCGGTCGGGGTCGGCCGACAGGGCCAGCCCGGTGTTGGCGACGATGCGGGCCCGGGTGCGCTGGTCGTCGGTGACCGCGTCGGCGTTGGGCACCAGCAGCGTGGGCACGGCCGAGTAGAGCAGCTCGTGCACCGCGTTGTAGCCGCTGGCCGAGACCGCCGCGTCGAACGCCTTGAGGTAGCTGACGAGCGGGAACACCGAGATCTGCTTCGGCCCGGCGGCCGAGGCCGCCCGCCCGCGCAACGGCGACGAGGTGACCACGACCTGCCAGCCGGCCGCGGTGAACCGCTCGACCGTGCGCTGGTAGGCCGCGTACAGGTCGCTGCGCTTGCTGCTGCCCAGGGTGAGCAGCAGCCGCGGCTTGTCCGGGTCGAGCTCGAGCTCCTGCACCGCCCGGGCCCGGCTCAGCTGCGGGACCTGCCCGACCAGCGTGATCGGGCCGACGCGGCGTGCGTCCTCCAGGTAGACGGTGCGGCCCACGTCACCGGCCGAGGCCAGGTCACCCGGCTCCAGCACGGCGGCGAACAGGCGGCGGTAGCGCAGTGCGCGGGCGCCGACGCCCTTCTGCCACATCGCCCGGCGGCTCCAGATGAACGGCACGTCGGGCATCCGGCGCAGCGCCCGCAGCACCCCGTCGTACGGGTACACCCCGTCGAAGACGAAGGCGCTGGCGTTGGTCTCGGTGACCAGCGCGGTGATGCGCTCGGCCAGGTAGGCGTCCCAGTGGCGGCGCGGCACCTGCTTGCGCTGTGAGCTCGGGGCCCACTCGGCGCGCATGCCGTACTGGTTGACCACGGTGACCGCCGAGGACAGCGAGAAGATCACCGGGTCCATCCCGCCGAGGGAGGCGAGGGCTAACGCGAGCTGACGGGAGAGGTGTCCCATCCCCTTGCCGTTGGTGGTGGCCAGCACCACGGTGGGCGGTCCGGTGCGCATGGAGTGAGGTCGCCGTCCTCATCTTCATCTGAGGTCTCAAGGTGAACGTCTACCTCGGCCGTTCGGAGGGGGAGGCCCTCGGTAGCCGTGGTGGCGCCCAACATACGGCAGACTGGGCCGTCGCAGAGCCGGTGCATGCTGTGACAATGCGTGCCCGTCCCCCCGGTTGAAGATCGCAAGGAGAGTTCCGCATGGGAGCGCTCGCCCGCTGGCGGCGAAAGCTCAGGCGCCAGGTCAGTGCCGTACCGCGACGCGGTCGCCGGGCCGCGCGGATCGCGATCACCTACGCCGAGACCGCTGCCGCCGTCCGCCGTGACAAGGACAAGCGTCACGACGACGCGCTGCGCCTGCTGCACGACGCGGCCCGGCGCAGCCCGAAGGACATGCGCGTCGCCCGGCTGCGCTCGCAGGTGCTGGCCCGCACCGGGCAGCTGTCCGACGCGGTGGCCGAGGCCTCACGGCTGGCGATGACCGCCCCCAGCGGCAAGAACGTGCGACTGCAGCGGGCCGTGCAGGGCCGGTTCGTGGAGACCGACCCGGGCTGGCGCCCGCGGGTTCCCGGCGCGCACCCGGCCGTCCTGGCCGAGCCGGTGCCGGGCCGGGTGCTCTACCTGGCCAAGGAGTCGATGCCGCACCGCAACAACGGCTACTGCACGCGCACCCACGAGACGCTGCTGGCCGTGAAGGGCGCGGGCCGCGATCCGGTGGCGGTGACGTTGCCCGGGTTCCCGTCCGTCACGTCGGACCGGACCGCCGGCCCGAGCTCCACGGTCGACGGCATCGAGTACCACCACGTCATGCCCGGCGCCGCCCAGCTCTCGGCGGTGACCTGGGAGGAGTACGTGCAGCTGACCACCACCACGTTCGCCCGCCAGGTGGCCCGGGTGCGCCCGCAGGTGCTGCACGCCGGGTCCGGCCACCGCGGCTACGACCTGGGCGTGGTCGGCCAGGCCCTGTCCGACTGGGCCGGACTGCCCTGGATCTACGAGGTGCGCTCGTTCTTCGAGACCACCTGGACCGCCGACGAGCGCTACGCCGAGCACGCCGAGTACTACCGCCGCCGGTTCGCGGCCGAGACCCGGGCGATGCGCGCGGCCGACGCGGTGGTCACGCTGAGCGGGCCGATGCGCGAGGAGATCGTGCACGGCCACGGTGTTCCCGAGGACAAGGTCTTCGTCATCCCGAACGCCGTCGACCTGCAGCGGTTCCAGCCGGAGCCGCGCGACACGGCGATGCGCACCCGGCTCGGGCTGGACGGCACCTTCGTGCTCGGCTACGTGAGCAACCTCGACCACTACCGCGAGGGCCAGGAGGTGCTGCTCTCGGCGGCCGCGCTGCTGCGTGCCCAGGGCCTGCCGGTCAGCGTGCTGCTGGTCGGCGAGGGGCGCCGCCGGGCCGAGCTCGAGGCGCACGCGGCCGAACTCGGCCTGGGCGCCGCCGCGGTGTTCGCCGGTTCGGTGCCGTTCGACGAGGTGCCGCAGTGGTACGCCCAGATCGATTTGTTCGTGGTGCCGCGGGTGCCCGAGCGGGCGGGGCGGATGGTCTCGCCGATGAAGCCGTTCGAGGCCATGGCGATGGAGATCCCGCTGCTGGTCAGCGATCTGCCCGCGCTGGTCGAGATCGCCGGCGACGAGCAGGGCCGCGCCGGGGTGTTCACCGCCGGCGACCCGTCCTCGCTCGCCCAGGTCGTCGCCCACCTCACCGATCACCCCGAGGACCTGGCGAAACGCGTTGCCGAGGCGGCCGACTGGGTGCGGCGGGAGCGCACCTGGTCGGGCAACGGCAAGGCCTTCGACGCGGTCTACGCCTTCGCCGAGCAGCGCTACGCGGAAAGGGCCCGCTGATGCTGATCTCCCTGCCCGGTCGCGACCAGAGCACCGAGGCCTGGGCCGCCGAGACGTTCTCCGCCCTGGCCCGGATGCCGGTCGAGGGCCCCGAGCCGGTGGTCTGGCCGTTCACCCCGTACTACACCGGAAACCCCTACCAGAACGTGCTCTACAGCCGGTTCGGCGCGCACGGCCTGGTGGCGGCGCCCACCTTCCGGGCCACCGACCTGCTCACCACCACCCGCGACTGGCCCGGTGACGTGCCGCTGGTGGTGCACCTGCACTGGCTCAACCAGGTGCTGGCGAAGGCCGACTCCGAGAGCGGCGCGAACGACGCGATCAACCGGCACGCCGACCTGCTCGACACGCTGAAGGAGCGTGGCGCCCGCCTGGTCTGGACCGTGCACAACGTGCTCCCGCACGACACCCGGTTCGAGGCCCAGGAGGTGCGGCTGCGCGAACAGGTGGTGGAGCGTGCCGACCTGGTGCACGTGATGAGCTCGCGTACCCCCCAGGCGGTCGAGGACTGGTTCTCCCTGCCGCGTGAGAAGGTCTACCAGCTCGACCATCCCGGCTACCAGGGCGTGTATCCCGACTGGATCGGGCGCGACGAGGCCCGCCGCCGGCTGCGCGTCCCCGACGGTGCGGTGGCGTTGCTGCTGACCGGTGCGGTGAAGCCCTACAAGGGCCTCGCCGACCTGCTCGAGGCCGTCGACCGGGTGTCCCGGGTGCGACCCGGCGAGATCGTGCTGATCGTCGCCGGGCGTCCCGACCAGGCGCCCGAGACCGAGGAGTTCGTGGCCCGGGCGGCGTCCCACCCGGCCGTGCGGCTGCTGCCGGTTCAGGTGCCCGACGTCGACATGCAGGTGCTGATGCGCGCGGCCGACCTGGTCGCGCTGCCCTACCGGCGCTCGCTGAACTCCGGCGTGCTGGCTCTGGCGCTGACGTTCGGCCGCCCGGCGCTGCTGCCGTCGAACTCCGGTTCGCTGCCGGTGGTCGAGGGCGGTGCCGCACTGGTGTACCCGCCCGACGGTGTGGAGGCGCTGACCGACGCCGTGTTCCGTTGCCTGGACGCCGATCTCGGTGCTCTCGACCGGGCCGCCGAGGCGGCCGGGCAGCGCATCGACCGCGCGGTGATCGCCGAGCGCTTCGCGGCCGACATGCGCACGTGGGTGGATACCGGGGTGGTTCCGTCGCCGGTCGACGAGGTCGCCCCGGTCGACGGAGCAGCGGGTGTCCCGCCGGGAGTGTCGGTGTGAAGACCGTCGTCCACATCACCGGCGCCCGCCCGAACTTTCCCAAGGCGGCGCCGGTTCTCGCGGCCCTCGACCAGAAGGTCGACCAGATGCTGGTGCACACCGGCCAGCACTACGACGACCGGCTGAGCCGCGTCTTCTTCGACGAACTGGCCCTGCCTGAGCCGGATCTCAACCTGAACGCCGGGTCGGGCAGTCATGCCACGCAGACCGCGGCGGTGATGGTGGGCCTGGAGCAGGTCTTCACCGAGCGCCGTCCCGACCTGGTGGTGGTCTACGGAGACATCAACTCCACGCTGGCCGCCGCCCTGGTCGCGGCCAAGCTCGGGATCCCGGTCGCGCACGTCGAGGCCGGGCTGCGCAGCTTCGACATGACGATGCCCGAGGAGGTGAACCGCCGTGTCACCGACCAGCTCTCGGATCTGCTGCTGGTCACGAGTGCGGACGCGGTGGGTCACCTCGCGCGCGAGGGGGTCGCGGCCGAGCGGATCCACTTCGTCGGCAACCCGATGATCGACACCCTCCTGACGCACCTCGACCGGTTCGACGAGGCCGCCGCCCGCAAGCAGCACGGTCTGGACGGCGACTACCTCGTCGCCACCCTGCACCGGCCCTCGAACGTCGACGACCCGGCCGCGGTCAGGCAGTTGGTGTCGGTGCTGCACGAGGCCGCGGAGCGGATGCCCCTCGTGATCCCGCTGCACCCGCGCGGCCGCGCCGGACTCGAGAAGGCGGGCCTCGACGCGTCCTCAGGCGTGAAACTCACCGACCCCCTGCCCTACACCGCTTTTCTGGGACTCGTGCGCGGCGCCCGGGCGGTGCTCACCGACTCCGGGGGAGTGCAGGAGGAGGCCAGTGTGCTGGGCGTGCCGTGTCTCACGATGCGGCCGAACACCGAGCGGCCGGTGACGATCACGCACGGCACGAACCGTCTGGTGACACCGCACGGCGTGCTGCCGGCGCTCGATGCGGTGCTGGCCGAGCCCCCGGCGACCAGGCCGGCTCCCCTGGAGAAGCGCCCGCCCCTCTGGGACGGCGCCGCCGGTCCGCGGATCGCCGAGGTGATCCTGAGCTGGCTGGCCCGATGAACACCGATGATGGACGCGGTGGGGCACCGACGAGCGCCCGTGACCGCCTGCGTGGTGCGGTTCTGGCGACCCTGCGCACCCTCCCCGAACCCCGCGACGAGGCCGCGATCCGGGCTGCCATCGCCGCCCGCGACCTGGTGCTCGGGCGAAGGCCGCACCCGTTCGCCCGGCCGCCGAAACCGGTGCCGCCACCCGCACCCGGTGCCAGCTCCGTGCGTCCACCATCCGGTCTGCCCGAAGTGCCCCCCTTGCCGCCGGAACTGCAATGGCGGCTCCCGCAGGGCATCACCGGTTCGGGCCGCAAGGTACGCAGCCTCTACGAGACCGGTGACGGTGGCGACCGGGCCTTCGACATCGACCTGCTCGAGCAGCTGAACGAGGAGTACCGCGACCGCCGTCTGGTGCCCAGCCCGCCCAGCTACAGCGACACCGCGCTGGCCGAGGCGGCGAAACGGCGCGTCGGCTGGGTCAACGGCATGGTCGACCTGGCCGGGAAGCGCACGCTGGAGATCGGCTGCGGCAACGGTTTCGAGGTCTGGTCGCTCGCGCACAACCTGGGATGCGACGCGCACGGCGTCGACGTCACGCACTACGAGCCGTGGGACCAGCTGGCCGGTGAACGCGTGCACTTCGAGTGTGCCGACCTGTCGACGGCCAGCCCCTACGAGCCGAACTCGTTCGACCGGGTGCTCAGTTTCACGGTCTGGGAGCACGTCACGCATCCCTACGCGATGCTGAAGGCCACCTACGATCTGCTGAAACCGGGCGGTCTGGCCTGGATCCGGGCAAATCTGCACGCCGGTCCGCAGGCCTCGCACCGCTACCGCGACATCTACTTCCCCTGGCCGCACCTGCTGTTCACCGACGAGGTGGTGCGGGCCTGGGACGTGAAGCACGGGCGCCGGCCGATCGGGCACGCCTGGGTGAACCGGCTGAGCTGGCTCCACTACGAGTACTACGCCGATCTTCTCGGGTTCCAGGTCGCGCACCGGGCTTTCACCGAGACCGCGATCGACGAGGAGTTCTACTCCCGTTTCGAGGACGTTCTCGGCCGCTACCCCCGCGCCGATCTGCGCCGTGACTATTTCCTCCTGGTGCTGCAGAAACCTGTGGGTTAAATAGCTACTCGGCCGATGTCCCGTCTGACATCAACGGGTGGCATCGGACGGACGGGGGATGGCGAGCACCTGGGCAAATTACGTTGAGTGTCTAACGTAGAACTGAACGTAATTTTCCTGCATCTGGGGTCGCTCGTTCCATGCGTAAAGCACCGGCCGTTCTTCTGTCCTGCCTCGTCGCCGTACCCCTTTTCGGGGCCGCCGACGCCTGGGCCGCCACCGACAAGGCCTCATCGTCCCAAGGGCTGTCCATCTCGGCGAGCAGCGTCACGAACCCGGCCGTGGTCGATCCGACGGTCACGAAGATCGCGCTGAGCCAGGGGTTCTCCACGGCGGCCGCGAAGACCGGCATCCTCACCAGCCGGAAGAAGACGGACGAGTTCCAGACCGTCGGCGTCACCTGGAAGGGCCGCGACGTCACGCCCGACCTGACGATCCAGGTGCGCACGCTCCGGAGCGGCACGTGGGGCGGCTGGCAGGAGCTCGAGAACGACCAGGGCGACGACACCGTGGCCACGAAGAACGTGCGCGGCGGCACCGACCCGCTGTACGTCGGGCCCAGCGACGGCGTGCAGGCCCGGGTGAGCGTTCGGTCCGGAAAGCTGCCCTCCGACCTGAAACTCGAGCTGGTCGACGCCGGGCAGTCGGACTACGACACCGTCGCCGCGGCCACCGCACCGACGAACTACGGCATCGCCTCGGCCGCCCAGCCGACGATCATGACCCGTGCTCAGTGGGGCGCGGACGAGTCGAAGGTGAAGTGCTCGCCCACGATCGGCTCCACCGTGAAGGCCGCGGTGCTGCACCACACCGCCGGCTCGAACAGCTACACGGCGGCGCAGGTGCCCTCGATCCTGCGGGGTGACTACGCCTACCACCTGTCACGCGGCTGGTGCGACATCGGCTACAACGCCCTCGTCGACAAGTACGGCCGGATCTGGGAAGGCCGCGCCGGCGGTCTGGACAAGGCCGTGGTCGGCGCCCACGCGGGTGGTTTCAACTCCGACACGTTCGGCGTCTCGGTGATCGGCAACTACGACGTGGCCAAGCCGAGCAGCGCCGCGGTCAAGGCCGTGGCGCGGGTCTTCGCCTGGAAACTGCAGCAGTACCACCGCAACCCGAACGGCACCACCAAGCTGACCTCGGCCGGCGGCGGCACCGCGCGCTACGCGGCCGGCCGGACCGTGACGCTGCCCGTGATCATGGGGCACCGCGACACTGGTTACACCGCCTGCCCGGGGCGCTACCTCTACCCCTACCTCAGCTCGATCCGCTCGCAGGTCACGACGCTCATGCAGGCCGCGCTGACCAACCCGAGCGTGCCGAAGAGCACGGTGACGCAGGGCACCTCGCTGACCATCACGGCCCGGGCCATCCGCAAGCAGAGCTGGCGCCTCGACGTGACCGCCCCCTGCAACGGCGGTCTGGTCGCCCGGATCAGCGGAAACGTGGCGGCCGGCAAGGAGATCAGGGCGACCTGGAACGGGTTGCTGGCCGACGGCACCCAGGCCCGCCCGGGCAGCTACACCCTGACGCTCACCTCGTCCTCCAGCACCGGGGCCGCCGCGCCGGTGACCAGGACGGTCCTGATCACGCCCCCCACACAGGCGGCGCAGCCGACGGCCGCCCCGATCGACGGTGACGGTGGCTACGTGGCGGTCACCCCGTCCCGCATCTACGACACCCGCGCGGGCACCAACATCGGCGTGGGACCGTCCGGTTACGCCCGGGTGCCGGTGCTCGGCCTCGGCGGCGTGCCCACCAGCGGCGTCACCTCGGTGGTCGTGAACGTGACGGCGTCCTGCTCCACGGCCGAGACCGCGCTCACCGTCTACCCGACCGGCCGCAGCTCGGCCCGCCCGATGACCACCGTGCCCCGGGGCGTCACCCGTTCCGTGCTGGTGACCTCGAGAATCGGTGCGGACGGCTCGATCACGGTCGGCAACACGCGCGGCGTGACCGAGCTGACGGTCGACGTGGTGGGCTTCTACAGTGCGGCGGGCGCTCCGGTGCAGGCCCTGGACGGCACCCGGGTCTACGACAGCCGCTCGGCCGGCGGCGCGCTCAGGTCGGGCCAGTCTCGCACGGTGACGCTGCCCCCGGTGGTCGGAGGGGTGGCCTCGACGCAGATCAGTGCCGTGATCGTGGATCTCACCGCGGTGGCCCCGGCCGGCGCCGGCACCCTGGTCGCCGGGGACACCGACCTGCCCGTGCTGACCTACCGCAAGGGCGAGAGCATCGACAACCTGGCGATCGTGCCGGTCTCCGGCGGCCAGTTCAGCCTGCGCAACACCGGTTCCGCGGTCAACGTGTTCGCCGACGTCCGGGGCATCGTGACCCCGCAGGCCGACGGCACGGTCACGGCGGTGAAGCCGGTACTGCTCACCGACGCCACGCTGAAGCAGAAGGTGGCCAAGAAGATCACGGTCACCGGCAGCAAGACCGCCGTGCCGTCCACCGCGTCCGGTGTGCTGATCCAGCTCTCCGCCGACAAGCCCGCGGCCGCCACCGCGCTCAACGCGTACGCCTACGGCGAGAAGGGCACGAACACGGCGGTTCTGCGGGTGGCCAAGGGCGACACCCGGTCCAACCACGTGATCGTGCCGATCGGTGACGCGGGTGCCATCACGCTGGTGAACGGCGTGGGCACCACGGGGGTGCGGGTCGACGTCGTCGGGTACGTCAGCTGATGGTGACGTCCTCACTCTTCCGCAGACGATCAAGTTCCCCCGAGGTAGCTCCGAGGAGTCAATCGAGTGCTGGACTGCGCTCATCGGGGTGCTGGTCGCCCACCGGCTCGGGCCGTTCCGTGCCGGTCGGTGCCTTTCTGATGCGCCCCACCGGGGTTACTCCGTCCGGCGGGCGCCGGGGGAGGGACCTCACCCGTGCACGGATGCGGCCGATGGATCTCTCGTGGCCGGCTGAGCCTGGTGTTCAGCCCGGCCACCCTTGTGTCCATAACCCGAGGGAGCCTCACCCGATGCGCCGTCCCCGCTCGATCGCCCTGACCGTCCTGGGAACTGCTTTCGCCGTCCTGGCCGGTCCGACGGTCGCTCACGCCGCCGTGCCCGTCACGGCCTCGAAGAGCTGCCCGTCGCCCGGCGGCGCCACGATCAGCAAGGCGAGCGTGCCCTCGGGCGCGGTCAAGATCTACGGTGGCGGCTGGGGCCACGGCATGGGGATGAGCCAGTACGGCGCCCAGGGTGCCGCGAAGCTCGGCTGCGACTACAAGACGATCCTGAAGACGTACTACTACGACGCGTCCCTGTCGAAGAAGAACCTGAACGCGCCGGTCGTGCTGAATCTGGCCTCCGGTGCCACCACCTCGAAGCTGCAGGCCGAGACCGGCACCGTGAAGTGGGCCGGCCCGACGCGCAGCGTGGTGCAGCCGAAGGGCTCGACCTGGCTGGTGCGCAACTACTCGATCAAGGGCAACCCCGGGATCGCGCTGTTCGACCAGGACGGCAAGCGCCGGATGTTCGTGCAGAGTGCCGCCGTGCTGTCGGCGTCGCACACCGGCAAGGTCGTGAACGTCTATCCGTACGGCGGCAGTTCGGCGCTCTCGACGCGTTACGACACCGCCTCGTACGTGCGGTCGGGGTCGGGCATCAAGGTCACCGAGACGATCAAGGCCTCCGGCGGGCAGACCGCCGTGCAGAAGTACCTGATGGGGCTCGGCGAGGTGCCGGTGTCCTGGCCGATCGAGGCGCTGAAGGCCCAGACCGTGGCCGCGCGCACGTTCCTCAGCACCAAGTACAACGCCTCGGCCGACGCCTACGTGCTCTCCTCGGGCACCGCCGACCAGGTCTACAAGGGCTACGCGGTCGAGTCGGTGGACGAGAAGAACGGCGGCAACTGGCGCAAGGCCGTGCTGGCCACCGACGACCAGGTGATCGTCGACAAGGCCGGGCGCACGATCGAGGCGCTGTACTCCTCGTCGATGGGCGGCTACACCGAGAACCGCGAGTACGTCTGGGGCAAGTACGAGATCAGCTACCTCAAGCCGGTCGACGACAGCCGCTGGGACGCCGCGTCGTCCAACCCGTACCGCAGCTGGAGCGTCGGGATGACGAAGGCGGCCTTCGCCAAGAAGTTCGGCTTCGACTCGGTGAGCTCGTACTCGGTCGCGGCCCGCGGCAGCGCCAAGCGCCTCGACGGGGTCAAGATCACCGGCAAGGTGGCGGGCCGGAAGGTCACCAAGACCTTCACCGGGGCGGACGCGCGCTACCGGCTCGGGCTGCGGTCGCCGGGGTTCACCTTCGGCTGATGTGCTCCCGTTTTCCGTAGGGCCCCGCTTTCCGGGGCCCTACGGGCATTTTGGGGGCCTGGGGACGTGGCGGTCGGGTGTCGCGGTCAGATCGCGGTGACCTGTTCCTGGCTGACGAGGTGGGCGCGCGCGTCGTCGCTCAGGGCGGCCAGGTCGTGGTGCAGAACCACCGAACCGCCCGCGCGCAGGGGGGCGAGGTAGGCCTCGATCGCGTGGGACGGGCCGGCGCCGGTGAGGAGCCGGGTGCCGGGCTCAGGTGTCTCCTGGGCGAACAGCCCGCCGTAGGTCAGGGTGCCCGCGGCGGTGGTCAAGGCGGGCGTGTCGGCGGTGGGCCGGGCGTAGGGCGTGAACACGTCGGGCTGGAGCCGGATCTCGGCCGCCGCGTCGATCGCGCCGGGCGGTACGTCACCGGTCCAGCGGGTGGCCAGTGCGGGCAGGGCCACCACGACCAGCTCGGCCTCGATGCTGCCCGGCGGCGGTGAGCTGGGCCGGTCGGTGACCAGCACGTCGAACGCCATGTCGGTGGCCTGCCGCGGGTCCGCGGTCTCGTCGAAGACGACCGCGTGCACGCCGACCTCCCAGGCCGCGAGCAGCCAGGTGACGCTGCGCCAGTGCACCGGCAGCTGGATGCCGACGACCGAGCCCGGGTGGCAGTCCAGCTCCTCGACCAGCAGACCGGCGGTCTTGGCGACCCAGTTGCCGAGGGTCTTGGCGGAGAACTCGACCCGCTCGTGGTCGGGCCCGTACCAGGTCACCCGGGGGCGGCCGGGATCGGTGGCGAGCAGCTCGGAGATCAGGGAGGACACGTCGGTGGCGGTCACGGCGTCAGCGTAGAGGGACGACCTGAACTCGGCGTTCCGGGCAGGCCCCCCTCCCCGGCCTTCGGCCGGGAGGTGCCCCCACCGGCAGGACGGAGCCCGCGGCGAGAACGTGAGGCCGATGGGTGGCGCGGGCGGGCGGCCCGGTGGGATTGGAGCCCGGCGCCCGGTGTCTCGTAGGTTTGCGCCGACGACGGTGATGCCCGACGAGGCCGCACCGGCCGCTGGCCCCCGCCGGTGGTGACCGCCCCCACCGAAAGATGAGAGCCGTGAGCCAGCGGACGGATTCCCCCACCCCTGCCGCCGACCCCTCCGACCCGGACGACGGCCATCTGCCGGGCCTGCGCGGGGAGTGGCTGTCGGGCATCGTCCTGGCCCGGTCCGGCCCGCTGGCCACCGCCTTCCTGGCGATCGTGGCCCTGCTCGCGGCCGTGCTGGTGCCGTTCGGCGGGTGGACGCCCTGGGCGGTCGTGCCGCTGCTGGTGATCGGGCTGCTGATCAGCATCTGGCTGGTGCGGTTCGTGCCGGCCCGCACCGCGCCGCGCTGGAGCGCCCCGGCCGTGCTCGCGATCGCGGCCGGCCACGGGGTCTGGGCCGCGCTCACCCACGCCGAGCACGTGATCCTGCGGCGGGACGCCGGGTCGTACGCGCTCTACAGCCAGTGGATCGCGACCCGGCACAGCCTGCCGATCCCGTCGTCGCTGGAGTCGTTCGGCGGGGCCGCCGCCCTGGCCGATCCGGGCTTCCGGCTCTCCAGCCCGGCCTACTACCAGGTGGAGCACGGCGTCACCAGCGCCGACATCGTTCCCCAGTTCCTGCTCGGTGCACCCGCGGTGTACTCGCTCGGCTGGTGGACGGCGGGCTGGCACGGCCTGCTGATCCTCCCCGCGGTCTGCTCGGCGCTGGCCCTGCTGGGCTTCGCCGGCCTGGTGACGCGTCTGCTCGGCGCACGCTGGGCGGTGCTCGCCACGGCGTCGCTCGCGCTGATCCAGCCGGTGCTGCACGCGGCCCGCTCGACCTACTCCGAGCCCATCGCCCTGCTGTTCGTCTCGGTCGCGGCCGCCCTGCTGTGCGACGCCGTGCGGGCCGGTAACCCGGTGCGGCACGCGGCCTTCCTGGTGCGGGGCGTGCACGGCTCGAACGACCCGCACGCCGCCCGGCTGCTCGGCCTGGCGGCCGGTCTCGCCTTCGGCCTCGCCTGCCTGTTCCGGGTGGACGGTCTGCGCGAGGTCTCGCTGCTGCTGCCGGTCGCGGCGGTGCTGGCGCTGAGCCGGCACCCGGCCGCGCGCACGCTGGTGGGTGGGGTCCTGGGCGGTACCGCGGTCGCGGTGATCCCGGCGGTCTGGCTGTCGCGGCCCTACCTGGGCACGATCTCGGCCAGCCTGATCCCGCTGGTCGCCGGGGGCGTCGTGCTCGGCCTGGGCAGCTGGGCCGTGGTCGCGGTGGCCCGGCGGCGGGAGAACACCACGTCGGCGCTCTACACCCGGCTCACCACGGCGGAATGGCACAGGCGCTGGCCCTGGGTGCTCGGCGGGCTGGTCGCGCTGATCGGCGTGGTGCTGGCGAGCCGTCCGCTCTGGATGATCACCCGGCAGTCCCCGACCGACCCGGGGTCCCGCGTCGTCGCCGTTCTGCAGGCCGACCAGGGGCTGCCCGTCGACGGCGGGCGTACCTACGCCGAGCACAGCCTGAACTGGATCAGCTGGTACACCGGGCCGGTCATGCTGGTCGCGGCGTGGCTCGCGTTCGCGGTTCTGGCCGCGACCACCGCCCGCTGGTGGCTGAACTCGCGTGCCCGGCACGCCACCACGTCCACCACGGGCCGCACCGTGGGAGTGCCGGTCTGGCTGGGACCGGCCGTGATCGCCTTCGGCAGTGTGCTGCTCACGCTGTACCGCCCGGGCATCACGCCCGACCACCCGTGGGCCGACCGCCGGATGGTGCCGGTCGTCATCCCCGCCCTGGTGGTCGCGGCCACCGCCACGGCCGCCTGGGTGAGCCGGCGCGCCCTGCGCCGCTGGCCCGCCCCCGCGCTGGTCGCGGTGGTCGCCGCGTCCGTCGTGGTGATGGTGCTGCCCCCCTGGCTCGCCACCCAGCCGGTCGCCGGGCAGCGCACCGAGCAGGGCCAGATCGCCGCCGCCGAGAAGGTCTGTGCCCACCTCGGGCCCAGGGACGTGGTGGTCGCCCTGGACGACCGGGCCGCCAACGAGTGGCCGCAGGTCGTGCGCGGGCTGTGCGACCGCCCGGCGTCGTCGGTGCGGGTCACCGACATCCACGACCTCGAGGCCGTGGCCACCGCCGTGAAGCCGATCGTGGCGCGCATCGTCGAGGCCGGGAACACCCCGGTACTGCTGGCCGCGACGCCCGAGGGGGAGACCGTGATCGAGACCCTCGGCCTGGAGGCCGATCCGGTCGTCGACGTGATGTCGCAGGAAGACCAGCGCTACCTCACCCGGGTGCCCGACGGGGAGGCGGAACTGCCCGTGCGGGTCTGGCTGGCGGACGCCACCCGGGTGAACTGAACCGGGCGGATCGGGCGTTTCCGGAGGTTGACCACCCAACCGTTATCCACAGGGACTCCTCCAGGGTCCGGAACGTCCTCCGGCAGCCGGTAACCTCACCTGCGATGAGCGCTTCACCCGTGGCCCCCGAGTCCCCGACGTCCCCGCAGCCGGTCGGTGGGCCGGTCACGCCCGAGCCCGGCGGGGTGACGGCAACGATCGTGCTGCCCTGCTACAACGAGCAGGACCACGTCCTCGCCGAGCTGGAGCGCATCACCACCTCCCTCGACGCGTCCGGTCATCGCTACGAGATCCTGGCGATCGACGACGCGAGCACCGACGGCACGCTCGCCGTGCTGCGCGAGGCCGCCACCCGGATGCCGCACGTGCAGGTGCTGGCCTTCCGCCGCAACGGCGGCTCGGGCACGGCCCGGCGCATCGGCACGCTGCGCGCCCGCGGCGAGATCGTGGTGTGGACCGACGCCGACATGACCTACCCGAACGAGCGCATCCCCGAGCTGATCGACCTGCTGCTCGCCGACCCGAGCTACGACCAGGTCGTGGGTGCCCGCCTCACCGAGGAGGGCACGCACAAGTGGCTGCGCGTGCCCGCGAAGTGGCTGATCCGCAAGATCGCCGAGCGGCTGAGCAACCAGAAGATCCCCGACCTGAACTCCGGTCTGCGCGCGTTCCGGCGCTCGGTGTCGCTGCCCTACCTGCGCCTGCTGCCGCCCGGGTTCTCCTGCGTCACCACGATCACGCTGTCGTTCCTGCAGAACCAGCACGACATCCACTACATGCCGATCGACTACGCGAAGCGGGCCGGCACCTCGAAGTTCCACTTCGTGCGCGACGCTTACCGGTACATCCTCCAGGTGCTGCGCATGATCATGTACTTCGACCCGCTGAAGGTCCTGATGCCGCTGGCCCTCTGGCTGCTCGGCATCGGTGTGGTCAAGGCGGTCGTCGACATGGTCCGGCACCCGTTCTACTTCCCGGCCAACACCATGCTCCTGATCATCGCGGGCCTGCTGATCGCCAGCATGGGCCTGCTGGCCGACCTCATCGTCCGGTCGCGCGGCGACAGCGCGCTCGACCCCGGCGTGCACGAGGGCTGAGGCGTGGCGCCCCGTTCCGCGCGCTGCACCGCACCGCGCCTCGTCGGGCCGCGTTCGGCGCGGCCCTCCCGCTTCTGCCGCTACCTGGTGCTGCGTCCGGTCCGGGCGGGCCGCCGACGATGACGAGTTTCCTGGTGCAGTCCGGCGGTCCGGCCTCCGGGCCCCCGGGGCGCGGCCTGCGCATCGCGATCGTCGGGCCCTCGCACCCGTTCAAGGGCGGCGTGGCCGCGCACACCACGCAGACCGCGCACGCCCTGGCCGCAGCCGGGCACGAGGTCGAGCTGGTCTCCTGGTCGCGGCTCTACCCGCATAGCCTCTACCCCGGCGAGCAGGCCGTGCCCGAGGGCGGTCCCGACCTGCCGCCCTACCCGAACACCACCCGGCCGCTGCGCTGGGACCGGCCGGGCACCTGGTGGAACACCGGCAAGCACCTGCGCGACGTCGACCTGGTCATCGTCGTGGTGGTGGTGCCGATCCAGGTGCCGTCACTGCTCACGCTGGTGCGCTCGATCCGGGTGGCCTCGCGCGGCCGTCGCGTCGGCGCCCCGAAGCCGGGCATCGTCGCGATCGCCCACAACGTGGTGCCGCACGAGACGCATCCGGGCGGCGAGCTGCTGATCCGCAAGATGCTGCGCTCGGTCGACGGCATCGTCGTGCACTCCGCCGAGCAGGCGCAGCTGGCCCACGACCTCGGTCTCGACCGGCGTCCCGTGGTCACCGTGCCGCTCGCGCCGCACCTGCCCGGCGGGCTGCCCGACCGGGCCGGCCGGCAGCTGGCCGCCGCCCGGCCGGCGCGGGCCGAAGGTGATCCGCTGCGGGTGCTCACCCTCGGGATGGTGCGCGAGTACAAGGGTTACGACCTGCTGCTCGAGGCGGCCAAGGGCGTGCCCGAGGTCAGTGTGACGGTCGCGGGTGAGCAGTGGGGCGCGGCCGGTGAGCGCGTGCGCGAGCTGGCGGCCGACCCGGCGCTGGCCGGGCGCGTCGACGTGCGCCCGGGGTACGTGGCCGGCGTCGATATCCCGCCGCTGCTGGCCCGGCACGACGTGCTCGCGCTGCCCTACCGCCACGCCACCGCCTCGCAGAACGTGCTGCTCGGTCATGCGCACGGCCTGCCCGTGCTGGCCACCTCGGTCGGTACCTTCGGCGACGACGTGCACGACGGTGTCGACGGCCTGCTGGTACCGCCCGGTGACGTGCCCGCCCTGGTCTCCGCGCTGAAGCAGCTCGCGGCTCCCGGTGAGCTCGACCGGCTGCGGGCCGGCCTGCCCGACATCGACCTGACCGGCCCGTGGGACCGCTACGTCGCCGCCCTCACCGGCGTGACGCCGGTCGAGTCGCGGCGGTGAGCTCGGTGAACGGCGTCCCGGAGCCTCACACCCGCACCGGCGAGGGAACCGACCCGGGGGAGGGGCAGACACCCCCCGCCGACGGCGGGGCGGGTGAAGCGGGTGCTGCCCCGGAGGGCAAGGCACTGATGGCCCGCGTCGGGGCGCTGGCCGGCAGGGCCAGCGAACTGAGCCGGGCCCGCTGGTTCCGGGTCGGGTTCGGCGTGCTGCTGGTGGCGCTCGCGGTGTGGGCGGTGCTGTCACGCCGTGAGGAGGTCGCCGACGCGGTCGGCCAGCTGAGCCCGGGGTGGCTGGCGCTCGCGGTGGTGGCCACGATGGTGAATGTCGGCCTGGCGGGCATGGTCTGGCTCACCATCCTGTCGAGCCTCGGGTCGCCGTTGCCGCTGCAGGTGGCGGCCCGCATCTTCTTCGTCGGGCAGCTCGGCAAGTACCTGCCCGGCAGCGTCTGGCCGGTGGTCGTGCAGGCCGAGCTGGGCCGCGACTATCACGTGCCTCGGCGCCGCACCGCCACCGCGACGGTCGTCAGCATGCTGCTGTCGGTGCTCAGTGCGCTGCTGGTGGTGCTGATCGCCGTGCCGTTCGCCCCCGAGGCCCTGCCCGACGGCTTCGGCTGGGCCGTGCTGCTGGTCGTCCCCCTGGCCGTGGTGCTGCACCCGGCCGTGATGGGGCGCCTGGTCGACCGGGCCCTGCGCATCGTCACCAGAGAAGGGCTGCCCGAGCGCACCTCCGGCCGCGGCACCCTGATCGCCACGCTCTGGGCCATGGGGTCGTGGGCCGGGGCGGGGCTGCAGGTCTGGGCGCTGAGCATCCCGCTCGGGGCCGACGCCAACGTTTCCACCGCCCTGCTGCTCATCGGCGGTTACGCGCTGGCCTGGGCGGTCGGCTTCGTGGTGGTCCTGGCCCCGGCCGGCGCCGGTGCCCGCGAGGTGGCGCTGGCGGCGGTGCTGTCCACCGTGCTCGACGACCACGGCAAGGTGGTCGTGGTGGTGCTGATCTCTCGCGTCCTGTTCACCGGGGTCGACCTGATCGCGGCCGGTCTGGGCATCCTGGCCGCGCGGCGGCACGGTTCGCGGGTGCCCCCGGGAAGCACCGAGACCCCGGAGCCCGCCGAGACGGACTGAACGGCGGTGCCCGGCGTGGGGCGCCCGTGAACGGGTGAACTCCATCCCTGGTCGCCCCCTTCTTCTGCCCCGGTCCGCCCCGTCTGCCACGGTCCGGTGTCAACTTTGGCCCCACGAATCCGCGTGGGTTGCACCCGTCGCCGCGGATCCCGGTGCAGGATGTGCAGGTGACCACCAGCGGCGACCCCACCCGGCGGAGCTCCGCCGCACCGGCCGCCCGCGGACGCCGCTCGTCCGCCCGGATCCCCCGGATCATCGGCCTGTCCGGCGATTACGGCGACGAGCCGGCCCCCGCCCCGAGATCCCGCAACGGTGCGGCCGCCCAGCCCGGCGTCACCGGCTCGGCCGCCCGCACCGCCCGCCTCACCGCGGCCCGTACCGTCGTCCCGGTGCGCTCCGCGACGCGTACCTACCGCCCGGAGACCCCGATCTCCGTGCACCACATCCTGTCCGGCCTGCGCCGGGGCGGGTCCGACCCCTGCTTCCGTACCCAGCCCGGCTCCCCTGTCTGGCGGGCCACCCGCACCCCCGACGGCCCGGCCCTGCTGCGCCTCGTCGCCCGCACCACCGCCGGCGAGGTCGAGGCCACCGCCTGGGGCCCGGGCTCGGCCTGGGTGCTCGAGGGGGTGCCCGACCTGCTCGGCGCGGGCGACGACCCGTCCGGCTTCGTCCCCCGGCCCGAGCACCCCAAGCTGGTACAGGCCTGGCGGTCACGTCCGGGCTACCGGGTTCCCCGCAGCCGCGCGGTGTTCGAGGCCCTGGTGCCCGCCGCGCTGGAGCAGCGGGTGACCGGCCTGGAGGCCCGCCGCGCCTGGCGCATCCTGGTGGTGAAGTTCGGCGAACCGGCTCCCGGCCCGGCCCCCGAGGCGGCCGGGATGTACGTACCGCCCGACGCCGCGACCTGGCGCCAGATCCCGTCGTGGGTCTGGCTCAAGGCCGGGGTCGACGAGGCCCGGCGCCGCGCCGTCATCAATGCCGCCCAGGTGGCCGGGCGGCTCGAGCAGACCGTGGACCTGCCGCACGACGAGGCCGCTCGCGCCCTGCGCACCGTCCCCGGCATCGGCATCTGGACCGCCGCCGAGGTGCGCCAGCGGTCGCACGGTGACCCGGACGCGTTCTCCTGGGCCGACTACCACGTCTCGCGCAACGTCTCCTGGGCCCTGACCGGCACGGTGATGGACGACGCGGGCTGCGCCGAGGTCATCGAGTGCTACCGCGGGCACCGCTACCGGGTGCAGAAACTGCTGGAGCTGGACGCGGTGGCCCGCCCCCGCCGGGCCCCGCGCATGACCCTCCCGACGCACCTACCCCGTTAGAGCAGGGAGGACGCGCAGCCCGCGCGGCTCGAGCCGGATCGTCACCGCCAGGTCCTCCGACCAGGCCGCCGCCGCCAGCCGCTGGGCCAGCGCCCCGAGCGCGACCGGATCACCGGGCAGCTCGGGCACCACGAACAGTCCCTCGGGCTCCACGTTGACCGCGCACACCGGCGCCGCCACCCCGACGAGCGGCGAGGGCGCGGCCAGCGCCACCTCCACCACCCGCAGCAGGCGGTCCAGCACCGGGCCGGCCGGGACGGTCGGCGCGTCCACCGCCGACGGGTCCACCCCCATCGACCAGCGCACCGCCTCGACCTGGCCGTAGCGGAACCAGTCCGTCGCCGCCGGGCGCAGCATCGCCGCCGCACCGGGACCGTCTTCACCGACGGGCAGCACGAACGCGCCGGCGCCCCGCACCAGCGCCACCGGGATCCCGGTGAGCTTGCCCTTCACCAGATCACCGGCCGCCGCCAGTTCGTCGGCCACCGCGCGGATCGTGACCTCCATCCGCTGACCGTGCGTGTCGTCGAGCCCGCGCAGGTCCTCGGTGGGGGAGACCCCGGCGCAGCCCAGGGCGAAGTCGGTCTGCCCGTCGCGCCAGGCCCGGCCCGCGGTGTCGGAGACGATCACCCCGACGTTCAGCCCGGTCTGCCGGGCCAGGTCGGCCCGCAGGGCGCGGGCCGAGCCGTCCGGATCCACCGGGAGCAGCAGCACCGTGCCGGGCTCGACGTTGGAGTTGTCGACACCGGCCGCCGCCATCACCGGCCCGGCCGCCGACTCCACGATGCGGGCCAGCCCGCCCGGGGTGCGCCGGGCCGCCACCAGCCGCTTCGCCTCGGCCGTGATCTGCTCGTCGCGGACCGCGGCGGCCACGGTGCGCCCCTCGGCCTTCGACACGATCTTGCTCGAGACCACGAGCACGTCACCGTTCGCGAGGTCCCGGCCACCCGCCCGCAGGGCCGACACGACCAGGGCGACCACGTCGTCCCCCATCGAGACCTCGCCGATGCCGGGCACGGGCGAGACCACCAGCGAGGGGGCCCCCGGCGTCGGTCGACCGGAGGGGTGGGTCACCGTAGTTCGGTGGCCAGATCGAGCGCCGCCCTGGCGATCGCGGCCGTGGCCTCGGCGTCGGACATCAGCAGGGGCACCGCCTTCAGGGTGACGCCCTCGGGCATCTTGCTGTCGGCGTCACCGGGCGCGACCAGCCAGCCCCCGAGGAAGTCGGAGTACAGGTCGGCCACCGCGGCGGCCGAGGTCTCGACCCCGATCGCGGTCAGGCAGGCGTCGGCCATGCCCCGCACCGGAGCGCCACCGATGATCGGCGAGACGCCCACGACCGGGGCCTTCGTGGCCCGGATGGCGTCCCGCAGGCCGGGCACCGCGAGGATCGTGCCGATCGAGACCACCGGGTTGCTCGGGGGCAGCACCACCACGTCGGCGTCGGCGATCGCCTCGAGCACACCGGGCGCGGGCTTGGCCTGCTCGATGCCCACGGCCAGGATCTGCCGGGCCGGGACGGCCGCGTGCAGGCGCACCCACCATTCCTGGAAGTGCACCGCCTTCACCGCCGGGGTGCCGTCGTCCGCGGGCTCACCCTCGGGATCGTCGATCACCACGTGCGTCTCGATCGGGTCGTCGCTCATCGGCAGCAGGCGCACGCCCGGCTGCCAGCGCGCACAGAGCGCCTCGGTCACCGACGACAGCGGGTAGCCCAGGCCGAGCATGCGCGTGCGCATCAGGTGCGTCGCGATGTCGCGGTCGCCGAGCGTGAACCACTGGGGCTCGGCGCCGTAGGCACGCAGTTCGTCGGCCACGCCGAAGGTCTCACCGGCCCGGCCCCAGCCCTGTTCGGGATGGATGCCACCGCCGAGCGTGTACATGACCGTGTCCAGGTCGGGGCAGATCCGCAGTCCGTGCAGGGTGACGTCGTCGGCGGTGTTGCCGATGACGGTGACCTCGTGCGGCCCGCCCGACGGATCGGTGGGACGGGAGTCGAGATGGTCCAGGAGGCCGCGGAGGAAACGTGCGCCGCCGACGCCACCGGCCAGAGCCGTGATGCGCATGCCGTGATCCTTTCAGACGCCTGATCGCATCCCAGCTGGGGAGCACCCAATCGCAGGGGGACCCGCCGACCACAGTGCAGGGGCGCACCGTCCTATACATACAGACGTGCACTACTCACGGATCGGTGTGAGGGGCATCATTCCGGACCTGTCGGGCCTCATCACAGGGAACCGAACGCACGCAACCGGGAGTTGGCACCTGCAACGGAGGATTTCGCCCCGTCGAACGGGGGAGAGAGGTCTCGGACGGCAGGATGACATTTTCTCGGCTCAATTCCGGCCGCTGTGGCGCGCAAGGCATGACGGCCATCGCAAGGGGCGCATCAGTCTCACGAGTACCTGAGTGAGATGTCCGGACTTCAGCCGATCGATGCGGGTGAAAATCCGCGTATTACACGGGATGGTGTACGTGTCAAACGGAAGTGACTAGCAGATTCCAGCTTGACGCGCAGTGCACGACACGCGTGTAATTTCATTGGTGTCGACAGCATGAAATCACCTAACGTATGCGCGCCATCACGCTTAGTGGGGGGAACGCCCTGTCAAAGGGGCCTGGTTCGAGGGAGGCGCCAAGTGCACGAGCTCATGGCGGCAGGTGACATCATCATCAGCGACAGCACGAACGACGCGGAGCAGAGCGATAATTCGGCGGAGCTGGATGTTCTCACCCTGGTTGCCACGAACTCCGACAACCTGCCGCCGGAACTGGCCTGGCAGGAGCGGGCACTCTGCGCGCAGACCGATCCGGAGGCGTTCTTCCCCGAGAAGGGCGGCTCCACCCGCGAGGCCAAGCGGGTCTGCATGTCGTGCGAGGTCCGGGCCGAGTGCCTGGAGTACGCACTCGCCAAGGACGAGCGGTTCGGCATCTGGGGCGGGCTCTCCGAGCGTGAGCGCCGCCGCGTGAAGAAGCAGGCGGTCTGAAGCTCTAGTTAGAAAGCCGTGAGCATTCATGGCCAGGCACCGTTAGCGGCAAACGGGTCCGGCGTCGACAACCGGCGTCCGGACCTGCTTTTCGTCGAATCCGAGCTGGAGCAGCCGGGCGACGAGGTCGACTGGTCCTCCTGGCAGCCCCCCGTCGAACCCGGTCCGGCCCTCGTGGTGACCGCGGTTCTCGTCGCCCACGACGGCGCGGCCTTCCTACCGCGCACCCTTGACGCACTGGAGGCGCAGACCCGTCGCCCCGACCGCCTGATCGCGGTCGACGCCGGCTCGGCCGACGGCAGTGCCGACATGCTCGGCATCGCCACGCCCCACCTGGTCACCGTGACGGCCCGCACCGGCTTCGGCGAGGCGGTGCGCGCCGCGCTCCGCTCCGTGCCCCAGAACGATTCAGCGACAGGCGCTTCCGGCGAACCGCAGGAGTGGCTCTGGCTGCTCCACGACGACAGCGCCCCGGCGCCCGACGCCCTGCAGCGCCTGATCGAGACGACCGACTCCGGCCCGTCCATCGGCGTCGCCGGCTGCAAGCAGGTCAGCTGGAACGACAGCCGCCGCCTGCTCGACGTCGGATTCACCACCTCGGTGCTCGGCGCCCGGGTCACCGGCGTCGACGTCGACGACTTCGACCAGGGGCAGCTCGACCACCGCAGCGACGTCCTGGCCGTCGCGACCCCGGGAATGCTGGTGCGGCGCGACCTCTGGGAACGTCTCGGGGGCCCGGACCCGGCGCTCGCCGACGCCCGCATCGACCTCGACCTGTGCCGCCGCGCCCACCTGCTGGGCGAGCGCGTGGTGGTCGTGCCGCAGGCCGTGATGGCGCACGCCGAGGCCAGTTCGTCCGGTCTGCGCGGCCGGGCGGTGCGCCGGCCGTCCGCCTGGGCGATGCGCGACCGGCGGGCCGCCGTGCACCTGCGCCTGGCCTCGGTCCCGCTGCCGCTGCTGCCGCTCCTGCTGGTGTGGCTGGGCGCCGCCGCGGTGATGCGCGCCCTGGTGCGTCTGAGCCTGCGCCAGCCCGACCGGGCCGGGGCCGAGATCGCCGCCTACCTGCTCGCCGCCGGGCGCCCGAACGCCTGGATCCGGGCCCGCTGGCGGGCTCGCCGGGGCCGGCAGATGTCCCGCCGCGAATACCGCCGGCTCCTCGCGAGCCGCCGCTCCACGCTGCGGCAGCGCCGCGACCGGCTGTCCTCGTACCTGCGGGCGCAGGAGGAGGCCTGGGCCGCGCCCGAACCCGGTTCGGCCGCCGCCACCCGCAGTCCGGCCGGCCGCGCCACCTCCACGGTGACGTCCGGGGCAGGAACGGTTGCCCGATCGGGCAAGGGCGGATCGGGTTGGTCGGTGCGCCGGCCGCGCACGTCCGAGCTGGCCGGCCCCGAGGACGACGCCCTGGTCGTCGACGTCCGGGAGCCCGCCGGACCCGACGCCCCCACCGTCCCGATGCCGACGCTGCCCGACGACGAGATCCGCTTCGACGACGAGCGCGAGCGGCCCAGGCGCCCCGCGTCCCTGCGCATCGGCCTCTCGATCGCCCTGCTCACCGGCGTCGTGGGCCTGGTGGCGCTGCGCGTGCTGCTGCGAGGCACCGGCACCCCGGTCGGCGACGCGCTGATCCCGGCCCCCGGCACCGCCGCGAAGCTGTGGTCGCTGGGGTTGTCCGGCTGGCGCCCCACCGGCCTCGGCCTGGCCGCCGTGGCCGACCCGTTCGACCTGGTGCTGGCGGTGCTGTCCGGGCCGTTCGCCGGCTCCACCCGGGTCGCGGCCGAGTTCCTGCTGCTCGCCGCCCTGCCCCTGGCCTCGCTGGTGGCCTGGTGGGCGGCTGCCGCCGTCACCCGCTCGCGCGCGCTGCGGGCCTGGGCCGCGCTGATCTGGGCGGCGGCGCCGTCGCTGATCCTGGCGGTCACGGCCGGGCGCCTGGCCGCGATCGTGGCGCACCTGATGCTGCCTCTGACCGCCCTGGCGCTGACCCGGGCCGTCGGGATGCGCCCGGCCGATCCGGGCGCTCCCGGGCGCCGTCGCGCCTCGCTGGCCGCCGCCTCCGGTGCGGGCCTGGCCCTCACCGTCCTGATCGCCTCCGCGCCCGCCCTGGCCGCGCCGTCGCTGTTCGCGGTGCTGCTGCTGGCGCTGGTGGCCCGGCACGGTCGCCGTCTGCTGGTCTGGACCGTCGCCGTGCCCTCGGTTCTGCTCCTGCCCTGGTGGCTGGCCGTCGCCGGCGACCCCCGCCTGCTGCTGGCCGAACCGGGCGGCGCGAGTGCCGTGGCTCCCGGCTCGCCGGGCTGGGCCGCCGCGCTGTGGCCCGCCGACCCGGCCGTCATCAACCACGGCCCGGTGCACCGTCTCGCGCGGCTCGTGGCCGATCTGACCGGGGTCGCGGACGCCGGCGTCTGGCTGCGCGTCCTCGCCGTCGCGGTGGTCGTGCCGCCGTTGCTGCTCGGCGTCGCGGCCCTCACCGGCCGGCTGCGCCGCAAGATCGCCGTGGTGGCCTGGCTGGTCGGCCTGGCCGCGCTGGCCACCGCCGTGGCGATCCCGGTGGTTGACATCCGGCCGAGTGCCGAGGGTCTGCTCCACGGCTGGTCGGGGCCGGCGGTCTCGCTGCTCCTGCTGGCCGTGGTGGTGGCGTCGCTGTCGCACCTCGACGGGGCGGCCGGGCGGCTCAAGGCGCGCAGCATCGGCGTGCGGCACTGGGGTGCCGTCGCGATGGGCGCGCTCGCCGTGGTCACGCCGTTGCTGGTGCTCGGTGCCTGGGCCGCCGACGGGTGGACCGGCACCACGAACCGCTGGGTGCACCGCGCCGATCCCGAGGTGCTGCCCGCCGTGGCGGCCGCCGAGGCGAACGGGGCGGCGGCCACCCGCACGCTGACGATCCAGCCGACGGACGCGGGGGTGCGCTGGGCGCTCTACCGCACCGGCGGTCCGCAGACCGGCCAGGAGTCGGCGGCCTCGCTGACGCCCTCCTCGCTGGCGGCGCGCTCGGCGGCCGACCAGCCGGTGCTCGACACGATCGGCGCGCTGCTGTCCGGCGGGGGCAACGACGAGCGCTCGAGCTTCGCCGACCTGGACATCGGCTCGGTGCTGCTGCTCACGTCCCGCCCCGCCGATCCGGACGCGGCCGATGCCGCGGTCGCCTCGCTCGACGTGGCTCCCGGGCTGGTGCGGGTGAGCAACTCGGCCGGCAAGGTGCTGTGGCGGGTCGAGCTGGCGGCCTCGGCCTCCGAGGGCGATCCGACGCAGGACGCGCCGGAGGAGTCGGCGGATCCGGCGGAGGAGTCGGTGGCTTCCGAGGGCGGTGTTCCCACGCGTCCCGCGCGGGTGCGCATCCTCGGTGCCGACGGCGCTCTCGTCACCACGGTCCCGGCACCGGGGGTCGGCTTCACGGCCGACGTCGCGGCGGGCGGGACCGGTCGCACCCTGGTGCTGAGCGAGCGGGCCGACGCCGGCTGGAGCGCCTCGCTCGACGGCTCCGCGCTGACCCCGGCCGTCCACGAGGGCTGGGCGCAGGCGTTCGAGCTGCCCGCGGCCGGCGGCACCCTGGTGGTGCGGCACGCCGACGCGAACGCGCAGGCGATCGGCCTGGGCCGGCTCGGCGTGCTCGGGCTGGCCCTGCTGGCGGCGATCCCGCTGCCCCGGCGCCGCCCGCGCCTGCTGCCTCCGCCGAAGTCGTGGCGCTCGCAGGAGCCCGCCGCGGTTCCGGTCGGCACGTCGGGCCGGCGGGTACGTCGCCCCGGTGACGCCCCCGACCGGCCGCGTCGCCCCGAGAACGGTTCGCGCAGCGAGGGCCTCGGCACTCAGGAACCCCGCCGGGCCTACGCCCAGCACCAGTCCCGGATGACCGAACTGGCCCGGCGTCTGGCGATCGAGGCCGCCGACGGTGACGACCCGATGGCCGAGCGCCCGTCGCGCCGTCGCCGCCGGGCCGCCCGGCAGGCCGCGGAGGCGATGGCGGCCGAGACCCGCCCCACCCCGGGGCGCCGGAAGGCCGGTGGCGCGGCGGTGAAGCCCCTCGAGCGCAGCCGCCCGTCCCGCGAGCCGGAGGTCGCACTTCCGGCCGAGAGGCCCGAAAAGGCTCAGGTGGCCGAGAAGGCTCAGATGGCCGAGAAGGTGGCCGAAAAGGTCGAGAGGGCTGAGCAGATCGAGAAGGTCGAGCCCGCGGAGCAGGCCCCGGACACGGCCGGCACCGAGCCGGTCGTCCTCACCCCGCCACCCGCCGAAGGTGAACCCGCGCGTGACGCCGCCCCGGTCGTCCACCATGCCCCGGACGCCCCGAAGACCCGCGACCTGCGCCCCCTGAGGGCCGACTCGGCGCGCAACCGGCCGCCCGGCCCGCGGACCTCGCGGGAGAACCAGGCCGAGAATCCGGTCACGGAAACCCCCGTCGAACCGGGCGATTCGCGACCGGCCGAAAAGGCGCCGAACCCGGCGGGTATCGGCGATTCCGATACTGGTGACCCCCCAAGTGGGGACACGGCAAGCCCCTCCGAGGCGCGGGAGACTGCCGGTGCATCGGATCGTGGATCCGACCGGGAGCGCGGCCAGGACACGGGTCAGGACGCCCCGGACGGGTCCGGGGAGGAAGAGAGTTCGTGAATCAGCGCGCAAGTGCAGTGCTTTCGGTGACGGGAGTGCTGACGGTCGCCGGGGGGATCGCGGTCGGAGCCGCGTTGCTGCCCGAGCAGATCGGGGTCCGTACCGTCTCGAGCACGCTCCCGGCCACCGTCGCGGCCCCGGCCCTGGCCTGCACCGGCCCGGAGACGCTGGTCGTTCCCGAGGGCGGCGCGGCGGCCAGTCCCGGTGCCGGTGTGCTGGTCAGTGCCCTGCTGGCGGCCCGGGGCGACGCATCGGCCACGGTGAAGGCCGAGGGGCCCGAGTCCGGCACGATCCAGGAGCTCAGCAAAACCCTTCCGGAGAGCGACGTCCCGGTGCACACCGGCACACAGGAGAAGCTGACGGCCGACAAGGGGGAGGTCAGGATCGGCGGGCTGTCGACCTGGCGGCTCGGGCCGGTCGTCACCACGGCCGACCCCGACGACCCGCAGGAGCTGCCCGACCTGGCCGCGGTGCAGTCGACCGTCACGACCAAGGGTGACCTGCGCGGTCTTTCGGCCAGTCGCTGCGACCAGCCCTCGTCCGAGGCCTGGCTGGTGGGCGGGGGAACGGTCTCCGGTGAGCGGCTGCGGCTGGTGCTGTCGAACCCGACCGGGACGACGGCCGTCGTCGACGTGTCGGTGCTGACCGACGAGGGCCGCGTCGACCCGCCCTCGGGAGCCGGGGTGGTGGTGCCCGCGCACGGCCAGACCCCGCTTTTCGTCGACGCTCTCGCGCCGGGCCGATCGGGTGTGGCCGTGCACGTGGTGGCCCGCAGCGGTCAGGTGATCGCCCGCATGCACGACGCGGTGCTGCGTGGACTCGTCGCGGGCGGCACCGATGTCGTCTCGCCCGGCGCCGAGTCCGCGAAGAAGCTCGTGATCCCCGGCATCTCGCTGGTCAACGGCTACTCCAAGACGGCCGACGACACCACCGCGGCCGGCTCCACGTCGGTCCGCGTGGCGGTGCCCGGCACCGAGGAGGCCGTGGTGCGGCTCAAGCTGCTGGGCTCGTCCGGTGAGGTCGAGATGCCCAGCTCCGGGGTGGTGAACGTGCCCGCGGGGGAGGTCGTCGACATTCCCGTTCACGGTCTCGCGTCGGGCACCTACACCGCGGTGGTCCAGTCCGACGTGCCGGTGGTGGCGGGGGCCCGGATCGGGCGCCCGGCCGCGGCGGGGCACAAGGCCACCGAGTTCGGCTGGGCGCCGTCCGCGAAGTCTCTCGACGAGAACGGCGGCTGGACCATGCTGCCGCCCGGCACCCGCTCGACGGTGTCGCTGGTCGCGGAGACGAAGGGCGGGTCGCTGACGATCACCCCGGTCGACGCCGACGGGGAGGACCTCGACGAGCTCGACGTGACGCTCAAAGACGGCACGGCCGCGGCCTTCGCGCTGGACGAGAAGGCCGCCGCGTTCCGGGTGTCCGGTCTCGAGGGCGGGCCGGTCGCGGCGTCGGTGGTGGCCACCAGCACCGACGACTACGGCACGGCGATCACCGTGCTCGGCGTCGAACCGGCGAGGGCCGAGACCGCGCCCTCGACCGCCGTCGCCGACACGCGGCTCGGCCTGAAGTAGGCCGGAGGGCCGGTCCGGTCTATTCGTCCTTGTAGCGCGGGTCGACCTCTTCGGGCGACAGGTTGAGCAGGTGCGCGACCTGCTCGACCACCACGCTCTGGGCCAGGGCGCCGATGTCGTGGGCATCGGCGGCCCGGGTCTCGACCGGGCGCCGGTAGACCACGATGCGCGGGGGCAGGGAGCCGTCGGCGGGGAAGAACCGGCCGAGCGGAACCTCACCGTGCTCCCACGGCGAAGGGTCGCTCGGGGGCACGTCTTCGACGGCGAACTCGACGTCGGCCAGTTCCCGGCCCCAGCGCGGCTCCAGGTGCTCGACCGCGTCGAGGATCAGGTCGTCGAACCGGTCGGCCCGGCTGCGCCAGGCCGGCACGGTGCGGGGGAGGAGCTGGCCGCGCAGGCCCCGGCCACGCCGGTCGCGCCGCCGCCGACCCCCTCCGGCGCCGGGTGTCGGATCCGGGATCGCACGAGGTCGGGACACGGATCCGAGCTTACGGGAGGCCGGTGCGAACCTGGGGAATTTGCACGGCCCGTGAGAACCTGGGCACGGCATCCGTGACGTCGGGGGACGGATCGGGCAAGATGATGAGGCCGCCGGGTTACCGACGACACGAATTCGGTGGCGTGCCGGTGCAACCGGTGCGCCTGATGAGGGAGTAACTTCTCAATCGTGAGTGGAGTGCGCCGTTGTTCCCGGACCGCTTGCCAGCGGGTAGCGGTCGCCACCCTCACCTATGTCTACTCCGACTCGACAGCGGTGCTGGGGCCCCTGGCCACGTACGCCGAGCCGCACTGCTACGACCTGTGCGCGGTGCACGCCGAGCGTCTGACGGCCCCGCGGGGCTGGGAGATCGTGCGCCTGTCACCGGGTGAGTTCACGCCCCCGCCGCCGTCGCACGACGACCTTCTCGCCCTGGCCGACGCCGTCCGCGAGGCCGCCCGGCCGGCTCCGCGTGAGCTGCCGCCCGACCCGGACGCCGAGCGTTCCTCGGTCGAGGTGGGCCGCCGGGGTCATCTGCGGGTCCTGCGCGATCCCGTCCTGGGTGAGCCTCTTCCCTGAGAGCACGGCCAAAATGGTGGACGACGCGGAGCCTCGCGTCGTCCTCCTCGCGTTGGGGCGACGCGCACGAACGGCTCAGTGCGTCACCCGACCGTACGCGTCCTTCATTCCCTTTCGAACCACCGGCGAGACGCGGCTCACAGTGAGTTCGCCCGGAATACCCCGCTTAAGAACGGATGCCGCGACGCTCCGGTGACTCAAGGTGCGGGTGTGACTCGCCGAATGACAGGGAGCATCGCAGCAGCCCGCGTTCGAGTGACACCTCGGCGACGGGTCACTTCCCCTGTCGTCCGAACAAGGATCTCCCCTCCTATGTCTCCTCAGTCCCGGACCTCCACCCCCGACTCCACGAGTGCCGCTCCGGCCGGGCGGGGGCGCCGACGTGGCCGCACCGCCGGCCCGTCGATCCCGCTGGGCTCCCTGACCCAGCGCGAGCACCGCGCCGAGATCCAGTGCCAGGCCTGCGGCAGCACCCGGGTGACCCGGCTGTCGATGAACCTGACCGACGGCACCCCGGTCGAGTTCACCTCCTGCCACCGCTGTGAGCACCGCACCTGGGAGCACGGGGGCGACGCCCTGAGCGTGACCACCGTGCTCGACAAGGCCCGCAAGGTCTGAGATCCCCGTCGATAACGCGTTTTGACGCAGCCGTTCGGGTCAAAACGCGTTATCGATGTCTCGTCCGGATCGATCCCGGCACGTCACGGGGGGCTGGAGCGGCTAATCTGCGCAGGTGGCCCAGCTCACCGAAATCGTCAAAGCCAACGACATCCGCGGACTGGTCGGCACGCAGCTGACCGAGAGGATCGCGCGTGCCCTCGGCTCGGCGTTCGCCCGCGCGGTGCTCACCTCCGACCCCGACGGCCCGCCCGGGCGGGTCCTGCTCGGCCAGGACATGCGGGACTCCGGGGAGGCCCTGATCAACGCCTTCGCCGACGGGGTCACGGGGGAGGGCGCCCAGGTCGTCCGCATCGGCCTGTGCAGCACCGACGGGCTCTACTACGCCAGCGGCGCGCTCGACGCCCCCGGTGTCATGTTCACCGCCAGTCACAACCCGGCCAGCTACAACGGCATGAAGATGTGCCGCGCCGGGGCCCGCCCGATCGGCCTCGACAGCGGCCTGGCCGAGATCCGCGACCTGGCCCAGGCGCTGCTCGACCACCCGACCTGGGGCACCGAAGAGGCGCCGGAACCCGAACTGCGCGGCGCGGTCTCGCAGGAAGACACGCTCCGCGGCTACGCCGAGCACCTGCGCGGCCTGGTGCCGCTGGACTCGCGGCGCAAGCTCAAGATCGTCGTCGACGCCGGCAACGGCATGGCCGGCCTGACCGTGCCCGCCGTGCTCGGCGCCGCGCTGGGCCTGCCCGACCTGCCGCTCGAGATCGTGCCGATGTACTTCGAGCTCGACGGCACGTTCCCCAACCACGAGGCCAACCCGCTCGACCCGGCCAACCTGCGCGATCTGCAGAAGGCCGTGCCCGAGCACGGCGCCGACCTGGGGCTAGCCTTCGACGGCGACGCCGACCGCTGCTTCGTCATCGACGAGCGGGGCGAGCCGATCAGCCCGAGTGCGATCACCGCGCTGGTGGCCGCCCGCGAGATCGGCAAGGAGAAGGCGGCCGGGCGTCCGGCCACGGTCATCCACAACCTCATCACCTCCCGCGCGGTGCCCGAGGTGATCGCCGAGAACGGCGCCACCGCGGTGAAGACCCGCGTCGGCCACGCCTTCATCAAGGTCGAGATGGCCAAGTACGACGCGGTGTTCGGCGGCGAGCACTCGGCGCACTACTACTTCCGCGACTTCTGGTTCGCCGACACCGGCATGCTCGCGGCGCTGCACGTGCTGGCGGCGCTGGGCGAGCAGGACGGCCCGCTCTCGGGGCTGGTCGAGCAGTACGAGCGCTACACGCCGAGCGGTGAGATCAACTCGGTGGTGGCCGACGTCTCGCTCGCGACGCAACGTGTGGTCGACGCGTTCGAGGGGCGTCCGGGGGTCGTCATCGACCGGCTCGACGGCCTGACCGTGAGCCACGAGGCCGACGCGCCCAGCGGTGACGGGAGCCCGGCCGGCCTGTGGTGGTTCAACCTCCGGCCGAGCAACACCGAGCCGCTGCTGCGCCTGAACTCGGAGGCTTCCGACCCGGCGACCATGGCTCTTCTCCGCGACGAGGTGCTGGGTCTGGTCCGGGTCGCCGAGCCCGCCGTGGATGCGCGAGGATGACGTCCGTGACGACCATCGAATCCTGGCTGCGGGAGATCCTGCGCTGCCCGAGCTGCCGTAGCGAACTCGTCGACGGCTCGGGCCCCGAGGGCACGCCCGAGCTGCACTGCACCGGCTGCTCGCTGGCCTACCGCATCGACGACGGCATTCCGGTGCTCCTCGTCGACGAGGCGCGCACCCGCTCCTGACCTGCTTTTTCGGCTGCTGAAGAAGAAACGGCGCGATGGCACTCGACGAACAGCTGCTCGACGACCCCGACGGCCTGGCCGCGTCCGACCCGTCCGGCACCCTGCGGGCGCTGGCGATGGCCGGGGCCCAGGTGCGC
Organism: Kineosporia succinea; assembly: GCF_030811555.1. Taxonomy (NCBI): domain Bacteria; kingdom Bacillati; phylum Actinomycetota; class Actinomycetes; order Kineosporiales; family Kineosporiaceae; genus Kineosporia; species Kineosporia succinea. Next base: position 1,277,988 of record NZ_JAUSQZ010000001.1, on the reverse strand, counting down.
ATGGCGCTCTCGGCCACGGCCGAGGCAGGCATCGCGAAGATCGTGGCCGACGGGCGTCCCCGCGCCGTGGTCGTCGCCAGCCTCGGCGGTTCGGCCGTGGTCGGCGACATCCTGATCCTGCTGGCCGGCAGCGGCGCCCCGGTGCCGGTGTCGGTGCGGCGGGGTCTGCCGTTGCCGGGCTGGGTCGGCCCGCTCGACCTGGTCGTCGCGGTGTCGATGTCCGGCCGGGCCCCGGGTCCGCTCGGGCTCGCCGCCGAGGCGGCCCGGCGGGGTTGCCGTCTGCTCACCGTGGGCGCGCCGCGGTCGCCGCTGGCCGAGGTCTCCGAGCGCACCGGGGGCGTCCACGTCGCCGTCCCGCGCAGCGAGACCCCGGCTGCCCGCGCGTCCCGCATGGGCCTGTGGTCGCTCGCCGTGCCGGTCATCTCGGTGGCCCACGAGCTCGGCCTCACCGATGCCTCACCGTCGGTGCTCGAGCGGGTGGCCGACCGGCTCGACACCCAGGCCGACAAGTACCGGCCCTCGTCCGACGCCTTCGTGAACCCGGCCAAGTCGCTGGCCCTGGAGCTGTCCGGCGTGATGCCGGTGGTGCTGGGCGACGGCGACGTGACCGGCGTGGCGGCGGCTCGCGCCGCCGCCATGCTCGCCCGCACGGCGCGGGTGCCCGCGATGCGCGGCGCCCTGCCCGACGACGCGGGCGACGTGGTCGCGACCTTCGACGGTCCGCTGGCCAAGCGCCCGGCCGCCGACATCTTCGCCGACCCGGAGTTCGGCGACGCGCCCGCCTCCTCGCCGCAGATGCGCCTGCTGCTCCTGCGGGACGCGGCGCCCACGCTCGACCGGCCCGACGGCTCCTGGCTGGAGACGGCGCGCACGGCCGACGCGGTGCGGGCCACCGCCGAAGACGCCGGGGTGCGGGTCACCGAGGTCGCGGCCGACCCGGGGCACCCGCTCGAGCGGCTGGCCGACCTGATCTCGCTGACCGACTTCGCATCCGTCTACATGGCGCTGGCCGGCGGCATCGACCCGCTGACCTCGCCGCACGTGGCTGACCTGCGCGACCGCACCCACTGACCGGTTCAGCCCGGCTGACCTGCGCGATCGGACACACGAAGGGGCAGTTCGCCCGGGCAAGTAGTAGGTTGCTCCCGCCTCAAGATCCTCAAGCGGGAGAAGCCAACGCATGTCCACCGAGGGTGGTTCCAAGGCGATCATCGCCGCGCTCAGTGCCAACCTGGGCATTGCCGTCACCAAGTTCGTGGCCTTCGGGCTGACCCAGTCCAGCTCGATGCTGGCCGAGGGCATCCACTCACTGGCCGACTCGGGCAACCAGGTGCTGCTGCTGGTCGGGGGCAAGCGGGCCGAGCGCCGGGCGAACGAGGAGCACCCGTTCGGCTACGGCCGCTCGCGGTTCCTCTACGCGTTCATCGTGTCGGTGATCCTGTTCAGCGTCGGTGGTCTGTTCGCGCTGTACGAGGCCTGGCACAAGTGGCAGCACCCGGAGCCGATCGAGAACTGGCAGTGGGTCCCGGTCGCCGTGCTGCTGATCGCCATCGTGATGGAGGGCCTCAGCCTCCGCACCGCGGTGGGTGAGGCGTCGCCGTCCCGTGAGGGCCGCAGCTGGTGGCGTTTCATCCGGGAGACCAAGTCCCCGGAACTGCCCGTGGTGCTGCTGGAGGACACGGCGGCCCTGACCGGTCTGGTGTTCGCGCTCTTCGGTGTCGGTATGACGCTGGCCACCGACGACGGGCGCTGGGACGCGATCGGTACCGCGATGATCGGCCTGCTGCTCATCGTGGTCGCCGGCATCCTCGCGATGGAGACGTCGTCGCTGCTCGTCGGTGAGGGCGCGGACCCGAAGGACCTCGAGAAGATCAAGACCGCACTGGTCGGCGAGGGCGTGAACGGCGTCATCCACATCCGCACGCTCTACGTCGGGCCGGACGAGCTGATGGTCGCGGCCAAGATCGCGGTGGTGCCGACCGAGTCCGCGGTCGAGGTGGCCGAGGCCATCAACGAGGCCGAGGCCCGGGTGCGGGCGGCGGTGCCCGAGGCGAAGCTGATCTTCCTCGAGCCGGACATCGCGCACGGTTCCGGTGGGCCCGCCGGAGTTCCCGGGGCCTGAGGTATCAGAACGTGGTGGCGGCGTGTCCTCCTGGGGTACAGGGGGGGCACGCCGCTCTTCTTTGTCCTGCGCAGCTGCTGACATAGGGATGCTTTAACGCTGTGGACTGCGATAACGCTGACCTAGCGGGCATTTGACCGTCGATTCGGTTTCTGTGGGTAGCGTCGGGGCTGGTTCCACCTCGTACAGCTGTATCCGCTCCTCATCGCCCGGAGGCCGTCGTGCGCGCTGACCCCGCACCCCGCACGCTCCGACCTGCCCTGCCGCACCAGACCCGGGGCCCGCAGCGGCACCCGTCCCGGCCCGAGCGCTTCGGCTGGTTCGGCCGGTGGTCACGGCGGTCGCGGCTGACCGCCACGGCCGTCGTCATCGTGTCGCTGGCCCTCGTCGGGGCGCTGGTGATCAGTTCGGCGCAGGCCGTGCGGGCCGTCGCCGGCACCAACGACGGTTCGCGCTACGGCCGCTCCACGCCGGTCGTGGTCAGCGAGCCCGACTTCACCGCCGAGCCCGGCTATCTCCCCGGCCACGCGCCGTAGGATTGTTGCCGACCAGTAGGCGCGATGCTCCGGGAGGGGACGATGCCCGCAGCATCCCGGCCGGGCGGCCGGCGTCCCCCCGAGCACACCCATCCGCGTGACGTGACCATCGAGACCGCGCTGACCGCTCTGGCCGACCCGGTGCGGCTGTCCATCGTGCGGTGCGTGGCGCGGGCCGGTGACTGGGAACTGCCCTGCGGTTCGCTCGATGTCGGCGTGGGCAAGGCGACCCTGAGCCACCACTTCACCGTGCTGCGTGAGGCCGGCCTGGTCGAGCAGCGTGACGAGGGAGCCCGCCGCACGATCCGCCTGCGCCGCGCCGAGTTCGACGAACGGTTCCCCGGGCTGCTCGACCTGGTGCTGCCGGTGCCTGAAGCCGCTGGTGCGCTGGTTCCTGGATCCGCTGCTTCGTGAGGCCGCCGCGCTTGGAGCCGCCGGTGCTTGGATCCGCTGGTGCCTGAAGCCGCTGGTGAGAGCGCTGCCGGCGTCGGCGCGTCCACCATTTGATTTTCTTGTTCACCCCTCGGGAGGCGGTGTCCGCACCGTGACCGGATTGCTATCGTGGGGGATGTTCCGGCGTAGGTGATGCCGACGGCCAAGATGGGCCGCGCCGGGGTCTGGTACCGCTTGAAGCTGATCGGGGTTTCCCCATGGTTGGTTTCGCGCTGCCATCGACCCGACCACCTGCGACTGGGACATTTCTCATTTCCAGCCGCATCCGACGATGCCGAAGGACTCCACATGACGTTCGATTACAAGGTCGCCGACCTTTCCCTGGCCGAGACCGGCCGCCACGAGCTGCGTCTTGCCGAGCACGAGATGCCCGGCCTGATGTCGCTGCGCGCCGAGTTCGGCGAGAGCAAGCCGCTGGCCGGCGCCCGCATCACCGGTTCGCTGCACATGACGGTTCAGACCGCCGTGCTGATCGAGACCCTGGTCGCGCTCGGCGCCGAGGTCCGCTGGGCCTCCTGCAACATCTTCTCCACGCAGGACACGGCGGCCGCGGCCGTCGTCGTCGGCCCCAACGGCACGGTCGACAACCCGCAGGGTGTGCCGGTGTTCGCCTGGAAGGGCGAGACGCTGGAGGAGTACTGGTGGTGCACCGAGCAGATCGTGAACTGGCCCGGGGGCACGGGCCCGAACATGATCCTCGACGACGGTGGCGACGTGACGCTGCTGATCCACAAGGGCGTCGAGTTCGAGAAGGCCGGCGCCGTGCCGGCCACCGGTGAGGGTGACTCGGAGGAGTACGGCGTCATTCTCGACGTGCTGCGCCGTTCGCTGGCCGAGTCCAGCGACCGGTTCACCAAGCTGGCGGCCGAGATCAAGGGCGTCACCGAGGAGACCACCACGGGCGTCCACCGCCTGTACGAGATGTTCCGCAACGGCACCCTGCTGTTCCCGGCCATCAACGTGAACGACTCGGTCACCAAGTCGAAGTTCGACAACAAGTACGGCATCCGCCACTCGCTGGTCGACGGGATCAACCGCGGCACCGACATCCTCATCGGTGGCAAGGTCGCCGTGGTCTGCGGTTACGGCGACGTCGGCAAGGGCGCGGCCGAGTCGCTGCGGGGCCAGGGCGCGCGCGTCGTCGTCACCGAGGTCGACCCGATCTGCGCGCTGCAGGCCGTGATGGACGGCTACCAGGTCACCACCGTCGAAGAGGTGCTGTCGGTCGGTGACTTCTTCATCACCACCACGGGCAACTTCGACGTCATCACGGCCACCCACATGCAGGGCATGAAGGACAAGGCCGTGGTCGGCAACATCGGCCACTTCGACAACGAGATCGACATGGCCGGCCTGGCCAAGGTCCCGGGTATCACCAAGACCGAGATCAAGCCGCAGGTGCACGAGTGGACCTTCGCCGACGGCACCTCGATCATCGTCCTGTCCGAGGGGCGTCTGCTGAACCTGGGCAACGCCACCGGTCACCCGAGCTTCGTGATGTCGAACTCGTTCTCGAACCAGGTCATCGCGCAGATCGAGCTCTTCACCAAGCGCGAGGAGTACGAGACCCAGGTCTACGTGCTGCCGAAGCACCTCGACGAGAAGGTTGCCCGTCTGCACCTCGGTGCGCTCGGGGTGAAGCTCACGGAGCTGTCGAAGGCGCAGGCCGAGTACATCGGCGTGCACGTCGAGGGCCCGTACAAGCCGGAGCACTACCGGTACTGATCTGAGAACGTGGGCGCGCCCTTCCCTTCGGGGGAGGGCGCGCCTGCTTTGGTGCGGTGTGTGCTTGCGGGCCCGCCGATTTCGGAGCTCGGGTGCTTTCGTGGGGCGGGTGCTTTCGGGGTTCGGGTGCTTGAGGACGCGTCGGTCGCCGACGTCGTCCGGTCGCCGACGTCGTCCGGTCGCCGACGTCGTCCGGTCGCCTCCGGAGGGGCCAGGTGTGTCCCTGGGGCAGCCCGTCAGTTGTGGTCGGGCAGTCCGGCGCCCGTCGCGCTCAGCGGACTCGCCGTCGCCCGGGAGTCGAGACGGGCCGTGCACTGCTGTTTCTCGCGCCACAGGCGGGCGTAGTCACGATCGCGCCGCTCGGCCAGCACGGCTGCGATGAAGTCTTCGGGATGCGTGCCCGGCGGGGGCGGAGGAGCGACCAGGTCGCCGAGCTGGCCGGCCAGTGACCAGCCCAGGCGCTGCCGTGACTCCGGAGCCATCTTCGCCGCCCGGGCCAGGAACTGGCGGGACGCGCGGGCCAGCGGATCGGGCAGCCGGCCCAGGTCGGCGTTGCGCACCCAGAGGGCCAGGTGCGGCGGCATCATGATCGGCGGGGGCACCTGACGGGGCTGGCGCTCGCGGATCACGTAGGTGCCGGCCACCAGGTCGCCCAGCCTCTTGCCGCGCTTGTTCATCAGCGAGGTCAGCAGCGCCACGGATCCGGCCGACCAGTAGATCTCGAGCACCGCCAGCAGCCCGCGGATCAGCGCGTGCCGGGCGCGGATCGGCCCGCCGTCGTCACGGACCACTCGCAGCCCGGCCAGCCACTTGCCCAGTGACCGGCCCCGGGTGAGGGTCTCGACCAGGATCGGCAGGCCGACCGCGATCGCCAGCACGGACACCAGCATGAGCGCGCTGCCCGCCGCCTCGTCGATCGAGCCGGTGGTGCCGAACGCCAGCCAGATCAGCAGGAGCGCCAGCAGACTGACCGTGACCAGCAGGTCGGCGAAGACCGCCAGGGCCCGGGTGATGAACGAGGCCGGGCGCAGCTCGAGCACCACCGCCTCACCGGTGACCAGCTCGTCGGAGAAGTCCAGCTCGTCGACCCCGACCAGGCCGGTGAGACCCACCGACCGGTTCTGGCCGGACGGCATCGGGGCGAGCGGGTCCGTGATCACAACCGCCAGGCTACGTGGTCCCACCGACAGAACGGGAGGTTAGGCTCGGGACCGTGGATCTGGACGCGTTCGCCGCCGTGAACTCGGCCGACTGGGACACCCTCGACCGGCTCACCCGGCGCCGGCGGCTCAGCGGGGCCGAGGTCGACGAGATGGTGCAGCTCTACCAGCGGGCCGCGACACACCTGTCCGTGGTGCGCTCCTCGTCGCACGACCCGGCCCTGGTCGCCCGCCTCTCCGGCACCGTGGCCCGGGCCCGCACCCGCATCGCCGGGGGCAACGAGCCGATCACCCGCGAGTTCACCCGGATGTTCCTGGTGTCCTTCCCGGCCGCGGTCTACCGCTCCCGCTGGTGGGCGTTCGGCGCCGCGCTGGGCTCCACGCTGGTGGCGGTCGCGCTCGGCTGGTGGGTAGCCGCCAACCCGCGGGTGCAGGCCTCGGCCGGCACCGAGCAGCAGATCCAGCAGCTGGTGCAGAACGACTTCGAGAACTACTACTCCGAGCACGCCGCCTCCGGCTTCGCCGTGCAGGTCTGGACCAACAACGCCTGGGTGGCCGCGCTCTGCTTCGTGCTCGGCATCACCGGCGTCGGCGTGGTGTACGTGCTCGCGAACAACGCCCTCAACATCGGCCTGGTCGCCGGGCTGATGGCCGCGAACGGCCGCCTCGACCTCTTCTTCGGCCTCATCACCCCGCACGGTCTGCTCGAGCTCACCTGTGTCTTCGTGGCCGCCGGGGCCGGGCTCCAGGTCTTCTGGGCCTGGGTCGACCCGGGGCCGCGCTCGCGGGCTCGTGCGGTCGGTGAGGAGGGCCGGGCGATGGTGACGATCGCGATCGGCCTGATCGTGGTGCTCCTGGTCTCCGGCGTGGTCGAGGCCTTCGTGACCCCCTCGCCCCTGCCCACCTGGGCCCGCATCGCGCTCGGGGCCACGGTCTGGCTGATCTTCCTGGGCTACGTCCGGTACTTCGGCCGGCCCGCCGTGCTCACGGGCGAAACCGGTGACCTGGCAGTAGAACTGGCGGGGGACGTGCGGCCTGTGGCAGGCTGAACCCGAATCGTTCGCACGGGTGTTCGAGGGGGAGCGAGCTGTGGCCGAGATCGTGCTGTTCCATCATGCCCAGGGGCTGACCGCGGGGGTCCACGCCTTCGCCGATCGGCTGCGCTCCGTGGGGCACACCGTGCACACGCCAGACCTCTACGAGGGCAAGACGTTCGAACGGCTCGACGAAGGCATCGCGCACGTCCGGCAGATCGGGTTCGACACGGTGACCGAGCGCGGGGTGCAGGCCGTCGAGGCACTGCCCCAGACCCTGGTCTACGCCGGGTTCTCGCTGGGGGTGCTGCCCGTCGCCAAGCTGGCCGTCTCCCGGCCCGGCGCCGCAGGGGCGCTGTTCCTGAGCGGTTTCGTGCCGCCGTCCGAGTTCGGTGCCTGGCCGGGCGTTCCCTCCCAGGTGCACGGGATGGACGCGGATCCCGAGTTCGCCGACTCCGGTGACCTGGCCGCCGCCGAGGAGTTCGCGGTGGCCGAGGGCAATACCGAGGTCTACGTGTATCCCGGCTCCGCGCACCTTTTCGCCGACAGCAGCCTGAACGAGTACGACCCCGGTGCGGCCGAGCTGCTCACCGACCGGGTGCTGGAGTTCCTGGCCAAGATCTGAGGCCGCTGGCGGACGCGCCGGGAGACCAGGCCGGCCGGCCCGCCTGAGCGGGGTGGCCGGCTGCTGACCGGACGTGGCCGGTGAGCAGGCGTGGCCGGTGAGCAGGCGTGGCCGGTGAGCAGGCGTGGCCGGTGAGCAGGCGTGGCCGGTGAGCAGGCGCGGGCGGTGAGCAGGCGCGGGCGGTGAGCAGGCGCGGCCCACAGACCTACAGCAGCCCGGCCGCCTTCAGAGCCAGATACCGGTCAGCGAGCTGGGGTGGGAGGTCCTCCGGAGACGCGTCCACCACGTCCACACCCATGCGGCGCAGTTCGGCGGTGGTCGCGGCCCGGTCCAGGGCAGCCCGTCCGGCGGCCGCGGCGCCGTACACCGCGTAGGCGTCACCACGTCCCTCGGCCATCGCGGCCACCTGTGGATCCGCCACCGATGCCACCACCACCCGGTGCCGCGCGCAGAGCCGCCCGATGACGGGCATCAGGCCCTCTTCGATCGCGGCGCCCTCCAGCGGTGTCAGCAGCACCACCAGCGCCCGCTGCGACATCCGGCTCAGCACCGTCGAGACGATGGCCGCCCAGTCCGCCTCCACCAGATCCGCCTCGACCGGGGCCATCGCCGTCACCAGCCGCGGCAGCAGATCACCGCGCCCGGCTCCCTCGACGCGGGCGCGCACCCGCCGGTCCATCGCGAGCAGGTCCACCCGGTCACCGGCGCGTGAGGCCAGGGCCGCCAGCAGCAGTGCCGAGTCCATGGCGGCGTCGAGGCGGGGCTGGTCGCCGACCCGGGCGGCCGAGGTCCGCGAGGTGTCGAGCACGATCAGCACCCGGCGGTCGCGTTCGGGCCGCCAGGTCCGCACCACCACCGCGCCCCGACGGGCGGTGGCCCTCCAGTCGATGGAGCGCACGTCGTCCCCACCCACGTACTCCCGCAGCGAGTCGAACTCGGTGCCCTGCCCGCGCACCCGCAGCGCGGCCTTGCCGTCGAGTTCGCGCAGCTGGGCGAGCTTGCTGGGCAGGTGCTTGCGCGAGGTGAAGGGCGGCAGCACCCGCAGCGCACCGGGGGCGGTCAGGCTGTACTGCCGGGCGGCGACACCGAGCGGCCCGAAGCTGCGCACCGTCAGGTCACCGGCCCGCCGGTCGCCGCGCCGCGTCGGCGTGAGAGTGGTGACGAGCCGGCGACTCTGGCCGGCCGGGAGCTTCACCGGGTGCCGTTCACCGACGGCCCCGGCCGACGGCTGCCAGGCGTCGCGCAGCGAACCGCGCACGGTGCGGCGGCCGTGGTTGCTCACCACGAACGGGCTCGGCGTGGACGTACCCAGCCGGATCGTGGGAACCGGTTCGCGATGCACCTTCAGCGCCCGCGGTGAACCGGCCAGCAGCAGGTCGGCCAGCACCACCGCCACGAACACCCCGGCCCAGGCCAGCACGGAGCCCCAGCCCGGCCAGATCACGGCCGGTACCAGGCCGAGCGCCGCCAGCACGACGGCGCGTCCGCTGATGGTCACGCCGGTCAGCGGGGGACGGGGACGGCGGCGAGCACGCTGTCCAGCACGCCGTCGGTGGTGACACCCTCCAGCTCGGCCTCCGGGCGCAGCTGCATGCGGTGCCGCAGCGTGGCCGGGGCCAGGGCCTTCACGTCGTCGGGGGTCACGTAGGCGCGCCCCTGCAGCCAGGCCCAGGCCCGCGAGGTGTTGAGCAGGCCGGTGGCCCCACGCGGTGAGACGCCGAGGGCCAGCGACGGCGACGAACGGGTCGCCTGCACCACGTCGACGATGTAGCCCATCACCTCCCGGCTGATCTCGACCGTGCGCACGGCCCGGGTGGCGGCGGCCAGGTCCTCGGGACCGGCCACGGCCTCGACCCCGGCGGCGGCCAGGTCGCGCGGGTCGAAACCGGCCGCGTGGCGGGCCAGCACCTCGAGCTCGGCGTCCCGGCTCGGCAGGTGCATCGTCACCTTGAGCAGGAACCGGTCGAGCTGGGCCTCGGGCAGCGGGTAGGTGCCCTCGTACTCCACCGGGTTCTGGGTGGCGGCGACCACGAACGGCTCGGGCAGCAGGCGCGACTTGCCGTCGACCGTGACCTGCCGCTCCTCCATCGCCTCGAGCAGCGCGGCCTGGGTCTTCGGCGGCGTGCGGTTGATCTCGTCGCCGAGCAGCAGGTTGGTGAACACCGGGCCGTTGCGGAACGAGAACTCGCCGGTGCGGTTGTCGTAGACCAGTGAGCCGGTGACGTCACCCGGCATCAGGTCGGGCGTGAACTGCACCCGGCTGGTGTCGAGCCGCAGCGCGGCCGAGAGCGAGCGCACCAGAAGGGTCTTCGCCACTCCGGGCACACCCTCGAGCAGCACGTGGCCGCGGCACAGCAGCGCGATGACCAGGCCGGTGACCGCCTCGTCCTGGCCGACCACGGCCTTGGACACCTCACCGCGCACCCGCACCAGCGCCTGCCGGGCGGACTCGGCGTCGCCCACCCCGGTGGTCGATGAGCTCGTCGTCGGAAAATCGGTCACGGGGTGAGCCTCTCAGATCGTGCTGCGGTCAGGGGGACGGGGCGGTTCACGACGGGCGGTGCCGGATCCCGGCCGCGCGTTCCAGCTCGTCCAGCCGGTCGGCCAGTTCGACCAGGGCGCCGTCGGTCTCCGGGGGCGGGCCGAGCAGCACCCGGTGGATCTCGTGCGGGTCGCGCCCGGTGGTCGCCGCGAGCATGACGACGAGCTGCGGCGGGCTGGTGCCGGGCGGCGCCGCCACCCGGGTTGCCAGCCGGCGCAGCGCGGCGGTGCGCAGCGTGGCCGCGGCCCGCCCCCGCGCCGACACCTGCCGGTACAGCCGGGCGCGTCCCTCCTGGGTCTCCGCGGCCCGCACCACCACCGGCAGCGGCTCGCCGACCAGAGCGCCGAAACGCCGTGCCCGCCAGAGCATCGCGACCAGGGCGACCAGGGCCAGCTGGATCACGGCCCAGCGCACCCAGTCCGGCATCAGCTCGCCCAGTGTGGCCCGCTGCCCGGCGCCGACCTGCTCGAGCGGGTCGGGCAGGTACCAGACCAGCGACTCCTGCGAGCCGAGGGTGTTCAGGGCCAGCGAGGCGTTGCCGTTCTCGGCCACGTGCTCGTTGGTGATCAGGTCGGACTGCCCGATCACCACGATCTGCTTGCCGTTCGACTCGGTCAGCACGTAGTTGCCGCGCTCGGTGCCGGTGTCCACGTCGTCGTGGTCGTCGGAGTCGGCCTGCGGGTAGCAGACCGAGACCCCGCCGTCGCGGGCCCCGCCGGACCGGGCGTAGAGGTAGCCCCCGCCGCGCACGTCGCCCGCGGTGACGGCGGCCCCGACCGCGCAGCTCGCCGGGCGGGAGTCGGTCAGGTTGCTGTAGCCGGCCGCCCGCACCTGCGGGGCCAGCACGCTCAGGGCCAGGTCGTCGGGCTCGACCAGCACCAGCCGGGCGGCGTCGTCGTGAGCCAGCCGATCGAGCTGCTCGTCGGCCAGCAGCACCGTGTCGGTCACCAGCAGCGTGCTGCCGGCGGTGGTCCGGTCGACGGCCTCGCCGGTGCTGTGGGCCTCCCTCACCTCGACGCCCTGACGCTCGAGAACCTGTGCCAGCGCGCGGGTCCCGGCCGGGGCGGCGTTGGCCGGGCTGAGCCGCCGGCTGTCGTCGGTGGTCGGTACGGTCAACGCGATCAGCCCGATCCCGATGATCACGATCAGGGCCACGGCGAGCGGCCAGCGCCAGCGTCGCCACTGGTCACGGCCGTCCCTCCGCAGGCTGGGAGGCTCCACGGTCGCGGTGCTCATCGCCCGCCCACCGCCTGCGCGTCGTTGTCGAGCGGTACCGAGGCCGTGCCCCGGGTGGTGCGGACCTGCTCGTCGAGCCGTCGCAGGAAGCCGTCGGCCTCCCGCCCGTCCGCCTCGGACAGTTCCTGGTGCCCGTAGAGGATGTCGTCGAAATGCCGCGCGGCGGTGCGCAGGTCGCCGGCCAGCGAGGGCAGGGCGGCGCCGCCGTCGCGGGCGACCTCGGCCGCCGTCGCGCCGGGGGAGACGAGTACCAGGGCGCGCTCGGACAACTCGCGGGCCACCGCCCGGAACCGCTCGAGCACCGCGTCGCCCCACTGCCCGGCCGCGGCGTGCCGGTCGGCCGCCGCGCGGTGGTCGGTGGCGCTGGTGATGTGCGCGGGCAGCACCGCGGTCGCCCGGCGCCGGTGCGCCCGGCGGATGCCGCCGGAGTACCAGATCGCCACCACGATCGCGGTGACCAGGAGGATCGCGAGCACCGTGACGGTGATCTGGACCGGTGAGTGGAATCCGGGGCGCGCCTGCTGCAGATGCTCCATCACCCAGGCGATCACGCGCTCGATCAGCCCGGGGCGGGCGTCCTGGTACTCCCGGCGGCTCAGCTCCTCGTACAGCCACTGCTTGGCCTGCTGCCGGTCCGGCTCCACCGGCACGTCGGCGAGAACCGGCACGTCGGCGAGAACCGGGACGCCGGCCAGCAGAGCGGGCAGGGTCACCGGGGCTGCTCCGAGCGCAGCATCTCGACGTCCATCCCCTCGCGCCGCATCCGCAGGTCCAGGTAGAGCAGCGTGACGGCGCCGGCCGAGAACGGGTACAGCACCGCCCCGGCCATGATCGTGCCCAGCGTGACCAGCAGCTGCGGCACGATCAGGGAGGCCGGCCCGGTCGTGCCCAGCGCCAGCACCACGCCGTTGCCGACCAGGCTGAACGGCACCGTGAAGATCTCACCGATCACGGCGGCGATCACCGCGGTGAGCAGGCTGATGCCGAACACCCGCCAGAACGATCCGCGCACGAGCCGGGCCGAGCGGCGCAGAGCGGCCGTCATGCCGAGGTTCTCGAGCAGCAGGGCCGGCACCGCCAGGGCCCAGTAGCCGAGGTAGAGCGCTGCGTAGACGATCGCACCGACCAGCCCGCCCAGCGCCAGCACCAGGAACGCCACGAAGATGCCCTCGGCGTCCGCGTCACCCTGCACGGCCTGCCACAGCAGCACCCCGCCGGGCGCCATGCAGACGGCGATCAGCACCGTCGCGGTGACCAGGAGCAGCACGGCCAGCCCGAGCACGGCCCAGAGCCGGCCCTTCGCCCGCCGCCAGAGCTCACCGGGAGCCAGGGCCTCGCCCCGCACCGCACCACCGACCGCGACGATGAGCAGGCCGGTGATGATGGTGGTGGCCAGCAGCGACTGGATCGTGGTGGACAGGGCCGTCACCCCGAACACCCCGAAGACCTCGGACAGTGCCTCCGCGTCTTCCTCCGTGGTCAGCGCGTCACCGGAGAGGGCCGAGCCCCAGAGCGCGTTGAGGGCCAGCAGCTGGGGGATCGTCGCGGCCACCGTGATGATCGCCCCGACCACCGCCGACCAGCCGACCATGGTGCGCGGGTTGGCGCGGATGGCCCGGATCGCGCCGTCGTAGATCTCGCCGATGCTCAGCGGGCGCAGCGGGATGATCCCGGCGCCCCGGCCCGAGCCACGCTGCCAGCCGGGCTGACCAGGCATCGGCCCACCCTGCCCCGGCGGGAACTGACCCGGAGGAAACTGGCCGGGCGGGAACTGACCCGGCGGGAACTGCCCGGGCTGGAACTGGCCGGGCGGGAACTGCCCGGGCGGGAACTGGCCGGGCGGGAACTGCTGCGGCGCCGGACCCCAGGTGCCCTGGGCCGGCGGCGCGCCCCAGCCACCGTTCGCCGGAGGGGGAGCGTTCCAGCCGTCGGGCGGCGCTCCCCATCCCTGCGGAGCGGGACCAGGCCCCCCGAAACCAGGCTGACCAGCACCAGCACCCCATCCCTGAGGCGCCCCGCCGGGAACCGGGGGCTGCGACCCGGGCGACCACGACGTCCCCTGTTGCCGCCCGGAATCCTGTTGCCGCCCGGAATCCTGGGGTTGCCCCGAACCCGGTTGCCCCGGATCACCGGACGCGGGATCACCGGACGGTGCGCCGGGACGCCTCTCCGGGTCGCCGCCGGGAACCGTCCAGCCACCTGGTTGATCGGACACCCGGCAACCCCCTCAATCGTCTGTTCACCAGCCCTGTCCATGGGCCCCAACGATCACCCACGCACCTCCGTTCATCCTTCCATGTCCGCCCCGTTTCGGTATTGGCGCCTGTGTTTGACACCATGTCCCACATGAGAGGCCGGGTTCTCGTCGTCGATGACGACAATGCACTGTCGGAGATGCTCGGGATCGTCCTGCGGGGCGAGGGGTTCGAGCCGGTTTTCTGCGCCGACGGCGCCGGGGCGCTGGAGGCATTCCGCGCCACCCGGCCCGATCTGGTGCTGCTCGACCTCATGCTGCCCGGTAAGGACGGCATCGAGGTCTGCCGCCTGATCCGCGCCGAGTCGGGCGTCCCCATCGTCATGCTCACGGCCAAGACCGACACGGTCGACGTCGTGCTCGGCCTGGAGTCGGGCGCGGACGACTACATGGTCAAGCCGTTCAAGCCGAAGGAGCTGGTCGCCCGCGTGCGGGCCCGGCTGCGGCGCACCGAGGAGCCGGCGCCCGAGGCGCTGGAGATCGGTGAGGTCTCGATCGACGTGGCCGGTCACGTGGTGCGTCGCGGCGGCGAGGTGATCTCGCTGACGCCCCTGGAGTTCGACCTGCTGGTCGCGCTCGCCCGCAAGCCCTGGCAGGTGTTCACCCGTGAGGTTCTGCTCGAGCAGGTGTGGGGCTACCGCCACGCTGCCGACACCCGTCTGGTGAACGTCCACGTGCAGCGCCTGCGGTCGAAGATCGAGAAAGACCCGGAGCGCCCCGAGATCGTGGTGACCGTCCGCGGCGTCGGTTACAAGGCCGGACCGGCCTAAGCGGTGGCCACCGGGTCGCCCACGCCGCCCGGCGGGCCCGCCGGGGAGCCGGCGGGCACGGAGCAGGGCAACGGGGCGGACGCGGTGGTCCAGGGCGAGATCGTCGAGCCCGCCGAGCCGATGGCGGACGCGTCGGGGCCGGTCGAGCCCGAGGGGTCACCTTCCGAGTCGGCCGGCAACACCCCGGCCGACTCCCCGGCCGAATCCCCGAGTGACTCCCCGGGCGACCCGGTGGAACCGGCCGTCCGCAGCCGGTTCGTCCCCGGCCGTAAGGCCGTTCGCCGCCCCGCGACCCAGGAGGTCGTGCGCGTCACCCCGCCACCACGTCCTCAACCCCGGGCGTCACGCAGGCTCGTCGGGCGGTTGCGCCGCGGGGTACTCTCGCGCGCCAAGAAACTGCTGAAGCAGATCCGCCGCCGGTGGAGCCGGTCGATGCGGCTGCGGGTGGTCGCGACCACCATGCTGCTCGGCCTCGGCGTGGTGCTGGTGGTCGGCAACTTCCTGCTGATGCGCATCCGCGACGGCCTGATCGACTCCCGCACCGAGACCGCGATGGCCGAGGCGGCCAGCCTCACCGAAGAGGCCAACACCGTGCTCGCCGCCAACGACTACCCGGACGCGGCCCGCCAGGAGAGCAACATCAACGACCTCCTGGCCCAGCTGCAGGGGCCGGAGGGCACCGACACCCGCGAGGTCATCCTCCGCCGCGCGCAGCGCTCCACCCAGCCCACCGAGCTGAAAGACCGCGCCACGCCCGGTGTCCCGCTCAGCGTCGTGCCGCAGACGCTGCGTGACGCGGTGAACTCGCGCGGTCGCCAGCAGTCGCAGATCACCACCATCCCCAGCACCGGCGGCCGGATCCCGGCGCTCGCCGTCGGCACGATCATCAACATCCCGCTGTCCGGCGACTACGAGCTCTACTTCGTGTTCCCGCTGGAGCGTGAGCAGCAGATCCTCGACCTGGTGCGCCGTACCCTGCTCCCCTCCGGGCTGGGCCTGGTGCTGCTGGTCGGCGGCGTCGCCTACGTGATCACGCGGCAGGTGGTCACCCCCATCCGGCAGGCCGCCGAGACCGCCGAGCAACTGGCGTCGGGCCGTCTCGACAAGCGCATGAAGGTGCGCGGGCAGGACGACATCGCCCGGCTGGGGCGGGCCTTCAACGGAATGGCCGCGAGCCTGGAACGGCAGATCCACCAGCTCGAGGAGCTCTCCCGGGTGCAGCGCCGGTTCGTCTCCGACGTCTCCCACGAGCTGCGCACCCCGCTCACCACGATCCGGATGGCCAGCGAGGTCATCCACGAGAGCCGCGACGAGCTGCCCGACCCGGTGCTGCGCCGCAGCGCCGAGCTGCTGCAGACCCAGCTCGACCGGTTCGAGTCGCTCCTGGGTGACCTGCTGGAGATCAGCCGGTTCGACGCCGGCGCGGCTGTTCTCGACGTCGAGTCGGTGGACGTGCGGGAGCTGGCCGAGCGCGTGGTCGACAACCTGGTGCCGCTCGCCGAGCGCAAGGGCAGCACCATCGTCCTCCAGCTGTCCCTGCAGCCGTGTGTGGCCGAGGTCGACTCGCGCCGCGTCGAACGCGTGGTGCGCAACCTGGTCGGCAACGCGATCGAGCACGGTGAGGGCCGGCCGATCGAGGTGCAGGTGGCCGAGTCCAGCGACGCCGTCGCCATCGCCGTGCGCGACCACGGCGTGGGCCTCAGCTCGGAGGAGCTGAGCATGGTGTTCAACCGGTTCTGGCGCGCCGACCCGGCGCGTGCGCGCACCACCGGCGGCACGGGTCTGGGACTCTCGATCTCCCAGGAAGACGCCCATCTGCACGGAGGCTGGCTCCAGGTCTGGGGGGAGCCGGGCGTCGGCGCGGTGTTCCGCCTGACCCTGCCCAAGAAGGTCGGGGCCCTGCTGGTCGGTTCGCCACTGCCCCTGGTGCCGCACCTGGGCACCGACACCGGTTCGCTGCCCATGCTCACCGCCGGTCCCGACTGGGAGGACCGGCTCGAGGAACCCGAAGAGGGGCCCGGCCAGTCGTGAGAACTGCTTTCGGACGCGTGGTCGCCCTGGCGCTCGCGGCGCTCGCCGTCCTGGGGCTGCCGGGCTGCGCGACCATTCCCAGCACCGGCCCGGTGATCAGCGGCGACATCGTCAACGACGACCCGCTGGAGGGTGTCTTCCAGCTGGCGCCGGACGGCCCGAAGGCCGGGCAGACCCCGGTCGAGGTGGTGCGCGGATTCCTCGCCGCCAGTGCCGGTTACAGCGACGACCACGCCGTCGCCCGCAGCTTCCTGAGTCCCGACCGGCGGCTGGGCTGGCGTCCCGACGCCGCCGTCACCGTGTTCCGTTCGCTCGACACCCTGAGCACGCGGCAGCTGAGCAAAGACGATGAGAGCACCCCGGAGCCGACGGTGGCCCCGTCGGCCGGGAGCACCCCGGGCGCGGCGGCGGGGGCGGCCCGGGCGGCCGGCACCGACCCGAACCAGCAGGTCGCCGAGGTGGTCGTGCGGGCCCCGGCGATCGCCCACGTCGACGGCAGCGGCCGGTACAGCGTGATCGCGCCGGGCTCGAAGACCGAGCCCCGTTACTTCGGCCTGGTGCAGGTCGACGGCGACTGGCGGATCAACTCGCTGGACGACGGAATCCTCATCACCCGCAACGACTTCAACGTGACCTTCAAGCCGTACTACGTGTACTTCCCGGACGCGGCGGGCGACTACCTGGTGCCCGACACGCACTGGTTCCCGAGCGCCCCCGGCTCTCCCGAGCTGCCCACCGCGCTGGTGCGGGCCCTGCTCGAGGGGCCGCCGGACTGGCTGTCCGAGGCGGTGGCCTCGAGTGTGCCCCCGGGCACCGAGATGGCGGTCGCCGCCGTGGTGGTCTCCAACGGCGTCGCCACGGTCGACCTGACCGCCCCGGCCCGGCTCGCCGACGACAGTCAGCGGCAGCTCATGCTCGCCCAGCTGCAGACGACCCTGGGCCAGCTGCGCACCATCTCGTCGGTCCGGATCACCGTCGAGCGCGTCACCTACAACATCCCCTCCGGGTCCGGGCCTCGTCCGGTGGTCAATCCGTCGGTCGGCGGGGCGGCGGTGGCGATCGACACCAAGGGACGCGTGGTCCGGCTGGGTGCCGACGAGGACGAGGTGGTGCGCGGGCTGGACGAGCTGAACTCGCTCGACGCCACCTACGGCCTGACCTTGCCCGCGGTCTCGTACGACGGGACCTGGTTCGCGGCGCTGTCCGCCGACCGGGCGCATCTGCTGCTGTCCGAGGCGACGTCGGGCAAGACCACGCAGCTGCCCGGCTCCGGCTTCACCGCGCCCTCCTTCGACAACCAGCGCTGGCTGTGGACGGCCGACGCCGCCGGGGTGCACGCCGTCGACGTCGCCCAGGCCGCCACCGACGAGGGCCGGGTCCTCGTGGAGGCCGACTGGCTGGACGGTTTCGACGTCCGGGCGATGCGGATCTCCCGCGACGGCACCCGCGCGGTGCTGGCCATCGTCGACGGCGGTTCACCGCACGTGTTCCTGGCCGGGATCGTGCGCGACGAGACCGGTCGCCCGGTGCGGCTGACGCAGCCGCAGGGGGTCGTGCCCGACCTGGTCTCGGTGCGCGACGTGGCCTGGGTCGACGACAAGCACGTGGCGGTGCTCGGGCGGCGGCTGCCGGGCGCGGCGAACGACGGCGACGAGACCGTCTCCTCGAACGTGGACCGACCCTGGATCGTCGAGATCGGCGGCCGGATCCAGCCGATCGCCCCGGTGCCGGGCGTCGACCGGGCCGAGACGATCGCGGTCGGGGACGGGGAGGGCACGCTGGTCGCGGGCACGGACAAGGGCGTCAAGGGACGCTCCGGGTCGGCCTGGGGCGACCTGTCCACCGCCCGCTGGCCGGCCTTCCCGGGCTGATCGATTTCGCCGGGGGCCGTGATCTCCCTGTGATAGGGATCGGCGACACGGCGTGATCTCCGCCGGAACATTGCCGTGATCTGTTCGTGATAGGCGGTTCTGGCTGCCCGGGCGGGCAATTCCGGAAGTTCCTTTTCGGAGGATGCTCCGAATATTTACTGCATCCGGGTGAAACGCGGTTCCCCCCGGGTCCTTGGGCCGTCGTCATTCCGGTCGTCCGGCCCGGGCTCGTCACCGTGTGGCGACGTACATTCCACAGGTAGGCAGAACGAACTGCTTATCCACGGCCCGGTCGCCGGTGATGACGGCCGAAACCCGGACACGGGAGGGTGGAATCATGCTTTTCGCAGCGAAAGCCCCGAATTCCTCCTTCGCCGCGGGTCCGGGGTCGTGGTGGGCGCTCGGGCGAGGGCTGATCTGGCCCACCGAGTGCGCCGGGTGCGGCGCTCCCGACGTGGCGGTGTGCGACCTGTGCCGCCGGGTCGTGGCCGGTCCGGCATTCTTCCAGCCGGTCGTCGGCTGGCCTCCCGGCTGGGGTGTCTGGGCTGTCACCACCTACCGGGGTGCGGCGTCGCGCATGGTCGTCGCCTGGAAGGAGCGGGGGCGTCACGACCTCACCCGGCCGTTCGGCGCAGGACTGGCGAATGCGCTCCTGGCCTGCCGTTCCGGGCTGAACGCGCCGGTCGCCACCGGTGCCCCGTTCCTTCTCGTGCCGGTGCCCTCCTCGGGGGCCGCGCGCCGTGAGCGGGGGGCCGATCTGGTCGCGTCCCTCGCCCGGGAGGCCGTCCGCCAGGCCGCCCCGGTCTGGTCGCGGGCCGGCTTCGGGCCGCTTCCGCAGGTCGCGCGCGTGCTCACCCAACGCCGCGGTGTGCGCGACCAGGGCTCGCTCTCGGCCCGGGCCCGCCGCGAGAACCTCGCAGGTGCACTTGCCGTTCGGCCGGGGCTGCGATTTGCTCTCCGGCAACGCGGATGCGTCATTGTCGATGACGTCGTCACGACCGGCGCCACCGCGTCCGAAGCCGCCCGTGCGCTCACCTCGGTGGGGGCACAGGTGATCGGTGTCATCGGATTCTCGGTGACATTACGTCGGACAGGGGGTATCCACATCGGAACACCTGCTCTAATCTCGACGCACGGCGGCCCCCGTGCCGCCACTTCCGCCCTCCACGCCGATTTCGGTGCGGAAAGCAGGAAGGAGGTCCTCGAGAAGTAGCTGGCTCTGCGCCCAGCGATTCCCCACCAATGCTCTGGCGCCCGTGCCAGATTCCCCACCGACCGGAACCATTCGCAACCGCGAGCCGTTCGGCCTGGCACATGTGGCGATGCAATAGCTACAGGAGGATTCTTCGTGGACATCGTGATTACTGGTCGGCACGTTGAGGTCACAGACCGGTTCCGGCGGATCGCCGAGGAGAAGCTGGAGAAGGTCTCCCAGCTGAGCCCGACGGCCTTCCGCATCGACGTCGAGCTGTCCCACGAGCGGAATCCGCGTCAGTCCAGCAACTGTGAACGGGTCGAGATAACCGTGCGCGACCGAGGTCCCGTGATCCGGGCCGAGGCCTGCGGGGCGGACGAGTTGTCCGCGCTGGACATCGCCTTCGGCAAGCTGCTCGAGCGGCTGCGGAGGGTGGGTGACAGGAAGAAGGTGCACCACGGCCGGCACGCTCCGGCGTCCGTGCGTGGAGCCGCCCCCGGAGACCCCGTCCGGAACGGAGCGGCAGCAATGGCGCACGCGGGCATCGCGCTCGCCGAGCGCCCGGTGAACGGCTCGACCGTGAACGGCCACAAGCCGAGCGGAACGGCCACCCAGACCCGCGAACTCCTCGACGACGCGGAGGAGATCGATCCCTTCGCCGACAGCATGGACTGGGCGAACATGCCGGAGGGGGCCGAGGCCCTGGCCGACAGCCCGGTGCTGATCCGCGAGAAGCAGCACGAGGCCCGCCCGATGACGATCGATCAGGCGCTCTACGAGATGGAGCTCGTCGGTCACGACTTCTATCTCTTCATCGATGCCAAGTGCGGTACGCCCTCCGTGGTCTATCGTCGGCGCGGGTGGAACTACGGCGTGATCCGACTGTCGGGCGACGCGGAGGCCAAGGCCGACGCGACGGCCTGAAAACCCCTGCCCCTGAACCACTGACGAACTCCAGAAAAGGCGGCGTCCGCCCGCCGGCACCGGCTTCGGCCGAGCCGGCGGGCGCACCCGCGCCCCTGCCCGGGGCGGTGGTGAAGACCTCCGGCGCCCGGGCGCCGCGCGAGCGGCTGAGCCTCGCCCAGGCCCGCCGCATAGCCCTGGCCGCACAGGGTTTCGGCGTCGACCGGCCGGCCGGCCCGATCACCGCCCGGCACCTGCAGCGGGTGATCGACACGGTCGGCGTGCTCCAGATCGACTCGGTGAACGTGCTCTCGCGCAGTCACTACCTGCCCGTGTTCAGCCGGCTGGGCAACTACCCGCGTCCCCTGCTCGACAAGGCGGCCAACACGGCACCCCGGCGGATGGTCGAGTACTGGGCTCACGAGGCCTCGTTCATCCCGCCCGAGACCCACCGGCTCTTCCGCTGGCGCATGGACCGCGCGGCCCACGAGTCCTGGGGCGGGATGCAGCGCATCGCCCGCGACCGCGCCGAGCTGCTGGAGCAGGTGCTGGAGGTGGTCGGCCGGCACGGCCCGCTCACCGCGGCCGCCACCGAGAAGCTCATCGGTGACGCGACGCCCCGCGAACGCAGCGGTGAGTGGGGCTGGAACTGGAGCGACGTGAAGCGCGCCATCGAGTTCCAGTTCTGGGCCGGGCAGCTCACCTCGGCCGGCCGCACCCAGCAGTTCGAACGGCGTTACGCGCTGCCCGGCCGGGTGCTGCCCGCGGCGGTCACGGCCGCTCCCGATCCCGATCCGGACGACGCGCGCCGCGAGCTGGTGCGCATCGCGTCCCGGGCGATGGGGGTGGCCACCGAACGCTGCCTGCGCGACTACTTCCGGCTGAAACCGGCCGAGTCCCAGTCCGCGGTGCGGGATCTGGTCGACTCCGGTGAGCTGCTGCCGGTCACGGTCGACGGCTGGGGACGCCAGGCCTACCTGCACCCGGCCGCCCGGGTACCGCGCCGGATCACGGCGCGGGCGCTGCTCAGCCCGTTCGACTCGCTGGTCTGGGAACGG
The DNA here is from genome assembly GCF_030811555.1 of Kineosporia succinea. Taxonomy (NCBI): domain Bacteria; kingdom Bacillati; phylum Actinomycetota; class Actinomycetes; order Kineosporiales; family Kineosporiaceae; genus Kineosporia; species Kineosporia succinea. The sequence continues at coordinate 1,256,473 of NZ_JAUSQZ010000001.1, read as the reverse complement.
CCGCGCACCGAGGTGCTCTGGGACTTCCGGCTGCGGCTGGAGATCTACACCCCGGCCGCGAAACGCGAGTTCGGTTACTACGTACTGCCGTTCCTGCTCGGCGAGCAGCTGGTGGGCCGGGTCGACCTGAAGGCCGACCGGGCGACCGGTGGGGGAGGACGCCTGCTGGTGAAGGCGGCGTACGCCGAGCCCGGGGTGCCGGCGGCGGCCGTGCTCGGTGAGCTGGCCGACGAACTGCGCCTGATGGCCGCCTGGCTGGAGCTCGACGGGGTGACGGCCGAGCCGAAGGGTGACCTGGGCCCGGCCCTGGCCAAGGTGTTCCGCTCACCCCGGTGAGCCCGGGAGACCGACCCGACCGACGCGTCCTCAAGCCGGATCGGAATCAATCAGGGTCGGGATCGGACACCAGCCGCGCGTGCAGGTGCTCGTCGGACCGGCGCCCGTCGTCGGGGTAGCGCATGGCCTCACGCATGACGCCCTCGAGCGGGTAGCCGGACCGGCGGGCCACGCCACACGACCGCGTGTTCTCGACGGCGTGGTAGAGCTCGACCCGGTGCCAGCCCAGCCGCTGGAAGACGATGCCGGAGGCCCTGGCCACGGCCTGGGTGGCGAGGCCCCGGCCCCGCGCCTCGGGCAGCAGCCAGTAGCCGACCGAGGCGGTGCCCAGCCCGGAGTCGAACAGGCCGAAGCGGATCTGGCCGATCACCTCGTCGCCCGGCGTGGTGATCGCCCAGGCCGCCCCGGTGCCGTCCTGCCACTGGCCGTTCCAGTCGTGCACGGCGCCCAGCGCGGTGTCGCGGTCGTCGAGAAGGACGGACGCGTAGTGGCGCACCAGCGGGTCGCGCAGCGCCAGCACGAGTACCGGGGCGTCGGACGTCGTCCACGACCGCAGCCGGTGCCCGTACGCCAGCGACTGCCCGGGCTGACGGCTCATGACGGGTATCCGAGGGTGGCCAGGTCGGCCGGGGTCATGTCGTACTTCACCAGGTCGACGCGGGCGCTGCGGTCGGGCGGGAGCCGGATCCCGCGCTCGAGACCGGTGCGCCGGAAGCCCGCCTTCTCGGCCACCCGCTGCGAGGCCACGTTGTCAACGCTCGCCCGCAGACCCAGGTTGTTCCAGCCCAGCCCACCCTCTGCGAGGGGGAGCAGGGCGTGGCGGGCCGCCAGGAACGTCGCCTCGGTGGCGAGCCCCCGGCCCCGGCCCTCGGGATGCATCCAGTAGCCGATCTCGCCCTGACCGTCCCGCGCGCTGCGGACGAACACCAGCACCTCGCCGAGCATGACGTCGAGTTCGGGATCGGTGATCACCCACGACAGCGCCTCGCCGGAGGCGGCCTTCTCGGCGTCGCGGCGCAGCTGGTGACGGGCGTCCGCCTCGGTGTAGGTGGCCGGGAGCCCGGGCAGCCACCAGCGGTTGTGCGCGTCGGCCATGCCCTGCACGTAGCGCGGCACGTCGCTCTCGCGGGAGGTGCGCAGCCGCACCGAACGGCCGGTGAGCGTGACCGGGTCGAACCAGGGATGGGCGGGCGTGAAGACGGTGTCCGCGTTCAGGCGCATCGAGGCCAGCCAGCCGTCGACGATCCGGCCGCGGTGCTCGAGCAGCCCGGCGATCGGGCCCTCCACCGTGAAGCCGACCGACCAGGCGGCCCGGCGGCTGGCCCAGTTGCCGGCGTTGGCGCGCCACTGCACGACCTCGATGCCCTGGCGGGCGCCCCACGGGAGCACCAGGCGCAGGGCCCGGGACATCACCCCACGACCCCGGGCGGCGGGGGCGAGGGCGAAACCGACCTCGGCGAGGGCCGGCAGCACCGGCCGGCGCAGATCCACCGCCCCGACCAGGCGGCCCTCGTACTCGATGCCGAAGTCGAAGCGGGAGCCCTCGGCCCAGGCCCGGCGCCCGGCGTGCACGTACTCGAGGGCATGTTCGCGGCGATAGGGCCACGGAACCGTGGTCCAAACCTCCATGGCCGGGTCGTTGCAGTAGGAGACGATCGTGTCGACGTCGTCCTCACGAAGGTCGCGCAGGGTCACCAAACCGTCTGTGAGCTGCGGAACAAGGCTGCTGGACGACGACCCGGGACCCGACACACCAGCGAGCCTGACCGATAAGGCAAGGTGTAGCAAACACGTTTGGCCCTCCAGCCTGTCTACGATGGAGGGCACGGCGCGGTACTGCCGTTCGTCATGCCTAGAAGCGGCAACGTCGTTGCCTCACACAAGCACGGTTGAAGGATCTGGGAGAGCGCCCCGTGGTGAAGATCGTCGAGAAGCTGCTGCGAGCCGGTGAAGGCCGCACCCTGAAGCGGCTGCAGAACCAGGCCGCGCAGGTCAACGCGCTCGAGGATGACTTTGTCCGGCTGAGCGACACCGAGCTGCGGGAAGAGACCGAGCGCTTCAAGGCGCGGTTCGCCGACGGCGAGAGCCTCGACGCCCTGCTGCCCGAGGCGTTCGCCACCGTTCGCGAGGCGGCCAAGCGCACCCTCGGCCAGCGGCACTTCGACGTGCAGCTCGTCGGTGGCGCCGCGCTGCACTCCGGCAACATCGCCGAGATGAAGACCGGTGAGGGCAAGACGCTGGTGGCCACCGCCCCGGCCTACCTCAACGCGCTGGCCGGCGGCGGGGTGCACGTCGTCACGGTCAACGACTACCTCGCGGAGTACCAGTCCGACCTGATGGGCCGCGTCTACCGGTTCCTCGGGCTGACCACCGGCAACATCCTGTCGCAGATGACGCCCGCGCAGCGGCGCGAGTCGTACGCGTGCGACATCACCTACGGCACGAACAACGAGTTCGGCTTCGACTTCCTGCGTGACAACATGGCGTGGAACGGCGACGACCTGGTGCAGCGCGGCCGGCACGCGTTCGCCATCGTCGACGAGGTCGACTCCATCCTCATCGACGAGGCCCGCACGCCGCTGATCATCTCCGGCCCGGCCGACCAGCCCACCAAGTGGTACGTCGAGTTCGCCAAGCTGGCCAAGGTGCTCAAGCGCGACGAGGACTACGAGGTCGACGAGAAGAAGCGCACCGTCGGTGTCCTCGAGACCGGTATCGAGAAGATCGAAGACCACCTCGGCATCGACAACCTCTACGAGAGCGTCAACACGCCGCTGATCGGCTACCTGAACAACGCCGTCAAGGTGAAGGAGCTGTTCAAGCGCGACAAGGAGTACGTGGTCGCGAACGGTGAGGTGCTCATCGTCGACGAGCACACCGGCCGTATCCTCGCCGGCCGCCGCTACAACGAGGGTCTGCACCAGGCGATCGAGGCCAAGGAGGGCGTGGAGATCAAGAGCGAGAACCAGACGCTCGCCACGATCACCCTGCAGAACTACTTCCGCATGTACGACAAGCTCTCCGGCATGACGGGTACCGCCCAGACCGAGGCGGCCGAGCTGATGTCGATCTACAAGCTGGGCGTGGTCAGCATCCCGACCAACCGGTCGATGCAGCGTAAAGACCAGTCCGACCTGATCTACAAGACCGAGGAGGCGAAGTTCGAGGCGGTCGTCGAGGACATCGCCGAGAAGCACGCCACCGGTCAGCCTGTGCTCGTCGGCACCACCAGCGTCGAGAAGAGCGAGCACCTCTCCGAACTGCTGCGCAAGGCCGAGGTGCAGCACGAGGTGCTGAACGCCAAGCAGCACGAGCGTGAGGCCTCGATCGTGGCCCAGGCCGGCCGCAAGGGTTCGGTCACCGTGGCCACCAACATGGCCGGCCGCGGTACCGACATCATGCTCGGCGGCAACGCCGAGTTCACGGCGGTCGCGACGCTGAAGGCCCGTGGGCTCGACCCGGTCGAGACGCCGGAGGCCTACGAGGAGGCCTGGCCCCAGGCGCTCGAGGAGGCCAAGCAGTCCACCAAGGACGAGCACGAAGAGGTCATCGAGCTCGGCGGTCTGTACGTCCTCGGTACCGAGCGGCACGAGTCTCGCCGTATCGACAACCAGCTGCGTGGTCGTTCCGGCCGTCAGGGTGACCCGGGCGAGAGCCGCTTCTACCTGTCGCTGCAGGACGACCTGATGCGGATGTTCAACTCCGGCATGGTCGAGTCGTTCCTCACCGCGGCCAAGGTGCCCGACGACATCCCGATCGAGTCGCGCATGGTCACCCGCGCCATCCAGAGCGCGCAGAGCCAGGTCGAGGGCCGCAACTTCGAGATCCGCAAGAATGTGCTCAAGTACGACGACGTGCTGAACCGTCAGCGCGAGGTCATCTACGCCGAGCGCCGCCGCGTGCTGGAGGGCGCCGACCTGCACGAGCAGATCGGCCACTTCATCGACGACGTGCTGAAGAGCTACATCCAGGCCGCCACCGCCGAGGGCTTCGCCGAGGAGTGGGACCTGGAGCAGCTCTTCGTCGAGATGAACCGTCTCTACCCGGCCACGGTCTCGCTGTCCGACGTCATCGATGAGGCGGGCGACCGGGGTTCGGTCACGCAGGACATGCTGATCAAGGAGCTCACCGCCGACGCGCGGCTGGCCTACGAGAAGCGTGAGCAGGAGCTCGGCGAGGACACGCTGCGCGAGCTCGAGCGCCGGGTCGTGCTGTCGGTGCTCGACCGCAAGTGGCGTGAGCACCTGTACGAGATGGACTACCTGCAGGAGGGCATCCACCTGCGGGCCATGGCTCAGCGTGACCCGCTCGTGGAGTACCAGCGCGAGGGCTACCAGCTCTTCCAGGCCATGACCGAGGCCATCAAGGAAGAGTCGATCGCCTACCTGTTCCACGTCGAGGTCGAGGTGCAGCAGCCGGAAGACAACGGCCTCGCCGCCGATGCGCCCGTGCTCGTCGCCAAGGGGCTGGTCGCCGGGCAGCAGCGTCCGGCGCAGCTGCAGTACAGCGCTCCCAGCGAGGACGTCGGCGGTGGGGTCGAGGTGCACCAGGAGAACCCCAACGGCACGGTCACCCCGACCGACGAAGACGGCACGCCCGTCAACCGGGCTTCGCGGCGGGCGGCTCGTAAGAAGGGACGCCGCTGAGCTTCCTTCTCTTGCCCTCCTTTTCGGGTGGTCACCTGGTGGTCATCCGGAAGGGGCGGGCGAGGGTCTGGTCTCCTGGACGAGACAGGTTCCTTCTCGGCTCTTCTTGACGGAGCGCATGCTTGCGGCCCGCCACCGGTACTTTCCGGTGGCGGGCCGCGGCCGTTCTGTCGGCCGGTGGTCCGCGAACTGCTGGCTGTGGGCGGCGGTGCCTGGCCTGCCTGGCCTGCCTGGCCTGCCTGGTGGGCCCGACCGGCTGGCGTGCCTGGCCTGCCTGGCGTGCCCGACCTGCCTGGCGTGCCCGACCTGCCTGGCTTGCCTTGCGTGCCGCTGTCCGCCCCGGGCCTGCCCCGGCTCGGCCTCAAAGGCCGCCACCGCGGGGCAGTTCCGGCGTCTCCTCAGTCAGCTCCCCGTCTTGTTCGCGGTTACTCGTTCTTGTCGCCGGCCTTCGCCGCCGGGTTCTGCCGCCGGGCCTTTCGTGGTCGGGTTCTGCCGCCGGGTTCCACCACCGGGCCTTCGCCGCCGGGTTCCACCACCGGGCCTTCGCCGCCGGGTTCCACCGCCGGGCCTTCGCTGTCGGGCTCTGCCGCCCGGGCCTTCGCTGTCGGGGCTTTGTCGGCGGACTCGGGCGGACGGGCTCTCAGTTCTCGGCCCGTCCCTGCATCTCGAGTTCTGTCACCCGCCAGCGTCCGTGGAGCGCCTCCATTCGAAAGGCCACGGCGCGCACCCGTTCTGGGTCGGAGATTACCGCGCTCACCTCGTAGACCCCGGACCTCGGTGCGCAGAGCCGCAGCGCCCGCAGCTGGGGCTTGGCGCTCATACCGTTGTTGCTGCGGAGGGCCCGTGCGGCGAGAGTGCCTCTGCGCACGATCGTTCCGTGCACCTCGGGGGTGGTCCACCGCACCAGCTGAGCCGGAGGACGCAGCCCGCTCGTCACCTCCATCGCCGCCTGGATGAACGAGGCTGCCCACGAACGAGGTTCGGGAAGCGGGGACGCGTTGCCGGGTGCGACGTTGATGTCCGCCCGGTCCGGTCCTGCGTCGTCGCGCGCCGATGCAGGCGCGACGGGGACCGGCTCAGGCAGGACCAGGTGCAGCACCTCCTGGGCCGGCGCTACGTCCAGCCAGGGTTCGCGGCGGTGAACCCTGGCTGCGGGCCGAGGTTCATTGCGTGGAATGGGGGTGCAACGCAGGACGGGCAGCGGGGTCCCTGGCAGTCGCGGCGGCCCGTCGACCTTCGCCGTGCCGCGGGTGTGAGCGGTTCCTCGGCTCTTGCGTGGACTGCCGCTCTGATCCGTGGCGAGGGTCATCGGCCTGCCTCCTTCTGCTCGCTGGCCGACCGGGGCGTCGATAGGGAAGAGCTGTCCGAATGATGCTGCGGCGCTGCGGAATCCGGCGACCGAAGCCTTTCCCCGGGAAGCAGCCGATGCGGATCCGCGCCGATCAGGTGCCGGTTCACCCGATACCAGCGGGGCCACTCGTGGGCGATCTGTGTGTCCGTGGCTCCGGGACCGAGGTACTGCGCCGCGATCGACCACAACGTGTCTCCTCGCTTCACGACCACGTGCTGCCCGAGCGGTTGCCGCGTCGCCCGGCGTGGCGCCGCGGCCACGACCCCGACATCGGCCGCATGGCCTGAGGTGGCCGCCGTCGGGCGGGGACGGTCCGGTGTCCAGCCGGGGGAGAGCAACTGCAAGAGCTTCTCTCTGGCGGACGCGTCGGGTCCGGTGCCCGACCTCGTCTCGGTGCGTGAGTCCGTCGGGCGACTGGGTATCTGCCCCGGAGGCGTCACGACGTCAGCCGGACCACTCGCTCGGGTGCTCGCCCGACTTTCGACGAGAACGATGCCGGCGTTTTCGCCGGCCTGATGTGCCGCCCCGAGAAGCAGCGGGCTGGCTCGTTCCGCGACCGCGGGACTGTTCCTCGAGGTGGCCGCACGTTCTGAGCTTACCGAAAGGGTGCTCGCTGGAAGGGAACTCGCCTGAGCTGCGGCGGGCGTTGCGACCAGTGCCACGCCGAGCAGCGCGGCGACTGCGTTCCGCACCGTGGCGGGAGCGATCCTCCGGGCGGCCAGGGTGGCAGGCCGGACGAGCCGGGAGCCCGCGCGGGAGCGCCCGCCCCAGGCGGCCACCGCGCTCAAGGTCAGCGCCAGTAGGAGCCATGCGGTCGCACCGGTGGCCACCGTTCCGGCGAGGAAGCCGAAGATCGCATCGGCCGAAATGGCTTGAGCGACATGCAGTTCGGCCCATGACTCGATGGTGAGCCGGGCCAACTGCAGGGTTGCCCCGAAGGCCAGCGTCAGGCCGGCGAGCAGAACGGCTGCCCCCCGTGACGCCGGACAGGACGACGAAAGATGCGTTTGCGACATGAAGACCCCCCGTGGTCAACACTCAGCGCCAGAGCGTGCTGAGAACGACGTTTGATATCGTTTGATGCCTTCTAGTGTCGCTCAAGACCCGCCGAAGAGTCCAGCCAGTCCGGAAAATCCGATTCAGGTCTACATCCCGTATGGAGACGGGTACTGTCCGTCGGATGCGCTGGGAGGAGCTCTTCGACGACATCGAGGCCCAGTTCGACGAGCAGGAACGGGTCGCCGCCGCGACGGACCTGGTCGACCTGGTGCGGGGCGAGCGCGATCAGGTCGGCGTCGTCGATCGCTTGAGAGCGCATGTGAATGCCGTTCTCGCGCTTGACCTTCGGGACGGCAGTAACCGTCGCGGAACCCTTCTCGACGTCGGGCGGGACTGGCTGCTGCTGGAAGGGCGTTCCGGTCTACTGGTCCCGACGAGTGCCGTCCTGTCTGTCGGTGGTCTCTCCCGGCAGGCCCTCAAGGATGAGGGAAAGGTCGGCCGCAGACTGCGATTCGGCTGGGTGCTACGAGGTCTGGCTCGCGACCGCACCGCCGTTGCGATCGACTTCTGGCCGACCGGGCATCTCGACGGCACCATCGATCAGGTGGGTGCCGACCACCTCGACCTGGCGGTCCATCCACCGGACGTCGCACGCCGGGTCGGCGAGGTGCGCCAGGTGCGGACGATCCCGTTCGAGGCGGTGGCCGCGATCTCCGTGAGGTGATTCTCCGGGTTGCGCACCCGACCTGCGCTGTGGGCAGGTGCCGTTTGGTCGCCACGTCCTCAGGAGAGGGCTCCTGAGGTGACGGCCCGGTCTAGTCGGCCTCGGCGGCCGGGCGGTTGCGCACCATCTCGCGGGTCTCTGCGTACTTCTGCTGGATGTAGTCCTCGAGAACGCTCGTCTCGACCCGCCACTGACCTCGGCCACCCACCTGGATCGCCGGGAGTTCGCCGGAGCGCACCAGCGTGTAGGCCTGACGCACGGAGATGCTCAGCTCCTCCGCGACGTCGGCGAGTTCCAGGAAGCGGGGAGTCACGCAGCCCTCCTGCGGCAGTCACGGTCGGCCTTCGGGACCGGCCGACGATGCCGCCCAGTCTGTCATGTCCGTGCGCTCGACTCGGGAGTTATCCACAGGTCGGCACGAATCCGGCTTTGTCCACAGGTTGCCCGAATCGGACGAGCGCGGGTCGCTCCTTCTGCCACGATGGCGAGCACGCGGTAACCAGTCGGTCGCTCTCCGAGAGTGACGGTTGCCGTCGTGTTCCTACGGGGGAGAACTGAGGGGGACGGCATGGTGGTGTCCGAACTCGCGTCGGCGACAGCGCCCGCGCCGAGGCTGCGGCGTCCGGGCTGGCGTGATCCGCGGCTGATCGTCGGGCTGGTGCTGTTGTTCGGGTCGATCGTGGCCGGTGCCCGGCTGATGGCCGAGGCGGGGCAGACCCGGGCGGTCTTCGCCGCCCGGGGTGCGCTGCCGCCGGGCACGGCCCTGACGCCCGACGTCCTGCAGGTCGTCCGGGTGCGCGTCGAGGCTGCCTCGGCCGACTATCTCGACGCTGACAGTCCGTTGCCGGCCGGGGCCGTGCTCACTCGCACGATCGGCGACGGTGAACTGATCCCGGTGGCGGCCATCGGGTCCGAGGCCAGTCTCTCGGTGAGGCCGGTGACGATCCCGCTCGACGGGCCTCCGCCGGGTGGGTTGACGGCGGGCGGAAAGGCCGACGTCTGGGCCGCGCTGCCGCGTGAAGGGTCTCGGGGCGGGTATCAGGTGCCTCGCGAGATCGCGTCCAAGGTGGAGGTGTTCGCGGTCACCGGGCCCGGCACCGGTCTGAACTCCAGCCGGTCCGGCGCCCTGACGATTCTCGTTCCCGAGGCCAACCTGCCCGACGTCCTCGAGGCCCTGGCCGGTGACGCCCGGCTCAGCATCCTGCCGGTCCTCGGCACCCCACGTCCGGCTCCGCAGTCGTGACGCTGACGGTCCTCACGGCGCTCGTCGGAGACGGCGAGGCGCCACTAGTCTCAGGGCTGGAGCGCTCGTCGGCGGGCGTGACGGTGGTCCGGCGCTGTGTCGACGTGCTCGACCTGCTGTCCGCCGCCGCGGCGGGACTCGCCCGGGCCGCGGTGCTGTCCGCCGAGCTGCAGCGTCTCGACCGTGACGCCGTCACCCGGCTGAAGGTGGCCGGGCTGGCGGTCGTCGGGCTGGCCGAGCCCGGTGACCGCGTGGGTGCCGAGCGGCTCACCCGCCTCGGTGTCGATCCGGTGCTCGCGGCCGACGCCCCGGTCGAGGAGATCGCGAGGGCGGTCGCCGTCGCGGTGGCCGAACTGGCCGGGCAGAAGCCGCTGCTCGGGGACCTGGCCTTCGGTGATCCCGGTGCGGCGATGCCCGGGCCGCCTGGTGCCGGCGTCCCACCCGAGCCGGCGGAGATCACGCCGCCGCCGGGCCGGATGATTGCCGTGTGGGGGCCGGTCGGAGCACCGGGGCGCACCACCGTCGCCGTCACCCTGGCGTCCCAGCTGGTGCTGGCCGGGCAGCAGACCCTGCTGATCGACGCCGACACCCACGGCGCCGGCGTCGCCCAGACCCTGGGCCTGCTCGACGAGTCGGCCGGTGTGGCCGCCGCGGCCCGGGCGGCGAATCAGGGCACGCTCGATCTGCCGAAACTGGCTGAGCTGGCCCCACCGCTGGAGACCGGTCTCCGGGTGCTGACCGGGCTCCCGCAGTCGCGGCGCTGGCCGGAACTGAGGTCGTCAGCGCTCGAGGTGGTGTGGGACAAGGCCCGTCGGCTGGCGGGGTGGACGGTCGTGGACACCGGGTTCGGTCTCGAGGCGGAGGAGGAGCTGCTGTTCGACACGAGTGCCCCGCGCCGCAACGCCGCCACCCTCTCCGCCGTCGCGGCGGCCGACGTCGTGCTGGCCGTCGGGTCGGCGGAACCTCTCGGCCTGCAACGTCTCATCGCCGGGCTGCCCGAGGTCATCGACCTGGCCGGTGCGACCGCGGTGCGGGTCGTCGTGACACGGGTCCGGGACGCGGCGGTCGGTCCCCAGTCCGAGCAGCTGATCACCGAGGCGCTGCGACGCTACGCCGGCATCCTCGACCCCCTGCTGATTCCCGACGACCGGCCCGCGCTCGACGCCGCCATGCTGATGGGCCGTGCGCTGACCGAGCAGGCGCCCTCGTCGCCGGCGTGCCGTCCGTTCGAAGCGCTCGCGGCGTCACTCGTCGAGCAGTACGGCCTGGGCGCGGCCATGCCTCCTCAACGGCGTTCTCGCTGGGGGCGCCGTGGGGCCTGAGCGATCTACGATGCCCGGATGAGCGCTGATCTGCGTGGCCTGATCGTCGACTGGGGTGGGGTGCTGACGGCGCCGCTCGACGAGGCGGTGGATCGGTGGGCGCAGTCCGAGGGCATCGACCTGGAGACGTACAGCACAGTGATGAAGGGCCTGGTGGCTGAGGCGAACTCGCCCATCCACCGGCTGGAGCGGGGCGAGATCGGCCCGGTCGACTTCGAGCAGGTGCTGGCCGTCCGGTTCGAGGCGCAGGGCCTGCAGATCAGGTCGGAGGGCATCCTCGCGCGCATGCTCGAGGGGCTGCAGGCATTGTCCGAGGACATGGTCGGCCTGCTGCGTCGCGCCCGGGGGGCCGGGTTGCGCACGGCGTTGCTGTCCAACTCGTGGGGTGAGCACTACCCGGAGCACCTCTGGATCGGCGCGTTCGACCAGGTCGTGATCAGCGGGCGGGTCGGCATGCGCAAGCCCGAGCCGCAGATCTACCGGCACACGGCCGAGCTGCTCGAACTGCCGCCGCAGCAGTGCGTGTTCGTCGACGACCTGCGTCCCAACGTCGTCGCCGCGGCCGACGTCGGCATGGTCGGCGTCCACTTCAGCACCTACCCGGACACGGTCGACGAGCTGGAGATCCTGTTCGGCCTCGATCTGCGCTGAGCAACGACCGACCTGAAGATGTCGTGCGACCGGTTCGAGCGGGAGGTGTGGATGAAGCCGCGACCACGGGTGCCCTTCGCGATGCGTGCCGCGCACCGGGCCACCGGCCTCAATTACGACCCCGCGCACCCGCATCCCACTCTGTGCCTTCCCGCGCCGGGCACTACACCGGTCGCCGATGGTGGACGCTGGGGGCTGGTTCTCGGCGGCGGTGGAGTTCTCGGGGCGGCCTGGCTGATCGGGGCCCTGACCGCGCTGGAGGAGTCCCGGGGGCTCGACGCCCGCGACGCGGACCTGATTCTCGGGACGTCGGCGGGGTCGATCATCGGGGCACTGCTGGCCGCCGGGGTCTCGGTGACCGACCAGCGGGAGGAGCAGCTGGGGGCCGACACCGAGTTCGGGCGGCTGTTCCGTCATGCCCTCGACCTCGACCGGCCGGTCGGAGGAGCCTCCCCGCCGATGCCCCGGCTGCGCCCGGGGGGCGCCGCCATGCTGCGCAACAACCGGCGTGTGCTGCGAGACCTGCCGTTCATCACGGTCCTCGCCGGTCTGGCTCCGGTCGGCCGGCAGCAGATGAGCGGGGTGAGGGCACTCATCGAGGCCGCCGTCCCGGCGGGGGAGTGGGTGCCGCACAACCGGTACCGGGCTGTGGCGCTCGACTACAGCAGCGGGCGACGGGTGATGTTCGGGGCGCCGGGGGCACCGGAGGTCGGCCTGTCCGACGCGGTGCTGGCATCGTGTGCGATCCCGGGCTGGTTCGAGCCGGTGGAGCTCGCCGGCCGGCGCTTCGTCGACGGCGGGATGTGGTCGAACAGCAACGCCGATCTGGTCGCCGGCTCCGGGCTGGACGAGGTGTTCCTCCTGGCCCCGATGGTGTCGGCGGCGTACGACGAACCGGGCGACTGGCGGGTGCGGGCCGAGCGTCAGGTCCGTGTCCTGAGTACCCGCAGAGTGCTCGCCGAGGCCCGGCGCGTGCAACGTAGCGGCACGACGGTTACGGTTCTGGGTCCCGGCCCCGACGACCTGAGGCTGCTCGGGCACAATCTGATGGCTCCATCACGGCGAAGGATGGTGCTGCATAGGGCCATCCGATCCGGCCTGGGAGCCCTCGACGATCCGGCTGTCCTGCCGGACGAGTGAGACGAAAGTGGAGCAATGACCAGGGTGTACGTCCCGACCACGCTGTCCGCTCTGGCGGAGACGGCGAAACGTGGGGTGCTCAACCCGGGTGCGGCCGACAGCGCTCCGCTGCAGGCGCACGCCGTGACCGCCGCGATCCGTGAGTGGTACACCGACGACGACGTGGAGAGCCTCGAGTTCGCGGCCCTGACGGAGGCTGCCGAGGCGTCGCTGCGTCTGCTCGCCGCCGACCCGGCCAAACCCCGGCGCATCGTGCTGGCGCTCGACGTGCCCGCCAACTCCGTGAGTGCCGGTGGCTCCTACCGCTCGTCGATCACGCTCGACATCGAGGTGCCCCTGGCCGACGTGGTCAGCCTGCACGTCGACGAGCCGGAGTCCGAGGACATCGTGCTGGCGGCGATCGCGGCCCTGTCAGCGGCAGACGCCGGTGACGAGGACGCCCAGTTCGCGGTCGAGGAGGCCGGGGCGTGCGACCTGCTCTGGTACGACATCAGCGAGATCGACGACCTGATCGGCGACTGAGCCGAGGCCGCCGCGTCGGGACAGCGGCCGGCTGTGAGCCGTCGTGGCGCCGGGCGTTCGAAAGAGCCCGGCGCCGAACCGGTCACGCCTTCTCGGCGAGCCACTCCAGCCCGATGCGGCCCTCGGCGTCGATCGCGGCCCGCACCGCCGGCTCCGCGGCCTTCTCCACCTTGGCGCCGAACAGCGGCACCTTGGCCTTGAGATCACCCTCGACGCGTTCGGTGGTGCCGCCTGTCGCCGGGGCCAGCGCGAGCGTGCCGGTGAACCGCACCGGTGCCCCGCCGAGCTCCACGTCGATGCTGCCCGCACGGCTGCCGTCCGGTGCCGCCGGGCCCCACTTCTCGGTCTGGGTGACCGTGATGCTGGATCCCACGAATCCCCGGAAGGCCTCAGGGATGACGTCGGACGGAAGCGTACGGTGACTCACGATCACCGCTGAGTCGCCTTCCTGCTGCACCCGCACGTCCCAGGCGCCCTTGGAGATCTCCCCGGTCTTGCGCTCCTGGAAGGTCTGGTCCGTGAGCATGGCGTAGACCTCGCCCGGATCGGCGGGGTACTGCATGTCAGCGTTCACGCGCACGGGTGACACCCTTTCGGCTCATCCAGAAGATGGCCAGATCGAATCGACAACACTCCGGAGACGAGCGGACCGTGTAGTCGGCTGGTCGCCGTCGAAGGCAAGGGTAGGGTCACGGTCCGGGGGCCGCGCTTGCAGCGTGCCCACCGCGCACAGGGTTCTCTCTCACAGTTCTGGGGTGCCGCGTGATGTCGGGTCGAGCTACGACGCTGCCGACGATGGAAGGGGACAGGGAGGCGCTCCTCGCGGGCGCCCGCGAGGCCGGGCAGGAGCTGGCCTCGCAGGAACCACCAGGCGAGCAGCCACCGGACCCCGGTGAGTTCCTCCACCGCTACTACCGCAACGTGGCCGTCGACGACCTGCGTGCGCGTTCGTCGATCGACCTTGCCGGTCTGGCGTTCTCGCACCGCGACCTGGCTGGCGTTCGACCGCAGGGCACGGCTCTGGTGCGGGTGTTCACCCCGACCGCGGAGAACGAGGGCTGGTCGTGCGGGCACACCGTCATCGAGATCGTCGTCGAGGACATGCCGTTCCTCGTGGACTCGGTGAACGCGGAGCTCAACCGGCTCGGCTGCGAGCTCCAGATGACGATCCACCCGCAGTTCGTCGTGCGGCGTGACGTCACCGGCGCGATGCTCGAGATCCTCAGGGTCGAGCCGCACCTGGCTGCCTCCCGGGCCAACGGGGCCGCCGGCCCGACGTTGCCCCGTGACGCGCAGGCCGAGTCGTGGATCCACGTCGAGGTCGGACGCGAGACCGATCCGGAGCGGATCGCGGCCATGGAGCGTGGTCTGCGCCGGGTGCTCGACGACGTCCGCGTCGCGGTGGAGGACTGGCCCAAGATGCGGGCCACCGCCGACCGGATCGCCGCGCAGCTGCTGCAGACCGCGCCCGTCGGCCCGGCGCGTGCCGAGGTGGACGAGGGCGCGGAGCTGCTGCGCTGGCTCGCGGCCGGGCACTTCACGTTCATCGGCTACCGTGAGTACGACCTGGTCGAGCGGGACGGCGAGGACCTGCTGATCGCCCGCACCGGAACCGGTCTCGGGGTGCTGCGCCACGACCAGGACGCCCGCACGGCCGGTCGTCTGACCCCGAAGGCCCGGGTCAAGGCGCGGGAGAACTCGCTGCTGGTGCTGACCAAGGCCAACTCCCGGTCTACCGTTCACCGCGCCGGGTACCTCGACTACATCGGCGTGAAAGTGTTCGACGACCAGGGGCGGGTGACCGGCGAGCGGCGCTTCCTGGGCCTGTACGCCTCCACCGCCTACACGGCCGATGTGCGTGACGTGCCGGTGATCCGGCGCAAGGCCGAGGCCGTGCTGGCCGCCGGCGGATTCAGCGCGGACAGCCACTCGGGCAAGGATCTGCTGGAGATTCTCCAGGTCTACCCCCGCGACGAGCTGTTCGAGATCCACCCGGAGACGCTGGCCTGGGTCGCGATGACCGTGATGCAGCTGCAGGAGCGCCGCCGCACCCGTCTCTTCCTGCGGGTGGAGGACTACGGCCGCTACGTCTCCTGCCTGGTGTTCCTGCCGCGCGACCGTTACGTCACCTCCGTGCGCCTGGCCATCGAGCGGGTGCTGCGTGAGGCCATCGGGGCCAACACCGCCGACTACACCGCCCGCGTCACCGAGTCTGTGCTCGCGCGGCTGCACTTCGTGGTGCGGGTCGAACCCGGCGCCGCAGTACCCGAACTCGACCTGGCCGCGCTCGAGGAGCAGCTGGTCGAGCTGACCCGCAGCTGGGACGACGACTTCGCCGAGGCCGCCGCGCAGGAAGCCGGTGACATCGACGGCGCACGGCTGGTGCGGGAGTGGGGCGCCGGCATCGGCCAGGGTTACCGCGTCGACGTGGACCCCCGGACCGCGGTGGAGGACCTGCGCCGGCTGAACGGCATGCACTCCGCCGAGGGACGTTCCTCGGCGCTCGGGGTGAAGCTCTACGAGCCTCAGGACGCGGCGCCGGGCGAGCACCGATTCGTGCTCTACCGCAAGGAACCGCTGTCGCTCTCGGCCGTGCTGCCCTACCTCACGAACCTCGGCGTCGAGGTCGTGGACGAGCGCCCCTACGCGTTCAGCTCGGCCTCCGGCCGCAAGGGCTACATCTACGACTTCGGCCTGCGCGGTACCCGCCCGCCCGTGCCCGGGGCCCTGACCAGCTACGAGCGGCTGCACCGGCTCTTCTGCGAGGCCTTCGAGTCGGCCTGGTGGGGTGAGGCCGAGAGTGACGGCTTCGAGCGCCTCGTGCTCGCCGCCGGCCTCGACTGGCGTCAGGTCTCGGTGCTGCGCGGTTACGCCCGCTACCTGCGCCAGACCGGCTCGACGTTCGGTCAGGACTACATCGGCGACTGCCTGGTCTCGAACCCCGAGATCGCCGTGCTGCTGGTCGACCTCTTCGAGACCCGTTTCGATCCGGACCGGTTCGGGGGACAGGCCGCCAACGGCCTGGACACCGAAGGTCGCGGCACGGCCTCGGACGCCCTGGTCGCCAAGATCTCCGCGGCTCTGGACAACGTCTCCAGCCTGGACCAGGACCGCATCCTCCGGTCGTTCCTCGCTCTCGTGCAGGCGACCACCCGCACCAACCGCTACCTCCTCGAGGACGACGCCGAGCCCGCGACCGGCATCCGCCGGGCGCTCGCCTTCAAGCTGGACCCCCGTGCGGTGCCGGAACTCCCCGCCCCACGACCCGTGCACGAGATCTTCGTGTACTCGCCGTGGGTCGAGGGTGTGCATCTGCGCTTCGGTGCGGTCGCCCGTGGCGGCCTGCGCTGGAGCGACCGCCGCGAGGACTTCCGCACCGAGATCCTCGGACTGGTCAAGGCTCAGACGGTGAAGAACGCCGTGATCGTGCCGACCGGTGCCAAGGGCGGGTTCGTGGCCAAGCGGCTGCCCGACCCCTCGGTGGACCGCGACGCCTGGCTGGCCGAGGGCATCGCCTGCTACCGCAGTTTCATCGGCTCGCTGCTCGACGTCACCGACAACCGGGTGATGGAGAACGGCACCCAGCAGATCGTGCCCCCGCCCCGGGTGTTCCGCCACGACGGTGACGACAGCTACCTGGTCGTCGCGGCCGACAAGGGCACGGCCGCCTTCTCGGACCTGGCCAACGAGGTGGCCGCCGGTTACGGCTTCTGGCTCGGGGACGCCTTCGCCTCCGGAGGCTCGGTCGGCTACGACCACAAGGTCATGGGCATCACCGCCCGCGGCGCCTGGGAGAGCGTGGACCGGCACTTCCGCGAGATCGGCCACGACGTGGCCACGATGAGGACCACCGCGGTCGGTGTCGGCGACATGAGCGGCGACGTGTTCGGCAACGGCATGCTGCTGTCGAAGGCCCTCCAGCTCGTGGCGGCCTTCGACCACCGGCACATCTTCCTCGACCCCGATCCCGACCCGCAGGTCTCCTACGAGGAGCGCTCGCGGATGTTCCGCCTGCCCCGCTCCAGCTGGGCCGATTACGACACCTCGCTCATCAGTGAGGGCGGCGGCGTGCACCCCCGGACGGCCAAGTCGATCCCGATCAGCCCGCAGGTCGCGCAGCGCCTCGGGATCCCCGCCTCGCGCACCGCGATGCCCCCGAACGAGCTGATGAAGGCCATCCTGGCCGCCCCCGTCGACCTGCTCTGGAACGGCGGGATCGGTACCTACGTCAAGGCCTCCACCGAGAGCAACGGCGACGTGGGGGACAAGGCCAACGACGCCATCCGGCTGGACGGCCGTGACCTGCGGGCCCGGGTCGTGGGGGAGGGCGGCAACCTCGGTCTGACCCAGCTTGGCCGGGTGGAGGCGGCGCTCTGCGGCGTGCGCGTGAACACCGACGCCATCGACAACTCCGCCGGCGTGGACTGCTCCGACCACGAGGTCAACATCAAGATCCTGCTGGACGGGCTGGTCACCGCCGGGCGACTGGACGGGGCCCAGCGCAGCGAGCTGCTGGCCTCGATGACCGACGACGTGGCCCGGCTGGTGCTGCGCGACAACTACGAGCAGAACGTGCTGCTCGGCAACGCCCGCCGCCAGTCCCGTGGGATGCTGCCGGTGCACCAGCGCTTCATCCAGGCCCTCGAGGCCCGGGGCGCTCTGGACCGGGCCCTGGAGTACCTGCCGGACGACGCCACCATCGCTGAACGGCGTTCTGCCGAACTGGGTCTCACCTCGCCCGAGTTCTCGGTGCTCGTGGCCTACGCCAAGCTCACGCTCACCGAGGACATCGTCGACACCGACCTGCCCGACGACCCGTGGCTGGACCGGGTGCTCACCGGATACTTCCCGCCGCAGATCGGCAAGGCCTACGAGGACGCGCTCGCCGCGCACCCGCTGCGCCGCCAGATCGTGACCACCTGCCTGGTCAACGACATGGTCAACCGGGGCGGCATCACCTTCGCCTTCCGCTGCCAGGAGGAGACCGGCGCCGAGCCCGAGCAGATCGCCCGCGCCTACATCGTGGCCCGGGAGATCTTCGGGTTCGACGCCTTCGCCCGCTCGGTGGAGGCCCTCGACGGCCTGCTCTCCACCCACGACCAGGCCGGCCTCTACCTCGGCTTCCGCCGGTTGCTCGACCGGACGGTGCGCTGGTTCCTGCAGGCGGTGCCCGGCACGATCGACATCGCCGAGCAAGTGGCCCGGTTCGGCCCCGTGATCGCCGAACTGGCCCCGCAGATCCCCGAACTCGTGGCGGCCGAGCAGCGCACGGTACTGGGCGCGGAGATCGAGGAGTGGAAGCAGCGCGGCGTGCCCGAGCCCCTGGCCCGCCAGGCCGCCGGCCTGCTGACGCGCTACATGCTGCTGGACATCACCCAGATCGCGAACCGCCTGGGGACCGACCCCACGGAGGTGGCCCGGGTCTACCTCACCCTGTCGGAGCGCTACGACGGGCAGGCCCTGCTGCGCCGCATCTCGAGCCTGCCCCGGGGGGACCGCTGGCAGCTTCAGGCGCGTGCTTCGCTGCGGGCCGACCTCTACGCGGCGCTGGAGTCGCTGACCGTGGCCGTGCTCAGCAAGACCGGACCCGGGGAACCGGCCGACCGGATCGCGGAGTTCGACCGCGCGAACGGGGAGCGGGTGGCCCGGGTGCGCTCGACGCTCGACGACGTGGTGAGACTGCCCGCGGCGGACGTGGCGGCGCTCTCGGTGGTGCTGCGTTCGCTGCGAAGCGTCGTGTAGGCCCTTCATACACAGCAAACGCTCCGCGGGGCCCGGATGTGAGGTCCGCGACGGTACGACTTTCCCGTCGCGGCCTTCACGACCGGTGACCGGCAGCGCCGATGATTAGAGTGGCGCCATGCCCACGATGAAAGACCTGGTCGCGAAGCACACCGAACTCGGCCAGGCCGACCTCGAGTGGCTGCAGCTGCTCACCGGGGACTGGCAGCTGCTCTCCGACCTGTCCTTCGCCGACCTGGTGCTGTGGGTTCCCCGCAAGGGCGACGGCGGCTGGATCGCGGTGGCCCACTGCCGTCCCAGCACCGGTGTCACCGTCTACTACGACGACGTCGTCGGCATGGTGATCGACGCGGGCCGGCGTCCTCTGCTCGACCGGGCCTACGAGCAACTGCGCATCTGCCGGGAACGGGGCACGGACTACCAGGAAGACGTGACGGTGCGGGAGGAGACCGTGCCGGTGCTGCGCGCGGGCCGCGCCATCGCCGTCCTGGCCCGGCACACCAACCTCTCCGCCGCCCGGACCCCGAGCCGCCTCGAACTGACCTACCTGCAGTGCGCGGACGAGCTGACCCGGATGATCTGTGAAGGAGAGTTCCCGGCCCCCGGGGCTCCGAGCGGGCCCCGCCGCGGCGCTCCCCGCGTCGGTGACGGACTCATCCGCATGGACAAGGACGGCAAGGTCACCTACGCCAGTCCGAACGCCGTGTCCGCCCTGCACCGCCTCGGCCACTTCGGCGAGGTCGTCGACCACAGCCTCTCGGAGATCGTCACCTCGCTGCTCGACCAGCCTGGTCTGGTCGACGAGTCGCTGCCGCTGGTGCTCATGGGCCGCGCTCCCTGGCGCAGTCATATCGAGAACCACGGCGCCACGCTGTCGATGCGGGCGGTCCCGCTCAAGACGGCGGGAGAGCGCACGGGGGCGCTGCTCCTGGTACGGGAGATCTCCGAGCTGCGGCGTCGCGAGCAGGAACTGCTCACCAAGGATGCGACAATCCGCGAGGTCCACCACCGGGTCAAGAACAACCTGCAGACCGTCGCCGCCCTGCTGCGCCTGCAGGCCCGCCGTATCAAGTCGTCCGAGGGCCGAGACGCCCTGCAGGAGGCCATGCGCCGCGTCTCCACGATCGCCCTGGTGCACGAGACCTTGTCCGAAGGGTTCGGGGAGAAGGTCGACTTCGACGACGTCGTGGGCCGCACGCTGTCCCTGGCGGTCGAGCTGGCGTCCCCGTCGAACTCGGTGAAGATCCGCCGGGAGGGGCGTTTCGGCGAACTGTCGGCCGAGAACGCGACTCCGCTCGCCCTCGTCCTCACCGAGCTGGTGACCAACGCCGTGGAGCACGGCTTCCGCGACCGTGGGGGAACGGTCACGCTGATCGTGGAGCGCGACGGCGCCGAGCTGCGCACGACGATCCGCGACGACGGCAGTGGTCTGCCCGAGGAGTTCCGGGCCGGGCAGTCGGGTCTGGGCACCCAGATCGTGCAGGCCCTGGTGAGCGGGGAGATGCGGGGACGCATCACCTGGGAACGCGGGCCGGAGGGCGGCACCGACGTCGTCGTCGAGGTGACCTTGCGCAAGGTGAAGGCGAGCCTGTCCCCGGAGGACGCGGCGGAGGCCTGAAAGCCCTGGCAAACACACGATGTCCCGGGCATCCGTACGAGGATGCTCCGGGACATGCAGTGACCGGCAGGCCGGGTGACGATCGTTGCCCGGCTTCGGTTCCCGTTGATGAGCGGAAACCTGTTACGGACTAATAACGTTCGCGATGGTGCCGTGGGTGCCGGTGCTCGTTCACCGGGCGGGGCTGTAGCTCCCTGGTACAGGGGGACTTTCGCACCGTGATCGGCGTGATGCTGACCGTTGTTCTGGTTTGCATCACCTCAGTGCTTCTGTCGCGGGCTGTATGACTCAACCGCGGCAGTCGCCGGTTCGGCGGACGGAACGTGTGTTGCCTGGTGAAACCGATGTCGCCGAGAAACGGGCGACGGGTACTGCGATCGATCGACTGCTGACGTCCCGGTGGCCGAACGCCGATTGTGTCGGCAGATCGTCCGAACGTTCTTGAGTGACCGCAGTACCCGCGCCGGCCTGGTCTACGGTGCGCTGACCCTGGAGGTCAGCTGGCGCGACGGGCCCGAGCGTTGCGGCGCTTCAGCGCGCGGCGCTCGTCCTCCGAGAGGCCACCCCAGACACCGGCGTCCTGGCCGGAGTCGATGGCCCAACGAAGGCACGTCTCGACGACCTCACAGCGACGGCAAACAGCCTTGGCTTCCTCGATCTGAAGGATCGCGGGGCCAGTGTTCCCGATCGGGAAGAACAGCTCCGGGTCCTCCTCGAGGCAAGCAGCCTCATGGCGCCAATCCATGGGATCGTCCACTCCTCACGCCCGGGTGGGCGGTCGTATACGGTTGGAGGCACAGCGGCAGACGCTGTTCCTCTTTGGGTGTGTGGCCTGCCCCCGGTTTGCGGGATGTGGCCGGTGCGACCGAGTGACCCGGTCGTCGGTGTTCGCGATTCACTCGCTCCCACCGGATCTAACAACAAGCCTCACACGCTTGTGCCCGCGTTCACAAGGGTTTTCCCCGAGTGATCTGAGCTATGTGTCGTTGCCCTCGGTCACGATGCAGGACTGTAGTCGTTAGAACACGCTGCGTATATACATTGCTGGTCATTGCTCTCGGCAGAATCTGCCTGGTCGGACGCCGGTTCGCATCGGCTGTGTCCGTTCTGTGACCCACGGTGTGGGGCAAAGAACGCGTTTGGTGAACGTGTTCGCACGGCCCGTACATTCCTGAGTGCGCGCCGTGAAAGACCCAGAAGAGTGGTGTCAGGATTCTTCTGGGTGTTCAACGCAGAGTGATCCGTTGCCTTGTTCGACCCTTATATTGACGCACTCGCGCCGTGTTCGCAGGCCGAAGTGCCCAAAAGACCCCAATGGGGCCGACTGAGTGCATCGCCGCAAGAATGGCTTTCAAAGCCTTAAGTCTGGGCTGATGTGCCGCTGACATTCGTTGCTGCGCAACGAACCTCGGGCTCGGGGAACCGTGTCGGGTTCGGTTTTCAGCGTACCGGGTTTAATCGCTATCGGGTAAATGGATGATGAGAGGGAGGATGTGTCTGATGGCGAGCCAGGAAAGCCCGGCGGACCGCGGCGAGGTCGACGAGGGCCGGGACGGTCTGCGCCTGCTGGTGGCCGTGCTGGTCGGTGTCGAGGCGGTGGCACTGCTGGCCGGGGCCGTGGCCCTGGTGATCGAGGGGGTGGGGGCCGAGCGCCCGGCGAACGACATCGGGCTGGCCGTCGTGGCCGCCGTGATCGGCGTGGCCCTGGCCGGCTGCGCGCGGGCCATTCGTAGCGGCGCCCGCTGGACCAGGGGCCCGGTGATCACCTGGCAGCTGCTCCAGGCCGGGGTCGGCATGCCGGTGTCCGCGAGCAGCCTCTGGTACGTGGGGATCCCCATCCTGGCGGTGGCCGTCGTCGTGGGGTTCCTCGTCGCGGGGCGTCATGTGATCACGAGGGACGAGCAGCGCACCTGACGCACGGACGCACCCGTGCGGGGGTGCACGGGTGCGTCGGGTGTTTCGGGGCCTTACGGGGCTTCTGAGGGCATCGAGGGGCGCCTACAGCTCCTGGGTCAGCCCGCTGCGAAGGATGTTCAGGCTCTTGGTCAGGAGCCGGGACACGTGCATCTGGGAGACGCCCACCTCGGCGGCGATCTGGGACTGCGAGAGCCCCTTGCCGAACCGGAGCTCGAGGATGCGCTGTTCCCGCTCCGGCAGACGGGCCAGCAGGGGGCGCAGGGTCTCGCGCTGCTCGACCAGCTCCAGGCCGGCGTCCTCGAACGCCTTGCCCATCCGGTCCGATTCCTCGGCGGTCGTGGGCAGTGGCACCGTGATGTAGGCGCTCGCCGTGTCGAGCGCCTCGATCACCAGGTCGGCGTCGACGTCGAGGTAGTGGGCGATCTCCTGGACGGTGGGGGAGCGGTCGAGGGTGTGGGTGAGGGTTTCGCGGGCTTCGGAGACGCGGCGGCCGAGGTCTTGGATGCGGCGGGGGATGCGCATGGCCCAGCCGCGGTCGCGGAAGTGGCGGCGGATCTCTCCGACGATGGTGGGGACGGCGAAGGCGGCGAAGGCTCCGCGGGTGGGATCGAAGCGGTCGACGGCGTGCAGGAGGCCGATGGTTCCGACTTGTACGAGGTCGTCGTAGGGTTCGCCGCGGCCCTTGAAGCGCTGGGCGAGGTGGTGCACGAGGGGGAGGTGGGCCTCGATCACGGTGCGGCGCAGCTGCTGGTACTGCGGATCCGTCTTCGGCAGGGCGGACAGGCGCAGCAGATCGGGATCGGCTGGAGGGTCTTCGTCGCGCTCGTCGTCGCGGACGTGCCGCCCCCGTCGCCGGCCGGGGTCGTCGTCGGTCGGCTGGTCGGCGCCACTCTCGCGGAGCCGGGCGGCGACGGATCTTGCGGTGTCGGCCGGTCTCGCGGTGTCGGCCGGCTGGGCGGCAGATCTGCGGTGAGGGGCGGGGGCGGTCGGGGCCGGCTCCTGGCCGGTCAAGCTGTCTGCCTCGGGAAGGGCCTGGCCCTCCAGCGAGTCGGCGTCGGGCCCGGGGGCGGCGGCCACGGTCTCGACACCGGTCTCCGGGTCGTCTCGCCGTGGTGTTCGCTGCAGCACGCTGAGTTTCGTCTCCTGCTGCTGGATCACTGGTCTCCCCGTCCGACGTACGTCAGCTTGATCCACGCGCCGTTCTCCCCGGAGCCGGTGACGACCTTGCCGGCCAGGGCCTGCAGCACCGACCAGGCATAGCTGTTCCCTTCGGGGAGCCGGTCGAGCGGGCCGGTGATGAGGATCGACAGGGTGCCGCTCCCCGGCGGCCCCACCTCGAAACCGGCGTGGATCGCGCGGCCCGCGTGAGCCCGGCCCTGCAACAGGAGCGAGCACGCCTCGTCGACCGCGATGCGTAGGTCTTCGATCTCGTCCAGCGTCAGGTCGAGCCGCGTCGCCAGACCGGCGGTCGCCGTGCGGACCATCGCCAGGTAGGCGGGATCGGCGGGGACCCGCAGATCAACGGTGCCCGTGCACCGGAGGATCTCGGAGCGGCTGCCGAGCGAAATCGTGCCCACACCCTTCCTGGACCATGCGGAACGCGCAGCGCTGTAGCGGTGTGCGGTTCGTCCATTACTGAACGAGACCAATGTCACCATGCGGCAAGGATAGAACACACTGAGTTGTGCTTGTCGCGGTAACTGAAGCACTAGGCCGAGCCATTTCTGGCGCCAAGTAGCTCTATGTCACAACCTGCTGGACGTTGTTCGCTTACCGTCACAAGGGTCTCGTCGGCGGCCTGAGAGTGATGGGCCACGTGCGCGAGGTTGCGTCTTGTCGCTGTGCGGAACCGCCTGGAAATCCGCAGCGGTCCTTCCTCGAACGTGTCCCGCTCCGTCAGTGCATCACGCGTGGTGCCGGTCGGTGCACCCCCGCGCGGTGCGGAGCGGCGTGAGGGCAGTGAGGGATCAGCGCCGGCGACGGGACAGGAGGCGTCGGACCGCATCGATCAGCAGGTTGCCCTGACCGAACCCGGCTCCGAATCCCCTGCCGAAGCCCTGCCCGAACTTTTGGTGCGAAACCGCGTCCGCCGACTGCTGGGGGACGTAGGTGGGCATCCCGTGGTCGACGTGAGTGCTGTTCACATGGACGTGGGAACTCTCGGCCGATCCCTCGATCGTCATGCATCCACTTTCTCACCGGATCCCCTCTGCGCCACCTGTCGTCGGAAGCGCGATCTGCACGGAGGTCAGCTCCCCGTGCGTCACCAGAACGCCTCGTCCCGGCGGTCCGGGGGTGTACCGCTCGACGCGGACGCCGAGGACCTCACCGTCCGCCGGCGAGGGCGTTCCCAGGATGAGCCCCTGCTGTGACGCCCGGGCCAGAGTGAGCACGCCGCGGTAGGCGCCCGCGATCTCAAGCCCCGACGTGGTGACGACGAGGTGCCCTGCCTGATCGTGGGTTTCGCTCAGATGAGCGGCCAGGACTTCGAGCAGTTCTGTGTCGTCGCGCGTCGGGGGCGGTGACTCCATCAGGACCACACAATCGGGATGACGACGGAGGTGAGCCGCGAGTTCATCGACAGCCTGGGGCCGCTGTGCTGTGCGTCCGGTGACGAAACACGTCGGGACACCTGCCTCGCGGAGTCCCTCGGCCAGAGACAGCAGAGCCGTGGTGCGACCGGAACCTCGGGCGCCGAGAACCGGCGTCACCGGAGCGGCGCCGACGTCCAGCGTCACGGTGCGGGCCTGTTCGCCACCGATGCCGATGGGTACCCGCAAGCGCGAAGGACGGTCAGACCGGATCAGTGAGGCACGGGAGACACTCCTCGGAAGGGCGGGGACGGACCAGGCACTGTCTTCGGACGCACTCGAACATCTTTCGTGGGACGGGGGTCTGGCGACCTGCATGAGATGGAACCCGCTCCGGTCCGAAGCCAGCCAGGCGCCCCGGCCCGGGGGACCGGCGCCCCGCGCGAGTTCGGCGGGAACGCCGACCATCATCGCGTCGGCGGGATCCGGCAGGCCCAGGACGAGCCGGTGCGGGAAGAGCGACGAGTACGGGCCGGTGAGCAGTGAGACCGGGCCGATGACGGCGAGATGGATTCCCGACGCCGGTCCCTCGCGAAGCAGGGTCACCAGGGCGTCGAGCAGTGGTGCGTGGCCAGGATCGGACCAGGCCGAAATCATGCTGTCCCAGCCGTCGACGAGCAGGAGCAGCGGATCTGCAGAACGCTCGGCACCTCGCCGCCGGTGCAGTTCGCGCTGCAATCGCCGCATCATGCGCCCTGCCCGCTCGGCGTCGTCGGGACGTACGACAGCATGAGCCAGCCCGGTCCGTTCCAGATCCCCGAGGTGACCGGCGCCGTCGAGAACGTATGTGTGGACGCGCCTGGGCACCTCGCGAGTGAGGGAGTCGCGAGCCGCGACGGTACTCAGCGTGCGCAGAACACCGGAGCGACCGGAACGAGCCCCGCCCACGACGGCCAGGTGGCCGGCCTCGAGATCCCATCGGACGGGATCATGACACTGCCGATCGGGCAGATCCGCGAGGCCGAGGAGCAGGTGGCCGGGGTACAGGTGGCCGGGGTGCACGGCCGAAGCCAGATCATCCAGGGAGAGATCGGTCGGCAGCTCGGGCAACCATGGCGCCCGGGCGGGGACGAGGCCCGCCGCGGCCGCGGCGGATCGGGCTGCGGACACCAACCGCTCGAGGTCGCTCGTATCAGCGAGTGGTGCGTCGGGAATCGCAGACGAATCCTGCATCAGGCGGACCACCGGCACGGACAGGTCTGCGCCGGCCGGTGCGTGCCCGGTCGCCTGGGCGGTCTGGAACTCCACGGGCGCGTCCGCCCCGATCCTCAGCAAGGCTCGTCCCGGGACTGCGGGAAGCCGGGCAGCGGCCGCGTCGGCGATCAGGTCCTGCGAGTCGCCGGCGTCGCGCACTCGCAGGGCGATGCGCAGATTGACGTTCGCCGCGATGTCGGGTGAGACCACGCCCGCCGGGCGTTGCGTCGCCAGAACGAGGTGGACTCCCAGCGATCGACCGACCGTGGCGATCCGCACCAGTCCGCTGACGAACTCGGGCAGTTCTTCGGCCAGGACCCGGAACTCGTCGACGACCACCACGAGCCGCGGCATCGGTTCGAGAGTGGGGTCTGCGGTGCGGGTGCTCGCGTAACCGTCGATGTCGGCGCTGCCGGCCTGCAGGAGCAGCCGTTCGCGGCGCCGGAGTTCGGCGTCGAAGGACGACAAAGCGCGCCGCGCCGACCTTGGATCGAGATCGGTGAGTACAGCGCCCACGTGGGGGAGATCGGCGCAGGAGTGGAACGCGGCCCCGCCCTTGTAGTCGACGAGGAGAAGCGTGACGTGTTCAGGTGAGGATCCGGCGGCCAGCGATGCGATGAGCGTCTGCAGCAGTTCGGACTTGCCGGATCCGGTCGTCCCGCCGACGAGGACGTGGGGGCCGTCCTTGCGCAGATCGACGGTCACCGGACCCGCTGCGGCAAGGCCGAGAACCGCGACCGGAGCACGATTCGATCGCCAGATCCGGACGAGTGAAGCAGCCTCGAACGGATCTGGATGCTCGGTCGTCCGCAACAGCTCGGGCAGCCGAACCCGGGCGGGGACGTCATGCCGTTGATCGGGTGTCGCGTCTCGCAGTGGGGCGAGGTCCCGGGCCAGACGAGCAGCCCAGTCCGGGCCGGCCAGGTCGGGGGCGAAGGAGAGAGGGGACGATCCCGCTCGGTCCAGCGTCGCGGTGAGCAGGACGCCGAAGGGCTCCGCGCCGGTGAGCGCGACAGTGGCCGAGCATTCGAGCGGCAGGGATGACTCGTCGTGTTCCAGGCAGATCACGATGACCCGGTGCTCGTGATGGCCGTGCGGTACGCCGGCCATTTCCGGCCGAGCCTCTTCACGGGCCGAGGTGAGGAGCGCTGCCACATCGGCTCGGCGGCGCAGGCGAAAGGCGCCGTCGAGGATGACGATCCGAAATCTGTGGAGCGCGAGAAGGTCATCGGTATCACCGGGTGAGTGGTGCGGTAGCCAGCTCAGCCATTCCCAGTCGGACACCGCGTTCTTCGTGGGGTGGCCCTGCTGCAACGAGATCATGAGATCGAGCGGTGAGTGCAGCACCGCCAGCTGGCCGATGATCGCCCGGGCCATCCCCAGGACGACCGCCCTCGGGCCGCTGACCCCGAGCACCGGGAAGTCCAGGAGACTGATGGCCACGGGCACGTCCGGATGCAGGGGCTCGGTGTCGTCGGCGCGTGAGGAAGCCAGGTCTCGCACCCTCACCCCGGACACCTCGGCGCCACGCCCCAACCTCACGGTCAGTGCGGCGGGATCGTCGTGGGTGCGCATCCACAGCTCGTCGGTGGGGACTCGAGCGGTGGTGGCCATGCGGGCCAGATCCGGACGGGTGCGTTCCAGATATTCGGAGTCGTCGAGAACGGCCGCAGCCAAGGCTTGCTCGGCCTTCTGCAGAGCCGATCGGTGGAGCTCGAGTTCGTGCCGTCGCTCCCGGGATGTGCGCCGCCCGTCTGACAGGTACTGAGCCAGCATCAGGGCCGGACTCATGACGGCGATCAACAGGTAGACGGGTTGCCGCCAGACGAGTGCCAGAGGAGTCGCGATGAGGAGCGGCGCGAGCGTCATCAGCCAGGGAAGTCTCTGACGAGGCGCCTGCGGAGGAAGGGCTGGAAGGTCAATCACCGCACGTGGTCTCGGAGGCGATATGGACGAGCGCCTGTTCACCAGAAGGTGTCCCTGTCCGTCCGGGGAGCTCGTCGCGGTTGGCCGGGTAGGTCCTCTCAAAGCGAGAGTCGTGGCGCCCAGGTGGATCGGACGATCGAGCTCCAGAGGCTGCGCGTGCGGGCCGGCGGGTTCCTGATCGACCCGAGTGCCGTTGACGGAGGTCAGATCCCGGACATGCACGCCCGTCTCGCTGATGGATATTTCGGCATGGCGTCGGGAAAGAGTGGGGTCACAGATGGACAGGCCCTCGGGGGAGTGGCGGCCGATCGCGAGAGGACGGCCGGGGACGATGGGGTGGATGACACCTGCGTCAGGCCCAGCGGTCACGTGGATCTCAAGAACCCCAGAAGGTCTGTCTGATGGCTGGTCTCGTGGAGCGAGGACGAGCGTCGCGCCCTGGATCAGGGGTGGGAGTCCCAAGGGCTGGCTCGCCGGAACCATGTGGCCGTTGCACCGGAACTGAGATGAGGAGGTAGGAACTGGGTGAGCCGGAAGTGTGGCCAGGAGCTGCTGGGTCACCTTGCCCAGCGCAAGGCCCGGCCTTCCTTCGATCTCGATATTCACTGCCGTCACCTCAATCTCGGAGAGCATCACCGTGAGCCGGAGTCGCATGTCCATGATTGTGCGTCCTTGGCCAGGAGGTGCCTGACCGCCTGTGGATAACTTGTTGCAGAACTTCCCGATTCGGCCTTCTGCGTTAAAACTGTGGATAACTCACGCGAGGTCTGTACGGGTTTCGTATGCTGCCGCTCATGGGTCGGTGTGACGCGGTCGCGCCGGGGGAGATTCGGCCCAGGCAATCGGGGGAGGGGAGACGGTGGATGCTGTCTCGATCGTGTCAGGTGAGGTCCGTGAGTACATCCGGCGGGAAGGCATTGACCCGAGCCGGGATTCGGCTACCTTGCGGCGTCTGGTCGAGTCCATGGTGGCGGCCTACGACGAGCGCTCACTGACCCGGGCGCTGCCTCCGTTGGCCGATGCCGGGGTGGCGGTCAAGCGGGTGCTCGACGAATTTGCCGGATTCGGTGCGCTGCAGCGCTATCTCGATGATCCGTCGGTCGAGGAGATCTGGGTCAACGATCCCGGCCGGGTGTTCGTTGCACGGTCGGGTGTTAGCGAACTGACCACCACGATCTTCACCGAGCAGGAAGTGCGCGACCTTGTCGAGCGCATGCTGAAACACTCCGGCCGCCGGGTTGACCTCGCCAGTCCGTTCGTCGATGCGATGCTGCCCGACGGATCGCGTCTGCATGTGGTGATACCGGACATCACCCGGAACTCCTATGCGGTGAACATCCGCAAGTTCACGGTGGTCTCGAACCGGCTCGATGATCTGGTGGCCCTGGGAACACTGCCGCCACAGGCCGCCGAGTTCCTGGCCGCCTCGGTTCTGGCGGGGCTGAACATCCTGGTCAGCGGGGGCACCCAGGCCGGTAAGACCACGCTCCTCAACTGTCTCCTCGGCGCCGTGCCGTCGCACGAGCGGGTCATCACCTGCGAAGAGGTGTTCGAGCTCAAAGTGCCACTCAGAGACGCGGTGGCGATGCAGTGCCGCCAGCCCAGTCTCGAGGGAACCGGAGAAATTCCCCTGCGGAGACTCGTGAAGGAGGCGCTGCGGATGCGGCCCAGCCGACTCGTGGTCGGTGAGGTGCGCCAGGCCGAGAGCCTCGATCTCTTGCTCGCCCTGAACAGTGGACTCCCCGGAATGGCCACGGTCCATGCCAATTCGGCGCGGGAGGCGGTGATGAAGATGTGCACGCTCCCGCTGCTGGCCGGTGAGAACGTCAGCGCGCGCTTCATCGTGCCGACGGTGGCGAGCTCCGTGGACCTGGTGGTGCAGATTCGTCTGGACCTGGACGGCCGACGTCGCGTGACCGAGATCGTGGGAGTTCCGGGCCGGGTCGAGGGTGACGTCATCGAGACGACCGAGATCTTCGGCCGGCGTGACGATCGACTGGTGCGGGCTGAGGGGTACCCGCCCCATCAGGACAGGTACACCCGTGCCGGCGTCGACCTCGCCGGGGTGCTGCGTGGGGGCTGGAGGTGATCGCATGGGCGCGCTGCTCGGTATGACCGCAGGTGTGGGGCTGTTCCTGATCTGGTGGTCCTGCTGGCAGGCAGAACCGCGAAAGCGCTCGGGAGAAGTCGGCCTCGGGTTCCGGCGTCTGCGGGAGCTTCTCAAAGAGGCTGATCTGTCGTCGGTCTCGGTCACGGCCTTTCTGGCGCTGTGCGCAGTAGCCGGAATCGGAACCGGTCTCGCGGTGCTGGCAGTCACCGGGGTGCTCTCGGTTGCCACCTGCTTCGCGATGATTGCTGGTTGGGCGCCCTGGGCCGCGGTACGTGGACGGGCCCGCCGTCGTCGGCAGAGGTTTCGCGAGCTCTGGCCCGACGTCGTCGACAACCTTGCCTCGGGCGTTCGGGCCGGGCTCTCCCTTCCTGAGGCGCTGGGTGCCCTCGGGGAGCGTGGGCCGGAACCACTTCGTCCGCCATTTCGATCGTTCGCTCGGGATTACCGCCTGACCGGTAGCTTCGCCGACTCGCTGGAAGGACTCAAAGCCCGGCTGGCCGACCCGGTCGGAGACCGGCTCTGTGAGGCGCTGCGCATCACCCGGGAGGTTGGCGGTTCTGATCTGGGGCGGCTCCTGCGCAACCTGTCGACATTCATGCGTGACGACGCACGGGTGCGTTCGGAGCTCGAGGCCAGGCAGAGCTGGACCGTCTCGGCGGCCCGGCTGGCAGTCTCCGCTCCGTGGCTGGTGCTGGCGCTTCTCTCGACAAAACCCGAGTCGGTGCAGGCTTACGAGAGCGCGACCGGAACGCTGGTGCTCGTCGTCGGCGCGGCCGTTTCCGTGGTGGCCTACCGGCTGATGACCGTGATCGGCCGGATCCCGGAAGAACGACGGGTGCTGCGCTGATGTCCGCGCTGGGAGCGCTGGTCGGGGCCTCGGTCGGCCTCGGTGCGTGGTTGGTGCTGCTGGGGGTGCCGTGGCGCCGTCGTCCGACGCTCGACCAGCGTCTGGCTCCCTACCTGCGGGGCGGGCCGCTGGCCATCGTCGAATTGAGGCATTCGGGAACGGCGTTCGGCGAGCTGGCGGTTCTCGCGCTGGACCGGGCACAGCGGGGCGTAGCGCGGATCAGTGGGGGCAACGCGTCGGTAGAGAGACGTCTTCAGCAACTGGGGACGAGCCTGTCGGTCGAACAGTTCCGGGCCCAGCAGGTCCTGGCGGGCGCGGTGGGCACCGGTGCCGGGGCGGGTGCCGCTGCGCTGCTGGCTACCGGGAACGGTCTGAGCGTGGTGTCGCTCGTGGGTCTCGTGGTGATCGGCATGCTACTCGGTGTGCTCGGGAGGGACCAGGCGCTGGACTGGCAAGTGCGTCGCCGGAAACAGCGGATCCTGACAGAGTTTCCCGCCGTGGCCGAGATTCTTGCCCTGGCCGTCGGAGCCGGGGAGGGGCCGCTCGGTGCGCTCGACCGGGTAGCGCGCACCTGCAATGGCGACCTACCGGCTGAGATCCGCCGGACTCTGGCCGATGCTCGCACGGGGCGGTCGCTGAGCGAGGCGCTGAACGATCTGGCGGACCGCACGTCGATACCGAGTCTCGCGCGTTTCGTGGACGGAATTGTCGTCGCTGTCGAGAGGGGGACGCCCCTGGCCGACGTGCTGCGGGCACAAGCGCAAGACGTCCGGGAGCTGACCCGGCGCCGTCTCATGGAGTCGGGCGGACGGCGGGAAATTGGCGCCATGGTGCCGGTCGTGTTCCTGATCTTGCCGGTCACGGTGTTGTTCGCTCTGTACCCCGGTCTGGCGGTACTGGAGCTCACAGTCTGATCCACCCTGGGCGAGAAGTGCTCGGGTGACAAAGGAAACGGGGGATCCACAGGTGAAGATCGGTCTGCACGGTGCAACAAACCCGGCGCGGGAAGCGCGGGCGGCTCCAGGGCCGGTGACAGTCCTGGCCGCGAACCAGACGGGGACAAACACAGTGACGAGGAGGCATAAGGGGAGACCAGCAGGCCGGCTGTGGAATGGCGAGGAGGCGGGCCCCGGAGCGGTCCGGAATCTGCCGCACCACTGTGCTGCCTGGAGCGTGACCCGTCTGCATCTGATCCGCACGCGCTGGCCACGTGCCGATGACGATCGCGGTGATGTGCCGGGCTGGGTGCTGGTCACTCTCATGACGGCCGGACTGGTCGTCGCGCTGTGGGGTGCGGCGGGTCAGCGGCTCGTGCAGGTTTTCAACGACTCCGTGGACAACGTCGTCGGTGGCCCCTGAAGTGACGCGACGGTCCTGGTCCGGGCCCTGTGGAATGCGTCGGATGCGTGACGAGTCCGGCTCCGCCGTCGTTGATTTCGTGCTGGTCGGATCGTTTCTCGTGTTCGTGTTCCTCGCGCTGGTGCAGTTGGCGCTGACCGTCTACGTCAGGAACGTGCTCATCGACTGTGCGGCACAGGGGGCGCGATTCGGGGCGCTGTCCGATGAGGATCCGGCAGCGGGAGCGTCACGAGCCCGCGGTCTGATCTCTGAGCAACTGTCGCCGGGGTACGCACGGGATGTAGAGGCGCGGTTGGTCGAGGTCGGAGGGGTGGCGACCGTGGAGGTGAGGGTGCGGGCGCCGCTTCCGGTGGTGGGGCTGATCGGGGTAGGGCGGAGTGTGGATGTGACGGGGCACGCCCTGGCCGAATCCGAGTAGGGAGGGCAGGCATGGTCCACAAAGACCGACAACGGGAGAGCCGGGCGATGCGCAATGACTGACACACGCGACGAACAAGGCTCGGCCGTCATCGAGTTCATCACGCTAGGAATGCTTCTCCTGCTGCCGGTGGCCTACCTCGTGCTCATTCTCGGCCGGGTACAGGCCGCCACGTTCGCCGCGAACGGTGCGGCGAGAGAGGCGACGCGCTCGTACGTCACGGCCGCGAATTCGGGCGAGGGGCAGGTGCGGGCAGCTGCATCTGCCGAACTGGCCCTCCAGGATCAAGGATTCGGATCAGAGGAGGGAGAGCTGCAGATCGTGTGCTCGCGAGCATTGTGCCTGACCCCGGGAGAACGTGTGAGGGCGGAGGTCCGCGTCACTGCGGACTTCCCCTGGCTCCCGGCCGGTCTGGCCGAAACCCTGCGTGCGCATGTCGTGGTGACGGCGAGTCAGGTCGAGACGGTTGACCGGTTCCGTGCACCGTGAAGCACGGCTGCCGACCCCGGCCGTCCGTGATGCCGGCCAAAT
The DNA here is from genome assembly GCF_030811555.1 of Kineosporia succinea. Taxonomy (NCBI): domain Bacteria; kingdom Bacillati; phylum Actinomycetota; class Actinomycetes; order Kineosporiales; family Kineosporiaceae; genus Kineosporia; species Kineosporia succinea. The sequence goes on along the minus strand of NZ_JAUSQZ010000001.1, from coordinate 1,223,286 downwards.
CATGCCTCTGATCACCGGGTTCGTGGTGGTGGCCCTGCTCCTGGTCATCGTGACGGTCGACATCACCGCCCTGCACCTACAACGTCAGGAACTGCACGCCCTTACCGACGCTGCCACCCTCGACGCCGCCGATGCACTCGATGAAGGGGCGTTCTACGAGGACGGGGCGGGGGAGCGGCCGGTGGCGTTGTCCGACCGGAGCGTGCATGAGAGCGTGCGGCGGTACCTGGGCGAAAAACCCGAGAGCGCAGAAGAACTGGATGTCTCGATCTCGGCTCCGACAGGTGCCGTGAACGGGACGACGGCTGAGGTCACCCTGACCGGCCGTGGCCGAATCCCCCTGATCGGCTTGGTGGTACGCCGCTGGGCCGAGGGAGTCCGCCTTACCGCGACAAGTCGCGCGACGGCACGAGAGGGCGTGCCCTGAGGGTCAGGCCGCCTGACGGTAGTAGGCAGTGGGCTCGAAGCGGGTCGTTTCCGCCACCACATACATGATCGCCCGGCTGAACGAGGAGAAGGACACCTCCACCACGCCGGGCATCCCCAGGGCGCAGGCCTGAGCCGGCTCGTGCTGTTGCAGCGCCTCCTCGAGGAACACGACGATGCCGAAGGCCCGCCCGGCCAGCCCGGATACGCCGGTGACCAGGTGCACGACGATTCCCCGGTTCCGAAGGTGGGCTTGGACAGTCTGCGCAAATTCCTCTACCTGCACGGCACTCCTCATACGAGACAACGGGGCAACGGGGGCAACGGGGGCCACGGGACAACGGGACAGGGGCTGAGGGACGGGAGGGGCGAGAAAGGACAGGAGGGATGGGAGGAAAAGGGATGGGAGGAAAAGGGATGGGAGGAAAAGGGATGGGAGGGATAGGAGGAATGGGAAGAAGGGGGATGTGAACAAGGGGGGATGTGAAGAGGGATAGAGGGGTGATGGAAAGAGGAGGAGGGGTAGAGGGGCGATGGAAAGAGGGGAGGGGAAGGGGGAAGAGGGGGGCTGGGCAGGTGAAGGACGCGAGAGATGGGGAGCGGAGGACGAGGAGAGGGGCGAGGAGGGGAGGACGGGAGGAGGGGGGCAGGAAGTGGAGGGCAGGAAGTGGAGGGCAGGAAGTGGAGGACAGGAAGTGGAGGACAGGAAGTGGAGGACAGGAAGTGGAGGACAGGAAGTGGAGGACAGGAAGAGGGGGACAGGAAGAGGGGGACAGGAAGAGGGGGACAGGAAGAGGGGGACAGGAAGAGGGGGACAGGAAGAGGGGGACAGGAAGAGGGGGACAGGAAGAGGGGGACAGGAAGAGGGGGACAGGAAGAGGGGGACAGGAAGCGAAGCGGGAGCGCGCGGCAGCACCACAGTCCAGCCTGCGGGAGCGGTGGTAGGCCCCGACCCGCCAGGACGGAGGGAGGTCAACTGGCGAGCCGGAGCCGGTTCGGGAAGGCGGTGAACTACACCCGGACGGCCTAAAACGACTTTGCCATTTCCCGGGCCTGCTTGCTTATTCACCGTACCGTTTGGGGAATCCCGGAATCAAGCCGCTTTCTGCTACTCCCTCGTTGGGATGGCCGCCTACGGTCGGGCTCGTGGCGGACCTGGGGCGGATCGTGGCGCGGAACATCCGCGGTGAGCGTTCACGTCTCGGGCTGACCCAGGAGGAGTTCGGCAAGCTCGTCGGCTGGTCGTTGAGCCAGGCTCGCGACGCCGAGAAGGGCAATCGACGCATCCTGGTGCAGGAGATCCCGATGATCTGCCGCGCCCTCCAGGTCACCTTCGCCGACCTCTGCCGGGGTGCCGAACCCGGCGACCTCGACGCGCTCGGCCTCTGACCGCTTGTTGATCGGACCCACGTTCCAAAGGTCCGGGCCCGCGTCTCCACATGCCCCGGGCCGGCGTCCTCAAGAGCCCAGACCCGCGTCCCCAAGCGCCGGCACCCACGTAGTCAGGCACTGAAACGCCCGGACCCGCGTCCCAACGGCCATGCCCGCGCCCCGAAAACCCAGGTCAACCGTCCCCCACTGCTTCAAGATGCGGGACCCGCCGGACGGGTGCACGCTTCTCCCGTGAACCGGGGAGTGTGAGAGCGAGCCGGGGATCGGGGAATGGGAGCCCCTGTGGGAGTTGGAGCCCAGCCGCGCGTCCGGATTCAGTTCAGGACGCGCGGCCGGGAGCCCGCGGTAACGCCGCACCACGGTGAAGAGCCCCGCCCACTGCGAAGAATCGCAGGTCAGGAGCCACATCCAGGTTCAGCGCCCTGATTCACTGTAAATCGGGCATTACGATCCCAATGGGTAAAATATGTGACGCCTGCAACAACAGTGCACTGTCACCGCCAGGTAACGCACGGATTGCGCCAGGGGCCGTTCGTCCCCGGAAGGCCCGTCCACCGGCCCCGATCGCAGCGCCGACTCTCTGTTTGGGGCCGACAGCGCGTAACCTCGATCAACGTGGCCACCGACTTCCCTAGTGAGATCCGCGCTCTGCGCACCACCCTGGAATCCATCCTCAAGGTGAGCGACCTGGACCAGCTGCGCTCCCAGATCGCCGACCTGTCCGAACAGGCCGCGGCCCCCGACCTGTGGGACGACCCGGACAAGGCCCAGGGCGTCACCTCGAAGCTCTCCCACGCCCAGTCCGAGCTCGAGCGCCTCGAGAAGATGAGCGCCCGCGTCGATGACCTCGAGGTCCTCGTCGAGCTCGCCCAGGAGGCCGACGACGCCGACACCCTGGTCGAGGCCGAGACCGAGCTGGCCGCCACCCGCAAGGCCCTCGGTGAGCTCGAGGTCCGCACCCTTCTCTCCGGCGAGTACGACTCACGCGAGGCCGTGGTCACGATCCGCTCCGAGGCCGGTGGCGTCGACGCGGCCGACTTCGCCGAGATGCTTCTGCGGATGTACCTGCGCTGGGCCGAGCGTCACCAGTACAAGACCGAGGTCTACGACACCTCGTACGCCGAGGAGGCCGGCCTGAAGTCGGCGACGTTCCGGGTGGACGCGCCGTACGCCTACGGCACGCTCTCGGTCGAGCAGGGCACCCACCGTCTGGTGCGCATCAGCCCGTTCGACAACCAGGGGCGCCGCCAGACGTCCTTCGCCGGCGTCGAGGTCCTGCCGGTCGTGGCAGAAACTGACCACATCGAGGTCCCGGAGAACGACGTCCGGGTCGACGTCTACCGGTCCTCGGGTCCGGGTGGTCAGTCGGTCAACACCACCGACTCCGCGGTCCGCCTCACGCACCTTCCCACCGGCATCGTCGTCACCTGCCAGAACGAGAAGTCGCAGCTCCAGAACAAGGCGTCGGCCATGCGCGTGCTGCAGGCCAAGCTGCTCGAGAAGGCCCGGCAGGACCGCCAGGCCGAGCTCGACGGGCTGAAGGGCGACGGCGGCTCGAGCTGGGGCAATCAGATGCGCTCCTACGTGCTGCACCCCTACCAGATGGTCAAGGACCTGCGCACCGAGTACGAGTCGGGCAACCCCTCAGCCGTGTTCGACGGGGCCATCGACGAGTTCCTGGAGTCGGGCATCCGCTGGCGCAAGTCGACCGAGCAGAACGCCTAACTGCCGACCAGAGCAACAACGATGGACGACGTGCGCACCGACGGTGCCCACGTCGTCCATCATTTTTTGCCCCTTAAAACCACAGGACCTGCACGGCTTCACATCCGCAACGCACTGAGACCCATTACATCCCCCTTGGCACTCCCGTAGCCCCCTAGACTTCGACCGGCCGCGAGCACCTTCCCCAGTCCCCGACGGCGGCCGAGGTCTGACCGTGATCCGATTCGACGACGTCACCAAGGTTTACCCGGGCTCCAAGCACCCCGCCCTCAACTCGATCAACCTCGAGGTGAGCAAGGGCGAATTCGTGTTCATGGTGGGGGCTTCCGGGTCGGGCAAGTCCACGTTCCTGCGTCTTGCGCTGCGTGAGGAGAAGGCCACCAAGGGTGTGGTCCGGGTCTCCGGCAAGGACGTGGCGAAGCTGTCCAGCTGGAAGGTTCCGCACCTGCGCCGCACCATTGGCGCGGTGTTCCAGGACTTCCGCCTGCTGCCGAACAAGACCGTGTTCGAGAACGTGGCCTTCGCCCTCCAGGTGATCGGCAAGCCGCGTCACGCCATCGCGCACACCGTGCCCGAGGTGCTCGAGCTGGTCGGTCTGGCCGGCAAGGAACAGCGGTTCCCGCACGAGCTGTCCGGTGGTGAGCAGCAGCGCGTGGCCATCGCGCGCGCGTTCGTGAACCGGCCGTCGATCCTGCTGGCCGACGAGCCGACCGGAAACCTCGACCCGAACACGAGCGTCGGCATCATGCGGCTGCTCGACCGGATCAACAAGACCGGCACCACGATCGTCATGGCCACGCACGACCACGAGATCGTCAACCAGATGCGCAAGCGCGTGATCGAGCTCGAGCACGGCAACATGCTGCGCGACGAGGTCAGCGGCGTCTACGGGTACTCCCGGTAGGTCGAACCGCCCTCCTGGTAAGACAACCGGCCCAGAGCAACTGAGAAGGACATGCGTTTCCAGTTCATCGTCGACGAGATCGTCATCGGCCTTCGCCGCAACATCGCCATGGCCGTCTCGGTCGTGCTCGTGACCGTCGTGTCGCTGTTCCTCGTGGGGCTCGGATTCCTGGCCCAGCGGCAGGTCGACACCATGAAGGACTACTGGTACGACCGCGTCCAGGTCTCCATCTTCCTGTGCGGTGACGTCTCCACCGCGGCCAGCTGTGCCGACGGCGCGGTGACGGACGCGCAGAAGGAGCAGATCCAGGCCGACCTCAACGCGCCCTCGCTGCAGCCGTACGTGAAGCAGGTCTACTTCGAGTCGAAGCAGCAGGCCTACGACCGGTTCAAGGAGCAGTACAAGGACAGCGCGCTGTCCGAGAACGTCACGGCCGACCAGATGCCCGAGTCGTACCGCGTCGACCTGAAGAACCCCGAGCAGTACAAGGTGGTCTCCGACGTCTTCACCGACCGCCCCGGGGTGGAGTCGGTGGAGAGCCAGAACCAGGTGCTGGACCGGCTGTTCGCCCTGCTGAACCAGCTCAAGCTGGGTGCCTGGCTGCTCGCCGCGGTGACCCTGCTGTGCTCGGTGCTGCTGGTGGCGACCACGATCCGGCTGACGGCCTTCACCCGCCGCCGTGAGACCGGCATCATGCGCCTGGTCGGTGCGTCGAACTTCTTCATCCAGCTGCCGTTCATCCTGGAGAGCATGATCGCGGCCGCGGTCGGCGCGGTCCTGGCCTCCGGTGCTCTGGTGGCCGTGACGCACTTCCAGATCCAGGGGCGTCTGGCCAAGTCGCTGACCTTCACGAACTACGTCGGCGTGGGCGACGCCCTGTCGATCGTGCCGTGGCTGTTCATCATCGGCTTGGGCATCGCTGGCGTGTCGGCCTTCCTGGCGCTGCAGAGATACCTCAAGGTGTAGTTACCCCTGCACCGTGTGTGACCGTTGTTGCCACCTCTACGGGGGTGACCGGCGACTGGGAGCATGCGGATGAAGCGAGCGACATTCAACCGGCGGACGGCCCGAACGGGCCGTCCGGCCCGGTTTCTCGCGGCTTTGATGGTGGCCGGGTCGGCTCTCGCGGTCGGTGTCACGAACGTGGCGCAGACCGCGCAGCCGGCGGCGGCCGACGACGTCAAGGACAAGCAGAAGAAGCTCGACGCCGAGCTCAAGGAACTGCGCGAGACCCTCGAGGGCACCTCGGACGACCTGGTCGAGGCCGCGGTGCGGCTGAGGACGGCGGAGTCCAGGCTGTCCGACGCGAACGCCCGGCTGAAGTCCGCGCAGACCGCGCTGGACCAGGCGAACGCCCGCGACAAGGAACTGGCCGACGAGCTCGAGCTGGCCGAGGCCGCGGTCGAGAAGGCGCAGCGGGACCTCGAGGAACGGGCCGCGCAGGAACGCGAGACGAAGGACCGGCTGGGCAGTATCGCCCGCGAGGCCTACGTCAGCTCGGGGATGACCGGGCTCTCCATCGCCCTCGACGCGCAGACGCCGGAGCAGTTCACCGACCGGCTCGGGGTCGCCGACAACGTGCTGCGGGCGCAGAGCGATGTCATCGACCGGCTCGGTGTGCAGCAGGCGGAGACCCGGGCCCGGGAGGCGAAGCTCGACGCCGGTCGCGAGCACGTCGCCGACCTGAAGAAGCAGTCCGAGCAGGTCGTCGAGCAGCGACGCACGGCCACGGCCGAGGCGAAGTCGGCGACCGAGGAGATCGGGGAGCTGGTCGACGAGCGCGAGGCCGCGGTCGACAGCATCGCGGCGAAGAAGGCGTCCGAGCAGAAGCGGGTGGACGAGCTCGAGACCGAGCAGGAGAAGCTGGCGAAGATTCTTCGGGACCGGGCGGAGAAGGCCCGGCGCCAGGCCTCGGGCTCGGGCGGGTCGGGCGGTTCCGGCTCGGGGTCGGGTTCGGGGGGCTCGAGCGGTGGGGGGACGCTGACCTATCCGGTGAACGCCCCGGTCACCTCCAGCTACGGCTGGCGTTACCACCCGATCCTGAACTACCGGAAGCTGCACAGCGGCACCGATTTCGGTGCTCCCTGCGGTACCCCGGTGAAGGCCGCCGCGTCCGGCACGATCGTCACGGCCGGCTGGTCGTCCGGTGGTTACGGCAACCACATCGTGGTCGACAACGGCAATCTGCGGGGCTCGGGGGTGGCCACGACCTACAACCACCTCAGCCGGATCACCGTGCGCTCGGGGCACGTCAACCGCGGTCAGGTGATCGGCTACTCCGGCACCACGGGCCTGTCGACCGGCTGCCACCTGCACTTCGAGGTCTGGGTGAACGGCTCGACGACCGATCCGATGGGCTGGCTCTAGCCGTCGGCGCCTAATCGGGTGGGCGCCGCTTCCGACTGCTCGTAGACTTGCTCTTCGGCGTTGATCGGCATGACGCGGTATCAGGCAGAAGAGGTGAGGTAGACGTGCCCAGGGAGACCGGACTCAAGGTCGTCGCGTCCAACCGTAAGGCGCGGCACGACTACCACATCGAAGACACCTTCGAGGCGGGCCTCGTGCTGATGGGCACCGAGGTGAAGGCGCTGCGCATGGGGCGGGCGTCGCTGGTCGACGGGTTCGCGCAGATCGACCGCGGTGAGGCCTGGCTCGAGCATGTGCACATCCCGGAGTACGTGCAGGGCACGTGGACGAACCACACCCCGCGCCGCCGCCGCAAGCTGCTGCTCAACCGCTACGAGATCGACAAGCTGGCCGGCGCCACCCGTGAGGGCGGGTACACGCTGGTGCCGCTGCAGCTGTACTTCAAGGACGGCCGGGCCAAGGTCGAGATCGCGTTGGCCCGCGGTAAGAAGCACTGGGACAAGCGGCAGACCCTGCGCGAACGGCAGGACAAGCGCGAGTCCGACCGGGCGATGTCGCAGCGCACCAACCGCTGATCTTCCGCCGGTGGCCGCCCCGGCCGGGCAAACTGTCACACCCCGTGCGTAGGGTGGACGCGTGGGTTGGGGAACGCCGCGTCGCGCGGCTCGAGTCGTGGCGGTCGTCCTGCTGGGCGCCGCCGCTGTCCTGGCGTCGTCCGGTGTGGCCCGGGCGGCGGGAGGCGAGTCGATCACGTCGTACGACGTGACGATGACGCTCCGCGCCGACGACTCGATGCGGGTCGAGGAGAAGATCACCTACGACTTCGGTGACGCCGACGACAAGCACGGCATCACGCGCGACATCCCGATCGAGTTCGACTACGACTCCGACCACACCCGGCAGTACCCGCTGAGCGACCTCTCGGTGAGTGTCGACGGTGCCGCGAGCGAGCCCGAGGAGGACAGGGGCAAGCAGGTCTCGCTGCGCATCGGCGATCCCGGCGAAACCGTCTCCGGCACGCACGAGTACACGATCGCCTACACGCTCCGTGGCGTCGTCAACGACATCGACGACGCGACCGACGAGCACCAGGAGCTGTACTGGAACGCGATCGGCTCGGAGTGGGACGTGCCGATCGCCCGGGCCACGGCCACGGTCAAGGGGCCGGCGGCGGTGCAGGAGGCGCTCTGCTTCCGAGGGCAGACCGGGAGCACGGCCACCTGCCGGGTCACGGTGACCCAGGGGCAGGCCCGTTTCGACAGCAGCGGTGCTCTGGACGCCGGGTCGGGTCTGACCGTCGTCGCGGCCTTCCCGGCCGGCACGTTTCCCGACGCGGCGCCGATCCTGGCCGAGAAGTGGAAGATCGGAAACGCGTTCGAGCTCTCGCCGCTCTCGGGCGCGGGCTCGGCCGGGGCCCTGGCCCTGATCGGCGGGGGCGCCCTCTGGCTGGCATCACGCCGGGGGCGCGACGAGAAGTACCTCGGCCTGACGCCCGGTCTGGAACCCGGCTACCAGCAGGAGCAGCGGGTCGGGCTCGTCTCCCGTCGGCGGGCGCCGGTGGCCGTGCAGTTCCAGCCACCGAGAGACATGCGCCCCGGTGAGCTGGGCACGCTGATCGACGAGCGGGCCAATGTCGTCGACGTCACGGCCACCATCATCGATCTGGCGGTGCGCGGCTACCTGCGCATCGAGGAGGTCGAGCAGGAGGGCCGCTTCCGCAAGGGCGACTGGAAGCTCGTGGCGCTGCAGCCGCCGCCCGGGCGTCTGGCCGACTACGAGCAGTTCCTGCTCGACAAGCTCTTCGGCGGCCGGGGGCAGGTGCTGCTGTCCCAGCTGAAACAGACCTTCCGCAGCGACCTGCAGAAGGTGCAGTCGATGCTCTACAGCGAGGTCACCCGGCAGGGCTGGTTCCGCGGCAACCCCTCGCACGTGCGCATCCGCTGGACCGTTCTCGGTGTCCTGGCGCTGCTGGCCTCCATCGCCGCGGCCGTGCTGCTCACCGTCTTCACCCACTTCGCCCTGGTCGGCGTCGCCCTGGTGCTGGGCTCGATCGTGCTGCTGGTCTGCGCTCAGAGGATGCCGGCCCGCACGGCCAGGGGCACGGCCCTGCTGGCCCAGGCCAAGGGGTTCGAGCTCTACCTGACCAAGGCCGAGGCCGACGAGATCCGGTGGCAGGAGCAGCAAGACATCTTCAGCCGCTACCTGCCCTTCGCCATCGTGTTCGGGGTGGCCGAGCGCTGGGCACAGGTCTTCGACCGGCTCGCGGCCTCGGGCGCCCAGTTCGACCCGCCCGACTGGTACATCGGCTCGATGTACGGCTACTACGGTTTCAACTACGCGGCGTTCGGTGCGTCCGTCGACAGCTTCAGCACCACCACCTCCGGCTCGCTGAGCGCGGCCACCCCCTCGTCGTCGGGTGGTTCCGGCTTCGGGGGCGGGGGCTTCTCCGGAGGCGGCGGAGGCGGTGGCGGTGGTGGCTCGTGGTGAGCCCGGCAGTCCGCGCGCGGCGGGCCGATCAACCGGGAGGCGGGAACACCACGTCAGGCTGTAGAGTTGTACAGCTGTGTGAGGCCGGAGACGGTCTTGATTGACAACTGAATGCGCAACACCTGGCAAGTTCCGCATCACCCCTCGGGGATGATCGGTTTCGACGTTGGTCGTCTTACCAGGGGAAGCGGGCCGAGTACGCGATGTGATCTCGTAAATCCTCGTCGCAAAACAATAGTTGCCGATACTAAGCGCAACGACCTCACCCTCGCTGCCTAAGCAGCAGGGCCTATAGGTCCGTCAGTCCGGGAGTGCCTTCGGCCCGGGTCCTGGCGTCGACAAGAAGGCCACTGCCCAAGGGACCGGTCACGGGGCCCGCGGGAACACTTACTGTGACTGAGCCCGGCTCGACGACCCGCCTGCGGGATTGTCGGGGCTGAGAAATGCCGTAGCAGGCTGCGCCCGGAGAAGCCCTGGTTCTGCGCTGACGGACGGGGGTTCGATTCCCCCCATCTCCACACAGCAGCACCACCGAACGCGCCCCTCGCTCCTGGAGCGAGGGGCGCGTTCGTTTGCCGTTCGACGGGGCCCGGACGTTAAGTCTTGAGCAGGACATACCCCTGCTACAGCACACAGATAACACCCAGGGCGGCAGCATCGCCTGGTTCGCTGCACCGGATGGCGGCGTCCCTCACAGGAACCAGGAATGGCGACACAGACTCTGGAGAACGACAAGACCACGCCGGCTCACGACGAGGCCGCCGACGACGGGCCGTCCCGCCGGAGGGGCAGGCCCCGTTCGTCGTTGCGGCACCGTCTGAGCGGAGCGTCCGCACCCGCCCTCTGGGTGGCGCTGGCCTGGCTGGTCGTGACCCTGGCCCTGGTGCCCGTGACGAGTTCCGCGGTCGCGGCGCACGTCCGGGAACTGCTTCTGCTCCTTCTCGGATTCCTGGTGCTGGTCCCGCGCACGCTGCGCTGGGCGAGCGTGGCCGGGATGTTCGCGGCGAGCCTGCTCTGGGCGATCGTGGTGGGCGCCGACCTTCTCGTACTGGTGCCCGGCGCGGGGCTGAAGCCCGTCGAGATCGTCGGCGTCGGCGTCGGGCAGGCCGCGCTCGCGCTCGTTCCGCTGGTCGTGATGGCTCTGGCCGCGCCGCAGCGGGTGCGCCGGTTCGCCGTCAGCGACTGGCTTCTCATGGGGCTGGCGGTGTCGCTGGCGTTCCAGACCGTGCAGGAGGTGATGCGGGCGCTCTTCTCCGCGCCGCCTCCGAGTGCGCCGATGTCGGGCACCGTGCTGGTCGCCGGGGTGATCGGGCTGGCCGTCACCGGCTGGCGTCGGGCCGGGCGTTCGCTGAACCCGCCGGACGGGGCCGATCCGGAGAACGCCGGAGACGCCGAAGAGGGGGAACGCGGACCCTTGTCCGACGGTGCGCGGTGGCCGGGCCTGCTGGGCGTAGGACTGTTGCGCGCGCTGTGTGTGCTGGTGCCAGTGCTGGTCTGGTGGTTCACGGTGGCGGTTCCGATGGTGGACGCGGATCCCGACGTCGTGGGGGCCCTTCCGCTTCCGTTGCGGCTGGGGGAGCAGGTGGTGCCGGTCGTTCCGTCGCTGGTGCTGCTCGCCCTGGTGGGGTTGCTCGGGCTCCTGGTCGACGCCCGTCATCTGCTCGCCGCCGACGAGGTACGCAACAACCTGACGATCCTGCCTGCCCCCTGGTCGGCCGCGACCTGGACCTGGACCTGGCGTTCACGTATCGCCCGGGAACCGGTGAGGCCCGTGGCCGGGCGGTCCGACGACCGTGCCGAGCCGGACCCGGCATCCTCTGACGGCCCCGGCGCCCCCAGCACCGACCGAGGCGCCGAACGAGGCAGGGATCGAGGCACCGGCCGAAGCACGGACCGAGGCACCGACGAAGACGGGCAGACCTCTGCGTCCACCTCGGCCTTCGCCGCCCCGGCACCGGATGCCGCTCCGACCGCCGCCTGGCCCACCTTCTCCGTCCCGTCGACCGGTGGCCTGCCCACCACCCAGTCCTGGGCGGTGCAACCCGGTGCTGCACAGGCCAGCCCCGCGCAGCGTGTTGAAGGCCGGCCCGACGAAAACCGTCCCCCGGAAGCGCGACCCGGCGAAGGCCGGCCCTCCGGCGCGCGGCCCGACGACGCACAGCCCCGTGAAGCCTGGCCCCGGACAGGGCAACCGCACTCCTCCGCCCCTGCGACCGGCCCCGTGCCCAACCCTGCGACCGGCCCCGTGCCCAACCCCGTGCCCAACCCCGTGCCCAACCCCGTGCCCAACCCCGCGCCCAACCCCGCGCCCGGCACCGACAACCCCACTCGACCCCGCGCGTCCCGTAAGCAAACCCGCGCCGCCGAGAACCCGTCCGCGTTCAAGCACGCCCTGCACGTCGTCCTCTGGCTACTCACCCTGCTCTGGTGGACCCTGACCACCGCCGTCTGCGCCCTCGCGGCCTACGCCGCCCGGGACAAGACCGTGATCCTCGCCGCCCACGCCGGCGTGAACGGCGAGTCCCGCGTGACCCGGATCGTGCGTGGCCGTGCCGCTCTCGAGATGACGCGTCACGCCCGTAAAGAGGCCTACAGCAAACGGATCCAGTCCGACGGCCGGGCCTCGACCATCACCTGGCGCCTGACGGCAGGCACGGTTCTGGTGGTGCTGGCCGCCACGCTGTGGCTGGCCTACAGCGCCGCCCAGGACGCCACCAACGTCGACTCCGCCCTCGATCTCGTCTGGCTGACCGGCTATCTCCACGCCCTCGGGGCCTGGTGGTCCGCCCTCGGCCTGGGGCAGCAGGTGCTCCTGGCCGGCGGCGTCGTGGCCCTGATCGTGCTCTCCTCGGCCTCGCTCGGAGCCTTCTTCGGAGTGTCCGGAACCGCGAGGTTCCTGGCCTCCACCGGTTTCGGTGCCGCCGCGTTCGTGCGCGACCCCCGGGCGGCAACCGGCGTGTACCTGCGCAACGTCACCCCCGCAGGACTGCTCGCCGACGGGGCCGGATTCGTGACCACCTTCGTGCCGGTCACTTTCGCCGGGGCCGTCGAAGGGCGGGAGGTGCGGGCCACGGCCGGCGACTACCTGCAGGCCTTCGACCTCGGCGGGGTCTCGTCCTACCTGGCCAAGGCCGAGACGTTCACCGAGTTCGCGGCCAGCGTGATCCCGCCGATCGGCTACCACGACATCATCGTGCAGGCCCACGCCGCCACCCGGGCAACGGGTTTCAGTCACCACGCCCTGGCCCGGCTGATCCTGCGCGACCCGGCCTACAACGGCGGCCCGGTCCGGCTCATCCTCGCTGCGGCAGGCGGGGCCGAGCCCGGCACCGCCCAGGCCCTCGCCGACAAGCTCGGCGCCGAGGTCCTGGCTCCTGACGGCACCGTGCACGTGTTCGACTCCGGCCGCGTGCTGATCGGCCCGTCACCCCTGAACGCGACCGGCAACTGGGTCGCGTACCGGCCGGGAGGCTCCGCATGATCATCAGTCGCGCCGGGTTCTTCCGGGAGCTGCCGCACGGCCTGCCCGACGGTGAAAGCCTGCACCAGGCCCTGCCTTCGGCCGATCCGCGCTCCGCCGACCAGGAGGAGAAGCTGCTCGAGTACCTGTGGGGCAACACGGTTCTGGTGGCGACGGCGTCCATGGCCGACGACGTGCTCGACCCCTCGGCCACGGCCGTCTGCCCCCTCGAGTTCGTCACCGACGGGGCCTGGGTGTGGCCGCGCGACCTGGCCTACTACGTGGAGCGGTACCACGTGGCCGTGCCCGTCTCGTTCGTGCTGCACCTGGAACTGCGCAACTGGGAACAGCCCCAGCTGACCCCCTACGAACTGCTCCAGGTCGAGAACGGTTTCCTCGACCCGGCGAGATGACCACATCGTCCTGACCGTCAGGAGGTGCTGAGGGGCGGTTCAGGACTGACGGCGTCGACGCCGCAAGAGCTCCCGCGCGCAGCCCGCGGTGGCGAATCCGCAGAGCAGTGCGGGCACGAGCGCGGCGGTGCTGACGGTGAGGGCGACGAGCAGATTGAGGACGACGAGCACGGCGAACGCGGTCAGGGCGGCTCCGAGGGTTGCGGGTCCCGAGCGGGCCAGGACCGAGGTGATCCGCACACCCGCCTGCCCGCGGACCGCGGCCTGCTCACGCCACCGGCGCGGTACGCGCATGCGCACGAACAGCGCGTGGGCCGGGGGGACGGCGCCGGCCAGGAAGACCGTGCCGACGGCGGTGGCCGAGAGCGACCGGTCCATCGCGCCGATCACGAGGCCGAGCAGCCCGACCACGGCCGCGGACAGGGCCATGACCGCCAGCAGGGCTCCCGAGCCGGCGGCCAGGCCGGGCAGCCGGTAGGTCTCGGGCTGGGGCTCGTCGTCGGCCAGCATCGTGACCAGCACGTCGGTGGGCAGTCGCTGCGAGATCGCCCGCATGGCCTGGTCGCCGTGGTGCCAGTCGGCTGCCCGCACGACCAGACTCGCGGCGCCCTCCCCGCCCTCGCCCCGCAGGACCAGCTCGGCGCGGTCGGGCCAGACCATGACGGCGGCACAGTCGGCCCAGGCGTAGTTCTGCCGTAGGCCGAGTCCGAACTCGACGGTCAGGCCCGAGGCGTCGACAAGGAGGCGCAGGTCACGAGGACGATGCGCTTCCGGGGCAAAAACCACGGGTCCCAGTTCGGCTCTGGGCTGAGACTCGCTCCGGTTCCGGTGACGCACAGGCTCTCTGTCGTCCGCCGGGCGGCATTTCTTTATCCCTGGCCATGAATGGGAATCGCATTCGGTGAACGGAAAATGGCGGGGAGTGGACCGGATACGTCGCCGCTGCGCAGTTTGGTGACGATTCGGTGTTCCGTAAGGCGCGAGTGGGGGTAAACCGGTGCGCATCGGACGGCGACTCCTGGCAGAGTGGAAGTCACAGACCTCTGCCAGGTTCGACGACGCCCTGGCATCGCCCTTCGCGGTGCGCGTGACTCGCGTGGCACCGCGTCCGACAACGACCGACATCGACTCGGATCGGAGCCCCGGTTCCATGGCCAGCCGCAGCCTTCCGCTGACGCTCGGCGGAAAGATCGTCGCCGCCACCGGCATCCTCTACCTGCTCGACTCGTTCGCGCCCTGGCACCGCAACTGTTTCGGGCTGTTCGGCACTCAGGTGTGTGACTCCGAGATGGCCTGGGGCACACCGTTCTCGGCCCTGTCGATGCTGCTCGTGCTGGCCCTCGTCGCCGAAGTCGTGGTGGTGCAGGTGTTCCGGGTGCGTCCGCCGATGCTCGGTGACCTGGCCGCCGCCTGGCTTCGCCTGGGGCTGGCCGGAACTGCCACCGCACTCGTGGTGCTGCAGCTGGTCGTCGGTCACGAACGGATGGGGCCCAGTTACGGCATCGCGGTCGGGCTTGCGCTGGTGATCGCGCTCACCTACGGCAGCTATCTGCGAGGTGTCGAGGCGGAGAACGGGGCGGCCGTGCCGGTTCCCGTCGGTGCCGCCCCTCTGCGCTGATCTTTCGCGCTGACCTTGATTGCCCCGATCGTCACGCTGATACCGTGATGAACACATGTCATGGGGATCGAGGTGACATGGGCCGGCGGAGGGGCTGTCCGGCACCTGGGGAGGGGCTTCGATGGGGCGTTTCATCACGGAGACGACACGCTGGCTGCTGACCGGGACGATCGGTTTCCTGGTCGCGCTGGCCACGTTGGCGGCGATGGCCGGGCTGCTCTCGCTGTTCGCGCTGACGTCACCCGTCGGCTGGGTCTTCTTCCTTCCGGCCCTGGCAATGGCCTGGGGCGTCGGCATTTTCGTCACCCGCCGGCTCGACGCCGCGTGGGTGACGCTGAAGGAGCAGCCGGCTCACCGCTGAGCCGGTTCCGCCAGTTCTGAACCGGCCGGTGACGCCGTGGCCCCGCGCCCGGATCCCCGGCCGGTGCCGTGCAACGCCAGAGGCGGTGCACGCGTCCTGCCTGCGGTTGATCAGCAGGACGCACCGGATCGAGAAGGAGTTCCCCGTTCATGCCCAGCAGTAGATTCCCCCTCACCCTCGGCGGGAAGATCGTCGCCGCGGGTGGCGTGCTCTTCGTGCTCGACACGTTCCTGCCCTGGTACAAGATGTCGCAGCAGATCCTGGGCACCTCGATCGACTACTCGGCCGACGGCTGGGCGCTGACCCTGCCGACCCTGGCCTCCCTGGTCGCTCTCGTGCTGGTGGCCGAGGTCGTCGCCGTGCAGCTGGGCAACGCCCGCATCCCGGCGCTCGACGGCGTCCGGGGCTGGGTGCGTCTGGGCCTGTCCGGGCTGGTGCTCGCGCTGCTCCTGCTGCAGCTCATCAAGGGGCAGGAGGGGTTCGGCATCTCGATCGGCTTCTTCCTCGGGCTGCTGCTCGCCCTGGTGATCATCGCGGGCAACTTCCTTCGCAAGGACGAGGGGATGCCGGCTTCGGCGGGACGGCGCCCGGGATCGTCGGCGCAGGGCGGCCCGGGTCACGCGGGTGCGGGGCACGCGGGTTCGGGGCAGGCGGGTGCGGGGCAGGCGGGTTCGGGACAGTGGGGGCAGGACTCCCAGGGGCACAACCAGTTCGGGGGCCAGGGGCAGTACGGGAACCAGTACGCGGCTCCGGGGCAGTTCGAGCAGCCGGGCCAGTTCGAGCAGCCGGGCCAGTTCGGGCAGCCGGGCCAGTTCGGGCAGCCGGGCCAGTTTGAGCAGCCGGGCCAGTTCGGGCCGGGCGGTCAGCCGGGCCAGTTCGGGCAGCCGGGGCAGTTCGAGCAGCCCGCCCAGTTCAGCCAGGCGGGCCAGTTCGGGCAGAGCCAGTACGGGCAGGACCAGTACGGGCAGGACCAGTACGGGCAGGACCAGTACGGGCAGGACCAGTACGGCCGGAGCCAGAACGGTCAGGGCCAGAACAACCAGGGTCAGAACAACCAGGGCCGGCCGACTGAGCAGAGCCAGTGGGGCGCCCAGAGCCAGTGGAACCAGTCCGGCCAGTTCGGCGCCCACCAGGACCAGTTCAGCTCACCCGAACAGTTCAGCCAGGCCGACCACAACCAGGCCAACCACAACCAGGCCAACCACAACCAGGCCAACCACAACCAGGCCAACCACAACCAGGCCAACCAGGCCGATCAGTGGGGCCAGGGCTCGTCCAACCGTCCCGCCGCGCAGAACTCGTACGACGGCTACGGCGAGGAGACCCGTTTCAACCCGGACGGTTACGGCCGCCCGCGCCGTGAGTCCGACCAGAACGGCCAGCAGTAGAAACCCAGCCCAGAACCCACGGACGCCCGGACCGGCTCAGGCCGTTCCGGGCGTCCGTCGTTGGTGGGGGCCCGTGAAAAACTCGGACCCGCAACGGGATCAGAGCGACGTGGGCAGGAACACGTACTCGTCGAGCGCCGGGATGCGCCGGCCCAGCGTGGCCCGTGAGTGCATGGTGTGCCGCTCGAGGAAGGCGGCCTTGGCGTTCTGGTCGACCTCGAACTTCAGCAGCTCGGTGCCCGCCGGCGCCGGGATGTCACCCTCGAGCTTCTGCGCGTCGGGCTGGTCGGCGTAGTAGCCCACCGTGCGGTGCCGGGCCATGCGCTTGCCCAGTTCGTGCACCAGCACCCGGTCGACGTGACGGGTGATGCCGAGCGGAGCCAGGATCACCGTGTCGTCGTCCGTGGTGAAGAGCAGGCGCTGCTCCAGGTCGGACAGCGTCTTGGCGTCGTGCGGGCTCAGCTTGCCCTTGGAGATGTGCCAGCGGTAGGTCGGGTACATGACGCCGGTCTCGGGCACCAGGTTGCGCACGAACGGCGGGATCCGGTCGGCCGGGCGCGGGCGGAACAACGCGTCGGGCAGCCCGAGGTGCACGCCGGTCACGCCGATGGAACGCAGGGCCAGCTGGTCTTCGGTGCGGCGCTGGTTGTACAGCGTCGGCGCCTTGATCGCGTTGCGCTTCTGCAGGTAGTTGCGCGCCGTGCGGGTCGGGTTGCCCTGGGTGTGCGTGAACGGGGTCATCACCGTCACCGGCGTCGACTTCGCCAGCTGGGACATGAGATAGCCGACGGAGAGGGCCGCGTCGCCCAGGTGGGAACTGAGCACGACGAGGGGACGGTCTGAGAGGGACTCCGGTGCGGCCACAGGGCCATCCTTTCGCATGTACGGGTGGTGCGTGGTGCGCGGGTCGACAAACCCAAGCACACGAATCACCGTGCTCCGTGCGAAGCCGACAGCCGCGTTCGACACATGTGACGACGCGACTACGCAGCGCGGATCACGAAGAAACCGGCCGGGGCGGATAATCTTTGCCCGCAACGCGACGCAGAAGCGAAAGAACGTGGGGAAAGGTGCCATGACGACCCAGGCCGAGAGTTACGAGTTCCAGGTCGAGACCCGTCAGCTGCTCCAGCTGATGATCAACTCGATCTACTCGGACAAGGATCTGTTCCTGCGCGAGCTGATCTCCAACGCCTCGGACGCCCTGGACAAGCTGAGGCTGGAGCGGTTCAACGACGACACCCTCGACGTCGACACCTCCGACCTGCACATCCGGATCGACCTCGACGCCACCGAGCGCACGCTGACCATCAGCGACAACGGCATCGGGATGTCGCGCGACGAGGTCGTGAACCTGATCGGCAAGATCGCCAACTCCGGCACCGCCGAGTTCGTGCGGCAGCTGAAGGAGGCGCAGAAGGAGGCCGAGGGCGAGGGTGCCACCGAGGAGCTCATCGGCCGCTTCGGTGTCGGCTTCTACTCCAGCTTCATGGTCGCCGACCGGGTCACCCTGATCACCCGCCGTGCGGGCCAGGCCGAGGCGACCCGCTGGGAGTCCGCGGGTGAGGCGACCTACACGATCGAGGCGCTCGAGGAGGCCCCGCAGGGCACCTCGATCACGCTGCACCTCAAGCCGGCCGACCCCGAGGACCGGCTCTTCGACTACACCGACCCCCGGAAAGTTCGGGAGATCGTCACCCGGTATTCAGACTTCATCACCTGGCCGATCCGGATGGAGGCCCTCCAGGTCCCCACGCCGGAGGAGGGTGAGGAACCGCCGGCCCCCGAGTTCGAGACCGTCAACTCGCGCAAGGCCCTCTGGACGCGTCCCGCCTCCGAGGTGACCGACGAGGAGTACGCCGAGCTCTACAAGCGCATCAGCCACGACTGGAACGACCCGCTGGAGACGATCCGGCTCAACATCGAGGGCACGCTGCAGTACCAGGCGCTGCTGTTCCTGCCCGAGCGCGCCACGGCCAACCTGTTCAGCCCCGACGCCAAGCACGGCGTGCAGCTCTATGTGAACCGCGTGTTCGTGATGGACGACGCGGAGGAGCTGCTGCCGCCGTACCTGCGCTTCGTCAAGGGTGTCGTGGACTCACAGGACCTCGCGCTCAACGTGTCCCGCGAGATCCTGCAGCAGGACCGGCAGATCGAGTCGATGCGCAAGCGCCTCACCAAGCGTGTGCTGCAGTCGGTCAAGGGCCTGGCCGCGAACGAGCCGGAGAAGTACACCAAGTTCTGGGACGAGTTCGGCCGCGTGCTGAAGGAGGGCCTGCTGCAGGACTTCGCCAACCGCGACGCGATCCTCGAGGTCAGCTCCTTCCTGACGACCCACGACCCGGAGAAGCGCACCAGCCTCCGCGACTACGTCGAGCGCATGCAGGAGGGCCAGGACAAGATCTACTTCCTCACCGGCGACTCCCGTCAGGCGATCGAGAACTCGCCCTACATGGAGGCGTTCCGGGCCAAGGAGCTCGAGGTCCTGCTGCTCACCGATCCGATCGACGAGGTCTGGGTCGACGGCATGCCGGAGTTCGACGGCAAGCAGTTCCAGTCCGTGGCCAAGGGCGAGATCGACCTCGACGAGAAGGAGGAGGCCGAGCGCGAGGAGCAGAAGGAACAGTTCTCCGGCCTCCTCACCTGGATGAGCGGGGTGCTGACCGAGGACGTCAAGGAGGTCCGGCTCTCCAACCGCCTGACCACCTCGCCGGCCTGCGTCGTCAGTGACGAGAACGACGCCACGCCGACCCTGGTCAACCTCTACCGGGCGATGGGGCAGCCGATCCCGCAGGAACGCCGCATCCTCGAGCTCAACCCCAAGCACGCCCTGGTCGAGGGGCTGCGCACGGCGCACGAGGCCCGTCCCGAAGACCCCAAGCTGGCCGAGACCGTGGAGCTGGTGCACGGCATGGCCCTGCTCGCCGAGGGCACCCAGCCCGACGACCCGGCGCGCTTCGTGAACCTGCTCGCCACGCAGCTCGGGGAGTCGCTGAACAAGTGAGCGACGACGCGGGAGAACTGGCCGGGTTGCCGCTGTCCCCGGGGCATTCGGTGCCTTCGGGGCAGCCGATGGTGGACGAGCAGGGTCGCCCCCAGCCGCCGGTGGCCGGCGGCGAGGTGGAGACACAGATCGGCTACCTCGAGTTCTTCCGCGCCAGCTTCCGCTGGAAGACGGGTGATCTGGACGCGGCCGAGCTGAACCTGACGCTCGGCCCGTCGTCGATGACCCTCGGCGGCATGATGAAACACCTGGCCTTCGTCGAAGACCACTGGTTCCGCTACTACCTCCAGGGGGCCGAGCGCTCGGCCCCCTGGAACGGTGTCGACTGGGACTCCGACCGCGACTGGGACTGGAACTCCGCGGCGTCCGACAGCCCGGACCAGATCCGCACCCTCTGGGAGACGTCGGTCGCCCGCTCCCGGGAGGCGACGAACGCCGCACTCGCCGACGGTGGCCTCGACCACCTGGCCCGGCGCATCATCCGGCAGGACAACGAGGAACCGAACCTGCGCTGGATCGTGGCGCACATGAACGAGGAGTACGCCCGGCACCTCGGGCACGCCGACCTGATCCGTGAGTCGATCGACGGGCTGGTCGGGGAGTAACCTTCAGCACGCTCCGGGGGGAGCCGACGTCATGCTGTTCCAAACCGTCGTTCTGAGCCTGACTTTCGCCCTGACCGGGCCGGGTGGACCGGTCGCGCCGACCACCACGTCCACCATGGGGAGTGCGGCACCGACGATCGAGTGGCTGGTGCCGCAGAGCGGTGCCGTGCCCGGGGGCACGCCCAAGGTGACCTGGCCGGTGAAGGGGAGGGCCCGTCTGGTCGTGCCCGGGGTCGGCACGATGGGCAGCCGGCGCGACGGAACCGTCGCGGTGCCGATCGCCAGCATCACGAAAGTGATGACGGCGTACACCATCCTGAAAGATCACCCGCTGGCGCCGGGCGAGAGCGGGCCGGTGATCACGGTGACGCGTGCCGAGGCGGCCTCGTACCCGAAACGCAAGGCGGACGGCGAGACTATGGTCAAGGTGCGGGCGGGGATGCGGCTGACTCAGCGAGAGGCCCTGCAGGGCATGCTCATCCGCTCGGGCAACAACATGGCTGACCTGCTCGCCCGCTGGGACGCCGGGTCCCGCAAGAAGTTCGTCGCCCGGATGAACCGGAACGCGGCCGAGCTGGGACTCACCGAAACGTCTTTCGCCGACATGTCGGGGATGAGCGCGAAATCCCGCAGCAGCACCATCGATCTGATCGACCTGGCGCTCGTGGCGATGAAGAACGAGACGTTCGCGCAGATCGTGGGCACCCCGAAGGCGAAGATCCCGATGAACACCCTGACCACCACGAACAAACTGCTGGGGCGTAACGGGGTGATCGGGATCAAGACCGGTTCCACCGAAAAGGCCGGCGGATGCCTGCTCTTCGCAGCGACGGACACGATCGACGGTGAGACCTACACGATCTACGGGGTCATGCTCGGGGCACCCGGCCCGCTGATCCTCACGAACGCGTTCAGGGCCAGCGAGAAGATGGTGATCTCGGCCCGAAAGGCGCTCCGCAAGGTCACTCTGGTGAAGCGAGGGGTGCCGGTGCTGCGAAGAGTGGACGCGGGAGGTGCGGTGACCGAGTACGGGGTCGCCTCTTCGGTGGCGGTCGCGGGATGGTCGGGGATGAAGTTCCGCCTCGGGCTCCCGGTCGGCCCCGAACCCGGTGCGGTGCCGGGCTCGATCACGGTGAAGACGAGCGGTGACGCGATCGGCGTACCCCTGGTGCCGCTGACGTGACGACCGGTCTTCGGGTGGCACAGGCTCGGCCGGACGCGGGGACGACATTGGCCCGGACGTCCAGCCGGCCGGTTCCGTACGCTATGAACGCCCCGTGAAGAACGAAACCGCCTCCCGCAGGGCCAGATCCGTCAGCTCCGGGTCGTGCCGCGCCCCGATGTCCCGCATGAACGCGTGCTCACCCCCCGCGTAGACATGCAGCTCGGCGTGCTCGTGCCCCGCCGCGTACAGCGCCGACAGGATCTGCAGCCGCGCATCCGCCGGCACATGGGGGTCGGCCGAACCGAAGATCATCAGCAGCCGGCCCTGGATGTCCGAAGCCCGCGACAGTGAATCCGCGACATCCGCGCCGAGTTTCCCGTCCTGCAGCCCGGTCGCGTAGAAGCACACCGTCGCCGAGACGCGGGAGTCGAAGGCGCCGCGGAAGGCCAGGTGGCCACCGATGCAGAAGCCGGTCACGAAGAGGTCCGTGACGTCGGGCCGGGCGGCGAGGTAGTCCAGGGCACTGACGCGGTCTTCGTCGAACGCCGCCGTCGGCATCGACGCGGCCCCCGACAGGCCGGCGGCCTTGCCCGCGTCGTCGAATTCCAGCGCCTTCCCGGCCAGTTCACCACGCGGGTAGATCTCCGGCACCAGCACCACGAAGCCGGAGGCGGCCAGGCGTCTCGCCGTGCGCAACGTGGACTCGGTCAGCTGGAAGATGTCCGTGTAGAGAAGGACACCGGGGCGGGGGACGCCGTCGACGGGGGCGATGACGACCGACTTGATCTCGTGGCCGGCTCCGGGCACAGACACGCGTTCTTCACGAAGCTTCACACCGAGCGACCCTATCCCCAGGGGCAAGGGAAGCCATGGAGCTACTCAAGCGTAACGCAAAGTGGCCGGAGAACTGCGCGGCGTTGTATCTGGTGAGCGGGCGACCAGCTCCTTGACTGGTGCCGGGCCTGCCCGCCCGAATCCAACGTCCACCATGGAGTTTCCGAGATGTCCAGAACCACCGTAGGAGTGCTCGCGGTCTCGCTCGCCGCCGCCGGCATCGTGCCGGTCGTGACCGGCGCCGGTGCCCACGCGGCCACCGCCAACGCAAGCACCAGCACCAGCGCCACACTCAGCGCCTTCCTCCCCACCGCCCCCGTCTACACCGTGGTGCGGGAAGGACTCAGCACCGACCAGGCCAAGCGCCTCGCCCGCAGCGCCGGCATCGAGAATGCCCTGCGCGCCGACGGCTCCTTCTCCTTCACCGACGCCGACCGTTTCGCCCGCGTGCCGACCGTCAAGCCCGGGAGCGACGACGAGAACAGGAGCAAGGACGAGGAGGGCAACGAGACGGTCGCCGAGGCCGTGGACATCCGTGCCCTCGAGAACACCCGCACCCTGTCGCGCACCGCCGCCCTGCGCCGCGCCAAGGCGCTGCTCCCCGTTCCCGACGGCTACGGCATCCTGCCCGTCGTCGACCACACCACCGTCGGGCAGAGCGACGCCGAGGGCAGGCCCGGCCGCACGTACAACCTCGACACCACCGTCACGTATCAGCTGACGCTGGGCGGCGTGCCGGTGGTCGGGCCCGGCGCCAAGGCCCGGGCCTCGTTCGCCGGTGACGGCAGCGTGGTGCAGCTCGGTCAGTCGGTGCGCGAGGTGAAGCCGGACGGAACGGTGCCGATCGTCAGCCCGGCCGTGGCCCAGCGTTCCTGCACCGCGCTCTACGGTGACAGGATCCGGCAGGACACACCGGTTCTCGGCTACTACGCCCCGCCGCTGACGGCTGATCGCAAGACGCCTGTCAGCCAGCTGCTGCCGCACTACATCTGCCGCCCGGTCGACGGCGTGAACGAGGAGAGCACGTACAGCGGCAAGCTCGTCGCCGCCTCACCGTTCACGGCTCCGAAGGTCGAGCTGCAGGCCTCGGGTGACGGCCGCACGATCACCGCGGGCGCCGACGCGACCGGTGGCCGGGCTCCCTACGCCTACAACTGGAGCTCGAGCTCCACCGCCCTGGACTGGGGGCGGCCGAAGATCTCCTACGCCGGCGAGCACCGCACCGACCCGCTGGCCCTGGAGCGGCAGTTCACCGAGACGCTGACCGTCACGGTGACCGATGCCGACGGTCTCACCACCACCGCCCACGTCGACCTGGTGAACGCCGAGGGCGAGGCGACGGCCAAGGGGATCTCGGGCGGCGCCGGTGGCGCGCTGGCCACCAACGGCATCGAGCAGACCGTCGACGAGTGGCAGTGCGCCCAGGACAGCGCCAACGGCTTCAGGTCGGTGATGCAGAACAAGAACCAGAGCGTGAAATTCGACTTCCGTGGGACCGGGGCCTGGGAGAAGGACTTCAAGGACAAGGCCCAGAACGGCCTGGACCAGTCCTACGTGGACTCGGTGGACGCCCAGTGGTACACCGGCCACGGCTGGTCGGGCGGCTTCACCTTCAAGGGCAACCACGACGACGGCACCATCACCCCGGCCGACGCCCGCTGGGGCGACGACAACCTGGAGTGGCTGCAGCTCGAGAGCTGCCAGGTGCTGAAGGACATCAATGGCAAGCTGGACTACTTCGGCCGCTGGGCCCAGTCCTTCCAGGGCCTGCATCTGCTCAACGGCTTCGACACCACCGCCTACTGCCTCGACGGGGGCACGGGCCGGCGCTTCGCGAGCTACCTCTTCACGGAGGACTACCTGTTCTGGACGCGCAAGGCCCTCACCGTGCAGCAGGCCTGGGGCACGATGGCCAACGACCTGGAACCGGCCGGTGTGCGCTGGCGTTCGGTGAGCCCGGCCACCCTGAAGAACGGCCACTGGGTCACCAACCTGGGCGACTTCTACTGGGGCCAGGGCACGACCGGCCCGGACATCAGCCCGGCCAGCACCTCCAACCCGCTCCAGGGCTTCTTCTCGGTCAGCGGCGTGAGCTGAGAAGAGCCGGCCCGCTCCCCGGAACCATCCGGGGGGCGGGCTTTCTCACGCCCGCACCCCGGCCACCACCACCGGCTCCGAGGTGGCGAACCGCACCGTCAGCGTCTGGGTCAGCCCGGTCAGCTCGCGTCCCACCACCCGCGCGACCACCAGCACCGGCCCACCCGTGGTGACCACCGTGTACCCGGGCTCGTCGTGCGGCTGGGTACCCACGACCGGCGGCACATCCGTACCGTCCGTTCCCGAACCCAGCACCGTGGCCGTCGCCGGCCGTTCCGAGACCGACCCGGCCCCGTCGTCCACCATTTCGGGCGCCTGTGAACCACCCGTGAGAATCACCGTGGCCAGCACCGACGCCCACACCGGGTCGCCGCACCCGTCGTAGACCCAGCGCGTGCCCAGCACCGAGTGTTCCGTCGTGCCGATCAGGTGTTCGTCGCCCCCGGCCAGCGGCTCGGCCCGATAGGTCAGCGGCACGTGCAGCACCGGGGCGTCAGGGGGTCCGTCGACGCTTCGCAGCAACAGCGTCTCGATGCCGACCTGGCCGTCCGGGTCGTCGAACCGGTACGCCCCCACGTTCTGCACCTCGGTGACGCCGTCGGCCCAGGCCCGGGAACGGAGCCAGGGAGTGATCAGCCCGATCTTCGACGGGGTGAGCGTCGCGGAGTGGATGAGTGCCATGCGCCGACCCTACGACCCCGCGGTCGGCGGAGCCCGGACGACGCGGACAATGGTCGCCGTGCAGGATCTCTACGACGTGATGTTCCGGCGCCGCGACGTGCGCGCCGAGTTCACCGGGGAACCCGTCGACGACCAGACACTGACTCGGGTTCTGGGCGCCGCCCATGCCGCGCCCAGTGTCGGCCTGACGCAGCCGTGGGACTTCCTCCTGGTGCGGGACCGTTCGACCCGGCAGACCTTCTTCGACCACGTGCAGCACGAACGCGACACCTTCGCGTCCACGCTGACCGGCGAAAAGGCCGAGAAGTTCGGCCGGATCAAGATCGACGGGGTGCTCGAGTCGAGTCTCGGGGTGGTCGTCACCTACGACGCGGGCCGCGGCGGGCCGGCCGTGCTGGGCCGTCACGCGATCGCCGACGCGGGCCTCTACTCGGTCTGCCTGGCGATCCAGAACCTCTGGCTCGCCGCGACCGCGGAGGAGCTCGGCGTCGGCTGGGTCTCGTTCTACCGTGAGCCTTTTCTCGCCGGGCTGCTCGGGATCCCCGACGGCATCAGGCCGGTCGCCTGGCTGTGCCTCGGCCCGGTCTCGCGTCGGCATGACGTGCCCGACCTGGAGCGGCACGGCTGGCGCACCCGGTCACCGCTGGAAAGCGTGGTGCACCAGGAGAAGTGGTGACCTCTAGGGGCCGCCGCGCCAGTGCTCGATGCGGTGGTGGTCGGGCGTGAAGCCGTGGTCGACGCCCCAGAGCACGGCCTGGGTGCGGCTGCCCACCCCGATCTTGCGGTAGACGTTGCGGATGTACGACTTGATCGTGTTCGGGCTGAGGAACGTCAGCTCGGCCACCTGGGCGTTGCTCATGCCCTGGGTGATCAGGGCCAGCACCTCGGCCTCGCGGTCGGTCAGTCCCTCGCCCCGCCCGGGCCAGTCGAGCCCGGGGGCGGTGCGGGCGTGGGGTGCCTGGGGGCTGATCACGGTCTCCCCGCTGTGCACCTGTTCCAACGCCGCCACCAGGTCTTTCGCCGGCAGGGTCTTGGAGAGGTAGCCGTCGGTGCCCTGGCCGCGGGCGCGCTCGATCAGATCCGGGTGGAAGTTCCAGGTGTAGACGACCACCCGCCGGGCCCGGGGATTGGCCACCAGGGTGCTCAGCTCGTCGACGTCGGACTCCGGCTGCGCGAACGTGTCGTAGAGAACGATGTCGACCTGGTCGGCCACCCCGAGGTTCAGGTCGATCTCGGCGATGAGCACCCGCTCGCGGTATCGGTCGAGCATGGTGGCGAGGCCCGTCGTGACCACGTCGTAGTCGTTGACGAGCGCGATGAGGATCGGTGACTCGGTCACGTTCGTCACCATAACCCTCCCTAGGGGTGTGCCGGACCAGCCTCAGGGGTGGTTTGGTGATGGGACGGTAACGTGCAGAAGGGAGCACCAAATGCTCGGTCTGATCATCACTCTCATCGTCGTCGGCCTGATCGCGGGGGCCGTGGCCCGGCTCCTGGTCCCGGGGCGGCAGAGCATGTCGATCCTGACCACCATCGTCATCGGCATCGTGGGCTCGTTCGTCGGCGGATTTCTCGGGTACCTGTTGTTCGGCAAGGACTCCTTCGACGGTTTCCTCCAGCCCTCCGGGCTGATCGGCTCGATCATCGGGGCCGTCATCGTGCTGGTCGTCTGGATGAACGTCGGCTCCCGGCGGGCCATTTAGGAGCAGGAGGACGCTTGCGGGCGGCGGTCGGTCTCTCGGCTCCAGACACCCGCCCGGCCGTGGTCGTGCTTCTCCTCGCAGGAGGAAGGGCACGGCTACGGTTGCGGTTCCCGGGTGGTCACCTCGACCGGGCCGAGCGTGAGCTCACCGTCGTTCAGCGGGGAACAGCGGATGCCGCCCCGGCCCCGAAGAGCCTTGAAGGCGCCCGGCTCGATCACGGTGTCCATCCAGGCGCACGGGTTGGCCCGGCGCCTCACCGCGAACGAGACCGGTCCGCGGCCGGAGTCGAGCGTGAGCACGAGTCCGACCAGAGAGTCGACGTCGATGCCGGAGACCAGGATGTTGCGCCGCGTCTGCTCCAGTCCGATCCCGGGCCCGAACTGAACCAGTGACTCGGCCGCGATCAGGGTGACCGCCGCGTCGCGATGGGCGGCCCGGCCGAAGTAGCGGTCGCCCACGAGGCCCCGCCCGGCCCGCACGTGCACGCGGTCGACGAGCTCGCCGGGTGCCGCGGGGGAGGGTCCGTCGGCTGGACGCCCTTCGAACCGGTGCACCGGTGAGACCAGGAGCTCGAGGATCTGGGGCACCCGGCGAGAATACCGAAAACCCCCGGCCCGTCAGGGAGCCGGGGGTTCTCGGGTGGGTGGATCTACTTGATGCCCGTGCTCGCCACGCCCTGCACGATCTGGCGCTGGGCCACCAGGAACACCACGAGCAGCGGCAGCAGCCCGAGCACGGCCGAGGCCAGCACCTCGGCCTGGTTGACGCCCGTGGCCCCGAGCAGGCCGCTCAGGCCCACCGGGATCGTCTGCGACTTCGTCTGCGTCAGCACCAGGAGCGGCCAGAGGAACGCGTTCCAGGTGGTGATGAAGGTGAAGATCGCGACCGCGGAGACGGCCGGGCGGCACAGCGGCATGCAGATCTGCCGGTAGATGCGCCACCAGGAGGCGCCGTCGATGCGGGCCGCCTCGATCAGCGGCTCGGGGATGCCCTTGAGGAACGAGCGGAACACGAACACCGCGACCGGGGAGGCCGTGGCGGGCAGGATCAGCGCCCAGTAGGTGCCGAGCAGGCCCAGCGACCGGAACTCGATGAACTGCGGCAGCACCAGCGCTTCCATCGGCACCATCAGGCCGGCCAGGATCAGGACGGTCAGCGCGCCCTTGCCCTTGAACCGCAGGTGCGCCAGGCCGAACGCGATGAGCGAGCAGACCACCACGGTGAAGACCACCGCGAGCGTCGAGATCAGGAAGCTGTTCAGGTACCACCAGCCGATCGAGTTCAGCTTGAAGGCGCTGGTGTAGGCGTCGAACGTGTAGTTGTCCGACCAGATCGCCACCGGGTTCGCGGTGATCTCCTCGGCCGGCCGGAACGAGGTGATGACGCTCCAGGCGAACGGCACCAGCCAGATCAGGGCCGACAGGGTGAGACAGGTGGCGGCGAGGCGGTTGAAGGCCTTGGAGCCGAGCTTGTCGGCCTTCGAGGTCTCCCGGCGCTGAGCGTGCTGCGTAAGGGTGGTCATGATTGGGCGGGTCCTCTCACGCGTCCGCGCCGCGACGGCGGGTGGCGATCATCCAGACGGCGGAGACGGCGACCAGGATCACGAAGTAGACCATGGTCGCGGCGGCCGCGTAACCGCCCCGGTAGGTGGTGAATCCGGTGTCGTAGATGTACTGGATCACCGGGCGGGTGCTGAGGTTCGGCCCGCCCTGGAGCAGGATGAAGATCTGGTCGAACACCTTGAGCGAGGCCAGGATCTGCAGCATCAGCACCAGCGAGATCGTGGGCCGCAGCAGCGGAACCGTGATCGAGCGCAGCTGCTGCCAGGGGGTGGCCCCGTCGATGGCCGCGGCCTCGTAGGTCTCCTCCGGGATCTCCTGCAGGGCGGCGGTGTAGAGCACGAAGTTGAAACCGAAGGTCCACCAGACCGTCAGCATCGTCACCGCGAACCAGGCCCCGTTCGTGCTGCCCAGGAAGTCCGGCGCGGGCAGCCCGACCGCTCCGAAAGCCTTGGCGAAGAGCCCGACCTCGGGGGCGTACATGAAGGCGAAGATCAGGCAGACCGAGGCCGACGGCACCACGTAGGGCGCGAAGAACGCGATCCGGTATAACCACTGGTTACGGCTGATCCGGCTGGCGAAGACCGCGGCCAGCAGGGGCAGCACCACCAGGAACGGCACGGTCAGCAGCGTGAACAGCGTGGAGTGCCACATCGACTTCCAGAAGTCGAGACTGCCGAGCACGTCCGCGTAGTTCTCGAACGCCACGAACCGGCCGAGGTCGCTCTTCACGGTGGCGGTGTTGAAGAAGCTGATGATCAGGCCGAGCACGACCGGACCAATCAGGAACAGGGCGTAGAGCAGCAGGAACGGGGTGGAGAAGAGCCAGCCCGCCTTGTTGTCCCGGCCGGAGGTCTCGACCGTCGTGGTCTCGACCCGGGCGATCCCCGGTGCCGGGGCAGCAGTTGTCGTCGTCACCTATCTGCTCCTCAGCTGACCGGCGCGTTGGTGGAGGCGAAGTTGCGCAGCGCCGTCTTGATCTGCGCGGTACCGCTTTCCGGCTTCGTGGCGCCGGTGAGCACCGTGGAGATCACGCCGCCCATCTGGTTCTGGAAGTCCGAACCGGCTCCGGTGTACCAGCCGACCGGGTCGTAGACCGCGTTGAACGCCGCGTCCACGTAGTTCTTCTGCGGGCTCAGCTGCTTGAACTCGGCGCTTTCCTGCACCGGCAGCCAGGCCGGCACGTGGCCGCCGCCGGTCCAGATCGTGCTGTCGTCCAGCAGCCCCTGGATGAACTGCTCCGCGTAGCCCGCGCGTTCGGCCGAACGGCCACCGGCCTTGGGGATCACCAGGGCGTGGGAGTCGGCGTAGGCCACCGGGTCGCTCCCGAGCAGGGCCGGGATCGGCACCATGTTGAACTTCAGTTCGCTGCCGTCCGCGGTCTTGACGCCCGTGTAGAGCGGCAGGTTCCAGACGCCGTCCAGCAGGAAACCCGCGTCCCCGTTGCTGAAGTGCTGCTGGGCCAGCGTCGGGGTGGCACTGGCGGGCATCAGCCCGAGCTCGGTGGTGAGCTTCTGGACGAACGCGAAGGTCTCGTTCATCGCGTCGTCGTCGACCGTGACCCGGGTGCCCGAGTCGGAGACGACCGGCCCGGTCAGGCCGCTGTAGACGGTGTAGAACCAGCGCCAGACCGTGGACGGGTCGGTGATGGTGGGCATCGTCGCGCCGTACTTGCCGGTGACCTTCTTCATCTCGGTCAGCGCCTCGACGAAGCGGTCCGGCCCGGACAGGTCGGCCAGGTTGTCGCCCGCCTCGTTCAGCAGCCCGGCCTTCTTCGCCGCGTTCTCGTTGTAGTAGAGAACGAACGGGTGGGTGTCGAGCGGCATCGCCCAGGTCTGCCCGTCGATGGTCGCCTTCTCCCAGGCGGCGGGCGTGAACTTGTCCTGGGTGACGCCCAGCTGGGCCAGCCCGGTGTCGGAGTAGGGCGTCAGCAGCCCGGCCTGGGCCAGGGTGGGAAGCCGGGACAGGTGGGTGATCGCCACGTCCGGCGGGCGCTGGCTCGAAGCGGCCAGGGCGAGTTTCGTGTAATAGGGGTTGCCCCACGACAGCAGGGTGGCCTCGACCGAGTGACCGGTCGCCTTCTGGACGTTCTCGACCATCGTGCCGAGATTCTCGCCGTCACCGCCGCCGAACAGATGCCAGAAGATGACATCCGCCGTGGACGGCTGACCGCCGGTCAGACTGGTGACGACCGGCGATCCACAGGCGGACAGCAGGCCGGCCAGGCCCAGGCCGCCTCCCATGGCCAGGAAGTTGCGGCGTGTGTAGGTACCACGCATACGGCATTCGCTCCTCATTGTGCGGCCCGCGCGCTCAAGCTGGGTGGCGTGACCTTGACACACCCGTTTGCATCGATGCAAGACCTGCCCTGCCTGCAATATTCAATCGGCCGCAATCTGTGCGGCGCTCGCCTTGCATCGTTGCAAACGAAAGCCTCAAGATGGCACGGGAGTGCCGACGACGCATTCGCAACGAGTCTCGAGGAAGGGCCGGATACGTGAAGGCGACGCAACAGGACGGTTCGTACCCCCGCCCGCTGCTGACCCGTGAGGAGTGGACGAGTCTCGACGGAACCTGGGACTTCGCCTACGACGACGCGGGTGAGGGGCGCACGGCCCGCTGGTACGCGACCGGTTCGCCGGCCTTCGACCGCCGCATCGAGGTGCCCTACCCGCCGGAGTCGCCGGCCTCGGGCATCAACGACACCGGCTTCCACCCGGTGGTCTGGTACCGCCGCACGCTCGGCCTCTCGGCGTCCGCCGGTCGCCGTGAGCTGATCCACTTCGGCGCGGTCGACTTCGTCGCCGACGTCTGGCTCGACGGCCAGCACGTCGGGCACCACGTGGGCGGGCAGACGCCGTTCACGGTCGACGTCACCGATGTGCTGGCCCCCGGCGTGGACGAGCACGTGCTGGTGGTGCGGGCCGAGGACGACCCGTTCAGCATGGAGGCCCCGCGCGGCAAGCAGGACTGGCGCGATCAGACCCACGGCATCTGGTACGAGCGCACCACCGGCATCTGGCAGACGGTCTGGGCCGAGTCGGTGCCGGCCGCGCACGTCACCGAGGTCTACTGGCGCTCCGACGTCCCGCGCTGCGCGGTGCACGGCGAAATCGTGCTCAGCCAGGTGCCTTCCGGGGCTCCCACGGTGGACGTGGTGGTCACCTTCGGCGACGAGGTGCTGGCTTCGCAGTCGGTCGGGGTGCGGGACGCGAAGGTTCTCGTGGACCTGAAGCTCCCCGCCCTGACCAACGGGCAGGACCGCGCGCGGTTGCTCTGGAGCCCGGAGCACCCGAACCTGATCGACATCGCGGTCACCCTGCGGTCCGACGGCGCCGTTCTGGATGATGTCGCGAGTTACACCGGCCTGCGTACGGTTTCGGTGAGCGGTGGGGCGTTCAAGCTCAACGAGGCGCCGATCTACACCCGCTCGGTGCTCAACCAGGGCTACCGTCCGGACACGCACAACGCCAGCACCGGCACCGCCCAGCTGAAGGGCGAGGTCGAGCTGCTGCTGGCGATGGGCTTCAACTCGGTGCGCAACCACCAGAAGGCCGAAGACCCGCGGTTCCTGTTCTGGGCCGACACCCTGGGCCTGATGGTGTGGGGCGAGACCGCGGCCGCGTACTCGTTCTCCAACACCGCGATCGAGCTGCTCACGGCGGAGTGGCTGGAGCTCGTGCGCCGCGACCGCAGTCACCCCAGCGTGGTGGTCTGGGTGCCGTTCAACGAGAGCTGGGGCGTGCAGGACATCGCCCACGACGAGGCTCAGAAGAACTTCGCCAAGGGCCTGTCCGCGATCACCCGGGCCCTCGACCCGACCCGTCCCGTCATCTCGAACGACGGCTGGGAGCACGTCGACAGCGACATCATGGGTATCCACGACTACACGACGAACGGGCCCGGCCTGCTCGCGACCTGGGGGACGGCCGGATCCGCCGACGCCCGGGTGCGTTCCGAGCTCGGTGTGCAGGGCCGCAAGCCGGTCGTCGACCCGCTCGCGCTGCTGAAGTGGGACGCCGGGACGGCGCCGCTGATGCTCACCGAGTTCGGCGGCATCTCGCTCTCGGCCGACCCCGATGACTGGGGCTATGCCAGCGTCACGTCGCCGAAGGAGTACGAGAGCATCGTCGGTGAGCTCTTCGACGCCCTGCGAAAGTCTCCGACAGTTGTCGGTTTTTGCTACACGCAGTTCATGGACACCGGCCAGGAGACCAACGGCCTGCTGTACTCCGACGGCACCCCGAAGCTGCCGGTGGAGACGATCCGCCGCATCGTCACCGGCACCGGTGAGGGCGTGAAGCTGGAGGCCGGGGCGACGAACGGCTGGCAGGACTGAGCTCAAACCCTGCGAAACCTCCCCGGCGCCCACGGGGGCCGGGGAGGGACGGGGGACCGGCTGCTCACTTTCGCCCGGGGATGTGAGAAGGTGCGCGAATGGCTGTGACCTTGCGCGATGTCGCCGTGAAGGCGGGCGTGTCCGTGCGCACGGTCTCCAACGTGGTGAACGGCTTCCAGCACATCGCGCCCGGCACCCGGGCCCGGGTGCAGGCGGCCCTGGAAGAGCTCAACTACCGCCCCAACCTGGTGGCCCGCAGCCTGCGTCAGGGCCGCACCGGCATCATCATGCTGGTGCTGCCCGAGATCAACGTCTCCTACTTCGGTGAGCTCGCGCACGAGGTGGTCGACTACGCCAGCTCGCTCGGCTGCACCGTGCAGATCGACGAGTCCGGCGGTGACCCGCAGCGCGAGAAGCAGCTGCTCACCTCGCTCGCCCAGGCCGGCTGGGTCGACGGGGTCCTGTTCAGCTCGCTCGGCCTGCGGGGCGTCGACCTGGCCGGGCTGGCCGGCACCCGTCCCATCGTGCTGCTCGGTGAGCGCACCGCCGGCACGGCGCTCGACCATGTCGGCATCGACAACGTGGAGGCGTCGCGGCAGGCCGTGGCGCACCTGATCGAGCGGGGCCGCACCCGGGTCGCCGCGATCGGGGGCAGCGGGGGCGCGCGCGACGCGACCTCCAAGTACCGGCTCAAGGGGTACGAGCAGGCGATGAAGACGGCAGGGCTGAGCTCGGAGGGTCTGTACGTGCGAACGGCCGACTATCGCCGGGGGAGTGCCGCCTCGGCCGTGCGGGAGCTGCTCGCCCGCGACGAACGCCCCGACGGGCTCTTCTGTTTCAGTGACGAGCTGGCCGCCGGGGCGCTGCGTGCACTGGCCGAGCAGAACGTCCGGGTGCCCGCCGACCTGGCCGTGATCGGCTTCGACGACATCGAGGCCTCGCGGTTCTCCACGCCGTCACTGAGCACGGTGCGTCCGGACAAGGCCGGTATCGCCAAGGCCGCGGTCGACGCGCTGCTGCGCCGGCTCGACGATCCGGGCGGTGAGATCCACGAGTTCAACGTGGGTTTCGAGCTGATCCAGCGCGAGAGCAGCGGCTAGGTCCTGTTCTGGAAGGCGGCCACGGCCGCCTGGGCCACCGTCACGTCCTCATCCACCGAGCCCGCGCTCACCCCGACCGCTCCCACGGTCTCGCCGTCGCGGGTCAGGGGGATGCCGCCGCCGAACGTCACCAGACCGCCCGAGAGATGTTCCAGCCCGTACAGTTCCGCGCCCGGCTGGGTGGCGTCGGCCAGGTCGGCGGTGGGCAGGTTCATCAGGATCGACGTCCTCGCCTTCTTCGCCGAGATGTCGATGCTGGCCTTGATCGAGCCGTCCATGCGGGCGAAGGCGACGAGGTGGCCGCCGTCGTCGACGACCGCGACGTTCATCGGCCGGCCGATGCGCTCGGCCTCCTTCACGCCGGCGTCGATGACGCGCTGGGCCTCGGCGAGGGTGAGTCTCATGCGGATTCCTCCAGGGTGAGCGGGGCTCGGACGGCGATGCGGGCGGCGTCGTGGCCGGCCCGTCGCGCGGTTCGCGGGGTGGCCGTCCCGGTGCGGGAAACGGGTTGCCCGGCGGGCAGCTTCGCATGATGGACGACGTGGACCCCGGCCGCGTCCAGAGCGATCCCGACCTCCAGCGCCGAGCGGCGGGCGGCGCCGGACGCGCCTTCGGTCACCTCGGTGGTGAGCGGGCTCACCTCGTACGGCACGCCCTCTTCCTCGATCCCGGCGCAGATCTCGCGCAGGAGGTGGTCCGGGCCGGCGGTGAGGACGACGATGTGCGGTTTCCCGGGCGTCATGACGCGGACCTCCGGGCCAGCACCAGCCCGCTCGCCACGGCGTTGCGCGGGCCCTCGGTGCCCCGGACATTGCCGGTGCCGCAGACGATTCCGTAGGGGGCCAGGGCGTCGGCGATCAGCTCGGGGATCTCGAAGTCCAGCGCCGAGCCGCCGAGCAGCACCACGAAGCCGATCTGCCGCAGGTCGCCGATCTGCCGCAGCGCCCGCAGGGCGTTGACCACGAACACCCGCTGCTTGGCGGTGCGGCGCACCTCGCGCACCTCCTCGAGGCTGTGCCGGGTCGGGACCGGCAGCAGCGAGTCCCCGTGCAGCGTCACCACCCGGGCGAAGGTGGCCGGGGGCAGGGGGGCTTCGGAGAAGCGCACCGTGCCG
Source organism: Kineosporia succinea (assembly GCF_030811555.1). Classification (NCBI taxonomy): domain Bacteria; kingdom Bacillati; phylum Actinomycetota; class Actinomycetes; order Kineosporiales; family Kineosporiaceae; genus Kineosporia; species Kineosporia succinea. The sequence goes on along the minus strand of NZ_JAUSQZ010000001.1, from coordinate 1,188,544 downwards.
TCCTCGAGGCGCAGGTGGAAGAAGCTCTCGGCCTTGGCCAGGGGGGAGGTCTTGATGCTCTCGGCCACGTCGCGTTCCACGCCGAGTTCCGAGCCGATCAGCCGGGTGACGAGGTCACCGGCGCCCGCCACGTGCACGGTGGTGATGCTGCCGGCCGGGGTGGCCAGCGCCGCGTCGGTCGAGCCGCCGCCGAGATCCAGCACCACGAGCGGGCGATCGGTGCCCGGCGTGGTCAGCGCACCCCGCGTGGCCATCTCGGCCTCGACCCCACCGATCACCACCTCGACCCCGGGCGCTCCTTCGTCTCGCAGTCGCTTCTGCACGGAGTCCGCCACCGCCCGCATCGGCCCGTGACTCGTGCGCACCATCGCGGCCAGTGCCACCGCGTTCTCCAGGGCGACCTCCCCGGCCAGGCCACCCCGCACCTCCTGCGGCAGATGCGTGTCCACCGCCAGCAGATCCCCGATCCGGACGTCCGTGATCTCCAGGCCCGACACGTCCGCCATGCTCTGCTTGACCGTCGCGGTCATGCCGCCGGCGTTCGTGCCCGCCTCGCCGCCCGCGTCCTTCAGCGGCGCCAGCCGGGCCACGGCCGTCATGATCGCCTCGGCACCCTCACCCACGTCGATCCGCAGCACCGCTGATTCGCCCTGCAGCTCCAGGCTTCCCGCCGGGATGCGCCGGTCGCTCACCTCGCCCGACGGTGTGCGCACCACGACCGCCGAACGGATGCCGGTGAGAGCCCGGGCCACCGGGGACACGGCGCGGGTCTGCTCGGCGTCGAGCCCGAACACGGTCGCGATGCCGAACGGGTTGGACAGGGTGCGGATGGTTCGCCCGGGCGCCGCCACCTCGACGGCCGCGCGCATGCCGGACGGCACCGCGTCCACCCGCCGCACCTCGTCGACGATCGGGATCATCGCCTCGAGCCGGTTGGCCACGAGCACCGCGTCGTCGTTGCCGAGGACGGCGCCGGTCAGCTGGACGCCTCGGTCGAGAGCGGCGTTGAGAGTTTTCGCCACCACGGCGAAATCGACACCCGCGGGCACGACCGCGATCACCTCGTCCCCGGGTGAACAGCCGTCCAGTTCACCGAACGGCACGGTGACGCCCACGCCCAGCCCGGCGCCACCGGGCGTGCGCGGATCGTGACCGATCATCGTCGACTCGGTGATCAGCGTCTCGGTGATCGTCTCCATCGCCAGACCGCTGATCACCGGCGTCGCCTCGTTGACGAAAACCGTTCGCAGTGCGCCCAGAGGCGACCGGGACGTCCTCAATGCCGCCCGGACGGCCGCGACCACCCCGTCGACGTTCGCCGTCGTGCCCTTGATGCCCGTGGTCGGAACCAGCCCGCTGCCGAGGAACGCGACCTCGCCCTCGTGCATCCGGGCCGCGCAGGCCTCGGTGGTGGAGTTGCCGATGTCGACGCCGACGACCAGGCTCATACGGATTCTTCGATGACCGGCTCCACCTCGGTCGGGGGAGCGCCCTTGACCAGCAGCTCGCACTCCTTGAGGTGCAGCAGGGCGGCCTTGGCCTGCCAGCGAGGACGGGCCATCTGGTCGTTCAGCGTCGGGACCGGCTGCGGTGAATCACCCTTCGCGTACTGCGCGGCGTTGCGGCCGATCGCCCGGTAGACCTCCGGCGTCATCAGGGGTGACTGCGGAAACAGCTCCAGTGAGCTGAGTCTCGGCAGGTCCTTCTGGTGGATCATGCTGGTGCCGCGGGACAGCACACCGATCCCGATGCCCGAACCGGACAGCCGGGCGCCGGTGTGCGCGACCGCGGCCAGGTCGGCGGTGGCGTGCAGCTGGATCACCCGGGCCTGCACGCCCTGTTCCTCGACGCCGGCCAGGATCTGCCGCACCACCTCGTCGTGCGGGATGTCGACGATGGTCTTGCTGAAGAAGCCGCCGAATCCGGGTGAGAGGGCGAGAACGACCTCGTCGGCGCGGTCGCCCCTTTCGGCTCGGCCGAGTTCCCGCAGGGTGATACCCATTACTCCACCTCGACTTCCGGGTTCTCCGCGCTCGTCACGTGGCGCAGCTTCTTCATCTGCTCCCACCGCTCGCCGCTCGGCCGGTATCCGGTGCCCGGCCCGGCGTAGTCGTTGGCGTCGTTCACCGCGGACAGCGGCTCGAGGTTGCCGTCGAGAATGGCGCTGGTCTGCAGGAGATCACCCGAGACCCGTTGCCGCAGAACGGTGAGCAGGTTCTCGGCGACATCGGCGAATCCGCCCTCGTGCAGTGCCTTCACCAGGTCGAGCCCGGTGACGCCGCGGTCCATCACCGACTGCGCGCCCTTCAGGTCCTCGAGCACGTCGCGGGGGATCAGGTCGTTGGAACCGTGTGCGTAGACGGCGGTCTCGATCTCCCTGGCGGTGATCGGGGGCAGGTTCAGATGGGCGAACACCGCCTGCAGGGCGTGACCGGCGCGGCGTCGGGCGGCCAGGATCTCCGACTCCTTCACGTGCTGCAGTCCGCCGTCGATCTGGTAGTCGCGCTGGATCGCGTTCCAGTCGTCGTAGTCCTCGGCGTCCACGTTGGAACCGGCGAACATGTTGTCGTAGTTGGGCGTCGAGGAGTAGCCGGAGCAGACGAAGTCGGTGCCGGCCATGATCTGCGGCATCAGTCGTGACGTGCGGCGCATCGGCGAGTGGCTGAACGACTGGTCGTTGCCGGAGGCGCACTCCAGGTCGAGCATGCTGGCGATCATGTTCTCGGCGGTGACGGCCCGGATCCCGCTCGGCACCGCTCCGGGCACCCCGATGCAGCTGATCGAGCCGTTCTGCAGCCCCTGCACCCCGGCGCCCTTCGTCACCAGGATGCAGCGGATCTCGAGGTACAGCATCGAGCGGCCCTCGGCGTTGCCCATCTGCACCTCCGAGCCGGTGCCGCTGGTGAAGCGCATCTTGATGCCGCGGCTCGCGTAGGCCGCGGCCAGAAAGGCTTTCGACCAGGGGGTGTCGTCACCGTCGACGAACACCGACTCGGTGCCGTAGACCGAGATGGTCTCGGCGTAGGCGGTGATGCCGCGCATGCCCAGGTCGAGTTCGGTGGCCTCCTCCAGGGCGCACTGGGTGAGCCGCCCGCCCCGTCCGACCTGCCCGCCGACCTGCAGGGCGATGGCGACGAGGGGCGCGTAACGCACCACCCCGAGGGTGGTCTCGAGTTCGGCGAACCCGCGCAGGGACGCCTCGGCCGCCTCCATCGCGACCTGCAGCGGGTTGTCGCGGGCACTGGTGCAGTGTGCCTGGTTCGCCGGGGTGCGACGGGCCCGCATCTTCTGCATGCCCATCATGATCTCGACGATGTTCATGAGCTTGACCGTCTCGAGCAGCGCGGCCGGGGTGAGACCCCTTGCTGTTCGGAGAACTTCGGCACGGGGGATGTTGGGGTCGACGAGCATGCGCGCGACTGTCGCGGGGGCCTGACGCATGGCCGTCTCGGCGGCTTCCACGTCGATGGCGTGGTCGGCGATGAACTGGTCGAGGAAGTCGAAGTCGGCGCGTTCGCGGCCGTCCATCTCGACCACGACACCGTTCTCGATGCGGATGCTGGGACGCGGGTCGAAGTCGCTGTCCATCGCGACCATGCCGACCTCGGGCCACTCCTGCACGAAGCCGTCCTTGTTCACGGGACGGTCCTCGAGCACCCGGGTGCGGAGAGATGTTCTGGGTGATGCCGTTTCGGGATGGGGGAGAGACGACATGCCGGACTCCTCTAGGCTTGCGGTTCGGCCAGCAGGCCGCGGCGTTCGTACACGTCGGCGGCCTCGCGCACCAGGGCGCCGGTGGCCCGGCCCTCGTAGCTGGTCTCCAGCTCCTCGGCGATGTCGAGGAGCTGTTGCTTGGTCGAGGCACCGGGGCGCAGGGCGTTGTACATCTCGAGCACCCGGGCGTCGGAGACGGCGATGAGCTCGGCGGCGCGGCGGAAGTTCTGGCCCAGCTGCGGGCGGCCCGAGGCGTCGGCCACCTCGGCCTGGATCCGCAGGGTGCCGGGGGCGATGCGCAGGTCCTCCGGCCGCACCTGGCCGGAGACCACGTTGCGCATCGTCAGGTCGGAGACGGGTTTACCGGTGGGGGTTCTCAGCAGGTCCGGGCGCCGGACGCTGACCGGGTAGTCGGCCGCCGGGTCGAAAGCGGGCTGGGACATCGCAACCTCCCTGGTGCTCCGGACGGCTCCGTCCGGCGACGCCGCCACGGTGCCATGCGAAACGTTGCAGGTACGTTGCAGTGGGGCGGATCGTCGCGACCGGCCGCTCCGGCGACGGCTACGGCTCCAGCTACGGCTACTGCTACGGCTACGGCTCCTGCGACGTCTCCTGCACGGCGAGCCAGCGGCGCACCTGCTCGACGAGCACCTCGGGCTGTTCCGTCCCGTCGAGCTCGAGACCCCGCTCGCCGTCCTGCAGGCGCTCGTAGGCCGCGAGCTGCGAGTCGACCAGGGTCGCGGGCATGAAGTGGTTGCGCCGCAGGGCCACCCGCCGGGCCAGTTCCTCGCGGGGCACCTCGGGCGCCACGAAACCGAGCTGGGGCAGGTCCTCGCGCAGCCGGTCGCGGTAGCGCCGCTTCAGCGCCGAGCAGGCCATGACCAGGCCGGTGCCGGCGTTCGCGGCGAGGTGCTCGTGCACCGTGGTGAGCCAGGGCGCACGGTCGGCGTCGTCGAGAGGGGTGCCCGCGCTCATCTTCTCGACGTTGGCCGCGGGGTGCAGGTCGTCCGCGTCCTCGAAGGGCACACCGAGCGCGGCGGACAGGGCCGTGCCGAGGGTCGACTTGCCGTTGCCGGAGGGACCGAGGACGACGAGCAGGGGGGCTGCGGTCATGCGGATGATCATCTCCCGCCTGGGCGGGACGTCAAGCCGTCGTCGTCACCAGCCGATTGACCAGCAGGCTCTACGGGGAGGGCCGGGACGGGGGCGGGGTGTGGGGGCGGTCTTGGGGGCGTTCACGGAGCGGGCCTGCGTGCTCGCGCTGCTCGCCGGCGCGCTGCTGTGCGCCGTCCTGCTCGGTGCCTGGTTCCCCGCCACCGGGCAGGCCGAGCTCTGGATCTTCGCCGTGCACTCGCCGTTGGCCGCGGGAGTGGCCGTGCTGGGGACGCTGCTGGCCCGTTCGCGGGCCCCGGCCGGTCCCGTTCGCGAGGGCTGGACCCTGCTGGTCGTGGCCAACGTGGTGTGGGCGGTGGCCCAGACCATCTTCGTGGTCTACGCGATGCTCGGCGTGGTGGCGCCCTCCCCGGCCGTCACCGACCTGATGTGGTTCGTGGCCGGCACCGTCTCGGCCGTCGGCATCCGGCGCCTGGCCCGGGGCCGCTCCCGCCGCCGTGACCTGTCCTGGATGGAACTGGCCCCGCTGGTGGCCGCGGTCTGCGTGCTGCTGCTCGTGATGCTGTGGCCCGACGTCACCCGCTCCCGGCTCGGCCCCGTCGCGGTGGTGACGATCCTGGGTTATCCGCTGGTCTACGTCTGCGTGGCGACGGTGATGGCCCAGGCCGTGGTCGCGGGATCCCTTCGTCTGCGCCACAACTGGGGCCTGGGCCTGCTCACGGCCGGGCTGGTGGTCGACGCGGTGGGCTTCGTGGCCTGGGCCCCGGTGCTGCTCGACGAGACCTACCGCCCCGGGCGCAGCCTGCTCGACCTGGGCTGGAGCGTGGGCCTGCTGCTGATGGGGCTGGGCGCCTGGCGGGCGAAGCCGCTCACGACGGTCAGCGATCCGGCCGATGCCCGCAACCGGGGCGGGCTGCTGCCCACGGTCTCGTTCCTGTTGCTCTCGGGTGTGCAGATCTGGGCGACCGGTCAGGACGCCCGGCTGGCCGCGCTCAGCATCGGCGTCGGGATGGTCGGTGTGCTGCTGGCCCTGCGCGGATCGGTGCTGCGCCGCACCAACGCCGCGCTGCGCCACGACTCCCGCACCGATCCGCTGCTCGGCATCGCCAACCGGCTGCAGCTCGCTGAGGACCTCGAGGCCGCCGACGAGCGGGCCGCGCAGGGCGAGCGCTACGCGGTGGCGCTGTTCGACCTCGACCGGTTCAAGGTCTACAACGACCGGCTCGGGCACCAGGCCGGCGACCGGGCGCTGCAGTCGGTGGCCGGGTTGCTCGACACCGGGTGCCGCGCGGAGGACCGGATCTACCGCTACGGCGGTGAGGAACTGCTGCTGTTGCTCCGATCGGTGGACGTGGACCAGGCCTGGGCGATCGTGGAGCGCCACCGGGTGACGCTGGAACAGGCCCGGTTCGACCATCCCGGCAACGAGCCCTTCGGCGTGCTGACGGTGAGCGCCGGGGTGGCCTGCGTGCGGGCGGGGGAGAACCCGCAGCAGGTGGGGCAGCGGGCCGACGAGGCGCTGTACCGGGCCAAGGCCGCGGGGCGGAACCGGGTGGAGGCCAGCCTGGCCGTGGCCCACGTACCGGACGCCCTCGTGCCCGACCCCACCGTCCCGAATCCCAGCGTCCGCAACCCCAGCGTCCGCAACCCCACCGACCGCAACCCCACCGTCCCGAATCCCACCGTCCCGAACCCCCGGAACCGGGACTCGTCGCGCGAGCCGGGACGACCTCACGCATAGTGGAAAGCCCCAGGTAAGGAGCCAGATCGTGCGGGTACTCGTCCTCGACGGACCGGGTGGGGCCGGAGCGGCCCTCGCCACCGAGCTCACCGGGACGGGCGACACCGTCGTGCTGGCCGGGCGGGACCCCGGGCGCTACGAGCAGATGCTCGACCTCCGGGGCGACCTGAACGACCTGCACCGCGCGGCCGGCCAGGCGGTCGTGGTGGTCAACGCCTCCGGCCGGGAGGATCCCCGCCTGGTGGCCCGCTCCACCTCCGCCGGGGCGGCCTTCGTCGAGCTCAGCACGTCCGGGCCGTACCTGTCCGAACTGGCCGGGATGCACTTCAAGACGCCGGTTCTGGCCGCCGCCCGCCTGGTGCCGGTGCTGGCCGGGCTGCTCGGGCGCGACGCCGCCGCGCACAACGCGGGCGACCACGTGATCGAGATCGGCGTCGTGCTCGGAGCCGGCGACCCGGACAGCGCCGTCGACACCGGTTCCACCTACGCCCTGCTCGGCAGCTGGTTCACCGACCCGGCCACCGGCGAGGAGGTGCTGAACTTCAGCGGCGCCCGCGAACAGGTGCTGCCCGACGGCACGCGACGCAGCCTGAGCCGCGTCAACTTTCCCGACCAGCAGATGCTCACCGCCGCGCTGGGCCGCCCGGTGCGCACCTGGTTCGCCACCAGCGACCGCTTCACCAGTGCGCTGCTGCAGGGCCTGACCCGGGTGCGCGGCGCCGGCCGGCTGCCCTCGGCCTTCCACTTCCCGGGCACCAGCAGCTGGCAGGTCTTCGCCCGCTCCGGCGACGTGGTCAGCTCGGCCGCCGCCCGCCGGCAGGCCCCCTACGCGGCCCGGGTCGCGGCGCTCGCGGCGCGGCGGGCACCCACGCAGGAGCCCGGACTGCACCGGGTGCAGGACCTGCTCACGCTCTCCGACCTGCACGGCCTCGACGGCCTGACCATCGCCCGCACCGCGCTCGGCGTGCCGGTGAAGTGAGCGGCAGGCCGTTCCCTCGGTGCCGCCCTCCACACGCCGACCGCGAACGCGTCACCAGGCTCGCCCTCGAACCCGGCGCCGCCGCGGGGAAGCTGCGTGAGGAGGCGAGGGCGGGGGACCTGGCGGACGGGTGGCCCGGGATGTAAGGCTTCGGCCCATGGCGATCGTGGTCAGTGTGCCCAGTGACGAGCTGCTGGAGGCGGTGTCCGGTCTGCCCGGCATCACCCCGGTGAGATGGACGCTGGAGGGCCCCCCGCCTCGGCCGGACCTCGATCTGGTGGTGCCGCCGTACATGTCGAAGGCCGCCGGTCTCGGGCCCCTGAACCAGGTCGCGCCCTGCGCGGTGCAGAGCCAGAGCATCGGTTACGACGGTGTGGCCGAGGCCCTGCCCGGCGGTTTCACCTACTGCAACGCCGCCGGCGTGCACGAGGCCTCGACCGCCGAGCTGACCCTCGGCCTGATCATCGCGGCGCAGCGCGACCTGGCCCGGTTCGTGCGCTCGGCCGAGCGCGGGGAGTGGGCCGGCGGCACCACGCGTGCCCTCGCCGACTCCACGGTGATGGTCATCGGCCAGGGCGGTGTCGGCCGGGCGATCATGGCCCGGCTCGCGCCCTTCGAGATCACCCTGGTGCGGGTCGCTTCCACCCGGCGCACGGACGCGGGTGGTGTCGTCCACGGCATCGCCGACCTTCCCGGGCTGCTCCCCGAGGTGGACGTGGTCGTGCTCGCCGTGCCGCTGACCCCGGCCACCACGAAGCTGGTCGACGCCGGGTTCCTCGCCGCCCTGAAAGACGGCTCCCTGCTGGTCAACGTGGCCCGCGGCGCGGTCGTGGACACCGACGCCCTGGTCGCCGAGGTGAGCCGGAAACGCCTGCGCGCCGCCCTCGACGTCACCGACCCCGAGCCCCTGCCCGCCGACCACCCGCTCTGGAGCCTCGACGACGTCGTCATCACCCCGCACATCGGTGGCAACAGCGCCGCCATGGCCCCGCGCGTCGCGGCCCTGGTGCGCTCGCAGGCCGAGGCCCTGCGCGACGGGAAACCGCTGCGCAACGTGGTGATCCAGCCGTGATCGGAGTGCTGGAGGTGGGCGGCTCGCACGTCACGGCCGCCCTGGTCGTGGACACCGAGGTGGTGCGGCAGCGGCGCTGGCACCTCGAGCCCGACACCACCGCCGAGAACTTCATGGCCACGCTGGGATCGGCCGTGGCCTGGCTCGACGTCCCGCCCGGCACCGCCTGGGGCATCGCCATGCCCGGCCCGTTCGACTACGAGGCCGGGATCGGGCGGTTCGAGAACGTCGGCAAGTTCGAGGCCCTGAACGGTTTCGACGTGCGGACGGCGCTCGCCGGGCAGCAGGGCATCACCCGGGCCGTCTTCCTCAACGACGCCGACAGTTTCGGCCTCGGCGAGTACGCGGCCGGGGCGGCGAAGGGCTTCAGCCGGGCCATCTGCCTGACCCTGGGCACCGGTGTCGGCTCGGCCTTCATCGCCGACGGGGTGCCGATGGCGCAGGGCCCGGGCGTACCGCCCGACGGCGAGGCGCATTTCATCGTCTGGAACGGTCTGGAGCTGGAGGACACGGTGTCCCGCCGGGCGATCCGCCGGGCCCACGCCGAGCGCACCGGTGAGCACCTCGACGTGCACGAGATCGCCGCGCGGGCCCGCACCGGTGACGTGGTGGCGTGTGAGGTCTGGGAGTACGCCTTCCGGGCCCTGGGCGAGGCGATGTCGCCCTACGTCAGGGATTTCGGGGCGGAGGTGCTTGTCCTGGGCGGTTCGATCGCCGGGTCGTTCGACCTGATCGAGCCCCCGCTGCGCAAGGGCCTGGCCCGCGACGTGGTGCTGCGCGTGGCCACCGACCCCGATCACGCCCCGCTCGTGGGGGCCGCGGCATACACGACCCTCAGATCACTCACGGAAGGGTGAAGAGTTGGGCTACGCGGATCTGCCTCTCGACCAGCTGCGAACGTACACCGCGGAAACGGTTCTGCCACCGGACTTCAGCGAGTTCTGGCGGAGCACCCTCAAGGAGTCCCGCGAGGCGTCCTGGGCGCCCCGCCGGGAGAAGGTGGACAACCGGCTGACCGCCGTCGACACCTGGGACGTGACCTTCGCCGGGTTCGGCGGCCAGCCGGTGAAGGCCTGGCTGCACCTGCCCGCGAACCGCGGTGACGAGCCGCTGCCGGCCCTGGTGGAGTACATGGGGTACGGCATGGGGCGCGGCCTGCCGCACGAGCGGGTCACCTGGGCCCTGGCCGGTTATGCGCACCTGGTGATGGACACCCGGGGTCAGGGCGGCGACACCGAGGACGCGGGGGCGCACGGCCCGTCGGTGCCCGGTTTCCTCACCCGGGGCTGGGAGTCGAACGAGACCCATTACTATCGGCGCCTTTACACCGACGCGGCGCTGGCCGTGGAGGTGGCCCGCGGGCTCGCCGAGGTGGACGCCGGTCAGGTGCTCACCGTCGGCGGCAGCCAGGGCGGGGGCCTGGCGATCGCCGGGGGAGTGCTCGGCGAGGCGCAGGCGGTGCTGCCCGACGTGCCGTTCCTGTGCGACTTCCCGCGCGCGGCCTGGATCGCGAGCCGACTGCCGTACCAGGAGATCAGCAACTTCCTGGCCCGCCGCCGCCCGGCCGCCGGGCAGCTGCTGAACACGTTGTCGTACTTCGACGCCGTCAACTTCGCCCGCACCGGCGGCACCGTGCCGGCCCTGTTCTCGGTCGCGTTGATGGACCTGACCTGCCCGCCCTCGACCGTCTACGGCGCCTACAACGCCTGGTCGGGCGAGAAGCAGATCCGCGAGTGGGCGTACAACGACCACGAGGGCGGCCAGTTCCATCAGCAGGTGGAGCAGTTCGACTGGCTCCGGCAGTACTTCGGCTAGGAAGGCCCGGAAGGAAGAGGACCGCGAGCGTGTGGTGGATGCGCGCGCATTCGACACCTGAGTCCGCGGGGCCCGCAACCGAACGCTGCTCCGGGCGTGCGAATGCGGCGGGCCCTTCCGCCGATCGGCTCATCCCGGCTGTTACAGGTTCCGGGGGTGGGGCCGATGCTGATGACGTCGGTAACCGTCGACTTGAATCGAGGTGCAGACATGACCATCGGCCCCATCGGAAACCTCGGCGACACGGCCACTGCGATCAGCGAACAGGCCACGGCCCTCGCTGAGCAGAACGCGCTGCGTACGCAGCAGGCCCGGGAAGCAACGGACCGCCAGGCCCAGCTGACCGAGCAGGCGAGTCAGGCGCAGCAGTCGCAGCAGGCGGTCCTGGACCGTCTGGACGAGCGCCAGGCACAGCTCGAGGCCCAGCAGGACGCACAGCAACGGGCCGATGACATCCAGGCCCAGCTGGAGGCTTTCGGCCTTCAGCGGGCCCAGCTGCAGGACGCGATCCTCGCGGATCAGGACCTGCAGGCCACTCAGGAGGTGATAGCCGATCAGAACACCGCCGGTCAGCCGCAAAGTCTTGACCAGACGGCCCTGAACGCGTTCCTGAACAACAACAACACCACCGTAGGAACCCTTCAGGACGCGATGGACGAGTTCCAGCAGATGGAAGACGCAACAGGAATGGAGGTCTCCGAGGTGACGGTGACGCTCACCCGGACGGGGGCCCAGGTCGACAATCGGCTGTAGAAACACCCGTAGTGATCAGTGGCCGCGAGGCCCACTCTGGCAGCGAGTGGGCCTCGCGGCTCACGTCTGTGCGCTCCCGACGGTGGACGCGGCGGTGCGGTGAGCCCGTCGGCGCAGGTCGGTGACGGCCACCACGAGCGCCAGGAAAGTGACCGCCGCGCACAGCAGCAGCGCGTCCGAGAGGGAGGCGTTCCAGTCTCCCCGGGTGCCGTCGAGCCGCGCGAAGAACAACGCGCCGACCGCGGCGATCCCGGCCGCGGCACCGATGCGCTGCGCGGTCTGCACGATGCCGCCCGCGGTGCCGGCCTGGGCCACCGGCACGTCGCCGAGCGTCAGGGTGAGGTTGGGCGAGATCACCGCGCCGCTGCCGAGCCCGGCGATCAGCAACGGCAGGGCCGTCCAGAGCCCGATCCCGTCGCCGTCGACCAGGCGCACCGCCACGACGGTCGCGAGCAGCCCGGTGATCACCATGGCCAGCCCGATCGCGACCAGGCGCAGCCCGAGACGGCCGATCAGCCGGCCGCCGACGAAGGCCGCCACCGACGAGCCGATCGCGAACGGGGTGAGCGCGAGCCCGGACTCCAGCGCCGAATAACCCTTGCCCTCCTGGAGGAACAGGGCGAACACGAAGAAGATGGCCGTGAAACCGGCGAAGTACACCAGGCCGACCACGGAACCCAGGCTGTACGAGGGGATCCGGAGCAGGTTCAGGTCGACCATCGGGTCGGCGGCGCGACGTTCCCAGAGCACGAACCCGGTCAGCAGCAGCACCGCGGGGATCATCAGCAGCCAGGGCAGGACGCCGGTCCAGCTGCGCGACTCGACCAGGGGCAGCAGCAGGCAGAGCACCCCGGCGCCGAGCAGCACCGCGCCGACCGGGTCGAGGCCCTTGGACTCCCGGCGGGTCGTCGAGGCGGGCAGGAGCCGGAAGGCCGCGATCACCGCGGCGATGCCGACCGGCACGTTGACGAAGAAGACCGCGCGCCAGCCGTGGTCGGTGCCGAACGCGGCGATCAGCGCGCCGCCGACCAGGGGGCCGACCGCGGTCGAGATACCCACGGTGGCGCCGAAGAGACCGAACGCCCGGGCCCGCTCCTTGCCCTGGAACAGTTCCTGGATGAAGCCCGAGATCTGCGGTTGCAACAGGCCCCCGGCGACCCCCTGCAGCACCCGGGCCACCACCAGGAGCGCGGCGTTCGGGGCCAGCCCGCACAGGGCGCTGGCCAGGGTGAACAGGGTGAGCCCGGCGATGAACACGTTCTTGCGGCCACGCACGTCGCCCATCCGCCCGGCCGCCACGAGCACCAGCCCGAAGCTCAGCGCGTAGCCGGAGGAGACCCACTGCAGCTCGCTCGACGTGGCCGAGACGCCGCTGCGGATCGAGGGAAGGGCCACGTTGACGATGCTCACGTCGAGCAGCGTCATGAACCCGGCCACCAGGCACACGGCGAAGGCGGGCCAGCGGTTGTCGTGTCGCGTCTGGGGCATGGTGTCGTGCGAGGTCACGCCCTAGACCTGTCACACATCCCGGCCGGCCACCATTCGAGCGAGCCGTCAGACCAGGGTGACCACCTCGTCCGCACATCCCCAGCTCAGCGTGATGCCGGCTCCGCCGTGCCCGTAGGTGTGCACGACCGGCCGGCCGTCGGGCAGCTGCGCGCGTTCGAGCCGAGGCCCGCCCTCCCGCCCGGGACGGAGACCGGCGACCGACCGCAGCACCCGGGCCCGGGCCAGTTCCGGCACCATCGCCGTGCACCGCCGCAGGATCGACCCGGTGACGGACTCGTCGGGGGAGAGGTCGTTCTGCCCGGGCTCGAACGTGCCGCCGGCGACCACGTCCCGCGAGCGCGGGTGCACGTAGATCCCGCCCTCGGGATCGTCTTCGTCGCGGCAGGAGACGGTGATGCCCGGGTTGCTGAGGACGACGATGCGGCCGCGGATCGGGTGCACGGCCGGATCGGGCACCAGCTCGCGGGAGGCCAGGCCGGTGGCGTTGACCACGACGTCGCCCCCGGCCTCGCCCAGGTTCGCGAGGGTGCGGCGCACCACCGATCCACCCAGCGTCTCGACCTGCTCGATCAGCCAGTACAGGTACGACCGGGTCTGCACCGCGGGCACGGTGAACCGCCACTCGCCGGTGAACTCGGGCGAGGGGGCCGCCTCGAGCCGGAACCCCGGCACGCCCTGGGCCCACCACGGGGTGTCGGTGGCGCCGCGCAGCAGCATGCGACTGTGCCGCATGGTCACGCCGGGCACGCCCTCGGACGCCTGCCTCGCCAGCTCCAGCAGCGCCTGCTGACCCCAGAGCAGCAGCCGGTCGTCGGCCTCGAAGTGCGTCGGGTACCAGACCGCGGCGGCCACGGCCGAGACGGTCTGCTCGGGCGGGTGCGCGCTGAGCACGGTGACCCGGTGCCCGGCCTCGAGCAGCCGGACCGCCGACGTGAGCCCGATGATCCCACCACCGGCGACCACCACGTCCACCATGGAAAACCCCTGACTGTTAGAGGAAGTGCTTGCCCTCGCCCCGATAGGTCGGTACTTCTTCGGCGGTGCCGTCGGCGGCCACCAGGTGCAGCGTGGCGACGTGCTCGGCCAGTTCACCGGCCTTCGCGTGCCGGAACCAGACCCGGTCGCCGACGGCCAGGCCGTCGGCCGGGGCCCCCTTCAGCGGGGTCTGCACCTCACCCGCGCCCTCGGTGCCGATCAGCGAGAGTCCCTGCGGATAGGCCGGGATCGGCTCGCGGTCGTGACCGACCGGACCCGACGCGATCCAGCCGCCCCCGGTCACCGTGACGAAACCGGGCCCCGGACGGCGCACCACGTCGGTGCCGAAGAGCGCGGCCGGGGCGGGCCGGAAGTGCCGGTAGCCGTCGAACAGCCCGGGCCCGTAGAGCCCCGAACCGGCGGTCAGCTCGGTCACCGCGGACTCGGCCGAACTGGTCTCCAGGGAGCCCGTTCCGCCGGCGTTCACGAACCGCAGCGGGAACTCGGCGTTCACCGCGGCGACCACCTCGGCCCGGCGCCCCGCCAGCTCGCGCACCGACAGCGTCTGCATCGCGGTGACCGCGAGCCCGTAGAGTGGCTTGCCCGGCGGCCGGTTGCCGAGCCCGGCCACCTGCCCCTCGTAGGACATGATGCCGGTCAGCCGGAAACCGTTGCGGGAGTCGATCTCCCGGGCCACCCGCAGCGCGTCGGCCGGGGTGAAGACGGCCGAGCGGCGGGTGCCGATGTGCACGCGGCCCCCGGCGGCCCGCAGCGACGCGTCCAGGTCGAGGCAGATCTGCAGCTCCGGGTGGCCCGGGGCGACCGCGTCGATGAGGTCGAGCTGCTCGGGGGAGTCGACCATCAGCGTCACCCGCTCCCGGGCCCGCTCGTCGGCGGCCAGCTCGCGCAGCGCGTTGCGTTCGGCGGAGGGATAGGCCACCACGATGTCGTCGAGCGTCTGCGACAGCCAGATCGCCTCGGCGACGGTGTAACCCAGCACCCCGGCGAACCCGGGAAGGGCGTGCACCCGTTCCAGCACGGCCCGGCTCCGGATCGACTTGCTGGCCAGGCGGATCGGCTTGCCGGCGGCCCGGCGCAGCAGGTCGGCCACGTTCGCGTCGAGAGCCGGGAGGTCGATCACGGCGACGGGTGGGTCGAGATGGGCGGTGGCGTGGTCGAGCCGGTCCTTGGTGGCCGTCCGGAGGGGGTGCTCGCTCATGCGGGCAAGCGTCGGGGTATTCCGGCGAATCGGTCAAGCGGTCGCTGTGACCATTGACTCACCGCCCGTAGCGAGACAGACTTCCGGTGAACTGGACGGGCGTCCAGTTCCCTCGGAGGGGGCGGCCGTGGTGATGTCCGTTGAACCGGGAAGTTCGTCGGGGTGGGCGAACTGGGCGGGGTGCGAGAGCGCCGACTGCACGGTGCTCACGCCCCGCGGCACCGACGAGATCGTGGCCGCGGTGAGACAGGCCGAGGGCCGGAAGCTGCGCCCGGTGGGTTCCGGGCACTCCTTCTCCGGCATCGCCCGGCCCGAGCAGCTGCAGCTGTCGCTCGACCGGCACGCCGGGGTGCGCTCGCTCGACTGCACCACCGGCCTGGTCACCGTCGAGGGCGGGCTGACCCTGCGGCGGCTGAACGCGCTGCTGGCCGAGGCCGGGCTGGCCATGACCAACCTCGGCGACATCGACCGGCAGACCGTGGCCGGTGCCCTGGCCACCGGAACGCACGGCACCGGGGCCCGGTTCGGCGCGCTCTCCACCCAGGTCCGGGCGCTGGAGCTGGTCACCGCCTCCGGCGAGGTGCTGCACTGCTCGGCCACCGAGAACGCCGACGTGTTCGAGTTCGCCCGGGTGAGTCTGGGTGCGCTCGGCGTGGTCTCGACCGTGACGCTGCAGACCGTGCCGGCCTTCGCGCTGCGGGCGCAGGAGGTGTCGCTGCCGATCGGTGAGGTGCTCGCCCGCTTCGACGAACTGGCGGGCAGCATCGACCATTTCGAGTTCTACTGGTTCCCGCACACCGACCGGGTGCAGACCCGCTACAAGACCCGCCTGCCGCTCGAAGACGGCCTGGCACCGCTGGGCCGGGCACGCACCTGGTTCGACGAGGAACTGGTCGCCAACGACGTGTTCCGGATGATGGTCGCGACCGGCCGGCGGGTGCCCTCGGCGGTGATCCCGATGAACCGGTTCGCGGTGCGGGTCTGGGGCTCGCGCAGCTACACCGACCGCTCCGAGCGGGTTTTCGTGACCCAGCGGCGGGTGCGGTTCAAGGAGATGGAGTACGCGATCCCGCGCGCCGCGATGCCCGAGGCGATGAGCCGGGTGCGCGCGGCGGTGGACGCGTCGAGCTGGCGCATCGGGTTCCCGGTGGAGATCCGGGTGCTGGCGCCCGACGACATCCCGCTGTCGATGGCCTCCGGCCGTGAGAGCGCCTTCATCGCCGTGCACGTGCCCGCCGGCGCCCCGCACGACGGCTACTTCGGCGCGGTCGAGCGGATCATGGCCGACTACGCGGGGCGCCCGCACTGGGGCAAGATGCACACGCTCGACGCGGACGCGCTGGCCCGGGTGTACCCGCTGCACGCCGAGTTCGCCGCGCTGCGGAACCGCCTCGACCCCCAGGGCCTCTTCGGCAACGCCTACCTGGACCGGGTGCTTGGGCCGATCGGGTGATGATCACGTCGGGCCGTACCGGCACGTAACGCCTGGTTCGCACGGTGGCAAGGTTCCGGCAAGATCATCGGTGCCCGGAAGAAATCTTGCCGCTGGTACGCTGTGCTCACTGGCGTCGCGAACTGCGCCGCCGCTCTAGCGGGCGAGCCGCCCGCGTGGTCGCACGTAAAGAGTCGCTCCACATTGCCGGCGAAACCATCGCCGGCCGCAGACCGCTGTGGTCGCCCGGAGCCTCAGGTCGTGTCCCTACTGGACACGGCGTCTCCGAACGGCGTGGCCTCCTGCGTATCGATGGAGTAGCTGCACTACATGCCGTATACCTCAGATCGTCCCCGCACGTCCGGTTCCCGCTTCGGTGGTAGCCCCCGCCGCTCCGGCGGCCGTCCGGGTGGTCCGCGTCGTTCCGGCCGTCCCCGTCCCCCCGCCGGGCCGAACCCGCTCGAGCAGGCCCTCACCGCGGCCGCCGAGGCCCCGGCCCCCGAAGACCAGTCGTTCGCCGAGCTCGGTATCCCCGCGAAGCTCGTGACGGCGCTGGCCGGCGAGGGTATGGAGAAGCCGTTCGCGATCCAGACCCGGGTGCTGCCCGACGCGCTGGCCAAGCGTGACGTTCTCGGCCGGGCCCAGACCGGTTCCGGCAAGACCCTGGCCTTCGGCATCCCGGTGCTCGCGCGCCTGGCCGCCGAGCCGAAGCAGCGCGTGGCCTCGACGCCGCGCGCCATCATCCTGGTGCCCACCCGTGAGCTGGCCCGCCAGGTCAACGAGGCGCTGAACCCGCTGTCGCGCCCGCTCGGCCTGCGCGTCACCACGGTCGTCGGTGGCCTCTCGATCTCCCGCCAGATGGACGCGCTGCGTCGTGGTGTGGACGTCGTGGTCGCCACCCCGGGTCGTCTCATCGACCTGATGGACCGCCGGGCCGCCGACCTCTCGCAGGTCGAGATCAGCGTGCTCGACGAGGCCGACCACATGGCCGACCTCGGCTTCCTGCCCGCCGTGCGGCGCATCCTCGACGCCACCCCGGCCGACACGCAGCGCCTGCTGCTCTCGGCCACGCTCGACGGTGGTGTCGACAAGCTGGTCACCGAGTACCTGACCGAGCCCGCCTTCCACGCGGTCAAGCAGACCACCGACGCCGCCACCGCGATGGACCACAAGGTCTTCTCGCTCAGCGGCCCGGCCGAGAAGCTGCTCGTGGCGAGCGAGATCGCGGTCCGTCCGGCCCGCACGATCTTCTTCGTGCGCACCAAGCACGGCGCCGACCGGCTGGCCCGCCAGCTGAGCCGCGCCGGGGCCGAGGCCACCGCGATCCACGGCAACCTCAACCAGAACCAGCGTCAGCGCGCCCTCGACGCGTTCGCCGCCGGTTCGCCCCGCGTTCTCGTCGCCACCGACGTCGCCGCCCGCGGCATCCACGTCGACGACGTCGACCTGGTCGTGCACTACGACCTGCCCGGCGACCACAAGGACTACCTGCACCGTTCCGGCCGCACCGCGCGCGCCGGCGCCCGGGGCACGGTCGTCGCGTTCGCCGAGCCGGGTCAGGGTCGCGAGATCAACCGTCTGCACCGTGACGCCAAGGTCGAGGCCACCAACGACACCGTGCACCCGGGCCACGTCCTGGTGCGCGAGATCGCCGAGTCCGGCGAAGAGGTCGTGGTGCGCGCGATCCCGCAGCGTTCCGAGCGCAGCCACAGCGGTGGCGGTCAGCGTCGCCGTTCCGGTGGCGGTGCCGGTGGCGGTGCGGGTCGTCGTGAGGGCCAGCCGGCCCGCAGCGGCAGCGGCTTCGGCGGCGGTTTCGGCAACGGTGGCGCCCGTAGTGGTGGCGGCCGTCCGAGCGGGAGCCGTCCGAGCCGGGCGCCCCGCCAGCCGGCCAGCTGAACCGAACGAAAAGACGCCCCGGCAGACGCGAGTCTGCCGGGGCGTCCCCCGTTGGGGGGAGTTTCTAGAGCCCGTACGCCTCGAGCAGCCGCAGCCAGACCTCACTGACCGTGGGGAAGCTCGGCACCGCGTGCCAGAGATCGCTCAGCGGGATCTGGGCGCTGATCGCGATCGTGGCCGAGTGCAGCAGCTCGGCCACGCCCGGCCCGGTGAAGGTCGCGCCGACGATCACCTCGCGGGACGTGTCGACGACCAGCTGGCTGGTGCCCTCGATGCCGTCGCCCGAGGTGTAGGCGCCCGACACCCCGCCGGTGGCGTAGGTCAGCACCCGCACCTCGAGACCCCGCTCCCGGGCCTGCTTCTCGGTCAGGCCGACGGCGCAGACCTGCGGGTCGGTGAACGTCACGCGGGGCACCACGTCGCGGCTGGAGCGGTCTTCGATGTCCTTGCCGAGCAGGACGTCACCGAGGATGCGGGCCTGGTACTTGCCCATGTGCGTGAGCAGGGCCAGGCCGTTGACGTCGCCGACGGCGTAGAGCCAGTCGTTGTCCGCCGGGCCGGTGGCCCTGAGTTTCGTGTCCACCTCGACCGGCTTGCCCGGCGCCAGGCCGACGTTCTCGAGCCCGAGGTCGTCGGTGTGCGGCTTGCGGCCGGTGGCCACCAGGATCTGGTCGGCGGTGATCTCGTCGCCACCCTCGAGCGTGACGGTGACCGTGCCGTCGTCGTGCCGCTTCACCGCGGTCGCCCGCACCCCGGTGCGCACCGAGATGCCTTCCGCCGCGAAGGCCTTGCCGACCTCCTCGCCGGCGAACGGCTCCTCGCGCGAGAGCAGGTGCGGGCCGCCCTCCAGCACGGTGACCTCGGAGGCCCCGAGACGCCGGACGGCCTGGGCCATCTCGGCGCCGACGAACCCGCCGCCGATGACGACGAGACGGTCGGGCACCTCCTTCATCTCGGTCACGCCGCGGTTGGTCCACGGATCCGCCTCGGCCAGACCGGGGATCGGCGGCACGACCGCGGTGGTGCCGGTGGCCAGCACCACGGCCTTGCGGGCGGTGAGGGTGCGTGTCCCGGTGCCGCTCGTGACCTCGAGCGTGCGTGGCCCGGTCAGTTTCGCGTGCCCGCGGACCAGGGCGATACCGGTGTCCTCGAGCCACGGGACCTGGGCCGAGTCGTCCCAGCTCGAGGTCATGTAGTCGCGCCGGGCGAGGGCGGCCTGCACGTCGATCGCGCCGGTGACGGCCTCGGCCGCGCCGGGAACCCGCTTCGCGGCGGCGATCACGTCACCCGGACGGATCAGTGTCTTGCTCGGGATGCAGCCCCAGTAGGAGCACTCGCCCCCGATGAGCTCGCGTTCGACGATGGCGGTGCTGAGCCCGCCCGCGGCCGTCCGGCCCGCGACGTTCTCGCCCGCCGGACCCGCACCGATCACGATCACGTCGAACTCGTCTGACTCAGCCACTGCGCTCCTCGGGTCTGGGGACGGCCGGGACCACCGGCGTCCTCAATTGGTGGTCTTGCTCAGGCTCTCGTTGAGACGGCTGAGCAGCTCGGCCAGGCGATCCACGTCTTCGTCGGGCCAGTCGCCGAAACGGTCGCGGAAACTCGCGCGCCGGGCCTCACGGGCCTGGTGCACCAGCGTCGCGCCGTTGTCGGTGAGAGTGAGACGCTGCGCCCGGCGGTCGTTCTCGTCGACCTCTCGGGTGATCAGGTCGAGCTTCTCCATCAGCTGCAGCTGACGCGAGACGGTGGGCTTGCCGATGCCGAAGTACGAGGCCATCTCGGTCATCCGGGCCGAGCCGACGTCGTCGAGCCAGAGCAGCATGGCGTAGGCGCCGGGCTCGAGATCGGGGTGGAACTCGCGGGACATCTGCGCCGAGAAACCGCGCGCCCGCCGCACGAACACGGTGAGTTCCTGCTCGATCGTCGTGTACGGGCTGGGTTTTTCAGGCTGTTTCTCGGACTGCTGGGGGTCGCTCGAGGCGTCCGGAGCCGTGGTCTCGACGGCCTCGGGGGCGACCGACGCGTGCTGGGGATCGTCTGGTGACACGCGGCCAGCCTATAAGCGCAGCTCGCGACCGGACACCGGGAGCTGCCGAACGGGGGAATTAGTTGCCCTGCGCAACGGTTCTGTTTATAGTTGTCTTCGGCAAGCAAATATCCTTGGAAGAAGGCGCCCGATGCCCGTCACCGCTACGGCGGTCTCCGATCTGTTCCACCAGCTGCAGTCGGTCGGCCGTTCGATGAAGGCCCTGGCGGGCAAGGAGGCCGACCGCCTCTCGTTCAGCAACCTGATGGTGCTGAGCCAGGTCGAGAGCTGTGGGGAGGTGCGCTCCTCCGGACTGGCCGACCTGCTCGGGGTCGACCACTCGGTGGTGAGCAGGCAACTCGCGGTGCTGGAGGCGGCGGGCCTGACCGCCCGTCGTCCCGACCCGCAGGACGGGCGGGCCTGGCTGGCCCACGTCACCCCGGCCGGCTCGGAGCGTCTGGCCGACATGCGTGCCCACCGGGTCGCCCAGGTCACCAACGCCCTGGGCGGCTGGAGCGACGACGAGGCCCGGCAGCTCTGCGCACAGCTCGTGCGCCTCGACGAGGCCCTGCAGCAGACGATCCAGCAGAACGAACCGGCGTCGCACCGCGGCGATCCGACGGCGAACCGCGCGGCGGCCACGACCGGTGAAACAGCATTGAGCAGTAAGGGAAAGGTCCACGCATGAGTTCCAGCACGGTCAATCCGCCGTCGTCACAGCAGTTACCCGACGCCCACCCCGCCGAGATGTCGCACCGCCAGATCGTCGAGGCGCTCGTCGGCATCCTCGCCGCGCTGTTCGTCGGCATGGTCAGCTCGACCATCGTCAGCAACGCGCTCCCCACGATCATCGCCGACCTCGACGGTTCCCAGCGGGCCTACACCTGGGTCGTCACCTCCACCCTGCTGGCCATGACGGCGACCACCCCGATCTGGGGCAAGCTCTCCGACCTGTTCAACAAGAAGCTGCTGCTCCAGCTGTCGATCGTGATCTTCGTGATCGGCTCCTCGGCGGCCGGCGCCTCGCAGAACGTCGGCGAGATGATCGGTTTCCGCGTCATCCAGGGCATCGGCATGGGCGGCATCACCGCCCTGGCCCAGACCGTCATCGGCGCGATGATCCCGCCCCGTCAGCGTGGCCGCTACAACGGCTACCTCGGCTCGGTCATGGCCCTGGCCACCGTCAGCGGCCCGCTCATCGGTGGCGTCATCGTCGACAGCAGCCTGGGCTGGCGCTGGTGCTTCTACGTCTGCGTCCCGCTGGCCGTGATCGCCCTGGCCCTGATCCAGAAGACGCTGCACCTGGAGCACAAGCCGCGCAAGGCCTCGATCGACTGGGGCGGCGCCTTCCTGATCGCGGCCGCCGTCAGCGCCGTGCTGATCTGGGTCTCCTTCGCCGGTGACGACTTCGCCTGGCTGAGCTGGCAGACCGCCGCGTTCCTGGGCGGCGCCCTGGTGATCCTCGCCCTGGCCGTGGTGGTCGAGCGTCGCGTCGCCGAGCCGGTCGTCCCGCCGGCCATCATCAGCAAGCGCACCACGCTGCTCGCCGTGATCGCCTCGCTGGCCGTCGGTATCGCGATGTTCGGTGGCTCGGTCTTCCTGGGGCAGTACTTCCAGGTGGCCCGCGGCTACTCGCCCACCGAGGCCGGCCTGCTCACCATGCCGCTGATGCTCGGCGTGATGGTGTCCTCGATCGTGGTCGGCCGGATGATCGTCGCCACCGGCTACTACAAGCGCTACATCGTCGGTGGGGTCGCCCTGCTGGTGGTCGGTTTCGGCCTGCTCGGCACGATCGACCACACCACCTCGCTGGTGCTGATCGGCTTCTACATGGTGCTCGTCGGCGCCGGTGTCGGTGCCTCCATGCAGAACCTGGTGCTGGCCGTGCAGAACACGGTCGACAGCCACGAGATCGGTACCGCCAGCGGCGTCATCGCGTTCTTCCGGTCGCTCGGCGGCGCGGTCGGCGTGACCGTGCTCGGCGCGATCCTGTCGAACCACGTCACCGACCTGATCGCCAAGGGCCTCACCGGGATCGGGGTGGACGCCTCGGCGATGTCCGGCGGCAGCACCCTCGACGTGAAGAACCTGCCCGCCCCGATCGCCGAGGTGGTGCGCGCGGCCTACGGTGACGGTACGGCCCGGATCTTCGTGGTGGCCGCGGTGGTCGGCGTGGTCGGCCTGATCGCCACCGTGTTCATCCAGGAGGTCGCCCTGCGCAAGACGGTTTCGATGAAGCCGTCCGAGGTCGGCGAGTCGGCCACCGAGTCACCGGAGGCTGTCACCCGCTGACCCCGGTCGCAAATGCCGGTCGCAAAGGCCCGGGAACCCCACGGGGGCTCCCGGGCCTTTCCCGTTCCTACAGGGCGGCGAGCTGGTCCTCGAGGTTGAACACCGGCTCCAGCAGCAGGAATCCCTCGTCCGGCGCCCGCCCGTCCAGGCCGGTGAAGAACTCGCCCATCGAGGCCTGCCAGCGCGCGTTCACATCGGTGCGGGCCATCGCCTCCTGCGCCGCCGTCAGGTCCTCCGACTCCACGTAGCCGACCAGCAGGCCGTCCTCGCGGGCGAACAGTGAATAGTTGGCCCATCCGGAATCGGCCAGGGCGCGCAGCATCTCGGGCCAGACCGCGGCGTGGCGTTCCTTGTACTCGTCCAGCCGGTCGGGCCGGACCTGCAGCAGGAAGCAGTACCTGTTCATGGACGTCCTTGGCTATGAAACGATTCAGGTCCGTGCGAAGCTAGGCCGGGCCAATCCGTGGTGTCAAGGTCCTTGTCGAGGAGTGAGGGGCGACCGTGTCGGTGAGCGTGAAAGACGTCGCGGCCGCGGCCGGGGTCTCGGTCGGCACCGTCTCCAACGTGCTGAACCGGCCCGACCGGGTGGGTGCGGCCACGCGCTCGCGGGTCGAGGCCGCGATCGAGAAGCTCGGCTTCGTGCGCAACGAGTCCGCGCGTCACCTGCGGGCCGGGGCCAGCCGCACGATCGGGTACCTGGTGCTCGACGCCGCCAACCCGTTCTTCACCGACGTCGCGCGCGGCATCGAGGAGGGGGCCCGCGACGCCGGGCTGGCCGTCTTCCTCTGCAACAGCGACAACAGCCGGCAGCGCGAGCACGAGTACCTGGAGCTCCTGTTCGAGCAGCGCGTGCGCGGGGTGCTCGTCACGCCGGTCAATCCGGCCGGGGTCGACCGCTCGGTGCTGCCGGGCGTCGGCGTGCCGGTGGTGCTGGTCGACCGCACCGGCGGCGAGGACTGGTGCTCGGTCTCGGTCGACGACGTCTACGGCGGCCGCCTGGCGGGGGAGTACCTGCGCGAGAGCGGGCACGAGCGCTTCGCCTTCGTCGGCGGCCCCGACAGCCTGGGCCAGGTCCACGACCGCCTCAGTGGGTTCCGGGACGCGGTGACCGGTGACCTCACCGTGCTGCCCACCGCCGCCCTCACCGTGGCCGAGGGGCGCGCCGCCGGCCAGCGCCTGGCCGGGATGCCCGCCTCGCGCCGCCCCACCGCCGCGTTCTGCGCCAACGACCTGCTGGCCCTCGGCCTGCTGCAGGAGATGACCCGCCTGCGCATCCGGGTGCCCGAAGACCTCGCCATCGTCGGGTACGACGACATCGAGTTCGCCGCCGCGGCCGCCGTGCCCCTGACCTCCGTGCGCCAGCCGCGCCACCAGATCGGCCGCACCGCCGCCGAGCTGCTGACCGAGGAGACGGCCGCCCTGGAGGAGGGGGCCCGGGCCCACCGGCACCGTCAGGTCGTGTACCTGCCGGAGCTGATCGTGCGGGAGTCCACCGTACGGAACGCCTGACCGGTTTTCTCGGCAATTTCTCAGCCAGGGAAAGCGACAAATTGGACTCTTTACCGTAACAGAATGCAACACACGAGATACTGTGTGCTGCATCGTGACGCAATCGGATCTCACTCAGGACCGAGGGCTTCGGCTCGCGCCCCCGGCGCCCGCCGTGCCCGCAATCAGCTCTGTCCCCTCCCGGGGAACCGGGAGTTCACGCCCGTCCGACGTCGTCGGATCACTCCTGCCGATCCTGCCCGACGCGGTGATCAGCCTCGACCGGCTCGGTGCCGTCACCCACTGGAACGAGGCGGCCGAGCGCACCTACGGCATCCCGGCGGCCGAGGCGGTCGGCCGGCGCTTCACCGACCTGGTGGAGACCGTGTACCAGGAGGGCGACGCCGCGCTCGCCCGGCGCCAGGTCCACGTGCAGGGGCGCTGGCACGGCCGGGTCCGGCAGATCAGCCGGTCCGGGGCGGTGGTCGAGATCTCCTCCACCGTGGCCGCGCTCTACGACCAGGCCGGTGGCTCCCGTGGTCTGGTCGCGGTGAACCGCGTCGTCGAGCCGTCGTCGGGCGACACCGACCTGACCCACCGCGCCACCCACGACTCCCTCACCGGCCTGCCCAACCGCACCGTCCTGATGGAGGGGCTCGACAGCGCGCTCCATCGTCTGCGGCCGGGCAGCACGACCAAGCTCGCCGTGCTCTTCTGCGACCTCGACGGGTTCAAGGACATCAACGACGGCCTCGGTCACGCCGTCGGCGACCAGGTCCTGGTCACCGTGGCGCAACGCCTGCGGCGGCGGTGCCGCAGTGCCGACGTGGTCGCCCGCTTCGGCGGTGACGAGTTCGTCGTGGTGCTGGCGGTCGACGAGGTCGGCGACGCGGTCGCGATGGCCACCCGGGTGATCGAGGTGCTCGACACCCCGATCGTCATCGGCGACGCCGAGGTCTCGCCCGGTGTCAGCGTCGGCATCACCGTGGTCGACGCGGTGCCCGACACCGACGACCCGGTGGCCGCGGTGCTGCGTGACGCCGACACCGCGATGTACCACGCCAAGGGCCGGGGCCGTGGGCGTTACGAGCTGTTCGACGCCGGGCTGCGCGACGACGAGGAGGAGCGGCTCGAGCTGGCCACCGCGATGCGCCGGGCGGTCGGCGACGGCGAGCTGGAGCTCGTCTACCAGTCGCGCCGCACCTGCGGCGACCGCCGCGTCACCGGGGTCGAGGCGCTGTTGCGCTGGCGTCATCCGGAGCTCGGCGTGCTCGCCCCCGACGTGTTCCTGCCGATCGCCGAGCGCACCGGCCGCATCGTCGAGCTCGGCGACTGGGTGCTGCGCCAGGCCCTCGCCGACCTGGCCGACCTCCCCGACGAGCGGCTCACCCTGGCCGTGAACATCTCGGCCCGGCAGCTGGTCAGCGGCCGCCTCACGAGAACGGTCACCCGGGCCCTCTCGGAGAGCGGCGTCGACCCGGCCCGGCTCGTCCTGGAGGTCACCGAGACCGCCTTCTCCGACGACCCCGCCACCGCCCACCGGGTGCTCGACGAGCTCAAGGCCGTGGGGGTGGTGATCGCGCTCGACGACTTCGGCACCGGCTGGTCGTCCCTGCAGTACGTGCGGGGGCTCCCCGTCGACGTGCTCAAGGTCGACCGCACGTTCGTCGCCGACCTCCCCGGTGAGCTGACCGCGAGCGCCGTCGTCGCGTCCGTGCTCGGTCTGGGGCACGGCATGGGCCTGACGGTGGTGGCCGAGGGCGTCGAAGACGAGCCGACGCTGGGGCTGCTGCGCGAGATGGGATGTGATGAATACCAGGGGTTCATCGACGGCGAGCCCGGCTCGCTCCCCGACGTCCTGAATTGAGTTCATATCGACAACGGCCGCGGAAGCGGTGATGGTCACCGGCACGCCCGTCACAGGTCCACAATGGGCGCCATGCCGAGCGCTCCCAGTGTTTCCTCCTCCATCACGGTCCGGCTGGAACTGCCGGGCAGGTCCACTGCCGTATCTGAGCTCACGCACGCCATCGAGCACGCCGGTGCCATCGTCACCGCCCTCGACGTGACGGCCTCGGGCATGGACCGGCTGCAGGTCGACGTCACCTGTGCCACCCGCGGCGGCGACCACGTGCCCGAGGTGATCGCGGCGCTGCGCGGGCTGCACGGCGTGACGATCGGCAAGGTCTCCGACCGCACGTTCCTGATGCACCTCGGCGGCAAGCTGCGCATCGAGTCCAAGGTGCCGATCCGCAACCGTGACGACCTCTCACTCGTCTACACGCCGGGCGTCGCCCGGGTCTGCCAGGCGATCGCCGAGAACCCGGAAGACGCACGGCGCCTCACCATCAAGCGCAACACCGTCGCGGTGGTCACCGACGGTTCCGCGGTGCTCGGCCTGGGCAATCTCGGCCCGCTCGCCGCGATGCCGGTGATGGAGGGAAAGGCCGCGCTGTTCAAGCGTTTCGCCGACATCGACGCGTTCCCGATCTGCCTCGACACCCAGGACGCCGACGAGATCGTCGAGACCGTGATCCGGATCGCCCCGGTCTTCGCGGGCATCAACCTCGAGGACATCAGCGCCCCGCGCTGCTTCCAGATCGAGGAGCGCCTGCGGGAGGCGCTCGACATCCCGGTCTTCCACGACGACCAGCACGGCACCGCGATCGTCACGCTGGCCGCGCTGATCAACGCGCTGAAGGTCGTGCACAAGGAGCTCTCGCAGGTCAAGCTCGTGATGTCGGGCGCCGGGGCGGCGGGCACCGCCATCCTCAAGCTGCTGCTGGCCGCGGGCGTCACCGACGTGGTGGTCTGCGACATCGAGGGCGTGGTGCACCCGGGCCGTCCCGCCCTGGCCGAGAACCTGCACTGGACCGCGAAGAACACCAACCCCCGCGGGATCACCGGCACGCTGAAGGAGGCCCTGGTCGGTGCCGACGTGTTCGTCGGGGTCTCCGCGCCGGGCATCCTCACCGGTGACGACATCGCCACCATGGCCGACGGCGCGGTCGTCTTCGCGATGGCCAACCCGGTGCCCGAGGTCGACCCGCTCGAGGCCTCGCAGCACGCCACCGTGGTCGCGACCGGCCGCAGCGACTTCGCCAACCAGATCAACAACGTGCTGGCGTTCCCGGGCGTCTTCCGCGGTCTGCTCGACGCCCAGTCCAAGACGATCAACACCGAGATGCTGCTGGCCGCCGCCCGCGCGCTCGCGGCGGTCGTCACCGACGGCGAGCGCAACGCGGCCTACATCGTGCCGAGCGTGTTCCACCCCGAGGTCACCAACGTGGTGGCGTCGGCGGTGCGCGAGGCGGCAGTGGCCGCCCAGGCGTGATTTACGGCCGATGACGGACGCGTCGGGGCACCCGGGCCGGTCGGCCCGGGTGTCACTGTGGGTGAGTTTGTGGGGATCGTCACAGCCCTGCGCCGGATCCGGGCTGAGCTCGTCGGCGGCTTGGGCTGTATCGAGAGGCCCGCGACCCTGATGATGTGGTTATGCCCATCCAGACCCGTCGGCTGAGCGGCAGCCTCCTCGTCGCGAGCCCGACCCTGGAGGACGAGAACTTCCGCCGCACCGTGATCCTCATGCTCGACCACGGTGACGACGGCGCGCTCGGTCTCGTGGTGAACCGCCCGATGGACGTGGACGTCTCGTCCGTGCTCCCGGCCTGGCAGCCCTACACGACCGCTCCCGGGCGGCTGTTCCAGGGCGGCCCGGTGCAGCTCGACTCCGCCCTCGGCCTGGTGGCCATGCCCGGCCAGGGGGCGGAGCCCGTCGGGGTGCGCCTGCTGATCGGCTCGATCGGCCTGGTCGACCTGGACGCGCCGCCCGAGGTGATCGTGCCCGGCCTGGCCGGGTTGCGGATCTTCGCCGGGTACGCGGGCTGGTCGGCGGGGCAGCTGGAGGGCGAGATCGCCGACGGGGCCTGGTTCGTGGTCGAGTCCGAGCCGCGTGACGCCTTCACCGACCGGCCCGAACGGCTCTGGGGTGAGGTGCTGCGCCGGCAGCGGGGCCAGCTGGCGCTGGTGTCCACCTATCCGGACGACCCGACGATGAACTAGGCCGACTAGACGTAGAATCGGCGTCCATGAGCACGCCCTACCCGGAACCCCAGCTCGACCCGCTGTCCTCCCCGGAGGGGTCCACCACGGGCCTCCTCGAGCGTGAGCACGTCGAGCAGGAGGTCGAGCCCGGCGACCACGAGCGTTTCGCGCACTACGTGCGCAAGGAGAAGGTCCTGGAGTCGGCGCTGTCCGGCGAGCCGGTCGTGGCCCTGTGCGGCAAGGTGTGGGTGCCCGGCCGCGACCCGAAGAAGTTCCCGGTCTGCCCGATGTGCAAGGACATCTACGAGGGCCTGAAGTCCGGTGGCGACGACAGTTCCGGGTCGGGCGACAAGTAGTTCCTGAAGCCGTATCCGGTGAGTAGCAACCGCACCCCTGCCCTTTCGTCGTACCTGCCCACGCTGGCCGGCATCGTCACGCTGATCACGCTGATCGCCTTCGAGGCGGTCGCGGTGTCCACGGCGATGCCGGTGCTCACCCGTGAGCTCGACGCGGTGCGGGAGATCGGCTTCGGCTTCTCGGTCTTCATCGCCGCACAGCTCCTGGGGGTGGTGGTCTCGGGCAGCTGGTGCGACACCTCGGGCACCCGCTGGCCGGTGCGCACCGGCATCGTGCTGTTCGGCGCCGGGCAGCTGATCTGCGGTTTCGCGCCGACCTTCCACGCCCTGCTGGCGGGCCGGGCGATGGCCGGGGCCGGGGCCGGCCTGCTCGTGGTCGCGATGTACGTGCTGGTCGCCGACGTCTTCCCGTCATCGCTGCAGCCACGCGTCTTCTCGTTCTTCTCGGCCGCCTGGGTGGTGCCCGGCATCGTCGGCCCGGCCCTGGCCGGCTGGCTGGCCGAGGAGGTCAGCTGGCGCCTGGTCTTCCTGCTGGTCGTGCCCCTGGCCGTGCCCCCGTCCCTGGTGCTGCTGCCCAAGCTGCGCTCGACGCCCAGTCACGAGCCCGGCGCCCCGGGGGCGCTCACCCGGGCCCAGGTCCGGCTCCGCGCAGTCTGCGGGGTCGGCGTCACCGCCGGGGTGCTGCTCCTGCAGTGGGGCCTGGCCCGCATCGACGGTCTTGTCGGCCTGGTCGCCCTGATCGTGGGAGTGGCCCTGACGGTGCTCGGCTTCCGCCCGCTCGTGCCCGCCGGCACCCTGCTGCTGCGGCGCGGCCTGCCCACCGTGATCGCGCTGCGCGGCCTGTTCGCCGGCATGTTCTTCGGCGCCGAGTCGTTCATCCCGCTGATGCTGATCAACCAGCACGGTTTCGAGGCCGACCAGGCCGGGCTGGTGCTCACCGGCGGCATCGTCGGCTGGACCCTGGGCGGCTACGTGCAGGGCCACCCCCGGTTGCGGCTGCCTCGTCACCTGCTCTTCGTCTCCGGCGCCGTGATCATCTCCTCCGCCCTGTTCGGCCTCACCCTGCTGACCAGCCCGCCCACCTCGGGCTGGCTGGTGCTGCCGCTGTGGGCCGCCTGCGCCGTCGGCATGGGCCTGGCCATCTCCAGCACCGGTGTGCTGACCCTGCGCTACAGCGAGCCCGGGCAGCAGGGCCGCAACTCCTCCGCGCTGCAGCTGTCCGACGCCCTCGGCGCGGCCCTGGGCATCGGCGTCGCCGGAGCCGCCTTCTCGGCCTGGCACGACCCGGTCGGCGGGGACACCCGCCTCTTCACGATCATGTGGCTCGCCGCGGGCGGGTTCGGGGTGTTCGTGGCCCTGGCCGGTTTCCGTGCCCGTCCTTCTTCCACAGGGTTGTCCACAACCGTGCAGTAGGTGTGGACGGGTTCGCGGCTTTCGTTCCCGGGGGTGTCAGCCTTGCGCCATGCTGATCGACAGCCGAGATCAAAGGGGGGCACCCACCGCGAGGCGGGCCGGGCCGGCGGCGACGAGCCGCTCGTTCTCCCGTTTCCCCTCCTTGTCACGATCGCGCTGTCGGCCCTGGTCAAACGCTGATTCGTGATTCATCGCACCTACCCTCGGGCGGGCGTCGTCGTGTCCACGTCACGCCGTGGCGCCCGTCAGCAGGTAGCCTCCTTGAGCGATGACGAGACGAACGACGCGGGATCACGAGGCCTTCAGCGGCTCCCCGGAGGCAGGAAACCTCCTGTCGCACCGGAAGATCCGTAAGAACGACGAAAGGACGGCGGCGTGACCCCCGGCGGCTCCAACGCGCCCTCGCTCTTCGACTCGGTGGCCGAGCCGGGTCCTCCTCCGCCCCCACCGCCGCACAGCAACCCGGCGTCTGCGAACCCGGCCCACGCCAGTTCCGCGGCGGCGTCGCACCTGCCTCCGGCGTTCCCCAACCGGGCGGCCTGGGGCACCTCGTCGAAACTGCGTGCCTGGCAGCAGGCCGCGCTCGACAAGTACCTGGCCACCAACCCGCGTGACTTCCTCGCGGTCGCCACCCCGGGCGCCGGTAAGACCACCTTCGCCCTGCGCATCGCCACCGAGCTGCTGCAGCGGCGCATCGTGCAGCGGGTCACCGTGGTCTGCCCGACCGAGCACCTGAAGCGGCAGTGGGCCGACGCGGCCGAGCGGGTCGGCATCCACCTCGACCCGAACTACAGCAACGCCCAGGGTGCCCACGGTGCCGGGTTCGACGGCGTCGCGGTCACCTACGCCCAGGTCTCGATGAAGCCGCTGCTGCACCGGGCGCGCACCGAGGCCGGCAAGACCCTGGTGATCCTCGACGAGATCCACCACGCCGGTGACTCGCTCACCTGGGGCGACGGCGTCTCCGAGGCGTTCGACCCGGCCACCCGCCGGCTGGCGCTCACCGGTACCCCGTTCCGGTCCGACACCAGCCCGATCCCGTTCGTGGAGTACGAGGAAGACGCCCAGGGCATCCGCCGCTCCCGGGCCGACCACGCCTACGGCTACTCCGACGCGCTGCGCGACGGCGTCGTGCGTCCCGTCATGTTCCTCGCCTACTCCGGCTCGATGCGCTGGCGCACGAGCGCCGGTGACGAGGTGGCCGCCCGGCTGGGCGAGCCGATGACGAAAGACCTGATCGGCCAGGCCTGGCGCACGGCCCTGAACCCGCAGGGTTCCTGGATCCCGTCGGTGCTGGCGGCGGCCGACAAGCGGCTCACCGAGGTGCGCCGCGGCGTGCCCGACGCCGGGGCCATGATCATCGCCACCGACCAGGAGACCGCCCGCGCCTACGCCGGCACGCTCAAGGAGATCACCGGCGAGTCGCCCACGATCATCCTCTCCGACGAAGACGGCGCCTCCGACAAGATCGACGAGTTCTCGGCCGGCACCTCACGGTGGATGGTCGCGGTCCGCATGGTCTCCGAGGGGGTCGACGTGCCGCGCCTGGCCGTCGGGGTCTACGCCACCTCCACCAGCACGCCGCTGTTCTTCGCCCAGGCCATCGGGCGTTTCGTGCGGGTGCGCAAGCGCGGCGAGACGGCCTCGGTCTTCCTGCCCAGCGTGCCGGTGCTGCTCGACCTGGCCGCCCAGATGGAGGTCGAGCGCGACCACGCCCTCGACAAGCCCAAGAAGGACGAGGCCGAGGACGACTACCCCGAGGAAGACCTGCTCGCACAGGCCAACCGCGAGGAGAAGGCGTCCGGCGAGCTCGAGAAGACGCCGTTCGAGGCCCTGGAGTCGCAGGCCACGTTCGACCGGGTGCTCTACGACAAGCAGGAGTTCGGCACCCACGCCGAGGTCGGCAGCCAGGAGGAGGAGGACTTCCTCGGGATCCCCGGCCTGCTGGAGCCCGACCAGGTCACGACGCTGCTGCGGCAGCGCCAGGCCGACCAGCTGGCCCGCAACCGCAACAAGCCCGAGGCCGAGCCGGTCCCCGAGGTCTCCGGCCACCGCCAGATCACCGCGCTGCGCAAAGAACTGCACAGCCTGGTGGGTGCCTGGTCGCGCCGCACCAGCCAGCCGCACGGCGTGGTGCACTCCAACGTGCGTGACGCCTGCGGCGGGCCCGAGGTGGCCAAGGCCAGCGCCGAGCAGCTGCAGGAGCGCATCGCCACCCTGCGGCGCTGGTTCGTCGGGCAGAAGTAGGCCCGGGAACCCGGCGTCAGTCGCGAACCACCTGGAACGTCCGGAGTGAGGGATCGGCCGCGTACGCGATGCGGCCGCCCTCCTTCGCGATCCGGCGCAGCTCGTCGACCGTTTCGGCCGTGATCATTTCACCCGGCGCCAGCACCGGCACCCCGGGCGGGTAGGGCGCCACCAGCTCACCGCTGACGCGCCCGACCGCCGCGGTCGCGTCCACGCTCTCGTGCGTCGCGAAGAACGCCTCGCGCGGCGCCATGCCGGTCACCGGCACCGTGCTCCACGCCGGGCTCCGCGAGATCGGCCGCGCCGGGCCGCGTTCCGCCTCCACGGCCGCCACGATCGAGGTGACCAGGGCGTCCACGGCGACCACGTCGTCCGCCATCGTCAGCATCGGGATCAGCGTGTCGCGATCAGCCATCTCGATCGTGAAACCGGCTGCGCGCAGGCGCTGATCGACCCGCAGGCCGGAGGCCCCGGTGCCCGGCAGGCGGATCACCAGCTTCGCCGGATCGGCAGCCGGACCGGTCGGGACCTCGAGACCGCTCACCGACCGCAGCTTTTCGGCCGCCCGTCGTCGCAGCCCGAGCAGGTCGCCGAGCAGGCGCTCGCCGTGGTGCTGCAGCAGGGCGCGGGAGGCGTCGATGCTGGCCAGCACCGCACCCGACGGGCTGGTCGTGTGTCCCGTCTCGAAACCCCGCTCCAGCCGGGCGGGATCGAGCAGGCCGCCCTCGCGGGTGGTGCGGGCCAGGAGCAGCGCCGCCTGGTTCATCGCCGGCAGGGTCTTGTGCGCGCTGATCACCAGAGCGTCGGCGCCCCGCGCGAGGGCGTGCTGCGGGTAGTCCGGACGGAAACCGAAGTGCGCGGCCCAGGCGCCGTCCACGACCAGAGGCACTCCGGCCGCATGCGCCGCGTCGGCCAGGCCCTCGAGGTCACCGGACGTCCCGACGTACGAAGGATCGCCGACCAGAACCGCTTTCGCCTCGGGGTGCCGGTGCAGGGCCTCGGCCACCGCCGCCGGGGGCACGCCGCCCGGGAGCCCGTGCTGCTCGTCGAGCTCCGGGTACACCCAGACCGGCCGCAGACCGGCCAGGATCAGCCCGCTGAGCATCGAGCGGTGCAGCGTGCGCGAGACGATCACGGTGTCGCCCGGCCGGCCCACCGCCAGGGCCACCGCCTGGTTGGCGTGCGTCGACCCGCCCACCGAGAACCGGCACCAGTCCACGCCCCAGGCCCGGGCGGCGCGCTGCTCGGCGTCGGTGAGCAGCGCGAGCGGGCCGGGGGCCTCGAGCCCGGCGTACAGCGGCAGGTCGCCGTCGACCAGGGGTCCGACCAGCCGGTGGTTCTGCTTGTGCCCGGGGATGCTGAAGAACCGGGTGCGCCCGGCGGTGACGTCGGCGGTCATCCGGAGCCAGGCGGCGAAGAGGGGCGCGTCGTCGGCGAGGCCGAGCGGGTCGTTACGGGGCACGGTGCCGATTCTGCCGGAGTGGGGCTATCACCCTGTTGTTCGAACGTGTGTTCGAATAGGATGGCGGCATGTTCGAGGGGGCAGCGATCCTGCATGCGGACCTGGACGCGTTCTACGCGTCGGTCGAGCAGTTGCTCGATCCCTCGCTGCGCGGGCGCCCGATCGCGGTCGGGGGCAGTGCCGCCGGCGGGGTGGTGCTCGCGGCCTCCTACGAGGCCAAGCGGTTCGGGGTGTCCGGCGGTATGCCGGGGCGCCGCGCCCGCGAGCTGTGCCCGCACATCACGTTCGTGCGGGGGCATTTCGACCGCTACCAGCAGCTGGCCGACTCGGTGATGGCGATCCTGGGCGACGTCACCCCCGAGGTCGAGCGCATCTCGATCGACGAGGCCTTTCTCGACGTCTCGGGCAGCGTGCACCTGTTCGGCCCGCCCGACGTGATCGCCGACCGGCTGCGCCGTCAGGTGCGCCGCGAGGTCGGGCTGCCCATCTCGATCGGTGTCGCCCGCACCAAGCATCTGGCCAAGGTCGCCTCGCAGGTGGCCAAGCCCGACGGTCTGGTGGTGGTCGCGCCCGAGCGCGAGCGGGAGTTCCTGGCCCCGCTCCCGGTCGGCCTGATGTGGGGCATCGGCCCGGTGGCCCAGGCCAAACTGAAGTCCGAGGGCATCGTCACCATCGGCCAGCTGGCCGAGGCGTCACCCGGCTCGGTGCAGCGCCTGCTCGGCAACGCCGTCGGCCAGAAGCTCAGTGCCCTCGCCGTCAACGAAGACCGGCGCCGCGTCAGCGGTGCCACCCGGGCCCGGTCGGTGGGGGCGCAGTCCGCGATGGGCCGTAAGGAGGCCACGCCCGAGATGGTCCGGGCCGTGCTCAACCACCTGGCCGACCGGGTGGCCGTGCGGCTGCGCGCCAAACACCGTGCCGGGCGCACCATCACGGTGCGCGTGCGGTATCCCGGCATGAAATCCGTGACCCGCTCGCTCACCCTGAACGAGCCGGTCGCCGCCACCCTCACCCTCACCGAGGTCGCCGAGCAGCTGGCCTGGCAGGCCCTGAACGACGAGGCCCGGGCGAGAGGCGCCGCGATGCCCCCAGACGCGATGCCCCCAGCCGCGATGCCCCCAGCCGCGATGCCCCCTGACGTGATGCCCACTCAAGCACCGGCCACTGAAGTACCGGCCACTCAAGCACCGGCCGCCGAAGCGCATCATCTCGAGATCAGCCTGCTGGCGATCTCGGTGTCCAACCTGGTCGCCCGTCACGCCGTGCAGCAGGAGTTGGCCGTCTCGCCCGACGACCCGCGCCGCGAGGGGTCCGATCCCGGCGCGGCCCGGCTCGCGGTCGACACCTCGATGGACGCGGTGCGGGCCAAGTACGGCCGCGACGCCGTCGGCTACCTCCCCGCGATGTCCCGGGGAGGTGTGCCCGACGAGTTCCGCGAGCTGGCGGAGAAAGAGGTCTAAGGCGTCTCCGGCAGCGGCCGGATGAACGGAGTGGTCGTGGCGATCTCGTGAAAACCCATGCGCTGCAGGATGGGCCGGCTCATGTCGACGGCATCGACCCGCAGGTAGCGGTAGCCCCGGTCGATGGCCTGCCGGGCCCGGTGGCTGACCAGCGCGCGGAACACCCCCCGTCGCCGCCAGCCGGGCACGGTGCTGCCGCCCCAGATGCTGGCGAAGTCGGTGCCGGGGTGGAAGTTCACCCGCCCGGTGGAGATGGGCCGGTCGCCGTCCATCACGACGAACGCGGCCACTCCGGCGGCGATCTCGGGATCCGGGTCGGCGATCTGGCGCAGCAGGGCATCACCCCAGGCCTGGTGCGAGCCACCGAAGACCTCGTCGTGCACGGCCACCATCCGGCTCACGCCGGCGGCATCGGTGACCGGCTCGATGCGCACCCCCTCCGGCGGTCCGACCAGGTCGAGTTCACCCAGGTCGGCGACCATCAGGCTCTCCGGCGGCTCCTGGTTCAGGCCCGCCGCCCGCAGCCGGGCCGGCAGGTCGGCGGGAGTGTCGTAGGAGTAGTACTTCCACTCCCACTCCACACCGAGCCCGGCCATCCGCTCGATCTGCGCGGCGATCACCTCGTCGGCGTCGGTCTCGGTCAGGCGCGACCAGGTGACGGCCGCCCATTCCGGGCGCACCGTGTTCAGCACCCGCGCGGGTTCCCGGCCGGGCTCGGGGTTCTCGGCGCCCTCGCCCTCACCGGCGCGTCGCAACTGTTCGTCGAAGGCGGCCAGCACCGCAGCAGTGTTCATCGCCGCACACCATCGACCCCGCAACGGGCCCGGCGCAACACATTTACCGGCGGCAGCGCCCCGGCAACCGGCAACGCCCCTACGACAGGGCCGCCGCCGACGCGGCCGCGGGCACGTGCGGCAGCGGGTGGTGCGAGAGACCCGTGGAGTTCAGTTCCGCCACGATCGCGTCGTGGATCCCCTCGCGATCGGCGGCGGCGAACACCCCGACGCTCCACACGTCGTCCTCACGGCTGAGCCGGTAGTCCACGACCTTGCCGTTGCGGTCGACGTAGAACGTCTGGCCGGTGTCGGGCGAGAACGCCACGATCGGCACCTGCAGCGGCTCGCCGGTGCGCTTGTTCAGGAACACGCCGACCACCCCCGAGACCGGGACCAGGGGTACCGCAGAACTGGAGATGGCCATGTCACGCCTCCGCGTCGAGCCCACCGATGATGTCCCCGTGTCGGCAGTCCCGCGCCCGGGCTTGATCGGGGATCACCCGGCTGCCGCGATCCAGGCCCGCCGCTCGCTGCGCACCGAAAGGTCCGTGCGGTTCTCCAGCCGGTGCGGCCCGTCCTCGTCGAGCAGTGCGCCCAGCGTGGTGTGGTCGGCCGGTGCCAGCCGGTCGCCGGCTCCCTCGCGCAACCGGGTCAGCGTCACCCGTGCGTAGCGCTTCGCCACCTCGGAAAGCGGTGCCGCCTGGTCGATCCGGAACGTGCGTTCCTCCCGCACGGCGAAACCGCTCGCCGTGAGCGTGGCGGTCCAGTCCGAGTTGACGGTCGGGTGGTGCTCTTCGCGCGCGCGGTCGGCGATCGCGTTCAGCCGGTCCTCGAGACCCGGTGCTCCGAGCCCGATGTCGTCGGGCAGGAAACGCGGGAAGGTCTCGAACTCGATCATCGCGAACAGCCCGCCCGGCGTCAGCACGCCTCGCAGATCCTCGAGAACCCGGGCCGGATCGGACATGTGGTGCATCGAGGCGGACGCCCAGACCAGATCGGCCGAAACCCCGCCCAGCCGCTGGGCGTCCAGGTCGATCTCCCGGGCGACCACGCGTCCCCCATCGCCCGACCGTCGCGCGCGATCGGTGAGATGCTCCAGCATCCCCGCCGACGCGTCCACCGCCGTCACGGTCGCGTCACCGAAACGGCTCAGCAGCGCGAAGGTTCCGGTTCCGGTGCCGGCTCCCAGGTCGATGATAGTGCGGACGGGGTGGTCGCCCAGGTGCCCCGCGATCCACTCGGTCACGTTCCCGAGATGGTCGGCCAGCACTTCCCCGTCCAGATCGAGCATCTCGGTCATCAGGTCCTCGCTGACGGAGTGACCGTGACCGTGACCGTGTTCCTGCCCGTGAGATCCCATGCCCACGACCATACGAGCCTCTTGCGCCCCCGGCATACCATCTTGCGTATGAAGCAAGAAGACGAGGTCGACCGCCTGGTGCGTGCCCGCATCCGGGGCCTGCGGGTGGCGAAGGGCTGGTCGCTCGACGACCTGTCGTCGCGGTGCTTCCTCAGTCCGTCGACCCTGAGCCGGATCGAGACCGGGCACCGTCGCATCGGTCTCGATCAGCTGACGGCCATCGCCCGGGCCCTGGGGGCGACGCTCGACGAGCTGGTCGAGT
Source organism: Kineosporia succinea (assembly GCF_030811555.1). Classification (NCBI taxonomy): domain Bacteria; kingdom Bacillati; phylum Actinomycetota; class Actinomycetes; order Kineosporiales; family Kineosporiaceae; genus Kineosporia; species Kineosporia succinea. The sequence continues at coordinate 1,151,140 of NZ_JAUSQZ010000001.1, read as the reverse complement.
CGGCGGGCGACGACGACGTGGTGATCCGCCCGCAGCACGACCAGGAGCGCGGCCGCACCTTCTGGACGCTGAACCGCCAGGACGGCCCGAACGGCATGACGGTGGCCCGGGTACGGCTCACCCGGCCCGCGCCGCGCGGCGCCGACGCGATGAAGGTGCATCCGGGGCACGACTGGTTCACGGTGACGACCGGCACCGTCGAGCTACTGCTGGCCGAGCGGGTGGTCATCGTGGAAGAGGGGCACGCGGCGTCGTTCTCGACGATGGTGCCGCACTCGTTCGGAGCATTCGACGGGCCGGCCGAGATCCTGGCCGTGCTCGACCACGGCGGCCGGCGCGTGCACCTCGAGGTGGGGGAGGAGCGGTAGGCCGCTCAGCGAGCCGGCATCAGATGCGGGTTGGTGAGGTCGACGGCCTCGATGGTGTCGAGGTCGCGCAGCGTGCGGTCGACCGCACGGCGCACCAGGATCGGCACGAACGTCGTGATGCGGGCCCCGGCGTAACGGGCGCTCTCGCGTCGCACCCAGCGCTGGATCGTCGTGGTGGCGAAGAGCGGGTACTTCACCGACAGCTCGGCCACAATGGCCTCGACCTCCGGCTCAGGCATGAGCTCGATCACTTTCTCGATGACGTGACGACACGGCCTCGTCGCCGGGCATTAACCCAGTTCTAACACGTCATCTGTCGCTCAGGCCAAGGAGTCCCCAACTTTCGGGCCACGTCACCATCGCTTCACGGCTTCCGCGACGGCCGGATGGCTGAGCATGCTCTCGTGCGTCGCGTCGAGACGTTCCCAGGTCATCCGGGGCAGGGCCGCCAGGCCCTCGTCGATCGAGGCGCCGGACAGGAACTCGGGTTTGTCCGGCCCGGCCCCGTGCGCGGCGGCGATCAGGTGCACGGGCAGGTCCAGCCCGTTCAGGACACCCAGCCGGGTCGGCCGGGTGAGGCAGTCGACGGCGTCGGAGGGCGCCCGGAACGACAGCGTCGAGCGCTCTTTCAGTGCCACCACCGAGAACAGGGCGCGCACGACGAGCGGACGGGTGAGGCGTGACGGCGTCGGGCGGGGGCCACCGTCGAGCAGCAGCACCCCGCGCACGCCCAGACCGGCGTCCACCAGACGACGCACCACGACCGGGGCCAGGAAGGCACCCATCGAGTGCCCGACGACCACCGTCTCCCCGGCCGCCGCCCACGGCGACCGGACCGCGAGGTCGACCACCGCGTCCGCAAGCCCCATCAGCCCCCGACGGGCCGTGACGCCGCGGGAGGGCCCGCGGCCCGGCAGGTTCGGCGCGACGAGGTGCCGCCCGGGCAGACGCCGTTCGAGATCCGCCCAGACCCCGGCCGTGCTGGTCATCCCGTGCAGGGCCAGCACGGTCGGGCCGTCACCGGGTCGCTCGTGCACCACCAGAGAGCTCACGGTGGACACGCTAGTCAGTCAGGCGGCGTCCGGCTCGATCAGGCCCTCGGCCTCCAGGGCCTCCACGGCCGCCCGGATCGAGGGCACCACCAGCGAGGGCAGGAACGCCCGGGCGGTCGCGGCGTCGGCCTCGCTCATCCGGCGGGCGGCGGCGGCCAGCGGTTCCACCGAGGTCTCGGACAGGATCGCGGCCATCTCGTCGGCCTCGGCGCCGTTCAGGGCGGCCCGGGTGGCACCGAGCACGTTGAGCACCCCGTAGCCCTCGGCGTCGCTGACCAGCCCGGAGACCCCGTCCGCGACGGCGTAGGGCAGGTCGCGGTCGATCAGCGCCCGGATCGCCTGCGCGGCCTCGGCCGGAGACCGGGACAGGTACAGCGCCACGCTCTCCGCGCCGTCTTCGCGCAGCACGTCGAACGCCGGTTCCCAGCCCGGCTCGGCCGGGACGGCGAACCAGGCGGGAACGGTGAAGTCGAGGGAGTCGAGCATGACCCGGGCCCGCTCGGCCACCGAACCGGCGGCCGGCCCGGCGAAGGGCAGCTCCACGGCGACCAGTTCGGCCCGGTGGTTGTCGAGCAGCTGGAACCGGGCGCGGCGCAGGGTCTCCATCAGCGAGGCGTCGTCCTGCTGCGGGGCCGGCTTGGCCACCAGCACCACCGGCAGCCCGGCGTCGGACGTGTGCAGCCCGTAGATCACCTGTTCGGTCGCGTTCACCGGAACCCGCAGCGGCCCGACCAGGTCGCCGTACCAGGCCCGACGGTGATCGCGGTGGGCCGCCAGGGTCGCCCCGGCGTCACCGGTGACCGCGTCTGCGAGCAGGCCGTCGAGCAGCGGTTCCACCACCGGGCCGGAACCCGGGTGGTCGCTGCCCGGCAGACCCACAAGTCCTTCACTCATGTGTCCAACTTAGGGGAAAGGGGAGCCCCCACGAGTTCGGCCCCGGCCTCGGTCAGCGCGGTCAGCGCGGCCCGGGTCGTCTCCGGGGCCACGCCCGCCGTCAGCGGCAGCAGGACCCGCGTGGTGAAGCCCGCCCGCACCGCGTCCAGAGCGGTGGCCCGCACACAGTGGTCGGTCGCGATGCCGACCACGTCGACGGCCGTGACGCCGTGCTCCCGCAGCCAGTCGGCGAGCCCGCCCTCGGGGGAGGCCCCCTCGAAACCCGAGTAGGCGGCCTCGTACTCACCCTTGTGGAACCAGGCCTGCACCAGCGAGGTGTCGAGCGCCGGGTGCGAGTCCGCGCCCGCCGTGCCGACCTCGCAGTGCCGCGGCCAGGTGTCCACGTAGTCGGGGCTCTCGCTGAAGTGGGTGCCCGGATCGATGTGCCAGTCGCGGGTGCCCACCACCGCGGCGTATCCCGGTGCCGAGCGCAGGTGGGCCGTGATCCCCTCCGCCACGGCCGTGCCCCCGGCGACGGCCAGCGAGCCGCCCTCGCAGAAGTCGTTCTGCACGTCGACCACGATCAGAGCTGTACTCATCCTGGAAACTCCTTCAACGAAGATCAGCGCGTCATCACGGTCGGGATCGCCGCCTCGCCGCGCGACAGCTGGCGGGCCGTCACGGGCAGTTCGGCGCGGGAGAGCTCGTGCAGCGCCCGGGCGTCGGCCGGCGTCGAGGTGTCGACGATCTCGCCGCCCCTGACCAGAACCCGCTGCAGCCGGCGGTATTCGGCACCCTCGGGCCGGGTCCCCAGCCCCAGCAGCTCCTGGTCGGCCACGCCCTCGGCGTTGCGCCGGCGCAACGCCCACTTGCGGCCGCCCACACTGGCCTTGGCCGTGCTCTTCTTCGCGACCGGCACCATCGTGCCGTCGGCGCCCTCGCGGGCCACCAGCTTGTAGACCATCCCGGCGGTCGGCGCGCCCGAGCCGGTGACGAGTTGCGTTCCCACACCGTAGGAATCGACCGGCGCCGCGGCCAGCGCGGCGATCGCGAACTCGTCCAGGTCGCTCGTGACCACGATCCGGGTCTGGGTGGCGCCGAGCTTGTCGAGCTGGATCCGCACCGCCTGGGCCTGCTCCAGCAGGTCGCCCGAGTCCAGGCGCACCGCACCGAGTTCCGTTCCCGCGGCCTCGATCGCGTGCTCCACGCCGGTGGTCACGTCGTAGGTGTCGACCAGCAGCGTGGTGCCCACCCCGAGCGAGGCCACCTGCGCCCGGAACGCCTCGAGCTCACTGTCGTGCAGCAGGGTGAACGCGTGCGCCGCGGTGCCGATCGTCGGGATGCCGTAGCGGGCGCCCGCCGCCAGCACGCTGCTGCCCGCGAACCCGGCCACGTACGCGGCGCGGGCCGCGGCCACACCGGCCTCCTCGTGGGTGCGGCGCAGCCCCATCTCCAGGCACGGACGTCCGTTGGCCGCCGTGGTCATCCGGCTCGCCGCCGCCGCGATGGCGCTGTCGTGGTTGAGCACCGACAGCACGAACGTCTCGAGCATCACGGCCTCGGCGAACGTGCCCTCGACCGTCATCACCGGTGAGCCGGGCAGGTAGCACTCGCCCTCGCCGTAACCGGTGATGTCGCCCGTGAAGCGGTAGCCGGCCAGCCACTCCAGGGTGGGCGCGTCCACCACCGCGCGGCGCTCCAGGTCGGCCAGTTCCTCGTCGCCGAAACGGAACTCCCGCAGCTGCTCGAGCAGCCGGCCGGTGCCCGCCACCACGCCGTAACGCCGGCCGTCGGGCAGTCGCCGGGCGAACACCTCGAAGACGCAGCGCCGCTGGGCCGCGCCACTCGCGAGCGCCGCCTGCACCATCGTCAGCTCGTACTGGTCGGTGAGGAGGCTGGGGCGGAAACCGGGGTTGTCCATGACCACTCTTTTCGTCAAATTGACGCTATCGATGGAACGACACTAACCCCGTTGCCTGCTTGTCGTCAAGATGACGAAAGGTCTACAGCTTCTGCTTCGAGACCGCCGTGACCAGGTGCTCCTGCCAGGCGGTGAGCACTTCGTAGATCGAGGCGACGGCCAGCCAGGACTCGGCCTCCTCGCCGGCCCACAGGCGCTGGTGCAGAGCCTCGGCGTCTTCGTCGGTCTTCAGCTCGAGTCGCTCGCCGAGCACCAGGCGCACGTCGGTGAAGGCCTTGAGCAGTGACAGCGCCTCGGGCCCGGTGAGCAGCACCGGCTCCGGGCGGTTCAGGGCGGAGGCCGCGGTGCGGGCGCCCTCCCGCTTGCGGGCGCGCAGCCCGAACTCGGTCAGCCGCCGGTACTCCGACGAGGCCTCCGGGTCGTCGCGGTTGCCGTCGGGCAGCAGCCGCGCCAGGGCCGGGTCGTCGGGGGTGACGGGTGGCTCGGCCGAGGGGGAGCCGGACATGCCGACCAGCGCCTCGAGCGGGTCGACCTCCCCGGCCGGGCGCCCGTCGTCGAGCAGCTCGTCGAGCTGGCCGAGCAGGTGGACGAGGATGTCGCGCTCCTGCTCGTCCAGGTTGACCTGGACGCCGGCGCGCGTGGACCTGAACGGAGCCTTGCGGTGAGCCATCGGAATCAGTCGTCCTTGCGGAAGGTGGCCCACAGGCCGAACTCGTGCATGGCCTCGGTGTCGCGTTCCATCTCCTCGCGGCTGCCGTTGGAGACGACCGCGCGGCCCTTCTCGTGCACGTCGTGCATCAGCTTCTCCGCCTTGCCCTTGGGATAGCCGAAGTACGACTGGAACACGTAGGTCACGTAGGACATGGTGTTCACGGGATCGTTCCAGACGATCGTGACCCACGGAACATCGGTCTCGGGCTGCTCGACCGTGTCCGGCTTCTCGAGCTCCACAGGGGCGATCGACACCCCCCAACTCTAACGAAGAGGTGGGGGTCACTCGCAGTTCGGATGGGATTGACTGCCCGTCGGCCGTACGCTCGGTGCTCATGACCGGTGTCGACGGAGCACTGAGAACGAGGGGAGGGCCGCGATGAGGCTCACGATCGTGGGGTGTTCGGGCTCGTTCCCAGGGCCGCAGTCGCCCTCCTCCAGTTACCTTCTCGAGGCCGAGGAAGCCGGGCGCACCTGGCGTGTCGTTCTCGACCTGGGCAGCGGCGCACTGGGGTCGCTCCAGCGGTTCGCCGACCCGTCCGCGCTCGACGCGGTGATCGTCTCGCACCTGCATCCCGACCACTTCATGGACCTGTGCGGCCTGTTCGTGGCGCGGCACTACGACCCGGTCGGGCCCCCCATGCCCGCGCTGCCGGTCTACGGCCCGGCCGGCACGGCCGACCGGGTGCTGGCGGCCTACGGTCCCGACGCCGCCTCCGAACTGCCCCACGTCTACGACGTGCGGGAGCTCACCGACGGCGGGGTGATCCGCATCGGCCCGTTCACCGTGACCACCCGCTCGGTCAACCATCCGGTGCCCGCCTTCGGCATGCGCATCCAGGCCGGTGGGGCGTCGATCGCCTACTCCGGTGACACCGACTCGTGCGCGAACCTGATCGAACTGGCCCGGGGCGTGGACCTGTTCCTGTCCGAGGCCTCGTTCGTCGAGGGGCGCGACGAGGCGCGCGGGGTGCACCTGACCGGCCGGCGCGCCGGTGAGGCCGCCACCGAGGCCGACGTGCGGCGACTCGTGCTCACGCACATCCCGGTCTGGACCGACACCGAGACCGTGGTGCGCGAGGCCCGGGGCTCCTACCCGGGGCCGGTCGAGGCGGCGACGACGGGCGCGCAGTACGTGCTCGAACGGGTCGAGGCCCGGTAGCACCCTCTAGGCTCGGCCTCATGGCAATCACCACCGACGTCCGCGTGGACGGCCGCGCGAGCGATCAGCTGCGCGACATCACCATCTCCCGCAACTGGCTCGACCACGCCGAGGGCAGTGTCCTGGTCGAGTTCGGCCGCACCCGGGTGCTGTGCGCCGCCTCGTTCACCGAGGGTGTGCCGCGCTGGCGCAAGGGCAGTGGCCAGGGCTGGGTGACCGCGGAGTACGCGATGCTGCCGCGGGCCACGAACACCCGCAACGACCGGGAGGCGGTCAAGGGCAAGATCGGCGGCCGCACCCACGAGATCTCCCGCCTGATCGGCCGCAGCCTGCGCGCCGTGATCGACACCCGGGAGCTCGGCGAGAACACCATCGTGCTCGACTGCGACGTGCTCCAGGCCGACGGCGGCACCCGTACCGCCGCGATCACCGGGGCCTACGTGGCGCTGGCCGACGCGATCGAGAACGCCCGGGCGAAGAAGCTGCTGCGCAACGCCAACGCCAAACCGCTGAAGGACTCGGTCGCCGCGGTCAGCGTCGGCATCGTCAAGGGCAAGCCGGTGCTCGACCTCTGCTACGAGGAAGACGTGAACGCCGGCACCGACATGAACATCGTCTGCACCGGTGACGGCCGGTTCGTCGAGGTGCAGGGCACGGCCGAGGGGGTGCCCTTCGACCGCGCCGAGCTCGACCAGCTGCTCGACCTGGGCGCGGCCGGCTGTGTCGAGCTCGGGCTGATCCAGCAGAAGGCCCTGGCCAAGTGAAGCTGGTCCTCGCCACGCACAACGCCGGCAAGGTTGTCGAGCTGCGGCAGATCCTCGCCGACGCCGGGGTGGAGGCCGAACTGCTCGGCATGGACGCGTTTCCCGATGTCGCCGACGTGGTCGAGACCGGGGTCACGTTCGCCGAGAACGCCCTGCTCAAGGCGCACGCGGTGGCGCAGGCCACGCAGCTGCCGGCGATCGCCGACGACTCCGGCCTGGCCGTAGACGTGCTCGGCGGTTCGCCGGGGGTGTTCAGCGCGCGCTGGGCCGGGCGGCACGGTGACGACGAGGCCAACCTGCGGCTCCTGCTCGCCCAGCTCGGCGACGTGCCCGACGAGCACCGGCAGGCGCACTTCGCCTGTGCGGCCGCGCTCGCGCTTCCGGACGGCACCGAGAAGGTCTGGTTCGGCTCGATGCCGGGCCGTCTGCTGCGGGAACCGAGGGGCAGCAACGGTTTCGGGTACGACCCGATCCTGGTGCCGGACGAGCCGGCGGGCAACACCCGCAGCTCGGCCGAGATCAGCCCGGCCGAGAAGAACGCGATCAGCCACCGGGGCCAGGCCTTCCGGCTGCTCGCGGCCGACCTGTCGCAGTTCGTCAGCTGACCGTCAGTTGGCCGTCATCTGACACAGGCCGGTATCTCCAGCACCTCGCACCACGCGTCCACCGTCTCCGGTCCGTCGTAGCGGTGGCCGTGCCCCAGGGGCACGTTCTCCGATGACACCACGTCGGCGGTCGTGCGCCAGAACCCCACACCCGGAAAACGCAAGCCCCACAAGGGTACCGGGTCGTCGTCGTGGTTGAGCGTCACCAGACCGGTCCCGTCGGTCTGGTGACCGCTCGGCACCCCGACCAGCAACCCCGCGTCCACCATCGAGGGGTCGGACACCGCCGGCAACAGCCCCCACGCCCCGAGACTCTCACCGTAGACGAGCAGTTCGGGACGCTCGCCGGCCGGGAGCCGGTCGATCCGCTCCCGCATGCGCCGCACCAGTTCCGACGTGGTGTCCCGCACCCCGTCGCCTCCGCGCAGAAAGGCCAGCCAGCTGGGCGATTTCGAGTACTGCACCACCACGGTCGTCAGGTCGCCGCCGTAGAGCTGTTCCAGGGCCCCGGTCATCCGCTGGTTCACCCAGCCCGAGCCCGTGGGCACGGCCACGAGAATCGCCGCCGAGTCCAGCCCGCCCGCCTTCTCGGTCTCGGTCACGGCCCGCTGGGTTCGAATGGTGGACGTGGTGGCCGCGTCGAGCGGTACGTACACCCGGTGTGCACCGGGAGACGTTGCCCCGCCCAGGAATTCGGTCATCTTGGCGTTCGGGTCGGGGGTGTTGCGCGCCGAGGCCAGGACCAGGGCGATGGCCGGTACGGTCACCACGACCGCGATCCGGCGCCAGGACAGGCGGGACATCGCGACCGCTCCGGCGGCGATCGTCAGCGCCCCCAGCACCGCGAGAGCCGTGTGCATCAGCGGGTTGCCGGGCAGGCCGACGGCCTCGCGCACCTGGTGGGTGCGGTATCCGGTGCGCACCGCCCCGGCCCCGAGAACGGCTGCGGCCAGGCCGGTTCGGGGGTGGCTGCCCAGTCGGGACCAGGGGAGCCGTTCCAGCAAGGCACCCACGGTGTACCCGATGAGCAGCGCGATCGCCCCGATCGCCACGTCCACGACCAGCGGGTGGGGGAGCATGCGTGGGGGCAGCACCAGGGCCAGCATCAGCGCCGCGGCGGGGAGTCTCATCGGGCCACCGCCGCCCGGCCGCGCGTCAGCAGCCCACCCGTGACCGCGATCCCGGCCAGCACCGGCCCGAACAGCTGCAGCGGTGACTCATGGCGCGGCACCCCGTACCCCTGACGCCAGGAGTTGAACGCCACCGCCCCGCTGTAGACCCGGGCCATCGCTCTGCAGCCCACCCCGTCGCATCCTTCCAGTGTCTGCCGGGCGAACTCGGCGTCCACCGCCCGGCGGGCCCAGGCGCCGAGCGGTTGCCCCCGGTCGTCCGCGTACCGCAGGAGGTCGTAGCCGACGTCGTGCCGCACACAGGCGGGGGTGAAGCCGTACGGCGAACCGCCGATCGGCGAGGAGCAGCCGCCCGCATGCGTCACCAGGTCAACGGGGAGGGGTCCGTCCGGTGATCCCCAGGTGCGCACCGCGTTCGCCGCGCCGGCCTGCCCGGGCCCCACCACGTCCACCGTCCGCCCCCACCCGCCGATGGCGAAAACCACCAGCACACCGGCCAGAACAGCCAGGATCCGCGTCGACACCGTGCCTCCAGGCCACGCGGCCGGACGGTCCGGCAGCGGGGCAGGCGGTGAAGGTAGGAAGGAGGTGGGGTCGGGATCGTCGTGCCGGGGAGCGAGATCGCACCCGCTACCCAGGGGTGATGCGGCCCCTCACGGGTCACTCCGCAGAGGGACGCCGCACCGGCCTGTGCGCCCCTAGGGTCGGGGCATGCGCCTTCATCCGGTCCAGGCTCTGGCCAGGGTCACCGAGCCGGTCGTCGACCAGATCGGTTCCGCCGACGGCCGCCCGGTGCCGCGCTGGGCGCTGCGGCTGGTTCTGCTGATCACGTTCGTGCTGTTCTGGATCGCCTTCGGCACCACCCAGGTCACCTACCGCACCGAGTCCACCGGCATGGGCTCGATGTTCTTCATCGCGATGGTGGTCGCGCTGCCGTTCGCCCTGGTGCTCACCCGGCCCCTGCCGGCGCTGGTGTTCAGCGTGGTCAGCGCCTTCGTCACCGGGGCCTCGCTGCCGTCGCGCCACCCCGGCAGCGACGAGTGGCCCTGGCTGGTGGTGCAGGGCCTGATCATCTTCGCCCTGCTCTACGCCACCGGTGTCCGCGCCGAGCTGCGCAACAGTGCAGGCGCCTGGATCCTCACCTCGGCGCTCTTCTCCTGGGGCGTGGCGCCGCCGCAGCGCACCGGCTGGATCGTGGCGCTCGGGGCGATCGTGCTGCTCGGCGTGCTCACGGGCCGGCTCGGCCGCACCCGCCGCGACCTGCGCGCCCAGACCCAGGTGAGCGAGGAGGAACGGGCCCGCCGCGTGGTGCTGGAGGAACGCGCCCAGCTGGCCCGCGACCTGCACGACATCGTCGCCCACCACATGTCGCTGGTGGTGGTGCAGGCCGAGACCGCGCCCTACCGGGTGCCCGAGCTCGGCGACGCCGCCCGCGACGAGCTGCTCTCCATCTCCGGCACCGCCCGCAAGGCCCTCACCGAGACCCGGGCGCTGCTCAACGTGCTGTGGCAGGAGACCAAGGAGGCCGAGGCCGCGCCCCAGCCCGGTCTGCACCTGCTCGGCGAGCTGGTCGAGAACACCCGCCGGGCCGGGGTGCAGCTCGACGCCCACATCGACGGTGACGTCGACGGACTGCGAGAAGGCCGGTCCCTGGCCGGTTTCCGGATCGCCCAGGAGGCGCTGGCCAACGCGTCCCGGCACGCCCGGGGCGAGCCCGTGACCCTGGAGGTCCACGGTTCGGCCGAGGGAGTCAGACTGTCGGTGGTGAGCGGTACAGACGGCGAGGTGGTGGGTCAGGCGCCCACCACCGGGCACGGCATCGTCGGTATGCGCGAGCGCTCGGCCGCGGCCGGGGGCACCCTCGAGGTCGGGCCCACCGCAAACGGTTTCGCCGTGCGCCTGTTCCTGCCCCGTGACCCGGGAGACCCGTCATGACCCTCGACCCGAAAGACCAGCCATGACCAGGCTCATCGTCGTCGACGACCAGGCGATGGTGCGCGAGGGGTTCTCCGCGCTGCTCGCCGCCCAGCCCGACTTCGAGGTCGTCGGGGCCGCCGCCGACGGGCTGGAGGCCGTGCACGTGGTGAAGACGATGCTGCCCGACGTGGTGCTGATGGACGTGCGCATGCCCAACCTCAACGGCATCGAGGCCACGCGCCGCATCATGGCCCTGCCCGGTGACCGGCACCCGAAGGTCCTCATCCTCACCACCTTCGACCTCGACGACTACGTGTTCGAGGCGTTGCGGGCCGGGGCCAGCGGGTTCCTCCTGAAAGACGCCCGCAGCGCCGACCTGGTGCAGGCCGTCCGGGTCGTCGCGGCCGGCGACGGGCTGCTCGCCCCCACCGTCACCCGCCGCCTGATCGAAGAGTTCGCCCGCCGCCCGGCCCCCGACACGCGTCCCGCCCTGAAGCTCAAGGCCCTCACCCCGCGCGAGACCGAGGTCCTCGTCCTGATCGCCGGGGGCCTGTCCAACGCCGAGATCGCGACGCAGCTGGTGCTCGGCGAGCAGACCGTGAAAACGCACGTCGGGCGCATCCTGGCCAAGCTCGACCTGCGCGACCGGGCGCAGGCGGTGGTCACGGCCTACGAGAGCGGGCTGGTACGGCCGGGCGCTTCCCAGTGACCTGCGATTCACAGTGATGTGGGGCAAGCTCACAGATTGAGATGAAGAACAACCAACTCCTGATCGCCGCCGGAGCGGGCCTGGCCTCCGGCGTCCTCGCCCTGGGCCTGGCCGAGGTCGTCGCCGGCCTGGTCTCCCCGTCGGCCGCCCCGATCATCGCCCTGGGCGACGTCGTCGTCGACAACGTGCCGGCCTGGCTCAAGACCTTTGCTGTCAGCACGTTCGGCACCCACGACAAGGTCGCGCTGCTGACGGTCGCCTACCTGATCGCCGCCGCCCTCAGCGCTCTCGCGGGCGTGCTCGCGCTGAAGGGCCGACTCGGCACCTGGCTCGTCCTCGCCCTCGGGGCCCTGGCCGCGCTCGCCGCCGCCACGCGTCCCGAAGCCTCTGCTCTTTCGGCCCTGCCCAGCCTGATCGGGGCGGCGGCCGGGATGTTCGTGCTCGACCGGCTGATCCGCACCAACCGCAGCCGGCCTCCCGACGACCGCCGGGCCGTCCTGGGTCTCGGTGTCGTCCTCGGCGTGGGCATCGCCACCGGCGGCATCGGTAACTGGCTGGGCGCCCGGTTGCGCGGGGCCACCGCGTCCCGCGAGGCGATCAAGCTCCCGGTTCCCGCCGATCCCGCTCCCGCGCTGCCGAGCGGCGTCGAGGTCGGCGTCGACGGGATGGAACCGTTCCTCACCCCGAACGCCGACTTCTACCGCATCGACACCGCCCTCAGCGTGCCGCTGCTCAAGGCCGAGGACTGGGAGCTGCGCATCCACGGCCTCGTCGACTCCGAGGTCACGCTGACCTGGGCGCAGCTCGTCGCGGGCGACCTGATCGAGCGCGACCTCACCCTGATGTGCGTGTCCAACGAGGTCGGCGGCGACCTGACCGGCAACGCCCGCTGGATCGGCCTGCCCGTCGCCCCGCTGCTCGAGCGGGCCGGGGTCCGGCCGGCCGCCGACATGGTGCTGTCCACGAGCTCCGACGGCTGGACCGCGTCCACCCCGCTGGAGACCCTGACCGACGGCCGCGACGCGATTCTCGCGATCGGCATGAACGGCGAGCCCCTGCCGCTCGAGCACGGCTTCCCGGTGCGCATGATCGTGCCCGGTCTCTACGGCTACGTCTCGGCGACCAAGTGGGTCGTCGATCTCGAGGTCACCCGCTTCGACGCGGTGGAGGCCTACTGGACGCCCCGGGGCTGGTCGGAGCGCGGCCCGGTCAAGACGGGTTCCCGCATCGACGTCCCCTCGAACGGCACGACGGTGGACGCGGGCAAGGTCGCGGTCGCGGGGATCGCCTGGGCCCAGCACCGCGGCATCACGGCGGTGGAGGTCCGCGTCAACGAGGGGGCCTGGCAACCGGCCACCCTGGCGGCGGAAGACAGCGTGGACACCTGGCGCCAGTGGTACTTCGCCTGGGAGGCATCCTCCGGCGAGCACCGGCTCCAGGTCCGGGCCACGGATGGTGACGGCATGACTCAGACCGGTGACGAAGCGCCACCCGCTCCCGACGGGGCCACCGGCTGGCACGAGATCAACGTGTCCGTTCGGTGACTTTGGGCTATTGTTCGTGCCTGAAAGCGCTGAAACAGGCACTGAGAGTGCGCGTGTCTCGCTAGGGTGAACTCGTTCGACGACGACCGATCGACACCTGCTTCACCCCAAGAATCTGTCCCGCCCGCTTTGGCCACACCTGGAAGCCGCCGATACGTTGCGTATGCAAGAAGAGGTGGTGGGCCGTTCGGGTGCGGGCCGAACGGGTGACGGAACGGCAGCCGGTGACCAGACTCCCGTCCGCACGACCGTTCTCGGCCTGCTCGTCGGGTTCGGTGTCCTCATCGCCGCGATCTGCCCGGTGCTCGGGGCGACTCAGGGGCCGGTCCCCAGCTTCGGCCTGTGGGGATCCGGCCTGATCGCGGTGCTGTCCGGTGCGGTCGTCGCCCGGGCCGGGCGGGAGCCGTTCCGGCAGCTGCTCGGCTGGGCCGTGGTGCTCTGGGGCACCGGCCAGCTGATGATCGGCGCCGACCTGCTCGACGGCGCCGTCGCCTACCCGGCCGTGGGTGACATCGTCTCCGCCCTCGCCGCCCCGCTCGGTGTAATCGCCCTGATCCGGGCTCCGCGCAGCTCCCGTTCCGACTGGCCCGGCGTGCGTCTCGGCCTCGACGCCCTGCTGCTGGCGGCCGGCCTCACGCTCCTGGTCTGGCGCACGATGCTCTCCGCCCCCGATGACATCGTTGACGCCGGGGCCGTGGTCAACGGCCTGATCTGCTTCTTCGACCTCGCCATCATCGGCATCGTGCTGCTCGTCTGCCTGCGCGACACCGGTTGCCGCCTGTGGCCCGCCGTCCCGGGCGTCGTCCTCCACGCCGTCGCCGACGTGACCGGCATGCTCCTGGACCCGGGCACGGCGGTCGGCGATCGCGCCCTGCACTGGCAGTCGATGGCGCTCTGGGCGATCGCCTGGCCCCTGGTCGCGATCGGCCTGATCCGCTACCGCCGCTCCAACCCGACCGCCGACTCCGACAGCGTCCGTGATCGCCAGGAGGTGGTGGCTGCCCAGGTCACCGTGCTGCTGACCGCCGTGACGGTGGTCGCCGGAATGCTGGTCGGACGCCACCGCGGGCTGGCCCTCGACCCCGGAACCGTGCTGCTCCTCACCGGTCTCGGCCTGCTGCTCCTGATCCGCGAGCTCACCAGTGCCTACCTGCGTCTGCGCCTCACCGAACGGCTGCGCACCCAGGCCTTCTACGACGCGCTCACCGGCCTGCCCAACCGCCGGGCCCTGATCGACCGGATCACCGAGCTGCGCCACGGAACCACCCCGTGGGCCGTGCTCACCCTCGACATCGACGGGTTCAAGGAGATGAACGACCTGCTCGGGCAGAGCGGGGGAGACCGTCTCCTGGTCGCCGCGGCGGGCGCCCTGCGCGAGTTCGCCTCGTCCGACGTCACGGTCGCGCGCATCGGGGCCGACGAGTTCGCGCTCCTGGCCCCCGGCGACCTCAAGGCCGGTTCCCAGCTGGGCGACCGGGTGCGGGGTGCGGTCGGCGCCGCCCTCGAGCGCGAGTGTCCCGGCGCTGGCCTGTCGGCCAGTATCGGGGTGGGTCGCCTGGTGCGCGGTGACCTCCTGCTTGAGGACGCGTCGGTCTCGGCTCTCGGGGACGGTAACCGGATCGAAGGGCTGGCCGAGTCGGCGGCCGCGCTCGCCGCCGCCAAGGCGTCGGGGCGTAACTCGGTGGAGATCTACACCGGTGCGGTCGCCGCCTCCCGCGAACGCCGGCTGCGCCTGGAACAACGGCTGCGCCTGGCCATCGCCGCCGGATCGGTGCACACGGTCGGGCAGCCGATCGTCGACCTCACCGACGGCCGGCTGATCAGCTTCGAGTCGCTGGCCCGGTGGACCGACGAGGAACTCGGCCCGATCCCGCCGGACGAGTTCATCGCGGTGGCCGAGCAGACCGGCATGGTCGTGGCGCTCGGCGAGCAGCTGCTCAGCGAGACGCTGCTCTCGGCGTCGGAGGCCGGGGTGTTCTCGGCGGGGCTCAGCGTCTCGGTCAACGCGTCCCCGATCCAGCTGCGCGCACCCGGTTTCGTGGATCTGATGCGTCACCACCTGACCCGCCTGGGCATCCCGCCGGACCGGATCGTCGTCGAGATCACCGAGGCCATCCTGGTGGACGAGGGGGACCCGGCCATCCCCGTGCTCGCCGAGCTGCGCGGGCTGGGCGTCGAGCTGGCGATCGACGACTTCGGCACCGGGTACTCGGCGCTGGGCTACCTGCGGCGACTTCCGGTGCAGGTGCTGAAGTTCGACAAGTCGCTCACCCAGAGCCTGAACTCCGAGGCCAAGACCGTCGCGATCGTGGACGGGGTGATCCGGATGTCCCACCGCCTGGGTATCCGGGTGGTCATGGAGGGCATCGAGGAGGAGCACGAGGCCGAGCGCTGCCGTGCGGTCGCCGCCGACCGGGGGCAGGGCTGGCTCTACGGCCGGCCGATGCCCTGGACCCAGGTGGCCGTCGCGGTGGCGGCGCAGGAGTCGTCGGTGCGGCGGTCGTCCTGAGTTCTGGTTCTGGGCGGCCAGGCATGGAAAAGCCCCGGGAACTGAGGTTCCCGGGGCTTTTCCGGAGGTCCTAGAAGCCGCACTCCGAGTTGCCGTCGACCGGGTTGGTCTCGCCCCACGTCGACCAGCTCGGGGCCGGGCGGTCGTCGTTCACCGGGGTCCAGGCACCGTCGATCTGCTCGTAGCTGAGCTTCTCGCCCTCGGTGACCAGGGTGCGCACGGCGTGCACCAGGCGCTCGGCGTCTTCGCTGCGCGAGCCCAGGCCGAGGCTGGCGCGCAGCGCGCCACCCGTGACGCCCAGCCGGTTGAGCAGCGGGTGCGCGCAGAACTTGCCGTCGCGCACACCGACACCGTGCTCGGCCGACAGGTACACGGCGACCCGGGCGGCCTCGTGACCCTCGACCGTGAAGCCGACCACGCCGACCCGCTCGGTGCTGTCCGACCACGCGCGCAGCACGCGCACCTGCGGGATCGACTCCAGACCCTCGAGAAGCCGCTCGGACAGAGCCGCTTCGTGCTCCTCGATCGCACCTTCGGGCAGCTCGGCGATCGCCCGGCAGGCCGCGGCCAGGGCCGCCGCGCCGAGCACGTTGGGGGTACCGCCCTCGTGCCGCGCCACCCCGGTGGTCCAGGTGGCCCGGCCCTCGGCGTTGACCGCGCGCACCGCGCCACCCCCGAGCTGGTGCGGCGGCGCCACGTCCAGCCAGTCGGAGCGACCGATCAGCACGCCGGAACCGAACGGGGCGTAGAGCTTGTGGCCCGAGAAGGCCAGGTAGTCGATGTCCAGCGCCGCGATGTCGACGCGGCGGTGCGGCACCAGCTGGGCGCCGTCGACCACGATGCGGGCGCCGTGAGCGTGCGCGATGCGGGCGATCTCAGCGACCGGGAGGATCTCACCGGTCACGTTGCTACATCCGGTCACCGCGACCAGCGCCGCCGGCCGCTCGGCCAGCGCGGCCTCCAGCGCCGCGACCGTCTCGGCCACCGTGGCCGCCGTCGGGATCAGCCGGTGCGCGCCACTCGTCCAGGGCAGCAGGTTGGCGTGGTGCTCGACGTCCAGCACGATCACCTCGCCGGCGCCCGGACCGTCTTGCGGGACCGAGGCGGCCAGCAGGTTCAGCGCGTCGGTGGTGTTGCGCGTGAAGATCGTGAGGTCGCCCGGTCGGGCCCCGACGAACGCGCCCACGGTCTGCCGGGCGCTCTCGTACAGCGCCGTGCTGACCTGCGAGGCGTAACCGGCGCCGCGGTGCACGCTGGCGTAGTACGGCAGCACCTCGGCCACGTGATCGGCCACGGCCTGCAGGGCGGGGGCGCTCGCGGCGTAGTCGAGGTTCACGGCCCGGGCCGTGCGGCCGGTCGTGCCCGGCGTGCCATCACCGGCCAGCGGCGCGGCCAGGTTGCCACCGACGACGGGCAGGAGCGGGCCGATCGGGAGCCGGGCGGGGGCGCTCGCGCGGGCGGCCTCGGGGGAGGTGTACGTGGCGATGCCGCCGGCCGGGGTGGCCACACCCTGGGTCTGGCGGTAGCGGGAGTTGCGGAAGGTGGACGCAGACATGGCGGTGCTCCTCGGATCTGGGACCCGATGCCGTCCGGGTCCGCGCTTGCAGCGGACCGGGTTCGGCCGCCGCCAGGTCTTCACCCGGAGCACCCCACCGCGGAGGAGGGTTGCCGGCCAGCAAGCCGGGGCTATGCGCTGGCACTCATGACCTGCGTCCACGTTAGGTGACGTTCTGGAAACGCTCAAGGGGTGATCCCCCAGGTCTCGCTCTGCGAGACGCGGGCGGGCCCGGGTTCGCCCGAGGGGCGTAAACGCCTGTGGTGAGCCGGGAATCGGTCGGCGACCGGAGCGTCCGCCATTGAAGGCCTGTGGCACATGTCACTCGTGTTGAAATGGTGGTGACAGCGGGTGTCGCCGCCCGGTGCTGGGATACAGCACTGCTGGTGCGCGAGGGGGGACTCGAACCCGAGTAGCTCGCTCCCCGTCCACCTGTGCAGACGCCGTTCGTGCAGGTCAGGCAGCTTCTGCTGCCGCCTGATCATGCGCTTTATCTCCGTTTCGAGCCCAGTTTGAGCCCTTTCAGGAGGCCAGCGTATTGCCTCGGCAATGGGTGGACGGGGTGCTCCTGGCTTCCCCTGCGG
Organism: Kineosporia succinea; assembly: GCF_030811555.1. Lineage (NCBI taxonomy): Bacteria > Bacillati > Actinomycetota > Actinomycetes > Kineosporiales > Kineosporiaceae > Kineosporia > Kineosporia succinea. The sequence continues at coordinate 1,133,736 of NZ_JAUSQZ010000001.1, read as the reverse complement.
GCGCTACTTCTGGCGACGCTCCAAGCGGTCCAGTCGCTTGATGATGTCCTGGAGTAAGGGGAGGGCGTCGTCGAGCTTCTCCTCGATCGACTCCAGTCGATCGGTCGACAACCGGCGCGGAAGCGCAGCTACGGGATCGTCGGGGATCGTGTCCGCGACGAAGTGCCCAGCCCGTCCGCGCGCCACCAGGTAGCCCTGTTGCACCAGTTCCTGGAAGGCGAGCCGAGTGGCGCCGACGCTCGCTTCGTACTTCTGTGCGGTCGCGTCGATGGAGCCGATGGACTGCCCCGGCTTCAGCTCCCCGTCGACGATCCCCTGTCGGATCGTCTCCGCCACATCGTTCTTTCCCGCCACTCGCTCCTCCTGCATATATGCACCTGCGGTACATGGTCGCAGGAATGGGTTGCCTCTTCCATCTTCATGTATGTACTGTGTGCTTAAAGAAGTGCAGGACTTACATGAAGATCAGGAGGTGCAGCCGATGCAGGTCCCCGATGTCGCCAGAGCGGTCGGGCGCGACGAATCCACGGTGTTGCGCTGGATCTACTCCGGCCAGCTCCCCGCCAGCCGCAAGCTGCGCGGCCCCTGGAACGTCTGCGACGCCGCCGTTGCCGCGCTCGTTGCTGGCGACCCGTACGCCGATCAGGTCGCAGCGTGAGTGCCGCGACCGTCGAAACCAAAGAGCGTCGACCGATCTTCACGATCTCCAGGATCGGCGAAAGCTTGCTGGTGGCCCGACTTCTGGCCGCGATCGCCGTAGTGGGCGAACTGGGGCACGAGAACTTCGACATCGTCCCCGACCCCAGCCACATCCCCGCCGGACTGCCCACGGGCAAATGGCTCTGCCACTTCCTGGTCTTCCCGAAGGAGTAACAGTGAAGCGTCTTTTCACCCAGGCCCGTGAGGTCAGCCCGCAGCACCGCCTGGTCGGCACCGGGGCGCTCCTGGCCTTCGCCGGCGTCGCCCTCATCTACATCGCTTTCCACAGCGGCTGGCTGATGCTGATCGGCATCCCGGCGGGCGCGGGGCTCCTGTACTGGGGTCTCAGTGTCGCCAACCGGGGCCACGATGAGATCGCGGCCGAGCGGCGCTACCGACTGGCGAACCCGCTGCCCGCACCGTCGGACCCAGCGATCACCGAAACCCTCGTCCACCAGGCCGAGGCCGCTGGAGAGGGAGCGACGCGTCGGGAGGAGGCGCAGTCATGACCGTGAAGTCGCTGATCGACTGCCTCTACCGGACGGCCGAGCGGAAGGCGTGGCCCTGCAACGAGTGGTGGGCCGTGGACGTGCTCACCGACTACTGCGGCGGCGAACTCCTCGGCCTGCCCATCGTCCAGGACGCCATCGTGGTCTCCCGCGACGCGATGCACCGCAAGCACCTGGAGATCGACTGGCGCCAGCTCTGGGACGGTCTCGACGGAGCGCAGCTGAGCGCCGATAAGACCGAGATCCTCCGCGCGGTCTGTCTTCTGGGTGGAGTCGACGAGCCGTGGACTGAGCTGACCATTCCGGTGGGTGGCATTGAGATCGTCTTCCGGGCCCTGCCGGAGGCGGTGGCAGCGTGAGCTTCGAAGATGTCCCGCTGTTCGACGAACCAGTTCACGTCCCGGTGCCGAAGTCGACGTGGGTCGGTCGGGGGAAGGCTGCGAAAGCGACGTTCCCCTGCCCGAACTGCGGCAGGACCAAGCAGGTGGGCCTTGTTCCCGATGGCGACCACCTGGTGTTCCGTGCGCATCGCTGGGTCACCTACGAGGAGAGTCAGATCGAGTGCAGCGGCGGAGGAAGGCCTCTCTGCGACGCCAGGCCCACGCCGGCCGTTGGGACTCGTTGCCCGCACGAGCACCGACAGGAGAGTGCTGCGGCGTGAATGACGACAACCAGCTGAGGAGGCCAACTCCCACCGAACTGAGCATTGTCCTGGTGCGGGTCCTGGCCGCGATGGAAGACCTGATGGGAGCGGACGACGACCCACTGACCACCGTGTCGATCGACGCCAGCGGTGAGGTATACCTCCAGATGCGGGACCACAACTTCGGCCGTCGCCTGGTGGATGCCCTGATCCCTGGCGAGGTCGCCTGGAGCGGACGCGTGGCCGCCCGCATGTACGACGAGAACCTGTTCATGCACTGGATCACCGCCAAGGGGCAGCTGACGATGAGACGTCGCGAGCACCCCGTGAAGATCAGCTGCGTCGAAGACCTGACGCGCGCCGAGGCGGAGCAGCTCGACCCGTCGATCGCCGCCTGACCCAACCCACCTGCACGCCATTCGTGGCTACCCCCATGCCAAAAGGAGGACTCATGCTGCAACCCGCACCGCGGCGGCACTGGTGGGGAACCCCAGTGACTGTGGCCCTGATCCTCGTGGACTGCGCGATCGTCGGCACCTGGGTTCACAGCCTGAGGGAAGACGACGTCGAATCGACCTACACGCAGGTCGATTCGGTCCAGCTCCCGGATGACGTGCCCATGCCGCCCACCGAACCCTGGCCGGGAAGGAGGTAGAGCGTGCCCGAGCGGGTCATCGACTTCATCGCCGAGCTGGGTGCTCGGGCGGCCAGGCTGCTCCTTGTCTGGGGGGTCGCGGGGCTGCTGTTCGCTGCGGCCGCAACGCATGCCTGGGAGGTTGCGACTCGCGTCCACCTGAACGTCGTCGGGTCACTCTCGGTGATCGGCACGTTGGAGGCGTCGGGTGTTTTCGCGGCATCGAAGCTACCCGGTCGCAAGGGGCCGTTGAAGGCCCTGTGCATCGCTGTCATGACGGCTGCCGCCATCGCGATGGTCGGCATCAACCTGGCAGCGGCGCAGCTGAATGTCAGCGAGGACCCGAGCCGTCCGGGCTGGCTACAGGCGGTCACGTACGGCCTGTACCTGGTGCCCCCGGTCTTCTTCCTCGGGATGGTCCTGATCGTCGAGACCGAACCGGAGCCCAAGCCGAAGCGGCCAGCCAAGCCAAAGGCCGAGCCATCCGTGACCCGTTCGGCTACCCGACCGACCAACCCATCCGAACTCGATCGGGTACCCATCCCGGACCCATTCGGGAACCCAGCTGAGTACCCATCCGAAGACCCAGCCGAGCCATCCGGTCGGAGCCGGTCTCTGGATGACCTCCGAATCGAGCTGGCGAAGCTGATCAAGGACGGCGTCCTGCCCGACGCTCCGGCGGCGGAGCCCATCGCCAAGGCCCTGGGGGTCGGACTCCCCAAGGCCCGCAAGCTCCGAGACGAACTCAAGACCGAGGAGTCAGCACGTGCCGAAGTACAGAATCCGTGACTCGGTGATCAAGAACAGGGTCCTCGTGGCCCCGTTCCAGAACGCCGCCGACCCGGATGACCTCGACCAGTGTCAGCGTCTGCTGGCCGACCAGATCAGGCTCCGACGGCCGTACTCGCCTCGCGGATTCCTCCTGGAGATCGACACCAGGAACGGCTGGATCACGGTCGCCACCGCCCTCGCCTGAGTTCCGAGCCCCAGATTCGCGGCTCGGTACAGGGAAGAGGAGGTGGGAGGAGGAACTGCCTCCCCCCATACGCGCAGGGGCCTCCTCCTCCCACCACAAAACGCCCGAACTATGACGAAAGGAGTTCCTGGTGCGCACCGAGGTCTGGTACCCGCTGATCTGCTTCGCGATCTTCGCCGGCGTCGTGCAGATGTTCGTCGGCGCTCTTGTGGCTCTGCCCGGCAAGGCCAGTGGGTGGCTCATCTGGGGAGCCGCACTCTTCTCCGGAGCACTCATGTTGACCTCCGGGTCGTGGGCCACGAAGACGTGGATCGGCGACCTGATCGAGAAGCTCGTATCCAGCACCCCGATCATCGGCCTCGGTCTCGCCGTGGGCTTCATGTTGATCATCGTGGCCGGGCTGGCGGCCGGAGTTCCCGACGAGTGGATGGCGTACTCGGCCTCCACGATGCTCATCGTCGCCATGTTCCTGGTGCCCTCCCTCTCGACATCGGTACCCATCCGAGGCGACATCCCGGATGGGTTGAAGACGGTCGCCGACAACGCCACCCAGTTCTCGGTCGAGTTCACGGATGGGTGGTTCAGCTGATGCTCATCGGATTGCTCTTCCTCTCGATCTGGTTGGTCGGCTCCGGCGATCGGGTCGCCACGGCTGCTCGATCGGCTGTCGTCACGAGTGGCCGATCGGGTTGGGGACTGGCTCGCCAGTCGGCTGGCCAGATGGATCGCCAGGTCCGATCGGCTGCCACGCGAAGTCCCGCATCGGCCCCACGAACCGGCCCGGCGGCCATCCGAGGTAGCGGGGGAGCGGCTCCCACGGGGACTTCCAGTAAGGCTGCTCCAGCCCGTTCCGTATCGAGTTCGAACCCCGATCAGTCGGTCGCCGGAGCATTCGGCGGTGGCCTTCTCCTGATCGTCTTCCTCGGTCTCTACGGCACCGTCTCGGGCTTCGCCCAGGGCTGGAGCGAAGGCTCCGAACGTCACCGACAGTCACGCGAAGCGGGTGTTCGCGGCCCCCTCCACCAATGGCTGACCGACCTCGTCGATCGCATCCGTGCCCACCGCCAACAGCAGAACAAGGGAGGAGTGAACGAACCGGCCGAGCCGAACACCGGTCAGCCGGGCCAGCCCTGGGGGACACCCGACCAGCAGTCCACCCAGGAGAAACAGAACGCATCGAGCAGTACCCCGCCGGAGAACGGCGCAAGCCCGAACAGCACCCCGACGCCTGAGGAGGCCAAAGCCGTGACCATCAAGTCCAGCACCCCCGAGATCGCCAACACCGACGCGCTGCTGCGGTTCCTGTCCGCCCGCAACGAGGCGGTCGAAGAGATGACCGCGACGCTCGACAAGGAACTGGCGCTGAGCGTCGGCATGATCGAAGCGTGCGGCTACGACCCCGGTGAGCGAGTCCAGCCGCTGCTCGTCGCCGTCCAGGAGCAGGCCGCCCAGCTGGAGAAGATCCTCACCCCGCTGCACGAGGCGATCGCTGCCGCGCACCGCGAGGTCAAGGCCGCCCAGCAGCGCGCTGAAGTGACCCGCATCGACAACGCCAAGGAAATGCAGCCGCACCTGGCTGCCTGAACCCGCGCCCATAGAAGGGACGGCTACGGCTCGCGTAGCCGTCCCTTCGTGCGTCCCGGAACGGAGGAACGACATGAAGAAGACCCTGGCCACAGCGTTTCTGAGCGGTCTCGTCAAGCGATCACCACGGGCGAAGGCATTCCTCTTCCCGCTCGTCCTGATGGCCGCCGCGCTCGTTGTCGTGTTCACGATGCTGGCCTTCGTCACGGTCACTGCGAAGGTCTCCGCTCGGGCGCTGTGGTGGACGCTGACCGGGCCGAGGCGGAACCTGCTGGCCCCCTTGTGGCTGATCGCCTTGGTCGTAGCTGTACCCGGCCAGCCTGGCTGGTACCTGGGGGCCGCCCTGCTGCTCGACATCCTGACACTGCGGTCTGTCGTCCGCCGCACGCCCGGCCGGAAGGTCCTCGCGGTCCGGGAGCGAGCCCTCGTGGCACGGGTCCTCGCCGTCATCGCGCTGCTGCACGCAGTCGGGGCGTACACCGAGTGGAGCTGGACGACAGGGTTCCTGGCCGACGTCGTCGTCATCGCCTGCGCAGCCCCGGCGTGGTGGCGCGGCCGGCGAATCCGGCGAGGCGAAACGAACCTGAGCGACCTGAAGACGGTGCAGACCATCTGGGAGCAGGAAGTCGTCGCTGCGGTCCCCGCCCTCGAAGGCCAGTGGGTCAAGTACGACCCCGACTTGAACACGGGTGTCCTCCAGCTGGATCGGACGAAGGCCAGCGTGGCGGCCAAGCTCGACGAGGACGTGGAGTTCGCCCTCAAGCGGGGGCGCGGCACCGTCACCATCGCCGACGACCCAACGCTCGGGAACGTGACCCTGGTGCGGATCGCCTTCCAGGAGCCTGAGCAGATCGCCGCCGTTCGCTATTGGGCCGGGTCAACGTTCGACCAGAAGACCGGCACGATCATCGCTGGGTATTCGGCAGGTCAGGTGCCCGTGCGGCTGCCGATCCGCTCGAAGTCCGGCGCGATGCACATGGCCGTTATCGGGCCGTCCGGCAACGGCAAGGGCGGCTTCGCCCGTCTGGTCCTGACCGAGCTGATCCTGCTCGACGACGTGCTGGTGTTCGTCATCGATGGCAAGGGCGGCGCGGGTGTCCCGTCGGTGCGCGACCATGTCACTGAGTACGGCCGCAACGCGAAGCAGTGGGAGAAGATCGTCGACCGGGTGGTCGCGATCCTGCGCTCTCGCAAGCAGCGGTACAGCGACGAAGGCTGGGACAGCTTCCGCCCTGGCCCCGGCGAACCTCAGATCGTGCTGTGGATCGACGAGTCGAAGAACGTGTTCGCGGCCAAGTCCAGCCTGATCGACAAGCTGGAGGAGATCGCCTCCCAGGGAAGATCTCTCGGCATCTCGCTCTGTCTGGCTACCCAGTTCGGTGACCAGACCGGTTACGGCTCAACGGAGATCCGATCCAACTTGATCGGCATCAACGGCAGCCTCTGGGCGGGCAAAGCGATGGACGCGGTGGGCCGCAGCCTCATGGCGCAGAACTTCAACATGAACACCGATGCGCTGCCGATGGCTCCGGGCTGGGCGTTCCTCCGGTCAGCCGGAGACACGCAGTCTCCACCGATGCGCACCGCGTTCATCCCAACCCGTCGCGACATCGAGGACGACGAGGAGTTCGAGGCCCCGTTCGGCACGATCGAGGACTGGCTGACGCGGGCCATGTTCCCGGACCTTCACGTCGCCGACGAAGCGGCGGCCCTGCTGGTCGGTCCGCTCTGCGGACGCGAACCGCAAGAGGCCATGGATGAAGCGGGTCGGCCGGCGATGCCTAGCGGGAAGAAGGATTCGAAAGGTAAGGCAGCCGTGCGCGAGGCTCTCGCCAGTCAGTCGGCCAGGAAGATGGCCGCCGTCATCGCCAAGCAAGTGGGCATGACGCCACGTCATGTCCGAGACATCTTGGAAGATCTTGCACGGGAGGGTTTTTGCTCTAAAGACGGCAACGGATTCTGGGCTACTGAAGACCTTTGGGGTCAGCTGGGGGAACAGGATGAGAGAGAGGCTGCATGAGACGGAGGCCCAAACAGAGGCAAGAGTCCGGTAGGGAAACGCAGGGAGCAGCGAAGGACTACTCTGGGTAAAGAGGCGGCGGAACTCGGGGGAGAAAATGTCGACAGGAACCGGTGTACGGCAGGACGAGATCAACTCGCTCGTCCGACAGATCAACAACTTTCTACTGTTAAGCGACCAGGCTTTCGATTGGCTGGCAAGGGAAGAGGGTCGCGAATTCTCGCCGTCAACCTATGGTCAGCTCATATATTCGCTGCGATATATTCTGCAACACCCTGCTTTAGGGGAGGGGGAGCTCCGGGAGGAGATCCGTCTCGTTGCTAGTGCTCTGCGATCCGGGCAAACTGGGCAGTTATCATGGGGGAATTTCGTAGGCGAATTCAAATCCTCGATTGCTCGACTACGACAAGCCCTCGGCCGAGGAGTGCTGAAAGGCTGGGTGGCTGACGGATATATCGAGTTCGTTCCACGGCTCGATTTTGGCCCAGTTCCCGGTCGCTTTAGGGCCTCCACTCATCTTGCTGACGGGGCGCTCTACATCTCTGACCCTGTACCGCCCGAGGTGGCACGTGAGCTAATAGAGGCACTCCGGCAGGTAGCCAAGGCGGTGGGGCAGGAAGTTATCGCGATAGGCCCACCGCTTCGTGGCTCTTGGTTCCAGCGGTTCTGGGTGCACGTGCTAGGGGTTAGCTCGTCAGACGAGACCCAACGTGCGACACGTCGACTGGCGCAGGGCCTGGAAGACGCCCTGGTTAACGAGAAGGCTGCCGCCATAGACAAGGCGCGATCCGAGACGACACTCAACCTGATGAGGGCGGCAGAGGGGGTCAACAACTTCGCGGCGGTGCTCGGGGACGTGCTGCTGATCAAGATCACGGACAGCCTTGACCGATCGCACGTCCACATCAAGACCCTGACAGCCAACGAGCGACACGTGCTCGAAAGGAACGATTGGACAGCGCTTCGCGACCCAGAGGCTCTCTTGATGAATCTTTCCAGTGTCGCTCAGACGGCGACCTCCGAAGTTCCCAGCCGTGTGGACGGTGCTCCGCCTGCCTGATCGCGGTTGATCCGCCACCTGGGTGACTCGCACCCGATCGCGCGGTTCTGCCCGTAACAACTACAGCGAAGAGCCCCCACCTCCGACGTGACGTCTGGAGGTGGGGGCTCATGTACATCGAACGCAGAATCTTGATCCTTGTCGTCGCAGTGGTGGCCCTGATCGGGGCGGTCCTCTTCGTCGGCCTGGCGCGGAACAACTCCTCAGACGGGTCGTCGAGTGGTGGCACCGGCGGCGGTGGTAGCGATGGAGAGCTTCACGTGGCCGGGAGCATCATCATCATCATGCTGCCGGTGATCGGCGGCGGTACGCCCACCACCTGCGAGGAGATGGGTGAGAACTTCGAGATCACCGTGTCCGACGGAACCGGAGCCCGGCTCAAGCTGCTGGAGCTGACCGACCCGAAGCAGACGACCTCGGGCAGCCCGCCCTCCTGCGACTTCAAGTTCGCAGGTGATATCAGTTCTGACTCCGACGTCTTCGACGTGACGGCAGGGCCGAGCAGCAACAGTCTCTACAGCAACATTGCCCCGTCTAAGCAGACCGTCTCTCGGGACAAGTTGGGGTCCGTGCCCATGACGCTGACGCCGTTCTAGCCGACGGCAGGCGCGACTATCTGACGACGGCCTGGACAAAGAGGTTCTGGATCGAGCCGTCTCCGACGGGCTTGGGCGCGGACATGGTGATGCCGTGCAGTCGCCAACCGTCGGCGAGGTGCTCGTTCACGTCTTCGGTTAGGCGGTCCGGCCCGCGCGAGTGCAGCAGCTTGTACTCCGTGACCTCGTCCATGGCTCCTCCAACGTGATCGAGCGGACGGTTTCCTAGGTGGCGCCCGCGAAGTCGGCCAAAGCCCTTAACTGTCGCCGATTTCGGCGATCTCGCTTCAGCATCCCGGCCAGCATGTCGTTGACCTTCCGCGTGAACAGCAGCTGCTCCGGGGCGTGAACCCTGGCTTCGGTGAGCGCCTCAATCGCCAGATCGTCCTTGCGGCGCAGGTATTGAGCCCAAGCCACCGTGATCAGGTGGGAGGCGCGCCGCTCGGCCAAGTGTGCGGGCAGCCGCTCGGTGTCGACCGCGTCGGCTGCGCGCACTGCCTCCGTCGGGTCACCCAGCTCCAGGTCCAGCCACACCCGGTGGATCGCGACGTTCGTCGGCCCGAAAGCGAACCAGAAGTGGTTGGCCTCGCCCGCCACCTCGGCTACCTCCTGGGCGCGATTCAGATACTCAGATACGTGTTGGCGGTCGTCGAGGCTCGCTGCTGCCACTGCTCCCTTGAGTAGCAGGCTGCCGTAGACGCTCAACGCCTGGGGAGACGCGGACTGGATGTCATCGACCAGCGCATCGGCGGCGCGCATCGGTACGTTGTGCGACTCCTCCAGTTCGCCGGCGTGGCGAAGGACCACCGCCCAACGCCAGGCCGCACCAGCCATCAGCAGCGGGTCGCCGCTTCGATCAGCTGCTGCGCTGGCACGTTCGGCCGCGATCCACGGCAGATGGACCTCACCGATGCGGTCGAGCATCCCGGAAGCCAGCCGGTATGTGAGGCTGAGAAGCCGCAAAGAATCTGGCGTTTCAGAGTGACTCACGAACCAGTGCACGTCGTGCAGCAAGTCGGGAAGTAGCGGCCCGAGGTCGCTCCAGCGTTCAGTCTGGGAGTAGCCGAAGCCCCGCTGGATGTCCTGCGAGAGGGTCCATGCATCCACTTGCCGACCGTCGCTGTCTTCGGTGCTGCCGACTCGGCGCATCATCGCCGACCGGATCGCAGGCACCCACTCGGGTGCGGTGCCGATCGTGCCGTTGTTCGCGACCTGACGAGGCTTGGCGAAGAACGGCGGAGGCAGCAGCAGTGACGGCTCGATGCGCAGCACCCTGGCCACGTCCACGATCGTTGTCAGGCGTTCCACCGACCGACTACCGCGCTCGATCTGGCTCAGCCACTCCTCGCTGCGGCCGAGCAGCCCCGAGAGCACGCTCTGCGACATGCCCCGGCGTTTGCGGTGGTAGGCGATGCGCTCCCCAACGCTGGCGTCCTCCGACAAAGCCATAGCTGTGAGCTTACGACCCCCAACAATCTGTTGGGGAAGCGTTGTGACCTGGGATTTACGTTCTTCTCACAGCGGGCCGCTTCGTCACACGACGTGTCAGGAGGCACTGCACGCTCTACGGAGGGGGACGAGCGATGCTGGCGAGAACCAGAGTCTCGAACGTGACTCACACGTGGTGCCTGGGTCAGCCCAGTGACCACCCGCGAACAGCTCAGCGCCCGACCGTCCCAATCGACGGGGTGGCGCGCGGGCGCTGAGCGCTCAACCCCGGTCCCCGCATGAGCAAGCTGCGTCCAGCCGACGCCCGCTGCTACCTCGTGCGGGGACTGGGCTCCAATCTGCACGTACCAAGCCCATGAGGGAGGGCGCTCGTGCTCGACCGCGAAGAAGCACATCACCAGCTGGTGTCACTGGGACTCCAGGTTCGATTCGTGACCCGGCTCGACCGCCTGGTCATCGGCGCCGAAGCCCCGACCCTGGCCGTTCACCTGCGACCGACCCTGAACGGGGCCGCCGAGCGTGAGCACGCCCGAGAGATCGCGGCGAACCTTGACGGTGTCACCGAGGCCGAGTTCGCGGTGGCATCCGGGTCCAGGTCGGTCCTCCTCCTGCGGCTGCGAACCCCATGAACACCCGTCGCGGTCGACATCCCTCCGTCTGGCCGCGACGGGGCTCAACCCACCGGACGTTCCAGCGGGGGACGGCCGGCGGAGCCAAACAAGGTAACGACGAAGGAGCGGTGACGATGGTTCAGCACGGGGAGTGGTTCAAGTCCAGCCTCAGCCAGGACGGAGGAGGCTGCGTGGAGGCCCGCTTCACGCAGGAAGGCGTGGAGGTGCGGGACAGCAAGAACCCCGGCGGTCCGAAGCTCGGCTTCACGAACTCTGAGTGGGACGCTTTCCTCGGAGGGGTTGCGCTGGGAGAGTTCACCGGGGCCTGACGGTGAACGATGGGCTGGGGCCGAATTGTGGCGGTCCCAGCCCACATTGGCTAACTGAGACGGAGGTTCGAGTGCGGCGAGGGATTGAGAACAGGGACGTGACAGACCTTAATGTGAGGGAGACGCGGCGTCGTCTTGCTCCGACCGAAATCTCTGTCCTCCTCGATATGTTCGAGCGGATGTCGAGTGATTCGGTGGCAGCCGTGGCTGCCTGGACTGAATCGGCTGCGCATAGTGGCGGAGGCCGGTTGGTGCTGGTCGCCCCGACCGGGTCGAAGGCCGACCGAGGACGCAAAACCCCGCAGGCTGCGTACGCCTCTGAAGGGTGGGGAAGGTTCCGGCCGGAGAGGGAATTCGTCGAGCCCGACGATGATGCGGCCGACTGACGAGAACGCCGCCCCAGCAGATAGGACTGGGGCAGCGCCCGTCGGTGGTTGAACTACGCGGCCGTCGCGCTGCCCGAACCCGAGCGCCAACTCAGATGGGCATCGACACTGAGATCGGCCGTGCGCAGGACTCCCCAGAGCCAGCGAACGAACCAGGGGGCCAGCGTTGCGAAAGCCATGACCTCAAAGGTCATCGGTGCTCCTAGCGGTTGATGCTTGGCACCAAGACCATCGGCAGCGAAAGGCTGTTATACGCTAACGGTGACGGCTCTGAAATCGTCATCGCTACCGCGCCTTGCCGGTGGCACGGAGAGGCCGAGTGTTTGCGCACTCGGTCTTTCTCCGTTTGGTGAGGCACTGGTTGGCGCCTGAACATCAGTGAAGCATGGATCTTCGCCGTCGCGCTCACCCATCGCGCAGCCTCGGTCGCTAAGGTCATGCACTGTAGGGCGGCTGTAGACCGGTCGTAAGTTGAAACGAGACAGCCGCTTTCGTCGTGGATGCGTTGGCAATTCGTTGTGGACTTCAAACAATATCCCTCTCTCTCAATAGTTCTCGCTCACGAGGAGGGACCGAGGCGCGTTCGAGCGATGAATGTGTCGCATCGCCCCCAGCATGGCCGGGCCGTTAGTGTCCACCGTAGAGCCCTCTACGGCCTGTGATAGGTGTCACGCAGAAAGCCGCCCCGGCCCTTCGGGTGAAGGGTCGGGGCGGCTGCGGATAACTCAAGACTTCGGGAAAGCGCTACTGGAACTGCTTGGGGACCTCGACGGCTGGGACGTGGGGCAGGCAGCCGAGGTCGTCGTACTGGTCCTTGGCGTACACCCGGTTCGACCAGCCGAGCGCGGTGACCGGATCAGGCTGGGCCTTGCCGTTCGGGAGCTGAACGGCTCCGGCCTGGAACCGCCATGAGGCACACTGGCTCGCGCGTAGAGCGTCGTTCGACTCCGCGATCGCCCTGCTCGATGCCAGGTCGGCCGCCCGCTGCGAAGCCGTGTTCACGCTCTTGTTCAAGGCGATCGCCCCGACGGTGAGCGCGCAGATGCTGACGATGAGGCAGATCAGGCACCCCGTCACCAAGGCTTGGTCTCGCGACCACCAGCGCTCCCGAGTCGCCACCGTCATTCCAGTCTTCCTTCCAGGTCTTCAATCCGGTTGCGGAGCGACTCGATCTCGCGATCCTTGAAGGAGAGCAGCTTTTCGTACTGCTGGAGGATCGCCTGCCGCTCTGCGTGCTGTCGATCGGCTTCAGCGAGGGCCGCCTTCTCGGCCCGCTCGGCGTCTTCGGCGCGCTGCTTGTTGATCATGTTTCGACGAGCCGCGTAGAAACCGATGGCCGGTCCGGCGATGCTCGTGATCGCCGTTGCGATCAAGCTGGCCAGGGCAGCATCCACACGTCACCTGTCCCTGAAGGTGGCGCCGGTGAACGGCGCACGTACTTGGTGGAACCCCGTCGGAGCTGCTTACCCACGCAGCAGCTCCGACGGGAGATTGGGAAAGTGGGAGGCCGCGGCCTCCTCGGCGCGATTACGATCAGCCGACATGAGCAGCTTCGGGGGAAGTGACGACCGTCAGGCGTTCCAGTGCCTGCACTGCGGCACCCATACCCACGGCAAGATCGCGGTCTCGACCTACTTCACCGAGAAGGATGAGCCGGGCACGTACCACGTCAGGTACCAGCTGGTTCAGTGCAGCGCCTGCGGCGACTACTCACTGCTGGTCGCTGACTACCTCGGCTCGTGGTACGACGACACCGACCCTTATGACAACGGTACGCCTGTGTATCCAGCTGCACCGAAGTCGATGGACCGCACGGTCCCGAAGTCGGTGCGGGACTGCTTCCTGGAGGCGCGGGTCTGCCTGAAAGCCAAGGCGTACACGGCGTCGGCGATCATGTGCCGCAAGACGCTGGAGGCCCTGGTTGTCTCGCGGGACGCGAAGAAGTCCGACCTGGCCAAGTCCCTGGCGGAGCTGAAGCGGAAGGGCGACATCGACGAGCGCCTGTACCAGTGGTGCGACGCGCTGCGGCTCGCTGGCAACAAGGCCGTCCACGAGACCGAGGAAGCACCGTCGCCGGTCGACGTCCGCGACATGAACGACCTAGTCGAAGCGATCATCGACTACATCTACGTCTTCCAGGCCAAATACGAAGCGTTCAAGAAGCGCCGCGAGGAACAGGCCGAGAAGGACACGAGCACGCCTGTGCCGACGGCCTGACCTCAGCGGACGGCACTGAGGTAGAGCGTCCCTGACGAGGCGATCGCGACCAGCGCCTTCACCGTCAGAGTCACCTGGGTCGTGGTCTTCGTGACCACCTGCCAGCTGACGGAGCCGAGCAGCGAGCTGGTGCTCGGCTCGACGATGACACCGTAGGTCGTCGTGGTCATCGGAACATCCCAGGTCCCGGTCACGCTGGCGGTGCCGCCGAGCAGGAGAGTAGGGGCCGTCACCGTGCAGTGGCTCGCTCCAGCAGCCGCGAGCCCCTGAGGTCCGGTCGCCCCGGTGAAGCCCACTGCTCCGGTGGCCCCGGCGGGACCAGTTGAACCGGTCATCCCCGATGCTCCCGACGAGCCGGTCGGACCTATCGGCCCGGTCGGCCCAGGAGCCCCGCTACTACCGGGGGCACCGGTCGCTCCGGACGCCCCTTGAGAACCAGGTAGGCCCTGCGGGCCAGTGGCGCCGACCAGCCCGCTCGGGCCCGACGGCCCGGCGACACCGGAGGCTCCAGTTTCGCCGCGTGGCCCGCTGGCCCCGGTTGAACCGACGGGACCAAGCTGCCCCGTCGCTCCGGGAGGCCCCTGTTCGCCGGCCGATCCGGGAAGCCCTTCCGGCCCTGTCGAGCCTGTTGCCCCCGTCCGGCCGACGTCCCCGGTGCGCCCTTCGGGCCCGGTGGCACCGGATGGGCCTGGTGAACCGCTCGGCCCGACGACGGGAGTTCCGCCCTGCTCGTCGACGACCGTGGTCTTGCGGATGACGCCGTAGACCTCGCCGAACATGTTGCTCATCGGCCGACCTCCACGGCGTAAGTGGCGTCCTCCGCGCAGATCATCTTCACCTGCTGGACGAGGCTGCCGTTCCAGAACTCCGACCGGGCGGGGAAACGACGGAAAGAGAGGACCACGCGGCAGTCTTCGCCCATCACCGTCGGGTCGACCCCGTCCAGTCGGACGTAGAACGGGCTGGAAGCAGAGACGTTGACGACGTAGATGCTGGCGCTGATCGGGATCGACCCGAGATCGATGGTGGCCACCTGGTTAGCGGTCAGGGCGCCGTGTCGGGCTCGCATGCGGTCTCCTGGCTTCAGCCCGGTTGGACGGACACAGAGTGGATGAGGTCCAGCGGGTCCTCGGTGCTCACCGGCGAGATCGTGTAGGGGCGTCGGGCGACGCGAGTCGGCCGCAGGAACTCCTCCACCCGATAGCTGAACGTGGGGGCGAAGTCCGGGTCGTTTCCGATCGGCAAGATCACCGCGATCGTGCCGTCCTCGTCGAGAGGAACATCCACCGGCGTTGGGACGAGCAGGGTGGTGCCGTCGTCGGAGTGGACGAAGGACAGCGGGGTGAAGCGGACTTTCCCCCGCGCCGGGGTCAACGTCACCAGGTCCAGGTATCCGGCGACCACGGTGATCGTGGTCATCGAAGCCAGTGGGAAGGCCATGGGGGACCTTTCAGGCTGGAGCGACGGTCGTGACGGTTCCGCTGGGGCTCACGTACTTCAGAATCCCTGCCTGCACGAACAGGTTTCCTGCACCGGTGGTCGCAGCGGGAGCATTGGACAAGCTGGTGAGCGTCACAGCACCCGGCACCTTCACGGCTCCGACGAAGGCCCCGGTGACGGTGATGTTGGCTCCCACCGTCAGGTTTGAGCCGAGAACCGTGTCACCTTCGATGTTCGCTCCGCCGTGCACGGTGATGGCTCCGTCGAAACTGCCGCCCGAGTATGCGGGTGCCGAGACATAGCTGGCTTCCACGCTCTCATTGACGATGACGCTGCCACCGACGCTCAGACTGCCTTCCACGTCGGCGTTTTCGTCGACGTCGAGAGAACCGACGACCGCGCTCTCCTGGACGGTCAGGTTGGCTCCAAGGGACGTGTTGCCGGTGACATCGAAGGTGGACGCCACGGTGACGGGGCCAGTGAAGGAGCCGCCCGCTTTCAGCATGTACAGGGCCAGATCGGGCACGTTGGTCTCCAGAGGGACGGTGGCGAGCTGAACGGTGGTGCCGTCGTCGGCTGGGGTGAGCAGCAGGTAGAACGGAGGCCGCCCGAACGAAGGGGCGTCGAGGCGTTCTTCCACCAGGTAGGCGACGAGGGGGAGCGTGAGCTGGTCCTTGCCGACAGGCAGGTCGACGTCGAGGAGGCCGTCAGCATCCAACGTCACGGCTACCCGGTTCGGAACGAGAAGTTCGTCAGCCGCGATGTAGGCGGTCGGCGTGAACCGCACCGTCCCTGTGCACGGGGCACCGTCGAGAAGGTTCCGGTAGGCGATCTGAATGTTCGCCGATCCGATACGCACATGCTCACGCTGGCCAGTCGCGGCTCCGCTCACGGCAGCCGTCGTGAAGCCCAGCATGGGTCCTGCCACCTGGGCAGGAATGACGACAAGTCCGGGATGGCCGACCAGGGTGTTCGACGCCGGCGGCGCCGCCTTCGTTGAGCCGAAGCTGGCTTCGCCCGCTTGAGCCTGGACGACGCCGGAGGCGATGAGGCCGTTCGCGAAGGCGCCTATTCCGGCGGCTCCGGCCAGTGCGTTGATGTAGCTGACGATCGGCGGCCCGGCCACGGTGTAGATGGCTGCGACGGTTCCGGCGGGCGCCGTGAGCGAGCCAGTGGCGGTAGGACCGACAGTGCTCCGGCCTGCTCCCACGGTCCCAGCGGGCGCAGTCATCGAGCTGGTTGCGGTGGGCCCGAGAACGGTCGCTACGGGAAAGGCCGAGTCGAGGGACAGTTCGTCGACGTCGAACTTGCCGTTCTGGACGGAACCGGTGCCGAGGGTGATCCCGGTCCCGGAGCCAGCAGAGGAAATGGACGAGTCGGTGGCGGTGACGTCCCAAGAGCTGGGTTCGGCAGTTCCATCAAGCCAGACACGAGCCTTGAGAGCCGTGCCGACGACACCGAAACGGCACCAGTACCAGGTGTTCGCAGAGAACGACTTGGTGACGAGGTCGGCGGACGTCCCGGTCGGCAGGGTCGCGTTGGTGTAGCTGGAGCCCTTGCCGATGCTCATCTGTCCGGCGGGACGGTTCAGTTCAACCCAGTAGCCGCCCTGGGAGTCGAGCGATGTGTTGGTCGAGCGGACATACCACCTGGGGTAGCACTCGTCGCCGGTCGGCCAACGAAACTTGAACAGGACCACCGCGTCGGCGGGTGCGGTGATGTTGACCCGGCGGGCGACTCGAGCAGACCCCGATGTTCCGGTTCCGGTGGTGAGACGACCGGCGTTGCCGACGATCGTGGCCGAGCTGCCGGTGGGGGAGGAGCCGGTGGTCCAGGTGCTGGCGGACCAGGCCGTACCGTCGGTCCCGGTGAAGCTGTCGGAGGCAAGGCTGGTCATGACTCACCTCAACGGTCGACGACAGGTCCGAGTGCGGGCGGAACTCAGGTCAGGAGACGGTCCAGGTGATCAGTCCACCCGTGGAGATCGTCAGCGTGAAAGGGCCGGAGGAGGAAGCAATGTCCGCCCCAAAATCCCAGTAGCAGAGAACCGGCCGCACAGAGTCGGACGCTGGACTGGAGTCGTAGAAGACGGCATACCGGGCGGTGAGAGTCGAAGTGGCCCAGGTGACGTCATCGCAGTCGATCGTGAGCGTGTTCGTAGTCGAGTTGTAGGCTACGGTCACCCCGGTCAGGGCGGCCCCGCCGGCGGTGTACCCGGTGCCGGTGATCTCGTTGGTGATGCTCGACCTGTATCTGTGCGTGTCCTGGTTTGGAGTGTAGGAGCTCGTGCACAGCATCACCTTGAGGGCGTCGCTGTCGATGTCGATCTCCTTGTTCGCCAGCGACTGCATGGCGGGCCCGTACATGAAGGCGCTAACGGCCATGATTTTCTCCTACTGGTTAGGCATTTCGGATGATGACGTCATCCACGAACACGCGGGCGTTGGCCGTGCCGTTACGGATGCACAGGCCGACCTTTCCGGGCGCCGTGTACGTGGAATCGGTGACGCTGACGTCCCAGCCGCTGGGTTCGGTGGCGCTGGCCAGCCAGGTGCGGGCGCGAATGGTGGTTCCGATGGCCTGGAATCGCAGCCGGTACCAGGTGCCCGCCGTGAACGTGGCTGACTTCGACGCGAGCGGAGTTCCGCCGTCGTTGTAGGAGACCTGCCTGGTCAAAAGCCACGTGGACTGCTTGGAGGCCAGCCTCATTGAATAGCAATTGTTGCCGTCGACGGGGTCCGTGTCGTGGCGGACGTTGATGTCGAAATAGGCTGTCGAAGAGTCGAACTTGAACGAGAGGGCGATGTTTACATCGGCCGTCGACGTGATGAGCGCCTTGCGGGTGACGGTTGCTGCGCCGCTGTTCGGGCCGGTCGTCGATGTCTGGAGGACGCCCACACCCGACAGGAGCGTGGCGCCACCACCGCTGCCGGAAGAGGCGTTACGGCCCTGACCCCACTTCGAAGAGTTCCAGCCGGTGTTGTCGGTTCCGGTGAAGTCATCGGACATGAGGACGCTGGCGTCGGTACTTCCGCCAGACGGTGTCGGTAGGAAACTCGAACCGGACCAGACGCGAACGGTGGGCTGTGTCGTCGTTGTCAGCGTGCTCGTGTCGAGCCACAGGTCGTTGATTGACCAACCGGCGGTGCTGGGAGCAGCTGACCCGACGAAGCGATACCCGGCTGATGTAGTTGGGTTTCCGACCTGCTCGATCGTTCCGTCGGCTTGAATGCGTCGGATAACCACTACTGGTTGCCCCATCTGCTGGATGACCGATACGCAGCCTCAGCGTTCGGGTACTTGAAAAGTTCGTGCTCCCAGCCGGGATTGCCGGGGTGATAGAAGTACGACTCGTAGGCGAGGATGTCGCTGTTCGCCTTGCACCACTCGAAAGTGTCGCTGATGTAGAGGACGTCATCGCCCCCGCCGGTGCCGTTCTCGGCGGGCAGTGCGATCAGGCCCCACTCATCCAGGGACATCAGCTTGCCGTTAGCGCGGCACCAGGCTGCGATCGAGTTCCGCTGCGGACCAGACCGGTTGTACCAGATGTTCTTTCGTGTCTGGTCGTTTCGGAAGCCGGGGGATAGGTCGTAGCCGTCGAATCCGACGATGTCGATGTGGTTCTTGAGTGCGCCCAGGACCTGCTGCCATGACATGCCGCCCTGGTTGTCCCAGTCGGAGTTCAAGCAGATGTTGACCAGGATGTTGGGTGCCTTGGCCTTCACGCGGTTGACGCAGTTCTTGAAGGCGTCGATGAACGTCTGGGCGCCACCGCCGGCGCCCCACGACCAGGGATACCAGTTGCCGTTGCACTCGTGAGCCAGCCGCAGGACGAGCCGGTTGTTGTTCATCCCCGCGTTGACGATGTTCTGGCCGACGGTGTCCCAGTGGCTGTTGTTGGCGCCCGACGCCGTGGCCTGGTTACCACCAGAGGACTTGGGCTGAGGCGGGATGGTCCAGACGAAGATGCCTGGCCAGCCCTTCCAGCTGTCGTAGAAGGTGTCGTGGCTGTTCCAGTCGGCGGCGCCATCGTTGAAAACCAACATCACGTCGGACAGTCGCCCCCGGTAGGCGCCGAAACCTGCCTGGCCGGACTGCTGCCACTGGTCCCAGCCCTTCGCCGATGAGGCGGCGAACGCCCCTGAGTTCCAGGGCAGCTTCGAACGCTGGGAGTGAACGTCGGCAATCTTCGCGGCGGTACCGTTTCCACCGGTGGTCGGCGGTGTGGGTGTGGACGGGATGGTGACGGCGAACGACTCCTTCGGCCCATCGGTCCACGCCGACTGATCGGCTCCGCCGGTCCGGTTGAAGGTGCCGTAGGCGGTCCATGTGCCGGAGACACCGGCGGTGAGGCTGCCGGTGAGAGCCAGGCTGCCATCCACGCTGACGTTGGCGCGGCGCCCGGTGTCCGCGTTCTGGCCGGAAGGTCCGCGGACGGCGATCTGGGCGAAGGCGAAACTCTGAGCGCCACCCGTCGTCGTGAGGGTCGTCGAGACCGAAACACTGGCGCCGTTGACGGTGATCGTCGGCAACGCCAGCGCGGCGGACTTCGAGGGTTCCGTCGGGTCCGGCTCCGGTTCGCCGGTAGGCGGCGTACTCGGGTCTGGAACGGTCGGCACGATCAGCGGGTCGATGTCGATGTAGTCCAGGCCACAGCGAGCCTGCTCCGGGACCGTGGTATTCCCGATCCAGAAGATCGGCACCGTGGGGTAAGAGTCCGTGACGTCGGCCTGGTACGGCCACTGGTTCCCGGCAGCGTCGAAGAAGACCATCCGGATGGTCTGGTCCGCAGCCCGCTGCACGGACGGCATGTCCGAGCCCGCGTGAGTGTGCGACGCCGGCGGTTCACCCACGCCCAACTTACCGTCGAGAATCGTGGCCAGGTCCGTGCTCACCAGAAGCTGCCGGTCGGTGAGGAGCGCCGACTGTGCCCACATCTGGGTGACGCCGTCCGGCCCCAAGAATCGGGGAATCCTGCCGAACGAATCTGTGCCGATCGAGGTGACGTTTGCGCCGTCGGACACCTGGACCAGGTCGGTGTACTGCTGACCTGAAGCGGCGTCGCTCCAGAACGTGACCTCGGATGTCGGGGACAGGTACAGGACACCGAGGATGGACTCCACAACCACGTCCGTTGGGCTTGCGCCGAAGGTGTACCGAGCCACGGGCGTAGGCCTTTCGGTCAGGAGCCCCAGCGGGCAGAGTTCTTGTAGGCGGCAGCAGCACTGGGGTAGGCACCGGGAATCATCCGGTGCTCAAGGGTGTCGGGGGCGCCCTTGTCCTCGTAGTAGCCCTCGTAGGCGAGGACGTCCTTGATGCTGTTGAAGACGCCGTACATCTGGGTGATGAAGTAGGGGTTGTCGGCGCCGCCGCCCGCGCCACCCCCGACGAGTCCCCACTCTTCGACGCCGATCTGCTTGCCGTTGGAACGGCAGTAGCTGACGATGTCGTTGAAACCAGGTGCCTCGTTGAGTGTCCCGTTCCAGTTCCCGGTATTCGTTGCCGGGTACCAGTCGTAGGTGTCGTATCCGATGACGTCGAAGTACGCGCCGTACTGGTGGTTTCCGAGGAGCTGGTTGTAGACCGACTGCCAGGTCGTGCCGGAGCGTGACTGACCGCGCGTCATGTTGATGCTGATCTTGATGTTCGGTGCGTACTTCTTCACCGACGTCGAGAGGTTCTTCATCGCCGCGACGAACGACTCGACCGTGTTCGGGGCGACCTTTGTTCCGCGCTCGTTCCCCCAGGCCCACTTGTACCAGTAGCCGTTCACCTCCCAGATGCGAAGGATGAACGTGGAACGGTTAAGGCCCATCGCCGTGAGCTTCTTGCCGAAGTCTTCCCAGCGCGTGTTGTTCTGGCCTGCGGCCGTCGCGGAGTTGTTCTGCGCGCCTTCGGTTTCGGGCTGAGGCGGGATCGAATACACGATGTAGCCGGGGAAGTTGGCCCACGACGCCGGTACTCCGTTGAACATGTCGTTCCACGTCTGGCGCTTCGGGAAGTGCAGGAAGCCGTCGACGGACCGCCCACGCCACGTACCGAAAGCGTTCGCGAGGTTCACGGTGTTGTCTGGGTTATCGGAGTCCCAGCGCGCTACACCAGAGTTCCACTGAATGCCGGAGCGATTGACCTTCGGGACGGAGGCCGATCCAGTGGGCGGAGTGGTGCCTCCGTTGCCTGTGTCTGGTGGAGTCAGCGTGACGGTGAACGTCTTCTTCGGCCCATCGACCCAGTCCGACTGCGCGGAGCCGCCCGTCTTGTTGTACGTGGCATACGCGGTCCACGTGCCTGAAGCTGAAGCGGTGAAACCGCCGGTCAGGCTGAGAGTTCCGTCGACGGTCACGTTCGCCCTGTAGGCCACGTCATTCGTCTGTCCCGATGGACCACGAACCGCGACCTGAACGCGGGCAAACGTCTGCGGGCCTCCCGCGGTAGTGAGCGCAGCGGAGACAGTCACCGCAGCGCCGTTAATGCTGGCGACGGGGGTGCTCATCGCGATAGTCATCGTCGGCTCGTCGGGGTCCTCGACCGGGTCCTCGGTGGGCTCCTCGGTCGGGTCCGGGATATTGGTCGAACCACCGTGGTTGGTGGCGTCGAGCTGGTCGACGTAGTCCAGGCCCCACCGTGCTTGGACGGGGAGAGCGGCGTTCCCGTACCAAAACATCGGCGTTGGAGGGTAGGTCGGTGTCACATCGGACTGATACGGCCAGGTGTTGCTCGCATCGTCGAACATGACGCAGCGCATCGTGGCGTCGATCTGCCGCTGAAGAGAGGGAACATCGGCGCCAGAGTGCTGATGCGGGGAAGGCTGGGCTGTCTTATCGAGCTTGGTATCGACGATGCTGCCCAGGTCCGTTGACTCTAGGACGTAGCGATCGGTGTCACCCATGTCGATCCAGACCTGGGTCACCCCGTCGGGACCGTAGAAGCGAGGAAGGCGACCCGAAACGCTCGTGGTCAGAATGGCTACCGTCGAGCCGCCGAACTCCAGCTGGAGATCCGTGTACCGGGTGCCAGCAACGGGGGCGCTCCAGACCGTCAGATCAACCTCTGGCTGAACTCGGACAGTGGCGTCGTCCGCCGGGTAGTTGGTCTGGATGGCGAAGTCGGCCGGCGACCCGCCGAAGAGGTATCGAGGCATGCGGTGGAGGGCCTTTCGCGGGTGGCGGCCAAGAGGCGGCTCAGGAGGGGACGAACGTGACTCCGTTGAGGGAGATGTAGTCGCCCTTGTTCATGGCGTTGCGGCAGCGGACCTGGCCGTCGGCCTCAACGTCGATGCGCGCCTTGTTGCCGGATGAGGCGGTGAGGAAGATCTGGGTCGCACCCGGCCGGTAGCCCGCTGGGAACTTGAACATGACCTCGTCGGCGGACACGGCGGCGGAGCACTCGATCAGCCCGCGACAGGTGACCAGCCCATCGGGGAACTTGGTGAAGGCGGGGCGGCTGTACTCGGTGGCCGAGTGTTCTTTGAAGTGCGCAGTGAAACCGGGACCGGTCGAGATACGCGTGAAGGCGCTGAAGCCAGCAGTTTCAATGGTGATCGGCCAGATCTGCGTCCAGCCGGAAGCGGCGCACACCCAGAGCTTCCCTGGGGTGTACATCAGCTGGCCGAGCTTGCCAGTCGGCTTTCGGTCGCCGTCGCCCATCACGAGGCCCTGGTGCATGACGAACTGTCGCCGGTCGGTGATGTTCGTGGCGGTGATGTTCGTGGCCTTGGCAGGGACCTGCACAGCGGCGATCGGCATCTGCCAGACGCCATTGATGACCCTGGTGAGGGCCGGTGCCGCCGAGCCGCCGGTGAGGTACTTGGGCGTGACCTCGTTCGTCGCCTGGTTGGCCTCCAGCACCACCGTGTCGTTCCGGGCTGTAGCGCCGGATGCGTTGCTCGGTATCGACAGCGTGATCGCCTGGGAAGCTCGGTAGTAGAAGCCGTTGATGGCTGCTTCACCGGCCGAAATGGTCACCGTGCCTGCGGTTCCTGGTGTGACCTGAAGGTCCGGTGCGTCGTGGTCGAGCGTGGAGTTGACGACGCCTTCCTGGTGGCCGAGAGCCCGGTTGAACCGTGCCCACTGCTCTTCAGTGGCGAGCATGGAGGTGGCGAAGGGGAAGGAGCTTTCGCCGGGGTTGGCCACGAGGGCTCCTAACCGCCAAAGATGGCTTTGAAGCGCGCGAATCCCGAGAGTTCGGCGACTTTCGCTGATGTGCCTGTGGCCTTGGCGCTGTACTGGCCCTTCGCCGTGCCGATGCCCAGCTCGACTCGTTCGCCGTCGCCACCGGTGTGCGTGAGCGTGACTGAGCGGATCGGCGAGGTGAACGACAGGAACGGCAGTTCCACGGACACGTAGTCGCCGAGGTCGTAGTCGACGCCGTACACCATGCGGTTGGTGTCGATGGCGACGACGCTTGCGCTGACCTGCCCGGCTCCGTCGCTGAGAGCGTTGAGCCCGACCTGGTTGATCGCGGTCGTGGTGTCGGTGGCGGCTTCGAGGGAGCCACCGTCCGTGTAGATCTCGCTGCGTCCTGGGTACGACTCGTCGGCCCGTGAGAACACGCTGATGTCGGCGGCGATGTTCTTCCCGGTGGAGTCGGCTTGGCCGCCGGAGCCGACGACCGCGAAGGTCGCGGTTGGTCCCTGCGTGACGTAGTCGGCCTTGGAGAGGTTGGCCAGGTCGAAACTGAAGCGCACGTGCCGCTGGACCGTGAGCGGGTACACCTGAAACTGAAGGCCTTGCCCGATCTGGAGGACGCGGTAGCCGAGGATCTGCGTCTCATCGCCGGGGTTGGTGATGGTGCCCTGGCTGTCGACAGCAGCATCCGACGGGGCGAGCTGCGCGTACCGCTTCAGCGCCTCATCGAGCCGGTCGAACCGGAAGGTGCTGGCGGGTTGGACTCGTCCTCGGTGGCCGTTCGCGTCCTGCGTCAGGCCAGGGAAGCGTCGATCGACCAGGGGAGCGGTGACCGCGAGGTTCTTGGCAACCAGGTCCCGCATGATCGACTCGGTGTCGGTGCTAGCAACCTGGTAGTAGTTCGAGCCCGGCGTCACGCCCGTCCGCTGTTCGGGGTCGGGGTAGACGAGGCGCTTGGTGAGCACCACGTTGTCGCAGCCGCCGGCGACCGTGAGGACCGGGTAGCCGGTGGTCGCATCCATCGTCCAGGTGTGCGCCCAGATGGGTCCGGAGAAGAACAGCCGGTCATCCCGGTAGATGACGATCCCGCCTGCTGGGTTCTCGCTGAGCAGGAGGAGCTTCACTTCCGGCGCTTCGCCGGGGACATCCATCGACCATTCGCCGACCTCGTTGAATCGGATGGTCGCGGTCAGCGAGATGTAGTTCGTGGCCTCGCCGATCAGCCGGTAGTCCTTGTCCCGGATGCGCACGGAGATGACGGCCTGGGCCACTGTCCCTCCAGCGAGGTTTGTCGGGTCAGTAGCCGCTGAGGAAGCGGGCCTGCCAGGTGATCTTCAGGTTGGAATCTGCGGCAATGCCGGGGGCAGACACTTGGATCGTGTTGTCGCCCTCGATGAGCGGCCACAACGAGCTGCCCGCCACGAGATCGCCGTAGCGGTTCACGGTGACGATGCCGCCGGTGTCGGGTTCTCCTGGCAGCGAGACGGCGGGCGGTTGCGTCTCGACGACCGATCTGAACTCTTCGCGAGTGTCGATCGTCAGCGTGCGGCCAGCCGCGACACCACCCGTGATCTCGAAGTATTTCCCGGTGCTCATGTTGGTGACGCGTACGGAGTCGCACGGCCCGGTGAACGTGAAGACCGGCCTGCTGGGGGCAGTTCCGACGTTCTTGATGGCGATCTCGCCAAGCGCGGAGAGCGTGACGTCTTCGCTGTCCTCGACCGGGGTGGTGACGGTCGGCAGACCGCCGGCGAGGACTAAGGGCAACAGCGGGAAGAAGAAGGTCGTCGGAGTCGTCGACCCGCCACCAGGATCAGGGTCTGGATCCGTCTGCCCGTTGCCCGTCGAGGAGAACGTTCGTGCGATCTCTTCACCGAGCCAGTACGGCGACGGGCAGTGAAGGCTGAGCACAGTCTTGATCCAGGTCAGGCCCCACGCCTGGTCGTCGTCGGCGCCCTCGAAGCCACCCTTGTAGTAGGCCTTGATGTGTCGGGCTGACCCGTTGTACTGGGTCATGGTCAGCGTCCCGGCGCCCAGGACGGGGTGTGGCTTGAAGTCCACGACGAGTCGGTGGAATAGCTCCAGCAGAGTGTTTCGGTCCTTCGCCCACAAGGCGATCGGCAGCTCGATGTCCCGAGGGGGCAGCCGCCATCCGTGGATGTTCGAGCCGTCGAAGGTGGGCGAGTTCGTCTCGTGGTAGTCGTATCCGAGCATCCCCAGGCCGATGGCTCCGGGAGGGACGATGATGCCCAGGTCGGAGTCCTCGAAGTCGCAGAGCCCGGTGACCCGGCCCGCCGCAGACGTCCAGGTGAACTTGGATGCCTGCGGCGGGTGAATCGGTGGTTCGTTGACGACGTAGCGGGGGTTGTACCGGAACGGCATCAGCCCCTGCTTTCGTCAGATTGCGCCAGTGACCTGAAGTTTCAGGTCATGTTTGGCTTGTTCACGGGCGATGACCTCGGCGATCTTCCGGTCGTCATCGGTTGACACGTTGATGATCGTGTCGCCCTTCACCGGCGCGTCCTTGCCGCCTATGACCGCCTGCCACTGCTCGTTGGTCAGGATCGCCTCGGGCTTGCCGGTGTTGTTGCGTGTCCAGGTGTCGCCGGGCGGGAGCCAGCCGCCGTTGTCGTACCAGTGCGGGTCACGGGACAACCACGTCCGCCAAGCGTTCCCCGGATCTCCGTAGCGAGCCTTGATGTACTTCAGGCCGTACTCGGTTTGCTTGCGCGGGTCAGACGTTTTCGCGCCGCCGTAGTGCTGCCATGTTCCGTCGATGAACTGGAACATGCCGTAGGCGCTGGAGTTCGGGTTCTGTGCCGTGTTCCGGAACCCCGACTCGTGCATGACCAGCTGATACAAGGCGTCCCACTGGGCGCCCTTCCAGCCGTACATGGCCTCGGCCATGTCCTTGACGATCTTCTGGTTCCCGCTCGGACTGGTCGGGCCGGAACCTGAACCGCCGCCGATGCCGACGCCTGCCGCCAGGTCCTTCACTGATCCGGTCACGCCGGAGAAGAGACCCTTGGCGCTGTCCCAAGCCTTCCCAGCGATCTTCGACAGGAAGCCCACCAGGGGAAGATCAGCGATCCCCGCCCGGATGTTCTTCGTGATCTGCCCGACCGCCGGACCGATGACAGCGCCGCCGTTCGGGACGTTGCTGGCCTTCTCGACCACCGCGTCCAGGACGCCCATGAGCCCACTGGCTGCCTCCCCACCGACCGAGGAGTCGTAGACGCCTGCACCTCCGCCGACGAACTGGTCGCCGACGATCGGCAGGAACCACTGCTGCGGGAACTTCGTGACCGACTTGGCCGAGCCGCCGACGAAGATGCCCGTCTTCGTTGATCGGGCCTCGAAGCCGAGCCCACCCAGGTTCCCGGCCATGTGCTGGCCGGGTTGGAGCCCCATGGTGAACGTGCCCTTGCCCTTCTGGAATCCGAAGGTCTTCGGGTTCGAGCTGGTGGTGAAGTAGCGACGGTTCGTTGGGTTGCCCGTGAGCCGCGCCCACACGTCGCCGACGAGGCCGGAGCAGTCGAACGCGTTGGGCCCTACCGCGCCCCACACGTACGGCTTTGGGTCTACCGACGGCAGCCATTCCTTGGTCCGCTTGACCCGAGACTCGACAAGGCCGCCGCCGGCGAAGCCTCGTCGGCCGTAGCCTTCGTTGACGAACACCCCGCCGGGGTCGCCCCCGTAGTCGGTGCCCATCTGGTTGAGCTGGTTCAGCCGGGCCACGCCGATCTTCTTGACCGAGCGGGCCTTGATGACGAACTCACCGTCAGACAGCATCGCCGGGATGGAATCCGACGTGGCTGATCCCGGCCCCCGGACGTAGCCACCGGTGGCGAACTTCTCGCCGCCGATGGACCCGTTGATCTCCGGGATCTGCATCGACTCCGGGAGCTTCAGCTTGGACAGGAGCTTGTTGAAGCCGCCGATCAGGCCGCCGTTGACGACAGCCCTCATGACCCACACGAGCGGCGTGACGAACGCCTTCTTGATCTCCTCGGCCTTGGACTTGATGCCGTTGGCGAGGCCACTCGACAGGCTGGAGCCGATCTTGTGGAACATCGACTCTTTGTCGTCGAGCCCGAAGAAGCTACGGACAGGGTCGACGATGTTGCCCTGGAACCACAGCTTGGCTGATGCCCAGAATCCGGAGAGCTTCTCTCTGACACCATCCTTCAAGCCTTGAATGATGTCGTCGCCCCACTGCTTCGCGACCGTGCTGGGGCTCTGGATACCGAAGAACGTCTTGATCGGGGTCACGACGTGATCGGTGAACCACACCTTCGCTGAAGCCCAAAACCCGCTCAGCTTCTGCTGGATGCCGTCCTTGAGCCCTTGGATGATGTCGTCGCCCCACTGCTTGGCGACGGTCGAAGGGCTCTTGATCCCGAAGAAGCTCAGGACCGGGTTGATGATCGAGTCGGTGAACCAGAGCTTGGCGGACGCCCAGAAGCCAGCGAGTTTCTCGCGGAAGCCATCTTTCAGGCCCTGGATGATGTCGCTGCCCCATCCCTTGGCCACAGTCGAGGGGCTGGCGATGCCGAAGAAGCTGAGGATGGGCGTGACGATGTGCTGGGTGAACCACGTCTTTGCCGAATCCCAGAACCCGAGGAGCTTTTCCTGGAAGCCGTCCTTGAGCCCCTGGATGATGTCGCCACCCCAGCCCTTGGCCACGGTGGACGGGCTCCTGATCCCGAAAAGGCCCAGGATCGGGTCGATGACGTACTTGGTAAACCAACCTGGCAGGTTTGCGAAGAGCGAAGACAGCCCGGTACCGATGCCTTCGGCGAACCCGGAGATCAGGTCAGCGCCACCCCTGCTGAAGTCACCGGCCATCTTGCGAAAGTCGAAGTTCGAAAGGCCTTCGAAGAAGCCGAGGATGCTGTCCATGTGGCTGCTGACCCAGTTGATCAACCCGAAGGAGCTGAGGGACTGGCCTATCTGCCACAGATTCCTTGCGACGTCCGGGTGCTCATCGAAGAACTTCCCGAGGAAACCAAGGAACTCAGAGAGGATCTGGAAAGGCCTCGCGATGTTGCTGAGCGCATCAGCGTCCGGCCACAGCTCCCACAGCAGTCGGAACGTGTCCGCGACAAGGCTGGCCACAGCTCTGACCACGGGCACCAGGTCGTTGAAGAACGCCGTGAGTTCCTTCTGACCGGCGGTGCTGTTCATCCAGTTCGCGAGGCGTTCCAGCCAGCCAGCGAAGTCGTTCAGCAGGGTCATACCTGCTGGACCCATGGCCTTGAGCAGCGCGGCGCCGATCCGAGCGAGCTGTGTCCCTACGTCACCCAGCGAACGCACTGCGTCCGGGAGGGTGTCCTTCAGGAAGCCGACGAACTGCTCGCCTTCCTTGCCGGAGGACACCTGCGCGAACTTCACGGCGACGTCGCCGATGGCGCCGCCGACACCCTCCACCAGGTCACGGATGCCCTGACCCAGCTTCGGGTTGTCCCCGAACATGTCGAGGGCGGTCGTGAGCTTGCCGAACATGGCCGTCGCGGCGATCGCAGTCAGGCCATCGAGGGCCTCACGCATACCGGCGATCTTCTTCGTGAAACGCTGCGCGGCAGGGGATAGGGCATCCCACGCCTCGGTCTGCGCCTTGCCCGCGACCGCTGCGTTCTCCAACGCCGTGTTGACTCCGCGTTGGGCGTCGGCAACACCGCGCTGCGCATCGGCGACGCCACGCTCGGAGTCCTCAATGGCCCTCTGCGCGTTCGCGATCGACGCAGCGTTCTGCTCAGCCGTACGGGCCTGAGCTTCCCGAGCCTGAGTCAGCGCCGCTTCGGCCAGCTCGATGGCCTTCTGGCCGTCGAGCTGAGCCTGCCGTTGAGCGTCCCGAGCGTCTGCGAGAGCTCGCTCGGAGTCCTTCACCCGCTCGTTGGAGTCGCGAAGGCGTTCCTTGGCGTCCTTGACTTCGTCGGAGCCCTCGACGCCCT
This sequence comes from Kineosporia succinea, assembly GCF_030811555.1. Taxonomy (NCBI): domain Bacteria; kingdom Bacillati; phylum Actinomycetota; class Actinomycetes; order Kineosporiales; family Kineosporiaceae; genus Kineosporia; species Kineosporia succinea. Next base: position 1,104,503 of record NZ_JAUSQZ010000001.1, on the reverse strand, counting down.
TCTTTTTCGCCTCGTCGGCCTCGGTCTGAAGTTCCCGGTTGGCGCGGCGGGTCTCGTCGAGGTTCTGCCGGGTGCGGTCCAGGCGCAGCTGCGCCCGTTCCCGGTCGAGGTTGTCGGCGGTCGGGTCGGCGCGTACCCGAGCCAGTTCCTCTTCGGCTTCCTTAACGTCGAGGATGGCCTGGCGCTCGTTCAGGGCGCCGTCGGCCAGCTGGTCCTTGTACTCCCGGAGCCGGTCGGCAGCGTCCTTGCGCGCCTGGTTCAGATCCTCCTGAGCGCGCTTCGCGTCCCGCTGAGCGTCGACAATGCTGCGTTCAGCGTCCTGGACCCGACGGGCGGCATCCTCGTTCGCCTCAGCGGCCTCGCGGTAGGCGTCCTTGATCCCCTGCTGGGCGGAACGGACCTGCTCAGCGGCCTGCTGGGTGGCCTGAGCGGCAGCGGCCTGCGCGGACTTCAACGCAGCCTGCGCACCCGCCAGCGAACTGTACGAGCCCGCCAGGCTCGACTGGGCGCTAGCCAGACCCGACTGGGCGGACTTCACCGCATCGGCGGCGGCCTTCTGTGCCTGGAGGCGGTCCTCGGCCGATTCGGCGTTCTTCTCCATCTCGGCCAGCGCCTCACCGACACCCCGGAACGCGAGCATCGCGACGCCACCCGCAGCGCCGGCCGCGGCGAGACCGGTGGCCAGCAGAGGGAGGGTGCCGACGACGGCGAGGATGCCGGTGGAGAGTCCGGCAGCCATCGCGAGGCCACCGATCGGCCCACCAGCCCCGCCGAGCGAACCGAGCGATGATCCGGCCGACCCGAGGTTCCCCAGAGCACCGGTCAGGGCGGAGATAGCCGACTTGGCGCGGCCCGTGTCGATGTCGATGTTGACCGTGCGGTCGCGGGCAGCGAAGTCCAGCTGGGCCTCAGCAGCCGCCGTGTCGGCCCGCGCCTCCAGCGTGATCTTCCGGTCGCGGACAACCTGAGCCAGCTTCGCCTGGGCGTTCTCGGTCTTGGCCGACAGCTCCAGCTCGGCGATGCGGCGCCGCTCAGTGACCTCGCGGAGCTTCGCCTCGGCGCCCTCGGTACCAGCGTCGACCTCGACCTGGAGGTCGGCTTCTTGGGACGTGAACTTCTGGATCTGGAGCTGGGCCTTAGCGGTGGCGATTTCGAGCTGGGACTTGATGGTCCGCTCGGTCTGCTCCAGCCGCTGGAGCTTCTGCTCAGCCTTCGCAGCATCCAGTTCGAGCTTCGCCCGGACTGTGCGTTCGGTCCGCTCCAGCTTCTGAAGCTGGTCCTCGGCCTGCTTCGCGTCAGCGTCGACGTTCACCGTGACTGTTGGCGCGGTCCGCTCCACCCGCCGGGTGGCCTGCTGAACGCTCCGGCTCAGCTCCCGCCCGAGGCCCCGTTCGAAGGCCTCGTCGAAGCGCTCCTGGAACTTGGTGCCTAGGCTGTCGGCGATCGCCTTCAGCTTCCGGTCGACGTCCTTCTCGAACGAGTCGACGTCACCGGTGATGTTGAGGTGCAGTGTCGAGTAAGCAAGCTGGGAGCCAGCCATCGAGGAACTCCTTCTCGGTGGCTGGCAAACCAGTCGCTACGGTGTGCGTTCTTCGATGCTGTTGGACGCCTGGAAGGTGGCATCGGTGAGGTGAGTCAGGCCTGATCCGCCCGGCTTCAACGCTGCAAGCAGATCGGCAGCGCGAGCGTTGGCTTCGGCCTTCGGGCCAGGAGAATCCGAGCGGCGATCTCGCGGAGCGCCGGGGCGCTTCACCAGCTCCAGCCTCGGCGGACGCTTCCCGTTCGTGGCCTTTGCGTACGCCAGCGAGAACGCCCGGTCTTCCTGATCTGAATGGTGCGCCAGTAGCCAGTCCGTTGTACTCCAGCGGACGCCTGGATGACCGGCGAGAGCCGACTTGGTCCGGCTGTCCTCAGGAAGCTGCCGGATCAGCACGGCCAACCGGCGCGGCGTCAGACGGCTTTGGCCGAACGACGGCGCGAAGTGGTCTCGGAGGTCGACGCCGTACTCCGAGAGGAGGTCCGCTTCGACTTCGTCCCGGTGCTCCGCGAGGAGGTCGCGGAGCCCTCGTCTTCCCCCAGGCTCGTGCCGTTCAGGGACTTGACGTGATCGAAAACCTTCGCCAGCGCGCCCAGCGGCAGCGACTGGAGCACCTCGGCGTCAGCTTCAGGCAGCGTCGCAGCGAGCAGCCGGACCATCCCGCCGATGTTGTCGTCCAGCGCGGCTTCGAAAACTGCGGGCGGCCAATAGTTGGCCAAGGGCATGTTGAAGCCGTCGCCGTCGGGCGTGGTCTGGACGAAGAAGGTCTTCGTCTGGGCTAGTTCGGCCGTGAGGTCGAGGGCGAACAGTTCGTCGGACTCTTCGGCTTCGTCCAGGTCGGTGTCGTCGGGTTCGACCTCGGCGGCGGCCAGTTCGGCCTTGGTGGAGCGGCGCTGACGGGCAGCGGGCATCACGGTCTCCTGTGGGTTGGGAGAGGGGAGTGGTTCAGCTGGCGACGGGCTTGAGGTACTTGAACTCGTCGCGATGGAAGGGCTTCACGTCGACGCTCTCCTCGTGCTCAGGCGCAACGGCAACCGAGTCCACGTAAAGAGCGACATGGACGATGGCGCCACCGTCGGGGAACTCTTCGACCCGTGGCTTCGGATCAGTCAGGACGGTCATTTCCTTCTCGTCGAGAAGGGTGGCTGTCCGTCCGAACTCCAGATTTCCGAACTTGCGCATAGCTACTCCTGTGGGTTGGGAGAGGGGGTGGATGTGCTTGCGGGAAACCCCTGTGCGGAAAACGATCGGATACCTGAGGTAGCTTAAAGCTGCCGCGATCAGTCATGTTTCAGTGCGGATAACGGGTGCATATTGCTTGTTTGGCAAACGTCAGCGCCGTAGAATTTCTGCATGAGGATTGGCTACGCTCGCGTCAGCACGCGCGAACAGAACCCCGAAGCCCAGGAAGACGTCCTCCGGGCCGCTGGCTGCGACAAGGTCTACATCGAGACCATCAGCAGCAAGGCTGTCAGGCGACCGATCTTCGAGCAGGCTAAGGATCAGCTCCGAGCCGGCGACGAGTTCGTCGTCCCCCGCCTCGACCGAATGTCCCGCACCGTCACCGAAGTCCTCAAGCTAGTGGACAAGTTCGAGAAGGAGGACAACGGTCTGATCGTCCTCCAGTTCATGGGCCAGCCGCTGAACACCCGCTCTGCCTCCGGGCGGCTGATGCTCACCGTCTTCGCGGCCTTCGCCGAGTTCGAACGGAACATCATGGTCGAGCGGACCCTCGAAGGTCTGGCCGTTGCCCGCAAGCACGGCCGGACCGGCGGCAGGAAGCCGAAGATGTCGATGGTGAAAATCAAGGCCGCCATCGAGTTCTACGAGCAGTCCGATGCCAGCTGGGACCAGGTCGCCGACGAGTTCAGCATCTCGCTCAGCACGCTGCATACCTGGCGCCGTAAGTACGAGCAGAAGCAGCTGCTGGCAGCCGCCTGATCTCCACCGAACCACCCTTGTTACCGGTGGGGAAGCCCTAGCTTGTGCTCATGAGCTGGGCTTCCCTCGGCAACTGGATCACCGGCGATGAAGCTTCTGGTTGGGTCGAAGCGGTCGGAACCGTGGCCGCGTTCTTCGCCGTGACCTGGTCCATCCGGTCTGAGGCGCGCTACCGCCGCCAAGACCAGAGGGAGCGGCTGCGGGGGCAGTGCTTCAACTTCGCTGCGTCTGCTTCCACATCAGCGCTGATCTTCCGCGCGAGGGAAAGCCAGCAGGCTGCCCCCGGTCGGAACGTGGAGCCCATCATTGTCGAACTCAGCATCAGCGGTGTAACAGGCCTGCATGCACTGTTGCTGCCGATCCTCTACTCAGGCAATCAGTCGCTGAGCGCGGCGGCGTCGCACCTCTTCGACACGTTCTGCGATCTCTCGGATGCTGCCATGACCGGCAAGTCGCCATCGGCCGAGCTGGAGTTCGAGTCAGCCTTGAGCGCCTTCAGAGACGCCATAGGAAAGTTGTGATCAGGCCGCGAGGGACAGGTTGGTCCACATCTTCGTCCACGAGACGCCGTCCGAGCCGACCAAGCCCTTGAACGTCACCTGGTACTGGACCATCTCATCCGTCTTGTACGACAGGTCACCGGTCTCGGTGATCTGAGCCTTCGGCACGATGATCCGCTGAAGGTGCGTGCCGTCGATGACGTCGATGCCCAGAGCGCGTTCCTGCGGGCCCGTCTCGGAGCCCTTGTTCGCCTTCAGGAACTGAGGGACGCCACCGGCTGACGCGGTCGAGGTGAAGTCGTCCAGGTCGATGCCGTGGAAGAGCGACAGGATGTGGTGGCTGGTCTCCAGGAAGGTCACCTGGAACGAAAACTCCTGGCTGGTGGTCTGGATGCGCACCGGGGAGTTTGGGAAACCCCATGCCTTGAACTCGGCAGTGTCCCTGCTTGACTGCTCGGTGATGCCGTCCTCGCTGATGTGACCCAGCTCGGTCCAGTCGGCCGGGTCCCAGGCGGCGGTAGGGTTTACGGGCGCGGTGGCGCCCACCAGGCCGACGTACACGCTGCCCGCGTAGCCGACCCGCACGTTGTCAGAGTTCTTCGCCACGAGGGCTCTCCTTGAAGTTGGGGGAGTGAGCCGTCGGAGCGCTGTCGTGGGTTACAGCGGTCGGACGAGCAGCGAGACGGTGATTCCGGCTCGCGCGATGAGAGGGTCTGCGTCTGGCAGACGGGTGAGGCTCGAAAGCTCGCTGGTGCGAGTGATAGCCACGCCGTCGAGCGTCAGGCCCTGCATGGACTCGATGGCTCCCCGGATCTGGAGTCCGAGGTTGTCGATGTCCGAGAGCGCTTCGGCGTGGTGGTAGATGTTGATGTTGAGCACGACTTCGTCGAGCTGCTTGCGCACCCGCCAGGCTCCGCCGGCGGGGATGAGCTGCACCCAGGGCAGCGAGTCGTGGATGTCCGCGCCAGGTGGTAGCCCAGCGGTCACGGTGACGTCATCGCCGAGGTGCTGGGTGAGGTAGTTGATGACCACCGGTAGCGCGTTCGGGAAGACCACGATCTCGGGGGTGGCCATCGGCGACCTACTTCACGTTGGCGTCCTGCGAAGACGTCGGGTTCTGCTTCGCACCGGTGCGATCGACTGGGGGAGAGGTCGTTCCGGGAGGAAGCTTCGACTTGGCGCGCCCGTCGACCTTGCGGGCGTAGCCATCGCGGATGGCCTGGTCGCCGATCGCTTCGTCGACCTGGATGACTTCACCGGGGATGCGCATCAACCCAGCGATCACGCGCTCCTGAGAGACGCGGATGTACATGTTCAGCTCCTCGCGATGCGCTGGCGGATTTTCTGAAGTGGCCGAGCGCCGTCTTGGTGGGTGTTGCCGACCTCGTAGCTGAGGGCCTTCTCGTACTCGTCTTCGTTGCCGAAGAGGACCTGAGCACCCCAGGACTTGGTCTCGACCCGCAGAGAGTCCTGGAGGTGAGGACCTTCATCTTGGGAGCGGGCAATCGTCGGGCGGATCTCTTCGACGGCCTTCTCGGCCTTCGCGGCGATCTGCGGAACGAGCGGCCCGATGATCTTGGACTTCGCTCGGGAATGCTTGACGACATACCCCTTACGAGGCATGGGTGGTCCTATCCGGCGGAGACAACCGCCAGCACCTCGACGTGATCGGGAGTGCCCCAGGCGTCGTGCCACACCTGCGGTTGGCCGTCGACCGACAGCAGCAGGCCGTTCCAGCGGAGACGACTCGTTGCGGTGACCGAGGTCCCGGCGGGGAACCAGACCTTGTACCGGGTGACGACCTGGTCTCGGGAACCGCTGGACTCCAGCAACTCCGAGGTCGTAGCGGGCTGCACGTTCGCGGCCACCATGGTCTCAACCGCATTCGACCAGTCCTGCTTCTTCCCGCCGTAACCGTTCGCCTGGGCGACCAGCGGGGCGGTCAGGATCGTCACCTGGTCTGGGGTGTGAAGCAGCACGTCAGTACCGCCACGGTTCGTCGCGGACGATCCCGTACGGGGACGCCATCCGGAAGCTGGCAACCCTGGTGGCCGACTTGGTACCGACACCGAGCAGCGTGATCTCGTCGTCGTCCAAGTAGAGGCCGCCGTAGCGGTCCGACCCAGCCTGGGCGTAGTAGTACGAGGTCTCTCCCGTACCAGCGCCCAGCACGCCCTTCGGGTTGTTCAGCACCCTGATGACGGCCGTCACCAGAAGCATCTGGACCAGGTCCGTGTCCACCTCGCCGGCGTTGGCCTTGTCGTCGATCGTGCGGACCTTGGACCGCAGGAGGGCGTGGGCGTAGACGAGGAGCTGGTCGATGCGGTCGTGGTCGGATTCCTGGACGGTGCCGTCCCAGACCGTGGCGATGTCGGACCTGGCGGCGTAGATGTTGGCCAAGGCGGAACCTCCAGCTACGCCACCAGGGGCTTATTTAGTTGTCGGCGCGGACGCGCGGTGGACGTCCCCGACGTTTCGGCAGGGCAGGAGCAGCATCCTGTTGAGCTGCGGATGCCTCTGGCTGATCCTCGAAGAGGTGGTCGCCGACCTGGGCCACGATGTCTGCCGGGACGGTGTTACCGATGTTGAACCAGTGGTTCCCGAGGGCATCTGGCTCTACGCCGGGTACGTCGCCGTGGAAGTAGAACCGGGCCGCCGCGATGCGATCAGCCATGCTCACGCCACTGTAAAGATGGCGAGAGCGCGCGGGTTGCTGAGCACCGGCAGCGGGCAGGAATCCACGTACACGGCCTCCTGGTACGGCGGGGCCGAGTTGACGTCCATGACGCCGACCATGCCCGCGGCCGTTCCGAAGGTGAGCTGGCCAGCCTGTGCGGCCTGGACCCCGGTGACGGTCAGTGCCCACGCGGTGAAGCCCAGCTCGACGCCCGCCGGAGGGACGAAGAAGATCTTGTTCGCCGGGAGGATGCGGGTCAGCGTCCCGTCCACGTCGGTCTGCGCGTCGTACATGAGCCGGATCGGGGGCAGCCGGAACGCCCGAAGCGCCGCGTCGACCTGGCCCTCGTTGACGATCGTGGCCGCGTTGCCGTTGGCGCCCAGGTACAGGCCTCGGATCTGATCGTTCGCGGCCATCAGGTACCAGGAGTCCTCGGACATCACGATGCCGCCCGGCGCGAAGCCGTTCAGGTCGCGGTATGCCTTGGACCAGGTCCGCAGGTTGTCCAGGATCGGAGCCGCCGGGTCCGACCACAGGGTGCTGGCGGTGGCGATGTTGCCCGCAGGGACGCTGAAGTCCGCCTCGGTGGTGACACCGTTCTCGTTGGAGATGGTCACCTTGCCGTCGGCCAGCAGGTCACCGCGCATCAGCTCGACCCGACGCTGCACGGCCTTGGTGGCGGTCGTCGCGTCGTCGTAGATGGCTTCGATCAGGCTGGCGTCGCTTCCGCCGCGCGCCTGGGCTACGGCCAGTCGACGCTTGTCGACCTCGCCCTGGTTCAGCATCACGCTGACCGGCAGCGGCTTGACCTTCTTGCGGGAGAAGGTGTCTCGGGCGATCGTGGCCGGGGGAGCGTCGAAGGCACGCACCTTGGCCGTCCGGGCCGTGATGGTGACGTCGGAGATGTTGACCTCTTCGTCGTTGACGAGTCGGTCGGGGAACAGGGAGTTCAGGGTGTACTGCTGGTCGATCGGCACGTTCCGCACGAAGGTCGTGAGGTCAGCAGGCCGAACCAGACTGTCCCAGACAATAGCCACTGGGGTGAAGGTCCTTTCGGGAGTTCGGTTAGGCCCGGAACTTCACGAGCGGCAGGTCAGCGCGACCGTTCGCGTCGTTGCCAGAGTTCGCCGGGAGCTTCGCCTGGGAGACCACGGCGAAGGAGTCGATGTAGGGCACGGTCGCGACCTGCGCGGTGCTCGCGGGGACCTGCTCGTTGTTGAAGAGCAGGCCGACACAGGTCTGCCGCCCGTCGCTGGCCGCGTCGTCGTACGGGCCGAGCTTGCCGCCGGACGTGACGCGCCCCAGCAGGGTGCCGGACTTGATGAAGCCGTCCGGGTAGTGGGTGTTCGCGGTGAACAGCGCGTAGTTGATGACGCCTGCCGCGCGTGCGACCGGGCCGACGGTGCCGTTGGCCTCGAAAAGCAGCCAGGAACGGTCAGCGTCCTTGTAGGTGATGGTAGTGACCGTGATGTCGGTCGCCATGGAAACTCCCTCTGTGCGACCGAGGTACGGTCACGGATGGTGTTAGGCGGGCTTCTTGCCGAAGCGGCGTTCGATCTCGGCGAGACCTGCCGCGCCCGGAGCAGCGGTCGTCGAAGTGCGCTGCCCAGCACCGAAACTGGTAGGCGCCCACTGCTGGCCCGTGCGGGCGTCGGTGGACTGCTGGGGTGCGACGGCATCCACGAAGGCGACGAGCGCCTCGGCGTTGACCTTGCCGTCATCACCCAGGTACTTCGCCGTGTTCAAGTCGCCGGCCAAGACGGCTGCGCGGTCGGGCTCGATGCCTCGGCCCTGGAGCAGGCCCTCGAACTTCGCCTGGACGAGCTGGGCTCCGTACAGGGCACGCGCTTCAGCCTCGCCGGTGGCGCGGCCTTCGGAACGGGCTGCCTCCAGGTCCTTCTCGGCCTGGGACATGCCTTCCTGGCGGACCTTGTCCAGTTCGGCCTTGAGTTGGTCGTAGTCGGCCCGTTCCTTGGCTCTGGTCTCCCACTTTCGAGAGTCCTTGAGTCGGGAGGCCAACTGTTCAGGCTTCCAGTTGTTCTCGGAGAGCAGGGCCTGGATGGCGCTCAGGTCGACGGCACCGGTTTCCGTGTCGGAGGTGGTGTCGGTCTGGGCATCGTTTTCGGGCATGCGTGTGATCTCCGTGTCGGAGGGGGATGGAGGGGGCGCCGTGCGGCGCGAACCGGGCTGGTCGAGCGGCTACCGGCAGGTATGGGAGGTGGATCGCTACCGTGGCGGGATGCAGGCAGATTGGCTCGCAGCCTGGTCAACGCTGGGCGCGGGCGTGGCCACGCTCGCCACTCTGGTGACGCTTTGGGTGAGCATGAGGCGAGAGCGGACGGCTCGGATCGCCGACGATGAGCAGAGGGAAGTCGCCGCCCAAGAAGATCGCCAGCGATACCTCGATACACGGGCGGCCGAGGAGAGGGACCGCAAAAGGGCGGCCTGCGCTGCGCTCATCGCTGTCGCATCACTCATCCCACCAAAAATGCAAGGGCATCAGGCAGCTTGGCGAGGCGACCCAGTCCGAGAGTTGTTTGGCAGCGAGCCACAGGCGATGCTGAAATTGGTTGACGACCTTGTCGAGAGAATCATGGCCGCCAGCATCACCGCGACCCTCTTCCATGATCCGGCACTGACTCCCGTCGTTTCCGAAGTGACGGACGCGGCCACGGCCGCTATCCATACCTACGGCCGTAAGAAGGAAGCGCAGCGAGGCGAAGCGCTTCTCAGGTTGGAGAAGGCCATCAAAGCTCTACGGGAAGTGGCCGACTCGCTTTAAGGGCCAAACCACCGAGACCAGCCGAAGGTAAGCCCGGCTGGTCTCGGCAGGCCACATCAGTGGCGGCAGGTGACGCGCATGGCGAAGACGGGGCCGACTATGTGATCGAGTTCGCCGGAGCCATGGATGCATCCGGCTCGATCGAGATCAGCAAAGATCTCTTCGACTTCAGCCTCCGGAAGCCCTGAGCGGACTGCGACCATCTGCGCCGTCGGTGCGTTCATGGCTTGGACACGATCGGCGAGGTGATGACGGAGGTTAGCGAGGACCAAGGCCTCGGAGGAGCTGTGCACTTTCTTTCTCCCTTGTGGGTAGCTGATGTTGCTCTACCCCAACCCTGAGACTCACGGTATCACGTCCGTCACTTTCGGTTAGTCAGCAAGTTTCGCTCATCCAGCTGAGCATTCTGGGCGGCCCCCAGATCCACGTCCGGGTTCTTCTGTGCCCAGGTCCCAAGGCCAGCCAACGTCTCGTCGATCTGCGCGATCTGAACAGCCGGATCACCAGCGCCCTTCGAGCGCGGCCGCAGCGTTGGACCGAGCTCACCATGCCGGTCGATCTGGAACCGCACGCGGGACAGCTCCTTACCGCCGGTGCCGTTTGCCAGCCGGTAGAGCACCCCAAGGTCAACCTGGTTCTGCTCATCGCCCGGATCCTGGTCTGGGGTGATCGGCGAGACCGAGCAGTTGCAGCCCGAGTGGATCGGCAGCAGTTCGCCCACCGTGTACGTGCGATCGGCCGCCGCTGCGCACAAGCCGCAGGTACCGCCCCTGGAAAGCTCCGGGTGGATGACGCGGCGATACCCGATGACCACGTCGGGAACACGGGCGAAAGCCTGCTGGGCACCCTCACGGGCTGCCAGGTCGACGTCGTCGTTGGCCATGCGCAGCGCGCGCTGAAGGCCTCGGTCCATCGCCTCGGCACGAGAGAGCGGTACTGGATTGAGAGCTGTTCGGTCGCCGGCCGACTCCAGGATGCGTGCTTCCCGCAGCGCCCGCTGAGCTACTTCCACCGGGTCCACGCCGCGCGGCTGCTCGGGGAGGTCCATGGCGAAGCGAGGGAGCTTCACGTCCATGTCGCCGAGCAGCGCCCGTTGGTGGGCGACGGACAGATCCATCGACCGCTTCTGGGCCGCCCGGACCGCCACCGCCACGCCCTCGCCGTACTGGGTGACCTGGTCGGGAGCGAACGGGTTCGTGACCAGTCGCCAGTAGCGCAGGATCAACGCCATCAGGTTGACCCGGAGCGCTTCCTGGGCCGCCGCGTAGGCCGCGACCATTGCCGTGAACCGAGCCAGGTCCGAGGTCTGCTCAGGCTGCTGCTCTGGCATCGTTACCGTCATCGACCTGCTCCTGGCCGTTCGGGTTGCTGGTGAGGTTCGGGGCGACCCGGCGGACCTGGTTGGCCTCGCCGGCGGTCACGGGCGCGCGAAGAGCCTCGTCGGCCAACTGCTGGTTCATCCTGGAGATCTCCTCCGGGGACATCTGGAGGGTGGTCTCCGCGATCGTCTCAAGCGGAATCCCGGCTGAACGGAGCTGCTGAGCGGCGGCGGCCGACTCAGCGAGGCTGTACCGCTCCGGGGGAGCCCAGATGACCTCGATTTTCGTCGGGTCGGTGCGGTCGTCCAGTCCGGCGAATCGGAAGGCCAGGGACATGGTTTCGGCGAGGGCTTGCTGGCCTCGCGCACGACGGTCCTCGGTCTTCCAAGTGCCCGCCTCTCGCTGAAGCGAGGCGCCCTCAGCCGAGCCTTGGGCGGCGTCTGGGGTGATGAGGTGCAGCGGTGTGCTGGTCTCGACGGCGAAGGTCTTCATGTCGTCGAGGACGGCCATGCGGAACGGGTCCATCGGCACGGGCGTGGTCTCGAACATCTGGATCGCGTTCGAGACCGGCTTGTCCTGGTCGTCCGTGATCTGGCCGAGCGTGACGACCGACCCAGGGTCCTGGGACCAGATCTCGCTGTAGTCGATGTCCTTGCCGTCGCCGTCCTGCATCGGCAGGCCGGAGAACACCCGCATCGAGAACGCCTGGTACTTCTGAACACTCAGCCGGTCGAACAGCGTCTCGTTGATGCGGTTCAACGTGTCGAGGTGCGGCTCGAAGTCGCCGGTGCCGTTCTCGTTGCGGAAGTGACGGACCGGGATGACATCCTCCAAGCCGTTCGGCAAGGCGAACGAGAGTCCGTCGTTCCAGTCCCACGAGGTCGGCTGGTTGAAGCCGGTACCTCGGGTGGCGACGTGCACCTGGCCAGGCAAGAAGACGTAGGCGCGATCCTCTTCGAGGTCGTCATCGTGGTAGAGCTTCAGCGCAGCTCTGGGCGCCCCGGTGATCGGGTCGTCCGAGGTGATGCACTCGAAGGGGTGTTCCTGGGTGATGAACGGCCGACCCGAGTCGTCGGGGTTCGGGCTGACCATGATGTAGCTATCACCGAACGCCAGACCCCAGGTGAAGAAGTCCCTGGTCCGCAGCGCGAGGTTGTTATGCCGGAAGATCTCGGCTGCTCGCTCGTCGCCGTCCACGTCCGACTCGGCGGCGGTACGGAAGCCGACCGGCCGCATCTTGTGGACGACCGCGCTGACGCACAACTCCGCCAGGTTCATGCGCCCGGTGCGCAGGTACTCCCGCATCGCCGGCGCCCAGTTCTGGCTGGCGCGGGGGAGAGGCGGCTCGCCCCGGTGGTAAGCGTCGAGCACCTTGAGCGGCGGGCGCTTCTGGATCTCGCTGGAGGTGCGCGTCCAGTTGTCACCGTCACGGCGTCGAACGAGCTGAGCTTCGAGCTTCGTTAGCCACCATTCCGGACTGCCGGGCTCGGAGGAAGCGGTGATCACGACGCCTCCCTCTCAAGTGCGGATCTAGGTTTGCGCTCGTTTATTTTCTCGGTAAGCGACATATGGGACACGGGACGACGTCATGGCAGGTCATCTGCGGTTTGGTTTAAAGACGCTGCAGCGCAGCGCAAATGCCGCTGCTCGCTCTGCTCACTGTGCTCTTTCTGCTCACTGAGCCTCTGCTTTCGTTTGGCCAGGTACTGGCCTCTGCGACGAGCAGGAGAATGAACATGAGCGGCGTTGCGGCGACCGTGGCCCTTTGTGTCCTCGCTGGATGGATTTCTTGGCTGGCGTTCTGCTACGCCGTCGTCCGCCATGACCCGGACCGTGCCAAGTGCATTCCGAGGGTGGCGGCCATCGTCCGCCTCTGGCGTAGCCCTGGATGATCGGGAGAACACTGGGTATGTGGGTCGTAGCGGAGCCTTGGTGGGGGCCGAGACCGAAGCGGCTGCGTCCTCGGACTGCCGCCCTCCTCGGTGTTGCTCAGCGGATCAAGGTCAAGTGCGGATTAGGGGGCGGCGCGCGACTTGGTGAATCTCGGGATTGGCGCGACCTCAACGGAAACCGGCTTGGCTCTCTCGGGTATCCATCGGGTTTTTCCGTAGTCAACTTCGTCGGCTTAGTCGATGTGGTCACTGCGGCTCGGTTACCCTTGCAGAAGGCCTGCTTTTGTCTTCCATGCGCCTTCGCCTTGTAGGCGTCGAGTCAGTTCACGGGAGAAGAAACATGAGCGCGGTCACCACGAGCCTGGCTGTATGCACACTTGCTGCCTGGATTTCTTGGCTGGTGTTCTGCTTCGCCTTGTTGCGCAAGCATCCCGACCGTGCCCAGTACATCCTAAAAGTAGCTGCAATTGTTAAGTTCTGGCGTCGGGTGAGCTGACTCAGATCGCGCGCTGGGCTCGGAAACCGTTGCTCTTGCGAATCCGCCCCTTGCCGGTCGCAAGGGCGTCGGCCCGGCATTCGAACGCCAGGACAGCAGCCATCGCCGCGTCGATCTTCTTCGACGGGAACTGCGGGTCTTTGCCGATCGCCAGCTTCCCTGTCGCGGACAGCCGTCGACGGGCGTTCAAGATGTGTCGGGTCAGCTGAGAACCGCCATCGTGGCTCAGCTGACCGCCCAGGACGGCCGTGAGGAACCGCTTCAGCGCCTCTTCCATCTGCGACGGTTGGTTGGTCTTCCACTCCAGCGGATGCGATCGGTGGCCCACGCGCATCTTCCTGCCGTACAGGCTATTCCAGCGATCCACATACGTTTCCCAGTACGGCGGGTCGGCGTAGAAGCCGATCACGCGGAACCGCTGCATCGCCGCAGCCACGGCTGCGTCCACCTCGAGACCGGGCACGGACCACTCGTCATCCCGGACGAGCGGCTTCTCCCAACAGGCCAGCAGTTCCAGGTGCCCATCATCGACCCGGCAGGCCACGAGGGCGGTGGAGTCGTCCCTGACGGAACCGTCGAAGCCCAAGGTGACCGTGTCGCCGTAGGACAGATACTTCGTGGCGTCGGCGACCGCATTCCACTGAGGTGAGGTGACCCAGCTGCCCTTGGCATGGGTGATCTGACCCAAATAGAACGCCCGAGCGTCCTGCGGGTCAGTGCCGGGGTCACGGACCTCAGCCATGATGCGGCGCAGATCCACCCATCCGCCGGCGTCGCTGGCCGAGTCGCCGTACGCGATGCGCAAGCCGTTCAGCAGCGACTCGTCGTCGTCGAGTTCCGTATCACCAGGCGCTTCGCGGTGGTCGTAAAGCAACCCGTCATCGCCCTGGGTACGACCCTCCTGGATCGCCGACCAGTAGCGGGCGCTGTCCTCCGCCACCGACTCCAAGCCAGGGAAGTAGGCGTTCGGCGCCTCGACGGACACGCCGCCGGTCTTGCCCAGGTTCCGTCGCAGCGTCGCGGCCAGGCGTACTCCGCCGTTCGCCGGAAGCCACGACTCGGTCTGATCCAGCAGGCAGGCGATCGGGCGGTTACCTTCGCGGGACGTCGCCGCCGCCGTCACCGGTTCGATCCGGCCCTTCGGCATCGCGATGAACGTGTCCATCGGGTCGAGGTCGTACTCGTCGACTACGGAGCCGCCGCGGATCATCTCCAGCAGCGGCACCCAGGCGTTGGCCGTCTGCTCAGCGGATGTCGCGCAGACCTGCGCCCACGGAGTCCGCAACTCAGCCCACGGTCGAGCAACCGGCTGGCCGTGCGCATCCCAACCGTCGGGAACGACCGGGGCGAGACTTTCGGCGATGATCCACGCCGAGAGAAGCGGGCTCTTGCCCCACCCCTTCGGCCTGCTGATCACCGCCCGGCGGTACCGGCGTCGACCAGTGACCGGGTCCAGCTCGAACAGGCCGAGCAGGAATCGGGCCTGCTCGTCGGTCGGCTGGAACGGAACGAAGTCAGTCCGGTCCGGCGTCGCGAGGAACGTCGACATCCAGTCCAGGACGCTCCACCCCAGCGTCGGGACCTCGCCAGGAACAGACGGCCGCCAAGGCATGACGGCCTCCCGTGCGGGACAAGGTCACCCGTGCGGGTGGAGATGAATCAACCGCTCTTGCTCTGGGGCAGCGCCGTCAGCGACCCGTACCGCTCCCGCGAAGACTTCGCCGGCGGCATGAACTGCTCCTTCTCGTCCGCCGTGGCGTACGCGATGCGCAGCTTCTGCCGGGCCTCCGGAGTCGCACCCAACTGCGACATCCGCTGCCGTAGCTCGCCTGCGCACTCGACGGAGCGGCTACCCGTCCAGAACTTCTGGAGCAGCGCCGCCGCGACCTCAAGCTCCGACCACTCGACCTCGGAGAACTCCGACGACAACGGGGACTCGCACCAGCGGCTCCACCAACGCAGAACCGCAGGGTGCCACTCTTCCCTGAAGTCGATCAGGTCATCCGGAAGATCCCGAGGGCCAGCGAAGTCCGGCTGCGGGAAAGTCCGATACGGATGCGGGTCGCGGTTGTTGCGCGCTCGACGCGACGCTGGCTTAGGAGCCGGGCCTGAAATGCCCACGGCTGCAACCTCTTTCACGTGTCGGGATGTACTGAAAAGCTTCCCTGTGGAACGGGTTTCAGCTACGACCTAAAGCCCCTGGAACCCGTGCGGAACCTCAGCGCCAGTACTGCCCGGAATTGGAGGCTGGCCGGGAGGGGGGTGGTGGCCATCGGGCTAGACGGTTTCCTATAGATGTTCCGGCCGTTTCGTCGCTATCGTCCGACCATGGATGCTGCGGTGATCGGCCTGGTGGGTGCTCTGATCGGTGCGGGGGCCGGTGCGGGTACGAGCGCGTGGGCGACGAGAGCGTCGCTGCGTCGTGACGTGGAGAAACACGAGCGCGACCTGGCCGAGGGGCGACGTGCGCGCCTAATGGAGCGGCGCCTAGCGGCCCATATGGAGTTGTACAACAACCTGTCCCATGTGGATGAGGACATCGAGCATCGTGAAGAAGATCCGAACTTCTCCGCAATGGAGGATGCGGCTATCGCGGAGGATGACGGCGCAGAGAAGCCTCTGCCGAGGCTTGGGGTGGTTGATCTGATCGCTTCGGAACCGGCTCGCCAGGCTGCGTTGCGCGTTGCTGTGGCGGCTCGCGAGTACAAGATCCAGACCTTAACCAGTGACGACCGGGATGGTCTTTACGGTCGTTTGGCCAATGAGTACTGGACGGCGTTGGAGGCGTACCGCCTTGCGATCAAGGTAGAGATCGGTGCAGCGGAAGATCCGCTGGCTGGCTGACATGGCTGGACTCAGCTACCGACTGGTCACCTAGATGCTGGCCGGATGCCTTGGTGGGAGAACTGGCGCTACGACCTGGCGATCAACTCTGTCGCGAATGTGATCGTGGCTGCCGCCCTCTACGTGGTTGCCCGATGGGCGGGCGTGGTGCCGAAGGTTGGCCGGATCGATGTGGTGGTGAGCGTCGTCGGGGGCTTCATGGCGTTCGGGCTCGCCATCTGGGCGATCGCGGAACGTGAGCCGCATGATCGTTGGGGCAGCTTTAAGAGCCGCACCTTCGCGAGTATCTCGACGCTGGTCCTGCTTGGTGCCGGTTACATGGGCCGGGGCGATCCGGTCATGGTCGGGCTGACCTGCGGTGGTTTCGTCGTCGTGGTGGTTTGGGAGGTGGCTCGACTCGAACGCCGGCGGCTGGCGGAGATCCGTGCCATTGCCGAGTCGGCTGCGCGACGTCGTTCGGGTCTTGCTCGACATCGTCCTGTCCGTTTGCGGACACCTGGCCCGAGACCACGTTCGCTACGACGGTGAGTTGATCTCTATTACCGCTCGGTCACGGGGATGCTGCCCGAGTGATTGGCTGGCTGTCCGGCATGACCGGGAACCTGGTGGCGGACCTGATCGCCCTGCTGGTGGCGTGGGCTGTGGGCGTACGGTTCGTTGACCGGATCGTCGCGAGCAAGGTTGTCGCATCCCCGGAGTTCAAGGATTCGCGGGAAGGTGCGCAGATACGAACCCGCTTGGACAACTTGTCATCTGAGCCGGTTCTGAATGTCAGCGTGGTGTCGCAGTTCTGGCCCGACGATCAGGATGACATGTTCCTGTTCTCGGAGACGGGTCTGTTCCAAAATGACGGTTCAAAGCTTGCTCCCCCCACCCTCTTGGCTGGAGGGACTGCGTTTACGCAGTGGATCCCGTGCCATGGGGAGGAGCAGACATATGACTTGTCGTTCGACACGGTTCGAGGTGGCCAGTACTGGCGGCGGCTGCGTGGACCCCGGCGTTGGCGGCTGGTAGTCAGGCTGGAAGGCAGCCAGTTCGGTCGTGCGCTTAGGCGTGCTCGGGGGCGGCTCAAAGCCAACCGTACCGACCGGTAGGCGCGGTCGTCGGCCTACGGTTCGCTCATGGATGCAACGACTGCTGGTCTGGTGGGCGCCGCGATCGGTGCTGGCGGTGCTGCCGTGAGCGCCCTCATCGGCGGAGCGCTATCCATCGGCTGGGAAAGCCGTCGCCACCGGCGCGATCTGGCCGAGGCGCGACGTGCGGGGTTGCTGGAGAAGCGCCTCGCTGCTCATCAGGAGCTGATGGAAGGGCTGCTGCGTATCCACCGGTGGGCGGTAACCGAGAACGATCCGTTCGCGCCCGGCGAGGACTGGCGTGAACCCAGCGGCGACTCTTCACCGGACCATGTTCGAGCAGCTTTACCGGCGGTGCAGTTGCTGTCGTCGGAGAAGGTATCGGAGCTGGCTCGTGAGGCTGTGGAGTTGGCCGGCACGATCCACTTGGTGTTCCAGTTTGACGACAGTGAGGACGGTTCACGCCGGGGTGGTGTGACGGCTGGCTTGGGTCGTCTGATTGATGCCTACCGGTTGGGCGTGAAGGAGGAGATCGGGGCGGTGAACGCTCACTGAACTGGCCTCAGGCCGTGGTGGGCTCGTCGCTACCGTGTCCGCTCATGACTGAGTCGAGTAAGCCGGGCGGCGCAGAGTTCTTCGTGCCAGCAGAGGTGGAACGCCTTGTTCGTCAGTACGCAGACCACAGTGGGCTGTCGGCACAGGAAGAGATCGGTCGCGCGGTCAGAGTCCTGAGCGCGGTCCATAGCCTCTCGTACAAGGAAACGTACTGGCTGCGTAAGTGGCACGAGTCAGAAGCGGCCCGCTTGAACGCCGGCCAGGGCCCTCTGGATTACGAATACCTATACGAGCTTGCTGAACGCATCGATGCGGAACCGGACAAGCCAGCTGGTGACTAGGTCTCCGGCTTCGGGCGCGGCTAGCTGGCGTGCGGTGCCGGTTCGGGCACCCTACCAATAGGTAGCCGTCATCATGCGCTGATGCACAACACCTTGTCGGCCGGATGGTGCGGCCCGCTGGAAACAGACCTGCTGCCGTCGTGGATCGAGGCCAGCGCAACCGGTGTCGGGGCGGTCATCGCCTTCGGTGCCCTGCTGTACGTGAAGCGCACCTGGGAAAGCACGAGGGGACAACTTGCGGAGGCGAAGAAGCAGGCGGCCAGTGCAGAGGCACAGCTGGCCCTGGAGCGGCAGCGTGAGGACCGCCGAGAGAGGGCGGAGGACCGTGCACAGGCTGAGCTGGTGTCGGCGTGGGTCCACCGTGGTTCATGGCCGAGCGTCGATAAGCAGCAGCGTCAGGTGCGGGTCCTGAACCAGAGCACACAGCCGGTGTACAACTTCAGCCTGCAGTTCCAGGCGAACCGCCGGTTGTGGCATCGGCCGGATCATCCGCTGCAGATGAAGCGCGCGATGCTTGCCCCGGCCGTTCCCGGTGAGGGGGTGTCGTTGTGGATCGGCGTCGATGACACCGACATGAAGGCCCTCGAAGAGGCTGAGCAGAACAACCAGCCGTTCGGTGTCTGCTTCACCTTCACCGACATCAAGGGCAAGGACTGGACTCGTCGTTGGGACGGCAAGCTCGTGGAGGGGCGGGAGCGCTTCATTCCGATGGCGGAGGAGAAGCCGGCCGTCGTCGGGTGAGTCGAGGAACGCTCGGTGAACTCCTTCAAGCCGTCTCGTCCGTCGCCGCTACCGTGGCCCGAATGACTGATGGGCGGGAGATTCGAAGGCCAGACAAGGAATTCTTCGTGCCAGAGGAAGCGCGGCGCACGACAGGCCAGATTGAGATCGGGGAAGCATCTGGCCCGCTCAGGGACGGGACGGACGCTGAGCAGAGAGCCCGCACATGTCTTGCATGCCGTAAGCCGTTGGCGGCGGGCGATAATGGATCGTCGTTGGATCCGCAGGGTGGGCTGGTGTTCTCGGCTTTTGGCCAGCGGGGTAGCGCTGTCTTTCCGGGCCCCTTGACGTCGATGGGGGTGACGTTGCGTGTGAACGTTTGCGACGGATGCCTAATGGAGGCATCTCGGGTGGGCCTAGTGGTGAAGGCGGTGGCCCAGCCGACCAGGTTGGGTGAGTCGGCGTTGTCCGTGTGGGATTCGGACGCTGAGGCGCAGGCCGAGTATGACGGCAACCCGGAGCGGCAGGCGTTGCTGGCGAAGGCGATGTCGGAGCCGACGGTGCGGGGTGAGCGGCCGAAGCGGCGCCGGTACACGGAGGAGGAACGCCGGGTGCTGGGAGCCAGGGACGCTGAGATCCACCGACGGACCGGAGATGGCCCAGGTGAGTGACGACAAGCCGGCTGTTGGGCCGGGCGAAGACGTGGTGGTGGACCGGGATGCGGCGCGGCGCGTCATCGAGTCGGATGAGCCGTTGATCTTCGACTACCGGGTGCTGCGCCATCCCTCGGTCGAGGGGTCTTCGCAGATCCTGTTCTCGATCTTTGAGCTGTACTACCGCGCGGATGGCCGGTACATGGGGCGGCTCTCTGAACCTTCGGCTGCCCAGGGAGACGCCGTCGACGAGCTGCGGGCTGACCTGGAGGACATGCTGACGGCGTTGGAGAAGCCGGTGCTGGACGTCCACGACTTGGTGGTTGGCGAGGCGCCGCCGGAGGCTCCGATGTGCGAGCCCTGCCTGAGGGCCGCCCAGGAAACCAGACGGGAGATGGCCGATCCTGCGAAGCAGTTGGAGGGGCTCACTCGGTTCATCGAGACGCTGGAAGGGCAGCGGCGAAGACTGATGGCCGAGATCGCTGCGGCCAGGCGCACTGAGATTGAAGCGGCCGGTGGCGAGATGATCCATGAGTGGGGGCCGACGCTGGATCGCTTGGAGGAAGTAGAGCGCCGCGAGGGTGGCTCGGATGCTGCTCAGTGGATGCCCGGCTCAGATTAGGCCTGGGTGGTGTTCCTTCGGTTGCCACCTGAGCGCTGCCCGAGCCCTCATCGCCTTGGTGCCCTTCTCGGACCCTGCGCGCTGGTTACAGTCCTTATGCTCCGGCCCCTTGTACTGGCCAGGGCGGTCATCGTCGTGGCCCAGTTCCCAGGGTTCGTTCGGGGCGATCGGTTGGGTGCAGCGCCAGCAGGCGACACCGCCAGCTGAGACCTTAGTCGCCCAAGCGGAGCGTAAACGACGGTGGTTGGTGTCGTAGCCGCGCAGGTGGGCGGGTGCCCGGTTGGCCCAGCGCCCGCTCATGCTGCACCTCATGGTGTCTTCCGAGGGACTTGCTCAACCTGTACCCGTTCGGCGCCGACGTTTTGCACTTGACCGGGGGACGGAGAAGTACATCATGACCAGCTACAGCGACATGTCGGCCGACGACTGCCTTGGCCTGGCCGAGGAGTTCATGGACCAGGTGCTGGCCCGCAAGGCGCAGCGGCAAGTCGGAGTGAACCGCAATCGCGAGAACCTGGGAATGCCGGTGAGCTCGAATCAGCCGAGTCTGAGCGAATCGCTGGGAAAGGGATTGAGCGACCAGCAGGCTCAACTCGTGGCCCTTGCGCAAGTCCATGCCAGCATGGCGGTCGCGAAGAAGCTGCTGAGGGAGTAGGTCCACCGGCTTCACCCTGGTTCCGCTCTTCGGGCGGGCGGGACACCGTTGGTGTAGTCCCGCCGGTGCGCCTTCGCTGCGCTCAGTGCGCCCGGCGGCTCCGCTTCGCGGAGAACTTTAGCCAGCGCTCTCGGGGCGAGGTGGCTTGGCGGTGATTCGGGTGACGGTCACTGGGCCGTTGCGGCGTGACCATTCGCGTTCTTCGGCACGGCGCTGCTTGGCTTTACGGTTCTTTACGCGCTTGCTGGTGATGACGGTGGTGGTTGCCGAGCCCGTCTTGGCGGTCATGGGTTACCTGCCTTCGAAGCTGCCGGTCGGAACTCCCGAGCATAGCTTCAAACAGACTTTTCCCAGATGCCAATCCTCGCGAAAACTCGCGGGATGCCACACCCTTCAGCGTTATCGTCGGTTCCGTGTGATCAGGTCACGGCCTTCCGGAGGGGATCCAACCCTCACCTGCCCCGTCGGGGGCATAGGTTCAGGTACCCCTCTGACGGGCATGACGCGCACAGATCAACAGTGCTGCGGAGTGAAGCGTGCTTCGGCTCAAGGAAATCATCGTCTTCGGCGGCGGCGGTACCAAATCAGCTGCCGCCCAGCATGAAGCGTTGGCAACACTCTGCTCAGCTAAACCGGGCTCAAGCCGACTGCCGGGATGTCTGCGGGTGACCAGGCCCACATTCGAACATGCGAAAGCCCTCAGTGACGGGTGGGATGCGCTGAGGGCTTTCGATCCGTCGGTGTGCCTAAGCGGGCTTCATCGACAGATGGTTTCGGGGCAGGGGGATGCCCCAGAGATGTTTCACACGTTAGCAAACAGCGTCTTTTGCTGTCCATCCGTCCGGCCCACATCGTCGATCTGGTTGAGTCGCTCGCGCATGAACGCGTCGATCGCCCCTCGTGCGGTTACGCTTCGGCCGCCGGAACGACGCCGGGCAGCGCGCAGGTTCTCATCCCGAAAGCTCCACGTCCGCAGCGTTGTCGTACTGATGAGCTGCCCCCAGCGGAAGGCCACCCACCCGGCGGCGACTTCGTCGGTGAGTAGGTCGGAGTCGGCCGGCGGAGCCTCAGCGAACCACTGCTCGACGTCGAGCTTGAGCCCGCAGCCGGAGCAGCGGGCGGTCCCGGTGATGTTCTTTGCCCAGACGGGTCCGCAGGTTTCGTCGGCGACGACGTGTTCGGCGATGATCACACCTTCACGTCGTCCGGGTGCGGCGGTGCGGATGGCCTTGGCTGCGAGGGCGACGATCTCTTCGACATAGGCCTGGGCGAGCATGGCTTCCTGTGAAAGTAGCCATGTTTCGCTCGTATCGAGGTAGTTGACGAGGGCGCGGATGTCGGCGGCCTCCCCGGTGTGGAGGAAGTCGGGCAGCGGTGCGTCGGGATGGTGATCGTGGTGGTCGAGCACCCAGCGGGTGAGCGAGCTGATGATGTCGGCGCGGACGGCGCCCGCGTGGTCGGACAGGGGGGAGGGTGGCTCGCAGTGCTTGGTGGTGGGCATCCCGCTGGCACGTCGGCGGATGGGTTCGAGGAGCCGGTCGTACCAGGTTTCCAGGTCGGTGAGGCCGTCACGGACGGCGTCACGGCAGCGGAGGCAGGCGAGCCGGGGGAGGTCGGCGAGACCGTCGGAGCAGGCGCAGCAGGGTGCTTCAAGAGTGAGCAAGGCGAGCCCTTCCAGACGTGGGTGTCGGGGGAGGACTCGCCTTGTTGGCCTACTGGAATGAAGTTCCTACGGTGCGGGTGGCTCGTGGTTCCGAAGGTCGATGAGGGCTTCGCCGAGGTCGATGGCGTCGGTCCGGGAGATCGCGAGGGTGAAGGCGCTGGAGTTCGTGCTGTCGTGGCTGACGGCGATGACGATGTCGTCGAGGACGGTGGGCTGGCAGATCCGGGCGGTCCACCGTCCGGATCGGACGACGGCCAGGAGCGGGGCGAGTCCGAGCTGTTCGAGTTCGCGGGCGGTGGTGACGCCCTGCCGGAACGTTGCTCGGTCGGTTCGATCGCGGCGGGTCCGTCGAGGCTTCGTGTCGGTCATCGGGCGCCGACCGATCGCACCTGCTCGATGATCACGACGTCGTTCCGTCGCGGGTCATCGGCCAGGGCTGGGTCGGCGGGCAGATCGGGTCGCACGGCTTGGACCACGGCAGGGAAGCACGAGTCGGGCAGGCCACCACGATGGCCGGCGACCCGATAGCGGCGGATGGCGCTGAAGCAGCGGTTGCACCTGCTACGGCGTCCGTCGGCGTGCTGCCGGACCTGGGCGAAGTCTTCGAGCGGGAGGTCTCGGTGGCAGATGCAGCAGATCTTGGCGCCGCGCTGGAGACGGTGTTCGGCGCGGGCATGTGCTGATGCGATCTGGGCAGCTCGACCCTTCTGCCAGCTGATGCGACCGTGGCGGACAGCGTCCTGAGCATTGTCGGCCTGGGTGCCACCGCGCAGGTGGTCGGGCCGGACGCAGGCAGGGTTATCGCACACCAGGTGCCGGACGACGGGTGTGTCGACGTCGCCGCCGGACATGACGAGGGCGATCCGGGGGACGCTGGCGGCGTAGGTCTTGCCGTCGAGCTTGATGCTGAGGGTTCCGTAGCCTCGGGTGACGCGGGCGCCGGTCCAGTGCCAGCAGCCGTGCTCACCCTGCGGCGTCGGGTCGGTGTACTGCCAGAACCGCTCGGTCAGCTCTGGGGTGATTTCGTAGATCCGCTCGCGGAGGGCTCGCCGTTCGGCTTCGGGGAGCTTGTGGAGCGGGATGCGACGCGTGGGTTCGTCGGTCATGGTCTTCGCCTTGTCGTTGCTGTTCCCCGAGGGGGCACCTTCTCTGCGGGTGCAGTAGTAGCGACGGCCTGCCAGCTCGATAAATGAAATATGCTCTGCTGGAACTACTTTCCATCGTCGGTGTCGGAGATTCCCAGGTAGGCGAGCAAGTCCGATCGGCGCAGGCGGTACCTGCTGCCGAACTTCTCCAGCGTGATCGGGAAGTGCTCTTGAGCGGCGAGGCGGTACGCCATGGTCCGGCTCATGTCGAGGGCCTTGGCGGCGGTCATCAGGTCGACCATGACGTCCAGGTCGAGAACTTCCTGCTTGCTCATCGCCATGGTGGTCCCGATCCCTCGATCATCAGCGGCTACCTTGTTCGCCCGGTCGAGCTGGTGGGCGGACAAGCGCTCATGGTTCCGACCAGGACGCCAGGACGCACTGTCTGCTCGTGGCCCTGAAGCTTCACCGCTGCTGCACTTCAAAGGTGGGGTGCGAGCGGCTCCTGGGTGGAGAGGTAGGTGCCCGCGGCACGCTTAGTGCATCGTCCCCTCAAGGATCTTGACTCCAGGCCGAGCCTAAATACGGTCACGAGTCGTGACCTGGACTGAGCTGATGGACACGCCGGCAGCGCCAGCCGCCCTAGCTGCCCTCGGAGCCGTAGCTGCCGCGCTTATCGCTGCGCTCGGGGCCACGCTCAGCGGGCGGAAGCGACACTTGGATCGGCTGCGTGAGGCAGTCGCCGCCGACGCTGAGCTTGCCGGGAAGGTTCCCGAGGACAGCGAGGCCCGAAAGCTCTTGCTCGGGACGATCGATCACACGGTCGGGCAGCTGACATACGAGCAGCGCCGCACCAGCTACCGGTACTACCGACAGCTTGCTGGGGTGGTGCCGATCGCCTTCTTCGCCCTTGTGGGGTGGGCCAGTTTGGTCACCGGGTTCGCCACCAAGGGCGTGCCCGTGAGTCTGGTGACGATCCCGTTGGTCGCGATCGTCGCTTATGGCGTAGGGCGATTGCAGGCCGTTGTCGTTCGCTTTGTGAACGACGAGCGAGCTGCGGCCGGGGACTCGCCGTTGACGCCGCCGCCGTGGGCGGTCCGGTTAAGCAGGACGCTGGCCCGTTGGATAAAGAACCCAACGCGGTGGCGCGAGTACCCGGACGCCGGGAGCGGCGCCGCGCTGGCTGACGGCCGGGGTCGGCCAGACGCGGTGCAGCCAGAGACGCCTGAGCGAAGTGCCGCCGAGGTTGATCCGGAACGGTCGCCACGCACAACCTGATCAATCCGTGTCTAGTTTGCGCGTGTGGGTGTCATGCTCGATCCGGCAGGGACATGGGCCCGGAAGACGGCCACCCGACCGTGTGCGAGGGGTAGATGCGAATCAAGGCGTTGGCGCGCTTCCTGCTGGTGGTTGCGGGGCTCGCGCTCGTGGTGGTGGCGACCTTCGGCGCCGGTGGCGTCGTCTTCTTCCATCAGAAGTGGGACGCCAGCCCGACCGTCGTGTTCATGATCGCTGGATTGCTTGCGGTCCTCGCCGGCGTCATCGGGGCGGTGCCGAACGGCTCGATCAAGGATGGGTCGATCCGCTGGCCGGAGATCGACTTGCTTAACGCGGTCGAGGCATTGAGCGACAGAGCGGAAAAGCTGGATAAGCGCGTGGCTCTCATCGCCACCGAGTCGTTCGAGCAGATGCTCCGTGTCGATGAGACGTTCCTGGCGATCGAGAACGACCTGCGGGACTTGGTCCTGTCGCTGGAGCCTCACCCGGATGAAGGGTTGGACTCGGATGAGATCCAGGAGCGGGATCGGGAGGACGAAGAGGCCAAGCGGGACCTTGATCATGAGATCTCGTCCATGGCGTATTCCGGCGAGGGGTACAACGACGGCATGTCGATCGGTCAGTTGCGTGAGTTGCAGCGGGCGGCCAACGATCGGGAGAAACGTGCCCGCCAGGTCCGCGCTGCGCACGAGCGCCGTAAGGCGGGTGGCCTGGTCCGTCCGGAACGAGAGACCATGCGTAACGATCTCGCCCTCAAGGACTACGTAAGGCGCCATCGCGATGCCATGACGGCGATGAGCGCTGGAATGTCGCAGAACCCGTTCGAGCTGGACGAGCCGTCGTCCGCGAACCTTACTTCGCCCACGACTCGCGAGTAGCTGACCGTCTGTTGTAGCTTCGCCGCGATCAGCGAAGTCCGACGTGATGCAGCGTGGCCGTGTCTGATCCGACGGGGTGCAGTAGCAACCTCGCCGTTCAACACATGAGATTGAGACGCCGCCGCTAGCCGGAGGTTGGGAATCGCTCCCGCCGGTCAGCGCGCCCGGCGCTTGAGTCTGACCGCATCAGCAGTTCTCAAGCGTGGCCATTACCAACTGGTAGATGGTCGCGCTGAGTGCTGCCTGCTCCCAGTGCGATGGTCTACCCCGCCTGAGGGGCAATGACCCGTGGAAGAACTGATCGGCTTCATCGTTTCGGGCTTCGGCTTGATCTTCTTGATCTTGTCTCAGCTACGCGAGCTTCTTCGTCAGTACTGCCTCTTCATGGAGGAATGGGAGAAGGCCCAGCTCGCTCGGAAGACCCTGTCCTCGCCTTCGGCTACCGTCGTGGACGAGTCGGCGGTAGCCGAGGAGTCCGCCGCACTCCCATCGGACTCCGCCGAAGAGCCTGCCCTTCCGCCGGGCTCCGCCGGCGAAGCCTCGGACCCGACGGATCTGGGGGCAGGTTCGCCTGAAGCTGACCTCGGGGACGACCAGCCGGGCTCGACGAGCTAGCTCGGTCAGACGGCCGCCGGAGCATCAGGGTGCTGATGCTCCGGCGGTGCGGCTTTGACTCAGGCGGAACGGCGGTCGGGCTTGCGGAGCGAAGGTCCGACGCCTTCATGCTGGAGTAGGCCGTGAGCGTGCAGGCCGTCGGCTCCGGTCACCAGTTGGTGATGGGCTGCCGCAGTGACGAGCCCCTGAAGTCGATCACTCCGGAGTTCAGGATGAACCGATCGACGGTCGGCCCTCCCCAGAGGTCCTTCAGTTCCGGGAAGGATCGGTTCAGAGTGATCAGCGTGTGCTTGCGCGCGCTGCTGCGGTGGTCCGCTAGAGCGTAAAGGCGCTCGATGGCCCAGTCAGTCGGTCGGGCCGCGCCCAGGTCGTCCAGAACGAGCAGATCGGTTCCGCGAACCCGGTTCCAGATCTTCTCGTGGTCATCGCGGGACGGTTTGAGCTGGTCGAGCATGTCGACCGTGTTCATGACGACCGGACAGTTGAACCGAGAATCCTTGCCATAACTACGCACCAGGGCATCACCGGCGATCGCGTAGGCGCAGAAGGTCTTGCCGTTGCC
Organism: Kineosporia succinea; assembly: GCF_030811555.1. Taxonomy (NCBI): domain Bacteria; kingdom Bacillati; phylum Actinomycetota; class Actinomycetes; order Kineosporiales; family Kineosporiaceae; genus Kineosporia; species Kineosporia succinea. Next base: position 1,077,815 of record NZ_JAUSQZ010000001.1, on the reverse strand, counting down.
GACGCCCCCAGCGATCCAGAGCGTCTGAATCTTCGGGGTGTCCAGCCACCGCCGGAGCCGTTCGGGATGCTGGTTGTCCCGGAGGTTCGGGAAAGTCGCTCCCTGGAACTCAGCTGGAACCTGGGACACCCAGCGTTCGATGCCGTCCCTGATCCGTTCCATCCGGTTGTCGAACAGGTCCCGCTCCCGGTCCGTGGTCAGCGGCGGCCATTCAGCTTCCTGCTGGATGCGGACACGGCCGACCAAGTACTCGATCGTGTGCTGGGCGTCCGTGAGCTTCGGCCAGTCCGATTCGGAAAGGTCGAGCTGGGTGAAGTCCATGGTCACGCTGCTCCTCCGAGCATCAGGCTGTCGCCGTCCTTGCCCGACCCGTCGAGGAACCCTCCGCCGCTCTCGAAGGTCGGTGAAACCTGGGCAGGCCGAAGATGCGCCGGGCCGCTGCCCCTCCGGGGATTGCTGGGGAACCTGCGGTTCCGCTCGGCATCCCGATCGGCGAACTTCTTCGCGTTGATCAGCCAGGTGGTGAAGGCCGCGTCCCAGTTCTTCGCGGTCCGTCCGTTCGCCTGGGCGTGCAGCCGGAAGAGTTCGACCTGCTGGGGGAGATCCAGGCCAGTCTCTTGTGCCCGCTGCTGATGGGACTCGCTGGGTTTCCAGCTATCCCTGAGCTGAGCCGCCCGCCCCGCCTGTGTGTGTTCTTCTTCTTTCGGTTCTTCTTTAGAAGCCTGGAAATCCGCGCGCGGACTATCCGCCTGCGGGTTTCCAGCCTGTGGCTCTGACCTGCGCTTTTTGCTGGAGCGTGACGAACTGGTGCCCGACGCCCGATCGCGCTGCGGAGTGTCGTAGATCAGGTCATCGCCGTGTGCGAAGGTCCCGTCGGGCTTCCGAATCCGCTGGCGCACGAGGTATCCAGCGGTTTCCAGCTCGATCAGGACGGTGCGGATCGCGTCCCGGCCTTCCTTGCCGCGCCGGGCGATGGCATCGGCGTTCGTCGTCCAGTTGTCCGGACGGGAGAGCAGGTCGATCAGGACGCCTCGGGCGCGGTAGCTCAAGTTCTCATCCCGGACCACGGCGTTGCTAATGATCAGGAAGTCGCTTTGCGGTCGCGGAGTGCGGACGATGCTCATGTCTACGCCTCCACCAGATGGAGGGTGTACTTCTTGCAGTCAGCTGCCGATGCTGTTGGCATGGGGTAGCGCTTCTTTCATGCTCTTGGTGCTCCCAGGCCGGAACCGTTTGCGGCGGTGTCCGGCCACACCCCTGTCTAGGGGCCTTCCCGGCTTTCGGCTTGGTGCCCAGAAGAAAGGACTTCGCTACCAGCGCCGGAAAGTGAAGCGACGGATGGGGTTCCCCGGTCCTTTCGGGACCGAGGCCCGCACGGCCGTCGTCGTGCAAGCCAGCGGTGATGCTCGGGGTCTTCCATCCGGTAGTGCTATTAGTGGTGTCGTTCGCACCAGTTGGAGCCCGGCAGAGCCGGTTCCAGGCAGGCGTCCTCTTCGGGGTCGCCGTCGCATTCGCCGCTGTTACACGGCAGCTGCAAGCCCAGGTCGAAGATTTGCTCCTCGGTGAGCCAGGTCGCCATGCCGTCCAGGCCGTCGAGGTCGTTGCTGGCGAACCTGGTCAGCCGAAAACCGTTGCCGCGCGGCGAAGCGACGAGGACGGCGAACGGGTCCGTGGCGGGCTTGGACCCAGCCCTGATCGTGTGCATCATTACTGTTGACTCCTTGATCGGTGTTGCGGCGGCCTCGTCTTCACGGGACGAGGCCGCCACTCATGAGTTGGTCACCAGGTGTAGTCGAGGAAGGCCTCGGAGCCGTCGGTGAACCGGACGTACTCCATTGCGGCGTGCCGACCGTCGCTGCACCGGGCGATGTTTGACGAGATCACCTCGTGCTCGGGCAGGCGGGCGGGCAGGTCTCGGTAGACGATCGTCAGGGCGAAGTCGGGGTCGGTCATGGGAACTCCTTGGTTGTGATCGGTGTTTTCTGAACGGCTGCGCGTGCAGAGGTCAGCCGTTGGTCTGTGTGCTCCGCGCCAGGTAGGCCCGGACGTCACCCACGCGAAAGCGCAGCAGGCGGCCCATCTTCGCGTGGGGGATCAGGTGCTTGCGGTCGTAGACCCAGTCTCTTTCGCAGTTCAGCCACTCGCAGAGCTGCTCGGTCGACAAGTACTGGTCGTCGCCCCAGCCCGACTGCGGCGCAGCGGCCTCCTGCTCGTCGTCCTGGACGACTACCCGGCTCGCGTCGCCGTCGACGGAAACGACCAGCTGGAGCGTGAATCGGAGGTCGCCGTTCTTCCCAATGACCTCGGTCTCGATCGGGAACCGGCTGAGCTGCCGGATCAGAGCGCCCACGGTGAGCTTGTCGTTCTGTTCGTTGTCGACCACGTGGTTTCCCCCGGCTGGTTGTTCGGTCGATGGTCAGGATGGCCGCTGCGACCTCACGATCTGATGAAGAGCTGAATAGTCATGTCTCAGGCGCTCTTCCGCAGCTCGGCTTCAGCGCGGGCGCTCACCCGAGGCTTGCGGCCGACCTCGGACGGCCGGCCGACCTTGGCTTCGTGGCTGGCGAGGTATTCGGCGACGTGTTCGGGGGAGAACCGGATCTCGCGTCCCCAGCGGTAGCAGCCGATCTCGCCGTGTCGAGCGCGCTCGATCACGGTCTTCTTCGTCTCGCCGAAGATGTCGGCGACCGCCTGAGGGGTCAGGAGGGTGGGGATCGGACTGTTCGTCACGGGATGTCTCCTCGTTCGTTTCCTGCACGTACAACATACTCATAAAGATGCAGGAAGTTCAATCAGGTGGGCCGTATCTGTCTCGATCCGCGTCCCGTGTCGCCCTGCCCTCTGAGAAGCGGCATCGAGTAGGCGGAAACGGAAGCGCCCCTGACCTGGCGCAATGGCCAGGCAGGGGCGCTTCTCGTGCGGGTGAGGGGGCGATGAGTGCTCCGGGGCTATGCCACGGGTGTCATCGCTTTCTTTGGGGCGGTCTCGATGCCGGACAGGATCTGCTCGGTGACCTGGATGACAAGGTTGCTGTCGCCGGGCAAGGCGTGGCCGTAGACGCGCAAGGTGAACCCGGCGTCCGTGTGTCCCAGCAGCTTCGAGACCGTCAGGATCGGCACCCCCGCAGCCAGCCACCAGCTCGCGCACGTATGCCGAAGGTCGTGGATGGCCGGTTCGGCCGTCAGCCCCGCCTTCACGGCTGCGGCCTGTGCCCGCGACCACGTATCTCGGTGGAAGACTCCGTAGCGCATGGGCTGGCCCGTGATGGAGACGAAGACCAGGTCGTTCGGCTTCTTGCCGTCCACGGCTCGCCGAAGTGCGACCGCGATCGTCGGCGACAGGGGAATCTCCCGGCGACCCTGCTTGGACTTAGGTCCCCCCACTTCGCGGATGCCGTCGCGCCGATGCTTCACGGCCTCGCGCACCACCACGGTCGGCACCGGGGCGTCGAGCCGGACGTTCGCCACCCGCAAGGCCGCTGCTTCGCCCCAGCGCATGCCCGTGCCGACCAGGACGGTGATCAAGTCGCGGTACTGCGGTCGGACGCAAGACACCAGAGTGGCGAACTGCTCCTTGTTCAGAAACTGCATGTCTTCCCGGCTGCGGGATGCGTCGGGCAGTCGCAGGCCTTTGACCGGGTTCCTGGTCAGGTGCCCCGTCTCGACGGCCTGGGTCTCGATCGCGGCCGACAGCAGACTGTGCCGGTTCTTGATCGTCTTGCCCGACAGGCCTCGATCCTCCAACTGGTTGACCCACTGAGCCCCGACGGCCTTGGTGATCTCGCTGCGGCGGACGTCCCCGATGAGCGGCACGATGTCGCGGTGTGCGTGGGTGACGTAGTCGGCCCGAGTGCCTGCCTGGATGCCGGTGAGCAGTTCGATGTGCCGCAGCACCATCTCTTCGATCGTCGGCTCGGGAGGCGGTGGGGCGACTTGGCCGAGCGCTTCCTGGAGGGCGCGCTTTCCGGCATCGGGGCCGAGCACGTCGAAGACGTGAGCCCAGTGCTTCGCCTCGTTCGCGTCGGTGAAGGAGATCGAGCGCAGCTTCCGCTGGACGTAGTACATGAGGCGATGTGTGACGGAACCGTCACGGTTGGTCCGAGCCTGGACGCTAGCCACGGGCGTCACCGCCTGTGCGGGGGTGCGAAGTCATGGGCTTCGCAGCGGCGTCCGGCCGCCGGAAATGGACTTCGGGCATTGCCGTCGATTGCCGAGGCCAGCTGTGGATCTTGGTAGATCGCCCTGACCTGCAAGAACGTGAGTGCGCGAGGGGGGACTCGAACCCCCACGCCCGAAGGCACAGGAACCTAAATCCTGCGTGGCTGCCAATTACACCACTCGCGCGCTGCCCACAGCCTAGGGGCTGGCGGGCGCTCGGGGCGACGACGTTTCCGCGGGCGGGCCGGGTAGGCTGTCTGCGCCGCCCAAGGTGCCCTAAAGGTGAGGTACCCGGACGCTGACCAGCATGAGGAGTTCTTTCGTGGCCAAGCTCGAGGTCGGCGCCACTGCACCGGCGTTCACCCTGCCCGCTGCCGACGAGTCGACAGTCTCGCTGTCCGACTACGCGGGCAAGCGCGTCATCGTCTACTTCTACCCGGCCGCGATGACCCCGGGATGCACCAAGCAGGCCTGCGACTTCCGCGACAGCCTGGCCGCTCTGCAGGCCGAGGGCTTCGCCGTGATCGGCATCTCGCCCGACAAACCCGCCAAACTGGCCAAGTTCGTCGAGCGTGACGCCATCACGTTCCCCCTCCTGTCCGATCCTGAGCACGAGGTGCTTGAGTCGTACGGCGCGTGGGGCGAGAAGAGCCTGTACGGCAAGACCGTCGTCGGGGTCATCCGCTCCACGATCGTGATCGACGCCGAGGGCAAGGTCGAGCTCGCGAAGTACAACGTGAAGGCCACGGGGCACGTCGCGTCGCTGCGTAAAGCGCTGAAGGTCTGACGGGCCTGAGCGGGCTGACGGGATCCGGCGGTACGGGACATAGGGGACTGAGGGGCTGCCATGAGTGACAAGGGATCTTTCGACGAGGCTCTGAACGGGTCTCCCACCGAGCTGGAGCTCCAGATCCAGGCCCGGCGTGAGCACCTGGCCGCCACCATCGACGAGCTGACCACCCGGGCCCATCCCAAGGACATCGCCCGGCGCACCACCGCCGCCCTGTCCGACAAGCTGCAGACCGTCACGCACACCCCCGACGGCGAGCTGCGCACCGAGCGCGTCGCCGCGGTGGCCGGCGCGGTCGTGGCGATCGCCGGCGTCCTGGTGTTCATCCGCGGCCGGAGCTGATGTGACCTCCTTCTCCACCCCGGTCCCCACCGGCTCGCAGTCCACCGGTGTCCCGGCCAAGCTGCCTATTCGCATGCTGCACGACCGCCTGCTCGTCTCCCTCGACAAAGACGCGGGCGAGCGGCGTTCCAGCGCCGGCATCGTCATCCCGGCCACCGCCTCGGTCGGCCGCCGCCTGGCCTGGTCGGCCGTCGTCGCGGTCGGCCAGCACGTGCGCCAGGTGCAGGTCGGCGATCGGGTGCTGTACGACCCCGAAGACCTGGCCGAGGTCGAACTGCACGGCGAGGCCTACATCCTGCTGCGCGAACGCGACATCCACGCGGTGGCTGCTCCTCGCGTCGAGGACGACCGCACGGGGCTGTACCTCTGAACTCGCCCATGTCTGGTTCCCCCGCCTCTGACCCCGCCGCCTCTCCCATGCCCGGTTGCCCCACGTCGGACTCTGCCGGGCCCGAGTCCGCTGCGTCTGGCCCCGCCGCGTCTGGCCCGGCCTCTGTCCCGGGCTCCGCCGCCTCTGTCCCGGGCTCCGCCGCCTCTGTCCCGGGCTCCGCCGCCTCTGTCCCGGGCTCCGCCGCCTCTGTCCCGGGCTCCGCCGCCTCTGTCCCGGGCTCCGCCGCCTCTGTCCCGGGCTCCGCCGCCTCTGTCCCGGGCTCCGCCGCCTCTGTCCCGGGCTCCGCCGCCTCTGTCCCGGGCTCCGCCGCCTCTGTCCCGGGCTCCGCCGCCTCTGTCCCGGGCTCCGCCGCCTCTGTCCCGGGCTCCGCCGCCTCTGTCCCGGGCTCCGCCGCCTCTGTCCCGGGCTCCGCCGCCTCCGTCCCGGCCCCCGCCGACTCGCCGGAGCCCCGCCCGCCCCGTCCCAATGCCCGCTACACCCCGCTCGACGCCGACGGACCGCTGCCCCTCGACATGATCCGCGGCGTCCCGTCGATCATGCGAAACCCATTGGCCTGGTTGGAGAAGGTCGTCGAGTGTCACGGTGACCTCGTCGCCTTCCCGATGCCGAAAACCCCCGTCCTCCTGGTGAACACCCCGGCCGGGGCCCGGCACGTGCTGCAACGCAACCACCGCAACTACACCAAGGCCACCATCCAGTACGGCGCCCTGTCCCTGGTCACCGGCTCCGGCCTCCTCACCTCGGACGGCGAGGTCTGGCGCCGGCACCGCCGCACCCTGCAGCCCGCGTTCCACCACGGTGGCCTCGACGAGGTCGCCGCCTCCACGGTGGTTGCCGGCGAGCAGCTCCGCACCGCCTGGGACCAGGCCCCTCCCTACGCGCCCATCGATGCCGAGGCCGCGATCATGCGAGCCATGCTCACCGTCGTCGGCAAGACCCTCTTCGCCGACGACCTCTCCTCGGCCGGTTCCGATCTCGTCCATGCCGTCGACCGCGCCCTGCGCCAGGTCATCGCCCGCGCCACCAACCCTCTCGCTGCCGGCCCCCTCTCCCGACTGCCCACCCTCTCGGCCCGCCGGATGCGCTCCGCCGTATCCACTCTCGACCAGGTCACTGCCGACATCGTCGCCCGCCGCCGCGCCCAGGGAATCCGCCCGGAAGACGCTGACCTCCTGGCCGTACTCCTCCGCGCCGCCGGCGACCCCACCGATCCCGGCGAGGTCTCCGACCACCACAGCTCCGGTGCCGGCTCCCGTCAGCCCGGCCCTATGGCCTCGGATCAGTCCGACGATGCCCCACCCGCTCCCTCATCTGCCTCCCCGTGGATGACCGAGCAGGAGATCCGCGACGAACTGGTCACCCTGGTCATCGCCGGCCACGAGACGGTCGCCTCGAGCCTGGTCTGGACACTGCACCTGCTCGCCGAGAGCCCGGACATCCAGCAGCGCCTGTACGACGAACTCGACAGCGTGCTCCACGGGCGCGCCCCCGAATGGAAAGACATCCCCTCCCTCACCTACACCCGCGCCGTGGTCGACGAGGCCCTCCGCCTGTATCCGCCGGCCTGGGTGATCACGAGGCGCTCGGCCGGTCCGGACACCGTCGACGGTGTGGACGTGCCCGAGGGAACCCTGATCATCGTCAGTCCCTGGCTGCTTCACCGCAGCGAGCGGAACTGGCCGGATGCACAGCGTTTCGAGCCCTCCCGCTTCCTCGATGCAGCTCCCGGTCACGGCGACCGCCACCCCGCCTACCTCCCCTTCGGTGCCGGGCCTCGCCTGTGCATCGGCCGTGACTTCGCCCTGGTCGAATCTGTTCTTCTGCTGGCCACCCTCCTGCGGGACCGGGCTGTGCGCCGCCCCGCCGGAACCCCGTCCCCGGCAGTCGAGGCCCTGGTCACCCTGCGCCCCAAGCACGGCATGCCCCTCTCCCTGATCCCCCGAATCCCGCGCTGAACCCCTGCCGCTCCACCGGTGAGTGCCGCTTTGCGTGTGCGGTTACGCCACGGAGACCATTGCGGTTCATCCGGGAGAGGAATGTTTTCCGACTGAGAATCCGAATCTGACCTGGACTTCTCGTGCAGGTCATCTCAACGTCACGGATTCACAACTTCTGCTGCTTTGTCGCCAACTCCGTTGCCGAGAGAGCCGGTCATGGGGGAGGCTTTCTCATGCCTCGTCGGGAGTGAACGTGGGCTGCGTGTCAGGGACGCAGCGCGGGTTTCTCCCGGCGAGGTTCTTGCATGGTGTGAGCCTGTTCGTCCGGCCCGTGAATATCCATGCGTCGCAGTTCGTCGGCAGCGGTTCGCGAGGCAATGTCCTGGCCGGCATCTCTGCGGGTATCTGGTGTGGCCGGCTACGGCATGACTACTCCGGATGAAGCCCGCCCCAAGGGGCGCCGCCCGTCCCGATCCGGGGCTCTGGTGTTCGAGCCCCCGCGCTCGTGTACTCATGACGTGGTCCAGGTGAGGAGCTCGTCTGCACCCCAGGTGTTGATGACCCGCTCCGCTGTCACCCCGCACTCGACAGCCCTCGATGCCCCGATGATCTGCCAGTCGAGCTGGCCAGGAGCATGAGCGTCGGTGTCGATGGCGAAGACACAACCTGCCTCTGCGGCCTGACGCAGCAGACGCCGCGGCGGATCGAGACGCTCGGGACGGCTGTTGATCTCGACAGCGGTCGAATGCTCTTGGCAGGCGGCGAATACAGCTGCCGCATCGAACTCGGACTCGGGGCGCCCCTTGGGGTTTCTGCCCTCGCGAGGCTTGACCATGCGGCCCGTGCAGTGGCCGAGAATGTCGGTGTGCGGGTTCTCGATCGCGGCGAGCATGCGCCTGGTCATGGCTTTGGGCGGCATGGCGAGTTTCGAGTGCACGCTGGCAACCACGACGTCGAGCCGGGCCAGGAGCTCCGGATCCTGGTCGAGCGAACCGTCTTCCAGAATGTCGACCTCGATGCCGGTGAGGACCCGGAAAGGGGCGAGCTGCTGGTTGATGACCTCGATGATGTCGAGCTGCTGCCGGAGCCGATCGGCCGTGAGCCCGTTGGCCACCTTCAGACGCGGCGAATGATCGGTGAGCACCATGTACTCGTGACCGAGTTCCTTCGCCGTCCAGGCCATCTCGGCCGGCGGCGACCCGCCGTCGGACCAGTCGGAATGCGTGTGGCAGTCGCCGAGCAGGGCCGCGCGTAGCTCCTCGCCGCCGGTGGCGAGCGGTTCTACGGCCTCCTGCTCCAGGTTGGCCAGATAATCGGGCACCTGGCCGGCCAGAGACTGCTCGATCACCGCGGCGGTCTTCTCGCCGACACCCTTGAGATCAGTCAGCTTGCCGTTGTCGGCGGCTCCCCGGATCTCCTCGGGCTGCATGGTGAGCAGGGCGGTTGCTGCTCCACGGAACGCCTTGACCCGGTAGGAAGAGGCGAGTGACCGCTCCAGCAGGAACGCGATACGACGCAGATCCGTCACCGGATCGCGGTCGTGCCCCGCAGTGCGACTGGCTGAACGACTCGCTGTCATCTGTGCCTCCCCAACGTTCCCGAACTTCTCCGGTGATCTCATCCTGCCTCACGCCACCGACAATCTTGAACCGGCCCGGACCGCCCTGAACCTCGCTGATCCCCGGATCTTTCCGCCGACGGGTGTCAGAAGCACGTCGACCTGGCTCTTTGAAGCGACTGGAACGGGTCTGTCCAAGATTGTCGGTGCCCGGAGCTAGAGTCTCCTCATCGAAGTCGGGGCTTCGAAAGTTGTTGCTGATCGGGGGCAGTCATGAGTGCAGAGCATCTGGACGGGGCGGTTGGCGGCCTGCCGTTCGACGAGCTTCTATGCCGGCTGCTCGACATGGTCGCCTGTCTGCTCGGATCCCCTCGTGGTAGCGATGTCTCGAACAGGATTCTGCTGGAGCGGATCAGGAACTGCGAGACGCTGACCCGGCAACTCCAGGGTGTGCAGACAATGGTCATCGCTGAGGTGGTTGCGGCAACAGGTTCGGCGACGTGTCCAGGGCAGGGGGATGCTGACGCCTCCGGCGATGAAGGCAGGAATGGCGATAACGCGGCGTCCAAGGGGGTGGCTGGGGCCGGGCGTGGTGCCGCTGATGAAGATGAAGATGAAGACACGGCTTCGGTCATCGGTTCCCGCAGCCGGGTCGCTGCTGAGATAGCCCCACTGCTCTGCATTTCGCGGGCCTGGGCCGGCAGCTTGGTTGTGGCCGCGGTCAGGCTTGAGCAGAACCTGCCGGACATTCTGGGGCTGGTGTGCTCGGGGGAGCTCGACTGGTACCGGGCCAAACTCATCTCCGACCGCCTCCATCACCCGCTCGTCGGTCCGGCCTGGTTCAGGCCCGGCTGCCCTGAATGGCGGCTCTTCCAGGCGGTTCTGGCGAAGGAAGCGCCGAAGAAGACCGCACCGCAGCTCAAGCGGTTCATCGCCGATCTGCTCCTGTCTCTCGATCCTGACGATGCGAATGCTCGCCACCGCCGGGCCAAGGCTGCTCGAGAGGTGAGGTTCGACGCCCTCCCCGACGGTATGGCGGCCCTGTACGGTGTTTTCACGGCCGACGTGGCGCAGATGATCGATGGGGTGCTCGATGCCATGGCCGACGCCTGCCGGGATCAGGCGCAGGCTGACGGTGTTCCCGATCCACGCTCGCACCAGCAGCGCCGTGCCGATGCCGTGGCTGCGCTCTTCGAGGCCATTGCGACGGGTGCCGACATTCCCCTCGTGCGCGACCCGAGCCGACCTGAACCTGAACGTCCAGAAGCAGAAGACGGCGCTGCTGACCGAGCCGGTGCCGAACTTCAGGAGGAATCAGAGGGGTTGGCGAATGGGAATGAACATCATCAGGCTGATGCGCGCAGGGGTGAGTCGGCTCAGGCGCTCAAAGACATCTTGGACGCCCATCAAACCGAACGCGATCGGCAACTGGCCCAGTTCGGCCTGGAGCCGCTTGCCGGAGGTCAGGTTCTCGGCTGGTGGCGGAAGCCGCGCATTGGCAGGAGCCGGCGGGGTCCGCATCTTGTCGTCACGATGACCGATGCGGCTCTGCTTGGCGTGAGCGAAGAACCAGGCATCCTGATGGGGTACGGAGGCATCTCGGCCGAGCTGGCTCGCAAGATCGCCTCTGCGGCGCAGAAGGTCACGGTTCTCAAGGTCCGGCATCCTGTTTCGCGTCCCCGGGCCGAGCAGAGGGGTTACACGGCAGAAGTTTTCCCGGATCCGAATGAGGCCGTCGAAGCGGAACCGTCGGTGAGTGCTGCGAATGGACACGCAGATCCGGCCGCGAAGCGCTACCGGCCGACGCAGCAGATCATCGACCTCGTGATGGCTCGTTACCAGAGCTGTACGCATCCGGGGTGCAGTGTGCCTGCGGTGAGGTGCGATGTCGATCATGTGGTGCCGTTCGGGGCGGGCGGTCCGACCTGTCAGTGCAACTTGCACCCGGCCTGCCGCGCTCATCACCGGTTGAAGACTTTTGGAGGATGGAAGGTGCGCCGGACGCGTCCGGGCGCGGGGCTTCCGGTGGACACAGTGATCTGGATCAGTCCGGCGGGCTTCGAGTACGTCTCGGAGCCGACGTCACTGCCTGGAAATGAACGGACGTTGCTGTCACTTCTCGACGGAAGTGAGCTTACGTGGGGGAGACCGAGGGAAAGCCGGACCGGGGGAGGTGGGGAGCAGAGAGGTGGCCCGGTCGACCGGGAGGTGACCGAGAAGCCCGACCGGACGAGTGCGGCCCGACGCACGGCCGAGCGGTTGAGTCGATGGCGTCGAGCTCTTCAGCGTGCCCTCGCCGAGACCGAGCGGCGGGATCGCCTGCGGGCAAACGGTGCTCGCAGAGACGCCTCGGCCGCGGCGGATGGAAAACGGGGCGCCGAGGTCGGGCATGGCGAACCGACGTTCTGAGAGGACGATCCACACACCGGGACGTGGGGAAGCCGGGACGTGGGGAAGCCGGGGTATGGGGAAGCCGGGACGTGATGGAAACGGTGGGCAGGTCGGGAGGGCGGCCGGGCAGAGCTAGCAATGCAGAGCTAGCAATAGAGAGAGCTAGCAATAGAGAGAGCTAGCAATACAGAGAGGCCACATGCTGCAGGGGCGCTGCAGGTCCGGTCGGCGCAGGAAACGCGTGACTGAGCGATGGTCCTGGCGGGAAGGAGCAGCCTGGGTGATCTCGACCTACAGTGGCGGCGGCGAAGGTTCCGGGCGCGGAGAAGCGGGAGCGGAATGTCTGAAGACTCAGGCCGTGTGCAGGCGGGCCGACCGGAGACGTACGAGGTGGCCGGGGCACCGCTGGTGTCGCTCTCGGTCGGTCGATTGTCCGAGGAGGCGGTTGCCGGGCTTGACCGCTCGCTGAGCTCCGGGGATGCGGCGGCCCACGTCGTCGAGGTGACGCTGATCGGCCCGGGGAAGGGGAACCTGCTGGGCCCGGATTTCTGGGCCGAGTTGCCCAGGGTGTTCACGGCGCTCGATCACGACGATTCGGTGCGGGCAGTGGTGCTGACCGGAGCGGGCGCGCACTTCTCGTACGGGCTCGACCTGATCGCGATGGGCCGGCGGTGGCGGGGGATGTTCAGCGGCGAGCCCGGGCTGGCGGGGCCGAGGAGCAAGCTGCACGACGAGATCCGGGTGTTGCAAGACGCCGTCACGGCGGTTGCGGACTGCCGAAAGCCGGTGGCGGCGGCGGTGAATGGGTGGTGCATCGGTGGCGGGGTCGACGTGATCGCGGCCTGTGACGTGCGGTTCGCCAGTGCCGAGGCCAGATTCAGCGTACGTGAGGTGCGGATGGCGATGGTCGCGGATCTGGGCAGTCTGCAACGGCTTCCAGCGATCATCGGCGACGGGAACCTACGTGAGCTGGCCCTGACCGGAAAGGACGTCGACGCGGACCGGGCCGAGCGGATCGGGCTGGTGAACCGAGTGGCGCCGACGCCGGAGGGAGCATTGACGGCTGCTCGGGAGTTCGCTGTCGAGGTGGCCCGGAACCCTCCGCTGACCGTTCAGGGCGTGAAACAGGTCCTGGACGCGGAGCGGGCGGGTAGGGTGCAAAACGGACTCAGGCACGTGGCCGCGTGGAACTCGGCGTTCCTGTCGTCTGAAGACCTCGTCGAGGCGGTGACCGCGTTCACCGAACGCCGGGATCCCCGGTTCACGGGGCGATGAGAATCAAGCAGCAGGAACTCACCGCACTGAGCAGACCACCGCACTGAGCAGACCACCGCACTGAACAGACCACCGCACTGAGCACACCACCGCACTGAGCACAGGGAGCCCGGACCATGCCCAGCCTGACCCGCGCCGACGACGTCTTCGTGCTGGATCTCGGCGATGACGAGAACCGGTTCAGCCTCGACTGGATCGCTGAGGTGGCGGGGGCGCTCGACGAGGTGGCCCAGGCCGAGGGCGCCCGAGCCCTGGTGACGACGGCGCGGGGCAAGATCTACTCGAACGGGCTCGACCTGGACTGGTTGCGGGCTCAGGACGAGGAACAGCTCGCCGGCTACGTGGTCGCGGTGCACGAGGTGTTCGCGAGACTGCTCGAGCTTCCGGTGCCGACGGTCGCAGCAGTGCCGGGCCACGCGTTCGCCGCGGGTGGGATGTTCGCGCTGGCTCACGACTTCCGGGTCATGCGGGCGGACCGGGGCTGGTTCTGCCTGCCCGAGGTGGATCTGGGCATCCCGTTCACCGACGGCATGGCGGCACTGATCCAGGCCCGTCTCACACCCCAGGTCGCGCACGAGGTGATGACGACGGGGCGGCGGTACGGCGGGGTCGAGGCGCACAGTCTGCAGATCGTCGACCTGGCCGTTCCGGAAGACGACGTGGTGCCGACCGCGCTCAAGCTCGCCGCCGATCTGGCTCCCAAGGCCGGCGCGACGCTGGGGCGGATCAAAACGACGATGTACGGGACGACCCTGGCTCGCCTTCGTGACACCGAGGCCGACGTGACGCTGGGAGGTCTCCACTAGCTCGGCGTATGGCACGCAATCGGCACCCGCGTTGCCTGCACCGTCAGTGCACGGTCGCCAGCGCGAGTCATGGGCACAAGCCACGGGCAAGCCTGCGTTAAGCCTAGCCAGAACGGCGCAGGTGACGAGGTCAGGGGCACTTTGCGGCATTCTCGGCGTGCCGTGCCGGTGCTAGCTTCGACAACGGAACAACCGCTGCGAGCACGTTGGGGAGTTTTTTCTTCATGCACAGTCAGTCATCGAACTGGACGAGGAACGCCATCCTCGTCCTGGCTCCGCTGACCCTGATCGCGCTCGTAGCCGTGTTCGTCGGGCCCTCGCTGTTCGGCAAGAACGACGAGAGCAAGACCAAGCTCGCGTCCGCCAATTTCGCCGCCGAGCCGGCGACGTCGGCCACCACGAGCCCGTCCGTCGAGGCCACGCCGGAGCAGACCCAGACCGCGGCGGCCGAGGTCAGGCGCAAGCGGCTCGGCACGGTCAAGGGTCTGGTCACGATCCCCGGGCCGAAGCGCGTCGAGGCCGGTGCCACGGTCCTGTTCGCGGTCGACGGCAAGCGCAAGCTCCAGGTGAAAGACCGGAAGGCGCCCTACGCCCTGGCTTTCAACACCAAGAACTTCCCCGACGGCAAGTACACGGTCACCGTTTCGAGCGTCGTCGACGGTGATGAGACCCGCATCGCGGTCTACTCGATGACGGTCAAGAACGTGAAGAAGCCGGTCGCCAAGCCGACCGCCTCCGCGTCGCCGAGCAAGGCGCCCACCTCGAAACCGAGCACTCCCGCGAGTAACCCGAGCACCACCACGTCGTCCAGCAGTGGTGGGGGCGGCGGGGGCGGCAGCAGCTCTGGCGGCACCAAGGCCGAGACCTACGCGGCCAAGGTCCTCGAGATCACCAACACCAAGCGCGCCGCCGCCGGCTGCAAGGCCCTCAAGCTCAACTCCAAGCTGACCGCGGCCGCCCAGGGCCACAGTGAGGACATGGCGGAGAACAACTACTTCGACCACAACAGCCAGGACGGTCGCAGCCCGTTCGACCGGATGTCCGACGCCGGGTACAAGTTCAGCGGTGCGGCCGAGAACATCGCGATGGGCCAGCAGACCCCGTCCGACGTGATGACCTCCTGGATGAACTCGTCCGGGCACAAGGCCAACATCCTGAACTGCGGCTACACCGAGATGGGCCTGGGCTACGCGGTCGGCAACGGCTCGCCGTACTGGACCCAGACCTTCGGCACCCCGATGTAAGGCAGGCCGACACGCGCGCCGCGCACAGACGGAAGAACCTCGCTCGAGACCGGAACCGGCCTGTCACAGGTCGTCCCGGTCTCGTGCTTTTGCCCCGTTCACCTGCGAACTCGTCCGGCGCGAGCTTCGATCCCCGCTGCGAGGGCAGACGTGACGAGTCTCTCTCAGGCTCCTCTCAGCACCGATCTGGGCGAGGAGGCGCGCGAAGATGCCGTGCCCCCGTAAACTGGCGCGTCGCGACCGGGTGCAGACAGGCTGCGCCACCGGTGCCGATCAGCCCGGTTGACTGATGCGAGCCGGTGCCAACCGATACGAGCCGAGGGTGAAGGGGAGAGATGCCGGAGCCCACGATGCACATCGGCGAGGTCGCCGAGCGGGTCGGACTCTCCCTGCGCACGATCCGCTACTACGAGGAGATCGGCCTGATCTCCCCGTCGGCGCGGAGCCAGGGCGGGTTCCGGCTCTACCTGGAGGCCGACGTCGCGCGGCTCCAGCTGGTCAAGGACATGAAGCCGCTCGGGTTCAGCCTCGACGAGATGCGTGACCTGCTGGGCGTACTCGACAAGCTCGACGACACCGGGGCCGACGACCACGAGCAGATCGTGGAACGCCTGGCCATGTACCGGGTCGCAGCCGACGCCCGCTGTGACGCCCTACGCGGCCAGCTCCGTATCGCCGAGTCGTTCGCGGGCACACTCCGCAATCGCCTGGCCGCACACCGAAGCTGACCCGCTCGCCGAAGCTGACCTGCTCGCCGAAGCTGACTAGAAAACCAAACCCGGCCGCGTCGTCCTCAATTCTTCTCCCGCCGACGCCTCTCGGCCGCCTCGGGACCGCTGCCCTCGCGTCCGTCCGGCCCATAGACGAGCAGCGCCACGATCGGGATGGCCAGGAACCACAACCACGTGTGGGTGACGAAGAACAGGATCACCGCCAGGATCGGCGTGATCGACACGACCGTGGTCGCGTACGGCTCGGGCAGGCTGAGCACCCCGCGGTTGGGCGTGCGGTTGGGCGCGGGGTCGGGTTCCGGCGGCGGGGCGCCGGGGGTCAGGGTCTGCACAACGGGGGACGCGCCGGTCGCGGACGTCTCGGAACCCGCCTGGGTCTCGGTGAGGGCGGCGAGCTCGGACGAGTTCAGCGCGTGCGGCTGGGGGAGGTCGGTGAAGACGCTCGCCGTCTCGGCGTCGGTCTGAGCCTTCTCGACCGTGAGCGAGCGCTCCTCGTACTCCTTCGAGCTGATCCGCCCCGCCGAGTAGTGGTGCTTGAGCGCGTTCATCGCGGCGAACCGCTCGGCGTGCCCGATGCGGACGCCCGGGTCGACGGACGGGTCGGCAGACGGTTCGACGGACGGGTCGGGTTCCGGCGAAGCGTCCGGCACGGCGTCACTCATGACGTCCATCCTGGCACTCCCGAGCCCTACTGGGGAGGCGGTTCGTCCCCGTTCATCGTCGCCGGGGTGTTCGCCGAGATCCAGTCCATGATCTCCGTCGACGGCAGCGGCGGGGTGAAGAAGTACCCCTGCGCCGCGTTGACGCCCAGTTCGTTCAGTGCGGCCAGGATCTCGGCGCTCTCCACCCCCTCGGCCACCACCGTCATGTTGAGGTTGTGCCCCAGCTCGACCACCGACCGCACGATCGCGGCGTCGTTCGGGCCGTTGAGCATGTCCTGCACGAAGATCCGGTCGACCTTCAGCTCGTTCAGGGGCAGCTCGGCCAGCGTGCTCAGGCTGGTGAAGCCCTCGCCGAAGTCGTCCAGGCTGAGCTGCACCCCGGCCCCCGACAGGTGCTGCATGACCAGGCCGGCCCGATCCGGGTCGGAAGTGAGCGCGCCCTCGGTGATCTCGAGGACCAGGGACGACGCGGCGGCCCCGGTCTCGTTCAGCGCGTCGAACACCATCTGCGGCAGGTCGAGGTGGTTCAGGCTGCGTTCGGAGATGTTCACGGCGACGGTCAGGTCGTCACGCACCCGCCGCCAGACCGTGAGCTGACGCAGCGCGGTGGTGAGCACCCAGCGGGTCAGGTCGTCGATCAGCCCGGTCTGCTCGGCGAGCGGCACGAACTGGTCGGGGGAGAGCAGCCCGCGATCCGGGTGCTGCCAGCGCACCAGGGCCTCGACGCAGGTGACGCGCCCGCCCGGCTGGTCGATCTTGGGCTGGTAGTGCAGGCGCAGTTCGTCGTTGTCGATGCCGGCGCGCAACTGCCCGATCATCGCGAGCCGGTCCGGGTCGTAGTTGTTCTGCTCGTCGTCGTAGCAGACCAGCTTGCTGTGCGAGGTCTTGGCCACGTGCAGCGCCACGTCGGCCCGGTCGAGCAGGACCTCGGCGTTGGTGCCGTTCCTGGGCATGAAGACGACCCCCATGCTGCCGGTGACCCGGATCGGCACGTCGACGTCGTCGAGCACGATGTCTTCCTCGACCGCCCGGTTGATGCGCGCGGCGGCGGCCTCGATCTGGTCCGGCTTCTCGACCCCGGCCAGGATCAGCCCGTAGAGGTCACCGCCCAGGCCGGCCACGGTGTCGACCGCGCGCACGGTGTCGCGCAGGCGCTCGGCCACCGTGGTCAGCACGGCGTCACCGTTGAGCGGGCCGATGGCCTCGTTGGTGTCGCGGAAGCCGTCCAGGTTGAACAGCACCACGGCCGCGCCGCCACCCCGGCGCCCGGGCCCGAGGTGGATGCCCCCGCCACGTTCCACCAGGGTCGCGGTCTGCGATATCCGGTCGGCGAACAGAGCCTTGTTCGGCAGGTCGGTGAGGGCGTCGTGCAGGGCCTGATGCTCGAACCGGGCTGCGGTGCGGGCCAGTTCACGGGTGAACCACCAGACCAGCGCGGCCAGCACCAGGTAGAGCATGAGCAGCCCGGTGCCGAGCGCGAGGTAGAGCTGGTGCAGCCCGGCGTTCATCTGGGCGGCGATCGGCGCGTACGGCAGCTCGACCTGCAGCACACCCATCAGGTCATGCGTGAGGACGTTGTAGAGAGGCGCGAACGCCTCGATCACTTCGGTGTTCTGGTCGCCCGAGCCGGTTTTGACGATGGACGCGGTGGGCTCGCCCTTGAGCGCGGTGAGGACATCGGCCGCGGACTGCCCGTCCAGGTCGGTGCTGTCGCCGACGGCCGGGCCGTAGCGCAGGCCGGAACCGTCCGAGCTGTAGACGATGCGCAGGTCGGGGCCCCGAAGCCGGAAGCGGGAGATGACACCGCTGTCCACCTGGGTGTCGGCGAGCCGGTCGAGCCGGCTGCGTTCCCGAACCGTGACACCGTCTTTCAGCGTCACCGACTCCAGCTGTGTGTCGGTGATCAGCCTCGAGATCAGCGCCGCCTGCAGCCGTCCCTGCGCGACTCCCCGGTCACGCAGCTCCGTGCGGTACTGCGTCGCCATCACGGTGCCCAGTGCGACCACCGGAACCAGGCTGATCGCGGCCAGGGTCACGAAGAACCGGGCCCCCGCGTGCAAGCCCCACCATTGACGTAGCCGTAGCCACAATGCCCCCATGGGGATGGTCATCGGCACTGCGCCAACCGACTGAAGACCAGCCTCGCCAGTAGCTAAGTCCTTCTGAGGGCCAGTCTTGCCGGTGGCTCAGTTGTAGTCGGTGATGTTCACGCGCGAGGGCACGTCGATGCAGCCGGCCTTGGAACCGATCTTCTGCAGACCTTGGACGTCGCCCGGCGCCAGCCCGTTCGGCGACTTCGCGGTGAGGTCGGGGTACATCTGCTGGGCCTTGCTGCGCACATGGTCGAGCCCGGCGGCGTGGGCCAGTTCGTGCAGCACCACGTTGCCCTGCTTGTTGCCCGTCCCGAAACCCGGCTTCAGCTTGTTCATCCCGCTCGGGATGAGCACGGCGTAACCCCGCACCACGGCGGCGCCCTCGCCGCTGCTGCCGTACCAGGTCGCCCAGAGCACGCCCCCGTAGCCGAGAGAGTTCTCGCTGAACGAGAAGTTGGTCTTCTTCGGGTCGATCACCGCCACCACGATGTCGGCGGGCGCCGAGGCCAGGTTCTCCTGACGCGGGATGAACGTGGTGGTGCCGGCGTAGCGGTACTTCATGCCGGTCACCTTGGCCACGCGTGCCACCGACGTCTGGATCTGCTTCAGCATGGCCGGGCGTTTGGAGGCCGGCCAGCCCGCCATGTTCACGCGCCACACGATCGCCTTCTGGCACGGGTTCCAGCGGGCCGTCGTCGACTTGCCGCTGGCCAGCTGCGCGCTGCGCAGCGTGTAGTTGAGCCCGAGGGCCGTCTTCTCGCCGGTGAGGTTGAAGGCCAGCATCGGCGTCACCATGACGAGGGCCAGCAGCGTGAGCGCCAGCGCGACCTTCAGAACCGGCCGGGTGCGTGAGTGGTCCACATCTCTCACATCGAGTGCGGCCTGAGCCTTCTCAACCGGCTTCCCCCACCGGCCCGTGGCAACCGGGCAGGACTCCCCGGACGGCTCAGACCTGGTTGCCCAGCGTGAACACCTCGACCGGGCGCCAGGAGTCGGGCGCGTCCGAACCGGCGATCAGATGAACGGACGCGATGGTCGCCGACACGGGGAGCTGTGGGCTCACGTCGTCGGCGGCCTGCTTGAGGGTCTCGACCGGGTGGCCGTGCCCGAACGTGAGGTGGGGGTGGTCGCCGTCGTGCTCACCGGCGTACGGGGGAGTCTCCGGGAAGTGCCCCCACACCGCCGCGGTGAGCTGACGGAACGCCAGGTCGGGCTGGGGCGCCAGCCAGGTCACCTGGTCGCCGAACCAGCGCACCTCGGTGAACGTGACGTCGAACGGGGTCTGGGTCGCGAACAGGTCGCGCAGGGTGCCGCGGACCTCGTCGTCGATCTGCGCCGGCGGCAGGAACGGGTACAGCACGGTGACGTGGGCCGGCACGCCCTTGACCGCGTTCGCGTCGAGGCCGGCCCGGTGGGTGCCCACCACCGGCTCCACCTCGGGCACGGGCACGATCAGAGCGGACTGCTGCACAGCTGGCATATGACCAGTATCGGCGACATCCGTCAGCCCCTGACCTCTGCCGTGACCCCTATCGCTGTGTGCTGCCCTGCTGGATACGGCGTTGCCAGTAGGCCAGGCGGGTCGCACTGAAGCCGGATGTGGTGAAGCCCTCTTCCACCAGCAGCTTGCCGGGGGCCGTGGCCGGGTCGTCGGGGCCCTCGAACTGCCGGTCGGCCTCCGACCACTTGCGCAGCGGGCCGGAGAGGTACTTGAACCACTCGGCCGCGGCCATCAGCTCGACCGTGGAGACCTCGGTGGTCTCCTCCAGGGCGGAGCGGATGGTCCACAGCCCGAGCTGGGAGAAGTCGATGCCGGCCACGGTCAGGCGGGCGGCCAGCCCGTTGACGTTGCGCCAGGTGTAGTCGGAGGTCTCCGGCGGGGCGGCCCAGTTCCAGGCCTCCCGCATCTGCGAGTTCAGCAGCGGGAGACCCGTCCACAGCACCTGGCCCCAGATGACATGGGGCTTCGACGGGTCGGGACGGATGCCCCGGTCGCGCAGCGAGCGGACGAGGTCGACGAGCCGGGTCTGGTCGTCGGACGCGCGTGTCGACGCCTGCCGGATCACCTCGCCCCAGGCCGTCCAGAGTCGCTCTTCGGAGTCCACGCCCTTCTCGATCGGCGTGGCGAAGGCGTGCACCGTCCCGGCCAGATCGGGATTCGCTGACAGCAGGTACGACCGCATCAACGCGCGGTAGTACCCGGACAGCGGCGGGGGGACGGTACTCACCTTTCAGATGATGACAGCCTTCCGAGGATGCTTCGGTATCGAATGCCCCTTCCGGACCTGTCTGTCGCGGAGTGAGATCGAAGCGTTACGAGACGGCCCTCAGGAAGCGACCGCGAAGTCCTCGACCTTCGCCGCGTTCTCGTCGGTGACCAGGACGCAGTCCACCGACTGTTTCTCCGGCTGGGCGGCCTTGCCGGTCTTGATGAAGCTGTCGGCCTGCTCCACCGCCATCTCCGCGATCTGGCTGGCGGGTTGCAGCACGGTGGCCTTGATCGCGTCCTTCTCGATCGAGTCGACCACGTCCGGACTGCCGTCGAAACCGACGACGACCACGTCGTCCTTACCCGCCGCGTCGAGGGCCGCCTGCGCGCCCAGGGCCATCGTGTCGTTGCCCGCGATGATGCCCTTGATCTTCGGGTGGGCCTGGAGGATGGTCTGGGTCTTGGCGAGCGCCTCGGCCTGGTCCCAGTTGGCGGTCTGCTGGGCCACCATCTTCAGGTCCGGGAACTGGTCGAGGATGTCGTGGTAGCCCTTCGACCGCACTCCCGCGTTGGTGTCGGTCTCCTTGCCGGTCAGCTCGGCGTACTCACCCTTGCCGTCCATCAGCTCGGCGAACTCCTGCCCGCCGAGCGCCGCGCCCTGGGCGTTGTTCGAGACGATCTGCGCCACCGCGATCCCGGTCGAGTTGATCTCCCGGTCGATCAGGAACGACGGGATGCCGGCGTCCTTGGCCTTCTGCACGGCCGTCTCGGTCACGTCGGCCCCGGCGTTGTCGAGGATGATCGCGGCCGCCTTGCGGGAGATCGCGGTGTCGAACTCCTGGCTCTGCTTGGTCGGGTCGTCGTCGTGGCTGAGAACCAGCGTCTCGTAGCCCAGTTCCTCGGCCTTGGCGGCCGCCGCGTCCTGCTCGGCCTTGAAGAACACGTTGTCGGGAGAGGGGGTGATGACGACGATGAGGTTGGACTTCGGAGCGGCGGCGGTGTCGCCGTCGCCTTCCGAGGAGCTGTCGGAGCCACAGGCAGCGGTCAGGGCGAGCACGACGGTCAGGGTCACGGGAAACAGCACCCGGCCGGGCTTCACACTCCTGGCCTTCGCACTCCTGGCCTTCGCACGGTGGAGCTTCACGAGGAGGTCCTTTCACTGAGGGACGTCTGGAGGCGTTGCTGGGCGTGCTCGGTGACCACGGCGACGATGATCACCGCGCCCTTGACCACCGACTGCCAGAAGGTCGAGACGCCGACGAGCACCAGCCCGTCCGCAAGAAAGCCGATGACGAACGCGCCGAGCACCGTGCCGGCGATCGTGCCGCGTCCTCCCGACAGGGCCGTGCCGCCGAGAACCGCCGCCGCGATGGCGTTCAGCTCGTAGGTGGTGGCGGTGTCGGGGTAGGCGGCGCCGAGTTCGGAGGTGAGCAGCAGGCCGGCGAGGGCGGCGCAGGCCCCGCTGATCATGTAGACCGCGATCTTGATCCGGCCGGTGCGGATGCCCGCCAGCTCGGCCGCCCGCTCGTTGCCGCCGACGGCGTAGACCCGGCGGCCGAACGGGGTGCGCGTGGTCACGACGATGGCCGCCACGGCCACCGCGATCATGATCCAGACGGCGACCGGGATGCCCAGCCACTCGTCCACCCCGATGACGTGGAACCCGGTGTTGCCGCGTCCCGGCGTGCCGGCCAGGTTCGGGTAGGTGCCGCCGTTGCTGCGCAGCTGGGCGAAACCCCTTGCCACGTAGAGCATGCCGAGTGTGGCGATGAACGGCGCGACCTTGAACCGGGTGATCAGCACCCCGTTGACCCAGCCGACCAGGGCGCCCACCACGACGCCGGCCAGGATCACCGCCCCGACCGACAGGAACATCGTGGAACCGCCGGGCAGGGCCAGGCCGGTGAAGAGCAGGCCGCCGCAGATCATGCTGGCCAGGCCTGCGATGGAACCGACGGACAGGTCGATGCCGCCGGTCAGGATGACGAACGTGACGCCGATGGCCAGGATGGCGTTGATGGCCACGTGTTTGGTCATCAGGATCAGGTTTCCGGAGCTGAGGTACTCGCCGGAGATCGAGCCGAAAAGGATCATGAGCGCGATCAGCACGATCACCGTGCGGCCTCGCAGCAGGAGCAGGGCGAGCCGGGCGGTTCTGCCCGCCCGCCGCGGCGCCGGGCCGGGCTTCACGACCGGCGTCGCGACGTCGGTGTCGCTCATGACGAGACCTCCTGGTCAGGAACGCTCTGGCTGGAAGAGGCCGTCACCAGGGCCTGCTCGGTGATCGAGTCGGCGTCGAACTCCGCGGTCAGCCGGCCCGCGGCCATCACCAGCACCCGGTCGGCGATCGCGACGACCTCGGCCAGCTCCGAGGAGATGAACAGCACGCCGAACCCGGCCTCGGCGAGACCGGCCATCTCCTCGGCGATCTGGCTCTTCGCGCCGACGTCCACACCCCGGGTCGGCTCGTCGAGCAGCAGCACCACCGGGTCGGTGAGCATGGCCCGGGCCAGGACCACCTTCTGCTGGTTGCCGCCGCTCAGTGAGGTCACCGCCAGGCCGAGATCGCCCACCTTGATGGCCAGTTCGTCGACCTTGGCCCGGGCCGCCCGCGTCTGCGCGCCGCGCCGGAACAACCCGCCCCGGGTGAGACGGCCGATGATCGAGAGCACGATGTTGTCGCGTACCGACAGGGTCTGAACCAGGCCGTCGCGCTGCCGGTCCTCCGGCACCAGGGCCAGCCCGGCGGCGAGCCGGGCGCGCACGGTGGCCTTCGGCTCGGGGCGTCCCTTGACCGTGACGGTGCCGGAAGAGGTTGCCCGCAGCCCCATCAGGGCTTCCATCAGCTCCGTGCGGCCGGCTCCCATCAGGCCGTAGATGCCGACGACCTCACCCGCGCGCACGCGGAGTGACACGTCGTCCACGATTGGTCTTCGCGGTCCGGGAATCGTGAGATGATCTACCTCGAGCAGGGTTTCACCGAGGGGGGAGTGGTTTCGGGTGAACAGGCTTTCGGGGTCGCGGCCAACCATCTGCCGCACGATCCAGGCCGTGTCGGTGTGTTCCATCGACTCGTGGGCCACCAGGCGCCCGTCGCGCAGCACGGTCACGTGATCTCCGATGCGCCGGAACTCGTCGAGCTTGTGCGAGATGTAGATGATCGTGACGTCGTCGCGCAGCAGGTCGCCGATCACCGTGAACAGGATTTCCACCTCGTGGTTCGACAGGGCCGAGGTGGGTTCGTCCATGATCAGGATGCGGACGTCTTCCAGCAGCACGCGGGCGATCTCGACGAGTTGCTGCTGTCCGATGGGGAGTTCGCCGACCAGGCGGTCGGGATTCAGGTGGCCCTGGCCGAGGCGCTCGAGCACGGCGTGGGCCCGGGGGCGCTGGGTCTTGAGGTCGCTGAAGCCGCGTGACTTCAGTTCCTTTCCGGCGAAGAGGTTTTCGGCGATCGACAGGTTGGGAAAGAGGCTGAGCTCCTGATGGATGATTCCGATGCCCAGCGACATGGCGGTGCGGGGGCCGCCGATGTCGACCGGCTCTCCGTTCAGCAGAATCGTTCCCGAGGTGGGCTGTTCGGCACCGCAGAGAATCTTCATCAGCGTCGACTTGCCCGCGCCGTTCTCGCCGACGAGCACGTTGACCCGGCCCTGGTGGGCCTCGAACGTGACGTCATGCAGGGCGTGCACACCGCCGTAGTTCTTGCTGATGCTCTCGGCCCGCAGAATCGCGGAGCTCACGGCGTCACCTCGAGCGTGACCGGCACGATCATCGCCGTTCCCGGCACCAGCGAAGAGAACGCCCCGCTGAACGTGATCTGCTTGCCCTCCAGCTCTTTCCGGTCGGTGGGCAGATGATCGAGCACGTCGGAGCGCACCCGGTCGTTGAGCTGCGTGGCCACGTCGGCGTAGTCGAGCTGGTTGCTGAAGTCGCTGAAGCTGATGAAGCCCACCGCGTCGCGCAGGGCGGTGCCCGCGATCACCTGGCCGGTGCCGATGTTCACGTCGTCGTCGGTGCCCTCGAGCCGCACGGTCAGAGGGGTCGTGGCACTGCCGTCGTCCACCTTCGTCACCGTGCCCGTGCCCTTGACCAGGTACGAGAACGGTCCGCCGACTCCCGGTCGGTGTCCGTACCGCTCACCTGCCGCGTCCGGGTCTTCGCCGATCGCCGCGACAACGACAGACGCGTCGGTCGCCTTCGTGAGTGCGGGAACGACTTTCGAGTCCCAGACGCCGTCGACGTATGCGGCCGGGTCGAACACGTCGCGGTTCGCGGCGGCCTGGGCGTCGCTCCTGCTCTCGATCGTGTAGACGCCGGGAACGTGGGAGCAGGCGGTGGTCAGGGCCAGAACAGCGACCGCCGCACCCCACCGGGCAGACCGCAGCACTCCGCGGTTACCGGCAAACCGCGTGTGAATATCCATTCGGCGCTGATTGGACATGGCTCGATGATGAGTGCCCGAGACACCGCATGTCAATGGATAGGCCCTATTGGCCCGAGTTCACGCCTGGCGGTGCGAGGAGCTGCGGGGCTGTCAGACCGCGGTGACCTGAACCCCGGTTGCGGCCAGGGCCTCGAGTGCGCCGGGCTCGGCGCCCGAGTCGGTCACCACGTCACTGACGGCAGACAGGGGGCTGATGCGGGCGAAGGTGACCCGGCCGAGCTTGGAGGAGTCGGCGATGACCACACTGCGGCGGGCGCGACGCAGGAAGGCCAGGTCGGTCTGGGCCTCCATCTCGTCATAGGTGGTGCAACCCTCGTCGGGGGTGAGGCCGTCGACGCCGATGAAGGCGATGTCGAGGTGGTAGTTCGAGAGCATGGCCTCGGCCGCCGGGCCCACGAGTTCCTGCGACGAGCGCAGGATTCCGCCGATCACAACCACGCGCAGGCCGGAGTTGCCGACCAGCTCGCCGGCGATGTCGATGGCATTGGTGACGATCGTGACGCCGCGCCGCCGGGCCAGCTGGCGTGCGACCTCCAGGGCGGTGCTGCCACCGGTGAGGCCGACAACCGCACCCTCGGGCACCAGTGCGGCGGCGGCCTCACCGATGCGCCGCTTCTCCGTGTGGAAGCGGGAGGCCTTGATGCGGGAGGGCAGCTCGTCGCCGACATCGTTCGACATGGCACCGCCGCGGGTGCGCACCAGCAGCCGGTTCTGGGCCAGCGACTGCAGGTCGCGGCGCACCGTGGCGCCGGAGATCCCGAGGGATGTGGACAGGTCGCCGACGTCGACGCTGCCCTCCGCGCGCACCTGGTCGAGGATCGCGCTCAGCCGTTCCGCTCTCCGCACGCCGATCACCCTAGCCATTCTGTGCAGGGCAGTGCGCATTTGCGCAGCTGACTGCTCGTAACAGGAATGTTCGATTCCGTCATTGACGCTGCTTCGCGGCAAACCGTACGGTTCAGATCACCGTTCGCGCAGTAATGCGCAGTCAAAGCTTCATATTTGCTCACTTCCGCGCAGTCCCTTCTCCGCGCAGTCATCTCCAGGGAGAGTCATGCCGAAGACGAGAAGCAGCAAGTGGAAAGCCGTCGTGCCGGGCCTGGCGATGCTCCTGGCCCTGGCGGCCTGCGGTGCTCCGAGTGTGGGCAACGAAGACGCGTCCGACCGCACCAGCGGCGTGACGATCAACGTGGTGCTGGCCGCCGAGCCCCCGCCCCAGGCCCTGCTCGACGAGTTCACCCAGGACACCGGCATCACCGTGAACTGGGTGAACATCGACTGGGACAGCCTGCAGACCAAGATCTCGGCCGCGGCCGCCGCCAACACCTACTTCGCCGACGCGACGAACGTCGACTGGTCGCGGGTGGGGCAGCTGGGCAAGCTCGGCTGGTTCCAGCCGATGGAAGACTTCGTCGACACCGGGGCGATGAAGGACGACGTGCCTCAGCTCGCGTCGTTCACGAGCGACGGGCACGTGGTCGGGGTGCCGTACGACGCGTCGTTCATGGTGACGACGGTGAACAAGGACCTGTTCGAGAAGGCCGGCGTCACCGAGATGCCCACCACCATCGATGATTACACGCAGGCCCTGCGTACGGTGAAGGGCAAGGGGGTCTCCGAGAATCCGCTCAACATCCCGTTCGCGGCGGCCGAGGGACTGTCCACCTACTGGTACGAGACGACGGCCGCGTTCGGTGGCACGGTGCTCGACACGCAGGGCAACCCGCAATTCTCGACCCCCGACTCGGCCGGGTACAAGGCAGCGCAGTGGATGGTCGACGCGCTGAAGGAAGGCCTGGTGCCGAAGGGCAACATCAACGTCACCGACTCCCAGGGGCAGCAGACGCTCATGGCCCAGGGCTCGGTGGCCAGCACGTTCTCCGACTACAGCGGTACCGTCGACACGATCTACGACGTGAAGGAGTCGTCGAAGGTCGCGGGTGACGTGGCGTACCTGCCGACGCCGGGCGTCGACGGACCGGTGGCGAACCTGTCCAACCCGGACGCGGTGGGCATCCCCAAGCAGGCGAAGTATCCCGAGGCGGCGGCCAAGTTCATCGACTGGTTCACCAGCGTCGAGACACAGTCGGCGTTCGCCGGGCTGGACGGGCCGGACAAGATCTACACGGCCTACCCGCTGCCCTCGCACGTGTCCGCGGTGAGCAAGATGGTCGACGCCGGAAAGCTCTCGGGCGGCGAGGAACTCGTGACCATGCTGGAGAACTCGAAGCCGGTGTTCGAGGGCGGTGCCCCGACCTGGTACCCGAAGTTCTCGAACGCGGTCTACACCAGCCTGCACGCGGCGGCCACGGGATCGATGACCGTCGAGCAGGCCGTGGCGACCATGGCGAAAACCGCCCAGGACCTGGCGAAATCGTGACCACCCCGGTGCTGACCCGACCGGCGGGGGTGACCACGACGTCCAAAAGCCGGCGTTTCGATTTTCTGCCCTATCTGATGGTCACCCCGGTGACCCTCTTCGTCATCGGGCTCGCGGTGGTGCCCGCGGTTTTCGCTGTGGTGCAGTCGTTCTTCATTGTGGACGCGCTGGACCCGCCGATGCGGTGGGCGGGACTGGGCAACTTCTCGAAGTTGTTCCAGGACGCGGCCGTTCGCTCGAGCATGGCGAACACGGTGTTCTACGTCATGGTCGGCGTCACGCTCTCGACCGTGCTGGGCATCACCGCGGCAGTGCTGCTGCAGCGTCCGTTCCGGGGACGCAGTCTGGTGATCGCCGTGATGATCCTGCCCTGGGCCCTGCCCGGGGTGGTCGAGGGTATCCTCTGGCAGGGCATTTTCGAGCCCGGATCCGGTCTGATCAGCGGGGTGATGTCGCTCTTCGGTGCCGACGGGGGGCTGCTGCTGGGGCAGGACCGGCTGCTGACGGTGGCGCTCATCGAGGTTGTGCAGGTCTGGCAGATCACACCGCTGTCGGCGCTGCTGATACTGGCTGCGCTACAGCTGATACCGGCGGAACTGTACGAGGCGGCGCAGCTCGACGGCTGCGGACCCTGGGCCTCGTTCGCCCGCATCACCCTGCCGCTGGCGCGCCCCGGCATCGCCGTCGCCATGGTGCAGGCCGTCATCGCGACGCTGAACGTGTTCGACCAGCCCTACGTGCTGAACGGCGCCGCGTCCACGGGAGCGTCGGTGACCATGCAGACCTACTTCATCAGCTTCCAGAACCTCGACTTCGGAGCCGGTTACGCCCTCACCCTGCTCATCACGCTGGCCACGCTGCTGGTCTCGGTGGCCGTGGTGCGCCTCGTCTACCGGAGGGTGGAGCTGTGAGTCCTCTGCGCCGCATCGGGCTGGCCGGGCTCGTGCTCTGGTCGGTCGTGCCGATCTACTGGGCCGTGCGCACCAGCCTGCAGACCGAGAGCGACGCCCGGTCGACCCCGGTGCAGTTCTTCCCGCTGAGCCCGACGCTCGACAACTACCGGGCCCTGCTCGGCGACAGCGAGATCGCCTCCCAGATCAAGCGTTCGGCCTGGAACATCGTGATCGAGTGCGGTGCGGCCACGATCGTCACGGTGGTGCTGGCGACACTGGCCGCGTACGCGTTCGCCCGCATGACCTTCCCGGGCCGGAAGGTGCTGTTCTACACGATTCTCGCCACCATGAGCCTGCCCGCCTACACCACGCTGATTCCGCTCTACCGCATCATGAGCCAGTTCTCACTGGTGAACACCTACACCGGGATCGTGCTGGTCTACGTCTCCGGCTTCCTGCCGCTGGCCACCTGGGTGCTGCACAACTACTTCTCGAGCCTGCCGATCAGCCTGGAGGAGGCGGCGACCGTCGACGGGGCGAGCCGGCTGCAGGTGCTCCGGCACGTCGTGCTCCCGCTGGCCCGGCCGGGCATCATCTCCACGGCCCTCATCACCTTCCTGTTCGCCTGGGCGCAGTTCCTCTTCCCGCTGGTGCTGTCCAGTGACCTCTCCACGCAGCCGCTCACCGTCGTGATCGCCGGACTCCAGGGGCGGCACGTGGTGCCGGTGACACTGCTCGACGCGGCCGGGGTGCTGGCCATCGTGGTGCCGGTCGGTCTCGCACTCGTGTTCAACCGCTACATCGTCGATGGTCTGCTGGCCGGTAGTACACGCTGAAAGGTGTTCCATGAGTGAGAATTCCATCGTCCTGATCGGTGCCGGGAGCACGGTGTTCACGCCCGGGCTGATGAACGACCTGGCCGACAACCGGGTGTTCGACGGCTGGACGGTGCATCTCGTCGACCTGGTGGAAGACGCGGCGGAGACGATGGCCCGGGTCGGACGGCGCATCGCAGCCGAGAAGGGGGCCGATCTGACCTTCGTCCCGCACACCGACCGGCGCGAAGCACTAGCGGGCGCACGGTTCGTGACGACGACCATCGCGGTGGGTGGGGCCGACGGCTGGCGCCACGACCTGGAAGTGCCCGAGCGGTACGGCATCGTGCAGACCGTGGGTGACAGCGTCGGGCCGGGTGGTGTGCTGCGGGCGCTGCGTCATGTGCCGGAGCTCTCCGCGGTTGCCCAGGACGTCGCCGAGCTGGCGCCGGGCGCGCTCTTCGTCAACTACACCAATCCGCTGACCGCCAACGTCCGGGCCATCACCAGCACGGCGCCGGTCGACGCGATCGGGCTGTGCCACGGCACCATGCACA
Organism: Kineosporia succinea; assembly: GCF_030811555.1. Lineage (NCBI taxonomy): Bacteria > Bacillati > Actinomycetota > Actinomycetes > Kineosporiales > Kineosporiaceae > Kineosporia > Kineosporia succinea. The sequence continues at coordinate 1,048,137 of NZ_JAUSQZ010000001.1, read as the reverse complement.
CGCTGTCGAAGATCGCGGCGGACCTGGGCATCCCGGCCCGGGAGATCGGTGCGACCTTCGCCGGGCTCAACCACCTGTGCTGGCTGCTCGACCTGCGGTACGGCGCCGAGGATCTGTATCCGCTGCTGAGGCGGGCGGTTTCGGAGCGTGCGGGTGGTGCGGACGCGCCGTCGACGAACGAGGAGGGGGTGCATCTGCCGGTCTCCGCCGACCTTCTCGCGACGTTCGGGCTCTACCCGGCTCCCGGCGACCGGCACGTGTCCGAGTTCTTCGGGCACTACCTGCGCGGCGCCGACAGCTCCGAGCTGCCGTGGGGACTGCAGGGTGGGCGCGACGACACGATCCGCTACATCGACGAGAAGAGCGACCTCTGGGACCGGCTGCACGCGCAGGCCGACGGCACCGAACCACTGGCGCCGGTGGACGACGGGGAGGCCGAGCGTCTCGTCGACATCTGCGCGGCGGTGGTCACCGGGCGCGAGCACGTGGAGCTGGCCGTGAACGTGCCCAACCAGGGCAAGATCCCGAACCTTCCGGCCGAGGCCGTGGTCGAGATCCCCGCGGTCGTCGGGGCTTCGGGCGTCACCGGGCTCGGTGTCGGCGCGCTGCCGTCGGCGATCGCCGCCGTGCTCACTGCCCGCGCCCAGCAGCAGGAGATCACCGTGCAGGCCGCGCTGACCGGTTCCCGCGAACTGGCGCTGCAGGCGCTGGTGCTCGATCCGCTGGTACCGGGACTGGCCGTGGCCACGTCGATCCTGGATGATGCCTGCGTGGCACACGGTTCGACGATGGACAGGTTCCGGGCTTGACGATCTTTCTGGGAGTGGACGGCGGCGGCACCAAGACGGCTCTGTGCCTGACCGATGAGAACGGCGCGGTGCTGGCCTCCCTCGAGACGATGAGCATCTACCGGCCGGGTCACGTGGCACAGGTGGAGGAGATCCTGGCCTCGGCGCTGAAGGAGCTGGGGGCGGGTGAGGTCGACGCCGCCTTCTTCGGGTTCCCCGGATACGGCGAGATCAGTGCCGAAGTGCCCCTGCTCGACGCCCTGCCGGCCCGGTTGCTCGGCCACGACCGGTACCGCTGCGACAACGACTCGGTCTGTGGCTGGGCCGGATCACTCGGCGGCGCCGACGGCATCAACGTGGTCAGCGGCACCGGCTCGATCGCGTACGGCCGCCGGAACGGCACCGGGCTGCGGGTCGGGGGCTGGGGCGAGGGGTTCGGCGACGAGGGGTCCGGCCACTGGCTCGGGGTCGAGGGGCTGCGCCTGTTCTCCCGGATGAGCGACGGACGCGTTCCGGAGGGGCCACTGCTCGGGCTGCTGCGCGAACACCTGAGCCTGGCGGGTGATCTCGACCTGGTCGACGTGGTGATCAACCGCTGGGGGCGGGACCGTACGCCGGTCGCGGCGTTGTCGCGCGTGGTGGTGGAGGCGGCACGGGCCGGGGATCCAGGGGCTCAAGGACTCTTGGAGACCGCCGGGGCCGAACTGGCGCTGCTGGTGCAGGTGGGCCGGCGGCGGCTGGGATTCGCCGTCGACGAGGCGGTTCCGGTGTCCTACTCGGGCGGGGTGTTCTCGGCCGCCGAGGTCGTGGACGCTTTTACCCGTCACCTGGGCGACGGGTTCGATCTGCGGAAACCATTGCACAGCCCGGTGATCGGAGCAGCGCTCCTGGCTCGCGAGGTGTGACGAGCCAGGAGCGTACGGCGGTCAGCTGAAGGCCGGCACCACGTGCTCGATGAAGCGGGCCAGTGAGTCGCGCTTCTCCTCGTGCGACATGCTGTTGTCGATCCAGAAGCTGAACTCGTCCACGCCGAGCGCCTGGTAGTGCTTGAGCCGCTCGATCACCTCGGCCGGGGTGCCGATCATGGCGGTGCGGTGCAGCGAGTCGAGCTCGAAGTCGGGACGCTCGGCGAACTTCGACTCCGGGCTGGGCTCGAGGAAGCCGTCGTCCGGGGTGCTCTTGTTGCCGAACCAGGCGTCAAAGCTGCGGTAGTACTGGTTGATCGCGGCGGCGGCCGGCTTCCAGCCCTCCGGGTCGCTCTCGTCGTGCACGTGGGTGTGGCGCAGCACCATGATCTGCGGGCGCTCGGTGACCTCGGGGTGCGCGGCGATCGCGGTCTCGAACTTGTCGACCAGGCTCTCGACCTCCTCGTCGCCCTTCATCAGCGGCGTCACCATGACGTTGCAGCCGTTGGCCACGGCGAAGTCGTGGGACGCGGGGTCGCGGGCGGCGATCCACATCGGCGGGGTGGGCTGCTGGATCGGCTTGGGCACCGAGGTCGAGGTGGGGAACTGCCAGATCTCGCCGTCGTGCGCGTAGTCGCCCTGCCAGAGCGCACGCACCGCGGGCACCAGCTCGCGCAGGTGCTTGCCGCCGTCGGTCGCGGGCAGACCACCGGCCAGTCGGTCGAACTCGAACTGGTAGGCGCCGCGGGCCAGGCCGACCTCCATGCGCCCGTTGCTGATGACGTCGAGCAGCGCGCACTCACCGGCGGCGCGGATCGGGTTCCAGAACGGCGCGATGATGGTGCCCGCGCCCAGGCGGATCTTGGTGGTGCGGGCGGCCAGGTAGGCCAGCGTCGGCATCGGGCTGGGCGAGATGGTGTATTCCATCGCGTGGTGCTCGCCGATCCAGACCGTGCCGAAGCCGCCGGCCTCGGCCATGAGCGTCAGCTCGGTCAGGTTCTCGAAGAGCTCACGGTGACTGACCTTGTCGTCCCAGCGCTCCATGTGGACGAAGAGAGAGAACCTCATCGTGACTCCTTCTTTTCTAGCATTTCCTCGACGGTGACGTCGCCGGTGGCCCAGTGCGTGCGGGGCACCTCGCGCACGATGACGCGCACGAACTCCGGCTTGGCGTCGACGGTTTCGACAACGGCTGCGTGCAGCCGGTGGATCAGGGCGCGCAACTGCTCGGGGGAGCGGCCCTGGGTGATCGTGACGTCCACGAGGGGCATCTCAGCTCCTCAGCACGAACGGGTCGGCCACGGGGGCGTCGCTGGTGTTGACCCAGACGCTCTTGAGCTGCGTGTACTCCTTGATGGTCTCCTGGCCGTGCTCCACGCCCACGCCGCTGTTCTTGAAGCCCTGGCGCGGTGACATCGGGGACATGGCCCGGTAGGTGTTCACCCAGATCGTCCCGGCCTGAAGGCGGTTCGCCATCCGGTGGGCGCGGCCCAGGTCCTTCGTCCAGACGCCCGCCGCGAGACCGTACTCGGTGTCGTTCGCCAGGGCGACCACCTCGTCCTCGGTGTCGAAGGGCATGATCGCGACGACCGGGCCGAAGATCTCCTCCTGCACCACGCGCATGCCGTTGTTCACGTCGACCAGCACGGTGGGCTCGTAGAAGTACCCGCCGAGGCCGCCGCCGTCGGTGGCGTGGCCGCCGGTGAGCACCCGTGCGCCCTCGGAACGGCCGAGGTCCACGTACCCCGCGACCTTGTTCTGCTGGTCGGCGAAAGCGAGTGGCCCGAGCTCGGTCTCGGCGGCGAGGGGGTCACCGATCTTGATGGTCGCGGCGCGGGCGGAGACCCGCTCGAGCAGCTCCTCGTAGACGCTGCGGTGCGCGAACACCCGGCTGCCGGCGATGCAGGTCTGCCCGGCGGCCGCGAAGACACCGGCCACGACGCCCATCGCGGCGTTGTGCAGGTTGGCGTCCTCGAACACGATGTTCGGCGACTTGCCACCCAGTTCGAGGGTGGAGCCGAGGAAGCGGGACGCGACCGAGGACGCGATGCGTGAACCGGTGCCGGTGGAGCCGGTGAACGAGATCTTCGCGATGTCCGGGTGATCGACCAGCGCGGCGCCCGCCTCGGCCCCGAAACCGGTGACCACGTTGACGACTCCGGCCGGGAACCCGGCCTCGTCCACCAGTTCCGCGAGGCGCAGCACCGACGCGGAGGTGTACTCGGAGGGCTTGATGACGACGGTGTTGCCGGCACACAGGGCGGGCGCCAGCTTGCTGGTGGTCAGGGTGAGAGGCGAGTTCCAGGGGGTGATCGCGCCGACCACGCCGAGCGGTTCGCGCATCGTGTAGTTCAGCACCGCGCGGTCGGACGTCGGGATGACGTCGCCCTGGATCTTGTCGGCCAGGCCGGAGTAGTAGTGGTAGTACTCCGGCAGACCGGTCATCTGGCCGCGCATCTCGCGCAGCAGCTTGCCGTTGTCCAGGCTCTCGGTGGTGGCCAGCTCGTCGGCGTTCTCGGCGATCAGCTCGGCCAGGCGGCGCAGCAGACGGCCGCGGCCGGTCTGGGTCAGGTCGCGCCAGGCCGGGCTCTCGAACGCCTGTTTCGCCGCGGACACGGCCTTGTTCACGTCCTCGGCGTCGCCCCTCGCGGCCGAGTAGAGGGTCTCGCGGGTGGCCGGGTTGGTGCTGTCGAACCAGGCGCCGGACGCGGGCTCGACCTTCTCCCCACCGATGTGGTGGTTGCGGGTCTCAGACATGCACGTCTCCTCCGATGAGCTCCTCGATGAGCCCTGCGAGTGTGGTGGGTGCCTCGACGGGAAGCATGTGGCGGACGCCCGGCACGACCACGTCGCGGCTGCTCGGGATCGCGGACGCCAGGCGGTGGGTCATGTCCGGGGTGGAGCCAGGGTCGTCGCTGCCCGTGACAGCGAGCGCAGGTACGGCGATCCGGCCGAGGTCGGGCCCGACGACCGCGTCGCCGGTGCAGAAGACCCGGTAGCAGGCCAGGAACTGGTCGGGGTCGTTGGCGGTCAGCATGGTGCGGGTGTGCTCGATGATCTCGGGGGAGACCTCGGTGCCCTGGAACCAGCGGTCGATGGACGCGGTCGCGGCCTTCGCGGGGTCGGCCTCGGCGACCCGCAGCCGTCTGAGAACCGCCTCCCGCTCGGCGGGAGTGCGCCGGCAGACCGAGCTGACGCTGGTCAGCGACGCGACCAGCTCGGGCCGGTGGATCGCCAGGTACTGCGAGACCAGCGCGCCGAGCGAGAAGCCGACCAGGTGCGTCCCCTCGTCGAGGGAAGGGGCGACCAGCGAGGCCAGGCCGGCCAGGTCGAGTCCGGGAGGAACCCGGACCGCACCCGCGTGACCGGGGAGGTCCGGCGTCCTCACCTCGAAGCGTTCTTCCAGGAGAGGGACGACCCCCTGCCACACGGTGTGGTCGAGACCGACACCGTGCAGCAGGACGAGAACCGGTCGGCTCACGGGCTTACTGCTCGGTCGACAGCGAGGCGAGACGCTGCTGCGGACGGCCCTGGGCGGCGGCCGCGAGCGCGATCACGATCTCGCCCGGGTGCGGGGCGTCCGGGATGCGCACCTCGAACGACTGGTGGTGCGAGCGGATGGTGGCGTCCGTGATGTGCTTGAGCGGGATGTCGAACACGATGCCGGCCGGACCGCGCTTCTCCAGCGCGGGCAGCAGGGTGGTGGCCGAGGCCGCGGTGCGGAAGTGGTCACCGAACTTGAGCGTGTGGATCAGCGCCGAGCCGTGCTCGATCTCGCCGTCCAGGCCGACGACCGCGGCCTTGCCGTACGCCTCGACCGTGGCCCCGAGGGCCTCGACCACGCGCGGGGCCAGGAGCGCCCCGATGTCGGAGGCGTGCGCGTCGATGCCCGGCAGCAGGTCCTCGACGAAGCCCTGACCGGCCCACGGGTTCGCGATCACCGCGGCGACCACGGCCACCCGCGCGACCGGCTCGACGGGACGTCCGCCCTCGGTGCGGATCTCGTCGACGATGGTGACGATCTTGCGGATGCTCATGACTGCTGGTCCTTCCGGATCGAGGCTGCCGAGACGGCCGGGTCGGTGCGCCGGTCGCCGATACGGGCGTGCGGGCGGGGGCCGGTGGAGGCCGCCGCGATGATCACGATCTCGTCGGCACGGGGTGCGTCCGAGATGCGCGCGGTGATCGTCTGGTAGTGGCTGCGGGTCGCGGCGTGGCTCTTGTGCCACATCGGCACGACGAGGGTCTCTCCTGCGTCCGCGCGGGTGTCGGCGAAGCAGATGATCGACTCGCCCTCGAGGAACTCCCGCATCAGGTTGCCGAAGAACGGGGTGTGGATCAGCGCGCCGGCGTGCTCGATCTCGCCGTTCGTGCCGACCACCGCGGCCTTGCCGAACGCCTCGACGGTGTGGGCACCGCCCAGGGCGGCGAGGAGCCGGCCGGTGAGTTCCTGCGCCAGCACCGGGGCGATCAGCTCGACCTCGGCGTTCAGATCGTGGTCGGGGCCGGTGCCCGTCCACGGGTTGCTGATCACGGCTGCGGCCGTGGCCCGGAGGGCGGGGACGGCGGGGGCGGCCCCGTTCTCGAGCAGCACCTCCTCCCGGTAGACCGAGATTCGCCGCAACCAGTGGGACGTGGGGCCGGGCTCGAGACTCAGTGAGCCGGGGTTCGGCTCCAGGTCGACACTCATGCGCATCTCCTCGCTGATGTATGCAAGAGCAAGCTACGACTGCCCCTTGCATGTGTCAACAGACCTTCGCCCGTACTGCTGCGAGGTTTCCCGCGTGCTCGCTCAGCCGGCCGTGCAACTCCTCGGCAATCGGGCTGTAACTGCATGGTCATCAGCCGATCGAGAGGGCTGCGCGGGCCGTTGGGCGCGGAGTCGCCTACGCTTGTTCCCATCGCTGACTGTGGCTTCGGTCACGGCCATTGACACTGTCGTGTGACCTACCTAGCATCCCTCATGCATGCAAGACCGAGTCCCAAGGCATAGGCGCCGCAGGAGGGCCAGATGTCCCAGAAGTTCAGCGAGCCCGCTGAGTTCGACGTCGTCGACGTCGAGGCTCAGCCTTCAGCGCGGCAGGCTCCGGCCGCGGCGCCCGACGAGCAGCCCAAGGGCCGTCTCGGCAGCGTCTTCTTCGCCTCTGTCACGGTCTGCGCGCTGTTCGTCGCGTGGGGCGTGCTCTTCACCGACAACCTGAACCAGGTCACCACCGACTCGCTCAACTGGATCACCGGCACGTGGGGGTGGGCCTACCTGGTCGTCACCCTCGCGCTGCTGGTCTTCCTGGTGTTCCTCGCGTTCAGCCCGTACGGCAACATCCGGCTCGGCAAGGACAGCGACCGCCCGGAGTTCGGCAACATCACCTGGTTCGCGATGATCCTGTCCGCCGTGATGGGCATCGGTCTGGTGTCCTACGGCGTGGCCGAGCCGATCTCGCACTTCGCCACCCCGCCGCACGGTCTGGCCGAGGCCGGCACCCCGCAGGCCGCGGTGCGCGCGATGCAGTACAGCTACTTCGACTGGGGCCTGCAGGCCTGGGCCATCTTCGCGGTCTTCGGCCTGGCCATCGCCTACTCGACCCACCGCAAGGGCCGCCCGACGCTGGTCAGCCAGCTCTTCCGTCCGCTGCTCGGCGACCGGGTCGACGGCCCGATCGGCAAGACCATCGACGTGCTCGCGGTGTTCTCCACCCTGTTCGGCACGACCACCTCGCTCGGCCTGGGCGCCCTGCAGGTGAACAACGGCCTGGCCAAGCTGTTCGGGATCCCGGTCAGCAACCTCACCCAGGTCCTGATCATCGCCGCGGTCACCGCGATCTTCACGATGTCGGCCGTCACCGGCGTCACCAAGGGCATCAAGTACCTGAGCCAGGCCAGCACGGTCGCCGCCACGGCGCTGTTCGTGTTCATGATCGTGGTCGGCCCGACGGTCTTCATCGCGAACCTGTACATCGAGTCCGTCGGCACCTGGGCCACCGACTTCTTCCGGATGAGCCTGCAGGGCACGGCCTTCGGCGACCTGCAGTGGATGCAGTGGTGGACCTACTTCATGATGGCGTGGTGGGTGTCGTGGGGCGCGTTCGTCGGCGTCTTCCTGGCCCGCATCTCCAAGGGCCGCACGATCCGCGGCTTCATCATGGGCGTCCTGGTCGTGCCGACGGTCGTCTTCTTCACCTGGTTCACGGTGTTCGGCGGCTCGGCCATCCACGTCGACATGTTCCAGGGCGGTGACATCGCCGCGCAGACCGCGAACGACATCAACAGCGCCTTCTTCGCCACGCTCGAGAACTTCCCGCTGGCGAGCATCACCTCGGCGGTGGCGATCTTCCTGGTGATCATGTTCTTCGTCTCCGGCGCCGACGCGAACACCTACGTGCTGGCGATGATGACGTCCGGCGGCTCGCTCACCCCGCGCCGGCCGATCCTCGTCCTCTGGGGCGTGCTCACCGGGGTCACCGCGGTCGTGCTGATGCTGGCCGGGGGCCTGAACGCCCTGCAGAACACCGTCATCGTCACCTCGGCCCCGTTCCTGGTGATCATCGCCGGCCTGGCCGTGTCGTTCTGGAAGGAACTCGTGAACGACCACCGCGGTCTGACCAACCTCACCACGGACGACTGCGAGCGCATCGACGAGAAGGCCACGCAGAGGAAGGAAAACGCATGACCGACGACCGACGCCGCCTGATCACCGAGAGCTGGCTCGCCGCCTGGGACACCGGCGACGTGGACGCCCTCGACCGGCTGCTGGCCCGGGACTACCGCCGGCGCACCAGCAGCGACGAGGAGGGCCTGGACCGGGACGCGTTCAAGGCCACGATCCTCACCACCCGCGCCGCCTTCCCCGACCTCACCACCACGATCGAGGACCTGGTGCTCGACGGGGACAAGGCCGCCGTCCGGTGGCAGAGCACGGGTACGCACACCCACTCGTTCCTCGGGGTGCCGGCGACCCGGCGCACGGTCCAGGTGTCGGGGGCGACGTTCGCGTCGTTCGGCCCGGACGGTCTGGTGCACGAGGAGCGGGTGACCTGGGACCCGCGTGGTCTGCTCACCGCCCTCGGCGTCATCACCGTCGGCCAGGACGCGTGAATCCCGTTCCGGAGAAGGAGAATCCCATGACCGTCACCGCCGACGTCCCCACCCTCGACCTGCTCAAGCAGGTCAACCGCCGCTTCATCACCGGCGTCACCCTGGTCACCGCGATGGACGGGGACACCCCGCGCGGCCTGGCCGTGAACGCGTTCGCCAACATCTCGCTCGACCCGCCCACCGTGATGGTCGCCGTCCAGCGCACCTCGAACACGCACGACTGCCTGTTCAGCGCCACGCACCTGGCCATCAACATCGCCTCCACCGAGCAGATGGAGGTCATGGGCAAGTTCGCCTCCAAGTCGGGCGACAAGTTCGAGGGCGTGGCCTGGTCGCGAGGGCGGTTCGGCAGCCCGATCCTGGCCGGCAGCAGCGCGCACATGGAGGTCGAGATCCGCGAGCGGCTGCAGGCGAGCACCCACACGGTGTTCATCTGCCGGGTGGTCGCGGCCGAGGTCACCGACCTGCCGCCGGTGGTCTACAGCTCGGGTAAGTTCTTCCACTCCGAGGGTCTCAGCCCCCTTTCCTGACCGGGAGTCCGAGCAATCATGCAGCGCCCCGCGGCCGGCACCGGCTCTCGTCAAGAGCGCGTCATCGCCGAGATGCGCCGCCGCATCATCACCGGCGAGGCGGCCTCCGGCGCCCTGCTGTCGGAGATCGCCCTGGCCGATGAGTTCGGGGTCAGCCGGACGCCGGTCCGCGAGGCGCTGAAACAGCTGCAGACCGAGGGGCTGGTCGAGATCCGGCCCCGGGTGGGCACGTTCGTAGCGGCCCCGTCACGACGTGACATCACCGAGCTGTTCGAGATGAAGGAACTGCTCGAGGGCGCGGCGGCCCGGTTGCTCGCCCTGCGTGGACGGGTGAGGGAGGTCGAGCTGCTGGAGGAGAACGTCCGGCAGGGCGACCTCGCCGTCCGCGCCGACGACCGGGCGCGCTACGCCGAACTGGTCGAGGAGTTCCACGGCCTGCTCATCACCGGCGCCGACAACACCAAGCTCGAGGCGCACTACCGCACGCTGATGAACCAGCTGGCCTACTCCCGGCTGGTCGTCACGTCACTGGGGCAGCCCGGCCGGGCGCCGCAGTCCGAGCGGGAGCACCACGTGGTGCTCGACCTGATCCTGGCCAAGGACGGCGACAGCGCCGAGATGGTCATGCGGGAGCACGTCCGGGCCAGCCGCCGGGCGCTGCTGGCCGGGCTGGAACTTCCCTAGCTCTCGAAGCCCGAGTTCAGGGCGTCGTCCACCGCGTCGGGCGCGTAGGTGCGGAAGGCCAGGTAGGTGCGCGTGGACACCACGCCCTCCACCTTGCCCAGGTGGTCGGCGATGATGTCGGCGAGATCGTCCTGCTTCTCCACCCGCACGATGGCGACCAGGTCGACGTCACCCGTCACCGAGTACACCTCGCGCACGCCCTTGATCGCCGCGACCTCGGTCGCGATCTCGGGGATACGGTCGGGCCGGGCCTGAAGCATCACGAACACGGTGATCACCTGCTCAGGGTAGTACCGGCCCCACCGCCCGTGCCCGCCGGGACTCAAGTGCGGACCTGGAAAGCATAGTGAGGGGTTTTCCACCATTTAGACCGGTGCGTACCGGCAATTAGGGTGAATGGGACCCTGGCGGATCGAGACTGGAGCACGCCGACGATGACGACCCAGCCGCACGAACCGCAGACCGGGCGCGAATCGCAGTCCGGTCTCTCCGTCGACTGGTCGTGGACGGCGTCCGACGAAGACTGGATCCCGCCCGAGATCGACATCTCCAAGCCCAGCGCCGCCCGCATGTACGACTTCGCGCTCGGCGGCAAGGACAACTTCGAGGTCGACCGGCGCGCGGTCAACGAGATCGGCCGCGTCATCCCCGACCTCACCGCCGTCGCCTCCGCGAACCGGGGGTTCCTGGTGCGGGCCGTCGACCTGCTCGCCGAACAGGGCATCGACCAGTTCGTCGACCTCGGCGCGGGCATCCCCACCTCGCCCAACGTGCACGAGGTGGCCCAGGTGAAGGCACCCGGCGTGCGGGTCGCCTACATCGACAACGACCCGATCGTGATGGCCTACAACCGGGCCCTGCGTGCACCTCGCCCGGGAGTGCTGGCGCTCGACCACGATCTGCGCCACCCCCAGTCACTGCTCGAAGACCCGCGCCTGCGCGCCCACATCGATCTCGGCCGCCCGGTCGGCCTGCTGTTCATCGCGGTACTGCACTTCGTGCGTCGCGAGATGGCGATCAAAGTGGTCGAGCAGTACCGGCGCCTGCTCCCGCCGGGCAGCTGCATCGCGATCTCGGCCATCTGCTCCGACGGCATGGAGCCCGGTTACGTCTCCACGCTCGAGAAGGTCTACGACACCTCACCCACGCCGCTCGTCGTGCGGTCGCGCTCGCAGGTCGAGCAGCTGTTCGACGGCACCGAGCTGATCGGGCCGGGTCTGGTCGACGTCACGCACTGGCGCGACGATCAGCCCTACCTGCCGATCCGCGTGCTGTGCGGGGTGGGCCGGGTCGTCTGAAAAGCCCTGTCCACGAATGAGGGACGCCCCGGGAGACAGTCTCCCGAGGCGTCCCTCATTCGTGGTGGCCGGCTTTCTCGGACCGCTCAGGCCGCGCCCTGGATGCGGATCTGCGGCGCCGGCTTCTCGGCGGCGACCTTCGGGAACATGGCCCAGACCGACTTGCCGGGGGCGCGCTGCCCCTCCTGCTCCTCGAGCAGGGTCCAGCCCCAGCAGAGGCTCAGCGACTCGATGAGCTGCAGACCGCGGCCACCGCCGGCGAGCATGTCGCGCGGGCGCCGGACGGGCGGCAGCGGACTCGGGTCGGTCACCGACAGCACCACGTGGGCACCGCTGCTGACCAGGCTGATGCGCACGCTGTCGGGACGCCGGCGCTGGAGCTCGTCGGGCCCACCGGTGCGGGCGGTCATCTCACGCGCACAGTCACGCACTCCGTGCTCGATGGCGTTGGCGATGAGTTCGGTGGCGGCCAGCGCGATGTCGTCGGAGACCGACTCGGCGCCGAGATGGGCCAGCCCGCGCCGCACCATGGCCCGCCCCAGAGGAACCGCGTGGGGGGTGCCGGGCAGGACACAGCTGGCCGAGCCGGCCTCGAGGACGAGGTCGAGCTCGGTGCTCCGGGGAGCAGCGTTCTTCTGGGCAGTGCTCTGCTTCGCGGACGGCGCGACGTCCGCGGACTGCGTCTGTGCAATCACCACGACAGGCCCCATACCTCGTTCCCGACCCCGGGGAGTTCGGCCGTTCGCCGGACCGGTCTCCCTGAGCCACGCGTTGTGCCGGTGCAAACGCTACCGCCAAATGCACGTGCATCTCGAGAGTATCCGATTGGTTCGTGCGGATGCACGTGCATCAGGCGCAAATGTGAGTCCAGTCCGAAATTGACCGAAAGTGGCTTCCGCTAGGACTTGAGGTCTTCGAGATGGCACACTGGCACGGGGTCGCGGCACTGCGGCCGGTTGCACACGAAGAGCGACGCTCATCGGCGATCGGATCCTCTTGACTTCGAATGAGGTGCACACACTGTGACGACGCCGGGTGGACCTACGGTCCGGCGCATTCTGGTGGGCGCCCAGCTGCGACGTCTGCGGGAGTCGAAGAATCTGACCCGTGAGGCAGCGGGCTACCGCATCCGCGCGTCCGAGTCCAAGATTAGCCGTCTCGAACTCGGCCGGGTCGGATTCAAGGACCGCGACATCGCCGACCTGCTCGAGTTCTACGGTGTCGACGACGAGGTCCAGCGCGAGATGCTGGTGGCTCTCGCGCGCGAGGCGAACGCTCCCGGCTGGTGGCACAGCTACGACGACGTGCTGCCCAACTGGTTCGAGACGTTCGTCGGCCTGGAAGAGGCCGCCAGCATGATCCGCAGCTACGAGATCCAGTTCCTGCCGGGCCTTCTCCAGACCGAGGCGTACGCCCGGGCGATGGTCAGCTCGGGTGCTCCCAACGCCACCGTGGCCGAGGTCGAGCGCCGGGTGAACTTCCGGGTGAAGCGCCAGGCGATCCTGCGGCGCGACAGCCCGCCCCACTTCTGGACCGTGGTCGACGAGGCTCGCTGCACCGCCCGGTCGGTGGTGCCAAGGTGATGCGTGAGCAGGTCGAGCACCTGCTCGACATGATGACGCTGCCGAACGTGACGCTGCAGGTCATGCCGTTCAAGTTCGGTGGGCACGTGGTGGACGGTGGGGCCTTCACCATCCTGCGGTTCCCCGAGCCGGAACTGCCCGACACGGTCTACGTCGAGCACCTCACCAGCGCGCACTATCTCGACAAGCCCGACCATGTGGAGCGGTACACGCAGAACATGGACCGGCTCACGGTCGACAGCCTGCCTCCGGACATGACCCGGCGCACGCTGCAGCGACTGCTCGCGGAGTCCTGAGCCCCGCCTTTTCGCGGCTCACGCACCATCTTGTCCGCTGTTGCGGGTGTTACCCCTCTTGTGCGCACAACGTCCCCTGACTCCGTGTTGCCATCCGTCAACGCTCTGTGCAATTCGGACTGGTCAGGCGGCCCGACCTGCCCGTATAGTCCTGAACTGCCCGACTGCTCGCGCAAATGCACGCGCAGAAGAACGTGCAGTAGGACAGCACTTGGAGGTCGAGATGTCGCACTTTCGCAACGGGATGCCGGCGGAACTGATCAACGCGGAGTGGAAGAAGTCCGCCCGCAGCGGGGCCCAGGGCAACTGCGTCGAGATGGCAGCACTGCAAGACGGCCAGGTGGCCGTGCGCAACTCACGGTTCCCGCAGGGTCCGGCCCTGGTCTACACACGCTCGGAGATCGAGGCGCTGATCCTCGGGGCCAAGGACGGCGACTTCGATCACCTGCTGGGCTGATTCGGCGCTCTCAGCCGGTGACGGGTGGTCCGGGGTGGGACAGCCGGGGCAGGAACTGCGAGCGCAGCTGCGAGAGCGTGGCGAGCATCGCGTACTCCGTGGTCGCGGCGTCCTGCGACGCCGTGCCCCGGGCCATCCGTTCCCGCAGGAAGGCCAGTTCGCTGCCCATCTCCTGGAAATCGCGCATGGCCCGGCGGGCTTCGGGCCCGCCGGTGCGCTGCGCCCAGTCGCGGGCCTCGCGGCGGGCGGGCAGCGAGGCGAGCATGGCCACCTCGGCCTGGGTGAGCCAGCCGGTCTGCCCGTAGATGTTCAGGTGCTGGGCCACGAGCTTGCCCTCGCGGCGGCGGGCCAGCAGCGCCAGCGAGATGAAGGCGATGAAGACCGGCAGCTGCAGCACCACGTAGGCCGCGGCGAAACCGGCCAGGCCGGACGAGGCCGACCAGTTCCAGGCGCCGTGCAGCACCACGGCGGTGAGGTAGCCGCCCAGCGGGGCGAACACCTTGACCATCGGGTTGCGGGAACGCACGGCGACGCCGATGCCCAGGCCGATCGCGGCCGTGAACAGCGGGTGCGCGAACGGCGAGACCACGCAGCGCAGAAGGAACACGAAGAGCGTGCCGCCGCCGGTGCCGTCGTCGGCGAAGGTGCGGCCCAGGTAGAGCACGTTCTCCACGTAGGCGAAGCCGATGCCCGCCATGCCGGCGTAGACGATGCCGTCCACCACGCCGTCGAACTCCTTGCGGCGCAGGAGGAGGATGAGCACCACGGCCATCCCCTTGAACGCCTCCTCCACGAACGGCGCCACGAACACGGCGGCGTAGGTCATGTCGCGGCCGGCGTTGTGGATGGCGATCAGTGAGGCGGTGTTGATCACGAGGGCGCCGAAGGTCGACACGCCCGCGCCCCACGCGAATGCGAGCGACAGCAGGGACGGCGGTTCGGCCTCGTACCGGTCGAGCCAGAGGAAGGTCGCGATCACCGGGAAGACCGGGACGGCGGCCAGCACGGCGCCGGTGGAGGCGTTGAGAAGGCCGGTCTCACGGGTGATGGCCAGCAGACTGAGCACGGCTGACCCCACCAGCACCACGATCACGGCGACCCAGAGCAGTGTCACCCACAGCTTGGGACGACGTGGGGCGGCCATGGGGGCACCGGCGGGAATGGGCGTGCTCACGCCCTCGAGATTAGCGGCGCGACGTACCCGGCGGTTCATCCACAGCCGACGAAGGCCTCGAAGCGTAGAGTACCGGCCGTGACATCGGAGAACAGCGAACGTTCGCAGGACCGCATCGTGTGGATCGACTGCGAGATGACCGGCCTCGACCTGGGGAAGGACGCCCTCATTGAGGTCGCGGCGCTAGTCACCGATTCCCAGCTGAACGTGCTCGGTGAGGGGGTGGACGTCGTGATCCGGCCGCCGGACGGTGTGGTGGACACCATGGTGGACGTCGTGCGCACCATGCACACCACCTCCGGCCTGCTCGAGGAGCTGGACAGCGGTGTGACGCTGCAGGAGGCCCAGCAGATGGTGCTGGACTACATCAAGGCCTGGGTGCCCGACGCCCGTAAGGCCCCGCTGGCCGGCAACTCGGTCGGCACCGACCGCGCCTTCCTGGTGCGGGACATGCCCGAGCTCGAGGCCCACCTGCACTACCGGATCGTGGACGTCTCCTCGATCAAGGAGCTGTCCCGTCGCTGGTATCCCCGGGTGTACTTCGCCTCCCCGGCGAAGAACGGCGGGCACCGCGCGCTGGCCGACATCCGGGAGAGCATCGAGGAGCTGAAGTACTACCGCGAGGTGCTCTTCGTGCCCCAGCCCGGGCCGGACAGCGACACCGCGCGGGCGGCCGCGAAGAAGTACGTGCTTCCGCCGTCCTGACCGATTTCGTTCTGAGGGTGGGCTGCTGCTAGAGTTTTCAACGCAGCGAGGGGCCGCAAGGCTCTGCGCAGCCGAGGGTCATTAGCTCAATTGGCAGAGCAGCTGACTCTTAATCAGCGGGTTCGGGGTTCAAGTCCCTGATGGCCCACCCTCAGGCGTCAGGCCCGGTCTTCGGACCGGGCCTGCTGCGTTTTGGCCGGACGCTCGGGGTTTCGGGCCGGCGCTCGAGGCTGGTTCTGAGTCCCCTGTTTCGGCTGCTAAAGTTCTTCTCGCAGCAACGGGCCGCAAGGCTCCGCGCGGCCGAGGGTCATTAGCTCAATTGGCAGAGCAGCTGACTCTTAATCAGCGGGTTCGGGGTTCAAGTCCCTGATGGCCCACCCTCAGGCGTCAGGCCCGGTCTTCCGACCGGGCCTGCTGCGTTTTGGCGCTTCAGGCCTTCGGAGGCATCCGGTGCAGCACCACGTCGTGCAGGGCGCCGTCGGCGGCCACCGCGGTCAGGTACGTGTGGTCGGGTTCCTTGCGGCGGTCGGTCGGGCTTCCCGGGTTCAGCAGACGCAGGCCGTTGGGCGTGACCGTGTCCCAGGGAATGTGGCTGTGGCCGAAGATCAGCAGGTCGGTGTCGGGGTAGGCCTGGTCGCAGCGCTTCTCCCGCCCCTGCGACTGGCCGGTCTCGTGGATCATCGCGATCCGGAGTCCCTCGATCTCCACCCGCGCGACCTCCGGCAGGCGGCGGCGCAGGCCCGGGCCGTCGTTGTTGCCCCACACCCCGACCACCTGCTTCGCGCGGCGCTCCAGCTTGTCCAGCAGTGACTCCAGCACCCAGTCGCCGGCGTGGAACACGACGTCGGCCTGCGTCACCGCGTCCCACACCTCGGCGGGCAGGTCGTGGCCGCGTTTGGGCAGATGGGTGTCGGAGATGATCAGCAGCTTCACGGGCACGCTGCGACACTAGTGCTGTTCGGGTTTCGATGGCGGACGTGGTGGTGGGCGGCGGTTGATGAGGAACCTGAGGCGCGGGGCACAGGGCTGGGTGGACGCGTTCCACCCGCTGCCCACCCTTGCCGTCACCGTTTTCGCGACGGCCTATGCCCTCGCGGCCCAGAACGGGCTGTCCCTGTCCGGTTTCGGCTGGGCGGTGTCGGTGGGGCTGGCGATTCTGGCCGGTCAGCTGTGCGTGGGCTGGTCCAACGACGCGTTCGACGCCCCGCGGGACCTGCGGGCGCAGCGCGACGACAAGCCGATCAGCTCCGGCCGGATCAGCGTGAGAGTGGTTGCCGCGAGCGCTTGTTGCGCCGCCGCCGCGGCCGTTCTGCTGTCGTGGCGCCTGCCGCACGACGCCGGGTTCTTGCACCTGATCGCCGTCCTCAGCGCGATCTCCTACAACGCCGGTCTCAAAAGCACGGTGCTGAGCCCCCTTCCGTACCTGGTCTCGTTCGGTCTTCTCCCGGCCATCGCCTCCCTGGCCGTGACCGGATCGGTGCCCACCACGTCCACCATCGGTGCTGCGGCCCTGCTCGGAGCGGGAGCGCACTTCGCGAACACGGTGGGCGACACCGAGGCCGACGCGCTGACCGGAGTGCGAGGGCTGCCCCAGCGCATCGGGCCGGCCCGCTCGCTGACGGTGATGGCGGTGCTGATCGCGCTGGCGGCGGCCTGGTTGCTCGTCGGGGTGGTGGGTGCCGGCGGGGTCGGGGTCATTCGGGAGGTGACGGCCGGGGTGCTGCTGCTCGGGGGTGTGCTGCTGGGGCTGGCCGGAGCGCTGGGGCGTTCGTTGGTGCTGCGTGGTGACGCGGCCTTCCGGCTCACGCTGCTCGCGGTCTCGTTCGTGGTGGCGGGGGTGCTCGTGACGGCCTGAGGGCCGGTTCGGCCCGGGGTTCGGGCCGGTCCGGGGTTCAGGTTGGGCTTCCTGCGTGCCGATCGGTGAGGACGGGGGAAGGGGCAGCGTGGGGGCTCAGACGATCACCGGTCCCAGGCGGGCCGAGGAACTGGCCGAGGAGCTCAACCGTCCTGGGCGGACACGGCCGACGGTCGTGGTCACGATGGCGCGGGGAGCGGACCGGCCCTACATCGACGCCGAACGTCTGGCGGACGAGCTCGAGGGCCTGGCCGAGGTGTACCTGATCTCGGACCCGGCCGCGTCCTGGTCGTTCTCGCGGGGTATGCCGGAGATGACCCAGGTCTACGGCGGCGCCGGCCGGGTCTATCCGATCGGTCTTGAATGGGTTCACGACCTGCGGCGATCACGGCTGCGATTCGCCTACTCGGACGCCGAGGGGGTCGTGACCACCGAGCGCCTGATCGAAGACGGACTCAAGGCGGCCGCCGCAGCGGGGCTGCTGCTGTCACCCACGACGGTCGCCAGCCGAGGGCCTCTGCCCGAGGTGACCGGTGTGGTCGGTGGCTGCCCGAACCCGTCGCAGGCCGTGGTCACGCTCGAAGACGGTTCCTACGCCACGATCCAGGTCGGGCTGCTGTGCCCCGGCGTGCACTCCGACCGGCTCTTCGAACGTGGCATGAAGGTGCGCGGGGTCTTCGACGAGAAGTCCCGCCGGTTGGATGTTTCCGGCATGCTCGCCTCGCCCGGCGAACGCATGGCCGAGGTCTCCGACGGTGAGGTGCTGCTGGGGCGGGTCGAGTCGGTGGGGGAGTCGTCGTGCGAGATCGCCCTGCTGCCGGGGGTCTCGAGCTTCGTGTCGAGGGCACGGGTGACCGGGGACGCGGCGGACGACCTGCGTGACCTGATGTCGGTCGGGGAGGTGGTGCCGGTGCGGGTCGCGGCCGGCGGCGCCTCGCTGAACATGGTGGACGTGGACGACGAGGCTCCGTCGCGCGCGCTCGCCCTGCTGCCCGGTGGGCCCGGATGGCTGGTGCTGCGCGAAGTGGTCGCTCCGCCGGAGGCCGCCGATCCGCTCGAGGCCCTCGCGCCGGGCGGGGAAGAGGCTCCGGGGGCCGGGGATCCGCCGGTTCCGGTGTGGAAGCCCGCTCCTCCCGCTGTGGTGCACGACGTGCGCAGCTATCTGGAGAAGACCCCGGACGTGGTGTCCCTGCACGACGGTGCCCCGGTGCGGGCGCTGCCGCGTCCCTCACCGGCCCTGCTGGCCGCGCGGGCGGTGCAGGTCCTCGAGCGGCCGGTGCGCAAGGAGGCCTTGCAGAGTACGCAGCGGGCGCTGGAGGAGGCGCGGGCCACCTCACGCGTGACCTTGCTGGAAAAAGCCCGGCTGGAGCAGGAACTGCGGTCGGCGACGTTGGAGATGCAGCATCTCGAGGCGGAACTCAAGCGACGGATCCGGCTGCTCGAGGCCCGGGACGGTGAACTGGAACGACTGCGGCGCCGCAACCGGAAGGGGGCCCAGCGCGATCACCGGGAGACGCTGTCGTCGGACGACCTGTTCGCCGACGCCGTGGAACGGTTCCGCTTCGACGTGACGGTCTGCTGGGCGCGGCGGATCCCGGCGGGGGAGAAGCAGGGACGTCCGCTGGGGTCGTTCACGGTCGGCCCGCGGTTCCTGAGCTCGCTCGAGGAGACGCCCGGGGTGGACCGGGGCAAGGTCGTGGACGTCGCGGTCGAGGTACTCACGGGGCTGGCGGGGACGTCGGCAGGGCGGCAGATGCACGCTCTACGCACCGGGCTCGGGGGCAACGACCAGCCGGTGCGACGCGACGACGGGGCTACGTGTTTCCGCGTGGCCCTGCAGCGGAATGCGCCGCAGGCCCGGCGGCTGCATTTCTGGAAGTCGTCGGAGGAGATCGAGTTCTCGCGGGTGGTGCTGCACGACGACTACGAGCCCTGAGGTCTTGTGTGGTGCTGCCGGGGACCGGTTTCTGTCCGGCTTGGGTCCGGCTTCCGTCTGGCTTCGGTCTGGCTTCGGTCTGGCTTCGGTCTGGTTGAAACAGGCTCAGGGTTTCTCGAGGCGGTCGAGGGCGGCCTCGGCGCGCTCGAGGGCCCGGGTGGCGTCTTTGAGCTGACGTTCCTCGCGCTTGCGGTCACGCTCGGCGTGGGCGATGCGGCGTTCGCCGGTGTCGAGTTGGCGGCGCAGGGAGACCACCTCGGCCTGGAGATGGTTCAGCCGGGTCTGGAGCTCGTCGTGCTCGGAGGTGGCCTCGTCGAGTTCCTGCTC
Organism: Kineosporia succinea; assembly: GCF_030811555.1. Lineage (NCBI taxonomy): Bacteria > Bacillati > Actinomycetota > Actinomycetes > Kineosporiales > Kineosporiaceae > Kineosporia > Kineosporia succinea. The sequence continues at coordinate 1,028,507 of NZ_JAUSQZ010000001.1, read as the reverse complement.
CTTCTGACGCAGGGACTCCTCGGCGCTCTCGAGTTCGGTGCGGGCGGTCTGCACCTGGGCCTCGGCCTGGGTGCGGCGGGCTGCTTGCTGGTCGGTCTTCTCTGCCGGTTCGTGGCTCTGCTTGCTCGTGGTGTTCTTGCTGGGCCGGGAGACGTGCTTCGTGGTGCTGTGTTTTTCGGTGCTGTGTTTTTCAGTGCTGTGTTTCGCGTCGGCGAGCTTGGTGTCACCCCGGCGCATCGTGGGGCGTGAGGCACCGAGCGGGGTGGCCGTGGCCTCGGTGATGTCGACCTCGCCGAAGCCGGCGTAGGTCAGGGCCCGGGTGAGGCGGCCGGAGAACACCGCCTGGGCTGCCTGCTCGTCGGCCACGGCGGCGCCGAGGGTGTCTTCGAGTTCGCGGCGCACGGCGGTGCTGATCTTCGTCTCCGCCCCGGCGGCGATCTCGTCGGCCTGGCGGACCAGCACGGCCACCAGCTGCTGCCGCTGCTTGGTCAGGTCACGCATGCGGGTGGCGTCGAGCGCGGCCTGGGCCTCGCGCAGGTCGTGCCCCAGCTGGTCGAGGTGCGTGACCTCGTCGGCGTCACTCCGGACCAGCTGATTGACCAGCCAGGCCGAGGTGGTCGGACGGCGCAGCTCGCCGATGGCCTTGGCCGTCTCGGAATCGGCATCGTCGCGCGCCGCCCGGGCCAGGCGGGTGCGCTCGGCGGTGAACCGGCCCGGCTCGACCGCGTAGAGCTCACCCGCCGCTTCGTCGAGGGTGGGACTCACGAGCGCTCACTCCAGCCGGGCGGGCAGGCCGAAGTACGGGAACAGCGTGGATTTCTTGATGAATGCGGGACTGTCGAGAAACATGGTCAGGCCGGCGATGCGGCCGTCGACGACCTGCAGCACGTGCAGGCTCCACGGGGCCCATCCACCCTCGGGCGCGGGACGGTACTGGGCGAAGGCGGGCATGCCGTTGGCCGAGGTGGCGACGAGCCGGGACCCTTTGCAGCCGTGCCCGGGCCCCTCCATCCAGGCCACGATCTCGTCGGGACCCTGCAGCCACAGATTGAGCGGCGGCATCGACATCGTCGCGTCTTCGTGGAGCAGCGCGACCAGGCCCTCCATGTCGTAGTTCTCGAAGGCCTCGAGGTAGCGCTGCAGCAGCTCGGCCCCCTCGGAGTCGGTGGGCGCGCCGGGGGCGCCGGCCGTGGCCTTCGCGATGGCCTCGTCGGGCGTGGTGCCGTCGACGGCGAGCGTGGCCCGGGCCCGCTGCAGGGCGCTGTTGACCGAGGCGACCGTGGTGTCGAGCAGCTCGGCGACCTCGGAGGCACGCCACTGCAGCACTTCCCGCAGGATGAGCACCACTCGCTGGCGGGGTGGCAGGTTCTGCAGCAGGGAGACGAACGCCAGCTGCACCGTCTCGCGCTGAACCGCGGCCTCTGCCGGGTCGGAGGTGTCGGGGAGGACCCGGCCGTCGGGGATCGGCTGGATCCAGGTGGCCTCGCCGAGCGGAGCGCTGAGCACCACCTCGGCCGTTTTCTGGGAGGGCCCCAGGTCCATCGGGAGGGCCCGGCGCTCGCGGCCCTTCAGCATGTCGAGACAGACGTTCGTGGTGATGCGATACATCCACGAGCGCAGGGCGGAACGGCCCTCGAACCGGTCGAGCCCCCGCCAGCCCCGGATCATCGCCTCCTGCACCGCGTCTTCGGCCTCGAAGCCGGAGCCGAGCATGCGGTAGGCGTACCCCGTGAGCTCGGTGCGGAACTGCTCGAGCTCCACCACATCGTGCGCGTCGACGGTTGCGGCACCGCCGCCCGCCCCGCCGGCCGGTGTCCTGACCTCGCTCATGCTGACGGTCCCCTTCGAGTCAACAGCCACGTCGTCGATCTGCCCGCAAGCGTAGGGGCGCCACCGACAATCTTCCGGGCCGCGAAGGTGACACGGAAGCCCAACGCTCCTGGTCGTCCTCAATTCGGGGGTTTACTCCTACTCGACGGACACTGCCCCCACATCCGAAACCCCATTGCCAGCCGGGCTCTCCGCAGGGCATGGTCGAGCGAGGGGCATGGATGCCCGGCCGGCCCGGCGGCCCGGTCCGGGATTCCTGGGAGGCCTCCATGCACATCGACACGTCCGGCACCGCCCCGACCACGCCGATCACGGAGGTCACCGGGTTCACCGAGGTGACCACGGTCGCCGAACTGCGGGACATCGTCGGCACCCCGATCCGCCGGGTCGCGGAGAAGGCGCGTGCACGACTCGGTGAGCCGCACCGGCAGTGGATCGCCGCGTCCCCTTTTCTGCTGCTCGGCACCTCGGCCGCCGACGGCTCGTGCGACGTCTCCCCGAAGGGAGACCCGGCGGGATTCGTGAAGGTGCTCGACGACCGCACGATCGTCATGCCCGAGCGGGCCGGCAACCGACGCGTCGACGGCTACCTCAACGTCCTCGGGAACCCCCACGTCGGGATGCTGTTCATGATTCCCGGCCGTCCCGACACCATGCGCGTCAACGGCCGGGCGCGGATCGTGAGCGACGCCCCGTTCTTCGACGACCTCGTGGTGCAGGGGCACCGACCGGTGCTCGCGCTGGTGGTCACGGTGGAGGAGGTGTTCTTCCACTGCACCAAGGCCTTCCTGCGGTCCGGGCTGTGGGAGCAGGAGACCTGGCACTCCGACGACGTGATGTCCCGGGCCCAGATCTCCCAGGCCTTGGAGCGCCCCGACGAGCCACTGGCCGACATCGAGGCCTACTACGCCTCCGCGACGTACTCGCAGAGTCTGTACCCGGTGAACCCGCAGTGACGGGAGTTGGTTCCGAAACGGGCTGAGTGGTATAAATCACAATCGTCACCGGTGGGGCGGAAGAACGCATATGACAGGCTTTGGGGTGAAATCCTGTCACGGGTCCGGCGCGTGATCCGAGTGCTCCGGAACAGCTGAAAAGCTTCTCCTGGGGACCTCAGGTTCGCTCCCGTAAAATCGACCGGGGTCGACGAACTGCGCCGTAGTGCCGGGATGGGGCGAAACTGTGGAAAGCACCGAGACGGCATCCGTGCCGTCCTTTCCGCGCCCGAGAGTCAGCGCCGAAGATCTCGAGATCCGGCGGCTGCTGCGGCTGGCCCGCGTGCATCTGGGGCTGGAGCTCGCCGCTGTTGTCGAGGTTCTCGGCGACGAGGTGGCCCTGCGGGCGGTCGACTGCGGGCAGACGTCACTCACGTTCCTGCTCGACCGGCGCACGCCTCTCGAGGGCAGCTACACGCAGGGCATCCTGAGCGGGAAGCTGCCCGCCCATCTGACCGACACGCACTGGCATCCGGCCAGCCGTGATCTGGCGGGCACCCGCGAGAACGGAATCGGGTCGTACGCCGCGGTCCCGGTGGGCAACGGGGCGCTGCTGATCTGTGCGAGCGGGGTGGCCACGCCGGAGCTCGACGAGCGGGCCACACAGTTCCTCGGGCTGCTCGCCGAGATGATGACCGACCAGCTGCGCCGGGCCCACATCGGCGATCCGGCGCGTATCCACGAGGCGCTCGACCCGAGCCGGTTCCGCATGGTCTACCAGCCGATCGTCGATCTCAGCCACGGTGGCGTGGTCGGTTACGAGGCGCTCGCCCGCTTCGACGACCCGGGTTTTCCCACGCCCGCGCATGCCTTCGAGGCGGCGACCCGGGCGGGGGTCGGGGTGCAGCTGGAGCTGCTGACCATGCGGTCGGCGCTCGAGCAGCTGCCCGCGGTGCCGGCCGGCGGGCGGCTCAACGTGAACCTGTCCGCCGAGGCCCTGATGACGCCGGCCGTCGTCGAGCTGATCCTGCACCACGCCGAATACCCGCTCAGTGTCGAGATCACCGAGCACACCCAGGTGCGCGACTACAACCTGCTCGCCCAGCCGCTCGCGCTGCTGCGGGGGGCGGGGGTGGAGATCGTGGTCGACGACGCCGGGGCCGGGTTCGCCAACTTCGTGCACCTGCTCAAGCTGCGGCCCTCGGTGATCAAGCTCGACATCGAGATCGTGCGGGGCGTCGACCTGGATCCGATGCGGCTGGCACTCACCCGCAGCCTGGTCGGCTTCGCCGCCGAGGCGAAGGTGTCGCTGGTGGCCGAGGGCATCGAGACCGCCGGCGAGCTGCAGACGCTGCGAGAGATCGGGGTCGGGTTCGGGCAGGGGTTCATCTGCGGGCGGCCGGCGGCGCTTCCGGCGGCCTGATCCGGGTTCGGTGCTTGCGGACGTTCCGATCGCCGCCGGTGCGGTGGCACCGGTCGGGCGGGTGGTCGGCTCAGTGGTCGAAGAGCGTGGCCGACAGCACCGCGGTCTTGCTGACCCGGCGCTTGGCCTCGTACTGGGCCTGGTCGGCGGCGCGGAACAGATCGTTCGCGGACACCAGGGGCCACGACCGGGTGGTGCTGGCGACGCCGCACGACACCCCCGCCCCCTCGGGGAGACCGGAGGCGGCCCCGCAGAGGGCGTCGGCGCACGACAGCACGGCCTCGACCGCGTGGTTGGGCACGAGCACGACGAACTCGTCCCCGCCGACCCGCGCGATCAGGCTGCCGATCAGGGGTGAGAAATGCTGGACGAGCAGCCGAGCGACCGAGGTCAGCAGCTGGTCACCGGCCGAATGACCCGCGGTGTCATTCACCCGCTTGAGTCCGTTCACGTCGACGGCGACCGCCGAGACGCGGCGCATCGGCGCGTCGGTGCCGGCCCGGTTGCGGCCCCGGCCGTCCGGGATGCCCACGAGCCCGGCCAGGTGGCCGGGCGTCTCGGGACCGGGTGAGCGGCGGTGCTGGAGCGCCACCTCGGCGGCGTCGTCGAGGGCACGACGGTTGGCCAGGCCGGTCAGAGGGTCGCGGAAGGCGAGCTGCTCGAGGGCCTCGAAGTGGATCGCGCGGGACAGGGCGCCGGCCAGGATCGCGCACAGAGCCTCGGTGTAGGCGAGGTCGAGCGGGGAGAAGTGGTTCAGCCGGGCGTCGCGGGTCGCGTAGAACTCGCCCCACAGCTGGCCGTCGACGATCAGGGGAGCGGCCAGGGCGGTGCGCTTGCCCAGGCGTTTCAGCAGGGCGATCTCCATCGCGTCGCCCATCGGGTCGTCCACGTCGGTGACCCAGACCTTCAGGTCGGACAGCACCTGACGGGCCTGCGGGTAGTCGTCGAAGTGGTAGGTCTCGTCGGTGGGCCAGCGTTCTTCGTCGGGGGCCAGGTCACCGACGTTGATCAGGGTCTGCAGGGTGCTGGTGCCGGGCTGCAGGCGGCTGATCGAGATGCTGCTGGCGCCCAGTGCGTCCAGGGCCGACTCGCTGGCCAGCTCGAGCATCTGGTCGAGGCGGATGGACAGCCCGAGGGCGCGCGCGACCGTCGCGAGGCTCTGGATCCTCGCGGTCGCCTCGTCGGACCGGGCGGTTGCTTCGTCGGGTCGAGATGGCACGGTTGCCCGTCGGGGGTCGGTCGGGGCACTTCGCCCCGAGATCGGCACAGAAGAGGATGATGTCATCACTCGATGGCCGCTGACCTTGAGTCGTCGATCAGTAACCCGGGGACGTCGGGACCCGGGTTGGCTGGTGAGGAGCCTGGAGCGTGAAGTCATGCCTGAGCTGGCCCCCGGGAGGTGCTCCCGGGGCTGGTGGTGCTGGTGCGCCCGGCAGGATTTGAACCTGCGACCGACAGATTAGAAGTCTGTTGCTCTATCCGCTGAGCTACGAGCGCGTGGTGGGACCGCTGCGCGGGACGCCGACCTCTCGACGCCTCGCTGGCTGCCCCCGACGGTGATGATACCGGCGCGTCGGGTCTGATGAAGGGAATATGGAATGTCCGTGCCGACGTGCAACGGGTAAAAGGTGCGAACCGTACTTTTGACTGCCTGTCGCGTTGTGGGAGATTGACCTGCGCATTAAAGAAGTCGTGACGAAGAGTATTTGAATGAATGCGAAGAGTTTATCTGGCCTCTCTTCGGGTTCATTCTTGTTGAATCATCGTGAGCCGGGTCTCGTCGGGCGGCCGGTACGGCCATTCGAAGGTTTCGGCGTGGGTTCGCGGTGATCCCGGCGGTGAGGCAGTAAACATAGGGGCGGAGACCGGGTCGTTGCGGCCCTTCCTCGCGCATTGAACAATTAGTTATCTTTGGTCGACGGAACGTATTGCATTCGTCCGCCCGTGCGGTGACGCCCGGGCGGCGACAGGGAGGTGGACGGCGCTGTGAGCCCGGCACGAGATGGCCGTCGCACAGAAGGCGACGGTGCCGAAGGGGCCGGTAGGGCCGACGCGGCCGGTGACGGGCAGCGTCAGTCCGGGACGGCCGGTGCGCCGGACCGGGGGAGCGAGAGCTTCGCGCCCGGTACCTGGCTGACCGGTTCGCCGGCCCGTGCGGTGGATGTGGATCAGTTGCAGCCCGGGGTGCGTGACTCGCTGGCGGGCGGTGCTGTGGGGGTCGGTTCGCCTGGTGCCGGTTTGCCTGGTGCTGGTTTGCCTGGTGCTGGTTTGCCGGGTGCTGGTTTGCCTGGTGACGGCCTGTCGGAGGGTCGTCTGACTGGTGGTCGCCCGGAGTCTGGCTACCTGGAATCCGGTCATCTGGGGACTGGTCACTCCGAGTCCGGTCGCTCTGCTGGGGCTCGTGATGATCGGGGGCTCGTTTCGTCGGGGACGGGTATGCCGCGGTCCGGTGGGCCTGTTGGGCCTGTTGGTCGGGGCCCCGTCGCCACCGGTTCGGTGCCGGTCGTGCCCGTGGGTATGCCCACCGGGGCAGGGCCATTGCCTCGGGACGCGAGGACTTTCGCACCCACTGGCTTCCCGGGGGGTTCGGTGTGGCCGCGGCATGCTGTTTCTCCGGGCGAGGCTTCGGTGGGGGTTGATCCGGCGGGCGCCGACTCCGTGGGAGCCGGTTCCGGCGGCGCCGATCCGGCCCTTGCCGGGGGCGGGTCCGGGCGGGCCGGGCGTGAGGCTGCGCCGCGAATCCCGATGGCGCCGGTCGCGTCTGACGGGCGCGGTGTGACTGGCTCGGCTCGTGTTGTCGGCTCGGGTGGGCCTTCCGCTTCGGGGGGTGCTGCTGACGCTTCTGGTCCTGCTTCGGCCGGAGGTTCGGGCCGGGGCGGTGGCTCCGCCGCGGCGAATCGTCGGGCTGAGGCGGGCACGCCTACCGGGTCGGCTCAGAATGCCTCGGGTGAAGGCCTTTTCAAGGCCGACGGCAAGCAGCCGGACGAGGACGCCGCCCCGGCAGCGGGCATTTCGTTCGCTCCGGCCATCGGTCGGGCCAGCGAGGGGGGTGCTGCATCTGAGGTGCGGACCCCGAACGGTCTCGCCGGACGTGCCGGCCTCGCTGGTCCGGCCGGGCCGGTGGAGTCTGCTGGTGGCACGGGCTCCGGGTTCTCCGGGGGCGACAATGTCTCGGAGGCAAGTGCTCCGGGTCTCGGTGACGGCTCGGAGCCGGACAACGAACCCGCGCCGCACCGTGGCCCGTTCGCGCCGGCTGTTCCTGCGGCACCGGTCGTGACCCCGCCCGGAAACGGCCCCGGTTCTCCGGGCCGCCTCGAAGCGAGCCCGGGTCCCGGTGAGATGGCCGATCCTCGGACGACGGTTACTGATGTGGCCGGTGCTTCTGGAACCGATCCTCGTGCGTCCGCGCTTCGTGCCGCCGTGCCGGGTGCCCCGGCCGGGGCCGAACGACGGCCGGGCGGTTCCGGGATTGCCGGTGGAGTCGCCGGTCCCGGCGCATCGCGGGTTCCCGGCCGGACCGGTGTCTCTGGTTCCTCCCGCCCGACCGGTGCTGCATCTTCCGGCGCGGCACCGGGTTCTGGCTCGTCCCGCGTGGGTTCGTCCGGTGGGACTGGGGCTTCCGGGGCTTCCCGGGCTTCCGGGGCAGCCGGGGCACGCGGTGCCGGTCGCAGCGCTGCCGGTCGCGGAGCGGGTGGAGACGCAGGAGCCTCTGCGAGCACCGGCGGTTCGCCGCTGCCCAAGCGCCTGGCAGCCGTCGAACGGCTTCGCACCCAGGTGGCCACGCTGTCGCTGACGCTTGACGTGGAAGGCATCGACGCGGTTCGCAAGGAACGCGAAGACCTGCTCAGCCAGCTCGACGACTACATCATTCCGCGACTTCAGCGCCCTGATGCCCCGGCGCTCGCGGTCATCGGCGGTTCGACCGGCGCGGGCAAGTCCACGCTGACCAACTCGATCGTGGGGCGAGAGGTCACCCGCTCGGGTGTGCTCCGGCCGACGACGCGGTCGCCCGTTCTGGTGCACCACCCGTTCGACTCGGGGGCGTTCCTGTCGCAGCGGATTCTGCCGCGACTGACCCGCGTCACCTCCGAGGCGCCGGAGCCGATTCAGCCGATCGACCCGAAAGCCCCCCGTATCACTGGTCTTCGGCTGGTGCCGTACGACGGCCTGGCTCCTGGCCTGGCGCTGCTCGACGCGCCGGACATCGACAGCCTGGTGGAGACGAACCGCGATCTCGCGGTGCAGCTGCTGCAGGCGGCCGACCTGTGGATCTTCGTGACCACGGCCGCCCGGTACGCGGACGCGATGCCGTGGGAGATGCTGAGGCAGGCCGCCGAGCGGGGTGCGGCGATCGCTGTCGTGCTCGACCGGGTGCCGCCCGAAGCGCTGCAGGAACTGCGTATCCACCTGGCCACCAAGTTGCGTGACAACGGGCTGGGAGGGGCGGCGCTCTTCACCGTGCCCGAGGCGTCGCTGGAGAACGGCTTCCTGCCGGAGGACAGTGTCCGGCCGCTGCGTGACTGGTTGCGGCGGATCGCCGGCGACGACCGTTCGCGATCGGTCGTGGTGGAACGCACGCTGGGAGGCGCGTTGCGCAGCCTCCCGGCCCGTGCCCGCGTGCTCGCGAAAGCCGCTGCGGCGCAGGCCGACGGCTGGTCGCAGCTGTACGAGGAGATCGACGGGGTGATGATCCCCGCCCGGTTCGCCATGCTCGACGCGCTCTCCGACGGGTCGTTGATGAGCGGGCAGGTGCTCTCGCACTGGCAGGAGTTCATCGCCCGCGGCGATCTGGCGTCGCGTCTGGGGGGTGGTTCTGCCGGCCGGGCTCAGCGTCTGGGGGCGGCGCTCTCCTCGTCGGACACCGACGACCGGGCCCTGGCGACCACTGTCTGCGACGCGGTGACCGCGTCCGTGCACCACGCCGTCCGTGCGTCGATGGAACGGGTGCTCTCGACCTGGCGGGAACACCCGTACGGCGCGAGCCTGCTCACCGCCCGCGGGCACCAGGTGGCTCCCATGGATCAGGAGACTTTGCTCGCCAAGCCGATCGGGGAGTGGAGAGAGAAGGTCACGCAGCGCGTGCACGAGGCGCTGGCCAAGGCCCGCGAGGAACGTGCCGACCTGAGGGTGGACGAGCAGACGGTGGCGGACGTGATGTTCGCCCTGGCCATCTCGCCCGACCCCGGTCATGCCGTCTCCCCGGTGAAGGCACCCGGGGCGACCCCGGAGCCGGAAACCACGGTGCCGTCGGCCGGTTCGACGGTGGGCGCTCGCCTCGCCGTCGAGGAACTGCTCGGTGAGGGGATCGTGCGCTCGATCCTCGAGGCCGCCCGCACCGATCTGGTGATGCGCTCGGCCACGGTGATCGACGACGAGCGCCTGCGGCTGGAACGTGTGCTGGAGAACCCCGAGGACCTGGGACTGCGGGTGGGGGCGCTGCTCGATGCCGCCTCCGCGGTGAACATCGCCGAATGAGCTCTACCCTGAAGGCTCGTGAACACTGACACGTAGCTGCCCCGGCCGGCCCCGGCCGCCGGGGTGTCCGCGACGACCCTCGCGAGAGCGAGAGGACCGGCAGAACCGATGACTCGAAAGGACGGCGAGGCCAGGTGACCGACGTGATGGGGCGGGTTGCCGCACTGTCCGCGGCGCTCGACTGCGGAGGGCCCTGGCTGCCGCCGGAATCCGTGCAGAAGACCCGTGACCGCATGGAGCACGTGGGCCACCGGCTCGACCTCGGCACGGAGCACACCGTGGTGGCTCTCGTCGGTGCCACCGGTGGCGGCAAGTCCAGTCTCTTCAACGCGATCGCCCGGATGGACATCGCGCAGGTCGGGGCCCGTCGGCCGCTGACCACGTCGCCGATGGCCTGTGTCTGGGGTGAACTCGGCTCGCAGACCCTGCTCGACTGGCTGCAGGTGCCGGAAGACCGCCGGATCAGCCGGGAATCGGTGCTCGACGCCGACGACCAGGCCGCTCTGCACGGCCTCGTGCTGCTCGATCTTCCCGATCACGACTCCACCGAGGCGGTGCACCGGGTCGAGGTCGACCGGCTGGTGCGCATGGTCGACCTGATGATCTGGGTCGTCGACCCGCAGAAATACGCGGACGACTCGCTGCACTCCGGCTACCTGCAGAAGCTCACCAGTCATGACGGCGTGATGCTCGTGGTGCTCAACCAGGTGGACAAGCTCAGCGCCGCCGAGGTCGAGACCTGCGTGACCGACCTGCGGCGCCTGCTCGATAACGACGGCCTCGCCCGGGTCGGCATAGTCCCCGTCTCGGCCAGCCGCGGTGACGGGGTGGACGAGTTGCGCACGCTGCTCGCCGATGTCGTGCAGGACCGGTTCGCGGTGATCGAGCGCATCGAGAGCGACCTGGACATCGCGGCCGAGGAGATCGCCGGCGGCCTCGCCGCGTCCGAACCCGGTGGTGGGCAGCCGATCTCGCAGGACAAACTGATCACCGAGCTGGCTGCGGCCTCCGGGATCTCCGCCCTGCTCGACGTGCTCGGCGCGGAATACCGGCGCCGGGGCCGGGAGAAACTCGCCTGGGCGCCTGCCGTGTGGGCCGGCCGGATCGCTGCCTCGCGGGGCAGGAGCGCCGGTGCCGCCGAGGTTCAGCTGCGCGCGGAGACGGCTTCGCTGAAGGCCCTCGCGTCGCCCTCGCAGCGCCCCGCCGTGCGGCTCGCGGTCGAGGCCATGCTCGCCGACAACGCCGACCCGCTGCCCGAGCGCTGGGCCGAGCAGATGCGCACCCTGGTCGCCCGTGCCGGTGACCCCTCGGTCGCTCCCGAGGACGCGCTGCTCCCCGGGGCGGCCACGATGTCGGAGTCCCCGCTGCGGCCCGTCTCGGCGATCGGCCGGGCTGAGCAGAGCGGCACGCACACGAGAGGACGGCACACCCCGGCCTATGGCCTGCCCACGCTGAAGGGTGGGACCGCCCCCGACCCCGACGGCCTGGCCCGGGTGCTGGACAGCCGTCTCGCCGCCGTCGACCTGCGCTTCACCCCGCCGTTCTGGTGGCACGCGGGGCAGGTCGCCCAGCACGTGCTCGGCGCCGTCGCCGTGGTCGGGCTGCTCTGGATGGCTCTGTACGGTCTCTTCGACGCGATGGGGCAGGAGCTGCCCGGAGCCCTGGGGACGTTCCCGCTCGCCGTCGCGGCCGGAGTCGGCGGCCTGGTCGCCGGGTTGCTGCTGAGGCTCTTCTCCCGCTGGTGGCTGGCCGGGGGAGCCGCCCACCGCCGGGACGAGCTGCAGGGGCGCCTGCGGGATGCGGTTGCCGACGTCGCCACCCTGCGGGTCGTCGCCCCGATCCGGTCGGTGCTCGCCCGGCACCGGGAGACCCGCCAGGTGCTGCTCGGTGAGCGCGCTCCCTCGGACGGCCCGGCCGACCATCCCCAGGGCGCGGGCCGCGCCGACGACCCTCCGCAGGAGAAGAGCGGCGAGCCGGTGGCTGCGCTCTCCAGCTGAAACCCCTCGCGGGGCGCACGTGTTCATGCCCCGATGGTGAACCGCCCGGCCCGCCCGGATCCAGTCGACGGGCGGGCCTGTGGACAGACCCGGGTTCGTATGGTCCACAGGTCTGTACGAACCGGGGTTTGTCCACAGGCGGGCCTCCGGGACTTCGGTCCGATGGGGCCGGGGGCGAATCTGGATCCCTGTTCGGGCAACCGGCCCGGCGATCACCGGTCGATCCGGCCGGCGGGCGAAAGGGGTCTTCGATGAACGACATCCAGGTGGTCCTGCGCGGGAACATCGCCAGTGACCCGCGATTCATCACGTTCGACGACGGCAACTGTGTGACCAGTTTCCGGCTCGCTTCCACGTCGTCGTGGTACGACCGGGAGCGCGAGACCTGGGTCGACCGGCGCACCACCTACGTGAGTGTGAACTGCCGGCGGATCCTGGCCAAGAGCGCCATGCAGAGCCTGCACAAGGGGCATCCCGTGGTGATCACCGGCCGGCTCTGGGAGCGGAGCTGGACCAAGGACGACCGGGCCGGCCGCACCCTCGAGGTGGAGGCCGAGACCGTCGGCCACGACCTGACCTTCGGGGTCTCCGCGTTCACCCGATTCCCGCGTAACCGTCACGTGGGTGAGGAACTCGCAGCACGTGAGGGGCGCCCCGTCGACGAGACCGACCCGGCGGCCGCGGCTGTCTACGGTGCCGTGCGCGAGATCGGGGAGCCGATGGCCGACGTCACCGGGTTCGAGGTCCTCGAGGATGGCGCGGATCTGGACGAGGAGACCGTTTCCGGCGGGAAGGTCTCGGCGCTGGGATAGCCGTCGCGGTCCGGCCCGGGCCAGGCCGTGCGTGAGTGCGGGTGACGTTGAGGCAGGATTCCGGTCATGAGCTCTGCGCACACAACCGGTCGTGACCTCGGCGCCCGGGCCCTGGGCATCGGTGTCGGGGTACTGGCGGACGCGGTGTTCGGGGATCCTCGTCGAGGTCATCCGGTCGCGGTGTTCGGGACGTGGGCGGGGCGACTCGAGCGGCGCCTGTACCGGCCCGACCGGGCCGCGGGTGTTCTCTATGCGGCTGTCGCGACCGGTGTTCCGGTGGCACTGGCGGCCGGGCTGGACCGGTGCTGTGCCGGCCGTCCGGTCGCCCGCGCCCTGCTGACGGCTCTGGCGACGTGGACGGCTCTCGGCGGCACCAGCCTGGCCCGTGAGGGCTCACGGATGGCCGACGCCCTGGAGAGCGGTCGCACACCTCAGGCCCGGGAGCTGCTCACCCACCTGTGTGCGCGTGACCCGTCTCGACTGGAACCGCCCGAGCTGGCGCGGGCCACGGTGGAGTCGCTGTCCGAGAACACGTCCGACGCGGTGGTGGCGCCCTTGTTCTGGGCCGCGGTGGCCGGGCCGGCCGGGGTGATCGGCTATCGGGCGGTCAACACGCTGGACGCGATGGTGGGCTACCGGTCGGAGCGGTACGAGCAATTCGGGTGGGCCTCGGCCCGGGTGGACGACGTGGTCAATCTGGTGCCGGCGCGGTTGACCGGGCTGCTGACGGTGGCCGCGGCGCCGGTCGTACGTGGTTCGGTGCGTCAGACGTGGGAGGTGTGGCGGCGCGACCGGAACCGGCATCCGAGCCCCAACGCCGGGCAGTGCGAGGCGTCGGCCGCCGGGGCGCTCGGGGTGAGGCTCGGGGGGACGAATTCGTACGGGGGGCAGGTGGAGTCGCGTCCGGTGATGGGGGAGGGCAACCGGCTTCCCGAGGTGGCGGACGTGCGGCGGGCGGTGACCCTCGGGCGGAGCGTCGGTGCGATGGCGGCCGTGCTCTGCGCGGGGGCGGTCGCCGCGGTCTGGGTGGTGGCGGGGCGGGCGTCGACGAGAAGAAGAAGCAGAGCGAGTGGCGCGATGGTCGGGACGAACAGGGGGACGCGATGAGTGGCGTGAGTAGGTCGGGGCGGCCGTCGCTCCGGGGCGGGTTGATGATCGCCGGTACGACCTCCGACGCGGGCAAGAGTGTGCTCGTGGCCGGGCTGTGCCGCTGGCTGGCCCGGCAGGGGGTGAGCGTGGCGCCGTTCAAGGCGCAGAACATGTCGCTCAACTCGTTCGTGACGCGCGACGGGGCGGAGATCGGCCGGGCCCAGGCGATGCAGGCCCGGGCCGCCCGGATCGAGCCCGAGGCGGCGATGAACCCGGTGCTGCTGAAGCCCGGCAGCGACCGCACCTCGCAGGTCGTGGTGATGGGGCGGCCGTTCGCCGAGGCCGGGGCCATGGACTACGGCGACCTGACGCCGAAGCTGCTCCCGGTGGTGCTGGACGCGCTCGACGACCTGCGGTCCCGGTTCGACGTGGTGATCTGTGAAGGAGCGGGCAGCCCGGCCGAGATCAACCTGCGGCACCGGGACATCACCAACCTCGGGCTGGCCCGCCCGGCCGGGCTGCCGGTGCTGGTGGTCGGGGACATCGACCGCGGTGGGGTCTTCGCGGCCCTGCACGGCACCCTGGCGCTGCTCGGCGCCGACGACCAGAAGCACATCAGCGGGTTCGTGATCAACAAGTTCCGGGGCGATCCGGCGCTGCTCGACTCCGGGCTGAGCATGATCCGGGAGATCACCGGGCGTCCCGTGCTGGGGGTCCTGCCCTACCTGACAGGGCTCTGGCTCGACGTGGAGGACTCGCTCGACCTCGAGAAAGACCGGGGACCGATGCGGGCGCCACTGGGCGACGACGTGATCCGGGTGGCGGTGCCGCGGCTGCCGAGACTCTCGAACGTCACCGACATCGATGCGCTCGCGGCCGAGCCGGGCGTGGCCGTGCGGCTCGTGCACCACGGCGCCGAGATCGCGGGCTCCGACCTGGTGGTGCTGCCGGGGACCCGGGCGACGGTGAACGATCTGGCCTGGCTGCGCTCGACCGGGCTGGCCGACGCGATCGTGGCGCACGCCGGCGCTGGTCTGCCCGTGCTCGGGATCTGTGGCGGGCACCAGATGCTCGGGCGCACGGTCAGCGACGAGGTCGAGTCCCGCCGGGGGAGTGTGCCCGGGCTCGGGCTGCTGCCGACCCGCACGGACTTCGGGGCGAGGAAGGTGCTGGCACGTCCGCACGGCGAGGCCCTGGGGCAGCCGGTGGACGGCTATGAGATCCACCACGGCGTGGTCACGCTGGACCCGGACGCCGGGGTCGGTGAGTCAGGAGGGCCCGAGGCCGAGGCCTTCCTCGACGGGTGGCGGTCGGGTCCGGTCTGGGGCACGACCTGGCACGGAGCACTGGAGAACGATGGGTTCAGGCGGGCGTTCCTCACCGAGGTGGCGGGCCGGTCAGGGCGTCACCGGTTCGTCGTCGCGCCGGACACCTCGTTCGCGGCCCTGCGCGAGGCCCGGCTGGACTCGCTGGCCGACATGGTCGCCGACCACCTCGACGTCGGGGCGGTGGAACGCCTGATCAACGGGGGTGTGCCGAGTGGGCTGCCGTTCGTGCCACCGGGGCGTCCGTGAGCGCGGCAGACCTGGGAACCGGCGGGAACGCCGCATGACCCCGAGCGGAGGACGGCCTGGTCACCCGAATGTGGCAGTATCCGATGCGACCCGCGCGGAGGAACACCGGTGCAGGAGGTCTGGCCCGTATCGGCCCGGTTTCCGAGTCCGGGGCGGTCCCGCCACTGTGACCGGACGAGATCCGGAAGCCAGGTACTTCGACCAGGTCCCCGTGCCCGTCTGGGCGCGGTGTGCGCGAGCGGTGGGCGTGGAGACCCGCCGGGAGTGGAGGAAGTACCGGTGCCCCCGTACCCCCTGACAGCCGTCGTCGGCATGGACGATCTCGTCCTGTCGCTCCTTCTTTCCTCGGTGGCGCCCGACATCGGCGGTGTGCTCGTCCGCGGTGAGAAGGGCACGGCCAAGTCGACGGCCGTGCGTGCCCTGGCCAACCTCCTGCCGCCGGTGGACGTGATCTCCGGCTGTCGTTTCGGCTGTGACCCGCACGCGCCCGACCCGGAGTGCCCCGACCAGCCGCACGGTCACGAGCACCACCCCCGGCCCGCCCGGCTGGTGGAGCTGCCCGTCGGCGCGACCGAAGACCGGTTGCTCGGCTCGCTCGACCTGGACCGGGCCCTGTCCGCCGGAGTGCGCGCCTACGAGCCCGGCCTGCTGGCCGCCGCGCACCGGGGCATCCTCTATGTCGACGAGGTCAACCTGCTGCACGACCACCTGGTGGACGTGCTGCTCGACGCAGCCGCGATGGGCCGGGTGCACATCGAGCGGGAGAGCATCTCGATCACCCATGCCTCGCGGTTCGTGCTGGTCGGCACGATGAACCCGGAGGAGGGCGAGCTGCGTCCGCAGCTGCTCGACCGGTTCGGCCTGACCGTCGAGGTCCGCGCGAGCCGCGACCCGGACGTGCGCGCCGAGGTGGTGCGTCGCCGTCTGGCCTTCGACGCCGACCCCGACGGCTTCGTCAAGGAGTGGCAGGACGCCGAACGGGAGCTGGCCGGCCGCATCACGAGCGCGCGCGAGCGCCTGGTGGGCGTGGAGCTCTCCGACGGGGTGCTGCGTCAGATCGCGGCCGTCTGCGCGGCCTTCGACGTCGACGGCATGCGCGCCGACCTGGTGGTGGCCCGCACCGCCCGGGCCCACGCGGCCTGGGCCGGGCGCAGCAGCGTGAGCAGTGACGACGTCCGGGTGGCAGCCATGTTCGCGCTGCCGCACCGCCGCCGGCGCGATCCGTTCGACGCCCCGGGCATGGACGAGAACCTGCTCGACGAGGCGCTGCGCGACAACGCCCCGGAAGACCCGGAGCCTCCGACGGATCCGGACGACGGCCCCGAGGGCGGCCCGGAAGGTGGCCCGGGCGGCCAGGATCCGCAGAACGGCCCGGACTCGCAGGACGGCGCGGACCCGCAGAACGGTCCGGACCACGGTGGGCCCGAAGGTGCTGACGACACAACTGGTCCCGTCGCGCAGACATCGTCGGCCGATGCTGGAGCTCAGCAGCCGTCCGCCGGAGAACCGGATCCGGCTGAGGCGAAGCCGCAGGACGATTCCGAGAACACCGACAGCCCGCGGGCACCCGCCCCGACCCAGGACCCGGTGTCGGCCACGTCGCCGTTCAAGGTCCGCTCGTTCAAGGTTCCCGGCCTCGGAAAGGGCACAGCGGGAAGGCGTTCCCGGGCCCTGACCACGTCGGGACGCACGATCTCGACGCGTCCCCTCGACTCCGGGAGCTCGAGCCGGCAGGCCGAGGCGGGACGCGTGCACCTGCCCGCCACTCTCACCGCGGCCGCGGGCCGTCAGCAGGCACGGGGCCGCGAGCCGGGTGGTCCGGTGCTGCTGCGCCGCGACGACATCCGTCTCGGCGTGCGCGAAGGCCGCGAGGGAAACCTCATCCTGTTCTGCGTCGACGCCTCCGGCTCGATGGCGGCCAAGCAGCGCATGGCCGCGGTCAAGGGTGCGGTGCTGTCCCTGCTGCTCGACGCCTACCAGCGCCGTGACCGGGTCGGCCTAATCACCTTCCGCGGGCGGGAGGCCGAGCTGGCCCTGCCCCCGACCGGTGCGGTGGAGGCGGCCCGCATGCGACTGGACCGGCTCCCGACCGGTGGCCGGACACCGCTCTCGGAAGGCCTGCGCCGCGCCTGGTCGGTGATCGGCAACGAGAGGCTCCGCGACCCCCACCGGCGTCCGTTGCTCGTGCTCGTGACCGACGGCCGCCACACGGCCGGGGAAGACCCCACGCGCATCGCCGCCGAGTTCGCCCGTAAGGGCGTCCGCAGCGTGGTGGTGGACTGCGAACGGGGGCCGGTGAAGCTGCACATGGCCGCGAAACTGGCCGCCGGTCTGGGCGGTGAGCTGATCAGCCTCGACGAGCTGCGGGCCGAGTCGCTGGCGGGCATGGTCCGCGAGCAGGTCACGAACGCCGGTGCGCCGGGCACCTCTCGCGCCACCCGCACCTCCCACACTTCCCGCACCGAACGAAGGATCGCCTGATGCCGCAGGGAAAGCCGGTCGCCGTCCCCGAGGACGGTCTGACCACGCGGCAGCGCCGGAACCGGCCGCTCGTGGTCGTCCACACCGGCACCATGAAGGGCAAGTCGACGGCCGCGTTCGGTCTCGCGCTGCGCGGCTGGACCCAGGGCTGGTCGATCGGCGTGTTCCAGTTCGTGAAGTCGGCGAAGTGGAAGGTGGGCGAGGAGAACGCCTTCCGTGCGCTCGGCCGTCTGCACGAGGACACCGGCGAGGGCGGGGCCGTCAGCTGGCAGAAGATGGGCGAGGGCTGGTCGTGGTCACGTAAGCCGGGCTCCGACGAGGAGCACGCCGTGGCCGCGCTCGAGGGTTGGCGCGAGATCCAGCGCCGGCTCGCGGCGGAGGAACACGGGCTGTACGTGCTCGACGAGTTCACCTACCCGATGAAGTGGGGCTGGGTCGACGTCGCCGAGGTGGTCGAGACGCTGCGTGACCGGCCCGGGCACCAGCACGTGATCATCACCGGCCGGGACGCGCACCCCGACCTGATCGACGCGGCCGACCTGGTCATGGAGACCACGAAGATCAAGCACCCGATGGACGCGGGTCAGAAGGGCCAGCGAGGCATCGAATGGTGACGTCCCGATGACGGCCCGGATCGTGGTCGCGGCCCCGGCGAGCGGGCACGGCAAGACAAGCGTGGCCACCGGTCTGCTCGCGGCGTTCGCCGCGCGCGGCCTGGTGGTCAGCCCGCACAAGGTCGGCCCCGACTACATCGACCCCGGCTATCACGCGCTCGCGGCCGGCCGTCCCGGCCGCACGCTGGATCCGTGGCTGGTCGGTGAGGAACGGCTGGTGCCGCTGTTCAAACACGCGGTGGCGAAACCGGTCCCGGCTGATCTCGCGGTCATCGAGGGCGTCATGGGGCTCTACGACGGCGCCGCCGGGCGGGGCGAGTTCGCCTCCACCGCGCACGTCGCCCGGGTGCTGGACGCCCCGGTGCTGCTGGTCGTCGACAGCACGGCGATGGGCCGGTCGGTCGCCGCGCTGGTCAAGGGGTTCGCCGGGTTCGACCCGCGGATCCGGGTGGGCGGGGTGATCCTCAACCGGGTCGGCTCGGACCGTCACGAGATGATCCTGCGGCAGGCGCTGGGCGAGCTGGGTATCCCGGTGCTGGGGGCGATCCGGCGTCACGACGCGCTGGCGACCCCGTCGCGGCACCTGGGTCTCGTGCCTGCGGCCGAGCGGTCGGGCGAAGCGGTGGACGTGGTGCGCGGTCTGGGTGCGGTGGTCGCCGACGCGGTGGACCTGGACGCGGTGCTGGCCCTCGCGCGGTCGGCTCCGTCACTGCCCGGAGGGGCCTGGAACCCGGACGACGAGATCGCCGGGGTGGTCGGCTCCCGGTTCGAGCGGGTGGGGCCCCGTCCCGTCATCGCCATGGCCGGCGGAGCCGCATTCACCTTCTCCTACGCCGAGACCGCCGAGCTGCTGACCGCCGCGGGCGCCGACGTGGTGACGGTCGATCCCCGCATCGACGAGGCGTTACCCCAGGACACCACTGGACTTGTCATCGGCGGAGGGTTCCCGGAGATATACGCAGAGGAACTGTCGGCCAATGAGCCGTTACGGAACGCAGTTTCGGTCCAGGCCGCGGCCGGTACGGCCATCGTCGCGGAGTGCGCAGGGCTGCTGTACCTGGCACGCTCTCTCGATGATCGGCAGATGTGCGGTGTGCTGGCCACGGACGCGAGGATGACCGGCCGGCTCACCCTGGGATACAGAGAGGCGACTGCGATGAGCGACTCGGTCATCACCACCACAGGCACCACCGTGCGTGGTCACGAGTTCCACCGGACGGCCTGCACCCCCGGCGCCGGCATCACGCCCGCCTGGGAATGGTCGGCCGCGGACGGAACCCGGCACCGGGAGGGCTTCGTCCAAGGAACCGTCCACGCCTCGTACCTGCACCTGCACTGGGCCTCGACGCCGGGCGCCGCGCTCGGTCTGGTCGAGGCGGCCCGAGGTACCGCAGCAGCCCGAAGAGAGGTCAAAGCCTGATGTCGACCACCGCAGCCTCCGACACCGGCGCGACCGACGGGCGCAGTCCCGACGAGATCCGCGACCGGTACACCGAGATCGGCCCGATCACGGGCAGCCTCCACCTGGACCTGCAGGGCACCGGCGACCAGATCATCGTGGGTATCGGCTCGCGGCGGGGTGTCGGCATCCGCGACGTCCGGATGGCGATGGGGCAGGCCCTTTCGATGTCCGGCGTCCGGGCGCGTGACGTGGTCGCGATCGCCACCGTCGACGCGAAGCAGAACGAGGAGGCCCTGCTCGAACTGGCCGATGTGCTGGGCGTGCCGCTGAAGCTGCTGCCTGCCGACGTCCTGGCCGGTCAGCAGGTCCCCAATCCGTCACCCGTGACCGAGCGGCTGGTCGGCGTGCCGTCCGTGGCCGAGGCCGCGGTGCTCGCGTCCGAGGCGCAGCTGATCAGCCCCAAGCACACCTATCGCGGTGTCACCGTCGCGGTCGGCCGGCTCTTCGCCGTCCCCCGGCCACAGGAGCAGCCCCGGCCGCACGCCAGCTACGGCCCGCAGACCGGATTCGGTCCGGCGACCGAGGCCCGCGTGTACGACCAGTACGACGAGGCCTACATCGCGGAGGACCTGGGCCACCACGGCGACGCCGAGGTGGTTCCCGGTCTGGTCGACCTCGCGGTCAACGTCCGCGGTGCGGCTCCGGACTGGCTGCAGGACCGGCTGCGCGACGCGGTGGCCGACCTGTCGGCGTACCCCGATCCGCGCGCGGCCACCGAGGCCATCGCCGCCCGGCACGGCCGCCCGGCCGACCAGGTGCTGCTGACCGCCGGAGGTGCCGAGGCCTTCGTGCTGCTGGCCCGCGCTCTCGCACCGCACCGCGCGGTGGTGATCCACCCGCAGTTCACCGAGCCCGAGGCGGCGCTGCTGGCTGCGGGTCACGACGTGCAGCGGGTGGTGCTGGCGCCGCCGTTCCAGATCGATCCGGCGCTGGTGCCCGATGACGCCGACCTGGTCATGGTGGGCAACCCGACCAACCCGACGTCGGTGCTGCACCGTGCGGAGACCTTGATCGCTCTGTCCCGGCCGGGGCGGGTGCTGGTGGTCGACGAGGCGTTCATGGACGCGATCCCGGGGGAGCCGGAGACGCTCGCGGGCACGCCTGACCGCCCGGCGCCGGACGTGCCCGGACTGGTCGTGGTGCGCAGCCTGACCAAGACCTGGGGTCTGGCCGGCCTGCGGGTCGGCTATCTGCTCGGCGCTCCCGAACTGCTGCGCGCATGCGCTGCGACTCAGTCGCTGTGGTCGGTGAACTCGCTGGCGCTGGAGGCGGCCCTGGCCGTGACCACGCCGCCGGCGGCGGCCGAGGCCGAGGGGTACGCGGTGCGTCTGGCGGGTGACCGCGACCATCTGGTGAGCGTGCTCGCGAAGGTGCCCGACGTGGAGGTCCAGGGGCCGGCCGCTGCGCCGTTCGTGCTGCTGCGGGCCGGTGGGCCCGACCCGGTGGGCGTGCACCAGCGTCTGCGGGGCGCCGGATGGGCGGTGCGCCGGGCGGACACCTTCCCCGGGCTCGGGTCCGGCTGGCTGCGCGTCGCGGTGCGGGACCGATCGGTGAGTGACCAGTTCGCTCAGGCTCTGGACGCCGCGGTGCACCCGGGGCGGTAGGGGCCACGGCGGGGCCGGTCCGTGCTGCGGGGGCCGGTCTGTACGACGAGGCTGGCTCGCGGGATGGGGCCGGCCTGCGAGAGGAGGCCGGTTCGCGCGACGGTGCGGGCCGGTCGCCCCGGCTGGGCCGGCGGAGCACGATCGGGCCAGCGGAGCACGGCCGGGCCGGTCGCCTCGGCTGGGCCGGCGGAGCACGATCGGGCCAGCGGAGCATGATCGGGCCGGCCGCCCCGGCTGGGCCAGCAGAGCACGACCGGGACCAGTACAAGCCCGGGAAGAGGGCGGGACCAGTACAAGCCCGGGAAGAGAGCAGGACACGACCGGGGCCAGTACACGCCCGGAAACGCATGACCGGCAGGCAACCACAACGGCCCCGACGAGGAGCCAACACCTGCCCTGAGATCGCCTGGAGCACCGATGACCGACGACCGGCTCGCCGCAACCCTGGAAGCCATCCGACCCGCCGACCCGGCGGCCCTGGAAGCAGCCCGGGACCGGCAGAACCGCCTGACCAAGCCCCGCGGGGCACTCGGCGTGCTGGAAGAGGTCTCGATCCGCCTGGCCGGGCTGGCCGGCACCTGTCCGCCGCCCGATCCCTCGCCCGCCGCGGTGGCCGTCTTCGCCGCCGACCACGGCGTGCACGCGCAGGGGGTCAGTCCGTGGCCGCAGGAGGTCACGGCGCAGATGGTCACCAATTTCCTGGCCGGGGGTGCGGCCGTGAACGTGCTCGCGCGCCAGGTCGGGGCCGCGGTGCTCGTGGTCGATGCCGGCGTCATCACCCCGATCGAGATCCCAGTGACCAGCGAGACCAGCGAGACCAGCCAGATCAGCGAGACCGGCCAGACCGGCCAGACCGGCCAGATCAGCGAGACCGGCCAGACCGACGAGACCCGCGAGACCGACGAGACCGCGACAGCAGCGGTGACCGACGCGGTCGAGGTGACCGACGCGTCCACCATCAAGCCCGGCGACCGCCCCAAACTGCTGCGCGCCGCCGCCCGCCGCGGCAGCGACGACATCTCGGTCCGCCCGGCCATGACCCGCGAGCAGGCGATCCAGGGCCTGGCCAGCGGCATCGCGATCGCCGGCCAGCTCGCCGACACGGGCTACCGCTGCCTGGTCGCAGGTGACATGGGCATCGCCAACACGACCGCGTCCGCCGCCCTGATCGCCGCGTTCACCGGCGCCGACCCCACCGACGTCACCGGTTACGGCACCGGCATCGACGCCGACGCCCACCGGCACAAGGTCGGCGTCGTCCGGGTCGCGCTGGCCCGCCGCACGGCCGAGGCCGAGAGCGAGAACACCGAGAACGACCCGATCGCCATCCTGTCCTCGCTCGGTGGCCTCGAGCACGCCCAGATCGCCGGCTTCATCCTCGGCGCGGCCGCCCGTCGGGTGCCGATCGTGCTCGACGGCGTCATCGCCGGGGCGGCCGCCCTGGTCGCCGTCGCGCTGGCCCCTGCCGCCGTCGACGCCTGCCTGGCCGGTCACCGCTCCGCCGAACCCGGCCACGCGATCGCGCTCGACCATCTGGCCCTCACCCCGCTGGTCGACCTCGAACTGCGTCTGGGCGAGGGCAGCGGCGCGGTGCTGGCCCTGCCGCTGGTCCGTTCGGCTGTCGCCGTCCTGCGTGAGATGGCCACGTTCGACGCCGCGGGCGTCACCGAGAAGAGTTCCTGAGACAATGCCGCAAGTGGACAGGCCCTACATCGCCGGCCTCGACCTGACCGGCCGCCGGGTCGTCGTGGTCGGAGGCGGCACCATCGCCCAGCGGCGCCTCCCGGCGCTGCTCGACGTCGGCGCGCGCATCGAGCTGATCGCGCCCGCGGTCACCCCCGCCATCGAGGGCATGGCCGGGGCCGACGAGATCGTCTGGGTCCAGAGACGTTACGAACCGGGCGATCTGGCCGGTGCGTGGTACGCCATGGCCGTCACCGACGATCCGACGGTCAACGCCGCCGTCGCGCAGGAGGCCGAGGAACAGCGGGTGTTCTGCGTGCGCGCCGACCGCGCCGCGGGCGGCAGCGCCTCGACCCCGGCCAGTGGTGAGTGGCACGGGCTGCGCATCGCCGTCGCCAGCGAGTCGGTCGGCCCGGGCTCGGCGCACGGGGCCGACCCGCTGCGGGCCGCCGTCGTCCGCGACAGCCTGCTCGAATGGCTGCGCTCCGGCGCCGGCGACCGCATCCTCGCCGAGCGCAAGCAGGACACCCGGGCCCAGAAGACGCAGAACCCGAAGCTCCCCGGTGTCGCCCTCGTCGGCGGCGGGCCGGGCGATCCCGACCTGATCACCGTGCGCGGCCGCCGCCTGCTCGGCCAGGCCGACGTGGTGGTCGTCGACCGGCTCGGCCCGCGCTCGCTGCTGCCCGAGCTCAGCCCCGACGTCGAGCTCATCGACGCCACGAAACTGCCGCGTGGCCGGTCGATGTCGCAGGAGGCCATCAACGCGGCCCTGGTCGAGCACGCCCTGGCCGGCAAGTTCGTGGTGCGGCTCAAGGGCGGCGACCCCTACGTGTTCGGGCGCGGCTCCGAGGAGCTCGAGGCGTGCCTCGACGCCGGGGTGCCGGTGCAGGTCGTTCCCGGCCTGAGCAGCGCCATCTCGGTGCCCGGGCTGGCCGGTATCCCGCTCACCCACCGCGGCGTCGCGCACGAGGCCGTCATCGTGTCCGGTCACCTGCCGCCCGACAATCCCGACTCGCTCATCGACTGGACCGCCCTGGCGAAACTGCACGGCACGATCGTCGTGCTGATGGGCGTGGCCAACCTGCCCGCCATCGCCCGCACACTCGTCGAGCACGGCCGTGACCCGCTCACCGGCGTCGCCGTGATCCAAGACGGTTCGATGCCCGCCGAGCGCGTCACCGTCTCGGACCTGGCCGGGATCGGCGAGGTCGCCGAGCGCGAGAACATCCGCCCGCCCGCGATCATCGTGATCGGCGACGTCGTGGGCCGGCGCCCGAAGGAGCCCGGGAACGGGTAGGCAGAAACAGCGTGCAACCAGAAACGGGGAGTCTGGATGAGCGAGATCGCGGACGTGCTGGTGGTCGGAGCGGGACCGGCCGGGGCGAGCGCCGCCCTGGCCGCGCTGCGGCAGAACCCGGAGGCCGACGTGCGCCTCCTCGATCTCGCCGACTTCCCCCGGGACAAGGCCTGCGGCGACGGCATCGCCCCGCACGCCCTGACCGAGCTGGAACGTCTCGGTGTGCCGCGCGCCGAGATCACCCGGGGCCACGGCCCGATCCGCACCCTCGACCTGCGTTCACCGGCCGGCGTGCGGCTCGAGGCCCACCCGCACGACGCCATGCACGTGATCCCGCGCACGGTGTTCGACGCCCGGCTGGTGCAGGCCGCCCGGGCGAAGGGCGCGACCCTGGTGAAACACCGTGCCCGGCACCTGAAGACGCACGACGGTTACGTGAGCGTCGACGGCGAGCACGCCGGCCGCACCCTGATCGTGGCCGACGGCGCCAACTCCACCCTGCGCCGCGCCCTCGACATCCCGCGCAACGGCGACCAGCACCTCGCCGTGGCCATCCGCGGTTACGCCCCCGAACGCCCCACCGACCACGTCGAGCCCACCCAGCTCATCACGATGCAAGACTCCTGGCCCGCCTACGCCTGGTCGTTCCCCCTGGCCGACGGCAGCGGCACCGCGAACATCGGTTACGGGCGCCTGCGCTCGCAACTGCGCACCCGTCACGACGCGACGCACCCCGGTCCGGAAGCAGCCGGACGGCAAGATCTCGAGGACGAGCTCGAACGACTCCTCCCCGGCCAGCCCGCCGAGGGCCTTCGCGCCCATCACCTGCCGCTGTCGACCTGGCGCCCGCACCAGCCCGACGGCCGCGTGCTGCTGGTGGGCGACGCCGCGTCCCTGGTCAATCCGCTCACCGGCGAGGGCATCTTCTACGCCGTGCGCTCGGGGCGCCTGGCCGGGGAAGCCGCCGTCAGCAGCGACGACCCGGGCCGGACCTACCGCGAGGCCCTGCACGCCGCCCTCGGCCGTCACCTGCGGCAGACCACCTGGCTGGCGAACCTGAGCCGGCGCCACCACACGATGGACGCGGCGATGGACGCCGCCCGGGCCCGCCCCGAGACCATGCACCGCCTCATCGACCTGGGCCTGGGCGACGGCCTGATCCCGAAACGGATGGTGCCCCGGGTGCTCGCGCACTACGCCCGGCGGCGACTGGTCAGTCGGCCTTCCAGTACGGATCCCGCCCGGTGAACGCCACCAGCTTCTCGAGGTCGGCGGCCGAGTCCGGCACCGGCACGGCGTAGCCGAAACTCTTCGACGGGCCCCGGAAATCGTCGGTGAGCATGTTCGGCATGAACGCCAGTGCCGCGGCCGCCGCCTCGGCCGGCGGGTGCCACGGCAGACCGGTGGCCCGAGCCAGGTCGTGCCCGTGCACCAGGTATTCGCTCAGGCACATGTTCAGCCCGATCACGCCCGGCATCGGGTCGCCGAACATCGCCACCGGCTCGTCGGCCACCCCGGCCTCGATGCCCGACGCGAACCGGCGACGCGCGTCACGGATCACCTCGGCGGCCTCGGCCGGGTCGGCCGGGGCCTCGTAACCGTCGACGTCCGGAGCCGGGACGCTGGACGCGGGCCGCTCGAAGACGCCCGCGAAGAACTGTGCCCAGGCGAGGGTGTGACTGCGCAGCAGAGCCACGTCGAACTCGCTGCACGGCGTGGGCCGGGCGAACTGCGAGGGCTGGATCTGCCCCACCAGATCGGCCAGCTGATCGAGAACGGCCAGCAGGTGCGGGCCCGGGTTCTGAGTCATGAAAGCCAAGGTAGAGGGCACCACCGGCGCTCTCTTGAAGAACCGCGCCATACCCTCGGGTCATGAAGAGCGTCGACCAGGACAGCCGAGGCATCATCGAGCCCTCGGAGTTCAGGCGTCGCTACCAGCTCAACCGTCACCCGGCGGGGGATGCCCTGGAGGGCCTCGTCAGCTGGTTCTGGGTCGTCACCTGGGCCCTGCCGCCAGGCGCCACCCACACTCAGGAACTCCTGACCCACCCCTGCGCCAACCTCTACGTCACTCCCCAGGAACCCCCAGAGGACCCAGAGGGCCAAAAAGCCCCAGAAGACCGAGAAGACCAGGAAGACCCACCAACCGTCGCCGAACTCGAAGGCGTCCTCCTCCACCGCTCCAGCCGTCGCCTGGCCGGCGAGGGCATCTGCGTCGCAGCCATGACCACCCCCGGCGGCCTCGGAGCGTTCCTGGACAGCCCCGCGTCCACCTACAACGACCGCACCGTCCCCCTGACCCAGGCCCTCGGCACCGACGACGCCCGCCTCATCGAGGAGATCCAGGCGGCCGACGACGAGAGCGCCAAGGTGGCCGTGCTCCGCCGCACCCTCGAGGCCCAGGTGCGACCGCACCGCACCGGCCCCGCGCGAACGGTGGCGGCCGCCGCGCGACTCGCGGAGACCGACCGCACCATCCGCCGGGTGGAACAGCTCGCGCGGCAGTCGGGTACGAGCGTCCGTACGCTGCAACGACTTTTCGCCGAGTACGCCGGGGTCTCACCGACCTGGGTGCTGCGCCGCTACCGGCTGCTCGACGCGGCCGAGTCGGTGCGTCACGGGGAACCGGTGAGGTGGGCCCGCGTCGCCACCGATCTCGGCTACAGCGACCAGGCCCACCTCGTCCGGGACTTCAGCGCGGCGATCGGCAGCACCCCGGCCGCCTACGCCAGCGCCCAGGCCACCTGACCTCCGGACCAGAAGCCCTATTTCCCCTCGAGATCACCCTCCGTGCGCAGGAACACCTCACGCAGCGCGTCGAGCATCTCCGGCGACGGCTCCGCCCACAGTCCCCGCTCGGCCGCCTCCAGCAGACGCTCCGTGATGCCGTGCAGCGCCCACGGGTTGGAGTCGTTCATGAACTTCTGCACCGACTCGTCGAGCACGTAGGTCTCGGCCAGCTTGCCGTACATCCAGTCCGCCACCACACCCGTCGTGGCGTCGTAGCCGAACAGGTAGTCGACCGTCGCCGCCATCTCGAAAGCGCCCTTGTAACCGTGCCTCTGCATGGCCGCGATCCAGCGCGGGTTGACCACCCGGGAACGGAACACCCGCGAGACCTCCTCGTGCAGCGTGCGCGTGCGCACGGCCGAGGGGTGGGTGCTGTCGCCGATGTAGGCCTTCGGGGCGGAACCCGTCAGCGCCCGAACCATCGACACCATGCCACCGTGGTACTGGAAATAGTCGTCGCTGTCGGCGATGTCGTGCTCGACACTGTCGTAGTTCTTGGCCGCCACGGCAATCCGCCGGTACGACGTCTCCATGTCCGAACGAGCCTCACGCCCGTCCAGCCCGCGCCCGTACGCGTATCCGCCCCAGACCGCGTACACCTCGGCCAGATCCGCGTCGTCCCGCCAGGTGCGGGTGTCGATCAGCGGCAGCACCCCCGCACCGTAGGAACCCGGCTTGGAGCCGAAGATGCGGGTGGTGGCCCTGCGCGAGTCGCCGTGGGCGGCCAGATCCTCCTGCACGTGGGCGCGCACGAAGTTCGAGTCCGAGGGCTCGTCCAGTGAGGCAGCCATCTGCACCGCGTCGTCGATCATCTGGACCACGTGCGGGAACGCGTCCCGGAAGAACCCCGAGATCCGCACCGTCACGTCGATGCGCGGGTGCCCGAGTTCCTCCAGCGAGATGGCCTCCAGCGAGGTGATCCGCCGCGAGGCGTCGTCCCACACCGGCCGGATACCCAGCAGGGCCAGCACTTCCGCGACGTCGTCACCCGAGGTCCGCATCGCCGAGGTGCCCCACACCGACAGCCCCACCGACCGCGGCCAGTCACCCTCGTCGGCCTTGTACCGCTCGAGCAGCGACTCGGCCATCGACCGGCCCGTCTCCCAGGCCAGCCGGCTCGGCACCGCGCGCGGGTCGACCGAGTAGAAGTTACGGCCGGTCGGGAGCACATTCACCAGACCGCGCAGCGGCGAACCGCTCGGGCCCGGGTGCACGAAACCACCGTCGAGCGCGTGCAGGACGGCGGTGAGCTCGTCGGTCGTCTTCAGGAGACGCGGAACCACCTCGGAGGCAGCGAATTCCAGCACTGCGGTCAGGGCCGGCACGTCCACGGACGAGGTGTCGTCAAAGCCGGAAACCACCGACTGCACCACCGACGGCACGGCGGAGACGGACCACGAAGCGTCGGCCAGTCCCTGTACCAGCGCAACCGCCCGCTCCTGGGCCTCGTCCACCTCTTCCAGGCCGTCGGACTCCGAAGACCCGGTGCCGACCGAAGCCTCGTCCAGCCCCAGCGCCTCCCGCAACCCCGGCAGGTTCTGCGACCCGGCCCACAGCTGCCGCGCCCGCAGCATCGACGTGACCAGATGCACCAGAACCGATCCCGAGGGGGCCTGGCCGAGAATGTGCAGCCCGTCGCGGATCTGGGCGTCCTTGACCTGGCAGAGCCAGCCGTCGAGGTGCAGGATCATGTCGTCGAACTCGGCCTCGTGCGGCCGTTCGGCCAGCCCCAGGTCGTGGTCGAGCTTGGCCGCGTGCATGAGTGTCCAGATCTGCGTCTGGATCTGCGGGGCCTTCGCCGGGTCGAGCGCCGACACCGACGCGTACTCGTCGAGAAGCTGCTCCAGCCGGGCGATGTCGCCGTACGAATCGGCCCGGGCCATCGGCGGCACCAGGTGGTCGACCAGTGTCGCGTGCGCCCGGCGCTTGGCCTGCGTGCCCTCGCCCGGGTCGTTGACCAGGAAGGGGTAGATCAACGGCAGGTTGCCCAGCGCGGCGTCGGGGGAGCAGGAGGCCGAAAGGGCCAGGGTCTTGCCGGGCGTCCACTCCAGGGTGCCGTGCTTACCCAGGTGCACCACCGCGTCCGCACCGAAACCACCGGAGGGAACAGCCAGATTCAGCCAGTGGTAGGCCGCCAGGTAGTGGTGCGACGGCGGCAGTTCCGGGTCGTGGTAGATCGCGACCGGGTTGTCGCCGAAGCCTCGCGGCGGCTGGAGCAGCAGCACGACGTTGCCGGCGACGATGGCCGCCAGCACGATGTCCCCGTCCGGGTCGCCGGAGGAAAGCGCTCCACCGGGCGGGTCGACGAACATCGAACCCGGTGCCGGACCCCAGGACTCGACGACCGACGCCCGCAGATCCTCAGGAAGACCGTCGAAAAAGGCGCGGTAGGTAGCGGCCGGGATGCGAACAGGATTACGCGCCAGGTCTTCTTCGGAGAGCCAGTCCAGATCCTGACCGCCGGCCTCGATGAGCCCGTGCACCAGGGCGTCCCCGTCCATGGCCTCGAAGCCGGGGAACGCACCGGCGCCCGACGAAGGACCGACGTCGTACCCCGCGTCCCTCATCGCCGACAACAGCGCCAGCGCGGACGCCGGCGTGTCGAGACCCACCGCGTTACCGATGCGCGCGTGCTTGGTCGGGTAGGCGGTGAGCACCAGGGCAATTCGCTTCGATGCCGAGGGCAGTGAGCGAAGACGGGCGTGAGCCACCGCGATTCCCGCGGCCCGGGCAGCCCTTTCGGGGTCGGCCACGTACTGGGTGAGTCCCTCGGAGTCGACCTCCTTGAACGAGAACGGCACCGTGATCAGCCGTCCGTCGAACTCCGGGATCGCGACCTGGTTGGCCGCGTCCAGGGGGATCAGGCCCTCGGTGTTCTCCAGCCAGCGTTCCCGCGAGGTCAGCGTGCTGATGGCCTGCAGAATGGGGACGTCGAGAGCGGCGAGCGCCCCGATGTCCCAGGTGGACTCGTCACCCCCGGCCGAGGCGGTCGCGGGCCGGTTGCCGCCCGCGGCCAGCACGGTGACGAGCAGGGCGTCGGCGGTGCCCAGCCGGGCCAGCAGCTCGGAGTCCGCCGCCCGCAACGACGCGCAGAAGATCGGGAGGGCGCGTCCACCCGCGTCTTCCACCGCGGTGCACAGAGCCTCGACGAAAGCCGTGTTCCCGGCCACGTGGTGGGCGCGGTAGTAGAGGACGGCGATGGTGGGTCGCTCGTCCTCCGGTTCGAAACGGCTGGAGCGAGACAGGACACCCCACTGCGGCGTGCTGCGAGGTGGCTCGAACCCGAACCCCGTCAGCAGCACGGTGTCGGTCAGGAACGAGTGCAGCTCGGTGAGGTTGGAAGGGCCACCCTCGACCAGGTATCCGTGAGCCTGCGCGGCCACCCCGACCGGAACCGTCGAGCGGCTCATCAGGTCGGCGTCGGGCAGGGCCTCACCGGAGAGCACCACCACGGGTACCCCCTTGCCGAGCAGGGCGTTCAGCCCGTCCTCCCAGGCCCGGGTGCCGCCGAGCAGGCGCACCACGGCGACGGCGACGCCCTCGAGCAGGCCGTCCAGGTCGTCCACGGACACCCGGTTCGGGTTCGCCAGCCGGTACGGCACCGAGCTCGCGCGGGCGCTGAGCAGGTCGGTGTCGGAGGTGGAGATGAGCAGGACGGGCTGACGCTCCACGGGAGCTTCTGACACGTTGACGTCCTCTTCCTCGCCGTCCGCGCGGCGGGTCGGTGCGGTGTGGCACAGTTCCTGGCTCGGCACATGAGGTGCCTCACAGTGGCGCGACCGCGCCGGATTCTCACCGGCTTCCTGTCGTTCCACACCGGCTACAGGTGCTTAACGGTGCCAACTGTGCCAGCCCCGGGCCCACTGGCCTACCCTTGGCCGGTGTTCGTCGTCCATGCCTGGTGGTCTCCCGCGTCCGGAGATCCCGCCGACGACGGCTCGCTCGTGCTGTGGGCCGAGGATCCGCAGGTGCGCGCGGTGCCCGCCGAACGCACCGGGCGACGGCCGAAGGTGCGTGAGCACCCGTTCTGCATCCCCGCCGACGAGCTCGCCAAGACGCTCTCCGCCGGAGGCGTAGGCGAGGGCGAGGGCTGGGTGGAGGGCACCGCCGACCTCGTGCTGCCCTCGTTCCAGCATGCGCCGGCCGGTTCGCCCGAGCTGCTCGATCTGCGGTCGGGCTGGGCGTCCGACCGGGCCGAGGGTGAGTCCGCGCGGCTGTTCCCCGAGGTCAGATGGCGGGTGGCCACGGTTTCGGTGCCCGCGCGGCCGGCCTTGGCGTTGTTGCGCGGGTTCGTTTCCGGGCTTGAGGACGTGGTGGTCGCCGGCTCCGACGTGCGTCACCTCCTCGCTCTGCTGGCTTTCGTGGACGACCTGATCACCCGGGGCCGGGTGCTGCCGGTGGTGCTGGAGGCGCCGGACGGCCACGGGGTGGCCCGGTGGCGGCCGGTGATCACGGGGGACGACGGGGAGTGGTTCCGGCACGCGGTCGCCACCCTGCCGCCCTCCTGGAACGCGGTCGCCCCGGCCGGGGAGTGCGCCGCTGCGGCGGTGGACGCGCTGGTGGACGCGTCGGTGCGGGCGCGGCTGGCGCCGTCGCGGAGTTCGGGTGGGCTCGGGCTGCTGGGCTGGCGGCAGGGACTGCGCGGGGCGTATCCGGCGTTCCCGGCCAATCAGCGCCAGATGCGCAACCTGCTCGACGGGGTGGCGGAATGGCAGGCCGAGGCGCTGAACGGCGGCCTGGTGCGGGCCTGTTTCCGGCTGGTGGAGCCGACCGACGACGACCTGACGAGCATCCTGCGCCCGGCCGACGAGGAGCTGCGCCCGGCCGAGGAGTCGGCGCTGTGGCGCCTCGACTTCGGGCTGCAGGACGCCGACCAGCCCGGCATCTTCATCGCCGCCCAGCAGATCTGGGACGCCGAGCTCACCCTGACCCGGCTGCGCCGCAACGCGCCCCGGCCGCAGGAGACGCTGCTGGCCGAGCTCGGCCGGGCGCTGCGGCTGTACCCGCGGCTGCGAGAGGCCCTGCTCGGGGCGAGGCCGGTGGAGCTGCTGCTCGACACCGCCGGGGCGCACGAGTTCCTGACCGAGGCCGCCGGCCTTCTGATCGGCGCCGGTTTCGGGGTGCAGTTCCCCGGCTGGTGGTCGAAACCGCAGCGCCTGGGCGCCCGGCTGCGGGCGGGCACCCCTCCGCAGCCCGGAAGGGTCGAGGGCGCACCCGTTTTCCGGCAGAACGACATCGTGGAGTACGACTGGCGGCTGTCGATCGGTGACCAGCCGCTGACCGCCGACGAGGTCGACCTGCTGATCGAGGCCCAGCAGCCGCTGGTTCGGCTGCGCGGTGAGTGGATGCAGGTCGATCCCGAGAAGCTGCGCAAGGCTCGGACTTTCCTGCGCAAGCAGCGCAAGGTCGGGCCGCAGACCATGTCGATCGCCGACGTGCTCTCGGTGATCGGGGCCGGTTCCGAGGGCCCCGCCGGTCTCGAGGTCACGGGGGTGGACGCGTCGGGCTGGCTGGCGGACTTCCTCGCCTCGTCCGACGAGCGGGTCCTGCAGGACTTCACGGTGCCGGAAGGCTTCGAGGGAACCCTGCGGCCGTACCAGGAACGCGGTGTCGCCTGGCTGTCGTTCCTCGAGAACATCGGCCTGGGGGCGGTTCTCGCCGACGACATGGGGCTGGGCAAGACCGTTCAGCTGCTGGCGCTGATGGCCTCGGACCCGCCCGGGAGCGGCCCGACGCTGCTGGTCTGCCCGATGTCGCTGGTGGGCAACTGGCAGCGGGAGGCCTCTCGGTTCACGCCCTCGCTGCGGGTTCACGTGCAGCACGGGTCCGACCGGCCGCAGGGTTCATCGTTCGAAGAGGCCGTCTCCGCCAGCGATCTGGTCATCACCACGTATTCGTTACTCGCCCGCGACGCCGTGGCCCTGCGCAAGTTCGACTGGCGCCGCATCGTGCTCGACGAGGCCCAGGCGGTGAAGAACGCGGCGACGCAGGCGGCCACGGCGGCCCGGTCGCTGACGGCCTCGCGCCGGATCGCGGTGACCGGTACCCCGGTGGAGAACCGGTTGGCCGACCTGTGGAGCCTGATGGAGTTCGCCAACCCGCGCGTGCTCGGCGACCCGGCGGACTTCAAGAAGCGGTACGCGCTGCCGATCGAGCGGGTCGGTTCGCACGAGGCCCGGGAGAAGCTGAAGGCGGTGACCCAGCCGTTCATCCTGCGCCGGGTCAAGACCGACAAGACCATCATCAGTGACCTGCCGGAGAAGCTGGAGATGGAGGTGGTCTGCACGCTCACCTCGGAACAGGCCGCGCTCTACCAGAACGTGGTCACCGACATGATGGCCCGCATCGAGAACAGCGAGGGCATGGAGCGGCGCGGGCTGGTGCTGGCGACGATGACCAAGCTCAAGCAGGTCTGCAACCACCCGGCCCAGTTCCAGCGCGACGGCAGCCGGGTCGCGGGCCGCTCGGGCAAGCTGGCCCGGCTGGAGGAGACGCTGGAGGAGATCCTCGCCTCCGGGGAGAAGGCCCTGATCTTCACCCAGTACGCGGAGTTCGGCGAGATGCTGCGCACCCACCTGACCGCCCGCTTCGGCCGGGAGGTGCTGTTCCTGCACGGTGGCGTCGCCAAGACCGGGCGCGACGAGATGGTGACCCGGTTCCAGGGCGAGTCCCGAGACGCCCCACCGATCTTCGTGCTCTCCCTGAAGGCCGGCGGCACCGGGCTGACGCTCACCGCCGCCAACCACGTCATCCATGTCGACCGCTGGTGGAACCCCGCCGTCGAGGACCAGGCCACCGACCGCGCGTTCCGGATCGGGCAGTCCCGCACGGTTCAGGTGCGCAAGTTCGTGTGCGCGGGCACGCTCGAGGAACGCGTCGCCACGATGATCCGCGACAAGCGGGGGCTGGCGGCCAGCATCGTCGGCACCGGTGAGGGCTGGCTGACCGAACTGTCGAGCGGGCAGCTGCGCGAGCTGCTCACCCTGGACGCGGGGGCGGTGGAATGAAGGACTACGGGAAGCCTCTCGCGGTGGAGAACGGCCTGACCGCCCGCAGCGGCCGGGGCTCGATCGGCGAGCAGTGGTGGTCGCGCCGGTTCATCGGGGTGCTCGAGTCGTTCGCCCTGGGCACCCGTCTCACGCGGGGTCGCGCCTACGCCCGCAAGGGACAGGTCATCTCGCTGGAGGTCGAGCCCGGCGTCGTGGCCGCCGACGTGCAGGGCTCGCGGGTCACGCCCTACCGGGTGCGCATCGGGCTGAAGAAGTTCTCCCGGCTGACCTGGGCCAAGGTCGAGGTGGTGCTCGCCGAGCAGGCCCTGTTCAGCGCCCAGCTGCTGGCCGGGGAGTTCCCGCGCGAGCTCGAGCCGGTGTTCGCCCAGGCCGGCGCCCCGCTGTTCCCCGGCCGCCTGGCCGACCTCGACCTGCTCTGCAGCTGCCCCGACGGGGCCGTGCCCTGCAAGCACATCGCGGCCGTGTTCTACCTGCTGGCGGAGCGTTTCGACGACGACCCGTTCCTGATCCTGCGCTGGCGCGGGCGGGCGCGCGAAGACCTGCTCGACCGGTTGCGGGAACTGCGGGGCGACGCGCTCGAGGACGAGGACGACGACGAGACCCCGGCGATCGACCGCCTGGCCGAGGCCGAGGCGCCCACGGTGCTCAGCGCGTCCCTGGCTCTGGCCTCTCTCCCGGAAAAGGCGCCTTCTGGGCGCAAGCGGGCGAAACCCGGCCCACCGGGCGGGGATGCGGTGACGTTCTGGACCGCGGGCCGGCTGCTGCCGCTGCCCAGTCATCCCGATCTGCCGCCCGATCTGCTGCTGCGTCAGCTGCCCGCGCCGGGCAACTGGCTGGGCGGCGCCGCCCTCGTGGGCGAACTCGCGGAGACGTACCGGGAGATGTCCGACCGGGATTGACCCCTTTTGAGGCGAAAGTGCTTGTGGACACTCGTACGGCACGAGTGTCGGAGACGGGACTCCGCGCGTCCGGAGGGGCAGTCTTGATCGTGTGACCTCCGGACAGAGACCTCGTAAGCGCTCCGGCAAGAAGGTGCAGTCACCCGCCCCGGCGGCCGAAGAGAAGATCGTGGAGGCGGGACAGGCGCGGGTACCGGCACCTCGGGAAGCGGCCGACGAGGAACGGCGCGCATCCGAGGAACGTGAGGTGGCCGAGGCGATGAAGGCGTACTGGTCGCACGACACGTCTCCGGGTGAGGAGCCGGCCGCGCCGGAACCCGAGAAGATGTGGGGCGACGGCGGGGTCTCGTGGGGGCTCCCGGCCGAGCCGACCGCCGAGCACGCCCGGCTGGCCGAGTCTCCCGGTCCTGGCAGCCCGTGGCGCCAGTGGGGCCCGTACCTGGCGGGCCGGCAGTGGGGCACCGTGCGCGAGGACTACACCGCCGACGGCGACGCCTGGTCGGCGTTCCCGTTCGAGCACTCGCACGCCCGCGCCTACCGCTGGGGTGAGGACGGACTGGGCGGCATCTGCGACCGCTTCGGCTTCCTGAACTTCTCGGTGGGGCTGTGGAACCGGAAGGACCCGATCCTCAAGGAGCGTCTGTACGGCCTCACCAACGGCCAGGGCAACCACGGTGAGGACGTCAAGGAGTACTGGTGGGCGGTCGACGGCACGCCCACGCACAGCTGGATGCAGTGGATGTACCGCTACCCCCAGGCCGAGTACCCCTACCAGCAGCTCCGCGAGGAGAACGCCCGGAGGGGACGCGACGAGCGGGAGTACGAGCTCGGCGACACCGGGGTGCTCGACGGCAACCGCTTCTTCGACGTCATGGTGACCTACGCCAAGGCCTCGCCCGACGACATCTGCATCAGCATCCGGGCCACGAACCACGGGCCGGACGCCGCCCCGCTCGACCTGGTGCCGCAGATCTGGCTGCGCAACACCTGGGCCTGGGGCCGGGACCCGCGCCGCGGCCACATGAACCAGCTGCTGCCGCCCACTCTCGCGGTCGGGGGCATGGAGGCGCTGGAGGTGCAGCACGGTTCGCTGGGCAGCTACTACCTGGCCGCCGAGGGGTCGCCGGTGCTGCTGTTCTGCGACAACGAGACCAACGCGGTGTCGCTGTTCGGGGCCGAGCGCAACGTCAGTCCCTACCCCAAGGACGCGATCAACCAGCGGATCGTGCACGGCGACGCGCACCTGGTGAACCCGTTCGACGAGGGCACGAAAGCCGCCGTCTGGTACTCGTTCGACTCCGTCGCGCCGGGCCATTCGGTCACCGTGAAGCTGCGCCTGAGCCGGCAGATGCCCGAGAGCGGCACGTTCGGAGCCAGTTACGACGCGGTGATGAAGGCCCGGCGACGGGAGGCCGACGAGTTCTATGCCCGCGTGGTGCATCCCGAGATGGACAAGGCCGACCGGCACGTGGCCCGCCGCGCCTACGCCGGTCTGCTCTGGGGCAAGCAGCTCTACCGCTACGACGTCGAGCAGTGGCTCGAGGGCGACCCGGGCAGCGCCCTGCCGGCCCCGGCCGCCCGCCAGGCCAAGGGGGCGCGCAACACCACCTGGCGCCAGGTCTCGCTGGCCGACGTGATCTCCATGCCCGACGAGTGGGAGTACCCCTGGTTCGCCGCCTGGGACACCGCTTTCCACGCGATCCCGCTGGCGCACGTCGACCCGGACTTCGCCAAGGAACAGCTCGTGCTGATGTGCCGTGAGTGGGCGATGCACCCGAACGGCCAGCTCCCGGCCTACGAGTGGGAGTTCGGCGACGTCAACCCGCCCGTGCACGCCTGGGCGGCCTGGCACGTCTACCGCATCGACGGCTACCGCGACCGCGAGTTCCTGATCCGCGTCTTCACCAAGCTGCTGCTGAACTTCTCCTGGTGGGTGAACCGCAAGGACTCCACCGGGTCGAACATCTTCGAGGGCGGCTTCCTCGGGATGGACAACATCGGCCTGTTCGACCGTTCCGCCCCGCTGCCGCCCGGTTTCCGGCTCGAGCAGTCCGACGCCACCAGCTGGATGGCGTTCTACTGCCAGCAGATGTTCAAGATCGCGCTGGAGCTCAGCCGTTACGACAAGGCGTGGGACGACACCGCCACCAAGTTCCTCGAGCACTTCCTCGCGATCGCCCGTTCGATGACGTCGTTCGGTTCGCACGAGGTGTCGCTGTGGGACGAGGAGGACGGCTTCTTCTACGACGTGCTGGTCGGCCCGGACGGCAGCGCCCAGCCGATGCGGGTGCCCTCGATGGTCGGCCTGCTGCCGATTCTCGGGGCGACCGAGGTGCCGTCGTGGATCAACGAGGAGTGTCCCGACGTCACCGCCCGGCTGCGCTGGCTGCAGCGTCGGCGGCCGGAACTGGTGGGGCCGCTGCTGTTCGCCAAGGGGCCGGGGGAGCGGCGCATGCTGCTCTCGCTGCTCGACCAGGACCGGCTGCGGCGCATCCTGGAGCGGATGTTCGACCCCGGCCAGTTCCTGTCGCCCTACGGCATCCGCTCGATGTCGCAGGCCGTGCGCTCGGGCGTGACCACGGTCATCGACGGGCGCAGCGCCTCGATCGAGTACGAGCCCGGTGAGTCGCGCACCGGCCTGTTCGGCGGCAACTCGAACTGGCGCGGCCCGGTCTGGTTCCCGGTCAACGTGCTGCTCGCCGACAAGTTGCGCACCTACGGGCGGCACTTCGGCGACACCTTCACCATCGAGATCCCCACCGGCTCGGGCAATCACTGCACGCTGCAGGACGCGGCCGACGTGATCGACCGCGGTCTGGTGGCGCTCTTCCGGCCGGTGAACGGCAAGCGGCCGGCCGACGGCGACCGGATCGAGGCGAGCGACGACCCGCTGTGGGCCGAGCACCCCACGTTCAGCGAGTTCTTCGACGGTGACACCGGGGAAGGGCTGGGCGCGACGCACCAGACCGGCTGGACGGCACTGGTGGCGCACCTGCTGAACCCCCGGCTCCCACCCGATCCCCGGCAACGCGGCTGGGCCTGACTCGCCAGTTCTGGGTTAGTGTTGGTGATTCGTGGAGGCCTGTCCGAGGGCCTTCCGATTTCATGGGGGAACACATGAAACTGACACGATCGGCTGTAATTTCGTTCGCCGTCCTCGGAATGGCTCTACCTGCGACAGTGATGGCATCGACGGCGTCGGGGGTCGCCGAGCGGCCGCTGGCGGGCTGCGGGCAGTCGGCCACCCCGTCGCCCACGGGAGCCCGGGTTCACTGGGAAACCACCTGCTCCGGTGGCAACATTCGGGTCAAGGGCTACGTCATCGACACCAAGGCCGACGGCAAGTGTGCCCAGGCTCGCATCGAGTTCGGCAGTGGCTCCACGGTGTTCAGTGCCCGGGCCTGTCCGAAGGGGCAGCAGAAGAACTTCGACGTCACCCGCGCCGGCAGCACCGCCTTCGTCACGGCTCTGGTGGACTAGGTCGGTGCCGCGCCGGAACTGAATCACCGTCGGCCCGCCTGATCACCGGCTCGACGGGGGGCCTCAAGGCCGTTGTCTGCCGCCCCGGGGCGATTCTCGCCACGGGGCGGCAGCCCTCGCCGTTCTCCGGTCCAGTTCTTCGTTCTCCGGCCCTGGGTGCCCAGGTCTTCGTGCTCTGGCCTTGGGGGCCCCGGTCTTCGTGCTCCGGTCTTCGTGCTCTGGTCGGCGCCGGTCCCGGGGGACGTAGTCTGTCGTCGTGGTCGCACAGGTGACGGTAGAACGGATCACGGCAGACTCGTGCCCGGGTGTGCTGCGCCCGCACATCGCGGCCGACGGCGCGCTGGCGCGCCTGCGCTCACCCGGCGGGGCCCTGCCGGTGGCCACGCTGAAGGGGCTCCGGGAGGTCTCGGCCGAACTCGCCGACGGCTCGCTGGGGCTCACCTCGCGCGGCAACACCCAGGTCAGAGGGGTGGCCGAGAGCAACCTCGGCCTTCTCGAGCAGCGTCTCGCGGCACTCGGCCTGTTGCCCCACCCGACCCATGAGCGCGCCCGCAACATCATCGCCTCACCGTTGTCGGGGCGCTCACGGACATCAAGGGTGGACGTCGATCAGCTCGCCTTCGCGCTCGACACGGCTCTGTGCGCGCGCCCCGATCTGGCGGCCCTGCCCGGCCGTTTCCTGATCGGCCTGGACGACGGCACCGGCGACATCGCCGCGGAAGAGCCGGACGTGCTGGCGCGGGGGCAGGCCGACGGCCGGTTCGTGGTGGTGCCGTTCGGCGCCCCGGCCGGGGTCGTGGTCGCGGCCGACGCGGTGGCCGACGCGGTGCTCGCGGTGGCCACGGCCTTCCTGGTGGAACGGCAGCGGCAGCAGAGCAAGGCGTGGCGTCTCCGGGAGCTGCCCGGCGGTGCCCAGGCGGTGCTGAACGCGCTGGCGGCGGACGGTTTCGAAGCTGCTCCCCGTGAGGGGCGTGAGCCGGCGCCCGCCCCGGCGCCCGGGGTGATCGAGCAGAACGACGGCCGCTACGCGGTCTGCGCGGTGGTTCCGCTGGGCATTCTGAACGGCGAGCAGATGGACGCGTTGATCGCCTGCGGCGAGCTGGTCACCGACGAGGGGGACGGGGTCGCACCCCTGCGCATCACCCCCTGGCGCCGGGTGGTGGTGCGCGACCTCGAGGAGCCTGCCGCCCTCGCGGCCCGCGAGCTGCTGGCGGCGGTGGGGCTGGTGCTCGAGCCGAACGACGCCTGGGCCCGGGTCACGGCCTGTGCCGGGCGGCCGGGCTGCGCGAAGTCGCTCACCGACGTGCAGGCCGACGCCCGGGCGTTCGCGGCCGGGTGCTCGCCGGAAGGACCGGCCGTGCACTGGGCCGGGTGCGAGCGGGGCTGCGGCGTGCCGCACGGCGGTGTGGCATTGTTGGCGGCGCAGGACGGCTACCGGGTGAGCGGCGAACTGAGCGACACCGACCGCGTGCGGGCGGCGTCCTCCAGCATTGGACTGACCACTTCGGGCTGAGAGACGAGACAGATCCGCGTGAATGGGACCACCGCCTGGCCGGGCACGTACGAGGCGGACGGCGCCCAGATCTACCGGGAGTCGTTCGCCACGATCCGCCGGGAGGCGGCGGCCGACCTGGCCGCCCTGCCGGACGACGCGGGCCGGGTTCTGGTGCGGATGATCCATTCGTCCGGGATGACCGATCTGGCCCGGGACTTCGCGTACAGTCCGAACGCGGTCGCCGCCGCGCGGCAGGCCCTGCTCGACGGGGCCCCGGTGCTGTGCGACGCGCAGATGGTGGCCAGCGGCATCACCCGGGCCCGGCTGCCGCGCGACAACGAGATCGTCTGCACACTGAACGTTCCCGGGGTGCCGGAGCTGGCGGCGAAGCTGAACACCACGCGCAGCGCCGCCGCCCTCGACCTGTGGATGGACAAGCTGGAGGGCAGCGTGGTCGCCATCGGCAACGCGCCCACCGCGCTGTTCCGGCTGCTCGAGCTGATCCGCGACGGCGCCCCGCGCCCGGCCGCGATCCTCGGCATCCCGGTGGGCTTCATCGGGGCGGCGGAGTCGAAGCGGGCGCTCAGCGAGAACCCGCTGGGCCTGGAGTACGTCGTGGTGCACGGCCGTCGCGGTGGCAGCGCGATGACCGTCGGCGCCGTCAACGCGATCGCGAGTGAGAAGGAATGAGCGGCACTCTCTACGGCGTCGGGCTCGGCCCGGGCGATCCGGAACTGGTCAGCCTCAAGGCGGTGCGCCTGATCGGCGCCGCCGACGTGATCGCCTACCACAGCGCCCGGCACGGCCGCAGCATCGCGCGCGGCATCGCCGAGCCGTACCTGCGCGAGGGGCAGATCGAGGAGCCGCTGGTCTACCCCGTCACCACCGAGACCACCGACCACCCGGGCGGCTACCAGGGGGCGATGGACGAGTTCTACGCCGCCGCGGCCGAACGTCTCGCCGCGCACCTCCAGGCCGGGCGCGACGTGGTGGTGCTGGCCGAGGGCGACCCGCTCTTCTACGGCTCGTACATGCACATGCACAAGCGGCTCGCCCACCGGTTCCCGGCCGAGGTGGTGCCCGGCATCACGTCTTTCAGTGCCGCGGCGGCCGCACTGGGCCGTCCGCTGGTGGAGCGCGACGAGGTGCTCACCGTGCTGCCCGGCACGCTGCCCACCGACGAGCTCACCGCCCGGCTGGAGACCACCGACGCGGCCGTGGTGATGAAGCTGGGGCGCACCTTCGAGCACGTGCGGCGCTCGTTCCGGGACGCCGGGAAGCTCGACCGCGCCTGGTACGTCGAGCGCGCGAGCACCGAACGGGAGCGCACGGCGGCGCTGGCCGACGTGGACCCGCTGGTGGTGCCGTACATGTCGATCGCGCTGATGTCGGGGCCGCTGAACGAGGACGCCTCGAAGGCGGCGCTTGCGAGCGAGAAGCCCTCTGCCGAGGGCGAGGTCGTGGTCGTCGGCCTCGGTCCGGGACCCCGCGACTGGACCACCCCCGAGGTGCAGCAGGCGCTCACCGAGGCGGACGACCTGGTCGGCTACGTCACCTATCTCGACCGGGTGCCGGTGAATCCCCGCCAGGAGCGCCACTCCTCGGACAACAAGGTGGAGTCCGAGCGGGCCGCGTTCGCCCTCGACCTGGCGTTGCGGGGGCGTCGTGTGGTGGTCGTCAGTTCCGGCGATCCGGGCGTCTTCGCGATGGCCTCGGCGGTGCTCGAGGTCGCGGACGAGCCCGCGTACCAGGGCATTCCGGTGCGGGTGCTGCCCGGGGTGAGCGCGGCGCAGGCCGTGGCCGCCCGGGCGGGGGCACCGCTGGGCCACGACTTCGCCACGATCTCGCTGTCCGACCGGCTCAAGCCGTGGGACGTGGTCGAGCGCCGTCTCGACGCGGTGGCCGCGGCCGACCTCGTCATCGCGATCTACAACCCGGCCTCGAAGGAGCGCCGGCACCAGGTCGCCCAGGCCCGCGACGTCGTGCTCCGGCACCGTGACCCGCAGACCCCGGTGGTCGTCGGGCGCGCGGTCGGGTCGGACCAGGAGAGCGTGACCGTGGTGCCGCTCGGCGAGCTCGACCCCGAGGTCGTGGACATGCGCACGCTGCTGATCATCGGCTCGTCGCAGACTCGTCGATCGTCGAAACCGGATGGCTCACCGGTGGTGTGGACTCCCCGGCGCTATCCCGCGTGAGGTTCCGGACCCCGGAGGGCAGCAGGGCGAGCAGGGTGGAGCCGGCCATCGCGGCGGCGGTGACGTAGAGCCAGGTGTGCTCGCCGAGCGCCTCCGCGACCGGCCCGGTGATCGCCAGGCCGAGGGGGCGCATCACGAACGAGCCCACGTGGTCGAACGCGAAGACCCGGGCCAGCTTGTCCGGCGGAATCTCCTGCTGGATCGCGAGATCCCAGTTGACGTTGAAGATCTCGAGGCCCAGGCCGTGCAGGAAGGCGCCGGTCAGGATCACGGGCAGCGGTGCGTCGATCGCCAGGACCAGCGGGAAGCAGGCCGTGAGCGAGAGGAAGACGGTTCCCGCGAGAAGCAGACGCCGCGGCCGGTACCGTAGCGTGATCACACCGCCGACCAGGAACCCGACCATCAGTGCGGCCAGCGCGAGACCCCAGGCCTGGTCGCCGAACTCGCGCGTGACCACGATCGGCCCGACGACGCCCTGCACCCCGCCGTAGACCAGGTGGTACAGCAGTGCCTGGGTGATGAGAACCCACAACCAGGTGTGCCGGAAAACTTCTCGCGCCCCGGCGCCCAGATCGCCCAGCAGTGATTGATGGGGGACGACGGGAGCACCGGCCACCCGCATCGCCGTGAAACAGACGGCGGCCACGGCGTAGGTCGCGGCGTCGACGGCGATGGCCCAGCCCGGTCCGAAGAACCCGACCAGCACCCCGGCCAGGCTGAAACCCATGACCATCGCGGTGTTCTGCGAGAGCCGCAGGGCCGAGACGGCGTTGGGCAGGGCGGCCGCCGACACGGTCTGCGGCACCACGGCGCGCGACACCGGCCCGCCCAGCGCGGCCAGTGCCCCGTTGACCCCGCCCATCACGGCCAGCAGGGTGACGGTGGCCTGGTCGGTGATCAGCAGTACGGCCACGACCGCCTGCGACAGGCCGGCCAGAGCGGCCGAGCCGCGCATCAGCAGCGTGCGGGGGAGGCGGTCGCCGATGACGCCCGAGAACAACGTGGTCAGCACCTCGACCAGCGCGTACGCCG
Organism: Kineosporia succinea; assembly: GCF_030811555.1. NCBI lineage: Bacteria > Bacillati > Actinomycetota > Actinomycetes > Kineosporiales > Kineosporiaceae > Kineosporia > Kineosporia succinea. Next base: position 985,330 of record NZ_JAUSQZ010000001.1, on the reverse strand, counting down.
CCACCACGAGCCCGAGCTCGGTCGCCGACCCGCCCAGGTGCAGCACGGCCAGGGCCAGCGCGACCGGCGCGATCGCCGACCCCAGACCCGACACCGTGCGCCCCAGCAACAACCACCGGAAGGTGACCGAGTCCCACGCCCCGGGCCCCGCCACGTCCACCGTCGTCGTCATGCCGTACCCCCGCGTCCACCGTTGGTCACCGCCGCCAAAGTAGTTCGCTAGCGAAATATTAGTCAACTAACTTCCGGGCCCGGCGGCTGTTAGGGTCGTCCGGTGGACTACGCCGAGCGGCATGTCGCGCGCTGGCGCGACCACTGGATCGACGTCGACTTCGACGACGCGGTCGAGACCGCCACCGTGCGCCTGTCGCGGATCCGCCGCTACCACCGCGAGGCCCTGAAAGTCGCTGCGGCGCAAGTGGGTCTGGCCGTGCACGAGTACGAGACCCTCCATGCCCTGATGATCCGCGACACCCCCGGCACCGCCTCCCCCCGCGAGCTGGCCCAGATGCTCGACGTCTCACCCGCCGGCATGACCGGACGCCTCGACAGCCTAGAGAAGGCCGGGCACCTCAAACGAACCCCGAGCGCCACCGATCGCCGCAGTGTGGTCATCGAGGCCACCACGAGCGGCGTCGCCATCTGGCGGCGGGCCATGCGGCTGCGCGGCGAGGCCGAGGAACGCCTGTTCGCAGCCCTGTCAGCCAAGGAAATGGCCACCCTCAACCGCCTCTTGCGCAAACTGGCCCTGGTGGTGGACGAGGAACTCCCCGCCGAACCGTAAGGCGCGACCTCGACCGCCCGTGCTGCCCGTGCGGCGCTGACTGTGGCGGCGCTGGCTGGGGTGGTGCTGGCTGGGGTGGTGCTGGTTGACACTCGTCGTCCTTGGTTGCATGGTTAGTTACATGAGTAATGAACCAGTGAAGTGGGGAACCCCGGATGGATGAGGGGCGCCCGATCTTCGTGCAGATCGCGGAGCAGCTCGAGAACGCGATCATCGACGGGTCGCTGGCCGAGGGGGCGCAGGCTCCGTCGACGACGGAGCTGGCGGCCTTCCACCGGATCAATCCGGCCACGGCGGCCAAGGGGATGAATCAGCTGGTGGTTGACGGGATTCTGCACAAGAGGCGGGGGATCGGGATGTTCGTCTCGGAGGGGGCGAGGGGTGTGCTGACGGAGCGGCGGCGGAACGCGTTCGCCGAGCAGTTCGTGGTTCCGCTGGTGACGGAGGCCCGCAAGCTCGGACTCGACGCCGAGGAACTCAAGAACATGATCGACAAGTCGGGGCACGGCGCTACGGGGGAGGGCGAGTGATGAGCACCCGGGAGGAGCGGCCGGTGGTCACGGACGTGGCCACGGTGAGCGGTGCGGGAAAGCGGTTCAACGACGTCGCCGCGGTCGAAGAGGTGACTTTCTCGTTGCGCGGCAACGTGATCCACGGTCTGCTCGGGCGCAACGGGGCGGGCAAGAGCACGCTGATGCGGATGCTCGCGGGGCACGCCCGGCCCACCTCGGGCACAGTCACGGTGCACGGCGGCAACCCGTTCGAGAACGACGGCATCACGCGGCGCATCTGCTTCGCCGCCGAGAACCAGGTGTACCCCGACCCGTTCCGGGTCCGGGACGTGCTGACGGCCGCGCGGCTGCTCTACCCCAACTGGGACGAGGCCTACGCGCAGGAACTCGTCGACGTCTTCGATCTGCCGAGAAAGCGCAGGATGAACGGTCTTTCCCGGGGTATGCGGTCGGCGGTGGGCATCGTCACCGGCCTGGCCTCCCGGGCCGAGCTGACCATGTTCGACGAGCCCTACCTGGGACTCGACGCCACCTCGCGTCAGCTGTTCTACGACCGCCTGATCGCCGACTTCGCCGAGAACCCGCGCACGATCGTGCTCTCCACCCACCTGATCGACGAGGTGAGCGCGCTGATCGAGCACGTGCTGGTGATCGACCGGGGCCGGCTGGTGATCGACGAGGAGGCGGAAATGCTGCGCGGGCGCGCGATCACGGTGAGCGGCCCGGCCGAAAGGGTGGACAAGTTCACCTACGCCATGACCCGTCTGCACGAAGAGCGGCTGCTGGGCCGCAGCCGGGTGACGGTGCTCGGCGACGCGGACGACCCGCAGCACGCCCGGTCGCTCGGCCTCGAGGTGAATCCCGTTTCCCTGCAAGATCTCGTCGTGAAGAGCACGATGTCCGGAGGTGCCCGATGAACCGGGTGGTGAACGCGGCCAGGATCCATCTGATCGGCGCTCAGTTCGTCTGGGTGCCCTGGGCCGTCATGGCCAGTGCGCTGGTGCTGAACCTGCTGATCTTCGGCACCATCGAGGCCAAGGGCGGGGTGGACGACGATCCCAGCACCGGCGGGCTCTTCTCGCTCTACGCCGTGGTGATGGTCGGGTTCGTGCAGGCGATGAACAAGCAGCTCTCGTTCGCCCTCGGTTTCGGTCTGACCCGGGGCGTGTATCTGCTCGGCTGTGCGGTTTTCGCGATCGGCCTGTCGTTCGCCTCGGCCGTCGTGCTGTACGCGCTCTACGGCATCGAGCGGGCCACCGGCGGCTGGGGCATCGACCTGGACTTCTTCGGGGTGTACGGCCTGGGCGGGGGCAACCCGGTGCTGGCGGTGCTGATGTACGCGGCGCCGATGGCGGCCCTGATCACAGCGGGCACACTCTTCGGCGGGATCAACTCCCGGTGGGGCACTTTCGGGATCTACGTCGCGGGGCTGGTGGGCCTGGTGATCGCGGGTGCCTTCGCCGTCGCCGTGACGTACGCCGAGGCCTGGACCCGCATCGGCCACTGGTTCGCCGGTCAGCCGGACGCCGCGCTCTTCGGCGGCTATCCCTGGCTGGTCGCGATCGTCCTCGGCGGGGCCACCTTCGCCATCGTCCGCCGAGTCAACGACTGACCCGACGCGCCACTCGGCACGTCACCCAGCGCGAACCTCAGGCATCCCATGAGATGCCTTGCGTCCTCGGGTATCCCAGCGGAATCGAGATGCCTTGATTACCGATGCGTTCCGCTTCCGGTACCGGTGCGGATGCGCTAAACCAGCCTTACCCCGTCAAGCCGATCTGGTCGAGACGCCGGCCTCCCTCACCCCGGGCCGAACGCCACGACCAGATCGGCGAGGGCATTTCAGGCGATGAGCGTCTCGTACTCCTGTGACGTCAGCAGCTTGGCGGTGGCCTCGGGGGTCACGGTGAACAGCCAGCCGTTGTCGTAGGGGTCGGCGGCGATCAGCGCGGGGTCGTCGACGATCGCCTGGTTCACCTCGGCCACGGTTCCGGTGACCGGCGAGTACAGGTCGGAGACCGACTTCGTCGATTCGACCTCACCGCACGCGTCCCCGGCCGTGACCGTGCTGCCCACCTCGGGCAGGTCGACGTAGACGACGTCACCGAGCGCGTCGAGCGCGAACGTGGTGAGGCCGACCCGCACGGGTTCGGTGGGGAGCTCGGCGCCGGGGGCGATCTGCACCCATTCGTGCTCGGCGGTGTAGAGCAGGTGCTCGGGGTTGGGCACGGTGACTCCTGAAGTCTGAAGGCAGGTCTGGGGCGGGTCTGGGGCAGGTCTGGGGCGAAGTCTAGGAACGCTTGTAGAACGGGTACGGGGTGACGCTGAACGGCAGAAGGGTGCCGCGCACGTCGACCTGCAGGGTTCCGCCCGCGGCGGCCACCTCACGGTCGACGTGGGCGATCGCCACCGGCCGGCCCAGGGTGGGCGAGAGGGCCCCCGAGGTGATGATCCCGACCGTGGCCCCCTCCGAATCGAGGACGTGGTTGCCGGCCCGGGCGGCCCGGCGGCCTTCTCCGGTCAGTCCGGTGAGCACCCGGGCGGGCGGTTCCTGCGCGACCCGGGCGAGGGCGTCGCGGCCCACGAACTCCTTGTCGAGCTTGACCACCCGGCCCAGCCCGGCGGCGTACGGGTCGGTGTCCAGGCTGAGTTCGTTGCCGTAGAGCGGCATCCCGGCCTCCAGACGCAGCGTGTCCCGGCACGCCAGCCCGGCCGGGCGCCCACCGACGGCCTCGACCCGGGTCTGCAGCGCCTGCCACAGCGACGCCGCGTCGGCCGCGGCCACGTAGACCTCGAACCCGTCCTCACCGGTGTACCCGGTGCGGGCCAGCAGCACCTCCAGGCCGGCGAGCCGGGCGGGCGTGCAGGCGTAGTAGCGCAGCGCGGTGACCCTCTCGCGCTCGGCGTCGGTGTCCACCAGCTCGTGGATCACGCCCTGCGAGGCCGGGCCCTGCACCGCGATGAGCGCGGTCTGCTCGGTCTCGTCGGTGACGGTCGCGTCGAAGTCCTGGGCCCGGGCGACCAGCTCGGCCAGCACCACCGCGGCGTTGGAGGCGTTCGCGATCACCAGGAACTCGTCGTCGGCGAGCCGGTAGGTCACGAGATCGTCGATGATGCCGCCGTTCTCGGTGCACAGCAGCGAGTACTTGGCGCGCCCGGTGGCGATCGCGGAGAGCGTGCCGACCAGGGCGTGGTCGAGCGCGGCCCCGGCCTGCGGCCCGCGCACCCGGATCTCACCCATGTGGCTCAGGTCGAACAGGCCGGCGGTGGTGCGCACGGCCTCGTGCTCGGCCAGTTCGCTGCTGTACTTCAGGGGCATGCGCCATCCGGCGAAATCGGTGAGCCGGGCGCCGAGCGCGACGTGGACGTCGTGCAGGGGCGTCGAGCGGGTGCTGCCGTGCGACATAGGACCTTCCGGAATCCGGCCCGGGCACAGCGGTGCGCGGGTCTGGCGATTCCTCCCCGCTCTGTCCTGGGACCTGAGAGCTTGCCCGCGCCGCCCACCGGGGACGCGTCACCTTCGGTAAACCGGCATCCGGCCGGATTTCTCCAGAGTTGCCTCGTCGCGACGGTGTGTTGGCCTGAGAGATTCCTGGGGAGGAGTTGCTCCTACGGCGCCCGGTGAGGGGACTCTCCCGTCGCGCGTCGACGGCGTATTCAGTTGGAGCTGGTCACGCTATCCGGGCCGGAGGGGGTTCACCAAGACGAGGGCGGTGTGAGATCGGTTCAGGCCGGTGCGCGGACGTCCGATGCAGGGCGGGTGAGCGTGACCCAGAAAGCCCCGATCGATCTGCCGGCCGGGGACCTCGTGCACGACATCGCCAGCGAGGCACCCCTGCGGGACCCGGTGCGCCGCCGCCGGGTGCTGCTCACCGCCGTCGCCCTGGTGGTGCTGACGGCCATGGTCGTGGGCCTCCTGCGGATCGTCGGCGTGATGGGTGGCGAGAGCGACGAGGAACGAGAAGCGGCCGCGCTGGAGCAGGTGCAGGAGGAGGTCCTGCCGCAGCTGCAGGAGCTGATGGCCCGGCGCGAGACCTTCTTCGCGGCGGAGCGGGAGTACCTGACGGCCGTCAGCGGGCCCGGCTCGGCCCCGGCCCTGCGGCGGGTCGAGCAGGACATGACCGCCCTGGGGACGCAGCTGGCCGACGTGAAGCCGGGGGCAGCCGTCACCTCGGAGGCCCACGACTACCTGCTCGAGGCCGTCACCGCTCTGCGCACCGACGCGTCCCGCGACGCCACCGCTCTGGGAGAGGGCGACGCCCTGGTCACCCGGAACGACGAGAACGCCCTGACCTCGATCAAGCGCATGAACAAGTCGCTGCTGTTCGTGCTCGACGCCGCCCAGCTGCCGGTGCGGGACTTCGACCTGCCCGGCGGAACGGACAAACACCCCGAGGATCACAGCACCACGATGTGAACGAGGCGTACACTCGTCGCCGTGTCTGGTCTGAACTCGTGCACTCCGCCCGCTGGGCGTCTGGAGGTATCCGGCGCGCTCTGCGCCGGCACGAGGTAGCACTGCCCTCAATCGGTGAGCACCGCCCTGCCCTCTTCCGGGCCGGCGGTCCGCCCGTCATGCGTCATTCTTCACCAGACAATTTGAGGTCATTGCTGTGCGCCCGTACACCGAGAAGCAGATCCGTACGTCCTTCGTGAACTCCACCCTGCGTGAGCGCAAGGAACTCGTCCTGCCCGAGAACTTCGACGGGCTGGACTGGGAGAACCAGGAGTTCCTGGGCTGGCGCGACCGGAAGACACCGGCCCTGGGCTACGTCTTCGCCGAGATCGACGACGAGCTGGCCGGCGTGGTCATGCGCCAGTCCGACGCCGTCACCCGCAAGAAGGCCATGTGCAACTGGTGCGAGGACGTGCAGCTGCCGCACGAGGTCGTCTTCATGAGCGCCCGCCGCGCCGGCCCGGCCGGACGCAACGGCAACACGCTCGGCACCCTGGTCTGCGGCGGGTTCCAGTGCCCGGCCAACGTGCGGGTGCTTCCGCCCCTGGCCTACGAAGGCTTCGACGTGGAGGCCGCCCGGGTGCACCGCATCGAGGCGCTGCAGCTCAACGTCTACGCCTTCGTCACCGCGGTGATGCGGGCAGACTGAGCGCGCACAACCTTTCCCGGGGGTCGCGCGTCGTACCGAGGTGATGGTCACGTCCAGGTCAGCCGGCGTCCCTCCCGGGCTCGGTGACGAGAAGCCCGCCCTCTCCTCGCTCGACGCGGAGACGGCGGTCGAGGTGCTGTTCGACCGCCACCAGTTGCGCATGCTCCGGGTGGCGACGGTTCTGGTCGGGGATCCGGTGGTGGCTGAGGACGTGGTGCAGGACGCCTTCCTGGCCGTGCACGCGAGCTGGCACCGGATCCGCGACAAGGACGAGGCCGTCGGCTACCTGCACCGCAGCGTGGTGAACGCGGCCCGGTCCCGGTTGCGGCGCCGTCCGGTGGTGCTGCGCCTGGCCGGGCTGCGGCACCACGACCAGATGAGCGCCGAGGAGTCGGTGCTGCGGGCCGACCTGCCCCGCCCGCTCACCGCCGCGATCATGGCGCTGCCCCGCCGGGAACGGGAGGTGGTGCTGCTGCGGCACTACCTCGACCTGTCGGAGAAGGAGACGGCCGAGGCGCTCGGGCTGAGGCCCGGTTCGGTCAAGGGATACACGTCGCGCGGGCTGGCCAAGCTCCGCGCGGTGCTCGCAACCACCCACCCCGGAGAGGGGGAACGATGACGGACGACGAAGAGCTCGCCCGGCAGCTGCGCGGGCAGCTCGACGACGAGCTCGGTGACATCCAGGTGCGGGCCGGGTCCCGCGAGCGCCTGCGCCAGGGCATGCGGAAGCGCTCGCGGGTGCCCTGGTTCCGGGCCTCGGTGCTGGTGCCCGTGGCCGCGGCCGGGGTGATCGCGGCCATGCTGGTGGCGATCCCGGCGGCGTTGCGGCGCGACCCGGCCGTCGAGATCGCCCCGGCCGGAGTGCCTTCCGGGGTGACGGCCCCGGTGAGCCCGGCCCCGAGCCCGGCGACGACCGCGGACCCGACGCGGGAACCCAGCACGCGCCCGGCCCCGGCGTCACCGAAGACGTCCGACGGCGCGAAGCTCGCCCCGAGCGACCCGGCCGCCGTGCCCGACGACGGCTCACCGCTCGAACCGGCTCCCGAGGTGTCGGAATCGGCTACGGCGCAGAAGCAGCCGGGGCCGGAGACCGCGGGCGAGGGCCTGGCCGTCCCGACCCCGGAAACCGTCGAGACTCCCTGACGGCGCACAACCTTTCGGGCGGGCGGGGAGTCGTAGGTTCAGTGGTCCCGGCGTGGGGAGGCCGAGAACCGGCCCGGCCGAGGATCACCGGACGAGGAGGCAACACAGTGCGCAGGACGAAACTGGTCGCAGCGGTCGTGATGGCCGCCGGGCTGATCCTCGGTGTCTCGGGCACGGCGATGGCGGTCGGTCACGACAGCACGCCGGTCACGGCTCCCCAGGAGGCCGCGACGAAGAAGGCCGCACCGGTGGCGGCCGAGCCGGAGCAGGCCGCCCCGGCCCCGGCTGAGCCGTCGCGGGCCGCGACGAAGCAGGACGACGACGAGCCCGCGCCGGCGGCTCCGAAGGACGCGGCCGAGCCGGCGACCGGCGTGCCGGGCGCCGACGTGAGCGCGAAGCCGGTGCCCGTGGACGAGGACGACGCGGTCACCGAGGCCCGCCCCGCGGAGCCGGTCGAGGCCAAGCCGTCGTTCACCGGCTGACCACGTGCGTAACCGTTTTCGTGGTCACTCCGCCGGGCCTCGCGCCCGGCGGGGTGCCCCGCTGCTGATGGCCGTCGCCCTGCTGACCGCCTGCAGCCAGGCCGCGAGCACCCCGACCGTCGCTCCGGCGACCGGCGGGACCGGGGCGACCACCGCGTCCCCCGTCGAGCAGGACGTGGTGGAACCGGGCACCAGCCTGGTGGCGACGGCCACCGCCGACCGCATCGAGGTGCACCGTTCGCCCGGCGGCCCGGTGAGCCGCAAGATCACCCGGAACACCGGCCCGATCACGTTTCTCGTCATGGACAGGCAGGACGGCTGGCTGAAGGTGCACCTGCCGACCCGCCCGAACGGTGCCACCGGCTGGATCGCCCGGGACGAGGTCGGGCTGTCGAGAACCCCCTACCGGCTGATCGTCTCGATGGACGACCACGAGCTGGTGCTGCTGAGGAACGACCGCAAGATCGACGAGTTCCCGGTCGGGGTGGGCAAATCCACCACACCGACGCCACCGGGCGAGTACTACCTGACCGAGCTGATCCGGCCGCCGGACCCGCACGGTGTCTACGGGCCGTACGCGTTCGGGCTCTCGGCGCACTCCGAGACGCTCCAGCAGTTCGCCGGTGGGCCGGGACAGCTCGGGCTGCACGGGACGAACGAGCCGGATCGCCTCGGGCACGACGTGAGTCACGGCTGTCTGCGCCTGGCCAACGACGTGATCACCGAGCTGGCGAAAACCCTTCCGCTGGGCACGCCTGTCGTGATCCAGGCCTGAGAGTGTTCTGACGGCAGCGGGTTCCGGCTGTGAATGGTCCGTCCGGGTGTGACCGGCGCCACCGGGTTGCTCCGGCCGGGACCCCGCTGCGCCGACCGGATGCACTGCCGGTATGAAGCGTGACCTTCAACTACTACCCGTACATGATTGAGGCATGGACGAACTCGACCGCATGGCCCGCACGCTGGAGGCCTGTGCCTCCAAGCTGGAGGTCTTCTCGGCCCGCCTGCGTGCCGACGACTTCGTCGCCGACCTGTGTCAGCACCCCGACCTCGCCTACCTGGACGCCCAGCTCGACGGGTTCTACCGGCTCTAGGTCCGAGGGGCTCCGAAAAGCGATGCGAGCTCCGACATCCGGGACACCCAGGGCGGACCGGACCGGGCCGGCGGAGTGCTCAGCAGGGCGATGGCGGCGACTCCGGCCGCCGACGCCGCGAGCATGTCGCTGGGGGAGTCGCCGATCATGACCGTGGATTCCGGCCGCGCGTCCAGGGCCGTCATCGCCCGCAGCAGGGGAGTGGGGTCGGGCTTCATCAGCCGCGGGTCCGGGTCGCGCCCCTCGACGTGCTGCACGAACCCGGCCAGCCCGTGCATCTCGAGCAGGGCTCGCACCGCCTCGGCGCCGTTGTTGCTGACGATCGCCACGCGCAACCCGCCCTCCGCGCACGCCGCCAGGAACGCTTCCGCCCCGGGCGTCACCTCGGCCAGTTCCGCCGCGTCCACCTCCGCGTCACGCACCGACGCGTCCACCCGCCCGATCAGCTCCGGGTAGATCTCGCTGACCCCGTCGAGCAGGTCGAGCGGGTCGTCGATGTCGGCGAGCTCCTCGTCCACCGGCCCCCCGAGGACTCCTTCGAGCTCGTCGAGCAGGGACGCGGCGATCACGTCGGGCGTCAGGTTGCCGAACAGGTCGCAGACCGGGCCGTCGAAGTCGAGCAGCACGTACTGCGTCGTGGCCGCGATCTGCTTGAGCTGGGCTTCGTCCATGGGCACCGGAGCCTAGGCCGTGCTCCTGAGAACCGGGGCTCCTGGGAGAGGGCGAGGTCGTCCGTTTGTCCGAGAGCTTTTCGGTACGCACAGGTAGTCCCGATTGCCGCTCTACCGTTGCTGGTTCGTGGGGGGACGAGCGAGGGCGGGCGCCGGTGCTGAGGAGACTGATGGTGGTCGCGGTCGTGGCCTGCGTCGCCGGTTGCACGGGGGCCGGGGGGAGCACGGTGGCCGCACCTGCCGGGGCCCGGGTCGACGAGGCGGTGGCGGTCGGTGCGGTCGGCGAGTCCGGGGGGCGGGTGTCGGTTCCCGGGGGGCCGATGGTGGACGTTCCGGCCGGCTCGGTCTCCGGCTCCGGTGAGCTCGTGGTCACCCGGGCGGGACGGGTGCCCGCGGCGCCGTCGCCCTACCTGAGTGTTCTCGGGGCCTATCGGCTCGAGCTGCGCGGCGCGCGCCTGACCGGCCCGGTGCGGCTGACCTTCCCGGTGCTCGTGCAGCCGCTGCCGGAGCGCGCCGACGACGCTGCGGCAGCCGTGCTCGGTCGCTTCGACGAAACGGCCGGGCGCTGGAAACTCGTTGCCGCCGAGCATGATCCGGGCAAGCACACGATCAGCGCCGAGGTCTCGCAGCTCACCTGGTGGAACGCGTTCAGCTGGGACTTCGCGGCCCTGCGCAACGCGGTCGCCGACGACTACCGCCGTAGCCTCGCGGTCTCGGCGCCCACGCCGGTGTGCCCGGGGGAGCAGGCCGCGCGGCAGTCGGGCATCCGGGTGGTCGCCCTCAGCGGTGCCGCCGGCGAGCGCGTGCGCTGGTGCTACGGCGTCGACGCCGGGGTTCCCGTCCTGAAAGTGACCAACGCGCGGGGTTACCCGGTCACCGTCCGGTTCCCCGGGGCCTGGCGGTCGGGTGAGCCGGCGGGCGGCGTGGAGCTGGCACCGGGACTCAGCGACGTCCGTCGTTCGGGATCGTCGGCCTCCCTGCTGCTGACCGGGGGTGCGACTGTCGACCTGCGCCCGACCGTGCTCGAGCCCGGAGGCGAGGTCACGGCCCGGCCGAGCGCCGACGGGTTCCTGGCGATGGCGCTGACGTTCGGCCTGAAGGCGTTCGGTTCCGCGACGCAGGGCGTGCCGGGGGCCGCGGGGCCCGGGAAACGTTCGCCCGAGGAGGTTCTCGAGGCGGTGCGGGAGGGCGACTGCCTGGACGACTACGACGAGGGCGACCCCGCGGACCTCGACGCCGCCGTGGAGAGCGTGCTCGAGGCCCACGAGACCGCCTTCGGCTGCCTGCAGAAGGTCTGGCCCGAGCCGGACCGGGCGGGCGGGCGCGGCGGCCGGTTCACCGGTGTCGCCCTGACCTGGCTCACCGCGGGCATCCCGGTGCTGATCGACGGCGTGACCGGGGTCGCCGACGAGGCGGTGTTCACCCCGGTGCAGACGATCCGGGTGCAGGCGGTCGAGCCCCGGTCGGCGTTGCTGCCGCAATAGGCTCGCTGCCCGGGCGGATCGGCCGTCTCAGCGCTCGCCCAGCGCCGACCGCAGAAGCACCATGTGGTCGGCGATGTTCGAGACCGAGACCTCCACGGTGCCGTCCGGCCCGGTGACATTGAGCCGCACGTCGCCGATGCGGGTGCTGAGCCAGGTGCTCAGGGCCCCGGCCAGCACCGACGGGGTGTGGTCGTCGGGCAGTTCGAGCCAGAGCCGGTCGTCGGCGTGCGGTTCACGCTGCACCGGGGCGTCGCGCAGCTCGGGATCGAGCTGGAGCCAGTTCTCCAGGGAGGCCAGAAGGTGCTCTTCCGGCTCACCCCACACAGACATTCTCACGTGCATGGTTCCCCCTCCGTCACGTGAGCACGGATGGTAGTCCGGCGCATCGCGCTACCGGCCGGTCAGGTGCGGGAGAGAGGCGCTGACGTGCGGTTTGCCCGGATTCTGTTACGGTTTCAGCGCTCACCGACCTGAGCACCCAACCTCTCCCCGCTCGATGGAGCTCACGGTGATCGCTCTTCTTCTCGACCTGTCCAACATCCTCGGCGGGCTGCTCATAGCCCTGCCGCTGCTGTTCATGCTGCCCCGCGGTGGTGACGAGGCCGGGCGCTGGATCTCCCGGCTCGACCCGTTCGCCTGGATCGTCGGCGTGGTCGCCCTGGTGACCGGCGGCTACTACCTGATCGTGCACCTGACGTCCGGCCCGCACCTGTTCCACTTCGAGGTGGTCGCGATCGCGGTGGGTGTGATCCTGCTGTGGGACCGGCTCACCGGCAGGCCCCCACTGCGTCGCACCGAGGGCGACGTGCAGGGAGCCGCGCTGATCCTGGCGATCTTCGGCGTCATCGCCGTGCTGGTCGGGATCCAGGGGCTTTTCACGCCGAACTGACGGCGGGACGATCCGCTCGGCGCCGGGATGCCGGTGAGATGCGCCCGGGGCATCGGGGGCACCTCACCGGCGTTCCGGGGGCTCCGAACCAACGGAACCGGGAGAAACCTGACAGATGATGCGGGTGCCGGTCAATCGCCGGACGCGTCCCGCGGCCGGCGGGTTCATGTGAGAAAGACGGGGCCCGGTTTCGGTTATCCGCCCCGGCGCCGAACGCCTGCGGTGCCGGTGGGGACTACGAGCCCGCGCCGAGCTCCCGGAACAGTGGTTCCCACCGCTCGCGCCGCTGCTGGGGCGTCTGCTCCCACCACGGCGTCCCCCGTTCGCCGAGGGCCACCTTCGCCTTCTGCACCCGGTCGCGCGCGACCTGCTCGGCGGCCTCGTCGTGCGCCCGCAGCGCCTGGCCCACGGCCCGGCGCGCGCTCATCAGCTCGCGGCGCAGCGTCTCGTTGACGTCGTCGGGCAGGTCCGGGTCGGTCGCCCGCCACCGGCGTCCCTTGATGACGACGTGCCGGCCGTCGGGGGTGTGCTCGGGTGGCGGGGTCCCGGGACCGCTCACGGCTCAGCCGTTCTCGACGATCCTCGCCGCCACGTCACGCAGCTGCTGCGGGTTCGGCTCGATCGCCTCGGCGATGTCCGGGTGCAGCCCGGCCTTGGTGGCCTCGAGCAGCTCCTCCTCGACCACCTCGAGACTCTCCGTCTTGTCCACCTTGTCCACGGCGTTGCGCAGGGCGGACGTCAGCTGGTCCTCCAGCGGCTCGCGGAGTTTCTCGACCGGGCCGAGGGACGTCGTGGGATCGAGCTTGATGCGCGGCTGGACCGTGTCCATGTCGACCTCCGGGAGATGCTCGTCGGGCGTGCCCAGTATGGGTGGCGATGATCGTTCCGGCATCCCGGCGCCGCCGCCGTCGAGGTGCGGGGCCGGGCCGCACACCCAAGGATGATCAGGTCAGCGCAGGCAAGCGTACGTAGAGGATGATCATGGAACCGATGTCGCTGATCCTGACCGCGGTCGTGGCGGGGGAGTCGAAGACCGAGTCCAGCACGATGCTCGGCGCCGTGGAAGACGACTTCGACAGCCTGCACCAGGTGCTGCACGCCCGGCTCGAGGGGCACGCCCAGGCGCAGGCGGCCCTGGAGCAGTACATCTCCGAGCCCGAGCAGAACAAGGACACGCTGATCGCCGGGCTGGACCGGTCCGGCGCCGCGTACGACTCCGAGGTGCTGCGCCTGGCCCTGAAGGTCATGCAGCGCATCGACCCCGAGGGCAGCGCGAACGGCAACTACGTGGTGGGGGCCTGACCCCCCCGGCTCATCCGTGCCCGCCCGGTCGGATCAGGGACGTCCGGGGTCCTGGACCACGATCGGCTCGGCCACCCCCACGGTGCGGGCGAAGTTCTCCAGGCGCAGCACCGTGGCCTGCGTGATGCGCTCCCCCTTGCGCACCAGGGGCATCCCCGCGGTGGTCCGGACGTCTTCGAGAAGCGTCATCCCGGGGGTGACGAAGTCGACCGTGAGCTCGCGGCGCAGACCCGGTGAGGTGAGTGACGCCGCCGCTCGGCCGACCGCGTCCAGAATGTTCTTCGGGTAGTGGCCGGAGGCCGAAAGCAGTTCCTGAGCCTCGCGGCTCGGCAGTCCCGTGAAGGTCAGCGACAGGTGAGCCAGGGCTGCCCGCAGCACCGTCTCGGACTGTTCGGCCGGTTCCGGGTCACCGGTCACCGGGGCGGCCCACGACAGGTCCGCACCGGGTTCCCCGGTCACCGTGGACGCCGGCGGGCGCACCGGCTGACGGCCGATCCAGCGGGAGGCGTCCTCCAGGCGGGGGATCTTGCCGAGCATGGTGGCGGCCGCTTCGGGATGCCGCCGGAAGGCCTCGATCTCCTCCGGTGACAAGGCTTTTCCGGTCAGGGCCCGGTGCAGCACGTTCGGTGGGACCGCGACCACGCCGACGTGGCTGAGCAGGGCGGCCACGGGCAGGCGCCAGTCGTTCAGGCCGAGCGTGCGGGCGGCGGCGACCACCAGGGTGTGCAGTCGCTGGGTGCGCGCGAAGGCCTCCGGGCTGGTGCCGGCCAGGAACTCGGTGAGCACGTCCACCGCGCCGGTGAGGGTCTTCTCCAGCAGCTCTTTCTCAGCGTGCACCAACTGGTACTGCCGGGCGGCGGCCTCGAGAGCGGCCTCCATGTCGTCACCCGAACAGGGCTTGGACAGGAACCGGAACAGATTGCCGTTGTTGACGGCCGCGATGGTCGACTCCAGGTCGGCCTGGCCGGTCAGCAGCATCTGGACCGAGTCCGGCGCCAGTTCCCGGGCCCGGCCCAGGAACTCGGCCCCGTTCAGGCCGGGCATGCGCATGTCGGACACGATCACCGGGAAGCCGGTACCCGTTCTGGCGGCGCGCTCCAGAACGGTGAGGCCCTCGGCGCCCGACTTGGCCGTGGTGACCCGGAACCGCCCGTGAAGGGAGCGCCGGTAGCCGTCCAGGACGTTCGGCTCGTCGTCCACCATCAGGACGGCCGTGAGTTCGTTGCCGGTCATCATCGCCTCGTTCTCGTCCTCTTCGACGGCAGGGCAGGTCGGTGAAACTGTCGGCAGCACACTTGAAAACTCAATGTGATCACCTCTTACTTAGGGTTGTTGATATCGGGGAGTCGAAGGGGGAACCATGGTCGAGTCCGAGAAAGCCGTTCTGCCGCCCTGCGTCCTGTTCGTCGATGACGAGCCGCATCTGCTCTCGGCCCTGAGGCGTGCACTGAGGGCTCACCGCCCTTCGTGGAATGGGGTTTTCGTCACGTCCGGGACCGAAGCCCTCGCCTACTTGGTCGAAAACAATGTGGACGCCGTTGTTTCCGACATGCGCATGCCGGGTCTGGACGGCGCGGCTCTCCTGGCGGAGGTGCAGGCCCGGTGGCCCGGAACCGCCCGCATCGTGCTGTCCGGGCAGGCCGATGTCGAGGCCGTGATGGCGGTTGTGCGTTCGGCGCAGAAATTCCTGGCCAAACCGTGCGACATCGAAAGCCTGCTGGGCGCGGTCGAGCGAACGCTCGACGTGCGCCGCCAGCTCACGGACCCGAAGCTCCGCTCGGTCATCGGGGGCATCGACTCGGTGCCGATCCTCTCCGACATCTACCACGAGCTGGTAGCCGCCATGAACGTGCGGGAGGTCGACCTGAACCGGATCGCGGATGTCATCGCCGGCGACGTGGCCACCACGGCCGATCTGCTGAAACTGGTGAACTCCGCCTTCTTCACCCTGCCTCGCGAGGTGACGTCGGTGCGCACGGCGGTCTCCCTTCTGGGGCTCGACAACATCCAGGCGCTGGTGGTGGCCGGGCAGGTCTTCCGGGTGAGCGACGAACTGGACGGCCGCCTAGACGTGCGGGCGCTCCAGGTGCAGGCTCTCACCCGGGCCGGCATCGCCCGCTCGGTGGCCCACGTCGAGGGCTGGCCCGCGCACGAGCGGGACATCGCGGCCCTGTCCTGCATGTTGCGCGACGTGGGACGGCTGGTTCTCGTCGAAGGGCTTCCCGACCAGGCCGACGCGCTCGCCCGCGACCTCGCCGCCCGGCCGCTCACCACCCCGGCGGAGGCGGCAGCCCTGGAACGGGAGTACTTCGGGTGCACGGTTTCCCAGGCCAGCGCCCATCTGCTGGGGTTGTGGGCCTTCGCCCCGGCCGTCGCCCACACCGTGGCCGGGTTTCCGCTGGATCCCGGCGACGACCGGGCCCGGCGCGGTGAGCTCGTGCTGGAGTTCGCCAGCCGGTGCGTCGTCGACGAGTACGTGACCTGGCCGGACCTGACAGCTGACCGGGCCCGCGACGATCACCTGCGCCGCTGGACGCAGCTGTGGACGGGGGCCGGCACCGACGCGCGGCAGCTCGCACGGTGACCGGGCCCGTCGTCCGGCCGCGGTCGGGGGAATCGGTGGCCGACCTCCTGCGGTGCGTCCTCGACGGGCTGGAGGGGCGGATCTGCGTCCTCGGCCCGGCCGGGGAGGTGCTCGACGCGAACCGGGCCTGGGACCAGCTGGTCACCGAGGCCGGCTGGTGCGTCCCGCCGGGTGGGCGGGGTGACGTGTTCGGGCTCGCGGAGCAGATGCC
Organism: Kineosporia succinea; assembly: GCF_030811555.1. NCBI lineage: Bacteria > Bacillati > Actinomycetota > Actinomycetes > Kineosporiales > Kineosporiaceae > Kineosporia > Kineosporia succinea. The sequence continues at coordinate 969,072 of NZ_JAUSQZ010000001.1, read as the reverse complement.
CGAGGAGCTGACCGTTCCCCTGACCCGGGCGGTGCGTGACCTCCTGGGCGGCCGGGAGGCCCAGGAGATCAAGGGCAGCCTGCTGGTGCGGGGACGACTGGAACGGGTCGTGGTGCGTCTGCGCGCCGTGCCGGGGCACGAGCAGGTGGCCGGCCTGGTCACCGTGGTGGACATCACCGGGCCCGCGAACTCGCAGCTGGAGCAGCGGCGAACGTTCGACGAGGCACAGATGCTGGCCCTGGTGGCCCGCCACACCGACAACGCCGTCCTCATCATGGACGTCGCCGGCCGCATCGAATGGGTGAACGAGGCGTTCTGCCGGATGAGCGGATACACCTTCGAGGAAGCGTGCGGCCTGGTGCGGGCCGACCTCATGGTGCGGCCGTTCGTGCGCAGCGCGGGATTCGCCATGTTCGAGAAGGCGCTGCGGGAAGAACGGGGGGCCGACCTCCAGGTGCCGATGCAGAGCAAGGAGGGACGCACCTACTGGGTGCAGATGGAGCTGCAGCCGATCGTCGAGGGCAATGTGATGGCCGGCCGCTTCGTCTGCATCGAGCGTGACGTCACGGCTCAGCGCAACGCCGAGGAGCAGCTCCGGGCCGCCACCCGGCAGGCTCGGCTGCTGGCCGCCGAGCTGCACGCCGAGAAGACCCTTCTGGGCGAGGTGCTGGGCGCGATCCCGCACGTCGTCTACTGGAAGGACTCCGAGCAGCGGTACGCCGGCCTCAACCCGGCTTTCCTCACCCTGCGGGGACTTTCGGAGCAGGACGTCCTGGAGCGGACCGAGCGTGAGCTGCCGCGCGCCGACGACCTCACCGACGTCCTGGTCGAGGCGGAGACCGCGGTGCTGCTGAGCGGGGCACCGCGCGAGAACCAGCGGGTCGTCGTGAACCCGTCGGGGCAGGGCTGGCGGACACTCCTGCTCAACGTCCTGCCCCAGACCGATGCCGCGGGTGTGGTGAACGGGGTGATCGGGGTGGCCGCGGACGTGACCCAGCTGTCGGCTCTGGAGCAGCACCTGGCGCAGGCGAGCCGGCTGGAGTCGATCGGCCAGCTGGCGGCCGGCATCGCCCACGAGATCAACACGCCGGTGCAGTACGTCACCGACAACACCCAGTTCCTGGTCGGGGTTTTCGACGAGCTCATGACGGCGTGCACGACGTCCGGCGAGGCCCTGCGCGCGGGGGACACCGACCGCGCGCAGCAGGCGCTGGACGCCGTCGACCTGGACTTCCTGGCCGAGGAGATACCCGCGGCACTGAGTCAGAGCCAGGAGGGACTGGGGCGGGTGGCCCAGATCGTCGGGGCGATGAAGGACTTCTCCCACCCCGGTCAGGGCCGCGGCGATGCCGACCTGAACCGGGCGGTGCGGTCCACGGTGCAGGTCTGCCGCAACGAGTGGCGGTACGTGGCCGAGGTCGAGCTGAGCCTCTCCGACCGGGTGGGCATGGTCGCCTGTTACGAAGGAGAGCTCAAGCAGGTCCTGCTGAACGTGCTGGTGAACGCGGCCCAGGCGATCGGGGAGCAGCGTGCGGCGGGGCGGGAGACGCTGGGGCGCATCCGGGTCAGTACCCGGCGGCGCGCGCAGGGGGTGAGGATCACGATCACCGACGACGGGCCGGGCATGCCCGAGGACGTGCGGCGCCGCGTGTTCGACCCGTTCTTCACCACCAAGCCGGTGGGCAAGGGCACCGGGCAAGGGCTGAGCATGGCCTACGCGGTGGTCGTGCAGAAACACGCGGGTGCGCTCGACGTGCGGTCGCGGCCCGGGGCGGGCGCGACGTTCGTGCTCGACCTGCCCGATCCGAGGCCCGGGGAGCCCGTCGACGACGACCAGGACGGTCCATGATCGGCTCGGCTTGCGGGCACCCCCATTTGCCCCAATCGTGAAGGCAAGAGATCGCACCCGCAGCAGCCGAGGGAGAAGACGACATGCCTTTCACGTTCCGCAAGAGGATCAACCTGCTCCCGTTCCTGCGCCTGAACGTCTCCAAGTCCGGCACCAGCAAGACCTGGCACATCGGTCGCTGGTCGTGGAACTCGCGCAACAAGCGCCACTCCGTGGACCTGCCGGGTCCCGTGAACTACCAGAGCAAGGCTCGCGGCCGGCGCTGATGAAGGGGTGGCACGGCTGCCGTCGCCGGTGATGGGATGGCAGCCGTGGACACCACCGTGACCGAAGCAGTCAGGCACCACACCTTCACCGTCTCCCGCGACTTCGACGCCCCGCCGGAGGCGGTCTTCGCGGCCTTCTCCGACGACGAGCGCCGCCGCCGCTGGTTCCGGATGCCCGGCCGTGACGCCGAGCTGCAGCTCGACTTCCGGGTCGGCGGCACCGAACGGGCCCGGGCCACGTTCACGATGCTCGACGGCCGGACCGAACGCCTCGAGAACCACTCCCGCTGGATCGAGATCCGCCCCGGGCGGCGGCTCGTGCACGCCTACGAGACCTACGTCAACGGCGCGCGGATCTGGGCGTCCCTGGCCACGATCGAGCTGTGGCCCAGCGGAACCGGCACCCGGCTGGACTGGACCGAGCAGGCCGCGTTCCTCGACCCCGACTCCGGCGAGACCGTGGTCGCGGCCGAGTTCCCGCACCTGCGCGGCGCCACCCAGCTGCGGCTCAACGGGCTGGCCCAGGCGCTGGGCTGAAAAAGCCACCGCCCGCCCTCGTTCCGCCGGCAGGCTAGCGGCGGAACGAGGAGCGGGCGGAGGATGTCCGACCCTGGGGCGGCCAGGGCCGGAGTTCTCGAGATCCCTTTTACACCAGGGAGTCCACGGTGATCGCGACGGCCCCGCGAGCGGGGACCGTGACCGATGCGGTGCCGTCGGCGGCGACCTTGACCTTCGTGCCCTCGCAGCTTCCGTCGGCCGCGCCGCCGGTGGCGAGATCGCAGTATGTACCCTCGGCGAGGTTCGTGTCGAACGACTGCGTCTTCGCCGCCGAGGTGTTGTTCATTGCGGTCCAGCCCTTTTCACCCCGGCTGAACGAAATCAGGTTCGAGCCGTCGTCCGACCAGTTCGTGACCGCGGCGTCGCCCACGGTGTTGCGGAAGGCGATCAGGCCGAGCACGGCCGGGTCGCGGTCGAGGCAGTTCCAGGCCGAGCTGGAGCAGTCGGTGTCCGTGACCATGCCGTCACTGCCCGACGGCGGTGCGTCGTCCTTGGCCGCCCAGGTGAAGGACGAGTAGACCTGCGCCGTGCCGTAGTCGTTCGCCAGCACGAACTGCGTTGCCAGCCGGTCGCTCCCGGTGTCCTTCGACTGGATCGAGTCGCCGCTGCGGTCGGTGTCGTGGTTCATCACGAAGGTCAGGGACTTACCCGACGGAATCAGGTTGTCACCGAACGTCTTGAGCGAGGCGATCTTTCCGTTGAAGGCCTGCTTCAGGTCGACCGACGCGTCGAGCCCGAGCACGCTCCCGAGCTCCGCGTAGGAGGCCTGCGACAGCTCGCCCTTGCCCCCGAACACCTCGAGCGCCACGTAGGGGTCGGTGCCGTCGGCGGTCTGGTCGAGCCCGTCGATGATCGCCTTCATGTCGGCCAGCGGGATGTGCTTGGCCGCGTCCACCCGGAACCCCGAAACCCCGTACCCGAGCAACTTGTTCAGGTAGGTGGTGATGGCGCCGCGGACGTAGGTGCTCTCCGTCTTGAGGTCCTCGAGGCCGGAGAGCCGGCAGAAGTGCACCTGCTTCACGTTGTCGTAGTCCTCGACCAGCCCCGACGAGGTCGGGCAGTCACTGGCCTGGTGGAAGTCGTCCTTGGTGTACAGCCCCGGATAGGTCATGGCGCTGTAGGCGTTTCCGCTGTACGACGTCGCGCCGTCCTTGGTCATGTCGGCGCCGGACATGTGGTTGATCACGGCGTCGACATAGACGTTCACGCCCGCGTCGCGGCAGGTCTGCACCATGGTCCTGAACTGGGCCTCGCTGCCCATCCGGCTGTTCAGGTCGTATCCGGCCGGCTGGTACACCTCCCACCAGGGATGGGTGTTCCAGGTGACCTTCACCGAGTCCTGCGGGGGCGCGACCTGCACGCCGCCGTAGCCGTTCGGGCCGAGCACGGTGGTGCACTCCTTGCCCACCGAGGCCCAGTTCCACTCGAAGAGGTTCGCGATCACGTCACCTCGCGTCGTGCTCGCCTTCTCCTGCGTGCTTGAGGACGACGTGGTCGCCGCGGTCCCGGCGCTCACGTTCGCGTCGGGAGACGCCGTGGTGGTCGCCGCGGCGGTGGAGGTCGCCGAGGGGGTCGTCCCGGCGGGTGTGGGGGTCGTCGATGCGGTTCTCGCACCGCGCTCGCCACGGTTCGGCCAGGCGTGGACGGCGGTGGCTGACACCCCGACGACCAGCACCGCCGTGGCGCCGGCGATCGTGGCGATCCGGCGCCGTCCCTGCTTCGCTTTCCCCGCAGTCTGTTTCACGGCGGTGACACTAACAGCGGAAAAAGGCCAATTGGCGGGCCAATTCCCGAACGACCGTCCAATTACACCGGGTGACTTGATACTGGTCGGAGCGGTGTGGCCGGGGCGTTCGTGGTGTGCCCGGCACCGGCTCCGGCGCGGGTGCCCGCCAAGACTTGACGTCCGTTTAGCCCTCGTGGGTTTTCGTAACATTGAAGTGTGACCGTCGTCACGGCAACTCGGCAGAACCAAACTGCCCTCGCGGACATCTCAGTTCTGGGTGAGCGCCTCGGTGGTGCTCACCGACGACACGACGTGAAGCGGCAGGGCTGGAGTGGACCTGCCGTGGCTCGAGGATCCGGGCGCTTCTCAGGGGAGAGCGCCCGGGTGACGGATGGAGGTGCCGGGCGGAAGTGAGGGCCGCCCGGCACCCCATCCGCAAGACGTCACCGGAGTCCGGTCACGCGGGTCGGCAGACCCGCCCGGCCGGACGGGGCGACGAGAAACAGCACGGCTGAACGACACGACGGAACAACGCGGTGGAACAGCACGACGCAGCATGGAGGAGATCGCGGCTCTACGACATCGCCGGAGACCGGTAGACCGTCCCGATCCGCAGCCCGTCCAGCCACTCGGTGAGCCGGGCGGCCGCGGCGTCGAGTGACTGACGGGCGCCCGGGGAGACGTCTTCGACCAGGCGAACGGTCACCGTGCCGGCGTCGTCCTGCACCCAGCAGCCGACCATGCGCCCGTTCACCCAGGCGCTGGTGCCGACGTTGCCGCGGGTGTCGAAGAGCCGGTCCTTGTGCGGGCCCAGGTAGAAGCCGCGGCCCTGCCAGCCCATCACGGTGGGGTCGAGCACGGGCAGCAGCGCGGCCCAGTCGCCCGGGCCGGGCACGACGTCCTCGTCGTCGGGCAGGAGATAGGCGACCGACGCGTCCTCAAGCCTGACCTCGAGGGCCCCGAGCTCGCGCAGGGCCGTGCGCACGGCCGCCCTGGTCGACCCCAGCCACCAGACCAGGTCGCTCTCGGTCCCCGGGCCGAACGAGTAGAGCCAGCGCCGCACCAGCTCGCGGTACCCATCGGCGGCCGAGGGGAGCGGTGCGAGATCGCCGAGCCACGTGGGCGTCAGCGTCCACAGCGGCCGGGAGACGTTCCAGCGCCCGGTGTTCCGCCCGCGCACGACGTCGGCCGACGCCCCGAGCTGCGTGAGCACTCTCGGCCCCGACCACGTCTCGCCCGAGGTGCCCTGCACCTTCACTGCGATCCGGGGCACCGCCTCCCGGATCTGGGCGGCGGTCAGCCCGTCCGGCGTGCGCGCGAGCACGTCGAGAACCTCGGCCCGGGCCGCGTCCAGCCAGACCTCCCCGTCGTCCGCGAGCCCGGTGCGCACCACGTCCTTCGCCATCCGTGACCGCTCGGTGGCGGCCACCCGCGCCGACGCGCTGGGCCACACCGCCGGCAGCAGGTCACGCGGGAACACGAAGAGCGTGCGGCGCATGGCCAGCTGCTTCACCAGCGATCGGTCGTCGTGCAGCGCCCGGTCGACCTCGGCGACCTCGACCCGCGGCATGCGGGCCCAGCACGACAGGTAGGGCGAGGCCGGCTCGGTGGAGTGCAGCGCCGTCAGCGCCCGCGTGACCGCCTCGGGCGAGTCGGCCTGCTGAGCCGGCGCCAGCGCGTGCCGCACGGCCAGGCGCGAGCGGCGTTCTTCGTCGGTGACCAGTCGCACGCGGTCATCATGCCGGAGCGCGACCCGGGCGTCAGATCAGAACCGGACCGGCCGGCGCGTCCGCGCAGACGTTCAGTGCCGCAAGCCTTGATCCCGGCGCCCGACCTGCCGAAGAGAACCTGTCCTTCTCCTCCGCACGTACAGGGGCCACCGTGGCTGTCACGACGACCCAGCTCTGCCCGGCGTGCTCGCGCCCGCTGCGGCAGCGCAGCTTCTGCGAGGCGTGTGGGGCGCGGGCCACCGACCGGCCGGTCCACCGTGCTCCCGCGCCCAGCGGTCCGGTGCGGCTTCCGAGTCCGCGCCAGGTGCCGATGCAGGAGATCCTCAGCCACCGGACCGCGCGCCGTACCGTCGGCGCTCACGTGCGCAAACGCGGAACCTGGGGTGTGCTGGCGGTTCTCGTGCTCGCCGTGGTGCTGGCGCTGGGCGGGCTGCGGCTCACCGGGGTGGTGGGCGGCAGCACCGAGGAGGAGCGGCGGGCGGCGGCCCTGGCGAAGCGGCAGGACGATCTGCGTCCCCAGGTCGAGGCGCTGATGCAGGCACGGGCCGCGTTCTTCGCGGGGGAGCGGCGCTACCTGCCGGCCATGAAGCAGGCCCGCACCCGGATCGAGCGCTACAACGCGAAGCTGGCCGACGTCGAGCAGGAGATCGACGACATCAGCCGGGCCAACTCCTCCCGTCTGAGCACCTGCCACTTCAGCTGTTCGGATCTGGCCGGTCTGGACTATCCCGACTATCCGCGACCGCCGAAAATGGCTGGGCCGGTGGATGATCTGCAGCGGGTCGCCCGCCGGATGACGGAACTGCACGACGAGCTGCTGACGGCCCGCCGCACCGCCGGCATGGAGATGGCGTTCAGCGATCTGCTCGGCGCCGTCGACCTGCTCGGGCAGGACGCGCGGGAGAACCTGGCCTCGATCGACGAGATGAGCAGGACCGCGAAAGACGGTGTCTACGGCGGGGGTTCACGACGCCTGCGGGTCAGGACGCTCAACGGCAACAGTTCGCTGACGGCGATCCGGCAGATGAACTCCAATCTGGTGCGCTTCCTGGAGTCCGCGCAGCTGCCGATCGAGGGGCTGGACCTGCCCGGCGGCAAGGACAAGTTCCGCACCGATCACAGCGTGTCCACAGCCGAGGCGTGATGAAGCCCTCATTGTTGAACGCTCAATATTTGTTGATTCAAGTTTCTTGATCGGTCAGGGTTGAAGCATGAACAACGCCCTGCTTCGCGACCTCGTCGTGCTCGTCGCCCGGATCGCTGTCGGTGTCGTCTTCATCGCCCACGGCTGGCAGAAGTTCAGCACCAATGGAATGGAAGCCACGGCAAGCGGTTTCGACATGATGGGAGTTCCTGCCCCGACCGTCAGTGCCTGGTTCGCCGCCATCGTCGAACTGGCCGGCGGTGCCCTGCTGATCGCCGGCCTGGCTCTTCCGGTGGCCGGCGTGCTGCTCTTCGTCGACATGCTCGGCGCCTTCGCGATCGTGCACGCCGGTAGCGGCGTATTCGTCGACCAGGGTGGCTACGAGCTGGTGCTCACGCTCGGTGTCGTCGCCCTTCTGCTGGCCGCCGTCGGCGCCGGCCGCTTCAGCCTCGACCAGGTGGTGTCACCGCGCCTCGCCAAGGGCGCCGTCGCCTGAGACCCCGAACGACGCCGGGTGCTTCTCACCCGGCGTCGTTCGCGTTTTGCTACGCGGGGGTGGCGCACGGTGACTCAGGGGATGCACAGAAACTTCCCAGAGTGACACGTATTAAGCACAGGGTTGACGCAGCGATGATTGTTCCTTCAACCTTTTATAGGACAAAAACGTCTACAACTGTGCTCAACGATCTTCTGGTGCTGGATCTGTGCGGTGTGCGAGGTGGCGCGCCGGCATCCGACCGAGCCGCACCAGTGAGGTCGCCGGTGCCGCCCAACGACGGGTAAGGCGCACCCTCCCGGTTGAAAGGACACTTGTGAACACTCTTCTGCTGCGTGACATTGCCATCCTGATCGCCCGCGTCGCCTTCGGCGTCGTCTTCATCGCGCACGGCTGGCAGAAGTTCAGCAACGGAATGGACGCCACCGCACAAGGTTTCGAAGGTATGGGGATCCCGCTGGCGACGGCCGCGGCCTGGTTCGCGATGCTCGTGGAGCTCGGCGGGGGCATCCTGATGATCCTGGGCCTGGCCGTGCCCCTGGTCGGGGTGCTGCAGGCCGGAAACATGCTCGGGGCCTGGTACTTCGCGCACTGGGGCACGAACATCCTCTCCTCCGAGGGGGGCTTCGAGTACGTGCTCATCCTCGCGGCTCTGTCGCTGCTGCTGGCCGCCATCGGCGCGGGTCGCATCAGCCTCGACCGCGCCATCTCGCCCCGCCTCGCCGGCGGGGTCACCGGCCTCGAGCGCGGCGTGCCGGCCTGATCGAGGTCGTTCCGGACCGATTCGGACCGTCCGGGTCTTTCGCTTCCCCTGAGCGAAACACCTGACAGCCCGACGGTGGACGCGGTGGACACCATCGCGTCCACCGCCGGGCGGGTGGGGGTTGCGCGGACGGACGGCTCCGGGCCATGATGCTCGCGTGAATCTTCTTCTCGTGATTGCCGAGAACACCCCCGCTCGATGAGCGACCCGGGCGCGGCACAGTCCGCGATCCTCGACCGAACCTGGGCCTCGGCCATCGTTCACGCCCGCCGTGCGGGTGTACCCCCCTCGCTCGCCGAAGCCGCCACGGCGCATCGGCTGGCCGGTGACTGGCGGGGCGCCTGTGCGGCTGCCTCCGTCGATCTCGGTGCTGGTCTTCGCGGTGACATCCCCACCGAGATCCTCTCCGACCTCGGTCATTTCGCTCCCGACCTACTGCGGTGGCACCTTCCCCGGAATCTGCCCGAGGGCACGCCTCGCCCCGGGCTGGTCGTCGCCCTGGCCGAGTATCCGCACGCCGTGCTCGTGGTGCGAGTGGTCCGCGCCGAGCGGCTCGAGATCGACGTGACAACAGGGGTTTCCGCGCGCGCCGCGCCCTGGCGGCTCACGGGTCACCGGTATCTGTGGGACGCCTCCCGGGCTCACGAGTACGGGCTGCTGACCGCCGACGTGGCCGACGCGTCCGACGCGTCCGACGCGTCCGACGTGGCCGACGCATCCGGATCGTCCGGCGATCCGGTGACGCAGGCCCAGGACGCCGGTGACTTCGACAGTGCCTGGCGCCTGGCCGGTTTCCGTCTCGCGGTCGGCGGCCGCTCGCGGGAGACCCCGCACCGACGGCAGGTTCTGACCCGCATGCCCGTCGATCTGCGCCGGCTGGAGTCCGAAAGGCGCCGGCTCTTCGGTGAATCCGTCGTGGCCTTCCGGCCCGGCGGCGGGCTGGCGGTGGTGCTCGGTCCGGGTGCCTCAGGAGTTGACGCGTACGTGACCACGGCCTTCGAGGCCGCCGGTTTGCCGGTGATGCCGCGGGCCGCCTGGATGCGGCCTCTCGATCACGAGCTGCTACGGCTCGGTCTGATCGGCCGGGACGACCTGCACCCGTTGCAGGGCGGTGCTTCTCGCCCGGACGACGGGACCCTGGCCGTCGACTGCCTGGGGGCGGCGCACCGTCTGTGCCGCACGCCGTCCGGGTGGGTCCCGCTCGATCACACCGGCGAGCAGATCCGGACGGAGCTGATGCTGGCGCGTCTGGGCGCACCCATGACCGGCTGCTTCCAGGCGCTGGGCCACGCCGAGAAGATCAGAGCCGAGCACCTGTCGCGGTTCGCCGCAGAGCCGGTGCCGGTCCCTCGCCCGGTTCCGCAGCTGCACGACCGGCTGCGCTCGGGACGCCGTCCGAAAGCGCCCGTTCTGTCGAAGCGTTCGCGCCGCAACACCAAGCCGCTCCTCGGAGCCCACGTCCCGCCGCCTTCCTCGAAGGGAGGACCGGCCCTGACCCACACGGTGATCGCATGGACCTGGCCCAGCGCCTGATCGACCTGACCCGCCGGAGCACGACCGAACCCGGCACCGATCCCTACCTCGGGGCCCTCGCCCTGGCCGTCCAGGCCGACCTGCCGGTGCTGCTCTGGGGCGCTCCGGGAATCGGCAAAACCGCCACGCTGGAACGACTCGCGGCCGACCTCGGGCTGCGGCCGGAGACCGTCGTGGCCAGCGTGCACGACCCCACCGACTTCAACGGCCTGCCCATCCCGGGCGCCGACCCGGCGCGTGACGGGGTGCCGATGGCGCCGCCCGACTGGGCCCTGCGCCTGAGCCGGGACCCATCGGGCGGCCTGCTCTTCCTCGACGAGCTCTCCACCGCCACCCCGGCCGTGCAGGCGGCCCTGCTGCGTGTGGTGCTGGAACGGCGGGTGGGTAGTCTGCCGCTCCCGTCGTCCGTGCGCGTCGTGGCCGCGGCCAACCCGCCGGAGCACGCGTCCGGTGGCTGGGCGCTGACCCCGCCCCTGGCCAACCGTTTCGTGCACCTGCCCTGGCGGCACGACCCGGTGGTGGTGGCCCGCGGTCTGGGCGGATGCTGGCCGCACGTGCGTCCGCCCGAACTGTGGCCCGAGGAGCTGGAATCCGCGGTGTTCCGCGCCCGTCACGCCGTGTCCGGATTTCTCACCGCCCGGCCCGGCTACACGCACCGGCTGCCCACCGACGACGCCGCGCGGGGCGGCGCCTGGCCGTCGCCGCGCACCTGGGAGATGGCGATGCGGTTGCTGGCCTTCGGTTACGCGAGTGATGCGGGCGAGGAGGCGGTCTCGGTGGCGCTACGGGGTACCGTCGGCGACGGTGCCGCGCTGGAGCTCCTCGCCTACCTCGACCGGGCCGACCTGCCCGACCCGGAAGACGTTCTGCGCGACCCGGACTCGTTCCCGGTGCCGCAGCGCGGCGATCAGGTGCAGGCGGTGCTCGACGGGGTGGCCGCCGCCGTGACCCGGGTGCCCGAGCAGCAGCGCTGGCTGGCGGCCTGGCGGGTGCTGGCCCGGGTCGCCCAGGTGCGACCGGTGGACGTGGTGGCACCGGTGGCGCTGCGGCTGGCGGCTCTGCGGTCGCCGGAGTGGGCGGCCCCGGTCGAGCTGCTGTCGATGCGGGGACTGGAGAACCTGCCCGGCCTTCTCGAACTCGCGACCCCGGCGGGAGGTGCGCGATGACCGGTGCCGACCGGCGCGTCCACCCGTCGGGAACCCGACTCGACGAGCGCAAATTGCTGGCCGGGCGGCTGCGGGCCGTGCAGGCACACCCCTATCTGGCCGGGGCACTGTACGCGATGACGATCGTGCCGTCCGACCAGGTGCTGACCATGGCCGTGGACCGCTACTGGCGTTGTTACGTGGCACCGGGTTTCGTGGCCGCCTGCGACGTCGGGCAGCTGGCCGGGGCCTGGCTGCACGAGGTCGCCCATCTGCTGCGCGATCATCACGCCCGCGCCGACCGGCTGTGGGAGAATCTCGACGGCGACGTGCGACTGGATCCGGAACGCGTTGAGAGGGAACGGTTCCGGATGAACGTGGCGATGGACCTGGAGATCAACGACGCACCTCCGGAGGGGGAGGGCGTCCGGTTTCCCGACGACGTGCTGCTGCCGGAGCAGTTCGATCTTCCGGCCGGCCGGCTCTTCGAGGAGTATTTGCGGTCCATTCCCGTTCCGCACGGCCGGTTCTCGTGGCGGGACTGCGGTTCGGGGGCGCGTGGAGGGGACGCGCCCTGGGACCTCGGTCCGGACGGGGCGTGGCCCCTGGTCGGGGCGGCGGCCGAGGTGATCCGGATCCGGGTGGCCGAGCAGATCCGGGGGCATCCGGGCAGGACGCCCGGCAGCTGGAACCGCTGGGCCCAGGACGTCGGCCGGCCGACCCAGGACTGGCGGCGGCTGCTGTCCGCGGCCGTGCGCGGAAGCCTGGGTGTCAGTGGGGGTATCGGCGATCACACCTTCCGCCGGCCCGGTCGCCGGTCGGCGGCGCTGGGCGGGAAGGTGGTCATGCCGGCGTTCACCCGCCGGTCGCCGGAGGTGGCCGTGGTCATCGACACCTCCGGCTCGGTGGCCGATCGGGAGCTGGGAGTGGCCCTGGCCGAGACCGCCGGGGTGATCGAGGCGGTCGGCGGGGCGCCGGTGACGGTCTACAGCTGTGACGCGGCCGTGCGCACCGCCGAGCGCGTGTCCTCGGTGCACCGGATCCGGCTGGCCGGTGGGGGAGGCACGGACCTGCGGCGCGGGGTGCAGCGGGCGCTGACCGGACGGCCGAGGCCGGACGTGCTGGTGCTGCTCACCGACGGGGGCACCGGCTGGCCGGCGTCGTCCCCCGGGATCCCGGTGGTGGTGGGGCTGTTCGGGCCGGAGCCGGAGCCGGAGATCGACGAGGAGCGGGAGTGGTACCCGTCCCGCCGACCTCCGGCCTGGGCCCGCACGGTGCGGATCGGGTAGAGCCGGGCGTCAGCCCTTCACGCCCTGGTAGGGGTAGACCTTGATCGTGCGCCTGCCACCGGGCGTCCCGCCGATCCTGACCTTGCGCAGCGCCGAGTTGTTCTTGTAGTTCGACTCGGTGAGCTTCTTGTCCGGGTTGGCGATCGTCTGGATGTAGTAGACGCCGGCCTTGACCTTGGTGATGTCGAACGACTGGCCGGGCAGGTACTGGCCGTAGGTGTCACCCCAGCCGGTGTTGAGCACTTCGCGAATGCTCAGCAGGTTGGCGTTGCCCTGGCCGCACGCGGTGTAGAGGTCGGTCGAGGCGGGCTGCCACTGGGCGCCCTCCACGTTCGGGTCGACCGAGTCGGTCGGCGCCAGGCAGAACGCCTCCTTACCGCTGATGATCGCCTTCTTCCGGGTCGAGTCCAGCAGCCGGTACGAGGCGAACGCCCGGAAGTGCCAGTGGTTGTGCCCCTCGCGCGGGTCCCACTCCATCTCGCCGGCCGGGGCGTGACCGACCTGCTTGCCGTCGGTGTCGAAGAAGTACTGGTAGGCGTCCAGCACGCTCTTGCCCTTCTGCCGGAACCCGTCCACCACCAGCGGGGAGGGGCCGGCGTTCCAGACCGTGGCGCCGAACGTCAGGTAGGTCTTGTTCTTGCGGCTCGCCCGGTCCAGGCCGATCTGGTAGGCGGGCAGGGAGCGCAGGTCGGGCTTCGGCACGTCAGCCGCCGCTCTGAGGGTGCGGCCGGTGGGACGTTGCGCGGCCGGCACGTTCGGGACCCCGAGCGCGGCCCTCCGCCCGGCCTCGCGGGCGGCGTGCTGCGGCGACAGGTCTTTCGACGACGCGTCGATGCCGGTCATCGAGTGGCCGTGGTCGTGGGAGGAGGCCATGCCCACACCACTGCCCTCCTTGACCGTGCTGACTTTCAGCTTGATCGTGGAGACGGCGTCGGCGTCGCTGATCCCGAGGGCCTTGCGCCACGGCTTGGCCACCGTCGCGGTCACCGTGTAGGTGCCGTCCTTGCCGGTGAAAGACTGCGTGGTGTCGTAGTTCCCGAACACCGGTGTGGCCCAGCCGCCGGGCAGGCCGAAGAGGCCGCCCAGGGCGTAGGGGTGGCTGCCGCACTGACGCGGGTAGGGCGAGTCGGGCACCGCGTCGGCGGAGACCCGGTTCTGCTCCTCCGAGTTCATGCAGAAGTCCATCGTGCCGCTGAAGACGGACGTGCCGGCCGAGTTCTTCACGCCGAGGCTGAAGAACTTCGTCAGCGTCGAGGGACTCGCCGTGATGTTCGCGGGCAGCGTGGTGGTGGTGTCGCCGACGGTCAGCGTCGTGGTGATCGGGTCGGCGTACGAGGCGCCGCGCTCGGTGCGGATCTCCAGCGTCTTCGGCGCCACCGCGTAGAAGCCCAGGCCGTAGAGCCCGACCGGTTCTCCCTTGTAGCGCAGCACCTTCTGCGTCTTGACCGGCACCACCAGGTCGAGAGCAGCGGTGGAGGCGGCCCCCGCGGCCCCGGCGGAGGAGACTCTCTCGGCCGCCCTGACACCCGCCGCGGTGACGACCGAGCCGGTCAGGACGGCGGTCAGGGTCACGGCGGCGACCGGGGTGACGCGCCGGAGCGCGCGGGTGTGGTTCGGGTTCACGGGTTTCCCCCTCAGGGAGAAGAAGTGGCGTCACCCTCCATGACGCGGTGCGTGAACCGTACGGTTGCAGTTAGGGGTGGCGAATCAGTCTCGGGAATGATCTGGGTCGCCCGACGGGACCTCGGAGATCCATCCGAAGGATGAGTCGGCATCCGGCTGCTCGACCCGGCCGGGCGGGGAGGTGCACGCCAGGGCGAGGGGGAGAGTCCGTTTTCGGTTGTCTTGACGTTTCTTTCGGCAGCGGGTGCGGGAGGCGTGCGCCCGCCCCGGGCGCGGCGCGCGGGCAGGCTGACCTTGCGGTCCGGGGTGGCCGGGGCATAGTGACGACTGAGCCGGGATCCTGCCCGGGGCGTGGTGCTGCTGGAGGATTCGTGAGCCAGACCGTCGGTGACTTCCTGCTGTCCCGCCTGCGGGAGTGGGGTGTCGAGCACGTGTTCGGGTATCCGGGGGACGGGATCAACGGCCTGGTCTCGGCCTGGGGCCGGGCCGACGACCAGCCCCGGTTCGTGCAGTCGCGGCACGAGGAGATGTCGGCGCTGCAGGCGGTCGGGTACGCCAAGTTCACCGGCCGGGTCGGCGTCTGCGTGGCGACCTCCGGGCCGGGGGCGATCCACCTGCTGAACGGGCTGTACGACGCCAAGCTGGATCACGTGCCGGTGGTCGCCATCGTCGGCCAGACCGAGCGCACCGCGATGGGCGGCAGCTACCAGCAAGAAGTCGACCTGATGAGCCTTTTCAAGGACGTCGCGAGCGAGTTTCTGGAGACGGTCACGGTTCCCCAGCAGCTGCCGAACGTGATCGACCGGGCCATCCGCACCGCCGTCGCCCGCAGCGCGCCGACCTGTGTCATCATCCCGGCCGACGTGCAGGACCTGCCCTACGAGCCGCCGGAGCGGGCTTTCCGCCAGGTGCCCTCCAGCGCCCCGGTGACGAGCTGGCCCACGGTGCAGCCCGACGACGCGAGCGTCCGGGCGGCCGCCGACCTGCTCAACGCCGGGTCGAAGGTCGCGATCCTGATCGGCCAGGGCGCCCGCGGGGCCGGGCCGGAGGTGATCCAGGTGGCCGACGTGCTCGGCGCCGGGGTGGCCAAGGCGCTGCTCGGCAAGGACGTGCTGGGCGACGACCTGCCGTTCGTCACCGGCGCCATCGGCCTGCTCGGGACCCGGCCCAGCTGGGAGCTCATGCGCGACTGCGACACCCTGCTCACCGTCGGCTCGAACTTTCCGTACTCCCAGTTCCTGCCCGAGTTCGGCCAGGCCCGGGCGGTGCAGATCGACGTCGACGCCAAGTACCTGGGCCTGCGCTACCCCTACGAGATCAACCTGGCCGGTGACGCCGCCGCGACCCTGCGCGCGCTGCTGCCGCTGCTGAACCGCACGAGCGACCGCACCTGGCGCGAGACGGTCGAGAAGAACGTGACGCGGTGGTGGGAGACCGTGGCGATGGAGGCCGGGGTGGAGGGTGACCCGGTGAACCCGATGGCCCTGTTCCACGCGGCGTCGTCGCGGCTGCCCGACGACGTGATCGTCACCAGCGACTCGGGGTCCTCGGCCGACTGGTATGCCCGCGTGCTCCGGATGAAAGACGGAATGCGGGGATCTCTCTCGGGCACGCTGGCCACGATGGGCGCGGCGGTGCCCTACGGCATCGGGGCCAAGTTCGGCCAGCCGCACCGGCCGGTGGTGATGTTCGAGGGCGACGGCGCGATGCAGATGAACGGCCTGGCCGAACTGCTCACCGTGAGCCGCTACTGGCGCGAGTGGGCCGACCCGCGCTTCGTGGTCGCGGTGCTGCACAACAACGACCTGACCCAGGTGACGTGGGAGCTGCGGTCGATGGGAGGAGCCCCGAAGTTCGTCGAGTCGCAGGCCCTTCCGGAGGTCTCGTACGCGGACTTCGCGCGGGGCATCGGGTTCGAGGCGATCACCGTCGAGAAGGCCGAGGACCTCGGCCCGGCCTGGGACCGGGCCCTGACCTGCGGGCGGCCGGCGCTGCTGGACGTGCGGGTCGACCCGGACTTCCCGCCGATCCCGCCGCACGCCACGCTCGAGCAGGCGAGGGCCACCGCGCAGGCGCTGCTCAAGGGCGACGAGAACCGGATGGGCGTGGTGTGGGCCGGACTGCGGACGAAGATGCAGGAGTTCCTGCCCCACAACAGGTCCTAGGCCCGGCCCAGGTCCTGGGCCCTGGACTGGGCGGCACCCGCGCACCCGGAACGGGGCACCGGGGTGACGAGGAAACTGTCACCGGACGACGTGGAGCCTTCCTGATCGACCGCCGCCCCGCTGCCGTCCGTGCCGAAGGCCTCGACCCGCCAGTGCAGGCAGCTGTCCGGAGCGGCCGGACGTCCGTCGGCCCGCAACCCGTTCCAGGACACCCGCACGGTGCCGCGGCCCTGAACGGTCTGCCCGACCCGCTGGCCGTGGATGAAGAGACGTACCCGCTGAACGGGTTTCGTGAAGTCCAGCGTGCCGTGCCAGGGCTTGCCCCGGGCCGCGGAGGACTCCTGGGCGGACGAGAGCAGCTCGGGCCGGGCCCGGGGGAACGGCAGCGCGCGCACCCGCAGGTAGCCGTGGGTGTCGGTGCCCGCCGCGAAGCCGGAGTCCACGGCGTAGGGCGGGCGCAGAACGGTCAGCCGGGGAACGCTTCTCGGGTCGGCGAGGTTCAGCACACGCAGCCGGCCGTCGTCCCCGGTCCACCACAGCACGTTCTCACTCAGCCCCACCCGTCCGGTGCCCGGTCCGGCGTCGACGACGCGAACCCGCTCGTCCCCGGAGCGCACCCGGATCCGTCCGTCCCGGCCCAGCCAGGCCACCCGCCGGCCCCACACCGCCACCGGCCCGGCCGCGTCCCGGGCCACGAGGAGCCGATCGTTGCCGTCGAGCGGCTGCTGCCACACCCGGCCGCGCCCGTCCGACCAGACGGCCTGCTCGCCGAACAGG
The DNA here is from genome assembly GCF_030811555.1 of Kineosporia succinea. Taxonomy (NCBI): domain Bacteria; kingdom Bacillati; phylum Actinomycetota; class Actinomycetes; order Kineosporiales; family Kineosporiaceae; genus Kineosporia; species Kineosporia succinea. The sequence goes on along the minus strand of NZ_JAUSQZ010000001.1, from coordinate 952,008 downwards.
TCGGTGTCGTCCGTGCCGGTGGAGGAGACCCGCCCCACCGACCCGTCCTGCTCGGTACGGTAGATCGCCCCGCCCACCAGTGAGTACCGCCCCGACTGCTTGATGTGCTCCAGGTCGTCGGCGGCGGGCAGCAGTCGCGTCGGTCGGCCGGCTGCTCCCGCGCGCACCCGGAACCCGTCCTTCCCGCTCGCGGTCAGGATGTAGATGCCGGAAACACTGACGTCGTCGTAGGTCTCGTCACCGCGGGACAGGTCGCGGGCGTCGGCGTCGAGCAGCCGCACCTCACCCCGGGCCGTTCGCACCGGGACGTCCTGGCCGATCAGCCAGTCTTCCTCGACCGTCAGCACCTGCCCGCCGCCCAGTGCCACGACCCGGATCACCGGGCTGGTCGTGGTGGCCGAGGCCGACGGCGCCGGCAGCAGTGCCAGCCCGGCCAGCACCGGAACACCGCACCTGACCGCAACCCCGAACCGAGTCATCGTCACCCCCCGAAAGTCACCGTAGCGTCCACCATTCGTGGGCACCCGTCACCCACTCTGGCTACGCGCAGTGATCATGCCGGTACGGCTTATCTCACGTTCTCCCAGGTCAGATGCTGTTTTAGAGTGCAGGAAGGAAGATCGACGGAACAGGAGTGTCACTGTGAGCGAAGATCATCGCCGAGTCGGCCAGGGCGGCCGGTGAATCACGGCACCCAGCGGGTGCTGGTGGTCGTGGCCTCGGTCGCCCTCGTCGGCTTCATCCTGCTCTCCTTCGGTCTCGTGGCCCTCGCGGTGCTGCGAGGTGAGTGAGCTCCTCAGTCGTGCTTGATCAGGTCCTTGCCCGGCCCGCCGAAGATCTCGTCGCTGCCCGGCCCGCCGTAGAGCTTGTCGTTGCCGCTGTTGCCGTAGATCGTGTCGGCACCCCTGCGGCCGTGGACGGTGTCGTTGCCCTTGCCGCCGAGCAGCCGGTCTCCGCCGGGGCCGCCGTCGAGCAGGTCGTTGCCGTCGTCGCCGGAGAACCAGTGGCTGCCGCCGATGCCGTAGAGCTTGTCGTTGCCGTTGCCGCCACTGGCCCGGCCGCCCTCGTACTGGTAGATCGTGTCGTTGCCGTTCCCACCCAGCACCGAGCCGTTGTCGCCGGGCTCGCCGGAGTGGATGACGTCGTTGCCGTTCTGGCCCCAGATCGCACTCCCGTCCATCACCTTCTCCTTCTGGCGGGTGTCGATGCGGTCGTCGCCCGAACCGGCCCAGAACTCGTTGCCGTAGTAGGCGTCGCCGGTGACGTTGTGGAACCGCAGGGTGTCGTCGCGGTCACCCAGCTTCACGATCGCGGTGACGTAGGGGGACGGGGTGTCGTAGGCCTCGACCTTGCAGATCACCTTGGTCAGGTCGGTGGCGACCGGGTAGTCGCAGTCGTCGCCGGCGCTGATGCCGTAGACGTCGTCGATCGTGTAGGGGATGAGGTACCGCTCGCCCTCGGTGACCTTCTTGCCCATCGTGAAGGTCACCCGGTTGGCCTGCCCGGCGGCGGCCTCGTAGGCCAGGCGCCCGTTCGCCACCTCGGCGAAGGCCTGGGGAGTGTCCGGTGAGGCGGCTCGTGCCGGAGCCTGAACCGGAGCCGGTGAGGCGTGGGCCTCAGAAGCCGGCGTGGCCACGGCCAGGCTGCCCGCGCCCAGTGCGGCCAGGCAGGCTCCCCGAAAAACGATGTGTGTGTGCATGATTCGAACCCCCAGAGCAATGAACCCGCTCGAGTGAGCGAGTGGCGTCACTCTACGCTCCGCGGTGGTCACGCAGAGGGGTGTTCGACGGGATCACTCGATGAGCGGACGTCGCTGTAACGAAAGCGCGCCGGTTCCGATGGGGAGGGTGAGAGTTGCTGCCAACCGGCTGGATTCAGCGCTTGCGCGCGATCCCGCCGGCCATCGCCACGTCCAGGTCGGTCACGGCGGCGGCGGCCTCGTCGGGGCGCCAGCGGTGGATCAGCACCACGCCCGGGTCGAGCGGGTCCATGCCCTCAAAGAACGCCCCGATCTGCGGGTGCGTGCGGGCGGTGACGAACATGCCGCGCTGGTTGTACGCGCCGACCGTGCGCAGCACGCCCGGGTCGTGGTCGGCCGTGACCATCGACAGGATCAGGAAGCTGCCGGAGGGCAGCGGCCGCATCAGCTGCCGCACCGCGTCGTAGGCCACCTCGTCGGGCACGAACTGCAGCACCGCCACGATCGACAGGGCGACCGGCCGGGTCAGGTCGATGTGGTCGGCGAACGCGGGGGAGTTCAGGATCGAGGCGGGATCTCGCATGTCCGCACCCACGTAGCGCACGTGAGAGGCGTCGCCGGGGGTGAGCAGGGCCTGCCCCTCGCGCAGCACGACCGGGTCGTTGTCGACGTAGACGACCTGCGCGTGCGCCCCCACCACCTCGTGCAGGTTCGGCGACGTCGGGATGCCCGACCCCACGTCCAGAAACTGGGTCACGCCCTCGGTGTGGGCCAGGTACCGGGCCGTGCGCTGGACGAACAGCCGGTTCTGCCGCATCGACGTGGGCAGGTTGGGCCAGCCGGCCACGGCCTGGGCCGCGGCCTCGCGGTCGGCGGGGTAGTTGCTGCTGCCGCCCAGGATGAAGTCGTACACCCGGGCGGGATGGGCGACGTCGGTGCGCAGGTCCACGGCGCCGAACCTAGCACCCGAAACGGATCAAAAGGACGTATCGGGCAGCATTTCGAGATCAATGGGCAGGTGTGGGGTGTTTGACGGACACAGTCCGCGAGCGCAGTGACACAGACTTACAACGCGTCAAGCAGCGCCGGACCTCTTCCGCCTGATCCGTGGGTGGAGGTTGAGGCTGCTCGGCACCCGGGGAGGGGCGGGTGCCGGGCCCAACCCGGCGTCAGGGACACCTGGTGACATGAAAATTGTCACCAGGTGTGAGTATTCGTCACCTTGAGGTGACAAAAGCCCACTTTGGCATGCCCTGCTGCCATAATGCGCCCGTGTCGTTACCACCGGTGCATCGCGAGTGGCTGAGGCTGCGCTCCGTGATCGTGAGTCGCGGCGTCTCGACGTCGACCGGGGCTCGCGGGGGCGGGCCGGTGCCGTCGGGGCCCGGTGGGAGAGCCCGGGTGCCGCTCGCGGGAGTCCTTCTTGAGGACGCGCCGGGAGACTCCGCAGTCGATGGCGCACCTTGGCGGTTGGTTACGGTCGCGGTCGCCGGCTCCGGTGACGTGCCTCGGTGCCTGGCGCCCGGGATCCGCGTGCGTCTGAATGCGTCGGCGGCCCGGGGCGCGGCTGCGCGGGGATCGGTCCGGCGGCGGGACGTTGGCGCTGATGCGTATCACGGGGGGCTCGAACGGCTCGGTGTGAACGTGAGTGCGGGCCGCGGCCCGGGGCTGATGGCGGTGCCGGTGTGAACAGCGGTGCGGACGGCAGTGCGGACGACGCTGCGGACGGCAGTGCGGACGGCAGTGCGGACAGCGGTGCGGACGGCGGTGCGGACGTCAGCGTGGGCGGCGGTGCGGACGACGGTGTGGGCGACGGGGTGAAGGACGGCGTGGAGCCAGCAGAGCGGTCCGGCGTGAAAGTCGTTCTGGTGGACGACCATCCGGCGATCCTGGCCGGGGTGCAGGCGTGGATGGCGCTCGCCACGCCCGCGGTGGAGGTGGTCGCCGCCGGGTCGGACCTGTCCGCGGCCTGGCTGGAACCGGGGCGGTCGGTGCCCGTGGTGGTGATGGACCTGCAGCTCGGTGGCGCCCCCGCCTACGCGGACCTGTCGCGGCTGGTCGAGCACGGCCGTCAGGTGGTGGTGTACTCGATGCGCGAGGACAGCGACACCGCCCTCACCTGCCTGGAGATCGGCGCGTTCACCTACCTGACCAAGGCCGAGGGGCAGGCGCACCTGGTCGACGCGGTGCGGGCCGCCCACGAGTCACGGCCGTACGTGTCGCCGTCGCTGGCCGGGGCGATGGGCGTTGACAACCGCCGCATCCGCCCCGACCTGGCCCCCCGCGAGATCGACGTGCTGCTCGAGTGGTTCCGTTGCGAGAGCAAGGATCTCGTGGGCCAGAAGCTCGGCATCTCGGCCCGCACGGTCTCCACCTACATCGACCGCGTGCGCATCAAGTACGCCAACACGGGCCGCCCGGCCGGCACCAAGGCCACCCTGGTGGCCCGCGCCATCCAGGACGGCCTGGTCTCGCTCGACGACCTCTGAACGATCGGGTTTCCGCACCCGGGCCCGCGCGGCATGCAACGGATTCGGCCGGATCGCACGTCTGTGAGATTCCGGCACAATCTCGTCATGACGTTTGGAGGTGGGTTCCCGTGATCGCTGCTCTGACCGGGTCCGGCCTGGCCGCGGCCGCCGGGCTCAACGCGTGGATCCCGTTCGTGCTGGTGGCGATGATCGCGCGGTTCACCGAGCTGATCGACCTGCCCTCCGACTACGACTGGGTGACGTCCGAGTGGGCCCTCGGGGTCGGCGTCCTGCTGCTCCTGACCGAGATCGTGGTCGACAAGGTGCCCGTGGTCGACCACGTCAACGACCTCGTCCAGACCGCGGTGCGGCCCACCGTGGGCGGGCTCATCTCGAGCGCCACCTTCAGCGCGCAGAACCTCGACAACAGCCAGTGGATGCGTGACAACCCGTGGGCCGGGGCGATCATCGGTGTGGCCGTGGCCGGTCTGACGCACGCCACCAAGTCGGCGGCGCGGCCGGTGATCAACGTCGGCACGGCCGGGTTCGGGGCGCCGGTGGCCTCGACGATCGAAGACGTGCTCTCGGTCGTCGTCAGCGTGCTGGCGATCTTCGCCCCGATCGTCATCCTCGTGGTGCTGGTGATCATGGCCTGGGTGATGGTGAGGATCTGGCGGCGCTGGGCGGCCTGGCGGGCGCGGCGGCAGTCGCCGGGTCTGCCGAAGACGCAGGAACTGCCCACCGGCTGAGGGTCGCGAAAGTGCCTGCCCGATAACCCCTGATCGGTAACCCCTGATCGGCCCACGCGCGGCCCCGGGGGCAGGAGGATCATCGAGAACGGCACCGCTCGGCGGTGCCGTTCTTCGCGGCCGGACCGGAACCACAGCCCGATCGGCGCATTCAGTCTGCCTCCCGGCCTGCCGCCCGGCCTGATCCGTCAGATCGTTCCTGGGGGGAACCATGCCCGCACACCGTTTTCCGGGGCGGCGGCTGGCCGTCGCCGTCGCCACTGGACTGGGGGGACTGCTGCTGGCCGGTCCGGCCCTGGCCGCGCCCGCGCCGCCCGGGGCCGCGGTGAGCGTGCTCGTTCCCGGCCAGCCGATGGAGCGCTCGCTGCGCCTGGTGGGTGCGTCCGGTTTCGGCGTCGCCGTGGTGCAGGGTGACGACGACTTCGTGATCGGGTCGCGGTACGACACCACGGTGCTCACCGGCGCCGAGGGGGACGAGCTCACGCCGCGCCCGGCGATCCGGTCGGAGGGCTGGATCAGCGACCGCGTTCTGCTGGGCGTGCACGACGACGAGCTCGGCTGGGCCGTGCAGCGGGGGCAGGGCAACTACGAGCAGAGTGCCTGGCGCGCCCACCGCACGAACATCTTCACCGGTGACGACCACGTCGACGGAACCATTTCGCGTCCGTCGGTTTTCACCGGCAACTGGTTCACCTACTCGTCGTTGCTGCGTTACCCGGCCGACGGCGACAGCATCCCGCTGCTCAAGCACTTCGCGGGCACCGGCGCGGGTGGCGTCGACGGTGAGATGGCCGTGAACCGGTTCGGCGACGACGGCCGGGCGATCGTCGACGTGGCCGCCGACGACTGGACCGTGGTCAAGGTGGTGGCCGACCCGCCGCTGCCCGGGCCGTACGAGCAGGACACGGCCGAGTCCCGCACCTACCGGGTGCAGCGCTTCGAGAACGGCGGGCCGTGGGAGACCCTGGCCGAGACCACCGACGCGATCAGCTCGGTGGCGTTCAGCCGGGACACGTTCAGCGTGGCCTGGGACTCGCAGGCTCCCGGGCAGTCCCGCCGCATCCACACCCGGCGCGAGACCGAGAACGGGCCGGAGGAGACCGTCTTCACCGATTCCGACCCGGACGTCGCGGACGTCGACCTGGCCGCCGGCGCGGGTGGCGTCGGCTACCTGGTGTGGGGTCAGGACGGCGACGGTGCCGGTCAGAGCGAACTGCGCATCGTCAACGGCGAAACTGCCCGCACCGTGCCCCTTCCCGCCGGCAGCGCGGGACTGGCCGCGGTCGGCGACCGGTTCCTGACCGCGGCCGGCGGCAGCGACCAGATCGCCGGCGTCTACAGCGTCAGCCCGGACGACCGGGCGGTGCGCACGGCGACCGTGCCCAGCGCCACCCAGCCCGTCACCGGACTCTCGCTGGCCGCGTCCACCCTCTACTACGCCGACACCACGCTCGACGCCGCCGGCTACCGCTCGATCTGGAAGACCCCGGTCGGCGCCGGGCTGAAGCTCGGGAAGGCCAAGCGGGTCAGCCTGTCCGGTCTTCCCGCCGAGCCGGCCGAGCAGGTGCAGGGGCAGGCCTTCTTCTCGGCCGGGCGCGGCCTGGTGCTCGGCCCGGACACCCCGTACAAGTGGCGGCTCCTCGACCGGGGCAAGGTCACCGGCACCATCGACGCCCTGAACGGGTACGACGTGCGGCCCGTGATCTCCGGGCCCTACGCGCTGCTCGAGCGCACCGTCGTCGACCCGGAGGGAGAGGTCGTCTACTCGATTCCCGAGGCCAACTGGTACGGGAGCGGCCAGCGTGACCTGTTCGGCTCGTCCGTCGTCTTCAGCCTCTACCCCGACTATCCGGAGTCGGACGCGGGGGCCGAGGTGTGGCTCGACGACATCGAGAACCAGGAGCCGGAGCTGCTGGGGCACGCGAAGGGCTGCTGGCCGGGCGCTCCGGTCTCGGTCTGGGGTGAGCTCGTGGCCTGGATCTCGTGCGAGACCGGGGTGATCACCATCCGCAACCTGCGCACCGGCCAGGAGCGCACGGTCGAGGGCGGGCCGCAGTCGGTCTATGCCGCGAGCGGACGGCTGGAACTGGGCGAGGGAGCGGTCTTCTGGACCACCTACTCCGACGAGAGGTCCGTCTTCGAGGGCCACGTGCTCGACCTGCTGACACCCGGGGCCACGCCGGTCGACCTGGCCGGTGACTGGGGTCTGGCGGCGTTCGACGACCACCTGCTCGCGCACCGTACCTCGATCGAGGGGCGCGTCGAGGTACAGCGACTGCCCTTCGAGGCCAGGTACCGGCCGCGGCTGATCGGCAAGCTGGCCGACGCGTCGTTCCGGGCGGCCGCCGAGCAGACCTGGAAGCCGCGGTTCGACGTGACCAAGCCGCTGGTCGACGTGAAGCTGACGATCACGGACGCGGCCGGGCAGGTCGTGCGCACCCTCACGGGGACCGCCCCGGACGGCAGTGTCCGCGACCTGACCTGGGACGGGCGTGACCGTCAGGGCCGGTTGCAGAAGGTGGGTCTGTACCGGTGGACGCTCACGGGTAGTGCCGCCGACGGCGACGGGACGCTGCGGGGCAAGAGGGGCGGTGAGCTCGTCACCGGTTCCGTGCGCATCAAGGGCTGAAATTTCACCCGACGGTGTGTCGTCGTAGCCCTTGGTGATTCTTCACCTGGGTGCTTGTGCACAGCTGTCCCACAGGCCACCGTTGTCCCCGTGACAACGGTGGCCGTGCTGTGAGCGCTTCGATCGGCGAGTCGGAAGCCGGCCCGGTCCGGGCCTACCCGAAGCGCTCGGAGCTGCGCCGGGCCGAGGCCCGGGCCGCCTCCCGGCGTCCTGACGACCGTCGTCCCGCCGACCGGCGTCCGCCGGGCCCGGCCGGAGGTCAGCGCCCGGCCGGAGTTCAGCGTCCGCCCGCACCGGTGACGGCGGCCCGTCGCTCGAGTGGTGCGGCCGGTGAGCCGATGGCGTTCGCCGCCACCGCGTCCGTGCTCCCCCTCCCGCAGGCTGACGCGTGGCGCCCGGCCGGGGTCGATCTGCCGCTGCCCCGTCCGGTCTCCGACGACCCGTTCCGGCGCGCGCCGGAGATGCTGCCCGCCGTGCCGGTGGCGATCCCGCTGCTCGGCCGGGGCCGGGCCGGGGCCGCGCGGTTGCTGGTGATGGCGCTGGTGGTCGGGGCGCAGGGGGTCGGCGCGTCGTACCTGGCCACGCACGGCATCCCGCTGGGCGGTGACGGGGACGTGGCGGCGTCGGCGTTCGTGACGGTGGACGCCGAGGCCGAGGCTCGGCAGCTGGCCGCGGAACAAGCCGTTCTCGATCAGGCTCGCGCCGACGAGGCCGTGCGCGAGACCCAGCGTCAGGCGGCGCCGGCCAAGGCTCAGGGCGCCTACCGGCAGTACCAGCAGGCCAAGGCCGCGGCGGCCCGGATCAGGGCCGCGGCCGAGCGGCGCGAGCAGGCGCTGCGCAACGCCCAGCGCGACCCCCGGTCGGCGGCGCGTCTGCTGGTGGCCGACCGGGGCTGGTCGTCGTCGCAGTTCTCCTGCCTGGACTCGCTCTGGAACAAGGAGAGCACCTGGAACTACCGCGCCACGAACCCCAGCTCGGGTGCGTACGGCATTCCGCAGTCGCTGCCGGGGTCGAAGATGGCCGCGGCGGGCGCGGACTGGCAGACCAACCCGGTCACCCAGATCCGCTGGGGGCTCGACTACATCGCCGAGCGCTACGGAACTCCCTGCGGGGCGTGGAGTTACAGTCAGGCCCACAACTCGTACTGAGTCAGCCGCGGCTGCGGGTCACGCGGGTGACGGGCTCGAAGCCGCGCCGGCGGTACCAGCTCAGGGGCCAGTCGTCTTCGTCGGCGCCGACGATCACGGTGTGCACGCCGTTCTGGTCGAGGTGCTGGAAGGTGGCGGCCAGCAGGGCGTCTCCGTAGCCGTGCCCGCGGTGGGCGGGGAACACGTCGACCTCCTGCAGCCGCGCCCAGCCGGGGTGCGGTGAGAACCAGCCGATCGCGCCCACCCGCTCTTGGTGGTCGTGGGCGGACATCATGACGAGCCCGAGCCGCGCGCAGCGTTCCCGCAGCCCGCGCACCATCGCCCGGGCTCCCCGGGCGTCGACCCCGAACCCGGCCTCCACCTCGATGCGGTGCGTGGTGTACGTGGGCCAGTCGACGGGTTCCAGGGCAAGGGTTTCCGGGGCCTTCAACGGTGGACGCGTCGGTCGCGTCAGGAGCGTCTTGCCGATCTGGTCGGTGGTCACCTCGCGGGCATCGGGAAAGAGCAGGCGCTCGGACCGCAGTGCTTCCCCGGACATGCGGCCGACTCTGCCCTAGTTTGGGCCGATGAGGAAGCGGGCGTTCAGCTACGCCGATGCCGCGCGGCTGATGGGCGGGGGCGACGACCAGCTCGTCCGGGCCCTGGACACGCTGGCCGGGGGTGCGCTGCTGGTCGCCACGGCCGGCGGCAGTGAACTGGCGATCAGTCTGTTCGACGCCAAGTCGGAGTTCACCCGGCTCAGCGAGCAACTGGTGAAGGGCCTGTCCGACCGGGCGCGGGGGCTGGGGCGGCTCGACCAGAACGACCGGATGGCGGCGGCGCAGGCCGTCATCGTGGTGCTGGCCTACTTCGAGGCGGTGCGCGAGGCGGATCTGCCGCTGGACCTCGACGAGCTGCGTCTCGACCGGGCCGACCAGACCCGGATCGTGACCGGCGCGGCCGAGGGGAAGCACCTGGCGGACCTGGCGGCGGGGCTCCTGCACGCGCCCGAGGCGGCACCCTCACCGTTCTGGGTGCCGCAGGAGCACCCCACCCGTCTGCTGAACCGCTACCGCACCAGTTCCCTGGGCCTGCTCAGCTTTCTCGAGGGCTCCGCGGTCTGGGACACCTGGTCGGAGACCGACCGCGACCGGGTGACGAAGCTGCTGCTGGGAACGGTGCCCGCCGTCGCGATCCGTCGCCGGGAGACACTGCTGCGTCGCCTGGCGGTGGAGTTCCCGGAACTGGCCTTCTATCTCGACCGGGCCGACCACGCGGCCACCCGGCAGGCGGTGGCGACCGGCCTGGCGGCTCTGGAGGCGAACCTGCGGGCCGTCGCGCCCCTGCCTCCCGATCCCGGGACACAGACCCGCCGGGCTCTGGCGCTCAGCCACGCCGCCGGTCTGGGGCGCGCCGTGGTGGCCTCCGGCGACGTCCCCGAGTTCCTGAGACTCCCGGCGCTGCGCGACGGTTACATCGACCCGGACTTCCGGTTCGCCTCCGCCGAGCGGCACAACCAGCTGCACCTGGCCGAGTTCTGGGCGGCCCGGCCCGTGCAGCAGAACCTGGGCGGGTTCCTGGCCGCCCACTTCGGCAGCCCGGAGGCGAGCGTGCGTCCGCTGATGGTTCTCGGGCAGCCCGGGGCGGGCAAGTCGGTGCTCACCCAGTTCCTGGCCGCCCGTCTGCCGCCGAGCGACTTCCTCGTCGTGCGGGTCGTGCTGCGCCAGGTCCCCGCCGACGCCGACGTGCAGACCCAGATCGAAGAGGCGGTGCGCATCGCGACGGGTGAGCCGACCAGCTGGCCGGCCCTGTCCCGGTCGGCCGGGAACGCCCTGCGCGTGGTCATTCTCGACGGTTTCGACGAGCTGCTGCAGACCACCGGCGTCGGGCAGTCGGCCTACCTGCGTGAGCTGGCGGCGTTCCAGGAGCGCGAGGCCGACCAGGAGCGTCCGGTGGCGGTCGTCGTGACCAGCCGGGTGTCGGTGGCCGACCGCGCCCTGGTGCCCGAGGCCGGGGTCTCGGTGGTGCATCTCGAGCCCTTCCAGGCCCGGCAGATCGAGCGGTGGGTGGAGATCTGGAACGACCACAACGCCGCGAGTCTCGAGAGCCGGGGGCTGCAGCGTCTGGCGGCCCGGGCCGTGCTGGCGCACCCCGACCTGGCCGAGCAGCCGCTGCTGCTGCTCATGCTCGCCCTGTACGACTGTGACGGCAACAGCCTGCAGCGTGCCGGCGACGACCTGAGCACCCCGGAGCTCTACGAACGGCTCCTCGACCGCTTCGCCCGGCGCGAGGTGGAGAAGTCCGGCCCGGAGCTCACCGCTCGCGAGAGGGACGAGGCCGTGCGCGACGAGCTGCACCGGCTCTCGATCGCGGCCGTCGCCATGTTCAACCGCGGCCGGCAGTGGGTCACCCAGGGGGAACTGGACGACGACCTGCGCGCGCTGGAGTCCGAGAACGTGATGCAGCGCAACGACTTCCGGTCGCCGGTGACTCCCGGGGCGCGGGCGATCGGCAAGTTCTTCTTCGTGCACCGCATGCAGTCGCGGCAGGGTGGCGACGAGCTCACGGCCGTCGAGTTCCTGCACGCGACGTTCGGTGAGTACCTGGTGGCCCGGCTGGTGGTGCGCGAGCTCGTGAACAACCTCGAGCTGCTGGAGTTCGCCGAGCTCAGGGGGCGCCGCACGCCGGAGCCCGAACTCGGCCTGCTGCTGGACGTTCTCGCGTACGTCCCCCTGACGATCCGGGGCACCGTGCTGGACACGCTGGGGGAGCGGCTCGACCGTCTCGGGCCGGAACGGCGTGAGGCCCTGACCCAGTTCCTGCTGCGGACCTTCCGGGCGGTGGCCGCCGGCGAGGCCGGTGCGACGCACACCTATCGCCCGCGGTCACAGAGCCCGGCCGGGCGGCAGGCGATGCAGACGCTCAACCTGCTCCTGCTCGCCCTGTGCACGCGAAAGAAGCTCCTGGCCTCGGAACTTCTCGGCCCGGTCCCCGACGTTCCGCGTCACTGGCGCGGTCACGCCATGCTCTGGTCGTCGCAGTGCACCCCGGAGGGCTGGGGCACCGTTCTCGGCACGGTGCGGGTGGACCGCTCGGTGCGGACCGACGGCTCGCGCGACCTTCAGCTGCGGAGGTTCTCGGCCCGGGTGTGGCTGGCCGAGCCGGTCGACCCGCAGTGGTTCCTGGAGGGCCCGACGGAGAACGCCTGGGCCGAGTCGTCGGTGGGGGAGATGCGGCAGGTGGCCGCCTTTCTGCAGGACGCCCACGTCGCCGGTCTGACCCACTCGCTGGACTGGACGCTGCACGAGGAAGACATCCCCGTCGCCTTCAGCCTGGCCGGGCAGTTCCTGCCGACAGGGCGGGGCGAGGTGAAGTCCGGCAACCGGATCCTCGTCGATCTCTGGCTGTCCACAGCGCTCACCGCGGCCGGCCGGAGCGCGCCCTCGCTCGTCGACGACTGCCGTGACGGCCTGAAACTGATCCAGATGCTGGACGCACGGGCCAGGGGGGCCGACGAGCCGGCGATCGACCTCGTCATGACCCAGATCCTGGTCAACGCCGCGCTGCTGCCCCGGGACGTGCTCGAGGAGGCCCGGGAGCTGATGGCGCCCGAAGGCCTCGACGGCGGTGCCGTGCACTATCCCTTCGAGAGCGCCGACCGCTGGTTCGCCGAGCTCACCCGGCTGCTCGATTCCGACTGACCTGCAACACTTTCCTCATGCTGGCCACCTACCCCACGCCCCTCGACCCCGCGCCGCGACTGGCCGAGGCCATCGGCCTGAACCCCGGCGACCTGTACGTCAAGCGCGACGACCTCATCGGCCTCGGCGGGGGCGGCAACAAGGTGCGCAAGCTCGAGCACACCGTGCGCCAGGCTCTCGACCGCCGGGCCACCGTGCTCGTCACCAGCGGCGCCGCCCAGAGCAACCACGCCCGCCTCACCGCCGCGGCCGCCGCCAAGGCCGGGCTGCGGGCTGTGCTGGTGCTCGAGGGGCACGAGACGCCGGCCGTCGGAAACCTGCTGCTCGACCGGCTCTTCGGGGCCGAGATCGTCTGGGCCGGTGACCTGCGCCCCGCCGATCTGGGCGAGCGCGTGCGGGCCGAGGCGGAACGGCTCACCGGGCTGGGGGAGCGGGCCGAGGTCATCCCGTTCGGTGGGTCGAGTGTGCTCGGGGCCAAGGGCTACGAGGAGTGCGGACACGAACTGCGGCAGCAGCTTCCCGATCTGCACACCGTCGTCACCGCCCTGGGGTCCGGCGGCACGATGGCCGGGCTGGTGCGCGCGCTGGGGCCCGGGAAGGTCTACGGGGTCGACGTCGGAGCGGTGCCCGATCCCCGCGCCGTGGTCGCGGCCCTGCTGCCCGACCCGGGCATCGACCTGCGGATCCGGGCGGCGGCCGGTGCCTACGGCGTCCTCGCTCCAGCGGTGAAGGAGGCCATGACGCTGGTGGCGCGCACCGAGGGCATCGTGCTGGATCCGGTCTACACCGGGCGTGCCGCGGCCGGGCTCGTCGAGGCGGTGCGGGAGGGTCTGATCGAACCCGGCCGTACGACCGTGCTGCTTCATTCCGGTGGGCTTCCAGGGCTTTTCGGGCATCCTGAGGCGAGTGAGATCTACGTCTAGGTAGCGTACTTTCAGGCGATCATCTGAGGTAACCCTCGGCTCCGGCGGTATCGAGGTCCCACCATGACGTCCTACGGGCGTACTGAACGGGGGAGCCATGAGAGTCAATCGGGCCGTGTTACGGCTGACACCGGTGCTGGTCGGGTTGCTGGCCGCCGGAACCTTCACGGCGGTGAGGGCGTCCTCGGCGACCGTCCCGCTGGTCGACTTCACCGTGCTCAACACCTCGACGGCCGTGCGCCGGGGGCCGGGCGAGCCGGTCTACCTCTACGACCTCGGCTTCTACGCGGTCGCCCACGAGACGGTCGAGATCCGCACGCACCGTGGCGCCTCCTACTCCGACCCGATCGCGGCCACCCTCAGCGTGGGCGAGGGGGCGGAGCGCGCCACCACCGACCTCCCCGCGAACATCACCACGAACCCCGGCCGGCTCACCTCCTTCTTCGACGTGAAAGTGAGCGACGCACGGGGCCAGAAGGTCCGGAGCTCGGCTCTGGAGTTCTGCCCGAACTCCTACGGCCGCAGCCGGGTCGAGCCCGACGCGGCGGCCCAGTCGCCGTACCCCCGCTCGTGCGGCGGCTCCCACCCGTTCGCCCTCGGCAGCGTCCTCGGCATCACCAAGGGCTGGTCCACGCCGGTGCTCGGCGACTACGAGAGCCCGCTGTCGTTCGAGGCCCCCGACGGCACCTACACGGTCAAGATCGCCGTGGCCAGGCCCTGGCGGGAGGTGCTCGGCCTGACCCTCGAGCAGGCGACCTCGCAGGTCACGGTCAAGGTATCGACCTACGGCACGTCCACCGCCAGATCGTCGGCCGAGCACTCGCAGCACATGCACCACACGCACCCGGTCGTCGACGAGGCCCGGCTGTCGCCGCAGACGGCCGCCCTGGAGGCCGCCCGCAAGCGCGCTCTCGGCGTGCCCAACGTGCCCGCCCCGAACCCGCCCACCGGCCGGGTGGACGCCTTCGACGTGAACGACGCGCCCAAGGCCGACCTGCGCTCGCTGCCCGCCTACGACATCTCCCGCGAGGTGACCGGGCGCCCGGGGCAGGCCCGCAAGACCTACCTCAACTTCGGCGCCACGGTCTGGAACGCGGGCCCGTCGCCGCTGGTGGTCGACGGGTTCCGCAAGCCCGGCCAGGACGTGCTCGAGGCCTACCAGTACTTCTTCGACGCCGAAGGCAACCAGGTCGGCCACGCCCCGGCCGGTGAGATGCAGTGGGATCCGCGCAACGGTCACAACCACTGGCACTTCAAGGATTTCGCCTCCTACCGCCTGCTCGACTCGACCAGGAAGAAGGCGATCATCAGCGGCAAGGAGGCCTTCTGCCTGGCGCCCACCGACGCGATCGACCTGACCGTGGACGACGCGCAGTGGCGTCCCGCGTCCACCGACCTCGACACCGCCTGCGGTCAGAGCAACAAGAACCTGCTGAGCATCCGGGAGGTGCTGGAGAGCGGGTGGGGCGACACCTACGGCCAGTACCTGCCCGGGCAGTCGTTCGACATCACCCGGGTGCCGGGCGGCACCTACTACGTCGAGACGCTGGCCAACCCCGAGCGCCGGCTGACCGAGTCGGACTACGACAACAACTCGGCCCTGCGCAAGGTCGCCATCGGCGGCCCGGTCGGGGGCGTGCGCACGATCAAGGTCTACCCCTACGAGGGGGTCAAGCGGTAACCCCCCAGGTCGAGGGCCTGGCCGCGATCACCGTGGCGTAGGGCCGGGTTTCGTGGGGCGGGTGCGGCTCGCGCACCAGCTGGGCCCGCACGGTGAGGCCGGCCGCGGTGAGCGCCCGCACCACCTCCTCGGGCACCAGGCGCTGCAGGGGCAGGCTGACCTCGTGGTCGAGCCAGGTGGTCATGTCGGTGGGCTCGTCGCGCACGCTGAACGACAGCATGACGAGCCCGCCCGGCCGCAGTGCCTTGGCGAAGCCCTCGAAGGCCTTCGAGAGGTACCGCGCCGGAACGGTGTTGAACGAGAAGAGGGCCACGATGCCGTCGAGGCTGGTGTCCGTGACCGTCAGGTCGAGGATGGACGCCTCACGGAACTCCAGCTCCGGGTGCGCCTTCCGGGCCTGGGCGAGCATGGCGGGGGAGATGTCGAGGCCGAACGCGTCGAGCCCGAGGTCGCGCAGCACGGCGGTGATGTGCCCGGGGCCGCAGCCCACGTCCGCCACCCGGCGCGGGCCCTGCTGCTCGCGCACCAGTTCCGCGAACAGGGACAGGAACGCGCGGTCGTAGGGACGCCCGTCGAGAGCCTGGCTCTGCGCCTCGGTGTAGGCCTGCGCCACGGTCTCGTAGGTGGCCCGGGTGGCGGTGAGGAAGTCGGGTTCGGTCACGGCAGCAGTATCAAGGGTGGACGCGGTGGTCGCCCGGCCGGTCAGGGGCGTCGGTCAGGGGCGTCGGTCAGGGTGGCCGGCCGGTCGGGCCCGGGGGTGCTGTGGCCGGCGGCCGGCAGTGCGGTGACCGCGACCAGGGCCACGACGAGCAGGAACCGCCCACCGGTGAAAAAATCGCGGCACGAGGGGGTCTGGGGCACGGGCGGTCCTCCGGTTCGTCGGTTCCTGACCTGGTCAGGCTATGAGTGAGCCGGGTGCGGGCGCGTCCCCCGGCGCCGCCAGTTCGGGGTAGCTCGCGTGGGGGACGGCGGTTGCGTGTCATCAGGAGCGATATCGATATGCGGGGTAGTGTCGAGGACATGTCGACGCTGCCGACAGCCGTGCTGACCGAACTTCTGAGCATCCGTCTCCAGGGCTCCTCGCTCGAGCAACTGCTGAGGCGTTACATCGACATCGCCCAGGCGGGGGTGCCGGGGATGGACGACGTCTCGGTCACCCTGCTGCGCAACGAACGCCCCTTCACCGCCAGCTTCAGCAGTGACATCGCCCTGCGCGCCGACGAGCTGCAGTACGGATTCGGTTACGGCCCCTGCCTCGACGCCGCCTCGTCGGGTGAGGTGCTGCGCATCCACGACATGCGCGACGAGCCACGCTGGCCCGAGTATGCCGAAAAGGTGGTTCGGCACGGCATTCTCAGCGCGGTCTCGGTGCCGCTGCCGCTCCAGACCGACCTGATCGGCGCCCTCAACTGGTACGGCCGCGAACCCGGGGCACCCGACGAGACGGTCGAGGCCGGGGTCGAGATCGCCGCCCACGTCGCGGTGGCCATCAGCAACGCGGTCAGCGCCGACGACAACGCCAAGCTCGCCGCCGAGATGCAGACCGCGATGGCCAGCCGGGCCGTGATCGAGCAGGCCAAGGGCGTGATCATGGCGCAGAACCGGTGCGACGCCGAACAGGCCTTCGAGGTGCTGCGCATCGCCTCGATGGGCCGCAACGTCAAACTGCGCGACCTGGCCCGCGACATCGTGACCCGCACGGCCAAACCGGCATAGTCTGGCCACATGGTCACGCTCCAGGTCGCAGCCGCCGGGAAGGCCGTCACGGGGCAGACCCCGGCATGAGCCGCCGCGAGGTCGTCACCCTCGGCACGTCGTGCCAGATCCCCACCCGCGAGCGCAATCACGTGGCCACCTACCTGCGGCTGGGCGACCTCGGCGTGCTCGTCGACTGCGGTGAGGGCACCCAGCGGCAGGTCGTGCGGGCGGGGCTGCGCACGTCGCAGATCGACGCGCTGTTCCTCACCCACGAGCACGGCGACCACACCTACGGCGTGCCCGGCCTGCTGAACCGGCGCCGCGTCGAAGACGTCCCGGGCCCGCTGCCGGTCGCGGCGCCGGCCGAGGCGATCGAACGACTGAGCCTGCTCACCTCTTTCGCCACCAACGGCCCGGAGCCGCTGCACGAGTGGATCCCCGCCGGGCACGGTGAGGTCCTGCGGCTGCGCTCGTGGACGGTCCGCTCGGCGCCTCTGCGTCATCGGGTGCCCACGGTCGGATACCGCTTCACCGAAGACGACTCGCGCACCCTGATCCCGGCGGTCGCGGCCGAGCACGGCGTCACCGGGCCGGACCTGGGGCGTCTGCAGCGCGGCGAGACCGTGCGCGGGGTGTCGCTCGCCGACGTCAGCGTGCCCCGTCCGGGCCAGCGGGTCGCCGTGATCATGGACACGGCGGTCTGCGACGGCGCCCTCGAACTCGCCCAGGGCTGTGACCTGCTGGTCAGCGAGGCCACGTACAACGACGACCAGGTGGCGCTCGCCGAGACGAACGGGCACCTGACGGCCCGGCAGGCGGCCGAACTGGCCGTCGCCGCGGGGGTCCGGCGCCTGGTGCTCACTCACTTCTCGTCGCGCTACGAAGACCTGACCCGGCATCTCGACGAGGCGCGAGAGGTCCACCCGGACGTCGTCGTGGCCTGCGACCTGCAGGTGATCCCGGTGCCCGGGCGTATCGAGCAGACGTCGTCCGGGCCCGAGGGGGCAGCGGCACCCACAGCGAAGACTTAGGCTCGGGGCGTGCGTCCTTCCCCTCACGTACTCGACCTGTTCGCGGTGCCGGAAGACACGCAGCCACTGCCCGGAGGGCAGGGGCACAGCGTGCGAGCCGGTGACCTGGTGCTCAGCCCTGGCCGTGACCCGCGGATCCAGGACTGGCTGAGCCCGCTGCTCGCCCGGTTCGCGGTGCGTCTCGACGTCGATCCCACCCGCCGCCGTCAGGACCTGCGCGTCGCCGTGCCGGTCCCGGCCCGTGACGGGTCGTGGGTGGTCGACGGCTGGGCGGCCAGCCGTTACGAGCCCGGCACCGTCACCTGCCAGAACCTCGACCTGGCCATCGCCGCCGGTCACGTGCTGCACGCCCGCCTGGCCTCGCTGCTGCGTGAGCGCCCGGCCGGGCTCGAGGGTCACACCGACCGCTGGAGCGTGGCCGAGCGGGTGGCGTTCGGTGAGGAGGCGGTGCCGCCGTTGCGCCCGGCGGTCCACGAACTGGTGACGCGTGCGCTCGCGTCTCTCGACGCGTCCTCACTCGGGCCCGACCAGCTGGTGCACCGCGATCTGGCCGGCAACGTGCTGCTCGACGCCGACGGCGCCCCGGTGGTCATCGACGTGTCGCCGGCCTGGCGGCCGGTGCTCTGGGCCGACGCGGTGTGCGTGCTCGACAGCGTGATGTGGCAGGGCGCGGCGCCCGAGGCCCTTGACGAGTGGACGTCCGGCCCGCACCGCGACGCGATGCTCCGCGCGGCCGTGTTCCGGCTGGTCGCCGACGACCCGGAAGACCTCGACGCCTACCTCGACGTGGTCGGCCCGATCGCGGTCGGTGTGTGACGTAGCTCCCCGTCGGGGAAAAGATCGAACTTTCGGCCCGGTCGTGCCATCTCACATAACTGGGACAGCGGGATGGAGACAGGGATGTCGACGGAGATGTGGCGGCCAGGGACGGTCGCCGGCTGGGCGCTGGTGGCCGTGCTGGTCGTCGGCGCCGGGATCGCGCAGGCGGGCCAGGCGTCGCACGACTCGCGGGCGGGCACCGAGCCGGCCGGCACCACGGGCACGACGGTGAACTACGACGAGGGGCCCGAGGGGTTGCACGTCCAGCAGCGGCGGGCGCGGTCGATCACCGAGGCACAGGCGGTGGTGGCTCCCTGAGTCGTTGACTCAGGCGGTGGCCCGGCCGAAACGCTGCGCCAGGGCCGCGGTCGCCGCGCGCAGCTCGTCCGGCCCCTCGATCGTGAAGTCCACGTCGAACCGGGCGATCGTGGCGGCCAGCCCCGCCCACGACCAGGAACCCAGGGTGAGACGGCAGGTTTCGGGGGTGAGGGCCTCCAGCGTCCCGTCGCCCACGAAGGCGGCAACGGTGGACGCGTCGGTGTTCAGTACCGCGGTGCCCCGGCAGGGCCAGTCCTGGGTGCCCGCGGCCGCGCCCCGGAACCGCCCGGTGACGAACGCCGCGGCGTCACCGCCGGGGATCTCGCGCCGGGCGAAGCGCGGGCCGTTCGGGGTGCGCAGGCTCATCCGGTCGGCGCGGAACGTGCGCCAGTCCTGCTTCTCCGGGTCCCAGCCGAGCAGGTACCAGCGGCCGTGACGGCTGACGAGGTGGTGCGGTTCGGCCCGGCGCAGCACGTCGCCGTAGTCGAAACGCACGACCTCCCGGGCCCGCACGGCGTCGGCGAGAGCCATGAGCACCTGCGGGTCCACCTCCTGCGGGCGGCCGATCGGGGTCACGTCGAGCGTGTCGATGCGGTGCCGCAGCCGTGAGGGCATGACCTGCCGCACCGTCGCCAGCGCCCGGGTCGCCGCCTCCGCCACCCCGGCCCCGCTCACCGTGGCCAGGCGCAGCGCCACCGCGAGGGCCACGGCCTGCTCGTCGTCGAACAGCAGCGGGGGCAGATCGGCCCCGGCCTCCAGCCGGTACCCGCCGTCGGGCCCCTTCGCCGCCGCGATCGGGTATCCGAGCTCGCGCAGCCGGTCGACGTCCCGCCGCACGGTGCGGGGGCTGACGTCGAGCCGCTCGGCGAGCACCTGCCCCGGCCAGTCCCGCCGGGCCTGCAGCAACGACAGCAGGGACAGCAGCCGTTCGGACGTTGAGCTCATGACCCCATGATGAGCGCAGTAGAGGCCAGATCCTGACCGCTGTCCGGAGGTGATGCTGCTCTCCCGCCGCGCCTGCAACGCCGGACCTGGTCACAGCGCTCTGGTGCACGTGATCATCACCGAGCCGCAGAAGCCGCCCACCCGTCGTCCGGTCGCCGCCTGGGCCCGCCGGCTCCTGCTCGCCGCCTGGATCGTGGTGATCGCGCTCGCGCCGCTGACGGGTGAGCGCGAAGGGCGGTTCTCCCACCTGCGCAACGAGCTCGCGCAGGGCCGGGTCACCGAGCTGACGGTCCGGGGCGACGGGCTCGGCGAGGGCGCCGTGTCGGGCACGGCGAACCAGACGGTGGTGTGGGAGGGCCGCTGGGGCATCACCCGTCACGACCAGGTCCGGGTCGTCGTCCGTGACCCGGCCGACGAGTTCGTGCCGGACCGGTCGGGCCCCGAGGTCGAGACCCGTGACCTGGCCACCTATCTGAGCCAGACCTACCCCGGCGTGAGTGTGGAGAGGCATCCGCGCGACCACCGTGACGACCGACTGTTCGGGTTCGGCCACCTCCCGGGGGCCCTCTACTCGGCCTACCTGCTCGTCCTGCTGGGCTCGGTGGTCGTTCTCCTCGCCGGGCCGGAGCCGTGGCGGGCCACGCGTCCGGGCTGGTTCTGGGCGGGGTTCTTCGTGCCCTGGGTCGCGGTGCCGCTGTTCCTGCTGCTCTCGGGGCCGACACCGTTCGTGCCCGCCCCGGGGAACGAGCGTCGCCGGCTGACCGGGCCGGCCGCGTTCCTGCTCGGCCTGTTCGTGCCGGGCATCGTCGCGGCCACCTGGCAGGCCCGGATCTGGTGAGTGCTGATCTGGTGAGTGCTGATCAGGTGAGTGCTGATCAGGCCCGGGCGTACCAGTCCGCCAGCCGACCGAAACCCTCTTCGAGCGGCACGGCGGGGGTCCAGCCGAGCACCTCGCGGGTCTCGCGCTGGTCGAACCAGTGCGCGGTGGCGAGCTGTTCGGCCAGGAAGCGGGTGAGCGGCGGGTCGTCGTGCCGGCCGCTCAGGGCCCAGGCGCCCTCGACCGCGGCCCCCGCGACCCAGGCCAGGGGGAACGGCACGCGCCGGGCCGGGGGACGGACCCCGGCGGCCCGGCAGAGCCGGGCGAAGAGGTCGGCCACCGGCCGGGGTTCGCCGTTGGTCACGACCAGCGCCCGGCCGTGCGCGGTGCCGATCCGGTCGAGCGCGGCCACGGTCGCGTCGACGGCGTTGTCCACGTAGGTGGTGTCGATCAGCGCGGCGCCGGAACCGATGAGCGGGAGCCGCCCGGCCCGGGCACGCTGCACGATGCGCCCGACCAGCTGGGTGTCGCCCGGCCCCCAGACCAGGTGCGGCCGCACGGCCACCACCGCGAGCGAGGGGGAGTCGGCGGCCAGCGCGATGCGTTCACCGGCGGCCTTCGACCGGGCGTAGTTGCCCCGAGCCCGCAGCGGGTCGGCGGGCCCGGCGCCGGCACCCACCAGCGCCCGGCCGTGATGGGCCACCGACGGCGACGAGACGTGCACCAGCCTGGGGGTTCCGGCTGCGCGCAGCGCGTCGACGAGATGCCGCACACCGCCGATGTTCACGGCCTCGTACTCCGCCCAGGCCCCGGTGACGTTCACCTTCGCGGCCAGGTGCACCACCGCGTCCATCCCCTCGACGGCCCGGCGCACCGCCGACGGATCGGTGACGTCACCGTTGATCTCGGGGAGCCCCAGCGACGATGCCCGCCGCTGGAAAACCGTGACGTCGTCACCACGTTCGGCCAGCGAGCGCGCGACCCCACCGCCGAGCATCCCGCCGGCCCCGGTGACCAGGATCCTCACGAGAGGGAACCCGCCAGCTGCCGCGCGGCCCACCGTCCCACCGCGACCCGGTCGATCTTGGAGTTGTGCCGGATGTCCGTCTTCAGCGCGGCGATCACGAGCACCGCCGCGAGGTCCACCCCGGCCACCGACCGCACCGAGGCGGCGAGTTCCGGTGCGGCCACGCCGAGTTCGCTGAACGGCGCCTCGATCACGGCCACCATCTGCTGCGTGCCCGAGGGCCCGATGCCGACGAGAGCGGCCCGCTCCACGCCGGGCAGGGTCTGGATGCGCTGCTCCACCCCGTACGGCGTGACGAAACCGCTCGCCGGGTGCAGCACGTGGGCCAGACGGCCCTCGACCCAGAGCCGGCCGTCGGCGTCGAAGTGCCCGACATCGCCGGTGCGGTGCCAGCCGTCGTCGGTGGCCGTGGCCCGCTGCGTGTACCAGAGCTGGTCGTAGCGTTCCTTGAGATGCCGTGCCCGCACCACGATCTCGCCGGTGACGTCGGCCTTGTCGGTGAACTCGTCGTCAAGGTCCAGGGGATGCAGCCGGATCTCCAC
Source organism: Kineosporia succinea (assembly GCF_030811555.1). NCBI lineage: Bacteria > Bacillati > Actinomycetota > Actinomycetes > Kineosporiales > Kineosporiaceae > Kineosporia > Kineosporia succinea. The sequence continues at coordinate 929,831 of NZ_JAUSQZ010000001.1, read as the reverse complement.
CCCGGGCAGCGGCCGGCCCACCAGCACGCCGTCGCCGGCCCCGGCCGCGAGCAGCTCGGGCAGGTCGACGTCGGTGAGCAGCAGCGCCTCGGTCATGCCGTAGGGCGTGTGGAGTTCGGCCCGGGGCAGCAGTTTCTGCACCTGGCCGAGCAGGTCGGCGGGCACCGGGGCCCCCGCCGAGAGCAGCAGCCGCACCCCGGCCAGCGCGGCGCGGTCGTCGGCGCCGAGCTCGTGGGCGGTGGCCAGCACGTTGGCCAGGGCGGCCGGTGACGCGAAGATCACGGTGGCGTCGAGCGCGCGGGTGGCCTGGGCCAGGGCGGTCGCGGTGAGGGTGCGGGGGGCGGTGACGTCCATGTCGGGCACCACCGAGGGCACGCCCAGGGCCGGACCGAACAACGCGAACGGCGCGAACGCGGCCACGAAACGGTCGTCGGGACGCAGGCCGTAGGCCGACAGCAGCGCGTCACGCACCCCCGCGAGCTGACGGTGCGTGTAGACGACGCCCTTCGCCGGGCCGGTCGAGCCGGAGGTGAAGATGACCATCGCCTCGTCGTCCGCGGCCGGGGCGGCCGGAAGCTCCGAGAAGGCCGAGCGGGCCAGGTCTTCCAGTGCCGCGGTGACGCCGAGGACGCGGGCCCGGAGCGAGCCCGAGGGCACGCCGACCGAGATCCGCTGCCCCGGCCAGCGCAGCGCCCGTGAGGCCGCCAGGCCCCGGTCGATCGCGATGACGTGCCGGACCGCCGAACCGCGAATGGCCCGGTGCAGCCCGGGCAGCCCGAGACCGGCGTCGGCGATCACCGCGACCGCGCCGATGCGCACACAGGCGTAGAGCGCGACGGTGAGATCGGCGCCCGGGGGCACCAGAAGGGCCACCCGGTCACCGGGTTCCACGCCGGTGGCGAGCAGGCCGGTGGCGACGCGGTGCACGTCGGCCGCGAGCTGCTGCCAGCTCGTCACCCGGAAGCTGCCGGTCTGCGCGTTGCCGTGGCCGGTCGGCTCGACCAGCACGGCGGTCGGGTCCTGCTCGTGCTGTTCCAGCGGGGCCCAGAGCTTTTCGGCGGCGGACGTGTCGGGCCCGGTGGTCGGGGACGTCACCGAGGGGGACCCGAGAATCCCGGGGACCACCTCGTCCTCGAGCCACTGACGCACCGCACCGGCGACGTCCGCGTCCTCGGCGACCATGTGACCGGCCTTCTCGAACCGGTGCACCTTGGCCTGCGGCAGACGCGAGCGCAGGTCGCGCAGATAGAGGTCGGTGAACACCGGGTCGCGCGGGCCCCACAGCATCAGCGCGGGCAGGTCGCGCAGCGAGGGCAGGCCCTCGACGATGTGCTGCAGCGCGGGCCAGCTGGGGTGCGAGGCGTCGACCGGGATGTCTTCGACGAACTCGTCGATGCCGCCCCGGCGCGAGGCCCCGCGGTACGGGTCGAGGTAGCCGGCCTGGACGCGTGCGGGCAGCTGCGGGTGAGCGATCGCGAGGGTGGCCCGGAGGAAGATCGGGGTGGTCGCGGTGACGAGACGCCGCACCCCGGGCGTGCGGGCGGCGGCGATCAGGAACGGCAGCGCCGAGCCCGGGGGCTGATGCACGGCGGTGTTCAGCACGCTGACCCCGGCCAGCCTCGCGCGGTGGTTCACGGCCCAGCCCAGCGAGATGCAGCCGCCCCAGTCGTGCCCGAGCGTGACGACCGGGCCCTCGATCTCCAGGGCGTCGGTGAGACGGCCCAGGTCGTCGAGACGCTGCCCGAGACGGCGCCGGCCGGTGCGCTGCGACCAGCCCATGTTCAGCTGGTCCATCGCGATCACCCGCCAGGGGCGCTCACCGGTGGAGAGCGCGGCGATGACGTGACGCCACAGGTACGACGAGGTCGGGTTGCCGTGCACGCACAGCAGCGTGCCGATCGGCTCCCTCTCCAGCACGGACGCGTTGTCGAGCACGTGCCAGGTGCCGTCGGGGGTGGTGACCGAGCGGACCCAGCGGGGGTCGACCCCCTCGGCGATCGTGATCACCAGATCACCGGCATGACGCCGGCCGTGAAGCCCGCGGCGCCGCAGACCAGCAGCACCTTGTCGCCCTTGTTCAGGTGCCCCTGCTCGGAGGCCAGGCTGAGCGCCAGCGGGATGCTCGCGGCGGCGTTGTTGCCGAACCGGTCGAGCGTCACCGTGACCTGGTTCTGGTCGTAGCCGATGGCGGAGCACAGCGCCTGGGTGACGCCCTTGGAGACCTGGTGCGGGAAGATCCGGGTGATCTCGTCGAGATTCCAGCCGACCTCGGCCACGGTCTTCTCGATCAGCGGCGGGATGTGCTCGATCGCCAGCTTCTGCAGGGCCGAGCTGTCGCACTCGAAGTACGAGCGGGAGTTGTCGCGCACCATCAGGTTGCCGCCCGACATCACCGTCGACAGCTCCCACTGCGAGCCGTCGGACACGAAGCGCCCGGGCAGCAGACCGGTGTTCTCCTCGTCGGTGGCCTCGAGCAGCACCGCCCCGCCCGCGTCGCCCAGCGTCAGGGCGGCGAGCTTGGTGCGCAGCTCGACGGAGCTCTCGATCTCCCAGTTGATCGTGGGGGAGAGCACCTCACCGGCCACCACCAGCACGCGCCGGGCGCGGCCGGTGGCGATCGAGGCGGCCGCGAAGTCCAGGCCGTTGAGGAAGCTGTTGCAGGCGTTCTTGATGTCGGCGAAGGTCGCGTTCCGTGCGCCCATCTTGTGCTGCACGATCGCGGACGTGGCCGGCTCGGACACGTCGTGCGACGCCGACGAGTAGATCAGGAGGTCGACCGACAGCGGGTCGACGTCGGCCTTGGCCAGCGCCGCCAGCCCGGCCTGGGCGGCCAGGTCGGAGGAGGCGATGCCCGGCTGCACGTGACGCCGCTCGCGCACCCCCGTCAGCCGTTCGACCAGGCCCGAGGGCATGGCGAAACCGTGACTGCGGGCAGTGACGGTGTCTTCGATCTCGGCGGACGTGATCACGCCGTCCGGTATCGCATGTCCGGTACTGACCACCGCAGAATTGATCAAGACTGTCTCACCCTGGCGACTGTAAGTAGTGAAGGAAGGGCCCTGACGTCGATGTCTCCGGGTCCGGGCCGTCTGCCATCCTGACATGAATCCAAGCAAGCGCTCATCGTGGGGCAGGCGGGACCAGTGTCCGTCGGCGGCATGTAGAGACGACGATCGGCCCTGGACAGGCGTTCCGCGCCGTTCGTGCCCGTTCGCGCAACGCTGATCAGGAACCCGTTGTGAGCAGTGGTCGGCACACAGCGTGACGATGGGCACTCAGTCCGGGTGAAATCGGCGGAGGAACGTCGGGCGGTGCCGTGCCGGGGCCGATTCCCCACGGGCACCACAGGGGGACGTGGTGCTCTGCACGCTCATGCATCGGCTGGGGGACGCGGTGCTCTTCGTGATCACGCATCGACTGGGGGACGCGGTGCTCTTCGTGGTCACGCATCGGCTGGGGGACGTGGTGTGCGAGTCCGGCACGACCGCCCGGGTCGGGGGCGAGGAGTTCGTGGTCCTGCTGAACGGGCGCGGCGCCGAGCGGGCGGGCACCGTCGCCGATCGCGTCCTCGACGACATGTGCACCCCGGTCACGGGCGGCGCACTCACCGTGCGGGCCGGGGCCCGAACGGGTGGTGGTGCCCGAGGAGAGCCGGGGGCCGATCCGCCGGCCGCAGCACGACCGGGTGGTGCTCGCCGAGGACGTGATGCGTTCCGCCGACGCGGCCGGGTACTGCTCCAGGCGTCGCGGCGGGGTCCACATCGTGCGCCACGACCAGCATCTGACGGCCGCGCCATGACGGCCACCCTCCGGTTGCGGGACCTCCCGACCTGGGTCACCCTGACCCGACGAGCGGTGTGCCCGGGCTCGGGTTCACTCGCCGGGTACAGGACGGAGTGGTGATGACGCTGGTGCCCTCCCGCCCGCCGGCGGACGAGATTGCCCGGGACGCAAGCGAAGTCGCTCTCGACGACCTGGTGCGCGCCCTGCCCGCCGTGACCGGTCCGCAACGTGCCGAGCTGCTCGGGCGCATCACCTCCGCGGCCCTCCCGCTCGCCCTCGCCGCGTCGCACCGCTACCGCCGCGACGCGGAACCGGCCGAGCTGCAGCAGATTGCGGCGCTCTGCGTGATCACGGCGGTACAGACCTGGCGCCCGCACGAGAGCGCCCGGTTCGCCGCGCACGTCGTCGCCGGTACCCACGCCGGTATTCAGCGTTACCTCTGGAACCGCCGTCGCTCTGAGCATTCCCGGCATCGACCCGGCGTGAAACCGGACCGTGCGGCGAGCCGGATTGCCGCGCTGGAAGCAGGGTTACGTGACGCTCTGGCTGCATCCGCTTACCCGGCAAGGGATCTGCCGCCGCAAAGGTGATCGAGGTCTCCTGGCGCGAAAGGTGGGCGTCTTGCGCGGATCGGGGCGGATGCGTGAAGATGATCGCGCATCGGTCCCGAGAGCGAGCGACTCAGGTCAGCTCTGCCCGGATTCGGCGCGATGCCCCCACTCGTATCAGCAGGCGGCCGCTGAACCCTCCCTGGCGGGTTCTCCGGTGACCCCAGGGTCAAGTCCCGGCCCGCACCAGACTTTTCACCGACAGATTCACCGACAGAGGCAGACCAGATGACACCGAGCTCCCCGTCGACGGCTCCCACCCGCACCCTGCGCATCGTCCGTCAGGGTCGCCACGTCGCCAGTACCGAGCGTGAGATCGAGCCGAACGAGCAGATGGCGCTCGCGATGCTGTTCTCCCAGGCCTTCGACGACACCGAGACCCACGACCGGCCGCTCGTGGTCAAGCAGCGCATCGCCCGCGACACGGGCAACCTGCAGCGCCTGCGGCGCACGCTGACCGATGTCAGTGATCCCGGCCGCCGGGCCGAAACCCAGGCCGCCATGCGCACACTCACCGAGCACATCATGGCCGGCAACACCGCGCTCGACGCGATGATCGAGCAGGGCCGCACCCGCCGCTGGGGTCCCAACGACTTCGAGTCCGGCGACCGCGTGCGCTACCTGTCCGCCTGGTACGAGGTGGTCGCGGTCGGTCCGATCGGGCTCACCGTGCGCTTCCGCCGCCCGCGCGACGGCAGCACCTGGGACGTGCCGGCCGAGTACGCGAAGGTGACCGGCCGCCGCCGTGACGGGGTGGAAGACGTCGACGCCGCGTGATCGAGAGGCCCTACCAGCTCGTCTACGTCAGCTCCGCCGCGGTGGACCTCACTGAGCGGGAGCTGGAGACGATCCTGGGCTCCGGCCGTCAGCACAACGCCGCCACGGGGCTCACCGGGCTGCTGGTGCACGTGCACGACGAGCGGGCCGGCCGGGCCTGGTTCGTGCAGCAGCTCGAGGGCAACCGCGACGACGTCGAGCAGACCTACCACCGCATCAGCCTCGACGAGCTGCACAGCGGTGTCACGGTGCTGCACCGGATCGACAGCGGTGCCCGCATGTTCGCGCCCGACCCCGTGCGCCTCGTCACGCTGCAGGCCGCCGAGGTGCGTCGCCGGGTCCGGGTCCCCGGGGGGCCGCTGTCGCAGCTGCTGCACGACCGTTCCCTGGTGCTCGCCCTGATCTCCTCGTGCGCCACCGGCTCCGACCCGAACGAGCCGGGGGGCGACGAGCCCACCGCGTTCCCCGCGCGCGTCACCCCGGGGGCCCCGGGAGACCGGCCGGCCACCACGTCCGTCGTCGAAGAGAGCCCTCGCGACCTGCTGGTGCGGGAGCGGGTGCTCGATCCGCATCGGGGCGCGGTGCTCCCGGTCCGCCGGCGACGACCCTGACGAACGCCCGACCGTGATCGGGTGAACGAGGTGCGGCCGGAGCGCACCTGGCTCACCCGGTGCCCTCCCGGCGAGAGGGTGCGTGCCGAACGTCCGGTCCCGCAACGGGCCGGACGTTTTCGCGGGTGAGCGCCCTGTCAACCCCCGCGGAATGATCAGTTCAGTCGCGGTGCGGCGCGACAACGTTGACCGTTCCTGAGGCCCCTGGTGAGCCTGTCGATTTAGCGAAAACTGTTGGCGCGTTTGAGGACCCCGAAACAATCCAATTCCGCCAATACGTCCTCGCGGCGCGCTCCCGGAGGTTTATGTTTGCCGGGCTACGCGGTGGCCGGACTCGCACCGCGCGGGGGAAGGCTCGCGTGAGCCTGCCGAAGCTCCTGCCGACAGAGGAGATCAGCATGTCCAGCACTGCGTTCGCCCGGGGGTTGAGATTACGCAGGCTCTCCCGTTGCGGCGACGGGAGATTCGTCGTCGTCCCGCTCGACCATCCGGTGAGTGACGGGCCGATCATGTCCGGCGACCGCCTCGACGCGGTGGTCGCGGCCGTGGCCGAAGGTGGCGGTGACGCCGTGGTTCTGCACAAGGGGGCCGTGCGGCGGGTGCGGCCCGAACGGTTCGCCGGCACCGGTCTCATCGTGCACCTCAGCGCCAGCACCGCCCAGGCGCCCGATCCCGACGCCAAGTATCTGGTCGCCACCGTGGAGGAGGCTCTGCGGGCGGGGGCCGACGCGGTCAGCGTGCACGTCAACCTCGGGTCGCTCGACGAGCGCCGCCAGATCGCCGACCTGGCCGCGGTGTCCGACGCCTGCGACCGGTGGAACCTGCCGCTGCTGGCCATGGTCTACCCCCGCGGGCCGCGGGTGGCCGATCCGTTCTCGCCCGAACTGATCGCGCACGCCGCCCTGCTCGCCGCCGAGCTCGGGGCCGATCTGGTGAAGACGCCGTACTGCGGTGACGTCGCGAGCATGAGCGACGTGGTGCAGGCGTGCCCGATCCCGCTGCTCACCGCGGGCGGCGCGCGCATCGCCGACGAGCACGAGCTGCTCACCCAGGTGGGCGACGTGATGCGTTCCGGTGCGGCCGGAGTCGCGATGGGGCGCAGCATCTGGCAGTCCGACGATCCCGCGGCCGTGACCCGGGCCGTCGTCCGGGCCGTACGTCACGCCCCCGCACCACATCTGAACCTGCCCGGTCTGGTCGAGATCACCGCCTGAGCAAGGGAGAACCCGAAATGAAGCTCTGCTGGCTCGATGTCACGGCAAGCAACGGCTCCCGGGCCGCGATCATCGAAGAGGCCCTGCACCACGGGATCGACGGCATCCTCACCGACGACCTCGCGGTGCTGGAGTCGGTGCCGCCCAGTGTCACCCGGGTGCTGTTCCCCCGGGCCGGTGACCTCCCCGACGAGCTGGAGCACGTGGACGTGGTGATCGCCGACCCGTCCCGGCACGGCGAACCGGCGGTGCTGGCGCGCAGATACCCCGGGGTGGAGGTGGGGCCGTTCGTCGAGATCGTCGACGCCGACTCGCTCGAGGAGGCCTGCCGGGCCGCGGCCACGCAGAAGTGGAGCCTGCTGCGGTTCCGTGACCCGACCAAGATCCCGCTGGAGATCGTGCTGGCCGCGGCCGACCGGGCCGAGGGCAGCATCATCACCGAGGTCGCCGACGTCGAAGAGGCCGGCATCGTGTTCGGGGTGCTGGAGAAGGGGTCCGACGGCGTGCTGCTCGCCCCGCAGGCCGTGGGTGATGCGGCGCGGCTGGCCGAGGCCGCCCAGACCGCCACCCCGGAGCTGGAACTGGTGGAGCTGGTCGTCACCGAGGTCGCCCACGTCGGCATGGGCGAGCGCGCCTGCGTCGACACCTGCACCCACTTCCGGCAGGACGAGGGCATTCTCGTGGGCTCGCTCTCGACCGGCATGATCCTGTGCGTCAGCGAGACCCATCCGCTGCCGTACATGCCGACCCGCCCGTTCCGGGTCAACGCCGGGGCGATCCACTCGTACACGTTGTCGGTCAACGAGCGCACCAGCTACCTCAGTGAACTGCGCTCGGGCAGCCAGGTTCTCGCGGTCGACACCAAGGGCCAGACCCGGGCGGTCACGGTGGGCCGGGTGAAGATCGAGACCCGGCCGCTGCTCTCGGTCACGGCCGAGGCGCCGAACGGGGTGCGGGTCAACCTCATCCTGCAAGACGACTGGCACGTGCGGGTTCTCGGCCCGGGTGACGCGGTGCTCAACAGCACCGAGCTGAAGCCCGGCGACCGGGTGTGGGGTCACCTGCCCACCGCGCAGCGTCACGTCGGCTACCCGATCGACGAGTTCTGCCTCGAACAGTGATTCAGCTGTGCAGGGCGCCGTGAGCGGCGCCCTGCACCGGCGGGCACGGTGCTAGGGTCCAGAACCGATTGCCTGCGATGGGAAGGAATGTGCCGGTGCGAGGCCTGGAGACCCGGCGTCCCTACCCCGAGGTGGGTGTCTGGGCCCTGGTGTCGGTCCTGCTCGCCGCCGCGATGACGTGGCCCACGCTGCGTCATCCGCGCGCCACCATCCCGCAGGACATCTACGACCCGTCGCTGCAGGCCTGGCAGGTCTCGTGGGTCGGGCACGCTCTGCTGCACGACCCGCGGAACCTGTGGCAGGCCAACGTCTCCTACCCTCAGCACAACTCGCTGGCGTTCTCCGACTCGCTGCTGGGCTACGCGCCCGCCGGGTTCCTCGGCGACGGCCCGGTCGACGCCCTGCTGCGCTACAACCTGCTGTTCGTCTTCGCCTACGCGTTCGCCTGCTTCGGCGCCTACTGCCTGATCCGACAGCTCGGGGGCAGTGTGGGTGCGGCGGCGGTCGCCGGTGTGGCCTTCGCCTACGCGCCGTGGCGGCTGGCGCACGGGGGGCACCTCAACGTGCTCTCGACCGGCGGCATCGTGCTCGCACTGGCCCTGCTGGCGCGGGGGCACGGCTGGTCACTGACCGGGGGCTACCGGCCCGACCGGGTGCGCGCGCGATGGATCGTGGCGGGCTGGGCGGTGGCGGCCTGGCAGATCACGCTCGGGTTCGGCGTCGGTATCCCGTTCGGTTACGTGCTCGCGGGCGTCTGCCTCGTCAGTGCCCTGGTGTGGCTGGGGCGGCGTCCGCGTCTGCCGCGGCGTCTGCTGGTGGCCGACCTGACCGGGGGCCTGTTCTTCGGCGGGGTCGTGTACCTGATGAGCCGCCCGTACTTCGCGGTGCTCGAGGAACATCCCGACGCCGTGCGGTCGGTGGCCTGGCTCGAGCTGTTCTCCCCGCCGCTGCGTGGGTTCTTCACCGCACCGGCCGAGTCGTGGCTCATGGGCGACCGCACCGAGGCCGCCCGCCAGCTGCTCACCGCGCCCGCCGAGATGGCGGTGCTGCCCGGCTTCGTGCTCGTCGCGCTGGCGCTGGCCGGGCTGTTCGTCTCGCGCTGGAGTGTGCGGGCCCGGCTGTTCCTGGCCCTCGGCGTGGTCGTGTCGGTCTGGCTCGCGATGGGCACGGAGACGGTGGGGGGCGGCAGGTACGGCTACCTGCTGCTGTTCGACCACCTGCCCGGCTTCGACAGTTCCCGCACACCGGGCCGGCTGGTGCTCTGGACCACCGTGCTGCTGTGCATCCTCGCGGCGGGGGCGGTCAGCCGGGTGTCCTCGCCGCTGCCCGTTCCCGGGCTGATCGCGCGGGTGGCCGTGGTGGCGATGCTGGTCGCGGTGGTGGCCGAGGGGCGCAACCAGACCGAGCACCCGGAGGTGCCGACGAGCCCGGTCGCGTTCAGCAGCCTGACCGGGCCCACCCTGGTGCTGCCCACCGGCGAGCTCGAAGACCTGCGGGTGATGCTGTGGAGCACCGACGGTTTCGGGTCGGTCGTGAACGGCAGCAGCGGCTACAACCCGCCTCAGCAGGGTGAGCTGCGTGAGCGGATGAAGGCCTTCCCCGATGCGGGCAGTGTCGGCACGCTGCGCGAGCTCGGGGTGAGAACCGTAGTGGTGACGATGGCAGACGTGGTGGGCACCGAGTACGAGCAGAGTCTCGTTCGCGACCTCTCGGGGCTGGGTGTCACCCGTACCGACACGGCGACCGCGGCGATCTTCACGATCTCCTAGATGCAGGCCGAGAGAGAACCGCCGCTGCCCTTGCTGAACGCGTCCGTCCGCTCTTCACCCGTGCCGTGCGCACCCTCGGCGAACCACGGGATGCCGGGCTGGTCGCCGACCGTCTCCAGGCTGACGAGCAGTTCGTCGATGTCCCCGTCTTCGAGCTTCAGCCGGTTGCCGCGCACCGAGTCGCCGAGGTAGGCGCCGGCCATGCAGTCGGCCTGCAACTCGTGCTGGATGGTGAGGCGGTGGGTGATACCGAGCTGTTCCTGCACGGCGTGCGCGTACTCGTGGCCGATGACGTAGAACACGAAGGCGTCGCCGATGGCCGCGTACTGGTCGGCCAGGAAATTGGCGTCGTAGGCGATGAAGTGGTCGACCGGGCAGTAGAAGGCGTTGTTCAGCACGAACGGCTCACCGCCGCACGAGCCCTCGCCCTCCTCGGTGTAGGGCAGCACCTCGTTGACCGGCACGAACTGCCCGCCCTGGGTCTCGAAGAAGGCCGCCCAGTACTCCTCGACGGTCGAGCGGGCGCCGTTCACGTCTTGCTGGAACTCGTTGTCGACGGGGGCGATCGGGTCGGCCGTGGTGCCCGAGTCGCTGACGCACCCGGTCAGCGCGAGCACGGCGACCACCGGGGTCAGCAGCCGGAGCAGGGTCATACCGACCGAGAATAGGTCAGAGAGGATCTTCGGGCGCGACGAGAGCCGGGGCCCGGAACCGGCGCCGCACCAGCGGCTGCCCGAGCAGGATCCCGCCGACCACCAGCAGCACGCCCAGGGCCTGCTTCGCCCCGAACGCCTCCGAGCCCACGAGCACCCCGACCAGCACCCCGGCCACCGGGTTGAGCAGGCCGATCAGCCCGACCGTGCCCGCGGCCAGCCGTCGCAGGCCCTGGAACCAGACCACGAAGGCCAGGGCCGTGGCCACGAACGTCGTGTACCCGTAACCGGCCAGGCGCTCGGGGGTCAGCGCCGGGGGAGTGCCCTCGAGCACGACCGCCACCGGCAGGATCAGCAGGCCGCCCGCGATCAGCTGCCACGAGGTCAGCGCCAGGATGCTTCCCGACGGGCTCCACCTGGTGGTCAGGATCGCGCCCAGGCAGGACAGGGTCATGGCCGCCAGCGAGGTGACCACACCGCGGTAGTCGACCGACCCGGGATCGCCCAGCAGCATCAGGGCCACGCCGCCGATGCCGACCGCCGCTCCGATCGCGGACAGGACCTGCGGGCGCTCGCCGAGCAGGGGCCAGGCGAGCAGCATCATCATCACCGACGAGGTAGCCATGAGCGTCGACGCGACGCTGGCCGGAAGCAGCTGTGCCGTCGCGTAGATCAGGGTGAAGAAGGCCCCGAAGTTGATCGCGCCCAGCACCACCGAACGCCACCACCACGAGCCCTTCGGCAGCCGGCGGGTGATGAGGAGCAACAGGAGGCCGGCCGGCAGGGCGCGCCCGGCACCGCCGTAGAACGGGTAGTCGGCGGGCAGCGTGTGCCGGGTGACGTAGTAGGTGGTGCCCCAGGCGATCGGCGCGATCGCGGTCAGGGCGGCCCAGCGGGCGTTAGCTTCCACGGAAGACAATATAGCTTCCCGGGAAGGGATAAAGTCGAGTCCCATGACCGACCATGTCGCCCGGGTGCAGCAGGAGTGGGAGCGCGAGCGCCCCGACCTGGACATCGGCCCGATGCTGGTGATCGCCCGGATGCACCGCATCGCCAACGCGCTGACCACCGAGCTGGTCCGGGTCTACCGCGAACACGGGCTCAGCGAGGGCGAGTTCGACGTGCTGGCCGCGTTGCGCCGGGCCGGCGAGCCGTACGAGCGGGCGCCGGGGGAGCTCGCCCAGGTCACGATGGTCACCACCGGCGCGATGACGAAGCGTCTCGACCGGCTGGTGCGGGCCGGGCTGGTGACGCGGCGGGTCAGCGAGGTGGACGGCCGCGGCCGGGTGGTGGCGCTCACCGCGAAGGGGGTCGAGCTCATCGACCGCGCCTACGAGGCGCATCTGGCCAACGAGAGCCGCCTGATCGGGCACTTCAGCCACAAGGAGCGGCAAGCCCTCGAGACACTGCTGAGGCGATGGGCCGAACACCTCGAACCCTAGGCAACCACCGACCGAACCGCAGGGTGGACGACGTGCCGCACCGCGTCGTCCGTCATGGTGCCCTGACGAGAACCCTTACCGCCGGACGGCAACCGAGCACTCGGCCTGACCCGAGCAGGCGACAGCTCGCCGGAGCCGATCGCTGAGCTTGCGCAACCGCTTCTCGGGCAGCGTCCTGACGATGTTGTGCAGCTCGAGCGGGTCGTTCGTGCGGTCGTAGTACTCGCGCTGGCCGTTCTCGTACTCCACGTAGAGCCAGTCTTTCGTGCGCAGCGCACCGTAGTTCGGCGGGATCGGGCTGCGGAAGATACCGGCGTCCGGGTCCATCGTGTCGACCTCCATGCCGGTGTGCTCCACCAGCACGTAACCCTGGTCGTCGGTGCCACCGTTCCACAGCGGCACCAGGCTGTTGCCGTCGACCGTCGTGGGCGTCACCGCACCGGCGAGATCGCCGAAGGTCGGGCGCAGATCGATCGTGGAGGCCATCTCGCCGACCGTGCCGCCCGCCGGGACGTCCGGCCCGACCACCACCAGCGGCACGTGGATGTCGGTGTCGAAGGCCGTCATCTTGCCGCTGATCAGCGAGTGCTCACCCATGTGATAGCCGTTGTCGGAACTGAACACGACGTAGGTGTTGCCGGCGACCCCGGTCGCCGCGAGCTGCCCCCGGATCGCCACGATCAGGTCGTTGATCGCCTGCACCGACTGCACACGCATGCGGAACTGCTCGTCCATCGTCGCGATTCGCGACGGCGTCAGCTTCTGGTTCGCCAGCCAGGTCGGCGCGTTCGTGTTCCGCACGCCGTACGAATCGCCCCGCGGCGCCTTCAGGCCCGGATACGTCTCGGCGTGACGGGGCGCGGGCACGTACGGCTTGTGCGGCGTGAAGCTCGACAGCTCCAGCATGAACGGCTCACCGTCGGCCACGCTGCGCTTGACGAAGTCCTGCCCCAGGCCCGACAGCACGTCGGTCAGGTAGTCGGACTCGGCCCGGCCGTGGTGCGTGACCTCGCCGTTCACGTTCAGGTTGTAGGAGAAACCGGCGTAACCGCTGGCCGCGAGCGCCCATTCGTCGTAACCCACCGGATTGCTCGCGGTCGGCTTCTTCGGGCTGCCCGGCTGGTACTCGTTGAGGTACTTGCCCATCATCGCGGTGCGGTAGCCGGCGGCCTGCAGATCGGTGGCGAACGTGTCCTCGTCGAGACCCTTGCGCTTGAACACCTGGTAGCCGCCGCCGGTGGCCTCGGTGTTCGTGCGGATCCCGGTGTTGTGCGGGTAGCGGCCCGTGAGGATCGTGGTGCGGGACGGGCAGCACAGCGAATTGGTGACGAAGAAGTTCTCGAACGTCGTGCCCTCGGCCCGCATCTGCTGCACCGCCGGCATGTACGGCGCCAGGTTCATCGACAGATCGTCGGTGAGCACGAACACGATGTTCGGCTTCGTCGGGTCTTGCGTGCTGACCGATGCGGTGTCGGTACCCGGGGACGTGGGGCTCGCACCGTTCGGGACCGGGGCGCCGCTGGCACAGGCTGCCAGCACCAGCACGGCAGACAGCATCGCGCCCGCCGTCCGGGACCTCAGCATGTGCTCGTACTCCTGCGCATCCGCCGGTTCGTGCCAGGCCGACGAACCGTGGGCGATTCGCCGACCTTCCGGGCGATGATAAGCGGACCGGCTGAGAGCCTCAGTGCGCTCGCAGCACTCCCGCATGGCCGACGGTGATGTCGGCCCCCGCCGGGCCCGGCAGGTACAGGTGCGCGGCGTTCACGTAGCCGGTGCCCGCCTCCGGATCGAAACGGAACTGGTGGGACGCGTTCGGGAGGGCGGTGGGACGTCCCCCGTTGTCGGTGGTCACCTGCTCGTTGAACACGATCAGGGCCGAGGTGCCGGCCGCCGGGTCGATCGGCACGTGCACCTCGTAGTTCGGCGGGATCACGTGCGGCAGATCGGCGAACGAGACCCCCTCGACGCTGACCGAACCCCGGGTGACGGTGAGACCGAAGCGCACCGGCCGGCCCGGCCGGGCCACGGCGATCACATGTAACCCCTCGAGATGGACGCCGATCGGCGAAAGCTGCGTCCCGCCGTGGTGATTGGGCAGGTAGGGCCAGCCGACCTCGAGCTCGGCCGCACCCACCTCGGCGTACGCCGCACCCGGGGCCTCGACGTCGGGCGCGCCGGCGACGGTCGCCGGCAGCCGGTGCGTGACCGACCGGCTGACCGGGGCCGTGGTGCGGCCGACGAGAAAACCGTTCACGTCCAGCCCGATCCGGGCACCCGAACTCGTGATGGCCTGCGGCATCGACGCAGTGGCGGGGGAGTGGCTCGCCGCCGTCTCCCCGCTGGGCAGACCCGGGCCCGTGGCACCGGTCAGCCAGGTGCCGGCTTGAAGAGGAGCGCCCGCGAGCACGGTGCCCCAGAGTTCCATCTGCTCGATCAACGGGGTGGTAGGCGTCACAACAGTCAGCCTGCGTGACATTCCGTGACGAGGGCAAGCAAAGAGGGACCGATTCACCCGATCAGGGGTGCGCCCCGTGCCCGGGCTCGCCGGGGGTCCGCGTCTCCTCCTTCATCCGGGCCTCGAGCAGGTGACGCCGGCCGCCCGCCAGCCGCTCGCGAACCGTGCGCTCCAGGTCGCGGGCCACACCCCAGTAGTGGTCGTCGTACTCCTCGACGACCTGGAACGTCCACCGCCCCGGAAGCACGTTGCGGCCGATCAGCTCACGCTCCAGGCGATCGGCGAGCGTGTCGTGACCGGCGTCGCGCAGGGCCTCCACCGCCTCGCCGAACTGCCGGTCGGCACGACCACTGAGCTGGTGGAACGCGTACAGGTGACCACGCGCCCGCTCCACCGTCTCCAGGGCCTCGGAGAGCCGGCCCAGGGCGTCCACGGTCGCCTCGCTGGTGCCGGGCGGCGGGGTGTGGGCGTCGTCGATCGTCATGGCTCATGCCTAGGGCACCGGCTGTGCGCACGCCTGTTGATCAAGACTGCACCTGATCACCCTCACGCAGGCCGTCGAGCACGACCACCTGCTCACCGTCGCTCGGGCCGGCCGTGATGCGCTGACGCGCGGACGACCCGGCCAGGGTCACGTAACCGATCTGCCTGGCCGGGTCGTAGTCCTCAATCGCCGCGGCGTCGAGGAGCAGCTGCGAGTCCGAGTGCCAAAGCGTCACCTCCAGAGTGCCTTGCAGGTCGTGGACCAGCCTGACTTGTCGCGGCACCACACAGACGGCGCGGGCCGGGTCGGAGTTCTGGCCGGCGTGCGCGATGCTCACGGAGGCACAGGTGAAGTCGGTGGGCCCGGCCGGGATCCGGACCTGCCCCGACAGGGCACTGTCACTCTCGAGAAGCCGCGCCCGATAGGCCTCTTCGGGAGCGAGGGCGGCGGTCATCGTGTACTGGTCGGCGGTGACGACGGGGCGCTCGCCGACCATCCGGAAGATGCCGGTCCTCGGGGCGACGACCCGGTGACGCTGCCGGGCCTGCGCGAGCCGCCGGGTGAGCGTGCCGATCGCGTCGGTGCTCTCGGCGTCGTCCTGGTTCAGCCGGATCACGAGCTTGCGGCGGGCGTCCCGGGCCGCGTCGACGGCCTCCTCCGCGTTCGTGCGCCCGGGGCCGTCGACGTGCCGCAGGTTCCGCCGCACGGTGCGGATGTCGCGGTCGGCGTCGGCCAGCTCGAGCACCGCGAGGTCTCGTTGGGTGGCCCGGTCGCGACGCGCGTCCTCGAGCCGTGCCCGCAACCGCTGAGCCGCCGGGCTCACCCGGCTGCGGCCCAGGACCTGACCGCGGTAGACCTGCTCGCCGTCGTGGACCGACCACTCGATGTCGCGGCCGCCGGTGCTGACGTCGTGCGGATCCTGGCGGGTGACGCTGGCCTTCAGGCTCAGGCCGATGGAGAAGGGGCCGCTGGTGACGGTGGTGACGCGTGGGCCGTCGGCCCCGGTGGCGTGGGCGGACGAGCCGACGAGGTGGTGCAGGGCGAGCCAGCCGGTGAGGGCCACGACGACGGCGAGGCCGAGCAGGGCCGCGGTGCGGCCGTGGGGCGTGGTCATGGCTCACCTCGTCGGATGCGTCGGATGCCGGATCGCGACGGACAGTACGCCCAGGACCGGCCTACTCAGAAGAAACTTGCTTCCCCGTAGTCCCTTTCGTCGGTGACGAAGCAATTGACCGATTCGGGGATGCTTCCGGGGTGCTGCGACGTCGCTTCGGTGCGGGTGCGGCGGTGGGGCCTGGCGTGCAGCGTGAGGTGGCGGCGGACACCGGGGCTGCACCCGGACGTGCGCGTCGTCGGCGCGGGAGGGTGGCATGTGCTGCACTACGTGCGAAGCGTTGCTCTACATCACGGGGGAAGACATGGGAGGCTCCGACCAGCCTGCCGACCCGAACGACTCCGACGACCTCTTCACCGCGAACACGGGCCGCCGGCCCGTGATCCCGGTTCAGCTGCAGTACTTCGCGGTCGCCGTGACCGCCGTCGGACTGGGCGTCACCACGCTCTGGCTCGCCGGGTACCTCGGCGAGCGGCGGCCCTCCGGGCGGGCGCCCACGGTGCCGGTGGAGAGGGCACATCCGGTGCAGGGCCTCACGGAGCCGGGTGCCGACGGAGACCGCGGGCCGCAGACCCTGGGCACGCAGATCGCGACGACGGCCGAGAGAACCTCGGTGTCCCTCACGCTCGACGATCCGCCTGCCGACGGCGGGGTGTGCGTCGGGGTGCTGTGGGCCGGCAACGAGGCCGTGCCGATCGGCGCTCCGGCCTGTTTCACGGCGGCGGGTCAGACCCGCGTGCTGGTGCCGAGTCTGGCGCCCGGCACCCGGTTCCGGCTGGTCTGGTACCGGCCGGGCAGCGAGGGGGCGGACCGGCACTGGGCCGGCACGCTCAGGTTCAACGGCGAGATGACCGACGCGGCCTGATTCCTGCACGGTCCGCGACGAAGGCCGTCCGAAACGGCCGGGGTGGCAAGGGTAACCGTATCGTGCCACCCCGGCCGGAAGGTCAGGCCGGTGTCACCTCGCGCACCAGCCGGGAGTCCCACGGGCACCAGTATGCGCCCGGGAGGAAGGCGCCGCCGGCCTCGTCGAGGTGGTCTTCCACATAGTTCATGTTGGCGTCGCACACCTCGATCGCGTACGAGAAGAAGACCACCGTGTCCGGGTCGAGGTGGTAGCTGAAGTGCGGGTTGTAGTCCTTGCGCTGCTTGCGGAACCGGCCCATCACGTGGACCTCGCTGGTCTCGTCGCCGCTGAGGATCTTGCGGGCCTTGCTGATCTTGCCCTCGTCGGTGAGCTCGAAGATGAACTCGCCCGGGCCGCTGTGCTGCTGGAACGCGAAGAGTGCCATGAAAACCCCCGTGGTCTCGATGTTCTCAAACAGTCGAAGACCCTAGTGACGACGTTGTCGAGGGGGCAATGCACCGAAGGGACGACGAACTCTCGTCTGTGTGGCACGGGATATGTCAGAGGTGGATGACGTCGAAATGGTCCAGTGCGACGGAGACACCCGCGACGACGAGCACGGCGAACAGCAGCAGGGCCAGGAGCAGCTTGCGCAGCACGCTCAGGGCGACGGCCACGACGAAGAGCACGCCGAGCAGCGCGAGGACGAGCATGATGTCCATGTCCGGGTTCTTCTTTCTCCAGAGGGCGCGTCAACGTAGAGCGCCCCCGGGGCCCTGCATACAGCCGATCGAGTGAAGATCGATCACGACTCCGATCGCGACGACCGTCGCGCATTGTCCCGACCCAACCTGAATCTGCGCTGAACGACTGTGCGGCAGGCGAAGTCGCGTTCGTCCGGATGCGGAGCCCGGCCGCTCCCGTTACGGTCGTGGTGATCAAGCAGTCATGGTGATCGAGCAGGAGCACCGAACGCTCCGATCCCGCTGAATTCTCCGTACTCTCCGTACCGAAGGGCACGAAGCATGTCGTTCATCTGGGCCATCATCGCCGGTCTCATCATCGGGGCGGTCGCACGGCTGATTCTTCCCGGGCGACAGGACATCCCGATCTGGCTGACGATCGTGCTGGGCATCGTCGGCGCCGTCATCGGCAACGCCCTGGCCGTCGCGCTGGGGGTCGGCAACACCGGCGGCATCGACTGGATCCGTCACATCTTCCAGGTCGCGGCCGCGGCCGTCCTGATCGCTCTCCTCGCCCCGGCGTGGACGCGGCGGTCCCACCGCTGACACCAGCGCTCATGACAAGGGCTCAGTCGTCGATCTTCTGGCGGCTGGGCCCTTCCTGTCGTGGCCGCGCCGCGATCGTCTCCACCTGATTGCGCCCGCGGGACTTCGCGGCCCCGAGGGCGGAATCGGCCTGGGCCAGAACGGACGTCAGATCGGTCTCCTCGGCGATCCCGATCACCGCCGCGCAGCTCCCGGCCACGAATCCGGGCACCTCGAGCGAGGTCACCGCCGAGACGACGCGCTCGGCGATGCGCGAGGCCTTGTCCACCGTGATTCCGGGCAGCAGCACCGCGAACTCGTCCGGTCCCATCCGTGCGACCAGGTCGTTCGGTGGCACGATCTTGCGCAGCAGCTCCGCCACCCGCACGAGCAGGTCGTCACCCGCGGCGTGGCCGAAACGGTCGTTCAGCGCGGTGAAGTCGTCGAGGTCCAGCAGCAGCAGGGTCAGGTCGCCCGGGCTCGGCACCTCGAGCAGCTCGGCGATCACGGCGGTGAAGACGGTGCGGTTCGCCAGCTGGGTCAGGGCCTCGGTGCGGGTGGTCGCGTCCAGCTCGTCGTGCACCAGGCTGTTGCGGTAGGCCAGCATCACCTGGTTGAGGATGCTGCGCGCGGTGAGTACGACCTCCGGATCCAGCTCCACCGGATGCCCCAGCGCCAGTGTGACCTCCGGCGCCACCGTCGGGTAGGTGATCATCGTCCAGGCGCAGGGCTCGCCGGCGGCGAAGTCGAGCATCTCGTGCACGGCGGTGATGTCGGCGTCGGCGCTGGACGGCAGGGTCACCGAGGCCGGCGTCTGCGGGAACGACCCCAGCCAGGGCCCGAAACCGAATCCGGCCACGGTCCTGGCCAGACGCACCGCCCGCAGTCCGGGGGTGGCGGTGACCAGGTCGCTCATCGTGGTCCAGCCGGCCAGGCGGGCGCGCGCGGCGTCGGTCGAGGGAACGGACAGCAGCTCGGTGCCGATCCTGTCGACCAGTTCGGCGCGGCGCCGGCTGCCCACCGACGTCGTGTCCTCACCGCTCATGACCGTCTCCCCCGAAGTCGTCGGGTTTCTCTTCGCCCGCCAGGTCTCGGAGGTTGACCTCGTTCAGCGGTGCGCAGATCGAAAGGCCTAACGCGCCCGCGACGGGGACTCCGGGAGGAAGGGCCTATTCGTTGATGAGATGGGCAGACGATCCATGACGTTCCGGGGTCCGGACGTGACGCATCGTCCGGCCATTTCCAGAGACAAACTCCCGTCCCCTCCCTGAAAGACCCGCGCCTCGTCCGGACACATACAGGTGACAGTCGCACCCGAGGTGAGAGGTCACCATGAAATCCGTACTCGTCGTCGGCGCCCTGGCCCTCGGCCTGACCCTGATCGCCTGTGGTGGAAGCACGAGCACGACCGAGACCGCCGGCAGCACCAGCGCGACCGCCACCACCAGCGTCACCACCAGCGCCGTACCCAGCCCGAGCGCCAGCCCGAACACCACCCCGAGCACCAGCCCGAGCACCGCCCAGGCCACGCAGGAGGAGCAGGCCGGCACCACGCTGACCTACGGGGGAGCCGCCGCCAAGTGCGTGCGTCCCGTGCAGCAGAAGTACCTGCTCGAGGCCGAGCTCTCGTTCCGGGGCAAGGTCACGTCAATGGTGGACGGGGTGGTCACCGTCCGGGTCACCGACGCCTTCCGCGGGAAGCCGGGGAAGACGGTGCGCCTGCAGTCGCACGACGGGATGTCCGAGGCACCGACGTTCACCGAGGGGGCGAGCTTCTTCATCACCGCGAGGGACGGGCAGATGCAGGACTGCCTGAGCGGCCCGACGCGGGACAGCTCGCTGAAGGAGAGCTACGACCTGGCGTTCGGGACGTTCGAGAAGTAGGACGTCCGGGAGAGGTCGAGGGAGATGAAAGGATCCGGTTGACGCCGGACACAGGGGAGTCGTGGAAGCAGTGACGCGCGAGGCGCGGTTCGAGGGCCTGGCGCCGCCGCTGATCGAGCCGTTGCGCCGCTTCCTGGCTCGGCGCACCGATGCCGCGACCGCCGAGGACGTGCTGGCCGAGACCCTGCTGGTGTGCTGGCGCCGGCTCGACGAGATCCCGGCCGAGCCGTTGCCGTGGGCGTACGGCGTCGCGCGCAACTGCCTGGCCAATGCCGAACGCTCCCGGTACCGGCACAACCGCCTGCTGGGCCGGATCGCCCGACTCGACCCGCCGCGTCCGCAGGTGGGGATGCCGAACGAGACCGACGCGTCCACCGTTGTGAACGCCGCCCTGAACCGGCTGCGGCCGCAGGACGCCGAACTGCTGCGGCTGTGGGCCTGGGAAGAACTGGCGCCCGCCGAGATCGCCCAGGTGCTGGGCATCTCGGCGAACGCCGCGACCGTCCGGCTGCACCGCGCGCGCGAAAAGCTGCGCGAGGCGCTGGAATCGAGTGACACCACGACCGGGAGGAGGCTGCCGTGAACGACGACGACCTGCGGGACCAGATGCGCCGCGCCGATCCGGCAGCCTCGTTGCGGCCGCTGGCGCAGCGTGAGGTCTCGGGTCTGCTCGCGAAGGCACAGCTCGACGTGGGGGCGCCCACCGCTCCGAGGCGCCGCAGCGGATGGAAGCCGGCCGCCGCGTCCATTCTGGTGGCCGCCGCTGCCGTGGGTATTTTCGCCGGGCTGAAGGGAAGTCCTGACGTGGAAACTCCACCGGTCGTCGCTCGTGTGAGTGCGGGCTCCTCGGGGGCCGAGGCCAAGTGCCCGCCGCCCACGGCCGAAGGTCTGGAAGCGGCCGAGTTGGCGGTCGAGGCAACGGTTTCGAGCATTGACGACGACGCGGTCACCTTGAGGGTGACCCGCACCTTCGCGGGGTCCGCGGTCGATGAGCTCCAGGTCGCCCAGACCAGTGGCGCCACCGAAGTTCTGCTCGGCGGAACCAGTTTCGAGGTCGGTGCGGCGTACCTGGTCGCGGTCGAAGACGGGGTCGTCAAGGGCTGCGGGTACAGCGGAGTGGTCTCGCCGTCGCTGACCGAGCTCTACGGCGAGGCTTTCGGGGGATGACCGGGGCGCGACCCGTCCCGCGGGAGACACCGCGGGACGGGTTCCTCGTCAGCCGTTGTAGGCCACCGCGATGTCGAGAACCCAGGTGACGCCGAACGCGTCGGTGAGCATGCCGTAGAGCGGTGACCAGCCGGAGGGCTCCAGCGGAGCCTTGATCGTGGCGTCCTTGGCCAGGGCGTCCCAGTAGCCGCGAAGTTCGGTCTCGTCGTCGCCGCGCAGTGAGACGAAGAGCGGGTCGATGCCCGGCTCGTACGCACGGGCCGCCGGCACGTCATACGCCATGACGTGAAAACCCCTCTCCGACTGCACCTGTCCCCAGCCGATCAGGTCGACCTCGGCCGGGTCGGTGGTGCCGTACGACTGGGCGTGCGTCACCAGGGTCAGGTGCCCGCCGAACACGGACTGGTAGAACTCCAGCGCCGCGCGGGCCTGGCCCCGGAAGTTCAGGTGCACGGTGGTGACGACGCTCATGGTGTTGCTCCTTCGACGGCTGTTCTTGCTGGTGAAGGAACCATCGCAGGGGTAGCGGTCAGGTTCTGGCCTCTACTCGGGGGCGCGGGCAAAATGCGTGAGGGCCGGACGCATCCGGCCCTCACGGTCGTGCTCGGCTCAGGCGACCCCGAAGCCGTCGGCGATGCGGTGGTAGCGCGCCGCCTCGACGTCTTGCTTGCGCCGGGCGAGGGTGCGCGCCAGGATCCGGTGCGCCCAGCCGTTCGTGGGCGAGGTGTCGATGAGCCGGCGCAGCACCCGCTCGGCGTTGTTCAGCTGGGCGGTGTTGAAGTACGCGCGGGCGAGCAGCTCGAGGTAGGACTCCGGCAGCTCGTCACGCTGCTCCAGCGGCGCGGCGATCCGGGCCGCGTCGATGGGCTTGCCCAGCTCCAGAAGGGCCTGGGCATGGAGGTAGATGTCGTGGGCGCTCTCGTCGATGATCGGGTTCCGCTCGTTCACGAAGAGCTCAACCGTGAGCCGATCGCGAGCATTCCGTGATGAGCAAGGGCCGGATGACCAGGCCGAACGTGGTATCAACGGAGGCAAGTACGGCGTATTCACCGCGATCCGGAGATCATCATGGGTTTTCTAGACAGATTTCGTATACGCCGTGCAGGGCAGCCTGCACATTCCGTGGAGGCGGAGGCGTCCTCGGCGGGGATCTCGGCCGATCAGCCCAGATTCGCGGCGATAGCTGTCAGAACATCCGGTTCCACCCCAAACGCGCACCGGGTCGTGGAGATGGCGGTGGTCACAACTGATCTCTGGGGCCAGGTCGTCGACGAGTGGGAGGCCGACCTCGAGAACGGCCCCTTCGCCGACGTCGTGCCCGGGCTCAATCACCGTCTGGCCGGCGCCGCGGTCGTGGCCCACAACGCCGAGTTCGACCTGGCCTTCGTGCGCGCCGAATACCGTCGCGCGGGCTGGAAGCTGCCGCAGATCCCGACGCTGAGCACGCTCGAGGTGTCGGCGTTCTACCTGCCGGCGCTCGAACGGCGCCGCCTGGCCGACGTGGCCGAGGCACTCGAGATCCCGTGGAAGCCCGGCACGGTGCTCGACGACGCGCGCACCACGGCGGCGGTGCTGGCGCGGTTCCTCAGCCCGAAGCCCGGAAAGCCCCCGCTCCCGCCGCAGTTCGACGGGCTGCCCGAACGGGCCCAGAAGCTCACCTGGCCGTCGTCGGCCACGTTGCCGACGCGTCCTGGGGAAACCACGATCCGCGCGACCGGCACCCCGATCGCCCTGGTGGAGCGGTTCTCGCTGCTCGACGCGCTCGACGAGGGCGCGCCCGTGGCGGCGCTGGCCTACCTCGAAAAGCTCACCGAGGTGATGGAAGACGGCCACGTCACCGCGCAGGAGACGGCCGACCTGGCCCGGATCGCGGCCGCCGAGGAACTCACCGTCGACGACGTCGCCCGCGCCAACGAGGCCTTCGTGCGAGCGCTGGCCCACGCCGCGCTCGACGACGGCGTGATCTCCGAGGCTGAGCGCACCGAAGCCTTCGCCGTGGCAGCGCTTCTCGAGGTGCACCGGTCGCTGGTCGAGAAGATCCTGACCGCCGCCGAGCAGGCCCGGCGCGAGCGGCACCTCAAGCCTTTGCCCGCCGACTGGACGCTCGGTGAGCCGCTGCGCGTGGCCGACAAGGTCGTCTTCACCGGTTGCGACCCGCAGATGCGCGACGACCTGGAGACCCGCTCCCGTCGCCTCGGGGTGCGGGTGGTCGGGGCGGTGTCGGAGACGACGGCGCTGCTGGTCTCGGACGGTTCGGTCGACGGCGCCCGCGCCGCCCGGGCGCGGGAACTGGGCACGCGCACGGTGAGTCCGGAGGACTACGCCGTGCTGCTGGAGCACCTGCAGTCTGCCGCGCCGCGTGCGGTGGTGGGTGCGGCTGGGGGAGCAGTTGAGTCGGGGGCTCCCGAGGCCGAGCCGGTGGTCGCCGAGTCGGTACCTCAGGTCGAGGAGCCGGTGGTCGCTGAGGCTGCCGCGGTGGCTCCGGTCGATGAGCCGCTCATGGTGGACGCGGGGACTGAGGTCCCCGACACGAAGCCGCCTGTCGCTGTGGTCGTGGCATCGCCGGTCGCGGAAGCGGTTGCCAAGGGCGAGTCGGTGGTCGAGGTCGACTCGGTGGTCGAGGGCGACTCGGTGGTCGAGGTCGAGGTCGAGTCGGTGGTCGAGGTCGAGTCGGTTCCGGAGAAGGAGCCGGGGGCCGAGTCGGTCGCCGTGGTCGAGTCGGTGGTCGAACCGCTAACGGTCGACGTGGCCCCCGCAGCTCCTCAGCCCGAACCATCGGCTCAGGCGATGGAGCCGGCGACCCCCGAGCCGGTGAAGTCGGAACCCGAGCTCGAGCCTGCACACGAGTCGAAGCCTGCCCCTGTGTCGGAGCCCGCGCTCATGCCGGAGCCGGAGCCCGTGCTTACGCCGGAGCCGAAGCCGGAGCCCGTGCTTGCGTCGGAGCCCGAGCCCGAGCCCGAGCCCGAGCCCGAGCCCGAGCCCGAGCCCGAGCCCGTGCTTGCGCCGGTGCCGAAGCCTGCGCCGGAACTGGCGCCGGAGCCGAAGCCTGCGCCGGAACTGGAGCCGGAGCCGGAGCCGGAGCCCGAGTCCGAGCCCGTGCTTGCGCCGGAGCCGAAGCCTGCGCCGGAACTGGAGCCGGAGCCGGAGCCGGAGCCGGAGCTGAAGCCGGAGCCCGTGCCCGCTCCGGATCTGGAGCCCACTCCGGAGCCGCTGCCCACTCCGGAGCCGCTGCCCGCTCCGGAACCTGAGCCCGTCGTCGGAGCCACACCGCCGACCACCCCCGTACGCAAGCCGCGAGCGCCACGCAAACCCCGCGCGTCCATCCCGAAGATCACCGGCCTGGACTCCAGCCCCGCGATGCCTCCCACCGAGCTGAAGGCGTCCCCCGAGCCCAGGGTGACCGAGGAGCCCAAGGCGGTCGAAAAGCCCAAGGCGATCGAAGAGTCTGAGGTGACCGAGGAGCCCAGGGCGCTCGAAAAGCCCGTGCTCATCGAAGAGCCCAGGGCGCTCCAAGAGCCTGTGCTCATTGACGAGCCCGGGGCGCTCGAAGAGCCTGTGCTCATCGAAGAACCCGGGGTGCTCGAAGAGCCGGCGGCCCTCGAGGAGCCCGCCACCCTCGAAAAGCCCAAGGCCGCACGGAAGCCGCGCGCCTCCCGGGCCAGGACAGTCCCCGTCCCCGAGGTCGCGGAAGCTCCCGAAACGGAGCTCGCGGAGCCCAGCCCGGTCAAGACGAGGGCCACCGCGAAGAAGACCACCCCCCGCAAGACCGCCACCTCGCGAAGCAAGACCGTCGCGGCACCGGTTGTCGAGGAACTGGCCGTCGAGGCCCCCGTCGTCACCGAAACGGTCATCGTCGCACCGGCCAAGACCGTCGCACCGGCCAAGACCGTCGCACCGGCCAAGACCGTCGCACCGGCCAAGACCGCTGCACCGGCCAAGACCGCCGTTCCTCCCAAGACCGCTGAGGTCCGGATCTGGGCGCGGGAGAACGGGTATCAGGTGTCGGTCCGGGGCGCCCTGCCCAAGGAACTGATCGCCGCCTACATCGAGGCGCACTCCGGCCAGTGAGGGCAGGGGGTGATCTCGGCCCCCGGCATGTGGTCGTTCGGCAACGTTGCTACTCGTTGCCGGACGACCACATCACACGTTGTTCGGCAGCCCCCGGACGTGCCACCCCGACCACTTGCGCACAGCCTTGGCGCTCTTGACGGTGAACTTCGTGACCTTGCCCCGCTTCCAGCCGGTGTCGGTCTCGCAGTAGCTGACGCGGGTGGCCTGGTAGGCCCTGCCCGCCGAGGGCCGTTCCCCGTAGCTGTACGTGATGCAGGCGGCAGCGCCACGCGACGTGTGGCTGATGCCGGAGAAGGTGTTCATCGAGTACACGAGGTGCCAGTCGACATCCGCTCCCGGCGCGTTCAGCCACGTCAGCTTGCCCTTGGCGTAGTCCAGCACACGAAAGGCGGCGGCACCGGAGCCGGCGCAGGTGAGGTACACCAGCTCGTTCCCCCGATCGCTGTCCACCCGGGCCGATCCCCAGAACCGGGGTGAGCACGCCTCGTCCACCGAGTCGTCCCGAACCAGCAGAGCGGTGCGGGTGCGTACCCGGAACTGCAGCTTCTTACCGGACCGGACCATCCCCACCTGATCGAAGCGTCCGTCCCCGTCGACGTCGATGCGCTTGACGATCTCGCAGCCGCGCACACCGGTGCAGGCCTTCGGGTCGGTGACGCTGACCGCGGCCGAAGCGGTGCCGTCGGTCAGTGTCTTGTCGCCGGCGTAGAGGAGCCGGAACGTCCCGGACCCCGTGGCCGTGATCGTGCTGCGCACCCGGCCGGCCTTGTCGGTGCGCAGGTTCGCGACCGTCGTCCATCCCTGCCGGCCCTTCGACCGGAACTGGAGGCTGAGCGCGCGATCGGCCACGCCCATCGTCCCCACCGCAGCCAGAGGAGCACCCTTGAGTGCGGCTTTCGGGGTGATCGCGAGGGTGAGGCGGGGGAGGTCGCGCACCAGGAATCGCGTGGTGTCCGTGATGGTCCCGAGCAGCGTTCCGTCGGTTCGGCTGACCGCGATGGTGGTCGTCAGGGCGTATTCGCCGGCTGCGATGCTGTCGACGCCGTAGTAGGTCATCCAGGTCTCGACGCCGTCGTCGGTGCGGAAGCGACTGAGGTCGCCGGCCAGGTCGACGGGGGAGGAGGTGCCGTCGGGCTGTCGCATGCTGAACGTCGTCTCGTACGTGTACTGAGCCGGCGTGCTGAGATAACCGTCGGGGTCGTCGATGACCGCGGAGATGGCCGAGGACATCCCGTCGTAGCCGTCACGCACCACGTCGCTCGCGACCGTCACCCGGATCTTCGTGGTCAGCGACTCCACGGCCTGAGCGGGCAGAACGCCCAGCACCAGCGAGCATCCGAGCAGAACCGTGACCAGCAGACCGGCACGGGTACGGTTGAACCCGCTCATTCGGGCCCTCCCCAGAAGACGGCGGCTGGTGAGGGCATCGATGGCGCCCCGGCTCGACCGAAGCCCGGGAGAGCGCGACAACCCGAAGAGAGCAGGAACCGGAGGGCCCGGCCGGTATCTCAGCTCGGGGTTTTCGCCGCGAAGCGCCGCCGGTAGTCCGACGGGCTGATGCCCAGCTGACGGGAGAACAGGTTGCGCAGGTTGGCGGCCGTGCCCAATCCCGACTGGTGGGCCACCGCGTCCATACCGGGTGCCCCTTGTTCGATCAGGCGGCAGGCCAGAGCCACGCGCTGGGCCGTCAGCCAGGCCAGCGGGGTGGTGCCGACCTCCTCGCGGAACCGGCGGTGCAGCGTGCCCACGCTCATGCGTCCCTGGCGGGCGAGGTCTTCGACGCTCATCTTCTGGGGCAGGCGTTCCAGGGCCCAATGAAGGACGCCGGTCAGCGGGCTTTCGACGGGGGAGGGCAGGGGGCGCTCCACGAACTGCCGCTGCCCACCGTCGCGAAAGGCGGCGAAGACCAGGCGACGGCCGACCTGGTTGGCGACCTGCGTGCCGTAGTCGCGGCGCACGATGTGCAGGGACAGGTCGAGCGCGGCCGCGCTGCCGGCGGAGGTGAGCACGTCTCCGTCGTCGATGAACAGCACGTCGGGCTCGAGCCGCACGGACGGGAACCGGGCCCGGAACTCGTCGGCGAGTTGCCAGTGAACGGCAGCACGTCGTCCGTCAAGCACGCCCGCCTCGGCGAGGGTGAAGGCGCCGGTGCACAGACCGACCAACTGGGCCCCGCGGGCGTGAGCCCGCCGGATCGCGGCCAGAACGGCTGGGCGGGAGGCAATCTCGACGTCAGGACGGTTCGGCACGATGACCATGTCGGCGACGTCGACGTCGGAGAGACGCCCTTGGGCCCGCACGCTGAACAGGCCGTCTCGCATGGTGGCGGAACCGCCGGGGGTGACGACGGTGAGGTCGTACAGGTCGTGCTCGATCTCGGGACGCCTCCGCTGACCGAAGATCTCGCAGGCACAGCCCACCTCGAACGGGTTGGAGTGCTCGTCGACGATCAGGGCGACCTTCGGCGGGACGTGATCGGATCCTTGCGGCATACGTCATTTCTACCGCTGTTCTCGGGTGCTGTCAGCGGTCAGGATCGGGGTTGTTCCGGTGAGGTTCGAGATGGAGGACGACGTGCTCGAGAAGGTTTCGCTGAGCCAGGAAACGGGGCGGCTGGGGGAGTTCTGGTCGCAGCGCGTCGTGGGCCAGGGCAACGGTGTGCTGTTCAAGGTCGCGAAGGGCATCGGCTCGACCAACTGGCACAGCCACCCGGACCAGGAGGAGATCTTCGTGCTGCTGGAGGGCGAGCTCACGGTGCAGCTGCGGGACGGTGACGTGGATCTGACACCGGGCGATCTGCTGGTGATTCCGCGGGGTGTCGAGCACTGCCCCAGAGCTGATGCTGAGGCGCGGTTCTTGCTGATCGGGCCGGAGATCACGTCGAATGAAGCTGGGGGCAAGCCGGAATGGAGCTACGCCGCATCGCCTGATGCTGAATAGGATCAGCCCTCGAGGCGTTTGAGTACGGACTCGGACTCGGGCGGGGCCGGCCAAGCAATGATCAAGTGTTCTTCGGGGTTCTCGGTGCTCGGAACCTTCGTGTTGGCGGCGCGGCCGCGGGCATGAACGCGCACACGGTAGTCCCCGTTCGTGAAGACCGGGAAATGCGTGTCGCCACCGACCGAGTCGACAGTGCCGATTCCGAAGGCGTCTTCATCCTCGTCGCCCTCGACCCTGAGCGATACCTCCGCGACTTCCTCCCAGTCATCGAAATCCGAGCTGACTGGCGGGTCCGGCCTCAGTTCCTGCGTCAGTCGGATCCGTCCGGCGTTGGTGCCGGTGAGGATGATGGCGAACTGGCCCGGAACGGCTGGGACCCCCGGTTCGTCGAGGGAGAAAATCAGGCCGTTGCCCTCGGCAGGATCCCACTCATCGGTGTCGAAGTGGATCCCCATGAGGTAGTACTGGCCGTAGGAGACGTGAATGTGGCCTGAGACTACAGTCATGGGAGCCTCCGAGACGGTGACCGGCGGGGAATCAGCAGGGTATCGCTCAGGGTCGTACCCAGAACGCGTCGCCTCGAAGAATACGATTCTTGGAGTAGAACTTGTTGACCAGCCCGCCCTGCCGAATGTTCTCGCCCGCCGGCACGTAGGCCCAACCCCATTCGCTCGTGGGAACGTTGGCGGCGCCCTGGCGTGTGGACGCGAAAGGGTATTCGTCGCACTGCATGCCCGCCGGCGCCGCATCCCTCCGCGAGGCTGGGCACGCAAGTTCTCGATTCGCGCGCCGGGCCTCTTCATTGGTCAGTCTCGTCAGGGGGTGCCTGCCCTTGCTGAGCTTCCGGCTGCCGTAGTGCTTCTTCCCGGCGGCCTGGATGCGAGCGATGTTCTTACTGATCTCCGGCAGCGCCTGCATGCTGGTCAGGACGGGCCGGACCTGATGGAACACGCATCCTCCAGCCGTGTTGCTGGTCAGCTGACGGTCGCAGCGGTACGGCGCCGACTGAACGATCACGTCTTCCATCCCGAAGGTCGGGTGGTTGAAGATCAACCCGTAGACCGATCGGTTGCCCACCCGCTTACGGCTGCGGACGGTGCTGGTGTAGGCAACGCTCGCATTGAAAGTCTTCCCTAGCGTCAGACTTTGACGAGTGAAGGTGACTTTCGCCTTACATCGTTTCCCGCACAGCACGGTGAAACGATCGAGTGAGGTCCCGACGCCCTCCCCGGTCACCGCCAGCACCTTGAAGCTGTCCTTCTCCGAGAACTTCAGCTTCTTCGGGTTGAGGGTCAGCACGCGCTTCATCTGCATGCGCACCGAGCCGACGAGCACGCCGCGGCGGAAGTACTGGATGCCTCCGTTCCGCACGAAGACACAAGACCCGAAGCGTGACGTGCTCCGGGTCTTCCTGGCGTCGCAGTCGGGAGCCTTGGAAGCTGTCTCGAGCTCGGCGGTGAGGAGTTTCCGCTCGGACCGGGGCCGTTCGGTCGGCGTCGGTGGTGCGGGGGAGCTCGTTGAAGGGGCGGTGCAGGCCGTGCCTGTCAAAGCGAACACTGCGAGCGCGACGGCCGCCAGAGACGTTGTCGGTCGAGGTTTCGCGGGCGTTCCACGGTGAAACACAACAGTCCCCCTTTGTGAATTTCCCGAATCGGGTGGGGACTCTAATGAAGGGAAGCCGGAAATGTCGAACCCGGCTGCCGTGACTAACTTTTTGAAACAATCGGTATGCAACGTAAAAGGGCTGCCCCGCCCGGTGCCGGGTGGGGCAGCCCTTTCAGGTGGTGAGCGTCAGGCCTACGGGTGGTAGTACTGCGAGGCGCAGTTCTGTCGCTGCCAGAAGTTCCCGGTCCGGCAGACGGAGACGGTCATTCCCTTGACCGAGCCGAAGGCGACGTTGAAGGTGCGCTTTCCGTAGTCACGCGCCTGGTTGCAGTCGATGTTCGCATAGTGTCCCGTCCAGTCCGCGAAGCCGAGCCGGTTGGTGCTCCACATCTGCACCCGGAAGTAGATCGTCCGGTCGTCGCACTTCGTGTCGTGGAGCTTGAAGTTTCCGGTGAAACCGGAAGACGACCAGGAGTCGTTCGTGATCACCAGCTTGGCGCCCGTGGTGGTCAGCGTTGCACCGGCGTTGGCTACCTCTGACACTCCGAGCACGAGCATCAGAGTTGAGACGAGCGCTACCGTCAGGCGTGCGATGCGTGCCGCGGGGTTTCGTCGTGTCATGGCTCCTCCAGGTGTCCGTAGGATTGAGTCGGCAGCTGATCCGGGCCCTGATGATCGCTGCGCACTAGAAACAATCGCGATTGGTCAAAGGTTGCTTCGGTGAGAAGTTTTCAGAACCTCTCGCGGTCTGAAAGCCGGGAAGCCTGAATGACGCCTCGTGGTCAGCCGTCCGGAGATGAGCTGCCGTCCGGGCCGGCATCGGCTAGGTGCGCCTTCCGGGAGCGAGAAGAGCCGCTCAGCAGCAGTTCCCGCTGTTTGCTCATTCTGTGGACGGCGTCGAGGAACTCGTCGCGCAGGGTCACGTCAGACTGCTCGGCCTGCAGAATCACATGTCCGGCGAAGTTGCGGATCACATCCAGGTCAGAGCTGATCTGTTTCGTGATGCGCGAAAGGCTGGCCAGTCGTTCTGCTTCGATGGCCGCGAAGGCGTGGCGCACTGTGGCCAGGAGCAGCACTGTCCCGGCGGTGACGGCCGTGACGGCATCGACCTCGTCGGTTCGAATCGCCTCGATGCCGATCACCAGGAGGAGTAGTGAAGCGACGAGGTAAGGGGTCGTGCTGCGCGGGAGGACATGGCGTTTGACACGTCTGCGGTGCTGCCAGACGTGCGGTTTCTGGTCGGGGCAGATGGCTACCTGTGCGAGCAGCATGAAGCACATCATCCAGCCGGTATCGAAAAGGGATGCCGCGGCCACATTTTGATCGACCAGCCAATGTGCGGCGAACACGGTGTCCGAGAAGCTCAGGGCCAGTATGGCGCCGGCCAGGAGGCGGAACTGCGGCACCTCGGAGTGCCTCCGGTTGGCGACAGCTGCGAGCACGACGGCCGCCAGCAGCAGATCCAGCACCGGGTAGGTGATGGAAAGGTAGCCCCCTTGGTCGCCGTCGTGCTCGACCAGGTGCCTCAGGTAGAACTGCCACGCGACGCCGAAAAACGCTGATGCGACAACCAGCCCGTCGATCAGGGTCTTGGCTCTCCCGCCGAAGCTGTGGGGTCCGGTAGGCAACAGCAGTACTCCCGCGATGGCCAATGGCACGGTCGGAAGGAAACCCATGTCGGAGAGGGACGGGAAGGGGGCGTCGTGAGCGCCGACCATCTCGCGCCAGGTCCAGTAGAGCTGCCCGGCGCCCCAGGACAGACAGCTCGCCCCCAGCCAGGCCGATGACGCCGGCCCGGCGCCCGGGGTGGGCCGGAGCCGGGAGTCCCGGTGTCTCCGGAGAAAGAGCGCGGCCGCGACGAGGGGGAAGAAGCACTCGAGGACGTTGTCGAGAACGATCAGCGAGCCTGGCCCGAGCAGAGTCTGGTTGCCGAATGCCGGGATCTGGCTGGCTGCCAGGATCAGGACGTAACCGGCGATGATCGACCAGCCCACAACCCGCACACGGTGGTACAGGAACTCACTTCTGGCCTGAGGGCGGCGCAGCTGGGCGGCTGTCGGGGCGGCGGGAGCAGGCGGGAACGATGTGGTCTGGCCTAGAAGCGCATCTCGCACATGCTCGAGGTGAGCTTGATCGTCGGGCCATTCGTCCCTCATCCGAGGGTCCCGCTCTGGGGCAGGGAGTGCCGCAACTTCTCGAGTGCGCGGGCGTACGTGCTCTTGACGTTGCCCTCTTTCATGCTGAGCATCGTGGCGACCTCTCGCACCGAATATCCCTCTACCGCCCGCAGCCAGACCACGCGACCCTGCGCGTCGCTCAGATCGAGGAGATAGGTCTGGCGGCACTCGTCGTGGTTCAGCTCGCTGAGGATCAGTGCGGGATCGCTGCTTCCCACCGGTTCGATGGTCGCGGCGGACAACTCATCGATCTCGCAGTGGCTGTGGCGCAGACGGCAGCGCTGGACGATGAGGTTCTTGTGCTCGGACGAGATGGTCGCCAGGACGTACCTCACCTGTTCCCGTGAGCTGCGGTCGGCAAGCCGCTCGTCCCAGTACTGAAGCGAGATCCGGGTGAGCGCGCTCTGGTAGATCTCCTCCGCGTCATGAACATTGCGGGTGAGAAAGTACGCGTAGCGCCAGAATTTCTGATTCTGTTCGCGGACAAAGGCATTGAACGCCTCTTCGTGGATCATCGTGGTCCTTTCCGGAGCTCCAGGCCTGGCGAGGAGGCGGGGTGAGACTCGGGACAGGAACAAGGAGAAGTTGCGAAAGGTTGCATGGCACTCCTGGGTGCAGACGTTCATGGCCTGGTCAGGGTGAGCAGTTCGGGGCGAGTAGTTCAGCGTCCTTCGGTCGCGCGCCCATCGTCGTTCCGCCGCCGCTGCCCGATCCCCTCGCCACGGTGCACCGAGAGTGGTGAGCGGGTTGTGTCTACCCCGCAGCCGGGCGTTCTTGCCGGCCGGGAATGACCGCATCGCGCGCTTGGGACGTGCGGTCCGTGAGCGGCGCTGGCGCCATCGAGTATGCCGATCCGCTGGCCTGGCTGGAGCCACCGAACGGCCGACGGTTGAATGGACCAGCACTTACTCCAGCCGCCGGGGACTTCGATGAGTGTCCAGACACTGACCTGCCCGTCCTGCTCGCAAGCCGTGCCCGCTCAGAGCGCGTTCTGCGGCAACTGCGGGGCCCGACTCGCGGACGCCGGCAGGAACGAGACGAACGGCCCTCCGGCGCCTCGCTCCGCCTCACCGCAGGAGACGATCACCAGGCCGGTGCAGAACGGACCACGGCGTCACTCGTTTTTGATCGGGGCGGTGGCGGTGGTGGTGCTCGTGGGGCTCACCCTGGGCGGGCTGGCTCTGGGCGGGGTGTTCGACCGGGGCCCGACCGAGGCCGAGAAGCAGGCGCAGGCGAAAGCGGCCGCGCTCACTCGAAAGCAAGACGAGCTCAAGCCTCGCTTCGAAGCGCTGATGACGCAGCGCGCAGCATTTTTCACGGCTGAACGTCAGTACCTGCCGGCGATGAAGCGCGCCAAGGCTTCGGTCGCGGCCTACAACAAGAAGGTCAAGGCGGCGCAGGACGAGAACGAGCGGATCAGCGCCGCCTATGCACCGGCCTTCGCGCAGTGTGCCCAGTACAGCTACGTCAATTGCCCGGATCCGGACTACGCCGAGTTCCCGGACGCCCCGGACGTCGACGACGAGGTGAAACAGCTGACGACGGTGGCCAACTCGATGACCTCACTGAAGGCGGAACTGGTCGGCATCCAGGCGACCGGTGATCTGGCGACCGCCTACGCCCAGCTGCAGAGCGCCGTGGAGATCCTGGGACAGGACGCCAAGGAGAACGTCACGATCCTGAACGAGGCGGTGACGCTTCCGGACGAGGGCGACGGGGGCGGGTACGTCGACAAGGCCAAGCTGAAGGCGCTGAACGGCAACGACTCGCTTCCGACGGTGAAGCAGATGAACGCCACTCTGGTGCGCATTCTCAAGGATGCGCAGATCCCGATGGGTTCCTACGACCTGCCCGGTGGCCAGGACCTGGACCCGGCCGACCACAGTCGGAGCGTCTGATGCCCGAGCAGTTCTGCACCGGTTGCGGCGCCGCACGACTGGGCGAGGAACCGTTCTGCACCGCCTGCGGGCAGCAGTTCGACGTGCTTCGGGTGAATGAGTCCGGCCGTGTGGACGAACCGGCGCACACGAGCAGGGCGCTGGCGTTCGTGGCCGTGATGGTGGCGGTCGTGGTGGCCACCGCCGGGATCGCCATCGGGGTGAGCCAGGGCAATGACCCAGCCGATCGGGACGGTTCGGCGAGCGCGCCGGTGCCCACGACGTCCTCACCGGTGGCTACACGGCAGGAGGTGGCCGTACGCGTCACCCCGTCTGCGACAGTCACCGAGGACGCGCAGGCCAGGGCGGCCGAACTTCTGGCCCGGCAGAAGCGGCAGGCCAAGGCCCTGGTCAAGATCATCAAGCAGAGCGCCAAGGCTCGCGACAAGGTCCGCAACGGTGTTCAGCTGGTGGAGTCGTGCGACAACCCGACGCGGGGGGCCGCTCTTCTGCGGGAGGCCGTGGGGATCCGCGCCGCGGTACTCAGCCAGCTGGTGGATGTGGACGTGAGCGCCCTTCCCGACGGGAAGAAGGCCGTGGCTGCGCTGAAAGACGCTCAGCAGGAGTCGCTCAGGGCCGATCAGTCGTACGTCGGGTGGGCCGACAGCGGTTACTGGAACTGCTGGGAGTCGGCTACCGCTTTCCATGATTCCGACTACCAGGCCGGCGTGAGTGCGTCGGGTGATGCGCAGAAGGCCAAGCGGCGCTTCGTCAGGTACTGGTCACCGATCGTGGAACTCACTGGTGTGAGGACATTTACGGTGGCCGAGGTCTGACCGGCTCAGGATCCGGTGAGAGGTTCGATCCCTCCCATCGTCACGATCCGCCTGGGCGGGCCTCGGCCGACGCGATTTAAGTGATTCGTTGGATCGCGGTTGACAGCCGGGCGGGCAGCGAACACCCTGCGACGAGGCGCCGGCAGCAGGGGCGCGTCGTTGATCCGCAGGTGATCGCGAGGTGGGCACGTGAGCTCTGAACAGCCGTCCGACGATGCCCTCGGGGCACCGGACCCGAGCCGTGGTGGCTCCACGATCGACGAGGCCGTGGCGAACGCCGAGGCCGGCAGCCGGGCCGAGGGTGATCACACGCCCTCGGGTCAGGCGGCCTCGGGGGAGTCCCGGGCCGAGAAGATGACCGAGGTCGACGTCGTCTCCGAACCGCGGGCGAGCGACGAACCGCCGGATCCGGGGCCGTCGCCGGTAGACGTGGGTTCGGGTGGCGCTCAGCGCGTCGTGGGAGCTCGCGTCTCGGACCGGGTGGCGGCGGGCGAGACACCGCCCGATGGGCCACCTTTTGGCGAGCGGTCCAGCGGTTCGGACGACTGACGCAGCGGCTGGACCGCCCGTTTCCGCGTTCTCACGATGGTGGACGCGTGGTCGGCCCGTTGACGTTCGTGGACGGGCCGGCCACGCGGTGAGTGCAGCCGGCGGTCTGATGTGAACGAAGAAAGAGAAGTGACGTCAGTGGTCTGATCGCGAACGTTGCACGGCGAAACTTCCATTTTGGGTGTTACGCCAGGCTCAGTGCTGCTTGAGTGATGTGATGCATGTTGCTCGGGGGCGAGTGCGTAAGAGCGGGCTACCGCTGCCCTGGCTCGGGGGCTCGGCGGAGATCGATGTGCCGGCGCTGCTGGACGGGCTCGATCCGGACGACCCGGAAGAGGCCGAGCTGGCGATGGCGCTGCGCCACGCGCAGGCCCAGGTGCACGACTACCAGTCCGAACTGCTGCGGCAGACGCTGCCGCTCCAGGTGCGCCTGGCTCAGGCGGTGCTCGACCTCGCGGTCGAGTGGCGGCTTCCGCAGGTCGAGCGGTGGGCGGTCGCGTGGCTGATCGCGTCGGGCGAACCGTTCTTGCGCACGCGGTGGTCGTCGTGGTCCCGCAACGGCCGGCAGCGGCGCGAGCGGCGGATCGCGGCGCAGCGGGTGACGGTTCTCGCCGGGTTCGGCTCCGACGTCCTCATCGGCGCCTCGGCCGGTCGTGTCCAGCGATGGGCCGAGGACGGCAGCGTAACCGAGGTCTTCGAAAACCGTTTCCGTGGTGACGTGCTCGCACTGGTGGGTTGCGGCGGCAAGGTCGTCGCGGGTGGCGTGAACGGGGCGTTCGCAGCGGCCGGATGGCCCGGGGACACCGCCCCGCCCGCCCCCGAGAGACGCTCGGGGGCGGCCGCGCTGGCGACCGATGGAGAAGGCGTCGCCCTGGGCGAGGAGAACGGCTGGGTGCGCCTGTGGCGTCCCGGTTTCGACGGGTGGCAGACCCTGTCCCGCTGGGAGAACGGCACCGGGTCCCGGGTTTCCGCACTCGGTCTGGAGCCCGGTGGGGTCCGGGTGGTCTGGGCCGACGGGACGCTGGCCCGGTGGGCCGGTGACGCCTGGGAGGAAGAGGAGCACCTCGGCGGACAGGTCCGGGCCGCCGCGTTCGACAGTACGGGCCAGTTCCTGGCGTACACGGTCGGAACGCGGCCCCGGGTGCGCGCGGCCGGTCGTGACGAGCTCTGGGGAACGGCGCAGCTGGGGGGCCACCGGCTCGCCTGGTCGCCGGGCGGTCTGCTGGCGGCGACCGGCACCGAGGGCACCTGCTGGGTCGGCCCGCCCGACGGTGAGGCATCCGTTCTCCACGTGGAGGGCAACCCCACGGCCGTCGCCTTCGCCGGTGACAGCTACCTGGTCACCGCGATCGGCGATCGAGTCACCCAGTGGGGCCTGGCCCTGGCCGGAAACGCCGATCCGGTCTTCGCCACCTCCGACCGGATCACGGCGATCGGCCTGGAACCGGCCGGACCGTCCAGGGAGACCGAGCTCGACACGCAGTCGCAACAGGAAGCCGAGTTCGAGGGCCGGCCGGCCAGGGAGGCGCCGGGAGCGGTGCTGGCCGCGACCGAGCGCGGCGCGCTGTACCGCTACGACCCCCGGGGCGTCCTGGTCGACGCCGAACCCGCCAACGTGGGCGAGACGGTCAACCGGATCGCCCGGCACGGCCGGGGCTGGCTTCTCGCGACCTCGGACCGGGCCTGGTTCTGGTGGCCGGGGCTGGAGCCCAAGAAACTGAAGCCCCCGGGCCTGGGCCGGGCGGTGGCGTCGTGGATGGGGGAGG
The DNA here is from genome assembly GCF_030811555.1 of Kineosporia succinea. Taxonomy (NCBI): domain Bacteria; kingdom Bacillati; phylum Actinomycetota; class Actinomycetes; order Kineosporiales; family Kineosporiaceae; genus Kineosporia; species Kineosporia succinea. The sequence continues at coordinate 892,810 of NZ_JAUSQZ010000001.1, read as the reverse complement.
CGGTCTACGCCATCAGCAACGAGGTGCACGTGCTCGGCGGCGCCTGGCACACGACCCGGCCGGCTGCCGTCGAAGGCCTCGCCACCCACGGAGACACTCTCGCCGTGCTGGACGGCGACGGCACCCTGCTGCTCCACGACGGGAACCACGCCACCAGCCGCCCGACGGGTGCGGACCGGCTCGTGGGCATGACCGACGCGGGAGCCCTGACCCTGACCCTCGCCGGTCTCGTGGTGAGTGCGCACGACCAGGCGACCAGCACGTCCGTCATGCACCTGACCATCAAGCCCAACCGCCTGGTGCCCCTGGGCGCCGGCCGTTTCGCGGGGGCGTACGACAACGGAACCGCGGTGATCGAACCCGGCCGCGATCAACGAGACCTCCCTCAGGCCGTCATCGTGGCCGCTCTGTCCACGAAGGCCGCCGTGATCGCGACCCGGGCCGGACGGATCGTGACGGCGGAGGGCCTGCGCCTCACCGCCTACGACCTGATGGAACCGGACAGCACGTACGGGACGGGGGTGGTCCCGCTCGACCTCAGCGTCGACGAGAGCGGTCAGAACTGCCTCGTCTCGGTCGCCGGTCAGCCTGAACCGGTGCGGCTGCCCATGAACGAACTGAACGACCTCACGGACCTGGCCGGCGCGGACAGCCTGACATCGCTCACGGATGCGCTCGACCGCGCCGGAACCCTCGGCGACCGGCTCTGGTCGGAGGGCCTGGACCGGGCACTCGACCAGGCCCGAGGCAGCGACCCCGACCTCCCGGTGCGCCTCGACCTGCGGATCCCCGCCGAGCACGAGGCCGGACTCGCCGATGTGCCGTGGGAACTGCTGCACCCCGGCAGCGAGCCCCTGATCTGGTTCGGCGAGCCGCCGGTGTCGATGGTGCGCCGGGTGCCGGCGGACCGGCCGATGGTCGAGAAACCCACGACACGACCCCGTCTGAGGGTGTTGCGAGCCGACGACCCGGCGTTCGATCCGGCCGTCAGAGCCTACGACGAGCTGCGACGGCGCACCCGGAGGGTCGAGATCACGCTGCCGCGTGGTGCGGTCGGGCGTTTCGGGGGAGCGGACGACCTGCGCGAGCGGGCGGACGTGGTGCACCTGTGGGCGCACGCCGACCCGTACGGGGTGGTCGTCAACGAGAACCTGGAGCTGCCCAACGACGACGTCGCCGCCGCCCTGGCCGAGAGCGGCGCCCGGCTCGTGGTGCTGATCGGCTGCGAGTCGTCGTCACTCGCGCGCCAGCTCGTGAGCAACGGTGTCGAGGCCGTGGTGGGCATGCGCCTCAAGGTCTACACCCACACCGTCCACGCCCTGGTCGAAGCCGTCACCACCGCGGCCCTGAACGGCACGGCCGTCGACCGGGCCTTCACCCGCGCCCTGCGCGACTACGTGCTCCGCGGGCAACCCGAAGCCGCGGCCGTACCCCTGCTCTATCTGCGAGAAGGTTCCACCGGCGTGGTCTTTCCGGCCACGACCTGACCCGTTCCGCCATCAGGAGGGGAAACCGCGATGACCGACCGTCTGGTGTTCCACGAGTCGTTCGACTCGACCCGAGCCACCTTCAGCTCCCGGCCGCACGACCTGAACATCACGCAGGCGCACATCGAATCGGTGATCAGCCTGCTGCTCGGCCGCAGCCTCGCCCTGAACAACACCTACGCCTTCGACTCACGCAGTTTCCTCGACTTCGCCGACGTCATGCTCGACACCCGCCAGCGAGCGCTCGTCCGGCACCCGGCCGCAGGCGACGACCTCAAGAGCCAGATGCCGTTCTCCCTGTTCCGCTTTCGCCAGCCCAGCTACCTGACCGGCTGCGCCGACCAGTTGCAGCGCCACAACCCCGACCCGGACAAGCACTTCCGGCTCTCCGGGTGGGGACAGATCACCGATCTGCCCACGGAGCGCGACCTGCTCGCCGAGCAGCTGAAGAGGATCCAGGCCCACAAGGAGAGCGGCGGCGGGGCGACGTACGACGCCCCGCTCCCCACCGAACTGAAAGCGCAGTTCCCAGGCCTGGAGCGACAGTACGACCTTCTGCTCCGGATCGACTCCTACTTCGACCACACCGGATTCAGCCACGACGCCGTGAACCCGAAGACCTCACTGCCGGCGTACGTGCGGACGCTCGTGGACCTCGACGATCCGACCGTCGATGAGATGGCCCAGATCGCCGACTGCCCGCCCGACCTGGCCCGCCGGGTCCGGGACCGGCTGCGCGAGCAGCAGACCCGGAAGAACGCGTTCACGGCGCGCACCTGGGCCCATGACTTCGAAGCCGTGGCCGTCGTCCACAGCGGCGACGTCACCACCGACGAACTCGTGCGCGAGTTCATCGACACCGCCTACAACGCCACTCTCGCCGAATCCGCCACCGCCCAGTTCAAGTACATGTCGTCGGTACCCCGCCACGACGGCCGCGACGATCTCAAGTACATGAACGCCTTCACCCTCGGCATCATCCGGGCGACCCGCGAACCCGCCTCCATCCCCGAGCAGATCAAGGCCGAACGCGTCACCCAGCGCATGACCGGACTCCTCACCGCGGGCTCGAAGCTGCCCGGCCCGACCACCGCCGGACTCGACCGGGTCCTCACCGAGTACTGGAACCTGCTGGCCGACCCGGACCGTCGCGTCTCCTGGCAGCAGTCGACCGACCTGATGCACAACCAGCTGGGCCGGGAGGTTGTCGACGCCTTGGCCTTCCGCGACGCCTGGCAGGCCCACATCGCCCGGTTGACCCGGCAACTGCCCCGCATCGTGTCCGGCGGCGACGGAGAACTGGCCGTCACCATGAGCAACGGAGAGACCGAGTACCACCAGACCCACCAGCTCGGCGAAGCCACCCGGACCGACCTCGACAGCGCGCTCGCGGCCGGGGAGCACCTGGAAGCCCTGGGCACGATCACCGAGGAGCTGAACGACGAAAAATGACGCATCTGCAGTGGTTCTGGGGCTCCGAAGCCGCGCCGACCGCACTGGGATGGCTGGCCCGGTTGCTTCCCGGCGAGGACATCAGCAGCGTCTCCGAGCTGGCCGCCCGGTTCAGCGGGAGGGACGGCTGGCCGCTCATCGGGGAGACGGTCACCGACGTGCTGATCGACCGTACCGGTGGCCCGGTCCGGCCCTACGACCCGGCCACGAGCGCGTCGGTGGTGCAGGTGCTCGAGTCGGTGCGGGAGCCGGGCGGAGCTGTGGACCTCAGTCGGCTCGACGACGACGCTGTCGCCTACTGTCTCCCGGCTCTCGCGAACGACCCTTCCGCGCAGACGCGGGCCGTCGCGTCGCTGACGGCCGCCGTCCGGAACGGCCCGGGATGGCACGCGGCGGCGATCGCGGCCCGCATCGGGCCGTATCTGACTCGGACGCCGAGTCTTTCGGGTCCGTGGAGCGGCCACGTGGAGACGATCCTTCAGCTGCGGGAGGCGCCGCGCACGGGGGAGGAGGAACTGTCCCGGGCGTCCGGTCCCCGGCCATCGGAAGCCCCTGGGCTGCTGCAGGAAACGCTGCGGGAACTGGTAGCCGGCATGCCGCCGGCGGCCCGGCCCGGCCCGGTTCCGGGACGCCAGCCGCAACGCCGGCGCCCGCAGACCGCGGCCGGCGACAACCGACGGCGCTCGCGCTGGGTGGACACCGGGTTCACCGATCCGTCGACCGGCTCGGTCGTCGAATCCGATCGCACCCTGCGCCGGGGCGAGCTGTACACCTTCTGGTTCGAGATCACCGACCGGGCGCCGCGGGCCCTGCGGGACGCCGATCGCACCGCGTTCCCGCTTCTGCACGGTGAGGAACCGGGGATGAGGCTGACGGTCCGGATCTCCTCGCACCCCGGGGAGTTCGAGGTGCCCAGGGACCAGGACACCGGTGAACTGGTGATCGGCGCCGACCAGCAGGTGATCGTGAGCCGTCAGCCCGACGGGTCGGCGGGAGGCGGCCTCCGTCTGTTCTTCCGGATCCGCACACCGCGCGTCGCCAGCCGCAATCGCCTGCGGTGCCAGCTTTTCCACGAGGGCACGCTGCTGCAGTCCAGGGAGATCAGTGTTTCGGTGACCGACGACGACGAGGACGCGCTATTCGCGCAGAACACCCAGGTCACCTACGCCGGTCCGGCCCCGGACGGGCGTCACCGGGTCGCGCCGGGAAGCTTGTCGATCGATGCCGACGGGCGCGACCGGAACGTGGAACGCCTGTTGCTCAACGGTTTCGGTCTGCACGGCTCGGCCGACACCGGTGCGATGGACCTCGCTCTGCCCGCCACCCAGCAGGCCGCGCTGTACCAGGAGATGCGTGATTGCCTGGCCTCGGTGCTCTACCGGAAGAACCCCACGATCGAGGACGACGCGGGCACCTTCCACGGGACGTTTCCCTACGCCGCGGGGACGCCGGAGTCGTGGGAGAACGACCTGGTGAAGCTGGCGTGCGTGGGGCAGCAGAACTGGGGAACGGTGGCGGGCCGGGTGGTGGCGGCGTACGGAGACGACCTGGACGGTCCGCTGCCGGCGGGGTTCGGGGAGGAGGGCCCCATCTACCGGTTCACCCGCCTGCTGCAGCAGCCCACGGTGATCGAGCTGGCGAACACGGCGGAGGCCCGGCAGTCCATTCCGGCGGCGCTCTTCTACGATCACCCCTTCGACGTCACCGGCAAATCGGTGCAGCTGTGCGCCACGTTCCGGGCAGCGGTCGATGAAGGCCAGGATCTGGCCGGGACAGCGTGTTTTCTCGGGAACTGCCCGAACTTCTCGATCGAGAGTGTGCTGTGCCCCAGCGGCTTCTGGGGATTCCGGCATCTGCTCGGAGTGCCGCGCTCGGCGACCGGTTCGCTGGGACGGGGAAACCCCGACCTCTCCGAAGGCGTCACGACGATTTGGTACCGGGGCAGGCCCGGCGTGGTGGTCGGCGTGGCGCCGGAATTCGGGCTCGGGCATCCCCAGCGCGTCACCGATCTGGGGTCGGGGCAGCCGCCGGTTCTGAAGACCCGCCGGTCGTTCATCGAGGCGCTGAAGGACCGCCGGAGTCAGCCACATCTGATCTATCTGTTCTGCCACGGAGGCGTCATCTCCAACCGGGCCAAGCTGCGCGTGGGGCCGAGCGACGAGCAGTTCCTCATCGACGGGCACGACTTTCAGAAGCTGCCGGACTGGTCGGCCACCCGTCCGCTCGTCTTCCTGAACGGATGCCAGACCCGGGCCGTGGAGCCGCAGCACACGGCCGATTTCGCGGAGATCTTCGTTCAGCAGAAGGCGTCGGGCGTGATCGGGACGGAGACGGTGACGTACGAGGAGCTGGCCGCGGAGTTCGCCGATGCGATGCTGGACCGGTTCGTGACCCGGGGGCAGACGGTGGCCGAGGCGGTGCGGGGTGCCCGCCTCGACCTGCTGGCTCGAAAGAACCCCCTGGGGCTCATCTACACGGCCTTCGCCCCGCCGAATCTGCGCATGGAGTCGGAGGTCTGACGAGGCGGATCAGGGGGTTCTGGAGCCGCCTCCCAAGCTCATGGCGTGGCCTGTTTCCTTCTCGGCGCCGATCTGGCCGGGCGCCAGCGCCGGTCGGCGGCCGTCGAGGAACCATTCGAGCGACCACTTGCTGCGCAGGTCCTTCTTCGCAGCCTCCGGCTTCTTCTCCGCAGCCTCCGCTTTCGCCGCCGCCTCCTTCCTCTTCTCGTCCTCATCCTGCTGCTTCCGCAGGATGAGGACCATGCCCACCAGGATCAAGAAGTAGCCGAAGAAGCCCGCAGCGAGTCCGATCCCGTAGAACCCGAAAAGGCGGCTCTGCTCGGGAAAGAGCGCCAGCACGGCCCCGCCCCCGATCGCGCCGATGATCGAGGCGACGTCGGCGATCTTGACCTCGGCCCGGTGACGGTTCACGAAGTACGTGTACCAGCCGATCACCACGCCGAAGGCGAGTGCGCCCCACTCGGTGATGTTCATGTCAGCCTCTCTGCGGGGGAAGGACGGCCCACACCAGGGCCAGGTGAGCAGTGGCGCCGACCAGGGCACCGATCAACGTGGCCAGCCCGGAGCCCGTGCCCGCGACCAGCCCCGCCGTGCCGGCCGCCAGGGCGACGAGCGCCGGGTTCGGGGCGCGAAGGCACCAGCCGATGACCAGCCCGAAGGCCGCACTACCGGCGATGAGCATCGAGCAGACCCTTGGCCGAGGCCAGGGCGATGGCGGAAAGGGTGAAGGCGTCGTCGATCTCGCCCTCGGCCACCGCGGTCAGCAGCTCGTCGAGGGAGACCCAGCGCACCTTGAGGATCTCCTGCTCGTCCTCGGGCGTGGCCACCTCGGCGTCGAACTCGCCGAGGAACAGGTGCACCTGCGCCGCGAGGAGGCCGGAGTTCGGATTGACCAGCCCGAGGGGTACGAGCGACGTGGGTCGCCCGCCGATCTCCTCGGAGAGCTCATTACGTGCGGTGGCGGCCGGGTCGTCGCCGTGGGCGAAGCCGCGGGGGATACCCCACTCGTAGGCGCTCGTGGGGTAGCGGTAGGTGAGCACCAGGGCGTAGCGGTCGCCGCAGCGCGCCAGGACGCCGGCGCCGGGCTTGTTGTCACGCTCGAGAATGCGCAGGTAGCGGCCGGGGACGACGCCGCCGAACAGAACCTCGTCGTCGTACACGGTGACGTACTGGTTCTTGTAGACCTCGTGCTGGGCCACCTGCTCGATCGTGGGCAGCTGGGATGCATCGTCGCCGTGCGGGGTCTTGATCTCCACGAAGAAACTCCTTGGCGGTGCTCGGCCGGTTACCGCCAGTTTTTCGGGTGTGGGCCGGAAAGACCAGAGAACGAGGCCGCCGATGTGACCGGAATGCGGTGAATCTGATTCCGGCGCGGACAGGCGTCGTGGCGGCCACCCGTGGGGTGCCGGTCACAGGCCCAGCGCGGCAGCGGCTTGGCCATCGCGGTCTCGTACGTGAGCGCAGTCGTGGCCCTGAACCGGCAGGAGTCTCCGAGATTGCGTCAAGAGGTGAACAAAGGGGCACGTGCGAACGGAGAGAACGCCGTAATCTGACATTTCGGCAGGCGGGGTAGGGACTCCCAGCGGTTGAGAAGGGTCGTGAACGATGCGTGACGCCGTGGTCGTCGGTATTGACACCTATCCGGACGCCCCACTGCACGCGTGCGTCCGGGACGCTCGCGAGATGGCAGCGTGTCTCACGTTGGAACAGTACGACTTCAACTGCAAGGTGCTGCTGAATTCACAAGCCTCCCGCCAGGGAATTCTTGAGGCGCTCTCCGAACTGGCGTACGGGCGGGAAGACCGGGAGATGCTGCTCTTCTACTTCGCCGGCCACGGTGAGGTCCTGGGGAGCGCCGGGCACCTGGTCACCCACGATGCCCAGAACTACGATCCCGGCATATCGCTGGCGCAGCTGGCGCAGTTGATGGAATCGGCCAGTCAGCACTACAGCCATGTCGTGGCCATCCTCGACTGCTGTCACGCCGGGTCCAGTCACACGTGGACCAACAGCAGGCCGCTGCGTGTGGAGGATGTCGACCGAGAAGTCGCCACCGTCAACGAAAGTCGCTGCATCCTGGCTGCGTGCCGTCCGGAAGAGACCGCTAAGGAACTTCTGGACTCGTCGCACGGGGTATACACCTCCGCGCTGATCGACGGGATGCTCAGCGATGCCGTGGATCACTACGGCCAGGTGACCCTGCTGTCGCTGCACGAGTATGCGGCTCGCGTGGTGCCTGGCGAGTTGCAGACGCCGGTGCTCAAGGGCGATGTGGCCGGCACCGTGGCGTTGGGGCGTGGCTTCGAGCCTCGCATCGGCCGCCCGCTCGAGAAGGCCGAGCTCTCCAAGAATCTCGCGAAAGCGCACACCCTGGTTGACGAGCAGTATGCGCTTCATCGGGAAGAGCTGTCAGATCACCGGCGCCGGGTCGCCGGCGGGGCCAAGCGGTGCGCTCAGCGCCTTGAGCAGACCCTGCGCTGGTTCGAGGAGACGCAGAAGGATCTGCCGGACATCCGGCGGAACCCGAACTGGAAGGATCTGCACGTTCGGCTCCTGGATCATCGTCGCTCGCTCGCTGAAATATCCCTGGGGCAGGAGATGGCCTTCGGCAGGGTCTCTCGTCTCATCGGCCACGGCGGATACGGCCATGTCTGGGAAGTCGAGACGGAGAGCGGCGAGATGGTCGCCTACAAGGTTTTTCACGGCAACGAGCTGGACGACGACGTCAAGGTCCAGAGGTTCCGTAACGGGTATCAGACCATGAAGGGCCTGGACGACGCCCACGTGGTGGCGGTGCGTGAGTTCTCCGACGTTCCCCTGGGTTTCGTCATGGACTTCGTGCCGGGGGAGAACCTGCGCAACTACTACCTCGATCGCAGCGATTCCGAAGCGGTCGTGCGCCTGATGCTCGACATCGCCCACACCGTGGAGCACGCGCATTCGCGCGACGTGCGGCATCGTGACATCAAGCCCGAAAACATCATTGTCGTGCAGAACGAAGAAGGAAACCCTGAGCCCTACCTGACCGACTTCGATCTCTCGTACCACGAGACCAACCGCACCATCACGACATCCGGTGGCGCCGTCGGCGGTGTCATCTTCTACGCCGCGCCCGAGCAGCTGCATGAGCCCAACACCGCAGCGGCGCGCGAGGCCACCGTCGACGTCTTCTCCCTGGGGCAGCTCTTCTTCTACATCCTGACGGGGCGAAACCCGAACAGTGACGACTTCGAGAAAAACAGACAACAGCTGATCCAGGAGCTGGGGGAACAGATCGACGACCGGGCGGCCACCGAGATCGTTGACCTCTACGTCGCGTCGACGCACCGTGACCCGAAGCTGCGGCCGCAGAAGGTGGCCGAGATGGTCGCCACCCTCGGGCGGGCCGAAGCCTTCATTCTGGCGGCATCGGGCACGGATGCCCTTGCCGAGGAAGACCTGTGCCGGCGCATCGCCTACATCTACTCGGGGCTGGGCAATTTCCAGGCCGGAGAGCGATCAGCCAGCTTCACCAGCCGATCCGGGCAGATCGCCGTCGTGGTGCGTCTCAAGGCGGTGCACACGGAGCGCCAGAACAAGAAGGAGGTCGCGGTCATGGAACTGGAGCTTTCCGTGACCGAGAAGATCACGCTTCCTCATCTTAAGTCAGGGTCCTCGGCCCGGGGCACGCTCAACAACCGCACAGACAAGATCATCCGACAGCGCTACGGCAACCGTGTCACGCGCCACCCGGGATCGAAAGGCCAGTACCAGGTCTTCTTCGAGATCAAGAGCGTGCCCTTCTCGAACGTCGGTGCCGCAGACGTGCATGAGGTGCTGGTGACCTGCTTGTCGGCGATCGAGAACTGGTGACTACCTTTTGGTTGCCTCACGTCTACGCCGCTTGTTGCTCGCAGGCTCCGTGACGTCAATGGTGCGTTGTTTCGCCGCAGTTCCTGCCAGACGTGGCGCACCCTGCCGAGCGCGGAAAGCACCCTGATGACGGCCGGAAGAGACCCGGGATCAGGGATGCCGACCTGGGCGGAATGCGCTTCGCGCTTCCATTGCATCCGGGGCGGTTCTGAGATCCGTCAAGCCATCGTGGCGGTCACCGACCGGTGACCGCCACGATGTGCCTGACGAGGATGCTCAGGACAGGCTGGCCCCGGTGGGGACGCTGTCGACGGTGACTGCCGGGAGGGTCACGACCCGGTTCCAGTTGAAGTAGTACTTGTCCATCGCGGCGGGGCTGGTGACCCAGCGCTTCGTGCCGTTGGAGAACAGGTAGACGGCGGTGCCGCCCTGCGCCCGGCCCAGCGTGGCGCCGCTCGTCAGGGCAGTGCCCTCCGGGATGTTGATGACGCCGGTGTCGGAGACGATGCCGCTCCAGTTGCGGAACAGGCTGTCGTAGGTGGCCGGGTTCGGGATCCAGCGACGGTATCCGTCCATGATCAGGAAGACGGCGCCGTTGCCGGGCACCTTCACCCGCTGGCCGTTCAGGCCGGGCTGCGGGCCGCTGCTGGCGGCGGCCAGAGCGCTGGGCGTGCCGAGAGCGCTCAGGCCCACCGCTGCCGCGGCGGTGGCGGCGGTGGCCGCTCCGAGGCGGAGAGCGGAACGGCGACTGGGAGTCGACCCCGACTCGATGTTCTCAGACATGTTTCCCCCGTTGATGTTTGAACCATCTGCAGCGTTCGAGCTGCTGTCGCCGGAGCTTAGTGATCAACGTCGGAGGCGGACAAGGATGCCGCTCCTGAGGGGTCCAGTACCAAAGATCAAGCTGTAAGTTGTTATGAGGCAACGGAGATACATGCCGACCAGCTGATTTCTGCTTCGTATCAGCTCATGTGAATCGGCGAAACCGCCTCTACGGGAACGAGGAGCGGTCGTGGTTCGCCCGGATTCGCCATCTTCTCGGCTGCGCCTTCGGGAAGCGCATCGTGATGGTGGACGCGTCTGCACCGGTCACGGGTTGTCTTGCCTTCAGGCGGTCGGCGGGGTCCTGGACTTTCCCTCGCGCGTCTGTGCAGGACGACGAATGCCCAGGTCGACCGACCTGGGCATTCGTGATCTCGCTCTGTGGGGGTGGCGAAAGCTGTTGTCAGCCCCCCCCCGTGGAGAAGCTCTGATTGCGAAGGTAGGGCCACGTCTTGGGGCCGCCGCGGCCTGCGACTTGGTGCCGAAGACTCCGTCGATCGTCCCTGGGCTGAAACCGAGCGAGGGATGAGGTCAGCGTGCCCGTGCATGAAACTCCGAACCGTGCTTCTGTGAGCGGCTACTGCATGGCTTCCGTGTCAAACTCCGCCGCCTTGACGCCGGTAATGAATGCCTGCCATTCCGCAGGGGAGAATGAAAGAACAGCACCCGAGCGATCTTTGGTGTCGCGTAAGAGCACGGTATTACCCAGGCGGCGAACCTCGACACACTGACCGGTGTCGTCCGATGCGGAGGCCTTATGCCACTCGGTGTTGCTCATTGATCCACTCCTCGATCGGAACGGCGCTGGCACTCAGCAGCGTAGCGTTCGCGATGAAGCGCTGGACCACCTTCGCGTCTTCGATGAACCGGCCCCCGTCCAGGGACTCGATGTAGACGACGTCCGGGACGTCAGGATCGTCGAACTGCAGAAGCGTGTATGGGCCACGCATAGCAGCGTGGCCGCCCGCGCTGAACAGCAGGACCGAGACCTCAACATGTGCACGGCCATCCAGTTCACGTAAGTGGGCTAACTGCTCACGCATGACCGCCTCACCTCCGATGTTGAAGCAGAGGGCGGACTCGCTCAGAACAAGATTGAGTCGGACCGGGGTTGCTCTGTGGAGGGTGACGGCTTCGCGCTCGGCTCGAAGGGAGACAAACTGCTCGGTGGTGTCGGCGTCTTCCTTGGTGGGATCGAGCTGTACGACTGCTCGGTGGTATCGCTCGGTCTGAGCAAGGCCGTGAATCACGTCACCACTGCAAACGGTGATGGCTGAAGCGGCCTGCTCCAACTCGATGTACAGTCCGAAACGAAAGTTGTTAACAGCGGTGCTGTAGTTCTCCCACCAGCCGGATTCGCCAGCTCTCATGGCCCAGTCGACCCACTGAGAGCGAGTCTCTAGGTCGACACGATAGATGTCGGCGAGAGCCTGCACCTCCGACCACTTGTATGGGCCCTGGCCCGTTTCCAGCCGCCAAAGCTTCTGTCGGCTGCCAAATATCCTGGTATTCACTACGTCGGTCATCGTCATCCTCGCCGAGGTGCGCGCAGATGCCAGTGCTCGCCCAAGAGTGCGCTTCAGCATTTCGCTCATGAAATGAGTCTCGCAGCAGTAAAGTTCCGGCTCAACTGCTCTCTTTCGCAACATCAAGTCCTACTATCGGGTCAACTTGTAGGCGCTGAATCGGCATCCACCCTGGCTCGAGGGCGTAGTTCAGCGTCCTTTCCTGCCTGGTTCTTGAAGGCGGGATGGCGGGGAGCTGACGATCTCGCCTGGGGCAGTCGTCAGTATCGGTGACTCACATGCTCCGGCGCAGGCTGTGGCGTGTGGGCGACAGGCACATCAGCCAAACACTCTAGAAGCGGCGCGTAACCTGCCCCAGCTCGGGCGAAGCGTCCACTCTGAGCGAATGCGCGAGGCACGCACAGGTGCCCGCCGCTCACGAGGGGAACGCATGTCGACGTCTGTGCCAGCAATCCGTCCGCTGACCGGCCTCCGGATAGTGGCTGCAATCTGGGTGCTGCTTTACCACTTCTACGAACCGACGGCCGCACTTCTGCCGGCCGCGGCCGGTTCGGTCTGGCAAGACTTGATCAAGTCTGGATATCTAGGAGTGGAGCTCTTCTTTGTCCTGTCGGGCTTCATTATCAGTCACAACTATGCTCGGCGTTTTGAGGTTTTCAATCTTGGGGCCTACCGCGTCTTCTTACGGGCCAGGTTCGCGCGGCTCTACCCTGTTCATTTAGTCACGCTGTTCGTTGCGCTGGTGCTTGTGATCGGCGCCGGCTTGGTAGGCCAAGAGCTGAACTCGGCCGATGACCACAGTCCTGTCTCGTTCGTGATGAACTTGATTCTGCTGCAGGTCATTCCGGCAGTTGGGTCTTGGAACGGTACGTCCTGGTCCATCAGTGCGGAAGCAGCCGCTTACCTTGCTTTCCCTGTGCTTGCGTTGGTGGTGATGCGCATCAGGTCCTTGAAGAGCATGCTTGCATGCGTCCTCTTGGGGTGCGCAGTCACGTGGCTCGGAATATGGGCGGTTACCTTTGACGGCACATATACCAGGCTGTCGCTGACGGTATCGATGCTGCGAATCGCAGGCGAATTCACTGCGGGCTGCTTTTTGTGGGCTTTTTGGCACGAAGGAAACAGGCGCTCCCTCACCCGCCCGGCTTATGTCGGCGACGTCCTTGCCGTTGCTGGAGTCCTGGGCCTGTGTACGGTCATTCTTTTCACACCCGGACAACCCGTGGCAGATTTCACGTGTCTGCCTTTCGTCTGCATGATCGTGATCGGATGCGCTCAGGCGCGCGGCCTGGTGTCCAAGGTTTTGAGCTTGCGGTGGATGGAGTACGGTGGCCGTATTTCTTACAGTCTCTACATGTGGCATTTCCTCGTGCTCATGATCGTAGGCAAGGCAATGCCGTGGGGTACCTTCACCTCGGCTGCTCTACCACTCCGGATCGCTGTCCTCTTCGCGTATCTCGGTCTATCGGTGGTTGGCGCGATAGCGCTGTACCACTTGGTCGAGGAGCCGGGACGGCGCCTGATCCGTCGGACGCCCAGACGTTCCGCTCTGTACCGATTGGGACACACGGGCACCGAAGCAGTGTCGACCGTCGCGCTCAAAAATTGAGACCAGCCCTGGATCGTTCGGGATCAGTCAGCTCCAGACGCACAACACCTGCTGTGCCTGCGTGATCAACCTCGGCGGCCGAAGTCTCATCCGGCACTCGATCATGTTCCCGGTCATCGAGCGCTCCGGCCACGAGTACGAGAATCCACCAGGTGGGTGCTCCCGAGACTGGTTGTGCGACCAGCGCAGTGACTGCCAGGGGGACGATCAGCTTGGCTGCATCAGACTTCCGGCGAGCCACCAGTATGGGGACGAAGTAGGCGGCGAGAGCAAGGAGGAGACCAGGACCACCGATTCGGTGCGTCTCGCTGAGCAGATTGATGCCTACATTCTCTAGCCCTTGAGGAGCTGCACCCCAGAAGTGCTGATCTATCTGTGTGATACCAGTGACGGCTGTGGTGGTGCGATCTGAGATCGATCCGGGATTGATCTCTTCTTTTGCTTTCAAGCCCCAGACGGGTGCGAAGATTGCCAACCAGACCCCGCCAATAAGCAGGGCCATGCCCAGGAACTGGCGCGTGACTCGAAAGTTTTTCTTCTGCGGGGCATCTCCAATGACGGACGTACATACGGCCAGCACCACCCAGATGGCGAACCCGGCGGTCGATTGGCAGCCCAGCAGCCCCAAGAACAGCAATAGTTGTAGCAAGCGCGTGTTGCGCATTTTCAAGCGTCCGGCGACGTAGATTGCCCAGATGAACATCGGAGCCATGAGTCCCGGCTCGCGCATGAAGCCGACTAGACGCGGCATGGTGATTCCGCCGAAGGCGCTGGTGGCGCCGTTCGTTAGGGTCCAAGGCAGATAGAGCGGCTGTCCGTCGTTGCCCTCAGCGTAACCGTTTGCGCCGCTAATTCCTCCGGGCAATTGCATTCTCAATATCTCGTGGCTCTCCGGACCGCTGACGGCCCAGAGCAGCAGAGTCGCTCCGAAGCTGGCAGCGATTGCCCCGCAGATCCAGACAACGGCTCGGGCGATGAAGCGTGCTCGAAGCGGTTCACGCAACACGATAGCGGCGGCGGTCACAGAGACCAGTACGTAGGTTACGGATCGAAGAACGAAATCGGCAGGGTACGTTCCATGCAGAATGGGGAGCACTAGGTACCAGCCTTGAAAGGCGGCGAGGCAGCACAGGGCAGCAAGTACGGGGCGCGGCCGGTCGCGCCAACTTGGAACTAAGCGGCCTTCGCGATGGTCAGCCGACGCTGCAAAGAAGGCTGCGGCTACGGCTAGGGGAACGCCCAACGGAGTAGCTCCGTTGCCGTACCACGTGGGGCGCATGAGCATCAGCGACGCTACGAGCAAGATCACCGAAAGTGGCTCGGTCCGCTTAATGGCCACGAACCAGAGCACTAAGCCAATAACCACGGCGACCACCGCCGGGGGGTATTGCGCAACTGCCGCAACCGTCACGCAGCAGACTGCGCTTGCCGTTGCCAAGTACAGGACGGTTGATCGTGTAGACACCAACAGATGATGCTGCACGTTCAGCCTCCGCCGTTCGTGCGTCGTGAAGAATCGGGTGATCGGCCGATGGGGGAAGTACGTCCTGCAGGCAGGTTCTGTCCATATTGACGGCGCATGGCCACTTGACTTGCTAGTAGGCATGCCAGAGCTGTGGTCGAGGGTGACAACGCATGTTCTGGACGATTGTGGTTGTGAAATGCAAGGACGCAATGGAGGAAGCTTGATTGAAGTTTCGGATCTGACGTGGTGTCTCGAATCGCTCACCGATTGCAGTGGAGAGGTGGTAACAAATCTGGTGCCTCTTTCGGTCTGCCAGCCTCACATGGAATGTGGGCGGAGAGTTATTGAAACAGGGGTCGTCGGCTCATCGTTTCGGGAAGTCGTAGTCAATCTAAGTGGAAGGTCTTGATGCATGAGTTTCCCGCGCCGAAGTTAGAGTGCCACCCAGAATGAGGCACAGGGCGAGACCGAGTCCCTTGTCGTCAAAGGCTCCACCAAACGGTAAGTACATGAGCATATAGACGCCGAAGGCAGTGGTCGCCAACCGCCATTCCAGGTCTGCGCTCTTAGCCACCGATCTGACGACTTTGATCAGTTGGAGGATCAGTGCAACGAGTATGACGATGCCGAGGATTCCAAATTTTGCGGGAAAAGTAAGCGGAGTGTCAAGACTCGTGGTCTGCAAGCCTCCATATGACGTGAAGATGGGGCCTGGTCCCTTACCCCAAAGGGGATTCTCCATCCAAACTCGCAAAGCTTCGTCGTAAGAGCGGGCGCGCCCAAGAGCCGAGGCATCATGACTCTGCGAGAAATTTAGCAACGCCATGCTGCGACGAGTCAAAAAGTCAGGATGTACGCCGATCAACTCGGTCACGGCTGGGAGCGCCTTGAGGGACAGACAAATGAGGCCGGCGATAGCCCCTAAGCGAAAAATTCCTTTCAAACCCAAGCGTGGAACGCCTGCTAGGAGAACCAGGAGACTTACGGGCACGATAAGGAAAGTTCGACTGCCGCTCAGAATTAGACCGATGCATGAGACAGTGAAACAAAGGGCAGGTAATGGGTGTGTGCCTCGGCATATCAGCATCGACGCGCTAAGAATTACTCCTAGGCCAGCCATTGACATGGACGTGCCGAATTGCATCGATGAGGGGAGTGCAGCGCCGCCCCTCATAGTTACCCAGGTGAGGCCCATACCGACGGCAGAGAGGCCTGCAACCGAGATGGCTAGGCGCTTGACAGTGGCTGCCCCGCTCGTGGAGAGGTCAAGGGCCCACATCAGTGCGAATGACCAGGTGATGTATGGAACTGAGTCGCGGAACACATCGGCCGTGGCGCGCCCAGCAAGGAGGCTTCTTGCTACCGAAAGGGCTAGATAACCCGTCCAAATGATCTGGGTCGTGATCAACCCGCCTGGCCTCATCGTGAGATCAAGGCGCGACTTGCTCCGGGCGGCGAAAGCAAGTGTGACCGGAACAAGCGCTACCCAGGCCAGTTTCTGAAGATTGAATCCAGAAGAAGAGCCAAATGC
This sequence comes from Kineosporia succinea, assembly GCF_030811555.1. Classification (NCBI taxonomy): domain Bacteria; kingdom Bacillati; phylum Actinomycetota; class Actinomycetes; order Kineosporiales; family Kineosporiaceae; genus Kineosporia; species Kineosporia succinea. The sequence continues at coordinate 876,547 of NZ_JAUSQZ010000001.1, read as the reverse complement.
CTGCATGGCAACGACTGTAAGTAAGCCAATCCGGATCCAGGCATGGTACGTGAAGGCCAGCATCATCCCGGGGAGGAGGATGATGAAAGCCAGCCAATGATGTAACTGGACGAGCAAGGTTGCTGCAATAACGATCGCGCCCCCGGTTGTGATCCACATGAGCCCGCTGAGCGCGCTCCTTGAATCAGTAACTCCCGAAAAGTGCATACGCGCGAGCGTGACTTAGTTGGCTAGCATACGTAGCCGTATAAGCGCTGTTTCATGTGTATGGGGGATGGGTGATTCACCCCTGCGAGGCTACAGGAATTTAATGACACCCCAGGAGATGCCAGTAGGGATCAACGAGGTTGTCCCACACCAGCATCCTCCTGAGATGACGACTTTAAAGGCAGCTGGCTGACATTCCGTTACCTATTGGTTGGCTTGAGCTCAGTCGATCATTCCATTCCCGAGGCAGGTTCAGGGCTGTTCCTGGGCAGATGTCGATGTAATCGCCCTGATAGTTGAAGTGTTCATATAGGCGATATGAAACTGATGTTCGGTTTCGGACGCTCGACACGCAATCGTTGAAGTTCTTCGCCTGACAGTTCTCTCCTCCTGTAAGGCGAGACCACTGCGCGGTGCGGCCGTCTATAGACGCGAAGTCGTTGCCGTAGTTGTAGTCCTGCCAGATGCATACCTTTTCGGCAGGGCACTGATCCGCGCTGCGTGCGCGGGCCTCGGCTGAGTTGGCCATGGCCACACTTCCGAGGCTCGCCAATACCATCGCCACGAGTACCGTCGCTCGATGCCTGCTGGTGTTCATAAGGTCCCCCGACTCCTATGGTTGCGGAACCCCAATCAAACCATTCGTGCAGGCTGATGCAAGGTTCTTGGCGAACCAAAAATGCCGGCGACCGCAAGCAGAGGAGTTGCGCGGTCGCCGGCACCGGGTGAAGCGAGAGATTACAGGCAGGTCTTGGACTTACCGTCACGCAGCATCTTGCTGGAGCTCGCGCGGTCGTTCCAGCTCGGCGGAAGATTCCCGGCCCAGTTTGCGCAGATGTCGATGTGCTTGCCCTTGTAGCCCACGTTTTCGTAAAGGCGGTAGGTGTAGACGGTGTTGTTCCAGACGGCTGTTGCGCAGTCGTTGAACGTCTCGTCCGGGCAGTTGGCTGCGCCAGGAAGATCGTTCCAGTCCGGTGCCTTACGTGATGTTGTTGTGAAGTCCCCGTCGAAGTTTCTGTCCGACCAGATGCAGAGCAGGTTCTGGGTGCATGAACTCTTGGTGCTGGGGGCTGCTTCGGCCGGGGCAGTGGCGGCGATGCCGCCCAGGGCGGCCAGAATCCCGGCTGCAAGGACAGTGAAGCGGCGGGCGGTGGTTTTGCTCATGATTCCCCGTTGTGTCTAGGTTGAGAAACGCCGTCTCGGTCGAGTTCAATACTGACGGGGATATGCGTGTGGATTCTCTGAACTTTAGGGTAATCCGCGAAATGGGTCAGTGGCATTCGCTGTGTGGGTGACTGAGGCGGGGCCGTACGGTCATTTCTGCTCGGTTATCAATTCGCCGGCGTCGTGACCTGGGGCGAGAAATGATCTAGGTTCCCCGAGTTTCTCGAGCCTCACCCCGAAACCCGCTCCACCGGTACGGGGGGAGCGGTGGGAGAGGGGTGTGCCCGGTAGCGAAGTCCGGCAGCGACGAGCAGGGGGATCAGCAAGTACTCGGAATTGAAGGCCGACACGGACATCGAGTTCGCCAGGCCGATCCCCAGGAGGGCCACGCGGTCGCGCATGCCTGCTCCCGAGGCTCGCAGGGCCAGCCAGATGAACAGCAACAAGAACAGTGCCCCCAGTACCCCCTGATCCATCAGCACCCGCAGGCTGAACATGTGCAGCCCAACCGAGTAACAGATGTCCGTCGCGTTCATGGCCCTCAGGCCTCCCCAGGGCGCGAGTCGATCACACGACTCCAGCGAAAGTGGGGTCAGGGGTGGCCGGCCGACCAGCCAATCGTTCAGGTTCCACGCCGCTGACTCGGCCCTGAAAATCTGCCAGAACTGCCAGCGATCGCTGGGGCTGCCGTTGCTGCGCTGCGAGAAGACGTAGTTGGACAGCCAGACGACTATGCCGCCTCCGGCGACGTAGAGCAGGAAACGGGGATCCCGGGGCCTCCAGAAGATCACCACGAACACCAACGCCAGTTCGATCACGCCGGAGCGTGATTCGCCGATGAGCACGATCAGGCACAGCAGCGTCATCCACCAGCCCCGGTTTCGGCCGAGGTGTGGCCAGGCGAGGTACGTGAGGCCGATGACGAGCATCAACTCGAAGTTGTTCTCGGTCCACACGCCAGGTCGGTGGGTTCCTGCGGTGGCCGCGAAGACGATCAGGTACTTGAGGGCGGTCACGGCCAGGATCTGGCGCACGGTGCGGGCGAGACCGGCCGGGGTGAAACATTTTCGGCCGATGAACCAGACCAGGGGCACCAGGAAGATGTAGGCCTTGTACGCCTGCAAGAGATCGTCGGGGCCGGCCGGGTGTGAGCCCAGGGCGAGTGCGGTCAGCTTCACCGTGAGGTACCCACCCGCGAACAGCAGCCAGGTGGCCCGGGCGATCGACGGCGTCCTCGGCCCGAAGAAGCCGACCATCATGCTCAGCGCGATGCCGCCGTTGAGCACGAAAGTCATGGGGAGGACGTTCCAGCCGGTCAGATTGGGGAGACCGGCGAGCGCTGACCCGACGAGGGTCCAGCGCAGGATGTAGTCGGCAGACGTGTCGCCGCGGCCCTTGTCGGGAGCCGGGGGCGAGAACATGTGCTCGGGCCAGCGACCTCGTCGGAGATCTCGGTCGCTGATCGTCACCACGTGACTTGCCCGGGGGAGCCGCCGGCTGCGCTTCGCGCGTTCGGCCCCTGAGAAGGAGTCTTGGCGTCCATCGGGCTAGAGGTTAGCCAGATGGTTCCTCCCCTGCCGGGCGTCGCTCACCAGGCCGACAGTGGACGTATCGGTCGACCCGCGCTTGTCGGTGACACTATGAAAGATGCTGACGAGCAAGCCATTCCGGTCTTCCTGAGGGCGCCAAGAGGGCGTTTCGACCGATGGGACGACACGTAAGCGTGTCATCCGCAGGGGTGGTAGTCCGTGCGTCCATCATTGCGGTGGGGTGAACGCGCTCGTGGAGTTCAACTGAACGTAGGAGATCCCATTCCCTCTGAAATCTGCCACACAGTGATCACTCGGTCACGCTAGGGTGATGTCGTTCGATTCTAGGCAGGGTCAATGGGTGCCATCACTGCTGCTGGGCCGGGAAAGACCCGTGAACTGACGAGTTGGGGCGGCCACAGGTGAAGAAGGCGCTGTCGGATTACGTGCCGGGTGCGCATCCCGTCTTCGGGGACGTGCCCGTCACCGTGGACCGGGTCCTGTTCGAGTCCGCCCCACCGGCTCAGGTCTCGTTCATCGTCCCCGTGCACAACCAGCAGGGCGTCATCGCTCGCAACCTTGACTCCATCATCACCTGCGCCCGGCTGCCGCACGAAATCTGCCTGATCGTCGACGGCTGCACCGACGACTCCCTGGCCGAGATCATGGAGTGGCTCGACGGGCTCGGGGGGCGCAGCCGTCGCACGTCCAAGGTCGTGGTCGCGGTCAGCGACGACGGGATATTCGAGACCGCCTGCGACGCACTGGGTATCAGCTTGACCTCGGCCGAGTATGTGATCGAGGTCCAGGCCGACATGCACATCGAGCACGTCGGCTTCGACCGCGTCATGACGAACGCGCTCGACGAGAATGTCGACGTCTTCGCCGTCAGTGGCCGGGGCATTCACCCGGTTGCGCTCGTCCGCCGTCCCGGGCACGAGGTGCACCGGCAGTGGAGCCGGGTCTCGAACCTGCTGGCCAAGCAGTTCTCGCAGCTGCAGGGCCGGGTCCCCGCGGCTCGCGCCTTCGAACCGCTCATGTTCAGGATCACCGGTCAGGCCGGCCGGCTGGGAGAGGCGATCAACCGCCCCCTGCACCCACGGACGAAGCCGCGCGTCTATGTCGGCGGGTCCGTCATCCGGGGGCCGCTGGCCTTCCGCCGGCGGGACTACGAAGGTCTCGACGGTTTCGACCTGGAACACTTCTTCCTGGGCAACGACGATCACGACCTGATGTTCCGGGCCCAGGCCGTCACCGGTCGCACCGGCGGGTACGTCCCGATCCACTTCTCCGCGCCCCTCGACCAGGGCTCCACCCGAAAGACCAAGTCTGACCGGGAGAAGAAGCGTTTCAGCGAGCTGAAGACCTCGTTCGGCAGCCGTGACGGAGGCAGTGCCCTGTTCGGGCCGGCTCGGGGCACATCGCTCGCCCGGGTACGCCGGGGAACCCGGATTGCGCAGGACGCCTGAGGTGACCGGGCGCCGAATCCTGATCGCGGAGCCGAATCCCAGCGGTCATCACCTCTCGTACGTTGCTCTGCTCTCGCGCCGAGCCCTCGCCGGTGGGGATGAGGTCATGCTCGTGCTCACGCCCGAATGCGTGGCGGCACCCGAGTTCGCCACGCATCTCAGGCCGATCGCCCAGCAGGTGCAGATCGTCGAGACGACGGCGTTCTCGCTCGCCACCGTGCAGCGCATCGCGCGGGAGTTCAGGGCCCACCGGGTCGTGATTCCCGACGGCGACGGCCATCTGCTCGAGGTCGCCCGGCGCACACCCGCAGAGGGTGACGCGTCGGTCGCACTTCTCTGTATGCGCGCCCGGTCCCAGCCGGGCCGGGCCAACCAGTTGAAGTTCCGCGCCAAGGAGATCGCCAAGAGCACCGCCCGGATGCGCCCGGGCGTCGAGGTCTACGACCTCGCCAGCTCGATGAGCGGATCGCCCCGGCACTGGGAGGTGCCGGACCCGATCGAGTTCGCCGCCTCACCGGCTGATGTGGCGGACTTCCGACGCCGGCATCGCATGAACGACGGCCGGTTCTGGTTCGCCGTGGTCGGGGCGATCACCGCACGCAAGAACCTGACGCTCATCATTGCTGCGCTGAAGGGGCTGGCGGCGGCCGAGGTCGGGCTGCTGCTCGCCGGTCGCGTCGATCCGGCGCTGGAGAGCTCGCTCGCACCCGAACTGGATGCTCTGGAACGTCAGGGTGTGGCGGTCCGCAGGGTTCCCGGGCCGATGGACGACGTGCAGTTCGACGCCGCTGTCCAGGCCGCCGACGGCCACGTGCTCGCCTATGACAATGAAGGCCCCAGCGGCATTTTCGGTAAGGCCGTTCTGGCCGGTCGGCGCATCGTCGCCGCCGGGTCCGAGACCCTCAAGGCGGACTGCGACGCGTCCGGTGGTCTCGCCCTCTGGTGTGCCCTGGCGCCGGGCCCGTTGACGCAGGCAATGCAGACCGTGATGACGGCACGCGAGTCCGGTGCCGCCCCGACAGCCGCTCCTGCCTCCGGTGACCTCTTCGCCAGCCGGCTGCTGGGGGAGACCTCCGACCGGCGTCTGCTCCAGGTGCTTCTCAGCGAGCGCATCGGGGGCGCCGAGGCCGTCGCCGGCACACTGCGCGACGAGTGGACGAAAGAGGGCGTGGAGTCGGACATCGTCTATGTCGACGACACTCCACCGGGTCCGCTGAAGCAGGTAACCCGGGTGATCGACCTCGCCTGGAAGGTCCGGCAGTTCTCCCCGGAGGCCCTGGTCTCGCACAGCGCGACGCCGAACCTCTACACCCGCATGATCGTGCCGCGGGGGGTGCCGGTGCTGACCGTGCTGCACTCGGCGTCCGACGACTACCGCTCACGCCGGTTCCGGTGGGCCGAACGCGTTCTGAGGCGTCGTACGTCCCATGTCGTCGCTGTCAGTGAGAGCCAGAAAGAGAGCTACCAGAAGCGATTCGGGGGCGCAGTGCCCACCACGGTCATCCCCAACGGGATCGCCGACGGGTACGCGGCCCCCACCGGGCCGATCCCGGCCGCTCCCCGCACGATCGTCACCATCGCCCGGGTGACCCGACAGAAGAACCCGGCTCTGTGGCTCTCCGTCGCCGAAAACCTGCTGGCGAGAAATCCCGACCTGACGTTCACCTGGTACGGCCCGATCGACGGCGCCCCGGAGATACAGGCGGTCGTCGACCGCGCGTCCCGGATCCCTGGTGTTCGCTTCGCCGGTCCGACCGACCAGGTCGCGGCGGTGCTCGCCGGAGCCGACATCGTGTTCCACCCCGCGGACCGCGAGGCGCACTCGATCGCCGTCCTCGAGGCCGGCGCGTCCGGTGTCCCGCTGGTCTGTGCCGACGGCCTCGACGGTGCTCCGGGTTTCGCGGCGGCCCACTTCGAGCCCGGTGACGTGGCCGGGGCCGAGCACGCTGTCGCCGCGGTCATCGAGTCTTTCGAGCAGGCGTCCCGGACGGCGAGGGCCCAGGCCCCGTCGATCATGGCCGATGCGAGCGGCACCTCAATGGCGAGGAAATACCTGGATCTCCTCTCGACGTCGGGTGTCTGACCATGGCCTCACCGTTCAAGAACCCGAGACTGCGCAGCGTCGTCGACATCTTCCGGGGCGCCGGCGTGCTCTTCGCCGGAACGATGACGACGCAGATCCTCACCGGACTGCTGTACCTGCTCGCGGCGCGCGTCATGCTGCCGGACAAGTACGGCGCGGCCGCCTCCGTGGCCAGCATCGCGATCCTCGCCGTGGCCATCTGCGACTTCGGCGGCATGACCTACGCCCTGCGCGAGCGCTCGGCCGGCCGGATGACCCCGCTGCAGCTGGTCGAGTGGCAGCGCAGCAAGGCGGTCGTCGTGCTGGCGGTCTCCCCGGTCGTCGGTGTCATCGCCGCGCTCGCGGGGGGAACCCTCACGGTGAGCACGATCGCGGCAGCGGCTGTCCTCTTCGTCTGCAACTCGCTGGCGCTCATCATGGGGGTAGCACTGCGGTCTGAACTCCGGTTCGGCGCGGTGGTCGGAGCTACCGTGACCTCCCGGGTGCCTGGCGTGCTGCTGATCTTCCTCCTGGCCTGGCGAGGAGGGGTGAGCGGTGACCTCCTGGTGCTGCTGCTGGCTCTCAACTCCGGGATCGAAGCCTGCCTCTACCGGGTGCTGCAGAAGCGCCTGACCGCGCCTCACGAGCCGGTGGTCCGCTATCACTGGGTGCATCCGTATCGAGACCGCTCAGGTGTGGGTGCCAGCGCGACCGTGAATTCGCTGGGCACGCTGGACATCACCGTGGTCAACAACGTCGCGGGCGCTGCGGTGGCGGGTCAGTACGCGGCTGTGAATCGCTGGATGGGCCCGATCGGTCTGGCAGCACAGGCGGTCACCCAGGCGGTGTTCCCGCGAATGAGCGCGGACGCGGCCAGCAAGCGCTTCTCAGGGCTGGTCAGCGCGCTGCTGACGGTGTCGCTGTCGCTGCCTGTCGTCGGGACAGTGGCCCTGCTCGCGCCGTGGCTGGTGAACACGTTCCTCGGCAGCGCGTATGCGGGCAGCGTGCACTCCCTGCAGTTGCTCTGCCTGGCCATTGCTTTCGCGATGGCCTGCCAGCCGCTGAGCGGTGCGCTCGTGGCGTGGCGCCTGGAGAAGTACTCGACGCTCTGTGTCTCGGGCGGGCTGATCGTGCAGCTGGGGGCTCAGGCCTACGGCGCCAAGGAGTTCGGCGCGGCGGGGGCGGCCGGCGGGGCAGCGCTGGGGCAGTTCGTGACCGTGCTGTTGCTCTGTTTCTGCCTGTGGCGCACACGGGCGATCTGGGAGCGGGAAGAGGAAAACGTCCAGGTTGATCTGACCTCGTCTGAGGCCAGCCAGATCGTCAACGGTTAAACGGCAGACGCAGATCCCGGACTGGAGCGGGCCAGCATGGGCAGGCACCGAAGCGGGCCGGCCCTGCGGTTGGCCCTACTACTGGCCGCGTTCCTCGCCGTCTCAGCTCCTGCGGTCTATCTCTACCGATCAGCTCATCCCCGGGCGCCGGCGTCGGCGTTCCGTGGTCGTGTCGAGGTCTTCACGAAAAGCCAGGATGTGGATGTTCAGGTTCGCGTCCGGTTCTCGTCCGCCCCACTCCCGGCCGCCCTCTGGATGCAAGGCGTGTCCGACACCAAGGACCTGTCCTACTTCCAGATCGAGATTGACGTCGCCTGGCCTGAGGGCCTGCCCGCGGATGACAAGAGGAAAGCGCTTCTCGTATTCCTCGAAGGTGACTTGAGCGTTCCCGTGCACAGCGAAGTCGTCCCGCCCATGCACGAGGAGATCAGCCGCCGCTCCGGAAGTCTCTGGAACGAGCGAAGCCCAGACATGTTCGGGGTCAGCACCCCCGGTACCTGGTTGATGCTTTCCGCTACTGGAAACTCGAAGGGGTCGGGCGCTGACAACCTCGCGTACACGATCTCCGGAAGAGCGCGCCACTCGATCTCCGTGAACTCGGGTGCCTTCGTGGCTTTGCACACACCCGGTCTCGGGCAGTTCGCAGCGGCCTGTTCACCTGAACAGGGTCCTCGGTGTATGACGTTCACCTGGAAAAAGCCGAAGGCCACGTATTTTCGGGCCAGTTTCCTGACCGAGACAAATCCGGACCTGCAGGTGTTGTTCAGTTCCAGTGATCTGTTGAGGGCCACGGCACTCGCCCCGGAGTACGGTGAGAGTCCCATCGGCCTGGGGGCGGAGGGGACATCGATTCCGGAGATACACTCTCGTCTGGCTGACACGAGCCGTGCCGTGAAGAACGAAGACAGGCTCTTCGCAGCGGGCGTTCTGCTGGGTGTTGCCGGTGGATTCGCCGTCGAGGCCGTACTTCTCGCGGCAGGGCTGGCCTCTGGAGCGAGGCGAAGCTCTGAACACCACGGCCGCACTGCTCATGGCCAGGCATCGGTAGACGTGGTGGATCTGCGCGACGATCCCCGTCGTTCCGCCCGTAAGACACCTGCGCCCGAAGAGGATTCCCCGATCCCGGCAAAAGAGATCCGCGAAACCGTGAGTTCCGACGGAGAAGGAACATCCGACGAGATCTCCTGGGCCGGATCGCGCTTCCTCTACGAACAGAACAAGGGTCTGTGGAGGCCCCCGCCGGAGCCTCCCGGACAGTGAATTGCCTTGAGCGGTTCTGTGGGTTGCTCGCCGTCACCCGGCCGGCGTGAGGACACCCAAAGACTTCAATGAGTCGTTCAGTCCGCGTGCTACGTCGTGGAACGAGTAGTTGGCCACGTGCTCCCGGGCGTTGCGTGACAGCTCCCGCTGCCGTTCCGGGTCCAGCAGCTTCGTCATCGCCTCGGCCAGCTGCGGGACATTGCCCGTGTCCACGACGAAGCCGGTCTCCTGGTCTCGCACCAGGTCATGGCTGCACCCGACGGCCTCGTAACTGATCACCGGGCAGCCGGCCGCCATGGCCTCGTTGGCCACGAGACCCCAGCGTTCGCGCTCGGAGATCAGCAGCAGCGCGGCAGCTCGCTGGTAGTAGCCGACGATGTCGGCCTGGTTCACGAAGCCGGCGAAGGTGACGCGATCCTGCAGCCCGTAGTCTTCGGTCATCTGCCGGAGCATTGGCTCGAGTTCACCGCTTCCGACGAAAATGAGCTTGGCGGCGGGAACTCGGCGAAGCGCCTCGATGGCATCCTGCGGACGCTTACGGGGGATCAGCTTGCCGGCGAAGAGGAAGGTCGGTACCTCGGAAGAGGCGGGAGACTCAGTCGTCTGCTGGAACCGCACGTTGTCGATTCCGTAGGGGGTCGAGAAGATCTTGCGGGCCGGAACCCCGCGGTCCGAGTAGAATTTCGCGTTCCGGATCCCCACTGCCAGGAATCCGCTGATGTGCGGGAAGTACCAGCGCAGGAGCCGGTTCTTGACCATGCGGACCTTAGGGCCGCCATGCGCGTCCGACTCCTCGACGTCGGCGCGGGCCAGCAGTGGCACCCGGGTCAGCTTGCACGCCGCGAGCAGGGCCAGCGAGAAACGGGAGTCGTAACCGTGTACCCAAACCGCATCCGGACGGAACCGGCGGAACGTCTGGATCAAGGAGACGAGCTCTGTGAGCTTGATGAACCGGCTGGTCGCTTCACCGCTCCTGATCCGGAGGAACTCATGGCTGTAGCCGTCGGTGAGCGGGATGTCCCAGGCCACGGACTTCTGGAAGTCCGGGTCGTAGTAGGAGACCAGGCCGTCGTCGCGGGCGAAGACCACGTGCATCTCGACGTCGCCGGTCGTGGCCAGGTACTTGATCATCGGTGCCTGGTACGGGATCGGGTGGGAGACGAAGTAGAGCACCCGGGGCTTGTCGCCGCTGCGTACGGGCATCGTTCTGGAGCCTCCTCGGTGTGGCCAGGGTCAGGACGGGGGGAGCAGGTCGCGGTAGATGCCTTCGGCTGTCCGGGCCGTGGCCGACCAGCTGAACTCGCGGTTGGCGAGCTCTTTGGCGTGCTGGGACATGACCTGATTGGTGTCCGGGTCGAGGACTCTGAGGATGGCGTCGGCCACGGCTTCCGGAGTCAGCGACGAGACGATGATGCCGGCTTCGCTGGTCTCGACGGCCGGGGCGATGGCTACCTGGTCGGAGATGATGACGGGGGTCGCTGTGGCAAGGGCCTCGGCAACGCTGATCCCGAAGTTCTCGTTCTCGGAAGCCAGCACATACGCGTCCGCCTGCGCGAACGCGGCTGCCTTGGCATCGCCCTCGACGAATCCGATGACGCTGATGCGTTCCTGTACCTCAGGCGCCAGTTCGGCCAACGGCGTCTCGACGAGTTCCATGTCACCCTCGCCGGCAATGAGAAGCCTTGCCCGAGGCTGAGACTCAAGGACGATGGGCATGGCCTTGATGGCCAGGTCGACGCGCTTCTTCGAGGCGAGACGCGCGAGGAAGAGGACGGTCGGCTCGTGGGGCGTGCCCGGGGGGTTCGGCGGAACAGCGGTAGCGTCAGCTCCGAGCGGCATGATCCACGATGTGAGCGAGTAGCGCTCGATCACTGCCTTGGCATTGGCCTGTTCGGCCTCGGTCGCGAAGATGAGTCCCGCCGCGTGGCGGAGCACCTGGTCACCGATCACACGCATGTACGCGTTCTTCCGACCGCGCGACCGCTTCTCCTGATACGGCTCGAAAACCCCATGCGGCTGGATGATGTAGGGCTTCTTCATCAGCCGAGCGGTCACCGCGGCCAGCGCGCTGTGGAACAGGTAGAAGCCGTGGATGTGCACCACGTCAACGTGGCGGATTCCCAGCAGGATCCGGATCGACATGCCGAGCGCGGGTTTCAGAGCCCTGGGGGAGTGCACCCGAGAGAGGTTGACGTGGGGCTGATTGGTGCTCGGCAGGTCGGTCTTGCGCAGGTGCCCGGCGCCGTGCGCGTCGGTCGCGTAGATGGTGTCCTCGGTGCCGGCGAGCCTGAGTTCCCTTGACAGGGCCAGAATTCCGGTGGCCGGGCCGCCGTCGAGGGGGGAGACGGAGGCCGCGACACGCATGACGCTCAGGGTCACTTAACTTCCTTCGTGAATCTGTCCACGTCGATGACCCGGGGGGTGGCGTCGACATCGATGGTGCCGGCGGGGGGAAGGTTCCGGGCCTCGCGCCGCTTGACCGAGATCATCCAGAAGTAGAACGAGTGAGCGACGGCGTAGTGGAAACCGGCTGCACCGTCGAGGAATCCGCGCCTCAGGACGTACGAGTACAGGAAGAAGGCCAGGGGTTTGAACGGGGTGTCGCGGTAGCGCCGGGCGCGGCTCGAGCGCAGGCGCTGGATCTGGTGGGCGAGCTGGGGATGCTCCTGCAGGTAGGCTTCCCAGTCGGAGTAGCGGTTGTGCCGTGCGACCCAGGTCGCGAACGGATCCGGGTCGTCGTGAACCAGGCGCCCGGGCAGCCGGCCCACGGCCCCGTCGACGGTGGGCTGGTAATGGCCCTCCTGCTCGCCCATGCCGGGGGCGCCCAGGTCACCGAGCTCGGGAAAGACCGTGCGCCTGCGGTGAACGAGCGCCCGTTTCACCACCTGGTGGCCGTGGCGAAGAGGACGGCCGAGGAAGTGGTAGTCGAGATCCAGGTCGAAGGCGCCGAACTCGTCGATCTTGCCGGTTCGGGCGGCTTCGCGGATCGCTGAGACGAGGGCGGCGCTGGGCCGCTCGTCGCCGTCGATGAAGAGCACCCAGTCGTGGCGCAGGTCCAGGTTGTCCAGGCACCACTGCTTCTTCTTCGGGTACGCACCGTCCCAGTGGTAGTTCACGACCTCCGCGCCCGCGGACCTGGACAACGGCTGCGTGCGGTCGGGGCTCTCGGAGTCGACGACGATGACCTGCTCGAAGGCCTTCACCGAGGCGAGGCACTCCAGGATTCCTGCTTCTTCGTTCTTCGTCGGAATGACGACCGAGACGGGGATCTTGAAGTCGGACCGCATCTGGAGACCTCCTCGGTTGCGAGCGCCGGCGTTCTCGGTTTGTCCCGAGGTGCTCGATGCCGTCCGGACCTTCCGGACGGCATGAGTACATGGCCGACGTCGACGTCGGTGATTTGCTCACCGATTCCGTATCGTCACAATCGGTACCGAGGAGGCTACCGCAGGTGAATCATGGTGACGGTCGCTTCGCGCGGTGAAAGGGGCTCCCTCGAATGCCTTCGTAGGGATATGAACCGGCCGACGGACCTGTCCATACGACGAATGCTTGAGATCAAGAGAGTCAGCGACGGCTGGCGCTCAGTGCAGCGCAGGTGTCATGCCCAACGCCGTCTCGTAGGCGTTCATCGCCTGCTCGCGGGTGGCGTCGGCCGAGAACAGGATTCGGCCGAGGTCGAGGGCGGCGTTGCCTGCGGTGTGCAGACGCTGAGCATCGCTGAACAGCGTGCACACGGCTTGGGCCACATCGGCCGCGTCCAGCTGGTCGATGACGATACCGGCCTCGTGCTCCCGGACTTGTTGCCAGAGGGCGATGTTCTTGGAGATGACGACGGGGAGCCCGGCGGCGAGAGCCTCGGTCACGCTGATGCCGAAGTTCTCGTTCTCCGACGGGAGCACGTACACGTCGGCCGAGTCGATGAGTTCGTCCTTGGCCACGCCCTCGACGAAGCCGCAGCAGGTGATGGCGGCCCTGGCCTGGGCGGGCGACTGCTGGAGGGCGGACTCGGCGAGGTGCTCGGCGTCGTCACCGGCGATGGTGAGACGGGCGCCTGGAAACTGGCGCAGGATCTCCGGCATCGCGGCGATGACGAGATCGACCCTCTTCTTCGGGGCGATACGCGCCAGGAACAGGATGTGCGGCCCCGGCGAGACGCCGCCGATGTCACGGGCCTTGGGCCGCTGGCCTCGCGGAGCCGGAGCGATGATCACGCGCCGCACCGCTCGAGCGCAGCGGGGCAGCACTGCCACCCGGCGTTCGGTCTCGGTGTCGAAGGCGATGGCGGAGGCCAGCCGAAGGGCGCGGCGCCCGCCCAATCGCATGAACAGTGACTTGATCCGGGTCGACTGCTGCTCCTGGTAGGGCTCGAAGACGCCGTGCGGCTGGATTAGGTAGGGCACGCGGTGGAACTGCGCGTAGGTCGCGGCCAGCACGGCGTGCCAGAGATAGAAGCCGTGGATGTGAACGACGTCTGACGCTCGAACGTGACGACTCAGGGCGAGAGCCATGCGGATGGAGGCCTTGACGCCGAAAGGCCAGTGGGCGCGGTACAACTCGGCGGCCACGCCCGACGCGGTGATGTACCGGCGGCGCTCGTCCGGAAGCTGCCCGGCGGAGTGCTGGTCGGTGGAGACAATGGTGGCGTCCACACCATGAGCGCGTAGTGCCCGATTGAGGTTGAGGGCAGCTTCCGCCGGGCCTCCGTCGAGCGATGAAAGAGTGGCGCTGACCTGCAGTACGCGAACCATTTCCAGTGAGCCCAATCGATGAGGTGAACTGAAAGTCCCGGTGTTTTTGTGTTACAGGTCTGAAGGCTGGCGTTGATGTCGCCTAGAGAAATTGATGATGCTGCTTGCGGCTTTTGATTTCGGGCAGGCCGGAACGGGGGGCATTCGCCAAGGTTCGGACTCCTCCGGGCTCAAGGTTCGGGTGGGGCCGAGTGGGTCCAGGCCTTGCGCCAGCTGTGCCGGAGTGGGTGATCTCCGGGGCCGTCCTCCAACGCCGTTGTCAGGGAAGGCCGCCGCCGGATGCGGGCGGCGATTGGAAGATTAGCCGTGCCCACAAGGCCTTTCAGGCGAATTTCCCAATCGAAACCTCCGATTCCCCGGATCGGCACAGGAGGGACCGTACGGTTGACGGTCGCATACTGAGAACGCCGGAGAGTGATACATCCCAGGCGTGCACGAAGTGGTGGCAAGCCAAGGCGAATCAACAAGTGTCGAAATATTCAGCGCCTTCTTCGTCAACGGTTAAAAGAGAATTCTCAATTTACCGGGGCCGGTGGGCGATAGCGTCCGTGGTCTGCGGTGTATCAGTTTGACCAAGTCCATCTTCTCCCATTCGTGGCTCATGAGCCCGCGCGGTGAGGATCGACTGTTCAGGCCACTTTCTGTGCCGATCGCACCCCTGTCGACGCCGCCGGGCTACGGTTCGCCCCGTCCAATTCAATACACGGGGGGAAACATTGTGACCAGCAAGCGAGCCAGAAATAGGGCCGTGGAAAGACCCGGGATACGTTTGGTCCGAGCCGGAGCGGCCGCCGTGTGTGGCGCCGCCATGGTCCTCGGTGCTTCACCGGCTCTGGCCGTGAGCACTCACAAGACCGCGCCGGAACCGGAGAAGCCCGCCGCCACCGGCGACGCGCTGCTGATCGAGCAGCTCGTCAAGGCCGGCGACGGCCAGACCCAGATCTCCGCCGACCCGCTCACCGGTGCCGTCAGCTACGTCGGCTTCGCCGCCGGGCACCCGTGGACCGCCGAAGGCACCACCACGGCGGCACAGGCCGCCCAGGCGTTCATCGACCGTTACGGAACTCTTTTCGGGGCAACCCGAACCGAGCTCGCCGCGTCCGCACCCGAAGGGGCCCTGGGCGGCGGCTGGCGGGTGCGCTTCAGCCAGAAACGCCTCGAGGTTCCCGTGGCGATGGCCGGCTTGGTGGTGCGTGTGAACCAGGCGGGCAGGGTGGTGAGTGTGACCGGAAAACTCAGCCCCGACGTCCGTGAATCGACCACGGCAGCTGTCACTCCCGCCCAGGCGACCACCACCGCCGTCACCGAGGCCAGCCAGAACTGGGACGTGCCGAAGGCCGACCTCGAGGTCGTGGCACCGGCCAAGGCCATCTACGACGCCAGCCTGCTCGGGCGAGCCGAGAAGCCCGACCCGCAGCTGGTCTGGAAGGTGCGGGTGAGCGCCGAGGGCGACAGTGAGCCGCATGCGGCTGACGTCTACGTCGACGCGGCCAGCAACCAGCCCCTGGTGCAGGTCGACAAGGTGGCCAACGACCTGGTCCGGCGCATCTGCGACAACCAGAACGACCGCGCGGGCGCGTCCACCTGCGACAGCCCGGTGCGCGAGGAGGGCGGCGCCGCGGCCGGCGAGCCGCAGGTGAACCAGGCGTACGACTACCTGGGCGCCGTGTACTCCTTCTACCGTGAGCGCTTCGGGCGCGACAGCATCAACGGATCGGGCAGCACCCTCAGCGCCATCGTGCGCGCCTGCCCCGACAGCAACGACGACTGCCCGTACGGCAACGCCTTCTACAACGACTCCACCTCGACGATGACCTTCGGCGAGCAGCGGCTCTCCGACGACGTCACCGGCCACGAGATGACGCACGGCGTCACCGCGGCCATGAACGGGCTGGAGTACCTGGACCAGAGCGGCGCCATCAACGAGTCGATGTCCGACGTGTTCGGTGAGTTCATCGACCGTACCAACGGCCTGGGCAACGACGCGGCCGACCGCAACTGGCTGCACGGTGAGGACGCGGGGAGCGGGGTCACGCGCAACCTGGCCGACCCGACGCGGTCCGTGGAGCCGCAGCCCGACGCCATGGACAGCAGCATCTACCAGGAGACGCCGCCGGAGGAGGTGTGCGACGCCGTCGCCAACGACAACTGCGGCGTGCACCACAACAGCGGTGTCGGCAACAAGGCCGGTTTCCTCATCACCGATGGGGGGACGTTCAACGGCACCCCGGTGAGGGGGCTCGGTATCGACAAGGCGGCCCGGCTCTACTACGAGGCGCAGGGCCTGCTCTCGTCGACGAGCCGCTACCGCGACCTGGCCAACGCCCTGCAGCAGGGCTGCGCCAACCTGGTCGGCAGTGTCACCGACACCGACGACTGTGCACAGGTCAAGGCCACGGTCGAGGCGACCCGGATGCTCGCGAGCCCGAAGGACGACAACGGCGGCGCCGTGCAGAACCTCGCGGCCTGCACCCAGAACATCCTGGGCCGCAACGACGACAGCTCGACGGACCGGATCGACCTGCCCTTCAGCGTCAACTTCTTCGGTAACACGCACAACTCGCTCTACGTCAACAACAACGGCAACGTCACGTTCGACCAGCCGATGAACACGTTCACCCCGTTCGCACTGACGTCTGACATCGACCGGCCGATCATCGCGCCGTTCTTCGCCGACGTCGACACCCGCAACCTGCGCTCCGACGTGGTGACCTACGGGGCCTCGGCCGACGGCAAGACGTTCTGCGCCAACTGGGCCGGCGCCGGGGTCGGCTACTACGGCGGCCGGGCGGACAAGCTGGTGCGGGCCCAGCTCCTGCTCACCGACCGGTCGCAGGACCCGGGTGGCCGGCCCGGCGACTTCGACATCGTCATGAACTACGGTCAGGCGCAGTGGGAAACAGGGGACGCCTCGGGCGGCTCGGGCGGTCTGGGCGGCACGGCGGTGCGGGCCGGGTACTCGGCCGGTACGGGCGTCGCGGGCACGTTCGACGAGTTCCCGAACTCGGGGGTCAACGGCGCGTTCCTCGACGGGTCGCCCACCGCCCTGGTCGACGGCCGACGTGACTCGAGCATGGACGGCCGCTACGTGTTCCGGGTGCGTTCCGGGCAGGTCCCGGTGGGTGGCAGCGTGGCCGGCACGGTCTACAGCGGCTCGCCCGACCCGGCGAACGTGCTCGCCGACAGTTTCGTGCAGGTCTGCCCGACCAGCGGTGACCGGGCCTGCAACACCTCCTCGACCAACCGCGACGGCGCGTACAGCGTCGCCGGGCTGCCGTCGGGCGAGTACCGGATCACCGCCTACCCGCCGGGCTCGTCCCGGGCCGAAACCGGTTCGCGCACGGTCACGATCCCGGACGGTGGGGCCGACCTCACCAGCCAGGACATCGTGCTGCAGTTGCCGACGCCACCTCCGGCGGGCACCAGCATCACGAGCATCTCCACCAACCCCGACGGCCTGCCGGTGCTCTACTGGGGCGACCCGCTCACCCTGCGCACCCACGGCTGTGAGGGAGGCGTGGCCACCTGGGTCCTGACCCAGGGCGGTGAGACCCGCCGCGACGGCACGCTCGCCGAGGGGGCCGACGGCGAGTACACCGCCACCATCGAACCCCTGCGCCCGATCAGTGGTTTCGCGCAGATCAGCATCACGCTGGCC
Organism: Kineosporia succinea; assembly: GCF_030811555.1. NCBI lineage: Bacteria > Bacillati > Actinomycetota > Actinomycetes > Kineosporiales > Kineosporiaceae > Kineosporia > Kineosporia succinea. The sequence continues at coordinate 859,116 of NZ_JAUSQZ010000001.1, read as the reverse complement.
TGCCCGGACGGCACCTCGAACGTGATCACGTTCGACGTCTACATCGACCCGAGCGGCAACGTGGTCGACACCGCCGGGCACGCGATCGAGGGCGCCGAGGTGACCCTCTACCGCTCCGACGACATCAGCGGCCCGTTCACCGAGGTGCCCGACGGTTCCGGGCTCATGTCCCCGGCCAACCGGCGCAACCCGTCGTTCACCACCGCCGACGGGCACTTCGGCTGGGACGTCGTGGCCGGCTACTACCAGGTGAGGGCCGAGCACCCGAACTGCACCTCGGCGGCCGATCCCGCACTGCCGTACGCGGCCAGTGAGACCCTCACCATCCCGCCGCCGGTCACCGACCTGCGGCTGGTGCTGACCTGCGCCAACCGCGCGCCGTCCGCTCCCGACCAGTTCGTGAACACCCCGGAAGACACCGCGGTGAACATCGACCTGAGTGTGGGGGCCACCGATCCCGAGGGCGACCCGCTGACGTTCGAACCGGCGTCCTTCCCGCAGCTGGGTTCCCTGGCCTGCCAGGGGGCGGCCTGCACCTACACGCCGGGGCCGGACTACCACGGAGGGGACTCGTTCGTGTACTCCATCGCGGACGGTAAGGGCGGCACGGCCCTTTCGACCGTGTGGATCACCACGACGCCCGTGAACGACCTGCCCACGGCCGCTTTCACGCTCGACCCGACACAGGGGAACGCGCCGCTGGTGGTGCGGTTCGACGCGGGGGCGTCGGTCGATGTCGAGGGAATCGACTCGTACGCCTGGGAGTTCGGTGACGGCGAGACCGGCACCGGCGCCACGGTCTCGCACACGTACGCCCGTGCGGGCACCTACACGGCCAAGCTGACGGTGACCGACACCGACGGCGCCAAGGCCACCGCGCAGGAGACCGTCACGGTCGACGCCGTGCAGCCTCCGCGTCTGCGGGACGCGGTGACGTTCGACCGCACCGGGAGCCAGGCCTACCGATTCGGTGGGGAACTGGACTCCGGTGACTTCGTCGTCACCCACAAGAAGGGCACGCTGAAGACGATCGACGGAACCGGTGTCGTCGCCGGCCGGAAGATCACCTTCAACATCAACGCCAGCACCCGGGGACGCGCCCACGGCAGGATCACGGTCGCGGACGCCCGGACCGGCAAGATCACCGACCGGATCCGGATCCGGGGCACCTACCCGACCGAAGACGGCCTGACCATCACGGGCACGTCGATCTGGGGCAAGGACCCCGCGCACCTCGACCGTCTCGTCTGGTCGCTGACCGACGTCCCGGTGAACCGCTGATGCGGGCCCACCCGGCTCCTGGACGGGCGGGGAGCCGGGTGGGCCACACCCTGGTCGCGCTCGCGACCATCGTCCTGGCCGCCTGCGGTCCGGCTGAATCGACGGTGCCGTCCTCCGCCACCGGGCCCGATCCCACGTCGCCGCAAGCGATCTGGACCACGGTCGGCAGATCCGCCGACGAGGTCGTCCTGCGCGTGATGTCGAGGTCGATGGTGGACGTTCCGGCGGCTCCGTCGCTGACGCTCTACGACGACGGGTGGCTGGTTTCCCGGGACCTGGACGACCCGGCCGTCCTCGCCGAACTCGACGCCGTGAAGCTGACGGCGAGTGAGATGTCCGCCGTGGTGACAGCGGCGGTGGCGGTCGGGCTCGACACCTCGGACCGGGCCGAGGCGTCTCCCGTTCCCGCGACGCGGGTGACCTTTCGCTACCGGGGCAGCGTGCGGGTGAGCGCCTTCGTGGCGATCGGCACCGATGACCCCCGCGCCCGGTTCCTGGCCGAACTCCGGCAGCGCACGAGTATGCCTGCAGCGCGGAGGATCCGGCCGGAACGCATTGCCCTGAGTGTGACCACTCAGACCGGCGGCACCGGCCCGGTCCGAGGCTGGCCCCGCGATGTCCCCTTCCCCCGAGTCGGTCCGTGCCGGGTGCTGACGCCGGACGATGAACTGCTCCGGGTGCTGTCGGGTACTCCGGCGCTCACGAGCTGGAAGCGGAACGGCCAGACCTACCGCGTCACCGCGAGCCCGCTGCTGCCGGATTCGGAAGGCTGCTGATCAGGCCCGGCTCCCTCGGCGGGCCGGCGAGGTCGTGGTGCCCGATTGACGGGAGCTGACCTCGCGCAGCAGCGTCCGGGCGGAGGTGCGGGCGGCCTCGACGATGTCGTCGTCGTTCAGCTCGGACCCCGCCGCCGCGTGAACGGCGGCGTTGATGCTCGTGACAGCCATCCGCACGAGCATGACGTCGACGGGCGTGGGGCGGGGGAGCAGCCCGCTGAGAAGCTCGGCCAGCTCGTTCAGCCCGCTACCGATGCGGTCGCCCTCGGCTGCGCTGAGACTGCGCCCGATGTGCGGGTTCGCGGCCATGAACCGGATGCCCCGCAGCTTGTCGGTGGAGAACGAGTCCACCCAGCGCATCACGGCCCGCTCCAGCAGGTCCGCGCCCGGCGGCTGCTCGCGCACCCACGTCACCAGGTCTTCGGCCTCCTGTGCCCGCTCGGTGAAGAGCGACACCAAAATCGCTTCCTTGCTGCGGAAATGGTAATAGAGCGAGGCCTTGTTGATGCCGAGACGCTCGGCGATCTCGCGCAGTGACGTGGCTTCGTAGCCCTGGCTGGTGAACAGCTCGAAAGCGACGCGCTGCGCCTCCCGCCGCGTCTTGTCCCCGCCCCGCTTCCCTTCGCTCATGCCGCCAAGCCTACCGAGCGGCAGGCTTGACACTGGCCTGCCGGGCGGTAGGTTAAGCCTGGCCTACCGCGCGGTAGGCCAGGCTGGTGATGAGGAGTCGTCGTGAGTGAGTACGAGGTCGTCCGCGAGTACCCGTACCCGATCGAGGTCGTCTGGGAGGTCCTGACCGACCCGGCCTACGTCGCACGGTGGACCACCACGGGCAAGGGCGGACGTCCGGAAGGCTTCGCGACCGAGCCGGGCACCCGCTTCCGTTTCATCGGCAAGCCCACGATCGGCTGGGCCGGCGTCGTGTACTGCGAGGTGCTCTCCGTGGAGGCACCCCACTCCCTGCGCTACACCTGGAAGGGCGACGAGGCGGACGAGCGCGTCACGGATGTCACCTACACTCTGGAAAGCATCAGTGGCGGAACTCGTTTCACCTGGAAGCACACCGGGTTCAGCGGCGTCGGTGGCTTCGCCATGTCCAGGCTGCTCGGCAAGGTGCGGCGCACCATGCTGACCGAAGGTGTGCCCTCGGTGCTGGCGACCTACCCGGCCGGGCCGCACCTGACTGATTGACTCGGGCTCCTGGAGCCTCGCGGGCACAGCCTCCGGCGTCTTCACCGCCGCCGATGCCGCTCTCGGGCCACAGGTGGCTCGCCTCGTCGACCGCCATGGACAGCGCCTCGTCCCGGGGCGGTCTGCTCCTGGCCATGATCCTGGTGACCGTCGGGATGACCGGTCTGCTGACCGCCCGATCCAGTGAACCACCCTCGAGCGCACGGCGTCCCGGCCCGAAAAGCCGCAGTCCGCTCGTCATCAAGCCCTTTGTCGTGCTTGTGGCCGTGAACGTGACGATGGGCTTCTTCTTCGGCGGCATCGGCCTGGTGATCTCGGCCTTCGCGCTGGCCCACCGGAACCCGGCCCTGGCCGGGGTCGTCATGACGGCCGCCGGTCTCGTCATCACCGTGGGAACAGCTCTGCTGAGCGGTGTTCCGAACCTCGGGCTCATGCTCGTCGGATACGCCATCGTCGGCGGTTGTGTGGCCCTCGTTCTCATCCCCGCCGCGGTCCTGCTCCACGAGACCACCTCGTCCACCATCATCACTCAGGCCATGACCTGGATGAACTCGGCCAGCGCCCTGGGTATCGCGATTTCGGCTCCCCTGATCGGCCACGTGGTGCAGGCACAAGGCTGGGTTCGGGGATTTCTGGCGCTGGCGGCCCTCACCGCTTGCCTACCGGCGACGCTTCCGATCGCCCGGGTGAAAACGAACCCAGTTCCTACCGCCTAGTTCTCAACCGTACGGCCCGGTCTGAACAACTGATGCCGCCGGGATCTTTGAGGTTACTGTGAGCCCGCTTGTGGCCATGGTCGGTGCAGTACCCCGCCACTCCTCAAAGGACCATCGTGATCGAGACGTCGCTCCTCGCCTTCGTGCTGACCGTCGCCGTGTTGGCGAAGGCCCGGCACACCTCTCGCCGTCGACGGCGCCGGGCGCATCGGCACGCGAGCGAATCCTCCCTGCTGTCCTACGTTTTCGGTCAGATCCGGCAGCGGGTGCCGGGCCTGCGGGTGCCCGGGACGCGGGGGGCGGGAGTGTGGGTGCCGCAGCTCCTGCTGCGGGCCCGCACCTGGTGGGCGGCGCTGTTCCTGATGTTCGCCTCGGTGCTCGGCGTCTACGGATACGCCTCGGCAGCCGAGGGTTTCGCGGTCACGATGAACTCCGGCTCGGCCTACTTCACCCCGGACGGTGACGGGCAGGAAGACCGGATGGACACGCTCTACTGCCTCACCGAGTCCGCCCTCGTGGACGTCGAGGTGCTCGACAGTCAGAGCAGGGTGGTCCGCACCATCGACTCCGGCATCGCCCGCAGTGGGTCGTCACCCTGCTGGTGGTACAGCCAGGTCGTCTCCTGGGACGGCACCACCGACGACGGACGCGTCGTGGCCGACGGCGAGTACCGCATCCGGGTCACCGCCACCAACGGTGAGGGTGAGACCGCTGAAGCGTTCCGCACGGTGGGCGTCTTCACCGGGCAGATCGGTGCCCTGGAGCGCCCCGAGCCGGAGAGCACCATCGGCGGGGACGCGGTGGCCTGGCGGTTCGAGCCCGGCGACGACGTTGCGGTGCAGAGCCTGTATCTCTACTGCCAGCCGAGCCTGCTGGCCCGGGTCGACAGTGTGAGCGGTACCCACAACGGCACGTTCGACTCCAACCGCTGCAACTCCGGTGCCAACGGTCTCTACCTGGACGTGTACTGGCAGGACGACTTCGGCTACGGGCACTGGTGGCGCTCGCCCACCGTCCCGGTGACCGTCTCGAACGCACCCACGGTGTCGATCCAGAGCGGCGAGCGCTACTTCAGCCCCGACGGCGACTCCATCGACGACAGCAGCACCGTCTACTACTGCCTCACCAAGAAGTCCTCCGTCGTCGTCTCGATCGAGGACGCGTCGGGCCGGGAGGTACGGCGGCTCACCTACGCGGAGGTGAACGGGGTCGTCGGGTGCTACTACTACGCCACCGCTTTCGAGTGGGACGGCAAGAACGAAGCCGGTGACGTCGTCGCGAACGGTGTCTACACGGCCACCGTCACCGCGACCGACGCCGAGGGACGCACCGGCGAGGCGACCCGGCGCATCGGTGTCGAGGTCGGGACCCGCGGGCAGCTGGTCACGCCCGCCGAGGGCGCCGAGATCTCCGGCAACGTGGCCTGGGTCTTCAAACCGGCCGAGAACGTCGCGATCCAGCGCGTCTACGTCGGCTGCCCCCGCAATCCCTACAGCAGCCAGCAGACGACCCCGGACGCTGACGGCACCTACCGGGGCGAGTTCGACTCGGTGCCGTGCGGGGCCGGCGAGGTGCCGGTGATCGCCTACGTCGAGTGGAGCGACGGATTCAACAACGTGCACTACTGGACGACGTCGAACCGGGTCACCCTGACCAACGCCCCCACCATCAACCTGCGCCAGCGCGATCACGCCTTCACCCCGGACGACGACGGGCCCGGCGACCGCTGGTACACGTCCTACTGCCTGAACGCCGACGCGACCGTCACCTCGACGGTCCGTGACGCGGCGGGCCGGGTCGTCCGCACTCTCGAGGAAGGGATCGCCCGCTCGGGTGGATGCTCCTACTACAGCTACGGAGTCGAGTGGGACGGCCGCGACGGGGAAGGGGAGCTGCAGCCCGACGGCCGCTACACCTTCCACATCGAGGCTACCGGGCAGCGCGGAGACAAGACCGAGGAGTCGGCCCAGATCGCTCTGATCACCTCGCCGCGCGGTGCGTTCGTGACGCCGAAGGCCGACGACACGGTGAACGGTGACATCGCCTGGCAGTTCCGGCCGGCCGAGGGCGTCGACGTCCGCGGGGTCTACGTGCGGTGCGAGAACTACGCCTGGCTCTCGACGGACTACAGCGCCTCTGCGGACGGCCTTTTCGAAGGAACGGCGAGCAGCCGGTTGTGCAACGCCGGCGCCAACCGCTTCCAGGCGTACGTCGACTGGGTGGACGAGTTCGGGCAGAGCCAGCAGTCGTGGATCACCGTCCCGGTCACGATCGCGAACGACCTGGAGGTGCGCAGCCTCGACGGAGACACCTACTTCACCCCGGACGGTGACGGCTACGAAGACACGTACACCCCGCGCTTCTGCCTGTCGGAGAACGCGTCCGTGCAGGTGACGATCGAGAACGAGGCCGGCGTGGTGCGGCGCCTCGACCGGCAGGACGACGCGACCGGTACCTCGAACTGCGGCTACTACCAGTACTCCCCGGCCTGGGACGGCAAGGACGAGGACGGAGAGGACGTACCGGCCGGGGCCTACACCGTGCGGATCCGGGCCGAGAACGGCTCCCGCACGGCCGAGGCCACCAACCGCGTCGGCGTCGACCGCGGCCCGTTCGGCACGGTGCTGCGGCCCGGTGAGGGCAGCACGCTCTCGGGGCTGAGCACCTTCGAGTTCAAGCCGCGCGAGAACGTGGCGATCCAGCGGGTGTACTTCTGCCTGAACAACTACGGATGCTTCGACGTGCCGGCCGTGTCCGCGGCGGGTACCTGGAAGACGACCATCCCGACCGGATCCCTGCCGCAGGGGGAGACGGTACTGCGCACGTACCTGTACTGGCAGGACCCGTTCGGCAACAGCAATCACATCTGGTACGCCCCCGACACCAACGTCACCGTCGACAACAACGCCATCGCGTTGTCGGTGACCCCGCACGGCCTCACCGGCCCGGCGCCGCTGGCCGCCACGCTCGACATCAACGCGTCCGACCCCCGCGGCGGCACGCTCAACTACACGGTGAACTGGGGTGACGGCACGACCGGCACGGGCGAGATCGCCCCGCCGTACACGCAGTTCTCACCGACCCACACCTACAACCGCACGGGTGTCTTCGTCGGCTCGGTGTCGGTGCGCAACGCGTCCGGAAGCACGTCCTCGTCGTTCCGGGCCACGGTCACCGGCGCCGGCAGCAACACCCCGCCGACCGCGCAGCTGCGGGTCGACCCGGTGACCGGCGTCGCCCCGCTCAAGGTGCAGGCCGAGATCGGCGGTACCGATGCCGAGAACAACGAGCTCAGCTACACGCTCGACTTCGGCGACGGCACGGCCAGGGAGGCCGGCCGGCTGCCCCGGACCGAGGTGGCCCACACCTACGCCCGGCCGGGCACGTACATCACGCGTCTCGTGGTGAGTGACGGCAAGGCGTCGGACGCCCGCACGGCCATCGTGCGGGTCGCCCCGGACGCTCCTCTGGGGGCCAGGGCCGGTGACGATCAGTCCGCGGTGGTGAACACGGCCGTGCAGTTCGACGGTTCCGCGTCCACCCCCTCGGCCGGGATCGAGGCCTACCGCTGGGCGTTCGGCGACGGGACGACGGGCGAGGGCGCCCGCGTCGAGCACACCTACACCGAACCCGGCACCTACACGGCCAAGCTCACCGTGCAGATGAACGGTGAGCTGAAGACCGACGAGGTCACCGTGACGGTGACGCCGGTGCCCAGGGAGCCCGGGCTCAAGATCACGGTGACCGACGGCTCGTCGCCGCTGGGCTCCGCGAACGTGCAGGTGCAGGCGGCCGACGGCAAGCGGTTCAGCGCCGTCACCGCCGCCACCGGCGAGGGCGTGCTGCAGCTGCCCGACGGCGAGTACACCGTCTACGCCTGGAAACAGGGCTACGTGCCGGCCTCGGGCCAGGCGACGGTGAAGGACGGCAGCGGTGAGCTCACGCTAACCGTGACCGCCGGGCGGGTGGCCACGTCCGAGCTGACCTCCGAACCGCTGACGCGCGAGGAGATCATCGAGGCCGGTATCGACCCGGACGACCCGGTGAACCAGAACGTGTACGAGTTCGAGGTGCACATCGCGCTCGACCCGCTGCCGGGTCAGCCCGCGCCGGAACCGCTTCCGCTGACCGGCATCACCAACGGCACGTCGTTCCCGGCGTGCCCGGCGGCCACCGACGGATCGGTCGAGGCGTCCTGCGGCGGGGGAGGCGGCACGGCGACGTTCGAGTACGCCGGCAGCACCGTCACCATGGCGGTGCACCTGGTCGACGACAAGCCCGAGATCCTCTGGCTCATCGTTCCCGGAAAGGCCAAGTGGCTGAAGGAGTTCTTCCAGGTCCAGATGCTCGTCACCAACCTGGCGCCCGACCCCTTCAACCTCGACCAGGGCACGGCCACGCTCACGCTGCCCGAGGGCCTGGCGCTCGCGCCGCTCACCCCGGCCCAGAGCACGACCGTCTCGGTGCCGCGCGTCGCGGGTGGCGCCAGCCAGGCCGCGACCTGGATCGTGCGTGGTGACAAGGAGGGCGAGTACACGCTCAGCGCCGACTACGCGGGCGTGCTCGAGCCCATCGGTGAACCGCTCACCATGCACGCGGAACTGTCGAAGCCGCTGAAGGTCTGGGGCGGCAGCGCGCTGAAGATGGACTTCGAGGTGGACGAGACCGCCCACGTCGACCAGCCCTACTACGCCACCGTGCGGCTGACGAACGTGGCCGACGTGCCGATCTACAACGCGTCCGTCGAGCTGCTGCCCAACCCGGACGGCAACTACATCTTCCAGCCCCTGCAGGAACGCACCTTCTCCGTCGCCGAACTCAAGGCCGGCGCCACCGTCGAGCACGAGTACATCCTGGTGCCGGAGGTCTCCGGGGTGGTCGACCTGGAGAAGTCGTTCGTGGTGAAAACCGGTGGCAACAGCTACTTCCCGATCGAGATCAAGACCCACCCGGTGAATCACCACTACGGCGGTGACTACGACTTCACGGTCACCCCGCTGAAGGCCAAGGCGGGCCTGACCTGGGAGCCGCTCCCCGCGTCCTACCAGGCCACCGGGTACAAGGTCTTCATGACGCCGAAGCGCAACCAGGAATTCGGCACCGAACCGGTTCAGGTGGACACCACCGTGGTTCCCACCAAGGACGGCCACCTGCGCGCGATCGTGCGTGACCTCGTCCCCCATGAGGCGGTGTATTTCGCCATCAGCACGGTGGTGGACGGGCGCACGATCATGCTGCACCCGTTGCGTTCGGTGACCCCCCTGGAGGACGCGCGGGAGCCGGTCGCGTCGATCAGTTTCGACACCCGCGGGGGATCGGGGACGGTGTGTCTGGCGGACGGGGAGGAGTCCCGGAACGTCCGGGTCACCTATCGGTACAGCGACGAGTTCGGGCTTCGTTCCTACCGGTTCAGCCATCCGGCGGCGACCGAGAAGACCCTCGACGACGGGCCCACCCAGTTCGAGACGCAGGCCCAGGACGTGGTGATCCACCGCGGCGAGAAGCTGCGGCTGAGCGCCAGTGCGGTCGGCATCTCGGGTGACGCACCCGCGGCCACCGAGGAGGTGCTGACCACCGGGTGCGCGGTGAAGGACGTGGTGGTGCTGGCGAGCGGGCTCACGACCAGTCTCGAACCCGGTGAGGCGAGCGTCTCGCAACCGGTCGTGTGCCCCGACCGTGCCCGGGCGGACGGCTGGCTGGGCTCGATGGCCACCAACGGGTGCGATGGCCGCGACGGCGGGACGAACGTGCGGGACGTGCCGGGCAACCTGCTCGACTACTTCACCGCCCGAGGGTTCGTGGCCGGTGCGTCGCGCAGCGCGCCGAACCGGACGCTGCTCGAGTTCTCCTACAACGGAGCGGACGTCGACTGCTACGGCGCGGGCGGAGTGACGTTCGTGCCCCGTAAGTTCACCAGCGAGGAGACCATCGAGGAGCTGGGCAACGTCCTGATCAAGAGCAACGCGAAGGGCGCCGACTTCTTCGACGCCCTGGCCCGGTACCGCAGTTGCTGGCAGGAGCGTTACGGCACCGACCTGCGGTACACGCTGGTCGGGCACTCGCTCGGGGGCTACGAGTCGCTCGGCATCCTCGAGGAGGCGCTGCGCAGGCGGAACAGCAAGATCATCGCGAATGTGGTCACCGTCGACGGAGCGGTGAAGCCGGAGGTCATCGTCGACACGATCAGCATCGGGCAGTGCGGGTTCAAGGAAGACGACTGGCGCCGATGGGTCGGTGACGCCGCCACGGTCGCGTTGCGGCTCGACCAGCGCACCGGCCGGATCATCCAGAGGGTGAGCACCCTGGCCCGGGCCAGCGGCCCGACCTGGGCCCGCGACGTCATCCGCGAGGCGCAGGCCGCCGGGGTGAAGGTGGCCACCACCACGAACACCAAGGACGGTTGCCTGCTCACGGGAGCGACGATCGAGGACGAGTCGGCCCACCGGCGGCAGTGGACGATCGACACCGGGGGTACGGGCATCAACCGGCACAGCGCCGCGCTGAACCACCACAACCTGCCGACCGAGATGCCGGGCTACCCGCTCGCCGACTTCCTCGATGCCCTGGTGCAGCCGAGCGTTCCGGCGGCCAATGCGGCCAATGCGGCCAAGGCGGCCGACGCGGCCAAGGCGGCCAAGGCGGCCCGGGTGAGTGCGTCGGCCGCGGGGACGATCACCGGTCGCCTCGTGCGGTCCGGCACCACCCAGCCCGACGACGGGCAGGTCACCGTCGTCGGTGCCGGGGTGACCCGGGGTGCGCAGGTCGCGGACGACGGGACGTTCACCGTCGCGAACCTTCCGGACGGTGACTACCGGGTCTACGCCTGGTCGTCCGACCCGGCGACCAGCGGGACCTGGATCGGGGGGACGTCCGCCGAAACGGCGCGGACGTTCGCGGTGGCCGGGCCGACCGCGATCGGTGACATCAGCGCGGCGGTGGCCCCGAAGGTCCGCGTCACGCTGCTCGACCCGGCGGGCAAGCCGGTGAAGGACGCGGTGGCCGCCCTTCTCGACGACGAGAGGGTCGCGGTCGTCTCGGGCTCGGCCGACGAGAACGGGATGATCCAGCTCAGCGCCCCGGCCGGCGGTTACCGGCTCACGGCCGGGTCGCTCAGCACCGACCCGGTGGAGCAGGCGCTCGAACTGAACGGCGACCAGACGGTCACGCTCGAGCTGAAGCCCGGCGCGGTGGTGACGGCCGTGGTCAAGGACAAGTCCGGGAACCCGGTGCCGGGGGCGCTGGTTCAGCTGAAGCACGACGGCGAGATCGTCGACGTCGGGTTCACCGACGCCCGGGGGGAGTACCGCTTCCTCGGGCACGACCCGGCGACGTACGTGGTGTCGTTCGCGAAGGGCTTCAGCGCGGCGGACATCTCCGAGGTCGAGCTCCCGGTGACGCCGGTGACCGGTGACCCGGCCGCGGGCACGGTCACCTACGCAACGTCGACCGCGCCGGTGATCACCTCGGCGGCCCCGCCGGCCTCGGCGGAGCTGGGCAAGCCGTTCAGCTTCGCCTTCACGGCGAGCGGTTCGCCGGCGCCGGAGTTCACGCTCGGCCAGGGCGAGCTGCCGAAGGGACTGACCCTGAAGTCCGACGGTTCGCTGACCGGAAACCCCACGCAGGCCGGAAAGTTCAGCTTCACGGTGAAGGCGACGAACAGCGCCGGATCGGTCGAGTCGGACTCGTTCACGATCACGATGGCCGACCCGGAGGCGGGCAAGCCGGTCATCACCTCCGGTGCGCCGCCGGCGGCCGATCTGGGCACGCCCTACTCGTTCACCGTCACCGCGACCGGAGACCCGGCACCGACGTTCGCCGTCGCGTCCGGTGCGCTGCCCGACGGACTGACCCTCGCGTCCTCCGGTGAGATCGCCGGAACCCCCACCCGGGCGGGCGACTTCACGTTCACGGTGAAGGCGGTCAACGACAAGGGCAACGTGACGAGCGGGCCACTGAAGATCACGGTGGCGGCGAGGCCGAGTGCCGGGCTGAAGGTCGACGTCGTGGTGTCGGCCGACTTCCCGAAGCCCAGCAAGGGCCTCACCTCGCCGAAGGTCACCACCACGGGCGACAGGCGCCTGCTGGTGGCCTTCGTCGCGGCCAACCAGCGCAAGGAGAACGAGAAGGAGCAGACCAGCGTCAGCGGTGGTGGTCTGACCTGGAAGCGGGCGGTGAACTCGTCGGTCTCGTCGGGGGCGGCGGACATCTGGCAGGCCTGGACCGACAAGCCGTTCAGCGACGTGGTGACGGCGATGATCGACGACCGCCGGATGAGCGGCTCGATCACGGTGGTGGCCTTCGAGGGCGCCGCGTCGGCAGCGGTGTCGACCGGTAAGGCGGACGGCAACGACAAGCGGCCTCAGGTGGCGCTGACGGCGAAGAAGGCCGGCTCGCAGATCTGGGCGGTCGGTCACGATGCCAAGCGCCCGGTCGCCCACGTGGTCGACCCGGGGCAGTCGATGGTGCACGAGTTCCTCGACGACTCGAACAAGGAGACGTTCTGGGTGCAGCGCCTGACCGATCCCACCACCAAGACCGGTCCGGTGACGATGGGCGCGACGGTGCCGGAGAAGGGCAAGTGGCAGATGGCGGCGGTCGAGATCGCCGTGCCGTAGCCGCCGGGCGCGGAGGCGGACCCCTGCCGTCCACCTCCGCGCTCGCGAGCCCCGCCGCCGGCCGATCCCGCCCGCCCGGCGGGCGACGGCTCAGGTCAGGCTGAGACGATCGGGCCGCGCAGGCGGTGCAGCCGCACTGCGATCAGGCCCTCCGCCATGGCCCAGCCGCTCAGCACGTGCGGGCGGATGCCCGACTCGACCGGCTCGTAGCCGAGGTGCGCCGTCGCGTGCGTCATTTCGCTCGGGCTCGTGGTGTAGAGGTGATCCCCGGAACCCGGGTGCCGTGCGACGAGCAGGGGCACGGCGCCGGGCGGGGCGGGGCGGCCGGCGGGAACCGGCAGCACGAACGGTGAGTCCAGGCGGGTCTCGTCGCGGAAGCCCAGGTCGCGCACGGCCCTGGCCGCCTCGGGGGCACTCGTCGCGAAGAGCTGGGCGTGCGTGGTGGGGTGGTAGAGCCGGAACAGGGGCACGGTGGCGAAGCCCACGTGCAGCAGGGGCCGGGTGAAGACGAAAATGCTGGAGGACGCGTCGGTCTCGTCGACGTATCCGGCCGCCAGCCGGGCGCGCTTCTCGGTCGGGTTCGTGGTGTAGAAGTGCGGGCCGGACGGCGACGGGGCGGCCAGGAGGCCCAGCAGGGTGCGGCGGGTGACGGTCATCGGGGCTCCCTCAGGCGCAGTCGCTGAACGGGTGCGGACGTGGACTTCGGCTTCTCGGAAAGCAGGTAGGGCGTGGGGTACTGGGCCTGCGGCTCCCATCCGTGCCGGCGGGCGTCGAGGGCCACCGCCTCGTCGATCGTGAACAGGTGGCGATTCACCGAGGCGTTCCACAGACGCTGCAACGGTTTCGAGTTCGGGGGAGCGTCGGCCGGATCGGTCACGCAGTAGACCCACAGCGAGCTCTCGGCGACGTAGGTCAGGCGGCTCCTCAGCAGCTCGGCCTCGGCGGCACCGGCCGTGAAGAAGTCGTTGCGCCCCTCGCGCAGGTGGTGCAGGCGGATCGTGCGGTTGCCGGCGTGGAACGTCGAGCGCGTGAACACCCAGGCCCGGCTGCTGCGGGGCTCGGCCCGGGCCGCCTCCACGCCCAGTCCGGTGGCGGCGACCAGCCCGGCGGCCGCTCCGAGTCCGAGCGTGGTGCGCCGCGTGACCCCCGGTCGATGGATGAACGTGGGGCGGTGGATGAATGAGGCAGACATGATCCCCCTGAGCACGTGGGTGCTGAAGTGCGCTTCGCACGCCACCTTTTGACGACAGGGACGACCTTCGCACGTACTCGCAGGTCACTTCGAGGTCCACGCCGCTCGCCGAAGCCGCTCACTGAAGCCGCTCACCGGAGCCACTCACCGAAGGGGCGACGGGAATGCCTCGTGCGTTCGGCGGGGAATGGGTAACGTCGGGCGGATGGTCGATCAGAGCGAACCATCGGCGATTCTCGGCCGCCTGCTGACGCTGGAACTGTATTCGCACCAGGGGGTGGAACGGGCGGACGACGGCCGCGTGCAGGCGTGGTGCGACACCCGCGACGGTGGGTTCGCCGCGAGACAGAGCCGGGCGGACAGGCGTCCATCATGGGTGGCAGGTGCGTTGAGGCAATGGCCCGCGGTGCGCTTCACCAGTGCGAATGCCGCGGTGGAGCTGTGCTTTCTGGACATCGCGCACGACGACGCGCTGAACCCGGACGACGGTGACTTCCGGATCCTGCTGGTCGGGCGCAATCGCAGCATGGCCACCACCGACCCCCTGAACAAGTTCCTGCGCAAGGGCGACGCGTACGCGATCTACCTGGAACGGCTCGGCGACGCCTCGATGGGCACGAAGTTCCTCGCGCGTGACCGGGGCCGCGACCGGGCGCTGCGCACGCACGCGGAGACCACGGCCACGAACATCGGCGCGGTGCACCTGTATGAGCTGGCGCTCGACGGCGACCAGTTGCGGGCCGCGATCGACGGCGACTTCTCCCGCGGGTTCTCCGGCGTGGACGACACGTATGCGGGGACCGTGGCGAACGCCGATCCGCTGCGCCTGGGCGGGATCAACGCGGGTGTCGACCTTTTCGCCGTTCTCGTGATCAAAGGTGAGGCGACCGCGCAACAGCTCGACGACGTCCGCACGTATCTGATCGAGCAGTACGACATCCCGTCGACACCTCCGGCCGTGGTGCCGGCGAGTGACGAGCAGACCGCGGTGATCTCGGTGAATACCGGCGGGCGCGCACGCATTCCGGCCGTGGTGCGGTGTGACGACGACAGTCTGGTCATCTTCGCCGAGCACCGCTGGAACGGCGATGCCGACGCGGGCCACATCGGCACGGTGGCCCGGCGTTCCACCGACGGCGGGATCAGCTGGGGGCCGCAGTTCTTCGTGGCCGACGACGGCGTGAACACCCTGGGTAACCCGGTGCCGATCGTCGACCGCTCGACCGGGCGGCTGCACCTGCTGCTCACCGGGAACCGCGCCACGGACACCGAGAAGGAGATCAACGAGGGGACGTCCGAGGACACCCGCCGCGTCTACCGCACCTTCTCGGACGATCACGGGGTGACCTGGGCTCCCGTCGCCGAGATCACCTCGTCGGTCAAGGATCCGGCATGGCGCTGGTACGCGACCGGCCCGGGGGGTGCCGAGCAGCTCGCCGGTGGCCGTCTTCTGGTGCCCTGCAACCACTTCGATCCGGCGCTGTCGACCTGGCGGGCACACGTGATCTATTCGGACGACCACGGCGAGACCTGGCGGATCGGAGGCCTGATCGAGACCGACCGCACCAACGAGATCCAGACCGCCCAGCTGCCCGACGGCACCCTGGTCGCGCACATCCGCTGGAACATCGACAACAACCCGCCGGGCTTCAAGTACTGGGCCACCAGCACCGACGAAGGCCTGACCTGGACGCCCGCCACCCGCAACTACAGCCTGCCGTCCACGCCGGTGCAGGACGACATCCTCGTGCTGCCCGACGGGCGTCTGGTCGCGACCAACCACCAGGACTTCACCGGGCGCTACAACCTGGCGATCAACGTGTCACCCGACGTGGGCCGCACCTGGCCCGCGTACACGATCATCCGGGTCGGTGCGGTGGGCAACGGCGCGGCGTACTCGGACCTGGTGCACGTGGCCGGCCACCGGATCCTGGCGATATGGGAGGCGGGGCGGGAGATCTCGGTGCGGCTATTCGACGTGGTCGAGGTCGAGGACGGTGAGTCGTGACGGTCTTTCGGGGAATCCGAAACGGGTGGCGATGGCGTCTCCGTAGGTCGCGGCGAACTCGTGCGGAAGCACCACCCCCGCAAGGATGGTGGGCCTCAGGTAGTTGCGCCGCGCGTCCGCTATCTGGTCGAGAACCCGCTCGGCGTCACCCTGCGGCGGCAGGCGCAGCACGGTGAGATCGGCGCGCTCGAGCGGCTTGGCGTACTCGTCGAGGTACTGACGGCGGGTGTCGAGCGCGGTCCAGCCCTCGCGGCGCGGGTTGGCCTGGTTGGCCGCGGTCAGGGCGGGGTCAGGGTCTTCGGGCAGCGACAGTTCGTCGAGCCGGCCGATCGCGAGCAGGTGCGGGCTGTAGCCCCGCTCGTCGGCGATGGTGGCGGCGGCCTGCTGGGCGGTCGCCAGCGCCACCGCGAAGGCCTGCCGCAACGAGGCCGAGCGCACGTAGAGGGCGTGGGCAGGTTGCTGCGCCCAGGCCAGGGCGTTCTTGATGAGGGGGTCGGGGGCGGTCGCCGCGAAGGTGGCCCAGGTGTGGGTGTGCCATTCGGGGCCGACGGTGCTGCGCCACCACGAGTTCAGATCCGACATGCGACAGTTCTACCAATGGTGGACGTGGTGGTCGGCCGCCGCTGTCGGCTCACCTTCGCGAGGGGGCGGCTGAGTGGCGGGACGCCGGTGGCCGGCTGGATCGGCCGGGCCGGGGTCGAGCTGCGGGCCCGCGGGTGTCTGACCGGGCGGGAGCGGCGCGGTGGAGCAGCAGGCCGCAGTGGCTGGGATGTTCCGGGTCACTGGCCGTCAGCCTGATCGGGACCGCGGTGCTGGCCGCGATCCTGCTGCTGGTGTTCTGACCTGCTCTGCGACAGGGCTTCGGCCCGTCGGGCCAGCTGGGCCGGGCGGCGCCGGGCCCGCACGAGCAGCACCACGAAACCGGCCGAGAACAGCAGGAGCCACGGTGTCGCCAGGAGGGCCAGCACCACGCTGAACGCGAAGCCGGGCACGACGGTCCAGCCGGCGGCGGCCCGGTCTTCTTCGGCCCGGTGCCTCTGCCACGTCACCAGCCGATGGGCGGCGGCGCCGATGCGGGGGTCGGCCGGGGCCGGGCCGGAACGGGCTGCTCGCAGAGCCTTTTTCAGCTCGTCCGGGGTGTCCAGCTCAGCGACGGCGGCGGCCCGGCGGGTGGCCTCGGCGGTGAGCGACCCGGCCAGCAGTCCCAGGATCACACCGGTGGCCACGCCGACCAGGACTCGTGGAGCGGCCGGGCCCGGGGCGACCGCCGGCAGGAACGCGTAGACCAGGCCCCCGGCGCCGATCCCGCCGAGGACGGCGGGGATCCAGCGGGGCGTGGTGACGAGGCCGGGGATCACGCCGGGTGCTCCAGGGTGTGGACACGCCGGGCCAGACGGCCGGGCAGGAGCCAGGTCTCGAGCAGGCTGACGGCGAACAGGGCCGCGGCCGCCCACCACCACGGCGACGAGATGATCGCCAGCACCGCGTAGACCGGGAAGCCCACGCCGGACACCAGCAGCGAAACCGAGCGCTGCGACTCGAAACGGCTCAGACGCCAGGCGGCCAGTCGGAGCGCGGCCTGGCGCACCCGCGGATCGGTGGGGACGGGGCCGCGTCGGCTCGCGTGGATGGCCCGGCCCAGGTCGTGGCCGTTGACGATCCCGGCCACGGCGACGGCCTCGTGGTTGGTGTCGGCGACGAGACGGCCGAGAACCAGGCCGAGGAGAACACCGGCCGGGACGGCCACGGCTTCCCGGCCGGGGGCCGCGGAGTGCAGCACGACGGCGACGACGATCGTGGAGAAGGCGCCGAGGCCCAGGGCGAGGGCCCACCAGGGGAGGGTGAGGAGGCGGGTTCTCACGCCGTGGGCCGGTGCCGGTCGGTGGGAGTGTCGTCGAGAGGCTCTCCTTGGGAGGCCTTTTCGTCGGGGTTCTCGGCCAGGGCCATGACGCGGTCGGCGGCCCGTTCGCGGCGCAGGCAGAACACCGGGAGACCGACTGCGAGGAGGGCGAGAAGAATGAGCCAGCGCGGGGAATCGATGACGGCGAGGGTGAGGAAGACCAGGGCCGCGCCCCCCATGAAGACGAGGCTCTGCCCGCGCTGCCCCTCGAGGTCGGCCATCTGCGGGACGGCCAGGTCGTGCGCCTTCCGGCGCAGGCGGGGATCGCGCGGGACCTCCCGGCCGTAGGCGGCGCGGATCACCTCGTCGCGCTCGGACGCGTCGAGCTGGTCGAGCCCGGCGGACTCGAAGGCACGGCGGTTGGCGTCGGCGATGAACCGGCCGAAGATCAGGCCGGCCAGGACGGCCGTGACCACCCCGGAGAGCACCAGGCCGAGCGTGGTTCGCTCGGGGGTGATGACCTTCTGGATGGCAGGGGTGGCAAGGCCGAAGAAGAGTGCTGAGATCAGTGCGTGTACCCACCACGGGGCGGTGAACAGCCGTGTCCGCATACCGAAGATCATCCGCGAGGTGAGACGGCGTCGCATGTCCAGATTCAGGGGCTTTCACGGTGCTGCTCCGACGGTCGCGGTCGATACCCTGAACCGGCACGGAAGCGACAAAGACGCCGGGTGCCCGTCCTGGCGCGGAACGGGAGGGTAACCGTGAGCGAGTCAAGTGCCGGGTCGGAGACAGATGCCGGGAGCGAGCGCCTCACCACGCCGCACCCCGACCATCTCGTGCCCAACTCCGCGCGGATGTACGACTACTGGCTCGGCGGCAAGGACAACTACGCCGCCGACCGTGAGCTGGCCGAGCTCTTTCTGCAGAAGATCCCCTCGATGCGCGAGATGGCCCGGGCCAACCGCGATTTCGTCACGCGGGTCACGCACTACCTGGCCGATCAGGGGGTGCGGCAGTTCATCGACATCGGCACCGGCATCCCGACCAGTCCCAACCTGCACGAGACCGCCCAGGCCGTGGCGCCCGACACGCACGTGGTCTACGCCGACAACGACCAGGTCGTGCTCGCCCACGCCCGGGCGCTGATGATCAGCAACGAGGTCGGCCAGGTCGCCTACATCGACGCCGACGTGCGCGAGCCCGAGCAGTTCCTCGGCAGTGCCGACCTGAAGGAACAGCTCGACCTCGACCGTCCCGTCGCGCTCATGCTCATCGCCGTGCTGATGCTGATCGACGATTCCGAGGGCATCCACGAGTCGGTCGCGCAGCTGCGCGACGCCCTGCCCTCCGGCAGCTACATCGCGATCACACACCCCACGGCCGATTTCGACCCGCCGGTGGTGGCCGAGGTGGCCGGCGCCGCCCGCGCCTCGGGCATGACCTTCGTGCCGCGCTCGCACGACGAGGTCGCCGCGTTCCTGGGCGACTGGGAACTCGTCGAGTCCGGTCTGGTGCCGGTGAAGGCCTGGCCCCGGCCCGCCGGTGACGATGCCGACGCGAAGTCGGCCTGGTACTGGGCCGGGGTGGCCCGCAAGCCGTAGCCCGTCCGCGCTGGAACCGGTCCGCCCGGGTTGGCCACCGGAGCGCGGGCCGGTGACGTGCGCCCTTGCTCACGCCCGAGAACGGGCCGGGTGCGGGGGCAGAGCGGCCAAGATCGGTGGAAGCGGTCGGTCCATCGGCGAACAGCTGCCGGGGTTCGTGAACGGTGCCGCTACCAGAACGACAGAGGCTGCCGCGTCCGGGGGGACGCGGCAGCCTCTGTTCGTCGGAGACCTCAGGGAGTGGCGGTCACCTGGGGCCGGGAACCCGTGGCCGCCTCGGCATCGACCGCGGCACCTGAGCCGTTCGAAGTGCCTGAGCCGTTCGCAGCACCCGAGCCGTTCGCAGCACCGGTGCCGTTCAAGGATCCGGTGCCGTTCGAGGATCCGGTGCCCGACGCGTCCTCACGTTCGCCCGTGCCGTTCGCACCGCTCGAGGGGCGGGGCGCGCGGGGGGTGACCGGCGCGTCCGCCATCGGGGTCGGGGCGATCGCGCCCACGTCACCCAGCATCCACTTACGGATCTTGTAGCCCTCGAGCGCCGGGGCCATCTGCTCCTGCAGGAACGGTGCCAGGGTGCGGGCGTAGGTGGCGGTGAGGTGGTGGTCGTCGCGGTACATGAGCATGTTGCCCATGACGGCCGGGCAGCGCTTGTCGGCGCAGAGCTTGTTGTTCAGGTCGACGACCGGGGTCTGCGTCTTCTCGGCCGCGGCCTTCACGATGCCGGCGTTGCGCAGCGCGTAGGGCCGCGAGCGCGAGCACTCCATCAGGTTCTTCAGGTTGAGGCTGACGCAGTCGGGCATGTTGCGCAGCATGCGGGGGGTCTCGGCGATCGTGACCACCGGGATGCCCGCGCGCTTCATCTGGCGCAGCCGCACGTCGAGACCGCGCACCATCTCCGCGCGGTTGTCGTCCCCCTTGAGACCCACGCCGTTCCTGATCGTGGCGTAGTTCTCGAGCTGGGTGGTGACGAGCAGGTTCGGGCGCTGCTTCTGCACCTCTTGCAGCACCGCCTGGTTCCACATCACGCACGACGTGTAGACGTTGCCGGGCGACTGGAACCGCTGGATGTCGGAGAACGCGCAGCCCGCCTTGGTGATCGACGTGAGCTGCCAGTGGTGTTCCTTGGCGATCGGGATGAGCGCGGGGATCCACTGGCCCATCTTCGAGTCGCCCACCGCGATCACCCGCGGCCCCTCGCCGTTGACCCGGAAGTCGAACACGCACGGGTTCGGCGTCGAGTCGGCGTAGTTGCCCGGGCAGTCGCGGTCGTAGATCTCACCGTTGTCGGCCCCGGCCTCCTCCGGGCGGGGGGCCAGCGCGCTGGCGACCTTCTGCAGCTTGATCGTGGCGGCGGCTCCCTGGGCGTTCACCGGGTCTTTCACCGAGCGGGCCACGGTGAGCGCGTGACCGGTGCCCGCGCCGACGAGCACCAGGATCAGGCCGGTGGCGATGCCGAACTTGGCCGGGGCCAGGAACCTGACCTTGCGGGCGGGCTGCTCGACCAGGAAGTACGTGGCCGTGGCGAGCGCGATGCCGGCCGCGACGATGTACCAGCCCTCGGCCGTGGTCAGCACCCCGTCGCGCTCGGCGAAGATCACCAGCGGCCAGTGCCAGAGGTAGAGCGAGTAGGAGATGTCGCCGAGCCAGGTCATCGGCTTGAGCGAGAGCACCGCCCCGGCGCTGTTCGGGTGGGCGCCGAAACCGAGCACCAGCAGCGTGCACACGACGACCAGGCCGGTCATCGGGCCGGGCCACATGGTGGCGGGCTTGACCACGAACAGCAGCGCGAGGATGCCGGCCAGGCCGACCCAGCTGAGCAGACCGGTCCAGCGCGGCGGGTTGGCGGCGAAGCGCTGGTGCCGGGAGCTGGCCATGACCACGGCGGCGAGCGCGCCGGCGGCGAGCTCCCACACCCGGGTCTGGGTGGTGAAGTAGGTCTGCGCGTCGTAGGTGGCCAGCGCCAGCGCGAACGAGCCGGCCGTGACCAGGGCGATGACCGCGATGGCGACCTTGCGGGTGCGCGCCAGGAGCACGAGGCTCATGAGCAGCGGCCAGACCACGTAGAACTGCTCTTCGATCGACAACGACCAGTAGTGCTGCAGCGGGCTCGCCGCGGCACCTTCTGCCAGGTAGTCGACCGACTCGGCGGCCAGACGCCAGTTGACCACATAGGCACTGGCGGCGATGGCGTCGGAGCCGATGCTGTCCCACCGGCCCGCGGGCAGGTAGAACCGGGTGACGATCAGCGTGACCACCAGCACCAGAGAGCTGGCGGGCAGCAGCCGCTTGGCGCGCCGGGACCAGAACTGGGGCAGTGAGATACGGCCGTTGCGGTCGTGCTCGCGCACCAGCAGGCCGGTGATCAGGAAGCCCGACAGGACGAAGAACACGTCGACACCGATGAAGCCGCCCTCGGGGCCCAGACCGGTGTGGTACAGCAGCACGGTGAGGACAGCCACGGCCCTCAGACCCTGGATGTCGTTGCGGTGGGACGACGCGGGGGTCGTCTTGACGCGCCCGGCTGCTGGGGGCGCGTCGACAGGAGCTTGCTTCACGCCCTCATAGAAGCTCAAGAGACAAGACCGAATGACCGTTTTCGGCTTTTTCGCCCGAACTTTTTACGTCACACGGGCTAATGCTTGAATCCGCATGCAACTCGGTGTGCGTCGTGCATAATCTGCGGCCGCAAAAGCCGTTCATGATCAGCCTTCTCGTTGTCCGGCGGAGGGTGACCGCCGGGACACCTCGCGTTCATTTGCCGTTCATTCCGCTACGGTGCGTCGGATCGGCGCTACAAAACAGTGCTCCCAGCCTCCCACGCCGAGGCCCTCATCGCCTACTCCTGCGGCGGGTGTCACCCCGCGTAGGCTCCAGGGGTTGGACGTTTCGGCAGTTCGGGGTGAAGGAGCCGTTCGAACATGGAATACACGCGTCTGGGCCGGTCCGGGCTCAAGGTCAGCCGGATCTCGCTGGGCTGTATGAGCTTCGGTGATCCGTCGGAACCGGGGGCCGGGTGGCCCCTTCGGGAGGACGAGGCGCTGCCGTTCTACCGGCAGGCCCTCGACCTGGGCATCACGTTCTGGGACACGGCGAACGTCTATCACGGCGGCACGTCCGAGGAGATCACCGGCCGGGCCCTGCGGAAGTTCAGCCGGCGCGAGGACATCGTGCTGGCCACCAAGGTGTTCTTCCCGGTCGGCGAGGGGCCGGGCGGGGCCGGGCTGTCGCGCCGGGCGATCCTCGAGCAGATCGACGCGTCGCTCACCCGCCTCGGCGTCGACTACGTGGACCTCTACCAGATCCACCGCTTCGACCCGGCCACGCCGGTCGAGGAGACGATGGAGGCACTGCACGACGTGGTGAAGGCCGGCAAGGTGCGCTACCTCGGCGCCTCGTCGATGTGGGCCTGGCAGTTCGCGAAGCTGCAGCACACCGCCGAGATCCACGGCTGGACGACGTTCGTCTCGATGCAGAACCAGTACAGCCTGCTGCAGCGCGAGGAGGAACGGGAGATGTTCGGCCTGCTCGCCGACCAGGGCGTGGGCAGCATCCCGTGGAGCCCGCTGGCCAAGGGCTGGCTCGCGCGGCCCTGGAACACGCAGACCGCGCGCACCGGCACCGACGACCTGACCCGGCGCTACAGCCCCGAGACCGAGCACAAGGCCATCGTCGAGGCGGTCGAGCAGGTCGCCGCGGCGCGCGGTGTGCCGATGGCCCAGGTGGCTCTGGCCTGGCAGTTCGCCAACCCCTCGGTGACGGCACCGATCGTGGGGGCGTCGAAGGAACACCATCTCCAGGACGCGTCGGCAGCCGTCGGCCTGAAGCTCACCGAGGAGGAGGTCGGGATCCTGGAGCGGCCCTACACGCCGCGCCTGCCCAGCGGTTTCAGCTGATCCCCGGCTGCTCGTGGGTCTGAGCCCCCGTCCGCAGGGCCGGGTGCCGGTCGAGCCAGTCCGCGACCACGTCGTACGCCTTCACCCGCACGTCGGGCAGCGACAGGAAGACGTCGTGACGCGCGTCCTCGATCGGCACCACCGTGGTCTCGCCGCCCAGGCAGCCCGCCCAGCGGGCGATCTGCCGGACGTCGAGCACCCCGTCGGCCCGGTCGCTGGCCTCGCTGTAGACGGGGGTGAAGTCGGACTTGTCGGAGCGCAGCACCAGTGACGGCACGCCGATGTCGAGGCCCCGGTGCAGCCGGGCGTGACCCCGGCGGATCGCGTTGAGCCAGCCCGCGGTGGCCGGGAAACCGTTGAGCGGCTTCAGCGCCAGGTCGAAGTCCCACTCGCCGGTGCCGCTGATGTGCAGCGTGCCGCCGTAGGGGCTCGGGCCGACCGCGAAGACCCGCAGCGGGCTGGTCTTCGCGACCGCCCGGATCAGCCAGGTGCCCGGGCCCCGCACCCAGGGCCGGCCCTGCATGTCGAACCACGGGCTGTTCAGGACCAGGCCCTTGACCTGCGGTGGACGACGGCGGTGCAGGTACAGGGGAAGGATGAGCCCGCCGGTCGAGTGGGCGACCAGGGTGACGGGGGTGCCCGGGTGCTCCTGCGCGATCAGCGCCAGTGACTGGTCGAGCTCGACGTCGTACCGGCTGAGATCGGCCGCGTAGTGAGCGGTCTGACCGGGCACCCGGGCCCGGCCGCACTTGCGCAGGTCGAGGGCGTGGAAGGCGAAGCCCCGCTCGGTGAAGAAGTCGGCCATCGCGGTCTGGAAGAAGTAGTCCGAGAAACCGTGCACGTAGAGCACGGCCCCCCTGACCTCGGCCGGAGGCGTGCGGCGCACCAGCACCGCCGTCACCCGGCCCTCCCCGTCGGGGTCGGGGCCGAGCTCGAGGGTGCGCCGCTCGTAGCCGTCGCCGAGGAGATCTTCGGTCCAGGTGCTCATCCGCGGATCCCGCTTTCCGTAGCCTGGGGGTCGATGGGACTTCTCAGGGAAAAAGTAGCCACCACCACCCGGGTCGTGCGCAAGGTGGGGTGGATTCGTGTCGCCTCCGAAACAACCCTGACCCTCTTGTGTGCCTTCACCGAGCTCGTGCTCTGCGCCGCCTACGCGCTCGAGGACGGCAGCCTGGCCACCCTCGCGGTGTACGCCCTGGCCGGTGCACTCGTCACCCTGGTGATCGTGCCGCTGCGATGGCTGCGCCCGATGACGGCCCTCGGGCTCGGCGCGGCCCTGTCGATGATCCACTTCGGCACCGGCTTCACCCTCATCGCGCTCGCGGCCGGCGCGGGCTACCGGGCCCGGCGCACCCGGGCCGTGCTCGGCGGATTCGGGTTCGTGCTGGTCACGATGACGATCGGGGCAATCGCGCGCACGGATCAGGGCCTGCTGTTCGGGATCCTGATCGGCGCGATGCTGTTCTGCCTGACCGCGGTCGCGCCCGCCGCCGTCGCCGCGATGGTGGCCCAGAGACGTCTGCTCGTGATGACGATGAGCCGGCGCAACGAGGAGCTGCACCGTGAGCGCGAGCTCGTCGCCGACCAGGCCCAGACCCGTGAGCGCATCCGCATCGCCGCCGAGCTGCACGACTCGCTGGGCCATCGGCTCACGCTGATGTCGCTCTACACGGGCGGACTGGCGCAGTCCATGGTGCCCGCGGGGGCGACCACGACGTCCACCGTCACCACCACCCCACAGGTCACCGAGGCACTCACCCTGCTGCGCGACACCTCCGCGCAGGCCATGGGGGAGCTGCGGCAGATCCTGCGGATCCTGCACCAGGACGGGCAGTCGTCGAGCCGGACCCTGAGCGAGGTGGACGAGACGGTCGCCGCGGCCCGGGGCACGGGCACGCTGATCGAGCTGGAACGCCTCGGAGACGTGCGGCCCCTGGGGTTGCTGGCCGAGCACGCCGGGTTCCGGGTGGTGCAGGAGGGGCTCACGAACGCGCTGAAGTACGCGGGCGGGGCGCCGGTGCGGGTCGAGATCCGGTACGAGGACGACGCGTTGTTCGTGGAGGTGCGCAACCGGCCCGGGCGCTTCTCGAACGGGCCGAGCACCGGCAAGGGGCTGCACGGGCTGCGGGAACGGGTGCGGCTGGCGGGCGGGGTGCTGTCGCACGGGGTTCTCGACGACGGTGGCTTCCGGCTCGGGGCGATGCTGCCGTACGAGTCGGAGGTGCCCGAGACCCGTTCTCCCGCGGGCGGTTTTCCCCGGGAGCTCCGGAGCAGCTCGCGTCGTCAGCGGCTGGGGCTGATCGCGGTGATCGGAGCGGTGTCGATGGCGCTGGTGACGGGGGTGGGGGCGTACCTCACCGCGGGGTCGCCGGATCCGGTGCCGCAGAACGTGTTCAACTCGTTCCGGCCCGGTGACGACGAGGTCCGCGCGCGGGAGCTGCTGCCGGTCACCTCGCTGGAGTCCCGTACCGCCGACGACGGGTCGTTCTGTGAGACGTACCTGGCCGACCTGTACGTGCAGCCGGAGAACGGGGGAGAGGTGCGCTACGAGGTCTGTTTCAAAGACGGTGCGGTGAGCGGTAAACGGGTGCTGCAGCCGAGGGGGGCGTCGTCGGAGTGAGGCCTTCGCCGAGCGTGACCGAGATGGTTGCGGCCGTCGAGGCGGCCGGATCGCCTGAGGACGCGTCGGTCAAGGCGCGTTACTTCCAGGCCTTCCCGGGTGGTTACGGGGAAGGGGACGAGTTCGCCGGGGTGAGCGTGCCGGCGATCCGTGCGCTGGTGCGGCGTTTCCGTTCGGCCGCAACGGTTTCCGATGCGGTCGAGCTGCTGCAGCACCGGTACAACGAGGTGCGGCTGCTGGGTGGGCTGCTGCTGGTCGAGCTCTACCGCACCGAGCCCGAGGCCGCGATGCGCGCCACGCTCGACAACCGGCACCGGCTGAACAACTGGAACCTGGTCGACGCGGTGGTGCGGGACACGATCGGGGCCTGGCTGCTGGCCCACCCCTCGCGTCGAACCGTGCTCGACGAGCTCGTGGTGTCGGAGAACCTCTGGGACCGGCGCATCGCCCTGATCTCCACGTTCGCCCTGCTGCGCGCCGGTGAGCACGACGACACGCTGCGCCTTTGCGCGGCGGTGCTCGACGACCGGCACGACCTGATCCACAAGGCGGCGGGCTGGATGCTGCGCGAGGTCGGGCAGCGCGACCGGGCCGTGCTCGACGGGTTCCTGGAGCGGTACGCCGCGCGGATGCCCCGCACGATGCTGAGTTACGCGATCGAGAAGCACACCCCGGCCGAGCGCACACGGCTACGGGCGAAACGGTGAAACGGACTTGCGCGATCGTCCGGAGTTCTTGCGGGCTAGTACGTGATGCTTCAATTACATGGCGGGTTCGGCCAGCTTCCGGCGGGCCCGGTAGGCGCCCGGGGCGATGCCGTGGATGCGCTTGAAGGCGTGGCTGAACGACGACTCGGTGGAGTAGCCCAGTGAGTGCGACAGGGCGGCGATCGTGGCGTCGCTCTCGCGCAGGGCCCGCTCGGCCAGGTGCATGCGCCAGTGCGTGAGATAGGTCAGCGGGGGCATGCCGGCGGCCTCGCGGAAGCGCTCGGCGAATGTGGTGCGCGACATCGCGACGGTGCGGGCCAGGTCTTCGAGGGTCCAGTTGCGCTGCGGGTCGGCCTGCATCTCGTGCACCGCCGGGGCCAGGCTCGGGGTGGCCAGCACCCGCAGCCAGCTCGGCGGCGCGCCGGTGGGGTCGGCCAGGTAGCCGCGCAGCACCTCGACGAACAGCAGACTCGCGTACTGCCGGGCGGCGAAGTCGGAACCGCCCTGCTGGTGCTGCATCTCGGCCAGAAGCCGGTCGAGCAGCCAGTGCAGGGTGCCCGCCTGGCCGTCGGTCGCCCGGATGTGGGTGACCGGCTCGAGGGCGGCCAGCAGCAGCTCCTCGCCGGTGCGGTCGAGGGCGATGTGGCAGCCCACCACGGCGACGTCGGGCGTGGGGCCGAGGTTCACGGTGCTGCCGCCGTGGAACCGGAACAGGGCCTCGCCGTCGCTGGGGTCCAGGTCGGGGGCGCTGGACATGACCTGCCAGAGGTCGCCGTGCACCACCGCGACGTCGCCCTCGGCCAGCCGGATCCGGCGATCGGCCCCGGGCACCCGCAGCCAGAACTCGCCGCGGGCGGGCGCGACGAGCATGAGCGGGGCGTGGGCGCGCAGGCTGAGCGACCACGGCGCCTGGGCCATGATCGCCCGGGCCAGGACGCACCGGGCGTCGATCATCGACAGGGCTGCGGACAGAGGGTCACCGGGCACCCACGTACTCTCGCGCAAGTTCCCCGGACTGTCGAACAAGGGACATAGCGACCACGGGTGGCAGGCTGGTGGAGTCCCCCGACGGCACGTCAGAAAGCATGAGGCTCATGCCCACGATCACCACTCCCGACGGCGTTGAGCTCTACTACACCGAGCACGGCACCGGGCAGCCCGTCGTCTTCAGCCACGGCTGGCCGCTGAACTCCGACGCCTGGGCGCTCGAGCTCAAGGTCTTCGCCGACGCCGGTTTCCGCGCGATCGCCCACGACCGCCGTGGTCACGGGCGTTCCGGTGTGACCACCACGGGCAACGACATCGACACCTACGCCAAGGACCTGGCCGCGCTGATCGAGACCCTCGACCTGCGTGACGTCATCGTCGTCGGCCACTCCACCGGTGGTGGCGAGGTCGTCCGCTACGCCGCGCAGTACGCCGCCGGCCGGGTCTCCAAGGTCGCGACCATCGGCGCCGTCCCGCCGGTCATGGTGGCCAAGGACTCCAACCCCGACGGTGTGCCGATCGAGGTCTTCGACGGCATCCGCTCGAACGTGCTGGCCGACCGCTCGCAGTTCTGGAAGGACCTGGCCGAGAGCTTCTTCGGCGCCAACCACGGCCGTCCGGTGTCGCAGGGCGCCAAGGACGACTTCTGGCGCATGGGCATGACCGCCGACCTGGTCTCCGCCTACGACTGCGTGAAGGCGTTCTCCGAGACCGACTTCACCGAGGACCTCAAGGCCCTCGACGTGCCGATCTTCATCGCGCACGGCGACGACGACCAGATCGTGCCGATCGCCAACGCGGCCGAGAAGTCGATCAAGCTGGTCAAGCAGGGCACGCTGAAGATCTACGAGGGCGCGCCGCACGGCGTGCACGGTGACTGGCAGCTGCAGTGGCACAAGGACCTCCTCGCCTGGATCGCCGGCTGAGGTTCGTGAACTGACGACGGCCGGCGCCTGAACGCGCCGGCCGTCGGGTCGTTCCGGAGGGCACCCGCTTCTGGCCGGCCGATGTCGGGGGCCTCGACGGTGCGCACACCTCGTACGGCTTCTCGGTGCGGGAGGCGGCCGCGTTGCCGTCGATCTCGCCGGACCGTGCCGATCAGATGATTCAGGCCCGAAGAAGCGTCAGCGCCCGGCGCTCTCGGGGGTGCCGGGGTCGGCCGGGCCCGGGTCAGGGTCGGTGGGTTCCGGGTCGGGGGTGGGGGCCGGAGGCAGGTCGAGGCCCGGGCCGGAGACGTCTTCGAGGTCGTCGATCAGGCGGATGATGTCGGCGACCAGCACCTGCTGGCTGCGCACCAGTTCGGCTGCGGTCCCGACGTTCTCGCGGGCCTTGCCGACCGTGCTGCTGACCCGCCCGAGCGAGGACTCACCGCGGCGCGACGCCTCGTACCCGTGGTTGATCTCGAGCTTCACGTCCTCGACGAGCCGGGTGATCTCCATGGCGGCCTGGCTGGCGCGGTCGGCCAGACGCCGCACCTCCTCGGTCACCACCGCCAGGCTGTCACGGGACACCTGGTCGCGGCCCAGTTCGACGGACATGGTGAAGGCCGCGGCGTTGGACTGGCGGGCCAGGTCGGCCAGGATCGAGGAGACCTCGCCGATGTGGTTGGACGTGCGCTGGATCCCCGACAGGGCGTTGAGGGACGCGGGGGAGGACATGGTGCCGCTGGTGGCCTCGTCGTGCACCTGGCTGAGCATCATGTCCGAGCGGGTGCAGCGTGAGGCCACGTTGGACGTCACCTCGGCCAGCTTCTGCGCGGCCTCGGACATCGCCCGGCTCTTCAGCTGCAACCGGGTCTGCAGGCTGACGAAACCGCTCACGTCGTAGGCGTACTCGAGCACCCGCAGCGGCTTGCCGTCGACGTCGAGGATGGGGTTGTAGCTGGCCTGCACGTAGACGTCGCGGCCGTACTTGCCCTTGCGCTGGAACCGGCCGGCGATCATCTCGCCCTTGCGCAGGCGCATCCAGAAGTCGCGGTACTCGTCCGAGGTGACGTACTCGCGCGAGCAGAACATGCTGTGCGGCTGGCCGAGCACCTCGTCCTCGACGTAACCCATCGTGCGCAGGAAGTTCTCGTTGGCGGCGAGAACCTTGCCGGCGAGGTCGAACTCGGCCACCGCCTGGGCCCGGTCGATCGCCTCCATCTGCCCGCCCATCTCGACGTTCCGCATCTTCTCGGCGGTCACGTCGACGGCGAACTTCACGATCTTGTACGGATTCCCGTCCGGGTCGAACACCGGGTTGTAGGTCGCGCGGATCCACACCTCGGAGCCGTCGCGCGCGATCCGCCGGTACTCGCCGCTGTGGTACTCGCCCTGCCCGAGCCGGTCCCAGAACGCCTGGTACGCCGGGCCCTCCGCCTCGTCGGGTCGCACCAGCAGACTGTGGTGCCGGCCCACCAGCTCGTGGCGGGCGTAGCCGAGCAGGTCGAGGAAGTTCTGGTTGGCGCCGAGAATCGTTCCCTGGGTGTCGAACTCGACCATCAGCTGGGAGCGGTCGATCGCCGTCATCTTGCCCGCGTAGTCGGCGTTGCGGATCTTCTCGTCGGTGACGTCGAGCGCGTACTTGATCACCTTCCAGGGCCGCCCGTCCGGGTCCATCACCGGGTTGTAGGTCGCCCGCAGCCACACGTCCACGCCGGCCTTGGTGCGCCGCCGGAACTCGCCGGTGACGAACTCGCCCCGGCGCAGCCGCCGCCAGAACTCCTCGTAGGCGACGGTGTCCTCGCCCTCGGCCAGGAACATCCGGTGCTGCTGCCCGACGACCTCGTCCAGGTCGTAGCCCACGATCGTGAGGAAGTTGTCGTTGGCGGTGAGAACGGTTCCGTCGAGACCGAACTCGATCACCGCCTGGGACCGGTCGATCGCGGCGACCTTGCCCTCGAACTCGGCCGTGCGCTTCTTCTCGGCGGTGATGTCCAGGGCGTACTTGATCACCTTCCAGGGGCGGCCGTCCGGGTCGAGCACCGGGCTGTACGCGGCCTGCAGCCAGACGTCGCGGTCGTCGCGGCCCACCCGGTGGAACTCGCCGGAGACGAACTCGCCGTCGCGCAGCCGGGCCCAGAAGTTCTGGTAGTCGGCCGATTCGGCGTAGTCCGGATCGACGAAGATGCGGTGCGGGAACCCGACGACCTCGGAGCGCTCGTAGTCCATGATCTCGAGGAAGTTGTCGTTGACGGCGGTGACGGTGCCGTCGAGGGCGAACTCGATCACCGCCTGCGAGCGGTTGATGGCCGAGACGCGTCCCTCCAGGTCGGTCTGCCGCCGCATCTCACCGTCGATCACCTTGGCGATCAGCACGATCCGCACGATGCTGCCGTCGGCGCCCGGAATCGGCACGTAGTGCCCCCGCAGCCAGACCGGCTCGCCCTGCCGGTCGCGCCGCCGGAACACCCCGCCCACCGCCTGCCCGGCGCAGACCCGTTCCCACAGGTCGAGCAGCACCGGGCTGTCCTGCTCCTCCGGTGAGCACAGCTGGGTGTGCGGGAGCCCGGTGAGCTCACCCTCGGCGTACCCGAAACGCTCCAGGGCCCAGCGGTCGGCCTCGATCACCTCGCCGTCGGTGGTGAACTCGATCTGGAGCGTGCCCTCGGTCAGGGCCTGCAGCTCGGCCTGCCACTCGGCCATCGCGGCGACCGTCTCGCTGAGGTCGCGCAGCACCAGCACGCAACGCCGGCCCAGGTCGGCCCGGTGTGACAGCCGCACGGCGCGCACCGCGTCCGGGGTCTGCAGCGCCAGCGGCCGGTCGCCCGACGACCAGCCCGGCCGCGGCTGGGGTTCGGGCAGCTCGCCCAGGGCGACACCCAGCACCTCCTCGACCGTGCGGCCGGTCAGCTGCTGCGGCTCGACCTCCAGCGCCTGCGCCGTCTGCCAGGTCATCGACACGATCTCCTCGTTGCCGGTGTCGACCACCAGCACCAGGAACCCGGCCATGACCGTATCGACGCACGCGGCCGCCAGCGCCGCCTCGTCCACCTCGAGAACCTCGGCATCCCCCACCCCCGGCATCTCGACAGGTGGGGACCTGCCCTTGACCTCAACCGGAGTTGAGGTCTTAGCGTGTATCTGACGAGTACCGGGAGGCCTGTTCCATGACGTCCGCAACACCCGACCCGCACAGCGAGTCGCTGAACGAGCGCTTCCGGGCCGGTTTCCGACACCACGCCGCCGGAGTCAGCCTGGTGACCTGCGCCACCCCCGACGGGCCGGTCGGGCTCACCGCCTCGAGCGTCGCCTCGGTCAGCGCGAAGCCGCCGATGCTGTCGTTCTCGGTGGCCCGCACCAGCTCGGCCGGCGCCGTGCTGGTCTCGAGCGAGCGCCTCGCCGTCACGATCCTGGGCGAGGACGACGTGCTGGTCGCGGCCGCCTTCGCCAAGCACGGGGCCGAGCGGTTCACCGCCGAGCAGGGCTGGGAGGACGGCGACGGTGGTCTGCCCGTGCTCAAGACCGCCCCGGTCACGATGTGGGGACGCCCCGGGCGGGTCATTCCCGCGGGGGAGGCCTGGCTGGTGCTCGCCGAGATCGACCGGGTCGAGTTCGGCCCGGCCTGCGGCCCGCTGCTCTACCACGACCGCGCCTACCGCTCGCTGCACGAGGTGCCCGTCGTGCTCGACCGTGACGCGGCCCGGCGGCGGGTGTGACCGCGGCCACTCCTGATTGATCTCAACCGAGGTTGAGGTTTTAGCGTCGGTACGCACCCACCCCCGCTCGAGAGGCACACTCACCATGCTGTTCGCCCCCACCCAGGACGTCTCGGCCCACTGCGACCTGCCCTGCGGCGTCTACGACCCGGCGCAGGCCCGGCTCGAGGCGGAGTCGGTGAAGGCCGCGATCACCAAGGCCGCGGCCTCCGACGACGAGGTGTTCAAGGCCCGCGCCCTGAAGGTCAAGGAAGAGCGGTCCGACCTGGTCAAGCACCACCTCTGGGTGCTCTGGACCGACTACTTCAAGCCCCCTCACTTCGAGGCCTACCCGCAGCTGCACCAGCTCTTCAACGACGCGACCAAGCTCGCCGGGGCCGGTGGCACCAAGGGCTCCTGGGACGTGGCGGTCGCCGATGCGCTGCTCGCCAAGATCGACGAGATCGGCTCGATCTTCTGGGAGACCAAGAAGGCCGCGGCCTGATCTAGGCTGACCCGTCGGTCGGGGCGAAACGTGCGTGATCACGGCAAAGCCCCGTCCGGCACCCCCCGCTTCGAATCTGGAGGAAGTCCCTTGCGCCCCATCCGTGTGGCCGTCGTCGGTGCCGGACCGGCCGGCATCTACGCCGCCGACATCCTGACCCGTGAGCACGAGAGCGCCCGCGTCGACGTGTTCGACCGCCTGCCCGCGCCCTACGGTCTGGTGCGCTACGGCGTCGCCCCCGACCACCCGCGGATCAAGGAGATCATCAAGGCCCTGCGCCGCGTGCTCGACGCCGACCGCATCCGGTTCTTCGGCAACGTCGACTACGGCACCGACCTCAAGCTCGACGACCTGAAGCGTCACTACGACGCGGTGATCTTCGCGACCGGGGCGATGGCCGACCGGCAGCTGGCGATCCCGGGGGTGGAGCTCGAGGGCAGCCACGGCGCGGCCGACTTCGTCAGCTGGTACGCCGGGCACCCGGACGTGCCGCGCGAGTGGCCGCTGGACGCGCAGGAGGTCGCGGTGCTGGGCGCCGGCAACGTGGCGCTCGACGTCACCCGGATGCTGGCCAAGCCCGGTGACGAGCAGCTGGTCACCGAGGTCGCCGAGAACGTGCACCGCGGGCTGGTGAACAACAAGGCGCGCACCGTGCACGTGTTCGCCCGGCGCGGTCCGGCGCACATCAAGTTCTCGCCGATGGAGCTGCGCGAGCTGTCGCACTCGCCGAGCGTCGAGGTGCTCGTCGAGGAAGACGGTTTCCAGATCGACGACGCCGGCCAGGCCGCGATCGCCAAGACCAAGTCGGTGCGTCTGGTGGTGGACGGGCTGATGAAGTACCTGGAGGCGGAGGCCGGGCAGAAGCCCCGCAAGATCGTCATCCACATGATGCACAACCCGGTCGAGATCCTCGGTGAGGACGGCAAGGTCGTGGGTCTGCGCACCGAGCGCATGGAGTACGACGGCACCGGCAACGTGCGCGGCACCGGCGAGTTCGTGGACACCCCGGTGCAGGCCGTCTACCGGGCGATCGGCTACCTGTCCACGCCGCTGGCCGACGTGCCGTTCGCGGACGACCGCGGTGTGATCCCGAACGTGGCCGGCCGCGTGCACGAGGACGACGCGCACGTCCCCGGCGTCTACGTCACCGGCTGGATCAAGCGCGGGCCGGTGGGCCTGATCGGGCACACCAAGTCCGACGCCAAGGAGACGGTCGAGAACCTGCTCGCCGACCTCGCCGAGACCGATGCCCCGGACCGTGAGGACATCGTCAACCACCTGGACGACCGCGCCGTGGAGTACACCACGGTGGAGGGCTGGGCCCTGCTGGACGCCCACGAGCAGTCCCTCGGGGAGCCGCACGGCCGTGAGCGCGTCAAGGTGGTGCCGCGCGAGGAAATGATCCGGGTCAGCCGGGGAGCGGTCTCGTGAACTACGAGAACCCCATCGCCACCCTGTTTCCCGGGGCGGCGGGGCGCGCGGTGGCGGAACTCGCCCGCCGCCACGCGCGGGGGGACAGCCTGGTCGACGTACGCTCGGCTGCGACGGCCGCCTCGGTGGTGCCGGAGCAGCTGAAGAAGGTCGCGACCCGGCTGGCCCTGCTGGGGCTCGTCGGCTTCCCGGTCGACGAGAACGTCCGGCTGGTGCGGGAGAACATGATGTGGCCGGCCCTGTCCGAGCTGGACGGGGCCCGGTTCCGCGTAGAGGACCTGCTGCACGACGTGGCGGCGACCTGCCCGCCGGTCACCCGGGTCGCGGTGGCCGGCCCGGTCGCCGCGGGCACGGCCCGGACGTTTCCCGAACGGCTCGACGTGGCGCTGATCGCCCCGCCCGGCGCGGTGCCGGACGAGCAGCTGGAGGACATCGCCGCGCACCTGTCCCGGGCGACGGGCAACGCCTGCCGGGTGATCTGCGTGGAGGATGCCGACGAGGCTCGAAGAGTGCTGCCGGAGCTGGGTTTCCGGGTGCTGAGCTGGCCGCGTCAGGCGGTTCTCAGCTGATCGGGCGGTAGACCCGGCACCTCGAGCAGACGCCCGGTGCGGGTGCTCACCCGGCCGGGCTGGTTGTTGTCCGCGAGGTGGTGCGCCTGCGTCGTCATGCGGACAATCCTGGCGGGACGTGCCGGCCAGAGCGTCGGCCGCGAGTCGGATCAGCGGCTGCGACGAAAGTGCTACGCCCGGCGCCGGAACTGCTGCGGACACCCCATGAGCGCGCCCCCGTTCGGGTCAGGGCCGACCGGGGGCGCGCGTTCAGGGGGAGCGGGTCAGTGCACCGGGTCGGGCCACGCTCCGCAGTAGGGCTGCTCGGAGGTCCAGCCCGAGTTGCCGCCGCCGTCCGTGAGCGTGAAGTCGCTCGAGCAACCGTAGACCGGGTTCTCGGTGCCGACGTTCCTCGCCACGACGTCGGTGAAGGTGGCCGATCCCGGCGCCTGCAGCTGCAGGGCGAACGTGCCGGTGCCGTCGATCGTGACGTCGGTGAGGTGCACCCCGGTCACGCTGCCCTCGACGAAATGGATCGCGGAGTAGGAACTGTCGAGGATCTGCGTGCCGGACACGTTGATCGTGGCGTCGATGCCCTCGTTCAGCCCGTCGAGCCAGAGCGCGCCCACGCCGAACTTCCAGTTGCTGTCCAGGTTTCCGGCGCGCAGCAGGGTGTTGCCGCTGATGTCGAACGTGCCCTGCACCGCGGTGACGCCCGAGACGCCCGGGTAGCGGTTGCCCACGTGGATGCCGCCGCCGTTGACCACGGTGTCGGCCACCAGGTTGCCGGTGACGGAGATGTCCTCACCGCCGTAGATCGCGATGTTGTTCGCGAGAACCGGTGCCACGACGGTGTTGTCGGCGAAGGTGTTGCCCTGGTTGTCGTCGGTCTGCGCCCACATGGCCAGGCCGTCGTCGCCGGTGTTGCGCACGAAGGTGTTGCGCACGCTCGAGTTGGTGACGCCCTGGTGGAAGTTCACGCCGTCGGCCGTGGTGTCGAGGATGCGGCTGTTCTTCAGGGTGAAGTTGTCCATCGGGCCGTCCATCCAGGCGCCGACCTTGGTGTGCTGCATCCAGACGTTGTCGACGACGGAGTCGCTCATCGCA
This sequence comes from Kineosporia succinea, assembly GCF_030811555.1. NCBI lineage: Bacteria > Bacillati > Actinomycetota > Actinomycetes > Kineosporiales > Kineosporiaceae > Kineosporia > Kineosporia succinea. The sequence continues at coordinate 823,477 of NZ_JAUSQZ010000001.1, read as the reverse complement.
CCGCCGATCGCGTTGTCGGGGGAGGTGTCGTCGCGGGCGGTGACCTCGCCGATGATCGCGAAGTCCCTCAAATTCACGTTCTCGCTGGGGCCACCGTCGGGCCCGTACTTTCCGTAGACACCGACGTGCTCACCGGTGAGCACGGTGCGCCAGGGGCCCGCGCCGGCGACGGTCACGTCGTCGACGATCAGGTGGTCGTCGACGCGGAACGTGCCCTCCGGCAGCCAGACCGCCTTGCCCTGCGCCGCCGCGTCGTTCACGGCCTTCTGGATCGCCGCGGTGGCATCGGCCCGGCCGGTCGGGTCGGCGCCGTAGCTGTTCACCACGTCGAGCGACCCGGTGGGGGCCGCGGCGGCGTCGGCGACCAGCTCGAAGTCGGCGAGATCGACCGTGGTGCCCTCGGATCCGGCGACGACCCGGACCTTCGTGCCCTCGGGCAGCGTCTCGCCGAGAAGGGTGCGTGACTCGTCGTAGAAGTGGTGCGCGTCGCCGTCGCCCGGGGTGTTCGTGAACGGGTAGGTGCCGTAGTACCAGCCGTAGCGCGAAGTCAGGGGCAGGTCAGCGACTTTCGAGCCCTCGACCTGGATCTCGGCCGACTCGTCGCGCCCGGTGCCGGCCTCGCTGTCGGGCAGGCTGTAGCGCAGCACCAGGGCGTTCGCGGCGGCAGGCAGCGTGAACTCGACGTGCTGGCCGGCGTCGAGGGTCACGGCCCGGCGGCCCGACGCCTCCGACGGCAGTTCGCCGTAGGTGCGGTCGGGGCCGATCAGGGTGCCGTTCGTGGCGGCGTCCTCGGCCTCGATCTCCTGGAACGGCACGTCGGCGCCCCGGTCGGCAACGCCCAGCGGCGGCGCGGTTTCGGTGCTCCCGACGGTGGACGGGGTGGTCGCCCCGGGGGTGTCGTCCTCGGCGGCCGTCGCGCTCACGGTGGCCACACCGGCGCTGAGCAGGCCGGCGGCGGCGAGGGCGGCGGCCGCGATGACCGGGCCGCGTTGACGGGTGCGTTTCATGATGGGCATTCCTCACGTCAGGGCGCCCGACTGTACAGATTCCCGAAAGTTATGTGCAAGAAAGGATTTTTACGGCCCGGGTTTGGCCTGGTCTTGAGTTTCCATTGACCCGGCCCGGTTTTCTTGACGGGAAATTAGGGACGCGGTGAAAGCCGCTTTATTGCCGGGCCGGGAGCGATCGGGCGATGGTGGGAGTGACGCACCCACTGTGCGGCGGGCGCGTTCTGCCTAGGGTCGCCGGTATGAGTTCTGCGACCGACCTGCGCGTGAGAGAGGCGACCGTCCTGAGGGTCGGTGCCACGACGTCCCCCATCGTGGGGGATGTGAGTGTGACCGACGGTCGCGTGACCGCGGTGGGCGGGGTGCACGAGGGGACGCCGGTGGTCACGATCGACGGACGGGGCGCCACGGTGGTGCCGCTGGTGGTGGGCACGCTGGAGGGGCAGCGGCCGGCCCGGGAGCGGTTCCGCGACAAGGAGATCGCGGTGGGCAACGGGGCGGACTTCGTGGTGGTGCGCCGGCCGGTCGGACGCGAGGAGGCGGTGGGGGCGTTCATCGTGCGGCCGGTGGATCTGGTGGCGCTGGTGCTCGGGGGGAGGCGGGCCGTGGTGCCGGGGCTGATGGCTGTCGACGACACCGGGAGGGACGCCGTGACGGACGCGGTGACGGACGCGGTGACGGACGTGGTGCTGCGGCCCCTGCCGCCCGGTGACCCGCGGCTGGGCATCTGGATCGACCGCACCGGATACCTGCACCAGGAACTCGACGAGCACGGCCGCTACGACGAGACCCGGGCCGGCCGGCGTCACGCCTGGCAGGGGAGTTACCGGGTCTGGCGCGACCGGGTGGTCTATCTCGACGACACCGGATTCTGGGCCTTCGGCGAGTTCACCGGGGGCGATCGGCCCGAGCTGCACCATGCCGGTTACGTCATGCGCCTGCCGAAGTAACGACGGGTTAAATATTGGCCGGTGTGTTCGCCGTCCATCATTGTTTTTTCGTGAACCGGGGTCGGCGTGCTTATCGTGATCCTCGATATGAGGAATGCACTGACGACCGAACGGCACGACCAGGTGCTGGGCACCGGGCTGAACGTCCTGATCTTTCTCATGGACTCCAGTCCGGCGTGCGGCCAGTTCCGGCCCGAGCTCGACGAGTTCGTGCGCCGCCGGCCCGAGGTCGCGGTGTGGACCGTCGACGCGATGGGCCAGCGCGAACTCGCCACCCGGCACGACCTGAAGGCCCTGCCCAGCATCGTGGTCTATCGCGACGGCCTGCCCTGCCGCCGGTTCGCCGGCGTGATGCCGGCCGGCCAGCTGTCCGAGGCCGTCGACGAGGTGGCCGCCGCCGACATGGGCGAGGAGCTCCAGGAATGGATGCTCTGGATGGCGGAGACCGGTGAGGCGGGGTCGCCCTACATCGAGGGGCCTGCCGGTGAGGCGCGTCCGGACTCCGCCGTCGAGTTGCCGGAGGCCTCGCCGTTCGCCGATCTCCGCAGCGCGACGCGGTCGCTCGGCAGCCCGCTCACCGCCGCGCGGCCGCTGACCGAGGCCGGGGCGATGATGACGGGCGAGCCGCTGATGACCGCCGCGATGTCGCCGTTGATCCCGACGGTGCCCGCGATGCCGATGGTGGCGGCGGTGCCCGCGATGCCCGCGATGTCGACGGAACCGGGGCGAACGGCCGAGTTCACGTCGGGCCCCGACCGTGAAAGCCTCATGAATTCAGCTATGACCGCCTGGTATGCCGGGGATGCGGCAACCGCCATTCGTGATTTCTCTAGTCTTCTCGAGATGGATCCGGCTTCGGACCACCTCCTGAACTCGCGGGGACAGGTACTGGCCGACAACGGAGGAGGCGCCACGGCCGTGAAAGACCTCGACGCAGCCATCGCGGGGACCCTCGACGAGTTCTCGGTGGCCTACGCCCGCTCGGCGCGCGCCCTGGCCCTGGCCCAGGTGGGCCGGCACGACGAGGCCGACCACGACATGGCCGAGGCCCTGGCCGTGACGCCGAACAGCGCGTGGGCGCACTTCCGCAAGGCCCGGATCCTGTTGCTGCGCGGAGATGTCGCGGGCATGGACTCAGAACTGCGGCGTGCGATGGAGACCGCCGAGCCACCGCTCACGCAGCACCAGCGGGCGATGGCCGAGGCGTTGCTGAGGCTCAGCGTCTAGCGCTTGCGGGAGCCGGCCGTCAGACTCGCCACCGTCGTCACGACCAGGGTGCCGATGATGACGGCCAGCGACAGCCAGATCGGGATCTCCCCGTCGAAGGGAGCCCAGCCGGCCCGGTCGTACTCGTGCAGGGCGTGCAGCACCAGCTTCACCCCGATGAAGGCCAGGATGAACGACAGTCCCAGCGACAGGTAGACGAGGCGCTGCAGCAGCCCGCCGATCAGGAAGTAGAGCTGCCGCAGCCCCATCAGCGCGAACACGTTGGCCGTGAACACCAGGTAGGGCTCCTGGGTGAGCCCGTAGATCGCGGGGATCGAGTCGAGGGCGAAGAGCAGGTCGGTGCTGCCCAGCGCGACGACGACGAACAGCATCGGGGTGATCAGCCGACGCCCGTCGCGCACCACGGTCAGCGCCCGGCCCTCGAAGGTGCCGGTGCTCGGGAAGCGCCGGCTCACGAAGCGCATGAGGGCGTTCTCGGTGACCTCGTCGTCGTCACCGTGGTCGCGGTAGTCGGCCACGAGCTTCGCCGCGGTGTAGATCAGGAACGCCCCGAAGATGAAGAACACCCACGAGAACCGGCTGATCGCGGCCGCCCCGGCGGCGATGAACACCCCCCGGAAGACCAGCGCCAGGATGATCCCGACGGTCAGCGCGTACTGCTGCAGCTCCCGCGGCACCCGCAGCTTCGCCATCAGGATCAGGAAGATGAAGAGGTTGTCGACCGACAGGCTGTACTCGGTCAGCCAGCCCGCGAAGAACTCGCCCGCGTAGCGGCTGCCGCTCGTGGCCAGCACCCCGAGGCCGAACACCACGGCCAGCACCACGAACACGGTGACGGCGGTGCCGGCCTCCCGCATCGACGGCTCGTGCACGTCGCGGCCGATGACGAGCACGTCCAGGCCGAGGACGACGACCAGCACGGCGGCCGTGATCGCCCAGGTGTACAGATGCACGTCCACGAACGGGTCACTCGGCACCGGCCGCGCGGGCCTTCACCCCGACGGGCGAGTACGACTTCGGTCGTAGTCAAGGTCCGACCGTTGGCCGACGCGTTCACCACCCGGTGCAGAGCAAGATCGGGCCATGGACACGACAGTGCGGCCACCGTTCCCCTGCAGCGACGAGTTCACCATCGTGTGGGGCCGGGCGTTCTTCCACGCCGACGAGGTGATCGGCACCCACCACCTGCTGCGGGGCATGTCGCACGTCGACGGGATCAGTGACGCGCTGGACGCCTACGACGTCACCGACGGGGTACTGCGGGAGCTGGTCGGGGCCGAGGCTCCGGAGACCGGCTCGGTGAACCGGCTGATGGCCGTGGGCGCGACCGGGACGATGACGTTCTCCAGCGCCGCGGCCGCCGCGCTCGACCGGGCCCAGGCCGGCTCCTCGGTCACCGGCGGTGCCGAGCGCGAGCCCCTCGACGTGCTGCTGGCGATCCTCGGCGACTCGCAGAGCCGGGCCGTGGGCGTGCTCGCCGACTGCGGGGTCGACGTCGCCGAACTGCGCGAGGCCCTGCGTGAGGGCCGGGTGCCGGCCCGCACCGAGCGCCTGCACCCCGACCTGCACCGCACCCGCGACGCGCTGATCGGCCGGGCGCGCTACGAACCCCAGGGCCGCGGTGTGATGGGCCGCATCCGCAGGTTCCTGATGCGGCTGTCGTCCGACAACCTGGCCGCCGACCCGGTGTTCTGGGTGCGGCTGGAGGCCGACGAGCTGGCCCGCGAGCAGGGCCGCCGGATGAGCTCGGACGACGTGCTGCTCGCCCTCCTGACCACCCACCAGGTCGCCCGCGCCTACCCGCACATGGCCCGGCAGGCCCAGCCCCGCTACGGCGGCGGGCAGGCCCTGCTCGACGCCGGGCTCGACCACGAGAAGGTGCGCGAGGCGATGGCCGTCACCGAGCTGGGCCGCGACGCGGTGCCGCTGCCCAGCTCGTACGGCGACTGGCCGCAGGGCACCCGGTCGGTGCTCGAGCGCCTGGTCTGCGTCGAGAACAACCGCAGCGGAAGGCTTCTGAGCGCCCTGGGGGTGAGCCCGACGGAGCTGCTCAGGACTGCATGAGCCCCAGGCGGTGCGCGATCAGCGCCGCCTGCACCCGGTTCTCGCAGCCCAGCTTCGTCAGCACCCGGCTCACGTGCGTCTTCACCGTCGCCTCGCTGATCCACAGCTGCGTGCTGATCGCGGCGTTCGACAGGCCCTGCGCCACCAGCACCAGCACCTCGCGCTCGCGGGCACTCAGCTCGGCCAGGCCCTTCGCGGCGAACTCGGGCACCTCGATGCCCGGCGCCCGCGAGGCCTCCGGTACCACCGGGGCACCGGAGGGCGCCGACATGCCGTCGAGCAGCTGACGGGTGACCGCGGGGGACAGGAACGCGTCACCGTTCGCGGCCGCCCGGATCGCCCGGGCCAGGTCGTCGGCCGCCGCGTCTTTCAGCAGGAACCCGGCCGCCCCGCCGGCCAGAGCCCGCGTGATGTAGTCACTCTCGCCGAACGTGGTCAGGATGATGACCACCGCCTCCGGCCAGGCCGCCCGCAGTTTCAGCAGCGCGGTGAGCCCGTCGGTGCCGGGCATCTGCACGTCCATGAGCACGACGTCGGGGCGGTGCTCCAGAGCCAGGACGACGGCCTCGGCCCCGTCGCCGGCCTCCCAGCGCACGTCGATCCCTTCGACCATCGAGAGCACGAAGCGAATGCCTCCGCGCACCAAGGCGTCGTCGTCCGCGATCAAGACCCGGACCGGCGCGTCCGTCATGGGGTTCCCTCCGTGCGTACCTTCTGCTTGGAGACCAGCTTGTCGCCGGAATAGCAGAACTCGTAAGTGATTTCGTACTCTTCGAAGTCGGGTTGCTCGGTGACGTCGCCGAGGAAGGTCTCGCAGGTCCGGCCCTGCTCGTCGGTACGGGTCGAGGCCACCTCCTCCTCGGGCAGCAGGTGCCGCAGCCGGTCGCGGTCGTCGCCGACCCGAACGGCCTGGTACACCGACGCCTCGATCGGGATCGTGCCCGGCAGCGTGGCGGCCCAGCCCACGCACGAGCCCAGCGTGACCAGCAGGGCCAGCACCACCGCGGTGAACCCGATGCGCTGGCGGCGGCTGCTGCGCCTGATCAGGTCGGGCGGGAAGTCGCTGGCCGGGGCCGGGCCCGGAGCGGGGACGTCCGCCTCGTACGGCAACATCGCCCCCAGACGGAACCCGTCGTCCGTCGGCCCCTGCGACAGCACGCCACCCGCCAGCCGCACGCGTTCGGTGAGCCCGTGCAGCCCCTGCCCGCTGCTCGGGCCCGGGTGCGGACGCCCGGCGCGGTTACGGACCTCGATGAACAGGGCCTCGTCGTCGTAGCGGACCTCGACCCGCACCGGCGCCCCACCGGCGTGTTTCAGCGCGTTGGTGATGCCTTCCTGAACGACGCGGTAGCCCGCGTGCTCGGCCAGCAGCGAGAGCGGGCGCGGCTGCCCCACCCGCACCAGCTCGATCAGGGTGCCGGTCTGCCGGGCGGCCTCCACGGTCTGCTCGACCTCGTCGAGCTTGCGGCCACCACCGGCCGCGGGCTCGTCCTGGTGCAGCACCTTCAGGATCTGCCGCAGCTCGGTCATGGCCTGCGACGAGGTGTCGCGCAGCAGGCCCACGGCGCGCGTGCGCGGGTCTTCTTCGTGGATGCCGACGGTGGACGTGGTGGTCGGGGTGCGTGCCCCGGCGGCCGCGGGGTTCTGTGTCGGGTTCTGTGTCGGGTTCTGTGAAAGACCGCCCGCGTACATCGAGATCAGCGTGAGCCGGTGGCCCAGCGAGTCGTGCAGCTCGGCGGCGATCCGGTTGCGCTCGCGGGCCTGGGCCTGGCCGGCCACCAGGAGGCGCTCGGCGTGCAGCTCGATGTTGCGCTGGTGCATGGTCATGACGAGCAGGCGGCGCTGCGCGATCATCGCGGCGATCGCCCCGGGCAGCACGCACATGAAGGCGAACAGCGTCAGGCCGAACAGGGGCGCGCCCATCGGCCCGAAATCGGCCGGGTCGGTCTGCGCCATCACCCCGCAGATCGCGCAGGCCAGCGCCACCGAGTAGCCGAAGACGATGGCCAGTGGCTTCTTGGCGCGGTAGCCGGTGCTGGCGCTGAGGATGGAGATCAGCAGCGACGTGCCCCCGGCCGGGATGCTGACCACCGAGCCCAGCACCAGAGCGGTGACCGGCCGGACCAGGCGCAGCGGCACCAGCACGAGCGCGGCGGCGGCCGTGCCCAGGGAGAGCAGGAGCTCGGTGGAGCCGACCTCGGTGTAGTTGACGAACACGACGCCGCTGAGATTCGTCAGCGCGGCGAACAGCATCAGGGCGCACTCGTAGACGACCCGGCCGCGGCTCGCCCCCCGAACCGCCCGCCACCAGGTCGCCGCTGTGCGTCGCAGGCCTGCCATCATCGATGAGCCTAGGGCATCGCGTGACCCCCTCCACGGCCCCAAAGGGCAACGGCGAGAACACGGTCCGTCACGAAAGGGCTGTCGCCGTCAAGGTGCGCCGCCCCGTCCACCGGCGCCACCGCGTCCTTCACGAACCGCCGCCGGGCTCGAGAACCCGCCGCAACCAGGCGTGACGCGCGGCCACCGTGTCGCGGGCCACGCGGGTGCCGGGTGCCAGCACCGCGTAGCCGTGGAAACCTCCGGACCAGACGTGCAACTCGGCTGCCCCACCGGCCGCCCAGATGGCCGAGGCGTAGGCCACGTCCTCGTCGCGGAACACCTCCGACGAGCCGACGTCGATGTAGGCGGGCGGCAGCCCGGACAGGTCGGTGGCCCGGGCCGGGGCGGCGTACGGGTCGGCCTCCCCGGAGCCGAGCAGGGCCGTCCAGCCGGTCTCGTTGCTGCTGCGCGTCCAGGTGCCGGTGTCGGTGACCTGCCGCGCCGAGACGGTGTCGTTGCGGTCGTCGAGCATCGGGCACAGCAGCATCTGGCCGAGCAGGGCCGGGCCGCCGCGGTCCCGGGCGAGCAGGGTGACGGCCGCGGCGAGGCCTCCGCCCGCGCTGCCCCCGGCGCAGATGATGCGGCCGGCGTCGATGTTCAGCTCGGCGGCGTGCCCGGCGGTCCAGACCAGCCCGGCGTAGCAGTCCTCGACCGGCGCGGGGTGCGGGTGCTCGGGGGCCAGCCGGTACTCCACCGAGACCACGGCCAGGTTGAACTCCCGGGCCGCGACCAGGGCCTCCCCGACCACGCCGGAACGGTTGTCACCGGCGAACATCCCGCCGCCGTGGATCCAGTACAGGGCGCCGGTGGGGGCCTGCGCCCGGACCGGGCGGATGATGAGCAGGCTGATGCCGAGATCGGGCAGCGCACGGTCTTCGACGGTGAAAAGACCGTCGGCGGTGAGAAGTTCGGGAGGTACGGGCACCGCCTGGTCGCGTGCCTCCTGGATGGTGGCCGGGGGTGCGCCGATCTCGTCCCAGACGGCCTGGATCTCGGGGTCGAACGCGGGCATCGGGCCGGGCGTCTGCGGGGGCATCCTTGCTCCTGTGGTCAGTCGGCTGCGTCGTCCAGCATCCTGTCGATCGACCAGGTCAGTGCATAGCCCACGCAGATCACGGCGTGCAGCACCCACAGCCACAGCAGCAGCGCGGTGGTGACGCCGACGATCGTCAGCCCGCCGAACGGCCGCCCGAGGTCGACGGGCAGGGCCAGGAACAACGTGAAGCCCTGCAGGAAGCCGGAGATGAACGCGGCCGTGACCACCGCCGAGATCCCGGCCGAGCGCCACCGCGGCCGGCCCGGCGCGACCACCCGGAACATCCAGGCCAGCGGCGCCCAGAGAATCACCCACACCAGGTTGAGGCCCAGGTAGGAGGCGAGAAGCACGCCGGCCAGGCCGTTCTCGGTCTCCAGGTTCTCCACGGTCGGCGTGATGACGAGCAGGGCCAGCAGCATCAGCGGGGCCAGGCCGAGCAGGGGCAGCGTGAGCAGCCGGGCCTGGAACGACGGCGGCGGGTCGGAACGGTGCTCGGCCGGGACCAGCCGGGCCAGGGCCTTGCTCAGGCCCCGCCCGTAGGCCGAGGCCATGAACACGGCGAACAGCACGGCCGGCGGGGACAGTGAGAGCCCGGCGCCGAACAGCCCGTCGACCCAGCGGTCGGCGCCCTGCTCGTCGGGGATGGCGGCGGCCAGGCTGGCGCCCAGGTCGGCGATCAGGTCGTGACCGAAGAGCACACCGGCCAGGGCGACGGCGACGAGCAGGGTGGGGACGGCGGCGAGCATGCCGTAGAGCGCCGCGCCGGACGACAGGAGGGCGGTGTCGGTGCCGGTGAGGAGGGTGCGGGTGCCGGTGACGGCCTGGTGGACGGCTGACCAGGCTCTGCGACGCACGTGATCAGCATCGGGCATCCGGCGCGGATCGGCGATCCGGGGGAGCGACGGCTGGGGCTCACCGAGACCGGTGGTGCACGTGGGGGCCGCACTTTCCGGCGAACGGCACCTTTCTGGCATCGTCGGTTCGTGGGGAAAACAACGGGGAGTGAAAGGGCTGTGCTCCTGCTCGATCTGGAGAGCTGTCTCGGGGCCCAGCCGAAACTGCAGACGGTGCGCACCAAGGTGCCCGCGCTGGTGGCGGCGGCGCAGCCGGTCGAGCGGGTGATCGCGGCCTGCGCCGGTTCGCGCATCGCGCCCGACCGCCGGTCCGAGCTGATCCGGCTGGGGGTCGACCTGCACCTGGTCGGTGACGAGCGGGATGCCGCCGACAACGCGCTGCTGCAGGTCGCCGAGGCCTGGGCGGGGCGAGGGTGCAGACGGTTCGTGGTGGCCTCGTCCGACGGCCGCTTCGCCCGCCTGGCGCGGTTCGGGCGGCTGGAGGTGCTGGTCTGGGAGAGCAAGAGCCCGCCGTTGTCGAAGGTGCTGCTGGCGGTCGGGCAGGTGCGCAGCGTGCCGGTGCCGGGAGCGCGTATCCCGGCGCAGTCGTCGCCCGGGGTGGGGCGGCCGGAGCTCACGGTGGTGCCGTCCGGGGGCCGGTCGGGGGCGGTGGCCGACGCGCCGGTCCGGCCGAGCGTCTCCCTCACCCTCTCGGGGTGGCCGGGGCTGCGGGGGTCGGCGGGATGGTCGGGACTGTCGGGGGCGTCGGGGTGGGGTGGCCGGGCGGCGGTCGCGTTCGCGGCCGGGGTTCTGTTCGGGGCCGGTTCGGCGGTGGGTTCGGCGGTGGGTTCGGCGGTGGTGGGGCAACGGGGGACGCGTGGGTGACCGGCCGGTGGCTCGGTGAGACGTCGTTGGTGGGCCCGGAAGGGGTGGCACGAACCGGGGCGGGCTGTGGGAGCCGCGGCCGGTCGCGGTGATTCAGCGGGCGACCTGTGACTGATGGGCTTTCGGGGGTGACGAGGCGGTGCGCGCCCGGCCCCGAGGGGCCCGCCCCACGGGGGCCCGAACCGGGCACGCACCTGCACCACGACCGCGACGGAGGGATGTCGGCGGGACGCGGTGCCTTCCGGCCGTGACCGGCTCCAGATGGGGGAGCCGGTCACGGCGGTCAGAGGCCGCGTCTTCAGTTCAGCGTGTGCGGGCTCTGGCGCCAATCAACCGGATGTGGACATCCTCTTTGTCTCCTTGATCCAGGTGTGGGCCGACTGTAGCCGGGGGTGTTCGGAGCGTTCTCCCGCCTGGTCGGAGGCCTTTCGCCGCAAGGGTTCACGGCCGGGGGAGAAAAATTCCCCGGGCGGGGCAACCTTTCGGCCCCGGCGGCGGACTTAGGGGACGTCAGAAGCGCGGGGCGCCGGTGAGCGCAACGGCTGCGTGGGCCTGTTCAGGGCAGGCCCGCCCGGCTGCATTCAGGCCCGTTCAGGGCGGGCCTGATGGCTTACCGGCCCCCTGTGTCTGAATCGACGGCGCACTCGGAGCGCCGTCGTCCGCCCCGGAAAGGGAATCCGCATGAAAAGCCCCTCGCGTGGCCGTTTGAAGCGCGCGTTCAGCACCCGTCGACGGGTCTGGACCGGCATCGCCGCCGCCGTCGTGCTGGCCGCTGCCGCCGGCACCGTGGCCACCGCCGCGACCAGCAGCACGTCCGTCACCACGGCGGCCGCCGCCTCCACGCCGGTCGCGATCCCGACCAAGGCCGGTGCGCTGAGCCTGACCTGGCCGACGGCCAAGGGCACCACCAACCTGACCGCCACCAAGACCGTGAGCGGCACGTACGACGGTGGTCTCAAGCGGTTCCAGGGCTGGGGCGGCGACCAGTCCGAGAGCCAGGACCCGCTGTTCGTGGTCAAGAACGGCGGCACCCTGAAGAACGTCATCATCGGCAACAAGGCCGGCGACGGCGTGCACTGTGAGGGCACCTGCCTCCTGCAGAACGTCTGGTGGGAGGACGTGGGCGAGGACGCCGCCACGCAGAAGGGCAAGGTCTCCGGCCAGATCATGCAGATCGACGGCGGCGGCGCGAAGAAGGCCAGCGACAAGGTCTTCCAGGACAACGGCCCCGGCCGGTTCATCATCCAGAACTTCGTCGTCCAGGACTTCGGCAAGCTGTTCCGCTCGTGCGGCAACTGCTCGACGCAGTACCAGAAGAACGTCGAGATCTACAACGTGATCGCGGTTTCGCCGGGCAAGTCGCTGGCCGGCATCAACACCAACTACAAGGACACCGCCACGTTCAAGTGGATCCGGCTGTACGACGACAGCAAGAAGATCTCCATCTGCGACAAGTTCACCGGTAACAGCAGTGGCAAGGAGCCGACCAAGACCGGCTCCGGCGCCGACGGCACGTACTGCAAGTACTCCTCCTCGGACATCACCTACAAGTAGGCGAGACCCGCTGCCGAACGGCGGCTTTCAGGGGAAGAAGACCGGTCCGGTCCCGCGAGGGGCCGGACCGGCCTGCTTTGGCGGATCCCTCCCGAGGCCGGGAGCGACCAGGCCCGACGTGTGGAACGGCCGGGCCCGACATGTGGAACGGCTGGGGCCGACGTGCGGAACGGCCGGGCCTGAGGTCTGGAACGGCGGGGTCCGACGTCTGGAATGGCCGGGTTCGCGGCGTCCGCGCATGCTGGTGCCCGGCAGCCCCGGATGAGGAGACCACGACTGTGAGCGACAGCGTCACCACGCACAGGAGCCGGCTGGTCCGGTCGGTCGGACTGTGTGTGCTGCTGGCCGCCCCGGCCGTCGTCATTCGCCTGTTAGGTGCCGAGATCGAGCCGGTGGCAGCCATTCTCGTGTTCGGGGCGGCGGTGTTCGCGGCCTCGTTCGTGCTGGCCTGGGCGGCGGAGGCGGCCCAGGTCGACATCTCCGGCGGGCTCGCGATCGCCATCCTGGCCCTGATCGCGGTGCTGCCGGAGTACGCGGTCGACCTCTACTACGCCTACACCGCGGGCAGCGACCCGGCCTACGTGCAGTACGCCGCCGCCAACATGACCGGCTCCAACCGGCTGCTGCTCGGGCTGGGCTGGCCGGTCGTGGTGCTGGTCGGTCTGTGGGGCCTCAAGCGGGTGCACCAACGGCGCGGGCACACACTGCCGCTCGACGCCGGTAACCGGCTCGAGCTCGGATTCCTGCTCGCGGCGGGCATCTTCGCGTTCGTCATGCCGCTGACCGGCCAGATCCACGTCTGGATGGGCGTGGTGCTGTTCGCCTGGTTCGTGTTCTACGCCTGGCGGCTCAGCCGTGGTGAGGTCGAGGAACCCAACCTGCGCGGCACGTCCGCCGTCATCGGTGCCCTGCCCACCCGCGCCCGCCGGATCACGCTCGTCGCCCTGTTCGGGTTCGCCGCGGTGGTGGTGCTGCTCGCGGCCGAGCCGTTCGCGCACAGCCTGGTCGACGGGGGAGGTGCCCTCGGCGTCGACGAGTTCCTGCTGGTGCAGTGGGTGGCGCCGCTGGCGTCCGAGGCGCCGGAGTTCATCATCGCGATCATGTTCGCCGCGCGCGGCAACGCCACCGCGGCGATCGGCACGCTGATCTCGTCGAAGGTGAATCAGTGGACGTTGCTGGTGGGTTCGCTGCCCATGGCCTACTGGGCGGGTGGCGGCAGTGCGGCGCTCCCGCTCGACGACCGGCAGGTCGAAGAGGTGCTGCTGACCGCCACGCAGACCATGCTCGGCATCGCGCTCATCCTCGGCCTGCACTTCCACCGCCGCTCGGCCTGGCTCCTGCTGATCCTGTTTCTGGTGCAGTTCCCGGTCACCGGCACCCAGGGGCGGCTGATCCTGAGCGCGGTCTACGGCCTGATCGCGATCGCCGCGCTGGTGTGGAATTTCCGGCACCTGCTGCCGACGCTGCGGGCACCCTTCACGAAAGACCTGATCCCGGAGTCCGAGTACGCCGGGCACCAGCCTTAGCACGTTCGCGGGTGCGGTCGGCGGGCCAGACGACGGACGCGGCGCGCCGGCTCAGGTGGGCGGGCTCGGCGAAGGCCCCGGTGGCGGTGGTGTCGACGCGCTCGCGCGCGCCGGCCTTGCACCAGGTTGGACGCGGCTCGGGAATTACTGTCTCGTAAGGGGTTTCGGTGGATCGGGCGGGCGAGGGTGGTGAGGTTCACCGGCCCACTCTCAGCCCTCCGGTGAGGTGGTGGACCGAAGATGCGGCGGCCGGGCTGCCGTCACCAGCTGCCCCCGCCGCCCCCGCCGCCGGACGAGTCCGACGAGCCGGAGTCCGAGTAGCCGGACGAGCCGTGGTGTCCCGAGCCGTGATGCCCCGAACCGCCGTACGAGCCGTCGCCGTAGTAGGTGCCCGCCTGCCGTGCCGACTCGGTCAGCCCGGCCGAAGAACCGGCAGCACCCGCGGCCCGGGATCGCCGAGGCCGGTCGGCGAACCCCGTTGACACCTCCAGCACCTCGATCCTCATCCCTGGCACCGCGTGCCGCGCGGGCGGGGGATAGAGCCGCGTCGCGAGCATCTGGCGCAACCGGTCGTCGAAGCCCGGCCCGCGCCGCGTGGCCTTCGCGATCACCAGCACCGCCCCGGTCAGGTGCTCGTGCAGCTGGGCGACGGCCAGGCTCGTGCGGGTCTGGGCCACCTCCACCGGGTCGAACACGCTGCACCGCAACACCACCCGGATCGGCGTGCCCAGCGACAGACGGCGTTCTCTCAGCCGCGTGTGCACCCGGACGTCGACCTGCTCACTCATGTCGATCTCGGTGACGGCCACCACCGGCGTGCCCGGTGCCGCCGCGTCGGACAGGACGTGCCGCCCGTCGTCGAGGCGGAAAACCCTCGTGCGACCGGGTTCTGGTGCCGGCGGCGGCGCGCCGTCGAGCACACGATGGCTGATGACCGGATAGTGCCTGCTCATGACTGATCCCCCTGACGAACCCCCGGAGTCAGATCCGAATCCGGCTGCGGATCGTTCGATTCTGCGCATGACTCACGCGGAAAACTGGACGCCTCGGGTCAGGGTGCGATGCGAGTGCGACAGCGGGTTATTGATGACAAGGTCGGACGATGAGTGACAACGACACGAACGACCTGGTCGAACGGCAGGGCGTCAACGCCGGCGACCCCGACCCGGCCGCGAAGAAGACCGGTGACGTGCGCAGCGGCGGCAATCCCGAAGACGCTCCGGACGAGAAGGAGGGCTTCGCCGGCTACCCGTCGCAGAAGTCGGACGAGCAGCTCACTGGAGGTCAGGTGGCCGACGGCCCGCAGCCCGAGCAGAAGGAGGGCGCCTCGGGCCAGGACGCCGGCCTGATGGACTGACCGAGAACGGTGCGGGGCCCGCGCACGACCGGGGCCGTGCATGATGGGCGCCATGTTCGACGTCGTTGCCGTCGGTGCGCTCAACCTCGACTACATCGCGCCTCTGCCCGCCGGGTCGCCCCTGCCGGGGCCGCTCGGCACCGAGACGGCAGTGCCTGAGGACGTGGTGGTCGCCCTGCTCCCGCGCCTCGAGGCGTCAGGGGTCACGGTCACGGCCGGTGGCTCGTCGTTCAACGTGGTCGAGGCACTCAGCGCGTGCGACCTCGGCCTGTCCCTGGGGTACGTGGGGGTGGCGGGCGCGGGTTTCAACGGCTTCGCGGACCGGGGGGACGTCGACCTGAGCGTGCTCGGGCACTCGTCCCGCCGGCCGGGGACGTGCCTGGCCCTCACCCACGACGGGGACCGCACGCTGCTCACCCACATCGGGGCGAACGAGGAGACGGCGCGGTATCTGGCCGGGCGCTTCGACGAGGTGCTCGCCTACCTGGCCCGGGCCCGGGTGGTGCACGTGACGTCGTTCCTCGACCCGGAGACGCCGGCGGTGCTGCTGCGGCTGCTCGGCGCGCTGCGTGAGCGGGCGCCCGGGGTGGTGATCACGGTCGACCCGGGGCACGTCTGGTGCGCGGAGCCGACGCCGGAGATCCTCGGCATCATCGGGCTCGCCGATCACCTGCTGCTGAACCGGGCCGAGCAGGAACTGCTGGAGGGGCACCGGTTCGGGGCGACGCGACTGGTCAAGGCGCCCGGCGGGATCACGGTCGTCGCGGGGGACGAATACTTCGTGGTGTCCCGAACGCCGCTGACACCGGATGAAATCGCCGATTCCACCGGTGCCGGGGATGTCTTCGCGGCGGGACTGCTGGCCATGCTGGTAGCCGGCAGTCCCCACCCGCGAAATCTGGAACAGGGTGTGCAGCTCGGAATGTGCCTGGTGAGGCACAAGCTGCGGCACCGGGGTGCCGCGGGTCATCCGGGGTTCGCCGCGCTCGCGCGGTCCTTCCGGGACCCGGGCCCTTCAGAGGCGGACCGTCACCCGTAGGTGACCGACGCGTCCCTCATTGTGCTGGTGAGATCAGGCCTTACGCGGCTTGCGGTTCTCCGAGGAGATCAGCCAGGCCTGCTTCTCCAGGTCGTGGATGATCGTGTGCAGCAGGTCGGCCGTGGTCGGGTCTTCGCTGTCGACGTCGTCGTGCACGGCGCGCGCGGTGGCGGCGACCTCGCGGAGCATCACGGTGATCTTGTCGACGGCCTCGGTGGTGTCGACCTCGTCGGACCCGAAGTCGGTCAGCGTGGTCTGCGCGCACACGGCCTTGGGGCCGGCGTCGGGAACCACGTCGAGGGCGCGCATGCGCTCGGCGATCGTGTCGCTGTGCTCGCGGCCCAGGTCGACGATCTCGTCGAGCTGCAGGTGCAGGTCGCGGAAGTTCTTGCCCACGATGTTCCAGTGGGCCTGCTTGCCGTAGAGGTGCAGGGCCACCAGGTCGACGAGGACGCGCTGGAGGTTCGCGCCCAGGATCGCGGAGGCGTGGAAGCCGTTCATGCCGGTGTTGGCGGAAGCGATGGTAGTCATGGTCATGCTCCTTCTCTCGGGGTGCTGAGCACGAGCCTGGACCCTTCTTTTGATTCTGTCAAAAGAAGTAGGTGAGCCTAACCTATGCTCATCGCCGCAGGTCAGGGGCTTCCGGGCGGATCTTGGAGGACTTAGGTGCTACTAAGAGTGGCTGGTCAGAATCGGGTTCGTCCCTGAGCTGAGGTCCCTGCCGTCCGGTGGCGGAGTGCGGTTTTCCGTGGTGCAGTTCAGTCGCGCTTCAACCTCCCCGTCGCAGAAAAAAGGGACATCTTCATGTCTGACGCCGCTCCGCACCAGGTCTGGCCCGGCAAGGCCTATCCACTGGGGGCCTCCTACGACGGGTACGGCACGAACTTCGCCCTGTTCAGCGAGGTCGCCGAGCGGATCGAGCTGTGCCTGTTCGACGACGCGGGCAACGAGACCCGCATCGATCTGCCCGAGGTCGACGCCTTCGTGCACCACGCCTTCATCCCCGGCATCGAGCCCGGGCAGCGTTACGGCTACCGGGTGCACGGCCCCTACGACCCGGCCACCGGGCACCGCTGCAACCCGAACAAGCTGCTGCTCGACCCCTACGCCAAGGCCATCGACGGCCAGTTCCAGTGGGGCCAGAGCCTGTTCAGCTACGACTTCGGCGACCCGGACAGCCGCAACGACGAGGACTCGGCCGCCGCGATGCCGCGCTCGGTCGTGATCAACCCGTTCTTCGACTGGGGCACGGACCGGCCGCCGCAGCACGAGTACGCCGACTCCGTGATCTACGAGGCGCACGTCAAGGGCCTCACCCAGACGCACCCCGACATCCCGGAAGCCATGCGCGGCACCTACTCCGCGATGGCGCACCCGGCGATCATCGACCACCTCAAGGCTCTCGGCGTCACGGCCGTGGAACTCATGCCGGTGCACCACTTCGCGAACGATTCCACGCTGCTCGACAAGGGCCTGTCGAACTACTGGGGTTACAACACGATCGGGTTCTTCGCGCCCGACCCGAAGTACAGCTCGCTGCCCACGCCGGGTTCGCAGGTGCAGGAGTTCAAGGCCATGGTGCGGGCGCTGCACGAGGCCGGCATCGAGGTCATTCTCGACGTGGTCTACAACCACACGGCCGAGGGCAACCACATGGGCCCGACGCTCTCGATGCGCGGTATCGACAACGCCGCCTACTACCGCCTCGTCGACGACGACCAGCGCTACTACATGGACTACACCGGCACGGGCAACAGCCTGAACGTGCGGCACCCGCACTCGCTGCAGCTGATCATGGACTCGCTGCGTTACTGGGTCACCGAGATGCACGTCGACGGTTTCCGTTTCGACCTGGCGTCCACCCTGGCGCGGGAGTTCTACGACGTCGACCGGCTCTCGAGCTTCTTCGAGCTGGTGCAGCAGGATCCGACCGTGTCGCAGGTGAAACTGATTGCCGAGCCCTGGGACGTGGGGCCGGGTGGGTATCAGGTCGGCAACTTCCCGCCTCAGTGGACGGAGTGGAACGGCAAGTACCGCGACACCGTTCGCGATTTCTGGCGCGGGGAGCCGGCCACCCTCGGGGAGTTCGCGGCCCGGATCACGGGTTCCGCCGATCTGTACGAGCACTCGGCGCGGCGGCCGGTGGCGTCGATCAACTTCGTCACCGCGCACGACGGGTTCACGCTCCGCGACCTGGTCTCGTACAACGAGAAGCACAACGAGGCCAACGGCGAGGACAACAACGACGGCGAGAGCCACAACCGGTCCTGGAACTGCGGGATCGAGGGCCCGACGGACGACGCCTCGGTGCTCGCCCTGCGTGCCCGCCAGCAGCGCAACTTCCTCGCGTCACTGCTGCTGTCGCAGGGCGTTCCGATGATCTGTCACGGTGACGAGCTGGGCCGCACGCAGAACGGCAACAACAACGGGTTCTGCCAGGACAGCGACATCACCTGGATCGACTGGAGCACGGCCGACGAAGGCCTGCTGCAGTTCGCCCGGGCGGCCTCGGCGCTGCGCGCCCAGCACCCGATCTTCCGTCGGCGTCACTTCTTCGACGGCCTGCCGGTGCGCCGCCGTGGCAAGGAGGGCGTGCCGGACATCAGCTGGTTCACCCCCGACGGCTCCGAGATGACCGAGGAGGAGTGGGATTCCGGTTTCGGCAAGGCGGTGACCATGTACCTCAACGGGCGGGGCATCACCGGCACCGACAACCGCGGCGAGCGCATCGTCGACGACTCGTTCGTGCTCATCTTCAACGCCCACTTCGAGGACCTCGACTTCGTCCTGCCTCCGGTCGAGTACGGCGAGGCCTGGCAGGTCGTGCTCGACAGCCAGCTCGCTGCCGATCCGGAGCAGCAGGTCGACGTGGTCAAGGCGGGCGGTTCGCTGCTGGTCGAGGCCAGGTCGCTGGTGGTGCTGAGCTGCCCCCGGGCCTGAGTTGGGCTGGCTCGGGTCTGAGTTGGGCTGGCTCGGGTCTGAGTTGAGCTGGCTCGGGTCTGAGTTGAGCTGGCTCGGGTCTGAGTTGAGCTGGCTCGGGTCTGAGTTGAGCTGACTCGGGTCTGAGTTGAGCTGGCCCCGGTGGTGCGTGTGACCCGCCCTGAGCCTGCCTCGACCCTGTGCGGGGGTGGGCTGCTCTGAGCGCTCGGGCCCGGTTGGCGGGCTGATCCCGCTCCCCACCGGGGGGAGCGGGATTCTTCTTCCGGAACCGCCGGACGATCCGTAATGATTAGCTGCGCTGACGTTATGGATCGTCCGGGCGTTTTTGTAGAGACAACCCCCTGCCCTCCCGGGGCGGGTCAGCCGGCCTGGCGCCAGGTCACGTCGAGCCACAGTCGGTCGCCACTGATCAGGCGGCTGATCTGCACCGGCCCGGGGGTGCCGGGGTCGTCAGGGCCGCCGGGGCTGCCGGGGAGGTGGGGGACGGCAGGGGGGCCAAGGACGCCAGGGTCTCCGAGAGGGCCAGAGCCTCGGAGGGGACCAGGCGTGTCGGGGTGGCTCGGGGTGTGAGGGGTTTCGAGGGGGCCCGGTGTGTTGGGGTGGCTCGGGGTGTGAGGGGTTTCGAGGGGGCCGGGGGTGGCGGGGAAGAGGGCGGGGTCCAGGTCGAGGGCGCCGTCGACCACCACGCTGAGGGTGACCTGGTCGTCACGGCCCACGACGGTCAGCCGGGCACTCGAGCGGGCGCCGGCGAGAACGGCGATCACCGGTTCGGTCAGGGCCCGGCGTGCGGCCAGGGGAACGGGGGGCAGGGTGCCGCGTACCGACGCCTGCACGGCCGTGCCCTGGCGCTCGGCCACGTCGATGCAGGCCGAGATCTCGTGGCTGAGCGGGTCGGAGACCTCGTCGCTCTCGGCGAACAGGCGCCGCATGCGGGCGGCCTCGACCGAGCAGGCGCGCTGGACGCCGGGATCGGCGGGGTCGAGCAGTCCGTCGGCGATGCCCTGGAGCAGGGGAGTGGTGGTGACGGTGAGCTCGGCGTAGCGGGCCTGGCGGTCGCCGTGCACCTGTTCGGCCACTCGTTCCGACAGGCGCAGGCGTTCTTCCTCGGCCGCGGTCTCCCGGGCCACCGCCCCCGAACGCTGCAGGGCCACCGCCGCCACCGCCACGGCCCCCTGCCAGCTGGCCACGAGCAGACTGGTGACGCCCATCTCGACCAGCGTCGGGCGGTCGCCCTGCCCCGCCGCGAGCACCTGCACCAGCGAGAGCGCCTGCTGAAAGGCCAGGGCCCCGAAGAACCAGCCGAGCGGCAGGTCCATCAGCAGCAGCACCGCGAACCAGCCGAACACCTTCCACGACCAGTGCGGCGGCAGGACCATCTGCTCCGGCCTCACCGCCGCCGTGGCCAGCACCGTGGCCACGAGCGCGACGAGCACCATCGGCCAGCGGAGCCGCCCCCAGGGCCGGTCCCGCGCGACCGTCACCACCGCGAGCAGCAGCAGGGCGACCAGCACGGCCAGCGAGACGTACTCCAGCGTGGGCCGCGCGTAGGCCCCCGGACTGGCGACCGCGATGGGCAGGAACCAGACGCACAGCACCGCGGTGGTCACGCCGAGCGTCGCGATGCGCAGGCCACGGATGAACTCGTCGGCGATCAGCGTGCGCGCCGAGGACACCGAGGAGGCTGAGGGCGCCAGGGACTCCGCAGGAGCCTGGGCCGCGGAGTCGTGGGGCGACGGGGACTCAGCCACCGGCCCACTCCAGCCGCACCCGGGTGCCCCGGCCCGGCGCCGAGTCGACGGTGCCGATTCCCCCGGCACGCGTCATCCGGGCCTCGATCGACTCGGAGATGCCGCGCCGCGTGATCGGGACCCGGGTCGGGACGAAACCCACGCCCGCGTCGCTCACCTCGACCACCAGACGCGTCCCCTGTTGGTCGATCGAAAGGCTGGCCTCGGGCACCCCCGCGTGCCGCGCCACGTTGGTGAGTGCCTCGCGCACGCTGTCGCGGATCGCCAGCGCCGGCAGCGAGGGCACCATCAGGGTGTCGAACGGCGAATGGTGGACGGTGACCTGACCGGCCGCCGTCGTCTCGGCGAGCATGGTGGCCAGGTCGAGCACCGGTTCCGGTTTCACCGCGCGCACCTGGGGGTCGAGCAGGGCCAGGTCGCGGCGGGCCTGCTGCTGCAGCCAGTCGCGGCGCCCGTGCACCGTGCCGAGCCCGACCATGAGCAGCGTGGCGGCGGCGGTGTCGTGCAGGGTGGCCAGGTGCTCGCGCTCGTCGGACCGGCGCGCCCGGCTCAGCTGCGCGGCCGCCCGTTCGCGGTCACCGGCGGCCAGGTACTCGTCGGCGCGGCGCCCACCCCGGCGGGTCATGACGAACAGCCCGCGTGACAGCAGGCCGTCGGCCAGCAGCCAGATCGCGGGGGCGGGCCAGGGGCCACCGTTGTCACCGATGGCCGTCTCGATCCCGATCCAGTACGAGGCCGTCAGCAGCACCGCCGCCAGCGCCCCGACCGGCGTCGACGTGTGCCACTGGTAGGTCACGATCGTCATGGCCACCAGCGCGTTCATCCAGCCGGTGCCGTCGGGCACGCTGTCCAGCGGGATCAGCCAGAACTGGCTCGCCAGCACGCCGCAGGTGATGACCAGGTCGGCCGTCAGCCAGCCGGGCCCGACGCGGTCGCCGCCCTGGATCCGCAGCATGCGCACGCAGAACACCACGGTCCAGACGATCAGCCCGGCGGCGACCAGCGCCGCCACCAGCAGACGGGTGCCCGAGACCAGGAACAGGCCGAGCCCGCCGCAGCCGATGGCCACGACCATGCGGCTGATGGCTGCCCAGCGCAGACTGATGCGCAGCATGGAGCGCTCGACGGGATGCGGCACGGTGCGAAGTATTACAGAACGGTCACCCGGGGTCACCCGTGCGCAGCGTCTCAGTGCCCCAGACCGAGCGTGGCGGCGAGGTCTTCGTGCAGCTCGAACCAGACCCGGTGACACGAGTCGCGATCGGTGCCGGTGACCCAGTGCAGGTCGTGCTCGGCCCGTTCCAGCGCCCCCGCGAAGCGCTCGTGATAGCCCGCGAACCGGGGAAGCACGGAGGTGAGGCGCTGCTCGAGTCCTTCCAGACGCCGCGCCGGCCCGGACAACGCGGCCAGGATCTCGGTGAGCGTGGGCGGGTCGTCGGTCATCTCCAGCTCGGCCAGCTGCCACGCGGTGCAGGTGGCCGAGACGGTCTCGTTCAGCGGCAGGAAGTCGTGGTGCACCGCCTCGACCAGGGCCCGGGCCCCGGTCGCGTCCAGTTCCGCCGCGAGAAGCTTCTCCTCGTGCGCCTTTCCGGCCTCGGTGAGTGACCAGCCGCCGTCGCCGTGGTATCCGGTCCAGCTGACCTGCCCGAACGCCTGGGCGTCGAGCAGGTGCTCCTCGGCCGTCGCGACCGGCAGCCCGGTGCGCCCGGCCACGCGGGCCGTGCTGGCGTAGCCCAGGGTGCGCACCGCGTGGAGCGTGAGCAGGTCCGGCGGGGTGGGGTGGGTCATGCGTGCTCCTGGGAGTCCTGGATCGTGATGGTGCCGGCCCGGTCGTCGGGGGTGACCGGCTGTACGGGGGTGACCGGCTGTGCGGCGGTGGGTGCGTCGTCCGTGGATCGGCCCGAAAACCCGGACCGCACGACGGAACCCGGCGTCACCGCGAGGCCCGGCATCGAAAAGGGTTACGGCGTGCGAGAATCACGGCAGCCGCGCCAGCACCCGGTGGAACCGCTGCTGCGCCGCCTGCGCCGACCCCAGCCCGAGCGCCTGGGCCACCTGCGGCCAGGTCATCCCGGCGGCCCGGGCACCGAACATCAGCCCGGCCTCGCACTGGTCGATCTCGGCGCGCGCCGACGCCAGTAATCGCAACCCGGCCCCGAGCGCGGCCGGATCGGGGTCGGGGGAGTGGGCCAGCCAGGTCGCGTAGCGCACCAGGTCGGTGTCGGACGGCGGCTGCCCCGGGCTCTGCCAGGGACGCGGGGCCAGGTCGGCGCCGGACAGGGCGTCGCGGGCCTGCTGATCGTCGCTGAACATGTCGCCAGCATTGAGCCTCAACGAAGCGTTGTCAACGCCGTGTTGACGCACCCGGGGCAATAGGTGAGTGAACACTGACGAAAATGTCCGTTCACCGACTGTACTCGTCGAACCGGGTGCCCGGGGCCCGGCGCCTTCCGTAGTTTCGCGAGGGATCACAGCTGACCAGCACCTGTGTCTTCATGTCCACCGGGAGAATCCTGATGAGAAACCTGCCCATGTTCGGGCTGACCCACGGGAATCGCAGCGCCGTCACCTGCGATCTCAAGTGTGACAACGCCTGTTCCCGTCCGGCCCCGAACACGAGCTGCGAGCCCACGTTCCAGAGTGTGGCGTCGGCGGCCCTGAGTCGTCGCGCCCTGCTGGCCGGTGGTGGTGCACTCGCCGCGGCCGCCGCGATGCCGATCGTGCACGCGCAGGAAGCCGAAGCGTCGAGCCGGGCCGCGGGCGGCCTGAAGTTCACGCCGATCGCCTCCGTCGACAGCACGAAAGACGCGTTCACGGTGCCGAAGGGCTTCCGGTGGGACCCGATCATCCGCTGGGGCGACCCGCTGTTCAAGAACTCCCCGGCGTTCGACCCGACGAAGCCCAGTGCCAAGGCACAGGCACTCCAGTTCGGTTACAACAACGACTATCTCGACATCATCGAGACGAACAGGGGTGGCACCGAGGCGCTCCTGGTGTGCAACCACGAGTACACCAACCGGGCCATCATGTTCCCGCCGGCCACCACGGCCGACGAAGAGGCCGAGGTGCTGCGTACCCTCAAGGCCGCGCACGGTTTCGCGGTCGTCGAGCTGGAACGCCGCCGCCGGGGCGAGAAGTGGTCGTACGTGCGCGGTGGGTACCACAACCGCCGCATCACCGCCGACACGCCGTTCGCCTTCGACGGCCCGGCCGCCGGGTCCGATCTGCTGAAGACCAAGGCCGACCCGGAGGGGCGCGTCGCGCTGGGCACGTTCGGCAACTGTTCCGGTGGCACCACCCCCTGGGGCACCGTGCTCTCCGGTGAGGAGAACTTCAACGGTTACTTCGTGGCCGACCCGGCCGCGCGGGGCAGCAAGCGCTACGGTCTCACCAACGCCGCGAGCTCGTACGGCTGGGAGAAGATCGACCCGCGCTTCGACGCCACCCAGGCCGACTACGCCCACGAGCCGAACCGTTTCGGCTACATCGTCGAGATCGACCCGACCGACCCGAAGTCCACGCCGGTCAAGCACACCGCGATGGGCCGGATGAAGCACGAGGGCGCCAACGTCCGGGTGGACGACGACGGCACCGTGGTCGCGTACATGGGTGACGACGAGAAGTTCGACTACCTGTACAAGTTCGTGGCGAAGAACAAGTACAGGAAGGGCGACTCGCGGGCGGCCCGCAAGCACAACCTCAAGCTGCTGAGCGAGGGTGACCTCTACGTCGCCAAGTTCAGCGGTGTGCAGCGTGAGGACAACGCCAATCTCGGTACCGGGGAATGGATCCCGCTGACGAAGAACGGGAAGTCGGCCGTCGCCGGGTTCACGCTCGAGGAGGTGCTGATCTTCACCCGCGAGGCCGCGGACGCCGTCAAGGCCACGCCGATGGACCGCTGCGAGGACGTGCAGCCCGACCTGAAGACCGGCAGGGTCTACGTGGTCTGCACGAACAACGACGCGCGGGGCACCGCGGGCAAGCCGGCGACCGACGCGCCGAACCCGCGCACGGCGAACAAGAACGGTCACATCATCGAGATCACCGAGCGCCGGGGCCGGGCCGACGCCACGAAGTTCGAGTGGGACCTGTTCCTGGTCTGTGGTGACAACGGCCAGGCGGGAACCTATTTCGGCGGGTGGGAAGGTCCGGTCGCGCCGATCTCGTGCCCGGACAACATCGCGTTCGACTCGGCCGGCAACCTGTGGATCTCCACCGACGGCCAGCCCAGCTCGATCAAGAAGAACGACGGCCTGTTCAAGGTGCCGCTGCACGGCAGGGAGCGTGGTCACCTGGTGCAGTTCCTGGCGGTGCCGGTGCAGGCCGAGACCTGTGGCCCGGTGATCCACGACCAGGACGGCTCGGTGTTCGTCGCGGTGCAGCACCCGGGTGAGGAAGGGACCTGGGCGGCCCAGAACTCGTACTTCCCCGACTATGTCGCGGCGGGTGCGAAGCCGGGCAAGGGCGACTGGCGGGGCCCGCGGCCCGCGGTGGTTCAGGTCACCAGGCGCTGATCCGTGTTTCGGCGGCCCCCTTCCGATTTTCGGTCGGGGGCCGCTTTTTTCAATGAAGGACGTGGTGGTCGCTTGCGGCACTCGGCCCGCCGGGGCCGGTGGCCGGGGAGTGCGGATCGGCGCGGATCGGCGCGGATCGGCGCGGACCGGCGCGGAGCAGTGCGGGCCAGTGCGGGCCAGTGCGGACCAGCGTGGGGCCAGGACGGGCCAGGACGGTTCAGGGGGAGGAGGTGGACGGGCCCGTGCCTGTCTCGGGGCCTGGGGCGGGGATGCCGACGACCGTGTGGCTCGGCGGTGGTGGGTCGAGACGAAGAGCGCCGAGCGACTTTCCGAGGCCCTTGCGTGATGCGGGAGGGCGCGGGCGGGTCAGGTGATCCGGCGCGGGAGTGGTGAGTTCGAGGGTGAGCGCGGGAGCGGAGAGGGCCTCGTGGGTGACGGAGGTGCGGATGTGCTCGTCGATCACCTCGATCGCGGCGAGGTAGCCGGACGAGCCGTTCTGATAGCGGTGATGGATGCGGTCCCAGAACGGCCGGGGCTGTGACCGGGGCCGGGAGTAGCTGAGGCCGGGCTCGAAGGACTCGTGCTCCACGCCGTCGCGCCAGTGCCCGAACCGCATCTTGCCCTCGGCCCAGAACAGGACCAGCGTGTCGGTGCCCTCCGAAAGCGCCTGCAGCACAGGCGGGCGCAGTCCTTCGAGCGAGAGCGCCTCGTAGCCGAAGGCCCAGTGCCCGAGCTTGCCCGACCGCAGGAACAGCCGCTCGTCGGCGACGAACATCTGCTCGTCGCACGCCTCCTGCCAGGTCAGGGTGCGGGCCTGCGCGGGGTCGGCGCCGTAGAGGCCGAGCACCTCGCCGGGGGAACGGCCCCGGCTGAAAGTAATGGTGAAACAGAGCTCGTTGAGGCTCCAGGGGGCACGTCGCGCGGCGGCCATGCCCGAATCGTACGGGCGCCTGAACTGGCACGAACCGTTAAGTGCGGGATCCTTTCGGGATGTCTGAGCCGAGCCCCGGAAGCGAGCCCGACCTCGACCCGGAGATCTACCCGCCGATCGACCCGCGCGAGCCTGCTCCCGACGACCCGGGCGAACTCCTGCCCGACACCCCGGAGACGCTGCCGCCCGCCCCGGCCGAGCCCGGTCCGGGTGACCCGGAAGACCCGGACGCGGTGCCCGAGCCCACCTGACCGAGCGGTCAAGCCGTCGTCGGCCCAGCGCTCGTTGGTCGAGCGCTCGTTGGTCGAGCGCTCGTTGGTCGAGCGCTCGTTGGTGGAGCCCTCGTTGGTGGAGCCCTCGTCGGCCGAGCCCTCGTCGGCCGAGCCCTCGTGGGTCAGCCCTGCGGGTCAGCCCCGTAGGCCAGTCCTGCCGATCAGTCCTGCCGATCAGTTCTGCCGATCAGTTCTGCCGATCAGTCCTGCCGATCAGTCCTGCCGATCAGTCCTGCCGATCAGTCCTGCCGATCAGTCCTGCCGATCAGTCCTGCCGATCAGTCCTGCCGATCAGTCCTGCCGATCAGTCCTGCCGATCAGTCCTGCCGATCAGTCCTGCCGATCAGTCCTGCCGACCAGGCTCACTCGGCGCCCGTTCAGGGGGCGCCCCATCGTTACGGCTGGGCAGAGGTACACCCTCTATACCTTCCGGGCATAGGGGGTGTGTCTGTGCTCAGGCCAAGCCCGGCGCTCGGCCGTGGCGTAGGAGTGAGGCGGGGCGCCCGATGCCGGTGGGCCGGGGCGACTGGGGCGACCGGGGTGCCGGGGTGCCGGGGCGACAGAGCGACGGGGCGACAGAGCGACGGGGCGACGAGGCGACGGGGCGACGGGCCGACAGGGCAACGAGGCGACGGGCGACCCGCGCCTGGTGGGCCGACCGTGGCCGGCGACCACCGCGTCCATCATTCTGCTGGTGCGCCCTCTGGTCAGGAGCCCTTGCCGGGGGTGTTAGGGTCCCCTTACTTGGTCTGGGATTCTGACAGGAGTGCTGGTGACGCCCGCGATCGACGCGCCGCCGGGCGACGTGCCCACACGCCGGCAACCGCCCTCCCGGATCCGGGTGAGCACCGGGCTGCTGGGCGTGCTCGGCCTGCTCGTGGTGCTCGTCGTCGCGATCACCCTGAGCCTGGCGGTCGGCTCCGGCTCGGTGCCGCTGAGCGACGTCTGGAACGGCCTCTTCAGCCCCGACCGCACCGTCGAGGGCCAGCTGATCATGCAGGAGCTGCGCATCCCGCGCACCGCCGCCGGCCTGTTCGCCGGCGCGGCCCTCGGCCTCGCCGGAGCGGTGATCCAGGGCGTCACGCGTAACCCGCTGGCCGACCCGGGGCTGCTCGGCATCAACGCCGGGGCCTCGGCCGCCGTGGTCTTCGCGATCAGCGCGCTCGGCATCACCGCGGCCGACGGGTACATCTGGTTCGGCTTCATCGGCGCGGCGGTCGCGGCCACCGTCGTCTACGGCGTCGGCTCGCTCGGCCGCGAGGGCGCGACCCCGGTCAAGCTGGCCCTGGCCGGGCAGGCCACCAGCGCCGCCCTGCTCGCGCTGACCACCGCGATCCTGCTCCAGGACACCCGAACCTACGACCTCTACCGGTTCTGGCAGGTCGGCTCGCTGATCGGCCGCGACAGCGCGGTGATCTGGCAGGCCGCCCCGTTCATCGGCATCGGCGTGCTGGTCGCCCTCACCCTCGGCTCCCAGCTCAACGCCCTGGCCCTGGGCGACGACGTGGCCCGCGGCCTGGGGCAGAAGGTCGGTCTGATCCGCCTGGTCAGCGCGGCCACGGTGGTGCTGCTGACCGGCGCCGCCACGGTCGTCGCCGGGCCGATCTCGTTCGTCGGGCTGGTCGTGCCGCACGCGGTGCGCATGCTGTCGGGCGCCGACTACCGCTGGGTGCTGCCGCAGAGCATGCTGCTGGGACCCTCGCTGCTGCTGGTGTCCGACGTGATCGGCCGGCTCATCGCGCGGCCCGGGGAGCTGCAGGTCGGCATCGTGACCGCGATGGTCGGGGCGATCCCGTTCATCGTGCTGGTGCGGCGGCGGAAGTTGGCGGAGCTGTGAGCGTTCTGACCGATTCCCAGGTGCTGACCCGGGCCCGGCACACCGGCCGCCGCCGCGAGATCACCGTCACCACCGTGCTGGTCGCCGGGATCGTGCTCACCCTGGCCCTCAGCCTGTCGTTCGGCGACTTCCAGATCCCGCTGCGCGACGTGGTGCTCACGCTGATCGGCCAGGGCGACACCGCCGACAACTTCATCATCGTCGAGCTGCGCCTGCCCCGCGCCGTCACCGGGTTGTGCGCCGGGCTCGCACTCGGCCTGTCCGGGGCCATCTTCCAGGCCCTGCTGCGCAACCCGCTGGCCAGCCCGGACATGATCGGCGTGAACCAGGGCGCCACGATCGGCGCCGTCATCGCGTCGATCGGCCTCGGCGTCAGCGGTTTCGCGCTCTCCGCGTCGGCCCTGGCCGGTGCCGTGATCGCGTCCACCCTGATCTACGTGCTGGCCTGGCAACGCGGAATCGTCGGGTACCGCCTCATTCTCGTCGGCATCGGGGTGGCCGGGGCGTCGTCGAGCGTGGTCTCCTACCTGCTCACCCGCGCCGACGTGAGTGTCGCGGCCGACGCCCTGGTCTGGCTCACCGGATCGCTGAACGGCTCTTCGCTGGAACAGTTCTGGCCCCTGCTGATCGCGCTGGTGATTCTGCTGCCGTTGACCGCGCTCACGGCTCGCCCCCTGCCGGTGCTGCAGCTCGGCGACGACACCGCGGCCGGTCTCGGTGTGCCGGTCGAGCGCAGCCGGCGGTTGCTGCTGGCCTGTGCGGTCGGTCTGACCGGTGTGGCCGTGGCCTCGGCCGGGCCGGTGGCGTTCGTGGCCTTCGTCGCCGGGCCGGTGGCCCGGCGCCTGATCCCGACCAAGGGCGCGGCGCTGGTGCAGGCCGCCCTGGTCGGCTCACTTCTCATGCTGGTGGCGGACTTCGCGGCCCAGCACCTGCTCTGGGCCCAGATGCCGGTCGGCGTGGTCACCAGTCTCGTCGGGGCCCCGTACCTGCTCTACCTGCTCGCGCGGGCCAACCGGATCGGCAAGGGTGGATAGACGATGACGGCCGAACACACGCTCGGTGCACGGGATCTCAGCCTGGGCTACGACGGGCACCGGGTGGTCGAGGGGCTGAATCTCGACATCCCGCCGGGCAGGCTGACGATGATCGTGGGCCCGAACGCCTGCGGCAAGTCCACCACGCTGCGGTCGATGGCCCGGCTGCTCGTGCCCACGTCCGGCGCGGTCCTGCTCGACGGCAAGGACATTCAGAAGTCCGCCACGAAAGACGTGGCCGCGGTGCTCGGCATCCTGCCCCAGACGCCGGTCGCGCCCGACGGCATCATCGTCAGCGACCTGGTGAGCCGGGGCCGCTACCCGCACCAGGGCTGGCTGCGACGCTGGACCGCGCAGGACGACGAGGCGGTGGCCGAGGCGATGCGCGCCACCAGCGTGCTCGAGCTGGCGTCGCGGCCGGTCGACGCGCTGAGTGGCGGCCAGAGGCAACGGGTCTGGATCGCGATGGCCCTGGCCCAGCGAACCGACCTGCTGCTGCTCGACGAACCCACCACCTACCTCGACGTGGCGCACCAGCTCGAGGTTCTCGACCTGCTCGTCGACCTGAACACCACCCGCGGCACCACCGTCGTGGTGGTGCTGCACGACCTGAACCTGGCCTGCCGCTACGCCGACCACCTGGTCGCCATGCGCCTGGGAAAGGTGATGGCGCAGGGCGATCCGCGCGAAGTGGTCACGGCGGACCTGATCGAGGAGATCTTCGGGATGCGGTGTTCCGTCGTGCCCGACCCGATCTCGGGCACACCCATGATCGTCCCGATCGGCCGGCACCGAGCTCTAAGTTAGGTTATGCTAAGCTAACTTTCATGAGTTCCCTCCTGCCCTGGCGTCGCTCTGCGCGCGTCGCCGCCGTAGCTCTCGCCGGCGTCGTGCTGGTCACCCTGAGCGCCTGTGGTGACTCGTCGTCCGACGCGTCCACCGCCTCCACCTCGGAAAGCGCTGCGGCCGGCGCCTTCCCGGCCACCGTGGCCACCAAGTTCGGTGACGTCACGATCGACGCGAAGCCCGAGCGGGTCGTCGCGCTCGGCTGGTCCGACGCCGAGACCGCGCTCGCGCTGGGCGTTCAGCCCGTGGGGGCCAGCGACTGGCTGGGCTTCGGCGGTGAGGGTGTCGGCCCGTGGGCCGAGGGCAAGTACACCACCGCCCCGACCATCATCAAGACCCTCGAGCCGGAGTACGAGAAGATCGCCGCGCTCAAGCCCGACCTCATCCTCGACGTGAAGTCGAGCGGTGACGAAGAGCGCTACGCGACGCTCAGCAAGATCGCCCCGACCGTCGGCATCCCGGCCGACGCCGACGCCTACCTCACCCCCTGGCGCGACCAGACCACGATGATCGCCACCGCCCTCGGGGAGAAGGAGAAGGGCGACGAGCTGATCGCCCAGACCGAGGCGCTGTACAAGAAGTACGCCGACGAGAACCCCGAGTTCGCGGGCAAGACCATCACGGTCGGCTCGAAGACCAGCGAGGGCTGGGGCGCCTACGTCGAGGGTTCGGGCCGCGTGGCCTTCGCCGAGTCGCTCGGTTTCAAGAACAACCCGACGATCCAGGCCCAGGCCAAGGCCGGCGAGTTCTCTGTCAGCGTCTCCGAGGAGAACCTCAAGATGCTCGACGCCGACCTGGTCACGATGAGCCCGATCTACATCGAGGCCAAGGAGATCAGCGACAACGCGCTCTTCAAGGCCGTTCCCGCGGTGAAGGCCGGTCACGCCGTGGTTCTCGACGACCAGAACATCAGCCAGGCGTTCGCCACCGAGTCGCCGCTGTCGATCGGGTACGCGCTCGAGAACGTGGTTCCGCTGTGGAAGGCCGCGCTCGCCGGCTGAGCGATTCCTGCCGGCCCCCGGTCACCCGTGTGGTGGCCGGGGGCCTCGCGGTTTGCGGATAAACAGTGACGCAGGTCGCAAAAGGTCGTCATCATGGCGGGCATGGGAATGGGGGACGAGGGGGACGGGCCGCCCGAGGCGGCCGGTTCGGGGCGGGCCGGGTCGGGTGACGCCGGGCCCGGCGCGGCGGTGCCGGGCGAGCGCGACGGTGTCGTCCGGGGCCAGGGGCCCGAGCAGGCGCCGGGGCCGGCTGCGGGCACTGGCCCGGTTCCGGAGACGGCTCGGCGTTCGGGGGCGGCGGGATTTCGGTTGCGGACGCCGGGGGCGGCCGTGCTGGCCTGGGCATCGCTGGTGGGGACGGAGGCGGCGCTGGTCGCGCTGTATCCGGTGTTCTTTTCCGGGGCTGGATCGGGGGCCGGGGTGCCGGAGCCTTCACGCGGGTCCGGGCTGGAGGCGGTCAAGGTCGGGCTGGAGCAGGTGCGCACGGTGGACGGCACCTCCACCCCACCGGGCGGCACGCCCCGTCCCGACCGGGTGAACGCCCTCGACCTGGACGTGCGGGTGCGGAACGTGGGGGAGGTCGCGGCGTCCGTCACCGATCTGGCCGTGCGGGTGATCGACGTGACCGAGGTGCCGGTCTGTTACCTCGGGATCGGGGGCTTCGAGAGCTTCAGCGCCACCTACGCGGTGACCGTCCCGGAGCAGGCGGAGGCCGGTGACGAGATCCGGGTGCCTGTCGCCCAGAGCGTCGCGGCGGGGTCCACCGACCGGTTCGCCCTGACGCTCGGCTCGGAACTGGACATCGCCGCGTACTCGCTCGAGATCACGGCGCTGGAGGGGGAGAGACGCACCCGCCTGGACACGGTCGGCGTGCTGGTCCTGCCCGGCGCGGCCTCGATGTACCGGGACAATCCCGGTCTCGAGCCCGTTCTCGATCGCGACTGCGCCCAGGAGGCGCTCACCGACCTGGAACGGGTCGCCAGCAGCGCACGTTCGCGCAGCCGGGCGCTGGACTCGCTGATCGCCGACCTTCGCACCATCGCCGCAGGTGGCCGTGTCTGACGCGCCGGAGCACGAGCAGGAGGGGGACAGTCCGGCGGTGCGGCGACGGGCCGTGCTCTTCGTGGGCAGCGGGCTCGCGGTCGGGGCGCTCGGGGCCTGGGTGGTGCGCCGGTCGGTGGCGGGAGGCGAGGCGCCGGAACCGGCCGGGTCCGGTCCTGTCCGGATACCCGAGGCGACGCGGACGGTGACGGGAACGGCTGAGGCGACCGGGACGTCCACCGTCACCATCGACCTGGCGAAGCCGAGCGGCGGCACCATGCCCCTGCCCGCGATGTCGGGGGATCTCCTGCTCCTCGTCGCGGGCGACGGCACGGTGAAGGCCGTATCCCCCGGAAACGGCGGGCTGCGGTGGACGTTCGAGAGCCACAAGGTGATCACGGACGCGCCGGTGACTCACGGCGACACGGTGTACGTCTCGCTGGCGGCGCGCGACTTCGACGACGAGACCGGCGCTCTCGTGGCCCTGGACCGAGACGGGCGTCAGAAGTGGCTCTTTCGCACCGTCGGCTGGGTGTCGGTGCCGGCCGTGGTGCAGGAAGGCGTGGCCTACGTCGGCACGTTCGGCGACTCGGACGGCCAATTCGCCTCGAACGGGCGCGTCTACGCGATCCGCGACGGCCGGCAGGTCTGGCAGGCGACGGTCCAGGGGCAGGTCACCGCGGTGGTGCCGGCCGGGAACCGGCTGCTGGTCGCCGCCAACGGGGGCCGGCGGGACGGGGAGGAGATCCCGGCCTCCGTCACCGCTCTGGATCGCCGCACCGGCCGGGCCATCTGGAATTCCGGTTACTTCGCGGACATTCGGTCGGTCGACGAGATCGACGCGGGGATCCTGGTCCGGGTGGAGGGGCGGTCCGGGGCTCCGTCGACGATCGATCTGCTCCGCCGGAGGGACGGGGAGATTCTCTGGTCGGGGCAGTTCCCGCTGATCTCGGAGGATTCCGGGCTGTACGGGCCGGACCGGCTGGTGCTCGCACTCGCCGAGGAGCTGGTGGTGCTGGATCCCGCTCCCGGGCGCCGGGTCTGGACGTATCCGTTCGGGCGCAAGGCCGTCGGGGTGAAGATGTGCGGTGACGAGTCGCTGCTCGTGGTGCAGGGCGAAGCCGTCGGAATGCTCGGGATCTCACCGCGCACCGGTGAGAAGCTCTGGCAGACCGACGATGCCGATTCCTCGCAGCGGGTCGAGTTCGCCGGATCGCACCTGGTGACGGCCTTGCGGGGGCGGCTCGAGATCCGGGACCAGGCCGACGGAACGGTGCTCCGGAGCGAAACTCTCGACGAAGACGTCGCTCAGCTCACGGTGCTGGGGGACCTCGTGGTGGCGCGCACCCTGGAGCGGGCCCACGTCAGGTCGGCCCGGGCATGATCACGGCCTCGTGGGAGAAGGCCGTGATCATGCCGGTTCGCTGTTACAGGCCGTCGGCGATCGCGGCGGTGACCCGCAGCCAGGCCGTGCGGCTGGTGGGCGAGAGCGCGTCGTAGGTGATCGGCCCGCCGGAGACCAGCGCCGGGTCGTGGGGAACGTCGAGCACGACGCGGGTGAGGTTGCCGAAGTGGTCGTGAAGCCGGTCGTGCAGAGCCGGTTCCGGCTTCTTGGCCGGAGCGCTGAGCACGGTGACCGCCTTGTGCACGAGCTCTTCCTGGCCGGCGGCGCGCAGGCCGTCGGCGAGCCAGGCGGCGGAGGCGGCCGTGTCCTCGCGGATGGTGGACACGATCACGAGCTGGTCGGCGGCGTTGACCGCGGCCTGCCAGTTCGAGGCCCGCATGTTGTTGCCGGTGTCGACGACCAGGACCCGGTAGAAGCGGGCGAGGGCCTTGTGCAGCTGGTCGAACGCGCCGTCGTCGATGCTGGCGGCCGAGGCGGCGTCTTCGTCGCTGGCCAGCACGTCGAACTGGGCGCTGCCCTGCGATCGCACATAGTTGTCGAGATCGCCCACGCGGGAGGACCTCACGTCGGTGAACCGGTCGAGATCGCGCAGCAGGTCGACCGCGGTGTTGGTGTGCCGGGCCGGGTTGGCGCGCCAGCCCAGGGTGCCCCGGGTCTCGTTGTTGTCCCAGGCCAGGGTGTAGCCGCCGCGGTGCATGCCGAACGTCGAGGCGATCAGCAGCGTGGCGGTGGTCTTGTGGGCGCCGCCCTTGGGGTTCACCACCACGACGGTCTTCGGGCCGCGCAGGCTGCGCTGCACCGAGCCGACGGCCTCGCGGTACTCCAGTTCACGGCTGCTCGGCGTGGGGGACAGGAGGCCGCCGGAGACCCGGCGCACGAGCGCCTGCCAGCCGTTGACGGCAGGGCCGTTGGGGGCCGGGGGACGCGTGGCGAGCAGGTCGGGGAGCGTCGGTTTCGGCTGCGGCACACCGAGTTCCTTGGCCGTCTGGTTGGTGGACGACGGGATCGGCACGGCGCCGGTCGGCGGGGTGTTCGGGGTGACCGGGGTGAGGGGCGGCGTGACGGCCTCCGGGGTCGGCCGGCCTGACGGCTCGGGGGTCGGCTGGGGAGCGGGCTGAGGGGTGGCCGGGCGGGCCGTGACGGTCTCGGCGGCCGGAACCGCCTGCGGGACAGCGGTGATCGGGGTGACCGGCGCGGTCTCGGCGGGAGCCTCGTAGGCGTCCGCCGGGAGGGTGGCCTCGCTGCCGGCGGTGCGCGCGCCCAGGGCGTCGCGCAGCGGGCCGTGCTTGGAGCGGCCGATCTTCGGGCGCCGGGCCGAACCGGGCAGCGGGCCGGGCGCGACCTGCTCCCAGGCGCGGGCCGTCGAGTCCGGCGGCTGCTCGTCGAGCGGCAGCACACGGCCGTCGGGGTGCACGACCAGCTGCGAGCGGCCCTCGGGGTCGATCGTCTCGACCCGCAGCGGACGGCCGAGACCGGCCGTCTGCACACTCAGGTGCTCGAGCACCGCGGCCCGGGCCCGGGCGACGTCGCCGCCACCGCTGAGCACCGTTCGCGGGGAACCGTTGATCGTGACTTCGGCGGTGCCGTCCTCAGTGATGTTCGCACTGACCTTCGGCCAGTCGGGCACGGCGCCGTACGGATCGGTGTTGCTCACGCGGCTGCCTTTCTAGGTGCGGGGGTGAAGACGCGTTCAGGGGAAGCCGGACGGCCGCCCGTTCGATCTCGGAGAGATCAACCAGAGTGAAACGGCCGGGCATCACGGAAGATACGGCACGACTCAACGGAAAGTCACGAAAGTCCTAAAACGTGACACAAATGTTGGGCAAGTGGGTCCTCGGCGCCCGTGAACCGCGTGTCGGGGCCGGATCCCGGACCCGCGCGCCGGAAGTATTTTTCATGATCACGAAGAGGGCGTGTTCTCCTTCTCGGTGTGAGCGATGTGGAGCCCCGGCCGGATGCGGTGATCTGTGAGAACGGCGACGCCCGGGATCTCGAGGTCCTGGATCCGCGGGACGTGCCGCTGGGCGGTCCCCGGGCGATGTCGGTGCGGCGCACCCTGCCGCAGCGCGGGCGCACGCTGATCGGGTCGTGGTGCTTCCTCGACCACTACGGGCCGGACGCCGTCGAGACCACCGGCGGGATGCGCGTCCCCCGGCACCCGCACACCGGGCTGGCCACTGTCAGCTGGCTGTTCACCGGCGAGATCGACCACCTCGACTCGGCCGGGTTCGAGGCCCGGGTGCGGCCCGGTGAGGTGAACCTGATGGTCGCCGGGCGCGGCATCTCGCACGAGGAGATCAGCACCCCGCACACGCGCACCCTGCACGGGGCCCAGCTCTGGTACGCGCTGCCCGACGGCACCCGCCACATGCCGCCCACGTTCCACCACTACG
The DNA here is from genome assembly GCF_030811555.1 of Kineosporia succinea. Classification (NCBI taxonomy): domain Bacteria; kingdom Bacillati; phylum Actinomycetota; class Actinomycetes; order Kineosporiales; family Kineosporiaceae; genus Kineosporia; species Kineosporia succinea. Next base: position 787,655 of record NZ_JAUSQZ010000001.1, on the reverse strand, counting down.
CGCCCGCCCCGGTGTCGGTGGGGGAGGCTGAGATCCGGGTGTTCCTGGGCTCGCTCGCGGGCAGTACCTCGCCGGTGCCGACCTACACGCCGCCCCTGCTCGGCGCCGAGATCCGGCTGCCGGCCGGGGGCCGCGCCGACCTGGAGCTGCGGGCCGACTTCGAGTACGGCGTGCTTCCCGACGGGGGTGCGGTTCACCTCGACGGCACCCGCGTCGCATCCGACCACCTGGCCTACGTGCCGCTCGGAAGACGGCGGGTCACGCTGGCCGCGGGTGAGGAACCGGTGCGGCTGGTGCTGATCGGCGGGGTGCCGCTGGGGGAGCGGATCGTGATGTGGTGGAACTTCGTCGGCCGCGACCACGACGAGGTGGCGGCCTTCCGGGCCGCCTGGCAGGCCGAGATCAGTGCCGGGCCGGGGCTTTCCGACGAGCGGTTCGGGCCGTTCCCCGCCGGCCGGCCCGACCCGTTGCCGGCCCCGGTGATGCCTCCGCTGCGGCTGCGGCCGAGAGATTGACCGCAGGTGAACAGTGCCGGGCCCGGTTCTGGACGGAGGGTCTCGAGAAGATGACCGAAACCGGATTCCAGTGACCTAACGTGGATATTCGACAACCGTCCGTCAGGTGTCAAAGGTCTTCTGCGGACCGGCGAATCGCCTGCATCACACCGGCACGTGTCAGTGGTTTCGGGCTCCTGTGGGTCACGTGTGCAAGACTCCGTGACTCAGGTCAAAGAAAAATCCGTTTCGTGCTGTAGCAGGACAAGGACACCGACACACGTGGCAGAGCTTCAACTCGAGGTCCAGGGCGAAGATCACGACATCCAGATCTCGCCCGAGGCCCGCCTGGCCGGTTCGAAGATCAAGATCCGGAACAACGGCGGCCCTTGTTCCGTGCACATCGGTGCGGGCGTGTCCGGCAAGTGGAGCATCTCGGTGGCCGGCGGCGCCAAGGTCGTCATCGGTGAGAACTCGACCTGTGAGAGCGCGATGCTGGTCGCCCACAGCGCCGGCATCACCATCGGCGAGGACTGCATGTTCTCGTTCTCGGTCGAGATCCGCGACACCGACACCCACGCCATCTACGACATCGACTCGGGTGAGCGCATCAACCCGGACAAGCCGATCGTGCTGGGTGACCACGTGTGGCTGGGCAAGCAGGTGATGATCCTCAAGGGTGCGAACGTCGGCGCCGGGGTCATCGTCGGTGCCCGCGCCGTGGTGTCGGGCAAGGTGCCGCCGCTGTCGGTGGCCGCCGGTATCCCGGCCCGCATCGTGCGTCAGAACGTGGTGTGGACGCGTCGCATCGGCAAGGGGCAGCTCGACCTCGACCCGGCCGCGATGGCCGTGGTGGCGAGCGTGCGTGACATCGAGGGCGTGCCGGGCGACTGATCCGGTCCCGGCACCCCCGGTGCGGTTCGGGGGTGCCTGATCTACCGGTCCGGCGCGGTGTTCTCGCGCCGGGCCGACGAGTTTGAGGACGTGGTGGTCGCCGATGGCGCGGCGGTCACCGGTGCGGTGGTGGACGCGGAGGACGCGGGGGCGGCCGGGTGTGTGGGCGGCCCGGAAGCCGCCGGGGTCGTTGTCGTCGCCGGGGTGCCGAGCATCCCCAGCAGGCGCAGGTTGTCGCTCGACGGGCTGCCCGGATCGGTGCTGTAGACGAACAGCGTCTGGTCGTCGTCGCCCGGCAGCACGAGCGTCTCGAACCGCAGCGTGATGGCCCCGACCTCGGGGTGCCGCATCCGCTTGGTGCCGTGGGTGCGCTCGTGCACCCGGTGGCCGTCCCAGGCCGCGCGGAACTGCGGGCTGGCGATGGTGAGCTCCCCGACCAGCTCGTTCAGCGACGGGTCACCGGGACGCCGGCCCGCCTCGCGACGCAACGTGCCCACCGCGTCCGCCGCCACGCTCTCCCAGTCGACGAACCGTTCCCGGGCCGCCGGATCGAGCAGCACCCAGCGCGTGTAGTTGCGGGTGCCTGGCGGCAGGGCCTTCCAGTCCGTGAAAAGCCTTGTGGCCAGCGTGTTCGAGGCCAGGACGTCGGTGCGGCGGCCGAGGACCAGGGCCGGGTGGTCGGTGAACGAGGCCATCATCTGCCGCAGCGCCGGGCGCACGCGCTGCGCCGGCGGGGCCTCACGACCGCGCTCGCGGCGGGCCGGGTGGGCCAGGTCCAGCAGGTGGGCGCGGGTCACGTCGTCGAGCCGCAGGGCCCGGGCGAGCGCGTTCACCACCGTCTCCGACGGCGTGCTGTGCCGGCCCTGCTCCAGCCGCGTGTAGTAGTCGACGCTGACCCCGGCCAGCCGCGCGACCTCCTCCCGCCGGAGTCCACGGACCCGCCGGGGTGCCTCGCCCGGGCCCCGGCCCGGTTCCACGCCCGCGTCCTCGGGCGACAGCGCGGCCCGGCTCGTGCGCAGGAACTCACCCAGCTCTGAAGCCATGCCCCCATGGTGCCCCGGGCCGGACGCGGGGCGTAGGCCCTGGGTGGGTACGGCGTTCCCCGGCAGCGCTGGGCCGGGTTCGTCCTGTCGGCCGGGCCGGGCCCGGCGCAGGATGAACCACGTCCGGAAAAGGCTCAGCAGCAAGGAGATCCATCGTGTCCACCTGGTTCGTCACCGGCGCATCCCGCGGTCTCGGCCTCGAGCTCGTCCGTCAGCTCCTCGACCGCGGCGACCACGTCGCCGCGACCACCCGTTCCACCGAGCGCCTCCACGCGTCCCTCATCGGCACCGACACCACCCGGCTGCTGGCCCTGCCCCTCGATCTCGCCGACGAGGCCGCGGTCGCCGCGGCGGTGAAGGCCACCCACGAGCGTTTCGGAACGGTGGACGTGGTGGTCAACAACGCCGGATACGGCTTCCTGGGTGCGGTGGAGGAGATCACCGACGCCGAGGCCCGGCAGATGTTCGACGTGCAGATCTTCGGGGTGTGGAACGTGCTCCGCGCGGTGCTGCCGATCCTGCGCGGGCAGAGGTCGGGGCACGTGATCAACGTGTCGTCGGTGCTGGGGCTGCTCGCGTTCCCGGGCTGGGGGCTCTACGTCGCGGGCAAGTACGCGCTGGAGGGACTCACCGAGTCGCTCGCCGCCGAGGTGGCCGGGTTCGGCATCCGGGTCAACCTGGTCGAGCCGGGTTACCTGCGCACCGACTTCCTGCGGCCGGTCTCGCTGGGGCTGCCCACGGCCTCGAGCGAGGCCTATCCGGCGGTGCGGGAGATGACCGAACAGCACCTGGCCATGCCCGGCACCCAGCTCGGCGACCCGGCGAAGGCGGCCGCGGCCATCATCGCGGTGGCCGCAACCGGGGACGCGCCGCTGCACCAGCTGCTCGGCTCCGACTCCTACGGGCTGGCCACGCAGAAGGCGGCCACCCTGCTCCAGGAGTACGAGGCCGGGAAGGCGCTCGCGGTGACGACCGACATCGGGTGACGGACCACCTCGGGGGGATGGACCACCTCGGGGGATGGAACACCTCGGGATGCCCGCCGCCGCCGGATGAATACGGTGGCGGGCATGGCCGACACCGCGATCTTCGACGTCGACGGCACGCTCGTGGACACCAACTACCAGCACGCTCTGGCCTGGTACCGGGCGTTCCGCCGGCACGACATCACCCTGCCGGTGTGGCGTCTGCACCGGGCGATCGGGATGGGCGGCGACAAACTGGTCGCCGCGGTGGCCGGTGACGACGTGGAGAAGCGGCTCGGCGACGACCTGCGCGATGCCTGGGAGAGCGAGTTCGAGCCCCTGATCGACGAGATCCGCCCGTTCGAGGGTGCTCGCGAGCTGCTGGAAGAGGTGAAGGGCCGCGGATTCCGGCTGGTGCTGGCCAGTTCCGGCAAGGCCCGGCACGTGGAGCACTTCCTCGACCTGATCGACGGCCGCTCACTGGCCGAGGCCTGGACCACCTCCGAGGACGCCGACGAGAGCAAGCCCGCGCCCGACCTGGTGCAGGTGGCCCTGGCGAAAGCCGGTGGCTCGCAGGGGGTCATGGTGGGCGACTCGACCTGGGACGCGATCGCGGCCGGCCGGGCGGGTCTGCCCGCCGTCGCGGTGCGCACGGGCGGTTTCGCGGTGGACGAGCTGCTCGACGCCGGCGCGGTCTCGGTGCACGACTCGCTGGTGGAGCTGCGGAAACACCTGGACGACACTCCGCTGGGGGGATGAAGTGCGACGGAACAGGGGGTTTCGGGTGATTCGCCGCCTCGTCGAGGTGCGGCCGGTGCCGGGCTGGCCCAGGGTGGTCGGAGGGTGACGGCGACGAAGGAGTGCGTATGTCCGAGCTACTGACCGGCGATCTGTACCAGTTCGAGTCCCTGCTGGGGGCGGACGACCGCAAGGTCCTGGACCGGGTGCGGGCCTTTCTCGACGCCGAGGTGCGGCCGATCGCCAACGAGTACTGGGCCCGTGCCGAGTTCCCGCACCAGCTGGTCAAGGGTTTCGCCGACCTGGACATCGCCGGGCTGGCGAACCCGGACGCGGGTGGCTCACAACGCAGTCTCCTCAACGGATTCCTGGCGCTCGAGCTGGCCCGGGCCGACGCGTCCGTCGCCACGTTCTTCGGCGTGCACACCGGGCTGGCGATGGGCAGCATCACCGCCTGCGCCTCGCCCGAGCAGAAGGAACGCTGGCTGCCGGCGATGGCCCGGATGGAGAAGATCGGGGCGTTCGCGCTGACCGAGCCGGGCAGCGGGTCGGACATCGCGGCGGGCATGACCACCACGGCCCGTCGCGAGGGTGAGGAGTGGGTGCTCGACGGGGCCAAGCGCTGGATCGGCAACGCCACCTTCGCCGACCTGGTCGTGGTCTGGGCGCGGGACGAGTCCGACGGCAAGGTCAAGGGTTTCGTGGTGGAGAAGGGCACACCCGGTTTCTCCGCGACCAAGATCGAGGGCAAGATCGCCCTGCGCATGGTGGAGAACGCCGACATCACGCTCGAGGGCTGCCGGGTGCCCGAGGCCAACCGGCTGGCGGGCGCGGGATCGTTCCGGGACACGGCCGGCGTGCTGCGCCGCACCCGCAGCGGCGTGGCCTGGGAGGCGGTCGGCGTGATGATGGCCGCCTACGAGATCGCGCTCGATTACGCGCGCTCGCGGGAGCAGTTCGGCCGTCCGATCGCAGGTTTCCAGCTGGTGCAGGACCTGCTGGTGCGGATGCTCGGCAACACCACGGTCTGCCTCGGCATGGTGGTGCGCCTGGCCCAGCTGCAGGAAGAGGGCACGTTCCGCGACGAGCACTCGGCCCTGGCCAAGGCCTACTGCACCACCCGGATGCGCGAGAGCGTGGGCTGGGCCCGAGAACTGCTCGCGGGCAACGGGATCCTGCTGGAGCACGACATCGGCCGGTTCGTGGCCGACGCCGAGGCCCTGTACTCCTACGAGGGCACGCGCGAGATCAACACGCTGATCGTGGGCCGGGCCGTGACGGGGATCAGCGCGCTGACGTGACGCCCGGCACGAGGCCGCGAGGATGGCCCGGTGCCCGGTGCCCGGTGCCCGGTGCCCGGTGCCCGGTGCCCGGTGCCCGGTGCCCGGTGCCCGGTGCCCGGTGCAGGGGAGCGGTGGCTGAGGCGCGCTGACGTGACACCCGGGACAAGGCCGCGAGGATGCGCCGGGCACCGGCGCCCGGCGCCCGTCGCGGGGAAGCGGTGGCTGAGGCACGGTGACGTGGCCCTGGGTGGCGTGGGCCTGGGTGGCGTGGGCCTGGGTGGCGTGGGCCAGGTGACGCGGGCCTTGGTGACGCGGACATGGTGATGCGGGGTTGTGGCGGCCCGGACCGGGTGGCCAGGGCGTGACCGGTCGTAGTGGTCAGGGCGTGACCGGTCGGGCGTGACGCGGGTTGGCGCTATAGGCGCTATAGGCGCTATAGGCGCTATAGGCGCTGTGGGTCGGTGTGGCGGCTCAGGCCGATCCGTGTGTGGCCAGGAGCAGAGACACCCCCTATACCCAAACGGTATAGGGGGTGTCTCTGCTCGGGCGGAGATCAGGCCTGACGGGTGTCGTTCACCGGAGCCGCTGCCGGGGCCGGGGCCGCCGGGTTGGCCGGGTTGGACGGGCTGGACGGGTTGGCCGAGTGACGCGATGAGGCGGAGTGCGTCGAGGTCGTGGCGCCGGCCGAGTGGCGCGGCTCCAGCGGGTCGGTGTTGCCGCCGAGCAGTGCGCCCAGGTCGAGGCCACCGGCCTTGGCGGTCTCGAGCACCTGCAGCAGCAGCGCGGGCACCGAGCCGGCGACCTTGCTGAGTGCGTCGTTGGGGCCGTCACCCCCGTTGCTCAGCACCGTCAGGTTGCTGATGTTGCCCATCGGGGCGGCGACCTCACGGGCCAGCTGCGGCAGCACCGCGATCAGGTCGGGCAGCACACGCAGGCGGGCGGCCTCGTCGTTGAATGCGCTCAGGGCGGCGGCGAGCTCCTTCTGACCCTCGGCCTCGGCGAGCAGCGTGGCGCGCTGACCCTCGGCGGCCGCGAGCAGCTTGGCCTTCTCCACGTCGGCCTGGGCCTGGCCCTCACGCTGGAAGGCGGAGGCACCGGCGGTACGGGCCTTCAGGTCGGCCTCACCGGCGAGCTCGCGGCGACGGGCCTCGGCCTCGGCGTTCGCGATGGTGACGGCCTTCTGCCCCTCGGCGCGGCGGGCGGCCGCCTCGCGCTCGGCCTCGGCCGGGGCGATGACGTCGGCCTCCAGGGCCTGCCGGCGCTGGGCCGCACGCTGCTCCTCGACCGCGATCTGCCGCTCGGTGCGCTGGCGTTCGGTGTCGACGGCGGCCAGCACGACGGCGCGCTGGGCCTCCGCCTCGGCCAGCGGGCCGGCCTGCGCGGCGCGCGCCTGGGCGGCGTTGACCTCGGTGTCGATCTCGGCCTGCTTCATCGAGAGCGCGCGCTGCGCCTCGGCGATCGCCTCGGACGACTTGGCCTCGGCGGTGCGGCCCTGCTGGTCGGCCTCGGCAGCGGCGATGCGGGCGTCCCGGCGGGCCTGGGCCTCGCCGACCTCGGCGTCCCGGCGCACCTCGGCGATGCGCTTGCGGCCCAGCGACTCGATGTAGCCGTTCTTGTCGCGCACGTCCTGCACGGTCAGCACGTCGAGCTCCATGCCGATCGAGGCCAGGGCGGCGCCGGCCTCCTCGGCCACCGAGCGGGTGAGCTGGTCGCGGTTGCTGTTGAGGTCTTCCACGGTCATCTTGGCGCAGATCGCGCGCATGTTACCGGCGATGATCTCGGTGAGCTGGTGACGCAGTTCCTCGCGGTTGGCGGTGAGGAAGCGCTGCGTACCGGTCTCGATCGCCTCGTCGGTGGAGCCGAAACGCACCAGGGACACGACGTCCACGGCGATACCGACGCCGTTGCTGGAGATGGCGGACCCCACCGAGACCTGGATGTTGAACGGTTCCAGGCTCATGAAGTCGACGCGCTCGAGCACCGGCACCCGGAACCGGGCGCCACCGCGCACGATCTTCGGCCGGCCGCGGCCGGTGAAGACGGCGACCATGTTGGGCGGGACCTTCACGTAGTTCTTGGCGTAGAGCACCGCCACGAGCAGGAAGGCGACGATCACCGCGGCGACGGCGATCACGACAGGGGACACACCGGTCATCGGTAGTTCCTTGCGGTTGGGGGACGGGTTCGGTGGGGGAGCGTCAGTCGGAGAAGGCGCTGCGGTGCACGACCACACCGCCGTCCTTCAGGTCCACGATGGTGACGGGAGTGCCCTTGGGCACGCCCTCGCCGTGGTCGGACGACGCCGTCTGGGTGATGCGGGCCCCGGCGCGGTCGTTGAACGTGACCTGCCCGGTGCCGTGCGGGAGGATGTCGAGCGTCACCACGCCGGTGCGCCCGACGAAGCCGTAGCGGCTGCTCATCGAGTTGTACTGCTGGCGCGCCAGGGGTTTCAGGATGAAGCGGTGAGTTGCCGCGCCCACGGCCAGGAATCCGGCGCCGGCCAGCGGCCAGGAGAGCAGCCCGGGCACACCGGAGAAGGCCGCGACGTACCCGGCCGCCCCGAAACCGACCAGGGAGACGGCCAGGACGCGGATGCTGAACCAGGTGGGGGCGTCGAGGTCGGCCGAACCCTCGGGGACGGTGCCCACTTCGTCCGCACCCGGTTCCACCGAGACGCCGTGCCCGAGGTCGCCGGAGTGGTCGAGGTCGCCGCCGTGCCCGAAATCGCCGTCGTGCCCACCGATCTCGCCGAGCACCAGGCTCAGCAGGAGGATCAGGAACCCGGTCACGCCGATCGCGATGAAAAGGGTCTGCGAGTCTGGCATGGCGCGGGCGGCCCTCCGGTCGGCGGTCAGCGTCGATGGGTCGTACGACGAGGTCGGCGGAGGAACGGGTGCGCCCCTCCACCCCACCTGACGTCAACACCACCTTATGTGTTGCATGGGAGTTTCCTGTGAGGAATGCGACACAGTGCAACCGCGGAAACCCGGAGGGGCAAAAAATGGCAAACGTGATCAAAGGGCTACGTTGACGCGCTTGTTAAGAATGCGGTACCACTTCGCCTGTCTTCCTCGTCCGGCAAGGGGCGTCGAACATTCCTGCTCGACGTGGAGGGGAACAAGTGGCCGAGGCGCAGATCGTCTGCGACAGCCTGGTGCGGATCTACCAGACCGGTTCGGTCGAGGTGCAGGCCCTGCAGGGACTCGACCTGACCGTGGAGACCGGCGAGATGATCGCGCTGGTCGGCGCGTCCGGCTCGGGCAAGTCCACCCTGCTCTCGCTGCTGGCCGGGATCGACGCCCCGACCGCGGGCCGCGCGCACGTCGCGGGCTGGGACCTGCTCGACATGTCCGCCCGCGACCGGCTGCGCTACCGCCGCCGCACCGTGGGCTACATCCGCCAGCAGACCGCCCAGAACCTGGTGCCCTACCTGACCGCCGCCCAGGTCGTCGACCTGCCGATGACCCTCGCCCGGCGTCCCCGCAAAGACCGCGCCCAGCGGGTGAGGACGCTGCTCGAGGCCGTCGGCGTGGGGCACTGCGCCGACCGGCGCCCGGCCCAGATGTCGGGCGGTGAGCAGATGCGCGTCTCGATCGCCGTGGCCCTGGCCAACGAGCCGGCCGTGCTGCTGGCCGACGAGCCCACCGGTGAGCTCGACACCCAGACCTCGGCCCAGGTGTTCGGTGTGCTGCGCGACGTGAACAAGGACCTGGGCGTCACGATCGTGGTGGTGACGCACGACCCGGACGTCAGTACGCAGGTCGAGCGCACGGTGTCGATCCGCGACGGCCGCACCTCGAGCGAGGTGTTGCGGCGGACCTCCACCGCGGAGAACGGGGACGACGAGGTCGTCCACGAGGAGTACGCGGTGATGGACCGCGCCGGGCGGGTGCAGGTGCCCAAGGACTACATCGAGGCGCTGCGCCTCACCCGGCGGGTGCGGCTCGCACTCGAGGGCGACCACGTGAGTATCCGGCCCGACGCGCAGGAGCCCCAGCCGTGACCAGCATGCTCGGGATCCAGGGCCTGTCCAAGAGTTACGGGGACGTGCACGCCCTGCGCGACATCTCCTTCGACGTCGAGGCCGGCACCATGGTCGCCCTCGTGGGCCGCTCCGGCTCCGGCAAGACCACCCTGCTGAACATGGTCGGCGGGCTCGATTCCCCCGACACCGGAACCGTTCTCGTCGACGGCACCGACGTCACCGGCCTGAACGAGGCGGGTCGCAGCCGGCTCCGTCGCGACACCGTCTCCTACGTCTTCCAGACCTTCGGCCTGGTGCCGGTGCTCACCGCGGCCGAGAACGTCGGTATCCCGCTGCGCATGCGCCGCACGCCGCGCGAGGAGCGCGAGCAGCGGGTGGCCACTCTGCTCGACCTGGTCGGGCTGGCCGGGCACGCCCAGCAGCGTCCCGACGAGCTCTCCGGCGGCCAGCAGCAGCGGGTCGCGATCGCCCGCGCGCTCGCGTCGTCACCGCGTCTGCTGGTGGCCGACGAGCCGACCGGGCAACTGGACGCCGAGACCGGGCTCTCGGTCATGGCTCTCCTGCGCGGGGTGGTCGAGTCGGAGGGCGTCACCGCCCTGATCTCCACCCACGACCCGGTGATGATGCGCCTGGCCGACCGGGTCGTGCGGATCTCCGACGGCCGGGTCGCGGCGGAGTGACGACCCGGTGCTGAGAATCGTCGCGCGCCGGGCCCTCGCGGCCTGGCCCCTGCTGGCCTCCGTGATCGCGGTCGTCACCGTCGGAGCCACCCTGCTCGGCATCTCGGCGCGCCTGCTCACGGTGTCCGCCGACCGCGCCGTCACCGTCGGCATGTCCCGCACCGAGCCGGCCGACGCCGAGGTCATCGCCTACCTCACCGACATCCCGCCGGGCAACGGCGAGCGGGCCGTCGAGCTGACCCAGAACCTGCTGGAGGACGCGGTGTCGCCCCTGGGCGTCCCGCAGAGCCACACCCGTGCCTCGAGCACGATGCGCCAGATCGTGGGCCGCGGCCAGATCCCGCGGGTCGCCTACCTGAGCGGGCTGGACGACGTCCGCGCGGCCGGCCGCCTGGTCAGCGGGACCTGGCCGGAGACGACGCCGGAGACGACGCCGGAGACGACGCCGGAGACGACGCCGGAGACGACCACGACGGGCCCGCTGCAGACCGTCGTGCTCAGCTCGACCGCCCGCGCCCTTCGCCTCGAACCGGGTGACACCGTCCGCCTCGGCCCGCAGGCCGCACCCGGCGACCGCGACCCGGTCACGAGCACCACCCTGCTCGTCACCGGCGTCATCGAGCCGCTGCCGGACGCCGGCTGGGACCGCGACCCGCTGGCCGCCGCCGGCTTCGACCCGGCGCTGAAGATCGGCCTGCCGGAGAGCTTCCGGGCCTACGGGCCGTTCGTCACCGACCTGCCCACCCTCTGGCGCAGCGGCCTGATGCTCGACCGGCTGCAGGTCGACACCGACCCGAACCTGACCGCACCGCCGGGCTCCGACCTCGACCGGGTCGTCACCGCCCTCGGCACCGCCGGCCAGCGCCTCGACTCCCAGCTCGCCGACCTCGCCGGCAACCAGCGCGTCGCCTCCGGTCTGGCCTTCGCCATCGCCCGGGCCCAGACCCAGCAGGCCGTCACCCGTTCCACCGTGCTCGTCGTCGTGCTCCTCGGCACCCTGCTCACAGCCACCGCCCTGGCCCTGGCCGGCCGCCTCGTCACCCGCTCCCGGGGCACCCAGAACGCGCTGCTGTCCGCCCTCGGCGCCAGCCGCGCCCAGCTCCTGCTCCTGGCCGGCCTCGAGGCGCTGGGACTCGCGATCGTCGCGTCCGCCGTCGCCGTACCCCTCTCGTCGCTCGCGCACTCCGCCCTCACCCAGCTGCCCGCCCTGGAACGGGCCGGGCTCAGCACCGGACCGGGCGTCGGCCTCACCCAGGTCGCCGTCGTGCTCGGCGGCGCCGTCCTGCTCACCCTCGTGCTCCTCGGGCCCCTGCTGCAGCGCGACCCGGCCGTCGACGGGAGAGACGGCGGATCCGGCGTCCTGGTGCGCTCCGGCGCCGACCTGGCCCTGGTCGCCCTCGCCGCCGCGGGCTGGTGGCAGCTGCGGGTCCAGCCCGAGGTCGGCACCGGCATCGACGTGGTCCGCATCCTCGCGCCCGGGATGTTCCTGCTGGCCGGCGCCGCGGTGACGGTCCGGCTGATCGCCCTGCCCCTGCGCCAGGCCGACCGCCTGGCCCGGCGGTCCACGTCGCTGGTGCTGCCGCTGGCCGCGTTCGAGGCGGCCCGTCGCCCGCAGGCCACGGCCGTCGCCCTGCTCCTCGTCCTGGCCTCGGCCGCGGGCACTTTCGGGCTGGCGTTCGCCGCGACCTGGCAGCAGTCCCAGGCCGACCAGGCCGACCTGCTCGTCGGCACCGACCTGAGCGTCGCGCTCGCCGGCCCGGTGCAGGCCGGCCAGGGCCCGGCCCTGGCCTCGGCCACCGGCGGCACGGTGACGCCGGTGCTCGAACGGGCCGTGCCGGTGGGGCAGTGGCTGGGCGGCACCGGTGAGCCGCCGCACCTGGTGGCGCTGGACTCCACCGAGGCCGGAACCGTGCTGCGGGGGCGGATTCCCGGGTCGTCGTGGGCCGCGGTCGGTGCCGGGCTCACTCCCGGCCGGGCGCCGTCCGCGGTGAAGCTCGACGCCGACCGGTACGTGCTGAAGGCGTCGTCGCAGGAGGGGCCGCAACTGCTCCTCACGCCGCGCCTGGTGATCGAGGACGCGTCCGGGCTGCGCGGCGCGTGCACGCTGCCCCCGGTGCTCGCCGACGGCAAGGCGCACGAGATCACCGGCTGCGCCCCGCTTCCCGAGGGGGCGAAGGTGGTGGCGATGGCGGCCGACGTGGAGCTCGACCCGGCCGCCGATCCGGACGACATCACCCCGATCGTCTCGACGATGAACCTCCAGATGCGCCTGCCGGGCGTCCTGGAGGGCGAGACCTGGAGCGCGAAGGAGTCCGGCGCCGACCAGATCGCGCCGGTGACCGGCGTCCGGGGCGAGGTGACCAGCTCCGGTGCGGACGTCGTCCTCACGGTCTCCGCCAGCACCAAGATCGCCGACCTGGACTACGTGAACGGCTCGATCATGGTGACCGGCTTCGAACGTCCCGACGTGGTTCCGGTGGCGGTCTCGCAGCACTTCGCCGACCTGCTGGGAACCGGCCCGGGCAAGCGGTTCGACCTCTCGCTGGGCATCAACACGGTGCCGGTTGAGGTGACCACCGTGGTGCCGGACGTGCCCTCGGTGCCCGGCCGGGCCGCGGTGCTCGCCGACATCGACACGCTCAGCCGGGCCCTGATCGTGCGGGGCGACCTGTCCGGCGTCGGGAACGCCTGGTGGGTGGGCGATCCCGATGATCCGGGGGCGGCCGCGGGCCTCGGGCTGGGTGAGGTGACGACGAGGGACGCGGTGCACCGGGAACTCTCGTCGGGTCCCCTGCGCGTCGGGGTCCCGGCCGCGCTGATCGTGCTGGTGCCGGCCGTGCTGCTGCTGGCGGTGGGAGGGCTGACCATGCACATCGTCTCGGACCTGCGGGTGCGGGCCGCGGAGACGCAGCGGCTGCGGTCGCTAGGGCTGCCGCGCTCGGCCGTGCGCGGCCTGCTCCTGGCCCAGCACGGCGGCCTCGTGGTGCTGCTGACCGGCGCCGGGATCGCCGTCGGCGCGCTGGCGGCACGGCTGGTCGGGCCGCTGCTCATCCGTTCCGACCTGGGTGCCGCCCCGGCTCCCGAAGCCCTGCTGGTCTGGCCCTGGCTCCCCGAGACCCTCTGGATCGTGGGCCTTCTCGGACTCGGCCTGGTCGTCGTCCGGCTGGTCGCCCAGGTGCAGGTGCGGCGATGATCCACGCGCCGAGCGTGTTCGGCCGGGCCCGCGCCGACCGCGGCCCGCTGCTGCTGACGGCCCTGGTCGTCTTCCTCGCCGTGCTGATCACCGCGGCCGTGCCGCCGCTGCTGCAGGAGCGGGCCGACCGGGCCGTCACCGACGTGGTGAGCGCCGAGGGCAACGACGCGCGCCTCTCGGCGGCCGTGACCTTCGACCCGGAGAGCCCGGCCTACCCGCGGGCCCGCATCGACGACTCGGCCGGGATCGTCGACTGGTACCGCGAGAACGCCTCGATGTACCTGGATTCCACGCTGCAGCCGCTCTTCGGCCCGCCGGTGACGATCGTCTCCAGCCCTGATCTCCAGGTCACCGGCCGGACCCCCGGCCTCAACCTCCGGCTGGTGCACGGGGGCACCGGTTCGCCCGCCGGGCCGGCCGTGACCTGGGTCGAGGGCAGGGCTCCGGCGGCCGACCCGTCGCTGGGCGGCGCCCGCACCGGCCCGGAGCCCTGGCCGGTGCAGGTCGGCCTGCCCGAGGCGACCGCGCAGCGGCTGGGGCTCGGGGTCGGCGACGTCATCACCGCCGAGGATCCGAAGGGTGCCCCGATCGAGGCGCACGTCAGCGGCACCTACCGGGCCACCGACGCGTCCGACCCGCTCTGGCGGTTCGACCCGCAGCTGCTCGCGGCCGACGTGTTCACCGACACCCGGGGCCTCACCAGCACGCACTTCGCGGCGCTGATGTCCGACGACTCGCTGCCCGACGGGCGCCTGGCCACGGACCCGGGCTACGGCCTCTACATCACCGTCGGGTTCGCCGCCGAGCCCGGCCGGATCACCCGCGCCAACGCCCCGGCCGCCATCGATGCGCTGGTGTCGCTGGAGGCGGGCACCAGCGGGGCCGAGGTCGACGGCCCGACGATCTCGTTCAGCACCGGCCTCGACACCGTGCTGCAGCGCCTGCTGGCCCAGATCACCACCACCGTGGCGCTGGCCACGGTGCTGCTGGCGGCCCTGCTCGTCGCCGTGGCCCTCGCCCTGGTGCTGACGGCCGACCTGCTCACCCGGCGCCGGGCCACGGTGCTGACCGGCCTGCGGCGGCGCGGGGCCTCGTTGCCCGGGCTCGGGTTCGAGCTCGGCGTCGAGTCCCTCGCCCTCACCCTGGTGTCCGGCGGGGCCGGGCTGCTCGCGGCCCAGCTCCTGGCCGGCTCGGTCTCGGTGCTCTGGCCGCTGCCGATGCTGCTGGTCGGGGTGCTGGGCGGTCCGCTCGTCGCCGTCGTGCACGCGGCCCGGGCCACCCCGCGAAAGGGCGCACCCGCCAACCGTTCCGCGCGGCGCACGATCGCCGTCACCCGTCAGCTGCGCCGCCTCACGCTCGAGGTCGCGATCGTGGCCGGGGCCGCCGCCGCGTACACCGCCCTGAAGCAGCGGGGGGTGACGGCCGACGACGTGCTGCCCGCCCTCGCCCCGGCCCTGGTCGCGGTGACCGGGGGAGTGCTTCTGCTGCGCGTGTTCCCGGGCCTGACGCGGCTCTTCCTGAAGCTGGGCAACCGGTTCCGGGGCGGTCTGCCGCTGCTGGCCGCGAGCCGGGCCTCGGCGACGGTGGCCCGCCCGCTGCCGGTCGTGCTGATCGTGACCTCGGTGGCCCTGGCGGTGTTCACGCTCTCCGTGAGAGCGACCGCCGCGCAACGGGTCCCGACGGGCCAGGACAGCCGCCCGTTCCCGGAGGCGCTGTCCGTCGGCCTTCTCGACCTGGCCCTGGTCACGAGTGTGCTGCTGGTGCTGCTCGCGGTGCTGGCCGTCGCGCTCGGCACCCTCGGCAGCGCCCCCGACCGGGCCGAGACCGGCGCCCGGCTGCGCACTCTCGGCATGACCACGTCCGACACCCGGTGGATCGCCCTCGGTGAGCTGCTGCCCGTGGCCCTGGTCGGCGGTGCGGTGGGCTGGGTGCTCGGCCGGGTGCTGGCCTCGCAGGCGGTCGGCCTGCTCTCGCTGCGGGTTCTGCAGGACCTGCCCGCCGATCCGGCGCTGGTGGTCCCCGTGGCCACCTGCCTGCCCGTGCTGGTGCTGCCCGCGGTGGTGGTCGCGCTGGTGCTCGTCGAGACCTCACTGCGCCGCCGGGAGAGGCTGGGGCAGGTCCTGAGAGCCTGAACGTTGGTGTCCCGGAGCAACAGTCGGGTGATCTGAAGGGGCGCCCACTGATCATCCCGGGCATGCTCAGCCCATGTCGACCGCGGTTGTCTTCACCCCTTCACCACTGCTCACGGTCACCATCGAGGCGCAGCCCGACGGCACCACCGAACTGCACGTGCACGGCGGCGGCCAGGGCGTCTGGATCGCCCGGATGATGGCGTCGCTCGGCTGTGAGACCCGGCTGGCCGGCCCGTTCGGCGGTGAGAGCGGCGAGGTGCTCAAGCCGTTGATCGAGCGCGAGGGCATCGTGCCGCGTCCGCTCGACATCGCCGACACCAACGGCGCCTACGTGCACGACCGGCGCGAGGGCGAGCGTTCGGTGGTGGCCACGCACAACCCGCCCACGCTGCAGCGGCACGACCACGACCAACTCTACGACCTCACGCTGGTCGAGGGGCTGAGCGCCGACGTGGTGGTGCTGGGCGGGCCGGACGGCCCCGACGTCATCGACCCGGAGACCTACCGGCGCCTGGCGGCCGACCTGACCTCGCAGAACGTGCCGGTGGTGGTCGATCTGTCCGGTGACTACCTGGAGGCCGCCGTCTCCGGTGGCGTCCACCTGGTCAAGGTGAGCCACGAGGAACTGCTCGACGACGGGCGGGCCACCTCCGACGACCCGGAGCACCTGATCGAGGCGGCCCGGAAACTGAGGGACGCGGGGGCGGCGAACGTCGTCGTCTCCCGGGCCGGCGACCCGGCTCTGGCGCTGCTCGGCGACCGCGCGGTGAAGGTGCTCACGCCGTCGTTCGAGCGCGCCGACCACCGCGGCGCGGGCGACTCGATGACGGCCGGCCTCGCGGTCGGCCTGGCCACCGGCACGAGCCTGGAGGACGCGCTGGTCCTGGGCTCCGCGGCGGGCACACTGAACACCACCCGGCACGGCCTGGCCACCGGGGAACGCGAACTGATCGAGCAGCTGGCCACCCGCGTGCGGCTGGAGGACCTGTGACCCGCGCACTCATCACCAACGACGACGGGGTCTCGAGCGAGGGCATCCGTACCCTCACCGAGGCCGCGCTGGCCGCCGGGCTGGAGGTCACGGTCGCGGCGCCGCACCAGGAGCGCAGCGGCGCCAGCGCCATGCTCTCGGTGCTGGAGGACGACGGGCGTCTGCTCACCGAGCGCACCACCGTGGCCGGCGTGCCCGCCCTGGGCGTGCACGCGTCCCCCGCCATGATCGTGTTCGTAGCGGTACGGGGCGCTTTCGGCGATCCGCCGGACATCGTGCTCTCCGGCGTCAACCACGGGCCGAACACCGGCCAGGCCGTGCTGCACTCGGGCACGGTCGGGGCCGGGCTCACCGCGGTGTCGCAGGGCCTCCCGGCGATAGCGGTGTCGCTGATCGGCGGCAGCCCCCGCTGGTTCGAGACCGCCCGCACGGTGACCGACCGGGCACTGTCCTGGTTCCTCGAGCACCGGGACACCCCGTACGTGCTGAACGTGAACGTGCCCGACATCCCGCCCGGGGAGCTGCGCGGGATCCGGCCGGCCCGGCTCGCCGCCTTCGGGGCGGTGTCGGCCGAGATCGGGGAGATCGGCGAGGGCTACGTGACAGCGACGTTCCAGGAGATCCAGGACGAGCCGGAGCCCGGCACCGACGTCGCGCTGCTGCGCGAGGGGTGGGCCACGGCGACGGCCCTGCGCCCGCCGATCACGGCGGAAGCCGTCAGCCTGGAAGGAATCCAGGAGCCGGGCCGCGGTCCCGGCCACAACCCCTCGTGACCAGGACCGCGTCCTCGGGCCACCTCAGCGCAGCCGCGACACCGCCGAGGCCAGCATGCCCGGCATCCCCCGGAACGTGCGGGGCGCCGGTGCCGGGTCGGCCGGGGTGTCGATCCGGACGGCGGTGGTCATGTCCAGGGTGAGCTCGGTGAACTCACCGGCGAAGCCGCCCGAGGCGCCGATCTCCAGCTGCCAGTCCGGGCGTTCCATCTGCCGGGTGAGCCAGACCGTGTCCAGGTCGAGCGCCAGGGCGATGTCGTGGATCGTGGCGGAGCCGCCCATCTCCAGCAGAGCGTTGTGCACGTGCGCCGGACGGCAGCGGCCGTTGTTGCGCTGCAGCGACTTCCGGCTGTCGGGGGCCCGGTCGTGGGCGGTCGCCTCGCCGGGGGAGAGGTACTCCACCACGCAGAGGGTGTCACCGGCCTCGTGCTTCCAGCCGATGTGGGAGATCAGGACTTCCTGGCCGAGCTCACGTTTCGCCCGGGCGCGGGCCTCGTCGTTGTTCTTGACCGACTGTCTGCCCGCGTACGGATAGGTCACCGTTTCCATGACGGCTCCTCCGCTCTCCGGTGAGGGAAAAGATTGAGCCCCCCGTCGACCGCCCGGCGGAGGGTGTTAGCGGCTTCAAATAGCGCGTTCGGGCAGCGCGGCGGCAACCACCCGCCCGGGCTACCCGCCGCCTACCCGTCGCCCTTCGAGGCCTCCACCAGCGTCCCCAGCCGGTACGACGCGGTCGCCAGCTCCTCCGCGGTCGCCGAGGTGTCCCCGGCCGTCCGCTGGTGCTCGCGGGTCGCCGAGGCCATCGCCGAGATCGCCTGGTCGGTCTGCTCCACGGCCACCGTCTGCTGGCTGGTCGACTGCTGGATCTGCCGGGCCGACTCCATCGTCGTCGCGACCAGCGCCACGATCTCCTCGAAGCTCTCCACCGCGGCCCCGACCTGCGACGCACCGGCCTCCACCACGTCCGAGGCCTCGCGGCTGACCCGGCGGGTGTCGTCCACGGCGCTCGCGACCGACTCGATGAGCTCCACGATCTCCCGGGTGGAGCCGCTGACCCGGTCGGCCAGGGTCCGGATCTCCTCGGCCAGCGCCGCGAACCGGGAACCCCCGGCCCCCGCCCCGACGGCCTCGATACTCGCGTTGATCGCCACGATGTTGGTGAGTTCGGCCAGTTCCGAGACGATCTCGACCACTCCGGCGATCTGCCGGGCCTTCAGGGTCAGGTCGTCCATGTGCGCGTCGACCGAGCCCGAGTGCTCCCGGATGCGTTCCATCGACGACCGCGTGGCCAGCACGACGTCCTTGCCGTGCCTCCCCGCGTCCGCCGTCTGCCCGGCCGCCGCGACCACGTCCTGGGCCCCGTCCGCGATCCGCCGCGACTCGGTGAGCATCTCCCTCACCGTGGTCGCGATCTCCGCCGCCGAACTGGCCTGTTCCGAAGCGCCCTCGGCCTGTTTACGGGCGCTCGCGCGCAGGCCGACGGTCGACGACTGCACCGATCGCACCGCCGTCATCACCTGCCCCCGCACCTGTCGCACCACCAGCGACGCCACGAACGAGGAGCCGATGAGGATCGCGACGAACGCCAGGACGATCTGCAGAACCCCTTGGTGCGCCGTGCGGGTCGCGGCCTCCTCCCGGTCGTGCACGAGGCCCTGCAGGTAGACGTACAGTTCGTCCATCGCGGCGGTCGTGCGCACCCGCTGGGCGTCGATGCTCTGCCAGGCCCGCACCACCTCGTCCGTCGGGGCCCCGGCCTGTTTCAGCCGGATCGGCGTCTGGTCGAGATCGATGAAGTTGTCCTGCAGGCTGCGGATCTCGCCGATGAGGGTGCGCCCGTGGTCGGTGTCCACGGCGTCGTCGAGCTCGTCCAGCTGCGCGCCGAGCCACTCGTCCAGCTTGTACTGCTCGCCCAGGTACTTGCCCAGGCCGGAGAGCAGGTAGCCACGGTTGGCGGCCGCGCGGGCGTCGCGCAGGTCCATCAGCGAGCGGGCGTCGAGCACGAGCGCGGTGTCGTGCTCGATCACCCGGTCCTTGCGCTCGACCACGCGCTGCAGCCCGGTCAGCGCCAGCACCGCCATCACCAGGGTGAGCGTCAGCACGAACGCCAGGGAGCTGAACACGGTGGCGCGCACCGTCATCGGCCGCCGCCGCCACCTACGTCTGGTTCCCACCGCTCGACCCCCGTCGCTCGTTCAGCGCAGTGTCGGCAGCGGGGCCAGGAGCCTTTAACGATGGACGCGTGGACGCTCGCCCCGGGTGCGTCTACAGGGCCCGCAGCCTCGCCTCGAGACTCTCCGCGCCCTCGTCGGCCAGCTTCTTCAGCGCGGGCGGCATCACCGGGGTGGCCAGCTTGGCCGCGCCCTTCAGCGTGATGTCGATCGAGTAGGTGACCTGCGTGCCGCCGTCGGGGGTGGGCGTGAAGGTCATCTCGTCGCGGCTGTCGACGGTGTCGTTGCCGCCGGTCAGCAGGATGCGGCGGCCCGGCTCGAACTCGGCCACGGTGTAGACGAGCGAGGAGTCGTGACCGGCCAGCCGCTGCACGTTCTCGAAGCGGGAGCCGATCGCGAGCGGCCCGTCGTCGAGATGCCGGCACGAGACGGTGTGCGGGTCCCACTCGGCGGAGGTGGTGAAGTCGGACAGGTACGCGGCGACCACCTCGACCGGCCTGTCGACGATGACGGTGCGGCTGGTACTGGTCATGCCCCAGGTGTAACCGGGTCTTCGAGGAGGCGCGCGTGCAGATGCATGTCGTGCCAGCCGTCGGCGTGCAGCAGCGACCGCACCAGCGTGCCCTCGAGGTGGAATCCGCAGCGCTGCGCGACCCGGCACGACGGCTCGTTCTGCGTGGAGTGCTGCAGCGTGAGCCGGTGCAGACCGTGCTCCCGGGCCCAGTCGGTGAGCACGGTGAGGGCCCGGGAGGCGATGCCGGCGCCGCGGGCCTGCGGAGCCACCCAGTAGGCCACCTCGGCGTCGCCGTACTCCAGGTCGAGGATGCGGAATCCGATGCGGGACACCAGCTCGCCCTGGCTCTCCACGGCCCAGTCGGCCGCCTTCTCGGAGGGCCAGCGGGCGTTGACCCGCTCGATCCAGCCGGTGGCCTCGGCCTCGTCGTCGAGCACGAAGGTGTGCCAGCGCTGGATGGCCGGGTCGGAGTAGGCGCCGACGAGGAACGGCTCGTCGCCCGTCCGCCACGGGCGCAGCCGCAGGCCATCGCCCTCGATCACCGGCTGCGGGACGGCTGACCACGAACCGGCTTCCAGTACACGGGAGTTCAGTGACGGCATGTCCGTCATCCTATGGTTCGTCACGGGCCCGGCCGGTGCGTCACGTCACCGGCATGGTCGACAGGCGCTCCACACTGCGTAGCCGTAGCGTGCGGGAGCATGACGACGACGCAGACCCGTTCCCCGTCGGTGACGAGCGCGATCCGTCTCACCGTCAACGACTCCGAGCACGAGATCACCCTCGACAACCGCACCTCGCTGCTCGACGCCCTGCGCGACCATCTCGGCCTGACCGGTTCCAAGAAGGGGTGCGACCACGGCCAGTGCGGCGCCTGCACGGTGCTGCTCGACGGGCGCCGCGTCAACGCCTGCCTGGTGCTCGCGGTCGCGGCCCAGGGACGGCGGATCACCACGATCGAGGGGCTGGCCGAGGGCGACGGGCCCGAGGGCCTGCACCCGGTGCAGCGGGCGTTCGTCGAACGGGACGCGTTCCAGTGCGGCTACTGCACACCGGGCCAGATCTGCTCGGCGGTCGGGGTGATCGAGGAGGCGAGAGCGGGCTGGCCGTCGGCGGTCACACCGCCGGGGGCCACACCCGGGCACCTCGACGAGAACGAGGTCCGGGAACGCATGAGCGGCAACCTGTGCCGGTGCGGGGCCTACGCCAACATCGTGCCCGCGGTGCTCGACGCCGCGGCGACCGCGACCCCGGGACTCGAGACCGGCAGTCACGAGACCCCGGTCACCACCCCGTCCACCATCGAACCCGAGAAGCCCGCCGAACCGGAGGAGAACCGGTGAAACCCTTCACCTACGCCCTCGCCGAGGCCCCCGGCGACGCCGTGCACCAGGCCGAGCGCGGAGCCCGGTTCCTCGGTGGCGGAACCAATCTCGTCGACCTCATGCGCCTGGGGGTCGAGACCCCCGACCTCCTGGTCGACGTCACCCGCCTCGATCTCGACCGGATCGAGCCGGCCGGCGAGGGCGGCCTGCTGATCGGGGCCGGGGTGCGCAACTCGGACCTGGCCGCCGACCCCCGGGTGCGCCGCGACTACCCGGTGCTGTCGCAGGCGCTGCTGTCCGGTGCCTCCGGGCAGCTGCGCAACCAGGCCACCGCGGGCGGAAACCTGCTGCAGCGCACCCGCTGCGTCTACTTCCAGGACGTGACCAAGCCCTGCAACAAGCGCCGTCCCGGCAGTGGCTGCCCGGCCCGTACCGGCGCCCACCGCGACCTGGCGATCCTCGGCGCGAGCGAGCACTGCGTGGCCACCCACCCGTCCGACTTCGCCGTGGCCCTGGCCGCCCTCGACGCCCGCCTGCACGTGAAGAGCCCCACCGGCGACCGCCGGGTCCCGGTCACCGAGCTCTACCGCGCGCCCGGCGAAGACCCCTCACGCGACACCGTTCTCGAGCCCACCGACCTGATCACCGGGATCGAGCTGCCGGCTCCGGGGGAGGTCACCCGCACCTCGCTCTACCGCAAGGCCCGCGACCGCGCCTCGTACGCGTTCGCCCTGGTCTCGGTCGCCGCCGGGCTCGACCGGGCCCCCGACGGCACGGTGCGGGAGGTGCGCGTCGCGATCGGCTCGGTGGCCCACAAGCCCTGGCGGGCCCGCCGGGCCGAGACCGCGCTGGCCGGGCGCCCGGCCACCCCCGAGGAGTTCCGCCGGGCCGCGGGCGTCGAGCTGGACGCCGCGGATCCGTTGCCCGACAACGCCTTCAAGGTGAAGCTGGCCGAGAACATGATCGTGGAAGCCCTCACCCGGCTGGCGGCGTCATGACCCCCGTCGGAGCCCCGGTGGTGCGCGACGAGGCCCTCGAGAAGGTCACCGGTGCCGCGAAGTACGCCTACGAGTACGGGTCCGGAGAGCAGACCGCCTACGCCTGGATCGTCACCTCGACCGTCGCCCGCGGCCGGGTGATGTCGGTCGGCGCCGACCACGTGCTCACGGCCGACGACGTGATCGCCGTGCTCTGGCACGAGAACGCGCCCCGGCTGGGCGATGTCGGCGATCCGGTGGTCGCGGTGCTGCAGGACGGCGACGTGCACTACCGTGGGCAGGTGGTGGCGCTGGTGGTGGCCAAGACGCCGGAGGCCGCCCGGGAAGCCGCCGCCCGGCTGCCCGTGGAGTACGAGGAGCTCAGCCACGACGTCGTGCTGACCCCCGACCACGAGACCCTGTACAAGCCGGCCCAGGTCAACCCGAGCTTCGAGACCGACACCCGGCAGGGCGACCCCGACGGGGCGCTCGAAGCCAGCCCCGTCACGGTCGACCACACGTACACGACCGTCGCACTGCACAACAACCCGATGGAACCGCACGCCAGTACGGCGCTCTGGCACGACGACGGCACGCTCACGCTGTGGGACTCCAACCAGGGCGGGCATCCGGTGCGCGAGACGATCGCCGGGCTGTTCGAGGTCGAGCCGGGTGCCGTCCGGGTCGTGAACGCCCACGTCGGCGGTGGGTTCGGCTCCAAGGGCACGCCCCGGCCGAACGTGGTGCTGGCGGTGATGGCCGCGCGGGTCACCGGCCGCCCGGTGAAACTCGCCGTCACCCGGCAGCAGATGTTCTCGCTCGTCGGCTACCGCACCCCCACGATCCAGCGGATCCGGCTCGGGGCCGAGGCCGACGGCCGGCTCAACGCGATCGTCCACGAGGTGGTCGAGCAGACCGCCACGGTCAAGGAGTTCGCCGAGCAGACGGCCGTCGCCACCCGCAAGATCTACGCCGCGCCGCACCGGCGCACGTCGCACCGCCTGGCCCGGCTCGACGTGCCGGTGCCGTCGTGGATGCGGGCGCCGGGGGAGTGCCCGGGGTTCTACGCGTTCGAGTCGGCGATGGACGAGCTGGCCCACGACCTCGGGATGGATCCGGTCGAGCTGCGGGTGCGTAACGAGCCCGAGGTCGACCCGGAGACCGGCAACCCCTTCTCCAGCCGCAATCTCGTGGCCTGCCTGCGGGAGGGGGCCGCGCGTTTCGGCTGGGAGCCCGGGCCGCGCACCCCGCGCTCGAGGCAGGAGGGACGCTGGCTGATCGGGACCGGGGTGGCGGCGTCGTTCTACCCGACCTACGAGGCCCCGGCGACCGCCACCGCGTCCACCGACGGCAACGGCCACTACACCGTCGCGATCAACGCGACCGACATCGGCACCGGCGCCCGCACCGCGCTGCGTCAGCTCGCGGCCGAGGCCCTGGACCTGCCGCTGGAACGGGTCTCGATCCGGATCGGCGACTCCGAGCTGCCGCCGGCCGGTCTGGCCGGCGGGTCGATGGGCACGCGCTCGTGGGGCTGGGCGGTGACGAAAGCGTGCGCCCAGCTGCTCAGTTCGGGTTCCCCGGAGGTCACGGTGAACACGGCCGACGACATCGAGGCGCTGGGACAGTACTCGCGCGGCGCCTACGGGGCCCAGTTCGTGGAGGTGCGGGTCGACGTCGACACCGGGGAGCTACGGGTGCCGCGGATGACCGGGATCTTCGCAGCGGGGCGCATCGTGAACGCCCGCACGGCCCGTTCGCAGATCGTCGGCGGCATGACGATGGGCCTGTCGATGGCGCTGCACGAAGAGGGCGTGATGGACGCGGCCTTCGGTGACTACGCCAACCACGACCTGGCCGGTTACCACGTGGCGTCGTGTGCCGACGTGGGCTCGATCGACGTCGGCTGGATCGAGGAGGACGACGAGCACCTCGGCGGCGCCCGTACCAAGGGCATCGGTGAGATCGGGATCGTGGGCACGGCCGCGGCGGTGGCCAACGCCGTCTTCGACGCGACCGGCGTGCGGGTGCGGGAGCTGCCGATCCAGGCGCAGCACGTGCTGTCCTGAGACCTGATGGTGGACGCGTCGGTGGGACTCCCGCGGGAGTCCCACCGACGCGTCCACCGTTGAACGCTCAGATCTCGATGGTGCGCTCGAGGTTGGCGAGCTTGTGACGGGCCAGGGCCAGGTTGGCGCGGCGCTTGTCGAGCGCCATGTAGAGGAAGAGCCCGTGGCCGGACTGCCCCTGGATCAGGCGGATCAGGTGGTACTGCGTGTCGAGGGTGATGAGGATGTCCTCGATGCCCTCGCGCAGACGCAGCGCCTCCATGGTGCGCATCTTCGCGCGGACGATCTCGGTGTTGCCCGCGGCGGCGACCTCGAGGTCGAGCGTGCCGCTGCCTCCGGCCTGGCCGAGGGTCATGCCGCTGGAGTAGTCCACGAGCGCGGCGCCGATGGCGCCGTCGATCTGCATGGCTTCCTTGAGGACGATTTCGATGTTGGACACGCTGGTCTTCCTTCCGCAGGGAACCGGGGGGCTACCCGATGGGCGACCGCTCGTTGAACCGACCGTGACCAGGCGGCCCCCATTTCCGACACCCGTAGCCCGGCCACTGCTCACGGTGACCGTCCCGCTCCGGAATGCGTAGGGACTTTGGTCCCGTCAATCTTTCCGTGACGCTGCAGCGTCATCCGTTCGGGGCAGTAGGAGTGCAGCGGAAGAACCTTGATCGCCAAGGGCTTTCATGGTGCCTGGACGCAGAAACGGCGCCGGACCCGTGCGAGTCGGCGCCGTTCGTGAGAGGCGGTGCTCAGATCTGGATGTTGCGCTCCAGCAGAGCCAGCTTGTGCCGGGCCATCGCCAGGTTGGCGCGGCCCTTGTCGAGTGCCAGGTACAGGAACAGGCCCGCGCCGGCCTGCCCCTGGATCAGGCGGATGAGGTGGTACTGCGAGGTCAGGGTGATCAGGATGTCCTGGATGCCCTCACGGGACCCGAGGGCCTCCATGGTGCGCATCTCGGAACGGACGACCTCCGTGTTGCCCGCCGCCGCCACCTCGAGGTCGAGGGCGGCACCGCCGGCCTGACCCAGGGTCATGCCGCTCGTGTAGTCGACCAGAGCGACGCCGATGGCGCCGTCGATCATCATGGCTTCCTTGAGGACGGTGTCCAGGTTGCTCACGGTACGTTTCCTTCCGGCCACGAGGGCTGATCTGTCGAGCGTGCTGCGTCGGCGCCGGGTGGCTTGCGCGTGAGGGTGCGCGTGGCTGGAGCTGCGGAGCCGTGATCTCTACTTGGTGTTGTCGGTCTCGATGACGCCCAACTGATGCCGTCATCACGACCCTGAGTGGTCCTATCGGGCGCCGACTACTCTCCGCAAGCCAATTCGGGCTGCTGTGGGCGACTGCACACCAATTCCCTGGCATTCCTGCACTACGCGGTGGTCATGTCACTCTCCGCCAGCGCTGTGCGAATCACGATGAGTGATGGCCGCGTGGTGAGATCCACACGCCCGGAACGACGGACGGCGCCCCTGGGGCCGGAGGAGGGGCGCCGTCCACCGGGGATCAGCGGCTCGCGCGGCCGCGGACGTACTGCGGGGGCCAGGGCAGGTCGTCGCCCAGCTCGGCGGCGGCGCGCTGGGGCCAGCTCGGCTCGCGCAGCAGCACCCGGCCGAGCAGCACGGCGTCGGCCGAGCCCTCCTCGAGCACCTGCTCGGCCTGCTTCGGCTCGGTGATCAGGCCGACCGCCGCGGTGGGCAGGCCACTGGCCTCCTTGATCCGCCGGGCGAAGGGCACCTGGTAGCCGGGGCCGACGGTGATCTTCTGGTCGGGGTGGTTGCCGCCGCTGGAGACGTCGATCAGGTCCACGCCGTGGTCCTTGAGCGTGGTCGCGACCTGGGCCACCTCCTCGACGTCGAGGCCGTTCGGCACCCAGTCGGTCGCGCTGACCCGCACCAGCAGCGGGGTGGCGTCCGGAATCACCGCGCGCACCGCGTCCACCACCTCCAGGAGCAGCTTCGAGCGCCCGGCGAGGTCACCGCCGTAGGAGTCGGTGCGCAGGTTGCTGACGGGGGAAAGGAACTGGTGCAGCAGGTAGCCGTGGGCGGCGTGCACCTCGAGCACCTCGAACCCGGCCGTCACCGCGCGGCGGGCCGCGTCGGCCCAGGCCTGCACCAGCGCCGGGATGTCGGCGGCGGCGATCTCGGCGGGGACGTCGAAGCCGTTGAACGCGTTCTCGGACGGGGCCACGGTCTTCCAGCCGCCCTCGCTCTTCGGCACCGAGCCCTTGCCCCGCCACGGCGCGTAGGTCGAGGCCTTGCGCCCGGCGTGGGCCAGCTGGATCGCGGGCACCGACCCCTGCTCGCGGACGAAGCGGGTGATGCGCTCGTAGTCCCCGGCCTGCGAGTCGTTCCAGATCCCGGCGTCCTCCGGCGAGATCCGGCCCTCGGGCACCACGGCGGTGGCCTCCTGCATGACCAGGCCGGCGCCGCCCCGGGCCAGCGCACCCAGGTGCACCAGGTGCCAGTCGGTCGGATGCCCCTTCTCGCTGGAGTACTGGCACATCGGCGAGACCCAGGCGCGGTTCGGCACGGTGACGCCGCGCAGGGTGAGCGGTGAGAACAGAAGACTCATGGCAACGGGAACCGCGCGGGGTGGGACGAGCTTCCCGGAATCCGGTGTGATCCCACCGGGGAGCGGGCCCGCGGCTGGGCCGGCGCGGGGTTCAGGCGCTGCCCGCGTCGCCGCCCCGGTCGGGGCGCAGGTGGCGGCGGGAGCCCTCGACCTCGGCGAGTTCGTCGTCGTCGAGCCCCCGGGTGTCGCGCAGGGCGACGTAGGGCTCGGTGCCGGCGGGGAGGCCGTCGTGCTCGGCGCGGGCACGGTCGAGCTCGGCGTTGAACTCGGCGCCGAGCAGGATGGCCAGGTTCGAGATCCACATCCAGATCAGGAAGATCACGATGCCGGCGAACGTGCCGTAGGTGGCGTCGTAGCTCGAGAAGTTGGCGACGTAGAAGCCGAAGCCGGCCGAGGCGATCGCCCAGAGCACCACGGCCAGGATGCCGCCCGGCGTCACCCAGCGGAAGCCTTGCTTGGCGTTCGGGGCGGCCCAGTACAGGATCGCCAGCTCCAGCATCATGATGACCAGCAGCACGGGCCATTTCGCGATGCTCCACACCGTGACCGCGGCGTTGCCGAGGCCGAGGAGGTCACCGGCCTGCTGGGCGAGCGGGCCGGTGAAAATGACGATCACGGCGGCCATCACGATGAGCACCAGCATCACCAGCGTGGTCAGCACGCGGATGGGGAGGGTCTTCCAGATCGGCCGGCCCTCGGGGATGTCGTAGACGATGTTCGACGCACGCATGAACGCCGCGATGTAGCCCGACGACGACCACAGGGCCGTCACCAGGCCCAGCACGAACGCGAAACTGGCCGACCCGGGCTTGTTCCCGACCTGGCCGAGGATGTCGTCGACGATCTTCCGGAACGAGCCGGGCAGCACCGGCTCGAGGTTCGCGCGCAGTTCGCCGATGCTGTCGCTGGACAGGAACCCCAGCAGTGACACCAGCACGAGCAGGCCGGGGAACAGAGCCTGCACCCCGTAATAGGTCAGGGCAGCGGCGGAATCGGTGAGCTGGTCCTCGGAGAACTCCTTCGCGGAGCCTTTGAGCACCTTCAGCCACGAGCGCCTCGGCAACTCCGTGGGCGAGTCCACGGGGTTCTCCTCGGGCAGGTCACCGGCCGGTTCGGGCGTGCGCCGCCTGCTTCCCCACATGCGTTCACGGTGGCATGCGGACGGTGTGGTCGCCGTTCGAGAGGGCCCCCCTCGACGGCGGGCGGTCGGGTTGCGCCGAACGGGCCTGTGACGGGGGTCACCCGAACTTTCCGGGGGCCGCCCGCCATCTCACATGGTGTGTCCGAACGAGGCGACGCCGCCCGGGAGGCGGCGGGAACACACCGCCCGGAGCGACCCGGAACCTGAACCCCACCCTCACGAGGAGATCATCATGGGTACCGCAGCACGCAGCCGGAACGTCCCGATCCTCGCCGCCCTGGCGATCGCCGGGGTGCTCGGGGTCGCCGCGTGCGGAACCGACTCCGCGCAGGACTCCGCGCAGGGCTCCACGCAGGACTCCGCCCAGGCTGAGCAGACCCCGACGGCGGTGGCCACGACCGGCGCCGCCGCTGATGCCGACAGTGACACGGCCACCGAGGCTGATGCCGGCACGGCCGAGAACGCCTCCACCTCGGCCGGGAAGACCGGCACCGCAGGCGGATCCGAGTCCGGTGACGGCCTGGAGTACCTGAAGATCGAGGAGCCGTTCACCACGCCGGTCGGCGAGTGTGACGAGAACGGCAACACCCAGCAGATGACCAACTGCTTCCTGGCGCAGGTCGTCGAGACCGACTACCAGATCGACACGTACCAGAAGCAGCGCTTCTTCTACGCGATCAGCACGAAGGACCGCGAGAACTACCTGAAGGACGACGCCGCCTGGCTGAAGGAGCGGGGCGAGAAGGTCGCCGCGGCCGGGAACAGCGGTGGCAGCCTGGATTCCGTCACTCAGGCCCGGGCGATGCTCAAGCTGAGCAAGGCCCGCCTGGCCGAGGTCAAGGGCTGACCGGCCGAACTGAATGATGGACGCCCCGGTCACCGGGGCGTCCATCATTCGTGTTCCGGTGGTCGCGTTTACATGTGCACCGCGACGTGCTCGTTCTCGGCCGCCATCTGGGCGGTGACCCGGCGCGAGGGGTACAGCGCGAAGGCGACCACGGCGGCGGCCGCGAAGAACGCCGCCGACCACAGGAAGGCCGCGTCGTACGAGGCCAGCTGGGCCTGCACGGCGACGTCGGCGTCGGTGGTGTGCGCGGTGACGTAGTCGGTCATCGCGGTGGCCGAGATGCTGCTCAGCAGAGCCACACCGATGGAGCCGCCGACCTGCTGGGCGGTGTTGACCGTGGCCGAGGCGACGCCGGCCTGGTGCGGCTCGACGCCGATCGTGGACGAGCCGATCGCGACCGCGAAGATGCAGCCCAGGCCCAGGCCCGTGAGCAGCAGGCCGGGCAGCAGGGCGGTGAGGTAGGAGCTGTCGGCGCCGAAGCCGGTGAACAGCAGCATGCCGGCCGCGGCGAGCAGCGCGCCCACGCCGACCTGGATCTTCGAGCCGATCCGGGTCTGGAACGCCGGGGTGCCGTTGAACTGGGCGCTCACACCGATCGCGAAAACCATCGGCAGGAAGGCGAAACCGGACTGCACGGGGGAGTAGCCGAGCACGCCCTGCACGTAGTACGTGACGAACAGGAAGACGGCGAACATGCCGACCGCGGCGATCAGCATGACCAGGTACGAGGTGCCGCGCACCCGGTCGAGCAGGATGTGCAGCGGCAGCAGCGGATGGGCCACCAGGCGCTCGGCCACGACGAAGCCGATCACCAGCACGATGCCGACGATCAGGCTGGTCAGCGTGACGGTGTCGGTCCAGCCCTCGGTCTCGGAGCGGGCGAACCCGTAGACCACCAGGAAGATCCCGGCCACCGCGAGGATCGAGCCGGCCCAGTCGAACGACAGCTTGCCGCTCTCCCGCTCGTTGGCGGGCAGCAGGCGCAGGGCGCCGATCACCGCGATCACGGCGAAGATCACGTTGACGTAGAGGCACCAGCGCCACGACAGGTACTCGGTGAGCACGCCGCCGAGCAGCAGGCCGACCGCCGCCCCGGAACCGGCCACGGCCCCGAAGATGCCGAAAGCCTTACCCCGGTCGGCGGATCCGAGGAACGTGACGGTGAGCATGGCCAGCGCGGCCGGGGCCAGCAGGGCGCCGAACGCTCCCTGGAGGGCGCGGGCCACGATCAGGATCTCGAAGTTCGGGGCCCAGCCGCCCAGCGCGCTGGCCGCCGCGAAACCGACCAGGCCGACCAGGAAGCCGAGCTTGCTGCCGAACATGTCGTTGAGGCGCCCGCCGATCAGCAGCAGGCTGCCGAAGGCCAGCGAGTAGGCCGTGACGACCCACTGGCGCTGCGCGTCGTCGAACTGCAGATCGGTCTGCGCGGCGGGCAGGGCGATGTTCACGATGGTGGCGTCGAGCACGACCATGAGCTGGGCGATCGAGATGACGCCGAGGATCAGCCACTGCTGTCTCGACGTGGTGGTGCTGGACATGCGTCAGGCCCTTCGAGGCGTGGGGGATCGCGGAATAGCTGTTCCGGGGGTGTGGCCACCATAGCGGAATAGTTGTTCCGCGTTGCTACCCTGACTCGCGTGAACACTTCTTCCGGGCGCACCGAAGCACCCGACGATGCCCTTTCGGGTGTGAATGTCGCGGAACGGATTCTGCGGGCGGCGGGCGAGGTCTTCGGCGCGAAGGGGCTGCACGCGACGCTGGCCGACGTGGCGGCGACCGCCGGGGTCGGGGTGGCCACGGTCTACCGGCGCTTCTCCAACAAGGACGAGCTGATCCTGGCGCTGTTCGAGATCCGGTTCGCGACCGCACGCGACGACGTGGCCCGGGCGCTGGAGGCCGACGACCCGTGGGAGGGATTCGTCGAGTTCTTCGAAGGTGGGGTGCGGGAGTTCTCGCGGGACAGGGGGTTCCGGGAGTTCGTGATCACCGGCTACTCGGAGACCTTCGGCTGGGCCCGGGGCTCGTCGTCGGAGCGGGTCGAGGAGGTGGTGCACCGGCACCAGCTGCTGATGCGCGACAGCATCGGCCGGATGGTGCGCCGCTGCCAGGACGCCGGGGTGATCCGGCACGACGTGGTGCCCCACGACCTGCTCGCGCTGACGATGGCGGCGGTGAGCAGCATCGACTTCGCGGCGCAGAAGGGCAGCTCGCCGGAGACCTATCGCCGGGTGATCGGCGTGATCCTCGACGGGCTGCGTCCCTCGCGCTCGGGGGTCACGCCGCTGCCCGGGGTCGGCTGACGCGGCCCTTCCCGCGTCGCCCGTCGTGCGCCGGGCCGTGGCCGTCAGGGGGTGCGGCGCCGACGCAGCCAGACGAACAGGCCGGTGACGAACGCCAGGGCACCGCCCAGGGCCGGGAACAGCCACGGACGTTGCTGCCGCTGCTGCTGAACCGTCTCCTGAGCCGTGTGGGCCTTCTCGGCGGCGACGGTGCGGGCGTGCTCGGTCTTCTCCGCGGCGACCGTGCGGGCGTGCTCGGTCTTCTCCGCGGCCACCGTGCGTGCCTGCGAGGTCTTCTCGGACGCGACCGTGCGCGCCTGGGAGGTCTTCTCGGACGCGACCGTGCGCACCTGTGACGTCTTCTCGGCCGCGGCGGTCACGGCCTGCTCGGCCCGGTGACGGGCCTGTTCACCCGTCTGGCCCGCCTTCTCGGTGACGGTCGTGCCGACGGCCGCGGCCTGCGTCCTCACGTTCTGCTGCACCCCGCGGGCCTGCTCACGCAACTCGTGCGCCTTGGTGCGGGCCGCGTCCTGCACGTCGTGGGCCTTGGTGCGTGCGGACTCCTGCACCTGGTGCGCCTTCTCGGTGGCGCGGGCCTTGACGTCGGTGCGGGCGGCCAGAGCCTCGACGGTGTCCGCGAGTTCGTCGCGGGTGTGGTCGATCTCGTCGCGGATCTGGTCCGGATTCTTCGGGGCCCCGTTGCTGTCGCTCATCGGTGGGCACTCTCCTTCACGGCCTCGACGTCGTGCTTGGTGCTCTCCACGGCCTCGGTCGGCACCGGTGGTGTCGCCTGGCCGACCTGCTTCTTGCCGACCAGCGCCATGATCCCGGCCAGGGCCAGCAGCACGGCGCCCACGATCAGCGCGGACGCCCAGGCCGGCACGGCCTCGGCCAGCCCGATCACGGCGGCGGCGACCAGCGTGCCCACCCCGAACAGGGCGACCAGGCCGGCGGCGCCGAACGCGCCCACCCCGATGCCCGCGTGCCGGGCCTTCTCGGTCAGCTCGGCCTTGGCCAGCTCGATCTCCTGGCGGGCCAGCTGCGGTACCAGGCGGGTGATGTCCTGCACCAGCTCGGGGGCGGACTTCTCCCGGGCCGAGGTGGCGACGGGCCTTTCGTTGGTCACGCTCATGGGTTTCTCCAAGGTCGCGGTTCACCCTCTCCGTCGAATCTAGGTGCGCCCGGCGGCCCCGCATCCCGAGTGCCCCCTTCGGGTGCGGGGACGGGGCCGGATTCGCCCCAAGATCACGCAATACTGGCCCGCATGACAGACACACGGGTGCGGACGGGGAACGGCCGCGGACGGGTGGTCAGCGCCGTGCTGCTGGTGCTCACCATCGGGCAGTTGCTGGTGGCAACCTTTTTCGCGTCCGGCCTGGCCCAGTTCGAGGGCAAGGGTTTCGGGGCCCGGCTGGTGCTCTACCCGGTGATGATGCTGACGGTGCCGGTGATCTGGTGGCTCACCACGAAGCGGCGCGACGACCCGCCGTGGGCCGCGTTCTCCTGGATCATGCTGCCCTTCCTGGTCGACGTCACCGGTAACACGCTCGACCTGTACGACTCGATCGGCTGGTGGGACGACGCCAACCACTTCGTGAACTGGATGTTCCTCGGGTTCGGGGCGGGCCTGCTGATCACCCGCGCCAAGCCGCGCCCCCGCTGGGAGATCGCGCTGCTGGTGGCCGGGATCGGCGCGATCATGGCGATCTTCTGGGAGATCGGCGAGTACTACGCCTTCATCCGCGGGGGCACCGAGCTCGCGACCGCCTACACCGACACGCTGGGGGACGAGGTGCTCGGCACGTTCGGTGCCCTCACCGCGGGTGTCGTGACGGCTGTGCGTCAGCGGCGCTGAGCGCCGCCCTCGGCCAGAAGGGCCAGCCGGCGCAGGCTTTCGGTGTTGCGGGGCGCGATCGCCAGTTGCCGCAGCGGCTGCGGCACCAGCTTGCCCGGGCCGTGCGAGGCGTCTTCCTGCATGCGCACGAGGCAGCCGCCGTCCCCGTCGTCCTCCAGCTCGAGGTACACGGTGGCCTCACCCAGGGGCCACCCGCGGGCCGTGAGCACCAGGCGGTGGCCGTCCACCACGTCCACCACCTCGCTGTCGTCGTTCAGCAGCGCGGGCCAGACCCCGACCGAATGGTGGATCTTGGCGCCGGGTTTCGGCCAGTGGTCGTCCACCGCCCGGATGCGGGACGCGCCGACCACCCAGCCGGAGTAGAGCCAGCCGTCCGCGAGGACGGCGAAGACGTCCTGCGGGGATGCTTCCACGTGCCGCTTGACCTCGATCATGCGGCAATTCCACACCAGAACCGGGGGCGGGCAACCCGGCTGCCCCCGGTTCCGGTGCGAAGGCTCACGGGGTGGGCATGCCCCCGGTGACCGTGAGCGTCTCGCCCACCGTGTAACCGGACTCGGCGGACGCCAGGTACACGTAGGCCGGTGCGAGCTCGGCCGGCTGACCGGGGCGGCCCAGCGGCGTCTGCTGCCCGAACTCCGGCAGCGCCTCGGTCGGCTGCCCACCCGCCACCTGGAGCGGCGTCCAGATCGGACCCGGGGCAACCACATTCACCCGGATGCCGCGTGGGGCCAGCTGCTGGGCCAGGGCTTTGCTGAAGGTGTTGATGGCGGCCTTGGTCATCGCGTAGTCGACCAGCGTGGGTGACGGGCTGTAGGCCTGCACCGAGCTGGTGTTGATGATGGCCGAGCCGGCCGGCAGGTGCGGCAGGGCCTCCTGGCAGATCCAGAACATGGCGTGCAGGTTGGTGCGCACCGTGGTGTCGAAGCTCTCGGTGGTGATGTCCTCGAGCTTCTCGGCGGTCTGCTGCCGCCCGGCCACGTTCACCACCAGATCGAGTCCGCCCAGCTCGGTCACGGCCTTCTGCACGAGCCCCCGGGCGTACCGCTCGTCGGACACGTCCCCCGGGGCCAGCACGGCCGTGCGCCCGGCCTCGGTGACCAGCTTCGCCACCGCCTCGGCGTCCTCGGCCTCCTCGGGCAGGTACGACAGCACCACATCGGCGCCCTCCCGGGCGAAGGCGATGGCCACGGCCCGCCCGATGCCCGAGTCCGCCCCGGTGACCAGCGCCTTGCGCCCCGTCAGCCGGCCGGTGCCGCGGTAGGTCTTCTCGCCGTGGTCGGCCCGCGGGCTCAGCTCCGCGTCGAGGCCCGGCCCGTCCTGGTACTGCTCGTCGGGCTTCGGCATCGTGTACTGGTCGACCGGATTGGTGAAGGTGTACTGGTCGCTCACCGTGGTTCTCCTAGCTCTTGTTGCTCCTGACGAACCGCCGGGCGGTTCGGATGGTGCTCCGGCTGCCCGTCCCGGACGTCGACGGCGTGGACGGGCAGCCGGCCGGACATCAGGCGGGTGCGACCGCGTCGGCCATCACGTCGTCGGCGCGCTGCCAGACCCGGTGCAGGCCCAGCGTGGCGATCAGCTCGGTGGAGAAAGCCTTGTCGGCGCTCTCGCCGTGCAGCACACCCGGGCCGTCGGCGGGAATGCCCGCCCCGGTGAGCACCTCGGCGCCGTCACCCCAGGCGCCGACGCCCTTGCAGTGCCTGTACGCCTCCTGCAGCAGGATCACGGTCTTGAGGTCGGGTCGGTGGCCGGTGCCGCCCGCCACCAGCACGGCGTCGAACTCGATCGACCGGGCCGTGAGCGCCGACCGCTGCGTCATCTCCTTGCTGCGGCCCTTGCCGATGAAACCACCTCGGGGGCCGATGACCAGCAGCTCGGCACCCTGCTTGAGCAGGGCCTTGCGCAGGGTCCGGATCCCGGCCAGGTCGGAGTCGTCGTCGGCGATCACCCCGATCTTGCGGCCGGCGATCGGGCCCGGCACGGTGACGACCTGCGAGAGCGCGGGGGAGGGCTCGACGTCGCCCACGGCCGGAATGCCCCCGGGCACGGCCAGTCCCAGGCCCTCGGCCACGATCGAGGCCAGCGCGGGGTCGACGTGGGCCAGCACCGCGAGCTCGCGTTCCTTGATCGTCTGCTCGAGGCACTTGCCCAGCTCGAAGGTGAAGGCCTCGGCGACGTGGGCCTGCTCGACCGGGGTCAGGCTGCGGTAGAAGAGCGCGGCCTGGGTGAAGTGGTCGTCGAAGCTGACCGGATTGCCGCGGCCGACCTCACCCTCCACGAGCCGGGGAGTCTGGGTGTAACCGTCGTCCTCGTCGACCAGGGGCCGGTCGTCGTCCAGCCCGTTCGGCTTGTACGGCGTGACGCCCTCGTGGATCTCGCTCTGGTGCATGCCTTCCCGGAACATGTCGTTCACCGGGCAGTGCGGCCGGTTGATCGGCAGCTGGGTGAAGTTGGGCCCGCCCAGGCGCGTCAGCTGCGTGTCCAGGTAGGAGAACAGCCGGGCCTGCATCAGCGGGTCGTTGGTCACCTCGATGCCCGGCACCAGGTTGCCGGTGTGGAAGGCGACCTGCTCGGTCTCGGCGAAATAGTTGGTGGGGTTGCGGTTCAGGGTGAGCCGGCCCAGCTTGACCACGGGTGCGAGCTCTTCGGGCACGAGCTTCGTCGGGTCGAGAAGGTCGATCCCGGCGAAGGTCTCGGTGCCGTCGTCGGGGAGCACCTGCACGCCGAGCTCCCACTCCGGGAACGCGCCGGCGTCGATCGAGTCGGCCAGGTCGCGGCGGTGGAAGTCGGGGTCGACGCCCGCGGCGATCTGCGCCTCCTCCCACACCAGCGAATGGACGCCCGACACGGGCTTCCAGTGGAACTTGACCAGGTGGGTGTTCCCCTCGGCGTCGCGCAGCCGGAAGGTGTGGACGCCGAAGCCCTCCATCGTGCGGTACGAGCGGGGGATGCCGCGGTCGCTCATGTTCCAGAAGACGTGGTGCGTGGCCTCGGTGTGCAGGGAGACGAAGTCCCAGAACGTGTCGTGCGCCGACTGGGCCTGCGGGATCTCGCGGTCCTGGTGCGGTTTCCCGGCGTGGATGATGTCCGGGAACTTGATCCCGTCCTGGATGAAGAACACCGGGATGTTGTTGCCGACCAGGTCCATGTTGCCCTCGTCGGTGTAGAACTTCACCGCGAAACCGCGGGTGTCGCGCACGGTGTCGGCCGAGCCGCGGGAGCCCAGCACGGTGGAGAACCGCACGAAGACCTCGGTCTCGTGCCCCTCCTCGGCCAGGAACCGGGCCCGGGTGAGATCGGTGCCGTACGAGACGAACACGCCGTGCGCGGCGGCGCCACGGGCGTGCACCACGCGTTCGGGGATGCGCTCGTGGTCGAAGTGGGTGATCTTCTCGCGCAGATGGAAGTCTTCCATCAGGGTGGGCCCGCGGCGGCCGGCCTTCAGCGAGTGGTCGGTGTCGGGCAGCCGGACACCCTGGGACGTGGTGAGATATTCACTCATGTAAAACCTTTCAGGGCTGGAAGACGACCTTGACCATGCCGTCCTGCTTCTTCTGGAACTGCTCGTACGCGTTCGGGGCCTCGGACAGCGGCAGCGTGTGCGTGGCGAAGCTCTCGACGCCGAACGGGTCGCCGTCGACGAGGAGCGGCAGGATCTCGGGCACCCAGCGCCACACGTTGGCCTGGCCCATGCGGAGCTGGATCTGCTTGTCGAACATGGTCATCAGCGGCATCGGCGAGGCCATGCCGCCGTAGACCCCGCTCAGCGAGATCGTGCCACCGCGCCGCACCAGGTCGATGGCCGTGTGCAGAGCCTCGAGCCGGTCGACACCGGTGGTCTGCATGAGTTTCCGGGCCAGCGGGTCGGGCAGCAGGCCGGTGGCCTTCTGGGCGAGACCGGCCGCGGGGGAACCGTGCGCCTCCATGCCGACGGCGTCGATCACCGAGTCCGGGCCGCGTCCGTCGGTCAGGTCGCGGAGCAGCTCGACGAGGTTGTCGCCGTGCTGGTTCAGGTCGATGGTGTGCACGCCGTGCGAGGCCGCACGCTCGAGACGCTCGGGCACCAGGTCGACCCCGATGACCTGACCGGCCCCGAGATGCTGGGCGACCCGGGTGGCCATGTCACCGATCGGGCCGAGACCCAGCACCACCAGGGAGCCGCCGGGTGGCACGTCCGCGTACTTCACGCCCTGCCAGGCCGTGGGCAGCACGTCGGAGAGGAACAGGAAGCGGGTGTCGGGCGGGCCGTCCGGCACCTTGATCGGCAGGGTGTCGCCGAAGGGCACGCGCAGGTACTCGGCCTGGCCGCCCGGGACCTGGCCGTACAGCTTGGTGTAGCCGAACAGCGCGGCGCCCTTGCCCTGTTCGTGGACCTGGGTGGTCTCGCACTGCGACTGGAGCCCCTGCGAGCACATGAAACACGTGTTGCACGAGACGTTGAAGGGGACGACCACGCGGTCGCCCGGCTTCAGGTTCGTGACCTGCGGCCCGACCTCCTGAACGACGCCCATCGGCTCGTGACCCAGGATGTCGCCGGCGTCCAGGAACGGGCCGAGCGGGTCGTAGAGGTGGAGGTCGGAACCGCACAGGCCGGTCGAGGTGATCCTCACGATCACGTCGGTCGGGTCCTGGATCGTGGGGTCGGGGACGTCCTCGACCCGGATGTCCTTCGTGCCCTGCCAGGTGACGGCGCGCATCGGTCTCCGTTCCGTGTCTTCTCGGATGACGGATCCGCGGCTGCTTCACGGAAGAGTCGGGTGGCACCGGGACGTTCCGTCGTCCCCGGTGCACTCGCGACTCTGCCAGATACCCAACGTGACGCCAGTCGGGCGTGGCCTCCGGATACGGGTGGTGCGCACGGGCGTCCGTCGGCTCACCGTGGCCCGCATCGGGTTCGGCCTCCTCCCGAGCCACCAATTGGCTTACCGGGGAGTCGCCGGGCACGATCGCCTCCCGTTCAGCGGAGGGGCCATCTTCAGGAGGTGCGATGACGACGCCCGTCGAGATTTCCCCGGTTCCCGGGGCCCGGAGCGGTCCGGACGCGCTGTGCGTGGTCAGCTGGGTCGAGGAGCACCTCGACGACCTGGCCGGGGGCCTGGGCTCGTTGCGGAGGGACGCGGCGGTGCTCCAGGCCTGGGGGCGGCGGCTGGCGGAGACCTTCCGGGCCGGGGGACGCGTGCTGGCCGCCGGTAACGGGGGCAGCGCGGCCGAGGCGCAGCACCTGACGGCGGAGCTGGTGGGCCGGTTCCTGGCGGAACGCCGCCCGCTGTCGGCACTCTGCCTCAGCGCCGAGACCTCGAGTCTCACCGCGCTGGTCAACGACTACGGGGCCGACGAGATGTTCGCCCGCCAGGTGCAGGCTCACGGGCGCACCGGCGATGTACTCGTACTGCTCTCGACCAGCGGGCGGAGTCCGAACGTCCTCGCGGCGGCGGCGCGGGCCAAGGAGTGCGGCATCACGGTCTGGGCGCTGACCGGGCCGCCGGGCAGCCCGCTCGCCGAGATCGCCGACGAGGCGTTCTGCGTGGACGCGACCAGCACCGCGGCCGTGCAGGAGGTGCACCTGATGGCCGTGCACGCGATCTGTGCGGCGGTGGACGCCGAGCTGCTGCGCGACGGTCCGCCCGTGGGGCCGCGGCCTGGGACGGGGGTGAGGCCGGCACCACGCCCGGGTCTTCTCGAGGGGAGTGTGGTGGTGCCCCGATGACGGCCCGCACGATCGCCGTCCTCGGTGACGTGCTGCTCGACCGTGACGTGCACGGCGTGGTGAGCCGGATCGCCCCCGACGCCCCGGTGCCCGTGCTCGATGCCCAGCGAGTGGTGGAACGTGCTGGTGGAGCCGGTCTTACGGCGCTGCTCGGCCGGGGCCCGCAGATGCGGGTCCGCCTCGCCGCCCCGCTCGCCGAGGATGCCGAGGGCCGGCGGCTGCGCGCGCTGCTGGCCCCGCACGTCGACCTGCTGCCGCTGGGCCACGAGGGCCCGACGCGGACCAAGACCCGTCTGCGGGCCGACGGCCAGTGCCTGCTGAGGCTGGACGAGGGTGGCCCCGGCACTCCCACCGCACTCGACCCCGCCACGCTCGGTGCACTGGCCGAGTTCCTCGAGACCGCCGACGTGGTGCTGGTCTCCGACTACGGCGCGGGCGTCACGCGCGATCCCGGGATCCGGCGCCTGCTCGCGCGTCTCGCCCCGCGCACGCCCGTCGTCTGGGACCCGCACCCCCGCGGTGGCGACCCGGTTCCCGGCTGTCTCCTGGTGACGCCCAACCTGGCCGAGGCCCGCGCGCGGGTCGGTGACGAGAGCGCTGATCCGGCCTCTGAGCTGCGGGAACGCTGGCGGGTCAGAGCTGTCTGCGTCACCGCCGGGGCCCGGGGGGCGTACCTGGCCCAGGCCGCCACCGAGACGCTGTACGTGCCCGCCCCGGTGGTCGAGGGCGGCGATCCGTGCGGTGCCGGTGACTGTTTCGTGGCGTCGGTCGCGGTGTCGGTGGCCCGGGGACGCGTGGTGTCCGAGGCCGTCGTCCGCGCCACGCATGACGCGTCACGCTGGGTCGCGTCCGGCGGCGCCTCCTCGTTCGCGCCGAGTGAGGAGAGAGCCGGCGACCCGGCCGTCCCGGGCGACCACGACGTCCACCATCACCCTCGTGACCAGGCGCGGACCCCGGCCCTGGGCTGGGACGCCGTCGAGCGACGGGTTCGCGACGTGCGGGCTTCCGGTGGCCGAATCATCGCCACCGGTGGCTGTTTCGACCTGCTCCACGTCGGCCACCTCTCCTGTCTGCAGACCGCCCGCCGCGTCGGGGACACCCTGATCGTGCTGCTCAACAGTGACGCGTCGGTGCGGCGGCTGAAGGGCCCGGCCCGGCCGGTGGTGGCGCAGCGGGAACGGGCCGAGATGCTGCTCGCTCTCGAATGCGTCGACGGGGTCATTGTTTTCGACGAGGATGACCCATCGATGACGCTCGCCCGATTGCGCCCGGACGTGTGGGTCAAGGGGGGCGACTACAGCGGTGCGCCCATGCCGGAGGCCGAACTGGTGCGGGGCTGGGGCGGGCGGGTGCTGTTGCTGCCCTACCTGAGCGGCCGTTCGACCACCGGGCTGCTGCAGCAGGCGGCCGGGAGCCGTTGACCGGCTGACAACCTTGCCATCCTTGGCACCACGCCGGAACGGGGGCAGACTGGCGGGCGCACGGCGTTCGACGGTTCCCGCACGTGGCTCGTCCCGGAGGGAAGGCTCACGGATGACGCTCCTGTCCGAACCCCAGCTGACGCGGCACCCGGTGACGACCCGCAAGGGCCGTGACCTGCAGCGCTGGCTCACCAGTACCGATCACAAGGTCATCGGGAACCTCTATCTGGTGACGTCTTTCGGGTTCTTCCTGGTGGCCGGGCTGATGGCGGTGCTGATCCGGCTGGAACTGTTCGAGCCCGGCGTCCAGATCGTCAACGACAAGAACCAGTACAACCAGCTCTTCACCATGCACGGCACGGTGATGCTGCTGCTCTTCGCCACGCCCCTGTTCGCCGGCTTCGCCAACGCGATCATGCCGCTGCAGATCGGTGCGCCCGACGTGGCCTTCCCGCGGCTGAACATGCTGTCGTACTGGCTGTTCCTGTTCGGCGGGCTGATCGTGGTGGCCGGTTTCCTGACCCGGCAGGGCGCGGCGTCGTTCGGCTGGTTCGCCTACGCCCCGCTGTCGAACGCCGTGTTCTCGCCCGGCCTCGGCGGTGACCTGTGGGTGATGGGCCTGGCCCTGGCCGGGGTCGGCACCATCCTCGGCGCGGTCAACTTCATCACCACGATCATGTGCCTGCGGGCTCCCGGGATGACCATGTTCCGGATGCCGATCTTCACCTGGAACACCCTGGTCACCTCGATCCTGGTGATCATGGCCTTCCCGCCGCTGGCCGCCGCGTTGCTGTCGCTGGAGGCCGACCGGCGCTTCGGCGCCCAGGTGTTCGAGCCGGAGAACGGGGGAGCTCTGCTGTGGCAGCACCTGTTCTGGTTCTTCGGGCATCCCGAGGTCTACATCATCGCGCTGCCGTTCTTCGGCATCGTCACCGAGATCCTGCCGGTCTTCAGCCGTAAGCCGATCTTCGGTTACAAGACGCTGGTCTTCGCCACGATCTCGATCGCCGCCCTGTCGATGTCGGTCTGGGCGCACCACATGTACGCGACCGGCCAGGTGGCCCTGCCGTTCTTCGCGTTCATGACCATGCTGATCGCGGTGCCGACCGGGGTGAAGTTCTTCAACTGGATCGGCACGATGTGGGGCGGCTCCATCACGTTCGAGACGCCGATGGTCTGGGCGCTGGGGTTCCTCGTCACCTTCCTGCTCGGCGGGCTGACGGGCATCATCCTGGCCTCGCCGCCGCTCGACTTCCAGCTCTCGGACAGCTATTTCGTGGTCGCGCACTTCCACTACGTGGTGTTCGGCACGGTGGTGTTCGCGATGTTCGGCGGGTTCTACTTCTGGTGGCCGAAACTCACCGGCCGGATGCTCGACGAACCGCTCGGCAAGCTGCACTTCTGGATGACCTTCATCGGTTTCCACACCACGTTCCTCATCCAGCACTGGCTCGGCGTCGAGGGCATGCCCCGCCGCTATGCCGACTACCTGCCCGAAGACGGATTCCAGCTCTACAACCAGATCTCGACCGTGGGCTCGCTGATCCTGGCGCTGTCGATCGTGCCGTTCGCGCTCAACCTCTGGCGCACCTCCCGCAAGCCCTACGAACAGCTGCCCGACGACCCGTGGGGCTACGCCGCGTCGCTGGAATGGGCGACGAGCTGCCCACCACCCCGCCACAACTTCGTCCGTCTGCCCCGCATCCGTTCCGAGCGACCGGCTTTCGACCTGCACCACCCGGAGATCGCCGCCGCCGACCGTCCCCTCGACGAGACCAGCGGGCCCACCGACCACGCCGACCTGGGCGACCGCGGCCCGGGCCTGAACGCCGGCCATCCGGGCGAGGGGACCGGCAACCGGGGTGTCGAAGACTGACTGCTCCCGCTCTGCTTCTGCTCTCGACTGTGGCCTCTCTCGACCGTGACCGCCCGAATCGCGGTGCCCGGCTCACCGTCGGCCCGGGGGATCGCGAACGACCCGGGGGAGCCTGCACCGCTCGCGAATCCGGGCGGCGCAGGGGGCATGGTTCCAGAAACGCCTGGACGCACGACAAGGTCATCCGGTGATTTCTTCGTCGATCGTACGGGTGTTCCCGAAATGAAAGGGTGCCCCCTCCACGCCGGCGGATGACCCTTGACCGGGGTTCGCGATCTGCCTAGCGTCGCCGGGAGCCAACCCAGGAGGATCAGTGCAGATCGTCAAGGCCGACGTCGTCGTCACCAGTCCCGACCGTAACTTCGTCACCCTTCGTCTGGAGACCGACGACGGGCTGGTGGGGCTGGGCGACGGCACGCTGAACGGCCGGGAGCTGGCCGTGGTCGCCTACCTGCGCGAACACGTGGTGCCGCTGCTGATCGGGCGTGACGCCTCGAGAATCGAGGACACCTGGCAGTTCCTGTACCGCAGCGCC
This sequence comes from Kineosporia succinea, assembly GCF_030811555.1. Lineage (NCBI taxonomy): Bacteria > Bacillati > Actinomycetota > Actinomycetes > Kineosporiales > Kineosporiaceae > Kineosporia > Kineosporia succinea. The sequence continues at coordinate 745,202 of NZ_JAUSQZ010000001.1, read as the reverse complement.
TACTGGCGGCGCGGTCCGGTGACGATGGCGGCGATCGCGGCGGTCGACGTGGCCCTGTGGGACATCAAGGCCAGGGCCGCGAACATGCCGCTCTACCAGCTGCTGGGCGGAGCGTCCCGCACGGGGCTGCTGGCCTACGGGCACGCCTCGGGCCAGGAGCTGCCGGAGCTGTTCGACAGTATCCGCGAGCACCAGGAGCAGGGCTATCGGGCGATCCGGGTGCAGACGGGGGTGCCGGGGCTGAAATCGATCTACGGCATCGCCTCCAACGCCACCTACGACGGCGGGCGCTACGACCACGAGCCCGCGCAGCGGGGTGATCTGCCGGCCGAGGAGGACTGGGACACCCGCTCCTACCTGCGTCATGTGCCGACCGTGTTCGAGGCGGTGCGCCACGAGTTCGGGCCCGAGCTGCCGCTTCTGCACGACTCGCACCACCGGCTGACCCCGATCCAGGCGGCGCGGCTGGGCAAGTCGCTGGAGCCGTACGACCTGTTCTGGCTGGAGGACGTGACGCCCGCCGAGAACCAGGAGGCCCTGCGTCTGGTGCGGCAGCACACCACCACGCCGCTGGCGATCGGCGAGATCTTCAACACCGTGTGGGACTACCAGCTGATCATCCGTGAGCAGCTGATCGACTACGTGCGCAGCGCGGTCACGCACACCGGGGGCGTCACCCACCTGAAAAAGGTTCTGGACCACGCCAGTCAGTACCAGATCAAGTCGGGGATGCACGGCCCGACCGACATCTCACCGGTGGGACTGGCCGCCCAGATGCACCTGGGCCTGGCGATCCACAACTTCGGAATCCAGGAGTACATGAAGCACGGCGAACGCACGAATGAGGTCTTCCGGCAGTCGTTCACGTTCAGCGACGGGCTGCTGCACCCGGGGGAGCGGCCTGGCCTCGGGGTCGACCTGGATCTGGCCGAGGCCGCGAAATACGAGTACCAGCGCGCCTATCTACCGTTCAACCGGCTGGCGGACGGCACGGTGCACGACTGGTGAGCTGATGGTGGACGTGGTGGTCGGCACCCGCACGTCGATCGCCTCCCGGGGACGCGGCTCGGGCAGGGCGCCGGTCTCGATGAAGTGCACCTGGTGGGCGATCGTGACGGTGTGGTCGCCGTAGCGTTCGTAGAAGCGGCCCACCAGGGTCAGGTCGACGGCCGGCTCCACCCCGTGCGGCCAGTCCGGGGCGATCAGCGTGGCCAGCAGTTTTCGGTGCAGGCTGTCCATCTGGTCGTCGAGCGCCGCCACCTGCCGGACCAGCCGCAGGTCACGGGCCTCGAGCAGGTCACGGGTCATGGTGGCGAGCCGCCCGCCGACCTGGCCCATCGACAGCACCAGCACGTGCGAGGCGCCCGGGGCCGCGCAGCGGGGGTAGCGGCGCCGGGCCAGCTCGGCGACGTGCCGTGACAGCCCGCCCATCCGGGCCAGGTCGGCGCCCACCCGCAGCGCCGCGAGCAGGGTGCGCAGGTCTCGCGCCACGGGCGACCAGCGGGCGATGACGCGCAGCAGGCGGTTCTCGAGGCCCTGGTGCAGCATGTCGAGGTGCCGGTCGCGGTCGATGACCTGCTCGGCCAGCGACACGTCACGTTCGACGAGGGCCGTGGTGGCGTCTCGCATCGTGCTGTCGGCCAGGTCGCACATCTGCAGGAGGATGTCGTCGACCCGGAGAAGGTCTGTCTCGTAGGTACTTCGGATACCGGGCATGATCAGCGACTCCCCGTGCTGCCTGGCCGGACCGTCTCGCCGGGCCGGTGCCGTCACCCGAGCGGATGAACCAGGTCCGTGCATTCTGTCAGAACTCGCGACACCGGCACGCGGGCACGAGATGAACGGCCCCGGAATGGCAAGTGCGTTGTGGCCTGCATGATCACGGCACCGTGTCGGGTGGGTTTCGGCTTGCCGAGCGTGTTTCGGAACGTGACGGTGAGTGCATGACCTCCATCGTGAGCCGCGGCCTGCTGGCCGGAGCGGCCGGCACCGCCGTGCTGAACGCCATCACTCATGCCGACATGGCCGTGCGCGGCCGGGACGCCAGTGCCCTCCCGGCCCGTGCCGTCGAACGACTTTCGGATTCGCTCGACCTGCCGGTGCCGGGGTCACGCCATGAGCGCTCCAACCGGGTGAGTGCGCTCGGCGCCCTCGCCGGCACGGCCGGCGGCCTCGCCGTCGGGGTGGCCGCGTCCGTCGCGCGCTCGGCCGGGGTGCGCCTGCCGGCTCCGGTCGAGGCGGTGGCGATCGGGGCGGGAGCCCTCGTCGCCACCGAGGGGCCGACAGCGCTGCTCGGCCTGACCACGCCCCGGTCGTGGACGGCCCGCGACTGGATCGCCGACGCGGTGCCCCACCTGGGCTACGGCATCGCGGTCGCGGCGGTTCTGCGGGCCACCCGCACCATGGAGGACGACGTGGAGCCCGCCGGGGTGGCTCTCGTTCTCCGGTCGGTCGCCCTGGGGGTCGCGAGTGGCTGCCGCAGTTCGTTGGGACTGGCGGCGCCCACGCTGCGGGGCGCCGGGTCGCGGGCGTCGAAGGTGATCGCCCTGGCCACCACGGCCGGTGAGCTGGTGGGGGACAAGCTGCCCGGCGCCCCGGACCGGACCCGGGGTCCGGTCGCCGCGTCGCGCATCGGTGCGGCGGTGACCGGAGCGGTCACCCTGGCCCACCGGCGTAACCGCAACGTCGTCCTGCCGGTGATCGGCGCGTCCGTCGGTGCCGTTGCCGGTACCTGGGGTGGGCACGCATGGCGGGAGTGGGCCGGGGCCCGGATGCCGGACTGGCAGGCGGCCCTCCTGGAGGACGCGTTCGCCCTCACGGTGGGCCTGTGGGCCGTGGGGAGCACCGAGTCGCCCGAGGGATTCGAGCCCACTGCGTTCTGAGAGAGGAGGTCACGCCATACTTTCATCGTGATCATGCGCTATTCGCCCTGGCGATCCAGATTCCGCGGACTCCGGTCCCCATGATCGACCTGCCCCTAGGCTTCGCCCCCATGGGCTGGGAACAGGTGCTGACGACCACCTACCTGGTCGGTGAGTACGTCATCAAGTTCTTCGCGGTCGGCACGGTGCCGGAGAACCGGCGGCCCGCCTCGTCGTCCGCGTGGCTCCTGCTCATCCTGTTCCTGCCGGTCGTCGGGCTGCCGCTGTACTGGCTGATCGGCAGTCCGTACGTGCACGGGCGGCGCTACCGCATCCAGGCGCAGGCCAACCACATCCTGGCCGGGCGCTCGGCCCACCTGCCGCTGGTCCCCGAGGGGGTGAGTCCCTCGCCCGCGCTGACCGGCCTGCTGCACCAGAACCGGCAGCTCACCGGCATGCCCTGCGTGGACGGCCGGGTGCGGGGACTGCACGACGACGCGGCCGAGACGTACGCCGCGATGGCGGCCGCCGTGGACCGCGCCGAGCGCTACGTGAACGTCGAGTTCTACATCATGGCCTGGGACGACACGACCGACGTGTTCTTCTCGGCGCTGCAGAAGGCGGTGGCCCGCGGCGTCACCGTGCGGCTGCTGATGGACCACCTGGGCTCCCGGAAGTACCCGGACTGGAAGGGGTTCCGCCGGCGTCTGACCGAGGCCGGGATCGACTGGCACCTGATGATGCCGATCAATCCGCTCGAGGGCCGCTGGCGCCGTCCCGATCTGCGCAACCACCGCAAACTGCTGATGGTGGACGGTGAGGTCGCCTTCGTCGGGTCGCACAACCTGATCGACCCGCACTACGGCAGTGCGAACAACGCCCGGATCGGCCGCAAGTGGCACGACCTCTCGCTGGAGGTCAGCGGTGAGGTGGTCGCGGCCGTCGAGGCGGTGTTCGCGACCGACTGGTTCATCGAGACCGGCGAACTGGTGCAGGCCCGGCGCCCGGTGCAGGACCCGGTCGACCCGGGCGAGAACGCGCTGCAGATCGTGCCGTCCGGGCCGGGGTTCCCGACCGAGCCGAACCTGCGGCTGTTCGTGTCGCTCATCCACATGGCGCACGAGAAGATCGCGATCACCAGCCCGTACTTCGTGCCCGACGAATCGCTGCTGGCCGCCATCACCACCGCCTCCTACCGCGGGGTGCGGGTGGAGCTGTTCGTGGGGGAGCAGGCCGACCAGTTCCTCGTCGGGCACGCCCAGCGCTCCTACTACCGGACGCTGCTCGAGGCCGGGGTGCACATCTACCTCTACCCGGCCCCCGCGGTACTGCACGCCAAGTACCTGACGGTCGACGACGAGGTCGCGGTGATCGGCTCGTCGAACATGGACTTCCGCTCGTTCACCCTGACCTACGAGGTGATGCTGCTCGGCTTCGGCGGCGACCTGGTGTCGAAGCTGCAGGCGAACGACGAGCAGTACCGCGCCGTCTCGCGGGAGCTGACGCTCGAGGAGTGGCTCCAGGAACCCTGGCGGCGCCGCTACGTGGACAACGTCTGCCGGCTGACGGCCGCCCTGATGTGAGGCGCGGCCGGCGCGCTGGTTCCGCACCGCCCCCGTGACAACCCTCAGCAGGCCGGGTGCGTGCCCCGGGTGGGCGGGGACCGGCCACACGCCGTTCCCGGATCCCCGGAACGGGCGCTGCTCCCATGACAACCTTCCACCGGCCGGGGGCGTGCCCGGGTGGGCGGGGTCTGTCGCACCCACCGGAATATCCCCCGGGCCGAAAGGGTTGCGGCGTGGTTGCGCAGCGCCGACGCGAACGAGGAGCGACACGTGGCCATTCCGCAGACCTACCGGGCTGTCCGGTTCCATGAGTACGGCGACGCCGGCGTCCTGAACGTCGAGGAGCTGCCCCTGACCGCCCCCGGGCCGGGCGAGGTGCTCGTCGAGGTCCGGGCCGCGGGCATCAACCCGGGCGAGATCGCCATCCGCAGCGGGGCGACGAAAGACCTCTTCCCCGCCACCTTCCCGTCCGGCCAGGGCAGCGACCTGGCCGGTGTGGTGCTCGCGGTCGGCGACGGGGTGGAAGACCCCCAGGTCGGCGAGGAGGTGCTCGGCTGGTCGGGGGCCCGCTCCAGCCAGGCCTCGCACGTGGTCGTGCCCGCGGGGCAGCTGATCCCGAAACCGGCCGCGCTGGGCTGGGAAGAGGCCGGGGCGCTGTACGTCGCGGGGGTCACCGCCTACGCCGCCGTGCGCGCGGTCACGCCCATCGCCGGTGACACCGTCGCCGTCTCGGCCGCTGCCGGGGGAGTCGGCAGCCTGGTCGTGCAGATGCTGCGCGCCCGGGGTGTGCGGGTGCTCGGCATCGCCTCGCAGGCCAACCGCGAGTGGCTGGAAGGGCTGGGCGTGGTCCTCGTCGAGTACGGCGACGGACTGGCCGGGCGGCTGCGCGAGGCCGCGGGCGCCGACGGCATCGACGCGTTCATCGACCTGTTCGGCCCCGAGTACGTGGAACTGGCCGTGGAGCTGGGCATCCCGCGGCACCGCATCGAGACGGTGATCTCGTTCGAGGCGGCGGCCCGGCTCGGGGTGAAGGCCGAGGGCTCGGCCGGGGCCACCAGCCAGGAGGTGCTCGCCGACGTCGCCGACCGGGTGGCCACGCGCGACCTGAACCTGCTCGTCGCCGCGACCTACCCGCTCGAGAAGGTGGCCGACGCCTTCCGCGACCTCGAACGGCGGCACACCCGCGGAAAGATCGTCCTGATTCCCTAGATTGACCGGGGTCCGGAGCGCGAAGACTGTCCGTTCCGGCCGTTTGGGTTGGGCCAAATGGGTGGTTTACGTCAGGACGCTCGGTGACTGCGCCAATACTTAGGCGTTATCACCCAGTCCTGGAAGGGTCATGCTCCTCAACCAGCCGATGACGGTCGTGCCGGACTCCGTGCGCCGGGCCGCGCTCGTCGTGGCGGCCGAGCTGGCCGTCACCCTCGCCGCCTGGGCCGCGCTGCGCACCCTCGACCTGCACCAGAGCCCGCTCCCGGCGCTGCTGCTCGCCTGGGGCGCCTGCTTCGTGCTCTACACCGCGCCGGTGCAGGACCGTCTGGCCCGCCCCGGGCGCTCGCACGCCCCGAGCCTGGTGCTGACCTCGGCCGCGGTCTGGATCGCGATGACCACCACCGAGCTGCCGAGCATCTACCCGGTCGTGATCGGGGCCCTGGCGATGGAGGTGGCGCAGCGCGACGCGTCCACCCGCACCGCCCTGACCGGCCTGGCCGCGATGTTCCTGGGCACGGCGGCCTCCCAGGTCGCCGTGCACCACGGCTGGGTCTCGAGCGTCATCGGCCCGGTGCCCAGCGACCATCTGGCCGTGGTGCTGGTGACGGTCGGCGGGGTCGTGCTGGTGCGCGGCGTGGCCCTGGCCCGGCGCTCCGCCTCGACCCGCGCGGCGCTGGTGCAGGAACAGCGGCGGCGGCACGAGGAGCTGCAGCACGCCGCCGCCCACGACTCGCTCACCGGTCTGCTCAGCCGCCGCGGCCTGGAACCGGTGGCCCGCGCGGCGAGCGCCCAGGCCCGGCCCGGGCGCGGCGTCGCCCTGATGTTCCTCGACCTCGACGGTTTCAAGGCCGTCAACGACTCGCACGGGCACGGCGTCGGTGACGAGCTGCTGGCCTGTGCCGCAGCCCGTTTCGCCGGGGCGCTGGGCCCGGACGCGGTGCTGGCCCGGATGGGCGGCGACGAGTTCGTGGCCGTGCTGCGCGAGATGCCCTCACCCGCGGCCGCGGTCGCGCGGGCGCGGGCCGTGCAGGATTCGCTGGGCGAGGAGTTCCGCCTGGACGAGCCCGGGATCCCGGTGCGGATCGGGGTGAGCGTGGGCCTGGCCTGGGCCGAGCAGCCCACCGCGGTGGACACCCTGATGCGCGACGCCGACCGGGCCATGTACCGGGACAAGCGCTGTCGCGAGGGCGATCGCCGCCGGGTGATCGTGCTCGACGACTCAGACCGGGGCGTGTTCCAGACGGTTGAGGATCTCGCCCAGCAGCCGTAGCCGGGACTCGTCGTGCCAGCGGGTGCGCTCGGACTCCACCCGCACGTCGTGCAGCAGCTGACGGGCGTGCATGATGCGGCGGGCCCGGTGGGTCGCCTGGTCGTCGGCCAGGTGCAGCAGCTGCTCGTCGAGGTCCAGCAGAGCCGGCCCGGCCACGACGGCGGGCTCGCCCGGACGGGGGGCCGGGACGCCCGGGCAGGCCGGCGTGGCGTCGTTGCGGGCGTCGACGAGCAGGTTACGCACCTGCCTGAGCAGTGACGGCCGGTCGGCCCGCTCCTCCTCGAGACTGCGGCGCAGCAGGTGCTCGGCCAGCTCCAGGCGGGGGTCGAACCTCACCTCCACCCCGGGGTCGGGGGCCCGGCCCCGCCCGGCCCCCCGCGGCCGGCGCACCGGGGCGGAGTCCGGCGCGCCGGGGGAGGGCGCCGGGGTGGCGACCAGACCGGACGGCTTGTTCTGATGGGTGGTCATGCTGGTTCCTTCGAGTTGGTGTCGCCGGTGCGACTGACCCCCGCGGCCGCGAGCAGGGGCTCGAGCGGACCGTCGGGATGGTGCAGGTAATGACGCAGGGCCTGCGCCATCGCCGGGTTGCCGGGAGTCATGGCGGTCACGAAGACGTCTTTCTCGGCCATGCTCAGACCCCCGTCGTACACGTTCAGCCGGGCGGCCAGCCCGGCCAGCCGCAACCGGATGCCGGTCAGGTCGAGACCGCTGTTCTGGCCCGCCCACCAGTCCACGACCCGCTGCGCCATCAGGTGCCCGGTCGCCCGGGTGGGGAACGCGACATCCCCCTCGTCAGTGTGACGTCTGCGCACCAGGCCCGGATGGTCTTTACGGAGATCGTGCAGGTGCTGCCCGTGATGCAGGGACGGGCCGGTGAACGTGGTCTCGAACAGCACCAGGGCGGCCCAGTCCATCAGGCCCTCGGTGAAGACACCGATGTCGTGGTTCTCGCGCGGACGCGTGGGCACGTGGGCGAAGAACTCGTGCACGAGGATCTGCGGCAGCGACAGGTAGGCCTCGGGACCGAAATACCCGGCCACCGCACGCAGTTTCACCAGCGTCTCGTCGGGGGCCAGCACCACCGTGCAGCCCTCGGCCGTGTACGGATCGGCGTCGGGACTCACCCGCAGCGGATGGTCGCGCAGCGGCGCCAGCTGCCAGCTCACCGCGGGCCAGGCGCTGTCGGGCAGCTCACCGAGCGCGTGCTCGTAGAACGCGTGCACCTGGTCGGCCACCCGTTGCAGCAGCACCCCGATCGGGTCGCCGGGCGCCTCGGGCGAGATGCCGGACAGGTCGGCCTGCAGCCCGCGGTAGAACTGCGCGCTCGCGACGTCGAGCGCGGCGGCCCGCACGATCAGGTCGATCTGGTGGCTCAGGGCGTCGCGCAGCCGGGTGAGCAGATCGGCCGGGGCGCCCGACCGGTGCCGGGGCGGCCGGGCGGCGTACTGCAGGGTGGCGAGCAGCGCCCGGCACTCGGCGTCCTGACCGCGCACCTCGAGCAGCTCACCGAGCCGGTCGTGCCAGCGGTCGAGCACGACACCGCGCGCCCGGATGCTCTCGACGAGCCGGTCCGGATCGGGCGCGTCCACCCGGCGCACCGTGCGCCGGGACGGGGGCGTCACGTGCGGCGCGAGTGCCGGCCGTCGCGGCGCGGGCCGATCGCGTCGTCGGCCTTGCCGGTCAGCCGCGGCCAGATCTGGCTGATCCAGAGCTCCCAGGCGAACTTGACCGCCAGGCCCTTGCCGATCTCGATGATGATCTCGGTGGCGTCGGGCGCATTGCCCTGACCGCTGGCGCTGACCCGGATCGTGCGCTCGAGATCGACCACGCGCGGCTCGAGCTCGGTCAGGTCGAGCATCTGCTGCGGCTCGGGCCCCGCCTGCCGCGGCACCGGTGGCCGCTGCCGCGTGCGCAGCGACTCCTCGAGCACCTCGTCGACCACCGCCTGGATCTCGTCGACCCCGGCGCTTCCCCGTGCGAACACCCAGCGTCGGGCATCGTCGTTCTCGGTCATGGCTCACAACCCCCGTATGCAGCCGCCCTCTGTGTTGAGTCTAGAGGGACGGGCCGCATCCGGGTGACGCCGCGCCGGAAACTCGTTCTGTGCGAACGTGGTTCGACGCGGTGGTGACGTAAGGGCAAACCGGCACGAACAAGTCGTGACCGGGCCATTACGCCGAGGTGTTCTCCAGCCAGTCGGCCACGAGCTTCTTCGGGGCCTTCTGCCGCCAGGCCGCGATCAGAAGAGTGTTGACCAGGCCGGGATCGGCGCCCTCCAGCGTCACCTTCACGCCGTCGAGTTTCTGCCCCCACCAGAGCTCTTCACAGGTCTCGGCGGATTCGGATACGGCATCGTGCACGTCGTCCTCGGGGACGAACACGTGCAGCTGATCGCGTTCTGGTGTCATCGTGGCGAAGATGCTGCCCCGCACACGGAATGACGTCATGGTGAAGTGGGGCTGCTCGCGCGTCTCGGGTAAACCGAGAGCCAGCGTGCGGACCTCTGTCTCATCCATGGTCGTTCCCTCCCGACCGACGGATCCAGATGGGCTCCGGATTGCTCGGACAGACTACTCCTCCGCCGGTACTGACGGGTGAGTAGGGGGATAACCCTGTCGTCGTGTGCTCGGGACGGGAGGAGGACGCGAAGTGCCCGGCCGGATCCCCGGCCGGGCACCGCGTGCTGGTCAGCTCCTCGACCCCGAGCTGAACCGTGCTGTTTCGGCGTTCTGCCACCGGTCGCGCTGGGACTCCAGGCGATTCCGCTGCGTGATCAGTGAACCAGGTGGTCCAGTTCGCCGGACTTGGCGCTGCTGACCCAGGCGGAGAATCCCGCCGGCGCCAGGCGCAGGGTCGGGCCCCGGCCGTGCTGTTTCGTGTCGCGGACCTCGACAGCGGCCTGGTGCTGCCGCATTTCGACGCATGAGCCGGTCGCGCTGGATCGGCGGGCCTTGATCCACTGCGTCGGGTCGGGGGTGGTGCTCATGTCACGAACTCCTTCACTGGGACGGACTTGCCGTACAGTTCGCCGAAAATCTTCCTGTACTCGGCCAGTTCGCGCGCTGTCTCCATGTAGCGCGAGTCCAAGTGGCTCTCCGTGTAGACCACGGCGGGATCCGCCGGGTCGGGAAAGTCCAGCATGGTGAAAACACCGCCCGCGATCCATGGGTGAGGCCCCTCGGAGAACGGGCGGATTCGAATGTCGATCTGACTGCTCAGATCTCGGAGGTGATCGATCTGATCCCGCATCACGTCGTCCGAGCCGACGACGTACTTCAATGCGGCCTCCCCGAGGACAATTCTGATGTCACACGCGGGATCACTGGACATTAGCACGCGCTGACGTTCTAAACGGAAATCAAGACGCTTTCGTCGAACCTGGTCACTAAGACCGCTCACGGTTCCGAGAATCGCATAGGCATAAGCCGGCGTCTGAAGAAGTCCGTGAACCACGTCGCCGTCCCAGGCGGCCATTTGAGTACAGGCCGCCTCCAGATCGGCGAGAAGTCCGAGATCTCCCGAAACGACATCCCGATAACTGTCCACAATGCCCGGTTTCAGGGCACTTCGGCTGAGGTGGATGAGCTCCTCGGCCTGCATGTCTGGAATGTCGTAAATACGAGACAATTCCCGGATGTCCCCGGGCTTCGCGAGTGTGCGACCGGATTCGATGCGATAAATCTTGGTGTGATGCACCAAGAGTGCAGTTGCGGCGTCTTCCTGGGTCTTACCCGCCCGCTCCCGCATCTGTTTCAGCCTCTGGCCCACTCGTCGCTGGGCCAGAGAGGGTGGTCGTTCGTGCTTCCCTGCTTCCGTGGCCATAACCGCATCCCCTCGGTGTCAGCCTGCTTTTAAACCCATCCCCGTGGCCCCTGTGCGGCATTGCCTGCATGGCAAACCCTGCATTCAGTTGCCTGTGAGATGCAGGGTTGCACAGAACATGCCCCGTTCGCCACCTTGGGTGACATGTCCGATACGCGCAGTCGCAATGTGGCAGTACCTCGGCGCCGCCGCGTCCCGCGTCGGGTCGAGCCCACCATCAGTCTTCATCGTGATGACGGTGGGTTTTGTGAGGCGTGCGGGGCCATTTGGCCGTGTTCCGGGATCATTTCGACGCTCCGGACCGGCCGGGTCGAGCTCCCGCTCGTCAATGGACGGGGTTACAACACCGGGGTCGCCGTCACCGCGGCGGTCATGGACGACCTCGTCATTCTCTGGGCGGGCGACCGGACGCTGGCGGTGCTGCACCGGGGCCCGTTCGCGGACTGGTTGTGGCGTCCGTCAGGCCGTCGTCTGATCCAGGACGACATCGTGCTCTACGACCACGACGGTCGACTGGGGCTCACCATCGACGAGGAGGCGGCGTACTTCGTGGACGACCAGGCGGTCGAAACGCTCCGGTCGGTGATCATGCGATGAGTGTGATCCCGAGACAGGAAGGAACCTCGGCGGCGGAGCTGAGAGCTCAGCTGCGCACCGAACTCGCCGAGCTGGACCGGACTCTCGTGGGTCCGGGCGGCCAGGTGAGGTCGGAGGGCGACGAGACCCGGGCGGTGGCCCGGCGCCGGATGCGGCACACGGTGGAGGCCCTCACGTTCGTGCTCGACGCGCATCCGGTCGACGCGGCGGGGCGGTGCCACACCTGTGGCCGGCTGCGCCGGTGCCCGGCCTCGGAGCTGCTGCGGGCCTGGGTCTCCGGGTGGCTGAACACCGGCGGCCTGGCCGACCGGCGGGAGGGCGACCCGGAACTCGTCTCCAGTCGCCGGCTCACCTAGGAACCAGAACGAAGGACGCCGTCGAGCCCGGTGTCCGGCAGCGAACGGTACGGAGCGGGGCGGGTTCACAGAGGGTGGGGCGGCGGTCCGATGGTGCCGCCGCCTGGGTCTCCCTCTTCGCAAGGCCCGGGAAGACGCGCAGAGGTCCCCGTGGCCCTGCAGAAACTTCCCGATCGGTTCACGGGGTCCCGATCGGGGAGTTTCTGGAAGGTCACGTGGCGAGTCATGAGACGGAGGTGGTTGTTCGACAGCACGTGCCCGAATCACAGGTGGTCACGGGCCGCGATGCCTGGTCGCACGCGGACCACATCCCCCCGCACGCATCCCTCCGCCGGGTGCGCGGCCCGTGACCCGCCTTCCTGATGAAGGCCGGTCCTCGACGAACGGCCGGCCCATCGACGTACAGGGAAAGAGAGAGGTCATGATCGTGGACAAGGCTCCCGGCGATCTACGGGCGCTGCGGGGTGAGCCGGTCGCCGGGGGCTCTGTGCATGATCACGGCCTGAACGAATGTCCCTGAGCCGGGTGGGGATGGGCGAGGCGCGCGTCCATCCCCACCCACACAACCCCCGCGAGTCGCGCCGTTCGTCGTGTGAGGTGCCCCGACGCGTCCATCATGAAAAGCGCCTCAGTCGTGCGGGTGGGCATGCACACAGCAGTAGTGCGAATCCAGCGGGAGGCAGTGGCTGTACGGCCACAGCACCATCCAGTCGGTCTTGCGCGGCCGCGGTTCGGGCAGGTCACGTAATTCCCGCACCGACGTGGCCGCGCGCTGGTGCGGCATCCGCGTGAACTCGAGCCGGTCGCCGGCCTGCGTGCTCTCTGACATTGCGCCGTTTCCCCCTGCGGCTTGCGGTGGAACTCCTGTGAGTATGGAGTGACGCTGTGTAATGTACGGGTCGATGCGTCACCAGTGAGCGCAAGACACGGGGGAAAGTCAATGGCAGAAGTGACGAGTGTGTTCGGCAGTGAGACGGCCGGCCCGGAGAACGACCCGATCACGCTCACGCGGTCGGGCGAGGTCACCGAGTTGTCGCTGCGCCTGACGCCCGACCTGCACGGCCGGCTCTCGGCCATGTTCGCGGAGTACGGCATCTCCTCGATCGAGGAGGGGGTGCTGAAGTCGCTCGGGCTGTGGCGCTACCTCGACCGCACGCTGCGCGAGGGCCGCCAGGTGGTGGTGCTCGACCCGGTGCACCCCCAGGGGCCCTTCGATGTGCTCGACCTGCGTAACTGGTGATGGGGCCTGTCCTGAGGACCATCACCTACTGCGGGCCGATCGTCTCCGGTGCTGATCCCCAGGACAGGCCCTAAAAGCCTGCTTTGACGAAATCGGCGACCCGCTCGCCGATCATCACCGCGGTCGCGGCCGGCCCTCTCGAGGGGGTGCCCGGCAGCATCGACGTGTCCGCGACCCGGACGCCGCTCACCCCGTGCACGCGTCCGTACTGGTCGACCACCGCGTCGGGGGTGGACGCGGGCCCCATCGCGCAACTGCCGCAGGCGTGGATCGCGGTGCCGAGGTGCGCGAGCATCCAGGCGTCCAGCTTCGTGTCGTCGTTCAGCACCGTGTCGTCCAGCTCGCTCAGACGGCGGAAGAGCTTCTCGAAGGCCCGGGTTCGCAGCAGGGCCACCGCGGTGCGCACCACCTCGCGCATGCGCTGCCGGTCTTCGGGGGAGCTCAGGTAGTGGTAGTCGATCGTCGGCGGTACGTGCGGATCGGCCGAGACGGTGGTGATCGTGCCCCGCGACGCGGCTTGCTGCACCGCCACCGAGAGCGCCAGGTCGTTGCGCGTGAGAGCCTGCTGCACCAGCCTTTTCCAGGAGACGCCGCGCAGGTCGCGGATCACGGCCACGGGACGGCGCAGCAGGGGGGCCAGGCCCCGCGGGCCGGTGCTCAGGCCGAGCGCCTCGGCGAGCGGGCGCAGCTGGGGCAGGATCTCCAGGTCGCCGTCGTGCGGTGAGCCCTCGGCGGTGAAATTGAGGACGCTGTGGAACATCTCGCGCTGTCCGCGGGCGGTCAGGCGGCGCCTGGGGGTCCAGGTCACCGAGAGATCCGGATGGTCGGCGAAGTTCTTGCCGACACCGGGGGAGTCGTGAACCAGATCGATCCCGGCGTCTTCCAGTTCCGCGGCCGGGCCGACACCGGAAAGGGCCAGCAGGTGCGGGGTCTTGATCGCCCCGGCGCTGAGCACGACCAGCGGGGTGTCGATCACCTCGATCCGGCCGCCTGTCTCGACCTCGACGCCGACGGCCCGGGTTCCGTCGAAGAGGACCCGCCGCACCAGGGTGTCGCCGCGCACGGTGAGGTTGGGCCGCCGCCGGTGCGGGTTCACGTAGGCGATGCCGGTGTTGATGCGCACCCCGTCGAGCGCGTTGACCGGCAGCGGGCCGTACCCCGGGGTGCCCTCGGCGTTCTTGTCGGGTTCGGGGACGAAACCGAGCTCGGCGCAGGCCTGTGCGAACGCCTGCGTGACCGGATGGTTCTGCGGCGCTCTCGACACCGGCACCGGGCCGTCGTGCCCGTGCCCGGGCGAATCCGGGTAGTCGTGGTCGGTCTCGAGCCGGAGGTAGTAGGGCAGGCACTTCTCGTAGGTCCACTCGGTGTGGCCGGCGGCGGCCCAGGCGTCGAAGTCGGCCCGCCGGGCCCGCACGAAATAGGTGCCGTTGACGGCAGTGGAGCCGCCGAGGATCTTGCCGCGGGCCACCAGGTAGCTGAGGTCGGGCGTGAGCCGCGCGAGGAAGGCCCAGTTGTTCGGGTGTCCGGGCATGGCCGCGGACAGCCCACCGGCGTCGAGAATCTCGGGTGGGAACGCGGCGGTGCTGGGGGCGTCGGGACCGGCCTCGAGCAGGAGCACGCGACGCGACGGGTCTTCGCTGAGGCGTGCCGCCAGCGGTGCTCCGGCCGCTCCGGCACCCACCACCACGACGTCGAACCCGCGTCCTTCCACCGAGCCAGGCTAACCCGGCTCACGGGGTGGACTCCTTGGGGTTCGGCAGCAGCGCGGTCGCCTGCTCGCGGGACACGGCGCCCACGGTGTGCGCGGTGTCGCTGAGCCGGGCGGCCAGGCCCTGCCCCAGGCCCAGGCCCTGCCCCAGCCCCTGCCGCAGGCCGGTGAGCCGGGAGCGCAGGCGGGCGGCCACGCTGAGGGCCGAGGGTGTCTCCACCGCGACCACCACCGAGAGCACCGCCGCCGCCAGCACCAGCACGCTGACCGCGCTGAGCGCCGTCCGCAGCCCGGCCTCGCCCGCGACCAGGCCGATCAGGGGCGGCCCGGCCAGCGGGCCGACGTAGCCCACGGTCGCGGCCAGGCCCACGCCCCGGGCGCCGTTGATCATCCCGGCCCGGCCGATGGCCAGCGGGAACACGTTGGCCAGACCCAGTCCCACCATCAGGAAACCGCTCAGCGCGATCGGCAGGGTGGCGCCGAACGAGGCGGTCAGGGTGCCCGCCGCCGCCAGCAGCGTGCCGCCGATCAGCACCCGGGTGTCGCCCAGGCGCGCGACCAGCCGGTGCCCGGCGACCCGGCCGGTGGCCATGGCCAGACTGAACAGGGCGTAGCCGGCGGCGGCCAGACCCGGGTTGGCGTGCAGGTTCTCGCGCAGGTGCAGAGCTCCCCAGTCGCCCAGGGCGCCCTCGGCGAACGCGGTGCAGGCGGCGATCCCGCCGAGCGCCACGATGACGGCGGTGTGCGAGGAGAACCCGCCGGGCATGGTGGGACCGGCGTCGGACGGGAGCAGGTTCACCGTGATGCGCGGCGGCCCGGCCGGGCCGGCGTGCACGGCGTGCCGGGCGCGGCGGTGGAACGCGTGCCGTTCCTGGGCCGGGCCGACGACCTTGTCCATGACCCGGGTGAGCCAGACGCAGGCCAGCAGCGAGGCCCCGGCAATGCTTGAAAGATGAAGTGTGGAGGGGGTGAACCCGGCGAGCAGCCCGCCGACGGTCGCGCCGAGCAGGCCGCCGACGCTGAAGACGGCGTGCAGGGAGGACATCATCGGCCGTTTCGCCCGCGCCTCCACCTCCACGCCGAGGCTGTTGGCGGCGACGTTGGCGGCTCCGCTGGCGATGCCGAAAACCAGCAGCGCGAGGCTGAGTTCGGCGAGGTTACCGGCCAGTGCGGGAAGGGGTAGGGTGGCCGCGAACAGCGGCACCGCGACCTGCCCCACCCGTCCGGAGCCGAAACGTGCACAGAGACAACCGGTTACCTGCATGCTGGCGAGGGCCCCGAGCGAGATGCAGAACAGGGCGGCGCCGAGCGAGGCGGGGGTGAGCTGGAGCTGGCGCGCGATGTCGGGGACGCGCGCGGCCCAGCTCCCGAACGTGATGCCGTTGAGGGTGAAGAAGATCGAGGCAGCGAAAAACACAGGAGTGTCCCTCTGATGTCGGTCGGCAGGCCTGAGGTCGGTGCGACGTGATGCGCCGGCCATCCGGCGGAGACTTCCCGAACATCGGGTGCGCGGGGAGAAAGACCGCCTGACAGGCGTGGATTGGCTCCGTGGCCAGACGTTCTCAGCGTGCGGGCAGACCGGCGGGCGGGTCAACCGGAGGGGAATCCCTCGCCGGAAACGGGCTGACCTGCGCTTTCGTAGGCTACGCGAGCGTAGGGGAATCGTTGTCGTGCGGGGGCGGTGTTACGTCGGGGGTCGAAGTTCCCACGGATGGCCGAACGCTGCCCGCTTTACCCAGCCTTGGCGACGCGTCCGCCGCGTCGTCATCCGCTGTTTCCCTGCCCTGGATTGGCTGGTCGTGACGACCAAGAGGCGAGGACGGCGGAAATGCACCAGCAGCAGGGCGGTGGGCTCATCGGCTCGGTCCGGCGGGGCCGGGTCCGGCGCTCGACACCGAATCTCCTTCTAGTAGCGGGGATTCTGGTGCTGGGGACGGCTCTGCTCGCCGGGGTGTGCGGCTGGCAAGGGCTGGCGCGCCGGGCCGGGGCGCTCGAGCAGGCCCGGGCCGAGGCCGGGCAGCAGGTCCGGATCCAGACCGCGCGCACCACCCTGGTGATCGCCGACACCGACGCCGGCAACGACGTCCTCACCGGGGCCGACCCGGAGCTCTTCAGCAACCGCCTCTTCGCCTACGACGCCCAGCCCGCGCTGCTGGGCCTGGTGACCGCGGCGCGCACCGACGCCGACGCGGCCCGGCTGGCCACCGCCAACAACCGGCTGAGCGGGTACGTGATGCAGGTGGCCACCGCGCGCACCCTGGCCCGGCAGGGGCGGACCGCGGAGGCCACCGCGGCGCTGACCGAGGCCTCGACGACGCTGCACGACCGGGTGCTGCCGTTGCTGGCCGAGGTGCAGAAGGCCGGTCAGGACCGGCTGGCCGACGACGAGTCGGCCGCCGACACCGCACCGGTCGTCGCCGTGCTGGTCGGGATCCTGGCCGTGCTCGTCATCATCGGCGTGCACCTGTGGCTCACGCGCCGCACCCACCGGTTGCTGAATCTCGGCCTGCTGAGCGGGATCGTGGTGCTGATCGGGGTGACGATCGCGGGCACGGTGGTGGTCTCGAGCAGCCGGGAGCAGGTGCAGGAGGCCGAGGACCACGCGCTGCGGGTGGCCGACGCCGTGGTCGAGGCCCGGTTCTCGGCGTTCGACGCGCGCTCGTCCGAGGCCCTGGGCGTGCTGAACCGCACCACGGTGGACGACGAGAAGGAGTGGCGCAGCTCGATCGACAACGCCACCGCGATGCTGGAGTACGCGGCGGCCGGTCAGTCGCGGGAGGTGCGCGCGGACGTCGCGGACGTGACGGGCAAGCTGCGCTACTACACCGGCGTGCACGAGCGGATGGTCGACCAGGCCGAGGCCGGCAACTGGACGCGGGCCCGCGCGATGACGGCGAACCCGGCGCCCGGTGGGGTGGTCGGGTCGTTCGAGACGTTCGACGCCTACAGCGGTGCCCTGCTGGCCCGGCAGGTGCAGGCCGCCGACGACGCCTGGGGGACGGCGGGCGAGGACCTGCGGCTCGTCGGCTGGATCACGCTCGCGGTGGGGGTGCTGGCCGCCGCGCTCGGCTGGGCCGGGATCGCGGCCCGTCGTCGTGAGTACCGATGAATTGAGGGCGTGGTGGTCGTCCTAGCGGTGAACGTTTCCGTTCCCGGGGAGGATCGTCATGATCGACTTCACACCCGCCACCACCGAGGCCGCCCGGCTGCTGCCGGGGGTGCGTGACCTGGAAGGCCCGACACCGTGCGGGAAGTGGCCGGTCGAGCAGGTGCTCGACCACCTGCTCGGGCTGTCGTACGCCTTCACCCTCGGCGCGGCCAAGCAGTCGCTGCCGGTCGGAGGCCCCCCGCCCGAGCCCACCGGTGCGCTGCCCGAGGGCTGGCGCGACGAGCTGCCGCGCCGGCTCGGCACGCTGGCCGCCGCCTGGGCCGACCCGTCGGCCTGGCAGGGCGTGACCACGGTCGGGGGCGTCGCGATGCCGGGGGAGGTGTGCGCCCTGGTGGCGCTCGACGAGGTGGTCGTGCACAGCTGGGACCTGGCCGTCGCCACCGGGCAGGAGCTCACGGTGCATCCGGACGTGGCCGGTGCGCTGCTCACGTTCTGGTCGGCGCAGGAAGGGGCCGACGGCGATCTGCCGCTGCGCAGTGCCATTTTCGGTGAGGTGGTCGAGGTCCCGGCCGGGGCGCCGGTGTTCGAGCGGGTGCTCGGGCTGACCGGGCGGGACCCGCGCTGGGCGGTGCGTGGCTGATCCCGGGATCAGCCACGCATGCTCTCAGCTCTCGATGTCGGCCAGCGGCCAGCCACCCGCCGCGAGCCGGGCCGAGACCCGGGAGATGTCCTCCGGCGAGGCGGTGTCGAGCGTGGCGTCGCCGATCAGCTGCTCGACGTCGGCCGAGGTGATCTCGGCGCCGAGCTCGGCCTGCATGGCCAGGTCGGCGGAGATCTGATGCACCTCGGCCTCGGTCAGCTTGCGGCGCAGCAGGCCGAGCAGCACCACGTAGTCCTGCTGGGGCACACCGGCGGGATATCCAGCGCGCAGCCAGTCCACCACCCGGTTGACGATGGAGATCTCGTCACTCATGTCAGATCCTCACTCGGCCTATTTGTCAGCGAGCACGGGGTAGATGTGGTCGAAGCTGACCTCTTTGCCGAAGCCGCCGGCCACGATCACCATGATGCCGAGCGCGACGACCAGCAGCACGAGAGCGAAGATCACGAAGGCCAGGGCCCGGCCGGCCGGGTGCGGGGCGGGGGAGACACCGGCGGCGTGTTCCTCGGCCTCGCCGCCGGTGCCGAACGCCATCGCGCGGATGCCGAGGGCGAAGAGGGCGGGCAGGCCGGCACCGAGAATCACGGAGACCACGAAGATCTTCCAGATGGCCTGCCACTCGAGGGAAAGCGTGTGCATGTCAGGCCCTTCTAGGCTGCGGTGGGCTGCTGGGCGGGGGTGTCCCACTCGTCGTTGACGTTGCCCGGGTGGATCGGCGTCTTCTTCGAGTGCAGGTACATGGACGCGGCCGCCGCCGCCAGGAACGCGGTGATGACGATCGCCCCGAGCAGCCCGCCGCCCAGGAGGTCGGCGACGTACCAGGTGATCGCCCCGACCAGACCGGCCGCGGGCAGCGTGATCAGCCAGGCCGCGACCATCCGGCCGGCCACCCGCCAGCGCACGGTCGCGCCCGGCTTGCCCACGCCGGAGCCGAGGATCGAGCCGGTCGCGACGTGCGTGGTGGACAGGGCCAGGCCCAGGTGGCTGGAGATCAGGATGACGGCGCCGGACGCGCCCTCGGCCGCCATGCCCTGCGGGGAGGCGATCTCGACCAGGCCCTTGCCGAGGGTGCGGATGATGCGCCACCCACCCAGGTAGGTGCCACTGGCGATGGCGATCGCACAGGCGGCCTTGACCCAGAACGGGATGTTCTCCGGGTCGGTCCAGTGGCCCGACGCGATCAGGCCGAGGGTGATGACCCCCATCGTCTTCTGCGCGTCGTTGGTGCCGTGGGCCAGCGAGACCAGCGAGGCGGAACCGATCTGGCCCCAGCGGAAACCGTTCTCGGTGAAGCGCTGAGCCACCCCGGCGGTGATCCGGTAGACCAGCCAGGTGCCGACGGCGGCCACGACCCCGGCGATGATCGGTGACATCAGTGCGGGCAGGATCACCTTGCCCACCACGCCGTCGATCTTGGAGCCGTCACCGTTCCAGTTCACGCCGCTGGTGCCCAGACCGGCCAGGGCCGCGCCGATCAGGCCGCCGAACAGGGCGTGCGAGGAGCTGGAGGGCAGGCCGAGCAGCCAGGTCAGCAGGTTCCAGGTGATCCCGCCGATGAGGCCCGCCAGCACGATGAGCAGCAGGTCGGACCCGCCGCCGTCGAGCAGTTCGGGTTTGGGGGTGCCGTCGGAGTTCTGGATCTTGATGACGGCGTTGGTCACCGTCAGGGCCACCTCGACGGACAGGAAGGCGCCGACCAGGTTGAGGGCGCCGGACAGCGCGACGGCGACCTTGGGGGTCAGGGCGCCGGTCGCGATGGACGTGGCCATGGCGTTGGCCGTGTCGTGGAAGCCGTTGGTGAAATCGAAGGCCAGAGCTACCACGACGACCAGGATGAGAATGACCGTTGCTGTCGTCACGGCCACAGGGTTCACCCCGAATGTTGTTCGGTTCCAGGGGTGCGAGAAAGGCGTACGACAGAGTTCGCCGGTTGTTAACCCAAGATTACGGGGCCGGCGGGGAGGGGTGACTATGTGGTGATCAACCGGGGGGCGGGAGCAGGTCGCGCACCTGGTCCGCGGAGGCCTGGAGCAGTGCTCGAGCGGCCAGGTCACGGGCCTCGCCGAGGTCGGTGCGGCGGATCGTGTGCTTGATGTCCGGCACCGAGCGCGGGTTCACGCTCAGCTCCGTCACCCCCAGGCCGGCCAGCAGGGCCACGGACCGCACGTCGGCGGCGAACTCCCCGCACACCGCCACCTCGGCCTGGCCGGCGGCGCCGTTGCCGGTGGCCCGCACGAGCTGCAGCACGGCCGGGTCGAACGGATCGCCCAGTGCCGCGACCGCGTCGTTGCCGCGCTCGGCGGCCAGCGTGTACTGGGTGAGGTCGTTGGTGCCGATGCTGAAGAAGTCGACGTGCGGGGCGAAGGCGGCCGCCTTCAGGGCGGCGGCGGGCACCTCGACCATGATCCCCACCCGCAGGCCGGCCGGGACCGTGCCCTCGCAGGCCTCGTGCAGAAGGGTTCTCGCGGTGCGGAGCTCGTCGAGCGTGGTCACCATCGGGAACATCACGCTGACCGGCGTCTGCCGGGCGGTGCGCACGATCGCCCGCAGCTGGGTGGTCAGCAGGTCACGGCGGCGCAGCCCGAGCCGCAGCCCCCGCACCCCGAGGAACGGGTTCGCCTCGGCCGGCATCGGCAGGTAGCCCAGCGGTTTGTCACCGCCGACGTCGAGGGTGCGCAGGGTGATGCGCTCGCCGCCGAAGGCGTCGGCCAGGTCGAGGTAGGCCGCCTCCTGCTCGTCGAGGTCGGGCGCGGTGTCGCGGCCCAGGAACAGGAACTCGGTGCGGACCAGCCCGATCAGATCGGCGCCGCGGGCGCGGGCGGCGGTGGCCTCGGCCGGGGTGGACGCGTTGGCGGCGACCAGGATGCGGACGCCGTCGCGGGTGACGGCGGGGCTGTGGGTGTGCCGCAGAGCGGTTTCGGTGGCCTGCCGGCGTTCGCGGTCGCGGCTCCGGAAGGCCTGCTGCACGGCGGTCCCGGGGTCGATCACGAGTTCGCCGGTGGATCCGTCGAGCGCCACGACGGTGCCCTCGGGCAGGTCGAGCACGGCGGCGCCGGCGGCGACCACGGCCGGGACGCCCCGGGCCCGGGTCAGGATGGCGGCGTGCCCGGTCGGGCTGCCGAACGCCGTCACGACGCCGTGGGTGGTGCCGCTGTCGAGTTCCGCGGCCTGGGCCGGGGTGAGGTCGGCGACCACGAGAATCGTTCCGGCGCCACCGGCCCGGGGGGTCCGGCCGGTGGCCGCCGGTTCGGCGGGCAGGAGCTCGGCGAGCACCTGCTCACCGACGGCGCGGACGTCGGTGGCCCGGGCGGCCAGGTAGGGGTCGGTGAGGCCCTCGAACTGCCGGGCGGTCTCCCGGGCGGCGGTGGCCCAGGCGAGCGCGGCCGACGCGCCGTCGTCGACCCGGGCCGACGCCTCGTCCAGCAGGGCCGGGTCGCCGAGCAGGGTGAGGTGCGCGTCGAAGATCTCGGCCTCGGTGGCCGCCACGCGGCTCTTCAGGGCGGTGATGCGCGCCCGCACGGTCTCGAGAGCGGCGGTCAGGGCCCGCTTCTCGAGTTCGGGGGTCTGCGTGAGGACGTCGTGGAGCCCGGGTGCCTCGAGGCCGGGGGAGGCGGTGGGTCGCCGCACGGAACCGATCGCGATGCCGGGGGAGGCGGGCATCGGGCCGCCGGGAACCACGGGTGGGGCGACGTCTTCGGTGGTCTCGTCGAAGGTGCGGGCGGCCAGGGCGCCGATGGCGGCGAGAGCGTCGCCGGCCTGCGGGCCGCTCGCCCGGGCCTGCATCTCGTGGCCGTTGAGCAGGCCCAGCGTGGCGACCCGGGACAGGCTGGTGGCCGGGACCCAGGCGGAACCGGTGGTGGCGTTGCGGATCTCGACGACGGCGTCCAGGTCGCGCAGCAGCGTCACGAGTCTCGCGGCGGGCCGGGCGTGCAGGCCGTGGGCCGGAGTGACGGTGAAGCTGGCCGGTGGGTTCGCAGCGGCAGGCGAGACCGACGCGTCGTCCGGCGGTCGCCCGTGATCGCCCAGCTGACTCTGCTTGCCCGCGAGGCCGTTTCGCGCCTCGGCGGCGACCTCGGCCCGGGTGGCGCCGGAGGCGGCCGTGACCACCGCCGCCACCAGCCCCTCGACGAGCGGGGCCGAGCAGAGCAGCACCCGGTCGGGGACCTCGACGAACTCGAGCGCGAGCTCGGCCGAGAGCACGGCACTGCCCAGGTCCATCAGCACGAGAACGCCGGCCTCGCCGTCGACCGACGCGATCGCCTCGGAGATCGCGACCGCGTCGGTGCCCAGCGTCTCCTCGTCGAGCCCGGCCGCGATCGCGACCGTGACCCCGGGCGCCATCTCACCGGCCAGGGCCACCACGGCCCGGGCCAGCGGACGGCTGTGCGAGACCACGACGATGCCGACCCGGTCGGCCTCGCCCACCTGTTCAGCCGTGCCGACCGGTTGCGTCATGTCGGGTTACTTGCCGTCCTCGCCGTCGATCATCGTGGTGGCGGCGGCCCGGAACAGCAGGGCCGTGCTGGTCGCGCCCGGATCCTGGTGTCCCACACTGCGTTCGCCCAGGTAGCTGGCGCGGCCCTTGCGGGCGAGCAGCCCGGTCGTGGCGTCGCGCCCGGCCTCGGCGGCGTCGGCCGCGGCCCGGATCGCGTCGCCGAACGGCTTGCCCTCCCCGAGCGCGGCCTCGAACGCGTCGACGGCCGGGATCAGCGCGTCGAGCATCGTCTTGTCGCCGGCGGAGGCCTTGCCCCGGGCCACGACCCCCTCCAGCCCGGCCCGGAAGGCGGCGGCCAGCGAGTCCGGGCCGAGAGCGTCGCACTCACCCGCCGCGGTGGCCATGCGCAGGAAGAACGTGCCGTACAGCGGGCCGCTCGCGCCGCCCACGGTGCTGACCAGGGCCATGCCGGACTGCTTGAGCATCGGGCCGATGCTGGGCGGGGTCGAGTCGTCGGCCAGCACGCTGACCACGGCCTTCATGCCCCGTGCGAGGTTCGAGCCGTGATCGGCGTCGCCGATGGCCGAGTCCAGCTCGGTCAGCTCGGCCGCGTGCTCCTCGACGTCACCGGCGAACCGGATCAGCCAGGACCTCAGGGTGGTGACATCGACGATCTCGCTCATCAGGCTCCCCAGCGCAGTCCCGGTGTGTTGACCGGGGCATCCCACAGACGGACCAGATCATCGTCCACCCTGAGCAGGGTGACCGAGCAACCGGCCATGTCGAGACTGGTGATGTAGGGCCCGACCAGCGAGCGCACCACGTTCACGCCGGCCTTCGCGAGCAGGGCCGAGACCTCGCCGTACATCAGGTAGAGCTCGAGCAGCGGGGTGGCGCCCATGCCGTTGACGAAGGCGATGACGTCTTTCGTGTCTCCCACGGCGGTGCGGAGGTCCTCGAGGATCGGCTCGAGAAGCATCGCCGCGACCTCCTTCGCCGGGGCCAGCGGCACCCGGCGGCGGCCCGGCTCGCCGTGGATGCCGACGCCGATCTCCATCTCGTGCTCGGGCAGGTCGAACGTGGGTCGGCCGGCGGCGGGCACGGTGCAGCTGGTGAGGGCCATGCCCATGCTGCGGCCGTTCTCGTTGACCCTGCGCACGACGTCGGCGACCTCGTGCAGCGGGCGCCCCTGCTCGGCGGCGGCCCCGGCGATCTTCTCGGCCAGCACGGTGACGCCGACGCCGCGACGACCGGCGGTGTAGAGCGAGTCCTGCACGGCGACGTCGTCGTCGGTGATCACCGAGACCACCTCGACACCGGTCTCGGCGGCGGCGATCTCGGCGGCCATCTCGAAGTTCATGACGTCGCCGGTGTAGTTCTTGACGATGTGCACGACCCCGGCGCCGGTGTCGGCCCGCCGGGTCGCCTCGACCACCTGGTCGGGCACGGGCGAGGTGAAGACCTCGCCGGCGATCGCGGCGTCGAGCATGCCCGGGCCGACGAAACCGCCGTGCAGGGGCTCGTGGCCGGAACCGCCACCGGAGATCAGGGCGACCTTGCCGGGCGCGGCCGGTGTGGCCCGGTAGACGATGCGGTTGGCCGTGTCGACGCGCAGGTGCTGCGGGTGAGCCGCCGCCATGCCCCTGAGGGCTTCGACGACGACGTCTTCGGGGGCGTTGATCAGCTTCTTCACTGAAGGCTCCTGCGGTCGTGATCACCGGTGGCGCCGACACTACGCCGTCCGTCCGCGCACGACCAGGGACCGCACAGCGGTGATCCGGCCGTGACCCGTCGAGGGAGGATGAAGCGGCCATATGCGTTCACGCACGGTCATTTCAGTTGCGGGCGCGGGATAAGGTCGGAGAGCGAGTTCATCGACCAGGCCATTGACTCCGCCGTGCCGAAGGGCCACACCGCCGTGACGAGCACCGATGTCGACACCTCCCTCGACGACACCCGGGCCGGGATCCGGGCCACCTACGCCGCCTTCATCGCGACCGGGTTCATCTTCGCCAGCTGGGCGTCGCGCATTCCCCAGTTCAAGGAGAAGCTCGGGCTCGGGGCCGGCCAGCTCGGCCTGGTGCTGCTGGCGATCGCGGTCGGGTCGCTGATCGCGCTGCCGATGGCCGGGGCGATCGTGACCCGCTTCGGATCCCGGCGCACGGTGGCCACTCTCGCGGTCATGGACGGTGCGTCGGTGGCCCTGATCGCCCTCGGCTACGAGGCCGGGGTGCCGCTGGTGGTGATCGGCCTGGTGCTGTTCGGGTTCGCCCAGGGGGGCTGGGACGTGGCGATGAACGTGCAGGGCGCGGTGGTGGAACGCCGTCTGGGCCGGGCGATCATGCCGCGGTTCCACGCCGGGTTCAGCATCGGCACGGTGGCCGCGGCGCTGCTGTCGGCCCTGATGGTGTGGCTCGGGGTGCCCGCGCCGGTGCACCTGCTGCTGGTGGCCGTGGCGGTGTCGGCCTACGTGCCGCTCGCCGTGCGCCGGTTCGTGCCCGACACCGAGCCGGAGCCGGAGCGTGAACCGGGTGCGCCGGCGGTGGCCCCTCAGTCGCCGCTGACGGCCTGGGTCGAGCCCCGCACCCTGCTGATCGGGCTGTTCGTGCTGACGTTCGCGTTCGCCGAGGGCACCGCGAACGACTGGGCGAGTGTGGCTCTCATCGACGGGCACGGGACGTCCGACGCCGTCGGCACCCTCGGGTTCGCGGTGGTTCTGGCCGCGATGACCGCCGGGCGCTGGTTCGGCCCGCACCTGCTCGACCGTCACGGCCGGTCCGGGCTGATGCAGGTCATGGCCGTCACCGCGACGCTGGGCATCCTGGTCTTCGTGTTCGCGCCGAGCGTGCCGCCGGCCTTCGTGGGCGCGGTGCTCTGGGGGTTCGGCACGGCGCTGGGCTTCCCGGTGGGCATGAGCGCGGCGGCCGACGAGCCCGCCCGGGCGGCGGCCCGGGTGAGCGTCGTCGCGTCGGTGGGCTACGTCGCCTTCCTCGGTGGGCCGCCGCTGGTCGGGCTGCTGGGCGAGGTGTTCTCGGTGCTCACCGCCGTGCTGTCGGTCGCCGTGGCGATGGCCGTGGCCGTGCTGGTGTCCCCGGCCACGAAACCACCGGCCTGAGCTCACGGCACCAGCACGATCTTTCCCCGGGCGTGCCCGGTCTCGCTCAGGTCGTGGGCGCGGGCGGCCTCGTCCAGCGGGAAGACCCCGGCCACGAGGCGTTTCAGGCGTCCCTGCTGGGCCAGGTCGTGGGCGGTCGTCAGGCCGTGCGCGGCCTGCGGGTCGGCGCCCGGCCCGGCCGAACGCGACAGCTTCACGCCCAGCTCCGCCGAACCCTCGAGGTCGGCGATCGTGACGACCCGCTCCGGGCCGCCCGCGATCTCGACCAGATCGCGCAGCGAGCCCTTCCCGGCGGTGTCGAGCACCGCGTCCACCAGCCCGCCACGAGGACCGGAGCCCGAGCCGGCGGAACCCCGCGCGCCGACCACGTCGTCCACCGTTCGCCGCACCCGCTCGCCCAGACCCGCCCCGTAGGCCACCGGAAGCGCCCCGAGCTCCCGCAGGAAGTCGTGGTTGCCCGGGCTGGCCGTCCCGATCACCGTCACCCCCCGGGCCACCGCGAACTGCGTGGCCACCGAGCCGACGCCACCGGCCGCCCCCTCGATCAGCAGCGTCTCCCCGGCCGTGACCCCGAGCTGGTCGAGCACCCGCTGCGCCGTCTCCGCGTTGCCGGCCAGCCCACCGCTCTCCTCCCAGCTCAGCGCGGAGGGGCGGGCAGCCCACAGGGCCAGCACGGCGTACTGCGCGTTCGCCCCGCCGTGCGAGGCCAGATCGACCAGGCCGAACACCTCGTCACCCACCCGGGTGCCGGTGACGCCGTCGCCGACCTCGTCCACCACGCCCGCCGCGTCCACACCCAGGGTGTGCGGGAGGGACAGGGGCATCCAATCGCGGAACCGGCCCGAGCGGAAATACGTGTCCGCGGGCGTCAGACCGGACGCCCGCACCGCGATCCGGACCTGCCCGGGACCGGCGTGCGGCTCGGGCACGTCCGCGACGTGCAGCACGCTGGAGGGCCCGTACTCACTGAACTGAAGTGCTCTCATGACCAGCGACCGTAAGCGGACGCCGGCGTCCACATGGTTAAAGTGAGAGCGTGACGGAGCATTTGACTCACCTGCGGGCCGACGCCCGCGACAACCGCGACCGCATCGTCGAGATGGCCCGCGAGGTCTTCGCCGCCGAGGGGCTCGACGTGCCGATGCGCGAGATCGCCCGCCGCGCCCAGGTCGGCCCGGCCACGCTCTACCGCCGGTTCCCGACCAAGGAGGCGCTCGTCACCGAGGCGTTCGGTCACCAGATGCACCGGTGCGGGCAGATTGTCGACGAGGCGCTCACCGATCCCGACCCGTGGCGCGGATTCTGCACGGCGATGGAGCAGGTGTTCGAACTGCACGCCCGCGACCGGGGTTTCACCGCCGCGTTCATGGCGGCCTACCCGAAGGCGCTGGACTTCACCGCCGGCCGCGCGCAGACCCTGGTCAAGGTGGCCGAACTGGCCCGGCGGGCGAAGGAGAGCGGCGGCCTGCGGCCCGATTTCGTGATCGAGGACCTGATCGTGATGATCATGGCCAACAGCGGCATCCGGGCCTCGACGCCGGCCGCGGCGGTGGCGGCCTCCCGCCGGTTCGCGGCGCTGGCCCGGCAGGCGTTCGCCGCGTCGTCCGAACGGGTGAATCTGCCTCCGGTCGGGCGGGTTTCGCTCGTCGTCACCTAGAGCGGCTGGTGTGGGCGAGCGTGCCCCCGCCGGTGAGGACCAGGCCGAGGAAGAACGAGGCCCAGCTGAGCCACAGCCCGATGCCCGGATCGCCGCCCGGCCGCAGCGTCACGTGCAGCGCGAACGAGACCAGACCGCCCAGCGTGAGCAGCACCCCGGTCATGATCGCCACGCGCAGCAGGCCTTTCGTCTCACGCAGCGCGGTGAGCACGGTGGATCCGTCGGCCGGGCCGGGGATGTACTGCAGGCGGCCGCCCACCGCGACCCCGTGCCGGTCGGCCCGCACCGAGCCGATGTCCAGCCCGGGCTGCAGGAGTACCGCCCCGCCGTGCCCCTCGATGTCGTCGAGCGCCCGCTGCACCGACTGTTTCAGCCGGGTGTCGAGCAGGGCCAGGGCCACCTCGTGCTCGGCGTCGGCCACGCTCTGCGGCCCACCACCGGGCAGGCGCCGCAGCGCCGGGGCCCGCTGCACCAGGCTGTCGTAGAGCTGGGTGAGCAGCTGCGTGAGCTTCAGGTCGGGCAGCGCGCGGGCCCGGCCCGCCGCCAGCGCGGCCAGATAGCCGACGACGATCGTTTCCATCTCAGTCCCCCGCTGCTGTGTGGGGCCCTGTTTCCCCAGTCCGGGCCTACGGCGGCGACTGGTGGAACGGGACCTGGTGGCGGCGAGCATGGCACAGCTCTTCCGGGCCCACGGGGCTTTTCGGGAAAGGTCATCCGAGGGGACGCGGGGTCCCGGGGGCGTTCCGGGGAAGCCCACTTGTGCACCGGTTGTTCAGCGCCGCGAACGGCTGCGCACCCCGTGCGCCGGCACGACCTCACCCGGTTCCACGTCCGCACCCCGCAGAACCGTCGCCCGCGCGGCCACCCAGGCGCCCCGTCCGAGCGTGATCGGGGCGTTGTCGAACTCGAAGGCCGGGTCGTCGTGACGGTGACTTCCCGTGCACAGCAAGGCTTCCTGGCTCACACAGACGTCGTCGGCGATGCTGATCGGCTCGAGGTTGAGCAGCCAGGCGCCCTCACCGATCCAGCAGTCGTCGCCGATGTTCAGCTTCCACGGCCAGAGCACACGCACCCGGTGCCGGATCAGCACGCGCTCGCCGACGACGGCCCCGAACGCGCGCAGGATCGGCGGGCGGAACCGGGCCGGCAGCCACCATTTCGACCAGACGAGGTTCATCGTGGCGAACCAGGCAGCCTGCCAGAGCCTCGAGCGGCCCTTGTCGTAGCCGGCGCCGGTGAAGGCGGCCAGATCCCGGTCGAAGTCACGGTCGGGGGCCCTGTCGAGATCCCGGCCGGAGTCGCGGTCGGGGTCACGGCCGGAATCGTGGACGCGCGGGGAGAGCAGGGCGTCGAGCGCGGGCGACGGGTGCGGGGCCGGGGCGGGCACGGCGATGACCGGCCGGGTGCGCGGGACACCGGGAGTGGGGTCGGTCACGGGGTCAGGCACTCCTCGATCAGCGCGTCGAGCCGGGCCGCGGCGGCGTCCCGGCCCAGGTTCGCCTCGGCGTAGACCCGGCCCAGCACACCCATCTCGTTGCAGTGCGCGGGTTTGCGGCGCAGGGCCAGCACGCTCTCGGCCAGGGCCTTCGGGTCGCCCGGGGCCACCAGGTGGGCGGCGCCGTCGGTGCGGCGCAGCTCCTGCGCGGTGGCGCCGTCGGGGGCGACCGCGGCGATCACGGCCCGGCCCGCCGTCAGGTACGAGGTGAGCTTGCTGGGCAGCGACATGTCGCCGACCCCGGGCCGCTCGTTGACCACCAGCAGGTCGGCGGCGGCCAGCGACTGCGGGTACTTCACCCCGTCGAGGGGGTCCACGAACTCCAGGTTGGCCAGGCCGCGGGCCTGGTCCTGCACGGCCGACCGCTGGCTGCCGTCACCGATGATCACGAAGCGCACCCCGGCGTCGTGCTCGGCGCAGATCCGCGCGGCCTCGACCAGGTTGCCGAGATCCTGCTTCAGGCCGATGTTTCCGGTGTGCACCACGGTGAACACGCCCTGCGGCCAGCCCAGGGCCTGCCGGGCCTCCGGGCCGGACAGGCCCGAGGCGTGGATGTGCGTCCAGTTCGGCAGCAGGCGGATGCGCTCGTCGGGCACCCCGTAGGCGTGCAGCTGGTCGCGGAACGCGTCGCTCACCACGGCGACCCGGTCGGCCCGGCGCACCGCGTAGCGCTCGAGCGCCGCGGTGGCCGCCGCCACCCGGCCGCTCCCGCCCGAGATCCCGCTCTGTGTGGCTGCCTTCGCCATCAGGTCCTGCACCACGACGACCAGCTGGGCCCCGGCGCGCCGGGCGATGCGGGCGCCCGCCACCGCCCCGCCGAGCGAGGGGGTCACGGCGACCACCACGTCCGGACGCTGCTCGACCTTGGCGCTGAGGCAGTTCATCATGAAGGTGAACTCGTAACCGGCCCGGCGCACGGCGCTCTGGCGCGAGGGAACGTAGTGGCGCAGGCGGCGGATCAGCAGGCCGTCGTTCGGCCCGAGCCCGGCCACCCCGTCGAACTCGTCGCCGGTCTGCCGGCCGATCTCGCGGGTGCGCAGGCGGAACCGGTACTGCGGGTCGAGCTGCCAGTTCGGGTAGTGCGGCATGCCGGTGAGCACGGTGACGCTGCGGGCCCGGGTGGTCAGGTGGTCGGCCATGCCGGTGGTGTAGGGCGCGATGCCGGTGGGTTCGGGCGCGTAGTTGATCCCCACCA
Organism: Kineosporia succinea; assembly: GCF_030811555.1. NCBI lineage: Bacteria > Bacillati > Actinomycetota > Actinomycetes > Kineosporiales > Kineosporiaceae > Kineosporia > Kineosporia succinea. Next base: position 714,904 of record NZ_JAUSQZ010000001.1, on the reverse strand, counting down.
CCAGAACGTGTTTCGAGGCCAGCGAGGGGGTCTGGCGGGGGGCCGGGACCTTGGTCGCGCGGGGCAGGATCACCGGAAGTTCAGAGGTCGAATCCATGTCAGTAGGCTCCCGAGCCCTGGGTGACGGCGCGGACGGTGCGCCAGAGAATGGACAGGTCGAGCGCCAGCGACCAGTTGTCGACGTAGCGCAGGTCGAGCCGCAGCGACTCCTCCCAGGTCAGGTCGGAGCGACCGGAGACCTGCCAGAGACCGGTCATGCCCGGCCGTACCCGCAGCCGGCGCACCTCGGTGGGGGAGTAGCCCGCCACCTCGCTGGGGAGCGGGGGACGCGGGCCGACCAGGGACATGTTGCCGCGCAACACGTTCAGCAGCTGCGGCAGCTCGTCGAGCGAGTAGCGGCGCAGCACCCGCCCGATCCGGGTGACCCGGGGGTCGTGGCGCATCTTGAACAGCACGCCGTTGCCCTCGTCGGCGGTGGCCAGGGCGGCCAGCCGGGCCTCGGCGTCGATCACCATCGAGCGGAACTTGTACACGGTGAACTCGCGGCCGTCGGTGCCGACGCGGGTCTGCCGGAACAGCGCCGGGCCGCGGCTGGTCAGCCGCACGGCCAGGGCCAGGGCCAGCATCAGCGGGCCGAGCAGGGTGAGCAGCACCAGGGTGGCGCTGTAGTCGAAGGCCACCTTGAGCGCGCGCCGGGTGCCCTTGAGCACCGGCCGTTCCAGGTGCAGCAGCGACATCCCGGCCAGTGGGCGGATCGAGAGCCGGGGCCCGGCCACCTCGACGATGCCGGGGGAGACCAGCAGCTCGACCCCGCGGTCCTCGAGGGCCCAGGACAGGCGGCGCAGCGCGTGCCCGGACAGGTCGGGCTGCGAGACCACCGCGACCGCGTCGGCCCCGGCCCGGCTCACCGCGTCGAGCACCTCGGCGGGTGTGCCCAGCACCGGCACGTCGTGCACGTGGGAGGGGGTGACCTCGGCGGCGGGCAGGCAGACCCCGACCGGCACGATGGCGTGGTGCAGCGAGTTCTCGGTGTGGCGCAGCTGCTCGATCAGCGCGATCGCGGCGTCGCTGCGGCCGACCACGACCGTGCGGTGCAGGCCGCGCCCGGTGGAGCGGGCGCGGTGCAGGGCGGCGCGCAGCAGGCAGCGCACGGTCATGCTGCCGAGCACCGCGAACGGCACCGACATCAGGGCCAGGGTGCGGGGGAAGTTGCCGTTCAGGCTGTAGGCCACGGCGGCGACGCTGGCGAACAGGATCAGCCCGGCCCGCGCGATGCGCACGAACTCGTCGGGCCCGGAGCCCACGTAGCGGCGCTCGTAGGTGCGGTAGAGCCAGTTGATCACGACCCAGGTGGCCGGCAGCAGCACCGGCAGCGCGAGGTAGGTGTCGGGAATCGTGTGGAACCGCACCCGTACGGCGAGAGCCGCGGCCAGGGCGCCGACCACCACATCGCCCGTCAGCGCGTACCGGCTGTAACGGGAGAGCAGGGTGCGCGGGCGCTCCAGGCGGCGGGTGATGGCCTGCCCGGTGCGCCACGACGGCACCAGCAACTCGTCGAAAGTGGCCTCGAGCACCGTGGGAACGACCGGCGCCAGAGGTTCCCGGGCATGCGGGACGGACGTGGCCGGCCCTCTCCGGGCGACGAGTTCTTCGACGGTCAGGCCTGCTCCTGAAGCCTCGGACACGGACATCGGTATTCGGCCCCCCACGGCACGGAAAACGGTCCGACCCGGTGCTGACCCCCATTGGCCGACGTCGGAACCCGATGCTCAGGCTAGGACGAATGATCTTGCGGTGTGCGAACTTTCCGTGAATGGCGACGTTCGGAACCGTTCGGGCGGGCCGTGAGGCTCACCTGGGGGATAACCGGGGTCACCGATCGGCCGATGCGTACCCGGGGGGTTTCACTGCCCCCGATCCGCACTGGGCAAAGCGGTGCCGAGGCGGGGGCGGGGGTGATGTCCCGGCGGGTGTCATCAGCTGTTCCGGCGGAGGGAACCCGGATTCCGGAGGCTGCCCGGCGCCTGGGTGAACGGCGTCGGGGCGGGCCGGAAAGAACCGGGCGGACCGCCGTCGCCTTCCCTGGCCGGCTGATTGGTGCGTACTGATCAATCACTGAGTGCAATCAGAAAGGTACACCAAGTGCCGGGCCGCTGCGGCGTGGAGGTATTGACTGGTCGCAATGAGTGATTGATGGTGATTTGCACCGACCGGTCCGGGCGGGGGGAGATGGGCTCCCGCAGGCGGACGCGCGGACCGGCGGCGACCGGGCTTGGCGGGCCTGGCCGTGGACGCACTGGGGAGTGCAGGTGAGCGACCGATGACTGTGAACATGGCGACGGGTGCCGCTTCGGCAGGCAGGCACCTGGCTCCGCCCGACGACATCCACCAGGAGCAGGCGGCACCCGACGACCTGGTGACGAGACTGCTGTGTGCCGCCTGCTACCTGCACGACGACATCGCCGACGCGGCGCAGACGCACCTGCTGACCCCCTCGCGGCGGGCGCTGACCCCGAACTGGGAGGTCGACGTGGTGGCCCTGGCCCGGCACGCGGCCCGGGCCCAGGGGCTGCGCACGAGCCGTGACCGGTGGCTGAACACCGAGCTCTTCTACGTGGCGGGGATCGCCGTGCTCGGCCTGATCCTCACCCTGAGCGGCGTCTTCAACCTCTTCCAGTTCGTGCTCTTCGTGTTGTTCCTGCTCTTCTGCGCCTACTGGGCCGCGGCCGGCATCGTCTGGTTCGGGCTGCGCTCGGCCCGCCGGGCGGCGATCTCGGTGGCCCGCGACCCCGGGGAAGACCCGCCGCCGCCCCTGCGCCGGCGGTCCACCGAGGAGGCGCTGTACGACCTGAACCACTGCAACGCCGTGCTCTACCGTTCCGACGCAGCGCCTTTCGTGGGCTCCGGGGTCAAGCTCGACACCTGGCAGATGACGCTCGACATCAGTAGGCGTAGCGAGGCGGGTGGGCCCGGGATCACCGGGGCCGACCTGCAGATCGCGTTGCTGGAGCTGCTGCCGGGGCGGATCAGCCCGCGTCCGTCGGGGCACCACCGGCTCTACGTGCGGGGTGGCCAGGGCGCGCTGTCGGTCGACCTGTACCGGCAGGGTCCGCTGGAGCCGCGTCTGGACATGGACGAGGTACTGAACTGGCGCCGCCCCAGCACCGTCGTGCACGCGGCCACGCTCTGGCCGTACTTCGACCGGCGCGACGAGAGTGCGCGCACCTACACCTGTTTCCAGCAGTCGGCGCTGGGCGGGCAGGTGGTGGTCTCGCTGTTCGTGCGGGCCTGGGTGGCGAACCAGACGCTCTTCGTGGAGGGGCAGGTGTACGCGCTGCGGCCGCTGCACCCGCAGCTGTACGAGGTGAACGACCTCGACACCTCCTCCGGTGCCGAGCTGCGCGAGCTGGGGCCGATCGCCCTGCACGACGCCACCGCGCTGCTGCTGAACGCGCCGTCGGAGGTGCTGAAGAAGGCCCGGGCGGCCCGGCTGCGGGCGGCGAACGCGTCCGAGGCCGACGCCGAGATCGAGCACCGGCGCGACGTCGACTTCGGGGCGGTGAAGAGCCTGCGCGAGCAGGTCACGAACTTCGACCTGGGCGAGCACTTCGCGGCCGCCGACGAGGAGGTCTACTACCAGGCCTTCGTGCGGCGCACGATGGAGTGCATCGGCATCTTCCTGCAGACACGGGGTGTTGATCAGGCCGAGTTCGCCGGGCAGAGCGCCGACATCATCAGCCACACCAACGAGAACGCCCGCGGCATCTACGGCGCGGCCTCCGGCGCCTAGGGCGTCAACGGCGGACGCGGCGGTCGCCCGGGTCGGGGACGGAACCGAAGGTGGGGTTCCCGGCGATGGGCGACCGCCGCGTCCATCATTTTTGTGAACCAATCACCGCGAAACCGGCGGCCGGACCACGCACCGAATCGCCGGAACCCCCGGCTCACCCGACAGTTGGGGCGTGACCACCCCGTCCGCTTCACCCTCGACACCCAGCCTCGGCCGCCGCACCGACCCCACCGACTACCGCGACCTGCGCGACTACGCCGCCCTGGGCGACGGGCGCACGGTCGCCCTGGTGAGCCGCGGCGGCTCGGTGGACTGGTTCCCGGTGCCCGACCTGGACTCGGCGCCGCCGTTCGCGGCCCTGCTCGACGCCGAGGACGGCGGCCGGCTCGAACTGGCGCCCACCGTCGACTGGACCGTGGAACGCCGGTACGTGCGAGGTACCAACGTGGTCGAGACGACCTACACCACCGCCCGCGGGCGCGTACGGGTCACCGACTCGCTGAACAGCGGCGTCGCCGGGCGCCTGCCCTGGGCCGAACTGGCGCGCCGCGTCGAGGGTCTCGAGGGCAGCGTGCCGATGGCCTGGCGGGTGCGGGCGGGCAGTGGGCTGGGCGGGTACTCGCCCTGGGTGGAGGACACGGCGCACGGGCCGGTGCTGCGCATGGACGAGGTCATGATGGCGGTGCGGCTGCGCGACGCGGGTTCCGCCGAGGTCGAGGAGCAGCAGATCGCTGGACGTTTCGAGACCTCGGGCGGATCGCGGCACCTGGTCGCGGTGGTCGGGACCCACTCCGAACCGCTGAACCTGGCCCACGTCGACGACATCGACGCCCGGATCGACCGCTCGATCGCCGGCTGGCAGGAGTGGACCGGGCAGGTCGGCTACGACGGCCCCTACGCCGACGAGGTGCTGCGCAGCGCCCTGGTGCTGAAACTGCTGCTGCACAGCCCGACCGGGGCGATCGCGGCCGCGGCCACCACCTCGCTGCCGGAGAACCCGGCGGGCGGCAAGAACTGGGACTACCGCTACACCTGGGTGCGCGACACCGCGTACACGCTCGACGCCCTGATCCGCCTCGGGCTGCGCGAGGAGGTGCACGCCGCGGTCGCCTGGCTGCTGGCCACGATCCGGCGCAACGGGCTGCAGGTGTTCTACCGGCTCAACGGTGACCTGCCCGGTTCCCGGACCTACGCGGACGTGCCCGGCTGGAAGGGCAGCCAGCCGGTGGTGACGGGCAACCGTGCCGCCGGGCAGCAGCAACTGGGGATGTTCGGTGACCTGTTCTCGGTGGTGCGCAGCTACGTCGAGGCCGGGCACGTGCTCGACCTCGGGACCTCGCGGCTGCTGGCGGGTCTGGCCGACCACTGCTGCGACACCTGGCAGCAGCGCGACGCCGGGATCTGGGAGCTGGAGGACGACCAGCACTACACGTCGTCGAAAATGGGCTGCTGGCAGGCTCTCGACTGTGCGGTGGTGCTGGCGTCGGAGTTCGGGCAGCTGCCCGGCCCGGTGGAGCGCTGGCGGGCCGAGCGCGACCGGATCGGGGCCTGGATCGAGGAGTTCTGCTGGTCGTCGTCGCGGCAGGCGTACACCTGGTTCGCGGGCTCCGACGAGCTGGACGCGTCGGTGCTGCAGGGGGCGCTGTGCGGGTTCGACACCGGGCCGCGGATGTCGTCGACGATCGACGCGTTGCGCTCCGAGCTGGGCGAGGGGCCGCTGCTCTACCGGTACAGCGGGATGCGCGTCGAGGAGGGCGCTTTCGTGACCTGCTCGTTCTGGATGGTGTCGGCCCTGGTCGCGGTGGGCCGGGGCGACGAGGCCCGCGAGCTCCTCGAGCAGATGAACGCCCTGACCAACGACGTGGGGATCTTCGCCGAGATGATCGACCCGGCCACCGGGGACTTCCTGGGCAACCTGCCCCAGGGGCTGAGTCACCTGTCGCACATCGACGCGGTGCTGGCGGTGGCCGGGCTCGACCGGAGCGAAGACAGGTCCTAGTGCGTGGCGTCGACGTGCGGCACCGGGTGACGGGGGAACGTCTCCTTGGCCCGGAAGGCAAGTAGCAGCGCCAGGGCCGTCATCACCGCGCCGAACACCGGCAGCAGCACCAGGAAGCCGTGGCCGTAGAGGCGCTCGCCGATCAAGGCGCCCCCGCCGATGCCGATCTGGAACGCGACGACCTGCACCGAGGCGGCCGCGTCCTGAGTGCGTGGGGCCCGCCGGATCACGGCCGCCTGCAGGGACATCGACATCGGCGACGAGGACAGGCCCCAGAAGACGACCGCGATCACCGTGACCACCGCACCCGGCGTGCCGACGAGCACGGCCATCGACACGGACATGGTGCCGAAGATCGCCATCATCACCAGGTCGGGGCGGCGGTCGATGAAGCGCCCGGCCAGCACGTTGCCGACGACGCCGGCCACCCCGAACGCCAGCAGCAGCACGGCCAGGGCCCGGCCGTCGAGCCCGGCGTCGCGCCGCACCAGCGGGGCGACGTAGGTGTAGGCGGCGAACTGGCCGATCACCGCGGTGAGGGTGATGAGACACCCCGGCAACGTGGCCCGCGAGCGGATCTGGCGCCCCGCGGCGGCGAGCTGACCGACCGTGGTCTTGGCGGCGTCCCTCGGCAGCACCGGCAGTTTCGGCACGATCAGCAGGATGCAGAGCAGGCTGAGCGCACCCACCACGCCGACCGTGACCACGGCCACCCGCCAGCTGGAGGCCTGGCCGATCACCGTGCCGATCGGGGCGCCGAGCACCATGGCCACCGCCGACCCGGTGAAGACGATCGAGGTGGCCTTGCCGGTCTGCCCGGGCGGGGCCAGCCGCGCGGCGATCGGGGCCACGATCGCCCAGAACACGCCGTGCGCGGCGGCCGAGAAGATCCGGGTGATCGACAGAACGGTGAGCGACGGGGCCAGCGCGGCCACCAGCTGGGCCACCACGAACACGGCGAGCGTGCCGGCCAGCAGCCGGTTGCGGGTGAAGCGCATGGTCAGGGCCGTCATCGGGATGGTGGTGACGGCGGCGACCGCGGCGTAGGAGGTGAGCAGCAGGCCGACCTGGGCCTCGGTGACGTTCAGGTCGGCGCTGATCTGCGGGAGCAGGCCGACGGGGAGCATCTCGGCGGTGACGTAGATGAACGAGCACGTCGCGAGGACGAACAGCGCGGCATAGTTGGGGCGGTCCGGCGCTGTGGTGGCGGGGGGCGAGGCTACGCAGGTGCGGGTGGGGCTGGACACGTGCTTCATATTAAACTCTGGATTCGAGTAAAAACAGGGAGTTGACCGGTCGTGATCGGGACCAGGGCGTCCGAATTGCTCCGGGTGGTGCACGAAAATCCCGACGTGACAAGGGCGGACGCGGCCCGCAGGGTCGGGATCGGCACCGGGGCGGCCACCGAGCTGGTGGCCCGGCTCACGGCCGCCGAGCTGATCAGCGAGCGTCCGGCCGAGCCGACCGGGCGGGGCCGGCCCACCACCGTGCTGCAGCCGCACCCGCGCGGGCCGCTGGTGCTGGCGGTGGCGTTCGCGCACGAGACCTGGCGTGCCGAGGTGGTGCAGCTCGGGGGTGAGGTGGTCGCCTGCGACGCCGGCGATCTGGACCGGGCCTACGGCGACGGCGAGCGGGTGGTGCTCGAGGTCCGCGACCGGCTGACGAAGCTGCGGCGCCGGTTCCGCGGGCGGATCCGCGGGATGGGGGTCTCGGTGCCCGGCCTGGTGGCGATGGACCGGCTGGTCGAGGCGAGCACGCTGAACTGGCCCGGTCTCGACCTGGGGGTGCTCTGGCCCAAGGCGCCGGTGACGGCGGTGGGCAACGACGCCACGTTCGCGGCCTCGGCCGAGTCGCGCCGGGGGGCGGCGGTGGGGGCGTCGGTGGCGTTGCACGTGCGGGTGGACGCGGGACTGGGCGGCGCGCTCGTGGAGAGTGGGCGGGTGCTCACCGGGGCGGTCGGGCTGGGCGGGGAGTTCGGGCACGTGCCGTTCGCGGGGGACGACGTGGAGTGCCCCTGCGGGGCGCGGGGGTGCTGGGGTGCGTCGCTCGACGGGTCGGCCCTGGCCCGGTTGCTCGGCCGGCCGGTGCCCGCCGATCCGGTGGCCTACGCGCGGCGGGTGCTGGCGTCGGACGGGGCCGAGGAACGGCGGGCGGTCGAGGTGGTGGCGGCGCGGCTCGGGCGGGGGATCGCCGGGCTGGTCAACGCGGTCGACCCGGACCTGGTGACGGTCGGTGGGCTGGGTGTGGACTACCTGGCCTCCGCGTCGCGGGCGCTGGACGACGCGTACCTGGCCGGGCTCATGGCCTTCCGGCGGGCCGACCCGCCGCCGGTGCTGGCGGCGGAGCTGCGCGAGGGCGGGCCGGTGGCCGGGGCGGCGGAGGAGGCCTGGACCCGGTTGTGGCCCCTGCTGCCGACGTGAACGTGGCGGTCGGCGCTCCGGTGACCGCCACGTCCCCCGCCGGGCTGTCAGTGGAGGAACAGGCAGAACGGGTGGCCGGACGGGTCGATCATGACCCGCACATCGTCTTGCGGCTGGAACGCGTGCCGCTCGGCACCACACTCCCGGGCCCACTGTTCACCGGTGTCGAGATCCTCGACCTGGATGTCGAGGTGGATCTGCATCTGCTGGTCTCCGGCGGCGGGATTCGGCGCCGGCCAGACCGGGCGGACGTGGCCGTCTTCGAGCTGGAACGACAGGCCGGTGCCTCCCTGCGGTGACCGGAGCTTGCGCCAGTGCGGCAGCTCGTCCTGTTCCAGCTCCCAGCCGAGCAGACGCAGGTAGAACTCCGAGAGCGTTCTCACGTCGTCGGTGCCGAGCACGATGCCGCTGAGGGTCAGGGGTGGTCGGGACACGAGGAGCTCCTTCTAGGATGCGTGCATGTCTGTCACGTACTCCGACGTCGAGGCCGCTTCGAAGCGTATCGCTGGAGTGGTGCACCGCACGCCGGTCGTCACCAGCCGCCGCATCGACGAGCAGGCCGGGGCCGAGATCTTCTTCAAGTGCGAGAACCTGCAGCGGGCCGGGGCTTTCAAGATCCGCGGCGCGTTCAACACGCTGGCCCAGCTGACTCCGGAACAGAGGGACGCGGGGGTCGTCGCGTTCTCGTCCGGCAACCACGCCCAGGCCGTGGCGCTGGCCGCGCGCATTCTCGGGATCTCGGCCACGATCGTGATGCCGCACGACAGCCCGGCCTCGAAACTGGCGGCCACCAAGGAGTACGGCGCCGCGGTGGTGTCGTACGACCGTTACACCGAAGACCGTGCGGCGATCGCGGCCGAGCTCGCGCGCACCCGGGGGCTGACGCTCGTGCCGCCCTTCGACCACCCCTCGGTGATCGCGGGTCAGGGCACGGCGGCGAAGGAACTGCTCGAAGACGTGCCGGACCTGGACGCGGTGTTCGTGCCCCTCGGCGGTGGTGGCCTGCTGTCCGGAACAGCGCTCTCGGTGCGGCATCTCGCGCCCACCGCCCGGATCTACGGGGTCGAGCCGGAGGCCGGTGACGACGGGGCGCAGTCGTTCCGCAGCGGGTCGATCGTCACGATCCCCACCCCGCAGACGATCGCGGACGGGGCGGCCACCACCGCGCTGGGGCAGCACACCTTCGCGATCATCCGGGAGCTGGCGACCGACGTGCTCACCGCGTCGGACGCCGAACTGGGCTCCGCCGTGCGGCTTCTCGCGGTGAACACGAAGATGGTGGTGGAGCCCACCGGCACGCTCGGGCTGGCCGCGGCGTTGCGGCTGGCGCGGGGCGAGCTGGCCGGCCGCCGCATCGGGGTGATGCTGAGTGGCGGCAACGTGGACCTGGACCGGTTCGCGGAGCTGCTGACCTCTCAGGGACGGCTCACGTAGCGGGTGGCCTCGGTCGCGGGCAGCGGGACGCTGTAGAACGAGCCCTGTGCGTGGTCGGCGCCCAGTGAGGTGATGAGGGCGGCGTCGTCGGCGGTCTCGACACCCTCCACGGTGACCTGCAGGCCCAGGCGGTGGGCGAGGTCGATCGTGGAGGCGAGAACGTCGCGGCGGGCGTCGGTCTCGCGTTCCTGGTCGTCTTCGGCCGGGGTGGCGTCGCGGCCCAGGTAGTGCCGGAGGCGGGCCGGGCCGAAGCGGTGGTGCCAGGGCGGCTGCTCGCCCGGGGTGTCGGTGGGGCGGGGGCCCGGGGTCTCGCCGGCCTTCAGGAAGTCCGCGGCCAGCTTCAGGGTGGTCACGCCGAGCCCGGGCAGTTCGGGCAGTCGGGCCAGATGGGCCCGGCCGGTGCCGAAGTCGTCGACGGCCAGGCCGACCCCGATGTGGGCCAGGTCGCGCACCACCCGCCGCACCGCCGGGGACGTGAGATCGGCGTGCTCGGTGATCTCCAGCTGCAGGCGGTGCGGGGGCAGGCCGGTGCGCTCGAGCACGGTGACCACGTCGCGCACCGTGCCCGGCCCGGTGAGCTGCTGCGGGTCGAGGTTGACCGACACCACCGGCCCGTTCGTGAGCGTGCGGTGCCAGGAGAGTGCCTGTCGCGCGGCCCGTTCCAGCATGCTGCGGCCGAGCTCCTCGATCAGCCCGGCGCGCTGGGCGAGCGGGATGAACGCGTCCGGCTCGAGCAGGCCCCGCCGCTCGTGCTCCCAGCGGGCCAGGGCCTCCACGGCCTCGACCCGCCCCGTGCGCAGCCCGACGATCGGCTGGTAGTGGGCCAGCAGGCGTCCCGACTCGATCGCCGCCGGCAGCTCCGCCGCCAACGTGAGCCCGGCGACCTGCCGGGCGGCGCGATCCAGCTCGAACACCGCGATCGAGCCGGGACCGCGCTCGCGGGCCCAGGAACCGGCCAGCCCGGCGTCGCGCAGAACGGTCTCCGGTTCGGCCTGGGCGGTCTGACGCGACACCACGCCGACCGACGGGGTCAGCACCAGGGCGCGGTCGTCGAGGGTGATCGGGGCGCGCACCGCGTCCTGGGCGTCGGCGACGCGCTGGATGATGTTCTCGACCGTGCTCGGCGTGCCCTTCGCGCCGGGGGCGACGGCGGCGACGATGAACTCGTCGCGGCCCATCCGGCCGATCAGCTCGGCCGGGCCGCCGAAGCGGGCGGACAGGCGCTCGGACACCGTGCGCAGCAGCTGGTCGCCGACCGCGGTGCCGAAACCCCGGTCGAGCGGCTCGAACCCGCCCAGGGTGAGCAGGCAGACGCCGAGCACGCCCGGGGGAGAGGTGGCCAGCAGGTCGGTGAGGGCCGAGACGAAGCCTCGGCGGTTGAGCAGCCCGGTGACCGGGTCGCGCAGCTCGGCCTCGCGACGGCCGGCCTGGGCGCGTTCCAGGGCCAGGAGCGCGGAGCTGCGGATCGCGTCCTGCTGCTGCAGGGTGCGATCGCGCAGGGCACGGGCGAAGCCCTGGCCGACGGCGCCGATCAGCTCGGCGACGCGGGTCTGGACGTCCTCGGGGGTGCCGGCCGGATTCTCGCGGGTCTCGCTGGTCAGGAACCGGCGCACGAAGAGGCTGGTGGTGCGGCCGAGGGCGTCGGGGGAGCCGAAGCCCAGGACGACCAGGGCCTCACCCGCCTCGGCGCCCGCCGACGGGTCGAACGGGGTGCCGTGCAGGGCCTCGATCAGCCGGACCAGGCGGCGGTGCAGCTCGTCGACCACCACGGTGCGGTCGGTGGTGACGTAGCCGGTGCCGCTGAGCAGGCGGGCCCACTCCAGGGCGAAGACGACGGTGTCGACCTCGGCGCTGACCTCGGTGCCGAGGTCGGGGGTGAGCACGTGACGGTTGTCGCTCGGGCCAGAATCTTCGGGGTTCACGCCGCCGGGTCCCGTTCCGTGGTCGGGGGTGGTCTCGAATTCGGGGGTCTCGGGGGCTTTCAGGGCTTCGGGTGCTTCGGGTGCTTCGGAGGCTTGGGGGGCTTGGGGGGCTTGGGGGGCTTGGGGGTTTTCGGGGTTTTCGGGGGTGAGGACGGTGGTCGGGAGGCGACCGCCGAGGGTGACGGTGCGGGCGCCGTTGGCCCCGGCCCGGATGCGCACCAGGTGTCTGGGGGTGCTGCGGGACGAGATGCCGTGCGGTACCGCCTGGGCCCGGTCGGGGGTCGAGTCCACCGGAATCCTCCACAACTCGGTGCACGTGGCGCGTCGTCTGGACAGGGTCGCCGCCGGTTTGCAGCGTGACCGAGCCGCACGACAGCGGTTCCGGTCGTCCCCCGAGCCTAGTGGGTCGATTTGCGCATAAGTAGTTCAAGCGGGCATCCGCGCCGGGAAGGGCGCTGACCTGCGGCTACGGCGTGTCGCACGGTGAGAAGGCCTGAGATGTCAACGATGTCGGTGCATCGCGGGTGCCATAACTCGGTTCGGACACGCGGAAGCTTTAACTCAGAGTTGAGGTCCACTACAGTGAGCTACGCCAAATCGGATGGCGGAGTGGAGTCCGGACCGCGCCAGCAGGGATCGCGTCGTGCGCGCCGGAACCTGGGAGCCCGGAAGCTCAAGAACATGTGGGAGGGGCTTCGCCGTGTCGGAGAGCCTTTCGGAGGTCGATCTCTCGGGCGCCGCTGTGGGCGGCGCCGGAGTCCTCCTCGTCGTGCTGGGGTGCGTGGTGGTGCTGTTGGCCGTCCGCTACCGGCGCGAGAACGTCCAGCTGAGAGCGAGAAACACCGAGTTGTCGATGGAGAACGACCGCTGGCACGAAGATTTCGCGGCGGCGACCGGTGAGCTCACCGCGCTGCGCGACGGTCTGCACGCCGACTGCGCCTATCGCGGAGCACCCCGGGCGGAGGCGTCATGAGCGACTTCAGTGCGAGGGCGGCCGACGTGCGCCGGCTCGCCACCGAGATGTTCGACGGCGCGGCTGATTCCGCCGTGCGCACCCGTGACCATCTCGAGCTGCATCCGGAGCAGGGCCTGGCCGTGACCGGAGTTGCCGTGGCTGCGCTGCTGCTGGTCCTCGTGGTGCTGGTGGTGCGTGCGGTGCGCCGTAGCTCGCGCCGTCACCAGGCTGCGGTGCTGCGTGACGACCTGGTCGACGCGGTGCGCATGGGCGAGATCGACGTCAACGACTTCCGCGTCTTCGCGATGATCGACTTCTGCGACCGGGTGGCCCGCGTGGGCCGGCGCCCCAAGGCCGGGCGGCACGCGAGCAGCCGTCCGGTGCTCGACAGTGCGCTGGCCAGCAGTCTGATCAGTGCGGTGGGCCCGGGCAGTCTGCTGCCGCCGGGCGGCCCGTTCTGGCCCTACGCCGCGCCGGAGCCGGGCGAGGTCGAGGTGACGGACGTGTGGGTGCGGGCCGTCAGCTTCCAGCGCCAGATCATGGGTGAGCGCCGCAGCCGTCTCGACGACAGCGTCGAGGAGATGCCGACGCCCGGATCCGGTCCGAAGCCGCGCCGTCTGGTGTCGGTGCCGACCGGGGAGGTGCCCGCGGTCGGGGTGCCCACGGGTGCGGTACGTGGGGCGAAAGACGTTTCCACGGAAGAGCTGCTGCTGTCGGCCGAGTCCGTCGCCGACCTGGTGTCGATGCTCGAGGACGACGACGAGCTGGCCGCGGTGCGGGCCCTCGAGGCCGTGCCCGACCTGGCCGACGACGACTTCGAGGACGCGCTGGCCCCGCGCACCGGTTTCGTGTCCCGTCTCGACGAGACCCAGCCGGCGCCGGTGATCGACCTGCGTGACGCGTCGACGGTCGGGCGTCCGGCGGACGACGCGGCTTCGGCTGACGCCCGCGAGGGGATCCCGGCGGGTGACGAGGTCGCGGTGGTGGACGTGCGCGGCGCGACCGGGCCGATGCGCCTGGTTCCCGCGGGGTCCTCGGTGCGTGAGGCCGAGGTCGCGAGTGCGGCTTCGGAGGGCGTCGGGTCCGGTATTGAGGACGCGTCGGTCCCCGATGACGTCCCGGCCGGCGGTTCGGTGCGTGGTCCGGTGGATGGTTCGGTGCGTGGCCCGGTTGATTCCGGTGCCGCCCGGGAGGGCCTCGAGGGTCGTGCCCCGGGCGAGCGGGTGGCCGGGGCAGAGACCGGGACGACCGCGGTGGCCGGTGCGTCAGCTGCGGCCGCGACGGCCGGGGACGGTGCCGGGTCGGGAGTCGGAGCTGCGACGGTGGCCGCGGCCGACCTCGTGTCCGGAGCCGTGTCGGGCCCGGTGACCGTCGACGGGTCCTCTGTCGCCTCCTCCGTCGGCTCCTCTGTCGACCTCGAGGCGGCCGACCGGGAGGCAGCCGAGGCTCAGGACGGGGCGGGCGACGTCCTGTCCGACCCCTTGTCCGACCCGCTCGCCGCGCCGCTGCTGAGTGACTCCGACGAGGAGCCCTCGCCCGAGCTGGAGCCGGTGTTCTTCGCGGCGACACAGGCGAAGCGGGCGGCCGAGAAGGCTTCCCGGGAACGGTCGGTCGTGGAGGAGGCGGAGCGGGCGCAGGCCCGGGCCGCCGCCGAGCAGGCCGGTGTCGAGCGGGCCCGCGCCGAGTGGGCCGTGCAGGAGTGGGCCGCGGCCTCGCGGGTCGCGGCGGAGAAGGCGGCGGCCGAGCGGGTCGAGGCACAGCGTCTGGCGCGGCTGCGGGCGGAGCTCGAAGAGGCCGAGCGGGTGCGCGAGGAGCAGGAGCGGGCCGAGGCGATGCGTCTCGAGCGCGCCGAGGCCGAGCGTGCCGCCCGTCTCGCCGCCGAGCAGGCGGCGGCCGAGCGGGCCGAGGAAGAGCGTCTGGCGCGGCTGCGGGCCGAGATCGAGGAGGCCGAGAGGGCCCTGCGGGAGCGGGAACTGGCCGGGATCCAGCGCCTCGAGGTCGAGCTGGCCGAGCGTGAGCGCCTGGAGCTGGTGCGGACCGAGCAGGCCCGCGCCGACCGGGAACTGGGTGAGCAGGATCTGGCCGGCCAGGCCCGGCTGGAACTGGAGCAGGTGGCCCGGGCCCGGGTCGAGCAGCTGCGCTTCGAGCGGGAGCGGGCCGAGCGGCTGCGGGCCGAGGCCGACGAGCTGCGCACCCAGCGCGAGCTGGCGGCCGAGGAGTTCCGGGCGGCGGCGCAGTTCCGGGCGCAGGCGGCCGAGCGGGCCTCGGAGGCCCGGCGGGTGCTGCAGGCGCTGAGGAAGATGGACACGTCCGCGCTCGCGGCCCGGCCCATCGACCTCGACTCGGCCGACGTGGCCGCCGAGGTGGCCGGGGCGATGCGGTCGATCGACCTGCGTCCGCTCGAGATGCCGCACCACATCGACCTGACCCGCATCGAGCGGGAGGACCGCCAGGTCCAGCCCGCCGGGGTCCCGGTGGCCGCGCACGCCGGTCTCGGCGTCGATCTGTTCGCCGCCCGGGGCGGGGCCGAATCCTGGTGGGCCCGCACCGACCAGGGCGGCCACCATGGCACCGACCGCGTCACCGACCGCAGCAGTGGCCGTGGCGACGACCGTGGTGGCGACCGTGGTGGCGACCGGAACGGCAACCCGGGCAGTGACCGTGACCCGGGCCGTGACCGGAGCTGGAGCGCCCCGGTCCGGGACGATCGTCCGGTGCAGGCGCTGCGCTCGCTGATCCAGCCGCCCGGGCCGCGGACCGAGCCGGTCTCGGCCCGTCGTCCCGGCGGACACGCCGGCCTGACCAAGGACGCCATCTCCGGCCCGATCGACCTCCCGCTGCTGAGCGGCCGTTCCGCCGAGCCGAGCAACGAGAGGTTCGACGGACGGGACGACGAGCGCTTCGACGAGCCGACGGCGCACCTCGCCGAGGACCTCGCCGCCGAAGCCGACCTCGGCGCCCAGGTGGCCGGGGAGACCGAGGCGACCGACGCGTCCACCATCAGTGACGTGGACTCGCCCCCGACCAACCCGATCCCCCTGCCGGTGCTGCCGGTGCTGCCGGCTGCCGGGCCCGGCACGGACGAGCCGCAGCCTGAGTTCGAGGACGCCCGGCCCGCCCCGGAGATCCGGCCGCGCTGGATGACCCCGGGCGAGCGGGTCGGCGGCGAGGTGCAGACCCTCGGCGAGAAGCGCCCGTCCGCCGGTGAGGCACCGCGTACCGGGTTCTGGGGACGGCGCCCCACCCGCCGTCCGCGCGGCGGGTTCACCGCGGTGATCGGTCACGGCAAGCCGCCGGGCGCGCTGATGCCCTTCACCGGGCAGATCCCGGTGCAGGGTGGCGCCCCCGAGGCGGAGGCCCAGGCCGATCACGACGAGACGGTCCGCTGACCGGACCGCTCGAGGAGTCACCACCGTTCCCCGGTACCTGACAGGTGCCGGGGAACGGTGCTTTGTCCCGGAGCGACCATGCCCTCACCGAGCGCTCTCGATGCACCCCTGCACTACCCGGAATTAGCCTCTCGGGTTGTCCTGAATTGACCGGCCGCTCATTGGTTGCCAGGGGTATCCATAAGTCACTGCTGCCTCATGGGGCGGTATCCACCCGCACAGGGGTCGGGTGGATACTCGCCTTCGCGGGGGTCTCGTCGAGTGGCCGAGCGGATGCCGAGTCCTGCTCTGCTGCAGAGTCTTTGCCCCAGCAGGGGAGTGTCGATGCAATGTGGATGCAGTGCGAAGGTCTTAGCCGATCGCCGAGATCACATCGGCTCACCACTTTCTTTCCGTCGTCAATGGGCTGTTCGTGCCGTACCTTGCGGTGACCGGTGACAGATCCGGGCGAATGAGCGAAAGTGGGAGCCATGTGTGCAGGGCGCGGACTTCCCGGGAAGGACTGCGCGGATGGGGCAGACGGTCATGACCCAGCAGGTGCCGAGTGGCGCGATGAGCCAGCCGACGTTCGGTGAGGCCGGGCCGGCCGCCGTGCTCTTCTCCGTGACGGAGGGGCAGCAGCGCCGCGCCGTGCCGCCGGGTCACGAGGTCACGATCGGCCGTAGCCGCAACTGCGACCTGCGCATCGCCTACGAGCCGGAAGACGACCACGTCTCCCGGCATGCGGCCACGGTGCGGGTGCTGGCCGACTGCGTGCTGATCCGCAACGTCTCCTCGTCGAAGCTGCTTCAGTTGCGCCCGCCCACCGGGGCCACGCGCACGGTCGAGCCCGGCGCCGCCACCACCTCGCTGCCCTGGCGCCAGTTCGACGTGATCGTCACCGGCCGCTTCGGTCGCGACTACGTCGTGCACGTCGACGCGCGGGGCCTGCCGCCCTCACCGTCCGAGGTCGACGACGAGTCCGACGACTCGCCGACCGTGGTCGTGCCGCCGATCATCCTCACGCCCGCCCAGCGCCGCCTGCTCACCGCACTGTGCGAGCCGCTGCTGACCCGCTCCGGCACTGAGGCCAGCGCCGCGACCTATCGCCAGGTGGCCGAGCGGGTCGGGCGCCGCCCTGGTTATGTGCGCAACGTGTTCAAGCAGGTGCGCGAGAAGCTCGACAGCCACGGCGTGCCCGGACTGGTCTCCCGCGAGCGCCCCGACGCCGCCGAGGACTTCCGCCTGCCCCTGGCCATGTGGGCCATCCGCAGCGGCACGATCACGCACGCCGACCTGGCCCAGGCCCAGACCTGGTTCGCGGTGGCCGCGGCCAATCCGGACGGCGTCGACGGCCCCGACCACGAGGACGACCCCGAAGACCACTGAGGCCCGAGCCCCGACGCTTCGGGATCACCGGGAGAGATGCAGCACCCGGGATCCATCGAGCCGGTGCCGGGTTCAGGGCTGCCGGGTTCAGGGCTACCGGGCTACCGGGCTACCGGGTTCAGGGCTACCGGGCTACCGGGTTCAGGGCTGCCGGGCTACCGGGTTCAGGGCTGCCGGGCTACCGGGTTCAGGGCTGCCGGGCTACCGGGTTCAGGGCTGCCGGGCTCAGGGCTGACGGGCGGGTGCCTGGCACCGGGGATCGATCGGGCGTGCGCCGGGCGGGCTGACACGGTGCTGCCGGGCGAGAGGCCACGGGACCGTTGACCTGGTGCCGGATCTGCCGAACCGGACGCCTGACACCGGGCCCCTGCCGCGTCCGCAGCCTTCTTGCCTCGGCGGCGGTGCCTCTGTCCTCGAATCTTCATCCGCTCCCGCGTGCCTTTACCCGTCAGCGGCATGGCGGCTCGGCGCATGGTCGGTGCTTTCGATTATCGATAATCGAAAGCACCGAACTTTCGCTTCGGGTGGTGCGCGGTTCGGTTGGGATGCGGTTCGGGCGGGGGCGGGACGCGCGTTCGCTCGCGTGGCGTGCGGGGATGCGCGTGCGTGGAGGGAGAAGTGCCTGGGAGGGGGCGCGCGTTTGGGAGGGGGCGCGCGTGTGGGAGGGGGCGCGTGCTTGGGAGGGAGCGCGTGCTTAGGAGGGGGCGCGCGTTTGGGAGGGGACGCGTGCTTGGAAGGAGCGCGTGCTTATGAGGGGGCGCGCGTTTGGGAGGGGACGCGTGCCTGGGAGGGGACGCGTGCCTGGGAGGGGACGCGTGCTTGGAAGGGGACACGCGCCTGGGAGGGGGCGTGCGTTTGGGAGGGGGCGCGTGATTGGAAGGGGACGCACGCTGGAAGGGGACGCGTGCTGTGGCGGGACGCTTACGGGGCAGGTGGCGGGGCGCTCTAGTAGGCGCCGTTGCCCTTCACCACGGCCCGGACGGTGCGCCAGAGGATGCTGAGGTCGAGGGTCATCGACCAGTTGTCCACGTAGCGCAGGTCGAGCAGGAGGGACTGCTCCCAGCTCAGGTCGGAGCGGCCGGACACCTGCCAGAGGCCGGTCATGCCGGGGCGTACGCGCAGGCGCCGCACGGCGTCGTCGGAGTAGCCGGCCACCTCCCGGGGGAGCGGGGGGCGAGGGCCGACCAGGGACATGTCTCCCCTGGCGACGTTGATGAGCTGGGGGAGTTCGTCGAGCGAGTAGCGGCGCAGCCGGGCCCCGAGGGGCGTGACGCGGGGGTCGGTGCGCATCTTGAAGAGGACGCCGTTGCCCTCGTCGTGGGTGGTGAGGTCGTCGAGGCGGTGCTCGGCGTCGGTGACCATCGAGCGGAACTTGTAGATCGAGAACTCGCGGCCGCCCACGCCCACGCGGGTCTGCCGGAACAGGGCCGGGCCAGGGCTGGTCACCCGCACCGCGATCGCGATCGCGGCCAGCAACGGGGCGAGGACGAGCAGGATCGCGCTGCCCAGGATCCGGTCGAAGGCGGCCTTGAGCAGGAGGTCCCCGCCGTCGGCGGTGGGCTGCTCGAGGTGCAGCAGCGACAGTCCGGCCAGCGGGCGGATCGACAGTCGGGGTCCGGCCACCTCGACGATGCCGGGCGAGACGATGAGCTCCACGTCGAGGTCCTCGAGGGCCCAGGCCAGCTCACGCAGGGGATGGCCCCACAGATCGGGGTGCGACACCACCGCCACCACGTGCGCCTGGGTGGCCTCGACCGCCTCGAGCACGTCGGCCGGGCCCCCCATCACCGGCACCCCGTCCATGTCGCTGGGGGTCACCGGGCTGGTGGCCAGGCAGATGCCGACCGGCACCATGCCTCGGTGGGTGTTGTGCCGCAGCAGGTGCACGAGTTCGAGCGCACCCTCGGCGTCACCCAGCACGATGGTGCGCTCCAGGCCGATGCCGGCCGCGCGGGCGTGGTGCAGCCGGATCCGCAGCACCTTGCGCACGGCCAGGGCACCGAGCACGGTGACGGGCACCGCGAAGACCACGACCGAGCGCGACACGTACGCCTTGGACAGGAACGACGTGACGGCGATGGCCGCGAACAGCACCACGCCCGAGCGCAGCACCCGCTGGAACTCCTCGGTGCCGGCGCCCAGGAAGCGGCGTTCGTAGACCCGGTCCATGCCGGCGATGCCGATCCAGATCAGCGGCAGCACGATCGGCACCCACGACCAGAACCCGGGGGCCTCGCCGTCGAAGCGCAGCAGCACGGCCAACAGGGCGGCGACGCCGGCGCAGAGGGCATCAGCGAGGACGACGTGGTGGCGGTAGCGGGTGAGCGCGGCCCGGGCGTCGATGTCGGCGTGCCGGGGCAGGCCCTTCAGGGACCCGGGCGGGTCGAGCCGCGACGACCCGGGCATGTCGACCCGCGACGCCGGCGGGTCGGCGGGCGAACCGGGCGGACGGTCCGGCGCCTCCGCGGCGCCGGTCACGGGGCCCGGCGGGCCGGCCGGACCCGGGACACCCGAGCCTGACGCTGCACCCGCACTGCCCACAAGCCCCGGTGCGGCGGTGGCGCCGGGATCGGTGAATTCAGAGTGCCGCTCGCGTTTGCCGGGGCTGACGCGCAGGCCGTGACCGATGGGGCTCGTCTTTTCCCCGGAGCGTTGGCGGCGCGACATCAGGACAAACCCCCAGAACACTCCAGTCGGGTCGATCTCGGAATCCCGGCCCGCTCGTCGCAGACCTCTTCAGCGGTGGTCCGGGCGATCACACCTTAGGGCATTCATCACTGCTTGAGGTCGGTTATTCACAGCTGGTTACATGGAATCGCTCCAGGTCAGTGGAATGTGTGAATTGCCCGGAATTGGGAGGCGCTTGAGGCTCGCGTGATCTCCGGGGTCTTTCAGTGGTCGGCACCGGCACGGCAATGCGACTGAACACCGGGTCCATTGCCGGTCGATCCGGAATGTGATGCGGGAAAGATGGGCGACTCGCCCCGGGGTGTCGCTGTTGCGCTATTACACGGTGCATCATCTAGACCGGGTGTGCGTCTGGACGGCTGACTACTGTCGGGACGGGTGCCGACCAAGCAACGGTCATTGAGCGACGCAGGGAGCCTGAATGCCGCCCTCGGAGACTTCGCGACACGGCGGAGCCGGCAGGACCGCCGTCGACAAGCCACGCCTGCTCACCGGCGGGAGCTCCGGCGGTGAGCCGCCCGAGGTGCGGGTGCGGCAGGCCCTGCAGCCACCGTGGGGCAACCGCCCCGGTGCGGGCCGCCGCGTGCAGCCGTTCACCCCGGCCGGCGACGGCATCACCCGTCAGCTCTGCTCGGCCATCCACCTGAACGCCTCGTTCGGCGGCGAGGTCCTCAACGACCTCGTCTACCCGGACTGGAAGGCGATGTCGCCGAACTGGCAGGTCGACGCCGTGGCCCTGGCCCGGCACGCCGCCCAGGCCAAGCAGCGCCGCGAGACCCGCGACCTGTGGCTGCTCGTGGTCACCGCCGCGGTCGCGATCATCCTCGAGATCGCCCTGGTCTCGATCTTCACCGGCGACCTGGGCGCGGGCGGCCTGCTCATGCTCGGCTTCTTCGCGCTGGTCGGCTCGTACGTGGCCGGATTCGCGATCATCTGGTGGCACTACCGCGCCGTGCACGACTCGGCGCTGGCCTCCATCGGCATCAAGGGCCTGAACGCGGTCGAGCCCCCGCCGCTGCCCGAGGAGATCGAGGGCCCGATCCGCAGCTCGGGCCGGGCCAACGTGATCGTCTTCGCCGGCGCTACCCCGTTCAACGGCTCCGGTGAGCAGATCGACAAGTGGAGCTTCACCATCGACACCCGGGTCGGCACGCTCGACCCCGGGCTGGGCAAGCGCTCCGAGCCGCGCCTGTTCGAGAGCATCGACCTGCACCGCTACCTGCTCGAGCAGATCCCGCTGACGATGGAGAACAAGCCCAAGACCGGCCACCGGCTCTACGTCATCGGTGGTCACGCCCGCGCGGTCGGTGGCCTGTTCCGCTACGGCCCCGTTCTGCCCGACAAGGACTACGAGCTGCGCTTCCGCCGCCCGGTGTCCGAGGTCCGGCCCGAGGTCATCGAGCGGGCGATGCGCCAGCAGCACCGCTCGGCCCGGCCCTACACCTACTTCGAGGTCACCGGCTGGGACGGCCAGGTCGTGGTCACGCTCTTCGTCCGGGTCGAGAAGCAGGGCCCGATGCTCGAGGTGGAGATGGCGGTCACCGCGCTGCGCCCGCTCAAGCCCGACTACGGCGACGTGGTGAAGATCCCGCTGGGGCCGGGCGCGCACCGGCTCCCGTTGCTGCGCACCGTGTTCCCGATGGTCTGGCCGCTGCTGTGGGGCAGCCCGTCGCGGGCCGTGCGCAAGATCCGCATGGACCGCCAGGAGAAGGCCGACCGCATCGACCTCGACCAGCAGCTCGAGGAGCGCAACGACCTGAGCTGGGCCGCCGCGCCGAGCCTGCGCGACCGAACGGCCGCCGCGGCCAACGGTAACCACTTCGGCGCGGCCGACGAGCGGGTCTACCACAACGCGTTCAAGCGCCGGGCCATCGATGTGCTTCGCGAGTTCCTGGTGGAGCACGACGTCGACGTCAAGGAGTTCGACCTGGCGGCGTCGTTCATGGTCCCGGGCATCAAGGGCTGATGCATAGCTGACGTACAGGTGACAGTCGGCCCGCGTGCAGGGGCCGGGTGAAAGGTCGTCACCATGACGACGACCTCGCCCGGCCCGGACACGGCCCACCAGGCCGAAACGCGGGCCGGAACACGGACTGCAGCACGGGCTGAAACACCGGTGTCGCCCGGCCACCGGGACGATTCCTCCGGACGGCAGCGTGGCCGTCGTCGGTTCCTCGCATCCTCCGACGGCGACCCGGCCTGGGCCCGTCCCGCGCTGCTGGTGCTGCTCGCCGCCACCGCCGCGCTCTACCTGATCAACCTCAGCTCCTCGGGCTACGCGAACGAGTACTACGCGGCCGCCGCCCAGGCCGGCTCGGAGAGCTGGAAGGCGCTCTTCTTCGGCTCGCTCGACGCCAGTAACTACATCACCGTGGACAAGCCGCCGGCCTCGCTGTGGCTGATGGGCCTGTCCGGCCAGATCTTCGGCTTCAGCAGCTGGAGCATGCTGCTGCCGCAGGCGATCGAGGGCGTGCTCAGCGTCGCCCTGGTGCACGCCGCGGTGAAGCGTGTGGCCGGTCCGGGCGCCGGTCTGCTCTCCGGTGCGGTGCTCGCCCTGACCCCGGCCGCGGTGCTGATCTTCCGCTTCAACAACCCCGACGCCCTGCTGGTGCTGCTGCTCACGGCCGGCACCTACTGCATGGTGCGGGCGCTGGAGAAGGCGTCGTGGAAGTGGATCCTCCTGTGCGGCGTCGCCATCGGCTTCGCCTTCCTGGCCAAGATGCTGCAGGGCTTCGTGATCGTCCCCGCCCTCGCCCTGGCCTACCTGGTCTGCGCCCCGACCACGATCGGCCGCCGCGTGCTGCAGCTCCTGGCCGCCGGCCTCACCATGATCGTCTCCTGCGGCTGGTACATCGCGATCGTCTCGCTCTGGCCGGCCGACTCGCGTCCGTACATCGGTGGCTCCGAGGGCAACTCGATCCTCAACCTGGTCTTCGGCTACAACGGCCTGGGCCGCGTCTTCGGTGGCTCCGGCAACGGGGGCGGCGGAGGTGGTGGGGGCGGCATGAGCGGCGGCGTCGCGGGCTCGTCGTTCGGTGGCCCCACCGGCCTGAACCGGCTGTTCGGCGACGAGATGGGCAACCAGATCTCGTGGCTGCTGCCCGCCGCGCTGGTCGCGCTGGTGGCCGGCCTGATCATCACCGCCCGCCGCAACCGCACCGACCGGGTGCGCGCCTCGCTGATCATCTGGGGCGGCTGGCTCGTCATCACCGGCCTGCTCTTCAGCTTCATGGAAGGCACGATCCACCCCTACTACACCGTGGCCCTGGCCCCGGCGATCGCCGCCCTCATCGGCATCGGCGGCACGGTGCTCTGGGCCGCCCGGGACACCTGGCGCGCCCGCATCGCCCTGGCCGTGATGGTGCTCGCCGCCGGTCTCTGGTCGTACACGCTGCTCGCCCGCAACGGCGACTGGCACCCCGAGATCCGCTACGTCCTCCTGCCCGTCGCCGTGATCGCGGCCCTGCTCCTGCTGATGCCGTTCAAGCTCGGCAAGCGGGTGCTGGCGGCGGCGCTGCTGGCCGGGGTGATCGCGGGCGGCACCGGCACGGTGGCCTACGCCCTGCCCACCGCGGCCAGCGCGCACAGCGGCTCGATCCCCTCGGTCGGCCCGTCCGGCGCCTCCTCCGGCATGGGCGGCATGGGCGGCATGGGCGGCATGGGCGGCGGTGGTGGCACGGGCGGCACCGGCTCCAGCAGCAGCGACTCCGAGCTCACCGAACTGCTCCAGAGCGCCGGCACGAAGTGGGCCGCGGCCACCAGCAGCGCCAACTCCTCCGCCTCCCTGCAGCTTTCCAGCGGTGTGCCGATCATGGCCATGGGCGGCTTCAGCGGCAGCGACGACGCGATCACGCTGGACGAGTTCAAGCAGTACGTCGAGGACGGCCAGATCCGCTACTACATCCCGGGCGGCATGGGCGGCATGGGTGGCGGCATGGGCACCCAGGCCGGACAGCCCGGAACCGGAACAGGAACCGGAACAGGAACAGGAACCGGAACCGGGACCGGGACCACCGACGACAGCTCGAACAGCACCACCCAGCCCCCGAGCAACGGCACCGACAGCGGCACCACCGACAGCGGCACCACCGACGGCGGACGCGGTGGTTTCGGCGGCGGTGGCGGCATGGGCGGTGGCTCGGGGAGCAGCAGCGAGATCTCCGAGTGGGTTGCGGAGAACTTCACCTCGACTACCGTGGACGGTACGACGGTGTACGACCTCCAGTCGCCGACCAGCACGAGCACCAGCAGCAGCTCGAGCTCCTCGACCGACGCGTCGTGACCGCTCCGGAAGGCCGCACGACCGGCTGAGCTGAACCCGATCGACCAGCGAGCCGGAAAGCTGGAAACGGCCCCTGAACCGGTGCGGTGGTGCTGCGGATCCCCTCCCCGCAGTGCCACCGCACCATCATGTGGGCCCTCGTTCTCACGCTGGAGTGGGACCGTGAAGACGCTCGACCTGGTGCCGGAGACCGACGGGCCTGCCGACGACCCGCCGTCCTCACCCGCGCGCCTGTGCCTCTACGTCCTCGGCACCGTCAGCGTCACCCTCCTGGGCAGCGTCGTCGTCGGCACCGCCGACGCGCCCCGTCACGACGCCGTCCCGTCCCCGACCCCCTTCGCCACCGCGGTGCAGATCGACGAGGCCCCGGTGTCGCTGCGCGAGGTCTGCCCGGTCCGCACCGACCACCGCAACCAGCTGACCGTGACGTTCGCGCTCGCGAACACCGACGCGTCCATCGTTCTGGTCTCGAAGATCAGCTCGCCCGCCGTCGGCGCGCTGCGCCAGCTGGGGGTCACCCGGGCCGGCGGCGACTGCGCGAAACCCGGCCGCAAGGGCGCGAAAGCCGTGATCCGGCCGAGGGCCACGCGCTTCTACACGGTGCGCTGGAATCTCCCCGACAGCTGTCCCGAGCGGTACCCGCTGCGCGCCCGGGTCACCTACCTGAGCCCGGACGACGACAAGCCGCGCAAGAGTGACGTGAGGCTCCTTCCCGACCTCGGCGGCATCGGGTTCGTGCAGTGCCCCACGGCCCGCACCGAATTTCCGCAGGCCGAACCGTAGGGGCCCGGTCCGGATGCGGTCGCCCGCGGGCACTCCCAGACTCGTGACGTGCAGACGTCCACCTGCCCGAAACGCATGGAGTACGGTCCCTGTGGTGGGGTCCGTCCCGACCTGACCTGCGAGATGGCCGATCTTCCGTGCCCGTTCGCGGCGTCCGGCGAGGTGGTGCCCTGGATCGGCCCGCCGGTGGCCGAGTGGCGGCCCGACCTGACGAAACCCGTGATCCTGACCGACTTCACGGTGCGGCCCTACGCCCTCGACTCGATCTCCACCGTCACCGCGGCCCTGGCCGGCTCGTGCGACGGGGTGCTCGTGGGCGAGCATCACAACCGCCCCGACCTGCCGCCCACCCTGATGACGAGACTGCTGGTGGACGCGGGTCTGCCGGCCTGGATCACCCTCACCTGCCGCGACCGCAACCGGGTGGTGCTCGAGCAGGAGCTCGCCGGTCTGGCCGTGGCAGGAGCGACCGCCGTGCTCTGCGTGACCGGTGACGGACGGGCTCACGACGTGCGTCCGGACGTCACCCAGGTCTTCGACATCGACAGCACCCGGCTCGCGGCGCTCGCCTCCGGCACCGGGCCGCTCGTGGCGGTGGCCGAGTCGCCCGACGCCCCGCCGATCGCGTTGCGGCCCGGTCGTCTTCGCGAGAAACAGCGTGCGGGGGCGCAGATCTGTCTGCTGAACCACGTCGGTTCCCCCTCGCGGGTGGCGGCTTTCGTGGACGCGGCCCGCGCGGCCGGCGTGACTCTCCCGGTGGTCGCGGGGGTCGCCGTCTACACCGACGAACGGTCGGCGCAGGCCCTGGGTCTTCCCGGTCTCGGGCTGGATCCGGTTGCGGTGCAGAGGGTTCTGAACGCGCCGGATCCGGTCGAGGCGGGGATCGCGGCGGCGGTCGCCGAGGCCAGGGCGCTCCTGCGGGTGGACGGGGTGGTCGGGGTGAACCTGTCGGGTCTGGCTTCGGGGCGGGGCGAGGTGCTGGGCGCGCAGATCAAGGCCGCGGTCGGGAACGCCCTGCGGGACCGGCCGTGAACGAGGCGATGGAGACCGAGTTCGGGCTGATGGCCGCCTGGACCGCCGACGCCGTGCGCGAGATCGGTTCCCGGCACGCGATTCCCGCGGCCTGCCGGGGCAGCGCCGGACCGGCGATGCTGCGCTGGCTGGCCCGCGAGTGCCGGTTGCGGGCGAACACCCTGATGGTGGACGTCGGGGGCGGCCTGGGTGGGCCCGCCGCCTTCGCGCAGCGGGAGTACGGGGTGCGTGCCCTGGTGCTGGAGCCGATGCCCGAGGCGAGCCGGGAGGCTCGGGTGCTCCTGGGCGTCCCCGGCTGGACCGCTCGGGGAGATGCCCTGCCACTGGCCGACCGGTCGGCCGACGCGGCGTGGTGCCTGGGGGTGCTGTGCACGACGCCGGACCGGACCGCGCTGCTCGCCGAGATCGCCCGCGTACTGAAACCCGGTGCCCGACTGGGTGTTCTGGTGTTCACCGCTGACGTGCCCCGCCCGCGCGGGGCCCCCGAGGGCAATGATTTCCCGCAGGAGGCGGAGCTGCCCGGGCTGCTCGGCGATCAGGGGCTGGAGATGGTCTCGACGATCGCCGGCGACCTTCTGCACGACCGCCAGGAGGGGGAGTGGCGTCAGCTCGCCGACGAGGTCGAGGCCCGGGTGCGGCAGCGGCACCGCGGCGACCGGCGGCTCGATGCGGCGCTGGAACAGGAGCGCCGCATCGGCCGCCTGCTGAAAGACGGTGTGGTGCGGCCGGTTCTGATCAGTGCCGAACGCCGGACCGATCAGAACCGGTGATCAGGCCGTCTGCCCCATGACCTCGGCGGTCATCTCGACCGCCCGCAGCCGGGCCGCGGCGTCGTTGTGCCCGAACGCCACGATGAGCTCGTCGGCGTCGGAGGACTTCTGGAACTGCTCGAGGTAGTCCTTGACCTCGGCCGGCGTGCCGACGGCGGAGTACTTGGCCATCTCCTCGAGCTGCAGCGCCTCACCGGAGTCGACGATCTGCTCGGCCTCCGCCTCGGTGATCGTGCGGCCCCGGCCGTAGAGCAGGCCGACCCGCTGGATCTTGGCCTGGCGCAGCGCGGCCAGCGAGGCCTCGGTGGTCTCGTCGGTGTACACGCTCAGCGCGGCGATGACGTGCGGCGCGGCCAGGTCGGCCGAGGGCTGGAAGTCGCGGCGGTAGATCTCGACGGCCTGGTGCAGCGCGGCCGGGGCGAAGTGCGACGCGAAGGCGTAGGGCAGGCCGAGAGCGGCGGCCAGCTGGGCGCCGAACAGTGACGAACCGAGGATGAACAGCGGCACGTTCGTGCCCTTGCCGGGGATGGCCTGCACCCCGCGGACCCGGGACTCGCCCTTCAGGAATCCCCGCAGCTCCTGCACGTCGGTGGGGAAGTTCTCGGCGGTGGCCGGGTCACGGCGCAGCGCGTAGGTGGTGGCCTGGTCGGAGCCGGGGGCGCGGCCCAGGCCGAGCTCGATCCGGCCCGGGTGGATCTCGGCCAGCGTGCCGAACTGCTCGGCGATCACCAGCGGCGAGTGGTTGGGCAGCATGATCCCGCCCGAGCCGAGCTTGATCGTTCTCGTGTTCGCGGCGACGTGGGCGATCAGCACGCTGGTGGCGGACGACGCGATCGCGGCCATGTTGTGGTGCTCGGCGTACCAGACCCGCTTGTAGCCGGTGCGCTCCGCGGTCTGCGCCAGGGCGACGCTGGCGGCGATCGCCTCGCCGGGACTCTGGCCCTTCGCCACCGGGGCGAGGTCGAGGATCGACAGGCCGGTCTGGGGAGTGGCCACGGTTGCTTGCCCTTCGTCGTGAGGTTCTTCCTCCAGGTGCCAACCGCGACCGTGCGGTGAGTAGTCCCGGATCCGGCCAAGTGTTTGACGGGCATCGATCACTCGCCGCCTGCCGCCCATCGGTCACAGAAGGTCCGGGTGACGTGCGCACCTGGTTCGTGGTGGCCCGGTCGGTGCCGACCCGAACCGGCCTAGGCCTCCACCGGCTCCCGCAGGTCGACGTCCGCCGACTCCAGGGCCTGTGCCAGCGTCTCCAGTTCGCGCGGGTCGCGCACGGCGTCGGCGATCACCTCGTCGAACGGCCAGTCCCAGGTCTGGCCGTCGCGGGTGACCAGCGTGATCCGCAGCGGGCCGCCGGGGGAGAAGTCGGGTTCGGCGCGCACCCGCCGTTCCTGGGCCAGCGCCACGATCACCGCGGCGCGCAGCGAACCGGGCAGGTCGTCGGTGAGGCGCTGGGCGCGGCCCGAGGCCACGGCCCGCAGCAGGCCGTCGAGGGTCGGCGGCGACCCGGGGTTCATCCGGTGGAGCGCGTCGAGCAGGTCGCCCGCCTTCTCCCGGGAGTCCTTCACCAGCTGCCGGGTGAGCACGGTGGCCCAGCTGGAGAACCGCTCGTCCGGATCCGGGGCGACCGCGTCGATCTCCACCTCGTCGAACAGGCCGGGCGCGTCGTTCAGCCAGGTCCAGGCCGGTTCGTGCGGATGCTCCAGCGGCAGCCGGGGCCGGTCGTGGAACCGCAGGCTGCGCAGCGTCGCGATGCGTTCCTCGTCGGGCGGGTGCGCGTCGTACTGCGACATGCCGAACAGCCGCCGGTGGGCCTCGGTCTCGACGAGTTCGCGGGAGTCGTGCATCAGCTCGGTCAGGGCCTCGGCGAGGCTCGCCCGGGGCCCGCGCGGCACCAGCGCCCGGCCGTACTGCTCGAGCACCCGCCGCCAGGCCTCGTCGACGAACTGCCGCTGCCGCAGGGCCTGCGCCGCCACCTCGGGCCCGGCCAGCCGGCCCGCCCAGATGTCGGCGCCGAGTTCGTGGTGGGCCCGCGCCGGGCCCGAGACCGCGCTGTACAGCTTGAGATACAGGGTGATCAGGCGGCGCAGAGGGCTGCGCCGCAGCGTGCCGACGGTGGAGCGCAGCCAGTACTGGGCGCGCAGCACGAACCAGGTGCCCCGGGTGGTGCCGTGGGCGAAGTGGGCCATCTCGTGCGTCATCAGCGAGCGCAGCTCCACCCGGCTGAGCCCGACGAGCAGCGGCAGGCCGATGACCATCTCGCGCAGGTCGTGCTGCTCGGTCACGGCGGTGCGGGGACGCCCGTCGATCACCAGGTGGTCGGGCGGGTCCTCACCGAGCACCTCGCAGATGTCCTCGATCTCGCCCCACAGGCCGGGTTCCTCCTCGGGGAGGATCTCCAGGCCCTCGGGCCGCGGCACCGGACGCCGCCCGGGCAGACCGTGCAGCACGACGAGCCCGACCAGGCCGAGCAGGAAGGCCGGGGCCAGCGCCTGCGGGCCGATGCCGGCGTTCTCGTAGCCCAGCAGAACGGTCGCCGCCAGGGCGCACAGCACCAGCAGCGTCCCGACCGGGACGAGCAGCAGCGTGAGCAGACTGGCCCAGACACGTAGCCGAACGCCCATCCGCCCTGGATGCTCCTGCCTCTGTCGCACCCGCATCCCTGACGCACGGATCGCGGAGTGACTCTAGAGGTTTCAGAGCGAATGTGACCAGTTCGCACGTGATTGCGGGACCGGACAAGTTTTATCCGTTACGCACAGGCACTCCACCCAGCGCTTCGGTGAGGTGCTCGGCCCGCACCGGCTTGGACAGGTACCCGTCCATACCGGCCTCGGCGCAGGCGTCCCGGTCCTCCTTGGTCACGCTGGCGGTCATCGCGATGATCGTGGGCTGCCGCTCGGCGGGCAGCTGGGCACGGATCGTCCGGGTCGCCTCCAGCCCGTCCATCACCGGCATGTGCATGTCCATCAGCACCACGTCGTAGTCGAACCGGCCGACCGCCTCCACGGCCTCCGCGCCGTTGGCCGAGACCTCCACCGTGTGGCCGAGTTTGGCCAGCATCAGCTTGCCCACCTTCTGGTTGATCTCGTTGTCCTCGACCAGCAGGATGCGCAGCTTCCCGGCGGTACTGAGGTCGCGGTCGCGAGGTGCGGTGCGGGTGCCCTGCGGGGGCACGACCGGCTTGCGGACGGGGTGGTCGCCCTCGTTCGTGAGCCCGGGGACCGGGGTGGTCGGCCGGGAGGCGACCACGTCGTCCGCCGTTGCCTCGGGAGCCAGCACCTGCCCCAGCACCTCGGCCAGCGCCGCACTGCGGATCGGCTTGGTGAGCACCGACGCGAAGACCTTCTCGTGGCTGCGGTCACGGCGCCCGATGCTCGACAGCAGCACCAGCGGCAGGTCCTTGCCGCCGGGCAGCTGGCGCAGGGCGAGGGCGAGCTGCACGCCGTCCATGACCGGCATCGCGTAGTCGAGCACGGCCAGGTCGAACTGCACCCCGCTGCCGATGAGGGCCAGGGCGGACAGCGGGGAGGCGCTGTCCTGGCAGGACATGCCGTAACCCTCGAGCTGCAGCCGCAGGACGCGGCGGTTGGTGTCGTTGTCGTCGACGATCAGCACGTGCCGCCCGGCGACGTTCGCCGGAGGCCGCTTGCGCAGCGCCTGCGGCCCGCTGAACCGGCCCAGGGCCACGGTGAAGGTGAACTGCGAGCCGACCCCGACCTCACTGGTGACCGTCAGCTGCCCGTGCATGGCCTCGACGATCGCCTTGCTGATGGCCAGACCCAGCCCGGTGCCGCCGTACAGACGCGTCGTCGACGCGTCCACCTGACTGAACGACTTGAACAGGCGTCCCATGTTCTCCGGGGAGATGCCGATCCCGGAGTCCGCGACCGTGAACCGCAGCCGCAGACGGGGACTCGGCTCCTCGGCGTCCCAGCTGGTCTCCTCGATGTCCACCGGATGCTGCGGGCCGTCGTCGAGCAGCTCGACCCGCAGCAGCACGTCGCCCTCGGGGGTGAACTTGATCGCGTTGCTCACCAGGTTCGTCATCACCTGGCGCAGCCGGATCACGTCACCGACCACCACCGCCGGGCAGTCCTCGTCCACGTGCGAGATCAGGTCGAGATTCTTGACCGACCCGGCGAACTGGGCGATCGCGCCCTCCACACAGTCCCGCAGCTCGAACGGGTGCTCCTCGAGCTCCAGGTCGCCGGCCTCGATCTTGGAGAAGTCGAGGATGTCGTTGATGATCGCCAGCAGCTGGTCGCCGCTCGAGCGCACGGTGTGCAGCAGCTCGCGCTGCTCGTCGTTCAGCGGGGTCTCCAGCAGCAGCCCGGTCATCCCGATCACGGCGTTCATCGGGGTGCGGATCTCGTGGCTCATCGTGGCCAGGAACGCCGACTTCGCCTTCGTGGCCGCGACCGCCGCGTCGCGGGCCCCGGTCATCGCCTCCATCGCCGCGGCCTTCTCGGCCTCGGCCCGGCGCCGTTCGGTCACGTCCAGCGCCACCGTGCAGATCGCGGTGACCTCACCGGCCTCGTCCTGCAGCGGGATCCGCACGGTCTCGTACCAGTGCCGGCCGTCGGGCAGGTCGGCGATCTCGTCGACCGGCACCGCGCCGTTCAGGCCACGCAGGTCGTTCGCCCGCCAGCGCGTGGCCAGCTGCGGGTCGATCAGGTCGTCGGTGGCCCCCACGATCTCGGCCTCGGGGATACCGAACGCGCTCTCGAAGGCCCGGTTCACCATCAGGTAGCGGCCGTTCAGGTCCTTCACGGTGATGATCGACTGGTTGTTCTGGATCACCGCGCGCAGCATGTGGCTCTGCGCGTCCCGCTCCTTCTCCGCGTTCACCCGGGCGGTGATGTCCGTGACCACGCCGATGTAACCGGTGACCAGGCTGGGGTCGCCGTCGTGCATCGCCCGCATGGTCACCGAGACCGTGCGCCTCGTGCCGTCCTTCGCGATGTACGTGCGTGGCCGCATCAGCGCCGGGTGCCCGGCGTGCTCGACGAACATGGCCAGCCCGAACGGCACCCCGATCTCGGCCGCGATCCGCTCCATCTCGGCCGGGTCGTGCCAGGTCAGGCCCTTCTTCGTGCCCAGGACCTCATCGGCCGTATAACCCAGCATCAGCTGCGCGCCCCGGTTCCACATGGTGATGTGGCCCTCCGGGTCGATCGCGATGAACGCGTGCTCGGTGGAGTCCAGCACCTGGGCGAACAGGTCCCGCGCGCTGCGCAGTTCACGCTCGGTGCGGCGCAGCTCGGTGATGTCCTGGATGGTGCCGACGATGCGGTGTGTTCCGCTGTCGCCGTCGGACTCGCGCCGCCCGCGGGCCAGCACGGTGCGCTCCTCACCGTTCGCCCGCACGATCCGGTACTCGATCTGCTCGGACGCGCCGCCCTCGATGATCCGGGCGGTGGCCTCGCGCACGCGCTCGCGGTCGTCGGGGTGGTTGTAGGCGCGGGCCTGCTCGATCGAGGGCGTCACGGAGTGCGGGTCGGCGCCGAACAGCCGGAACAGCTGCGGCGACCACCACGACTCGCCGGTGCCCAGATCGACCGTCCAGCTGCCCAGTTCGGCGATCTCCTGGGCCTCCTCGAGCTGGTTGCCGCGCCGGATCGCCTCCGCCGTGGCCGCGCCCAGGGCCTGCTGCACCACCATCTTCTCGGTGACGTCGCGCCCGGTCAGCATCACCTCGGTGACGGTGCCGTCGGCGTCCTGCAGGGGCAGCATCGTCACCTCCAGCTGGCGGTAGGTGCGGTCGGTGGTGCGCAGCAGCCGGGTGGTGAAGTCGCGGCGGTGCCCGGCCTTCACGTCGGCCAGGGCCTGCTGCGCGGTCTCGAGCTCGTCGGGGTGCACCAGGGTGTCGACGATGTCCTGGGTGGAGGTGGCCTGCTCCGGGCTCACACCGAGCACGGCCTGCAGCGCGTGCGAGGCGTAGCGCACGTCGCCGTCGGGCGAGAGACGGGCGATCACGTCGGGGGAGCTCTCGACCAGCATCCGGTAGCGGGCCTCGGACTCGGCGACCCGGCCCATCAGCCGCTGCCGCTCGGCCAGCTCCTGCTCGCGCTCGAACAGGGTGCGGCGCAGGGTGAGCTGGGCCATCACCTGGTCGGCGAGCACCCGCAGCAGTTCCAGCTGGTCGGCGGTGAGCTGCCGGGGCTCGTAGTCGATCACGCAGAGGGTGCCGAGGACCTCGCCGGTCGGGGTCTCGAGCGGGAAGCCGGCGTAGAAGCGGATCTCCGGCTCGCCGGTCACCAGGGGGTTGGCGGAGAAGCGGGGGTCGGTCGAGGCATCGGTGACGATCACCGGGGCCCGGTCCTGCACCACCCGGTCGCAGAACGCGGTGCGCCGGTCGCCCTCGCGGTTGGCCATCCCGATCGCGGCCTTGAACCACTGCCGGTGCTGGTCGATCAGGGTGATCGTGGAGCTGGGGGTGCGGGCGATCGACGACGCGACCTTGACCAGGGCGTCGAAACCGGGCTCGGGATCGGTGTCGAGCACGCG
This sequence comes from Kineosporia succinea, assembly GCF_030811555.1. Lineage (NCBI taxonomy): Bacteria > Bacillati > Actinomycetota > Actinomycetes > Kineosporiales > Kineosporiaceae > Kineosporia > Kineosporia succinea. Next base: position 681,565 of record NZ_JAUSQZ010000001.1, on the reverse strand, counting down.
GTAGGTGTCCAGCTCGGCCAGGCGCCGGGCCTCGTCTTCGCTCGTCTGGTCGCTCACTCTGTGCCTATCGGCTGCCCTCCCGGTGTGCTGGACCTCCGGATCCGGAACCCCCGGTCGGTGACTTCCGTTTTCTTCCGAAAGCGTTCGCTACCCCAGGAGGCAAGACCGTGAGATCCCGGCAGACCGTGGCGGTTCGTTCTCTGGTGGTGCTGCCCCTGGCCGCACTGCTCCTGGCCGGGTGCGGCGACTCCGCCGACAGCGCGGCCGAGCAGATCAACCAGCTGAACGACACCGCGAACCAGCTCAACGACACCGCGCAGCAGCTGGAGGACGCGACCGAGAACCTCGACCTCGGGGAGGCCGAGAAGCAGCTGCAGGACGCGGCGGGCAACCTGGGCGAGGCCGGGCAGGCCAAGCTCGCCTGCTCCACGGTGAAGGCCGTCGTGGGCACCAGCGAGGGCGGCGACACCGAGGCCGCGGTGACGCAGCTCGCGGCCACCGTCTCCACCATCTTCACCACGATCGGTGAGGACGAGGGATCCAGCTTCGACCTCGACACGGTGATGAAAGAAGAGTGCCCGGCCGTACACGCCGACGCGCTCGAGCTGGTCGAACGGGACTCCCTGAACGAGCTCTACAGCAACTGACCGTTGCCCCGGGTAACTCATCGTTCAGGATTAACCGGTTGAGACCATCGGGAAGGGCGAGAAAGACGCGAACCGGGAGACGTACGGGTAGCCTGCGTATCGGCCGAGCGTGCGCTCGTCCTGGTCGACGGCGACGAGGCGGGCTGGCGAGCGCCTTCGGCCTACCGTCACGCACCCGGTCTCGATGTGTGGCGGTGGTTCCACACTGTCGAGACCGACCCTGGACGGCACGAGATGGCCGAGCCCGGAACGCTCGGGCCCGGTGCCTGACAGTCTGATCCTCCGGAGAGCTGATCGTGTTACCTGGTGTACGCAAAGCGGTAGTGGCGCTGGCCGTGGCCCCGCTGTTGGGCCTCGTCCTGGCCGGGTGCGGCGGTGGTGACGACACCGAGAGTTCGGCGGCGACGACCACCACGGCGTCCGTCGACGCCGAGACCAGTGCGGCCGCTGTGCCCACGCCCAAGTCGACCGTGCGCTTCGACATCTCCGCCGTGATGGTCTGCGGCGTGGTCGAGACCACCCTGGCCCAGGGGGCGAACGGCACGAAGCTGGCCTCCCAGCTGGTGGAGAGCCTCGAGGCGGCGTTCGACGGGTCCAGCACCCCCAACGCCACGATCCGGTCCGCGAAGGTGGACGCCCTGATGAACGACGGCTGCCCGGCCCTGCGCGCGCAGGTGCTGGAGTCGTCGGGTGTGCCCACGATGGCCGAGCTCGCCGAAGAGCCCTCCTGATCAAGGCAATGACGACGGCCCGGTTTCCCGGGCCGTCGTTCGTGCGTCCAGGACCTTGACGCGTCGAGCCCTGACCAGGGCCGGCGGCCCCGACCAGGGGCCTGCGACCCCGTTCAGACGCTGACGCTCTCCCGGGCCGGCGCGGCGGCCGCCGATTTCCTCCGCGGCAGCCAGGCGGTCTCGACGTAGCGGTGACCGAGCTCCGCGGCGATCAGCGAGCCGCTGACCGTGGCGATGATGACGAACGCGGACACCTTCGCCCCTCCGGTCTCGAACCCCCGCAGCTCCAGCAGCAGTTCGACCGTCATCAGGACGGGGCCGTGCAGGGCGTACAGCGCGAACGAGCGGCTGCCGAGCCACTGCGACACCGGCCGGTCGAGCACCCACTTCACCGGGCCGCCGCCGGGCAGGGCCAGGCTCAGCACCAGCAGCGGGGCGACCACGAGCATCGGCAGGAACCGCAGCTCGCGCACGACCTCCCGTTCCCAGACGGCGAGAACCAGCAGCCCGAGCGCGATCACGCTCACCGGCACGGCCCAGCCCGGGGCACCGGCACCGACGCCGACGCCGGAACTGGCCCGGTCGTGTCGGGACCGGCGCCGCATCAGCATCAGGAACAGCTCGTAGGCCACCATGCCCGCGCCGAGCCCGGCCAGACCGCGCCCGAACGCCGCCGCCCCGACGCTGTTCTCGGCCGCGGGGGGAGTCCAGGCCAGCAGCACCGCCCCGGCCAGCACCGCGGCGGGCCCGACCAGGCGCCGGTAGGAGGCGCCGGGCATCAAGGCGATCACGGCGACGATGAGGATGTTGCTCCACAGCTCGACCGACAGCGACCAGGCGGCCGGGTAGCCGGCGAACTGCGGCCCGAAGAGTCCCTGCAGCAGAACGAAACTCGAGGCCCAGGCGATCGGCCCGGTGTCCTCGCTGTCGAACGCGCCCCGCTCGGGCGTGTGCAGCAGGTCGAACTGCTGGCAGACCGCGAGCACCACGACCCCGGCCAGGGCCACGACCCAGCCGGTCAGGTGCAGCGGCATGAACCGCCGGATGCGCAGCTCGGAGAACCGCAGGGCCTCGCCGGCGCCGCGGGTGCGCAGCATGGTGCGGGCCAGCACGAAACCGCTGAGCACGAAGAACAGGTCGACCATGAGGTAGCCGCCGGTGACCAGGCGGTCGAGGTGGTCCGGCATCCCCACGTCCCGCAGTTCGCGCCGCAGGTGGAAGAAGATCACCGCCAGGGCGGCCAGCCCGCGAAGTCCGTCCAGCGCGGTGAAGCGCCGCGGGATCGCCGGGGCCGGGGTGGTGCCCTGCTGACCCCCGCCGAGCGGCCGGGCCGTGACTCCCGTCTCGAGGGGTGCCTCGGGGATCGGGGGCTGGGTGCGGTCGAAATCGTCCGACGAGATGTCGGAGGCGGGCATCGTCAACCTTTCACCGGAATTCCAACAAGATGGGAATGCTAGGTGAAAGCTTTGAAAATCGCAGGTTCAGCTGTGTGGCGAACAAGAATCAGAACGCGGATTTGACCCCCTTATAACGGAAAACACCGATCCGTGAGGGGTCAGTCACCGGCTGCTCGCAGCATCCGGTGACCGAGCCGCTGCACCGCGGCGGCCAGCTCGGGCGGTCCGAGCACCTCGAACTCGGCCCCGATCAGACCCAGCCACGGTGCCATCGACTCGGCGTCGGCGCCGCCGAGCATCACCACGCAGCGATCCGCGCCCTCGGCCTCCACCGACTCCGCGGCACTGCCGAGCCGCTCGCTCACGGTGGTGGCCGGTTCGTGCACCCGCACCCGCGCCATCACCGCCCACTGCACCGACCGGGTGCCGCGCCGCACGAACGCCGCGGCGTCACCGCCCGGCACCTCCCGGGCGCCGAACCGGGCGCCCACCGCCGCCGGGGCGCCGATCCGGTCGGCCCGGAAGGTGCGCCAGTCGTCGCGGTCGCGGTCCCACGCCACCAGGTACCAGCGCCGGCCCCAGCTGACCAGGCGGTGCGGCTCGACCGTGCGCTGCGTCGAGGTGCCCGCGTGGTCGGCGTAGGCGAAACGCACCCGTTCCTGGTCGCGGCAGGCCGAGGCCAGCAGCTGGAGCACCGACGCGTCCACCGCCGTGACCCCCGGCGCACCCGACCCGACCCGCACCGTCGAGGCGACCACCGCGTCCACCCGCCGCCCGAGCCGGGCCGGAAGCACCTGCTGCAGCTTGCTCAGCGCGCGCAGCGCACTCTCCTCCAGCCCGGCCACCGAACCGCCGGCCACCGATCGCAGGCTGAGGGCGATGGCGACGGCCTCGTCGTCCTCGAGCAGCAGCGGGGGCAGCGCCGCGCCCGCCCCGAGCCGGTAGCCACCGACCGAGCCACGCGTGGCGTCGACCGGATAGCCCAGCGAGCGAAGGCGTTCCACGTCGTGCCGGATCGTGCGGGTGCTCACGCCGAGCCGGCCGGCCAGCTCCGGGCCCGACCATTCGCGGGGCGTCTGGAGCAGCGACAGGAGCGTCAGCAGTCGCCTGGAGGTATCGGCCATACGTCGAGGGTGACACGGCATGCGGAAGGTTTCGTTCCGCATGGGTTCAGGGCTGGCCAAGGGGCGGCCAAGGGAGGGGCGGCCGGAGGGCCGCTCGGGTGCTCCACCAGGAAACCCACTGGTCACGGGGCTAGCGTCAAGACGTGGACCACGAGATCAGGGTGCTGACCGACGCCCAGGAGATCGGCCGTTCGCTCGAGGGTTTCCTGACCCCGGTGGAGCACGAGGGGTTCCGGACGCCGGTGGAGAGCGATGGGTTCCGGACGCCGGTGGACGACCCGTCCCGACCCGGTGGGCCCGCCCCCACCACCGGCGCGTACCGGCAGGCCCTGCGTCCCCAGGCCGCCCGCGCCTACGGCACCGCCTACGACCCGGCCACCCCGCAGAGCACCCAGACCCCGGAACGCCTCGGCGGACCGGCCACCTCGTTCACCAGCTGGATGGTCGTGCCCGGGGGCCGCAAGGTGCCGCAGGCCGCGGTCACCGACGTCGGTGTGCTGCCCACCCCCACCCGGCGCGGCCTGGTCAGTGCCCTCGTGCGTCACCAGCTCGAGCAGTGCCTGGCCCGCGGCGAGATCCTGGCCGCGCTGCGGGCCGACGAGGCCACCATCTACGAGCGCTGGGGTTTCGGCATCGCCAGTCAGGTGGCCTCGGTCGAGATCTCGGTGGACCGCGCCCGGTTCCGCGCGGGCGTGCCCCAGGGCGGTGACGTGCGGCCCGTGGACCTGCGGCAACGTGCCGACCAGGACCTGCTGGCCCGGATCTACACGGGCGCGAACTGGGTCGGGGCGGTCGACCGCCCCGGCTACTGGTGGCGCGCCCAGGCCCACATGCGGCACCTGAGCACCGAGCAGCACTACGCCGTGGTGCACGGGATTCCCGGCCACGAGGACGGTTTCGCGATCTACCGGCCCCAGGACGCGGCCACCTGGTTCCGCTCCACCGACCGCGGCATCGTGGTGAACGACTTCGTCACCACCACCTCCCGCGCCCACTTCGGCCTGCTCCGGCACCTGCTGGCGATCGAGAACGTGCAGCGCGTCGTGCTCGACCCGATGCCGGTCGACCACTCGATCGAGAAGCTCCTCACCGACGAGCGCGCCCTGACCACCCGGGGCGGGCGGGACGAGACCTGGCTGCGCCTCGTCGACGTGCAGGCCGCCCTGACCGCCCGCTCCTACCGGGCGCCCGGGGCGGTCACCCTGGAGGTCCGCGACGAGGTGCTGCGCGAGAACAACGGCCGCTACATCGTTTCCGCCGCCGGTCCGGCCCGCACCGAGCAGCCGCCCGACATCACGCTCGACGTGTCCCAGCTGGCCTGCGCCTACCTCGGTGGCACCGCGTTCTGGCAGCTGGCCCAGGCCGGGCGGATCGCGGTGCACCGCGACGCCGGGCTGGCCGCGGCCGACCACCTCTTCGGCCTGCGCCGGGCTCCCTTCAGCGGCACGGCGTTCTGATCACGAGCAGAACGACGGACGCGTCGGTCCCCTTCGGCTCCGGCCCTGCGGAAGTGGCTCCCGGGAGCGAAACCCGACCGACGCGTCCTCAATACACCTCAGTGAAGCCCGTGCACCGCGGCCCGGGCCGCCGCGAGCACCGCCCCGGAACCCACCGCCGCGCTCACCCAGGCGATCTCGGGCGCCAGGAACCGGTCCGGCCCGGGCCCTTCCACCCCCGTGCGCAGCAGGTCCCGCACCGCCGCGGTGCCCACCGCGGGCCGCAACGGCGCCCGCAGGTCCAGTGACCGCGCCGCCGTGAGCAGCTCGATCGCCAGCACGTCGCGCAGGCACTCCACCGACCGGCGCAGCTTGCGGGCGGCGTGCCAGCCCATCGACACGTGATCCTCCTGCATCGCCGACGACGGGATCGAGTCCACCGACGCCGGGGCCGCCAGCCGTTTCATCTCGGCGACCAGCCCGGCCGCGGTGTACTGCGCGATCATCAGGCCCGAGTCGACGCCCGGGGTGCCGGCCAGGAAGGGCGGCAGCCCGTCGTTGCGCTTCGCGTCGAGGTGCCGGTCGGTGCGGCGCTCCGAGATGCTCGCCAGGTCGGCCACCGCGATGGCCAGGAAGTCGAGGGCGTAGGCCACCGGGGCGCCGTGGAAGTTGCCGTTCGACTCGACCCGGTGATCGAGCGTGACCACCGGATTGTCGATGGCCGCGGTGAGTTCGCGCAGGGCCACCAGGCGGGCGTGCTCGAGGGTGTCGCGCACGGCGCCGTGCACCTGCGGGGCGCAGCGCAGCGAGTAGGCGTCCTGAACGCGGGTGCACGAGGGATCCCGGTGGCTCGCGATGATCGGCGAATCCTCCAGCAGCGCGCGCAGGTTCGCGGCCGAGGCCTGCTGCCCGGGATGCGGGCGCAGGCGGGCCAGGTCGGCGGCGAACACCGCGTCGGTGCCCAGCAGCGCCTCCACGCTCATGGCGGCGGCGAGATCGGCCACCGTGACCAGGTCGGCGAGGTCGTGCAGCGCGAGCACCAGCATGCCGAGCATGCCGTCGGTGCCGTTGATCAGCGCCAGGCCCTCCTTCTCGGCCAGCCGCAGCGGTTCGATGCCGGCGTCCGCGAGGGCCTCGGCGGCGGGGCGGGTCACGCCGTCCGCGTCCACCACGGGGCCCTCGCCCATGACGGCGAGCGCGCAGTGGGCCAGCGGGGCGAGATCTCCCGAGCAGCCCAGGGATCCGAACTCGTGCACGACCGGCGTGATCCGGGCGTTGAGAAGGGACGCGTAGGTGCGGGCGACCTGCGGGCGCACCCCGGTGCGGCCGGTCGCCATGGTGGACAGGCGCTGCAGCATGAGCGCGCGCACCACCTCGGTCTCCACGGCCGGGCCGGACCCCGCGGCGTGCGAGCGGATCAGGCTCGCCTGCAGCTGGGCGCGGTCCGCCAGGGGGATGAAGGTGGTGGCCAGGGCGCCGAACCCGGTGGAGATGCCGTAGTGCGGCTCCGGGTCGCCGGCCAGTTCCTCGATCACGGCCCGGGAGCCGGCGATCACCTCCAGCGCGGCTTCGGTGAGACGCACGGGGGCGCCGTGGCGCGCGACGGCGACCACGTCGTCCGTCGTCAGAGGACCGGTCCCGAGCTCCACCGGGACCTGCAGATCTTGCGGGGCAGGCGAATTCGTCACGGCGCGATTCGACCGCCTGGGGGGCGGGGCGGCAACTCCCGCCGCGGCCCGTCCACAGATTTCCGCTGTTCGGTGAGTGAGCTACCGGCGATTCGCAAGGGGACCCCGGGTCTCAGGGTGACATTCTGTAAGAATGTTGTGGCTGAGAGTGAGCGATGCGTGTCATGGGGTTCGGATGGCGGCGGCCGTCGGCGTCGCCGGAGCCGGTCTGGTTCTCGGGAGCGGAGCCGGAACGGCCTGGGCCGCTTCCGATTCCGGGGTCGTCGGGGTGAGTCCCGCGCGCGAGGTGGTGCAGTTCGCACCGAATGCCGTCTCGGTCACCTTCAGTACGGAACTGCGGGACGCGGGGGCGTCGATGAGCATCCACACGAAGGACGGCGAGGTCGGTGAGGGCGACGTGTCCACCGGCGCGAAGACGCTGCGCCGGTCGGTGGTGATGGGGGCGCCCAACGGGCAGTACACGGTGGACTGGACCGCGGTGGCGGCGAACGGCGACAAGCTTTCCGGGACCTTCAGTTTCACGGCCGGTCACCCGAACAACGACCCGCTGATCACCGGGGTGCCGCTGCCCGAGGTGTCGGCGGCGGCGACCCCCTCGGCCGCTCCTTCTGCCGGTGCGACGCCGTCGGTGTCCCCGTCTGTGTCCCCGTCGGTGAGTGCGCCCGCGGCGACGCCCTCGGTCAAGGACTCGTGGGCCCACGACGGTGAGGTCGTCACGGCCGTCCCGCGTCAGGACCCGCCCGCCGGTGGAGGCGTCTCGTACGGTTTCCCGCTGCTCGCGCTCGGTCTGGGGTCGGTGCTCGTGGTCGCGTCCGGACTGGTCAGCCGCCGGCACAAGCCGGTCGTGGCCGAGCGGCTGACCATCCGCACCCGCCGGGGCGTCTACTCGGTCTGAACCTTCCCGCTCTCCCGCTGCTCCTTCTGCCCCGATCGCCGGGGCAGGGGGAGCAGTTTCAGTTCGGCCGGGATGGCGTCGAGGTCGATGACCCGGCCGCTGCGGGCGACGTAGGTGCGGGGTGTGGGTTCGTCGGTGTCGGTGTCGGTGTCGGTGTCGGTGTCGGTGTCGGTGTCGGGGTTCGTGGGGTGGGTCTTCATCTCGGGGGCTCTCTGCTGGGGGACGTTCGGGCCGACGGGGGTGGTCGCGCCGGCTTCGGTGGGGGGCGGGGTGCGGACGTCGACCACGGTCACCTGACCGGGGTCCGGTTTCGTCGCCGTCTGGGTCGCCGTTTGGGGGGCCGTCTCGGTCACCTTCGTGGTCGTCGTGTGGGGCGCCGTCCTGGTCGGCTTGAGGACGTCGTGGTCGCCGGGCGTCTCACCGTCGTCCGGCGCCGTGGTCGGTTCGGGGGTGGCCGGTGCCGTGTCCGGCTGGGTGTCCGGCTGGGGGTCCGACTGGTTCTTCGGCCGGCTTTTCGGGGAGGTGCCGGGCGCGGTGGCCGGTGTCGTGGCTGGTGTCGTGTTCGGTGTCGTGGCCGGGTTCGCTGCGGTGTCGGTGTTCGCCGTGTCGGCCGTCTGTTCGCCTCCCAGAACCCGGGGGACACGCGTCCTTCGTGGGACCGTCCGGCCCAGGACACCGAGCGCCCGGGTGAGAGGGGAGTGCGGGGCGCGGATCAGGGTGGCGACGAGCCAGGCCGAGAACAGGTGCACGGGCAGGAGATAGGCGGCGGTGAGGGCGTCGACGCGGACGGCGCAGACCAGCAGGGCGATCAGGGCCAGCAGGGGAGCGGTGCGGGAGGTGCGCACGCGCTCGGGCCGTTTCGGGCTGTGGGCCGGGGGAGTCAGGGATCCGGTGTTCGCGCGCAGCCAGTAGACGGTCAGGGTGCCGGTGCCGGTCCCGGCCAGGATGCGCCCGGCGGCGGTGAGTGCGGCCACGACTGCCGTCAGTGGTTCGAGTGCGGTGATCAGGGCGGCGCCGCTGAGCAGGGCCAGGCCGGCCACCAGGGGGATCACGCCGAAACGCCAGAACCGGCGCCGGTCCGCGGGGTTGTGCCAGGCCAGGGTCACGCCGGCGAGCACCAGCAGGACGTCGAAGGCGACGGCGCAGCCCGCGAGCACCGACCCGGCGGTGCTCGTGCCGGTGGCGCCCGATCCGTCGATGCCCGAGCCGGGCAGGCCGGGGCCGGAGGTGAAGAGGGAGCCCACCTCGCCGGCTACCGCGAACGGCAGGCAGAGCACGGCCAGGCCGGTCAGGGCGGGGAGCAGGGGAGGTGGGGTGATCCGGCCGCTGACGGGCGAAAAGGGCGTAGTCGTGGGCGCTTCGGAGGTGGCACGGTCTGCCTCGGCGGCGTGGACCTCGGGTGGGGGCGCGGCCTGCGCGGGGAGAGGGTCGGGGCGGGTCGCGGCGCTCATCCGGGCAGACTAAGGATCAACGCGAAGTAATCACCGATCACACAGCGTTGACACGTGCGGAGGCGTGGATATCCACCGTTCGCCCCACCATTCCCTCCCGTGCTCACCCCGGGCGTCGGGCTTGATCGGGCCGGGGAACCCTGAGTGCGTTTTGAGCCGGCCCTGACTCGGGCCTGACCTGGCCCTGACCCAGAATGTCGGTGGGGGCGGTTAAGGTTTTGGGTATGAGTCCGGGGCGCGGTGCGATCCGGCTGGCCCGGGCGGCGATCTTCTCGCTGTCCGCCGTCAGCCTGGCCGTCGCTGCGCACGCGGCCGGGGGCGAGCGGGTGAGTCTGCCCGTCGCTGCGGCCTGTGTGCCCGGGGTCATGCTGGTGGTCAATCTGCTGGCGGCCCGCCGCCGGGGCCCGGTCTCGCTGGTGGTGGCCATGGCCCTCACCCAGGCCACCCTGCACGCGGTGCTGATGGCGGCGATCATGTCCGACGGTTGCCGCATGGCCGGTGGCCACGCGACCTCCGGCCACGGCGCCGTGGGCGTCACCCCCTGCGACCCCGCCATGGCCGGTCACCAGGCCTCCGACATGTTCGCCATGTCGCCGCGCATGTTCGCCGCGCACGCCGTCGCCGCGCTGGCGCTGGCGCTGCTGCTGGAGCGTGGTGAAGCCGCGGTCTGGGCCCTGACCCGCGTCGTGGCCCACCTGCTGGCCGGCGGCCTGGGCCTGGCCCACGCCCTGAGCCGCCCGGTCGCCCTGGCCCCGGCAGCGCGTCCGCTCCCGGTCCCGGTGCGCGAGGCACTCCTCCCGCGCGCCGACGTCCCCCGTCGCACAGTGCGCCGCCGCGGCCCGCCGGCGCTCGTCGCCTGTCCTGCCTAGCGGTCTGTCCTGCCTAGCGGTCTGTCCTGCCTAGCGGTCTGTCCTGCCTAGTGGTCTGTCCTGCCTAGTGGTCTGTCCCCGTCTAGCGGTCTGTCCCATCTAACGGTCTGCCCTGTCTAACGGTCTGCCCCGTCTAACGGTCTGCCCCGTCTAACGGTTAAGCCGGCTTGACGGTCTGATCCGTATGACGGTCAGTCCGGGCTGAGAGCCTGGCCTGTCTGATGGCCTGGCCGGTCTGACGGCCGGTCAGTGCTGAGGCCTGGTTCGTGTCACGGTCTGATCGTGTGACGGTCAGTCCGGCTCGATGGCCTGATCCGTGTGACTGCCAGTCCGGGCTGAGAGCCTGGCCTCTGTGACGGCTTGCCCGGTCTAAACGGCTGGTCGGTGCTGAGGGCTTGGTCCGTGTCACGGTCTGGCCGGTGCGATGGCCAACCCAGCCTGACGGTCTGATCGGTGTGACGGCCGATCCGGTCTGAGGGCCGGTCCGGTCTGAGGGGCGGTCTGGTCGGAGGGGCGGTCTGGTCGGAGGGGCGGTCTGGTCTGAGGGTCGGTCTGGTCTGAGGGCCGGTCCGGTCTGAGGAGCAGTCCGGTCGGAGGGCCTGATCCGTGCGACGGTCTGATCGGTGTGACGGCCAGTGCGGCCTGACGGTCTGACCGGTGCGACGGGCCAGCCTCGCCCAACGACCTGACCACCTGGCGGCACAGTGTCGCGGGAGAGGGCAGTTGTCTTCGTCCGGCCAGTCGTCCGACGACTCCGCCTCCGACGACAGACCAGGCTTCCGGCGGTATGGCTTCGCCCAGCTGGGCGGCTGGATTCGGCACGGCGGCGAAGGGATCCGTCACCGCGTAGTGACCCGGCCCGTTGTGGTGGGCCGTCTCTTCGCAGTGACTGGGCTCTTCGCAGTGACTCGGTCTGTCGCGGTCGGTCAGTTCTTCGTGGCGGTCCGGTTCCGAGAGTGGTCCGGCCGAGAGTGGTCCGGCCGACGTGGTCCAGCCGATGTGGGCCTGGTGACGATGCGCGCCGGTCTGCTCGTCCGGCCGTTGTGGTGGTCGGTTCCTCGAGGCAGCCGGGTTTCTCGGGGTGGCCCTGGCTCGGGTCTGCCCCGGTCTCATGATTCGTAGCTCCACCCGGCCACTCGTGAAGGGGCCGGACCTGGCGAACGTGTTCGTTCGTCCATCATTTTCGAACTTCAACAGAAAGACGCTTGAACTCATGTCGCAGTCACGCACCCCTCTGGCCCTGCGGGCCGGGGCCGCCCTCCTCGCCGCCGCCACGCTCACCGTCGCGGGCGCCGCCGCCGCGCAGGCGCACGTGCGCGTCACCCCCGACAACACCGCCGAAGGCGGCTACTCCCGGCTGACGTTCCGGGTGCCGAACGAGTCGGACACCGCGGGCACCACCGAGATCGAGGTCTCGCTGCCTACGGACACGCCCTTCTCGTCGGTCATGACCAAGCCGGTGAACGGCTGGACGGCGGAGGTCACCGAGTCCGACCTGCCGGAACCCGTCGACCTGGACGGCACCACCGTCACCAAGGCCGCGACCAAGGTGACCTGGACCGCGGACAAGGGCACCCAGATCAACCCGGGCGAGTACCAGGAGTTCTCGATCTCGGTGGGTCCGCTGCCGAAGTCGGGCACCACGATCGAGCTGCCGACCAAGCAGACCTACTCCGACGGCGAGATCTCGGACTGGAACGAGCCCACCGTCGAGGGCGCGGACGAGCCGGAGAACCCGGCCCCGACGTTCGAGGTCACCGCGGCCGACGCCACCGGTGGCCACGGCACCATGGCCGCGGGCGACACGACGGCCGCGACCACGGACAGCGCTGCTGACAGCTCCACCGACTCGGCCGCCCGCTGGCTCGGCGCCGGCGGCCTGGTCGTGGGCGTGATCGGCGTGCTGCTGGCCGCTGTCGCCTGGCGTCGGGTGGCCGCGCTGCCGAAGGCCGCCACGACCAGCGCGACCAAGACCGGGAGCTCGGTGTGACCACCGGTACCACGCGAAAGCTCGGCGTGCGGGGGCGGTTCGCCGCCGTCGCGGCTCTCGTCCTGGCCGGTCTGGTGGTCGGCGCCGGTCCGGCCCTGGCCCACGACCAGATCGACGAGTCCAACCCGGAAGACGGCTCGACCGTCGCCACGGTGCCCGACGAGATCACCATGACCTTCAACAACATCCCGCTGGCGATGGGGTCGGTGGCCAAGGTCACCGGTCCGGGCGGCGATGTCACCGAGGGCAAGGCCACGATCGTCGACCACACCCTCACCCAGCCGGTGGCGGCCGGGGCCCCGGCCGGTGAGTACACGGTGCAGTGGCGGGTGACGTCCTCGGACGGGCACCCGATCTCGGGCCAGTTCACCTTCACGGCCGAGGCCGGTTCCGAAGGGGCCGCGCCCGCGGCGACGGCGACCGCCGGCGCGGGGGAGACCTCGACCACGGTCACCACACCGGCGGACGCGGGTGCGACGGCGTCGGTGTCGGACGCCGTGGCCGCTGCCGACCAGAACGACGACAGCGGTACCTCGCCGGTTCTGATCATCACGCTGATCGTGCTGGCGGTTCTGGTGATCGGCGCGGTCGCCTACGTGTTCGTGCTCGCGCCGAAACGCTCGAGCGAGAACTGATTCCGGTGCGGCGCCCGTCCTGGGGCCTCGGGCTCAGGACTCTGGGCTCAGAGCTTGGGCCTTGGGCTCAGGTCTCAGGTCCTGGGACGGGCGCCGCGTCCCGGTCGGCCGGTGGCGTCCGCTGATGGTCGGGCCGGAGCGTACGGGGTCTCGTGTCTGAGATGGCGTGACGATCCGTAAAGTTGGGCCGGGTTCTCTTCATGGATCGTCCGGCCATCTCTCAACAGGTCCGGGCTGTCCTTCCGCCCTCGCGCTGAGGCCGATACCGCCGAGGGCTGCCCGACCTCTCCGGGAGCACGACTCACTCCGGGAGCACGACTCACTCCGGGAGCACAACGATGACGCGGCGGTTGAGGCGGCGTCCGTCGTCGGTGGCGTTGCTCTCGCGGGGGTTGCTCTCGCCGAAACCCTGCACCCGCAGCGTGACCTCGACCCCGGGCAGCTGCTCGCTCAGTGCCTCGGCGACCGCCTGCGCCCGCTGGCGCGACAGCCGCAGGTTGAGCGGCTCGCTGCCGATGCTGTCGGTGTAGCCGTTGACCTGGATCTGGCCCCGGACGCCGGTGTCGCGGATCTGGGCGGCGAGCTGGTCGAGGCGCCCGTGGGCCTGCCGGGACAGTTCGAACGACCCGAAGGGGAAGAGAACGTCCGACAGGAAGGTGATTTCGCGCCCGGCCTGAACCGTCGGCATCACGTCGGGCTCGGCGGTGGAGATGACGGGGGCGCCGGAGCGGCCGGTGGTGTCGGCCGAGCCGGAATCGGCCGAGCCGGAATCGGCCGAGCCGGAATCGGCCGAGCCGGAGCCGTCCGAGCCGGAGCCGTCCGAGCCGGAATCGGCCGAGCCGGAGCCGTCCGAGCTGCTTGAACTGCCCGAGCTGCTTGAGGACGACGTGGCGGAACCGTCCGCTGTGGTTCCGGAACCCCGTGCGGTATCGGCGCCGCGCAGACGCCCTTCGCCCGAGGACGAAGCCGAGGACGAACCGGAGCCGGTGTCCTGCCAGAGGGGCACCAGCACGTTCAGCCCGACCCAGCCGAGCAGCACCGCGGCGGCCAGGGCCATGACGCCACCGGCCAGTGTGGTGCGGTGCAGCTGCCACCAGACGGCGCCCCGGCTCATGGGTTCCGGGCGTTCGTGCGCTGCGTCGGAGGCCTCGGGCGGGGGCGGGATCGTCGGGGCGGCGGGGGTCTGGAGCACGCGCAGTCCTCGCTCGTCGCGGGAGCGGGCGACGGTGACCAGGGCCCGCGCCGTGCCCTCGGCCGAGCCGGTGCCGTGCGGGCCGGAGAGTGCGGCCCAGTCCAGCCAGAGGGTGAGCGCGCTGATCAGGCCGTCGGTGGTGAGGGTCGCGACGGCACGCAGCGGCACCCGCAGCTCGGACGAGCCCGGTGTGAGCGTGGTGCCTGGCCGACGGGTGGGGCCCGGCTCAAGGGTCGAGTCCGGCCCAGGGGTCGAGTCCGGCTCAGGGGTCGGCTCTGGCCGGGAGGCCGGGGCGGGTGGGGACACGGGCGCCCGGTCGGCCCGGGCGGTGCGGTTGACCCGGGCGGTGCGGTTGACCCGGCCTCCGCGAGCGGCGCGGCCGGGGGACCGGTGGGCGGTGAGCACGGCCTCCTCCGTCACCTCGCCGGAGGAGACGAAGCGACGGTGCGGGGTCCAGGAGACCTCGCGGATCATCAGCGTGAGGTCGCGGGCGGCGCGGGCGATCTCGTCGTGACCGGTGACGAGGATGTCGCCGTCGCGCCGGGGCACCCGCAGGCGACCGCCTGCCGTGAAGCACCGCACGAAGGCCTCGGTGTCGAGCCGGACCACGGCGTCACGCACCGGCTCGAGCGGGTCAGGACCGTAGAGGGCGAACGACGGCTCGTCGGCGGCGGGACCCGGGCCGCGGGGCGGGGCCTCGTTCACCGGCATGCACCATGCGCACGACTGGTCACGAATAGTGTCGGTGCGCGCACGCGTGAAGACTGCCCGTCGCCCCAAGAGTTCCGCAAGGGGGGTAGCACCTGATTGCGGCACCCTTGGGGTTTATGCCCGATAACTCTGGGGCCCAGGATCTTTCGGGTTCAGGAGCGGGCGACCGCCACGTCCACCCTTTCAGGCGTTCGTGACCAGCCCCAGCTCGGCCGGCGCCACCAGACCCTCGTGCCGGGGCAGCACCCGCACCGTGTAACCGAACGGCCCGGTGCGGCGCAGTCGCAGCAGCCCCTCGAAGACGTGACGCCCCTCGGCCGGGTCGTTGTCGGCCGGCCCCACGTACTGCAGGGGCTGCACCACGAAGTCGGTGATCCGGTCTTCGGGGGAGACCCGGCCGTGCACCACCTGCACCTCGACATCGTCGGCGGACAGGCCGTCGAGCGCGATCACCGCCCGGACCGTCATGCCGTCACCGACCTGCGGGGAGTCGGACAGACCGGAGGAGTCGACGTGCTCCACCCGCACCGACGGCCAGGCCCCCCGCACCCGGGCCTTGAACGCGGCCAGGTCGCGCGCCGTCTCGGGCGTGGTGGCCCGGCCGGAGGCGGCGGCGGGCAGGTACAGCTGCCGCACGTAGTCGGCGACCATGCGGCTCGCCAGCACCTTCGGCCCGAGCGAGGCGAAGGTGTGGGTGACCATCGACAGCCAGCGCTGGGGCAGGCCGTCGTGGTCGCGGTCGTAGAAGCGCGGCGCGACCTCGTTCTCGAGCAGGTCGTACAGGCCCGCGGCCTCGAGGTCGTCACGGTAGTTGGCGTCTTCGACCCCGTCGGCGGTCGGGATGGCCCAGCCGTTCTCGCCGTCGAACCACTCGTCCCACCAGCCGTCGAGCACCGACAGGTTGAGCCCGCCGTTGAGCGCCGACTTCATGCCGGACGTGCCGCAGGCCTCGAACGGGCGCAGCGGGTTGTTCAGCCAGACGTCGCAGCCCGGGTACAGGCTCTGCGCCATCGCGATGTCGTAGTTGGGCAGGAAGACGATGCGGTGCCGCACGTCGTTGGCGTCGGCGAAGCGCACCATCTGCTGGATCAGGCGCTTGCCGGTCTCGTCGGCGGGATGCGACTTGCCCGCGATCACCAGCTGCACCGGGCGTTCCGGGTGCAACAGCAGGCGCTTGAGCCGGTCGGGGTCGCGCAGCATCAGCGTGAGCCGCTTGTAGGTCGGCACCCGCCGGGCGAACCCGACGGTGAGCACGTCCGGATCGAGAATGCCGTCGATCCAGTGCAGTTCGGCGTTGCTCGCGCCCCGCTTGAGCCACGACGCCCGCACCCGCTGCCGGGCCTCACTCACCAGGTCGGCCCGCAGGTCGCGGCGGGTGGCCCAGAGCTCGGCGGGCGGGACCTTGGCGATCTCCTCCCAGGCCTTGGCCTCGGTGCGGATGCGCGGCCCGACGTGCTTCTCGGCCAGCTCGATCATGCGGTGGTCGACCCAGGTGGGCGCGTGCACGCCGTTCGTGATCGACGTGATCGGCACCTCCGGCGGGTCGAAGCCCGGCCACAGCCCGTCGAACATCTCGCGGCTCACCACGCCGTGCAGCTGGGACACCCCGTTGGCACGTTGTGCCAGGCGCAGTCCCATCACGGCCATGTTGAAGACGCCCGGGTCACCGCCGTCGTAGGTCTCCGAGCCGAGCCCGAGCACCCGTTCGACCGAGAGCCCGGGCAGCCCGCTCTCCGGCCCGAAGTGGCTCATGATCAGCTCGCGGGCGAACCGGTCGATGCCGGCCGGGACCGGCGTGTGCGTGGTGAAGACCGTTGCCGAGCGCACCGTTTCGAGCGCCTCGTCGAAGGTCAGGCCGGTGCCGACGAGCTCGCTGATGCGCTCCAGGCCGAGGAACCCGGCATGCCCCTCGTTGGTGTGGTAGACCTCCGGCGCCGGGGCCCCGGTGAGCCGGCTCCACAGCCGCAGGGCGCGCACCCCGCCGATGCCGAGCAGCATCTCCTGGTGCAGGCGGTGTTCCGGGGTGCCGCCGTAGAGCCGGTCGGTGACTGCGCGGAACGCCTCGTCGTTGGACTCGTGGTTGGAGTCGAGCAGCAGCAGGGGGACGCGGCCGACCTGCGCCTTCCAGACGTGGGCGACGAGGGGACGCCCGCCGGCGAGGGTCACGGTCACCTCGGCCGGGGAGCCGTCGGCCTCCCGCACCAGCGAGATCGGCAGCTCGTGGGGGTCCAGCACCGGGTACTCCTCGTGCTGCCAGCCGTCGCGGGTGAGCGACTGCTCGAAGTACCCACGCTGGTAGAGCAGACCGACGCCGACGATCGGGACGCCCAGGTCACTGGCCGACTTCAGGTGGTCGCCGGCCAGGATCCCGAGGCCGCCGGAGTACTGAGGCAGGACCGCGGTGATGCCGAACTCGGGCGAGAAGTACGCGATGGAACGGGGCGCCGGGCCACGGTTCTCCGAGGCCAGCTCCTCGTCGAGGGTCTGGTACCAGCGCGGCTGCGTGAGGTACTCGTGCAGGCCGGCGGCGGCCTCGCCGACCCGGGCGACGAACTGCCCGTCGGCGGCCAGGGTCTGCAGTTCCTCGGGTGAGAACGAGCCGAGCATCGCCACCGGGTCGCGGCGGGCGGCCTCCCAGCGCGCCGGGCTCAGCGACGCGAACAGCTCGAGCGTGGGTCTGTGCCATGACCAGCGCAGGTTGCTGGCGAGCTCGGCCAGCGGCGCCAGCGGCTCGGGCAGGACGGTCCGGACGGTGAATCGGCGGATCGCTCTCACCCGGATCACCCTAGGACACCCCGGCCCTGAGCACACGACGACGCTGTGAACCTCTTGCGGAACTCGCAAGAAGTTTCACCCCGGGCGTGCCGATAGGTTTTGAAGCACCGCAGTGATCACCCCGAAACTACCGTCTGGTTGGATCTGGGCCAGCGGCTGTCGTGGCGCGACCATGTTTCCTGGTGGTCACCGGCCGGCACCGTGAGCTCCCCGTCCACGACGGTGGCCGGGCAGAGCTGTCCGCAGCTGGGCCGGCTGACCTGGCCGGGCTGGACGCGGCCGGCCGCGTCGCGACGACCGGATGCGGCGGCTCAGATGAACTGTCGGGTACGGCTCGGGGGCGATCGGTGCGGTGGAAATGCGGGGACCCCCCGTCATGACCGAGTCTGGTACACGGCAGGCCGGGTTTGTCAGATGTCGTCAGCAGGATGTGGTGGGGGCCGAAGGCGCCCCGCCGGGAAGGACGTCGGAAGCGTCCTATGAGCCTCCACAGTGGCTTCGATCAGATCGACCGCACTTCGTCGGGCGTCGCGGGAACGGGTAAACGCATGGACACACAGACGAGCACGACACCTGAGTACAACGGCAGGGACGCCGCGCTCCCCACGGGTGAGCGCACCGACCTGACCGCGTACCTGGCGCAGGGCACGGGCGAGAGTCCGCAGGTCGTCCTCGGGCGTCCCGGCATCGGCCGCATCCCCGTCACCGGGGTGACCCCGAGCGTCGACGGCGGCCGCTGGCCGGCCAAGGCCGTGGTGGGTGAGGCGATCGAGGTCAGTGCCACGGTGTTCCGCGAGGGCCACGACGCCGTCGCCGCCACCGCGGTGCTCCTCGACCCCGAGGGCAACCGCCACTCCGAGGTCCGGATGACTCCCGGCGCCCCCGGGACCGACCGCTACCACGCCACTTTCACGCCCGACCGGATCGGGATGTGGTCGTTCGTGGTGGAGGGCTGGAGCGATCCCTACGGCACCTGGGAACACGACGCCGTGATCAAGATCGGCTCCGGCGTCGACGTCGAGCTGATGCTCGAGGAGGGCGCCCGGCTGATGGAGCGCGCGGTCAAGGAGACCAAGCAGCGCCGCAAGCCCGCCCTCAACCTGACCGAGGCCGCCGCGGTGCTGCGCAACAGCAACCGCTCGGTCTCCGAGCGGCTCGCCGCCGGTCTGTCGGTGCAGGTGAAGGGCGCGCTCACCGAGAGCCCGCTGCGCGACCTGGTGTCGCCGTCGCCGGTGCAGCGCCTAGAGGTGCAGCGCGAACGGGCGCTCTACTCCAGCTGGTACGAGCTGTTCCCGCGCTCCGAGGGCGCCCGCCTCGACGAGAACGGGCGCTGGATCTCCGGCACCTTCCGGCAGGCCGAGCCCCGGCTGCACGCGGCCGCCGCGATGGGCTTCGACATCGTCTACCTGCCGCCGATCCACCCGGTCGGCCGGGTCAACCGCAAGGGCCCGAACAACACCCTCACGCCGGGCGAGAGCGACCCGGGCTCGCCCTGGGCGATCGGCTCGGACGAGGGCGGGCACGACGCGATCCACCCCGACCTCGGGACCTTCGAGGACTTCGACCACTTCGTGGAGACGGCGCGCGGTCTCGGTCTGGAGATCGCTCTCGACCTGGCGCTGCAGTGCGCGCCCGACCACCCGTGGGCCAAGGCCCACCCGGAGTGGTTCACCACGCGCGCCGACGGCACGATCGCCTATGCCGAGAACCCGCCGAAGAAGTACCAGGACATCTACCCGATCAACTTCGACAACGACCCGGCCGGGCTGGGCGCCGAGGTGCTGCGGGTCGTCCTGCACTGGATCGACCGGGGGGTGAAGGTCTTCCGCGTCGACAATCCGCACACCAAGCCGGTGTCGTTCTGGGAGTGGCTGATCCGCACGGTCAACAACAGCCACCCCGAGGTGCTGTTCCTGGCCGAGGCGTTCACCCGGCCGGCCATGATGCACACCCTCGGAAAGGTCGGTTTCCACCAGTCGTACACGTACTTCACCTGGCGTACGACCAAGGAAGAGATCACCGAGTACGTCACCGACCTGGCGGGCTCAAGTGCCGACTACATGCGGCCGAACTTCTGGCCTAACACGCCCGACATCCTCCACGACTTCCTGCAGAACGCCGGGCCGTCGGCCTTCAAGCTCCGCGCGGTGCTGGCCGCCACGCTGAGCCCGAGCTGGGGTATGTACTCCGGCTACGAGCTCTGCGAGGGGGCCCCGCTGCCGGGCCGGGAGGAGTACCTGGACAGTGAGAAGTTCCAGTACCGCCCGCGGGACTGGGACAGCTACGAACCGGGCGGCTCGAACCACGGCCGCTCGATCGCGCCGTACATCACGCGGCTGAACGACATCAGGCGTGACCACAAGGCACTTCAGCGCCTGCGCAACACCGTGTTCCACGACGTCGACGACGAGCAGGTCATCTGCTATTCGCGGCGTCTGGAGTCGGGGGAGACGGCCGGTGGCCCCGAGGACGTGCTCATCGTCGTCGTCAACCTCGATCCGCACGCCACCCGAGAGACGCTCGTGCACCTGAACATGCCCGCCCTGGGCCTGGACTGGTTCGACGGCTTCATCGTCGAAGACCTGATCACCGGTACGACCTACCCGTGGCAGGAGCACAACTTCGTGCGTCTCGACCCCTACTTCCAGCCCGCCCACGTCCTCCACGTCAGGAGGCTCTGAGTTGCCCAGGAACATTGGCGCGGGTGTCCACCCCGGTCTCGACAACGACCCGAACTGGTACCGCAAGGCCGTCTTCTACGAGGTGCTCGTGCGCGCCTTCGCCGACTCGAACGGGTCGGGCTCCGGTGACTTCACCGGGCTGATCGGCAAGCTGGACTACATCCAGTCGCTCGGTGTCGACTGCCTGTGGCTGCCTCCGTTCTACGCGTCACCGCTGAAGGACGGCGGCTACGACATCGCCGACTACTGCGCCGTGCTGCCGGAGTTCGGCACCATGCCGGACTTCCAGGAGTTCGTGGCCCAGGCGCACGCCCGCGGTCTGCGGGTGATCACCGACCTGGTGATCAACCACACCTCGGACGCGCACCCCTGGTTCCAGTCGAGCCGCAACGACCCGGAGGGCCCCTACGGGGACTTCTACGTCTGGAGCGACACCGACGAGCTCTACCAGGACGCGCGGATCATCTTCGTCGACACCGAGTCCAGCAACTGGACGTTCGACCCGGTGCGGCGCCAGTACTACTGGCACCGGTTCTTCGGCCACCAGCCCGACCTCAACTTCGAGAACCCGGCCGTGCAGGAGGCCATCCTCGACGTCGTCCGGTTCTGGATGGACATGGGCATCGACGGCTTCCGCCTCGACGCCGTGCCCTACCTGTTCGAGGAAGACGGCACGAACTGCGAGAACCTGCCGCAGACGCACGACTTCCTGCGCAAGCTCCGGGTCACGATCGACGAGGAGTACCCGGGCCGGATCATGCTGGCGGAGGCCAACCAGTGGCCCAAGGACGTCGTCGAGTACTTCGGTACGGACGACGAGCCCGAGTGCCACATGTGCTTCCACTTCCCGGTGATGCCGCGCATCTACTACGCGCTGCGTGACGAGAAGGCCAAGCCGATCATCGACATCCTGGCCGAGACGCCGGACATCCCGGCCGGCGGTCAGTGGGGCACGTTCCTGCGTAACCACGACGAGCTCACCCTCGAGATGGTCACCACCGAGGAACGCGCCGCGATGTACGGCTGGTACGCCCCCGACCCGCGGATGCGGGCCAACATCGGTATCCGCCGCCGCCTCGCCACCCTGCTCGACGGGTCGCGGGCCGAGATCGAGCTGGCGCACGCGCTGGTGCTGTCGATGCCCGGCAGCCCGACGCTGTACTACGGCGACGAGATCGGCATGGGCGACAACATCTGGCTGCCCGACCGCGACGCGGTGCGCACCCCGATGCAGTGGACGCCCGACCGCAACGCCGGCTTCTCCACCGCCGACCCGGGCAAGCTCTACCTCCCGGCCGTGCAGTCGCTGCAGTACCACTACGCGGCCGTGAACGTCGAGGCGCAGATGGCCACGTCGAGCTCGCTGCTGAACTGGGTGCGCTCGATGCTCCAGATCCGGCGCGAGCACCCGGCGTTCGGCATGGGCTCCTACCAGGCGATCGAGGCCGACAACCCGGCCGTGCTGGCGTTCCTGCGGGTGCTGGCCGGAGACCCGGAGAACGGCATCGCGCCGGAGATCCTGCTGTGCGTCAACAACATCAGCCGCACCGCGCAGGCCACCACGCTGCACCTGCCGACGTGGGCGGCCGACCACGAGATCAGTGACATCTTCGGGGGCACCGGGTTCAAGCCGGTGCCGCAGACCGGTGAGATGACGCTGACGATGGGGTCGAGGGACTTCTACTGGCTCTCGATCACGCCTCCGATCGCGCCCCCGCAGTACTCGATCGACAATTCGATCGCGGACTCGATCGCCGCCGGGAACAACTCGCCGAACTCAGGAGGAGCCACGCGATGACCGACCAGGGCAGCCCATCGACCGGCGCCGTCGACATCGCCGGCCTGCTGGCCAGCTGGCTGCCCCGGCAGAGATGGTTCTCCGCCGGACACGGCGGGGTCAGTCTCACCCCGGCGGGCCAGATCACCCTGGTCCCGCTGGTGGCGCAGCCCGAGGTGGTGGAACCCGCCACCGGCGAGTTCCAGCTCCCCACCCGGGTTCTGGCGCCGGAGAAGGCGATCGAGCGTCCGGTCGGCATCGTGGTGCACCTCATCAGTGCCCTGCCGGCCGGGCAGCCCGCCTCCGGCTCCGGGGCCGCCACCTACCAGGTGCCGCTCACCTACCGGGCCCAGGCCCGCGAGGACCTGGCCCACGCCCTGCTCGGTGAGCTGCGCACGCCCGACGGCGTGCGGTACGTCTACGACGCGCCGCACGACCCGGACTTCGTCACCGCCTGGACGTCACTGATCGCGACGTCCACCGAGGCGATGTCCGAGGCCGGCACCCCGCGCAGCCGGGTGCGGGGCGTGCGCCGGGCCGGGGAGACCCCGCCCGACCCGTACCGCGCGGCCAAGGTGCTCTCCGGTGAGCAGTCGAACACCTCGATCATCGTCGGGGCCGACAGCCCGGACCCCGTCATGATCAAGCTCTTCCGCGTGCTCCAGCCCGGCCGCAACCCCGACGTCGTCGTGCCCGGCGCTCTCGCCCGGGCCGGCAACGAGCGGGTGCCCCGGCTGGTCGGCTGGGTCGAGGGCGAGTGGGTGCAGCCCGGCGGTCAGCCCGCCTGGGGGCACCTCTCGGCCGCGGCCGAGTTCGTCGCCGGCAGCGCCGACGGCTGGCGCGTCGCCACCGGTGCGGTCTCGGGCGGGGAGACCTTCGCCGGGCTCTCGGCCGAGCTGGGCTCGGCCACCGCCGCCGTGCACGCGGCGCTGGCGTCGGTGCTCCCGACCCGCCCGAGCACCCCGGCCACGCTCCGCGCGCTCGCCGACCACCTGCGTCAGCGCCTGAACTGGGCGCTCGAGGCGGCCCCGGCCCTGGCCGAGTACGCCGAGGCGGCCGGTCAGGTGGTGGACGAGGTGCGCGAGCTGAGCGAGGCCCCCGACCTCCAGATCGTGCACGGCGACCTGCATCTCGGCCAGGCCCTGTACTCGGACACCCGGGGCTGGGTCCTGCTCGACTTCGAGGGCGAGCCGCTGCGCCCGCTGGCCGAGCGGGGTGAGCCCGACCTGGCGCTGCGCGACGTGGCCGGAATGCTGCGCTCGTTCGACTACGCGGCCCGGCACTCAGTGCTCGGGCTGGCCGACGACGACCCGCGGGCGCTCGCCGCGTCGACCTGGGCGAACGAGTGCCGCGAGGCCTACCTGGGCGGTTACGCGGCGCAGGCCGGTCGTGATCCCCGGCAGGACGCGGTGCTGCTGCGGGCGCTCGAGCTCGACAAGGCGCTCTACGAGGTGGTTTACGAGACCCGGCACCGTCCCGGATGGGTCGAGGTGCCGCTGCGTGCGGTCGGCCGGTTGCTGGCCCGGGTCTCCCGGTAGCCGAAACGAACAATGGTGGACGCCCCGGGGCGTCCACCATTGTCGGTTCAGGAGGCGTTACTCGTTGTCGAGCGGCAGGCCCGCCGGGTTCACCTCGGACTGCTCCACGGCCTCGTTCTCCAGCTGGTAGGCCTTGAGCCAGGCCTCGTACTGCCCGTTCTCGATCAGGTAGTCGATGGCCTCGGCCACCGGCTCGGCCAGGCCGCTGCCCTTCTTGGTGGTCGCCGCGATCAGGCCCTGCAGCGTGTCGCCGGCACCCGACCAGCTGCCGGCGTTGCGGGTGGGCGTGCTGCCCGAGGCGCCGCGCGCGATCTGGTACTGGATCCCCGGGTTCGGGCCGAAGTAGGCGTCGATCTTGCCCGAGGCGAGGGCCAGCTGCACGGCGTTGTTGTCGGCGAAGTACTTGACCTCGAACGGCTTCCCGGCGGCCTTCAGCTTCTCCTGCCACTCCAGAAGGATCTTCTCCTGGTTGGTGCCCTTGCCCACCGAAACCACGAGCCCGGCCAGGTTCTCGTAGTTCTCGTCGAAGTTCCAGGTGCTGTCCTTCTTCACCTGGAACGCGAGGTCGTCGTTGCGGTACGAGGCGAAGTCGTACTTCTGCTTGCGCTCCTCGGTGACCGTGATGTTCGAGAAGCCGATGTCGTTGCGGCCGCTGTCGATGCCGACGAACAGGTTCTCCCAGGTCGAGTTGTTGATCTCGGGCTCCAGGCCGAGCACCGCGGCGACCAGGCGGCCCAGGTCGGGCTCGGAACCGGTGATCGTCTTGGCGTCGGTGCCGGTGAACGCCAGGGGCGGGAACCCGGCGGGCAGGGCGCCCTCGCCGATCACCAGCTTCCCGCTGTCGAGAACGTCTTTCGGGAGCTTGGCCCGGATGTCGGCCTGCACCGGCACGTCGATGGTGGTCTCGGTGTACGGGTCGCCGGTGGCCACGGCGATCTCGACCTGATTGGTGCCGCTGGTGGCGGCCGGGGCGGACGCGTCGGCGTCACCGCCGCAGGCGGCGAGCGTGAAGGTCAGGCCGGCGGCGACGGAGAGCAGGACGCCTCGGCGGGCGAGGGTGCGGGACACGGGTTTCTCCTGGGGTGAGATTGAGGACGACGCGAGGGCTTCGGGGGAAACGAGAAGGTTTGGGGTAGAAAGGATTTCAGAGCACCCGGGTTTTCAGAGCACCCGGGTTTTCAGAGCACCCGGGGTTTCAGAGCACCCGGGGTTTCAGGGCACCCGGGGTTTCAGAGCACCCGGGCGAGGAACTCACGGGTGCGCGGGTGCTGGGGCGAGTCGATGAGCTGCTTCGCCGGGCCGTGCTCGACGAGCCGGCCGTCGGCCAGGAAGTAGACCTGGTCGGCGACCTCCCGGGCGAAGGCGATCTCGTGGGTGACGATGACGAGCGTGGTGCCGGTGCCGGCCAGGTCCCGGATCACCGAGAGCACCTCGCCGACCAGTTCCGGGTCGAGCGCGGAGGTGGGCTCGTCGAACAGGATGAGCTCGGGCTCCAGGGCCAGGGCCCGGGCGATCGCGGCGCGCTGCTGCTGGCCGCCGGAGAGCTGACGCGGGTAGGCGTGGGCCTTCTCGCCGATCCCGACCCGCTCGAGCAGGGCCAGGCCCCGGGCCCGGGCCTCCTCCCGGGGGAACAGCCGGTGCGCCAGCGGCGCCTCGATCACGTTCTCCAGGATGGTGAGATGCGGGAACAGGTTGAAGTTCTGGAACACGAACCCGATCCGCGCGCGCTGGGCCCGGATCGCCCGGTCGGTGAGCTCGTGCAGCCGGCCGCGCTGCTCCCGCACGCCGACCAGTTCGCCGAACAGTCGCACGTAGCCGCGGTCGAGCCGGTCGAGGTGGTTGATCGTGCGCAGCAGGGTGGACTTGCCGGCGCCCGAGGGGCCGATCAGCGCGGCGACCTGTCCGGGGGCGAGGGTGAGGTTCACGTCGTCGAGCACGGTGTGCGTGCCGTAGGCCTTGGTGGCGCCGCGGATCTCCACGGCCGGACGCGGATCGGTCACGAGAAGCTCCGGGTGGCAACGAGTTTACGCAGACGCTGGAACGGGGTCGGGGGAACGGTGCGCAGGGCGCCGCGGGCGTAGTGACGCTCCACGTAGTACTGCAGCACCGACAGCACGCTGGTGAGGATCACGTACCAGACCGTGGCCACGAGCAGCAGCGGGATCAGGTCGCCGGGAAAGGTCGAGCCCAGGCTCTGCACGGTGCCGAACAGGTCGAGCAGGGACACGTAGAACACCAGCGAGCTGGCCTTGATCAGGTTGACGAGCTGGTTGACGTAGGCCGGCACGATCGCCCGCAGCGCCTGCGGCAGCACGATCCGGCGGAACTGACGGCCCTTGCCCAGGCCGAGCGCGGTGGCGGCCTCGTGCTGGCCCTGGTCGACGGAGTTGATGCCGGAGCGCACCACCTCGGCCGCGTACGCCGCCTCGTTCAGGCTCAGGCCGATGACGCCGATCGTCATGTAGCCGAGCAGGTCGGTGGTCCGGAACGACGCGAACCCCGGGCCGAACGGGATGCCCAGCGACAGCTCCGGATACAGAGCCGAGAAGTTGAACAGGATGAGCAGCAGCACGACCAGCGGGATCGAGCGGAACAGCCAGATGTAGGTCCAGCTGACCGCCTGCAGAAGGGGATTGGGCGACTGGCGCATCAGGGCCAGCACGATGCCGCCGGTCAGGCCGAGCAGTGCGCTCCAGGCCGCGACCTGCAGGGTGACGAGCAGGCCGTCGATCACGGCGCCCTGCAGGAACCAGTGCCGGAACCGGGCCCACTGGTAGAACTCGTTGGTGAACAGGCCGTGCAGGACCTGGGCGGTCAGCACGGCGACGACGGCGGTCGCGGCCCAGCGCCAGGGGTGACGCAGCTTCACGACCGTGCCGGCGGCCAGCGGGTCGGGTTCGCTCCGGGCCACCGCGGGCGGGGCGAGAGAGGGGTCGGCGCTCACAGGGAGGTCTCCTCGGGCAGGGGCGAGCGGGCCTGCGCCGGATCGGGGCAGGCGTCAGCGAAACGCGAGAGGTGCGGAAAGAACGCGGAGAGCGGTCAGTTTCGACAGAGTTCGAGAACGACGGGCTGACGCGGACACGGAGGATCGCAGATCGGTGCGGAGTGCATCGCTGGTTCCTCTCCTGGTGAGCGGGCCGGGCTTCGTCCGAAGGGCCTTCGAATGGCGTTGTCTGTGAAGCTAAAACGGCCACCACCTTTTGTCAACCAATCTGGTCATGATTACCTGTGGGTGGACAGAATCCTCGGGAGGGCAAGTGAGTGTGAAGAACGGGCTCGACGCGGACGTGATCGTCGTCGGCGGGGGAGCCATGGGATCGGCCGCGGCCTGGCAGCTCGCCGGGCGCGGGGTGGACGTGCTGCTGATCGAGCGGTTCGAGCCCGGTCACACCCGGGGCGCGTCGCACGGGGCCTCGCGGATCTTCCGGTTGTCGTACCCCGACGCGCCTCACATCGCGCTGGCCCGGGAGGCGCGGGAACTCTGGCGGGACCTGGAAAAGGCTTCGGGCACGTCACTTCTCACGGTCACCGGAGGTGTCGACCACGGGTCGCCGGTCTTCCTCGGCCGGCTGCACGCGGGGCTGGCGGAGGCCGGGGTGGAGAGCCACTGGGTCGATGCCGGCGAGGCGGGCCGACGCTGGCCGGGCCTGCGGGTCGAGGGCCGCGCGCTGTTCCATCCCGACAGCGGGCGCCTGCACGCCGACCGGGCCGTCGCGGCGCTCCAGGCGCAGGCCGCGAGGCAGGGGTCGGTGGTGCTGCACCACACGCGGGTGGTGAAGATCGAGGTGCTGGGGGACGACGCGGTCGCGGTCTCGACGGAGCAGGACTCCCGTCCGTTGCGGGCCCGACGGGTGGTGGTCGCGGTGGGGGCATGGACCGACCAGCTGCTCGGCGGTCTGGTGCCGCTCCCGCGGTTGCGGGTGACGCAGGAGCAGCCCGCGCACTTCCAGCCGTTCGAGGAGGGGCAGGACTGGCCCAGCTTCGGGCACTTCGCGGCGGGTCTCCCGGCCTACGGTCTGGCCACGCCGGGGGAGGGCGTGAAGGTCGGTCTCCACGCCGCCGGTCCGCGGATCGATCCGGAACGGCGTGACTTCCGGCCGCGTCCGGAGCTGAGCGCCGCGCTGGAGCGGTACGTGCGCGACTGGCTGCCCGGGCTCGACCCGGACACCGCGCAGACCGTGACCTGTACCTACACGAGCACGCCCGACGAGGTGTTCGTGCTCGACCGTTCCGGGCCGGTCGTGGTCGCCGCCGGGTTCTCCGGCACCGGCTTCAAGTTCGTGCCGGCGATCGGCCGGATCCTCGCCGATCTGGCCACCGACGGCCCCCGTCCCGACCCGCTGTTCTCGCTCGACCGTTCCCGTAAGGGCCTGACCGCCCCGTAAGAGCCTGACCGCCGCCGTAAGAGCCCGACCGCCCCGTAAGAGCCTGACCGCCTAGGAAGCCGCAGTCCATGACCACGATCCACCCGGTCGAGACGCACGTGCTCGACAACCCCGCCTGGTTCTCGCTGACCGGCCCGCACGCGTCCTTCGCCGAGGGCACCGACCAGGCCCGGCGTTACCCGGCCGACGTGTCGCCGTTCGTGGCCGTGCCGCCGGTGCCGACCGCGCGGACCTGGACCGACCTGGCCGAGCTGGTCGGTCCCGGGCAGACCGTGGCCCTGTCGGGCGGGCCGGAGCTGACCGGGTCGCTGCCGGAGCCCTGGCGGTACGAGATGCGGGGCGAGGGAGTGCAACTGGTGTCGACGTCACGCCTGGTGAGCGAGCCCGCGCCGGAGGCGGTGCGGCTGGGCGCCGACGACGTCCCGGAGATGCTCGACCTGGTGGCCCGCACGAAGCCGGGACCGTTCCGGCCGCGCACCTACCAGCTCGGCACCTACCTGGGGATCCGGCACTCCGGGGCGCTGGTCGCGATGGCGGGGGAGCGGCTGCACCCGGCCGGCTACACCGAGATCAGCGCGGTCTGCACCGACCCGGCCTATCGCCGGAGGGGTCTGGCGGCGCGGCTGGTGCGGGCCGTGGCGCACGGCATCCGCGAGCGCGGTGACGTGCCGCTGCTGCACGCCGCGGGCACGAACACCGCCGCGATCCGGCTCTACGAGGCCATGGGTTTCGAGCTGCGGCGGCGCACGACGTTCGTCGCCGTCCACATACCGCAGCCGTGACCGACGCCGGGGGCACCTCCCCGGGCCGAAGGTCTCGGGGCACCGTCGATGAGAAGCCCTACCGGGCGACGTAGAGCCGCAACGAGTCGGGCGAGGGCACGATCTCGGTGGCCGGGGGCAGCAACGGCGCGGAACCCGGGGCCGGGGGCCGGGGTTCGGCGCTGTCCCAGAGCAGCTCGTAGGACATGAGCGGCGGCACGTCGGGCAGCACGACGGTCGGGGGCTGCAGGGAACCGGCGATGACCAGCAGCAGGGAGCCGGTGGTCTCGCCCCTGCCGATCGCGGCGGGCGGCTCGGCGAAGAGCACCTGCAGCATGCGGCGCTGGGTGTCGCCCCAGTGCGCCATCGTCATCTCGGTGCCGTCCTCCGCGAACCAGGCCACGTCGCGCAGGCCGGTGGGGCCGGGCTCGCCGGTGAAGAAGTGCGACGGGCGCACGGCGCCGAAGCGGCGTCGCAGCGAGAGCAGGTAGCGGGTGGTGGCGAGCAGGTCGGACTGCCAGCCCTCGAGGTCCCAGTCGAGCCAGGAGACCGGGCTGTCCTGGGAGTACGGGTTGTTGTTGCCGTGCTGGGTGCGGCCGAACTCGTCGCCGGCCACGAGCATCGGCACACCGGCCGAGAACAGCAGGGTGCCCAGGACGTTGCGGATGTTGCGGCGGCGGGCGGTGAGGATGGCCGGGTCGTCGGTCGGGCCCTCGGTGCCGTGGTTCCAGCTGCGGTTGTTGTCGGTGCCGTCGCGGTTGTCCTCGCCGTTGTCGTGGTTGTGCTTGACGTCGTAGGCGGTCAGGTCGGCGAGGGTGAAACCGTCGTGGGCGGTGACGAAGTTGACCGAGGCCAGCGGGCCCCGGGCGGCGTCGAAGGTGTCGGCCGATCCGGCGATGCGGGTGCCGAGATCGCGCAGCCCGCCCGGGGTCTCGCCGTTCGCGACGCGGGCGGCGGAGGTCAGCCAGAAGTCCCGGACGTCGTCGCGGTAGCGGTCGTTCCACTCGGCGAACGGGGGCGGGAACTGGCCGGTGCGCCAGCCGTCGGGGCCCAGGTCCCAGGGCTCGGCGATGAGCTTGGCGCCGGCCAGGACCGGGTCGACGCGCATGGCGACGAGCATCGGGTGGTCGGCGTGGTACTCGTTGCGGCCGCGGGCGAGGGTGGGGGCGAGGTCGAAACGGAAGCCGTCGACGTCCATCTCCTGCACCCAGTAGCGCAGGGAGTCGAGGACGAGCTGCACGACGCGGGTCTGGGTGGCGTCGAGACTGTTGCCGCAGCCGGTGAAGTCGATGTCGCGGCCGTCGCCGTCGAGGCGGTAGTAGGTGGCGGCGTCGAGGCCACGGAACGACAGCGTGGGGCCGATGACGCCGGCCTCGCAGGTGTGGTTGTAGACCACGTCGAGCAGGACCTCGAGCCCGGCGGCGTGCAGGGCCTGCACCATGTCGCGGAACTCGGCGAGCACGGCCTCCGGGTCGTCGCTCGCGGCGTAGCCGGGGTTGGGGGCGAAGAAGCCGAGGGTGTTGTAGCCCCAGTAGTTGGTGAGGTCGCGGGCCTCGAGGTGCCCCTCCGACTGGGTGGCGTGCACGGGGAGCAGCTCGAGGGCGGTGACGCCGAGGCCGGTCAGGTACTCGACGGTGGCCGGGTGGGCGAGGCCGGCGTAGGTGCCGCGCAGGGCGTCGGGTACGCCGGGCAGGTTCTTCGTGAGGCCGCGCACGTGCGCCTCGTAGACCACGGTGCGGGCCCAGGGGGTGCGGGGTTTGGTGCTCTTCCGGGGGGCGCCGGGTTCGACGACCACGCCGTGGGCGGCGTGGGGCATGGAGTCGCGGTGGTCCTGGGTGCGGTGGTTGCCCTTGAGCTCGGCGTCGACCTGGTGGCCGTAGAGCTCGGGGACGAGGCCGCCGGGCGGGGGGACGAGGGCGCGGGCGTAGGGGTCGAGCAGCAGCTTGGCCGGGTTGTGGCGATGGCCGCGGCGGGGGTCCCAGGGGCCGTGCACGCGGAAGCCGTAGCGCTGGCCGGGCTGGACGTCGGGGACGAAACCGTGCCAGATGCCGTAGGTCCGGTTCGGCAGATCGACCCGCCGTTCACTGAACCGGCCGGGGACGGCCGGGTCGGGGTCGAGCAGGCAGAGCTGCACGCGGTCGGCGTTGGTGGCCAGCACGGCCACGTCGACGCCGTGGTCGCGGGGATGGACGCCGAGCGGGTACGGAAGAGACCTGGCCACTGACTCAGTGTGCCGGACGGGGGCGCCGGCGTCGGGGCGTGCACGAGTCCGTGTCCGGACGGGCGTCGGTTCGTCGCACGGATGGGGGGAGCGACTAGGGTTCTGACATGACCGATCCCACGTCCCTGCCCTCCTTCCCGCCCCCGCCGGACGAGCACCCGCTGCGCGGCAAGGTGCTGGACGCCCTGATCGACGAGGGGCAGCAGCCGCGGATCGACGAAGACGGTGACGTCGCCGTGTCGGTGCAGGAGCAGATGCTGTTCGTGCGCTGCCTGGACACGCAGCCGCCGATGATGCGGGTGTTCGGGCAGTGGCTGCTCGACGACACGATGGCCGGTGACGAGATCACCCGGCTGCGCGCGGCGAACGCCGTCACCAGTGCGCTGAACCTGGTCAAGGTCACGGTGAACGCCGACCGGCTGGCGGTGGCGGTCGACCTGATCGTGTCCGACGGCACGGAGCTGGGCCCCCTGCTCACGGCGACGCTCGAGGCGGTGCTCGGGTCGGTGCGGACGTGGCACCAGACCGTCACCCAGTTGCTCGAGGGTGGTCCGGCGGCCGACGACGAGGCCTGAGTCGCTCAGGGCTGGTTGACTGAATGGGTGACGAGCGTTCCCGGCGTGCGGGGGTACGGCACCGGCGCCGGGGGAGACCTCGCGGTGGCTCGGGTTCGTGGTCGCGGCGGTCTCCCGGCGGGCATCTGAGGTGTGGTCGAGAGAGGGAGTGCTGACGTGACCGAGCTCGTGCACCTCGACGTGGAGGACTCGATCGGGGTCATCCGGCTGTCGCGGCCGACGATGAACGCGCTGAACGCGGAGATGACCGAGGGCATCCGGAACGCCGCGGAAGACGCGGCGGCCCGGCCCGACATCGCCGCGGTGGTCGTGTACGGCGGGCCGGACGTGTTCGCGGCCGGGGCCGACATCAAAGAGATGCAGCCGATGGACTACACCGACGCCTTCGTGCGCGGGGCCCGGCTGCAGAAGGCGTTCGACGCGGTGGCGTCGATCCCCAAGCCGACGGTGGCCGCGATCACCGGCTACGCGCTCGGCGGGGGCTGCGAACTGGCGCTGGCGTGCGACTTCCGGGTGGCGGCCGACGACGCGCGGCTGGGCCAGCCGGAGATCCTGCTCGGCCTGATCCCGGGCGCCGGCGGCACGCAGCGCCTGCCCCGGCTGGTGGGCCCGTCGAGGGCGAAGGACCTCATCTTCAGCGGCCGTTTCGTCGATGCGGCCGAGGCCCTGACGATCGGCCTGGTCGACGAGGTGGTGCCGGCCGCCGAGGTCTTCGAGACCGCCCGGCGCCGGATGCGGATGTACGTGGGGGGTGCGGCCGTCGCGCTGCGCGCCGCCAAGGAAGCTGTCGACCGGGGCCTGGAGACCGACCTGGCCACCGGTCAGGAGATCGAACGAGGCTTGTTCTCAGGCCTGTTCGCGACCAAGGACCGCACCCTGGGCATGCAGTCGTTCATCGAGAACGGCCCGGGCAAGGCAAAATTCGAAGGACGTTGATGACTGACGAGACGGCAGCCGGCCCCACCGACGACGACGCGAAGGCGTCTTCGGGGGTGAACAGTCCGACGGAACGGGCGGCCGGTCCCGTCTCGCCCGGCAAGAGGCCCCCGCGGGCGACCCGTACCCCGCGGGCCGCCCGCTCGGCCGGCCCGCCCCGCCGCGCCGTCACACCCCCGGCCCCGGAGACTCCGGCCTCGCAGGCCCCGGCCTCGGAGACCCCGGCCTCGAAGGCCCCAGCCTCGAAGGCCCCGGAACCCGCTGCCTCGACCGCCGATTCAGCGCCCACCCCGGCCGTGACCGACGCGGCCGGCGCCCCCGAAGCCCCCGGCGGCGCTGACGCCCAGCCGAAGAAGGCCCCGGTCCGCAGGCCCCGGGCGGTCAAGGCCACCCCCGGCACCGACCCGGCCAAGCCCGCCGCCCCGCGCCGCCCCACCTCCAAGCGCGGCCCGGCCAAGAAGACCACCCCCCGCAAGACCCCGACCCCACCCACCGACCCCACCGCCGCGTCTGCGGAGTATCCAGCCCTGGCCAAGGATCCAGCCCTGGCCAAGGATCCAGCCCCTGCCCCGGAGACGATCCCGGCCGCCGAGATCTCCCCGACGGCAGTCGAGGCGGAGTCTTCGGTCACTGCTGCGTCATCCCCTGCCGCCGACCCACCCGCCACCCCCGTGGCCCCGACCCCCGAGGTCCCCGACCAGGTCCTGGCCGCAGCCACCCCGCCCTCGGACCGCTCCTCCTCGAATGCCGACGCGTCCGAAAGCGCCGCCTCGACAGCGATCCCGTCACCGGTGACCCCGGAGAGCGACCCGCTGATCAAGCCCGGAGTGGACCGTTCCGCCGCAGCCCGCCCAGCGGTCCCGGCAGCGCCCACCACCACCACCTCGAAGCCCGTCGCCCCGGCCGCGCCCGCCACGGTGGTGGAGCCCGCCACGACGGCTGCGACCACCACTCCAGCGAGGCGCGTGACTGCGGCGGAGCCCGTTGCTCCGGCTGGTGCCACCGACGCGTCGGCTGTGTCAGATCAGGCTCCGCCTGCCCCCGCCCCCGCCTCTGCCCCCGTCTCTGCCCCCGCCCCCGCCTCTACCCCTGCCCCCGCCTCTGCCCCTACCCCTGAGACGGAGGGTTCTGCCTCGGCCTCTGCTTCTTCCCCGGTCGCGGAGAGCGCCGGGGCGACCGATGCATCCGCCGGGTCGACCGACGCATCCGCCGGGTCGACCGATGCATCCGCCGGGTCGACCGACGCATCCACCGGCCGAGCAGCGCCGTCCGCTGCCTCTGCCGCTGAGGCACCTGTGGCGAGCGGGGAATCTGAGACGACCTCGCCCGCAACGCAACACACCCCCCTATACCGATCGGGTATAGAGGGTGCTGTTCCCCCTGGCTCTGCGGAATCCACAGGTGGGGGCTTATCCACAGGTGTCAGCGAGGCGGGCGACAGGGAGGCCATACTGGTGGAGGCGAGTTCGTCCTCGAGCGGTGAGTCAGCTGCTGGCGTGGGGAGTGGGAGTGAGCGCGCGTCCGCCGCGGGGAAGTCGGACGTGGGTGAAAATGAAGGCCAGCTGGTCGAGGTCACCGGTGCGTCCTCTGATGTGAAGTCGAGGACGAGGCTGACTGCGGGGGCGGTGCGTGAGGCGACGGGCGCGTCCGTTGCCGGGGAGTCGGGGACGGGCGGGACCGCGGGGGCGGGGCGTGAGGTGAGGGGCGCGTCCGTTGCCGGGAAGTCGGGGACGGGGTCGACCGGGGGGTCGGAGCGTGACGTGACCGGGGCGTCCGTTGCCGGGAGGTCTGCCGGGGGGCTTCGGGCGGGAGACAAGGGGGCTCAGGGGGCTGGGTATGCCCGTGATCGGTTCTCGGCGCTGGTCGGGGCGCGGGTGCAGCGGCATGAGAAGCAGCCGTACGGGGACGCGCTCGAGGTGGGGGCCGGTTCTACGTTCGGGTTCTCGCTGGGGTTGTTGCAGGCGGGGGTCGTGAAGCGGCTGTGGGTCAGTGATCTCGCGACGTCGGCTCTGACGGCGGCGCGGAAACGGGCGGACCAGCTTGGACTTCGGGTGGAGGGGGACGAGCTCGGGGACCCGGAGATGCTGCCGTTCGCGGACGGGCGCTTCGACCTGGTGATCGCGCACGCCCTGCTGCACCGGCGGATGGATCCGGCGGCGACGCTGACGGAGGTCCTGCGGGTGTTGC
This sequence comes from Kineosporia succinea, assembly GCF_030811555.1. Taxonomy (NCBI): domain Bacteria; kingdom Bacillati; phylum Actinomycetota; class Actinomycetes; order Kineosporiales; family Kineosporiaceae; genus Kineosporia; species Kineosporia succinea. Next base: position 646,963 of record NZ_JAUSQZ010000001.1, on the reverse strand, counting down.
GTCCGGGCGGGCGGTTCGTCATCACCGGGGAGTCGACCCGCGTGCGGGACTGGGCGTCGCCCGGGTTCGCGCGGGCTCAGGGCAGCGTCGGGCGGGTCGGGATGTCGCGGGCGGGGCAGGCCCGCACCCGGCTGCCCGAACGGCTGCGCACCCTGACGGGCGCCCCCGACGCCGGGCCGGCCGTGCCCGACCGGCTGCGCGCCGTCGCGGCCGAGGCCGGGGCCAAGGACGTGATGGTCAAGCCCGAGGAGCTGCTCGCCACGGTGCTGCCGTACCCGGGTGCGGAGCCGGGGGCGGCGGTGATCCGCTCCCGCGAGCGGCTGGCCCAGCTGGACCGGAAGCTGTCGCAGTTCCTGCCTGCGGCCGCGTTCCCCACCGTGGGGCTGACCGGCCGGAAGTAGCCGACCGGGAGCTGGCTCACACTCAACGCGGCGGCAGATCGTGCCGATGCGGACAGCGTGAGCCAGCGCCCCGTGGAAGTACCCGACGACCAGCCGACCCCCGAGACGGCCCAGCCGACACGGAGTCTGGTCATGCCGGTACGCCCGGGCCAGATCCCGCCCAGCGTGCTGCGCGCCGACGGCCCCCCGCCGGAGGTGCTGCGGCAGTGGAGCGACGCCCTGTCGGCGGCGGGTCTGTACACCGAGGCGCTCGACGTGCACCCGGCCCAGGAACGCGTCGATGTCGTGCGCCAGGCCGAGCTGGCTGTGCTCGCGGGTCTGCACGCGCGGTCGCAGGAGCTGCTCGACGAGCTGGTCGAGGGGACGTCGGAGCGGACCCGGCGCAACGTCACGGTGATCAGCAAGTCCCGCCTGGCCCCGGCCAGTCCCTGGCTCGACCTGCTCGGACGGGTCTCGGAGCTGCTCGCCGGCACCGGCGACCTGACGGCGGTGCAGGAGGCCGCGTCCAAGGTGCAGCCGTCGGCCGGGCTCGACTGGATCGTCGCGCTGGCCGCGGTGTCGGTCGGCGACCTGGTCACGGCCGCGCCGCTGGCCCGCTCCGCCCGCGCCGGGGGCTGCCGCGACCTGCGCATGCTCACCATCGCCGCGGCCGACCTGGCCCGGCAGGAGGACTACGGCCAGGCCCTCGGCCTGACCGGTCAGGCCCAGCGGATCGCGCTGCCCGACGAGGACCCGGCCGCGCTGACCGTGCACGTGCTCCAGCGCTGCGGTTTCGGCGGTCCGGCGAAGGCCCTGGCCGCTGAGGGGATGGGTGACGCGTCGCTGCCGCCGTCGTTCCGCGCGGACTGGAAGGCCGCCGCGACCGGCGTCGGCGTGGGCGGCCTGGACATGTTCCGCCAGCGGGTGAGGGTTCACACCCGCCGCTCCCTGCGCCGCCAGGAGCGCCGCGCCCGCGAGGCCGAGGCCATCGCCGCCTACGACCTGACCTGCCGCTGCTACGGCTCGGGTGGCTGGATCGGCCCGGCCCGGCAGTTCTACCTGCAGCACCACCTGCACGAGCTGCTGCCCGCCCCGGTCGCCGGCCTCGACGCCCGGCTGATGATCTGCCGCATCACCAGCCTGACCTTCCTCGACCTGGTCGCCCGCGAGATCACGCTGCCGGTGCCCTCGAGCCCGCCCACCACGCTGCCCGTCCCCGATGTGAGCGAGGAGCGGCCGACGCCCGGGATGGGTGTCAGTCTCGGCCTGGCGCTGCCCGCCTGAGGTCCTCCGAACCCGCCGGAGGTCCTTCAATAAAGACACATCCGGGTGAGTTAATTCACAGGGGGGCGATGAGAGCGATCTCTCTCGACGGTTAGCGTGTTGGATCAGAACTGCCGCGGATGGCCGTGCCCGTGACGGGTGAGAAACTGACGCCAGACAAGCGGTCGTCCCACCAACGCGTAAGAAGTCGAGAGGCGCTCATGAACATCGTGGTGTGTGTGAAGTACGTACCGGACGCCCAGGCGGACCGGGCATTCTCGGCCGACGACAACACCACGGACCGTGAAAACGTCGACGGCCTGCTCTCCGAGCTCGACGAGTACCCGGTCGAGGAGGCCCTGAAGCTCGCCGAGGCCACCGACGGCAAGGTCACCGTGCTCACGGTCGGCCCCGAGGACGCGACCGACGCCGCCCGCAAGGCGCTGCAGATGGGCGCCCACGAGGCCGTCCACGTCGAGGACGACGCGATCCACGGCTCCGACGCCCTGGCCACCTCCAAGATCCTGGCCGCCGCGCTCGCCAAGCTCGAGTACGACCTGGTGCTCACCGGCATGGCCTCGACCGACGCCGCGATGGGCGTCGTGCCCGCGATGCTCGCCGAGCGCCTCGGCCTGCCCCAGATCACGCTGGCCAGCGAGCTCACGGTGGCCGACGGCAAGGCCACGATCCGCCGCGACAACGACGCCAGCACCGAGATCATCGAGGCGAGCCTTCCCGCTGTCGTCAGCGTCACCGACCAGATCAACGAGCCGCGCTACCCCTCGTTCAAGGGGATCATGGCCGCCAAGAAGAAGCCGCTGCAGACCTGGACCCTGGAAGACCTGGGCCTGTCCGCCGACGAGGTGGGCCTGTCCGCCGCCTGGACCGCGGTCTCCGCGGTGACCGAGCGCCCCGCCCGCACCGCCGGCCAGGTCGTGAAGGACGAGGGCGACGGCGGCACCAAGCTGGTCGAGTTCCTCGCCGCCGCCAAGCTGGTCTGACTCCCCTAAACCCCCCTAGAACGCAAAGGACGTCCATGTCCCAGGTACTCGTGCTGGTCGACCACGTCGACGGCGCCGTCCGTAAGACCACCAGCGAACTGCTCACCATCGCCGCCCGGCTGGGCGAGCCCGCCGCCGTGTTCATCGGCCAGGGCTACGACGCGGCCGCCGCCTCCCTGGCCGAGTACGGCGCCGCCACCGTGTACGTCGTCGAGGCCGAGGGCCTCGACGAGTACCTGGTCGCGCCCAAGGCCGAGGCCCTGGCCGCGGTCGTCCAGCAGGCAGCCCAGGCCGGCGACCCGGCCGCGGTGCTCCTCGCCAGCTCGGGCGAGAACAAGGAGATCGCGGGCCGTCTCGCCGTCAAGCTCGAGTCCGGCCTGATCACCGACGCCGTCGACGTGCAGGAGGGCCCGGTCACCACGCAGTCGGTCTTCGCCGCCGCCTTCACCGTCACCGCCTCGGTCACCCGGGGCACGCCCATCATCACCGTGAAGCCGAACTCGGCCGAGCCGGTGGCCGTCGCGGGCGTGACGCCGAACGTCGTCACCGTGCCGGTCACGGTGTCCGACGCGGCCAAGGGCGCGAAGATCACCGAGCGCCGCCCGAAGGAGAAGAGCGGTCGTCCCGAGCTCACCGAGGCCGCGGTCGTGGTCTCCGGCGGCCGGGGCACCAACGGCGACTTCTCCGCCGTCGAGAGCTTCGCCGACGCCCTGGGCGGTGCCGTCGGCGCCTCCCGCGCCGCGGTCGACGCCGGCTGGTACCCGCACAGCACGCAGGTCGGCCAGACCGGCAAGCAGGTCTCGCCCACGCTCTACGTGGCCAGCGGCATCTCCGGCGCGATCCAGCACCGGGCCGGCATGCAGACGTCCAAGACGATCGTCGCCGTCAACAAGGACCCGGAGGCGCCGATCTTCGAGCTCGTCGACTTCGGCGTCGTCGGTGACCTCTTCACGGTGCTGCCGCAGGCCACCGACGAGGTCGCGAAGCGCAAGGGCTGATCCGGTCCCGGGCCGTGGAACCGCGCCGGCGCGCGGCTCCACGGCCCGGACGGGTTTGAACCGCCCCAGCCCTTTCGTGCACTCGGAATGCCTACACTCGACACTGTGACTGCTTACCTCGACCACGCGGCGACCACGCCGATGCTGCCCGAAGCGGTGGCGGCGATGGCCGAGGAGATGACGTTCGCGGGCAACGCCTCCTCGCTCCACTCCTCCGGCCGCCGCGCCCGCCGCGTCGTCGAGGAGGCCCGGGAGCAGCTGGGCGTGGCCCTCGGGGCCAGCCCCAGCGAGGTGGTCTTCACCGCGGGCGGCACCGAGGCCGACAATCTGGCCGTCAAGGGCCTGTTCTGGGCCCGTCGCGCCGCCGACGAGCGGCGCCGGGTGGTCGTGGCCTCTCCCATCGAGCACCACGCGGTGCTCGATCCGGTCGAGTGGCTGGTCACCCACGAGGGCGCCGAGGTGGTCTGGGCCCCGGTCGATCACGCGGGTCGCGTCGATCTCGACGGCCTCGAACAGCTTCTGGACGCGCGGCACGAGTCGGTCGCGCTGGTCACCGTGATGTGGGCGAACAACGAGGTCGGCACGATCCAGCCGGTCGAGCGGATCGCGGAACTGGCCCACCGGCACGGCATTCCGGTGCACACCGACGCGATCCAGGCGGTCGGGCACCTCGCGCTCGACTTCGCCGCGAGCGGGGCCGACTGCCTCAGCGTCAGCGGCCACAAGCTCGGCGGCCCGGTCTCGACCGGCGCCCTGCTGGCCCGGCGCGGCCTCGACCTGGTGCCCGGTCTGCACGGCGGCGGGCAGGAACGCGGCATCCGCTCGGGCACGCTCGACGTGGCGGCCCTGCGGGCGTTCGCGGTCGCGACCACGCTGGCCGTCGAGGCGCAGCCGGCCGAGAGTGTGCGCGTCGCCCAGCTGCGCGACGACCTGATCCGCGCCGTCTGGAAGGCCGTGCCCGACGCGGTGCTGAACGGTGCCGTGCCGCCCGAGGTAGACGGTCTCGGGCCCGCACTGGCGGCGGCCGACGGCACCGCACGGCTCCCGGGCAACGCGCACTTCACCTTCCCCGGCTGCGAGGGTGACTCCCTGCTCTACCTGCTCGACGCCCGCGGCGTGGAGTGCTCGACCGGTTCGGCCTGCCAGGCGGGAGTACCTCAGCCCAGTCACGTGTTGCTCGCCATGGGCGTCGCCGAGGCGACCGCCCGCGGGGCTCTGCGCTTCAGCCTCGGCCACACCTCGACCGCCGGTGACGTCGCCGCGCTGGCCGAGGCGATCGGCCCGGTGGTCGAGCGGGCCCGGGGTGCCGGGCTGAGCTTCTGAACTCGGCGACGACGGTTCTGACAAGGGGTATGCACTGATGCGAGTACTGGCTGCGATGAGCGGCGGCGTGGATTCCGCCGTGGCTGCCGCGCGCGCCGTCGACGCCGGTCACGAGGTGGTCGGCGTGCACCTGGCGCTGGCCCGCAACCCGCAGACCCTGCGCGCCGGGGCCCGGGGCTGCTGCACGATCGAAGACGCCGGCGACGCCCGCCGGGTCGCCGACATCCTCGGCATCCCGTTCTACGTCTGGGACCTGGCCGAGCGCTTCCAGCAAGACGTGATCGACGACTTCGTGGCCGAGTACAAGATCGGCCGCACCCCCAACCCGTGCGTGCGCTGCAACCAGAAGATCAAGTTCGCCGCGCTGCTCGACAAGGCCGTCGCCCTCGGGTTCGACGCCGTCAGCACCGGGCACTACGCGCAGATGCTCGACGGCCCGCACGGCCCGGAGCTGCATCGCGCCGTCGACATGGGCAAAGACCAGTCGTACGTGCTGGCGGTGCTCCCGCCCGACCGGCTGGCCCGTTCGCTGTTCCCGCTGGGCGACACCCGCAAGGAAGACGTGCGCATCGAGGCCGCCGAGCGCGGTCTGCGGGTCGCGAGCAAGCCCGACAGCCACGACATCTGCTTCATCTCCGACGGTGACACGCAGGGTTTCCTGGCCAAGCGGCTGGGGGAGAAGCCCGGCCCGATCGTCGACTCCGAGGGGCAGCAGCTCGGTGAGCACTCCGGCGCCTACGGTTTCACGGTCGGGCAGCGGCGTGGCCTGGCGATCGGCACGCCGGCCGCCGACGGCAGGCCGCGCTACGTGCTGTCGATCGAGCCGGTCTCGAACACCGTGGTCGTGGGTTCGGCCGAGGAGCTGAAGGTGCGTGCGATCACGGGGGCGGAGGCCACCTGGTGCGCGCCCGTGCCCGAGCCCGGGGCGGCGGTTTCGGTCCAGGTCAGGGCGCACGGACGCGAGGTGCCGGCGCGCGTGGTGTCGCTCGGCTCGAGCACGGGGCCGGGTTCTGGGGCCGGTTCGCTGCAGACCCTCCCGGCCACTGTGCACGTGGAGCTCGACGAGCCGATCAGCGGGGTCGCCACCGGGCAGACCCTGGTGCTGTACCGGGGCACCCAGGTGATCGGCTCGTCCACCATCAGCGCCACCGCCTGAGGTTCACGCCGGCCGGAAGGCCACCGCGCCGACCGGAAGGCGACCGAGTCGACCGGGAAGGCGACCGAGTCGACCGGAAGGCGACCGACGCGTCCTCAGGCACCGTGGTTCGCGCTCAGAACCGCCCTCTATGCTGCCGGACCATGCGGTATCTCCCCGGCGGCCTCGACCGGTTGCGCACGTCCCGTGACGTGCTGCTCGTGCTGGTGCTCACCGCGCTCGCCCTGACCACGGGCGACACCTTCGCGGCCGTGCTCGGCGACCAGGCGCGCCGGGACCGGCCGGACGACCTGCTGTGGCTGCTTCTGGTTCTGGCGCAGTGCCTTCCGCTGCTGGTGCGGCGCACGCACCCGGCACCGGCCCTGGGCGTGATCGGGGTGGCCTTCGGGCTGTACCAGGTGCTGGGCTACGAGGGCAGCGCGGCCGGGCTGGCGCTGTACATCGCGCTCTACAGTGTGGGCGCGCACCTGGACCGGCGGCGCTGGGAGACCGCTCTGGCCGCCGCGATCGGCTACCTGGTGCTGGCCGTGGCGATGGACCGGACCCCGTACCGGCAGCCGCTGGTCATCGATTACGTCACGTTCGTGCCCGTGCTGGTGCTGTTCTGGCTGATCGGCGAGGGCGTGCGGGCGCGCGCCCGGTCGGAGGCGGCCCGGCGAGCGGCCCAGGAGCGGGAGGCGGTGGCGTCCGAACGGGCCCGCATCGCCCGCGAACTGCACGACGTGGTGACGCATCACGTCACGGCGATGGTGGTGCAGGCCGAGGCCCTTCCGTTCCTGCTGCCGGGCAACCCGGACAAGGTCACGGACGGGCTCGGGACCATCAGCGCCACGGGGCGTTCCGCGATGACCGACCTGCGCGAGCTGCTCGACGTGCTGCACGACCCGGGCGAGAGTGCACCGGACCCCGACCGCGTCCCGGCTCGCGAGCCACTGGAAACCCTGGTGGAGCGCGCCCGTTCGGCAGGGCAGGACGTCACCCTCACCGAGCGGGGCACGCCGCACCCGCTGCCCACGGGCCTCGGCCTGGCACTGCAGCGGGTGGTGCAGGAGTCGCTGACGAACGCCCTGAAGCACGCCCCCGGTCGTGCCACGACGGTGACGCTGGTGCACGGTGACGACGACCTTTCGGTGGAGGTGGTGACGGCCGGAACCGGTTCTCCCGCCCCCACGCCCCGCCGGGCCTGGGCCCGTTCGGGACGCGGGATCAACGGAATGCGCGACCGGGTAGCCGCTTTCGGTGGCGAGCTGACCGCAGGGGCGGAGAGCGGCGGTTTCGCCGTGCGGGCCCGGTTGCCGCGAAAGGCCGAGTCCCGGGTCGGGGGCCGGCCGGGCGGGGCCGCGGAGGGCTGAGAGGACCCGGCCCGCGAGCGGCCGGGTGCCTCGGCAGACCGCCGGATTCAGTTGGCGGACGGCTCCATCAGCCAGAACCGGTTGCCGAACGGGTCGCGCAGCGCGGCCATCCGGCCGAACTGGGTCTCGAAGTCGCGCTGGTCGATGTGGGCGCCGGTGCTCTCGGCGAACTCCAGGGCGGCGACGATGCTGCGCACCTGGAAGTACACGAGCCAGTAGGGCGCGGACTCGAGGTCGCCCATCATCGGGCCCATTCCGCCCAGCGGCCAGGACTGGTCGGGGAAGGAGTAGGTCTGGTAGTCGTCGCCCCCACCCATCTCGGCGGGCAGCGGGGCGTTCGCGAAACCGAAGACCTGCGAATAGAACTCGCGGGCCACGGACGGGTTCGGCGTGCGAAGGTCGTCCCACACGAACGACCCGGGCGCGCGGGTGTGCTCGCCGCCCACGGCGTCGCCCGCCTGCCAGAGCCCGAACGGCGCACCGGTCGGGTCGCAGGCCACGGCCCGGCGGCCCCGGGTGCCGGCCGCCTGCGGCGGCAGCAGGACCTGCCCGTCGTGCGCCACCACGGAATCGGCGGTGGCCTGCAGGTTGTCGGTGGCGAAGTGCACCAGCCAGCCGGTCGGCGTGTCTTCGTGGACCTCGGTGATGCCCGCCGCCTCGGCGCCCTCGACCGTGGCCACGACGAGCCGGTGCTCGGACACCGACCGCTCGAACGACCAGCCCAGCAACGGGCCGTAGAACGCCTTGGCCACCTCGACGTCGTCGGCCGCGAGCTCGGCCCAGCAGGGGGTGCCCGCGCGCCACTTCTCGGTTCGGACTGCCATCTGAGCCTCCTGAATCAACGATGATCCGGCGCCCTGGCCCGGACGCCCCCGTGTGGTTCCCGCTCCGGTGTCACCACGTGCGACCCGACGGAGCGTGATCTCGCGATCACCGTACTGCCCGCCCCCGACAGAATCGGCGAAGTCGTCCGGCACCCGGCCCGTCGCGTGGGCGCCGTAGGCTCGGCGGGTGCCCTCCTCGAGCAACCTGCCTCCGCACGACCTGCCCACCACCACCCCCGACGAGGTGACGATCGGCCCCGGGGCGGCCACCGGCGTCGGGTCGTGGCCGGGCACCGACGTGCTGGACACCATGCGGGTCACGTTCGGCGAGCTGGGCGATCCGCCCGCGTTGCCGTACCTGCCCGAGCTGCCCGCGCGCGGGCCGGGTGCCGACATGGTCGGGCGCGCGGCGGGGCTGCTCGTGGACATGCCGGTGGATCTTCAGCCGTCCGGGTGGCGCCTGGTCGACCACCCGGGCCGCGACCACCACCGCACCCGGTCGTGGCTGCGGCAGGACCTGGACGTGCTCGCGGAGGTCGCCGACGGCTACCAGGGGCTGCTGAAGGTGCAGGTCACCGGCCCGTGGACGCTGGCGTCGAGTCTGTGGCTGCCGCGTCTGGAACGTGCGGTGGTCGATCCCGGAGCCTGCCGGGACCTGGTGGCCTCGCTCGCCGAAGGGGTCTCGCAGCACCTGGCCGAGGTGAGCCGTCTGGTGCCGGGGGCCCGGCTGGTGCTGCAGCTGGACGAGCCCGGGATCCAGGCGGTGCTCGACGGCTCGCTGCCGACGGCGAGCGGGTTCGGGCGGCTGCGGGCGATCGAGGAGCCGCTGCTCGTCGAGGGGCTGCGTGCGGTGCTCGACGCGGCGACCGGGGCCGGGGCGGTGCGCACCGTGATCCACTGCTGCGCCTCGAAACCGCCCGTGGAGCTGCTGGTCCGCACCGGTGCGTCGGCGTTGTCGCTCGACGTGTCGCAGCTCGGGCAGCAGCGCTGGGAGCAGATGGCCGAGGCCACCGAGAACGGCACGGCGCTCTGGGCGGGCGCGGTGCCGACCGCCTCCGGCGTGAAGCCCCAGGTGGTGGCCGACTCGATCGCGAATCCCTGGCGGCGGCTGGGTCTCGCGGTCCCGGGGCTTGCGGACGTGGTGGTCACCCCGGCCTGCGGGCTCGCCGGATCGTCGCCCCAGCAGGCCCGTTCGGCGCTCGGGGTGGCCCGGGAGGCCTCCCGGATCCTGAGCGAGCGGGCTCAGGAGTAGCCGGTTCCGGGGTGCGCCGCCGTCCGGTGACCCGAGACGGTCGCCGGCCGGTGCGTCCCCCGTCGATTCGCTCGTGATCATGCGCCTTCCGTCCGGCGGGCGACCCCGGAGCGTGCTGACGCGAAACTGTCGGTGGTGCGCGGTTGAATGGGGTCGTGGCTGAGGCAGAGGGCAGGACGGCGGGCGAACTCCCCGAGGGCGCGGTGACGGCTGAGCAGGGGGCGATCCCTGAGCAGGCGCGGCACCGCTGGGCGGGTCTGGCCGACCAGATCCGGGAGCACCGGTTCGCCTACTACGTGCGGGATGCCCCCACGGTGTCCGACGGCGAGTTCGACGCCCTGATGCAAGAGCTCCAGGGCCTCGAGGAGCAGTACCCGGGGCTGCGCACGCCCGACTCGCCCACGCAGCAGGTCGGCGGGGGTTTCTCCACCGACTTCGAGCCGGTCGACCACCTCGAGCGCATGCTCAGTCTCGACAACGCCTTCAATCACGACGAGCTGCGTGAGTGGGCCGCCCGGGTCGAGCGCGACGCCGGGGCGGTGAGGTACCTGTGCGAGCTGAAGATCGACGGGCTGGCCGTCAATCTGCTCTACGAGCAGGGCCGGCTGGTGCGCGGCGCCACCCGGGGCGACGGGCGCACCGGTGAAGACGTCACGCTGAACGTGCGCACGGTCGGTGGCATCCCGCACACGCTCACCGAGGTCGAGGGGGTGCCGTTCCCGCAGCGCGTCGAGGTGCGGGGCGAGGTGTTCTTCCCGATCGCGGCGTTCGCCGAGCTGAACGCCCGGCTGGTCGAGCAGGGCAAGCCGCCGTTCGCGAATCCGCGCAACGCCGCGGCCGGTTCGCTGCGCATGAAAGACCCGCGCCTCACCGCGACCCGCCCGCTGCACATGCTGGTGCACGGCCTGGGCGCGCGCACCGGGTTCGACATCACCTCGCAGTCGCAGGGGTACGACCTGCTGAAGGCGTGGGGGCTGCCGACGTCCGAGACCTACCGCGTGGTCGGCAGTATCGACGAGGTGGTGCGGTTCATCGATCACGTCGGTGAGCACCGGCACGACCAGATCCACGAGATCGACGGCGTGGTGGTCAAGGTCGACGACGTGGCCCAGCAGCGCCGGCTCGGGGCCACCAGTGCGGCGCCGCGCTGGGCCATCGCCTACAAGTACCCGCCCGAGGAGGTCAACACCGAGCTCCTCGACATCCGGGTCAACGTCGGGCGCACCGGCCGGGTCACGCCCTACGGGGTGATGCAGCCGGTGCTGGTGGCCGGTTCGACGGTCGCGATGGCCACGCTGCACAACGCTTTCGAGGTCCGGCGCAAGGGCGTGCTCATCGGCGACACGGTGGTGCTGCGCAAGGCGGGCGACGTGATCCCGGAGATCGTCGGGCCGGTCACCGACGCCCGTGACGGCACCGAGCGTGAGTTCGAGATGCCCACCCACTGCCCGGAGTGCGGCACCGAGCTGCGCTACGAGAAGGAGGGCGAGAAAGACATCCGCTGTCCCAACGCCCGCACCTGCCCGGCCCAGTTGCGGGAGCGGCTCTTCCACGTGGCCGGGCGCGGGGCGTTCGACATCGAGGCGCTGGGCTGGGAGGGCGCGATCGGGCTGCTGCAGGCCGGGGCGGTGCGTGACGAGGGCGACCTCTTCGACCTGACGCCCGAGGTCGTGCGCACGGTGCCGCAGTACACCCGTAAAGACGGCGAGCTCTCGGCCAACGGCACCAAGCTGCTCGAGAACCTGCAGAAGGCCAGGAACCAGCCGTTGTGGCGGGTTCTCGTGGCCCTGTCGATCCGGCACGTGGGGCCGACGGCGGCCCGGGCGCTGGCGCAGGCGATGGGCTCGATGGAGCGGATCCGCTCGGCGCCGGCCGAGGAACTGGCGGCGGTCGACGGGTGTGGCCCGGTGATCGCGGTGGCGGTGCGGGAGTGGTTCGAGGTCGACTGGCACGTCGAGGTGGTGCGGCGCTGGGCCGAGGCCGGGGTGCGGATGGCCGACGAGGTCGACGAGTCGGTGCCGCGCACGCTGGAGGGGCTGACGGTGGTGGTGACCGGGTCGCTCGAGGGCTTCAGCCGCGACGAGGCCAAGGAGGCCATTCTCAGCCGGGGTGGCAAGGCGTCGGGCAGTGTCTCGAAGAAGACGAGTTTCGTGGTGGCGGGTGAGAGCGCGGGCAGTAAATACGACAAGGCCGTGCAGCTGGGGGTTCCGGTGCTCGACGAGGCAGGGTTCCGGCTCCTGCTCGACGAGGGGCCGGGCGCGGTGATGCCGGCGGAGGCGGTGTCCGACGAGGGCGCCGCGGCCGGGGAAACCGCAGAGGCGGAGTAAGCGCGGTCACATGCACACGACGACACCGCCCGTCCGCACGTCGCGTGATCACGATGCGGTGAACGGGCCTGGGCGAATCCGGGCGGGCGTGATGGGATTCGTCGATGGACGCTGACGTCATCGTGGTGGGTGCGGGCCTGGCGGGACTGGTCGCGACGGCCGAGCTGGCCGACGCCGGCCGGCGGGTGATCCTCGTCGACCAGGAGGGCGAGCAGAACCTGGGCGGGCAGGCGTTCTGGTCGTTCGGCGGCCTCTTCCTCGTCGGCACCCCCGAGCAGCGCCGCATGAAGATCAAGGACTCGCACGAGCTGGCCTGGCAGGACTGGCAGGACACCGCCGGTTTCGACCGCGACGAAGACCTCTGGCCGCGTCGCTGGGCGCAGGCGTACGTCGACTTCGCGGCGGGGGAGAAGCGCTCGTGGCTGCAGGAGCGGGGGCTGAAGTGGTTCCCGCTGGTCGGCTGGCCCGAACGTGGCGGAGGTCGTCCCGGCACCCACGGCAACACGGTGCCGCGCTTCCACATCACCTGGGGCACCGGGCCCGGCGTGGTCGAGCCGTTCGCCCGGCGCGTGCGTCAGGCCCAGGCCGACGGGCTGGTCACGTTCGCGTTCCGGCACCGGGTGGACGCGCTGCTCACGGACGCGGGAACGGTCACCGGGGTGCGGGGCCGGGTCCTCGAGAACGACCGGCGCCCGCGCGGAGTCGCCAGCAACCGCACCGAGAAGGGCGAGTTCAGCCTCACCGGGCAGGTGATCGTCACCTCCGGCGGTATCGGTGGCAACCACGACCTGGTGCGGGAGGCGTGGCCGCAGCGGCTCGGGACCGCCCCGTCCACCATGGTCACCGGCGTTCCCGCCCACGTCGACGGCCGCATGATCGGCATCACCCGCAGCGCCGGCGGCACGGTGATCAACCCCGATCGCATGTGGCACTACGTGGAGGGCGTGCACAACTGGGACGCGGTCTGGCCGAGCCACGGCATCCGCATCCTGCCCGGCCCCTCGTCGCTGTGGATCGACGCGCTCGGTCACCGCCTGCCCCCGCACCTCTACCCGGGCGCCGACACCCTGGGCACCCTCGAGCACCTGCGCACCGCCACCGGCCACGACCACAGCTGGTTCGTGCTCCACCAGAAGATCGTCGAGAAGGAGTTCACGCTCAGCGGTTCCGAGCAGAACCCCGACCTCACCGGCAAGTCAATTTCGAAGCTGCTGGGCCGGGTGCGGCCGGGGGCCACGAAGCCGGTGCAGGACTTCCTCGACAACGGCCAGGACTTCCTCACCGCCGACGACCTGCCGTCACTGGTGCGCGCCATGAACGCCACCACCGACCAGCCCCTGCTCGACCTGCCCACGGTCGAGAAGGCGGTGCTGGAGCGCGACCGGCAGATCGTCGATCCCTCGTCCACCGACGACCAGATCCTCGCCATCCGCGACCTGCGCGGCTACTTCCTCAACCGGCTGATGCGCACGGCCGCCGAGAAGCGTCTGCTCGACCCGTCGGCCGGTCCGCTGATCGCCGTGCGCCTGAACGTCCTGACCCGCAAGACCCTCGGCGGCCTGCACACCGATCTCGAGTCCCGCGTGCTCGGGGCCGACGGCACGCCGGTGCCCGGGCTCTTCGCGGCCGGGGAGGTGGCCGGGTTCGGAGGCGGCGGGATGCACGGCTACCGGGCGCTCGAGGGCACCTTCCTGGGCGGATGCCTCTTCAGCGGCCGGGCCGCGGGAAGAGCGGCGGCCCAGCAGGCCCGGTAGGGCGCGAGCCCGGCTGGCCAGGTAGGGCGAGCCCGACAAGGCCAGGTAGGGCAAGCCCGGCAGGCCAGGTAGGGCGAGCCCGGCAGACCCGGTGAGCCAAGGCACCGGCGTGCCCGGCGACAAGAACAGGAGTCCCGGAGCACCAGTTGCTCGAGGTCACCGGTTTACCGGTCTGTCGCAAGGGTCATGCAGGATGGCGACCATGGCCGTCAGTCTGCGACCGGGACCCCCGCTGCGCTTCGTCACACCTTCCATGACCCCCGCGGTGCGCCGTTACATCGACAACGAGGCCAGCAGCGCCGCCGTGCTGCTGGTCGCGAGTGTGGTGGCGCTGATCTGGGTGAACTCCCCGTGGAGCGAGAGCTACCACCACCTCTGGGAAATGCCGGTGCGGCTGGGCATCGGCGACGGCGTCTTCGAGCTCGACCTGCACCACTTCGTCAACGACGCCGCGATGGCCGTGTTCTTCATGGTCGTCGGCCTGGAGGTGTCGCGCGAGACCACCGCGGGCGAGCTCAGCGACCGCCGGATCATGAGCGTGCCCGCGATCGGGGCGATCGGCGGCCTGACCATCCCGATCGTGCTCTACCTGGCCATCAACGGGATCTTCGGCGACGGCGGCGAGGCGATGCACGGCTGGGGCATCGTGATGTCCACCGACACCGCGTTCGTGCTCGGCGTGCTGGCCCTGTTCGGCCCCAAGTGCCCCGACCGGCTGCGGATGTTCCTGCTGGCCCTGGCCGTGGTCGACGACATCGGCGCGATCGCCGTGATGGCCGTCTTCTACTCCGACGACATCCAGATCACCCCGCTGCTGGTCATGGTCGGCATCGTGATCGCGTTCCTGGCCCTGCGCTGGATGGGCCACTGGAAGCTCACGCCGTACGTCTTCCTCACCCTGGCCCTGTGGTTCGCCGCCTACGAGTGCGGCGTGCACCCCACGCTCGCCGGTGTGCTGGCCGGTCTGCTGATTCCGGCCTCGACCCCGGCGGCGAGGGGCCGTGAGCTGTTCGTCTTCGGCCGCGCGCTGGTCGAGAGCCCGAGCGCGCAGGGCGTGCGCCTGGCCAATCTGGCCGCCAACTCCACGGTCTCGGCCAACGAGCGGCTCCAGGCCTGGCTGCACCCGTGGTCGGCGTTCGTCGTGATCCCCGCGTTCGGCCTGGCCAACGCCGGCGTCGAGCTGAGCGCCGACACCCTCGACGCGGCGCTCACGTCCACCGTCACGATCGGTGTCGCGGTCAGCCTGCTCGTCGGCAACGGCGTCGGCATCACCCTGTTCGCGATCGCGGCCCTGCGCAGCGGCGTCGGCGTGCTGCCCGGCGGCGTGCGCTACAGCCACCTCTTCGGCGCCGCGCTGCTGGCCGGTATCGGGTTCACCATCTCGCTGTTCATCACCGACCTGGCCTTCGACGACCAGCTCCTGCGCGACGAGGCCAAGATCGGCATCCTGGTCGGCTCGCTGGTGTCCGCCGTGGTCGGTGCCTGGGTGCTGCGGGTCATGGGTGAGCGCATGCCGCTCTGCTCACCGGCCGGCGACACGGCCCCGCCCGAACTGCCCGGGCTGCCCTGGACCGCGCCGCAGTTCCCCGGGGCTCCCCAGCGATGAACCAGCGATGGTGGACGTCGTGGTCACCGGACCACAACGTCCACCATCGAGGTGCCGGCGGTTTCAGAGAAGACCGAAGAACCGCTTGCGGGGCGCCGAGGAGAGGCCGCCGGCGGCCCGCCGCAGCGACGGCACGTCGACCACACCCTGGTACGGCGCGCCGTCGATGAAGATGGTCGGCGTGCCGACCACCCCGCTCGCGACACCGGCCGCATAGTCGGCCTGCACCAGCGGTGCGAACTCCTGTGCCTTCTCACCGGCCGCGCGGTCGGGGTCGGCCCCGACGTGCTCGGCGTACAGGCGCAGGTCGCCGTCGGTGAGCCGGCTCTGGTTCTTGAAGAGCTTGTGGTGCATCTTCCAGAACACCTCCGGACCGCCCGTGGCCTCGGCCGACTCCGCGGCCAGGGCCGCCGTCAGCGCGTAGGGGTGCGTCTCGAACAGCGGGAAGTTCTGGAACACCAGACGGATCTGGCCCTGCGACGACTCCACCAGCTCGTGCAGCACCGGCGCGGCGCCCGCGCAGTAGGGGCACTCGTAGTCGCCGAACTCGACCACGCAGATCTCCGCGTCCGGGTTGCCGAACACGTGCCGGGCGGCGGCGGGTGCGTCGTCGGGCTCCGGCCGATCGCCCTCGTTGCGCAGGGGAGCGACCGCGTTGAACGGCTCCAGCTCGGGTGTGCCTTCGTCGGGATACGTGGTTTCCACGTCCTGGGACACGGGTCGGGCCCTTTCGTCGAACCGGGCGGATCGGGGACTCCAGGTTACGGACACGAAACGCCTCGTGCCGATCGGCCCTGGTGAGGGCGTCGGGCGTCATCGGTGGGTGATCGTGACCGTAGACTGCAGGATCGACAATCGTCTTCGCCGATTGCCGACCACGACCGTTGCAACACCCGTCGATGACAAGGGAGATGCTCCTCATGCCCGCCATCTCGCGCGATGAGGTGGCCCACCTCGCCGGACTGGCCCGGATCGAGATGAGTCCCGACGAGCTGGACCGCATGGCCGGCCAGCTCGACGTGATCCTCGGAGCCGTGGCCCAGGTCCGTGAGGTGGCCGGGGACGACGTGCCCGCCACGTCGCACCCCATGCCACTCGTCAACGTGACCCGCCCGGACGTGCCGCGCGCCGGCCTGTCCGCGGAGCAGGCACTCGCGGGAGCCCCGGCCCAGCAGGAGCAGCGCTTCCGCGTCCCGCGCATTCTCGAGGAGGACTGATGAGCGAGCTCATCCGCCGCACCGCGGCCGACCTTTCGCAGCTGCTGTCCTCGGGCGAGGTCTCGTCCGTCGAGGTGACCCAGGCGCACCTCGACCGGATCGCCGAGGTCGACGGGGGCGTCCACGCGTTCCTGCACGTCGCCGGTGAGAAGGCGCTGGCCGACGCGGCCGCCGTCGACGCCGCGCGCGCCGCCGGCGAGGAGCTCGGCCCGCTGGCCGGTGTGCCGATCGCCGTGAAAGACGTGATGACCACCCAGGGCCTGCCCACCACGGCCGGCTCGAAGATGCTCGAGGGCTGGATCCCGCCCTACGACGCCACCGTGGTGCGGAAGCTGCGCGAGGCCCGCCTGGTCACGCTCGGCAAGACCAACATGGACGAGTTCGCGATGGGTTCCTCCACCGAGCACTCGGCCTACGGCCCCACCCGCAACCCGTGGGCGCTCGACCGCATCCCGGGCGGCTCCGGCGGTGGCTCGTCCGCCGCGCTCGCCGCCTTCGAGGCCCCGCTGGCGACCGGCACCGACACCGGCGGCTCGATCCGCCAGCCCGCGTCGGTCACCGGCACGGTCGGCGTGAAGCCGACCTACGGCGCGGTGTCCCGCTACGGCCTGATCGCCCTGGCGAGCAGCCTCGACCAGGCCGGCCCGTGCGCCCGCACCGTGCTCGACACGGCGCTGCTGCACGAGGTCATGGCCGGGCACGACCCGCTCGACTCGACCAGCCTCTCCGGCGGCTATCCCGACGTGGTGGCCGCCGCCCGCGCGGGCGCCACGCAGGGCATCGCCGGGATGAAGATCGGCGTCATCCGCGAACTGCACGGTGGCGACGGCGGTTACCAGGCCGGCGTGATGGCCCGCTTCGACGAGTCGCTGGCCCTGCTCACCAAGGCCGGCGCCGAGATCGTCGAGGTCTCCTGCCCGAGCTTCACCGCGGCCCTCGCGGCGTACTACCTGATCCTGCCCAGCGAGGCGAGCAGCAACCTGGCCAAGTTCGACGCCATGCGCTACGGCCTGCGCGTCGGCCCGGCCGGGGTCGAGGCGCCGAGCGCCGAGCAGGTCATGGCCGCCACCCGCGCCGCCGGTTTCGGCGACGAGGTGAAGCGCCGCATCATCCTCGGCACCTACGCGCTCTCGTCCGGCTACTACGACGCCTACTACGGCTCGGCCCAGAAGGTGCGCACGCTCATCCAGCGTGACTTCGCGGCCGCGTTCGAGCAGGCCGACGTGCTGGTCAGCCCGACCAGCCCGACCACGGCGTTCAAGCTCGGCGCCAAGCTCGACGACCCGCTGTCGATGTACCTGCAGGACGTCGCGACGATCCCGGCCAACCTCGCGGGTGTGCCCGGCATGTCGCTGCCCTCGGGCCTGGCCGACGAAGACGGCCTGCCCGCCGGCATCCAGCTGCTCGCCCCCGCCCAGGCCGACGACCGGCTCTACCGGGTCGGCGCCGCGCTCGAGGCCCTCCTCCACGAGGGCTGGGGCGGAAGCATTCTCGACAAGGCACAGGTGCTCGACGCCAAGACCCTGGAGGCGGTCCGATGACCTCGCTCAGCCAGTTCGCCGAGGTCCTCGACTACGACGAGGCCCTCGAAAAGTTCGACCCGGTGCTCGGTCTCGAGGTGCACGTCGAGCTGAACACCAACACCAAGATGTTCTGCGGCTGCTCCACGGAGTTCGGCGCCGAGCCCAACACCCAGGTCTGCCCGGTCTGCCTGGGTCTGCCGGGCGCGCTGCCGGTGCTGAACGCGATCGGCCTGGAATCGGCGATCCGTATCGGCCTGGCGCTGAACTGCTCGATCGCCTCATGGTGCCGGTTCGCCCGGAAGAACTACTTCTACCCGGACATGCCGAAGAACTTCCAGACCTCGCAGTACGACGAGCCGATCGCCTTCGAGGGCTACCTCGACGTCGAGCTCGAAGACGGTGAGGTCTTCCGGGTGCAGATCGAGCGCGCCCACATGGAGGAGGACACCGGCAAGTCGCTGCACATCGGTGGCGCGACCGGCCGGATCCAGGGCGCCGAGTACTCGCTCGTCGACTACAACCGGGCCGGCATCCCGCTGATCGAGATCGTCACCAAGCCGATCACCGGGGCGGGCTCGCGGGCCCCCGAGGTGGCCAAGGCCTACGTGTCCGCGCTGCGTGAGCTGCTGCGGGCGCTCAAGGTCAGTGACGTGAAGATGGAGCAGGGCTCGATGCGCTGCGACGTCAACGCGTCGCTGCGCCCCAGGGCCGCCGACCAGGACTCCGTGCCGCTGGGCACCCGCACCGAGACCAAGAACGTCAACTCGCTGCGCAGCGTCGAGCGCGCGGTGAAGTACGAGATCTCCCGGCACGCGGCGGTTCTCACCGGCGGCCAGAAGATCCTGCAGGAGACCCGGCACTGGCACGAAGACACCGGCATCACCACGTCGGGCCGGGAGAAGTCCGACGCCGAGGACTACCGGTACTTCCCGGAGCCCGACCTGGTGCCGATCCAGCCCGACCCGGCCTGGGTCGAGGAGCTGCGGGCCACGCTGCCCGAACCGCCTGCCCTGCGCCGTCGCCGGCTGCAGGGGGAGTGGGGCTTCTCCGACAAGGAGATGCGCGACCTCTACAACGCCGGTGCGGTCGAGCTGGTCGAGGCCACCGTCGCGGCCGGGGCCTCGTCGGCGTCGGCCCGCAAGTGGTGGACGGGTGAGCTGGCCCGTCTGGCCAACCAGGAAGAGAAGCCGCTGACCGAGATGCCGGTCACCCCGGCCCAGGTCGCGCAGCTGCAGGCCCTGGTCGACGCGGGCAAGCTGACCGACACCCTGGCCCGCCAGGCGCTCGAGGGCGTGCTGGCCGGCGAGGGGGACCCGGAGCAGGTCGTCGAGAAGCGCGGGCTGATCGTGGTCTCCGACGACGGCGCGCTGGGCGAGGCCGTCGACCGGGCGATCGCGGCCAACCCGGGTGTCGCCGACAAGATCCGGGCGGGCAAGGTGCAGGCCGCCGGCGCGCTGATCGGTGCGGTCATGAAGGAGATGCGGGGGAAGGCCGACGCGGCCCGGGTGCGCGAGCTCGTTCTGGAGCGGCTCCCGGTGGATTCGCCGGATGCCTAGATCCTCTCGTGAGTCTCGTTGACGACTCACACCTCCCACGGACGGGACGCCGCGTTCTGGACGGTGGCCGCACTGGCCGTCGTCTGCGCGGTGGTCCTGACCGTGGCCGGAATCTCCCACGGCATGGACGCCCGTTCGCTCGACACCGGTCTGACCGGCGGGGTGGCGCTGCTCAGCGGCGCCCTGCTGGTCGTCCGGGGCACCCGGCCCGTCGCCGTGCGGCACCTGCGGATCCTGGGCGCGGCCCTGCTCTGCTGGGGTGCCGGCCAGGTCGTCAATTCGCTCACGTCCGACGGGTTCCCGGGCGTGGGCGACGTGATCGCCTTCCTCGCGGCGCCTCTCGGGGTGTGGGGCCTGCTGTCGGTGCCGCGCGCGGTGCCGGGCCGGCACCCCGCCTGGCGCCTGGGCCTGGACTCGGTGCTGCTCGGCGTCACCGTGGCCCTGCCCGCCTGGCACTTCGCCTTCGCCGGGCCGCTCACCGGGCGGCCGCTCGACGCCCAGGCCGTCACCGCGGTGCTGGTGCTCATCGCCGACCTGACCGTCATCTGTTTCGCGACCCTCGCGTACGTCCGCGACCTCGACCGCAACCTGCTCATCGCGTGCGTCGGGGCCGGGCTCTACACGATCGGCGACCTGGTGACGATGCGCGCCGGTCTGCTCGACGCCCAGCCCTGGCCCTGGTGGGCCGCGCTGCTGTGGTGCCTGGCCTGGCCGGTGATCGCCTACGGGCTGCTGCACTACGAGCCCGGTCAGCCCGACGAACTGCACGACCCGGTCGACCCGGACGCCCGCGGCGTCATCATCACCACCACGGCCAGCCTGGTGCTGCTGATCGTGTCGCTGGCCGCGCTGCTGGTCGACGACGACACCGACAAGGTCGCGCTGGTGCTCGTCATGATGGCCGTGGTGGTGTTCGGCGGCCGCGAGATGCTGAACACCCGCATCCGCTCGGCCCTGCTGCGCCGCCTGAACGAGGAGGCCACGGCCGACCCGCTGACCGGCCTGGCGAACCGGCGCGTGCTGCAGGCCCAGATGGCGCGTCTGCAGCACGGTGAGCCGTGGTGCCTGCTCACCGTCGACCTCGACGGCTTCAAGGACGTCAACGACCTGCTCGGCCACGCCACCGGCGACAAGCTGCTGGTCGCCGTGGCCCACCGCCTGGCCGCCGCCGTGCCGCCGAACGCCCTGGTCAGCCGGATCGGGGGCGACGAGTTCGCGGTGCTCCTGCCGGGCAGCCTGCAGGTCGGTACCCAGGTCGGCCAGACCGTCGTCACCGCCGTGCGGCAGTCGGCCGCCGACGTCGAGGGCGTCACCCGGGTCGAGGTCTCGGCCAGCATCGGGGTCGCCGCGGTCGACGCCAAGGCCACCGTCGAAGACGGTGTGGAAAGGGCCACGCCGCTGGCCATCCCGGCCGACGACGGCAACTCCCCGGACGACGAGACCCCGGTCGTCGAGCCCCTCGGCGCCCTCTCCGCCTCCGGTGCGGCCCTGCGCGTGGCCAAGGCCAGTGGCCGTAACCGCGTCGAGGTCTACAACTCCACCGTCGCGCGTATCCGTCAGCGTCGTCTGCGGGTCGAGGAACGGCTGCGCACCGCCGTCGAGACCGGCGCCATCACCGTGCAGTTCCAGCCCATCGTCGATCTCCGCCGCGGCGTCGTGACCAGCGCCGAGGCCCTGGCCCGGTGGACCGACCCGGTGCTCGGCCGGGTCGGCCCCGACGAGTTCATCACCGTGGCCGAGCAGACCGGCCTGGTCGTCGACATCGGCGAGCAGATCATGAAGGCCACGCTCTCCAGCGCCGTGAAGGAAGGCCTGTTCGACCGCGGCCTGCGCATCAACTGCAACGTCTCGCCGGTGCAGCTGCGGGTGCCGGGCTTCCACCAGGTGGTGCAGGAGGCCCTGACCGCCCACGGTGCGCCCACCGAGCAGTTCGTCATCGAGGTCACCGAGCAGGTGCTCGTCGAGGAGGGCCAGGCGGCCCAGACACTGCACCGGCTCGCGGCCCTCGGGCTGACCATCGCGATCGACGACTTCGGCACCGGCTACTCGGCGCTGGGCTACCTCCAGCGTCTGCCCGCCGACATCCTCAAGATCGACCGGGCCCTCACCAGCAGCCTGATCACCGAGCCCCGGTCCCGGGCGATCACCCGTGCGGTGCTCGACCTGAGCCGCACGGTCGGGGTCAGCGTGGTGGTCGAGGGCGTCGAGACCAGCCAGGTCGACGACCTGGTGCGACGCATGGGCGTCGGGTTCGGCCAGGGGCTGCACTACGGGCACGCGATGAGTGCCGCCGATCTCGCCGCGATGGCCGACCGGCTCTCCCGTTCCGGCGCCTAGCCGCCGTCCTTTCCGCACCTCGACCGGCCTTCCCGGGCCGTTCGGGCTGCCGCGTCACGCCCTTCGTCCCTCGCTGCGAAATATTTGGTAAAGATGCGTTTAGATTGCTCTGGGCACTTATTGGCCCGATAACATCCGTTATGGCCTTGCCGGACGGCTGGGTGGCGCAGTCGACGGAAGGCGAGGAGCCATCGGATGGCCGACCTGCAGGAGCCCCGGCCTGTCCCGAGTCGGCGCTCCGGCCGTCGTGCCGCGCCCGCCGCGCCGTCCGCCACGCCTCCCGGTGACTTCCCGGCCGGAGCCCACGAGCCCCTGCCCGGGCACCGCCGCGCCGAGGGGCACCGCGCGCCCGCGATCACCGCGCCGAACGGCATGCCGGTGCTGGACGCGCTGCGCGACCGCCGTCAGCGCACGGGCGAGATGTACCTGCAGCGCGACGACGCGACCCCGGCCGCTGCCGATCACCGCCCCCTGAACACGTATCTGCCCGAGTTCAGCCAGACCCCCGAAACGCCCTCCCGTGCGCCGGAAGCCGAGCCCCAGCAGTTCCGCTCGCGGGCCGAGCGCCGGCGCGCCGAGGGGCGCCGGGCGGCGCAGGTGCACCAGGCGTCCCCGGTCGGGAGGGGGCCTGAGGGCATGGCGGGTGCCGGTGGACGCGTCGGTGCCCCCGAGCCGGGCGGCCCCCGGCAGGCGCGGGGAGACGCCGGTGCCGATGGACGCGTCGGGGGCCCCGGGAGGACGGCCGCCCGCCCGCCCGCGGAAACCCCTGCGAACGCTGAGGAAAGGCCCTGGTGGGAGGGGCGCGCGGCGGGGAGTCCGCACGACCGTCCGGGGTCGGCGGCGCCGTCCGGGGGAAGCGGGTCCGGAGCTGCGGCCCCCACCGCTGGTGCCGGTGGCGAGCCGGGGCTGGACGCGTTGTCGGGCGGGCGGACTCGTCCGGGGGGTGAGGTGGCGCGGCGTCCCCTGATGCCGTTCGGCCCTGGCGACGTGGAGTCCGGAAAGCAGCCGGCGCCGGGTCCGCGGACCTCGGCGCCGAAGCGTCCCGGGTTCGATCCGGCCCGCCTGGCCGCCGCCGGGACTCCCACCCCGGATGCCGGTTTCGCCGCGGCCGCGGGTCTGAGGCGCCGTCCGCAGGATGCCGCGCCCGCGCTCGGTGGCGCGAATCCCGGCGGTAGGGCTCCCGGTGGCACGAACCCGGGTGGTGCGGTTGCCGGTGGTGCCGCCCTGGACGACGTGGATCTCCGGGGCACGGTTCCTGGTGAAGCGGTTCCGGGGGAAGCGGGTCCTGGCGGTGTGGCCGTCGGCGGCGCGAACCGGCGCGGTCTGGTTCCGGGTAAAGCGGTCCCGGGCGGAGCTGCGGGTGGGGCGCTGGCTCGGCAGGAGGGGGGTCCGGTGGTCCGGCCGTCCGGGGGACGTGAAGCCGGCGAACCCGACGGCGCGCGTGATCGGTTGCCGGAGAGAGACTTCCGGGGCGGGGCGGCGGGGTATCGGGTCGAGGCGTCCGTGCGTTCACCACACCGGGGGACGGCGGTGCCGAGTGTCTCGGAGATCGCGTCCCGGATGCCGGCGCCGGACTTCGGGGTCTCGGCGCGGCGCCCGGAGCCGGAGACCGACCACGAAATCGACGACCGCGCACACGCCCACGACGCCACCCCCGACTTTGACGCCCGTGACGGCAACGTTGCCAACGGTCACGACGCCGAGACGAAGCGCGATCCAGGGCGGGAGCCCCGGTTCGGCAGGGCTTCCCGGGAGCAGGGACGGGAGCAGGGACGGGGTGCGGCTCCAGTCGCTCGTCGCCATCCGGTGCCGACGACTCCTCCCGGCTTCCAGTCGGTGCAGCACGCGGGCGCCGGGCTCGGCGATCCGCAGGCGTTCTGGACCCAGGACCTGCCCGTCCCCGGACGCGGCCCCTCCCGGCCGGGCAACCGCGACGGCGCTGGCCGGCTCGGCGGGAACGAGGGACAGGACCGGTACGGCCGTCAGGATCGGCCCGCCCGTCAGGGTGCGTACGGCGATCAGGATGAGGACGACCAGGACGGGTACCAGGACGCGTACCGGGAGGAGGACGGCCAGGACGGGTACCGGGACGAGGGTGACCAGGACGGGTACCGGGACGAGGACGACCAGGACGGGTACCGGGACGAGGGTGACCAGGACGGGTACCGGGACGAGGGTGACCAGGACGGGTACCGGGACGAGGGTGACCAGGACGGGTACCGGGACGAGGGCGACCAGGACGCCTACCGAGCCCGGGACGCGTATCAGGACGGGTACCAGGGCCACGACGGGTACCGGGAGCACGACGACCGGCACCACCACGCCGCCGGGCCGTTCGACGAGGGCGACCTGCGGCTGAAGAGTCCCCGGCAGCTCACCGCCGAGGCCTTCAACCGCCAGCAGCGCGAGGAACGCGCCCGCGAACAGCGCGCCCGCGACGACTCCGACGCGATGTGGCTGACCCAGCTCTCCCGCCCCGTCACCCCGGAGAACCTGTTCCGGCCCCACCAGCCACCGGCCGACCAGAACCGTTACGCCCCGGCCCAGTACGCCCCCGACCGCACCCCTGACCGAGCCCTCGACCGAGCCCACGACCGAGCCCCCGACCGCACCCCCGGCCGTCAGCACCCGGGTGACCACCCGGACCCCCGCCACCCCGGCAACCAGTGGCAGCGAGCGCAGGCGCGACCACCGCGTCCGTCATCGGCACCGCACCAGGCGCCCGACGGCCACGGACACCCCAGCAACCCGCCCGCCCGTCCGCGACTGGCCTGGATCGACACCGCCCGGGGCCTGGCGATCAGCCTGGTCGTCTTCATCCACGCCTCGCAGTGGATGCAGGAGTCGACCATCAGCACCCCGCTGTGGAACGACATCAACGAGATCGTCAGCACCCTGCGGATGCCCCTGTTCTTCATGTGCGCCGGCCTTCTCGCGACCAAGTGGCTCTACCAGTCGTGGGCCGACCTGCTCTCCAAGAAGGTCTTCTTCCTGGGCTGGGTGTATCTGCTGTGGCAGGTGGTGGGCTCGTTCCAGGCCGTCGTGGCCTCGACCGTGACCGGTGACGACCTGTCCCCGATGCGAATGGCCCTGTCGCTGGCCCTGACTCCGGCCCGCCCCCGCTTCGAGCTGTGGTTCATCTGGGCCCTGGCCATCTTCTTCGTCGTGGCCCGCCTCTGTTCCCGGTTCCCCCTGGCCCCGCAGCTCGCGATCGGCGCGCTGCTCGGCGGGGTCGCGTTCTCGCACCTGGTGCCGGAGGTCAACCTGGGCTGGAACGGCGTGCCGAAGTACTACCTGTTCTTCCTGATCGGCTGCTACTACCGTCCGCTGCTGCTGGCCCTGGCCGCACGCGTCACCCGGCAGTTGGCGATCGGGGCGATCGTGGGCTGGCTGGTGCTGGCGTCGGTCGCCTACTTCACCGGTGTGCTCTACCTGCCGCTGGTCGGTGTGGTCGTGCGCATCCTGGGCCTGGTCACGGGCATCGGCCTGGCGGTGCTGCTGCAGGACGTGAAGCTGTTCGCCTACCTGGGCTCCCGCACCCTGCCGATCTACCTGGCCCACACCCCGATCCTCGTGGTCATGGTGGCCGTGCTCGACCCGGTCGCGAGTTCCGGTGCGGTGCAGGCGGTCAAGTGGATCCTGCCGTTCGTGCTGACCGTCCCGGCGATCTGGCTGGCGCTGAAGGTGAACGAGGGGCTGATGAAGACCCCGGCGCGGATGCTCTACGAACCTCCGCAGAATCTCACCGATCTCGTGCGGGACACGGTCGGCGGACGGCCCCGGGGCGCGCAGCCGATGCCGAAGGACATGGTGCCCGGCCTGACCCGGCAGCCGTTCGACCGGCAGCTCGAGAACGTGCTGATGTAGCTGCTCGTGGCTACTTCAGGTCGACGCGCAGCACCCGGTCGTCGAGACGGCCGGGGTCACCGCGTCCGTCGGTGTTGGACGTCGTGATCCACAGGTTCCCTCCGGGGGCCGCGGCCACGCTGCGGATGCGCCCGAAACGACCGCGGAAGAAGCTCTTCGGCGTCCCGGCGCTCTTGTCCTTCAACGGAACCGCCCACAGGCGTTCCCCGCGCAGGGCACCCAGGTAGGCCACGTCGTCCACTATCGCGAGACCGCTGGGGGACGCGACATCGGTGTGCCACTGCACCTTCGGCGACACGAATCCCGCCTTGGTCTTCTTGCCCTCGACCACCGGCCAGCCGTAGTTCTTACCGGGCAGGATGCGGTTCAGCTCGTCCCAGGTGTCCTGCCCGAACTCGGCCGCCCAGGGCCGCTTCTTCGAGTCGAACGCGATGCCCTGCACGTTGCGGTGGCCCATCGAGTAGACCGGTGAATCCCTGAACGGGTTGTCGTCCGGCACCGTTCCGTCGCCGTTGACGCGCAGGATCTTGCCGCCCAGGTTCTTCCGGTCCTGCGCGTTGCTGGTCTGCGCGCCGTCGCCCGTGCCGATCCAGAGCTTGTTGTCCGGCCCGATCTTCAGGGCCCCGCCGTTGTGGATGCTCGAGGCCGGGATCCCGGTCAGCACCGCCTTCGGGCGGCTGAGCCGGCTGCCGTCGAAACTCATCCGCACGACCCGGTTGTCACCCCGCGTGCTGTGAACGTAGGCCCAGACATTGACGGGCTGGGCCCGGGTCGGCTTCGCGCTCGGTTTCGTCGCGAGCCCCAGCAGGCCCCCCTCGCCGTCGTCACTGACACCCGGCACGGTGCCCACGGCCGTCTTCTTCCCGGTCCTGCTGATGCGCACCACGTCACCGCTGGGCCGCTCCGACACCAGCGCCGAGCCGTCGGCCAGGAACGTCACGCCCCAGGGCACGTCCAGTTTCGTCGCCAGCGTCCGGCCCAGCGTGATCTTCTTCGGGATCCGGCTCGAGGACGCGCCGGTCGCCGAGGCGCTCGGCCCACCTTCCGGAACGGTCGTGGCGGGCCGGGTGATCGGCTCACCCGCCGATCCCGGAGGCAGGGCGGACTTCGCGGGTTCCGATCCTCCGGCACACCCGGTCAGCGCGAACACGACGAGTGACCCGGCGGCGATCGAACGTGACGTCTTCACCTGCCTGATCCTGCTGGAACCGGCCGCGTTGTGCGAGCCGTCACGCACCGGACGGCGCAGTCAGCCCCTCACCCGAGGGCCTCGTCGAAACGCCGCAGCGCCAGCTCGACCAGGGCGTCGTGCGGTGCCAGCGGAGCGGTGACCCGGTCGGCGCCCGCGCGGTGCAGCTTGCTGCCGAAGTACCCGGGGGCCAGGAGATATCCGGCGACCGTGACGTGCTCGTGGTCCTGCCGCAGCGTCGCGACGGCCTCGGCCACGTCCGGGTTCCCGGCCGCGGCGTACGCCGGGACCACGGCGACCCCGCCGCGCGCGGAGGACAGCGTGGCGGCCATCCGCTCCACCGCCCGCGCGGCCTCCGGATCGCTGGAACCGGTGGCGGCCAGCACGATCGCGTCGTCGTCACCCGCCCCGGACTCGGCCAGGCGGTGCTGCAGGACCTCGACGAGCACCGGGTCGGGGCCGAGCGGACCGGCCGCCCGGGCCAGCCCACCGGTGCCGGCCACCGCCCGGCCGATGTCGTTCTTCACGTGGAAACCGGTCGAGAGCAGCAACGGGACCACCACACTCGGCGTACCCCGCGAGACCAGCCCGTCCACCACGTCCGCGATCGACGGCTCCTGCACGTCGACGTAGGCCTCGGCCACCCGCAGACCCGGCCGCGCCCGGGCCAGGTCGTCGCGGAACTGCTCGATCACCTCCTGCCCGGAGGCTGAGCGGGTGCCGTGCGAGCAGGCGATCAGAACGGGATCCGGCATGGTCGCGCAGTCTGGCACGCCGGGCCCGGCAGATCGAGAAAAGATTCCGGCGGACGAGCAAACCCCAGGGGCATCAGCAGCGTCCTGGTTGCTGTCCAAGTTGTTGCCTGTGGGGGAGTCCACGTGATCGCCTTGCTACCAGCGCTGCGCTTCCGGCGCATGCTGTCCCGACCGGTGCCACCACCGGAATCCTTCCGGGGGGAGGGAACGGCGGCCCTCGACCTGGACGAGGAGTCGGCCGAGCTCGGATTCCGGCGGTTCGTGGCGGCCCGCTGGGGTGCCCTGCAGCGGTACGCGTTCCTGCTCACCGGCGACCACCAGCTCGCCGAGGACGTGGTGCAGGCGGCGCTGGAGAAGTGCTGGCGGCGCTGGGAGAAGATCCGCAACGACTCGCCCGAGGGCTACGTGCGGGCCGCGATCGCGAACACCGCGGCGTCCCGCCGGCGCCGGCGCACGGTGCCGGAGACGTCGCTCGACAGTCTGCTGGTCCCCCCGGCCGCACCCCACGACCACGCGGAGACGCACGCCCTGCGGTCCGGGCTCTGGGCCGGTCTGCGTGACCTGCCTCCGCGCCGGCGCACGATCGTGGTGCTGCGGCTGTGGGAGGACCGCTCGGTCGAGGAGACCGCGCGGATGCTGGGCATCTCGACCGGCGCGGTGAAGTCCCAGCTGTCCAAGGCGGTCTCGACCCTCAGGGAGCATCCCGGGGTCCGTGACCTGCTCCAGAACACCGGTGGGGAGGCCGTCCGATGAGGAACACCGACGATCGGCTGGTGCGTGAGGTGAAGGCCGTGCTCGACGACGTGGACCAGGCGCTCGCGGCCCGTCCCGCCCCGACGCCGCCGTGGGAGGACATCCAGGCGTTCGTGAGGCGCTCACGGGAACGGCGCCGGCGGCGGGTCGCTCTGGTGGCGGCGGCCGCTCTCCTGATCGGGGTCGTCGTCACGCAGGTGAGGGTCCTTCAGTCGTCCGACCAGGGGCGGCCGCAGCCGGCGGCGCCCTCGTTCGAGAAGTGGGACACGACGCGGGGATCGCTGAAGGACGACGACGGCTGGCTCTCCGACTTCCGCGACTTCGCGGCCTCCAGCGACGTGGCCGGCCCGGAGAGCACCGGAGAACCTCTCCCGGAGCCCGGCCGGAACGTGAAGGTGCTGTTCGCCTCGGACATCGGTGAGTACCGGGTCGCGGTGGTGACGGCCGACTGGGCGTCGAACGAGGACACCCAGATCGCCGAGTTCATCGGCGTGCGCGGGGCCGCCGCCGACGCTCTGGTACCGGGGGACAACGGCGCCACGTCGCTCGCGGACAGCGGGAGCCTCTACCAGGGGATCGTCGCCCCGGACCTGCTGCCCGAGGGCACGACGGTGGACCCGGACTCGGCCGCCGTCTACGTGCTGGCCACCGGCGACGTGCCGACGGTGCAGCTGCAGCAGCCGCCGACGATCGCCGCCGACGGCAAGGTCACGCAGAACACCCGCATCCTGGAGTTCGACGGCGGTGCGGCCCAGGCGGACATCTCGGCGGGTGGGCACTACGCGGTGGTCATCCCGTCGGTGATGCGCAGCGGGAGTGAGTACGCGGTGCAGGAGGGGTACCAGGACTTCACGGCCGGGGCCGGGGTCGACCCGGGCCGTTTGCCGATCACGGCGGATCCGGTGCGCGGCAACCAGAGTCGCGTCGCCGCGATCGTGGAGCAGCTGGCGCTGTCCACCTGGATGGCGGTGCGGCAGCCGACCGACACAGGGGAGTGGCAGCTGCTGCTGGCCGAGCCGGGTGGGCTGACGGCCACCGGGCCGAAGCGGGTGGTCGTGGGGGTGCTGACCCTGCCGAGCGGGGCCCGGGTGGTCGGGGCCGGGCAGGTCGAGGCGGACACCTCCGACGACGGGTCGGCCGGGCTCTCCTGGCTCGACACGGCGCGGCTGCTGCCGGCCGGTGACATGGGCGACGTGGCGATCGCGTGGCGTGCGGCGGACTCGCGCACGGTCGCGGTGGGGCCTGCCGGCACCGAGTCGGTGGGGTGGACCACGGCCGACGGCCAGAAGCTCTCCGGGCCGGCCGTCGACACGCTGGCCACGATCGACCACGACGACATCACCTCGGTGCGCTTCCTCGACGGCCAGGGGAAGGAACTCGGGGTGCAGACGGTGCTGGAGCCGGCGGCCGGGATCGAGAGGGAGTTCGGTGAGCAGACGCTCGAGGCTCCCGACCTGATCGCGGCCTGGCAGCTCCCGGAGATCGAGGACGGCCTGGCCGGGTTCTGAGAACCCTTGGGAAAACGCGGGCGGGCTCCGGTTCCGGAGCCCGCCCGGCGGCGCGGCGTACAGTCACGTGACGTGACTGACATCAAGCCGCGCAGCCGGCAGGTGACGGACGGGATCGAGGCCACGGCCTCGCGGGGCATGCTCCGCGCGGTCGGCATGGGCGACGACGACTGGGTGAAACCCCAGATCGGCGTGGCCAGTTCGTGGAACGAGATCACCCCGTGCAACCTCAGTCTCGACCGGCTGGCCAAGGCCGTGAAGGACGGGGTGCACGCCGGCGGCGGCTATCCGCTCGAGTTCGGCACGATCAGCGTCAGCGACGGCATCTCGATGGGGCACGAGGGCATGCACTTCTCGCTGGTGTCGCGCGAGGTGATCGCCGACAGCGTCGAGACCGTCATGCAGGCCGAGCGCCTCGACGGCAGCGTGCTGCTGGCCGGGTGCGACAAGTCGCTGCCGGGCATGCTGATGGCCGCGGCCCGGCTCGACCTGGCGTCCGTGTTCCTCTACGCCGGGTCGATCCTGCCGGGCAAGGCCACGTTCACCGACGGCACCGAGAAGGACGTCACGCTGATCGACGCCTTCGAGGGGGTCGGCGCCTGCGCCCGGGGCCTGATGAGCCGCGAGGACCTGGACATCCTGGAACGCGCCATCTGCCCCGGTGAGGGTGCCTGCGGCGGGATGTACACGGCCAACACGATGGCGAGCGCGGCCGAGGCGCTGGGCATGTCCCTGCCCGGTTCGGCGGCGCCCCCGGCCACCGACCGGCGGCGTGACGGGTTCGCGCGGAAGTCCGGGGAGGCGGTGATCAACCTGCTGCGCCGGGGGATCACGGCGCGGGACATCCTGACCAAGGAGGCCTTCGAGAACGCGATCGCGGTGGTGATGGCGTTCGGCGGCTCGACCAACGCGGTGCTGCACCTGCTGGCGATCGCGCACGAGGCCGAGGTGCCGCTGACGCTCGACGACTTCGCCCGGGTCGGGGCCCGGGTGCCGCACCTGGCCGACGTGAAACCGTTCGGGCGCTACGTGATGTTCGACGTCGACCGGGTGGGTGGCGTGCCGGTGGTGATGAAGGCCCTGCTCGACGCCGGGCTGATGCACGGCGACGTGCTCACCGTGACCGGGTCGACCATGGCCGAGAACCTGGCCGGGATCGACCCGCCCGACCTGGACGGCAAGGTCGTCCGGGCGCTGGGCGAGCCGATCCACCGCACCGGCGGCATCACCGTGCTGCACGGTTCGCTGGCACCCGAGGGCGCGGTGGTGAAGAGCGCCGGGTTCGACAGTGACGTGTTCGAGGGCACCGCGCGGGTGTTCGAGCGGGAGCGGGCGGCGCTCGACGCGCTGGAGGACGGCACGATCGCGGCCGGGGACGTGGTGGTCATCCGGTTCGAGGGGCCGAAGGGCGGGCCCGGGATGCGCGAGATGCTGGCGATCACCGGGGCGATCAAGGGCGCCGGGCTGGGCAAGGACGTGCTGCTGCTGACCGACGGGCGGTTCTCGGGCGGCACCACCGGGTTGTGCGTAGGGCACGTGACGCCGGAGGCGGTGGACCGCGGGCCGATCGCGGCCGTGCGGGACGGTGACCGGATCCGGCTGGACGTCGCCTCCGGCACGCTCGACCTGCTGGTGCCGGCCGACGAGATCGATTCCCGTATGCGTGATTTCGCGCCGTTACCGCACAAGTACACCCGGGGCGTCCTGGCCAAGTACACGAAACTGGTCGGATCGGCCTCCGGGGGCGCCGTCCTGGGTTAGGACGCTCAACCGGCGTCACCCGGTTGCCGAACCTCCTTCCCAGGACCCGGTGGGTCCGACGGGGGAAAGTGGTTCACGGGTGGACTCATGCTGATGTGGCTGATCGCGACCGTGGTGGTGTTCGGGGGCGTCGCCCTGGCGAACGTCGCCGTCGCCGTGCGCGAGCCGGACTACCGCCGCGCCTCGGCGCTGTCCGGCCTCGGGTGCCTGATCTGGGGTGGTATCTCGGTCGGGACCCTGACCGGGATGCCCGACGCCTGGTTCTGGGGCCTGGGCCGTCCCGCCGTCCTGCTCGTCTTCCTGGCCGCGAGTTCCGGCCTCGGGCATGCGGTCTCGCCCCGTGAGGCGTGGGAGACCCTGGTCGAGGGCTGGCTGCAGATGGCCGGTCTGGTCGGGTTCGCCTGGATCCTGGTGCGCGAGCAGAACTGGCTGCCGGTCCGGGAGGACGTCGCCTGGACCCTGGCCTGGCTGCTGCCGGTGCTGCTGATGTCGAGCTTCGCCTGCGGCATCGCGGTGCGGGCCGAGCGCGGCCAGCGCCGGGCGGCCGCGATGGCGGTCGCCGCGGCGGTCCTGGCCCTGCTCGGTGACGTGCTGGCCCTGGCCACCCGCACCGAGGCGGGCATCCCGCTCTGGGCGGCCTCCGCCGTGGTGATGGCCCAGAGCACGGTCTGGGACGCCGGCAACGTCTTCCGCAACCCGGTGCTGGCGATCCGGCCCCGCCGCCTGCGCTGGTGGCAGCTGCCGATCCCGTTCGCGGCCCTGCTCGTGCTCTTTCCCGGTCAGCCCGCCGACCCGGTCACCGGCGTGCTGCTCACCGGCATCTCGATCGCCGTGTTCGCCAACATGATCGGCCAGTCCGGGCAGAGCGAGCGGCTCTGGGACGACCTGACCGCCCGCAGCGAGCTGTACGAGGAGCTGCTGGAGGACACCCAGGACGTGATCCTCCAGGTCGACGACTTCGGGGTGATCGAGTTCGCCAACCCGGCCTCGCAGCGCGTGCTCGGCATGCGCCCGGAGCAGCTGGTCGGCACCACTCTGATGGACTACCTGCACCGTGACGACCAGCGGATGGCCGGCACCGTGGCCGGGGCGCCGCAGTGGCGCCGGGGCGAGCAGCGGGTCGAGACGCGGTTCCTGCCCGTGCTGCCCGGCGTGCCCGCCGAGGTTCCCGAACCGCCCCGGCAGCAGGGCGTCCTGGGCAACCTGTGGGCCGCGCACGAGTCCCGCTGGCGGGTGATCGAGTGGGGCATCACGCCCCGCGACGACGGTGGTGCGGTGCTCGTCGGCCGGGACGTCTCGGACCGGGTGCGCATGCAGGGCGAACTCCTCGACGCCGCCCAGACCGACTCCCTCACCGGCCTTCTCAACCGCACGGCCTTCCTGGAGGCGGTCAACACCCGGCTCGCGGCCGGGGAACCGGTCGCCGTCATGTTCATCGACCTCGACAACTTCAAGGAGGTCAACGACACGATGGGCCACGCCGAGGGCGACCGGCTGCTGCACCGCGCGGCCGAGTGCCTGCGGCAGGCGGCCGGCCCGGGCGACGCGGTGGCCCGGCTCGGCGGCGACGAGTTCGCGGTGATGCCGGCCTCGGCCACCGAGGACGCCGCCCGGGCGGCGGCGGACGCGGTGGTCACCGCCTTCAACGGGTTCGACGAGTCGGCGCACGGCCGGCCCTCGGTCTCGGCCAGCCTGGGCCTGGTGATCGCCGACCCGGCCGTCACCCGCACCGCCCGCGAGGTGCTGCGCGACGCCGACCTGGCGATGTACCGGGCCAAGCAGCGGGGCGGCGCCGGGGTCGTGGACTTCGAGCCGTGGATGTCGGAGCGGGTGATGGAGCACCACCGGCTGCGCGGTGACCTGGAGACGGCGGTGCGCGACGAGAGCCTGTCGCTGTACCTGCAGCCGGTGGTCGACCTGCACACCCGGCAGTGGGAGGGCTTCGAGGCGCTGGTGCGCTGGCCGGTCGGGGCCGAGACCTGGTCTCCCGCCCAGTTCCTGCCGGTGGCCGAGGAGAGCGGCCTGATCGTGCCGATGGGCGCCTGGGTGCTGCGCGAGTCGCTGCGGCAGCTGGCCGGCTGGCGCGACCCCCGGCTGGGCATGGCGGTGAACGTCTCGGCGCAGCAGCTGGTCGGCACCGACTTCTACGACATCACCATGGAGGCCCTGACCGACAGCGGCATCGCACCCGACCGGCTCACCCTGGAGATCACCGAGCAGGCCGCGATCCAGGACCTGGGCCGCACCGCGTCCCGCCTGGAGCTGCTGCGCTCCGAGGGCGTGCACGTGGCGATCGACGACTTCGGCACCGGCTTCTCGTCGCTGCAGTACCTGTCCCGGCTGCCCGTCGACATCCTCAAGATCGACCGCAAGTTCGTCTGGGGGCTGGGGCAGCAGGCCGAGGACGACGTGCTGGTGCGCTCGATGCTGGGCCTGGCCGCCGAACTGGGCCTGGAGGTGATCGCCGAGGGCGTCGAGACCCGGCGTCAGGCCGAGCTGCTGCTGGAGTACGGCTGCCGCCTGGCCCAGGGCTTCCTGTTCTCCCCGCCCCGCCCGATCGAGGAGCTGAGGGCGAGCGACCCGTTCGTCAGCCCGGCCCCTCCGATGCTCGCGATGCCCTATCCGCGGCCCTCGAGCGACCAGCCGGTGACCGGTTGAGAACCGCATGATCACCAACGGTTGAGACCGCGCGCGTCCGGGGCATTTGTGCGGGTCGCCCACCCGCGCGGCGGTTACTGTCGTCACCGTGGTGCCGGCGATCCTGATGGCGGCCGCGGCCGTCGGGGCCGGGGCCTCCTGGCTGTACGCCGTGATCCGGGCGCGGGGCCGCGCGCGCAACCTGCTCACCCCGGCCATCGCCGCCGCCGGGCTGTGCTGGGCCCTCGGCTCGGCCGGGGCCCGGCTGCTCGACCCCGTCGACGGGCTGCTCGCCGGGCAGGTCGCCGACTTCCTGATGGTGACGGCCGCGGCCGGGCTGGCGACCGCGACGGCCATCAACACCGACCGCATCGTGCCGGTGCGCCGCCCGGGCGTCGGCGTGGCCGAGGCCGCCGTGCTGAGTCTCAGCGCCGCCACCCTGACCTGGGTCGCCGTCGACGGCCCGCCCCGCCTGCCGCCCAGCACCGTGTTCTCGCTCCTGCCCGCCGTTCTCGACCTCGTCGCCCTGCTCACCGTGCTGCGCCTGCCCACCCGCACCTCCTTCGAGGCGTCCCGCGCCGGGCTGATCGGCTACGTCGGGCCGGAGGGCAACCGCGCGCCGGGCCGCAGCTGGGGCCTGCTCGTCACGGCCCTCACCGCCGTGCTCGCCGCCGACCTGCTGCGCGGCCCCCGGGTGCTCGGCATCCCGCGCTGGCCGGGGGTTCCCGACGCCGTGCTGGTGTCGGCCGTGGTGCTCGGCTGCCTCCTGCTCACCGTCTACAACGTGCGCCTGAGCCGGGTGCCGGTGTCCTCCCCCGGCCGGCCGGAACGCTCCGCCGACGACGTCCGGTTCCTGCCCCGCCGCCGGGGCCGGGTCGTGCCCTACGGCGTGGCGCTCGCCGCCCCGCTGGCCGTGGCGATGCAGGCGGCCGCGGGCGCCGCCGGGCCGATCGTCTACTCGTCGCTGGGGTGCCTGGCCGTCGCCTTCGTGGTCTGGCAGACCCTTCTGCTGCTGGAGCAGGACGACCTGCTGCGCGCCCAGGTCGAGGCCCGGGGCCGGCTGGCCGCCCTGGTCGAGAACACCAGCGACCTGCTGCTGCGGCTGGACACCAACGGCCGCGTGCTCGCCGTCAACGGCGCCGTCACCCGTCTCCTGCACCGGCGTCCCGCGTCCGTCGTGCACCGACCCTTCGAGGAGCTCGCCCACGACCAGCGGGCCGTGCGCGAGCGGGTGCTCGAGGTGACTCGCGGGCACCGCGAGGCCGCCGAGATCGAGGTGCGCCTGGCCCCGCCCGCCACCGGCACCGCCCAGCTGCGGCTGCGCGCGGTCGAGGGCGGCGCCGTGGCCAACCTCAACGACGTCACCGACTCGGTCGAGCTGCGGCAGCGGCTGGAGCGTCTGGCCCGCTTCGACCAGATGACCGGCCTGGCCAACCGCAACCACCTGCTCGAGGAGGTCCGCACCTGGCTGGCCCCGGGGCCCGGTGAGCCGGTCGCCGTGCTCTACGCCGACCTCGACGGGTTCAAGGCCGTCAACGACCGTTTCGGGCACGCCTGGGGCGACCGGGTGCTGGTGGACGTGTCGGCCCGCCTCGACGCGGTCGCCGGGGGAGTGGACGCGCGGCGCGTGATCGTCGCGCGGGTCGGCGGCGACGAGTTCGTCCTCGCGCTGGAGGGGGTCGACGCGGCCACCGCCGAGACCGCCGCCCAGCGGCTCGTCGAGGCGGTCACCCCGCCGTTCCGGGTGGGTGGGCGCACCGTCGAGCTGGGCGTCAGCGTGGGCCTGGCCCAGGGCGACGGCACGGCCGACGAGGCCGCCCTCGTGCACCGCGCCGACCTGGCCATGTACGCCGCCAAGGCCGACGGCCGCAGCCGCTGGGAACGCTGGCGGCCCGAGCTCGAGGAGCGGGTGCGTCGCCGGGTCGACCTGGCCATCGGCCTGCGTGACGCGTTGCGGCGGGGGCACCTGTCGGTGGCCTACCAGCCGATCGTGCGGCTGGCCGACGGGCACGTCCAGGGGGTCGAGGCCCTGCTGAGGCTGCCCCCCGGCTTCGAGCGCGACGGCGTGGTCAGCCCGGCCGAGCTGGTCGAGATCGCCGAGGACACCGGGGCGATCACCGAGCTCGGCGAGTGGGTGCTGCGCCAGGCCGTGACCCAGGCCGCGAGCTGGCCGGGTATCTCGGTGAGCGTCAACATGTCGGTGGCGCAGTTGGTCTCCCCGGCCTTCGTGCAGCTGGTCACCGGAATGCTCGACGCGGCCGGCCTGCCCCCGTCGCGTCTGGTGCTGGAGCTGACCGAGAGCCAGCTCGTCGACCACACCGGCCCCGCGCCCGCCGCCCTGCAGGCCCTGCGCGACGCCGGCATCCGCCTGGCCATCGACGACTTCGGCACCGGCTACTCGTCGCTGTCCTACCTGCTGCGGATGCCGGTCACCGCGGTCAAGATCGACCGCTCGCTGCTGGCCGGGCTGGGCACCGACCCGCGGGCCGCCCGGCTGCTCGAGGGGGTGGTGCTGATGGCGCGCGGGCTCGAGCTGGCGACCGTTGCCGAGGGCATGGAAGACCTGGCCACCGCCCGCGCCCTGCGTGATCTCGGGGTGCAGGCCGGTCAGGGTTTCGCGCTGTCGAAACCGCTGCCGGCCTCCCGGGTGCGGGCGCTGCTGCGGTCCGGCCCGATCGATCTGGAGGGGCCGCCGACGGACGACGCGGTCACCGGGGCGGGCCCGTCACCCGCGGGGGAAACGGGCGAAAGACCGGAAAACGCCGGTGCCTCACGGGTGCTCGATCTGCCCGTTTCGCCGCGGGTGGTGCCGGTGCCCGAGGAACGGTCAGGCCGTCTCAGTCAGTGAGACCATCCGCGTCCCGATTGACATCCCCGTCATCCGGGGGCAACGTGTGAGCGTGCGTAAGACTCTCGTACTTGGACGGCGCGCCCGCTGAGGTCATGAAGACCCGCGAGCGCGCGACCCCTTGTGCCCATTGGGCCGAGGGGTCTTTTCGTCCCTGCCGACAGTTGCACGCCGTTCACCTGTTGGCACCGACCAGTCCGATGCACAGCAGTGATCCGACGAGCGAAGGAACCCCCTGATGCCCGGCCAGTCCCACACCGAGCCCACCCGCGCCGCGTCCACCGCGCCCCAGGTCGCCGCCGAGCCGATGACCGGGGCCCAGAGCCTCGTCCGCTCGCTCGAGTCGGTCGGTGTAGACACGGTTTTCGGTATCCCCGGCGGGGCGATCCTCCCGCTCTACGACCCGTTGATGGACTCCACGAAGATTCGTCACATCCTGGTCCGCCACGAGCAGGGTGCCGGGCACGCGGCCGAGGGCTACGCCCAGGCCACCGGCCGGGTCGGGGTCTGCATGGCCACGTCCGGCCCGGGGGCGACCAACCTGGTCACCGCCATCGCCGACGCCTACATGGACTCGGTGCCGATGGTCGCGATCACGGGCCAGGTCAACAGCAAGCTGATCGGGACCGACGGGTTCCAGGAGGCGGACATCGTCGGCATCACCATGCCGATCACCAAGCACAACATGCTGATCACCGACGCCGCGGACATCCCGCAGGCGATCGCCGAGGCCTTCCACATCGCCGGCACCGGCCGCCCGGGCCCGGTCCTGGTCGACGTGCCGAAGGACATCCTCCAGGCGCAGACCACCTTCTCCTGGCCGCCGAAGCTCGACCTGCCCGGCTACCGCGCCGTGACCCGGCCGCACAACAAGCAGATCCGCGAGGCCGCCCGCCTGCTCACCACGGCCTCGCGCCCGGTGCTCTACGTCGGCGGCGGTGTGCTCAAGGCGCAGGCCAGCGCCGAGCTCAAGCGCCTCACCGAGGCCACCGGCGCCCCGGTCGTCACCACCCTGATGGCCCTCGGCGCCCTGCCCGACTCGCACCAGCAGAACCTGGGCATGCCGGGCATGCACGGCACCGTCGCGGCGGTGACCGCGCTGCAGAAGGCCGACCTGATCGTCAGCCTGGCGGCGCGTTTCGACGACCGGGTCACCGGCAACCTCGACTCGTTCGCCCCGCACGCCAAGGTCGTGCACGCGGACATCGACCCGGCCGAGATCGGCAAGAACCGCATCGCCGACGTGCCCATCGTCGGTGACGCCAAGGAGGTCATCGCCGAGCTGACCCTGGCCGTCGAGGCGGAGCACCAGGCCGGCCACCGTGCCGACCTCACCGCCTGGTGGACCCAGCTCGACGGCTGGCGCGAGTCCTTCCCGCTGGGCCACGCCCCGGCCCCGGAGGGCGAGGTCTCCCCGCAGGACGTGATCCGCCGCATCGGTGAGATCTCCGGGCCGGAGTCGATCTACGTGGCCGGCGTGGGCCAGCACCAGATGTGGGCCTCGCAGTTCATCAAGTACGAGAACCCGCACACCTGGATCAACTCCGGCGGCGCGGGCACGATGGGCTTCGCGGTGCCGGCCGCGATGGGCGCGAAGGCCGGCAGCCCTGACAGCGTGGTCTGGGCCATCGACGGCGACGGCTGCTTCCAGATGACCAATCAGGAACTGGCCACCTGCGTGATCAACCAGATCCCGATCAAGGTCGCCGTCATCAACAACTCCAGCCTGGGCATGGTCCGGCAGTGGCAGAACCTGTTCTACAACGGGCGTTTCTCCAACACCGACCTGCACACCTCGGTCGGCAGCCGGATCCCCGACTTCGTGAAGCTGGCCGAGGCCTACGGCTGCGTCGGCCTGCGGTGCGAGAGCCCGGAAGACGTCGACGCGACGATCAAGAAGGCGATGGAGATCAACGACGTCCCCGTCGTCATCGACTTCGTCGTGTTCCGTGACGCGATGGTCTGGCCGATGGTGCCGGCCGGGGTCAGCAACGACCTGATCCAGATCGCCCGTGACACCCGCCCGGAATTCGACAGCGAAGGCTGAGGACGAAACAAGTGACGCACAAGCACACCCTGTCCGTGCTGGTCGAAGACCGGCCCGGTGTCCTCACCCGGGTCGCGGGCCTGTTCGCCCGGCGTGGTTTCAACATCCACTCGCTGGCGGTCGGCCCGACCGAGCACCCGGGCGTGAGCCGGATGACCGTCGTGGTCGACGTCGACGAGCTGCCGCTCGAGCAGGTCACGAAGCAGCTCAACAAGCTGATCAACGTGATCAAGATCGTCGAGCTCGAGCCCGGGGCCTCGGTGCAGCGCGAGATGCTGCTGGTGAAGGTCCGCGCCGACGCCACGACCCGCAGCCACGTGCTCGAGACCGTCGAGCTGTTCCGGGGGCACGTCGTCGACGTCGCGCCCGACGCGGTGACGATCGAGGCCACCGGCAGCCCGGACAAGCTCGCCGCCTTCCTCAAGGTGCTCGAGCCGTTCGGCATCCGCGAGCTCGCGCAGTCGGGCCTGATCGGTATCGGCCGCGGCAACCGCTCGATCACCGACCGGGCGCTCCGCAGCGCCTAACCTCTAACCGTCTGATCCTCTTCAACAAGGAGAACTAGCAACGTGGCAGCAAAGATGTACTACGACGCCGACGCCGACCTCTCGCTGATCGCCGGCAAGTCCGTCGCCGTCATCGGTTACGGCAGCCAGGGTCACGCCCACGCGCTGAGCCTGCGTGACTCCGGCGTCGACGTGCGCGTCGGCCTGGCCGAGGGCAGCAAGAGCCGCGCCAAGGCCGAGGCCGAGGGCCTGCGGGTCGTCAGCGTGGCCGAGGCCGTGCAGGAGGCCAACGTGGTCATGCTGCTCACGCCCGACCACATCCAGCGTCACGTGTACACCGAGTCGATCGAGCCGCACCTGGCCGAGGGCGACGCGCTGTTCTTCGGCCACGGCTTCAACATCCGCTTCGGCTACATCAAGCCCCCGGCCGGCGTGGACGTCTGCATGGTCGCCCCGAAGGGCCCGGGCCACCTGGTGCGCCGCGAGTACGTCGACGGCCGTGGCGTCCCCGTGATCGTGGCCGTCGAGGTCGACGCCACCGGCAAGGCCTGGGACCTGGCCCTGTCGTACGCCAAGGCGATCGGTGGCCTGCGCGCGGGTGGCATCAAGACCACCTTCACCGAGGAGACCGAGACCGACCTGTTCGGTGAGCAGGCCGTGCTCTGCGGCGGTATGTCGCAGCTGGTCATGTACGGCTTCGAGACGCTGACCGAGGCGGGCTACCAGCCCGAGGTCGCGTACTTCGAGTGCCTGCACGAGCTCAAGCTGATCGTCGACCTGATGTACGAGGGCGGCATCGCCAAGCAGCGCTGGAGCGTCTCCGACACGGCCGAGTACGGCGACTACGTGTCCGGCCCGCGCGTCATCGACGAGAAGGTCAAGGAGAACATGCAGGCCGTTCTCGCCGACATCAAGTCCGGTGCGTTCGCCGAGCGTTTCATCAACGACCAGGACGCCGGCGCCCCGGAGTTCAAGGCCCTGCGCGCCCAGGGTGAGAAGCACCCGATCGAGGCCACCGGCCGCGAGCTGCGCAAGCTGATGAGCTGGGTCAAGACCACCGACTCGGACTACGTCGAGGGTTCCGCCGGACGCTGATCCCGGACCTCACGCGTCAGGCCCCCGCTGCCCACGAGGCGCCGGGGGCCTTCGCACGTCCACGACGGCTTCTCCCTGATCGTGCGCGGTCGCGAACCACGAGAACGAGGGACGCGGCGGCGCCCCTCACGCACGAGGCGTCAGGGCAGCGGGGCGTACAGGTCGATATGGGTGCCGTCCGGATCCTGAACCGTCGCGTGGCGGCGTCCCCACGGGGCGTCGAGCGGCTCCCGGAACCCGTAACCGTCGTCGTCGAGCCAGGAGTAGAGCTCGTTGAGGGCCTCGGGCGAGTCGCAGCCCACCGCCAGCGTGACCCCGGTGCGCGGGGCGTCGGCGTCGATGTCCCAGCTGAGCTCGCGCAGCAGGTCCTCGGTGTAGAGCCGCAGGCGGAACCCGCCCAGGTCGGCGATCACCGTGCCGTCCCTCCCGCCGGGGGAGAACGAGACCCCCAGGCGCTGGTAGAAGGCGATCGACTTGTCCAGGTCGGCGACCACCACACCGACGGCGTCCATCCGGAATCCCATGGCGGTCACCCTATGCAGGTGAGAGGCGCGGGCCAGCCGGGACGCGCGTCCGTCCACCAAAAACCCTATCCACATAATGAGATCCGGCGACCGGCATCCGGACGCGGGAGGTAATATCGCGGCCATGAGCACCTCGACCGCCCCCACGTCCGTCCGCCTCGCCGTCATCCCGGGCGACGGCATCGGCCCGGAGGTGGTGAACGAGGGCCTCAAGGTCCTCAACGCGGCGGTCGGCAACGAGGTGTCCTTCGAGACCACCGAGTACGACCTCGGTGCTCGCCTCTGGCACAAGACCGGCGAGACACTGCCCGACTCCGTGCTGGCCGAGATCCGGCAGCACGACGTCATCCTGCTCGGCGCGATCGGTGATCCCGGTGTGCCCAGCGGTGTTCTGGAGCGGGGCCTCCTGCTGCGCCTGCGGTTCACACTCGACCACTACGTGAACCTGCGCCCGGCGCGGCTGTACCCGGGCGTCACCTCGCCCCTGGCTCCTCACGTCCTCGAGAACGGCCTCGACTTCGTCGTGGTCCGCGAGGGCACCGAGGGTCCGTACGTCGGCAACGGCGGCGCGGTGCGCACGGGTACGCCCCACGAGATCGCCACCGAGGTCAGCGTCAACACCGCGTTCGGTATCGACCGGGTGGTGCGTGACGCGTTCCGTCGCGCCGCCGCCCGTCCGCGCAAGCACCTCACCCTGGTGCACAAGCACAACGTGCTCACCCACGCCGGGCACCTGTGGCGTCGCACAGTCGAAGCGGTCAACGCCGAGTTCCCCGACGTCACCACCGACTACCTGCACGTCGACGCGGCCACCATCTTCATGGTGCAGAACCCGGGCCGGTTCGACGTGATCGTCACCGACAACCTGTTCGGCGACATCATCACCGACATCGCGGGTGCCATCGCCGGCGGCATCGGCCTGGCCGCGTCGGGCAACATCAACCCCGACCGCAGCGCCGCCCCGAGCATGTTCGAGCCGGTCCACGGCTCCGCGCCCGACATCGCCGGTCAGGGCAAGGCCGACCCGACCGCCACCGTGCTGTCCGTCGGCATGCTCCTCGAGCACATCGGCCTCGACAAGGCCGCCCAGAAGGTCGAGCAGGCCGTGGCCGAAGACCTCGCCGCGCGTGGCGACCGAGTACGCACCACGTCGGAGATCGGCGAGGCCATCGCCTCGCGTCTCGCCTGACCGCAAGCCTGAAGCACCACCTCGGCCGGTCGGGTGAAACCCGACCGGCCGAGTCACGTCCGGGACGGTTGCCGCAAGAAAGCCGGCCGCCCGGTACTCACCAGGCTCACGCGCTTTCCCCGCTGCTACCGTCGTCAGCAGATTCTTTCCGGTCCTCCACCCGGACCGGTTTGCGAGGGAGTATCGCGATGACAGCGCTCACGTTCAGCTCGACCCGTAACCCGCGGCCCGCCACCG
The DNA here is from genome assembly GCF_030811555.1 of Kineosporia succinea. Taxonomy (NCBI): domain Bacteria; kingdom Bacillati; phylum Actinomycetota; class Actinomycetes; order Kineosporiales; family Kineosporiaceae; genus Kineosporia; species Kineosporia succinea. The sequence continues at coordinate 604,178 of NZ_JAUSQZ010000001.1, read as the reverse complement.
ATGAGCGGCGCGCGGCGATCCATGCCCAGCCCGGGTTCGGCAAGTACTTCACCGACCACATGGTCTCGATCGACTGGGACGCCGAGAAGGGCTGGCACGACGCCGGTCTGATCCCCTACGGCCCGATCCAGCTCGACCCGGCCGCCGCGGTGCTGCACTACGCCCAGGAGATCTTCGAGGGGCTCAAGGCCTACCGGCACGCCGACGGCTCGGTCTGGGCGTTCCGGCCCGAGGCCAACGCGGCCCGGCTGGCCCGGTCGGCCCGTCGTCTGGCGCTGCCCGAGCTGCCCGAAGAAGACTTCCTGGCCAGCATCGACCTGCTCGTCAACACCGACCAGGCCTGGGTCCCCGACCACGCGAGCGGTGAGAGCAGCCTCTACCTGCGGCCGTTCATGTACGCGTCGGAGACCTTCCTGGGCGTCCGCCCGAGCAAGCAGGTGCGCTACCTGCTGATCGCGTCGCCGGTCGGCCCGTACTTCTCCGGCGGGGTCAAGCCGGTCAGCATCTGGCTGTCGAGCACCTACACCCGCGCCGCGGCCGGCGGCACCGGGGCGGCCAAGTGCGGCGGCAACTACGCGGCCGGTCTGGCGGCGCAGCTCGAGGCCGAGGCGCACGGTTGCGAGCAGGTCTGCTTCCTCGACGCGGCCGAGCACCGCTGGGTCGAGGAGCTCGGCGGCATGAACATCTACTTCGTCAAGAACGACGGCACGCTGGTCACGCCGACGGTCTCGGGCACGATCCTCGAGGGCATCACGCGTTCGTCGATCCTCACCCTGGCGGGCGAGATGGGGCTGAAGGTCGAGGAGCGCCCGATCAGCATCGACGAGTGGCGTGACGGCGTCGCCTCCGGCGAGATCACCGAGGTCTTCGCCTGCGGCACGGCCGCGGTCATCACGCCGCTGGGCCGCCTGGCCTGGGAGGGCGGGGAGCTCGAGATCCCCACCGGCGAGGTCGCGATGAAGATCCGGGCCTCGCTGCTCGACGTGCAGTACGGCCGGGCCGAGGACACCCACGGCTGGATGCGCAAGCTCGCCTGATCCTCTTCGGCGACCACCGCACTGAGCACGCGTCGGCACCCACGGGTGCCGACGCGTCCCTCATTCTGTGGAGGGTTTTCATAAACGGCTGTGGCAGAATCACCCCCAGCATGAACACCAGCGTCGTGATTATTCGCGGGCGCGTCGGCACGGCCTAGACACGGGCATCGTCGACGCGCAGACCTCTCGCATTCGCGGGGGGTCTTTTTTCATGCTGAAACCAGCACCCACGACCAGAGGCGAGCATCCGATGGAGAGCAACCCCAGTACCTTCCAGGTCTACGACACCACCCTGCGCGACGGCGCCCAGCAGGAGGGGCTCAGCCTCTCGGTGCAGGACAAGCTGGCGATCGCGGGTCATCTGGACGAACTGGGCGTCGGCTTCATCGAAGGTGGCTGGCCGGGCGCGATTCCGAAGGACACCGAGTTCTTCCGCCGCGCCACCACCGAACTCGACCTGAAGAACGCGGTGCTCACCGCGTTCGGCGCCACCCGCAAGGCGGGCGTGAAGGTGCACGAGGACCCGCAGGTGCGGGCCCTCCTCGACTCCCTCGCCCCGGCCGTCACACTCGTGGCCAAGAGCGACATCCGGCACGTGGAGCGCGCTCTGCGCACCACCGGCGACGAGAACCTGGCCATGGTCACCGAGACCGTGCGGCATCTGCGCGAGCAGGGACGCCGCGTGTTCCTCGACGCCGAGCACTTCTTCGACGGTTACGCCTTCGACCAGGCCTACGCCCTCGAGGTCGTGCGGGCCGCGGCCGAGGCGGGGGCCGAGGCGATCGTGCTGTGCGACACCAACGGCGGCATGCTGCCGAACCAGGTGGCCGACGTGGTGCACGACGTCCGCTCGGCCTCGGGTGCCGACCTGGGCATCCACTGCCACAACGACACCGGCTGCGCCGTCGCGAACTCGCTGGCGGCGGTCGACGCGGGCGTCATCCAGGTGCAGGGCACGCTCAACGGTTACGGCGAGCGCACCGGGAACGCCGACCTGATCACGGTTCTCGCCGATCTCGAGCTGAAGCTGAACCGGCTCGTGCTGCCCGACGGCCGGATCCGCGACATCACCCGCATCGCGCACGCGGTCAACGAGATCGCCAACGTGACGCCGTACAACCGTCAGCCCTACGTGGGGGCCTCGGCGTTCGCGCACAAGGCCGGCCTGCACGCCAGCGCGATCAAGGTCGACCCGGACCTCTACCAGCACATCGATCCGGAGGCCGTGGGCAACGACATGCGCATGCTGGTCTCGGACATGGCCGGGCGGGCGTCGATCGAGCTCAAGGGCCGGGAGCTGGGTTTCGACCTGTCCAGCGACCGCGAACTGCTGGGCCGGGTCACCGACCGGGTGAAGCACCTGGAGGCCCGCGGTTACACGTTCGAGGCCGCGGACGCGTCGTTCTCGCTGCTGCTGCACGAGGAGGTGCACGGCACCCGCCCACTGTTCTGCGAGGTGGAGAGCTGGCGGGTGATCACGGAATCCCGCGGTCCGGAATCGGTTTGCGAGGCCACGGTGAAGCTGACCGCCGGGGGAGAGCGACGGGTGGCCACGGCCGAGGGCAACGGCCCGGTCAGTGCACTCGACCACGCGCTGCGTCAGGCGCTGCTGCCGGTCTACCCGGAGCTGGAGCGGATGAAGCTGACCGACTTCAAGGTCCGCATCCTCGACGGGGAATCGGCCACCGACGCGGTGACCCGGGTGCTGGTCGAGACCACCGGGGCCGGTGCGGTGTGGCAGACCGTGGGTGTCGGCACGAACATGGTCGACGCGAGCTGGCAGGCGCTGCTGGAGAGTTTCGTCTACGGGCTGGCGTCCTCCGGGGTCCGGTCGCAGGTCTGATCTCTTGTGCCCGGCACCAGGAACGGACGACGTGGGCACCCCGGGTGCCCACGTCGTCCGTTCCTGGTCTTACTTCAGCAGGGTCTCGATGCCGCGCATCGTCTTCTTGCCCAGCGGCACGATCTGGTAGCTCGCCGACTCCGGGTTCGCCACGCCGAAGCGGGCGTTCACGGTCCACAGCGTGTGGTTGACGAACGCGCCCGTGCTCGGGACGTCGAGCTGCGGGGACGTCAGCGTCTTCTTCCAGGTGGCGCGCCAGCCCTTGCTGTTGTGGTGCAGCTTGAGCGCCTCCACGGCGTTCTGGCTGTTGCCGCGCACCACGAAGAGCGTGTGGCCCTTGCGCTCCAGGCCGTCGCCGCCGGTGATCCCGGGACCGCGCTTGACCAGGATGTTCCTGGCCTGACCGGTGTACGGGCTGACGGTGTAGATGCCGCCCGCGGTGCTGTTGTTCAGCAGGATCGTGCCGTCCCACAGGTTGCTGATGCCGTTGGCGCCGTTCTTGCCCGCGACGGTCGCCGGCCACTCACCCTTGAGCGGGACGAGGTCCTGGCGGCCGGTCCAGGCGCCGGTCTTCGGGCTCAGGTCGAGGCGCAGCAGCCGGTCGACCTGGGAGTCGGTCACCCACACGCCGTGCGGCTCGACCAGCACGTCGTTGAGGAACTTCGCGCCGGGGATCTCGATGCGGTGCTTGACCGCACCGGTGGTCACGTCGACCGCGAGAACGATGCCCTGGCTGCCGTCCTGACCGGCGACCCACAGCAGGTTCGAGCGCTTGTCCCACTCCATGCCACGCACCGAGCGGCCCGTGACACCGGCCGTGAGCTGACGCGTGGTGCCGGTCTTGAAGCTGCCGGCCAGGATCCGGCCGTCGGCGAGCGAGCCGACGTAGAACGCGCGGGCGGCACCGGACGTGATGCCCTCGGGCCGGAAGCCGGTGGGAAGGCTGATCGGCTTGAGGGATGTGCTGCTCGACGCTGTGCCCAGGCGTGCTTGGTCGGGCTGGACCGAGTTGAGCTGGGGGGACAGCGCCGAGCCCGCCGGGGAGACCGCCGGGGTCGCGGCGGAGGACTCCCCGGCGAGTGCGGGGGAAGCGAGCAGGGCCGTGCCGATCACCGCCGCGCCGGCGGCGATGCGGACGCGCCCGAGATACGTGAGCCTTCTCGTATTCATACGTCACAGGGTCATTCAGATCGCGCTGGGACGCGGCTGGGAACACACCGAACGTTTGGCCTACTGGCACGTCAACTGGTCGGTCAACTGAGCACCTCGGCCCCCGTGAGCACCGCTGTCACCGCGATCAGCCGGGCCCGCAGAGCCTGCGACCGCTCGGCGAATTCTCGCTGACGCCGCGCGTACTCGGCCTTGCCCTCCGGCGTCTCGATCTTCACGGCCGGCTCGCCGTAGGACGTGAGGTCGTAGGGCGAGGCCTGCATGTCGAGCATCCGGATGTCGCGCGCCAGCTCGAAACAGTCGAGCGACAGGTCGCCGGGCACGGCCGGGCCCAGCTTGGTGGCCCACTTGTGGCTGTCCATCGAGGCGTGCAGGCAGCCGGGCTGATCCAGGTCGACCTGGGTGTCGCGCGTGGGCTGCAGCTTGTTGAGACCCACCGCCTCCGGAGTGAAGAACCGGAACGCGTCGAAGTGGGTGCAGCGGATCTGGTGCCTCTCGACCACCGCGTCGGTGCCGTCCTGCCCCAGGCGCAGGGGGAGCGGGTGCCGGTGCTCACCCTGGCGGTAGACCATGGCCCACTCGTGCAGCCCGAAACACCCGGTGAACACGGGACGCTCTGAGATCGAGGTGAGCAGCCGGTGGATGAACCGCACCGAGTCACCCCGGTCGCGCATGAACTGGTCGGCGTCGAAGCCGACGCTGCCGTCCTGTGCTTTGGAGTACCAGCGCCAGTTCTCGTGCTGCTCGCTCCGGTCGAGCCGCGAGCCGACCCCCGGGTGCCAGCGCCGCAGCACGGCCGGGCGGGTGGAGTAGTAGTCGTAGAGGAAGTCTTCGACGGCGTGCTTGGTGTGCGTGGCCCGGCGCTCGCGGTGGCCGGCGGTGAGGGCGTCGGCGCGGGCCTCGTGCTGCTCCTGAAGGGGGTGCCATTCGGGCCGGGTCAGGAGCGTGGTCACCGCCCCAGTATCTCCCAGGGGGTAATGGCATAGGTTTGGCGTCGTGCTCATCGCGAGATTCACCACCGGCGAAGACCCTCGGTACGCGATCGTGGAGGGCGGGCAGGGCAGCGGTTTCCTGCACGTCATCAGCGGCGATCCGCTCTACCAGACCGTCCAGATGACCGGTGAGAAGGTCCGGTTCGACGACTCGGTGCGCCTGCTCGCGCCGGTCATCCCGCGGAGCAAGGTGGTGGCGGTCGGCAAGAACTACGCCGACCACGTCGCCGAGATGGCCTCCACGCCGGGTGAGGCCCCGCCCGCCGAGCCGCTGCTGTTCTTCAAGCCGAACACCTCGGTCATCGGCCCGGGCGATCCGATCGTGCTGCCCCGCCAGTCCACGAACGTGCACTACGAGGGCGAGCTCGCCATCGTGATCGGCAAGCTCTGCAAGGACGTGCCGGTCGAGCGTGTGAACGAGGTCATCCTCGGCTACACGGTCGCGAACGACATCACGGCCCGCGACCTGCAGAAGTCCGACGGTCAGTGGGCGCGCGCCAAGGGGTTCGACACGTTCTGCCCGATCGGCCCCTACCTCGTGCTCGACGCCGACCCCACCGACGTGCGCGTCACCACACGCCTCAACGGCGAGACCCGGCAAGACGGCCGCACGTCGCAGCTCATCCACAAGATCCCCGAGATCGTCGCCTACATCTCGGCCGCGTTCACGCTGTTGCCGGGTGACATCATCCTCACCGGCACGCCCGCCGGTGTCGGCCCCATGGTCGCGGGCGACCGCGTCGAGGTCGAGATCGAGGGCATGGGCGTGCTGAGCAACCCGGTCGTCTCGCGCGACTGACGAAGCCGAGCGCCTTCTCCGCCCCGTGCGGCCGGGTGTTCTGCCGGGCGTCGAGGGCGAGGGTGCGCTGTCGTCACCAGGTACGGGCTCGCGCCCACCCTTCTCGACGCTGGGGTTGGCATGGGTTTGTCTGGCTGGGTGTTGTGCCGGGCGTCGAGGGCGAGGGTGCGCCGTCGTCACCAGATACCGGCTCGCGCCCACCCCTCTCGACGCTGGGGTTGGCGTGGGCTTGTCCAACAGGGTGTTGAGGTTGGCGTGGGCTTGTCTGGCTGGGGGCTGAGGTTGGCGCGGGCTTGTCTGGCTGAGCGCTGAGGCCGGCTGGGCACGTCTGCCTGGCACGTCTGCCTGGCACGTCTGGCTGACACGTCGGGCCTGTCCAGCTCTGCCGATTGCGCGAGACGGGTTGAACCACGACGGGTCGAACCACGGGCACGGTGCGTTGGAGAGCGGTGCTTTCGATTATCGATAATCGAAAGCACCGCTCCTTCGCTTTCAGCTCGAATAGCCGACGCCCACCAGTTCGGCCGTGACCAAGCACGTTTCGCCCGCAGTGACCTTGAGCGGAAGAACGAGGCCGCCGGAACACCCGACCACGAACTCCGCTTACTCGAGGCATCGATCCGGGTGCCCAGGTGGGTCTCGCAGCGCTGCCGGTGGGGTCTCAGCCAGGTGCGTCTGCAGCGCTGCCTGTGGGGTCTCAGCGAGCCTCGGCGAGATGGCCTTCGCGGGCGGCGAGCCAGTCCATGAAGCTGTCGAGAGGCATCGGGGCGGCGAGGAAGAAGCCCTGCATGTTGGAACAGCCCATGCGCTGCAGCTCGGCGCGGGTGGCGGCGTCTTCGACGCCCTCGGCCACCACGGCCAGGCGCAGGTTGGTGCCGAGATCCACGATGGAGCGCACGATCGCGGCGTCGTTGGGCTCGGCCAGCATGTTCATCACGAAGCTCTTGTCGATCTTGACCTCTTGCACCGGGAGCTGGCGCAGGTAGGACAGCGACGAATAGCCGGTGCCGAAATCGTCGATGGACAGGCCCACCCCGAGTGAGTGCAGCTGGTCGAGCACGATCTGGGTGCGCGCCGGGTCGCGGATGACCGAGCTCTCGGTGATCTCGAGGATCAGCGACTTGGCCGGCACCCCGTGGCGGTTGAGCAGCGACTGGACGTTCTCGATCAGCGTCTCGTTGAGATTGCTGCGGGCCGAGAGGTTCACGCTGACCGTGAGCCGGTGCCCGGCCCGCCGCCAGCGACCGCAGGCGGCCACGGCCTGTTCGAGCACGGCGTCGGTGAGTTGCGGGATCAGGCCGTTGCGTTCGGCCAGCGGGATGAAGGTGTCGGGGAAGAGGAGCCCGTGACGCGGGTGACGCCAGCGCACCAGGGCCTCGACGCCGAGCACCATGCCGGTGCGCAGACTGGCCTGGGGCTGCACGTAGACCTCGAGCTGACCGGTCGAGATGCCCTGCCGTAGTTCGGCCGTCAGCGCCAGGCGCTCCGGGGTCTCGTTGGCGTCGAGCCCCTTGTCGTAGACGTGCAGCCCGTTGCCGGAGTTCTTGGCGTAGTACATCGCCGCGTCGGCCCGCTTGAGCAACGTGTGACCGTCGGAACCGTGCAGCGGGGCCACGGCGATGCCGATCGAGACGCCGACCTCGACGTCGACCTCCTGGATGCTGACCGGCTGCTCCAGCCCGCAACGCAGGCTCGCGGCGACCTCGAGGGCGGCGGCCACGGTGTCGACAGCGGGCAGCAGCACGGAGAACTCGTCGCCCCCGGTGCGGGCGAGGATGCCCCGGCCGTTGAGCTTCGTGCGCAGCCGCTGCCCCACCTCCTGCAGCAGCAGGTCGCCCAGAGCCAGGCCGAACGTGTCGTTGACCTGCTTGAAGTTGACCAGGTCGAGGTTGAGCACGGCCAGGCCGGGGGAGCGGTCGCCCCGCATGTCACCGATCGCGATGACCATCTCCTGCTGCAGCAGGTTGCGGTTGGGCAGACCGGTGAGCTTGTCGTGCAGAGCATCGTGTTTCAGCCGGTCGACGAGCTGGCCGTTCTGCAGCGCCATGCTCGCGTGGTTGGCCACGGTCATCAGGAGCTGCACGTCGTCGGAGTCGAACGAGCGCACGTCGCTGATGCGGTCGCCGACCAGGATCGTGCCGACGATGCCCGCCTCACCGCGCAGCGGCACGAGCACGGCGTCGCGCAGGTCGCGGTCGCCCAGCAGCGAGCGGTGCGACCGGTCGCCGCGCGGGATCAGCAGCGGGCCACCGCTGTTGACCACCCCGGCCCAGCTCGGCTCGTTGGCCGCGGCCTCGCTCAGGCGCACCCGGCGCAGCTTGCCGCCGGAGCCCCGGCTGTCGATGCGCAGCGGCTGGTGGCCGGCCTCGGAGGAGACGAAGACGATCTCGGCGTAGTCGGCGCGAAGCACCTCGCGGGCGTGCTGGAGCACACCGGTGAGGATCTCGTTGACCTCGGGCGTGCTGCTCACGGCGTGACTGAAGCGGTAGAGCCGTTCCAGGCTGAGGTGCCGCTCGGACAGGGAGCAGTAGTTGCGGTAGGCCAGCAGGAGCAGCACCCCGGAGATGGCCAGCGGCACCGCGGCGCGGGCCTCGGCGTTCAGGGCGTGCACGGCGACCACCGCGATGCAGGTGACCCAGGCCGAGGTGGCGGCGCCCCGCGCGGCCTCGAGAAGCAGGTCGCGCCGCTTGGTCTCACCGTCGACCATCGCGATCACCACGTTGACGGCGACGGCCGAGAACAGCCCGCCGCAGATGGTCGCGATCAGCGCGGCGGCCCAGGCCCGCGGGTCGATGTGCACCCCGGAGCCGCGCACCAGGTTGAACAGCAGCAGCGACAGCACCGACTCGGCGAACAGCAGCGAGCCGTTGAAGAACACCTTGAGCGGCCCCTGCCGGCGCCAGAGCACCAGCACGGCCAGCCCGCCGACCAGGCGCCCCACCACGAAACTGCCCGGCGTGGCGAAGAACAGGCCCAGCACCGTGGCGATCTCGCTCATCGAGACCGCGCGGACCTGCCGGTGCCCGTTGACCTGCACCATCTGCACGACGACCTCGCAGACGGCGGCGAGCACGGCGACCGTGTACCAGTCGAGCCGCATCAGCTCGCCGCGTGCGCCCATCGCCTGGGTCGGCGGGGCCAGCCACAGCAGTGCACCGAGCCCGAGCAGCAGCACGCTGACCCCGACGATGCGCAGCTGGGTGAAGTCAGGACGGAGGCGGGTGCCGGTGCGCCCCGCACCCGGCCGTGCGGCCGACGGGGAGAGATCGGAGAGTCGGATGCCCGAGACCGCCACTCGTCACCCCCTGCGACCGGGGTCGCGGAGGCGTGCCTGAGCCCGGGCCGGATCGGCGATCGGAGCGACCCGAGCCGGCCGGACCGCGACCAGGCGCGGCATCAGGCCGTTCCCGGTCGAGCGCCACACCCGAAAACCAGTGCTTGAACTGTGAACATCCCCGTCCCCCGGTGATCACGCCCCCGATCGGGGCGCAGCTGAATCGCCGATACGCCAAGCGCGGAAGTCCGGACGAAACCTGTAGTGGACACCTTACCCATAGTCATGTCGCCGCTCGGAGATGTCGGACACATTCCGTCGTCCCGGGGGCACGCGCGGGGCGGTGCCCGTGCGGCGTGGAGTTCGTGCGGATGACGCAAAGTAATGGAAAGTCGTGTGACGGAGAGAGTCCTACGTCCTGTTCGCGGGGGTGCCGTAACGAGTTGATCTCGGTCGTGACCGTCACCGGCGCCGGCCCGGTCTCGAACCCGCTCCACGAGAGGGGGTCTCGGGGGTCGGTGGTGACTGCGGGGCGAGATGTGGGCCACATGTACGGGTTGCCGGGTGATGCCCGGTGTGGCACCGGTCGCACGAGCAAGGACGCGGTGGAGCAGGGGCGGTGGTCCCTTGCTTCTCAGGGGGCAAGAGGTGAGGAGAGGGGGCGTGCCCCGTTCCCCGCCCCTCGTGAGGGAGTGCCCCGTGAGGGAGCGGCCCGTGAGGGAGTGCCCCGTGAGGGAGCGACCCGTGAGGGAGTGCCCCGTGAGGGAGCGGCCCGTGAGGGGGCGGCCTGCGAAGGAGCGGCCCTGTGAAGGAGCGTCCCTGTGAAGGAGCGTCCCTGTGAGGGGGTGGCCCCGCTTCGGAGGGGCCCGGTCGAGCTCGTTCCGGGACCCTCGTCCCACGGTTCCGGCGCCGCCCAGGTCTCCCGAAGCGTCCTCAAGCCCCTGAATCCAGGATCGGTCGAGCACTTCGGTCGCAGCCGTTTCACCTTCCCCCAGTGCATCTTTGGTGGGTCGTCGCCCCTCGGGGGAGTGGTGGCGGCGCGCCCCCGGGGGGATCTGATTTGGGTCCGGGCTCGCGGACCGCTAATCTTCTTCCAGGGCGCTCGCCCAACGGACAGAAAGTCCTCCTCACCGAGGATGTTCTGTGCGTCGGGCGAGCACTCCCTTGGGGTATGGTGTAATTGGCAGCACGACTGATTCTGGTTCAGTTAGTCTAGGTTCGAGTCCTGGTACCCCAGCGCGGTCAGATCGTCAGACTGTGGGCGTTCAGCCCCGGTCCGGACAGATCAGATCGATTCGGTGAAAGCCAAGCAGTTGGCTAGAATCGAACGGCTGACCTGGTCAGCGAGTAAGGCCATGGCCCCGTTGTGTAGTGGCCTAGCACGTCGCCCTCTCAAGGCGGTAGCGCGGGTTCGAATCCCGTCGGGGCTACACGAGAACGGCCCTCGACCCTCACCGGTCGAGGGCCGTCTTCATGTCTAGTACTCTCTCGCCGACCTGCGAGAACCAATGGATGCTCGGGGGTGGAGCACCACCGCGGGGGCGCCACAATCGTATGGAGGTAATGCTCATGACGGCCCAGATCGGCCAGCTGGTTCGGGAATTGCTGGAAGGCGATCTCAACGCCTACCCGGAGCGGACCAAGGAGCTCGACGAGCAGGGCTGGAACGCCTTCGGCGAGATCGTCGGCGCGGCCTTCTACAGTGCCGTGGGCAGCCGTCTCGCCGGGCAGTCGTCCGACGTGCCGGCCTTCGTGTCGGCCGCGGCCGCGCCGTACGCCTCCTCGCCCGTCGCGATCGACGAGTCGGCCGCGCAGGCCCTGGTGCGCTCGGTGCTCGGCGACGACGCCACCGTCGGTGAGGTGCTCGAGCAGCTCGACGAGCCCGACCTGGCCCGCATCGAGCTGGTGCTGCTGCGCCGCCTGATCGCCGACGGCAACGGCGAGATCACGGTCGACGCACTGGTCTCCTCCGCCCAGGACGAGGCCGCCGAGTTCAGCGGCGAGGCCGGGGTCTCCTGATCCGGTAAGCCGCACCACCGGTTTCGAGCCCGTCACCTTCGTGGTGGCGGGCTCGACCCGTTTGCGGTCGTGCGCCGAACGGGTGAAACGGAGCGGTGGGGGACGCCCGGTGGCCGCGACCCGGTCACCGACGGTGGGCCGGTGGTGCCCTTCGGAGCCGCGGAAGGCCCGCCCGGTGAAAAGAGTGGTGGGGCCGTGATCTTGATACGTGCGGGGTTTCGGCGGGTCGGGGCCGGCCGCTGACAGAACCCTGCGCAGGGCGCCGGGCACGCGCCGCGTCCGTCGTGTGAATTCGCGTCGTCCTGGCGGGATGTGCTGTGAATCCGCGCGAAAAGAAGCGCCGGGCCCCAGGGCCCGGCGCTTGCGGAACCACGAGCGGTCAGGCCTGGATCTGCCCCCGCCGCAGCACCTCGGTCAGCCGGCCGGCCGCCGCGACCACCGCGGTGGCGTGCTGACGACCGGGCTGACGGGTGAAACGCTCGACCGGGCCGGAGATCGACACCGCCGCGACCACCCGCCCCGACGGCCCCCGCACCGGCGCCGACACCGACGCCACCCCCGGCTCGCGCTCGGCGATGCTCTGCGCCCAGCCCCGGCGCCGCACCGCCGACAACGTGCTCGCGGTGAACTTGGCGCCGTTCAGCCCACGGTGCAGGCGGTCCGGCTCCTCCCAGGCGAGCAGGGTCTGCGCGGCGGAACCGGCGTGCATCGACAGGGCCGAACCGACCGGGATCGAATCACGCAGCCCGACCGGCCTTTCGGCGGCGGCCACACAGATGCGCTGGTCGCCCTGCCGGCGGAACAGCTGCGCGCTCTCGCCGGTGTGGTCGCGCAGTGCCGCCAGCACCGGGCCGGCGGCGGCGAGAAGCCGGTCTTCCCCCGCGGCGGCGGCGAGTTCGCCCAGGCGCGGCCCGAGCACGAAACGGCCCTGCAGGTCACGGCCCACGAGCCGGTGGTGCTCCAGCGCGACGGCCAGGCGGTGCGCGGTCGGCCGGGCCAGCCCGGTCGCGGTCACCAGCTGGGCCAGCGTCGCCGGCCCCGCCTCCAGGGCGTCGAGCAGCACGGCTGCCTTGTCCAGGACGCCGACTCCGCTACTCTTGTCCATGGAGCGATACTGGCGTCTCACGAAGCGAGACGCAAGTCCGGCGCCGGGCGGGGGCCGGACGTCGCTGAAAACCCCCGGGCGACCCAACCTTGCCCGGGAATGACCGAACGGGCCGCAGGCCCGGATGGAGGATGATGATCGTGGGCCGCACGCTGGCGGAGAAGGTCTGGGACGCGCACGTCGTGCGCGCCGGGGAGAACGGCGAACCCGACCTGCTCTACATCGATCTGCACCTGCTGCACGAGGTGACCAGTCCGCAGGCGTTCGACGGGCTGCGTCTGGCCGGCCGCCCGGTCCGCCGCCTCGACCTCACCATCGCCACCGAGGATCACAACACCCCGACGATCGACATCGACCAGCCGATCGCCGACCCGGTCAGCCGCACCCAGATCGAGACCCTGCGGAGGAACTGCGCCGAGTTCGGTGTGCGTCTGCACCCGCTGGGTGACCTCGACCAGGGCATCGTGCACGTCGTCGGCCCGCAGCTGGGCCTGACCCAGCCGGGTATGACCGTGGTCTGCGGCGATTCGCACACCTCCACCCACGGCGCCTTCGGGGCCCTGGCTTTCGGTATCGGCACCAGCGAGGTGGAGCACGTGCTGGCCACCCAGACGCTCCCGCTGAAGCCGTTCAAGACGATGGCGATCAACGTGGACGGTGACCTGCCGGCCGGAACCAGCGCCAAGGACATCATTCTCGCGGTGATCGCCAAGATCGGCACCGGTGGTGGCCAGGGTTACGTCCTGGAGTACCGCGGTTCCGCCATCCGGGCCCTCTCGATGGAGGCCCGCATGACGATCTGCAACATGTCCATCGAAGCGGGCGCCCGGGCGGGCATGATCGCGCCCGACGACACCACGTTCGACTACGTGAAGGGCCGCCGTCACGCCGCCGAGGGTGACGACTGGGACGCCGCCGTCGAGTACTGGCGCACCCTGCGCACGGATGACGACGCCACCTTCGACACCGAGGTTCACCTCTCCGCACCCGACCTGGAACCGTTCGTCACCTGGGGCACGAATCCCGGTCAGGGTTCGCCGCTCTCGGCGAACGTGCCCGACCCGGCCACGATCGACGACCCCGACCAGCGCGGCGCCGCCGAGCGGGCCCTGGCCTACATGGACCTGACCGCCGGCACCCCGCTGCGGCAGATCGCCGTCGACACGGTGTTCATCGGCTCGTGCACCAACGGCCGCATCGAAGACCTGCGCACCGCCGCCGCGGTGGTGCAGGGCCGGCAGAAGGCGGCCTCGGTGCGGGTTCTGGTCGTCCCCGGTTCGGCGCGGGTGCGTCTGCAGGCCGAGTCCGAGGGGCTGGACAAGGTCTTCACCGAGTTCGGCGCCGAGTGGCGTCAGGCCGGCTGCTCGATGTGCCTGGGCATGAACCCCGACCAGCTGGCGCCGGGTGAACGCAGTGCGTCGACCTCCAACCGTAACTTCGAAGGACGTCAGGGCAAGGGCGGCCGCACCCACCTGGTCTCGCCGGCGGTGGCCGCGGCCACGGCGGTGAGGGGCACGTTGTCCTCGCCGTCCGACCTGGAGACGGGTCCGGGACTCGAGGTTTCCTCCCAGCAGGGCGCTTCCACCGCCCGCTGACATTCGTCAGAAACCTCGGCAGGCCCCTCCCGACACTCAAGTCCTCACATCGAAGGGACAGCAAAATCATGGAGAAGTTCAGCACCCACACCGGTATCGGTGTCCCGCTGCGCCGCTCGAACGTCGACACCGACCAGATCATCCCGGCGGTGTACCTCAAGCGGGTGACGCGCACCGGTTTCGAGGACGGGCTGTTCGCCGCCTGGCGCCAGGACCCGGAGTTCGTCCTGAACCAGGAGGCCTACAAGGCCGGTTCGGTGCTCGTGGCGGGCCCCGACTTCGGCACCGGATCCAGCCGGGAGCACGCGGTCTGGGCCCTCAACGACTACGGCTTCCGGGTCGTCCTGTCGTCACGCTTCGCCGACATCTTCCGGGGGAACTCGGGAAAGGCGGGGCTGCTGACCGGGATCGTCGAGCAGGCCGACATCGAGAACCTGTGGTCGGTGCTGGAAACCCGCCCTGGCACTGAGGTGACGGTCGACCTGGAGACCCGCACCGCCGTCGCCGGCGACCTGACGGTGCCGTTCGAGGTCGACGACTACACCCGCTGGCGGCTGCTGGAGGGCCTGGACGACATCGGCCTGACCCTCCGGCACGTCGACGACGTGACTGCTTTCGAGTCGAATCGGCCACAGTTTCTGCCGACCACCCTCCCGGCCCGCTGAGCTTCCCCGGCCGGCCAACCGGAATCGAAATTCATTCTCGTAATTTGTTCTGAGGGAATGGATTTCGCAAACATCGGCGGTCTTCGCGCGCCCCCTGCCGGGGGCCGTGCGAGGGCCGCCGAGGGCGTTTGCGGGGCGGTTTTGCGTTGAGACACAACGACAAAACCTCACTCTGTATTGGATTTATAAGCCGGAGTGCGTTTATCTTCATCTTCGACAACGAGTGTTCGCTCGTTCCCACGTACCGGAGGATTGAAAGTGAACAAGGCAGATATCGTCGAGCTTCTCCAGGAACGCCTGGGTGGCCGTCAGGCCGCCGCGGACGCTCTCGACGCCGTGATCGACACGATCACCCGCGCCGTTGTCCGTGGCGAGAAGGTGACCATCAGCGGCTTCGGTTCCTTCGAGAAGGCCGTCCGCAACGCCCGTACCGGCCGTAACCCGCGTACCGGCGAGAAGGTCCGCATCAAGAAGACCTCGGTCCCGCGCTTCCGCGCCGGCACGAGCTTCAAGGCGTACGTGGCCGAGCCGCGCACCCTTCCGAAGCCGGTCGCCGGTTCGACCCGCGCCGCCACCACGCGTGGTGTGGCCGCCGCCGCCAAGGCCGCGACCCCGGCCCGCGCCACGAAGACCACGGCCGCCAAGAAGGCCACGGCGACCAAGGCCACCCCGGCGAAGACCACCGCCGCGAAGACCACCACCGCGCGCAAGACCGCGACCGCCACCAAGGCGGCCCCGGCCAAGACCACCGCCGCGAAGACCACTGCCGCCGCGAAGAAGACCACGGCGACGAAGGCCGCTCCGGCCAAGACCACCACCGCGCGCAAGACCGCGACCGCCACCAAGGCCACGCCGGCCAAGACCACGGCGGCGAAGACCACCGCGGCCAAGACCACCACCGCGCGCAAGACGGCCGCGAAGAAGACCGCCACCACGGCTTCCCGCAGCACCGCCGCCGCGAAGACCCCGGCCCCCACCGCCGCGAAGCGCACCACCACGCGTCGTCGCAGCACCACGGCCTGAGTTCAGCAGCGCCACAGCACAGCAGCACCACCCCTCCACACGTGGCGGGCGGCCCGGGATCCCCGGGACGCCCGCCACGTGGCTGTTTTGGCGCCTGCCTACAGTTCCGCCCGGCGGGCGCCGACGATGCGCACATGAGGTTTAGGGCGGGCCGGAATTGGTACCTGGCCCGGCGTGGTCCACGATGTTCCTCATGAACGACGTACTCACCGTGCACGGCGGCACCCCGCTGGTCGGCAGCATCCAGGTGCGAGGTGCCAAGAACCTGGTTTCCAAGGCGATGGTGGCCGCGCTCCTCGGTGAGGAGCCGAGCGTGCTGCGTAACGTCCCGCAGATCCGCGACGTCGGGGTCGTGAGCGGTCTGCTGGAACTCCACGGCGTTCAGGTCGAGGAAGTTCCCGGTCCCGAGGGTGAACTCCGCCTCGACCCGAGCAATGTGATTCAGGCTCACGTCGCCGACATCGACGCGCACGCCGGCTCGAGTCGTATCCCCATTCTTTTCTGCGGTCCTCTGCTTCACCGTCTGGGTGAGGCATTCATTCCTGATCTCGGTGGGTGCCGGATCGGTGACCGTCCGATCAATTACCACATGGATGTGCTCCGGCAATTCGGTGCGGTGGTCGAGAAGGAGCCGAACGGAATCGCCCTGCGCGCACCGCAGCGGCTCAAGGGCACGAAACTCGCGCTGAAGTACCCGAGTGTGGGCACCACCGAGCAGGTCCTGCTCACGAGCGTGCTGGCCGAGGGCGTCACCGAGCTCACCAACGCGGCCATCGAGCCCGAGATCATGGACCTGATCGCGGTGCTGCAGAAGATGGGCGCCATCATCAGCGTCGACACCGACCGCACCATCCGGATCGAAGGTGTCGACCGGCTCGGCGGTTTCACCCACCGTGCGATGCCCGACCGCATCGAGGCCGCGAGCTGGGCCAGTGCCGCTCTGGCGACCAAGGGTGACATCACCGTGCTGGGTGCCCGCCAGCAGGAGATGATGACGTTCCTCAACGTGTTCCGGAAGGTCGGTGGCCTGCTCGACATCGGCGACGACGGCATCCGGTTCAGTCACCCGGGCGGCGAGCTGAACTCGCTCGTGCTCGAGACCGACGTGCACCCGGGCTTCGCCACCGACTGGCAGCAGCCCCTGGTCGTGGCCCTGACCCAGGCCAGCGGCCTGAGCATCGTGCACGAGACGGTCTACGAGAACCGGCTGGGCTTCACCCACGCGCTGCGTGAGATGGGCGCCCAGATCCAGCTCTACCGTGAGTGCCTCGGTGGCCGGCCGTGCCGTTTCGGTCAGCGCAACTTCATGCACTCCGCCGTCATCTCGGGTCCGGCCAAGCTGCACGGCGCCGACATCACGGTTCCCGACCTGCGGGGCGGCTTCAGCCACCTGATCGCCGCGCTGGCCGCCGAGGGCACCTCCCGGGTGCGTGGGATCGGCCTGATCGACCGGGGATACGAGCACTTCCAGCAGAAGCTGCAGATGCTCGGCGCCAACTACGAGCGCTGATCACCCGTTTCAACTGCGTCACGATCCCCGGTGGGCCACTGGCCCGCCGGGGATCGCTGCTGTGCGGGAGAACTATCCTGCGTGAGGACGTTGCGGTCACCGGAGCGTCACGGGGCACCTCGAGCGGTGCGGACGCCCGTGGGCACCGGAGGTTCCCCGTCGCGCCGACCCCGACCGGGGCGTCCTCAAGCACGAACAGCAGTTGCCCCGAGAAACAACCCTTTACGGAGTGAACTCTTCGGGCCCGCGGATCGTGCCCAGGCGCAGTTCGACGACCTCGTCGCCCTCGCGCACGGCCGACAGACGCTGACCCGGGCGCAGGTGCCGCAGCCCACTGCCCTGCAGGGCACGCCCGGTGAACGGCAGCACCTCGCCGGAATCGGTCAGCACGGAGCCGGAACCGGTTGCGGCGTCGAAGCGGTGCACGGTGGCCTGCACGGGATCAGCCTAGGGCTTCGCGGGTGCGACGGCCCAGGCCCAGCGCCCGCGCGGCGGCCAGATCGGCCTGGGTGTCCACGTCGCGGCGCAGGGCCGGGAGGTCCAGATCCAGCCTCCGAGCACCGGAATCGGCGTGCGAGCGGGCCGAGGCCGGGCCGAACGAGGGGCGCATCGCGTGCGGTGCGGCGGCAGCGAGCAGGACGGTGCCGACCTCGTCCGCGTCCGGCACGAAAACCATCGCGGGGGAGGGGACCGTCGTTGTCAGCGTCTCCCAGGCCTTCCGGAGCGCCTCGTCGAGGTCGGGCGCCCTCAGGGCCGGGAGGTCGCCCAGCAGGACGGCACACGGCCCCTCGAGCCCGCGCAGTCCGTCGTCGATCGCCGCGAGCAACCCCGCCCCGGGCCGGGACTCACCCCGCACACCCGCTCCCGCGGCCGAGGCGGCCCGGGCCAGGCCGGGATCCGCGGTCACCACGATCACCCGGCTGACCAGGCGCGCGGCCAGCACCGCGTCCAGGCAGTCGAGCGCGATGGCGGTGGCCAAGCCGGCCGGAGCGCCCAGACGCGACTTGGCGTTCGGGCCCCCCTTGAACGGGAGCACCGTGGTCCAGCCGGGGGACGGCACTTCCGGTGGGGCGTCAGCGTTCGTCATCACGAACGTCCGCCGTCGACGCCCGGTCGCCGGGGAGCCGGGGGCCGCCGGTCGGCAGCACCGCCCGGAAACGGCAAGATGGTCTGATGACGTCGTGTCGGTTCATGCGCGGCAGTCTCGGATGTCCCTGAAGTCGTCGGATTCGGACCGGAAGGTGGAACGCTGGTGAAGGGGCGGAGGATCGGTGCGTGGTACCGGCTGGTCGTGATCCTGCTGAAGCCGGTGCTGTTGCTGTCCACGAGAAGGAACTGGAAGGGCGCCGAGAATCTTCCGGCCACCGGCGGGGTGATCACGGTGTCGAACCACATCTCCTACGCGGATCCCTTCACCTACGCGCACTTCGTCTACGACAGCGGCCGGCTGCCGCGCTTCATGGCCAAGGAGAGCCTGTTCCGGTTGCCGTTGCTCGGCCGGATCGTGCGGGGGGCACGGCAGATCCCGGTCTACCGGGAGACCCGCGACGCCGGCGCAGCCTACTCGGCGGCGGTGGCCGCGGTCCGGGCCGGGGAGCTCGTCGCGATCTTCCCGGAGGGCACGCTCACCCGTGACCCCGACGGCTGGCCGATGCGGGGCAAGAGCGGCGCGGTGCGGGTGGCCCTGGAGACCGGGGCGCCGCTGATCCCGGTGGCCCAGTGGGGAGCTCAGGACCTGCTACCGCCGTACTCGAAACGGCTGAGCCTGTTCCCGCCGCACCGGATCTGGGTGACGGCCGGCCCGCCGGTCGACCTCAGCCGGTTCGCCGGGCGCCCGATGACGCTGCCGCTGCTCACCGAGGCCACCGAGCAGGTGATGGCCGAGCTCACGGCCCTGGTCGAGGAGATGCGGGGCGAGAGCGCCCCGGCCGAGCGGTACGACCCGAGAAACCGTGGGAAGCCGCGGTACGGCAACCCGAACCCGAGAACCCCGAAAACCCCGAAGGCCCGGAATTTCCCGGGACTGCAGAAGCGGAAGAGGTCTGGACGATGAGTCGCGTCGCGGTGATGGGCACCGGTTCCTGGGGCACCACGTTCGCGGTGGTGCTGGCCGACGCGGGCGCGAAGGTGACGATGTGGGGCCGCCGCCCGGAGGTCTGCGCCGCCATCGCCGACCGCCACGAGAACCCCGACTACCTGCCCGGACTCGAGCTCCCGGCCACGGTCACGGCCCATCCCGACGCGGGGGTCGCGCTCGACGGCGCCGACATCGTGGTGCTGGCCGTGCCGGCCCAGACCCTGCGCACCAACCTGGCCGCCTGGAAGCCGCTGATCGGGCCGTCGGCGGTGACCGTCAGCCTGATGAAGGGCGTCGAGAACGGCACGCTCAAGCGGATGAGCGAGGTGATCGGCGAGGTGCTGGAGATCGGGCCCGAGCGCAACGCGGTGGTGTCGGGGCCCAACCTGGCCGCCGAGATCGCCGCCCGCCAGCCCACCGCCACGGTGGTGGCGTGCACCGACCACGACACCGCGGAGCAGGTCGCCGCGGCCTGTTCCGCGCCCTATTTCCGGCCCTACACCAACCACGACGTGGTCGGCGTGGAACTGGCGGGCGCAGTGAAGAACGTGATCGCGCTGGCCGTGGGCATGGTCGAGGGGATGGGCCTGGGCGACAACTCGAAGGCCTCGATCATCACCCGGGGCCTGGCCGAGATCACCCGGCTGGGCGTCGCTCTCGGTGCCGAGCCGGCCACGTTCGCCGGGCTGGCCGGGATGGGCGACCTGGTCGCGACCTGTGCGTCGCCGCTGTCGCGCAACCGCACCTTCGGGGTGCACCTCGGGCAGGGCATGAGTGTGGACGAGGTGGTCGCCATCACGAACCGCACGGCCGAGGGGGTCAAGAGCGCCGGGGCCGTGCTGGGCCTGGCCCGCGAGCACGGGGTGGAGATGCCGATCGCGGAGGCGGTGACCGGGGTGGTGCGTGGCGAGGTCCCGCTGTCCGAGCTCGCGACGAGTCTGCTGTCGCGAGCCCGGAAGTCGGAGCTGGCCTAGCTGATCGTGTCGAGGGCCTGCGACAGGTCGGCCCACAGGTCCTCGACGTCTTCGATGCCGGTGGAGAGCCGGATCAGGGTCTCCGGCACGACCTTCGACTCCCCGCCGTGACGGCGCCGCCGCTCGAGGCTCGACTCCACGCCCCCCAGGCTGGTGGTGTGGATCCAGAGCCCGGTGGCGGCGCAGACCTTCTCGGCCTGCTCGGCCGGGCCGGCGAGCTCGAACGAGAGCATCGCGCCGAAGCCCCTCATCTGGGTGCGGGCCAGTTCGTGCTGCGGGTGGTTCTCCAGCCCGGGGTAGCGCACCCGGGTGACGGCCGGGTGATCGCCCAGCCGGCGGGCCAGTTCGGCCGCGTTCGCGCTCGCCCGCTCCACCCGCAGGGCGAGGGTGCGGATACCGCGCAGGGCCAGCCAGGCCTCCATCGGGCCGGGGATCGCGCCGTTGATGGTGCGGTGGCCGTGCAGCTTCTCGTGGATCCCGGCCGAGTCCTCGGCCGTGACAACGATTCCCAGCAGGACATCGCTGTGACCGCTGAGGTACTTCGTGGCGGAGTGCACCACGACGTGTGCGCCCAGTGACAGGGGTTGCTGCAGAAGAGGGGTGGCGAAGGTGTTGTCGACCGCCGTCAGGACACCCTTCTCGCGGGCCGCGGCGATGATCGTGCCCAGGTCGGCGACGTCCATCAGGGGGTTGGTCGGGCTCTCCAGCAGCACCAGGTCGGCGCCGTCGAGGGCCGCCACCACGGCCGCGGTGTCGGCCATCGGCACCGCGCGCACGGTGATCCGCCCGGCCGCCACGAGTTCACCGGCCAGCTGCGAGGTTCCGGAGTAGGGCGCGTCCGGGATCACGACCGTGCCACCCAGCGGGACCAGCCCGTAGACCGCCGAGATCGCGGCCATGCCGGAGCCGAAGGCCAGCGCCCGGCCGCCCTCCAGCGCGCCCACGGTGTCTTCCAGGGCGGTCCAGGTCGGGTTGCCCCAGCGCCCGTAGCCCAGATCACCCGGCTGCGGGGAGAAGTCGGACGCGGTGTACGTGGAGGTCAGCACCACCGGGACGTTCATCGGCTGGTTCGGGGAGCTCGCGGGGCGGCCCGCCGTGACCGCCACGGTGGCGGAAGCCAGCTTGCCCGGGGAGGAGTCGCTCATGCGCTCAGAGTAGGGGGTGCTCGTTGTCACCCGGGGAGGCCCCGTCCGGCGGAAATGCGCCGAGCCGATCCCCGGTACTCTCCCCGGTCATGGACGCTATCCAGCCCGTGACTGCCACGGATCCGGGAAACACGGCCGCCCGCAAGCCCCGGGTGGCCGTGCTCTTCGGCGGTCGCTCGAGCGAGCACGCGGTCAGCTGCGCCACCGCCTCGTCGGTGCTGCGCGCGATCGACCACGACGCGTACGACGTGATCCCGATCGGGGTCACCCGCACCGGCCGCTGGGTGCTCGCGGCCGACGACCCCGACCGCTGGGCCATCACGGCGGGGGCGCTGCCCGAGGTGAAGGACGGCGACGGCCCGGGAGTCATCGCCCCGGTCGAGACCGGCGACAGCAACCTCAAGGTGCTCGAGCCCGGGCAGGTGCCACAGGAGCTCGGCACGGTCGACGTCGTCTTCCCGCTGCTGCACGGCCCGTTCGGTGAGGACGGCACGGTGCAGGGACTGCTCGAGCTGGCCGACGTGCGCTACGTCGGGGCCGGTGTGCTGGCCTCCGCGGCGAGCATGGACAAGGCCGTGATGAAGGTCATGCTGAAGGGCGCGGGCCTGCCGATCGGCGAGTACGTCGTGGTGCGCCCGGGTGCCTGGGAGCGCGATCCCGACGCCGTGCGCGACGACGTGGAGGAGCTCGGCTGGCCGGTGTTCGTGAAGCCGGCCCGGGCCGGGTCGAGCGTCGGCATCAGCAAGGTCGACGGCCCGGACGAGCTCGAGGCCGCGATCACCGAGGCGCTGAAGCACGACCGCAAGCTGGTGATCGAGGCTGCCGTGGTCGGCCGCGAGATCGAGTGCGCGGTGCTGCAGTCGGCCGACGGCAGCGTCGCCACCAGCCTGCCCGGCGAGATCGAGTTCGTCGGTGACCACGGCTTCTACGACTTCGAGGCCAAGTACCTCGACAACACCACCAAGCTCAGCTGCCCGGCCGACCTGCCCGACGAGGTGCTCGCCCGGGTGCGCGAGCTGTCGGTGCGCACGTTCGAGGCGATGAACTGCGAGGGCCTGTCCCGGGTGGACTTCTTCGTGCTGCCCGACGGTGGGGTCGTGGTCAACGAGATCAACACGATGCCGGGCTTCACGAGTTCGTCGATGTACCCGCGGATGTGGGCGGCGACCGGGCTGGAGTACCCGGAGCTGATCGACCGGCTGATCAAGGCCGCCCTGGCGCGGCCGACCGGGCTGCGCTGAGGGTTCCGCCACTGGATGAGGGGTGCCTGGTCGTGGACCGGGCACCCCTTCTCAGTTGCTCAGCCGCTGCTCGGGACCGGGTCGGTCACGTCGTAGCAGCGGCGCTCGGTCGTCTCCAGAGGCCTGACGGCCTCTTCCAGATCGACCAGTGCCCCGGTGGCGGTGCTGCGCTCGATCGAGCTGGGCACCTGCACCTGCACGGCCGGGTCCCGGCCGTAGGTGAGGAACGTGTACGCGCTCGCGCTCTCCCGGAAGACCCAGGCCACGTCGTTGATGTCGATGCACTCGTCGGTGGTCGGGCCGGTCGGTGTCGCGCCGCAGCTCAGCGAGATGGCGGGATCACCCCAGGTGGCGATGCCGGTGGGCTCCTGGGCGGGGTTGCGGGCCCGGGAGAGCACCTTCTCCGGCAGACGGTCGGCCAGGTCGGTGCACGCGGCGCTGGAGGCGTCGGGACCTGAGGTGAGGGCGGGGACGGCGGTGTCCCCGGACGACGACCCGGATCCGCATCCGGCCAGCGCCACGATCGTCCCGAGAGTCACCGGTACAGCGATCAGGGCCCGGCGCGGTGGCCGGACCCCGAGGCGCGCGATGTCTGGCAGGACCAGGCGCATCAGCTCACATCTTCACAACGGTGCAGGTGAGCGTGCGGGTAATGCCCTTCACGTCCTGGATCTTCGCGATCACGCCGGAGCCGAGCTCGTCGACGGACGGCGCCTCGATCCGGGCGATGACGTCGTACGGACCCGTGACGTCCTCGGCCAAGGTCACGCCCGGGATCTGTGCGATCTCCGTGACGATGGACGTCGAGCGCCCGACCTCGGTCTGGATCAAGATGTAAGCCTGCACCACCACGTATTTCTCCTGTCCGAACTGCCTGAGGGTCTGCAGAGGCTCCATACGCGGGCCGATCCCAGACATTGGGCGGTCACGCTACCGTGTCGATCCGCAGACGCCGTAGAGGGTTGACCGGATCGAGGCCGAAGGTTGGGGACGAGTTTGGGTACGGGTGCGGACGAACCGGTCCCTAACGACCTCACGATCGGCACTCTGGGTGAGGATCCCCTCGTTGCCGGGGTGATCGATCGTTATCCTCCGGCGCCCTGGCTGACCGTCGGGCCGGGCGACGACGCAGCAGTTCTCGACCTGAGCGGTTCCCTCGCGGGCCCGGTGGTCGCGTGCACGGACACCCTGGTCGAGGGGCAGGACTTCCTGCGCTCCTGGTCGACAGCCCGTGACATCGGAATCAAGGTCGCCGCGCAGAACTTCGCCGACGTCGCGGCCATGGGTGGCAGGCCTCACACGCTTCTGGTGAGCCTGACCACTCCCGCAGATGTCCCGGCGTCCTGGGCGAACGAGATGGCGGACGGTCTGGTCGCCGAGTGCGCCCGCGCCGGTGCGGTGGTGGCGGGTGGGGACGTGTCGGCCGGGTCGGAGATCGTGGTGACCGGCACCGCACTGGGCACGCTGGCGGTTGGGCGGGCGGTGCTGCGGTCAGGGGCGTCGACGGGGGACGTGGTGGCCGTCACCGCGGGCAGCGGCCGGTCGGGTGCCGGGTGGGCGCTGCTCCGGGAGGGCGTGGTGAAGGGCGGTGTGCCCTCGGGAGACCCGGTGCTGAGAGACCCGGTTCTGGGCGACCCGGTTCTGGGCGACCTGGTGCTGGGCGACCCGGTTCTGGAGACGCTGGTCGCCGAGCACCGCGCACCGGTGCCCCCGTACTCCGCGGGGGTGGAGGCGGCGCTGGCCGGCGCGACCGCGATGATCGACACCAGTGACGGCCTGGTGCGCGACGCCACCCGGATCGCCGTGTCGTCGGGCGTGGTGCTCGACCTCGACCCGGCGGCGCTGAACCCCGGTGACGACCTGCTGCACGCTGCGAAAGCCCTGGGGCACGGCGGGGCCTCGGCCACCGACGTCGCCCAGGACTGGGTGCTGACCGGGGGAGAGGACCACGCCCTGCTGGCCTGCTTCCCGCCCTCGGTGACGCTGCCGGCCGCGTTCCGCGCGATCGGGGTGGTGCGCGAGGGGGAGCCGGGGGTGTGGGTCGGGGGACGCCCGTTCACCGGTGAGGGCGGCTGGCGGCACTGGACCTGAGGCCGTGTCGGTGCGGCGGTGCGGCGGTGCGGCGGTGCGGCGGTGCGCGGTGCGGCGGTGCGGCGGTGCGGCGTGGCCTCGTGCGGAGGTCCCGGATCCGGCCCCACCCGTCGGCCCGGTGGTGCGCGTCCCTTCGGCGCCGAGCCGCTCGCCGGTGGGTCGTTCCGTCAACCCGTTCCGTCGGGTCTCCGCGGTTCCGGGGCACTCGGAGGTGGGCCGCTATGTGAACCCGTGCCGCCGCGTCCCCCATTGCCCGGCGTGGTCACCGAGCGGCGGGCAAACGAGAGGGGCCGGGCAAACGAGAACCGCCGGGCACCCTTACGGGGCCCGGCGGTTCGCGAAGCGGAAACGTCAGCGGCTGACCTTGCCGGCCTTCAGGCAGGAGGTGCAGACGTTGATGCGCTGCGGGGTACCACCGATGGTGGTGCGGACGCGCTGGATGTTGGGGTTCCAGCGACGCTTCGTCCGGCGGTGCGAGTGCGAGACGCTGAAGCCGAAGCCCGGCCCCTTCTGGCAGACGTCGCAGTTGGCGGCCACGTTCTTCTCCTGAGGTATCGAACTGATGTCATGTGCGGGCGGTCGGTTCTGCTTGCCCGGCTGCGCTAGAGGGCAGCCGCGGGCAGCGACGACCTACCACGCCTTTGAGCAGAGTAGCCGAACCGTGTCCCTGTCCCAAACCCGAGCCGGGGCGGGCAGCGGCTCTGGATGACAGACGAGGGCAATCAGTGTCCAATTCGGGTGAACGGTGCATGAATGGCCGGTGAGCCGCGGGGACGGCTACTGTCCGGCTGAAAGCAGAGTCTCTATCGGCGGCCCGGTGACGACCGGGTGTCCTCGGGTGTCCACGGGTGTCCTCAGGTGACGGAGGGGTGCGGGTGCTGAGCGTTCTCGATCCGCCCGCCGCGCGGCGCTGGGCGATGACGGCCCTGGGGGCGCTCGCCGACGCCCGCGAGGAGATCGACGCCCTCAACGTCTTCCCGGTGCCCGACGGTGACACCGGCACGAACATGTACCTGACCCTCGAATCGGCGGTCGCCGCGGCCCAGGCGCTTCCGCCCGACGCCCCGGTCGCCGAGGTGGCCGCCACCTTCGCCCGCGGTGCGCTGCTGGGGGCCCGGGGCAACTCCGGCGTGATCGGGGCGCAACTGCTGCGGGGCTGGGCCCAGGTGCTGGCCGAGCACACCGAGCTCAGCGCGCGGACCGCCGTCGAGTGCTTCCGCCGGGCCGACGAGCAGGCCTGGAAGGCCGTGCACCATCCGGTCGAGGGCACGATCCTGTCGGTCAGCCGGGCCGCCGCGCAGGCCGCCGCGGCCGCGGCCGACATCGGCGCCGACCTGGAGGCCGTGATCAGCGCCGCCGCCGAGGCCGCCCGGGTGGCGCTGGCCCGCACCCCGGCCCAGCTGCCCGCCCTGGCCGCCGCCGGGGTGGTCGACGCCGGGGGGCGGGGCCTGGTCGTGCTCCTCGACACCCTGGCCGAGGTGGTCGCCGCCGGTCACGCCCACCACCGGCAGCACCGTCAGTACCGGCACCGCCGTCCGGCCAGTCTGCCCGCGCTGGACTTCACCTCCTGTCACGGGCTGACGGCCGTGCCGCCCGGCACACCCGCCGTCGGCATCCCGCTGGGCACGCCACGGGGGTCGGGCGAACCCACCCACCACCGCGGGGGCGGTGGCCCCGCGGAGGCGACCGCCGCGTCCACCGTCGGGCCCCCGGACGAACCGGCGGCCGAGACCGGCGAGCTGACCGCCCCCTCCGAGGTGAGCCACCCCGCCGAGGCGACCGCCGCGTCCATCGTCGCCGCCCCGGGCGAACCGGCCGGCGACCTCTTCGAGGTGATGTTCCTGCTCGACACCGACGCCGACCGGGGCGACGAGCTGGTCGGCCACCTGCGCGACGAGCTCGACGCACTCGGCGACTCGCTGGTCATCGTGGGCGGGCCGGGGCTCTGGCAGGTGCATGTGCACACCCCCGACGCGGGGGCGGTGGTGGAACGGGCCATCGCCACCGGGCACCCGCACCAGATCCGCATCAGCCATCTCGGGCGTCCGTCGGCGGCCGCCCCGGAAACCACCGCCGCGCCGAGACCCCGCAGCCGCTCGACCGGTCTGGTGGCCTGCGCGGCCGGGCCCGGTCTGGCCGAGTTGTTCGCGAGCACGGGAGCGGTCGTGGTGGCGGGTGGCCCGGGGCGGCGGGCGTCGACGGCGGCGATCCTGGCGGCCATCCACCGCACCGGCGCGGCCGAGGTGGCGGTGCTGCCCAACGACGCCGACACCCTGAGCGTGGCGCGGATCGCGGCGGCCTCGGCCCGGGCCGAGGGGGTCCGCGTGACGGTGGTCCCGACCCGGGCCCAGGTGCAGGGGCTCGCCGCGGCGGCGGTGCACGACGGGCAGCGGCGCTTCGACGACGACGTGGTGTCGATGTCCGCGGCGGCCGGCGGGGCCCGCGACGGCGCCGTGACCGTGGCCGTGCGGAATGGACTCACCAGCGCGGGGGAGTGCAGGATCGGCGACGCCCTGGGTGTGGTCGACGGCGACTTCGCGGTGGTCGGCGCCGATCTGGCGCAGGTCGCGACCGAGGTGCTGGACCGGCTGCTGGCCTCGGGCGGGGAGCTCGTCACCATCGTTGTCGGTGCCGGCGGGCATGATGCTCTTGGCCGCTCGGTGGCGGCCCACGCCCGTGGTCTCGGCCGGGGCCTGGAGGTGAACGTCGTCGACGGCGGTCAGCCCCGGTACCCGCTCCTGATCGGGGTGGAGTGACAGCAGCAGGCGAACAGGGGTGAGAGCTCGGTGGCGACAGCGGGGCCGACGGAATCGATGCCGGAACGTCTCAGGGAACCCCTGACCAAGGCCGTCGGCAGCCGCACCGCGAAACCCCTCGAGCGGGAGCTCGGCCTGGAGACCGTGGGCGACCTGCTGCGGCACTACCCGCGCCGCTACATGGAACTCGGCGAGCTCACCCCGATGGACTCGCTGCCCGAGGACGTCCCGGTCAGCCTGGTCGCCGAGGTGCGCAAGGTCAGCGTCCGCGAGATGAAGACGCGGCGCAGCAAGATCATGAACGTCGAGGTCACCGACGGGCACGGCACGCTCGACCTGACGTTCTTCAACAACGTCTACAAGCCGCAGAAAGAGCTCACCGTGGGCACGCGGGCGCTGTTCAGCGGCAAGGTCAGCCGCTACCAGAACAAGAAGCAGCTGGCCCAGCCCATGTACGAGCTGCTCGACGAGGAGGAGGACGCCTCCGAGGAGCGTCTGGCCGAGCGCCTCCACATGCCGCTGCCGATCTACCCGGCCACCGGCAAGGTCGGCTCCAACCTGATCCGGAACTCGGTGCGCGTGGTGCTCGACACCCTGCCCACCGACCTGCCCGACCCGGTGCCGGCCGAGATCCGCAGGCGGCTGCGCCTGATCGACCTGAGCTCGGCGCTGCGGCAGATCCACCGGCCCGGCGACCGCGCCCAGCTGGCGGCGGCGCAGCGGCGGCTGAAGTTCGAGGAGGCGTTCATCCTGCAGACGCTGCTGGTCTGGCGAAAGGCCAACGACCGGCAGCAGCAGGCGACGCCCCGGCTGCACGTGCCCGGCGGCTTTCTCGACGCGCTCGACGAGCGGCTGCCGTTCCAGCTCACCGAGGGCCAGCAGAAGGTGGGCGACGAGATCGCCGCCGACCTGGCGCAGCAACACCCGATGCACCGGCTGCTGCAGGGCGAGGTCGGTTCCGGCAAGACGCTCGTGGCGCTGCGGGCGATGGCCCGGGTGGTCGACTCCGGCGGTCAGGCGGCACTTCTCGCGCCCACCGAGGTGCTCGCCACGCAGCACCACCGGTCCATCACGGCGATGCTCGGCGACCTGGCGGCCGGTGGCCTGCTCGGTGGAGACGACCGCGGCACCCGGGTCACGCTGCTCACCGGCTCGATGAACACCGCCCAGCGCCGCAAGGCCCTGCTCGAGGCGGCCTCCGGCGACGCGGGCATCGTGATCGGCACCCACGCGCTGATCCAAGACACCGTGCAGTTCTCCGAGCTCGGCCTGGTGGTGGTCGACGAGCAGCACCGGTTCGGCGTCGAGCAGCGTGACGCGTTGCGCCGCAAGGGCGAGAACACGCCGCACCTGCTGGTCATGACGGCCACGCCGATCCCGCGCACGGTCGCGATGACGGTCTTCGGCGACCTGGAGACCTCGGTGCTCGACCAGCTCCCGGCCGGCCGCAGCGAGATCAAGACCCACGTGGTGCCCGCCCGCGACCCGCGCTGGATGACCCGCACCTGGCAGCGCGTGGCCGAGGAGTGCAAGGCCGGGCACCAGGCCTACGTGGTCTGCGCGCGCATCGGCTCCGACGACGAGCCGGCCGAGGAGGACCTGTTCGACGAAGACGGCTCGGTCCGGATGCTGAGCGACGCCGAGCTGGCCAAGGTGGGCGACGAGAAGCGCCCGGCCGCCGCCGCGATCGACGTGCTGGCCGCGCTGCGCATCCAGCCCGAGCTCGACGGCCTGGTGATCGAGATGCTGCACGGCCGGATGCCCGCCGACGAGCGCGAGGAGGTGATGCGCCGCTTCGCCGCCAACGAGGTGCACGTGCTGGTCGCCACCACCGTGATCGAGGTCGGCGTCGACGTGCCCAACGCCACCGCGATGGTGATCACCGACGCCGACCGGTTCGGGGTCTCGCAGCTGCACCAGCTGCGCGGCCGGGTGGGCCGGGGCAGGGCGGCGGGCATCTGCCTGCTGCTCACCGAGGCCGGGCAGGGGCCCTCGCTCGACCGGCTCACCGCGGTCGCGAGCACCCGCGACGGGTTCGAGCTGGCCCGCATCGACCTGGAGACCCGCCGTGAGGGCGATGTGCTGGGGGCGCGGCAGTCGGGGCTGAACTCGTCGCTCAAACTGCTGCGTGTGCTGCGTGACGAGAAGGTGATCGTGGAGGCCCGGCAGGTGGCCACCGAGCTGATCGACGAAGACATGGGCCTGCGGGCCCATCCCGAGCTGGCCGAGGCGCTGGACCCGTGGCTCGGGTCCGACCGCGCGGCCTTCCTGGACCGGGGGTAGACGATGACGCGGATCATCAGTGGCTCGGCCGGGGGCCGCACGCTGGTCGTGCCGAAGGGCGACGCCACCCGTCCCACCAGCGACCGGGTGCGGGAGGCGCTGTTCGCGGCGCTCGACGCACGCGGCCTGATCGAGGGGATGCCGGTGCTCGACCTGTTCTGCGGCTCGGGCGCGCTCGGGCTCGAGGCGGTGAGCCGGGGCGGTGCCTCGGTGGTGCTGGTCGACGCGGGGAAGCCTGCGGTCGAGGCGGCGCGGGCGAACGTGTCCACGCTGGGGTTCGGCTCGGCCGAGGTGGTGCTGTCGCCGGTGCAGAAGTTCCTCGACGGGCGGGCCGCGGTGCCGATGGGCCTGGTCTTCGCCGACCCGCCCTACCCGCTCACCGACGCCGAGATCACCGTGATGCTCGCCTCCCTGGCCGGTCGCGGCTGGCTGGCGCCCGACGCCACCCTGGTGCTCGAGCGCGGGCGGCGTTCGCCCGAGCCGTCGTGGCCGCAGGGCCTGTACGTCGAGAAACAGCGGCGTTACGGCGACACCATGCTCTGGCAGGCGGTCTGGGACCCGGAGCCGGAGCCGGACCCGGAGCCGGCCGAGCCCCAGCCCGAGCCGGCCCCGGTAGCGTCGAACCCGTGACCCGACGTTGCGTGTGCCCCGGCAGTTTCGACCCGGTGACCAACGGTCACCTCGACGTGATCGAGCGGGCGACCGTGCTGTTCGACGAGGTGATCGTCGCGGTGGCCAGCAACCCCGCCAAGAAGTCGCTGTTCACCGTGCCGGAACGGGTCGAGCTGATCGAGCGCAGCTTCGCGGGCCGGCCGGAGGTGAGCGTGCAGACCGTCGACGGTGGGTTGCTCGTCGACTTCTGCCGCCGGGTCGGCGCGGTGGCCGTGGTGAAGGGCCTGCGGGGCGGCACGGACTTCGCCTATGAACTGCCGATGGCCCTGATGAACCGGCACTTGAGCGGCGTGGAAACGGTGTTTCTGCCCGGAGAGCCCCGGTTCGAGCATGTTTCGAGTAGTTTGATCAAAGAGGTTGCTGCGCATGGGGGTGACGTGTCCGGACTTGTCCCGGACCATGTCCTGGCGCGCCTCCTGGATCGACTCGGGCGGGTTGGTCAGACTGAAAACGGTCAGCCCGATGCGGCCGGTTAAGAGCTCTCCGTAACAATAAAGTTACTCTGGGTTCATTTCCACTTCCCCTCGCATCGGTCCGAAGCGTGGAGGGAGGTCCCCGGTGAGTCTTCGCCGAACCTTGGATGCAATGGGTGCGATGGTGGAGCGGGCGTCGTCCGTACCGCTGTCGGCTTCCTGCATGGTCAACCGCGCCGAGATGCTGGCTCTGGTGGAACGGGCCCGGGCCGAGCTGCCCGTCGAGCTCGACCAGGCGGCCGAGCTGCTCGTGGCGCACCAGGAGGTGATCGCCCGGGCCGAGAACGAGGCTGAGGGCCTCCTGGCCCAGGCCCAGGCCGACGCCGAGGCGATGATCGCCGAGAGCGCCCTGGTGGCCGGCGCCCGCGCCCGCTCGGAGCAGATTCTCGACGCCGCCCGCGCGGAGGCCGCCCGGCTGCTGCGCGAGTGCGACATGTACACCGACAACCGGCTCGCGGCCCTCGAGGCCGACCTGCAGCGCACGATGGGCCAGGTGCGGCGCGGCCGTGACCGCCTGCGTGAGCGCAGTGAGCTCGACTACCTCGAGTCCCTGGCCGACGAGTCCGACCCCGAGGGTCGGGACGTGCAGGCCGGGCACGAGCAGGCGGTCGAGCAGCGGCGCGAGCAGGAGTCGTGGGAAGAACGCAACCGCGGCCGCGACGAGGCCTACGACCACCAGGCCGACACTGAAGACGCGTACGACCAGGAGCGGGAGGCGCCCAAGCCGGACGACGCGGGGGCCGACCCGGCCCCGGCGCCGGCTGTCGAGGTGCGGGAGCCCGAACTGGTGCCGGCCGGGGCGGGGACGGAGCACCGGGTGATCGATCTGACGGCCGTGGAACGGGCCGCCGAGCGCTCCGGTTTGGTCGACCGGGCGACCTGAAGTAATCTTCCTAGCTGGTCTTAGTGTGTCAGCCCGATCCCTGCGTGTGATCACCGTCGAAGGCGGTGGAGAGCCCGCTGAAGGAACGGGGCTGGTCCGTCAGTTTCTCGTAAGGAGTGCACCATTCGTCTGAATGCCCGATCGCCCTATGTTCTCGACACCCGGGAACTCGGCCGGCGCCCGGGCATGATGCGGAAGGTGCAGCGGACCGTCCCGGCCCCGGCCGAGCTCGGCACCGAGGTGATCGGCGTTCCTGAGGGCACCGACGTCGAGCTGGATCTCCGGCTCGAGGCGGTGATGGAGGGTGTGCTGGTCAGTGGCACGGTCTCGGCCGTGGCAACGGGTGAGTGCATCCGCTGCCTCGACGGGGTCCGGCAGGAGCTGGACGTCCGCATCGCGGAGCTGTTCAGCTACCCGGAGAACCGAGTCGCCGAAGACCAGGACGACGACCGGCAGGAGGTCGAGGAAGAGATGATCAACCTCGAGCCCGCCCTGCGCGACGCGGTGGTTTCCGAACTGCCGTTCCAGCCGGTCTGCCGGGAAGACTGCCCGGGCCTGTGCTCCGAGTGCGGAGCACGGCTCGCAGACGACCCGGACCACAGTCACGAGGTCGCCGACCCGCGCTGGGCGGCACTTCAGGGCATCCTGACCGACGGGGTGTCACCGAAAGATTCCGGATCGCCCGCAGTGGGCAACCCGGACGAACCGAAGGAGAGCTGACGGCGTGGCCGTTCCGAAGCGGAAGATGTCCCGCAGCAACACGCGGTCTCGCCGGGCGCAGTGGAAGGCGACGCCGACGGCGCTCACCGCCACGACGTCGGGCGGCACCACCACCTACTCCCGGCCCCACCAGGCGCAGGTCGTCACCGACTCCGCCGGCACCCCGCTGTACCTCGAGTACAAGGGTCGCAAGGTCAAGGACCTCTGAGTCTGAGCATGACCACCGGGCATGCATCTGACGGGGCATCCGTAACCGTGACCGACCCGACCGATGCATCGTCCGCCGGCCTGGACGCCGAGGCGCTCGCCAAGCAGGACAAGCTTGTCGAGGTCCTCGGCGTCCAGGTCAGTCATGGGCTGCTCTTCAAGGCGCTGACCCACCGCTCGTACGCGTACGAGAACGGTGGGCTCCCCACGAACGAGCGGCTGGAGTTCCTTGGCGACTCCGTACTGGGCCTGGTCGTGACCTCGGCCCTGTACAACAGCCATCCCACACTGCCCGAGGGGCAGCTGGCCAAACTGCGCGCCGCGGTGGTCAACATGCGCGCGCTGGCCGGCGTCGGCCGTCGCCTCGGCCTCGGTGAGTACCTGATGCTCGGCCGGGGTGAAGAGGCCAGCGGGGGCCGCGACAAGTCGTCGATCCTCGCCGACACGGTCGAGGCCCTGATCGGTGCCGTCTTCCTCGAGTCCGGCATGGACATCGCCGGTGAGCTCGTGCACCGCCTGGTCGACCCGCTGCTCGAGACCAGCGCCGAACTCGGCGCCGGCCTGGACTGGAAGACCAGCCTGCAGGAACTCACCGCCATGGAGAGCCTCGGGGTGCCGGAGTACGCGGTCACCGAAGAGGGTCCCGACCACGCCAAGCTCTTCCACGCCTCGGCGCTGGTGCAGGGCCGGTCGCGGGGCGAGGGCAGCGGGCGCAGCAAGAAAGAGGCCGAGCAGGAGGCCGCCGCCGCCGCCTTCGGCCGGCTCACGGCCGACCGCGCGGCCCGCGCCGCGGAAGAGACTCCCGCCGAAGAGGCCTGAGCCGTGCCGGAGCTGCCCGAGGTCGAGGTGGTGCGGCGTGGCCTGGCCCGCTGGGTCATCGGTGCCACCTTCGAGGGCGTCGAGGTGCTGCACCCGCGGCCGGTGCGCCGTCACGAGGCCGGGATCGACGACTTCGTCTCCCGGCTCGAGGGCGTCACCGTGGTGGACGCGGTGCGGCGCGGCAAGTTCCTCTGGCTGAACCTCGACTCCGGTGAGGCGCTGCTCGCGCACCTCGGCATGAGCGGGCAGATGCTGCTCGAAGAGCCGGACGCCCCCGACGAGAAGCACCTGCGGGTGCGGCTCGGGCTCGCCGGGGCGCAGGGCCGCGAGCTGCGATTCGTCGACCAGCGCATGTTCGGCGGGCTGGCCGTGGTCGAGATGGTGCCGACGCCCGACGGGGGTCCGGGTGGGCTCGGCGGAACACCGGCCGACGTGGTGCCGACCGAGGAGCCCCGAGACGACGGGGTGATCGAGGGGACGTACGAGGCCGGTGAGGCGCTGATCCCGGCGCCGGTGGCCCACATCGCCCGCGACGCGCTCGATCCCGCGCTCGACGTCGACCTGCTCGCGGCCCGGTTCAAGCGGCGCGAGACCGGCCTCAAGCGAGCGCTTCTCGACCAGACGCTGATCTCGGGCATCGGCAACATCTACGCCGACGAGGCGCTGTGGCGGGCCAAGCTGCACTACGCGCGCCCCACCGAGAAGCTGAACCGGCCCACGCTGAACCGCGTTCTGGCCCATGCGCAGGACGTGATGCGGGAGGCGCTGGCCCAGGGCGGCACCAGCTTCGACAGTCTCTACGTCGACGTGAACGGCCAGAGTGGTTATTTCGAGCGGGGTCTGGACGCGTACGGGCGCGAGGGCGAGGCCTGTCACCGCTGCGGCAGCCGGATGCGGCGCGAGACCTTCATGAACCGGTCGTCGTTCTTCTGCCCGAAGTGCCAGCCGAAGCCCCGCGAAGGGCGCTTCTAGGGCCTGTCCGGTGTCACGGGCGCATCGCGGTGGGCCAGTGATCAGCAGGACAGGCCCCGGTCGCGCTCAGTCGAGCCGGTAGCCGTACCCGCGCAGCGTGACCAGCCGGTCGGCGTGCCGGCCGAGCTTCACCCGCAGCCGCCGCACGTGCACGTCGATGGTGCGGTCGCCGGAGATGTAGCCGGTGTGCCAGACGGCGCGCATCAGCTCGTCGCGGCCCAGGGCCTGCCCGCGGTGCCGCTCGAGGAAGGCCAGCAGGTCGAACTCGCGGCGGGTCAGCTCGACCGGGTCGCCGTCGAGCTCGAGGGTGCGGCGGGTGATGTCGACGTCGAACGGCTCGGCCGGGCGGCCGGGTTCACCGCCTGCCGGGCGGTTCCCGGCGCGGCTCTCCGCGCGGCCTTCGGTGCGGCTCTCGGTGCGGCTTGAGGACGTCGTGGTCGCCGCGGTGGGCACCGGCGCGAGCGCGGTGGTGCGGGTGGGCGACGCGTCGCCGGGCTCGTCGCCGGGGGAGGCCCAGCGCCGGGCCCCGTTGGTGGACCGGCCCGGGCGGGCCGGCTCGCGCAGCTCGATCTCCACGCTGGTGACCACGTCGGGAGCGACCGCGTGCACCAGGTCCTCCACCGCGCGGGCGATGCCGCGCAGGTCGGGACCCGGCCGGCGGCCGCCGTTGTCGTCGCCGCTCACTCCCGGGCGCCGGGCGTCGGGAGCTCCGGGCACGCTGAGTCGCACGACCAGCCCGGCCTGCGCGTGGTCACCTCGGTTGGCATCTGGTCCCGGTGAGGTCAACATTGAAAAGCTCCGGTCGCGTAGATCAGCAGGAACAGCCCGGGCGATCGACCGGTCACGGCGGCAGCGGCCGTGACCAGGGCGCCAGGCTCGGATCAGCTGACGGGACAACTACCCATGAGATCGAGTGAAGCACTCGTTCGGCTGAGCTACAAGTAACTCTATCGGATTGGTCTAGAATTTCTGGCGAATACTGATCCCGGAGGCATAGATGGCCCTGCCCGACTTCTTCCTGCTCGGTGCCCCCAAGGCCGGGACCACCGCGCTGCACGCGGCTCTCGCCCAGCATCCGCAGCTGTACCTGTCCGCGGTGAAGGAGCCGAAGTTCTACCTGTGCGACGGTGGCCCGCCCCGGCGATCCGGGCAGCGCGGGCCGGGCGACGCGCACAGCGCCCAGGAGTGGGTGTGGCGCCGCCGGGAGTACGAGTCGCTGTTCGACGTGGCGCCCGCGGGCACGCTCCGGGGTGAGAGCACGCCCTTCTACCTCTACGACCGGCTCGCCCACCGGCGCATCCACGCCGACGTGCCGCACGCGAAACTGCTCGTGGTGCTGCGGGATCCGATCGACCGGGCGTACTCGAACTGGATGCACCTGTGGGCCGACGGGCTGGAGCCGATCGGGGACTTCGCCTCCGCGTTCGCGGCCGAACCCCAGCGCGTCGCCGCCGGCTGGGCCCCGTTCTGGCACTACCGCGGCCTTGGGCTCTACGGCGAGCAGTTGCGTGACCTGATCGGGGTGTTCGGCCGTGAGCAGGTGCACGTGCTGCGCTACCGCGACCTGGTGGAGACGCCCGACGCCGCGATCGACCAGGTCTGCCGCTTCCTCGGGGTGGAGACCGGTCACGTCGCCCAGCCCGCTCGCGAGAACTCGCGCTCCTACGTGGAACCGGGGCCGCGCACGGCCGTGCTGTCACGGGTGGTGCGGGCCGGCGCGGCGGCGGGAGCCTGGGTGCCGCCGCAGGTCTGGCGCCGCGCGAGCGGTCCGCTGCTGAGCTACCTGCAGAAGGGCGGGGCCCGGCGGCCGGTGCTCGACGCGGAGGTGCGCATGCGCCTGGTCGAGTTCTACCGCGACGACAACGCGCTGCTCACCGAGATCGCGGGGGTCGGGTACTCGGACTGGATGGGCGCGACCTCCCGCGGCCAGTTCGCGCCGTCGGGCAACGAGTCCTGAGGTGACCCGGTGGTGAGGTGACGGACGCTCGCCGGCGACCGAAACGTCCTCAGGCGGTGGAGGTGTGCTTCGGGCGGCCCGCCAGCAGGATCAGCCCCACCGCGATCGCCGCGCCGAGCGCGGTCTCGGTCATGCGCTCGGTGGTGGTCGCGAGCGGATCGCTCTCCACCGCCAGGTGCTGCATGAGCAGGGCCAGGGGCGTGATCGCGATGACCGCCAGCCCGTAGTTGCGCATCACGAAGAGCTCGGCGAAGGCCTGGGCGAGCAGGGCCAGGACCAGGGTGGTGACGACGCCCGGGTCGGTCGAGAGGACGGCCAGGCTGATGAGCACGCCCAGCGCCGTGCCCCAGACCCGGTGCAGGGCGCGCGTCACCCGGTGGCGCGCGCCGGGTGGGCTCATCAGCGGGGCCACGGCCGACACCATCGCCCAGTACGGATGCGCACCGCCGGCCGCCGCGGCGACCGTGCCCGCGATCGCCGGACCGGCCGTGCAGGCGAGCAGGTCACCGCGCACGCCCTCACCCCGGAACAGCTCGGAGATGCTGAGACGTGTCTTGCGGGAGGCTTTCTCGCGGTTCCGGCCCGCCGCGAAGAGCTGCCCGGACTGGCCCAGGAGCACCGCGAGCGAGGCTGCCCCGAGGCTCACGGCGAGCGCGAGCGGCACGGTCGACCAGTCCTGCGGATGACTGGAACAGGCCCCGACCGCGAAGACCGCGAACAGGGAACCGGGCGGGGCCCAGTGCGCCCAGCGGGCCACCAGGTAGGCGATCCCGCTGGCGGCCGTGGTCGCGGCGATCGCCAGCGGGGTGCCGCCGACCGCCGCGACGACCACGCCGAGCGTGACGCAGGCGGCCATGAACAGGCCGCTCTCGGTCTGCATGCGCAGGCGTGAGGCGTAGATCGAGTGCCGGCCGTAGAGGCTGTTGAAGGCCCCGAAGCTGGCGAAGAGGGTGAGGTCGGACCGGCCGAGCGCGAGGACCACCGAGACCGGCACCCCCACGGAGAGCACGGCTCGCAACGCTGCCCAGTGGGCGTGCTCGTGGGGTCGGAGTTCGGTCAGCCCCCAGCCACGGACCGTGGCAAGGGTGGACACCCAGCCATTGTGCACCCGGTGCCTCCTTATCTGCACCCGGTGACAAAAGCGCCTAGACCAGCTCCGTGCGCAGGTCGTGCGACCCGTCCGGCAGCGCCGCCTCGTAGTAGAGACGCCGGCCACCGTCGGGGAGGTCGACCACGTCGAGGTAGCGCAGGGCGTGGTCACCGTGCGGCGACTGGGCGATCGGCGCGTCACCGACGGCCGTGAACGACCCGGCCGGGCCCAGGGCCACCCCGGTGCGCTCGAACCAGTTCTCCGCCGCGCTCGCGCGCCCGTCGTAGTAGGCGGCGAGCCCGTCACCGTGGGGGACCACCGCCGTGACCCGCGCGCCGCGGGCGTCCCACCGCCCCGCGCGTCCCTCGATCGCCACCGGCCCGAGCTCCCACTCCAGCCCGTCGTCGCTCGTGGCGTAGCGGGAGTTCATCCGATCGGTGGCATCCGGGTCGTCGAGGGGATGGCAGCACACCCACATCTGCCAGCCGGCGGCGTTCCGGTGCACCACCGGGTCTTTCACGCCCCAGGACTCGTCGCCCGGCAGCACGACCGTGCGCTTGCCGGTGGGCAGGTCCACCACGTCGGCCGCGTCGAGCGCCTCGATCCACCAGTGCTTGGAGTTCGGCGTGGAGCAGCTCAGGTACAGCCGCCAGCCGCCGTCACCGGTGGGCAGCAGGGCCGGGCGCTCGAGCGAGGCGGCGCCGAAGATGTCCCGTCCGACCGAGGTGACCGTCTCGAACGTCACGCCGTCGTCGCTGCGGGCGATCGTGACCGCCACCCCGCGACCCTCGTCCAGCGGCCGCCGTACCCGGTACGCCAGCCAGTACACCCCGTCCTGCAGGCAGACGCTCGGGGCACCCGCCCAGAAACCCGGGCCGGAACCTGGCGCTTCGATGCAGACCTGTGACGCGGAGTGATCGGGGACGGTGAAGCCGGACCTGGTCATGTGGGGCTCTTCCTCCGTGCTGCTGAGGTGGGGCGGCCTTCCGGTGGGGGCCAAGTGTGCCAGTCCAGGTTTGTTGTCGTGCGAGTAACACCGGTCGAACGCGGATACCCTGGGGCGGTCCGCATCAGCCGAGGAGCCAGCCGCCCGTGCACCTGAAGACCCTGACCCTGCGCGGGTTCAAGTCGTTCGCGTCGGCCACCACTCTGCGTCTCGAACCGGGCATCACGTGTGTCGTCGGGCCGAACGGGTCGGGCAAGTCCAACGTGGTCGACGCCCTCAGCTGGGTGATGGGTGAGCAGGGCGCCAAGAGCCTGCGCGGCGGCAAGATGGAAGACGTCATCTTCGCCGGCACCTCCGGCCGCCCGCCCCTGGGCCGGGCCGAGGTCGCGCTCACGATCGACAACACCGACGGTGCGCTGCCGATCGACTACACCGAGGTCACGATCTCGCGCACGATGTTCCGCTCCGGTGGTTCCGAGTACGCGATCAACGGCTCCCCGTGCCGCCTGCTCGACATCCAGGAACTGCTGTCCGACTCCGGTATCGGCCGCGAGATGCACGTGATCGTCGGGCAGGGCCAGCTCGACGCGGTGCTCCAGGCCACCCCGGAGGAGCGGCGCGGGTTCATCGAAGAGGCCGCGGGAGTCCTGAAGCACCGCAAGCGCAAAGAGAAGGCGATCCGCAAGCTCGACGCGATGCAGGGCAATCTGCAGCGTCTCGCCGACCTCACCACCGAGATCCGGCGTCAGCTCAAGCCTCTCGGCCGGCAGGCCGAGGTGGCGCGCAAGGCCCAGGTGGTGCAGGCCGACCTGCGCGACGCCAAGGCCCGGCTGCTGGCCGACGACCTGGTCACGCTGACGTCGACGATCGCGGCCGAGATGGCCGACGAGGCGGCGATCACCCAGCGGCGTTCCGAGGTGGAGCAGGAGCTGGCGTCCACACGGGCCCGATTGTCCTCGTTGGAGCTGGCCGCCAGCGCCGCGTCGCCGCAGCTCTCCCGGGCGCAGAACACCTGGTACCAGCTCTCGTCGTTGCGCGAGCGCACGCGGGGCACGAACAGCCTGGCCGCCGACCGGCTCCGGCTGCTGTCCGAGTCCGAGCCCGACGAGCGCCGTGACGGGCGTGACCCCGACGACCTCGAGGCCCAGGCCGCGCTGGTGCGGGAGCAGGAGGAAGAGCTCCAGGCCGAGGTCGAGGGCGCCAACGAGCTGATGCTCACGGCCGAGGACCGGCGTCGCGAGGCCGAGCAGGCCGCTCGCGCCGAGGAGCAGCGGCTGGTCGAGCTGGCCCGGCGCGCGGCCGACCGGCGTGAGCAGCTGGCCCGGCTGGCGGGCAGGGTCGGGGCGGCCCGCAGCACGGTGGACGCGTCGGTGGGCGCGGTGGAGCGGCTGTCGGGCACGATCGCGGACGCTGAGGAGCGGGTGCTCGCGGCCCAGGCGTCGGTGGCGGAGCTGGAGTCGGTCTCGGTCGCCGATCCGGACGATTCGGATGCTGAGCAGGCCGAGGCGCTCCAGGTCGAGGCGGCGTCCGTCTCGGAGCGGATCCTGGCTCAGGAGACCGAGCTGGAGGAGCTGCAGTCCCGGCTCACCGGGCTGAACCGGGAGCTCGAGGGCCTGCGGCACACCGAGCGCGAGGCGCACGGTGAGCGCAAGGAGTGGTCGGCGCGGCGGGACACCCTTGCTCTCGGGCTGCGGCGCAAAGACGGTGCGGGTGCGGTGCTGGCCGCGGGCGACCGGGTGCCCGGGCTGATCGGCTCGCTGGCAGCGGTGCTGGCGGTGGAGCCGGGCTTCGAGACCGCGGTCGCGGCGGCACTGGGGCCGGCGGCCGAGGCGGTCGCGGTGGGAGAGCTGTCCGGGGCCCTGGCTGCGCTCTCGCTGCTGGCCGCGGAAGACGGGGGGCAGGCGGTTCTGGTGCCGGCCTCGGTGACGTCACCGGCCGATTCGGATCCGGACGGCTGGCCCTCGCTGCCGGCCGGGGGCCGCTGGGTGCGGTCGCTGGTGCGCGAGCCCTCGGCTCTGAGGCCGGCCCTGGACCGTCTTCTGCACCGCGTCGCCGTGGTGCCGGATCTCGCCGCCGCCGCCGAGCTGGTGCGCCTGTGGCCCGACGTCCGCGCGGTGACGCCGGGCGGTGAGCTGGTCTCGGCGGCCCTGGTGCGCGGTGGCTCGGCCTCGGCGCCCTCGCCGATCGAGACGCAGGCCGCGGTCGAGCAGGCCGCCGAGCGGGTGGCTCTGGCGGCGGCCACGGCCGAGGAGGCGGGGGCCGCGCTGACGCAGGCCCGCGACCAGCAGCAGACGGTGCAGCAGCAGGTCCGTGATCTGCAGGGTGCGCTCAAGCAGGCCCAGGGCGATCTGCGCCGGGTCGAGAGCCGCATCGGTGAGCTGGAGGGACGCCGGGCCCAGGCCGCGGCGAAGGTCGCCGCCGAACGGGGGCGGCTCGCGGGCACGGCCCGCGCGGCCGAGGCCGAGGTGGAGCGGCTGCGCGACCAGCTCGGGCGCTCCCGGCAGACCGAGGCGGACGCTCGCGAGGCCCTGTTCGAGCTGGAGGCCCAGCTCGAGGCCGCCTCAGAGTCTCTCGAGGCCGAGGACGAGGAGCCGGACACCTCCGAGCGTGACCGGCTGATCGAGGCCACGGCCCGGCTGCGCGGCGAGGAGACCGACGCGCGCCTGGCCCTGCGCACCGCCGAGGAACGGGCCCGCGCGGTGGCCGGCCGGGCCGAGCAGCTGATGCGCCGGGCCGCCGAGGAACGCGCCGCCCGGGCCAAGGCGGTGGCCCGTGAGGAACGGCGCCGGCGGCAGATGCAGATCGCCCGGGCCGTGCTGGCCGGTGGCGAGTACATGCTCGTGCTGCTCGAGAAGACGCTGGCCACGGCCGAGTCGGTGCGGGACCGGCTGGAGGCCGAGCGCGACGCCCGCAACGTCGAGCTCACCACCGTGCGCGAGAGCGAGCAGCGGCTGGCGGCGGAGCAGGCACGGCTGATCGACTCCGCGCACCGCGACGAGGTCGTGCGCACCGAGCAGCGGCTGCGCATCGACGCGTTCCGGCAGCGCAGCGTCGACGAGCTGGGTATGGACCCGGACGTGCTGATCGAGGAGTACGGCCCGCACCAGCTGGTGCCGCCGAGCCTGCTGGCCCCCGGCGACCCGGAGCCGGCCACCCCGCCCGAGCCGAAGCCGTTCGACCGGGCGACCCAGGAGAAGCGGCTGCGCAAGGCCGAGCGGGGCCTGAACCTGCTGGGCACGGTCAACCCGCTGGCCCTGGAGGAGTTCGCGGCGCTCGAGGAACGGCACACGTTCCTCAACAAGCAGCTCGACGACCTCAAGGTGTCACGGCGCGACCTGCTGCAGATCATCGAAGACGTCGACAAGCGGGTCGAGGAGGTCTTCACCGAGGCCTTCAACGACACCGCGCGCGAGTTCGTCGGGGTCTTCCAGCGGCTCTTCCCGGGCGGTGAGGGCAAGCTGATCCTGACCGACCCGTCGAACATGCTCACCACCGGTCTCGACGTCGAGGCCCGGCCGCCGGGCAAGAAGGTCAAGCGGCTCTCGTTGCTGTCCGGTGGCGAGCGCTCGCTGACCGCGGTGGCGCTGCTGGTGTCGATCTTCAAGGCCCGCCCCAGCCCGTTCTACGTGATGGACGAGGTCGAGGCGGCGCTGGACGACGTCAACCTCGGGCGTCTGATCGGGATCTTCGAGGAGCTGCGGGAGTCGTCGCAGCTGATCGTGATCACGCACCAGAAGCGCACCATGGAGGTTGCCGACGCGCTGTACGGCGTGACCATGCGTGGTGACGGTGTGACCACGGTGATCAGTCAGCGGCTGGCGGACGACGAGCCCGAGTCGGGTTCCCGGTCGCGGCGGCGGCCCGCGGGTGAAATGGTGGACGTGGTGGAGCTTCCCGGGACCGGCGCGGCTGCCGGGGTGGCCGGGGACGGCGCGGCTGATCGGGTGATCGATCTTGACGCGGCGGCTGAGGTCTCGGTGACGACGGTGGACGGGCCGGGATCGCCCGGCTGACGTGATCATGACGTCCCGCTGAGGTCGGCATGACATCACCAGGGCCCCCGGGTGCATCCCGGGGGCCTTTTCCCTGACCCGCGACTACTCTTCGATTGTCTTGACCACGGCGAGTTTTCGCTCCCCACCGATAACGACTTCGATGCGCGGGCAGTTCCTGTTGCAGGCTGGGACTTTTCCGGTAGTTGCCCGGGTCGTTCCTGTGACTACTCCAGCCGGGCGAAGATCGACTGCGACCTCGGACACACTCGGCCGACCTGCGGTTGCTCGCGAAAAGGCTTGTTGCGAGGGGCTTTTCAAGGTGCGGGAATGGGCACGAAATCGGCCGGGTGTCCAGTATCGACAGGCAAGAGTGACGCGATCGAAACAATTGGCAGGGCCGTTCCCATTGGGTCGAGACGAAATACCTCGTAACGTAGACATGTGATTGCCGCGATCGTGGGACTGCTGCTCATCCTGGCCATTGCGATCGGATTCCTGTACCTGATCGCTGCACCTCAATTACGTTCGGGCTCAAGGGTTCTCACCCCCGAGGGGCAACGGGCGGTGAACGCGGCCGCCTCGGTGCCGACGGCTGCGGGCCGGGGCACGGCCAAGGGTGCCATCGCTTCGTGGCGCGCTTCGATCGCGACAGCCCACTGGTTCCAGCGCATCTGGCACCCGCTGAACGAGGCGATGCACTCCGGTCTCGACCAGCTCGAGAATCGTGGCGCCGTGGCGCCG
Organism: Kineosporia succinea; assembly: GCF_030811555.1. Classification (NCBI taxonomy): domain Bacteria; kingdom Bacillati; phylum Actinomycetota; class Actinomycetes; order Kineosporiales; family Kineosporiaceae; genus Kineosporia; species Kineosporia succinea. The sequence goes on along the minus strand of NZ_JAUSQZ010000001.1, from coordinate 561,104 downwards.
GGGCAGAGCGAGGCGCCGGTCCGTGAGGTCGGCGTCGCCGGCCTCACCTCCACGATGGGCCGCACGCAGCCCCGCGGTCACTCGCGTTCCGCCACGGACGGCCGTTCCTCCGGCGCCGCGTGGCTGGGCAAGACCGGTGAGATCCCGGTGCGGGACATCGCGGTGCCCCACGACCCGCCGATGACCGACGACGGTGACCGCCCGCCGGCCGAGGTGCCCGACACCGAGATGACGATGCCGATGGCGCCGGTCCCGGCTGGTGCGGGCGCTGGCGCGGGTGTGGCTCCGGTGCTGAAGGGGCTGGCGCCGAAGGGTGTGCCGTCCGCGAAGCAGGCCGGGGCGAAGGTCGCGAGTGCGGCCGGCCGGGGAGCGACGCCGGGTGCGGCCGCGGCGGCCTCGCCCGCGGCGGCGGCCCGGGCGACGGGTGGCATCACCACGGGTGTCAGTGCGCGGGCCGGTGGCTCTGCTGCGGGCGGTTCGGGTTCCGCCTCGGGTGGCTCTGCTTCCGGGAGCCCGGGGTCGGGTGCTGTCGGTGCCGGTGTCTCCGCTGCCGGTGTCTCCGCCGGTCAGGACGCTTCCCCGGCGGATACCGGCCAGAGCGGCGTGCGGCACGCGAGCACTGCGGCGAAGCCGGCGGGCAAGCCCAAGGGTCCGCGGCGCGACCGGTTCGACGTGGCCGCGATCATCGGCAGCCGCGGCAAGAACAAGGCGAAGACCGACGCGAAGACCGACGCGAAGGCCGTCGAGGCGAAGGCCGCCGGCCGTGCCGAGGCGCCTGCCGGTGACAGTGCTCCCACAGCGAAGCCGGCGGTGGCCCCGTCCGACGAGACGGTGATGATCCAGCCGGTGAAGGCGGAGATCGCCGGATCCGGTGCGAAGAGGCCCGCCGTGCCGGCCAAGAAGTCCGCCGAGCCGGCCAAGAAGAAGGTCGCGGCGAAGTCCGAGGTCAAGGCCACGCCGAAGGTCGAGGCCCGGGTGTCCGATCGGGTGTCCGAGCCGGTGGCCCCGTCCGACGAGACCGTGATGATCCAGCCCGTGAAGGAGCCGCTCGTCTCCGCCGACGAGACGGTGATGATTGCCCCCGTCAAGGACCCGATCGCCACCTCCGGCGTGAAGAGCCCGACGGTGAAGCCCGGTGTCCCGGCGGCTCCGGAGCCCACCGCGTCCATGTCGTCGGCCAAGGTCGAGTCGAAGAAGAGCGAGCCGGTGGCTCCGTCCGACGAGACGGTCATGATCGCCCCGGTGAAGGACGAGGCGACCTCGGTCGCCGAGGCTGAGAAGGCGGCGGCTGAGAAGGCGGCGGCTGAGAAGGCGGCGGCTGAGAAGGCGGCGGCTGAGAAGGCGGCGGCTGAGAAGGCGGCGGCTGAGAAGGCGGCGGCTGAGAAGGCGGCGGCTGAGAAGGCGGCGGCTGAGAAGGCGGCGGCTGAGAAGGCGGCGGCTGAGAAGGCGGCGGCTGAGAAGGCGGCGGCTGAGAAGGCGGCGGCTGAGAAGGCGGCGGCTGAGAAGGCGGCGGCTGAGAAGGCGGCGGCTGAGAAGGCGGCGGCTGAGAAGGCGGCGGCTGAGAAGGCGGCGGCTGAGAAGGCGGCGGCTGAGAAGGCGGCGGCTGAGAAGGCGGCGGCTGAGAAGGCGGCGGCTGAGAAGGCGGCGGCTGAGAAGGCCGCGGCTGAGAAGGCCGCGGCTGAGAAGGCCGCGGCGGACGCAGAGGCCGCCCGGGAGACTCAGGTCATCGAGACGTCCGAGCCGTCCGTTCCCTCGGCGGCGGAGACCGCGGTGTTCGCCCCGGTGCGCGAGCCCATCGCCCGCAGCACCTCGGCGCCCGACCCGGCCGCGAACCAGACCAGGCCCAAGGCCACGAGCAGGCCTGAGAACACCAGCAAGAACGAGAACACCAGCAAGAACGAGAACACCAGCAGGCCTGAGAACACCGGCAATAACGAGAGCGAACCGGCCGCCGAGGCGGCGACCGAGGTCATGAAGCCCGTCGAGTCGGCCCCGGCCGAGACGGAGGTCATGACGCCGGTCAAGGCAGGCCAGGCAGCGAAGGCAGGCCAGACACAGAAGGCAGGCCAGGCAGCGAAGTTGGGCCAGGCGCAGAAGGTGGGCCAGGCGCAGAAGGCGGCCACGGCACAGAAGGCAGCCTCGGCAGGCCAGGCAGCGAAGGCGGGCCAGCCGCAGAAGGCAGCCAAGGCCGCCGTCCCCCCGGCGGCGGCCGAGACCGAGGTCATGGCCCCGGTGAAGGCCCCGTCTTCTTCGGACGAGACCGTGGTCATGGCCCCCGTTCCCGCCGCCGACGAGACTGCCGTCATGGAGCCGGTCGAGGCCACCGGCCCGCAGCCCAGGGCCCACGACAACACCAAGGGCCGGTCCAAGGGCAAGAAGGTCCGCGGCGGGGGCCGCGTCCGGCACGGGCGCTGATCCGACCGGCAGAGAAGGCAACCCGCACCGGCATCCGAACGGCACCTTCACGAAGGCGCGGTTCCGGGAACCGTCGCCCCGGCGACCGCCCCGGGAGCCGCGCCTTCGTGGCGTCGGTGCGACCGCGCGTCCGTCGGCTCTCGATCTGTGACCCCCTCGTGACCCCCGCCCCACCACCACCCCGGTAACCGGGTGACGCGCCGGGCGGGGGGACACCCGGCGCGGGCGCCGCAGCACACGGGCTGGCATGCTCATCAACGGCCGACACGTCATCGGCGTCGGGGGAGCCGACGCCACCCTGTGCCTGAGGAGGCTCGTCCGGAGTGGACACCGTCCAGTGGATCATTCTCATCGCGATCGTCGCGCTCGCCGGTCTCGGCGGAACGATCGGGCTCGTCGCCGGACGCGGACGTAAGGAGCCTCCGCTCCCGCCGGGCGGCGCGGGCACCACCACCCTCGAGCGTCCCGGTGACGACGCCGAGGTTCTCGACGCCCCGCCGACCGCCGAGAAGTCGGCCGAGAAGACCGCGACCACGGCACCGACCGTCGAGGTCGAGCCGCAGCCGGAACCGGAACCGGAACTGCTGGTTCCCACGCTCGACCGCCCCGAGGCCCCTCGCAGCCGGCTGGTGCGCCTGCGCGAGCGCCTGGCCCGCTCGAACGCCCTCGGCCGCGGCCTGCTCGAACTGCTGAGCCGCGACAAGCTCGACGCCGACACCTGGGACGAGATCGAGGAGACGCTGCTCCTGGCCGACCTCGGCGTCGACCCGACCACCGAACTCGTCGACCGCCTGCGGGAGCGCGTCTCGGTGCTCGGCGTCCGCGACACCGAGCAGGTGCGCGAGCTGCTGCGCGAGGAACTGAAGAAGATCATCGACCCGGGTGAGGGTCTCGACCGCTCGCTGGCCATCGACCACGAGCCCGGCCGTCCCGCCGTCGTCATGGTGGTCGGCGTCAACGGCACCGGCAAGACCACCACCGTCGGCAAGCTCGCCCGCGTGCTCGTCGCCGAGGACAAGGACGTCGTGCTCGGCGCGGCCGACACGTTCCGCGCCGCGGCCGCCGACCAGCTGCAGACCTGGGGCGACCGTATCGGTGTGCCCACGATCCGCAGCGACCGCGACGGGGCGGACCCGGCGTCCGTCGGGTTCGACGCGGTCAAGTACGGCATCGAGGCCGAGGCCGACGTCGTCATCATCGACACCGCGGGCCGCCTGCAGAACAAGGTCGGTCTGATGGACGAGCTCGGCAAGGTGAAGCGGGTCGTCGAGAAGCACGGCCCGGTCAACGAGGTGCTGCTCGTGCTCGACGCCACCACCGGCCAGAACGGCATGCAGCAGGCCAAGGTCTTCAGCGAGGTCGTCAACATCACCGGCATCGTGCTGACCAAGCTCGACGGCACGGCCAAGGGCGGCATCGTGGTCGCCGTGCAGCGCTCCCTCGGGGTGCCGGTCAAGCTCATCGGTCTCGGTGAGGGCCCGGACGACCTGGCCCCGTTCGACCCGGACGCCTTCGTGGACGCCCTGCTCGCCTGAGCCGGGAAACCGGGAACCGGGAAACCGGGAACCAAGAACGACAACCAAGAGCTGACAACGACGGACGCGGGTCCGTCCCCGGAACGGGGGCGGGCCCGCGTCCTTCATTCACCCCGGGCCCGGGCCCGTGACCTCGCTCACGAAATGCTTGATGCCACACGGATTTGATCTCTGGGTGACGCCCCCATCGCTAGAGCCGCGCTCGGGTCACCAGCGTGTGACGGGCGCCGGAGATGTCCCGGTCCGCCCCGGTGCCCGGCCGCGCGAACGGGCTAATGCCCAGGACCGGTAACCGACCGGAAACAAGCTCGCGCCAAACGTTACGGCAAGGAAATCGCGGAGGTGTCGGCAGGAAACCCTCACACAGCAATTTCTTCCGTAGGGCGAGCGGCACCGTACGGAGTCGCTGCCAGTCGCCGTCACCCTGCGCTGTCGGCGACAACTTCACGATGGTCCCGACGACAGCCCCTTCAACGGGGGGCGGTTTTCTCTTGAAGGGGTGGCGGATGGATACCGGCGATACCGCGTGGGTGATGACGAGCGCTGCGCTCGTGCTGCTCATGACTCCAGGTCTGGCGTTCTTCTACGGCGGCATGGTCCGCACGAAGAGCGTGCTCAACATGATGATGATGAGCTTCAGCGCTCTCGGCATCGTCACGGTGCTCTGGGTGATCTTCGGCTACTCGATGGCCTTCGGTGACGACCTCGGCGGTGGCCTGGTCGGCGACCCGTCGCAGTACTTCGGCCTCAAGGGCCTGATGAGCGCCGACGCGGTCTTCGGCACCATCCCGACCCTGGCGTTCGTCGGCTTCCAGGCCGTGTTCGCGATCATCACGGTCGCGCTCATCTCCGGTGCCATCGCCGACCGGGCGAAGTTCGGCGCCTGGTGCGTCTTCGTCGTGATCTGGGCGGCCGTCGTCTACTTCCCGGTCGCGCACTGGGTCTTCGACTTCAGCGGTGACGAGCACGTCGGTGGCTGGATCGCCAACAACCTCAAGGCTCTCGACTTCGCCGGTGGTACCGCGGTTCACATCAACGCCGGTGCGGCGGGCCTCGCCCTCGCCCTGGTGCTCGGCAAGCGCGTCGGCTGGCCGAAGGAGCCCTTCCGCCCCCACAACCTGCCGTTCGTGATGCTCGGCGCCGGTCTGCTGTGGTTCGGCTGGTTCGGTTTCAATGCCGGCTCCGCCCTCGGCGCCAACACCCTGGCCGCCGTGGCCTGGGTCAACACGATCGCCGCGACCGCTGCCGCCCTGCTCGGCTGGCTGATCCTCGAGCGCTTCCGCGACGGTCACGCCACCTCGCTGGGTGCCGCGTCCGGTGTGGTCGCCGGTCTGGTCGCCATCACCCCGGCCGCCAACTCGGTCAGCCCGATCGGCGCGATCATCATCGGCGCCCTCGCCGGTGTGCTCTGCGCCCTCGCGGTCGGCCTGAAGTACAAGCTCGGCTACGACGACTCGCTCGACGTCGTCGGCGTCCACCTCGTCGGTGGTCTCTGGGGCACGCTGGCCATCGGTCTCTTCGCCACCTCCACCTCGCCGGCCGGGGTCGACGGTCTGTTCTTCGGTGGCGGTGTCGACCAGCTCTGGCGTCAGGCCGTGGGCGCGTTCGCGGTCCTTGCCTTCTCCTTCATCCTGACCTACATCATTGGGTTCGCCATCCAGAAGACGATCGGCTTCCGGCTCGACCCGGAGTCCGAGGTCGAGGGCATCGACGGTCACGAGCACGCCGAGTCCGCCTACGACAGCTCCACCGGTGGCGGTTCCGTCCGCCCGGTCGTCGCCAAGAAGACTGAAGAGAGCGAGGTTCCGGCATGAAGCTGGTCACCGCGGTGATCAAGCCGCACAAGCTCGACGAGGTGAAGGCCGCGCTGGAGACCTTCGGGGTCCAGGGCATGACGGTCAGCGAGGCCAGCGGCTACGGCCGGCAGAAGGGCCACACCGAGGTCTACCGGGGCGCCGAGTACACGGTCGACCTGGTGCCGAAGTCCCGGCTCGAGGTGCTCGTCGACGACACCGACGTGGTGGACGTGGTCGACGTGATCACCAAGGCCGCGGCCACCGGCCGCATCGGCGACGGCAAGGTCTGGGTCACCCCGATCGACGACGTGGTGCGGGTCCGCACCGGGGAACACGGCGCGGACGCTCTGTAGAACCCCGGGAAAGATCCGGGCGACAGCAACTCCCGGCACCCCCAGCCATCGGGGGTGCCGGGAGTTTCCGGTACCGGCGGCCGTCTCTGACACGGGCGCTGGGACGAAAGGTGAACGGTGACGGCTGGCCAGTTCGACGGTCTGGACGAGAACACTCCGCACAGCGACGAACCCGACGACCAGACGGTGGAGGACCTGGCCCTCGCGGCCGCCCACGCCGCCCGTGACCTGCGAAAAGACAGACTCACCAGGGCCCTTCGCGGAGGCCCGGAGGGGCCCGGGCGTCGCGCCGCCCTGACCGCGATGGCCGAGAACACCCTGCAGCTGGGCTGGGCCGCCGCCGTGGCCCCGCTCGACGAGCGCCCGCGCCGCCGGGGCCGGGGCCAGAACGGTCACAACGGCCTCGAGGGTCTGGCCCTCGCCGCGGTCGGCAGCGTGGCCCGCGGCCAGACCGGCCCGGCCAGCGACCTCGACCTGGTGCTCCTGCACGACGGCCGCCGTCTGCCCGCCGACGAGGTCGGCGAACTCGCCCAGCGACTCTGGTACCCGCTGTGGGACGGCGGGCTGCGACTCGACCACAGCGTCCGCACCCCCAGCCAGTGCCGCGAGGTGGCCGCCGCCGACCTCTCCGCCGCCATCGGCCTGCTCGACCTGCGCGTCATCGCCGGTGACGCCGCCCTGGTGGTGAAGACCCGCACGTCCCTGCTCGGCGACTGGCGCGGTGGCATCCGCCGCCGCCTGCCGCAGGTGCTCGAGAGCCTGGCCGAGCGCGCCGAACGCTACGGCGAGGCCGCCCACCTGCTCGAACCCGACCTCAAGGAGGCCCGCGGCGGCCTGCGCGACGTCACCGTGCTGCGCGCGCTCGCGGCCAGCTGGGTCACCGACCGGCCGCACGGCTCGATCGACGAGGCGCACGAGCAGCTGCTCGACGTCCGCGACGCGCTGCAGGCCGTCACCGGCAAGAACAACGACCGGCTGCTCCTGCCCGAGCAGGACGCGGTCGCGGTGCTGTGCGGCCTGACCGACGCCGACGAACTGCTCGCCCGGGTGGCCGACTGCACCCGGTCCATCGCCTACGCCGTGGACGTCACCGCCCGCCGTGCCCGCCAGTCGATCCCGACGCGCCGACTGCGGCCCGGACCCCGGCGTCCTCGATTGAGGCCCCTCGGGCACGGACTCGTGGAGCACGACGGTGAGGTCGTGCTCGGCGTCGGCGTCGAGGCCGCCCAGGACCCGGTGCTGCCGATCCGCGCCGCGGCCACGGCCGTCCGCGCCGGCCTGCCCCTGAGCCCCGTGACCGTCGAGCACCTGGCCCAGGACTGCCCGCCCCTGCCTGAGCCCTGGCCCGCCGCCGCGCGCGACGAGTTCGTCGGGATGCTCGCGGGCGGGCCGAACCTGGCCCAGGTCTGGGAGTCCCTCGACCGCGCGGGCGTGATCACGCGCTGGATCCCGGAATGGGCCTCGGTGCGGAACCGCCCGCAGCGCAACGCGGTTCACCGGCACACGGTCGACCGGCACCTGATCGAGACGGTCATCCAGATCCAGGGCGCGCTGCGTGACACCAGTCGTCCCGACCTGCTCGTGCTCGCCGCGCTGCTCCACGACATCGGCAAGGTCGCAGGCGCGCAAGACCATTCGGTCACCGGTGCGCCGATCGCGGCCAAGGTCGCGCAGCGGATGGGCCTGAACGACGACGACAGCTCCACGCTCGAGCGGCTGGTGCGCGAGCACCTGACCCTGATCGAGCTGGCCACCCGGCGCGACCCCGACGACCCGCGCACGGTCGAGGCCCTGGTCGGGGCGGTCGGTGGCAAGCAGGAGACGCTTCTGCTGCTGCGGGCCCTGACCGAGGCCGACGCCGCCGCGGTCGGGCCGGTCGCCTGGACGGCCTGGCGCGCCCGGCTCGTCGAAGACCTGATGGCCCGGGCCTCCACCGCCCTGCGCGGTGAGGAGCCGCCCGGACCGGCCCCGATCGCGCGCACCGAGGTGGAACTGGTGCGCGCGGTGCTGAACGACGGCCGTCCCCGCGTCGGGGTCAGCCCGATGGACGAGCTCTTCACCGTCACCGTCGTCGCCCCCGACCGCTCCGGCCTGCTCGCCGACATCGCCGGGGTGCTGGCCAGTTTCCGGCTCACCGTGAAGTCCGCGCTGGTGCGCACCGTGGCCGCCGACCACCTGGGGGAGCACCTCGAGGGGCCGGACATCGCGGTCGACACCTGGTGGGTCGAGAGCCGCGGGGACATGCCGCCGCCCGAGCTGCTCGAGCTGCACCTGCGCCGTCTCAGCGAGGGCGACCAGAGCGTGCTGGAGCCGCTGATCCGCCGGGACGCCGGGTTCCGCAGCCGCAGTGGTGCGCCCGCGCGTCCACGAGTGGTGTTGCTGCCCGGCGCTTCTCAGGAGGCCACGGTGCTGGAGGTGCGGGCCGCCGACCGGCCGGGCCTGATGCACGCGATCGGCTCGGCGCTCGCCGGGGTGGGCGTTGACCTGCGGTCGGCGCACGTCGCGACGCACGCGGGTCAGGCGGTCGACGTGCTGTACGTGTGTGAGCGCGAGGGGGGCGGCCCGCTGTCGCCGCCGCGGGTGGCCGAGACGGTTTCGGTGCTGGTGGACGCCGGGTCGGTGCCGGGGTCGTAGCGGGTTGGCGGGTTCCCGGGTTGTTCGGGCTCCCGGGCTCCCGGGCTCTCGGGTTCCCGGGTTTTCGGGTTTTCGGGCTTGAGGACGTCGTGGTCGGGTCGGGTGGGTCAGGACCGGTTCGCGCTGGCCGGGTCGAGACAGACCCGGTAGCCGTCCAGCCCCACCGGCACGGTCGAGCCTTCGTCCTCCACCTGGGCGACGACCATGCCGTCGAGGCACACCGAGTCGCCGTAGGTCGTGCCCTGCCAGCCGAGATCCCCGAACGAGGCCTCGAAGGTGTCACCCTCGCGCGTGCTCCCGGCGCTGATCCCGGCCACCAGGTCCTGGTCGCACCCCTTCAGACGCGCCGACTGCTGCCAGTCGCCGCGCTCGGGCTCGTCGCAGGTCTGTGTGGCCCAGTACTGGGTGAGCTGCACGGCGTCGGAGGGGGCCGTCACGCCGCCCTCGGCGCACGCGGTCGTGATCCGGCTCCGCACGCCCGGGGCGGTGAGCCTCGGTGACGTCCAGCCCGGGCCGCCGAGGCTCCAGGCGGGGGAGCGGTAGGTGGCACTGAGCGTGCCGGTCAGCGTCACCTGCAGGCAGCGGCCGGGGCCGGCCCCGATCTGGCGGGTCTGGGAGTAGTCGCGGGTGTAGCTGCCCTCGGCGATCCCGCCGCCCGGGTTCCAGGGGTGGGTGAACCCGGCCGCCACCACCAGGATCAGCACGATCGGGGCGCCGATCGCGAACGCGGCCAGGGGGCCGCGGCCGGACCGTTCCGGCCCGGGCCGCTTCTCGTCCGGGCGCTGCTCGACGTTCGTGGGCATCGTCGTCCTCTCGTCCATCGCTCGTGCGGCCTTGGACGATACGGGTGAAGGTGCCGTTGCCTCCCCGGGCCGGGACGAGCGTCACGAAGCAGGCGATCACGGCGAGTGATCCGGCGGGCCGTCGGCGGACGCGTCGACGGACGCGTCGGCGTCGTGGAGGTGGCGGGGCCGGGAGGGCATTAAGCTGATGGGGTGTTCGCCACGCTTTCCGACCGCCTGACCGCCACCTTCAAGTCGCTGCGCGGCAAGGGCCGGCTGTCCGAGGCCGACGTCGACGCAACGATCCGCGAGATCCGCCGCGCGCTGCTCGACGCCGACGTCGCCCTGCCGGTGGTGCGGCAGTTCACGTCGCGCATCCGGGAGCGCGCGGTCGGCATCGAGGTCTCGCAGGCCCTGAACCCGGCCCAGCAGGTCGTCAAGATCGTCAACGAGGAGCTCGTCGGCATCCTCGGCGGCGAGACGCGCCGGCTGCGGTTCGCCAAGAACCCGCCCACCGTGATCATGCTCGCCGGTCTGCAGGGTGCGGGTAAGACCACCCTCGCCGGCAAGCTCGGCCGGTGGCTGCGCGAGCAGGGGCACACGCCGCTGCTGGTGGCCTCCGACCTGCAGCGTCCCAACGCCGTCACCCAGCTCGAGGTGGTCGGGCAGCGCGCCGGGGTGCCGGTGTTCGCGCCCGAGCGGGGTGTCTCCGAGGGCCAGGGCGTGTCCGGCACCAGCCAGGGCGACCCGGTCAAGGTCGCCCGCGACGGCGTGGCCTTCGCCCGCGACAAGCACCACGACGTGGTCATCATCGACACCGCCGGTCGTCTCGGTGTCGACGGTGAGCTCATGCAGCAGGCCGCCGACATCAAGGCCGCGACCAGCCCCGACGAGGTGCTGTTCGTCGTCGACGCGATGATCGGGCAGGACGCGGTGAACACCGCGATGGCCTTCATGGACGGGGTCGGCTTCACCGGCGTCGTGCTCTCCAAGCTCGACGGTGACGCCCGCGGTGGTGCGGCCCTGTCGGTGATGGGCGTGACCGGCCAGCCGGTGATGTTCGCGTCGACCGGTGAGAAGCTCGAGGAGTTCGAGCTCTTCCACCCCGACCGGATGGCGAGCCGCATCCTCGACATGGGTGACATCCTCACCCTGATCGAGCAGGCCGAGAAGGCGTTCGACGCCGAGCAGGCCGAGAAGATGGCGGCCAAGCTGGCCGCCGACGAAGACTTCACCCTCGAGGACTTCCTGGCCCAGATGGCGGCCCTGAAGAACATGGGCTCGCTGAAGAAGATGCTCGGCATGCTGCCGGGCATGGGCGAACTGCGCGAGCAGCTCGACAACTTCGACGAGCGCGAGATGGACCGCGTCGAGGCCATCATCAAGTCGATGACGCCCCTCGAGCGCCGTCAGCCCCGGGTGCTCAACGGTTCCCGGCGTCTGCGCGTGGCCAAGGGTTCCGGCACGCAGGTCAGCGAGGTCAACACGCTGATCGAGCGGTTCGGCGAGGCGCAGAAGATGATGCGCGCCATGCGTCGCGGCGGCGGGATGCCCGGCATGCCGGGGATGCCGGGCATGCCTCCCGGTCTGGGGGGCGGCGGCAAGAAGGGCAAGGGCAAGAACACGGCGCCGCGCAAGGGCAAGGCGAAGTCGGGCAACCCGGCCAAGCGCGCCCAGCAGCTCGCCGACGGCGGCAAGAAGGGCCCGGCCACGCCGGCGGGCGGTGCGTTCGGGGCCGCTCAGCCGCCGGCGAACATCGACCCGGCGAACCTCGAGCTGCCGCCCGGTTTCGAGAAGTTCCTGGGGCGCTGACCTCAGAATGGAGACCACAGCGGTCGCCCGGGCCACCCGGCCCGGCGGCCGCTGCCGTCTTTCCGGGGGCACGGGCCGGGTGACTCGGTGACCGTGATCAGGCTGACCGGGCCCCTTCTCACCGGTCCGGACGAGGTTCGTGACGGCGCCTGGGTCATCGGCGGCCGCATCACCTTCGAGCGGCCCACCGGGCCCGGCCTCGACCAGACCCTGGTCGACGGCTGGGTGCTGCCCGGTCTGGTCGACGCGCACAGTCACGTCGGGCTCGACGGTCAGGGCGCGGTCGACGCGGCCACCAGCGAGCAGCAGGCGCTCGCCGACCGTGACGCCGGGGCCCTGCTGCTGCGCGACGCCGGGTCCCCGGCCGACACCCGCTGGATCGACGACCGCGACGACCTGCCGGTGGTCGTGCGGGCCGGCCGTCACATCGCCCGCACCCGGCGCTACCTCCGGCACTACGCGCACGAGATCGAGCCCGAGCAGCTCCCCGCGACGATGGCGGCCCAGGCCCGGCTCGGCGACGGCTGGGTCAAGATCGTCGGTGACTGGATCGACCGTTCCACGGGCGATCTCGCCCCCTGCTGGCCGCTCGACGCGCTGCGGGCGGGCATGGCCGCGGCCCACGCCGAGGGGGCCCGGGTCACCGCTCACTGCTTCGGCGAGGAGTGCCTGCCCGATCTCCTCACCGCGGGCATCGACTGCGTCGAGCACGCGACCGGTCTCGACGACCACACGCGCACCCGAGCCGCGAGCGCCGGTGTGCCGATCGTCCCCACCCTGATCAACATCGCCACGTTCCCCGAGATCGCCGAGCGGGCCCGTGAGAAGTTTCCGCGGTACCGCACCCACATGCTCGACCTGCACCGACGTCGCTACGAGCGGGTGAGCGCGGCCTACCACGAAGGCGTGCCGGTGTTCTGCGGCACCGACGCCGGCGGGTCACTGCCCCACGGTCTGGTGGCCTCCGAGGTGGCCGAGCTGCACGCGGCCGGGCTGCCCCGCGTCGCCGCCCTCGACGCCGCCTGCTGGTCGGCCCGCCGCTGGCTCGGCCGGCCCGCGCTGGCCGAGGGCGCACCCGCCGACCTGGTCGTCTACGAGGCCGATCCCCGCACGGATCTGCGCGTCGTGAGCACGCCGCAGGTGGTCGTGCTCCGCGGGGCGTTGACATCTGGCAGAATGGTCGGCTGAACCCGGCCGGTGCGGACCCTCTCACCGCAGGCGTCGCCGAGTCCAAGGCTTACCGATCCACCGGAAACCCCACTCCGGGGAGACGTACGGCCGCACCCATGCATATGAGGAGTCCACACCCGTGGCAGTCAAGATCCGTCTCAAGCGGATGGGCAAGATCCGCGCTCCGTACTACCGCATCGTCGTCGCCGACTCGCGCACCAAGCGTGACGGTCGTGCGATCGAGGAGATCGGTAAGTACCACCCGACCCACGACCCGTCGGTCATCGAGGTCAACAGCGAGCGCGTGCAGTACTGGCTCGGCGTCGGCGCGCAGCCGACCGAGCAGGTCGCGGCCATCCTCAAGGTCACCGGTGACTGGCAGAAGTTCAAGGGCCTGCCGGGCGCCGAGGGCACCCTCCGGGTCGCCGAGAAGAAGGTCGAAGACCGCTCGGGCTTCGCCGAGGCCAAGAGCCTGAACGAGAACGAGGCCAAGACGCTGCGCACCAAGCGCGACGAGGCCAAGAAGGAAGAGGCCGCCAAGAAGGCCGAGAAGGCTGAGGCCAAGGCCGAGGAGAAGCCGGCCGAGGCTGCTGCCGAGGCTCCGGCCGAGCAGGCCTGATCATGCTCGTCGACGCGCTGGAGCACCTGGTCCGCGGCATCGTCGCCCATCCGGACGACGTGGTCGTGCGCAGTCGTTCGCTCCGCCGGGGTTCCCTGCTCGAGGTCCGGGTGCACCCCGAAGACCTCGGCCGGGTGATCGGCCGCTCGGGTCGCACCGCCACGGCGCTGCGCACCGTGGTCAAGGCGATCTCCAACGGTGAGCCGGTCCGCGTCGACGTCGTCGACGTCGACCGCGGTCGCTGAACCGTCCCGAAAGCAGGAACACTGTGCGTCTCGTGGTTGCAAGGGTGGGTCGTGCCCACGGTCTGCGCGGCGAGGTGAGCATCGAGGTCCGGACCGACGCGCCGGACCAGCGGTTCGTGAAGGGAGCCGTCTTCCACGTGGAAGACGGCTCCCTTCAGCGTTCCCTGGTCGCGTCGGGCCTGCCCACCACGCTCACTCTCACCCGGGTCCGTGACAACAACGGCACCCTTCTGCTCGCCTTCGAAGAACTGACCGACCGGACCTCGGCCGAGGGCATGCGCAACGCCGTGCTCGAGCTCGACCTCGACGAGGCCTCCGACGAACCCGACGCCTGGTACGACCACGAGCTGGTCGGCCTGGCCGCGGTGGACACGGCGGGGGAGAAGCTCGGCGAGATCGTCGCCGTGCAGCACCCGGGTGCGCAAGACCTGCTGGTCGTGCGCACGCTGCGCGGAGAAGACCGTCTGGTCCCCTTCGTGAGTGCCCTGGTGCCCCTCGTGGACATCAAGGCCGGCCACCTCGTCCTCGATCCGCCCCTCGGTCTCCTGGAAGATCTCGACGACTAGATGCGCATCGACGTCTTCTCGATCTTCCCGGAATACCTGGCGCCGCTGGACCTCTCGCTCATCGGCAAGGCCCGGCGCACCGGTCTGCTCGACCTCACCGTGCACGACCTGCGGGAGTTCACCCACGACCGGCACCGCACCGTCGACGACGCCCCGGCCGGGGGCGGCGCCGGCATGGTGATGAAGCCGGAGCCGTGGGCCGAGGCGCTGGGCACGCTGGCCGAGGGGCCGCGACGGCCGACGCTTCTGGTGCCGAGTCCCTCCGGGCAGCCGTTCACCCAGGCGATGGCCCGCGAGCTGGCCCAGCAGGACTGGCTGGCGTTCGCCTGCGGCCGCTACGAGGGCATCGACGAGCGGGTCTACGAGCACGCCGCCACGCTCATGCCGGTGCGGCCGTTCAGCCTCGGCGACTACGTGCTCAACGGTGGTGAGGTGGCGGTGCTGGCCGTGGTCGAGGCCGTCGCCCGGCTGATCCCGGGGGTGATCGGCAACGCCGAGAGCCTGGTCGAGGAGAGCCACGAAGACGGCCTGCTCGAATACCCGGTCTACACGAAACCGGCGGTGTGGCAAGACCGTGAGGTGCCGGCCGTGCTGATGTCGGGGCATCACGCGCAGATCGAGCGGTGGCGTCGTGACGAGCGGCTGCGGCGTACGGCGCGGCGTCGGCCGGACCTGATTCTCAAGCTGGACCCCGGGACGCTGGACAAGGTCGACCGGGCCGTTCTGGCCGAGGAGGGCTGGTCGGTGGAGGGCTCTCAATTTCGGTTGCCCGCCCGGCCTGTGGCAGACTGACCCTTCGTGCCGCCTGTCGGCTGCGCCCCTGCCACAGGGGGAGAGCGCGGTACCGACGTCAGCGCCGGGCACGAACCGTGAACCGTAGAATCTTCTACCTTCGCCGGTGACCTGTGGCATCTGCGAGAGAGCGACATATCGTGCACGCACTCGACAGTCTCGACGCTGCCTCCCTGAAGAGCGACGTCCCCTCCTTCCGCGCCGGTGACACCGTCAAGGTTCACGTCCGCGTGGTCGAGGGCAACCGCTCCCGTGTGCAGCTGTTCCAGGGCGTCGTGATCCGCCGCTCCGGTGGTGGCGTCCGCGAGACCTTCACGGTCCGCAAGGTCAGCTTCGGTGTCGGCGTGGAGCGCACCTTCCCGGTGCACACCCCGATCATCGAGAAGATCGAGGTCGCGACCCGCGGTGACGTCCGCCGCGCCAAGCTGTACTACCTGCGCTCGCTGCGCGGCAAGGCCGCCAAGATCAAGGAGAAGCGCGACGCCATCCCGGCGCGCTGAACTTCTTCGTAGCGCTTCGCGAACCGGCCCTGGCCTCCCGACGGGAGCCGGGGCCGGTTCCGCTTTGCCCCTCTGCGTTCTGCTGGCACAGCTTGGGATGAGAAGCTGTGAATCGGCGCGCGTGCGGGCCGCTCGCGTGGTTCGGCGCCATTCGTCGCGGGCCCGTGCGAGGATCCGTGATGCATGTTCTTTTCTGGAAACCGCTCGACGGCCTCTCAATGACGCCTGATCTGAAGAAGAAGGTGGGATCGGGTGCTGATCGGCCGGACCGCGCCGACGTCGCCCCGCCCGGCGATGCCTGACCGTTCTCCGGCGAGCCCGGTGCGCCGGGCCGCAGTGGTTCTGGTCGCGGTCGCGGTGACGATCGCCCTGGTGCGCGCGTTCCTCCTGCAGTCGTTCGTGGTGCCCACCGGCTCGATGGAGCCGACCGTGGAGATCGGCGACCGGGTGGTGGTCTCGCGGCTGTCCTCCCTCTTCGGCGACGTGCAGCGCGGCGACGTGGTGGTCTTCAACGGTGCCGGGGTGTTCGACGACACCGACCCCGGCCCCGACACGCTGCTCGGCCGGGTCGGCCGGGGCGTCGCCGCGCTCTTCAGCATGCCCGTCGGGTCTCACGACTACGTCAAGCGAGTGATAGGCCTGCCCGGCGACCACGTGGTCTGCTGTGACGACCAGGGGCGCATCACCGTCAACGACGAGCCGCTCGACGAGACGTACGTGGCGGACGGCGACCGGCCGAGCGAGGTGGCGTTCGACATCGTGGTTCCCGACGACCGGCTCTGGGTGATGGGTGACCATCGGTCCGACTCCGCGGACTCGCGGGCCTACCTGGGCTCGCCCGGGGGTGGCACGGTTCCCCTCGACCGGGTGGTCGGCAAGGTGGCCGGGATCTACTGGCCACTGTCACGTTTCGGTGGGCTCGACGACGGGTCGGGCCGGTGAGGGCCGGTGACCGGCCGGACCAGGAGGAACCGGTGACCCCTGCGGACCCGTGGAACGCGGCTGCCCCTACGCCGTCTCCGGCCCCTACCCCGTCTCCGGCCCCTGTCCCGGAGTCCGAGGCGCCGGCGCCGGTGCCCGAGAAGCCGGCTCCCGGCCCGCTCGCCCAGCTGCTGAGCCTCGTGCGGGAGCTGGCCCTGGTGCTGGTCATCGCGCTGGGTCTGTCGCTGCTGATCAAGACCTTCCTGGTGCAGGCGTTCTTCATCCCGTCCCCGTCGATGGAGAACACCCTCCTGACCGGCGACCGGGTGCTGGTGAGCAAGCTGACGCCCGGCCCGTTCGACCTGCACCGCGGTGACATCGTGGTGTTCAAGGACCCGGGCGGCTGGCTCGGTGACAGCGAGACCGCCCCCGCGGGCAGCGTCCACCGGGCCCTGAGCTTCATCGGCCTGGTGCCCAGCAACTCCGACGACCACCTGATCAAGCGCGTGATCGGCCTGCCCGGTGACGTGGTGGCCTGCTGCGACGACCAGGGCCGGGTCACGGTCAACGGCGTCGCGATCGACGAGCCGTACCTCTACCCGGGTGACGAGCCGAGTGAGAAGACGTTCTCGGTGACCGTTCCGGCGGGCCACGTCTGGGTTCTGGGGGATCATCGTTCTGTGTCGCAGGACTCCCGCTACCACCCGGACATCAACAACGGCATGGTGCCCGAGAGCAACATCGTCGGCCGGGCCTTCGTGAACGTCTGGCCGCTGAGCCGGTTCAGCCTGCTGCGTAACCCGTCGTCGACGTTCGCCGGCGTCCCGGCCCCGTGACCTCGGGCGTGAGCTCGCACCGCGCCTCGGGGCCCTCCGGACCCGACGAGGGGGAAGAGGCCTGGCGCCGGGCCCGGCGCACCCCCGCGAACCGTCCGCGGGGGATGAGCCGGCGCGACGCGCTCGACGCCGAGCGGGTGCGGGCCGGAAAGGCCCCGCGCCCGAAGAAGTCCGGGCCGGGCAAGTTCCGGCCGCTGGCGCACCGGCCCAAGCCGGAAGACCCGCCGCTCACCCCGGTCCAGGCCGCCGGGTTCCTGATCCGCGAGGTCTTCCTGGTGCTGCTCATCGCGCTGGGCCTGTCGCTGATCATCAAGACGTACCTGATGCAGGCGTTCTTCATCCCCTCGTCGTCGATGGAAGACACGCTGCAGGTGGGTGACCGGGTGCTGGTGAGCAAGCTGACGCCGGGCCCGCTCACCCTGCACCGCGGCGACATCGTGGTGTTCCAGGACCCGGGCGGCTGGCTGCCCCCGACCGAGAAGGCCGCGGCCTCGAGCCCGGCGATGGAACGCATCCACGGTGCACTCATGTTCGTCGGCCTGATGCCCAGCGACGCCGACAATCATCTGATCAAGCGGCTCATCGGCCTGCCCGGCGACAAGGTGGTCTGCTGCGACGACCAGGGCCGGGTCACGGTCAACGGCACGGCGGTGGATGAGCCCTACGTGAAGCCGGGGAGCGCGCCCAGCGAGGACGAGTTCGAGGTCACCGTGCCCGCCGACCACGTGTGGGTGATGGGCGACAACCGCGGTGACTCGGCCGACTCCCGCTACCACCGCGACAACGCCGACGGCACGGTGCCGATGGACAACGTGGTGGGCGTCGCCTTCGCCCGGGTCTGGCCGCTGAAACGCATGTCGGTGCTGACGAATCCGTCGGAGGTCTTCGGGGGAGTGGATTCGTCATAGCGGGAAACACGCGCAACTTCTGCCCCTTCGCGCCGAGATCCGCCGGGCGTCCGGTAGCGTCTGGCTCCTCCGATTGGTTCCGGCTCGACAGGCTTCAGGTGGTGAGTGCGCGATGACCCCGGCGTCCGGCCGCCCCTTGTCGAAGAAGGCTGCGGCCAGCCAGGCCGCCGCGCAGCGGGCCAAGGCGCGTAAGGCCGCCGCCAAGAAGGCATTGCTCAAGAAGCTGACGGCCCAGCCGCCGACGCTGCGCGAGGAGCGCAAGCTGCTGCGCGAGGGGCATCGTTTCGTCGCGGGCGTGGACGAGGTGGGCCGCGGTGCGCTGGCCGGCCCGGTCACCGTCGGGGTCGTGGTGATCGACCTGGAGACGAAGTCCGCGCCGACCGGGGTGAAGGACTCGAAGCTCCTGGCTCCCGCGGTGCGCGAGAAGCTGGTGCCGAAGTTGCGCCGCTGGGCGCCGATGTCGGCGGTGGGGCACGCCTCGTCCGGGGAGATCGACGAGATCGGCATCATCGGCGGGCTCCGGCTCGCCGCCGCCCGGGCCTTCGCCCAGCTCGAGATCCGGCCCGACTGCGCCCTGCTCGACGGTTCGCACGACTGGCTGACGGTTCCCGCCGACGCGGTCGAGGAGGCGCCGCAGGGCACAGCGCTGTTCGACTTCGACGAGACTCCGGTGGCGGTGGGGCATCCGCTGACGTTCGTCGACGGCGAGCCGTTGTCGTCGATCGTGCCCGCGCGGGTGGTGACCCAGGTGAAGGCCGACCTGCGGTGTGCCGCCGTGGCCGCGGCGAGTGTGCTGGCCAAGGTCGAACGGGACGGCCTGATGGTCGGTTTCGCCGACGACCACCCGGGCTACGGCTGGGAGCTGAACAAGGGCTACTCGGCGCCCGACCACCTGGCCGCGCTGCGCCGGCTCGGGCCCAGCCGTATGCACCGGCTGTCGTGGAACATCCCGGGTTCGGACGGGGTGTACGGCGAGACGCTGGATCTGGACGGGCTGGACTCCCCGGTCGTCCCCGAGGTCGACTCGGCTTCCGACCTTGAGCTGGCGGAGGCGCTCGAAGGGATTCCGGCCGAGGCCGACTCGGCGTCGGACCTGGAGGAGCTGGTCTCGTCGGAGGAGGACGGAGTCCGTGGCGGCCGCGCCGAGCTGGCGCCGCCGAAACACGGGCGGGCCGTCGGTTACGACCACGAGGAACTCACGCTCTTCCCATGAGCCGCCTGCGTCAGGAGCTCGCGGTCATCGCGGCGGGTGGGGTGATCGGGGCCGAGGCCCGGTACGGCCTGACCCGCGTCGTGCCGGCCTCTCCGGGCGGGGTGCCCTGGGCCGTGCTGGTCATCAACGTCACGGGTGGCTTCTTCATGGGGGTGCTCATGGCGAGGCTGGCGCGGTCGGCGTCGCCGCATCCGCTGGTGCGGCCGTTCCTGGGCGTCGGGATCCTCGGGGGCTTCACCACCTTCTCCACCTACAGCACCGACACCTTTCATCTCATCGACGCCGACAGACCGCTCGCGGCGGTCGGTTACGTGACGCTGACGCTGGTTGGCGCGTTGCTGGCGGTGGTGCTGGGGGAGTGGGCGGTGTCGCTGGTGGCCCGGCCGGTTGCTCGCGCGGTAGGGGCTGGGGCTGACCTGGCTGGGGCTGACTTGGCTGGGGCTGACTTGGCTGGGGCTGACTCGGTTGGGGCCGACTCGGCTGGGACTGACTCGGTTAGGGCTGACTCGGCGGGGACTCCTGGTTCGACCGGGGAGGCCGGCCCCGTGGTCCTTCCCGACGAGGGCGCCGACGCATGATCCCCCTGATGGTCGCCCTGGGCGCCGCGATCGGTGCCCCGTCCCGGTACCTCCTCGACCGCTGGGTGCAGCGCCGGTTCCCGAGCACGCTTCCCCTGGGCACCCTCGTCATCAATCTCTCCGGCTCCGCGGTGCTCGGTCTGCTCATGGGCCTCGTGGCCGGCGGACGCATCGGCAGTGCGGCTCTCGCGGCTGGGGGCACCGGCTGGTGCGGTGCGTTCACGACCTACAGCACGTTCAGCTTCGAGACGGTGAAGCTGGTCCGAGCGCGACGGGTGGGGCCGGCGACCGGTTACGTGGTCGCGTCCGTCGTCGGTGGGCTTCTGCTGGCGTGGGGCGGAGTCGAGCTGGGGCTGGCGCTTTCCTGACGGCTGGTTCCCGACCACAGCCCGACCGGGCCACCGGCGCGTCCGCCATCGGGCTCGTGAGGTCTGCCCGTCGTCGCAGTTCGCAGCGGTCTGATTCCGGAACGTCCAGCCGGGTGGCCGCCCGTCGCGCGGCAAGCGTCCCTCCTCGCGCGGTTCTGCGACATCATGGGACAGAAGCGGGACCGGAACCGGGCGGATGGTAAGCATGTCCTGGCAGTGCGTGACGGTCCCGACCAGCGGCACACAGGAGCAAGCGGCAGGTATGAACGAGCGACGGCAGACCTGGCGGACCTCGCCGAACGGTGTCGGAGGGGAGGTCGGATGAGCGCCGAGGACCTTGAGAACTACGAGACCGAGATGGAGCTGCAGCTCTATCGCGAGTATCGCGACGTGGTCGGTCTCTTCAGCTACGTGGTCGAGACCGAGCGCCGGTTCTACCTGGCCAACCAGGTGGATCTGCAGGTGCGGTCGGCCGACGGCGAGGTGTATTTCGAGGTCTCGATGAGCGACGCCTGGGTGTGGGACGTCTATCGCCCCGCCCGGTTCGTGAAGGCGGTCAAGGTGGTCACGTTCAAGGACGTGAACGTCGAGGAACTCACGCCGAACGATCTGCAGCTGCCGAAGAACGGCGGTTTCGGCGCGGCCAGCTGATCGCGTCCCGGCTCACTGCCCGCCCCTCACCTCGAGGGGCGGGCAGATTTTGTGCTTGAGGACGTCGTGGTCACCTCGCCCGCGTCGGTGTCAGCCGGTCACTCCTCACCACTGATCCGGATGCTGCGCAGCCGGTAGCCGGTGTAGGCGAGCCCGATCACCGTGACCACGGTGAGCAGCGTGACGCCGGTGCCCAGGCCGACCGCGGAGTTGACGCCGAAGCCGGCGGCCCCGTCTCCGAGCATCTTCTCGGTGACGGCCAGGGCCCACTGCTGGATGCTGAGCGTCTGCGCGCCGGGCACGTACCCGCCGATCGCGGCCTCCCAGACCAGGGCGTAGAGCAGGCCGACCACCACCGCGTTGCGGGTGACGACGGCCAGCAGCAGGAACACCGTGGCGTAGGCGACACCGGCCAGCAGGGCGCCGGTCGCGTAGCCGGTGGCCACCCCGTCCTGATTGCCGGCGATCACGAAACCCGCGACCAGCGTGGGCAGCACGCCGAACAGCACGATCACGCCGATCGCGACGATCCACTTGCTGACCGCGATCACGTAGCGGTTCAGCGGTTTCGCGAGCAGGTAGACGATCGAGCCGTCGTCGATCTCCGGGCCGATCGCGCCGGTGCCCGCGATCAGGCAGAGCAGCGGGATCAGGAAACCGAGCGAGAACTGGCCGAGCAGATCGGCAGCGTTGCCCGACGACTGACCGCTGACCAGCCGCACCAGCACGGCCAGGGCGATCAGGACGGCGGGGAGCACGAACAGCAGGACGGCGCGGCGGCGGCCGACGAGACTGTGCCAGCTGAGCCCGGCGACGGTGGCGTTCATCGGTTCACCAGGTAGGAGAAGACCTTCTCCAGCGACTCGTCGGCGGGTGTGACCTCGTACAACCGGATCCCTCGTTCCCGGGCGAAGACCGGCAGCCGGTGGGCGAACCGGGTGTAGTCGGTGGCCTGCACGTTGAGCCGGTCGCCGAGCTCCACCCCGGAGGTGGAACCGTCGGCGATCAGCGCGGCGGCCAGAGCCCGGTCGTCACTCGACCGGATCGTGTACTGGTGCGGCCGTTCGGTCATCAGGCGGCGGATCTCGCGGAAGTCGCCGGACGCCGCGTGCCGCCCGGCCACCATCACCTCGATGCCCCCGGCGATCTGCTCGACCTCCTCGAGGATGTGCGAGCTGAACAGCACCACCCGGCCGGTGCGGCCGAGCTCGGTCATCAGGTCCATCAGCTGGAGACGCTGGCGCGGGTCCATGCCGTTGAACGGCTCGTCGAGCAGCAGCACGTCCGGATCGTGCACCAGGGCGGTGGCCATCTTGATGCGCTGCTTCATGCCCTTGGAGTAGCCGCCCACGTCGCGGGACGAGGCCTCGAGCATGTCGACGGTCTCGATCGCCCGCCGCGCGGCTGCTTTCGGGTCGGGCAGCCGGTGCAGCCTCGCGTTGGCGAGCACGAAGTCCCAGCCGGAGACCCCGTCGTACATCGCCTCCCGCTCGGGCACCAGGCCGATGCGGCGGTAGATGCCCTCGTTGTGCCAGGTGGCCTGGCCGTCGACCGTGACCGAGCCGGACGAGGGCGGCAGGAACCCGCTCATCATGTGGATCAGCGTGGACTTGCCCGCGCCGTTCGGCCCGAGCAGACCGGTAACGCCGGCCCCGATCGTCATCGAGACGTCGTTCACCGCCACCACGTTGCCGAACCAGCGGCTGACCTGTTCGAGTTTCAGCACGACGGGGGCGCGTTCGATTCTCGTCGCCTGGCTCATGAGGCCGACACCTTCCGGTAGCGCGCGAGCAGGAGGGCGTAGCTGCCGGCGATCACCAGGACCATGACCGCGGTGAACACCAGACCGCCGGTGGTGCCGGGCGGGGGCACGGGGTACGAGACGTCGGCGTCGACCAGCCAGTGCAGCACTCCCTGCACCAGCCCGACCGGGTTGATCATGGCGAAGTAGCCGGACAGGTCGGGATGGTCGTTCTCGTAGGCCAGGGCCGAGAGGACGCCGCTGATCAGGGTGAGCAGGAGCAGCACGGTGATCACCGCGGCCACCCCGAAGCCGCGCCGCGGGGTGATCGAGGCGATCAGCAGGCCGATGCCGGCCAGCACCAGCGAGACCAGGAAGGCCCCGAGAAGGCCCGCCGCCCAGCTCTTCGCGTTCGGCCAGAACGACATCTTGGCCAGCAGCGACCCCAGGAACAGGGCGGTCTGCGGAACCGCGATGAGGATGAACAGGGCCGTGCTCATCGCGCCGAACTTGGCCAGCACGTAGTCGTTGCGGTGCAGCGGACGCGAGAGGTACAGCGGCATGGTGCGGAACCGCAGGTCCCGCGAGACCGTGGCCGGGGCCTGGGCGGCCACGAAGATGGTGATCGCCGAGCTCAGCGCGAAGATGTAGTCGACCGACTCGATCGGCAGCGAGTCCAGCCCGGTCACGCCGGCCACCACCGCGACGATGATCGCGGGGCCGGTCATGACGAACAGCAGCAGGAAGGGCATGATCTTCGACTTCGTCGAGCGGCCGAGACCGTAGCAGCCCCGCAGGCTCTCGACGTACAGCGACCGGATCAGGTAGCCCCGGCCCAGCCGGGGCCCTTCGTAGTGCCGGAACCCGATGTCGTGGATGACTCCACCGTTGCTGCTCACGGTCGCCCCCCTTCGGTGTTCGGCGCGGTGTTCGGCGCGGTGGCGGGCCCGCTGGCGGGCTGTGAGGCCTGGGCCCACTTCTGCTGTAGGGCAGCAGCAACGGCCCGGGCGGGGTCACCCGCGTCGTTGCCGCCCGGGTCGTTCTGGTCGGGGTCGAGAGTCGGGTCGGCGCGGAAGATCTCGGCCATCCGGTGGCGGCGCCGCTCGAGCCGGTGCAGGCCGACCCCGAGCTGCACGACGGTGTCGAGCACGACGTCGTAGGTGCCGTCGTCGACCAGCTCGACCTCGATCTGCCGCCCGGCCGGGTGCACCACGAGCCCGGCGGCCTGCAGGGCCGCGCCCAGCTCGGGCACCCGCTCGTCGACCTCGACCGCCAGGATGCGGCTGGCCGAGGTGACGTCGGCGGTGGACGACGACCGCAGCAGACGCCCGCCGTCGACGACCACGATGTGGTCGCAGACCTGTTCCAGTTCGCCCAGCAGGTGCGAGGTCACGAGCATCGGGATGCCGAACTCGGTGCCGATGCGCCGCAGCAGCGCGAGCATCTGGTCGCGCCCGGCCGGGTCGAGACCGTTGGTCGGCTCGTCGAGCAGCAGCAGACCCGGGTCGTGCACGAGGGCCTGGGCCAGCTTGACCCGCTGCTTCATACCGGTCGAGTAGCCGCCCATCGAGCGGTACCGCTCCTCGTACAGCCCGACGTGCCGCAGTGTGTCGGCCGTGCGCTCGCGGGCCGCGGTCAGCGGCAGCCCGGACATCCGGGCCATGTGGAGGACGAATTCGGTGGCCGACATGTCGGCCGGAAGGCAGTCGTGCTCGGGCATGTAGCCCACTCGCTGCCGGATGGCGGGGCCGTCGGTGGCGACGTCGAGACCCAGGACCCGCGCGCCACCGGTGGTGGCGGGCAGCAGCCCGAGCAGGATCTTGATCATCGTGGACTTGCCCGCGCCGTTGGCACCGACCAGACCGACGACTCCGGACTCGATGGCGAAGGTCAGCCCGTCGAGCGCGGTGACAGCGCCGTAGCGCTTCGTGAGGTTCTCGACTGAGATCATCATGACCTGGCCGACTCTATTGGTGACCACCGACAGTTCACGTCCGGTTCGGCACCCGGTTCTGGGGATTCGTCCCCGGTTTCCGGCTCGGGGGCGCCCCGGATGCGGGGGTGCACCCCCGCCGACCGGACTTCGCAAAACCCTCGAACAGGTCTGTTTTCGCAGGCCACCCGCCCCTAGCATGACGTCCGTGGCCCAGCACTATGCGTTCACCGACAACGTCCGTGACCTCTCGAACAACGACGGTTTCCAGTTCGAGTTCTCCTGCGAGCGGTGCGGCAACGGTCATCGTTCGCCGTTCGTGCGCGACAAGGCCGAGATGGCGCAGAACGTGCTGCGCACCGTCGGCAACTTCTTCGGCGGCAACGCCCACAAGCTCGGCAGTCTGGCCGACTACTGGGACCGCGGAACCAATTCCGCCGCCAAGGACAGGGCGATGTCCGAGGCGGTCGAGACGGTCCGCCACGAGTTCCGCCAGTGCCGGGGCTGCAGCGACTGGGTCTGTCACGACGTCTGCTGGAACGAGCAGGTCGGCCAGTGCGCCCGCTGCTCGCCGTTCGTGCACGAAGAGCTGTCCCGGGCGCAGTCGCAGGCCCAGGTGCAGCAGATGCACGACCAGGCCCGGGAGGTCGACTGGAACAAGAACCTCGACGTCTCGGCCCGCACCACCGTCACCTGCCCGCACTGCTCCGCGAAGGTCGACGGTGGCAGGTTCTGCTCCGGCTGCGGTCAGGAGTTCCAGGTGAAGCGGGCCTGCCCGGGCTGCGAGTCCACGCGCAACGTGCCGGGGGCGGCGTTCTGCTCCGAGTGCGGCACCCGGATGGGCTGACGAACTTTCCACAGCACCGTACGAACGGCTGTCCGTCCACAGGCGGCCGCTGACGACCCGTCGGGAACCTCCGGAGCGAGCAGGCTTTCGCACCGGAGGTGGTGGAGATGCAGCTGGCAAAGGCCGAGCTCGGCCGCTACGGGGAGAACCTGGCGGCGGCGCACCTGGAGGCGACGGGCTGCCGGATCCTGGCCCGCAACTGGCGGTGCCGATCCGGTGAGATCGATCTGGTGGCGCTGGAGGGGCAGTGCCTGGTGGTCTGCGAGGTCAAGACCCGGCAGTCGGTGCGGGCGGGTGACCCCTTCGAGGCGGTGACCTCGGTGAAGGCGGGCCGGTTACGGCGCCTCACCGGGGCCTGGCTCGCATCGCAGAGCCGGTTCTACCCGCAGGTGCGCGTCGACGTGGTCGGCATTGTCCGCCCGCTGTCCGGCACCACCCGCATGGTGCACCTCAAGGGGGTGCTCTGATGGCGCTGGGCCGCGCGTTGTCCGTCGCGATCGTCGGGATGACCGGGCACCTGGTCGACGTGGAGGCCGACATCGCCCTCGGGCTGCCCGCCTTCACCCTGGTCGGCCTGCCCGACGCGTCGCTCACCGAGTCCCGCGACCGGGTGCGCGCCGCCTGTTCCAACTCCGGGCACCCGCTGCCGCAGCGCCGCATCACGGTGAACCTGTCACCCGCCGCGCTGCCCAAGGCGGGCAGCGGGTTCGACCTGGCGATCGCGGTGGCCCTGCTCCGCGCCCAGTCGGTGCTCGAGGCGTCGGCCGCCCGAACCTACGTCCACATCGGCGAACTCGGGCTCAACGGCCGGGTGCGCCCGGTGCGCGGAGTGCTGCCCGCCACGCTCGCCGCCGTGCGCAGCGGCTTCCCCGACGTGGTGGTGCCCGTCGCCAACGAGGCCGAGGCCCGTCTCGTGCCCGGCGCCCGGGTGCATCCGATGAGCACCCTGGCCGACCTGATCCGGTTGCACGGCGGCATCGCCGGTGAGCTGCCGCCCGAGATTCACCAGCCCGCCCTGCTCCATGTCGCGCCCCGCCGCGAGAGCCGCGCTCCCGAGGCGCATCCGGGCGACCTGCTGGTGCGGCCCGGCGACCTCACCCCGGCGCGGGCCGGTCTCCCGGCCGGTCCGGAGCCCGACCTGTCCGACGTGATCGGCCAGAAGCAGGCGCGCACGGCCCTCGAACTCGCCGCCGCCGGAGGGCATCACCTGCTGCTCATGGGCCCGCCGGGCACCGGCAAGACCCTTCTCGCATCCCGGTTGCCGGGGCTGCTGCCCGATCTCGACGACGAGGCGGCGGTGGAGGTGACGGCCGTGCACTCGGTCGCGGGCACCCTCGTCCCGGCGAGCGGGCTGATCCGGCGACCACCGTTCCAGAGTCCCCACCACACCGCCACGATCGTCTCCATGGTCGGCGGCGGCAGCGGACTCCCGCACCCGGGTGCGGCGTCGCTGGCCCACCGCGGCATCCTCTTCCTCGACGAGGCCGGCGAATTCCACTCGCAGGTGCTCGATGCTCTGCGCCAACCGCTCGAGCACGGCGACCTGGTGATCCACCGCGCCAACGGCAGCGCCCGTTTCCCGGCCCGGTTCCTGCTGGTGCTGGCCAGCAATCCCTGTCCCTGCGGCCAGGCCTCGGGCAAAGGGCTGAACTGTGTCTGCGCGCCGATCGCCCGGCGCCGCTACCTGTCCCGGCTGTCCGGTCCTCTGCTCGACCGGGTCGACCTGCAGGTCGACGTGCTCCCGGTGTCGCGCACCGACATGGCCGAGAGCGACCGGGCCGAGACCTCGGCCACGGTGGCCCAGCGGGTGCGTGCCGCTCGGGCCATCGCCCGCGACCGGCTCGCCGGCACCCCGTGGACCTGCAACGGCGAGATCCCCGGCAGCTACCTGCGGGGCCCGCTGCGACTGCCTCCCGACGTCACCCAGGATGTCGACCGGGCGCTCGACACCGGCAAGCTGTCGATCCGGGGCCACGACCGGGTGCTGAAAGTCGCCTACTCGGTGGGCGATCTGGCCGGGCGGGAACGTCCCGACCGCGACGACGTGTCGCTGGCGCTGATGCTCCGGCGCCGGGGGCAGGTGTCAGTGTGAACGGCAACGAGAACGCGTCGGCGGCGCAGGCCGTCGTCGAGCCGCGGCTCGGCAGCGACCCCGAGGAGCGCCGGGCCCGGGTGGCCTGGAGCCGGCTGGTCGAACCCGGTGACGCCCGGGCCGGTGCCCTCGTGGCCCGGCGTGGGGCGGTCGGGGCACTGGCCGACGTCTTCGACGGGTACGACGCCGAACGGTACGGTCCCCGGCTCGCAAGTCTCGATCCCGACCAGGACCTGCACAACCTCACCCTGATCGGGGGCCGTCTGGTCGTGCCCGCCGACCCGGAGTGGCCCACCGGCCTCGACCGGCTGGGCGACGAGAAACCCTTCTGCCTCTACGTCCGCGGCCCGATGCCCCTGAATCAGGCCTGTGCGCAGTCGGTCTCGATCGTCGGGGCACGGGCCGCCACCGCCTACGGTGAGCACATGGCCACCGAACTGGCCGCGGGCAGCGCCGACAAGGGCATCACCGTCGTCTCCGGGGCTGCCCTCGGCATCGACGCCGCCGCTCATCGGGGGGCGCTCGCGGTGAGCGGTCCGACGCTGGCGGTGCTGGCGGGTGGGGTCGACCGGTTCTACCCGCCCTCGAACGAGCTCCTCATCGCCGAGATCGCCGATTCCGGGGCGCTGGTCAGTGAGGTCCCGCCGGGGCAGACGCCGACGAAGTGGCGCTTCATCTTCCGCAACCGCATCATCGCGGCACTGGGCCAGGCCACCTGCGTGGTCGAGGCGGGCAACCGCTCCGGCACGATGGGCACCGCGAACTGGGCCGACCGGCTGAGCCTTCCGGTCGGGGCGGTGCCCGGCCCGGTGACCTCGCCGTCGTCCTACGGGGCGCACCGTCTGCTGCGCTCGGGCGCGGTCTGCATCACCTCGGCCGACGAGCTGTGTGAGCTGGTCGGCCCGATCGGCACGTTCCTCGCGAGCGACGAGCCGGTTCCGGAGGCCGAGTACGACGGTCTGGAGCCCCGGGACCTGCAGGTTCTCGACGCCCTGCCCGTGCGCAGGGCCGTGCCGGTGGCCCGGTTGTGTTCGGTGGCCGGGGCGGGCGAGACGGCCGTCGAGGCGTCACTGGCCCGCCTGGAGCTGCGGGAACTGGCCGAGCGGGTCGGAGACGGCTGGCGCCGGGCCCGCCGCCGGTCGTCGGGAACGTCCCGATGACGCAACGGGTCTCAGCCCTGGTCGGCCGTCGAGTCGATCAGCTCCCGGGCGCCCTGGTGCAGCAGGGCCACGGCGACCGAGGTGCCGAGCAGCACCGGATCCGAGGCGCTTCCGGTCTCCTCGGCCTCCAGCGTGGTCTTGCCGTCGAGCGAGAACACCATGGCCCGCAGGCCGAGCCGACCGTCGGGCCGAGAGGTGGCGAGCCCGGCGATCGGGCTGTTGCAGTGCCCCTGGAGCACGTGCAGCATCATCCGCTCGGCCGTGGTCTCCCGCCAGGTGCCGGTGCTGCCGAGCCTGCCGATCAGATCGACCGTTTCGGTGTCCTCCTCCCGGCACTGCAGCCCGAGCACCCCGGCGCCGATCGGCGGGCACATGGTGTCGATGCCGAGGATCTGTGTCGCCCGGGCGGTCTCGCCGATCCGTTCCAGGCCGGAGTAGGCGAGCAGCAGCGCGTCGGCGTGCCCGGCCTCGAGCTTGGCCAGACGGCTGTTGGCGTTGCCGCGGATCGGCACCGTGGTCAGGTGCGGATAGGCCCTCGCCAGCTGAGCGATCCGGCGCACCGCGGAGGTCCCGATGCGGGTGCCGGCGGGCAGCTCGTCGAGCGTGAGGCCGCCGGGGTGGATCAGGGCGTCCCGCACGTCGTCGCGCTCGAGGTAGCAGGCGAACGTGGTGCCGGCCGGCACCGGCCGGTCTCCCGGAACGTCTTTCATGCAGTGCACGGCGAGGTCGACCTCACGGTTCAGCAGCAGCTGGTCGACCTCGCGGGTGAAGGCGCCCTTGCCGCCGAGCGCCGCCAGCGAGCCGGGCCAGCGGTCGCCGCTGGTCGTCACCGGCACGACCTCGACCACCAGATCCGGCTCGAGCGCGGTCAGCTCGGCCCGCACGCGCTCGACCTGGGCCAGCGCCATCGGTGAGGAGCGCGTGCCGATCCGCACCACGCGTCCCTGGTCTGATCGGTCCACCCGCCGCACACTAGTCCTGCTCATGAGACCTGCACGGCACGCCGCCCCTCCTGCTTGAGCCCGATGCCCGAAAGGGGGACGGTGTGCGGATGCCCGAGCTGCCCCCCGGCCGATCACCCGAGTCCGGCGCCGAACCGCACCACCACCCGCACGGCCACCCGCACGACCAGGTGCTGGTCGAGGAGTACGCGCGTCATCTGGCGGCCGAGCGCAACCTGTCCGAGCACACCGTGCGGGCCTACTCCTCCGACGCCGCAGAACTGCTGCGACACGCCCGGAACGCCGTCGGGGCCGAAAGTCCGCTCGACGATCTGCTCACACTCGCCGTGCTGCGTTCCTGGCTGGCGTCGATGTCCACCGCCGGTCAGGCGCGCGCGAGCCTGGCCCGCCGGGCCGCGAGCGCCCGGGCGCTGAGCCGCTGGCTCTACCGCACCGAACGGCTGACGACCGATCCGGGGGCGCGGCTGCAGGCGCCGAAGCGGGGCCGTCCGCTGCCCGGTGTCCTGCGTCAGGACCAGGCCGGCCGAGCGCTCGCCGAGGCCGCCTCGGTGGTCGAGAACGGTGTGCCCGAAAGCGGTTCCGGTACTCTCAAGATCGATCCGAACGATCCGATACTCGTCCGCGACCTGGCCCTTCTGGAGCTGCTTTACGCGACCGGCGTCCGAGTGGGTGAACTTGTCTCGCTCGACGTCGACGACATCGATCGGGATCGCCGCACGATCCGCGTTCTGGGCAAGGGCGGCAAGGAACGCGTGGTCCCGTACGGAGTACCGGCCGCGACGGCCCTCAATTCGTGGCTGGATCGGGCCAGACCTGCTCTGACCAGCGAAAACAGCGGGCCGGCGGCATTTTTGGGAAAGCGTGGAGGTCGGGTCAACCAGCGTCAAGTCCGACAGGTGGTGCATCAGGCACTCGAACGGGTGAATGACGCGCCTTCGCTTGGCCCGCACGGGTTACGCCACAGTGCGGCGACGCATCTTCTCGACGGCGGCGCGGACCTTCGTAGCGTACAGGAACTGCTTGGTCACGCTACGCTCACGACTACGCAGCTCTACACGCATGTGTCCGTGGACCGGCTGCGCGCCAGCTACCGTCAGGCCCACCCCAGGGCCTGAGTACGACGAAGCTGCCTGACCGGATGACTAGGCGCTCATGCAGGGAGGACCCGGGTGACTGCGAACAGCGACGCTCTCGTCGACGCGACCGCGGAGGACGCCGTCGCGGCCAACGAAGCCGCTTTGCGGGCGCTGTGGGAGAAGTTCAAGCTCACGGGCGACCAGACGACCCGCGAACGCCTGATCCTGCACTACTCGCCGCTGGTGAAGTACGTGGCCGGACGGGTCGGCGTGGGTCTGCCGCCGAACATCGAGCAGGCCGATCTGGTCTCCTACGGCATCTTCGGCCTGATCGACGCGATCGAGAAGTTCGACATCGAGCGCGCGATCAAGTTCGAGACCTACGCGATCTCCCGTATCCGCGGCGCGATCATCGACGAGCTGCGGGCCATCGACTGGATTCCCCGCTCGGTGCGTTACAAGGCCCGTGAGGTCGAGCGGGCCTACGCCACGCTGGAGGGCGAGCTGCACCGCTCGCCCACCGAGCCGGAGGTGGCCGAGCGCCTGGGGATGACGCTCGAAGAGCTGCACGCCGTGTTCTCCCAGGTCTCCTACGTCAACGTGGTGGCCCTCGACGAGCTGCTCACGGTCGGCGGCGAGAAGGGCGACAAGCTCTCCCTGGTCGACACGCTCGAAGACACCAAGGCCGAAGACCCGGTCCAGGCGTTCGAGAGCGAGGAGACCAAGTTCATGCTCTCCCGCGCGATCAACCAGCTGCCCGAGCGCGAGAAGATCGTCGTCACGCTCTACTACTACGAGGGTCTGACGCTCGCGGAGATCGGCCGGGTGCTCGGGGTGACCGAGTCACGCATCTGCCAGATGCACACCAAGGCCGTGCTCCAGCTGCGCGGCAAGCTCTCCGAGGTCAGCTAGCCCTCAACGGTCAGCCCGGGGCGGCGCATCGGTCACCCGATGCGCCGCCCGGCGTTTTGCCCTCCGGTGACGGTGGACGCGGCGGTCGCCACGAGCTGTCCACAGGACGGCACGAGTGGCTGGTTTTCCACAGCCCGCCGGCTCGGAGGGCCGGGCCGCCGCGGCTGACGGCAACCTGGTGCGGTGACGACGACCCTGATCCTGATTCTCGGTGCGCTGCTGACCTTTTCGCCGGCCGCCGCTGCCCCCGTCGAGGCTCCGCCTCCGGCCCCGGTGTCGAGCTGGGAGTGGCCGCTGCAACCCCGGCCCGCCCTGGTTCGGGGTTTCGCGGTCGGCCCGCACCCCTGGTCGCCCGGTCATCGCGGCGTCGATCTCGGGGCCGCGGTGAACCAGCCGGTGATCGCTCCGGCCGGTGGCACGGTGAGCTTCGCCGGGGTGGTGGCGGGCACGCCGGTGGTCAGCATCGACCACGGCGGCGGGCTGGTGAGCAGTTTCGAGCCGGTGCGCACCCGGGTGCGGCGCGGTGAGCCGGTCGCGGCCGGAGCGGTGCTGGGCGATCTGCTCGGCGCGGGCCCTGGCAGCCACTGTCTGCCGGGAGTCTGCCTGCACTGGGGTGTGCGCCGGGAGGGCACCTACGTCGACCCGCTCGAACTGCTCGGCCTGAGCCGGGGGCCGGCGATCCTCCTGCCCCTGGATCCGGTGACCGCACCCGGCGCGGCGCTGAGCGTGAACCAGGGCGGCGGGTCGTCGAAGTCCGTCGCGCATCCGGGGAAGTTCCGTGCGGCGGCGTGAATCGGGGCCGCACCCGGCGGCCGGGTCAGCGCCGCATGCCCGCCAGGCGTTCGGCCGCCTCCGCGATCACGTCCGGGCGCTTGCAGCAGGCGAAGCGCACCAGGGGCGAGGGCTGCGACGGATCCTCGGCGAACGCCTGCACCGGCACACCCACCACTCCGGCGAGGCGGGGCAGGTCGTCGCACAGGGCCGCGCCGTCCCGGTAGCCCAGGGGAGTGGCGTCGGCGATCACGAAATAGGTTCCGTCGCTGGGGCGTACGTCGAACCCGGCGGCGGCCAGCCCGTCGGTGAGCATGGTGCTGCGGCCGCGCAGATCCTCACCGAAGGCCCGGAACTGCTCGTCGGGCAGAGCCAGTCCGGCGGCGACGGCGGGCTGGAACGGGCTGCCGTTCACGTAGGTGAGGAACTGCTTGACGGCGGTGATCGCGTCGACCAGCTCGGGCCGCGCGTGCAGCCAGCCGATCTTCCAGCCGGTCACCGAGAACGTCTTGCCCGCCGAGGAGATCGTCACCGTTCGGTCGGCCATCCCGGGCAGCGTCGCGATCGGCACGTGCTGGTGCGGGGCGAAGGCCAGGTGCTCGTAGACCTCGTCGGCGAGCACGATCAGGTCGTGGTCGCGGGCGGCCCCGGCCACCAGGTCGAGCTCGCTCCGGTCGAGCACCCGACCGGTCGGGTTGTGCGGGGTGTTGAGCAGGATGAGCCGGGTGCGGTCGGTCACGGCGCGGGCGAGAGCCTCGGCGGTGAGCCGGTATTCGGGCCACTCCAGCTTCACCGTGCGGCGCACCGCCCCGGCCATCTCGATCGCGGCGGAGTACGAGTCGTAGATCGGCTCCAGCACCACCACCTCGTCGCCGGGCTCGGTCAGCGCGATGATGCTGGCGGTCAGCGCCTCGGTGGCGCCGGCGGTGACGAGTACTTCGGTGTCCGGGTCCGGGTCGAGGCCGTACCAGTGGCGCTGGTGCTCGGCGACCGCCCGGCGCAGGGGAGCGATGCCCCGCCCGGGCGGGTACTGGTTGGCCCCACCGCGAATCGCCGCCACGGCGGCCTCGAGCACGGCCGAGGGCCCGTCGGTGTCCGGAAACCCCTGCCCCAGGTTGATCGCCCCGGTGCGGGTGGCCAGTTCGCTCATCCGGGCGAAGATCGTGGGCGCGGGCACCCCGGCCCCGTCGAGCAGCCCCGCCGCCTTCGCGACCCGTCGCCACGCACCGTTCACCATGCCGGAACCCTAGATCAGCGGCCCGCCCGCCGGCCCGGCCCCGACCACGTCGCAGTGCCCCGGTCGCCGCACCCACCAAGCGCGGGGATGGAAAATGAACCCGTGAACGTCGCCGAGCGGGTCTTCCAGACGCTGACCGGAACCTGGACGCTGACCCGGGTGATCCATCCGGACCTGGGCACGGCCACCGGCACGGCGCGCTTCACCCCCATGGCCCCCGGCCGCCTCCACTACCGCGAGGACGTCGAGCTCCACCTGCCCTCGGGACACGTCGGCCCGGCGTTCCGTGAGTACGAGTACGTCCTCGAAGACGACCTGATCCGGGTGCTGCTCGCCAACGGCACCACCATGCACCTGCTCACTTTCGAGCCCGAGACCGCCCCGGAACCGGCAGCCCCCGTCAGCTCGCCCGAGCCAACCCTGCCCGAGCCCACCCCGCCCGTTCACGCCACCACCTCGTCCCGCCCGGTCGTCTACACCGCCCAGGACATCCACGACTGCGTCGCCGACCAGTACCGCGGCACCTACCGCCTCCACGACGTCGAGCCCCGCGCGGCCCGCCCGACCGACCCCAGCACCGACCCCAGCCCCCGCACCGGCCCCAGCCCCCGCACCGAACCCAGCACCGAACCCAGCACCGAACCCAGCACCGGCCCCAGCACCGGCCCCAGCACCGGCCCCAGCACCGGCCCCAGCACCGGCCCCAGCACCGGCCCCAGCACCGGCCCCAGCACCGAACCCAGCACCGAACCCAGCACCGAACCCAGCACCGAACCCGGGCCCACCAACCAGCCCGAACTCCTGGTCGACATGAAGGTCGACGGCCCCACCAAGGACTACCGAATCGTCACCCGGTACCGGCGCGACCCGGACGACCACGGCGACCACGACGTCCACCCTTGAGCAGGAGCACCCGGTGCCCACCCGAACCTGGCAAAAGCCCCGCGAATCAACGGGAATGCCTCCGCGCTCCGCGGGGTTCCCAGACCGTCGTCATCCCGCACCCCGGAGTGCGGGTAGACTGCCCACGCGACCGGCGCGAGTCGGTCGACTTCGCGTGTCCGCATTCAGGCCCGCCGCAAGGTGGGCCGGCGTTCCGCTCGGTCCTGTCCCTGACGGCTGCCTGATCAGCCGGCGGAAGGTCCGGAACGTCGCGGGCACCAGGCACGGCACCACCCGGAGCCGTGAACCAACCGAGAGAACTGCGCCCACCCACCGGTGGTGCGCGCCTAGGAGATTGATCCATGGCAGTCGTCACGATGCGCCAGCTGCTCGGCAGCGGTGTGCACTTCGGGCACCAGACCCGTCGCTGGAACCCGAAGATGAAGCGCTTCATCCTCACCGAGCGCAACGGCATCTACATCATCGACCTGCAGCAGTCGCTGTCGTTCATCGACAGCGCCTACGAGTTCGTCAAGGAGACCGTCGCCCACGGCGGCAGCATCCTCTTCGTCGGCACGAAGAAGCAGGCCCAGGAGCCCATCGCCGAGCAGGCGACGCGCGTCGGCATGCCCTACGTGAACCAGCGCTGGCTGGGCGGCATGCTCACCAACTTCCAGACGGTCCACAAGCGGCTCCAGCGCCTCAAGGAGCTCGAGGTCATCGACTTCGAGGACGTGGCCAAGAGCGGCATGACGAAGAAGGAACTCCTCGTCCTGCGCCGCGAGAAGGACAAGCTGGAGCGCACCCTCGGCGGTATCCGCGACATGGCCCGCGTCCCGAGCGCGGTCTGGATCGTGGACACCAAGAAGGAGCACCTGGCCGTCGACGAGGCCCGTAAGCTCGGCATCCCGATCGTCGCGATCCTCGACACCAACTGTGACCCCGACGAGGTCGACTACAAGATCCCGGGCAACGACGACGCGATCCGCTCCGTCACCCTGCTCACCCGGGTCGTGGCCGACGCCGTCGCCGACGGTCTCATGAGCCGCCACGGTGGTGGCCAGAACACCGCCGCCGCCGCGACCGAGGGCACCCCGGCCGCCGCCGCCGAGCCGCTGCCCGAGTGGGAGCGCGAGCTGCTGGCCGGTCAGGCCGAGGGCACCCCCGCCGCCGAGTCGACCGAGGCCCCCGCGGCCGAGGCCCCGGCTGCCGAGGCCACCGAGGCGCCCGCCGCCGAGAGCACCGAGGCCCCCGCGGCCGAGGCTCCGGCTGCCGAGGCCGCCGAGACCGCCTCGAACTGAGCTCCACCCGGGCTCTGACGAGCTCGTGAGCCAGGTACCGGGCGCGCCGCCCACCGGCGGCGCGCCCGACGCCTGATCCGACCGAACTGACGACCTCCTCACCAAAACAGGAGTCAGAGCAATGGCGAACTACACCGCCGCCGACGTCAAGAAGCTGCGCGAGCAGACCGGCGCCGGAATGCTGGACTGCAAGAACGCTCTCGTCGAGAGCGACGGCGACTACGACAAGGCGATGGAGTACCTCCGCGTCAAGGGCCAGAAGGGTGTGGCCAAGCGCGAGTCGCGCACCGCGTCCCAGGGCGCCGTCGCGGCGTACACCGAGGCCGGCGTGGGCACGCTCGTCGAGCTCGACTGCGAGACCGACTTCGTCTCCAAGGGCGACAAGTTCCAGGTCGTCCTCCAGCAGGTGCTCGACCAGGCCGTGGCCGTCAAGGCCGCCGACGTCGACAGCCTGCTGAAGAGCGAGGTGGCCGACGGCCGCACCGTGCAGGCGCTCCTCGACGACGCCAACGCGTCGATCGGCGAGAAGATCGAGCTGCGCGCCGTGGCCCGTCTCGAGGCCCCGTTCGTGGCCTCCTACCTGCACCGCACCAGCCCCGACCTGCCGCCGCAGGTGGGCGTGCTCTTCGGCGCCAGCGGTGAGAGCGACGTCGTGCGCGACATCGCCCTCCACATCGCCGCGCTGCCCCCGCTGTACCTCTCGCGCGACGAGGTCCCGGCCGACGTGGTGGAGAACGAGCGCCGCATCGCCGAGGCCACGGCCCGCGAGGAGGGCAAGCCCGAGGGCGCGCTGCCGAAGATCGTCGAAGGCCGCGTGACCGGGTTCTTCAAGGAGAACGTGCTCGTCGAGCAGAAGTTCGCCAAGGACCAGGGCACCACCGTGCAGAAGGTGCTCGACGGCGCCGGCATCACCGCCGTCGGCTTCTACCGCTTCCGGGTGGGCGTCTGATCGATACCGGCTGCTGATCGATACAGCCGGTAGTACCACCCGGTCGCTCCCCGCAACTGCGGGACAGCGTCCGGTGACAAGCCGGTGAGAGGCAGACCAGCCTCTCACCGGCTTTTTCTCTGTCGGCCGTGCGATACGGCAGACTGCCCCCGGACGCCCGTCCGCCGGGCGCCACGAACCAGGAGGTACCGCTGGATGTCCGACTCTTCGCATTCCGTCAAGCCCCAGCGCCGGGTGCTGCTGAAGCTCTCCGGTGAGGTGTTCGGCAACGGCCAGCTGGGCGTCGATCCGGACGTGGTGGCGCACCTGGCCGAGCAGATCGCCGGGGTCGCGAAGGAGGGCATCCAGATCGCCATCGTCATCGGTGGTGGCAACTTCCTGCGTGGCGCCGAGCTCTCGCAGCGCGGCATGGACCGCGGCCGCGCCGACTACATGGGCATGCTCGGCACGGTGCTGAACTGCCTGGCGCTGCAGGACTTCCTGGAGAAGGCGGGCATCGACACCCGGGTGCAGACGGCGATCACGATGGGCCAGGTCGCGGAGCCGTACATCCCGCGCAAGGCCATCCGTCACCTGGAGAAGAACCGAGTGGTGATCTTCGGGGCCGGTCTGGGCGCGCCGTACTTCTCGACCGACACGGCCGCGGCCCAGCGCGCCCTCGAGATCAAGGCGCACGCGGTGCTGATGAGCAAGAACGGGGTGGACGGCGTGTACACCGCCGACCCCCGCAAAGACCCGACGGCGAGCAAGCTCGACGAGGTCTCGTACACCGACGCGCTGACCCGCCAGCTCAAGGTGGTCGACGCCACCGCTTTCAGCCTGTGCATGGACAACAAGCTCCCCATGATCGTCTTCGGCATGGAGGGCGAAGGGAACATCGCGGCCGCCGTGCGGGGTGAGAGAATCGGGACGCTCGTCACCTCCGGCTGATCCGGCCGGATTCGGGGCGGTTCCTAGCAAGATTTCACGGCACATCCGGTCCGGGTCGCCCGGCCGACAGGTAGCGATGAAGGAGCGACAGTGATCGACGAGACCCTCCTCGAGGCCGAGGAGAAGATGGACAAGGCGGTCGAGGTCGCCAAGGAAGACTTCAGCAACATCCGCACGGGGCGCGCGAACCCGGCCATGTTCAACAAGATCACGGTCGAGTACTACGGCGCCCCGACCCCGCTGCAGCAGCTGGCTTCCTTCACGGTGCCCGAGGCCCGGCAGATCCTGATCCAGCCGTACGACGCGAGCGCCCTGACCGACATCGAGAAGGCGCTGCGCTCGTCCAACCTCGGCGTCAACCCGAGCAACGACGGCAAGATCATCCGCGTGGTGCTGCCGGTGCTCACGGAGGAGCGCCGCAAGGAGTACATCAAGCTCGCCCGCACCAAGGCGGAAGACGGCCGCGTGTCGATCCGCAGTGTGCGCCGCAAGGCCAAGGAAACGCTCGACCGCGCGGTGAAAGACGGTGAGATCGGCGAGGACGAGGGTGCCCGCGCCGAGAAGGAGCTGGAGCAGTCGACCAAGTCCCACGTGGACTCCATCGACGAGCTGCTCCGGCACAAGGAGACCGAGCTTCTCGAGGTATGAGCGTGGCCGGAGGTTCTGGTCCGTCCGATTCCTCGTCCCGCCGGGGACGCCGGGCCGCACGCGGTCCGGCGTCCAGGGACGCGTGGCCCGAAGAGGCCGCTGACGGAACCGGTGAGAACGACGCCTGGCCGGCGGAGGGGCCGGGCGAGGAGCAGAACGACTCCGGTGGTCTCGGCGGTCGGCGTCCGGGAAGTGGAGGTCTGGGCGGTAACCGTCTGGCCCGCGGTGGTGCCTCCGGGCGTGCCTTCGGGCGCGACCGTGGTCACGGCATCCGTTCCAACGGCCCGTCGACGTCGTCGTTCGACCAGTTCCTCGACCGCTCCGGCGGTTCCGGCGGTGCGGATGCTCCCCGGGGTTCCGCGCGGCCCGCGCCTGCGCGCGGCACGTCGCACCCGGGCCTGCCTCAGCGCGCCACCCAGTCGGGCAGCATCCCGGTGAACCCGTACCGCGAGGCACCCGCCGACGACCACGAGAACCCCCGCGACACCGGGCCTTTCCCGTCCGGTCGGCGCGGCGCGGATCCGTCCGGGCCGCCCACGGGCGGTCGCGGCCTCTTCGGTCGCGGGCGGGGCGAGGCGGATCCCTTCCCCGGACCCGACCCTTTCGCGGACGACGCACGCACCTCCCAGCCGGGCCGTGGCGGTCCGGAGCGGGGAACCTTCGCGGGTCCTCAGACGCCCGGCGCGGGCGCCCGCCGGGGCGCCTTCGGTCGTGGCCGTCGCACACCGGATCCGTCCGGCCCTCCCACGGGTGGTCGGGGTCTGTTCGGACGCGGACGTCCCGAGGTGGACGACTTCCCGGAACCCCTGGCGCTGACCGACGACGAACCCGCGGCCGGCGGCCGATCCGGCCGTGACGCCTCACCTTTCCCCGACCCCTCGACCCCGGCCGGCCGCCGGGGCGCCGAACGCGGAACGGGAAGGGACGGCCGAGGCACCGACCCACGCGGCACCAGTTCCCGAGGCACTGATGCCCGAGGTACCGATCCGCGAGGTACTGATCCCCGAGGCGCCGACAGCGGCCCGCAGCCCCGGGGCCGGTTCGGCCGCGGCGGTTCCGGCCCGGCGCCGGGTACACCGGCCGAGGCGTTCCCCGACCCGGCGAAAGCTCGGCGTGGCGCGTTCGGGCGTGGCCGGGGTGACTCGGGGCCGATCCCGGGCACGCCGGCCGAGGGTGTGCCGGACGACGGTTTCCCGGATCCCGCGAAGGCTCGTCGCAGCGCGTTCGGTCGAGGTGACTCGGGCTCGGTGTCGGGTACGCCGGCCGAGGGCATGCCCGATGACGGTTTCCCGGACCCCGCGAAGGCCCGGCGAGGCGTGTTCGGCCGCGGCCGAGGTGACTCCGGTCCGGTCGCGGGTACTCCCGCCGAGGGGGTGCCGGACGACGGCTTCCCCGATCCGGCCAAGGCCCGGCGGGGTGCGTTCGGTCGTGGGCGTGAGGAGGCCGACCCGTTCCCCAGCGCGTCCGGGGGACTGCTCGGCCGGCCCGACGCGTTCCCGGAACCCGGCAGCACCCCCGCGACCCCGGCCGAAGGACGCCGCAGCCCCTTCGGCCGCGGCCGCCGCACCCCGGACACCGGCGACGTGCACGCGTCCCCGGACCGCCACGACTCCCGTGACCCCCGCGACCCGCGCGTCGCCCCGGGGTCCCGGGACCCCCGCGTCCTCAGTGACTCCCGCGAACCCCGCAACGCCCGCGAGACGCGCGACTCCTCCCCGTTCCCCGCCCCGCCGGGCCGCCGCCCCACCGCCGCGCGCGACGGCTACGACGACCGCGACGGCTACGACCGCCCCGACGGCCACGGCCGGCGCGACGAGCACAACGACGGCTACGGCCGGCGCGACGACTACGACGACAAGCGCGTCGGCTACGGCAACCGCGACGAGCACGACCAGTACGACGACGCGTTCCCCGCACCGGAACACGAGGAGGACGAGCGCACCCGCCCCGTCCGGCAACGACGGGCCGAGCGTGGCGAGCGCGGCGACAGATCCGAACGAGGCGACCGCTCGATGCACAACGACCCCACCGGACACGAGCAGGCCCGGGCGGCCCTGCGCAACATGGATAACCCGCCCGAGCCGGATGCGACAATCGTCGCCGTGGCGGCCAAGGACCACGGCCGCGCGGGGCGCAACCTACCCGCGGCCATCGGGGTCGGCGTCGGGCTGGCGGCTCTCGCCCTGGTGTCGCTGTTCGTGCGGCCGGAGGCGTTCGTCGCCCTGGCGTCGTTCGTGGTCGTGCTCTCGGTCTGGGAGCTGTCCGGGGCCCTGGCGGCCAAGCAGATCGTGGTGCCGGTCATCCCGGTCGCCGTCGGTGCGCTCGGCATGCTGGTCTCGGCCTACGTCGCGGGCCCGGAGGGGCTGCTCGTCAGTTATCTGCTGACGGCGTTCGGCATCCTGCTCTGGCGAATAGTCGAGGGCATCGACGGGGCCATGCGAGACGTCACGGCCGGTCTGTTCGTGGCGGCGTACGTGCCGTTGCTGGCCGGGTTCGCGATCCTCATGCTCGCGGCCGACCAGGGGCCCGAACGGGTGGTCACCTTCATCATCGTCACCGCGGCCAGCGACATCGGTGGTTACGTGGCGGGGGTGCTGTTCGGCAAGCACCCGATGGCCCCGAAGATCAGCCCGAAGAAGTCCTGGGAGGGTTTCGCCGGCTCGCTGATCACCTGCCTGGTGGCGGGAACGGCGGCCACGGTGTTCCTGCTCGACGGTCAGCCCTGGGTGGGCGCGATCGTCGGGGCGGCGGCCGTGTTCACCGCGACCGGCGGCGACCTGTCCGAGTCCCTGCTCAAGCGCGACCTGGGCATCAAGGACATGGGCAACCTGCTCCCCGGCCACGGCGGAATCATGGACCGCATGGACTCGTTGCTCCCCACGGCCCCCGTGGTCTACCTGCTCCTGCATTTCCTGCTCTGAGAGCCCTGCCTTCCTGCTCCGGAGCATCCGGAGCACAGCCTGCTCTAGCAAACCCAGAAAGCGCCAAGATGACCTCCGAGAACCTGCCCGAGCCGAAGCCGACCGCGCCCGAGCCCGGCAAGCTGCTGATGGTGGCCCCCCGCCGGGGCAAGCCGCCGCGGCACCTGGCCGACCTCACGCTGGCCGAGCGCATGGCGGCGGTCAAGGAGCTGGGGGAGAAGCCGTTCCGGGGCCGTCAGCTGTCGGTGCACTACTTCGAGCGCCTGGCCCAGATGGACGCCGCCGAGCTCACCGACCTGCCGGGCGCGTCCCGTCAGCCGATGCTCGACGCGCTGCTCCCGACGCTGATCAAGCCGGTGCGCGAGCTGGTCTGCGACGACGGCGCCACCGTCAAGACGGTCTGGAAGCTGTTCGACGGCGCCCTGGTCGAGAGCGTGCTCATGCGCTACCCCGACCGGGCCACGGTGTGTGTCTCCAGCCAGGCCGGTTGCGGCATGAACTGCCCGTTCTGCGCCACCGGGCAGGCCGGGCTCACCCGCAACCTGTCCACGGCCGAGATCGTCGAGCAGGTCCGCACCGCCGCCCGGTACATGCGCACGGCCGTGCCCCTGGGCAAGAGCACGGAGGGCGTGCCCCTGGGCGAGGAGGCCGAGGAGTCGGCGGAGGGTCAGGCCGGCCGCGTCACCAACGTCGTCTTCATGGGCATGGGCGAGGCCCTGGCCAACTACAAGTCGGCCGTCGCCGCGATCCGCCGCCTGGTCGACCCGGCCCCCGAGGGCCTGGGCATGTCCGCGCGCGGCATCACGATGTCGACGGTCGGCCTGGTGCCGGCCATCGACAAGCTCGCGGCCGAGGGCATCCCGGTCACGCTGGCGCTGAGCCTGCACGCCCCCGACGACGAGCTGCGCGACGAACTGGTGCCGATCAACACCCGCTGGAAGGTCGGCGAGACCCTCGACGCCGCCCGCCGCTACTTCGACGCCACCGGCCGCCGCGTCAGCATCGAGTACGCCCTGATCAAGGACATCAACGACCACGAGTGGCGCGGCGACCTGCTGGGCCGCGAGCTGAACAAGCGGGGCAAGGGCTGGGTGCACGTCAACCCGATCCCGCTGAACCCGACGCCCGGTTCGAAGTGGACCGCGAGCACCCGCCGCGCCCAGAACGCCTTCGTGAACGCGCTGCGCGAGCGCGGCGTGCCCACCACGGTGCGCGACACCCGGGGCCAGGAGATCGACGGCGCCTGCGGGCAGCTGGCCGCCACGGTCTAGAAGCACGGTCCAGAAGCACGGACAGGAAACTCCCCGGCGTCTGCGGACGTCGGGGAGTTTCCGCGTGATCGACCAGCGCCCGCTCCGATCGACCAGCACCCGCCCCGATCGACCAGCGCCCGCCCCGATCGCCCCGGACGCGAAGGGGCACCGGACACGCACCGACGCGAATCACACCAGCCTCAAAAAGTCACGGGCGCATCACAACTGGTTACGTGCCGCAAATTTCACGCGTTCCATCTACGGACCAGCACACCAACTTCCCGTCGGCGGGTGCAGAATGTGAGCCGTGAGCGACACCTTTCCGCGCGCCGGCCGCGTCTCCAAGGGCTACGACGTCGACCAGGTCGAGTCGTTCCTCGGCCGCGCCCGGGCCGCCTACGAGGAGAACGGCCGCGGTCCCGCGATGACGTCGTGGCACGTCCGCACGGTCGGCTTCGACCTGGTCCGCGGCGGGTACGACGTCGATGCGGTCGACGCCGCCCTCGACCGCATCGAAGACGCCTTCGCCCGCCGCGAGAAGCAGCGGGGTGAGGAGCGCAGCGGCAGCCAGGCCTGGCAGACGCAGCTGCGCACCCAGGAGCAGTCGCTGCGGGCCCAGCTGGGTCGTCCCGACGGTGAGCGGTTCCCCCGCGGCAGCGGCATGGAGCTCACCTACGACATCGACGCGGTCGACGACCTCTGCATCCGCATCGAGGAGTCGTTCGCGATGGGCCAGCCCCTCCCGCCCGACGCGGTGCGCTTGGCGGTCTTCAAGAGCCGTCGCGGCTCGCGGGGCTACCGCGAGGCCTCGGTCGACGCCTTCCTCGACCGCGTCGTCGAGCTCCTGGTCGTCCAGACGGTCTAGAAGCCCAGAAACGGGAGACGCGCCGGGAGACTCGAGTCTTCCGGCGCGTCCCCCATCGGCTTCGGGTTCAGAGAACCAGGGCCGGGATCAGTCCATCTCGACGATCAGGTCGGCCCGCTCCCGGCTGGCCTCGATGACGCGCGCGTTGGGCTGGTCGGTCTGCTCGATCCAGGCCGACGCGAACTCCGGCGTCTTGCCGAACCGCACGTGCCGCGCCAGCAGCCGCTCCATGCGCAGCTC
Source organism: Kineosporia succinea (assembly GCF_030811555.1). Lineage (NCBI taxonomy): Bacteria > Bacillati > Actinomycetota > Actinomycetes > Kineosporiales > Kineosporiaceae > Kineosporia > Kineosporia succinea. The sequence goes on along the minus strand of NZ_JAUSQZ010000001.1, from coordinate 517,690 downwards.
CTCGGGGGTGTGGCAGTACCAGACCTCGTCGAGCTGCTCCTTGGCCCGGTCCCAGTCGCCGCCGAGCAGCAGGTAGTTCCCCTCCGTGACCACCACACGCGCGCTCGGCAGCACCGCGATGGCCCCGGCGATCGGCTGCTCCAGCGTGCGCTCGAAACCCGGCGCGTAGACCAGGTCCCCGCTCTCACGCAGCCGCTTCAGCAGGGCCGCGTAGCCCAGGGCGTCGAACGTGTCCGGCGCCCCCTTGCGCTGCCGTGAGCCGAGCCGGTCGAGCGTGACGTCGGCCAGGTGGAAACCGTCCATCGGCACGTGCGCCACCTGGTCGGCCCCGATCCGGTCGACCAGCACCGCGGTGAGCTTCTCGGCGAGCGTGGTCTTGCCGGCCCCGGGAACCCCGGCGATCCCGACGATCACTCTGTCGCCCATGCGCCCCGCGGCGAGCTTCAGGACACGGGTCGCGAGTTCGTCCATCGTCGGTCGCACCAGGGAATCATGCCCTGCCGCGGTGTTCTGTGCGGGCACGGGCGCGCCGCTCACGGGTGACGAGCCGCGGACAGCCCGTTGGTCAGGTACGCGTGGGCGTGCTTGGCCAGGTCCTCGCCGTCCGACCAGAGGTTGCGCCAGATCGCCAGGTCGTTCGACAGGCCGGGCGCGACGACGGCCGAGGAGAACGACTCGAACGTGATCGGGCCGGTGTAGTCGATGTCGGCCAGGGCGTGGAAGAAGGCGTTGAAGTCGATGTGCCCGCTGCCCAGGTAGCCCCGGTGGTTCTCGCCGATGTGCACGTAGCCGAGCCGGTCGCCGACCTCGCGCACGGGCCGCACCATGTCGGCCTCCTCGATGTTCATGTGGTACGTGTCGAGGTGGATCTTCACGTTGTCCGCGCCGATGTCGTCGGCCAGCAGCAGCGCGTCGTGCGCGGTGTTGATGACGTTGGTCTCGTAGCGGTTGCAGATCTCGAGCATCAGCGTGATGTCGTCGGCCGCGGCCTGCTTGGCCAGGTCCTGCAGGACCCCCACGACGTTGGCCCGGCCCTTGGCGGACAGGGGCTGAGAGGCCTTGCCGAACGCGCTGTAGAGCGCCCCGGCGAACATCTTGCCGCCCAGGCCGGCGGTGATCTCGAGCGACTTGCTCAGCAGGTCGGCGCCGCGGGCCACCACGGCCGGGTCCTCGCTGGACACGTCGGCGTCGGGGGCCAGACCGCGCGAGCACGCGACCTGCAGGCCGGCCGCGTCGAGCACCCCGCGGGCGTGGGCGACGTCCATGGTCAGGCCGTCGTGCAGGGAGAACTCGAGCAGGTCGTAGCCGGCGGCCTTGGTCTTGGCGACCGCCTGCTCGACCTCGGCGGGAGTGGTGGAGCCGACCCAGACCAGTGCGTGCACACCCAGGGCGTTCATGGTGAATCTCCTTACGATGAAAAGAAGGTCAGGACGCCTTGGCGCCGGTGATGAGGGCGACGATCTCCTCGCCGGTGGTGTCGACGATGCGCCGCCCGGCCACGCACTGGCCCGAGCGCATCACCCACACCTGGTCGGCCAGCCGCATGACCTGCGCGAAGTTGTGGCTGATCAGCAGCACGGCGTGGCCGTCGTCGCGGAGCTTGAGGATGAGCTTCTCGACGCGCTCGGTCTCCTGCACCCCCAGGGCGGCCGTGGGCTCGTCCATGATGACCAGCTTCGAACTGAAACCGGCTGCGCGGCAGATGGACACGGCCTGGCGCTGACCGCCCGACAGACGCCGCACGGTGGAGGTGACGCTGGGGACGTTCACCGCCAGCGTCGAGACCATGCGCTGCGCCTCGCGCTTCATGGCGCGCTTGTCGAGGATGGCCAGCGGCCCGACGCCGCGCACGATCTCGCGGTTCAGGAACAGGTTCTGCCAGACGGTGAGGTCCTCGACCAGCGCCAGGTTCTGGTGCACGGTCTCGATGCCGGCGTTGCGGGCGTCCTCCGGCGTGGAGAAGTGGGTCTGCTCGCCGTCGAAGCGGATCGTGCCGGAGTCCGGGCGGTGGATGCCGCTCAGGCACCGCACCAGCGTCGACTTGCCGGCGCCGTTGTCGCCGACCAGCGCGGTGATCTCACCGGGCTGCAGGGTGAGGGAGACGTTGCGCAGGGCGCGCACGCTGCCGAAGGAGATCGAGATGTCCTCGATCGAGACCAGGTCCTTGGTCACGGTGGGGGTGGTCACGACGGGGTCCTCACTTCTGGAAGCGCATCAGGAGGGCGGCGAGCACCACGACGATGCCGACCGCGAGCGGCTGGTAGAACTGCGAGACGCCGACCAGCGTGAGGCCGTTGACCAGCACCGTGAGCACCAGGGCGCCGAGTACCGGGCCGACGATGGTGGCGCGGCCGCCGAGCAGGCTGACCCCACCGAGCACCACGGCGGCGACGGTGTTCAGGGTCATCGTGGTGTCGGCGGCGGGGGAGGAGGCGCCGATACGGGCCACCAGCAGGATGCCGCTCAGCCCGGCCAGCACACCGGAGATGGTGTAGACCGCGATCTTGATGCGGGCCGTGCTGATACCCGTGGCGGTCGCGGCCTCGGCCGAGCCACCGGCGGCCAGCACGTGGGTGCCGAACCGGGTGTTGAAGAGCACCACGTGGGTCACGACGGCGATCCCGATCGCCAGGATGAACGTCCAGCCAAACAGGCCCAGTCCCTGGGTCGAGAACTTCAGCAGGAAGGGGCTGATCACGGTGGTGGGCTTGCCGTCGGACAGGATCAGCGCCAGGCCGGAGGCGGCGCTCAGCGTGCCCAGGGTGACGACGAAGTCGGGGATCTTGCCCTTCGCGATCAGCACGCCGTTGACCGCGCCGAACGCCAGACCGGCGACGACCGCGATCACCATGCACAGGGGCAGGGCCCAGCCCTGGGTGAAGGCCCAGCCGAAGGCACAGGCGGCGAACGTCATCACCGAGGCCACGCTCAGGTCGATGCCGCCGGTGGCGATGGTGAAGGTCTGGCCGATCGAGAGGATGACCAGGATGGCCGCGGCCACCAGGATCGACTGGACGTTGCCGTAGCTGAGGAAGGTCGAGTTGAGGGCCTGGAACACGATCGTCAGGCCGATCAGGCCGACGAGCGCGGCCCAGTCGGCCCAGAACGCGGGGTCTTTCAGTCGCTGACTACGCGCGGGCGCCGGCGGGGCGGGCGGCGCGTCGATGGCGGTCGCGGTCATCGGTGAACCTTTCGAGCCGGATGGCACGGGTTTTCGGGTGTCGTGGGGGGACGCACGGGTAGCGGTCACGTGCGGTGAATGGCGGACGTGGGGGTCGCCCACGTCTTCCGCGGATCGGCTGCCGGGGCGGGGGACGGAGGGTGAGAAGGTCCGCCGTCCCCCGCGATCCGGGGTTACTTCAGCAGGTCGGCGATCGGGTCTTCGTAGTCGCCGAACGGCTTCGGGGTGGCGGCCAGGGCCTTGTCGGCGTCGGCCTTGGTGACCAGCTCGACCGGGGCGTTGACCGTGGCCGGGAGGGTCTTGCCGGCCGCGGCGGCGGCGCAGGCCTCGACGCCCATCTCACCGATGGTGTAGGGGTACTGGGCGACGGTGGCGGTCAGGCCCCCGGACTGCACCGACTTCAGGGCCTCCTCGACGCCGTCGGTGCCGATGACCTTGACCTGGTCGGTGAGCTTCGCGTTCTCCACGGCCCGCACCACACCCAGGGCCATGTCGTCGTTCGCGACGTAGAAGCCCTTCAGGTCGGGGTGGGCCCGCAGCACGGTGGTGGCCTGGGTCAGGGCCTTCTCGCGGTTCCAGTCGGCGGAGACCTCCTGCACGACCTTCACGTCGGCGGTCAGGCCGGACTTGAAGCCCTCGACCCGCTTGCCGCTGGTCACGTCGCCGGAGGTGCCGCCGATCACGGCCACGTTTCCGGAGGTGATCTGCTTGACCATCTCCTCGCCGCCGAGCTTGCCGGCCGCGACGTTGTCGGTGCCGATGTAGGTCGCCGGGGTGGCGCTCGCGGCCTTGGCCGCCTCCTCCTCGACGGGGGAGTCGATGTTCACGATCGTCTTCTTCGCCGCGGCCAGCTTCGCCAGGCCCTGCACCAGGTTGGTGCCGGTGATCGGGTTGACGATGTAGCAGCTGAAGTCCTGCCCGGCGAGGGCGGTCAGCTTGTCGGCCTGGCCGGTGGTGTCGGTGATCGAGTTCGCGGCCTGGATCGTCGGGTCGATGCCCGCGGTGCTCGCCCCGGCCTTGATGCCGTCCTCCATGGTCTGGAAGAAGGGGTTGTCGAGGCCCTTGATGACGGCGGCGACCTTGGCGGGCTCGGCGGAGTCGCCGGAGCCGGCCGAGCCGGAGCCCGAGGAGGAACTACCGCAGGCCGCGAGGGCGGCCGCTGCGACGGACATGGTCACGCCGAGGGTGGCGATGCGTCGGATCGAGGTGCTGGCTCCCACGTTGGAGCCTCCTTTACGAACGGGGTACGGCTTCGTACCGCCAACGGTCTGGTCGATTACACGCTTCCTTGTGCCAGGCTGTCAATCGTTAAGGGGGAGACTTTTGCAAACCGGCTAGACAGAAATAGGATGGGTCGGTGTTCGAAGTCCGCGAGCTCAGCGTTGACTCGCTTGTCCCCCCGGAGATGTTGCGATGAGTGCCGCCCCCCAGGTCCCCACCGCGTCCCCACTGCACCCGGACGGCGCAGGTCCTGCTGCGTCCGGAGGAGTGAGCAGCGGCGTCGGCGAGATCCTCGCCCTGTTGCGTGACGGCGCGGCCCTCACCCGGTCCGAGGTGATGACCCGCACCGGGTTGTCCCGGACCACCGTGAACCAGCGGCTCGACCAGCTGCTGCAGGCGCGCCTGATCGTCCCCGCAGGAGAGGACAGCCCCACGCGGGGCCGGCCCGCCACCCGCTTCGGCTTCAACGCCGCCCGCGGGGTGCTGCTGGTGGCCGACCTGGGCGCGACCGGGATGCGTGCGGCCGTGTGCGACCTGAACGGGGTGATCGCCTCGGAGAGCGAGCAGCGCATCGACATCACCGAGGGCCCGGAGCGCATCATCGGTGTCGTCGGTGAGCATTTCACCCGTCTGCTCGCCGAGGCCGGCCACACTCCGCAGGAGGTGCACGGCATCGGGATGTCGGTGCCCGGCCCGGTCGACTTCGCCCGCGGCGCCGTGGTGAACCCGCCGATCATGACCGGCTGGGACGGTTACGACATCCGCGGCTGGTTCGCGTCCCACTACGACTGCCCGGTGCTGGTCGACAAGGACGTCAACGCGATGGCCTTCGGCGAGTACCGCCGTAACTACCCGACGACCAGCCACATGCTCATGCTCAAGCTGGGCACCGGTATCGGTGCCGGTGTGGTGGTCGGCGGCCAGATCTACCGCGGGGCCGACGGTGCGGCCGGCGACATCGGGCACTCCCAGCTGAGCCGCCCGGACGACGACGACCAGCCGCTGTGCCGCTGCGGCAACACCGGCTGCGTCGAGGCGTACGTCGGCGGCTGGGCTCTCATGCGTGACCTGCAGGCGGCGGGCCGCGACGTGTCCAGCGTCGACGCGGCGATCGAGCTGGCCCTGGCCGGCGACCCGGTGGCCGTGCAGATCACCCGCCGGGCGGGCCGCATCCTGGGGGCGTCGATCGCCGGGGCGGTGAGCCTGTTCAACCCGCGCGTCGTGGTGATCGGCGGCCAGCTCGCCCGGGTCGAGGGGCAGCTCTTCGCCGGGATCCGCGAGATGGTCTACCGGCGCTCCCTGCCCCTGGCCACCACCCGCCTGCAGATCGTGCGCAGCTCGCTCGACAACAGCGCCGGCCCGATCGGCCTGGCCCTGTCGGTGGCCGACGCGATCTTCGCCCCCGACGCCGTGGAGCGCCTGATCCTCGACGCCGCGTGAGCCACGAGCGGCCGCAACCCTCCCGCAACCCCGCTCCCCGCATCATGCGGGGGTGATCACGCCCGCCGGTGGGTGCGCCCCGGAGCCACCTCGCGCCCCGGCCCCGGCCGCGGCCCACCCACGTCACTCCACCGGCAGGTTCCCCAGCACCCGGTCCACGGCGATGACCACGACCACCCGCTGCGGGTTCTCGCGGGGTTCCCGGTACCGCTCCGCGTACCGCCGCTCGCCCTCCCGCACCGCCGGCGCGTCCTCGAGCACGTGCGCGGGCCCCTCGAAGGTGAGCCAGAAACGCCCGTCGACCACCGACACGGCCGCTCGCCCACCCCGGGCGGCATTGCGAGCCTTGACACTGGTGCCGGAACAGATCACCCGCACCAGACGAGCATCGGCGTCCCAGGTGAAACCGACGGGCACGACGTGCGGACTGCCGTCCGCCCGCAACGTGGTGAGGGTGGCCAGATGCCGGTCGGTCAGCAGCGGGCCGGCGGTCGCGGGAAGATCTGCAGGGTCGAAGGACACCGGGCCAGGGTGCCACGAGTGCCACGGGTGCACGATGAGGGAGCACGCAGATGACGAGTTACGCCGGCGAGTACCGCAGGAGCCTGGACGATCCGGCCGCGTTCTGGGGTGATGCCGCGCGGAGCGTCAACTGGATCCGCAGGCCGAAGCAGATCCTCGACGACACGAATCCGCCGCTGTACCGCTGGTACCCCGGCGCCCGGCTGAACACCTGCTACAACGCGCTCGACCGGCACATCATCGCCGGGCGCGCCGAGCAGGCCGCCCTCATCTACGACTCCCCGGTCACCGGCACGAAGCGCACCTACAGCTACGCCGAACTCCTCGACCTGGTGGCCCGTTTCGCCGGTGGGCTGGAGGCCTGCGGTGTGGGCAAGGGCGACACCGTGCTCATCTACATGCCGATGGTGCCCGAGGCCGTGGTCGCGATGCTGGCCTGCGCCCGCATCGGCGCCGTGCACTCGGTGGTCTTCGGCGGTTTCGCCCCGGCCGAGCTGGCGGTGCGCATCGACGACGCCAGACCGAAGGTCGTGGTGGCGGCCAGCTGCGGCCTCGAGCCGACCCGGGTGGTGGAGTACAAACCGCTGCTCGACGAGGCCCTGCGCCGCGCCGAGCACGAGCCGGAGACCGTCGTGGTGCTGCAGCGTCCGCAGGCGGTGGCCGAGCTCGGGCCGAAAGACGTGGAGTGGCGCACCATCATGACGCCCAACGCGGTGCCGCCCGCCGGCTGCGTGACGGTGGAGGCGACCGACCCGCTCTACATCCTCTACACCTCGGGCACCACCGGACGGCCCAAGGGCATCGTGCGGGACAACGGCGGGCACGCGGTGGCGCTGGGCTGGTCGATGCAGAACATCTTCGGCATCGGGCCGGGCGACGTCATGTTCACCGCCAGCGACGTGGGCTGGGTGGTCGGGCACTCGTACATCGTCTACGCGCCGCTGCTGGCCGGCGCCACCACCGTGCTCTACGAGGGCAAGCCGGTGGGAACCCCGGACGCGGGCGCGTTCTGGCGGGTGGTCGAGGAGCACAAGGTCAACGTGGTGTTCACCGCGCCGACCGCGTTCCGGGCGATCCGCCGCGCGGATCCCTCGGCGGAACTGCTCGAGGGCCGGGACATCAGCAGCCTGCGCACGCTGTTCCTGGCCGGGGAGCGCCTCGATCCCGATACCTGGGCGTGGGCGTCGTCGACGCTGGGTGTCCCGGTCGTCGACAACTGGTGGCAGACCGAGACCGGCTGGCCGATCTGCGCGAATCCGGTGGGCCTGGAACCGCTTCCGCTCAAGGCCGGTTCGCCCACGGTGCCGGTCCCGGGCTATGACGTGCAGGTGCTCGATCCCTCCGGTCAGCCGCTCGGGCCCGCCGAGGAGGGCGCGATCTGCATCCGCCTGCCGCTCCCGCCGGGCACGCTGCCCACGTTGTGGCAGGACGACGAGCGTTTCGTCGCGTCATACCTGTCCGCCTTCCCGGGCTGGTACCTCTCCGGCGACGGCGGTTTCAAGGACGAGGACGGCTACGTGTTCGTCATGGGCCGCACCGACGACGTGATCAACGTGGCCGGGCACCGGCTGTCCACCGGTTCGATGGAGGCCGTGCTCGCGGGGCACCCGGCGGTGGCCGAGTGCGCGGTGATCGGGGTGCACGACGAGCTGAAGGGGCAGCAGCCAAGGGGTTTCGTGGTGCTCAAGGCGGGCGTCGAGACGCCGGTCGCCCAGCTGGAAACCGAATTGGTGACGCTGGTGCGCACCGAGATCGGTGCGGTCGCCTCCCTGCGGCGGGTGGACGTGGTGGCCGCGCTCCCGAAGACGCGCTCGGGAAAGATCCTGCGGCGCACCATGCGGGAGATCGCCGACGGGGTGCCGTTCACGGTTCCGAGCACGATCGAGGACGCGTCGGTGCTGGACGCGCTCACGCCCACCTTGCGCTCGTAGGGCTTTCGCACGAAGAAGGCCCCGGGGGAACCCGGGGCCTTCTCAGTCGAGCGTGATGTTCAGGGAACCGTCGAACCGGATGCTGCGCACAGTCTGGGGCTGTGCCCGGGCCTCGAGCGCCCTCGGGGCGGGGGTACGCCCTCAGATCTCGATGGTGCGCTCCAGGTTCGCCAGCTTGCGGCGGGCCAGGGCCAGGTTCGAGCGGTGCTTGTCGAGCGCGAGGTACAGGAACAGGCCGATGCCGGACTGGTCGGTGATCAGGCGGATCAGGTGGTACTGGGTGTCGAGGGTGATCAGGATGTCCTCGATGCCCTCCCGCAGCCCCAGGGCCTCCATCGTGCGCAGCTTCGACCGGACGACCTCGGTGTTGCCCGCCGCGGCCACCTCGAGGTTCAGGGTCCCGCCACCGGCCTGGCCGAGCGTCATGCCACTCGTGTAGTCCACCAGCGCGACGCCGACGGCGCCGTCGATCTGCATGGCTTCCTTGAGGACGATGTCGATGTTCGTCACGTTGTCTTCCTTCCGGCCGTGAAGGCTGGGGTGAGGGGAGCGGAGTTGCAGGGCGGTTCCGGGCCGGTCGCTCGGACCGGAACCAAGGGGGCGGCGGACGGGGGTGCCCGCCGGGTCGTGGGGCCGGCTGCCGAGATGACTCTCTGCTTGTCCTTCGGCAGGACGGTCCGGATACCAATCCGCCGATCGGTCGGTTCGGCGACGCATGGTGTCGGGCGCGTCGTGACCGGCCGGGCGCACCGGGGCCGCCTGGACCTGGAGCTGGCGGAGGTCGATGGGCTCGGTGTTCGGGGACTGCGGTCGCGGCGGAGCGGTCGGCGCGGGGTGCTGGACCGAGTGCTGCACCGCTTGCTGGACCGGCTGCTGCACCGGCTGCTGGGCGGGGGGCTGCGGCTGCCGGTGCTGGACCGGGGGCTGCGCCGGGTACTGCGGCTGCTGGTTCTGCGGCGGGGCCGGGCGGAACTGGGGAGCCGGGGGAGTCAGGGGATGGCTCTGGTGACCCGCGTTCTGGTGACCCGGGTACTGGCCGGCCGGGTTCTGGTCGGCCGGGTTCTGGTGAGCGTGGGCCGTGGGGGCGGGCGAACCGGTCGGCGCCGCCGAACCGGTCTGTGCCGAGCCGGTCCGGGCCGGGGACCCCGTGGGCGGCGTGCCGTAGCCCGTGCCGTCGTACCCGCCGTAGCCGTAGGACTGGTCGTACGACGACTGCGGGGCGTGCGATGCCCGGGTGTCGAGGTAAGCCGGTTCGTCGCGGTAGTGCTGCTCGCCGGTGGGCGGCCCGACCTGACCACTGGTCATGCTGCGGCGCGCGGCCTCGGCCCGGAGAGCTTCCTCACGGCGGCGGGCCTCGTCGGCGATCGGCGACGACGACACCAGGTAGGTGCCGGACGTCGACGAGATCACGGTGGCGGACGCGATGATCGACTGGGCGCCCGTGACGGGCGGAACGCCGGGACGCGCCTGCGGCTCGGGCGGGGCGACCGGCGGCTGCTGCGGCTTGGGGCGGCGGGTGCGGGCCGGCAACGGGGCACCCGGCTCGAACGCGAAGAGGTGTTCCTGGTCTTCCGGTGAGACATTCAGGTCGATGCGGTCGCCGTCGCGCATGTCGTCGGGCCGCAACGGAACCGGCATCTCACCCGAGTCGGTCGGCGTCGGCGCGGGGATCGCGCTCGCCGGGTGGCCCGGGGTGGCGTGCTTCGGCTCGTTGCGGGACATGCGCTGGCGGAGGCCGGCGAAGCCCCGCTGTGAATTGCTCATCGAGTCTCCAGTCATCGAGGGCTGGCGGCTCTAACGGCTGTGCCCTCCCCACTGTCCGACCATGGAAACACACGTTGTCAGGGCAGGGAAGCTGCATTCAGAAATGCCCGGCAATTACTGTGGGGACGTTGGGGGTAAACACCCAATAAGCCTCGCGGCCATCACGGAGTGTCATGATCGCGTGATGCGTCGTGCGGGGGTCCGGCAACTCGCTGTGAATACCTTTTCGCCATTCAGCTGTGCTAGAAGCGAGTTCCAGAGTCGCGTACTACGCAGCGTACGGAGGTGGTGACTGGCTGGTACGGAATTCGGGAATTGCGGCTCGATCCGATCGCTGGGTAATGACTACGTCACGATCTGCATTGTCGCTCTGTGTTCGCCCCGCGATTGTTTACCGGCCCCGCCGGGACGGTTCACCGTCGGGGCGGTCACAATTCGATGACGTGACCGGGTGGATGGCTGACCGGTGGTCAGGCAATTGAACGCATTCACGTTTCTCACCCGTTCGGGTGATGTCGATGCGGGGTAAACCCCTTGAATCGCCCCGAAATGAAGAAAGCGTCATTCCGTATGTCCGTTTAGACATCATTGGTCACTATTCAAAGTTAAGGCCGGGCCCGTTCTCCGGGCCCGGCCTTAAGTGATGATCAAGATCGATCAGGCGGACTCCCGGCGGAACGTGCGCGCGCCGAACCAGAGCGAGACCGCCACGAGCGCCACGGTGGCCGCCGAGCCCGCGGCGGCGGCCGTCGTTCTCCCGCCGGGGTTCTCGTCCGCGGGCCGCATCGGGTGCCGGCCCGGCCGGATGCGCGCCGGGTCCTCCCCGGCGAACCCGTACTCCCCGTCCCGCACCCGCGACCGCACCGCCCGCACCCCCTCCACCTCGGCGCGCAGCATGGCGCCCTGGAAGGGGAACATCTCGGCCACGTGCGCCGGTGTGCCCGCCGCGCTCGGGTCGAACCCGGCCGAGGCGAACTGCAGACCGGCCGGCCTCGCCTCGAGCAGGCTGCCGCGGGCGCCCAGGGCCGCGATCACCTCGTCGCGGCTCAGCACCCACCAGAACGAGATGCCCGCGCTGATCCAGTCCGGCTCGTAGGGGGCAGCCCCCACAGCGCCTCCCGCACGAGACGCTGGAACTCGGCGTCCCCGTCCACCGTCAGCCGGTGGTCCAGGCGCCGTTTCGACGAACCGGGACCGGAGCCGGAGACCGAGGGCTCCTCCGGCTCCTCGATCAGCAGCACGAGCAGCCGGGTCACAGACATGCTCCCCAGCCTGGGCCGCACCGCTCACGGTGAAACACTTCCCCCGTGAGCGTCCCCACCCTCAGCGTCATCGTGACCTGCCGCAACAGTGCCCGCACCCTCGAGGAGACCCTCGAATCGATCGTGAGCCAGACCTACGCCGGCTGGTGGGAGGTCGTGGTGGTGGACAACGCGTCCACCGACACGACCGTCGAGGTGGCCGAGGCGTTCTCCGCGAGGTTCGCCGAGGTGAGCTACCGGGTGCTGCGGGTACCGAACCCGGGTCACCAGGCCGCGGGCCTGAACCACGGGATCGCGAGCACCACCGGAGAGGCGCTCGTCTTCGTCGACAGCGACGACCTCGTCGCCGAGGGCTATCTGCAGCGCATGGGCGAGGTGCTGGCCACGGCCGGTCTCGCCGGGGGAGAGCTGGACGTGGTGCGCCTCAATCCCGTCGACGTCCGCCACCGCCGGGAACCGTTGCAGGTCAACCGCATCGACACGCTGTGCGGGTTCCGGCCGGCCGTGGTCGGGGCCACGATGGGCGCCCGCCGCGAACCCCTGGAGCGGATCGGGGGCTTCGACGAGGCCCTCCCCACGCAGCACGACCTGGACCTGTCCTGGCGGCTGGCCGGCATCGGGGTGCAGCCGGTGTTCGTGCCCGGAGCGGTCGTGCACTACCGCTACCGCCTCGGCCCGAGGGAGATCTTCGAGCAGGAACGCGGTTACGGCGTCGGGGAAGTGCTCCTGTACCGCAAGTTCCGCCCGCTCGGGATGCGGCGGCGTGGCCCGCGTGCGGTCGTCGGCAGCTGGGTGGGGGTGCTGCGGGCGCTCACGGGGGTGCTGCTGCCGGGGGGTCCGTCACGTCTGGCCACCAGGCTCGGTATGGCGGTCGGGCACGTCGAGGGCAGCCGCCGCCACCGCACGCTCTACCTCTGATCGTCGAAGGCCGATGGCGGACGTGGTGGTCGCCCGGTCAGTGACCGCCCAGGAAGGGGGCCATCAGGCGGGCGGCCACCGACTCGCGTCCGGTGACCCGTTCCTCCACGTCGGCCGCGGTCATCGCGCGCAGCCCGGCGTTGGTGCCGAGCCAGCGCAGCGGTTCCGGCTCCCAGCGCCGCGAGCGGTGGCCGACCCAGGGCAGGCGCACGAGGTCGGTGTCGTGCCGCAGGAGCAGGTCGGTCAGGGTGCGCCCGGCCAGGTTCGTGGTGGACAGGCCGTCGCCCACGTAACCGCCGGCCCAGGCGATGCCCGAGGCGGGGTCGAGCCCGACCGAGGCGTTCCAGTCGCGGGCGATGCCGAGCGGTCCGCCCCAGCCGTGGGTGAACCCGAAACCGCGCAGGTCGGGGAACAGGTCGGTCAGGGTGCGGCGCAGCGCACCGAACACCCGGTCGTCGCGGTCGGACGCCGGGGCGATGCGGGAGCCGAAGTGGTACGGCGCCCCGCGCCCGCCGAAGGCGATGCGGTCGTCGGCGGTGCGCTGGCCGTAGATGACGAGATGCCGTGCGTCGGTGAAGGTCTCGCCCCGGCTCAGGCCCACGCGGTCCCAGAACTCGGGCGGCAGCGGCTCGGTCGCCACCATCAGTGAGTAGATCGGCGCGATCGCCCGCCGGGTGCCGGGAAGCTGTGACGTCCAGGCCTCGGTGGCGCGCACCACGTGCTGCGCGTACACGGTGCCCCGCTCGGTGCGCACCCGCGGCCCGGCCCCACCGGCGCCGTTGTCCGGGGTACGGGGGAGGATCTCCAGGGCCGGGGTCTGCTCGAGCACCAGCGCGCCCAGACCCTCCACCACGGTGGCGAGTCCTCGCACCAGCCGGGCGGGATGGAGCCGTGCGCAGTGCGGGGTGTACCCGGCGCCGACCACCCCGGAAGCCCGCACACGCGTGGAGGTGACCGCGTCGTCCCACATCTCGTAACCGTCGAGACCGCCCCGGGCGGCATCGGCCTCGACCGCCGACCGCACCCGGGTCAGCTGTGCCGCCGAGCGTGCCAGCTCGATCGTGCCGCCGCGCACGAAGTCGCAGTCGATGCCCTCGGCCGCGGTGACCCGCCCGACCTCCTCGACGGTGTCGTTCATCGCGCGTCGCATCGCCGTCGCCGCGTCGGCCCCGTGCCGCCGGGCCAGGGACGAGAAGCCGGACGGGAACAGCGCCGAGCACCAGCCGCCGTTACGGCCACTCGCCCCGAAGCCCGCGATCTGCGCCTCGAGCACCGCCACCCGCAGCGTCGGCTCGGCGCGCAGCAGGTAGTACGCCGTCCACAGGCCGGTCAGCCCGCCTCCGACGATGCACACGTCGACGTCGAGATCACCGTCGAGCGGCGCCCGCGGCGTGAGCGGATCACCCGCCTCCGCCACCTGGTCGAGCCACAGCGACAGCGAGCGGTAGTTCACGAGCGGCCCTCCGGCCACTGCGAAAGGGCCTGCGGGACATCGGGATTTCCCGGCAGGCCGGGAGCGGTGACGGGTTCGCCCCAGACGTGGTGCAGCGGCACGACGCCGCCCCAGACCGGGCTGTCGAGGTCTTCGGAGGCGTCGTCGGGCTCGGCCCGGTCCGACACCTTGAGCGACCACTCGGTGAGGGGAAGAGCGAGCACGGACGTGGCCAGCAGCTCTTTCGGCGACGGCGTGCGCGCCTGGGCCATCCCGGGCATCAGGGCCTCGGCCAGCACTGCCAGCCCCCGCTCCTTCTCCGGGCCCTCCAGCGCGGAGTAGGCACCGAAGAGCATGGCGCTGCGGTAGTTCATCGACGACTCGAACTGGCTGCGCGCCACCACCACCCCGTCCAGCAGGGTGATGGTGGTGCACGTCTCGACCCCGGTGGCGAGGAAGCGGAACGCCTGCGACGCGCTGGACCCGTGGATCAGCAGCCGGTCGCCGTCGCGGGCCGCGCCGACCGGCACCACGGCCAGCCGGCCCGGGGCGGGCACCGCCACGTGCGCGACCAGGGCCGCGTCGAGCACCGCGTGCAGCGCCTCGAGCTCGGTGACCTGCTTGTTCGGCAGACGCCGGACCAGCGTCCGGGGACGTTCCTTCACAACCGGTTCCACGCTTCCGTCAGCACCGAGCGCAGGATGCCCTCGATCTCGTCGAACTCGGCCTGCCCCAGCGTGAGCGGCGGCGACAGCTGGATCACCGGGTCGCCGCGGTCGTCGGCCCGGCAGTACAGCCCGGCCTCGAACAGCGCCCTGGACAGGAAACCGCGCAGCAGCCGCTCGGACTCGGCCTCGGTGAAGGTCTCGCGGGTGGTCTTGTCCTTCACCATCTCGATGCCGTAGAAGAAGCCCTCGCCGCGCACGTCGCCCACGATCGGCAGGTCGCGCAGCTTCTCCAGGGTGGCGCGGAACGCCGGCCCGTTGGTGCGCACGTTCTCGAGCAGGCCCTCGCGCTCGAACAGGTCGAGGTTGGCCAGGCCGACCGCCGCGGACACCGGGTGCCCGCCGAAGGTGTAGCCGTGCGGGAAATAGGTGGCGTCCCTCGAGAACGGCTCGAACAGGCGGTCGCTCGCGATCATCGCCCCGATCGGGGAGTAGCCGCTGGTCATGCCCTTCGCGCAGGTGATCATGTCGGGCACGTAGCCCATCTCGGAGCAGGCGAACATGCCCCCGACCCGGCCGAACGCGCAGATCGTCTCGTCGGACACGAGCAGCACGTCGTACTGGTCGCAGATCTCGCGCACCCGCTCGAAGTAGCCGGGCGGCGCCGGGAAACAACCACCGGCGTTCTGCACCGGCTCGAGGAACACGGCCGCCACGGTGTCGGCGCCCTCGAACTCGATGGCCTCGGCGATGCGGTCGGCGGCCCAGCGGCCGAAGCCCTTCGGGTCGTCGCGGAACTGCGCCTCGGCCCGGTAGATGTTGGTGTTCGGAACCCGGAACGCGCCCGGCACCAGCGGCTCGAAAGGCGCCTTCAGGCCAGGGATCCCGGTGATCGACAACGCGCCCTGGGTGGTGCCGTGGTAGGCGATCGACCGCGAGATCACCTTGGTCTTGCCCGGCTTGCCCTTGAGCTTGAAGTACTGCTTGGCCAGCTTCCAGGCGCTCTCCACGGCCTCACCGCCACCGGTGGTGAAGAAGACCCGGTTCAGGTCGCCCGGCGCGTACTGCGCCAGCCGGTCGGCCAGCTCGATCGCCGGGGGAGTGGCGTACGACCAGAGCGGGAAGTAGGCCAGCTCCTTCGCCTGCTTCGCCGCCGCCTGCGCCAGCTCGTCCCGCCCGTGCCCGGCCTGCACCACGAAAAGCCCGGCCAGGCCGTCGATGTACTGCTTGCCGTGGGAGTCGTAGATGTGGTGACCCTCGCCACGCACGATGATCGGCACCGGGTCGGGGTTCTCGCCGAAGTACCCGGAGTGCCGCGTGAAGTGCAACCACAGGTGGTCGCGGGACTTCTCCTGAAGAGCCTGCGTCAGAGCATCGGTCATCGGGTACCCCAGTTGTAGAGCTGCTTGCGGAGCTTCAGATAGACGAAGGTCTCCGTGCTGCGGACGCCGGGCAGACCCCGGATGCGCCGGCCCACCACGTCGAGGAGGTGGTCGTCGTCCTCACAGACCACCTCGACCAGGAGGTCGAACGAGCCGGCGGTGACCACGACGTAGTCCACCTCGGCCATCGCCGACAGCTCGTCGGCGACCGGATCGATCTCCCCGTCGACCTTCACGCCGATCATCGCCTGCCGGGCGAACCCGACCTGGACCGGATCGGTCACCGCGACGATCTGCATGACCCCGCCGTCCTGCAGCCGCTGCACCCGCTGCCGGACGGCCGCCTCGGACAGGCCCACGGCCTTGCCGATCGCGGCGTAGGGACGGCGGCCGTCTTCCTGCAGCTGCTCGATGATCTGCTTCGAGGTCTCGTCGAGAGGCTGGGCGGACGGTCGCGGAGGTTTACGCGTCACCCTGCGATCCTCGCTGGTTCAACCGTCGTTCGGCAATAGATTCCGTTGTTTCCGGCGCGATAACAGTGCGAATCCATGCTGACGGGGTGCCTTGACCACGGGAACCGCAGAAACGAGGCCCCGGGGCATCGGAAAACCGCCCGTGCCGCCGGAATCCGGGCGATCGGTGCTGATCCGGTAACGAATCCGTTGCTTTCCCCGGCGAACGCCACGGAAAACTACGTTGACGCCTTGCCGTGCATCTTTACTGCGTGCCAGTATCCGAGCAGTTCCGCCCCGGGTTCAGCAATGACGGTCACGGCCTGTGAGACGGGTGACCGGTCACCGCGAAAGTTAACGACGTGTTGCGAACGATGCGTGATCGGCTTGGTTGCCGAATTCCGCGCTTAGGCTGACGCTCCCCGGCCGAGGCCGCACGACCAGCCGCCCCGAAGCGCGCCGCTCCTACAGTGCCACCCGTAGCGTCACGAAAGGACTTTCGTCCATGACCCAGCGTCGCCGCCGTCCGCTCTCCCCCGAGGCCGCGGCCGTGATCCGGGCGCAGCAGAGCTTCTCCCGCCGCCGGCTGATGGGTGGCGCCGGAATGCTCGGCCTGGGCGCCGCGCTCGCCGCCTGCGGGACCTCCGGCACCACCACCGGCAGCAGCGGCAACGCCAAACCCGCGGCGGCCACGGACACCTCGGCCTCCGACAAGACCGTGAACTGGGCCAACTGGACGCTCTACCTGGACTACGACGAGGACACCAAGAAGTATCCCAGTCTCGAGGCGTTCCAGTCCGAGACCGGGATCAAGGCCACGTACGACGAGGCGATCGAGGACAACGACTCGTACTACGGCAAGATCCAGGGCCAGCTGCGCAACGGCCAGGACATCGGCAAGGACGTCGTCGTCTTCACCGACTGGATGGCCGCCCGCCTCCTGGAGCAGGGCTACGCCCAGAAGCTCGATCAGGCCAGCATTCCCAACGCCGCCAACATCCTCGACAACCTCAAGAGCGTCGACTTCGACAACGGCCGCAACTACTCCCTGACCTGGCAGTCCGGCTACGCGGGCATCGCCTGGAACAAGGAGCGGCTGCCGCAGGGCCTGAAGAGCGTCGACGACCTCTGGAAGCCCGAGCTCAAGGGCAAGGTCGAGGTGCTCTCCGAGATGCGCGACACCCTCGGCCTGATCATGCTGCAGCAGGGCGTCGACATCTCCGGCGACTTCACCGCCGACCAGTTCGGCAACGCCCTCGACGTGCTCGAGGAGAACCTCGGCAACGGCCAGATCCGCCAGGTCAAGGGCAACTCCTACAAGGAGGACCTGATCTCCGGCGACGCGCTCGCGGTGATCGGCTGGTCGGGCGACATCACCCAGATCAACGCCGAGAACGGCGACAAGTGGGAGTTCGTCGTGCCCGAGGCCGGCGGCCTGCTGTGGAGCGACAACATGCTGGTGCCGATCGGCTCGCCGCACAAGGCGAACGCCGAGGCCCTCATGAACTACTACTACGAGCCCGAGGTCGCGGCCGAGGTCGCCGCCTACGTGAACTACATCTGCCCGGTGAAGGGTGCTCAGGAGGTCATGGCCTCCAGCAAGGACAAGGAGCTGGCGGCGCTCGCGGAGAACCCCAGCATCTTCCCGAGCGAGTCGGACCTGGCCAAGGTCAAGGTGTTCCGCACCCTGACCGGCACCGAGCAGACCGAGTTCGCCTCCGAGTTCCAGCGCGTGCTGGGCAACTGAGATGGCCGGCGACCTGCGCCTGACCGGCGTCTCCAAGCGGTTCGGCAGTTTCGTGGCGGTCGACGGGCTCGACCTGACCATCCCCGAGGGCTCGTTCTTCGCGCTGCTCGGGCCCAGCGGCTGCGGCAAGACCACCACGCTGCGGATGGTCGCCGGGCTCGAGGAGCCCACCGAGGGCACCATCCACCTGGGCGATCTCGACGTCACGCACACCAAGCCGTACCAGCGGCCGGTGAACACGGTCTTCCAGAACTACGCGCTCTTCCCGCACCTGACGATCTTCGAGAACGTGGCGTTCGGCCTGCGCCGGCGCGGTGTGAAGGACGTGAGGAAGCAGGCCACCGAGGCGCTCGACCTGGTCGAGCTGGGGCACCTGGCCCGACGCAAGCCGGCTCAGCTGTCGGGCGGTCAGCAACAGCGCATCGCCCTG
Source organism: Kineosporia succinea (assembly GCF_030811555.1). NCBI lineage: Bacteria > Bacillati > Actinomycetota > Actinomycetes > Kineosporiales > Kineosporiaceae > Kineosporia > Kineosporia succinea. The sequence continues at coordinate 499,343 of NZ_JAUSQZ010000001.1, read as the reverse complement.
GCCCGGGCCGTGGTCAACCGGCCGCAGGTGCTGCTGCTCGACGAGCCGCTGGGCGCGCTCGACCTGAAACTGCGCCGCCAGATGCAGATCGAGCTCAAGCGCATCCAGACCGAGGTCGGCATCACCTTCGTGCACGTCACGCACGACCAGGAGGAGGCCATGACGATGGCCGACCGGGTCGCGGTGATGAACCACGGGAAGATCGAGCAGCTCGGGGCGCCGAGCGAGCTGTACGAGGCGCCGGACACCACGTTCGTGGCGAACTTCCTCGGGCAGTCCAACCTGGTGGAGGCGACCAGGCACGGTACTGACGGCGACTACACGACGCTCGAGACCCACGGGCAGAAGGTACGGGTGCTCAGCAGGCGTGCGTCCCCCCAGCCGGAGCTCCTCCTCGGCGTCCGCCCCGAGAAGATCCGCCTGACCGCCGAGGCGACCGAAACGTCCTCAGGCACCAACACACTCACCGGCGGCCGGGTGATCGACGCGAGCTACCTGGGAGTCTCCACCCAGTACCTGGTACGCATGCCGTGGGGCCAGGACCTCACCGTGTTCGCGCAGAACCTGGGCGTGGCCGACCGTTTCGCCGACGGCACCGCCGTGACCCTGAGCTGGGAACCCGACCACAGCTTCGCCCTGGCCGGGGACGCGGCCGCGGGCGTCGAGAACGTCGATGACCTCGAGACCGTGGCGCAGGGCTGACCATGGCCGCCATCGCCCCCCACACCGATACGCAGGCAGAACTCCCGCGCGCCCGCGGCCGGCAGCTGCGCACCGTCGCGCTGCTCCTGCTCCCCGGCCTGCTCTGGCTCGGGATCTTCTTCGTGGTGCCGCTCTTCACCCTGGCCGGCACCTCCACCCAGACCCCTTCGGGCAGTGGCATTCCCGGCGAGTTCGTGCAGACGTTCCACCTGGTGAACTACTGGGACACCATCGGTGAGTACAAGGAGCACTTCGCCCGCAGCTTCTTCTACTCGACGCTGGCCACGCTGCTCTGCCTGGCGATCGGCTACCCGCTGGCCTACCTGATCGCCCTCAAGGCCGGACGCCTGAGAAACCTGCTGCTCGTGCTGGTGGTGGCCCCGTTCTTCACCAGCTTCGTGCTGCGCACCCTGGCCTGGCGGCAGATCCTCTCCGACGACGGCACCGTGGTCTCCACCCTGAAGTGGCTGCACCTGATCCCGCAGGACATGGCCGTCACCGCCAGCGCGTTCGCGGTGGTCGCGGGCATCACCTACAACTTCCTGCCGTTCATGGTGCTGCCGCTGTACTCCAGCCTGGAGCGCATCGACCCGCGGCTGATCGAGGCCGGGGGAGACCTGTACGGCAACGGTTTCGCGGTGCTGCGCAAGGTCACCTTCCCGCTGTCGATGCCGGGGGTGGTGGCGGGCACGCTGCTCACGTTCATCCCGGCCTCGGGCGACTACGTGAACGCGGCGCTGCTCGGCAACAGCCGCACCACGATGGTCGGCAACGTGGTGGAGAGCCGATTCTTCCGGGTCGTCGACTACCCGACCGCCGCGGTGCTCAGTTTCGTGCTGATGGCCATCATCCTGGTGCTGGTCGTGCTCTACGTGCGCCGCGCCGGCACGGAGGAGCTCGTATGAAGCGGTGGCTCTCCCGGCACGCGCTGCACGTCTACGGCGTGATCGCCTTCATCTACATCTTCACGCCGATCGCCTACGTGATGGTGTTCAGCTTCAACCGGCCCGCGCGCAGCAACCTGACCTGGCGCGGGTTCACGCTGGAGAACTGGGCCAATCCCTGCAGCGCGCCCGACGTGTGCACCGCGCTGGGTAACAGCCTGAAGATCGGCCTGACCTCGACCGTGCTGGCCACGGTGCTGGGCACGATGGTGGCGTTCGCCCTGGCCCGCTACCGGTTCCGTGGCCGCACGCCCACCAACCTGCTCATCTTCCTGCCGATGGCCACGCCCGAGGTGGTGCTGGCCGCGTCGCTGCTGACGCTGTTCCTGAACATGCGCATCCCGCTGGGCTTCACCACCATCGTGATCGCGCACGTCATGTTCAGCATCAGTTTCGTGGTGGTGGCGGTGAAGGCCCGGATCGCCTCGCTCGACCCGCGGCTGGAGCAGGCGGCGCAGGACCTGTACGCGAACGAGTTCGAGACCTTCCGCCGCATCACCCTGCCGCTGGTGGCGCCGGGTATCGCGGGGGCGGCACTGCTGGCGTTCAGCCTGTCGTTCGACGACTTCATCATCACCAACTTCGTGTCCGGCGACGTGAACACGTTCCCGAAGTTCGTGTACGTCTCGGCGCAGCGCGGTATTCCGGCCGACGCGTACGTGATCGGCTCGGCGATGTTCCTGCTGGCGATGGGGATCGTGCTGGCGGCTGAGCTGTTCCGGTGGCGCCGGGTTTCACAACCGTAGACGGATCTCAGGGAGGCCGGGGATGGCACGGAACGGGCAGACGCAGTCCTGGGCCGGTGGATCCCTGGCCGGGGTGAAGCATTCACCGTTGTGGCTGGACGGTTTCACCGGTCCGCAGCACCCGCCCGTCGACGCGGACCTCCTGGTCGACCTGCTCGTGGTGGGTGGCGGTTTCACCGGGTTGTGGGCGGCGTTGCAGGCGGCGGAGCAGAATCCGGGACGCGTGGTCGCCCTGGTCGAGGCCGGTTCCCTGGGGTGGGCGGCGAGTGGGCGCAACGGCGGGTTCTGCTCCGCGACGCTGACCCACGGCCTGGCCAACGGCCTGGCACGGTGGCCGGACGAGATCGGGCTGCTGCAGCGGCTGGGCCGCGAGAACCTCGACGCGATCGAGCGCACGGTGCTGGCTCATGGCATCGACTGCGGGTGGACGCGGGCGGGCGAGATGGTCGCGGCGGTCGAGCCCTGGCAGGTGGATGCGCTCTCCGCTCAGGTGGACGCGTCCCGGCAGCTGGGTGGCCGGGTCTCGATGCTGGACGCGGTCCAGGCCCGGGCGGTCGCCTCGTCACACACGTATCTCGGCGGGGCGGTGGACCCGGACTCCACGGCGGTTCTCGACCCGGCCCGCCTGGTGCTCGGGCTGGCGGCGGCGGCGGTTTCCCTCGGGGTGCGGGTGTACGAGGGGACGCGGGTGGTGGGGGTGCGGGACGAGGGCTCGCGGGTCGCGGTGTCCGTGACCACGGGACTGGACACGGGGCTGGCAGCGGCACCCGCGTCCACCGTCGTCAGGAACCATACGGTCAGGGCGAGCCGGGTGGTGCTGGCGACCAACGTGTTCCCCAGCCCGTTGCGCCGCGTGCGGCCGTTCACGGTGCCGGTGTGGGACCACGTGCTGGCGACCGAGCCGCTCAGTGACCGGCAGTGGGACGATCTGGGATGGCACGGGGGACAGGGAATCTCGGACGCGGGCAACCAGTTCCACTACTACCGCACGACGCCCGACCGGCGGGTGGTCTGGGGTGGTTACGACGCGCTGTACTACTACGGCTCGGACCTGACGCAGCGGCGGATGCGGCACCCCGAGACGTCGAAACGGCTGGCGGAGCACTTCTTCACCACGTTCCCGCAGGTGCGCGGGCTGCGTTTCACGCATGCGTGGGGCGGGGCGATCGACACGAGCACCCGGTTCACGGCACTGTGGAAGCCGGCTCTGGGGCGCAAGGTGGTCTCGGTGAACGGGTACACCGGGCTGGGGGTGGGGGCGTCGCGGTTCGGTGCCTCGGTGGCGCTGGACCTGCTCGAGGGGGTGTCGAACGAGCGCACGCGGCTGGCCATGGTGCGCCGCCCGCCCCTGCCGTTCCCGCCGGAACCGTTGCGCTGGGCGGGGATCCAGCTGACCCGGGCGAGTCTGGGACGGGCGGACGCGACGGCCGGGCGGCGCAACGCGTGGCTGCGGCTGCTGGACCGGATGGGGATGGGGTTCGACAGTTAGGCCCTGTCCTGGGTGGTCCTTGGGGATCTTGGGGGCCTGGGTGGCCTTGGGGGGCCTGGGTGGTCCTAGGTGAGCAGGCCGTCCATGACCGGTCCGAGCATCGCGGCGACCGTGCGGGCCGAGCGGATCTGGCGGCGTGACCAGGGGGCGTCGTCGCGGCGGTAGCACTCCAGCAGGCCGATCACCCGGTCGCGGCTGATCACGGGCACCATCAGCACGGTCTCGAAACCGGTGCGGTGCAGCAGGTCGCACTCGCTCTGCTCGCCGGGGGCGCGGTCGGTGACCGGCTCGTCGCCGCGGTAGACCGGGATCACCGTGCGGGTGCTCAGGCAGACCTGGGTGAGGGGGTAGCCGGTGAGCGGGAAGGTCTCGCCGAACGTGCCCGGGTGATGCGCGGCGGCCAGGGTGGCGCCGTCGGCCGAGAGCACGCTGACGACCATGGAGTCGGCGCCGAGCACCTGGCCGCAACCGCCGACCAGGGAGTGCAGCGCGGGGAGGTCGGTGACGGTGGTGAGGCGGGTGAGCAGTTCCTCCACGTCGGCCACGGGCGGGGTGCTGCGCAGATCGATGGGGGACGCGCCGGGCTGAGAGCCCGGGACGGCGGGCGTCGCCGGGGTGGGAGCCTCCACCCGGATCGGGACCGTGGGGGACTGCGCGGCGTAGGTCTGCGGGGGCAGGCTCGCGCGGTGGCCTCCGGACAGCATGACCACCAGCCGGTCCTCGGCCGAGCGCACCGCCCCGGGCTCGGCGTCGCGGAAGTCGCTCTCCGGCATGCCGATCGCCCAGCCCTGGGCCGAGGCGACGTCCAGGTCGGCCACGGCCTCCAGGTCGTCGAGGTTCTCCACACCCTCGGCGCAGACCGTGGCCCCGATCTGCTCGGCCAGGTCGACGACGGCCCGGATCAGTGCGGCCTTCGACGAGCTGTGCGCCACGCCCTGCACCAGCACCCGGTCGAGCTTGAGCTTGTCGGGTGACAGGTCGATGACCCGGCGCAGACCCGAGTGCGCGGTGCCGACGTCGTCGATCGCGATCCGGGCGCCGCGCTCGCGCAGGTGGTCGAGGCTGCGGCGCAGCGGGCCGGTGCCGGGTGACCACTCGTGCTCGGTCAGCTCGATCTCGACGCCGGTCAGGTCGTCGGGCAGCACCGAGGCGAACGACGGGCTGGTCAGCACGGCGGGCGAGACGTTGACGGCGATCGTGGTGCCGGCCGGGCGTTCGTGGCGCCGGGCCAGGGCGCGTTCCACGGCCGAGGTCTCCAGGGCGATGCCGAGGCCGAGCTCGCGCGCCCGGGTGAACCAGTCCTCGGTGCCGCGGATCGGGGAGTCGGGGAAGCGGGCCAGCGCCTCGTAGCCCTCGACCGTCATCCGGGAGAGCGAGAGCTGCGGCTGGTACACGATCTCGGGGCCACCGCCGGAGACGACCCGGCGCACCGCGGCCTGCTGGAGGCGGCGCGCGGCGTCGGCCGAGACGTTGTGCAGGCTGCCGGCCACCGGGTGAGAGCTGCCGGACCGGTCGCAGTGCCCGTCCTCGTGTGTCGCCGAGCCGCGCCGGGCGGACGGGACAGAGGCGCTTGCCATTCGTGCGACCCCTGGGGGAAGAGGGCTGGGACCAGGCCGTGGGATTGCGGCCTCGGCCCTGAGCCTTCCACAGGGCCGTCACAGAGGGATCATCTGAACGGCCGTTCTTGCGTCACAATCAGTGGAGACCTCGTCACGCAGGTGGGGGTAAACCCCGGGAATCCGTGCTGCGGTGCGTGATGCTGGGTGGATCGCCGATGAACAGGCGCCTCACAGCGTCACGCACCGCGACTATGCGACGGGCGTCCGTTAGGGCGCTCTCAGGCCGTGACGGAGGCCTCCGCGGCGAACGCGTCGGCCAGTACCGAGAGCGCGTCGTCGAGGAGGTCGTCGTCGATCGTGACCGGCGGCAGCAGGCGGATGACGTTGCCGTAGGTGCCGCAGGTCAGCGTGATCACGCCGTTGCGGTGGCAGTGCCTCGCGATCCGGGCCGCCAGGCCCGCGTCCGGTGCGCCGGAGCCGGGAACGGCGATCTCGATCGCCTGCATGGCCCCGCGCCCCCGCACGTCCACCAGCTGGGGGAACTTCGCCGCCAGATCGAGCAGGAACGACCGCAGCCGATCGCCCAGACGGCGCCCGGCCTCGACCAGCCCGTCGGCCTCGATCGTCTCGATCGCGGCGAGGGCGGCCGCGCACGACACCGGATTACCCGTGTAGGTGCCACCGATGCCGCCGGCGTGGGCCGCGTCCATGATCGACGCCCGGCCGGTGACCGCCGACAGCGGCATGCCCCCGGCGATGCCCTTGGCCGTGACGACCAGGTCGGGCACCACACCCTCGTGCTCGACGGCGAAGAAGTGCCCGGTGCGGGCGAAGCCGGACTGCACCTCGTCGGCCACGAACACCACCCCGTTGGCGGTGCACCAGGCGGACAGCGCGGGCACGAAACCCGGGGCGGGCTCGATGAAACCACCCTCACCCTGGATCGGCTCGATCACCAGGCAGGCCACCCGGTTCGCGCCCACCTGGCTCTCGATGTCGCTGATCGCGCGGGCCGCGGCCGCCGCCCCGTCGGACCCCAGCGGGTCGCGCAGCGGGTAGGACATCGGCGCCCGGAACACCTCACCGGCGAACGGGCCGAAACCGTCCTTGTACGGCATGTTCTTGGCGGTCATCGCCATCGTCAGGTTGGTGCGCCCGTGGTAGGCGTGGTCGAACACCACCACCGCGTCGCGGCCGGTGGCCCGGCGGGCGATCTTCACCGCGTTCTCCACGGCCTCGGCGCCCGAGTTGAACAGTGCCGACCGCTTCTCGAAATCACCCGGGGTGAGCCGGTTCAGGGCCTCGCACACCGCGACATAGCCCTCGTACGGGGTGATGGTGAAACAGGTGTGGCTGAACTCGGCGATCTGCCGCTGCACGCCCCGCACGACGGCGGGCACCGAGTGGCCCACCGTGGTGACGGCGATGCCGGAGCCCAGGTCGATCAGGTGGTTGCCGTCGACGTCGACCACGATGCCGCCCCCGGCCCGGGCGGCGAACACCGGCATCAGGCTGCTCACGCCACCGGCCACGGCGGCGTCGCGGCGGGCGGCGAGCTCGCGGGAACGGGGACCGGGCAGCTCGGTGACGAGGCTGCGCTTCTGGGGGACGGGCTGCGCGGCGGACTCGCCCACGGCGCCGGACTGGGGGAGGGTGGGGTCGGGCATGAGCTCAGCATAAGTTCGCCCGTCGAGAAGAATCCCGGAGGAACCGCGCAGATGACCACCTCCTCTGAGACGGCCGTGCTCGACGCCGTCCCGACGAACCTCTTCATCGCCGGCCAGTGGCGCCCCGCGTCCGGCGCGGCCCGGATGGACGTCGAAGACCCCTCGACCGGCGAGGTGATCGCGACCGTCGCCGACGCCTCGGTGAGCGACGCCCTCGACGCGCTCGCCGCCGCCGACGCGAAACAGAAGCAGTGGGCCGCGACGCCCCCGCGCGACCGCGGCGAGATCCTGCGCCGCGCCTACGAGCTGATGATCGACCGCGCCGACGACCTGGCCCTGGTCATGACTCTGGAGATGGGCAAGAGCCTGGCCGAGTCGCGGGCCGAGATCGGTTACGCCGCCGAGTTCTTCCGCTGGTTCTCGGAGGAGGCCGTGCGGGTCGCGGGCCGCTGGTCGACCGCCCCGAACGGCGCCACCCGCCTGCTCACGATGAAGCAGCCGGTCGGCCCCTGCCTGTTCATCACGCCCTGGAACTTCCCGCTGGCCATGGGCACCCGCAAGATCGGCCCGGCGATCGCGGCCGGCTGCACGATGGTGGTCAAGCCCGCGCCCCAGACCCCGCTGTCGATGTACGCCCTGGCGGCCCTGCTCGCCGACGCGGGCCTGCCCGACGGCGTCCTCAACGTCGTCACCACCTCGAAGACCCCGGCCGTGGTCGAGCCGCTGGTGCGCGACCACCGGCTGCGCAAGCTCTCCTTCACCGGATCCACGCCGGTCGGCCGCAGACTCGTCGAGCAGTCGGCCACCCAGTTGCTGCGTGTGAGCATGGAACTCGGCGGCAACGCGCCCTTCCTGGTCTTTCCCGACGCCGATCTGGACGCCGCCGTCGAGGGCGCCATGCTCGCCAAGATGCGCAACATCGGCGAGGCCTGCACGGCGGCCAACCGCTTCCTGGTGCACCAGTCGGTGGCCGAGGAGTTCGCGACGCGGCTCGCCGGCCGGATGGGGGCGCTCAAGCTGGGACGCGGCACCGAGGAGGGCGTGGACGTCGGGCCCCTCGTCGACGGGGCGGCGCGCGACAAGGTGGGTGAACTGGTGGCCGACGCGGTGGACGCGGGTGCGAAGGTTCTCGTCGGCGGTTCGCCGGTGGGGGAGCGCGGCTACTTCTACGCGCCCACTGTGCTCACCGGGGTCGAGCCGGGCGCCCGCATGCTGTCCGAGGAGATCTTCGGGCCGGTCGCGCCGATCACCACCTTCCACACCGACGAGGAGGCGCTCGCCATGGCCAACGACACCCAGTTCGGGCTCGTGGCCTACGTGTTCACGCGCGACGTGTCGCGGGCGCTGACGGTGGCCGAGGGACTCGAGACCGGCATGGTGGCCCTCAACCAGGGCATCGTGTCGAACCCGGCGGCCCCGTTCGGCGGGGTGAAGCACTCCGGGTACGGACGCGAGGGTGGCGTCGAGGGGATCGAGGAGTACCTGGAGACGAAGTACGTGGGGATCGCCCTGTAGACCTGCGTTCCGGGGCCGCCCGGGTGGGCTGCCAGACTGGCCGCCATGTCTGAACCTCGCGACGTCGTCCTGCTCGGATCCACCGGTTCCATCGGTACCCAGGCGATCGACGTGGTGCATGCCAACCCCGACCGATTCCGGGTCACCGGCCTCGCCGCCGGGGGCGGCAACATCGAGTTGCTGGCGTCCCAGGCGGCGCAGTTGCGGGTGTCCGTGGTGTCGACGGGTGACTCCGCTCAGCGGGAGGCCCTGGAAGAGGCCCTGATCCGGCGCGCGGGGGCGGGGCACGGCATCGAGGTGCTGGCCGGTCCGGACGCCGCGGCCGAGATCGCCTCCCGCCCGGCCGACGTCGTGCTCAACGGCATCACCGGTGCCATCGGCCTGGCCCCCACCCTGGCCGCGCTCGGCGCCGGCAGCACCCTGGCACTGGCCAACAAGGAGTCGCTGATCATCGGCGGCGAACTGGTGACGGGCGCTGCGGCCCCGGGCCAGATCGTGCCGGTCGACAGCGAGCACTCGGCGCTGGCCCAGGCCCTGCGCGGGGGCACGGCCGACGAGGTGAAGCGTCTCGTGGTGACGGCCAGCGGTGGCCCGTTCCGCGGTCGCACCCGGGACGAGCTCACCGGGGTCACGCCCGAGCAGGCCCTCAAGCACCCGACCTGGGACATGGGCCTGATGGTGACCACGAACTCGGCCACCCTGGTGAACAAGGGCCTCGAGGTGATCGAGGCGCACCTGCTGTTCGGTATCCCGTTCGACCGGATCGACGTGGTCGTGCACCCGCAGTCGATCGTGCACTCGATGGTCGAGTTCGTCGACGGCTCCACCCTGGCCCAGTGCTCCCCGCCCGACATGCGCCTGCCGATCGCGCTCGGAATGGCCTGGCCGCACCGGGTTCCCGGCGCCAACCCGGGCCTGGACTGGACCACGGCCAGCACCTGGGAGTTCTTCCCGCTCGACGACGCGGCCTTCCCGGGCGTGGCCCTGGCCCGCGCCGCCGGTGAGCGCGCGGGCACCTTCCCGGCGGTCTACAACGCGGCGAACGAGGAGTGCGTCTGGGCCTTCCACGACCGGCGGATCGGCTTCACGCAGATTCTCGACGTCGTCGGCGACGTGCTGGCCGACCACGCCGAGGCCGGGGAACTGTCGATCGAGGCCGTGCTGGCGGCGGACTCCTGGGCGCGCTCGCGGGCGAAGGAGCGGATGGCAGAGCTTGTCTGAGGGTCTCGGCCCCAGGGGTGCTCGCCCGGCGCGTGTGCCCCGGACTCTGCGCTGGGAGGCCCGGACCCTAGCCTGGGAGGCCCGGCCCGGACCCTAGCCTGGGAGGCCCGGCCCGGACTCTGCCCTGGGAGGCCCGGACCCTAGCCTGGGAGGCCCAGCCCGGACCCTCACCTGAGGGCTGTGCCTGGTCTGCACCCGATGGGTCCTTCCCCGGAGCTGGGCCTGGAAGGCCTCTCGCCTGGGGCGTTCCCCTGAAGCTTACCCCGCCGGGGGCCACCCACCGAGGGCCACCCACCGAGGGCCACCCACCGAGGGCCACCCACCGAGGGCCACCCACCGAGGGCCACCCACCGAGGGCCACCCACCGAGGGCCACCCACCGAGGGCCACCCACCGAGGGCCACCCACCCAGGGCCACCCTCCGGGGGCCACTCACCGGGGGCCGCCCACTGTGGGCCGCCCACCCAGGGCCGCCCACCCAAGGCCGCGCGCCAAGGCCCTCGCGCGCCAGAGGCCCTCGCCCGCCAATGGCCCCGACCAGGATTCCCCGGCCAGAGGCCCACCCCCAGTGCCTCGTCTGGCAGGGGCCTGTCTGCTCTACCTCGCGCCAGCGCAACAACACCCCCCATACCGCCTGGGTATAGGGGGTGTTGTTGTCCCGCAGCCGTAGTTGATAACAGGCCGCGTCCGCGGGGTAGAAAGGGCGCGTGCCCGGAACCTCACCCACCCCTTAGGGGAGGAGAGAGGGGCGGGTGCGCCGACGCGTCCTCAAGCCTCAGAAGAGGATCGTCGCGTAGGTGCCGACCTTCTGGAACCCGACCCGCTCGTACGCCCGGATGGCCCGGGTGTTGTAGCCGTTGACGTAGAGGGAGACGATCGGCGCGACCTCGCGACGCACCGTCTCGACCAGGGCGGCCATGGCCGGGGCGGCCACACCCTGCCCGCGGTAGCGGGGGTTCACCCAGACGCCCTGCACCTGCACGGCCTCGGGGACGACCGAGCCGAGCTCGGCCTTGAACACCACCACCGGGCCGGACTCGGTGTGGTCGATGCGCACGAACGAGCGTCCCGAGGCGACGAGCCCGCTGACCTGCGCCCGGTAGACCGCGCCACCGTCGGCGGCAACGGGGGAGTAGCCGACCTCCTCGGTGAACATCGCCACGCAGGCCGGCACCAGCAGCTCGAGCTCGGACATCTGCCCCCGGCGGACCAGCGGGTCAGGCTCGACCGTGGGCGCGGTGGACATTGCCATCAGTGGCTGGTTGGCCCGGATGTCGCGCGCCGGACCCCACGAGGCCTGCAGGTGCTGCCACAGCCCGAGCACCATGTGCGCCGGGCCGACGATGCTCGAGCACTGCCGGCCACTGCGCTTGGCCCGGTAGGCGAAGGCCTCGACGGCCTGCTCGTTCGCGTTGACCGGCACCAGGTTGGCGCCCGACCAGCAGGCCGCGCGCATCGAACCGGCCTCGTACCAGCCCCAGATCTCGCCGCCGTGCCGGCGCGGGTCGCCCTTCAGCGCCCGCAGCCGGGCGGCCACGAACAGGTTGGCCACCGGGTCCTGGGCGCACAGGGCCAGCGCCTCTTCGACGTCGTCCCTGGCCAGAACCTTCAGCGCCGAGCGCAGCACGTGCAATCCACCTGTCGTCGAACGAGCCAGCGAGCTAGCTGACGGTCACCTGAGGAGCGCCCTCCGGCGCATCTTCGCCCATCTCTTCGGCGATCCGCATGGCTTCCTCGATCAGCGTCTCGACGATCTTCGACTCGGGGACGGTCTTGACGACCTCACCCTTGACGAAGATCTGGCCCTTGCCGTTGCCGGAGGCTACTCCGAGATCGGCCTCGCGCGCCTCGCCCGGGCCGTTCACCACGCAGCCCATCACGGCGACGCGCAGCGGCACCTCCATGCCCTCGAGCCCGGCCGTCACCTGCTCGGCCAGCGTGTAGACGTCGACCTGGGCGCGGCCGCAGGACGGGCAGGACACGATCTCGAGCTTGCGCGGGCGCAGGTTCAGCGACTGCAGGATCTGGATGCCGACCTTGACCTCCTCGACCGGCGGCGCGCTCAGCGAGACGCGGATCGTGTCGCCGATGCCCTGGCCGAGCAGGTGGCCGAAGGCGACGGCCGACTTGATCGTGCCCTGGAACGCCGGGCCCGCCTCGGTGACGCCGAGGTGCAGCGGCCAGTCGCCGCGCTGGGCCAGCAGCTCGTAGGCCCGCACCATGACCACCGGGTCGTTGTGCTTGACCGAGATCTTGAAGTCGTGGAAGTCGTGCTCCTCGAACAGCGAGGCCTCCCACACCGCGGACTCGACCAGCGCCTCGGGCGTGGCCTTGCCGTACTTGGCGAGCAGGCGCTTGTCGAGCGAGCCGGCGTTCACGCCGATCCGGATCGAGGTGCCGGCATCCTTCGCGGCCTTGGCGATCTCGCCGACCTTGTCGTCGAACTGCCGGATGTTGCCCGGGTTCACGCGGACGGCGGCGCAGCCGGCGTCGATCGCGGCGAACACGTACTTGGGCTGGAAGTGGATGTCGGCGATCACCGGGATGCCGGACTTGCGGGCGATCGCGGGCAGCGCCTCGGCGTCGTCCTGGCTGGGGCAGGCCACCCGCACGATGTCGCAGCCCGCGGCCGTGAGCTCGGCGATCTGCTGCAGCGTGGCGTTGATGTCGGAGGTCAGCGTGGTGGTCATGGACTGCACCGAGACCGGCGCGTCACCGCCGACCGCGACCTTGCCGACCTGGATCTTGCGGGACTTGCGACGCGGGTTGAGAACAGGGGGTGGCGCGGTAGGAATACCCAGACTGACGCTCATGACCTGAACCGTGCCTCCTTGAAGATCCCCGTGACTCGTGCTGCGGCCCCCGCCAGAGTGAACAACCGTCCGGCCGGACAATTATGCCTGTCCCGGAGGGTGCCTCTTCTCACCCCGCCGCCGAACCGGCCCGTCGAACGGGTGCTGCACCGGATGTTCATCCGGGGTGCCCGCTGCGCTCACCGTTGAACAGCTGCATCGGTCGTGACATCGGTCGACAGGCCGGGCGGGTATAAAAGTGGTGGACGCCCGGTCCCGGGTGGACGAGCAGCAGAACAGGGAGTAACAGCGGGGATGAGCTACACGATCGGGGTGGTCCTGTTCGCCCTCGGCCTCCTTCTCAGCGTCTGCCTGCACGAGGCCGGGCACATGCTCACGGCGAAACTGTTCGGCATGCGGGTCACCCGCTACTTCGCCGGTTTCGGGCCCACGGTGTGGTCGTTCCGCCGCGGTGAGACCGAGTACGGCCTGAAGGCGGTGCCGCTCGGCGGGTTCGTCAACATCGTCGGCATGGCGCCCGGCGTCGACGAGCCGGAGGCCGAGGAGACCGAGGCCCAGGGCCGCGCCTTCTGGCAGAAGCCGCTCTGGCAGCGCACGATCGTGCTCGCCGCCGGCTCGATCACCCACGTGATCATCTGCATCCTGCTGCTGATCCCCGCGTTCGCGGCGTTCGGCATCCCCACCGCGAAGCCGCTCGACCAGACGCCGGCCGTGATCGGTGGCGTGCCCACCTGCGTCATCACCGGCTACGACGTCGACGGCGACAGCGTGCTGCGGGCCTGCAAGGAGGGCGACCCGCAGTCGCCCGCCGCGGCCGCCGGACTGAAGACGGGTGACGAGATCACCTCCATCGGGGGCACCGCGATCACCTCGTACGCGGGCTTCCAGAAGGCCGTGCGCGAGCAGCCGGTGAACGAGCCGGTGGCGCTGACCTACAAGCGTGACGGCGCGGAGAAGACCACCGAGGTCACGCTGATCAGCACGCAGCGCCCGGCGCTGGGCTCCTCCGACAGCAGCGCGCTGGTGGCCACGCCGACCATCGGCATCCAGAACCAGAGCGTGATCTACAACGACCGCAAGGGCGTCGTGGAGAGCGTCGGGCTGGCGTTCAAGACCACCGGCGAGACGATGGTGCGCGGCGTCGAGGCGATCACCAAGCTGCCCAGCAAGATCAGCTCGCTCTGGAACGCCCTGCTCGGTGGCGAGCGCGCCGCCGACGACCCGGTCAGCGTGGTCGGGGCCAGCCGTCTGGGCGGTGAGATCGTGCAGACCAGCGGTTTCCAGGGCGGCGCGACCTTCCTGGCGATCCTGGCCAGCCTCAACGTCTTCCTCGGCCTGTTCAACCTGCTGCCGCTGCCCCCGCTCGACGGTGGGCACATCGCGGTGGCCTGGTACGAGTCGGCCCGTCGCAAGCTGGCCTTCCGCCGCCGGCGGCCCGACCCGGGCCCGGTCGACCGGGAGAAGCTGATCCCGCTGACGCTGGCGATCATCGTGATCTTCGGCGCGTTCACGCTGCTGACGGTCTCGGTCGACGTGGTGAACCCGATCCGGCTGCAGTGACGGCTGCCGTCACGGCCGGGCTCACGGCCGGGCTCACGGCCGGGCTCACGGCCGGGCTCACGGCCGGCTCGTGACGAACGGCCTCGGCGGCCACCTCCGGGCGCGGCGCGAGCAGCCCCGCCCGGAGGACGCCGACCGTGCGCGTGACCGGACGGGTCGCCGGGGTCGCTGAGCGCCCCGCTGAAACCACTGGCGGAACAGGACTAGGCTTACCAGCTGTCTGTTTAACCCCCAGGAGGATGAGTCACGTGCTGCTCCGGATGTCGTCGTTGTTCCTGCGAACGCTTCGCGAGGACCCGGCGGACGCCGAGGTTCCGGGGCACCGCCTGCTGGTGCGCGCCGGCTACGTGCGCCGCGCCGCCCCCGGCATCTACTCGTGGTTGCCCCTGGGCTACCGCGTCTACCGCAACGTCGAGCGCATCGTGCGCGAGGAGATGGACGCGGCGGGCTTCCAGGAGGTGCACTTCCCGGCGCTGCTGCCCCGTGAGCCCTACGAGGCCACCAACCGCTGGACCGAGTACGGCGACAACCTGTTCCGCCTGAAAGACCGGCGCGGCAACGACTTCCTGCTCGGCCCCACGCACGAGGAGATGTTCACGCTCCTGGTGAAAGACCAGTACTCGTCGTACAAGGACCTGCCGGTCTCGCTCTACCAGATCCAGACGAAGTACCGCGACGAGGCGCGGGCCCGCGGTGGCCTGCTGCGCGGCCGCGAGTTCGTGATGAAAGACAGCTACTCGTTCGACATCGACGACGCCGGGCTGGCCACCAGCTACGAGCGTCACCGCGACGCCTACATCAAGACGTTCGGCCGTCTGGGTCTGGACTTCGAGATCGTGTCGGCCACGTCGGGCGCCATGGGCGGCAGCCGCAGCGAGGAGTTCCTGCACCCCACCGAGATCGGTGAGGACACGTTCGTCCGCTGCACCACGGGCCACTACGCGGCGAACTCCGAGGCCGTGGTGACCCCCCGGCCCGCGCGGACAGCGCTCGAGGGGCTTCCCGCGTCCCATGTCGAAGACACCCCCGACACCCCCACGATCGACTCGCTCGTGGCCGCGGCCAACGTGATGTTCCCCGACCGGAACTTCACCGCGGCCGACACCCTCAAGAACGTCGTCGTGACCCTGGTACACCCCACGGGCGAGCGCGAGCCCCTGGTCATCGGTGTGCCCGGCGACCGCGAGGTCGACACCAAGCGGCTCGAGGCGGCCGTCGCCCCGGCCGAGATCGAGCCCTTCGAGGCGGCCGACTTCGCCCGGCACCCCGGTCTGGTCAAGGGCTACATCGGCCCGCAGGTGCTGGGCACGGAGTCGGAGACCAAGATCCGGTTCCTGCTCGACCCCCGCGTGGTCGAGGGCTCGGCCTGGATCACCGGCGCCAACGAGCCCGGCAAGCACGTGTTCGACCTGGTGGCCGGCCGCGACTTCACCGCCGACGGCACGATCGAGGCCGCCAACGTGGTCGAGGGCGACGCCTGCCCGGTCTGTGCCGCCGAGGGGGGCGACGGAAAGCTCACCCTGGCGCGGGGTCTCGAGATCGGTCACATCTTCCAGCTCGGCCGCAAGTACGCCGAGGCGCTCGACCTGAAGGTGCTCGACCAGAACGGCAAGCTGGTCACCGTCACGATGGGCTCCTACGGCATCGGCGTCACGCGCGCCCTGGCCGCGATCGCCGAGGCGTCGTGGGACGACAAGGGCCTGTGCTGGCCCCGTGAGGTCGCCCCGGCCGACGTGCACCTGATCGCCCAGGGCAAGCAGCCGAAAGACGCGTCGGTGTTCGAGGCGGCCGAGAAGCTGGCGCTCGAGCTCGAGGCGGCCGGCGTGCGGGTGCTGTTCGACGACCGCGGCAAGGTCTCGCCCGGGGTCAAGTTCAAGGACGCCGACCTGATCGGCGTGCCCTCCCTCCTGGTCGTGGGTAAGAATCTCGACGAGGGTGTCATCGAGTTCATCGACCGTAAGTCGGGCGACAAGCAGACCGTCCCGGTGGGCGAAGCGGTGAAACACGTGGTGGCGTCGATCAACTCGTAAGGGCGGTGGGGTTCCGTGCTCGATCTCGGTCTGGCTCAGCAACTGCGGGAGGCCGGTCTGGCCTGGAACCCCCTGCCCGGAGACCGCTTCGTCCTGCCCGGCAAGGGCATGGACGAGGAGGTCTTCGTGGTCAGTCACATGGTGGTGGAGATCCACGACACCCCCACCGGGCAGGTCATCGGTTTCAACGGCACCACCGAGTGGGCGCTCGACTCGCTCGAGCAGCGACAGGTGGTGTGGATGCCCCGCGAGTCCCAGTTGCGGGAGCTGCTCGGTGACCGGTTCGTGGCGTTCGAGAGCGTGACCGGGGGGTTCTCGGTCACGCTCTCGGGCGCGGGCGGCGAGGTGCACCGGGAGGTCGACCCCGACGCGGAATCGGCCTACGCCCGGGCGGTTCTCGCGGTTCTGGCCGCGCTCGGCCCGGAGGAGTAGAAGCTTGCCGATCGAGGCCGTCATCTTCGACTGGGGCGGCACGCTGACGCCCTGGCACCCCATCGACCTGGTGAAGCAGTGGCAGGTGTTCGCCCAGGTCTACTCCGGTGACGACCCGGACGCCGGGGCCGAGCTGGCGGCCCGGATGTTCGAGGCCGAGCGCGCGGCCTGGGGCCGGCTGAAGGAGACCGGGGCCAGTGCCCGGCTGTCCGAGTTGTTCGAGGCGGTCGGTGTGCACAGTGACCACCCCGGGCACGACGCCGCGCGGGTGGCCTACGAGGAGTTCTGGGAACCGCACACCTGCCTCGACCCGGACGTGCCGGTCGTCTTCGAGGGGCTGCGTGAGCGCGGTATCCGGGTGGGCGTGCTGTCGAACACCATCTGGACGCGTGACTACCACCGGGGTCTGTTCGAGCGTGACGGCATCCTGCACCTCATCGACGGTGACGTGTACTCGTCCGAGATCCCTTGGGTCAAGCCACATCCCGAGGCGTTCGGGGCGGCGCTGAGTGCGGTCGGGGCCACCGACCCCTCGGCCTGCGTGTACGTCGGTGACCGCGTCTACGAAGACGTGCACGGCTCCCAGCGGGTCGGCATGCGCGCGGTGCACGTCCCGCACAGTGACATCCCGCTCGACCAGCAGGTTCCGGTCGAGGTCACGCCCGACGGCACGGCCCACCGGTTGCTCGACGTGCTCGACCTGGTGGACGGCTGGGCCTGATCGCCCGGTTCGCCCGGGCGGGCAACGTGTCTCAGGCGACGGGTTCGCCGCTCCAGGCCGCCTGACGGCGCACGCTGCCGACGAGGAGGTCCGCCGCGAGCGACTGGACCTCGGTGTGGGTGGCCGCGGCCACCGCATCGGCCGCCAGCCCGGCCAGGCGTTCCTCGACGGTCGTGGCCAGCGTGGCGGCCTGTCCCTTGGTCGTCGGGGTCTCGACCTCGTAGGCCGCGTTCGCCTCGACCGGGTCGGCCCCGGCCGTCAGCAGCATCCGCTCCAGCTCGTCGCGCTGCTGCCGGTGGGTCTGCCAGACGGTGGTCGCGACCTCCTCGCGGGGTCCGTCGATGTGGGCGATGACCAGGGGGTACGCGTAGTAGGCGGCGTGCTCGCCGGCCAGCAGGCGGTTGAGTGCGGTGGTCTCGGCGGGCACGAGGGTCAGGGCGGCACTGCTTGAGGACGTGGTGGTCGGCGTGGCCGTCCCGGTCGCCGACGGCGTCGGCCCGGTGGTGGTGGTCGGCGGGGCCGTGGCCGGTGCGGCCGGTTCGGTGCTTTCGGCGGCTTCGGCGCTCCCGGCGGCTTCAGTGCTTTCGGCGGGTTTCAGGGCGCCCAGTGACTTGCCCTTCAGGGCGCTGTTCAGCAGATCGGCGGCCGCGGCGCAGGACGCGGCGGTGCGGTAGAGCAACCGGGCGAATTCCGGGCTGAGGCCGGCGGCGTCGCGCAGCAGGGTGCGGGCGGCCTCCCACTCGGCGGTGACCAGGGTCGCGGGGGAGGTGACGGCATCGGCGTCCTCCGTGCTCGGGGTGGGGCTTTCGGAGCTGGTGGACGGCGTGGCCGGGCTGGTGCTCACGGGTGCCCCGAGCGCGCTCAGCTGGGTCGCGTGCACCTTCAGCAGAGCGGGGAGCAGCTTCGCCACCGCACCCGACAGCCGGGCCGCGGCCCCGCCCGGCACGGTGCCCGAGGCCAGGGCGGAGGCGCCGGTGTGCACGGCCCGCACCAGCTCCACGGCCCGGTTCACGGCGGCCTCCTCGAGCTGCGTGGAAGCGGCCGGGGTGAGCGCGGAACCGTTGCTGCCGGAGGAGGAACAGCCGGTCAGCACGGTCGTCGCACCGCCGGCGAGGGAGAGGGTGCCGAGGGCGAGGAAGGCCCGGCGACGGGGTCGGACCAGGGACGTCCCGGACTTGGAGCTCAGCACCGGGGGATCATTTCACGAGACGGAAGTGAACCGTGGGTTCCGGCAGATCTTGACAAGTCGGGCACAGGTCGCGAGTGACGGTATGTTTGTCCGCTGGCGCGCCCGGCCGGGTGCGTCACCATGGTCTTCAATCCAATATCGAGGAGGTCGGCATGAGTGCGTCCTCCGGGCAACAAGCCGCCGACGGCGTGCGAGCCCTGGCAGAACCCCTGGCGGCCGACGCCGGCCTGGTGGTCGAGAGCGTCACCGTCACCCCCGCGGGCAAGCGCCGCGTGCTGCGGGTGACCGTGGACCTGCCGGAGACCGAGTTCGGGGGCGTGCCTCTCGAGTCCGTCTCCGCCGTCTCCCGTTCGATCTCCGAGGCGCTCGACGCCGGCAACGTGATGGGCGGTACGCCCTACGTTCTCGAGGTCAGCTCCCCGGGGGCCGACCGCCCGCTGACCGAGCGCCGCCACTGGATGCGCGCGCGGCGCCGGCTGGTGCGCACGCTCGCCGCCGAGGGCGCGACCCCGCAGACCGGGCGGCTCACCGAGGTCACCGACGAGGGTGTTGTGCTCGACGACGAGCGCACGGTGCCCTGGGCCGAGATCACCGGCGGGCGGGTCGAACTCGAGTTCGGTCACCCCGACGACTACGCGGATCTCGAGGCCCAGGCGGGCGACGCCGCCGATGACGATGACGAAGAGAAGTAGGGGCTGAGGGATGGACATCGACCTGGCGGCCCTGCGCGCGATCGAGCGCGAGAAGGACATTCCGCTCAACACCCTGGTGCAGACCATCGAGACGGCTCTGCTCCAGGCTTATCACCGCACCGAGGGGGCCCAGCCGCAGGCGCGGGTGGAGCTCGACCGCAAGAGCGGGCACGTCGTCGTCTGGGCGCGGGAGCTGGACGAGACCGGAGCGATCAAGCGCGAGTGGGACGACACCCCGGAGGGTTTCGGCCGGATCGCCGCCACCACCGCGCGCCAGACGATCCTGCAGCGCCTGCGTGACGCCGAGGACGAGCAGGTCCTCGGCGAGTTCCGCGGCCGTGAGGGCGACATCATCTCCGGCATCGTGCAGCAGAGCGCCGACCCGCGCATGGTGCACGTCGACCTCGGCACGGTCGAGGCCGTGCTGCCGCCGGCCGAGCAGGTGCCGGGCGAGACCTACGCCCACGGTGCGCGGCTGCGGTGCTACGTGGTGGGCGTGCGCAAGGGCCTCAAGGGCCCGTCGATCACGCTCTCCCGCACCCACCCCAACCTGGTGCGCCTGCTGTTCGCGCTCGAGGTGCCCGAGGTCGCCGACGGCACCGTGGAGATCGCGGCGCTGGCCCGCGAGGCCGGGCACCGCTCCAAGGTGGCCGTGCGCGCGACCGTGGCCGGCGTCAACGCCAAGGGTGCCTGCATCGGCCCGATGGGTCAGCGGGTGCGCGCGGTGATGACCGAGCTGCGCGGCGAGAAGATCGACATCGTGGACTACGACGACGACCCGCAGGCGTTCGTGGCCAGCGCGCTGTCCCCGGCCCGGGTGTCGTCGGTCGAGGTCCTCGACCTGGACGCGCGGTCCGCCCGGGTCGTGGTGCCCGACTACCAGCTCTCGCTGGCCATCGGCAAGGAGGGGCAGAACGCCCGTCTCGCCGCGAAACTCACCGGCTGGCGCATCGACATCCGGTCCGACACGGCGCCTTCGGAGAGCGGTTCGCGCGCTTCCGGAGCCGGTCCGGGGAGTGTCTGAGCGAGCTTTGGGCCACCCAGGGAACAATCGCGCCGCTTCCGGGGCTATGCTTGGCGGGGCCGGTCACGCGGCCACGAATCCCGAACGCTCGTCTCCGGCCCTTCAGGGGCCGGTCCGCACCTGCGTGGGATGTCGTGAACGCGCCGAGCGGTCCGGCCTGTTGCGAGTGGTCGCGGCCGAGGTTGACGCTCAGTGGTGCGTCGTCCCCGATCCAGGTCATAAGCTGTACGGCAGGGGTGCGTCCCTGCACCCCTCGCTGAGCTGTCTCGAACTTGCCGAACGTCGTCGAGCGTTTTCCCGGGCCCTGCGTCTGCAGAACACCGGGGGGCCGCTCGACACGGCCCGGGTCAGAGAGTTCCTGACAGAGAAGCAGCAGCAGGTTCCAGAGGTGTCCAGATGAAGGCGGGTCCAACGCGATGAGCAGCAGCACCCTGAAGGCGGAGTACGCGCTGTGAGCACCCGATGAGCGCGCTCCGATGAGCACCCTTTTTACGTAACGACGGTCCGTAGCCTCCTCCTGGCTCGGGCCGAGACAGGAGAGATGTGGCAAAGGTCCGGGTCTATGAGCTCGCGAAAGAGCTCGGAGTCGACAGCAAGACCGTACTGAGCAAGCTGCAGGACATGGGCGAGTTCGTCCGTTCCGCGTCGTCCACCGTCGAGCCCCCCGTGGTGCGCCGCCTCCGTGAGGCGATGCCCGCTGCCGAGGGTGCCGGTGGCCGCAAGAAGGCCGCCCCCCGTCCCGCCCCGGCCGCGGCTGCGTCCGCGCCGGCTTCACCGGCCCGGCCCGCTCCGGCGCCGGCCCCCGCTCCGGCCCGCCCGGCTCCGCGCCCGGCCGCCGCAGCACCGTCCGCCCCGGCGGCCTCCTCGGCCCCGAGTGCTCCGAGCCCCGCACCGGCGCCCCAGGCCCCGGCCGCGAGCGCCCCGAGCCCGGCCGCACCGGCCTCCGAGGCACCGTTCACCCCGCCGGCCCCGGCTCGTCCGGAGTCGCGTCCGGCCCCGACGCCGGGTCCGCGTCCCACGCCGGGCCCGCGCCCGACCCCGGGCCGTCCCGGTCCGGCCGAGCGTCCGGCCGCCGCGGCCGGTGCGCCGGCTCCCGAGCGCACCGAACGTCCGCAACCCTCGGGCGACCGTCCCGAGCGGGGCCCCCGTCCGGGTGGCGACGCCCGTCCCGGTCCGCGTCCCGAGCGTGGCGACCGTGGTCCCCGTCCGGGTGGCGACGCCCGTCCGGGCCCGCGTCCCGAGCGTGGTGGCGACCGCGGCGACCGTGGTCCCCGTCCGGGTCCCGGTGGCGGTTCCCCGCGTCCGGGCAACAACCCGTTCGCGTCCTCCCAGGGCATGCCCCGTCCGGGTGGCCGTGGTGGTGGCGAGGGCGGCGGCGCCCCGCGTCCCGGCAACAACCCGTTCGCCTCGGCCCAGGGCATGCCGCGCCCGCAGCGCGGCCCGCGTCCCGAGGGTGCTCCCGCGGCCCGTGGCGGCGACGCCGGTGACCGTCCGGCACCCCGCCCCGGTGGCCCGCGTCCCAGCCCGGGCAACATGCCCAACCGCCCGAACCCGGGCATGATGCCCGGTCGTACCAACGTCGGCCGTCCCGGTGCCGGTGGTGGCGGCGGTGGCCGTCCCGGTGGTCCCGGTCGTGGTGGCCCCGGTGGTGGCGGCGGCGGAGGCCGTGGTGGCTTCGGTGGTCGTCCCGGTGGCGGCCCCGGTGGTCCCGGTGGTGGCGGTGGCGGTTTCGCCGGCCGTCCCGGTGGTGGCGGCCGTGGTGGCCGTGGTGGCACGCAGGGTGCGTTCGGTCGCGCCGGTGGCCGTCCGGTCCGAGGTCGCAAGTCGAAGCGTCAGCGGCGTCAAGAGTTCGAGAGCATGGCGGCACCGGCTCCCGGTGGCGTCACGGTTCCCCGCGGCGACGGCAACACGATCGTCCGCCTGCGTCGCGGTTCCTCGCTGACCGATTTCGCCGACAAGATCAACGCGAACCCGGCCAGCCTCGTCACCGTGCTGTTCCACCTCGGTGAGATGGCCACGGCGACGCAGTCGCTGAACGAGGAGACGTTCGACGTCCTCGGTGAGGAACTGGGTTACAAGATCCAGGTCGTCTCCCCGGAAGACGAAGACCGCGAGCTGCTCGGTCAGTTCTCGATCGACATCGAGGGCGAGGCGGAGGCCGACGAGGAGTTCCTCGAGGCGCGTCCGCCGGTCGTGACCGTCATGGGTCACGTCGACCACGGTAAGACGAAGCTGCTCGACGCGATCCGTCAGACCGACGTGGTGGCGGGTGAGGCCGGTGGCATCACCCAGCACATCGGTGCCTACCAGATCCACACCACGCACGAGGGTGAAGACCGCGCGATCACCTTCATCGACACCCCGGGTCACGAGGCGTTCACCGCCATGCGTGCCCGTGGTGCGAAGGTCACCGACCTCGCGGTACTGGTGGTCGCGGCCGACGACGGCGTGATGCCGCAGACGATCGAGGCGCTGAACCACGCCCAGGCGGCCGACGTGCCGATCGTCGTGGCCATCAACAAGGTGGACAAGGAAGGCGCGAACCCGGACAAGATCCGGCAGCAGCTGACCGAGTACAACCTGGTCGCCGAGGAGTACGGCGGTGACACGATCTTCGTCGAGGTCTCCGCGAAGCAGCGGCTGAACATCGACGGCCTGCTCGAGGCCGTCCTGCTCACCGCCGACGCGTCGCTCGACCTGCGTGCCAACCCCGAGAAGGACGCCCGCGGCGTCGCGATCGAGGGCAACCTCGACCGTGGTCGCGGTCCGGTGGCCACCGTCCTGGTGCAGTCCGGTTCGCTCCGCATCGGTGACTCGATCGTGGCCGGCACCGGTCACGGCCGCGTCCGCGCCATGATCGACGAGCACGGTGAGTCGGTCGAGGTGGCCACGCCGTCCCGTCCGGTCATGGTTCTCGGCCTGACGAGCGTTCCCGGCGCCGGTGACACCTTCCTGGTGGCGCCCGACGACCGCACCGCCCGTCAGATCGCCGAGAAGCGTGAGGCGATCGAGCGGAACGCGGCCCTGGCCAAGTCCCGCAAGCGCATCAGCCTCGAGGACTTCACCAAGGCCCTCGAGCAGGGCAAGGTCGAGACCCTCAACCTCATCCTCAAGGGTGACGGCGCGGGTTCGGTCGAGGCCCTGGAAGACGCGCTGCTGCAGATCGACGTCGGCGAAGAGGTCGAGCTCCGGATCATCGACCGCGGTGTCGGTGCCATCACGAAGAACAACATCAACCTCGCCGTGGCGTCGAACGCGATCATCGTCGGCTTCAACGTGAAGTCCGAGGGCCAGAACGCGGAGTACGCCGACCGCGAGGGCGTCGACATCCGGTACTACTCGGTCATCTACCAGGCGATCGAGGAGATCGAGGCGTCCCTCAAGGGCCTCCTCAAGCCGGAGTACGAAGAGGCCGAGCTGGGCACCGCGGAGATCCGCGAGATCTTCCGCTCCAGCCGCTTCGGCAACATCGCGGGTTGCATCGTCCGCACCGGCGAGATCCGGCGCAACAGCAAGGCTCGCGTGCTGCGCAACGGCGTGGTCATCGGCGACAACCTCACGATCGAGTCGCTCAAGCGGTTCAAGGACGACGCGACCGAGGTTCGCGAGGGTTACGAGTGCGGTATCGGACTGGGGTCGTTCAACGACATCCGGAACGAGGACATCATTCAGACCTTCGAGATGCGCGAGAAGGCGCGGGCCTGAACACCTCGCTGACGGTCGGCGCGCCTTCGGGCCCGCCGGCCGCCCCCGCGGGGGAGGTGCCGTGTACGTCGGTTCACTGACGCTGGACCTGCTCCTGGGCGACGTCCACTCGCTCAAGGAGAAGCGGTCGGTGATCAAGCCGGTGGTGGCCGAGCTGCGCCGTAAGTTCGAGGTGCACGCGGCCGAGACCGGTGACGCCAATCTGCACCGGCGCGCCGAGATCGGTGTCGCCCTGGTGTCTTCCGAGTCCGGCCAGTGCCGCGAGGTGCTCGAGTCCTGCGAGCGCCTGGTGGCCGGCCGCCCCGAACTGCAAGTGCTCTCCGCCCGTCTGCGGGTGTGGAGCGACACCGACGACGATTGACGAGCGGGACGAACGATGACCGACACTGCACGGGCTCGCAAGCTGGCCGACCGGGTGCGCGAGGTGGTGGCCGAGGCCCTGGAGAAGCGGATCAAGGACCCGCGCCTGGGCTTCATCACCGTCACGGACGCCCGGGTCACGGGTGACCTGCAGCACGCCACGGTCTTCTACACCGTGTACGGCGACGACGAGGAGCGGGCGTCCACCGCCGCGGCCCTGGAGAGCGCCAAGGGCGTTCTGCGGTCCGAGGTGGGCAAGCGCACGGGTATCCGGCTGACGCCGACGCTGGAGTTCGTGGCCGACGCCCTGCCCGAGAACGCCGCCGCGATGGCCGACCTGATCAAGGTCGCCAACGAGCGCGACGCCGAGGTGGCCGCGCTGGCCAACGGCGCGAAGTTCGCGGGCGAGTCCGACCCGTACAAGAAGCCGGTCACCCCGGACGAGGACGACGACGAGGACGACGAGGCGTGAAGTCCCGTGAGCCGGGTCCCAGCGGCCTGGTGATCGTGGACAAGCCCGCCGGGATGACCTCGCACGACGTGGTCAGCCGGATCCGCCGTCTGGCGGGGACCCGGCGGGTCGGTCACGCCGGCACGCTCGACCCGATGGCCACCGGCGTGCTGGTGGTCGGGGTCGAGCGCGCCACCCGTCTGCTGACCTACCTGGTCGGCGCGGACAAGGCGTACTCGGCCACGATGCGGCTCGGCGTCGGCACGATCACCGACGACGCCGAGGGCGAGATCTCGTCCACGCCCGGCCTGGCCGCGCTGACGCTCGAAGAGGTCGACGCGGCGGCCGCGTTCCTGCGCGGCAGCATCCAGCAGGTGCCGAGCTCGGTCAGCGCGATCAAGAAAGACGGCAAGCGTGCCTACGCCCGCGTCCGGGAGGGCGAGGAGGTCACGCTCGACGCCCGGCCGGTCACGGTCTCGCTCGACGTCCTCGCCGTGCGCCCGGGGCAGCACGAGGGCGTTCCCGTGCTCGACGTCGACGTGCACGTCGTCTGCTCGTCGGGCACGTACGTCCGGGCCCTGGCGCGCGATCTCGGCGCCTCGCTCGAGAGTGCCGGGCACCTGACGGCACTGCGCCGCACCCGGGTCGGCCCCTACCCGCTCGACGGCGCGCGCACGCTGCCGGAGCTCGAGGAGTCGTTCGGGCTGCTGCCGATCGCCGACGCCGCGCGGGTCGCGTTCACCGCCCGCGAGCTCAGTGACGACGAGGCCCGCAAACTGGCGCACGGGCAGCGGCTGGAGGCGAGCGAGATGGGCCCAGGGCCCGTCGCGGCGTTCGCCCCCGACGGGTCCCTGGTGGCCCTGATCGCGGACGCGGGTCTCACCGCGCGTCCGCTGGTGGTTCTTACCGGTTGATCAGCTGCTGCTGGTCGCCAGGGCCTTCTCCGCGTCGGGCTGCTTGCCTGCCTGACTGCAGGGCCAGACGGTTCCGCAGATCGTGCAGAACCCCCCACCACTGGCGTGGGCGAAGGTCTCGACGGCTCGTTGGGCGGGCATCGGTGCCCGCCCGGCAACACGCTGGCTGTCCATAATGATGTCCTCGCTGGACTTGGTTAACTGAACGTGCTTTCTCCATCGCCGATCATGAGGCGCTTGTTACCTTGCTCTCACGACGAGCGAGGCGATTTCACCACATCGGAGCACCGAACGTGGAACTGAAGTACCCACCTGGCAGAGTTGGACCCGTGAACGAGACCCAGGTGCACGTGTGGCGGGATCTGAGCGAGGTCCCCTCCGGGTTCGGCCCCTCCGTGGTCACCATCGGGAACTTCGACGGTGTGCACCGTGGGCACCTCGCGGTGCTCGACCACACGGTGCAGGCGGCGCGGGCCGGTGGCCTGCGGTCGGTGGCGATCACCTTCGCCCCGCATCCCCTGGCCGTGCTGCAGCCCGAGCGGGCGCCACAGCCGCTGTCCACGCCCGAGCACCGGCTCGAGCTGCTGGCCGACACCGGGCTCGACGCCGTGCTGATGCTCCCCTTCACGCCCGCGCTGGCGGAGTGGAGCCCGCGCCGGTTCGTCGAGGAGGTCATGACCGGCGCCCTGGGCGCGCGCGCCGTGGTGGTCGGCTCGGACACCCGTTTCGGCCGCCGCAACGCCGGTGACATCGGCACCCTGCGCGAGCTCGGTGCGGAGCTCGGCTTCACCGTCGACGAGGTGGCCGACCTGAAGGCCGCCGACGAGTCCCGCCGCTGGTCGTCCACCCTGGCCCGGGAGCTGATCGCGGCGGGCGACGTGCGGGCCGCCACCGACGTGCTCGGTCGTCCGCACCGGGTGACCGGGGTGGTCGTGCACGGCGACCACCGCGGCCGCGAAATGGGTTTCCCCACGGCCAACCTCACCACCGACTCGATCGGCGCCGTGCCCTCCGACGGGGTGTACGCGGGCTGGCTGGTGCGCGCCGGGGACGACGGCGAGCCGGGGGCCTGCTCGAAGCACGACACGGGGGAGCGGCTGCCGGCCGCGATCTCGGTCGGTACCAACCCCACGTTCGACGGCGACGAGCGCCGGGTCGAGGCCTACGTCCTCGGCCGCACCGACCTCGACCTCTACGGCGAGCGGGTCGCGGTGGAGTTCGTCGAGCACCTGCGGCCCACACTGCGCTTCGAGGGCATGGAGTCGCTGATCAAGCAGATGAACGACGACGTGGCCCGGTGCCGCGAGGTGCTCGGGGTCAGCACACCGGCCTGACACCCGCTGCTCAATTGGGTTGACTGCCTGTCGCGCTGTTAACGTGTCTGCTGCCGTTAGATCGGCCGCGGATCCAGAGAGCCCGGGTGGACGTGCCCCGGGGCGCCGCGCAGCGAATTCTAGGGAGACATCGAGTGCCGCTCGACAACGAGACCAAGAAGAAGATCATGGCGGAGTACGCGACCGTCGAGGGCGACACCGGTTCCCCCGAGGTCCAGATCGCGCTCCTCAGCCAGCGCATCCGTGACCTGACCGAGCACCTCAAGGAGCACAAGCACGACCACCACAGCCGTCGTGGTCTGCTGCTGCTGGTCGGCCAGCGCCGCCGTCTCCTGCAGTACGTGCAGAAGAAGGACATCACCCGCTACCGGTCGCTGATCGAGCGACTCGGCCTGCGCCGCTGATTTCGAGGCCGTGACCGGGCAACCGGTCACGGCCTCTTCGGTGTGTCCGTCCGCACCGCAGGCCCATCGATACTCGATCATCGGGTTGTCGGTGGGCCACACGCCTAAGACCCACCCGCACCACCAGTAGGTACGACAACAGGAGGGGTCGGCGAAGGCCGGTTGACACCCGGTCCTCGGTAGTGGCCTCCGCGAACCGCCCGCCCCGAGCGGGCGTCGCGTGGGCCTCGATCGAAGACCGGAACGCCTCGACCAGACCTCGCGCACCACTCCTGAACCCGATGCCGCGGCGAGAAGCCGCGGAAGAACAGGAGAGTGACCCTTGGAGGGTCCCGAGATCACCGCGGCCGAGGCCGTCATCGACAACGGCACGTTCGGCAAGCGCACGGTCCGGTTCGAGACCGGCCGCCTCGCCAAGCAGGCCGCCGGTTCCGTGGCCGTGTACCTCGACAACGACACGATGCTCCTGTCGGCCACCACGGTCGGCAAGCAGCCGAAAGACCAGTTCGACTTCTTCCCCCTGACGATCGACGTCGAGGAGCGGATGTACGCCGCGGGCAAGATCCCCGGCTCGTTCTTCCGTCGTGAGGGCCGCCCCAGCACCGACGCGATCCTGGCCTGCCGCCTGATCGACCGCCCGCTGCGCCCGACCTTCGTCAAGGGCCTGCGCAACGAGGTCCAGGTCGTCGTCACGGTGATGGCGCTCAACCCGGAAGACCCGTACGATGTGGTGGCCATCAACGCCGCCTCGCTGTCCACGCAGATCTCCGGCCTGCCGTTCTCCGGCCCGATCGGTGGCATCCGCATCGCCCTGATCGACGGCCAGTGGGTCGGTTTCCCGCGTCACGGTGAGATCGAGCGCGCCGTCTTCGACATGGTCGTCGCCGGTCGCGTCGTCACCAACGAGGCCGGTGAGCCCGACGTCGCGATCATGATGGTCGAGGCCGAGGCCACCGAGGGCTCCTGGACCCTGATCAAGGACCAGGGCGTCGCCGCCCCGACCGAAGAGGTCGTCGCGGCCGGCCTCGAGGCCGCCAAGCCGTTCATCGCCGAGCTGTGCCGGGCGCAGGCCGAGGTGGCCGCGGCCGCGTCCAAGCCGACCGTCGAGTTCCCGCTCTTCCTCGACTACCAGCCGGACGTCTTCGACGCGGTCGAGTCGGCCGTCGCCGCCGACGTGGCGCAGGCGCTCACCATCGCCGGCAAGCAGGAGCGCGAGAGCCGTCTCGACGAGCTGAAGGACGGCGTGAAGGCCAAGCTGGCCGCCGACTTCGAGGGCCGCGAGAAGGAGATCTCCGCCGCCTTCCGCTCGGTCAACAAGAAGCTGGTCCGTCAGCGCATCCTGAAGGACAAGGTGCGCATCGACGGCCGCGGTCTGGCCGACATCCGCCAGCTCGGCGCCGAGGTCGAGGTGATCCCGCGCGTTCACGGCTCGGCCCTGTTCGAGCGCGGCGAGACCCAGATCCTGGGCGTCACCACGCTGAACATGCTGCGCATGGAACAGCAGCTGGACACCCTCTCCCCGGTGACCCGCAAGCGCTACATGCACAACTACAACTTCCCGCCCTACAGCACCGGTGAGACCGGCCGCGTCGGTTCGCCGAAGCGCCGCGAGATCGGTCACGGCGCCCTGGCCGAGCGTGCGCTCATGCCGGTCCTGCCGTCGCGCGAGGAGTTCCCGTACGCGATCCGTCAGGTCTCCGAGGCCCTCGGCTCGAACGGTTCCACCTCGATGGGCTCGGTCTGCGCCTCGACCCTGGCCATGCTGAACGCCGGTGTGCCGCTGCGCGCCCCGGTCGCCGGTATCGCCATGGGCCTGGTGTCCGACACGGTCGACGGCAAGACCGAGTACGCGGCGCTCACCGACATCCTCGGTGCCGAGGACGCGTTCGGTGACATGGACTTCAAGGTCGCCGGCACGTCCGAGTTCGTCACCGCGATCCAGCTCGACACCAAGCTCGACGGCATCCCGGCGTCGGTGCTCGCGAGCGCGCTGACCCAGGCCCGCGAGGCCCGGCTGCACATCCTCGACGTGATGAGCGAGGCGATCGACCGGCCGGACGAGATGTCCTCGTTCGCGCCGCGCGTGATCAGCGTGAAGGTCCCGGTCGACAAGATCGGCGAGGTCATCGGGCCCAAGGGCAAGATGATCAACCAGATCCAGGACGACACCGGCGCCGACATCTCGATCGAGGACGACGGCACGGTGTACATCGGTGCGACCGACGGCCCCTCGGCCGAGGCCGCCCGGACGGCGATCAACGCGATCGCCAACCCGACCATGCCCGAGGTCGGGGAGCGCTACCTGGGTACCGTCGTGAAGACGACGACCTTCGGTGCGTTCGTCTCGCTGGTGCCCGGCAAGGACGGCCTGCTCCACATCTCGCAGATCCGCCGCATGGTCGGTGGCAAGCGTGTGGAGAACGTCGAGGACGTGCTCAGCATCGGTCAGAAGGTCCAGGTCCAGATCGCCGAGATCGACCCGCGGGGCAAGCTCTCCCTGGCGCCGGTGATCGACGAGGAGACCGAGGGCAAGACCGAGGCTGCGGATGCCTGAGTCCGTTCCCCGCACCGCCGGGGATGAGTCGGCCTGATCTCGTGACGGCGATTCCTCTGCCGCTGGTCGCAGCGGGAGCCTCCGGATCGTCCCAGATCATCGCGGGGGAGGACGGCGGCGCCATCGTGCGCCGGACCGTCCTCCCCGGCGGGGTCCGGGTGCTGTCCGAGGCGATGCCCGGTCTGCGGTCGGCCACGATCGGATTCTGGGTCGGTGTCGGCTCGCGCGACGAGACCACCGGCCACCACGGTTCCACGCATTTCCTCGAGCACCTGCTGTTCAAGGGCACGGCCCGGCGCAGCGCGATGGACATCGCCACCGCGTTCGACCGGGTGGGCGGTGAGTCCAACGCCGTCACCGGCAAGGAGCACACCTGCTACTACGCCCGGGTGCTCGACGACGACCTGCCGATGGCCGTCGACGTGCTCTGCGACATGGTCACCGGCGCCAAGCTCGACGCCGGTGACGTGGAGAGCGAGCGCGGGGTCATCCTCGAGGAACTCGCGATGAACGACGACGACCCGGCCGACGTCGTGCACGAGCGGTTCTCCGAGATCGTGCTGGGCGACCACCCGCTGGGCCGTCCCATCGGGGGCACCGCCGACACGATCAACGCGGTGGTGCGCGACAACATCGTCGACCACTACCGCGAGCACTACCGGGCTCCCGGCCTGGTGGTCACGGTCGCCGGCGGCGTCGACCACGACCGGGTGTGCGAGCTGGTCCAGGCCAGCCTGACCCGTTCCGGCTGGTCGCTCGACGCCGGTCAGAGCCCCTTCCCGCGGCGCGACGTGTCGCACCCGCCGAAGGAAGACGCACCGGCGGCCGACGACGGCACGCCGCACCGGCTGATCGTGGTCAACCGCCCGACCGAGCAGGCGAACGTCGTGGTCGGCACCACCAGCCTGGTGGCCACCGACCCTCGCCGTTACGCGATGTCGGTGCTCAACGCGGTGCTGGGCGGTGGCATGAGCAGCCGTCTGTTCCAGGAGATCCGTGAGCAGCGCGGGCTGGCCTACTCGGTCTACTCGTTCGCGAGCGGTTACTCCGACTCCGGCTACTTCGGTCTGTACGCGGGCTGCACCCCGGCCCGCACCGACGAGGTGATCGCGCTGATGGTCGCCGAGCTGCGGCGTCTGGCGGCGGACGGGGTGCCGGACGAAGAGCTCTCCCGGGCGCACGGCCAGCTGGCCGGTGGTCTGGTGCTGGGCCTCGAGGACACGGGCTCGCGGATGTCCCGGCTGGGCAAGGCCGAGCTGGTGCACGGCGAGTACCTCGGGCTCGACCGGGCGCTCGAGCGGATCCGTTCGGTCGGTGCCCAGGACGTGCAGGATCTGGCGGCCGACCTGGCCTCCCGCCCACTGTCCCTGTCGGTGGTCGGCCCGTTCGCCGAAGACCGCACCTTCCGGCTGAGCTGAGCACGACAGCCCCTGCACCGAGGACGACGCGGAGCCTTCGGGTTCCCGTCGTCCTCAACGCTTTTGGTGACCCTCGCGACCGGGCGACCACCACGTCCGTCGTTATCATCGCCCCTGGCCCGATCGGGGGAGGGGCGATGACGGAACGACCCGGTGCGCTCCGCGCCGCAGCCGCTGCTGAGGTTCCTCGAGCGAGGCGGTGCCTTCAGCCGGATGGGGAACGGGGAGATCGACATCGACTTCCTGGCGTCCATGCGGGCCGGTACCACCGAGGAGGTCCTCGCCCACGAGCCCCTGCACGACCTCTCCCAGGAGAACCTCGACCGCATCGACGGTTTCCGCTGGGTGGCCCCCGGCCCGTCCCAGCCCCTGAACGCCTGAAACACACCGACCCACGACCGAAACGACCCGTTCGTTGACGGCACCCGCACCCGGTGGTGGGATGGCCGGGAACCCGGACGGGGAGGCACGAATGGGCGTCTACCAGCAGACGACGCGGGGCACCACGTACCGCTTCGACGGCCTGGTCGACCTGATGGCCAGGGCCACCCCGGCCCGCAGCGGTGACGAGCTGGCCGGGTGCGCCGCGAATTCCGACGCCGAACGGGTGGCCGCACAGCTGGCGCTGGCCGAGGTGCCGTTGCGGCAGTTCCTCGAAGAGCCGCTGGTGCCGTACGAGACCGACGAGGTCACGCGGCTCATCCTCGACACCCACGACACCGTCGCCTTCGAACCGGTCAGGGCGCTGACCGTGGGCGGGTTCCGCGACTGGCTGCTCGATCTCGCCGCGCGGCCCGACGCCGGCACCACCCTGACGCGGCTCGCGAAGGGCCTGACGCCGGAGATGGTCGCGGCCGTCAGCAAGCTCATGCGCAATCAGGACCTGATCGCCGTCGCGCGGGCGACCCGGGTGACGAGTGCCTTCCGGTCGACGGTCGGGCTGCCCGGGCGGCTCGCGACCCGGCTGCAACCCAACCATCCCACCGACGACCTGCGCGGCATCGCCGCCGCCACCCTCGACGGGCTGCTCCTCGGCTGCGGGGACGCGGTGATCGGCGTGAACCCGGCCGGTGACTCGCCGCAGACCTGCGCCGACCTGCTGCACCTGCTCGACGAGATCCGCGTCGCCTACGAGATCCCCACCCAGACCTGCGTTCTCACCCACGTCACGACCACGATCGGCCTGATCGAGGCGGGCGTGCCGGTGGACCTGGTGTTCCAGTCGGTGGCGGGCACACAGGCGGCGAACCAGGGGTTCGGCGTCGACCTGGCGCTGCTGCGTGAGGGGCACGAGGCGGGGCTGTCGCTGCAGCGCGGAACGGTCGGCCAGAACGTCATGTACATGGAGACCGGTCAGGGGTCGGCCCTCTCGGCCGACGCGCACCTCGGCACCGGCGGGCGTCCCGTCGACCAGCAGACCCTCGAGGCCCGGGCCTACGCGGTGTGCCGCGAGTTCGATCCGCTGCTGGTCAACACGGTGGTCGGGTTCATCGGTCCGGAGTACCTGTACGACGGCCGGCAGATCATCCGGGCCGGGCTCGAAGACCACTTCTGCGGCAAGCTGCTCGGCCTGCCGATGGGCGTCGACGTCTGCTACACCAACCACGCCGAGGCCGATCAGGACGACATGGACAACCTGCTGACGCTGCTCGGCGTCGCCGGTTGCTCGTTCGTGATCGCGGTGCCGGGCGCCGACGACGTGATGCTCGGCTACCAGAGCACGTCGTTCCACGACGCGTTGTTCGTGCGGCAGGCGCTGGGGCTGCGCCCGGCGCCGGAGTTCGAGAACTGGCTCGAGCGGCTGGGAATGATGGACGCGGGTCGCGTGGTCCCGGTGGACGCGTCGGCCTCGGCGCTGCGGGCCCTGACCGACCGGGTCGGCTCGTGACCGACTTCTGGGACCCGCTGCGGGCGACCACCCAGGCGCGCATCGGGCTGGGGCGGGTGGGCGACGGCATGCCCACCTCCCGGGTGCTGGACTTCCGGCTGGCGCACGCGATCGCGCGCGACGCGGTGCACGAGCCGCTCGACGTGCCCGCGTTGCTGGGTTCGCTGGTCGGTTCCGGTCTGTGCGCGCCGATGGTGGACGCCTCGGTCGCCTCGGGGAGCTCGGTCCCCCCTCCCGGGGGCAACGGTGAGCCGAGGCTCGGGCCGCCGGTGGTGGTCACCAGCCGGGCGGGCGACCGGGCCACCTACCTGCGGCGCCCCGACCTGGGGCGGCTCCCGGCCGACCTCTCGCCGGTGCCCGCGACCGGTGCCGACGTGGGATTCGTGCTGGCGGACGGCCTTTCCGCCCGCGCCCTGCAGACCCACGGGGTGCCGCTCCTGAGGGCACTGGTGCAGGCCCTCCCGCCGACGCTGACCCTGGCCCCGCCGGTCGTGGCCACCCAGGCCCGGGTCGGGCTGGGCGATCACGTCGGCGCGGCGCTGGGGGTGGGCACCGTGCTGGTGCTCATCGGTGAACGTCCCGGTCTGTCGGTGGCCGACAGCCTGGGCATCTACCTGACCCACCGCCCGGAACCGGGCCGCGCCGACTCCGACCGCAACTGCGTGTCGAACGTGCACGCTCCGGGCGGGCTCCCCTACGAGGTCGCGGCCCGGGTGGCCGGCGGGCTGATCGCCGGGGCCCGTCAGCTCGGCCGCTCGGGCGTGGCCCTGAAGGACACCAGCCGGGAGGCGGCCCTGCCGGGGGCGCCCGGGCAACCCGCGGTGTGACCACGCCCGGCTGATACCTTGCCCTGCGTGACAGCGGTAGCAGTGATCGGTGCGGCCGGTCGGATGGGCAGGGCCACCGTCGACGCGGTGGAGGCAGCCGGCGATCTCACGCTCAGCGCGAGCATCGGCCGGAACGACGACCTGGTGGCCGGGCTCGAGGGCGCGGACGTGGCCGTGGTCATGACCGGTCCCGAGGGGGTGGACGACATCGTGGCCACCTGCGTCGAGCAGGGCGTGCACGCGGTCGTCGGCACCACCGGCTGGACCGGGCCCGGCCTGGCGAAGGTACGCGCGGCGCTGGAGAAGTCGCCGTCCACCGGGGTGCTGCTGGCGCCCAACTTCGCGCTCGGCGCGGTGCTGCTCATGCGTTTCGCGGCCGAGGCGGCCAAGCACTTCGAGTCGGTCGAGGTGGTCGAGCTGCACCACCCGAACAAGGCCGACGCCCCGTCCGGCACCGCCCGGCACACCGCCGAGCAGATCGCCGCCGCCCGCCGCGAGGCCGGGGTGGGCCCGTCGCCCGACGCGACCACCGCGTCCCTCGACGGCGCCCGGGGTGCGGACGTCGAGGGGGTGCGCGTGCACTCGGTGCGGCTGCGCGGCCTGGTGGCGCACGAGGAGGTGCTGCTCGGTGGGCCGGGTGAGCAGCTGACCATCCGCCACGACTCGTTCGACCGGATCTCGTTCATGCCCGGTGTGCTGCTGGCCGTGCGCCAGATCGCGAACCGGCCCGGTCTGGTGCAGGGGCTCGAGCACTACCTGTGAAGCGCTCCGTCAGCGCCGCGCGGCCACACCCGCCATCGACACGATGGCGTCCTCCAGGGGCCCGCGGCGCTTCGGTGCGCCCCAGAGCAGCCCGATGATCACGGCGCCGACGACGTTCAGGGCCAGGAACGGCCACGGCGGCACCAGCGGATCCGCGCCGGCGGCGTTGAGCCCGACCGCGAGCACGTGCACGCAGTAGAGCGTCAGCGTCATCGAGCCGGCGGCGGCCAGCATCCGCACCGGCACCACCTCACCGAGCCGGCCCACCACGAGCAGGGTCAGCCCGAGCACCAGCAGCGACGTGCCGGTGGTGTGCACCAGGTCGGTGATCGAGCCGCTGTGGGCCACCCGCACCAGCAGCCACCACGGGTCGTTCACCGGGGTGACGCCGTAGAAGCTGGAGTTCGGTGTGGCGTCGGTGACCGAGTAGCGGCTGAGCAGGCCGTCGGTCACCAGCGTGCCGAACCCTCCGGCCAGGCGCACGGCCACCTGTGACACCAGCCAGGCCCCGGCCGCGAGCGCGGCGCCCACGGCCGTCACCAGCGCCGCCGTGCGCGGCTGCCGCAGCGTGAGCCGGCCCACCGCCAGGCCCGCGAAAAGGTAGGTGGTCCAGGTGAGCACGGGGTAGTAGCCGGTCAGCAGCAGGTGCCGCAGCACGGAGACCGGCTCGGCCAGCGACGCCCAGGACAGGTTGTCGCCGGAGTGCTCGTCGAGCCCGCCCGGCCCGCGCAGCCAGTAGCTCACCACCGGGGTCACGAGTGCACAGGTCACGGCCAGGCCGGTCAGCGCGGGGGCCCGCAGGCTCAGGAACGGCACCGCGACCAGGAACAGGACGCCGTAGTAGGCCAGGATGATCGCGACCGGGGTGTCGGCCAGCGCCAGCGTCAGGCCGAGGGCCACCAGCGCGACCGACCGAACGAGGGTGGTGTGACGGGTGCGAGCCACCTTCGGCGGTGTGGGGTCCGCCCCGCCCGAGGCCAGGGCCAGCCCGACGCCCGCCAGCACCGCGAAAAGCGCTGCGGCGCGGCCTCCGGCGAGATCGTGCAGGGCCCCCATCGCCCCCTCCTCCGAGCCCTCGCCCGACAGGATGTGCGTCGCCATCATCCCGAAGAGCGCGAACGCCCGGGCCACGTCGATGCCCACCAGACGGCGAACGGGGGACGTGGTGGTCGCCTCCGCGGGCGACGTGGGCGTCACCCGGCCACCCAGGGATCCAAGGCCACCCACGAACCGGGGGCCACCCGCGAGCCGAGGGCCATCCACGAGCCGAGCGTCATCCGTGAACCGGGCGCCACCCGCGAACCGGCGCCCGGAAGCGTGAGTGCACCGCCGCGTCCACCATCGGCAGCCACCCGGACCCGGCCGCCCGCCTCACCCACCGACGGGCTCCCCGATCTCCGCCGTGAAACGCGCCTCGGTGACCGTGGTCCCGTCCGGCCCCGCGAACGACCGCCGCGCCCCGTCGGCCACCATGCCCGCCGACGTGAAGAACTCGACCCGGGGTGAGTCCGCCTCCGGCACCCACACGGTCAGCGACGTCAGCCCGTGGCCCCGCAGGTGGTCGACGACCGCCGACAGCAACCGCGACCCGTGCCCCGCCCGCTGGTGCCCCGGGTCGACCGCGAGAACCCCGAGCGCGCCGGTCGCCTCGTCCGCGTCCTGGTCGTCGCTGGGTGCCACCGACGCGAACCCGACCACCAGGTCGTCGGTCACCGCCACGAACACGCCGTGCTTCGGGCCCGGTGGCCGCAGCACCGCCTCGCGCCAGACCGGGGTCAGCTCGGCCGGTGTCAGCGCGGCCAGCGCCTCGGGCGGCAGCAGTTGCGCGTAGGCCAGCCCCCAGGCCCGGGCCTGGATGGAGCCGATCACCGCCGGGTCACTCGCACGGGCCGGCCGGACCAGGACGTTCGATGCCATGCGGGACATCATTTCACCCAGGACCCGGCCCGTACCCTGGCGCCGTGGCCGACAACGAATCCCTGACCGCGCTCGCGGGGCGCACCTTCGCCGCCGTCCTCTTCGACATGGACGGCACCCTCATCGACTCCACGCCCGCGGTCGAGCGCTCGTGGATGCGCTGGGCCGGCGAGTTCGGTGTCCACCTGACCGGTTTCGGCACCTGGCACGGGATCCCGGCGGCCCAGGTCGTGTCGCAGTTCCTGCCGCCGGAGCAGTGGGAGGTGGCCACCCGCCGCATCGAGCAGATCGAGACCGAGGACACCGACGGGGTCGTCGTGCTGCCCGGCGCCGCCGAGGCCCTGGCCGCCCTGGCCCCGAGCGGCCGGGCGGCGATCGCCACGTCCTGCGTGCACGACCTCGCGCTCGCCCGGATCGCGACGTCCGGCCTGATCGCGCCCGAGGTGCTGGTCACCGCCGACATGGTGGAGGTCGGCAAGCCCGACCCGGCGCCGT
Organism: Kineosporia succinea; assembly: GCF_030811555.1. Taxonomy (NCBI): domain Bacteria; kingdom Bacillati; phylum Actinomycetota; class Actinomycetes; order Kineosporiales; family Kineosporiaceae; genus Kineosporia; species Kineosporia succinea. Next base: position 462,011 of record NZ_JAUSQZ010000001.1, on the reverse strand, counting down.
ACCGGCTGCCCGCGCAGCGGCTCGGCGTCGACCCGGCCGACTGCCTGGTGGTGGAGGACGCGCCCGCGGGTCTCACCTCGGGCAAGGAGGCGGGCGCGGCCCGGCTGGCGCTGGCGACCACGCACAGCGCCGACACGCTCGAGGCGGACGCCGTGGTGAAAGACCTCTCCCACGTGCGCTTCGTCGTCACCACGGCCGGCGTCCGGGTAGCGTCGCGCTCATGACGTCGACGCAGTACGAAGACCTCCTGACCCACGTGATGTCCACCGGCGTCACCAAGTCGGACCGCACCGGCACCGGCACCCGCAGCGTGTTCGGCCACCAGATGCGCTTCCACCTGCGTGACGGCTTCCCCCTGATCACGACCAAGAAAGTGCACTTCAAGTCGGTGGCCGTGGAGCTGCTGTGGTTCCTGCGCGGTGACTCGAACATCGGCTGGCTGCACGAGAACGGCGTCACGATCTGGGACGAATGGGCCTCCCCGGAGGGCGAACTCGGCCCGGTCTACGGCGTGCAGTGGCGCTCGTGGCCGAAGCCCGACGGCGGACACGTCGACCAGATCGCCGACCTGGTGCAGACCATCCGCACCAACCCGGACTCGCGCCGGATGATCGTGTCGGCCTGGAACGTGGCCGAGATCGAGAACATGGCGCTGCCGCCGTGCCACCTGCTCTTCCAGTTCTACGTGGCCGACGGCGAGCTCAGCCTGCAGGTCTACCAGCGCAGCGCCGACCTCTTCCTGGGCGTGCCGTTCAACATCGCCAGCTACGCGCTGCTGCTGCACCTGGTGGCGCAGCAGACCGGTCTGGAGCCGGGCGAGCTGATCTGGACCGGCGGCGACTGCCACATCTACGACAACCACGTCGAGCAGGTGACCGAGCAGCTCAGCCGCGACGTGCGTCCGTTCCCGCAGATCCGGATCACCCCGGCCGCGAGCCTGTTCGAGTACACCTACGCCGACCTCGAGATCGTCGACTACGACCCGCACCCGGCGATCCGCGCGCAGGTGGCCGTCTGATGCGCGTGCGCATGATCTGGGCCCAGGCCCGCGGCGGGGTGATCGGCCGGGACGGCGACATCCCCTGGCACGTCCCCGAGGACCAGGCCAACTTCCGCCGCCTGACCAAGGGGTCCGCGGTGGTGATGGGCCGGGCCACCTGGGACTCGCTGCCCGAGCGCTTCCGCCCGCTGCCCGACCGGCTCAACCTGGTGCTCACCCGCGACCCGATGTGGGACGCGCCGGGAGCCTGCGTGGTGCACTCGCCTCAGGAGGCGCTCGGGAGGGCGCAGGACGTCTGGGTCATCGGCGGGGGAGCGGTCTACGCCGAGTACCTGCCCCTGGCCGTCGAGCTGGTCGTCACCGAGATCGACCTGGACGTGGAGGGCGACACCCACGCCCCCGCGATCGGGGCCGGATGGGAGGGCGAGCCCGGTGACTGGCTGGAGTCGCGCACGGGCACCCGGTACCGCTTCACCACCTATCGGCGTACGCCGGACGTGTGACCCGTGGCACGTGTCGCGGGTTTCGGTAACACCGTCCCGTGGCAGACCGATGAGCTGTGCGAGTCCCGACGCTGCTCGAACCCCCGAGCGAGTCAGCGTCGGGACTCACTCACGTCCGGGCCGTCCCGCCGTAAATTCTTGCTCGCGGCCGGTGTTCCGGCCCGATTGTGCGGGTGCGGCGTAGGGTGGGCCGGAGCTCTTGCGCCCGGCGTGGCCTGGGCCCGCGCGTCCCCGGTCGGCCGTCGCCGCGCACACCCCGGCGCCCGGTACCTTTGCGCCATGCCCGTGGAACCCGTCACCCGATCCTTCGGTTCCGTCGGCGTGGCCATGGTCACGCCGTTCACCGCCACCGGAGAGCTCGACCTCGAGGCCGCCCAGAAGCTGGCGGTGCACCTGGTCGAGGCGGGCACTGACGCTCTCGTGGTGTCCGGCACCACCGGTGAGTCGCCCACCACCAGCGACGCCGAGAAAGACCAGCTGCTGCGCGCCGTGGTCGAGGCCGCCGGCGACCGCGCGGTGATCATCGCGGGCATCGGCACCAACGACACGGCGCACACGCTCGAGCTCGCCCGCCAGGCCGCCAAGGCCGGCGCGAACGGCCTGCTCGCGGTCACGCCCTACTACTCCAAGCCCTCGCAGGCCGGTCTGGTCGCGCACTTCACCGCGGTCGCCGACGCCACCGGCCTGCCGGTCATGCTCTACGACATCCCGGGCCGCTCGGGGATCCCGATCCAGACCGAGACGCTGCTGACGCTGGCCGAGCACCCGCGTATCGTCGCGGTGAAGGATGCGAAAGACGATCTGTACGCCGGGGCCTGGCTGCTCGAGAGCACCGGCCTGGAGGTGTACTCCGGCTCCGATCAGCTGAACCTGCCCTGGCTCAGCATCGGCGCCTCCGGCATGATCAGTGTCGTCGGCCATGTCGCGGCCGGGCCCTACCGCCGGATGGTGGAGGCCGTCGACGCAGGTGACCTGGTCACCGCGCGGCGGATCAACTCCGAGGTACTGCCCGCGGTGCGCGGCGTCATGACCCGCGCACAGGGCGCGGTGATGGCGAAGGCCGCCCTGGAACTCATGGGTGTACTGCCCACAAGAACAGTACGACTGCCGCAGATGGCGGCGACGAACGAGGAGGTAGCGCTGCTGCGCAGCGACCTCGAGGAGGCAAAACTTCTTTGAACCTGGCAAATCACACCGGCTCTGCGCTCTCGACGCGCGCCGGCACTGACGCGCGCCGCGAGGTGACCGCGTGACCAAGACCCTCAGCGAGCTCGGATCCCCGCGAGCCATCAGGGCCGGCGCCCTGCGCGTCGTCGCCCTCGGTGGCCTCGGCGAGGTCGGCCGCAACATGGCGGTGCTGGAGCACCAGGGCAAGCTCCTGGTCATCGACTGCGGCGTCCTCTTCCCGGAGGACCACCAGCCCGGCGTCGACCTGATCCTGCCCGACTTCTCCTACATCGCCGACCGTCTCGACGACGTGGTCGCCGTGGTGCTGACGCACGGCCACGAAGACCACATCGGCGCGGTGCCCTACCTGCTGCGTCTCAAGCAGGACCTGCCCCTGGTCGGCTCCCAGCTCACCCTCGCCCTGGTCGAGGCCAAGCTGAAGGAGCACCGGATCACCCCGATCACGCTCGCCGTGAAGGAGGGGCAGGTCGAGGAGTTCGGCCCGTTCAGCTGCGAGTTCGTCGCGGTGAACCACTCCATCCCGGATGCCCTGGCCGTCGCCGTCACCACCTCCGCGGGCACCGTCCTGCACACCGGTGACTTCAAGATGGACCAGCTGCCGCTCGACGGCCGGATCACCGACCTGCGCGCGTTCGCCCGCCTCGGCGAGGCCGGCGTCGACCTGTTCATGCCCGACTCGACCAACGCCGAGGTCCCGGGCTTCACGATCTCCGAGCGCGAGATCACCCCGGTGCTGAACTCGGTGTTCGCCGGGGCCGAGCGCCGCATCATCGTGGCCTCGTTCGCCTCGCACGTGCACCGCGTGCAGCAGGTGCTCGACGCCGCGCACGCCCACAACCGCCGCGTGGCCCTGGTCGGCCGCTCGATGGTGCGCAACATGGGTATCGCCCGCGACCTGGGCTACCTCACCGTCCCGCCGGGTGTCCTCATCGACATCAAGGCCGTGGGCGACCTGCCCGACGAGCGCGTCGTGCTGATGTGCACGGGCTCGCAGGGTGAGCCGATGGCCGCACTCTCGCGGATGGCCAACCGCGACCACCGCGTCGAGGTGGGGGTGGGCGACACCGTGGTGCTCGCCTCGTCCCTCATCCCCGGCAACGAGAACTCGGTGTTCCGCGTGATCAACGGGCTGACCCGCCTGGGCGCGAAGGTCGTGCACCAGGGCAACGCCCGGGTGCACGTCTCCGGCCACGCCAGCGCCGGTGAGCTGCTCTACTGCTACAACATCATCAAGCCGAAGAACGTCATGCCGGTGCACGGCGAGATGCGGCACCTGGTGGCGAACGCGGAGCTGGCCATCAAGACCGGTGTGCCGCGTGAGCGCGTGCTGGTGGCCGAGGACGGCGTGGTCGTCGACCTGATCGACGGCAAGGCCACGATGGTCGGCAAGATCGACTGCGGTCTGGTCTACGTCGACGGCTCCACGGTCGGCGAGATCACCGAGGCCGACCTGAAAGACCGGCGCATCCTCGGTGAGGAGGGCTTCATCTCGATCATCGTGGTCGTCGACCCGGCCAGCGGCAAGGTCGTCGCCGGGCCGGAGATCCACGCCCGTGGTTTCGCGGAGGACGAGGCGGTGTTCGACCAGGTGCGCCCGCGCATCGTCGACGCGCTGCGCGACGCCGCGAACAATGGCACCAACACCGACACGCACCAGCTGCAGCAGATCGTGCGGCGCGTCGTCGGCCGGTGGGTCAACGAGTCCTACCGCCGCCGGCCGATGATCATCCCGCTGGTGATCGAGGCCTGAGGCCGCACGGAAAGAAGGGGGCGCCCGTGGTGGGCGCCCCCTTCTTCGTGTCCCGCGGTCAGCAGCCGAGCCGCGCGGCCTCGGTCATCGCCGTCACGTAGGCCGGCACCCCGGCGGGGGACAGGTGGATCGTGTCCTTGCCGAACCACGCGTCCGCCGTACCGAACGCGTGCTGGTCACCCTGGGCGCCCCAGTCGTAGAACGCGAGCCGGCCCTGGCTGTCGGCATTGGCCCGCAGCACCGCGTTGATCCGCGCCGCGGCCAGCTCGAACCGGTCGCCGCGCTGGGTGCCGGTGCCCTTCTTGCCCTGGCTGGCCATGCTCATGACCACCGTGCAGTGCCCGCTCACCGCCATCTCGTCGAGCATGCTCTGCAGGTTCGACAGGGTCCAGCTAAGCCGTTCCTCGAACTGCGCGTCGGTGCGGGCCTGGCTGGCCCAGCTGGCGTCGTTCGTGCCCAGCGCCACCACCACGGAGCCCGCCTCGCGCAGCCCGCGCAGCTCGTCGAGCATCGTCCAGTTGGCCTGGTCGATCGGTTCGGTCGCGTCGGGGTCGGTCACCCAGCGGCGCCCGCCCTGACCGTCCACCTGCGGACGCATCCCGAGCGCGGTCAGAGAGGCGGCCAGCGGCCCCAGCTCGGGGACCGAGGTGGTCGGGACGGCGGACGGGGTGCTCCCGACGGCCGCGGCCGTCGGGTACAGGCTCGAGGTGACGGGCGGGACGTTCTCGTCGGCCACACCGCCGTCCTGCCCCACGGCGGGCACGATCAGCTGGGCGGTCAGGCTGTCGCCGACCACCGCGACCGAGCCCTTGCCCACGGCTCCCGGCCCGAACGCGGCCGCGTAGACCGTGCAGGCGCCGTCCGGCGTGACGTACCGCGGTGACATCGCGGCCGAGACGGCCACCCCGGACAGCCCCGACATCGGCGCGGTCAGCGAGTGGTCCCAGGCGAAGTCGGTGCCCGCGGCCTCGGCCGGGGCCTGGTTCCAGCGCAGCTGCCAGCGGTCGCCGCCGCGGTCGGTCCAGGCGCCGTCGGGCAGCGTGCGCGCGGCCATCGCGGTCGGCACCACGCCGATCTGCGGGGTCACGGTCCACGAGACCCGCCACTGCTGGCTGCGCGAGGGATCGGTGCAGGTGGACGAGCCGGTCTGCCCGGCCTGGGCGGGCCACGCGGGCACCGGGTCGGGTTCGAGCCGCCGGATCCCGACCACCGCGGCGATCACGGCCACGGCGACCAGCACGACCACGAACAGGGCCGGTCGGGTGTAGGGATGATGATGCAAGGGGCGGGCCGCACCGGTTTCCGGCTCGGCGTCCACCCGTAGTTCCTGGGCCGGCACGCCCCTGAATGTAGGGTGCCCGGTGCGTGCACCCGTAATCGCCCCTTCGGTGTGTCAGTCTCGAGGGGGTAAAGAGTTGAGTACGGAACAGGCGTTCACCCCGGCCCCGTGACGCTCGGCGTTGCACCCGTGATCAGGCGTGGCTATCGCGTAGCCTCGCCACCATGGCGACCCGTACGTCCACATCTGGCGGCAGATCTTCACGCTCGGCTGCCTCCCGAAGTGCGGCCGGCCGCTCCCGCAGCACCAGTGCGTCCAAGGGCCGCGCGCCGGCCAAGAAGGCAGCCGCGAAACCCCCCGCCCGCCGCAGCGCGCCGTCCCGTCCCGCCCTGCCCTTCCGCATGCTCGCGGCCCTCTACATGGGCGTCGCCCACCTGCTCGGCGGGGGAGCGCGGCTGGTCGGCCAGGGAGCCCGCGACCTCGACCCCGACCACCGCCGCGACGGCCTCGGCTTCATCCTCATCGCCGCCGCGATCGTGGTGGCGGCCCGTGAGTGGTGGGGGCTGCCGGGCGCGGTCGGCGTCGGCGTGCACGCGGTCGTCGCGGGCACGGTCGGCAAGGTCGGTCTGGTGCTGCCCCTGCTGCTGTTCGTCTGGGGCACGATGGTGATGCGGCGTCCCGAGGAGGTCGCCTCGGTCAACCGGATCGTCATCGGCACCACCGCGGTCTGCGTCTCCGCCACCGGCCTGACCCACCTGGCCGCCGGCATCCCCGGCCCCTCCGACGGCGCCCGCGAGATGCGCGCGGCGGGCGGCATGATCGGCTACCTGAGCGCCGCCCCGCTGAACGCCGGCGTGAGCCTGTGGGGTGCCGTGCCGATCCTGTTGCTGCTGGCCTTCTTCGGCGTCCTGGTCGTCACCGCCACCCCGGTCTACGCCATCCCCGAGCGCCTGCGGTACCTGCACGACTCGCTCACCGGCATGGGCACCGACGACGACGTGCGCTACCTCACCCGTCGCCGCCGCGGGCACTCCGACGACGACGGCCCGCTGCACGGTGACGAGGCCTACGCCCAGGCGATCGTGAAGCCGGAGGACGGCGACACCGCGCCGATCCCGACGAGGCCCCGCAAGAAGCAGAAGGTCTTCGACCTCGACGCGGCCGAGGAGGCCGACCGCGAGCGCGAGGCCGGTGAGATCGGGTTGTCCGAGCTGATGGACGCCGGCCGCGCCGCTCCGAAGCCGAAGCCCGACCTTCCGCCGCCCCCGCCGCCCGCCCCCTCGGCCAAGCTCCAGCCGGTCCCGTCGAAGGCTCCCGAGGCCCCGGAGACCACCCAGCTGCCCGAGCGCGTCGAGCAGCTGCTGCTCGCCGGTGACGTGACCTACCACCTGCCGCCCTCCGACATCCTGGCCGCCGGCCCGCCGCCCAAGGAGCGCAGCGAGGCCAACGACAAGGTGGTCGAGTCGCTCACCCGGGTGTTCGAGGACTTCGGCATCGACGCGCAGGTCACCGGCTTCAGCCGGGGCCCGACGGTGACCCGCTACGAGGTCGAGGTCGGCCAGGCGGTGAAGGTCGAGAAGGTCACCGCGCTGAGCAAGAACATCTCCTACGCGGTGGCCAGCGCCGACGTGCGCATCCTGTCGCCGATCCCGGGCAAGTCGGCGATCGGCATCGAGATCCCGAACACCGACCGCGAGACCGTCTCGCTCGGCGACGTGCTGCGCAGCCAGACCGCGCGCCGCTCCGAGCACCCGATGGTGATGGGCGTGGGCAAGGACGTCGAGGGCGGCTACGTCATCGCGAACCTGGCCAAGATGCCGCACATGCTGGTGGCCGGGGCCACCGGTGCGGGTAAGTCGTCGTTCGTGAACTCGATGATCACGTCGCTGCTGATGCGCTCCACGCCCGACGAGGTGCGCATGGTGCTGGTTGACCCCAAGCGCGTGGAACTGACCGCCTACGAGGGCATCCCGCACCTGATCACGCCGATCATCACCAACCCGAAGAAGGCCTCCGAGGCCCTCCAGTGGGTGGTGAAGGAGATGGACACCCGGTACGACGACCTGTCGGCGTTCGGGTTCAAGCACGTCGACGACTTCAACAAGGCCATCCGCAACGGCTCCGTGGTGCTGCCCCCGGGCAGCGACCGGCAGCTCACGCCGTACCCGTACCTCCTGGTCGTGGTCGACGAGCTCGCCGACCTGATGATGGTGGCCCCCCGGGACGTGGAGGACGCGATCGTCCGCATCACCCAGCTCGCCCGCGCCGCCGGCATCCACCTGGTGCTGGCCACCCAGCGTCCGTCGGTCGACGTCGTCACCGGCCTGATCAAGGCCAACGTGCCGTCGCGGATGGCGTTCGCCACCAGCTCGGTCACCGACTCCCGGGTGGTGCTCGACCAGCCCGGCGCGGAGAAGCTGATCGGCCAGGGTGACGCGCTGTTCCTGCCGATGGGTGCCTCCAAGCCCATGCGCGTGCAGGGCGCCTGGGTCAGCGAGAGCGAGGTGGAGCGGGTCGTCGAGCATGTCAAGACGCAGCTCCAGCCGGTCTACCGTGAGGACGTCGCCGCGCAGGTGGTGCGCAAGGAGATCGACGAGGACATCGGTGACGATCTTGAGTTGCTGCTCGCGGCTGCCGAACTGATCGTCACCTCGCAGTTCGGGTCGACCTCGATGCTGCAGCGCAAGCTGCGGGTCGGGTTCGCGAAGGCCGGTCGCCTGATGGACCTGCTGGAGTCCCGTGGCGTGGTGGGACCGAGTGAGGGCAGCAAGGCCCGTGACGTCATGGTGAAACCGGACGATCTTCCTGGCACGCTGGCTCTCATTCGGGGGGAGACCCCGCCGGATGACGATGCCGGGCGGGTAGAAGATCTATGGGAACCAGGTATGGATGATGATTGACGAAATGGGCGAGGAAGCCGCCCCCCTTTCTGCGGACGATGTGACCGGTACCGAGCTGGACCTGCTGGTCTGGGACGCGCCCAACATCGACATGACGCTCTCGAACGTGATCGGCGGCCGTCCCTCGGCCCAGTCCCGGCCGCGGTTCGACGCGGTCGCCAAGTGGCTGCTGGCCCAGGCGGGCGAGCGGGAGGTCGAGGGCGCGGTGTTCGCGAACGTGCCGCCCGGTGGCGCCGCCACCATGCGGGGCTGGGTGGAGGCCATCCGGTCGTTCGGTTACGCGGTGTTCGCCCGGCCCAAGCTGGGCCCGCTCGACGACGTGGACGCCGACATGCTGGCCCACATCGCCGAACGGCACCGCACCCACACGCTGCGGCGTCTGGTGGTGGCCAGCGGTGACGGGCGTAACTTCAACGAGCCGCTCGAGGAGCTGGCGCGCGAGGGCGTCGACGTCACCGTGCTGTCGTTCGTCGAGGTGGCGGGCTACGCGCAGGAGTCCGAGGTGATCCGGTTCGTCGACCTCGAGGACGTGCCCGGGGCCTTCACCACGCCGCTGCCGCGCGTGCGTCTCGACAACCTGCCCGCCGGTGGTGCGTGGCTGCAGCCGACGCGCTCGATGCGCTCGCTGCTCAACGAGAACGCCGGCGCGAACACCGGCGCCTGAGCTCAGCTGCTGTCCCCGGGGCGGTCCGACTGCTGTCCCCAGGGCGGTCCGACTGCTGTCCCCAGGGCGGTCCGATGGTGGACGACCCGGTCGCCGAACGCGGCCGGGTCGCCTGCCGTCGGGGGTCGGGACCGCTGCGGTTCGCCCTCCGAACGGGGCTTCCGGGACTCACAACCTGCTCACATCCGGCGCCTTCGGGGCCAGGGCAGAAACGGCACACCGAAACGGCCAGTAGTCTGTGGCCGTGGTTGCCCCTCGTTCCGACACCCGTTCCGTCGCTCTGGTCACCCTGGGATGCACCAGGAACGAGGTCGATTCGGAAGAATTGGCCGGTCGCCTGGCCGCTGCCGGGTGGGAGCTCGTCGACGACGCCGAGAACGCCGACGTCGCGGTGGTCAACACCTGCGGCTTCGTCGAGCAGGCGAAGAAAGACTCCATCGACGTGCTGATGGAGGCGGCCGAGCTGAAAGACGGCCCGGCCCGCACCAAGGCCGTCGTGGCCGTCGGCTGCATGGCCGAGCGGTACGGCGAGCAGCTGGCCGAGTCGCTGCCCGAGGCCGACGCGGTGCTCGGGTTCGACTCCTACGCCGACCTCTCCACCCACCTCGACGCGATCCTGCACGGTGAGAAGCCGAAGTCGCACGTGCCGGTCGACCGGCGCACGCTGCTGCCGCTGACGCCCTCCGCGCGCGCCGGTGCCGGCGCCGGGGTCTCGGTGCCCGGTCACGGCGCCTCGTCCGACCCGGTGATCATCGGCGACCTGCCCGACGGCGTGGCCCCGGTGAGCGGCCCGCGGGTGATCCGCCGCCGTCTCGACGGCCGGCCCTGGGCCCCGCTCAAGCTGGCCTCCGGCTGCGACCGCCGCTGCGCGTTCTGCGCCATCCCGGCCTTCCGTGGTGCCTTCCTGTCGCGCCGCCCGGCCGACGTGCTCACCGAGGCCCGCTGGCTGGCCGAGCGCGGCGTCAAGGAGCTGTTCCTGGTCAGCGAGAACTCCACCTCGTACGGCAAGGACCTGGGTGACATCCGCCTGCTCGAGACGCTGCTGCCCGAGCTGACCGCGGTCGAGGGCATCGACCTGGTGCGGGTCTCCTACCTGCAGCCGGCCGAGCTGCGTCCCGGTCTGCTCGACGCGATCGCCACCACGCCCGGCGTGGCCCCGTACTTCGACCTCTCGTTCCAGCACTCGTCCAACGCGGTGCTGCGGCGGATGCGCCGCTTCGGCAGCACCGGCGACTTCCTGAGCCTGCTCGGCACCGTGCGCCAGAAGAGCCCGCTGGCCGGCGTCCGGTCCAACGTGATCGTCGGGTTCCCGGGCGAGACCGAGGCCGACGTCGAGGAGCTGGCCGGCTTCCTGACCGAGGCCCGCCTCGACGTGGTCGGCGTGTTCGGCTACTCCGACGAAGACGGCACCGAGGCCGCCGGGCTCGACGGCAAGCTGTCGGCCGACGAGATCGCCGACCGGGTCTCGCACATCACCGGCCTGGTCGAGGAGCTCACGGCGCAGCGGGCCGAGGAGCGGATCGGCGAGCGCGTGCGCGTGCTCGTCGAGGGTGTCGACGAAGACGATCCGGACACCGTGGTCGGCCGGGCCGGTCACCAGGGCCCCGAGGTCGACGGGCAGGTGCTGCTGCCGGGGGTTTCGGCCACGCCCGGCGAATGGGTGGACGCGGTGGTCACCGAGTCCCTCGGGGTCGACCTGGTCGCCTCACCCGTCTCCGCCCTCGACGGTGTCCCGTCCGTCGCGGTGACCTCAGCAGGGTGAGCGCCACGACCACGGCGCCCAGCAACTGGAACATCGCGAACGCGCTGACGGGGCTGCGCATCGCGCTGGTCCCGTTGTTCGCCTTCCTGATGCTGCACGGCGACGGGCACGAGACCAGCTGGCGCATCGCGGCCACGGTGGCCTTCGGCGCCGCGATCATCACCGACCGCATCGACGGCGACCTGGCCCGCAGTCGCGGCCTGGTCACCGACCTGGGCAAGATCGCCGACCCGATCGCCGACAAGGCCCTGATCGGCGCCGCCCTGATCTCGCTGTCGATCATCGGGGCGCTGTGGTGGTGGGTCACCGTGCTGGTGCTCTTCCGCGAGCTCGGCATCACCGTCATGCGCTTCTTCATGATCCGCTACGGCGTGATGGCGGCCTCGCGCGGTGGCAAGGTGAAGACCGTTGCCCAGTCGTTCGCGATCATGCTCATGGTCTGCCCCCTGCCCTCCGTGGTGGAGCCGGTGGCCTTCGTGGCGATGGCCGTGGCCGTGGCCCTGACGCTGGGGACGGGCCTCGACTACGTCTTCCAGGCCGTGCGCCTGCGCCGTACCGCGAGAGGCGGGACCCCGGCCTAGGTGCCGGGTGCGCCCGGCGACCGGCCGGGGTTGTGCCTTGCCTGGTCTGTGCCTTGCCTGGGCTTCGTCTTGCCGGACCGGGCGCGGGCGCTGCTTCCCGCCACCTCGCGGGCGGTCTCTCTGCCCAAGCCCTCGACGCGCACCGATGGCAGTCTGTGCGGGTGCCTGAGACCCGTACCGACGACGCCCCCGAACCTCGACCCGGCAAGGCCGACGTGAGCGAGCTCGAGGCGTCCCCGCACCACGTCCTGGTCGACGAGTCAGCTGCGGATGTCGACCAGAGCGCGGCCCAGATCGTTTCAGCCCTGAGCGAACAGGGGCGCACCGTGGCGGTCGCCGAATCGCTCACGGGCGGCATGGTCTCGGCCTCGCTGGTGGCGATCGCGGGTGCGTCGGCGGTGCTGCGCGGGGCCGTCGTGGCCTACGCCGTGGACGTCAAAAGGGATGTTCTGGGCGTCGATCCGGATCTGCTCTCGGCGAACGGCCCCGTCGATCCGGAGGTCGCCGCACAGATGGCTCACGGGGTCCGGCGCCTGCTGAAGGCGGACTTCGGCCTCGCGACGACCGGGGTCGCCGGGCCCGGGCCGGCCGACGGGGCCCCCGCCGGGCGCGTTTTCGTGGCCGTCGCGGGCGCCCTGCCGAAGGTCCCGGAACCGGCGACTGATCAGCGCTTTTACCTCCCCGTAGGTCACGGCGAGATCACGGCCGCGGTGCTCCGGCTGGACCTGCCGGGAGACCGTGCGGCGGTCCGCCTGGGCAGCACCGGCCGGGTGCTCGAACTGCTGGCCGACCTCATCAGGTGACGCCCAGCTGAAGGCCTCACGCGAGGGCCCGGGAGTCAAGGGGTTGTCAAAGGTGAGTCAGGTCGCCTCAACCCCGGAACACCGGCATCCTCCGCACCGTTGATGCTCACATGTCGCCAGCTGCCAACCGGTCCGAAAGTGCTGTCTCGGCACGCGCAGTCCGGACTCCTACGCGACCGTTGTCGGTGCCGCGGGGTACGGTAAATCCACCACGACGCACATCGGCCGGTCCTCATGAATCGCGCACGATGAACGATCTGGGTATAGAACAGTCCGTCAAGTCGAACGGGCGCCGGACTGTCGGCCACACGGTCGTAACGGTTCGGGGGCAAGATGGTGCCAACACCGTCGAGTCCCGCCTTCCGGGCGGGGCGCCGAGGGTAGGACCACAGAAAGGAGGGCGCGCCATGGTGCTTCTACGGCAGGAGATCGGCGACGTGCTCCGTGATGCCAGGCGCCAGCAGGGCCGCACCCTGCGTGAGGTGTCCTCGGTGGCCCGTGTCTCCCTCGGTTACCTGAGCGAGGTCGAGCGCGGTCAGAAGGAGGCGTCGTCCGAGCTGCTGGCCTCGATCTGCGGGGCGCTCGCCGTGCCGCTGTCGTCGGTGCTGCACGAAGTGAGCGAGCGGGTCGCCGCCGCCGAGAACATCGTTCCGGCCGGTGTGCGGGTGCCCGACACCGTTCCCGACGGGCTGGCCGACGAGCTGGCCGGGGCCGCATAAACCCTAGAGTTTCTCACCACGCTGATGCCCCTCGATCCTCGCGGATCCCGGGGCATCGGCGCTTTGGGGCCGTCTCGGCGCCGGTTGGTCCGGGCCGCCGCCGAGGCCGGCCGCCCGCGATTGTGGGCCGTCCGCGAACCGGGGATCCCTTGACCTGCCCTGTTCGACGACCTGCCCTGTTCGTCGACCCGGCGGGCGCGCCCAGCCGCCGGGCCCGCGGACTGTCCGCGTCGTCCCTCGTCGTCAGCGCCGGTAGGGCGACCGGGGCGAGGTTCGCCGCCCCGAAGGTGCGCGTTCCGCGCCCAGGGGCCGCCGCTCGCGTCCGTCGTCGGTCGGCACCACCCCCGGCTGGCAGTGCGGGCACCAGAACACCGCGCGGTCGTTCGGTGCCTCCCCGAGCTGTGCCACCCGGATCGTCGTCCCACAGCGTCGGCAGGGCCGCCCCGACCGCGCGTGCACGTACGCCTCCTGCCCCTTCCGCGCATTGCCCGTGGTGACCTGCGTGGCCCGGTCGACGTTCACCACCATCAGCTTGTGCGCGAGGCGCACCAGCTGGTCGAGCTTCGTCACCGAGGAGGTCGGCGTCCACGGATTCACCCCGCGCAGGAACGCCGCCTCACTCATGAAGAACGTGCCGATCCCCGCGATCACCCGCTGATCGAGCAGCACCAGCCCGATCTCACGGGTGCCCTGGTCACGCACCCGCTGCACGGCGACGTCCGGATCCCAGGCGGGGGAGAGGATGTCCATGCCCAGGTGCCCGACCAGTGTGTGCTCCCGGTCGGTGGCGACCAGGTCGAGCATGCCGAGGTGATGGCCGATCGCGGTCCACTCCGAGTTGGCCAGCACGGCACGGATCTCGTGCTCGGTGCGCGGCCTCCGCCACGGCTCGCCGGTGCGGTGCACGTGCCAGGAGCCCTCCATGCGCAGATGGCTGTGCAGCGTGGCGTTCTGCTCGAGCCGGATCAGCAGGTGCTTGCCGATCGCGACGACCTCGAGCACCTCCAGGCCGACCAGGTTCTCCTCGGCGAGCGACGGCCAGCGCAGGTCCGCCGTGATCAGCTCACGTCCCGCGAGCGCGGCGTGCAACCGGCGCGCGGACCGCAGAACGACGTCACCTTCGGGCATCTGCCCAGCATGCCCGCAGGTCGGTGAAGGAGCCCGCCGGACCGGCCGGGTCAGTTCCACAAGGAACATTGCACAAGAAGTCTTGTGGAACTAGCCTGGGGGACATGACGCCGAGTGGAGACCCGGAGCAGCGTGACGGTGAACGGCCCGACCGTGCCGCCGAAACCGTCCGCCTCACCGATCCCAAGGCCATGCGTGTGCTGGCCCACCCGCTGCGCATCACGCTGCTCGGTGAGCTCCGGGTGCGCGGCCCGCAGTCGGTCGGCATGCTCGGCGACCTGGTCGACGAGGCCCCGGGCACGGTCAGCTACCACGTGGGCAAGCTGGCCGAGTTCGGCTTCGTCGAAGAAGCTCCCGAGCTGGCCCGCGACCGGCGCGAGCGCTGGTGGCGGGCGGTGCACGCGTCCACGAGCTGGTCGCCGGCCGACGATCTGAAAGACCCGGAACGCCACGTTGCCTCGAGCGCGCTGCGGCGCGCGATCGCGCATCGCTACGCCGATGTCTTCGAGCAGTACCTCGTCGCCGAACCGGCGATGCATCCCGACTGGGTGCACGCGTCCACCACCGGAGACGCCTATCTGCACCTCACCCTCGATCAGATGCGCGATCTGCAGAGTGAGGTGAACGATCTGGTCGAGCGCTGGGAAGCCCGGTCCGTGGCCAACGACCGCGAGAGCACGCAGACCGCGGTCCTCGTGTACCAGCTCTTCCGGAGGCCGGAATGACGCCGGCCGGCAGGCCGCTCCGCGCGCTCTACGCCGCCCACACCATCTCGCTGACCGGCAACATGATCACGCTGATCGCCCTGCCGCTCTACGTGCTCGAGGTAACCGGCTCGGCGTCCGCCACCGGTGCCGCCGGAGTGATCGCCAGCCTGCCCATCGTGCTCGGTGACGTCTTCGGCGGGGTCGTGGTCGACCGTCTCGGCTACCGGCGTGCCAGCATCCTCACCGATGTCCTCGGCGGCCTCTTCGTGGCCCTGGTGCCGATCCTCCACGTCACCGTCGGCCTGCCGCTCGGCGCGGTGCTGGCCCTGCTCTTCGTCGGCTCGCTGATCGACGCACCGGGCCAGACCGCGCGTCGCGCCCTCCTGCCGGAGGTGGCGAAGGAGGCCGGGGTTCCGCTGGAACGTGCCGTCGGCTGGATGGAGGCCACCGAGCGGGGCGCGCGGTTGCTGGGGGCGCCCGTGGCCGGGTTCCTCGTCGTGGCGCTGGGGGCGCTCGAGGCCCTGTTCGTCGACACGGCCACGTTCATGATCTCGGCGTTGCTCGTGGCCCGCCTCGTGACGTTCAGGAAACCGACGGTGGACGGGCCGGTCGAGTCGGCCACCTCGTCCGGCATCGGTGGGGTCACCTCGAAGGAGCAGAGCTACTGGACGGGATTGCGGGAAGGGCTGACGTTCGTCGCGAGAGAGCCCGTGCTGCGGGCAATCGTGCTGCTCGTCGTGGTGACGAACCTCTTCGACGCCGCCGGCAGCACGGTGCTCACGCCGGTGTACGCGCAGCGTGAGCTCGGGGGAGCGGTGGCCCTGGGGCTGATGGTGGGGGCGATGGGTGGCGGGGCCATGGTCGGCTCGCTGCTCTTCGGCGCGATCGGCCACCGTCTGCCCCGCCGGCGCACCCTGGTCGTGGCGTTCACCATCTGCGGCGGCCCGGTGTTCTTCGCGCTCGCGGCCGGGCTGCCGCTGTGGGCGCTGGTCGTGGTGAAGGCACTGGCCGGGCTGGCCGCGGGGGCGATCAACCCGATCCTCGGCACGGTCATGCTCGAGCGCATCCCCGACCGCATGCGAGCGCGGGCGTTCGGCCTGATCAACGCCGGGTGCTGGGCCGGGATGCCGCTGGGCAGCCTGGGGGCGGGCTTCGCCGTCGACCACCTGGGGCTGCGGCCCACGCTGCTCTTCATCGGGGTCGTCTACATGGTGATGACGCTCCAGCCGGCGAGGGGCGGGGTCTGGGTGGGCATAGACCGCATGGCCAAACCGATGCCGGTCACGGCCTGACGTCGCGCAGCTCGCCCGGGTCCCGCGACAGTCCGGGGCGCCCGTTGGGGCTGTGCAGCGCCTGGGCCAGCACGCGCCGTTTCGGGTCAAGACCCTCGGCCAGCGCGGCACCGATCGCGGTGAGCTGCTCGAACTGCTCGGCGGAGAGCCGGTTCACGAAGATTTCGTTGACCAGGCCGATGTGGCCGGCCGAGGCGGTGGTGAGCTTGTCCCAGCCGGCATCGGTCAGCTCGATCTGACGGGAACGGCCGTCGCGGGCGTGCATCCGGCGCTGCACGAAAGCATCGGCCTCCAGGCGGGCCACCACCCGGGAGATGCGGGGCAGGCCGAGGTTGGTGGTGGCGGCCAGGTCGGTGAGGCGCAGGGTGTGCCCGTCCGACTCGGCGAGCTGGGCCAGCACCAGGAACTCGACGAACGACAGGTCGCTGTCGCGCAGGAGCTGGGCGTCGAGCGCCACGGGCAGCAGCTCGACCACCGCGACCAGATTGAGCCACGCGTCCGCCGCCCGGCGGTCCAGCCAGCGGGTGCCCTCGGAGGCCATGTCCGGTCCCGGTGTCCCGGGACTCTCGTCGTGCTTCGTCATGAACAGCCCGTCTCGTCCCGTGTCCTTGGTCCCGATGTCAGGGCCCATGGTTGCGATCGCAATCATCCAGTGCTCTACTTGCGATCGCAAGTAAGTAATTGAGCACTCAAGCATGGAGTAGGTCATGAAGATCGGCATCATCGTCGGCTCGGTCCGTGACGGCGCGCGGCGCACGGAGGCCATCGCCAAGTGGGTCCTCGCCGCGACCGACGGCCGGACCGACGCGGAGTTCGAGCTGATCGACCTGAAGGCGTTCGACGTTCCGCTGCTGACCTCGTCGGTGGTGCCCGCCGCGGCCGGCAAGAAGTACGAGTCGGCCAACGTGCAGCGCTGGAGCGAGGCGGTCGACGCGGTCGACGGCTTCATCTTCGTGACGCCGGAGTACAACCACGGCGTGCCCGGCGCCTTCAAGAACGCCTTCGACTCACTCGGTGCCGAGTGGGCCAGCAAGCCGGTCGGTTTCGTGTCGTTCGGGGCCGACGGCGGTATCCGCGCCGTCGAGCAGTGGCGTCAGATCGTGGCGAACTTCCACATGGTGGACGTGCGGGCGCAGGTCGCGCTCTCGATGTTCTTCGACGTCGAGCCCAGCACCCAGGAGTTCGCGCCGATGGAGCGTCGTCAGGGGGAGGTCGCCGGTCTGCTCGAGCAGCTCGTCGCCTCGGTGAAGCTGCACTCGCAGGCTGTCTGAGCGCCCGTCCTCTCTCGCCGCGCAGGACCGCATCCGTTCTCACGGGGTGGGCCTGCGCGGCTTCGGTGTCGAGAGGAGTTCGCCGATCGGACGGGACCTGCCAACCTGGTCGTCTGCCCGGCGACAGGAGCCTGACATGAGCGAAACCTGGCCCTCCGGCCTGGCCGGGGTCCTGAGGCTGCCGTCCGGACGTCTCGTTCGTGGCCGCGGCCTGCGACACGGCCCTCCGCCCGGCCCTCCTCCGGAGTTCGGCCTCTACCTGCTGGGCGGCCCGCCGCCGGAGGTCGGATGGGAGTCGAGGTGGCTGCGCTGGCCGGACTTCCGTCTGCCCGGCGACTCGGCCGACGCGCGGGAAGCCTTGCGGGACATCCTGACCCGCGCCGGCACCGAGCGCGTCGAGATCGCCTGCAACGGTGGACGCGGGCGCACCGGCACCGCCCTCGCCTGCCTCGCCGTGCTCGACGGTGTGCCGCCCACCGAGGCCGTGGCCTATGTGCGCGAACGGTATTCACCACATGCGGTCGAGACGCCGTGGCAGAAGCGCTACGTCAGACGGTTCGGGCAACCCTGACCTGCCGCACCACCGTGACCCCATCTCAACCCCCGGTGCTCGACGGTCTATGTCCGGCCCCGGCGAGCGCTCCCTGGGGCCGGTGCTGCCGAGCCCGGTGCTGCCGAGCCCGGTGCTCCTCGGGCCGGTGCTGCCGGACTCAGCGCTTCTCGGGCCAGCGCTGCCGGGCCAGTGCTGCCGGGCCAGTGCTGCCGAGCTCAGCGCTCCCCGGCCCAGCCCTCCCCGGCCCTGGGCCCTGGGCCTTCGCCTCCTGGGGCCTACAGCCACTGACCCGTCCGTCCGATCCACCCGTCAGGCCCTCAGCCGCAACCCCCTCGGCGTCGCCCGGAACCCGGCGTTCTCCAGCGCCAGGGCCAGCGGGTTGTCGCGGCTGAGCACGTCTTCGCCGTCGGCCTTCTCGACCGTCAGCTTGCCCAGCGCCCCCTCGCGCACGGCCAGCGCGAGGGCATCGGCCGCCGCACCCAGCAGTTCTTCCTCGTCGGTCCAGGAGAGCAGCGTGCGCCCGCCTCTCTCGACGTAGAGCGTGAGCGCCCCGTCGACCAGGATGACGATCGCCCCCGCCTTGCGCCCCGGCCGGTGCCCGGCGTTGTCGGCCGGCCGCTCGGGCCACGGCAGCGCCGCGCCGTAGGGGTTGGCCGGGTCGGCGGCCGCGAGAACGACCGTACGCAGCCCACCCTCGGACGCGAACGTCTCCCCGGCCGGCCTCGCCGACGCCCGGAGCCGGTCGACCGCCCCGGTGCCCGCGAACTGGGAGGCCCCCAGCCCCTCGACGAAGTAGCCGCGCCGCACCCGGCCCGCGTCTTCGAAGCCGGCCAGCACCCGGTAGGCCGCCGCGAAACCACCGACCACCCGTTCGGCCATCACCGCGCCCCGGGTGACGACGCCGTGCCGCTCGAGCAGCACCTCGGCCTGGGCATGGGCCCGGGCGGTCGGGTCGGGTTCGCGCTCGGGAAGCAACGACCAGCGCCCGGCCGCCAGCGGCGGCCCGGTGCGGCTCGGCATCGACGGACGCCCGGCACCCGCCCCGGCCCGCCCCGCCCGCAGTCCGCCGTACCGCCCGTAGCGGGCCCGCGGCGTGGTCAGGCGGGTCTTGTGGGCCGTGCGGCCACCGGACAGCCGCGCCCGCAGTGCCGCCAGCGTGTCGTTGCTGATGCGCCCCGCCCACACCAGGTCCCACAGGGCCTGCGTGAGCTTCTGGTCGTCGGTGCTGGCCACCGCGTCGCTCAGCGCCCGGAAGAAGTACGCCCCACCGCCGGCCAGGGCGTCGAGCACCGCCAGATGCAGCTCCTCGGGCTCGAACTCGGCCTCCTCGGGCGCCAGGGTGAGCGGTGCCAGGTCGGCCGGGTGCAGCGAGACCCAGCCATCGTCACCGGGCAGGCTGCCGTGCCCCGCCCAGACCACCTCACCGGCGGATGTCAGCTCGTCGAGCATGGCCGGGGCGTAACCGGGCACCCGCCCCGGGATCACCAGGGTCTCCAGCGCGCTCGCCGGGATCCAGGCCCCGGCCAGCTGCTCGACGGTGCGCAGCACCCCGTCCACCCCGCGCGTACGACCGCCGACGCCCTGCCAGCCGGGCAGGAACCGGGCCAGGTCGAGCGCGGGAACCGGTTCCACCTCGGCCCGCAGCGCCGCCAGCGAGCGCCGCCTCAGCGTGCGCAGCACCTCGGCGTCGCAGTAGTCCATGCCCTGCCCGCCGCCGCTCTCCAGCGGGCGCAGCTCACCCTGCACCAGGCGCCCGGAGTCGGTGAGCCGCCGCAGCCCGTCGATCACCACGACCGCGCCCAGCCCCAGGCGGGTCGCCAGGTCCGCCGCCGTGAACGGGCCGTGCGACCGGGCGTACCGGGACAGCAGGTCGCCCAGCGGATCGGGCACCGGCTCGGTGAACACCTCGGCCACACCGACCGGCAGTGCGGTGCCGAGTGCGTCGCGCAGACGGCCGGCGTCTTCCACCGCCGCCCAGCGCTCCTCGCCGGCGACGCGCACCCGGATCAGCCGCCGAGCACCCTCGAGCTCGCTCAGCCAGTGCGCCACCTCGGCCGGGTCCACCGTGGGAACAGCCGGGGAGTAGCCCTTTTCGACCACCGACGCTTCCGGCGCCAGCTCGACACCCGGGTCGATGCTCCCGCCATCCGCACGCGGACTCTCACCGTCGTCGCCCGCCGCCGCGTGCCGCTCGGCCTCGGTCTCGTCGGACCCCCAGTCTTCGGCCCCGGCCCGAGGCCCCGGCAACTCTGCACCGGATTCACCGGATTCACCGGATTCACCGGATTCACCGGATTCACCGGATTCACCGGACGAAGCCGCCTCGACCAGCGCCCAGGCCTCGGCGTCGATCGTGCGTTCCACCACCTCCGCGGTCGACAGCGGCCCGATCATGCGCACCAGGTCGGCCACCTGCTCCAGCGTGCGGGCCCGCCGGTTCGGCGCCAGCCGCTGCAGCTCCTCCTCGGTGCGCCGCAGTGCCGACGGGTCGAGCAGGTCACGCAGCGAGGCCCCCTCGCCCCGCCCCAGCAGTTCGGCCAGCAGCGCCGGGTCGAGCGCGAGCGCGGCCGCCCGCCGTTCGGCCAGCGGTGAGTCACCCTCGTAGAGGAACTGCGCCACGTAACCGAACAGCAGACTCCGGGCGAACGGCGACGGCTGCTGCGTGGTCACCTCGAGCACCTTCACCGACCGCGAGCGCACGTCGCGCATCAGCGTCTCCAGCCCGGGCACGTCGAACACGTCTTGCAGGCACTCGCGCAGCGTCTCCAGCACGATCGGGAACGTGCCGTAGCGCGAAGCCACCTCGAGCAGCTGCGCCGCCCGCTGGCGCTGCTGCCACAGCGGCTGCCGTTTGCCCGGCTGACGGCGCGGCAGCAGCAGTGCCCGTGCCGCGCACTCGCGGAACCGCGACGCGAACAGCGCCGAGCCCCCGAGCTCGGCGGTGACCATCTCCTCGACGTCTTCCGGGTCGAGCACGATCAGGTCGGTGACGTCGGGCGCCGAGCCGTCGTCGGTCTCGATGTCGGGCAGCCTCAGCACGATGCCGTCGTCGCCCGGCGCGGCCTGCACATCGACCCCGAAACGCTCGCGGAACCGCGCGGCCAGCGCGAGCGCCCAGGGGGAGTGCACCTGACCGCCGAACGGCGAGTGCACCACCACCCGCCAGTCACCGATCTCGTCGCGGAAACGCTCGACCACGATGGTCTTGTCGTCGGGGAGGTGGCCCGTGGCCTGCTTCTGCTCGTCGAGGTAGGCCAGCAGGTTGTCGGTGGCCCAGTCGTCGAGCCCGGACGTGAGCACCCGCTCGCGCGCGGCCTCGGGCTTCATCCGGCCCACCGACCGCACGAAGGCGCCCACGGCCCGGCCCAGCTCGGCCGGCCGGCCCTGCTGGTCGCCCTTCCAGAACGGCAGCCGCCCGGGCTGGCCGGGAGCGGGCGTGACGAGAACCCGGTCGTGCGTGATGTCTTCGATGCGCCAGGCCGAGGAGCCGAGGGTGAAGACGTCGCCCACCCGTGACTCGTAGACCATCTCCTCGTCGAGCTCACCCACCCGGCGCCCGGCTCCCTTGCGCGCCTCGTCACCACCGGCCAGGAACACCCCGAACAGCCCCCGGTCGGGAATGGTGCCGCCGCTGGTGACCGCGAGGCGCTGCGCACCCGGCCGGGCGGTGAGCACGTCGCCGTGCCGGTCCCAGACGAGACGCGGCCTCAGCTCGGCGAACTCGTCGCTCGGGTACCGCCCGGCCAGCATGTCGAGCACCGACTCCAGCACACCCCGGGTGAGTGACGCGAACGGCGCGCACCGCCGCACCAGCTCTTCGAGTTCGGCGACCGGCCACTCGTCCATCGCGACCATCGCCACGATCTGCTGGGCCAACACGTCGAGCGGGCTGGCGGGCACCGAGAGCTGCTCGATCGAGCCCTCACGCATGCGCTCCACCACGACGGCCGTCTGTACCAGGTCTCCGCGGTACTTCGGGAACAGCGCCCCCTGCGACACCGCGCCCACCTGGTGACCGGCGCGGCCCACCCGCTGCAGACCGCTGGCCACGCTGGGCGGCGACTCGACCTGTACCACCAGGTCGACCGCGCCCATGTCGATGCCCAGCTCCAGGCTGGAGGTGGCGACCACGGCGGGAAGGCGCCCGGCCTTGAGCTCACCCTCGATGATGGCCCGCTGCTCCTTGCTGACCGACCCGTGGTGCGCCCGGGCCAGCACCGGCGCGGCCCCGGCGGAGGCACCGGACTGCGCCATGATCTCGGCCGGCTGCACGGAGCCGTGATCGGGCAGCTCCTCGAGCGCGAGCCGTTCGGCCCAGATCTCGTTGAGCCGTGCCGTGAGCCGCTCGGCCAGCCGCCGCGAGTTCGCGAACACCAGCGTGGAGCGGTGCTCGGCGATCAGGTCGACGATGCGCTCCTCGACGTGCGGCCAGATCGACGGGCGCCGGGCCGCGCCGGCCGCGGCGCCGGTGAGGTCGCCGTCCGGTTCGGGCGTCGCCCCCGGCATCCCGTTGTCGAGCTCGGCCATGTCGGGCACCGGCACGATCACCCGCAGGTCCCACTGCTTGGTGGACGCGGGCTGCACCACCTCGACCGGGTTGCGCCCGCCGAGCCACCGGGCGATCTCCTCGATCGGGCGCACCGTGGCGCTGAGCCCGACCCGCTGGGCGGGCCGGTCGAGCAACGCGTCGAGCCGCTCCAGTGAAAGGGCCAGGTGAGCACCCCGTTTCGACCCGGCGACGGCGTGCACCTCGTCGATGATGACGGTCTCGACGCCGGCGAGCACCTCGCGCGCCTGCGAGGTGAGCATGAGGAACAGCGACTCGGGCGTGGTGATCAGCACGTCGGGCGGGGTGCGGGAGATGGACCGGCGCTCGTCGGCCGGGGTGTCGCCCGAGCGCAGCGCCACCTTGACCTCGGGCAGCGGCAGGCCGAGCCGCCCGGCGGCCTGGCGGATGCCGGCCAGCGGTGAGCGCAGGTTGCGCTCCACGTCGACCGCGAGCGCCTTCAGCGGCGAGATGTAGAGCACCCGGCAGCGGCGCTTGGGGTCTTCGGGCGGAGGTGTGGAGGTCAGCCGGTCGAGCGCCCAGAGGAAGGCCGACAGCGTCTTGCCCGAGCCGGTGGGGGCGACGACCAGGGCGTGGCGCCCGGCGCTCACCGCGTTCCAGGCTCCGGCCTGGGCTGCCGTGGGCGCCGCGAAGGCCCCGGTGAACCACGCCCGCGTGGCCGGGGAGAACCTCTCGAGCACCTGATCCGTCACAACCGAAATCCTCACACGGACCACCGACAATTTCGGTTCGAGCCGCCGTCCGCCCAGGTCAGACCGCTCGCCCGGATCACGGCGCGCAGGGCCGGAACCACAATCCGCGAGCGCGCGCGGCCGGACGGGTGGCATGCTCGTGCGGTGCGCAGCAGTGAGTTCTGGGAACTGGTGGACGAGGAGTTCGGGCGGGCGGGTGGCCGCGTCCTGGTGCGTGACCACGTTCTGCTGGGGCTGGGCAACCGCACCGCGGAGCAGGCCATGGAGGCCGGGGAACCGTTCCGCGAGGTGTGGTTCGCCCTGTGTGAATCGATGGATGTGCCCCCGGAACGACGATGGGGCAAGGACGAGAAGGAGCAGCGCCGGGCATGACAGGCATGGCAGGGGAGGGGCCCACGACCGGTTCACGGACGACCGGGACGGGAACGACCCGGCCACCGGACGAGCAGGACGACCTCAGGATCGTGCAGGACGCCGACCGAGGTGCGAACGAGAACAGCCAGGACTTCGACGACGTGCTCCGGCACGCGGGTCTCCCGGCCGGCACCGGCCGCCACGACGTGGTGCCCGGGCCCGACAAGGCCCCACCCGCGTCGGTGACCGACACCGAGACCGCGCCCCGACGCGTCCAAAAGCCCGAAACCAAGCCAGAACCGAAGCCGGGACCCGAACCCGAGCCGGAACCGGAACCCGACATCCTGATCAGCGCCCGCGGCCTGACCAAGCACTTCGGCGACTTCGTCGCCGTCGACGGCATCGACCTCGACGTGCGCCGCGGGGAGGCCTTCGGTTTCCTGGGCCCGAACGGTGCCGGCAAGTCCTCGACGATGCGCATGATCGGCTGCGTCTCCCCGCTCACCGACGGCAGTCTGAGCCTGTTCGGACTCGACCCGGCCACCGACGGCCCGGCCATCCGCGGCCGGCTCGGCGTGGTGCCACAGAAAGACCTGCTCGACGAGGAACTCACCGTCCGCGAGAACCTGCTGGTCTACGGCCGCTACTTCGGCCTGTCCCGCTCCGAGGTCGCCCACCGCGCCGACGAGCTGCTGCGGTTCGCCCAGCTCAGCGACCGCGCCGACAGCCCGGTGGAACCGCTCTCGGGCGGGATGAAACGGCGCCTGACGATCGCCCGCGCCCTCATCAACGCCCCCGGCATCCTGCTGCTCGACGAGCCCACCACGGGCCTCGACCCGCAGGCCCGGCACGTGCTCTGGGACCGGCTCTACCGGCTCAAGCAGCAGGGCGTCACCCTGGTGCTGACCACGCACTACATGGACGAGGCGGAGCAGCTCTGCGACCGCCTGGTGGTGATGGACCACGGCAAGATCGTGGCCGAGGGCTCGCCCCGGCAGCTGATCGAGCGCTATTCGAGCCGTGAGGTGGTCGAGCTGCGCTACCCCGACCTCGAGCTCGAACCGCACCGCGACCGGCTGGACCTCGGTGACCTGGCCGAACGCGTCGAGGTGCTGCCCGACCGCCTGCTGATCTACACGCAGGACGGTGACACGGTCTCGCGCGTGGTCGAGGAGTCCGACGACCGCCCGATGTCCGTCCTGGTGCGCCGCAGCTCGCTGGAAGACGTCTTCCTGCGCCTGACCGGCCGCACCCTGGTCGACTGAGAGGACGACGATGAGCACACCCACCGTCGAGCTCGGTGACCCCGCCCGTTCCCTGGCCGCTTTCGAGTACTGGCTGCGCGCCTACCGCCGCACCTGGCGTTCCAGCGCGGTCACCGCGTTCGTCATGCCGGTGCTGTTCCTGGGCGCCTTCGGCCTCGGGCTGGGGAGCCTGGTCGACGCCGAGGGCCAGGGCATCGGGGGAGTGCCCTACCTGGAGTTCGTGGCGCCCGGCATCCTCGCCGCCTCCGCGATGCAGAGCGCGTTCTCGGAGTCGACCTGGCCGATCCTGTCCAGCAAGAAGATGAACGGCCACTACTTCGCCCAGGCCGGCTCACCCCTGACCGTCCCCGACATCGTCTCCGGCCAGCTCCTGTTCATCCTGTTCCGGCTGAGTCTCGGGGCCGTCGCCTTCACCGTGGTCGGAGCCCTGTTCGGTGCCTTCGCATCGCCCTGGGTCGCGCTCGCCGTGCCGATCGCGGTGCTCACCGGCCTGGCCCACGTGACGCCGCTGCTCGCCTTCTCGATCACTCGGGACTCGGACGCGGCCTTTCCCATGCTCATCCGCTTCGTGATGGTGCCGCTCTACCTCTTCGCGGGCACGTTCTTCCCGGTGAGCCAGCTCCCCGCGGTGGTCGAGTTCCTGGCCTGGCTCACCCCGCTGTGGCACGGCACGCAGTTGTGCCGGGACATCGCGACGGGGGACGCGCCGGTGCTGGCTCCCCTGGGGCACGTCGCCTACCTGGTCGCCTGGGTGGTAGGCGGGTACGTGCTCGCCGTGCGCAGTTACCGCAAGGTGCTGCACGCGTGAGCGTGACCTATCGGGTCGCCGCCGCGCTGGGGGAGTTCCGCGGGGCCGGGGCCGTGGTCGCCCGCAACGGACGCGCGGCGCGGCACGGGTACGCGGTGGTGCTGTCCGGCATCTTCGAGCCGGTGTTCTACCTGCTGTCGATCGGCGTCGGGATCGGCGCGGTGGTGGGCGGGGTGACCTACGGCGGCTCCCGGGTGAGCTACGCGGAGTTCGTCGCCCCGGCGCTGCTGGCGGCCTCGGCCATGAACGGCGCGGTGGCGGACTCGACGTTCAACGTGTTCTGGAAGCTCAAGTACGCCCGCGTCTACGACGGCATGCTGGCCACGCCACTGCGGCCTCGCGCGGTGGCCGCGGGCGAGATCGCCTGGGCTCTGCTGCGCGGGGCGGGCTACGCCACGGCGTTCCTGCTGGTGCTGCTCGTGGCGGGCTATGTGAGGTCGTGGTGGGCGGTGCTGGCGGTGCCGGCCGCCACGCTGATCGGGCTGGCCTTCGCCGGAGCCGGTATGGCGGCGACGACGTTCATGCGGTCGTGGCAGGACTTCGACCTGGTGAATCTCGTGGTGTTCCCGCTGCTCCTGCTGTCCACCACGTTCTACCCGCTCTCCACCTACCCGGCGGCGTTCGGCGTGCTCGTTCAGCTCACCCCGCTGTATCACGGGGTCGAGCTGGAGCGTGCCCTGGTACTGGGCACGGCGGACGCCTCACTGATCGTGCACGTGCTCTACCTGCTGGCGCTGGGCGCGGCCGGTCTGCTGCTGGCCGGCCGTCGGCTGGAGCGGTTGCTGCTGTCCTGACCGGCCCGAGGGGGCGCTGCCGCGGCTCTGGCTCAGGGCTCAGTCGCGCTGGCGGGGCAGAGCAATGGACGCGGTGGTCGCCGCGGAGGTGCGGTCGGCCTGGTCTCCGGTCAGGTTGCCGAGCCCCATGCGCTCGGCCAGACGGCGCGGGCTGATGCCGGTGGAGTTCGCGGCGTCCGGGTCGGCGCCGTGGGCCATGAGCGCCTCGGCGGCGGCCCGCTGGCCGTGCGCGGTGAAGACGGCGCGCCACAGCGGGGTGTTGCCCCAGCGGTCGGTGGCGGTGGTCTGCGCACCGGCGGCGATCAGCACGGCGACCACCTCGGGGTGCTGCTCCTGGGCGGCGAAGTGCAGCGGCGTGAAGCGCACCGCGTCGGGCTGGCCCGGGTCGGCGCCCTCGGCCAGGAGACGTGCGACCTCGGCGACGTCACCGTCGGCGGCGGCGTAGTGGAGCGCGGTACGCCCGAACTCGTCAGTTTCGCGGAGAGCATCGATCATGTCCGGCATTGTGCCTCTAAGTAACGCTGACCGCCACCCCATAAGAGCGTGTGTCACGGTGTGTTCCAGATTTTGTCATCAAGGCCCTGGCCAGTGATGATGCAGTGTCAACAGTGAACTACGGGGCGAGAGTGACATGACTTTGGGAGCTTTCGTGGCTCCTGTCTGTGATCACGCAACGTGTTGGGCTGCAGTTGCAGAGAGTTAAAAATCTAGGTTCACGAAATCGTGGACAGCGAATGCAATGTGGGCGTTTTCGCTGATTTGCGCCCCTGGCGTGACGGTTCGGATCCCCGGCGTGTCCGGCTCCCGTCCGAACACGTGTTCGGATAGAGTCCTCGCGTTCCGGTGGTCGTGGTCAACGGCGATCGTGTTTTCCACCGGCGCATCGAGTGCCCTGTTTTCCACAGGGCGAAGAGACTCGGCCAAGACTGTCGGTGGTCACGTCTAGCGTTTCCATCGACGAAGAACCCGGCGCCCGCGATCCCGCGATGCCGGCCGACTGTGAGGTGAACACACATGCCCGCTCCCGCGGACCGTGAAAAGGCTCTCGACGCCGCTCTTGCCCAGATCGACCGGCAGTTCGGCAAGGGTTCCGTCATGCGTCTCGGCGACGACACCCGTCCGCCGATCGAGATCATCCCGACGGGCTCCATCGCGCTCGACATCGCGCTCGGCATCGGCGGTCTTCCGCGTGGCCGTGTCGTCGAGATCTACGGCCCGGAGTCCTCCGGTAAGACGACCGTCGCCCT
The DNA here is from genome assembly GCF_030811555.1 of Kineosporia succinea. Classification (NCBI taxonomy): domain Bacteria; kingdom Bacillati; phylum Actinomycetota; class Actinomycetes; order Kineosporiales; family Kineosporiaceae; genus Kineosporia; species Kineosporia succinea. Next base: position 434,184 of record NZ_JAUSQZ010000001.1, on the reverse strand, counting down.
GCACGCCGTGGCCAGCGCCCAGCGAGCCGGCGGTATCGCCGCCTTCATCGACGCCGAGCACGCGCTCGACCCGGAGTACGCGAAGAAGCTCGGTGTCGACACCGACGCCCTGCTGGTGTCGCAGCCCGACACCGGTGAGCAGGCGCTGGAGATCGCCGACATGCTGGTGCGTTCCGGTGCGCTCGACATCATCGTCATCGACTCCGTGGCGGCCCTGGTGCCGAAGGCGGAAATCGAGGGCGAGATGGGCGACAGCCACGTTGGTCTGCAGGCCCGCCTGATGTCGCAGGCGCTGCGAAAGATCACCGGTGCGCTGAACAACTCGGGCACCACCGCGATCTTCATCAACCAGCTGCGCGAGAAGATCGGTGTGATGTTCGGGTCTCCCGAAACCACCACCGGTGGTAAGGCCCTCAAGTTCTACGCCTCGGTCCGGCTCGACGTGCGCCGCATCGAGACCCTGAAAGACGGCACCGACGCGGTCGGTAACCGCACCCGGGTCAAGGTCGTCAAGAACAAGATGAGCCCGCCGTTCAAGCAGGCCGAGTTCGACATCATCTACGGCCAGGGCATCTCCCGTGAGGGCGGCCTGATCGACATGGGTGTCGAGCACTCGTTCATCCGCAAGTCCGGCGCCTGGTACACCTACGAGGGCGACCAGCTCGGCCAGGGCAAGGAGAATGCGCGCGGCTTCCTGCGCGACAATCCCGACCTGGCCAACGAGCTCGAGAAGAAGATCAAGGAAAAGCTTGGTGTGGGCGCGAAGGCTGACGCTCCCGCCGAGGTCGCGGTCGCTTTCTGATCCCTCGTGACGTCCCGCTGCGGGTTCCGGCCGACCTCCTCCGGTACCGGTCGGTGTTCGTAGCGGGCCTCACACGGCCTTGTGGTGGGGCCTGAAAGGTGACGAAGGCATGACCGAAGACCAGCGACGGCCCCGGGGGGTCCCGGAGGGGGGCACCCCGGGGCTGGCGTCTGTCCACGATCTTTTTTCCGGACGGGGCAGCGGTGCAGCCGGTGCATCCGACGACAGTCGCCCGGCGCGAAAACGCAAGGTAGGCAAGAGCAGTCCCGGTGACGCTGCGTCAGACGCGGGCGCTGTCGTGAGCCTCGACGGCACCCGGCTGAACCAGCACGATCTGCGCGACATGATCGCCCAGAAAGAAGCCGAGTGGCGGGCCGGTCAGGGCGCTGCCGAAGACAGCGACGATGGCGGCAACCGTCACGGTGCCAGTGGCCGTCGCGGGGCCGAGAGTCGCGGGGCCGAGAGCCGCAGGGCCGAGAGCCGTCGCGCGACCGGTAGCGGTGCCGACGTTCTCCCGGACACCGATCCGGGTGCCGGGAACGGCGAGGTCCAGCCGCAGTGGTCGACTCCCGGCTGGGGGCCGGCCACCGCGAAATCCCGCGTGGGCCGAACCGCCCGTGAAGAGGTCGCGTCCCCCGGTGAGAGCACGCCCGGCGCCCGTAAGCCCCGAGGGCTGAACCGGCAACGTCGTGAGGCGGGGGATTCGCCGTGGGGGAGGTCGGGCAATTCGCTGCGCCGGCGTCCGAGGTCGGAGCGACGTGATGCCGACGACGCGGAGAACCCCGGGCTCGAGACCTCTGAGGGTGACGACGAGAGCGGTAGGGCTGGTCGCGAGGCCGGCCGGGAGCGGCCCCGTCCGCCCGCCGATCCCGAGCAGGAAGCCCGCGACATCCTGCTGAGGCAGCTGCATGCCGGTGCCCGCACCCGCTCGCAGCTGGCGAAAGTGCTGGCGCAGAAGGAGATTCCCGACGACGTGGCGTCCGCCGTGCTCGACCGGTTCGAAGAGGTCGACCTGGTCGACGACGCGGCGTTCTCCCAGCAGTACGTCGAGACCCGGCACTCGGGCAAGGGCCTGGCCAAGCGTGCCCTGGCCTACGAGCTGCGGCAGAAGGGCGTGGCCGACGAGACGGTCCGTGAGGCCGTCGACCAGCTCAGCTCCGACGACGAACTCGCCACCGCCCGCGACCTGGTGCGCAAGAAGGCCCGCAGCATGATGAAAGACGACCCGGAACGCCGCCTCCGCCGCCTCGCCGGGATGCTCGCCCGCAAGGGCTACAGCTCCGGCATCGCCTACCAGGCCATCCGGGAAGAACTCGCCGACCTCGACGCCGAGGCCCTGGACCACCCCGACCTCGACTGACGCCTGCCCAGACCTGGCGCCTGCCCGGACCTGGCGCCTGCCCGGACCTGGCGCCTGCCCGGACCTGGCGCCTGTCTCGACCTGCCGCCCGCCTAGACCTGCCGCCGACCTCGACTGACGCCCGCCTCGACCGAAACGGCACCGCCGGGTCGGCCGGTTCCGAGGTGAACCCGGCCCGAACCAAGGGCCGGGTTCAGGCGGCGCCGGGCCACGCGTCCGTCATCGGCGCGCCCCTACGGTGCGAAATTGCCGTTCCCCTGCAGGGTCACGTCGTGCGGCTCACCCGGCGCCGGGGTGCCCGTGCCGAACACCGCCTCGTGTGCCCTCCCGGTGAAGGGCGTCTCGGCCGGGTCGGCCGACGGGTCGGCCGCCGCCCCCGAGGTCGCGCTCGTGATCCGGGTGCGCCCGTCGAACGTGTGGAAGAACTCGTGCAGCCGCGCCACCTGGGCGTTCGACAGCGCGCCGTCGTGCGGCTCGATCTTCGGCTGGTTGTCGAGCATGCCCCGGTCGAACGTCAGGGAGAGCTGGTCGGAGGCGTCGGAGGTCAGGGCGGAGGCCGGGACGAACGAGACGTTCTCCCCGTCCGTGACCGAAAGCCATTCCGCATCATGGCCGGCGTCGTTGAAGTACACGCCGCTCACGTCACCGAGGCGCTCGCCCCGCACGTCGTGAAGGGTACGGCCCACCAGGTCACGGGCCTCTTCGGGCTTCAGATCCACGTCTCCTCCTCGGGTCGTGCACGTGCTGGCCAGTCTCACGCGACCGGCCGTGAACACCACTCGAGAGCGCCCGGACGTTGAACTTTCTCTGAAATCACCGACCTACCGTCACCGCCATGACTGGGACGATCGACTACCTGATCATCGGCGCCGGGCCGGCGGGACTGCAGCTCGCGGCCCGTCTGGAGCGCTCCGGCCGCAACTACCGGGTGCTCGAGGCGGGCGGGGGTCCCGGGACGTTCTTCGAGACGTACCCCCGGCACCGGACGCTGATCTCGGTCAACAAGCGGTACACCGGCTCGAGCGATCCCGAGTTCAGCCTGCGCATGGACTGGAACTCGATCCTCAGCAGCGACACCGACGACAACGACCCGAGTCTGCTCTTCACCGCCCGCACCCGGAAGTACTTCCCGGACGCCGACGAACTCGTGCGCTACCTGCGGGACTTCGCCGAGAAGACCGGTGTGAACGTGAGCTACGACAGTCGCGTGGAGAACGTCGTCAAGAAGCAGGGCCTGTTCGAGATCATCACCCGTCACGAAACCCTCACGGCGAGAACGGTCATCGTCGCCACGGGCGTGTCCAAGCTCAACTTCCCCGACGTCGAGGGCGCCGACACGATCGAGCGCTACGACACCGTCTCCGTCGACCCCGACGACTTCATCGACCAGCGCGTCCTCATCCTGGGCAAGGGCAACTCGGCCTTCGAGACCGCCGACAACCTGGTCGAGACCGCCGCCGTGCTGCACGTGGCCGGTGCGAGCCCGATACGGCTGGCCTGGCGCACGCACTACGTGGGTCACCTGCGCGCCGTCAACAACAACTTCCTCGACACCTACCAGCTCAAGTCGCAGAACGCGATCCTCGACGGCACCGTCAAGAGCATCCGCAATAACGAGAACGGCACCTACACCGTGGTGTTCAGCTTCTCCCGGGCCGACGAGGTGCAGAAGGAGCTCACCTACGACCGGGTGATCGCCTGCACCGGGTTCCGTTTCGACGCGAGCATCTTCGAGGGCGACGCCCGGCCCGAGCTGGTGATCAACGACCGCTTCCCGAACCAGACCTCGGCCTGGGAGTCGACCAACGTGCCCGGCCTGTACATCGCGGGAACGCTGAGCCAGGTGCGCGACTTCAAGAAGTCCACGAACGGGTTCATCCACGGATTCCGTTACGGTGTGAGGGCTCTGGGCAAGATCCTCGACCAGCGGTACGAGAACCAGGAATGGCCGTCGCGAGGCATCGAGGCCACCCCGGAGGCGATCACCGGCAAGATCATCGAGCGCATCAACCGCACCTCCGCGCTCTGGCAGCAGTTCGACGTGCTGGCCGACGTCGTCACCGTGCAAGGTGGGCAAGGCGTGCAAAGCCTGCAAGGCGGGCAGGACGCGCAGGACGGCCGGGCGAGTTACCTCGAGGAGGTACCGGTCGCGTACTTCAAGGACGGCGGCATCGGCAGTCCCGAGCATGCGTTCCTGGTCACGCTGGAGTACGGCCCCGACCACGACAAGGTCGACCCGTTCGACATCACGGTGACCCGCATCGCCCAGGACACCCCTGGTCAGGCGCACGACGCGGCCTACTTGCACCCGGTGGTGCGGCACTACCGCGACGGCGAGCTGGCCGGCACGCATCATCTGGCCGAGAACCTCGAGAACGAGTGGGACCGGCCCGCCGTGCACGTGGAACCCCTGATCGCCTTCGTCAAGGAGCAGCTGGGTGCCCGCTGACACCCGATGGTTCAGTCTTGACGACATCGAGAAGGCCGCTCAGAACACCCTGACCAAGGAGCACGCGGACTTCTTCGCCGGCGCCGCCGGTGACGAGAGCACGCTCCGGTCGAACCGGGACGCGTTCGAGCGGATCCGGCTGCGGCCACGGGTGTTACGGGACGTCTCGAGCAGAAGCACGGGCATCACCCTGCTCGGTCGTCACCTCGACACCCCGGTGATCGTGTCCCCGACCGCCTTCCACCGGCTCGCCCATCCGGACGGGGAGATCGCCACCGCCCGGGCGGTCGCCGCGGCCAACACCGTGATGATCGTGTCGATGGCCGCCACCACCCGGATCGAGGCGATCGGTGAGGAGACCGAGCGCTGGCTCCAGCTGTACCTGCAGCCCGACGGGGACTTCACGACCGCGCTGGTGCAGCGGGCCGAGAAGGCCGGGTACGGCGCACTCGTGGTCACGGTCGACTCGCCCGTTCTCGGTCGCCGGGAACGCGACCACCGCAACGGTTTCCACGATCTCCCGGCGGGCCTGAGGTGCGAGAACATGGTGGACGACGCGGGCACCCTGCGCTCGATCGCGATGGACGCGTCGGTCACCTGGGAGTCGGTCGACCGCCTCCGGGCGGTCACCGGGCTGCCGGTCCTGCTGAAGGGTGTGCTGCATCCCGACGACGCGCGCCGGGCCGTGGACCACGGGGTCGCCGGGATCGTCGTCTCCAACCACGGCGGCCGTCAGCTCGACGGGACGGTCGCCACGATCGACGCGCTGCCCGCGATCGCCGAGGCCGTGCCGGACGGGTTCCCTCTCATCCTCGACGGCGGGGTGCGCCGCGGCATCGACGTGGTGCGGGCCCTGGCCCTCGGGGCGAGCGCCGTCGGTATCGGCCGGCCGGTGCTCTGGGGGCTCGCCGCCGGCGGTCAGGACGGCGTCAGCCAGGTGCTCGACCTGCTGCGCACCGAGGTCGACGAGGCCCTCGCACTCTGCGGGGTGAGCCGTCCGGACCACCTCGACCCCGACGTCATCTGGACCGGCCCACCGACTCACCGCCGCGTCCCCAAGCACCCTGGAGGCCACCCATGATCGGCCGCACCCTGGCCGCCGCGGCCGTGACCGCGACCGCCCCCTGGTGGTTGCCCCCGGCCGTGATCCGCCTGCGCGAGAACATCTTCACCTGGATCAACGGCGAGGAGGGCATCCCGGTGCCCGGCCCGGCGATCGGCGCTGAGCACTTCGAGACGCTCTACTCACACCCCGCCGCCGACGGCCGCAGTGTGGGAGCGGGCCTCTCGGACCTGTTCTGGTACTGGCTCGCCCCCGGACCGCAGATGCACCAGGAACACCTGGAACCTGGCCCTCGCTACCGCACCGTGGCGAGGGCGACGCGGCAGGCGCTCGCGATCCCGCTGGCCGACGCGGAGCGACTGGCGCACGAGAAGACCGCGAAGATCCTCGACGAGCTGCCGCTGGAAGACGTCACCGCGGTCAGGCTGCGCGATCTGATGATGCCGATCTGGGCGGAGGCCTACTACGAACTGGTCTTCGGCGAACCCTGCCCGCGTGAGGCCCGCGACCTGATCGTGGGTAACGCCGACGACGTCATCACCGCGCTGAAGGGCTGCAGCCTGCGGCACATGGACCGCCGCGACGCCCTGACCCGTTATCTCGAAAAGCGCCTGGAGGCCGGGGAGTCACTGGTCACCCTGCCCGCCGACGAGTTCAGCACCCGGGAGACCGCCTGGTACCTGCAGGGCGCGTTCTTCAACACCGCGGTCGTGCAGATGTCGGAGGCGATGGCGCACCTGCTGATGGTGATCGCGCAGCATCCCGACGTGCAGCGTGACCTGCGGGAGAACCTGCACGACGACGACGCTCTCGACCGCGTCATCGACGAGGGCCTGCGCGTGAACCCCCTGTTCGGCATCGCGCACCGGGTGACCACCGCCCCGATCGAGCTGCCCGGCCGCACCCTGCCCACCGGATCGGTGCTGCTGTTCAACTACCTGGCCTTCCAGCGCACCGGCCCGGCCGCGGACGACGACTTCCGCCCCGACCGCTGGAAGACGCTGAAACGCAGGGACGCTCACTTCATCCCGTTCGGGGTGACGGCCAATCGGGCCTGCCCGGCGCGCGGCATGGCCCCGGTGATGATGCGCGCGGCGGCCCGGGAGGTGCTGCGCCGTCACGGTCTGGCCTCGTCGGCCTCGCACACCCGCTCGATGCCGAACCGCGGGCCCTGTCTGCTGGTGCGCGATCCGGACGCCGACCTGAGGCCGCGCCTGGCCCGGATGCGCGCCCGCGACCGCGTCGACGACGTGACCATCAGCCTCACGCAGCTCGTGCTGGGCACGTACATGGTGGCCGACGCCCGCCGGAAACGGCTCTGCGCGAGCTACTTCGACGATCATCCGGAACACGGCCCGGCCTCGAGGCAGGAGGTGAACCGGTGACCCCGTCCGAGCTCGCGCCCCGGCTCTTCATCGCCATGGTCGTCATCGTGCTGGTCTGCCGGGGTGCCGCCTGGCTGCTCGGCAAGGCCGGTCAGCCGCCGGTGGTCAGCGAGATGCTGGCCGGCGTGCTGCTCGGGCCCAGCCTGCTCGGCCTGCTGCTGCCGGGGGTGCAGGACGCGCTGTTCCCCGACCAGTTGCGTCCGGTGCTCTACGTGCTGGGGCAGATCGGCCTGATCCTGTTCATGTTCACGGCCGGGTACGAGTTCGCCGCGCACCGGCCCGGGAAGATCGCCGGGACCGCCGGAATCGTCTCGCTGGCAGGCATTCTCGCCCCACTCACGCTGGGGGTGGCACTGACGTTCGTGGCCCGTGACCACGTGGACGTGTTCGCCGAGGGGGTGTCGACCCCGGTCTCGGCCGCGTTCGTCGGCGTGGCCCTGGCCATCACCGCCTTCCCGATGCTGGCGCGCATCGTCACCGAGCGCGGGCACGCCGGCACTCCCCACGGTTCGCTGGCCCTGGCCAGCGGGGCGATCGACGACGTGGTGGCCTGGATCCTGCTGGCGTTCGTGCTGGCCACGGCCTCCGGCGAGTTCGGCCCGGCCCTGCTCACGGTGGGCGGTGCGATCCTGTTCGCGGTCGGCCTGGGGCTGGGCGGCCGGCGGGTCACCACGGCGCTGTTCGAGCGCACCCGGTTCGACCCGCAGAAACGCCTGATCGGTGTGCTCCTGCTGCTGCTCGCGGTGGCCTGGTACACCGACGAGATCGGCCTGTACGCGGTGTTCGGCGCCTTCTGCGTGGGACTGGTGCTGCCGCGCCGGGCCGAGAGCGAGGAGGTGATGGGAGCGGTCGCCCCACTCGGCACCGGCCTGTTCCTGCCGTTGTTCTTCACCTACTCCGGGCTGAACACGAAGTTCGGGCTGCTCGGTGATCCTGCGGTGCTGCTGTTCGCGCTGGCCTGCGTGCTCACCGCGGTCGTCGGCAAGTTCGGTGCCTGCTGGGTCGCCGCCCGGGCCTCCGGGCAGCCGCCCCTGGTGGCCGCGCGGGTCGGGGCGCTGATGAACGCCCGCGGCCTGATGCAGCTGATCGCGCTGAACGTCGGCCTGGAGGCGGGGATCGTGAGCGACCGGATGTTCACGGCGCTGGTGCTCGTGGCGCTGGTGACCACGCTGATGACGACGCCCGCGCTGACGCTGATCGACCGGTTGGAGGCCCGGCGCGCGACGGCCCGGATTCCTCAGGAGATAGCGTAACTTTCAACTTTTATCGTGCCGTGATGCTGTCCTTTACGTACCGTATGTCACTTTCAAACGATGGCAAGCACCGAACGTCGACGGCCTGTGCGTCTGCTCCTCGCGGAGGGGCAGACCGAGCCCCTCTCCTGTCTGATCCCGGTGCTTCGTCACGAGGGCTACCTCGTCGACCATGTGCGGGACGGGCAGACCGCTCTGCACCGGGCCCTCACCCGGGAGTACGACGTCCTGGTGCTGTCGCGCTCGCTGCCGGTGGTGGGGGGTGTGGATCTGGTGCGGCGACTGCGGGCCCAGGCCGTCACCGGGCGGGCGCTGCTGCTGGCGCCCGGCCGCACCACGACCGAGCTGGTGGAGGCCCTGGACGCCGGGGCCGACGACTACCTGCCCTGGCCGGTCGAGTTCGGCGAGCTCACCGCGCGGCTGCGGGCGCTGTGCCGTCGGCCGGCGGAGCTGGCCCGGGAGCTGCGCATCGGGGAGGGCCGGCTCGACCTCGGCAGCCGCACCGCCGTGCTGCCCGCCGGAGGCCGGATCCAGCTGTCCGACCGCGAGTTCCACCTGATCCGGATCCTGGCCGACCGGCCCGCCTCGGTGCACCCGCGGGAAGAGCTGGCGCGCCGCGTCTTCGAGGACGCGACATCGGCCTCGCTGGTCGCCACCTACGTCTACTACCTGCGCCGCAAGCTGGGCCGCACCGCTGTCCGAACCGTGCACAAACTCGGCTATCAACTGGGAGAGCTGTGAGCGACCGGTTTCCTGCCCGCGTCCTGAACCGCCTGGAAGAGCTCGACGACGCCGTCGTGCTCGAGTGGCCCGGGGGCGAGGTCACCGCCGCCGGGATGCTGCGGCTGGTGCGGAGAGTCACCGCTGCCCTGCGCTCGGCCGGGGCGGGTCCCGGTTCAGGGGTCGCGTTCATGCCCGGGGTCACCCCGGTCGGCTTCGCCGCGCTGCTGGCGGTGCACCTGGTGGGGACGCGGGTGAGCGGGGTGCGTCCGGGCCTCACCGCCGAGCAGCTCGCCCACCTGCTCGACGACCGCGTCGGCTGGGCGGTGGTGGACGCGTCGACCGACGTCTCGGCCGTGGTCAAGGCGCGGCCGGATCTGGTGCTGGTGGACCTGGGGCCTCTGGGGGCTCCGGACGTTATGGGACTCGACGAGGACGACGACCTGACACCTCGGGGCCGGCCGGAGGATGTCGCCCGGGTGACCTACACCAGTGGGAGCACCGGCAATCCGAAGGGCGCCGCGCAGACCTACGCCGCGTTCGAGCAGGAGTGGCCCTCGCGCGCGGAGCTGCACAACGAGGTCCTGAGTGATCTGGGGTCCCGGCTCGACCGGTACCTGCTGCACGGCACGCTGAACAGCGTCGTGATGGTCGACTACGCGCTCGTGTGCCTGGTGCACGGGGGCCGTCTGGTGATCCCCTCGGCCGGCGGTTCCTTCGCCGAAATCGTCGAGCGGCACCGCATCACGGGCAGCATCGTGACGGTGCCGAAGCTGCTCGAGCTGCTGTCGGTGGTGCGGGCGGGCACGGGTGACGTGAGCTCGCTGAAGGGGGTGATGGTCTCCGGGTCGCCCCTCGACCCACGCCGTTACGCCGAGGCCCTCGAGTTGCTCGGCCCGATCGTGTTCCAGGGGTACGGGCAGACCGAGTGCGGGCTGATCAGCATGCTCGCGCCGTCGCAGGCACTGGCCTCGGAGAACGCCCTGACCTCGGTGGGACGCCCGCTGCCGCGCAACCTCGTCGAGACCCGTGACGGTGAGATCTACGTGCGCACGCCGCAGCAGACGATCGGCTACGTCAACGAGGGCGACATCGTGCGCGAGCAGGCCGAGGTCTTCACCGACGACGGCTGGATCCGCACGCGGGACCTCGGCGGTCTCGACGGCGAGGGGTTCCTGCACCTGTCCGGCCGGGCCCGCGACGTGATCATCGTGAACGCGAACGTGCAGTACGCGGGCCCGATCGAGCGCGCCCTGGCCTCCCACCCGGCCGTCGACCAGGCCTACGTGGTGGGGGTGCCCGACCCCGCGACCGGTGAGGCGATCGAGGCCTTCGTGGTGTTGCGTGAGGACGTGGTGGCCGGGCTGGACGACGAGCTGCGCCGGATCGTGGGGGAGCGTCTGGGGGAGGTGTGCGTGCCCCGGGCGTTCACGGTGATCGACGCGGTGCCGCTGACGTCCGCCGGGAAACCCGACAAGAACGCTCTCAGGCTTCTCTAGGGAGCGTGGTTCCCGGTGCCCTGGAGCGTGACGTCGTGCGGCTCGTTGGGCCCGGGAGCCCCGGTGCCGAAGGCGGTTTCGTGCGAGCGGCCGCTGAACCGACTGCGCGGGTCAGGCACGAGGTTGCGCTGCGGGAACATCGGCGCGCCCTCGTGGGCGGAGGTGAAGTGCTCGCCCGAGAAGGTGCCGAAGAACTCGTGCAGCCGGGCCACCTGGGCGCTGGAGAGCGCGTGGTCACGGGGCTTGATGCGGGGCATCAGCATGATCACGTCGCGGCCGAGCGGGATCGAGAGTCCCTCCGCGAACGGGATGATCTGCGCGGAGGGCACGAAAGCGTCGCGCTCCGCGAAGAAGTCGGTGTGGAAGGCGACCCAGTCGGGGGTGCCCGTGGCGTCGTTGAAGTAGATGCCGTCGACCTGGCCGACCAGCACGTGGTCGGCGTCGAAAACGGTTCGGCCGAGATACTTCCGGGCTTCTTCGCCGGTCAGAGTCATGGCTCCTCCTGCCGCGGGGCGCTCATGAGAAGGCGCCGGTGCGAGGGACCCAGTGTCCCGCGCGCCGGCGCCTCACGCACTCAGGCAGTCACCCGATCGGCCCAGGCCGCCGGGCGTCAGGTGGTGCCGGGATCGACGTGCAGGGTGTTGACCCCGCGGCCGGCCGAGCGGCGCGACATCCGCTTCTCGGCGAAGACCGCCAGCTGCGACAGCGCGAAGTTGATGACGATGAAGATCAGGCCGATGAGCAGCAGGGTCTGCAGCGGGTTGTTCGCCGTCTGGAAGATCCGCTTGGCCGTGTTGAGCAGTTCGTCGTAGCCACCGATGAACGTGACCAGCGAGGTGTCTTTCAGGATGACGACCATCTGGCTGATCAGCGCCGGCAGCATCGTGCGGAACGCCTGGGGCAGCTGGATCTGCACCATGGTCTGCAGCGGCGTCAGCCCGATGACGAGCCCGGCCTCCCGCTGGCCGCGGGGGAGGGAGGCCACCCCCGAGCGCAGGATCTCGGCGATGACCACCGAGTTGTAGGCGGTCAGGCCGACCACGACGTACCAGAGCGCGTTCTCGCCCGGCAGCGGGTCGTAGTTCACGCCCAGGTCGGGCAGAAGCTGGTAGGCCATGTAGATCAGCACGATGACGGGCAGGCCACGCAGCGTCTCGATCACCACGACCAGCGGGATGCGGGGCGCGGGACGGGACATCACCCGGGCCACGCCGAACGCGGTGCCGATGACCATGGACAGCACGATCGCCAGCACGGCCGCCGTCATGGTCTTCTGGAAGCCGGACCAGATGTTCTCCCAGACCGGCTGGAAGAGGTCGTCGGACGGGTCGAACAGCGGGGCCCAGCGGTCGCGGTCGAACTGGCCCTGGTCGGCGAGCCGGACGTAGACGACGTAGAGCACGGCCAGGAGGACCACGGCCACCACGCCGCTGCCGATCAGGGCCCGGCGGCGGGCCTTCGGGCCGGGCGCGTCGTACAGAACGCTCAGGTTGGGCGTGCTCATCGCAGGATCACCGCCTTGCGCTCGAGGTACATCAGAAGCAGACCGGCGGGGATCGTGATCAGCAGGAAGAAGAAGCCGATGCTGAGGTAGACCGGGGTCGGGTCCTGACCGCGCGAGCTGGTCAGCATGATCGCGTTGCTCAGCAGGTCACCGCTGACGCCGAAGGCGCCCAGGATGGCCGAGTTCTTGAACATGGCGATGATGACGCTGCCGACGGGCGGGATCGCGGTGCGGAACGCCTGCGGAAGGATCACCGAGCCGAGGTTCTGCGAGAAGGTCAGGCCGATGGCCCGGGCCGCCTCGGCCTGGCCGGCCGGGATGGCGTTGATGCCCGAGCGCAGGGCCTCACAGACGAACGCGGCGGTGTAGATGATCAGCGACGCGCAGCCGAAAACGTAGTAGGACTGGTTGATCCCGATCTCGGGCAGCCCGAACGCGATGAGGAACAGCACGACCGTGAGCGGGCAGTTGCGCACCACGTTCACGTAGAGCGTGCCGACGCCGCGCAGCGGGGCCACCGGGGAGACCCGGAATCCGGCGATGACGGTGCCGAGGGCCAGCGACCCGAACAGGCAGATGATGCAGATACCCAGGGTTTTCAGGAATCCCTGGAAGAACAGGTCGAAGTTGTTCGTGATGACGCTCACGACCAGTGACTCCTTTCAGCTCCGGGACGGTCACGGGTCCGGCACCGCGGGAGCGCCGGTGCCGGACCCGTCAGGACATCAGGCGCAGGCGTCGGCGGTGGGCAGGGTCGGCGTCTGGGCGCCCTCGACCTTGCCGGCCGTCTCGGTCCAGGCCTTCTCGTACGAGCCGTCTTCCGAGGCCTTCTTCAGGGTGTCGACGATGTAGTTGCAGAAGGCGACGTCACCCTTCTTGATGCCGATGCCGTAGGGCTCCTTGGTGAAGGTGTCGCCGACCACCTTGAACGCGCCGTCGGAGTCGCCGACCAGGCCCAGCAGAATGACGTTGTCGGTGGTGACGGCGTCGACCTGCTTGGTGCGCAGGGCGTCGGCGCACTTGCTGTACACGTCGAACGTGACCAGCTGGCTCTTGCTCGCGAGGTACTCACCGATGTTGTCGGCGGGCGTCGAACCGGCCACCGAGCACACCTTGAGCGCGGAGTTCTCCTTGAAGGAGTCCGGCCCGGTGATCGCCGAGTCGTCGCTGCGCACCATGATCTGCTGGCCGGCCTCGTAGTACGGGCCGGCGAACGTGATGCGCTTCTTGCGCTCGTCGTTGATCGTGTACGTGGCGGCGACCAGGCTGACCTCGCCGTCCTCGATCTTGGTCTCGCGCACGGCGGACGGGGTCTCGACCCAGGTGATGCCGTCGTCGTCGATGCCCAGGCCGGCCGCGATGATCTTGGCGATCTCGACGTCGAAGCCCTCGGGGGCGTCGCTCAGGCCCTTGAGGCCGAAGCCGGGCTGGTCGAACTTGGTGCCGATGGTGATCTTGCCGGCCTTCTGCAGGGTCTCCATCGTGGTGCCGGCCTCGAAGGTGGCGTCGTCGTTCACCGCCGCCGCGCCGGTGTCGTCGGAGTCGCTGCCCCCGCCGCAGGCGGTGAGGGCCAGGACGGCGACGGCCGCGGCCGCGGCGGCCTTGCTGATGCGCATGCTGCTGGTCTTCATCGTGTGCGCCAATCTCTTTCGCTGGAGTACGGGCTGGACTTCTCGCTGGACAGAGCGGAAACGCCTCAGTGCGTAAGGATCTTGGAGAGGAAGTCCCGGGCCCGCTCGCTGCTCGGGTTGGTGAAGAAGGTGCTCGGCGGGGCCTGCTCGACGATCTGGCCGTCGGCCATGAACACCACACGGTCGGCGGCGCGGCGGGCGAAGCCCATCTCGTGCGTCACCACCACCATCGTCATGCCCTCCTTGGCCAGCGAGGTCATCACGTCGAGCACCTCGTTGATCATCTCCGGGTCGAGCGCCGAGGTGGGCTCGTCGAAGAGCATCACCTTCGGCTTCATCGCCAGCGCGCGGGCGATCGCCACGCGCTGCTGCTGCCCGCCGGAGAGCTGGGCCGGGTACTTGTCTTTCTGGGTGGCCACCCCCACGCGCTCGAGCAGGGCGAGTGCCTGCTGCTCGGCGTCGGCCCGCTTGGCCTTGCGCACCTTGATCGGGCCGAGGGTGACGTTCTCGAGCACGGTCTTGTGCGCGAACAGGTTGAACGACTGGAACACCATGCCGACCTCGGAACGCAGGTTCGCCAGCGCCTTGCCCTCGTCGGGCAGCGGCTTGCCGTCGAGCTCAATCGTTCCGGCGTCGATTGTTTCGAGCCGGTTAATCGTGCGGCAGAGGGTGGACTTGCCGGAACCGGAGGGGCCGATCACCACCACGACCTCGCCGGTCTTCACCGTGAGGTTGATGTCGCGCAGCACGTGAAGCGACCCGAAATGCTTGTTGACGCCGGTCAGGCTGACCAGCGCGGCCGAGTCGGAAGATTCGCTGACACTCTTTGGTGTCAATGAATCATCGCCCGGTGCAACGTTTTCCGCCGTCATGGCTGATTCCTCCTCCGGCATCGTGTGTCTGGAAGGTAGGGAACACCTTCCCCCAGGGAGAAGGTCAATTGAGGATCCTCTGAGGTCACCGTCTGGTTACGTGACTTCCCCGAAACACCCCGCTGATGGATGGTAGGGGGATGCGTGTGCTGCTGGTGGAAGACGACGCGCGGCTCGGAGCCGCGTTGTCCGACGTGCTGCGTGTGCACGGCATGGAGGTCGAGCACGTCACCACGGCCCGCATGGCGCTGTCCCGGCTGAACGCCCGCACCGAGGCGGTCGTGCTCGACCTGGGCCTGCCCGACCGTGACGGCTTCGAGGTCTGCAGCCGCATCCGCCGCACGCACGACGTGCCGATCCTGATGGCCACGGCCCGCTCCGACCTCACGGCCCGGGTGCACGGCCTCAACCTCGGCGCCGACGACTACCTGGTCAAGCCCTACGACGTGCGCGAGCTGCTCGCCCGCCTGCACGCCATCTCCCGGCGGCACAAACGGGACTCGGTCCCGTCCGGCCCGGGCGCCACGGATCCCGCCGACGACCCCGAACTGCGGACGCCTCTGGGAACCGGTGACGCACCGGTCACCGAGGAGCCGCCCGGGTTGTCACCCGACGAGATCGTCATCGACGTCAGCAGCCGCACCGTGGTCAAGGGAGGCACCGCGATCGCCCTGACCCGCAAGGAGTTCGACCTGCTGGCCCTGCTCGCCCGCCATCCGGGCGTGGTGTTCCGGCGCGAGCAGATCATCAGCGAGGTCTGGCAGTCCACCTGGGACGGACTCGGCCGCACCCTCGAGGTGCACGTGGCCGCGGTGCGTTCCAAGACCGGGTCACCCGGGCTGATCGAGACGGTGCGCGGCGTCGGGTACCGGCTGGCGATCGGTGCGGCGAGCAGTACCTGGACCTGAGCGCATTCCCTTGAGAACCCGTCTCTCCGCCCTGCTCCTCCTGCTCATGGGTGTCGTGCTCGCCTCGCTCGGGGTGCCGCTGATGTCCGGCATCGCCTCCGACGAGGCCCGCACCCTGCACACCGACCGGATGGCCGACCTCTCGCTGTTCGTCAGCAAGGTGCAGTTCGACCCGGACGACGCCGCGGTCGAGGAACTCGCCCTCGAACGCGACCTGCGCCGCTACGAAGATCTCTACGACGTCTCCGTCACCGTCTACGACGCCGCCCGCGTGCCCCGCTTCAGCGGCCACGAGAACACCGCTCCCCAGATCACCCCGGCCCAGGACGCCGCCCTCGACACCGCCCTGTCCGGCCGCCTCACCGAGGTCTGGGACCAGATCCAGCCCTGGGACTCCGAGCCCCTCGTCGCCGCCCAGCCGGTGGTGCGCGACGGTGACGTGGTCGGCGCGGTGGTCAGCGTGTCACCCGTCGACTCGGCCGCCGGGCGCGTGCTGCAGCGCTGGTCGATCCTCATCGCCCTCGAGCTCATCGCCCTGGTCGGCGCCGTCGCGCTCGCCGACCGGCTGGCCCGCTGGCTGCTCAAACCGGTCGGGCGGCTCGACGAGGCGGCCCACCAGATCTCCGCCGGCGACCTGTCCGCCCGCGTCCCCACCGGCTCCGGCCCACCCGAACTGCGCCGCCTCGAGACCTCGTTCAACGAGATGGCCGTGCACGTCCAGGACGCCGTCGAGGCCCAGCGCGCGTTCGTCGCCGACGCCAGCCACCAGCTCCGCAACCCGCTGGCCGCCCTGCTCATGCGGCTCGAGGCCCTCAATCTCGCCGCCGACCTGCCCGGCGCCTCACCGGCCCGGCAGAGCGAGGCGATGGAACGCGCGCTCGCCGACGGCAAGCACCTGGCCGGCACCCTCGACCGGATGCTCGCGCTGGCCCGGGTCGAGAACGGCGGTGCCCCGGCCGCCCCGCTCGACGTCGCCGAGGTGGTGGACGAGCGGCTCGCCTTCTGGATGGTCGTCGCCGACCGTCGGGACATCCACCTGGTGCGGCGCGGCGCCGCGCACGCCCGGGCCCAGCACGACGCCGGCGCGCTGGCCGGGGCGCTCGACGCCGTCCTCGACAACGCCCTCAAGTACTCACCGGAGGGCGGCACCGTGACCGTGCTCGTGCGTCCGTCGTCGGTGACCACCCCGCAACCGCCGCCGGTGCCGCTCGCCGGGCCCAGTTCGTCCCCCGTTCTGGCCCTGGTGAGCACCCCACCCGCCCCGGACACGGGGGTCGAGGTGATCGTGAGTGACGACGGCCCCGGGGTGCCCGCGGAGGAGCTGCCCCGGGTGGGCGACCGGTTCTGGCGTTCCGAGGCCTCGGAGGCGTCCGAGACCGAGGGCACCGGCCTGGGCATGTCGATCGCGAAAACCCTGATGGGACGCCACGACGGCACCCTCGACGTGACCGCGGGGGAGGAGAGTGGCCTCAGCGTCCGGCTGTGGGTGCCACCGGTGCCCGGCCCTCGCTAGGGCCCTGATCCGCGGGACCGACCCTGGCGCTGGTTCCGCCGTTCACAGCTTGGCCTTGCGGTAGTACGCCTCCGCCGCCGGGTGCAGCGGCAGGCCACCGGTGAAGATGGCCGAGCGCCGGTCGGTCTGGTTCGCCGCCGGGACCCGCTCGGCGATCGCCGCCCGGTGGTCGAAGATCGTCGAGGTCACGGCCGTCACCAGCTCGTCGTCCGCGTCGGCCCGCACCACCAGCAGATTGGCCAGCGCCAGGGTGTCGACCTGCTCACCGATCCCGTAGCGCCCGGGCGGGATCGCCGCCGGCCGGTAGACCGCGCCGAACTCCGCGCGCATCCGCCGGGCCAGGTCGCCCAGCCCCAGCAGGCGCAGGGGCATGCGCTCGCTGGCGTCCTCGACCGCGGTCGTGGGCACGCCGCCCGACCAGAACACCGCGTCGACCTCGCCCTTCTCCAGCGCCTGGAGCCCGTCGACGATGCCGAGCTCCTTCTCCTTCACCCCGACCTCGGCCAGGCCGAGCAGACGCCGTGCGATCAGGGCCGTTCCCGACCCGGGGTCACCGATCGCGACCCGGTGACCGGCCAGGTCGTCGACCGACCGCAGCGTCGACCCGCGCGGCACGATCAGGTGGTAGTAGTCGTCGTAGATCCGCGCGACCGCCCGCAGCGGCACCGAACCGCTCTCGGTCTCGTTCTCGGAGGCCGTGCGCTCGGCGGCGTCGCCCGCGCTCACCGCCAGGTCGGCCGTGCCGTCGGAGAGTCGTTGCAGGTTCTCGATGCTGCCGCTGGAGGGCACCACCTCGACGTCGAGCGACGGGTGCGCCTCGCGGAGCTGGTCGCGCAGGGCGAGACCCCAGGCGTAGTAGACGCCGGCGGTGGTGCCGGTGGTGATCACGATGCGGTCGCTGATCGGCTCCTCGTCGGACAGCGCCCGCTGATCGCCCGAGGCTGACACGGAGCAGGCCAGGGGCAGCACGAGGAGCATCGCCACCACGAGAGCCCGTACCTGCCGCATCGCCCCACCATGCCTGATCCGAGGGGCGGGGACCCAACCGGCAATACACCCGAAACACATCCCGTGACGGCCGTGCGCCGGACGGGTGCGATACAACTCTTGGGTACGGGCCGGCGACGTCTTGATCGTCACCGGCGCGTGCACGGGGGACGACGGGGGTGACGGCCACTGGTTTCCCGCGCAGAAAGAAGTGCCTTCCGTGAGCACCACCCGGGCCTGGCTGGTCTGGTCGATCGGCCTGCTGGGCTACGTCCTCGCCATCGCCAGCCGCTCGTCGCTGTCCGCGGTCGCGGTCGAGACCTCCGACCGTTTCGGCATCGCGGCGGCCACCCTCTCCACCTTCGCCGTGCTCCAGCTGGGCGTGTACGGGGCGATGCAGCTGCCGGTCGGGCTCATCCTCGACCGCGCCGGGCCCCGTCGGGTGCTCACCGTGGGCCTGCTCGTGATGGCCTGTGGGCAGGCACTTCTCGCGGTCACCGGGAGCGTGCCGGGCGCGTTCGCCGCGCGGATCCTGGTCGGTGCGGGCGACGCGACCATCTTCGTGTCGGTGGTGCGGCTGATCATCGCCTGGTTCCCGGCGCGCAGCGCGCCGTTGCTGACCCAGGTGACGGGCGTGGTGGCTCAGGCCGGGCAGATCATCAGCGTGGTGCCGTTCCTGGCACTGGTGCACGCGCGCGGCTGGACCCCGGCGTTCCTCACCCTCTCGGCCTGCCTGCTGCTGGTGGCCGTCGCGGTGGCCGTGACGGTTCGCAACCAGCCCACCGACCGACCGGCACCCGACCTCCCGGCCGCCCCGGGCGTCCGCAAGCAGGTTCTCGAGATCTGGGCCAACCCGGGCACCCGCCTGGGCTTCTGGACGCACTTCGTGACCCCGGCCGGGGGCAACGTGTTCGCGTTGCTCTGGGGATTCCCCTACCTGACGGCGGGGGAGGGGCTCAGCAACGGCCGCGCCCAGGGGCTGCTCACCCTCTACGTCATCGCCAACGGCGCCTTCGGGCTGCTGATCGGGCGTTTCGCCGGACGCCACCCGCTGCGCCGCTCGTGGGTGGTGCTGGCGGTGGTCGCGATCCAGGCCCTGGCCCTGCTCTCGCTGGTGGTGAGGCCGGACGAGGCACCGCTGTGGCAACTGGTGCTGTTCGTGATGTGCCTGGGCGCGGGCGGCCCGGGATCGCTGGTCGGCCTCGACTTCGCCCGCACCTCGAACCCGCCGCACCTGATCAGCAGTGCCACCGGGCTGGCCAACAGCGCCGGGTTCTTCGCCTCGCTCCTCGGGGTGCTGATGCTGGGGGTGCTGCTCGACCTGCAGGGGGCGGGGACGCCGGACACCTACGACCTGCACGCCTTCCGCAACGCGTTCTGCGGCTGGTACCTGATCTGGCTGGTCGGCGTGATCGGGGTGCTGCACAACCGGCGGAGGCTGCGGGTGCTCATGGCTTCCCACGGTGTCCACGTGCCCCCGCTGCGTGACGTCGTGGGACGTTACCGGCGCTCCCGGTAGCTGAACTCACACGACAATCCGGCGTCGTAGCATTGACCTGCCATGACGACGATCGAATCAGCGCCCTCCGCCGGGGCCGATGCCCGCACCTACGAGGTGCGCACCTTCGGCTGCCAGATGAACGTCCACGACTCCGAGCGCCTCTCCGGCATGCTCGACGCGGCCGGCTACGTGCCCGCCGACCCGGGGGGAGAGGGCGCCGACCTGGTCGTCTTCAACACCTGCGCGGTCCGTGAGAACGCCGACAACAAGCTCTACGGCAACCTCGGCCAGCTGGCCCCGGTGAAGGCAGGCAAGCCCGGGATGCAGATCGCGGTCGGGGGCTGCCTGGCCCAGAAAGACCGCGACACGATCGTCAAGAAGGCCCCCTGGGTCGACGTCGTCTTCGGCACGCACAACATCGGGTCGCTGCCGGTGCTGCTCGAGCGCGCCCGGCACAACGCCGAGGCGCAGGTCGAGATCCTGGAGTCGCTCGAGGTCTTCCCCTCGACGTTGCCCACGCGGCGCGACTCGGCCGCCGCGGCCTGGGTCTCGATCAGCGTCGGGTGCAACAACACCTGCACGTTCTGCATCGTGCCCTCGCTGCGCGGCAAGGAGCGCGACCGCCGGCCCGGCGAGATCCTCGCCGAGGTCGAGGCGCTCGTCGCCGAGGGCGTGGTCGAGGTGACCCTGCTCGGGCAGAACGTGAACACCTACGGCGTGGAGTTCGGCGACCGGGGCGCGTTCGCGGCGCTGCTGCGCGCCGTCGGCTCGATCCCGGGTCTCGAGCGGGTGCGCTTCACCAGCCCGCACCCGGCCGCGTTCACCGACGACGTGATCGAGGCGATGGCGGCCACCCCCACGGTGATGCCGCAGCTGCACATGCCGCTGCAGTCGGGGTCCGACCGCATGCTCAAGGAGATGCGCCGCTCGTACCGCTCGAAGAAGTTCCTCGGGATCCTCGAGAAGGTGCGCGAGCAGATCCCGCACGCCGCGATCTCGACGGACATCATCGTCGGCTTCCCCGGAGAGACCGAAGAAGACTTCCAGGGCACGCTCGACGTGGTCGCGCAGGCCCGGTTCGCCCAGGCCTTCACGTTCCAGTACTCGCAGCGGCCGGGCACTCCCGCGGCGACCCTGCCCGACCAGCTGCCGAAGAAGGTCGTGCAGGAGCGCTACGAACGGCTCCTGAAGCTGCAGGAAGAGATCTCCTGGCGCGAGAACCAGAAGCTCGAAGGACGCGTGGTCGAGCTTCTCGTCACCGAGAGCCAGGGGCGTAAAGACGGCGCGACGACCCGTCTGTCCGGCCGGGCTCCCGACAACCGGCTGGTGCACTTCACCGTGCCCGACGGTGCCGATTCGCCCCGTCCCGGTGACTTCGCCACGGTGCGCATCTCCTACGGGGCCCCGCACCACCTGGTCGCCGACGATCTGGGCAGTGAGTACGCGGTGCGTCGCAGTCCCGCGGGTGACGCCTGGGAGCGCCGGCAGGTGGACGCGTGTGGTCCTGTCGCTCCGGCGGCCTCCGGTGGTGGGGTCTCCCTCGGGATCCCGGTGCTGCGCCGGGGCTGATCCCTTGGGGTGTGGCCCCTTTGGGGCACATCGGCGTGTGGATGTCACGTCGATTTGACCTGGTGGTGGCATCTCCGTAAAGTTCTACGTGTTGGCAGCGCGGGAGGCACGGACACGCAAGTGGCCGGTCCCGGGTCAACTTCCCCGAACTTCTTGCCGAGGTTCAACCCATGCGGGTTGAGCCTCCAGAGGTTCGCCTGGGAGTCCGGATGGACGGAGCAGCGAAGACCTTCTGGTAAGGTTTACACCGCTCGGTCAGCCGGGTAAGTTAGAGAGGTTGCCCCGAAAGGCCTTCGGAAGAGGGTCTGATGGTGAGCGTCCGCTCCTTGAGAACTCAACAGTGCATCTGAACAACCGATGCCAAATGATTGTCCCGATTGGGACGGTCTTCTTGGCTGATGGATCAGGCTTCGGATATCTCGACCCCCGTCGAGGTGTTCGGTTCGGGTCTGGTTCTTTCGGTCAGGATTCTTGCAACACTTCGCTAAAAGTCTTCCTAGAAGATTATTTACGGAGAGTTTGATCCTGGCTCAGGACGAACGCTGGCGGCGTGCTTAACACATGCAAGTCGAACGGTGAACCTCTTCGGAGGGGATCAGTGGCGAACGGGTGAGTAACACGTGAGTAATCTGCCTCTGACTCTGGGATAACCACGGGAAACGGTGGCTAATACCGGATATGACACATGGCTGCATGGTCTGTGTGTGGAAAGTTTTTCGGTCAGGGATGAGCTCGCGGCCTATCAGCTTGTTGGTGGGGTAATGGCCTACCAAGGCGACGACGGGTAGCCGGCCTGAGAGGGCGACCGGCCACACTGGGACTGAGACACGGCCCAGACTCCTACGGGAGGCAGCAGTGGGGAATATTGCGCAATGGGCGAAAGCCTGACGCAGCGACGCCGCGTGAGGGATGAAGGCCTTCGGGTCGTAAACCTCTTTCAGCAGGGAAGAAGCGCAAGTGACGGTACCTGCAGAAGAAGCACCGGCTAACTACGTGCCAGCAGCCGCGGTAATACGTAGGGTGCAAGCGTTGTCCGGAATTATTGGGCGTAAAGAGCTCGTAGGCGGTCTGTCGCGTCTGCTGTGAAAACCTAGGGCTTAACTCTGGGCGTGCAGTGGGTACGGGCAGGCTAGAGTGTGGTAGGGGAGACTGGAATTCCTGGTGTAGCGGTGAAATGCGCAGATATCAGGAGGAACACCGGTGGCGAAGGCGGGTCTCTGGGCCACTACTGACGCTGAGGAGCGAAAGCATGGGGAGCGAACAGGATTAGATACCCTGGTAGTCCATGCCGTAAACGTTGGGCGCTAGGTGTGGGGCACATTCCACGTGTTCTGCGCCGCAGCTAACGCATTAAGCGCCCCGCCTGGGGAGTACGGCCGCAAGGCTAAAACTCAAAGGAATTGACGGGGGCCCGCACAAGCGGCGGAGCATGCGGATTAATTCGATGCAACGCGAAGAACCTTACCAAGGCTTGACATGGGGTGAAAACTCGTAGAGATACGGGGTCCGCAAGGGCGCCTCACAGGTGGTGCATGGTTGTCGTCAGCTCGTGTCGTGAGATGTTGGGTTAAGTCCCGCAACGAGCGCAACCCTCGTTCCATGTTGCCAGCACGTTATGGTGGGGACTCATGGGAGACTGCCGGGGTCAACTCGGAGGAAGGTGGGGATGACGTCAAATCATCATGCCCCTTATGTCTTGGGCTTCACGCATGCTACAATGGCCAGTACAAAGGGCTGCGAGACCGTGAGGTGGAGCGAATCCCAAAAAGCTGGTCTCAGTTCGGATCGGGGTCTGCAACTCGACCCCGTGAAGTCGGAGTCGCTAGTAATCGCAGATCAGCAACGCTGCGGTGAATACGTTCCCGGGCCTTGTACACACCGCCCGTCACGTCATGAAAGTCGGTAACACCCGAAGCCGATGGCCTAACCCGTAAGGGAGGGAGTCGTCGAAGGTGGGACTGGCGATTAGGACGAAGTCGTAACAAGGTAGCCGTACCGGAAGGTGCGGCTGGATCACCTCCTTTCTAAGGAGCACTCGAAAACCTCACCGGCTCAGGCTGGTTGATGGTTCAGAGGTATGCCATTGCCTGCGCGATGACGGTCATCCATTCCGGTGACCGCTAGTTGCGGGGTGGCTGCTCAAGGGTGGAACATCGGTTGGCTCTCATCTCCGGGGCGGAGATGGGGATGCACTGTTGGGTCCTGAGGGAGCGGACCACGAGGCTGGAAACAGTCTGGTGGGCCGTGAACTTGGGTCTGAGGCTTGGAAGAGCTTCTTTCCGAAGGCATGACAGTCCTTCATCACAGTGCCTCGCAGCGGGTCTCGTGCCGGCGGTGGGGTAATTGGTGAGCTTGAGGGTTGTGTGTGTTCGTTGCTTGTGAACTGCATAGTGGACGTGAGCATCTTTAATTCTGTGCTTAATTTTTCCGAGTGCATCCTGATTTGATTCGGGGTGTGTTGGTAAGTTTTTAAGGGCACACGGTGGATGTCTTGGCACCAGGAGCCGATGAAGGACGTAGGAGCCTGCGATAAGCCTCGAGGAGCTGGCAACCGAGCTGTGATTCGAGGATTTCCGAATGGGGTAACCCGGCTGGAGGCAAGTCCAGTCACCTGCACCTGAATATATAGGGTGTTGGGAGGGCACGACGGGAAGTGAAACATCTCAGTACCGTCAGGAAGAGAAAACAACAGTGATTCCGTGAGTAGTGGCGAGCGAAAGCGGATGAGGCCAAACCGGGCGTGTGTGATAGCTGACAGGCGTTGCATGTCCGGGGTTGTGGGATCCCACTTATTACCGCTGTCGAGGTAGTGGAGAGTCAAAAAACCTGCATGTAGTCGAACGCCATTGAATGGGCGACCGTAGAGGGTGTTAGTCCCGTAGACGAAATGTGCTGGTCTTTCTTGTGGGCGTCCCAAGTAGCACGGGGCTCGTGGAATCTCGTGTGAATCTGGCAGGACCACCTGCTAAGCCTAAATACTCCCTGGTGACCGATAGCGGACTAGTACCGTGAGGGAAAGATGAAAAGTACCCCGGGAGGGGAGTGAAATAGTACCTGAAACCGTGTGCCTACAATCCGTCGGAGCCTTGCGGGGTGACGGCGTGCCTTTTGAAGAATGAGCCTGCGAGTTAGTGGTGTGTGGCGAGGTTAACCCGTGTGGGGTAGCCGTAGCGAAAGCGAGTCCGAACAGGGCGATTCAGTCGCATGCTCTAGACCCGAAGCGGAGTGATCTACCCATGGCCAGGTTGAAGCGCGGGTAAGACCGCGTGGAGGACCGAACCCACCAGGGTTGAAAACCTGGGGGATGAGCTGTGGGTAGGGGTGAAAGGCCAATCAAACTCCGTGATAGCTGGTTCTCCCCGAAATGCATTTAGGTGCAGCGTTGCGTGTTTCTTGCCGGAGGTAGAGCTACTGGATGGCTAATGGGCCCTACAAGGTTACTGACGTCAGCCAAACTCCGAATGCCGGTAAGTGAGAGCGTGGCAGTGAGACTGCGGGGGATAAGCTTCGTAGTCGAGAGGGAAACAGCCCAGATCACCAGCTAAGGCCCCTAAGCGTGTGCTAAGTGGGAAAGGATGTGGAGTTGCTGTGACAACCAGGAGGTTGGCTTAGAAGCAGCCACCCTTTAAAGAGTGCGTAATAGCTCACTGGTCAAGTGATTCCGCGCCGACAATGTAGCGGGGCTCAAGTACACCGCCGAAGCTGTGGCATTTGTTCATGACCCTAGACCGGCTTGATCCGGCTTTCAGGGGAACAGATGGGTAGGGGAGCGTCGTGTGGCGAGTGAAGCGTCGGGGTGACCCAGGCGTGGACGCCACACGAGTGAGAATGCAGGCATGAGTAGCGAAAGACGGGTGAGAAACCCGTCCGCCGAATGACCAAGGGTTCCAGGGCCAGGCTAATCCGCCCTGGGTAAGTCGGGACCTAAGGCGAGGCCGACAGGCGTAGTCGATGGACAACGGGTTGATATTCCCGTACCGGCGTAGAACCGCCCATAGCGAACCCGAGGATACTAACATCGTGAAGCCAATGGGACCTTCGGGTGCCGGCGGTGGAGCCTTGGACCTGAATCGGTAGTAGTTAAGCGATGGTGTGACACAGGAAGGTAGCCTCCGCGTGGCGATGGTTGTCCACGTTTAAGCATGTAGGGCGAGCTGTAGGCAAATCCGCAGTTCTTTCTTTGATGATGAGCCTGAGATGTGATGATGACCGCATTGGCGGGAAGTGGGTGATCCTATGCTGTCGAGAAAAGCATCTAGCGAGGTTCGAGCCGCCCGTACCCTAAACCGACTCAGGTGGTCAGGTAGAGAATACTAAGGCGATCGAGTGAATCGTGGTTAAGGAACTCGGCAAAATGCCCCCGTAACTTCGGGAGAAGGGGGGCCTGAGGCGTGACCTGGACTTGCTCCGGTGAGCGTTTGAGGGCCGCAGAGACCAGGGAGAAGCGACTGTTTACTAAAAACACAGGTCCGTGCGAAGTCGCAAGACGATGTATACGGACTGACGCCTGCCCGGTGCTGGAACGTTAAGGGGACCGGTTAGCCTTTCGGGGCGAAGCTGAGAACTTAAGCGCCAGTAAACGGCGGTGGTAACTATAACCATCCTAAGGTAGCGAAATTCCTTGTCGGGTAAGTTCCGACCTGCACGAATGGCGTAACGACTTCTCCGCTGTCTCAACCGCGAACTCGGCGAAATTGCACTACGAGTAAAGATGCTCGTTACGCGCAGCAGGACGGAAAGACCCCGGGACCTTTACTATAGCTTGGTATTGGTGTTCGGTACGGCTTGTGTAGGATAGGTGGGAGACTGTGAAGCTGGCACGCTAGTGTTGGTGGAGTCGACGTTGAAATACCACTCTGGTCGTTCTGGATGTCTAACTTTGGTCCGTGATCCGGATCAGGGACAGTGCCTGGTGGGTAGTTTAACTGGGGCGGTTGCCTCCTAAAGAGTAACGGAGGCGCCCAAAGGTTCCCTCAGCCTGGTTGGCAATCAGGTGTCGAGTGTAAGTGCACAAGGGAGCTTGACTGTGAGACCGACAGGTCGAGCAGGGACGAAAGTCGGGACTAGTGATCCGGCAGTGGCTTGTGGAAGCGCTGTCGCTCAACGGATAAAAGGTACCCCGGGGATAACAGGCTGATCTTGCCCAAGAGTCCATATCGACGGCATGGTTTGGCACCTCGATGTCGGCTCGTCGCATCCTGGGGCTGGAGTAGGTCCCAAGGGTTGGGCTGTTCGCCCATTAAAGCGGTACGCGAGCTGGGTTTAGAACGTCGTGAGACAGTTCGGTCCCTATCCGCTGCGCGCGTTGGAAACTTGAGAAGGGCTGTCCCTAGTACGAGAGGACCGGGACGGACGAACCTCTGGTGTGCCAGTTGTCCTGCCAAGGGCACCGCTGGTTAGCTACGTTCGGAAGGGATAACCGCTGAAGGCATCTAAGCGGGAAGCTCGCTTCAAGATGAGGTTTCCATGCACCCTCGAGGTGTGAGAGGCTCCCAGCTAGACTACTGGGTTGATAGGCCGGATGTGGAAGCAAGGACTGAAGACTTGTGAAGCTGACCGGTACTAATATGCCGATGACTTACTCACTCACTCGTTGAGTTGAGCGCGTAAAGATTGTTCACGTCCACTATGCGGTTCACGGGAAACGACCACGCCCACCCCTGAGGGTGGCTGGTTGTGCCGGTAGAGTTACGGCGATCATAGCGGCAGGGAAACGCCCGGTCTCATTCCGAACCCGGAAGCTAAGCCTGCCTGCGCCGATGGTACTGCACTGGTTACGGTGTGGGAGAGTAGGACATCGCCGGACAATCA
Source organism: Kineosporia succinea (assembly GCF_030811555.1). NCBI lineage: Bacteria > Bacillati > Actinomycetota > Actinomycetes > Kineosporiales > Kineosporiaceae > Kineosporia > Kineosporia succinea. Next base: position 407,357 of record NZ_JAUSQZ010000001.1, on the reverse strand, counting down.
TTGAAAGACAGAAGTGGCGGCCCCCGCCTTCGAAAGAAGGCGGCGCGGGCCGCCACTTCTGCGTTTGGCAGAGGAGCTGTGTGACCATCCATCGGGTAGTGACCGCGGCCCTGGTCGAAGAAGGCCACCTGCTTCTCTGTCACCGGTCGCCCTCCCGACGCTGGTACCCGAACGTCTGGGATCTGCCGGGTGGACATGTCGAAGCTGGCGAGAGTGAGACGGATGCCCTGCGCCGCGAGCTGCGGGAAGAGGTCGGCGTCGAGATCCGCGCGTTTGATGCGGAGCCTCACGCGCGCATCCGCGGCGGAGCCGAGGACGCCCCGGAAGGCGTTCTCCGGCAGGGCATCTGGGTGGTCCGGACCTGGCTCGGCACGCCGGTGAACCGGGAGCCGGCCGAGCACGACGACATGCGGTGGGTGGCGCTGCCCGAGCTCGCGAGGCTGGACCTGGCGCATCCCAGCTATGCCCAGGTCTTCGAAGAGATCCTGACGAGCTGAGCAACGATTCGGTCTGCCCATGGCTGAGCCTTAGTCGGCGGTCTTCGCCCTAAGGCCCTTAGACCGCCGACCACGAAAATCTGAGGTTTGCCGACCATCAGGACTGCGTGACTGCCCGATCCGCGAGGTGGGGCCTTAGCCGGAATCTGGATGTACCGAGAAAGACAGACACCAGACCGGTTGGGGGCACGTGTGATGGGTACGTCATTCAGTGGTTTTCGTTCGGACCTCGCCGTCACGTCGACGGTCGGCATCGCTCGTGGAGTCTCGCTGCCCTACCAGCGGCTCGAGAGCAACGCGGAGGCCGAGATGCGTTACCGGCAGCAGCGCCTGCTCGAAGAGGCGACGCGGTGGCAGAACCGGCGGCAGAGCCGCAAGCAGGAGCGTGCCGCGAGCAAGAAGAAGTAAGCGGTGTCGTCAGCTCTGAGAAGTCGTCCCACGGGCGAACAACTCGCAGGCATCAAACTGGGGGGAGGTGACACGATGGATGGCGTGGCTTTCGTCGGTTCTGCCGCGCCCTTCGTCGCGCGGGTCGGGCAGCTGGAGCGCTTCCGGGAGCTGATGGGCCTGGCCCGCTCCGGTACTGCGACCGGGGTGATCGTCGGTGGGGATGCCGGGGTCGGCAAGACCCGCACCCTCACCGAGGTCGCTCAGCATGCCACGGCCACGGGGTTCCAGGTGCTCCTCGGCCGGTGTGTCGACCTGGGCACCGGGTCCCTGCCGTACTTGCCGTTCGCCGAGGCCCTCAGCCAGCCGCTCCGGTGGGGAGAGCGGGACAGCGCCGAGAAGAGCCGCACGGCCGAGATCATCCGGCAGGTCTCGGCCGAGCGGCCAGGGCTGGCGCAGATCGTCGGCGCGGCGGCCGACGTCCCACTGCGCAGTGTCGGCGAGGCGGGGCTCGACCGGCTGGCTCTGTTCGAGTCCGTCGCCCACGTCCTGAGTCGCATCGGGTCTGAGGTCGCACCGCTGCTGCTGGTGCTCGAAGACCTGCACTGGGCCGACTCATCCACCCGCGACCTGGTCCGCTTCCTCTTCAGCCGGCTCGGTCCCGACCACCTCCTGGTACTGGTCAGCTACCGGGCCGATGACCTGCACCGCAGGCATCCGCTTCGGCCCCTGGTCGGAGAGCTCACCCGCCTGCCGCGGGTCGAGCAGATGGATCTGCCGCCGCTGTCGCACACAGAACTGGGCCAGTTGCTGGCCGGTCTGAACGGTGGCCCGGTCAAGCCGGCGCTGCTGAGGCGAATCGTGGCCCGTTCTGCCGGAAACCCCTACTACGCACAAGAACTCCTCGCGGCCGGAGAGAGCGGCCGCCTGCCCGAGGGGCTCACCGATCTGCTGCTCGACCGCCTGGAGCAGCTGTCGGCGCCCGCCCAGAGAGTGGTGCGGCTGGCGTCGGTGCACAGCTCGGCGCGTATCGGAGACGCGTTGCTCCGCGCGATCCTCAGTGGTCCGGATGCCCACGACCGGCTCGATCCGGATGCTCTCGAGAGTGCCCTGCGTGAGGCGGTCGCCCAGCAGGTCCTGGTGCCGGAAGATCTCGACCGTTACCGGTTCCGGCATGCGCTCCTGCAAGAGGCCATCTACTCAGACCTGTTGCCCGGAGAGCGGGTTCGGCTGCACAAGAGCATTGCCGACTACCTGCGTCCGCTCATGGCCAGCCCCGGGGCGCGCGGCATCGCGGCGGAAACGGCACGGCACAGCCTGGCCGCCAACGACATGCCGAGCGCCCTGAACGCCTCGCTGCGGGCCGCCTGGTTCGCGGCCTGTGCCAACGCCCCCGCCGAAGCGCTGCAGCACTACGAACAGGCGCTTCAGCTGTGGGATGTCGTTCCGCCGCAGCAGCGCGACGACGACACCTCCCGTAGCGACGTGAGCCTGCGGGCGGCCAGCGTGGCGAGTGACGCCGGGCTGCTGGAGCGTGCCGTCGGCCTGGCCCAGGCCGCGACCGGCGAGGCCGAGCTCGAGGGAGATGCGGTCGCCATGGCCCGGGCCCGGGCGGCGCTGGCCCTGCACACGTTTCTCGCCGACCGTCCGGAAGAGGCTCTCGAGCAGGCGCTGCGGGTGATCAACGACCTGGCCGACGATCGCGATCCCTCGTCGGCCCGAGCGCTGACCTGGTCGATCGTGGCGCGTGCGCATCTCGGCGCGGGCAATCCGCAAGATGCCCTGAAGGCGGTGGTGCAGGCACTGGCCGAGTCGCAGGCGCTGGGGATGACCGCCCTGCAGGTCGAGCTCCTCACCACCCAGGCCGTGGCCCAGGGCATGTTGCGTCGAGACGAAGACTCGGCCAGGTCCTTCCGGCTGGCCAAGGCCGCGGCCGAGCTGTCCGGTGACACGGCCGGCGCTGTTCGCGTGCACTACAACCTCGCCCTGAATCACCTTGACCAGGGCGACCTCACGGCCGGCATCGCCGATCTCCTCACCGCGATCGAGGCCGCCGACTCCAGCGGCCTGGCCGCCAGCGTCTACGGGGCCAACGCGCGGCAACTGCTGATTCTCACGTTCTGGCACGCCGGTGACGTCGAGCGAGCGCTGAAAGTGGTCCGTCCCGACATGGGGGCGTCCCGGCTGCCGATGGCGCTGGTCACCCACCTGAAGCTGTTCGAGCTTCCGGTGATTGCCACTCGCGATCCGGAGCAGGTGCTGCGCGCCGACGAGTGGCTGGTCGTGGTCGACGACGCCTGGGAACGGCCGGTGCACCTCAAGGCGCGGGCCGAGGCCCTGAACTGGCTGGGGCGGTGGGAAGAGGCGGCGGCCGAGGCTCGCCTGGCACTCGGCTATGCGCTCGCCGATGCCGAGCACTGGCACCTGTCAGGCATCGAGACCGATACCCGCGCCATCAGTGCGCTGGCCGACGGCGTGGAAGAAGCACGGCGTGCCGGTGATCTGGAGGCCGAGCGCCAGACCCTGGCCGAGATCGGATACTTCCTCGAAGACGGCCGCACCCGCGCCAGACTCGGGCTCCCACGGCGCGGGGTGATGGGGCCGGAGGGCAACGCGTGGATTCTGCGCCTGGAGATGGAATGGGCCCGCGCCCAGGGCATCGCCGAGGCGGAGGGCTGGCTGGAGCTGGCGAGGGCATTCGAGGGCGTCTCGGTGTTCGAGGTGGCCCGGGCCCAGTGGCGCGCCGCGCAGGTGCTGGTGCGCGACGGCCGCACGCACGAGGCCGAGCAAAACATCATCGCCGCCCGCCGGTGTGCAGCGGAGCTGGGGGCGAAACCCTTGCTGGGCGAGCTCGAGAAGCTGGCCCAGAAGGCCGGGCTCGACCTCGAACCCCTGCCGGCCGACGCCGAATCGGCCCGTGAGCCCGACCTGCCCGCCGGGCAGGGCGCCGGAGCAGCGTCTGGCGGCGAGAGCGAGCGAAGGGGGTCCGCGGTGGCCGGGCCCACGAGCTCGGCAACGTCTGGGGCCGCCACGACTTCACAAGCCATCGAGGCCTCGCTGACTCCGCGCGAGCGCCAGGTCATGACGCTGGTCGCGGAAGGCCTCACCAACCGCGCGATCGGCGAGCGCCTGCACATCAGCGAGAAGACGGCGAGTGTGCACGTGTCCAACGTCCTGGCGAAGCTGGGGGCGTCCGGGCGCACCGAGGCGGTGGCGATCATGAGTCGCGTGGGCCTGATCCCATGAGTGGGCAGGGGTCCGGGTCTGTGCCGGGGCAGATGAGCGGGAGCCCGGTCCTGCGGGCTGGGCAGGGCTGGGCAGGGCAGGGCTGGGCAGGGCAGGGCTGGGCAGGGCTGGGCAGGGCTGGGCAGAGCTGGGCTGGGCAGGGCTGGGCAGGGCAGGGCTGGGCAGGGCTGGGCAGGGCTGGGCAGGGCAGGGCTGGGCAGGGCAGGGCTGGGCAGGGCTGGGCAGGGCAGGGCAGGTGCTTACGAGCTGGTGGTGCACGGCGGCATGACGTCACCGGCGTTAGGGTCGGGTGGTGCTCGTCGCTGCGTTCGTCCCTTGCCCCCCGCTGCTGGTCCCGGAACTCACGGGCGTACCGGTCGGTGAGCGAGCTGTGCCGGGCGAGGCTGTTGACGGGTGGGCGGTGTCGGTCACTGAGGCAAGCAAGGGCGGCCGAGTCAGCGGGGTCGTGGGGTCGGAGATGGCTCGGCCGTTCCGGCCCACGATCGGTGACAGCGACGGCATGGCCGCCGGCGCCGGGGAATCGCTGGCCGCCCAGACCGGGCCTCTCCTGCACGCGTGTGACCAAGAGGTGGCCGCCCTGATCCAGACGCTACGACGACCCACGGCGGCGTCCGTCACCGAGAACCGGTCCGAAACCCGTTCTGGGGCAGAGGCCTCCGTCCGCATCATGAGCTCGCCGGGGCCTCGGACGCTGGTCCTCGTCGGCCCGGGCGAGCAGACCCGTCGTCACGCGGCCGGGGCCTGGGGCACCCTCGCGGGCTACGGCGCGGAGGTCGAGGCGCCGCGGGAGCACGACGAGGCAACTGTCCCCGAACTCCCCTTGTCCCTGACCATCGGACGCTGGCTGCTCGACCGGGCCGGCGTGAACCGGAGGGCGGGCGAGAACCAGCGGGCTGACAGGAACTGGCAGGTCGGCGAGACCCAGCGGGCGGGCGAGAACCAGCGGGCCGACAGTAACCGGCAGGCGGGCGAGAACCGGGGGGCGGGCGAGAACCGGCAGGCGGGCGAGAGCTGGCGGGCCGGCGAGAACGAACGCGCCGACGAGAACGAGCCGCCCACCCGGTTGATCGTGCAGGAGGTCTCGGCCGCCGCGTCCCCCGATGAATGTCTGCGGCTGGGACGTGAGCTCGCGCAGGAGGCCGGTCCGGACGCGGCCTGGCTCGTGCTCGGCGACGGCAGCAACCGGCGCGGCATCCGGTCGCCGGGCTTCGAGGATCCCCGCGCGTCCGCGTTCGACGCCGAAGTGGCCGGAGCCCTCGGCGCGCTCGACCCGGAGCGGCTCGCGGCCATCGACCCCACCCTCGCCGTCGAGCTGGGCTGCCGGGGCCGGGTCGCCTGGCAGGTCGCCGCCGGTGCACTCCGGAGCACGGGTGCAGGTGGCGACGACGTGGGAACGGGCGCAGGTGGCGACGACGTGGGAACGGGCGCGGGCAGCGACGACACGAGAACAGGCGCGGGCAGCGACGACACGGGAACAGGCGCAGGTGGCGACGACGCGGGAGCAGGCGCGGGCAGCGACGACACGGGAGCAGGCGCCGGAACAGCCGTAGGCGCAGCAGCAGGCACAGCAACAGGCACAGGAAGCAGCACGGGCAGGAGCACGTTGCGGTACGAGGGAGCCCCCTTCGGCGTCGCCTATCTGGTGGCAGGCTGGGACTTCCGGGCATGAACGAGGAGAGCGTGAACACCCCTGGCGTCATCGCGGTGGTCGGTCCCACCGCCAGCGGAAAATCAGACCTGGCCCTGGATCTCGCGGAGGCCCTGGACGGCGAGGTGATCAACGCCGACGCCATGCAGCTCTACCGGGGCATGGACATCGGCACGGCCAAGCTCCCGCCGTCCGAGCGTCGGGGCGTCCCTCATCATCTGCTCGACGTGCTCGACGTGACCGAGGAGGCGAGCCTCGCCGCGTACCAGAGGGAGGCCCGTGCCGCCCGCGACGACATCCAGGCCCGGGGCAAGGTGCCGATCCTGGCGGGCGGTTCCGGCCTCTACGTCCGCGCGGTGCTCGACCAGCTCGAGATCCCGCCGACCGACCCCCGGGTGCGCCTGCGCCTGGAGCGTGAGGGCGAGAAGGCGGGCGCCGAGGAGATGCACCGCCGGCTGGCCGCCCAGGACCCGGCCGCGGCGATCGCGATCCTGCCGGGCAACCTGCGCCGCATCGTGCGGGCACTGGAGGTGATCGAGCTGACCGGCCGTCCGTTCAGCGCGACCCTGCCGAGGCCGGAGTACGACACCCCCGCCGTGCAGATCGGCCTGCTGGCCCCCCGCGAGGAACTCGACGACCGGATCGCCGCCCGGGTCGTGCGCATGTGGCGTGACGGGCTGGTCGAGGAGACGGTCCGGCTGGTGTCGGAGGGCCTGCTCGACGGCAGGACCGCGCCCCGCGCCCTCGGCTACGCCCAGGTGCTGCGCATGCTCGAGGGCGAGCTCGACGAGGTCGAGGCCCAGGTCGACACCGTCAACACCACCCGCAAGTTCGCCCGGCGGCAGGAGTCCTGGTTCCGCCGGGACACCCGGGTCACCTGGTTGCCGTACGACGCCCCGGACCTGAAGGAGCAGGCGCTCGCGGCGATCGCCGGCCCGCGTAGCCTTACCCCGTGACGACGTTCGTGAAGGGCCACGGCACGGAGAACGATTTCGTGCTGCTCGACGACCCCGAGGGCACCCTCGACCTGACGCCCGAGCTGATCCGGCACCTCGCCGATCGCCGGGCCGGTCTGGGCGCCGACGGGGTGATCCGCGTGGTGCGCAGCGCCGCCGCGGGTCAGGACGCGGCCGGCGAGTGGTTCATGGACTACTGGAACTCCGACGGCAGCGCGGCCGAGATGTGCGGCAACGGCAGCCGGGTCTTCGTGGCCCACCTGCTGCGCCGGGGCTGGATCACCCTCGGCGACGGTGACGAGGTCGCGATCACCACCCGCGGCGGCGTCCTGCCGGTGAGCCGCCGGGGCGACCTGTTCAGCATCGACCTGGGCGCCTGGCAGGTCGCCGGTGGCCCGGCCGCGGTCACGGCGGGCGGCGACGTCACGGTCACCTTCCCCGGAATGCCTCCCCTGCCAGGCCTTTCCGTGGCCCTGAGCAACCCGCACGTCGTGGTCGTGCTGCCCGACGTCGCTACCCTCGAGGCCCTCGACCTGACCGTTCCGCCGGTCGTCGAGCCCGCCCCGCCGCACGGCACCAACGTCGAGATCGTGGTGCCGATGCACGACCAGAGCATCCAGAACGAGCTGGGGCACCTGAGGATGCGGGTGCACGAGCGTGGTTCCGGCGAGACCCGTTCCTGCGGAACCGGAACCGTCGCCGCCGCCATCGCCGCCCGGGCCTGGGGCGGTGACCTCGCGCCCGACCACTGGCGCGTCGACGTCCCCGGCGGCACACTCTACGTCGACGCCGAAGGCACGTCCAGCGAGGGTGATTCGGCGAAGCTGACGGGGCCCGCGGTCATCGTGGCCGAGGGCGAGCTGGTGGACGTGGTGGTCTCCTGAGAAGTCGGGGTGCGCCTCAGGCGCACCCCGGCACCCCGGGGCACCACGACGTCCTCAATTCGACGACGGAGCCGTGACCCGCAGGACCCGGAAACCCTTGGCGCTCCCCGCGCGCACCACCGTCCAGCCCGTGGGCAGGGCGGTCTGCAGCCACCCGTGCAGAGAGTCGGCCCCCAGGTTGCGCTGCACCACCAGGTGCGCGGACGCCTCGGGCAGCAAGCGGGGGAGCCAGCGCAGCAGCATCGCGTGCAGCTCGGCCTTGCCCACGCGGATCGGAGGGTTCGACCAGATCGCGGCGAACCGCACGTCGTCGGGCACCTGATCGGGCAGCACCGCGGTGACCGGGGCGCCCGCGCGGCGGGCGTTCAGGCCGGTCAGCTCGAGCGCGAGCTCGTTGACGTCGATCGCCCAGACCTTCGCCTCCGGCGACAGCAGCGCCTGCGTCATCGCGATCGGGCCCCAGCCGCACCCGAGATCGAGCAGGTCACCGGTGGGTGGGGGAGTGGGCGCCTCGCGCAGGAGCACCCGGGTGCCCAGGTCGAGACGGTCACCGCTGAAGACGCCGCCGGCCGTGGTCACCGTGACCTCACGGCCGGCCAGGGTGATCTCGACGTCCTGCCGGGCCGACGGCCGGGCAGGAGTGCGGAAGTAGTGAGGTTCGGAAGATTCGCTGGTCATCGCGCGTACACGATAGAGCCACCGGGCGAAGCGCCGGGAATCTCAGTCGCCACCTGCGGTGTTGACGTGTCAGGCTGGATGCCGTAAGTCCAGCCAGTCCGAACTACGGAGGATGCCCTGAGTAACAAGGATCGCAGCACCGCCGACCGCAGTGACGCCGTCGAGCGCATCCTGTCCCGCCAGGGGACCGCGCTCGCCGAGGGAACCACACGCTGGGGTGAGCACGACGGCGACCAGACCGATCTGGCGGACCGCCAGGCACTGCGCCGGGTCTCCGGGCTGTCGACCGAACTCGAGGATGTCACCGAGGTCGAGTACCGGCAGCTGCGCCTCGAGAAGGTCGTGCTGGCCGGGGTCTGGACCACCGGCACCGCGACCGACGCGGAGAACTCGATCCGCGAGCTCGCGGCCCTCGCCGAGACGGCCGGCTCGGAGGTTCTCGACGGCGTGATGCAGCGTCGCCAGTCGCCCGACCCGGGCACCTACCTGGGCCAGGGCAAGGCCGACGAGCTGCGCGTCATCGTCGAGGCGAGCGGCGCCGACACCGTGGTGTGCGACGGCGAGCTCTCGCCCTCGCAGCGCCGTGGCCTGGAAGACGTGGTGAAGGTCAAGGTCATCGACCGCACCGCGCTCATCCTCGACATCTTCGCCCAGCACGCCAAGTCCAAGGAGGGCAAGGCACAGGTCGAGCTCGCCCAGTACGAGTATCTGCTGCCGCGTCTTCGTGGTTGGGGTGAGTCGATGTCCCGCCAGGCCGGTGGCCAGGTGGGTGCCGGTAACGGCATGGGCTCGCGTGGTCCCGGTGAGACGAAGATCGAGCTCGACCGCCGGCGCATCCGCTCCAAGATGGCCAAGTTGCGGCGTGAGATCGCGGCGATGAAGACGTCCCGGGTGACGATGCGCGACTCGCGTAAGCGGAACGCGGTGCCCAGCGTCGCCATCGCCGGCTACACCAACGCCGGCAAGTCCAGTCTGCTGAACCGGCTCACGGGCGCGGGGGTGCTGGTGGAGAACGCGCTGTTCGCCACCCTCGACCCGACGATCCGCCGGGCGTCGACCCCGGACGGTCGCGAGTTCACGCTCGCCGACACGGTCGGGTTCGTGCGCAGCCTGCCGACCCAGCTGGTCGAGGCGTTCCGCTCGACGCTCGAGGAGGTCGGCAACTCCGACCTGCTCCTGCACGTGGTCGACGGCAGCCACCCCGACCCGGAGGGCCAGATCAGCGCCGTGCGTTCGGTGCTGGCCGAGCTCAAGGGCGACGTGCCGCTGGAGATCGTCGTCATCAACAAGATCGACGCCGCCGACCCGGAGGTGATCAACCGGATCGTGCTGCGCGAGCCCCGGGTGATCGCGGTGTCGGCGCGCACCGGCGAGGGGGTCGACAAGCTGCTCGACCTGATCCAGGACGAGCTGCCCCGCCCCGACGTCGAGATCGACGTGCTGGTTCCCTACGACCGGGGCGACCTGGTCAGCAAGATCCACGAGCGGGGCGAGGTGCTGAACTCCGAGCACGTCGCGGAGGGCACCCGGATCACCGCGCGGGTGAACTCCGGGCTGGCCCACCTGCTCGCGTCGTACCGCACGGGCACGCCCGTGGCGTAAGGGGTTACCGGTGGCGCAGTTTCAGCGTCACCGAGACCACGCTGCCGCCGGACGGGCGGGGGGTCACCACCAGGTCGTGCGTGAGCTGCGCGATCAGGTAGAGCCCCCGCCCGCCCTCGGCCAGCGCGTCGTCGGGCAGCGTGGGCAGCCGGTCGAAGCCGGGTCCGCTGTCCGCGACGCTGAGCAGGGGATGCGGCCCGTTCCAGCTCAGAGTCAGCCAGGCCGGTCCGGTGGTGTGGGCGAGCGTGTTGCTCAGCAGTTCGGCCACCACGATCTCGGCCGAGTCCAGGTCGCTTCCGAGGGCGGCGCGCAGCCGCAGTGCGGCCATCACCTGGTGCCGCACCCGGGGGACGTGCGCGGCGTCGCCGGTCTCGAGCCGCCAGCCGGTGAACCCGGACGTGGCCCACTGGTACCGGGCCCAGTCGCCGGAACGGGCAGCCCACTGGTCGGCCTGCCGGGTGGTGCTCATCCGCACGTTCCTCCAGTACGCCGGTCTGCGGCCTCGTCGTCCCGCGCCGCGGTCCAGGACCTCTGCGCCGCGGTCGAACCCCACGACGCAGCCGAGGACACCTGCTCGGCAGCTAAGGACAAAGGTGCAGTACGAGGGCGCTTTGCCGGGGGCCGGAGCGGCACATTCAGGTCTTTGGCCGACGGGCCATTAGGCTGGTCCGATGGCTTCCAGCACCGATCCCGAGCAGGACACGAGGATCGGGACGGAGCCCGATGCGTCACCTGAGACACCTGGGAACCACGAGCTTGAAGACGACGCGGAGACCGCGGCAGAACCCTCGGCTCCCGAAGGTGACGGGTCCCCGGGAACCGCACCGGCGCGTCCGTCGTCGAAGACATCCTCGAAGGGCCGCCGGCGCAAGGTGACCGACCTGCTCTCGGCCGCGGTCGCCGAGATCGGTGGGGTGCCGCGCGAGGGCCAGGTGCAGATGGCCGAGGCCGTCGACGAGGCGATCAACGCCCGCCGGCACCTGCTCGTGCAGGCCGGCACCGGCACCGGCAAGTCGCTCGGCTACCTGGTGCCCTCGGTCAAGAAGGCCGTGAACTCCGAACGGCCGGTGGTGATCTCGACCGCGACGCTGGCCCTGCAGGCACAGATCGTGGAGCGCGACCTGCCGCGCCTGGCCGGCGCCCTCACCGAGAAGCTGGGCCGCTCCCCGAGCTGGCAGCTGGTGAAGGGGCGCCGCAACTACGTCTGTGTGCACAAGCTGGCCGGTGGTTTCCCCGACGAGGACACGCTCTTCGACGCGCCGTCGGAACTCCCGCTGCACGACCAGACCGACAAGGGTGTCTCCCACCCGGCCCCGGTGACCGGCGTGACCTACAGCGCGGCCGCGGGCAAGCTCGGGCGGGAGGTCGTGCGGCTGCGTGAATGGGCCGAGACCACCCGCACCGGTGACCGCGACGAGCTGGTGCCGGGCGTGTCCGAGAAGGCCTGGCGGCAGGTCTCGGTCAGCGCCCACGAGTGCCTCGGCGCCTCGCGCTGCCCGATGGCGGGCGACTGCCACGTGGAGCTGGCGCGTGAGCGCGCTCGCGACGTCGACATCGTCGTGACGAACCACGCGCTGGTGGCGATCGACTCGTTCGAGGGCCGGCAGATGCTGCCCGAGCACGAGGTGCTGATTCTGGACGAGGCGCACGAGTTCGCCGACCGGGTCACCTCGGTCACCACCGACGAGATGACCGGCCCGATGATCGAATCGGCCTCGCGCGGCGCCCGCCGGGTCGGTGTCGGCGACACCACGCTGCTCGAGGTGGCGGGCGAGACGCTCGAGGCGGTGCTGGAAGACCTGCCCGCCGGGCGCCTCGAACACGGTGTCCCCGACGGGCTCCTGGCCGCGATCAGCTCGGTGCGCGACAACGCCCGGGCCGTCACGTCGTCGATCCAGCAGCTCTCGAAAGACGAGAAGGGCGGCGAGGGCGACGGCGCGCTGCAGGTGGCGCGGGCCGCCGTGCAGGAGGTCTTCGACGTCGCCGAGCGGTTCATCCAGGCCGCGGCGCAGGCCCAGGCCTACGACGTCATCTGGGTCTCGCGCACCCGGCGGCCCGACGGGGGCGAACGGGTCGGTCTGCACGTGGCGCCGCTGTCGGTGGCCGGGCTGCTGCGCGAGCGGCTGTTCGAGAGCCGCACGGTGGTGCTGACCTCGGCCACGCTGACCATCGGGGGCAACTTCGACTCGGCTGCGGGCGGGGTCGGGCTGGGCGGTGAGGGGGCCCCGGAGTGGACGGGGCTCGACGTCGGCAGCCCCTTCGACTACCCCCGGCAGGGCATCCTCTACCTGGCCAAGCACCTGCCCCAGCCCGGTCGCGACGGCACGCCGACGCAGGCCATGGATGAGCTGGAAGAGCTGATCAAGGCCTCCGGCGGGCGCACGCTGGGGCTGTTCTCGTCGCGCCGGGCCGCCGAGGCCGCCGCCGAGGAACTGCGCGAACGCCTCGACGTGCCGATCCTGTGCCAGGGCGACGACAGCATGAACACGCTGGTCAAGGAGTTCGCCGCCGATCCGCGCACCTGCCTGTTCGGCACACTGACGCTGTGGCAGGGCGTGGACGTGCCCGGGCCCTCGTGCCAGCTGGTGGTGGTCGACCGGATCCCGTTCCCACGTCCCGACGACCCGCTGGCCTCGGCTCGTCAGCGCGCCGTGGCCAAGGCCGGGGGCAACGGGTTCATGTCGGTCGCGGCGACCCACGCGGCGCTGCGCCTGGCACAGGGGGTGGGGCGGCTGATCCGGTCATCGGGCGACAAGGGGGTGGTCGCGGTGCTCGACCCGCGCCTGGCCACGGCCCGCTACGGCAACTTCCTGCGGGCCTCGCTGCCGGCGTTCTGGACCACGACCGACAAGGACGTGGTGCTCAAGGCACTGCGGCGCATCGACGAGGCGGCCGACGACGCCTGAGGGCAGCGGGCCCGGCCTGTTCGAGCAGGCCGGGCTGCATGGCTTTCCGGGTTTCCCGGGCTCCAGGGCTTCCGGGCTTTTCGGGAGGTCGGGCTTTCCCGGGCTCTCAGGCCCGGAGCGACACCCGCACCGCGTCACTCAGGTCGGCGACCGTGTGGACGCCGTCGAGGAAGTCGTCGGGGAAGGTCGCGTCGAACACCTCGCCCATGGCGGTCAGCAGCTGGGGGCGCTCGGCCTCGTCCAGGTCGAGCCGCACGGGCGCGCCGGGGGAGAGCTCGGCGGTGGGCAGCCGGAGCTGCTGGGCGACGACGGCGCGCACGGCCGAGTCGAGTTCCACGACCGTGAGGTCGACAACCACGGGATCGGGCACAGCGATCCTTCCTGTCCGGCCGGCCGGGATCAGCCCGGGCCGGGTCGGTGACACGTATCTGCCAGAGACTTCAGCGACGCCGTTCCCGCCCGTCACCACTCGTGCAACCTGGGTGAAACACGCTTGACGTCCGCAGGACAGTAGCGCGGCGCCGAGGCCGGAAAAGCGCCGCGGCCGGTCAAACCCCTGATCGGACCCGGTGAGATATCAGACACCCGGCCGGTGGCGTTCACGGGCGAAGGGCACTGGACAGGCCCTGGGGTGAGCTCGTGCAGCTGCCCCGGACACGACGAAGCCGGCTCCGCACAGGCCAGGCGGAGCCGGCTTCGGCCCATGGGGTGCCCCCGCTTCCGTGCGGAGGCCGTTCGGGTGTGCTCGCGGCAGGAGCTGAATCAGACGCGGCGCATGACCGCGACCACGCGGCCCAGGATCGTCGCGTCGTTGCCCGGGATCGGCTGGTAGGCCTCGTTGTGCGGGAGCAGCCAGATGTCGCCGTCCTTGCGCTTGAACGTCTTGACGGTGGCCTCGCCGTCGATCATCGCGGCCACCACCTCACCGTTCTCGGCCACCGGCTGGCGGCGCACCGCGACCAGGTCGCCGTCGCAGATCGCCGCGTCGATCATCGAGTCACCGACGACCTTCAGCAGGAACAGCTCACCGTCGCCGACCAGCTGGCGGGGCAGGGCGAAGACGTCTTCCACGGCCTGCTCGGCGAGGATCGGGCCACCGGCAGCGATCCGGCCGACCAGCGGCACGTACGAGGGCGCCGGCTGGGTCTCGCCACCGGCGTCGGCCCCGAAGGCGGACGTGCGGTCGAGCTCGCCCCGCTCGCCCGGCATGATCACCTCGATCGCGCGCGGCCGGTTCGGGTCGCGGCGCACGAAGCCCTTCTTCTCCAGGCTGGTGAGCTGGTGGGCGACGCTGCTCGGGCTGGTCAGGCCGACGGCCTCACCGATCTCGCGCATGCTCGGCGGGTAGCCACGCCGGTCGACGGTCTCCCGGATGGTCTCGAGCACCCGCCGCTGGCGCACGGTCAGACCGTCGCCGTCGGGAGGCCCGTCGGGGAGCGTGCGCACCGTAGCGCCCCCCTTCTCCGGTTCCGCCGCGCCGGCGGTCGGATTGTTCGCCATCTGCCACCTCCATGACCCTGTGCCCGGCAGTCCACCGGACGTGATCACCCTAGGAAAGCCCGGCGACACTTTCAAACAAGTGTTCGAACGTGTCGCGAGTTTTCCGGGCTCGAGTGGTAGACATGGAACACCTGTTCGATCGAACCTGTGTTCGAAGATGATTCTCTCGCTCACCGATTGGAGTCCAGGATGAGCCTGATGTCCGCTTCGCCGTCCGCCCGGTCCCGGGTCGCGCCGCGCATGCGCTCCGGCCGTTCTGACCGTCGTCCGGTGCACCCCCTGCTGGCCGGGTCGCCCCACCCTCGCCCCCGGCCCCGGCTGCGGGTGGTGGGGGAGAACGAGCGGGCGCTGTCCGGGCCGCCGCCGCTGCGCCTGACCCGGCGTGGCCGCCTGGTGGTGCGCGGAGGTGTGCTCCTGCTCGGGGTCGTCGCCGTGGTGGCCGGGGTGCTGCTGCTCACCCGTCCCGCCGAGGCGGGCTCCGCCGTTGGCCACGTGCCGGTCAGCTATCACCGGGTGCTCCCGGGCGAGACGCTCTGGGAGATCGCCGGTGACGTCGCGCCCGGCACCGACCGGCGCGACACCGTCGCCGAGATCATCGAGCTCAACGCCCTGCCGGGTGCGGCCGTGGGGGCCGGGCAGCGCATCGCCCTTCCGGGCAGTTAACTGCGCATGTTCGGTCGGTGCTGAGCGCGGGCCACAAGATGTAGGGCGTCAGTGTCGATCGCGCCACTGTTCCGCCGGGCGTGTCCCGCGATGCGGACACCCCTCGATGGTGGCTGAAAGTAGCTTTATAGTTGCGGCCGGTAGTCACTCGGGTGGGTGAGTGAGGCCGGTAAAGACGCAGGTCGCACGCAGGAGTGCGGGTCGCCCGAGGAGGTGCGGGGAATGCAGAACCGGCCCCGGGGATCCTGTCCGGAACCTATCCTGGGGCGTCGCCGCAGTGGGCCGGGCGGGCTGTCCGAGCCATGGGACCGGCTTGCAACGCGTCGGCCACAGGCCTAGCGTTACCCCCAGATGTAGTAGTTACAGAGCTGTGAAGCTCCACATCTAGTCAACAACCAGTCAACGGTTACCCACAGGGCGTCCCGGTGCCATCTCGGCCCGGCCCTGCGAGTGTCCCGGGAGGAGTCGCGCCGTGCACTGTCCCTTCTGCCGCAACACCGATTCCCGGGTCGTCGACTCCCGCAGCACCGACGACGGTGCCGCCATCCGCCGGCGCCGGCAGTGTCCCGAGTGCGGCCGCCGCTTCAGCACGCTCGAGACGGCCAGCCTGACCGTGGTCAAGCGGTCCGGCGCCACCGAGCCGTTCAGCCGTGCCAAGGTGGCCAACGGTGTGCGCAAGGCCTGCCAGGGCCGGCCCGTCGGTGAGGACGACCTGGCCCGCCTGGCGCAGAAGGTCGAGGAGGCGATCCGCACCACCGGCTGCGCCGAGATCGACGCGCACGAGGTCGGGCTCTCCATCCTCGGCCCGCTGCGCGAGCTCGACGAGGTCGCCTACCTGCGGTTCGCCAGCGTCTACCAGGCGTTCGAGTCCCTCGAGGACTTCGAGTCCGCGATCACGGTGCTCCGCGCCGAGCGGGAGCCCACCGGCGTCGAGCCGGGTACCACCTGAATCACCTCCGAGTCACCGCTGTCGCCCGGCTGGGGAAGGCCGGGCGACAGCGGTCCGTAACGAAGCTCATACCCGGTCATGAAGGCCACCACTACGCCGTGCCCGGTCTGCCTCCGGTCGCGGCGACACAAAGGGGAACGCACAAGATGACGGAGACCGCGTCGGGCCGAGGCTCGCGTAAGACGCGAAACGACGCACCCCAGGTGCGCCGCACCGGCCTGAAGATCGAGCGGATCTACACCACCGAAGGGGTCCACCCCTACGACCAGGTGACCTGGGAGCGACGCGACGTCGTCCAGACGAACTGGAAGTCGGGTGAGACGATCTTCGAGCAGAAGGGCGTCGAGTTCCCCGACTTCTGGAGCCTCAACGCGTCCACCATCGTCACCACCAAGTACTTCCGTGGTGCGGTCGGCTCGGACTCGCGCGAGTCCAGCCTCAAGCAGCTCATCGACCGCGTCGTGCTGACCTACACCAAGGCCGGCCGCGACAACGGCTACTTCCTCACCGAGGAAGACGGCGACGTGTTCGAGCACGAGCTCACCTGGATGCTGCTCAACCAGGTCTTCGCGTTCAACTCGCCGGTCTGGTTCAACGTCGGCACCAGCGCCCCGCAGCAGGTCAGCGCGTGCTTCATCCTGTCGGTCGACGACTCGATGGACTCGATCCTGAACTGGTACAAGGAAGAGGGTTTCATCTTCAAGGGCGGCTCCGGCGCCGGCCTGAACCTCTCCCGCATCCGCTCCTCCAAGGAGCTGCTGAACTCCGGCGGCACCGCCTCCGGCCCGGTCTCCTTCATGCGCGGCGCCGACGCCTCGGCCGGAACCATCAAGTCCGGTGGCGCCACCCGCCGCGCGGCGAAGATGGTCGTTCTCGATGTCGACCACCCCGACATCGAGGAGTTCATCGAGACCAAGGCCAAGGAAGAGAACAAGATCCGCGCCCTGCGCGACGCCGGTTTCGACATGGACCTCGGTGGCAAGGACATCACCAGCGTCCAGTACCAGAACGCCAACAACTCGGTGCGCGTCACCGACGAGTTCATGCGTGCCGTCGAGTTCGGCGAGCAGTTCGGCCTGACCAGCCGCACCACCGGTGAGGTCATCGAGTACGTCGACGCCAAGGCCCTTTTCGACAAGATGGCGCTCGCCGCGTGGGAGTGCGCCGACCCGGGCATCCAGTACGACGGCGTGATCAACGACTGGCACACCACGCCGGAGTCGGGCCGCATCACCGCCAGCAACCCGTGCTCGGAGTACATGCACCTCGACAACTCCAGCTGCAACCTGGCCTCGCTGAACCTGCTCAAGTTCGTGCAGGCCGACGGTGGTTTCGACGTCGAGAAGTTCACCCGGGCCGTCGAGATGGTCATCACCGCGATGGACATCTCGATCTGCTTCGCCGACTTCCCGACCGCGGCGATCACCGAGACCACCCGCGCCTACCGCCAGCTCGGCATCGGCTACGCCAACCTCGGTGCCCTGCTGATGGAGTCGGGCCTGGGCTACGACTCCGACGGTGGCCGCGCGCTGGCCGCCTCGATCACCTCGCTGATGACGGGCGCGGCCTACCGCCGCTCCGCCGAACTGGCCGGTGTGGTGGGCGCTTACGACGGTTACGCCCGCAACGCCGAGGCGCACCGCCGGGTCATGCGCAAGCACGCCGCGGCCAACGACACGATCCGCACCCTGCACCCCATGGACGTCGCCGTGCAGCGCGCCGCCACCAAGGAGTGGGAGGCGTCGCTGAAGATCGGTGAGGTCAACGGCTGGCGCAACGCGCAGGCCTCGCTGCTGGCGCCCACCGGCACCATCGGCTTCATGATGGACTGCGACACCACCGGTATCGAGCCGGACTTCTCGCTGGTCAAGTTCAAGAAGCTGGTCGGCGGCGGCTCGATGCAGATCGTCAACCAGACCATCCCGCGCGCGCTGCGCAAGCTCGGCTACGCCGAGGAGACGGTCGAGGCGATCGTCGAGTACATCTCCGAGAAGGGCCACGTCATCGACGCGCCCGGCCTGAAGACCGAGCACTACGAGGTCTTCGACTGCGCGATGGGCGAGCGGGCGATCAAGCCCATGGGCCACGTCCGGATGATGGCGGCCACGCAGCCGTTCCTGTCGGGTGCCATCTCCAAGACGGTCAACCTGCCCGAGAGCGCGACCGTCGAGAACATCGGCGACGTGTACTTCCAGGGCTGGAAGCTCGGCCTGAAGGCGCTGGCCGTGTACCGCGACAACTGCAAGGTCGGCCAGCCGCTCTCCGACGCCAAGGCCAAGAAGGCCGACGCGCCGGTGGCGGTCGAGAAGGTCGTCGAGAAGGTCGTGGAGTACCGTCCGACCCGCAAGCGCCTGCCGAAGTCGCGTCCGTCGATCACCACCCGCTTCACCGTGGGCGGTGCCAAGGGCTACATGACGGCCGGCAGCTACCCCGACGACGGCCTGGGCGAGGTCTTCATCAAGCTCGGCAAGCAGGGCTCCACCCTGGCCGGCATGATGGACTCGTTCTCCGTGGCCGTGAGCATCGCTCTGCAGCACGGGGTTCCGCTGCAGACGTACGTGGAGAAGTTCACCAACCTGCGTTTCGAGCCGGCCGGCCTGACCGACGACCCGGACGTGCGGATGAGCTCCAGCATCATGGACTACGTGTTCCGGCGCCTGGCGCTCGACCACCTGTCGTTCGAGGAGCGCTCGGCGCTCGGCATCTACTCGGCCGACGAGCGGGCCCGGGAGCTGGCCACCGGTTCGTACCTGCCGGTGGACGAAGACGGTGACGACGTCGAGGAGGAACTCGAGACGCTCGCCCAGTCGGCCCCGGCCAAGCAGGAGGCCAAGCCGGAGCACAAGCCGGAGCCCCTGAACACGGGCACCGCGACGAGCACCGCCAAGACGACCGTGAACGTCGACGGTGCCGCCACCGCCAAGTCGGCCCCGACCGCGGTGCACTCCTCGGCCGAGCTGTTCGAGGCCATGCAGGGCCGCACGTCCGACGCGCCGATGTGCTTCACCTGTGGCACGAAGATGCGCCCGGCCGGTTCCTGCTACGTGTGCGAGGGCTGCGGCAGCACGTCCGGCTGCAGCTGATCCGCACCTGACAGTGCGAAAGAGGGCCCGGTGAGCGGAATTCCGCTCACCGGGCCCTCTTTCGTGACAGCTCAGCCGGCGACGAGCTCGGACACCGTCGCGAACGAGTAGCCCTTGGCCTTGAGCCCGGCGATGGTCGCGGGCAGGGCGCCGAGGGTGACCAGGCGGCCCTTGTGACCGACGTCGTGAGCCAGCACGATCGAGCCGGGGTGCAGTGTCTCGGCGAGGTCGGCGGCCATCCCGGCCGAATCACCGGCGAACACGCGCTCGTTCACCGAACGCGTCCAGAGCGCGATGTCGTAGCCCATGCCGACGGCGGCCAGCACCGTCGAGCCGCCGAGGTGGCCGTACGGGGGCCGCATCAGGGTCGGTGTGCGCCCGGTGTGCTTCACGATCGCGTCGTGCGTGGACTCGAGCTGGTTCCGTACCCCGGCCAGGTCGAGGGTGGCCAGATCGGCGTGCGACCAGGAGTGGTTGCCGACCTCGTGCCGGTCGAGCCGGCCGCGCAGCAGGTCCGCGTGCTCGACCAGGTTCTTGCCGACCAGGAAGAAGGTGGCCGGGACGTCGGCCTCGTCGAGCACGTCGAGGAACCGGGGCGTCCAGTCCGGCTTGGGGCCGTCGTCGAACGTCAGCGCGATGACCTTCGCGTCGGTCTCGGCCCGGTAGTGGATCCGGACCCCTCCGTGCGTCAGGCGGCCGAGCTGGTCGGCGGCGGCGGCGTACCCGCCGTCGAGGGGCGGCGGCCGTTCCGGCACGAGCAGTTCGTCGATTAGCAGGCCGGTTCCGGCGCCGCCGACGGCCAGCAGGGATCCCCCGAAGAGCGAGCGGCGACGGATCGCCTTGTCGAGCGCCTTCACCGGGCGCCGGGCCACGCCAACGTCGCGACGACGGGGCGGCGGGATGTCTTGATCGCAGGTTCTGCGGACACGTGGAGGTGCACCAGGCTTTCATCGGTGAGACCGGCGGTCTCATGAGCGGATGAAAACAGTACTAGCACCGCGAAGGGGGCAAGACCCGGCACAGTGCTGTTCACGTGCATCTTCGGGAAAAAGGGATGTACCCGGACGCCGTCCCAGTCGTACCGGTCGAACAGCAGGTCACCGATCGTCCCCACACGCAGCCCGACCCGGGCCCGGGCCGCGAACCATGACGATCACCACGTGCGAGTCACGGGAGTGCGTGCATCAAAAGGTGGGCCGGCCGCGTCTGACCGGTGCCGGACCGAACGCAACCAGGAGGTGCACCGTGGACGACCCGTTCAGCAGTGTCGAGAGCGGGATGACCGCCTTCGGCGTCATCTTCGTCGTCTTCGCCGTCGTGATCCTGCTGGTCTTCCTGATCGTGTTCGCGGTCATCGTGATCGCCGTGGGCAAGGGCATCTCGGCCTGGAACCGCAACAACAACTCGCCCGTGCTCACCGTCCCCGCCACCGTCATCGGTAAGCGGCAGGAGACCCGGCGCAGTGACGACAGCTCGAGCACGTCGTACTTCCTGGGCTTCGAGCTGCCGGGGCACCAGCGCGTCGAGCTTCCGATCAAGGGCAGCCAATGGGGGACGCTCCGGGAGGGCGACCGCGGTCGCCTCACCTATCAGGGCACCCGGTTCAAGGGCTTCGACCTCGGCCCGCAGGACGTCTGAGCCCGGAGGACGCCCTGCGGCCGAGGTGAGGATGCCGGCGTGGGGAGGCCGGCGTGAAGAGACCGGGGGGACGGGACGGGCTCAGTCCTCGTCCGGCTCCTCGCCCTGGTACACGCGGTCGCGGCCGGCCCCGCCGGACAGCTTGTCCCGGCCGGACTCACCCTCGAGCCGGTCGTTGCCCGAGTTGCCCCAGAGCCGGTCGTGGCCGGACCCGCCCTGGATCTCGTCGTGACCCGCGCCGCCGTACAGCTTGTCGTTGCCCGACTCGCCGTCGATCTCGTCATTGCCGGAGCCCCCGAAGACGGTGTCCGCCCCGGCCCCGCCGTCGATCTCGTCGGCCCCGGCCCCGCCGCAGATCAGGTCGTTGCCGCCGTTGCCGTCGATCTCGTCGTGGCCGCCGAGCGCCACGATCACGTCACGGCCCCGGGTGCCCTCGATCTCGTCGCTGCCGTTGGTACCGACAATCGTCGCCTTCACACCGTTGCAGGTGTGGCTCTTCGCGGCAGCGGCCGAGGGAGCGGCCTGCGCGGGGCCGGCGAGAAGGAAGGTGCCCGCGCCGATCGCGGCGGCGGCGGTGAGGGCGAGGGGGATCGTGCGCTTCATGGTGGCTCCTGTGACATCGGCGTTTCTTGCTGACGTCACCTACTTCACCGGTGGGCCGTGAGGGCAGAAGGAGAACGAGATGAAGGCCCTCTCATGTTCGTGACCACTACCGTGGCCCGGTGGACCGTCGCCAGCTCGAGTACTTCCTCGCGGTCGCCGAGTGCGGCAGCTTCACCCGGGCCGCGGCGGCCCTGACCATCGCTCAGCCCAGCCTCTCTCACGCCATCGGTCTGCTCGAACGGGAGCTCGGCTCGCCGCTGTTCGAGCGCCTGGGCCGCGGCGTGCGCCTGACCGCGGCGGGCCAGGCCCTGCTGCTGCCCGCCCGGCGAACCCTGCGTTCGTTCCAGCTCGCGGCCTCGGCCGTGCGCAGCGTCAGTGACATCGGGTTCGGGCGGCTCACGGTCATCTCGAACACGCTCTGGGCGATCGAGCCGCTGACCCAGCTGATCGGCGAGTTCCGGCAGGCGCACCCGGCCGTGCAGTTCAGTGTCGGCGACCCGGTACGGCGCTCGGACGTGCTGGAGGCCGTGCGCTCCGGGGACGCCGACTTCGGGCTGATCGACGGCACTCCGCCCGCCGGGGTGCTGGAGAGCCGATGGCTCGCCGAGCACCGGCTGGTGGCCGTGCTCCCGCCCGGCGCGCTGCCCGGGCAGACCACGGTGAGCGTGTCCGACCTGGTCCCGTCGGGCATCGTGTGCACCTTGCGCGGCACCGCGCTGCGGGAGATGCTCGACAACGAACTGCACGTGGCCGGTGAGGCTTCCGAGATCGCCGTGGAGACCGCGCACCTGGCGTCGGTGATCCCGCTGGTGCTCGCCGGGGCGGGGGCGGCGCTGCTGCCGGAGGGGCTGGCCGAGGACGCCTCGCGCCGGGGCGCCCGGGTGCTGCCCCTGCGCCGGCCCACGGTGGCCGCCGTGCACCTGATCTGGCGCTCGCGTGGGCTCAGCAGTCCGGGGGAGCACTTCCGGGCCCTCGCGGGGTCGCTGTTCGCCGACGAGGCATAGATAATCTCTATAGGATTGAGAGAGAAATAGTCGGTGTTCGCAGGTCAGGGCTATCGACCCCGGCTGCGCGGGCTGTCACGATCGGGTGAACCGGTCGATGGGAGCCAAGGGTGCCGAACGCGGACACGTTCCTCGCGGGTGCCGTGCCGCTCCGGGAACCGGACGTGCGGGCCCGGGCGACCACGTCGTCCGTCATCACCCCGGCGACCGGTGCGCTCACGACACCGGTGTGCCACGCCTTCGCCGTCACGACCCCGACGGCCGGTGAGGCGAACGCATCGGTGACCACGCCGTCCCTCATCACCCGACGCCCACCCGAGGTGGCCCCGGGCGGCTGTGGTAACGACCGCCGAAATCCTCGCCTGAACGGGCTTCCGCACCGGATTCCTGGCATGGTGGTATGCCCCGAACCGCGCGCCGAGGACGTCGTGTGCCATCAGTGAGCCATTTCACGGGCGCCGAGCGCCGCCCGTCCCAAGGATTTTCGGTCGCGATCCGGCCGTCACCCCCCGAAGTACCACTGGCAGAAGGAGAAGCAGGATGAAGCCTCCCGGCAGACGACGCGGTCTAAGGATGCTGGCCCTCGCGGTCTGTGCGGTGGCGGTCACGACGGGCTGCTCCAGCGCCGAGGACAAGGGCGACTTCGCCCTGGTCGCCGACTCCGGCGGCGGCGAGGACGGCCAGGAGTCGGTCACCCTGATCCAGCAGCCCTGGGTCGATCTCCAGGTCGAGAACGAGATCAGCAAGCAGATCCTCGAGGAACTGGGCTACTCGGTGAAGGTCGACGAGGTCTCGGTCGAGCTCGGCGCGCAGGCGCTGTCGACCGGTGACGCGGACGCCTACCTGGGCAACTGGTGGCCCTCGCAGCAGCCGACCTTCGGCGACCTGATCGACAAGGGCGACGTGACGGTGAACTCGACGATCCTCGAGGGCACCGAGTACGCCCCGGCCGTGCCCGCGAAGACCGCGGAGCGGCTGAACATCAAGTCCCTGGCCGACCTCGACCAGCACGGTGACGAGTTCGGCCGGCGCATCTACGGCATCGAGGCCGGCTCCCCGGGCAACGAGACGATCCAGAAGGCCATCGACGACGACGCCTACGGTCTCGGCGACTGGAAGCTCGTGGCCAGCGGCACCGCGGCGATGCTGACCCAGGTGCAGAAGGCCGACTCCTCCGGCCAGGCCATCGCTTTCCTGGGCTGGAGCCCGCACTGGATGACCGTCCAGTTCGGGGCGACGTTCCTCGAGGACCCGGACAAGGTCTGGGGCGGCGCCGGGGAGATCCGCACGGTCTCGCGCAAGGGCTGGGCCGAGAACAACCCGAACATCGCCACGTTCGTCAAGAACCTGACCTTCACCACCGACGAGGCCGGGCAGTTCTACTTCGACAAGGACAAGGACGCGAAGTCCCTGTCCGACATCGCGGCCGCGTGGATCAATGAGAACCCCGACAAGGTGCGGGAATTCCTGCAGGGCGTGAAATCCAGTGACGGCCAGGACGCGGAATCGGTGATCATCAAATGATCGAGGGCAAGGGACTGAGCAAGGCCTACGGGCTGAGCGACTCGGCCGCACGGCGCGCGCTGGCCAGTGACGACCCGGCCGCCGCGGTGGCCCGGGCGGGCGGCTACCTGGGCGCGCACGACGTGAACTTCCGCATCGAGACCGGCGAGATGTTCGTCGTCATGGGCCTTTCGGGCTCGGGCAAGTCGACGGTGCTGCGGATGATCAACCGTCTCAACGAGCCCAGCGCCGGAGAGCTGCTGATCGACGGTGAGGACATCGTCGGGGTGCCCGACTCGCGTCTGCGGCAGATCCGTAACCAGAAGATCGGCATGGTCTTCCAGCACTTCTCGCTGTTCCCGCACCGCACGGTTCTCGAGAACGCGGCCTACGGGCTGAAGGTGCGCGGTGTCTCGAAGGCCGAGCGTTTCGAGAAGGCCGAGGCCGCGCTGAAGCGGGTCGGGCTCGACGGGCGCGGCTCGAAGTACCCGCACGAGCTGTCGGGCGGTATGCGCCAGCGCGTCGGCCTGGCCCGCGCGCTGGCCGTCGACCCGCCGATCCTGCTGATGGACGAGCCGTTCTCGGCCCTCGACCCTCTGATCCGCCGTGACATGCAAGACCTGCTCGTGCAACTGCAGGCCGAGGACCAGCGCACCACCGTGTTCGTGACGCACGACCTGAACGAGGCCATGCGCATCGGAGACCGCATCATGGTCATGCGTGACGGCAAGGTGGTGCAGATCGGTTCCGGCGTCGAGATCGTGGCCAAGCCCGCCGACGACTACGTCAGCGAGTTCGTGGCCGACGTCGACCGGGCCCGCGTGCTCACGGCCGCCGACCTGGTGCGCCCGGCGCTGCTCACGTTCACGGTCGGGGAGCCGCCGCGCTCGGCGCTCACCCGGCTGGCCGACAACGAGGCCGTCGGCGCGTTCGTGCTGGAAGACGACGGGCACCTGCTCGGCGTCGTCACCGACACCAACCTGCACGAGGCGATCAACCGCGGCCGCACCGACCTGGCGCTCGCCGTCACGAAGGACTATCACGCCGTGAAACCCTCTGACGTGGTGGGCGATTTCATGCACCTGGCCGGGCGTCAGGTGGTTCCGGTGACGGTGGTGGGTGAGGACGGCAAGCTCGCCGGGGTGGTGCCGCGGGCCGCGATCCTGTCCAGCCTGTCGAACGTGGCCGAGGTGCGCGAGGAGGCGACCGTCAATGCCTGACCTGAAGATCGGCCAGCACGGCGAAGACGTCATCAACTGGTTCACGAAGCACTTCGAAGGCCTTTTCGACTTCCTCACCACCTGGCTCAGCCACCTGCTGCGCTGGACCTACGACATCGTCGCGGGGCTGCAGCCGCTGCCCATGACGATCGTGTTCGCCGTGATCGCGCTGGTCATCACCCGGCGCATCGGGCTGACGGCGCTGCTCGTGGTCGGGCTGCTGCTCGTCGACTCGATGGGCCTGTGGTACGAGACGATGCAGAGCCTGGCGACGGTTCTCGTGGCCACGATCATCGCGCTGGTCATCGGCATCCCGGTGGGCATCTGGACGGCTTTCAACCCGGTGGCACGGGCGATCGTGGCGCCGCTGCTCGACTTCATGCAGACCGTGCCGACTTTCGTGTACCTGCTGCCGACGGTGCTGTTCTTCGGTATCGGGGCGGTGCCGGGCATGATCGCGACGATCGTGTTCGCGGCGCCGCCCGCGGTGCGGCTGACCCAGCTCGGTATCCGCCAGGTCGACCCCGAGACGGTCGAGGCCTCGGCCGCTTTCGGGGGGTCGCGCTGGGAGATCCTGCGGGAGGTGCAGCTTCCGCTGGCCCGGGCGTCGATCATGGCGGGCGTGAACCAGGTGATCATGCTGGCGCTGTCGATGGTGGTCGTCGCCGGTCTGGTCGGTGGTGAGGGCCTGGGTGGCGTGGTGGTCTCGTCGGTGCAGAGCCTGCAGATCGGCGCGTCGATCGAGGGTGGTCTGGCCGTGGTGGTTCTCGCGATCTACCTCGACCGGGTCTCCGCCGCCCTGGGTGGTCAGGGCCGGGGCAACCCGTCGTGGTGGCCGCGCCGCAAGGCCTCCGAAGGGCTCGAGCAGGCGCAGGTGCAGCCGGAGTCCCGGGAGCTGGCCGCCGCCGGCTGATCGGTTCTCGACGGGGGACGACGTGCGCACCAGTGCGCACGTCGTCCCTTGCTGAGGGGCGGGACGAGGGCTGGGGGCGAGGGCTGGGACGAGGGTCGCTTCAGTCGTCCTGCCCGGCCACCACCAGGCCGTTCTCGTAGGCGAAGACCACGGCCTGCACCCGGTCGCGCAGACCGAGTTTCAGCAGAACGCTGCTGACGTGCGTCTTCACGGTGGCCTCGGTGACGTGCAGAATCACGCCGATCTCGGCGTTCGACCGCCCCCTGGCCACCTGGACGAGCGTCTCGCGTTCACGGGCTGTGAGCCTTTCGGTGGCGGTGCTCACCGGCACCGGCTGCGGGCGGCGGGAGAAGACCTCTATCAGGCGGCGGGTCACGGCGGGCGACAGCAGCGAGTCGCCCTGGTGCACCACGCGGATGGCCTCGACGAGCTTGTCGCGCGACGCGTCCTTCAGCAGGAACCCGGCGGCTCCGGCCCGGAGCGCGCCGAACACGTACTCGTCCTCCTCGAAGGTGGTGAGCACGAGAACCCGGGTTCCCGGCCGGGTTTCGGTGATGCGGGCCGTGGCGGTGATGCCGTCGGTGCCGGGCATGCGGATGTCCATGAGCACGACGTCGGGCACCAGGCGCCGGGTCTCGGTGACGGCCTGCTCGCCGTCGGCGGCCTCGCCCACCACGTCGAGATCGTCGAAGGTGCCGAGCACCATGCGCAGGCCGAGGCGCACGAGTTCCTGGTCGTCGGCGAGGAGGAGGCGAATGGTCACGGGGATGTCCTCGGGAGGTGGGCTGTCAGCCGGAAACCGCCGGTGGCGGCCGGGCCGGTGCTCAGGGTGCCGCCCGCGGTGCGTGTTCTCTCGCGCAGCCCGACGAGACCGCGGCCCGGGGTGGAGATCCCGGGGACGACCGCCTGGCCGTCGTCCTCCACCGAGACCTCCAGGTGGCTGTCGGTGAAGGTGACCGACACGTCCACCCTCGTGGGGTTGACGGCGTGCCGGGCGACATTGGTGAGACCCTCCTGAACCACACGATAGGCGGTCAGCTCGATGCCCGCCGCCGCCCGCTCGTCATCCGGAACCCGCAGGTGGACGGGCATTCCGGCCGCCCGGTGCGCGGCCACCAGCTCGGGGATCCGGGCGATGGTGGGGGCGGGCGCCCGGTCGGCGTGAGGCTCGTCGCGCAGCACCGCCAGCATGCGCCGCAGTTCGGCGATGCTCTCCTCACCGCTCTTCTCCACCCGGCGCAGTGCCTCCTCGGCCAGGTCGGGATCGGTGCGCAGCGTGTCCCGGGCCCCACGCACCCCCAGCAGCATCACGGTGACGGAATGAGCCACGATGTCGTGCAGTTCGCGGGCGACGGCGGCCCGCTCGGCCTGGGCGGCGTTGCGGGCCACCTGGGCGTTGCGGTCTTCCAGGGTCGCGATGTAGCGCAGCTGGGTCTGCGCGAAATAGCCCACGCCCCAAGCGATGACGGGAACCGGTACGGCGCTGATCGAGCCGGCCTGGAGCACCACCGCGGTCACCGCCAGGGCCGGCAGTGAGCGCCGCCGTTCTTCGTGAAGGGCCACCAGCCCGAGCGCCACCAGGGCGGGAGCCCCGCCCGGGTAGGAACCGGCGGCGGCGAGCCCGGCCTCGATGCCCACCACCGCCGCCAGCACGGCCAGCGGCCACCGGCGATGGACCAGGAGCAGCAGGCCGGCCACCACGCTCAGCGCCACGGTCAAGACGGGCGCGGGTGTGCCCGGGGCACCGAGACTGTCGGACAGCAGGCCGATCTCGATGCCGATCGTGCCCGCGGCCAGGGGCAGGTCGAGCAGCCGGGCCCTCACGTTCACGCCAGGTCCCGTCGCCTCTCCACGATCAGGGCGGCGAACACCAGCGCCGCGGTCCAGGCCGCCAGCACCGACCCGGCCTGCGGCACGGTCAGCGTGGTGTGGTGGGTCATGCCCGAGAGTACCGAGGCGGCGCCGAACGGGGTGAGGTTCGCCAGGTCCTCGTCGGCCCCACCGACGAGCGGTACCACGGCGAAGTCGAGCACGAGCGCGGTGACGACCCCGGCGAC
Organism: Kineosporia succinea; assembly: GCF_030811555.1. Classification (NCBI taxonomy): domain Bacteria; kingdom Bacillati; phylum Actinomycetota; class Actinomycetes; order Kineosporiales; family Kineosporiaceae; genus Kineosporia; species Kineosporia succinea. The sequence goes on along the minus strand of NZ_JAUSQZ010000001.1, from coordinate 379,420 downwards.
CTGGTTGCGGATCAGTGCCCCCAGCGCGGCCCCGAGCACGGTGGCCAGGACCGACGCGGCGAGGTTGGCGACGGCCAGTGCGCCCAGGTCGGCACGGGTCAGCTGCTCACCGGGCATGTCGCCGACCAGCGGCAGGGCCACGGCGAACGACACGGTCGAGGTGATCGCGCCGAGGGCCAGCCCGGTGGCCGTGTACACGAGAATGCGCAGGCCGAGCACGGTTTCCCGGCTTCGGCCCGAGGCCAGCGCGGCCGGGGCGGCGGTGCGGTGCCGGTACTCACCGGCCACGCCGACCAGGCCCCACACCAGGAGCAGCACGGGCAGGCAGGTGAAGGCCTCCTTCTTCTCACCGATGGTGTCGAGCTCACCCGAGGCGGCGCCGATGACCACCGCGTTGAGCGCCCCGAACCCGGCGCTGATCAGCACGAAGGCGTAGAGCGTGCGGGTGCTGAGGGTCTTGCCGAGTTCACCGCGCAGGATGCCGATCACGGCCGGGCTCCTTCCACGAGCTCGAAGAACAGGTCTTCGAGGGAATCCGGGGTCGGGCCCTGGTGCAGCACCCGGCCCCGGTCGATCACGATGACGTCGTCGACGGTGCGGTCCGCCTCGCTCAGCACGTGGCTGGACAGCAGCACGGTCCCGCCCCGGGAAGCCCTGTCCCGCAGCAGGTTGCGCAGCCAGCGCATCCCGGCCGGGTCGAGGCCGTTGACCGGTTCGTCGAGCACCAGCAGGGGCGGGTCGGCCAGCAGCGCGGCGGCCAGGCCGAGGCGCTGCCGCATGCCGAGCGAGAAGCCGCCCACCCGGCGGCGGGCGGCGTCCTGCAGGCCGACCTCGTCGAGCACCTCGCCGACCCTTCGCCGGGGGAGCCCGGCGATCCGGGCGAGCGCGGTGAGGTGGGCGTGCGCGGTGCGGCCCGGATGGGCGCCGCAGGGCTCGATGTACACGCCCATCGACGAGGGGCCGGCGACGGACACCGACCCCGAGGTGGGCCGGGCGAGTCCGGTGATCATCTTCAGGGCGCTGGTCTTGCCGGCGCCGTTGGGGCCGAAGAAGCCGGTGACGGCTCCGGCCCGCACGGTGAACGAGGCGTGGTCGACCACGGTGGCGCGGCCGTAGCGTTTGGTCAGGGCGTCGGCCCGGATCATGTCCATGCGTCCAGGCTGATCTCAGCGGTGGGGGCCCGGCCTCGGCCGCGAGGGGGAGACCCGTGTCCGACTCAGGACGGAGATCAGCGCAGCCGGTGGGCCACCAGCACCCCGCACACCAGCACCAGCACGATGACCGCGGGGAACAGGGCACCGGAGAAGGCGAGGGCGGCGGCGAGCAGCAGTGCCAGCCCGCACCCGATCCACACCCAGGACGACGGCTTCATCGCCTCACATTACGACGGCGTAACGCTGTTGCCCAGAGTGTTCAGACGAGTTCGAAGCTGATGCAGGTGACCAGGGTGTCGTCGGTGACGGCCTCCACGTACTGCTCCCAGAACGCCCGGTGCGAGTCGGCCCACTCCTGCCAGCCGGCGTAGCCCTCACCCTCCGACCGCGCGAACTCGTCGGTGACCTCGGTGAATGGCACGGTCACGACCTGGGTGACGCGGATCCGGCCGATCTCGGCGCCGACGTCGTCGACCAGCACGAGGATCTCGCCGACGTGCTCGAGCTCCTCACCGTCTCCGGCATAGTCGTCGAACAGGCCGGCCGTGCCGACCTTGTGCCCGGCCAGCACCAGGCCGGTGAGCTCGGCGCGCATGGCACCGGGACTGCCGATCTCCATCGTGCGCAGGCCGTCGATCCGGGGCCAGGGCATCAGAACAGCACCGGGATGAGCAGGGCCAGCAGCGTCAGGACCAGACCGGCACCGCCCAGGCGCATGATCTGGGTGCGCTGCTCGTCGGTGGGCACGAAACCCTTGCGTGAGGCCTTGACCGCGGCGATCACGACCCGCAGGGTCAGGCCCATCACGACCACGGCGGCGACCAGGACGACGATCAGGATGGCGATCTCCACCCGCGTCACTATAGGTCAGGGGCCGAGGAGCCTTGTGCTCAGGCCGGTTTCGAGACCGCTCGTGAGACCGGCGGCCAGGTCGGGGGCGAGCGTGCGGATGAAGGTGGCGGTGGTGTGGTGATCGTCGCGGTACAGCAGGTAGCCGTCACGCACGGCCGGGCAGGTGGTCTCGGTGCAGAAGTCGTCGATCAGGTCGACGACCGGGGCGCCGCTGCGCCCGGCCGCGGCGGCCACCAGGCCGGAGTCGGCCGTCACCTCGGCCCGGGGGCGGGCGCAGAGGTCGAGGTCGTCGGGATGCTGCTGCACGCAGGCCGGGGTGTTGAAGCCCATGATCGGGGTCTCGGCGATGGTGGCCACCGGGATCCCCGCGTCCTGCACCGCACTGATCCGCGCGCTCAGCCCGCGCACCAGCTCCTCGCGGTTCGCCGGGTCGTCGACCCGCCGGCCGTTCACGAGCGCCGGGTACCGGGGGAACTGCGTGGTGACGAGCAGATCGGGTTTCAGCTCCTTCACCTGCTCGAGCGCCGCGTCGTTCCAGGTGACGCACGAGGTGTACTCGCCCTTCACCCGCTGCCGGTGGATCTCCGAGAACGGGCACCCGGACTTGGTCATGCTGATCAGCTTCCAGTGGTGCCGCGTGGCCAGCTCCTGCAGCGCCGGCATCCACTGGGCCACCTTCGAGTCACCCACGGCCACCACCACGGGGGAGTCCTCGGCCGCCGAGTCGTCGAAGACGCACGGGTGCACCTCCGGATCCTTGTAGCCGGACGAACAGCCCCGGGCGTAGAGGTCACCGTTGTCCTGGCGGGCCTGTTCGGGCAGGGGACGCAGGGGCGGCGGGGCCTCGGGGGTGGCCGCGGAACACCCGGACAGAGCCAGAAGCATCGTCAGAACCAGGGCCAGGGCCGACACCACGGGCAGCCCGAGGGCCTGGCTGACGCTGGTGCGGCTGAGCATGCGGGGCCTTCCAGACCGGGGAAGCCGACAGACCGGAGTGCGCCGACCGGCCGGGGCGGCCGGCCGACCCGGTCACCAGCATGGTCAAACGGGTGGATCCGGGCAATTCGAGGAACCCGTCAGGGCCCACGGCTGCAGTATCCCGGCGTACGGCTTCACCGGCGGCCGGGCGAACTCGCCCAGCTTCCCCGTCGACAGACCCAGCCGCACCAGTGACTCGACGAGAACCGTGGCGGCGGCCACCCCGTCCACCACCGGCACCCCCACCGCCGCCGAGATCTCGCCGCACAGATCGGCCATACCCGCGCATCCCAGCACGATCGCGTCCGACCCGTCGGTCTCCAGCGCCCGGCGGCACACCGACGTGATCACGGCCCGCGCCCCCGGATCGGTCTCCAGCGCCAGCACCGGGATCTCGCAGCTGTGCACACCCCGGCAGCGCTCGCCGAATCCGTAGGCCCGGGCCAGGTCCCAGGCCCGGCCCTCGGTGCGCGCCAGCGTGGTGACGACGCTGAAACCCCGCCCGAGCAGCGACGCCGCGTGCATGGCGGCCTCCGCGATACCCACCACCGGACCGCTCGCCAGCTCCCGGGCCGCGTCCAGCCCGGGGTCGCCGAAGCAGGCGATCACGTGGCCGTCGGCCCCGGCGCGGGCGATCTCGGCGAGCAGCCCGGGCACGGCCAGGGCCTCGTCGTAGTGGCTCTCGATCGACGCCGGGCCGGTGTCCGGGTTCACCGCCTCGACGACCGTGCCCGGGAGGGCCACCGCGCGGGCGGCCCGGGAGATCGTCGCGGTCATCGAGGCCGTGGTGTTGGGGTTGACGACGCGGACGACGGTCATCCGGCCAGCGCCCGCTGCGTGGCCGACCCGACCCGCCCGGCGAGCAGGCGGTAGGCCACGAAACCGATGCCGCAGCCGATGAACCAGCTGTAGTCACTGACCCAGCCACCCGAGCCGGTGACCGAGGGGATCACCACCGAGGCGATCGAGAACAGCCCGGCGACGGCGGTGGCCAGCACCGCGTCCGGGTTGTAACCCCCGGAATACCAGTACCGTCCGCCCTCGGACATCGTGAACAGGTCGTCCACCACCACCCGCTCCCGGCGGATCAGGTAGTAGTCGGCGATCAGCACCCCGAACAACGGCCCGATCAGCGCGCCGAGCACGCCCAGCGTGTACTGGATGGCGTCGGCGTTGTCGTACCAGTTCCAGGGCGTGAGGATCACCGAGCCGACCGCCGCGATCATCCCGCCGGCCCGCCAGCTGATGCGCTGCGGCGACACGTTCGAGAAGTCGAAGGCCGGGGAGATGAAGTTCGCGACGATGTTGATGCCGATCGTGGCGGTGGTGAAGGTCAGGGCGCCGAGCACGATGGCGAACGTGTTGTCGATGCGCGAGACGGTCTCGACCGGGTCGGTGATCAGCTCGCCGAACACCGGCAGGGTGGCGGCGGCGGTGAGCACCGTGAGGATCGAGAACAGGAAGAAGTTCACCGGCAGCCCGAGCAGGTTGCCACGCTTGACCGCCTCGAAACTGCGTCCGTAGCGCGAGAAGTCACCGAAGTTCAGCATCGGGCCGGAGAAGTAGGAGACGACCAGCGCGATCGCCGAGAACATGGTGCCGACGACGCTCCAGCCGGTCAGGTTCTGCGACGACAGGTTGAGCGACACGTGCCAGCCCGACGTGTGGAGCAGGTAGCCGCACAGCGCGAACATCACCACGTAGACGGCCGGGCCGCAGAAGTCGATGAACCGCCGGATGCTCTCCATGCCCATCCAGAACACCCCGGCCTGCAGCACCCAGAGCAGGGCGTAGGTGCCCCAGCCCAGCGCCGACAGGCCCAGGAAGCTGTGTGATCCGGACGGACCGTAGGGGGCCAGGCCGTCGAAGAGCCGCACCAGCACCACGTCGAGCGCGGCCGAGGCCAGGTAGGTCTGGATGCCGTACCAGGCCACCGCGATCGAGCCGCGGATGATGGCCGGGATGTTCGCGCCCCTCACCCCGAACGGCGCCCGGCAGATCACCGGGTACGGAACACCCGCCACCTGGCTGGGTTTCGCCACCAGGTTGCAGAAGAACTGCACGATGACGATGCCGGTGACCAGCGCGACGAGTACCTGCCAAGAGGTCAGGCCGAGCGCGAAAAGGCTTCCGGCGGTGAGGTATCCGCCGACACTGTGCACGTCGGACATCCAGAACGCGAAGATGTTGTAGGTACCCCAGGTCTGCTCGGCCAGGGGTGCCAGGTCGTCGTTGGTGAGGCGGGGGTCGTAGCTGTCCTTCAGGGCCGGTGCTCCGGCCGGATGGACAGTGAGATCGTCAGCCATGAAACAACTCCCGGGGCAGGCGGAGGGGGCTCGTCCGACGCTAGGCCCGCTTTGTTGCTACCGGATGTCGCCGCACATATATCTTGCTCAGCGGCCGGGATCGGTCAGGAACCCGGCCCGTTCGGGCAGCACCGCGATCACCGACTCCAGCCGCCGGTGGTGCCGTTCCGCCACCGCCAGCAGCCGTTCGCCGTCCCGGTCGACGAACGCCTCCAGCATCGCGGTGTGCTCGTCGTGCAGCCGCTCCCGCTCGGACCGTTCCAGCCAGCGCATCGGCTGGAACGGCTCGGTCACGTTCCAGGCCGACGTGAACATCCGCAGCAGCCGCCGCATCCGGCACGGTGCGATCAGGGCGAGGTGGAAGTGCCGGCTCTCGCGGTGGTAGGCCCGGGGATCCCAGTCGGTCTGGAGTGCCGCCAGAGCCGCGTGGGCCGCGCGGACGGCGACCACGTCGTCCGTCGTCGCCGTCTCGACCGCGGCCCGCAGCGCCGCCGACTCGAGCACCCCACGCACCAGGTAGATCTCGGCCAGCTCCCGGCGGGTCAGCTGGGCCACCACGTACCCGGCGTTGGGGCGGTGGGCCACCAGGTTCTCGCCGACCAGGGTCTTCAGGGCCTCGCGCACCGGGATCGGGCTGACGCCGAACAGGTTCGCGACTTCGGCGAGCGGGATCGGGGTACCCGGCGGCACACCGCCCTCGAGGATCACCCGCCGCAGCTCGTCGAGGATCACCTGCTGCGGGCTGCCCGTGCGGTGCGGGACCAGGGCCTCGAGCAGGAGTGAACGCCGTCCGTGGCTCATCCGCGCACGCTATCGGTGGTTTGGGGCGGGCCAACGGTTCACGGGGTGGTCGGGGTGGCGACGGAGGTCAGGGGACGGGGTGGTCGGGGTGGCGCCGGACGTGGTGGTCGGGCGCATGACGGTGGACGTGGTGGACGTGGTGGACGTGGTGGACGTGGTGGTCAGGTGGACGTGGTGGTCAGGTGGTCGGGTGGACGTGGTGGTCAGGCCCGCATGAGGGCGTCACCCAGGTGGGAGCGCCGGTAGAGCACCGACCGGCCGGAGCGTTCCGAGGTCAGCAGCCCGGCGTCGTGCAGGGCCCGCAGGTGCTGGGTGACGGCCGCCGCCGTGGTGCCCCGGCGCACGGCCAGCTCGGTGGACGACGCGGGCACCCCGAGCTCGGCCAGCAGCTCCGCCCGCACCCGGCCGATCAGGTTGCGCAGGGCCTCCGGCGTGACCGGGCGCGGGGGCTGCCAGAGCGTGCCGACGCCGCGGGCCGCGTACATCACGGCCGGTTCCTCGGCGGCCGAGATGGGTGTCATCGCGTTGCGCGTGAACGTGGTCGGCACCAGAGTGAGCCCGCTGCCGTCGGTGCCGCGGGTGTATCCGAGCGGGCCGTGACGGCGGATCTCGAGCACCCCGTCGCGCAGCCGGATCGCGTCGGACAGGCCCCCGAACATCGTCGCGGCCCCGTGCCGCACCATCTCCCGGCCGCGGTGGGCCACGTCGGCCTCGAGCAGCGCCTTCAGCCGGGGCCAGTGCGCCGCCAGACAGGCGTCCCAGTACTCCTGCAGCGCCCGCACCACCCGCCGCCGCACGGACACCCCGCGCCCGGTCAGGGCCGGGGGCAGGCCTTTCGGGTGCACCGCCGCCAGGTCGGCGAGCAGGCGGCGCGGGGGCTGGGCGGCCAGCGCGGCCAGCTGCTGGTCGAAGCGGCCCAGCGGCAGCTCCGGGCGGGGCGTGAGCAGGTCGGGCAGCGACATCACCTCGTTGGTCAGGGCCAGCAGCACCTCACCGTCGAGGTCGGGCAGCGCCGCCTGCACCTGCGTGACGAACGGCAGGTGCAGCGGGAACCGCCCGGGATCACGGAAAACCTTGAGCGAGAGCGCCGTCTCGTGCAGCGGGGAGACCGCGAACCGCACCTCGGCGAGATCGGCCGGGGCGAGCTCGTAGCGAACCATCATGAAGCACAATGCTAAATGCTTTCCGCCGGGCCTGACCCGCCTGGAAGAACTGCGATGTGCACCGGCTGAAACAGATCCTGCGTCCCGACCATCCCACCGTCCGCGCTCTCACCCTGGCGACCATGGCGTCCGCCACCGCGAACGGCGTCTTCTACACCGTGAGTGCCCTGTTCTTCACCCGCGTCGCCGGGTTGCCCGCCACCACCGTGGGTCTGGGGCTGACCATCGCCGGAGCGGCCGGTGTGGCAGCGTCTTTCGCCGCCGGCCGCCTCTGCGACCGCTTCGGCGCCGACCGCGTCCTGCTCATCGTCACCGCCACCCAGGCCGTCGCGCTGCTGCTCTACACCAGCGCCCGGGACGTGCTCACCTTCACCGTGATCGCCTGCGTCGCGGTCGGTTCCCGCGCCATGCAGGGCACCGCGCGGCAGACCGTGCTGGCCGTGGCCTTCCCCGGGCCCGACCGGGTGCCGGTGCGCGCCCGCATGCGGGTCGTCACCAACGTCTTCATCGGCCTCGGCTCGCTGCTCGGCGGAGCGGCCCTGCTCGCCGACACCCACGCCGCGTACACCACCGCCCTGGTCGTCGTCGCGGTGCTGTCCGGGTTCTCGTGCCTGCCGCTGCGGGCGCTGAAGCTACCCGCGCCCGAACCGGTTTCCCGCTCCGGCCTCGACGGCTCGCCGCTGGCCGACCGCCGCTACCTCGCCGTCACCGCCCTGAACAGCCTGATGAGCATGCACTTCGGCCTGGCCAACGTCGGGATCCCGCTGTGGGTGGTGTTCCACACCGACGCCCCGGCCGTGACCGTCTCCGGCCTGCTCCTGCTCAACACCACCCTGGTCGCGCTGCTGCAGGTGCGGCTGGCCAGGGGCACCGACGACGTGGGCGCCGCGTCCGGGGCCGTGGCCCTCGGTGGTCTGCTGCTGGCCCTGGCCTGCGCCCTCTACGCGGGTGCCGCCTCGGCCGGGGTGCTCGGCGCGGTGGTGCTGCTGGTGCTGGCCGGGGTCGTGCACGCCCTGGCCGAGATGCGCGGTGAGGCCGGGGCCTGGGGCCTGGCCTTCGAACTGGCCGACCCCCGCCGCCCGGGCGCCTACCAGGGCGTGAGCCAGACCGGCTACGCCCTCGGCGGCATGCTCGCCCCGCTGGTGGTGACCACTACCGCCATCGACCACGGCACCGCCGGCTGGGCGGTGCTCGCCGGCGTCTTCGTCACCGTCGGCCTCCTGACCAGGCTCATCGTCAGAACAACGACATCTGCCCCGCGTCGGCCAGTGCCGCCGCCTGTTTCGCAGCCTTCGTGATCTGGGGGCGGGGGAGCGTGATCACCCGGTCGGGCGCGGCCGGGCGCTGACGCGGCCCCTGCCCGTAGACCCGCTCGCCGTACCACGACGGCGGCTCGGCCCCGGTGAGCGACCACAGCGACGACCCGAGCCGGATGTCCCGCTCTTTCAGCGTGGCCTGCAACCGGGCCTCGTCGAGCGGCAGGGCCATCGTGGCGATCTTCGGGATGCGCAGGTCGCGGCGCATCTCCATGAGGTGCTGGTTGCGCGCCACGTTCGCGCGCGCCTCCTCGCTGCCCAGCGCCGCCGTGGCGGCCGGCCCGACCAGGGCGACCACCACGTCTTCCAGCCCGTCGTCGAGAGCCGCGTAGACGTTCTCGACCGTGTCGAACTCGGCCAGGAGCTTCGCGGCCCGCTTCGGCCCGATACCGAACGCGCCGGGCAGGTTGTCGGAGGCGTCACCCCGCAGCGCGGCGAAGTCCTTGTACTGGTCGGGCCGCACGCCGTACTGGGCGTGCAGCCCGGACGGGTCGATCAGCGGCGAGCCGTCGATGCCCCCGTTCATCACCCGCAGCACCGAGGTGTTGTCGTCGACCAGGGCGAACATGTCGCGGTCGCTGGTGACCACCGTGCTGCGCCAGCCGTGCCGCCGCGCGGACCGCGCCGACGACGCCATCACGTCGTCGGCCTCGTACCCCTTCGGTACCACCACCGTGATCCCGGCCGCGGCCAGGAAACCGGGCGCCGCGTCGAGCTGCAGGCACAGGTCTTCGGACTTCTCCGGGCGCCCCGCCTTGTACCCGTCGTAGTCCCCGCGCCGCACCGACTCGCCCGCCGCGCAGTCGAAGCCCACCACCAGCGCGTCGGGCCGCAGCCGCGCGCTCGCCGTGGCCAGGAAACTGATCAGCCCCTTCAGCGCCCAGACCGGGGCGCCGGTGGAGTCGCGCAGATCACCCTGGGACATCGCGTGATGAGCGCGGTGCAGGAGGCTGTTGCCGTCGACAGCCAGCAGCAGGGGAACGGGCACGCGTTCCAGGATGCCCTCATCCGGCCGGACGCGCACGCATCCACCGGCAAAATCTCGAACGGCTGTTCGACGGTGTGCACACTGTTGTGTCGTGCGTCACTGGTGAAGTGGGGATACGACGCGTGAGTCTGACTCACCGGTGGGCCGAAAACCCTGGATAAGGTGTGCCGGTGAGTGAACCGCAGTGGCTCAGCGAAGAGGAACAGAAGGCCTGGCGGAAGTTCGCCGCGGTCTTCACCCTGCTCCCGGCCTCCCTCGATGCCCAGCTGCAGCACGACGCGCAGCTCACCCATTTCGCCTACTTCGCACTGGCCATGCTCTCCGAGGCGCCCGACCGGGCGCTGCGCATGAGTGAGCTCGCCGCCCGCTCGAGCAGTTCGCCGAGCCGCCTGTCGCACACCATCAGCCGCCTCGAGAACCGTGGCTACGTGCGCCGCAGCCGGGCCGCGGAAGACGGCCGGGGGCAGGTCGCCTCGCTCACCGACGAGGGCATGGCGGCCATCGTCGACTTCGCCCCGGGCCACGTCGACGCGGTGCGCCGCTACGTGTTCGACGCGCTGAGTGCCGAGCAGGTGCAGCAGCTGGGCGAGATCTGCACGGCGGTGCTGTCGAAGATCGACCCCGACGGCACGCTGGTGCCACCGCCCCCGAGCGCTTCCTGACGGCTCGGTCCCCGGGGGCGGCGGCTCCTACTTCAGGTCGGCGATGGCCTTGCGGACGCGCTGTTCCGACACCGGGTAGGCCGTCTTGAGGCCCCCGCCGAACAGGCTCACCCGCAGCTCCTCCATCATCCAGCGCACGCCGATCACGTCGTCCTCGTGCCGCCGGGCCACCGGGAGCTTCGCCACCGCGCCCTGGAACTCCGCCCGCAGGGCCAGAACCTGCTCCTGCAGGCCCCGGTCCCGCTGGTAGCGCTCGGGCAGTTTCTCCAGCCGCCGCTGCATGGCCTGCAGATACCGCACCAGGTCGGGCAGTTTCGCGGCGCCGGTCGCGGTCACGAACCCCGGGAACACCAGCGCCGCCAGCTGTGAGCGCAGGTCGGTCAGCCCGGGCAGCAGGTTCGGGCTCGACGTCGACCTCAGTTCCACCTCGATCTCGCGGGCCAGTCCCAGAATGGTGGACGTGGTGGTCAGGACGTTCGTGACGGTCGGGTGGACCTCCTGCCGGACCTCCAGCTGGAGCCGCTCGAACCCGGCCCGGTCCCAGGCCGGGCCGCCGGCCCGGTCGACGAGGTCGTCGACGGCGGCGGCCATGCAGTCGTCGAACAGGTCGGACGGCGTCTTGTGCGGGGCCTGGGCCAGCGCCAGCTTCTGCCGGTTGCTGAGCCGGGCCAGCACGGTCTTGGCCGGTGACGCGATGCTCAGCAGGATCAGCCGTCGGGTACCGGCTTTCATGGCCCGCCGTTGCTCGGCCGCGCTCTCCAGCACCTTCACGTCGACGGTGGCGCCGCGGTCGACCAGCGCCGGGAATCCCTTCACGGTCAGGCCGGCCACCTGGTGCTCGACCGACCGCGGAACCGGCACGGCCGGGAACGCCGTCAGCCCCTGCGACTCGACCCCCGACACCGCCGACGAGATCTTCTCGCGCAGCTTCGGTCTCAGCTTCGTGCGCAGCTTCTCGAGGCTCTTGTCCTCGGCCAGCCGGGCGCCCTTCTCGTCGTGCACCCGGAACGTGACCTTCAGGTGCTCGGGCACCTTGGCGAGGTCCCAGGAACCGACCGGCACGTCGACGCCGGTGAGCTCGTACAGCTCGTCCTCGAGCGCCGGGAACAGCGGCTCGGAACCCGGTTCGGTGTCGGCCAGCCGCTCGAGCACGGCCTTCGCCCGGTCGGGGGCGGGGGACAGGCCCTTGCGGATCGGCTTGGGCAGTGACCGGATCAGCTCGGTGACCAGTTCCTGCCGCAGCCCCGGGATCTGCCACTCGAAGTCCTGCTCCCGCACCTGGTTCAGCGCGGCCAGCGGCAGGTGCACGGTGACGCCGTCGGCGGCCGTGCCCGGCTCGAACTGGTAGGTGACCTTCAGGTCGGTGCCGCCCGCGCGCCAGGTGGCCGGGTAGTCCTCGGCCGAGACCTGGGGGGCCTCGGGGGCGAAGAGCATGGACGTCCAGAAGCTCAGCTGGTCGGGCCGGTCGCGGCGGGCCTTCTTCCACCACGAGTCGAAGTGCGCCACCGACACCACGTCGGCCGGGATGCGCTCGTCGTAGAAGGCGAAGAGGGTCTCGTCGTCCACCACGATGTCGCGGCGGCGCACCTTGTCCTCCAGCGACTCGACGTCGTCGAGCAGCTTGCGGTTCTCGTGGAAGAACGCGTGGCTGGTGCGCCACTCGCCCTCGACCAGTGCGTGCCGGATGAACAGCTCGCGCGACAGCTCCGGGTCGATGCGGCCGTAGCCGACCGTGCGGCCGGTCACCACCGGAATGCCGTACAGCGTCACGCGTTCCGTGGCCACCGCCGACCCGCGCTTCTTCTCCCAGCGCGGCTCGCTGTAGTGCCGCTTGACCAGGTGACCGCCGAGCCGCTCGATCCACAGCGGGTCGATCCTCGCGGCGGTGCGGCCCCACAGGCGGCTGGTCTCGACGAGCTCGCCCACCATCACCCAACGGGGGGTGCTGCGGGCCAGCGCCGAGCCCGGCTGGATCGCGAACTTCGCGTTGCGCGCGCCCTGGTACTCCCGCGTCTCACCCTCCTTCAGCCCGACCTGCGACAACAGACCCGAGAGCAGTGACAGGTGAACGCTTTCCGCCATCGCGTCGGAAACCGGCTCGACCGCGTCCTCGAGTTCGTCGACCTCGGCCTCCGGATCGAAACTGGACGTCGCCCGCCCACCCGGCACTCGGATCCCCGCGCCGCGCAGCACCTGACGCAACTGACCGTGCAGGTCCTGCCACTCGCGAATGCGCTGGCTGTGCAGGAACTCGTCGCGGCACATCCGGCGGAACCGCCCGGAGCCGTACTCCTTCTGCTTGGCGACGACGTAGTTCCAGAGGTTGATGTAGGCCAGGAAGTCCGAGCGCTGGTCCTTGAACCGGGCGTGCGACTGATCGGCCTGGGCCTGCTTGTCGGTCGGGCGTTCGCGCGGGTCCTGGATCGACAGGGCGGCCACGATCACGAGAACGTCGGCAAGACAACCGTTCCGGTCGGACTCGACGAGCATGCGGGCCAGCCGCGGGTCGACCGGCAGCTGGGCCAGGGTGCGGCCCATGCCGGTGAGGCGCTTGCGATCCTCGGTCTGCTCCGGGTCGATCGCGCCGAGTTCGTGCAGCAGCGCCACACCGTCTTTGATCTGGCGCGGGTCGGGGGCGTCGAGGAACGGGAACTTCGCCACGTCACCGAGATTCAGCGACGTCATCTGCAGGATGACGGCCGCCAGGTTGGTGCGCAGGATCTCCGGATCGGTGAACTCGGGCCGGTTCTCGAAGTCCTCCTCGCTGTAGAGACGGATGCAGATACCGTCGCTCAGCCGGCCGCAACGGCCTTTCCGCTGGTTCGCCGAGGCCTGCGAGACCGGCTCGATCGGCAGCCGCTGCACCTTCGTGCGGAAGCTGTAGCGGCTGATCCGGGCCGTGCCCGGGTCGATCACGTAGCGGATTCCCGGTACGGTGAGCGAGGTCTCGGCCACGTTGGTCGCCAGCACGATGCGCCGGCCGGAGTGCGGCGAGAACACCTTGTGCTGCTCGGCCGCCGACAGCCGGGCGTACAGCGGCACCACCTCGGTGTTGTTCCCGACGTGCCGGTTGAGGGCCTCGGCGGCGTCGCGGATCTCGCGCTCACCGCTGAAGAACACCAGCACGTCGCCCGGGCCCTCGGCCTCGAGCTCGTCGACCGCCTCGATCACGGCCTCGATCGGGTCACGGGTGACCTCGGTGGTGACGCCCTCCTCGTCGGTCTCGGTCTGCAGCACCAGGGGTCGGTAACGGACCTCGACCGGATAGGTGCGGCCGGAGACCTCGACGATCGGTGCGTCGTCGAAGTGCCGGGAGAACGCCTCCGGGTCGATCGTGGCCGAGGTGATGATGATCTTCAGGTCGGGGCGGCGGGGGAGCAGCTGCTTGAGGTAGCCGAGCAGGAAGTCGATGGTGAGGCTGCGCTCGTGCGCCTCGTCGATGATGATCGTGTCGTAGCGGGTGAGCAGGCGGTCGCGCTGGATCTCGGCCAGCAGGATGCCGTCGGTCATCAGCCGCACCAGGGTCGCCTCGCTCGCCTGGTCGGTGAAACGCACGGTGTAACCGACGGTTTCGCCCACCTCGGAGCCCAGTTCCTCGGCGATGCGCTCGGACACCGACCGGGCCGCGAGCCGCCGGGGCTGGGTGTGGCCGATGAGCCCGCGCACGCCCCGGCCCAGCTCCAGGCAGATCTTGGGCAGCTGGGTGGTCTTGCCCGAGCCGGTCTCACCCGCGACGATCACGACCTGGTGCTCGGCGATTGCCGTGAGCAGGTCGTCACGGCGCTGGCTGACGGGCAGTTGCTCCGGATAGGTGATCGTCGGCACGGACGCCCGGCGGTTCTCCACCCGGGCCCTGCCGATGCCGATCTCCCGCTCGATGCGGGCGAGTTCGGCGGTCTTCTCGTCGTCGCTGCGCCGCCGCGAGTGCAGCACCGAGTCGAGCTGCCGGCCCAGGCGGCGTTCGTCGCTGAGCGGCACCTCGCTCAGGCCGACTCGCAGCTCATTGACAGCGGAAATCCAGGTTTGTGTGTCGGTCACCGCGAAATCCCAGACATGCCAGAGAAACTTGCGAAGTTCACAGCCTCGGTCACTACTATTTGCACCTTCAACGACCTCACGGGAGGATCAAACATGACTGCAGCCCTCCGCAGCACCGGAGAGACGCAGGCGGCTTCTGAGGCCCATTCTGTCGCCACCGAGGAAGCCGGTAACGGCTTCAGCCGCCGCCGGGCCATGGCGGTCTGCTCGTTCACCCTGCTGGGCGCCGCCGGGCTGGCCGCCTGCGGTGGCGGGAGTGATGACGATACCGCCGGTGCACCGGCGACCAGTTCGGCGCCGCAGCCCTCGGCCTCGAGCGACTCCGGTTCCGACTCCGGTTCCGGCTCGGGTGACGCCAAGGTCATCGCCGCCGTGGACGACATCGCCACCGGTGACGCCGCGGGCTTCGAGCTCGACGGCAAGCCGATCATCGTGGCGATGCCGGAGGCCGACAAGCCGGTCGCCTTCTCCGCGGTCTGCCCGCACCAGGGCGGAACCGTGGCGGTGCAGGGTGACCAGCTGGTGTGCCCGCTGCACAATTCGGTGTTCGAGAAGGACACGGGCGCTTTCGTCTCCGGGCCGGCGAACGCGCCGCTGACCTCGATCGCGGTTTCGGTCGAGGACGGCAACATCGTGACCGCCTGACTCATTCCAGGTCAGCTTGTGCGGCCGGGGCCCGGTGAGTCAACTGACTTACCGGGCCCCGGGCCGTTCCGGAGCCACCGCGCTGATCTCGATCGTGCCGCGGGCCCGGGCCGGGGAGTCCGCCGAGGTGAGCGTGCCCCCGCCGTCGGTGGCGGTCGCGGTCAGCTCCCAGTCGTAGGGACCCTCGGGCAGCCGCATCCCGGCGTTCGAGCGCCCGTCCCAGGTGATGCCGCGCAGACTGCCGTCGCCGCCGCCCTTGATCTCGAACGTGCGCATCACCCGGCCGGACGGCGCCAGGATCCGCAGCCGGGCCTTCTCCACCGGCCGGGTCACGTCGAACTGCGGCTTCCAGGTGTCCTGCCGGCCGTCGCCGTCCGGGGTGAAGCCGAGCGGAGCGGCCGCCGCGATCAGCCGGGGACGCTGGTTCACCGTGAACGGCGCCTTGTCGATGACCAGTTCGCTCGCCCCGCCGGTCGTGACCTCGCGGGCCACCAGACCGGCGTCCACCGTGAAGCGGCCGGTCGCGCCGGGCAGCACGATCGGTGAGGAACCGGCGTCGGAGAGATCGAGCAGGCTCAGCGCGTTGCCGTCCTTCCAGGCCAGGAGCCCTTCGCCGAGCGTCAGCCCGGTGATCGGGGCCGGGTCCGAGCCGACGATGAGGCCCAGACCGGTGTCCACGTCGCGGATCTGGCCGGTGGTCAGGTCCTGCACCGTGATCCGGGAGCCGTCGCAGGTGGCCCAGGCCGCCGAACCCGCCCAGATCGCGACCTCGGGGGCGGTGGCGCAGCTCTCGGTGTCGAGGCGCACCGGCAGCGGCCGCTCGGCGTTGACCGACCAGACCCCGGCCAGGTCGTTGCCCTCGTCGTCCTGCCCGCCCGCCGGCACCGAGTAGACGATGTCGGCGCCGTACAGGTCGTCCTGCCCGGCCAGCGCGGCGGCCGCCGGCTCGGTCCAGACCAGTTCGCCGTCGGGGCGGAACACCTGCCCCGCGACCAGCGTGTAGGAACCCGACACCGCCGGCGTCGCGTCGTCCACGCGCTGCTTCTCGCCGTTCAGCGTCACCAGCCGCTGCCCCACCACCGCGTTCGTGCGGCCCTGGTCGAGCAGCTGCCACTGGCCGGGCCCCCGCGGGTCGGCCAGGGCGGCACGGCCCGCCGACCAGCCGATCGGGATGGTGGTCCCGCCGGCCCCTCGGGCCGGGGAGGTGCCCCCGGCGGTGGTCCCGGCCACCTGCTCGCCCCGCTTCGTGGGGCCCAGGGTGATGCTCCCGTCCGTCCCGCTCACCGTGCTCGAGAACACGTGCGCGCGCTTGCCCGACGAGTGGTCGGTGTAGTGCACCGATCCGCCGGACAGGGCCCATGAGCCGATCGGGTACCGCGCGGCGGGAACGTCGGCGACCTTGGTGACACGGCTGCCCTGCACCACCCAGACCGCCGGGTGCAGACCGCTGGAGACGGTGTAGAGCCGGTCGCCGACCGCGTCGAGCCCCGAATTGACGTTGATGTCCTGGGGCAGCACCGCGCGGGTGACGGGTTCGCCGCCGCGGCGGGACTCCAGCACCCAGCGGCCCTCGTGCGCCACGATCCGCGCCGACAGGCCGCCGAACTCCAGCCAGCGCCCGGGCTCGGTGGTCGCGAGCGTGCCGTCCCCGTCGATCTGGGTGTACGGCGTGGTCGCCCCGCCGCCCTTGATCTTCTGGCGCACGGCGAGGGACGCGGTGCGGTCGTCGGTGACGTCGGCGCCCCCGGCCAGGTCGAGCCGCTTCTCCTGCGGGTAGGCCGTGGTGTCGCCCTCACCGCCGAGCTCGTACCAGGTCAGCACCGGACCGGCCACGCTCAGCCGCACCAGCGCCCCGGCCCGGGTGGAGGCCCCGGCCCCCGGCCGCTCGGTGAGCCGCATGGTTCCGTCGGCGCCGGTCAGCGCCCCGGTGTAGACGGCCTGAGGGCGGCTGAGGTCCGTGTCCAGCCCGCCGGCCGCCCCCTGCCAGATCGCGATCCCGTGCTCGGACGCGCCGATCAGCCGCACCGCGCTGGGCGCCGGGTGCCCGGACAGCACCAGCGACGCCGCGGGCGTGACCGTGCGCGCGGTCAGGGCCTGCTCCCGCGTGCGCACCGGCTCGTCGCTGCTGCCGGGCGCGTCGACCGCGCCGCTCAGCACCAGCGACAGGGCGAGCACGCCCGGCACCAGCCGGACGTGCCGCATCGGGTGCGCCGGTCGTCCACCACCGGCCCCGGGGGTCTCGGGGTTCTCGGGAGGACCCGGGGGAGGGGGGACGTCCCGCGAGACGCTGAGCG
The DNA here is from genome assembly GCF_030811555.1 of Kineosporia succinea. Taxonomy (NCBI): domain Bacteria; kingdom Bacillati; phylum Actinomycetota; class Actinomycetes; order Kineosporiales; family Kineosporiaceae; genus Kineosporia; species Kineosporia succinea. The sequence goes on along the minus strand of NZ_JAUSQZ010000001.1, from coordinate 362,223 downwards.
TGTCGTCGGCCTCGATCCGGACCTCGAGGTCGGGGGCGCTGCGGGGCCGCACCACCCTCGCCCCGGTGACCGCCGGGCCCGTGACCACTGGTTCAGGGGCCATCTGCGCTTCTCCCGCCTGCGACCGGACACCTCGGCATGGTGCCCCCGGATCGGTGTGGATGCACGCATCCCACCAGCACCACCGGTCCGGGCGGGGACCGTTCCCGGTCGTGCCGCCTGCGGATCGCCGGGGACGACCGAAAGGTGCCCCGGCGCGTCCGCAATTGGTGTGGACCCGCCGCTTTGGCCCCATCACCCGCCCCGTCAGCCCGCCCCGTCAGCCCGCCCCGTCAGCCCGCCCCGTCAGCCCGCCCCGTCACCCCGCCCCGTCACCCCGCCCCGTCACCCCGCCCCGTCACCCGCCCCGTCACCCGCCTGTCGGCCCCACCCGCTCACCGCCGGAGGCGTCAGCGGCTCAGCTCGATCCGCCCGGCGATCTTCTTCCCGTCCGCCGCCGTGGTCAGGGCCGCGCCCGTGGGGGACTCGGCCGTGAGACTCCAGGTGTAGTAGCCGCGGGGCGCGCCGAGACCCGAGGCCAGGAAACCGTCCCAGCGCAAGTCCCGGATCCCGCCGTCGGCCACGTCCCGCGTGGTCTGCGAATACACCGTCCTGCCGGTCTTCTCGGAGGTGATCCGCAGCGTCGCCGAATCCAGCGCCTCGGTGGTGTCGAAGGTGGGCGCCCAGACGTCGCGCACCCCGTCACCGTCGGGGCTGAAGCCGAGCAGACGGGTCAGGCCGGTCAGCCGCGGGTGCGAGGCGACCTCGAACGGCAGGGGAGCGACGGTGAGGCCGGAGGCGTCCGTCGTCGCGATCCGGCCGGTGTCCAGGGCCAGCGACGTGATGCCGGTGCCGGCCAGCGGAACCGGGGCGCTCGCGGGCCCGGACAGGTCGAGCACCGTCACCGTGCCGCCGGTCAGCCAGGCCAGGGCCCCTTCGCCCAGGGTCAGGCCCGGATCCGGGTCGGTGGTGCCGGTCGCGACGCTCCGGGTCGTGCCGGTGACCAGGTCGCGCACGGCCGCGCGGGTGCCCGTGCAGTTCAGCCAGACGGCCGTGCGTCCCCACAGCGCGACGGCCGGGGCGTGGGCGCAGGTCTGCTCGAAAAGCTTCACCGGCCTGGGCTTCTCGGCGTTCACCAGCCAGACCTGACCGCGCCGGGACGCGGTGGTGCCGTAGAGCGCCTGCGAACCGAAGAGCGAGACCTGGGCGGCGGTGCGGGCGGCCGCCGGCAGTGTGAACAGGGGCTGGCCGTCGGTGCGCTGGATCTGGCCGCCGAGCGAGACGTACGGTCCCGAGATCTGCGGATCGGCCTCGGGAAACTCCCGGTATCCCCGGTTTTTCACCGGTGTCTGTTCCAGGACCGCGATCCGCTCACCCCGGTCCAGCACGTCCCACTGCAGGTTGTACCTCGGGCTGCCGACCAGGCCACGGGCGCCGGAGAACGCGACGGGCAGCTCGATCTGGTCGGTGGGCCGGCCGCTCGGGCCCGGCAGGCTGCCCGCCGGTGCGGACAGCTCGGTCTCGGCCCCCAGCTCGGCCCCGACCGCGCGGCTGAAGATCGGAAGGCTGCGGGCGCTGCCCCGGGAACGGTCGGTGTAGTAGACGCGCCCGGCCGCGAGATCCCAGGCCCCGAGCGGGTATCCGGCCGGTGTCAGTGGAGCCGCGAGCACGGGGGAGCCGCCGGGGCTGATCCGGTACACGCCCGGTGCGGTGCCCCGGCCGGTCGCGGTGACGAAGTCGCGGCCGACCGCGTCCAGGCCCGCGCTGCCGGCGGGGAGGGCGAGATCCGCGGTGGTCGAGCCGTTCACGGTTCGCAGGGTGACGCCGGTGCTGCCGCCGGGGACGAGGTAGCCGACGGTTCCGTCGTCGGTGACGGACAGGTGGGCCAGGTCGGCGTCGGCGTCCGTCTCGACGCGGGTGAGTGGGGTGCCGCCGGTGCGGGCCACCGCCGAGACGCTGCGGGTGGTGCCGGAGTCGGTGGCCCAGGCGACGGTGGACGCGCCGATCGCCAGACCGGTCAGCCCGGCGGCCGGCCCGGTCGCCAGGAGCTGCGGCGTGCCGCCGCCCAGCGGCACGCCGAGGATCTGCAGCGGGCCGTCGGGCTGGAAGGACGAGCCGCCGTCGATCGAGCGGGTCGCGACGACGGCCGAGGTGGTGTCCGCAGCCCACGCGGTCAGGGTGTCGACGGGGGTGGTGCCGGAAGGGACGCCGGGTTTCCACAAGGTGGTGGGCAGCGAGGCCCACTCCCCGTTCGGCAGGCTCGACAGGGGGTACTCCAGCAGCTTCTGGCTCCCGAAGGGCAGCACCGACCACGGGTCCGGGCTCGACACCCACGACGACCCGGTCAGGGTGAAGGAGCGGCCCGAGATCCGGCCGTCGGTGGTCGTGGCGCCGGTGATCAGGTCGGTGCGGTGCAGGTGGGTGCTGGAGGAGATCGATCCGACGAAGGCCATGCCCCAGCCCAGCGTCCCGTCGCTGACGGCCCCTTGCTGGAAGTACTCCCGGAACCCGGGCGTGGTGACGACCTCGGGCCGCGGCTTCAGCGTCGCGCCCCAGGCCCCGGTCTGCACGACGTCCGGATCCTGCGCCGACGGCGCCGTCTGGAGCACCGCGGCCCCCGTCGTGGACGCCCCGATCAGGGTGACGTCGGTGGCCCGGGTGTGGAGCGGCACGGTCAGGGAGACGTCGTCCGCCCGGGCCGGTGACGCCAGGGAGGTGATCACCGCCACGCCCGTGAGTGCACAGATCAGTAATCGGGTGACGGCAGGACGAACGGGCACGGCGATCCCCCCAGAACGCGTGGTGGCCAGGAGGTCCGAGCCTGCGGGACGCCGGGGGCAAACGCACGTCGCCGCCTCGGGGGACAGACCCCTGAGGCGGCGGACGGGTGAAAGGTACGGACGTCGTCCGTTATTCGTTCGGCACTTCGTCCTGGCTGAAGAGCGAGGTGACCGAGCCGTCTTCGAAGACCTCGTGGATCGCCTGGGCGATCAGCGGGGCGATCGAGAGAACGGTGAAGTTGGGCAGCAGCCGGTCGGAGTCGATCGGCAGCGTGTTGGTGAGCACGATCTCGGTGGCGCCGCAGTCTCGCAGCCGCTCGGTGGCGGGGTCGGACAGGATGCCGTGGGTGGCCGCGATGATCACGTCCTTGGCGCCCTGCTCGAACAGCTTGGTGGCCGCCTTGGTGATCGTGCCCCCGGTGTCGATCATGTCGTCCACCAGGACACAGGTGCGGCCCTCGACATCGCCGACGACGCGGTTGGTGACCACGGTGTTCGGCATGCGGGGGTCACGGGTCTTGTGGATGAACGCCAGCGGCGCGCCCCCCAGACGGTCGGCCCAGCGCTCGGCCACGCGCACGCGGCCGGAGTCGGGCGCGACCACGGTGATGTCCTCACCCTTGTACTTCGACGCCACGTGGTCGGCGAGCAGCCGCATGGCGAAGAGGTGGTCGACGGGGCCGTCGAAGAAGCCCTGGGTCTGGTCGGTGTGCAGGTCGACCGTCATCAGGCGGTCGGCCCCGGCGGTGTGGAGCAGGTCGGCGATGAGCCGTGCCGAGATCGGCTCGCGACCCTTGTGCTTCTTGTCCTGCCGGGCGTACGGGTAGAACGGCAGCACCACGGTGATCCGGTCGGCCGAGGCGCGCTTCAGCGCGTCGACCATGATCAGGGTCTCCATCACCCAGGTGTTGATGCCCTGGCCGCAGGCCTGGACGACGAACGCGTCCGCACCTCGCACCGACTCCTCGAACCGCACGAAGATCTCGCCGTTCGCGAACTCGTAGGCCGACTGCGGCGTCAGGCTGACGTCGAGATACTTGACGATCTCCTCGGCCAGCTCAGGGTATGCCCGGCCGGAGAAGACCTGGAGCGTCTTCCGGCTCTGTATCGAAACAGTGTTCACCAGCGGTACCTCTCACGGGGGTGTTGCCGCCATGTTCCCAGACTTTTCGTGCGACAGGCTTTTGGGGGATTGAAGCACCCTTCCTTCTCGCCGACTGAGTATCGACGATGACCGAATTTGGCCCCTCCGGCTCGGGGAGGGGGTGCTGAATCGGTATGGCTGATTCGCAAGGGGGCTGGAAATGTCCACATTCGTGCAGTTGGGTCGGGTGGAGGCGGGGTTGCCTCCGGCGCTCGTCGACGATGCCGTCGTACCGACCGAGCAGTTCGTGTATGTGCGCAAGGTGTTCACGGGTAGTGCGAGTCACGTCTGGCAGGCGCTGGTGAGCCCGACGGGAACCGCGGTATGGCTCGGCCACGGCGCCGTGCTGCAGGGTAAGGGCCAGACGTACGTCAGTGACGACGGCGACGCGGGTGTTGTGCAGAGCTTCCACCCCCTGGAGCAGTTGCGGCTGTCGTGGCACTCCGGCGTCGATCTGGACACCAGTCTGGTCGAGCTCGACCTGACCCCGGTGGCGGGCGGTACGCGGTTGCGACTCTGGCACGAGGGGCTGCCGTCGCAGCTGCGGCCCCGGATGCAGTCGCGCTGGGAGCACCGCCTGGACGACTTCGCCCAGGAGTGCCTGTAGGAGCGGGTTTCAGACCCCCGGCCGGAATTCACCCGGTCGGGGGCACGGTTGCGCCCTGCGTGACGAGTGCTTACGGGTTCCAGCTCAGCATCAGCCAGCCGCCGGCCACGATGCACACCAGGCTGAGGACGAAGAAGACCGTCACCCAGAGCACCCCGGGCACGTGGCTGAGCCAGGCCAGCTGATCGGCGTCGGAGGTGACCGGCGGCCCGCCCCGGCGCCCGCTGCCCTGCGCCCGGCGTGAGCGCTGCAGCTCGATCACCGCGCGCAGACCGCCGATGAGCAGCAGCCAGGTCACCGCGCAGGCGAAGCCGAGGGCCGTGCGCTCGTTGCCCCAGACCATCACCGCGACCGCCGCGCCGCCGGTGAGGACCACGGTCAGCACCCCGAACGCGTTGCGGATCTGGGTGAGCAGGATCGCCAGCAGCGCCACCACGACCCACAGCAGCACGGTGATCAGGTCGAGCCCGATCAGCGCGGCCAGCCCCACCCCGAGCAGCGACGGCGCCGGATAGCCCGCGAGCGCGGTGAAGATCATGCCCGGCCCGCGCGGCTTGCCCCGGGAGAGCGTGACCCCGGAGGTGTCGGAGTGCAGCTTGATGCCGGCCAGCTCGCGGCCCATCAGCAGCGCGATCACCGCGTGACCGCCCTCGTGCGCGATCGTCACCACGTTGCGCAGCACGTGCCAGGTGGTGCGCTCGCCGGTCAGCACGATCGCCGCGACCGCCAGGACCACCACCATGACGCGCTGGTCGCCCAGCGAGTCCCAGCCCAGGTTGTCCCAGCTCAGATTCGAGTCCACCGCAGATCTTGCCGCTGACATACCGCTGACTTCCCGCCTAGGTCAGGGCTCGCGCGGGGGCGAGCCTGCGGTCCGGCTGATCACTCACGGGCCCGAAGGCCGGATCGTCCGCACCGCCTTGTCGTACCGGATCGGCCTGGGGCCGGTAGATCGTGTGGATGATCATGCCGCAGATGATCACCACCAGCAGGTCGCGCAGCAGCACCACGGTGAGGAAGCGCTCGGCCGAGTTGCCCAGTCCCGGATCCTGCAGCCCGAGGAAGTAACCGAGCCGCGGGTACCAGACCCACGCGTCCACCAGCATCCAGGTCAGCAGGATCCAGACCCGGGGCAGGGCGAGCACCGCCAGGGGCACCAGCCACAGCGAGTACTGCGGGCTCCACACCTTGTTGGTCAGCAGGAACGCGGCGACCACGAGGAACACGAGCGAGGCCAGCCGGGGCCGGGTCGGGGCGCTCAGCCCGATCACGCCGATCACCAGGCACAGGCCCAGGAAGGCGACGAGGGTGAAGGCGTTGAGCTTCTCCGGCGACTCACCCGCGTAGACCGGGCCGTCGAAGCCCGTCCAGCTGGTGAACGTGGTGAGCGCGTTGTAGATCGAGTCGTGGTCGGCGACCCGGGTGGAGTTGAGGCGGAAGAACTCCCACCAGCCGCGCGGGTAGAGCAGCGCGAACGGCGCGTTGCAGGCGATCCAGGCGGCCGCCGCGGTGATCGTGGCCTTCCACCAGGGGCCCAGCGTGCGCGAGCGCCAGCAGAGCACCAGCAGCGGCCCGAGGATGAAGAGCGGGTAGAGCTTGGCCGCCGCGCCGATCCCGAGCAGCAGACCGGCCAGCACGGGCTTCTGCCGGGCCCAGGCCAGCATCCCGCCGGCGGCCAGGGCCACGGCCAGGGTGTCGAAGTTGGTGAAGGCGTGCACGAACACCAGGGGGGACAGCGCCATCAGCACGGCGTGCCACTTCTTCGTCACCAGCGGCAGCGTGCAGGCGACGGCGATCAGCCAGGCCACGGCCAGCACGACCGCCATGATCACGAAGTAGGGCACGACCTCCGGGCCGGTGTACCCGGCCGAGCCGACCCAGGCCTTGGTCACCTTCATCACGCCGTACTGGAGCATGCCGGTCACCACCGGGTACTCCATGGCGCGCTCGTTACCGCTGTCGTCGAGCCAGGTGGTCTTGTACGGCAGGGTGCCGTCGGACAGCCGGTCGACCCCGTAGAGCGGGATCGCGTCGGAGTAGCAGTGCAGCGCGTACTGCCGCCCGTCCCGCCAGTCGAGCGCCACCTGCCCGCCGCCCACCTGGTAGGTGTCGACACAGGGGGCCTTCGCCACCCAGCCCACCGCCAGGCCGACTCCGGCCAGGAGCATCACGACCAGCCAGGTCACCAGGGTCCGGTCGAATCTGCTGGTCATTCCGGTCATCGCCAGCGGACTCTACCCATCCTTCCGATGGGTGGAGGTTACGACGCGAGATCGCTCAGGAACTTCTTGGCGATCGGGGCCGCCGTCTTGCCCCCGAAGTCACCGTCCTCGACCAGCACCGCGAAGGCGATGTTCCCCTGGAAACCGGTGAACCAGGCGTTGGTCTTGGGGGGTACGTCGGTGCCGTACTCGGCCGTGCCGGTCTTGCCCGAGACCGGGCCACCGGGCGTGTTCTTCATGACCACGCCGGTTCCGTCCGTGACCACCTCGCGCATCAGGGCCCGGATGGTCTTCGCGTTCGCGGCGTTCAGCTTCACCGGCTCCACCTCGGGGGTGTCCCGCCCGTTCAGCACGAGCTTCGGCGCGTTCCAGGTGCCGCTCGCGATCGCGGCCGAGGCGCTCGCCACGGCCATCGGGCTGGCCAGCACCTTGCCCTGGCCGATCATCGCGGCGGCGTGGTCGACGTCGGTGCCGCCGGTCGGCACCGAGCCGGTGAAGGCCGTGACCCCGGTGGCGTTCTTCTGGCCGTAACCCAGCGAGGCCGCGGCCTCGGCCAGCTCCTCCTGGCTGATCAGCTTGGCGCTGCCGACGAAGGCGGTGTTGCAGGAGTGGGCGAAGTCACTGGAGAAGGGCACCTTGCCGAGCACCTCGTCCTCGGCGTTCATGAACTTCTTGCCGCTGACCACCAGGGCCTTGGGACAGGCCACGGTCTTGTCGGCCTTCATCCCGCCGTACTCGACCAGGCCCAGGCCCGAGGCGATCTTGAAGGTCGAGCCGGGGGCGTACTGGCCGAGCAGGGCCCGGTTGTAGCTGTTGCCGTTCGGCCCGCCGTTCGCGACCGCCAGGATGTTGCCGGTCCTCGTGTCGATCGCGACCATCCCGGCCAGCTGCGGCGCGGTGGCGATGGCCTTGTCCGCGGCCTTCTGGACCTCTTCGTCGAGGGTGATCTTCAGGTCCTCGCCGTCGGTGGCCTCGGCGCGGAACAGCTCCTTGGCGTCCCCCTCCTCGGGCTCGGCCTCGACCACGACGCCCGGCGTGCCGGCCAGCTGCTCGTCGTACAGGCGCTGCAGGCCCGACAGGCCGGTCGTGTCACCGGCCTGCACCCGGCCCTCCGACTCCTTCACGATGTCGGCGGTGGCCGCGCCCACGTTGCCGAAGAGGGGACGCCCGAAGTCGGCGGTGGGGGTCAGCGGCAGTTCCTTCTCCTGGTAGACCACCCCGTCGGCCTTCTTCAGGTCGGCGCTCACGTCGTCGTAGGCGGCGCGGCGCAGTGTGATCACGTCGACGAAGACGTCGGCCCCGGCCGCGTTCACCCGCTTCAGCAGGGCTGCCTCGTCGACGTCGAGGATGTTCGCGACCCGGGCCACCGACGTGGACACGTTGCCGGCCTTGGATTTCTGCATCCCGACCACGACCACCGGCCGGTTCTCGACGAGCACCCGGTCGTTCGCCCCGAGGATCCGGCCGCGCTCCCCGGTCACCGAGTCGGCGTCGAGCGTCGCGGTGGCCAGGTCACCGGTGAGGTCGGGGTGCACCAGCGTCGGGGCGTACTGCGGCAGCCAGGCATCGTCCTGCCGGACCAGGGTGAGCGTGGAGTCGTACTCCCACTTCTGGTCGCGGGCCAGCGTCCAGGTCACGTGCAGAGGCACGGTGGCGGTGTCGCCGCTGTCGGAGGCGACCGGGTCGCCGGCGGTGACCCCGGACGGCTTGTCGGTCTTCTCGGAGGTGAGGCCGGCGGTGATCTTCTGCACCGAGCCGGAGGCGTCGTCCGCGCCGGGCGCCCAGCCCAGCGTGCCGAGGTTGCCTCCGGTCCAGGCCCGCCCGAAGGCCTGGGCGGCGGTCTTCTGGGGCCCGCTCTGGTCACTGTCGCGCAGGAGCAGCAGGTACAGGGCTGTACCGCCTCCTCCGGCGATGACCAGCACACCAACCAGTACCGAGATCAGGACGCGACGGCTCACGGTGCTCGACGGTAGCGGTCAAGCCGGGCCTGCGGTACGAAAGGGGGCGTGCCCTCCTTGATCCTCGGTCCCGTTCTCCGGCACGTCGGCCCCACCCACGCCACGGTCTGGGTCGAGACAGACACTCGCTGTGACGTCTCCGTGCTCGGCTCCTCCCAGAAGACCTTCGAGGTCAGCGGCCATCACTACGCCCTCGTGCAGGTCACCGGCCTGGACCCCGCGCAGTCGATGAGCTACGACGTGTGCCTGGACGGTGAACGCGTGTGGCCACCGGTGCGAGATTCCGAACAGTCCGGTTCCGGCGGCGTGTCGCCGGGTTCACCTGATGGGGCACCCGGTGTGCTCCCGCCGTCCCGCATCCGCACGCTGGAGGCGGGCCGTCCCCAGCGCATCGCCTACGGTTCGTGCCGGGTCGCCACGCAGCGCACGGTGAAGGGGCGCCGCAAGTACGGGGTGGACGCGCTGGAGGCCTACGCGGTGCGGATCGCCAACGACCCGGACGACGGCTGGCCCGACCTGATGGTGATGCTCGGCGACCAGGTCTACGCCGACGAGACCACCGAGCTGACCCGTGAGCGCATCGCCGGGCACCGGGACATCTCGCAGCCCCCGCACGGTCAGGTCGCCGACTTCGAGGAGTACACCTGGCTGTACCACGAGTCGTGGAGCGACCCGCAGATCCGCTGGCTGATGTCGACCGTGCCGACCGCGATGATCTTCGACGACCACGACGTGCACGACGACTGGAACACCTCGCGCTCGTGGCGGGAGGACATGAAGAAGACCAGCTGGTGGGGCGAGCGCATCGTCGGCGGGCTGGTCTCCTACTGGGTCTACCAGCACATCGGCAACCTCTCGCCCGACGAGCTGGCGGCCGACGAGGTGTACCGGCGCGTGCTCGGGATGGCCGACTCCGGTGAGGACGCGGCGCCCTACCTGCGCGAGTTCGCCCGGTTCGCGGACGCCGAGGCGGACGGCGGAAAGGGCTACCGCTGGTCGTTCTGGCGAGATCTGGGCCGTACCCGGCTGGTGGTCATCGACTCCCGCTGCGGCCGGATGCTCGACGGTGACTTCCGCTCGATGCTGTCGGACGCCGAGTTCGACTGGGTCGCCGAGAAGGCCCGGGGCGACTTCGACCACCTGCTCATCGGCACGTCCCTGCCCTGGCTGATGGCCCCGGCGCTGCATCAGATCGAGGCCTGGAACGAGCATCTCGCCGAGGGCACCGGGCGAAAGGCGTGGCTGGGGGAGCAGATGCGGCGCGCGGCCGACCTGGAGCACTGGGCGGCGTTCCGGGGATCGTTCGACCGGCTGGCCCGGCTGATCGCCGACGTGGCGTCGGGTCCGCAGGCCCCGGCGACGGTCTGTGTGCTCTCGGGCGACGTGCACCACAGCTACATCTGTGAGGCCGACGTGACCCCGCTGATGGCGAACCGGCCCGAAAACCCTTCCCGGGTCTACCAGCTCACCTGCTCGCCGGTGCACAACACGATCCCGGGGGTGATGCGCCTGGCGTTCAGCGTCTCCTGGACCGCTCCGGTGACGCGTCTCGCCCGGCTGTTGTTCACGCGTCCCCGCACGATCCCCGAGACCGTGATGACGTGGCGGGCCGTCGGGGGCCCGCTCTTCGGGAACGCCATCTCCACACTGGTTCTCGAGGGGCGGGCCGCCCGGGTGGTGCTGGAGTCGACGCGCCGGGCGAAGCCGCTGCCGCCGCGCAACCAGCTCAGCATCCCGGCCGCCGGGAACGAGCCGGAGAACCAGTGGGCGCTGAGCGAGGAGGACTGGGACCCGTCGCGTTACCCGCTGGAGGTGGAGGTCGCCCGCGACCTCTCGGGTCGCTGAGGGAGCTTCTCCCCGGGGGCTTTCGTCGAGGCCGTCGCGGGTTTCCGTGATGGGGGACTTCGCGTCCTGAGGTGTTCGGGTGCTGGACGGCGCATGCGCCGTCCAGCACCCGCTCGCGTTGGATCAACGGGTGTACGGGAGGCGGCCGTTTCGGTCGCGGTGTCGACAGCGATACGTTAGCGATATATCGTTGACGTATCGCCGATGCTCGCACGGAGCGGTCGGCCGATCCTGAGGAGCAGACAGATGCAACAGGCAGAGATGAACGAGGAGCGTGCTCGCCGACTGCGTGAGCACGCCGACGAGATGAACGAGGGCGGGCCCGAGTGGGGTTCGCCGGACGGCGAAGGTGGTCCCGGGGCGTTCGGTCCCGGGCGGCGGTCCGGTCGTGGTCACGGTCACGGCGGTGGTCGCGGTTTCGGTCGCGGTTTCGGTCCCGGTTTCGGTCCCGGTTTCGGCCCTCGCCGGGGGGCCTTCGGTGCCTTCGGCGCCCGGGCGGCCGGCCCGGGGATCGATCCCGAGGACTTCCCGGAGGGGGAGGACGACGGCCCCATCCACGGTGGACGTGGTGGTTTCGGTCGCTTCGGTGGTCCCGGCGGTTTCGGGCCCGGGGGATTCGGGCCGGGCGGGTTCGGTCCGGGTGGCTTCGGTCCGGGTGGCTTCGGCCGGGGCGGTTTCGGCCGCGGCGGCTGGGGACCGGGCGGTCCCGGTGGTGACGGCCGGGGTCCGGGGCGCGGTGGGCGAGGTGGTCGCCGCCCGCGGGGCAACGTGCGGGCCGCGATCCTGGCCCTCCTCGACGAGGAGCCGCGCCAGGGCTACCACGGCTACGCGATCATGGGTGAGCTGACCAAGCGCAGCGGTGGCCTGTGGCGCCCGAGCCCGGGATCGGTCTACCCGGTGCTGCAGCAGTTGCAGGACGAGGGGCTGATCCGGGCCGAGGACGCCGAGGGCGGCCGCAAGGTCTTCTCGATCACCGACGCCGGTCACGAAGCCGTGCAGCAGAACCCGTCCGAGTTCCACGAGCCCTGGTCGATGGCCGGTCCCGGTCAGCGGCAGCGGGTGCAGAGCCTGTTCGAGGGCATGGGAGCGCTCGGTCTGGCGACGCAGCAGGTCGCCCGGCTCGGCTCGGACGAGCAGGTGGAGCGCACCCGGCAGGCGCTCGACGAGGCCCGGCGCGCCATCTACCGGATCCTCGCCGAGGACGAGTCGGCCGCTCCTTCCGCGGGGGCGGATGACGCTGAGTGACGGGCGTCAAGAGCTCACGGGAACCCCGTCCGGGGTGCCGACCGGATGCGGTTCCCGTGGGTTTCCCGCACGCTGTTCGCTGAGGGTGGATCTGGATCGGGGATTCAGACACGGGCCGGTAGCGTTATAGGTGCCGGGTGCCCGTTTCGGAGCACCGACCCCAGAGTCGGTGTCGTCGCGGATCGGGCCGATACGAGCACAGTGCGCGACGGTGGTTGGCGCGCCCGGCGATGGAGGAGGACGTTCGTGCTGGATCCGAGGGATCTCTACACGCTCGCCGACGAGCAGCCCGAAGAAGGAGCGCTCGAGCGGCCCGTGCTGCTTCACGCCCTCGGGGGCTTCATCGACGCGGGCAATGCCGGCCGGCTGGCCGGTGAGCACCTGCTCAGTTCGCTCGAGCACAAGGTGCTGGCCGAGTTCGACGTCGACCAGCTCTACGACTACCGCGCTCGTCGGCCCCCCATGACGTTCATGGAGAACCACTGGGAGAGCTACGAGGCGCCGCGCCTGATCCTCGAAGAGGTCAAGGACGTCGAGGGCCGCGGGTTCCTGATGCTGACGGGCCCCGAGCCGGACATCCAGTGGGAGCGTTTCGTCGCCGCGGTCACCCAGCTCGTCGACCACTACGACGTGCGCCTCACCGTCGGGGTGCACGCGATCCCGATGGCCGTGCCGCACACCCGCCCGTCCGGGATGACCGCGCACGCCACCCGCAAGAACCTGATCGACATCAAGAACGTCTGGGCCGGCAACGTGCAGGTGCCCGGCAACGTCGCGGGCCTGCTCGAGCTGCGGTTGGGCCAGGCCGGTAAGGACGCGGCCGGTTTCGCTGTGCACGTGCCGCACTACCTGACGCAGGCCGAGTTCCCCGACGCCGCGGTCGCCCTGGTCGACGCGGTGGCCGACGTCGCCGACCTGACCCTGCCCACCGGTTCGCTGATCGAGGCGGGTATCGAGACCCGCGCCGCGATCGAGGAGCAGGTCTCCGGGCAGCCCGAGGTCGCCGCCGTGGTCAGTGCGCTCGAGCAGCAGTACGACGCCTACGTCGCCGGTGAGGGCAACGCGCTGCCGCTGGCCGACGGTCCGGGTGAGCTGCCCACCGCCGACGAGCTGGGGGCCGAACTCGAGCGCTTCCTGGCCGAGGAGAACGAGCGCAAGGGGCGCGGCGACAGCTGATTGGTCCGTTACGCTGCAGCTTGTTCGTTCGGTGATTTCCGGTACACGGGGAGTGCAGATGAGCATCGACAGCGGATGGATCAAGGCCAGCGGCGCCGAGGGCGCTGACGAGTTCGTCGAGATGCGGCGTCTTGAGGGCATGATCGAGGTGCGCTACTCGAAAGACGGCGAGACCGGCGACGTGCTGTCGTTCACGCCCGGCGAGTGGGATGCGTGGCTCGACGGGGCGAAGAAGGGCGAGTTCGACCACCTGGTCTGAGTCTGCTTGCGGTCGTGGCTTGCGGACGTTGTGGCTTGCGGACGTTGTGGCGCCCGCGCCTCTCGGGTCACCGAGGGCGCGGGCTGCCTCGTTTTGCGGGCTGCCTCGTTTTGCGGGCTGCCTCGTTTTGCGGGCTGCCTCGTTTTGCGGGCTGCCTCGTTTTGCGGGCTGCCTCGTTTTGCGGGCTGCCTCGTTTTGCGGGCTGCCTCGTTTTGCGGGCCGCCTCGTTTTGCGGGCCGCCCCGGTTTCAGGCCCGGGCTTTTCGCGGCCAGAGTTTCAGGGTGCTGCTCTGGCTGAACGCCACCAGGGTGATCATCAGCACCGAGAGCCCGAAGAAGAACCCGCCGACCACGTCGGTCAGGTAGTGCACGCCGAGTCCGAGGCGGTCGAGCGCCACCAGCACCGGGAACGTGAACGCACCGGCCCACAACCCGACGCGCGCCCGGGTGCTGCGCACGAAGTGCCCGTCGCGGGGCAGACGCACGTGGTGGCGCAGACTCGGGTCGAGCAGCACCACCACGATGCCGGCGAACATCACCGCGTTGGTGGTGTGCCCGGACGGGAAGCTGGACCCCGCGGCCAGGTAGATCGGATCGGGCAGGTCGGGGCGGGCCCGGTCGACGAGCAGTTTGACCACGGCGTTGAGCGTGCCCCCGATGGCCAGGGTGGCGACCATCCAGGCCACGGCCCGCCGGGCGCCGTGCCGCCACAGGACGAACGCCGGGATCAGGAACACCGCCCGGATCACGAACGGCTCGGTGGCGTGACCGGCGAAGTTGAGCACCGCCTCCAGCCCGGGCCGGGCGACGACGTAACCGTGCAGACCGGTCGCGACGTCGTGATCGATGCGCGGTACACCCGGCAGACCGGTCGCGACGAGTACCAGCACCAGCACGAACCCGCCGAACAGCGCGACACCGAGGAACAGCAGCAGCCCGCCGAGGACCAGCCGCCCCTCGTGCTCGGAGGGCGGGTCGTCGGCCAGGCTGTCGCCCGGCGTCGGACCGGCACCGGAGGTCGGACCGGCACCGGAGGTCGGACCGGCACCGGAGGTCGGACCGGCACCGGAGGTCGGACCGGCACCGGAGGTCGGACCGGCACCGGAGGTCGGACCGGCACCGGAGGTCGGACCGGTACCCGCGGTCGGACCGGTACCCGCGGTCGGACCGGTGCCGGCGGTCGGACCGTGTGCGGCCGGCGCGCCCAGCCCTCTCCTCGCGACGACGGCACCCTCGTCGCTGCGGTCTCCCTCGTGCCGAAGGTCTTTCCCGCCGTGCCGGTCTTCCTTGCCCGTCGTCAAACCTGCTCCGTCTCCTCGGCTTCGGCGGCCGCCTCGTCGTCGACGACGTGATGACCGCGCACGGTGGTGATGGTGTCGGCCTCGGCGGCGGACTTGTCCGGACGATGGGCCAGCACCCGGGCGAAACGTAACGCGAGTCCGGCCGGATAGCGCGGCGAGCGCTGCACCCCGTCGAACGCGATCTCGACGACCAGCTCGGGCCGCACGTGCACGACCCACTTCGCCTCACGCTCGGCCAGCGCCTGCAACCGCTCGGTCTGCCACGCCAGCATCTGGTCGGTCAGGCCCTTGAAGGTCTTGCCCAGCATGACGAATCCGCCGGGCGGGCCGTACTCGCCGTCGGGATCGCGGGCGCCCAGGTGCAGGTTCGACAGCTTGCCGGTGCGCCGCCCGTGCCCCCACTCGGCCGCGAGCACCACCAGGTCGAGCGTGATGCGCGGCTTGACCTTGACCCAGCCCGCCCCGCGCCGGCCCATCGTGTATGCGGCCTCGAGCGACTTCACCACCACGCCCTCGTGCCCACGGGCCAGGGCGTCGGCGGCAAAAGCCTGCGCCCGCGACACGTCTTCGGCCTCGGAAGGATCTTCGACCACGTGCCGGGGCACCACCAGCGACGGCGCCGCCGCCTCCAGACGGGTGCGGCGGCCGGAGCCGGGCCGGTCGATCAGATCGTCACCGTCGACGTGCAGCGCGTCGAACAGAGTCAGGCTCAGAGGAGTTGCGGCGCTCGCCTTCTCGACGTCACGCCGGGCCACCCGGGCACTCGTGACCTGGAACGGCGCCGGCCGGCCGGACGCGGTGGCCGCGATCACCTCACCGTCGAGAATGGCCTGCCCGACGTCGAGTTCGCGCACGACCCGCACCACTTCGGGCACCCGGGCGGTGATGTCGTCGAGCGTGCGGGTGAACACGGCCACCTCGTCACCCTGCCGGTGGATCTGCACGCGCACGCCGTCGAGCTTCCACTCCACGCCGGCCGGGCCGGTCTTGGCCAGCGCCGCGTCGAGTTCGGGGGCGGGCGCGGCCAGCATCGGGGCCAGGGCCCGGCCGACCGAGAGCTGGAACGCGGACAACGCCGCCTCACCGCCCTCGAGCGCGGCGGCGGCCACGTCGGGCAGGTCGCCGTGCACGGCCAGAGCCCGCCGCACCGAGGCCAGGGGCACCGCCGCGGCCTTGGCCACCGCGTCGACGATCAGGCCGGCGGCCGCCCCCTGCCGCAGCTCACCGGAGATCAGGCCGGTCAGGAGCCGTTGCTCGGGCGCGGTGGCGGCCGTCATCAGCTCGAGCACGATCTGCTGTCGCTCTCCACTCGACCCCGGGCCGGTGAGAAGAGAGGCGCGGGCGAGCGACGCGTCCACCATCTGCACCGTGAGAGAGGGCGAGACGGCGGGCGGGGGAGCGGACCGCAGCGACGCCCAGCCCAGACCGGTGCGCCGCTGGAAGGTGCGCCCGGACAGCCACGCCGCCACCACGGGCGCATCGGTGCCGGACGCCTGACGCAGGCAGGCGGCCAGCAACGCGATCTTGTCGCGCCGGGCGGAGGCGGCGGCGACGGCCTCGGAGGCCGCCGCGATGTCGGCGAGAAGCACGAGACCTACTCTGCCCGCGACCACCGACAAGAACGACTTGAAGCGCTACACCCTGCACGCACGTCCCGCGCACTCAGTCACCAGCGGCTCAGCCTTCGGTGACCGTGCCCACGCCGTCCTTCGCCGACACCGCGAAACGCCGGTTCACCCGCACCGCCTCGAGCATGCGCCGGTCGTGCGAGACCAGCAGCAGCGTGCCGTTGAACGACTCCAGTGCCTGCTCGAGCTGCTCGATCGCGGGCAGGTCGAGGTGGTTCGTCGGCTCGTCGAGCACCAGCAGGTTCACCCCGCGGGCCTGAAGCAGCGCCAGGCCGGCCCGGGTGCGCTCGCCGGGGGAGAGGGTGCCGGCCGGACGCGCCACGTGCCGCTGCCCGAGCCCGAACTTGGCCAGCAGCGTGCGCACGTCGGCGTCGGGCCAGTCCGGTACCTGCGCCCCGAGCGCCTGGGCGACGGTGACGTCACCGGTGAACGCCGAGCGGGCCTGGTCGATCTCCCCGACCACGACGCCCGACCCGAGGGCCGCGCGTCCGCTGCTGGGCTCGACGCGTCCCAGAAGCATGGACAGCAGGGTGGTCTTGCCGGAGCCGTTGGGGCCGGTGATCGCGATCCGGTCGGCCCAGTCGATCTGCAGGGTGACCGGACCGAGACGGAACTGACCCCGGGTGGCGACCGCCGCGTCCAGTGTCGCCACCACCGCCCCCGAACGGGCCGCGGTGGCGATCTCGAACTGGAGCTTCCATTCCTTGCGGGGTTCCTCGACCACGTCGAGACGCTCGATCATCCGCTGGGTCTGGCGGGCCTTCGCGGCCTGTTTCTCCGATGACTCGGCCCGGTGGGCGGCGCCGATCTTGTCGTTGTCGGGAGCCTTGCGCCGGGCGTTGCGCACCCCCTGCGCCATCCAGTTGCGCTGTGTGCGACCGCGTTCCTCGAGGCCGGCCTTGGTGTCGGCGTAGTCGTCGTAGGCCTCGCGGGCGTGCCGGCGGGCCACCTCACGCTCTTCGAGATAGGCCTCGTAGCCACCGCCGTACACACTGACTTGCTGCTGGGCCAGGTCGAGCTCGACCACGCGGGTCACGGTGCGGGTCAGGAACTCCCGGTCGTGACTGACCACCACGACCCCCGAGCGCAGCTGCGTCACGAATTGCTCCAGCCGGTCGAGCCCGGCCAGGTCGAGGTCGTTCGTGGGCTCGTCGAGCAGGATCACGTCATAGCGGCTGAGCAGCAGCGAGGCCAGGCCGGCACGGGCCGCCTGGCCTCCCGACAACGAGACCATGTGCGTCTGCAGCCCGTCGACCAGCCCGGTGCGCAGGCCGATCTCGTCGGTGACCTGTTCGGCGCGCTCGTCGAAGTCGGCGGCGCCCAGCGCGAGCCAGCGGTCGAGCGCCACCGAGTAGGCGTCACCGTCACCGCCGTTCGCGAGTTCCTCGGTGGCGGCGTCGAGTTCGGCCTGGGCAGTGGTGATGCCGCAGCGCCGGGACAGGAACTCGAGCACGGTCTCGTCGGGGCGACGCTCGTGCTCCTGCGGCAGGTAGCCGACCGTGGCCTGCTCCGGGCTGAGCGACACCTTGCCGTGCTCGGCGTCGTCCAGCCCGGCCAGGATCTTCAGGAGCGTGGACTTGCCCGCGCCGTTCGCCCCGACCAGGCCGACCACGTCACCGGGGGCGACGACCAGGTCGAGGCCGCTGAACAGCTGACGGTCACCGTGACCGGCGGCCAGGTCGCGGGCGAGCAGAGTTGCAGACATGACGAGAAGCGTTGTGCATGGTGGGCTGTCCGGCCAAATCGCTGATGGTTTCGCGAGCAGGTCCGGGTTTCGTGATCGGGGCCAGGGCTCCTGATCGGGGCCGAGGTTCCTGATCGGGGCCTGGGTTCCTGATCGGGGCCTGGGTTCCTGATCAGGGCCGGGGCTCCTGATCAGGTCGAAGGTTCCTGATCAGGTCCAGGCGACGGGCAGGGCCCGGGGCGAGTCGGAGGGGACGACCTCCTTGCCGAGCGGGGCCAGCGCCACCAGGGCGAGCTTGATGTTGGCCCAGCCGAACGGGATGCCGACGATGGTGAGGCAGAGCGTGACGCCGGTGACGACGTGCCCGATCGCGATCCACAGACCGGCGAGCACGAACCAGAGGACGTTGCCGATCAGCGACGGGGTGCCCGCGTCGTGCTGCGGGACGATCGTGCGGCCGAACGGCCAGAGCACGAACCCGGCCAGCCGGAACGAGGCGATGCCGAACGGGATCGTGATGATCAGGACGAACATGAGCAGGCCGGCGAGCGCGTATCCGAGCGCGAGCCAGAACCCGGCGAAGACGAACCAGAGCACATTGAGGACGAACCGGATGACGTCCATGGGACCCCCTAGCTTCCGTGCGGGTGGGTACAACCCCCACCGGTTCTCTAACGCGGTAGAACCGGCGAGGGTTGCATCGACGTCCGTTGTCGAGCACGGGAAATCTAGCGGCGGCGCACCTCGCCTCTGATCAGTGGCTCGCGGTGACCTTCTCGCCCTTGCTCTGACCGATGGACTCCAGCAGTTCGCCGAACCACGCCTGCTCGGTGTCGAACGGCTTGCCGCCCTTGATCCGGGGGAACTCGATGGCGCGCAGCCGGTTGCCCTGCTCCTCGTCGTGGCCGACGACGCCACTGACACCCTCGAGGGCGCTCTGCACGGCCAGGTCGACGCAGCCCTTGATCAGGCGCAGGTCGTCGGCGTTGGCGGCGGCGGAGCGGGAGAAGTAGCCGCTCTTCTGCACGAGCACCTTGTTGGCGCCCACCTTCTCGGCGAACTGCTTGGCGAACCACTGGCCCGGGTTGATCGTGTCGATCTTCACGTGGCCGAACGGGTCGCGCTCGGGCTCCTCGCCGCGGGCGATGAGCTCCTCGACGATCGAGTCGATCCCCGCACCTTCGGACAGGAAGATGTTCACGGCGCCCACCTCGTCCATCTGCTTGCGCAGACGGTCGGCCTCGGCCGTCAGGTCGACCGACAGCTCGGGCACGAACACCGCGTGCACGTCCCAGGCGCGCGGGTCGTTGCCGAAACCGGCGTACTTCTGCTCGCCGACCCACTCGTGGTACTTGGCCGCGGTGGCGGCGGTGAGCCAGCCGCAGTTGCGGCCCATGACCTCGTGCACGACGAGCATGCGCTCGTTCGAGGAGTGCTCGGCCACGATGTTGCGGGCGTAGATCGCGCCCTGCTCCGCTGCCGTCCACGCGCCCAGGCTCTGGCGGATCGGGACCACGTCGTTGTCGATGGTCTTCGGGAGGCCGACGACCGTCAGCTCGTAACCGTTCTCGTGCAGGTAGGCGGCCAGGTCGGCGGCGGTGGTGTTGGTGTCGTCGCCCCCGATCGTGTGCAGCACGTCGACGCCGTCCTTGGTCAGCTGCTCCGCGGCGACCTTCAGCGGGTCCTGGCCCTCCTGCACCAGGCCGCGCTTCACGCAGTCGGCCACGTTGGTGAGCTTGACCCGGCTGTTGCCGATCGGGCTGCCGCCGAACTGGTGCAGCAGATGGGCCTTCTCGCGGATCTCGGGGGTCACGACGATGTGGTCGCCGCCGAGCAGGCCGGCGTAACCGCTGCGGTAGCCGATGATCTCGACCTCGGGTGCGATCTCGGTGTAGCGCTCGATCAGGCCGCCGACGGCGGAGGAGAGGCAAGGGGCCAGACCCCCCGCGGTGAGCAGTGCGACGCGACGTACGGACATGGTTCTGCTCCCGTGCAAAGCGGACGGCAATGTGGTGTCAACCCTATCCGGGGACCTTGGGCTCATCTCAGACCAGGCCGTTGGCCCGGACACGTGCCGCAGCGGGTCGGTAGCGAATCGTGACAATAGTCTCAAGTGAACTCTTGGCCCGGATGAAACCCGTACGAATACTTTGTCGTTTATCGGCGGGTGCGGACCAATTCTGGCGCTCGGTGCCGAAACATCGGCGTGGTGGGAAGCGCCGCACAGCCGTGAGCGGAATACTACGGAACGCCCGGTACGTCGCACTGTGCGTGGCGTGCGGGCACCGACGATCCGCACGAGACACCGAACCAGGAGGTGGGCCCCATCAGTTCCTCCGACGCCCACCACGCACGTCACGCCCCGCCGATGTTCGGCACGGGGCTGGTTCCGCTCGCCGGGGCCGGCCGCGGGGCTCACGTGCGGTGGAGCCCCGACGCCGTGCTCGAGGCCCGGCAGGACTGGGTCGTGCGTGCCCAGGACGGCTTCGCCGAGGACGTGCTGGCCGAGGTCGAGCAGGCCCTGCCGGCGGTGACGCCCGAGCAGGCGCCGCGCGCCCACGCGGCCGCTCTCTACGTGCAAGCCCTGTGCCTGATGACGCTCGGCGAGACCTCGATCGCGGTCATGGTCGCCCGCGAGTTGATCGCGCTGTGCCGCCGCGCCGGCCTCGTCGCCGGCGCCGTGCAGGCCCGGGCGCTGCTCGTGGAGCTGCTGCGCCGCGAGGGTCAGCTCGAGCAGGCCGTCGAGCAGCTGGCCCACGCCGCGGCCGCCGCCGGCGCACTCGACGACCTGCGTGACCCCGAGGTGCAGGTCGCCCTGGCCGCCCTGATCGTCGCGCACCGCATGATCGGGGTGCGCGAGGGCGCCCACGAGATCCAGCGCCGCCTCGACACCGTCGAGCAGCACCTGCCCCGGCACCAGCTGGTCTCCCGGCTCAGCAACCTGGCGTTCGAGCAGGCCGAGCGCGGCGTGCGCGCCGCTCACCGCCCGCCCTTCGGACCCGGCCGCGAGCAGCTCGACGAAGCCGTCGCCACCATCACCCGGGCCGCGGCAGCCGATGCCGGGTTCACCTATCGGGTGGTCGACCTGGAGTGCCAGGTGCTCACCGCCCTGGCCGAGGCCATGACCGGTGACCCCGCCCGGGCCCTGGCGAGCCTGACCGGCATCCCGGGCGTGCTCGAACGCGGGCCCGAAGCCGCTTCCGCCCAGGTGTTCTGGGCGATCGGCGTGGTGCGCTCGCTCAGCCGGCTGGGCCGGGCCGCCGAGGGCGCGGCGGTCGGGGCCCGGGCCCTGGCCGTGGTGCGCGACCACGTGGTCGACTCCGAGCGGCAGGTGCTCGCCTATGAGGTGGCGCTCGCCGAGCACCCCTCGATCGCCGACCCGGGCAGTGGCACGGTCGAGTACCTGACCCTGGCGGGGCGCCGGGAGGACGAGACCTCCACCCTGCTCGACGCTCTCTTCCGGGCCCGCGTCGACCTGTTGCGCGGCGCCGACGAGCGGCGCGTGCTGGCCCGGGCCGCCCGGCTCGACCCGCTGACCAACCTGGTGAACCGGCGTGGTGGGGCGGACGCCATCTCCGAGGCCGCCTCGATGACCGTGGGGGAGCCGGTGGCGCTGCTGCTCATCGACCTCGACGGGTTCAAGGAGGTCAACGACACGCAGGGGCACCTCGCCGGGGACGTGGTGCTGCGCGAGGTCTCCACGGCCCTGCGCACGGCCGCCCGGCTGGAAGACGTGGTGGCCCGCTGGGGCGGCGACGAGTTCGTGGTGATCGCGGCCCTGAACGAGACCCGTGCCGTGGCCCTGGCCGACCGGCTGCTGGAGACGATCCGCAACTGCCCGCAGTCGTCGGCCTCGCGGGTCAGCGCCAGCATCGGGGTGGCGGTGCGCACGGCGCCGATCGAGGACCAGGAATGGCTGCGCCGCGCGGACGAGGCGATGTACGCGGCCAAACGCGCGGGCGGCGACTCCGCGATGGTCGGTTAGGGCGTCCATACCGAAAAGCACGCCCGAAGGGCCGGATCGGTTGTCACCGGGCAGCAGGTTTTTTCGGGCTCCTCGCGGTTCGCCGCCGTGTGATCCTTCCCGTCGACCGGCCTTCCACCCTTTCGACCCCTCTAGTCCCCGGCGGTGCCGGACGACCTGAGGGGTATGGACACGGCCCGTCGGGAGCCGTCGGCGGGTGCCCTGGCCCCGTCCGGCGCGCCACGCACCATCACCCTCCTGACGGCCACGCTCGCCTTCGGCCTGGTGCTGATGTTCGCGCTGTCGCTGCTCTTCGCCTCCGACCCGACCGGGCGCTGGATGCGGGGTGGCGGTGACGCGACACATCCGGCCCTGCCCCAGGACGTCGCGAGCGGGCCGCTGGCCTCACCGGCACCCGCGCCCTCCGGCACCGGCGGCTTCAAGCTGCTGGAGTACCAGGACGACGGCTCCGGCGAGCCGGTTCGCTGGGACCCCTGCCGGCCGGTGCACTACGTGGTGCGGACGCAGGGAGCCCCACCCGGTGGGCAGCTGGCGGTCGAGCGGGCCGTTGCCGAGGTGGAGCGGATCACCGGCCTGCGGTTCACCTACGACGGCACCACCGCGGAACCGCCCACGGTCGACCGGCCGTCCCAGAACCGCGAGCGCTACGGCGAGCGCTGGTCACCGGTGCTGGTGGCGTGGACCGACCCGGCCGAGTACCCGCACATGAAGGGCTACGCCGGTCTGGGCGGCCCGGACACGGTGACGGGCTCCGGCCCCGGTTCGCGGCGCTACGTCAGCGGTGTGGTCTACCTCAACGCCGAGCACCTCTCCGAGGTGGCGACCTGGGCCGACGGGCAGGAACGCATCGACGCCGTGGTGCTGCACGAGTTCGGGCACGTCATCGGCCTGGACCACGTCGACGACCCGGGGGAGCTGATGTACCGCACGCCCACCGCGCAGTCGCACACCCACGGGTTCGAGGTCGGTGACCGGCGGGGTCTCGCCGAGCTCTCGGGCGGCCCCTGCTTCCGCGACTTCTGACGGACCTTCCCCGACGCGACCTTCCGCACCCAGCCCTTCCCCAACCCGACCTTCCACACCCAGGCTTTCCACAACCCGGCAGGAACCCCGGGTTGTCCACAGAGGGCCTGCGGAGCCGGTTCCGGGGAGGTGGGCGCGGCCAGTCTCGAGGCATGTCCTCCGACCTCACCGTGAACGAAGCCGGGCCCGCCGACCTGATCGCGGCCGTCTGGTACACCCTCGGCTTCCGGCCGCTCAACAGCCTGGTGCTCGTCTCGCTGCACGGCTCGCGCGGGCGGGTCGGCTCGATGCTGCGGGTCGATCTGACCCCGGCCTGGCTGGGGCCGGCCGGGGTGGTCCAGGTGCTCGACTCGGCGATCGATGCGCTGAAAGGCCCGGCCGCCGCCATGTTCGGGGTTCCGCCCGAGCCGGAGGGCGAGCCGCCACCACCCGGGCACTTCGGGCGGCCGGTGCACGACAACTGGGTGTCCGGCGATCTCCCGCCCGATCCCGACGAGGATCTCCCGCCCCGGGTGGTCGCGCTCGTCGCCACGCACGACGCGCTGTCCGTGCCGCCCCCGGCGGTGATCCGGGCGCTGCCCCACCGCATGCTGAAGGCCGGGCTGTGGCTGTACGACGTCATCGGCATCACGCCGACGGGGTTCCGGTCGCTGCGCTGCCCCGACGAGTCGTGCTGCCCGTCGTCGGGCCGGCCGCTGAGCCAGGTGGAGACGAGCCGGGTCGCCGTCGCCCACGTGCTGCGCGGCGACCAGCTCGCGGCGAGCGAGGAGGACATGATCGCCGACATCGGGCGCGCCACCGACGATCCGGGGGCTTCGCCGACGCGAGCCGGTGGCTCGCGGGAGCACGACCTCGGGGTGGAGGGTGAGAGCGGCGGTGCCCAGGCCGGGCCGGCCGACATCGGTGAGCGGGCCCGGCGCCTCTGGTGGCGCACGTGGAGCGCGCTGCTGGGCCACGCCGAGGGCTGGAGTTCCGACGAGCTGCAGGTGAGGTCGCTGAACGACCCGTTCCTGCGCGACGCGATCTTCGTGCGGCTGGCCGCGGCACCGGGAGAGTTGCGTCAACGGCTGCTCGGTCAGCTGCTGGCGGGCCGGGCGGCGCCGAACCTGTCCGACCACTGGGAGGAACTGTTCAGCGAGAAGCCCGACCGGGTGCTGCTGAACCGGGGCGAGGAAGTGCTGGCCGCCCTGGCCCGGCGCAGCACGGCGGCTGAGCGGGGGCCGGTGCTGACCGTGCTCGCTCTGCTGGCCTGGTACCGGGGCAACGGCGTGCGCACCCGGCTGCTGATGGAACGGGTGCGCGAGGAGAGCCCGGACCTGCCGGGCGCCCTGCCGAGGCTGGCCGAGCTGGTCGAGATGCTCTGCATCACCGGCACGGCACCGCCGTGGGTGGAGCTGCCGGGCGACCGGCAGGGCGGATGACCAGCACGACGACGGCCCAGGTCGAGGGCGGGAAGGCGGGGAAATGACGTTGATCACGCGTGCCCGGCGGGTGGGTCCAGATTCTGAGACGGCACGTGCCAACCCGCGTTCGCTCAATTACTGTGCAGATCCAGGTCATGAGTACCAGCGACAAGCCCCGGCTTGCTGGTCGGCAACCCTCGTTCCGCGGTGGGGTGCCCCGGGTGATGACCAGGTTGTCGCTGCGGCGACAGCAAGCGCGGTCGACGCCAGTCGACCCGTCTCGATGCCGGCGGGCCTGCGTGCCCGCCAGGGCACGGGTCTGCCACCTGTGCCCCTGAGCTTGGAGGTACACGGATGAGTGACGGCTGGTCGTTCGAGACCCGGCAGATCCACGCCGGTCAGACCCCCGACCCGGTGACCGGCGCGCGGGCGCTGCCGATCTACCAGACCACGTCGTACGTGTTCAAGGACACCGAGCACGCGGCGAACCTGTTCGGGCTCAAGGAGTTCGGGAACATCTACACCCGGCTCAACAACCCCACGACCGACGTGGTTGAGCAGCGTCTGGCCAGCCTCGAGGGCGGTGTGGGCGCGCTGCTGGTGGCGTCCGGCCAGTCCGCCGAGACCCTCGCACTGCTCAACGTGGCCGAGGCCGGCGACCACATCGTGGCCAGCCCGAGCCTCTACGGCGGCACCTACAACCTGTTCCACTACACGTTCCCGAAACTGGGCATCCAGGTCAGTTTCGTGGAGAACCCCGACGACCTGGCCTCCTGGCGGGCCGCGGTGCGCCCGAACACCAAGGCGTTCTTCGGCGAGACGATCTCCAACCCCAAGCAGGACGTGCTCGACATCGAGGGCGTCGCCGGGGTGGCGCACGAGGCCGGGGTGCCGCTGATCGTCGACAACACGGTCGGCACGCCCTACCTGATCCGGCCGCTGGAGTGGGGTGCCGACGTGGTCGTGCACTCGGCCACCAAGTACCTGGGCGGGCACGGCGGGGCGATCGCCGGTGTGATCGTCGACGGCGGCCGGTTCGACTACACGGCCGACCCCGAGCGGTTCCCGGGCTTCAACCAGCCCGACCCGAGCTACCACGGCCTGGTCTACGGGCGGGACCTCGGCGTCGGCAGCGCGCTCGGGGCGAACCTGTCCTACATCCTCAAGGCGCGCGTCCAGCTGCTGCGCGACCTCGGCCCGGCCGCGTCACCCTTCAACGCCTGGCTCATCGCCCAGGGCCTGGAGACGCTCAGCCTGCGCGTCGAGCGCCACGTGCAGAACGCCCAGGCCGTGGCCACCTGGCTGCAGGGCCGCGACGAGGTGGAGTCGGTGGCCTACGCCGGCCTGCCCAGCAGCCCCTGGTACGAGCTCGGGCAGAAGTACGCGCCGAAGGGAGCGGGCGCCATCGTGGCGTTCGAGATCCGCGGCGGGGTGGACGCGGGGCGTGCCTTCGTCGACGCGCTCGAGCTGCACAGCCTGGTCGCGAACATCGGCGACGTGCGCAGCCTGGTCATCCACCCGGCCAGCACCACCCACAGCCAGCTCACCCCCGAGGAGCAGCTGGTCACCGGTGTCACGCCGGGGCTGGTGCGGCTGTCCGTCGGCCTGGAGAACGTCGCGGACATCCTCGCCGACCTCGAGGCCGGGTTCCGGGCGGTTAAGGTCAGCTGAATCCATTGATTACGCAGGAGGTTTCCGTGCCCGCCACGCCGCCGGCATCCGGTGCCTGGCGGGCCGGGGACCCCGCGGGGGGCCGCCGCTTCGCCCGCATCGGTGACGTCTCGCTCGAACGCGCCGGCCGCCTCGAGAACGTCGAAATGGCCTACGAGACCTGGGGCACGCTCTCACCCTCGGGCGACAACGCGGTGCTGGTCCTGCACGCCCTCACCGGCGACAGTCACGTCACCGGTGACGCCGGTCCCGGCCATCCCACGCCGGGCTGGTGGAACGGCCTGATCGGGCCGGGCCGCGAGCTCGACACCGACCGCTGGTTCGTCGTGGCCCCGAACGTGCTCGGCGGCTGCCAGGGCAGCACGGGCCCGTCCAGCCCCGACCCGTCCTCACCCGAGGGGCGTCCCTACGGCAGCCGGTTCCCGTATCTCACGGTTCGCGACCAGGTGAACGCCGAGCTGGCGCTCACCGAGGTCCTCGGCATCGACAACTGGGCCCTCGTGGTCGGCGGGTCGATGGGCGGCATGCGCGCCCTGGAGTGGGCGATCATGGCGCCCGACCGCGTCGAACGACTCCTGGTGCTGGCCTCCACCGCGGCCGCCACCGGCGACCAGATCGCCTGGTGCTCCGCGCAGCTCATGGCGATCCGCTGCGACGCCAATTTCAACGGCGGCGACTACTACGACGCCGCCCCCGGCCAGGGCCCGCACAACGGCCTCGGCGTGGCCCGGCGCATCGCCCACACCACCTACCGCTCCGAGGCGGAGATCAACCTGCGTTTCGGGCGGCTCCCGCAGCAGGGCGAGAACCCGCTCGGTGGGGGAGGGCGCTTCGCGGTCGAGTCCTACCTCGACCACCACGCGAACAAGCTCACCCACCGGTTCGACGCCAACTCGTACCTGCGCCTCACCGAGACGATGAACTCGCACGACGTCGGCCGGGGCCGCGGCGGTGTGGCCGCCGCGCTGGGCCGCGTCACCGCCCGCAGCGCGATCGCGGCCATCTCCAGCGACCGGCTCTACACCCCCGAGCAGAACGCCGAGATCGCCGCCGGCATCCCCGACTGTGCGCCGCTGCGGGTCATCGACTCGCCGTACGGGCACGACGGTTTCCTGGTCGAGGTCGAACGGGTCGGCGAGATCCTCGTCGACCTGCTCGGCGAGCCCGCCCAGCACGCGCTCGCCGCCCACTGAGCACGGAAGCGGGCAGGAGCGCCTCGCAGGGACGGTAGGGCGGAAGGTGCCGGTTCGCGCTCGAGGTGACCGGACGTCCTCAAGCAGAGAGCGAGCGAAAGGCGAGCGAGGGCGCCAAATCGACCGGCGCGTCCGCAATTAAGGGCGGAGAACGACGGCCCGAACCCGACGCGTGCAGGTCACCCCTGGGTAAGAGGGAGGTCTTCACCCGAGGCGACCGAGGCACGCGGGGAGCGCGGGGCGACCGAGGCGCGCGGGGCGACCAAAGGCGCGCGGGGCGACCGAGGCGCGCGGGGCGACCAAAGGCGCGCGAGGTGACCGAGGCCCGCAGGGCGACCGAGGCGTCCGCAAGCAGGTTCGAAAGGCGAGCCCGGGCGCCCAACCGGCCGGCACGTCCTCAACCCGAACGAAACCAGAACACCAAGCCAGAACAAGCCCAGAGCCAGGCCGGGGCAACAGGCCAGGGCAACAGGCCGGGGCAACAGGCCGGGGCAACAAGGCCGGGGCAAACGGCGAGCGCGCGCCGATCAGCCCTCCAGCACTTCCAGGATCGCCTTGTGCAGCACCGGCCAGGTGTCCCCGAAGGCCGAGTGCAGCGCCCGCCCGGCCACGGCGTCGAGGTCGACCCACTCCAGCGCGTCGCTCTCGGCGGTGGCGTCGGCGACCGTCAGCCCGGGCCCGGCCAGCCCGATGACGTAGGTGTACGACCAGTCGCCGTGATCGGTCCCGACCAGCTCCCGCGCGACCGTGACCAGCGCCGGGTCGATCTCGGCCTCTTCCGCGGCCTCCCGCAGCGCGGCCTCCGCTACAGTCTCGTGACTGTCGCGCGCGCCACCCACCAGACCCCACGTACCACCCTCGTGCGTCCACGCAGCACGCAGCTGCAGGAGCACGGTGGGACGAGCACCAGCCCGCACCAGAGCCAGGCCGGCCGCACCGTGGCGGCCCCAGTGCCGATGGCCACACCCACAGAGCACCCAGTCGTTGCCATCACCGCCGGCCATGGGGATCACCGTACGTTGCCGGTGCCCCGTACGTGTCCGGTGGGGTAACGTCCCAGGCAGGAGGTTTCCTATGCCAGTACTGGTCGGATTTGTGCCCACCACCGAGGGCCGGGCGGCGCTTCGCCGTGCCGTCGAGGAGTGCCGCGTACGGGGCACCCGCTTGATCGTGGTCGGTTCCGACCAGCAGCAGGGCGAGGTCTACGGCGAACGCCGGGCGGCGCCGGTCGAGTCGGAGGCCGAGGTCCGCCGCATCTGCGGCGAGCTGGGCCTGACCGACGACGTTTTCGAGACCCGCTGGATCGAGGGGGCCTACGAGCCCGCCGACGACGTGCTGGCCGTGGCCGAGGAGACCGGCGCCGACCTGATCGTCATCGGGCTGCGCCGCCGCACCGGCGTGGGCAAGCGCATCCTGGGCGGCAGCGCCCAGCGCATCCTGCTCGACTCGTCCTGCCCGGTGCTCGCGGTGAAGGTCGACGCCCGCGCCGTTCTCGACGACTCCGGTCACGACGGCGAGGTCTACACGCTCAGCGTGAACAGCGCCGACGAGCGCCAGGGCATCCGGTGAACGACGCCCCGATCCGCCTGGCGCAGGCCGAGGCCGCCGACGAGCTGCTCGGCCGCGACCCGTTCGCCCTGCTCGCCGGCATGCTGCTCGACCAGCAGATCCCGATGGAGAAGGCCTTCGCCGGCCCGCGCCTGATCGCCGACCGGCTGGGCACCGACGGGCTCGACCCCAAGGTCGTCGCCGAGGCCGATCCGGAGCAGTTCACCGAGATCATGAGTGGTCCGCCCGCCGTGCACCGCTTCCCCACGTCGATGGGTGCCCGGGTGCAGGACCTGGCCCGCGCCGTGGTCGAGCACTACGACGGCGACACCGAGAAGATCTGGCGGGGCGTCACCACCGGCGCCGAGCTGTACAAACGGCTGAACGCCCTGCCCGGCTACGGCCCGCAGAAGGCGAAGATCTTCGTCGCGCTGCTCGCCAAGCAGAAGGGCGTCGCGCCCGACGGCTGGCAGAAGGCGGCCGGCGACTACGGCCTGGAGGGCTTCCGCTCGGTGGCCGACGTCGTCGACGACGACTCGCTGCTGAAGGTGCGGGAGTTCAAGAAGTCCGCCAAGGCGGCGGCGAAGGCGGCCAAAGGGTGACTCCCCGGTGAACGGGAAGTAGTCACAGACACGTCACAGGTGAGCCACCTCGGGTCATTCACGTGGTCAGCGGGCCACGAGGGCTTACCCTGGATGACGCGGTAGGTTTCGCCATCCTGCCTGTAGGTGTGCAACAATGAACAGTTGACTGGGCTTGACCCCCAACATCACCGACGCTAACCGGGCATCATCAGGGCCCTTCCTGCGTTGAGTATCTGGGTCGCCCACTCACTCATCAGACGTAGTTCCAAGCCGTAGTAGACAGCGCAGCTGGTTCACCCGAGCCCGCATACGCTCACGACGAAAGGTAGTCCGTGTCGTCGGTTCCGTCCCCCCGGCCTCTCCCGCCCGAGTTCGGTCACCCCGCACTCCAAGAGCTGCTCCGTGTCGGTGCCACACGGGGCTCGGTCGACGCTGCCGCCGTGCGGGTCGCCTGCGAGGAGGCGGCCGTCCCGATGGCGCGCATGCGCCCGGTCCTCCGTGCTCTCGACGACGCGGGGGTCGTGATCGAGGTGCCGCAGGAGGCGAAGACCTCGCGTCGCGCCGCTGCCGCGACCGTCTCCCGGGTCTCGTCGGCCACCGCCAAGACCCCGGCCAAGGCGACGGTCACGAAGACCGTCACCACGACCACCACGGCTCCGGCCGCTGCCGACGGCACCGAGGCCACGCCCGCTGCGGCCAAGCCGAAGCCGGCCAAGAAGACCACGGCCAAGAAGGCCGCGGCGAAGAAGGCCACCACCGGTAAGCCGAAGGACGACTCCGAGGGCGACGAGGACGGCGAGCTCGAAGACGTCGAGATCTCCGACGAGGACATCGAGGAGGTCGAGGTCGAGGAGAGCGACGACTCGACCGATGACGCCTCCGACGACTCCGAGGAGACGCCCGAGGTCGCGGCCAAGGACGCCGCCGCCCCGGTCGCGCCGGTCGTGCCGAAGAAGGAGGAGGAGGGCGCGTTCGTCCTCTCCAACAACGACGACGACGACGCTCCGGCCCAGCAGGTCATGACGGCGGGTGCGACCGCCGACCCGATCAAGGACTACCTGAAGCAGATCGGTAAGGTCGCGCTGCTCAACGCCGAGCAGGAGGTCGAGCTCGCCAAGCGCATCGAGGCCGGTCTCTTCGCCGAGGAGCAGCTCAACTCCGGCGAGAAGATGGAGCCGAAGAACCGCCGCGAGATGCAGTGGATCGCGGAAGACGGCCGTCGCGCCAAGAACCACCTGCTCGAGGCCAACCTGCGTCTGGTCGTGTCGCTGGCCAAGCGGTACACCGGCCGTGGCATGCAGTTCCTGGACCTGATCCAGGAAGGCAACCTGGGTCTGATCCGCGCGGTCGAGAAGTTCGACTACACCAAGGGCTACAAGTTCTCCACGTACGCCACCTGGTGGATCCGTCAGGCCATCACCCGCGCCATGGCCGACCAGGCCCGCACCATCCGTATCCCGGTGCACATGGTCGAGGTCATCAACAAGCTGGCCCGTGTGCAGCGTCAGATGCTCCAGGACCTGGGTCGCGAGCCCACCCCGGAGGAGCTGGCCAAGGAACTCGACATGACCCCCGAGAAGGTCATCGAGGTCCAGAAGTACGGCCGCGAGCCGATCTCGCTGCACACGCCGCTCGGTGAAGACGGTGACAGCGAGTTCGGTGACCTGATCGAAGACTCCGAGGCGGTCGTCCCGGCCGACGCGGTGTCGTTCACGCTGCTGCAGGAACAGCTGCACTCGGTGCTCGACACCCTGTCCGAGCGTGAGGCCGGCGTGGTCTCCATGCGCTTCGGTCTCACCGACGGCCAGCCGAAGACGCTCGACGAGATCGGCAAGGTCTACGGCGTCACCCGCGAGCGCATCCGGCAGATCGAGAGCAAGACGATGTCGAAGCTCCGTCACCCGAGCCGCTCCCAGGTGCTGCGCGACTACCTGGACTGATCTCCCGCTCTGAAGCGCACGAAGAACCCCCGGCCCGTTCGCGGCCGGGGGTTCTTCGTTGTGCGGGCCACCGAGCGGTCAATGATGGACGCGTCGGGGCCCTGGGATCACTCCTCACCGGCGATCGGGTCGGGTCCCGAGGAAACGGGCCGCGAAAGTGTGTCCCGGTCGGCCGGCTTCGTGAGGCGGTCCAGGATTTCGGGCGTCCCGCCCGAGGACTGCCGCGAGCCCGGGTCAGGCGGTGCGCACGACCGGGCGCAGCTTCAGGTCGGCCACGAACATCCGCCGGGCCAGCGCGAGCATGAGCGCGCCGAGGGCCATGCCGGCGGCCATGCCGAACCACGCCGCCGGGTAGCCGGCCGATCCCGCGACCAGCCCGAAGATCAGCGGGCCGAACGCCCCGCCCGCGAACGCCCCCGCCTGCACCACGGCGGCGGCGCTGTTCGGGCGGTCGCGCCCCAGGCGCACCACGGCGAAGATCAGCAATCCGGGCCACGACCAGCCCAGCGCGAACGCCACGAGGCCGCCCACCACCACGGCCGGTCCGGTGCCCAGCGCGAGCAGCAGCATGCCGATCGCGCCCACCGCCATCTGCGTGGTCACGACGGGCAGGTTGCGGCCCTGACGACGGTCGGCGGAGGCGCCGACGAGCAGTCGCCCGGCGATCGCGAGCGCGCTGCACGAGGCCACGAAGAAGCCGGCCACCGAGGTGGGCATGCCCGAAACGTGCGCCCACTGCGGCAGAAACGCGATCAGGGCCATGGCCGCGCCGTTCGCGGTGAGCATGGCCGCGGCGGTCAGCAGCAGGGCGCCGCGCGGGGCGGTGTCCGGGGTGTCGGTCACCTGGGTGAGGCTGGTGTCGGTGCGGCCGATGGGGGACGTGGTGGTCGGCCCGGGCGTCCTGGGCGAGGTCGCGTGGGGGCGAACGGGGGACGCGGCGGCGCCGGGATTCGGGGCGGTGCCGGGATTCGGGGCGGTGCGGGGGATGCGGGTCGCGGCCACGAGCAGCACGACCGCGGCGAGGGCCAGGGCTCCGTAGGTCCAGCGCCAGCCCAGCCACAGGCCGACGGCGGGCACGGCCAGCCCGGCGATGAGCGCGGCGGCCGGGGGCGCGGACTGCTTCACGCCGAAGCCGAGCCCCTGCCGTCCGGGGGCCACGGTCTCGGACAGGCTGAAGTTCGCGGCCGTGGTCAGCCCGGCCTGCCCGATCCCGCCGACCAGCACGAACAGCAGCAGCGCCGGGTACGACCGGGCGAGCAGGGCGATGCCCAGGGCACAGGAGAGCGTGGCCGCCGCCGCGATCAGGGTGAGCGGACGTCGTCCGTACTTCTCCCCGAACCGGTTGACCGCCACCGACACCAGGGCCCCGATGCCGAAGGCGGCCGAGACCAGCAGGCCCTGCTGCGCCTCGCCGAAGTGCAGGTCGCCGCGGATGAGCACCGACTGGTTGCTCAGCAGCTGCAGCGGAAGGGTGCCGAGCGAGGCGATCCCGGCGGCGGCCAGCGCGGCCCGCGCGAACGACGGGGGACCGGACGGGTGAGGCACGGGCGGCGACCTCCGGATCGGGACGGGTCCCCGCCGAGGGGACCTCTTCATGCTGCGCCCGGTGCCAGCCATCTGTGAAATGCATCTGTCGGCGTGAGGCCATGCGCCAGACGTATAGTCGCAGGGTGGACGACCGTGACCTGCGCTGGCTGGGCGTCCTGGCCGAGACCGAGAACGTCTCGCTCACCGCCGCGCAGCTGCGCGTGCCGCAGCCCACGGTGTCCCGGGCGCTGGCCCGGCTCGAGCGGGAGCTCGGGGCGCCGCTGTTCGACCGGGTGGGTGGTCGACTGCGCCTGAACGCAAGTGGATCGGTGGCGGTGGCCCACGCGCAGCGGGCGGTCCAGGAGATCGACACCGCCCGGGAGCGCATCGCGGAGCTGAGACATCCCGAGCGGGGCCTGATCCGGATGGGTTTCGTGGCGTCGCTGGGGGAGTCGGTCGTCCCCGCCGTCCTCAACCGGTATCGCAACCAGGCGCCGGAGGTGAGATTCGTGCTGCAGGAGGGCCACTCGAACGACATCGCGACGTGGCTCTCGGAAGGACGCGTGGACCTGGCCCTGATGGGCCGGTTGCGTCCGGGGGCGAATCCGGACCGCCGGGACATCACCTGGACACCCATCGAACGGCAGCGTCTGTGCCTGGTCGTCGCGGCCGACCACCGTCTGGCCCGGCACCGCACCGTCGACCTGGCCGAGGCGGCGTCCGAGCGGTTCATCACGTTCTGGCCCCGGGCCGAGCTCCGCCTGCTCACCGAGCACCTGTGCCACAGTGCCGGTTTCACCCCGGATGTCGCCCTGCAGACGGGGGAGGTGGCGACCGCCCGGGCCCTGGTCGCGGCCGGGCTGGGAGTGGCCGTGGTGCCGCAGCCGATGAGCACCGCGGTCACGGCCGGCACCGTGCACGTGCCGCTGTCGGACCCGGACGCGGAGCGCCGCATCGGCATCGCCCGGCCCTCGCACGGGCAGCACAGTCCGGCCGTGAGCCGCTTTCTGGCGTTCCTGGAAGCCGACGCGGAGTAATTTGCGCAACGTCCCGCGCGCCCGGTGTACGAACAGGTGTCCGGACGGGGGACAATGCGGGCATGGCCAGTCGTTCGCGCAACACACCACCGCCCGAGGACTTCACCGAGCGGATCGTCGACATCGACGTCGAGCAGGAGATGCAGGGCGCGTTCCTCGAGTATGCGTACTCCGTCATCTACTCTCGCGCCCTGCCCGACGCGCGCGACGGCCTGAAGCCCGTGCAGCGGCGCATCGTCTACACGATGCAGGACATGGGGCTGCGGCCCGAGCGTCCGCACGTCAAGTCGTCCCGCGTGGTCGGCGACGTGATGGGCAAGCTGCACCCGCACGGTGACACCGCGATCTACGACGCGCTGGTGCGACTGGCCCAGGGTTTCACCATGCGCGCGCCGCTGGTCGACGGGCACGGCAACTTCGGCTCGCTCGACGACGGCCCGGCCGCCGCGCGGTACACCGAGGCCCGGCCGGCCCCGCTGACCACCGAGCTGACGAACGGGCTCGACGAGGACACGGTCGACTTCGTCCCCAACTACGACAACAGCCTGACCCAGCCCGAGGTGCTGCCGGCGGCGTTCCCCAACCTGCTGGTGAACGGCGCGAGCGGCATCGCGGTCGGCATGGCCACGAACATGGCCCCGCACAACCTGATCGAGGTGATCTCGGCGGCGCGGCACCTGCTCACGCACCCGAACGCCGACCTCGAGGAGCTGATGCGGTTCATCCCGGGTCCCGACCTGCCCACCGGCGGTCGCATCATCGGGCTCGACGGCATCCGCGACGCGTACGCGAACGGCCGCGGCAGCTTCAAGACCCGCGCCACCATCGCGATCGAGAACGTCACGGCCCGCAAGCAGGGCATCGTCGTCACCGAGCTGCCCTACCTGGTCGGGCCGGAGAAGGTGATCGGCAAGATCAAGGAGCTCGTGCAGGCCAAGAAGCTGCAGGGCATCTCCGACGTCGTCGACCTCTCCGACCGTACCCAGGGCCTGCGCCTGGTGATCGAGGTCAAGACCGGGTTCAACCCGGAGGCCGTGCTCGAGCACCTCTACCGGCTCACGCCGCTCGAGGAGTCGTTCGGCATCAACAACGTCGCGCTCGTCGACGGCCAGCCTCGCACCCTGGGCCTGCGGGAACTGCTGACGGTCTACGTCAACCACCGCATCGACGTGGTGCGCCGCCGCACCAGCTTCCGCCGCGGCAAGCGGCAGGACCGGCTGCACCTGGTCGACGGCCTGCTCATCGCGATCGTCGACATCGACGAGGTCATCCGCATCATCCGCTCCAGCGACGACACGGCGATGGCCCGGGACCGGCTGATCGCGGCGTTCGAGCTGACCCAGACCCAGACCGACTACATCCTCGAGATGCCGCTGCGTCGTCTCACCAAGTTCTCCAAGATCGAGCTGGAGAAGGAGAAGTCGGAGCTCGAGCACGACATCGAGGAGCTCTCCAAGATCCTCGCCGACGACAAGATCCTGCGCCGCCTGATCTCGGGCGAGCTGGCCCAGGTCGCCAAGACCTACGGCACCCCGCGCCGCACCGTGCTGCTCGAGGGCTCGGGCACCGCGGTCGCGGCCGCCGCCACACCGCTCGAGGTGGCCGACGCGCCGTGCTGGGTGCTCCTGTCCAGCACCGGCCTGCTCGCGCGCACCACCAACGTCGAGCCGCTCGTGCCCGCCGACCCCGACCAGCGTCACGCCCACGACGTGGTGCTCTCGGCCGTGCGCACCAGCGTGCGCGGTGAGGTCGCGGCGATCACCAGCGCCGGCCGGATGATCCGGGTGCCGGTGGTCGACATGCCCGCGCTGCCGCCCACGTCCAACGCCCCGACGCTGTCGGGCGGGGCCCCGGCCACCGAGTTCGTCACCCTGGCCAAGGGCGAGCGGCTGCTGGCGCTGACCTCGACGTCCACCGAGACCGCGGGCCTGGCGCTCGGCACGGCCCGGGGTGTGGTCAAGCGCGTCACCACCGACTACCCCGGCAACAAGGACGAGTGGGAGGTCATCAGCCTCCGCGACGGCGACGAGGTCGTCGGCGTGGTCGAACTGCCCACCGACGAAGCCGATCTCGTGTTCATCAGCTCCGAGGCGCAGTTGCTGCGGTTCAGTGCCAAGCTGGTGCGCCCGCAGGGTCGCGCGGCCGGCGGCATGGCCGGTATCAACCTCCCGGCCGCGGCGAAGGTGCTGTGGTTCGGTGCGATCGACCTGAGCGTGAAGGACGGCGAGTGGGGCAACCTCGTGGTCACGGTCGCCGGATCCAGCTCGGCGCTGCCCGGCACCCAGACCGGCGCCGCCAAGGTCACCCCGTTCGCCGAGTACCCGGCCAAGGGCCGGGCCACCGCCGGTGTGCGCTGCCACCGGTTCGTGAAGGGTGAAGACACGCTGCTCGTCGCCTGGGCCGGCCCGGCCCCGGCGCACGCGGCCGGCCCGACCGGCGCCGCGGTCGAGCTGCCCGCCCCCGACCAGCGCCGCGACGGTTCCGGTCTGGCCCTGAAGTCCGCGGTCACCGCGATCGGCGGCCCGCGTCCGGTTTTCGCGTTCACCGGTGAGACCGATGACCCGGCGTCCGGGGAATCACAGTCCGGGGAATCAACGGCCGCGGAGCCCTCGTCCGGGGACTCTTCGTCCGAGGCGGCCACGGACGAGTAGCCGAACTTCAGCTGAACCGCAGAGCACCCCCCTATACCCGTTGGGTATAGGGGGGTGCTCTGCGTTCTGGCGCGTGAGCCGTTCTGGCGCGTGAGCCGTTCTGGCGCGTGAGCCGTTCTGGCGCGTGAGCCGTCCCAGCGTGAGTTGCTCAGGGGCGTGAGCCGTTCCAGCGCGAGCCGTCCCAGCGTGAGCTGCTCGGGGCGTGAGCCGTTCTGGCGGGTGAACTGCTCGGGGGCATCAGTTGCCCGGACGTGTGAGCTGCTCGGCGGGTGAGGCGCTCAGGAGTGCGAGCCGCTCGGCCGTGCCGACCTCTCAAGCGAGCGACGCCCGCCCGGTGACCGCCGCGTCCAGAAGCCCTCTCCACACCAGACCGGCCTCGGCATATCCCGCGGCCCGCAACGCCTCCAGGTGCCAGTTCACCGACGGCAGCGACTGGGTGTGCCCGTCGCCGCGCCGTTCCGCGTAGAAGGCGTCGCGCTCGGCGGTCGGGCCGGCCAGCAGTGGGTCTTCGCGCAGCAGGTCCCACCAGCCCTCCCAGCTGGGCACGCCGCTGTCCCAGCGCTGACGCGTGCGCCGCTTCTCCACGCGCTGCAGCCCCTCGCGCAGTGACTCCAGCGACTCGTCGTGCATCCCGTCGGCGTTGACGAACAGCCCGCCCGGCTTCAGCAGGGGCAGGGCCTCGGCGTAAACGCCCGCCACCCGGTCGGCCTTCAGCCAGTGCAGCGCGGTTGCGGTGAGCACCGCGTCGAAGCTTGCCGGTTCGAAAGCCGCTGCCCAGCTGGAGAACTCGAGGTCACCGGCCAGCACCTCGACCCGCTCGTCGTTGACGAAGGTGCCCCGCGCGATCGTCAGCAGGGCCGCGTCGACGTCGAGCACCACCGTCGTGGCGTGCGGAAAGCGGTCGAGTACCCGCCGGCTGATCGAGCCCGTGCCACCGGCCAGGTCGAGCACCCGCGGTGCGGCCCCCTCGGGCAGGCTCGCCTCGACGGCGTCGAGCATCGCCGCGAACCGCTCCTCGCGGTCGGGCAGGTAGGCCTCCTGCTGCGCGTCCCACTGACGCTGCCAGGATTCCCAGTCGGTCGTCACGGTCTCGGTCATGACTGCTCCCCTGTAATGGGCACTTGTGGACTGCGCTCATTACGCTAGCCCGATCGCTGTAAGCTGCACAAGTGGACTTCGCCGCTTACGCACAACGCGCCGTCGATCTGGTGAACACGCCGATCGAGTCGGCGGACGACGTGCGCACCTACCTGGGTCACCGCACCTGGGTGGCCGACCTGGTCCGGGACGACGACGTCACCGTGCTCCAGGGGTTCCGGGCGGGACTGGAGGAGATGGCCGACGCGTCGGCGGCCACCGACGGCGCCGCGGTGGTGGCCACGCTGAACGGCCTGCTGGCGAAACACCCGATCCGGCCGATGATCTCGGGGCACGACGAGAGCAGCTGGCACCTCCACATCCAGGACGACTCCGCCTCGGCCAGTGAGACCATCTGCGCCGAGACCCTTTTCGGTCTGGCCATGCTGGTCTCCGAGCACGGTGCCACCCGCATCGGCCGCTGCGCCGCCACCGACTGCGACAATGCGTTCATCGACACCTCGGCCAACCGCTCCCGCCGGTTCTGCTCCACGCGCTGCAGCACGCGCATGAACGTCGCGGCGCTGCGCCGCCGGCAGCAGGCCGCGAAAGAGGTTCGTTAGACCACCAAAACACCCATGGTGGACGTCCGCGGCCCGAGCGCACGAACGTCCACCATGGGGGGGTGAGAGTCTGATCAGAACTGAACCACGTTGCGGTTCGACGCTTTTGCCTGCACCAGCGCCCGGTCGGCGCGGTCCAGAAGGAGTTCCGGGGTCTTGTCCTTGTCGAGCGAGATCGCGAACCCGACGCTGGCCGAGATGGTGATCGGCTCGCCGTGGAAGCTGATCGGCTCGCTCACCGTGGTCACGACGCGCTCGCCGATGCGGGCGATCAGGTGGTCGGGGCCGATCGCGTCCATGATCACCATGAAGGTGTCGTTCGCGACGCGGCAGACCATGTCGCCGGTGCGCAGCTGCGACTGCATGCGCGCCGCGGTCACCTGCAGCACGTGGTCGCCGACCTCACGGCCGTGGATCTCGTTGAGATCCGCGAAACCGTTGATGTCGAGGATCATCACGGCCAGCCGGTGATTGCGGTTACGGGCGCGGGCCAGGCGCGTGTTCAGCCACCACTGCGCCTCGGCGCGGTTCGGCAGACCGGTCAGCGTGTCCAGGCCGCGCTCGGAGTTCTCGGTCGAGCGCTTGTCCAGCAGCTGCTTCAGCCGGGTGCGGGCCGTGTACACGGCAGCCGCGGCGGCGATCAGCGTGACCGCGACACCACCCGCGATGAGCAGACGGTGGTCACGGCGCCGGGCCTGCCGGTGCGGCAGATGGACCTGCAGCCGTCCGCGCACGTCGGCGGGCAGGTGTTTCCGCAGTTCCTGCAGCGTGTGCACGGACTTGCTGACGGACCTACCGGCCGACTTCCCCCGCGGGCTGAGGCTGGAGGGAGTGATCGTTGACAACCTCGGGCGCTTCATGGCCAGAACTTCGGGCCGGGGTGGGCGCCGCTTGAGCCCGTCGGGGTGAAATTCCTCGGCGGTCCTCATGAGTCAGGGCGGTTCCCGCACGGGAACCGCCCTGATCAGCCGAACCTCAGGCGTCGATGCGCTCGCGGTCGAGCCCGGCCGCACCCTCGATGATGAAGTCCTTGCGAGGCGCCACGTCGTT
Source organism: Kineosporia succinea (assembly GCF_030811555.1). Taxonomy (NCBI): domain Bacteria; kingdom Bacillati; phylum Actinomycetota; class Actinomycetes; order Kineosporiales; family Kineosporiaceae; genus Kineosporia; species Kineosporia succinea. The sequence continues at coordinate 323,024 of NZ_JAUSQZ010000001.1, read as the reverse complement.
GCCCATGAGCAGGTTGAAGACGTGCTCGGCGGCGGCCAGGTCGGCCATCCGGACCCGGCGCAGCGTGCGGCGGCGCGGGTCCATCGTGGTCTCCGCCAGCTGGTCGGCGTCCATCTCACCCAGGCCCTTGTAGCGCTGGATGTTCTCCTTCCAGCTGCGACCGCGCTTCTTCAGGTCGGCCAGCAGCCGCTGGAGCTCCTGCTCGGAGTAGGTGTAGACCATCTCGTTCTTCTGCCGCCCGGAGCCGATGACCTCGACCCGGTGCAGCGGCGGGACCGCGGCGTAGACCCGGCCGGCCTCGACCAGCGGGCGCATGTAGCGGAAGAAGAGCGTGAGCAGCAGCGTGCGGATGTGCGCGCCGTCGACGTCGGCGTCGGTCATCAGGATGATCTTGCCGTAGCGCGCGGCCGGCAGCTCGAACGTGCGGCCCGAACCGGCGCCGATCACCTGGATGATCGCACCGCACTCGGCGTTCTTGAGCATGTCGGCGATGGACGCCTTCTGCACGTTGAGGATCTTGCCCCGGATCGGCAGCAGGGCCTGGAACTCGCTGTTGCGTGCGAAGTTCGCGGTACCGAGCGCCGAGTCACCCTCCACGATGAAGAGTTCCGAGCGGTCGACGTCTTCGCTGCGGCAGTCTTTCAGCTTCGTCGGCAGCGTCGAGGTCTCCAGCGCGTTCTTGCGGCGCTGGGTCTCGCGGTGCTGACGGGCCGTGACGCGGGTGCGCATGGCGCCCACGACCTTCTCGAGAACCAGCCCGGCCTGCGCCTTCTCAGCCCGGCCGGTGGCGTTGAGGTGGGCCGTGAGCTCGCGCTCGATGACCCGCGAGACGATGCCGCGCACCGCGTTGGTGCCCAGCACCTCCTTGGTCTGGCCCTCGAACTGCGGCTCGGCGAGGCGCACGGTGACGACGGCCGTGAGGCCCTCGAGCACGTCGTCCTTCTCGATCTTGTCGTTCTTCTCGCTGAACTTGAGCTTGCGGGCGTTCTCGGACACCACCGTGCGCAGCGTCTTGAGCATCGCCTGCTCGAAACCGGTGACGTGGGTGCCGCCCTTGGGCGTGGCGATGATGTTGACGAACGAACGCAGCTCGGTGTCGTAGCCCGTGCCCCAGCGCATCGCCACGTCGACGAAGCACTCGCGCTCGACCTCGGTCGGCGCCATGTGGCCGCGGGAGTCGAGGACCGGCACGGTCTCCTTGAAGTGGCCGGTGCCCTCGAGCCGCCACACATCGGTGACCTGCGGGTCGGTGGCGAGGAAGTCGACGAACTCGCCGATGCCACCCTCGTGCAGGAAGCGTTCCTCCACCGGGGCCTGCTCGCCGGGCGTGCCGGGCAGGCCGCGCTCGTCGCGCAGCACGATCTCCAGACCGGGCACCAGGTAGGTGGTCTGGCGGGCGCGGGTGACCAGCTCGTCGTACGAGAACGCGGCGTCTTTCAGGAAGATCTGGCGGTCGGCCCAGTAACGCACCCGGCTGCCGGTGACGCCCCGCTTGACCTTGCCCACGATCTGCAGGGCGGAGTTGTCGATGAAGGGTGTGAACTCGGCCTCGGGGTCGAGCCCGGCGAACACACCGGGCTCGCCGCGGCGGAAGCTCATGGCGTGGACCTGGCCGCCCCGGTCGACCTGCACGTCGAGGCGGGCCGAGAGCGCGTTGACCACGCTGGCGCCGACGCCGTGCAGACCGCCGGAGGCGGTGTAGGAGCCGCCGCCGAACTTGCCGCCGGCGTGCAGCTTGGTGAAGACCACCTCGACGCCGGTCAGACCGGTCTTGGGCTCCACGTCGACCGGGATGCCGCGGCCGTCGTCGTGCACCTCGACCGAGCCGTCGGCGTGCAGGATCACCCGGATGTGCTGGCAGTGGCCGGCCAGGGCCTCGTCGACCGCGTTGTCGATGATCTCCCACAGGCAGTGCATGAGGCCGCGGGAGTCGGTCGAGCCGATGTACATACCGGGGCGCTTGCGGACGGCCTCCAGGCCCTCCAGCACCGACAGGTGACGCGCGGTGTACCCGGAGTCGCCGGAAGTGCGTGAGCCCGCGGAAGCCGATCGCTTGCCGGTGCCGCCGGCGCGGGATCGGGCCGTCTCGCTGGGTTGCACGGCCACGGGCGGCTCCTTGCTGTCGGGGTGGATCACCAGGTGCGTCGGATGGTTCACCATAGGTCGGGTCGAACGTCCGTTCGAATATAGCGTCGAACGGACGAGGGCATGACTGGTCCCGGGCGCAGTGCTTTCGGCCCGCTTCCGGGCAGATTACCCGGATGCCCGGTGTGGTGTTCATGGACTCGCCGGGACCTGCCGGGTGCGCAGGGTCTCGTGGGGGTGGATGCGGGCGTGCTCACGGTAGCGCTGTGTGACGGATGATGTGCGCCCGGTGTGTTCGCTGTGACTACGCGGACAGCGAACGGGGCGCTCTGACGTCCCCGGGAAGGCGAAAGCCTGATTGACTGTTCTCTCAGTGTCACCGATGTCCATTCCCGTCCAGGGTCCGTCTCATTCCCGTGGCGGGATGTTCAAGGAGGTCACCTCGTGGGTGCTGCCATTGCTCAAGAAACGCTGACCGCGGCCGACCGCTGTGACCGCTGCGGAGCCCGGGCCTACATGCGGGTCGTCCTGCCCGGTGGGGGCGAGCTCCTGTTCTGCGCCCATCACGGGCACGCGCACAAAGACGCGCTGACGGCCGCTGAGGCGTCCATCCAGGACGAGTCGAAGAACCTCTCGTCGCCCGCTCCCGCGACCGCCCCCGAGGGCGAGCGCTGATCCCCGCGTCCCCGACTTCCTGACCATCACCAAGACCACCCGATGAGCACCGAGACCGTCCTGGCCGCGGTGCTCATCGTCGTCGGGCTGGCCGGTGTCGTCGTGCCGGTGCTGCCCGGGCTCGTGCTCGTGGCCCTCGGGGTCGGCCTGTGGGCCTTCGCCGAGGGCTCCGTCGCGGGCTGGGTGGTGTTCGGCATCGCGGTGGCGGTGCTGGTGCTGGGCACGGTCGTGAAGTACGCCCTGCCCGGAAAACGCTTGCGCGAGAGCGGTGTGCCATGGATCACGTTGGCCGCCGGGGCATTACTCGGTGTGTTCGGCTTCTTCCTGGTCCCGGTCGTCGGCCTGTTCCTCGGATTCATCCTCGGGGTCTACCTGGCTGAGCTCCTTCGGCTGTCGAGCCACGCGGCGGCCTGGCCCTCCACGGTGCAGGCGCTCAAGGCCGTCGGGCTCTCGATGCTCATCGAGCTGGCTGCCGGCCTGCTCGCCACCGCCGTCTGGATCGGCGGGGTCGTCCTGGCCTGAGGCTCCTCCGAGGTTGGAGCAGAGCCCGGGTATGCAGCTGAAGAGTCGATCGTTAACGAATTGGCCTGCGGACTTGACGCATCGGCCAGCTGATTTCAGAAGCCGGGCCCCTGCCTCCAGCTGTCCGGCCGTGATGCCGCCCGCGGCTGAGCGAGCCTGTGAGCTGGTGCCGCCCGTCACCTGCGGACGAGTCGGCGCGGATTCCTCAGCTCGGCTGGGCGGGGGCCTGGTTCTGCTCCTGGGCGCGTTCCCTGCGGATCAGCTGCGACCGGGTCGTCGTGGCCTTGGGCGGTTCGGTGCGGCGCCGTCCGGGGCTCGGCCTCGCGTCCGGCGGGTGTCCGAACGTGCGTGGCCCGGTCGTCCATGGTTCGGAGGTTCGTGGTTCGGAGATCCGCGGTTCGGAGGTTCGTGGTTCGGGGCTCGCGTCGGGCACGGCCACAAGGCCGGTGGAGTGACCGAGCCTCTGGCCGACCCGGATCGGGCGGGTGCGGGAGTGCGGCGAGACGCTCGAACGGTGCACCCGGCCGGCCCGGATCTCCACGACCTGGTCGGCCCGGCGCGTCAGTTCGCGGTCGTGCGTGACCAGCAGCACGGTGCGTCCCTGCTCGGTGAGGAGGCGCAGGGTGGTGATCAGGTCGTCCGCCGCCTGGGGGTCGAGACCGGTGGTCGGCTCGTCGAGCACCAGCACCGGACCACCACGCAGCAGTGCCCGGGCCAGCGCCAGACGCTGGCGCTGACCTCCCGAAAGAGCCCGGCCGCGCTGACCGACCGGGGTGGCCAGGCCCTCGGGCAGCCGCTTCAGGAACTCCTCGGCGCCGCTGTCCTGGGCCGCGATCCGGATGGCGTCGGTGCCCGGGTCCCGGGCGACGCCGTAGGTGATGTTCTCGCGCACCGTCTCGTCGAACATGAACGGTTCCTGCGGCAGTAACGTCACCTGGTCACGCAGTTCCTCCAGCGGGAAGTCGCGCAGGTCGCGGCCCGCGAGCAGCACCCGGCCGGTGTCCGGGTCACGGAACCGCACGAGAAGCTCCACCAGGGTGGACTTCCCGGCACCGCTCGGCCCGGTCACCATCACCAGCGCACCCGCCGGGATGCGCAGACTCACGTCGCTGAGCCGGTCGGCACGCCCGGGGGAGCGCACGGTCACGTTCTCGATGACCAGGTCCGGGCGCGCGAGGGGCACCGGGCGAAGGGCCGCGGTCGGGTCCGTGGTCGGGTCCGGGTTCGGGGGCGGCGAATGGTGGACGCGTCGGTCGGCTCCGGCGGCCGGCTCGAGTTCGCGCACGGCGGGCGTCAGGTCGAGCAGCTCCACGAGCCGCGCCGCACTGGTTCCCGAGCTGGACGCGGTGAGCCCCAGCTGGCCGAGCGCGGTGATCGGCGGGTACAGGAACGTCAGGTACGCGGTGAAGGCGAGGAGTCCGCCGACGGTCAGGTCACCGGTCGCGATGTCGATCACCCCGATACCGATGACCGCGAGAAGCCCGGCCGTCTCGACCAGTTCGGTGAGCGGCCCCTGCACGGCCGCGAGCCGCGTCTGGCGCAGCCGGGCGGTCATCAGCCGGCCCGAGACCAGCGACAGGCGGCGCCGTTCGGCGGGCCGTGCGTTGTAGGCCTGCACCAGGGCCGAATTGGTCAGGCTCTGCTCCAGGGCGGACGTCAGAGCACCGTGCGCCACCCGGGTACGCATGGAGAAGCGGTGGGTGCGGTCGGTGAGCCAGCGGTTCAGCAGCCAGATCACCGGTGCGGCGGCGAGCACGACCAGGGCCAGCATCCAGCTCTGCCGCCAGGCCGCGATCCCGAAGATGACGACGGCGAGCGCGGATCCGGCGGCGTCGATGATCCCGGTCACGGTGAGGTGCTCGACGTCCTCGGTGTCGTCGACCACCCGGGACAGCACGTCACCCAGGGCCCGGCGGTCGAGTTCCTCGGGGGCGACGGTGAGCAGGTGGTCGTGGGTCTGTGCGCGCAGACGCCGGGAGAAGCGCTCGGCGGCCGACGCGGTGAGCACCGACCCGAGGTAGGTGAGGGCCGCCGCGCACAGCGTGATCCCGGCCCAGATCGCCGCCGGGTGCCAGAACTGGGACAGGTCAGCGTCTTCCACCGCCCCGTCGATGAGGGTGGAGAGCAGCTCGATGCCGATCGCGTCGGCGACCACGGCCAGGGTGAAGGCCAGGAGCGCTCCGGCCATGGCCGCCCGGCGGCCCCGGGTCAGCGGCCAGAACCGGCGCAGCACCTGGGGCCAGGTGAGCCGGGGCGGGTCGGTCGCCTCGTCGGGGACCGGGTCGGCACCCGGGGTGGGAACCTCGCCGGACGGGACCGGGCTCACCATGTCGTCTCTTCTTTCCTTGGGGCGATGCGGCTTTCACCGCCGTGGGGGGAACGCTGCCGGACCCGGCTGACAGCGGTCCGGCCGGAGTCTGGGAGGTGTCCGTGACCGTCGTCGCCCGGCCGGGCAAAACCCGGCGGGGCCGGTGCACATCTCTGTGCATCGGCCCCGGCCTGTGGCTGGACGCGCCTCGGGAGTCTCAGTCCCGTCCGGCCCGCGCCGGCTGCGGCTGCTCCTGCTGCTCGCGGCGCTTCTTCTTCGGCTGCGCCTCGACCTTCTCGGCGGGGCGACGGTGACGGGCCTTGAGGATCTTCGTCATGTTCGGCTCCTTCGTGTTGCCAGCGACCGTTTCGCTGTCGTGGGAAGAACACTGCCGGTCGATCCTGAGAGCAACAGATCCGTGACCTTTGAGAAACATAAGTTCATGCAGGCGTATTGGCCTGTCACTCTCCGGAAAATGTTCTCTCTCAGGGAAAAGCAGCGGGGCCGGTGCACACGCGTGGTGTGCACCGGCCCCGGCCTGTGCTCTCAGGCCCCTCGCTCAGTAGCGGTCAGCTCCGGGGGAGCTGGATCTCAGTTGTCGCGACCGGCCCGTGCCGGCTCCGCCTGGGGGCGCTCGTCGCGCTTCTTCGGCGGGGTCACGGTCTTCTCGACGGGACGACGGTGCCGGGCCTTGATGATCTTCGCCATGGTGTTCTCCTCAGTTGTGTTGCGAAGCGGTGTGTTCCGCTGTCGTGAGAAGAACTCTGCTCCCCGATCCTGGCAGAACCGGGAGGGGAACCTGGGAGCCCCGTCTGACCGGCGAACACAGTGACGCACAGGGGATTCCGGTCTCAGATCCGGAACGGTTGGCCGAAAGTTCCCTCGTGGGCGACCTCTTCGACCGGTCGACGTCCCCGCTTCAGGGACGGCGACTTCCGGTCCGTCCCCGGCTCGGGCGGATGTCCCAGGCTGATCACCCCGACGATCCGCCGGCCCGCCGGGATGCCGAACGCCTCCAGCACCTGCGTGCGGCGCTGCGGCGGCACTCCGAAGAAGCAGCCCGCCAGTCCCGCGTCCACCGCCGCGAGCAGGATGATCATCGACGCCATGCCGGTGTCCACGTCCCAGTAGGGCACGGGCCAGCGTGCCTCGTCGCGATCGGTCCAGCCCTTGTCGGGCTCGGCGTAACGGTCGAGATAGGCGTCGCGGTCGGACAGGCACAGGATCAGCGCCGGCGCCGTGCTCATGCCCCGCAGCCAGCGGTCGGGCTCACGATCGGGGTCGGCGGTGGCCTCCCAGAAACGACCGGTCTGCCCGGCGGTGCTCAGCACCACGAAGTCCCATCCCTGGCTGAACCCCGCACTGGGCGCCCGCACCGCGAGGTCGAGCAGCCGGTGCAGGGTCTCGCGGGGCACCGGGCGGGAGGAGTCGTAGGTGCGGACCATGCGCCGGCGACGGACAGCGTCCTCAAATTCCATGACCGTGATCCTGCCGCCCCCACGCTGCCTTCGCGAAGGGGCGGCGTGCACCAGATCACCCCCACGAAGGACCTCCGGCCCGGCGCGTAACGCCGCCGCCTTGCGTAGCCTGGTGAACGTGGTCCGCGACTACCCCCTGCACTGGGAAGCCGACGTCGTGCTGCGTGACGGCGCGACCGCACACCTGCGCCCGATCACCGCCGACGACGCCGACGCCCTGCAACGCTTCCACGTGCACCAGTCACCCGAGTCGGTCTACCTGCGCTTCTTCGCGCCCATGCCCCGCCTGTCCCCGCGCGACCTGCACCATTTCACCAACGTCGACCACTCCGACCGGGTGGCCCTGATCGCGGTCCTCGGCGACGACATCGTGGGTGTCGGCCGCTACGACCGCCTGGGCCCGAGCAGTGACGCGGCCGAGGTCGCCTTCAACATCAGCGACGCGCACCAGGGCCGCGGCATCAGCTCCGTCCTGCTCGAGCACCTGGCCGCGGCGGCCCGGGAGAACGGCATCCGCCGCTTCGTCGCCGACGTCCTGCCCCGCAACCGCAAGATGCTCACCGTGTTCCAGGAGGCCGGCTACGAGGTCAAGGCCCGCTTCGACGACGGCGTGATCGAGGTCCGCTTCACCATCGACCCGACCGAGAAGTCCCTGGCCGTGATGGAGGCCCGCGAGCACCGCGCCGAGTCCCGCAGCATGGAGCGCCTGCTCAACCCCTCGTCGGTCGTGCTGATCGGCGCCAGCCGCCGCACCGCGACCGTCGGCCACCGCCTCCTCGCCAACATCGTCGGCGGCGGCTTCACGGGGCGTCTCCACCTCGTCCACCACGAGGCCGACCAGCTCCTGGGCCTGCCCACGGTGAAGAACCTGAAGGACATCGAGGGCCCCATCGACCTGGCCCTGATCGCGATCCCGGCGCAGGGCGTGCTCGACGTGGTGCGCGACTGTGCCGAGCACGGCGTGCGCGGAATGGTGGTCGTGTCCAGCGGTTTCGCCGAGACCGGCGACGAGGGACTGGCCCGGCAGCGCGAACTGGTGCGCACGGCCCGCGCGCACGGCATGCGGGTGGTCGGCCCGAACTCCTGGGGCCTGATCAACGCCGGTGAGAACGTCCGGCTCAACATGTCGCTGATTCCGGAGCTGCCGAAAGAGGGCCGCCTGGGCCTCTTCTCGCAGTCCGGCGGGCTCGCGGTGGCCGTGCTCGACGCGGTCGAGCGGCGAGGCCTGGGGGTGTCCACCTTCCTGTCCGCGGGCAACCGGGCCGACGTGTCCGGCAACGACTGCATGCAGTACTGGGAGGAAGACCCGCACACCGACGCCGTCGGCCTGTACCTGGAGAGTTTCGGCAACCCGCGCAAGTTCTCGCGGATCGCCCGTCGCCTGGCCCGCTCCAAACCGGTCATCGTGCTCAAGTCCGGCCTGTCGAGTTTCGGGGTGCCGCCGGGGCATTCCGTCAGAACCAGCACCGCGCCGCGCGAGGCCTTCGACGCCATGCTGCGGCAGTCGGGCTGCATCCGCGTGCACACCGTGGCCGAGATGCTCGACGTGGCCCAGGTGGTCATGCACCAGCCCCCGCCGAAGGGGCCGAACGTCGCGATCGTCGGCAACAGCGACGCCCTGAGCACCCTGATCGCCGACGCCTGCGTGGCCGCGGGCCTGTCCGTCGCGCACAAACCCGTCGCCCTCCACCCGCAGGCCAGTGCCGAGCAGTTCCGCGCCGCGCTCACCGAGGCCTTCGCCGCCGACGACGTGCACTCGGTCGTCGCCGCCTTCATCCCCCCGATCGCCACCGAGGCCGGCGAGGTGGCCCGGGCGCTGTCCGAGGTCTCCGCCGGATCGCCCGAGATCCCGGTCGTGGCCTGCTTTCTCGGCGTCCACGGGGTCAACCGGGCGCTGAACAACATCCCGTCCTACCCGACCCCCGAGGAAGCGGTGCGCGCCCTGGCCAAGGCCGAGTGGTACGCCCGCTGGCGCCGCCGTGACCCGGGGGAGCGGTTCGAGCCCGCCGACCTCGACCTCGGCGCCGCCCGAAGCATCATCCAGCAGGCTCTCGACCAGGACGAGGAGCACCTCGGCCCCGAAGCCTCCGCCCAGCTGCTGCGGGCGTTCGGCATCACCCTCTGGCCCCGTACCCCGGTGACCACCGCCGACGAGGCGGCCACCGCCGCGTTCACCATCGGTTACCCGGTCGTGCTCAAGACCACCGCGCCGCACCTGCGTCACCGCGTCGACCTCGGGGGAGTGCGCCTCAACATCGAGGACGAGGCCGAGCTGCGCGCCGACTTCGCCCAGATGCGCGCGAGTCTGGGGCCGGGCGAACTGGTGGTGCAGACCATGGCCGAGCCCGGTGTGGCCTGTGTGCTGCGGACGGTGGAGGACCCGCTGTTCGGCCCGGTCGTCTCGTTCGGGCTCGGCGGTGACGCGATCGGGCTGCTCGGTGACGTCGCCCACCGCATCCCGCCGCTGACCGACGTCGACATCTCCGACCTGGTGCGCTCGGTGCGCGCCGCGCCCAAGCTGTTCGGGCACAACGGCGCCGCCCCCGTCGACGTGCCCGCCCTCGAAGACCTGATCGGCCGTCTCGCCTGCCTGGCCGACGAGCTGCCCGAGATCAGCCGGCTCGAGCTCAACCCGGTGGTGGTCGCCGAGCACGGGCTCGCGGTGCTCGACGCCGAGATCCGGGTGGCCCGCACCCCCGACCGCTCCGACAGTGCGCGCCGCGAGTTGCCCTCCTGAGCAGGCCGGCAGTGCACCGACGAGGGACGCGCCGGTCGGGTCGGGTGGGTCAGGTCACCTCGGGAGTGCACGCTGGTGGGCGAACATCAGGGCGTGCCCTGCGCCGGCGCAACCGCGGAGTGACAAGATGGGGCAATGCGTGAAGGACCCGGGACGGACGCCACGGTGAGCCAGCCGGACGGCCAGCCGATCGATGAGTCGATGGACGAAGCCCTGCCCGAAGAGCTGGTGGCCGAGGTGGAACGGGCTGGTTTCTACCCGTCCCTCGTCCTCGACTCGCTCGACGTCGCCATCGCCGGTGAGGCCGTGGTCTCGTACCTGGTGCAGCAGGAGACCACCTTCGACCGGGTGGAGGTGCGCCGGCACGTCACCGTGCTGAGCCTGACCCCCACCCGCCTGGTCGTGGCCCACGCCGACGACCACGACCCCGACGCGCTGAGCCCCGAGCCCTACGCCTCGGCCTCCACCGAGGCGGTGCCGCTGGGCAAGGTCACCTCGGTCGTGCTCTCGCACGCCGTCACCGCCCCCGAGCACCACCGCAGCGGCGCCGTGCCCCGCGAGCTCAGCCTCACCATCGGCTGGGGCTCGCTCACCCGCGTCGACCTGGAGCCCGCCTCCTGCGCCGACCCGGACTGCGAGGCCGACCACGGCTACACCGGCACCCTGGCCGCCGACGACATCACGGTGCGCCTGTCCGCCGAGGCCGAGGGCGCCGCCGCGGTGAAGGCGGCGAAGGCGTTCGCCCGGGCCCTGTCGGCGGCGACGGCCCGGCCCTGACGTCTTGAGCAACACCGGAACCCTCGCCGATGTCCTCCCCGCGGCCGCCCGGGCCCTGAACGGCGCGACGAGGAAGGGCCTGCTCCCGAAGGCCCGCACGGTCGTGGTCATGCTCGTCGACGGGCTCGGCGACCAGCTGCTGGCCGCCAACTCGGGGCACGCGCCGTTCCTGCGCCGCCTGCGGCAGAACGCGCACTACGCCCGGCTGAGCTCCGGCTTCCCCAGCACCACGGCCACCAGCCTGGGCATGCTCGGCACCGGTCTGCTGCCCGGCGCCCACGGCCTGGTCGGCCTCGAGGTGCTCGACCCCGACCGCGACCGGCTCTTCAACGAGCTGATGTGGGACCCGGCGGTCGACCCGCGCCGCTGGCAGCCCGCCCCCACCGTGTTCGAGCAGGTGGCCGGCACCGGTAAAGACGTGATCCGGATCGGCCCGGCCTTCTTCGACGGCTCCGGCCTGACCGAGGCGGTGCAGCGCGGGGGCCGGTTCGTGGCCGCCCGGTCGCTCGAGGAACGTGTCGACGTGGCGATCGCCGCGGCCCGGAGGTCGAAGGGCGCGCTGATCTACGTCTACTGGGGCGACCTCGACAAGATCGGCCACGAGCAGGGCTGCTCGTCCTGGAAGTGGCTCGCCGAGCTGGAACGCGTCGACGCCTGCGCGCAGGCGCTCGCCGACGGCCTGCCCGCCGGCAGTGTGCTGGCCGTCACCGCCGACCACGGCATGGTCGACGTGCCCTTCGAGAACCGTCTCGACGTCGCCCACGAGCCCGAACTGCTCGACGGCGTGCGGCATTTCGGCGGAGAACCGCGCTCGCTGCAGATGTACTGCGAGCCCGGTGCGGCCGACGACGTGGCGGCCGCCTGGCACGCCCGGGTCGGCGGCGACATGACCGTGGTCACCCGCGAGGAGGCGGTCGAGGCGGGCTGGTTCGGCCCGGTCGAGCCGCACGTGCTGCCCCGCATCGGCGACGTGGTCACGGCCGCCACCGGACCGGTCGCGGTGGTCGACTCCCGCACGGCCCGCCCGCAGACGCTGCGTCTGCTCGGCCTGCACGGTTCCCGCACGAGCGTCGAGACCGAGATCCCGCTCCTGGTCGCGCAGAACTGATCCACCTCCGACGAGGGACGCGTCCCTCGTCGGAGGTGGTCGGCTCCGGAAACCTCAGTCGCGCCGCTGGCCGAAAACGATGTCGTCCCACGAGGGAACGCTCGCCCGCCGCTGCTTGCGGCTGCCGGCCGAGGGACGGCGCCCGGCGGGCACCGGGGTCTGCTCCGGCTCGGCGGCCTCTGCGGCGGCGTCACCGTCGGTGTCGTCGTTCTCCAGTTCGGCGCGCTCGCGTTCGGCCCGCTCCCGGCGTTCCCGCTCGGCGCGTTCCCGCTCGCGTTCCGAGCGTTCCCGCTCGGAACGGTCGCGGTCGAGCTTGTCGCGGTCACCCCGCTCGGGGGTCCGCGCCTCGGGACGGGCCACCGGGGCGTCGTCCTCGTCGGGGTCGGTGTCGATGCTGTCGAGGTCGTACATCGACTCGGCGTCGGGCAGCACCAGCACCTCACCGTCGCGTGCGTCCTGGGGACGCGAGCGCGCCGGGTGGGCGGCCGGCGGCTCACCCATCGCGTCGGTGCGGTTGAGCAGCGAGTCGATCGCCTCGCGCACCGGGTCGGCGTGACCGGTGCGGTCGTCGTCCTCACTGAGCGCGCGGCTGCGACGGCCCCGGCGCTCGCGCAGCGTGTCGAGCAGGTTGACGGCGGCCGGTTCCTCGTAGGCGGGCCGGGCCACGACGCCCTGCTCCTGGTCGTACGGGCGGTCGCCGCCGCGCCCGGGGTTCACCGAGTTCAGGCGGCGCATGCCGGTGGGCGAGGTGGGCGGCGCCGGGTCGGCGGCCTGTGGCTCGTCCTCGGTGAGCCAGCGGGCCTCGTCGTTGTGGGCGGTGACGTGACGCAGGCTGGCGTTGTAGAGCCAGCGGGCCTGACGCAGCGTGGAACCCGCGATGAACTCGAGCGCGAGCACCCAGAGGCCGTCGTCGCCCCGCCACGCGTCCCAGGTGATGGACGAGGAGTCGACCTCGCGGGCCTGCAGGCGTTCGGTGACGGTGTCGTCGAGCGACAGCGACTCGGCGCCGCCACCCCGCCGCACCCGCACCCGGCGGGCCTGCTCGGCCAGGTAACCGCGCTCGGCCAGGACCGGGCCCTCGTACTTGCGCACGTGCTCCAGCGACAGGCCGGCCGCCTCGGCCACCTCTTCCGCGGTCTCACCGGCGCGGATGCGCGCCTGGATCTCGCGCGGGCGCAGGCGGCCCTCCGACTCGATCTGGATCTGGCTCAGACGGGCGCGGTCGCGGCGGATCGCGGCGCGCAACGCGTCGTCCACCCGTAACCGGAAGCGCTGGCCGTTCGGCCCCGCGACGAGAAGGTGTTCTCCGTCTTCGTGTACGCCGACGAGCGAAAGATCTTCCATGTTCACTCCCTCCGGCAAACGCGACCTGCGAGAAGACTGTGCCACTTCGTACCCCATCGGCGAAGCACATGGCTGGGCGAGTCGGCACCGAATTCGATGATCGGCCCGGATCCACAGCTGAGCGCCCAGTGTCCTACGTGACCTGGGTGCCGATGAAATCACGTTGTGTGGTTGTCGGGGAGGCGAACCCGATTATGGACGCGGGGGCGGGGCCCGCCGTCCGGCGACACGCTGACCCGTGCCCACCCGGACGCGCGCCCGGGGCAGCGACTTGGCAGGATCTATCCGTGAGCTCCTTGAAGCCGTACGACGCCGTCCTCCTGCTGTCCTTCGGCGGCCCCGAGGCTCCCGACGAGGTGATGCCGTTCCTGGAGAACGTGACCCGGGGCCGGGGCATCCCGCGGGAGCGGTTGCTCGAGGTGTCCGAGCACTACATGCACTTCGGCGGGCGCAGCCCGATCAACGACGAGAACCGGGCGCTGCTGGCCAACCTGCGCGAGCAGCTGACCGCCGCCGGGGTCGACCTCGACCAGACCCCGGTCTACTGGGGCAACCGCAACTGGGCCCCCTTCACCACCGACGTGCTGCGCGAGGCGCACGAGAACGGCGCCCGCCGGGTGCTCGCCGTCGTGACCAGCGCCTATCCCAGCTACTCGGGCTGCCGCCAGTACCGCGAGGACCTGGCCGAGGCCCTGATCACGCTGTCCCGCGAGGGCCGCTCGATGCGGGTCGACAAGATCCGTCACTACTTCGACCAGGACGGGTTCCTCAGCCCGATCGCCGAGTCGATCACCGAGGCCCTCGGCACAGTGCCCACCGGCTCGCACATCGCCTTCGTGACGCACTCGATCCCGGATGCCATGGACGACGCGTCCGGCCCGCAGGGCAACGCCTACACGAAGACGCACCGCGAGGCCTGCGAGGCGGTGCTGTCGCTGCTCGCGGTGGACACGGTGCCGGAGTGGGACCTGGTCTACTGCTCGCGCTCCGGCCCGCCGTCGCAGCCCTGGCTGGAGCCGGACATCGGCGACCACCTGGCCGGGCTGAAGAACGCCGGCGTGCCGGGCGTGGTCTGCGTCCCGATCGGGTTCGTCAGCGACCACATGGAGGTCGTGTTCGACCTCGACACCGAGGCCGAGGAGATCGCCCAGGGCCTCGACCTGCCGTTCGTGCGGGCCGCCACGTCGGGCCGGGCCACCGCCTTCGCCGCGATGCTGGCCTCGCTGGTGGTGGAGCGGGCGGCGGCCGAGCGCGGCGAGAACCCCGAGCGCGGCTCGCAGGCCGGTTCCGGCCCCTGGCACGACGTCTGCCCGGCCGGGTGCTGCGCCAACCTGCGCAACCCGGACAAGCCCGCGGCCTGCGGCGTGGACTGGGTGCTGCCGATCGACACGTCGTCCGCCGCGGCCCCGGCCGAGGTGACGCGGTGAGTGACGCCCGGGCCCTGCGCGGGCTCGCCGAGGAGGTGGCCCGGGCCGGGGGAGACCTGATCCGGGCCGGTCTGGCCGACGACCCGGCCGCCCGGGAGGTGACCGCCACCAAGTCGACCGAGACCGACATCGTCACGGCGATGGACCGGGCCGTGGAGCGGCTGCTGCGCGAGCGCATCGCGGCGGTGCGGCCGAACGACGGCCTGCTCGGCGAGGAGAACGGCTACCAGCCCGGCGACTCCGGCCTGACCTGGGTGCTCGACCCGATCGACGGCACCGTGAACTACCGCTACGGCATCGACGCCTACGCGGTGAGCGTGGCCGTGGTCGAGGGCGACCCGACGGTGGACGGCGCCTGGACCCCGGTCGCGGCCTGCGTGCACAACCCGGCCACCGGTGACACCTGGACGGCCGGGCGCGGACTGGGGGCGCAGCTGACCCCCGGCGACGGCTCCCCGGCCCGCACGCTGGCGCTGGGGGCTCCTCCGGAGCTGGGACAGGCCCTGGTGGCCACCGGCTTCGGCTACGCCGCGGCGCGGCGGGCCGGCCAGGCCCGGGTGCTGACGGGGCTGCTGCCCACTATCCGCGACATCCGGCGGATCGGCAGTGCGTCGCTCGACCTGTGCGGCGTGGCGACCGGCACGGTCGACGCCTACTACGAGCGGGGGGTGAACGTCTGGGACATCGCCGCCGCGGTGCTCGTGCTCACCGAGGCCGGTGGAACGGTGAGCGGCCTGCGCGGGGCCCCAGCCGGTGGGGCGATGGTCGTCGGAGCGGCGTCACCCCTCGTGGAGGGGCTCTGCGACGTCCTCGGGCAGCTGGACGCCGACTCCGACCCGGTGTGAACCGGTTGTCACCGCGGTGACTGCGGGTCGCTCAGGCCGTCGCCGCGTCGGGGCGGCCCTGGGGGATCCGCAGGCCGTAGGCGCTGAGCGACTCGGCCACCCCCTCGAGGGGGATCTGGTGGTCGGCCGCCACCCGGGCGATCGACTCGATCTGGTCGAGCGAGACATTGACGAGATATTCGTCCCCGCTGGCCTGAGCCTGCTGGAGCCAGGTCAGCGCCTCTGCCGCACGGCCCCTGATCTGCGCGACGAACTCGCTCATTCACTTCTCCCTCACTCGCCCACCGGACAGGCCGGCGGGCCCTTCAACGACGGGGGCCATCTCCACCGGCGCTGGTGCATGGTGTGTCCCACGAGTGAATTCCGGCTGCGAACAGGCCGTGGGTCGACTGTGAGGCGCACTGCACCGCCCGACACTCTACGTTCCACGCGGGGTGACCGGAACGGGTGCCGGTGTGACGGGAGCCGACCGGTGCGGGAACATTTCGTGACGACCACCCGTTAGGGGCCACGTCCAGCGACACAGGGTGAGGGGTCATCCGCACTGTGACGGGAAATTGTGTCGATCTCCCGGGGTGGCGGTATGGCCAACGGCGCTGGACTGGTGCACAATCCCTGCCGCAGAGAGCGGGCACAAATCAGGCTCCGGGCGCGTTAGTCCACAGTCCGGCGGCACCGACCTTGATGTGCAGGGCGCGGGCACCGTCACCTCGGCGTAAGACAGCACCACCGCACCATCGGCAACGACCAGCAATCCCGTTCTCATGGGGGAAACGCGACCTCGACCGGTCCCGCCGCCGGCGGCATCGGGAGCAGGGCACGTCCTCGTGGGTTCCACACACCGGAGCGTGACCTAACAATGGCAACCGACTACGACGCGCCGCGCAAGACCGACGACGACCTCAACGAGGACTCGCTCGAGGAGCTCAAGGCCCGTCGCGTGGACAAGTCGACCGGCTCGGTCGACGAGGACGAGACCGAGGCGGCCGAAGGCTTCGAGCTGCCCGGTGCCGACCTCTCCAACGAGGAGCTCTCGGTCCGGGTCCTGCCTCGGCAGGCCGACGAGTTCACCTGCATGAGCTGTTTCCTGGTGCACCACCGCAGCCAGCTGGCGGGCGAGAAGAACGGCCAGCTCATCTGCAAGGAGTGCGCCGCCTGATCAGGCTCTCCTGATCAGGGCCGTGTGAGCGGTGGGCGCGGGCTCGTCACGAGCCCAGCGCCCGCACCCACTCCTGCGGCCGGCGGGTCGAGATCAGCCAGTACGGGGTGGGGTCGGCCGGATCGTCGAGCGTGACCCTGATCCCCGTGCGCACCCACGCCCGGGTGCACAGGTAGGCCCGGGCGTCCAGGTCGACGCCGTGCGCGGCGCGCATCTGCGCGGCGTCGAGCGGCTCGACCTTCGCCACCAGGGAGGCCGGCACCTTGGCGCGACCGGCCGCGAAGACCCCCTTGGCGAGGCTCAGGCGTGGGGTGAAGCCCACCACCAGCCCCACCGTGAGCACGACGCAGAGCACGCTGGTCACCAGGGCCACGGTGGTGTTGATCGGCCCGGGGATGAGCCCGAACGATGCGCCCAGCAGCACGAAGACGAACCACATCGCCGGTGACGGCGACAGGGACTCCTCGAGGCGCTTGACCTTGGCCTTCTGCTGCTGATCCGAGCTCATGAAATCAGCTTCCCACGCCCGGATCCGGAGTGTGCGCCAGGTGGTGCGGCGCTCTGGCTAGGCTGTTCCACCGTGAGCACGTCTTCCGCGCCGGCCGGCGCTCCCGACGGTGGCCCCGCCGGGCCGGGCTTCGAGCCCGGCCAGGTCGAGGTGCTGCTGCAGCGGCTGCACCCGGACCTCCCCGTCCCTGGTTACTCCCATCCCGGCGACGCCGGTGCCGATCTGGTCACGTCGGAAGACGTGACGCTGGCACCGGGCGAGCGCCGCACGGTCGGCACGGGGGTCGCGATCGCCCTGCCCGACGGGTACGCCGCGTTCGTGCACCCTCGGTCGGGTCTGGCCGCCCGTCACGGGTTGACGGTGGTCAACGCACCCGGCACGGTCGATGCGGGATACCGCGGTGAGATCAGGGTCACGCTGCTGAACACCGACCGCGAGACCGCGGTCGAGCTGAAGCGGGGAGACCGGATCGCCCAGCTGGTGATCCAGGCGGTGAGCCGGGCGTACTTCGTCCCGGCCGAGCGGCTGCCGGGCTCCGCCCGCGGTGAAGGCGGCTTCGGGTCCACGGGGCTCCGAACGCAACGAGGAGAACACTGATGAGCTGGTTCCGACGCAACAAGGGGGACGACGCCTCCGGCGTCGACGAGGCCCAGGACGTGGCCTCGACGCAGCCGGAGGAGGACTCGGAGGAGTCCGCCTCCCCGGCCGCGCTCACCGACGTCTACGACCGGTCGAAGGGCCCCTGGGACGAGTCCGAGGCCGACGCCGAGGAGACGTACATCGATCTCGGCGCGATCCGGCTGCCCGCCAAGGAGGGCACCATCCAGCTGCGCCTGGAGATCGAGGAGGAGACCAGCAAGGTCATCGCCGCGACCGTGCAGCTCGACGACTCCGCGGTGCAGCTGCAGGCCTTCGCCGCGCCGCGCACCTCCGGCATCTGGGACGAGATCCGCGGCGAGATCGCCGCCAGCGTGAGCCGCCAGGGCGGTGAGGTCGACGACGTCCCCGGCGTCTTCGGCCGCGAGCTGCTCGCCAAGGTTCCCGCGCGCACCCCCGACGGCCGCACCGTGCTGCAGCCCGCCCGCTTCTCCGGGGTCGACGGCCCGCGCTGGTTCCTGCGCGCCGTGTTCCACGGTGCCGCGGCCCTCGACGAGCAGAAGGCGCTCGAGCTCGAGAACCTGGTGCGTGACGTGGTGGTGGTGCGTGGCGCCGAGGCGATGGCCCCGCGCGAGCTGCTGCCGCTGCGCCTGCCCGAGAACGCCCAGCCCGCCGAGGGCGAGGGCGAGCCGGCCGAGGGCAACGACACGCTGCGCCCGCCGGAGCGCGGTCCGGAGATCACCGAGGTCCGCTGAACCGCTTCCTCACCCGCGGGGCGGGCCGGGCGTCGTCGCCAGTGGTGCGACGCCCGGCCCGCCCTTCGTGTGCGGTGGGCCGTCCGGCTGAATCTGACCGGCACCGGTATCGATCCGGACGTCCCGGGGCTCTTCCGGATGCGTCAAGAAATGATCAAGGTTCCCTGCACGTTCGGGAATAAATTCTGAATTACCTTGTTGAGCAGGAGTTCGCCAGAGCAGGAAAGAGTGCTGATGGCCACTCTTCCGGAACACGGGGAGCGGGCGGAGAGCGGGTCCGGGATGGGTACGCTGAAATCCGTGAGCAAGCAGATCACCGGTGATCAGGCGACGATCGTGCCGGTAGACACCAAGACGGCCGAGCGCTTCGGCCTCCGTCGCGCCCTGGCCCGGTTCACCGCGCCGCAGAGTGTCGTGCACGCCGACGAGGAGCGCGAGCAGGCCCACCGTCTCGGGGGCACGCCGATCGCGCAGCTCAAGGGCCGCCAGCCGGCCATGGTCTGCGGCACGCTCCGGGCGGTCACGCTGCGCCCCCGCGCCGGGGTCCCGGCGCTGGTCGCCGAGCTCTACGACGGCAGTGGCAGCATCTCCGTGGTCTGGCTGGGCCGGCGCCACATCGGCGGGGTCGAGCCGGGCCGCCGCATCCGGGTGCAGGGCGTGGTCTGCGAGGCCAGCGGCACCGCCACCATCTTCAACCCGAAGTACGAGCTCGTGCCGGGTTCCGGTAGCTGATGACCGGCTCCCCGGGGGATCATCATCAGGTGACGGAACAGGCTGAGCACGCGGCGGAACGGGTCGGCAAGGGCAAGTTCGGGGCGGCCGTGGCCGCCGAGTTCGACCTGCAGAAGGCGATCGGTGGCCCTAGAGGGGTCATTGAGTCGGTACTTCCGTACACGGTCTTCTCCATCGCCTACGCCATCACCCAGGATCTCCGCACCTCCGTTTATTCAGCTCTGGCGCCTTTGGCCGTCCTACTGATCGTGCGGCTCGTGCGACGGGAGCCACCGGTCCAGGTGATTTCTGGGGCTATGGGCATCGGCCTGGGAGCATGGGCGGCGCACCAGACCGGTCGAGCATCTGACGTCTTCCTTTGGGGAATCCTGAAGAACGGGGGCTCGGCACTCCTCGGCATGATTTCTGTCGCCGTTCGTTGGCCGCTGGTCGGGGTCTTCGCCGGCCCGCTGACCGGTGAGATGTTCGCGTGGCGGTCTGACAGGGCCCGTTACCGCGCGTACGTTCATGCAACCTGGATCTTTATCAGCCTGTTCGTGCTCCGTCTGGCCGTACAGGTGCCGCTCAGCATCGCCGATCAGGCAGTACTTCTAGGCCTCCTCAACGGTTTTGTGCTTGGCATCCCTTTATTCGCCCTGGCCGTCTGGGGCATGTGGCAGGTACTCAGACGCGTTCCTGTCACTGTCGCGGAAGCTAGCCAGGTGAACGAGGAAAGCTCTACCCCGTAGGGGCCGAGTCAGCCACCTTTCCGATTTCAGTCTCAGTGTGGCAAAGTTCGCTTTCGATGGATTTTCGCTTGTCTGGTTCGTACCGTATCCCCCGCACTTCGGCGCAGCCTCCGAAGTGTTCGGAAGGGCACAGGGATGCCTGTGCCCGATGCGGGAGGTATGGGTAAATTGTTCAGACGGATTGCTGGAGTATGTGCTCTGGTCTTGGCTCTGTCGTTGTCTGCAATCGTGTCGTCGACAGGAGCTCAGGCGGCAAGCCTCCCGGTAGTCAAGGGTGCTGTTCGGGCGGCGGCAGCAGGCGACTACTCGACGGCCAGTGCGGTGGGGTACCAGTGGTTCGGATCCGCTTGCGCGACGGTCTTTGGGCAGAAGGTCTGCTGGCCGGGTGGCTACCTGGGACATTCGATCAAGGGCAGCAAGCTCAAGATCACTCGCGAGGATGCCAACGTCGAAGATTTGGTCGGGGCGGGCGTCGTGGGTGGAATTTACTGCAACTACCAGTTCACCTTCAGTTACTACAACACGAGCGGTGATCTTTACCGCTCGCGGAAGAGTCCGATGGTGAGCAAGTGCACCTCGTATGGCGACAGTCCGATTGGTCATGTTTTCAACAAGGACATCACCTTGGCCCACGCTGGACGAGCGTGCGCCCGGTTCATTGCGAACGGGAAAACACTCGCGACCCAGTGCCACAACATCTCGAAGTAGTCCTCGGGGGAACTGAGCTAAGGAGCAGGTGTCCTTCTCCAGACACCTGCTCCTTAGCTCATCAAAGAGATCTCACGCCCTCGGGTTCAGCAGCTGCTGCAGCGCGTCTTCGCTCTCGGGCACGGTGATGAACATCAGCTCGTCGCCGGCCTCGAGCGCGTCGTCGCGGCTGGGCGGGATCGGGCGCTCGCCACGGATGATGCCGACCAGCACGGTGTCGTCGGGCCAGGCGATCTCGCCGACCGTGGTGCCGGCCAGGGGTGAGTCGTCGGGCAGAGTGAGCTCGACCATCGCGGCCTGCCCCTGCTGGAACGTGAAGATCCGCACCAGCTCGCCGATCGAGACGGCCTCCTCGACCAGCGCCGTCATGATGCGCGGCGTGGAGACCGCGACGTCGACGCCCCAGGCCTCGTCGAACATCCACTCGTTGGCCGGGGTGTTCACGCGGGCCACGGTGCGGGGCACGCCGTACTCGGTCTTCGACAGCAGCGACACCACCAGGTTCGCCTTGTCGTCACCGCTCGCGGCCACCACCACGTCGCACTCGGCCAGCCCGGCGTCGGCCAGCGAGCTGATCTCGCAGGCGTCGGCCAGCAGCCACTCGGCCTCCGGCACGCTGGTGACGCGGATGGCGTTGGGGTCCTTGTCGATGAGCAGGACGCGGTGCCCGTTGGTGAGGAGCTCCCGCGCGATCGAGCGGCCCACGCTGCCGGCCCCGACGATGACGATCCGCATCAGAGCTCATCCTTCGTCGGCGCGACGGCCATGCGTTGTTCGACCTCGGTCAGCTGGTCGTGCCGGAGCACGAAGTGCACCAGGTCGCCCTCCTGGTAGACGGTGTCGGCGCCGGGCACGACGCCCTCGCCGAGCCGGGTCAGGAACGCCACCCGGGCCTGCGACGCGGCCTCCAGCGAGGGCATGCGCCGGCCCACCCAGCCGGTGTGCACCTGCACCTCGGCCAGGATCACGGCGCCGGAGGGGTCGCGGAACTCGGAGATCGCCCCGGCCGGCAGGAGCCGGCGGGCCATCTGGTCGGCCGTCCAGCGCACGGTGGCGACGGTGGGGATGCCCAGGCGCTGGTAGACCTCGGCGCGGCCCGGGTCGTAGATGCGCGCGACCACGTTGCTCACGCCGAACGTCTCGCGGGCCACCCGGGCGGCCAGGATGTTGGAGTTGTCGCCGTTGCTGACCGCCGCGAACGCGTACGCGTCTTCGATGCCGGCCTCGGTGAGCGTGTCCCGGTCGAAGCCCGGGCCCACCACCCGGCGGCCCTCGAAATGCGGCCCGAGGCGGCGGAAGGCGTTCGCGTTCTGGTCCACCACGGCGACGGTGTGGCCCCGGTCCTCGACCATCTGGGCCAGCGTGGAGCCGGTCCGGCCGCATCCCATGATCACGAAGTGCACGTAAGCCCGGCCTCTCGACAGCGACGCGCGGTCCGCCCTCTCGGCACCGCCCGTGGCCGAAGGTACACCGGTCCGGTGGGCCCTCTCGCTCAAGGGCCGGTCAAGTGTGTGCCACCGGCCGGAACCAGTCCCACCGCCTGTCGTACCGCTGGGCGAACAGGCCTACGATGACCCGTCGTGCCCAACTTTCCTGGCGCTCTGAAGAGGCTGCTCGTGGGGCGGCCGGTGCGTAGTGAGCGCCTGGGCGAGACCTTGCTGCCCAAACGCATCGCGCTGCCGGTCTTCGCCTCCGACGCTCTCTCGTCGGTGGCCTATGCGCCCGACGAAATCCTGCTCACGCTCGCGGCCGCCGGACTGACCTCGTACGCCCTCTCGCCCTGGGTCGGTGTCGCGGTCGTGGCGGTCATGCTCATCGTGGTCGCCTCCTACCGGCAGAACGTGCACGCCTACCCCTCCGGCGGCGGCGACTACGAGGTGGCCACGGTCAACCTCGGCCCGACCGCCGGCATCACGGTGGCGAGCGCGCTGCTGGTCGACTACGTGCTCACCGTCGCCGTGTCCATCTCCTCCGGGGCCCAGTACGCGGCCTCGGCCATGCCGTTCCTGCGCGGGCACGAGGCGTTCCTGGCCGTCGGCCTGGTCGTCGTGCTGACCACCATCAACCTGCGCGGTGTGCGCGAGTCCGGCAGCGCGTTCGCGGTGCCCACCTACGTCTTCATGTTCTCGATCCTGGGCATGAGCGCCTGGGGCTTCGTGCGGTTCTTCACCGGTGACCTGCCGCAGGCCGACTCCGCCGGCCTGACGCTGGTGCCGGAGGACCAGTTCAACCAGGGGCTGGTCGGCCTGGCCGGGGGATTCCTGCTGCTGCGCGCCTTCTCGAGCGGCTGCGCCGCGCTGACCGGGGTCGAGGCGATCAGCAACGGGGTGCCCGCGTTCAAGGTGCCCAAGAGCAGGAACGCGGCGATGACGCTGGCGATGCTCGGCACGATCGCGGTCACCATGCTGATGTCGATCATCATCCTGAGCCGGCTCATGCACGTGCGGTTCGCCGAGTTCCCCTCCGAGCAGCTGTTCCTCAACGGGGTCTCGGTCGGCGACGACTACGTGCAGGACCCGGTGATCGGCCAGATCGCCGACGCCCTCTTCGGCAGCTTCCAGCCGGCCTTCTACCTGGTCACGTTCGCGACCGGGCTGATCCTGATCCTGGCCGCCAACACCGCTTTCAACGGTTTCCCGGTGCTCGGCTCGATCCTGGCCAAGGACGACCTGCTGCCCCGTCAGCTGCACACCCGGGGCGACCGGCTGGCCTACAGCAACGGCATCATCGCGCTCGCGGTCGGGGCGAGCCTGCTGATCATCGCGTTCGACGCACAGGTGACCCGGCTGATCCAGCTCTACATCGTGGGCGTCTTCATCTCGTTCACGGTGAGCCAGACCGGCATGGTGCGGCACTGGACGCGGCTGCTGAAGCTGGAGACCGTGCCCGCCGCCCGGCGCAAGATGCAGCAGTCGCGGATCATCAACTCGATCGGCCTGACCATCACGGGCAGCGTGCTGGTGGTGGTGCTGATCACCAAGTTCACCCGCGGCGCGTACCTCGCCCTGATCTTCATGGCGCTGCTCTTCCTGCTGATGCTCGCGATCCGCCGGCACTACCGCAAGGTGCGCGCCGAGCTGGCCGAGGAGGACGACACCAGGGGACGCGCGCTGCCCTCCCGGGTGCACGCGATCGTGCTGGTCTCCAAGCTCCACAAGCCCACCCTGCGCGCGCTCGCCTACGCCCGCGCGTCCCGCCCGTCGGTGCTGGAGGCGGTCACGGTCACCGTGGACGCCGACGAGACCCGGCGCCTGCAGGACGAGTGGGACCGCCGGGACATCCCGGTGCCGCTGCGGGCGCTGGACTCGCCCTACCGAGAGATCACCCGGCCCGTGCTGAACTACGTGAAGAGCGTGCGCCGGGAGAGCCCCCGCGACCTGGTGGTCGTGTACGTGCCCGAGTACGTGGTCGGACGCTGGTGGGAACAGCTGCTGCACAACCAGAGTGCGCTGCGCCTGAAGAGCGGGCTGCACTTCGTGCCCGGCGTGATCGTGGCCAGCGTGCCCTGGCAGCTGCGCTCGTCCAGCCACCGTCTGGGCGAGGAGAGCAAGCCCGCACCGGGGGACGCGCGGCGCGGCACCCTGCCTCACGAGACCGATGATTCGAAGAAGGAACAGAATGCCTGACGGCGACCAGCACCACTCCCACACCCCGGCGGCCGCGCGGGACGAGGCCGGCCCGGGCCTGGTCACCGACGAGCTCGTGCAGCTCGAGATCGGCCCGGTCGCGCACGGCGGGCACTGCGTGGCGCGTTACGACGGACGGGTGGTCTTCGTCCGGCACACGCTGCCCGGCGAGGTCGTGCTGGCGCGGCTCACCGAGTCCGCGCCCGACGCCAAGTTCTGGCGGGCCGACGCGGTCGAGGCGATCGAGCCCTCGCCCGACCGGGTGCCCGCGCCCTGCCCGGTGGCCGGTCCGGGCCTGTGCGGCGGCTGCGACTGGCAGCACGCCGACCTGTCCGCCCAGCGCCGGCTCAAGGCCGACGTGGTCACCGAGCAGCTGCGCCGCATCGCCAAGCTCGACCCGGTGCCCGAGGTGGTCGTGGAGGGCCCCGACGGTGACGGGCTGGGCTGGCGCACGCGGGTGCGGTTCACGGTCGACACCGAAGGACGTCCCGGGCTGCGCAAGCACCGCTCGCACGACGTGGTCGCGGTCAAGGAGTGCCTGATCGCGACGCCCGACGCGGCCGAGCTGGGCGTCACCCAGGCCCGCTGGCCGGGAGCGCTCGCGGTCGAGGTGATCTCCCCGTCCACCGGTGGCCCGCTGGTGGTGGCCGAGCCGGTCGCCGGGCGCACCGGTGACAAGCTGCGCCTGCCCAAGCTGCCGCAGGGCACGAACCTGGCCACGCGCGACGAGTCCGGGGTGCACCAGGTCAAGGGACGCACCTGGGTCTCGGAGGAGGTCGTGGTCGCCGGTTCGCCGCGCCCGTTCCGGGTCACCGGCACCGGCTTCTGGCAGGTGCACCCGGCCGCCGCGCAGACGCTGCACGACGCCGTGATGGAGGCCGCCCAGGCCCGGCCGGGCGAGCGCGCGCTCGACCTGTACGGCGGCGTGGGCCTGTTCGCGGCCGGTCTGGCCGAGCAGGTCGGCGTCACCGGCACGGTGGTGCTCGTGGAGGGTGACAGCCGCGCCGCGTCCGACGCCCGGCGCGGGCTGCACGACCTCGACCAGGTGCGGGTGGAGGCCGGGTCGGTCTCGCGGGTGCTGCCGCGTCTGGCGACCGAGGGGCAGCCCCTGGCCGAGGGGGGAGCCGACGTGATCGTGCTCGACCCGCCGCGCTCGGGCGCCGGCAAGGACGTCATCGCGCAGATGGTGGCGCTGGCCCCGCGGGTGATCGTGTACGTCGCCTGTGACCCGGCCGCGCTCGCCCGCGACCTGGCCACGGCCGACGCCGCCGGTTATGCGCTGAGCGGTCTGCGGGCGTTCGACCTGTTCCCGATGACCCACCACGTCGAGTGCGTGGCGGTTCTCGAGCCCAGGGACGGACGCCCGGAGCCCCGGGAGGTGCCGGTGGTCACCGAGCGCGCGCCTCGCCAGAACCGGCCGAACCAGGCCCGTCCGTCGCAGAGCCGCCCGGCGCGCCCGGCCCGCCGCCGGAACTGAGGTGTTCGCGCCCGTCCGGCTGGACCTGATGCGTTCCCGCCCGTCCGGCTGGACCTGATGCGCCACCGCCTGATCGGCCGGACCTGACGCGTCCCCGCCCGGCCGACTGGATGTGATGCGTCGTCGCCCGGCCGGAACCGGTCGTTTCGGCCGGATCTGATCGGACGCGGCCGGCTGGCCTGAGCACAGGTGCCCCCTATACCGAATCGGTATGGGGGGCACCTCTGCGTCTGGGGGAGAGGTGGGACGCGTCCGGGGGAGGGGCGACCCCGGGACGAAGGCGACCCGGACACCGGAGGGTGTCGTGCGTCCACCCTTGATAGAAAAGTGCTCACGCGCGTCAACCTGCACCCGCGCCCTTGACAGGGCAGTCTCGAAGTTAGGTTCGGCTAACTATCTTGACGTCGAGATACTTTAGTATGGTGCCTGGTGACACGACGATCTACGACGATCTAAGGAGCTCTCGTTGAGCAGTGACAGCCTCGACAGCTTTGGCGCCCGCGGCGAACTCTCGGCCGGGGGCGCGAGCTACGGCATCTTCCGGCTCTCGGCCGTGCCGGGTGCCGCCGAGCTGCCCTTCAGCCTGAAGGTCCTCCTGGAGAACCTGTTGCGCACGGAGGACGGCGCGAACATCACCGCCGACCACATCCGCGCGCTGGCCGGCTGGGACCCGTCCGCCGACCCGGACACCGAGATCCAGTTCACCCCGGCCCGTGTGATCATGCAGGACTTCACCGGTGTCCCCTGCGTCGTCGACCTGGCCACCATGCGCGAGGCCGTCGCCGACCTGGGCGGCGACCCGGCGAAGATCAACCCGCTGGCGCCGGCCGAGCTGGTCATCGACCACTCCGTGATCGCCGACGTCTTCGGCCGCCCGGACGCGTTCGAGAAGAACGTCGAGCTGGAGTACCAGCGCAACGGCGAGCGCTACCAGTTCCTGCGCTGGGGCCAGACCGCCTTCGACGACTTCAAGGTGGTGCCCCCGGGCACCGGCATCGTGCACCAGGTCAACATCGAGCACCTGGCCCGCGTGATCTTCGAGCGCGACGGCATCGCCTACCCCGACACCTGCGTCGGCACCGACTCGCACACCACGATGGTCAACGGCATCGGCGTGCTGGGCTGGGGCGTGGGCGGTATCGAGGCCGAGGCCGCGATGCTCGGCCAGCCGGTCAGCATGCTCATCCCGCGCGTGGTCGGCTTCAAGCTGAACGGCGAGATCCCGGCCGGCGTCACCGCCACCGACGTCGTGCTCACGATCACCGAGATGCTGCGCAAGCACGGCGTGGTCGGCAAGTTCGTCGAGTTCTACGGCGAGGGGGTCGGCGCCGTGCCGCTGGCCAACCGCGCCACGATCGGCAACATGAGCCCCGAGTTCGGCTCCACCGCCGCCATTTTCCCGATCGACGAGGTGACGCTCGACTACCTGCGCCTGACCGGCCGCAGCGACGCGCAGGTCGCCCTGGTCGAGGCGTACACCAAGGAGCAGGGTCTCTGGCACGACCCGTCGACCGAGGCCAAGTACTCCGAGTACCTCGAGCTCGACCTGTCCACGGTGGTTCCCAGCATCGCCGGCCCGAAGCGCCCGCAGGACCGGATCGAGCTGTCGAACGCCAAGGCGGCCTGGCGCGGCGCCATCTCGGACTACGTGAAGGACTGGGCGCCGGGCAAGCAGGACGAGGCGGTGGCCGAGTCGTTCCCGGCGTCGGACGCGCCGGCGACCTCGGGCTCGTCGGCCCAGGACGCCCAGGACGCTCCCGAGCCGCCGCACCCGGCGAACGGCCGCCCGCACAAGCGGGTTCCGGTCACCATGGCCGACGGCACCGAGACCGAGCTGGATCACGGGCACGTGGCCATCGCGGCGATCACGAGCTGCACCAACACCTCCAACCCGTCGGTCATGCTCGCGGCCGCGCTGCTGGCCAAGAACGCGGTGGAGAAGGGTCTCTCGGTCAAGCCGTGGGTGAAGACGACCATGGCGCCGGGCTCCAAGGTGGTCATGGACTACTACGCCAAGGCCGGCCTGGTGCCGTACCTGGAGAAGCTCGGCTACCACCTGGTCGGCTACGGCTGCACCACCTGCATCGGCAACTCCGGCCCGCTGCCCGAGGAGGTCTCGGCCGCGATCCAGGAGAACGACCTCACGGTGGTCTCGGTGCTCTCCGGCAACCGGAACTTCGAGGGCCGGATCAACCCGGACATCAAGCAGAACTACCTGGCCTCGCCGCCTCTGGTGATCGCGTACGCGCTCGCCGGCACGATCGACTGGGACCCGGAGACCGACCCGATCGGGACCGGTTCGGACGGTTCCGACGTGTTCATGCGCGACATCTGGCCGAGCGCGGCCGACGTCGCCGCCGTGGTCGAGAACTCCATCACCAAGGACATGTTCGTGGGCGACTACGCCGACGTGTTCGCCGGTGACGAGCGCTGGCAGTCGCTGCCCACGCCCGAGGGCGGCACCTTCGCCTGGGACTCCGAGAGCACGTACGTGCGCAAGCCCCCGTACTTCGAGGGCATGCAGATCGAGCCCTCGCCGGTCACCGACGTGTCGGGCGCCCGGGTGCTGGCCAAGCTGGGCGACTCGGTCACCACCGACCACATCAGCCCGGCCAGCTCGATCAAGGTGGACTCGCCCGCGGGCATCTACCTGGCCGAGCACGGCGTGGCCCGCAAGGACTTCAACTCCTACGGTTCCCGGCGGGGCAACCACGAGGTGATGATCCGCGGCACCTTCGCCAACATCCGGCTGCGCAACCAGCTGCTCGACGGCGTCGAGGGCGGTTTCACCCGCAACTTCCTGGCCGGCGGCGAGCAGACCACGATCTACGACGCGGCCCAGGCCTACGCCGCCGCCGACGTCCCGCTGGTCGTGCTCGCGGGCAAGGAGTACGGCTCGGGTTCCAGCCGTGACTGGGCGGCCAAGGGCACCCGCCTGCTGGGCGTGCGGGTCGTCATCGCCGAGAGCTACGAGCGCATCCACCGCTCGAACCTGATCGGCATGGGCGTGCTGCCGCTGCAGTTCCCGGCCGGTGAGAACGCCGCGTCGCTGGGGCTGACCGGTACCGAGACGTTCTCCTTCAGCGGGGTGACCGAGCTGAACAACGGCACCACGCCGCGCACGGTCAAGGTCACCGCGGTGGCGGAAGACGGCACGAGCACCGAGTTCGACGCGGTGGTGCGCATCGACACCCCCGGTGAGGCCGACTACTACCGCAACGGCGGCATCCTGCAGTACGTGCTGCGGTCGCTGGTGTCGTAGAAGAGCCGGATCGTGCACGGCCCGCCGGGTTTCCGGCGGGCCGTCGCGTTTTGCGGCGGAACGGTCGCGTTCACAGAGGGAACCGCCGAGTAGGAAGACTCGAATCACGTTCTAGCGCACGTGGATTCGCAAGTGCCGGGGAGTGGCTGCCGATGGGCAAGGGCAAGCAGGCTCTCCGCAGACACTGACGAGCCGCGACGCGTGAGTGCCCGTCCGGCGGCGTTTCGGACACGGCGCGGCGCCGGCGCGGTGACCGGCGCCGGGGGAGCCCTCGTCGGTCCCCGCACCCGCGGGGTCCCCAACAGTGCCGGCGCAGTGGCCGGCACGAGGAGGACCAAACGCTATGCGTAAGCACCTCTTTGCGGTCATGGCGGTGGGAACCGCCGGGATCCTGGCCCTCACGGCCTGTGGCAGCGACTCCAGCTCGGCCGGTTCCTCGGGTGGCGCGTCCGCCGGCTCGGGCAGCGCGGAGGGCGGCAAGGTCGGGGTCATCCTGCCCGACACCGCCTCGTCCGCCCGTTACGAGACCCTCGACCGCCCCCTGCTGAAGAAGGCGTTCGACGCGGCCGGGATCGAGGCGGACATCCAGAACGCCGGGGGTGACGTCTCCAAGTTCCAGGCCATCGCCGACAGCATGATCAGCGCCGGCGTCGACGTGCTGCTGATCGACAACCTCGACAACGGTTCCGGCACGGCCGTGATCAAGAAGGCCACCAACGCCGGTATCCCGGTCATCGACTACGACCGCCTCACCCTGGGCGGCGGGGCCTCGTACTACGTCTCGTTCGACAACGTGGCCGTCGGCACCGCGATCGGCAACGGCCTGATCGAGTGCATGAAGGCCAACGGCGACGACGACGGCCCGGTGGTCGAGCTCAACGGCTCGCCCGACGACAACAACGCCACCCTGTTCAAGGAGGGCTACGACAAGGCCCTCAAGGACGCCGGTTACACGGTCGCGGCCTCGCAGGCCGTGCAGAAGTGGGACCCGAACACCGGTGGCAAGAACTTCCAGCAGATCGACACCAAGCTGGGCGGCAAGTACGTCGGCGTGGCCGCCGCCAACGACGGCCTGGCCGGTGCGGTCGTGGCCCGTCTGAAGGCCGACGGCACGGCCGGCAAGGTGCCCGTGAGTGGCCAGGACGCCACCACCGAGGGCCTGCAGCGGGTGCTGCTCGGCACCCAGTGCAACACCATCTACAAGGCCGTGAGCAAGGAGGCCGAGGCGGCCGCCAAGCTCGCGATCTCGCTGATCAAGCAGGACAAGTCGGGGGCCGACTCCCAGGCCAGCGGCACCACCAAGGACACCACCCTGAACAAGGACGTGCCCTCGGTCCTGCTCGAGCCGCAGAACATCACCGCCGAGACGGTGAAGGACGTGGTCGCCGACGGTGCCGCCTCGGCCGACGACATCTGCAAGGACGCCGAGCTCAAGAAGGCCTGCGAGAAGTACGGCGTCTCCTGAGCTTTCGGAAGGTGTGACGGGCCGGGCCGCCCGGGAGGCGGCCCGGCCCGGTCCAACGGGGTCCTAGGAGTGAGTGATGACAGAGAGTTTCGGCGAGCCGGTGCTCAGCCTTCGTGCGATCAACAAGAGTTTCGGCGCCGTGCACGTGCTCAAGGACGTGGGCCTGGACGCCTGGCCGGGCCGGGTGACGGCGCTGGTGGGGGACAACGGCGCCGGTAAGTCCACCTTCGTCAAGGGGATCGCCGGGATCTACAGCTTCGACAGCGGCGAGTACCGGTTCGACGGGCAGAGCGTGCACGTGTCCTCGCCGAAGCAGTCGGCGGCGCTCGGCATCGAGGTCGTCTACCAGGACCTGGCGCTGTGCGACAACCTCGACGTGGTGCAGAACATGTTCCTGGGCCGCGAGATCAAGCGCGGGATCACCCTCGACGAGGTCACCATGGAACGCCGCGCCGAGGAGACCCTGGCCGGCCTGTCGGTGCGCACCCTGAAGTCGGTGCGGATGAAGGTCTCGAGCCTGTCCGGCGGCCAGCGGCAGACCGTCGCGATCGCCAAGGCCGTGCTCTGGAACAGCAAGCTGGTGATCCTCGACGAGCCGACCGCGGCCCTGGGCGTGGCCCAGACCGAGCAGGTGCTGCAGCTCGTGCGCCGGCTCGCCGACAACGGCCTGGCCGTGATCCTGATCAGCCACAACATGAACGACGTGCTGCGGGTCTCCGACAGCGTGTGCGCCCTCTACCTGGGCCGCACGGCCGCGCAGATCCCGGCCGCGTCGACCACCTCCACCCAGATCGTGGAGCTGATCACGACCGGGCGCAGCGGTGACGTCGGGCTGCCCGCGGACGTGGCGAAGGAGGCCACCACATGACCACCACCTCTCACTCGCCCGAGCAGTCGCCGGAGCGCGCGCCGGAGCAGCAGTCGATCGGCGGCGCCCTGCAGGCCTGGGTCGACAAGATCCGCGGCGGTGACGTCGGCGCCCTGCCGGTCGTGCTCGGCCTGGTCGTGCTGGTGATCTTCTTCAGCGCGATCAAGCCCGACCTGTTCGCCACCGAGCGCAACGTCGCCAACCTGCTGCCGCAGGCCGCCCCGGTCGTGTTCATCGCGATGGGCCTGGTCTTCGTGCTGCTGCTCGGCGAGATCGACCTGGGTGCGGGCTTCACCGCCGGCACCGGCGCGGCCGTGATGGCCGTGCTGCTGACCAAGCACGGCGTGGCCTGGCCGCTGGCCGTGCTGGCCTGCGTGGCCTTCGGCGTGCTGGTCGGCGTCGTGCTGGGGGCGCTGATCGCCCAGGTGCGCATCCCGTCGTTCGTGGTCACCCTGGCCTCGTTCCTCGGCCTGCAGGGCGTGCTGCTGCTCGTGATCGGCGAGGGCGGCACGATCAGCATCACCGACAGCACGATCCTGGCGATCATGAACAACAACCTGAGCCCGGCGATGGGCTGGGTGCTGTTCGTGATCATCGTGGCGGGCTGGTCGCTGCCGATGCTCGGGACCGAGGTCACCCGCCGCCGGGCCGGCCTGCCGGGGGCGGCCACCTCGCTGGTGGCGGCCAAGATCCTGGCCCTGGCGGTACCGCTGGCGCTGGTGGTGGCGTTCCTCAACCAGGAGCGCTCGAACAACGTGATCATCCGGTCGCTCAAGGGTGTGCCGGTGATCGTGCCGTTCACCCTCGTGTTCCTGGTGCTCCTGACGTTCCTGCTCACCCGGACCTCGTTCGGGCGGCACGTCTACGCGGTCGGCGGCAATGCCGAGGCCGCCCGCCGGGCCGGTATCAACGTCAGCTTCATCATGATCATGTGCTTCGTCATCGGCTCGGCCATGGCCGCGGTGGCGGGCATCCTGTACGCCTCGTACGACAACTCGGTCGCGCCGACCACCGGTGGCGCGTCCACCCTGCTCTACGCGGTGGGCGCGGCCGTGATCGGCGGCACCTCGCTGTTCGGCGGCAAGGGCCGGGTGATCGACGCCATCCTGGGTGGCCTGGTGGTCGCCGTGATCCAGAACGGCCTGCTGCTGATCACCCAGAAGTCCGGCATCCAGTACATCGTGACCGGGGCCGTGCTGCTGCTGGCGGCCAGTGTCGACGCGATCTCGCGGAGGCAGTCGGCCGGCAGCCGCCGCTGATCCGGCCGGGGAGCGACACGGTGCGGCGGCCTGCCCGGGTCTCCGCACCGTGCAGCGCATGCTGACATCATGAGCAACCACCTCCCGCCCGGCTGGCCCGACGCGGTCCGGCCGCCCGGCGTCCCCGAGTGGGAGCAGACCGCCACCGCCTGGCTCCTCGACCTGTGCCCGCCCGACTTCCGCGGCTACCCGGTGCTGCGTCGCCAGCCCCTCGGCCTGGCCTGGCTGGCCTACCAGCACGTCGGGGCCCAGAAGCAGGCGCTCGCCCGCGGCCTGGCCAAGATCCGCACCGACCTCTCGCGCGACCTGCCCCCGCCCGCGCTCGACGAGATGATCGAGACCGTGGAACACGAGCAGGCCCGGATGATGGCCGCCTCCCGGGGCGTGGAACTCGTCGCCCGGGCCCTGCGCGGTGAGAGGTACGTCCCACGCCTGTGAGTACCCGTCCGGGTGCATGTCGTGACATGCCGTGAGTGAACTACTGCGTCGTCATCGCCACGAATTACGAAAGTTTCGTGGATCTAATCCATTACGGGTGGAGGTTCGCCGCGCGCGGGTTCGCGCCGACCCTAGAATCAGTCCGGGGCGTCGGCGTCCCGGCCAGATCCGGTGGGCTCAGTTTGAGGAGATGCGTAGTCGATGGTGGCGCTCAAGGACATCCACGGCCCGGACGACCTGCGAGCACTCGACGAGACCCAGCTGACCGACCTGGCGCAGCAGATCCGCACGTTCCTGATCCGCGAGGTCTCCCGCACCGGCGGTCACCTCGGCCCCAACCTGGGCGTCGTCGAGCTGACCATGGCCGTGCACCGGGTGTTCGAGTCCCCGCACGACCAGATCGTGTTCGACACCGGCCACCAGTCCTACGTGCACAAGCTGCTCACCGGCCGCCACGACTTCAGTGCCCTCAAGCGCAAGGGCGGCCTGTCCGGCTACCCCTCGCGCGCCGAGTCCGAGCACGACATCGTCGAGAGCAGCCACGCCTCGTCCTCGCTGTCCTGGGCCGACGGCCTGGCCAAGGCCAACCAGCTCACCGGCCGGGGCGACCGGCACGTGGTCGCGGTCATCGGCGACGGCGCGCTCACCGGCGGTATGGCCTGGGAGGCGCTCAACAACATCGCCGTCGGCCGTGAGCGCAACCTGGTCATCGTGGTGAACGACAACGAGCGCTCCTACGCGCCCACCATCGGCGGCCTCTCCGAGCGGCTGGCCACCCTGCGCACGCTGAACAGCTACGAGAAGGCCCTCGACCTGGGCAAGTCGGTGCTGCAGCGCGGGGGAGCGCCCGGCCGCCTGGCCTACGGCACGCTGCACGGCATGAAGAAGGGGATCAAGGACATCGTCGCTCCCCAGGGCATGTTCGAGGACCTCGGCATCAAGTACGTCGGTCCGGTCGACGGTCACGACCTCGAGGCCATGGAGTTCGCGCTGGGCCGGGCCAAGGGCTTCGGCGGCCCGGTCATCGTGCACGCGATCACCGAGAAGGGCCGTGGCTACGCGCCCGCCCGCGAGCACGAGGCCGACCAGTTCCACGCCATCGGCGTCATCGACCCGGAGACCGGCAAGCCGGTCGGCGGGTCCGGCGGGGGCGGCCCGAAGTGGACCGGGGTGTTCGCCGACGAGATCGTGAAGATCGCCGACGAGCGGCCCGACGTGGTCGGCATCACCGCCGCCATGCTCATCCCGGTCGGCCTGCACCGCTTCGCCGAGAAGCACCCCGACCGGGTCTTCGACGTCGGCATCGCCGAGCAGCACGCCGTGGCCAGCGCCGCCGGCATGGCCCACGGTGGCCTGCACCCGGTCGTCGCGGTCTACGCCACGTTCATGAACCGCGCGTTCGACCAGGTCCTGATGGACGTCGCGCTGCACCGCGAGGGCGTCACCTTCGTGCTCGACCGGGCCGGGGTCACCGGTGACGACGGCGCGAGCCACAACGGCATGTGGGACCTCTCGCTCCTCGGCCTGGTCCCCGGCATCCGCATCGCCGCCCCGCGAGACGCCACCCGCCTGCGCGAGGAGCTGCGCGAGGCCGTCGCCGTCGAAGACGGGCCCACCGTGCTCCGGTTCCAGAAGGGCCAGGTGGCGGGCGAACTCGAGGCCACCGAGCGGGTCGGTGGCATGGACGTGCTGCACCGCGAGGGCGACGAGGACGTGCTCGTCGTCACCGTCGGCTCGATGGCGGGCCTCGGCCTGGCCGTCGCGCAGCGGCTCAACCAGCAGGGCATCGGCGTCACCGTGGTCGACCCGCGCTGGGTGGTCCCGGTCGACGCCGCGATGCCCGCGCTCGCGGCCCGGCACCAGCTGGTCGTGGTGGTGGAGGACAACGGCGTGGCCGGTGGCATCGGCACCCGGATCGGTGCCGCGCTCGCGCAGGCCCGGGTCGCCACCGCGGTGCGGGGTTTCGGCATCCCGCAGGAGTTCCTCGACCACGCCAGCCGGTCCGAGGTGCTCGAGCAGGTCGGGCTCACGGCGCAGGAGGTGTCGCGTGAGGTGGTCGAGCACTTCAGCCGGCAGTCCGAGCCGGCGCTCCAAGACGTGCCCCGCGCCTGAGTTCCCTGACCTCAAGGGATTGAGGACGCGCCGGGGCACCGTCCCGGCGCGTCCTCCCCCGGGGAGGCGGGCACCTCAGAGCGACGCGTGACGTCCCCGGCGCGGCTGCCGGGGCACGGCCACCTCGTCCGGCGTGACCAGCAGCGGGATCTCGAGCCCGCGGTCGGCCTCGTCGGTGAGGAGCCAGGCGGCCTGCACGAACGAGGGGTCCAGGTTCCGCAGGTCGTACCAGGCGCGCTGGCGGGTGGGGGAGGCCACGGCCCGCATGCCCACGCCGTCCCCCTCGGCCAGGTGCCGCCGCAGGGTGCGTGACGTCAGCAGGGCGAGCACGTCACAGCCGCCGACCGGGCGGATCACGCCCTGCCGGCCGTCGCGCTCGAGCCGCGCCGCGGCGAGTGCGCCCATCCGCTCGGTGTACTCGCGCAGCGCGGCCCAGGAGTCGCGTCCCCCGATCCCGACCCGGGCCGCCAGTGACGGTGCGAGAGGCACGCAACGGTCCGGCTCGTCCAAAAGCCCGTAGACGCCGTAACCGAGCTCGAGAGCACCGCCGGGAAGGGTCTGGATCACCCAGTCGGGGCCCAGGTGGTCGATGTGGCCGGGCGGGAGCGCCACGAGGCGCAGCGCCTCGCGGAACGCGGGACGGGCCTCGGACCCGAGCTCACCGACCATGCGGTGCAGCCGCAGCAGGGTGGCCACCCGGTGCCGGGCGACGGGGCTCTCCGGGGGCAGGTCACCCACGACCTGGCCGATCATCGGCCAGGTGACGTGCACACCCTCGTGGTCGGGGATGCGGACGCCGTCGTCGCCGGGGTGCAGGTCGATGTCGTCGAGCACGCTCACGGCGAGAACGCAGCGGCGCAGCGAGGTTCCGTCTGTTCCGGAGGCGTCGGGCATGTGGTCACCGTAAACGCGGAGAGTGCGCCCGGCGCCGGATTCGAGCGGTCTGAGGCCTAATCGTGAACGCTCAGTACCCGGACGCCAGGCGCTCTCTCACCTAATGCGTATCAGTGGTTGCTGACTGTCATGACGGAAGGGTGGACTCCCCGGCCGGCAGGAAGCGCCGGCCGAGCACCCGCTCGCTGTACCCCTCACGGTCCAGGTAAGGGGTGATGCCGCCCAGGTGGAACGGCCAGCCGGCGCCCATGATCATGCACAGGTCGACGTCCTGCGGGGCCTGCACCACACCCTCGTCGAGCATGAGCCCGATCTCCTGGGTGATCGCGGTCAGCGTGCGGTCGCGGATCTCCTCGGCGGTGGACGCCTTGTCGCCGGTACGGAACAGGGCGGCCGTCTCCTCGTCCACGAACGGCTGCCCGTCGGCGTCGTACGACCAGATCGCCGTCTTCCCGGCCGCGACCAGCCGGCCCAGGTTCTCCGACACCGCGAACCGGTCGGGGAAGGCGGTGTGCAGCGTCTCGGACACGTGCAGGGCGATGGCCGGGCCGACCAGGCTCATCAGCAGGAACGGGGACATCGGCAGGCCGAGCGGGGCCAGGGCGCTGTCGGCGACGTGCAGGTCGCTGCCCTCGTCGACGGCCGTGACGACCTCACCCATCATCCGGGTGAGGAGGCGGTTGACGATGAACGCGGGGGCGTCGTCGGCCAGCACGCAGGTCTTCTTCAGGGCCCTGCCGAGCTGGAAGACCGTGGCCAGCGTGGCGTCGTCGGTCTTCTCGGCGCGCACCACCTCGACCAGCGGCAGCACCGAGACCGGGTTGAAGAAGTGGAAACCGGCCACGCGCTCCGGATGCTCGAGGTCGGCGGCCATCTGGCTGACCGAGAGCGAGGACGTGTTGGTCAGCAGCACGCACGTCTCAGGAACGATCGTCTCGAGTCGGGCGAGAACCTGCTTCTTCACCGCGAGGTCCTCGAACACCGCCTCGATCACGACGTCGGCGCCGGCGAAGACGCCCTGGTCGGTGGAGCCGCTGACGAGCGCCTTGAGCCGGTTCGCGCCGTCGGTGCTCACCCGGCCCTTGAGCAGGAGCTTGTCGATCTCGTCGTGGACGTAGCGCACGCCCTTCTCGACGCGCTCGGTGTCGAGGTCGGTGAGAACGACCGGCACCTTCAGCCGCCGCACGAACAGCAGGGCGAGCTGGCTGGCCATCAGTCCGGCCCCGACCACGCCGACCGTGCCCACCGGGCGGGCCAGTGCCTTGTCGGGGGCACCGGAAGGCCGCTTGGCGCGCTTGTTCACGAGGTCGAAGGCGTACAGCCCGGCCCTCAGCTCGGGGCTGAGGGCGCAGTCGGCGAGGGCCTCGTCCTCGGCCGCGAAACCCTCGTCGCGGGTTGCGGTGCGGGCGTTGCCGACCAGGTCCAGGGCGCGGTAGGGGGCGGGGGCGGCGCCGCCGATCTTGGAGTCGGCGAAGGCCCGGGCCTCCTGGACGGCGGCGTTCCAGGTGCTCTCGTCGGCCGGCTCCGGCCGGTCGACGGCGATCTCGCCCCGGAGCACGGCCGCGGCCCACTCGATCGAGCGCTCGAGGAAGTCGGCGGGCTCGAACACCGCGTCGGCGATCCCGAGCCTGAACGCCCTGGGGCCGTTCAGCATCCGGTTGTTGCTGAGCGGGTTCTTGATGATGACCTCGAGCGCGGCGGCCGGGCCGATCAGCCGGGGGAGCAGGTAGGTGCCGCCCCAGCCGGGGATCAGCCCGAGGAAGCACTCGGGCAGCGCCAGGGCCGGCACCCCGCCCGAGATCGTGCGGTAGGTGCAGTGCAGGGCGATCTCGAGTCCACCGCCGAGGGCCGCGCCGTTGACGAAGGCGAAGCTGGGGACGCCCAGTTCACCGAGCCGGCGGAAGACGTCGTGCCCGAGCCGGGCCACCATCAGCGCCTGCTCGCGCGAGCTGGAGCCCTTGAGCAGGTTCAGGTCGGCGCCGGCGGCCAGGAAGAACGGTTTGCCGGTGACGGCGACGGCCTGGATCTCGTTGCGGCCCGCCCGTTCCCGGGCCGCGTCCAGGGCCTCTTCCAGGCTGCGCAGACCCCGGAGTCCGAACGTGGTGGGACGGGTGTGGTCCAGTCCGTTGTCGAGGGTGACGAGGACGAGGGTGCCGGCTCCGTGGGGGAGCGTGATGTCGCGGGACAGGGCCCGGGTGACGACCTCGTCCGGGTTGGCCGCCTCGCCCTGCTCGCGAAGATCGGTGACGGTCACGCGGCGGCCCCCTTGCCGTAGTCGGAGTGGTGCGGGTTCTCCCAGATCACGGAGCCACCCATGCCGATGCCGATGCACATCGTGGTGAGGCCGTAGCGCACCTCCGGGTGGTCCTCGAAATGCCGCGCCAGCTGCGTCATCAGGCGCACGCCGGAGGCCGCGAGCGGGTGGCCGAGCGCGATCGCGCCGCCGTCCGGGTTGACGCGCGGGTCGTCGTCCTTGATGCCGTAGAAGTCGAGGAAGCTCAGCACCTGCACCGCGAAGGCCTCGTTGATCTCGAACAGGCCGATGTCGTCGATGGTGAGACCGGCCAGCTTGAGCGCCCTTTCGGTGGCCGGCACCGGGCCGTAGCCCATCACCTCGGGCTCGACGCCCTTGAAGCCGTAGCTGACCAGGCGCATCTTCACCGGCAGGCCGAGCTCCGCGGCGGTCTCGGCGTCGGCGAGGAGACAGGCCGTGGCCCCGTCGTTCAGGCCGGCCGCGTTGCCGGCGGTGATCCGCCCGTGCGGCCGGAAGGGCGTCTTCAGGCTCGACAGGCCCTCGAGAGTCGTTCCCGGACGCGGCGGTTCGTCGGCCGTGGCCAGACCCCAGCCCTGCTCGGCGTGGCGGGTGGCCATCGACACCAGGTCGCGCTGGATGCGACCGGCCTCGTAGGCGGCCTGCACCTTGGCCTGGCTGGCGACGGCGTAGGCGTCGGCGCGGTCCTTGGTCAGGTGCGGGAACCGGTCGTGCAGGTTCTCCGCGGTCTCGCCCATGACCAGCGCGGCCGGGTCGACGATCTTCTCGGACAGGAACCGTGGGTTCGGGTCGACGCCCTCGCCCATCGGATGGTGCCCCATGTGCTCGACGCCGCCCGCGATCACCACGTCGTAGGCCCCGAACGCGATCCCGGACGCGGTGGTCGTCACCGCCGTCATGGCCCCGGCGCACATCCGGTCGATGGCGTAGCCGGGCACGCTCTTGGGCAGCCCGGCCAGCAACGCGGCCGTGCGGCCGATGGTCAGCCCCTGGTCGCCGGTCTGCGTGGTGGCCGCGACGGCGACCTCGTCGACCTTCTCGGGTGGCAGTTCCGGGTGCCGCGCGAGCAGTTCCCGGATGCAGCGCACGACCAGGTCGTCGGCGCGCGTCTGGGCGTACATCCCCTTGTCACCGGCCTTGCCGAAAGGGGTGCGGACGCCGTCGACGAATACGACGTCTCTCGATGTGCCGGGCACGTGACCTCCCCGAATCATGAGCCGGCCGTGCCAGAGCCCCGCCGGCGTTGGCGTGTCCATCCGAATGCTACTCGTGAGTAACGCGCGGTGCGAAAGGTGTCGGTCACCAGTGGTGAAAGATTTTGCCCCGTCCGGGGACGACGTTACGCGCCGCCGGTGTGGTCCTCACCGCATTACCCGGCCCGGACGCGTCGCTCGGGCCGGCCAGGACGCGTCGATCGGGCAGGCCTTGACGCATGGGTCGGGCCGGCCAGGATGCATGGCCGCCCCGGTCCGGGCCGGAGGGGCCGGGCCGGGACGCACCGGTGACGACCTGCGAGGGCTCAGGCCTTGGGGTCGTCCTCGGACGGGTCCGGTGCCGGGGTCTGCAGGGTCTCGGCCAGGCGGTCGGCGATCAGGGTGATCTGCCAGGGGCGGGCTCCGGCGGCGGACAGCCGGGCCCGCACCGTTTCCGGCGTGATCTCGTCGGGCGGGGACCACGACAGGCGGCGCACCGTGTCGGGGGAGACCAGGTTCTCCACCGGCATGGTCAGCTCGGCGGCCAGTTCACCCATCGACGCCCGGGAGGCCGCCAGACGGGCGGCGGCGGCCGCGTCGCGCTCGGCCCAGACCCGCGGCGGGGGCGGGCCCTCGCTGGGCAGGTGCTGCGGCGGCAGGTCGGAGTCGGCGAAGGATCGGGCCCGGGCCACGGCCTCGGTCCACTGACGGGCGTAGCGGCGGGCGCCGCGTCCGTTGAAGGCGGGCAGGGCGATCAGGCCGCTCTGCGTGGTGGGCATGGCCAGGGCGGCCTCGATGATCGCGGCGTCGCCCAGCACCCGGCCGGGGGACAGGTCGCGCTGCCGGGCGATGGCGTCGCGGGTCTGCCACAGCTCCCGCACCGCGGCCAGGCGGCGGCGGTCGCGCACCCGGTGCATGCCGGACGTGCGGCGCCAGGGATCGACCCGGGGCGCGGGCGGCGGGGTGGCGGCGACCGCGGCGAACTCCTCGAGCGCCCAGTCGAGCTTGCCCTGCCGGGTCAGCTCGGCGGACACCGCTTCGCGCAGGTCGACCAGCACCTCCACGTCGAGCGCGGCGTACCGCAGCCAGGGCTCGGGCAGCGGGCGGGTGCTCCAGTCGACGGCCGAGTGCTCCTTGGCCAGGCTCAGCCCGAGCAGCTCCTCGACCATCGCGGCCAGGCCCACACGGGGGTAGCCGGCCAGGCGCGCGCCCAGCTCGGTGTCGAAGACGAGCGTCGGGATCAGCCCGACCTCGTGCAGGCAGGGAAGGTCTTGCGAGGCTGCGTGCAGCACCCACTCGGCGCCCGCGATCACGGCGTTCAGGCCGCTCAGGTCGGGCAGCGCGACCGGGTCGATGAGTGCGGTGCCGGCGCCTTCGCGACGCAGCTGCACCAAGAAGGCGCGCTGGCCGTAGCGGTGCCCGGAGGCCCGCTCGGCGTCGACCGCGACCGGGCCGGTGCCGGCCGCGAAGGCATCGATGACCTTCTCCAGGGTCGCGACGTCGCTGACCACCGGGGGAACTCCGTCGCGCGGCGCGTCGAGCCGTTCCAGCACGCGCTCGCCGTCGGGGCTACCGGCTGCGGGGACCGCAGGTCCTGCAGGGACTCCGTCCGGGGTCAAAGAATCGCTCCTCCCTTCGTCAATCGACACAAACCCCACCGTAGCCTGCCGCCTGCCGGTGTCGCTTGTTCTGCCCGGTGACGTGCAGTGTGCGATGCGACTCGGAAGTGACGGCGGGAACCGGATGAAGCCCTGCCATCAGGTTGTCAGGCCGAGGGCTCGACGTTGTCAGGGTGCCACCGATCGGCGTCCGTGTCCGGGGCAGCGCCGGGACGTTGCGAAGGCGTGACCCGGGTCACGCCTCGGCGAAGCCCGGCGTTGCTGGTCCCATATCACCCGATCCGCGCGCAGAAATCGAGCCCTTGGCTCAACCGATTTACTCCACCGCTCCCGCGCGGGAGGCGGATCGTGCGTGATCACGGACGAAAAGGCCCGGGCGCGTGCGCATCCGGCCGGTCCCCCGTGTGGCCGGGATCATGCCCGATCCTTCCGGCGAGGACGCGCGGAGCCCGGCCCGCTCAGGCGATGACGCCGGAGCGCAGCGAGGTCGCCACCATCTCCGCGCGGTCGCCGGTGCCCAGTTTGCGGGCGATCCGGGCCAGGTGGCTCTTCACGGTCAGCGCGGACAGTCCCAGGGCCACGCCGATGTCCTTGTTCGACTTGCCCTCGGCCACCAGCTGCAGCACCTGGATCTCGCGGGCCGACAGCGAGTCGACGCCCTCACCGCGGTCGGCGGACGGGCGGGGCATCCCGGTGCCCGCGGCCGAGACCACGTAGCAGCGGATCCCGGCCCCCACAGCGGCCCGCACGCTGTACGGGTCGTCACTGGTCGCGACCACCATGCCGCGCTGCCACCCGGCCTGACGCAGTTCCCGCACCAGCGCGATGCCCGAACCGTCGGGCAGGCCGGCCTCGGCCACCACCAGGTCGGCGATCCCGGCCGCGGCGCGCTGCCGGGCCTCCGCGACGGTGTTGATCTCCAGCACGTGCCGGGCACCCATGGCGCGCAGGGTGTGGGCCACGGTTTCGCGGACGGCGGGGCTGTTGACCACGACCATCGCGGCGAAGCGGCCCGGGCGTGGCACCGCAACTCCTGTTCGCTCCACCAGTGTGGTCACCTCAGCCTCCCAGGGATGTTTCGGCCAGGCTGATGTCAGCTGCCGGATTGATTGCTCCCCAAGAGGGTCGGCACCGCCCGGTGCCGACTTGAGAACCCGCGCGTAGGGGCGTCCAGAGCCCGTACGGATGAGGCCTTCAGCGCCTGCGCGGCAGCGCCGTGACCCCCGGCGCCAGCGGCGGCAGCCCGCCGACCGTGCACAGCAGCTCCGACCAGGCCGTGAGGTGCACCACCGCGTCGTTCACCGGCGTCCACGAGGCCCGCAGCTCGATGTCGACCGTGGGCGCCTGCCCGGCCAGCGCGCCGAACGACTCGGACACCACCCGGGTGATGGTGCCACCGGAGGCGACGTGGTCGGCCCCGGCCGCGGACAGCGACTCCTGCAGCCAGGCCCAGCCCACCTGCCCCATCAGCGGGTCGGTGGCCAGATCGCTCTCCAGCGCCGCCCGGATGAAACTCACCACGCGGTAGGTGCCTTCCCAGGGCTCCGGCGCCGACGGGTCGTGGAGCAGCACGAACCGCCCGGTGGCCAGGTCCTCGTCGTCCTCGGAGACCACGTCGGCGCTCAGCGCCAGCGCGAACGGGGCGATCCGCTGGGGGGCCGGGACCTCCTCCACGACCACCTCGGGCCGTAGCTTGGCGGAGCGCAACCGCGT
This sequence comes from Kineosporia succinea, assembly GCF_030811555.1. NCBI lineage: Bacteria > Bacillati > Actinomycetota > Actinomycetes > Kineosporiales > Kineosporiaceae > Kineosporia > Kineosporia succinea. Next base: position 280,333 of record NZ_JAUSQZ010000001.1, on the reverse strand, counting down.
CACCACGTCGAGGAAACCCTCGGGGGCGTCGTCGGACATCCTCATGGCAGGCACGTTCGCAGCGTACGGTGACGGATCGCCACTATCGGGGACGACGCGCCCAATCCCGGGGCCTGTCCCAGCCGTTTCGCGCACACGGTGTGACCGGTCTCCGAGGAACCGCACGCGGAGAGTGTGCGGGGCCCGCCCCTCACCTGAGAGGATCGCCAGGTGCCGACCGAGTACCCCGTAGCCACCCGTGATCCCCGCCTCCACGACGCACCGCTGCTGATCGCGGCCCGCGGTGAGCACCCGGAGGTGACCCCCGTCTGGTTCATGCGGCAGGCCGGCCGGTCGCTGCCGGAGTACCGCAAGGTGCGCGAGGGCATCGCGATGCTCGACAGCTGCCGCCGCCCGGACCTGGTCACCGAGATCACGCTGCAGCCGGTGCGCCGCTACGGGGTGGACGCCGCGATCTTCTTCTCCGACATCGTGGTCCCGCTCAAGGCCGTCGGCGTCGGGCTGGACATCAAGCCGGGCGTCGGGCCGGTGATCGAGCAGCCGTTCCGCACCCGCGCCGACCTCGACCGGATCCCCGAGCTGGACGCCGGCATGATCACCGACATCACCGAGTCGGTGAGGCTGCTCACCGCCGAGCTGGGGGCGACCCCGCTGATCGGCTTCGCCGGAGCGCCCTTCACCCTGGCCTCGTACCTGGTCGAGGGGGGCCCGAGCCGCGACCTGGGCAAGACCAAGGCCCTGATGTACTCCGACCCGCAGCTCTGGAACGACCTGCTGAACCGGCTGGCCCAGATCTCCGGCGAGTTCCTGCGGGTGCAGGTGGCCGCCGGGGCGAGCGCCGTGCAGCTCTTCGACTCCTGGGTGGGCGCCCTCCCGCTCGCCGACTACACGCGATTCGTGCGTCCGGCGTCCTCGAAGGTGCTGGCCGCCGTGCGCGATCTGGACCCCACCGTCCCCCGCATCCACTTCGGGGTGCAGACCGGTGAGCTGCTGCACGCCATGGGCGAGGCCGGCGCGGACGTGGTCGGCGTGGACTTCCGGGTGCCGCTCGACGAGGCCGTGACCCGGATCGGGCCGGGCCGGGCGGTGCAGGGAAACCTCGACCCGGCACTCCTTTTCGCCCCCCGCGACGTGCTGCGCCGGCGGGTGGGGGAGACCCTGACGGCCGGCCGGTTCGCCTCCGGCCACATCTTCAACCTGGGTCACGGGGTGCCGCCCGACACCGACCCGGACCAGGTCAAGTACGTGGTCGACGCCGTGCACGGCTGGAAATTCGCCGACTACCAGTAGGTCTCGTACCCGGTCGCGGGCTGTCCGGACACGTCTCGTAAGGTCGTCGGACAGAACGACGGACGTTCCGGTCCCCCGGAAGGGCCGTTCGGCCCTGGCCGGGTACACCCCCCGGCCGGGGAGGATCGTGGCATGAGGAAGGGTTCGCCGCACACGTGCCGGAGAGCGGCACGATGAGCGGCGGCGGGAAGGACGCCATGGAAGAGGCAGCCGCAGCGCGGCGGTTCGTCGTGATCGGCGGGGGCATCTCGGGGCTGGTGGCCGCCTGGCGGCTCGTGAACCAGCTGAGACCCGACCGCAGCCCGCGTGAACGCCCGGTCGAGGTGCTCGTGCTGGAGTCGTCGCCGTCCGTCGGGGGCAAGCTCGCCGTCGGTGAGGTCGGCGGGGTCACGGTGGACGTCGGTGCCGAGTCGATGCTCGCCCGCCGGCCCGAGGGCGTCGCCCTCCTCAAGGAACTCGGCCTCGACGACGACGTGGTGCACCCGCGGGCCGCGTCCGCGTCGGTGCTCTCCCGCGGCACCTTGTACGCCCTGCCCAAGGGCACCGTCATGGGCGTCCCGGTCGACCGCACCCGCCTGCGGGGCCTGGCCGGGATCCTCGACGAGGAAGAGGTCGCCCGGGTCGGCCAGGAGAGCCGCCGTGAGGTCCTGCGGGTCACCGAGGACATCGACGTGGCGTCCTGGGTGACGTGGCGCATGGGCCGGGCCGTCGTCGACCGGCTGGTCGAGCCGCTGCTCGGTGGTGTCTACGCGGGCAACGCCGACCGGTTGTCCCTTCGTGCCACCGTTCCGCAGCTGTGGCAGCGGGCCCGGGCCGGTCGTCCTCTGCTCGACCCCGCCGCCCAGCCCGAGGCCGCCGCCCCCCAGGGGCCGGTGTTCGCCGGTCTGCGTGGTGGTGTCGGTCGCCTGCCGCTGGTGCTGGCCCAGAAGATTGAGGACGCGGGGGGAGACGTCCGCACGGGCGTCACCGTTCGCGGGCTGACGCGCACCGAGCGCGGCTGGCGGATCGAGACCGGTACCCGTGACGCAGCGGCCACCGCACCCGGGTTCATCGACGCCGACGGCGTGATCCTGGCCGTTCCCGCCCCGGCCGCCGCGAAGCTGCTGGCCGCCGAGGTACCGGTCGCCGCCGCCGAGTTCGGGCAGGTCGAGACCGCGAGCGTGGCGGTGGTCGCCGCCGCGATCGGGCGCGAGCAGCTCGACGGGCTCACCGGCACCGGCCTGCTGATCCCGCCGGTGGAGCGGCGGGTGATCAAGGCCGCGACCTTCTCCTCGAACAAGTGGAAGTGGGTCAGCGACGAGACGCGCGAGGACAACCTGGTCGTGCGGCTCTCGCTGGGACGCGCCCGCGAGGAGACGGTTCTGCAGCGCGACGACGCCGAGCTGTCCGACCTGGCGGTCGCCGAACTGCGTGACGTGCTGCGCCGCGAGGTCACTCCGGTCGCCACGAGAGTGGTGCGCTGGGGCGGCGCGCTGCCGCAGTACGAGGTCGGGCACCTGGACCGGGTGCACCGGATCCGCGAAGCTGTCGCCGGGGTTCCCGGCCTGGCGGTCTGCGGTGCGGTGTTCGACGGCGTGGGCATCCCGGCCTGCATTGCCGCAGCGGATCGCGCCGTCCACGACCTGGACGCCGGCCTGCGGATCGATCTGCGCACCCTGGTCAACGGGCCACGGGGCTGACACGAGAGAATTGAAGAATGAGCCAGACTGAAACTGAAGCGCACGCTCACCCCGACGCCGAGAAGATCAACGACACCATCCGCTACACGATGTGGTCGGTCTTCGCCGCGAACCGGCTCCCCGGTGAGCCGGGCGACCGCGACGAGCTGAAGGCCGGGGCCGAGGCCTTCTTCGCCGGGCTCGAGGCCAAGGGCGTCGTGGTGCGCGGCATCTACGACCTGTCCGGCATGCGCGCCGACGCCGACATCATGGTGTGGTGGCACGCCGAGGACGTCACGGTTCTCCAGGCCGCGTACAAGGACCTCCTGCGCACCGAGCTGGGCTCGTACCTGGAGGGGGTCTGGTCGAACGTCGGCCTGCACCGCCCGGCCGAGTTCAACCGCGGTCACGTGCCGGCGTTCATGTCGGGGGAGGACGCGAAGCCGTTCATCTGCGTGTACCCGTTCGTGCGCAGTTACGAGTGGTACATCCTGCCCGAGGCCGAGCGCCGGGACATGCTGATCGAGCACGGCAAGGCCGCCCGGGGCTACGCCGACGTGCGGGCCAACACGGTGGCGTCGTTCGCGCTCGGCGACTACGAGTGGCTGCTCGCGTTCGAGGCCGACGAGCTCCACCGCATCGTCGACCTCATGCGTGACCTGCGGGCCACCGACGCGCGCAAGCACGTGCGCGAGGAGATCCCGTTCTTCACCGGCCTGAAGATGAGCATCGGCGACATCGTCACCGCCCTGCCGTGAGACACCGGACCCGGCCTGGGCGCAGAGCGCTCAGGCCCGGTCCGCTCCCGGCCCGGTCCGCTCCCGGCCCGGTGCGCTCAGGCCTGGTTCGCCCGGGCCTGGTTCGCGGCCGGTCTGCGCATCGGCACGTGCGGGATGCCGTCCTCGATGTACTCCGGGCCGTCGGCCTCGAAGCCGAAGCGGGCGTACCACCCCGTGAGGTGGGCCTGGGCGTCGAGAACCGCCGGGCCCGGCCAGTTCTCGAGCGACGCCGAGACCAGCCGCCCGGCCAGGGAACGGCCCCGGGCGTCGGCGCGGGTGAGGACCCGGCCGATGCGCAGCGCCCCGTCCGGATCCTTCAGCAGCCGCAGGTAGGCGGTGGGGCCGGACGCGTCCTCGAACCAGACGTGCTCCGCGCCCGGCTCCAGGTCACGCCCGTCGAGCTCGGGGTAGGGGCACTCCTGCTCGACCACGAACACGTCCACCCGCAGCCGCATCAGGGCGTAGGCGGTGAGGGGGTCGAGGTCGAGCCAGGTCTGGCGGTGCAGCACGTCGGTGGTCACGCCCGGATGCTGCCACCCGGGCGCTCCCTTCGACGAATCCGCGGGTCAGCCCTGCGCGGGCTCCCGCCTGATGCTGATCGAGTTGATGCAGTACCGCTTGTCGGTCGGGGTGGCGAAGCCCTCGCCCTCGAACACGTGGCCCAGGTGCGAGCCGCAGTTCAGGCAGCGCACCTCGGTGCGCACCGCACCGAGCGAGCGGTCTTCGATGTACTCCACCTTGCCCTCGGCGGCGGGGGCGAAGAACGACGGCCAGCCGCAGTTGCTGTCGAACTTCTCGGTGCTGCGGAAGAGTTCCGTGCCGCACGCGCGGCAGGAGTAGACGCCCTCGGTGTGGTCGTCCCAGTACTCGCCCGTGAACGCGCGCTCCGTACCGGCCTCGCGCAGCACGTGGAACTCCTCCGCGCTGAGCTTCTGCCGCCACTCGTCGTTGGTGAGCTGCAGCGGGTAGATGCGGTTCGTGCTGTTGGTTGCCATGACCACCTCAACAAGGTCGTGCGCCGGGTCGTTCCCCACCTTAGACGGCATGCCGCACGGCGATCGTCACAGTCACCGCCACCGCCAGGCACAGCAGATGCGGGCGCCCGAGGGCCACCCGCAGCAGCAGGGCGGCGCCGAGCCCGGGCAGCAGCGTCCAGTCGGCGGACTCCCACCGCGCACCGGTCAGGTCGACCGTGAGCAGGCCGGCCAGCAGCACCACCGGCAGGGCGGTCACCAGCGCCTCGACCCGCGGCGGGAAGGCCCGGTCGCCCAGCAGGGCCGGGCCGGCGGCCTTGAACAGCACGTTGATCACGGCGAGGGTGACGACGGCGGTGAGGATCATCGGGCCCGCACCGGCCCGGGCGCCACCCGGCCGGGTGCCACCAGGCCGGGGACGGCCGCCAGGGCCGCGACCAGCAGGGCCACCCCCGGCGGCACGACCAGGCAGGCGGCCCCGGCGAGCACCGCGGCCAGCGCGGCGAGCGGGATCGTCGCGGGTCTCTGGCGCAGCGCGTCGAGCAGCAGCAGGGCGAAGAACCCGGGAAAGATCACGTCGAGCCCCCAGGCGCGGGCGAAGTCGGCCGACGGCACCAGCAGCGCCCCGCACGCCGTGCCCACCACCCAGGCGGGCCACTGCACGAGCGTCGCGCCGAACAGTTTCTCCCGGTCGAGCGTGCCGTCGTCGCGCTGGGCGGCGACCCACGACCCGTCGACGACGGCCTGCCCCTCGAGCCCGCGACGCAGCCGCCCACCGCGCAGGTGGCGGGCCGTCGCCGCGCCCATCGGCACGAACCGCAGGTTGATCAGCGTCGCCCCGGCCACCGCCGTCAGGACGCCGCCCCCACCGGCCAGGGCCGTGGCCAGCGCGAACTGCGCCGAGCCGGAGAACGTCACGGCCGAGGCCAGCACCGTGAGCCAGACCGGCCAGCCGTGCAGCACCGCGAACGCCCCGAAGCTCATGGCCAGGGCGAACGACCCGGTCGCGAGCCCGGCCCCGACCAGCAGGCCCCCGCGCCACCCCTCCCGCTCATCCATGTCACATGGTCTATCGCGATTTAGGGCATGTAGCATCTGGGCATGGATCGTGACGGGGCCTGGTCGCTGATCGGCGGGCACCCTGCGCTCGACCTGGTGAACACGGTGTCCTGGCGGCTCGACCCGCAGCGGCGGGCCGACCGGATCGCCTCTCCCGAGGGGTTCGCGGGGTGGCTGGCGGTGATGGCGGACGTTCCGGAGACACCGCTCCCGGCCGCCGGTCCCGGGTGGGTCGGCGAGCTGCGGGACGCGCTCGGTGACGTCCTCGACGCCCACGTCGAGGAACGGGAACTGCCGCGCCCGGCGCTCGAGGTGGTGCTCGGCGCCTGGAGATCCGCGATCGCGCAGGCCGGTACCGGTTCGGGCACCCGGCTCCCGCTCACCGTGACGATCGAGCCGTCCTCGCCCCGGCGCGTCCCCCATCGGCTCGCTTTCTCGGCCGGCGACCTGCTGTTCTCGGACGCCGTGCGCCGGGTGCGCCGCTGCGAGGGGCCGGGGTGCGGCTGGTTCTTCCTCGACACCACGCGCAACCACAGCCGCCGCTGGTGCGACCCGGCCGACTGCGGCAACCGGGTGCGGGTGCGGGCCTACGCCGGGCGGCGGCGCTCGCGGGCAGGGTAGTGGAGGTCGTCGCGCGGGGCGGCGGGAGTGCGTTCTCGAGTTTCGGGGTCACCCGTTCGGCCGTACGTTGACCAGGAGTCGCCGAAACTCACCGGAATCGGGGAGATGACACCCATGACCAGCGATGCGAGTACCCCACGGCCTGTCGACGCCCCCACGGACCGCCCGGGCACTGACTCTCTCCAGCAGCCGGTCAAGGGAGCGCCCGTCGACCACCCGCTGCACGAGGAAGTGCCGCCGGCCGCGGTGACGGGCCCGGCCGGAACCAGCGCCACCGCCGAGACCGCCTACACCGAGACCCGTTACGCCGAGCCCGGTTACCGTGACCCGGGTTACGGCCAGCCGGCGGCGGCCGCCCCGGCCCCGCCGATGCCCACCACCCGCACCGCCACCGTCTCCTCGCCCGGGCGACTCGGTTTCGGCATCGGGGTGCTGGTTCTCGGTGTGCTGCTGGGAGTCTCGGACCAGCAGGCCGACGGCACCAGCATGCTGCTGCGTGTCCCGGCCCTGATCGCGGCCCTGATCATGGTGGCGCAGGGCATCCAGCTGGTTCTGCGCGGCCTGCCGCGCGAGACCGAGGTCGAAGTGGTCGAGGTGGTGGACGACAGCGACCCGGCGCATCCGCACACCACCGTGCGACCGCGTCCGTGGGCCGCCGGGATGGCCGCCTTCCGCACCGACCCGGGATCGCTCGGCCTGCCGGTCGTGGTGATCTTCCTGGCGGTCTGGCTGGGCCTGGCCGACCTGCGGGTGACCGACGCGCCGGAGTCGTTCAGCAGCCTGTCGATGGTCTCGGCGTTCGTGCTGTTCGCGCTCGGCTGGACGCTGATCCCGCCGCGCCAGCAGTAGGTTTCACGAACGAGGGGGCCTCACCCAGCTGGGTGGGGCCCCTCGTTCGTGTGCTTCAGCCGAGGAAACTGCTGCCCGCGTACACGTGCAGCACGGGCACCCCGAGCGCCTCGCGCGCCCGGGAGGCCCAGTCGGTGTGGAACGTGTCCTCGACCGCGTGCGGCCTGGTCACCACGATGACCTCACGGGTGGACGCGTCGGAGCCCACCTTCTTCTGCAGCACGTCGACCGGGTCGCCCTCGACGACCTCACCGGTGGCGGTGAAGCCGGCCCGGGTGAAGGCGGCCAGGGAGAGCGCCAGGTCGTCGGCGGCCTCGGTGCGGCTCGGCTCGTCGTCGCCGCGCACGGCCTCCAGGGCCTCCCGCAGCTGGAACAGGCTGAGGTGGTCGAGCACGTCGGCGAGCAGGTTGCGCTCCACGTCGGCCGGGACCATCAGGTGGTAACCCGGACGGTCGTCCGGGTCTCCGGCGTGCACCGAGGTGAGCCGTACGGCGTCCTCGTCGCTCAGCGCGACTTCGGTCAGGACCAGGATCGAGGATGTGTCGGTCACGGCATTCACCCTAGAGCCTGGCCCGATCTTGTGCTCGCGCGCCGGCCTCCCCGGGCGGCGCCGGGCGGGCACCGGGGCGCCCGGCATCGCCGCCCGGCGGGTAGGTCGGCAGAATTGGGGTCATGAGCGTTGCTGGAGGAGCTCGATGAGCCCGCGGGGTGGGCAGCCGGTGCCCGACGGGGTACGGCGACTGGTGCTCGCGGCCGCGGTGGCGGGGGCCTCGTCGGCCGTGGCGGCGGGGGTGGCCGCGGCGACGGCCGCCACCGTGTTCGCCCGGCGGGTGGTCACACCCGACGCCAACAGACCGGAGAACGTCGAGATCGTCGCGGTGTCCGCCGGTATGGTCACGTTGCGCGCCGACGCCGACACCACGATGCCGGGCCGCTACGGGCTCTGGCAGGACGGCGTCCGCACCCACGTGCGGGTGGGGGAGGTGTCGCGCTACGACACCGCGGCCGGCACGGTCGAGCGGCCGGTGATCGGGATCGACGCCGGGCAGCTGCGTCCCGGCCGCGCCCGCCTGAACCAGTACTACTACGCCGGCGACCCGTTCACCGCGCTGGGCCTGCCGTTCGCCGACATCACGATCGAGGGCGACTCGGTGCTGCACGGCTGGGTGGTGCCGGGGGCCGAGCTGAACTCGTCCGAGCACGTCGGGGCCACCGTCACCGCGGTGGCGGGGGCCCGGGTGAAGGTGGCGCGCAGCCGCCGCGCCGATCTGTCGGCCCTGCCTCCCACCGGCGGCACCTGGGCGATCCTGGTGCACGGCCGCGGGGCCACGCGCGAGGAGTGCCTGCGGGCGATCCCGGTGCTGCACCGGCTGGGCGTCACGTCGCTGGTCGCCGGGTACCGCACCACCGCCGGGCTGCCGCTGCTCACGCCGCAGTCCTCGCCCCGCTACCACCTGGGCGACACCGAGTGGCGGGACGTGGAGGCGGCCATCGTCTACGCGGCCGAGCACGGGGCGCAGGAGGTCGTGCTGTTCGGCTGGTCGATGGGCGGCGCGATCGTGATGCAGACCGTGGCCCGCTCGTGGACGGCCGACCGGGTCAAGGGCATCGTGCTCGACGCCCCGGTGATGGACTGGCGCGACACCCTCGCCCACCAGGCCCGGATGAACAAGATCCCGCCCGCCGTGGGCAAACTCGGGCAGACCGTGCTGTCGCACCGCTCGGTGTGGCGGCTGGCCGGCACCGAGGCCCCGGTCGACCTCGACCGGCTCGACTGGGTCACCCGCGCGTCCGAGGTGAAGCACCCGATCCTGCTGATCCACAGCCGCGACGACGAGTACGTGCCGTCCGGGCCCTCGGAGAAGTTCGCCGCGGCCCGGCCCGACCTCGCCACCTACGTGAACATCGAGGGCGCACGGCACTGCAAGGAGTGGAACGTCGACCAGACCACCTGGGAGTCGGCGGTCGCCCGGTTCCTGCTGCGTCTCTAGAGCCGAACGGTGGACGTCGTGGTCACCGCGACCACGACGTCCGCCCTTGTCCCGGACTCAGTTGTTGGGCACGTGCTGCACCAGCCAGCGGCCGAGCAGCACGTCCTCGGCCGCGATCAGATGGGCCGGACGGGCGTTCACGCGGGCGTCGGGACCCACCGCGATGCGCGGCCCCTGGCCCCCGACCAGCAGCGGGGCCCAGGTCAGGCACAGTTCGTCGACCCGGCCGGCGGCCAGCGCCTGGCCGAGCAGCGACGGTCCGCCCTCGAGCAGCACCCGGCGGAAACCCCGGGCGGCGAGCACCCTCACCGCGTCGTCGAGGTCCACGTCGTCGTCACCGGCCACGATCACCTGACCCGCGCCGGCCAGGTCGCGCAGCCGGTGCAGGTCGGCCTTCGCGGTGGTGACCACGAAGGTGGGGGAGGGACCCTCGAAGATCCCGTTGCCGGTCGGCACGTGACCGCTGCGGGTGACCACGGCCAGCGCCGGTGCGGGCAGCTGCCCCCGGCCCCGGCGGCGCTCGGTGAACGCCGGATCGACCCTGGGAGCCCCGTACCCCTCGGCCCGCACGGTGCCCGCCCCGACCAGCACCACGTCCGAAAGCCCGCGCAGCACGCCGAAGGTGGCCCGGTCGACGGACCCGCCGAGCGAACCCGACACGCCGTCGGCGCCGCTGGCCGAACCGTCGAGCGTGCTCACCATGTTGGCCCGCACCCAGCCCCGCGCGGGCACCGGCTCGGGGTAGGCGTACAGGTCGGCGAGGGCCTGGACGGTGGGCTCGGGATCGGTGGTCAGGTTGCCCACCTCGGCCCGGCCCGGCAGCAGGAGCTGCAGCACGGTCACGCGGCCGTGCCCTCCCTCACCTGACGCTTGATGCGAGCCAGCATCCCGGCCATGCCGCGCAGGCGCAGCGGGCTCACGGCCTCGGCCAGCCCCAGGCGCTGGGGCACGTCGTCGGGCACGTCGAGCACCTGCTGGGCGGTCAGGCCCTTCAGCCCGGTGGCCAGGATGCTCGCGAAGCCCCGGGTGGTGGGCGCCTCGGCCGGGGCGTCGAAGTAGATCCGTGCTTCGTCGGCCAGCGTCGACCCGGTCTCGACCTTCACGAACACCGGGGACTGGCACTCGGTGACAGCTTCCATGCCGGTGTGGTCGCCCGCCAGCTCGGGGGGCAGCGCGGGCAGCTCCCGGCTGAACTCCAGCAGCAGCTGGAGCCGGTCCTTCAGGGCCAGCGCGTGGAAGTCGTCGACGATCTCGGCGAAGGAGGGGGGCAGCGCGCTGCCTGTGCTGGAGTTCTCGGCCACGGTGCCGATCCTGTCATGCTGTGTGTCTTCTCGCGTACCCCGGTCGTTACGGTGGGCGCGTGCTTCTGGGACTCTGGCGGCATGAACATCGCCCGGAAGGGGCCCGGCGCCGGAGCCCGGTCCCCTCGCGCCCGACTCCAGTCCTCCGCCCCTCGTCAGAGCCTGAACGGAACCTGGCGGTTCCGTGTGTCCCGAGGCCTCACGGTGGCCCCGGCGGACGGATGGACCGACGACGACCTCTCGTGGGCGCCGGTGGACGCGTGGAGCGACATCCCGGTCCCCGCCCACTGGGTGCTCGAGGGCCACGGAAAACCCGCCTACACCAACACCCGTTTCCCGTTCGCGATCGACGTGCCCAACCCGCCGGACGAGAACCCGATCGGTGACTACCGCCTGATCTTCGACGCCACGCCCGAGCTCACCGCCGGTGCCGTGCTGCGGTTCGACGGCATCGAGTCGGCCGCCGAGGTCCACCTCAACGGCCGGCTGCTCGGCGAGACCCGGGGCAGCCGCCTCACCCACGAGTTCGACGTGAGCGGCACCCTGCGCGAGAGCGGCAACGTGCTCGCCGTGCGCGTGGCCCAGTTCTCCGACGCCAGCTACCTCGAAGACCAGGACATGTGGTGGATGCCCGGCATCTTCCGCGACGTCGAGCTGGTCGCGACGCCCGCCGACGGCATCTGGGACGCGTTCGCGGTCACCGACTACGAGGCGCTCGACGGCACCGGCACGCTGGATCTCTTCGTGGAGGCCGGGTCGCCCGTCCAGCTGCGGATCCCCGAGCTCGGCATCGACCTGGACGCCTCCGACGGCGGCGTCATCGGCGTCGGTGAGGTCGAGCCCTGGTCGGCCGAGAACCCGCGGCTGTACGAGGCGGTGCTCGTCAGCGCGGGCGAGACCGTCACCCTGCGCCTGGGCTTCCGCCGCATCGAGGTGCGCGACAGCGTGCTGCTCGTCAACGGTGAGCCGATCCAGTTCCGTGGCGTCAACCGTCACGAGCACGACCCGGAGAAGGGCCGCGTGGCCTCCCCGGAGCGCATGAAGCAGGACCTGCTGCTGATGAAGCAGCACAACGTCAACGCGGTGCGCACCTCGCACTACCCGCCGCACCCCGGCTTCCTCGACCTCACCGACGAGCTCGGCCTCTACGTCGTGCTCGAATGTGACCTGGAGACCCACGGTTTCGAGGAGATCGGCTGGAAGGGCAACCCCAGCGCCGACCCGGAGTGGCGCGGCGCCTACCTCGACCGCATGCAGCGCACCGTGCACCGCGACAAGAACCACGCCAGCGTGGTCATCTGGTCGCTGGGCAACGAGGCCGGCACCGGCACCAACCTCGAGGCGATGGCCGCCTGGACCCGCGGCTTCGACCCCTCGCGGCTCATCCACTACGAAGGTGACTGGGCCAGCACCTACGTCGACGTGTACTCGCGCATGTACGCGGGTTTCGAGGAGGTGCGCCGGATCGGCGAGGAGGTGCTCACCCCCGCGCCGTTCGACGCCACCGCCGCCCAGATCCACCGGCGCTCGCTGCCGTTCATGCAGTGCGAGTACGCGCACGCCATGGGCAACGGCCCGGGCGGGCTGCAGGAGTACCAGGAGCTGTTCGACACCTACCCGCGTCTGGCGGGCGGTTTCATCTGGGAGTGGATCGAGCACGGTCTCTCGCTGCCCGGCGGCGGTTACGCCTACGGCGGTGACTTCGGTGAGGACGTGCACGACAGCAACTTCGTCATCGACGGGCTGGTCGGCCCGAACCGTGAGGTGCGGCCGGGGCTGGTCGCGCTCGCGCACTGGTACACGCCGGCCCGCATCACCGTGCTCGACGACGCCGTCCGCATCGAGAACCGCTACGCCTTCGCCGATCTCAGCGGGCTGACGTTCACCTGGTCGGCCTCTCCGGATGTCTCCGGCGAGCTCAAGGTCGGTGACGTGGCCGCCGGCGAGGTGGTCGTGGTGCCGTTCCCCGACGACCTGGCGAACCTCGACCTGCCCGAGATCGTCACCGTGACGGCCGCTCTCGCGGCGGACACCGCCTGGGCGCCGGCCGGTCACGTGGTCGGCCGCGGCGAGCGGGTCTGGCTGGAGCTGCCCGACGCCCCGGAGGAGACCTCGGCGCCGTCGGTGGGGTCCTTCGACCCGGTGTCCCTGAAGCTGCTCTCGCTGGGCTCTCTTTCGCTGGAAGGGCCGGAGGTCGGTGTCTGGCGGGCCCCGACCGACAACGACCGCTACCCGGGCTGGGACGAGCGGGACCTCCCGCCGTACGCCGAGCGCTGGCACGTGGCCGGTCTCGACCGCACCCGTACCCGCGTGGTGTCGTCGTCGCTCGACGAAGACGCGCTGCGGGTCTCCACCCGCACCGCCCCGGCCGGGCGGGACTTCTCGGTCGACGGCGAGTTCGTCTGGCGCCGGGTCTCGGACTCGGCGCTCACGGTCGACGTCACGCTCACCCCGGGCGGCACCTGGCCGGTCGAATGGGCGCGACTCGGGCTGGACTTCGTCATCGACGCGGCGCCCGAGGGCCTGGCCTGGCTGGGCCAGGGCCCGGGTCCGTCGTACCCCGACCTCGCGGCCGGCACGTTCGCGGGCCGGCACCAGGTCGGCGCCGACGAGCTGTACACGCCGCACGTGAAGCCGCAGGAGAGCGGGGCCCGGGCGGGTGTCCGTGAGGCCACGGTCTCGACGGCCGCCGGTGCTCTCAAGGTGACGGTGCTGTCGGTGGACGACGTCGCGGTCACCGTGTCGCCGTGGTCGCGTCAGGCGCTCGCCACGACCGGCCACCACCACGAGCTGGAGGCCGACGGGCGCACCCACGTCTCGATCGACCTGTTCCAGAGCGGGGTCGGCACGGCCACCTGCGGGCCGGGCGTGCTGCCGCGCTACCGTCTCGCCGCGAAGCCGGGCCGGGTGACCCTGCTGCTCGAGGCCGTCTGAAACCGGTTGCCGCCGTGCCGGTTCGTCTGGCACGGTGGCACCGAGGCCTGGCCGGGACATCCTTCGTGAACCTTCGGGTTCTTCTTCTGGTGAAAACGTCCTGGCGATTCCCTCGCTGATAAGGGCCGGTCCGTACGGACCGGCCCTTATTGCGTTGTGCGGGGCGGAAGGTTCTGGCACCTTTGATCATCGAGGCCTGGCCGGGACATCCTCCGACTCCCTTTCCGAGCCTGCCTCCGGGCGGACGGCACTACGTCCTGGCAATTCCCTCACGGCCGGCCGGTCCGCGTGACCGGCCGGCCTCGCCTTTCAAGGAGGCCGGACCATGACCACACGTGAGCAGATCGCCTTCCGGCGGCGCCGGGTGCTTCTCGCGCCGTCGGCCGGCGCCCCCGCACCGCGCCTGGGCGCGGCCGTGGTGCTCGAGCTGCGCAACGCCGGGCTGGTGCTGGACAACCCGGAGATGCTCACGTCCGAGTGCGCCGGACGGGTGGCGGTCTGGGCGACCTGGTCGCGTGAGGAGCGGGGCGAGAAGGGCACCTACACACCGCTCTTCCGGGGTTTCCCGGAGCAGCTGCCCGACACCGACGACGCCGCGCTGCGCTTCGGCGTGGCCCTGGCGCGGCTGGCCGCGCGGTCGCTGCGCGACGGCGCGGTCGACGGGTCCGACCTGCGCGACGCCCTGGACTTCTCCGGGATCGGCTGGTGGCCGGCGTCCTCGGTGCCGCAGGACACCGATGCCGTGAAGCTCGACCGGGAGTTCGAGCGCACCCTGCCGGGTGACTCGCTGCGGCAGCTGACGGTGGTCACGCTGGTGCCCGACCTCCGTGACGAACTCAAGGCGTTCGTGCTGCAGGCCCTGGCCTCGCCGGGGTCGCTGCGGGCCGACGTGCGTGACGATCTGGACCTGGTGCTCGACGACTTCCTCGGCGAGCTGCCCGCGCTGGAGGCGGTTCCGTTCCTGGAGACCCGGGTCCTGCTGCTGCGCCGGGTGTTCGAGCGGGAGCCGGCGGCTCTGGCGACGACGGCTCCGGGCCCCGACGATCTGCTGCGCCTGTTCGCCGACCTGACCGGCACTGACGTGTCGCTGGGCACCACGATGCGCTTCCCGAAGCTCACGCGGGCGCAGCGCCGGGCGGTGGTGCGGGCGCTCGAGGCCTCGCCGCGGCTGCCCGACGTGTTCCGGCGCCGGGGGCTCTGGCTGGCGATCGCCCGGGGGCTGCACCTGCGCGAGTTCGACGCGCCGCGGGTGCACGAGGTGTTCGCCCGGCTGCGCGAGAACCGGCGCGACGAGACGAGTCTGCCGTCGCGCACCGAGAAGCTGCTCGCCGAGGGGCAGGTCGGTTCTGCGGCGCGGCTGCTGCGGCGCGAGGCACCGGGACTGCTGGTGCGTCAGCTACGGCGGCTGGTCGCGATGGCTGAGAGTGCTTCCTCCGGAGAGGCGTTCGGGTCGACGGCTGATGCCGGTGCTGACGGCTCTGCGGTCGCCGATCCGGTCGGCGAGGTGCTGCGGGCTCTCGCGGACGTCGCCGGCCAGGTTCCGCCGCGTGTGCTCTGGGCCGCCCACGGCCAGATCGCCGACAACGGTGCGACGTACCCGCGTCTGGCGATCACCAAGGCCGGCGGCGCGCTGCGGGTGCCCGGTCCGGCCGGGCACCTGGCGGTCACCGAGGGCGTCCGGAACCAGGTGCTGGCCACGCTGGAGGGTGCTCTCACCGCCCACCAGGTCGCCCGCGAGACCGAGTCGGAGGTGAAGCTGCACGACGCCAGGGTCTGGATCGACCCGGCCCTGGAGAAGGTGCTGCTGCCCGACCAGCTGCGGTCCACGGCACCCGGTCTGGTGCAGGTCGAGCGCGGTTCCCGGCTGGCGCTGGGCGAGGCCCCGGTGCTGCGGCTGTTCGTGCACTGGCGTGAGCCGAAGGGCAACGCGTCCGACCTCGACCTGTCGCTGATGGCGCTGAACGAGACGTTCGAGCTGGTCTCGCAGGTGTCGTGGACGAACCTGGGCGACGGCACGATGACGCACTCGGGTGACCTCACGAGTGCTCCCGAGGGGGCGCAGGAGTTCATCGACGTGCGGCTCGAGGCGGCGCGTGAGCAGGAGGGCTGGCGTTACCTGGTGCCGGCCGTGTATCGCTACGCCGGGCCGTCTTTCGGTGACCTGCCGGAGGCGGTGGCGGGCTGGATGCTGCGTGAGCAGACCTCGTCCGACCGTCGCACCTACGACCCGGCGACGGTGGTCAGCGCCTTCGCGCTGAACGGGCGCCGGGTGCAGGCACTGCCGATGATGGTCGACCTGGTCAGCGGCGAGGTGGTCCACCTGGATCTGTACACCGGCCACGGCTATCAGAACCGGGTGGAGACCAGTGAGGTCGCGACGGCCGAGCTGGTGGCCGGTTCGGTGGCCCGGGCGATGTTCAAGCCCTCGGTGGCAGCGGTGGTACGGCACGCCGTGGCGGCCCGGGGTGGTGTGCTGACCGGCGACCGGGCCGAGGCCACGGTCACGGTCGGGCTCGACGGGGACAGCACGTTCGACGTGCGGGACCCGGCCGCACTGCTCGCCGAAGTCCTGTGAGAAGCGTCGGGGCACCTCGGTTCCCGAGGTGCCCCGACGCGTCCCTCATTTGAGGCCCGACGTCGCCAGCCCGTCGATCACCCGGCGCTGCAGCAGGATGAACATGATCAGCACCGGAGCCGTGGCCAGCAGGCTGGCCGCGAGCACCACCGGGTAGTTGACCGTGCGGTCGTTGATCAGCGTGGCCAGGCCGGCCGACAACGGCATGTCCTCGCTCTGCGTCGCCACGACCAGCGGCCAGAGCAGCTCGTTCCACGACCACAGGGTCGACGTGATCGCGAGAACGCTGATGCTGGGCCGGATCAGGGGCAGCATCACGTGCCAGAACACCTGGAACGGGTTGGCCCCGTCGAGCCGGGCGGCCTCCTCCAGCTCGGACGGCAGGTTCAGGAACGCCGTCCGCATCAGGAAGGTGCCGAAGGCGCTGAACAGGCCGGGCAGCAGCAGGCCGGTCATGCTGCCGAGGAGCCCGAGGTCCTGCACGATCTCGTACTGCGGCAGCAGGTAGACCTGCGAGGGCACCATCAGGATCGACAGCACCGCGCCGAGCACGATCGCCTTCCCCCGGAACTGCATGCGGGCGAAGGCGTATCCGGCCAGGGTGCAGAACGCGATCTGGGCGAGCACCCGCACCACGGTGATCCAGACCGAGGTGCGCAGCTGGTCGAGGAACGGCACCTGCCGGAACACCTCGGCGTAGTTGCCCCACTGGAACTTCGAGGGCCACAGGTGCGGGGTCACCGACTGCACCTCGGCGTTCGTGGACAGGCTCATGAGAATCTGCCAGACGAACGGGAACATCATCAGCACGGCACCCGCGATGAGCACGGCGTGCACGAGGAGGTTGTTGCGTTTAATCAATGTGCACCCACCTCTTCTGCAGCCGGAACTGCACCAGGGTGGCCAGGGCCACCAGCACCAGCACGACCATCGCGATCGCCGCGGCGAGACCCTTCTCGTTGGTCACGAAACCGGCCTCGTAGAACATGTACACGAGCGACATCGAGCTGTAGATCGTCGGGTTGCTGTACGAGTTGCCGAGCACCGCGTAGAGCAGGTCGAACAGCTGGAAACCGCTGATCACCGTGACGATCGACAGGAACGCGATGCTCGGGGTGAGCAGGGGCACGGTGATCGAGAAGAACTGCCGCACCCGTGAGGCCCCGTCGAGCTCGGCCGCCTCGTACAGCTCCGGCGGGATCTGCTTCAGGCCGGAGCCCAGCACGATCACCGAGAAGCCCACGGATGACCAGAGCCCCACGACCGAGACCGCGACGATCGCGAACCCGGGCGTGCTGATCCAGTACGGCCCGTCGATGCCGAACCAGCCGAGAACGTAGTTCACGACGCCGAAGTCACCGTTGAAGATGATCCGCCAGACCATCGCCACGGCCGTCGGCATGGCCACGTAGGGCAGGAAGTACAGCACCCGGTAGACCGAGGCACCCCTCAGGCCCGGGGTGTTCATCAGGCTGGCCACGACGATCGCGATCGGGATGTTGAGCAGCACGATCGCGGTGTAGAGCAGCGTGTTGCCGATGGACCGGTAGAGGTCGCCGTCCTGGAACAGCGAGGTGTAGTTGTCCAGGCCGGTGAACGTGGTGCCGCCGAAGACGCCCGACTCGGTCAGTGAGAGCCAGGCCGTCTTCACGATCGGCCAGAGGTAGAAGACGCTGACGCCGGCTGTGAGAGGAGCGATGAAGAGCCAGGGCCAGAAGCCGTCCCTCCGCTTCATGGTGCTCACTCCTTGGCCAGCGCCGCGTCCATCTGCGAGGCGAGGTCGGCCGTCACGTCCGCCACCGGCTTGGAACCGGTGAACGCGTCGGGCAGGAGCTTGGTCTCGAGGGTGTTCCAGGCGGCCGTGTTGGCGCTCACCGGAAGCGGTTTGGCGTAGTCCACGGCGTCGAGGAAGACCTGCAGGTTGGCCTTGGGCATGCTCTTGGTGAAGGTGGCCTGGGTGCCGGTGAACGCGGGGATCACAGAACCGGCCTCACCGTAGGCCTGCTGGGCCTCCTGGCCGGCGAGGTAGGCCTGAAGGGCGTGGGCGGCCTGCTTGTTCTGGCTGTTGGCGGCGACCAGGTTGGAGACGCCGTGGATGACCGTGGCCTGCGCGGTGCCCCGGGGCAGCGGCAGCACGGTGATGTCGTCCTCGATGTCGGTGCCGGCCAGCGCGCCGCGGAACCAGCTGCCGCCCCAGTACATCCCGAGCTTGCCGCTGACGAACCACTGGTCGGCCGTGGTGTCGAGCAGCTGCTGGTAGGTGGGGGAGCCGCCGGAGGCGATGAGGTCGGCCCAGAAGCCGATGCCCTCCTGCGCCTGCGGGGTGTTGTACTGCGACGTGCCGTCCTTGACGATCTCGCCACCGGCCTCGAACACCGTGTTGTAGTAGGTGGTCTGGCCGTCCATGCCGCCCGCGGCGCCGTAGGTGCCCTCGCTCTTGAGGGCCTTCGAGACGGCCGCCGCCGTGCTCTGGAACTCGTCCCAGGTCCAGTCCTCACCGGGCACCTCGACCCCGGCCCTCTCGAACACCGCCCGGTTGACCCAGACGCCGATCGTGTCCATGTCCTTCGGCACCCCGTACTGCACGCCCTCGAGGCTGTAGAGGGTGGTCAGCGCCTCGGGGTAGTTCTTCGGGTCGATCGCGCCGGCCTCGACCGGGCCGGTGATCGGGTCGACCTTGCCGTTGCCCGCGTAGAGCTGGAAGTTCGGGCCGTTCATCCAGAACAGGTCGGGCAGGGTGTCACTGGAGGCCTGGGTCTGCAGCTTGGTGAAGTACTGCGCGAACGGCGTGACGCTGATGGCGACCTCGATGCCCGGGTACTTGGCGTTGAACGCGTCGAGGTTCTTCTGGATGGCCTCGACCTGGGTCTGGTCCCAGACGCCGTACGTCAGCTTGGCCTTCAGGTCGGTGCCGGGCTCGGTGTACTTCTCGCTCGAGGCCGCTGAGTCCTCGTCGCCACCGCAGGCCGCGGTGGTCACGAGGACGCCTAGACCGAGCACGCCGGTGAGCATCGAGCGGCGGGAGAACTGGGTGGTCATCGGGGGGACCTTTCGCTTGCGCCGGAGGTGAAGTACGTCAATACGTCGTCGGGCAGTTCGGGGACTCGCTGGGGGACCGAGCCGTTGCGGAGGGAGCGCGCGGCCAGGTCGCCGGCGGCCACGGCCTCGCGGGCGGCGACCGGGGAGACGAGCGTGGGGGCGCCGGTGACGGCGTGCTCGAGGAACTCGGCCATGGTGAGGCGGTCGGCGTCCTCGTGACCCTCGACCACGCCCGGGATCTCGTACTCCGCGTCGCCCCGGGCCTGGTGCAGGTGGCGCCGGTTCCAGACCCGCACCACGCCGCCGCCGGTGTCGCCGAAGTTCTCGACGCGGCCCTCGGTGCCGATCACCGTGTAGTTGCGCCAGTAGTCGGGGGTGAAGTGGCACTGCTGGTAGCTCGCGAAGACCCCGTTGTCGAGGGTCATCAGCATCATCGACAGGTCTTCGACGTCGACGACCGGGTTCAGGCCGGTGTGACTCGCGGGCGGCCAGTTGTCGAACGAGAACCAGTCGGGCATGGTTTCGCCGGTGCGCTCGCGCCGGTCGGTGATGCCGCCGAACATGACCAGCCCGCCCATGCCGACCACCTGGCGGGTGTAGCCGCCGGCGAGGTGGTGCACCACGTCGATGTCGTGGCTGGCCTTCTGCAGCAGCAGCGTGTTGGTCTTGGAGCGGTCGGCGTGCCAGTCCTTGTAGTAGTAGTCACCGCCGTTGCCGACGAAATGCCTGACCCAGACCGCCTTCACCTCGCCGATCTCACCGCGCTGCACCACGTCGCGCAGGGTCTTGACCACGCCCGAGTGCCGGAAGTTGTGACCGACGTAGAGCGGAGTGCTGGTGTCCGCGGCCGCTCGGAGCACGCGGTCGGCGTCGTCGAGCGTGGTGGCGAGCGGCTTCTCGAGGTAGACCGCGATGTTGCTGGCGAGCAGTGCGGTGGCGATGTCCGCGTGCGTGTGGTCGGGAGTGGTGACGACGGCCGCGTCCACCCCGCCCCGTTCGATCAGCGCCTCGACGCTGTCGAGAACCTGGGCGCCGGGAAAGATCTCGGCAGCCCTCCTCCGGCCCTCCGGCTCGGTGTCCACCACGGCCGTGATGCGGGATCCTGGCCGTACGTCGGGCACGTGCAACCCGATCACCGAGCGAGCGCCGGCACCGATGACGGCAACTGACAGACCTGAGCTGATCATCCCTCGCGAGCTCCTGAGCGATTTTGACTAATCATGGCTCCGAATGAGCGTGAATAGACAGTAGCGGCGAATCTTGCGGGCGCCTAGGGGTGTTGACGAGCTGGATCGCCAGAAGTAACGCGCCTGCAACATGTGCAGTCGCGAACGGTGCGAAACGGGCATCATGCGTGCCTGAGGCCCCGCGACGGCAGGCTGGAGGTGCTGTGCCAGGGGGCCTGAGCGCCGTGCCTGGGGCTCGGAGTGCCGCGCCGGCGGGCTGGAAGTGCTGTGCCCGAGGGCCTGAAGCGCCGCGCCGTTGGGCCTGAGGTGCCTGATGGTGGACGTGGTGGTCGCCTCGCGCCCGGCCCTCGCCAACCGTTCCCCAACCAATCCCCAAGCGTGGCAACTGCCCTAATAGGGTCTCGCCGACTGTCGCGCGGGTCGTGCCGACTGTCGCGCGGGTCGTGCCGACTGTCGCGCGGGGCTCGCGGACCGTCGCGCCGGGCCTCGGCGACCGTTGCACGGGGGCTCGCGGACCGTTGCGCCGGGGCGCGCCGATGTCCCAGTGGCTCTTGCTGACCGCCGCGCCGGGTCTCGCCGATCGCCGCACCGGGTCGCGCCGGCATCCCAACAGGTTCCCCACTGCTGCAACAGGTCTGCCCGATCGTCGCAACGGTATGTCCGGCCGTTGCAACGGGGCTGATTGACCGTCGCGGCGGGTCTCCCTAGTTGTCTCAACCGGGATTGCCGACCTCCCGCCGGGTCTCGTCGAACGTCCCGGCGGGCCTGGCCGGCTGTCGTGCGTACGGCTGAGCTTCGGCGGTTGCCGTTCGTGGCTTCAGTGGGCCGGGAGCAGAGACACCCCCTATACCGAATCGGTATAGGGGGTGTCTCTGCTCCGGCGCCCGCGGCTGAGCTCCGGCGCCCGCGGCTGAGCTCCGGCGCCCGCGGCTGAGCTCCGGCGCCCGCGGCTGAGCTCCGGCGCCCGCGGCTGAGCTCCGGCGCCCGCGGCTGAGCTCCGGCGCCCGCGGCTGAGCTCCGGCGCCCGCGGCTGAGCTCCGGCGCCCGCGGCTGCTTCGGGGCCCACGATTTGGCCAGGCCCGCGCGGATCGGCTGGGGCCCTCGCGGATCGGCCGGGGCCACGACTCGGCCGGGCCCGCGTCCTCCGACGACCGCGAGGACGAAACTGCAGGTCAGCTCGCGATGATGACGTCCACCCCGGCCGACTCCAGGGACGGCGCCAGTTCGGGGGGCAGGGGCTGGTCGGTGACCAGCACGTCCACCTGCTCGAGGGGGCAGATGCGGGCGAAGGTGGTGCGGCCGAGCTTGGTGGAGTCGGCGGCGACGATCACCCGGCGCGCGACCGTGGCGATCTGGCGGCTGGCCTCGGCCTCGCCCTCGTGGATGGTGGTGGCGCCGAAGCGTCCGGTCAGGCCGTCGACGCCGAGAATGGCCAGGTCGAGGCTGAACTCGGCGAGCGAGGCGGCGACCAGCGGGCCCACCAGCTCGTAGGACTGCGCGCGGGGGACACCGCCGGTGACCACGATCTTCACGTGCTCGCGCACGCTCATCTCGAAGGCGATGTTCAGGGCGTTCGTGACGATGGTGATCCCCGGCGTGGAGCCCCGGGCCAGCAGGCGCTCACTGGAACCGAGCACCCGTGCGACCTCGCTGGTGGTGGTGCCGCCGTTCAGGCCCACCGAGTCGCCGGCCGAGACCAGCGCCGCCACCGCCTTGGCGATCGCCGCCTTGCCGTCGGCCTGCCGCACCAGCTTGTACTGCAGGGGCAGCTCGTAGCCGGACCCGAGCGCCGACGCCCCGCCGTGCGTCCGGGTGACGAGTCGCTGCTGCGCAAGGAGATTCAGGTCGCGGCGGACGGTCGCGGGGGAGACGTCGAGTGCTTCGGCGACATCGGCAATGGAGACGTTGCCCCGCTCGGTGACGAACTCTAGAACCTTGTTGAGCCGCTGCTGGGCCGTCATCTCTCTCCATCTGAGCACACTGGTGTCACATGCTCTCACGCATGGTGGCACCAGGGGGTTGACTCGCTGTGTTCAGTTCTGATCGTATGACGCAATATCAATCAGAACTAGTCGTTCACTGATTGACCCATCACTCCCGACCATCTGGAAGAGGGCATGACCACCTTCGTCGATGCCGAGATCGCCTCGCAGCCGGAAGTCTGGCGGCTCGCGGGCACCCTCGCCTCCACCGTCAGCGCCGACCTGCCCCAGCGGGGCGAGCGGGTGGCGGTCGTCGGCTGCGGCACCAGCTGGTTCATCGCCGCGAGCTACGCGGTGCTGCGTGAGCAGGCCGGCGACGGCCTCACCGACGCCTTCGCCGGCTCCGAGTACCCGGCGGGCCGCGACTACGACCGCATCGTCGCGATCTCCCGCTCCGGCACCACGACCGAGATCATCGACCTGCTGCGCGCCGAGAGCACGCCCAGCGTCCTGATCACGGCCGTGCCCGACGCACCCGCCGCGCAGTACGCCGACGCCGTCGTCGGGATGCCGTTCGCCGACGAGCAGTCGGTGGTGCAGACCCGCTTCGCCACCAGCGCGCTGACCCTGCTGCGGTTCTCGCTGACCTCCGCGCCCGACCTCGACGCGCTCGTCGCGGACGGCGAGAAGGCCCTCGCTACCGGCATCGACAGCCTGCTCACGGCCAGCCAGGTGACCTTCCTGGGCCGCGGCTGGACCGTCGGCCTGGCCAGCGAGGCGGCCCTGAAGACCCGCGAGGCGGCGCAGTTCTGGGCCGAGTCGTACCCGGCGATGGACTACCGCCACGGCCCGATCGCCATCGCCCAGCCGGGCCGTCTGGTCTGGTCGTTCGGTGAGACGCCGGAGGGCCTGGACGCCGACGTCGCCGCCACCGGTGCCACGTTCGTGCACCACGACCTCGACCCGCTGGCCGCCCTGGTGGTGGCCCAGCGCTTCGCGATCGGTCTGGCCCACGAGCGGGGCCTCGACCCGGACAACCCGCGGTCGCTGACCCGCTCGGTCATCCTCACCTGAGTCTGCTGGACAAGGGTGAAACGATCGGAGCCATGAGTGGCATGAGCGCAACTGCCAGAGCTGTCGGCATCGATGTCGGCGGTACGTCGGTCAAGGGTGTGCTGCTGGGCGACGACGGGTCGATCCTCGCCGTGCACCGGCTGCCCACCCCCAGCCCGGATCCCACCGGCAAGGGGGTCGTGGAGACGGTCGCGGCCGTCCGCGATGCCCTGACCGGCGATCACGCCCTGCCGGTGGGGGTCGCGCTGCCCGGGGTGGTGGACGAGGACCACGGCCTGGCCGTGGTCAGCGTCAACCTGGGCTGGCGTGATCTGCCGATGCGGGACCTGCTGTCCGAGCGGCTCGGGGTGAACGTCGCGCTGTCGCACGACGTGCGCGCCGGTGGCGTCGCGGAGGCCCGCACCGGTGCCGCGCAGGGGGTGGACGGCGTGGTCGCCTTCCTCCCCGTCGGCACCGGGATCGCGGCGGCGGTGCTGATCGACGGCAAGCCCCTGGTCTCCGGGGGCTGGGCCGGGGAGATCGGCCAGCTGCTCATCACCTCGGGCGATTTCGCCGGGCAGCGCCTCGAGGAGGTGGCCTCGGCCCGGGCCACCGCCCTGCGCGCCGGGGTGGCCAGCGCCCGGGACGTGGCCTCGGCCGCGGCCCGCGGGAGCGAGACCTCGCAGCAGGTCTGGAACGAGACCGTCACCGTGCTGGCCGACGCGCTGGCCGGGCTGAGCGCCACGGTCGCGCCGTCGGTGATCGTGATCGGCGGCGGTCTGGCCCTGGCCGGCCGCCAGCTGATCGAACCGCTGAGCACCGAACTGGCCCGGCGGTTGCCCGGGTTACGGCTTCCCGAACTGGTGGCGGCGGCGCACGGTGATGCCGCCGCCGCGGTCGGCGCCGCTCTTCTGGGTCTGGAGGTCGTGGCGTGAACGGCGTTTTCGCGATCCGGCGGCTGGTCGACGGTGTTCGGCAGGACGGCCCGGCCTGGCTGCGCATCGAGAACGGGGTGGTCGTCGAGCGCGGTGAGGGCGAGCCCGCGTCCGGGCCGGTCGAGCGTCTGGACGTGGTGGTCCCCGGTGGCGTCGACACTCACGTCCACGGGGCGGCCGGGATCGACCTGGCCACCCCGGGCATCGATCCGCAGCCCGCGCTCGACCACCATCACCGCTCGGGCAGCACCACGATGATCGCCTCGCTGGCGACCGGCCGTCTCGACGACACCCGCACCCGGGTGAAGGAACTCGCCCCGCTGGTGCGCGAGGGCCGTCTGGCCGGGATCCACCTCGAGGGTCCGTGGATCTCCGAGAAGCGGCGCGGGGCCCACAGTCCCGAGCTGCTGCGGTCACCGGACCGAAACGAGGTCAACGCCCTGCTCGGAGCCGGCGACGGCACCGTGCGCATGGTGACGATCGCCCCCGAACTGCCCGGCGCCTTCGACGCGATCGACGAGCTGGTGCGCGCCGGGGTCGTGGTCGCGATCGGCCACACCGACGCGGACACCGAGACCGTGCACCGGGCCGTCGACGCCGGCGCCCGCGTCACCACGCACCTCTACAACGGCATGGCCCCGATGCACCACCGGCAGGCCGGAACGGTCGGGGTCTCGCTGAGCGACGACCGGGTCACCGTCGAGATCATCGCCGACGGCGAGCACGTCAGCGACGAGGTCATCGACGTGACCCGCCGGGCCGCGGCCGGGCGCCTGGTGCTGGTGTCCGACGCGATGTCCGCGACCGGCCTCGGTGACGGACGCTACGACCTGGCCGGTTCCGAGGTCGTGGTGTCGAACGGGGTCGCCGTGCTGGCCGGGGGAAACTCCCTGGCGGGCAGCACGACCGAGCTGGTCCCGGCCGCGCTGCGGCTGCTGCGGCGGGGCGTGTCCCTGCCCGAGATCGTGGCGGCGACGAGCGCGACGGCGGCCGGCGTGTTCGGCCTGACCGGTCACTCGCTGCGCGCCGGGGAGCCGGCCGACCTGATCGAGATCCATTTCCCCGACGGCGTGGCCGAGGTCGCGCGGGTGGCCCGGCGAGGCGTATGGCTCAGCTGATCGTGGTGACGCCGAACCCGGCGGTGGACGTGACCTACGACGTCCCGGCGTACGAACCGGGTTCGAGCGTGCGGGTTTCCGGAGTGAGCAGACGCCCGGGTGGTAAGGGCCTCAACGTGGTGCGCGTGCTGCGCGCGCTCGGCGAGCCGGCCGTCGCGGTGCTTCCCCTGGGGGGCGCGGCGGGGCGGTGGGTCTCGTCGGCGGTGGACGCGGAGGGACTCGCCGGTGAGGTCGTGGCCGTGGCGGGGGAGACCCGCACCACGGTGGCGATCGTCGACCCGGTCGGGCATCCCACGCTGTTCAACGAGCCGGGGCCCGAGCTGACCGCCGCCGAGGGGCTGGCCGTGATCGCGGCAGCCGTGAAGCACTGCGAGCCGGGATCGGTGGTGGTGGTGAGTGGTTCACTGCCGCGCGGCATCGGCCCGGCCTGGCTGGGAGAACTCGTCGGGGCGGTGAAGGCGGCCGGGGCCAGGGTTGCGGTGGACACGTCCGGTCCCGCACTGGTGGCCGCGGCCGAGGCGGGGGCCGACCTGCTGAAGCCCAACGCGCAGGAGCTGCTCGACGCGACCGGGGAAACCACGCTGGAAGGCGCCGTTTCGAGACTTCAGGCTGCCGGCGCGTCCATCATCGTGGTCTCGCAGGGGGCCGACGGGCTCATCGCCTTCGCGCCCGAGGGAACCCGGACCCGGCAGGCCGCGGTGAAGGGCGTCACCGGCAATCCCACGGGTGCGGGGGACGCGGCCACCGCCGGACTGGCCCAGGCCTGGGCCCGGGGTGAGCCCGTCCAGGAAATGCTCCGGCAGGCAGCGGTTCTCGGCGCCGCCGCCGTGCGTCAACCCGTGGCCGGAGAGGTCGACCCGAAGGACGTCGAGGCGTTCCGGGAACTGCTGAAAGAGGACTGACATGAGCACGGTGCTGGAAGACGCCAAGGCCGCCGGCCGGGGTGTCGGCGCGTTCAACGTGATCCTGCTGGAGCACGCCGAGGCGATCGTGGCCGGGGCGGAGGCGGCCGGGCTGCCGGTGATCCTCCAGATCAGCGAGAACTGCGTCAGCTATCACGGTGCGCTGGAACCGATCCTGGCCGGCACTCTGGCCGTGGCGAGGAACGCGAAGGTGCCGGCGGTGGTGCACCTCGACCACGCCGAGAGTGAAGACCTGGTGCGGCAGGCGGTCGGGCTCGGCGTGCACAGCGTCATGTTCGACGCCTCGCACGACGAGTACGACGACAACGTGCGCCGCACCGCCGCGATGGTCGAGTTCTGCCACGCCGCGGGCGTTCACGTGGAGGCCGAGCTCGGTGAGGTCGGCGGGAAGGACGGGGTGCACGCCCCGGGCGCCCGCACCGACCCGGCCGACGCCCGGGCATTCGTCGCCGCGACCGGCGTCGACAGCCTGGCCGTGGCGGTGGGCAGCTCGCACGCCATGACCGAGCGCACGGCCCGGCTCGACCTCGACCTGATCACCGCCCTGGCGGGCAGTGTCGAGGTGCCTCTGGTGCTGCACGGCTCGTCCGGGGTCTCCGACGAGCAGCTGACCGGCGCGGTGCGGGCCGGCCTGGTGAAGGTGAACATCTCGACGCACCTGAACGGGCTGTTCACCCGGGCCGTCCGGGAGAAGCTCGCGGCCGACGAGAAGCTCGTCGACCCGCGCACGTACGTGGCCCTGGCCCGGCAGGCCGTGGCCGACGAGGTCGAGCGCCTGCTGGGCCTACTCGGGCGCGGGTAACCGGGACAGCCACTTCCGCTGCATCACGGCGTCGACATCGACGCCGTGATGCCGCGCCAGCAGCAGCACGTGGGCCAGCACGTCGGCCACCTCGTTCTCGAAGGACTCACGCAGCTCGGGCGCCGAGAGCCCCTTGGCCCGGGCCTGACCGGTCGAGGCCAGGTAGGCCTGCGTCAGCTCGCCCATCTCCTCGTGCAGCTTGAGCAGGAACCAGGCCGGGTCACGACTGATCCCGAAGATGCGCGCGTACCGCTGCGACACCAGCTCCAGCGACTCGGTGAGCGCGTCGAGTTCGGAACTCAAGCCTGCAGCACCACCACGGAGTCGGGCTGCAGCAGAAGCTGGTCCGCGACCTCGAACGAACCCCAGGTGAGCCGGGCCACCGACCCGGCCGGGACGTCCACCGTCACCGCCGAGGGCCCGATGTTCACCACCGTCGTGAACGAGCCGTGCCGCATCGCCACCCAGGTCTCGCCGTGCGTCACCGACACCGCGTCGAACGAGTCGTCGAGCAGGTCGGGCGACGAGCGCCGCAGCGCGATCAGGTCGCGGTACCAGCGCAGCAGCGCCGCGTGGTCGAGTTCCCCGTCCACCCGGTCGATCTCGGACCAGTCCAGCACCGACGCGTCTCGCGTGGACACCGCCTGGGGGTCGGGGACCTCCTCCGGTGCCCACCCGTGGGAGCCGAACTCCGCGCGCCGTCCCTTGCGCACCGCGTCCGCGAGCTCGGGACTCTCGAAGGCCGTGAAGAACTGCCAGGGCGTGAGCGCGCCCCACTCCTCACCCATGAACAGCATGGGCGTGTAGACGCTGGTCAGCATGAGTGCGGCCGAGCCGGCCAGGCGGCCGGAGGACACCGTGGACGAGGGGCGGTCACCGGTGGCCCGGTTGCCCACCTGGTCGTGGTTCTGGGTGGCCACCACGAACTGGTGACCCCGGTGGCGATCGGCGGAAATCGGCTTGCCCCAGTGCTTCCCGCGGAAGGTGGAGTAGTCGCCGGCGTGCCGGAACCCCTCCTTCAGCACCCGGGCCAGCACCGACGCGGTGCCGAAGTCGACGTAGTAGCCCTGCGTCTCACCGGTGAAGAACGCGTGCAGCGCGTGGTGGACGTCGTCGTCCCACTGGCCGGTCATGCCGCGGCCGCCCTCGGCGGTGCCCTCGACCATGAACGGGTCGTTCAGGTCGCTCTCGGCGATCAGCCCCAGCGGACGGCCGAGCGAGGCCGACAGGTCGTCGACCGCGTCGGACAGCTCGGCCAGGATGTGCCGCGGCGAGGAGTCGACCAGCGCGTGCACCGCGTCGAGCCGCAGGCAGTCGATGTGGAAGTCCCGGAACCAGCGCGTGGCGTTGTCGAGGATCCACGACCGCACGCCGGTCGAGCCGTCGTCGTCGAGATTGACCGCCTCGCCCCAGGGCGTGGTGTGCGCGTCGGTGAAGTACGGGCCGAACTCGCGCAGGTAGTTGCCGTCCGGGCCGAGGTGGTTGTAGACGGCGTCGAGGCAGACCCCGAGGCCGGCCGCATGGGCCGCGTCGACGAACCGCTGCAGCGCCTCCGGCCCGCCGTACGAGTGGTGCACCGCGTAGAGGTCGACCCCGTCGTAGCCCCAGCCCCGCACCCCGGAGAACTCGGCGACCGGCAGCAGCTCGACCATCTGCACCCCGAGCTCGACCAGGTGGCCGAGCCGGGCGATCGCGGCGTCGAGCGTGCCCTCGGGCGTGAACGTGCCGATGTGCAGTTCATAGAACACCGCGCCCCGGGCGTCGACACCGCTCCACGAGCCGTCCGACCAGGGGTGGAGCGAGGCGTCGAACACCCGGCTGGGCCCGTGCACCCCCTCTGGCTGCCAGGGGCTGCGCGGGTCGGGACGCAGGTCGCCGCCGTCGAGCGCGAACGCGTAGTCCGTGCCGTGCCCGGCTTCGGCCACCGACACGTGCCACCAGCCGTCGGTGTCGGGGGTCGGTTCCTGCCCCAGGGCCGGGTCCGCGACGAGCCTCATCGGCTCACGGCGGTCGAGGCCGGGGAGGTGCAGCATGACGCGAGTGGCGGCGGGCGCCCACAGGGTGAACTCGTGCACGGCGTCAGCCTGTCATGAGTTGGCCCGGAGCACATACGGTGAGGCACATGCCCACCGCGCTCATCACCGGCCCCACCTCCGGACTCGGGGCCGCGTTCGCCCGGCGCCTGGCCCGCGACAGCTACCACCTCGTGCTCGTGGCCCGCGACGCCGAACGTCTGGAACGGCTGCGCGAGGAGCTGCACGACGTCGAGGTCATCGTCGCCGATCTGGCCGATCCGGAGCAGCGGCAGCGGGTGATCGACCGTCTGCTCGAGGAGGACCGGCCGGTCGACCTGCTCGTCAACAACGCCGGGATCGGGACCCGGGGCCTGTTCTGGGACCTGTCCTCCGAAGACCTGCACCACCAGCTCGAGCTGAACGTGACCGCGGTGATGGACCTGACCCGTGCGGCCCTGCCGAACATGCGGCGGCGCGGCGCGGGCGGCATCATCAACGTGGCCAGCGTGGCCGGACTGATCCCGGGCCGCGGCACCACCTACACCGCGAGCAAGGCGTGGGTCATCTCGCTGACCGAGGGCCTCGCGCACGCGATGGCCGGAACCGGGGTGCGGTTGCTCGCGCTGTGCCCGGGCTTCGTGCGCACCGAGTTCCACGCGCGCGCCGCGATCGACATGTCGCGGGCGCCCGGTTTCGTGTGGCTCGAGGCCGACCACGTGGTGGACCAGGCCCTTCGGGACCTGCGCAGGGACGTGGTGGTCTCGGTCCCGAGTCTGCGCTACCGGGCGGTGGTCGTCGCGGCGAAACTGCTGCCGCGTTCCCTGGTGCGTCGGGTGGCGGCCCGTACCCGCAGCTGAGAGAGGGTTCCGTGATGGCGAAGAAGAAGCGTGAGGACGACGTGACCGGCCTTCTGCGGGTGGGTGCGGGTTTCGAGCTGGCCGGGGTGGATCCGTCCGGCACGCCCGGGTTCCCCGGCTCGCGCGACGAGGGTGAGGCGGCGCTGGCGGCGGGGGCCACGCGGCTGTCCGAGCTCCAGGAGCGCCTGTTCGCAGCCGGTTTCAGCGGCAGCAGCGACCGCCGGGTTCTGCTGGTCATCCAGGGCATGGACACGTCCGGCAAGGGTGGCATCGTGCGGCACGTGGTCGGCGCGGTCGATCCGCAGGGCGTGCGGCACACGGCGTTCAAGTCGCCGACCGCGCAGGAGCTGGCGCACGACTTCCTCTGGCGGGTGCGGACCCGGGTGCCCGGGGCCGGGCAGATCGGCGTCTTCGACCGCTCGCACTACGAGGACGTGCTGATCGTGCGGGTCCACGACCTGGTGCCCGCCGCGGAGTGGGAGACCCGCTACGACGCGATCAACGCGTTCGAGGCCGAGCTGGCGGCCCAGGGCACGGCCATCGTCAAGGTGATGCTGCACATCTCGCCGGCCGAGCAGCTGCGCCGCCTCGAGAAGCGACTGTACCGGCCCGACAAGTACTGGAAGTACGCGGTTTCCGATCTCGACGAGCACGCCTACTGGGACGCGTACCAGGAGGCGTACCAGGCCGCGCTCACCCGCTGCTCGACGCCGAAGGCGCCCTGGTTCGTGGTGCCCGCCGACCGTAAGTGGTACGCCCGCTGGGCGGTTCAGAGCCTGCTGATCGAGGCGCTGGCCGGTCTCGACCCGCAGTGGCCGCCGGCCCGGTTCGACGTGGAGGCCGAGCGGGCGCGGCTGAAGGCCCTTCTCGGTGGCTGAGACGAAGGACGACCCGGTCGCCCTTCGTCCCGGCCGCGTGGATCGGGGGTGGATCGGGGGTGGATCAGGGGTGGGTCAGGCACGCACCAGCAGGGCCACCGGGAAGTCGCCCAGCAGACCGGCCAGGCCCACCGGGCCGCCCGGAACCGTCTTCCCGGTGAGCTGATCCGTCCAGGTTCCCTCCGGCAGCACCACCACCGACGCACCCCAGCCGCCGTGCGACTCGAGCGTCAGGGGCAGACGGGTCGCGACCGTCACGACGTTCTCGCCCCGCCCGAACGCCAGGGCGTGCGACGACGAGGTGGGCAGGGGGGCGTAGGCGCCCTGCGTGAACCACTCCGGGTGTTCCCGCCGCAGGCGCAGGGCGGCCCGGGTGACCAGCAGCTTCTCCGCGTCCTCGAGTTCCCGGCCGCCCAGGTTCGCCAGGGAGCCCGACTCGACCACGTCGAGAAGCCGCTCCCGGTAGGCGAAGTCGACGGGGCGCCGGTTGTCCGGGTCGACCAGCGACGCCTCGACGATCTCGGTGCCCTGGTACACGTCGGGCACGCCCGGCATGGTCAGCTGCACGAGCTTCTGGCCGAGGACCGCGGCGCGCACGGCCGGGGCCAGGCGGTCGCTGAAGGCCCTGACCGCGCCCATCACGTCGTCGTCGGCCAGCACCCCGCGGGCGAACGACTCCAGCGCCTGGTCGAACTCCTCGTTCGGGCTGGTCCAGGTGGTCTGTTCCTTGGCCTCACGGGTGGCCTTGGACAGGTAGCCGGTCAGCCGCTCGGCGGTGATGTCCGGCACCGCGAGAAGCGTCTGCCAGAACAGGTACTCGGTGGAGGGATCGGGGCAGTGGTGCTTCGCCGCGAGTTCCCGCCAGTGCGTGACCTCGGCCGCCCACTCGGCCGGGATCTCGCTGAGTGGGGCCAGCCGGGCCCGGGCGTCCTCGGAACGCTTCGTGTCGTGCGTGGAGAGGGTCGTCATCGTGGTCGGCCAGTCGCGCGCCAGACGCGCGGCGAAGGCGTGGAACTCGTCCGGCCCGACCCCGAAATGCCCCGGTTCGCCGCCCACCTCGTTCAGTGCGAGCAGCCGGTGGTAACGGTAGAACGTGGTGTCCTCGATGCCCTTGGCCATCACCGGGCCGCAGGTCTGCTGGAACCGGGTGACCAGCTCGGCCCGCACCGGGTCGGAACCCGCCGCGACGCCGTCGAGCAGCAGGTCCATCACCAGGTCGAGGGCGGGCAGGTGCTCGTGCGGCAGGCGCGAGGAGGCCACCGAACCGGCACGTTCCAGCACGGCCACGGCCTCGGCGGGAGCGGCCGAACCGGGCACCACGTAGGCGCGGTACCGGTCCATCGCCACCAGCAGCTCGACCACGGCGCCGTGCAGGGCCCGGCGGGTGAAGTCGGCGTAGGCCGGGTTCGCGTCGCGCAGGTCGCAGAGCAGGTCGGTCAGCCGCCGTACCTCGGTGTTCAGGCTGGAGTCGATGATGCGCCGCTTCGAGACCTCCACGATCTCGTCGAGAGTGCGCTCGTCGTGCGTGAACTCGGTGAGCAGGTCGGACAGCGGCGCGGCGCCGGCCGGGTCGACGAACAGGCCACCGATCCGGTTGAGCGCGTCGTAGCCGGTGGTGCCCGCGCACGGCCAGTCCTCGGGCAGGGTCTCGTCGCCCTCGAGGATCTTCTCGACCACGACCCAGGTGCCGTCGGTGGCGGCGGCCAGGTCGCGCAGGTAGCCGCGGGGATCGGCCAGGCCGTCGGGGTGGTCGATGCGCAGGCCGTCCAGCGAGCCGTCCTTGACCAGCGAGGCGATGAGCGCGTGGGTGGCGTCGAACACCGCGCGGTCTTCGACGCGCACCGCGATCAGCGTGGTGACGTCGAAGAAGCGGCGGTAGTTGAGCTCCTCGTCGGACGTGCGCCAGGAGGCCAGCCGGTACCACTGCGCCGCGAGAAGCTCTTCCAGCGGCAGGTTCTCGGTGCCCGGGCGGATCGGGAACTCGTGGTCGAAGTACTTCACCACGCCGTCGGCCACCGAGATGTCGCCCAGCACGAGCGGCAGCCGGTCGCCCAGCACCGGCACGATGATGCGCCCCGGCGCCCAGTTCACGTCGAACCAGTTCGCGTACTCCGACTCCGGGCCGTGCTGCAGCAGCGACCAGTACGGCGCGTTCAGCCGGGCCGGCGTGGGCACGGCCATGTGGTTCGGCACCACGTCGGCGATCACGCGTAGCCCGGACGCCCGCAACGACGCGACCATCGCGTCGAAAGCCGGGCGCCCACCCGCGTCCTCACTCAGCTCGTCGTGCGCGACCACGTCGTAGCCGTGGCCCGAGCCGGGCGTCGCCCGCAGGATCGGCGACAGGTACGCGTGCGTGACCCCGAGCCGGTCCAGATAGGCGGCCCGGGCCCCGACGTCGGCGAAGCCGAACGAGTCCCGGACCTGAAAACGGTAGGTGCTGACAGGAGCGGGCACGCTTTACCTTCCTACGCGGGGAGCCGGGGTCGGCGTCAGGCGCGGCGCTGCGCGGGGAACCATGTCGATCGGTCGCTGCCCGAACCCGGCGGTCTGCTCGGTGTTCGCCGACACAGTATTCCCGCCCCCGCCGGAACCGCGCCTCGAGGTGGCCATCTGGTGCGGCGGCGTGTTCGCGTCGATCGTGGGGCGCTTCAGCACCACCACCGAGCGGGCGACCACGTGCACGAGCTCACCCGGCGCGTAGGCGTCGCCGCCGTCCTCGGCGGTGAGGTCGTCGACCGCGGTGTCGAGCAGAACCGTCCACCACTGGCCGTACTCGGCCGGGGGCACGGTGAACTGCAGGTCCTCGTAGTGCGCGTTGAAGAGGATGAGGAACGAGTCGTCGACGATCTTGCGGCCGCGCTTGTCGGGCGCCATGATCCGCTCGCCGTTGAGGAAGGTCGCGACCGCCCGGGCGTAGCTCTGGTGCCAGTCGTCGTCGGCCATCGGCTGCCCGGCCGGGGTGAACCAGGCGATGTCGCCGACCTCGCTCTGACCACCGCGCGAGGCCGCGCCGTTGAAGAACCGGCGGCGCCGGAACACCGGGTGGCCCTGGCGCAGCTGCACCGCGCGCCGGGTGAAGTTCAGCAGGTCGTTGTCGGGACCGGCCATCTTCCAGTCGATCCAGGCCAGTTCGTTGTCCTGGCAGTAGACGTTGTTGTTGCCGTTCTGGGTGCGGCCGAACTCGTCGCCGTGGGCCAGCATCGGCACGCCCTGCGACAGCATCATCGTCAGGATGAAGTTGCGCTGCTGGCGGGCGCGCAGCGCGATCACGTGCTCGTCGTTGGTCTCGCCCTCCACCCCGCAGTTCCAGGAGCGGTTGTGGCTCTCGCCGTCCGCGCCGCCCTCGCCGTTGGCGTCGTTGTGCTTGTCGTTGTACGACACCAGGTCCCGCAGGGTGAAGCCGTCGTGCGCGGTGACGAAGTTGATGCTCGCGATCGGGTGCCGGCCGTCGTCCTGGTACAGGTCGCTGGAGCCGGTCAGGCGGGAGGCGAACTCGCCCAGTGTCGAGGGCTCGCTGCGCCAGAAGTCGCGCACGGTGTCGCGGTACTTGCCGTTCCACTCGGTCCACAGCGGCGGGAAGTTACCGACCTGGTAGCCGCCGTCGCCGACGTCCCAGGGCTCGGCGATCAGCTTGGTCTGCGAGATCACCGGGTCCTGCTGCACCACGTCGAAGAAGGCGCTGAGCCGGTCGACCTCGTGGAACTGCCGGGCCAGGGTGGCGGCCAGGTC
This sequence comes from Kineosporia succinea, assembly GCF_030811555.1. NCBI lineage: Bacteria > Bacillati > Actinomycetota > Actinomycetes > Kineosporiales > Kineosporiaceae > Kineosporia > Kineosporia succinea. Next base: position 245,841 of record NZ_JAUSQZ010000001.1, on the reverse strand, counting down.
GAAGCGGAAGCCGTCGACGTGCATGTCGAGCACCCAGTAGCGCAGCGAGTCCATGATCAGCTGCAGCACGTGCGGACTGCGCATGAGCAGGCTGTTACCGGTGCCGGTGGTGTCGTAGTAGTGCGACTTGTCGCTGTCCACGAGCCGGTAGTAGGCGGTGTTGTCGAGGCCGCGGAAGCAGATCGTGGGCCCGAGGTGGTTGCCCTCGGCGGTGTGGTTGTAGACGACGTCGAGGATGACCTCGATACCGGCCTCGTGCAGCGCCTTCACCATCATCTTGAACTCCTGCACCTGCTGGCCGCGCTGGCCGCTGGCGGAGTACGCGTTGTGGGGGGCGAAGAAGCCGATGGTGTTGTAGCCCCAGTAGTTCGACAGGCCCTTGGCGATGAGCGTGGTGTCCTGCACGAACTGGTGCACCGGCATCAGCTCGATCGCGGTGACGCCCAGGTCGACCAGGTGGTCGATGATCGCCGGGTGGGCGATCGCGGCGTAGGTGCCGCGGACATCCTCGGGCACGCCCGGGTGCGTCATGGTCAGGCCCTTGACGTGTGCCTCGTAGATCACGGTCTCGTGGTACTCGCGGCGCGGTGGGCGGTCGCTGCCCCAGTCGAAGTACGGGTTGACCACGATCGAGAGCATCGTGTGGCCGAGGCTGTCGTCGGTGTTGAGGGGGCCCTCACCGTCGACGTTGTCGTCGAACCGGTAGGAGAACAGCGACTCGTCACCGTCGATCTGGCCCTCGATCGCCTTGGCGTACGGGTCGAGCAGGAGCTTGGACGGGTTGGCGCGGTGCCCGTGGTCGGGGTCGAACGGGCCGTGCACGCGGTAGCCGTAGCGCTGGCCCGGCCCCACGCTGGGCAGGTAGCCGTGCCAGACGAACCCGTCGACCTCCTGCAGCTCGACCCGGGTCTGCGCCCCGGCGTCGTCGATCAGGCAGAGCTCCACCGCCTCGGCGACCTCGCTGAACAACGCGAAGTTCGTGCCGGCGCCGTCGTACGTGGCCCCGAGCGGGTAGGGATGGCCTGGCCAGATCTCCATGAACGTCCCGAATCTGCGTCGCTTGTGTCTCAACCGTGTGTGCGGATCCGGCACGCTACGCCACGCTGCGCGAGGCGCCGGAATCACGTGCATTGTTGCGGCTCACCCGTCCGCACGGCGGGCCGGGGGCACTCGACGCGCCGATTGATACCGCAAGCGACCGATATGCCCGGCGGCCGGCGGTGGTCGTCGGCGACAGTCGTCCCATCGTAGCCAGCGCGTTCTCACGCAGGGTCGGACCGCCTAAGCGGGCAGTGAACGCTCCACGATCATCTGGGTCGCCTTCCGCCCGACCGGCAGGGTGCCGTAGAGGGTGCCGCCGTTGCCGGCGACCCGGGTGGTGAGGAACGTGGACGCGACCGGTTCGGGGGCGCAGCGCACGAGCAGCGACGCCTGCAGCACCACCCCGAGCCGCTCCACCATCCAGCGGGCGCCCATCTCGACCGCCGCCGGGTCGCGACGTGCCTCCCGGGAGGCCGCCATCAGGAACCCGGCCACCTCGTCCATCGCCCGGTCGAGCCGGGGGTCGGAGCCGCGGCCACGGTCGATCTCGGCCAGCAGCACCTCCATCGAGCGCGGCTGCATCGCCATCGCGCGCAGGACGTCGAGGGCGCTGATGTTGCCCGGCCCCTCCCACAGCGGACCGACGAGCGAGTCGCGGAACACCCGGGCCAGGCCGTGCTCCTCGACGAAACCGTTGCCGCCCAGGCACTCCAGGGCCTCGGCGACCACGCCGGTGGCGCGCTTGCACACCCAGAACTTGGCCACCGGCACCGCCGCGCGCAGCAGCTCGGTCTCCCCGGCGTCCACCGCCGCCGCGAGCCGCATGGCCAGCACGGTCGCCGCCTCGCTCTCGAGGGCGAGGTCGGCCAGCACGTTCTGCATGAGCGGCTTGTCGGCGAGGGGCGAGCCGAAGGTCTCGCGGTGCCGGCAGTGGTGCACGGCGCGGGCCACGGCCTGGCGCATCTGCCCGGCCGAGCGCAGCACGGCGTCGAGGCGGGAGGCGGTGAGCATGCCGGTGATCGTGCGCTGCCCCTTGCCCTCCTCGCCGAGCCGGGTGGCCCAGGTGCCGTCGAGCTCCACCTCGGCGGGCAGGTTCGATCGGGTGCCCACGGCGTTCTTCAGGCGCAGCAGGCGCCAGGTGTTGCGGGAGCCGTCATTGAGGACGCGCGGCACGACGAACGCGGTCAGCCCACCGGGCGCGGTGGCCAGCACCAGGAAGACGTCGGCCATCGGCGACGACACGAACCACTTCTGCCCGGTGAGGCGGTAGATGTGCTCGCCCTCGACCGGGCCGTTGCCGGTGAGGCCGTCCTGCGGGGAGGCGACCGTGGTGCCGGCCCGCGGGTCGGAGCCGCCCTGCCGTTCGGTCACGGCCATCCCGGCCAGGCAGCCGAGCTTCTCGCCGGGGGCGCGGAACGCCGAGTCGTAGGAACGCGCGGTCAGCCGGGGACGCCAGATGCGGTCGAGCTCCGGGTCGGTGCGCAGCGACGGGATCGCGGCGTAGCTGGTGCTGAGCGCGGACAGGTGCCCGCTCTCGACCTGCGACCAGACGATCAGGGCGGCGGCCCGGCCGGTGTGGGCCGCGGCGGGGGCGTCGGCGTCCCAGGCCGCGGCGGTCAGGCCGGTGCGCACCCCGGTCTGCATCAGGCGGTGCCAGGCCGGGTGGTACTCCACCTCGTCCACCCGCCGCCCGAAGGGGTCGTGGGTGCGCAGGGTGGGCGGGTTGCGGTCGACGGCGTCGGCCCAGCCCAGCGAGCGCGGGGCCCCGGCCAGGCGGCCGAGGTCACGCAGCGGGGCCAGATGGATCTTGGCCTCGTGCCGTTCGACGGCCTCCACCAGCACCAGGTCGTCGGAGAAGACGTCGCGGTCGGCCGGCGCGGGCACCAGGTTCAGCGCATCGTCGGAATCGGCCACGAACGTCACCGTACCCATGACCAGCCGTTTATACCGACAAGCCGGTAACCGGGCCGTGTCCGTGGCGCGACCGGCCTGGTAGCTCTGAGTGAGGGCGGCCGGTCGGTGCGTGGTTCTGCTCACGCCCTTCGCGGCTCTTGAGGCGTTCCGTTACAGGGGCGGGGTTAAACCTCTGTACGGTGACCGGCGTGGTCACGGAGACGGGTGCGAGCGGGGCGACGGCCCAGGTGAGGGTGTCACAGCCCTCGGTCTGGGGATCCGTGAAGCGCGCGCTGGCCCTGGTCTGGTGGCTGGCGGCCGAGACGGCCCGGATCTGCCTGCGCTACCGGGTGACCGGTCTGGCGGCCGAGGTCGGCTTCTTCGCGCTGCTGTCGTTGCCCCCGCTGGTGCTGGGGCTGGTCGGCAGCATCGGGTTCGTGGGCGACCTGATGGGGGACGAGGCGGTCGCCGACCTGAGACAGAGGTTGCGTGAGCTCACGCTCACCTTCCTCACGGCCGACAGTGTCAGCTCCGTCATCCTGCCCACGTTCGACCAGGTCATCGGCGGTGGACGCGCGGACATCGTGAGCATCGGGTTCGTGCTGTCGCTGTGGTCGGGTTCGCGGGTGCTCAACGTGTACCTCGACACCGCGTCGATCATGTACGGGCTGGGCGGTCTGCGCGGCATCGTGCGGGCCCGGGTGCTCTCGTTCTCGCTGTACTGCCTGGCCCTGGTGGTCGGCATCGTGCTGATCCCGCTGGTGCTGATCGGGCCCAGCTGGCTGGGGAAGGTGCTGTACGGCGCCGGTTTCGAGACGCTGGGGGACATCGGTGGCTCGGACTGGATCTACTGGCCGGTGGTGTCGATCGCGGCCGTCACCGGCATCACGGGGCTCTACCACCTGGCCACGCCGATCCGGTCGCGCTTCTACCGGGACCTGCCCGGCTCCGTCCTGGCCCTGACCATCTGGGTGCTGGCCAGTTTCGTGCTGCGCTGGACCCTGGACGAGTCGGTCGGCGGCACCTCCATCTACGGTCCGCTGGCCACCCCGATCGTGATCCTGATCTGGCTGTACGCCCTGGCCATCGCGCTGCTCATCGGGGCCGCGCTGAACGCGGCGGTGGACGAGCTGTGGCCGATCCAGGCCCGCGTCGAGGCCCGGGCCCGGGTGCTGGCGAAGCAGAGCGACGACCGTGGTTCCCGCGACGCCCAGCCGGCGACGCTCACGCCGCTGGCGCCCGCGACCCCGGCCTCCGCGGTGCCGGTCCCGACGCCTCCGGTCGCCGCGTCATTGGTTCCCACGCCTGCGGCTCCGTGGCAGGACGTGCCGGAGCCGCGGCCCGAGGTGGCCGGCGTGCCCGCGAGACCGGATGCGCCGGAGCCGAATGCACCGGAGCCGGATGCTGCGGAACCGGATGCTGCGGAACCGGATGCTGCGGAACCGGATGCTGCGGAACCGACCCGGGAGAGCCGGGTCGCCGTGAACCGCGTCGATCTGGACCGCGTCGATCTGGACCGGGCTGATCTGGACCGGGCGCCCCTCGCCGGGCCCGGGCTCCTGCCCGCGGCCGATCTGGAGCCCCTGGTGCTCGACCCCGCCGACGACTCCGGTGACCGGTCGCGCTGAGGCCAGGGACGCGTCCTCAGGCACCGGGACCCGCACGCCCCGAAGAGGCCCGGCCGACTGACCCGACCGACGCGTCCTCAATCATCGGGGCGCCCGGGCCGACCGACCCGACCGGCGCGTCCTCAATCATCGGGGCGCCCGGGCCGACTGACCCGACCGGCGCGTCCTCAATCACCGGGGCGCCCGGGTCGACGATCCGACCCTGGGTTGGCATCTCGGTCGGCCCCCCGGTCGGCCCCGGTCGGCCCCCCGGTCGGCACCCACCGGCACCGCCGCGAAATTCAGGCGACAACGCCCAGGGGCGTGCTTACCGTTGTGGTGTGCCCGGAGATCCCGGGAGACACGAGCCACACCGGCAGCCACCGGTCGTGGCGCGGGAGTCGAAGCAGGGCGCCCCTTCGGCGCCGGGGGAGGAGGTCGAGATGTCCATGCCCGTCCGGGACGGACGTCCCGCGCACATCCGCGCGAGCACCCCTCCGTCCGCTCCTCCCGCGCCCGCCTGACGGGCGTTCTCATCGAGAGGTACCACCGTGACTTCTGCACGTCCTTTTCCGGGTACTTTCCACGACGGCCTCGAGCCGGGGGTGGTCGTCCGCGTCGATCGAGGGGTGGCCACGGTCGTCCTGGCCGATCACTCCGGCCTCAGCGATCAGCCGGGCGGGGTGGTCCGGGCCGGCTGGGGAGGGGGACTCCTCGGCGCGGTGCACGACGATCCGGACGCCGCCCCCACCACCGGCGACCGGGTGCGCCTGCGGTTCTGGCCGGACGCGCGGGTGACCGTCGAGGCGGTCGAGCCCCGGCGGACCCTGCTCACCCGGGCCGACGCCGACGGCAGCGCCCGTCGGCAGACGCTCGCGGCCAACGTCGACGTGGTCGCGGTGGTCGAGGGCCTCGTGCCCGACCCCGACCGCAACCGGATCGCGCGGCTGCTCACCCTGGCCTGGGCCAGCGGGGCGCAGCCGGTGGTGATCCTCACCAAGGCCGACCGCGAGCCCGAGGCCGCCCGCATCGCCACGGAACTCGAGGCGGTGAGTGCCTGTCCGGTGCACGCGGTCTCCTCGACCGACGGCACCGGTCTCGACGAGGTGCGGGCGCTGTTCGCCGGCGGCCGCACGGTGGCGCTGCTCGGGGCCTCCGGCGTGGGCAAGTCGAGCCTGGTGAACGCCCTCTCGGGGGAGAACGTCATGCATGTCAGCGCCCTGCGCCGTGACGGCAAGGGGCGGCACACCACCGTCACCCGCGAGCTGCACGCCGTGGCCGGGGGCTGGGTCGTCGACGGGCCCGGACTGCGCAGTGTCGGCATCAACTCCGGGCTCGGGCTGCAGGAGACGTTCGCCGACGTCACCGAACTGGCCGCCAGCTGCCGGTTCTCGGACTGCACGCACGCCGTCGAGCCGGGCTGCGCGGTGATCGCGGCGATCGGGAACGGTGAGCTCGACCCCGACCGTCTGGACTCGTTCCGGGCGCTGGTGGCCGAGGGCTTCCGCCAGGAGGCACGCCGCGATGTGCGGTTGCGCCACGAGGAACTGCGCCGCCGCAAGGTGACGCACAAGGCGCTGCGGCGGCAGTACCAGGAGCCGCCGCAGCACGGGTTCTGAACGCGCTCCCGGCCCGGTCCTCTCGTCCCGGCTTTCCGTGATCATGCCCGTTCCGCCCTTTCGCAGGGGCGGGGCGGGCATGCCCGTCGTTGGCGATCTGCCGGTGTAGGGCGGTAATTCGGCCTCCACGGTTTCTTCGCCGTGCCCGGCACGCCCTGTCCGTCTATGCCCGGGCTCGTCATCGGCCTCCTGGCCGGTGGGGTCACCGGGAGAAAGGTCTGTTCCCGGGGCTGGGTATTCGTCCTGGGGCTGCAGGTACCTAGCGTGTGACGTGGGAGCCGAGGGTCGTTCGGCGTTCCGGTGGATCGGCTGAACGGAGGGTGCGATGGTCGACGGCTGGAGCTTCAACCCGCCACCGCACTGGCCTCGTCCTCCGCGGGGCTGGTCGCCACCGCCCGGCTGGACGCCCGACCCGGAGTGGGGACCGGTGCCCCCGGGCTGGCAGCTCTGGGTACCGACACCGCCCTCACGCCGTCCCTGGTCGACCGTTGCCGGTGTGGGCGGGGCGCTGGTGCTCGCGGTGGCCGTGGTGGTGTGGATGCCCCGGTCGTCGGACGCGGCGCTCGCCGGTTCCCCCGGCGCGTCCGGTCCTTCCGGTGCGGGGCTCGCCGGGGCTCTGCCGGGGGACCGGGCCGAGACCGGGCGCGGGCGGGCGACTTCCGCCGCGCCGCCGGGTGCGGAGGCCTCGGCGCCGACGCCCCGGCCCGGTGCGGCCGGGCTCACCGCCGCCACCGCGCCGCGCTTCGCCAGCTGCCGGGCCCTGACCAAGGCGTATCCCCACGGGGTGGGTCTGCCCGGGGCGATCGACCGGCCGGGGCGGTACCGCAACGTGAGGCGGCCGGACGACGCGACCGAGCGGACGTTGCGGTCGGGGGGCGGTGCGGGTTCGGCCGGTGCCGCTCCGGGTGCGGCTTCCGGTGCTGCCTCTGGGGGTGGTCGGCCTTCCGGGCCGCCCGACGAACCGGCCGTGGTGACCTCGTCGGAGTATCCCGCCGTGACCGGTTTCGGACGCAGCACAGCCCTTTACGTGGCGAACTCACCTCTCGACGAGGACCGGGACGGAATCGCCTGCGAGCGCTGACGCCGCCGGTCCGGGCGCCTCTATGTCCAGAGTTGCATTGATCGGTGTCGAGATGGCTTGTCCTGTCGATGATTTGCCGACACGCCGGGGCCGACCGATACGACCCGCGAGTTATCCACAGATCTCGATTCCAGGGGTGAAGTTGTCGGCGGGGGCGCTTAGTATCGGAGGTGCCGACGTCTCGGAAGGTGCTGAAAAGTGCTGCAAGACAGGTGGTCACCGTGCAGCGAGCCACAAGGAGTTGATGGAGGGCCAGGGCGAGACCTGTGCCGGGGAGGTCCGAATCAGGGCGGTTGAACGGCATCTGACTGCTTAAGAACCTCTTGTATGTACGAATGTTGTTCTGCCGGAGCGTGTCGCGAGTCACGTTTGCCTTCGGGGCACTCCCGGCCGAACACGGTAACGAAGGTAAAGAAGGAGCCCCCGATGACGCAGCCCGCGAGTACCAGTGAATGCAGTGATCCCGTCGAACCCGACGCCCTCGTCCGAGCGGGGTGCGCCGCGGCCGATCGTGGTCACGTCCGTGAGGCCCTGCGCCTCTTCGGTGCCGCCGCCCTGCACGGCGACGGCACCGCCCAGCTGAACCTCGGCAACACCTACATGCAGCTCGGCCGGCGCGCCGACGCGGTCGAGGCGTTCGGCGCGGCGCTGGCCGCGGGTGAGCGGGGTGCGGCCTACAGCCTGGGCCGTGCCCTCGAAGACCTGGGCGATGTCGACGCCGCGTTCGAGGCCTACCAGCAGGCCTGGGCCGAGGGTGACGCCAAGGGCGCGATCGGCGCCAGCTGGATCCTCAGCGACCGCGGGCACCGCATCGAGTCGTTCGAGCTGCTGCGCGCGGCCGTGAACCGGGGCAGCGACCTGGCCGCCGGTGTGCTGGGTGTGCGGCTGTGGGAAGAGGAACGGGCGCGCGAGGCCGAGGGTCTGCTCGAGCGGGCGTTGCACCTCTACCCGCCGACCCGTCCGCCGCTGGCCGAGATGTACCTCGAGCAGGGCCGGGCCCCCGAGGCGCTCGCGGTGCTCCGGGCCGGCACCGAGGCGCTCGAGGTCGAGTGCTTCCTGCCGATGGGCAACCTGCTCTACGAGGTGGCCGACAACTCCGAGGCCGCGGAGTCCGCCTACCGCATGGGCCTGAGCCTGGGCGATGCGAACTGCCGTCTCAACCTGGCGCTCCTGCTGCGGGCCACCGATCGTGAGGAAGAGGGCATGGCCCTGCTGCTGGCGGCCGTGGAGCTGGGCGACGAACTGGCCCGCAAGCACATGGAGATGGAGTAGCGGGCGAAACGCGTCATACTTCCGGCAGGTCCGTCTCCGGGGTGCCGTCCGCGCTGCGCACGGGCATGCTGATCTCCCCGGCCGGGCGACGGCCGGTGGGGAGGCGGACGGCACGCGACCGTCGGAAGGGGCGTGACGGACGGTGTCGGTGACGAGGCGGGCGACCAGACGCGCGGCGCGGGGGGCGAAGCAGGCCGGCCGCCAGGCCGAGAAGGTGCACGACCGGCTCGACCGGTTCCAGCAGGAGCACCCGGTCCTCGGCTTCCCGATCGCGGTCGTCTACAAGTTCTTCGACGACCAGGGTGGTTACCTGGCGGCGCTGATCACCTACTACGGCTTTCTGTCGGTGTTCCCGCTGCTGCTGTTGCTGGCCTCGGTGCTGGGTTTCATCCTGCAGGACAACGAGACCCTGCAGCAGGAGATCCTCGACTCCGCCTTGCGTCAGTTCCCGGTGATCGGTGACCAGCTGGGCGATCCCCAGGGTCTGCGGGGCAGTGCGACGGCGGTGGCGATCGGCCTGATCGGTTCGCTCTACGGTGCGCTCGGTATCGCCAATGCCACGCAGAACGCGATGAACACGATGTGGGCGGTGCCGCGCAACCGGCGGCCGAACCCGATCGCGGCGCGGCTGCGCAGCCTGTTCCTGCTCGCGGTCGGTGGCCTGACCTTCATCGTCACCGGCAGCCTGGGCAGCATCGGCACGAACGTCAACGGCTTCGCCGACCTGATCAACTTCAACGAGATCCTGCGGGTGGTCTCGGCCCTGGTCGGCATCGGGCTCATCACGGTCTTCTTCATCTTCCTGTTCCGCTGGGGCACCACGCGCAAGCTGGCCCGTCGTGACGTGCTGCCCGGGGCCATCGCGGCGGCCGTGGTGTGGCAGGCGCTGCAGCAGTTCGGCACGGTCTACGTGGGCAGCGTGGTGCGTCACGCCGACGCCACGAACGGGGTGTTCGCGATCGTCCTGGGCCTCATCGCGTGGATCTATCTGGCCGTCGTGGCTCTGCTGATCTGCGCCGAGGCCAACGTGGTGCGGGTGCGTCACCTGTACCCGCGCACGTTGCTCACGCCGTTCACCGACGACGTCGACCTCACCGAGGCCGACCAGCGCGCCTACCGCAGCTACGCCCGGGCCCAGCGCACCAAGGATTTCGAGTGGGTCGACGTGGGCTTCGAGCACGACGGCCAGAACGCCACGGCCAAGCGCCGCCGACGGGTCGCGCGGGCCCAGGCCAAGGAGACGCTGCGGGCGCAGGGGGCGGCTGACGGCGAGTCGTCCGACAGCGCGTCGTCGCCGGACGAGCCGAGCCCCTCCTCGACGGCGGGCGACTCCGGGCCGGGGCGGTCGTTGCGGGGTGGTGCCGGGGGTGGTGCCGGGGCCGGTGGCGGTGCTGATGCCGGTCTGACCGAAGACGCGGCCGGTACTCCACGGCGCACTCAGCCGGCCCCCGGGGCCGGCGAAGACGCTGCGCTCTCCAGCAGTGGTGACGGCCGTGCTCCGGCGGTTCCCGAGGCCCGCGAACCGCACGAGCCCGAGGTTCCGCAGCGCGACTGAGTTCTGCGAGGGTGCGTGCCGACCGCCCCGACGATGCGCGCCGCACGGCGATCGCATGGATCATGGTGGTGCCGGTCGCGATGCCGGCTGTCCGTTCCGGGAGAACCGAGAGGACGTCACGATGCTCGTCACCCTGCGGCGCAGCGGAGGATTCGCGGGCCTGGCCCGGCCGAAAATGTCGGTGGACACGAGTACGCTGCCGAAAGGCGAGGCTGAGCGGGTCGAGTCGGCGGTCCGGGAGGCCCGGGTCGACGAGATCGTGGGGCGTCCCGCGGAGCCACCGCGGGCGGGCGACCGCTTCGTCTACGAACTGTCCGTGCACGACGGATCCACCCGTCACACAGTGAAGGTCGCGGAGCCCTTCGCAGACCCGGCGCTGGGCGCGCTGATCGAGCTGCTGTCGTCCTACTCGTGAGTCACAGGGGGAGTGAGCAGATGAACCCGTCCGAACGAGCCGTCGCGAGTCTTGGCCTGCACCACGTTCTTCCGCCGTACATGCTCGAGCACCTGGCCGAGCACGGTCCCGGCGATCTGCGCGAGGCGGCCCGGGCCGACCTGGCCGTCGACCGCCGGTTGCGAGCCGCACGTCTCACACGTCCGGTCGCCCGCACCGCCACGGCCCTCGAGGCCGCCGACACCACGGCGAACCGCACGGTGTCCGATGCCGAGAACCGCCAGCAGCTGCCCGGCACCGAGGTGCGGCGCGAGGGCGACGAGCCGGTTGCCGACGTCACTGTCAACGAGGCCTACGACGGTCTCGGCGCCACGTTCACCTTCTGGCAGGAGGTTTTCGGGCGTAACTCGATCGACGGCGCCGGCCTCCCGCTCGACGCGACCGTGCACTACGGCCGCAACTACGACAACGCCTTCTGGGACGGTTCCCGTATGGTGTTCGGCGACGGTGACGGCCGGGTGTTCAACCGGTTCACCGTCTCGCTCGACGTGATCGGGCACGAACTCGCCCACGGCGTCACCGGTTCCGTGCGTGACCTGGTCTACGAGGGGCAGTCCGGCGCGCTCAACGAGTCGATGTCCGACGTGTTCGGTGTGCTCGTCAAGCAGTACGCCGCCGAGCCCCGGCCCACCGCACCGGAGGCCGACTGGCTGATCGGTGCCGGGCTGCTGGCCGAGGGCGTGCGGGGGGTGGCGCTGCGTTCGATGAAAGACCCCGGAACCGCCTACGACGACCCCGATCTCGGCAAAGACCCTCAACCCGCCACGATGGCCGACTACGTCGAGATGGACGACGACAACGGTGGCGTCCACGTGAACTCGGGCATCCCCAACCGGGCGTTCTACCTGGCCGCGACCGGCCTCGGTGGTTACGCCTGGGAGAAGGCCGGCCCCATCTGGTTCGCGGCGCTGTCCGACCCGCAGCTCAGCACCACGGCCACGTTCGCCGAGTTCGCCGCCATCACGGTGTCCCAGGCGAACGCCCTGTTCGGTGCCGAAGAGGCCGCCGTCGTCCTGGCCGCCTGGGCCGGCGTGGCCGTCGAGGTCACGGTGCAACTGCCTGAAGACGCCCCGGTCACCGTCGTCGACCTGACCCACCTCGAGTCGGGATCCGGTGGGGGAGCCGGGGCCGACTCCGAGGCCACCGCCGTGCTCAGCCCCCTGGCCAACACAGCGGCCAAGACAGCATCCAACTCGGGGGCCAACTCGGGGGCCAACTCGGGGGCCAACTCGGCGTCCAACTCGGCGTCCAACTCGGCGTCCAACACGGCGTCCAACACGGCGCCCAACACGGCGCCCAACTCGGCGCCCAACTCGGGGGCCGCCTCAGAGGCCAACTCTGCGGCCGACCCGGAGGCGAACCCGGGGCCGAGGTGAGGGACGCCGCCGTGGCGAGCAACGCCGAGCCCGTCGCTGGGGTGAAACAGAGCGAGTGAACGGAGGCGGGGCAACCAGAGGCGCGCCGGCGGGAGCGACGAAAGCACCCGCCCCTCCGACTGGGCTCCACGCTGGCCCCGCATGGTGTGGGTCCCATGGGGCAGCCACTGCCCGAACACCATGAAATACCGCAGGGCCGAGGAGAACTCCTCGGCCCTGCGGTATTTCAGCGACCGGGCTCGTAGCTGTCGCTCCGTGGTGCTCAGCTGGGATCCTGGTTCTTTCGATTATCGATAATCGAAAGAACCAGGATCACGCCCGCCGGTCATCAAGCGACGTGCTGCCGACGCGCAGACATATCGGAGCCTGACCGAGCTGCCCCGGCCTGGTCGGGCCGGGGCCGGGGCCGGGGCCGGCGCTGGGGCGAGTCGAGTCGAGGTGGGACAGGTGCGGCCGGTAGGTCGGGCCCGGTTGGGTGGGGCGGGGTGGGTAGGGCTTGGTCCGGTGTGGGGCGGGGAGGTCGGGCCCGGTTGGGTGGGGCGGGGTGGGTAGGGCTTGGTCCGGTGTGGGGCGGGAGGTCGGGCCCGGTTTGGTGGGGCGCGGGGTGGGTCGGGCCCGGTTGGGTAGGGCGGGGTAGGTCGGGCTCGGTCCGGTGTGGGCCGGGGAGGTCGGGCCCGGTTGGGCGGGGTGGGTCGGGCTTGGTCCGATGTGGGGCGGGGAGGTCGGGCCCGGTTGGGTAGGGCGGGGTGGGTCGGGCTCTGTCCGGTGGGGGCCGGGTAGGTCGGGCCCGGTAGGTCGAGCCTGGTCCGGTGGGGCTGGCCGATCGGGTCAGGGCGGGTAGGCCGGGGCCGGTCGGGTGGCATGGGTCAGGCGTAGTACCAGGCGGTGGGCACGAGGGGGTGGCCGTGGCGGAGGTCCAGGTGGCGGACGTTTCCGTTCGCGCGGTTCACGCCGATGCCGGTGTAGAGCTCGAGGCCCTCGATCTTGTCCGGGGAGACCGTGGCCGGGATGTCGATCGCGTCGCCCTTCAGGTGACGGGACGACACGGCTGCCCCGACCGCGTGGTTGTGGCCGGTGCAGCGGCACCAGGTCGAGACGGTCAGGCCGGCCGGGAAGAACTCGGCCCGCAGCTGCTCGGCGGCGATGACCGACTGGCGGGTCGGCCAGATCCGTCGGCAGTCGGTGAAGGTGCCACCGCACCTGCAGCTGGTGTCCGAGAACGAGAAGTGCGGCGACATGGTGGTCAGGCCGTCGAGGTGCCGCTGGTAGGCCTTGTCGATCGCCTGGCTCGCCCGGGGGCCCATGATGCTGTTGGCGACGCTGCCGTCCATGAGCGACGGACCGAGCTTGAACCAGCCCGTCTTGAACGCCCGCACCGCCTGCTCCTGCTCACCGGTGCTGCGGATCCGGAACCCGATCGCCCGCAGACGCCGGGTCAGCTCGGTCGACGACAGCGACGCGGACGCCGGCCTCGGGGCCGCGGCGGGGGAGATGCCGGCAGACGCTACGGGCGGGGGGACCAGGGCGGGCTGCGCCGCGATGGCGGCCGCGCGTTCGGTGGACAGCGGCAGGTAGAGGTCGTCACCGGCCTGGGTGCCCTTGTCCACGGGCTGGTCGGCGGGCAGGCCGAGTTCCAGGCCGATCGCGTCGCCGGAGACGTCGGACCGCGGGGAGAAGGGGTTGCGGTCGTTCGCGTCCGGGTCGTCGTCGCTGACGGGGGCCCGGCCCGGCTCGTCCGTTGGGGCAGCGGGCGCGGTGCGGGCGGTCGGCACGCCGGGAACGGCGGAATCCAGGCCGTCAATACTGTCCGGGACGTCGGTGTGGATGAGCCGCGGCTTGTCGTCAGTGGTCGTCGAGTCGTCGGGGGTCACGGGAGACATGATTCGTTCCGGTCGTTGCGCTGGCAACGTCATCACCGCGGTTCTTTGCCGTGAATGGACTGTGAGTATGTCGAATGACTCTGTGTCACCACGGGATCCGCCTCCGACTGTGAATCGGGTCACTCGTGAAAGTTCAGGCGACACAACAAGATCGACATCGGGGACTTGTCCGGTTCCGCCATCGACGCGGCCCGACCAGGGGTGCTGAGATGGCTGCACACCGGCAGGAGCAGCCGGCCGGCGAACCCGGCCCGGAACCAGGGAGACACGTGAACATCGTCAGCCGCCGCGCGGTGCTGGCCACCATCACCGCGGGACTGGCCGGAACGATCACCGGGTGTGCCCAGGCGCCCTCGTCGTCGGGGTCCGGCGGGGCGTCGTTCACACCGTCCGCCGACCTGGCCGCCCCCGGCACCACGATCCCCTCGGTCTCCGTCAAGGCGGCCTTCCCGCCCTGGGGTGACGAACTGCTCGGCGTGGCCGGCGTCGACGCCGGCCACTACTCCGACGTGGGCATCACCATCACCCCCGAGCCCTACGGAGCCCAGCAGGACCTGCTCATGAACCTGGCCCCGCTGATCAACGGCCAGGTCGAGCTCGGCGGGGGCTACATCCCGACCGTCGCCAACCAGATCGACAACGTGCGGAACGTCGTCGGCTTCGCCGTCAGCGACGTCAGCTACGTCTACCGGATCGTCGCGCCCACGGGTAAATACACGACCGTGAAGAAGGAGATGTCCAGGGGGCAGACCTTCGAGCAAGCCCTCACGACCGTCCTGGGACAGCTCAAGGGCCAGAAGCTGATCTGCACCGAGGGTGGCAGCCCACTGTTCCGCAACACCGTGGCCGAGGCGGGCGGGCTCGACCTCGAGAAGGACGTCGACATCGAGTTCCTCGCCAATCCCGACATCGTGAAGGCCGGGTTCGCGGGCCGGGCCGACTTCCTCTCGCCCAGCTCCGCCGGCTTCGTCGTGCAGCTGCAGCAGAACGGCTGGGAACCCCTCGTCGACCTGCGCCAGGTCATCGACAACCTGCCCTCCGAAGACACCGTGCCCCTGCGCTTCACCTACTCCGGTCTCGTCACCACCACCGACTACGCCGAGCAGAACTTCGAGACCCTGCTGCGCTTCACCAGCGTGCTCTACCGCCTCGTCGACGAGATGCAGGACGCCCCCGAGGCCACGGCCGCCCGCTTCGTCGACTACCTCAACTCGTACACCGGCACCGACCTCACCGCCAAGGAACTGGCCGGCACGTTCGACGACATCTACTCGCTGCGCAACTTCGACGAGGCCACCGACTTCTGGACCGACAGCGACGACCCGTTCTTCTACGACACCGTCGCCGCGGCCAACCTCGCCGTGCTCTCCGAGCAGGGCGTCATCGAGAAGGGCCACACCCCCGACCAGCTCAGCATCGCCGGCACGATCTACACCACCCTCGTGCGCTACCGGCAGGAGGCCGACAAGGCCCTGGCCACGGCGCCGGACGGTGACCTCAGGAGGAAGGCCCAGGCCCAGTACGACGCCCGCAACTACCTCGACGCCTACCGCTTCGCCGCTGCGGCACAACCGAATTGAGGACGCGTCGGCACCACCCGCTGTCCCCTGCCCTCTGGGGGGCGGTGGGTGTCGCGGTGTTCTGGGCGCTCTGGGAGCTCGCGGCCCTCGGCATCGCGAACGACGCCGTCCTGCCCGGCCCCCGCGTCGTGCTCTGGCAGTTCCAGCAGCACGCCGGCGGCGACCGGGGCCTGGAGTTCCTCGGCCTCGAGCACTCCTCCTACGCCGTCAACCTGGCCTGGACCGTCGGCACCGCCACCACCGCCTGGCTGATCGGCAGCACCCTCGGCGTCGTCGCCGGTCTCGGCGCCGCCCGCCGCCAGTGGCTGCGTGACCTCACCGAACCCGTGCTCTTCGTCTTCGGGGCCGTTCCCGTGCTCGTCGTCGCCCCCCTGCTCCTGATCTGGCTCGGCCCCGGCCCGGCGAGCAAGCTGCTGCTCGTCACGTTCTACTGCTTCGTCGTGGTCGCGGTGGTGGCCCAGTCGGCGGCCCTGAACATCCCCCCGGCCAGCGAGGAGTACGCCGCCACCCTCGGCCTCGACGGCTCCCAGCGCTTCCGGAACATCGTGCTGCCCGCCACCTTTCCGGCCGTCGTCGCCGTACTCCGCCTCGCCCTCGCCACCGGCGTCGGCCTCGAGGCCGGCGCCGAACTGCTCGGCTCCCGCGTCGGCATGGGCCGCCTCATCGCCCTGCGCGCCCAGCAGGGCAACGTCGGCGAGGTGCTCAGCCTGTCGATCACTCTCGGCCTGGCCGCCGTGCTGCTCGACGTCCTGATCCGCGCCGCCGCGCGCCCGGCCCTGAGGTGGCAGGGATGAGCATCCAGATCCGCGGTCTCACCGTCACGTTCAACCCGGGACCCGACGCCGTCACCCCCCTGGAGAACCTCGACCTCGACATCCCGGCCGGCCAATTCCTCTGCGTCCTGGGGCCTTCCGGTCAGGGCAAGAGCACCCTCCTGCGCTGCGTCGCCGGCCTCCTGCAGCCCACCGCCGGCACCGTCGAGGCCCACGGCCGGAGGGTCGAGGGCCCGAGCGCCACCCGCGGCATGGTCTTCCAGCAGGATGCCATCCCCGGCTGGCTACGCGTCGCGGACAACATCGCTCTCGGCCCCCGCAGCCGCAAGATCCCCGAAAGCCAGTGGCGTCCGCAGGCACTGCACTTCACCGAGGCCGTCGGGCTGGCGGGCCGCGAGCGCGCCTGGCCCCGCGAACTCTCCGGCGGCATGCGCAAAAGAGTGGCCGTCGCCGCCGTTTTCGCCAACGACCCCGACATCCTCCTGATGGACGAACCCTTCTCGTCCCTCGACCACCTCACCCGCCAGGGACTGCACCGCACCCTGCTCGACCTGTGGGCCGAGACCGGCAAGACCATCGTGTTCGTCACCCACGACACCGACGAGGCCCTCGCGCTCGCCGACCGCATCGTGGTGATCGCCGGTGGGGGAGTGAGGGCGGACGTGGTGGTCCCGTTCGCGCGTCCCCGCACCGACGCCCTGCGCATGGACGCGCAGGCGAACGCTCTGCGCGCAACGCTTCTGGGGCACCTGTGAGCCGAAAAGCCCCGGCGAGGTACGGTTCCGGTCTGCGCACCCGCCCTCGCCGCCGCTCGCTGGTGATCGGCACCCTGGCCGGGCTCGTCGTCTGGGAACTCCTGGCCCTGCTGGCCGGCGCCCTGACCGCTCAGGGCGACCACGTCGTCCCCCATCTGAAAGTGATCGTCACCGAAGGCATCACCGGGCTGAGCCACTTCTACCGCGGTGGCTGGGGCCCGGCCACCACCCTCCAGGGCGCCCCCGACTCGGTAGGGCTGGCCGCCCTCGCCGTGCTGCAGAACGGCCTCGTGACCCTGGGCCGTTTCGTCACGGGCTATCTGGCCGCCCTCGCCCTGGGTCTTCCGGCCGGCCTGCTCGTCGGCGCCGCCCGCCCCGTGCGTCTCGCGGCCGGCGGCGTGGCCGGTCTGCTGCGCATGCTGCCGCTGCTCGCGATGGCCCCGCTCTTCACCCTCTGGTTCGGCGCGACCAGCGGTGCCAGCATCGGCTTCGTGACCTTCGGCGCGTTCTGGGTCGTGCTCCTGGCCACCGCGAACGCCGTCGGCAACCTGCCCCCGCACGTCACCGACTACCCCCGCACACTCGGCCTGAGCCGCACCCGGATCAGCACCCACATCGTTCTGCCCGCCATCGTTCCCGAGCTGCGCGGCGCCCTCGTGCTCGCCGCCGGAACGGCCTGGGCCTGCGTGCTCGCGTCAGAGCTGTACGGCATCCAGTCCGGCCTCGGCTGGGCCCTCAACCAGACCCTGGTCTACTCCCTCGTCGACCAGATGGTGCTCGTGGCCGGGCTCTTCGCGGGTCTCTCGCTGGCCACGTCGCGCCTGGTCGACGCGGTCACCGGTCGGCTGACCCGATGGAATGAGTAGTTCAGCCCGGCGCTGGGGGACCTAGGTCACTACAAGTGAACCGTTCCGGGCGACATGGTGACAGCATGGACGCCCTCGACCTGGCCCGATGGCAGTTCGGTGTCACCACCGTCTACCACTTCATCTTCGTTCCGCTGACCATCGGGCTCGCTCCGATGGTGGCGATCATGCAGACCGTCTGGTTCCGCACCGGCGACGAGCGCTGGCTGCGCGCCACCAAGTTCTTCGGCAAGCTCTTCCTGATCAACTTCGCCATCGGCGTCGTCACCGGCATCGTGCAGGAGTTCCAGTTCGGCATGAACTGGAGCGAGTACTCGCGCTTCGTCGGTGACGTGTTCGGCGCCCCCCTGGCCCTCGAGGGCCTGGCCGCGTTCTTCCTCGAGTCCACCTTCATCGGCGCCTGGATCTTCGGCTGGGACCGCCTGCCGAAGAAGCTGCACCTGGCCAGCATCTGGCTCGCGGCGATCGGCGTGAACCTCTCGGCGTTCTTCATCCTCGCCGCCAACTCGTTCATGCAGCACCCGGTCGGCGTCGAGTACAACGCCGAGACCGGCCGCGCCGAGCTCACCAGCATCGGCGCCCTGCTGTCGAACAACACCGTGCTGTGGGCGTTCCCGCACCAGATCACCGCCGCGTTCATGACCGCGGCCTGCTTCGTCGCCGGCATCGCGGGCTGGTGGATGGTGAAGGCGCGCCACCAGGCCCAGGTCGACTCGCACACCCGGCACGAGAAGGTCGAGCTGTACCGCCCCGTGTTCCGGTTCGCCTGCGTGGTGCTCCTGGTCGCCGGCGTCGGCGCCGCCGTCACCGGTGACGGCCAGGCCAAGCTCATGTACCAGCAGCAGCCCATGAAGATGGCCGCGGCCGAGGGACTCTGCGAGACCGAGGAGGGCGCCGGCTTCAGCCTCTTCGCGATCGGCAACCCGGGCGACGGGCACTGCGACGTGCAGACCTTCGCCATCCCGGGCGTCTACTCGTTCATGGCCACCGGCGACTTCAACGCCACCGTGCCGGGCGTGAACCAGCTCCAGGCCGAGTACTCGGAGAAGTACGGCGACGGTCAGGACTACGTGCCGAACCTGGCCGTGACCTACTGGAACTTCCGCGCCATGATCCTTTTCGGCGTGCTCGGCGCCGCGCTCGGCGTGGTCGGCCTCTGGGTGACCCGCAAGGGCCGCAACCCGGGCCGCTGGTTCGGCCGCCTCGCGCTGATCGCCATTCCGGGCCCGTTCCTGGCCAACCTCACCGGCTGGGTCTTCACCGAGATGGGCCGCCAGCCCTGGGTCGTCGCCCCGAACCCGGACGGTGACTGGACCATTCGCATGCTCACGCAGGACGGCGTCTCCACCGTCGGTCCCTGGTCGGTCGGCATCTCGCTCGTCACCTTCACCCTGCTGTACGGCTCGCTGGCGATCGCCTGGTTCGGCCTGATCCGCCGGTACGCGGCCGCGGGTGCTCCCGGTATCGAGGAGGCGCCGGACCACGACGACGACGCCGACCGCCCGCTCAGCTTCGCCTACTGAAAATCGGAGTCCGGACGTGGAACTCGTCACCTTCTGGTTCATCCTCATCACGGTCCTGTGGATCGGCTACCTCGTGCTCGAGGGGTTCGACTTCGGGGTCGGGATGCTCCTGCCGATCCTCGGGAGGAACGACACCGACCGCCGGGTCATGATCAACACCATCGCCCCGATCTGGGACGGCAACGAGGTCTGGCTGATCGTCGCCGGCGGCGCCACCTTCGCGGCCTTCCCGGAGTGGTACGCCACCCTGTTCTCCGGCTTCTACCTGCCGCTCCTGCTCATCCTGGTCGGCCTCATCATCCGCGGCGTGGCGTTCGAGTACCGCGGCACCATCGAGGGCGACCGGTGGCGCAACCTCTGGGACACCGCCATCGTGGTCGGCTCGACCCTGCCCGCGCTGCTGTGGGGCGTCGCGTTCGCCAACATCGTGCGCGGGGTGCCGATCGACGCCGACAAGCAGTTCACCGGAACGCTCTTCACCCTGCTGAACCCCTACGGCCTGCTCGGCGGCCTGACCACCCTGCTGCTGTTCGCCTTCCACGGCGCGCTGTTCCTGGGGCTGCGCACCGAGGGGGAGATCCGCGCCCGCGCCATCGCCCTGGCCGCGAAGCTCTCGGTGCCCGCGATCGGCGTCGCCGTGGTCTTCGCGCTGTGGACCCAGCTGGCCTACGGCAAGGCCTGGACCTGGGGCGTCGTGGTGGTCGCGGCCGTGGCCCTGCTCACCGCGGCCTACGGCGCGTTCAGGGAGCGGGAGGCCCTGGGTTTCGGCAGCACGGTGCTGGCGACGGCCTCGGCGGTGGTGCTGCTGTTCGGCTGCCTCTTCCCGGACGTCATGCCCTCCAGCACGAACGAGCTGTTCTCGCTGACGATCCACAACGCCTCGTCCACGCACTACACGCTGGTCGTCATGACCTGGGCCGCCTGCTTCCTGACCCCGGTCGTGATCCTCTACCAGTCGTGGACCTACTGGGTCTTCTGGCACCGCATCGGCGCCACGAAGATCCCGCCGGGTCACGGCCTGCCCTGGTCCACGCCGGAAGCGGAAGCCTCGTATCGATGAAGCCCCTCGATCCCCGGCTGCTGCGCCAGGCCCGCGCGGCCCGGCTCTACGTCGGCCTGACCTCCGGTCTGGGAGTGGCGACCACCGCCCTGCTGGTGGTGCAGTCGCTGCTCCTGGCCCACGTCGTCGCGGGTGTCGCGACGGACGGACTGACCTTCGGTGACGTCCGCGGCCAGGTCGCCGGGCTGGGGATCGTGCTGGCGGTCCGGGCGGTGATCGCCGGGGCGCAGGAGCGCTTCGGCCACCGCGCGGCCACCACCGTGGTGCGCCAGCTGCGCGAGAAGCTGATCGCCCACGCCGTGCGGGAAACCGGTCGCGGGGGAGCGGATCTCGCGGTGCTCACCACCCGCGGGCTGGACGCGCTCGACGGTTACCTGACCCGATACCTGCCGCAGCTGGTCCTGGCCTCCACCCTGACCCCGGCCGTCCTGGTCGTGGTCTGGTGGCAGGACTGGATCGCCGGCGTCACCATTCTTCTCACCCTGCCGCTGATCCCGTTCTTCATGGCGCTCATCGGCATGGCCACCCAGGACGCGTCCGACCGCAGCCTGGTCTCGCTGCAGCGCCTGGGCACGCAGGTGCTCGACCTGATCGCCGGTCTGCCCACGCTGCGTTCGCTCGGTACCGCCCGGGCCCAGCGCGAGCGGGTGCGCGTGGCCGGCGACGCCCATCGCCGCGCCACCATGAAAACCCTTCGCACCGCCTTTCTCTCGGCCCTGGCCCTGGAGGTGCTCGTCACCCTCTCGGTCGCGCTGGTCGCGGTCGGCATCGGGCTGCGTCTGGTGCACGGCACCCTCGACCTGCAGACCGGCCTGGCCGTGCTGCTGCTCGCCCCGGAGGTCTACGCACCGCTTCGCGCGGTGGGCATGCACTTTCACGCCAGTCAGGACGGGCTGGCCGCCGCCCAGCAGGCTTTCGACGTGCTGGAGCGCCCGGTTCCCGCGCCCGGAACGGTCGAGGCCCCGGACCTGTCCACCGCCGTCGTCGCTTTCGAGGGCGTGACGGTGCAGCACGACGGTGTCCCGCACCCGACGCCCTCGCACCTCACCGCCTCGGTGGGCCCGGGCGAGATCGTCGCGCTCACCGGCCCGAGCGGGTGTGGCAAGAGCACGGCGGTGAATGTGCTCCTGGGGCTTCAGAAGTCGACCCTGGGGGACGTGGTGGTCGCCGGATCCGTCCGGCTCACCGATGTCGACCCGGCGTCGTGGTGGCGCCAGATCGCCTGGTGCCCGCAGCATCCGGTGCTGGTGCCCGGCACCCTGCGGGAGAACGTGTCGCTGCTGCGCCCGTCGGTCTCGCTCGACCAGGTGCGCGAAGCCTCCGCGGTCACGGGTTTCGAGGACGTCGTGCGTACTGTTCCCGGCGGCTGGGACGCCCGGGTCGGCCAGGGGGGCACAGGCCTGTCGGCCGGTCAGCGTCAGCGGCTGGCGCTCACCCGGCTCCTGCTCAGCGAGGCCCCGCTGGTGGTGCTCGACGAACCCACCGCCCATCTCGACGCCGGGGCCGAGCAGGCCGTGCTCGACCTGCTCGGCGCGCTGCGCGACCGGGGGCGCACCGTCGTCCTGGTGGCGCACCGGCCCGCCCTGATCGCGGCGGCGGACCGCACGATCGACGTCAGCGGCCGGGTGGCTCCCGGTCTGGAAACCAGCTCCCCGATGGAGGTCCCGGCATGAAGACCGAGGCGACCACCACGTCCCCCGTCGAGAGCCCGGTGAGCGGCCGGCGCGCGCTGCTGCTCGTGCTCGACGAGATGCGGCCCGACCCCTGGCGTCTGCTGCTCGGCGCCGTCACCGGTGCCGCGGCGGTGGCCTGCTCGATCGCCCTGCTCGGCGTCTCCGGCTGGCTCATCACCCGGGCCGCGCAGCAGCCGCCGATCCTGTTCCTGATGGTTGCGATCGTCGGTGTGCGCGCGTTCGGCATCGGCCGCGGGGTGCTGCGGTACTGCGAGCGGCTGGTCTCGCACGACGTCGCCCTGCGCGGCGTGGTGCGGCTGCGCGAGACGCTGTTCGGGCGTCTGGCTGCGGCCGACGACACCGTGGCGGCCGGGCTGAAGCGCGGTGACCTGCTGGCCCGGCTGGGCGCCGACGTCGACGAGCTCGGCGACGTGATCGTGCGTGGTGTGCTGCCTTTCGTCACCGCGATCCTCACCGGCCTGGCCTCGGTGGTGGCGGTCGGGATCATCCTGCCCGAGGCCGGCGCGGTGCTGGCCACGGCCGTGCTGATCGCGATCGTCGCGGTGCCCGGGCTGGCCGGGATCGGTGGCCGCCGCGACGTGCTGGGCACCGCGCAGGCCCGCACCGAGATGTCCGAGAACGTGCTCGCGCTCTTCGACAACCTGCCGGAACTGACGGTCAGCGGCCGGGTCCCGGACCAGCTGGCGGCGATCCGGCGCAGCGACGACGAGCTCTCCCACGGCCTCGACCGCGCCGCCCGTCCCGCCTCCTGGGCGGCCGGGCTCGGATCGGCCGTGATGTCCGCCGCCGTGCTCGGCTCGCTGGTCACCGGTGTGATCGCGGTGAACGAGGGCCGGATCCGGGAGGTGGCCCTGGCCGTGCTGACGTTCGTGCCGCTGGCCCTGGCCGAGGTGGTGGCCGGTCTCCCGGCCGCCGCGGTCAGCCTGGTGCGGGCCTCGGAAGCCGCGCGCCGCGTCGTCCCCCTGCTGGCCACCCCCGAACCGGACAGCCACCGCACCCTGGACGTGCAGGCCCGGCCGGTGCCGAACAGCGCCTACCTGATGGCCGGGCAGAAGGGGCTGCGGCTGGTGCGGGAACTGCCCGGGCTGCACCTGCGGGCGCAGGACCTGGCCGTCGGCTGGCCCGGCCGTGAACCCGCCGTGCGCGGCGTGAATCTGGACCTCACCGCCGGCCGCCGGATCGCCGTGGTCGGCCCCAGCGGCCAGGGCAAGAGCACGCTGCTGCGCACGCTCGCCGGTCTGCTGCCCGCCGCCGAGGGGCACATGCTGATGGACGACACCGACGTCGGCGACGGCGTCGAGCTCCTCGACGTGCACACCCGCAGCCTCCGGCACATGGTGCACCTCGCCGCCGATGACGCCCACGTCTTCGGCACGACCGTGCGAGAGAACCTGCGGGTGGCGAACAAGGACGCGACCGACCCCGAGCTCCTCGCGGCCCTGCGCCGGGCCGGGCTGGGGGAGTGGATCTCCGGGCTCGGTGCCGATGGTCTCGACGTGGTGGTGGGTGATCCGGCGGGCCCCGGGCAGGGGGCGGGCACGCACCTGCTCTCGGGCGGTATCCGGCGGCGGATGCTCATGGCGCGTGCCTTCGTCAGCGGCGCGCCGGTGCTGCTGGTCGACGAGCCCGCCGAGCACCTGGACGCGGCCACCGCCGACGACCTGGTGGCCGAGGTGCTCGCGTCACCCCGCGCCGACCAGAGCGCCGTGGTCGTCACCCACCGGCTCAGCCCGCTGGCGGCGGCCGACGAGGTGCTGGTGATCGACGGCGGGGTGGTGGCGGCGCGGGGCACGCACGACGAGCTGATCGCGACCTACGCGCCGTACCGCAGCGCCTGGGCGGCGGAACGCAGAGAGATCCCGGCCCCGGCCCTGTCCTAGAAGTCCCGGAAGCCGTCGGCGTACCGGCGGCGTTGCCTCGGGATCGCGGTGACCGGGTCGATCACCTTGTCCTGAGCCAGTTTCGAGGCCGTCTCCTTGGCGTCGTCGATCGTGGCGCGGAGCTGTTCGAGCCGTTCCTGGAGTTCCTTGACGCTCTTCACGATGTCTCCCTCCGGCGGTGCTGTCCGCAAGGGTGCGCCCGGGCTTCGTCCGGAGTCGATACTCCGGCGGGGTTGTTCCCTCTTCGGGCCGCAGCCGGATAGGGTCGTATTCGTCCCTGTTGCCCGATTCTCGCGAGGTGGACGGCCCCATGACGGAGCTCCCCGACTGGGCGCCCCGCAACATCGACCTGACCACGCCGTCCGCGGCGCGGGTCTACGACTACTTCCTCGGCGGGGCGCACAATTTCGCCCCCGACCGCGAGATGGCCCGCCGCATCCTCGACCTGCACCCCAGTGCCGAGGTCAACGCGCAGGCCAACCGGGCGTTCCTGCACCGCGCGGTGCGGCACCTGGTGCAGCAGGGGGTGCGTCAGTTCATCGACCTCGGCTCGGGCATCCCCACCGTGGGCAACGTGCACGAGATCGCCCAGCGCGAGGCCCCCGACTCCCGCGTGGTCTATGTCGACATCGACCCGATCGCGGTGGCCCACAGCGAACTCATCCTGCACGGCGTCGAGAACGCGGCGGTGCTCAACGCCGACCTCCGCCACCCGGCCGAGATCCTCGCGTCCGCCCCGGTCAAGAACCTGATCGACCTCACCGAGCCGGTCGCCTTCCTGATGGTCGCGGTGCTGCACTTCATCCCGGAGTCCGACCACCCGGAGCAGACGATCGCGGCGCTGCACGAGGTCGCCGCCCCGGGCAGCCACCTGGTGATCTCGCACGGCTACGACGCCCGCCTGGAGCAGGCCGCGGCGGGCCCGGCGCTCGACGGCCGCCTGACCGGCGAGGGCCAGCAGGTCCTCGACACCTACCGCACGGCCGACCCGATCACGGTGCGCACCCGCGCCCGCGTGACCGAGCTCTTCGGTGGCTTCTCCCTGGTCGACCCGGGCCTGGTCTGGGTGCCGCAGTGGCGGCCCGACTGGCCCGACGACGCGGGCGCCGATCCGTCGTCGAGCTACGTGATCGCGGGCGTCGGCCGTAAGGCGGGCTGAGGCGTTAGCCCGCGCGGCTGGCGTGAGTTGTCGGCGGGCGGGACGGGTCTAGCGTCGGGGACATGGACGCCATCGAAGACCACATCATCCGCCGGGCCCACGAGTTCGACCGCACCAACGACTGGCCGCAGCCGTTCGAGGCGTTCGTGCCGCCGGGTGAGAGCGAGGCCCGCACCGGTGAGACGATCCGGGCGATGCAGCTCGACGGCAAGCTGACCATCGCCGACTTCGAGGCCGAGGGCCTGACCGGTGTGGAAGTGGTGCTCGGTCTGGGCCCCCGGCTCGCGCGGATCTAGTCGCCCTCGCACTCGTAGAGGATCTGGTAGGCCTCCGCGAAGGTCTTCACCGCCGTGGCGTTCGAGCCGCCGAGCGAACTGGGCGTGGCCGCCTGCCGGTTCATCGCCTCGAGCAGTTCCTGCATGACCTCTTCGCGGGTGACCGCCATGAAACCCTCCAGGTGAATCGGGCAGAAGAGAAAGCCGACAACACAGACTAGATCGACATCACAGGGCCCGCACGATCTCCTCCACCCGGGCCTTGGCGTCGCCGAACAGCATCTGGGTGTTGTCCCGGAAGAAGAGCGGGTTCTGCACCCCCGCGTAGCCGGCGGCCATCGAGCGCTTGAACACGATGACGTTCTCGGCGTCCCACACCCGCAGCACCGGCATCCCGGCGATCGGGCTGCCCGGGTCGTCGAGCGCGGCCGGGTTCACCGTGTCGTTCGCGCCGATCACCAGCACCACCGACGTGCCCGCGAAGTCGTCGTTGATCTCGTCCATCTCGAGCACGATGTCGTAGGGCACCCGGGCGTCGGCCAGCAGCACGTTCATGTGCCCGGGCAGGCGCCCGGCCACCGGGTGGATGCCGAAGCGCACGTCCACGTTCCGCTCCCGCAGCCGCCGCGTCAGGTCGGCCACCGGGTACTGCGCCTGGGCCACCGCCATGCCGTAGCCCGGCGTGATGATCACCGACGAGGCCTCTTTCAGCAGCTGCACCGCCTCGTCGACGAGGATCTCGCGGTGCTCGCCGTAGTCGCGGCCGGCGAAAACCGCTGCCTCCTGGCCGAATCCGCCCGCGATCACCGAGATGAACGAGCGGTTCATGGCCTGGCACATGATGTACGACAGGTAGGCACCCGAAGAACCGACCAGGGCGCCCGTGACGATGAGCAGGTTGTTGTTCAGCAGGAACCCGGAGGCCGCGGCGGCCCAGCCGGAGTAGGAGTTCAGCATCGAGACCACGACCGGCATGTCGCCACCGCCGATCGAGGCGACCAGGTGCCAGCCCAGCGCGAGCGCCAGGGCGGTGACGGCCAGGAGCAGGACCACCCGGGGGGACGCGGTGAACCAGGCGGTCCCTCCCGCGAACGCCGCCAGCGCACCGATGTTCAGGACGTTCTTGCCGGGCAGCACCAGGGGGGCGGACTTCAGGCGCCCGGCCAGCTTGCCGTAGGCCACGACCGACCCGGTGAAGGTCACACCGCCGATGAAGACCCCGATGAACACCTCGGCGTGGTGGATGCCCAGCAGGTCGGCCGCCACCTCGGTCGATCCGGACGAGACCTGGAGGTACCCGTTCCAGCCGACCAGCACCGCGGCCAGGCCGACGAAACTGTGCAGCACGGCGATGAGTTCGGGCATGGCCGTCATCTCGACGCGGCGCGCCCGGGAGAGCCCGACCGCCGCCCCGCCGGCCACCGCGACGGCCATGAGCAGCAGCCCGGTGACCGCCTCGCCGCTCGGGAGGTCGAGCCGGTCCACCGCGAGCACGGCGGTGGCGACCAGGGCCACGGCCATCCCGGCGATGCCGTGAAGGGCTCCGGATCGCGAGGTCTCGTGCTTCGACAGCCCGGCCAGGCTGAGCACGAACAGCAGGGCGGAGACGATGTAGGCGGCCTGCGCGGCGCTGGAAGCGGTCATCGTCATCAGCCTTTCGAGAACATGCTCAGCATGCGCCGGGTCACGGCGAAACCGCCGAAGATGTTGACGGAGGCCAGGAAGACGGCCAGGGCGGCGAGCACCGTGACCACCGTGTCGTCGTGGCCGATCTGCAGCAGGGCGCCGACCACGATGATGCCGGAGATCGCGTTCGTCACCGACATCAGCGGCGTGTGCAGGGCGTGGTGCACCTTGCCGATCACGTAGTAGCCGATGACCACCGCCAGTGCGAACACGGTGAGGTTGCCGACGATCTGGGCGGGGGAGAAGGCGGCGAGCAGGAAGACCAGCGCCGCCGTCACCGCGACCGCGGCGTAAGGGCTCACGGAAGAACGCTTCCGAGTCACGACCTGGGGCTCCTCGGCCAGGACGACAGGGGCCACCGACACCGCCACCGACACCGACACCGCCACCGACACCGCCACCGGAGGCGGCGGCCAGGTCTTGTCCCCGTCGCGCACCACCGTCATCGAGCGCTGCACCACGTCGTCGAAGTCGAGCACCGGCGAACCGTCTTTCGCCGGGGTGAGCAGCTTCATCAGGTTGACGAGGTTGGTGCCGTACAGCTGCGACGCCTGGGTGGGCAGCCGCCCGGCCAGATCCGTGTAACCGATGATCGTGACGCCGTTCCCGGTCACCACCACCTCGCCGGCGCGGGTGCCCTCGACGTTCCCGCCCTGCGAGGCCGCCATGTCGACGATCACGCTGCCGGGTCGCATCGCGGCGACGTGCGCGGCGGTGAGCAGGCGCGGCGCCGGACGT
The DNA here is from genome assembly GCF_030811555.1 of Kineosporia succinea. Taxonomy (NCBI): domain Bacteria; kingdom Bacillati; phylum Actinomycetota; class Actinomycetes; order Kineosporiales; family Kineosporiaceae; genus Kineosporia; species Kineosporia succinea. Next base: position 218,074 of record NZ_JAUSQZ010000001.1, on the reverse strand, counting down.
CCCGGGACCAGGGCCGTCGTGATGACGATGTCCACGTCGGCGGCCTGCTCGGCGTAGAGCCGGGAGGCCGCCTCGTCGTAGTCCGACGACGTGCCGCGGGCGTAACCGTCGCGGCTCGGCTGCTCCGACGCGTCCCCCGTGGTGATCGGAAGGAAAGTGCCACCGAGAGAACCGACCTGCTCCGCGACCTCGGGACGCGGGTCGGTGGCCCGCACGATCGCGCCGAGACTGCTGGCGGTGCCGATCGCGGCCAGCCCCGCCACCCCGGCCCCGGCCACGAGAACCTTGGCGGGCGGGACCTTGCCGGCCGCCGTGACCTGGCCGGTGAAGAACCGGCCGAAGTGGTTCGCGGCCTCGATCACGGCCCGGTACCCGGCGATGTTGGCCATCGAGCTGAGCACGTCGAGCGACTGGGCCCGGCTGATGCGGGGCACCGCGTCGGTGGCCAGCACGGTCAGGCGCCGGGTGGCCAGCGCCTCGAGCAGGTCCGGGTTCAGCGCCGGGGCGATGAGCGACACCAGCGTGGCGCCGTCGTGCAGCCGGGCGATCTCCTGCGCGGTGGGCGCGTTGACCTTGAGGACGACGTCGGCGTCCCAGGTCTGCGCGAGCGGTGAGACCCGCGCGCCCGCGGCCGCGAACGCGTCGTCGGTGAAGGCGGCGCGGGTGCCCGCACCGGCCTCCACCAGCACCTCGTACCCGAGGGCGAGCAGTTGCTCGACGGTCTTCGGGGTGGCGGCGACGCGCGTCTCACCGGGGGCGGACTCGGCGACGACCCCGACGCGGAGCGGGGTAGGTGCTTCAGACACAGGCAGATCCGATCGTCGGCGATCAGCGACACCTCAAGTGGTACCCCAGATCACCATGCGTCCAGAAGGTGCGGAATGCCTGTTGCTGTGACCTGGGCCGCGTGCAGGGGCCTAGGCCGGAAGTCCCGGACATGTCCGCGCTTCCGGACCGCTTCAGGACGCCTTCCACCCCAGCGCCGGTCCCAGCTTCTGCGCGGTGTCGGTCAGGATCTGCACGTAGTCGTCGTGCTCGAAGCTGAACGGCAGTGCGAACGCGACCTCGTCGATCTGGGCGTAGGCCGGGTCCGCCGCCAGCTGCTCGGCGATCTGCTCACCGGTGCCGATCAGGTCGCGGGCGAACATCATCCGGGCCGGGCCCTGCGGCTCGGCCGTGCGCGGTGTGCGCCGCTCCACGTACGCCTGGTACTTGGCGACCTGCTCGGGCGAGGCCGAGTCGGTCGGGATCACCACGAGACCCTGTGACACCCGGGCCTTCTCGCCCAGCGGATGGGCGGCGCGGAAGGCCTGGATGTGGCCGAGCTGGATCTGTGCGAAGTCCCGGGGGCCGTCCTCGAACTTCACCACGCTGCTGGTCAGGAAGTTCATGTCGTGCTCCCCGGCCCACTGCGCCGAGCGCAGGCTGCCGCCGCCGTACCAGAGGCGCTCGCCCAGCCCGGCCGAGTGCGGCTGCACCCGGTCGGAGAACTCCTCGAAGGCCCGGGCGCCGCTGAAGTCCGAGGCCTTCTCGCCGCGCACGAACCTCAGCAGGCGCTCGACGCGCTCGTAGGAGAAGTCCTCGGCGTCGGCGGTGTCGGGGTAGAGGGCGTCCTTCACGGTGTCGAAGAACATCGGCGGGCCCACGCTCAGGCCCGGGTTCAGGCGCCCGCCCGAGAGCAGGTCGACGGTGGCCCAGTCCTCGGCCAGGCGCAGCGGGTTCTCCCAGCCCAGCGGCGTGACGGCGGTGCCCAGCTCGATGCGGCTCGTGCGCTGCGAGGCGGCGGCCAGCACGGCGACGGGGGAGGAGATGCCGAACTGCAGGTGCCGGTGCCGCAGCCAGGCGCTGTCGAAGCCGAGTTGCTCGCCGAGCTCGATGATCCGCAGCGTCGACTCGTGCCCGGCCCGGGGGTCGGCCTCGTCGAACAGCCCGATGGTGAGGAATCCAAGCCTTCGCAACGTCCGCATAGTTGATTGTTGCACTATCTCTATGAGCCGGGGAGAGAAGACCCGGCGTGTCCCACGTCTCGACACGACCAGGTCTAGTTAGGTTAGCCTTACCTTCGCAAGTGGAACGGAGACGGAGGCGATTCGGGTGACGTGGGACAGGCCTCGGAGTGAGCACCTGACCCTGGATCTTGTGCGCCCCGTCGGTCCGGGAACGATCAGGTGCGACGAGTTCGCCTACGGCATGCGCGAACCCGCCGGCATGCTCGTGCTGCGCTACCGCTCGGCCGGGGTGCTGGAATTCGGTGAGGGGCGCCAGGAGGTCCTGCACCAGCTGTACTTCTCGCCGAACGGGGTGCTCGTCGGCCGACAGGGTGGCGAGCACCAGTTCGTCGGCCCGAACGAGGTGTTCTGGGCCCGTCGCGGGGTGACCCACGAGGTCGCGGCGGGCCCGGGGCAGACCGTCTTCCGGGTCTGCCTGCGTGAGGATCCGCCCGCGCTGAAAAAGGTCCGGGTGGGTGCGGCGTCGGTCGGCCCCGAGGCCGCCGCGCTGCTGCGCGCCCTCGGCTCGTCGGGCGTGCTCCCGGCCCGGTCGGCCAAGGCCCGCGCCCGGATGCTCGCCGGGATCGGCGAGACCGTGCGCGAGCTGCCCGGAGCCCCGGTCAACGGCTCGGGTTACGCGATGCGGGTCGCCCGGGCGCTCACGCACGACCCGGGTGACCCGACGGGCCTCGAGGAGTGGGCCCGGCGTCTGCACGTGAGTGTGAAGACGCTCCAGCGCGACTTCGTCAAGGAGTTCGGCCTCTCGTACACGCAGTGGCGAACCCGCCTGCGATTGCTGGCCTCTCGCGTGCTGCTGGAGACCACCCCGGTGACCGAGGTGGCCCACCGCGTCGGCTACGCCAGCACGTCCGCCTTCATCGTCGCGTTCACCCGGGAGTTCGGGGTCACGCCCGGACGTCGGCGGGCGTCGTGAGTTCCTCGTCGGCCGGGGGTTTCCAGGGGGCGACGAAGGTCGGCACGATCAGCCGGTACCGGTAGGCGAACGCCCCCAGCGCGATCGCCCCGTAGACGCCCGACAGGATCAGCCGGCCCTCGGTGCTGGTGACCGGGAACTGCACCGCGAACAGGAGCAGCAGCACCCAGGCCGACCAGCGGTGAAAACGCAGGGCCAGCAACAGGGCCACGCCCATCATGGTCTGCGTCGCGGTCAGCAGCATCTCCTCGACCTGGCGGTCGTCGAGCACCAGGGCGGTGCCGCCACCACCCAGCAGATAGGCGATCGGGAGCGAGCCGACCAGCAGCGTCCACTGGTTCACCTTCGACGAGATCAGCGTGGCGATGGCCCCGGCCCCGTTGCCCCGGCTGGCGAAGATGATGGCGATGATGAACTCCGGCGCCTCGCTGGAGAGCGGCGCCAGCCACTGCACCAGCAGGAACTGGTCGATGCCGAGCGAGGTGCCGGCCTCGACCAGGCTCTCGGCGAAAGGCTCGGCACAGGCCAGGATCACGGCGGCGGACACGATGAACAGGGCGGGGACGACCACCCGGCGGCGGGCTCGGGGCAGGCCCCCGAGCACGGCCGCGGTGCCGATCAGGTCGGGTTCCTCGACCTCGCCCTTGGCCAGGCGGATCAGGTAGAAGGCGAACCAGAGCAGCAGGAGCAGGCCGAACCAGATCTGGATCTCACCGCTGATCGGCATCCAGAACGCGGCCACCCCGGCGGTGAGCAGGAAGCCGAGTTCCAGGCGATTGCTCCTCTCCAGCTGCAGCACATCGGTTTTCGAGCCGGTGAGCCGTTTCGTGGCGGCGAGCGCGACCAGTACCACCACCGGCCAGCCGAGTCCGAGCAGGAGCCGGTTGGAGCCGGTCATGTTGGCGGCGGCGTACTGCACGTACTCCGGGTTCGAGCCCGCGGTGTAGGCGTAGTAGAGGTCGACCGCGTACTCGGGCAGCACGGCGATGAGGGCGAGCACGGCGATCGCGAGGCCGCCGGAGATGTCGACCTGAGCCGATTCCGCGGCCCAGGCCAGCAGGAACGACGCGGCGACCACGGCTGCGCCGAAGATCAGCATGGAGATGACGGCGCTGGGGTGGATACCGCCGATGCGCAGGACCAGAGCCGGTACCGCCAGAATGGTGCATATCGAGAGCGAGCGAGCCAGGGTGCGGCCGGGACTCATGCGCGGAACTCCTCGGTCGGGTGCCGGCCGAGGATGCGAATCCGCTTGCGGGATCGACACTTCGGCCAACATCACATTGGCCGAAGGTCTCGCTCGCCACGTGCGTGGTGACTGACCGGGCACCGTGACGGTGCCAGTATGTCGATCAGCCGCACCCTTTCGGGTGGAGCTACTCCCCTTCGGAGAACAGGCTCGACGGTAGCACGCCTCTCGCAGGGGGTGACAGGTGACGTGGGCCACGGCGGCGCGAAAAGGTTGCCAGGGTAAACAGAATGGTGGACGTGGTGGTCAGGTGGCCGGGGCCGGTGGCCTTCCGGCCCGCGGGCCCACCGGCACCTGCACCGCGCGGGGGATCAGGGCCAGAACTCCTCGCGGGTCGTGGTGTGGCCTAGATTACGTGCCGTGCAGAACTCCGTGCTCCAGCTCCAGGACGTCACCTTCCGCCGCGGCACCGCGCAGATCCTTCACGGCATCGACCTCACCGTCGGCGCGGGGGAACACTGGGCGCTGCTCGGGCCGAACGGGGCCGGCAAGTCGACGATCCTGCGGTTCCTGGGCGCGGAGACCTTTCCGACGTCCGGCGCGGTGTGGGTGCTCGGGCATCAGCTGGGCCGGGTCGAGCTGGCGGCGCTGCGCCGCCGGATCGGTCACGTGAACCCGCGTCACGCCCTGCGTTCCGCGCTCACCGTGCGGGAGGTCGTGATCACGGGAATCACCGGCACGATCGAGCTGCCGATGCGCTGGGCGCCGTCGGCGGGTGAGGTCGAACGGGCCGACGAGCTGATCGACCTGCTCGGTCTGGCGGCCCGCGCCGATCACGTCTGGCCGACCCTGTCGCAGGGCGAGCGGGGGCGCACCCTGATCGCCCGTGCGCTGGCCGGTGCCCCGGAACTGCTGCTGCTCGACGAGCCGGCGACCGGGCTCGACCTGGCCGCCCGCGAGCAGCTCCTCGACACCGTTGACCTGCTCGACGAGACCCACCCGGGCCTGACGTCCGTGCTCGTGACCCATCACCTGGAGGAGCTGCCGTCCAGCACCACCCACGCCGCCCTGCTGAAGGACGGACGGGTGGTGGCGGCCGGGGCGATCGACGCGGTGCTGACCGGCGAGCACGTGAGCGACGCGTTCAGCCACCCGATCGAGGTGAGGCGCGAGGACGGGCGCTGGTTCGCCCGCACCGTGCGGCCCTGACGGTGGTCGGGTGAAGAAGGTGCGGTCGGAGCGCACGTTCCTCACCCGGTCACGGGTCAGGCCCGCGGCGCCCGCAGCTCGGCCAGCGGCGGCAGGTGCAGCGGCTCGGTCTCCCAGACCGCGCCGAACTTCTGCCCCGCCGGGTCGAGCTCGAGCACCAGGCCGTGCGGGGTCTCGAGGAACACCACGTCGATACGGAGCCCGTCGTGGTCCTTGCCGGGGGTGGTCTGCGTGGCCACGGCCCCGGTGGTGACCCAGCCGCTCGGCGCGAGGGACGCGATCACGTCGACCCCGCCGTCTCCGATCACGATCTCCCAGCCGGTCGGCCCGCCCTCGCGGATCTCCACCTCGGTGACCGCCCGGGCCTCGCTGGCGCCGCTGACCGGGTAGATGCTCGACACCTGGGCCACGTCGACCGGCTCGAAGCTCGTCGCGGTGAACGTGGGCACGCCCCGCTCGGTGACCACGGGCAGCGTGAGACCGGCCAGGCGCTCGGCCAGTTCGGCGTCTCCCTCGCGGGCCCCGGCGGTGAGCGCGGGCACCAGGTGCGCCCAGATCTCGTCGAGCAACGCCTGGTTGATCGGCGTCTGTGAGGTGATCGCGACCACCGCGTCGTGCTCGGGCAGCACGATGACGAACTGGGCGAACGCCCCGTCGAACCGGTAGCCGTGCTGACTGCGCCAGATCTGGAAGCCGTAGCCCAGCGCGCAGTCGGGTGCCTCCTCGGCGTCCTCGCTCTCGGTGCCCACGTGCACCTGGGTGGCCAGCTCGACCCAGCCCTCGGGCAGCACCTGCTTGCCCTCCCAGACGCCGCCCTGCAGGTACAGCAGCCCGACCTTGGCCAGCGCCTCGGTGGTGACGTGCAGCCCGGAGTAACCGATCTCGCGGCCCTGCGGGTCGGTGATCCAGCCCATCTGCCCGGGCGAGTCGTCGATGCCCAGCGGCTCGAACAGGCGCGGCCGCAGGTAGTCGAGCAGCCCGGAGCCGGAGGTGCGCTGCACGATCTGCGCCAGCGCCATGGTGCAGGGCTGGTTGTAGGCGAAGACCGAGCCGGGCTCCTCGTCCGGCGGGATGCGCAGGAAACCGCGGATGATGTTGCCGGTCTCGTCGAGCTCGGCCGCGCCGAGCGTCTCCTCCTGGTGCCCGCTCGCCATCGCCGCGACGTGCCGCACCTTCATCGAGCGGGCGCGCTCGTTCGTGACGTCGGCGTCGAGCTCGGGGAAGTACGAGAGCACGGTGGCGTCGAGATCGACCAGGCCCTCGGCGACCGCGAGGCCCAGGGCCGTGGCCGTGAAGCTCTTGCTGATCGAGTAGACCAGGGCCGGCTGCTGCGGCGTGTAGGGCGCCCACCAGCCCTCGGCCACCACGGTGCCGCTCTTCACCACCACGAGGCTGTGCGGCTCGACCCCGTCGCGGCTCGCCACCGCGTCGAGGAAGGCCGAGATACCGGCGGCGCTCACGCCCTGCTGCGAGGGCGTGCTGCGGGGGAGCGGGACGGACTGCGCGGTCGTCATTGCCCTATTTGATCACGGCCGGAAGGCTCGTCGGGCCGCCGTGTGGTCCGGATCGACCGTGACCACCGTGCGCACCAGGGTCGGTACCGTTCGTGGTGAGACGGCGGACGGGATCCCACCTCTGGCGGGATCCCCTGCGCGAGTGACGGTTCGAGGCCGCACCGGTGCCGTCCGCCCCCTGCGCCGGTGGGCCCGGCAGGACCCGCCCGACCTCACCGCGCCGCAGTCGCGAGCGGCGTGACCGGTCTACGGGGCTGCCCGGCCGTGCCGTCGCCCACCGGTACCGGCCCGCGAGATGCCCTGCACTCCGCTGTGTTTCGTGCCGCGGACCCGGCCGGGCCGGGAGGTGGGTGTCGCACGCCGGGCGGGCGCGCGTCCGTTCGCCTGTGACCTGACCGAACGAGATCGGTTACTCAGTGAACGAAAACTCAAGGCTTCCTCAACTAGAGGGACGTTCGGTCGATGTTCCTCTTGATCGTGCTCACTTCCCCCAGAGCGTGAGAGGCCAGCGGTGTCCAAGTTTGTCCTGTCCAGTGCCAAGACGAGGCTCGTCGGCGGTGTCGTCGTGCTGCTCGTGCTGTGCCTGTCCGCGTTGAGCGTCACCACGGCGTTGCGCGTGCAGAAGACGGCCCGGGAGCAGGCGGAGACCTACGCCGAGGAGCTCGCCGAGCGGGCCGCCGACACCGCCGCCACGCAGATCACCACCGCGCTCGGTACCGCACGGGACCTGTCGCAGACGCTCCAGTCGATCCGTGCCTCGGGCAACCCCCGCGCGGTGGCCGACGACGCCGAGAAGCGCCTGCTCGAGGCGCACGAGGAGCTCTCCGCGGTGTGGTCGGTCTGGGAGCCGGACGCGTTCGACGGCCGCGACGCCCAGTACGTCAACAGCAAGCACAGCGACGAGACCGGCCGGTTCCTGACCTACTGGAACCGCGGTGAGAACGGCGTCGGCGCGCGGGCTTCCGGCGGCTACTCGGAGGCGGGCGCGGGCGACTGGTACCTGGTGCCGCTGCAGACGGCCAAGGAGAAGGTGCTCGAGCCGTACGCGTACGACGTGGGTGGCCGGCAGGTCATGCTGACGTCGATCGCGGTGCCCGTGGTGGTCGACGGAAAGTCGCTCGGCGTGGTCGGTGTCGACATCGCGCTCTCCGCGCAGCAGGAGCTCGTCGGCTCGGTCAAGCCGTACGGCACCGGTTCCGCCACGCTCGTCACCACCGGCGGTGCGGTCGTCGCCAGCGGTGCGGGTTACGAACTGGGCAAGCCGGCTTCCGAGGTGAGCCAGTCCCTGGCCGACGCGGTCTCCTCGGGTACCGCTGCGGGCAGCCGGGTCTCGGAGTGGGTCGACGGCGACCTCAGCATCGCCGTCCCGATCTCCCTGACCGAGAGCGACACCTGGAACCTCGTGGTCACCGTGCCCGAGTCGTCCATCCTCGCCGACGCCCACAGCGCCCGGAACACCGTGGTGATCCTCGCGCTGCTGACCGTGCTGATCGCCGCGATCGGCACCTGGCTGATCGTGCGCTCGGTGCTGCGGCCCTTCCTGCGGGCCCGCGACACCATGCGTGAGATCGCCGAGGGCGACGGGGATCTCACCGTCCGTCTCGACGAGGCGCGCAAGGACGAGGCCGGTGAGCTCGGCGCCGCGTTCAACCAGTTCGTCTCCAAGGTGGCCGGTTCCGTCGGTGCGATGAGCGAGGCGGCGCAGAGCCTGCGGGCCTCGGCCGGTGACCTGACCGGCACCGCCGAGCAGCTCACCACCCAGGCCCGCGACAACTCCGAGCGGGCGCAGGACGCGGTGCGGGCCACCTCCGACGTGCAGACCGAGGTCAGCGCGCTGGCCGCGGCCGGTGAGGAGATGACCGCCTCGATCGCCGAGATCGCCCGTAACGCCGGGCGGGCCGCGGAGATCGCCGCCGAGGCGGTGCAGGTCACCCAGGCCACCACCACGCAGGTGCGGGACCTGGAGAGCACGGCCGGCGAGGTCGGCGTGGCGGTCAAGCTGATCACCGACATCGCCGCCCAGACCAACCTTCTCGCGCTCAACGCCACGATCGAGGCGGCGCGGGCCGGGGAGGCCGGCAAGGGCTTCGCGGTCGTCGCCAACGAGGTGAAGGACCTGGCGCTGCAGACGGCCCGGGCCACCGAGGAGATCTTCGCCCGGGTGGAGGCGATCAAGAGCAGCACGGCCGCGGCCACCGACTCGATCGCCAACATCCAGACCGTGGTCGAGCAGATCGACGAGATCAGCGCCAGCATCGCCGGAGCGGTGGAGGAGCAGAGCGCGACCACGCAGGAGATGGCCCGCCTGACCGCCTCGGCCTCGCACGCCTCGGCCAACATCCACGGGTCGATCGCCTCGGTCGCGCAGGTCACCGGCCAGACCACGGCCAACGCCCAGCAGGCCCGCGGGGCCGCGAACGACCTGGGCACGATCGCGGGCCGGTTGCAGGAGCTGGTCGGGAACTTCCGGGTCTGAGAATCCGATCGAGGACGCGGTGGGGCACCTTTCGAAGGTGCCCCACCGCGTCCTTCATCCTGCTCGATCCACCGCTGCCGCACCGGCCGGACCACGATCGCCTCGCCGATCCCGCTGCCCGGGGTGGACTTGCGCCTGGGTGTGCCACGGCCAGGCAGGTTTCCGCGGGACGGCCTAGGCTTTGCGGCATGGCCCGTTCCGACCTCGGTGACTACCTGACCAGCCGCCGCGCCCGCGTCACCCCGGCTTCGGTCGGGCTGCCCGCCGACGGGTTGCGCCGGGTGCCCGGTCTGCGCCGTGAGGAGGTCGCGGCCCTGGCCGGGGTCAGCATCGACTACTACGTGCGGCTCGAGCAGGGGCGGGAGCGGCATCCGTCCGGCCAGGTGCTGTCGGCCCTGGCGGCGGCACTGCGGTTGAGTGAGGACGCGCGGGCGCATCTCTTCCGGCTGGGTGGCCTCTCGGTGGTTCCCGGGTCCTCGGCCGGGACCGACCGGGTGCACCCGAGCCTGGTGCAGCTCATGGCCGCCTGGCCCGACAACCCGGCGCTGGTCTACAACCGGGCCTACGACGTGCTGGCGTCGAACACCATCGCCGACGCGCTCTTCGGTGGCTGGGCGCGCACGCGCAACCTGCTCGAGTTCATGTTCGCCGACCCGGACGCCCGTTCGCTCTACCCGGACTGGGCGGAGGTGGCGGCGAACTCGGTCGCGGGCTTCCAGCTGACGCACGGTCAGGCCCCCGACGACCCGCGGGTGCGCGCGGTCCTGGCCGCGCTGCTGCCCGACCCGGCGTTCGCGGTGCTGTGGAAGCGGCACGACGTGCGCGGCAAGTCGCTGGAGCGCAAGCGGTTCCACCACGCCCAGGCCGGCCCGCTCGCCCTCACCGTGCAGACCTTCGACGTGCGCTCGGCCCCGGGGCAGGAGCTGGTGATCTACCACGCCGATCCCGGCTCGGCCGACGCCCAGGCCCTGCGTCTGCTGGGAACGTTGAGCGTCTCGTCGTTCCCGGTGGTGCCCCAGGGCTAGGTCCGGTGCCGCATTCTCGCTCCGGCCTGATCCACCAGATACCCCTTATACCTCTACGGCATAGGGGGTCCCTGTCCGCTCGGGGCGCTGACCCTTCCCATCCAGGTCTGGTACCTGACCGACGGCGGGTGGAGGACGGTCGGGGGCCGGGAACTGTCAGCGCGGCTCGTCCAGTTGCCGCCCGGTGCGCCCGTGCTGCGCCCGGTGGTCAGAACCAGCTGAATCCCGACCGGGCGCAACAGTTCTCGCAGTTCTCCGGGAAGGCGACAAGGCGTTTCTCCGGGAGCGCGACAAGGCGTTCGGCCGAGCGGGCTCACCAGTTCTGGATCGACCGGGCGAAGATCGCGGCGATGTCGTCCTCGTCCGGTGTGCGCGAGCAGGTGCTGAGCAGACGCTGCTGCTTCATCGTGCCCGGCACCAGGGCGGGGATGTCGGCCTCGGTGTAGCCGACGGCGCCGATGCCGTTGGGGATGCCGATGTCACGCATCAGGTCGACGAGAACCGCGGGAAGCCGCTCGTCCGGCTGATCCGGCCGGTCTGCTCGTGGCGTCGAGGCCGAAAGCCACTGCGCCGCCCGGAGATGCCGGTCCGGAGCGCTGTCGAAGGTGAACCGGAACGCCTCCGGCGCGGTCAGGGACACCGCCATGCCGTGCGGCACCAGCGGTTCGTCCTGCGGGTAGCCGGACGGCCGGAAGTCCTTGACCATCCCCGCGATCGGGTAGGCGTTGGCGTGCGGGATGTGCACGCCGGAGTTGCCGAACCCCATCCCGGCGAAGGTGGCGGCCAGCATCATGTCGCTGCGGGCGCGCACGTCGGCGCCCTCGTGAACGGCCTGCCGGAACGAGCCCGCGATGAGCGTCAGCGCCTTCTCGCACCACAGGTCCGACACCGGGTTCGCGCCGCAGTAGGTGACGCGCTGCTCGGGCTGCTTGCGGTCGAACGTGGCGTACCAGCGGGCGGTGTAGGACTCCAGGGCGTGACAGACGATGTCCATGCCGGCGGCCGCGGTGACCTCGGGCGGCAGCGTCAGGGTGAGCAGCGGGTCGATCACGGCCAGGGTGGGCCGCAGCCGCCAGTGACTGATGCCGGTCTTGACCTTCATCGAGAGCACGTCGAGCACACACATCGCGGTGCTCTCGGAGCCGGTGCCGGCCGTGGTGGGCACCGCGACGAGCGGTTTCAGCCGGTGCGAGGGCGCTTTCGCGTTGCCGACCGGCTTGTTCAGGTAGTCGCCGAGCTCGCCGCCGTCGCTGGTCAGGAGGTTGACGGCCTTGGCCGTGTCGATGGCCGAGCCCCCGCCGACGGCCACGAACCCGTCCCACGGGCCGTGCTCGCGGGCGTACGCGGTGGCCTGGTTCAGGCTGTCGTCGGTGGGCTCGACGTGCACGCCGTCGAACACCTGGGAGTGGATGCGGTGGCGGGCCAGCTGGTCCTGGATGCGCTGCGGGATGCCGGCGCCGTTGATCGTGGCGTCGGTGATGATCAGCACGCGGCTCAGGTCGTACTGGCTCAGCTCGAAACCGATCTCGTCGAGGGCGCCGGCGCCGAACTTCAGCGGTGGCGCGCCCCAGGTGAAGATGGTCTCCTCGGTGGTGCTCACGCGGGCACCCCCGGCTGCCGGGTGGGACCGGATCTCGCGGGGGCCATGGATCCTCCGGTGACGTCGTCGTCAGGGGCGGCGCGGGTTCGGCCGGGGGCGGGCGGTGGTGCGAGCGCTGGTGCGGGCCGTGGTGGGTCCGGGCTCCCGCTGCCGGAACCCTGCGGGCTGCCGGCGGGCACTGTCAAGAACGACGGCGACGAGCGGACGCGGTGGCCCGGGTGGGGAGGGGCGGCCGTCAGGGGACGCGTCGGCGCGATCGCGGGGACGGGCCGGGTCAGGAGTGGCCGGGTTTCGCCGTCACCGGGGTGACCTTGCAGGCCTGGACCGGTTTCTCGTCGTCCGTGTCCCTGGTCGTCGTCTGGTTCTCGTCGGGCCTGGCCTCGCCGGTCTTCGAGCGCCCGGGCTGCTCGCCGTTGCTCTCCTTGGACGTGGCCCCGGACGCGGTGCGCGACGCCTCCGACCGCTTGAGGTCCTGCTGCTTGCGCCGCCGCAGCTCGGCCTGCGCCACCCCGAACGCGAGCAGCACCGGCCACACGTACTGCACCCAGCCCGGCAGGTCGGGCAGGTTCACCGAGGGCAGGTTCACGTCGGGCCACGGGATGCTCGGCAGATCGATGTCCGGCCACGGGATGCGCGGCAGGTCGACCGACGGCAGGTTCACCGAGGGCAGGTTCACGTCGGGCCGCCAGGTGATCTGCCGCAGCAGCCAGAGCAGGCCGATCGGCACCAGCACCCCGGCGAGCGCGGTGAGCGTGCGACGCGTGGCGTACTGGTGCGGGTGGTCGCGGATCCAGGCCTCCCGTTTCGCCGCCCGGCTGCCCTCCTCGGGCACGAAGTCAGTGCCCCCGACGCCCAGGTGGGCCTGGCCGGTGGCACCCTTCGGCTCGGGCGAGGCGTAGAGCGTGACCCGCCGGGCCGGCCCGCTGATCGACGGCAGCTTGAGCCGGATCGCCCCGTGCTCCTTGCCGTCGAGCACCACCGTGTTCTCGGACGTCTTCTTCTGCGCGACGGTGGAGCCGTCGGCCTTCCAGTGCAGCATCCAGGCCGTGGCCTTCGTCGAGATCTCCACGGTGTGCTCGTGACCCTCGTGGATCAGGTGCCAGCGTTCGGGTTCCTTCGACATGGTGTCCGCGCTCATCCCCAGAATCGTCATTGGTAGAGTAGCTGCTCTATTAATATACCCGGCAGGAGGACCTCGTGGCCCGTACCGTCGATCCGGCCCGGCACCAGGCGCGACGTCTGCAGATCATCGACGCCGCACTCACCCGGTTCGCACAGGACGGCTACGACCGGGCGACCACGACGTCCATCTGCCGCACCGCGGGCATCGGCTCAGGCACCTTCTTCCACTATTTTCCGACCAAACGCGCGGTTCTGCTCGCTGTCCTGGACCTCGGCACCGCCGAGACCGCGCAGTGGTTCGAGGCGCAGGCCGGCCGGGCTGATGCACTGCAGGTGGTGACCGACTTCGCCGCCCATCACGCCGACGACTGCACCGACCCCCGGGTCGCCGGGTTCGTGCAGGCCGTGGGGGCGGTGATGACGGAGCACGACGTGGCGGCGGCTCTCGCCCGCGACGAAGACGTGCTGCACCTCGGACTGCTGCCGTGGGTCCGGGCGGCGGCCGAGGCGGGAGAGGCTCGCCGTGACCGGGCGCCCGAGCAGCTCACGGCCTGGGTGACGGTGCTGCTGAACGGCTACCTCGACCGGCTCGCGGGGCAGCGCGCGTTCGACGCCCGGGCCGAGAAGGACATGCTGCTCGACACGGTCCGGCGGCTTCTGCGTCCCTGAAAGACCTTCCGTCACACTGTGAACTAATGTAACAATTCGTGGCGTGACTGCGACGAAGCGTGCACTCATCGTCCGGGGTGGCTGGGAGGGGCACGAGCCCGTCAAGGCCACCGAACTCTTCATCCCCTTCCTCGAGGCCTCCGGCTACGCCATCACCGTCTCCGACGGCCCGGCCGTCTACGCCGACGCCGGGGTGATGGGCCGGATCGACCTGGTGGTGCAGTGCGTCACCATGTCGGTCATCACGAAGGACGAGGTGGCCGGCCTGCGGGCGGCCGTCGCCGCGGGGACCGGGCTGGCCGGGTGGCACGGCGGCATCGCCGACTCCTACCGCGAGTCCGCCGACTACCTCCAGCTCGTCGGCGGCCAGTTCGCCTGCCACCCGGGCCGTCACCCGGACGAGCGCGCCGGCGGCCCCGAGGACAACTTCATCCCCTACCGCGTCGACGTGCTGCCGGCCGCCGCCGATCACCCGGTCACCGACGGCATCGGCTCCTTCGACCTCGTCACCGAGCAGTACTGGGTGCTCTCCGACGACTACAACGACGTGCTGGCCACCACCACCCTGGCCGCACAGCCCTACAGCGAATGGACGCGCCCGGTCACCAGTCCCGCGGTGTGGACGCGGCGGTGGGGGAGCGGGCGGGTGTTCGTGTCCACCCCCGGCCACTCGGTCGACGTGCTCGAGACGCCCGTGGTGCGCACTCTGGTCGAGAGGGGAATGCTGTGGGCGAGTCGCTGAGCACGCTGCGGGTCGGGATCGTCGGGGCGGGAGCCATCAGCGGGCAGTACTCCCGCACGCTGCAACGGCTTCCGCACCTGCCGGTGGTCGCGGTCGCCGACCTGGACCCGGCCCGGGCGCAGGCCCTCTCGGACGGGCACCCGAAATCCCGGGTCGTCACCGTCGACGAGCTCCTCGCCGCCGACGACGTGGACGTCGTGCTGAACCTGACCGTCCCGGCCGTGCACGGGCAGATCGCGCTCGCGGCCCTGGCGGCGGGCAAGCACGTCTACGGCGAGAAGCCGCTGGCGCTCACCGTGGACGAGGGCCGGAAGGTGCTGCGGGCCGCGGCCGATGCCGGGCGGAGCGTCGGCTGCGCCCCGGACACCGTGCTGGGCACCGGCATCCAGACCGCGCGCTCGGTCCTCGACGCGGGAACCATCGGCACGCCGGTCGCGGCGACGGCCTTCATGACGACGCCCGGGCACGAACGCTGGCACCCGGACCCGGAGTTCCTCTACCGCCCGGGCGGTGGCCCGCTGCTCGACATGGGCCCGTACTACCTGACCTCGCTCGTGCACCTGCTCGGCCCGGTCGCGACGGTGACAGGGGTGTCGTCGCGGCCGGCCCCGGAACGCGTGATCGGCAGTGGTCCGCGCGCCGGAACGGTTTTCGGCGTCGAGGTGGACACCCACGTGACCGGGATCCTGACGCACGTCTCCGGGGCGGTGTCGACGCTGATGATCAGTTTCGACGTGTGGGCGGCCCGGCTGCCCCGCATCGAGGTCTACGGCTCGGGCGGCTCGGTCTCGGTGCCCGACCCCAACCGGTTCGACGGCGAGGTGTCGGTGTTCACCGCGGAAACCCCGTCCTGGCAGGAGGTTGCACCGACGGCGGGTTACGTCGACGGCGGCCGCGGGATCGGGCTGGACGACCTGGTGCGCTCGGCCGCCGGGGAGCACCGGGTGTCGGGTGCCCTGGCGCTGCACGTGCTCGACGTGATGGAGACGCTGCTGGCCGCCGCGGGCGAGGGCCGGGCGCTGCCGGTGGCCACGCCGGGCGTGCGGCCGGAGGCGATGGCCGGTCTGCTGCCGGACTGGTAGGTCCCTGGAGGCGGCCGGTGGCCGCTGCGTGGAGCTCCGGTTACTCTCGGAAAGCATCACAATCCATGAGCAGAGTTTGGGAGATCATGACCTTCACGGTTCCCGCCTACGCCGCAACCTCGGCGAACGAGCCGCTCGCGCCCTTCACCGTCGAGCGTCGCGATGTCGGGCCGAAGGACGTCCGCATCGACATCAAGTACTCCGGCATCTGCCACTCCGACATCCACACCGCCCGAAGCGAGTGGGGCCCGGCGAACTATCCGGTGGTCGTCGGTCACGAGATCGCCGGTGTCGTGGCGGAAGTCGGCGCGGACGTCACCCGGCACAAGGTCGGCGACCGGGTGGGCGTCGGCTGCATGGTCGACTCGTGCCGCGAGTGCGAGAACTGCCTCGCCGGGGACGAGCAGTACTGCCGCAAGGGCAACACCGGCACCTACAACAGTGTGACCGCCGACGGTGGGACGACCCAGGGCGGTTACGCCGCGGGCATCGTCGTCACCGAGGACTTCGTGCTGAGCATCCCCGAGGGTGTCGAGCTCGACGTGGCCGCGCCGCTGCTGTGCGCGGGCATCACCACCTACTCGCCGCTGCGGCACTGGAACGCCGGTCCGGGCAAGAAGGTCGCCGTCGTCGGCCTGGGCGGTCTCGGGCACATGGCCGTCAAGATCGCCCACGCCATGGGCGCCGAGGTCACCGTGCTGTCGCAGTCGCTGAAGAAGCAGGAGGACGGCCTGAAGCTCGGCGCCGACCACTACTTCGCCACGTCCGACCCGGACACGTTCGCGCAGCTCGACAGCTCGTTCGACCTGATCGTCAACACGGTCAGCGCGCGGATCGACGTCACCGCCTACCTGCGCCTGCTCAAGGTCGACGGCACCATGGTCAACGTCGGTGCCCCCGAGGACCCGCTCGAGGTCAACGCGTTCGCGCTCATCGGTGGCCGCCGCTCCTGGGCCGGCTCGAACATCGGTGGTATCCGCGAGACCCAGGAGATGCTCGACTTCTGCGCCGAGCACCACCTCGGCGCCGAGATCGAGGTCATCGGTGCGGATCAGATCAACGAGGCCTACGAGCGGGTGCTCGCCTCCGACGTGCGCTACCGCTTCGTGATCGACGCCTCCACCTTCGCCTGACCCGTCCCCCGACCGGCGAGCAGGCGAACGACGGACGCCCGGACCGGCGGCGCGCGCACCTCACCGCGCCTCCGGCCGGGTGGCGGGGACCCTCGCGGATGGTAGGAAGGACGGGTCTGGGCCTTCTCCTGGTTGGGTGGTAACCGTGGCTGCTGCGAGCGCTGGTCCCTGGTCCCGTGGATGTGCCGCCGCCCTGCTGGTGACGGCCGTCGCCGCCTGCGGGGGCGGGAGCGAGCCGGCCTCCCCGGCCGCGCCCACCCCCACGCCGGTGACGTCGGCACCGGAGGTGACCGCGACGTCCACCGTTGAGGGCGCGATCGACCTGAGCGCGCCGGAGACCGTGACCACGGGCCTGGAAGCGCCCTGGGGGCTGGCGTTCCTGCCCGGCGGCGACGCGCTGGTGGCCGAGCGCGACTCCGGCAAGATCGTGCGGGTGCGTGCCGAGGGTGGCGGCAAGCAGGGCGTGTACGCGCTCGACGACGTGGTCGCCTCGGGCGAGGGCGGTCTGCTCGGCCTCGCGGTCTCTCCCGAGTACGCCACCGATCAGATGGTCTACGCCTACTACACGGCGGCCGACGAGAACCGGATCGTGAAGTTCCGCCTGGACGGCGGAAAGCCGGAGGTGGTGTTCGACGGCATCGCCAAGAACACCTACCACAACGGTGGTCGCATCGCCTTCGGCCCGGACGGTCTGCTCTACGTGGGCACCGGCGACGCGGGTGACACCTCGAGCTCGCAGGACGCGGACAGCGTCAACGGCAAGATCCTGCGCCTCACCCCGGACGGCGACCCGGCGCCCGGCAATCCCGAGAACGGCTCACCCGTCTACAGTCTCGGTCACCGCAACGTGCAGGGTCTGGCCTGGGACTCCGAGGACCGGCTCTACGCCAGTGAATTCGGGCAGAACGAGCTCGACGAGCTGAACCGCATCGAGCCCGGCCGCAACTACGGCTGGCCCGAGGTCGAGGGCGAGGGGGACACCGACGGCGGAAAGTTCACCAACCCGCTGCAGACCTGGTCGACCGACGACGCGTCCCCCTCGGGCATCGCGATCGCCGGCGACACCGTCCACATGGCCGCACTCAAGGGGCAGCGGCTCTGGAGCATCCCGCTGAACGACGGTGACTCCGGTTCCCCGACGGCGTCTTTCGAGAACGAGTACGGACGCCTGCGCACCGTCGCGGTCGCGCCCGACGGGTCGCTGTGGCTCACCACCTCGAACACCGACGGACGCGGCGAGACCCGCGAGGGCGACGACCGGATCCTGAGGTTCCCCACCTCCTAGGAGCCGGGGTTCTGCATGAGCCGCCACACCATCTCGATCGGCTGGTGCATCGCCTGCCGGTCGTCGAGCAGCCACTGCACCTGCATGCCGTCGGCCACCGCGATCAGCGTCTGCGCGGCCACCGCCGGGTCGAGGTCGGCCCGCACGGTGCCCGCGCGCTGCGCGTCGCGGATCGCGTCGGCGATCAGGTCGCGCGCGAAATCGTAACGCTTGTCGAAGTACTCGAACGCGATGTCGCTGTCCGCGGCCACGTCGAGCAGGTGCATGTAGAGCCGCACCAGGCCCGGGATCGAGGCGTTGCGCCGCACCGCGTTGATGAGTGAGCCCACCGCGTCGGTGTCGGCGTGGTAGTCCCGGCTGTCGATCATCTGCCGTTCGCGCAGCACTGCCAGGAACAGCTCCTCCTTGCTGGCGAAGTAGTGCAGCAGGCCGGCCTGGCTCAGCTCGGCGCGGCGCGCGATCTCGCGCATCGACGTGCCGTGGTAGCCGAGGTCGGCGAAGCACCGCAGGGCCACCGCGAGGATCGCCTCACGCCGGGCCTCGCCCTTGGGGTACCGGTTTCGTGCGGTTTGAGTGGTCATGAGCGTCTTTGATCTCCTTCTGACCGAGCCACGTTCTCACGGTAACCCGCTTCTGTGATCCGGCCAGGAGTTGCCAACAAAACCTTTCAGTGATTGGTTTCGCTTGTTAGGTTGCAGCCCGCCGCCATCGGGGGCGGTCAGGGAGTACCGGAGGAAGCTGTGACAACGACTGTCCAGAATGACGGCGTGGCCGATCTGCCCGCGCCCGTGCGCACCCGAGCGGAATGGGTGGCCGCGATCGGCATGCCCCTCGCCGTCTTCGGCGTCTACATCTCGCTGCTGCCGGCGATCAACGCCGCGCTCGCGCTGAGGCTGAACGCCCTGAATCCGGATACCGCGGCGAGCAACCTGAGCTGGGTGCTCGGTCTGGGCGCGCTGTTCGCGATGATCGTGAACCCGGTGGCCGGCCGTTTCTCCGACCGCTCCACCAGCCGCTTCGGCGCCCGCCGGTTCTGGATCAGCACAGGGGCCCTGGTGGGCTTCCTCGGACTGGTGGTCGTGGCCTTCGCCCCGGGCGTCCCCCTCATCATCGTGGGCTGGGTGATCGCGCAGAGCGGGTTCAACGCCGCGCTGGCCGCCCTGTTCGCGATCCTGCCCGACCAGGTGCCCGCGCAGTGGCGCGGCAAGGTCGCGGCCCTCATCGGCGTGGCCAGCAACGCCGCCACCCCGTTCGGCCTGTTCTTCGTGCAGCTGGTGAAGGACCCGGTGGCCCAGGCGCTGATCCCCGGCGTGATCGGCCTGGCGCTGATCACGGGCTTCGTGCTGATGCTGCGTGAGCGGCCCCAGGAGAAGTCGGACGAGCCGTTCGGCCTGGGCAAGCTGTTCGGCGCCTTCGTGTTCGACCCCCGCAAGCACCCGGACCTGGGCTGGGCCTGGCTCACCCGGGCCCTGATGACGTGTGCCCAGATGACCGCGCTGAGCTACCTGACGCTGTTCCTCATCAACGATTTCGGCATGAGTGACGATGAGGCAGCCACCAAGGTCTTCTACGCCACCCTGGTGAACGTGGTCGGTGTGCTGATCACGACCTCGGTGGCCGGCTGGCTGAGCGACCGGCTGCAGGTGCGCAAGCCGTTCGTGGTCGTGGCCGGGCTGGTCGGCGTGGCCGGGCTGGTCACCATCGCCTTCGCCCCGAGCTTCGGTGTGCTCCTGGTGGGTGAATTCGTCATGGGCGCCGGCATGGGCTCGTTCTACGCCGTCGACCTGGCCCTGGTCACCGACGTGCTGCCGGAGGACGGCGACAGCGCCAAGGACCTCGGCGTCATCAACATCGCCCAGGCCGCCCCACAGTCGCTGGTGCCCGCCGCGGCCCCCGCCATCATCTCCGCCACCGGCGGCTATCCCGGGCTGTTCCTCACCGGTGGCGTATTCGGAATCCTGGGCGCCCTCGCGGTGCTGCCCGTCAAGAAGGTGAAGTGATCTGATGTCCCCCTCGATCGGTGCCCTCGTCCAGAAGCTGTCCCTGGCCGAGAAGGTCGAACTGCTCACCGGGCAGGACATGTGGCAGACCGCGGGCAACGCCCGGATCGGCCTGAGGCCGATGCGGCTGTCGGACGGCCCCTCCGGGGTGCGCGGCGAGTTCTGGGACGAGCGCCACCCGTCGCTGAACCTGCCCTCCGCCACGTCGCTCTCGTCGAGCTGGAACCGGGAGCTGGCCCGCGACTACGGCCGGCTGGCGGCCGCCGAGGCGCGCTCCAAGAACGTGCACGCGGTGCTCGGCCCGACGGTCAACCTGCACCGTTCCCCGCTCGGCGGGCGGCATTTCGAGGCGTACAGCGAAGACCCGGTGCTCAGTGCCGAGATCGCCGCCGCCGTGGTCGAGGGCACCCAGTCCAGCGGGGTCGCGGCCTGCCTCAAGCACTACGTCGCCAACGACTACGAGACGCAGCGCTACACGGCGGACACGGTCGTCGACGAGAAGGCCCTCTACGAGCTCTATCTGCTCGCGTTCGAGAAGGCGATCGTCTCGGCCCGGTGCTGGATGGTGATGAGCGCCTACAACCACGTGAACGGCACGCTCGCGACCGAGAGTGAGCTGCTGGAGGCGCCTCTCAAGACCGACTGGGGTTTCGACGGCGTGGTGGTCAGCGACTGGACGGCCGTGCGCACCATCGCCTCGGCCCGCGCCGCGCAGGACCTGGTCATGCCGGGCCCGGACGGTCCCTGGGGCGAGGCCCTGGTCAAGGCGGTCGAGGCGGGCGAGGTGCCCGAGGACACGATCGACGACAAGGTGCACCGGATGCTGCTGCTCGCCTCGCGGGTGGGGGCGCTGGAGGGCTACGCCCACGACCACGAGACCCCGGAGATCGACGGCCGGGCGTTCATCCGCCGCGCCGCCGCCGAGGGCTCCGTGCTGCTGGCCAACGACGGGATCCTGCCCCTCCGGGGGCCGAGAACCGTTGCGGTGCTGGGCCACAACGCCACGGCGGGCCGCAGCCAGGGTGGTGGCAGCGCGACCGTGGTGCCGGAGCACGTGGTCAGTGCTCTGGAAGGGCTGAAGAGCGCCCTGCCGGGCACCGGGATCACGTACAGCCTGGGGGCCGTCGCCGAGACCGGGATCTCCGAGTTCCCGCTCTCGCAGACCCGCAACCCGGTCACCGGTGAGCCCGGGATGCGGGCCGAGTTCATCGGTTTCGACGGTTCGGTGGTCAAGGGCGACGACCGCCGCTCCACCGACGTGAAGTGGCTGGGCGGCGCCCCCACCGACGAGTCCGAGTTCCTGCGCCTGTCGCTGGACCTCACCCCGGACTCCTCGGGCACCGTGCACCTCGGAGTCGGCACGACCGGGCATTTCTCCCTCAGGGTCGACGGCGCGGTCGTGCTCGAGGACACCCTCGTGGACAACGACGAGGAGCTCGGCGCGGGCCTGCTCGCCCCGCCCACCTCGGCCACGCCGGTGACGCTGACGGCGGGCGTGACCGTGCGCATCGACGTCGAGTACACGCTGCCCAAGCAGGGCGCGTTCACCAACGCCGTGGCGATCGCGGTGGGCACGCGTCCCACCACCGACGCCGACGAGCAGCTGATCGAGGACGCCGTGGTCGCCGCCCGCGCGGCCGAGGTGGCCGTTGTGGTGGTCGGCACGAACGCGAAGGTCGAGTCCGAGGGGTTCGACCGGGAGTCGCTGCGTCTTCCGGGCCGGCAGGACGACCTGGTCGCCGCCGTCACCGCGGCCAACCCGCGCACCGTCGTGGTGGTGAACTCCGGCTCGCCGGTGGAGATGCCGTGGCGCGACGCGGCCGCGGCCGTGCTGCTGGTGTACTTCCCGGGTCAGGAGTTCGGCCACGCACTGGCCGACGTGCTGCTCGGTCACGCCGAGCCGGGCGGGCGCCTGCCCACCACCTGGCCGGTGGCCGAGGCCGACGTGCCGGTGCTCGACGTCACCCCGGTCGACGGAAAGCTCGCCTACGCCGAGGGCATTCACATCGGGTACAAGGCCTGGCTGAGGTCGGGGGTGAAGCCGGCCTACGGCTTCGGGCACGGCCTGGGGTACACCACCTTCGAGGTGAGCGACGTCGCCGTGAGCGACGGGGGGAAGGTGACCGCGCGCGTCCTCAATTCGGGTGCGCGCGAGGGTAAGGTGGTCGTGCAGGTGTACGCCTCGAAGCCCGACAGCGCCGTGGAACGCCCGGCCGTGTGGCTGGTCGGTTTCGCGACGGCCCGCCTCGGTGCCGGTGATTCGGGTGAACTGACGGTGGACGTGCCGACGCACCTTCTGCGTCACCGGGAACCGGGGGAGTGGGCGCTGGAGAGCGGTGAATACCAGCTGCACGTGGGGCTCTCGCTCGACGACGCGCTGACCCGCACGGCCACGCTGACCGTGTGAGCGACTCCGGGCCCCGGTGACGGGGCCCGGAGCCACTGCGGCGTTCAGCGACCAGGAGGGGAGTGCTACGCCGAGGTGCGGCGCTCGAACCGGTTGGCCGCCTGGGTGTGCGCCGTCCGGATCAGCTCGAGCACACCGCAGTCGGGGGTCGGGTTGCGCACGGCCAGCCAGCCCAGCGAGCTGTAGGTCGGGTGCGCCCCGATCCGGCCCTCGAGCGTCTCCCCTTCCGGGGCCGGGTCTTTCGGGTCACGGCCGAGCCGGGCCCGGAACTCGTCGGTGCCCGCGGCGACGTTCACCCGGAAGGCGCCCTCGGCGTCCAGCCCGGCCGGGGGCTCGTCGGGGTACTGCTTCGTCACGATCGTGACGAACGGCTGGGCCCGGGGGAGCGAACCGTCGGGGGAGTAGTAGACGAACGTGTCGCCCCAGGCGATCGCCGGGGTGCCGTCGCCCGGTGCGGGGCGCTGCACGTGCACGTCGCCGAGGCTCCGGACGAAGGCGATGATCTCGTCGGCAATCATCGCGTCACCCTTTCACGCGTCGGGCCCTTCGACGACCCGTCCGTCGCCGTACGGTCGTTCTCCCGCGCCTGAGGGCGTCCGTCGTCGGCGCCGGAGAACGTCCGGGGGGTTCTGTTAGCGTCCTGGCCGTGGCTTCCGAGGTGCGCAATCCCCCGTTCCGGGCCGTGCTGTTCGACTGTGACGGCGTGCTGGTCGACTCCGAGCAGATCACCAACGGCGTGCTGCGGGTGATGCTCAACGAGATGGGCTGGGACATCGGGCCGGTCGAGTGCTTCGAGCGGTTCGTCGGGCGCTCGCTGAAAGACGAGTTCGGCGTGATCGAGCAGTACACCGGCGTGAGGGTCGGGCCGGACTGGCTGGGCGAGTTCCGCCGCCGTCGGGACGCCGCCCTGGCCTCGGACCTCGAGGAGATCCCGGGCGCGGGTGACACGGCCCGGGCGCTGACCGCCACGTTCGGGGGCCGGGTGGCCTGCGCGAGCGGGGCCGACCGGGGCAAGGTCGAGATGCAGCTGGCCCGGGTCGGGCTGCTCGAGCTGTTCGCCGGAAAGATCTACAGCGGTGAGGAGATGCCACGCAGCAAGCCCGCGCCCGACGTCTACCTGGCCGCCGCCGCGGGGCTGGGCGTGGACCCGGCCCGCTGCGCGGTGATCGAGGACACCGTCTCCGGCACCACCGCCGGGGTCGCGGCCGGGGCCACGGTGTTCGGCTACTGCCCGCCCGGCAGCCTGTCGCACAGCCGTCCCGAGCACCTGCTCGGGGCCGGGGCCGCGCACATCTTCACCAGCATGAAGGAACTGCCCGGCCTGCTCGGGTAGACCCGCGCCGGATCCGGCACAATGCGGCGGGTGAGCGAGAACGTGGAGCTGGACCCGGCCGTGCAGGCCTGGACGGATCAGGCCGGGCTGCCGCCGGGCCGGGCCCGCCGGGTGACGATGCGGGGCAACCCGGTGCTGCACCAGCCGTGCCGGGAGATCACCGAGTTCGGGCCGGAGCTGAAGCAGCTGGTGGCCGACATGTTCGTCAGCATGGAGGCCGCGAACGGCGTCGGGCTGGCGGCGAACCAGATCGGTGTCGACGCGCGGCTGTTCGTGTACCACTGCCCCGACGCCGACGAGGAGTTCCACACCGGCGCGATCGTCAACCCGGTGCTGGTGCCCGCCGCCGGCTCGTCGCTGCGGCCGCCGGACGAGGACGAGGAGGGCTGCCTGTCGGTGCCCGGCGAGTACGCGCCGTTGGCCCGCCCGGCGGTCGCCGAGGTCGAGGGCCTGGACGTCGACGGCAAGCCCCTGCGGGTGCGGGGCGACGGCATGCTCGCGCGCTGCCTGCAGCACGAGACCGACCACACCAACGGGGTTCTCTACGTCGACCGGCTGACCGGGCCCGAGCTCTCCCGGGTGCTCAAGGGCCTCGAGCAGCGGGTGCGCAAGGGTGAGCTGCCGGACTGGTCCGAAGGCGCTGTCTAGGCCCTGACCGGTGGTCCTCCGGGACCTTCGGCCTGGTGAGGTGCCCCTGGTGTGGCCGGCTGCGGGTGATAACGGCCGTAGGGGATGCTGGTGTCCGTGCTCGTGGACTCCCTCACCACCGGCCTCGTGGTCGCCGTGGTCGTCGCCCTCGGTTCGGTCTGCCAGGTGCTCTCCGGAGTGGGCTTCGCCCTGGTGGTGTCGCCCCTGGTGATCGTGACGCTGGGCCACGACCCGGGCGTGCGCCTGGTGCTCGTGCTGTCGGCGGTGCTGAACCTGGTCGTGATCGCCCGGATGCCGGGCGAGGTGCGGCCGAAAGAGGCGCTGAAGCTGCTGGTTCCGGCCGCGCTCGCGATCGGCCTGATGACCCTGGTGAAAGACCAGCTGAGCGGCACCGGGCTGAATGTCGGGGCCGGGGTGGCGATCCTGGCGGCCACCGGCGTCGCCGCCGCGGGCCGGCCGCTGCCGTTCTTCGAGGGCCGGTCCGGGCCGGTGGTCGCGGGTGGGCTCAGCGGGTCGCTCAACGTGCTCTCGGGGGCGGCCGGGCCGCCGGTGGCCCTGTTCGCGGCGTCCCGGGGCTGGCCGCCGGCGAGCACCAGCGCCACGCTGCAGGCCTACTCCCTGCCGCTGAACCTCATCACCTGCTCGCGCTGGGACTGCCGGCCTCCGGCGAGTTCGGCGAGATGTCCTGGGCGGTGGCCGGTCTCGTCGTCGGCACGGCCCTCTCGCTGCCCTTCGTGCGCCGCGTGCCGGCCGGGCCGGTGCGCTGGGTGACACTGGTGATCGCGGCGGTCGGTGGCGTCACGCTGCTCGTGACCACCTTCGCCTGACCACCTTCGCCTGACCGGCCCGCGCCCGAGGCCCGGTGACCGGGGAGGGCGACCGGAACGTCCACCATCGGCCTGCCCGGCCGGGCTCGGAGCGGGGAATGTACCCGCATGGCAACAAGGGGTGTGAAAGCCCTCAAAGCGACTTATCGTGCGCTACATGGCTGGGCATTCCGAGCGGTACGGACCGGGCGTACCCAAAGAGCTGGACCGGTACCTGGTGCCGAGCGAGGAGATCGTCTTCCTGCTGCGCCGGCACTGGGTCGTGATCGCGGAGCCGTTCCTGACCACCCTGCTGGGGCTGGTGGTCCTGGCGGCGGTCGGGGGCTACGTGGGCGAGGCCGTCTCGACCGTGCTGACGGTGGGGTGGCTGCTGCTGCTCTCCCGCCTGATCCTGGTGGTCTGGGAGTGGTGGTACGAGCTGGTCATCGCCACCGACAAGCGGCTGATGCTGGTGCACGGCATCGTGACCCGCAAGGTCGACATCATGCCGATGTCGAAGGTCACCGACATGCGGTACGACCGCACCGTCACCGGGCAGGTGCTGGGCTACGGCAAGTTCGTGATGGAGTCCGCCGGTCAGGACCAGGCGCTCAGCACCATCAACTACATCCCCGACTCCGACCTGCACTACCAGCAGATCTCGCAGCTGATCTTCGCCCCCGGGGAGCCGCGCCTCGCCCAGAAGGCGGGCGGGCGCAACTCCCGGGTGCCGGTGACCGAGCCCGAAGACGCCTGGTGGAGGCGCAAGGACTGAGCCGCGTCAGATCCGGAAGCCGGACACGATCCCGTTGAGCTGGGCCGACATCCGGGCCAGCTCGGCGGTCGCGGCCTGGGTCTCGTCGGCGCCCCGGCTGGTCGCGGCGGCCGCGTCGGCCACCCCGCCGATGTTGCGCGAGACCTCGCCGGTGCCCTCCGCGGCCTCGGCCACGCTGCGGTTCATCTCGGCGGTGGTGGCGCTCTGCTCCTCGACCGCCGAGGCGATCGTGGTCTGGAACTCGCTGATCCGCATGATCACGGCCGAGACCTCGGTGATCGCCTCGACCGAGCCGCTGGTGTCGGCCTGGATGGCCTGAACCCGCGCGGCGATGTCCTCGGTGGCCCGGGCGGTCTCCTGGGCCAGTTGCTTCACCTCGTCGGCGACGACCGCGAAGCCCTTGCCCGCCTCACCGGCCCGGGCCGCCTCGATGGTGGCGTTGAGGGCCAGCAGGTTGGTCTGCTCGGCGATCGACGTGATCACCTTGACGATGTTGCCGATCTCGACCGACGACTCGCCGAGCTGGCTCATCGTCTGCGAGGTGGTCTCGGTGAGGCGCACCGCCTCCTCGGCCACCCGGGCCGCCTCGGCCGCGTTCTGCGAGATCTCCATGATCGCGGCGCCCATCTCCTGGCCGCCCGACGAGACCGTGTCCACGCTGCGGGAGATCATCTCGGCGGCCTCGGAGACGCGCTGCGAGCGGGCGGAGGTGTCCTGGGCCGACGCCGCGATCTGCGAGGCGGTGGCGGTGAGTTCCTCGGTGGCGCCGGCCAGGGCCGACGCCGAGTCGCCGATCGTGCCCACGGTTCCGCGCAGGGTGCCGAGGGCCGCGTCCAGGGCCCGGCCCATCTGGGCGGGCTCGTCACGGCCGGGCAGCCCGGCCGAGCGGGTCAGGTCGCCGGCCGCGAGCGCCTCGCAGACCGCCTGGACTCGCAGCAGCGAACGCACGATCGTGCGGGCGACCAGGACCCCCAGTGCGATCGCCAGCGCCAGGCCGAGCACCAGCACGACGGCCGAGAGGTTCCGGCTGGTGCGGTAGACCGAGGCCGCGTGGTCGGCGTTCTTCCGGGCGTCGGCGCGCTCGACGTCGTCCATGGCGGTCAGCTGGTCGGTCATCTTCGTCACCACCGGCAGCACCTCGGTGTCCCGGGCGTTCGACCAGGCGGCGAGCCGGTTGGCCTGGCCCAGGGGCAGCAGGGTGTCCCGCGCGACGGTCAGGTAGCTGTTCCAGCCGGCCTCGAGCGTGTCGATGGTCCGTGTGCTGTTGGCCGGAGAGCTGTTGCGGTAGGCCGTGAGTGCCACGGCGAAGTCCTTGGCGTCGGCCTCGAAGGCGGACTCGAACTGCGTGGTCCTCGCCTCGTCCGTCGACAGCGCCTGGTTGGTCACGTCGAGCCGGGCCTGGGTGAAGGTGCTCCGCACCTGGCCCAGGGTCTCGATGCTCGCCACGTTGCTGGTGGCGATCAGGTGGGCGGCGTCGCTCGTGCGTTTCAGCCCGACGAAGCCGGACACCCAGACGGCGACGGCGACCACGGCGGCCGTGAGCACGGCGGCGAGCACTTTGGAACTGATGCCCAGATCGGCCAGACGATTGCGGCGCCCGGACGCAGGGACAGGTATGACGGCCATCGAGTTCCCCCAACGCGGAATGGCGGTTCGCGGATAGTCATCGGCATCGGTGGCGCCGGGTTGAAGGTCTCCGGGCCGCGATCTAGGTTGGCTGCAGGTTGCTGACGTGGATCAGAATGGTGAGGTCATGACGCTCAAGCTGGGCTACAAGGCGTCGGCGGAGCAGTTCGCTCCCGGACAGCTGGCCGATTTCGCGGTGCAGGCCGAGGACCAGGGTCTGGACTCGGTGTGGATCTCGGATCATTTCCAGCCCTGGCGGCATGTCGACGGGCACGCGCCCTCGGCGCTGGTGTGGTTGCCGTGGGTGGCCGCGCGCACGTCGCGGGTGCAGCTGGGCACGTCGGTGCTGACGCCGACGCTGCGGTACAACCCGGCGGTGATCGCGCAGGCGTTCGCGACGCTGGGGTGCCTGGCGCCGGGGCGGGTGATCCTGGGGATCGGCACCGGGGAGGCGCTGAACGAGACCGCGGTCGGGGTCGAGTTCCCCGAGCCGCGCACGCGTTTCGCGCGTCTTCGGGAGGCGGTGCGCCTGATCCGGCAGTTGTGGACGGACGAGCGGGTCACGTTCGAGGGCGAGTTCTACCGGCTGCACGACGCGACCGTCTACGACCGTCCCGAGCAGCCGGTGCCGATCTACATCGCCGGTGGCGGCCCGGGCGTGACCAAGTACGCCGGGCGGGCCGGGGACGGGTACATCTGTACCTCGGGCAAGGGCATGGACCTGTACTCCCAGACGCTGCTTCCGGCTCTGCGCGAGGGTCTTGCCCTCTCGGAGCGTTCCGAGGGTGACATCGACCGCACGATCGAGATCAAGCTGTCGTTCGACGAGGACCCGGCCCGGGCGCTGGAGAACACCCGGTTCTGGGCGCCGTTGTCGCTCTCGCCGGAGCAGAAGGCCTCGGTCCACGACCCGGTCGAGATGGCCCGCCTGGCCGACGAGCTCCCGATCGAGCAGGTCGCGAAGCGCTGGATCGTGGCGTCCGACCCGGCCGAGGTGGTCGCGGCCGTGAAGAGCTACACCGACGCCGGTTTCACCCACCTGGTCTTCCACGGGCCCGGCCACGACCAGGAACGCTTCCTGACCCAGTTCACCCAGGACGTCGTGCCCGCCCTGCGCGCACTCTGAAACGCCGGAAAGGCCGGACCCCGTGCGGGGCCCGGCCTTTTCGTCTGCCGCGACTCAGATCTCGATGGTGCGCTCGAGGTTGGCCAGCTTGTGGCGGGCCATCGCCAGGTTGGAGCGCTGCTTGTCGAGGGCCAGGTAGAGGAAGAGGCCGGCCCCGGACTTGTCGGTGATCAGGCGGATCAGGTGGTACTGGGTGTCCAGCGTGATCAGGATGTCCTCGATGTTCTCGCGCAGACGCAGCGCGTCCATGGTGCGCAGCTTGGCCCGCACCACCTCGGTGTTGCCCGCCGCCGCGACCTCCAGGTTGAGCGTGTTGCCACCGGCCTGGCCGAGGGTCATGCCACTGGTGTGGTCCACGAGAGCGACGCCGATGGCGCCGTCGATCTGCATGGCTTCCTTCAGGACGGTGTCGATGTTGGACACGTCTTCCCTCTTCCTATCGGCCGTGATGCGGTTCCGGTGGCTGGGTACACCAGCCGATCAGGCACCGACCCGGCTGCGAGATAACTCTCTGCGGTCTACGTCGGCAGTTCGGCCCGGCTCTGGATCGGCTGTTCGAGGGTAACCGCGACGGATGGTGCAGTGGTGGGAACGGGCTGTGAATAACGCAGGTCACAGGCCCGACTGGTGCTGTTTCGGCCCGGAATCGGGGGATAAGCGATCGAACATTTGTTCGATTCTGGGGTAGAATCGGGGGAGTTGCTCGAGGGGACAGGAGCCGGGGATGACCGAGATCAAGACGTCGCTTCCTTCGATCATTCAGTTCATCAGCACTCCGGGTGCCCGGCGGGGCCGGGTTCCGGCGCAGCTGCGTGCCATGTACGAAGACCCCACGCGCCATCCCTGGCGCTACTACGACCCGATGGTCACGGCCGTCGTCGGTGGGCTGAGGCGAGACCGGCTGCGCTACGAGCTCGACGTCGCGGTGTCCCGGGCCGAAGACCGCTCCGAGACCGACCGGCGCTGCCGGGGTCAGGCCGTTCACTACGCGGAGATCCGGGCGGGCATGCTCGAGGTGCGCCGGCGGGTGGGTCCGGTCACGGTGTCCGCGGCCCCGTCCGGGGCCTGGCAGCACCGGGGCCTGCGGGTCTCGGTCTCGCCGCACCTGCTCGTCGAGCGGCGGGACGGGCGCGAAGAGGTCTGGTTCCTGCACCTGAAGGCCAACCGCCTCACCCAGGCCACGGCCGACGGCGCGCTGGTCATCATGGGCGAGGCGATGAGGGCGGCCGGGTGCGACGCGGTGCCCCGCATCGTCGATGTGCGTTCGGGCGCGGCCGGTTTCGCCCTGGGCCGGGCGCGTGACGTGCCGATGCTCGAGGCCTACGTGCGCTCGGAGGCCGAGGCCTTCACGAGCCTGTGGGAGGCGAAGAAGGCCGCCGCCTGACGGCGAGGCCCGGTTACCCGGTGCGTGCTCCGGGTGGGTGGTGGCCGTGCTCCGGCCGTGCTCCGGCCGGGTGGTGGCCGGGTGGCGGCCGGGTGGCGGCCGGGTGGCGGCCGCTGACCCGCAACCGCCGAAGCGGCCGGCCCCGAGAACAACTCGGGACCGGCCGCTCCTCACGGGCACCGCTGGGGATCGGGCCAGGATCAGGCCGGCACGTCCTGCACCACGACCGGTTTCGGCCGCCGCACGAACAGGGCCAGCAGCACCGCCGCCGCCGAGATGATCCCGCCCCACATCAGCGCGGCGTGCACCCCGTCGGCCACGCTGGTCAGCGGGTCCACGCCGTTGCTCACCGAGGTGGCCGAGGTCCGCGTCATCACCGTGACGAACAGCGCCGTGCCGGCCGCGCCCGCCACCTGCTGCACCGTGCCCACGATCGCGCTGCCGTGCGAGTACAGCTCGTGCGGCAGCGAACCCAGCGCGCTCGTCAGCAGCGGCGTGAACATGAACGCCAGCCCCGCACTCAGCAGCACGTGCGCCGCGATCACCGTGCCCTGGCCGGTCTGCATGTCGAACGTCGTCATTCCCCAGAGCGCAGCACAGGCCGCGAGCGCACCCGGCGCCACCAGTGGACGCGGCCCGAGCTTGTCGAACAGCGCCCCCACCACCGGCGCGAGCAGACCCATCGTCAGGCCACCGGGCAGCAGCATCAGGCCGGTCGTCAGCGTGGACAGCCCGAGCGCCGACTGCAGGTAGATCGGCAGCAGGATGAGCGTGCCGAACAGGGCCATCATGCTCACGGCCACCAGCAGCACGGCGACCGAGAACGTGGGTGTGGCGAACGCGCGCAGGTCGAGCAGCGCGCGGGTCTTCAGGCCGAGCTGGCGCCAGATGAACGCCGCGAGCGCGAGACCGCCCACCACCAGCGGGATCCAGACCGGCACCGGGGTGTGGCCGGTGGCCGACTCACCGATGCTGCTCAGGCCGTAGATCAGCCCGCCGAACGCCAGGGCCGACAGCACCACCGAGACCACGTCGAGCGGGGAGGCCACCGGCTCGGTCACGTTGCGCACCCACACCGCGCCCGCCGCCAGCGCCAGCACGGCGATGGGCAGCACCAGCCAGAACATCCAGCGCCAGGTCAGCTGGTCGAGCACGATGCCGGAGATGGTCGGGCCGATCGCCGGGGCCACCGAGATCACGATCGAGACGATGCCCATCATCCGGCCGCGCCGTTCGGCGGGCACCACGTTGAGGATCGTCGTCATCAGCAGCGGCATCATCAGCGCGGTGCCGACGGCCTGCACCACGCGCGCCGCGACCAGCACGCTGAACACCGGCGCCAGCCCGGCCAGCAGCGTGCCCAGGGTGAAACTGCCCATGGCGACGACGAACACGGTGCGCAGCGGCAGGCGGGTCAGCAGCCAGCCGCTGATCGGGATCACGATCGCCATCGTCAGCAGGAACGCGGTGGTCAGCCACTGGGCGGTGGTGGCCGGGACCGAGAACTCCTTCATCAGGTCGGGCAGGGCCACGCCCATGATCGTCTCGTTGAGGATCACCACGAAGGCGGCACAGACCAGCAGGCCGATGAGGGGGCCGGTGCGGA
Organism: Kineosporia succinea; assembly: GCF_030811555.1. NCBI lineage: Bacteria > Bacillati > Actinomycetota > Actinomycetes > Kineosporiales > Kineosporiaceae > Kineosporia > Kineosporia succinea. The sequence continues at coordinate 186,395 of NZ_JAUSQZ010000001.1, read as the reverse complement.
AGCCGGGGCCGGTGTCCCCGTAGGTGCCCGGCGGTGAATCGATCTCGGTACTCAAGTCCGGTGCCTCTCGTCGCAACGCAAATAACCATCCCCCGCGGCTGTCAGCCAGTATGGCAGTGGCTGCCAACGCGGCACACAGTGAACGCATTCCCCTACGATGGTGTCGTGGAAAACGGGGATCACACGCCACTGCGCGACCGGCGCCGCGCCCAGACCGAGCAGGAGATCGGTGAGGTCGCGCTCGCGCTCTTCGAGAAGCAGGGCATCGACCACACCACGGTCGACGAGATCGCCCGCCTGTCCGGGGTGTCGCCGCGCACCTTCTTCCGCTACTTCGCCACCAAGGAACGTGCCGCGCTGGTGCCGCACCGCGACCTGGAAGACCGCGTCGAGCAGATGATCTCGACGATGCGCGCCGACCGTCCGCTGCTCGGCCAGCTCGAGGAGATCTGGGTCGAGGTGCTCACGGCCTTCGACGACGCCGACAGCGAGCCCGGCCGTCAGCTACTGCGGGTGCGCCGCCTCATGCGCACCGAGCCCACCCTGCGCATGGCCGCCGCCAGCCTCGACGCCGAGCGCGCCGACGAGCTGGTCGCCCGGGTGACCCGCCTGATGGGGTTCACCGACGAGCTCGCCGCCCGGGTGCTCACCGAGACCGCCGCCGTGCCCGTCCGCATCGCCCTCGACGTCTGGGCCGAGTCGATCGAGGCCGGCCGCCCGGCCGACCTGATCGAGATCCACCGGCGCTGCCGAACTCTGATGGGCGAAGCACTGGCCAGGAGCACGACGACCGCGCTTTCCTGAACGGCATGACGGACGAGCTGTTCTGGAACCGGGCCGCGAACCACCTCATCCGCTACGGCGGCGGCTTCACCCCACGCGTCATCGAGTCGGCGGCCGGGTCGTACGTGTACGACGCGCAGGGCCGGGCGATCCTCGACTTCACCTCCGGCCAGATGAGCGCCGTGCTCGGCCACTCCCACCCGGACGTGGTCGCGGCGATCACCCGGGCCGCGGGCACCCTGACCCACCTGTACTCGGGCATGCTCAGCCGCCCGGTGGTGGACCTGGCCGTCGCGATGGAGAAGTCCCTGCCCGACCCGCTGAGCAGGACGCTGCTCCTGACCACCGGCGCGGAGTCGAACGAGGCCGCGATCAAGATGGCCAAGCTCTACACCGGAAACTACGAGATCGTGGCCTTCGACCGCTCCTGGCACGGCATGACCTCGGGCGCCGCGGCCACCACCTTCTCCGCCGGACGGCGCGGCTACGGCCCACCCGTCCCGGGCGTTCTCACTCTGCCCACCCCGAACGCCTACCGCTCACCCTTCGGTGACGACTGGCAGACGGAACTCGACTACGGCTTCGGCATCGTCGACCAGCAGAGCAGCGGCAGCCTGGCCGCCTGCATCGTCGAGCCGATCCTGTCGTCCGGCGGCATCATCGAGCTCCCGCCGGGTTACCTGGCCCGCCTCAAGCAGCACTGCGAACAGCGCGGCATGCTGCTGATTCTCGACGAGGCCCAGACCGGGCTCGGGCGCACGGGAACGATGTACGCGTTCGAGAGGGACGGAGTCGTCCCGGACGTCCTCACGCTCTCCAAGACTCTGGGCGCCGGACTGCCCGTGGCCGTGGTGGTGACGTCGGCCGAGATCGAAGAGGTCTGTCACGAGAGGGGTTTCCTCTTCTTCACCACGCACGTGTCCGACCCGCTGGCCGCCACGGTGGCCCTGACCGTGATGGACGTGATCGAGCGGGACGGCCTGGTCGACCGGGCCCGGAGCCTGGGGAAGGAGCTCCGGGACCGGCTCGACGACCTGAGGAACCGTTACGAGGTGGTGGGTGACGTGCGGGGGAGAGGCTTGCTGCAGGGGCTCGAGCTGGTCACCGACAAGGCCTCGAAAACCCCTGCGGACCAGCTCGGTCAGGCTGTCACCCAGGCCTGTCTGGAACGCGGCCTGCACATGAACATCGTGCAGCTGCCCGGCATGGGTGGCATCTTCCGGATCGCCCCGCCGCTGACCGTCAGCCGTGACGACCTGCACCGGGGCGTGGACATCCTCGAAGAGGCCCTGAAAACCGCCTAGGACTCCCACTCCATCATCGCCTGGCGGTTCGCGATCTGCCGGGCGAAGACCAGCTGCCGCAGGGTGTCCTGGTGGGCGTGACCGTCCTCGAACTTGATGATGGTCGCGCCCCGCCCCTCGGCCGAGCGCAGCACGATGCCGTCGATCGTCAGGGTGCCGACCTCGGGCAGGGTGACCTCGGCCTTGATGTCCGAGCCCTCCTGGATCATGATTCCGTTGACGTTGCAGGCGATCCCGCCCTCGCTGATGTCGATCGTGTTGCCCGCCGCGAGGGGGTTGTCGTCCGCGTCGTAGATGGTCAGCGGCACCGCGATCATCTCGCGCACGTACCGGCGGCGCTGCGTCAGCGCCGGTTCCGAGAGCACCTCGACCTTCCAGCCCAGACCGCCGCTGCTCTTCGCGGTGTAGTTGATCACCCGCGCCGCGATCTGCACCTCCCGCGGCCCGTTGCGCCACCGCATGGTCACCGGGTCACCGGGATGCGGCAGGATCTGCGCGTCCTCGGAGGTGAGCTCCAGCTTCACGCCGATCTGTGCGCCCGGGCCGGGCTCGGGTCCGCGCACCTCGGCCGGCACGTCGTGATAGACGACGGCGTCGGGGTCGGGGCCCTCGAGCATCCAGATCACGGTGGCGGTGTTGCCGACCTCGGGCAGGTCGTAGCGCTGCCGCGCCTTCGCCCCGGCCGCCGCGGAGTCGCTCTCCTTGCTGCCGCCGGTCTGTGCGGGCACCGCCGCACTGCTTGACTTACGCGACCACGGAACGAGTTTCATCAGCCGAACCTTTCAGTCGACGCGGCTCCCCCGGGCACCGCCCCTCTCGGGAAGGCGGTGGCCACGCCTGGGATCGACGACCAGTGAACTAACGCCGGAATGCCATTCGGCTCGGAACCTAGCAGCAGAGAGTGACGAACCGAGCACTATTCGGAGTGACACGAGTTCGTGTCGCAAAACGTTTACCTGAGGGGACGCGTCAGTCCCGTCCGTTCAGCCGGGCCCCTGCGGTGGTGGTCGGGGCGAGGAACCGGGTCGTGGGCAGGGAGCCGTCCTCGCGCCGCCGGCCCTCGGTGGTCTTCTTGTCGGTCAGGCCGATGATGGACGCGTCGGCCCCCCAGGCGTTCCCCGTCGCGTTCGCGCCGGGAGACACGTCGGCGTCGTCCTGGTTGCGCACCGCCAGGTTGCGCACCAGGACGGCGGGGGAGGTGGGCAGCCAGAAACCCGTCACCCCGTTGCGGTAGGCCGTGTTACGGGTGAGACGGATGCGACCGGTGTTGCCTTCCTGGTTGAAGCCGACCCCGCTGTTGTCCCAGGCCGCGTTGTCGGTGAGCACGTGCGCACTGTTCACCGTCGTGTTGCCGCCGCCCAGCGTGAAACCGTTGGCGTTGCCGAACGACCAGCTGTTCCGCACCGTGACGGCATCGGTGAAACCACCCAGGTCGATGCCCTCCACGGTGTTGCGGTAGGCCCGCACCCCGCGCACCTGGTTGCCCTCACCACTGCCGAACATCACCCCGAGCCCGTCGTGATTGCCGTACAGGTCCACGTTCTCGACCAGGTTCCGGGCCGTGCCCTCACCCCGCAGCATCAGCCCCGACGACCCGCTGCCGTGACTGCTCAGCCGCCGGAAGACGTTGTCGTGGCACGACTCGCACACGTACGCGTGGGCCGGCGCGTCGCGGATCTCCAGACCCTGCACCGTCCAGAAGTCACCGCCCTGCACGATGCCCCACGCGCCGCCCGGCAGGCCGGACAGGTCGATCACCGGCGTCTCGTCGCGGTATCCGGACAGGGTGATGCGCCGGTCCGACGTGCCGCTCACCTCGATGTCCGTGGTCTGAGTGGGCCGGTACACGCCCTCGCGCAGCGCGATCGTCTGCCCCGGCGTCACCACCGACACGGCCCTCGCCAGCGTCGCGAACGGCTCGGTGCGAGAACCGGTTCCGCTGTCGTCGCCGCCCGGGGCCACGTACAGGTCGGCGCTCGCCACCCCGATGTAGGACGTCGCGGTCGGTTTCGGGGTCGGGCTCGCCCCGGGCGTCGGGTCGGGGGCGTCGACGGTGGACGACGTGGCCGGCACCAGGGTCGGTGTCACCGTGGGCTTCTCGGAGGGACCCGTCCACAGCGGGTAGGTGATTCCGCCCAGGGTGACGGCGGTGGCGCTCGCGATCACGGCGGACTTGCCCGCGAGCGAGCCGAGGAACGAGACGTTCGTGGCGTGCACGCTCACGGCCCCGGCCTTGGCGAACGTGGCCAGCCCGGCCAGGAGCGCCGCGGGCACCGCGACCAGGCCGACCCCCTGCAGCAGGGTCTCGGGGGAGACCAGGTCGCGCGAGAACCGGCGGCACCAGGTGCAGTCGCGGGTGTGGCGGGTCAGCCGCTTGCGCCAGCGTGAGTCCACGTGCCGGTCCCAGCCCCGCGTCAGTTCCGCCAGCTCGGGGCACAACGGCCGCGCGTTCAGGGCCCGCAGCACCGCCCGGCTGCCGTCGAGCTTGGCGCGCATCCGCTGCAGCTTGACCGCGGCGTGCTGGGGCGTGGCGTCGATGCTGCCGGCCAGCTCGGCCCGGGTCAGCCGGCCCGAGGCCTCCTGCCACCACAACGAGAAGAGCTGGCGGTCGGCCTCTTCCAGCCAGCGGGCGGCCTCGGCCAGTTCGCGGCGCTGACCGTCGAGGGCCAGCTCGGTGCAGGTGCGCTCGGCGAAGTCGGCGCTCGGATCGGGGATGCGGTCGTGCTCGGCGTCGAGCCGCTTGAACATGCCCTTGTACTTGCGGCGGTAGTGGTCCTGCATGCGGTGGTAGGCGATCGTCACCGCCCACGACCGGAAGCGCCCCGGTTCCCGCAGGTCGGGCAGGCCGCGGATGATGCCGACCATGGTGTCCTGCACCAGGTCGTCCACATCGCCGTCGCCGTTCAGGGCCCGGCCCACCACGTTGTAGATCAGCGGGAGGTGCGCGGCGACCAGGGCGTCGAGCGCCGCGCGGTCACCGGCCTGCGCCTGGAGCACCAGATCGGTGGTGACCGTGCCGCCGTCCATCAGTACGTGCCCTTCGCCCGGCCCGCCGCGGGCCGCTGATCCTGGCACAGGCCCGACAAAGGCGGCAACCGGCCGTTCTCGCCCGGGGCGACCACCGCGTCCTCAGGCACCGAGAAGTTCTCCGCTTTTCGGTTATGCGCCCCCACCTCGCACGACTACCCCGGTGCCGGCCCACCCGGGACGGTCACATCGTGAGAGGACATCCCTGTCATGCCCGCAACGCTGCGTCAACCCTGGCTGCGCCAACGCCGCGCCGCCCTGACCGGTGGGCTCGTGGTGGCCGCGGTCGGCGCGCTCATCGGCAGCCAGGTGCTGCCCTCGAGCGCCGCGAACCCGGTGGCCGGTACGACCTACGAACTCAAGAACGTCAAGAGCTCGATGTGCCTCGACGTGCCCGGCGCCTCCAGAACGGCCGGCGCCCAGCTGCAGCAGTGGGGGTGCACCGACAGCAGCTCCTGGCAGCAGTTCACGCTCCTCGACCGGGGTTCGGGCCAGTACTGGCTGCAGAACGCCAACTCCGGCCAGTGCGTGGACGTGCCCGGCGGCACCGGGACCGCCGGTACCCGGCTGCAGCAGTGGGGGTGTGCCTCGGGACAGGCCAACCAGCTGTGGACGCTGAGGACCAGCGGCAGCGGCTACCAGCTCGCGAACGTCGCGTCCGGGCTGTGCGTCAGCGTCAAGGACGGCTCGACCGCCTCGGGCGCGGCCGTGGTGCAGGACACCTGCACCACGAACAACCGCATGCAGTGGGCCCTTCTCGCGTCGGGTGGCCCGACCCCGGCCCCCACGACGACCACGTCGGCGCCCAGCACCGGCAAGGCCACGGTGGCCGGTGACGGGACCGGCACCTACAAGACCGTGCAGGCCGCGATCGACGCCGTGGGCACCGGCAACAAGAGCCGGGTCACCATCACGATCAAGCCGGGGACCTACCGTGAGATCGTCACCGTGCCCAAGGACAAGCCGTTCGTCACGCTGACCGGCACGGGCTCGTCGGCCAAGGACGTCGTCATCGTCAACAACCACTCGGCGGGCGAGTACGGCACCAGCGGCAGCGCCACGGCGTTCGTCTACGGCGCCGACTTCGCGGCCTCGAACCTGACGTTCAGCAACGACTTCGACGAGACCAGCACCGCCGACGGGCACCAGGCCGTCGCGCTCAAGGTCGACGCCGACCGCGCGGTGTTCAACGGTGTGCGGGTGCTCGGCGACCAGGACACGCTGCTCGTCAACTCGGGCCGCACCTACTTCAAGGGCGGCTACGTTGAGGGCACCGTCGACTTCATCTTCGGCAGCGGTACCGCGGTGTTCGACTCCACGAGCATCTACGAGAAGCGTTCCACCGGTGGGCCGCTGACGGCCGCGAAGACGGACGCCGGTTCGAAGTATGGGTTCTTGCTTTACAGGACGACCATCACCGGGGCGACGAACAACACGACGCAGTTCGGGCGTCCGTGGGGTCCGGACGGGCAGGTCGTGGTGCGCGAGTCGACGCTCTCCGCGACGATCAGAACGGCTCAGCCGTGGACCGACATGTCCGGGAACACCTGGCAGAAGGCGCGGTTCTTCGAGTACCGGAACACCGGGGCGGGTGCGACGGCGAACAGCAACCGGCCGCAGCTCTCGGACTCGCAGGCGGCCGAGTACACCCCGGCCCGCTACCTGGCGGGGTCGGACCAGTGGAACCCGATCACGGCGAGCGCCACCACTTCGGCTGCGGCGACGTCAGCGTCCAGGAGCTGGTCGAACACGGCTGACGGCTTCGCCTCGACCGACGGCGGCACCACCGGTGGCGCCGCGGGCACGACCGTGACCGTGAAGACGTACGACGACCTGGTGAAGTACGCGACCTCGTCCTCGCCCTACGTGGTGAGGATCGCGGCGTCGATCACGGTGCCCACGCTGGGCCACGAGATCCCGGTGACGTCGAACAAGACCCTGGTGGGCGTGGGCACTTCGGGGAAGATCCTGAACGGCGGGATCATCCTCAGGTCCGGGGTCAGGAACGTGATCATCCGGAACCTGACCATCGGTGAGACCGCCGTGGCCTCGGACGACCCGGACGACAAGGACTTCGACTACGACGGCATCCAGATGGACACGGCCAACCACGTCTGGATCGACCACAACACGTTCACGAAGATCAACGACGGCTACATCGACAGCCGTAAGGACACGACCAACCTGACCGTGTCGTGGAACCGGATGGGTGACCACAACAAGACGTTCGGCATCGGCTGGACCGAGAACGTCACGTCGAAGATCACGATCCACCACAACTGGATCTACAACTCCAACCAGCGCAACCCCAGCGTCGACAACGTGGCGCGGGCGCACCTCTACAACAACTACCTGCAGAACGTGACCTCCTACGGCAACAACGCCCGGGGCGCGACCGCGATGGTGGTGGAGAACAGCTACTTCGAGAAGGTGAAGGACCCGTACTTCGCCGGGGACGCGACCGCGTCGGTGAGCCAGAGCGGCAGCGTGTGCGTCAGCTGCACGGGCAAGAAGCAGACGACCGGCACCACGTTCAAGCCGTCGGACTACTACGCCTACACGCTCGACCCGGCGGCGGACGTCCCGGCGCTGGTGAAGACCTACACCGGGCCGCAGGCGAACATCGGTAACTGACGTTCGTGCCTGGTCACGGTCCCGCGCTTCCGTGACCAGGCACGTTCGGGTCTCGTCGCTGCCCGGTGGTGACGGATGGTGGACGTCAGTAGCCCGTGTGGGTGTTGTTGCCCACTCCCAGCTGCGAGACGGCTGTGAATGATCGTCGGTGCCCGACAATTCACCCCATGAGTTTCGACGTGGGGGGACCGTCGGGAGCTGTGGCCCAGCTCAGACGGCTGCTGACCGATCAGGGCCGCTGTCCCGGATGTGCGGCGGTGCTGCCCGGCGAGCGCTGCGCGGCGTGCGGGATCGACCTGTCCGGACCGGTGGGGGCGCACCTGCTGCAGTTGAGCCGGGTGGCCGACGAGGTGCTCGGGCGGCGGGAGATGGTGCTGGAGGAGCTGCGCGGGTGGGCGCGGCAGGCTGCTTCCGCACCCCAGACGCAGCCGCAGGTCCGGCCCGGGTCTTCGTCTCGGTCCCAGCCCGGGCCTTCGTCTCAGCCTCAGTCTCGGCCCGGGCCTCGGGTTCGGCCAGGGCCCGGTTTCCTGCCCGGATCCGGTCCGGTGCCCGGAAAGCCCCTCTACGAGCCGGTCTTCACCCCGGCGCCGCCCCGGCCCCGTCCGGCCTGGCTGAGCGTCAACACGGTGCTGGTCGGTGTCGGTGCCCTGTTGCTGGCCGTGGCCGCGATCGGGTTCCTGATCTTCTCCTGGGCGAGCATCCCGCTGGCCGGGCGTGCGGCCGTGATCGGCACCGCGACCCTGGCCGCCCTGGGCATCTCGGCCTGGCTGCGCCCGCGGCTGCCCGAGACCGCCGAGGCGGTGGGCGCTCTCGGTGTGGTGCTGGTGCTCGGTGACGCGTGGGCGATCCGCAGCACCGGGCTGTTCGGCGCCGGCGAGCCCCGGCCCTGGACCTACGGGGGCTGGGCCCTGCTGCTGAGCGGGGCGCTGATCGGCGCCTGGGCCTGGAAGTGGCGGATGCGGGCCGGTTCCCACGCGGCGGTGGTGCTGCTGCCGGTGGGTGCCTCCGTGCTGACCTCGTCACTGCTCACCCTCACCGTCGACGCCCCGATGGCCCCCGGCCTGCTGGTCGGCGCGCTGGTCACCCTGGCCCGGCGACGGCTGCCCCCGGCGTGGCGCAGCGAACGCACGACCGCCCAGGTAATCGCGGCGGTGGCGCTGGTGCTCTCGCTCCAGGCCGTGGTGCTGGCGAACCTGCACGAGGTCGTGCTCACGCTGCTCGCGATCGCGCTGGTCACCGCCGCCCAGACCGGGGCCGACGCCTCGGCCCCGGTCGGCCTGCGCCGGACCTGGTCGACGGCCGCGGGATTCGTCGCCGTGCTCACCGCCGTGTTCGCCGCGCTCGACCTGGCCCGCGCGCTCGGCTTCTACGACGCCTGGGCCATTCTGCCCGTCACCCTGCTGCCCGCCCTGCTGCTCACCGGGCTGTCCCGCCTGCCCCAGGCCCCGGACGCCGCCCTGCGCCGGATCGCTCTCGGCGCGGGCGTTCTCACCGGTTCGGTACTGACCCTCCTGCCGTCGGTGGCCGTCGCGGCCGTCGCGGTGTTCGGACCGTACGGCCAGTCGTCCCGCAGCGTCAGCGCCGTCATCGACCACGACATCGACCTGACCAGCCGGCTCGACACCAGCATCTGGGGTGTCGCGCTCGGGTCCTTCGCGATCGTCGCGGCGGCCACCGGCATCGCCGCCCGGGGGCCGCTCTTCCCCGGGTTCGTGCGGCGCCGGCTGCGGTCGCTGTCGTTCGTGCTCACCGCGGTCGCGCTGCTCCTGATCACCCTGATCCCGCCGGTGCCGCTCATCGGCAACGTCGCCCTGCTGATCGCCCTGGCCACCGCGTCCGCCGTTCTGGTCGTGCGCGACGCGGAACCGCCCGCGCCGGTGCTGTGGACCCTCAGCGTGTTCAGCGGTCTGCACGCGGTGTTCCTGTCGTGGACCACCCGCGAACTCCCGGTGCCGATCACGCTTCTCGCGATCGGCGCCGTGCTCCTGGCCCGGCGCCGGCTGACGCTCCGGCCGCTCGCCCGCGCCGCGCTCGCGGTGGTCGCGACCGGCGCCCTGCCGCTGGTGCTGGTCACGTTCCTCGACCAGATCGGCTCCGACGAGGAACCCGCCCTGGTCTGGACCGCCCTCGTCGGCGGCCTGCTCTCGGCCGGGCTGCTCACCGTGCCCCGGCTCCCGGTGCCGCCCCGGGCGCGGTGGGACACGTCCGACCGCATCCCCGCCGCCGTCCCGGGCCTGATCGCGCTCGCCGTCGGGCTCGGCACCAGCGGGCAGTCCGGCTACGAGCCCGGATGGCACCTCACCCTGCTGCTGGCCCTGACCCTCGCCACCGTGATCGCGGGCGCCGTGCGGCTCTTCCCGGCCGCGGCCGCCGCCTTCCCGATCGTGCCGCCGTTGTTCGCCGTGACCACCACGCCGCTGCTCGGGCTCCTCGCCTGGTCGCTCGACGGGCTCGACCCGCTCGATCCCGGCCTGGTCTGGGCGTTCTCGACGGCCGTGGGGGCGGCCGTCGTCACCGTGCTGGTACTGACCGGGCGCCTCGACCGGGACCGGCGGATCGGTGCCGAAGCCGGGCTGGCCGTCACCGGGCTGGTGGCGCTCGCCGCGACCGGGGATGTCGGCCGGCTCTGGCTCACCCTGCTCGTGGTCGGTGTCTCGGCGACCGCGATCGCGCTGACCCCCGACCGCACCCGCGTCGGCTGGCTCGCCGGGGCGCTGCTCATGCTCTCCAGCTGGACCCGCCTGTGGGACGCGGACGTTCGCCTGGTCGAGGCTTACACCCTGCCACCCGCGCTGGTGCTGCTCGGCATCCAGTTCTGGGCCCGGCGCCGCCGGGCGCGTGAGGTCGGGCCCGAGCCGGTGCTGCTCACGCCGTTCGTGCTCGGGGTGCTGCCGAGCGTGCTGGCGTCCGGGGGAGGGACGCTGGTCCGGCCGGTCGTGCTGATGGTGCTGGCCGGGGTGGTCGTTCTCGTCGCCACCCGGTTCGGGTCCTCGCCCTTCGTCCGCCCGGCGTTGCTGGGGGCGGCCGTGACCGGGGTCGCGACGGCGCTGCTGCGGGCCGGTGCGAACCTCGACGAGACCCCGCTGTCGCTCACCGATCTCGAGGTCTGGACGGTTCCCGCCGCGGTCCTGCTGCTGGTGCAGGGCCGCGACCGGTTCGCCGCGGTGGGCGAGAACGGAACCCCGCGCTCCTGGGTGGCTTTCGCGCCCGGCCTGGTGCTGCTGCTCGGTCCCGGGCTCCTCTTCGGGGTGGCCGACGGCGGCAGCCAGGTCGCGCGTCCGTCGCTGGTGATCCTGCTCGCCGCCGGGGTGACCGCCGCGGGTGCCCACTGGCGCCTGCAGGCGCCGCTGCTGCTGGGTTCGGCGGCCCTGGTGATCCAGGCGGTGGTGCTGTTGTCGCCGTGGATGCGGACGGTCGGTGCGACCGTGCCGCTGTGGGCGTGGGCCGCGATCGTGGGCCTGGCGCTGCTCGTTCTGGGGGGCGGGTACGAGAAGCGGCTGAACCAGCTGCGTTCCGTGCGGGCACGGGTGGCGGCGTTGCGTTAGGCCTGCCGGCGCTCGGATGCTCAGGCCGGAAAGGTCGTGGGGGAGAAGGGCTCCAGCGCTGCCGTGATCACCTCGGCGGCGCGGGCCACGTCGTCGGTGACCCGGTCGCGGATCTCCAGCGGCCCGGCGCCCGCACCCAGACAACGGGTCAGGCCGGCCGAGTGCACGCGCCACAGGCCGGTCAGGGAGACGGCGGCGATCTGCACGCGGGGATCGTCGGGGCTCGTCCCGGCCCGCCCGGCCAGGAGCTGCGCGGTGAGCACGGTCAGCTGCTCGGCCCGCTCGAGCTGGTGGGCCCGCAGGCCGGCGGTGCTCAGGCTGAGCTCCTGGAAGCGGTGCACCTCGGCGACCGCCTCGCGCGGGTCCGGGTGCGACTCCATCCAGCCGGTGAGGGCGTTCAGGTGCTCGGACAGGGTGTTCTGAGTGGCCCGCACCGGCGGTACGGCCGGATCGGCGAGTGCGGCGCCCAGGGCGGTCCAGGTGCTCTCGAACCGCTGCAGCAGAAGGGCTTCCTTGCTGGGGAAGTAGTTGAACACCGTCTTCTCGGAAACCCCGCAGGCGGCGGCGATGTCGGAGACCCGCACGGCGTCGAAACCGCGATCGAGGAAGAGGCGGGTGGCGGCGGACGCCAGCTGGGCGCGCATCTGGCGCTTCTTGCGCTCACGCAGACCGAGCCCGGCGTCGTCGCTCTGCCGCGGCAGCCAGGTCAGGGCCTCGTCGCTCACGTGAGGAGTGTAGAACCGGCGGGTAGGTAGTGGCTGGCGGGCGGGGCGGCACGGAGTCCGATCCGGTCGGAGCATCCCTGCTCCCCTTGCCGGGTGAGGAAAGTGCGGTCCGGGCGCACTTCTGCTCACCCGGCGAGGAGCTGAGGAGCGGCGGGGCAAAACCGAGAAGCCAGATCAGAAAAGGCTTCTGATCTGGCTTCGTGTGGTGGGCGATACTGGGATTGAACCAGTGACCTCTTCCGTGTCAAGGAAGCGCTCTCCCACTGAGCTAATCGCCCTCGTGCACATCTTGAAGTGCTGGAGGTGGAGACGGGATTTGAACCCGTGTACACGGATTTGCAGTCCGTTGCCTCGCCTCTCGGCCACTCCACCGTGAGAGACTGGGTGGGTCTCCGAGCGGACAACGAGACTCGAACTCGCGACCCTCACCTTGGCAAGGTGATGCTCTACCAACTGAGCTATGTCCGCATGCTTCTTCACTTCGCGTTCGGGCCGGGGCCGTTCCGCTCCGTTCGGTGCCCCATAAACTTAGCAGACTTCTGAGGCCGTTCGGCACACGCGTGGGGTGCCGCCGGGTGTGATGCGAAACGCCGTGACCAGCGACGACAACGCGCCGACGGTGGCGATCACCCGAGCGGCAAAGATCGTGCCCGGTCGGCGGTCTCGCCGGGTGAGGTCGTGTGGAGCCGTGCTGACTGCCGTGCTGACTGCCGTGCTGACTGCCGTGCTGACTGCCGTGCTGACTGCCGTGCTGACTCTCGCGGGCTCAACGACGAAGGCCGCCACCGGGCGAACCCGACGACGGCCTTCGATCTGAGCGGACAACGAGACTCGAACTCGCGACCCTCACCTTGGCAAGGTGATGCTCTACCAACTGAGCTATGTCCGCACGCTCCGGATGTTCACGACCCGGTCTTCCGACCGTTCCGCTCCCTTCGGCGCGGAACAAACTTATCCCATCCCGAGGGGTGCTCCGTACACGTGCGGGCTTCCGGCGACGTGACGGCAGAGGTGCGTGGTGCCGTCTACCTCTGGAGGTCGGCCAGGATCCGGTTGATCGCGTCGCGGTCGCCGGTGCCGGTGATGTGGGCGGCCCAGCTGCCGCCGACGATGCCCGCCTGTCCCTGTCCCTGTCCGCTGTTTCCGCTGACGCCCGTGAGCCACGCGTTGGCCTCGCCCTGGGTGTCCCAGATCCGGAAGTCGACGCGGACGCCGTCCGCCAGGGTGCAGCTGCCGCTGTGGTCGGCGTCGAGGCCGGCGGTGGGCCGGTAGGTGTCGGAGCAGCCGGCCCGGGCGGCCAGGGCCGGGGCGGACGCCTCGCGGGTCTCGTCACCACTCACCAGCGGGCTGACGATCCAGGCCGTGAGAGCGGCCAGGACCAGGGCGGCGATGAACAGCAACCGGCCACGCTGCGACGGCGTGGCGACGGACGGGGCGGCGGGGGAGAGGACGGCCATGTCTGGAGGTTCGGAGGCTGCCCGACGGGGCTGAATCGGCCGACAGGGGATGATCCCCGGCGGATCCGGGACGAGAGGTGCGGCGCCGGGCTCCGGACCTGCCCGATCGGGCCGGGTCACTCAGGCCGCAAAAGCAGAAAACCAGGTCCAGGACCTGGTTTTCGGTGGTGGGCGATACTGGGATTGAACCAGTGACCTCTTCCGTGTCAAGGAAGCGCTCTCCCACTGAGCTAATCGCCCTCGTGCACCTGTTGAAGTGCTGGAGGTGGAGACGGGATTTGAACCCGTGTACACGGATTTGCAGTCCGTTGCCTCGCCTCTCGGCCACTCCACCGTGAGAGACTGGGTGGGTCTCCGAGCGGACAACGAGACTCGAACTCGCGACCCTCACCTTGGCAAGGTGATGCTCTACCAACTGAGCTATGTCCGCATGCCACCGATCTTCGCGCGCCTGCCTTTCGGCCGACCCGCTCGTTCGGTGCCTGAGTAACGTAGCCGACCGGCGGCCCAGAAGTCCAACTCATTCGTCCGCACCGTGAACAGCCCGGCACGGGCTCCTGGCAACGGGTGAACTTCTGACTCCGCGGAAACCGACGACCACCCCGGCACGCGGGTGAGCGCCAAGGTGGTCGTGTCGGAACGTACGTCTTGAGCTGGGGGTTTGTGGATCCCCGGCGACCCGCCCGCCGGCGACCGGACCTCGTCTGCGGGGACGGGTGCCGAATCACCGGCCGGGACTGCGGATCAGGCCGACGTGGATCAACGTTCAAGGGGGTGGGACCCGATGAAACCAGGTGGAGCGGGAGGTGCTGATGGTGCGGGGCGGTGCGTCCGGAGCAACCGGGCCGCTCAGGGGTGCGGCCGGAAGTGATTCCGGGGCTGGGTCAGGTCAGCAGCCGTGCGACGGCAGCGTCCAGATCCAGGTAGAGGCTCTCCTCGCCGTCCGGCACAACGGCTGCCGTGCGGTCGAGGAACGTGCGGACGTCGTCCGCACTGGCCTCCAGAACGGCCTGCCCGTCGGGGGACGTCAGGCTGATCATGACCAGTTCACGACCCGTGCCCCAGGAGGGCCAGACGTGAACGTCACCGTCGCCGATCGGCGTGGTGAGTCCGGTGCGGAGCAGATCGCGGGCGAAGACCCATTCGACCTCCATGCCGTCACCGGAGAAGACTGCCCGGACCGCGTACGGGTCGGACGCGCCGTACCGCAGGCTGACCGGCAGAGGAACGGCATCGGCGTCTGCGACCACAAGACGCAGCTGAACGGACGCCTCAACGTCTACTTGCGGCTGCATCGATCTCCCTCATCTTCGCCCCGGGATTCGCGGAACTCATCGTTACGCGTCACCGTTTCGGGGGGCACACAGGTGGCTTACGACGGCATCTTTCCCTGCCGGACCCCAACTGAAACCCGCCAACCGAGTGGTGATCTCAATAAGTGTTCGTCGATCTTGATACCACAGGGTGCTTTGGTCACCCTCCGCAGTCAAAGCTTCGTTCTACGTCAGGGGAACCGGACTCGTGAAGCATCCTGGTGACAGACCGCTGAAGTCGACCGCGAAAGCCGTCGAAGTCGGACATGACCAGCAAGAAGATGACGATGTAGAGCTCGACCCCCGGGTTTGGGTGCACCGTTTCCGCGCCTGGCGGGAGTCTGTCCGGCGTCGTCCCTCGACTAACCGAATGTATCGACTTGCCGTCGGGCTGATCGGCGGCGCGATTGTTGTCGGCGGACTGATCCTGGTGCCCCTGCCCGGGCCGGGCTGGGTGATCGTCTTCGTCGGATTGGCCGTTCTCGCGACCGAATTCACCTGGGCTGCCCGATTGGAGCAATTCGCCCGGAAACAGGTATCCGCATGGACGAAGTGGCTCATGGACCAGCCGCTCTATATTCGCGGATTGGTCGGATTGGGGACCTTCGCGCTCGTCGTCGGCTTCTTCTGGATCGCATTCCTGATCATCGGTCTGCCCGGCTGGGTGCCCGAGAACTGGCTGCCGTCGTGGACGGGTCTGTCGGGCGGCTGAGTGCCGTTGACGGACGACGCCCGCCCGCCGGGGTCCCGATCTCACCTCCGGAGGCAGGAGGGCGCCGGAGGGCGACCGGCCGGCGGCACGCGAGGGCCGATTGGGAGAATCGGGGGGACGTTCGCTAGAGTTCTACTCGTTCGGTTCGCCGCTACGGCAAACGGAACGAGAGCGGGCGATTAGCTCAGTGGTAGAGCACTGCCTTCACACGGCAGGGGTCACTGGTTCGAACCCAGTATCGCCCACCCAGGAAACCCCAGGTCAGAGCTTTGATCTGGGGTTCGTTGCTTTGCTGAGGGCTCCTGACTAGGGCAACTGAGGGCTCTCCGGTCCTGCGGGGGTGAGCCCCCGGCATAACCACCACACCGAGCCTCGCTCACCGCGCCCGCGAGGACATTCTCCGCGATGATCGGGCCGTCGTAGCCGCCTGGACCCTGGCTGCGGCAGTCGGCTCGCCCCGCGTCCTGGCACGGCTGATCACGGTGACAGACGCTGAAACGGCCCCGGGCAGCGTTCGAGATCGGCTCACTTCGTCCTTTCCGGTCGAACGGGGCCTCGTTCGAGGTGTGAGGATCGCCGAGCTTCAGTCCATGACGAACTGACCGATCACGGTGGTGCCGTCCGAGGTGTAGACCGGGATGACCCGTCGTTTGCCTCTGTTCTCCTCTTGCTGTGTCTGCGCCTCGGCGGGCGAGGTGGGGAGCGGGAGATTCAGGTCTGTGAAGTAGGCGTACCCGCTCTTGCCGTTCGTGGCCATGACCGCGACGAGTTCTGGGTCTTCGTGGCCGTCGGACGAGGCGCCATAGGTGTCGCCGGCGGCGTTCGTTGCGTAGGGGGTCCGTCGGCGGTTCGAATAGTCGGCTGTCAGCCGCCATCGCGCGCCCTGGATGGTTTCGACGCTCAAGGTGCGTGTTCCGCTGGTGATCGCGATCGCCTGGCGCTCGGTCGAGATCGGGCGCTGGAGTTGTTCTCTGTCGCAAATGAGGGCAGAGCCATCCTGGAATGTGTAGGTGGCGGCGTCCAGGCAGGTGAAGGTGAGCTCGATGTGGGTGGCGTCCGCCGGGGGCCGGCCCAGGTCGATCGTGGTCGGCCCGCTGCCCTCGATCTGTTCGCCGGCTCTCAGCACGCGCACCTGGTCGGTCCCGGGCTGGGGCCTGGGGTTCGTGGCCACGGCTGCGGCCGCACTCCCGGCCATGGCTACCCCGGCCAGTGCGCCTGCGATGCGCCAGCTTTTGCGCCGGCGTCGCGCGGTCGAGGTGTGCACGCGCGCGATGAGCTGCTCGCGCAGTGCCTGGGTGAACGTCGGATCCATGAACGCGGTCATGACGAAACCCCTTTTCTCGCAAGCGGATCGTCCGAGGCCAGTTCCAGGCCCGGGCCCAGGCCCAGGGCCGGCAGGGCGTATGGATGAGCGGCCAGGCGTTCACGCCAGCACCGATCCCTCGACCACCCTGACGGCGTCGCGTCGCCGCCACAGCTCGAGAAACACTGTCGCCACGACATCCTCGGCGGCGCTGCGGTCACTCGTCAGGCTCAGGGGCCGCCGGTAGATCCCCGGGTGGTGCCGATCGAACAATGCGCCGAAGGCGCCACCGGCTCGGCTCCGGGCCCACGGCTCCTGCTCGGATTCAGTCCCCACGATCCAGATACTCAGGTCGCGCGACTGCTTGAAGTTTCTGCTCTCGGGAAGTGTGAGCACGCCAGGCCGCTCTGCCCCGGGTTACCTCAGCCCCATCGAATACGAACGCCGCACCGACTCCATCAGTCCAGTAGCCGGGCCTCATCCAGAGGTCGGCTCCGGGAACCCGGGGCGCATCAAGCGGTAAGTCTGAGGAGAGACACTTCTTGGCACGGCTCACGTCATGGAACTATGCCGAGCTTTTATACAGAGAAGGGCCCGGTTCACGGAGATCGTGAACCGGGCCCTCGCGACGTTGATTGCTCTACCTACCAGCATTCAACCGTGGAATAAGTGACTCGCTTCCAACGCCATCCGCTCCATTTCCAGTACGAATGCTTGACAGACTCGCATGAGACGGAGCCGGAACAGTACGTGTGGCTTCCCCCAGTAGTTGTGGACGTCGTGGTGTAGCAAACCCTGTGAGCGCTGGCTGGCTGAGCCGTGACCAAGCCGACACCCATGAGAGCTGCGCTCAGCACGAGTGAGACGAGCGTACGTTTCACAGTGCTCCCCCCTGTCTGATCGGTTCTCGCTTCATCGGTCTCCTAAGTCTACGTCTCAAAACCGTATCTAAGCCAAGCCTAAGTTTTAGAATTCCTGTTCAGCATTAGTTGGCATAGACACTGAATTCTAGTAAGTCGACAGTGAGGCTACTTCCACGCACGTCGACAAACTGAGCCCCTTCAAATCCCACGTCGCCCGGACCTAGGAGACCTCCGTGAGGATTGTACGTGAGAGCCAGGCGACCATTGACTGCGAGAGAAAGTAGAATTGGCTCGTTTCCAGGGGCATCCTGACACCGGGCATCGAGTCGAACTGGCCCGCTCATATCCAAGCCAGAGACCCGCATCCAGCCAGTGCTGATACCCCCAGGTTCCCTGATCATGACTGATCCTGTGTGACTTAGCAGGAATTCGTATTGAGAGTAGGGAACACTTCCGTCGCCGCGGCATGTGAGTCCCCAGTAGCCGTGGCCCCTGCGGAAGCGTGCTGTTCCACTGACCGATTCGCTTGTGCTTGAACTGTTGACCGGGGCGCCGATTGCTGCAATACGATCAGGAACTTTGACCTCTAGCGAGTAGGCGCCGTTGCTGTAAGAGATACTGTAGTTCTTCGTCTCTTTTTCTGGCCAGCCGGCGGTGGAGGTCAGGAACTGGGTTCCATAAATGAGGTTTCCGCTGCGAAGATTGACGGGCGCAAGATCGCCGAAGGCAATTTCTTTACGATATGCGGCGGTCGGACTGCTCGAATTGTCGGCGGGTCGGATAGAGGCCTCGATGAGAGAGGCCACCGAGCCTCCTGCACTAATTAGCAGAACCATAGAAAGTGCTGCGAGGGTCACGGCGAGAATTCTTCGCCGTAGTATATGAGCCCTCGATCGAGGCAGTGTGGCGATATGGGAGGGATGTCGAATTCCCAGTAAATCCCAAACTCGGTTATTTGAAGGGGGAATCGTGGTATCGGTATTTCCCTTCGCGAGACCGAGAGGAGTGATTGAGATGGAGGAAACCCCTTGGCGGAGCGAGTGGTCCGTGATGACGCCGATCAAGTGTCTTTCGCTGAAAACTGGCGCCCCTGACATTCCTTCCCATTCGGATCTTCCAGCATCTGGTCGAAATTCGCGAGGAGTGTTGGTTGTATTGAGTATCAGTTTTCCGCTTGCAAGGCCCGATAGCAGTGGGACCGAGCCGGTGATGTGGGCCGTGTCCCGCACGGTTCTGAGGTCTGCGTCTCGGGCGAACTCCATGAACCTCGGATACCCGATAGCCTCGCACAGTAAAAAGCCTGCCCGCGCTTTCGTATCTACCTCTCGGGCCACCTGCGCCACTGGAATCGACGAAAAGAGTCCGGGCTTTCGAGTCCAATCTCCTGTCAAAATGACCAAATCGGAACTTGGCAAATCCGACATGATGGAGGCGGGATAGGTGACCTTGTCGCGGCCTGCGACAGATATGTGTTCGGCTCCTTCGATCACATGAAGGGCGGACAGTATCTTGCCCGATGAGAGCAGGAATCCGGAGCCGTACTTGTATCTTGGCCTCGCAGTCGCCCCGAAGTCACCGGTGACTTGAAAAATGTGCTCAGATAAACGTGATCGCCGCCATCGGGCTCTGAGGTTACCCCTTTTCTTCATCACTTGAACTGTTCACTCTGACAATACGTCCGTCCTCTGCTAGAGGGGATCCAAGTTTAATCTTGACACTGTGCATGAGCTCAGTGTGCCTTTTGAGTTCGCCGCCGAGCTCGGCATTGACAAAAGGAATGCTGAAACCCGTCTTGCCACCTGCATCCCTAGTCAGAATGGCTTTGAACTCGATTTCGATCTCACTGACAGGAAATGACAGTCCTTGCTGTAGGGCGTTTGCTTCGGACGTGGCAATCTCGGTGCGTAGGATATCCAGCAACTTAGACAGTTCGATGCCGTTGTCCAAGATTCCCCCTGAGGTGATTCGCAAATCTAGGATTGGCACTCTACATCGTATGCAATCGAGCACAAGTGGGTTTGCTGAACTGACAGGCGTTGTCTAACGTTGTCTATTGAAATGTATGTCGCTGTGAGAGCAGAAAGCTCCAGTCAGCCCGACTATTGGCGTCTTGCGATGACGCCCCTAGGGATCCCAAGTTTGCTACGGGCGTCCATGTGGGCGGCACGGGCAGACTCCTGGGAGCCGCTGAGATCCAAGCTGATCGCGAGTGCCCCGAGCATTTCGTCGACCCGAGCGCGGACGTTGTCGACGAACCGCGCGGCCTGGGCGTCGAAGGTCTCGGTGAGGCGTGGGGCGATGTCCTTGGCGGCATTCGCCCGTACTTCCGCTTTCGGAGCGCCAGGTTCGGATGAATGTGAGTTCGCTTGCGTTGCAACGGGAGTTGCGGCGTGGATGTGGGCGTTGGTGTTGGGCAGGGGCAGGCGTCCGCTGATCCAGTCGGCGTCGGCAGCCGGCTCGTCGATGGTCAATGACTTGGTGACGGTCAGAGCCGTCGAGTCTGTTGCCGAGGCCCTGCCTTGGCTGTGCGATGTGAACTGAAGGTCTCGCTCTGGTACCCGACCGATGCGTCCTCCATCCCGAAGGCGCCCCACACGACCGCCCGCAGTCTGAACTGCTGCTCGCCGGAACGGGAATCACCGGGGTGGAGGGGGACGTCCTGAGCCGCACCCGCACGCATTCGGCGAAGGACGCGGCACCGGCGGAGCACTCGCGATCACGGCCCCTGGTGGTGCTGTCGCCCGGATTCACCTGGGGGGCAAGCTCTCTCACGGCGCTCGCGGAGGATCTGGCCAGTCACGGGTACGTGGTGGCCGGCATCGACCACACCTATGAGACGTTCGCGACGACCTTCCCGGACGGGCGGGGCACCACCTGCGACGCGTGTCGGCTGCAGACCGACGACTTCGGCGGCCAGGCCGAGCACAGCCGCGCCCTCGACGTCGCGTTCGTGCTCGACTCGCTGACCGGCCGTCACCCGGTCTGGCGGGGGAGCCGGCTGATCGACCCGGACCGCATCGGCATGGCCGGCAGCCCGCTCGGCGGTGCCAGTGCGACCGAGACGATGCTGAACGACGCCCGGGTCAGGGCCGGGGCGAACCTCGACGGGTTGCTGTTCGCCCCGCTCCCGGAAAGGGGCCTGCACAAGCCGTTCCTGCTGATGGGGCAGGAGTCGATCCATAGCCCGGGCGGCACCGCCGAGCCGAGCTGGGACGAGAGCTGGCCCCGCCTGACCGGGTGGCGCCGGTGGCTGGTGGTGCGGGCGTCGGTACACGCCTCGTTCACCGACTACGACCTGCTCGCCCGGCAGATCGGCGCCGACCTGGGCAGCGGCTTGGCCGGCGACCGTTCGGTGCAGATCACGCGGACCTACGTACGGGCGTTCTTCGACCAGCACCTGCGCGGCGTGCCGCAGCCACTGCTGCGCGGGCCGTCACCCGCTCAGCCCGAGGTGGCCTTCTGTGCGCCGTCGAGGGAACCGGCCTGCGCCTGAACCGTGACCCAGCCCCGGGGTGAGGATCCCAGGTGCTGGGTGAAGACGCGGGAGAACGACGAGGCGTTCGCGTACCCGAGCTGCGCGGCCACCGTGGCGACCGGAACCCCCGCCAGCAGCCGCTGCTGGGCCACGGTGAGCCGCCAGTGGGTGAGGTATTCGCCGGGCGCCTGGCCGAGCAGCTTCCGGAACCGGTCGGCGAACGCGCTGCGCGACATCCGCGCCTCGCGGGCCATCGTGTCGAGATTCCAGTCCCGCTCGGGCGACTCGTGCATCCCCAGCAGCACCGGGGCCAGCCGGGGATCGGACAGGCCGGTGAAAAGGCCCGGCGGCAGGCCGAGTTCGCCGGCGTGGTCGAGCAGCCAGCGCAGCAGCTGGATCAGGACCACCTCGAACAGCCGGTCGGCCACCAGCCGGTGACCGCACCGCACCTGGTCGATCTCACCGAAGAGCAGCTGCAGCGCCGGGTCGAGGCCGGACACGTCGGCCAGCGGCAGCACGATCACCGGCGGCAGCGCCCGCACGATCGGGTGGGTCTCACCGCCGTCGAAATCCAGGGCCGCACAGGCGAAGTCCGAGTCCTCGGTGGGGGCGTTGTGGAACGCGTGCTCGAGCGGACGCGGGTAGAACAGCAGGGTGGGACGGTCGACCGGCAGGTGCACCAGGCGGCCGCCCGGCTCCTGGTGCGTCACCGTCATCTCGCCGCGCCGCAGCACGTGCAGGAAACCCCGGCCCGGCCGGGCGGCGAACGTGGTGACGCCGCACAGGGGCCCGGTGTGGAACACGCTCGTGCTGACCCGGAACGACCGGAGCAGCGGGGAGATGCGGTCGAGAGAGGTCACCTCGCGATTCTAGGACGATCAGTCAAGAAGTGTGGATGTTCCGCTACGTATCGTCCGGCCGGTGGGGGGAATCTTGAGGCACCAACCGCTTCACCCCGACAGATCCGAGGAGCTCCCCATGTCCAACGTCCCGCTCGTCGACCGCGACTGCGCCACCGGCCCGGTCAAGGAGCAGCTCGACGCGATCAACGCGGCCTTCGGTGCCGTGCCGGCCATGTTCCGGGCCGTCGCGAACTCACCCGCCGCCCTGAACAGCATGTGGGGCTCGTTCGGCGCCCTCGCCGGCGGCACGCTCGGCCCGGCCCTGGGCGAGCAGATCGCCGTCGCGGTGGCCGACCGCAACGCCTGCGAGTACTGCCTGGCCGCCCACACCGCCCTGGGGCGCAAGGCCGGCCTGACCCGGGAGGCGCTCGCCGCCGCCCAGGACGGCGAGGCCGACGACCCGCGCACCGCGGCCCTGCTCGCGTTCGCCCTGAAGCTGGTGAACGAGCGGGGCCAGGTCGGCCCGGCCGACGTGGAGGCCCTGCGCGAGCACGGCTGGGGCGACGAGCAGATCGTCGAGACCATCGCCCAGGTCGCGCTGAACCTGTTCACGAACTACGTGAACATTGCCCTGGACGTGCCGATCGACTTCCCGACGGTGTCCCGGCGCCGCGCGGGCTGACCGCCGGATCGCGACCGGCACCCGGCGGCACGGGGCCGGGGCCGGTCGCGCGAGCGGTCCGTCGCCACCCGGGAGGCGACACGCGGCACCCCCGGTGCCCGGCGCGTCCGCACGTTTGGAAAAATCGCGTCGTGACGACAACCACGGCGGGCGCCGCCAGGAAGATCGTGCGGGCACCCCGCCGCACCGCGGCGGTCTACGGGATCCTGGCCGTGATCGGGGTGACCGGCATCGTGCTGCTCTCGCTCGACGGGGCGTGGTTCGCGGTCGTGGCCGCCGCCGTGCTCACGCTGTTCTGGGTGGTCGTGACCGTGCGGGCGCTGGGCAACGGCGTCTACACCGACGGCTACCAGCTGATCAACCGCAACGACCTGGGCCGTCGCCGCGTCCCCTGGGTGCACGTCGCCCGGTTCGAGTACCGCGGTGTGCGGGGCCTCGGGCTGTGGGACGGCGAGGGCGAGTGGACGACCCTGCAGTATCTGCCCAGCGGCGTCACCGCCGAACGGGCCCTGGCCGCGCTCGACGAGGAGCTGCGGCGCAGCCGCGCCTGATTCAGGCGCCCGCCCGCGGGCGGGGACGTACGGGGAGCGGCCGGGAACCTCCGGCGCCGCCCGAGAGTTTCCCGATCAGGACCGTGACGATCCAGGCCACGTGCGCGGCGAAGAACGCCGACAGCACGAACCGCAGCGGCGCGCCCACGAAGAGCCCGGCCGTGACCAGGCCGGCGATGGTGATCTCGCCCAGGGCGAGCGAGTTGAGTGCCTGGCAGTCGTGCTGGCGCCGTGTCTCGAGCATGCGCAGGACCCTAGAGGTCCGCGGCGGTCACAACTGTCATCTAAAGGATGAGTAGGGGATAAGACTTTCGTCGCATCCGGTTACGTGTCCGCCTCGTCACAGCGGGCGCCGGCTGCGCGGGAGGGTGGCGGCCGCCGGAGGTTCCGGGAACCGCAGCAGCAGAACCCAGATCGTGGTGGCGCCGGCCACCTGGGCCAGGGCCAGCCCGGCCGCCGCGCCGACCGCCCCGTCGAGCCGGGCCCCGAGCAGACCCAGCGCCAGGATCAGCGGCGCCTGGGTGAGCGTGACCCGCAGTTGCAGGCCAGGTCGTTGCAGCGCGCGCAGCGCCAGCGCCGGGCCGAGCGACATCGACACCGCCACCATCGCCAGACACGACAGCGGGAGCAGGGTGCGGGCGGCGTCCCAGCTGTCGCCGAGAATCTCCTCGCCCCAGTGGTTCGGGATGGCCAGCAGGAAGCCCGACCAGGTCGCCGAGACCGCGGTGACGGCGCCGCTGACCAGCAGGGCGGTACGGCGCAGGTCCTGACCGCGTCCGGCCTGACGGGACAGCACGGGCAGCAGGAACGCCTGCGACCCGGAGTAGACCAGTTGCAGCGGGCCGAGAATGACCTGGGCGGCCCGCAGCGCGCCGACCGCCACCAGGCCGATGAACGCGCCGATCAGGTAGGTGGTCAGGTTCACGGCGCCCATGTTGATCACGTAGTCCAGGCCCATCCGGACGTTCAGGTGCCGGTTGTCGCGGAACCAGGCCAGTGCGCCGCCCGGCGCGGGCAGCAGAGCGCCCTGCGCACAGGCGACGCCCGCGGCCATCAGGGCGGCGCCGCCCCAGGCCAGCGTGATCAGGAAGATCGAGTGCCGGCCGGTCACGATCAGCGCGCCCACGGCCGAGAACTGCACCACCGCCCAGACCAGGTCGTTGACGAAGGCCGCGGCCGGGCGGTCGGCGGCGAAGAACACGAAACGCCAGCTGTCCTGCAGCAGCAGCCCGGGCAGCGACAGGCCGAGAGCGAGCAGGGCCGTGCGGGTCTCGTGGTGGGGGAGCAGCAGCCCGGCGAACAGGCACACCGACCCGGCCAGCACGCCGATCGCCAGCGCCCCTCCGGTGGAGCGGCGCACGGCGGGCCGTCGTTCCGCCTCGGCCGCCCCGCTGAACTGGATCACGAACACGTCGCTGACCACGGCCCGCGAGATGCCGATGACGAAGCTGAACGTGACCAGTGCCAGGCTGAACGCGCCGAAGCTGGCCTGCCCGACCTCGCGCGCGACCACGATCGACAGCGCGGCGTTGGTCAGGCTGGAGAGGGCCTGGTCGCCGAAGCTCCACAGGGCCCGGCGGCCCAGCGAGAGTCCCGGCCGGGCGGGCTTTTCGGGCCTCAATGGGGGACGCGCCGGGGCACCCGGGGTGCGGCCCGTGGGTCGGTCGGTGGGTCCGGGCTGATGAGGGACGGCCGCGGCCGGGGACGTCGGCAGCAGCGGTTCCGGGCCCAGCGTCTCCGACATGCGTGCATCCCCCGGCTCCCCGTCGTGCCCCGTCGTTCCCGCCGCCGCGTGGTGAAGGCTCGGCCGTTCGGACGCCGGGATGGAGCCGGCCGGGGCCGGGCCACTCCAACGGGCGCACGTCTCCTGAGGGCTGCCGGGCCGGGCTGCTGGTGCGGCCGGGCTGCCGGATCAGTGGTGCTGCTGGATCAGTGGTGCTGCTGGATCAGTGGTGCTGCTGGATCAGCCGGGGCGATCGATCACCAGGGGAGTTCGCCGGCCTCGTCGAAGAAGCCGCCGTGCGGGCCGCCGTCCGGGACGGTCGCCAGCTTCACGGCGATCGCGGCGCCCTGGGCCGGGGTGCGCCCGCCGTCGAATCCGGTGAAGTCGGTCGCGACGTAGCCGGGGCAGACCAGGTTCACGAGGACGCCGGTGCCCTCGAGTTCGCGGGCGTACTGCAGGGTGACGGCGTTGAGCATGGTCTTGGACGGTCCGTAGGCGCCGTCGAGAGGCCCGCTGCCGGGGGCCGAGGTCCGGTTGAGGGCCAGAGAGGCCATGCTGGTCGACACGTTCACGATGCGTGCGGACGATGACCGGCGCAGCAGCGGCAGCAGCGCGTTGGTGACCCGCACGACGCCGATCACGTTGGTCTCCACCGCGGCCCGGATCCGGTCGAGGTCCGTCGCGCTCGGGGTCTGCAGCCGTCCGGCGCTGATGCCCGCGTTGTTCACGAGGACGTCTAGGGCGCCCTGTTCCTCCAGCAGCGTGGCGGCGGCCGCGACGCTCTCGTCGTCGGTGACGTCGAGCGGCACCGCGAAGGCGTCCACCCCCTCGGCCCGCAGCTTCGAGACCGCGGCACCACCACGTCCACCATTGCGTGACCCGACCCCGACCCGGAAGCCGAGCCGGCCCAGCTGGGCCGCGATCTCGTACCCGATGCCCTTGTTCGCGCCTGTGACCAGGGCGGTTCGTGTTTCGCTCATGCCTGGACGCTAGGTGGGCGCGCCGGACGTGGTCCAAGACCGATCAGGTGCACCGCTATACCGAGACGGTATAGGGGGTTAGTCTCTCGCGGTGGAGACCAGGGAACTGCGGTACTTCGTGGCGGTCGCCGAGGCGCTGAACTTCAGCCGCGCGGCGCGTCGTCTGGGCATCAGTCAGCCCCCGCTGTCCCGGGCGATCCAGCAGCTGGAACGGCGGCTGGGCACCACCCTGCTGGAACGCGACAGCCAGGCCGTGCGCCTGACCCCCTCCGGGACGGTGCTGCTGCGGGAGGCGCGGGTCGCGATCGCGGCGGTGGACGCGGCGGTGCGCCGCACCCAGCGGGCCGGCGAGAACCCCGACGGCATCCGGCTGGCCGCGAAAGCCGCGATGGGTGGCGAACTCCTGGCCGATCTGCTGAAGGCCTACGAGGCCGTGCGTCCCGACGTGACCGTGGAGGTCGTGCTGGTGGGCATGGGCGAGTCGGAGCCGATGCTGCGGGACGGGCGGGTCGACGTCGCCGTGCTCACCCTGCCCTTCGACGACGCGTCCGGCCTCGATCACGAGGTGCTCGGCGTCGGTGGGCGGGTCGCGCTGCTGCCGCCCGGGCACGAGCTGGGGGAGCGCCCGGGGCTCACGCTCGACGAGGTGGCCTCGATCCCCGGCCTGCCGCTGGCCCGCTGGCCCGAGCCGGACGGCAGCTACGCCTACGGCCCGGGGCCGGAGATCCACGACCCGCTGCAGTTGCTGCACCTGGTCTCGCTCGGACGCGCCTGCGCGGTGATCTGCGAGACCTGCCCGACCACGATCGGGGGCACCGAGCTGACGGTCGTGCCGGTTCCGGAGGCCGACCCGGTGACGACCGTGATCGCCTGGCCCGCCCACAGCCGCTCGGGACCGCTGGCCGATCTG
This sequence comes from Kineosporia succinea, assembly GCF_030811555.1. Classification (NCBI taxonomy): domain Bacteria; kingdom Bacillati; phylum Actinomycetota; class Actinomycetes; order Kineosporiales; family Kineosporiaceae; genus Kineosporia; species Kineosporia succinea. The sequence goes on along the minus strand of NZ_JAUSQZ010000001.1, from coordinate 159,566 downwards.
GTGCGCACGGCCGTCCCGTTCTGAGCCGTGAGCCGTGAGCCGTGAGCCGTGAGCCGGTGTGCCGTGAGCCTGTGGGGTGGGGGCTTGAACGGGTGGGGGCTTGAACGGGTGGGGGCTTGAACGGGTGGGGGCTTGAACGGGTGGGGGCTTGAACGGGTGGGGGCTTGAACGGGTGAGGGCCGGGATCCCGATGGGGATCCCGGCCCTCCTCCAGGAGCGAGGTGCTCAGCCGTTACCGGCCGCCGCCGTTCCCGCCGCCGTTGTTGCCACCACCGTTTCCGCCGCCATTGTTGTTGCCGCCACCGTTGCCGCCGCCCTGGTTGCCGCCGTTGTCGGTGTTCCCGCCGTCGTCGTTGCCGCCACCGTTGCCGCCGCCGTTGTTACCCCCACCGTTCTCGGGGGTGCGGGGCTTCTCGACGCGCGGCTCGGAACCGATCAGGCTGGTGTCGGGGGCGCCGAACTGCTTGATCTTCTTGCCCTTGAGCGCGGCCTCCATGATCTCTTTCCAGATCGGGCCGGCGATCGTGCCGCCGTAGACGCTCTGGCGGTAGACGCCGTTGATCGTGACGCCCTGCATCACCTTGCGCTTGCCGTTCACCGTCTCCGGGCCGACCCACACCGCGGTGGACAGCTGCGGCGTGTAGCCGGCGAACCAGGTGTCCTGCGAGTTGTTGGTGGTACCGGTCTTGCCGGAGGCCGGCTGGCCGGTGCTGATGCCGCCCAGGGCCGAGGCCGTACCGCCGGGCTTGAACGCGCGGCTCATGCCGAGCACCGTGGTGTTGGCGACGTTCTCGTCGACCGTGCGCTTGCAGTTCTGCTTGGGGATCTTCACGCCCTTGCCGTTGCGGTCCTTGATCGACGTGATCGCCAGCGGCTTGCAGTAGATCCCGCCCGAGGCGAACGTCGCGTAGGCGTTGGCCATGGTCAGCGGCGACTGGTTGGCCACACCGAGCACCAGCGAGGGGATGCAGTTCGGGATCTTGGTGGTCTTCTTGCCCTTGCGGCGCTCCTCGGCGGTGGCGCAGATGTCACCGCTCGGGGCGGCTAGGTGCATGCCCAGCGCCTCGGCCATGTCGGCCACGTCGCACAGGTCGAGCTGGGCCTCCATCCGGATGTAGGCACCGTTGATCGACTTGGCCGTCGCGTTCCAGGCGGTCAGGCTGCCCTTCGCGCCACCGTCACCGGAGTTCACGAAGTTCCAGACCTCGGTCGACTTGAGGTTCGAGCCGCAGCGCTTGAACCGGCTGTTCGGGATCGAGCCCGGCGAGCCGTCGATCACCGCGTTGAGCTTCTTGCCCGCCTTCAGCCAGCTGGCCAGCACCACCGGCTTGAACGTGGAGCCGGTGAGGAAGCCCGACGAACCGCCGTACTGGTAGTCGGTGGAGTAGTTGACCGTGGTGTTCTGCTTGCCCTTGTCGACGCTGTAGTACTTGTTCTGGATCATCGAGAGGATCTTGCCGGTGCCCGGCTCGACCGTGACCGAGGCCGTCGCGACCCGGCTCGGGTCGCTCGGCGGGATCGCCTTCTTGACCGACTTCCAGGCCGTGTTCAGCAGCTTCTTGTCGAGCGTGGTGCGGATCGTCCAGCCGCCGTGCAGCAGCGACAGCTTGCGAGCCTCCTCGTCCTTGCCGAGGGCCTTGAAGTCGTCGCTCTTGACGATGATGTTGTAGACGTAGTCGCAGAAGTAACCGCGGGTGCCCGCGTTGCCGCAGCCCGAGTAGGTGCGCGTGATCTTGGCGCCGAGCTTGGCGTCGATCGCCTTGTCGCGGGTCTCCTCGTCGATCATCTTCTGCGCGAACATCCGGTTCAGCACCGTGTTGCGCCGGCTGATCGCCGCCTTGTGCTTGTCTTTGTCGGCGAGGTCGAACTGCGTCGGCGACTGCACCATGCCGGCCAGCATCGCGGCCTGGGGCAGCGTGAGCTTCTTGGCCGTGGTGCCGAAGTAGTACTTGGACGCGGCCTCGACCCCGTAGACCTGCCGCCCACCGAACCAGGCGATGTTCAGGTAGTCCTCGAGGATCTGCTTCTTGCTCTTGCGCTTCTCGAGCGCCGACGCCAGCCGGATCTCCTTCAGCTTGCGCGCGTTGGTCTGCTCGGACGCCGCCGCGATGCCCTCTTCGTCGCCGGCCATGTAGGCCTGCTCCTTGAGCATGTTCTTGACCAGCTGCTGCGTCAGCGTGGAGGCACCCTGCGAGACGCCGCCGGAGAGCTGGTTGACCACCAGGGCCCGCAGCGTGCCCTCGGTGTCGAAGCCGGTGTGCTGGTAGAACCGCTCGTCTTCGATGGCGACGATCGCGTTCTGCATGAACGGCGAGATGTCGTCGAGCTCGACCGGCACGCGGTTCTCGTCGTAGAACGTCGCCAGCAGCGACCCGTCACTCGCCAGCACCCTGGTGTTGGTCGCCATCGGGCTGTCTTCCAGATCCGCGGGGAGCTTCTGGAAGGACTCGATGGCACTGGTGGTGGCTATGCCCGAGGCGCCGATCGCCGGTACGGCGAGCCCGGCCGCGAGAATCCCCGCCACCAAGCTCGTCACGACGAAGGCACCGAGCAGGCCCAGGACATTGCGCTGGGGACGCGACGGCGACATGGCCTCCACATTACGGGCCACGGCTGTGTTCATACCAAATTCGTAGTCCTGTGCGGCAAATCGTCATCGAAGCGGCACCTCCGGACGAGTGGCACCTCGGACGCTCCGTCAGGATCCCGGCACGCAGTGCGATCAGGCAGCAACTGCCTCCCGTGGTTCGCCCGGGTGAGCTTCTGCGGTTCGCCGGGTGAGAAGGCCGCGAGGTGATGCCGTCGGGACGGCCAGTCCAGGGGTGCACGACCGTGGGCGACCGTGGTGCGCGTCGTCCGGAGGCCGGTCGCCGATGTCGTCGGACGTGATCATGTTCAGGGTCGTCAGGAGCGTGATCCCGGCCGGTGGGCGCCCGGCGTCAGGGGCGCCCGGGAAGCAGGCGGACCATCGCGTCGAGCAGTGGCTGGAGGCCGATGCCCTCGACGGCACTCCCGTAAAGAACGGGGGTGTGATCGGGCCGGTTGCCGGCCGGCAGGTCGCGCACGGCCGCCTGGAACAGGCCGTCGAGCCGCTCGCCGCGGTTCTGGGCCTCCTCGATCTGCGGGAACCGGGCGCGCAGAAGATCTTCGGTGCGGTTGCGGCCCTTGCGGGCCCGGTCCCAGAAGTCGGCGGGCAGGTCGTGCTGCTCGGCGAGGTCGGCCGGGTCGACCGTCTCGCCGCCGGGCCCGACGTGCGCCTTCCAGGTGATCAGGTCGAGCACCCCGACCAGGGCCGCCCCCGAGTGCACCGGCACCTGGATCTCGAGGCCCGGCGCGTGGTGGGCGTCGGTGAATCTCAGGGCTCCCGGCCCGTTCGGGGCGGTCACGAGAATGGTGGACGACGTGCGCACCGGGGGTTGCGTGGTGGGGGTCGCGGGGGTCCGGAGACTGATCGAGGCCTCGGTGCCGTCGACCGCCCAGCGCAGGGTGCCGTTGTCGCCGGGGGTGGTGAACTCCCGGAGGCGGGCGGCGAGGTGGGCCGCGTCCCAGGGGTTTTCGCTGGCGAGCCGGAGGTGCCGGTGGGTGGTGGGACGAGGCGGGTGCGTGGGCATGCTGGGAAGTCCTCCCCGTGATGGCCTGCGGCGTCGTCGGCCCGGCGGGCCGGGGAGGAATGCCTCCCCGCTGCACCAGTCGTGCTGCTCCGGGCGATCTCGCTCGATGATAGCCCCATGGCCGAGATCAGAGTACAGTCCGTGCGATGGGGGAGACGAAATTACATACCGGACTTGGCAATCCGCTGCTCGGATGGCTGACCGGCGAGGTCCTGCCCGGCGAGCAGGTCGTGGAGGCCCGGCCGCTCGAGGGCGGCGTCAACCACGAAATGGTGGCCGTGTCGGTGCTTTCCGGCGATCGCTACGTGGTGCGGCGCTACCGCCGGCACAACCCCTGTGCGCTCGAGCTGGCCCTCGCGCAGCGTCTGGCCGGGGTGGTGCCCTCGGTCGAGGTGGTCGGCGCCGACCTCACCGGCGAGGCGTCCGGTGAGCCGACCCTGGTCTACCGGTACGTCGACGGAGAGCCTCTCGACCTCGTCCTCGATCGTCAAAGCCGTTCCACCGCAGCCGAGAGCGAGACGCTGGGGCGATCCGTCGGGCAGGTCCTGGCCCAGTTCGCGGCCGTCGGCTTCGCGGCCCCGGGAGCCTTTCGCGAGGGTTCGCTCGAACCGGACGGCACGGATGTCCTCATCGATCCTCTTGACGCGGTCGACCGGGCGCTCGCGGCCGGGCACGCCGCGCGGGTCCTGACCGGGCGCGAGCAACGCGACCTGCTGGCGCTCGCGCTCGCGTCCACCCATCGGGTCGACTCCGTCGCCGGGGCACGGCAACTCGTGCACATGGACTTCAACCCGAAGAACCTCGTGGTGCACCGCGTGCACGGGCGCTGGGAGGTGGCGGCCGTGCTCGACTGGGAGTTCGCGTTCAGCGGCTCGCCGCTCACCGACGTGGGCAACATGCTGCGCTTCTCCGAGAACTACCCCCGCGAGTACGTGGCCGGGTTCCACGACGGCTACGTCGACGCGGGCGGCGTGCTGCCGCCCGACTGGTTCGAGATCAGCCGGGCGCTCGACCTTTTCACCCTGGCCGACATCCTGGCCCACCCGCCGGAAGGCGACATGTTCTCCCGCGTCGCCGCGCTCGTGCGAAGGCGGCTCGGCGACAGCACCTGACATCCGAGTTGAAGGAGAGCCGATGCAGTCACTGGTGTACCTCGGACCCGGCGCGGCGGCCCTGGAGGAGCGCCCCGACCCCAGACCCTCGGCTCCCGACGACGTGGTGGTGCGGGTGATCGGCACCGGCATCTGCGGCACCGACCGCAAGATCCTGCTCGGCCACTTCCCGGCCCGTCCGGGCGTGGTGCTGGGGCACGAGTCGGTGGGGGTGGTGTCGTCGGTGGGAGAGGCGGTGACCGGGCTGGCCGAGGGCGACCGGGTGGTGGTCAATCCCACGCTCTACTGCGGGCACTGCGCCCGTTGCCGGCGCGGGGCCACCAACCACTGCCTCAACAAGTCCGGCACCGAGGTGGGGGTCGACCGTGACGGCACCTTCGCCGAGTTCGTGGTGCTGCCCGAGCGTTTCGTCAGCCCGCTGCCGGCGAACCTGCCGTTCCGCCGGGCGGTGCTGATCGAGCCGCTGGCCTGCGTGCTCAACAACGTCCGGGCCGGGGGTGTGGGCTACGACGACGTGGTGGTCGTGCTCGGGGCCGGTCCGATCGGGATGCTCGTGGCCGCGGTGTGCGAGCGGCTCGCGCGGCGGGTGGTGGTGGTCGAGGCGGATCCGTACCGGCTGGATCTGGCCCGGTCCCGTTTCCGGCGCGTGGTGAGTCCCGCCGAAGACGTCGGTGAGGCCCCGAGCGTGGTGGTCGAGACCACCGGCAACCATCTCGACGAGGCGCTCGGCCTGGTCGCCGACGGAGGGCGGGTGGTGGTGATGGGCTTCGACGACTCGTACACCTCGCAGGTCACGCCGTTACGCCTGACCAACCGGGGGATCTCGGTGATCGGGGCCGGTGACTACCCGGCCGAGGTGTTCCCGCAGGCGGTCGACCTGATCGGTGGGCTCGACCTGCCCGAGCTGGTCACGCACGAGTTCCCGCTGGCCGACCACGAGGCCGCGTTCGGGGCTCTCTCGGTGCTCGGCTACTCGGCGATGAAGGTGGTGATCCGCTCGGACGCGGGGGTTCCCGCGGGTCCCGACGGCTGGCCGGGGGAACGATGAGCGAGAACCGTTACGGCGCGGTCGAGGCCGGGGGCACGAAGATCGTCTGCCTGGTGGGTTCCGGGCCCGGCCGGGTCACGGCCCGGACCCGGATCCCGACCGGTGACCCGGAGCCCACGCTGCGGCGGGTGGTGGAGTTCTTCGCCGCCGACGTGCGCGAGCACGGGCCGCTGACCGCCCTGGGGGTGGCCTCGTTCGGCCCGGTCGAGCTGCGGCGCGACCGGCCGGATTACGGCTTCATCCTGACCAGCCCGAAGGCCGGCTGGAAGAACGTCGACGTGGTCGGCACGCTGGCCGCGGAGTTCGACGTGCCGATCGGGTTCCACACCGACGTGGCCGGTGCCGCGCTGGCCGAGGGGCGCTGGGGTGCCTCGCGGGGGCTCGGCGTGTCGGTCTACATGACGGTCGGCACCGGTATCGGGGCCGCGGCGGTGACCGGCGGGCGGCCCGCCGCCGGGCTGGTGCACGCCGAGATGGGGCACATCGGGGTGCCCCGTCAGCCGGGTGACGACTTCGCCGGTGACTGTCCCTTCCACGGCGACTGCCTGGAGGGCATGGCCGGGGGAGCGGCCCTGGCCGCGCGCTGGGGGCGGCCGGCCGAGCAACTGACCGGGACCGACCTGGCCCAGGCCCTGGAGTGGGAGGCCGCCTACCTGGCGGCCGGGCTGCGCACGATCGTCTACACGGTGGCGCCCGAGCGGTTCGTTCTCGGCGGCAGTGTCGCGGGTGGTCTGCCCGGGCTGCTGCCACTGGTGCGGGCACGCCTGACCGAGACGCTGTCGGGGTATCCCGGGCTGCCCGAGCAGGCGCGCGACGAGTTCGTGAGCGCGGCCCAGCTGGGTGGGATGGCCGGACCGGCGGGTGGTTTCGTGCTGGCCGAGCTGGCGCTGGCCGAGCTGGGCGCGGCGCTACGGGGAAAGCCGGCCTGACGGATCGACGAACGGGGAGTCTGTGATGATCACGAACGGGTTCGAGGAGAACGGCCCGGAAGGCGGGACGGCGGACGCGGTGGTGGGTGGGGTGGATCGGGTCGGGGTTCTGACACCCACCGCCCGGTGCAACGGCGCGCCACCCACCCCGGCGCAGCGGCAGGGGCCCTACTACAAGCCGGACACCCCGCTGAAGGCCGACTTCCGGCCCGATCAGGAGGGCGGCGCGCCCCTGGTGGTGCACGGACGCGTCGTGGACACCGACGGCGTCCCGGTCGCCGGTGCGCTGCTCGACTTCTGGCAGGTGGACGACAGCGGCATCTACGACGACAACGGGTTCCGGATGCGGGGGCACCAGTTCACCGCCCCCGACGGCACCTGGCGTCTCGACACGGTCGTGCCCGCCCTCTACCCGGGGCGCACGCGGCACCTGCACCTGAAGGTCCAGCCGCCGGGCGGGCGGGTGCTGACCACGATGCTCTACTTCCCGGGTGAGCGGCGCAACAAGCTCGACAAGTACTTCCGCGCCGAGTGCCTGATGGAGATCACGCGCAACGGCGGGGAGCAGGAGGCCACGATCGACATCGTGGTCGACACCTCGCTCCCCGCCGAACCCTCGCCGGAGCCCGCCGAGACCTCCTACTAGATCTGGGCGAACACCGTCTCGAGCCGGTCGCCGATCAGGTCGGCCTCTTCCGAGGTGAGGATCAGCGGCGGCCGGATCTTGACCACGTTGCCCCGGCCGTAGCGGGAAGTGCGCAACAGGAGCCCGTTCTCGAGGCCCAGGCGCACGACCCGCTGCGTCAGGGGCAGGTTCGGCCGGCCCTCGGCGTCGACGAGCTCGATGCCGATCATCAGGCCCAGCCCGCGCACGTCACTGATGCACGCGTGAGCCGCCTGGAGACCTTCGAGCCGCTGCGTGATCTGGGCTCCGGTCTTGCGCACGTTCTCGAGAAAGCCCGGGCGTGAGATCACCTCGAGGGTGGTGGCCGCGGCCGCGCTGGCCAGCACGTTGGCGCCGTAGGTGAACGAGTGGAAGGAGCCGTCCAGCCCGCCCAGCGCGTCGTTGCTGAGGATCGCGGCCACCTGCATCCCCGATCCACCGAGACCCTTGGCGGTGGTGATGGCGTCGGGCTCGACCCCGAAGTGCTCGGCCGCGAACATCCGCCCGGTGCGGCCGATCCCGGTCTGGATCTCGTCGAAGATCAGCACGATGCCCCGCTCGTCACACAGGCGGCGCAGCGCGGCCAGATAGCCGTCGGGGGCGACGACGTTGCCGCCGCTGCCGGACACCGGTTCCACCACCACGCAGGCCACGCTGCCGGAGCTCGCGTGGTCGATGAAGTCGTCGATGCGCTCCACGCACAGCAGCCCGCACGATTCCCGGTGCTGCCGGTAGAAACACCGGTGGCAGTAGGGATCCGGCACGTGCACCACGCCCGGGAAGTGCAGCGGGAACGGCTCGCGGCGGAACGCCTCACCGGACATCGCCGTGGTCATCATGGTCTGCCCGTGATGGCTGCGGAACAGCGTGATCACGTCGCGGCGGCCGGTGGCGGCCTGGGCCATCTTGACCGCGCCCTCGTTGGCCGTGGCCCCGCCGGAGACCTTGAGGTGCACCTGGGTGAGCGATTCCGGCGAGACCTCGACCAGGCGGCGCACCAGGTCGTTCACCGGCTCGGTCTGGAAACTGGAGGTGACGTGCACGAGCTTCTCCGTCTGTTCGCGGACTGCCGCCATCACCTCCGGATGCCCGTAGCCCAGGCTGAGATTGAAGGTGCCGGACGAGCAGTCGATGTACTGGCGGCCGTGCGCGTCGTAGAGGTAGATCCCCTCGCCGTGGGTCATGAGATGGTCGCTGACTTCGTAGTAGATCAGATCGCGGATATTCTGCCGGTTGTGCACGAAGCCTCCCCGTGGCAGTGCTGGATAACGAATCCTAGGCATCGGCCGGTGTTTTCAGCCGGAACGCAAACCCCACGCCCACTGCACCCGTTCTCCAAAATCCTTGCTGTCACGGGATTATGACTGGATGTCCGCTCACGAAGGGGTAAGCATGCCGTCGGTGACCGACTTCGACACCGTGGAGTTCCGTCAGCTGCTCGACCGGCTCAGCGCCAAGGCCAGCGACGACTACTACAATCCCTACGTCACGTTCGAGTGGCCCGACGAGCTGCCGCCGGACGTGCTGTGGATGACGCCCGAGCTGCTGTCGGTCTGGGGCACTGCGGTGTTCGACGAGCTCGACGAGGCGGCGCTGGTGCGGTTGTCGCGGTTCGAGAGCGTCAACTTCTACAGCCTCAACGTGCACGGCATCCGTGAGCTGCTGATCGAGGTCACCCGGCGGGTGCACAGCCCGGGTTTCGAGATCCCCTCCGACTTCTTCCACCACTTCATCGGTGAGGAGAACGAGCACATGTGGTTCTTCGCCACCTTCTGCACGAGGTACGGCGGCAAGATCTACACCGACAAGACCCTTCCGCTCACCGGCACGCAGCGGCCCGGCTGGGAGAACTTCCTGGTCTTCGCCCGCATCCTGGTGTTCGAGCAGATCGTCGACCACTACAACGCGAAGATGGCCGAAGACTCCCGCCTCCATCCCACGGTGCGCCACATCAATCGCATCCATCATCAAGACGAGTCACGCCACATCGCCTTCGGCTGCCGCATCGTCCAACTGCTCTGGGATCAGATGAAACTCACGGGCACCCCGCCCGACGAGCAGCGTGAGCTGGCCACCTACCTGCGCCGTTACATCGACACCTGCATGGAGTCGTTCTACAACCCCACGGTCTACCGCGACGCCGGGCTGCCCGGTGGTTTCGAGCTGCGCAAGCAGCTCCTGGCCGATCCCGCGCGGGCCCGCGAACACGCCAGGGTCCTGCGCAAGACCAACGACTTCTTCACTCGCATCGGCGTCTTCGAGCCGGCATGAGCGGTGAGGTGAGGGGCGAGCTGAGAGGCACCGAAGGGCTTGAAGACGCGTCGGGAGACACCGTGGCCGTAGGGGCCGGCGGCGGGGGAGACGGGGGCGACACGGACGTGCGTGGGGATGCGGGGGTCGGTGACAGGGGTGCCGGGGACGTGCGTGGGGATGCGGGGGGCGGCGACGGAGGTGACGGGAACGTGCGCGGGGATGCGGGGGGCGGCGACGGAGGTGACGGGAACGTGCGCGGAGATGTGGGCGGCGGCGACCGGGGGCACGGGCACGCGCGCGGGGATGCGGGCGGCGGCCGGCCGGCCGCGGGCCTCGCCTTTCTCGACGGCCCGGCCACCGCGCTGCTGCGAACGCTCGACGACACGTTCCTGCGCTGGGGTCTCGAGGCCGGGGCCGAGCACCAGACCTTCCCTCCGGTGCTGTCGGCGGCCGACCTGCACTCGCTCGACTACTTCCAGAACTTCCCGCACCTGGGTGTGGCCACCTCGAGGCTCCGGCCCGAGAAACTGGAGACGTACAGCGCGGCGCAGCACGTCGGGAGCCTCCCGGCGGCCGACCTCACCGACGCGGGGTACCTGCTGCCGTCCGCGGCCTGCTACAGCGTCTACCTGCACCTGCGCGACACCGAGCTCGACGGGCCGCGTCACGTCACCACGGCCGCGCACTGCTTCCGCAACGAAGAGCGTTACGACGGCCTGCGCCGCCTCTGGGGTTTCACCATGCGCGAGATCGTCTGCGTCGGCACCACCGAGGTCGTGCGGGCGCACCTGACCCGGCACCACGAGCGGCTCACCCGGTTCCTGCGGCAGCTCGGCGTCCGGACCGAGCGGCAGCCCGCCACCGACCCGTTCTTCCAGGCCGGCGGGTCGCGTGCGTTCTTCCAGAAGGTCGAGCCGGTCAAGGAGGAGTACGTCTCGCTCGACGGCACCGCCATCGCCTCGATGAACTACCACCGCAACTTCTTCGGTGAGCGCTGCCGCATCACGGCCGGGGGAGTGCCGGCCGTCACCGGGTGTGTGGCCTTCGGCCTGGAGAGGTGGGTGGGCGTGCTGACGGCCACCTTCGAGGGAGACCTCGAGGCCGCCCGCACCGCCGTGCTGCGTGCGGCCGACGAGGAATCGGCGGCAGAGCCCCCACCGACCGATGATGACGCGCAGGCATCCGAGCGGCCCGCGCCGGGGGAGCCGCTCCTGCCCGAGCTCCGCCCGGGCGACCTGCCCGCGCCGGGGGAGCCGCTCCTGCCCGAGCTCCGCCCGGGCGACCTGCCCGCCGCCGAGTCGCGAAGTGCCCTCCGGTGAACGCCCTGTGCCGCGTCCTCGGCCTGCGCATCCCCCTGATCCAGGCGGGCATGGGCGGTGTCGCCGGTCCGCGTCTGGCGGCGGCGGTGTCCAGCGCCGGGGCCGGGGGTGTGCTCGGTCTCTACAAGCTCTCCGTGCCCCGGGTGACGGAGGTGGTGGAGGCGACCGCCGCGTCCACCACCGCGCCCTTCGGGATCAACGTGATCCCCGAGGTGGTGGGCGCTCAGACCGCGCACCAGCAGGTCGAGATGGCGGTGAAGGCGCTGCCCGACAATGGTTTCGTCACGTTCTTCGGCCTGCCCGACGTGCCCACGATCCGGGCGGCGCGGGCGGTCGGGCATCCGGTGGTGGTGCAGGTCGGCACCGTCACCGACGCCGACCGGGCCGTGAACCTGGGCACCGACGTGGTGGTGCTGCAGGGCACCGAGGCCGGTGGGCACCTGCTCGGCAACAGCAGCCGTGACGAGCTGCTGCGGCGCGTACGGGCCCGCCATCCCCGGGCCGTGCTGGCGGTGGCGGGTGGCATCGCGACTCCCGCCGACCTGCAGAGGGCCCGGGCCGGTGGAGCCGACGGAGCCCTGGCCGGCACGCTCTTCGTGCCCACCGAGGAGTCCGACGCGCATCCGCTGTTCAAACGAAGGGTGCTCGAGGCGAGCGCCGACAGCACCACCGTCACCAGCGTTTTCGACATCGGATGGCCGGGCCGCCGGCATCGCGTGCTCGCCAACGCCACGACCCGGGCGAAGCACCGGCACCGCGCGTCGTTCATCGCCATCACCACCGTCGACGGCCGGCGGCTGCCCGTCGCCCGCTACAGCGCCGCCACCCCCTCGGTGCTCACCCAGGGCGCGATCGACGAGATGGCGCTCTACTGCGGCGAATCCTGCGACCGGGTGACGGAGGCGGCCTCGGTGCAGGCCGTTCTGGCCCGGTTCGACCAGAACCCCCAGGGAGACAGCATGATCGAGCACGTCACCGACTGGCTCAAGGAGCGCACCGGCCGCACCGAGGCCATCCCGCCCGACCTCGACCTGATCGAGACCCGGCTGCTCGACTCGCTCAGCTTCATGGAGTTCATCCTGCTGCTCGAAGACGTGATGGGCCGCGAGATCGATCCGGAGAAGCTGTCCGTCGACCAGTTCCGCACCCTCAACGCCATCCAGGAGAACTTCTTCGACCAGGTGTAGGCGAGGTGTGGACCAGGTGTAGGTGAGGGCTCCCGGCGACAGGCCCCAGGCGCCCCAGGCGCCAAGGCGTGCCAGGTGCCAAGGCGTGCCAGGTGCCAAGGCGTGCCAGGTGCCAAGGCGTGCCAGGTGCCAAGGCGTGCCAGGCGTGCCAGGCGCCAAGGCGTGCCAGGCGTCCTAGGCGTGCCAGGCCAGCGCCAGCCACAGATCCGCCCGCACCGCCGGATCGCCCAGGTCGGTCTCCAGAAGCCGTTCCACCCGGGCGATCCGGTGCCGCACGCTGTTGCGGTGCAGGCCGGTGGCGCGGGCCGTCGCGTCCCAGCTGCCGTGGTGCGTCAGGAAGACCCGCAGCAGGCCGAGCAGCTCGCCCCCCTCGACCGGCACCAGCGGCCCGAGCAGCTCGCCGGCCCAGGCCTCCGCCATCGACCGGTCGACCAGCGTGCCCACCCCCGACCCGGCCGAGCGTCCCACCAGCGGTTCCCCGGCCACCACGGCCCGTTCCAGCAGACGGCGGGCCTCCTGATCGGCGTCCGACACCTGTGCCAGCGGCACCGGACGACTCAGCGCCGCCAGCCACCCCGTCCGCACGTGCAACCCGGACAGCTCCTCGACCCCCAGCTGCGCGGGCACCACCGCGACCAGATCGTCGTCGGTGACGTCCACGAGTGAGGTGCGCAGCTCGTCCGCCATCGACACCGGCTCCCCCTCGGGCATCGAGGTGCGCGCCGCCCGCAGCACCCGCACCGGCCCTTCGGGCACCAGCGTGCGCAACAACCGCGCGCTGTGCGGCGACAGCTCCGGCCCTTCGGTGAGAAGCCTGGTCAGCAGCCGGTTCTGGGTACCGCCCGCCGTGCGTTCGGAGTCCGCCAGCAACGCCAGCAGCCCCACCCCGACCGCCCGCACCGTGCGGTCGGCGGCGGTCAGCGGGGTGTCGCGGCCCAGCAGGAGCACGTGCCGGTGCGACTGCGCCGAGTCCACCGGGTGCAGGTCGATGTGCACGCCGCCGATCACGTCGGTCGCACTGCGCGGGCCCGATCCCTGCGCGAGCCGCACGGCGAGCCGCAACGTGTCGAGCGTCGGATCGGGAGCGCCGGGGGAGTGGTGCACCGGACGGCCGGTGGCGTCGAGCAGCACGGCCCAGCCCCCGATCGCCGTCGCGAGCTCGGCCAGCACCGCCGGCACCCGCGGCTGACCCCGCAGCGCGGCCCGGGTGATCCGCCCCTGCGCCTCGGAAGCCACCCGCCGCTGGTCGGAACGCTGCTGCTCCAGCGCGTCGGCCACGGCCTGACTCACCGCCAGGAACGGCGTCCGCTCCGGCACCGCCACCAGCGGCAGGCCGTGCTTCTCGCAGGCCTTCACCAGCAGCGCGGGCACCTGCGCGTGCACCGGCGCCAGCCCGAACCCGATCGCGGCCACCCCGGCGCCCGCCAGCGAGGCCACATAGGCGTCCAGGACGGCGGGCTCGTCGTGCGGCAGGTTCCGCCCCGCCGTCAGCAGCAGCTCACCCCCGGCCAGGTAGGGCGCGGGGTCTTCCAGCTCGCTGACGTGAGCCCACCGGACCCGGGCCTCGGAGCCGGTCAGCCACGTGAGGTCCAGACCGGTCAGGGCGGCCAGCGAGACGGTCTCGGGTGAAGGGGGTGCGGCCGGGGACGAAGCATCCCGGGTAGGGCCCCCGTTGGGTCGGAACATCCCGTGACCATGGCCGGGCGGTGACCTTATGGTCAAGCGCAGCCGTCCGCGAAAGGCCCGGACGGCCCAAGGGAAAAGGACTTCTGTGACCGAAACGCCGAAAGGTCCCGTCGACTCCTCCCGAGTACCGCGCTTCGCCGGGCCCGCCACCTTCGCCCGTCTTCCCCGCCTCGACGAGGTCCCGAGCGCCGACATCGCCGTGGTCGGCATCCCGTTCGACTCCGGCGTCTCCTACCGTCCCGGCGCCCGCTTCGCCCCGTCCGCGGTGCGCGAGACCAGCCGCCTGCTGCGCCCCTACCATCCGGGCCTCGACGTCTCCCCGTTCGCCACCACCCAGGTCGTCGACGCCGGGGACATCGCGGTCAACCCGTTCGACATCGGCGAGGCCGTCGAGACCGTGCAGGAACAGGTCGGCGCCCTGATGGACACCGGCGCCGCGGTGGTCACGATCGGCGGCGACCACACCCTGTCCCTGCCCCTGCTGCGCGCCGTCGCCCAGCGCCACGGTCCGGTCGCGCTCCTGCACTTCGACGCTCACCTCGACACCTGGGACACCTACTTCGGCGAGCCGTACACCCACGGCACCCCGTTCCGCCGCGCCGTGGAGGAGGGGATCGTCGACACCGAGGCCCTGAGTCACGTCGGCACCCGCGGCCCGCTCTACGGCAAGGCCGACCTCACCGACGACCAGCGCCTCGGCTTCGGCATCGTCACCTCCGCCGACGTCATGCGCCAGGGCGTCGACGAGGTCGTCGGCAGGCTGAGGAGCCGCATCGGCGAACGCCCCCTCTACGTCTCGATCGACATCGACGTGCTCGACCCCGCCCACGCACCCGGCACCGGCACCCCGGAGGCCGGAGGGCTCACCTCCCGCGAACTGCTGGAGATCCTGCGCGGGCTGAACGGCTCCGACCTGATCGGCGCGGACGTCGTCGAGGTCGCCCCGGCCTACGACCACGCCGACATCACCTCTGTCGCGGCCTCACACGTCGCCTACGACCTGGTCAGCCTGCTCTCCGTCAACCGCGCCACCCAACGGAACCGGAAGGGTGTCGAGCAATGACGCAAGACACCGGCTACGCGCAGGAACTCCAGCGCGGCCTCAGCCTGTGGTCCACCTTCTCCATCGGCTTCGCCACGATCTCCCCGGTCGTCGGCATCTACGCCGTGGTCTCGCTCGGCTACGTCACCGCCGGCCCGTCGTGGGTCTGGCTGATCCCCCTGGTGCTGGTGCTCCAGCTGACCGTCGCCACCGTGTACGCCGAACTGGCCTCGCAGTGGCCGATCGCCGGCGGCTGCTACCAGTGGGTGCGCCGCCTCGCCGGTGACCGCACGGGCTGGTTCACCGGTTTCCTCTACCTGGCCTCCGCGATCGCGTCCCTCACCACGGTCGCCTACCTGGGCGCGCCCTGGCTGTGGTCGCTGTTCACGGACGAGGTGCTCTCCTCGGGCGGTCGGGTCGCGTGTGGAGTGGCTCTCCTGCTGCTCGCGGTCGCCCTGAACCAGTTGGGTGTGAACCCGCTCAAGTGGTTCCTCAACGCCGGTATCGCGGCCGAAGCGGTTGCCTCCGTGGGCATCTCGATCGCCCTGCTGCTCTTCTTCCGCAACCACGACCTCTCACTGCTCTTCGAAGGTCCCTCCAACGGTGGCGGTTTCGCCGGGTTCCTGGCCGCGCTCGCGGTCGGCGGCTGGGCCTTCCTGGGTTTCGACGCCTGCTCACAGGTGTCCGAGGAGACCGTCGACCCGCAGCGCGAGGTGCCCCGCGCGATCCTGCGCTCGCTCACCTCGGTGGGTCTCGTCGTGCTGCTGACCGGCCTGTCGGTCACCCTGTCGTACGGTGACGTGGCGGCGGCCGAGAGCGGCGAGACGATCGACCCGGTCTACGCGGCCGTGGTCGAGGCGTTCGGCGCCTGGGCCGGCAAGCCCTTCGTGGCCGTGGTTCTCGTGGCCTTCATCGCCTGCGCGGTGTCGATCCTCACCTACATCGGCCGCGCCATGTACGGCATGGCCCGCGACGGCATGCTGCCCGCGTCGCACGTGCTGCGCCGGGTCAGCGCCCGCAAGGTGCCGCACGTGGCGCTGTGGGTCACCACCGTGCTCGCGGCCCTCGGCCTGCTGCTCGGCCTGAACGGGGACGCGGCCGGAACCCTGATCGCGTTCGGTTCCGGCGGCTTCTACATCGTCTTCCTGATCGTGACCGCCACCGCGCTGCGGGCCCGGCTGTCCGGCCGCTGGAACCCGGCCGCCGGTGCGCTGAAGCTCGGCCGCAAGGGGCTCGTGCTCAACGTGATCGCCGTGATCTGGCTCGTGTTCGAGGCGATCAACGTGGCCTGGCCGCGCGCCTGTCTGGCCGCGCCGGGTGCCCCCTGGATCGTGGTCTGGGCCGTGGTCACGGTGTTCTCCGCGCTGACCGTGATCGGCGTGATCTACCTGGTCGTGGCCCGCCCGCACCTGCGCGTGGCCACCAGTGAATCGTTCGCCGAACTCGAGGAGTCCCGATGAGCCTGCCGACCCGGGCCGTGGTCTTCGACCCGGCCACGCGGAAGACCCAGCTGCAGACCCTCACCCTCGCCGAACCGGTCGCCGACCAGGTACAGGTGAAGATCGTCGCGACCGGCGTCTGCCACTCCGACCTGCACATCGTCGACGGCGACTGGCCCGTGGACACGCCCCTGGTGCTCGGTCACGAGGGCGCCGGCGTCGTGGAGGCCGTGGGACCGCTCGTGCGCGACGTCCGCGTCGGTGACCACGTCGTCCTCTCGTGGTTCGCCCCGTGCCGCCGCTGCGACGCGTGTGCGGCCGGACGGGCCTGGCTGTGCGCCAACACCACGGCCACCGCCAACACGCTTCCCGACGGTTCCACGCCCTACGCCGAGGACGTGCTGCCCTTCCTCGGCGTCGGCACCTTCTCCGAGTACGTCGTGGTGCCCGAGGCGGCCGCGATCACCGTCGCCGACGACGTCCCCCTCGACGTCGCCTCGCTCATCGGCTGCGCGGTCACGACGGGGGTCGGCGCGGTGACGAACACGGCCGGCGTGCGGCCGGGGGAGTCCGGCGTGGTGATCGGGGTCGGAGGCGTCGGTCAGGCCGCGGTGCTCGGGCTCGCCCTGGTCGGCGCGGATCCGATTGTCGCCGTGGACCTTTCCGGACCGCGTCTGGAACTGGCCTCGGAACTGGGTGCCACGCACACGCTTCGCGGTGACGACCCGGCGCTCGCCGAGCGCGTCCTGGAGATCACCGGCGGTGCGCACCACGTGTTCGAGGCGATCGGCCGGGTGCCGACGATCGAGTCGATGCCGGGCCTGCTGCGGGCCGGGGGCCAGGCCGTGATCGTGGGCATGACCGGCTTCGACGCCAGCGTCTCGCTGAACCCGTTCGACCTGGCCGACCGCGGCATCTCGGTGCTGGGCTGCAACTACGGCTCCAGCGTTCCCTCGGTCGACTTCCCGCGCATCGCAGCGCTTCACCGCTCCGGCCGGTTGCCGCTGTCCCGGCTCGTCGGTTCGGGCGGAACGCTGGACGACGTGGAACGGGCTTTCGCGGACCTGCGGGCGGGCGCGGGGTTGCGGACTGTTCTGCGGCCCTGAGGCAGTTCAGCGAAAAATCTTCGGACCGCTGGATTAACCCACCGAACACCCTGCCATAACGGTGCGCTGCGGCGGACCTTGAGACATCGCCCCACGCGTGCTCCGAGGGGCCCGCACGCCCCTCGGAGCATGAGAACGCCTTAATCCGCGATCGTGCTAGACATCGCGGCCATGTCCCTGACACGTCATCAGAAGGTCCGGCCGGTGCTCATCGCCGGCGTCACCGCTGTCATCGTCGGAGGAACCGGAGCCGCGTTCGCGTGCACCCCGTGGGCCAACGGTGGCGCCGCCAACGCCGCCCCGGTCTCGGACAACACCACCATCACCGAACCCGGCGCGTCCACGACCGAGGAGCCGACCGCCGGCGCCACCTCGCCGGACGCCCAGGAGGTCAGGCAGCACCGCCGCAAGCACCGTCACGGCCACGGGCACGGGCACGGCACCCCGACCACGAGCCCGACCACCACGGCCCCGACCAGCGAGCCCTCCGACACCAGCGAGCCCTCGGACACGACCGGGCCGAGCGACACGACCGGGCCGTCGGACACGACCGGGCCCAGCGACACGACCGAGCCCAGCGACACCACGACCACCTCGCCGTCCGGCGGCACGACCACGTCCCCGTCGACGGGGGGCACCCAGACCGAGAAGTTCCAGGCCGAGGTGCTCGCGCTGACCAACAAGGAGCGCGCGGCGAACGGCTGCAAGGTCGAGCTGAAGGCCAGCACCGCGCTGACCAAGGCGGCCCAGGACCACGCCGAGGACATGCTGAAGAACAACTACTTCAGCCACGAGAGCCAGGACGGCACCAGCCCGTTCGACCGGATGACCGCGGCCGGGTACATCTGGTCGGGGGCCGCGGAGAACATCGCGGCCGGGCAGTCGACGCCCGAGGCCGTGATGAAGGGCTGGATGAACTCGGCCGGGCACAAGGCCAACATCCTCAACTGCGGCC
The DNA here is from genome assembly GCF_030811555.1 of Kineosporia succinea. NCBI lineage: Bacteria > Bacillati > Actinomycetota > Actinomycetes > Kineosporiales > Kineosporiaceae > Kineosporia > Kineosporia succinea. The sequence continues at coordinate 141,215 of NZ_JAUSQZ010000001.1, read as the reverse complement.
TGACCGAGCTGGGCGTGGGCTACGCGGCCGGTAGCGGCGCCGACTACGGCCAGTACTGGGTGCAGGACTTCGGTTCGCCCCGCAAGTGACGTCGTCAGACCGCGGTCAGTGCCAGGTGTTTCGTCAGGGCACTGACCGCGGCCCGGCCCGCCCGGTTGGCCCCCACGGTCGACTGGGACGGGCCGAAACCGATGAGGTGCAGACCGGGTTCGACCTCGGTTCCCCGGAGCCGGATCCCGCCCGGTCGTTGCGGAGCCCCAGCGGTTCCAGGTGTTTCAGGGCCGGGCGGAAGCCGGTGGCCCAGAGGATGACGTCGACCGGTGTGAACGACCCGTCGGCCTCCCGCACCCCGGTCGGCTCGATCGCGGTGAACATGGGCCGGCGCCGCAGCACACCCCGTTCCCTCGCCGCGAGAGCGTAGGGCGTCCAGATCAGCCCGGTGTACGAGACCACGCTGCCGGTGGGCCTTCCCGCCTCGACGTCGGCGACCACCTTGGCGATCGTCTCGCGCCCGGCCTCCTCCGGCTCGAAAGCGCCCTCACGGAACACCGGTTCGCGGCGGGTGTACCAGAACGTGGCCGCGTCCCGGGAGATCTCCTCCAGCTGCTCGAGCGCCGAGATGCCCCCACCGACCACCGCCACGCGCTGCCCGCTGAACTCGGCGGCCGAGACGTAGTCGCTGGTGTGCAGCTGCCGGCCGGTGAAGGTCTCCCGGCCGGGGTGGGGCGGCAGCGTGGGGTTGGTCCAGGTGCCGGTGGCGTTGATGATCCCGTCGGCGAGCCAGGTGCCGTGGTCGGTGCCGATCCAGTAGCCGGCGCCGTTGCGCCGCACCTCGGAAACCCGCACCGGCCGCTGGATCGGAAGATCGTTCGCTTCCTCGAACGCCGCGAAGTAGCGCGGCACCGCGACGCGGCTGGGCTCGTCCGCGTCGATGGGCGGGCTCGGGAAGCCGGGCAGGTCGAAGATGCCGTTGACGGTGGTCATGGTCAGCGATTCCCACCGGTGCCGCCAGGCCCCGCCGGGAGCCGGTTCGGCGTCGAGCACCACGAACGAGTGGGTGCCCCGCCGCTTCAGGTGGTAGGCCGCCGACAGCCCGGCCTGACCGGCCCCGATCACCACCACCGAAACCCTTCTCACACGATGAGTGAAGGGTGGGGCCCGGGCCGGTATTCCGTGCGGCGGCGTCGTCGGCCACGGTTGTGACCGGAATCTCCGCATCCGGTTCTGCCGGCGGCAGAGTCCGGCCCCGCGGCCGGTCCGGAGAGCTAACGTCGCCGGCATGGATCTCGTCGAGCTCACCCCGAACCTGGCTTTCCTGCGGTTCCCGGTCGGGCACGTCTACCTCTGGCACGACGCCGAGGGGGTGGCCGTGATCGACTCCGGGCTCCCCGGCAGCGAGGCCGGGATCGGTTCCGCCGTGCGGGCTCTGGGAGCCGAGCTCACCGACGTCCACCATCTGGTTCTGACCCACGGCCACGAGGACCACGCGGGTGGGGCCGCCGCGATCGCGGGCTGGGGTGCTGTCGAGGTGTGTGCGCACGCGGCCGACGCCGCGGTGGTGCGGGGTCTCGCGCAGCCGCCGGTTCCGGTGCTGTCCGGCTGGGAGCAACAGCTCTGGAATGACGTGCACGCCGGGATGCCGTCGGTTGCGGTCCCGGCGGCCCGGGTCGACCGGGAGCTGGCCGAGGGCGACGTGCTGCCGTTCGCGGGCGGTGCGCACGTGCTCGAGGTGCCCGGGCACACCCCCGGCAGCATCGCGCTGCACCTGCCGGAGCACGGGGTGCTCTTCACCGGCGACACGGTCGCCCGCGGCCCCGGAGGTGACGTGATGCTGGGGGTCTTCAACTCCGACCCGGCCCGGGCCGGGCAGTCGATGCGCCGCCAGCAGGAGCTGGGCAACGTGCGCATCGCCTGCTTCGGCCACGGGGAACCCGCGCTGAACGGCCTCTAGCCCGAACGGTTTCTACAGGTCGGTCAGGCGGTGCAGGAACCGTTGCGTGCGTTCCTCGCGCGGATGGTCGAGCACCTCGGCCGGGGTGCCGCGCTCGGCGACCACCCCGCCGTCGAGGAACAGCACCTGGTCGGCGACCTGCCGGGCGAACCGCATCTCGTGGGTGACCACGACCATGGTCCAGCCGTCGGCGGCCAGGTCTTTCATCACGGTCAGCACCTCGCCCACGAGCTCCGGGTCGAGGGCCGAGGTGGGCTCGTCGAACAGCATGAGCCGCGGCTTGATCGCCAGGGCCCGGGCGATGCCGACGCGCTGCTGCTGACCGCCGGAGAGCTGGTGCGGGTACTGCTCGGCCTTCTCGGACAGGCCGACCCGCCGCAGCAGCTCCAGTGCCTCGGAACGGACCTCGGCGACCGGGCGCCTCTGCACCACCACCGGGCCCTCCATCACGTTGCGCAGCACGCTCAGGTGCGGGAACAGGTTGTGGCTCTGGAACACCATCCCGCTCTGCGCGCGCAGTTTCGTGATCTGACGGCGGTCCGGCTTCGCCGTGAAGTCGACGCTCACGTCCCCGATCCGCACCGTGCCGGCGTCGGGGATCTCGAGGGCGTTGAGCGAGCGCAGCACCGTGGTCTTGCCCGAGCCGGACGGGCCGATGAGCACCGTCACCGAGCCGGTGGGCACGGTCAGGTCGATGCCGCGCAGCACGTGGTTGTCGCCGAACGCCTTGTTCAGGCCGGTCACTTCGAGAAGGCTCATGTGGCCACGTACCGATCGAGTCGGGTCTCCAGGCGGGTCTGGGCGAAGGAGAGAACCAGGCAGACCACCCAGTAGTAGGCGGCGGCCACCATGTACAGGGTGAAGAACTCGAAGGTCGGCCCGGCGATCTCGGCGGCCTTGCGCATCGTCTCGGTGACCAGGATGGTCGAGGCCAGCGAGGTGTCCTTCACCAGCGAGATCAGCGTGTTCGACAGCGGCGGCACGGCGACCCGGGTGGCCTGCGGCAGGATGATCCGCCGCAGGGTCGTCGGGTAGTTCATGCCGACGGTCGAGGCCGCCTCCCACTGCCCGCGCGGCACCGAGACGATGGCCGCGCGGATGATCTCCGAGGCGTACCCGCCCACGTTCAGGGTGAACGCGATGACGGCGCTCGGGTACGGGTCGATCGTCGCACCGATCTCCGGCAGGCCGTAGAAGATGATGAGAAGCTGCACCAGCAGCGGCGTTCCGCGGATCACCGAGACGTAGAACCGGGCGATCGCGGAGATCGGCCAGATCGGTGACAGCCGCATCAGCGCCACCACCAGTGCGAGCAGGATCCCCAGCACGAAGCTGATCGCCGTGAGGGGGATGGTCCCCTTGACCATCCCCTCCAGCAGCGGCCCGAGCGAGCTGCGGATCAGCTCGACCTTGGACTCCTCCACGAGGGATCAGCTCGCGGACGGGCTCGGGGAGCTCTCGGCGCCGGCGCCGGAGACGTCCTTGCCGAAGTACTTCTCGGAGATCTTGGCCAGCGTGCCGTCGGCGCGCAGTTCGTTCAGCGCCTTGTCGAACTCGGCGGGCAGCTCGCTGTCCTTGCGGAAGGCGAAGGCCTGCTGCGTCGGGTCGCCGATCTCGCCGGCGATCTTGACGTCCTTGTCGCCGCTCTCGGTGAGGTAGTTGAGCACGGCCAGGCTGTCGTTCAGGGTGACGTCGACGCGCTTCTGCTTGAGCAGCGGGATCGCCTGGCTGAAGCCCTCGACCGCCTCCACGTTCGCCCCGGCGTCCTTGGCGGCCGTACCGAAGCTGCTGGTGGACGACTGGGCGGCGGTCTTGCCCTTGAGGTCGGCCGCGGTGGTGATCGAGGAGTCGTCGGAGCGGGTGACGATCACGCCGACCGAGTCGGTGTACGGCTGGGAGAAGCTGTACTTGGCCTCGCGCTCGGGGTTGATCGTGACCTGGTTGGCCACCACGTCGAAGCGCTTGGCCTCCAGGCCCGCGAAGATCGTGTCCCAGGTGGTCTCGGAGAACTCGACCTCGCGGCCGAGCTTGGCGGCGACCGCCTCGACCACCTCGACGTCGTAGCCGGTGAGCTTGTTGCCGTCGGCGGTGTCGTGGAACGTGAAGGGCGCGTAGGTGCCCTCGGTGCCGACCTTCAGCGGCTCCTTGCCGCCGGCGCCGGCGTCACCCGAACTGTCCGAGTCACTGCCGCAGGCGGCCAGACCCAGGGTCATGAGTGCGGCCGCGGAGACGGCGAGGAACCTCTTGCTGATCATCGGACATACCCTTCCTAGTCGACAGACAAGGTGCAAATTATCGAGCCTGTCGAACGCTTGTGAACTCGTCTGAGGTTAACCAGAGGTTGCGGGTCGTTCTTGGGTGGGGTCAAACCGTTGCTTTGACGTGATGTGGCCCGGCCGGTCCCGGAACGAGCGCCGGTACCCCGCCGGTGACGTGCCGAAACGCGCCGTGAAGGGCTGCCGCAGGGGCACCGGGCTGCCGGGACCGCCGTGGTGGGCGACCCGGTCGACCGCCCAGTCGGTCGTCTCCGGCAACCGCCTCGCCTCGTCCGGCCGCCGGTCGGTCACCCAGCGGCCGGCGTCGGCCCGGTGGCCTCCCGGAACCTGCGAACGAAGTTACGGCGGGCTATCGTGGCCCGCGCGGCGAGATCCCCCAGGGGCAGCGGTTCGTCCGGATGGCCCAGCGCCCGGGTGGGCACCTCGGCGATCGGGGCGTCCGTGTCCGCGTTCACCACCGGCCCCTCGATGTACCGCGCCGAGATCCTCCAGGACGCCTCGGGCGCGTGCCCGCCGCCGACCTCCACCCCACCCTGATGACGCTGCCGAACGCCGGCGTCGCGGCGGTCGGCACGGTGGGGCAGTGGACGGCGGCGGTCGCCTCCGGAACCCCGCTGCCCGAGGACGATCTGGTGTCCTCGGCGCTCGCGGGCCGGGAGAAGTTCAGCTCCTGAGCCTTCCGGGCGGGGCGGTGCTGGCCCGGGCCAGGAACTCGGTGTCGTCGGCGGTGGTCAGCTCGGCCGGCTGCCCCAGCCGGTTGAGCAGCGTCTCCACCAGACGGCGGCCGTGCGAGGCGTAGTCCACCTTCACGGTGGTCAGGGGCGGCCGCAGGAAACCACTTTCGGGGATCCCGTCGAACCCGGTCACGCTCATCTGCCCGGGCACGTCGATGCCGTGCTCGTCGAGGGCCAGCAGCGCGCCCAGCGCCATCTGGTCGTTGCCGCAGATGATGGCCGTGACCTCCTCCAGCGCGGGGCGGCCCAGGTCGCGCACCGCCTGGGCGCCGGAGGCCGCCGACCAGTCACCGGTCAGCTCCGTCGTCACCTCGAGACCGTGCCGGGCCAGCGCCCCGCGCACGGCCTCGCTGCGCCGCCGGGCCGCCACCCAGGTCACCGACCCGCCCAGGTAGGCGATCCGGGTGTGCCCCAGGCCGACGAGATGGTCGGCCACCAGCGACATCCCGCGGTCGCTGAGCGTGCGCCCGTGGGCCGGGTCCGGTTCCAGCTCCATGACGAGAGGAACACTCACCGGCCCGAACGCCGCGTCCGGAGTCGCCGCCCGGGTCGCGAGCAGGGGGTCGACGGGGGCGAACGCCAGGATCCCGGCGACGTCGGCGCGGTCGAGCAGGCCCAGGGCCCGCCCGATCGCGCCGCTGTCACCCATCTGCTCGCGCAGGTGCTCGTCGAGCGGCAGGCTGACGATCTCGAGCAGGTAGCCGGCCTCGGCGGCGCGCAGGCTGGCGCCCTGCACCGTCTTGCTCGGGCCGACCTCGGTCAGCTCGAACACCAGCGCCCCGATCCGGTTGGCGCTGCTCGTGGCCAGGGCCCGCGCGGCGTTGTTCGGCCGGTACCGCAGCGTCTCGATCGCCGCCGACACCCGCTTCAGCGTCTCCGGACGGAACTTGCCCTGACCCCGCAGCACCATCGCGACCGTCTGGTGCGAGACCCCGGCCTCCTTGGCCACGTCGTAGATCGTCGGGCGCCGGGCCTTCGGCGGATCGGCGCTCACCGAAGGCCCCCCGGGCCGGCCGGGGTCCGCCCGGCCCGCGACCGCTCGGCCGGTGACGGTTCAGTCGACAACCGCGGTCCCGTCCTGTGCGGCCACCCGCTCGCCGCCGGGCCGGGCCAGACCCCAGCCGTCGCGGACGTCGGAGTGGGCCGTGACGCGGCCGTTCTCCGTGCGCACGGTGAAGGTCGCCAGGTCGCCACGGGGGTCGAGGATATCCACCGTCCGCTCCCAGCCGTCGTCGGCACCCGGGTTGACCAGCAGCGTCAGCCCGTCGAGGTGCTCGGTGTCGGGACGGTCGTCGCGCGCGCCGAGCGGGATCACGCCCCCCGGCCGCACCAGGAGGGGCAGGGAGTCCACCTCATGACGCTCCTGGACCCACCGTCCACCCTCGACGCCCTCACCGGTCAGCAGACTCACCCACCGGCCCTCGGGCAGGTAGTAGTCGACCGTGCCGTCGGGCGTGAACACCGGCGCCACCAGCAGATCGGGCCCCAGGAGGTACTGCCGGTCGAGGTAGGCCACCGCCGGATCGCCGGGGAACTCCAGCAGCATCGGCCGCATCACCGGTGTGCCCCGATCGTGCGCCTCCCGGCCCGCCCGCAGAAGATACGGCGCCAGGCGGGCTTTCAGCTTCCCGAACCTGCGGGCCACGGCCGCCGCGCCGAGATCCGTGGCGTCGTCGTCGTCGACCAGCCACGGCACCCGGTACGAGCCGCTCCCGTGGAACCGGCTGTGGCTCGACAGCATGCCGAACGCCGTCCACCGCTTGAACAGGGTGACGTCGGGCGTGCCCTCGAACCCGCCGATGTCGTGGCTCCACAACCCGAACCCGGACAGGCCGATACTCAGCCCGCCGCGGAGGGTCTCGGCCATCGAGACGTAGGAGGCCGTGCTGTCACCACCCCAGTGCACCGGGAACTGCTGACCGCCCGTGGTCGCCGAGCGCGCGAACACGACGGCCTCGCCGCGTCCCCTGACCTCTTCCAGCACCTCGAAGACGGCCCGGTTGTAGAGCTGCGTGTAGAAGTTGTGCATGCTCTCCGGGTCGGCGCCGTTGTGGTACACCACGTCGGTGGGGACCCGCTCGCCGAAGTCGGTCTTGAAGGCGTCGACGCCCTCGCTCAGCAGCCGGCGCAGATGCCCCTGGTACCAGGCCACCGCGTCCGGGTTGGTGAAGTCGACCAGGCCCATCCCGGCCTGCCACAGGTCCCACTGGAACGTGGTGCCGTCCTTCTTCTTGAGCAGGTAACCCTTTTCGTCCGCCTCGTCGAAGATCCCGGCGCGCTGGGCGATGTAGGGGTTGATCCAGACGCAGACCCGCACGTCCTTCTCCCGCAGGCGGCTCAGCATGCCGACCGGGTCGGGGAACACCCGCGGGTCCCAGGTGAAGTCGGTCCAGCTGAACTCGCGCATCCAGAAGCAGTCGAAATGGAAGACGCTGAGCGGGATCCCGCGGTCCTTCATGCCGTCGACGAAGTGGTTGACGGTCTCCTCGCGGTAGTCCGTGGTGAAGCTCGTGCTCAGCCAGGTGCCGTAGCTCCAGGCCGGCACCTGCGCCGGGCGACCGGTGAGCGCGGTGTAGCGGTCGAGCACGTCCTTCGGGGTGGGGCCGCCGATGACCAGGTACTCCAGCACCTCACCGGGCACCGAGAACTGCGTGCGCTCGACCGATTCCGAGCCGATCTCGAACGAGACCCGGCCGGCGTCGTTGACCAGCACGCCGTAACCCCCGCTGGAGACGAAGAACGGCACGTTCTTGTACGCCTGCTCGCTCGACGTACCGCCGTCCTCGTTCCAGATGTCCACGCTCTGGCCGTTCTTCACCAGCGGGCCGAAGCGCTCGCCCAGGCCGTAGATGGTCTCGCCCACGCCCAGCTCGAGCTGCTCGTGCACGTAGGTGCGGCCCTCGTGCCGCATCAGCCCCAGCGACCGGTGGCCGCTGCGGGTCAGGATCTTCCCGTTCTGGGCGAACGTGAGGTTCCAGGGGGTGCCCCTGGTGACCCGGGCCTCCAGGGTGCCTGACCTGAGGACGCCGTGGTCGCCGTCGATCTCGGCGGTCCCCTTCGCGGTCTCGTCGAGGTCGAACCGCTGCGGCGGACGGGCTCCCCTGTGGTGCTCCACCCGCACGCGCACGACGTCCTCGGCGGGGGAGTCGAGCGTCACGGTCAGGGTGGGGGCGTTGAGCGTGTCGCCGCGGTGGTTCACGACCCGCGTGGCGCCGGTGATCACGAGCTGCGTCGCGGTGCTCTCCAGGTCGTACACCTCGCGGGCGTACAGGGCTTCCACGCCGTCGCGGATTCGCCAGAAGCCGTCGGTGAACTTCATGGATGGATCGGCCCTTTCACTTGATCGCGCCTGCGGTGAGCCCGCGGGTCAGGGTGCGCTGGAAGACCAGGAAGAAGATCAGCGTCGGCGCGATGCCCAGGAGGGCGGAGGCACTGATCGTGGTGACGTTCATGATCCGCTCGCCCTGCAGCGTGGCGATGCCCACCTGCACGGTCTGGTTGCTCTCGCTGACCAGGAACGACAGGGGGATCAGGAACTCGTTCCAGGTCCAGATGAAGAAGAACACGGCCAGCACGGCCAGGGTCGGGCGGCAGACGGGAACCACCACGCGCCAGAGGATCTGCCACCGGCTCGCCCCGTCGAGAGCCGCCGCCTCGAGCAGCTCGCGCGGGAAGGCGCCGAAGACGCTGGCCAGCAGGTAGGTGCCGAAAGCGCCGTGGATCACGATGAACACGATGACGACCGACCAGACGGTGTCGTACAGGCCGACGTTCTTGAACATGATGTAGAGCGGGTAGAGCAGGGCCTCCTGCGGCACGATGGTGGCGAGCAGGAAGGCGATGAGCACCCACATCCGGCCCCGGATCCGCCCGATGCCCAGGGCGTAGGCGTTGAGCACCGAGACCAGCACGCCGCCGATCGCGACGCAGCCGGAGATCAGGATGCTGTTCCAGACCTTCTCCGGGAAGTTGACCGCGTCCCAGAAGGTCTTGACGCCGTCGAAGTACAGGCCCGTGGGCAGACCGAGCGGGCCGTTGCCGGCGAAGTCCTCGGGAGACTTGAAGGCGTTGAGCAGCACCAGGAGCAGGGGGGCGGCCATGACCAGGGCGATCAGGACGGTGGCGGTCAGGGCCAGCCACTCCCAGCCGGTGCGGCGTCTTCTGTTCTGTCTCGTCGGGGTGGTCGTGGTCGGTTCTGCCTCGGTGGTGGTCATCGTTCCTCCTCGTCGGCCAGGCGGAACTGGGCGCGCACGAAGAAGATCGCGACGACCAGCACGACCACGGTGAGGGCCGTGGCGATGGTGGCGCCGTACCCGACCTGCTGGGCGGTGAAGAACTCGGTGTAGGAGTAGTAGCTCGGCACGATCGTGGAACTGCCCGGGCCGCCGCGGGTGAGGGCGTAGACCGGGCCGAACACCTTCAGCGCGGCCACCGTGCAGGTCAGCACCACCACGAAGATCTCCGGGCGGATGCCGCTCAGGGTGATGGCCCGGAAGCGCTGCCACCAGTTGGCCCCGTCGAGCTCGGCCGCCTCGTACAGCTGCGGGTCGATGCGCTGCAGGGCGGACATGAAAACAACTACCGGATAACCGATCTGGATCCAGACCAGCACGGCGCCGACCGAGAGCAGGGCGGTGTCCGGGCTGCCGAGCCAGTTGTGGCCGCCGAGGCCGATCGCCGTCAGCACCTCGTTGAGCGCGCCGTCGTCGGGCCGCAGGATCCACCCGACCACGATCGCGGCGATCGCGATCGGGAGGATCTGGGGGAGGTAGTAGACCGCGCGCAGCAGGCCCACCACCTTCCCGCCGAAGCGGCGGCCGACCAGGTCGAACAGCAGCGAGGCGAGCACCAGCCCGATCAGGGTGGGCAGCACCACCATGGCCACGACCATGGCGATGCTGTGCTGGAACGACGCCCAGAACTCCTCGTCCTGGAACAGCTTCTGCCAGTTCTCCAGCCCGATCCAGGTCGGCGGCTTGATGCCCCGGTACTTGGTGAAGCTGAGGTAGACGTTCCACCCCAGCGGCACCACGATGATGACGGTGAGCAGCAGCGCGCCGGGAATCAGGTAGAGCCAGTAGCCCTTACGGCTCTCCCAGGTCACTACTTGTACTCCTCGGTGCCCTTGTCGTAGTCGGCCTGCATCTGGTCCAGGACCTGGTCAACGGTTTTCGTGCCGTTCACGAGTTCCTGGAGGCTGGAGTTCAGGTCGGCGTAGAAGCTGGGGGCGGGCCAGTCCGGGTAGAAGGCCAGGCCGTCCTGCTCGCTGAGCTTGTTGAAGTTGGTGATGAGTTCCTTGGACTTCTCGTCGGTGATCGCGTCGTCCTCGGCCGCCACCGGCACCCCGCCGTTGTTGCCCAGGAGGTTCTGGATCTCGGGCGACATGGTGATGTCGATGAACTTGTAGGCGAGGTCCTTGGCGTCCGACTTCTCCGGCACCACCCAGAGGTTGCCCGACGAGCCGGGCGACATCGTGGCGCCCGGGAAAAGGAACGTGCCCCAGTCGAACTTCGCGTCCTTCTCGAAGGTGCCGTGCCACCAGCTGCCGGAGAAGAAGATCGGGTTGGTGCCGGCGGTGAAGGCGTCACCGGCGTCCTGGGCCTTGATACCGGTCGCGTTCTTGGAGATGTAGCCCTTGTCCACCCACTCCTTGACGGTGGTGGCCGCGGCGGTCCAGTTCGCGTCGTGGAAATCGGCCGGGGCGGTGTAGGTCTGGTAGTCGGTGACCCACTGGCGGTCGGCGTTGAGCAGGGCGAGCTGGTAGATGAGCTGGCCGAGCGGGTACTCCGAGGCCGACTCGGACAGCGGGGTGATGCCCTCGTCCTTGAACTTCTGCAGGACGGTGGTGAACTCGTCGAGGGTGGTCGGCACCTCGAGGTCGTACTTCTCGAAAAGGTCCTTGTTGTAGTAGACCTGGACGTACTCGCCGTAGTTGGGGATGCCGTACCAGTTGCCGGTGCCCATCACGCCGGCGTCGCTGTACTTCGCCGTGGTCTGCAGGGTGGAGCTGAGCTTGTCGCCCCAGCCGTAGGCCTCCACGGCCGGGCCGATGTCGGTGAGCAGGCCCTGGCTGGAGAGCAGGCCGCTGGTGGCGTTGCCCTTGTTGTACTCCATCACGTCGGGCGCGGAGTCGGAGTTGAGCACCTGGCTGGCGCTCTGGTTGATCTGCTCGAAGCTCTTGAGCTGGAAGTCGACCTTGGCGCCGGTCTCGGCGGTGAACTTCTCCATCGCCTTGTCCCAGGCGATGCCCATGGCGCTGTCCGCGCTCTCGTACGTCCAGATGGTCAGCGTCTGGCCGTCGCCCTTGGGGGCGGTGTCGATGTCCTCGCTGCTCCCGGCGGAGTCGCTGCCCCCGCTGCAGGCGGCGAGGAGCAGGGTCGCGGTGAGCGCCAGTGCGCTGCCGGTGACGATGCGTCGTTGTCCCACGGCACTACCTCCTTGTAGTTCCCCCGGTGATCGCGGCGATCCCGGATGCGGGAGTGGGGGCATCCACTCCGATGCCTGGCCTGCGCTTTCCGCAGGATTACCGGTAAAGGAAATTAGCGGTAAACCTGCGCCGAAAGCGACAGACGTGACAAGTCTGGCGACGAACGGTCGTGGTCGTCCCTTCGGATGAATCTCGCTCCGGGTGACGTCCGGTCGGCGGTTTGTGACACCGATTGGTGTCATGGTGCTCGGATGATGCCCGGCGCCCCGATCCCTGCCCTGTCCGACGAGGATCTGACCTCGCTGATGGGGCCGAAGTGCCCGGAGTGCGGCTGGCGGGGTGGGGAGCATCGCAAGACCGTGGGGGAGTGGGTCGTGGCCTGCTCGTCGCTTGCCGACGTCGAGCCGGGACCGGCACCGTCGGCCGAGCCCGCGGCCGTGTAGGTCACCCGCTGATTCTCGCTGTGCGGCAGGTCTTCCCGGGGCCTGATCCCGGCCGGTCTCCGGCGTCGGACGGGGGCCGGGTGGACAGTGAAAAGCATTCTCATTACCTTCGCGTCCATGGGCTCCCATCATTCGCACGGTGCCGGGAGCGACGACTTCACGATCGGGCGCCGCGCGCTCATCTGGCTGCTGGCCGTCCTGGTGCCTCTGCTCGTGGCGACGGTCGTGGGCATGGTGATGCTGTGGCCGAGCGGGACGCCGCCGGTCGCGCGGCAGGTGTCGACGCTCGGTGACGTGTCGGAAGACGTGTACGGCGCGACCGTGACGTCGACCTCGGCGTCGGAGTGCGAGAGCTCGTCGAGCGACCGGCTCCCCGACGGCTCCATCCCTCTGACCGCCCTGTGCGCCTCGGCGGCGGTGCGCATCGACTCGGGACCCGACCAGGGCGAGGCGCTCACCGTGCAGGTCCCGCCCCAGGTCTACCGGGCCGGCATCAGCCCGGGCGACACCATCCGCGTGGCCCGGTACCCGGGCGAGGCGCTCACGGACCCGGGAAGCACGGGCACCGACTCGGGCGCGGGCACCTCGAGCGACGACGCTGCCTCGAGCGACGACGCTGCCTCGAGCGACGACGCTGCCTCGAGCGACGACGCTGCCTCGGCTGCCTCTGATGACAGGGCTGCCTCCGGCGACGACCCGGCCGGCGGTGCTGCCGCCTCGGACCCGCCCGACGCCCTGCCCGACGGAACGGTCTACGCCTGGATCGACTTCTCCCGTGGCTTCCCGCTGACCCTGCTGGCGGTGGGCTTCGCGGTGCTGGTGGTGGCGGTCGGCCGGCTGCGGGGGCTGGCGGCGATGGTCGGGCTGGCGCTGAGCTATCTGGCCGTGGTCAAGTTCATGCTGCCGGCGCTGAGGCTCGGTGAGAACCCGGTCGCGGTGGCCCTGATCGGGTCGATCGCGGTGATGACGGTGGTGCTGTACCTGGCCCACGGGGTCTCCGCCAAGACGACGACCGCTCTCCTGGGCACCATCTTCGGCCTGGCGCTGACCGCCGGGCTCGCGGACTGGGCGTCGCGGATCGGGCACCTCAACGGCCTCAGCTCCGAGGAGAACTACACCCTGGCCCAGCTGACGGGGCAGTCGGACCTGTCCGGCGTCATCCTCTGCGGGATCATCGTGGCCGGGCTCGGTGTGCTCAACGACGTCACGATCACCCAGGCCTCCGCGGTCTGGGAAGTGCGGGCCCACGCCCCTGACCTCGGAGTCCGCCAGCTGTTCGTCAGCGGGATGCGGGTCGGGCGAGACCACCTGGCGTCCACCGTCTACACGATCGCCTTCGCCTACGCCGGTGCGGCGCTGCCCACGCTGATCCTCATCGACCTGTACCACCAGCCGCTGGGACAGGTGCTCACCAGTGGGCAGATCGCCGAGGAGATCGTCCGCACCCTGGTCGGCTCGATCGGGCTCATCCTGTCGATCCCGCTCACCACCGGCGTGGCCGCGGTCGTCGTGGCGTCGTCGCGCGACCGGCGGGACGGCCGTTCCCAGCCGCGTGCCGAGGCCCAGGTCGGCGATGGCGCTGACAGCGCCGCCCCGTACGACCAGGCCCCGTACGACCAGGCCCCGTACGACCGTTCCGCCTCCCCGGTCACCGGTGAGCTTCGCCGGGACCGCTCCGGGCGCCGCCGTCGGGACGGCGGCGCCCGGAGGTCTCACTGACGTGACCGGCCGGAAGGCGACGGACGCGCCGGACTCACCGGCGCGTCCACCATCGGCTTACTGCTTGCCGTAACGCCTCTCGAAGCGGGCGATGCGGCCCTCGGTGTCGGCGGTGCGGGCGCGGCCGGTCCAGAACGGGTGGCTCGCGCTCGAGATCTCCACGTCGACGACCGGGTACTCGTTGCCGTCCTCCCAGGTGACCGTGGCCCTGGGGGACGCGGTGGACCGGGTGAGGAACGCGGTGCCGGCACTGCGGTCGCGGAACACGACCGGGCGGTACTCGGGGTGGATGCCGGGTTTCATCAGCCCTGCCGTCCTTTCCATCGAGGGTTCTTCTTGTTGATGACGAAGACCTTGCCGCGGCGTCGTACGACGATCGAACCGGGCTTGTCCTTCAGGGATTTCAGGGACGCGCGGACCTTCATGACCTTCTCCTCATCGGGGACGGGGGCTTGGGTGTGTGCAGGACCGGCCCGCTCAGGCGCTGAGGTCGTCGATGCCGGCCTCGTCCTCGTCGCCGAGCCAGGGGCCGAATCCGTCGTCGAGGCCGTCCCAGCGCTCGAGGCCTCCTTCCATCTCGCGGTCGGTCATCAGGGCCCGGTGGAACGCCCGGCCGACCGACTCACGCTGCGGGCCGATGCCGGTGACCCGCAGACGGGTGGAACGCACCTCGCCGGGCCAGTTCCCGGCGGCGCCGATGCTGAGCTGGCCCCCCGCGCCGTCCCAGACGCCCACGACCGAGGGACGGCCCGGCAGCCAGAACGTGCCTCGCGCCCGGATCGGCCCGTCGCCCAGCGCCTCCAGCTCGGCGTGCAGGCGTTCGGGATGAAAGGGCTTGTGCGAGTGCAGGTCGATCGACCAGACCTCACGGGTGTCGGCTGGGTGGGTGTCGGGCAGGCGGGTCAGGTCACCTCTCGGGTCGTCGGGTGAACGGTGGACGGCGACAAGACCGGTCGTGTCCACCTCCGTGATGACGCTTCTTGGCCTTCGGTGTCCGGTCAGGTGGTCGAGCAGGTCGTGCTCGCGTCGGCCCGCGGGGGCGTCGAACAGGACGGCGTCCGCGTACTCGAGCTGCGTGGCCAGGGCCTCGCCCACCGAGCGGCGGTCGTCGGGGTTCAGCTCGAGACCGCGCTCGGCGAGCAGGTCGTCGCCGAACAGGTCGTCGGTCAGGGCGGCGGGGGAGGCGGTCGCGATCACCGCCGCGGCCCGGGCCCCGGGCACCAGGCCCGCGCCCGGCCAGGGCTGGAGCGCGTGCACCAGGGGGTGCGGCTCGCCGCTGACCGGCAGGCCGACCACGATCTGCGCGGGCTGCCGCGGGGAACCGATCAGGCCGCGGAGCACCGGGAGCAGGTCGGCGCGCAGGGCGCACGACAGGCAGCCGTGATCCAGGGGCTGGGTGTGGCGGTCCCGGACCCCGCTCCAGTCGTGGACGACGCGGTGCAGGTACCCGTCCGGTGTGATGTCGTGACGTACGGCCACGGCGTCGGGCAGGTCGAGAAGCAGGGCGGCGATGGCACTGTCACGCAGGACCGGGTCGATCGAGGTGACGGTCAGGACGGGGACGTCGGGCATGCGGACACCTTAGGCAGATTGAGAATCGTTTTCAATAAGCTAGCCTGAGGCTGATTCATTCCCGGTTCTGGAGGTAGATCTTGTCCCGCGTGTGCATGGTGACGGGGGCCGTTCCCGGCTTCGGTCACTCCATCTCCCACTCCCATCGCCGCACCAAGCGCAGGTGGGACCCCAACATCCAGTCGAAGCGCTACTGGGTGCCCTCGCTCGGGCGCAGCGTCACGCTGACGGTCAGCGCCCGGGGCATCAAGACCGTCGACCGCCGGGGTGTCGACGCCGTGGTGCGCGAGATCCTCGCCCGCGGGGTGAGGCTCTGATGGCGAAGAAGAGCAAGATCGCCCGGGACGCGCAACGCCGTGAGATCGTCGCCCGTCACGCGGAGCGTCGCCTCGAGCTGAAGCGGGTCAGCGTCAGCCCGCACGTGCCGGAGGCCGCGCGGCTCGAGGCCCTGGCGGCCCTGCGCCGGCTGCCGCGCAACGCCTCGCCCACCCGCCTGCGCAACCGCGACATGGTCGACGGACGCCCCCGCGGCCACCTGGGCCGTTTCGGCCTCTCCCGGGTCCGCTTCCGCGAGATGGCCCACCGGGGCGAACTTCCCGGCGTCACCAAGTCGAGCTGGTGAGGGGCCCCGGTCGTCTCGCCGGCGGGTCTCGCCGGGTGTCCCTGTAGCCGCCCGCCTGACCCCACTGTCGCGTCCCCTGTTGCTCGTGTTGCCTGAGACGCCCGGTGGCATCTGCTGAGGTGACTTCGGCCCGAGCGTGGCAACACCCCCTATGCCGTTTGGGTATAGCGGGTGTTGCCGCGCTCCGCCGCCTCGAAGACCGCCACCGCGCTGCCCGGGACCTGCTTGCGCCCTCTTGGTGCTCGCCTGCTGCGGGCGGTCACGATCCGCCGGAAAAAGGTTGGGGGGTGACCTCACAATCGGGGTGCCGGTGGCGTTTACCTGGTGACGGGGTGGTGGGCGTCAGGGGGAGGGAACCCGTGGGTGAGGGGGAGGCGGTGTATACGCTGCTCGGTGCCGATGGTCGGCTCTACCGGTCAGCGGTGCCCGGGTTGCTGGGCGGGCACCGGCGGCTGAAGGTCTACGGGAGGCTCGACTGCCCGTCGGCGTTGCGGGCGGTGGCGAACTGCAGGTCGGGGCAGAAGGGCGGCTACGTGAGGCACCGGGTGTTCTTCGCCTC
This sequence comes from Kineosporia succinea, assembly GCF_030811555.1. Lineage (NCBI taxonomy): Bacteria > Bacillati > Actinomycetota > Actinomycetes > Kineosporiales > Kineosporiaceae > Kineosporia > Kineosporia succinea. The sequence continues at coordinate 124,912 of NZ_JAUSQZ010000001.1, read as the reverse complement.
CGAGGCCGTGGCGATCGGGGCCGGGTACCGGCCGTGCGGAGCCTGCCTGCCCGAGAAGTACCGGGCCTGGCGCGAATCCCAGGGGGTGGCCCCGCGAGGTGCCGGTCAGGAGCCGGCTGTGGAGGAGGGGCAGTCGTGAGCACGCTGTTCGGTGACGAGCTGTTCGAGCGTCCGCGGCGCGAGGTGGCGCCGGGCGCGCACTGGGTCCCCGGGTGGCTCACGCTGCGGCAGCAGTCGTGGATCACGGCACGTTTCCGGGAGTGGGCGGCGGGCCCGGTGCCGATCCGGGGTGCCGTGGTCAACGGGCACGAAATGAGTGTGAAAACGGTCTGCCTGGGCTGGCACTGGCGTCCGTACGCGTACTCGCGCGAGGCGGTCGACGTGAACGGCAACCGGGTGCTCGACTTCCCCGACTGGATGGTGCGGCTCGGTCGGCGGGCGCTCGCCGAGGTCGGCGAGGGTGCCGGAGTCGCCGCCGGCGAGATCTACCACCCCGACACGGCGCTGGTGAACTACTACGACCACGACGCCCGCATGGGCATGCACCAAGACAAAGACGAGTCCTCGCTCGCCCCGGTGGTGTCGCTGTCGATCGGTGACACCTGCCGCTTTCGCTTCGGCAACACCGAGAACCGCGGCCGGCCCTACGAAGACATCGATCTGGCGTCGGGCGACCTGTTCGTGTTCGGTGGCCCGTCGCGGCTGGCGTATCACGGGATTCCGAAGATCTACCCGGGCACGGCCCCCGACGGGTGCGGGCTCGAGCGGGGCCGCATCAACATCACGATGCGCGTGACCGGGCTGCCGGGCTGAAGGCGGCGGAGAGCGACGTGCCGACGTTCGACGGGATCCTCTTCGATCTCGACGCGGTGGGTGCCCGGGACGCAGGGCTCACGGGGGTGTGGCTCAACCGTGGCGCGGGGATGCGGGTGCCGGATGTCAGGGGAATCCACGTCATCCGTGACCTGGGCGAGCTGCCCGGGCTGGTGCTGGATACCTAGACCGCCCAGCCGGTCGCGGCGGCCCACGACTCGGCGCGGTCGGTGATCGCCGCGATGAGCGGGGCCTTGGCGTCGGCGTAGGCGCTCGTGTCGGGCCAGTCGCGCTGCGACAGGCTGAGCTTCAGGCCGGCGTAGGCGTCGCGGTCGGACCTGTCCTGCCGCAGCCAGTCGCGGAAGAGCAGGTGGCTGCGCTCCCACTCGCTGCCGGCCGAGCAGACGTGCACGTGCACCGTGAGCTCGGGCGTGCGCACCAGGCGGTGGTCGGGCTCGCGCACCCGCAGCTGGTAGCCGGCGGACTCCAGGGCGGGCAGGTAGTCGGGCTCGTCGTCGGCGTCGACCACGCTGACGTCGATGTCGATGATCGGCTTGGCGGTCAGGCCGGGCACCGACGTGGAGCCGACATGATCCACGCGGAAAGCCTTTTCGCCCAGCGCGGCGACGATCTTGGCATGTTCCTGCCGGAACATCGAGGGCCAGGAGTCGTTGTATCCGACGAGGACGATTTCGCGCTTCTCCGGGCCGCCGATGAGCTCAAACGTCACATGAACAGTATGCCGCGATCGCCCCTCATCGGATCACCGGGGCAATCACCACCGAACGGGAAATCGGCCGGCGAACCGGTTTGCGACGAGAGGGCAGGTGGCGGGCGCTACGCCTGGCCGGCGGCCCGTCGGAGGCGTCGGAACGCTCCACGCCCGAGGCCTGCTGCTGCCGGGGCACCGGACCCACCTCGAAGTCAGCGTCGTTCGGCGTCCCTGCCGGCCCGGCGCCCAGGGCCGATCACTGCGTCGTCTCCAGGCGCAGCGTGAACACGCTCCCGTTCGGCTGGTTGTCGTGGTGCCCCACGCTCCCACCGTTCGCCTCGGCCAGACTCGCCACGATGTGCAGCCCGAGCCCGTGACCGGCCGCCCCACCGGCCCCCGCGTCCGCCGCCCGGGTGTACCGCTCGAACAGGTGCTCCCGCACGTCCGCCGGCACTCCGGGCCCGTTGTCGTGCACCCCGATGGTGGCCGAGCCCGGCTCCGTGACGACGGTGACGGCCGTGGCCCCACCGCCGTACTTCGTGGCGTTGGTCAGGAAATTGGTGACGACCTGCTGCAGGTGCTCGGGATTGACCAGCACCGACACGTGCTCCGGGCAGGTCACCGGCACCACCTGGTCGCTGGCCTCGACCGCCTCGCGCAGCGCCTCCCGCAACGGCACGACCTCCCGGTGCGCCTGGAGCTTGCTGGTGTCCCGGCTGCACATCGACAGCACGTTCAGGCGCAGCTGGTCGATCCGCTGCGCGGCCTTCACGATCTTCGTTGCCATCCCCGAGACCGCCTCCGGCTGGCCCGGTTCGGTGAGGATCTCGCCGTAGCCCACGATGGTGCTCAGCGGCGCCCCGATGTCGTGCGACAGCATGCCCATCAGGTCGAGCTTGAGCTGATTGGCGTCCTCCAGCTCCGAGTTCGTGTCCTCGAGCTGGTGGTTGCGCCGCCCCAGCGTGGCCAGCGCGACATCGCGCTCGCGCTGGATCACCAGCTGCGCGGTGATGTCCTGAACGAATCCGATGAGGTGCAGCGGCTGCCCGTCCGCGTCCCGTACCAGCCGCACGCCGACCTGAGCGTCCACCGAGTGCCCGTCCCGGTGCACGAGCCGCTTGGTGTGCTCGTAGGAGTCGTACTCCCCGGAGTACAGACCGGCCAGCTGCCGCGCGGTGCGCGCCTGGTCGTCCGGATGCGTGAACGAGACGTTGCGCATCCCGATCATCTCGTCCGGGCCGTACCCGAGCATCCGGGCGTAGGCGTCGTTCACCCGGATGAAGCGCCCGTCCAGCCCGATGATCGTCTGCCCGATCGTGGCCTGGTGGAACTGCACCCGGAACTGCCGTTCGCTGGCCCCGAGCCGCTCCTCGGCGTGCCGGCGCTCGGTGATGTCCGTGTTGGTCTCGATCACCTCGTGCCCGGTGCCGTCCGCGGTCGAGCGCAGCACGTGCTGGCTCAGCGCCACGACCACCGCGCCGTCGGAACGCCGGTGCCGCAGCTCGCCCTGCCAGCGGCCGGTCGCCAGCAGCGCGGTCTCGATCTCCGGAAGTCCCTTGGGGAAGTTCGTGTTCAGCAGCCGGTGGATGTTCCGGCCGATCACCGCCTGGGCCGGCCAGCCGTACATGTCCTCGGCGCCGCGGTTCCAGGATCGGATCGTGCCGTCCATGTCCCGCACGACGATCGCGGCCGGGGCGGCGTCGATCAGCTCGGCCTGACGCCGCATCGCCTCCTCGTCGGCCCGGCGGGCGCTGATGTCGTGGACGAACGCGTGGCACACCGGCCGGGTGTCGGTGCGGGTCACCTGGGCCGAGATCTCCACCGGGAAGGTGCGCCCGTGCCGGTCGATCGCGGGCAGCTCGGCCCGGTCCCGCAACGACGGCACCCCCTCGCCGTCGTCGTCCAGACCGGGGAACAGGGCGTCCACGTAGGCGTTCTGGGCCCCCGCCGGCACGATCAGCCCGTCGAGCCGGCTGCCCACCGCGATCTCCCGGGTGAAACCGAACAGCCGCTCCGCCGACGGGTTCCACTCCAGGACCACACCGTCCACGTCCACCGACAGATAGGCGTCGTTCGTGGCGGTGAGGATCGCGCGCAGGCCCGCCGACGCGTCCTGCGCCTCCCGGGCACTCTGCTCCAGGGCGATCTCCGAGGCCACGGCCGCGGCCAGGTCCTCGAGGATGTCGAGCTCCGGCTGGGTCCACTCGCGCGGTTCGCCGGCGATCGCGCAGAACGAGCCGTAGGTGCCGGAATCCAGCCGGATCGGCATCCCGGCGTAGCTGATGACGCCGATGTCGTCGACCGCCCGGTTCGTCCTCAGCACCGGGTCCTCGCGCGCGTCGGTGACGACCAGCGGTGCGTCGGTGTCCACCACGTGCTGGCAGAACGAGTGGGTGAGCGGCGTCTCGCCGGCCTCGGCCCAGGGCTGGGGCAGACCCAGCTGGTTCACGAACACCTGGCGCTCACCGGTGACCAGGGAGACCAGCACCACCGGCGCGTTCAGCAGCCGCGCGGCCAGACGGGTGAGCCGCTCCAGTCCGGGCACCGGCGGGCGGTGCAGCAGGCCGGTGCCCTCGACCGCGCGGATGCGGTGCGGGTCGAAGACCGGGCTGTCCTCCAGCACCGGGCCTGCCGCGAACACCGGGCCAACCGCAGCCATCGTCGTCCCCATCCAACGTCGTGCAACGTGCAACGTCGTGCAACCCTCTCCCGTCGACCGGTCCGGTGCCGGGCTTGAGGGCGGCAGCCGCCGGGCGAGTGACGGACAGCCGCGCCGGGCCGGGGCCCCTATGCTGGCGCCCAGATCCTGGACGAGCTCCTCGAGCAGGAAGGCGATCCGATGGCGCTGCTGGACAGCACCTCCTGGCCCGGCAAGATCTGGACGGGCTCCTGGACCGACGGCTCCGGCGGGGCCTACGACTGCGTGGAACCGGCCACCGGGCAGACGATCACGCAGGTCGGCCGGGCCACGCCCGACGACGTGAGGGAGGCCACGCGGCGCGCCGCGGCCGCTCAGAAGGCCTGGGCCGCAACCTCGTTCGAGGAACGTGCCGCCGTGCTGCGCCGCGCCGGTGACCTGCTCACCCAGCACGGTGACGAGGTCCGCGCGTGGCTGTCGCGCGAGGCCGGAACCATCCCGCCGTTCGGCGACTTCCAGGTTCACACCAGCGCGCAGGAGTGCTACGAGGCGTCCGCGCTGCCCAGCCATCCCTACGGCGAGCTCCTGCGGACGGGGGCGCCGCGGCTGAGTTTCGCCCGTCGCCTGCCCGTCGGGGTGGTCGGGGTGATCGCCCCGTTCAACGTGCCCACCATCCTGGCGATCCGCGCGGTCGCCCCGGCTCTCGCGCTCGGCAACAGCGTCGTCCTCAAGCCCGACCCGCGCACCGCCTTGGTCGGAGGCGTGCTGTTCGCGCGCCTGTTCGAGGAGGCCGGGGTGCCCGAGGGCGTCTTCCAGATGCTCCCCGGGGGCGCGGATGTCGGCGAGGCCCTGATCGTGGCCCCCGAGGTGCGGGTCGTCGCGTTCACCGGTTCCACGAAGGCGGGGCGGGCGGTCGGCGCGATCGCGGGACAGCACCTCAAGCGCGCGCACCTCGAACTGGGCGGCAACTCGGCGCTGGTCGTGATGCCGGGCGTCGACGTGGAGAAGGCCGCCGGGGTCGGGGCGTGGGGCACGTTCCTCAACTCCGGGCAGATCTGCATGGCCACCAGCCGGCACCTGGTGCACGAGTCCGTCGCCGACGCGTACGCCGAGGCACTCGCCTCCCGGGTCGCGAAACTGCCCGTGGGAGACCCGTTCCGGGAACAGGTGGCGCTCGGTCCGCTGATCGACGCCGGGCAGCGCGACCGGGTGCACGAGCTCGTCACGATGAGCGTCACCGCGGGGGCGGAGCTGCTGACGGGCGGCACCTACGACGAGTTGTTCTACCGCCCGACGGTGCTCGGCCGGGTGCCGCAGCAGGCGCCCGCCTACCAGCAGGAGATCTTCGGGCCGGTCGCCCCGGTCACGGCCTTCGGGTCGGTGGACGAGGTGGTCGCCCTCGCGGGCGGCTCCGAGTACGGGCTCTCCCTGGGCATTCTCACCGACGACGTGTACGCCGGGCTGGCGCTCGCGGAGCGCGTCCCGGCCGGGCTGGTGCACATCAACGACCAGACCGTGAACGACGAGGCGGTCGCGCCGTTCGGCGGAGTCGGGGCCTCCGGCAACGGTTCCCGGGCCGGGGGCGCGGCGGCGAACATCGAGGCGTTCACCGAGACCCAGTGGGTGACGCTGCGCGGAGACCTGCCCGTCTACCCGTTCTAGGCCCTGGTGAGCCAGCCGCCCAGCCGTGCCCCCGCGTCCTCGAGCAACCGCTCGGCATCGCGCATGGCGACGGCGGGATCGTCGACCAGGTCGACGAGCGCCGTCACCGACCGCACGCCCAGCTCCGGCAGCCCCTCGCGCCCGGTGACCCGCCCGGCCACGATCGCGGCGGGCACCCCGGCGGCGTGGGCGCGGCGCAGCACCTCGGCGGGCGCCTTGCCCTGCAGACTCTGCTCGTCCCAGGAGCCCTCGCCGGTCACCACCAGGTCGGCGGCGGCCAGGTCGGCGTCGAAGCCGATGGTGTCGAGCACGTAGGGCGCGCCCGGGGTGAGGCGTCCCCCGAGCCCGCCGAGAAGGCCGGCGCCGACGCCGCCGGCGGCGCCCGTTCCCGGGGTGTCGGGGGAGAACGTGGGCGAGGCCGCCTCGAGAAGCTTGCCCCAGCGCACCATTCCCGCGTCGACCTCCGGAATGAGGGACGCGTCGAGGCCCTTCTGCGGTCCGTAGACGTGGGCGGCCCCGTCGGGTCCGGTGAGGGGATTGCGGACGTCGGTCACGGCGATCACCTCCACCTCGGCGAGGCGGGGGTCGAGTCCGGTCAGGTCGAGGTGGGCCACGCGCAGCAGACCCGAGGCGTCGGGCGTGACCGGGTGCCCGTCCGCGTCCGTCGCCGTCGCGCCCAGGGCCGTGAGCAGGCCGAGCCCGCCGTCGGTGGAGGCGCTGCCGCCGATCGCGACGTGCACCCGGCGCACGCCCAGGTCGAGGGCCGCCCGCACGGCCAGACCGAGGCCTCGGGTGGTGGCGCGCATCCCGGCGAGCGTGCCGCCCGGAAGCCGGGCCAGCCCGCAGATCTCGGCCAGCTCGACGAACGCCTCGTCACCGCGGTGCCCGACGACCGAGCGGCGGGGTTCGTCGGTCGGCCCGGTGACGTCGACCGGAACCGCCTCGAACCCGTTCTCCAGCAGCACCGCCAGGGTGCCGTCGCCGCCGTCGGCGACCCCGCGCGTCCGTACGTCGGCCTGCGGGAGCACCGAACGCAGCCCGCGGGCGATCGCCGCGTTGGCGGTCGGGGCGTCGAGCGAGCCCTTGAACTTGTCGGTGGCCACGAGCACACAGCGATCTTGCATAGGAGCAGCTCCTTCGGCGCAGCCATCATCCATTCGGGTCATTCCTCGGGAGAAACGCTAACGCTCCGCCTCCGCAAGGCTCATAGTCTCGATCGTGACATCGACCAGTGCACACCACCGGATCCCGGCACTCGACGGCCTGCGCGGCCTCGCGGTGCTGATGGTCGTGGTCTCGCACGTGAGCAGCTACCACGCGGAGCTTCTCGGACCCGCGGGCGTGGCGATCTTCTTCGTCCTGTCCGGGTTCCTGATCACCAGTCTGCTGCTGGCCGAGCGGGACCGGTTCGGGAAGATCAGCTGGACGGACTTCTACGCCCGCCGGGCCCTGCGGCTCTTCCCGGCGCTGCTGCTCCTGGTCGTGCTCACGCCGCTGGTGCTGTGGGTGGCGAAGGACCCGCGCCTGCACTCGATCCTGCCCGGGCTGCTGTCCACGGTGTTCTACGTGCAGGACTTCGAGAGCGCGACGGGGCACGTCTCGGTGCTCGCGCACGCCTGGAGCCTGTCGGTCGAGGAGCAGTTCTACTTCGTCTGGCCGTTGCTGCTGAGCCTGATCATCGGCCGGGCGCGCGGGGACCGGGGGCGGATCACCCGGACGGTGCGCAACATCTGGGTCGTCGCGCTGGTGTGGCACGTGGTCTCGATCGCGCTGCTGAGCTACGACTGGACCTACTACTCGCCCGACAGCAACGCGATCTTCCTGCTCACCGGCTGTCTGGTGGCCTGCTCGGTGCAGTCCCAGGCCCGGCTGCGGGTGCCCACCCCGGCGGCGGCCGGCGGGCTCGTGCTGGTCTGCCTGGCGCCGCTGTTCCTGACCCGGCTGCCGCAGGCCGACTGGCGTGAGGCCACGCTGCTGATGTTCCCGGTGGTGCTGGTCAGCGCGCTGCTCGTGCTCGGGGCGGCGACGCTCACGGTGCTCGCCAACCCGGTGCTGCGCTGGTTCGGCACCATCTCGTACGGTCTCTATCTCTGGAACTGGGTGTTCATCAGTCTGGAACCGCACGGCCGGGCTCTCACCGGCCGGGAACGCGCGATCGCCGGGGTCCTGGCGATCGGGGCGGCGGCAGCGTCCTGGTACTTCTTCGAGAAGCCGATCCTGCGGCTGAAGTCGCGGTTCCAGCGGGTGCCGCAGCTCCCGGTGGCGACGGCGATGGTGGACGACGGGCAGCGGGTCACCTCGACGCCCGGTCTCACGGTGCCCTCGATGGGTGGACCCCGGGAAGCCTCCGGCATCCAGGCCCCGCCGGTTCCGGCCGAGTCGAGCGGCGCCGGGTTGTTCGGCGCCGCGGCGCATGAAGCCGAGTCGCGCGGTGCTGAGGCGCGCGGCGTCGAGTCGCGCGGGGCTGAGTCGCCCGGCGCCGGGGATCCGGGCTGGGCCCGGGTCTCGCCGCTGCGGTCGGCACGGTCGGTGAACCGCGCGGTCCCGGCCGGGACGGTGAATCCGGGACTCCTCAACCCCGGATTCGTGAACCCCGGGCCGGTGAACCCGTCGCTCGCGAATCCCGGTGCGGTGACGGCGACCTCGGAGACGGTGCCCATCGCCGTGGCCCAGGTGTACCGCGACAGCGCGCTGACCAACGGCTCCCGGGCGTCCCGTTCCCGGTCCGGCCGGACCCGGCGCACCGATGCGGCCGACCAGCAGACTTCGCAGACTTCGCAGACTCAGGACGCGCAGATCATCCCGTTCATGCCCCAGCTGCGGCGGGGACGGCACAGCCTCTGAGCTGCTGCAGGGGGGCAGGTCAGGGAGCCGCGGGTGACGCGACGCCTTCCGCGTAGCAGAGGGCGTAGGCCGCGTCCGCCTTCTCGGTCAGGTCGCTGACCTTGGTCATCAGCTCGGTGACCTTCTTGCCGTCCTCGGCGGTGCTGACGGTGAGGTCCTGGGCCTCGGCGCTCGCGGCGTCGACCTGGGAGGACAGGTCGCGGTACTCCTCGCAGGCCTTCCCCTTGGCGGCCTCGCTGCCCTGATCGGCCTGGCTGCCCTGACCGGCCCGGCTGCTCGAGCTGGACGCGTCCTGCTCGGTGGAGCCGCCGGTGCAGCCCGTCATGAGAAGGCAGGCGGCGACCAGGGCGGGAACGAGGGCCGGGATCTGGGCCGTCTTCAGGACCGAGGACCGGGCTCGCGAGGAGGAACGCTGGGGGAGGGACACGTCGCGAGTATCCCGACACCCCCGGGCCCGGAGAAGCGCCTTGCCCAAGCCTTAACCGGCCCCTCCGCCAAGCTTGACGTCAGCCCGGCATTTTCCGGGCTTCCAGTGCCCGTTCCCGACGACCGTCGAGCCGGGAACGACCGTGACCGGCGCGTCCACGGTCGGCGCGAGACCAGCCGGCCGCCCCGAGGCCGGCGAAGGCCCCCGACCCGGACCACAGCGTCCCCGGCCCGGACCACAGCGTCCGTGACTGGACCACAGCGTCCGTGACCGGACCACAGCGTCCGTGACCTGACCACAGCGTCCGTGACCGGATGCCGGCATCCGCGCCCTCCGGTACCCGCGGTCAGCGGAGTCCGCACGGCCAGCGGAGTCCCGTGGTCAGCATGGCCCCCGTGGTCAGCATGGCCCCCACGGTCAGCGTGGTCCTCACGGTCAGCGTGGTCCCCACGGTCAGCTTGGTCCCCACGGTCAGCGCGAGACCAGACGGTCGCCGAAGATCGGATCGGGATTGGCCTGAGCCTGGTAGATCGCGACCGGCGTGGCCAGCCCGAGCCAGGCGGCCTGGGGAAGCAGCGCGGCGGCAGCGACCTTGTCGTGGCGGGCCAGCAGGGGCAGCGAGACAGCGGTGACAGCGGCGTCGGCGGCGGTCCAGGCGGCGGCGAGCACGGGACTGCGACGGCGGAAGTACGCGTACGAGAAGCTCACGTACACAGCGGCGTCGACGGCGGCCAGGGCCAGCAGACGCTTGCGGTCGCGACCCTGGACCGAGCGCGAGGCCCGCACGGTGGCGACGGACCAGCCCAGCTTCGCGATCGCCCACGCCGGCCCGAACGCGACCGGCGGTGGGGCGTAGGGGGCCTGGCGCAGGGAGCGGTAGTACTCCGGGTCGTCGGGCCGGCCTGCCGCCGTGCCCGCGAGCATCAGCCCGGCAGTCAGAGCTGCGGGTTTGAGGGCACTTCGCAGAATGGTGGACGCGTTGCTCACCCGCCCAGCTTCGGCGACAGCCAGCCCCCGCGCACCTCGGCAACCGCCCCGGTCGGGTTTCAGACCGCAGGCCTCACCTGTTCGTAGGCCTCGCCTGTTCGTAGGCCTCGCCTGTTCGTCGGGTCCACCGCTTCGTAGGCCTTACCCGTTCGTCGGGCCCACCGCTTCGCAGGCCTCACCCGTTCGTCGGGCCCACGAGGTCTGCCGGGTCTGCGGGGTCTCCCGGGTCTGCGGGGCGAGCCGGGCTCGCGAACAGCCCGGTGATCAGGAAGTCGAGCCCGAACCAGGCCGAGTGCTCGGGTTGCGCGCGTACCGGCCGGATCTCGACCTCGTCGAACTGCTGGAACAGCCAGCGCAGGTCGTCGGGCGAGAACGCGAGCCCGCCCGCGAGCGACTCGCGCCGGTACAGATCCGCATCGGCCTCGTCCGAGCCCATCCGCCCGGCCGCGAAGCAGGTCACCGCGAAGTGCCCACCGGGCGCCAGTACCCGCTCGAGCAGCGCCAGGTAGCTGACCCGCCGGTGCGGCGGCAGGTGGTGAAGGCAACCCGAGTCGTAGACCAGGTCGTACGGACCGGAGACCACCCCGTCCGCAAAAGCGTCACCCACCACGACGTTCACCGGCAGCCCCCGCTCGGCCGCCCGCTCCCGCGCCCACCCGGCCGCCTCTTCGGACAGGTCGACGGCATCGACGCTGAACCCCCGCGACGCCAGGTACAGCGCATTGCGCCCGGGCCCGGCCCCGAGATCCAGCGCCCGACCAGGACGCAGCGCGCTGCCCTCGACCCAGCCCGCCAGATTCTCGTCAGGCTTGTCCGCGAAAAACGGGACCCCGCGCTCGCGATCGGTGTAGAAACCGTCCCACCAGGAACCCCCGGTCGCCTCGCTCCAGCGGTCGGCCGACGGCGGGAACATGCCGTCGAGCAACCGCAGCGCATCCTCCACCGTGCGGACGCTGCGCCGCCCTGGCCCTCCACCCACCCCGTCACCCATTTGCCTATTCTAGCAAGCCTTTTGACCGTTACCGGACGCGGCCACAAGCCTCCCGGACGCCCCGCCTGCCCCAGCCCGACCGGCTGTGAGCGGCGCCCGTCGCTACTCGTTCCGCCTCGTCGATCCCCGGTGCTCGGAGGGCCTGGTCGATCGAAGTGCGGTGCTTTCGATTATCGATAATCGAAAGCACCGCGTCCGGTCTGGTGGGAGCGGGAGCTGCGCTTACGCCGGAACCGGCGGAGGACAGAGGGACATCGGGAGAGTGTGTTGGGGTCGCCGAACGGTGGCGCCGAACGGTGGCGCCGAACGGTGGCGCCGAACGGTGGCGCCGAACGGTGGCGCCGAACGGTGGCGCCGAGCGGGGGTGCCGAGCGGGGGTATCGGTGGGAAGAGGGCTGTTGGGGAGCGTTGGACGGGAGCGACGGGACGCCGAGTGGGAGCGGTGGGTGGGAGCGGTGAGTGGGAGCGACGGGCGGGAGCGACGGGGACGCCGGGTGGGAGCGACGGGTGGGACGCGGGGTTCGGTCGAACGTTGGGTGAGGACGTGGGCAGTGGGAGCGCCGGGCGGGAGTGCGGGCGGTAAGGATGCTGGGCGGTAAGGACGCCGGGCGGTAAGGACGCCGGGCGGGAACGCTGGATGGGAATGCTGGGTGGGAGTGCTGGGTGGGAGCGTCGGGTGGGAGCGCCGGGTATGGTGCGGGCAGGCTTTCGGCGAAGGGCTTGTGAAGGGGCCTTGCGGAGAGGGCTTCTCGGGTGGCCGGGATTTCTGGGGGAGACTGGCTCCTCTCGGGGCATGGATCGTTCTGGGGGCCTCAGGGCCGACCCGGAGAAGGCTGACCAGGAGGTTGCCGTGACCGCAGAGGTACCGGGCCAGGGCGACGAGGTCGGGGGGCCGGGGCTGGGCAAGCTGCCCACGCTGCTGATGAACGGGGAGCTGCTGTCCGACCAGGTGCATCGGCACCTGCGCCGGGCGATCGTGCGGGGGGAGATCGAGTCCGGCCAGCGGCTGGTGGAGTCCGACCTGGCGCGCCGGCTCGGGGTGAGTCAGGCGCCGGTGCGCGATGCGGTGAAACGTCTGGTGCACGAAGGGCTGGCCGTTTACCAGGCGCGGCGGGGAAGTTTCGTGGCCGAGGTGTCCGAGGGGGAGGCCGCGGCGGCGCGCAGCGTGCGGGCGGTGCTCGAGGCGGAGGCGGCGCGGCAGGCGATCCTGCAGTGGACGACGGTGGCTCAGTGGCGGCTGAACCGTGATGTCGAGGCGATGGACGCCGCCGCTGCGGCCGACGACGCCTTCGCCCTGCGGGAGGCCGATCTGGCGTTCCACCGGCACGTGGTCGAGGCGGCCGAGAATCCGTACCTGCTGCGGGCGTGGACGGTGCTGGAGTCGAGTTTCTACCTGCTCGGCGTGATCGGCGATCCGTTCCACGTCGGTGACCTGCGGCGCACGGCTCAGTGGCACCGGGACCTGCTCGACCTGCTGGAGAGCCGCGACATCGACCGGGCCGTGGCCGAGTTCGGGCGTCACGCGGCCTCGAGGCCGGGCGACCTCACGTAGAGCGGGAGCGGCGGCAGAAGGCACGGCGCGAGAGGTCGTGGGGTGAGGGGGCGCAGAGTGTGGGGCGGGCGCCCGAAGGTCCGCGCGCGGGGACCAGGTGGCCGGCGTCAGTGCACCATCCAGCTCAGGACCGGGGACGCCTGCAGCACCACCAGCAGGCACATCACCGGCAGCAGGATCACCGTGGCCTTGAGCACCGCGCGGAAGAGCTCGCCCTCGCGTCCGGCCAGGCCCACGGCGGCGGCCCCGATGGCCAGGTTCTGCGGGCTGACCATCTTGCCGAGGACACCACCGGATCCGTTCGAGGCCGCGAGCAGCACCGGATCCAGGCCGGTCTCGGCCGCCGCGCTCACCTGCAACGCCCCGAACAGTGAGTTCGACGAGGTGTCGGACCCGGTCACGGCCGTTCCGAACCAGCCCAGCAACGGCGACAGCAGCGCGAAGAAGCCGCCGGCTCCGGCCAGCCAGGAACCGAGCGTCCCGGTCATGCCCGACGTGTTCATGACGTAGGCGATCCCCAGCACCGCGACCACGGTCAGGATGGCCGTGCGCAACTGCACCAGCACCGCACCGTAGGCCCGTACCCATTCCGCGACGGGCAGTTTCAGCACCAGCCCGGTGAGCACCCCCGTCAGCAGCAGCACCGTGCCGCCGGTCGCCAGCCAGTCGAACTTGAAGGTGGTGAGGGCCAGTTCGCTGCCGTCCGGGCGGAGCACGTCCAGGCCCGGCCATCCGAAGAGCACCGTGGCCTCCGAGAGCCTGCTCTTCACCGCCGGGATCGCCACGAGGCTGAACAGCACGATCACGATGACGTAGGGCGCGAACGCCAGCAGCCGCTCGCGCGCACCGTCAGCCGGGTCGGGGCCCGCCCCGGCGCGGTCCACGGGGGAGGGGTCGATGGTGGACGCCCCGGCACCTCCCGTTCCCACACGACTTTCGTGGTGGTCGGGTGAGGGGAGAGGGGAAGGTGCCGCGTCGTCCGTGATCGGTGCCGGTGACCAGACGCGCAGGAGAACCAGCACCGCACCCGCCGACAGCAACGCGGCGCCGATGTCGCTGAGCTCGACCGGCCCGTAGTTGGACACCGCGAACTGGGCGACCGCGAACGCGACGCCGGAGGCGGCGGCGACCGGCCAGACCTCGCGGAGCCCCCGCCGTCCGTCGAGCAGGTACAGCAGCAGGAACGGCACGATCAGCGCCAGGAACGGCACCTGCCGGCCCGTCATCGCGCTCACGTCCCGCAACGGCAACCCCGACACCTGGGCCAGGGTGATCACCGGCGTCGCCACCGCCCCGTACGCGACCGGCGCGGTGTTCGCGACCAGCGCCGTCGTCGCCGCCTTGAGCGGGCTCAGGCCGATCGCGACCAGCATCACCGAGCAGATCGCGACCGGAGCCCCGAACCCGGCCAGGGCCTCGAGCAGGGCCCCGAAACAGAACGCGATGATGACGCCCTGGATGCGCCGGTCCGGGCTGATCCCCGAGAACGCGCGCTGCAGCACGTCGAAATGCCCTGAGCGCCGGGTGAGTTCGTACACCCAGATGGCGTTGACCACGATCCACATCACCGGGAACAGCCCGAACGCCGCTCCCTCGGTGGCGGCCAGCAGCGCCTGGCCCACCGGCATCGACCAGACCAGCAGGGCCACCAGCAGTGACAGCACCAGCCCGGTCAGCGCCGCCAGCCAGGCTCTGACCCGGAACACGCCGAGCATGACGAACAGCACGAGCAGGGGGACGGCCGCGAACAGGGCCGAGGCGGCCAGGCTGCCGGCCAGCGGGTCGAGTTCCTGTCGGTACACGATGCCTCCACGCACGACGGTGTGGTCCGGAGGTTCAGGTCCGTCCAGCGTGCGCGCCCGGGCCCGGGCCGGAAAGCGCTAGGTGTGGTCCAAGAGGCAAAGTTGTCACCGGGTGGTGCCGACGGAATCGGTCCGGAAACCCGTCCGGAAACCCGGTCCGCATAGCATCGGCGCATGACAGGGGATGAATCGATCGCGCCGTCGACCGCACGCCGTCTGCTCGCCGCCCTCGCCCGCTCCCAGCGCGAGGGGCGGCTGCCGAGCGCGGTCGCCGGGGTCACCCGGGGTGGGCGGCTGGTCTGGACCGGCGGACGCGGCGGTGCCGGTGGGAGCACGGGTGGCACCTCCGGCGGGCCCGGGGGAGCGGGCCCGGAACCCGGGCCGGACACGCAGTACCGGATCGGGTCGATCACCAAGACCATGACGGCCGTGGCCGTGCTGCGGCTACGTGACGAGGGACTGCTCCGGCTCGACGACCCGGTCGAGAACCATGTGCGCGGGCTGCCGTTCGGCGACCGCTCGATCGGGCAGCTGCTCGCCCACGAGTCCGGCCTGCGCGCCGAGCTGCCCGGCGACTGGTGGGAACGCGTTCCCGGCGTGGGCTGGGCCGAGTTCGCCCAGCGGCTGCGCGCCGACGACGTGCTCTACCCGGCCGGCCGCCGGTTCCACTACTCCAACGTGGGCTACGCCGTGCTCGGCGAGGTCGTGGCCCGGCTGCGCGGCCGGGCCTGGTTCGACGCCCTGCGCGACGAGGTGCTCGTGCCGCTGGGCATGCGCCGCACCACGTATTTCGCCGAGCCGGGCGCCGCCCGGGGCTGGGCCGTGCACCCGTGGGCCGACCTGGTGCTGCCCGAGCCCACCGAGGACTCCGGGGCGGGCGCCGCGGCCGGTCAGCTCTGGTCGACCGTCGCCGATCTCGGCCGGTTCGCCGGTCTGCTGCTCGGGTCCGCCTCGGCCGGAGGCATTCTCAGCCCGTCGTCCCGTGAGGAGATGGCCGAGGTCACCGGCGTCGACAGCGGGCGGTCGAGGCGCGGCTACGGGCTGGGCGTGTTCAGCTACGAGATGCCCGACGGCGCCGTGGTGATCGGTCACGGCGGCTCGATGCCCGGGTTCGTGGCCGGGCTCTTCGTCGAGCCGGCCCAGGACACCGGCGTGGTGGTGCTCGCGAACGCCACCAACGGCGGCAGCAACGACGTGGCCTTCGAGATGCTCCGGATCATGCGCGAGCACGAGCCTTTCGTGGGCCCGGCCTGGAAACCGCTGGAGAAGGTGGACGACGAGGCCCTCGCCCTGACCGGCACCTGGTACTGGGGGCCGAGCGGTCTGGGGCTGCGGCTGACCGCCGACGGCGAGCTGGTCGCGACCGGCCTGGGCAACCCGGTGCGCACCGGCCGGTTCCGGCGTGACGCCGACGGTGAGTGGATCGGCCGGGAGGGCTACTACGCGGGCGAGAAGCTGCGGGCGGTGCGCGACGCCCAGGGAACGGTGAGCTCCCTGGACATCGGCACGTTCGTGTT
Source organism: Kineosporia succinea (assembly GCF_030811555.1). NCBI lineage: Bacteria > Bacillati > Actinomycetota > Actinomycetes > Kineosporiales > Kineosporiaceae > Kineosporia > Kineosporia succinea. The sequence continues at coordinate 108,967 of NZ_JAUSQZ010000001.1, read as the reverse complement.
CACCCGCCGGCCCTACGACCCGTCCGGCCCGGTGCCCGGGGGTGTCGACCCGGAGGGCTGGCGTCCGCTGTACTAGGAACTCCGGCTCCCATGACCGGGCCTAGTACTCCAGTACGGCCCATCCGTGCGCCTCGATCTCGGCCTCCGGCCCCTCGGAACGGCTTGCCAGCAGCCGCTTCACGGGCCGGTCGCCGAGGTCGAAACCGTAGGGGGCGTCGGACACGTTGAGCAGCACGACCAGGCCGCCGTCACCGTCCGGGCGCCGGATCTCGTAGGCGAACGCCTCGTTGACCAGGTGGATCTTCTCGGCCGTGCCCCGGGTCAGCCAGGAGTGCCGCCGCCGCAGGCCGATCAGGTCCTGGTGCAGCCGGTACACCGGTGCGCCCAGATCGGCGAGCTCGCCGGGGGTGGAGGGGAACGCGGGCCGGATCTCGGCGTCCCCTCCGGCCCGGTCGTACTTCACGCCCCGGAACGCCTGCTCGTCGCCGGCGTACACGCTCGGGATCCCGGCCACCGTGAACAGCACGGTCAGCGCGTGCCCGAGGTGACGCGGGTCGTCGAGGCGGCTGGCGATGCGCGTGACGTCGTGATTGCCCACGAAGGTCTGCGGCACGAAACCCGCGGCGAACTCGTTGTGCCGCTCCAGGTTCCAGGCCAGCTCCCAGAAGTTGGCGTCGTTCAGGCTGCTCCACAACGACTTCCAGAGCTCGTACTGGGTCACCGAGTCGAGGTCGCCGGCCCGCGCGATCTCCGCGTAGTCGCCGTGGATCACCTCACCGAGGAACCAGGCATCCGGATGCGTGGTGCGGACCTCGCCGATCACCGCCCGCCAGAACTCCGCCGGCACCTGGTAGGCCGCGTCGAGGCGCCAGCCGTCGGCGCCGCGGTCGAGCCAGTACCGCATCACGTCGATGGTGTACTGCCGCACGGCCGGGTTCTCGTGGTTCAGCGCGACCAGGGCGCCGTGCCCCTCGAAGTCGCGGTAGGTGAACGTGCCGTCCTCGGCGAACGTCAGGTGGAACCAGTCCTTGTACTCCGACCGGTCTCCGTGAGCGAGAACGTCCTGGAAATGCGGGAACTCACGGCCGACGTGGTTGAACACCCCGTCCAGCAGCAGGCGCAGGCCGCGCCCGCGCGCCTGCTCGACCAGCGCGTCCCACATCGGCTCGTCGCCGAGCCGCGCATCGATGCGGAAATGGTCGACGGTGTCGTAGCCGTGCGTCGCGGCGGCGAACACGGGCCCGAGCAGCAGGCCGTTGGCCCCCAGCTCGATGACGTAGTCGAGCCAGGGGTGGAGCTTCTCGAGCCGCGGCACGACCTCGGTGGTGGCCTCGTCGGGAGCACCGGTGAAGGTGAGCGGGTGCAGCTGCCACCAGATGACATGTTCGGACCAGTCGGGCACCGCAAAGACCTCCGGGTGAAAAGCGAACGGCGCCGGGCCTTGTCGACCCGGCGCCGTTGCGTCAGTACATGGTTCAGACCTGCGCGCGGGTCCGGATCGCCTCGGTGATCCGCTCGATCGCCTGCTCGATCGGCACCCCGTTGTCCTGCGAGCCGTCGCGGAACCGGAACGACACCGCGCCCTTGGCCACGTCGTCGTCACCCACGATCAGCATGAAGGGGACCTTCTGCTTGGTGTGGGTGCGGATCTTCTTGGGCATGCGGTCGTCGGAGTCGTCGACCTCGACGCGCACCCCGGCCTCGGCCAGACGCCCGGCCACGTCCCGGAGGTAGGGCACGTGGTCGTCGGTCACCGGGATGCCGACGGCCTGGACCGGGGCGAGCCACGGAGGGAACGCGCCCGCGTAGTGCTCGACCAGCACACCGAAGAACCGCTCCAGCGAACCGAACTTGGCCGAGTGGATCATCACCGGCTGCTGCCGGGTGCCGTCGGCCGCCGCGAACTCCAGGCCGAAGCGCGAGGGCATGTTGAAGTCGTACTGGATGGTCGACATCTGCCAGGTACGGCCGATGGCGTCCTTCGCCTGCACCGAGATCTTCGGGCCGTAGAACGCGGCGCCACCGGGGTCGGGCACCAGCTCGGCGCCGGACTCCTCGGCCACCTGGCGCAGCACCTCGGTGGCCTTCTCCCACTCCTCGTCCGACCCGATGAACTTGTCCTTCTTGTCCGGGGCGTCGGAGCGGGTGGAGAGCTCGAGGTAGTAGTCGTTCAGGCCGAAGTCGCTCAGCAGCCCGGTGACGAACTTCAGCAGGTGCCGGATCTCACCGGGGGCCTGTTCCGGGGTGACGTAGCTGTGCGAGTCGTCTTGCGTCAGCCCCCGCACGCGGGTGAGACCGTGCACCACGCCGGACTTCTCGTAGCGGTAGACGGAGCCGAACTCGAACAGGCGCAGCGGCAGCTCGCGGTACGAACGCCCACGCGACCTGAAGATCAGGTTGTGCATCGGGCAGTTCATGGCCTTGAGGTAGTACTGGCTGTTCTCGAGGTCCATCGGCGGGAACATGGTGTCCGCGTAGTGCGGCAGGTGCCCCGAGGTCTCGAACAGCTGGCCCTTGCTGATGTGCGGGGTTCCGACGTACGAGAAGCCCTCCTCGATGTGCCGGGCCCGGACGTAGTCCTCCATCACCCGCTTGATCACGCCGCCCTTGGGGTGGAAGACCACCAGGCCGGAACCGATCTCGTCGGGGAAACTGAACAGGTCGAGCTCGGTGCCGAGCTTGCGGTGGTCGCGGCGCTCGGCCTCGGCCAGGCGCTCGAGGTAGGCCTTCAGCTCGTCCTTCGTGGCCCAGGCGGTGCCGTAGATGCGCTGCAGCTGCGGGTTCTTCTCGCTGCCGCGCCAGTAGGCGGCGGCGCTGCGCATCAGCTGGAAACCGTTGCCGATCAGCTTGGTGCTGGGCACGTGCGGGCCCCGGCACAGGTCCTTCCAGGCCACCTCGCCCTTGCGGTTGAGGTTGTCGTAGATGGTGAGCTCGCCCGCGCCGACCTCGACGTCGGCGCCCTCGGCGTCACCGGCACCGCCCTTGAGGCCGATCAGCTCGAGCTTGTACGGCTCGTTCGCCAGCTCGGCCCGGGCCTCCTCGTCGGTGACCACGCGGCGCTGGAAGGTCTGGCCCTCCTTGATGATGCGCTGCATGGCCTTGTCGAGGGCCTTCAGGTCTTCCGGGGTGAACGGGGTCTCGACGTCGAAGTCGTAGTAGAACCCGTCGCGGATCGGCGGGCCGATGCCGAGCTTGGCGTCCTTGAAGGTGGCCTGCACGGCCTGCGCGAGCACGTGGGCGGTGGAGTGCCGCAGCACCGCCAGGCCCTCGGGGTCTTCCGCGGTGACCGGCTCGACCTGGTCGCCCTCGGCCAGCGCGTGGGTGAGGTCGCGCAGCTCGCCGTTGACGCGGGCCACGATCACGGCGCGGTCGTCGGAGAACAGGTCCGCGGCCGTGGTCCCCGCGGGGACTTCCCGCGGCGAACCGGATACGGACACGGTGACCTGGGCTGACACAGTGACTCCTCGTTAGGTGGTGGGCACCCGGACGGGCGCATCCTGGATGCTACCGAGCGCGCCGCCCGTGGCGCGCCAGGGCTCAGGCTCGCGTCGGTGTGTGCCGATAGCGACCGGGTGGCTGGGCATGTGGTGGGGGATGACATCGGTGACGTCTCGTACGGCGCGTACACGGACGTGGACCGGCAGGAGCAGGCCCGGATCGAGGCCGTGCACGCCCTGGGACTGATCGAGCGCCCGGTGGCCGAGGGCATCGACCGGCTGGTCGAGCTGGCGGCGGAGCTGTGCCGTACCGAGAACGCCACGATCAACATCGTGGACGAGGAGTGGCTGCACTCGATCGCGGCGGTGGGCGGGCCGAAGGGCAGCTTCCCGCGCGAGGACATCCCCTGTGACCTGGTGGTGCGCAGCGGCCAGGAGCTCGTGGTGGAGAACGCCACGACGGTGCCGATCCTGGCGAACAGCCCGGTGGTCGACGGCACGATCGCGCGGATGGGCTTCTACGCCTCCGTGCCCCTGCGCACGCTGACCGGGCACGTGGTGGGCACGCTGTGCGCCTACGACGAGCAGGAACGCACGTTCACCGCCGAGCAGCTGAAGATGCTGCGGATCCTCGCCGACCACGCGATCGGCATCTTCCAGATGGCCGACGCCCTGGAACGCGCCCGGCACGCCACCGAGCAGCTGGCCCGGCGTTCGCGTCAGGCCCAGGAGAGCCAGCAGGGCCGGCGGTCCGCGGAGGAGCTGCTGGGCGCGGTGTTCCGGCACGCCGCCGACGGGATCGTAGTGGTCGCGGTCTCCGGCACCGAGACGGGCCGGATCGTGCACGCGAACCCGGCCGCGCAGACCCTCACCGGTCGTTCCGGTCTGGTCGGTCTCACGCTTGAGGACGTGGTGGCCGGGCAGGTGCCCGTCGCCCTCGGGGCGGGGGTCGCCGACGACGGCACCGCGGCCCGGCGCGCCCTGCTCGAGGACCTCGACCGCCTGGTGACGCAGCCGGCCGGCACCTTCCCGAACGACACCGTCCAGCACCGGACCCGGATGAGCATCGGCACCGGGCACCTGCTGGTGAACCTGGTGATCACCCTGACCCGCGACGCCGAGGGCAGCCCCGAGCACGCCCTCGTGCAGATGCGCGACGTGACCGCGCAGCAGGTGCACGAGCAGTGGCTGGAACGGCAGGCCCGCACCGATCCGCTGACCGGGCTGGGCAACCGCACGGCGCTGCGCGAGCGGCTGCGGGCCGCGATCGGGAGCCTGCCGGTGACCACCGGCGACACCGGTCTCGGCGTGGTGATGATCGACCTGGACGAGCTGCGCGCCGTGAACGACGCCCGCGGCCAGGGGGCCGGGGACGACCTGATCCGCCGCACCGCGCGGGCGCTGGCCGACGTGGTCCCGGACGGCTCCTTCACCGCCCGGCTCGGCGGCGACGAGTTCGTGGTGCTGACCGGGGAGGCCACCGAGGAGTCGGTGCGCGAGGAGTCCGGCCGGGTGCAGCGGGCGCTGGCCGAGGTGGCCAACCGGTTCGGCGCGGACACCGGTCTCACCGTGACGACGGCCCTCGGCGTGATGTTCACGCAGGACCCGGCGATCGACCCGGACGAGCTGCTGCGGGCGACGGCCGCGACGCTGGCCGAGAACAAGCGGCGGCGGGGCAGCGCGGCGGCGACCGCGCGGATCCCGGGGCAGCGCGTCCCGGCCGAACCGCCGGCTCTCTACGCGGTGCCGTCGCTCGCGGGCTCGCAGCCCCTGGCCTACCCGGCGCCCACCCCGGCCCCGCGGCACGCGCCGCAGCCGGGAGACGTGGCCCACCCGGCGCAGAGCCGGCGTCATTGACCGGCGTCATTGACCGGCGCCATTGACCGGCGCCATTGAAACGTCAGCAGGCGTCACCGGGACGCGGTTCAGGGGTGCACCACTTGCACCCGCAAATGGCAGCGTCGCTGCATCGGCCTTGACCCATTTGCCCGATTGACCGCCTCATGGTGACGGAGGGATCACCGACGGTCAGGAGGGTGAAGTGCTCGGGGTTGAGGACGACGTACGCACGCCCGGTGTCCAGCTTCTCGACGGCCGCAGCATCCAGGTCGGCGATTTCCGGGTGCAGCGCTGTGATTTCGTGTTCCAGCTGGGTTCGCGCGTGGGCCTGGAGCAGCTCATGGTCTCGGCGCCGGCCCGGTGGGCGGTCGGGGCGCTGGCCGAGCGGCCCGACGACGAGTCGCGGCGTGAGCGGGCCGTCGCGGCGCTGAACGCGACCGGTCAGCCGGCCGGGGACTCCACGCGGTTCGACCTGCTGGTGGTCCGGATCGACGGCGGCACCATCCTCGGCGGGCTGCTCGTGCTGTTCGGGACCGGCCCGGCCGCCTACGTGCTCACTCCTGACACCAGCCTGGCCGACCTGCTCGCGGACGACCGCGGGCGCCTGGCCGGGATCTTCGCCGACGGCGTCGGCCCGGACGTGCCGGGTCTGCTCGACGAGGGCGGCCGGGGCGACTGGGAGGAGCGGGTGCGCGAGGTCGTCGACGAGTTCGAGCCCTGGCTGGCCATGCCCCGCGGTGCGCACGCCGCGGCGCCCGGGCACGCGATCGTGCGGGCGGTGCGGGGCGTGGGGACGCCCGGGGAGACGGTGGCCCGCCGGGTGCGCCGGCCCGGGGTCGGGGTGCGTGCCGGTCAGGCGCTGCGCCGGCTGGGCACCGCGGCCCGGGAGCGTCAGGCCGGGCGAGGTGGGCGGACGGGAGAGATCGGGCTGCCGTGACGCTCGGTGCCGCCGGGATGGGGGCGATGCCCTCGCGGTGACCGTTCGGCGCACACTCGCCCCGGCGCGCTTGTGTCGGCGGTCACTCCCCGCCTCAATGAGGGCATCCAACGGCGGAACGGGAGGAGCCGATGATGGGTGCGGATGTGGTCGTCGCCCGGCTGCGGGGCTGGGGCCCGGGGCAGCAGGACCAGCGGCTCGACGAGCTGCACGACCTGGTGGCCCGCAAGCTCGCCGGTCAGCAGTACATGGCCGACTTCGACGAGGAGTGCCGCACACCGAGAGGGCCCTCCGGGTGGACGCGGGACCGGGTGCAGCACGCCGTGGCCACGGCGATCGCCCGGGACGCCGTCTTCGCCGCGCGGGTGCGTCAGCTGCTCTGACGTCCGCGGTTCCGGCCCGTCCGGCAGGCCTTTCCGAGATTCGGCTCTGACCAGGGGTTTCGGGGGAGGCCGGGCCGGACGGGTGGGATTTCCCCTGACCTGTTCGGCCCAACTCGCGTCCAGGTACTTGACCTGCGTCACACCTCCGCCGACCCTGCCTGAACAGGTTCAGCCTTAATGAGGAGGCAGATGTGCAGGGTGCGAATGTTGTCGTCGACCGGCTGCGGTCCTGGGGTTCGACCCCCGACGGCCACCTGAACGAGTTGCACGACCTGGTCGCCGGCAAGCTCTCCGGCACCCGGTACATGGCGGAGTTCGACGCCGAGTGCCGCACGCCCCAGGGGCCCTCCGGGTGGACGCGCGACCGCGTCCAGCACGCCGTGGCCACCGCGATCGCCCACGACCCGGCCTTCGCCGAGCGCGTGCACCAGCTGCTCTAGGTCTGAGGGGGCGGGTCCGGGCACCGGACGGTGACCGGACCCGCACCGGCGGCCGACCGCCCGGGCGACCACGACGTCCACCATTCGGCGCCCCCTGAAACATCCGGGCGCCGCCACTAGACTCCCGCAGGTGACAGACGGGTACGAGACGGCCGACGCGCTCGGCGGCGAGCCGGACGGGTTCGAGCGGCTCTGGACGCCGCACCGCATGGTCTACATCAGCGGTGAGGAGAAGCCGAAGACCTCGGCGCCCGGCGAGGACTGCCCGTTCTGCCGTGCGCCGCAGGCGAGCGACGAGGAGAGTCTCGTCGTCGCCCGGGGTGAGCAGGCCTTCGTGGTGCTCAACCTGTTCCCTTATAACCCGGGGCACGTGCTGGTCTGCCCCTACCGTCACGTCGCGGACTACACCGACCTGACGCCGGAGGAGACCGTCGAGGTCGCCACCCTGACCCAGCGCGCGATGACCGTGATCCGCGCGGTCTCGGCGCCGCACGGGTTCAACCTGGGCATGAACCAGGGGGCCGTGGCCGGCGCCGGTATCGCCGCCCACCTGCACCAGCACGTCGTGCCGCGGTGGGGCGGCGACGCGAACTTCCTGCCGGTGGTGGCCCGCACCAAGGCGCTGCCCGAGCTGCTCGCCGACACCCGCAAGAAGCTGGCGGACGCCTGGGCCACCGCTGGGTGAACACCCGCCTACCCTCCGATGAGCCCTTGTGCCATCGGGAGGGCCGCTGGTTGCAGGGTGGTCACGACGGCGCCGGAGCACCCCCTGAGCGTGGATAGAGTGGGCTCACCATGCTCAACCGATTCGCGCGGGCCCTCTTCACCCGCATCTTCACGCCGGTCGCCAGGCTCCTCCTCGGCTGGGGCGTCAGTCCCGACGTGGTCACCCTGGTCGGCACCGTCGGCGTGTGTGCCGGCGCCCTGATCCTCTTCCCGCAGGGCGAGCTGTTCTGGGGGGTGATGGTGGTCACCGCCTTCGTGTTCTCCGACCTGATCGACGGCACGATGGCCCGCCTCTCCGGCCGCTCGTCGTCCTGGGGCGCCTACCTCGACTCCACGCTCGACCGCTTCGGTGACGCCGCGGTCTTCGGTGGCCTGGTCATCTGGTTCTACAACGGCGGTGACGACGAGCTCACCGGTACCCTGGCGCTGGCCTGCCTGGTGCTCGGGTTCCTCGTCTCCTACGCCCGCGCCCGCGCCGAGGGCCTCGGCATGCAGGCCAACGTCGGCATCGCGGAGCGGTCCGAGCGGCTCGTGGCCACCCTCATCGCCACCGGGTTCGTCGGCATCGGCGTGCCCGTGCTGGTGCTCACCGCGGTGCTCGGCGTGCTCGCCGTGGCCAGCGTGATCACCATCGTGCAGCGGGTGCTCATGGTGCGGCGTCAGGCCCTGGCCCGTGACGCGGCCGCTGCCGCCCAGTTGTGAAAGACCGCATCGTCACCGCTGCCTATCTGTCGGCCTGGCGCGTCGTCCGGCTCCTGCCCGAGCGCCTGGCGTACCTGATCTTCCGGCTCGCCGCCGACTACGTCTGGTGGCGCCGGGGCACCGGGGTGCAGCGGCTCGAGCAGAACCTCGCCCGCGCCGTGCCCCCCTCGACGGACCTGCGGGCGTTGTCGCGCGAGGGCATGCGCTCGTACCTGCGCTACTGGGTCGACGCCTTCCTGCTGCCCGACTGGTCGTCGGAGCGCCTGGCCCGCACCTGCCGCGTCGACGAACCCGAGCGACTGGAGCGGGTCTTCGCCTCCGGCGGCGTCGTGGCCGCGCTGGCCCACCAGGGCAACTGGGACCACGCCGGGGCCTGGGCCTGCGTGCACCTGCGCAAGGTCACCACGGTGGCCGAGCGGCTCAGGCCCGAGGAGGTCTACCAGGAGTTCCTGGACTACCGGCGGCGCCTGGGCATGGAGATCTTCCCGCTCGGTGACCCGGGCCTGATGTCGAAGCTGATCCGCCAGGTGCGCGGCGGTGCGTTCGTGCCGCTGCTGGCCGACCGCGACCTGTCCGGCAACGGGGTGCCCGTGACCTTCCTCGGCGAGGCCTCGCGGATGGCCCCCGGCCCGGCCGCGATCGCGCTCGCCACCAAGGCCCCGCTGCTGCCCGTGAACACCTACTACGAGAAGCTGCCCGAGGGTGGCTACGGGCTGGTGCTGCAGATCCACGAGCCGGTGCCGGTGCCTTCCGAGGGAACCAGCGCGGAGAAGATCGCGGCCATGACCCAGGGTTGCGCCGACGCGCTGTCCGAGGGCATCCGGCAGCACCCGCAGGACTGGCACATGCTGCAGCGGGTCTTCGACGCGGATCTCGAGGCCCGATGAGAATCGGCATGGTCTCGCCGTACTCGTTCCACGTGCCCGGCGGCGTGCAGTTCCACATCCGGGACGTCGCCGAGCACCTGATCGGGCAGGGCCACCACGTCAGCGTGCTCGCCCCATCCGACGACGACACCCCGCTCCCGCCCTACATCTCCTCGGCCGGCCGCGCGGTGCCGCTGCCCTACAACGGCTCGATCGCCCGCATCAGCTTCGGCCCGGTCGCCTCGTCACGGGTCAAGCGCTGGCTCGCCGAGAACGACTTCGACGTGCTCCACGTGCACGAGCCGTCCAGCCCGTCACTGTCGATGCTGGCGATGTGGGCCGCGACCGGCCCGATCGTCGCCACGTTCCACACGTCCAACCCGCGCTCGCGGGCGATGTCGGCCGCGTACCCGTTGCTGCGGCCCGGTTTCGAGAAGCTGTCGGCCCGGATCGCGGTCTCGGAGGACGCCCGCCGCACGGTGGTCGACCACCTCGGCGGTGACGCGGTGGTGATCCCGAACGGGGTGTTCGTCGACCGGTTCGCCGCGGCCCCGCCGCGCCCGGAGTGGCAGGGCACGCCCGGGCGCCCGGCCATCGCGTTCCTCGGCCGTCTCGACGAACCCCGCAAGGGGCTGCCGGTGCTGGCCGCGGCGCTGCCCGCGCTGCTCGAGCGTCATCCCGGTCTGCGGGTGCTGGTGCTCGGGCGTGGTGAGGCGGAGGAGGCCCTGGCCGCCGCGGGCCCGGCCCGCGGCGCGGTCGAGCTGCTCGGCGCGCTCGACGACGACGCCAAGGCCTCGCTGCTGCGGTCGGTGGACGCCTACGTCGCGCCGCACATCGGCGGCGAGAGCTTCGGGATCGTGCTGGTCGAGGCGATGAGTGCGGGGGCGCCGGTGATCGCCAGCGACCTCGGGGCGTTCCGGCGGGTGCTGGACGAGGGGGCTCTCGGGCTGCTGGCGCGGACCGGTGACCCGGACGCGCTGGCTGCCGCCGTGTCGGCCTCGCTGGAGAACCCCGACCAGGCCCGCGAACGCGCCGCCCGGGCCTCGGTCGCGGTGCGCCGGTACGACTGGCCACGGGTGGCCGCCCAGGTGCTCGACGTCTACGAGACCGTCACGATCGGCGCCGACAAGGTGGGGGAGGACCCGCGCCTGGGTCTGCTCGCCCGCTGGCGCCCGAAGGTGAGCTGATGGAGCTCGCCCTGACCTGGCTCGACGGTCCCTGGGGCGTCGCGCTCCTCACCGTGCTGGGGCTGGTCGCGATCGGCTGGTACCTGTCCTACCTGGCGGCCCGGCTCGACCGGCTGCACCACCGGGTCGAGACCTCCCGCGCCGCGCTGGAGACCCGCCTGGCCCGGCGGGCCGCGGTCGCGCTGGAGGTGAGCCGCCTGGTACCCCCGCCGGCTGGTGAGCAGCTGCGGCTGGCGGCCACCCGGATGGTGCGCGCGCCCGACGCCCCGGTCAGCGAGGCCGGGGAGAACCTGCTGGCGCGGGCGCTGCACCAGGCGTTCGCGGACCCCCGGCAGGTGACGAAGCTGCGGGCCGATCCGGTGGCCGGTGAGCTGCTCGACGAGCTGGTGCTGGCGGGGGAGCGGGTGCAGCTGGCCCGCCGGTTCCACAACGACGCGGTCTCGCACGCGCAGCGGATGCGCCGTAAGAAGGTCGTGCGGTGGGCCAGACTGGCCGGGACCGCCCAGATGCCGCAGATGATCGAGATCGACGACAGCCAGCCCGAGTCCCTGTCCTGGCAGCCTGTGTCCTGAGTGGGCTTACGATGGCGCTGATCCTGGTTCCCGTCAGCTGAACGCCTGTGAGGTTCCCCGTGTCCGACACCCCCGTTACCGGTACCGGTCTCGTCAAGCGAGGCATGGCCGAGATGCTCAAGGGCGGGGTGATCATGGACGTGGTGACCCCCGACCAGGCCCGCATCGCCGAGGACGCCGGAGCCGTCGCCGTGATGGCGCTGGAGCGGGTGCCCGCCGACATCCGTGCGCAGGGCGGCGTGGTCCGCATGAGTGACCCGGACATGATCGACGGCATCAAGGCCGCCGTCTCGATCCCGGTGATGGCCAAGGCCCGCATCGGTCACTTCGTCGAGGCGCAGGTGCTGCAGGCGCTGGGCGTCGACTACATCGACGAGTCCGAGGTGCTCACCCCGGCCGACTACGCGCACCACATCGACAAGTGGAAGTTCACCGTCCCCTTCGTCTGCGGTGCCACCAACCTGGGGGAGGCGCTGCGCCGGATCTCCGAGGGCGCGGCGATGATCCGCTCGAAGGGTGAGGCCGGCACGGGCGACGTCTCGAACGCCACCACCCACATGCGCACGATCGGCGCCGAGATGCGTCGTCTGTCGAGCCTTTCGCCCGACGAGCTCTACGTCGCGGCCAAGGAGCTCCAGGCGCCGCTGGCGCTGGTCAAGGAGATCGCCGAGACCGGCAAGCTCCCGGTGGTGCTGTTCACGGCCGGTGGTATCGCGACGCCGTCCGACGCCGCGATGATGATGCAGCTGGGCGCCGACGGCGTGTTCGTCGGCTCGGGCATCTTCAAGTCCGGCAACCCGGTCGCGCGCGCCGAGGCGATCGTCAAGGCCACCACGTTCCACGACGACCCCGACGTGATCGCCAAGGTCTCTCGCGGTCTGGGCGAGGCCATGGTCGGCATCACCGTCGACGAGATCCCGCAGCCGCACCGTCTCGCCGAGCGCGGCTGGTGAGGACGCCTCCACCACCGGTCGTCGGCGTTCTCGCGGTCCAGGGCGACTTCCGGGAGCACCTGGCCGCGCTGGCCGGGGCCGGTCTCGAGGGGCGGGCCGTGCGGCGGCCCGCCGAGCTCGAGGGGCTGTCCGGGATCGTGCTGCCGGGGGGCGAGTCGACCACGATCGACAAGCTCACCCGGGTCTTCGGTCTGCGGGAACCCCTGCGGGGGCTTCTGGACGCGGGGGTCCCCGCCTACGGTTCGTGCGCGGGGATGATCCTGCTCGCCGACCGGGTGGTGGACACGGCCCCCGGACAGCAGACGCTGGGCGGTCTCGACGTGACCGTGCGGCGCAACGCGTTCGGGCGGCAGGTCGACTCGTTCGAGGCCGACCTGGACTTCGCCGGTGTCGAGGGCGGGCCGGTGCACGCGGTCTTCATCCGGGCGCCGTGGGTCGAGGAGGTCGGGCCCGGCGTGGAGGTGCTCGCCCGCTCGCCGGAGGGGCACGCGGTGGCGGTGCGGCAGGGAAACCTGCTCGCCACCTCCTTCCACCCGGAGATCACCGGCGACCACCGCGTCCACCATCTGTTCGCGTCGATGGTGAACGAGTACGCCGAGAAGGCGCGTGCGAACGGACGTCATGCCTGAACTGAGCACGGCCCGGCGCTTTCTGGTGCTGGGGATCTGCTGTATGAGCCTGCTCATCGTGGGGCTCGAGTCGACGGTGCTGAACGTGGCGCTGCCCTCGCTGCAGAAGGATCTCGACGCCTCGGTGTCGGGGCTGCAGTGGGCACTCGACTCGTACACGCTGGTGCTGGCGAGCCTGCTGATGCTGTCCGGGTCGACCGGCGACCGGATCGGGCGGCGGCGTACCTTCCAGACCGGCCTGGCGATCTTCGTGCTGGCCTCGGCCCTGTGCGCGCTGGCCCCGAACCTGGCCTGGCTCGTCGTCTTCCGGATGCTGCAGGGCGTGGGTGCCTCGATGCTCAACCCGGTGGCGCTGTCGATCGTCACCAACACCTTCCCCGACCGGGCCGAGCGCGCGAGGGCGATCGGCATCTGGAGCGCGGTGATCGGGGTGAGCATCGCGCTCGGCCCGATCCTCGGCGGGCTGCTGGTCGACACCGTGGGCTGGCGCTGGATCTTCATCATCAACGTGCCGATCGGGTTGCTGGCGATCGGGCTGACCGCGCTGTTCGTGCCGGAGTCGAAGGCCGCGCGGGCGCGCCGGTTCGACCCGGTCGGCCAGGTGCTGGTGATCCTCGCGCTGGCCACGCTGATCTACGCGATCATCGAGGTGCCGCACCGGGGCTGGGGATCGCCGCTGGTCGTCGGGCTGCTGGTGGTGGCGCTCGCGTCAGTCGTCGGGCTGGTCGTTCACGAGAGGCGGCGCGTGGAGCCGCTTCTCGACGTGCGGTTCTTCCGCAGCCCGATGTTCTCCGGGGCCACGCTGATCGCCGTCTGCGCGTTCGCGGCGTTCGCCGGGTGTCTCTTCGTCAACACCCTCTACCTGCAGAACGACCTGGGGCTGACGCCGCTGCGGGCCGGGGTCTACCTGCTGCCGATGGCCTTCGTGGTGATGGCCCTGGCTCCGTTGTCGGGGCGAATGGTGGCGGTCTACGGCACCCGCCCGTCGCTGCTGCTGGGTGGCGTGGGCATGACGGCGGGGACGATCACGCTGACCTTCGTCGAGCCGTCGCGTCCGCTGGGGCTGCTGTTCCTGGCCTACGCCCTGTTCGGCGTCGGGTTCGGGTTCCTGAACGCGCCGATCACGGCCACGGCGGTGTCGGGGATGCCGCCGTCGCAGGCGGGGCTCGCGGCGGCGGTCGCGTCGACGAGCCGGCAGGTCGGCACGACGGTGGGTGTGGCGGTGGTCGGGTCGGTCTACACGAGTGCGCTGGGGGCGGGGTCCGCGGCCGGTCTCGCGGCGGCCGGGGCGGGCTCACGGGTGGACGCGGCGCACGCCGGCTGGGGTGTCGTCGCCGGTTTCGCGGTGCTGGCGCTGGTGTTCGGGTTCGTGTCGTCGGGACGCTGGGCGCGGGAACGGGCGGAACGGGCCGCGGCCGAGCTGGCGGAGGAGCCGGTGCGCGACCCGGTCGCGGTCACTGCGGCGTCCGAGTCCGAGTCCAAGTCCGGTTCCGGGTCCGGGTCCGAGCCCCGGGTCTGGGACTGAGGCCGGGGCGCCTTCGCCTCGTCCGTGACCTGCCTCGTCCGCGTTCTGCCTCGTCCGTGACCCGCCTAGCCGCGTTCTGCCTCGTTCGTGACCCGCCTCGTCCGCGATCTGCGGGGTTCTCGATCCGGGCGTCTCCCCGTTCGGGAGCCCCCGGTTCCGGCGTCCTCGCATCGTGCGTCCGTTGCTGGTGATCGGGCGCCTCCGGGCTCTTTCCGGGCCGGTCGGCGGCCCGTGTCCACGTCCACTCCCCGCGCGTGGGTAGGATGACCAGCTGAGCTTTGGTTATTCGAATGTATGCGTAACGGGAGGCAACCCGATGTCCGGCCATTCCAAGTGGGCCACCACCAAGCACAAGAAGGCCGCCATCGATGCCAAGCGTGGCAAGATGTTCGCCAAGCTGATCAAGAACATCGAGGTCGCGGCCCGCACCGGTGGCGGCGACCCGAGCGGCAACCCGACGCTGTACGACGCCATTCAGAAGGCCAAGAAGTCGTCGGTGCCGAACCACAACATCGACAACGCGGTGAAGCGTGGTTCCGGGGCCGACGGCGGCGGGGCCGACTACCAGACGATCATGTACGAAGGCTACGGCCCCAACGGCGTCGCCCTGCTGATCGAGTGCCTGTCCGACAACCGCAACCGGGCCGCCATGGAGGTCCGCACCGCCATGACGCGCAACAACGGCGCGATGGCCGACCCGGGCAGTGTGTCGTACCTGTTCAACCGCAAGGGCGTCGTGGTCGTGCCGAAGTCCGACGGCCTCACCGAAGACGCGGTGCTCGAGGCGGTGCTCGAGGCCGGCGCCGAAGAGGTCAAGGACCAGGGCGAGGTCTTCGAGGTGATCAGCGAGGCCACCGACCTGGTGGCCGTGCGCACCGCCCTGGTCGACCAGAACATCGACTACGACTCGGCCGAGGCCCAGTTCGTGCCGTCGATGGAGGTCCCCCTCGACGAGGAGGGCGCGCGCAAGGTGTTCAAGCTGATCGACGCCCTCGAAGACAGCGACGACGTGCAGAACGTCTACGCCAACTTCGACGTGCCGGACGACGTGATGGAAGTTCTCAACGCCGAGTGATGGCGTCGGACCGAGGGCCGGGTGTGACACGCGTTGCGGGTGTCGTTTCCCGGCCCTCGTCCGTTTTGATGTGATCGTGCTGTCATGCGTGTTCTCGGCGTCGACCCCGGCCTGACCCGGTGCGGCCTGGGCGTGGTCGACGGACTGCCCGGGCGCCGCGCCACGATGGTCGCCGTCGACGTGATCCGCACCCCGGCCGGCTCCGACCTGGGCGCGCGGCTGCTCGGGATCAGCGACGCCGTCGAGGGCTGGATGGACCAGGTCGCGCCCGACGTGGTCGCGGTCGAGCGGGTGTTCGCCCAGAACAACGTGTCCACGGTGATGGGCACGGCCCAGGCCGCCGGGGTGACCGTGCTCGCGGCGGCCCGCCGGGGCATTCCGGTGGTCATGCACACGCCGAGTGAGGTGAAGGCCGCCGTCACCGGTTCCGGCCGGGCCGACAAGGCCCAGGTCACGGCCATGGTGCAGCGGATCCTGCGGCTTTCCGAGGCACCCCGCCCGGCCGACGCCGCCGACGCGCTGGCCCTGGCGATCTGTCACCTGTGGCGTGACGGCACGGCGGCGGTTCTGCCGCGTGGCGCCCAGGGCGGTGCGACGGCGGCGCAGCAGGCGTGGGTGGCGGCGATCGAGGCGTCGAAGCGTCCGGGGCGCTGACGCTCTGGCCTGCCGGTGGCTCCGAGCTTTGACCTGAGAGCAGGAACACCTCCTATGCGTGGCGGGTATAGGGGGTGCCCCCGTGCTCGTCCGCGACGAAGTGAACCCCTCCGGGGGCGGGCGCGCCGACGGGCCTTGGCAGATTCTGTCGGTGGGTCCGGCTAGATTGCGGTCTCGTACAGATGTTCGGAGTTGTGAGGGAGTCACGGTGATCGCGTCGGTGCGGGGACGGGTGGCGGCGGTCCGCCTGGACTCGGTGGTGGTCGAGGTCGGCGGGGTCGGGCTACTGGTCCAGGCCACCCCCGGCACGCTGGCCGAGCTGCGTCCGGGGCAGGAGGCCGAGCTGGCCACCAGCATGGTCGTGCGTGAAGACTCGCTCACGCTCTTCGGTTTCGCCGAGGCCGACGAGCGCGACGTGTTCGAGATCGTGCAGACGGTCTCGGGCATCGGCCCGCGCCTGGCCCTGGCGATGCTGGCGGTGCTCACGCCCGAGGCGCTGCGTCTCGCGGTCGCGCAAGAAGACCTGACGTCGCTCACCAAGGTGCCCGGCATCGGGCGCAAGGGCGCGCAGCGCATCGTGCTCGAGCTGACCGGCAAGCTCGGTGCGCCCAGCGGCGGGGCGACCGCCGCGCCGGTCACCGCCGTGGCCGCACCGGCCTGGCGCGACCAGGTGCTCGACGCGCTCACCGGTCTGGGCTGGCCGGTCAAGGCCGCCTCCGACGCGGTCGACCGGGTGACCTCGGGGCCCGACGCGGCGGTTCCGGTCGACGAGAACGGCGCCACGCCCGACATGGCCCAGGTGCTGCGGGCAGCGCTGCGGCAGCTGGGGCGCACGGGCTGATGGCGCTGGTTGTCGGTGAGCTGCAGGTGAATACCGGTGCATGCGTCGGTTCCATCGGGCGCGGTGGTGCGGGTTCGGGTGTGGGCGCAGGCGGGCGGGTCGGTCCTGACGTGAGCGGGCTCGAGTGGGTGCGGGCATGAACGACGATGCGCTGAGCGAGGCCGAGGAAGCGGCGGCCCGGCTCCTGTCCTCGGCCGCGGGGGTCGACGACCGGCTGGTCGAGGGCGCGCTGCGGCCGCAGATGCTGGCCGAGTTCGTGGGGCAGCAGGTGGTGCGCGAGCAGCTGAGCCTCGTGCTCGACGCGGCGAAGGCGCGCGGTTCGGTGCCCGACCACATCCTGCTCTCCGGTCCGCCCGGCCTGGGCAAGACCACCCTCGCGATGATCGTGGCGCACGAGCTGAACCAGCCGCTGCGGGTCACGAGTGGCCCGGCCATCCAGCACGCCGGTGACCTCGCCGCGGTGCTGTCCTCGCTGACCGAGGGCGAGGTGCTCTTCGTCGACGAGATCCACCGGGTGGCGCGCCCGGCCGAGGAGATGCTCTACGTCGCGATGGAAGACTTCCGCGTCGACGTGGTGGTGGGCAAAGGCCCGGGGGCGACGGCGATCCCGCTCGACCTGCCGCCGTTCACGCTGGTCGGCGCCACCACGCGGGCGGGCATGCTGCCGGGTCCGCTGCGCGACCGGTTCGGGTTCACCGGGCACCTCGACTTCTACGCCCCCGAAGAACTCGAGCAGGTGCTGCGGCGTTCCGCCGAGCTGCTGGGGGTCGAGCTCACGCCCGAGGCCGCGGTGGAGATCTCCGGTCGTTCGCGGGGCACGCCGCGTATCGCGAACCGCCTGCTGCGCCGGGTGCGGGACTGGGCGCAGGTGCGCGGCGACGGCACGCTCGACCTGACCGCCGCCCGCGCCGCGCTCGAGGTCTACGCCGTCGACGCGCGGGGTCTCGATCGCCTCGACCGCTCGGTGCTCGAGGCCCTGTGCCGCCGGTTCGGCGGGGGCCCGGTGGGGTTGTCCACCCTCGCCGTCGCGGTGGGGGAGGAGCCGGAGACCGTCGAGACGGTGTCCGAGCCGTTCCTCGTGCGCGAAGGTCTGCTCGGGCGCACGCCGCGCGGCCGCATCGCCACCCCCGCGACCTGGGAGCACCTGGGTCTGGCCGCTCCCGCCGGCTTCGCCTGGGCCGGGGCGGGCACCGGCGGCGGCACGCTGACCAGCCGCTCCGGCATGCACCAGGACACGCTGCCCGACCCCGAGCCCTGATCGTGCACCGGCCCGGCACCCGACCGTGCGCCGCCGGCGGCGCTCACGCAGCCGGCGTCCCGCCTGTCCGCCCTGATCGTGTTCCGCAGCTCCACCCGAAGGGTGGCACTGCCGGAACGGGCCGCCGGGGCGATCGGCAGACGGATCCCGGCCCCGCGGCACGCCGAACGTCCCTGCTCAGAGGTCAGCTGAACGGAGCACCCAGTCCGCTGTGGGAGCATGCGTGCTCACGAGCGGGCCGAGGTCGGGCATGATAGGTCGGTTGGTGCCGAAGGCAACCAGACCGGCGTCCCGGCCGACTGGTAGCCGGACAGGTTTCCCGGCACGTCGCCAAGGAGGGCACCGGCGCACATGAAGGTCGAGACGATGAGGGCAGCATCCGTGACGGAGTGGGTGGCGACGACGTGGAACTGATCATCCTGGCAGTTCCTCTGGTCCTGCTCTGGTTCATGGTGAGCCGGCAGCGCAAGCAGCAGCGTGAGCTCATGGCCCAGCAGGACTCGGTCGCCCCGGGCACCCGGGTGATGACCACCTCCGGGCTCTACGCCGAGGTGGTCGAGGTCGAGGCCGACGCCGTGGTGCTGGAGATCGCGCCCGGTCTGCTCACCCGCTGGAACAAACGAGCGATCGCGCAGATCGTGCCCGAGACGGACCCGGCGGAAGCCGACGGCCCGGCGGAGACCGACGGCACCCCGCACCAGAGCACCACCACAGGCACCCCAGACGCCACAGACACCACCGGCAGCACCACCGCCGAGCGTGACGGCATCCGTTCCGAGGCCGGCTACGCGCCGCCCCCGGAGTCCGGCACCTCCGACGGCAGCACCGGATCCGACGGCCGCTGAGCCGGCCCTGACTGCGACGGCTCCAGCCGTCACGAGAACGAGAAGAGACCCGCAACCGTGGCACGATCCAGCAACGCCTCCCGACCAGGTCGGGCACTGCTGTTCATGGTCGCCATCTTGGCCGTCGTGTACGCCGTGGTCGGCATCCGGACGGTGACGTCGAACGGCGGATGGACCCCGGCCCTCGCCCTCGACCTCGAGGGCGGCACCGAGATCATTCTCGAGCCGAGGCCCCTGAACGGCGCGAACATCACGCCGACCACCGAGCAGCTGAACGAGGCCGTGAACGTGATCCGGCAGCGGGTCAACGGCTCCGGTGTCTCCGAGGCCGAGATCACCACGCAGAGCGGCAAGAACATCGTCGTCTCGCTGCCCGGCCACCCCGACGAGGCCACCCGCAACCTGGTGAAGCAGTCGGCGCAGATGAGCTTCCGGCCGGTGCTCGTGGCCGAGGCCGTCGGCCTGCCGGTCACCAGCGCCACGCCGACCCCGTCGACCAGCAGCAGCCCGGGGGCCACGCCGGAGGCGACCTCCAGCGGCAAGGCCAAGGCCGAGGCGAGCCCGAAGGCCAGCGCCAGCCCGGAGGCCGGTGCCGACGAGAACAACCGGGTCGTGCCGCAGGCGCTGAAGGCGGGGGCGACGCCCACCGACGAGGCGACCAGCTCCCCGAAGGCGAGCTCCTCCCCGCAGGCGACCGACGCGTCCGCAAGCCCGGAGGCGACCGCGAGCGGTGACACCGCCGCCGCCGACCCGACCGACCCGGCCGCCGGTTCCGCGTCGGACACCGCGCAGATCACCGAGGACCTCTACAACGAGTACACCGCGGAGACCTGCACCGACCTGAGCAAGCTGCAGGCGCAGTCGAGCGACCCGGCCAAGCCGGTCGTGACCTGCGAGAGCGACGGCAGCTACAAGTACATCCTCGGCCCGGTCGAGGTGCCCGGCGCCGACATCAAGACCGCCAGCGCCGGCATGGGCGCCAACGGCCAGGGCTTCTCCACCGGTGAGTGGGTGGTGAACCTCGAGTTCAACTCCGAGGGCACCAAGAAGTTCGGCGACGTCACCAGGCGCCTGATCCAGCTCACCGGCGCGCAGAACCAGTTCGCGATCGTGCTCGACGAGCTGGTCATCTCGGCCCCGTCCACCAACGCGGCGATCACCAACGGCCAGGCGCAGATCTCCGGCAGCTTCACCCAGGCCTCCTCGCAGCTCCTGGCCCAGCAGCTGAAGTTCGGTTCGCTGCCGGTGTCGTTCCAGGTGCAGACCGAGAACCAGATCTCCGCACTGCTCGGTGGCGAGCAGCTCGAGCGCGGCCTGCTGGCCGGTCTCATCGGTCTGGTGCTCGTGGTGCTCTACTCGCTCCTGCAGTACCGGGCCCTGGGCCTGGTCACGGTGTTCAGCCTCGGCCTGGCCGGCGCGCTCACCTACGGCCTGGTCGTCCTGCTCGGCGAGACCGAGGGGTACCGGCTCTCCCTGGCGGGTGTCACCGGTCTGATCGTGGCCATCGGTATCACGGCCGACTCGTTCATCGTGTACTTCGAACGAGTCCGGGACGAGGTGCGTGAGGGCCGTCCGCTGTCGTCGGCCGTCGAGGCCGGCTGGAGCCGTGCCAAGCGCACCATCCTGGCGTCCGACGCGGTCAACTTCCTCGCCGCGATCGTGCTCTACCTGGTCGCGGTCGGCGGGGTCCGCGGGTTCGCCTTCACCCTCGGCCTGACCACCCTGATCGACGTCGTGATCGTCTTCCTCTTCACCAAGCCGGCCGTGACCTACCTGGCCCGGCTGCGCTTCTTCCACGACGGCCACACGCTGTCGGGCTTCAGCGCCAAGCAGCTCGGCCGTCCGAGCGCCTACGCCGGCCGGGGCCGGGTGCGCAACGGCGCCGCCGCCACCGAGCAGGTCTCCACGGGCGACAGCATCGCCGCCCGCCGGGCCGCCGCGGCCCGCGCCGGAACCGGCTCGGAACCGGGGGATCCCGGTGGCTCCGCGCAGGACAGCCAGGTCACGTCGGGCACGGGGAGGAACTCCTGATGTTCAGCTTCGCCGCCTTCGGTAACGACCTTCACTCCGGCAAGCGCTCGTTCGCCTTCGTCGGGCACCGCAAGATCTGGTATGGCATCGCGATCGCCATGACGGTCGCGTCGATCCTGTCGCTGGCCTTCATCCGGCTGAACCCGGGCATCGAGTTCCGCGGGGGCTCGGAGTTCCAGCTCTCGCAGGTCGCCGACACCGACACGATCAAGGGCTCCGACGCCGTCAACTCGGTGGTGCCGGGGGCCGAGGCCCGCGTCACCGTCATCGGTGACAACGGCGTGCGGGTGCAGACCGAGACCCTCAGCGACGCCGAGACCACCGAGGTCCGCGACGCTCTGGCCAAGGCCTACGCGGTCGACGACAACAACATCACCTCGAACTTCGTCGGGGCCAGCTGGGGCAGCGACGTCACCAAGAAGGCCGCTCAGGGTCTGCTGGTGTTCATGGTGCTGGTCAGCATCATCATCGCCCTGTACTTCCGCACCTGGAAGATGTCGGCCGCGGCGATCATCGCGCTGCTGCACGACCTGATCATCACGGCCGGCCTCTACGCCCTCACCGGTTTCGAGGTCACCCCGGCGTCGGTGATCGGCTTCCTCACGATCCTCGGGTACTCGCTCTACGACACCGTCGTGGTGTTCGACAAGGTCCGCGAGAACACCGACCGGATCACGCTGTCCACGCGCCGCACCTACGACGAGGCCGCCAACCTGGCCGTCAACCAGACCCTGGTGCGGTCGATCAACACCTCCGTCGTGGCTCTGCTGCCGGTGGCGTCGATCCTGTTCATCGGTGCGTTCGTGCTCGGCGCGGGCACCCTGAAAGACATCTCGCTGGCCCTGTTCATCGGTATCGCGGCCGGTACCTACTCGTCGATCTTCGTGGCCACGCCGCTGCTGGTCGACCTGCGCCGCCGTGAGCCCGAGATCGTCGCCCACACCAAGAAGCTGCTCAAGCGCCGCGCCGAGGGCACCGCTGCCGGTCCGGAGCACGACGAGCCGGACGACGCGGCGGAGCCCGAGCGCGTCGGTGCCGGTTCCGCCGCGGTCGTCACCGGTTCGGGCACGCCCTCGCGCCGCGGCCCGGCCGTCCGGCGCGAGACGTCCGGCCAGCGCGCCCAGCCGAAGCGGGGCCGGCGGGGGTGACGACCGAGGAGGATCTGAGCCGGCGGCTCTCGGCGGGACTGCGGGACGTTCCCGACTACCCCTCGCCCGGTGTGCTGTTCAAGGACATCACGCCGCTGCTGGCCGACCCGGACCTGTTCGCCGAGTCGGTGCGCGCGCTGTCCGCCGCGCACCGGCCCGGCGGTGGGGCCGAGGTGGACCTGGTGGCCGGGGTCGAGGCCCGCGGGTTCATCTTCGGCGCGGCCGTGGCCCTCAGCCTGGGCGTGGGCTTCGTGCCGGTGCGCAAGAAGGGCAAGCTGCCGCACACCACGGTGTCGGCGGAGTACACGCTCGAGTACGGCACGGCCGTGATCGAGGTGCACGAAGACGCCGTGCGGCCCGGGCAGCGGGTGCTGCTGCTCGACGACGTGCTGGCCACCGGAGGCACCGCCGAGGCGGCGGCCGGACTGCTCGAGCGGGTCGGGGCCGAGGTGGTGTCGGTGTCGTTCCTGGTCGAGCTCGGATTCCTGGACGGCCGGCGGCGACTCGCCGGGCGTGAGGTGAATTCTCTGCTGAAGTACTGAAAGCGGTACGTGCCGCCCGTTCGGGAAACGTGTCCCTTTCGTTCGACCGTGCGTGATGAACTCAACACGAACCGCTCGAGTTCGGCATCAAGTCAATATCGAAAGGGACCGTTTCCCGCAGAATCGGGAATCATGAGGCGTCCGGGAGCGCTCTGGTAGCTGCTGGAAGTGCTCAAGACGGGCAGTGCGGCTGCCGAGAGGCGAGGCACGGGGGCGGTGCGGCCCCTACACTCGTCCAGCAAGGAGTCTCCGCAGCGAGACGAACGACGTCGGGAGGATCGCGTGTCCGAAGAGGTCGCAGCGAGGGTCGCGCAGGACGCGCTGCCCGATGGGCGGAAGGATCGCCCGGCGCTGGCGGCTGTGAAGGACTCCGCGAAGCCCGCCGGCAACGCCTCGCCCGGTCAGTCACCGGCCGACGGTGAACAGCGTCAGACGCCCTCGGTCCCCGCGCCCGCAGCGCCACCGGTCCCGGTGAGCCAGCCCGGCGCGTCCACCGTCGAGAAGCGCTCCACGACGGCACCGAAGGCCGCCCCCGAGCCGCGCCCCCGCGTGGCCGAGCCGCTGGTCTCGCCGGTGCGCGTGTTCTCGCGCATCGCGCGGCTGGGTGCCGCCGCCCGCAACCCCAACAGCCCCCTGCTCGAGCCGTTGCTGCGCAGCGTGCGCAACGCGCACCCGAAGGCCGACGTCAGCGTCATCGAGAAGGCCTTCCAGGTCGCCGAGAAGGCGCACTCGGGGCAGAAGCGCAAGAGCGGCGACCCGTACATCACCCACCCGGTGGCGGTCGCGCAGATCCTCGCCGAGCTCGGCATGACCCCGGCGACGCTGGCCGCGGCGCTGCTGCACGACACCGTCGAGGACACCGACTACGGCCTCGAGGAGCTGCGCGCCGACTTCGGCGACGAGATCGCGATGCTCGTCGACGGTGTGACCAAGCTCGACAAGGTCAAGTACGGCGACGCGGCCCAGGCCGAGACCGTGCGCAAGATGGTCGTCGCGATGTCGAAAGACATCCGCGTGCTGGTGATCAAGCTGGCCGACCGGCTGCACAACGCCCGCACCTGGCGCTACGTGCCCGCCCACAAGGCCGAGAAGAAGGCCCGCGAGACCCTCGAGATCTACGCCCCGCTGGCGCACCGCCTGGGCATGAACACGATCAAGTGGGAGCTCGAGGACCTCAGCTTCGCCACGCTCTGGCCCAAGGTGTTCGACGAGATCGTGCGCCTGGTGGCCGAGCGCGCCCCGGCCCGTGAGGACTACCTGGCCCAGGTACGCGAGCAGGTCTCGGCCGACCTGCGGGCGGGCAAGATCAAGGCGGTCGTGTCCGGCCGCCCCAGGCACTACTACTCCGTGTACCAGAAGATGATCGTGCGGGGCCGCGACTTCGCCGACATCTACGACCTGGTGGGCATCCGGGTGCTGGTCGACTCGGTGCGCGACTGTTATGCCGTCCTCGGTGCGCTGCACGCGCGCTGGAACCCGGTGCCCGGCCGGTTCAAGGACTACATCGCGATGCCCAAGTTCAACATGTACCAGTCGCTGCACACCACGGTGATCGGTCCCGAGGGCAAGCCGGTCGAGATCCAGATCCGCACCCACGGCATGCACCGCCGCGCCGAGTACGGCGTCGCCGCGCACTGGAAGTACAAGGACGAGTCGAACGGCGTCGGCACCGGCAACGCCACCGACATGACCTGGCTGCGCCAGCTGCTCGACTGGCAGCGCGAGACCACCGACCCGGGCGAGTTCCTGGAGTCGCTGCAGTTCGAGATCCAGGCGCAGGAGGTGTACGTCTTCACGCCCAAGGGAGATGTCGTCGCCCTGCCCGCGAAGTCCACCCCGGTCGACTTCGCCTACGCCGTGCACACCGAGGTGGGTCACCGGTGTATGGGCGCCCGCGTCAACGGTCGCCTGGTGCCGCTGGAGAGCCCGCTCGACAACGGTGACGTGGTCGAGGTCTTCACCTCCAAGACCGATGCTGCGGGTCCCAGCCGCGACTGGCTGAACTTCGTGCACAGCCCGCGGGCGCGCAACAAGATCCGCCAGTGGTTCTCGAAGGAGCGCCGCGAGGAGGCGATCGAGTCCGGCAAGGAGGCGATCACCAAGGCGATGCGCAAGCAGAACCTGCCGATGCGCCGCCTGCTCACCCACGAGGCCCTGATCACGCTGGCCACCGAGCTGCGTTTCCAAGACGTCTCGGGTCTGTACGCGGCTGTCGGCGAGGGCCAGATCTCGGCCGCGCACGTGGTGCAGAAGCTGGTCGACGCGGCCGGCGGCGAGGCCGGCACCGAGGAAGACCTGGCCGAGACCGTCACCCCGATGCGCCCGCGCCGTCCGCGCATGGGTGACCCGGGTGTGGTCGTGAAGAACGTCGAAGACGTCTGGGTCAAGCTCGCCCGTTGCTGCACACCGGTGCCGGGCGACCCGATCATCGGGTTCGTCACCCGGGGCTCGGGCGTCTCCGTGCACCGCACGGACTGCAACAACGTCAGCGGCCTGCGCGAGGAGCCCGACCGCATCGTCGACGTCGAGTGGGCGCCGAACCAGGCCAGCGTGTTCCTGGTGCAGATCCAGGTCGAGGCCCTCGACCGCAACCGCCTGCTCTCCGACGTCACCAGCACGCTGTCCGACGAGCACGTCAACATCCTCTCGGCCAACGTCACGACGTCCCGTGAGCGCATGGCCATCTCGCGCTTCACCTTCGAGATGGCCGACCCGGCGCACCTGGGGCACGTGATCGCGGCGGTGCGGCGGGTCGACGGTGTTTTCGACGCCTACCGCATCACCGGGCGCCGGGCCGACGGCGACGACATCGACTGAGTTCGGTTCGGCGGCGCGGGTCTTCGGGGCCGGTGGCCGGATCCTGAAGCCGGCGGCGGTTCTTCGAGGGCGGGGCGAGTCCTTCGGTGAAGGTGATGGCCGTTCCTCGCCGGTGGCGGTTGGTTTCGGGGCCGATGGTGGACGTGGTAGTCGTCTGCGCCTCTGCGCTCACGAGGGCTGAACGAAGGCTCCCCGAGAAGGGGACAGGTGGCCGGGCGAGGGCTCTCATGAGGGCACGGGAGCTGAACGAGGGCACCCGAGGCGAGCCACGCAAGCCCTGACGAGGGCTTGCGGAGCTGTGCGGCCGGTCGTGAGGCGGGCCCGCGGGAACCTCTCGCCGGCGCCGGGACCCGCTGCGGGTCAGGCCATCTCGCCCCAGGCCCCGATCACGGCCCGGGCCTGGGCCGCGCCGCGCGCGTAGGGCATCTGGCCGAGCAGGTCGAGCACCTGCGGCGGATGCACGTCGTAGAACTCCTGCAGCAGACGCAACTGGGGGAGGGCCTCGGCCCGCGGCAGGTCGCGGGCCACGTCGGCCGCGGTGCGGTGCGGACGGGTGACCGGCACACCCTCGACGGTGTGCAGGTGCTCGGGCGGGACGTCGACCTGCCGGGCCCGGACCCCCGGGATACGCGGGGAACGCCGGTTGCGGCCGATGATCAGGTCGAGCCGCTCGGGCAACGGCGGGGTGGGTGCACCTGCGGCCGCACACGAGCGGGGACACAGCCCGGTGTGCAGCCAGGCCGCCGTGCCGAAACCGAGCGACCGGCCGCGGCCCGCGTCGATCTCGCGGTCGCCGAGTTTCATGCGCACCGCCCGGGCCCGCACCGCCGGTGTCACCGCGACGTCGGCGGCGACCAGCACCCCGGGCAGGATCTCGCGGGCCAGCCCGTCACGCAGAAGCTCAGCGCGCTCGAGCCCGCGGGCGAGGATGAGAAGAGAGGCGTCGTCCGTCGTCGTCACCCCTCAAAGGTGCCTCTTCGCGTCCCCCGAAGCAGTCGGCAGGACAGCACCTGTGGAAACCGGTGCTGTCCTGCCGACCTGTGGAAAGCCCCTGTCAGTCGGTGAACTCGTTCTGAGCCTGCTGGGCCTGCTCGAGCCAGGCGCGGCGGGACACCAGGGACGCCTCGAGTTCCTTGATCTTGCGGGCGTTCCCGGACGCCTGGGCCTTGGCCAGATCGGCCTCGGCGTCGGCGATGGTGCGCTCGAGCTGCGTCACCATGTCGTTGGCGCGGGCCCGCGCCTCCGGGTTGCTGCGCTTCCACTTGTCCTGCTCGGCGTCACGCACGGCCTGCTCGACCCGGCGCAGACGGCCCTCGATGCGCTGCATGTCGTTGCGCGGCACCTTGCCGGCCTCGTCCCAGCGCACCTGGAGGTCGCGCAGGGCGGCCTTGGCGGCGTTCAGGTCCTTGACCGGGAGGAGCGCCTCGGCCTCGTCGGCGAGACGCTCCTTCACCTCGAGGTTGCCCGCGAACTCCTCGTCGAGCGCGGAGTTCGCGTCCTGACGGGCGCTGAAGAAGGCGTCCTGCGCGGCGCGGAACCGGGCCCACAGCGCGTCGTCGTCCTTCTTCGAGGCCCGGCCGGCCGTCTTCCAGCGGGTCATCAGGTCGCGGTAGGCGGAGGCCGTCGCACCCCAGTCGGTGGACCGGCTCAGCGACTCGGCCTCGGCGATGAGCTGCTCCTTGGCCGCCTTCGCCGAGTGCCGCTCCTCGTCGAGCGCACCGAAGTAGTGCCGGCGCTTACGGTCGAACGAGGTGCGGGCGTGGCTGAACCGCTTCCACAGCTCGTCTTCCGTGTGCTTGTCGAGGCGCGACTCCTTCTGCAGGCGGCGCCACTCGTCGAAGAGCTCCCGCAGCCGGTCGCCGGAGGTCTTCCAGGGGATGCGCTGCGGGTCGGCCCCGGCCAGCGTCTCCGCCTCCTCCACCAGCACGGTGCGCTCGGCGATGATCGCCGCCCGGGCCTCCTGCTTGGCCTTCTGGTTCTCCTCGCGCAGGTGCTCCACGGCCGGCGCGAGCGCCGTCAGCCGGGTGAGCAGCCCGTCGAGGTCACCGACGGCGTTCGCGTCGCGGATCGAGGGCTCGAGCCGCTTGATGGTGGTCTCGGAGTCCCCGGGGGAGACCTGACCGGCCTTCACCCGCTGCTCGAGCAGACTCACCTGCGCGGCCAGGTCCTCGTACTTGCGCACGAAGTAGGCCAGGGCCTCGTCCTGGGTGACACCCGGGTACTGGCCGACCTTGCGTTCCCCGTCGGGCGTCCGCACCCAGACGGTGCCGTCCTCGTCCGCGCGGCCCCACTCTTGTCCGGTCACGATCTCACGCCTTCTGCTTTGCCACCCATGTCAACCCCGTCAACCCCGTGTGCCTTGCCAGCCCCGTACGTGCTGTGATGCCCTGCGCCCCGCGTCACCCGGACACCTTGGTCGACTCGATCGACACGGCCGAGACCGGCGTGCCGTCCTGGGAGCCGTCGCTGACGCCACCCTCGGCGACCTTCTTGACCACGTCCAGGCCCTTGGTGATCTTGCCGAGCACCGTGTAGCCGCCGACGTCGTCGTCCGGGATGTCGGTGTCCCCGTAGACCAGGAAGAACTGGCTGCCCATGCTCTCGGCGTCACCACCGGCCCGGGCCATCGCCACGGTGCCCTCTTCGTAGGTACGGGACGTGGCCCCGGACTTCTTGCTCGGCGCGTTCTCGATCGGGCCGTAGGTGTAGCCCGGGCCGCCCGTGCCGGTACCGGTCGGGTCGCCGCACTGCAGCACCTCGAACCGCTCGGCGGTGGTCAGACGGTGGCACGGGGTGCCGTCGTAGAACCCGTCCTTCGCCAGCTGCACCATCGAGGCCACGGCCTGCGGGGCCGCCTTGCCGTCGAGGCTGATCGTGATGTCGCCGCAGGTGGTCTTGACGTCGACCGTCCAGGTCCGGCCCTCGGCGCCGGACTTCGCCGGCACCTTGTCGTACTGCTTCGGGCTCTCCGGAGCGGTCACGTCGACCGTGGGGCACGTGGACTTGGCGTCGCTCACCGCCGAGCTCGCACTCGCCGCGGGGGTGCTCGCCGCCGAGGTGCTCGCCTCGTCGTCGTCCTTGCCCTGGTTCGCCAGGAGGAACGCCGCGGCGATCACCAGGACCACGACGACGGAACCGCCGCCGACGGCCAGCCGCTGGCGCACCTTGCGGTTCTGTGCGCGCTTGGCGGCGAGCCGGTCCTGCCACTCCTCGTAACGACGCTTCTCGTAGGCGCGCTCCCGATTCTTCGGGGTCACGTGCTGCCCTCCATGCCGTTTTCGCCCCGCGGACCACTGTCGGCGGGTCACCCGTTACGCAGTCTAGGGGGTACGAGCTGTGTGTTCGCCGTAGTGAGCAGCAACGACGTGCCGAGCGGCGGACGGTGGCTCGTGCCGACCCCGGTGGGGAGCCTGATCGCCCCGGGTCCAGCCTGCCCTAGTCTCGGGGAATGCTGGTTCTCGGGTTCCCCTCAGAGGTGTTCGGCACCAACTGCTACGTCCTCGCCCCGGCCGCGGGGGAGGAGTGCGTCATCGTGGATCCCGGTGTCGCCGTGGTGGACCAGCTCGCCGAGGTGCTGACCGAGCACCGTCTCAAGCCCGCCGCCGTCGTGGTGACCCACGGTCACGTCGACCACGTGTTCTCGGTGACTCCGGTCTGCGGCGCCCACGGGGTCGCGCTGACGGTGCACGAAGACGACCGCTACCGGCTGAAGGACCCTCTCGGGTCGCTGCCCGAGGACTTCGGCGCCATGCTGCGCCAGCAGTTCGGCAGCACGGGCTGGAAGGAACCGGACGACGTGCGCACCGTCGCGGACGGGGAGCGTCTCGCGGCGGCCGGGCTGGACCTGGCCGTGGTGCACGCCCCCGGCCACACCGAGGGCTCGGTGATGTTCGCGCTCGACGCCCTGCCCGAGGGCATGGCCTCCGAGGCGGGCCTGACCAGCACCCTGCTCAGCGGTGACGTGCTGTTCGCCGGGTCGATCGGGCGCACCGACCTGCCCGGTGGCGACTCCGAGGCGATGAACCGCTCGCTGCGGGAACGGGTTCTGCCCCTCGACGACTCCACGCTGGTGCTGCCCGGCCACGGCTCCCCGACCACGATCGGGCGGGAACGGCGCGACAACCCGTTCCTGCGGGCGGTGATGTAGGCGGTCACAGCAAACGGAGCTGTTCCCGCGCGGGATCCTCGCGCGCGTCGGGCATGCTCCCGGCGGGAAAACGGCTCTCCGGGTCACCGGGGATGCCGGCCGCCCCGGCGCCCCGGGACCGCTCCCCGGGTGGTCGCTCACCCCGGCCGGAGGATGGTGTCGCGCCCGCCGGGCGGCCGATGCGGCGGATCCCGCCGCCGGGCTGACCGCCCTCCAGGGCTCCCTCGATGTCCGCGCGGCGTTGCCGGGTGCGGATGCTGCCCAGATCGTGGCCCTCGCCCCGCCGTTCCGCCGGGGCCCGGTCGGGGAACGCGCCGGGTGTCGTTGCGGGCGCCGTCCCGGGGGTCGCGTCGGGTGCTGTGTCGGGTGCTGCTTCGGGTGGCGTGCCGGTTTCGGCGCCGGTGATGCCGTGGCGGCGCAGCAGTGGCTGCACCCGCCCGGCGAGCCAGCGGCGGTAGTCGGGGGACGCGTAGGCGCCCTTGCCGTACAGCTCCCGGTAGCGGCGCACGAGTTTCGGGTGCTCGCGCTGCAGCCAGCCGAAGAACCACTCGCGCGCACCCGGCCTCAGGTGCAGGGGAACCACCGTGACGCCCGTGGCCCCGGCCCGGGCCAGCCGCCCGATCGCCTCGTCGAGGTGCTCGTCGGAGTCGGTGAGCCAGGGCAGCACCGGGGCCAGGAACACGCCGCAGGGCAGGCCGGCGTCGCGGGCAGCCCGCACCACCTCGAGACGGGCCCTGGGACTCGGCGTGCCGGGCTCGAGACTGCGGTGCAGTGACTCGTGCCAGATCGCGATGGACATGCCCAGCCCGACCGGCACGTCGGCCGAGACCTCTTGCAGCAGTGGCAGATCGCGCCGCAGCAGCCCGCCCTTGGTGAGGATCGAGAACGGGGTGCCGGAGTCGGCCAGCGCCCGGATCACCCCGGGCATGAGCCGGTAACGGCCCTCGGCGCGCTGGTAGGGATCGGTGTTGGTGCCCAGCGCCACGTGCTCGCGGCCCCAGCCCGGGCGGGTCAGCTCGCGCCGCAGCACCTCGACCAGGTTGACCTTGACCACGATCTCGCTGTCGAAGCCGGTGCCGGTGTCGAGCTCCAGGTAGGAGTGGGTGCCGCGGGCGAAACAGTAGACGCAGGCGTGACTGCACCCGCGGTACGGATTGACCGTCCAGCGGAAGGGCATCGGGGAGTCGCCCGGCACCCGGTTGAGGGCGCTGCGGGACATCACCTCGTGGAAGGTCATGCCCGCGAACTCGGGTGTGGTGACGGTGCGCAGCAACCCGCGCAGTGCCGGGGCGTCGAGCCCCGGCAGAGCAGGTGCCGCCACCGGGCCGGACCCTCCGAACGGCCCGGGGGCGTCACCGCTGACCCGCTGTGAATCCCAGCGCATGAGCTTCATTCGAACACGTGTTCGAACACAGTGCAAGCACCTGCGGGTCTCGGGTGTGGACGCCGCGGCGGGACCTTTGCGTTGCCACCACGGAGTGTCACCTGGGACGCCGGACGCCGCGACCCGAGAGGGTCCCGCGGACACCGGCCCGCGACGCACGGAAGAACCCGCGTGAACCTGTCGGTGCACGTCCGTAGAATCGCCTGCGTCCCGTCAGCCATGAGACAAAGACTTCGAGAGGCCACACCGTGCTGCGCACCCATCAGGCCGGGTCCCTGCGACCCGGTCACGTCGGCGAAACCGTCATCCTCACCGGATGGGTCGCCTCCCGCCGGGATCACGGCGGGGTGGCGTTCGTCGACCTGCGCGATGCCTCCGGCGTCGCCCAGGTGGTCGTGCGCGACGAGCAGGTGGCCCACGGCCTGCGCTCCGAGTACTGCCTCCGCATCACCGGCGAGGTCTCGCCGCGTCCCGAGGGCAACGAGAACCCCGCCCTCGCCACCGGCGCGATCGAGGTCATCGCGAGTGAGGTGGAGGTGCTCAACGAGTCCGCCCCGCTGCCGTTCCAGCTCGACGACCACATCGAGGTCGGCGAGGAGACGCGGCTCAAGTACCGCTACCTCGACCTGCGCCGCAGCGGCCCGGCCGCGGCCATCCGGCTGCGCAGCAAGGTCAACCAGGCCGCGCGCAACGTGCTGCTCGACCGTGACTTCGTCGAGATCGAGACGCCGACCCTCACCCGGTCCACGCCCGAGGGCGCCCGTGACTTCGTGGTGCCCGCGCGCCTGAAGCCCGGCTCCTGGTACGCCCTTCCGCAGAGCCCGCAGCTGTTCAAGCAGCTGCTCATGGTCGGCGGCATGGAGCGCTACTTCCAGATCGCCCGCTGCTACCGCGACGAGGACTTCCGGGCCGACCGTCAGCCGGAGTTCACCCAGCTCGACATCGAGATGTCGTTCGTCGAGCAGGACGACGTGATCGAGATCGGCGAGTCCATCGTCAAGGCGCTGTGGAAGCTCATCGGCCACGAGATCACCACGCCGATCCCGCGCATGACCTACGCCGACGCGATGGCGAAGTACGGCTCCGACAAGCCCGACCTGCGCTTCGGCAACGAGCTCGTCGACATGACGAAGTACTTCGCGGCCACGCCGTTCCGGGTGTTCCAGAACGAGTACGTCGGTGCGGTGGTCATGCCCGGCGGTGGCTCCCAGCCGCGCCGTCAGCTCGACGCCTGGCAGGAGTGGGCCAAGCAGCGGGGCGCCCGCGGCCTGGCCTACGTGCTGATCGGTGAAGACGGCGAGCTCTCCGGTCCCGTCGCCAAGAACATCTCCGAGGCCGAGCGCGCCGGCCTGGCCGAGGCCGTCGGCGCGAAGCCGGGTGACTGCGTCTTCTTCGGCGCCGGCGTCACCTCCGAGGCCCGGGCCCTGCTCGGCGCCGCCCGTCTGGAGATCGGCAAGCGCTGCGGCCTGATCGACGAGAGCCGCTGGGAGTTCGTCTGGATCGTCGACGCCCCGCTGTTCGAGCCCGCTTCCGCGGCCGTCGCCAGTGGTGACGTGGCGGTCGGCTCGGGTGCGTGGACGGCGGTGCACCACGCCTTCACCTCGCCGAAGCCGGAGTGGATCGACAAGTTCGAGTCCGACCCGGGCAACGCCCTGGCCTACGCCTACGACATCGTCTGCAACGGCAACGAGATCGGTGGTGGGTCGATCCGTATCCACCAGCGGGCCGTGCAGGAGCGCGTCTTCACCATGATGGGCCTCAGCGACGACGACGCCCAGGAGAAGTTCGGCTTCCTGCTCGACGCCTTCAAGTTCGGCGCACCGCCGCACGGCGGCATCGCCTTCGGGTGGGACCGCATCGTCATGCTGCTGTCGGGTGCCGACTCGCTGCGTGAGGTCATCGCGTTCCCGAAGAGCGGCGGCGGTTACGACCCGCTGACGGCCGCGCCGGCCCCGATCACCCCGGCTCAGCGCAAGGAGGCCGGTGTGGACTACGTGCCGCCGAAGCCCAAGACCGACGCCGAGAAGGGCGAGAAGGCCGAGGCCCAGCAGGGCTGATCGACCTTCGCACCGCTCTTCGCACCACGAACCCCCGGCCGCTGCGGCCGGGGGTTCGTCGTTTTGCCCCGAAAAGATTCGGAAATTTGTCGCCGAAATGCCGAACATTCCGGAGTCCGCCAGCATCTCTATCTACGTCGGCAACGGAATGCCGGCGGTCCGGCCCACCGGCCGGAGGATCGAGAGGAGCCAGGGATGGCCAACGCACGACGCGGCACCAGCACCAGCGCCCGCCCCCGCACGACGCGTGCGGCCCTGTCCGGCTCCCGGTCGGGGGTTCGGCCGGAAGCACGACCCGGCGCGACCTCCCGGGCTGCTTCCGGCCCGGCTTCCGGCGCGGCGCCCGGCACCCGGCTCCTGGGTCTTCCGGCGGCGGGGATCTGCTTCCTGCTGGGCAGCAGCGCCCTCGGTGCGCTGGGCGTGGGTCTGCTGGTGTCGATGGTCTTCGTGGCCATGTCGTCGATGAATCAGCCCGCCGACGAGGCCGGCAGCCGGTTCTGAGCGATCCGACCTGAACGGCCCGCAGGATCCGAACGGTCTCGCAGGGCCTGAACGGTCTCGCAGCGCCTGAACGACACGGACGGCACGGGAGGGGCGGACGATGGCACGCAGACGACGGGGTCGTAAGCGCAGGGCCCTGATCCTCGGGATGATCGCCGGGGTGGTGGCACTCAGCCTAACCGCGAATCCGGTGGTGGGAGCGGCCGTCGGTCTGGCCGTGATGTTCCTGGCTCTGTTGCTGGCACCTTCGCGGCGGCGGCGTCCGGGCTATGCGGACGGTGGCGGTGGCGGTGACTACGGCAATTCCGGGGACTCCGGTGGCTGGGGCGACGGCGGCGACAGCGGTGGTGGTGACGGCGGCGGTGGCGGTGACTGACCGACGCGTATGCCTGGCCGGCGCGTGTGCCTGACGGCGTGGGTGCCTGGCCGAAGTGAGCGCCCGGCCGGCGCGAGTGACTGACGGCGTGGGTGTCTGGCCGAAGCGAAGTGCCTGACCGGCGTGAGTGACTGGCCGACGCGAGTGACTGACGGCGCGAGTGTCTGGCCGAAGCGAAGTGCCTGACCGGCGTGAGCGAGTGGCTGAAGTGAGTGCCCGGCCGACGCGACTGCCTGGCCGACGAGAGCGACGGGCCGACAGGGCGAAACCGGCGGCGGCGTCCGTCGTGACGCAACCCGCGCGGACGGTGAGCGGGGTGACCGAGGTGCGCACCGCGTCCGTACCTGATCTGTCCCCGGAACGGGCCTCTAAAATGGCGCCATGGGACACGTGAGCAACTCTGACCCCGCCGGGCCGAGATCGTGAGCGCTCGGCTGCTGAGGCTGGCGATCCCCGCGGTCGTCTTCTTCGTGATCGTCGTCGGCGTGAACCTGCTGCTCGGCAACGGGATCGTGCCCGGGCTGGTGATCGGTCTCGTCGCGGTGGCCGCGTTCATGGGGGCCGAGCTGGTGTTCGGCAGAACAGGCAAGCCCGACAGCAACGACAGCAACGGCAACGACAGCAACGACGGCGCCAACGGCGCGGCCTGAGGTCCGTTCCGCCCCGCACCGGCCGACTGGGCGCGGAGCATCACCCGGCGCCGGATAATCTGCAGTCCTGATGGCCGACCTGTTCTCCGACGACAACGACTCCGACAACGACACCGTGGGCCCCCCGTCCGCCCTGAACCCCGTACGCCCGGGCAGTCTCGGGCACGCCGGCAGTGGTGACCGCCCACCCCTCGCGGTGCGGATGCGCCCGCGCGCCCTCGACGAACTCGTCGGTCAGGAGCACCTGCTCGGCCCGGGGTCCCCGCTGCGCCGCCTCGCCGAGGGGGCCGACGGACTGGCCGGACCCGCGTCCGTCATTCTCTGGGGCCCCCCGGGAGCCGGGAAGACGACACTCGCCCACGTCGTCTCTAACACCGGCGGACGCCGGTTCGTCGAGCTCTCGGCGGTCACCGCCGGGGTCAAGGACGTGCGCCGGGTGATGGAGGAGGCGCGTGAGCTGCGGGACAAGTCCGAGACCCGCACCGTGCTGTTCCTCGACGAGATCCACCGCTTCACCAAGTCCCAGCAGGACGGCCTGCTGCCCGGCGTGGAGAACCGCTGGGTGATCCTGGTGGCGGCGACCACCGAGAACCCCTCGTTCAGCGTCATCTCGCCGTTGCTGTCGCGCTCGCTGCTGCTGACGCTGCGCCAGCTCGACGACGAGGACATCGCGAGACTGCTGCAGCGTGCGGTCGCGGACGAGCGGGGCCTGAACGGCACGGTGACGCTCACCGACGGGGCGACCCAGGACCTGGTGCGCCTGAGCGCCGGTGACGCCCGGAGGGCCCTGACCAGCCTCGAGGCCGCCGCCGGCAGCGCCCTCAGCAAGGACCAGACGGAGATCACCAGCGAGGACGTCGAGCAGGCCGTCGACAAGGCGATGGTGCGCTACGACCGCGAGGGTGACCAGCACTACGACATCACCAGCGCCCTGATCAAGAGCATCCGCGGGTCGGACGTCGACGCGGCCCTGCACTACCTGGCGCGCATGGTGGAGGCGGGGGAGGACCCCAAGTTCATCGCCCGGCGGCTGATGATCGCGGCCTCCGAGGAGATCGCGATGGCCGACCCGACCGCCCTGCAGGTGGCGGTCGCGGCGGCCCAGGCGGTGCAGATGATCGGCATGCCGGAGGGCCGGATCATCCTGGCCCAGGCCACCGTCCACCTGGCCATGGCGCCGAAGTCGAACGCCTCGTACATGGCCCTGAACGCGGCGATGCAGGACGTGCGGGCCGGCCTGGGCGGGCCGGTGCCCGCCGACCTGCGCGACGCGCACTACACCGGGGCCAAGAAGCTCGGCCACGGGCGGGGTTACAAGTACGCCCACGACCACCCGCACGGCGTGGTCTCGCAGCAGTACCTGCCCGACGACCTGGCCGGGCGCGAGTACTACGTGCCCACCGACCGCGGCGCCGAGCGCGGCATGGCCGAGCGCCTGTCCCGCCTGCGCGCCGTGCTGCGGGGCGGCCTCAAACGCCGCTGACGGCGCCCGGGAACGGCGAGAGCCCTACTCCGCACGGCGATACCTCCGGTCCGCGATAGGGTCAACCCCGTTCCGGCAGGGATGTCACCGGTTTCCGGTGTCTTGACCGGCCGGGACTCGTCAACCGCAGCGCGCGATGAAAGGGAACATCATGTCGGTGGGCGGTATCGCCGGGCTCATCGCGGCCGTAGCCTTCGTCCTCCTCGTCGGCGCGCTCGCGTACCCCCTGATCAAGCTGGGAAAGGTGCTGGACGAGGCCCGGGTCACCGTGCGTGGCCTCTCGGACGGTGCCCTCCCTCTGCTGTCGGAGGTCACCACCACGGTGGCGTCGACCAACGCACAGCTCGGCAAGGTCGACACCATCACGAACAACGTGGCCCAGGTGTCGACCAACGTCTCGGCGCTGACGGCTCTCTTCGCCGCCACTCTCGGGTCGCCGGTGGTCAAGGTCGCGGCGTTCAGCTACGGCGTGCGCCAGGCGATCAGCGGACGCAAGTCGCGGAAGAGGTGACGCGGTAATGGCGAGGCTCTTCTGGATCGCGGTCGGAGCGGGAGCGGGCGTGTACGTCGTCCGCAAGTTCTCCAAGACCGTCGAGCAGTACACACCGGCCGGGATGAGCAACTCGCTCGCCTCGGTCGGTGACGGCCTGCGCGAGATGGCCGCGGTGATCCGAGAGGGAATGGCCGAACGGGAGCAGGAGTTGCGGGTCGCACTGGGTGTCGACGCCGGGACGATGGACCCGCAGACCGCACAATCGCTGATGCAGGACCCCACCGGACCGGGCGCCTACGAGGACCCCTCCAGGGACACCCGCTACTACTGATCCCACGGTAAATGCCTGGCCGTCCACCGTGCCCCTGAGGCACGGTGGACGGACGGCTGTAACCGACAAACACCTGTGACGCGAAAGGTCAGATCCATGGAGACGGCAGAGATCCGCCGCCGCTGGCTGCGGTACTTCTCGACTCGTGGGCACACGGTCGTGCCGAGTGCTCCGCTGCTGTACGACGACCCCACCCTGCTGTTCGTCAACGCCGGCATGGTCCCGTTCAAGCCCTACATGCTGGGTCAGGAGACGCCGCCGTTCGAGCGCGCCACCAGTGTGCAGAAGTGCATCCGTACCCTCGACATCGACGAGGTCGGCAAGACCAGCCGCCACGGCACGTTCTTCCAGATGAACGGCAACTTCTCCTTCGGTGACTACTTCAAGGAGAAGGCGATCGAGCTGGCCTGGGAGCTGATCACCCGGCCCCAGGAAGACGGCGGCTACGGGCTCGACGAGTCCCGCCTCTGGGTCACCGTGCTGCAGGGCGACGAGGAGTCGCGGCAGCTCTGGAAGCGCATCGCGGAACTGCCCGACGAGCGCATCGTGCAGCGTGGTCTGGCCGACAACTACTGGCACATGGGCGTTCCCGGCCCGGGCGGTCCCTGCAGCGAGATCTACTTCGACCGCGGCCCGCAGTACGGGCGCGAGGGTGGTCCGGAGGCCGACGAGGACCGCTACCTCGAGATCTGGAACCTCGTCTTCATGCAGGAGATGCTGAGCGAGGTCCGCACCAAGATCGACTTCGACGTCGAGGCCCCGCTTCCGTCGAAGAACATCGACACCGGCATGGGCCTCGAGCGCATGGCCAGCCTGCTGCAGGGTGTCGACAACCTCTACGAGATCGACGAGGTCTACCCCGTCATCTCCCGCGTCGAGGAGATCACCGGCAAGCGCTACGGCGCGAACCACCAGGACGACGTGCGCATGCGCGTCATCGCCGACCACGTGCGCTCCGGCCTGATGCTCATCGGCGACGGCGTGACCCCGTCCAACGAGGCGCGCGGCTACGTGCTGCGCCGTCTGCTGCGCCGCGTGACCCGCTCGGTGCGGCTGCTCGGCGTGCAGGACTCCTCGCTCGTCGACCTGCTCACCGTGTCGAAGAACCGGATGGCGCAGTCGTACCCGGAGCTCGAGGAGAACTTCGCGCGCATCAGCCAGATCGCGCAGGCCGAGGAGCAGGCGTTCACCCGCACGCTCAGCTCGGGCACGACGATCCTCGACACGGCGGTGGCCAGCGCCAAGCAGGCGGGCGAGAGCACGCTGTCCGGTGAGCGCGCGTTCCAGCTGCACGACACCTACGGCTTCCCGATCGACCTGACCCTGGAGATGGCGGGCGAGCAGGGCCTGACCGTCGACCACGACGGGTTCCGCCGGCTGATGGCCGAGCAGCGCAACCGCGCGAAGGCCGACGCGAAGGCGAAGAAGGTCGGCCACGCCGACACCTCGGTCTACCGCGAGCTGCGCGAGCCCGGCATCACCGAGTTCACCGGCTACCGCGAGCTGTCGACCGACTCCACCGTGCGTGGCCTGGTCGTCGACGGTCAGCGCGTGGAGGCGGCCGACAAGGGCCAGACCATCCAGATCGTGCTGGAGCGCACCCCGTTCTACGCCGAGTCCGGTGGCCAGATCGCCGACGAGGGCGAGATCACCGCCGACGGCGCGCGCCTGCGGGTGCTCGACGTGCAGCGCCCGGTCAAGGGCCTGATCGTGCACACGGTCGAGGTCACCGAGGGCACGATCCGTTCCGGCTCGGACGTTTTCGCGAGCGTCGACCGGGAATGGCGGCTGTCCGCCTGCCAGGCGCACTCCGGCACCCACGTGGTGCACGCGGCGCTGCGCCAGGTGCTCGGCCCGACGGCGCTGCAGAGCGGTTCCTACAACCGGCCCGGCTACCTGCGGCTCGACTTCGCCTGGACCTCCGCCCTGGAGTCCGCGGTGAAGGAGGAGCTGGAGCAGGTCGCGAACCTGGCCCTGCGCTACGACTACCCGGTGTCGGCGACCTACATGCCGATCTCCAAGGCCCGTGAGCTCGGCGCGCTGGCGCTGTTCGGCGAGACCTACGACGAGGAGGTCCGCGTCGTCGAGATGGGCGGCGCCTGGTCGCGGGAGCTGTGCGGTGGCACGCACGTCGAGCACAGCTCGCAGATCGGGGCGATCACGCTGATCGGCGAGTCGTCGATCGGTTCCGGCACCCGCCGGGTCGAGGCCTACGTCGGCCTGGACGCCCTGCGCTTCCTGGGCCGCGAGCGGGCCCTGGTCAGCCAGCTCACCGAGGCGCTCAAGGTGCGCCCGGAGGAGCTGCCGGAGCGGGTCAGCTCGCTCGTCGCCCGCCTGCGCGAGGCCGAGAAGGAGCTCGAGAAGGGCCGTCGCCAGGCGCTTCTCAACGCGGCCGGTTCGCTGGTCGACAGCGCGGCCGACGTCAACGGCGTCGCCGTGGTCACGCACGACGCGGGTCCGGTCGACCCGGCCGACGCCCGGGCGCTCGCGCTCGACGTGCGTGGCCGGATCGCGAACAGCCGGGCCGGGGTGGTCGCGGTCGCCGCGGTCGCCAAGGACCGCCCGGTGGTCGTCATCGCGACCAACGAGGAGGCCCGCGCCCGTGGCGTCAAGGCCGGCGAGCTGGTGCGCGAGGCCGCCAAGGTGCTCGGCGGCGGTGGCGGCGGCAAGGACGACGTGGCCCAGGGTGGTGGCACCGACGCGTCCAAGATCGGTGAGGCGCTCGCGCGCATCCAGGCCGTCGTCGCCGAGCGATCGGCGTAACCCGTGCGGCAAGGCGTCCGGATGGGCGTTGACGTCGGCAGCGTCCGGGTGGGCCTGGCCCGCTCGGACGCCGCCGGGTTCCTCGCGACCCCGCTGGAGACGGTTCAGGTCGTCGAGGGCAGCAATACGCACTATGACCGGATCTCACGGTTGGTCACCGAATTAGCGGTGTGTGAGGTAATCGTCGGCCTCCCTCGTTCACTTTCGGGCAATGAGGGGGCAGCGGCGGCGCTCGCGCGCGCGTACTCTGTCGAAGTCGCCCGTCGTGTGGCCCCGGTCCCGGTGCGCCTCGTCGACGAGCGGCTCAGTACCGTGACCGCGCATCAGCGGCTTCGCGAAGCTGGTGTGAAAGGACGCAAACGCCGCCCGGTCGTCGACCAGGCGGCGGCTGTGGTGATCCTGCAGTCGGCGCTGGACGCGGAACGTTCGTCCGGGCGCCCTCCGGGGTCCCCGGTCGTTCTGGAATCGGACCCGGATGGACCGGGTCCTGGCCATGGAGAGGCACTGACGTGAGCGAGGCTGCGGCGTGAGCGATGTGTCGTCGCTGCATGACGTGCTCCCTGGTGGTTTCTCCGGGCCACCACCGAGCCGTCGCCGGGCTGACCGGCAGAAGCGCAAGCGCCGCAAGAGCCGTCGGCGCCGCACCTGGACCGTCCTGGCGCTGTCGCTGCTCATCGCCGGCGGAGGGGTGTACGGCGCGTACCTGGCGCTGTCGCCGGTCGTCGCCCGGCTGACCGAGCCGAAGGACTACGCGGGCGAGGGCGAGGGCAAGGTCGACGTGACGATTCCCGAGGGCGCGTCCGGCCGGGTCATCGCCTCGGTGCTGACCGATGCCGGGGTCACCAAGACCGCCGTGGCGTTCGTGGACGCGACCAAGAAGGACTCGCGCGCGGCCGGTATCCAGCCCGGCACCTACTCGCTGAAGAAGAAGATGTCCGGCGCCGCCGCACTCGACGTGCTGGCGGATCCCGAGAACCGGATCACCAGCACCGTCACCATCCCCGAGGGCACCCGGGTCTCCGACGCGCTCAACAAGATCGCCAAGGCGCTCGACCTGAAGCGCAGCGACCTGTCCGACGCCGCGAAGTCCGGCAAGATCGGGCTGCCGTCGGCCGCCAAGGGCAACCTCGAGGGCTTCCTCTACCCGGCGACCTACGACTTCGGGCCCGGCGTGACGGCCACCGAGGTGCTCAAGGAAATGGTCGCGCGGGGCAACCACACCTACGACGAGCTCGGCATCGCGCCCCGGGAACTGCGCGAGACCGTGATCAAGGCCAGCATCATCGAGGCCGAGGCGGGCAACGAGAAGTACATGGGCAAGGTGTCCCGGGTGCTCTCGAACCGGCTCGACGACGGCATGAAGCTGCAGCTCGACTCCACGGTCAGCTACGCCACCGGCAAGTTCAACGTGACCACCACGTCGGACGACCGGGCCAGCACGAGCCCGTACAACACGTACAAGTACGCGGGTCTGCCGGCCGGGCCGATCAGCAACCCGGGTCACGCGGCGCTCGAGGCGGCCCTGAAGCCGACGCCCGGCCAGTGGCTGTTCTTCGTCACCACCAACCCCACCACCGGTGAGACGAAGTTCGCGAACAACGTCACGGAGCACAACCGGTACGTCGAGGAGTTCCGGGCCTGGCTGCGCGCCAATCCGGATCGCTGATGTGAGGACGTCGGAGGGGGGCCGCCGGGCCGCGGTGCTCGGCAGCCCCATCGGTCACTCGCTCTCGCCTGTGCTGCACGGTGCGGCCTACGAGTCGCTCGGCCTGACCGGGTGGGCGTACACGGCGGTCGAGATGGACGAGGCCGGGTTCCCGGCCTGGTTCGCCGGGCTCGGGCCCGAATGGGCCGGGCTCTCGCTCACCATGCCGCTGAAGCGCGTCGTCATCCCGTTGCTGGCCTCGGTCACTCCGACGGCGGACGTGGTGGGCGCGGTGAACACGGTGACCTGGACTTCCGAGGGGGCACCGGTGGGTGCCAACACCGATGTGCACGGCATCGTCCAGGCGCTGCGGTCGACCGGGCTGTCGAAGGCGCCCGTGGGCTGTGTCGTCGGGGCCGGGGCGACTGCGGCGTCGGCCGTGGCGGCGCTGGCCGAGATGGGCTGCGAGCACGTGATCGTGCAGGCGCGCACCGCCGCGAGGGCCGGGCTGCCGCTCGAGGTGGCCGAGAAGCTCGGGGTGGCCGCGCGGGTGGCACCGCTCGACGACCACGCGGCGGTGCTGTCGGCCGACGCGGTCATCGTCACGTTGCCGGGGGACGCGGCGGGCACCTGGGCGGGCGGGTTGCGGGAGTCGGTGGCCGGGCCTCCGGCGGGTTCCCTGCTCGACGTGTCGTACCACCCGTGGCCGACGCAGGCCGCGCAGTGGTGGAGCTCGGCCGGGGGTGCCGCGGTGGGCGGCTTCGAGATGCTCCTGCACCAGGCCGCCGAGCAGGTCCGGCTGATGACCGGCCGCAGCGCGCCGGTCGAGGACATGCGGGTCGCCGGGGAGAAGGCCCTGGCCTCGCGCTGAACCCGGCGCTACTCCCTCCTGCGGCGCGTCGTCGCGCTGCGTTGATCCTCCGCTCAAGCGAACCACCTCATCGGCCGAAATCCCTACGGACCGGTGGTTCGCACGTGTGCCACCGGCCGTGACCGCGGATCGCCCCGGCACGGTGCCAAGGAGGATCCGGTGGACAACAGCTATCCCGGGCAGCCCGGACCCGAAAGGCCGGCGGCTCCCGCTCCCACCGCTCCCGCCCCGGGGCAGGCCGCTGCCCCGCAGCCGCGGTCGCACCCGGCGCCGGCCGGCCACCAGCCGGGAGCCCAGCCGTCCGGGCACCCCGGAGCACACCCCGGAGCACACCCGGTACTGCACCCTGGACTGCAGCCGGCCGCCCAGCCGGGGGCACACACGGTGGCGCCGCCCGCCTACTCGCACCCGACCTACGCACAGGCGGCTCAGCCGGGTGCTCAGCCCGGCGTTCACCCGGGCCTCCAGCAGCCGGTC
Organism: Kineosporia succinea; assembly: GCF_030811555.1. Classification (NCBI taxonomy): domain Bacteria; kingdom Bacillati; phylum Actinomycetota; class Actinomycetes; order Kineosporiales; family Kineosporiaceae; genus Kineosporia; species Kineosporia succinea. Next base: position 66,382 of record NZ_JAUSQZ010000001.1, on the reverse strand, counting down.
CGTGCGGCCCAGCCCGGCCAGAACGTGACCCCGGGCCTGGTTCCGCCGCAGCAGCAGCCCCAGCCGCCGGCCCGTCCGGTCGCGCAGCCGGCCGGGGGACAGCCGGGTCTGATGCCGCTGGCCCAGCCCGGTCTCATGCCCGCACCGGCCCCCGGACGGCACCAGGCCGCACCCGGTCAGGTGCCGCAGCAGGCACCCCAGCCGAACGTACAGCCCGGCGTCCAGCCGGGTCGGGTGCCCAGCCAGCCACAGCCGCCGGCGACGGCTCCGCAGCCGCCCCAGCAGCAACGTCCTCAAGCCTCACCGATCGAGCCGACCGGCTTCGACCTGCACGCCGTGCTGGCGTTCCTGGTGCAGCAGGGCGGCTCCGACCTGCACCTGTCGAACGGCGCCCCGCCGCTGGTGCGTATCCGCGGCCACCTCGCCCCGGTGCCCGACCACCCGCCGCTGAACAACCACGCGATCCAGTCGACGGTCTACGCGATCCTCACCCAGAAGCAGCGGGAACGTTTCGAGGAGAACCTCGAGCTCGACTTCGCCTACGCGGTGCCCGGCGCCTCGCGGTTCCGGGTGAACGTGTACCGGCAGCGTGAGTCGATGGGCGCCGTGATGCGGGTGATCCCTTACGAGATCAAGACTCTCGAGCAGCTGAGCATCAACCCGAAGGTCGCGACGTTCGCCGGCCTGCCCCGCGGCATGGTGCTGGTGACCGGCCCGACCGGCTCGGGAAAGTCGACGACGCTGGCGGCGCTGATCGACCTGGCCAACCGCACCCGGCACGACCACATCATGACCGTGGAAGACCCCATCGAGTTCCTCCACCCGAACAAGAACTGCCTGGTCAACCAGCGTGAGGTGGGCGAGGACACGCACTCGTTCGGCAGCGCGCTCAAGCACGTGCTGCGCCAGGACCCGGACATCATCCTGGTCGGTGAGCTCCGTGACCTGGAGACGATCTCGGTGGCGCTGACCGCGGCCGAGACCGGTCACCTGGTGTTCGGCACGCTGCACACGCAGGACGCCGCGCAGACGGTCGACCGCATCATCGACGTGTTCCCGCCCGAGCAGCAGCAGCAGGTCCGGGTGCAGCTGGCCGGTGCGCTGCAGGGCGTGGTCTGCCAGACCCTGGTGCGATCGGCCGACGGCAAGGGCCGCGCGGCGGCCACCGAGGTGATGTTCGCGACCGGTGCCATCCGGAACCTGATCCGTGAGGGCAAGACCCACCAGATCTACTCGGCGATGCAGGCCGGGGCCCAGCAGGGCATGCAGACGATGGACCAGTGTCTGGCCGACATGGTGCGGGCCGGCCGGGTGCAGTACGACCAGGCGCTCGAGAAGGCGCACCACGCCGACGACTTCCAGCGCCTGACCGGGCGCGGCTGAGGAGGCGGACGATGGCGACGGCGACCGCGGCGAAGACGTACGAGTACAAGTACCGGGACCGTCAGGGCAAGCTCGTCAAGGGCAAGCTCGAGGCCCCCAGCGAGGACGTGCTGATCCAGCGGCTCCGGCAGCAGGGTTACGCGCCGCTCGACGTGAAGCAGGCCAACACCGGCCTGAACGTCGAGATCAAGATGCCGGGCAGCAACAAGGTCGATCTCAAGGACCTGGCGATCATGAGCCGCCAGTTCGCGACGATGATCGACTCCGGCCTGTCGCTGCTGAAGGCCCTGAGCATCCTGGCCGAGCAGACCGAGAGCAAGCCCCTGGCCAAGACTCTCAACGAGGTCAGGTCGGACGTCGAGGGGGGTTCGTCGCTCTCGGCGGCAATGGCCAAGCACACCAAGGTCTTCCCACCGCTGATGATCAACATGTGCCGGGCCGGTGAGGTCGGCGGTTTCCTCGACGCGGTGCTGCTGCAGATCGCGGCGAACATGGAGTCCGAGGTCAAGCTGCGGGCGAAGATCAAGTCGGCGATGACCTACCCCGTGGTGGTTTTCATCATGGCCATCCTCGCGGTGGTGGGCATGCTGCTGTTCATCGTGCCGGTGTTCACGAACATGTTCGCGAGTCTGGGTGGCACGCTGCCGGCTCCCACCCGGGCGCTGGTGTTCCTGTCGGCGGCGATGAAGGTCGCGGCGCCGATCATCGTGGTGCTCGCCGTTCCCGGTTCGGTGATCTGGAACCGGAACAAGCACAAGGAGGGTGTGCGCCGGGTCGTGGACCCGCTGAAGCTCAAGGTGCCCATCTTCGGTGACCTCTTCAGAAAGGTCGCGATCAGCCGGTTCTCGCGAAATCTGGGAACCATGCTGCACGCCGGTGTGCCGATCCTGCGCAGCCTCGAGATCGTGGGTGAGGCGGCCGGCAACGTGGTGCTGAGGGACGCGGCCAAGGCAGTGGGGGAGAGCGTCCAGCAGGGAAAACCGCTGGCTGCCCCCCTGGCCGAGCACAAGGTGTTCCCACCCATGGTGGTGCAGATGCTGGCCGTCGGTGAGGACACCGGAGCCATGGACAGCATGCTGCACAAGATCTCCGAGTTCTACGACCAAGAGGTCGAGGCCACCACCGAGGCCCTGACGAGCATCATCGAGCCGTTGATGATCGCCGTGCTGGGGTCGCTCATCGGCGGCATGATCATCGCCCTCTACATGCCCATCTTCTCCGTCTTCAACCTGATCACGTGAGGTAGGACCGGTACGCGGCAGTAGGTTTCGGTTTCGGAATCCTCAAGTGCCGCTCAGGTCGGCCGATATCACGATTGTCATCGAGTCGCGCCAGGTCGCCCCGGCCAGGCGGCGCGCTCAACCCAGCCGCTTTAGTCAGATCAGAAGGAGCACTCGATGCTCGCTCGCATCCGTAAGTCGATGAAGGAGAAGGACCAGGGCTTCACCCTGATCGAGCTCCTGGTCGTCATGATCATCATTGGCATCCTGGCCGCCATCGCGATCCCGGTCTTCCTGTCGCAGCGCAAGAAGGCCCAGGACAGCGCGGCGAAGTCGGACGCCTCGTCCATCGGTAAGGCGCTGGCGACGTACTTCGTCGACGGCACGGTGGCGCCCACGGTGAACATCGTGAGCAGCCGCTACGTGATCACCCCGGCCGGTGGCTCGGCGATCGACGTCGGCAAGGTCAGCAACGGCGTCGTTCTGTGGGGTGTCGGTACGGCCGCCGCCGCCACTGCCGCTCCGGGCACGGGCCTGGTTCTCGGCACGGACTCCGGTCAGTGGTGCGTCGGTGTGAAGAACCCGAACGGCGATGCCCAGACCTACAAGTTCTCCGCGCAGAACGGCCTCGAGCAGGGCGTCTGCGCCTCGGCCTCGGCGCCGTGATCTGAACTCCTGAACACGAGGGCCGGCCGGCCGGGTCCGGCCGGCCCTCCGCTGTAGCACCACGTGGTTGTACGCGGGCTGTGAAGAGTTGGCGGAGAAATGGCTGGATGGGCTTGCGCGGACGCGTGTCCGCGGCGGGAACACGCTCGCGACAGCGGGATGTCGCTGCTCGAGGTCGTCGTCGCGATGGCGGTCTTCGCCATCGGCGTGACGGCCGTACTCGGCGTCTTCATGCAGACCGGCGCGGTCGCGGGCGACAACCTGCGCCGCACGACGGCGGCCAACCTGGTCAGCCAGCAGCTGGAGAAGGCGCGCTCCCAGACGCCGCAGCAGATCCCGGACGACCCCTCGACGACCGTCCAGACCGTCGGCTCCGTCACCTACACGATCACCCAGAACGCCAGCTACCTGACCTCGGGCGCCACCTCCAGCGCCTGCACGGGCACCAGCGGGGCCCTGGCCTACAAGCTCGTCCGGGTGTCGGTGAGCTGGGACAACATGGGCCTGGTCAAGCCCGTCACCGGTGACCTGCTGCGCTCGGTCGGGTTCGGGCCGAACGACGGCACCAAGGGCGCGCTCTCGGTGCTGGTGAAGGGGTCGACCGGGCTCGGGGTCCCCGGGGTCACGGTGACCCTGGTCGGGACCGGCAAGACCCAGGTCACCGGTGCCGACGGCTGCGTGCTCTTCGCGACGCTGGACAGCAAGGCCTACTCGGTCTCGGTCAACCAGGCCGGGTACGTGGGCATAGCCGGCACCCAGTCCGCGACCAGCAACCCCTACAGCGTCGCAGCTGGTCAGCTGACCAAGGGCGAGCTGCTCTACGACACCTCGCGGACGGTGAACCTCACCGCGGGGGTGCCGGACGGGGTGAGCGCCTACGTGGTCCCGAGCGGGGTTCCGATCCAGGTCGGCAACACCCTGATGACCACCACGAAGCTGGGCTCCTGCACCGGGAGCTCGCTGTGCCTGAGCGGTTTCCCCGGCCAGATCCGCAACCTCTTCCCCGAGGTGCAGACGGTGACGGCGGGGCAGTGCACGACGACGGACGCCTCCCAGGCGGCCATCGACAACCGTCTCCCGGCCACCGACGACGCCGCTCTGGCGATCCCGCTGGGGGCCGTGACCGTGAACGTGCGCTCGGTGCTCACCGGGCAGGCGGCCAGTGCGCGGACCGTCACCCTCACCTCGGGCGACTGCTCCGGCAACTCCTACAGAATGACCAGCGGCAGCACGATCCTGCTGCCTTACGGCACCTACAACGTCTCCGTCCCCTCCGGCGTCCTGGCCAGCAAGGCCACGGTGGGCAGTGCCGCCCGCACGGCCACCCTGACCGTCAACGTGGTGACCTGACGATGGGTCCCCAGGAGTGCGACCGGAATCAGCGGGACGCGGGTCTCAGCCTGGCCGAGCTGGTCGTGGCCGTCGGTGTCGCCTCGGTCCTGATGATCGCCATCGGCGTGGTGTTCAACGGCACGCTGCAGGGCGTGGGAGCGCTGCAGGTGAAGACCTCGGCCACCGCGGACGCGCGGATCGCGATGGAGGCCATGACCCGGTCGGTCCGGGTCGTCTACAAGCCGGACAAGCAGAGCGCGATCGAGCAGAACCAGGCCAACGCGATCACCTTCTACGCGTTGCTCAACCGCACGGGCTCGGCGGTGACGCAGATGCCGCAGCCCACCAAGGTCCAGTACCTCTTCGAGGGCAACTGCATCCGGCAGAAGACCTGGCCGGCGTCGGTGGACGCGGCGGGGAACGTGACCTGGCCCAGCAGCGGGCTGGTCTCGACCTGCCTGGCCCGCACGAGCGTCGCGCCCACGTTCACCTACTACCCGACCGGGTCCGGCACGGCGACCGTCACCGACCCGAATCTGGTGCGCAGCATCGGGATCTCGGTCGAGGTCCGCGACCCCGCGCGGCCGAAGGTGAAGAGCGTGCAGCTCGTCGGCCGGGTGACGCTGACCAACCTGGTGGCCGACGACAACAACCCCGACAGCAACGGCTGAGAAGGATCCGATGAGACGCCCCCGACGTCCCTCCCTCCCCGGTGAGAAGGCCTGGTCCGAGCGCGGTTTCGCTCTGGTCGCGGTCATCATGACGATCGCCGTGCTGAGCCTGTTCCTTCTCACCGCGCTGGCGTACGCGCTGAACGGCATGAACCCCTCGCGGCGTGACCAGGACGCGAAGTCCGCCGAGCAGGCGGCCCTCGCCGGGGTGGACGAGTACATCTCCCGTCTCAACACCGACGACAACTACTGGGCCAAGGGCGATACCGGGGACAGCACGAACGCGGCGTTCACCAGTGCGGGCCAGCCGGTGCAGGGCACGGGCGGGGCGGCGTCGACCGCGGCCCGGTTCACGTACTCGGTGCGCAGCACCGACGCGGAGACCGCCCGGACCGGCATCATCCGGTTGCGGGTGACCGGGGCCAGCGGGATGTTCGGCAACGCCGGGGTGGTCACCCGCACGGTGACGGCCGAGCTCAAGCGGGCCGGGCTGCTCAACTATGTGTACCTCAGCGACATCGAGGTGACCGACCCGGACCTGGGCGGCGACAAGTCGTGCGCGTACTACTACTACAAGACGGACACGACCCCCGCCCGGCCGAGCAGCTGCTCGGGTATCCAGTGGACCGGCCGCGACACCGTCAACGGGCCGCTGCACTCCAACGACGCGCTCCAGATCAACACCCTGACGGGGGTCAGCGGCGCGGTGAACTTCACCAACGTCAAGACCGAGAGCTCGTGGCCGGCCATCCAGGGTCTGACCTCGAACGACAAGACCTGGTACGGCACCCAGGCCAAGGGGACGCTGCCGGGGTACACGCCGAAGTACGCCAAGTCGGTCACCCTGCCCACGAGCAACAACGACCTGCTGAAGTACGTGAACCCGGACGTGGACGGCGACGGCGCGGTGGGACCCGGCTGCTACTACACCGGGGCCACGCGAATCATCCTGCAGGGCACGACGATGAAGGTGCTGAGCCCGTCCACCACCCGCTCGGACATCCCGTCGAGCTGCTACAACCGGGCCAACCCGAAGGTGGAGCAGACGGTCGCGATCCCTCCCGTCATCCACGTCGACCCCACCGCCTCGTCATGCACGCTCGGGGCGGTCGGCTACCCGGCGAGCGGTGAGTGGTACAGCTCGTCCAAGGGGGCCAACGCCGTCGCCTGGACCGGGGCCCAGGGCGGTGACGACGCCAGCGTGAACTACCACTGCTCGCGGGGTTCGGTGTACATCTCCGGCACGTCGTCCACCCCGGTGACGATCTCGGCCGCGGACGACGTCGTGGTGGTCGGCGACCTCCAGCCCGACTCGGTCGCCGGGACCAACGTCATCGGGCTGATCGCTGGCAACTGCATCTGGATCTGGCACCCGGTCAAGAGCGGCAACGTCAACGCCAACCTCTACAGCACCGCGCCGGTCAGCACCGTGCGGGCCGCGATGCTGGCCCTGCGGCACAGCATCGTGGTGCAGAACTGGTTCTCCGGAACCCAGCTGAGCGACCTCAACATCACCGGGGCGATGGCGCAGAAGTTCCGCGGGCCGGTCGGTGGCACCTACAACGGGGTGTCACGGGGGTACGGCAAGAACTACGTCTACGACCAGCGGGTGGCGTACTCGCAGCCCCCGTACTTTCTCAACGCCGACAACGCCCCGTTCCAGGTGCTGCGCATGACCGACGGCTGACCTGCGCGCCGGGCTCAAGGTTCGCCGGGCCGGGCCCGATCACCTTCACGACCACCACGTCTCCCGGGGGAGGAGACGCGTGGTCCGGGGGAGGACCGATGGGGGTGACGACGGGGCGGCGCCGGCGAGGGCCGGACGACGCCGGTATGTCGCTGCTCGAAGTGGTGATCGCGATGGCGATCTTCTCGATCGGCGTCACCGCGGTGCTCGGCCTTCTCATCCGGACCGATCAGGTCGCGAGCGGAAACCTGCGCCGCAGCACCGCCGCCGGCCTCGTCGACCAGTACCTGGAGGCCGCTCGCGCCCAGGCGGCCCTGGACCTGACCAACGGCCGGAACATCGATCTCCCGAAGGTCAACGGCATCGAGTACAAGGTCACGACCAACGTCAGCGTCCTGACCTCCGACGCCACCTCGAGTGCCTGCACCACCGCAGCCGGAAGTGCGCGCCTGGCCTACAAACTCGTCCGGGTGGCGGTGACCTGGCCGGACATGGGGCTGGTGCAGCCGGTCACCGGGGACCTGCTGCGGGCGATCGGCCCGGGCGCCATCGACTCGACCAAGAACTCGCTGGCCGTGCAGCTGAGCGACGCGAACGGCAAGCCGGTGGCCGGGGTGACCGTGGCCCTCAACGGCGGCACGACCACCCAGACCACCGGTGACGACGGCTGCGCCGTGTTCACCGGGCTCGCGGACGGCGCCTACTCGGCGACGGCCAACCAGGCCGGGTACGTCGGGACCGCCAACACCCAGAGCGCGCCGAGCCGCACGGTGAACGTCACCGCGACTCAGTCCAGCACCGGCAACGGGGCCGCGGTCGGCACCCTCTCGAAGGTCGATCTGCCCTACGACACCGCCCGTTCCCTGACCTACACCTACGCGTCCCCCATGAGCGGGGTGACGGCTCTCGCCAGCGGTATCCCGCTGCGCATCAGCCGCAGCGGCCTGACCGAGACGACGGTCTCCGCCACCTGCGCCTCGTCGAGCACCTCGATGTGCCTCACCACCACGACACCGCCCCAGATCCAGGCGCTGTACCCCGGGACGTACACGGTCAAGGCCGGGTCGTGCACGCCGGCCGGGCCGTCGCAGGGGCAGGTCAACATCCAGGACGCGGCGGCGAGCGGCGGTGCGGTCAGCATCCCGATGGGAGCGCTGACGATTCAGGTCAAGGGCCTTCTCGGCTCGTCGAGCCGCCTGGTGACCATCACTCCCTCGAGCAGCTGCCCGGCCGGGGACTCGTACACCGTCAACGTCCCGGCCGCCGGGACCACCGTGCTGGTGCCCTACGGCAGCTACGTCCTCACGGCCACCGGCGTCACGGTCTCCTCCTCCGCGACCGTGAGCAGCGGCAGCCCGGTGCAGAGCGTGGTCGTCGGGGCGGTGGTCTGATGACGCGGGCACTCCGGCACTGGCGGGCCGGCCGGGAAAAGCGGGACACCGGAATGACTCTGGTGGAGTTGCTGGTCAGCATCGCGACCGCCAGCGTCCTGATGACGGCCATCGCGGTGGTCTTCTTCGGTGTGCTGCGCGGGGTCACGACCGTCAACGTGAAGACGACGGGGACGGCGGACGCCCGGATCGCGCTGGAGGCCATGACCCGGGCACTGCGGGTCGCGGTCAAGCCGGCCACCCGGCAGTCCGCCTTCGACACCCGGTTCGCGATGGTCAACTCGCAGCGGGTCGCCTTCTACGCGCTGCTCTACCGCAACTCCTCCACCGGGGCCGCAACCCCGACCGCGGCACCGGACCCGATGCTGGTGAAGTTCGATTACCAGAACTCGTGCATCACCCAGACCCTGGTGCCGATGCAGCTGGACGCCAGTGGCGCCCCGGCCTGGGACGGCACCGGGACCACCACCTGTCTGGCCCGCACCACCCAGCCGCCGGCCTTCCGCTACTTCAGTTCCGGCGCGCCCAAGGCCACCGAGTACACCACCGGCACGACCGACGTCACCTCCTCGAACCTGCCGCTGATCCAGAGCATCGAGATGACGGTGACGATCCAGGACGTCAGCCGGCCCCAGACGAAGGACGTAGTCATGAGCGACCGCGTGACCATGAGCAACATCGCGAGCTGAGGGGACGCCGGATGTACGGGGGACAGGACCGGTGGGCTTCCGGCCGGGACAAGAAGACCGGTACGGAGCGGGGTTTCGCCCTGGTCTCGGTGGTGATGGCGATCGCGATCCTGAGCACGTTCCTGCTGGTGGCCCTCGCCTACACCCTGAACAACCTGGGCCCGGCCCGGCGCGGCCAGGACGCCAAGTCGGCCCAGCAGGCGGCCCTGGCCGGTATCGACGAGTACCTGTCCCGTCTGGCGGGGGACAGCAGTTACTGGCAGAAGGGCAACAACGACTCGACCAATGCCGCGTTCACCAGCGCCGGCCGGACGATCCAGGGCACCGGCGGGGCCTCGTCGACGTCCGCGCGCTACAGCTACTCGTTGCTCAGCAGCGTTTCGGACGTCAGCTCCAGCGGCGTCATCCGGTTGCGGGTCACCGGAATGAGCGGCCCCGCGGGTGGCACCGGCACGGTGAGCCGCACGATGACGGTCGAGCTCAAACGCAGCGGGCTCCTCGACTACGTCTACCTCACCGACTACGAGGTGATCGATCCGGCCCTGGTCAACGGCCCCAGCACCTGCGCCGCCTACTACTACGCGCTGGGTACCCAGCCGGCCCGATCCGGTAAGTGCAGCGAGATCCAGTGGGGGGCCAACGACACCGTCAACGGGCCCCTGCACTCCAACGACGCCCTCCAGATCAACGGATCCGTCAACTTCACCAACCCGAAGACCGAGACCAGCTGGCCGGACACGAAGGGCGCGGCCGACGGCGCCCCGACCTGGTGGGGCAAGCAGAATCCGCCACTGACCGGGTACCCGCCCAAGTACGTGGACACCATCGCGTTGCCCGAGAGCAACAACGAGCTGCTCAACCACGTACCGCCGAACATCGACGTCGACGGGCAGGTGGGCAAGGGGTGCTACTACACCGGGGCCACCCGGATCATCCTGCAGGGCAGCACCATGCGAGTGCTGAGTCCTGCCACCTCCTCGTCCGGCGTGCCCGCCCGTTGCTACAACACCGCGGCGTCGGCCCGGGGCAGTGAGCAGACCGTGGCGGTGCCGCCCGTGATCTACGTCGGCAACACGGCGTCGACCTGCGCCCAGGTCGGCTACCCGGCCACCGGCGAGCTCACGCCCACGCAGACCGGAGTCGACGACGCGTCCTGGCAGGCCACCGTCACCAAGGGCGGCACCGCGTACAGCTATCAGACCACCAACTACGCCTGCGGACGTGGCACGGTCTTCGTCCAGGGCACCACCAGCGTCCCGGTCACCGTCGCCGGGTACGACGACGTGGTGGTGACGGGCGACCTGAAGGTCAGCGCCACCAACGGCGCGACCCTGGTCGGGCTCATCGCAGGCAACTGCGTCTGGGTCTACCACCCGGCCAAGTCGGGCGGCACGAACCAGCTGCCGGTCAACCTCAACAGCAGCGCCAACGTGACCACGATCCAGGCCGCGATCCTCGCCCTGGGACACAGTTTCGTGGTGCAGAACTGGAACGCGGGCTCCTCGCTCGGCGACCTCAACGTCTACGGGGCCATCGCCCAGAAGTTCCGGGGGCCGGTCGGTACCAGCAACTCGTCGGGTGGAGTCGCCTCGGGCTACGCCAAGAAGTACACGTACGACGGCCGGCTCGCCAACATCCAGCCGCCCTACTTCCTGAACGCCGGCAATTCGCCCTACAAGATCAGCGGTCTGACCGACGGATGATCCGCACCACCGAAAGCAACGGTACCGTCACAGGGTGACAACCGATCTGCTCCCGCTGCCCGTGCTCGTCGCCGTCGTCGCCGGTTTCGGGCTGCTCATCGGCTCTTTCCTCAACGTGGTGATCATCCGCGTGCCGCAGGGGCGTTCGGTGGTGACGCCGCGCAGCGCGTGCCCGACCTGTGACCGGCCGATCAGCGGGTTCGACAACGTGCCGGTGTTCTCCTGGCTGGTGCTGCGCGGGCGCTCGCGGTGCTGCGACGAGCGGATCAGTGCCCGTTACCCGGTGATCGAGGCGTTCACCGCGGTGGTGTTCGGGGCGGTCGCGGCCTGGGCGGGCTGGTCGTGGGACCTTCCCGCGCTGCTGTTCCTGGCCGCCATCAGCATCGCCCTGGCCGTCATCGACTACGACGTGCACCGGCTTCCGAACGCGATCGTGCTGCCGTCGTACCCGGTCGCGGCGGTGCTGCTGACCCTGGCCGCCCTCGCCGACGGTGAGCCGGGTCGGCTGCTGAGCGCCGCGGTCGGCGGGATCGCGCTCTACGCCTTCTATTTCGTGCTGATGTTCATCTACCCCAGCGGGATGGGTTTCGGGGACGTGAAACTCGGCGGGGTGCTCGGGCTCTACCTCGGCTTCTACGGCTGGGAGGAGGCCGTGGTCGGCGGGTTCGCGGCCTTCGTGATCGGGGCCGTCGTGGGCCTGGGGGCCATCGCGTTCGCCGGCGCCACCCGCAAGAGCATGATCCCGTTCGGGCCGTTCATGCTGGTCGGCGCCTGGCTCGGGCTGATCTGGGGGGCCGGGCTGGTGGACTGGTACCTCCGCCTCAACGGGCTCCGCTGAGCCCGCGAACCGGCGCCGGGCCGACGCGTCCACCATTGGCCGCCACCCAAAGGTGAGCCGCACGGTTACTGCCCGCTGAGACTCAAGCTCGGCCTCACCCTTCCCGATCACGCTTTTGGGCGATCGACGCAACGGAAGCGTCTTCGAGCACCACAGGAGCAGTACCGCCCCCATCGGAAGGGACTCGCAGGCATGGCACGACGCACGGCCATCGGACTGGACATCGGGACCTCGGTCGTCCGCGCCGTGGAGCTGTCGTTCGGACGCGACGGCGTCACGCTCGACCGCTTCGGACAGGTCGTCCTGCCGGACGGTGCGGTCCGCGACGGCGAGGTGGTGGACGCCGAGGCGGTCACCGCGGCGATCAAGACCCTGTGGTCCGCAACCCGTTTCGGCTCCAAGAAGGTGGTGCTCGGGGTCGCGAACCAGCGCGTCATCGTGCGTCAGCTGGACCTGCCCTGGATGGAACAGGCGGAACTGCGCAAGAGCCTCGCCTTCCACGTCGCCGACTTCCTCCCGATCTCGGTCGAGGACTCGGTGCTCGACTTCTACCCGCTCGAGGAGGTCACGAGCGACGAGGGCGCGCGCCAGCTGCGGGGTCTGCTCGTCGCCGCCCAGCGGGACACCGTGCTGCGCAACGTGCAGTGCGCCGAGAAGGCGGGCCTGCGCGTCGAGAGCGTCGACCTGACCTCGTTCGCGGTGCTGCGCTCGATGGGCCGCCAGACCGACCTCACCGTCGGCACCGAGGCCCTCATCGACGTCGGCGCCCGCGTCACCAACATCGTCGTGCACTCCGCCGGCGTGCCGCGTTTCGTCCGCATCCTGCTGATGGGGGGCCAGGACGTCACCGACGCGGTCTCCGAGCAGCTGGGCGTGCCGATGGACCGCGCCGAGGGACTCAAGCAGAACTTCGCCCGCTTCGCGCACGGCGAGCAGATGGAGATGGTCTCGCGCACCGTCGCCACCACCGCGCAGGACTTCGTGGACGAGATCCGGGGCTCCCTCGACTACTACGGCGCCTCGTCGCCGGGGCAGCCGGTGGAGCGGATCGTGATCTCCGGCGGCGGTTCCCGTCTCAACGGGCTCGCCGACCGGCTCGCCGCGGGCACCCGTCTGCCGGTCGTGCTGGGCGACCCGCTGTGGCCGCTGAAGCTCGGGCGCACCGGGCTGGACGCCGAGCAGATCGAGTTCATCAAGCCGCTCGCGGCCGTCCCGGTCGGCCTGGCGCTGGGGGCGATCTGATGAGCGAACAGACCACGCAGGTCATGCAGGCCGTGCCCACCGGGCCGAAACCCGTCACCTGGGCGCCGGTTCCGAAGGTCAACCTGCTGCCCGTCGAGATCCTCGAGAAGCGGTCGTTCCGGCGTACCCAGGTGGTGCTGGCCGGGGCGGTCGTGGTCGTGGTCGGGGCGATCGGGGTCGGCACCGTGTGGGCGCAGAACGGTGTGGACAACGCGCAGGCCGAGGCGGACGCGGCGGCCGGGCGGGTACGGCAGTTGCAGGCGCAGCAGGCCGAGTACGCGGCCATCCCGCGCATCACCGCGCAGATCGAGGCGGCCGACTCCGCCCGCACCACCATCTACTCCACCGACGTGCGCTGGTACCGCTACATCACCCTGATCCGCCGGGCCCAGCCCGAGGGCGTCGACATCTCGACCATGACCTTCAGTCTCAGCGCCGCGTCCGACGCCGCCACCACGACCGGCAGCGACGTGCTCACCCCGAGCGGGGTCGGTGAGGTGAAGTTCACCGGCACCGGTGGCGAGTACGCCCAGGTCTCGGCCTGGCTGGAGGCCGTCGGCAAGATCAGCGGCCTGGAGGCGCCCCGCCTGGACAATGCCACCCAGGCGACCGACGAGACCGAGGGCACCGCGGTGACGTTCTCGACCTCGGCCGTGCTGGACAGCGAGATCTTCTCCGGGCGCTTCCAGGACACCACCACGGACACATCGAGCTCATCGTCGGGTTCGACCACCGACTCGGGTTCCACCACCGACTCCGGTTCCACCACCGACTCCGGTTCCGCGCCGGCCGCCCAGTAAGGACTCCCATGCTCGCCAACCGCACCGCGCGCTGGTCGCTCGGTACCGTCGCGCTCTGCCTGGTCCTGCTGGTGGCCGCCTGGTTCCTGCTCATCGACCCCCGGCGCGGGCAGGAGACCGATCTGCGCGACGCCGCCGTCGCGTCCGACAGCCAGGCCTCGCAGCTGCAGATCCAGGTCGCCAAGCTGAAGAGCCAGGCCTCCGACCTACCCGCTCAGAAGGCCAAACTCGAACAGATCGCGAAGCAGCTCACGCCGGACGCGGGCATCCCCGACTTCGTGCGCGCGCTGCAGCAGATCGCGGCCGAGAGCGGCGTCGAGCTCTCGTCCATCGCCCCCGGGTCGCCGGTGGTGGTGACCACCGGGGCCGCTGCGACCCCCTCGACGGACGGTGCCGCCCAGGCCGGGTCGCTGGTGTCGGTGCCGATGGCCCTGAACGTGAGTGGCGACGCCGCCGAGAGCACGATCTTCCTGAAGTACCTGCAGACCAAGATCGCCCGCACCTACGTGATCAGCGCGCTGAACGTCGCCGTGACGACCTCGACCAGCTCGGGGACGGCGTCGGTGGAGGGCACGTCCGCCCAGGGCGCCGCGGCGATCAGCCAGGCCTCGCTCGACGAGGGCAGCCTCTCGGCCGCCGACGGCGACACCAGTACGGCGACACCGGCTGCGACGTCCAAGGGCGACGAGGGAACGACGGCCACCCCGGCGCCGGGCGTGAGCACGGCAGCACCGGGTACGGGTACGGGTACGGTGACCGACCCGGCGGCGACCGCCACGGCCACACCGGATCCCGAGGTCACCACGACCACGACCACGCTCGACATCACCGGCAGCATCTACGTGCTCCTGGACGGGACCTCCACCCTGGAGGACATCCAGAAGCAGGCGGCCGAGGCAGCGGCGCGCGGCACCACCACGGCGACCCCCACGCCGAGCGCAGGCAACTGAGCCCGGGCGGAACGGCCCGGGCCCGCGGATCCACCCGGTCCGCGGGCTCGCCCGTTTCCGGCTCGCACGCCCCGTCGTGGCAGGATCACCCCATGCTTCGTTGGCTCACTGCGGGCGAGTCCCATGGCCCCCTGCTGATCGGCGTCCTCGAGGGACTGCCGGCCGGTGTCCAGATCACCACCCCCGAGATCCAGGCCGCCCTGGCCCGGCGCCGGCTGGGCTACGGCCGCGGCGCCCGGATGAAGTTCGAGCAGGACGAGGTCCGGGTGACCGGCGGCCTGCGGCACGGGGTCAGCCAGGGCGGGCCGTTCGCGGTGCAGATCGGCAACACCGAGTGGCCCAAGTGGGAAAGCGTGATGTCGGCCGACCCGCTCGCCGAGCAGGTCAGTGACGACCCGAACGACAAGCCCCTCGACGGCCAGGGCCGCAGCGCCCCGCTGACCCGGCCCCGCCCGGGCCACGCCGACCTGGTCGGCATGCAGAAGTACGGCTTCGCCGACGCCCGGCCGGTGCTCGAGCGCGCCTCCGCCCGGGAGACCGCCGCCCGGGTCGCGCTCGGCCAGGTGGCCGCGAGCTTCCTCGAGCAGGCCGCCGGCATCCGGCTGGTCAGCCACACCGTGGGCATCGGCCCGGTCGGCACCCCCGACGACGCCGAGCTGCCCGGCCCGGACGACGTCGCCGCCCTCGACGCCGACCCGGTGCGCAGCTTCCACGCGCCCACCAGCGCCGCGATGGTCGCCGAGATCGACGACTGCCACAAGGCCGGCGACACCCTCGGCGGCGTCGTCGAGGTCCTCGCCTACGGCGTCCCGCCGGGCCTGGGCAGCCACGTGCACTGGGACCGCCGCCTCGACTCCCGGCTGGCCGGCGCGCTCATGGGCATCCAGGCGATCAAGGGCGTCGAGGTCGGCGACGGTTTCCGTACCGCCGCCCGCCGCGGCTCGGTGGCCCACGACGAGATCGAGCGCGGTGACGACGGCCTGCTGCGCCGCCGCACCGACCGCGCCGGCGGTGTCGAGGGCGGCATGAGCACGGGCGAGATCCTCAAGGTCCGGGCCGCGATGAAGCCGATCTCCACGGTGCCCCGCGCCCTCGACACGGTCGACGTGGCCACCGGTGAGAAGGCCGTCGCCATCCACCAGCGCTCCGACGTGTGCGCCGTGCCCGCCGCCGGTGTGGTGGCCGAGGCCATGGTGGCGCTGGTGCTGGCCGAGGCGCTGGTCGAGAAGTTCGGCGGCGACAGCGTTCCCGAGACCGCGCGCAACATCCGCAGCTACCTGGAGTCGATCCCCGAGCTGCAGAAGTCGGAGATCCGGTGACGCGTCCGGTCGCCGTCCTCATCGGCCCGCCCGGGGCGGGGAAGACCACGATCGCCCACGCGCTCTCCGAGAAGCTCGGGGTACGAGTCCGGGACACCGACGAGGACATCGTCAGCGCCACCGGCCGGGCGATCGCCGACATCTTCGTCGACGACGGTGAGCCGCACTTCCGCGAGCTCGAGCACGCCGCGGTGACGAAGGCGCTGTCCGAGCACGACGGGGTGCTGGCGCTGGGCGGGGGAGCGGTGCTCGACCCGCGCACCCAGGAGGCCCTGCGTGAGCACGTCGTGGTCTTCCTCGACGTGCGCATCACCGATGCGGCCCGCCGCGTCGGGCTGAACCGCGACCGCCCCCTGCTTCTCGGTAACCCCCGGGCGCAGTGGACGATGATGATGGACCACCGCCGGCCGATCTACACGCAGATCGCGACCCACCGCGTCCCCACCGACGGTCTGGAGCCCGACGAGGTCACCTCGGCGGTGCTGTCGGCGCTGGGGTTGCAGGAGACTTCCCATGAGTGACGACATCGCGACGAAGATTCCCGTGGGGCTGAGCGATCGCTACGAGGTGACGATCGGCCCGGGCGTGCTCGCCGGCCTGCCGCAGGCCCTCGGCGACAAGGTCACCCGGGTCGCGATCGTGCACCCGCGCACCCTGCGCGCCCTCGGTCGCACCGTGAACCAGCAGCTCACCGACGCAGGCCTGCGTCCCCTGCTGATCGAGGTCCCCGACGGCGAGAACGCCAAGACCGCCGAGACTCTCACCATGTGCTGGGCGCTCCTCGGCCAGGCCGGTTTCACACGTTCGGACGCGGTGGTCGGGCTGGGCGGGGGAGCCGTCACCGATCTCGCGGGGTTCGTCGCGGCCAGCTGGCTGCGCGGCGTCGCCGTGGTGCAGGTGCCGACGACGCTGCTCGGCATGGTCGACGCCGCGGTCGGCGGCAAGACCGGCATCAACACGGCCGAGGGCAAGAACCTGGTCGGCGCCTTCCACCCGCCCCGCGCCGTGATCTGTGACCTCGACGCGCTGCGCACCCTGCCGCACGCCGACCTGGTCGCCGGTCTGGCCGAGGTGGTGAAGTGCGGCTTCATCGCCGACCCGGCCATCCTCGAGCTGATCGAGCGTGACCCGGCGGCCGCCACCACCTGGGACTCGGACGCGGTGCGCGAACTGGTCGAGCGGGCCATCGCGGTCAAGGCCAAGGTCGTCACCAACGACCTGAAGGAGTCGGGGGAGCGCGAGTTCCTCAACTACGGCCACACCTTCGCGCACGGCGTGGAGCAGGTCGAGCACTACACCTGGCGCCACGGCGAGGCCGTCGCGGTCGGGATGATGTACGTCGCGCGGCTCGGCGAGCTGGCCGGGCGCACCCCGTCCGACCTGGTCACCCGGCACACCGAGGCGCTCGCGAGCCTGGGCCTGCCGCGCACCTACCGGGGCGATCGCTGGCCCGCGCTGATCGCGGCGATGGGCCGCGACAAGAAGAACCGCGGCGACCTCATGCGTTTCGTGGTGCTGGACGGCCTGGCCCAGCCCGGGCGTCTCGAGGGCCCGGAGCCCGCGCTGCTCGAAGAGGCCTACCGGCTGATCAGCGAGTAGACCGAGGTCACCTCAAGGACGGATCAACGGTCGCCGAATCTCACTCGGTGGCGACCGGTGATCCTCTCCTCCTCCCGGGGACCGTGCTGGACCGGCTCGTCCGGCTGCGTTGGGCCCTGTGTCTCGTCGCCGCGTTCGAGGCCCTGGTCGTCCGGCCCCCGGCGGCCTGGGACCTGCAGCAGTTCGCCGCCGGTGGCCGGGCGGTCCTGACCGGCGACCTCGCCTCGGTCTACGCCAGTTCCTGGATGCAGGCCGGGCCTTTCGAACTGCTGGCGGCCTGGTTGATGAATCCGTCGGCGGGCGGGAGCATGCGCTGCCTGGCCTACGGGGCGCCCGACGTGCTCGTGCGGGCCGTCGCCGGGGCGGTCGTCACCGGGGCGGTCATGGTGTTCGTCCGGCACCTGCGTGCGGTGCACTCGCTGGAACCGTCAGCCCCCGCGGAGTTCGCGGCCGGTGCGGCCTCGCTGGTGCTGATGCTGCCGGTGCGGTGGTGCGCCGAGGGGCATCTCGCGCAGGCCGGGGTCGCCGTCGCCTGGATCTGGGCCGCGAGTCTTCTGGTGCGGGGCCGCAGTTCGGCCGCGGCCCTGGTCATCGGACTGGCGGCGGGGTGGGAGCCGTGGGGTGTGCTGGCAGCCGGGCTGCTGCTGACCGAGCGCCGTTTCCCGTTCCTGGCCCGGGCCGTCGCGGTGTTCGTCACCACGGCGGTCGCCGCGTACCTGCCCTTCGTGGCCACCGGTCACTTCGAGCTGTTCGACCTGACCTGGCCGGTGGTGCGGGAAACCCTGTGGGGACAGCTGTTTCCCGAGCACGTGCAGACGGGCTGGTACGCCCGGGTGCTGCAGGGGCTGCTCGCCGGACTGGCCGGGTGCGCCCTGGCCCGGGCCCTGGGCCGCCGGGCCGAGCTGGTGTGGCTCGGCCCGCTCGCGGTGGTGCTCGCCCGGCTGGCGCTGGATCCGCTGATCCTGGCCTACTACTGGACCGCCGTTCTGGTGCTCCTCGTGGTGGGGGCCGGCTTCGCGCGGGACCGGTGGCCGGTGGCCGCGCCGGTGCTGATGGTGGCGCCGTTCGTGCAGCTGTCCCCGGCGTTCTGGACCTGGCAGAACACCTGGTACCTGCCGGCCGCGGCCTGCCTGGTGATGTTCGCGGTCGTGGTCGCTCAGGGCCGCCGGAGCGAGGTCGTGGTCTGAGGACGACGTGACCGAGTCGGGATTATGCCGAACCTTTCGGAATTTTCCGGTATCGTGACGGAGGTCGAAGGGGGATGGACGATGACGCAGATCTGGCCCGACGTGGTGCGTGCCTGGGACGAACTCGAGGTGCCCGACGGCTGGCGGGTCGCCCAGGCGGCGACCGACGGCATCCTGCTCATGCCGCTCACCGCCGGCGGCGAGCACAACGTGATCGGTGGGCTGCTGACCAGGCAGTTCTTCGACGCGATCACCGACGACGAGTACTTCGTCGGCTGGGACCTGCCGGCCTCGCTGCCCGACGACGGGATCTACGTCCCCGACCTGTGCGTGGCCCACGAGAGCCGCATCCGCTGGAACTCCCGGTCCGTGCCGATGGACGTGTTCGTCGTGGCGGTCGAGATCACCACACCCGACAGTGCGGTCAACGACCGCAACCGCAAGTGGCGCGCCTACGCCCGGGGCGGCATCCCGCAGTACCTGCTGGTCGACGCGTCTGACCCGGGCGGCCCGACGGTGAGCCTGTTCTCCCGCCCGGTCGACGGCGTGTACCAGGACGTCGTCCGGGTGCCGTTCGGGGAACGGATCGAGCTCGCGGCCCCGCTGTCCGTGGTCCTGGACACCGGCGCATTCGTGCGACCCGAGGTGGGCTGATCGCCGGGCACATGCATTTCACCTGTGAAGAGGAGGGTTTCGCCGTCGCGCTGTCCGTCGAACGCCGGGCCGTGGCACCGTCATACGGTCGAATGTCTCAACCGAAGGCTGGTTTCGGCCTTCGACGAGATCTTCCGGGTGCATCGGAGCGCGGCCTGGGGTGGGGTGCCGCAGTACCTGTCCGTGGCGTACGGCGAGCCGATCACTCTGCTGCCCCCGTTCCCCGTCGTCATCGACACGAGCCGGTTCCCGCTCACCGACGACGAGTGAGCCTGGGTAACCTCCGTCCATGACCTCCGTCCTCGTCCTCAACGGCCCCAATCTCGGCCGCCTCGGCGTCCGTGAACCCGACGTCTACGGCAGCGACACCCTCGCCGACCTGAGCGCGGCGTGCGTCGAGGCCGGCCGGGAGTTCGGGCTCGAGGTGGAGGTCCGGCAGACCGACGACGAGTCCGAGATGATCGGCTGGCTGCACGGGGCGGTCGACGCCGGGGCGCACGTGGTGCTGAACCCGGCCGCGTTCACGCACTACTCCTACGCGATCCGCGACGCCTGCGCGATGGTGACCAAGGCCGGGCTCACGCTGGTCGAGGTGCACCTGTCCAACCCGGCCGCTCGTGAGGTGTTCCGCCACACCAGCGTGGTGGGCGGCGTCTCCACCGGCACCATCGCCGGTTTCGGCCGGGAGGGGTACCTGCTGGCCCTGCGCGCCGTAGCTGCACGCGGCTAATTCAGGCAGCGGCTAGACTTCACCGGATTCAGACCATCGCGCCGGGCCCCACGAGAGGTCCGCGCGTCCGCATGCAGACGAGAGAGAACCACACGTGGCATCGACGAACGACCTGAAGAACGGCCTGGTGCTGAACCTCGAAGGGCAGCTCTGGTCCGTCGTCGAGTTCCAGCACGTGAAGCCCGGCAAGGGCCCCGCGTTCGTGCGCACCAAGCTGAAGCACGTGCTCAACGGCAAGGTCGTCGACAAGACGTTCAACGCCGGCACCAAGGTCGAGACGGCCAACGTCGACAAGCGCGACATGCAGTACCTGTACAAGGACGGCGAAGACTACGTCTTCATGGACAACGACACGTACGACCAGCTGCACATCTCCGCGGCCACGGTCGGCGACGCGGCGAAGTTCATGCTGGAGAGCGACATGGCGGTCGTCGCCACGCACGACGGCACCCCGCTGTACGTCGAGCTGCCGACCTCGGTCGTCCTCACGATCACCTACACCGAGCCGGGCCTGCAGGGCGACCGCTCCACCGGTGGTACCAAGCCCGCGACCGTCGAGACCGGCCACGAGATCCAGGTCCCGCTCTTCGTCGAGACCGGCACCAAGGTCAAGGTGGACACCCGCACGGGCGACTACCTGAGCCGCGTCAACTGACCGTCATCAACGCCGTCAAGACCGCCGGAAGCGAGCAGTACAAGCGCATGGGAGCACGGAGCAAGGCCCGGAAGCGGGCTCTCGACATCCTCTTCGAGGCAGACGTCCGCGGGGTCGACCCGCTGACGGTCCTGGCCGACCGGAAGGACGAGAAGGACCCCAACCGGGTGCTCCCGGCGTACGCCGTCGAGCTGGTCGAGGGCGTCGCCGCCCAGACCGAGCGCATCGACGAGCTGCTGTCCACCTACTCGCACGGCTGGACCGTCGAGCGGATGCCCGCGGTCGACCGGGCCGTGCTGCGGCTGGGCTCGTGGGAACTGCTCTACAACGACGACGTTCCCGACGCCGTCGCGATCGACGAGGCGGTCGAGCTGGCGCGCACGCTGTCCACCGACGACTCGCCCAACTTCGTGAACGGCCTGCTGGCCCGGCTCCTCGAGGTCAAGGCATCTTCCTGAGTGGTACCTAGGCGTACCCATCAGGTGGCAGAGTGTCATCGTCGGCTACGCCGTCCGGACGCTCTCCTCGCATCAATGTGACGGGCGTGCACGCAGAGACATCAATCTCTCTGTAGTGCACCCCCTTCGCTGCCGATGGACCGGTTATTGACGCCGATCGGTGTCAATGTCGGGATCGATGGTGCGGAGGTGTCGCGATGGACGCGAGCGACGAACCGCGCCCCGGCGACGACCTTCGCCCTCACGACGAGCCCCGCGCCTTCGACGAGCCCCGCGCCTTCGACGAGCCCCGGCAGCGTGACTCGATCCACCTGATCGAGCTCCTCACCGCCTCCACCGCCGCCCTCGACAGCGGCGGCAGCGAGCACGGCGTCACCGTCTCCCGCGAGGCCGCCGACCTGGCCGTGGCGCTCGGCGACCGCCGGGCCGAGGCGTCCGCGCTGGTGCTCCTGGCCCGCCACCTCACCCGTCTCGGCGACAACGAGGCCTGCAGCCAGGTCTGCGACCAGGCCGCCCAGGCCCTGCGTGACCTCGGCGACGAGCACGGCCTGGGCGAACTGCTCATCGTGCAGGCCCTGGCGCTCAACGAACTCGGCCTGGCCGACGAGGCCCTCTCCAGTCTGGCCGTCGCCCGCGAGGTCGCCGCCCGCCTGAACGACCGGCCCCTGCTGTTCTGGGTCCTCAACCGCATCGCCGTCGTGCACACCGCGATGCAGGACTTCCGCCGGGCCCGTGACTTCCAGCTCCGCGCCCTCGAACTCGCGGCCGGCCTCGACGTCGACGCCCGCTTCTGCATCGTCAACAACATCGCCGACAACGCGATCGGGTTCCACCGTCAGCTCCTGCACGACGGCGGTGAGCCGCACGAGGCCAGGGCCGTGCTCGACGAAGGGCTCGCGCATGCCGTGATGGCGGTCGAGCTGTCGCGGCACCCGCTGCACGGCACCCCATACCGCCAGGCGCTGGCTCTCGACAACCACGGCATGCTCCTCGCCCTCGCCGGCAACCCCGAGGCCTCGCTGACCGCGATCCTCGACAGCCGCCGCATCTCGGTCGAGCACGGGTTCCAGGCCATGGAGCTGTCCACGCTCTACCACTCGGCCTTCGTACTGCTCGAACGCGGTGACGCGATGCGGGCCGTGCACGAGCTCGAGGTGGCCCTGCGGATGGCCGACGACCTCAACGAGCTGCCGATGCGGATGATGGTCACGTCCGAGCTCTCCCGGGCACTCGAAGTGACCCAGCAGTACGAACCGGCGCTGCGTCGTTACAAGGAGTACGCGTCACTGGAGCGGCAGCTGCGCTCGACCGTCGCCGCCACCCGTGCCCGCCGCCTGGTGCAGCTGGTCGAGGTGGACCACGCCCGGCTCGACGCCGCCGACGCGCGCACCGAGTCGGAGCTGTACCGGGCCCGCAGCCGGGAGCTCGAGGCCGAGATCCTGGCGCTGGGTCAACTCGCCGCCGATCTCGACCGGCAGGTCAACGAGGATGCCCTGACGCGCCTCTCGAACCGTCACCACATCGAGTCGGAGCTTCCGCAGCTGCTCGGGCTGGCGCACGCGGCGGGTCATCCGCTGAGCCTCGCGGTGCTCGACATCGACCACTTCAAGCACGTCAACGACACCTGGGGACACCCGGTCGGCGACGAGGTCCTGGTCGCCGTGGCCGGGTTGCTGCTGCACTCGTGCCGGGCCGGTGACCTGGTCGGACGGCTCGGTGGCGAGGAGTTCCTGATCGCGCTGCCCGGTCTCAGCGCCCCGGCCGCGGCCGAGGTGTGCCAGCGGGTGCGACGCAGCGTGCAGGACCACGACTGGGCGTCGATCCGGCCGGGACTGCGCGTGACGATCAGTATCGGCGTGAGCGCGCTCGCGTTCGGTGACGACATGCGTGAACTCATCGAGAAGGCCGACGAGCAGCTCTACCGGGCCAAGCGCTCGGGCCGTAACCGGGTCGAGGTGGGCGAGGCCTACCCCGGCCGGGCCGGGCAAGAGGCCTCCTAGCAAGCCCCTGAAGGGGCCTGTGGGGCTCGTGGGGCTAATGGTGGACGTGGGGGTCGTCTGGAGCGCTCGTCTCCCCTTCGTGAACGCGAGGGGCCCGCATCGGTGCGCACGTCGTCCCTCATCGACAGCACGGGACCGCCCAGCCGAGAACACCGGAGCGCGAGCACCCTGCCGCAAAAAGCGTGATGTGACGGTGCCAGCCGCTCCTGGTCAGGCAAGAGGAGCTGCTCGCACCGCCACATCACTGATGCCTGCGGGTGTTGCTGAAGTGCGGGTGTTGCTGAAGATCTGGGTGAAACGGGAGTTGCTGGTGGTGCCGCCCGAAGGACGTGTTGGTCGAGGACGCCGGCCGCCCCGGCGTCCTCTGCTCGAAACTCTGCCCCTCCCTCACTCAGGACAGAGGTGTTGCCATACGGGTGGTGCCTGTTCAGTCTTCCGAGGCGACCGCGCGGCGGGCGTCCGCGTTGAGGACCCCCCACGTGATCAGCTGCTCGGCCAGCACGGCCGGCGGCACGTCATAGATCACCGCGAGCGTACGCAGGTCATCGGTCCGGATGCTGAGGACCTTGCCGTTGTAGTCACCGCGCTGACCCTGGATCGTGGCTGCGTAACGGGCCAGCGGGCCCGCCTTCTCCGCCGGGACGGACTGCAGCCGCTCGAGGTCGAGCACCAGCTTCGGCGGGGGCTCGCTGCTCCCCGTCGGAGCCGCGTCAGGCAGGAGCGCCTGAACCGGAACACCGTAGAAATCAGCGAGCTCGGCGAGACGCTGAACCGTGACCGCACGGTCACCGCGCTCGTACGAGCCGACCACCACGGCCTTCCAGCGACCTTCGGACTTCTCTTCCACCCCATGAAGGGACAGCCCCTGCTGGGTGCGGATCCCACGCAGGCGGGCGCCGAGCGCCCTGGCGTAATCAGATGCCATGCCGATGATAGTCACGGAGAGTCACTGACTCCGTCAAGTCACATTGGCAAACTTCTCGAAGGAATTCGCCACTCGGCGTAGGCGAACAGGGCCTGAGCTACACGGCCGGTCACCGGCTGGTAGCCTCCGGGAGCCGAAAGGTGCTCGAAAACGCCTTCGGTGCCCAGTCCTTTAACGATCCGTCCCGTGAGGCGGAGAAGGAGGGGGTCGACACATGTCGCCCAAAAGCCTTGCCCCGAGTTCACCCAGCGCACCGGACGATCCACCCGAGGTGACGTCCCGCGTGGTGCTCGAGCCCGCCGAGATCGGCCGCGCGCTCAGCCGCATCGCCCACGAGGTGCTGGAACACAACAAGGGCGCCGAGAACCTCGTTCTGCTGGGCATCCCGACCCGCGGCGTGACCCTGGCCCACCGGCTGGCCGCTCGCCTCGCCTCGATCGAGGGCACCGACGTCCCGGTCGGCACGCTCGACGTCACGCTGCACCGCGACGACCTGCGCCGGCAGGCCTTCCGCACGATCGCCGGCACCGAGCTGCCCGAGGGCGGTGTCGACGACAAGGTCGTGGTGCTGGTCGACGACGTGCTCTACTCCGGCCGCACGATCCGGGCCGCCCTCGACGCGCTGAGCGAGTTCGGCCGTCCCCGCGCCGTGCGCCTCGCCGTGCTGGTCGACCGCGGCCACCGGGAACTGCCGATCCGCGCCGACCACGTCGGCAAGAACCTGCCCACCTCCACCCTCGAGCGCGTGCGGGTCCGGCTCGCCGAGGTCGACGGGGGAGACGACGTGGTGAGCATCGTGGGAGGGGTCGCCAAGTGAAGCACCTGCTGTCCACCGCCGACCTCAGTCTCGACGACGCGATCCAGATCCTCGACGTGGCCGGCCAGATGGCCGCGACCCAGCAGCGCGAGATCAAGAAACTGCCGACGCTGCGCGGCCGCACCGTGGTGAACCTCTTCTACGAGGACTCCACCCGCACCCGGATCTCGTTCGAGGCCGCGGCCAAGCGGCTGTCGGCCGATGTGATCAACTTCTCGGCCAAGGGCTCGAGCGTCTCCAAGGGCGAGAGCCTGAAGGACACCGCACTCACCCTGAAGGCGATGGGCGCCGACGCGGTCGTGGTGCGGCACCCGGTCTCCGGCGCCCCGCACCGTCTGGCCCACGCGGGCTGGATCGACGGCACGATCCTCAACGCCGGTGACGGCACCCACGAGCACCCCACCCAGGCGCTCCTGGACGCGTACACGCTGCGCTCGCGCCTGATTCCGGACGGCACCGGGGCCGACCTCAAGGGCAAGCGCGTCGCGATCGTCGGTGACGTGCTGCACAGCCGGGTCGCCCGATCGAACGTCACGCTGCTCACGACCCTGGGCGCGGAGGTGGTGCTGGTCGCACCACCCACGTTGCTACCGGTGGGGATCGATCACTGGCCGTGCTCGACCTCGTACGATCTGGACGACGTGGTCGACGGCGGTCACGGCGACCTGGACGCGGTGATGATGCTGCGGGTGCAGCGTGAGCGCATGCACGCGGCGTTCTTCCCCAGCGCGCGGGAGTACTCCCGGCGCTACGGGCTGGACGCGCGGCGCATGAACCGGCTGCCCGACCACGCGCTGGTCATGCACCCGGGCCCGATGAACCGGGGCCTGGAGATCACCGCGGAGGCGGCGGACTCGCCGCGCTCCACGATCGTCGAGCAGGTGGCCAACGGGGTCGCCGTGCGCATGGCCGTGCTGTACCTGCTGCTGTCGAGTCAGACCTCTGGAGAGGGCGCGTGATGAGCTCGTTTTTGATCAAGGGCGCCCGCCTGCTCGGTGGCGCCTCCTCCGACATCCTGATCGAGGACGGCGTGGTCGCCCAGCTGGGCACCGTCACCTCGAGCGGTGCCCAGGTGGTGGACGCGGACGGGCTCGTCGCCCTGCCGGGTCTCGTCGACCTGCACACCCACCTGCGCGAGCCCGGGCGGGAGGACGCGGAGACGGTCGAGACCGGCACCCGCGCCGCCGCACTGGGGGGCTGGACGGCCGTGCACGCCATGGCCAACACCGACCCGGTCGCCGACACCGCGGGCGTGGTCGAGCAGGTCTGGCGCCTGGGCCGCGAGTACGGCTGGGTGGATGTGCGCCCGGTCGGCGCCGTCACCGTGGGCCTGGCCGGTGAGCGTCTGGCCGAGCTCGGCGCGATGGCCGACTCGGCCGCCGGCGTGCGGGTGTTCTCCGACGACGGCCACTGCGTCTGGGACCCGGTGCTGATGCGCCGCGCCCTGGAGTACGTGAAGGCGTTCGACGGGGTCGTGGCCCAGCACGCGCAGGAGCCGCGCCTGACCGAGGGCGCGCAGATGCACGAGGGCGTCGTCTCGGCCGAACTGGGGCTGGCCGGCTGGCCGGCGGTCGCCGAGGAGGCGATCATCGCCCGGGACGTGCTGCTCGCCGGGCACGTCGGCTCCCGCCTGCACGTGTGCCACGTGTCCACGGCCGGGTCGGTCGAGATCCTGCGCTGGGCCAAGGGCCGCGGCATCGACGTGACCGCCGAGGTGACGCCGCACCACCTGCTGCTCACCGACGAGCTGGTGCGCAGCTACGACCCGGTCTACAAGGTCAACCCGCCGCTGCGCACGGCGGCGGACGTCCAGGCGGTGCGCGAGGCGCTGGCCGACGGCACGATCGACATCGTGGCCACCGACCACGCCCCGCACCCGGTCGAGGCCAAGGACTGCGAGTGGGGCGTCGCGTCGATGGGCATGACCGGCCTCGAGACGGCCCTGTCGGTGGTGCAGGAGGCCATGGTCGACACCGGCCTGCTGACCTGGGAGCAGGTCGCGGACCGGATGTCGGTGGCCCCGGCCCGGATCGGCCGGGTGTCCTCGCAGGGCCGGCCCCTGGTCGTCGGTGAACCGGCTCACGTGACCCTGGTGGACCCGTCGGCCCGGTGGGAGTGCGATCCTGCAACCCAGGCCACGATGGGCCGTAACTCCCCGGTGCGGGGCCGGGAGATGCACGGTCGCGTCGTGGCGACCTTCTACGCGGGACGCCCGACCGTTCTGGACGGCGTCCTCAACGAGGCTCTTTCGGAGGTGCCGCAGTGACTCAGGTTCCCGCAGTCCTCGTGCTCGAGGACGGAACCACCTGGCGCGGCCGCGCCTACGGCGCCGTCGGCAGCACGGTCGGCGAGGCGGTCTTCTCGACCGGCATGACCGGCTACCAGGAGACCCTGACCGACCCGTCGTACCACCGCCAGGTGGTCGTGATGACGGCCCCGCACATCGGCAACACCGGTGTGAACGACGAGGACAACGAGTCCTCGAAGATCTGGGTGGCCGGCTACGTGGTGCGCGACCCCGCGCGCCGGGCCTCGAACTGGCGCTCGCGCCGCGAGCTGCCCGACGAGCTGTCGTCGCAGGGGGTCGTGGGCATCTCCCACGTCGACACCCGGTCCATCACCCGCCACCTGCGTGAGCGCGGGGCGATGCGGGTGGGCATCTTCTCCGGCGCCGCGCTGGCGCCCGAGCACGAGCTGCTCGAGCAGGTGCGCAACGCCCCGGAGATGTCCGGCGCCGCGCTGGCCGACGAGGTCAGCACGTCGCAGGCCTACGTGGTGCCCGCGATCGGCGAGAAGCGCTTCACCGTGGCCTCGCTCGACCTCGGCATCAAGTCGATGACGCCGCAGCGGATGGCGCAGCGGGGCATCGAGTCCCACGTGCTGCCCGCGCTGGCCACCATCGACGAGGTGCTCGCCACCGGGGCCGACGGCGTCTTCTTCTCCAACGGCCCCGGCGACCCGGCCACCGCGCAGCCCCAGATCGCCCTGCTGAGGGAGGTGCTCGAGCGCCGCATCCCGTTCTTCGGGATCTGCTTCGGCAACCAGCTCTTCGGTCAGGCGCTCGACCTGGGCACCTACAAGCTCGGCTACGGCCACCGCGGCATCAACCAGCCGGTGATGGACCGCACCACCGGCAAGGTGGAGGTCACCGCGCACAACCACGGCTTCGCCGTCGACGCGCCCCGTGAGGGCACGTTCGCGACGCCGTTCGGCACGGCTCAGGTGAGCCATGTCTGCCTCAACGACGACGTCGTCGAGGGTCTCAAACTTGTTGACGGGCCTGCATTCTCGGTGCAGTACCACCCCGAGGCGGCAGCCGGACCGCACGACGCCGGCTACCTGTTCGACCGCTTCGCCGATCTCATGGGGGAGCACAGCGCCGATGCCCAGAAGAACTGACATCTCCAGCGTCCTCGTCATCGGCTCCGGCCCGATCGTCATCGGCCAGGCCTGCGAGTTCGACTACTCCGGCACCCAGGCCTGCCGCGTGCTGCGCGAGGAGGGCCTGCGGGTCGTCCTGGTGAACTCCAACCCGGCCACGATCATGACCGACCCGGAGTTCGCCGACGCCACCTACGTGGAGCCGATCACCACCGAGGTGATCGAGGCGATCATCGCCAAGGAGCGTCCCGACGCGATCCTCGCCACCCTCGGCGGCCAGACCGCGCTCAACGCGGCGATGGCCCTGCACTCGGCCGGGATCCTCGAGAAGTACAACGTGGAGCTGATCGGCGCCAACGTCGCGGCGATCGAGGCCGGTGAGGACCGCCAGCTGTTCAAGGGCGTCGTCGACCGCGTCCGCGAGGTCCACGGTCTCGACGCGTCGGTGGCCCGCAGCTTCATCTGCCACACCATGGACGACTGCGTCGCCGCGACGGAGCAGCTCAACTACCCCGTCGTCGTGCGCCCCAGCTTCACCATGGGCGGCCTCGGCTCCGGCATCGCGTACGACCGCGACGACCTGGAGCGCATCGCCGGCGCCGGCCTGCACTACTCGCCGACCACCGAGGTGCTCCTCGAGGAGTCGATCATCGGGTGGAAGGAGTACGAGCTCGAGCTGATGCGCGACCGCAACGACAACGTCGTGGTGGTCTGCTCGATCGAGAACCTCGACCCGATGGGCGTGCACACCGGTGACTCGATCACCGTGGCGCCCGCGCTCACCCTCACCGACCGCGAGTACCAGCGGTTGCGCGACATCAGCATCGCGGTCATCCGCGAGGTCGGCGTCGATACCGGTGGCTGCAACATCCAGTTCGCGGTCAACCCGGCCGACGGCCGCGTGGTCGTCATCGAGATGAACCCGCGCGTCTCCCGGTCGTCCGCCCTGGCGTCCAAGGCCACCGGCTTCCCGATCGCCAAGATCGCGGCCCGGCTCGCCGTCGGCTACTCGCTCGACGAGATCCCGAACGACATCACCGAGAAGACCCCGGCCAGCTTCGAGCCCACGCTCGACTACGTCGTGGTCAAGGTGCCCCGCTTCGCGTTCGAGAAGTTCCCGGCCGCCGACACCACGCTGACGACCACGATGAAGTCGGTCGGTGAGGCGATGGCGATCGGCCGGAACTTCACCGAGGCCCTGCAGAAGGCGCTGCGCTCGCTGGAGAAGAAGGGCGCGGCGTTCCACTGGGACGGGCCGGTGCCCTCGCTGGAGCCCCTCCTCGAGTCGATCAAGGTCCCGACCGACGAGCGTCTGGGCCAGGTGCAGCAGGCGATCCGGGCCGGCGCCACGGTCGAGCAGCTGTTCGAGGCGACCAGGATCGACCCGTGGTTCCTCGACCAGCTGATGCTGATCCAGGAGATCGCGACGGAGGTGAGCGCGGCCGACGCCCTCACCCCGGAGCTGCTGCGCGAGGCCAAGCGGCACGGGTTCTCCGACGCCCAGCTGGCTGCTCTGTCCGGCCTGGCGGAAGACGTCGTGCGGGGCGTGCGCCACGCCCTCGGGGTGCGCCCGGTCTACAAGACGGTCGACACCTGTGCGGCCGAGTTCGCGGCCAGCACGCCGTACTACTACTCCAGCTACGACGAGGAGGACGAGGTCACCCCGTCGTCCCGTCGCAAGGTGATCATCCTCGGATCCGGCCCGAACCGGATCGGCCAGGGCGTGGAGTTCGACTACTCCTGCGTGCACGCGTCCTTCGCGCTGCGCGACGCCGGGTTCGAGACCGTGATGGTCAACTGCAACCCGGAGACGGTCTCCACCGACTACGACACCTCCGACCGGCTGTACTTCGAGCCGCTCACCCTCGAGGACGTGCTCGAGATCGTGCACGCCGAGCGCCGTTCCGGTGAGCTCGTCGGCGTGATCGTGCAGCTCGGCGGCCAGACCCCGCTGGGTCTGGCGGCGGCGCTGAAGGCCAACGGGGTGCCGATCGTGGGCACCAGCCCGGAGGCCATCGACCTGGCCGAGGACCGCGGCGAGTTCGGGCAGGTGCTGGCCGACGCCGGTCTGCTCGCGCCCAAGCACGGCACCGCGATCAGCTTCCCGCGCGCGGCGCAGATCGCCGCCGAGATCGGCTACCCGGTGCTCGTGCGCCCGTCGTACGTGCTGGGCGGGCGCGGCATGGAGATCGTCTACGACGAGACCCAGCTCGCCGACTACCTGGAACGGGCCACCGAGGTCGGCCCGGGCCGGCCGGTGCTGGTCGACCGGTTCCTCGACGACGCCATCGAGATCGACGTCGACGCGCTGTTCGACGGTGACGAGATGTACCTCGGCGGCGTGATGGAGCACATCGAGGAGGCCGGCATCCACTCCGGCGACTCGGCCTGCGTGCTGCCGCCGGTCACCCTGGGCCAGCGCGACATCGAGCGGGTGCGTGAGTCCACCTTCGCCATCGCCCAGGGCGTCGGGGTGCGGGGCCTGCTGAACGTCCAGTTCGCCCTGGCGGCCGGTGTGCTCTACGTGCTCGAGGCCAACCCGCGGGCGAGCCGTACGGCGCCCTTCGTGTCCAAGGCGACCGCGGTGCCGCTGGCCAAGGCGGCGGCCCGGATCATGCTCGGCGCGAGCATCGCCGACCTGCGGGCCGAGGGCATGCTCCCGGCCCGGGGCGACGGCGGCACGATGCCGGCCGAGTCGCCGGTCTCGGTGAAGGAGGCGGTGCTGCCGTTCAAGCGGTTCCGCACCGCCGAGGGCAAGATCGTCGACACCCTGCTCTCGCCGGAGATGCGTTCCACCGGTGAGGTCATGGGCATCGACACCGACTTCCCGCACGCCTTCGCCAAGTCGCAGTCGGCCGCGTTCGGCGGTCTGCCCGACACCGGCACGGTCTTCGTCTCGGTGGCCGACGTCGACAAGCGCGCCCTGATCTTCCCGGTCAAGCGCCTCGTCGACCTGGGCTTCACGGTGCTGGCCACCGACGGCACGGCCGATGTGCTGCGCCGCAACGGTATTGCCAGCACCCGGGTGGCCAAGCTGGGTGCCGGTCAGGGCCCGACGGGGGAGCGCACCATCGTCGACATGATCGGCGCCGGTGAGGTCGACATGGTCGTCAACACCCCCTCCGGCCCGGCCGCGCGCATGGACGGCTACGAGATCCGCGCGATCACCACCGCCGTGGACAAGCCGATCATCACCACCATCCAGCAGTTCTCGGCCGCCGTGCAGGCGATCGAGGCCGCGCGCAACGAGCCGGTGCGGGTGGCCTCGCTGCAGGAGCATGCCATGCGGCTGGGTGAGCTGCGGTCGGAGCAGAAGCTGTGACCTTCGGTTCGCGACTGAGCGCGGCGATCGGCGAGCACGGTCCCCTCTGCGTCGGCATCGACCCGCACCCGGGTCTGCTGGCGAAGTGGGGCCTGGACGACGACGTGGCCGGCCTGGAGACCTTCACCATGACCGTGGTGGAGGCCCTGGCCGGGCGGGTCGCGGCGATCAAGCCGCAGGCGGCGTTCTTCGAGCGGCACGGTTCGAAGGGTGTCGCGGTGCTGGAGCGGGCTCTGGAGGGGATTCGCGAGGAGGGCGGGCTGAGCGTCGTCGACGCCAAGCGCGGTGACATCGGCTCGACCATGTCGGCCTACGCCGACGCGTTCGTGGGGGAGTCCTCACCGTTGGCCGGGGACGCGGTGACGGTCTCGCCGTTCCTCGGGTTCGGATCGCTGCGTCCGCTGCTCGACCTGGCCGCGGCGAACGGCCGCGGCGTGTTCGTGCTGGCGCTGACCTCCAACCCGGAGGGCGGCGAGGTGCAGCACGCGGTCCCCTCGGTCTCGTCGGTCTCGTCGGGACCAAAGACCGTGGCGCAGAACATCATCGACGCGGTAGCGGCGGAGAACGCGGGAGCCGGGCCGCTCGGTTCGGTAGGCGTGGTGGTCGGGGCGACCGTGACCGGTGCGGGGCGCGAGCACGACCTGTCCGCCCTGAACGGGCCGATCCTGGCGCCCGGCATCGGGGCACAGGGAGCCACCGCCGACGACCTGCGGGAGGTGTTCGGGCCGGCCCTGCGTCACGTGCTGCCGAACTCCTCACGGGAGGTGCTCGGCGCCGGGCCGACCGTGGCGGGGCTGCGGGAGGCCGCGGACCGGACCGTGGAAGCCGTGAGTCTGGCGCTGCGCGCCTGATCGTTCCTCCCCGAAGGGCCCGGCTCGCCAGAGCCGGGCCCTTCGTTTGCCCGGGTTCATCACGAACCGGACACGAAAGCGGTTGCGGCGAGTGACGTCACCGGTTCGGAGAGTGGCAATTAACATCTGTCGGATATGACCGTATCAAGTACGTATGCGTAGGCCTACTCTGCGTAAACCGCACTTGACTCCCATAACCGGACAGTGCCACTGTTGCACCCCTCAGGGCCACATCCGTACCAAATCGGATGCGGCACAACAGGTGTGCCCTCACGGTCCCCGAGGCTCCCCGCACTTGTCACCACCGGAAACGTTCAACGGACCCGGACGGCCCTCACCCCTGGCGTCCCGGGGTTCGGGAAGGAATGCCGTCTCGATGGCTCCTAAGGCCAGCGGTACCCGAAAGCGACTGGGTGGACGGTCGATCCGGGCCCGCATCCTGATGATCGGCTGGGTCCCCAGTCTCTCGCTGCTTCTCGTCGGGGTCGTCCTCGCCGGTTACCTGGCCCTCTCGGCCCGGGAGATCCGTGACGGCAACAGCGTGATGGAGACCCAGCTCGGGTCGTCCCGCGCCTTCATCCCCGAGGCCGAACGTGAGGGGCGGCTGAGCGTCGAGTACCTCGCCGACCCGGACGCCTCCAAGACCGAGCTCGACGCCCAGCGCGCCCGCACCGACCAGGTGCTCGCCACGCTGAACGCCGACGCGGTGCTGCTGCAGCAGAACGCCCCGGAGTACCTGAGCCCGGTGTTCGCCGACCTCGGCGAACTGGGGGCGGGCATGGCGGCCATGCGTGCCAGCGTCGACTCCCGCGAGCTGCCGGCCGCCGAGGCCCAGCAGTACTGGAGCAGCTTCGTCAACCTGACGTTCCGCGCGATCTCGCTGATGGCGCGCACCGCGCCCAACGGTGAGTCGTCGGAGCAGGAGCGCCAGGCCGCCGAGCTGATCCGCGTCGTCAACCAGATGTCCCAGGGCAACTCGCTGGCGCTGCTGGCGATGTCGAACGAGGGCCTGACGCCCGAGGAGTACCAGACCTTCGTCAAGACCGGTGGCCTCTACCGGGAGCGGCTGGAGGAGATCGGCTCCACGCTGACCGCCCCGCTGCAGGCCAAGATCACCGCGCTCACCGGCAGCGGCGCCTGGCGCCAGCAGGGTGCGGTGGAGAACGCGGTGCTCGCCGCCGACGCGCTGACCCTGCGCGAGCGCTCCAAGCTGCTCAACGGCGCCGACGTCGCCTCCGTGACCGGGGCGCAGTACACGCTCATGGACAGCGACCCGACGCCGGCCCAGGTCAAGAACAACAACCTGAAGACCGAGCTGCCGATCGCCTCCTCGGCCTGGGAGACGGCCTACAACGACGTCACCGACCAGCTCGTCGACATCGCCATCGAGCAGCTCGCCTACTCCTCCGGCATGGCGGTGGACCTGGCCGAGCGCCGCTACCTGCAGTCGATCGCCGGTGGTCTCGGCCTGGTCGTGTTCGCCGCGATCGTGCTCGCCCTGACCACCCGCGAGTCCAACCGCCTGGGCCGCCGCCTGCGCGGGCTGCGCGACCAGACGCTCGACCTGGCCGACAACCGGCTGCCCGCGCTGGTCTCCGGGCTGCGCACCGGTGACGTCACCGACGAGATGCGCGAGATGCCGAAACTGCAGTTCGGCCGCGACGAGATCGGTGAGGTCGCCAGCGCGTTCAACCACGCGCAGGAGGTCGCCGTCAGCGCCGCCGTGCAGGAGGCCGAGACCCGGGCCGGTCTGCGCGAGGTGTTCCTCAACATCGCCTACCGCAGCCAGGTCATCGTGCACCGGCAGCTCGGCGTGCTGGAGAAGGCCGAGCGGTTCGAGGAGGACCCGGAGCAGATCGAGCTGCTGTTCGAGCTCGACCACCTGGCCACCCGTGCCCGCCGTAACGCCGAGAACCTGGTCATCCTCGGTGGCGGCCAGCCCGGCCGCCGCTGGCGCAACTCGGTCGACCTGCTGCAGGTCGTGCGCTCGTCGATCTCCGAGGCCCAGGACTACGCCCGGGTGTCGATCGGCCGCCTGCCGCGCCTGTCGATCAACGGTGGCGCCGTGGCCGACGTCATCCACCTGCTCGCCGAGCTGGTCGACAACGCCACCTCGTTCTCCCCGCCGATGTCCAAGGTCGAGGTCCGGGGCAACCTGGTCGGCAAGGGCCTGGTGCTCGAGATCGAGGACCAGGGCCTGGGCATCCCGGCCGACAAGCTCGCCGAGCTCAACGAGATGCTCACCAGCGCACCGGACTTCCACGCGCTGACGCTGCGCGAGGAGCCGCGCCTGGGCATGTTCGTGGTGGCCCAGCTGGCCGCCGGCCAGAACATCCGGGTCACGCTCACCCCGTCGCCGGCCTACGGCGGCACCAAGGCCGTCGTGCTCATCCCGGCCGAGCTGTTCGACTCCTCGGGGGTCCTGCCCGGCAGCTCCCAGCCGCTGGCGCTGGACAGCTCCGAGGGCGACGAGAACGGTGCCTCCGCCGCGCCGGGCATGCGCTCGCTCCACGAGCGGATGGCCATCACCGGCGAGATGACCGGCGAGATCTCGGTGGTCCCGGACCGCAACGACCGGGGCGACCGCAACGACCGGACGGACCACCGCCGCCCGGCCGCCCCGGCGCTGTCGGTGGCCCCGGAGGCCCCGCGCTCGGCGACCGGGCCGCTGCAGCGACTCGACCGCTCCGACCGGGGCGACCTCGCCGGCGAGCGGGGTTACGACAGTGGCAGCGACCGTGGACACGACCGTGGGAACGACCGTGGAGGTGCGCAGGTGCACGCCATGCCCCAGCGCGGTGCCGAACCGCGTCCGGCGCTCTACCCGCCGACCTCGCAGGTCCCGCGGATCGACGGCCAGAACGGCCAGAACGGTGGCTTCGGGCAGCCCGGCCCGTCGGTGAACCCGCAGGCCCGGGCCGACTACCTGGCCTCGCGCACCCCGGGCCCGGCCACCGGCGGCCTGCCCCTGCGCACCCCGGGCGCCCCGGCCAACACCGGGTCGATGAACACCGGGTCGATGGGCACCGGCGCCGTGAGCACGCACTCGAAGGCCGCGCCGACCCCGCCCGCCGGGGTCCGGGGCGGACCCGCGACCGGCCCGGCCCCGCGCCCGGCCGGCCGCACCGGACGGCCCGAGCTGCCCCGCCGCACCCGGCAGGCACACCTGTCCGACCGGCTGAAGAACCAGCCGCTGCCCTCCACCGGGGCCATGCCCCAGGGCACCGAGACCACGGGCCCGATGGACCCGGACGCCGCCCGCAACCGGATGGCGGCGTTCCAGCGCGGCACCCAGCGCGGACGCACCGAACGACCGGACGCCTGATCCCCTGACGATCAGCCGGCGGCACTAGGCATCACCAATGAAGAAGGAAGGCGAGAACACTGTTCCCGCGAACCACTGACTGGAAGGCGAGATGACGCAGAACAGCGCGATGGGTGGCCTGGACTGGCTGGTGGAGGACCTCCTCCGCCGGCTCCCGGGCGCGGACCGGGCGATCGTTCTCTCGTCCGACGGCCTGCTCATCGGCCGGTCCAGCAACCTCACCCGTGACGACGGCGAGCACCTGGCGGCGGTGGCCTCCGGCTTCCAGAGCCTGGCCCGCGGCACCGGCCGGCACTTCGGCGGCGGCGGGGTGCGGCAGACGGTCGTCGAGATGGACAACTACTTCCTCGTCGTCACCGCGGCCGGTCAGGGAGCGTGCCTGGCGCTCCTGGCCGACGTGAACGCCGACATGGGCATGGTCGCGTACGAGATGAACCTGCTGGTCAAGCAGGTCGGCACGTACCTCAGCTCGCAGCCGCGCGAGGACGCGGCACCAGGGGTGGGGCCGAGGCCGTGACCCCGGCGGATCAGCACTGGTTCGACGAGGAGGCCGGGCCTCTGGTCCGCCCGTACGCCCTCACCCGCGGGCGCACCACCAGCAAGCAGCGCGACCTCGCGATGATCACGCTGGTGGTGTCCCTGCAGCGGGTCACCCCGCAGCTGGCCGACCAGCTGGAGCCCGAGGGGCTCCAGATCGTCACCATGTGCCAGCACCCCAAGTCCATCGCCGAGGTGTCCGCCGACCTGGGCCTGCCGCTCAGCGTCGTCAAGATCCTCATCGGTGACCTGATCGACCGGCAGCTCCTGATGTTCCGGTCGGCCGTCACCCCCGACATCAACGTCCTTCAGGCGGTTATCAATGGCATACGCCGACTCTGACCCGAACCAGCGGCCCGGGGTGCGCGCGACGGCGGTGAAGCTGCTCATCGCGGGTGGCTTCGGGGTCGGTAAGACCACCATGGTCGGCGCGATCAGCGAGATCCCGCCCCTGCGCACCGAGGAGCTCATCACCGAGCTCAGCCGTGGTGTCGACGACCTCTCCGGCGTCGAGCAGAAGAAGACCACCACGGTCGCGCTCGACTTCGGCCGCATCACCATCAGCCCGGAGCTGGTGCTCTACCTGTTCGGCACACCCGGCCAGGACCGTTTCTGGTTCATGTGGGACGAGCTGGCCGAGGGCGCGATCGGTGCCGTCGTGCTGGCCGACACCCGCCGGCTGGAGAGCTGCTTCCCGGCCGTGGACTTCTTCGAGCGCCGGGGCATCCCGTTCGTCATCGGGGTGAACTGCTTCGAGGGCGACGCCGAGTACACGCCCGACGAGGTCCGGGTGGCCCTCGACATCGACGAGCGGGTACCGGTGGTGCTGGCCGACGTGCGTCAGCGCGCGTCGTGCAAGGAGCTCCTGGTCACGCTGGCCGAGCACGCGATCACGATGGCCACCGCGACCCCGGCCTGACCCCGGCCTGACCGAGGCGCTCCCGTACCGCGCCATCTCCCCGAAGGGCACCTGCCGCACCGGCAGGTGCCCTTCGGCGTTCGAGGGCTCAAGGGCATCAAGGGTGGACGTGGTGGCCGGGCGCCGCCCGTCGTCCCGCCGACGGTGGTGGGAGGGCCCCAGACGGGCCCTGGAGGGCTCTGGCGCCGCCCCGGCGCCCTGACCTGCACTCTCACCGGCACCTCACCGGTACCGCCCCCACACACCCGGCCGACGCGTCCCTCATTGCTCATCGACGCCCTGCTGCCACCTCACGCACTCTCGGGCACGGCGCTTCTGCACCCCTTCGGGTGCGTCGCGGGTGCGTTCAGGAGGGCTGGACGCCACCTGCCCGGGGGACACTCAGTGCGTCGTGGCAGGATCACGCTCAGCGATTCCGGGCGGGAAATTCCAGGTCCGAGCCGATAAACATGCCCGGATGTCGGTTTCAGGGCGCGTTTCGGAGGACATGAATACCAGTATGTCTGGATTAGCCG
Source organism: Kineosporia succinea (assembly GCF_030811555.1). Taxonomy (NCBI): domain Bacteria; kingdom Bacillati; phylum Actinomycetota; class Actinomycetes; order Kineosporiales; family Kineosporiaceae; genus Kineosporia; species Kineosporia succinea. Next base: position 28,616 of record NZ_JAUSQZ010000001.1, on the reverse strand, counting down.
TTAGTGTCGGCTCCCAGCGATGCCCCGATCATTCTGATCGGTGCTTCGTCGCGACCGGAACCCGGCTGGAAGCTGGCGGGAATGGCGAACGGAACGGCAAGGTGGCCGGGGCTGTGGCGACACGGCCCCCCGCGTTGCCCTCCGGGATACCGACTCGCTAGGTTCGGACCAGATTTCGCGGTCTGCCTGCGCCGATCGGTCAAGAATGATCGGCCGGACGGCCGGAATTGCTCCGGTACGGCTCAACTACCTACTGAGTTCGACGAACAACTGAGGTGACTCAAGTGGCTCTGCCCCCCCTGACTCCCGAGCAGCGGGCCGCCGCCCTGGTGAAGGCGGCCGAGGCTCGGCGTGCTCGTGCCGAGATCAAGAACAGGCTCAAGTACTCGCAGGGCTCACTCGGGGAAGTAATTACCGAGGGGCAGGAGAACGAGGTGATCGGCAAGATGAAGGTGTCGGCGCTTCTCGAGGCTCTTCCCGGCGTGGGCAAGGTGCGTGCCCGACAGATCATGGAAGAGATCGGCATCTCCGAGTCCCGGCGTGTGCGTGGCCTCGGCTCCAACCAGATTGCGGCGCTCGTCAAGCGCTTCGGGAGCTGAAACAGCGGTGATCGGGACGGAGCTGCAGGACCCGTCGGGGGGCGGGTCGGTTCGGCCAGGACGGCTGACGGTACTGGCAGGACCCACAGCGGTGGGAAAGGGAACGGTCGCGGCCGACATCCGCCGCCGCTACGAGCAGATCTGGCTCTCCGTCTCGGTCACCACCCGGCCGCCGCGGCCGGGTGAGCAGGACGGCGTCCATTACTTCTTCGTGGACGACGCGAAGTTCGACGAGCTGATCGCGACCGATCAGCTCCTGGAGTGGGCGGTGGTGCACGGCCGGCACCGGTACGGCACCCCGCGCGCCGCGGTCGAGGAGATCCTCGCCCAGGGCCGGCCGGCCCTGCTGGAGATCGATCTGCAGGGGGCGCGGCAGGTCCGCACCACCATGCCGGGCGCCTTCTTCGTGTTCCTCAAGCCGCCGAGTCTCGACGAGCTGGTCCGCCGGCTGGTCGGCCGGGGCACCGAGGACAGCGAGGAGCGGGCCCGACGCCTGCGCACGGCCGAGGTGGAGATGGCGGCCGAGTCGGAGTTCGACATCGGCATCGTGAACGACGACGTCCGCCGGGCCACCGACGAGCTCGTATCATGGATGGGTCTGACCCCGATCGAGAGCCCGGCCGACCCGGTGAGCTCGGTGGAGTCGAACCACTGATTTCGCGCTCGGCCCGACCGTGTGCTGAGCTGTACGCACCATCTACGCCTGGAGTTCGTGTGTCCGGAACCGTTGCCAGCCCTGAAGGCATCACCAACCCGCCGATCGACGACCTGCTGTCGACCGTCGATTCCAAGTACTCGCTGGTCATCTTCGCCGCCAAGCGCGCGCGTCAGATCAACGCGTACTACTCGCAGCTCGGTGAGGGCCTGCTGGAGTACGTCGGCCCGCTCGTCGAGACGCACGTGCAGGAGAAGCCCCTCTCCGTCGCCATGCGCGAGATCAACGAGGGCCTGCTGACCGCCGAGAAGCACGACTGACCTTCGTTCATGGCAGTGACGGGCCGCCGCATCGTTCTCGGCGTCGGCGGCGGGATCGCCGCCTACAAGGCGTGCCTGCTGCTGCGCCTGTTCAAAGAGGCGGGTCATGACGTCCGGGTGGTCCCGACCCAGGCCGCGCTGACCTTCGTCGGCGCCCCCACCTGGGCGGCCCTCTCCGGGCACCCCGTCTCCCCGTCGGTGTGGGACGACGTGCACGAGGTGCCGCACGTCCGGATCGGCCAGCAGGCCGACCTGGTCGTGGTGGCCCCCACCACCGCCGATCTGCTGGCGAAGGCCGCTCACGGGCTGGCCGACGACCTGCTCACCAACGTGCTGCTCACGGCCCGGTGCCCGGTGGTGCTCGCCCCGGCGATGCACACCGAGATGTGGCTGCACCCGGCCACGGTCGCCAACGTCGCCACCCTGCGCGAGCGGGGCACGCACGTGATCGAGCCCGCCAGCGGCCGGCTGACCGGTGCCGACACCGGTCCGGGCCGGCTGCCCGAGCCGGAAGAGCTGTTCGCCGTGGCTCTGGGGCTGCTGGACCCGGCTCCCTCCGCCGGGAGCCCGGCGCCTGCGAGTTCCGTGGCCGCTGCCGACCCCCCGGTGCCGTCGAACACGTCGGCGGGGAGCGTGGTGCCGGAGATCGCCGCCGCGTCGGCCCCCCGGCGTCCGGGCGACCTCGCCGGCGTGCGCGTCGTCGTCTCCGCCGGCGGCACCCGCGAACCCCTCGACCCCGTCCGCTTCCTGGGCAACCGCAGCTCCGGCCGCCAGGGTGTCGCCCTGGCCCGCGCCGCCCGCGACCGCGGGGCCCGGGTCACGCTCGTCGCCGGGCCGATCGAGGTCCCGGCCCCCGACGGCGTCGAGGTCGTGAGCGTCGAGACCGCCCTGCAGATGCGCGACGCCCTGAGCGGTGCGGCGCCGGCCGCCGACGTCGTGGTGATGGCCGCCGCGGTCGCCGACTTCCGGCCCGCGCAGGTCGCCGGCCACAAGATCAAGAAGAACGCCGATACCGACGACGCACCGGTCGTCACGCTCGTGCGCAACCCCGACATCCTCGCCGGGCTGGTCGCGCGGCGACGTGCCGGGCAGGTCGTGGTCGGTTTCGCGGCCGAGACCGGCGACGACACCGGCACCGCACTCGAGCACGCCACCGCCAAGCTCGCCCGCAAGGGCTGTGATCTGCTGGTGCTGAACGACGTGTCGGCCGGCAAGGTCTTCGGCCGGGCCGACACCGAGGTGACGGTTCTCGCGGCCGACGGCACCGTCACGCCCGTGCCGGCGGGTACCAAGGAAGCGGTCGCCGAGGCCATCTGGGACTCGGTGCGCAAGCTGCTGCCGACGCCCGGCCAATAGTCCGGCCACAGTCCTGGAGACAGGCTGTGCCAGCCGACCTGCCCCTTGTCTACCAGGATGGTTAGAGTAGGCGGCGCGGACGACGCGAGTTCGCCGCCCGTCAACGTTCCATACTTGCCTGCTCGTCATCACACCCTTCGGGAGTGCCGTGTCCGACCGTCTGTTCACCTCTGAGTCCGTCACCGAGGGGCACCCCGACAAGATCTGTGACCAGATCAGTGACGCGATTCTCGACGCTCTTCTGCAGCAGGACCCGGCGTCGCGGGTCGCGGTGGAGACCATGGTCACCACCGGTCTGGTGCACGTGGCCGGTGAGGTCACCACGAAGTCCTACGTCGACATCCCCTCGATCGTGCGCAAGACGATCCTGGACATCGGTTATGACTCCAGCACCAAGGGTTTCGACGGGAACTCGTGTGGCGTCGAGGTCAGCATCGGTGCGCAGTCGCCGGACATCGCGCAGGGCGTCGACACCGCCTACGAGGCGCGGGTCGAGGCCGGGGCCGACCCGCTGGACCTGCAGGGGGCCGGCGACCAGGGCCTGATGTTCGGGTATGCGAACGACGACACGCCCGAGCTGCTGCCGTTGCCGATCTGGCTGGCGCACCGTCTGGCCGAGCGCCTGACCGAGGTCCGTAAGAGCGGCGAGGTCCCGTACCTGCGCCCCGACGGCAAGACCCAGGTCACCATCGCCTACGACGGTGACCGGGCCGTTCGCCTGGACACCGTGGTCGTCTCCAGCCAGCACGCCGCGGACGTCAGCCTGGAGAACCTGCTCCAGCCCGACGTCGTCGACCACGTGATCAAGCCCGTGCTCGACCGCATCGACATCGACACCTCCGACTACCGCCTGCTGGTCAACCCCACGGGCCGGTTCGAGGTCGGTGGCCCGATGGGTGACGCCGGTCTGACCGGCCGCAAGATCATCGTCGACACCTACGGTGGTTTCGCCCGTCACGGTGGTGGCGCGTTCAGCGGCAAGGACCCGTCGAAGGTCGACCGCTCGGCTGCGTACGCGATGCGCTGGGTGGCGAAGAACGTGGTCGCCGCCGGCCTGGCCAAGCGGTGCGAGGTGCAGGTCGCCTACGCGATCGGCAAGGCGCAGCCGGTGGGTCTGTACGTGGAGACGTTCGGCACCGAGACCGTTCCGAACAGCAAGATCACCGAGGCGATCAAGGAGGTCTTCGACCTGCGGCCGGCCGCGATCATCCGTGATCTGGACCTGCTGAAGCCGAAGTACCACCAGACCGCGGCCTACGGTCACTTCGGGCGCAACCTCGAGGGCATGACCTGGGAGCAGACCACCCGCGTCGACGCCCTGAAGTCGTTCATCGGTTAGATGTGAGAGTTGTCCACAGCCCGGCCGTCACCGTGAGAGGTGGCGGCCGGGCTGCTTTAGATTGAGGCTCATGAGCACCGGATCCGACGCCAGCTCCGGCGACCAGCTGGAACTGCTCCGCGCCGCGACCCGTGGCCGCAAGCCCAGACCCCCGGCTGCGGCGGCCGCCGAGCTACCGGTCGCCCGGGTCACGGTCGACGTGCCGTTGCCCCATCTCGACCGGGTGTTCGACTACCTGGTGCCCGAGCCGATGTCCGAGGCCGCGCAGCCCGGGGTGCGGGTGCGGGTGCGTTTCGGTGGGCAGGACATCGAGGGCTACCTGCTCGAGCGGGTGGGGGAGTCGGAGCACCCGGGCAAGCTGGCGCCGTTGCGCAAGGTGGTCTCGCCCGAGCCGGTGCTGTCCCCGGCCGTGCTGCGGTTGTGCCGCCGGGTGGCCGAGCGCTACGCCGGCAACCTCACCGACGTGCTGCGCCTGGCCGTGCCGCCGCGCCACGCCCGGGTCGAGCAGGCCCCGCGGCCCGAGCCCCTGGAACCACTCACTGAGCAGCCGATAACAGGCTGGGAGCAATACCGCGCCGGGCACGCCCTGCTCACCCGCATCGCCGCCGGCGACGCCCCCCGCGCCGTCTGGGCCGCCCTGCCCGGCCGTCACTGGCACGACGACCTGGCCACCGCGATCGAGGTGGCACTGCGTCACGGCCGCGGGTCGCTCGTGGTGCTGCCCGACAAGCGTGACGTCGACGCGCTCGACCGGTCTCTCACGCAACGCCTGGGGGAGGGGCGGCACGCCCGGCTCGAGGCCGATCTCGGGCCCACCACGCGCTACCGCAACTTCCTGGCGGTCTCGCGCGGCGACGTGAAGGTCGCGATCGGCACCCGCGCGGCCGCTTTCGCCCCGGTGCACGACCTGGGCCTGGTCGCGATCTGGGACGACGGCGACGAGATGCACGCCGAGCCCCGCTCTCCCTATCCGCACGCCCGCGAGGTCCTGGCGGTGCGCGCCGAGCTCGAGGGCGCCGCGCTGATCGCGGGCTCCTGGTCGCGTTCGGTCGAGTGTGCCGCCTGGCTGCGGTCCGGATGGGCCCGCCCGGTCGGCGCCGACCGGGCGGTGGTGCGCGACGCGTGGCCCCGCATCCAGGTCGCGGCCACCGCGTTCGGAGGTCGCGACGACCCGTCCGCGCACGGGCGACTGCCCAGCCCGGCCTGGCGGGCGATCAGCGACGGCCTGAAGCAGGGGCCGGTGCTGGTGCAGGTCCCGCGCGCCGGCTATCTGCCCGGCCTGGCCTGCCAGGACTGCCGCCACCCGGCCCGTTGCGAGCACTGTCACGGTCCGCTCGGGTTCCCGGCCCGCCTGAAGAAAGACGAGGCGGGTCTGCCCGAGTGCCGCTGGTGCGGTCGCGTCGCCGCGGCCTGGCGGTGCGGCAGCTGTCAGAGCCGGCGGCTGCGCGCCACCACCGTCGGGGTCGGGCGCACGGCCGAAGAACTGGGGCAGGCCTTCTCCGGCGCCGCCGTGGTGGTGCCGCAGGCCGACGGGCCCACGCCCCACGTGCCGGTCAACGCGCTGGTCGTGTCCACGCCGGGTATCGAGCCGCCGGTCGAGGGCGGCTACGCCGCGGCCGTGCTGCTCGACGCCGGGCGGCTGCTCGAGCGTCCCGACCTGCGGGCGAGCGAAGATGCGCTGCGCCGCTGGCTGGGCGCGGCGGCCCAGGTGCGGCCGCACGGCTCGGTGATCATCGCCGCCGACCCGCAGGCTCCCGCGGTGCAGGCGCTCGTGCGCATCGATCCGGGCACCCAGGCCGAACGGGAGCTCGACGAGCGCACCGAGCTGGGCTTCCCGCCCGCCGTGGTGATGGCCGACGTGACCGGCACCGCGACCGCGGTCAACTCCCTCGTCCGCACCGCGCGGCTCCCCGAGGGCACCCTGACGCTGGGGCCGACGGAGGTGCTCGACGCGTCCCCGGTCGCCGCCGAAGAGCCGAAACCGAAACCGCAGCGCCGCCACATACCCCGCACCCAGACCCTCGCCGGCCTGGAGGAGAGCAGGCCGGCCGAACCCGAGGCGATCGACGAGACCCAGGTGCGCGTGCTGCTGCGGGCACCCCGCCAGGAGCTGGAGAACCTGGCCCGGTGTCTGCACGAGGCCGCCGCGATCCGCAGCTCCCGGCGCGAGCCGGGGGCGACACGCATCCAGCTCAACCCGCTCAACCCGGGGTGAACCTTGGCCTCGGCGAGGCCCGATCCCTCGCCTTCCCGGCACGACGCCCGTAGTGTCGAGGGCAGAGGTGGTGGAGATGGCGGAAGACCGAGCTTTCCGGATCGCCTACGCCCGGGGCATGCGCCTGCTGCTCGGCGCACTTGCCTGCGGGCCGTCGGTGAGCGGCATCGTGGTGAGCGACGAGTCCGTGCGGGTGTGGATGGGCTGGGCCTTCCAGGCCACGATCCCCCGCCACGCGATCGCCGCCGCCGACCTCGAGGAGCGCGCCGTGATCAGCATCGGCGTGCACGGCTGGCGCGGCACCTGGCTGGTCAACGGCACCACCCGGCAACTCGTGCGCATTCAGCTGAACGTCGGTGTGCAGGCCCGGGTGCTGGGCTGGAAGGTGCCGCTGACCACCCTGTTCGTGAGTGTCGAAGACCGCGACGAGTTCGTGCGCCTGATCCGTCCACGCGGCCCGGGCAACGGCAGCCACAGCAAGCAGGCCAAAGCCCGCCGCATCCGGCTGCCCTCGCCGTCACTCAAACCCGGCTACGCACGAGACGCGAACAGCCCCGGCCACTGACCCGGCCACTGACCCGGCCACTGACCCGGCCACTGACCCGGCCACTGACCCGGCCACTGACCCGGCCACTGACCCGGCCACTGACCCGGCCACTCAACCTCGGCCCCGGCCCGACCTGGACACCGAGCCCCAGCCTGGCCGCTCAGCGGGTCGCCTGACCTGGTCGCCTGACCTGGCCGTCCAACCTGGCCGTCCAACCTGGCCGCTGTCCCGGCTGCCCGACGCCGGCCACTGACCTGGTCGCGTGCCCCCGTCGCCCAGCTCCGCCCCACATCGGCGCCGGCACAGGGATACCCGCTATACCGAACCGGTATAGCGGCTACCCCTGTGCCACGACCGGCGAGCGTCCCGCCTCAGTCCGTGCTGAACCTCGCCAGCACCGCCTGCTCCACCACACTCAGCGCCGTGTAGAGCACCACCGACACCGCCGTGAGCACCACGATCGACGCCCACAGATGGTCGTAGCCGAACGCCCCGATGTCCCGCAGGATCTCGCCGCCGATGCCCTTGCCGGTCGCGAGCCACTCCGCCACCAGCGCCCCGATCAGTGCCCCGGGCACGGAGATCCGCATCGCCGCGAACAGCGACGGCAGCGCCCCGGGCAGCGAGACCACCCGCAACTGGGCCAGGCGCCCACCGCCGTAGGCCGCCACCAGGTCACGGGCCAGAGGATTCACCGAGCGCAGCCCGAACACGATCGTGACCAGCGCCGGGAAGAAGACCACGATCCCGGCGATCACGGCCACGCCGGTCGCGCCGCGTCCGAAAACCAGGGTCACGAGCGGGGTCATGGCCACCAGGGGCACCGAGCGCAGCAGCATGGCGACCGGCAGGAAGGCCTGCTCGACACTGCGGAACAGCACGAAGGTCACAGCGGCCAGCAGCGCGGCGAGCAGGCCTCCGGCGAAACCGAGGGACGCGTCGGCGAGGGTCACGAGCAGCGGCTCGGTCACGGCGGCACGGTTCTCGGCCGACGCGGACAGGTAGTCCCAGACCGCGGCCGGGTTCTTGCCGACGAGCGGGTTCACGTCGAACGCGCGCAGGAAGAGCTCCCAGGCCGCGAGCGCGACCACCGCCGACACCAGGAGCGGCGCGAGGGCCCGCACGAGTCTCACGACGTGGCCCACGGCGTGGTGAAACGGGCCAGCAGCGCGAAGAACGCGTAGCCCAGTCCGGCGAGCAGGCCCGTCACCAGTGCCAGTGCCCAGGTACGCGGCACCACGTACTGCTGCTGGGCCACGGTCAGGGCCACGCCGAGTCCGTTGTCGATGCCGCCCAGGTACTCGCCGAGGATCGCGCCGAGCATGGCGGCGGGGGCGGCGATCTTCAGGGCGTTGAGGACGTGCGGCGCGGCGGCGACCAGCCTGACCTTGCGGAGCTGGGCGAACCGTCCGCCGCCGTAGGCCGACACCAGGTCGAGGCTCGCGCGGTCGGCGGCCTTGAGGCCGAGCAGCGAGCCGACGAGCGTGGTGAAGAAGACCGAGAGGGCGGCCAGGAACACGGTGGGCGCGCGGCCGCCGAAGATGACCAGCACGATCGGGCCGATCGCGGTCAGCGGCACGCAGTAGCTGATCACCGCGAGCTGGGTGGCCACGGTCTCCAGCGGAGGCAACAGCAGGGCGAGCGTGGCGACGGCCAGGGCCGCGCCGTTGCCCCAGACGAACCCGAGGGCGGCTCCGCGCAGGGTGATGCCGGCGTTGGTGGCGTACAAGTCCCAGCCGTCGTCGGCCATCTGGGCCAGCACGGCCCACGGGGTGGGTACCGACTCGGGGACGACGGTCAGGGCGAGCACCGACCAGAGGACGAGGAGGAGACCGGTCCCGACCGCGCCACCCAGCCGGCCGGGTCGGGAAGGTGAGTTCACGCGTCCACCATCGACGCACCGCCGGACGCACCGAACAGCAATTCGGAGAGACGATCGGCGATGGCGTGGAACTCGGGCGTGCGCATCATCTCGGGGGTACGGGGACGGGGGAGATCGACGGGGACGACCTCGACGATGCGCCCCGGGCGCGGGCTCATCACGGCGACCACGTCGGAGAGGAACACGGCCTCGTTGACGCCGTGCGTCACCATCAGCGTCGTGGCGGGCTTCTGGGTCCAGATCCGCAGCAGCTCGAGATTCAGCCGCTGGCGGGTCATGTCGTCGAGGGCCCCGAACGGCTCGTCGAGCAGGAGCACCGACGGTTTCACCACCAGCGCCCGCGCGATCGAGACGCGCTGCCGCATGCCGCCGGACAGCTGCGACGGGCGGGCCTTCTCGAATCCCTTCAGCCCGACCAGGTCGACGAGCTCGTCGATGTACGCGTTGTCTGGGGTGATGCCCGAGATCTCCAGGGGCAGGCGGATGTTCGTGCGCACGCTGCGCCAGGGGAGCAGGGCCGCGTCCTGGAAGGCGATGCCCAGGTGGTGCCGGGCGCGCAGCTCGAGCGGCGTCTCGCCGTGCACGAGAACCGATCCGGCGTCGGGCTTCTCGAGCCCGGCCAGGATCCGCAGGATCGTCGACTTACCGCACCCCGACGGACCGAGGAGAGAGACGAACGAGCCCCGGGACGTCCTCAGTCGCACGTCTTCGAGAGCCGCGACCGATCGGCGGCCCATCCGGAAGGTGCGCCCCAGGCCCTGCAGTTCGATACCCGTCACTTCAGGTCGGGGTTCTCGGCGTACACCTCGTCGAGCAGCGTGAGGTCGAACAGCTTCTCGGCCGTGATCGGGGTGCCCGCCAGCTCCAGCGCCCGCAGGTTGGCCTCGATGAGCTCGGGCGAGATCGTGAACAGCCCGTTCGCCTTCGTGTCGTCGCTGACCACCAGGTCGTTCTGCGCCTGGGCCTCCTTGACCTGCTCCTCGAGCTTGAGGCCCTGGTCCTTGCCGAAGGTGTTCACGGCCAGCTCGGCCGACTTCTCCGGGCTCGCGACCGCGTCGGCCCAGCCCTGGATCTCGGCCTTCAGGAACGCCTTGACCTTGTCGCGTTCGTCGTCGATCGACGACTGCAGCACGGTGAACGTCTCGGCCACCAGCGGCAGCCCGTTGTCGGCGAGGAGGAACGTGGTGACGTCGAAACCCCGTGAGTCGAGCAGGATCGGCTCGTTCGTGATGTACGACATGAACCCGTCGACCTCACCGGTGGTGACCACCATCGGGTCGAACTGCACCGGCACGATCTCCACGTCGTCCTCGGTCATGCCGTTGGCCGCCAGCAGTGCGGCGAAGATGACGGTGTTGGCGCCGCTCTGGACGCCGATCTTCTTGCCGGCCATGTCCGCCGGTGTCGCGATCGGGCTCTTGTCGATGCTGACGATGCAGAACGGGTTCTTCTGGTAGGTCGTGCCGACGATCTTCAGCGGCGCGCCCTTGGTGATCGCGGGCGCGGTCACGGTCGGCGTGGAGAGCCCGACGAAGGCCTTGCCGGTGGCCAGCGCGGACTCGGCGGTGGTGCCCGAGGCCCCGCCCGCGAGCAGCTCCACCTTCGAGAAGCCGGCCTGCTCGTAGTAGCCGTTCGCGGTGGCCATGTACTCACCGGCGAACTCGATGTTCTTGATCCAGGAGAGCTGGACGGCGATCTCGCCGAACCCCTCCGCACCCGCACCCGCGGACGCGCCGGAGTCGGAACCGCAGGCGGCCAGGAACGGACTGCCGGCCAGGGCGAGGGCACCGGCCTGGAACAACCGGCGACGGGAGAGTTCGGGGTACATCGGGCTGACGCTAGGAGCGTTCGATTGCGACCGTGTTTCGGCTTATGTCTCTTTTGAGGACAAAGGGCATTTGCGTCGGCCCGTAGACTCGACCGGTGACTGTCCAGAACATCCGCCTGTTCGGCGACCCCGTGCTGCGCACCAAGGCCGAGCCGGTCGTGGATTTCGACCGTGAGCTGCGCACTCTGGTCAAAGACCTGCAAGAGACCATGATGAACGCGCCGGGCGCCGGGCTGGCCGCCCCGCAGATCGGGGTCGGGCTGCGGGTGTTCACCTACTACGTGGACGGCGAGCTGGGGCATCTGATCAACCCGGACCTCGACCTGTCCGTCGAGCAGCAGGACGGCGAAGAGGGCTGTCTGTCCCTGCCCGACCTGGTGTTCGACACCCAGCGCTCGCTGCGCGTCGTGGCCAAGGGTTTCGACCAGCACGGTGAGCCGGTCACGATCGAGGGCAGCGAGCTCCTGGCCCGCTGCATCCAGCACGAGACCGACCACCTCGACGGCATCCTGTTCATCGACCGTCTCGACCGGGAGACCCGCAAGCTCGCGCTCAAGGCGATCCGTGAGGCCGAGTGGAACGGTGCCCCGCCGCCCCAGGTCAAGGTCAGCCCGCACGCCACCTTCGGGCGCGCCGTCTAGTTCCCTCCGCGATACGTCAGCGAGACTCCACCGTGCGCATCATCGTCGCGGGCACCCCCGAGGTCGCCCTGCCGCCGCTCGAGGCCATCCATGCCTCCGACCATCAGATCATCGCCGTGCTCACCCGGCCCGACACCGTCGCCGGGCGGGGCCGCAAGGTCTCCCGCTCGCCGGTCGCGCAGTGGGGTGACGAGCACGGCGTGCCGGTGCTCCAGCCGGACAGGCCCGGCGATCCCGGGTTCCTCGAGGAGCTGGCCGCGCTCGGGGCGGACTGCGTGGCCGTCATCGCCTACGGCGCCCTGGTGCCGCAGCGGGCCCTCGACATCCCGCGTCTGGGCTGGATCAACCTGCATTTCTCGGTGCTGCCCGCCTGGCGCGGCGCGGCGCCCGTGCAGCGCGCGATCATGGCCGGTGACCAGGTCACCGGGGCATCGGTGTTCCAGCTCGAGAAGGGCCTCGACACCGGCCCGGTCTACGGCGTGATGACGCAGACGGTGCGTCCGCGCGACACCTCCGGCGACCTGCTCGACCGGCTGGCCGAGGGCGGTGCCGGGCTGCTGGTCGCGGTGCTCGACGGGCTCGCCGCCGACGAGATGGAGGGACGCCCGCAGCCCGAGGAGGGTGTGTCGCTGGCGCCCAAGATCACGGTCGAGGAGGCCCGCGTCGACTGGTCGCAGACCGCCGTCGCGATCGACCGCCGGGTGCGTGGGTGCACCCCGGCGCCGGGTGCGTGGACGACGTTCCGCGGTGCCCGGCTCGGGCTCGGGCCGGTGTCGCCGCTTCCCGACGACGCCGAACCCCTGGCCCCGGGCGAGGTCCGGGTGCTGAAGAAGGCCGTGCACGTGGGCACGTCGACCGGTGCGGTCGAGCTGGGCGAGGTGCGGCCCGCGGGCAAGAAGGCGATGGCCGCCGTCGACTGGGCGCGGGGTGCGCGCCCGGGCGAGGGCGAGCGTCTCGGTCTTGAGGACGCGCCGGACGGTTCCGCTGCCACCCCGGCTTCCGGGGGTGGCCGGTGACGTCGGTGCGCGCTTGCCGCGCCGGCCGGTCCGCACCTTTCCTGTCCACCCTGCCGGGTGATAACAGGCCAATGCACTTCAAGGAGGCAGTATGAGCAACCAGGCCTCCTCCGGACGCCCCTCGAACTCCGGACGGCCCTCCGGCTCCGGCCGGCCCGCGGGCTCCGGACGTCCCTCGAGCCCGCCCCGCCGGGCGGGGGGCAAGCCCGGCCGCGCCGGCGGGCGGGACGCCCCGCGCTCGCGCACGGCTGAGGGCGGCGCCGAGCGCCCCGACAGCCGGCCCGGCGGCGGCCGTCCCGTCAACGTCGACCCGGCCCGCAGCGTCGCGTTCGAGACGCTGCGCGCGGTCACCGACCGCGACGCGTACGCCAACCTGATCCTTCCCGGCCTGCTGCGCCGGGCCCGCCTGCGGGGCCGCGACGCCGGCCTGGCCACCGAGCTCGCCTACGGCGCGCTGCGGGGCCGCGGCACCTACGACGCGATCATCGCCGCCGGCACCGACCGGCCGATCGCCGAGATCGACCCGGCCGTGCTCGATGCCCTGCGCCTGGGCGTGCACCAGCTCCTGCACATGCGGGTGCCGCCGCACGCCGCGGTGTCCACCACGGTCGACCTGGTGCGCTCCACGAGTGGTTCCGGCGCGTCCCGTTTCGCCAACGCCGTGCTGCGGCGCGTGGGGGAGCGCGACGAGGCCGAATGGCTCGCGAAGGTGGCGCCCGACGCGTCCACCGACCCGGACGGCAACCTCTCGGTGACCCACTCGCACCCGCAGTGGATCGTGCGCGCCCTGCGCGACGCCCTGAAGGCCACCGGACGCCCCGACGACGAGCTGCCCGCACTGCTGGCCTCGCACAACGCGCGTCCCACGGTGGTCGCCGCCGCGCTGCCCGGTCTGTCCGACGTGGCCGAGCTGACTGAGGGCGACCGCGCCCGGCCGGGCGTGCTCTCGCCCGTCGCGGCGCTGCTGAAGGGCGCGCCCGACGAGATCCCGGCCATCCGTCAGAGCCGGGCCCGGGTGCAGGACGAGGGCAGCCAGCTCGTGGCCCTCGGCGCCGCCGCCGCCACGACCATCGGCACCGACCGCGGCCTGTGGCTCGACCTGTGCGCCGGGCCGGGCGGCAAGGCCGCGCTGCTCGCGGCGCTGCTGGCCGAACGGCACGCCGCCGGGCTGGTGGGCGACGACGCCGAGCTGGTCGCGGTCGAGTCGGCCGAGCACCGCGCCGGTCTGGTGCAGCAGTCGCTGGCCGCCGTGCAGTGCGCCTACGACGTGCAGGTGCGTGACGGCCGCACCGTGGGGGAGGCCGAACCGGGCCGCTACGACCGGGTTCTCGTCGACGTCCCGTGCACCGGCCTGGGCGCGCTGCGGCGCCGCCCGGAGTCGCGCTGGCGGCGCAGCCCTTCCGACCTGACCTCGCTGGCCCCGCTGCAGCGGGCCCTGCTGGAGTCGGCGCTCGCGGCGGTGCGGCCCGGCGGTGTGGTCGCCTACGCCACCTGCTCACCGCACCCGGCCGAGACCCGCCTGGTGGTCGACGACGTGCTGCGCGGCCGCGACGATGTGGAGCGCCTCGACACCCCGGCGGTGCTGCGCGACCTGATCGGCTCGCGACGTCTGCCCGGCTCCGACGACCTGGTGCTGGGCGACGGGCCGTCCGTGCAGCTGTGGACCCACCTGCACGGCACCGACTCGATGTTCCTGTCGCTGCTGCGGCGCAACGCATGACGGGCCGCAACGCATGACGGACGGCACGACCGGGGGCCCGGTGCGCCGGGTCGTCACCGGCCCCGACGTGTACGACCCCACGTCCATCTCCCAGGCGGTGGGCGTGGGCGACCTGGTCTTCGTGTCGGGGCAGGTCGGGGTCGACGCGAACGGCCTCACCGTGGCCGGTGACTTCGCCGGCCAGGCGCGTCAGGCCTTCCGCAACCTCGAGCGGGTGCTGACGGCTGCCGGCACCGGCCTCGACCACGTGGCCAAGGTGACGATCCTGGTCACGGTGCCGCCGCCGATGGACGACGTGGTCGCCCTGCGCCGGGAGTTCTTCTCCCGGCCGTACCCGGCGGACACGATCGCGCAGGTGGTCTCGCTGGCCCAGCCGGACTGGCTGATCGAGATCGAGGCGATCGCGGTGCGCCCGGGCGGGTCCGCGCCGGACTGACCGGACTGACCCGGATCAGCGTGGTGGTACCTCGCCGTCCAGGCCGAAGCTGATGATGCGCCGCGGGTGGATCCGGATGAGCTCACCCGTGGTGCCGTCGTCCAGCGTCACCCCGCGCAGGGCCTCGGCGGTGCCCCGGATCTCGACCATCCGCACCCGCCACGGCTTCACCGAGGCGATGTCGTCGACGACGAACGAGACCGCCGGGTTCTTCTCGACGTTGCGGAACTTGCGGGACTCACCGAGGTTCCAGCCCCGGATGTCGATCGTGCCCAGCTCGGCGTTGTGGGTGAATCCCACCGGGCTGTTCTGCGGCGCGTTCCTCGGGTCGACGGTGGCCAGGCGGCCCAGGGTCTGGGTGGCGAGGTAGGCCAGGATCGGCGGCGTCAGCTCGTCGTGGCCGGTCTCGGGGCGAGTCGTCATGAGCCGATCCTCGGAGATGAACCTCACTTGAGGTCAAGACCCGCCGGCCGCGGGGCGCCCCAGGTCCGCACTAGGCTCTGCGACGTGGGCATCCAGATCTCTCCCAGCATCCTGAACTCCGACTTCTCCCGGATCGGCCACGAACTCGAGCGCATCTCGAGCGCCGACTGGGCGCACGTCGACGTGATGGACAACCACTTCGTCCCGAACCTCACGCTCGGCCTGCCGGTCGTCGAGTCGATCCTCAAGGTGTCGCCGGTGCCGGTGGACTGCCACCTGATGATCGAGGACCCGGACCGCTGGGCCCCGGCCTTCGCCGAGGCGGGCGCGAAGAGCGTCACCTTCCACGCCGAGGCCGCCGCCGCGCCGATCCGCCTGGCCCGTGAGCTGCGCAAGCAGGACGCCCGCGCCGGTCTGGCCCTGAAGCCCACCACCGCGGTCGAGCCCTACCTCGAGCTGCTGCCCGAGATCGACATGCTGCTGATCATGACCGTGGAGCCGGGCTTCGGCGGCCAGTCGTTCCTGGAGTCGATGCTCCCGAAGATCCGCCGCACCCGTCAGGCCGTGAAGGACTCCGGGCTGGACGTGTGGATCCAGGTCGACGGCGGGGTTTCGGTGAAGACCATCGAGCGCTGCGCCGAGGCCGGGGCCGACGTGTTCGTGGCCGGTTCCGCCGTCTACGGTGCGCAGGACGCGGCCGCGAGCATCGCCGAACTGCGCGAGCTGGCCGCCCAGGCCTGCTGAACGCGACCGCTTCGTCCCGCTAAAGGGGAGTTCGGCGTCCCCCATTTGCAGTGAACTCCCGCCCTGCCGTTCCCGGGAACAGATGTGAATGGCACACTGTTGGCCAGTTCGGCAGCCCGCGACGCGGGAGGCCGGACGAAAAGAGCAGTGCGTGCTCCGGGGTCGGTGAAATTCCGAGCCGGCGGTGACAGTCCGCGACCCGCACAGGCCTTCGGGCCGGTGCGGTTGACCTGGTGGAACTCCAGGACCGACGGTTAAAGTCCGGATGGGAGGCAGCACGCGGTGTTCGCGGAGGAGAACTCTCTGTCCGTGACGCCGAAACACGACGCTCGCGAGGCCCTTCGGGCCCGTGAGGTCTCCCGTCGTGATCCCCCGGAGCCCGCGTGACGCGCGTGGCCAGGGAGGATCACAGATGTTCACCGGAATCGTCGAAGAGCTGGGCCAGGTCGTCGAACTGGTGCCCGGGGCGGACTCCGCCCGGGTGACCGTTCGCGGGCCCCTCGTCACCTCCGACGCCGTCAAGGGCGCCTCGATCGCCGTCAACGGCGTCTGTCTGACCGTGGTCGAGCAGACCGGTGACACCTTCACGGCCGACGTCATGGCCGAGACGCTCCGGCGGACCTCGCTGCGCACCGCCACACCCGGCGCCCCCGTCAACCTGGAGCGCCCGTTGCAGGCCGACGGCCGGTTCGGTGGTCACGTCGTGCAGGGCCACGTCGACGGCACCGGCACCGTCGTCGAGCGCGTCCCCGGCGACCACTGGGAGCTCGTGCGTGTCGAGGTGCCCGCCGAACTGGCCCGTTACGTGGTCGCGAAGGGCTCGATCACCCTCGACGGCGTCTCCCTGACCGTCGCCGAGCTCACCGACGGCCCGACCGTCGTCACCGTCTCCCTCATCCCTGAGACCCTCGCCCGCACCACCCTCGGGCACCGCGCGGTCGGCGACCCGGTGAACATCGAGGTGGACGTGCTGGCCAAGTACGTGGAGCGGCTCGCAGCCGCTCCCGCGATCACGGAAGAGACGGTGGCCCCGCGATGAGCGGCGACCTGCAGGTGCACGACGACGTGACGTACCCCGACATCGCGCTCGACCCGGTGGAGAAGGCGGTCGAGGCACTGCGTTCGGGCCTGCCGGTGCTGGTGGTGGACGACGCCGACCGTGAGAACGAGGGCGACGTCATCCTCTCCGCGGTGCACGCCTCGCCGGAGTGGGTGGGCTGGACCATCCGGCACACCTCCGGTGTGCTGTGCGCGCCGATGTACGACGACCGGGCCGACGCGCTGAACCTGCCGCACATGGTCGAGCGCAACGAGGAGTCGCTGCGCACCGCGTACACGGTCTCCGTCGACGCCCGCTCGGGCATCGCGACCGGCATCAGCGCCGCCGACCGCTCGGTCACGCTGCGGCTGCTGGCCGACGGCGCGACCCGCCCGGACGACCTGGTGCGACCCGGCCACGTGTTCCCGCTGCGCGCCCGGCGCGGCGGCGTGCTCGAGCGCCGCGGTCACACCGAGGCCGCGGTCGACCTGTGCGAGCTGGCCGGCCTGCCGCCGGTCGGGGTGCTCGCCGAGGTCGTGGAGGACGACGGGCCGGTCACCCGGCTGCCCGGGCTGCGCGCCCTGGCCGACGAGTTCGGCCTGCCCCTGATCAGCATCGAGGACCTGGTCGCGTACCGGCAGGAGCACCCCTCGCCGGAACGGGAGGCCCCGCTCGCCGTGCCGACGAGGGTGCGCCGCGTGGCCGACAGCCACCTGCCCACCGAGCACGGCGACTTCCGGGCCATCGCCTACCGCGACCTGCTCACCGGGCACGAGCACGTGGCCCTGGTCGCGGGGGAGCCGACGGTCACGGGCGCCCTGGTGCGGGTGCACTCGGAGTGCCTCACCGGCGACGCGTTCGGCTCCAGCCGCTGCGACTGCGGCCCCCAGCTCGACGCGGCGATGGACAAGGTCGCGGCCGAGGGCGGCGTGGTGATCTACCTGCGCGGTCACGAGGGCCGCGGCATCGGGCTGCTGGCCAAGCTCACCGCCTACCAGCTGCAGGACTCGGGCCTGGACACGGTCGCCGCGAACACCGCGCAGGGCCTGCCCGCCGACGCCCGTGAGTACGGCGCCGCGGCAGCCGTTCTCGACGATCTCGGGCTCGACGAGATCCGCCTGCTGACCAACAACCCGGCCAAGCTCACCGGGCTGGCCGAGCACGGCATCAGCGTGAGTGAGCGGATCGGCCTGCAGGTCGGGGCGAACCCGCACAACACCGCGTACCTGACGAGCAAGCGTGACCTCATGGGTCACCAGCTCGACGCGCTCTGATCCATCACACAGGAGGAGATTTCAGCATGAGTGGCGAGGGTGCGCCAACGATCACGGTGGACGGCTCGCGGCTGCGAGTCGGGCTGGTCTGGGCCTCGTGGCACCAGGAGGTCATGGACGGCCTGGTCGCCGGGGCCCGCCGGGGTCTGGCCGACGCCGGCGTGAAAGACGTCGTCGAGGTGCCGGTTCCGGGCAGTTTCGAGCTCCCGGTCGCGGCCGCCCGGCTGGCCGCCTCCGGCGTCGACGCGGTGATCGCGCTCGGCGTCGTGGTGCGCGGGGGCACGCCGCATTTCGACTACGTCTGCTCGGCCGCCACGAACGGCCTCACCGACGTCAGTGTGCGGCACGGCGTCCCGGTCGGTTTCGGGGTGCTCACCTGCGACGACATGCAGCAGGCCCTCGACCGGGCCGGCCTGCCGGGCTCTAAGGAGGACAAGGGCCACGAGGCGGCCACCGCCGCGGTCTCGGCGGCGGTCGCGCTGCAGGACCTGGCGCTCCCGGCGTAGCCGGCCCGGATACCCTCGACCCGTGAAGACGTTCGATGACCTGTTCGCCGAGTTGACCCACCGTGCGCAGACCCGTCCCGAGGGCTCCGGCACGGTCGCCGCTCTCGACGCGGGTGTGCATGCCATCGGCAAGAAGGTGGTCGAGGAGGCCGCCGAGGTGTGGATGGCGGCCGAGTACGAGTCGAACGAGGCCGCGGCCGAGGAGATCTCGCAGCTGCTGTACCACCTGCAGGTGATGATGATCGCCAAGGGCATCAGCCTCGACGACGTCTACAAACACCTGTGAGCATTCCCGGGGGCAACGAGCAGGCGCTCGCCGACCTGCACCGGCCCTTCGTCTCCCGCCGCGGCCGGATCGTGGCCTGGGTGATGGGGGTCGGGCAGGCCGTCGCGTTCGTGGCCTGCATCCTCTGGGTGGGTGCCTCGTGGGGCGTCTACGACAAGGTCGGTCTGCTCGCGGTCGCCGCGTTCATCGGCTGGGGCATGAGCCGTTTCGGCGGGGTGCGGGCCACTCCCTCGTCCACCGGGCTGGCGGTGCGCAACCTGCTGGTGACGCGTCAGGTGACCTGGGCCGAGATCGAGGACGTGAACTTCGGCGTCAGCGATCCGTGGGTCACGCTCGACACCGCCGACGGTGACCCGCTGGCGGTCATGGCGGTGCAGCGCGCCGACGGCCCGGGTGCGCAGGCCGAGGCCCGGCGGCTGGCGACGCTGGTCGCGTACCACCGGCGTCTTTCTTCCTGAACCACGAGATGCAGGACGCGGTGGGCACCGCAGGTGCCCACCGCGTCCTGCGTCTCAGGCCTGTTCGCGAGCCGCGGCCCGATCGGCGTGCCCCAGCGCGTGGCCGGGGGCGGCGATGTCGCGGACCCGGCGCTTGAGCTCCACGATGTCCGGGAACCCGCCGTCGTTCTTGCGGTCCCAGACCGGGCTCTCGTCGACGTGCACCTGGAAGATCCCTCCGGTGCCCGGGACCAGCGCCACCTCGTCGAGCTCGGTGCCGAACGTCTGCAGCAGCTCCTGCGCCACCCAGGCCGCACGCAGCAGCCAGTTGCACTGCGTGCAGTAGGTGACGGAGACCCGCGCCACGACTACTTCCCGGCCGCGTCGAGCGCGTTCTGCACCGCGGTCGCGAGCGTCGCGGTGTCGTCGGCGGCGGTCAGGTTCACCGTCTGCCCGTCGACCATGATCGTCGGCGTGCCGGTGACCCCGGCCTTGGACGAGGCCTCGGTGACGCGCTTGGTCCAGCCCTCGTAGGTCGCCTCGTCGACGGCCGTGCGCACCGCGGCCTCGTCGGCCCCGGCCTCCTTGGCGTAGGCGACCAGCTGGTCGTCGCTCAGGCCGGCCCCACCCTCGGCGGGCTGGTTCTCGAAGAGCAGGTTGTGGAAGTCCAGGGCGGCGTCGGGCGAGGAGTTCACGACCGCGCCGAAGGCGTTCAGCGAGCGCGTCGAGTACTCGTCGGTGGAGGCTTTGTCGAGGAAGGCGATCGGGTGGTACTCCACCTTCACGTCGCCGTCCTTGACCCACTGCGCCATCTGGGTGCGGTTGGCGGCCTCGAACTGCGCGCAGTACGGGCACTGGAAGTCTTCGTAGACGGTGATCGTGACCGGTGCCGAGGATTCGCCGTCGACGAAGGCGTTGTCCGTGATGTTGGCCGGGTTCGCCGCGCTCGAGGTGGCGTTGTCCCGACGGGTGGTGTTGACGACGACGAAGACCCCGACGACCACCACGACCAGCGCCAGCACCACGCCGCTGACCAGCAGCGTGCGGCGTCTGGCCTCGGCCTTCGCGGCCGCCGCGCGCATCTGCGCGGCCTTGGCCTGCCGTGCGTCCCGGGTCGAACTGCCGCTGGCCATACCTGTGACTCCTTGCTGTTCGGTGGCTGTTCGGTGGACTACGGCTGCGGGGTGGGCAGCTCGTAGGTGTCCGCGGCGGGCGTCAGGCCGAGCTTGTCGTCGAGGGCGAACCGGCCCGCGCCGCGCAGGAACAGCCAGGCGCAGCCGGCCATGATCGCCCCGTTGAGCACGAGCTCGCGTACGTAGCCGGGCACCGGGTTGCTCGTGAAGCCGCTGTTGCCGAAACACCCGCACTCGATCTGCAGACCGCGGGCCCAGGCCGAGGCCACCCCGATGAAGAAGGCCAGGCTGACCAGGGCCGTGAACACCGCGACGAACCGGGTGAGCACGCCCACCACCAGCAGCGCACCGAGGATGAGCTCGACGATCGGCAGGGCCGTGCCGACGGTGGGCACGACCGCCTCGGGCAGCAGCTGGTAGTTGCGCACCGATCGGATGGTGTCGTCGATGTCCTGGATCTTGGCCCAGCCGGTGTAGAGGAACACCCCACCGGCGAGCAGGCGGACCACCGGCCCCACCCAGGGCTGCCACGACGTCACAGAGCTGTCACCGCGCTTGGACACGCCCGTCAGGGTAGTGCGCGAGCCTGGACGGAACCTGGAAGCAGCACCAGATCCGCCCGCTCGTGCGGCCGTTCGCGGGCGAAGTAGGCCCGTTCCTGGGCGGCCCAGCGTTCCCAGTGGGGCCGGTAGCCCTCCCCGTCCCGGGCCATCGCGCGGGTGTGTCTGACCTGTTCAGGGGCGTCCGCGAAGGCGAGAGCGTGCACGAAGGGGGCGGCGGCGAGCGCTCCGGCGCCGACTCCCTCGACGATGGTCACCTCTTTGACGGGCACTTCGTCCTGAACTGTCCCATAACGGTCGGCGGTCCAGTCCCAGCGGGCGAAGCGGGCTCTCTCGCCGCGGCTGAGGAGGGCGAGGACCTCGTCGGCGAGGCGGTCGATCGCGGCCTCGAGTCCGTCCCAGCCGGGGTAGAGGTCCTCGACGCGCACCAGGGTGACGTCCTGGTTCTCCTGCTGGAGGACGCGGTGGAGACGGTCGGCGAGGGTGGACTTCCCGGAGCCGCTGGGCCCGTCGACGGCCAGGACGGTGGTGGCCCGTTGGCGGGGGCCCGCCCGGCGGGTGCGTTCGAGGAGGTCGCGCAGCGCGGCGAGGTGGTCGGGGTGCCCGGGGCCCTGCGGCTGGCCGGGCCGGTCGGGTCGGTCCGGTTGCCCGGGCTCGTCGGGGGAGGTCACGCCGCTCATCCGGCGGACACTACGCTGTCGGGCGTGCCGGTTGCCGTGCGAGTCATTCCCTGTCTGGACGTCGACGCCGGGCGCGTCGTCAAGGGCGTCAACTTCGAGGGCCTGCGGGACGCCGGGGATCCGGTCGAGCTCGCCGCTCGTTACGACGCGGAGGGCGCCGACGAGCTGACGTTCCTCGACGTGACGGCCTCCTCGTCCGGGCGCGAGACCATGTACGACGTGGTGTCCCGCACCGCCGAGCAGGTCTTCATCCCGCTGACCGTGGGCGGTGGTGTGCGGTCGGTCGACGACGTGGACCGGTTGCTGCGCGCGGGCGCCGACAAGGTCGGGGTGAACACGGCGGCGATCCAGCGGCCGGAGCTGATCGCGGAGGTGGCGCACCGGTTCGGGGCGCAGGTGCTGACGCTGTCGGTGGACGCGCGGCGCTGCCCGCCGGGCACGGTCACGGCGTCCGGGTTCGAGGTCACCACGCACGGTGGCCGCAAGGGCACGGGCATCGACGCGGTGGACTGGGCCGCGCGCGGCGCCGAGCTCGGGGCCGGTGAGATCCTGCTGAACTCGATGGACGCCGACGGCACGAAGGCCGGGTTCGACCTGGAGCTGCTGCGGCTGGTGCGTGACGAGGTCGGGGTGCCGCTGATCGCCAGCGGTGGGGCCGGCGCGGTGGAGCACTTCCCGCCGGCGGTCGCGGCCGGGGCCGACGCGGTGCTGGCGGCGAGCGTGTTCCACTTCGGCCAGCTGACGATCGGTGACGTGAAGGACGCGCTGCGGGCGGGCGGGGTCTCGGTCCGCTGAGGGCCGCTGGGGGCCGCTGAGGTCCGCTGGGGCACTGGCCCTCCCGGTTCGTCCCGCTGCGGTGACCGGTCGGCGTGAGCCGACCGGCGCGTCCGTCATCAGGGTCCCGGGCAGGGCCTAGGTGCGCATGGGGGTCTCGCGGAAGCGCGCGACCGCGGCCTCGTCGCCGAGGAACTCGACGCGGGCGTGCTCCTTGCGGCCGAAGAGGTACATGGCCAGTTCGCCGGGCTCCCCGACGAGCGTGACGCCCGGGCCGGTGCCCTTCTTCAGCGCGTGCGGCTCGCCCCCGGGAACCTGCAGGCTGACGGGCACGTCGGCCTTGCGCACCATGAGCCGGCCGAACGGCCCGGCGATGTTCTTCCAGAACGCGGCCTGACGCTCACCGGGCAGCGGGCGTGGTTCCCAGCCGGGCGTGGCGCGGCGCACGTCCTCGCCGTGCACGAAGTGCTCGAGCAGGTTGGCGCGCTCGTCGACGCCGGGCAGGCCGAACGGCGACAGCCGGGGCGGGCCGTTGCGCACGGTGGTGACGAGCTCGTCGAAGTCGCGCGCGGCGAGGGCTTCCTGCTGCTGCGCCGACCACTTCTTCAACGGGCCGAGGACGCCGGCGACGCGGACGTGGGGACGTCCCTCCCGCACGACGAGGTGGACGGCGAGGTCGGTGGTGGTCCAGCCGGTGCACAGGGTGGGGGCGCCGGGCCCGGCCTGCGCGAGGGCGTCGGCGAGGGCCTGACGTTCCGCTGCGGAATGCGAGGGCATGAGCTCACCTTGACACAGGTGGAGTCCGTCGACGAGGCGTGGGTATGCCGGTTTCGTCGGCCGCCGATTCTGTCGGTGGTGGCCTCTAGCGTCTTTTCTCGCGGGCAGGCGGACGTCTGCCCGCGATTGTTGCGAATGCGTCCACGGACGTTGACAGGAGGTTCCCGCGTGGTGAAGCGGGCCGGCCCGGAAAAGGCCGGAGAGCGGGAGAGAAGCACGCTGCTGCGTGGTCTGCGGGTGATCGGCATCGGGATCCGTCAGGAGCCGGCGATCTTCTCGGTGGCCGTGCTGATGTCGGCGCTGTACGGAGCGGGCACCGCCGGGGGCGGCTGGGTGCTCGGGCGGCTGACCGACCGGGTGCTCGCGCCCGCCTTCGAGCAGGGGCGCATCAGTGGGCACGACCTTCTGGTCACCGGGCTGGTGCTGGCCGGGGTCGCGGTGCTGACGGCGGTCGGGGTGGTCGGGCGCCGGGTGGCGGCCGGGCTCACCTCGTTCCGGCTGCAGGCCCGCTACCGGCGGCTGCTCACCCGGCAGTACCTGCGTCTGCCGCTGGAGTGGCACCACCGGCATCCGGCCGGGGTGCTGCTGTCCAACGCGAACGCCGACGTCGAGGCCACGTGGCAGGTGTTCGCGCCGCTGCCGATGGCGATCGGCGTGGTGGTGATGCTGCTGGTGGCGTCGGTCGCGATGATCGTGGCCGACCCGGTGCTGGGCCTGACCGGTCTGCTCGTGCTGCCCTGGGTGGTGCTGCTCAACGCGGTCTACCAGCGGTACATGTCGCCGGCGGTGACGCGGGCGCAGGCCGAGCGCGGCGAGGTCTCCTCGGTGGCGCACGAGAGCCTCGAGGCGGCGGCCGTGGTGAAGAGCCTGGGCCGCGAGGCCTCGGAGACGGCCCGGTTCGCGGTCACCGCCGACCGTCTGAAGGTCGCGAACGTGCGGGCCGGGCGGCTGCGCGCGGCGTTCGACCCGCTGATGGAGGCGATCCCGACGCTGGGCACGCTGACCGTGCTCGCGGTCGGGGCCTGGCGGGTGCAGGGCGGGCACGCGAACACCGGTGACGTGGTTCAGGTGGCCTACCTGCTGAGCCTGGTCGCGTTCCCGCTGCGGTCGATGGGCTGGGTGCTGGGCGAGATCCCGCGCACGGTCGTGGGCTGGGAGCGCACCAGCGCGGTGCTGGCCGAGACCGACGCTATGCCCTACGGCCCGGCGGAGCCCGCACCCGGGGGAGCGGTCGGGGTCGAGGTCGAGGAGGTCGCGTACGCCTATGTCGACGACGCCGGCGAGCGCTACGAGGTGCTGCACGACATCGACCTGAGCATCCGCCCGGGCCGCACGCTGGCGCTGGTCGGGCCCACCGGTTCGGGCAAGTCGACGCTGGCCACGCTGCTGGTGCGGCTGGTCGACCCGGCCAAGGGCACGATCCGGCTCGACGGCACCGACGTGCGCGACCTGCGCCCGGGCGGGGTCGCGGAGCTGTCGGCGCTGGTGCCGCAGGGCACGTTCGTGTTCAACGACAGCGTGCGCGACAACGTGACGCTGGGGGACACCCGTTTCAGCGACGACGACGTGTGGCGGGCGCTGACGGTGGCCCGGGCCGACGGCTTCGTGAAACACCTGGCGCACGGCATCGACACGGTGATCGGTGAGCGGGGTGCCGACCTGTCCGGCGGGCAGCGGCAGCGTCTGGCGCTGGCGCGGGCCCTGGTGCGGCGGCCGCGGCTGCTGGTGCTCGACGACGCGACGTCGGCGATCGACCCGCGCATCGAGGCGGAGATCCTGGCCGGGCTGGACGACACGTCCGACGGGGCCTCGGTGACGGTCGTGGTGATCGCCTACCGGCGGGCCACGATCGCGCTCGCCGACGAGGTGGCCTACCTGGAGAACGGCCGCATCGCCGACCGCGGCACGCACGCCGAGCTGCTGGTGCGCAGCGAGGGCTACCGGCGGCTGGTGACGGCGTACGACCACGACGACGAGCAGCCGGGTGGGCCGGTGGGTCCCGGCGAGCCGTCCGGCGACGACCTCGACGATCTGGACGACCTGGACGACCTGACGGAGATGACGCGGCGATGAGTGTTCCTGCGACCGAGGGCGTGGCGCGGGCGGGTGCCTGGCACGTGCTGCGGCGCGGCGTCGAGATCTCGCCCGAGCTGGTGAAGGGCGTCTGGTTCACGCTGTTCCTGGCGCTGGTGGCGACCTGCGGGCGCATCCTGGTGCCGATCGCGGTCCAGCAGACCATCGACCGCGGGATCTCCGGCGACGGCGGGGTGCGGCTGGGCCTGGTCCTCGGGCTGGTCGGCACGGTCGCGGTGGCGCTGGTGGTCACCGCGATCTGCTCGTACGTCAGCAACGTGCGGCTGTTCCGGGCCACCGAGTCCGGTCTGAGAACGCTGCGGGTGAAGGCTTTCCGGCACATCCACGACCTCTCGGTGCTGACCCAGAACAGCGAGCGCCGTGGTGCCCTGGTCGCCCGGGTCACCACCGACGTCGACACGATCTCCACCTTCGTGCAGTGGGGCGGTCTGCTGCTGGTGCTCTCGGCCGGGCAGCTGCTCATCGCCACGATCGTGATGGCGGTCTACTCGTGGCAGCTGACCCTGCTGGTCTGGGCCTGCTTCCTGCCGCTGTTCGTGATCGTGCGGCCGTTGCAGCGGCGGGTCTCGGTGGCCTACGGCCGGGTGCGTGAGCGGGTCGGCGACATGCTCGGCTCGATCTCCGAGGCCGTGGTCGGGGCCGACACGATCCGGGCCTACGCCGTGCAGGGCCGCACGCAGCAGCGCATCGACACGGCGATCGAGACGCACCGGCGCTCGGCCGTGCGCGCGCAGATGCTGGTGGCCGTGTCGTTCACCGGCGGCGTGCTGGTGTCCGGGCTGGTCGTGGCGGCCGTCGTGGTGGCGGGCATCGCGCTGGGCGTGAACGGGGGCATCAGCCTGGGCGAGCTGCTGGCCGTGCTGTTCCTCGTGCAGCTGTTCACCATGCCGGTGCAGATGGGCACCGAGGTGCTGAACGAGCTGCAGAACGCGGCGGCCGGCTGGCGGCGCGTGATCGGGATCCTCGACACCGAGGCCGACATCGTCGACCCGGGCGAGAAGGGCACGAGCCTGCCCCGGGGCCCGATCGGGGTGCGGTTCGAACACGTCACGTTCGCCTACCCGGGCGGTGAGCCGGTGCTGCGTGACGTGAGCCTGAGCATCCCCGAGCGGGCCCGGGTGGCCGTGGTCGGCGAGACCGGTTCGGGCAAGACCACGCTGGCGAAGCTCCTGACCCGGCTGATGGACCCGACCGGTGGCCGGGTGCTGATCGACGGCACCGACCTGCGCGAGATCAGTTTCGCCAACCTGCGCTCGCGGATCGTGATGGTGCCGCAGGAGGGGTTCCTGTTCGATCTGGACCTGGCGGCCAACATCGCCTGGGGCCGTGAGGGCGCCACCCGTGAGCAGGTCGAGAAGGCGCTGTCCGAGCTGGGTCTGCTGGAGTGGGCGCAGGGGCTGCCGCGAGGGCTGGACACCCCGGTCGGTCAGCGCGGCGAGTCGCTGTCGGCGGGGGAGCGGCAGTTGCTGGCGCTGGCCCGGGCCTACCTGGCCGATCCTGACCTGCTGGTGCTCGACGAGGCCACGTCGGCCGTCGACCCGGCCACCGAGGTCAAGCTGCAGGCCGCGCTCGAGGGCGTCACCCGGGGCCGCACCTCGGTGACGATCGCCCACCGGATGAGCACGGCCGAGGCCGCCGACCTGGTCGTGGTCGTCGACCGCGGTGAGGTCGCCGACGCCGGGCACCACCTGGAACTGCTGGAACGCTGCGAGCCCTACCGGCGCATGTACGCGTCGTGGCGCAGTCAGACGTCGCAGCCGGCCAGGCAGCCGGTCTGACGGCGAACAGGCCTGATCACGGCCGCTTTCCGGCGGTGATCAGGCCTGCGTCGCCCCGAGCGGGCGGGCGATCGGCTCCGGCAGGTCGTACGGCGTCTCGACGGGCAGCAGCGCCCGGGCCCGGGCGGTCTCGTCCTGCCGCACCAGTTCGTGGATCTCGTGGGCGAGGGGCGTGACATCCGTGACCGACAGCGTCCATTCGTCGACGTAGGCGGGCACCACGGGGGCTCCCAGACCGATCTGGATCGACCGGTGATCGACCGGTGATCGACCGGTGATCGACCGGGGCGAGTGACGGCGAGCGTTCCGGGTCCCACTGCACCCGCACCGGGCGTTCCCGCACCAACCGCCGGAAATCCCTTTCGTCGCCGTGCAGTTCGGGCACGAAGTGGCTCAGGCCGGCCCGGGTCAGGGCCTCCTCGAAGCCGGCCCGCGTCAGTCTGATCGCGAGAACCCGCTCCTGGCCGTCCTTACGGGCCCAGCCGCAGCGGTACATCATCCACCGGAACGACGGCTTGATCCAGGTCATCCGCTCGCGCCGGAACGGGGGAGCGAACCGGCCCGCGGCCGGCGCGGGGTGGCCGGGGTGACCGGGGCGAGGGGATGGCCGGGGCGGCCGGGGCGAGGGGGCGGCCGGGGCGAGGGGGTGGCCGGGGTGGCCGGGGCGGGGGACCCCTCCTGCCGCACCAGGTCACCGGCTTGGGCCACCGGGGCTGGGCAGCGGCGGCCGGCGCCCACGCCCGTGCCGGTGGCGGCCCGCTACCGCGCCCGGTGTCGGCTCGTCGTCAGTCGACCGGCAAAGGGCTGTCGCTCGAGCCCATCTCGTCGTCCAGGGCCTCGAGCCGCTGCGCCGGAGTGAGCGGCGAGCGGGAGGCCAGGCGCTGCAGCCGCCGGCGCTGCGAGCGGTACCTCCTGCCCACGCCCCGCCGCACCCGCCCGGCCAGCACCTCGCTGATCTCCCGCGCGGACAGGTCCTCGATCCGCACGACCTCCTTCTCGGTACGCTGCGACCCGGGCAGCCCCTCCTGCTCACCGACGCCCCGCGCGACCTCGTCCGGGAAGAACGCGTTGCCGGTGCCGGCCCGGGAAACCGCCCCCAGGATCGCCTGCACCGCCAGGTCCACGGGCACCGCGTCGGGCGCCGGCGTGGGCTCCGGCGCACCCGGCCAGGGCTCGGTCAGCAGGTCCGGGTCGCCGATCACGTCCAGGCCGGAAACCCGCAGCTCCTCGATGATCTCGCGATAGCCCCGGGCCAGCTCGACCGCGCGGTCCACGGCCCAGTCCGGGGTGTGCACGGCCGGCCCCTCACCCGAGGGCATCAGCTCGACCGTGCGCAGGATCGAGCCGTAGCGGATCAGGTCGGCGTAGTCCTTCCACGGGAAGTCCCGGTCGCGCAGCTGCACGTTCAGCCGCCGGAACAGCTCGGTCTCCGCCGCCGACATCGACCGGTTCTGCCGCCCGGACTCCACCCCCGTCAGCGTGCCCCCGGGCAGGCCGAGCAGATCGTTGAACGTGCGCATGAGCAGCCCGCGGTCGGCGGGGTCGAGCACCACCACC